>LT984881.1 GCA_900258555.1 uncultured Desulfobacterium sp. | reverse complement strand
TCTTTTTATCGACTCTTCACCTTTTTCTTCTATTTTATTGTCAAAGAACAAATTGTATACTTAATTACGACACAGTCTCCTGATCCGGCATCCAGTGCCTTTTCTGGATTCCGGCCTTCGCCGGAATGACGCGGTTTATTCTTAGTCAGATTAACAACAGCACCTGCCTGAACCCGTTTGCGCCATGCCGGTGATGTCCGGCTGAGCCTGCCTGCAATTTTCCTTAACAGCCTCTTTGACTTTTCGGATATCCTCTTTTTTCAGATTGAAATCCTTGCTCTTTTCTATTCCCAGCTCTGTTATGACCAGATAGTCTTTTAAAGGTATTTCCGCTTGCTCCAGAATGGCCTTGCCGCAACCGATGGCGCATCCGTCAACTAGAATTAACTGCGGTACGTCCTTCGCCGATTGCACAAAACCACTCAGGTGTCCTCCTATTCCAGCCAGGCAGAACATCTTTCCATATCCTTCCCGGGTCAGCTCAACAGCGGCCTGGTTGCTAAGCTGGCCGACATTGGATGCACCGAAACAGGCCAGAATCATGATATTGGAATCGGTCGCACAACAATCTTGAGACATAATTGTTCTCCAGTTATAATAAAATTTATTTGCCAAGCCATTTCTCGATTTCCATCAGGACAGCACTTATTAAGGCGTTATTTTTTCAGCCACGTTATGACCTCATCCTTTTTGGGCACCTTACCCACGCACTTGACAGCGCCGTCAATAACCACTGCCGGCGTGCCGAACACGCCATAGCCTGCGATCTGCATCACATCCGTCACTTTTTCTACAGCCGCGTCTGCTCCCGCTTCCGCTACGGCTTCCCTGACAACCTTTTCGGTCTCATGACATTTTGGGCACCCAGGCCCCAGAATTTTGATATCCATTTTGTTTCCCTACTTCATTCAAAATTTACAACTAAACCACCCTCGACTATAAGTCGAGGGGTTTTATGAGGGGTCGATTTCAAATCGACTATCATCAGGAATCGGCTCCCCTTCTTGCTTTT
>LT984880.1 GCA_900258555.1 uncultured Desulfobacterium sp. | reverse complement strand
TTACTTGAAGAATAACTAAGAAAACGATCGTTTTTAATGGCGTAAATAATTAAATAAAAAGGCTTGACTTTCATATTATGATTCCTTATATTTTAAATGAGTTTTTGAGGTATTCATTTAACAATCCTAAGTTTGGGGGGAATCATAATGGAGAACAAGCGCAAAGTATATGTTCCAAAGGGTATTAAAGAGAAAAAATACGAGACAGTCATTACTTTCGTCGAGGTTGACGAAGACAAATCAGGACCACGAACCATGGCTTATTTAAGAGTGAGCACAGATCAGCAGGACACTGAAAAGAACAAGGCCGATGTTTTGAAGTTCGCAAATGATCGGGACTTTGGCCAGGTGATATTCGTCGAGGAAACCGTATCCGGGAAGAAGAACTGGAAAGAACGAAAGATCAGTTCAATCATTGATGAGCTTACCAGTGGCGACCGTATCGTAACGCCTGAGCTTTCAAGATTAGGGCGGTCAACCTTGGAGGTCCTTGAGATCCTGAAAGTAGCAAAAGATAAGGGGATCAGTATCTACAGTGTAAAGGAAAACTTATCCCTCAACGGCGATGATATGCAGTCAAAAGTCATGAGCACAATGCTTGCACTGTTCGCCGATCTTGAGCGGGACTTCATATCGCAAAGGACTAAGGAAGGACTGAGAATGCGAAAAGAAAAAGGTATTCAGTTGGGCAGACCAAAAGGGCCAGGACGCAGCAAGCTTGATGATCATAAGGAAGAGATCATAGCTCTATTGAAGAATGGAAGCACCAAGGTCTATGTGGCTAGACGCTATGAAACCAGCATTCCGAATCTGTTCAACTGGATCAAGAAGAACGGCCTTGATGTCAAGGCAGAATGATGCGGACAAGGGGGCACAGGCAGAGCGAACGGCCAGTGGCAAGGGATCAGCAGGAGGAGAGGCAAAGACCACATGCCCCCCTCCGTCTATCTTGGGAGGCCGGGGCGGTCATCCACGGATCGGGTACTGACCTCAATTTTTTTCGTAAAACGGAGTAACACATGCC
>LT984879.1 GCA_900258555.1 uncultured Desulfobacterium sp. | reverse complement strand
CCTATTCAATAATTTCGCTGATTACACCTGCGCCGACGGTCCTTCCACCCTCACGGATGGCAAACCGCAACTCCTTCTCCATGGCTATTGGCGTAATCAGACTGCCTGTCAGTGTCACATTGTCTCCAGGCATCACCATCTCAACCCCATCGGGCAGCGTCACTACACCTGTAACATCCGTGGTCCTGAAATAAAACTGAGGACGATATCCGTTAAAAAACGGCGTGTGTCGGCCACCCTCTTCCTTGGTCAATATGTACGCCTCGGCCTTGAACTTGGTATGAGGCGTTATTGACCCGGGCTTGGCCACCACCTGTCCGCGCTGAACCTCTGTCCTCTTGGTTCCCCTCAACAATACCCCTATGTTATCTCCGGCTCGACCCTCATCCAGGATCTTCCTGAACATCTCCACACCCGTACACACTGTCTTGAGCGTCTCTGTGATCCCTACTATCTCCACCTCGTCCTGAACCTTGATTATTCCACGCTCGACCCTTCCTGTTACAACCGTACCCCTCCCGGATATGCTGAACACATCCTCGATCGGCATCAAAAAGGGCTTATCTATCTGTCTGACCGGCTCAGGTATATAACTGTCTATCGCATCCATCAATTCAAATATGGGCTTTGCTTCTTCAGAATTGGGATCATCGCTTTCAAGCGCCTTTAACGCGCTTCCCCGGATTATCGGTATCTCATCACCAGGAAATTCATACTTGGACAAAAGCTCTCTTAGCTCCAGCTCCACCAGCTCTATCAGCTCTTCATCGTCCACCATGTCGCACTTGTTCAAAAACACCACTATGGTGGGTACACCAACCTGACGCGCCAGCAGTATGTGCTCCCGGGTCTGTGGCATGGGACCGTCATCAGCTCCTACCACCAGTATTGCACCGTCCATCTGCGCCGCCCCTGTAATCATATTCTTTATATAGTCAGCATGGCCGGGACAATCCACGTGCGCATAATGCCTGTTGGCTGTCTGATACTCCACGTGCGCAGTCGCTATCGTGATTCCCCTTTCCTTCTCCTCAGGTGCCTTGTCTATCTGGTCAAATGGTACAAAATTCGCCCACCCCTTCTTCTCAAGGTGCTTTGTTATTGCTGCTGTCAATGTCGTCTTACCGTGGTCAATATGTCCTATCGTACCTACGTTAACATGCGGCTTTGTCCTCGAAAATTTCTCCTTAGCCATTGCTAATCCTCCTTGA
>LT984878.1 GCA_900258555.1 uncultured Desulfobacterium sp. | reverse complement strand
AAGCAAGAAGGGGAGCCGATTCCTGATGATAGTCGATTTGAAATCGACCCCTCATAAAACCCCTCGACTTATAGTCGAGGGTGGTTTAGTTAATATTCATGCGTGAATATTATGATTTGACATATCGATTTATTGAATAAGTGTCATGGAGTTTATTATGGAATTGACTGGTATCGGAAAATGGGAAGTATTAATGAATGTATCTGGGTTTCTTCTTTGGGGAATGACGATTGTATATATGATTAGAAAAGATGCAAAGAACGGAAATGGATTTTTTAGAAGGAAGGTTTATTTGAAGAATTGTGGAAAAGAAAAAAACTTTTCTGAAATATTAATGAAACAGTCGGAGGTAGCGTTTAATAGAAATTTAGAAGGCATTAATTATGAAAAGACTAAATTGCATGATATATTAAAAGAAAAATATGATGATAAATATAAGAGCTGTAATTGTGAAAATAAAAATATGGGGCATCGCACATTTGTGTGGGTGACCCCAATATGTTGTGGTCGGATTATTGTTTTTCTGACCGGAATGAGTTAGCGTAGTTTTAAGGCGATGACGCCGGGGGCCGACGGAGAGACCCACGGCCATCTCGGAGTCGGCCCCCGGCGTCATCGCCTTGAAACTACTGATTAGTCGAGAGCTACTATGAAAGATACATCTTTTTTTGCACAGCTTCTTGGGATCACTCCTCCTTGGTATATATCGAGTTCGATATATACCAAGGAGGAGTGATCCCAAGAAGCTGTGCAAAAAAAGATGTATCTTTCATAGTAGCTCTCGACTAATCAGTAGTTTCAAGGCGATGACGCCGGGGGCCGACTCCGAGATGGCCGTGGGTCTCTCCGTCGGCCCCCGGCGTCATCGCCTTAAAACTACGCTAACTCATTCCGGTCAGAAAAACAATAATCCGACCACAACATATTGGGGTCACCCACACAAATGTGCGATGCCCCATATTTTTATTTTCACAATTACAGCTCTTATATTTATCATCATATTTTTCTTTTAATATATCATGCAATTTAGTCTTTTCATAATTAATGCCTTCTAAATTTCTATTAAACGCTACCTCCGACTGTTTCATTAATATTTCAGAAAAGTTTTTTTCTTTTCCACAATTCTTCAAATAAACCTTCCTTCTAAAAAATCCATTTCCGTTCTTTGCATCTTTTCTAATCATATATACAATCGTCATTCCCCAAAGAAGAAACCCAGATACATTCATTAATACTTCCCATTTTCCGATACCAGTCAATTCCATAATAAACTCCATGACACTTATTCAATAAATCGATATGTCAAATCATAATATTCACGCATGAATATTAACTAAACCACCCTCGACTATAAGTCGAGGGGTTTTATGAGGGGTCGATTTCAAATCGACTATCATCAGGAATCGGCTCCCCTTCTTGCTT
>LT984877.1 GCA_900258555.1 uncultured Desulfobacterium sp. | reverse complement strand
ATCGCCAGTAAACACCAGCCCCCCTATCTCCGGCCTCCAGTGTTCTCCATATTTAAATTCTACACGGGGCTTTATATACCAGCCGGTAGTGCCAATATCATACACAACTAATACTTCCGGGCAAATTCTGTCCATGTGATACCCGGTATTGGCGAGAAAGGTTAAAGCAACACTGTCCTCCCTGGGCTTTTGACTATATGGCCCGCTCCTTAACTTATCGTCATAATTAAATATATGGTTATGAAAAGCCTGACCGGAAATAAAAAACATCTTTTCCGGATTGAGCCATTTGATAAACCGCTTATAGTCAAAACCAAGCATAGAGGACTGTAGAGTCTCATCAACCATACTGATATTCGGCAAACCAAGAACAGGGCTTGTATCTATAGTATTATAGTGTTTGTTCCAATAAGTGGCAAACTCGCCTCGCCAAACCCATAGACCTGTTGCCTTATTAAAGGTAAAACCGCTCACCTTTTCCCGTGGGTATTTATACTCAAGATTAACAGGAAGTGAAGGAGGAGGACCACTACCCAGGAACATCGGCTCCAATACAGTAAGATCTCCATCCAGAACAGGCGACTTAGAAAATCCCTGCCAATAATTCAAGGTAAAAAACCAGCCGCCCAGTTCCATCCCAAACCGGGCGCCAAACTCGCTTTCATCCGCATTGAGCTCAGATGTGTCTTTCTCTTTCATACGCACTAACCCGGCTTGCCTTAGCGGCTTTATGGCCTCCAACGATTGAGAATTGGCGATGGTCCATGGAGATTTGTAATCGTCGCTCATGGTAGTATCAAAGTATACCTCATCTCTTTCAAGATCCCCGGGATTCCACAACAATTCAAAAAAGGCATTGCGCATCGGATCAATTCCGTAAATCGCCTTGGCTATAAGCTGAGGAATACGGATATCTTCCCAGTCCCGGGTAATAAACTGCCGCCGCATATCCAGGGGGTTGATGAGATCCATCAGCCTCAGACCATCGGTCTCCCCCCATACCACCTGTTGCTTGCCGACCCGGAAATCACACCTGCCCAGAGTAGCATCCATATAAAGCTCCCTTATCTTATACTCCGTGCTCAGCTTATCCCTGGAGCCCGCATAATTTGTACCCCATCGGTCGCTTTCATGCCGCAGGTCATATATTGCATCATATATGCCCCGGAAAACGCCATGCACCTTTACCTGGGAATGTAGATTTGCGTCCATTTCCACCTGGAGTCGGTTCTCACTGCTGACAAGCTCGTCCGCCCCATCCGCCATCCGGTAAGAACTCTGGTTCTGTACATATCCGGTGATGAAAAGCTTGTCGTCCATCACATTAAACCCATGGGCCGAAAAAACCACACCCCACAACGATGAAACCACTAAACCAAAAACCAATCCAATCCTTTTCATGCTCTCCCTCCTTTAATAGTT
>LT984876.1 GCA_900258555.1 uncultured Desulfobacterium sp. | reverse complement strand
CTACACCGAATAACTTTAATTGGGGGCTTGTTTTCTTATACATGATTCATGTATAGCATATTTGTAGATAATATACAATAGTTACTTCTCAGGAATCATATATAAAGATTTTTTTGAAGATAGCTGGCTACCAACTATGCATTCTGCACGAATACTTGCAGCCTTTTCCCCTGTCATCCCGTCTCGAAATCGAAGGCCGACTCTCTCTTCAATTAGTTTTCCGTTTTTTCGATATCGAATATAAAAGGTCCTTTCTTTTTTAGCAGCATTTCTGTGGCATCCTTCAATATAATAAACCCCCGGATATGGTGTCTTTATTCTATTTTTTTTGGGCATTATTTTTCCTTCTATCTTTGTGGGGGGCCATGATTCCCCCACCAACACCGCTTGTCAATTAACTCGAAATTGCGTTAACAATGTATCCCCCACATATTCCCCCACACAGTACAATACGGCACTTAATATGTCAATATATTGTTTACTTCAGGTTTGTTGCTCACACTCAAATCTCTCAATGTGCGAAAGAACAGAATTTCGCTAAAAAGGAAGTCACACTCACGTATCTGAATGAAGATGACGTAACAATCTGCGATGTTGCATTTCTTCTGGGATTTTCCGAGCAAAGCCCATTTAGTCCCGCCTTTAAGATATGGACAGGAGGCACACCTAAATACTATTTCAAAAAGACGCGGCGGTGATCACAAAATCCTGCTGAGAAGGTAATATACACTACATCACACGGCACCAGAAAATTCCGCCTATTTCTCCACACCCGATTCAATCAATATTGCTACTCGCCATCCTGGCAAGATATACACCAAAAATTTCCTTTAAGAATATAGCCTGCATTAGGATGACATCATGGTAGCAGTGGCCTTACTTAAAGCCATACCTGCCCCATTTCTCCCTAACAATCTGGAGTTCTTCTTCACCAGCCAGACTGGAAGGAGGATGGTTGAGGCCGCTCCATTCAGGCCTATGTTCCCATGTGTCATCCCATGTGGCGTCAATCATTACCCTGTCCCACCTTCCGACGTGTCCTGTCGTCATTTTTATATCAGGATGGACAGAAGGATCCAGAGGCCCTCCTCCAGTGTGGGAAATCACCATAATGTCTTTAGATGGGTTTGTCCTGTTTGCAATGGCGGACCATATTTTTTTGGGGTCATGTATATCAATATCCGAATCAACAATAACGACATATTTTCCAATATAAATACCTGATCTTGGAGCCCATATTGCAAATGCTACCTGCCTGGGGTGTCCGTAATATGGCAAAATGGGGTATAAGGTTTTTAAGTTTCGTGTTCAGATCAACAGATACTGTGGATCGAGGGGGTTGTGGGAGCCTTAAGACCCAACACTGTGCCACTTCTTCCATAAATATCAAGCCTGATATTTTCCATTACGATTTGCAGTCATCATGGATTCTATCGAGATATTTAGGGACTCCTGAAAAACTAAAAAACCACTTGATAAACTAAACCACCCTCGACTATAAGTCGAGGGGTTTTATGAGGGGTCGATTTCAAATCGACTATCATCAGGAATCGGCTCCCCTTCTTGCTTT
>LT984875.1 GCA_900258555.1 uncultured Desulfobacterium sp. | reverse complement strand
GGGCACCCAGTTGATAACGTCGCATAGCGACATGTATTAACTTTTCTTCGCCTAAAGGCGAGGGATTTCAACCATCCCTGAAAGGGACATTAATACTAAAAAAGGCTTTCGGCTGTAAGCAATTAGCTGTAAGCTTAAAAAATTCAAGCTATTGCAAGAAGTTATACCCTCACCCAATGGGCGCGGCCATTGATGTTATCAACATGTCGAAGGTCTTTGTCTAATTGCTAAAAGCTAATCGCTAACTGCTCTTATTATGTTAATACCAATCTGCACCCAAAAAGATAGTAAGGCGGCTTGAAATAGACCGATTAAATCACTTCAGCGACAAGCTCGGCTATGTCTTTTATCTCTATCTGATCTTCCTTATTTGTCGTCTTCCTGCTGTCCTCAAGCATGGATATGCAGTACGGGCATGCAGTGGCCAGGATTGCTGCTCCTGTGTCGCAGGCCTCGTGGATCCTGAGATCAGAAAACCTCCATTCAGGTTTGGTCTCCATCCAGAGTCTCCCCCCTCCTGCACCGCAACAGAGGCTTTCCTTTTTAATCCTTTTCATTTCCACCAGGTTGCCATCGGTCACGGCGGATATCAGCGAACGGGGCTCATCGTAGATTTCACTGTGTCTGCCAAGATAGCATGGATCATGATAGGTGACCTTTTTAGAAACCGTGCCGGAGAGTTTCAACTTTCCGTCTGCCAGAAGATCCGAAAGGAGCTTTGTATAGTGGACTGTCTCAAACTCTGACCCCAATTCCGGGTATTCCTTGGAAAAGGTGTAGAAACAGTGGGGCGAGGTGGTGATGACCTTTTTTACCCCCCTTTCACTGTAAAGGCCGATGTTCTTTTCCGCTGTCTTCATAAATAGTTCTTCGTCGCCTATTTTCCTCATGGATTCTGCGCAGCAGCTTTCTTCAATACCAATAACGCCGAAGCTTACTCCTGCGGCGGATAAGACCTTGACCATGGCCTTTGCAATATTCCTGCTCCTTGGGTCATAGGCTGAAGTGCAGCAGACAAACAAAAGGTATTCCTTTGTGTTGTCAAAGGCGGGCACATCAAGGCCTTCCATCCACGCAGTCCTTTTTTCCCTGTCTTCAGACCATGGATTTCCCTTGCTGTGCACACTGCCTGTGGCAGTCTTTAAGACCGAGGGAATGGCGCCGGTTTCTGCAATCATGGCCCTCATGGCCTTTACGATATCAATGATAGTCACACCCCTCGGGCACTTTAAGACGCATTTGTTGCATGTTGTACACCCGTAAAGGATATCATCGGATTCATAGCCCTCAACGCCCAGCTGGGCCATCCTGATAAGACGGCGGATATTAAAGGGTCCGTCCACAGTACGCCAGGGGCAGGAGCCTGCACACATGCCGCACTGCATGCACAGGTTTAATTTCTCAGCGCCCATGGCGACCAGGGCCTCGTTTACTTCATATAAAGGTGTCAGTTCCTCCATTTTAATATGTTCTCCTTTATTAATGTGATGATTTCACAGAAGATCGCGGTTTTGTCCCAAGAAAGTGAATTTTTTAACAAAGTGTGGTGTTAATGTCAACAAGGAAAGACCGCGATCACTATCATAACAGAAACCGGTAATGGCGTTTTTTGCGCCTGTAGATGAAAAATAAATGAGATACTAAACCACCCTCGACTATAAGTCGAGGGGTTTTATGAGGGGTCGATTTCAAATCGACTATCATCAGGAATCGGCTCCCCTTCTTGCTTT
>LT984874.1 GCA_900258555.1 uncultured Desulfobacterium sp. | reverse complement strand
CACCGCACCAGCCATTCCGCGCTTCAGATATTTGTGAAGCCAGATTTGGTGGACTTTGAGGTCTGTTTTGGTATGGGCACCCAGTTGATAACGTCGCATAGCGACATGTATTAACTTTTCTTCGCCTAAAGGCGAGGGATTTCAACCATCCCTGAAAGGGACATTAACATTTTCATCCTGAAAGAGCGGCAGCAATATCTCAAAAGAGGCGCCTTTACCAGGCTCGCTTTCGACACTAATTGCACCGCCACAGGCCTTTACAATCCCGTGAACCACGGCAAGACCGAGACCAGTGCCCTCCCCTGCAGGTTTAGTTGTAAAATAGGGGTCGAAAATACGCTCAATGATCGCATGGTCTATACCATGTCCATTGTCGCTTACGGTCAGCACCAGGTACGGACCTGGATTGAGACCTGGATATAACGCGATGTCTTCATCATTAAGTTGTCTTGAATCCAGATCTATCATCAACGTGCCGCCAGTGTCCCTCATGGCATAGGCGGCATTGGTGCATAGATTCATCATGACCTGATGGATCTCGCCGGGGTCTGCAAGGATGAAATCCGCATTGGTCTTTATCTGTTCCTTGATCTCTATTGATGGGGGCATTGTCGGTCTGAGCAGCCCCAGGGTCTCATTGATAATGGTTGTCAATTTAAATTTTATCTTTTCATGCCTTTTTCGTCTGCTGAAGGTTAGGATCTGTTTAACAAGATTCGCAGCCCTGTCGCTGGCCTTTATTATTTCATCCAGACTCAACAGTGCCGGATGCCCTTCCTCAATCTGGTGGTATCTGGCAATCTCAGCATAACCGATGATACCGTAAAGAATGCTATTAATATCGTGTGCAATGCCTCCTGCAAGTGTCCCTATGGCCTCCATCCTTTGGGCCTGGTTCAATTGGTTTTGAAGCCTTATATTTTCCCTTTCAGCATTAATCCGTTCTGTTATGTCCCGTATTATTACAAGTGCGGCAGGTCTGCCACCGTAAGGAATCATAACAGCAGAGGTCTCGCATGAGATAAGCTTCCCGTTTTTTGCAATATAATCTATACGAAATGTCTTTGAGACATTCTTTCCTGAAAGGCGATCCCTGTGACGTTTGAGAATGGTCTCTTTATCCTTGTCCTGGACCAGATCGCTGATCATAAGGCCTTCATCCACATCCTGTTGGGTGTATCCCAACATCTCAGTAAACGCCAAATTGATCTGCCGGTACTGTCCATCCCGGGTGATTGCTATCGGATCAGGGCTGAAATTGACCAGAAACCGGAACTTCTCCTCACTTGCCCTCAGTTCCTGATCCCTGCGCTTCCGCTCCAGGGCATTTGAAATTACATCTGCGGTTATTGTAAGCAGTCCGATAAGATCTTCCGACCAGGACTTTTGAGCCGTTACAGCATCAAATCCTAGAAATCCAGTCAATTTCTCTCCACCCAGCATGGGGACTGCCATTACAGATCTGATGCCATGCCGCTCAAAATGCCCTTTTTCCCGAATTGCCTCGCCAGGCAAATCATCCATGGATCGGATATGAATAGGCAGTCTTGCCCTCATCTTTAGCAGAAACCATGGGAACTCATCTGACATATTGATGTGTTTTAACTTCTGAATCTGAGCCTGGATATTTTCTGCACACCACTCATGGGTATTATCGGCCTCAAGACCTTCACGGAACTGAAAGACATATGCCCTGTCCACATGGGCGAATTCACCTATTATCCTAAGTGCGTCATTAATGCCCGCATCAATTTCATCCAGAGACAGACGGACAAATCTGGAAGATATATTCATGATCAGTTTTTCAAATTGGATGCGGTAACTTATAGCCTTTTCAGCCTTTTTTCGATCACTAATGTCTATGGCGATAAAAATCGCCGCCTTAACCTCCCCATCGCGTTCAATCGGTCCATATTGGACCTGGTACCATGAACTGGAATCATGGGCGCCCACGCCCGCCGCCTCGAAAATTCCCCTTTTGCCTGAACGAAAGATCCCATCCAAGGTCTTCCTTGAAATATGACGATTTTCATCTGTCTGATATTTAAAAATGCTCGTCCCTATTATGTTTTTTTTGCCAAATCCAGGTAACATCCTGTTCACATACTGGATTATACCGTTTCTATCCACCACGGAAATGAAACTGGGCGCATTTGCGAGCGCTGTCTTCCACCAGTCAAATTCCAGCAGACGAGGACCCCCATCTTTGGAGGCATCACTACGGGCCTGCAAGCCTTGGGCGTTATTTTTTAGTCTTTTATCAACCGGCTTTTTAGTCATGACTATAATCTGAGGTGAATACCAAAGAAAATCAAAATAAAAATACACTATTATTTTACAAGTATTTAGCCTTGCATGCACCTTCTTTTTTATTTATCTCAATATTTTTACAACCGCCTTAATTCCTTGACAAAATATCATGAACCACCTATTATATATCATTTAAAAAAAGGTAACAGCTTAGGTGTTTGAAAAAAGGTTTTTATCCTGTTTAAGATTTCCCAGGAGGAATAAGTGTTCATGACCCTGACAAAGGCAGACTTAAAAGAACTAAACCACCCTCGACTATAAGTCGAGGGGTTTTATGAGGGGTCGATTTCAAATCGACTATCATCAGGAATCGGCTCCCCTTCTTGCTTTTGAA
>LT984873.1 GCA_900258555.1 uncultured Desulfobacterium sp. | reverse complement strand
AGGGGAGCCGATTCCTGATGATAGTCGATTTGAAATCGACCCCTCATAAAACCCCTCGACTTATAGTCGAGGGTGGTTTAGTTTGGTTCTGGTCTTAAAGAGCGATGTAAGACCTGACGGCGCCAGGGAAACGCTCACAATAGGATACACATATGATTCCTATGGCCGGATGGCTACAAAAACTGTCGCCCAGGATACTAACGTGCAGCGCAGTCAGGTCTATTTCTATGATGAAAGGGATAACATCACCAAGGTGGAGACCGTCGGCGGTGTCACTACAACTATGCAATACGACGGCTTCAACCGTCTCACCATGTCGTCAGCAGGGTCTGAAGAATCAAATTTTGTCTATGACCTGGAGGACCGGGTTATTCGTCAGTCCGATGCAAACGATCATGCAACAGCCATGCAGTATGACCAACGCGGCCGTTTGATCAGCACTGTTTACGGCGATGGGACGCCCGATGAGTCGAGAACCTCAGTAAGTTACCAGCCTGATGACCTTGTCAGCACCTTCACTGATCGCGCTGGAAACGTACTCTCATATACGTACGATGCCGCCAACCGCATGACCGATCTGTCCGTTGACATGGTCTCAGGCTTTGAGGGAGTGGACGAGAAGAGTTTTGCATATGACGGCCTCAATCGCATGATTAGCGCATCTGCGGTTTCTGATGCCGGCACTCATTCAATTACCCACTCATATAATTCCAGGGGTGACCTGCTCAGGCAGGTCCAGGGGACAATAGAAATTCTGTCTGCATATAACCTTGGTGGAGATAACATTCGGTTAAGATACTCTACCGGGCTTGAACTTTTAATGAACTATGATTCACTGGGAAGACTTAACAATGTCTCAACAGGAGGCCGATCCGTTGCAAGGTATGATTTCAGCGGCCCTGACAGATTGGCCGCTGCCCAATTCGGAAACGGCACACACGGGCGGATCACTTATAACCCGGTGCATGAAGAGGATGGAAGAAATTACTATTCCACTACAGGGAGTATCCAGACAGGATTCTCCTTCGGCTATGATGATGCGGGCAGGCTTTCTTCCGCTGCATACCAGCACGCAGGCGGCTCAGGCGATAATTATGCATATACCGGCGAGGGATGGATATCCACCGTCAGATACGGCCTTGCGAGACCCCTTGATCCTGACGCCGCAGCCCAGGCTGCAACGCATACCACATCATTCCAGTTTGATGAATCGGCCAACCGTATAAATGTGACGCGAGACGGCCTTGTGCAGAACTATGTCTCGAATACCCTGAACCAGTATACGGCGGTCGGAGGTCAGGCCTTTACATATGACAGGAATGGAAACCTCAGGGAGGATGGGACCCGGTCATTTGTATATGATGCATTCGGACATATTATACGGGTGACTGAAACGGCGACCGACGCAGAAATCGTTGGGTATGCCTATGATGCCCTTGGCCGAATGATTTCTAAGACCGCGACAGGCGGCACTGTCAACTATGTCTATGACGGTGATAGAATCATCGCTGTCATGGATGAAGGAGAAAATGTCCTTAGACAATATGTTTACGGCGCTCTGGATGCCAGTCCTGTTATGATGCGCCGGCAGGGTGCAGACTACTATTATCAATATGACCAGAGGGGTTCGGTGATTGCGATAACCGACGCCAATGGAATCGTGGTCGAGAGGTATGCATACGATGTAGATGGAAATGTGAACATTTTCGATCAAAACGATAACATCCTGTCAAAGAGCGCTATTGATAATGATTTCGGATTTATCGGGGGGCTATGGGAGGCTGAAACAGGACTTCTGCACCTGGCCGCACGTGACTACGATCCGAAAATTGGCCGCTTTCTCCAGACAGACCCTGCGGGTGCAATTGATGGGCTTAACCTTTATGCATATTCGGTTAATGACCCTGTCAATTTCAGTGATCCGACGGGACTCTATCGCCAGGCAAGCGTAGGCAATATCAAGGCCGGAAGCCTCCTTGACTACGGGTTCACGTCAAACCCCCTTGTGATGGAGTTGACTGAGACAATCAATTTAATGGCCTGTTTTACCACCCTCCCCTCTAATTATGATTACAGGGAGTATAACAACATAGGAGAACTCGGCGCGGCATTTGTTTCAGAGGCTATTGCCTTTGCCGATGTTGTTTCCACAGTCATCGGCGCTCCCGGCATTGCAAAGGGGATTGTGGCATTGGGAAAAGGAGTTGCCGAACTTGGAAAACGCGCAGCAGGAAAAATCGCAGGAAAGATGATGGCAAGAAAGGCGGCTCTTGCTTCTGCAAAGGCCGCCAGAATAGCCACAGCAAGATCTGCGATCAGAAACGCAATTCAACGCGGCTTTAAAGAATCATCAGTGATAGGAAAAAGGTCCATTATTGACAATAAGGTGATTTCCGGAATTTGCTTTGTTAAAGGCACATTAGTTGAAACTGAAAAGGGCAAAAAGCCTATTGAAGAGATCAAAGTTGGCGACAAGGTTTTATCAAAAGACGAGAAGACTGGTCAAATTGGGCATCGTGAAGTCACACGGACTTTTATCAGACAATGCCAGGAGATTGTCGAAATTGGTTTTGAAGGCAAAGATGGCGGGATTGAAAAAATGGGGCATCGCACATTTGTGTGGGTGACCCCAATATGTTGTGGTCATGCATTGATGACCTGGAATGCCGCTGGTTTTCTTCTCGGATAGAGATC
>LT984872.1 GCA_900258555.1 uncultured Desulfobacterium sp. | reverse complement strand
AGGTTGGATGAGGAGATACTTCTCTCGCTGGTATTTCTGGGCCACGCACTCTCGGCTGGGCCCGATAGTCAAGGCTGCAAAGAGCCTTAAATCTCATATTGACAATATCGTAACCTATGCCAGACACCGGATAACCAATGCCTTGGGGGAAAGCCTCAACAGCAAGATTGAGAAGGTGAAAAGGCTTGCCTGCGGCTATAGGAATCGGGACCACTACAAGACCGCTATCTACTTTCACTGCGGAGGCCTTGATCTCTATCCGAGAAGAAAACCAGCGGCATTCCAGGTCATCAATGCATGACCACAACATATTGGGGTCACCCACACAAATGTGCGATGCCCCGTAATTATTAATTAGATTTGTAGAAATCATTCAAGAACGGAGTTGAATTGAGAAATGGAAGAGAATATCGAGAATATACTTAAGCAGGCTTTGAGACTCCCCCCTGAGGCACGGGCGGCTCTAGCTGGTTCATTGCTTGATAGCCTTGACGAACCATTAGACCGTGCTGCAGAATCTGCGTGGGAAGCGGAAATAGCCTCGCGTGTCCGGGAAATTGACGAAGGGAAAGTCACCTTGATTCCCTGGGCCGAAGCCAGAGCAAGAATCGCAGACCTGTGATGTCATTACGGCATGTATACATCCATCCTGAGGCCATTGCCGAGGCACAAGCGGCAAACCGGTGGTATCGAGAGAGAAGCTCTTCCGCCGCAGACGCCTATCTTGCCGAGCTTGATTTTGCTGTCGAAGCAATCGCCAAAAACCCAAAGATGGGGTCAAGATATGTTCACGGCACGCGGCGTTATATCTTCCATCGCTTCCCTTTCTATTTGGTATATCGAGAAACTCGGGAGAAGATCGAGATTATTGCTGTGGCTCACGGTCGTCGAAGACCTGGATACTGGAAGAATAGGATGGCCTAACCTTGCCGTGTAGCGGGACAGGAATCCAGTCACGCTCCATCCCTGCTGGTTATGGCGGCCCTGCCATTTTAAACCTTCATTGACATTAGTATTCCCAAGAAATTTTTCTGGGCATTAAAAAGAGTCTGGAGAAAGGGCGACCTTTTGGTCGCCCTTAGGTCTTATATTCCAAGAGAAAGGTTATATATCGTAGTACAGGAAAAACTCATGCGGATGAGGACGCAGCCTCATGCTGTTTATTTCTTTATCTGTCTTGTATTCAATCCACATGTCAATGACGTCCCTGGTGAATACATCACCTTTGAGCAGGAATGCGTTGTCTTCCTTTAATGCGGCAATAGCCTCATCCAGTGATCCTGGCGCAGATGGAATCTCAGCCAGCTCTTCTGGTGAAAGCCCGTAGATGTCCTTGTCAAGCGGGTCTCCCGGATCAATTTTGTTCTGGATGCCGTCAATCACCGCCATCAGGATAGCGGAAAAAGCGAGGTAGCCGTTACAGGAAGGATCAGGGGTCCTGAACTCTATCCTCTTTGCCTTTGGAGACTGAGAGTACATCGGGATACGGATTGCAGCACTCCTGTTGCGGCTGGAGTAGGCCAGGTTTACGGGCGCCTCAAAGCCTGGCACCAGCCTCTTGTATGAGTTGGTCGTGGGGTTGGTCAGGGCGCAAACCGCCTTACAGTGTTTCAGAATGCCGCCAATGGCATACAAGGCGATCTGTGAAACGCCTGCATATTTGTCGCCGGCAAACAGGGGCTTTCCGTCTTTCCAGATGCTCACATGGGTGTGCATGCCGCTTCCGTTATCCTCAAACAGGGGCTTCGGCATGAAGGTCACCGTATGATCGGCCATCTTTGCAACGTTTTTTAGCACATACTTGAACCACATCAGTTGGTCTCCCATCTGCACGAGCGGCTTAAAACGCATGTCTATCTCTGCCTGGCCTGCTGTTGCAACCTCGTGGTGCTGGCACTCCACATCAATGCCAAGCTCTTCCAGGGTCAGGAGCATCTTTGTTCGAAGGTCCTGAAACATATCGGTCGGAGGAACCGGAAAATAGCCTTCCTTGTGCCTGGGTTTGTATCCGAGATTGGGGTCCTCTATCCTGCCGCTGTTCCAGATGCCTTCAATCGAGTCTATCTCATAAAACGCCCTGTTTCTGGATGATTCAAAGCGAATGTCGTCAAAGATGAAGAATTCGGCCTCAGGCCCGATAAAGGCCGTGTCTCCTATCCCGGAGCTTTTCAGGTATGCCTCTGCCTTTTTGGCGATATTGCGGGGATCACGGCTGTATGCCTCCTTGGTGATCGGGTCCACGATGTCTCCTATCAGCACCAGGGTGGGCACCTCGAAAAACGGGTCCATCTTTGCGGTGTCCGGGTCCGGGACGACCAGCATGTCGCTTGCGTGTATCGGCTGCCATCCCCTGATGCTCGATCCATCAAAGCCGAATCCATCCTCGAAACTGGACTCATCCAGCTCGGAGAGAGGCACTGTAAAATGCTGCCAGATGCCGGGGAAGTCCAGGAATCTCAAATCAACCACCCTTGCACCGTTTTCCTTTGCCATACCTAAAACTTCTTTTGGCGTCATAACAAAAAACCTCCTGAATCTAAAATAATATTAATGTCCCTTTCAGGGATGGTTGAAATCCCTCGCCTTTAGGCGAAGAAAAGTTAATACATGTCGCTATGCGACGTTATCAACTGGGTGCCCATACCAAAACAGACCTCAAAGTCCACCAAATCTGGCTTCACAAATATCTGAAGCGCGGAATGGCTGG
>LT984871.1 GCA_900258555.1 uncultured Desulfobacterium sp. | reverse complement strand
TTTGGACATATCTATCAAATCATGTATGTCCTCGCCTTCATCAAACCGACGGTCAAACTCTTCTGTGTTTTTAGCTAATTTTTTCTTCATATAGCCTTGCCTCCTGTTTTCTATATCTTCTCACGGATATGATGCGTAATGCGTCACCCCGTTTAGTAAAGACAGCAGTCCAAAGCTTTTTGTCAAGCCTCGCGATTAAGATACTTCTGTCCTCACTGGATATGGACTTTGAATTTCGATCCGATTGTCGTCTTCCCAAAGCGATTTGGCAGCATTAAAATCGATGCCGTGCTTTGCCTTGTTTGAAAGACTCTTTTTCTTATCCCATTCAAATTTCATGATACTATTATACTTAATTGATATGGAAAAACAATTCTTAAATAGCCAGACCATTAGTAAAATGTATGGACTAATGTACGGGACAGGCGAATTATCAAGTTACAAGAGAAGAAGTCTTAGACAGGATCTGCAGGATTTGTAGCATATTCTGGTCATAAGAATAAAAAGGGACAGGCGAATTATTTAGTTGACATTTCTTTTTCACTCTGCTATGATTTTAATAGTTTTTCACAATAATTTGGTAGGGTAGCGGTAGACTCAAATTATAATACATTAACCTGCCATTATCATTAGTTTCCTCAATAGGTTAAAGTTTGTCGGAGGGCTGAGATGTTCGCCAAAAAAGAGATAAGCCTTGAAAACATTTATAAAATATTAGTCGAGCTGCAAAGAGATGTAGCTTTAATAAAGAAAAGTTTTCTAGATGAACCGGAATTGCGTGATGACTTTGTTTTGCGGATGAGAGATATAGATCTTGAAAAATCAATTCCAGTCAAAGACTTCGGCGAGAGATACGGATTGAAATAATGTATAGACTTGCCGTTAAAGAGAGCCTTGACAAGACCTTTAAAAAATTAAAGAAAAAAGACCTCCCCACTTTGGCCCTGATTGACGTCAAGGTGAAACAAATACTGGATGATCCTTACCGTTTTAAGCCATTGAGGAAGCCATTACAAAACAAACGAAGGGTGCATGTAGGAGGATCATTCGTACTGCTATATGAAATAAATGAAGAAACAAATACTGTAACATTACTTGATTTTGACCACCATGATAATATTTATAAAAAGTGAGAGGGCTTTAAGGACAGGGGTAATGGAGTATAAGCTATGCCTCGTATAGCACGAATGGTTGTTAAGGGTGAGCCTGCCGTTTATCATGTGATGTCCAGAACAGCCCTTGACGGGTATGTTATCGGTGATATTGAAAAGGAATTTTTATTGAAATTAATTAAACACTTAAGCTCAGTTTATTTTACCGAGGTTTTTGGGTTTTGTCTGATGGGGAACCATTTCCACCTTCTGGTCAGGATGTATCCTGGCGAGAGATATTCTGATGAGGAAATAAAGAGGCGATTTAAGCTGATGTATGGAGATAGTGAGAATCAGGATCTGAGTGATACTCAGGTATGCTCTTTCAGGGAGAAGTGGGCGAGCCTGTCAGATTATGTCAAAGAAATAAAACAGACTTTTTCACGATTTTACAATAAGTTGCGACAGAGGAGAGGATTCTTTTGGTCTGAGCGATTTAAAAGTGTGATTGTAGATAACGGTGAGACCTTGATCAACTGCCTGGCATACATTGACTTGAATCCGATCAGGGCCGGGTTGGTGAAGCGGCCTGAAGATTACCGTTGGAACTCTATCGGCTACCATATCCAGACAAACAATAAGGATGATTTTCTGTCCATGGATTTTGGGTTAAAAGAATTCGGCCCCAGCGAAATACGCTCCTCTGTCACAAGTGAATTTCACCCTGATGGAATAATAACTTCAAGGGCATTCCATAGAGCAGGCGGGGCAGACGTAATGGGCAAGGGTGAGCTTTTGAGGTATTACCGGCGTTTTGTTTATGAGGCCGGGGCGCTGGAGGATCCAGAAAAAGCTCGGGCAAAGGTAATAGAGCAGGATCTTCTTGAAAAAGCTAGACAAAAAGGTTTCGAGATAACCAGAGCGGATCGTTTTCGTTGTCGAACCAGATACTTTTCTGATTCCGGGATCATTGGGGGTAAGGAGTTTGTTTTAAATACCTATTTGCAATTTAAAGAATTGTTTCATTCCAAATATGAGAAAAAACCCAAACAAGTTAAAGGGTTAAGCGGAATTTATTCGCTCAAGCGGTTGGCTGAGGCGTAGATGGGTTGGTTGAGTTGGCTACAGATCCACACGGACGGACACGGACAACCTGATTTGATAATTTTGTGATCTAAATGGTTAGAAACCTCTATGGCACCCCTAGAGTGGAAATCCTGAATGGTGAAATCCTGCCAAAAGCGCTCATAGCCTATGTTGAACTCAATGTAGATTTCACAGATGCCGTGATCGGCGCCAGTGCGATATTCCATGTCGTCGGGTTTATCGCATCATTTGACAGAAAGCATATGAATCGCTGGGCTGATTAAGGCCTTAGGCGCGTGGAAGATCCCGCTGAGGTCAAATAGAAAAGAGGACCAGGCAACTTATTGACTTTGTTTATTTGAGTTGGTCTGGTTGTTTGGGTTTATTGGGTATTTGGGAAGCGGGAATTTTCGGCTTTTCGTGTATGCAAAAGGTTGCACGGGTGTATTTGAGGGCAGACATGGTGGTGATTGAGTTAGCAGGGTTACTTGGGGGTTTGTTGAGTTGGAGGGGCTAAGATTATTTGCCGCAGACCCACACCCCGGTTAAATTGTTTTCAGGTTTAACGGGGCAGGCGGGGGGCGGACACGGACTTTTTTTCTGCAGACTTTGCAGAAAGGTTTCAGTGGCGTAGAAAATGGATGGCAGACATGGGAAGGGAAACTAGGAAGCGGGGCGGGCATAATAGACTACTGTGGTGGCGCGAGAGAAATCGAGTAAGTGGTCAAGAAGAGATCTTCTGCTTGTGGGTGATTTCGATTTCAACACTTCTTGCCAGAAGATATCTAATATAAGCATTGTAAGAAATACCTCTTTTTCTAGCAAGCATCTTTATTTTTTGTAATACCAGGGGATCAAATTTTATAGTGACAGGGGTCAGCCTTTGCCTTTTAAATACATCATCTGCTTCTTTGAGATCCTCCCAATAATTTGAGATGGAGTGTTGTTTCCAGAAATCTATCTCTTCCTCTTCGGTTTTAAAATCGGGCAATTTCATTTCTTACCTCGCTTTCCTTTTTTTATATAGCCTCTTTATTTTGTCGTCCATATCCATCGCCGTAATAACTCTGACAAGGCCTTTTACTTTTAAAACATATACTATAAAAAGATATCTTCCGGCAATTGTATGGCCTAGTAGATACCGGGTTCCCTTACTGCCTTTTTTAACCCACGGGTCATCATCAAAGGCCACATCTTCAACCTCATCAGGAGAGACGTTATGAACCGCAATATGTTCAATATTCTTGTCGTCCCATTCAAATTCTTTGATTTCCATCGAGCTATTTTCACAAATAGATGTTGCTTCTGTCAATATCTTTTTATTAAAATTCAAGATGATGTGTGGCGACGGCGTAACATCTCAAAGTGTAAAAAGGACAGGCGAATTATTGATGTTGGTTACTTGAGTTATTCGGGTTGTTTGGGTTTATTGGGTTTTTGGGTATTTGGGAAGCGGGAATTTTCGGCTTTTTGTGTATGCAAAAGGTTGCACTGGTGTATTTGAGGGCAGACAGGGGAGGTGATTGAGTTTGTTGGGTTGGTTGAGTCTGTTTGGTTTATTGAGTTTTTTGAGTTGGAGGGGCTAAGATGATTGGCAACAGACCCACACCCCGGTTAAATTGCTTTCAGATTTAAGATTTAACGGGGCAGGCGGGACGGACACAGACAACCTGATTTGATAATTTTGTGACC
>LT984870.1 GCA_900258555.1 uncultured Desulfobacterium sp. | reverse complement strand
TCCTTGCCCCAAATGTCAAAGGCTGTGTTCCGTGTATGACCACACATGTGAAAGGGAGTCCCGGCATTTGAATGTGTTTCAGATGGCTACATTTATCCATGTGAATCTTCCCCGGATCGAGTGTCCGGAACATGGGGTTTTGCAGATCATCTCCGGCCTTGGAGAAGATAATTCGGGCATGACTTATGAATTCGAGAGCCTTGTCCTGGATCTGGAGCAAGAGTGCAGTATTGAGAGTGTTTGTCGTTTGCTGGATATGAACTGGCATCCTTGCTGGGGGGTAATGAAGAGGGCGGTTGAGCGCGGCATAGAGAGAAAGGCGCATAGGATTCCGGAACGGATCGGGGTTGACGAGAAATCCTTCTCGAAAGGACATCGTTACGAAACGCTGGTCTATGATATAGACTCTGCTACGGTTGACTATGTAGGGGACAAGCGAGATCAGAACAGTCTTGAGGAATACTATAAGCAGTTTAGCCTTGAGCAACGAGAGAAGGTAAAATCCGTTGCGATGGATATGTGGGACCCCTACATTGCGGCTACCAAGGCCTACATNCCTGAAGCGGAGAAAAAGATTACCTTCGATCGATATCATGTCATGCGCCTCGTGGTAGACGCGGTGGATAAGGTTCGCAAGCAAGAGCATCGGGCCTTGATGGAAGAGGGCAATGACATTCTGAAGGGGACCAAGTATCTGTGGTTATGGAACGAAGAAAACATCCCGCCATATCGCTGGACTGAATTTGAACACCTCCGTTCACTGGATCTCAAGGTCTGTCGTGCTCGCGCTATCAAAGACAACCTCCGTAACCTCTGGAACTATCATAAAGAAGGTTGGATGAGGAGATACTTCTCTCGCTGGTATTTCTGGGCCACGCACTCTCGGCTGGGCCCGATAGTCAAGGCTGCAAAGAGCCTTAAATCTCATATTGACAATATCGTAACCTATGCCAGACACCGGATAACCAATGCCTTGGGGGAAAGCCTCAACAGCAAGATTGAGAAGGTGAAAAGGCTTGCCTGCGGCTATAGGAATCGGGACCACTACAAGACCGCTATCTACTTTCACTGCGGAGGCCTTGATCTCTATCCGAGAAGAAAACCAGCGGCATTCCAGGTCATCAATGCATGACCACAACATATTGGGGTCACCCACACAAATGTGCGATGCCCCAAATTAATTTTGGGGGAGTCGGGTGTACTTAACTGATCGGTGAAACATTAAAACCAGATGGCCTCAGGTCTTCTTCGGGGGAGGAAGACTGCGGCCATTCCTGGTTTCTATAAACATAAAAAAATTAGGGGGAACGTATGAATAAAAGGGGAATAATTGTATCTGCACTATTATGTGCAGCAGTCTTTTTGATGGCTTCTATCGCCTCAGCAGGGGTAAGCAAGGTCCTCGGTGTACCGTGGCAGGGAAATCCTGCTGCATTTCATACCGCAATAAGCGGACAATCTGTAAACCTGTATGCGGTTGTATATGGAGATGCAACCGGCGGTTCTGCTTCCTATTCATGGGATTTCAAAGACGGCACAGCACCCGCCACTGGCAGTATTTCTGTTCCAGCTAACGGCATATATAATCTTACAATTTCTCATACCTTTTCAGGCGCCATAGGCTCGGCTTTTGACACGGAATTAACTGTCGGGGGACAGACTGACGACTACAACATAGTCTTGGCCCCTGATAACAATGATTCCAAGGTAAACATCGCCATTGATAAAGGACTTTGGTACCTGCATACGGAAATGATCAGGACCAACTCAGGTACACCTTCTGTCCCAGTAGGTTATTGGAATGATAATGGCGCGCAAGGAAATGTATATGTTGGACGTACAAGCCCATGTGTATGGGCATTTGAAGTTCAGGGACATCTTTTAAGCGTGGAAACTAATCCATTGACGCCTATGGAAGATCCGTATGTGGAAGATGTACAGCGTGGGATCAATTTTTTGCTAACCAGAACTTTCGGTCAAACCATAGGCGCCCAGACTTACGGCAACCCGGACACCAACGGAAATGGTTACGGTCTTTATTGCTATTACAGCAGCAGCCATACCAATTATGAGAATGGCCTTGCCATGGGTGCCATTTCTGGCTGCGGGACACCTAACGCCACCGCGGCAACAGGTCAGGCGACTTATGTATTGGGCCGAACCTATCAGGCAATTGTCCAAGATATGGTAGACTGGTATGCCTGGGGTCAGATTGATGACGCAAGCTTTCCATTCTCAGGTGCTAGGGGAGGATGGTATTACACAGCTAATGTTAACTATCAACAATATGGTTATGCAGGTTATTATGGAGACAATTCAGCTTCCCAGTGGGCTTATATCGGTCTTGATGCAGCAGAAGCTAATTTCGGTTGCACTATTCCCATCTGGATGAAACAGCAACTTGCAGGTTACCTCCGTGGTCAACTTGTTGGCCGTGGATATGTTTCTTACAGAGCGGGTTACTCCGATTACACAACACCCAATGTATGTTTAACTGGCGGTGCCCTAGTGGGAATGGCCCTGGTTGGTGAGACAATTTATAATAGTTTATATGGCGCAGGGGCATTTGCAGCAGATCAGACCAGTGTTAAGACCTTCTTGGGCAATTACTGGCGCGGGCAGGATTGGCGTTGGACCGAAAACTGGTATGGACACAGGGCTTACTATACCATGTATGCCTTTATGAAGGGGGCCAGGTTGAACGGAATCAACTCTCTTCCTGGTTCTCCCGGTACCTCTGACTGGTACGGGGATTATGTGAGTGTTATGCTCCCTGACCAATATTCAGATGGTCACTGGCGAGGAACAGGGTGGATGGATGGATATATTGTTGAGGACATGGGAACGGCATTTGCCATCCTTATACTGACCCCAAGCGTATTTTCACCGCCCCCTGTCGCCTGCTTTGATGCAGAGCCAAACCCAGGATATCTTGATATCCCGATTTCATTTGATCCGACATGCAGTTATCATTCAGATGCAGGTAAGAATATAGTCCTGTATGAATGGGATTGGAACAACGACGGAATATATGATGCATCAAGCGTAACACCTGATAACCAGACACATACATGGGATTCCGGAACTTATGGTCTTGGCTCCTATCCTGTTGTTTTGCGTGTCACCGACGACACAACACCAGTTCCTGTAACCGACACTTACACACTTAATGTCAATCTTACTATTCCACCACATCCGCCTGTAGCAGATGTCGGAGGACCTTATGTCGTCTCCCTCTGCCAAAACGACTCTTTGATGCTGGACGGCTCAGGATCATGGGATGTTGACGAGGGTCAAAGTGAAAGCGGTAACCCGCCATTTGACGCCATAATAGCCTGGGATTGGGATCTTAACGGTGCTCCATGGAATTATTCCGATGGATCAGGAGAAATTTTCGCATCTGATCCTTCAATTCTCGGGGCTGGTTCGCATACTATAGGCCTTAGGGTGACAGATAACACCGCGGCTGCCTACCCCGGAAGCCAGCAACCTAATCTTACAGATGAGGATTTTGGAACTGTTACAGTATACAACGCTTGCGACGCCTGTGATCTGACATCAGAGATCGGATGCAAATCTGTGGAGCTTTCCTGGTCAACAAGTGGTACATATGATGTTTTGAGAAGCACAGATGGCCCGAATAGTGGCTTTTCTAAAATTGGAGAAGTTACCGGCACTGGCTATACTGACGATACGGTCGTCAGCGGAACCACTTACTATTATCGCCTCAGAGGTGCTGATTGCATGTCGGGTTCGGCTGAGATCACATATGTATATAATTCGCAGTTGTGTCCTTGCGTTGACAATTTGGCTGCCAGGGCAAAACTCAATAAGATACAGTTGACATGGACACACACCGGAGCTGACAGCTACAATGTATATCGCAGCACTGTAGCGGGAGGGCCATATGTCTTCAGAGCAAACACAACATCAACATATTCCACTTATCTTGATTCCGGTCTTGTGATCGGGACCACTTATTACTATGTGGTAAGGGAAGTCCGCGGCGGCGTGGAAACATGTCAGTCTAATGAGGCCAGCGCCAGACCCACTACAAGATAGGGTGCTATTTAAACATGAACCTTGACCGGCAGGCATAATCTGCCGGGCAACAGAACCAATACTAACTCATAAGCGTCAGCCGGATAGGGCAACTTCTCTGGCTGGCGCTTTATGGTAAGTACATTATTATAATGAAAGACAAAATAATATTTGCAATCATTCAGATAAGTGTATTAATGCTATCAGTCTGCTTTGCCCCTGCAAACATTGCTTCGCCTTCGTCTCTTAGCGTAAATATCAATGAAACGCTTGTTGATATTCAGGCAGATGGTGTCCTTCTTTTTGATGTTATAAAGGCTATAACCGATAAGGCTGAAATTAAATTTGAGTCCAGTGATTCGCTTACCGAATTAGTATCTCTGGATATTAGAGGAGAATCTGTTGAAGACTGTATTCGCCGATTGCTTGGCAATAGAAGCTTTACCCTGACCTTTAAAAAGGTAGGCAGCAATCAATTTGTTCCCATTAATCTGGAAGTTTTTGGATCTAATAATGTGGCGGTAGCAAGCCCCCCATCTCCATCTGCACCGGTCGAAAATAGTCCCCCTCCCCCCCAATATGAGACTTCAAAGAAATACGAATGGGCGTGGTTTAAGCAGGCCTTTGGTAATACTGATAAGCTCTTAAGGCAGATATCAGCAACTCCGGTAGGTGCTAAAGGCAATGGCTCATATACCAGAGGTATCAGGGTAACGGACATTTCCAAAGACTCAGCATTCAATCAGATCGGAACTAAACCACCCTCGACTATAAGTCGAGGGGTTTTATGAGGGGTCGATTTCAAATCGACTATCATCAGGAATCGGCTCCCCTTCTTGCTTTTGA
>LT984869.1 GCA_900258555.1 uncultured Desulfobacterium sp. | reverse complement strand
CATTTCGATCCAACGTCGATGTCTTCATGATGAATGCCTCCCAAGTTAAAGTTTGGAGACATTATAACCGGTATTTTAGAATTTTCAAGATCCCTTAAATGAAACATCGGGCTGGGTTGTGGGTGACTGGGGCACAATCCTGCATAGTGTAGACAAGGGTAAGACCTGGTCATTGTGCCACATTGGGCAGTTTCCGCCCCTTTTTTCCGTGTGCTTTAAAAATGACAAGCTTGGCTGGGCAGTTGGGCAGAATGGCTTTGCACTAAAGACTGAAAATGGCGGTACCAGTTGGGAGAGATTCCCGGTCAATACGGAAAACAGCCTCTACCGGATACAACTAAAGGACGACTATGGCGTAATTGCAGGGGATCAGGCCACCATGTTCAAGACCGAAGATGGAGGGATCACATGGGCCAGGATGGATGTGGATTTGAGGCCTCCATATCCATGGTTTTCAGATGCCTGGATACTGCCGTCAAACTCTGCCAAGGTGATGAGTATAGGAAACGGGATAATCTTAAAGACCAAGATCAAGTAAGGAGAGCCGTAATGATAAATAAGCTGGCCACCTGGACTATACGCTATAGATACACTTTTCTTGGTATAATAATACTGCTCACAGTGTTTTTTGGCTATCAGATAAAGAACATGGTAATCCGGACAGATCTCTCCGACCTGATCCCCCCGAACCATCCGTTCATAAAGATTCATGACAAGTATAAAGAACAGCTGGGAAGCCCATTTAAGGTCTTCATGATGCTCAAGGTAAAGGATGGGGATATATACAACAAAGAGACACTGGAGAAGGTGATCCGGATCACCGATGCCCTGGATGCCATCCCCGGAGTCAATCATGATCAGGTATACTCCATTGCCTCCAGAAAGCTAAAAAAGACCAGGGTGACAGAGGATTCCATCATCTCTGAAAATCTCATGCCCGCTGTGCCTGATTCCATGGAGGAATTCAGAAAGACGGTCCACACCGCCCCTGGGATCTTCGGCGTGTGGGTGGCAAGGGATGACAAGTCCGTGCTTTTTTCCGCGGGCTTTATCGAGCACCTGATGGACTATAATGTAATTTTTAAGCAGGTAAGAAAGATAGTAGAGGCTGAGACCGGTCAGAATCATATGGTCTATGCGGCGGGTGAGCCCATACTGATGGGCTGGGTGGAAAAATACCGCGGCGAGCTCTACTACATATTCGGCGTGACCCTCTGTGCATTATTGCTGATCTTATGGTTTTATTTCAGGAACCTGCTTGGAGTAATTGTCCCCATACCTCCGATAATTTTAGGGACCATATGGTTTTTGGGCTTCAGCGGCCTGCTGGGGTATAATGTTGAGCCCTTAACCCTCGTGATTCCCGTCCTGATAGTAGCAAGGTCCCTGAGCCATGCGGTGCAGTTTACAGAGCGATATTTCGAGGTCTTTCATGAAAGAGGCGATGGTGATGTAAAGGCTGCCTGCATAGAGACACTTGAACACATTTTTCCACCGGGTCTTCTGGGGATAGTAACCGATGCGCTGGGGATAATCCTGATTGCAGTGGCCCCTGTTCCGATAATGCAGAAACTTGGCTATCTGTGCGGATTCTGGGCCTTTTCAAACATCATCACCGCCCTTTTATTTACACCCATATTCATCTCATTTGCCTCTTTCTGGCAGCCGAAAAATATCGCAAAGATCGTTGATACTGAAAGGGGCGCACACCAGAAGCTGTTGGGCCTTATAGCAAGGCTCGGCTATGGAAAGGCGGGCATTGTTACATTTGCAGTTTCCATAATCATTGCGGCTGTTACGGGCTTTATTTCCACCAAGGTGGGCATAGGCGACATCCATCCCGGAAGCCCGGTGCTGTGGCCCGACTCTGACTTTAATGTTGCTGTTGATGAGATCAACAAGAATTTTCCCGGTACTGAAGAGCTCTATGTGCTCTTTAAGGGCCAGGGGCCAAGGGCCGTTGAGGAGCCGGGGTTTTTAAGGACCCTCAGTTCCTTTCAGGCCCATATGGAGGATAGCCGGATTGTCAGCAGCACGCTTTCCGTTGCGGATCTCTTGCCGCGGCTTTCACGCTCGATCTATGCAGGATACCCCAAGTGGGAGACCCTGCCCCGGAACAGGAATCAGAGCTGTCAGCTTTTCAATGCCCTGTTCGGCAAGGCAGCCCCGGGGGATTTCAGCCTCTACTTTTCAGAAGATATGAGTGTGGCAAATGTAGTGGTCTGGTACAAGGACCATATGGGAGGCACCATAAAGAGCACAATCAAATCAGTTAAGGATTTTATTGAAAACAACAGCCAGGAGCTTTCCGGACAAAACTGCACGGTGCAGCTTGCATCCGGCAACCTTGGGCTTCTTGCAGCGATAAATCAGACGGTGGAGGATTCACAGTTATTGAATTTTATGCTGGTGATGGCGTCGGTGTTTTTTTTATGCTCATGGACCTACAGGTCCTTTGTGGCCGCGGTGATTCTTATGATCCCATTGAATCTGACCAATCTTATCACCTTAAGCATAATGAAGTGGCTGGATATCGGGCTTAATATAAACACCCTTCCGATCGTATCTGTCGGGGTCGGTGTGGGGATTGACTATGGGATCTACCTGCTATCCCGTATCTGTGAAGAGTATCAGGCTGCAAATGCGGGATACAGTATTGAAATTGCGACAAGGGCGATAAAGACTACAGGGAAAGCGATATTCTTTACCGGCACCACCATGATTGTGGCGGTTATCTCCTGGTATTTTCTCTCCAACATGAAGTTTCAGGCAGAGATGGGGCTCTTGCTTGCCCTTATCATGCTGATAAACATATTTGCGGCCCTTATCCTTATTCCCACCCTGGTCAACGTCTTCAGGCCGAAGTTTCTCTCCAGGGTCACCTTTTATGAGGCCCCGTCACATGGCGTTCAGGCCGCTGCCTGATGTCATGGATAAGATTCCAGGAAAGGAGGTGAGAAGAAGATCTGTTGTGGCGTCCGTAGGAGAAAGACAACTTTAATGGAGGAGGATTAGGAATGAACACCAATTACTTTTTTAAGGGTAAGACGTGGCTGTTTTTTTTCCTGTTTTTCTTTTCAGGAGTAACCGTCAGCCTGGCTGAGATAGAGCTTATTGGGGAAACACTCACTGTGACAGGCTTTATAAGACACCAGACCGTATTCAATATGGGTGAGAAAAATCCCTATAACAGCAATCCGCAATATGATACAAACGGCTATTTAGCCTCCCCTCCCAAAAAGACCGGTTACGGTGTACAGCAAGACAAGAACTGGTGCAATCTGAACAGGACATGGTTTGTGACCGAGTGGAATTACAGGCCTGCCGATATATTCAAGCTCTACTCGAAGATAAGGGTGATAGAGGACTCGACCACAAATGTTGATGGAGATCTTTATGAGTATAATGCGCTTGCACTGAGCACCGACCATTATGGGAGCACCGGAAGGCTTGGTCATGACAACCATGTCACGGCGGAGATCTGGGAGATGTACGGTGATCTTGACCTGGGAAACCTCTGGCTAAGGCTAGGCAAGCAGCAGATCGTGTGGGGTGAGATGATATCGGCAAGGATACTCGATGTTGTAAACCCCCTTGATAAGAGCTGGCATTTTACCTGGGAGCCCGAGGAATTTGAAAATATCAGGATCCCTCAGTGGATGCTTCGCGCTGTGTACAATATAGAGCCCGGTTCGTTGCCATTGCTGGACGAGCTTTATGTTGAGGGCTTTTTAAACCCTGGTGATATAGTTCCGACCAACGACCCCCAGATCGGTAATCCTTACAGACACAACTACCAATATGAATACAACCCGAACAACCCGGATGAGTGGGGCGGCATCTGGAGGACGACTGAGGAAAACGATCGAAGGGGTGACCGGGAATTCGGATTCAGGCTGGGGTATAAGCTTGGTCAGTTTGCAGGCACCTTAAACTATGCGCACCTGTTTAGTGATGATGCCATTAGTAAGACCACCAGGCTCTACGGCACTATCCCAGCACCGTGGGCAAGATATCTTGGGGATGCGGAAAAGGACTATCCCAGGATTGATATATATGGTATGAGCATGAACTATGCCTTTGATCAGCCCGTAAACACGGTTATGACCATTGAGGCCACCTATATCCCCAATGCCCCGTGGTATACGATTGACTGTTTTTACTTTCCCGCGGGCGTTCCCCCTGTGAGTCTTCTGCCTGTTGTAGGTATGGATTATATTGACACCAGGGAATTTAATTATGCCATAAACCTCCAGAGGTTTTCAAACATCATCCCTGGCCAACAGTTTATGAATGTCACCTTTCAGTATCAGGGAAAGTATGTGCCGGAGGCCGACGATGTCAAATGGACCCCCGGTGCCCCACCGCCATCTTATCAAAACCCCAGGGGTGATTACGGGACCAATACAGGCAACATTGTTGAAAAGATCAATACCGATGCCTTTGTCTTAAGTCTTTCTCAGGATTTTGCATACAAGACCTACAAGGCTTCGTGCCTGATCATATGGCAGCCTGACGGGGCCTATCGTATAAACCCGGGCTTTGCCTACACACCGGGAGATCACTGGCGCTTTGATGTATTTGCCAACTGGTGGGGAGGAAACGCCTATGACAATAACAATAAGAGTTGCCTCAATTACTTCTATTACCAGGATGAAGTAATGGCCAGGATAACCTATCAATTCTAAGGGAGGGATAAGCAATGAACAGACAAAGTGAAATAAAATGCTCTTATTTTTTGGTGCTGTTGATCTCCCTTCTTTTTTTGTTACCTTGTGCAAATTCTGTTACGGGTGCTGAAATCCCCACTGCCTGGGATGTGGCCTCCAGAAAGGCAGAGCTGCCCACCATAGAGGATTTGACGGCAGGTAAGGTAAAAAAAGGCGATGTCATTGATAA
>LT984868.1 GCA_900258555.1 uncultured Desulfobacterium sp. | reverse complement strand
ATGGGCACCCAGTTGATAACGTCGCATAGCGACATGTATTAACTTTTCTTCGCCTAAAGGCGAGGGATTTCAACCATCCCTGAAAGGGACATTAAAAATTCTATACGTTTAATTGCTTTTTTGCAATACCATGTGTGACACATTTCAACTCTATAGGAAATTCCGATCAACCTCCAAAATATCATAGGAAATTCCAGTTTGACTCAGTGTAACTTTAAGAGTACGAGGCAAGGTATGTGGATGGGACATCAATTTGTTGCACAGAAAATTCGATTATTGAGGATGTGAACAGTGAAGGAGGTTTGAATGAAGGAATTTTGGAGAAAGAATAAATTTATCGGAATTATAATGGCTGTAACATTATCCGTTACAGGCAACGCGTTTGCCGCTGATACAATAACAGATACCTTTAAAAATGGAAATTTTAATGGTGAGGCCAAGATATGGTATCAGTCGGATGACAACGATGCAAACAAACACATTTTTGATACAGAAAATAGCTGGTTTGACGCCGGTCTCAGGTTTTCTTATTCAACCGATACCTATAAAGGCTTGAGCGTAGGTGCAACATTTTATGCCGTGGATGACTTAGGCGCTTATGAAAATTTCGCAAATCGGAGTATGTTGAATGTTGAACACTCTGATACGGGGGCGTGGCTTGGTGAGGCATACTTAAACTACACTGTAGCTAATACCTCGGCCAAGGCAGGAAGGCAGAATATCCTCTCACCTCTTGTAAACAGCGATGATTGGCCGATTTTTCCCAATAATTTTGAAGCATTTTTGATTAAAAACAGTGACATACCTGACACAACCCTGATAGGCGGTTATGTGTGGAAGGAAAGGTGGATGAAAAGCGATGATCAGGAATTTAATGATTTCCATAATGATGTCCTCATGGTAGGTGTAATCAACAAATCCATCAGTAACAGCGAGTTGTCCGGGTATTTTTATGAGGCTGACGATGATGACAAAACCATTAAAGAAAGCGATGATAATACCATAGCCGCGTATGTTGAGGCAAAAACCAAATTTAAAATGCTCAACCTCGGTGCTCAATGTATGCGCATAGACCCGGACTCAAACGGGGATAAGCCCACGGACGCTGTTGGCGTAAAGGTCAACACTAAGTTGTGGCTGCTTGATATGACTGCCTCTTTCGTCCACGTTACAGACGGCGCCAGGTTAGCCGCCAAGTTATCAGACAACAGCATCAAGACACCTTTATACACTTATACCATCGGCGCGGATGGGGATGTCGCCGGAAGGCCTGATTCCAATTCCTACAAGTTCTCTGTTACTGTAAGCCCAATTGATCAGTTGAGTCTGACCACGGCCTATGCCTATTACAGTATGGACGATACAAAATATTATGCCGACATTGTTGACGGCGATTGCAGTGAAGCGGATTTCGAAATCAAATATACAGGCATCAAAAACACCACCATCTGGGCAGCCCTTTGGTATGCGGATCATGAAGGCATCGGTGTGTATAATGGTGTAAATAATGAGGATATGATTACCTTCAGGTGCTGGGCCAGTTATATGTTCTAGCAAAATGGTATGCATATCTGAAGAACAGAACGGCCGTACACATTTTAATAGGGAGGTGAAGGTGGGAAATACAAAAAATTTATTTGCTACCAGAGCAGGCATCATTTCGGTTGGAGCTCTAATAGGGGTGCTGGCACCACTATTACAAAAGCTGGGGAACCCGGGAAACATGGGTATTTGTGTGGCCTGTTTTGAGCGGGATATCACTGGCGCCCTCGGCCTTCATCGGGCGGCGGTTGTTCAGTATATGCGACCTGAAATAATAGGCTTTGTGCTCGGATCACTTATTGCGGCTTATATCTTCAAGGAATTCAGGCCTAGGGTCGGCTCGGCGCCCATCGTGAGGTTTGTCCTCGGCGCCTTTGCCATGATAGGGGCTCTGGTCTTTCTGGGCTGCCCCTGGAGGGCGCTTTTGCGTCTTGCAGCCGGTGACGGAAACGCCATTTTGGGTCTGGCCGGACTTGCTTTTGGCGTATGGATCGGCACATTGTTTCTTAAAGGTGGTTACGATCTGGGACGCACTGCAAAGACCTATACTTCCGTGGGGTGGCTGCTACCCTTGACCATGCTGGGCCTTTTAGTCCTGATGATCATTTTTCCGCAGGTGGAGGGAGAGGCGCAAAGCGGGGTATTATTTTACAGTGTTAAGGGCCCAGGCTCCATGCACGCCCCTCTGACTGTTTCCCTCATCGTAGGACTGCTAATCGGTTTTTTGGCCCAGAGAAGCCGCTTTTGCACCATGGGCGCTTTAAGGGATCTGATCCTGTTTCGTCAGACCCATTTATTCTTGGGTCTTATTGCGTTTGCTGTCTTCGCCTTTATTACCAATCTGGCCCTCAAGCAATTCCATCCGGCATTTACAAACCAACCCGTTTCTCATACCATGCATTTATGGAACTTCGGGGGAATGGTCGTGGCAGGCCTGGCCTTTGCGCTGGCAGGGGGATGCCCCGGTCGTCAGTTATTTTTAGCAGGTGAAGGGGATGGAGATGCGGCGGTATTTGTCTTTGGGATGATTGTAGGTGCGGCCTTTTCCCATAACTTCGGCCTTGCGAGTTCTCCTGAAGGCGTTGGCCCACATGGAATCGCCGCCGTAGTCATAGGGCTTCTTGTCTGCCTTTTTATCGGTTTTACCATGAGAAAAAAGAGCGTATAAGGAGGTATTATTATGAGTATAGTAGTGGATGCGAGAGGATTGAGCTGCCCTCAGCCGGTTTTGATGACCCTGGATGGGATCAGAAAGGCGGCGAGTGGAGAAATTGAAATTCTGGTGGATACAGACACCTCCAAAGAGAACGTTAGCCGCGCTGCTCTAAGCCAAAAATGGCAGATCAAGGAGATTCTGGAAGAAGGGGAAGGATACAGGATTAAGATCAAAAAAGACTAGGATACGATTTGATCATGTTTTTTAAAAAGAAAGAGTCCCGCAGCCCAGCGGTGAAGGAAAATAAGAAAGTGGGGATCAGGGGTATACTGGTCTTCGAGAACACCAGCGAGGTGATCCGTGCGGAAAATCTCTTGAAATCAAAGGGATGGAAAATTCGCGTCATGGGACCACCGCCGGAGATAAGAAGCGGCTGCGACCTGGTTATTGAATTTCCCCTTATTGAAGAGCTCAGCATCCTCAGGGCACTTAAAGAGGCAGATGTGCCGCCCCTTCAAGTGGTTCCTGTGAACAGTCCTTTACTTCTGCCTGTGGACATTTTTCATCACAGGGATTTTGGCAGATATCTCATGGTAAGGGCGGCCAATATGAAGCTGACCGTTGACAAAGAAACTCAATTGATCGTCAATGTCTCAGGCGGCGGATGCCCTGATGTCCCCTACCTCGCCCGGGAAATGGTCGGGAAAACCCTGACTGATGCTCCAGCCCCCAGGGAGATCGGCCACACACTCTGCGGGTATGCACTTCAACTGGCCTATGAGGAGGCAAAACGCAAATGCTTGCAGTCATAGGCACCATACCGGAAGAGGATTTTCCCCTTGTTGAAGGAAAGGTAATTCTTGAAAAAGACTCTATCCGCATCGGTGAAAGGCAGGTTCCGGTAAGCCGGGGAACACCGGCCCTGCTGGCTGCGGCTATCAAGGTCTGCGAAGTCCTGAATCTGCCTCTTCCATATGGTTACCTTATAGGAGATATCGGTATGGGCCGCGGAAGCAGGCGCCTATATGAATACCTTGTAAAAAACCTCCCAAGTAATAGTTCTGCCGTAATCACTTTTCATTATCTTCAACCGGATGTGGATTTGCATAACAAGGTCCTTTTTGCAGTTGAAGAGATGGCCTCGCGACCGATACTCATTGCGGATGCAGGGTTCATGTATGCGGCCAAGATGAGCGGGGAGTCAGAGGCTTATGACCTTTTCACACCGGATGCGGGGGAATTGGCATTCTTGGCGGACGAAGAGGCCCCTCATCCCTTTTACACACGAGGCTTCATCCTTCATGATGAAATGCGTATTCCTGATCTCATTACACGTGCCTATGATTACAACAATGCTGCCCGATATTTACTGGTAAAAGGAAGCCGGGATCATATCGCATCCAGGCAGGGTGTCCACGCTGTTATAGACAGTCCGGCGGACGAGGCAATGGAGGCAATAGGTGGGACGGGCGACACCCTTACCGGAATTGTTTCCGCCCTGATTTTTTCGGGTTTGGAAGTCCTGGATGCAGCAGTTCTGGGTGCCCGGATCAACCGAATCGCCGGGCATTATGCGTGCCCGACTCCTGCCTCACAGGTGAGTGATGTGATCGCTCATATCCCTGAAGCAATGGAGGAGGTCCTGGAGGGCAAGAAAAAACGATATGAGAAAAGCTGCCTTTGATGAAAAGCCCGTCAGTTAACATGGGACCACCGTCTCATCTTAAAACAGACCCCTTTGCCCGAAACGCCTCCTTTCAAACACCTAAGATGTTACAAACAATATTGCCTTGACCTCAAAGGCAATAATGATTAGATATTTGCATCAATATCTTGCGCACGTGTGGCGATAATAAATGCTGTTTATTGATCGTTTATGTGAAAATTTTCCGTTATTAACGAGGAGTAAAAAAATGGCAAACCCAAACAGACAGTTCAGTGGGGCGTCCAAATATGTCCTGGATGAAGAACTGGCCAGGATAGTCAATATCTCCATGGCTCTGGAGATGCCTTTATTGCTGAAAGGAGAACCAGGCACAGGCAAGACCATGCTGGCCCACGCCATCTCAGAGGCATTACAAATGGACATGCTCGTCCTGAATGTAAAATCCAGCATGAAGCTTGTGGAGGCCCTTTATCAATATGACACCCTGACCAGATTAAACGACAGCCGCTTTGGGGATTCCAACCGCGATGTCAGCAACATTGAAGAATACATCAAGATGGGCAAGATCGGCCAGGCGTTTGCATCGGATCAAAAGGTGGTACTGCTGATTGATGAGATTGACAAGGCGGATACGGACTTTCAGGACGATATGCTGGACGTACTGGACCAGATGGAATTTGATATTATTGAGATTGACAAGACCATAAGGGCGAAAAACAGGCCTATTATCATCATTACGTCCAATGCCAAGAAAGACCTCTCAGATCCGTTTCTGGGCCGTTGCAATTTTCACCATATTGCCTTTCCAGAGCCGGAGATGATGAGGAAGATTATCCAGGTCCACTTCGATGACATCAGCAAAGAAATGCTGGAAAACACTGTAATGACCTTTTACAGGATGAGGGAGTTCAAGGGCATTGAAAAAAAGCCTGCCACCAGGGAACTGATCAACTGGATCAGGGCCTTGAAGACAGACCCGGATTTCAAGATCAAGGATCTGGTAAGGGGAGAGATCCCTTACCTTGGAATCCTCTTCAAAAAGAGTCCGGACTATGCCATAGCACAAAGGGCCGCAACCCGCATGAGGATATAGGGGCTTATGTTTACAAAGTTTTTCTATATCTTAAAACAGGTGGGCATACCTGTATCACCCACTTCGTTTCTGAGGCTCCAAAAGGCCCTGGCAATGGGCCTGATCACCTCCATTGACGACTTCTATACCGCCGCCAGATCTATCCTGGTAAAGAGCGAGAGGTATTTTGACCTCTACGACCAGGTCTTTGCCCACTACTTTGAAGGTGCGGAATTGAAAGACCCGGAAGAATTTGAGCTTTCAGAGATTGCACGTACCATGCTTGAGGAATGGCTGAAAGACCCTAAAGGCCTTGCCGAGGCCCTGGGTGTTGATGAAAAGACCATCAGCAAGTTGAGCCCCGAGGAATTGCTGAAGTATTTCCTCGACAGGCTAAAGGAGCAGACAGAGGAGCATCACGGCGGAAGCAAGTGGATCGGCACCGGCGGCACATCGCCTGTCGGCCACTCGGGCTATCACCCTGGAGGCATGAGGGTCGGGGGGGTATCCAGAAACAAATCAGCGGTCAAAGTGGCCATGGACAGGCGTTATCGGGACTATTCACATGAAGGCCCCCTGACACAGGCCCAGATGGGAGAGGCCTTAAAGAGACTAAGAAACATGATACCAGATGGCCCGAAAGATGTGGTAAATGTAGATAAAACCATCTACCAGACCATGAAAAACGCGGGAGAAATAGAAATAGTCTTTGAGCGGAGGCTTAAGGATCGTCTCAAGGTCATACTCGCAATTGATAACGGCGGATGGTCAATGGAGCCATATGTCATTGTCATTCAGACCCTTTTCAATTACGCCAGGGCACAGTTTAAGGAACTGAAGACATTTTTCTTTCACAACACCATCTATGACAGGCTCTGGGAAGACCCTCCCAGATTGAGCAAACCCTTCTCTGTAGATGAACTGATCCGGCTCGATCCGCAAACCAGGTTCATCATACTGGGAGACGCGAGTATGGCACCATATGAACTGATGGCCACAGACGGTTCAATCCATATAGAAGAAAGATCATCGCAACCCAGTTATAAAAGGTTACAGTTTATAGCAGAGACGTTTCCCCACGCGGTCTGGCTAAACCCGGTCATGGCCGCTGAATGGCCATACACCCGCACCATCGGCGCTATCCGAGAGATCTTCCCCATGTACGAATTGACTATTGACGGGCTGGAGCAGGCGGTAACCCATCTTATGAGCAAAAATTGATAATCTCGTAAAAAAACCTATTCTTCTGGTCTTAGGTTTTAAGTGTTGGTTTTTACACTTCTGCCCCGATGAACGATATAAACAGTAACATAGATTTTGCAGGCTTCAGTCCTGATTCTGCTGAGGTAATTTACCGCGCGAGAGGACTGACCAAGGTTTACGGCGCAGGCGAGGTGGAGGTACACGCCCTTGCAGGGATTGATCTTGATCTTTATTCCGGTGAACTGGTGGTGCTGCTTGGAGCATCCGGCAGCGGCAAATCTACACTGTTAAACATTCTTGGCGGACTAGATGTTCCCTCGGGGGGAACCCTTAATGTCCCTTTCAGGGATGGTTGAAATCCCTCGCCTTTAGGCGAAGAAAAGTTAATACATGTCGCTATGCGACGTTATCAACTGGGTGCCCAT
>LT984867.1 GCA_900258555.1 uncultured Desulfobacterium sp. | reverse complement strand
AAAAGCAAGAAGGGGAGCCGATTCCTGATGATAGTCGATTTGAAATCGACCCCTCATAAAACCCCTCGACTTATAGTCGAGGGTGGTTTAGTTTTGAATTTATAGGTAAAAAATATCACTGTTTAAAACTTTTCAGGCTGTGGAGGGCTCCGTGAGAGAACTTCCACAGCCTGATGTGTTTGAGAAGGACCTGTTGCTATGGACAAGTTTTTTAATCCCTCCTCCATTGCCGTGATAGGCGCCAGCAGGCGCAGGGGCGGCTCCCAGACCATAAAGAATCTGCAGTTCGGCTACAGCGGAAAGATCTATCCTGTAAACCCCGGCTATGATGATATACACGGTATCCCATGTTTTTCCTCGCTTGATCAGATTCCGTCTGCCGTAGACCTTGCGATAATACTGGTGCCTGCTCCCAAGGCCCCGGATGTGCTTAAGTCCTGCGCCGCCAAGGGAATAAAAAGAGTCATGATAGAAAGCGCCGGCTTTTCAGAGACAGGGGCAAAGGGAAAAGATATACAGGATAAGTGTGTAGCCATTGCAGGAGAAGCGGGCATAAGGATATGGGGCCCGAATTGTATGGGTCTGGTGGATGTCAAGAAAAGATACTTTTTTACATTCATGTCACCTCGTATCTACCAGGACGGAATCCAGGAGGGACGCTTTTCCATGGTTGTCCAGAGCGGCATGCTGTCGGCGGGTTTTCTGGTGGACCTCTTAAGCAAGAGAAACATCGGGGTAAACAAAATATGCTCGATAGGCAACAAGGCCGGTGTAGATGAGTGCGACATGTTGACATATCTGCTGAACGACCCGGACACCAATGTGGTGGCGCTTTATCTTGAGTCAGCGGCAAGGGGAAGAGAACTCCTCGATATCATCAGGAGGGCTTCAAAACCCATAGTAGTCTTAAAGGGCGGCAAGAGTGAACGTGGTGCTATGGCGGCCGTCAGCCATACGGCGAGCCTTGCCGGAGATTCGCGTCTATTATGTGATATCTTGGGGTTCTATGGCATAACCCTGGCCGATGATTTTCACCAGATGATTGATCTTGCAAGGTCTCTTGCAGTAAAGCCAAGGATTAGACCGGCCGCCAGGCTGGGAGTGGTATCATTCAGCGGGGCAGCAGGCATTGTGTCATGTGATCTCCTGGAGAGAAGAGGCCTGGCTATCGCACGGCTGTCGCCTGAAACAGAATATGCCCTCAAAAGGCTGTACCCTGACTGGATGCCTGTGACAAACCCTGTGGACCTTTACCCGGCCATGGAACTCCACTGGCATGAATCCCCTGTGGCGCAGGCGATTGCCATACTCTTAAAAGACCCTAACGTGGATGTAATCCTCTTGCACTTTGTCGCAGGCCTTGGCGGTGAGGAGCTCCATTTAGCGGAGCTCAAGCGCATGGCAGATCAGGCGGGCAAGGTGATTGTCTTATGGCTGTTGGGAAAGCGTAACCCTTGCAGGGACATTCGCGTTGAAGCGGACAAGTGCGGCATGCTGGTCTTTGACGAGCTATCAAGGGCAGTGGAGTGTATATCCGCAGCCTCAAGATACAGGCCATATGAGACAAGCCCTGGGGATATGGCGGCTGAATACACCAACCCTTTCCATATCAGTGCCGACTTGCTGCCCCCTGAGGGTGGGATAATGGATGAATATCACAGCAAGCGCCTATTAAAATACAGGGATGTCCCTGTGGTGGAAGAAGAAATTGTTACAACTGTCTCAGAGGCCAAAGATGCAGCAGATAGATTTGGTTTCCCCGTTGTCTTAAAAGGGTTGATGCCGGGAGTACTCCACAAGACAGAGCTTGGCCTCGTCAAACCGGGGATTGAGGGCAGAAAGGGGCTTGCGGAGGCCTTTGGAGATCTTACCGAGAGGCTTGGGGGAAGTGGCAGAATTATTATCCAGCCGCAGGTAAGATCGGATTTTGAATTGATAGCGGGTTTTATAAGGGATGCCCATCTTGGTCCCTGCGTCATGTTCGGCCTGGGTGGAATTTTTTCAGAGTTTCAAAAGGATGTCAGGTTCGCTCCAGCGCCTTTGAGTCATCAGGATGCGTTAAGACTGATATCAAGGATCAGGGGTAACAGCCTGTTTGAGGGCTTCAGGGGTATGAGTCCGCTTAGAAAAGATGTCATGGCCGGGATTTTGGTGAGCTTGGGCGCTCTCGGGGCAGGTAATCAAGCAATTGAACAGATTGATATTAATCCGCTTGCGGTATCCGCGGGCTTACCTGTGGCCCTGGACGCGACCATAGTATTAGCGTCATAGGAGCATTTAAACAAAATATAAAATAACAAATTATAAATGAATATAGTTTATTTTAAATAATTCAAAAAAAATAGCCAAAACCTTGTTTATTCTTTAACTTTAGGGAAATCGGTATCATAAGAAGGCTATGCGGCGAAATTTTCCCTTGACAATGCAGAGCCAGATGAAATAGAAAGCCCATAATGGAAGTTATATGCATGCGAACAAGGTTATAACATATATGTATCTCCCCAATATCTTTAGTAAAGGCCCTATGACCAGGACCTTTTCCCTTTAGGATGGCATGGTCTGAGTGATGGGCCTCTTTTTCCTGCGAATTACTGAAAAGTTATACCTTGATGATATAAAAGACGCCTACGATACAGCGCAAAACGATTTTCAGGGAGCTGCAAGGCTGAGGGGTGTCTTTGGAGGATGGGATCTGCATCTGTTCTATATCTACCAGAGGGTTCAAGACCCTGTTATAACCGCCTATAGTTATTTTCCTGGTGCATCGGCAATACCAGATTTCATATATAACAACCCTGCTCGCATGACCCCAGACGGGTTCCATCAGGGCTTTCCGTTTGATGGAACACTTGATGACTTTGGCGTCAAGGTCCATTTTCCACGTGTCAATACCATTGGGGGGACCTTTAATTATTTTTCCACCAGCCTGGCAACCGTGTTCAGGGGTGAGGGCTCATATACCATAGATCAACCTTTTACCGGACTCAGGCAGGGTGTTGCTGATCTTACCGAGTATCCTGAGGTCGTAGCAGCAGGTGCAACAGGATTAGGGGCATGGGAGGGCTGGTTCGACGATGAGATCCATTACAGGGATGTTTTCCAATATATGATTGGTTTTGACCGACCCACGTGGATTACCTTCTTAAACGAGACAAACACCTTTTTTATAACAGGTCAATTTTACCATAAGATTATTCTGGATTATGATGATACCAAGCACAATAATACCACGCCAAATATCAATTCCAATAACCCACCTGTTCAACTGAGCACCATGATGGGAAAGGACTCTGAGTCTGATCACCAGTACCTGTTTTCATTCAAGATGAATACCAAATATAAGGATGATACAATCAATCCTGATATCCTGGCAGTGTGGGATGTAAACGCCCAGGGCGGTTTCATAAAACCTGCGGTGGCATGGAACCCGAACTATAATACAATGTTTGAAATCGGCATGCTTTATGTCACGGGTGATAATTACCTGTCTGGACCGTTCGGTTATGTAAAAGATTCCGACTTGGTTTATGCCGTGCTTGAATATAAGTGGTAAAATATGTTTTAAGGTCCTTGCCGCCTTTGTGGCGGCAGGGAATCTCTTTCCCGGACTGTATTACCCTGCCTTTTATTTTTCTCTACTGCCTCCTGGCATTGAATCTGACCTGCACAAGTGCAAAATAATAAGTTGAAGAAGTTAAAGAAGTTGAAAAAGTTGAAGAGTTGAATAATTATTCACATGCAAGGCGTCAACTGTTATGGAGGCCCCCGGATTTCTGATTGGGGGGGAATGTCGGCAGGCCTTCTCAAACGTCATTAAGGAGAACCCCTTATGTTCACACCAACAGAAGAACAACAGATGCTGATTGATATGATGGGGAAGTTTGCCGAAAAGGAGATCGCACCCAATATCCTTCAATGGGAAGAGGAGGGTAAATTTGCCCGCCATATATTTGATAAGTTGGGGGAGCTTGGTTTTTGCGGCATGACCATCACCGAGGAATATGGAGGAGGCGGCCTTGGATATATGACCTATGCAATGGTGCTTGAGGAGGGGGCCATCAAGACGGGCGGGGGCCTTGGGTTTCTTCCTTTGCATCTGGCCGCGGCGACTCCTATTGAGGCATTCGGCACCAAGGAGCAAAAGGAAAAATACCTGACCAAAATGACCGCAGGTAAGGCCCTTGGGGCCTTTGCCCTTACGGAGCCCAACGCCGGTTCTGATGCTGCAGCCATTATGACATCGGCTGTGCTCAGGGGTGATAGATATGTGCTTAACGGGGCTAAGAGCTTTATCACCAATGCAGGTGAGGCAGAACTGTATCTGGTGATGGCGAAAACCGATAAGGACAAAGGTGCAAACGGCATAAGCTCTTTTATTGTCGAAAAGGATGCCCCGGGGTTCATTGTGGGTCAGAAGGAAAAGAAGATGGGGCTTAACTACATCTCAACAAGGGGTCTCACCTTTGAGGAATGCGAGGTGCCGCTTGCAAACAGGGTGGGAGAGGAAAACAAGGGGTTTTTGTCGGCCATGTATGCCCTGGATGGCAGCAGGATCGGAGTGGCGGCATCTGCTACAGGTATTTCTCAGGCCGCGTTAAATGCCGCTGTTTCATATGCAAAGCAAAGATATGCTTTCGGTCAGCCCATCGCCAATTTTCAGATAATACAGTTTATGCTGGCCGATATGGAGACGGAGACAGTGGCATCGAGGATGCTGGCATACCGGGCAGCCAGCATGAAGGATGAGGGTAAAAAGATAGCAGCAGCAGCAGCAATGGCCAAGCGATACGCCACAGACACCGCCATGAGGGTGACCACCAATGCGGTCCAGATACTGGGAGGTTACGGCTACATGAAGGAATATACAGTTGAAAGATATATGAGGGAGGCCAAACTGCTTCAAATCGTAGAGGGGACCAGCCAGATTCAGGGCCTGGTCGTGGCAAGAGAGTTGTTGAAATAGTTATCCTTATTAGTTACTATACAATGTCATTAACTTAACGTTTTTCAGTAAGTTTAGTTAGCTAAGACCTCTGAGTTTCGGTAGATATTTTGAACAGCAGAATATCGAATAATGAATGTCGAATATCGAAGCATGGAATCGCTTCGCTCTATTTATTCAAGGGGATTCATAGAATCCATTCCTTCTTCATTCGAAATTCTTGCTCATCGGTCACGTCCTTAGCGTGATTCAATATTCGATATTCGGTTTTCCATACAGGAACATATCAATGATCGAAGTTGAAGGTATTTCCAGACAGTTCGGATCAATAATGGCCCTTAAGGATGTGTCCTTCAGGGTGGAACGGGGAGAGGTTGTCGGTTTCCTGGGGCCTAACGGAGCCGGGAAGACAACCATGATGCGAATACTCACGTGTTTTATCCCCCCCACGAGCGGTGCAGCTCGGATATCAGGCCTTGATGTCACGAGGCATTCCCTGGAGGTGAGGCGAAAGATTGGTTATTTTCTGGAAAGGGTCGCCCTATATCCTGACATGCGGGTGCTTCCATTCCTGCGTTTTGCCGCAGAGGTAAAGGGGGTGGCGCGGGCAGGGATTAAACAGGCTGTTGGCATGGCAATGGAGCAATGCGGCCTTGATCATGTAAAGAATCGCATTATCAACAACCTCTCAAAGGGATATCGTCAGAGGGTGGGGCTTGCCTAGGCCCTTTTGAACCAGCCTGAAATTCTCATACTGGATGAACCTACCATTGGTCTTGATCCGGAACAGGTATCTGAAATTCGCAGGGTGATAAAGGGCCTGTCCGGAGAAAGGACTGTAATACTGAGTTCACACATCCTGTCAGAAGTAAGCATGATCTGCAGCAAGGTTATTATCCTGAACAGAGGACAGGTTCTCGCAGTTGACACCCCGCAGAATTTGAGCAGGCTCCTGCAGGAGACTATGGTCACAAACGCTAGGATAGAAGGTCCAAGGGAAGAAATCCTGATAAGATTGGAGAATGTATCTGGAGTGTTAAAGATAGATTGCAGGGATAAGATATCAGAAAATGTCTTCACTTATCGTATAGAATCTGATAAGGGCACGGACATATGCGCGGAGCTAAACACTCTTGCCTTCAGCAACAGATGGATATTGAGGGAGATACAGCCCAAGGAGATGAGCCTTGAGGAGATCTTTTTTAAGGTGGTTTCAAAAGAGAGGGACATATGAACTTTTGGCCTGTCTTTAAAAAAGAGATAAAGGCATACTTTGCCTCTGCGTCTACATATGTAGTCCTGACCATCTTTCTGGTATTGTCCGGATTTTTCTTCTATACGGACATGGCCTGGTTTGAGAAGACCAATGTCCTCGGCACCGCCAGCGTGGTAAGCGGACTGTGGGAATACTATTTCAACGACCTGAGGTTTATACTGATCTTTGTCATGCCGCTTATGACCATGAGGCTTTTTGCAGAGGAAAAGAGGCTGGGGACCATTGAGTTGCTCACCACTTATCCTTTGCGGGATACGGAGATCCTTGGAGGCAAGTATCTGGCATGCATGGTGCTGTTCATTCTGATGCTCTTGCTGACATTTGTAAATGTCATCCTTGTGGGTCTGATCTGGGATTTTTCCGAGATAGCTCCGGTGTTATCCGGTTATCTGGGTATATTTCTCCTTGGCTGCGCGCTGATTGCATGCGGTGTGTTTGTCTCATCCCTTACAGACAATCAGATAGTTGCAGCCACAGGTACTATGGGCCTGTTTATCCTGTTCTGGTTTCTGACCTGGAATGAGACAATAGGCACTGACGAATTAATCAGAGTGTTGACCAGACTCTCACTGTTTGACCGTGTATTCGATTTTTTTAAGGGAAAGATAAATACAAAAGACATTATCTTTTTTATTCTGGTCACCTGGTTTTTCCTGTTTCTTACTCTTAGGTCCTTGGGTTCAAGGGCGTGGAAGGGACAAAAATGATCGGATCATTTTTTAACAGCAATACCAGACTGTTCGGCCGTTTATTGATATCGGGGCTGCTGTCCCTTGGTATATTGATCCTGATCGAGATCATCAGCTTTAATCACAATGTATATTTTGATCTCACCCCTGGAAAGATACATACCTTCTCTGAACAAACCCGTCAGATCCTGAAATCGCTCGATAAGGATATAGAATTTACAGGCTTTTACAGAATAGGTGAACGCGCCGAGATGAGGGATTTTTTTGAAAGACTCTGTTACTATTCGCCGAAGCTCAAATACCGGCTCTTTGACCTGGATCGTAATCCGGGGAAGGCCAAGTTATATGGTATAAGCAATACTCAAACTGTTATTGAATGCAATGGAAACAGGAGGGTAATCGGTTTTCCCACCGAAGAAAGGGTTGTAAATGCAATTTTGAGGCTGGCCCAGGGCGTGGTAAAAACGGTCTATTTTACAACGGGTCATGATGAGAACCATGAGTATTCTGAATTGAAGTCCGGTCTTGAAACGGAAAACTGGAGGTTTGGAGATGTGCAACTCCTTGAATATAAGGATATCCCGGTAGATGAGACAGTGATTGTAATTGCAAGACCTCAGAGGGATTTTCTTGATGATGAGATCTTGGTCATTGAAAAATATCTTCAAAGAGGGGGCAAGGTTGTCATATTGCTTGAACCATTTGTGACATTACCAAGAATCGAATCCTTCCTGAAAGACCATGGGGTCATTGCCGGCAACGGCATCGTTGTAGATCAACAGAGCAGGCTTTCGGGCGGAGATTATCTGACACCCATTATATCAGAAAGGTTCAGATGTGATTTAACTCAGGGATTGGAACCGTCTTCAAAATTTATCTTTCCCACTGTTCGTCCGCTTAGTGTCGCACAAAACGAGATCCCAGGTATAACGGTGCAGCCTTTTTTAAGAAGCTCTACAAACAGTTGGTCAAAAGATGATTTGGAGGATGTCAAAAAGGGTAATGTTGATTTCAAGGAAGGAGTAGATACCCCAGGGCCTTTGAATGTGGCAATATGGGTAAGGATAAAAGGGGAAAAAGAGGATACGGAGGGGGAATTGATCTGCTTCGCTGATTCGGATTTCATCGCAGATACATACTATAATCTTTTTTCAAACAAGGACCTGTTCCTAAACACCCTGGGATGGCTTGCAAAGGAAAAGGATCTTATCTCCATCAGATCGAAAAAGATGGAATTTCCCTTTCATTATTTGAGCCTAAATCAGTCCCGTATGTTATTTTGGATATCAATAATAGGGCTTCCTTTAATGTCCCTTTCAGGGATGGTTGAAATCCCTCGCCTTTAGGCGAAGAAAAGTTAATACATGTCGCTATGCGACGTTATCAACTGGGTGCCCAT
>LT984866.1:7289-9518 GCA_900258555.1 uncultured Desulfobacterium sp. | reverse complement strand
TTGATCTCTATCCGAGAAGAAAACCAGCGGCATTCCAGGTCATCAATGCATGACCACAACATATTGGGGTCACCCACACAAATGTGCGATGCCCCATAAATTTATATAAGAATCTGCTATGGAAAAACATTTTACTACGGAATATTGGCTGGATGACGGTTGGTATATCGGCATGTTGAAAGAAGTACCCGGCGTCTTGACACACAAGGCTGATCATTACTATATTTCACACCTGAAAAAGCAAGGTCTTATCAGCTCAGCATCAGCTGTATCTCAAAGAACGGATCTTGTCATGTCAAGACTAAAAGTGTAATATGCCCCGAAAACTGATTTATTCTTACATCTCCGACTAAATTATATTCATAACCAATTAAAAAAGCTGGGTAATGAAACAATTCTTAGGCAAAATCTCATCTTTGCGAATGAAGTGTCGACCTCTCTCTGTCCTGATACTGCTTTTTTTCGTACTGACTGGTTTACGGACAGTTCACTCTGAGGAGACAAACCAGAGTTCTACAGCCACTGCGCCTCCGACTGTGGTGACACCCGCACCTGCAGGCAAGGCTGCAGCTATTCAATCCTGGCCTGAAGTCATCCCGGTGGAAGATGTGGCGGCACGGGCAGCAGAGGCATCCAGTCTTGTGCGCACCCTTACGGAAGAGGCGCATCAAGGCTCTCAAATTCATATCATCCGTAAATCATTTTCTGAAGTCACGGCAGAGGCAGAAAGAAAATTGGCGGAGACAATGCGCATACTTCATCAGGAACCAGCGCTTCCAACCCTCCAGACACAACAGCAGCATTGGCGACAAATGCAGAATACCTACTCAGGATTCCTTGAAAGCCTCACAAAGCGATCAAAAGATCTTCAGGAAAATCTGAAACGCCTGGATGATCTGCAGAAAATTTGGGCAGCAACTCTCAAGAATGCAGAAGATCTAAAGTCTCCCGCAGTGAGCCTCCAGCAGATCAATGAAACTCTTCAAACCATTCATTCTGCGCAGAACTCCCTTAAAGAGCGGCTTACCCAAATTCTAGAGTCCCAAAGCGCGATCGGTGTTATGATTGACAAGTGTGAAACCATGCTGGCACAGATTACCCGTATGGAGCAAGCTGCTGTGTCGGCTATCCTGGTGCACGAACCTACGCCGGTATGGAGCCCTACCTTATGGTCTGATGCTCTGAACACACTGCCTATGCATTTGCAAAAAATCTCCGACTTGCTTAAAGATGACATTAAAAGCTATTTTACGGCTGGGTCTTGGCACCTGTTTCTACATGTGTGTATTTTCGCAGTTATATACATCCTGTTTTTGGTCGCCCGTTACAATGTCCGCAGGTGGACGACCGCAGGCGAGTCTTTTTCTTCGGTCATCCGGGTTTTCGATAACCCCATTGCAGGGGCTCTTGCTGTTACCCTTTTTATCGCCACATCTCCTTATTGGTTGTTGCTGCCGGTTACCATAAGAGCCATGTTTCAAACTGTTATGATTTGGCCGATGATCATCCTTGTCCAGCCGTTTGTTTCAAAGCCTCTGGTGCGCGGACTCTATGTGATTGGGCTCTTGTTCGCAGCCGATATGATACGGGAAATCTTCTTATATGAACACTTGGGATGGAGAGTTTTCCTAATTCTTGAATCTCTCACTGGTCTGGTGGCGGCAAAATGGTTTCAGCGAATTTTCCGGCCTGTTGTTGCAGAGACTTCCGGGTTGTCTAGCCAGCGTATTGTTCTGTCGGTGCTGGGCTTCGCATCACTTCTCCTTGTTTGCGGCTTTTTAACTGCCTTAGTAGGATATGTCCGTTTCTCCCGCTTAATCACACCCGGGGTCATTGCCTGCGCTGCAATGGCTATTTCAATCTATGCATTCCTGCATATAATCCTGGGTTTTATTACTATTTCTTTTAATGTATTCCCTCTGCGGACCCTCCGCATGATTCAGCGCCATCGCGCTGTCCTGGAAAAACAGATCTATCGTTTTCTGATTTGGCTCGCAGTTGTAATATTGATTTCACGGTATCTAGGCTATACGGGCCTCATAAAACCTGTTATGGAAATGGGAAAGACCTTTCTCCATATTGAATGAATACCACCAGTGAACTGGTGGTATCAAAAAGCCCCCCAAAATGGGGGGGTCTAAAACCAACCACTCTCATCTCAAATTCTTATTTAGATTTAGAGGTCGTCTTCTTGAGACATATCAATTTTTTCTTGGTTTCTGATGTATT
>LT984866.1:0-1284 GCA_900258555.1 uncultured Desulfobacterium sp. | reverse complement strand
TCATCGCCTTAAAACTACGCTAACTCATTCCGGTCAGAAAAACAATAATCCGACCACAACATATTGGGGGCACCCACACAAATGTGCGATGCGGCCAATTTTAATAAACGGTACGGTACTTAAGATAAAATAAATTAGTTCACGAGGCTCGCTCTCATACCTCTTTCTTATCTGTATAACCGCAAAACCGGCGGTAAAAAAAAGTTTGATATTAGCGATTGACGGAAAAACAGACTTAATATTCTTATGGATATAAGGAGTAACCAGTAAGTCTAAAATGGTCCCATCTTCCCTGTCCCATGGGATAAAGACAGGATATATAGGATTTTTACGGTGAGTTATAGCGGCAATTTCAATAACCGGATTTTGGGCTGTTACATAGTATCCGTTACTTTCTCCAAAAGGGCCCTCAGTTTCTTTCAAACCAGGTATGATTTTTCCTTCCAGAACAAACATTGCATTAGCCGGGATTTTAAGGTCTACTGTCTCTGCTTGAACCAGCTCCAGAGGAGATCCCCTGAATGCGCCGGCGATACCAAATTTATCAGAAAAAGGCGCCCAAAAAACAGAAGCCAGCAGGGTTGAAGGATCAACACCAATGGCTATGGCTATCTCCAGGGCTTCTCCTCTTTTTTCTGCGTTTCTAATAACTTCACTTGAAGTCTTACCTGTAAAGAACCCCCCCAACCTATTTTTACTTTTTACCTGTAGACGATGAACACCCATAGTCTCTAACCCGCTTTCCCGGTCCTTCATAAATACAACCCCCTGGGTAATATAGGGTGATACATCGCCTTCATGATAGGTCAATACCGGCAATGTCTTAAACAGATCAATATCATTTCTGATGATAATATCTTTAACAGGGCCTTTATCTACCGTCTTGCTGGGAATGAGGTCCTCTTCCTTTATCAGCAGCCTACTTACAACGTCCTCCTCGGTGGCTCCAATCGCCAAACCTAATCTCTTCTTGGTTCCTAATAGATTGCCAACAACGGGGAAGCCATAGCCCTTCACCTTTTCAACAAGAATTGCCTTGTCCGTCATCTTTGCGCCATGGCGTATGGCGGCGGAAACCTCAAACTTGCTATCAAGGGGCTCTTCAACCCTAATCAACTCCCCGTGTTCTTCCAAAAAATCAACAAACAATTTCAAATCATTAAATTTCATGCTATCCATATTAAAATTTGCCGCATCGCACATTTGTGTGGGTGCCCCCAATATGTTGTGGTCGGATTATTGTTTTTCTGACCGGAATGAGTTAGCGTAGTTTTAAGGCGATGA
>LT984865.1:8661-12028 GCA_900258555.1 uncultured Desulfobacterium sp. | reverse complement strand
CGGTGGATAAGGTTCGCAAGCAAGAGCATCGGGCCTTGATGGAAGAGGGCAATAACATTCTGAAGGGGACCAAGTATCTGTGGTTATGGAACGAAAAAAACATCCCGCCATATCGCTGGACTGAATTTGAACACCTCCGTTCACTGGATCTCAAGGTCTGTCGTGCTCGCGCTATCAAAGACAACCTCCGTAACCTCTGGAACTATCATAAAGAAGGTTGGATGAGGAGATACTTCTCTCGCTGGTATTTCTGGGCCACGCACTCTCGGCTGGGCCCGATAGTCAAGGCTGCAAAGAGCCTTAAATCTCATATTGACAATATCGTAACCTATGCCAGACACCGGATAACCAATGCCTTGGGGGAAAGCCTCAACAGCAAGATTGAGAAGGTGAAAAGGCTTGCCTGCGGCTATAGGAATCGGGACCACTACAAGACCGCTATCTACTTTCACTGCGGAGGCCTTGATCTCTATCCGAGAAGAAAACCAGCGGCATTCCAGGTCATCAATGCATGACCACAACATATTGGGGTCACCCACACAAATGTGCGATGCCCCTTTAAAAATATCTCATGAACATAGTCACGCTGTTTTGTAGATGTACTCAGAAAACCGTTGTCTTCAATGACTTTTTTATCATCAAGTCTCTTATAAAGCAGGGAATACTCGGAAACCCATGAAAAACCTGTATCCCTCACCCAGTAATACCCCAGCTTGAAGAGGGGAGCATGATAGTCCTTTTCATCATCATATGCAGAGCTGTCCATTTGATGAAGGAGACTTTCATAATTAGGATATCGCCTTTTGTAATACTGCACACTTATTTTCAATGCCCCATCCGGACTGAGGACCTCTCTGGCATCAAAATCCAAACCAACCCCTGCATCACGATAATTATACAGGCCCTTGTCCCAACTCGATTCCTGTCCTTCATCCTTATTCCATGTAGAAGTGTAGAATACAGACGGGGTTATGGAGTAGCGAAAGTTCTCCCCAAAGTCCATGCGGAGCATCGGCGTAATGGCATGACGCTGAAATTCCGTCCGCTTTTTTAGGCCATATTCATCTGAGTAAAGCTCCATCCTCCTGTCATACTGACCGTCATACATCAAAAGGAGCATCGTCCTTTCACCTACCTTGTAACCAGGGGCCAGCAGGCCATAAAAGCTACCACCCCATTGATCGTCCCCCTGTAAATCAGAATAAGAACCATAGGCCTGGAGATCTCCTATAAGGATAAACCGATCTTCCTCTTCCCATAACTTGTCGGCGCTTCTTAACTGGCTGTCCGGGATGGAAGGTTCAACCAGTTTATCATGCATATCTCTGTCTATACCCTCATCCTGCACTGCGGCATCAACAAAATAAGGAGTCACAAAAACACACACAGACAGAAATAATGGAAGAGATATAAGCCAATACTTCATAACGTCACTTGCAGTTTTCATTTCTCTCTCCTTTCTTCTGTACCTTATGGATATTTGCTTTAATGGCCAACAGGCGCTGTAATACGCACTACCTAATACAGGCATGAAATACTATGTAAAAAAAATCCATATGGCAATAAAAAACCTGATCTTTTCGTAGGACTTAATGTTTTTCCATCCATGTAAAGATAAAAGGGGCACAACTAATATTTTATGCCCCTTTTATCTTTCTTCATTTATGTCAAGAGTTAAATTGCCGTAGTATAAAATAACATCAACTCACCGGTTCCTCTTTTGCCTTCCATATCATACGGTTCATCGGCACATATATTACATCAATGGGATTTACGAAATAATTATACTTGCGGTCGCCGTTCCTGGTGGCATCAACCACGATCTCAAGGTTGTTTTCCCCGATCTCCGGCCCGTGTTGAGAATTGACCCTTAAGGCATCCCAAATGTCATGGATGTCATTACTATACTGGTAGTTATTTCCGTTATTGGCCCCGTCTCCCACAGCAAAGAAGGCAACCTCAATAGAATTTATACTGCTATCGCCAAAGACGTAGTTGAATTTGCCAACACCTGAATCTACACGGTACTCATTGTTGTCAAAACTCAAGCCCTTATCAAAAGTGTACATCGCAGGATTATTAATATTTCCCTCATTGGCAAGAGTCAGTTCCTCATTGCTTATAACCTGTCTTTCATCAACCCTGCTATCGAACGACCTCTCTTCTTTTATAAATTCTCCAGTTGGGTTAAACATTTTTACATACATACTTTCAAGCTCAGGGGCTTTTGAACTGTTTTCAATATACCGCACCCCTGATTTATTTGTTCTTGTCGCCAGCCATGAATCCCACGGGAGATCTTTTGCAGAGAGATTTGTGCTGTAGGCCTCTGTCAAGAAGGCAGAAAAATCCATGCCTGAACTGCCTTTCAGTGGTCCGCTGCCCCTGTGAGTGATATTCAGCATCTGTATCTGTGTATTATTCGGCCTCAACATCCACTGTTGCGTCCTTACCCAATTTCCGTGGATGTCTTTCTGAACAAAATTGGCCTTGGCGTCGGACATCTCTTCAAGTGCTGCATCCAAATCTCTGATGCTGGCAATGGCATTGGCGCTCCCCGCCATCAGCTGGGCCTTCAGTGTATTGGAGATATTGGAGTTTTTCACAATTTCCTTATTAACAAGATATTCCTCGTACTTAAAGATGTATGCCAGCATACCGTCATTTTTTAGACCGTTCAGTGCATCCTCGGCCTCATAAATGCCAGGCAGTAAATCCCCTAAATGTCCCTCGTAATCTTTATAGGTATCTTCTTCGCAGAACTCACCATCCATAATATTTTCGGAAGTCTCCTGATCATCAATAATATCGTTTATTGCCTGGTCTACGCTGTCTGAATCTACAACCAGATTCCGTCCTCCGAATGTCACAGAGTAGATCGGACCCCTGTCCTCGGAAATATTCCAACGGTCCGGCACAAAGACCAGGAAGCTGTCCAGCGGAATGGGAGTTGGGCCTTCGCCGAGATTAAACATGGATGTATACGGGACATCCTGATCCTCCGTACCTTCGTGCAGATGCACAGGGGAATCATCCATGGCCGTCCAGAGCGCATAACTGCCGGTCGAATAATCGCGAGGATCTCCCTCGCCGGGTGTCCCCGCGCTTCCGTCACCAGGATAAAGCCCCGCCAGGCCGCCCCATAAATAACCTTCAAATGAACTCACGATATCGGGATCATTATAATAGTCAAAGACAATTATTGAATTGTCCGGGTTTTCAAAGAGTTTGGCTGATACTGTGGCTGAAAGTCCTGAATCACCATTTCCATTAACTAAACCACCCTCGACTATAAGTCGAGGGGTTTTATGAGGGGTCGATTTCAAATCGACTATCATCAGGAATCGGCTCCCCTTCTTGCTTTTGA
>LT984865.1:0-1271 GCA_900258555.1 uncultured Desulfobacterium sp. | reverse complement strand
GTAAGTGTTCCAAGGGCCTCAACATATACTGCCCCTCCTCCGGCCCCTCCGGCACCACCATTGCTTCCATAGCTCACAGAAGGCACAAACTGACTGTTGGCACTGCTTCCGCCTCCTCCGCCGGAACCTCCTACTATCGGATCAATATAAATAGAGCCGTATGTTACGCCCGCAGCCCCGACATATGAGGATCGGCTATAATAGCTGGTTCCTGCAAAGCCAGGTGAGCCGTAGCCTGCTCCACCTCCTCCCTGTCCAACGTTGTCAGTCAAATACTTCCTGCCCGCTCCTCCTGCTCCATCTCCTATACCATTGCCTCCATCTCCCATCACTCCGCCAAATCCACCGCTTCCTCCACCTGCAACTCCTGCCCCTCCAAGGGCAGGCGATACTGTGTTATTTAGAGCATTGGCGCCAGAGCCTCCCTTTACATCAATCTTTCCCTCTATAATTGCATCTCCCATAGAGATAAGCCTTAATGGCTCAGATCCAGCTCCTCGCACCACTGTATTTGGAGCTATGTAGATCGAGGTAAAGGTCTGGGCACCGTAGAGAACCAGGGGCTGTGTCATGCCGGTAGTGTCAAGGGCATTTTCCTGATCNGCTACAAGAGGGTTACTATCCTCACCGTCTAATATCCCGTCTCCGTCCGTATCCCTTAAGAGCGGATCAGTCTCTCCAAAGTCAATGGCTCCATTGTGATTTGAGTCTTCTTCCCCATCAAGAAGTCCGTCATTATCCGTGTCTGAAACCCCGGGCTTTGTGCCAAGTAAAATCTCTGCTTCTGTGGTAAGACCGTCACCATCAAGGTCTTCTCCCCGGTCATCTACAAAAGGATTCGTTCCCTGACTTATCTCCTGGAAATTTGTCCATCCATCGCTGTCCGGATCAGCATCCGCATCAGCAGTCAACGGATCAATACCGTGATCTACTTCAACTCCGTCTGTGATCCCATCATTATCGGAATCTGAATCATACATGCTGGTCCCTAGATCTCGCTCCGTCTCATTGTCAAGACCGTCGCCGTCATAGTCTTCTAGACCAAAGTAGGAGACCGATGGAGTGGTGGTATTTCCGAATGCAGCGGCGGTTACTTCAGAGCCATTTTGCCTGAGCACTTGAGCATCTACACGTAGTCTGCCTGTGCCGGCATTGCCGCCATTTGACATATCATTAACCCTAACGTTGCATAAGACATATACAAAAGTGTAGTACTTTTGCTAGGCTGCTTCTCGTAGTTTTTCTAGAAAATGTAAAAGATCGTGTTGCAC
>LT984864.1:5248-9081 GCA_900258555.1 uncultured Desulfobacterium sp. | reverse complement strand
TCAAGGCAAGCCATGCTTTGGATCTCTTGTTTAACGGCAAATTACCAGATTTCCTTACGTAGTTTTTAGGCACTTTTGAAATAACGCTGAATAGTTACGCTTTTTTTCCATCCATTCTATAGCGAGGAATAATTATAAGACTCTGAGCCTGCTTCAAAACGTTTCGATCTGAGCTGATAAGAAATGTTCCCGTGAAAGCAGTTTTTTTGAACCGCGAAGGGGTTTTTGCTGGTCTGCCAAAAGTGGAGAGCAAATAACTCTGCAAGTGTCTTTTAATACCGCAAGGCATGTGGTTATTGTTTTCCTTCGTCCCAAAGGAAAACGATTAAAAAAATAAACTTTGCGACCATGGCGTCTTCGCGGTGAAATCTCTTAAAAAGGAGCCGTTAAATCTATCCGCTTTACTGGTTTCCGGTTTTCTGTTATAGCCATATGAATTTTTTTTTAAAAAGGATTGCCTCAAGAGGGTACCTTGCTTGCGCACCTAAGATCAGAATACCTCGAAAAGAAAGAAAAGGCTGCAGAACAAGCAAATCAACCCGACGCAGATTAACGTTGTCTGGTTTTCACAGGCTGCTTGCCTGCGCGGTTTATTTCGCGGAGAGTGGGACGCTCTTTGACAATTTAATAACTCGTATTAAACTCAATGAAAGAAACATGGGCGATCGTTTAATTTAAGCAAAACATGTCCCGCACAAATTTCTCCCTAACCTTCTTATAAACTTCTCCACTCATTAAGTCAGAATTTTGATTAATGCAATTGTGTCAAATGTGGGACCATAAATTGTCAAATTACCTTATTTATGATGTAACTATTTTATTTACGGTCGTCCAACCACCCCACAAATTGTGACCTCCAATTAACGTTGTCTGCCATGAAGCATCCTCAGCCGTATTCTTTGCTTCAGTCTTCGGTCTTTAGTCTACCTGCCTGAGTAGTCATATTAATATTTCATTTAACCAACCAGAGACGGCGAACCATGGTAGCGCAATATTTTTCCCAGGCATCTCTCTTCTCTCATTCACATTACATACGAGTATTCCGTAGTCCGCAGCCTCATCTCCGGCCATCTCTTTAAATTGCTTTAAGGAATTTAAATGCCTAATAGAAGGAGATGACGTGAGCTTTATTTCTATAGGCCACAATTTTCCCCCTGCCTGAATGATTAGATCTACCTCTAGCCCGGACTGGGACCTCCAAAAAAACACTGAAGGATCTTTGCCCATGTTTAAAAAGGTCTTCCAAACATCACTGATGATAAGACCTTCGAAGATTGCCCCTCCCATATTGCCCCTGATTGTTGATTCTGCTGACGGCTGTCTTGTCAAATAACATACCAAGGCCGGATCCAGGAAATAAAACTTCGGGGTTTTTATAATCCGCTTTCCATAGTTTTTAAAAAACGGGGGAAGCATAATCGCCAGATAACTTGCTTCAAGCGCCTTGCTCCAAGACTTTATCGTCGGTTGACTCACACCACAGTTACTCGCAAGGTTTGCAGGACGAAACTCCTGAGAATGAAAGGCGGCACACAGATTTACAAACATCTCAAACGAACGGAGGTTTCGTATGTTTTCGATCTGGAGGATGTCTCTTTCCAGATAAGTTTGTATATAAGACTTCAGCCACAAATCCCTTTTGGCCGGGTAGCATGACGGCTCAGGAAAAAGACCAGTCCACAGTACTTTTTCAAGATTTTTGGACTTGTTTTCGCCTAGGCTGAAAGGGCACAATTCAAGGACTGCAATCCTGCCTGCCAGGGTGTCACTGACATTTTTCATCAACGAAAACCGTTGAGAGCCTGTCATTATCCAAATACCGGGCCTTCTATCTTTATCAATCCTTATCTTGATATATCGAAAAATATCCGGCACATACTGTATTTCATCAAGAATGACGGTTCGCCCATGAAATTGATCCAGGAACCCGCTTGGGTCATGGAGCGCAAAATCACGGTTTATCGGATCATCGAAAGTGATATAAGGGGCATCCCTCATGACCTGCTGCAAAAAAGTTGACTTCCCTGATTGTCTAGGACCAGTGATCAAAACCGCGGGGAATTGACTCAGTGCGAATTGAAATGTCTTGGTAAGATCTCTGGGAAGATACATAATTATTGACCAAACTAAACCACCCTCGACTATAAGTCGAGGGGTTTTATGAGGGGTCGATTTCAAATCGACTATCATCAGGAATCGGCTCCCCTTCTTGCTTTTGAAAATATTGCTGGATCATTTCGTCCGTGCAAAACATCACGAGTCCGTATCGCCACCGCACCAGCCATTCCGCGCTTCAGATATTTGTGAAGCCAGATTTGGTGGACTTTGAGGTCTGTTTTGGTATGGGCACCCAGTTGATAACGTCGCATAGCGACATGTATTAACTTTTCTTCGCCTAAAGGCGAGGGATTTCAACCATCCCTGAAAGGGACATTAAAGTATAATTTTAATTTGGTCAATAATTAATTTTTGGTGATTTGTCAATAAAAACATAAAAACTTGAGTAAGCTTATAGCGGGATAACAAAGCATAAGGACAGCTACCATACTCCTGGCAGGGTGGGCGAGGGTCGGACCAAGATAACAAATTGCGTTATGATGAAGACATCACTCTTGTCGTGATTTCCAGGTGTTTTGCACTTCATCCCTCATGATTACCATTAACCCGGGCCATTCTTTGTCTGAAAGAAAATGTACCAGCTCTTATTGACCTTCTCAGATAATCGAGCCCGTTATGCGGGGAAAAACTGCCGGTCAACTCGCGCATTGGGCCTTAATTGTGGTGATTCACAATATTGCCTAACAAAAGGATATCAAAACAGCCTTGAGCCTGGCACAAAATTTATAGGAGTTTATCATGGCCAAAACCATAACTACCCGATACGATGTTGCTGAACATCTTCGCACCCCGGAGGAAATCGCGAACGGGTTTCTCAGCCGATTGGCTTTGCTACACGGTGGGTTTGCCGGAAATGGCGGCCCCAATCAATCCGGGGTCAACATTATGGGGAAGCAATTTGCGGTAGTCTTCTGCGCTTCTGGCGTGGTGGCGTTTGGCAAATTTTCTAAAACAAAGCGCAGATAATCATAGGGCTCAAGGCCGTTTTCCTTTGCTGTGATCACAAGACTATAAAGGATCGCACTGGCTTCGGCGCCCCTTGGGTGTAGGATTGAAGTATCCACAGTTAAAATGATGCCTTGACATCACAAGAAATAATGCTATTATGACAATATGAGAACGACAATTACAATAGATAATGATGTGCTGGAGCGTGCACACGCTTTATCAGACAAGCTGCGGACACCATTTAGGGCGGTTATAAATGAAGCGCTTAGGGCAGGGCTCGACCATGTGGAGCGCCCTATCAAGCGTCGCCCTTACCGGACAAAACCCCATGCAATGGGGGTTAAATCCGGTCGAAATTTAGATAACATCCAGGAATTATTGGCTCAAATTGAAAGTGAGGATTGCCGTTGATCCTGGTCGACGCCAATATTTTGTTATATGCAGAAGACTCCCTCTCTACTCTTCACCGGAAGACGCGAGCATGGTGGGATGATACGCTTTCCCAGGGTGGCCCTGTCTGCCTGTGCTGGACAGTCTTATCGGCATTCATTCGGATAGGGACCAATCCGCGCGTCTTTGATCGCCCTCTTTCCCTTCAACAAGCCCTTGGTCGAGTACAGAGTTGGTTGGACCAACCTTCCTCAAGAATCATTAGACCAACCGACAGCCATTGGACAATATTGGTAGTGTAAAATTTATTGTGTGAAATCATAACAGGTCGAAAAAAAGGCGTTTTTCCTTTATAAGGGTTTTGGTCAATTAATAAC
>LT984864.1:0-1133 GCA_900258555.1 uncultured Desulfobacterium sp. | reverse complement strand
TGGAGATCAAAACCCATAGGAAAAGTCGCAAAGAATCTTCCTTTCTTTAAGGAATTGGCCATGATGAATTTCACACAAAAAAATTGACACTACCAATATTCCAGCAGATGCTCACAGACGGGCAGGCTGTCGCCAATTTAGTCACTGACGCCCATCTGGCGGCCCTTGCAGTGGAACATGGTTGTGAGCTGGCCTCCACTGATTCTGATTTTGCCCGTTTTCCCAATCTTAAGTGGACTAATCCCCTTTCCCGGTAGGATCAGGAATCAGAAACTAGTAAAAAGTTTCAATAAACCATTTTCATAGAGAAAAAATTAGAGTCTGCTGGTTTTCTATACCGTGGTGGAAAGGGGAGCCTCAGGAACTATAGACACCCCAAAGGCATAAATATTACTATCAGCGGCAAATCAGGCAGTGACGCAAAGCCTTATCAGGAGGCAGATGTAAAAAAAGGCATTGCAAAGGATTAAAGATGAAAAAAAGTGATCGTTATCTAAAAATTGTTGAGTGGTCTGAAAAAGATCACTGCTATGTCGGACGTGCCCCCGGTTTAATGCTGGGGGGTGTTCATGGAAAAGATGAAATTAAAGTTTATGAAGAGCTTCGCCATGTTATTGAGGAATGGATAGACATTTATGAACAGGATGGAGACAAACTTCCACCAGCTACAGCTAAAAAAGGATATTCTGGAAAATTCAATTTAAGATTAGGCAGAGATCTACATGAGCAAGTTGCAATCACTGCTATAAAAAAAGGGCAAAGCCTAAATAAACTTTGTGTTGACGCAATAAAGAAAGAAATTGGTCTTTAACATCTCACTGGTGCCGAACAGAGACGGTCGGCACAGTTCGAGCGTTATGCAAATTAAGCTTGCAAGTCATTTTGGTATGATATATCATCATACCGGAGGTGATCAAAATGGCAGCATCAAAGATTGCAATCACAATAGACGATAATACACTTAAGCGTTTAGATATTCTAGTTAAATCGAAATTTTTTCCAAACCGCAGCAAAGCCATTCAGGAGGCTGTTACGGAAAAACTAAACCACCCTCGACTATAAGTCGAGGGGTTTTATGAGGGGTCGATTTCAAATCGACTATCATCAGGAATCGGCTCCCCTTCTTGCTTTTG
>LT984863.1:9098-13358 GCA_900258555.1 uncultured Desulfobacterium sp. | reverse complement strand
CTTGCCCCAAATGTCAAAGGCTGTGTTCCGTGTATGACCACACATGTGAAAGGGAGTCCCGGCATTTGAATGTGTTTCAGATGGCTACATTTATCCATGTGAATCTTCCCCGGATCGAGTGTCCGGAACATGGGGTTTTGCAGATCATCTCCGGCCTTGGAGAAGATAATTCGGGCATGACTTATGAATTCGAGAGCCTTGTCCTGGATCTGGAGCAAGAGTGCAGTATTGAGAGTGTTTGTCGTTTGCTGGATATGAACTGGCATCCTTGCTGGGGGGTAATGAAGAGGGCGGTTGAGCGCGGCATAGAGAGAAAGGCGCATAGGATTCCGGAACGGATCGGGGTTGACGAGAAATCCTTCTCGAAAGGACATCGTTACGAAACGCTGGTCTATGATATAGACTCTGCTACGGTTGACTATGTAGGGGACAAGCGAGATCAGAACAGTCTTGAGGAATACTATAAGCAGTTTAGCCTTGAGCAACGAGAGAAGGTAAAATCCGTTGCGATGGATATGTGGGACCCCTACATTGCGGCTACCAAGGCCTACATNCCTGAAGCGGAGAAAAAGATTACCTTCGATCGATATCATGTCATGCGCCTCGTGGTAGACGCGGTGGATAAGGTTCGCAAGCAAGAGCATCGGGCCTTGATGGAAGAGGGCAATAACATTCTGAAGGGGACCAAGTATCTGTGGTTATGGAACGAAGAAAACATCCCGCCATATCGCTGGACTGAATTTGAACACCTCCGTTCACTGGATCTCAAGGTCTGTCGTGCTCGCGCTATCAAAGACAACCTCCGTAACCTCTGGAACTATCATAAAGAAGGTTGGATGAGGAGATACTTCTCTCGCTGGTATTTCTGGGCCACGCACTCTCGGCTGGGCCCGATAGTCAAGGCTGCAAAGAGCCTTAAATCTCATATTGACAATATCGTAACCTATGCCAGACACCGGATAACCAATGCCTTGGGGGAAAGCCTCAACAGCAAGATTGAGAAGGTGAAAAGGCTTGCCTGCGGCTATAGGAATCGGGACCACTACAAGACCGCTATCTACTTTCACTGCGGAGGCCTTGATCTCTATCCGAGAAGAAAACCAGCGGCATTCCAGGTCATCAATGCATGACCACAACATATTGGGGTCACCCACACAAATGTGCGATGCCCCTAAAATATTTGTCACATATTAATCAAGTTATAATATTTCAGGCCTTAATTTGCACAGAACTGGGCAATTTTCAAATGTTTCAACCTATATGGCAGTAACTACTAGAGGCACTTAAATAGCAGTGGATTGATTTGTAGTACGATTCTCAAGGGCAATTGCTGGGATAACGTTCTTACGTAGAATTTTTACATAATTTAAAGACTAATCGGCTATATGGCTTAAAATATAATACTCGGCAAGAGGCTAAAGACAGCCTCTTTGATTTCATACAATCGTTTTATAATAGACAGCGTCGCCATTCAGCTTTACAGTATATGAACCCATGTCAATACGGGGCCTACAGAATGGCGACTTAAACCAGTGTGTACTTCTCCGGGTGGAGATCACTTTTAATTTACTGTTATCTTATACTCCGATTTTTTACCGCTCAGCAACTCAGATATTTTAAATTTCCATTTCCCAGGTGCATCGTTAACCGCTGGAAGGAAGTCCATTGAAAAATCCCAGATTCTATCTCCTGAATAAGATGTAGCTGCATAGCGGCTGTATTCAGTTTTTCTATCGAGAGGATCAGTTACCTCGATTCGCAAAGGAACAGATCCTTTAATTGCGAACCCTGTCGTATCCGTAACCTGCCCCCTGATTTTGCATTTTTCACCTCTTCCAATTGAGGTTGGCATATTAAAGCTCACTTGCTTGATTGCATGGGGAAGGATAGCAAATAGCTTTCCTTGCGCAGGACCTAACGTAACTGTTATTGATGCAGTAGAATTTGAGTAGTTGTACTTAACAAATGACCGAGATAGCACATCATAAATAACTGGTTTACCATTTAGGTCATTAAATACGATATTAGAGACTTGCTTAGCACCTAATTCCTGGACAAGTTCCCATTTTCCAAAGCGAGGGCCATAGATTTTCATATCGTTGATTGCAAAAACATAGCGAATTTCACCAGTTGTCACTTCATTAAAGAGAACTCGCATGCTGTCACTATCCCAAGGTTTAGAAATATCGGAAACTAAAGGCTTTAACTTTTGGGCAAGTCCTTCCATTAGGGTTTGATATTCCCCGGCAGTAATATTTTTTCCTTTCTTCAAAGCACAACCATTAACAAGTTTCATAAAGCTGAAGTCCATATTTAATATATGAACGCCCAAAATGTTTTTCGGCAATTTAGTTCCAGCAATAACTTTTTTCCCTGATTCGACAAATCTTGCAATCTTTTGATGGGAAATCTGTGTAAGCACATCACCATATGGCATTACAAGCAAATCATACTCTGCTAAACGTCCATCCGCTATGTCATCATCAAGCAAAACATCAAATGGAATGTGATTCATCATTAGTAGAATACAAAATGGGAGGATGCTTTCGTTCGGATATCCATACCAGAGCGGATTTTGCCGAAACCAAATAGACGATGCACTCATAAGTACTGCTACTCTAGCCTTTTGAGGCATGCACTGAAGAATTGCAGGCCCATATGGCTCTATCAACGCGTGGCACATGTCGCGTATAGCATCAAACGTTTCAGGAGAAGTGACTGAGGAAGATAATTTGGAGCTATCTGGGCGGAGGTTGCCTGCATAGTAGAATGATAAAATATCTGGCCGCTGAGAAAACACAAGCCACATCGCCTCTCGCGCGTAATCAGGGCCATTGGTAAAATATGATTCCCCTTTTGAACAATCCAGGGGCGAATCTACTATAACTTTAGTTGTAGGCACCACGAGCTTGCCATAAACAAATAGTGATATTGTCTGCATAACTTTTAAATTGTCTTTTTTCGCTACTGACTGCAAAACCCTAGTGTACCCCAATCGTTTGATGTCAGGGTGTCCGTATGTCCATGTCGAGATTGCATCAAGTCCTGAATGCGTGCCGTAAACAGGAGAAAGGCGATACGGGTCATGCCAAACAAGAACATCTGGCCGCTTGAAATGAATAGACTTAGCCATGATCGAGTCTAATGAACCTATTCCATTTCCTCTTCTCCACCACCACTTCAGCAGCCGATATACTGGGTTGTTATCGGCAATTATACCATTTTTTGGAATCATTTCTTCAGGCAAATATTCAGTGTTGATTCCACCCCAATTATTTTTTATAATTCTTGTTCCTAAATATTCTTTAAGATTGATATTTAATTCACTTCTCGCAAGTCTCATAACTGTGTCGTTTAAGCAAAAAGGCGTTATATACTCCGAAGAAAGAAGGGCCTGACGAAAAGAAGGGTACTCTGAAAAATTATCGAGCCATGAATTTACAGTTCGCTGTGCATGCTGAACGACTTTTGGGTCAAGAGGGTACGGTTTGTTATAATCGCGAAGCCCATATTCAAAAAGGCACCGCGAATTCCCATTTTTTTCCCATCCCTTCCATTCAAGGGGATCAAAGTGAACACCAACGTCAGCACCAAGCCGCACCCCTGCTTCCAGGGCTTCAAATATAAAATGGCCGGATTTGGCATTTAAAAGAAGCGGAGCCTTGAGAGTTGCAACGCTAAACCCATTAAAGCCTCTTTTTGTCCAGTATTCCATTTTGTTTTGCGGAACATTTCCCCAATGCCATACTGGAAATCGTTGCGGATTAGGCTTTTGCGCGAGGGTGAAGGAAAACTTTTTCACCTCGCCAACGGCTTTTCCACCATTTATTGTTTGTGCGCTTACAACGTAATTAGAGCAACGCAGGAGGTTCGAATCAATGGAATAGGTTGCATTACTGTTCGCCACATTTATTAATTGCGGCAACAAGCCGCCAACATCAAAAAGAACTTGTTTAGCCTTGGTTTCAAAGTTTAACTCAATCTCCTCACCCCTTACATAGCTATGTCGCACATTAATAAATTTTCCTCCCTCTGCCGCAAACACAACATCTCCCAAATAGGCTATTGCCCCATAAAAAATTAATATAATATAGATAGATATAATTTTTTTCTGCATATTTGTGATCTGTTGCAAGCGTTCATATGTAACAAAGCAGCACGGAAAGGTAAATTGGGTAGTGTAAAATCTTTTGTGTAAAATTATAACTTGTCGAAAAAAAGGCGCTTTTCCTTTATAAGGGTTTTACGACAAACCAATTA
>LT984863.1:0-4363 GCA_900258555.1 uncultured Desulfobacterium sp. | reverse complement strand
CGGGGCCGAAAGACTTGTGCACCTTGATCGCTGCATTAACTATCTCTCGGGCGGTTGATTCAATATCAGGCATTTATTTTAGGTTTTTGAACCGCGAAGGCGCTAAGGACGCTAAGGGGTTTTTTGTTGGTGTTTTCCCGATCCTGTAAGAAAGATTAGGATCAGTAAAGCTCCAAGCCCTATCGGGCGGAAATACTGTAAACTTACGACCTCACGGCGAACGTTTCTGCATCATGCCCGGAGGGCTGATGCTTTTCAGGATTTTTGTCTTCGGAAAATCCTGAAAAAATTATTGTCTCTCTTTGCGTTCTTTGCGTCTTGAGCGAAGCGGGCGGTGAATATTTAGATTTTAACCGCTAAGGCGCTAAGGACGCTAAGGGATTTTTGTTGAGCTCGCAGAACGTTGCGAGTGGCTTTTAATGCTGTAGGAATAAAATATTTCAGGCTGTTTTATGCCAATTTAAGACACTGAGATTCTCGAATAATTTGAAATCTTGAGTATTCCGCGTGACCAGAATCAGATCATTAACACTCGTTATTGCCGCGATCTGACCGTCAACAAAAGATGGGACCTTTCCATGCAAGGATAGTTTTGACCTCTGTTCTGCATGCCATTCTGCCGCCCGCTCATCATAAGGAAGGATGTCCACATTTCGCAGTACGACATCTTCCAGATATGCTTCGATCATCTCCCGCTTACGGGAAACCGGAAGCCGAAGGCAGCCATACAGAAGTTCATGCCAAACCGGAGCAGCCGTCACGATTTCGTCTTGATATTTTGCGAGCATTTCCATCACGTACCGGTCGGGAATAGTTTTCACAGCTTCAGACAAGACGTTTGTGTCGAGCAGGTACTTTATCATGATAAGTCGACTTCCCGGCCTGAGGAATTATCTCTAACCCCTTCAAATTCTTCTCCGATAACAACTACACCTTCTTCTTTTTCCATGTTTTTCCGCCAGGAATTCAATGCACTGCAGTATCCTTCTCTTTTACGGTTAAGCCTTTGATAATCTTTTAGGGACAACAAAACAGCAACAGGCCTGCCATGCCGTGTCAGCTTCACAGCCTGTCCTCTTTCCACGGAATGTATGATCGATGTCAACTTGTTCTTGGCATCTACTATTGTATACTGCTCTTCCATAATCCTTGCCTCCCTTTGCCGCACAACATGTGCCTAGCGAAATAATAGCTATATTTATAGCCATTGTCAAGAGAAAAGTACGCCAAGTTATTTGGTGGGCTTTTTCTGATCCTGTAAAGTTTGGCCTTATCTATATACTCCCATGATGGAATCGCTATCCAATAAAAACTTCCATAAGGGCGTGACCCTAATCGAAAGTGTGTCAATTGTCGTGTTCATTTCTACACTCTTAGAAATAACCAGAACATTTCTGGTAGAGGCGTAACGCCGCTGAAACAGTCTGATGCCTGAAAATCTTTTATCTTTCCAGTCAAAAGAGGTTATGTATTTGACTTCTATCGGCATGGGGTCTGTAGCAGATCCGATTACGAAATCAACCTCCCGTTCGCTTTCCGCGTAATAACCACAAGCGATATTGTTCCTTTTTAACTCCATGAATACGGCGTTTTCTGCTTTATTTCCCTCATCGCCCGACCCAGTCAGAAGGGTTTTGACGCCCATATCCTGAAAATAGAATTTCCTTTGTGAATAGATTTTTTCTGAATATGAAGTGGCCCATTTTTCAAGAGGCCTGACGAGAAACGCGGCTTCCAGATAGCTGATATACTCTTTTACTGTATCAAGGGAAAGCCCAAGGACCTTGGCTAGTTTGTTAAAACTCGTTCTCGAACCCGTTGTAGAACCAATCAGCCTGAGCAGGTCTTTGATGACATAAGGCTTCTTGATCGGGTACAGCCTTATAAGATCTCGCGCAAGGATATCGTCAAGCAGGTTGCTCATATAATCCATAGATGGGTTTAGCACCTGTTCCGGATAACCACCCAACGAAAGATATTCTTCAGCAAGCTTTTCGAACCTGTAGTCTTCGGAAAGCTTGGGTACCGACCCCCGGAACCGAACGAACTCGTCAAAACTTAAGGGATAGACCACGGATATGATTTGCCGTCCCGTCAATTTGCCCCCTTGCTTCGTGACCAGGGCGGAGGTTGAACCCGTGCAAAATATTTTGAGCTGCTCATTATCGTAAAGCGCTTTTATGTGAGCTTCCCAGTCCGCGATTTCCTGAATCTCATCGAAGAACAGATACAATTTTTTATCCCGGCCATGCATGAACTGTCTCCGCATGTTTTTCAGATGATCAAGAAGTGTTACGCCGGCCAATGCGGGGTGATCAAGTGCAAGGTAAAAGATTTCTTTTCCCGGAATTCCATCTTTCATAAGAGTTTTGATAAGTTGTTTCAGGATAGTCGTTTTGCCAACCCTCCGGCTTCCAACAAAAACCTCCACCTGCTTGCGCTGAAGGTAGGTGGGAAGCTTTTCAAGCCAGAACGCTCTGTCGATCCCTGTTTCAAAATGCTCCCCTTGCCACCAGGGGTTTAGGGTGTAATAAATGGTTTCCATGAAAATCTTATAATTCAAATAGAAACTTTTATCAAATAGTTTCGATTATGGTCGAATATTTTTTATGGTCAACAGATATGGTGTGAGAACCTTTTGAAAAACCCTACTCAAAAAATAGATGCAACATATTCAGGAGGTTAATTTTTTAAATTTCTTGATTTGGCACGGATGAGGGAAATTCTCATTGATTTTTTGAATCGCTAACGCGCTAAGTATGCTAAGGGGGTTTTTGTTGGGCTGATAACATTACCCCAAAAAATGAGTCTTCCAGACTTTTCATTATTTCTTCTTTTTTATGAGGGTCAATTGCTTAAACCCAGTTTTTTGAGGATCATTTTCAGGTATTCATTAAGGTCCCTGATATCATCGCCGGCAATTTTGAATACCTGTTTGAGCTCAAGCTTAGCATACTCGTGTACTATTAAATTTCTAAATCCTATAGCCCTGACCATTTTTTCTGTGAGTTCCCTGCCTATATATCCATTATCTTCCAACATGTAAAACATTTCATTTGTACTTCCAGGAGCGCCCAGACTTTCATCACTGACGATATGAGCAGCGATATCAATGCAATTTTGAATGGCCATTTGGATATTGAAAAGTATGCTCTCCTGCCGGTCAATATCGCTTAAAAAAGTATCCATATCAGTGTTGGATTTCGATTGGATTCTTTTAATATGTTTCTTTGCAGATCCTGCTTTCGCCAATATGAGGTCTTTATCAACCATGATTACTATCCTCCATGATATCTTTGATGAGACCTGCCTGTATCTGTTTTCTATAGTAGGAAAAGTCGGTCATTTTGACGAACATTATCATTTTTTTGTAGGCATGTTTTTTTTCATCATTGATTAATAAACATCGCCCCTTTGAAAAGATCTGCCTCAATATTTCTTCCCCTGCCATGTTTAATATTACAGGATGTATATCTCTTCTTAAAATGCGCCCTAATTCGACCAGGCAGGTGTTTCTTTTGCTGAGCATCAAATCCTCATGAATGTCGTCATATAAAATGCCGATATCAATGTCGCTGAAGGGCCTGTATTTGCCTAAGGCATAAGAGCCAAAAAGATACACGGCAACAACTTCTTTTTGGGGTCTAAAATATTCAACTATTTTTTGAGAAATATCCGTCATATTCAGGGTCGGGATTCAAATTCTATTTTTTTAACCGCCAATTACGCTAAGGGAATTTTTATTGGAATTTTTTAACCACCAATAAAAAATTTACACAACATGTTGATTTACTTCCTTTATAACGTCAAAAGCTGATGGCTGATTAAAAGCAATTACATTATCTGGTAAGTGCTTATGATGAGAAAAGGTATCAAGATTTGGAAAGTGCGGCGTATTGTCATAGCGAAATATCAGCCTGTTATCCTTATCTTGAAAATGGTATCGGTATGTTAAATGGTTTATGTGGTTTTCAACTACCGTTACGGCTTCATTCCATTCCGATAGGCAGCCATTAATAAAACGTACACGAATTCGGAGGTTGGCACGTTCGGGTTTGAATATTTCTTCTTCATTTGGAAATCGCCACCAAGGCATCTACCCGAGAATCATACTCTACTATTCTAAGCTTTTTCATCATTTTTCCTTTAATCTTAGCCTATTAAGCTTGAATTATGGTCTAATTCCCAATGAGTGTCAAGACGATACATTACAAGGATTCAAAGTACGTACGCCCTTAATATATGACCGGAAGAGGGATCTCGCATTTAACCTTGCATCCGCTTTTTTCCAATTCGTAGGTCAGACATTTTTGGTAAACCGATTCGAGAAGGCCGGGGCCGAAAGACTTGTGCACCTTGATCG
>LT984862.1:8200-13741 GCA_900258555.1 uncultured Desulfobacterium sp. | reverse complement strand
GGGCACCCAGTTGATAACGTCGCATAGCGACATGTATTAACTTTTCTTCGCCTAAAGGCGAGGGATTTCAACCATCCCTGAAAGGGACATTAAAGATCCTGCAATTGTTGATAAACTGTCGGAAAGGATCAAAGCTATACTCAATATGTCGGTGATGTAAACAATGCAATCGAAAGATTTTCAAAAAAACAAATATGATATTAACTGAACGTTCCTCATCAGATGACAAAGTAAAACATCTTAATATTTGTCTGGAAAAAGATGTTGAATCGGACCTGACAACGGGTTTTGAAAATTATTATTTTGTTAATAACCCCATTCCCGAGATAGCATTTGAAGACGTTGATACCTCGTGCAAATTGTTAGGCAAGGTTATATCTGCGCCGTTTATCATCTTGCCCATGACAGGCGGGTCTGATGCCTCCGTCCAAATTAACAGAAGCCTTGCCATGGCTGCCCAGAAACTTGGCCTGGCAATGGCAGTTGGTTCCCAAAGATTGGGCCTTGAGGATCCTTCCCTGGCTGATTCATACAAAGTCAGGGATATAGCCCCTGATATTCCGCTTATTGCGAACCTGGGGGCGATTGACCTCAATTATGGTTATGGTCTTAAGCACTGTGAAAGAGCAGTACAGATGATTGGGGCAGATGGCCTTTCCTTATATCTTAATCCGATGCAGAAGATAGTTCAGGGAAGAGGGCATCTTAATTTTAATGGCTTGATTGATAAAATTGCTGAAATTTGTCAACATCTAAGCGTACCGGTGATTGTCAAGGAAATTGGCTTTGGAATGTCATCTGGTTCGGCGCTGTTATTTAAAGAGGCCGGCGTTAGTATTTTGGATGTGTCCGGAGCAGGAGGGACATCATGGGTGAAGGTTTCGAGGCATATGTGTGATAACAACTTGGACAGGACCTTCTCATGTTTCGATAACTGGGGGATTCCTACCTCTGATTCATTGATTTCTGTCAAAAAAGCTGTAAAAGATCTCCACATTATAGCATCAGGCGGGATTCGCAATGGGATAGAAATTGCTAAGGCAATAGCATTAGGCGCGAATTATACAGGGATGGCTCTTCCCCTTTTGGCGCCAGCCATTAAGTCGTCACAGGCTGTAGAGGAATGTATTGAGGCGGTGATTGAACAACTTAAAATAACCATGTTTTGCTGTGGTGTATCTACCCTTGGCCAGTTGACGGCAAAAAATTGTATCATCAAACGGTAGAATGAAGTTATGCAAGGAATTACAATGGGACAGGATATTTTTATAAAAATACTAAGATATAATCCGAACAACAGCCAAATCGGGCACAATGAAACTTTCAGAATAGAAGCAAATAACAACAGCACTATTCTGGAAGGCTTATTGCAGGTATATGAAAAATACGATTCAACTCTTGCCTTCAGTTACGGCTGCCGTGTCAAAAATTGCGGTCTATGTGCCGTGAATGTTGATGGAAAACCTCATTACGCATGTGTAACCAGGATAAGAGATGGGATGCAGATTTCACCTCTTGAAAATCTTCCTGTTATTAAAGACCTAGTTTTTGAGCGCAGGATATTTTCTAAATATTTAGAAAACTTCAAGCCTTATGTGGTCAGAGAAAGAGAACCTGAGGCCTTGCCGGAAATAATAAATCAACCAGACGAGCACACTCAACTTATGAGTTGCAGGGAGTGCTTTGCATGTATGTCTTCGTGCCCGAAATATGACTATAGGCAAGATCACTTCGGAGGCCCCCTGGCATTCGTAAAGCTCGCTCAACTCCATTATGATGTAAGAGATTCCATAGACCGTGTTAAACAGGTCAAGGAGATGGGAATTCTAAATTGTTCGGGCTGCAGCCGGTGTACCTGCATTTCGGGCATCCCTATTAATAAAATAGTAATAAAGCCTTTTCTTGATCTTTTAACTGCGATGTAATTGGAGTTGTGCAAATGATACTAAAAACTTGCGATCTGTTGTGTATAGGCGGTGGTGGAGCTGGGGTTGCAGCGGCAGTTACAGCGAGCCAGAAAGGTGCAAATGTTATTATTGCCTCCAAGGAGCCCATTGGATATGGGAATACCAGAATTGTCGGCGGGGTAATGGCATATGGAGATATTGATAGGGAAAACGAGGGAGAGGATTTCCTTCGGGATATGATTGTCGGCGGGGAATTTCTGAACAACCAGGCCCTTTGTAAAATGCTTGCGCAAGAGTCCCGGCAGGCAACTATGATATTGGAAGGCTTTGGAGGTATGCTGGGCAGGGATGATGAAGGGAAGGTGACAAGCAAGGCCCTTATGAAGATGGGGGGGCATACTTATCCCAGAACGCTTCTTCTCCCATCTACAGGCCCCGGCTTAGGCCAAGCCCTTAGATATGCAATCGCAGGGGAAAATATTGAGACTCTGGAAATGACTATCGTTACCGACTTGATCCAGGATGGGAATAAGGTCTTTGGAGCGGTTGGCTATGATCTTACAAGAGGTGAAATAGTAGTAATAAATTGCAGGAAGACCCTTCTGGCCACAGGTGGCGGTGGATGGATATATTTCCCCCACACTGATGTCTCAAGATCAGTTACAGGAGACGGTTTTACCCTTGCCCTCAATGCAGGCGCCGAACTTATTGATATGGAGCAAATCCAATATATTCCCTTTTCCCTGACCCATCCTCCAGGACTGGTGGGAATTGTCGTGGGAGAACCATTTTCAGCTGGCCCTGCCGGCATCCTAAAGAATATCAAGGGAGAGGACATTCTTCCCGGAGTCAGTTTAAAAACCAGAGCCGAGGTGGCAAATGCAATCATTCTTGAAACTGAAAAAGGTAACGGGACAAAGCACGGGGGCTGTCTCCTTGACCTGAGGGAAAATAAAAATCATCCTGGCGGAAAGATTTTATATGATCAGTTTACAAAAGGATTGTTTAAAAATTTTACTGATATTGTAAGGTTTGCGTACGGTCCAAAAGCTGCGTCATGGGACGAACCTTGGGATGTCTATCCGTCAGCGCACTATTTTATGGGCGGGGTTGTAATTGATGAATGGGGCAGAGTAAAAGGAGTCGAAAATCTTTTTGCCTGCGGAGAGGTATGCGGCGGAATTCACGGGGGAAACCGTCTCGGTTCTGTATCACTTATGGAGATATTCATTTTTGGGAAAAGGGCCGGGGAATGCGCGGTATTTGAAATGGATAATATCCGAAAATTGGATCAGGATTTAATTAATAGCTATGCAGACAAAATCATGGGAATGTTCGGCAGAAAAGGAAAACATAGGCCAATAGAACTAAAAAGAAAGCTTCAGTCTGCCATGTGGGAATTTGTAGGTCCTGCAAGGACCGAAGAAAAACTGGAAAAAGGTTTGAATGCACTTTTTTCTATCAAGGATGAAGCAAGGGAGCTTAATATCTCATCTGACAAAATATACAATACAGAATTTATAGACGCAGTTGAATTGGAGTTGATGATACCGGTATCAATTTGTATTGCAAAAAGCGCTTACCAAAGAAAAGAATCACGAGGCTCGCATGTCAGGCTGGATTATCCTCAAAGGGATGATAAGAATTGGCTTAAAAATATTGTTATCAAAAAAGATGGGCGGGATGGATTTGTGGTTGAGTTTCGACCTGTAAAGTTAACGGAATTGCAACCGCCATCATGAAATCCATCTTATGATAGAATAAATTTGTTGAGAACGGTAAAAGATATGTCATTTCAATTCCGTAATTTTTTGGACGTATTGAATAAAGGAGGAGATTTAATCGAGTTTGAGAAGGAATTGTCTCCTCGTTTTGAAATACCTGCAGCAATCAAATATGTAAACAACAGGGAAAACAAGGCCGTTCTTTTTAAGAAAGTAAACGGATATCCTGGAATTATGGTGGTGGGCAATCTACTCGGACACAAGAGGAGACTTGCACAATGCCTTAACTGTCATCCTGATTGCATTGTTGAAGAATATTTGAAGCGAAGAAACCCTCCTATAAAGCCTTTGATAGTAGAATCCGGTCCAGTAAAAGATGTAATTATTAAAGATATTGACATACAAAAGACTCTACCAGTGGCAACACACCACGCAGAAGACGCCGGACCATATATTACCTGCGGAATCACTGTTGCAAAACATCCCGAAACAGGTATTAGAGGCATGGGCGTCCATCGCATACAGGTAAAGGGAAAAAACAAGATAGGTATTTTTTTGGCGACTCCCCCCCTTTCAGAATTCTTAAGGGTGGCTGAAGAAAAAAATATGCCCCTTGAAATCGCGACAGTCATTGGCGCTGACCCTTTAACCTTTTTTTCTGCTGTTACACGGGCACCTGAGGGCGTGGACAAGTTCGACATTGCCGGAGGGCTTGCAAATGCACCGATAGAATTAGTTAAAACCGAAGGTGGAACCCTTGAGATTCCCGCAAATGCCGAAATTGTCCTGGAAGGTAGTGTCATACCCGGAATACGGGAGTCGGAAGGGCCTTTCGGGGAATCAACAGGGTATTATTTTGCTTATGAAAATCCAGTTGCTGAAATAAACTGCATTACACATAGAAAAAATCCGATCTACCAAGGCCTTGTCCCATTTACCTCGGAGGAAGACGTCCTTTTAAATGTTTCCTGGGAGGCCGAATTCCTGAGAACAATACAAGACCAATATCCACAGGTCAAGAAGGTTCATTTAAAGGCGTCAACCCTTGGTATCAGCGCTGTTATTCAAATGTGTAATGAAAGGGAAGGGCTTTCCAGGGAGATATTGAACAAATTTTTTGATATAAATCCCTTTGCTAAAGTAGTTGTTATTGTTGATGACGATGTAGATGTTGAAGACCCGGGAGAAGTTGACTGGGCTATTGCCACAAGGGTAAGCTCAATAAGTGATATCATGGTCATCCCCGATTCTCCCGGTATGCCGATTGATCCGTCGGTAGGCGATAATGGACTAGTCGTAAAGGTGGGCATTGATGCTGTTAAGCCATTTGATCATATAGATAAATTCAGAAAAATTGATTTCCCGAAGGATGTAAAGGAAAAAATATGGTCCATGATGAAAGAGGCGGCCTGCTAGGAATGCGGCCATAATAAACTATCCCATTTCATTAGCGCCCTGTTACCTGGAAGAATAAATGCGAAAGCTCCTTGAAATGTGTTATATGGCTATAGACAATTCTCAACCCATTTCACTAGTTCATGTGCCAGGCAAACATTTAATAATCGTAGAGGAAGCTGGGATTCCCAAAAACGTCCGTTAAGACGATAAGAAAGCTCATTAAGATATTCCTGTAGATATTTCAACAATACACCATAGAAAGTACCATTCAGAAAATTTTTCAGGTTACCAATTACAACATGCACCAGAGGCAAACAATTCAGTGGCTTCTTCTGCCGGAAAAGTTATACCTTCAAGTGTGTTGGGAAACAGATGGGTATAAATAAATATTGCTTGTTTATTTTTTTAAGATACATAAACTAAACCACCCTCGACTATAAGTCGAGGGGTTTTATGAGGGGTCGATTTCAAATCGACTATCATCAGGAATCGGCTCCCCTTCTTGCTTTTGA
>LT984862.1:0-4750 GCA_900258555.1 uncultured Desulfobacterium sp. | reverse complement strand
TCATCGCCTTAAAACTACGCTAACTCATTCCGGTCAGAAAAACAATAATCCGACCACAACATATTGGGGGCACCCACACAAATGTGCGATGCGGCTAAATTTTAAAGAGGAGGTTGAAGAAAAATGCGTTTACCTAAATTTCAATATAAATCACCTGCGACAATAGATGAAGCGATTGCGCTTGTTTCAGAGGCGAAAGGGGATGCTGTCATAATCGCTGGCGGGACTGACCTTTTACCGAGTATGAAACAACGAAGGCTCACCCCGAAGATTGTTGTCAACATCAAAAGAGCAGAGGATCTGGCGTATATCAAAGATGGGGAAAACAATGTAAGGATAGGTGCGCTGACCCGCCTGAGTTCCATTGAGGAATCCGATATAATAAGAAAAAAGTTCCCCATGCTGGCAAAGGCGGCAGGGGAGGTGGGAGCTCCCCAACACCGTAATGCCGGAACCATTGGGGGCAACTTATGTCTGAACACGAGATGCTGGTATTATAACCAATCGGCATTTTTCAGAACATGTAGGCCGGTTTGTTATAAATTTGGGAACGAGGAAGATAAGTGTCAACTGTTTCCCACCCGAGAGGGCAAAGCCAATGTATGCTATTCGGTATTTAGCGGCGATACAGCGCCCTCCCTTATCGCTCTTAAGGCAGAGGTAAAGATTAAGGGACCTAAAGGTGAACGGAAAATACCCCTGGCAGAGCTCTATACGGGGGATGGCAAGAGGCCCCTAGCCCTCGGGTGGGGAGATATTTTAACTGAGGTAATCATCCCCGATCCACCGGCTTATTCCTCTGGTTGTTATCTTAAATACAGGATAAGGGAGGCTATTGACTTCCCTTTAGTTGGGGTGGCTGCCAATATAGTGCTGGATTCCAAAGATGGTATATGTGAGCGTGCCAGTGTAGTATTAGGCGCGGTAGCATCAAGACCTGTAGAAGTGACAGATGCTGAGGATATTCTTAGGAGTAATAAGATCACAGACGATTTAATCGAGGAGGTCAGTGAAGCGGCCTTTAAGGCTGCAAAACCACTTTCTAACCTGCATGAGTGTTCAGCGCAATATAGAAAAAGGTTGGCCAAAATTTTTACAAAAAGAGCAATAAATTCGATATTAAGTGCTATAAGTCAATCATAGCCACTTAGATAAGACGATATGGAGGCAAAAGAGAATGATGAATGCATTTTCAGTGATAGGAAAAAGTATACCACGAATAGATGCCCAGATACAGGTTACAGGAGAAGCCAAATTCACTGCTGATATAATACTTCCAGGAATGTTACACGGAAAAATTCTTCACAGCCCTTATCCCCACGCAAAAATTCTTAATATAGATACGAGCAAAGCGGAAAGACTTAGTGGAGTCTATGCCGTAGCAACAGGCAAGGATATATCCGATATTCCTTATGCATGTTTAAGGGTCGAACCTGCCCCGCCCTTTGCAAGGGACAGATTCGCCTTATGTAAAGACAAGGTGCGCTTTGTGGGAGATTGTGTCGCAGCCGTGGCTGCCATAGATGAAGACATAGCAGAAGAAGCGCTGAATCTGATTAAAGTGGAATATGAGGAACTGCCTGCTGTCTTTGACCCATTTGAGGCTTTGAAGCCAGATGCGCCAAAAATCCATGACCATGGGAACATCTCCGTTGATTTTTCCTTTCATGACGGAGACGTCGAAAAGGGTTTTAATGAATCTGACTTGATAATGGAGGAACACTTTGAGACTCAGTATGTCTGTCATAGCAGTCTTGAAACTCATCTGGCTGTTGCGGAATTTTCTCCGACCGGGGAACTCACCGTCTGGGCAAGTACACAGACGCCATTTTTCGATCAAGTGGCCTTAGCTGAAACTCTGGACATGCCTGTTAGCAAAGTTAGGGTAATAAAGCCTTATGTCGGCGGCGGATTTGGTGCAAAGGCGGAGACAGACCCTCCCATTATTTGCGCAGCGCTGCTTTCAAAAAAGGCGGGACGTCCGGTAAAGGTGGCCTATAGCAGGGAAGAACAGTTGGTGAGCAGTACAAGGCGCCATCCCGTTTTTGTTGAGCAAAAGATAGGAGTAAAGAAGGATGGCACAATAATGGCGGTCGATTCGAACTTCGTTGCTGACGGCGGCGCATACAACAGTACAGGAACAATCACTACCGTTCTTCATGGCATTCTTCAGAACGGGCCTTACAAGGTCAAAAATCTTAGATACAAGGGATTAAGAGTATATACCAACAAACCTTTTTGCGGCGCTCAACGGGGGCATGGAGCAATTCAGGCCCGATTTGTAGTTGAATCCATGTTGGACATGATAGCTGAAAAACTGGGACTTGACGCCTTTGAATTAAGGATCAAAAACGGTCTTAATGCAGGAGATATTACGGCATCCAACTTTGTAATAACCAGCAGTGGGCATAGAGAATCCCTGGAAAAGGTTCAAAAGGAGATCGGATGGAAAGACAAACGAGGAAAAAAGGACGGCAAAGGTGTTGGCCTTGCCTGCAACTTTTTTGTGTCCGGCACCATGAAGTCCTTTTTCCTTAAAGACCCACCTTCACACAGCTCGGTGAAATTAGAGGCCAGGAAAGATGGCTACTTTACCCTCCTGAGTGGTGTATCAGATGTTGGTCAAGCCTGCAACACAACCCTGGCCATGATTGCGGCTGAAGAGTTGGGGGTAACTGTTGATCATATAGGAATTGTAACAGGAGATACTGCTGTAACCCCTATAGACTTGGGTAGTTTTTCCAGCCGCGTGACAATGATGGGAGGAAATGCCGCCAAAATGGCCGCTTCGGAAATGAAGCGAATTTTGCTGGAAGAGGCGGCGGAAAATCTGGAGGCGAATCCTGAAGATTTGGATGTAAAACAAGGTCAAATTCATGTCAAGGGGAGTCCTGAAAAGAGTCTTACCTACTCCGAAGTTATAACTTCATATTTTATAAAACATAAAAAGGTCTTATTCACCCAGGGAGACTACACACCGCCCGAGACGGGACTAGAAAAAGGTAATGAAGGCGGATCTCCCGCCTATAGCTTTGGTTGTCATGGGGCCGAAGTAGATGTAGACAAAGAAACAGGAATAGTAAAGGTCAAAAAGATCGTTGCTGCCCATGACTGCGGTTTTGCCATAAATCCCATGGCTGTAGATGGCCAGACTGAGGGATCTGTTTCCATGACTTTCGGCCAGGCTATGATCGAGGAGTTTAAGGTGGACAAAGGCCAGGCTATAACCTCATCATTCCTGGACTACAAACTTCCCACGTCAATGGATATGCCTGAAGTAAAATCAATAATTGTAGAAGCGAACGATCCCAGAGGACCATTTGGAGCCAAAGAGGCGAGTGAGGGCACAAATATACCGACAATACCTTCTATAACAAATGCGATCTACGATGCAGTTGGTGTGAGGTTAAAGGACCTGCCGGTAACTCCGGAGAAAATATTAAAGGCTTTAGAAGAGAGATAAAATTAGGATAAGACATCGTTTGTGAATGACGGAGAAAATGAATATTGTATTTCCATGTCTCATATTCGGTTTTTAATTTATTTTGGACAGCAGTGCATTAGGATAAGAAAACTGGGTATTCAGGCAACCCCGTACAAGAGAAGAAGACAATGATAGATTAGCTGTTAGCTTAAGGATTTTAAGGAATTGTCTGATATGGGCAAGAAATATTCTGGTGAAACTATATGGATTTCCAGTCAATTCCGTCAATTTAACAAAGAGGGATCCTCTATCTCAGGATCCGCATGGCTCGAATGGCGGTTCATAAACAATTGCAGGCAGTGAACCCGACAATACCAAGAATGTGAGTTTTTCAGTAGCCTATTTCAGATTCCGGCTATTGTATGAAGTCCAAAATCAATCACCGTTCAAGCCCTCCACCTTTTCGAACAGTCCAAGCCGGAATTCTCTCAAAAACTCCCCCATCGCATAAATCTGCTCTTCCGATGCCTTTGTTCCTTCCGGTCGTTTGATCTCTTCCCAAGTCTCTAAAAGGCTCTTGGTCGAGTAACCTTTGTAGGTTTGTGGTAAGTTTTTGTTTTGCATTTTCAGACCTCGCAGCATTTATTAACATAATAAGCCCGCCGGCTTCTGACCTTGTTAGCCTGGAACTAATAGAGGCTGAATCCAAGGAGGTCGCGGCCTTTTTTAAGGCATCATGAAGTCGCTCTTGAGTTTTTGGGTCTATGTTCAGCCTGGCATCACCCATCAAGGCCACAACCGATTTAACGGCATAGCCGTTGTTTGAAAGCTCCTTACAAAATGATGCCACTGATCCTCCGGTTGTTATGACATCGTCAACGACTATTATATTCCGATTCTGAATTTCCTTCCTAATGAATTCTGGGCTAATGTTTCGGTAAAGCCTTCTATGGAAAGGCCGATCCACGCGGGCAATATGTTTTGATTGCCTATTATGCCCGGAGTCGAAGTATAGGTCAGAGAAAATTGATCGGCTATTGCAAGTCATGGCAAGCTTCTGCGCCAACCGAATAGGTATGACATTTTGCCGACTAGTAGTCGGGGTGGAAATAAAAACAGTCCTTGTCGGGTCCGGGACTAGTACCACGTAACATTTAATATTTCGCAAAAATAAAATATATGCTATACTGGCGGCAAACCTATAAAGGAGGCCGTCATGTCACCAAGATACCGAGTAACACTTACTGAGCAGGAGAGGGAAGGACTTGAGGCGTTGACAAAACGCGGGAAAATCCACGCCAGAAGATTTATCCATGCTCGTGCGCT
>LT984861.1:12458-17560 GCA_900258555.1 uncultured Desulfobacterium sp. | reverse complement strand
ACTCTCAGTTTAGGAGATTTATTAATTTTTCTCGACACTAATCACTGGCAAAGCCATTATTCATACCACTGGCATGCCAGTGGCTTATGCCTTCGAGTTAGAAGATATGCACCCAGCGTAAGTTAATTCGTCTGCCTTGAGGACGGTTTTCTACCTCGGTTTCGTAATAAGTATTAAGGAAGAGAAAATCATTCTTAAAGAACTGCCACACAGCCCCTGGGCCTATCCCGAAAACCTGTTCACGTCTATTGCCCGGAGCATTTCGTCCATCAATTTCGGTGTCAGTAATTTGTTTGAGGAAAAAACTGTTTAACCCTACCCGCAACTTTTCTTGAATGACTTCATAGTCAACTGTGAAATTGGCATGGATTGCCTGTCCAGCCTTTGTGTCTTCAGCTCCGACAAAGTTTCGGTTGGGATCATGGTTTTTATCATTCCATAAGTAATGTAGGCGTAATGATGTGGTCCATCTTGGGGCAATAAAAAAGGTTCCCGCCCAATAAGGGTCGAAAGAAAAGAAGTTGCTGCCGGGATTTAGTTCCTTATCATCATCGTATTTTCCCGTGGGAAGAATCAATTGCAACTCTATACGATGCACAAAAAGGGGGCCATTTTTTCCCATGATAGGATCCCATTGAAAGATTGGCGCAATAATTATATCGCCCAGGCCTGCGCCGTTATCCGCGGGAAGACCGGAAACATTTGAGGTGCCAAAATCCAAATCAATTGAGACAACGGGTATCAGTATATCAAGTCCCCACGTGGTTCCAAGAGGCAGTTTCTCGGGTGAATAATAGAAAAGCTGGGTTATGGAGATCCATACATCAAGCTTTTCATCAGCGAAACCTGGCAGCAAAGAATTTCCTTCACTGTCCTTAAATCTTTTGGAGGTCCAGTTATGGATGTATTGGGTAAAATACAACCCCGGTTGTGCGGGGGGGACATCTACAAAGGTTGTAAATCCCAAATTTACCGCCGGCAAATCGTAGGACTGCACCTTTGTGCAAGGCAGGACTACTAAAAAACTAAAAACTATAAGAAAAGTATTTGTAGATTTCATTACTTGCCTCATCACCAAAGACTAAGGTGCATCCATGAAAAGGACTACATCTGATTATAAGAAAAAAATTATACCAGAAACTATTCATCAGGATTAACGCGATGTGAAATCTTACAAATACTGGTTTCATTACCCCGTTTATTTTTCGGCTTTACATGGAATATCAGGGCATGGCATTCAGGGCCTTTGGAACAGTGTCCTGCGGGCTCACCTTATACCATGCCTCCATAATCCTGGCATCCTGGCTGATCAGGAATGAAGAACGGATAATCCCTTCGTATTTTTTACCATACATGGATTTTTCTCCCCATGCCCCATAGGCATCAGCCACTTTATGATCAAGATCTGAAAGGAGAGAGAATCCCAGATCATGTTTTGCCTCAAACTTTTTTTGCGTATCCGGAGGATCGGGGCTGATACCGACAGGGATTACGCCAAGCCGGTCAAGATCCCCCTTTGCGTCCCGAATACCGATAGCCTGCTTCGTGCATCCCCCTGTATTTGCCTTTGGATAGAAATATAAAAGCAATATCTTTCCCTTGAAATCAGACAACTTTACCTTTTTCCCATTTTGATCTGTCAAATTAAAACCAGGGGCCTTATCTCCTTTTTTTAACTTAGCCATAGAGTCAATAACCTCCTTTCAATAAATGCAGCAGATTTTTCAATCACTTTTCTTATCATAGGCTTGACGGGGTCTTGCGAAGAGAACGGGGGTTCATCATGGTCTGTTCCAACAGGCTGAAGGTGTTCCGTAAGTCGGTTAACTTGCCTTAAAAAGGCCTACCTGCCCCTTCGGGGCCGGGGCATTGGGTAAATTTTCCACCCGCAGGTTGCAGTCGTCATGGCCCCTCTAGCAGCGGGCAAGCACGGCCTTGGGAATCTTTTTCACGGTCATGTTGGGGTATAGGTCTGCTCTGGCGCGAAAGGCGGTACAGGACACCAGAAGAAAACGATCCGGCCCCCACCTGTCCTGTAAAGGATAATTCCAGTGTAGCCCACAAAAGAAAACGGGAAGGCCGTATAAAAACTACCGCTGCCTTCCCGTTTCTTACTGAAGGGCTCTACGAAAAGGTCTCTTTTTGGGTTATTATTTTTTGGCTGTTGACTTTTTGGCTGCTGGTTTCTTGGTTGCTGGTTTTTTGGCTGCCGTTTTTTTAGCTGCTGGTTTCTTGGCTTCCGGTTTTTTCTTTGCTATGGCCATTGAACCCTCCTTTGACGGTAAGATTATTGGAACACCCCCATAACCCTTCAGTTAAAAAAATTGGCCAATAACCACACATTTTGTGGCATAATTTTATTATACCACAATATAAAGCATGTCAAGCATTTTATTACCCAAATCTATCAAGATATTCAACCGTAGAGCGAAAAATCTCTGGTGCCTGCCTGCTTTTTATCTCTTATGGCAAACTCAGGGCCTGTTTGACCAGCCATATGCCTCTCATTATCTTTTTAAAGAATATTGAACCTCTGGTGGGTCTTAAGATGCTGATGGCCGCAAGTATCTGGTATATAAATAATATTATTGCGCCTAACTGGTTAATCTCCAAGGCCAGGAAGGCTTCCATTTGGAAGCTTAGATTTATTGCCCATAGCCTGGCATATCACACAGCCAAAAAACCTGAGATATATCTTTACTTATCACCGGCCCCGATTAGCGGCAGGATCTTGTCAACTTTAAAGAAGACCAGAAAACGGGGCTCCTCTTCTGTTTCCTCCTTCGAGGAATACCTCCTCCTCCGGATCGAGTGAAGGAGTTCCGTATCCTTTTCTTCCCTGAACTTGCTCAAAAACAGCCGAACACCTTTGTATTCAGGACCATCTTCCATAAACAAATAGGCCGCATGATTATTGGATTGTAGATTATGATGCGTCAGGCGATCGGGCATAATAAAGGCAATGGTTTCTTCATCCATAATATGAGGCCTGGAAAAGACCGCCACATCGACCTTTCCTTCCTTATCCGCTGTTGCCAGGATTCCCCGGCCCTTATTATTCTCAAAGTAGTCTTTTAGGTTCATTTTATCTCCTACCAGGGTGAAGCATCATCCAACACATTGTCCCATTTTTTCTTTAATTCCTCTATCTTATTGTCCAACTCTTTTTTGTATGAAGAATCATCAGGCTTTCAGCAGATCCTTGGAGGTTCAAGTTGCCCGAAAAGCCGGTCTAAGCATGGTTTCTTAATTTTAACTCTATGGGATGAGGATTTAAATAGGTTTGAATTCCCAAGTATGGTTGATGGTACTTTCGAACATAATGGTTGATCAGGGAGATTGGAACAATCAGGGGGACAACATTTTCCCGATATTGATTGATAATTTCAAGAAGCTCCTTTTTTTCATCTGCAGATAAATTTGTCTTAAAATATCCAACCATGTGGAGCAGTACATTGACATTTTTCTTAATGCTTGGTTTTAATCTCAAGGCCTCCATCAAATAGGTTTCATAATCACCAAAAAGTTTTTTTATCGGCGTCTTTTTTCCTTCGGCGACCAGCTTTCCCATCATCCGATAATGTTTTTCACTATGTGATAAGATAAGGAGTTTGTTTCGGCTGTGAAAATCTACAAGATTTCCCATGGTCCATGTGTTCTTCATCAGATCACGCCATCTCTTAAGTGTAAAGATTTGCTCTATAAAATTCTCTCTTAAAAGGGGGTCATGTAGACGGCCGTCTTCTTCAACGGGGATCAATGGAAAATGTTCCATGAACATCCCAGCAAATATTCCAATGCCTTTTTTTGCCGGAACATTATTATTGTCATAAACCTTCACCCGCTCCATGCCGCTGCTTGGAGAATCGGCTTTAAAGATGAAACCGCATAATTCCTGTTTTTCAAGCTCATTGAGACGCTTTTTTGCCCAATTTTTCATTTGATCAGTAAGGTCAATATTGCTTCGGCTTGTGACAAGGCGGGGAGACTCTATTTGTCCGATCAATCTCATGCTTTCCCGTGGCACACCCAGGCCGCACTCCACTTCCGGACAAACCGGTATGTACTCCGCATACTGACTAAGTGTCTGGGTCAGGAATGGATCACGCCTATGTCCGCCATCATATCGTACATTTTCTCCTAAAAGGCAGCTACTGATGCCAAGCCTTATTTTATCTTCCATTATTAATACCATAGGACATACAATGTGGTAACCAGTTAACAGGTATTATACTTAAATTATAAACTATTTGACCAATGTCAAAAAAATTATAACAGGAGATGGAAATGGAAGGAAGATCGGTTTCACACTCTCAAGTGGTTATGTCCCACGTTATGCTGCCCCATCAGGCCAACCCGTTTGGTGCGGTTCATGGGGGTGAAATTATTAAACGAATGGATGAAGCAGCCGGCATAGTAGCGGTAAGACACTGTCATGCCAATGTGGTCACTGCCCGAGTGGATGGAATAAATTTCTTCAGGCCGATAATGGTGGGGAATCTCATTACTGTTAACGCGTACCTAACTTTTGTCAGCCGCTCAACAATGGATGTTCGTGTTGAAGTGGTGGCTGAAGATATCTTTAAAGAGGAAAGGCACCAGTCTTTGACGGCACACTTTATCATGGTGGCAGTGGACGACAAAGGAAAGCCTGTGGAAATTCCACCTTTGATCATTTCATCTGATCAGGAAAAAAGGCTTTGGGATTACAGTGAAAAGAGATACAAAAGCTGCAAGGGGGATCTTATGTCTGGAGATGATGAATATAAGGTATGCCGCGAAGAGGCGCTTTTCTAACGCCATCTAAATAGGTTTCCGGAAAGATTTAAAAATCAGTCTCTAAAAAATCACATAAAGGCTTGCGTTAAGAAAAGCATCCCAACGTAATAAAAGTGTCCGACTTGATTTTGTCATACTATACAATCTTATTGCTTATATATAGTTTATATTTTTGATGAATTTTTTATGATATATTTTAATTAGAAGTTACCATTTCAAATCTTAACTCGAAGGCATAAGCCACTGGCATGCCAGTGGTATGAATAATGGCTTTGCCAGTGATTAGTGTCGAGAAAAATTAATAAATCTCCTAAACTGAGAGT
>LT984861.1:0-5968 GCA_900258555.1 uncultured Desulfobacterium sp. | reverse complement strand
CGCCTTAAAACTACGCTAACTCATTCCGGTCAGAAAAACAATAATCCGACCACAACATATTGGGGGCACCCACACAAATGTGCGATGCGGCAAAACTTTTGACTGCCGATTTACCCGACCGACAAGTATGCCGCCAGTCTCGGCTGTCCCGGCATTTTGCGCAAATCGGTTCAGATCATTGATGACTGATGTCAAAACGAAAGCACTCCATCCAGCAATAGTTTTAGCGATTGGTTCTGTTTCAACTTGCTTCCATTCCGTCTCTATTATAGGATTGGGGTCAAACGAATTCCGCTGAATGCCATACATCGGCTTTAAAGGCCATTCCTTTGATGAAAGCCAATAGAGCACTGCATTTGCAACCCACGCTGCTCCAATTTTAACGAGGGCATCCGGTATCCTGGCAGAACCAGAGCTACAGCCCCCACCTATTGCGAGTGGTTCTATCTTCTCAGTGAGCCACCCTGCAATGACAGGGTCCTCCCTTTCTCTCATCATCATAGCAGCTTCAATTATATCTGCTCGTCCACGAATATTGAAGTCTTCTACCAAAGCCATCGTTCCTTTTCCAGAAAGAATTTGAAATGCAGAAACCAAAGGAATTTGCCGATCAGGAATCAACGCGATGCGGTTTTGAACTGCTACAGAAGCAGATAAATCAAGAATACATTCAACTCCATTTAATTGCTCTCTAATTTCCTCGTCGGATAGATCTAAAAAATTCTTGAATATTCCGAAGGCTACATTTTTAGTTACGAATACGCTATTCAGCCGATCAGCCACGGCAATTGCTTTAGGTTGCCCAATCTCTTTGCCTGTTAAAGTATGGCGAGCAAGGTTGTACGGCCGCAAGGTGTCATTGTCGATAATTGTTAAATCGACCATTCCACTTCTTGCAAGCAGTTCACAAATAGTCGAACCAAAAGCTCCTGCACCGAGGACTAAAACCTTTTTTTGTTCTCGAATATGCCCAAACCCAGACAGACTTCTTGCGAAATCCTGATCGAATCTTCGAAGAACAAGATGTGATGTCACTGTCCATTTATCCCTTTGGTTTTCACGGTGAAAGTCGAACGCTACCCATTCTTCTGTGCCGGCCTGCCCTAAAACTAATTTTGGGCGTTTCACTCCAAATACAGTTAGAACACGATTACTCTTTGTTCCTCCTTTTTCGATCCAATATCGCACCTTTTCTTTTTTAAGCCCTATAGTTGAAGCAAGCTCAAGCACACCATCAAGGTCAACAGGAACAACGCTCCAAGGTGTAGCCTGCAAATGCGCTTGATACCACAATCGAGTAGGGACATCTCCTGAACCAATAATAAAACGGACTTCGGCAAGATTAGGCACAATGATTTGGTGTGCTGAAGTGTCCCACACGCCACCATTCTTTCGAGCTTCCTTGCGAGCAATATCAAAGTCTACTTCTACAACGGGATTTCTTCCATCCACTATGAGAGGTTCGAAAGGATCATCTTTTTTTACAAGTTCGCCAGCTGCAGCGTCCGTAAGCCACTTGTAGGCTGCAAGAACAGCGTTTCCAAGAGTCTTTCCATGCCACCAATCTGGGGCGGGCTGACGTGTAAGACAGATCTCTCCCCAAAAATCACCGGGCCGCCTGGTTAAATGATGTACGGGTGGAAAATCATCTCTCTTGAGAAATACGCGAGGGTAATTCTTAGGAAAATCTGGTGGGAGAACAATGATAACGGGTTCAATTGTGCGGACGTCATTGACTGGACCTTTTGCAGGCAGATCAACACGAATACTCAAAGACACATAAATATACCCATTTTTTCTATCAAAAGAAAAACTGTCATCATCATAGACATATGGTAACTGCCTTAATTCGTTAATTTCTTGAATTATTTCTTCCAATGGGGATCACTTATTTAGACGGTGGTAACACAGGCGATACTTCTAGCCCCAACGACTAGGTTGAGATGTGGCCTTGCTGCCAACTGAGATAGATGCAGCTCCCAGGATTAATTTCTGAAGACCTCTTGATGTTAGCCGAAGTACAAGAGGATTAGTATCTGATTCAGATGGGTTCTCCATAAGGCATACAAAGTGCTCTTTGTCGCCAAGGTCAGTCGCCCTCTTTCGGTAATGTTTGATCGCTTCAATGTGAGGAGGGTCTTTATCATCGTAGTTATTCTCCCTAACCGGACGACTGGAACATACAAGCCATCCATATTCTCTGCCAGCTTCAAGTATGGTCATGGATGTCCTTGCCGGATTCTTTTCTGCCTCTTTTCTGCCTTCTTCATGCTCCATCTCAGTGAAGAATTTATAGCTGCCGTGATGGGGTACAAAAAAGACATCCCATTCAAGATGGACTTTGTTGCCTTTTTCATGTGACTTGTTGTAAACAGTCTTCCATATCTTACACCCCGCGTCTCCACCAATTAACATTAAAGCTTCGGAATTACCATCAGTCATCTTCATTTGTAGTATTAAAGAAGTATCGTTTCGAAGCTCTTCATCATTGTCTAGGAGGTAGCTGAAGGGGCAATGAACAAATGCTTCAAAGTCAGATCGCATCTGCCCTGCGATGAATTTGGTGATCATTCCAGCGCCCAGATGTCGATTTTTTGGCAAGTGTCTCAGGTCTTCAGTATCACTGCGGCCAAATACCACGATCATATTACCCGGTCTTTCCGCATCAACTTGTTTATCTTTGTCAGACCACAACCGGAGTCTCCGCCGCGCCTCCTTTTGCACTTCCTTGGCAGGCCCTGAAAGTTTCTCATTGAAAATCTCAGCAGTAACCCAGAGTTCATCCATTTCGATTAGCTCACTGTCATCTTCATTCTGTTCAGGATAATAAAAGACCCGGCTAAATCCCTGGCAGTGGTCTAAGTCAGGATGAGTAAGGGCAAATACTGATAAATATCTTCTTCCACCCCGCTTGGGCAATGTCTTTAATAGGGATGCGTGTATATTCTCAGTTTTGTCCTCATCTTTTGAATCGTCTGGCTTCTGCTTGATATCAAACAGCAAGTGAGTTTCGTCATCAAGTGTAGCCAGTACACTTGCACCATTATCCACCTGATAGAATATCAATTTTTTTGACATACTTGTCTCCATGTAATTACTTATGGGAACCCAATTTATTTAAGTCCAATGTATCACACGCTGATACAAGTTGTTTCGCATATTCATCGGCAGTTATCTTAACCCAAGACGGGGTGAACCTAGCCACCCATAAAACCAGTAGAGAAATGCATAAAAGTACACATACTGCAGCCCCAACCCATTCTTTCTCGTTTGCAAAGAAATAATGCATCGACAGAGCTGAACATGCCAAAACGCCGATGACTGAAATGCAAATACCAGCGGGTTTCATCCCCCAAAGATTTCTCCGGAATCCATAGTTCACATTTTCCTGAAAAACGAGGGGAAATATCTTTGGGTCCCTGGTTTTTGCTCGTAGATATGCCACACAAGAATTATAGATCGAATCTGCTTCATTAGGGTCCTTCAACTCTTGTTCCGCCGTGGGAATGTTTATCCCCTCCACAAAACGTGCGAGCTTGTTATGATATCTTTCCCTTGTGGTTCGATCAAGTGATGTATCCCTGTGACGAAGAATGCGTGTTGTAGGCTTCCCATCCCAAAGATGAAAGAGTCGTGCTTCCTTTTTCTTACCTTGGTCACGTCCTACTTGATCCATGACAAACGCCAAACCTAAAGCTGATATTGCAGCGAAGCCTATACTATTCTTAAGACCCCAAATATCTGATGTTAGTGATAGGATCACCAAACAAATCGGTGCAATGACGATGACCGTGGGAAAATATCGAGCCCTCAAGCTATATGCATCAAATGTCTTCATGTCCATAACGACTCTCTGATTACAAACCGCAGAAAAGAATTTCAGAACCGCAAATCCATTCTTTTTTGCTGGCTTGAACTATGCTAATGTCCCCCATTTTGCTTGATATAATCAATATACGCAAGCTTCCCTTTTATTTGCTGATACTTCTTTGTGAATAAAAAATCTTCTAAATTTTTTTCTGGAAATCTATTGAAAAGGTAGGCCTCTTTCCTGACCTCTCTCCTTGTGAGTCTGGGCACATTGGGCTTTTTTCGGTTTACGGATAGGCCCGTGACATATTTCGGTTCTGATGGCCCTCTTAGTGCTTCTTTTTCTGTCTTTAACTGGAATCCAGTCTGCAGAACGATTTGTTTTATTTTCCTGATGAAAATATCCGGAATAAAATTTCCAGATAAAGAAATATCATCAACATATCGTGTGTATGTGATCCCATATAAGGTTGACAATTTTCCTATTCTCTTATCCAGTTCTCTTAGGACCAGATTGGCAATATCAGTACTCATGGAACCACCTTGGGGAACCTGTCCTTTCACGGTTGTGAGTTTGGTAAGAATGGAAGACACCTCTGAGGAACATTTGAGGGTTTTATGGAATAACGCATAAACCATGTAATGAGAAATGCTTGGATAAAAGTTTTTCAAGTCCAAATTAAGCAAGAAGCGTTTGTTGCAGTGTGGTTGTGCATTGGTGAGATTCGATCTGCCCTTTATTCCGCCGTGGGCACAGTCGGGCATCGCAATCTTGGCTAGAAGAGTATGTATAGATGTCTGTATCCTTTTTAATCTCTTACGAGGGATTGAAATTTCTCTGACCCCCCCGCTTTTTTTAGGCGCTTCTTTGAAGTTGTAAAGATTTTCAGCCCCTGAAGCAACTTGCAGTATTTCAGATGGAGGAAATCCCAGGTGATATGAAAGGTGTTTGACAGAATTGATATTGAGAGTTCTCTTAACTTTGGACTTCTTCAATTTTTCCCAACTCCCCTGTCACCTCAAATAGTAGAAGAGACAAAATATTATTCTGTAACCTCTTATAATCCTTGCGGCCATCGGCATCCAACTCAGCCGGAATATCCGAAGCCGCGAAAATGAGTGCATCGTGGGAAATTTCAAGTCTCTCTGCAAACTTAGAGATAAGCTCAGCGCTCGGTTGTTTTTTTTCACTTTCAACTAAAGAGAGATAATTCTGTGATATACCCAGTAGTTCTGCCATCTCATTTTGATTCTTATTCCTATGGGTTCTCACCAGTTTTATTAAACGTCCTAAGGTCATCTATTTGGTCCTCTCATGAGGTTATTTTATAAAAAAGGGCAAGCTAATCATCACCTGCCAAACTGGGTTTTTCGGCCAACTCTAAGCCACAGGGCGCGGATAGCGATACCAAACATACGCACTCGCAAAGCGCGCTTCGTGGCATTTAGGTACGGAACTAGTCCGGAAATCCCAAAGTCACAGCCTGATGATTCGGAACGGATTGAAAATCTCAGGTTAATCAGCATTGTTTCACTATCCTTGACTACTGCGAGTGCAGCCTCAATCTTCTTCATTTCCGCTATCAACATAACGCTTACCTCCTTTCATTTAAATTTACTTGTACAGGAGGATGACGCTGTATCCAAAGGACACCCTATTTAAGACGCCATCCGTTTTCGAAGATCAGCAACTCTTTGCTTCCTTCGCCTGCCCAAGTATGTGAAACAGAATTATAGGAATTATGTTTCACTGCGGTACTACAACAAGTACAGGCTTGATGCCGAATATCCAGTAATACCATGGCACCTGGATCGGCCAGCCTTCATACCTGCCGCAGTCCAATACCCACATCTTAAAAATAAAATGAGGGGATCAGGATAATCCTGATCTTAACCCCGTAAGGGGCGGTCCGAAGACCGGTTCTCGGATGAACGTCGTAAATGGAAATGAAGCCATTTGAGATTTTCAATCTTTTCAAAGAGCATAACGGCGAATCGCCGTGCTATTGAAACAAAAGATAAGAAGCATTGACTGGTTGTCAATACAGGATTGTCATATAGATTGAACTAAACCACCCTCGACTATAAGTCGAGGGGTTTTATGAGGGGTCGATTTCAAATCGACTATCATCAGGAATCGGCTCCCCTTCTTGCTTTT
>LT984860.1:11557-17660 GCA_900258555.1 uncultured Desulfobacterium sp. | reverse complement strand
GGCACCCAGTTGATAACGTCGCATAGCGACATGTATTAACTTTTCTTCGCCTAAAGGCGAGGGATTTCAACCATCCCTGAAAGGGACATTAAATAGCCAGTCTCTCTCAATTGTTTTGAGGTTAAGCCGAAATGATTGACTTATCGGCCAGTATAGCTTCTTGATAAAAAGTTGACCTTTTCAATATTTTTTTGCTTTGAAATACAATTGAGTTGATCCGACGGCGTTGGCTCTGATTGAGATGCTGGTATCGAAATGTTTCGACTGCAAGGAATCTGATGATATCCAGAATATCAATTGCGATACCTGGGAGTCCGTGTATTTCAATTGACCAACCTTTTGGTTTAAAATGCTCAAAATTGTTGCGTAACGTCTTTTTAAGCATTTTTATCGAATATTTTTGATTCTCCGTCAGCATTAATGGCTTGCTACCATATAATGTTCCCATCCACCCTTTTTCTTGGCAGATCTGGATTGCATCATCTATGGGAATGAGCCGCTCTATTCCTTTCTTCGTCCTGCGAATAATATTTTCATAATCAGTGCTTCTGCAGGCACAGATAGCAAATCCGTACAATGCTCCATGTAAGGATAAGATTACCCATTTCCAGGCGTTAATGTCGGATTCAGTCTGTTGTATAAATTGTCCTGCCCGTTCCAAGAAATCAAGAGCATTCGTTTCGGCTGTAAATCGGAGCCATTTTGCTCGAATGTTTTGCTTCTTCATAATTTTTGCGGCTTAACGCCGCCTTCCCAAGCGGAGCCTTTGTGAAAGGCGTTGTTGAAATTATGTGTTGCAAAATACATTTTGTCAAATGTGTAGGCCTGAACTGGATTTTATACTAGTCAAAAATCTTTTTGTGAAAGTCTATAGGCTTCCTTTAGTCAACTTATTGCTTTAGCCCTGCGGCCTGTTGAAGGACTATTTATTGACCATTTAAACATGAGCTAAAAGCAGCCGAACGAGCTACAGGCGCCTGTATAGCTGATTTTTCTATTTATTTCCTCTAACTATTAAAATGTTACCTGTTGTTTCATATTCTGCTGACAGGCCGATCTGCTCAAATACCCTTTTGTGGTCATTCACGGCCCTTGAAACCAATTTGCCACTGTCTGCTAATGCCTCAAGATACCTGTCCGCAAAACGATTGGTCCTCACCAAAGTTGTAAAATACATCCTGCCATTCTTCGATATTATGGTTTTCAATTGTTTGAGCAGGATACCTGTGTCTTTTAGGCAGTGGAGCAGGTTCTCAGAAAGTATTGTCGTAAATGTATTTTCCTGAAATGGTAATTGAAGAGCATCAGCGTGGATGAACACCAGATTCTCCGGGACTGTGCCGTTTTGTTTCATTAACCTTGATTTAGCCATTCTGAGCATTTTCAACGACTGATCTACTAAAACCACTGGATGTTCAGTATATTGGCTATATACATTTGCTGTAAAAGCAAGGGAACCGCAACCCAGATCCAATACGTTACCTCCATAAGTAGAGAAAAGCGCTTCATTTGCAATTTGAGGAAATATTTTGACTGAATACCCCCAAATAAAACGGTTATAAATTGGATTGCACGCCACAAGGTCATATATAAAACCGAACTGACTGTCATACTCATTACCGCATTTATTGTCAGGGAGAACAGAGTAAATATGTGGCTCTACTGCCCTAATCGAAAAATTATCCAATAGCATGGATGACAAGTCGTTCTCAGTTATCGTGGCCATACCATCTTGCTCTTTATTTTTTTCAGCGCCCAGTTCTGCCGTCTTTATCGGCAGAAACTGGTTGTTGGGTTTCTATGGTTAGCTTCATAATTTGAATGGAAATTTAGGACAGCTACTCGATCTTGGTTCGCTCATTCCAATACTTTTCTGGCTGATTTGACTTCGTAAAGGGCTTGGTCTTCACAAACTTGCATTTGACCTGAGCGATCTGCCACCATTCTTTCGAATATCAATTCTGTTTTGAAAAAGAGGTTGCTGCTCTCTTTCTTTAAATATTGCGCGGCCATACGGCAATATTCTGATTCAATATCGATCCCAATACTGTTTCTTCCATATCTTAATGCTGCTATCATAGTAGTTCCGGTACCGCAGAAAGGATCAAGAATTGTATCTCCATAAAATGAAAACATTCTAACAAGACGGGTGGCAAGCTCAAGAGGAAATGGGGCAGGGTGACTTCTGGTAGATGCCCCCGTAATATTCCAAATCTGTTGAAACCAGACATTAAAATCTTTTTTCTCGATTTTGCTTAATCTTCTTTGTTCCTCTGTGGGTTTACGATAGCCTCCGGGCTTTCTCTGCATTAGGATAAATTCCATATCATTCTTTATGATTGCATTGGGTTCATATGGCTTTCCCAAAAATTTTGATCCGTTTTCCACTTCGAAACTTGCATTTGCAATTTTATGCCAAATAATGGGATTAAGGTTATCAAAACCGATTTTCCGGCATAGAACGCATATATCCGCATGCAAAGGAAAAACAAGATGCCGTCCAAATCTTCTCCTTGAAACACATACATCACCAACAACACAAACCAACCTGCCACCCGGAACTAATACCCGAAAAACCTCTCTCCATACTTTTTCAAGCTCTCCTAAGAAGGACTCATAGTCATTGACGTGGCCCAATTGGTCTGGATTTTCATTATATCGTTTTAAGTTCCAATATGGCGGCGACGTAATAACAAGATGTATGGATTCATCCTCTAAAAAAATCAAATCCCTCGCATCCCCATTAATAAGCCTTTGATAAGTCTTCTGTTTAATATTTTTCATGCAAAGGCTCTGATATGTGATACAAGCGATTTGAGAAAAATTGTAAATGAGAGATCGTTTGCAGGTTCCCGGTACACACCATTAAGACCTGTCTCGCTTTCGGATGTTATAAACGATGCCGATGTATAATGACGTTCGAGAACGAGCTTGCGGCAAAAGAGTTCATACCTTTTCCTATATGATGCCCCAACAAATTCTGGAAAGACTTTAAAATGGGGTTCTTTGACTTTGACTGGGCGAACAGAGGCATCACAATCTTCAAGCATGAAAAAATATCCGAGAAAGGGTTGAACTCCACAATTGAAAGCACCCTCTCGAAAAGCCGTCCAGAGATCAAGAGCGCTGCCCATAGCTTCTTCTGTCCGATTATTGAAGTTGTTACCAAAAGAGGGGCCAACCTGTGACTTTGCTTCAATTGCTGCAACCAAATGTCCGTTCTTGATTACAACCAAATCCCATTCCTTGGTGGGTCGAAAAAATCCAGGCAATTCAAGACGTTTTTTGTGGAAGACATATTTCTCGTCAAGCCCGGCATCGACCACTACTTTCGTGAAAAGGCGGATAAAGCCATCCATTTGAGCACCGCCGGTCACCGCGCTCCGCAACCCGGCATCAGAAATCCCTTTATTTTTCTGCTTTTCTACTTGGAATTTACGAGTCTGCCAGTAATGGGCGACTGCCTCCGAAATGTGATTTTCCAAATTACCGATTATCTCTGTCATGACTCCATCCGTTTTAGATTAAATTTTCAGCCCAACGGCGTGAGATGAGCGGCTTTCCGCACGGAGCCGTCAAGCCGCAGAATGTTCATACAGAACTTGGTTTCGTTCATTTCGATACCATGCAATAATTCTGGTCCTCCAAAGATCGAGCAAGGCTACGCTCAAATCCTTCCATGATTTCAATCACGGAAGACGCATGCTCTTGAAAATGTGAGTAGCCCAAAGAGTGAGGTCTTGACCCGTGGGCTATATGATTCCGTAAATGGACTAATGCATTCAAGTGTCGCTTCAACGGTAACATTGGCGATATATCCAGACATAAATGAGCGGCAATGTCTTCGAGAACATCAAAATTCAAATTGGATCTAGTATTTATTGCACGCTCAGTCTCCTCAAATTTGACTGGACATTGCAGGCAGCCTAAAGCGAGTTCAGCGACAGCTTTCTTTCTGGCAAAATTGAGACCACCGGTAAGGGGTTTAAGTGTAGATGTCCACAAATATCCGACCAAATCCGATCGTAGATCGCCAACCTTTATGCCGGAAGACTCAATATACTCAAGGTATAGCTGGCAAGTCTCTCGGACATAACCCTCCCAGTGTGCATATAACATTGGGATTGCCATGTGAACTGCTGTCGGCTCGAGCGACTTCCCAAGGTAGTTTTGGATTACACGATGAAGATTGGTAATACCTAGTCGACGCTGGTCTAAGTTGTTCGAAATTTCTTCTAAAACAGATTCAATTGACGCCATACCAAGGTACACTACATTGCAAAGAAATTATGCGCGAATTCGATCCTGCCGCGCATTTTCGATTTAATGTTTGCGCCGGGTCCAGTGTTATTGACAAACTGTTGGGCCTCCTTGAACTCCACAATTCGGTCTTTCAATTCATCGGTTCCCAGTTCTCTGATTAAGTCTATGTTCACTGCTACACCAGTTGCGACAGCTTCAAACACATAAACCGAGAGTGGCCCCTTATGCTTGCCTTTACGACAGTGCCGCCAAGAATCTTCACCCAAGGCTCTCCCAATTAACTTGAAAGTTTCTTTGAATAGCTTCTCTTCGTGGGTCATGTCAAAATCTCTTTTACTCTCAAGAACCTCACGAACAAAATCAGTGATGAATGGCTCAACATCGTGTTCGAATTCGTTGTACGCGTTTTTTATAGTGAAAAACCGAAGGATTAGAGATCTGTCGAACATGCTATTGAGTTGGAACTCGGAAAGCCCAAGGTTGTCACGAAATGGTCCATAGGCCGACAGCCGTTCGATCCAGTCCATGAAGTCAGGATTTGTTGCACGGAATATACAGTTTCTCACTTCCTGGGCTGTAAGTCCCGAGCCACCGGTATTCAACCTCTCAAAAACCTCGTACTTCATGGTTGGTTTACTACCCGTTTTGATAACCTCGACACGGCAGCCAGCACGCTTAATTGATAACCGTGCCTTGAGGCTCAAGTTCTTGAACAAAATATCCTCCATAGAAGGCAGCCGAGGTTTGCGATCAGCCTTGACCAACCTAGAGGCTGGATAAAGCTTGCCATCTGGATTCTTGAGCGATCCCATGAACTCAAAAACTGTTGATACTCTCTGTAAGCCGTCCACCAATTCCCAGACCCCCTGTGCGTCTTCGGCGACGAAAATAGCGGGTGTCGGAAATCCCAGAAGAATAGACTCAATAAATCTTGTCTTCTGTGTAGGATTCCACCTGAACAGACGCTGGTATTCAGGCTTAATTATCAGCTCATCGTTTTCGTAAAGATTGGCTAGTTCTCCATAGCTGATATCGAGCTTGTCTGTTCTTATCTCGTTACGTGCATCCGCTATTTCGGCATCTAACTTCTGTTTTTTCTTTATTTTGTCAGTCAAAGCGACCTCCGATAACATTTAGCCCGAGCTTCCAGATGTAACACATTATAATTTTTTGGTGTTATTGTCTATTTTAAAAAAGTAGATCTTCTGTACTGGGTACATCACAGTTTCTCATACAGAAGCTTAACCGCCTATTATTTATGAAGGTGATTCGCAATGTATTCTTCCTTCGATTTGAACTTTGTCTGCCAACGTCCGGCCTCTGCGGCGAGGGAACCGAGTCCGCAGCAGGCCGTGGTTGGCCTAAGCATTTGATAAAATTTGAGCGGCCAATTCAACTTTGCTATGCTGAATTAACGTGAAAAAGCCTCTTTCTACATCAACCGCCCTATATTCACCGCTGTAAATTGAATGAGAAATTTCCCTACATTTATCGCACCACTGTTGGTATACGGCAATGTTTGCCTTACTAATGCGTATTTGAGTTTCTTTATCACCAAATTTAATCTGTTTTAGAACTGTATCAAATGTAGTGCCATTCATCTTTAATATTTGCTGATCAAGAACGACATATTTTGTTGGATCAAGAAACATTCTTATCTTTGAGATAAATGACATCCCTGAATATTGTGGCAACCCAATTTCTTTTATGTCATTCAGGCAGTCATCATTCATATTATTAAAAAGGGGGCATCGCACATTTGTGTGGGTGACCCCAATATGTTGTGGTCATGCATTGATGACCTGGAATGCCGCTGGTTTTCTTCTCGGATAGAGATCAA
>LT984860.1:0-5787 GCA_900258555.1 uncultured Desulfobacterium sp. | reverse complement strand
CTCTATCCGAGAAGAAAACCAGCGGCATTCCAGGTCATCAATGCATGACCACAACATATTGGGGTCACCCACACAAATGTGCGATGCCCCAATAATAGTTTTGACCGCTTCCCGGATTGAGATTTATCGCCCGCTCAAGGGTGCTTATCGCCTGATCGGGCTGGCCGTTTTTCAACTGCATTTTGGCCTGGTTAGTCAGGGTTGGGATTTATTTTTTGGGAAAATACTTCACCTTCCTTATTTTTTTAAAATCTGAATCCTGAGTCCATATAATGGCATTAAATTCTTGAGCCGTGGCAAGAATGATACTGTCCGCCATTGGAAGTTGATACTCCAGGCTCAGTCTTGAAGCTGCGATTGCCAATGGCGCACTTAAATCCACAACCCTTCCTCTTTGCATAGCAACAACAGCCTGCAATGCTTCATTCTCATTGGACTCTCTCAGAACGACTTTAAAGACCTCGTAAATCGTGACCGATGGGACAACAAGTAAATCAGAATCACTCAGCGGCTCCAGAAAATGTTTGGCATTCGGCTCATCGGCAAAATAGGCAAGCCAACCGGAAGAATCTACAATATTCATACTCTATCTTCCTCTCTTTTGAATTCAGTGTTGATGCCCTTTAGGAACCCACGAAGTTCTTTAATGTCGCGTTCCGGTATAAGTTCAATTCGACCCGCAAATTCAACAACCTGCATTTTTTGTCCTGGTTTAAGCTTCAAAGCCTCCCTGACACTTTTTGGTATAACGACTTGATATTTTGGTGATACAGTTACTGAATGCATGCTAATGCCTCCATCGATAAATTTTATACTACAATATCACGATCGATAAGGTTTTGTCAATCATATTTAAGCCAATTAGATGGTTAGGCTGAAAGCTGAAGACTGAAGTCAAAAGATCAGGGGGACGCTATTGGGGCTTCAATTGGGACTGGATTCGTCTTTTCTGCTTTGTCACACGGGCAGTCCACGATGAATCTCCTCGTAAGGAGTCTGCCGCAATATTGTTGCATTCAACGGCCTGTGTAATATTCTTTTTCATAAGCCAGGCCTCGGCAAGATAATAATAGTTTTGACCGCTTCCCGGATTGAGATTTATCGCCCGCTCAAGGGTGCTTATCGCCTGATCGGGTTGGCCGTTTTTCAACTGCATTTTGGCCTGATCAGTCAGGGTAAGGGCGGCTATGGCCCTAGGGCTATTATCCTCTACCGGGGCCTCTGGTTGTTTCCTGGTCTCAACTGGTTTGCGTGGTTCGATCGGCTCTTGGGTAGATGGAGGTCTTGTGGTGGACGGCTTTGTTGTAGGAATGGTTACAGTTCTTGCAGCACAGCCTGAAAGCGCAAGGCACAACGCTGCCACAAGCAACAAGGATTTATTCGCGTTCAAGGAAATCTCTGACTCCTTTAATGACCTTTTGAAATGGATTCGGATTATGTATATCACAAAATTCCCTCGGTGCAAACTCAGAAAGAAAGACCTCCTCCGTGTATTCAGGGCATGCACCGGACACCGCAATCTTTTTGCTTTCAGAACAGATCGTTACTTCTTCCACACCCGCAGGCATCCTGAACCACGTCCCTGATACATATTGGGGTATTGCAGCCATCAGCTCCGACCATATGGGGACTGCGGCCGAAGCGCCAGTGGATGCCACGGATGATCCGTCATCAAAACCCACCCATACAAGGGCCAGGATGTCAGGTGTATATCCGATAAACCAGGTGTCTTTTGAATCATTGGTGGTCCCGGTCTTTCCGGCCACGGGAAAGGATATCCCAAGCATTCTTAACGACCTCGCCGTTCCGTATTCGACCACACTCTTTAACATTGAGGTTATGAGAAAGGCCTTTGCCGGGGTTGTCACACGCTCAATAGTGATCTGTCTTCGTTCAATTGTGGCCTTTTTCTCATCCAGTAACTCCTTAAGGGACAAGGGGTATGGCAAAACGCCGTCAGCGGCAAAGGCACAGTAGGCGCGCGCCAGTTCAAGTGGGATCACCTCTGATGACCCCAGTGCTATGGAAGGATAAGGCATCAGCGGGGTAGAAAAATGAAACAGGGACGCAGTCCTGACAACATTGTCCAGACCCACTTTCATGGCAAGATCTACAGTGGCCAGATTAATGGATCTTGCCAGTGCATCTCTCATGGTAACGCTTGTCTCGGCAACTGGTTTATAATTTTTGGGACTCCACGATTTTCCCTCCACCCTGAAGGTCCTGGGTTCATTGGACAAGACCGTTGTTGTCGAAAACATGTCCAGGGCACTTAGAAATACAATCGGCTTGAATGCACTGCCCGGTTGGCGGCGGGCCTGTGCGGCCCGGTTGAACTGGCTTTTGCCATATCCGCGGCCGCCCACCATGGCCAGGATGTAGCCGGTTTTGGGCTGCATCACAATAATTGCACCCTGAAGTCTTTTATCTGCCCCATGAGACAGCAGGGAAGGATGTGACCTCTCCAAACGGACAAGCCCTTTTTCCAATGCCTCCTCAGCGGCCGTCTGCACCTGGGTGTCCAGGGTGGTGTAAATTGTAAGACCAAGGGAGGAGAGGGCTTCGCGGGGGTAAAGATCAGTGAGCTGCTGTGAAAGATAATCTATAAAATAAGGGGCCTTACTTTTATAAGTCTCAAATCCTCTTGTCTTTATGGGTTCTGATTTTAAGGCTTCAAGTTGACCGTCCGGTATCCAATGGTGCTTTGCCATGTTTTGCAATACAATGTTTCTGCGCTCCATGCTGCGTTTTTCATCCTGATAGGGGGAATATATATTAGGTGCCCTGATCAGCCCCGCGATAGTGGCGGCCTCCGCGACACTGAGCTCGCTTACCGGCTTGTTAAAATAAAAGTAAGCTGCCTCACCGATACCATTGATTGAAACCGATCCCTTTTGCCCCAGGTAGATTTCATTTAAGTAGATTTCCAGGATCTGATCTTTTTCATATTTTGCCTCCAGAAGAAGCGCTATGAATAATTCTGAGACCTTTCTTGAAATGGTCCTCTCAGGGCTCAGAAAATAGTTCTTTGCAAGCTGCTGGGTAATGGTGGAGCCGCCCTGCCGTATCTCGGTGTGCAGCAAATTTTTACAAAACGCCCTGATCATCCCCAACGGGTCAACACCGTGATGATCATAAAATCTGGCATCCTCCGAGGCCAATATTGCATTGCGGACATGTATCGGCACCTCATCAAGGGCTACAAGCCTCCTGTCTTCCCTTTCTTTGCCGAAAAAGAGCATTAATTCCTCAGGCTCCAATTCCAACAGGGGCATCGATTCTTTGGTATCCATCCGCGTGATGGATTGAATGGTGTTTTTCGCAAATGATATTCTGACAGGAAACCCTTCTCTCTCCTTGTGATACATGACCCCATCCTTGAGGAATACCTCAAAGGATGATGCGGAGATCCGAAGATCTCCCTTTTGCGTCACCGCATGAGATACCTTATGATAACCCAGGTTTTCGAGCTTTTCCTTAAAGAGGCGCAGGTTAACACCCTGGCCTGGATAGAGGATCGTGGTATCAGAATATACCTTTGAGGGAATGGACCACAGCCTTCCCGAAAACCGTGTATCTATCTGAGAGGAAAGGCGCAGACAGTAGACAACAAGAACCGCAATAAGAATGCAGCCTGTTAAAAGAACGACACTTATCAGTCCCTTGCTGATGGTTAGATTTCGCTGCATGAAGAATATATTTCCACCATACAGAAGTCTATGTCAAACAGAAATGTAACATTTTAGAGGTCATCGAGCCGTCTGGGGATCATATATTAACCGTCTCATAATTGTTTCTACTCCGTCATTCCGGCGGAGGCCGGAATCTAGGCCTTCTGGAGGCCGGATCAAGTCCGGCATGACGAAACTATTTTGAGACGGTTAATAACTTATAATGTTTGCCCCAGTTACCCTTTACCAGTACTTTTCTCTTACTAGCCGTCTATTTATCTTTCCGCTGGATGTCCTGGGAAGGTCTCTCACGAAATCTATTGAGGTAGGCTTCTTATAGGAGGCAAGTCTTGACCTGCAAAAATCTATCAGCTCTTTTTCCGTTACACTGAAGGAATCATTCAATTGAATAACAGCCTTGACCGTTTCACCCCATTTTTGATCAGGAACTCCTATCACTGCCGCTTCACCCACTGCCTGATGTTGATAAAGGACTTCTTCCACTTCCCTTGATGAAATGTTGATTCCGCCGCTGATGATTATATCCTTTTTTCTGTCAACAATGTATATATACCCATCCTCATCTATCGTGGCCAGGTCCCCGGTATAGAACCAGCCGTCCTTTATTGTCTTTGCAGATTCTGAAGGGTTATTCCAATAACCTGCTGTCAGTGTCTGCCCCTTGATAATAATCTCGCAGATCTCGCCCTTCCCCCAGTCAACATCTACACCCTCCGGATCAATTACCCTTATATCCATAAGCGCCATGGCCTTGCCCACAGATCCCAGTCTCTTTTGTCTCAGCTCATTATCCAGAGGGTAGACATCTTCCGGATGTAATATCAGGCCTGTTGCATTGGTCTCTGTAAGCCCGTATGTGGAAACGCCTACCTCTCCCAGCACCTGATTCGCCTTTTGCCATATGGCTGCCGGCATTGGCGCAGAGGTATAGCCTATGGAACGGATACTGTCCAGGCGATATCTTGAGACATCAGGGTGTGTGACCAGCGAATTGATGATTGTAGGCCCGGTTGAAAATGTTGATATCCGCTCCCTTTCTATCAGCTCAAGGGTGCCGGCCGGTTCAAAACCGGTCACCACAATCTTGCATCCCCTAAAGAAGGGGATGAATTTTGAGCCTCCTGCCGCAAAAAAGAGCCTTCCTAAAAACAGATAATTGTCTGCCGGCGTCACCCTCCATTCAAGCGAATGGATAATGGCTGCCATATAACATGCCCTGTGTGTAAGGGCAGCTCCCTTGGGATTGCCGGTCGTACCACTGGTGTAGCTTATGGAAAAGATATCATCAGGGCCGATATCACTGTATATATCCTGTGTGCTGCTGTTTCTGATCAGATCTTCATAGTCGTAATTGCAGTCATGGTCTTCAAGCCCTATGAAATGCCTGATGCAGGGGCATCCACTTTTTAAATGATTTTTCTTTTCAAGATAGCCCTTGCCGCAAAAAAGTACGACAGGTTCGGCGTTGAGTACCAGGCCATTTAGTTCCGCTGGAGTAAGCATAGAATTTAACGGAACAATAATAAAACCCGCCTGGGCCGCGGCAAGATAGATTTCAAGATACCTGTGTGAATTATCGGAAAGGATTGCAATCCTGTCTCCTTTTTTCACCCCGATGCCCAAAAGGGCCCTTGTCAGTGCATTAACCCTTGCGAGGGTTCCCCGCCAGGTAAACCTCTCCCCGTCATATACTAGACTGGTCTTAGTGGGGTAAATCCTCGCGTTTCTTCTAAGCATGTCTCCAAGGGTCATCAGCGTATTTCTCCCGGGCATTATGGCCGTTACCAGAATGAGGCCCCGATTTTGTCATCGCCGTCTTTGCCTGTCAACTGGGTTCGGATGAGGAAAGATGCGCGGCTGAGTCTCGCATATCGAAAGACCATTGGCATTGTTAGAAGACCATATTTATAGTTAAATGCCTATGTACTTTGTTCCTAATTCCCTTCATCCGATAAAAGGGGCAACGGTGAAAGGCTTGAGACAACTGCTTGTTATCGTCATGCCGGACTTGGAGACTGTGTCGTAATTAAGTATACAATTTGTTCTTTGACAATAAAATAGAAGAAAAAGGTGAAGAGTCGATAAAAAGATGTTT
>LT984859.1:10685-19803 GCA_900258555.1 uncultured Desulfobacterium sp. | reverse complement strand
TGGGCACCCAGTTGATAACGTCGCATAGCGACATGTATTAACTTTTCTTCGCCTAAAGGCGAGGGATTTCAACCATCCCTGAAAGGGACATTAAAAGGACTTTCCCATCACAGGCTATGAACCCCGCGAGACCCTGACATTTCCAGGTTCATGGTCGAACATCTCTGAGCAGGTATTTTTATAAACCTGTTACCCCCTAATTCAACAAGTCGAGTGCATTTTTCATGCCTGAAAATAACCTAAAATGTCCCCATGGAACATATTGAAATAACTATATTTATTATTTTATTTTTTAAATAAAATTGTAACTGTATAAAAATTTACCATATTTATAGATAATTTATTTCCATAGTATAGAAAAAATTTTCATATGTATCAAAATACAACTCTCAAATATCCAAGGTCCTCAACAGAGGGATCAAATCAACTTGACTTAAGAAATCATGACTGATAAAGGGCAGCTCAGTAATGCCTTGACTGATTAACAGAAATCTTTTTTTGTGCGGACATCTTCCTCAATAGATGCCCAATAAAGAGAAGCAGTCGTTCGCCTGAATTAAGCAGAAATAAAAGGTGCTAAAAGGCCATTAATCACCCTTCTCACAATTCAAACGCCTTCGATGGCTTTAATGTCCAGGAGAGATAAAATGGAACAGGAAAAGATGCTTTTTGCCTGATCTGCGGCCCTCTGAGCAAATATCCTAACCCTGAACTGTCAAGATATTATGAAAGCCCGCAAGTTGAATCCTTTTTTTCCAGCCCCTTTGTTCCTCATAATGATGCTCCCGGCACTCTTCACGATGGCGGCTTCTGAGGCCTTTGCCGTCACTGCTTCTGATCTTATTATCGTCTACAACCTCAACATGAAAGAAAGCAAGGATGTCGCCTTCTATTATGCAAAGAAAAGACAGGCGCCCAAGCAACACATTGTCGGCGTTGATGTTCCAGCTACTGAGCGTATGCCGCGATGGGCCTATGAACAAAGGCTTGTCGGCCCATTAAAGGAAATGATCAAGGGGTTTGTTGACAATAAAAAGACCCCGGCATTGCTCCTTGTATATGGAATTCCGCTCGTCGTAGAAGGCCCTGCTCTCGAAAAGGCCGACAATGAATTTACCAATCTAATAAGACAAAGGGTTGAAGAGTATAAAAAACTGGTCCTGGACATGACAGGGGATATAAACATTATTATTAACGGGGGTGTTTCCCGCAACAGCAAAGATCAATCGCCGGACATGACGGACTCTGATGAAGGCCCTCTTGATTCGGCCGAGAAGGCAATTAAGGGTGCAATAAAATATCTCGAAGACCACCAGAGCGAAAAGGGGGCAGAGCCGGTCAAACAGACCATTTTGTCTCTTGTAATCCGATTGTCCGGGACCTCGGTGTTTGTTAAGGCATCAATGGAGAAGATGTCCAAGCTGGGCGACAAGGACAAGGTCATCTTAAATGACCATCAGTTCCTGATACAGCATTCAATCCTTCAGCAGGAACTGACAAGGCAATCTTTCAAGGGAGTGCTGCCAGAAAACGCCCTTGAAACCGCCAGCCGTGTGCGTCTGGTGGGAGGATTGATGGGAGAGTTGGGCTTCTGGCAAGAACTTGATATGCAATACGGCAAGGCGCAGACATCTGCTTCTGTAGACAGCGAATTGGCCATGATAACAGCCGGCCCATATCAACTGGCGGGATGGCTCCCCAACCCATTTTGCGCTGATTTTGACAGCCTCCCCATCATAAGCGAGATTAGGGCAAAGGCCATAATGGTGGGCCGTCTTGACGGACCTACTGCCGGAATGGCAAAACGCCTTGTAGATGATGCCGTTGAAACGGAAAAGACCGGTCTTACCGGGACCTTCTACATAGACGCCAGGGGCCTTGAGCAGGACGGCAAATATGGAGGCTATCCCTGGTATGACAAACACCTTATTGACCTTGCGGAATTGATCAAGGATAACAAATTAATGAATGTGGTTCTGGATACAGGTCTAAACCTTTTTCCGGAAGGAAAATGCCCTGATGCGGCCCTTTATTGCGGGTGGTATTCACTTGGCAATTATGTGGACTGCTTTACATGGAAGAAGGGGGCTGTCGCCTTTCATGTGGCAAGTGCTGAGGCAAGCACCCTCAAAAAACGTGAAAGCAATGTGTGGTGCAAAAGACTGATCGAAGACGGTGTTGCAGCAACCCTCGGGCCGGTTGAGGAGCCCTATCTGACATCATTTCCCCTGCCGGACCGGTTTTTTCCCCTGCTGATGACAGGAAAAATGCCCCTGATCGAGGTCTATTTCAGGACCGTACCCAACCTGTCCTGGCGGCAGGTCCTGATCGGAGATCCCCTGTATACCCCCTTCAGATAGTGTTTAATTTTTAATGCTTAATTTTTAATGCTTAATTGAGGGAGGGTTCTTCCTTTCATTCAAAATTAAAAATTCACAATTGGTCATTATGCCACCTGCAAAAGCGGCAGACAGCGTCCCTCACTTCCCTCCCTTAAATTTGCAAGAGCGGTTTTTACTGTAGATTTCAATCCTCTCAGATCTACATCCTTTTTCACAAAACAATCAGCATCAATCGCCTTGGTATCGTATCGCCTCAATTCGCGAGCGGAATATATTACCACCGCAATGTCACTGAATGTCTCCCGTATCCTTCTTAGCGTATCTAATCCGCACTTCTCTCCGACACCGATATCCATAAGGATGACGTCAGGCCTTTCATCTTCGATCAACTCAAATAGAAAGCTAAAGTCATCGGCAGAAGTCACGTTGTAACCTTCTTCCTCAAGTTCCATCTGATAAAGGAGTCTTATGAGGTAATCGTCATCAACCACGAGTATTTTATTCATTGGCCATCCCTTCAATGATTCCAGCATCATTTGATCATTAGATCTTGATTCCTCTCATGCTAACGAACTCCATTAATCCTGAAAAAAGCAGTTAGCTGTTAGCAATTAGCCTTTAGGTTAAGGATTTCAACATATTGTTCAAATTCATTCCTTCACCCTTTGGGTGTAACTATAATATCTGCTAACATTTCAGGATTCCTGCCCCAATAGCTAACGGCTAATGGCTAACTGCTTTTTTTAGGTTAATTAAACTACCGCTGCACAGGAATAAAATCCTTTTTTTATATGCAAATAGCATACCAGTTTACGAGTTCAAAGCTGTCCCGGCTTGGGATGACAGTACAGTATCTTCTAAAGAAATCAGGCCGGATTTCCCTGTACTGCTCAGCATCAGATTCAGATAACAAATGTTAATGTGGCAGATGAATCGGTGGTGGAAATCGGAAGGAAAATAGGCCGGGGAAATAACAAAAAGAACGGCTCAGGGGTTACGGATTGCGTCATTCCGGAGCATGGCGGAATCGTAAATATAGATATACTCCGGAACCCGATATGACCAGTCAACCTTGATGGTCATCGCCTGTTTAACAAGGGCCTGCCATTTGACCTTGTCCTCGCAATAAATCTGTAATGCCTTTCTAAATGCCCTGACAAAGTCCTGCCCTGTGCGTTTCAGGGTCCACGGGACGCCATAGCCGAAGCCCGCCGCCACAAATTCCGGATATGTGCCCCCGGCCTCGATAAAATCCACAAGCCCGCCTGTATAGGTCAATACGCATAATGTCCCCAATACAGCGGCCTGGATGTTTGAGATGCCTCCCGGCTCATACTGTGACGGCATAAAAAAGATATTGCTTCCTGCACGGATCTGGTTTGCAAGGGCGGGATCGAACTTGCAGATGAGAGCAACCCGGCCCTTGTATTGCTGGGTCAACTCTTTAATGCGGCCCAATACCCAGGCCCCGTCACCGTCTCCAGGCGTACCCATAATGATAAGCTGCAGTCTGTTTCCGTGCTCACCCCTGATCCTCATTAATGCATCGGCAAGCCTCTCATTGTAACGGATGTCCAGCTCATAATTGTAGTCCAGATGTTCAAACAGAATACTGTAACCTTTTTGCCTTACAAACCTGCTGACTGCACATACAACGAGATCATCCCCGTTACTGTCATCAATATGACCGAAGCAATCCTCAGGGCTTTTATTGATCAGATCATTTACCCTGGCCCTCAATGCGAGCTTATTTGTCATTTTTTTAGCCAATATATCAGCATCCTGTGACCCATACTGGACAAATTTGATATTTTTCTTCGCATTAACTGTCTCTGTGAGCTCCCCCAGGTCCTCCGGGCATATGGAATCAAAATCCACTCCATTCCAGACAAAACCAATATCACCCTCAGCAGCCCGCTTTCTGACAACCCATGAAAGACCGAATCCAAGATCATCCCTTTGCATATCATGGAAATTACCCTTGCTTACCGCAATAATCTTGTTGGCCTTCTCAAGACCGAACTTCAGCACATTGTGTCTTCCGCCGTAACCAGGCACATCGCCCCAGCATTCCGCCCCGCCGTCCCTCATAAACTGAAAATGCCTGGGAAGACCGGTTATGCCGAATGCGTCCACTTCATAAACATATCCGTGGTCATACACGCCGATAAAAAGACCGTCCGGGGGAAATATGTTCTCCAGTAGTCTGCAGATCGGATCGGCCTTATTAATAAAAAGCCCCCATTTTGTAAGGCCCTGATATGCAATGTTGTGGACGGTCATAACCGTGCCTGTCCTGAAGAGCAGGGATTTAAAATCCTGATGATATCTGTATATTATCTCCATATAGGCAGGCCCATATCCTGTCTGCCAGTCGTTAAAATGCAGGATGTCAGGGCTGATCCCGAGGGCGCCGATTATATGCATGGGGATGCGCGACAGACAAACCGCCTCTATGTAACCATATAGCGAGTCCGAATATAACGCCCCGTCCACATACCAGTCCGGATATATGATAGGGTAAAGGATGTCATGAGGGTCCTTAAACCGCAGATAATGCACCTTGCCTATCCTGTTATGAAAGATATTAAAAGGCAGTGTCCCCTGACCTACAGGCAAATCTACCTTAAACAGAAATTTTCCCCTTTTAATGGATATATCTGCGTGAGGTTGTCTGAAATATGGATTAATAACGATCACTGAATGGCCTGCCTCGCTCATCGCATCAGAAAGCTCGCGGATGTAATCACCTTGACCGCCCTTCTTTGACCAGCCTTCCAATCCGATGAAAACGATTATTTTTTTGCCCTGTTCTGGTTTTTTTATGAATTGCATATCCGTATTCTATTGGCTCGCTCGGTTCTGATTTTTCAAGCTAGCAATCTGGCCAGCTTGTTCAGCATTCCTGACATTTGCTTCCGTACATGTGCTGTCAACATTATGAGTAAGATCTTGCAACATAATTTCATATATGATATCATTTCTTTTAAGGATTTGGCTGACTTGCTCCAATTACATAGCATGTAGGTGGTCAATACCTGCGAGAATGAACAGCAGTTATTTTTTTCACCTTTTAGTACCTTTTTCCGGAGCTCCTTTCTTTATTTAAATAGTTATATTAGTTAGTTATGATTTTTAGTTTAATAATTTTCCCAAGAAGTTGTCAACCTTAAAATGAACTTTTTTAAATTATTTCGAATTGTTATTCCTTTAATCAATCAGCATTGGAGTTAATAAAGGTGGCTACCTCATCAATCCGTGACAATCACTCTCATGGGACTGTCGGAGATTTCTTAAAAAACTCTATCAGCACTAACTCCGATGTTTCCATCGTATCCGCCTATTTCACGATCTACGCCTATCATCACCTTAAAGGCAATCTTGACGCAATTAATGGTCTCCGCTTCTTATTTGGCGAACCTGCCTTTATAAAGTCAATAGATCCCGACAAGACAAACGCCCGTGATTTCAAAATAGAGGATGACAGGATCGTTATTCCCATTGAAAGCCGCCTTGTTCAAAAGCAGATCGCCAAAGAATGTTCCGAGTGGATAAAGAATAAAACCCAGATACGTTCCATGGTAAAACCGAATTTTCTACACGGAAAGATGTACCATATCCGGCAGGAAAGCGGGATTGAGAAGGCGATAGCCGGAAGCTCCAACTTCACCGTAAACGGCCTTGGCCTTGGCGGAGGCAAAAATATTGAGCTTAATATTATAATAGACAGCGACAGGGACAGACAGGAACTCAGGGAGTGGTTTGATTCCATCTGGAATGATGAGACAGGCATTGTGGAAGATGTCAAGGAACAGGTGTTAAAATATCTTGAGCAATTGTATGTCGAGAATGAACCGGAATTTATCTACTTCAAAACCCTTTATCATATCTTTGAAGACTATCTGGATGAACAAAAAAGGGGCGGTCTTCTTAATGAACGCACCGGTTTTTTTGACAGCGAGATATGGAATACACTGTATGATTTTCAAAAAGACGGCGTAAAGGGCGCCATCAATAAAATTTTAAGGCATAACGGGTGCATTATCGCGGACAGTGTCGGTCTCGGAAAGACATATGAGGCCCTGGCGGTTATCAAATATTTTGAAATGCTGAACAGCCGTGTCCTGGTGCTGTGCCCTAAAAAACTCACCGGCAACTGGACGATATATCAGGCAGGCCAGAATCACGCACTGAATCCCTTTAAAAAGGACAGGTTCAATTACACGGTGCTTTATCACACCGACATGGCCCGGGAATCAGGCCGCTCCGGGGCAAATGCCATTGATCTTGAAAACTTTAACTGGGGGGCCTATGACCTTGTCGTAATAGATGAATCCCATAATTTCAAGGGTAACCCGGTTGAAAAACTTAAAGATGACGGCAGCACAAAAATGAACCGGGCAAAATGGCTTATGGAAAAGGTCGTTAAATCCGGTGCAAAGACCAGGGTCCTTATGCTTTCCGCAACACCGGTCAACAACAGCCTCCGCGATCTGCGCAATCAGATTGCCTTCATTACCGAAGGAGACGATCAGGCCCTCTGGGAATCCTGTAAAATAAAAGATATCGGCTTGACACTTAAGAACGCCCAGACCCATTTCACCACGTGGGCAGATCACAGGAAAAACCTGCAAAGGGGCCTTAAACAGCTCCTGGAGAGACTTGATTCAGCCTTTTTCAAACTGCTTGATGAGTTGACCATCGCCCGTTCAAGAAGGCATATCAAGAATTTCTATAAGATTGAATCCATCGGGAAATTCCCTGAAAGGAACAGGCCCCATTCCGTATATCCTGAAATAGACCTCAATAACCGTTTCCCATCCTATGACCGCTTGAATAAGCAGATCCTGGAATATAAGCTGTCCGTGTTTAACCCATCAGCCTATGTGAAAGAGGAAAAACAGAAAAAGTATGAAGAGATCGCGGCCTCAGAAGTCCTGGCCTTTAAACAGAAAGACCGTGAAAACTTTTTGATCGGCATGATGAAGATCAATTTTCTTAAGCGGCTTGAGAGTTCCATTGAATCCTTTGAGATATCAATGGACAGAACCATTCGTAAGATTGAAAAACTTGAAGAAAAGATCAATGCGTTTTTAAAATCAAACCGCAACTCATCTGAGGAATCTCTTGAAGGTCTTGAACCGGACGAAGACGAACTGGAAGAAAGCGCTGATGACCTAGAACAATGGCAGGTCGGCAAAAAACTAAAATTTGATCTTGCTGATCTGGAACTTGACAGGTGGCTTGAAGACCTGAAAAAAGATAAAGAGGCCCTTGTGGACCTATACAATAATGCCCTTGCCGTAACACAGGAAAGGGATGCGAAGCTCGCGGAATTAAAAAGGCTGATCGCTGAAAAGGTAACAAAACCTTTTAACGGAAAAAATAAAAAGGTCATTGTCTTCACCGCATTTGCCGATACCGCGCAGTATATCTACACAAATATCAAGGAGTGGAGCTTTAAGGAACTTGGTCTTCACTCCGCCCTTGTATGTGGGAGCTATACCAGGACAAGCCTTGGAAAAAACGATTATGACAGCATCCTCTTGAATTTTTCGCCTCTCTCCAAGAACCGATCTAAAATGACATCGTTTACTCAAAGCGAAGAGATAGACCTTCTCATTGCAACAGACTGCATCAGTGAAGGCCAGAACCTCCAGGACTGCGATTACCTCATCAACTATGACATCCACTGGAATCCAGTACGGATTATCCAGCGGTTCGGACGCATTGACCGTCTTGGAAGCCTCAACGATACCATTCAACTGGTTAACTTCTGGCCCACAAGGGACCTGGATAATTATATCAACCTCAAGGAGCGTGTGGAGGCGCGCATGGCCCTTGTGGATGTCACCGCCACAGGCGAGGATAATATACTTAATACCGAACAGATTCATGAACTGATCTCCGACGATCTCAAATATCGTAACCGGCAGCTTAAGAAACTGAAGGAAGAGGTCCTTGATCTTGAGGAGATGGATGAGAGCGTGTCACTGACCGATTTTACCCTGGATGATTTCCGCGTTGAACTGATGAATTTCCTTGAGGGCAACAGAAGACGTCTTAAAGAAAGCCCTTTTGGCTTATATGCAATTGTCCCGTCTCCATCAGGGGAGCACCTTGATTTACATAAAGGGAGGGGGTTTTCCGCTGTAGAGATGGAAATCATAAAACCTGGTGTTATATTCTGCCTGGCCCAGAAGGGTGAGACCGACGGTAACGAAGAGGTCAATCCCCTTAACCCCTATTTTCTGGTCTACATCCGAAATGACGGCACAGTTCGGTATAATTATACGAATGCAAAACAGATACTGGAAATATTCCGTTTACTCTGCCAGGATAAAAAATCCCCCTATGAGAAACTCTGCGAACTTTTTAATGCTGAAACCGGCAACGGCGAAAGCATGGATGTATATTCCGCATTGTTAAAAAGGGCGGTAAGTGAAGTGATAAAGGTCTTTAGGAAAAGGGGCAGCCAGAGGCTTACGTCGGATAGGGGGGCGCTGCTTATCCCCAAATCAAGGCAAGCGAATGACATGGATGGTTTTGAGCTTGTAACATGGTTAATTATAAAGGCCGCATCGCACATTTGTGTGGGTGCCCCCAATATGTTGTGGTCGGATTATTGTTTTTCTGACCGGAATGAGTTAGCGTAGTTTCAAGGCGATGACGCCTGGGGCTGACGGAGAGNCCCTCGGCCATCTCGGAGTCGGCCTCCGGCGTCATCGCCTTGAAACTACTGATTAGTCGAGAGCTACTATGAAAGATACATCTTT
>LT984859.1:0-4890 GCA_900258555.1 uncultured Desulfobacterium sp. | reverse complement strand
TCATCGCCTTGAAACTACGCTAACTCATTCCGGTCAGAAAAACAATAATCCGACCACAACATATTGGGGGCACCCACACAAATGTGCGATGCGGCTAATAAAAGAAGGCTTTGCGATTGAATCCAATAGCAATATTGGGCACTATTTTAAAGGAAAATATATTATTCCTTTTGATAAGGGCGGGGGATCTGATGCTGAAAGCGGATTTCTGCCAAATTATTATGTTGAAACAGGTTACTTTTTAGATTGGTCATGTGCTTCAGTTATGAGTTTATACCAGAGGGCTAATTATTCCTCAGCAAAGGCAAACCTGAGGAATCCTGACTATTGGTTTATTCAAGGTTTAACATATAGCGCTCGTGGAGTTTATTCACCTTCATTTAGAATTAACTCTTGCTCTGTTTTTGATTCAAATGGGAGTTCAATTTTTTTTACAAAAAGTAAGGATAAAAAATTTCTTTTACAAATCCTTGGATTATTAACTTCTAGGTTCATAAGATATCAAATTAAAAATTATTGCGGACATACTATTGCCACTGAGGTCGATGAACTTAAGGGAATAACATTATTAGAAAACGATATAAAATTTGACAAACTCATTAATCAAATAACTAAAGCCCAAAAAACCAACCCCCGCTACGACTATGCCAGCCATGAACAGATCGAGATAGACCGTCTGGTGTATGAAGCATACGGTCTTAATGCCGATGACATTGAGGAGGTAGAAAACTGGTTTGCCCGCAGGTACCCCAAGTTATCCGCTGCCCAAAAAGAAAACCTGCGTAAGCTTGGCAAGAGTGATGATTATCTGGTTTTGTATGGTTATAAAAAGGAATAAACATGAAGTACTGGCTCATCAAATTTGCCCCTTTCCGCTACAGTTGGGAAGACTGCCTTCGAAACGGCAGGTTTGAAATCTATTCCGTGCGTAGTCCTCAGGCAAGAAATAATCTTAACGCAATGAAATCAGGTGATTCTGTTTTGTTTTACCATAGTCAAGAAGGCAATTGTGTGATGGGTAAAATGAAGGTGATTGAAGAGGCTCATCAAGACCCGACAACCACGGAAGAACGATGGGTTTCAGTTACCTTTGAACCGACGGAGAGTCTTCAGCATTCGGTTTCTCTCAACGCAATAAAAGCAAATCCGAATCTGGCAAACATCGGCTTGGTGAAACAACCCCGTTTGTCAGTAATGGCCATAACTGAATCGGAATTTAATACAATAATGATAATGGCACAAACCCAAAAACAAAACAAATAAAACCACATCTTATTTCCATGGGCTAGACTAAACTAAACATCTTGCTATAATTAAACAAAACGATTTTACTTAACTGATTAGATTGGAGGAAGACCTATGATAACCGGATTGGATATTAAAGGCTTCAAAAAATTTGTGCACCTTTCTATTCATCAATTGTCCAGGGTAAACTTGGTGGGAGGGAGAAACAACATCGGCAAAACCTCTTTATTGGAGGCCATATTTCTCTTCTTTGACAGGATGAATCCTCATATGGTGACCAACCAATTTGCGAGGAGAGGAGTCAGCATCCTGCCCCTGGAACCTGAGACATTGTGGTCGCCGATTTTTTTTAATTATGAAATTAAACACGGGATCTCTATCTCAGTCACTTACGGCAAGATAACCGAAACGATGAACATAACTTATAATCCAAATTACTTACCGGCTTTAGTACGGGCAAATAAAGCGGCCGCTTCGGGCCGACAGTTGCAGATCAAAACCGACCAAAAACCCATGCCGTCTTATGCATTGGATATAGTTTATAAAACAAACGGTATAAAAGGAGCATCCCATCTCACGGTTGGTGTCGAGGGATTGGGTCTGCAAGTTGAAAAAATGAAGGCAACAAAGATGCAGGCTACCATTATCCCATCGCGATACATATCTCCCCCGAATGAAGACGCGGAAAGATATGGAAAGCTGGATGTTGCGGGCGAAGAAAATGATATCCTGGAATTCCTTCGGATTATCGAGCCCAATTTGAAAGGACTTTCTTCTGTAACAATGGGCAATATCTCTATGGTACACGGAGATATTGGGTTGCAGAGAAAAATCCCTGTCCCTTATATGGGAGAAGGTGTCGCCAAACTCCTCTCGATAATCCTTGCCATAGCCAATACAAAAGGCGGGATTGTCCTTATTGATGAGTTCGAAAATGGGCTCCATTATTCTGTAATGCAAAAAGTATGGGAGGGAATAGGAAAGGCCGCAAAAAAATATGACTGTCAGGTAATCGCCACAACGCACAGTTATGAATGTCTCGATGCTGCATATAAAGGCTTTTCAGGTGATTTAGCGCAGGATTTTTCATATCTACGGCTCGATAGTTTCGGTGACGAAACAAAAGCGAAAATTTTCGATTATGAAATGCTCAAGGTGGCCATAGAATCCAATATGGAGGTGAGATAAAATGCCTTCCAAAAAACTGATCGAGATTAAAAAAGAGAAGCTGATTCTAGTGGAAGGTGCAGATGCATATTATTTTTTCATTTGGGCGTATCAGGCCTTCGGCGCAAATGATATTCAGGTGATAAATTTTGGAGGCATTGACGATCTTGGCGCTTTTTTAAAGACTCTCAAGAGGCTTCATGATTATGAAAAGGTTAAGGCGGTTGCTATTGTACGGGATGCTGAAGTCGACCCGGAAGGCGCTGTTAAAAGCATTAAGACGGCTTTAAGAACCCATGGATTTAAGGTGCCTGGGAAACCTTTTTCATTTACCCAAGGACACCCTCGTGTAGCATTCATGTTATTGCCTGGTTTTGATTCGGTTCCGGGAGCCGGTACATTGTTGAAAGGTACTCTTGAGGACCTTTGCCTTTCCACCACAATGTCTGATCCCATCCACGCCTGTGTTGATTTATATGTTGAATGTCTTAATTCAAAAGGGATCAAGATCAAACATCCTCACAAGACGCGCCTTTACGCCTATCTTTCCGGCAAAAATGATCTCGCAGGTCTGAAGCTCGGTGAAGCCGCCAAAGCAGGGATTTGGGACTGGAATCACCCGGCGCTTATCCCTTTTCGAGAAATCATCATAAACATGTAAAAAGAACAGATATCTGTTGAGACACCTTATCATATAACTTTGTGACCTTATGACTATTTTCTGGAGGTAACAATGCTTCAAAAAATTGATCCGACAAAGACAGGTACATGGAAAAAACTTACCCTTCATCACAGCAAGATTAAAAACATCCACATGAAGGACCTCTTTGATCAAGACCCTGAGCGGGCCTTTCGGCTTTCAGTTCGTTTCGAGGACATCCTGGTAGACTTTTCAAAAAACAGGATTACCGATGAGACCATGGGCCTGCTCTTTGACCTCGCCGGGGAAACAGAGGCATCAGAGGCCATTGAAAAGATGTTTTCAGGCGAGAGGATCAATGAGACCGAGGGTCGCTCCGTGTTGCACATAGCCCTCAGAAACCGTTCCAATACCCCGATATACGTTGACGGAAAGGATGTAATGCCTGAGGTCAATGCTGTTTTAAAACAGATGGAGGTGTTTTCCGAGCAGGTAATATCAGGCGGGTGGAAGGGCTATACTGGAAGGCCGATAAGTGACATCATCAACATCGGCATCGGCGGCTCTGACCTGGGACCTGTTATGGTGACAGAGGCGTTAAGACCCTATAAAAGGCCGCACATCAAGGCACACTTTATCTCTAATGTGGACGGCACACACGTGGCTGAGACTTTGAAACGGCTAAACCCGGAAACAGCCCTTTTTATGATCGCGTCAAAGACATTCACCACCCAGGAAACCATGACCAATGCCCACACCGCCAGAAAGTGGTTTCTGGCTAATGCTGTAGATGAAAAACACATAGAAAAACATTTTGTTGCTATCTCCACCAATGAAAAGGAGGTGGCCAAATTCGGAATCAACACAGCCAACATGTTCAGGTTCTGGGACTGGGTGGGGGGCAGGTATTCCCTGTGGTCCGCCATCGGACTTTCCATTGCATGCTCCATCGGTTTTAAAAACTTTGAGGAATTGCTCGCAGGCGCCCATTCAATGGACAGGCATTTTAGGGAAACACCCCTTGAAAAGAACATCCCCGTAATCCTGGCGCTCATCGGCATCTGGTACAACAATTTCTTTGGGGCACAGAGCGAGGCGATACTCCCCTATGACCAATACATGCACCGCTTCCCGGCCTACTTCCAACAGGGCAATATGGAGAGTAACGGAAAAGGCACGGACCGGGATGGAAAAAGGGTGGGCTATGAGACAGGCCCTATTCTCTGGGGCGAGCCAGGAACAAACGGTCAGCACGCTTTTTATCAGCTTATACACCAGGGGACAAAGCTGATACCCTGTGACTTTCTGGCCCCTGCTGTCAGCCATAACCCGGTGGGAGAGCATCATAGGATACTTCTTTCAAATTTCTTCGCACAGACCGAGGCCCTGATGAAGGGAAAGACCGAAGATGACGTGAAGGCGGAACTAAAGCAACAAAACATAACTGATGAAGAAATAAACAAGCTTCTGCCCCACAAGGTCTTTTATGGCAACAGACCCACTAATTCCATACTCTTTAAACAACTCACCCCCAGGACCCTGGGTAGCCTTATCGCCATGTACGAGCACAAGATATTTGTCCAGGGTGTGATATGGAATATCTACAGCTTTGATCAGTGGGGCGTTGAGCTGGGAAAACAACTGGCGGGAAAGATCCTGAAGGAGCTTGATACCCATGACAAGATCACATCGCACGATTCATCTACAAACACTTTGATTAACACATACAAGGAAATGATATATTAATTGTCTCATAATAGTCTTTTCATTCGTCATGCCGGACTTGGAGACTGTGTCGTAATAAAGTTTTTAGAATGCAAATTTCAAATGTTCTTTTA
>LT984858.1:20465-27991 GCA_900258555.1 uncultured Desulfobacterium sp. | reverse complement strand
GATATCTTTTTCGGCTTTGAGTTTCAGCTAATTTCTAATATTTTTTTAAAAGAACATTTGAAATTTGCATTCTAAAAACTTTATTACGACACAGTCTCTCGATCCGGCATCCAGAATACCCTGGATTCCTGCCTCCGCCGGAATGACGGGGAATAATTATGCGACTGTTAAGAACAATTAGCCTGAAGATATTCCCTTACCCCTTGTTTAGTGTCACCCTCCTATTAGCAGCCGTATGCCTGGCCTTTACCGCCTCATGCAAAAAGGATACTGCTCCCCCGGAAAAGGAAAAGGATACAGGGATACACCAGACGGTTGAGCGCGGCCCTGCTGCTGTAAGCCTGGATGTCGACAAAAAGGAAATTACCATTGCAGAGCGACTGAACCTTTCAATCAATATCACTGTAGATGAAGACTATGAAGTTAATCTCCCTGCATTTGGTGAGAAGCTGGAGCAGTTTGGGATAGTTGATTATCACACATCACAGCCTGTGTTGACTGAAAACAACAAGAAAAGGATCAGCCGCTCATATGTACTTGAGCCGTTTCTCTCTGGTGAGTACACCATATCGCCCATGAAGATAAAATTTTTTAAAAAGGGGGATCAGGAAGACCAGGCACATGAAATCGAGACGCCTGAAGTAAAGGTTACGGTAAAATCCCTACTGCCGGAGGATATGAAGGAAGTAAAGTTAAATGAAATCAAACCTCCTGTGGCTGTCCCCCGTTCTTACAAGGTCTGGCTGTGGTCGGGGGCCATTGCTGTCGTTTGTATCGGAGTTGCGGCAGCCCTTATCATTATTATGAGACGAAGAAAGAAAGACATTCCGACTCTGGATGCAAAGATATTGCCCCATCAGCTTGCCTACGAAGAACTTAGGAGGCTCGTTGCTGAAGATCTTCCAGAAAAAGGTGAGATAAAGCTGTTTTATCAACATATCTCCGGGATCATCCGCCGCTATATTGAAAATCGTTTTGGTATCCACGCACCTGAACAGACTACAGAGGAATTCCTTGCCGGGCTTGAGTCGGATCGCAGTTTTCCATCCCAACACAAGGCCCTTCTCAATACATTTTTAAGACACTGTGATCTTGTCAAGTTTGCCGAGTATCAGCCCCAGGCTGAAGATATACAAATGACATTCGACAGTTGCAAGGCCTTTATTGAAGGGACGGCGGAAGGGGTCTCCCATGCGTTTTGAATCGCCTTGGATATTTTTATTATTGCTAATTATACCCTTGTTGATCTGGATAAGAGTTTTCAGAATCAAGGGCGGGGCCGTGCGTTTTTCCACTGTAGAGCATGCTGCAAAGGCTGCGATTTCTTTGCGGCAGCGCCTATTGTGGATCCCGACACTTTTACGCATCCTTGCCCTTGCCTTTTTGGTTATTGCACTCGCAAGGCCACAGGCCGGCAGAGAAGAGATAAGAGATATCAGTAAGGGCATTGCAATTGAGATGGTCGTTGACCGTTCCAGCAGTATGGGCGCTGAATTGGAATATAAGGGACAGCAGTTAAATCGTCTTGAGGTGGTAAAAAGGGTCTTTAATGAATTTGTTATGGGAGGCGGGCAAAAGCTTAAGGGGAGACCCAATGATTTGATCGGGATGATCACATTTGCCAGATATCCTGATACGGTCTGCCCCTTGACACTCGCCCATGGTGCATTGCCTGCCTTTTTAAAGTCTGTAAACCTTGTTCAGACCCAGGCAGAAGACGGGACCGCAATCGGCGACGCCCTGGCACTTGCCGCTGCGCGGCTTAAGACTGCTGAAGAGTCCCTCAGGCGTGAGAAGGCGATCTCTGACAACTATCAGATAAAGAGCAAGGTCATAGTGCTCCTGTCAGACGGCGAAAACAATTGCGGGAAGCGCACGCCGCTTCAGGCGGCTGAGATGGCTGCCTCCTGGGGGATTAAGGTCTATACTGTAGCCATATCGGGTGGAGATGCGGTCACAGCGATTCAGACCCCCTTCGGCGTATACAAGGTGCCCATGGCCCAAAGGGTTGATACAAAGGCTATGGAAGTGATTGCAGAAAAAACCGGCGGTTTTTTCAGGAAGGCGGAAGATGCGGAGTCTCTTTTGAATATATACGAAGAGATTGATAAGATGGAAAAGAGCGAAATCGAATCCGTCAGATATATTGATTATAAGGAATCCTTTGTATACTTTGCCCTGGCAGGGATCTTTTTCCTTGTCTGTGAGGTTGTCTTAAACAGCACCGTGTTCAGGAAGATACCATGAACGGTATTAAACTTCAAAATGTTGATATGCTCCATCTGTTATGGCTTGCGCCCTTTTTGGCTGCCGTGTTTATCTATTGCTGGCAAAAACAGGGCAAGGCCCTTACTATGTTTATTGATGCAGGCATACTGCCGAAGATTTCGATATCTGTGAACAAGGCAAGACGCCGCCTTAAGGCGGCTTTGATACTGGTATCCGTCATATTTATTGTATTCGGTCTGACAAGGCCTGCGTGGAATCCAATACCTGAGACCGTGGAGAGACGCGGAAGGGATGTGGTCTTTTTGCTGGACGTTTCAAAGAGCATGCTTGCAGAAGATTTGGCGCCCAACCGTCTTGAAAGGGCAAAGCTTGCAATCAAGGACTGCGTTGAGCGCCTTCAGGGAGATAGGGTCGCTCTTGTTGCATTTGCAGGTACTTCTGCTATAAAATGCCCTCTGACGCTTGACTATGGTTTTTTTCAACTGATGCTTGACGATATATCCACCGACAGCATCTCTCGCGGCGGCACCATGATCGGCGATGCTATTCGAAAGGTGATCACCGATGTGTTTGATGACCAGGCAAAGGAGTGTAAGGATATCATCCTGATCACAGACGGCGAAGACCATGACAGCTTTCCAATTGATGCGGCAAAGGCGGCAGGCGATAAGGGTATCAGGCTGATCGCAATAGGACTTGGTGACGAGAACGAGGGAAAGAGGATTCCGATTACCAACGAAGAGGGGCAAAAAACCTTTCTGAAATACAATGGCCAGGAGGTATGGACAAAGCTGGACGCTGACACCCTAAGAAAAATGGTCAACGCCACCCCCGGCGGAAGATATTTCAATGTGGCCACAGGCAACATTGACCTGGGGGGTGTATACATGCAACTGATAGCAAGCGCTGATAAAAAGGACTTGGAATCAGAGACCATAAAACGTTATGAGGAAAAGTTTCAGATATTTCTCTCCATAGCCTTTTTTCTGTTGTGCGTTGAGATGGCGATCTCAGAGCGTAAAACCTAAGGTGTAAGTCGTGGGTAGATTCTGCATATTATTTGTCTTGGTATTTGGGATGTTGCTTAGCGATGCATCGGCTGAATCTACTGCCGGTCTGGTAGACAAGGGAAATGCCGCTTACCTCGCGGGCAAGTATGATGAAGCCCTTTCGGCTTATGAAGAGGCCTCTGTTAAAGACCCTGAATCCCCATACATCTACTTCAACAGGGGGACGACGTATTATCAAAAGGGCGACTACGCAAAGGCTGGTGAAGAGTTTGAAAAGGCTGCAATAAAAAGTAAGGATATAAAGTTTGAGGCCAAGAGCAAATTCAATCTGGGGAACTGCCATTTTCGAGAGGCTGAACGACAGCAGGACAGCGATCTCAATAAGGCCCTTGAGGAATGTGGCAAGGCCATAAAATTTTATCAGGATGCCATTGGACTTGACCCTGAGTTTAAAGAGGCGGCAGAAAATATTGAGGTTGTCCGGCTTGTAATGAAAAATATCCTTGACCAGATCAATAAGCAAAAGGAGGCCCAAAAGCAACAGCAGGAGGCCACAGAGAAGATTCGCCAAAAGCTGGAAGAACTGATCCGGAGGCAGCAGGGGGCGCTGGATCAGGATAAACAGGTAGAGGAACAAAGGGCGCAGCAGGGAGATGGTCAGGATGTACTTGATAAGATAAATAATCTCTTAAGCGAGCAGAAAAATATACAGACCGACACGGAAAATCTTGCCAAGGACATGTCTAAGGCCCCTGGTAAGGCCGATCCGGATCAGAAGACTAAGGCTGAAACACACCTTGATAACGCGGTAAAGGAAGAGCAGGCCGCAGCGGGAAATCTGGAGCAGAAAAATACCGGGGCTGCCATGAGAAATCAGGAGAAGGCGTTAAAGGAACTTAAAGACACCCTGGCTTCCCTTGGAAAGGACCAGGACTCCGGACAAGACCAGAAAAAGGATAAATCTCAGGAAGCCGATCAAAAAAAGGACCAGGGGCAACAGGGGCAGAAACAACAACAGGGTGAGGAACAACAAAAGCAGCAGGGGCAGCAGCCCTCACCCGGCAAGGAGCCGCAGAAACAGGATGAGGGGAAGGAAGAGGGTATCAAGCAATTGTCCGATGACGCAAAAGACATCCTGGAAGAAGAAAAGGAAAACAAGAACCAGCGTCATCTGAAGGCCGAAGGCGGCTACAGGGATGTAGAAAAGGACTGGTAATGACAAGGGCTGTTATTAAGATTGGTTTATTATTAATATTGGCTTATGCAAGCCTCTTGTGCCCTCATGTCTTAGCCGGCCCTTTTAAGGCGACAGCGGTGGCTGAGCGCACAGACCCGTTTGTCGGCGAGCCTTTTGTCTTTCAGATTCAGGTTGAAGGATCAGAATCCCCTGATCAGCCTGATCTTTCTCATGTTACGGATTTTATTGTTGAGTTTAAGGGCGGAAGACAAAACAGCAGCAGATCTGTTACTATAGTAAACGGAAGGATGATGCAGGATGTCCGTGAGGGGTATTTTTTTGCCTATCAACTGACCCCGAAACGGGAAGGCCGATTGATTATCCCCTCTATTAATGTGACTGCTGAAGGCCGCACGACCATTACAAATCCTGTTATTATTAATGCTCAAAAGGCGGTAGAGTCCGATGATTTCAAATTGACCCTAAAACTTTCAAAGGATCAGTGTTATGTGGGAGAGCCCGTCATCCTGACTGTTACGTGGTATATTGGGAAGGACGTAAACGGATTCAATTTCACATTGCCTCTCCTTAACAATAAGGATCTCGATTTTATTAATCCGGCGTTTGACACGCAATCGGGAAAGAAGCTTTATCGTATCCCATTAGGCGACGGCGAGGTGATCGGTGAAAAGGGCCGCGCCAGGGTCGGGCAAAAGGAATTTGCTACAATTACATTTGAGAAGATTTTGATCCCGAAAAAGTCGGGCGAGATATCCATAGAACCGGCCACTGTCTCATGCAGCGCACTCTATGGATATGAAAGACGCCGCAACATGTTTGATGATGATTTCTTCTCTGACTTTTTTAACGATGATTTTTTTGGTCGAGCAAGGAGAGGGGTTTACAGGACTGTAGTGGTTTCATCGAATACATTGATTTTAAATGTGTCCGATCTTCCCCTAGATGGAAGACCCGATAATTTTGCAGGTCATATAGGGCAATATCAGATCACGGCCACTGCAACGCCTACTGATGTAAACGTCGGAGATCCGATAACCCTTACAATAACACTTTCCGGCTCAGACTACCTTGACAGCGTCAAACTCCCTCTGCTTGATCAGCAGCCAGGTCTTGCAAAGGATTTCAAGATTCCCAATGAGATGGCAACAGGCGAGGTCAAAGGGAATACCAAGGTGTTCACGCAGACAATCCGCGCCTTGCGGGCTGATGTAAAGGAGATCCCGCCCATTGAGCTTTCATACTTTGATATAAAGTCTAAATCATACGGCATAGCCCGCAGCGAGCCCATCCCCCTGACCGTAAAAGAGACGAGGATGATCACTGCCAAGGATGCAGAGGGCAGGGTCCAGGATGTCGCACAGGGAAGCGAGATTGAGACATGGGGCCAGGGGATAGCCTTTAACTACGAAGACATGGGGGTGATTGAAAATCAGCCCCTGGGGCCAGTTTCATGGTTTAAATCTCGTTGGTGGGCGACTATGGTCCTTTTTCTGCCAGTGTTGTATATTTTGTTGCTGACCATTGCTGTGACCATAAGGCGCAGGAACGCCGACCCATTGAAGGTCCGGGCCAGAAAGGCCTATAGGAGTCTGACAGGCTCATTAAAAAACGCCGGACGCTCATCCTCACCAACAGAGTCTTGCAATATCATCCTTGATGCTTTTCGCACCTATCTTGGCGACAGACTTTTTATGAACAAGGGTGCTGTAACATTTAATGATGTAAAGGATAAACTCTTATCAGAGGGTGTTACGCAGCAAGCGCTTGAAAGATTGAAGACAATTTTTGAAAGTTGTGAGGCAGGCCGATATGCCGGAGGGGCAGGAATACAAGACGCTGAATCAATGGTGGAGGAGGGGAATAAATTGGCGCAGGAACTTGAGGACAGTCTCAAATGAAAATGTCTGACAATTTGTTTAAAAATATGGTTTTCACACGGAGATTAGTGCTGATCGTATTCATGGTATGTGCGTGGGGGTATATCTTGCGCCCATTGGAGGCAGCTACACTCGATCAATCCCAGATTGCAGATCTCTACAGTCAGGCAAAAGAACTGTTCAGACAGGCAAACGAGGTCGCGGGGTCAGACCCTGACAAGGCCCAGGGGCTTTACGCCAAGGTCGCGATGCGTTATGAACGAATCATAAAGGAAGGCGGAGTCAGCAATGGAAGGCTGTACTACAATCTTGGTAATGTATATTTCCGTATGAAAGATATCGGCCGGTCCATTGTTAACTATCGGCGCGCTGAACAATTCATACCCAATGACCCGAATCTGAAACAGAATCTGCAATATGCCAGGAAAAAGCGTCTGGATGAGATCGAGGAAAAACAAGAAACAAGGGTGTTAAAGACCCTGTTCTTCTGGCACTATGACATGTCAACAAAGACGAGGCTGGTCATATTTACAATATGTTTTGCAGCGGTATGGATCTTCGCCGCTGTTCGTATATTTACCGCCAGGTCATTCATAAAGTGGTCTATAGCATCTGCCGTTGTGCTCTCGTTGCTTCTGTCTGGCTCCCTTGCGGCAGACGAGATCGGCCTTCGCAAGGAAAGGCCCGGAGTAATAATAAGCCCTGAGGTGATTGCAAGAAAGGGGAACAGCGATACATATGAGCCCAGTTTCAAGGAGCCTCTACACTGCGGAACAGAATTCTTATTGGTTGAAGACAGGGGAGACTGGTATCGGGTTGAGCTAACTGATTCTCGCACATGCTGGGTGCCAGCAAAAGACGTGGAAATGGTGAGATGAAACCAATTACAATTCTAAATTGTTAATGTCCCTTTCAGGGATGGTTGAAATCCCTCGCCTTTAGGCGAAGAAAAGTTAATACATGTCGCTATGCGACGTTATCAACTGGGTGCCCATACCAAAACAGACCTCAAAGTCCACCAAATCTGGCTTCACAAATATCTGAAGCGCGGAATGGCTGGTGCGGTGGCGATACGGACTCGTGATGTTTTACACGGACGAAATGATCCAGCAATATTTTCAAAAGCAAGAAGGGGAGCCGATTCCTGATGATAGTCGATTTGAAATCGACCCCTCATAAAACCCCTCGACTTATAGTCGAGGGTGGTTTAGT
>LT984858.1:12029-13645 GCA_900258555.1 uncultured Desulfobacterium sp. | reverse complement strand
ATCCGAGAAGAAAACCAGCGGCATTCCAGGTCATCAATGCATGACCACAACATATTGGGGTCACCCACACAAATGTGCGATGCCCCTATTTTATTAAATGACTAAAGTTATCCTGCTCAGGAGGCAGAAGACAGAAGCCAGAATAGGGAAGGGATTTGTCATTCACCATTGAAAGGCTTCTTCACGGAGGACAATAATTCTCAAAAGTGTCAGACTAATTCATTTTAATTCTGGCTTCTGGCTTCTGTCTCACGAGCTCTTATTCTAAATTTATAAATTCTCTGTCATGAAAGGACAAAAGTTCCTCAAAAATACCCCTTCTGTCTTGCAGCCTTTACATAATCCGGCTCCTGCCACCATTTTTTTAAGCCATTTTCTTCACAGACGGCATCAGCGGCCAGATATCCTGACCCCAGAAGCACGGTGCCTCCAGGATAGGTGCATGCACCTCCCATGTAAAGGTTTTTTATGGGAGAGCGGTGAGTCGAACAATATTCATTGGGTCTCAGATACCCCATCTGCAAGGGATGATACTGCCCCTGCTTAATGGAGCCCATCACCATATCAAGAAATTTGTTGGCTATATCCTTTGGTGTTGAGACATACAAGTCCCTCACAACCTTTTCAGTGATGTTAGGTGCATATTTTGCCAGCTTGTCTATCAGCTTCCAGGCGATCTCCTCTTTGAATTTATACTTCACCCACTGCCCGTCATTTCCATTCAGGTTGAATGGGGCCATACATGAAATTATCCCTGTATGCTTATTTACCGGCGCCTGGGATGGATCATGAATGGTGGGAAAGCAGCAATTAAACCCGGCCCTGTCATCAAAATTACCGGCAGCGATCATCTCCTGATGACTGATAAAATCATCGGCGCTTTCATATCCAAGCACGTGGATCAAGGCCTTTGCCACATCGGGGTTATTCTTTGCCGAGTTGAATTGCGGGGCCTCCAGCAGACACAAGTGAATTCCCAAAAGCCCCCAGTGCTCCCACAGCCAGCCTTTTGTAGACTCCACAAAATCTTCATCCAGGTGCTTTTCACCCACAAGATTCAAAAATGTCTGCCGGGGGTCAATGGTGCTTATGACCCCTACCTTGGCCTCTAAAAACGGCCCGCCGCTTAACTGCACACCTGTTGCGCGGCCGTCTTCGATTCCTATCCTTTCAATACCATAAGGTGAATAAATCTTTCCGCCATGCTGCATGAAATCCCTGGTCAGGGCTGCGGTGAGCACATGAGAGCCGTGTATGACCAGCCTGTAATTGGAGGCCCGGTTGATGTAAAGGGGTATCAGGTATCCAACACCCCCCTGCACCGGGTCCATACCCCACATGCATAGAATGTAGAGGATCAGGGCCTTCACCTTATCGTTTTCAAACATATCATCAACAAACTGCTTGGGTGATTTCGCCTGCAGCTCATTCATTTCTTCATGCCAGGGCGCGTTTTTTAATGTCCCTTTCAGGGATGGTTGAAATCCCTCGCCTTTAGGCGAAGAAAAGTTAATACATGTCGCTATGCGACGTTATCAACTGGGTGCCCATACCAAAACAGACCTCAAAGTCCACCAAATCTGGCTTCACAAATATCTGAAGCGCGGAATGGCTGG
>LT984858.1:0-6699 GCA_900258555.1 uncultured Desulfobacterium sp. | reverse complement strand
CCTTCTTTTCTGGGTTATTAATTGACCAAAACCCTTATAAAGGAAAAACGCCTTTTTTTCGACCTGTTATGATTTCACACAATAAATTTTACACTACCAAGGATTTCAACATATTGTTCAAATTCATTCCTTCACCCATTGGGTGTAACTATAATATCTGCTAACATTTCAGGATTCCTACCTTAATAGCTAACAGGTAATGGCTAACTGCTTTTTTTAAGTTGAAACTTATTTTCAGAGTGATACTTCTGAGACTTAAAGACAAGCCTAAAATATCACCTATAAATTGCCTATAAAAAATAGGGGATTAAGAAAAGGAATGGAGATGGGAACCCAGGCTTATTCTTTTCTTTTTGATGCCCAGTTTTCGCCGGATTGATTCTCTATGATGTTCAACAGTTTTTTCAGACACCATGGTCAGGTCCGCTATCTCTTTTGTGGTCTTTCCAAGCCTTACAAGATTGGCCACCTTCATCTCTGTAAGGGTAAGACCCACAAATTCTGATGACAGCTTCCTGGTAAACGGAGAGATGATCTCACGTAAGTTTGACTGCAGTATATCAAAATAAGTCTGCTGGGTGCTGCTCAGGCCACTTTTACCTAAACTTTGCAGGTAGGGTTCAACCAGCTTTTTGACATTCAGAGAGACTTGTTCCTCTATCTTGTGCTTGTCCTCTTCTCTATGTTTCAAAAGCACCTTCAACGCAGTATTGGCCTCCTGAAGATCATAGGCCTTGGTCTTCAAGTCCTCTTCTCTTTCTCGCAAGGCCTTTTCAATCAATTTGCGTTCTTCGATTTCCTTTTGAAGCAATTTATTTGAGTTAACCAAATCGGCATGGGCCTTTTGAAGTTCCGCCTCTGCCTTTTTCCGATCTGTAATGTCCTTGTCAAACCCGCACCATCCCACTAATTTTCCATCATCATCAAGAAGAGGGGTCCCGCTGATTTCTACAATCACCAATTGCCCATCCTTGCGGAGCAAAGAGACCACCCAACCTGAAAAGGGCTTCAGCGCCTTACACCCATCCCTGAAAAAGGCCTTGGTACGTTCCACTTCTTCATCAATTACAGTGTCAAAAATCGTGGTTCCAATTAATTCATCAACATGATATCCCAACAAGTATTTTACGCCTGGCCCTGCATAGGTATAAACACCGTTTAAGTCAATTTCCCATACCAGATCATTAGTTGTTTCAATCAGAGAACGCAGTTTTTTTTCGCTGTTATTCAATTCCCTCTTAGCCTTCATGCAATCCAAAAGCCTGTCCTCTAATTCCTTCACCTTCTCGGACAATTTATTACAGGCAGGTTCTTTTGCCATCATAAAACCTCTTATCAGTAAAGATATTAAAAGAATCCTTGCAGCAGAGGAACAACAAGAACACAATGCGGCCTGTAACCTGACGGGGCTAAAAACGAGCAATGAAGTTGAAACGGTATTCAGATACAGACGAAGGAATAGAACGTAGCTTTAGCCCCTTATATATTTTTGATAAGAAATTCCCCGCAGGAAAAATTAAAAAGATCCTCTATCTAACAGCTTTCCAAGAACTTATTCAGGCTCTTAATGTCCTGCACATTGTGTATGCTTGCATTCTTGTCTGCTGGGACAGTCTTTTTCAGCAACCCGGATAATACGTTTTTCGGACCCACCTCAACAAACGTATCAATGCCGTCCGAAAGCATACCCTTCATGATATCGTACCACCTCACAGGACTTACAAGCTGTGTTGCCATAATATCTTTTATCTTTTGGGGTGATGATTCTTTCCCGGCAGTGGCATTGAAGAGCATTGACGACTTGGGTTCCGAAAATGTAATGCCCTCCAAAAACTGTCTGAATTCAGCCACCGCGCCCTTCATGAGGTCACAATGCCACGCTCCGCTGACCTTAAGCGCGACAGCCCTTCCCGTCCTTTCTTTGGCCAGTTCAGCCGCACGAAGGACCAGTTCTTTCTCACCGGTTATTACGATCTGTTCCGCGGTATTATGATTGGCCACTGCAAGAACGCCGCTTCCCCTTATTTCATCAATAATCTCGTTGACAGAAGAGATATCCAGACCAATCAGGGCGACCATGTCGCCGGGGTTGGCCGTGGCCTCCCTGTGCATGAGGGCTCCCCTTTTTTGGACAAGTCGAAGGCTGTCGTAATTACTGATTGCGCCGCACGACACTAAGGCCGCATATTCACCCAGGCTGTGCCCTGCTGATATTTCTGCCTTTACGCCTGATTCCGTTAGTGCGGCCAGACAGGCCAGGTTGACGGCAGTTACAGCGGGCTGGAGGTTATCGGTCAGGGTCAGCTCATCCATCGGGCCTTCAAAGCACAGTTTAGAAATCGGTTTTTTGCAGATCTCATCGGCCTGTTCAAATATCTGCCTTGCTGTGGCAAACTGATCCTTCAGGTCTTTTCCCATGCCCACAAATTGGGAACCTTGTCCCGGAAACACAAACGCAATTTTATTAGTCATAATAAGAGCCTCTATGATAGTGTATATAATATTATGAAAGACTGTAATTTGGATGTATGTGCAAAAGGCTTATGATTGAATGGAAACCAAGCCACTGACATGATCTGAGCAGCCACGCTGATGGGTGTCTTCCGGTTTAAACCCTCGGAATGTCCTATTGATTTTTCTGCGGTTCCCCTATCCTTTTTCGCATCAGTCTGTCCAACTCAAGTTCATACTCGCTGGTGCCGGGCTTTATTGATTTGTTACGGCCCAGTTGGGCGAGTATTTCCTCTTCGGCCCTTTCAAACTTGATATTGACCTGGCTGACTATATCGTTGACAACCCTGTAGATCTCTTCGTCTGTACCATATATTTCAATTACACTGGGATCATCAATAAGGACTTCCATTATATATTGTGTGATATACAGGGAATGGCGATTCGGACGGGGCACCATGTCGCGGATGGGTGCGATAAAATAATCAAAATCAAACTGCGAAACGTTCAGCAGTTTTTTTAGGCATTTCAAGATGGAATCTGTCACAGCGGCAGGATTATCTGTCTCAATGATCTTTTCCATCAGCAAGGTCTGAGACAATTTGTTATGGATTTCGTTCATCTTGAACTTAAAAAATCTATCCTGCTGAAAGGCCTGTCGTTTTTCCTGCCTTTCCAGTTGATTGATCAGCCTGTCCTGAACTCTCCCGCTATATCTGGGTTGCATTAGCCCTCTTCACGCTCAATGGTGTTGTTTAATCACTGCCCTTTTTTGTAGAGTCGCCCTTGGACGAACTGTCCGCGCCGCCCTTCGCCTCTACCTTGGGGGTTGTTGCCGAATCCGAGGGGCCGTCGCTTTTTTCACCCCTGCCGGACTTTGCACATGAAGATCCTTTTGATGCATAGTCGGTCACATACCAGCCGCTTCCCTTGAGATGAAACGTGCTGTTGGAGATCAGCTTCTTCAATTTTCCATGGCAGACATCACACTCGGTAATAGGCGGGTCTGAAAATTTCTGTATGACCTCTGTCTGATTGCCGCATTTTTCGCATGCATACTCGTAGATCGGCATATTTGATTCCTCCCTCATTTACATGGGTGGCACTGGCCGCCCCTTTCTCTTACAGTGATAAGCGCAAACCGCTCAGCATATTAATATTTAAGTGACTATGAAACCATACCGCACAGCCTATGACCTTGATAAGAGTCAAGGATATAATCCAGCCTGGGCACAGGAAGCTCTTTTAAGATTTCATATGTCTGCGAATGAACGATCATTTCTTCTCTTTCTCTGTCTGTGTCATCAAATCTTTTAAGGAAATTGCAGAATCTGACAATATGGACAAGTTCATGGGTAAAAACATATACGAGCAGAGGCATGAGCCCCAAGTCCTTGTCTTTTTTTAGGGCGTTTAATATCAGATGGTCCTGAAGACAAATGGAGTAAAAGTCCTGTTCCCTGCTCCTGGAGTCATATTCATTGGTCTGCCTTACACCCTTGTTAAGCAGCGCAAAGGCATAGGGCCTTATCTCATGCCTGTTCAGTGAGCGAAGGGTCCTCACATCGTAACGATGTTTTTTCCATTGTCCGAAAGAAAACTTAAAAAAATTCCCTGTTACGTCCTCTGCAATATCAAGGGCGTCACTAACGTTTTCAATTTCAGTATGACTAAAAGCCCGCAACGCCATAAAAAACTCTAATTGATAAAATATCCTTAACGCCTGGTGATGGAACATCTCGAACCAAGGCGCTTGCTGGTGGCGGTGACTGGACTTGAACCAGTGACTCTACGGATATGAGCCGTATGCTCTGACCAACTGAGCTACACCGCCACGTTTCAAGGATGACCTAATTTAATATGCCCCACTGATTTGTCAATCAAATCTTTTAACTCTTCAACTTTTTGAACTTTTTTAACTAAAGATATTTCTTCACCTCTTCTGTCAGGGCAGGAACCACATCAAACAGGTCGCCGACCACACCATAGTCGGCCTTCTGGAAGATCGGGGCATCCTCATCCTTATTAATGGCCACGATCACCTTTGATGTGCTCATGCCTGCAAGGTGTTGAATAGCGCCGGAAATACCGCATGCTACATAGAGGGTGGGGGAAACCACCTTTCCTGTCTGGCCGACCTGATCCGTATGCGGCCTCCAGCCTGCATCCACAGCCGAGCGGGAAGCGCCCACGCTTGCACCGATCATATCCGCAAGGTCTTCCAAAATCTTATAGTTTTCGGGCCCTTTCATTCCACGGCCGCCTGAGACGATCTTGTCGGCCTCTGTCAGATCAACCTTCCCACCTTCGTCTTTAATAACCTCCACGACCTTTGTCTTGAGTGCGCTGTCATCCAGGGTGAATGTCGCATCAATCACTTCAGCTGACTTTGAGGCCATGGGTTCAGAGATGCTCATAACATTAGGTCTGGCGGTCGCAATCCGGGGTGTGCTGTTTTCGAACATCAACTTTGCATAGGCCTTTCCTGCATAAATGGGCCTGATAGCGACGAAGTTGCCGTCTTCGATCTTAAACGCCGTACAGTCCTGGGCCATTCCAACCCCAAGGCATGCAGAAAGTCTTCCTGCTAAGTCTTTTCCCTGAACAGAAGCCCCCATCAGCAATATGGCAGGATCATTCGCCTTGACCAGTTGTGAAATAACAGATACATAGGCGTCGGTTGTATAGGTTTCAAGCCTTGAATCATCTGCGACAATGACCTTGTCTGCACCGTACTGGCCAAGTTGGGCGGCCTTATCTTTGATATTTGAGCCGAGCAGTACAACAGTCACTTCCTGGCCCAATGCATCGGCCAGTCTCCTCGCTTCGCTGACTATCTCGTAGGTAACCTTTCGGAGTTCTCCGTCCCTTTGTTCAGCTATTGTCCAAACTCCTTGTGCCATTTTTTTGTCTCCTTATGATAATGTCCTTTGAGGACTCATATGTTTTATAGCAAGATCTACGACGGAACTTTTTTAAATAACCTTTGCCTCTTCATGAAGCAGTTTGGCCAATTCCGCCGCCTTTTCCTGTGGTGTTTCTCCGGTGACGATCTTTCCTCCTCCTCTTTCAGGTGGGGGAGTAATCTCAAGGACTTTCACCTTTCTGGCGGCAGAACCAAACTCACCGGCGTTAAGCCCCAGATCCGCAAGGGTCTTTTCCTCCAAGGGTTTCTTCTTGGCCTTCATAATGCCTGGAAGAGATGCATATCTTGGTTCGTTTAAGCCCTTTTGTGCCGTGATCAGGACGGGGAGGGGTGCTTCAATGATCAGGGCCTGACCCTCAACAGGTCTGGTCGCTTTCACAGACTTGCCATCCTCAGCCACTTCAATCTTTATTATTAATGAGAGCTGGGGGATGCCCAAAAACTCAGCCAGTGCTGCGCCTACTACTCCCATGTCGTCATCAACTCCCCTCTGACCGGTAAAGATAACATCGTATTCCAGGGGCCTTATAGCCGCTGCAAGGGCCTTTGCAATGGCGATGGAATCACTGCCGTTTAAGGCATCGTCGTTGACCAAAACCCCTTTGTCCGCCCCCATTGCGAGTGCGGTACGGATAGTCTCCGTAACCCTCTTGGGCCCTACACCCACTACTGTGACAGTCCCACCGAATTTTTCCTTCATGCGCAGGGCCTCTTCCACTCCGAATTCATCGTATGGATTCATAACCCATTTGATATCATCGGTTACGATTGATTTCTTATCTGATCCAATCTTGATCTGGCTCTCCGTGTCGGGCACCTGTTTTAGACATACTATAATATTCACTTCTGCCTCCTTTCTAAAGCGAGTTATATGTTTTTGCCTGTTTTATAGACCTTAAGAAGCAGTCCAAAATCCCTTTATAAAAGCCTATAGTTATAAGGCAATTTATGCCTGGTGGTTGATATCATTGCAACATGACTGTGTCAAGAATTTTTGGCCCCATGTCTGCGACTCAGGAGCAGCATTCGCATACTGTGCCCTGGAGGCTAATGTCTGAAACAAACATAATTAAACACCGTTGTGCTTATGAATTGATTTTCAAAAACTGTCAAAAACCTGCCTCATTCATGTATTAATTGACGGGTGCGAAACGTCACCTTACCTGTAGTAACGACTCCATTATCCATTCTTCAGCACAGAAACACTCAACCTGATGCAAATAAGTAGGGGCTCCTGATAAACTAAAAACTACTTGATAAATTAATTGGTTATATGTATATTTGTCTCTAAAAAGTGCAAAGAAAAAGCGCCATTTTCCTCA
>LT984857.1:704726-707394 GCA_900258555.1 uncultured Desulfobacterium sp. | reverse complement strand
ATCCGAGAAGAAAACCAGCGGCATTCCAGGTCATCAATGCATGACCACAACATATTGGGGTCACCCACACAAATGTGCGATGCCCCATAATTTTTATAAAGCTACCTTCCCTGATACATATGCGGGATGTGATACCATTGATTCCATAATAAAAACGCTTAACAAAGAGCTGCACGAGGGCGATGCAGCCTGGGCGGCAATTCCGGCAACGCCGGCGATGGTCGGCACCTGTCTTGGTTTTTATCTGACAAAGTTGAACGCACACGACTTTGACAGCTATGCGGATCCACAGTTGCAGAATGCAAACATGACCTTTTATTTTAAGAATCATATGCCTGGTACTGTTGATGCGGTTGTAGATAATACACAGGACTACCTGGAAAAGCTGGCAGTGGCATGCAAGACGCTCTGCAAGCCCGATGCTTCGCCGGAAATTTCCGAAAACGGCTCTGTTAAGCTCGATTTCCTGCCGGGGGCTGAAATAAAAATGTGCGGTGGAAATATTGGAATCGAATATGCAAAGAATCATGAGCTTGAGCGTGTTCACTATCATATCATCGGAGGAGTGCTCCTTTTGATATTTATTTTGTGTGTATGCACCTTCAGATCCGTTGTTGCCGGGGCGTTTTTGACTATACCTCTGCTTGCATCAAATGCGATTGCAATGAGCTATATGTATCTTAAAGGGATCGGCTTGTCGGTAAATACCTTGCCGGTTATTACTGTCGGTCTTGGAGTGGGCATAGATTTCGGCATATATCTCTATTCCAGATACCAGGAGGAATATGCTCAGTGCAGAGATCTGGATAAGGCGGTGGCAGTGGGAAATGCTACTGCGGGAAAGGGTGTTCTTTTTACTGCGGTCACTGTAATTTTTCCGCTTGCCCTTTGGTATTTTATGTCAGGCATAAAATTTCAAGGTGAAATGGGGCTTTTCCTTGCCATTCTTCTTGCGGTGAATTTGATGTCGTGCCTGGTGTTTCATCCGGCAATAACAACTCTTGTGAAACCAAAGTTCATTATAAAGTCCTCTGAATTTAGCAATAATAATAATGGATAGATCCGTGTGGAATAAACTTATATAAGTTATGATGTTTTTATTGCTTTTTTCCGGACCATTGTCGGCCCGGATAAAAAGCAATCAGGAACACATAAAATATGGCCGGATCTTTAACCTAAAATTAAAGGAGGTGATTACTGAACAAAACAGCTTGGGAAGGAGTGGGATCAACTGAAATATTTTTTACAGTTTTAAAGCAAGGAGGACTTATGAGGGTAAAAAAGCTATGTGTTCAATTGTCTTTTGTCGTCGCTATACTTGCGTTTTTTATTCCATTTAAAGCAGAGGCTGTTGAGTATCAATACGGAGAAGACACTTCGCTGATGGTAACGGGCTCTATCAGCGAAATGGTCGGTTTTGGATGGAATGACCCAGGCTCGTGGAATGCGGCCGCCGGAGAGTATCAAACCGACGGAGGAACCAGAGGCCTTAACCAGGTGCTGACGAATTTATACGTTGAAACACAGATGAAATGGGGAAGGAATCTGGAATTCAGAACCGCCTGGCGTATGCAGGGGGACCAGGTAGATGACTTCAGGGAAAGTCAGTCATGGAAAAACAGCTACGGAATGGCAGATGACAATATCAACTTTGACGATGATATTGATGATATTATCAGGGAATTCAACGTTGCTTACTTCTCAGAAAACTTTAATTGCAGGATCGGAAAACAGCAACTTGTTTGGGGTGAGGTGGACGGACTAAGGATAATGGACCAGGTAAACCCCTTGGATCTGAGAAGGGGTTTTGTTTTCTACGACTCTGACGGAGGATTTGCCGACAGCAGGATTCCCCTGTGGATGGTAAAAACGGAGTTTACCACCAGTGCTGATTTTAATCTTGGTGGTTTGACTGAACTGGGTCTGGAACTGACCTGGGTCCCGGACGTTGATCAAGAAAACAGGTTTGAGATCGGACCGAGGGAAGGCGGCGTTTGGTGCTATCCGGTCGCAGCAGGTGTTCCTTTTATGAGGCAACTGACGGTGGACAAGGATTTTCCTGACAGGACCATAGACAACGGCACCTTTGCCGGCAGAATAAAGGGAAATTTCAGAGACACATTTTTTACCTTAAACTATTTTTACGGCTGGTCTGCAGATGGATATCTTGCTCCTGGCCCCACAGGTACCGTACCCCTTGCCGCACTTAATCCAGCTGCGCCGCCGGGAGTTTTCTGCAACGGCCTTAATTTCGCCTCCGAGAGCGGAAATGTGAGCGACTACGATCCCTTGGCATTAAACACGGAACTCGTTGTGGCGTTTAAGACATTCAGACAGAAGACTGCCGGGTTTACCATGTCACGTCAGTTGGGCTTTTTTGCTCCGATAATGAAGGCTGTAAATCAGTTTGATCTGCCGGTATTCAGGATTGAGGCCTTGTACCAGTTTGAGAAAATATACAACACCCAGACGCTAAATCTCTTGATCCCCGGAGCTGTAACAAAGCTGGACTCTGATGAAATCCGGTGGATGATGGGCCTTGACTGGTTTGCATTAAGGATTCCGTGGATAAATTCAAAAGAGGGGCATCGCACATTTGTGTGGGTGACCCCAATATGTTGTGGTCATGCATTGATGACCTGGAATGCCGCTGGTTTTCTTCTCGGAT
>LT984857.1:692634-695171 GCA_900258555.1 uncultured Desulfobacterium sp. | reverse complement strand
ATCCAGCAATATTTTCAAAAGCAAGAAGGGGAGCCGATTCCTGATGATAGTCGATTTGAAATCGACCCCTCATAAAACCCCTCGACTTATAGTCGAGGGTGGTTTAGTTAAAGGAGAGGCTATATGGGAAAAAAGGTAGGTGTCTTACTTTCAGGTTGCGGCTTCCTGGACGGAAGCGAAATTCATGAGGCGGTGCTTACCCTTCTCTATCTCGATCAAAGAGGTGCTGAAATTGTATGTATGGCCCCTGATATACCTCAGGCCCATGTCATCAATCATATTACTCAGCAGGAGATGAAAGAAAGCAGGAACGTTCTTGTTGAATCAGCCAGGATTGCAAGGGGTGCAATAAAGAATATAAACGATGTAAAGGCCGATGATATTGATGCGGTGATTTTACCCGGAGGCTTCGGTTCGGCCAAGAATTTGTGTGATTTCGCCTTTAAGGGGCCGGGGGGAACGGTTAATCCCGACGTTAAGCGACTGCTTGATGAGATGTCGGCAAAGGGAAAACCAATAGGTGCGTTATGTATTGCTCCGGCTGTGGTCGGTATGGCGCTGAAGGAGAATTCGCCCCTGGTGACTATAGGCAGCCATGATGAAACCATAGGTGCCTTAGGGGCAATGGGAGTCAAGCACTGTGTTTGCGGTGTTGATGAGATTGCAGTTGATGAGAAAAACAGGATTGTAAGCGCTCCTGCATATATGGTGGGACCAGGAATTAAAGACATTGCGAAGGGAATAGAAAAATTGGTGGACAAGATTCTTTCAATGATATGATATGTATTTTTTTGGCAATTGTAACAACTTAGCCTCCTGCCCCATTCGTCCTGGGCAGGATTGCAGAAAGGAGGGCTCAATATGGAAGTAGTGAAAGACAGATCCGTTCTGATTGCCGGTGCGGCCGACGAAGTCTGTGAGGCCATAGGTCTTAGACTGGCAGGTGCCGGAGCAAAGATATTAATTGCCGGTGACGATCAGGGAAAAACAGACGGCATCGTTACAAGGATAAAAAATGAGATAAAGGACAGCGCTCAATATGTAACCGGGCTGGTTGCAGATCTTAGAACATCAGATGGTGTTAAAAAAGCTGTTGAAACTGCCATGGATAAATTCGGGGAGATAAATATCCTTGTAAATAATGCAGATGATCCCCTGAACAAGGCCATAGCAGACATGAGTGACGATGACTGGAACAGATCTATTCAAAACAATTTATATCCCGTTTTTTTCCTTTGCAGAGAGGTTGTCCCCAAAATGGCGGCGAAAAAATACGGTCGGGTAATAAATATCGGAAGCATGGACTATTTGGGTTGGCAGGGAAAGTCAGGTTATTCAGCCGCTAAATCAGCCCTTTTTGGATTTACCCGCTCATTGGCACTTGAGACAGCAAGGGATAGAATCACCGTAAATTCGGTTATTAAAGGGGATGTAACGACCGCCGGCCTTAATGAAGAAGCTGCTGCAAAACTGGCCAATAGTCTCCCTGTAAAAAGAATGGGTACCCCAGCGGATGTATCTTATGCTGTCGCATATTTTGCTTCAGATACGTCAAAATATGTGACAGGGCAGACGCTTTTTGTTTGTGGAGGCAGATCAATACATTCTTCGATGTCAATATAGCCGGATATTAATAAGCTCCTTTTAATTAAAAGTCTGGAGGTGAAAAATGGGAATTGAAAACAGAGTATGCCTTATAACAGGGTCGGCAAGTGGTATGGGTAAGCAGACCGGCCGGCGAATGGCTGAAAGGGGGGCAAAGATAGTCATTAATGACGTTGTCGCAGAGAAGGTCGCGGATACGGTCGCTGAATTTAAAAAGGACGGTTTTGAAGTAATAGGAAAAGTTGCAGATATAACGAAAAAGGAAGCCGTTGTCCAGATGGTCAATGAGATTATCGAGGTTTACGGAGGTGTAGATATCCTTGTAAACAATGCCGGTGTTGACAGAACCGCCGCATTAAGAAAGCTCAGCGAAGACGACTGGGAAATTACGGTCAATGTCAGTTTGAAGGGTGCGTTTTTGTGCAGCCAGGCAGTCCATGGCCATATGGTTGAAAAAAATCATGGACGGATAATCAATATCGCATCCCGGGCATGGCTGGGCGGGCCAGGACAAGCTCCATATTCTTCAGCCAAGGCGGGTCTTGTCGGCTTAACAAGGACTCTGGCCCTCGAACTGGGCAGAAGCGGCGTTACATCAAACTGTATTGCACCTGGTCTGATCCATACCCCGATGTGGGACGAAGCCCCTGAAAAAACAAAGCTGATGTTGCTTTCAAAACAGCCTACGGGAACATTGGGTGATGTTGATGATATTGCAAATGCTGTGATGTTTTTTGCAGATGATGAAGCATCGTTTATTACAGGACAGGTATTTTATGTTTGTGGAGGAAGAAGCCTCTTCAGCGGCTAAAAGGGACATGAAATCGCAATAATGTTGTAATAATTATGCCGCATCGCACATTTGTGTGGGTGCCCCCAATATGTTGTGGTCGGATTATTGTTTTTCTGACCGGAATGAGTTAGCGTAGTTT
>LT984857.1:678698-685664 GCA_900258555.1 uncultured Desulfobacterium sp. | reverse complement strand
GGCGTCATCGCCTTAAAACTACGCTAACTCATTCCGGTCAGAAAAACAATAATCCGACCACAACATATTGGGGGCACCCACACAAATGTGCGATGCGGCGAAATTAGATATGAAGCTAAAAAGTCATATATAGAACTCCCAAGCGGAATCCGGTTGGCAGTTAGCAGGATTACACCGTCCACATGCTCTGGGCATTTGCCCACATTAGTATTTCTTCATGAGGGACTTGGTTGTATCGGGATGTGGAAGGAGTTTCCCGAACAATTAGTAGCAACAACCGGATGTCAGGCATTAGTCTATGACCGAGAGGGTTATGGTGGCTCTGATCCTCTCAGGGAAGTGCGTGCTGCAAATTATTTACATCTTGCGGCTTTTGAAGAGCTGCCAGCAGTCCTTGAAATATGTGGAGTGACTGTTCCGTTATTGATAGGGCATTCTGACGGCGGGACGATTGCCCTGCTTTACGCCAGTCGTTTTCCGGTGACGGCTATTATCACAGAGGCTGCCCACATATTTGTGGAGGGAGACTCCGCCGTCAGGGGGATCAGGAAAATTCTCAAGATGTGGGATATGGGGCAAGTGGAACCTATGCTTGTTAAATATCATGGAGACAAGGCCCGTGATGTATTTTTTTCCTGGGCAAACACCTGGTTGGCAACGTGGTTTCGTGATTGGAGCATAGAGGAGTATTTGGCTGACATATTGTGTCCGGCTCTGCTAATTCAGGGCAATAATGACGAGTATGCAACTAATGATCACCTTAAAATTATCTCTGAGCGGCTTGGCGGTAAGACGGAAACCCTGCTGGTGCCGGAATGTGGTCATTCTCCGCATTTGGAATGTAGAGAACTCGTGTTGAAGTCAATGCGTGATTTTATTGTTGGGTTGGCTTCTACGTGAAAGGTTCCGTAAACACTGTAACTGGAGCCAAAGAAATGGAAGAAAAAGATCGCTTTATGCAGGAGATTCTAGACAGAGAGTGGGAGATGTTTAAGGAGGTCAAAAGCGCCGCCTATGCATCATGTCAGAACTCTCCGGAGACATTCAGGAAGGTGCGCGGCAGTATATTCCAGTTATGGCCGGCAGAATTAATGGCCGCCTATTTGATTGAACTGAGTAATGCCAGGCAATCAGGGAGAAATCTGATCACCGAAAAATACGCGCGCATGGATAATCTAATCCCTCCCATAAACACGAATCCTGTAATAGATAAGATAGTAGAAATCGAGACAGAATGGCAGCAAGAGATACGAAGACAGTATCCGGCATTGTACCAAAGATGCTGCAGGAGCACCGACAAGACAGATGATGGCATGAATTTTTCGGTTTATCTGAAATGTGAGTTGGAGACATATGGTGATATGGCCCTCGACATTTATTACAAATGGGTCTCAGATGCTAAACAGTTAGGGATAAATTATTCTCTGACAATGCTGAACAACTTAGTAATAAACAGTGGTTTTAAAGATCTTGAAGAGGCAGAGGCGTTCTGGGCTGCAAAAATGAAGGGTGAATAAAAGAGATGACGTCGCAGACATTAAGTGGGGCGCCCGACATAGCCTGGATTCGGGAAAAGACCAGGGCCGGTCAATACCAGATATCAGAGCATGTCATCAGGTTTCTCATGGCCGGGTTGCTGAGCGTTTCAGAGATAGAAACGGCCATCCAAACCGGTGAGGAGATAGAGATCCGGAAAGACGCTGTAAGGGGGGAAAGTACACTGATTCGAGGTCTTTCGGGCGATAAGGCCATTATTATATTATGTTCCAAAGGATATGATGACCATCTGATAATTTCATTGACTTATCTGACAGTTCATCCGGAGTGGGCTGAGCTACAGAGCGCCAAACTTTACAGAGGTGACGGTATGGAAGATTCTTCCCGTAAGTGCTTTTTCTGTGGAGGTGAAATCCGTTCGATAACCGTAGGCAATTTCGATTATCGGCTGGAAGGGAAGTTATATGTAATTAAGAATACCCCTGCCGGCCTTTGTTTACAGTGCGGGGAAAAATATGTTACTGCTGAGACCGCAAAAAAAATTAACGCGCTCATCGAAGCAGGTAAATTTTCCGGCACAGAAGAGGTTAGGGTTATGCAGTATTCTTAAGACCAGGTGCAAGGCCGATTTATGAAGGGATTAGACCTATCAGAAGAATTTTATCGCGCCTTTGGTGCCGGAATGATCAAGACGAAGTTTCCGGCATTAAAGGATCGAATTGCCGTGGGGCTCGTCGGACTCGGATCAGAGTGCTTTGGTTTTGATGATAAGTTTTCACGGGACCATGACTGGGGCCCGGGATTTTGTATGTGGCTTGAAAAGGGCGATTACTCCGCCTTCGGCGTCTCGCTTCAAAAGGCTTATGAAGCGCTTCCGGACCGCTTTATGGGCTTTCAGCGCAAGAAGAGCATATGGGGAGACGGCCGGACCGGGGTGCTTAATACCGATGACTTTTATATATCATTCATCGGATTACCCCATGCACCGGAAGTCCTTCACAGGTGGCTTACTATTCCGGAGACAAGTCTTGCCGCTTGCACAAACGGCCGGGTATTTAATGATCCGTTAGGGGTTTTCTCAACAATTCGGCAGCAGCTCCTGAACCATTATCCGGAGGACATCCGCCTTAAAAAAATTGCCGCCCGATGCATGACAGCCGCCCAGTCCGGTCAATATAACTATTCGAGGAGCCTGCGCCGCAAAGCGTCTTACCCTGTCTACCAGTCCTTGGTGAAATTTTGTGAAGATGTGTTTTCCCTGGTTTTTCTTCTCAATAGACGATATATGCCATTTTACAAATGGGCGTCTAAGGCCGCAGGATCTCTTCCCGTCCTTGGCGCCTTTATATCCCAGGCTGTGGAGAAATTACTTCAAGAGGAAAAACCGCAAAAAAAAGAAGGCTACATTGAAACGATCTGTGCGAGGATTATTGAAGCGTTGAAAGGGCAGGGCCTTAGTGATTCCCAGAGTGATTTTCTTCTTGACCATGGTCCCCGTGTCCATTCACTGATTCGGGATGACAGCTTAAAACGATTGGACATGTGGTGGTCGGGCGCCTAGCCGCGCACTGAAAAGAGAAGCAGAATGAGAAATGTTTTGGTCATCGGGGGAAGTTATTTTGCAGGCAGAGTCTTTGTCGAGACCCTTGCAAAATCTGATCAATACAGGATCCATGTGTTTAACCGGGGGCATATCCCTATTGGGATCCCGGGTGTTCAGGAGTTGTTGGGTGATCGGGAGATTCCCGATGCTATTAGCCGAGGTATACCCTGGAAGCGCTGGGATGTGGTAGTAGATTTTTGCGCCTATACACCAGGGCATATTACCACCTTGTTACAAAGCATCCCAGGGACCATCGGGCATTATATTTTTATCAGCACCACCTCGATTTACGCCCCCACGCAAAAAACGCCTGTATCAGAGCAATCCCGGAAGGTAGACGGCCCCCAGCCCGAACTGGGGGAATTTGCCGAATACGGTTACCAGAAATGGCTCGCAGAATGTACATGCGAGGGGGAATGCGGGCAAAAGGGTGTTTCCTATACAATCTTACGTCCGACAATAATCTATGGCCGTTACAACTATGCCCCAAGGGAATCCTATCTCTTCGATTGTGTAATTGCCGATAAGCCTTTTGTGATTCCTGAAAATATCAACATCTTTTACAGTTTCGTTTGGGTGGACGATCTGGCTGAGATCCTTATCGCTTGCATGGAAAATGGAAAAACTTATGGACAGGCATACAATGTCGCTGGAGAAGAGCAGATTTCTTACACTATAATGGCGGATGTATTGGAAAAGGTTTGCGGACGACCCATCCAAAGAAAGCTTATGACTACTGATGAAATTATTCGAAAAAAGATCCCGATGCCTTTTCCCCCTGACGACCATCTGCTTTATGATGGAAGCAGGCTGCGAAGAGTCCTTGGATATGAGCATACACCTTTCACGGTGGGCATAACAAAGACATGGCAGCATTATCAGGCAGTGATTCAGAGAAGGATTGTAACGCAGGGCGGATAGTATGAATCCGACCTGCCGGTTTATTGTTGCGCAGGGTTTGGTGATTTGGTGTATTATATAAACAGTTTTATAATTCGGTAATAGAGTCGCATTTGAGCGGGATTCTAAATAACGCAGGGGATGGAAATGCAGCCATCTTCAGAGAGTATCGCAGATGTCATCAAGAGTGACACTGCCGACTTAGATAAAGAACAGAAGGAGATTAATTATGAATGATTATTTGGAAGAAGGTCCAATAAATCCGATCAAGATTCAGGACAATACATTCAGGGACGGGCATCAGTCACTGCTTGCCACCAGGATGAGGACAGAGGATATGCTCCCCATCGCAGAGCAGATGGACAGCGTGGGTTTCTGGGCGATGGAGGTCTGGGGAGGAGCAACATTTGACACCACCCATCGCTTTTTAGGGGAGGACCCATTCGAGCGTCTGAAGACCTTAAAAAAATATATAAAAAAGACGCCCTTTACCATGCTGCTCAGGGGACAGAACCTTGTGGGATATCGCAACTATGCAGATGATGTGGCCAGATTGTTTGTGGATAAGTCCTGTGAGGCGGGGATGGATATATTCCGCGTGTTTGATGCCTTAAACGATTTTAGAAACTTCGAAACAGTGGTGGACAGGATCAAGGCCAATGGAAAGCACTTTCAGGGCACCATCTGTTACACGCTGACAGAAAAACGGATGGGAGGAGAGATATTCAATCTCGAGTATTACCTGAACAAGGCAAAGGAACTCGAGGCAATGGGGGCTGACACCCTGTGTCTCAAGGATATGGCAGGCATAATGTCGCCGTTTGATATTGCAAAGCTGGTCACTGAACTCAAAAAAACCGTATCCATGCCCATCCACCTTCACACCCATTACACCAGCGGCATGGCATCCATGATATATCTTGAGGCGATCAAGGCGGGCGTGGATATCATTGACACCTGCCTTGCACCCTTTGCCCTGAGAACCTCCCAACCGGCAGTGGAGCCCATTGTCGCCACCCTATACGGCACAACCAGGGATCCTGGTTTTGATCTTAATAAATTGCTTGAGATGGGAAACTACCTGGAGGAAATAGCGCCCAAGTACAGGGACTATCTGGCAAAGCACAGGATGTCTGTAATTGATACAGGTGTGTTGGCCCATCAGGTGCCAGGGGGCATGATATCAAACCTGGTCAGCCAGCTTACAGAGGCAAAGGCCCTGCACAGGATAGACGAGGTATATAAAGACGTAGCAATTACACGGAAGGAACTAGGCATGCCGCCCCTGGTTACACCCACCAGTCAGATCGTCGGGGTCCAGGCGGTGCTCAATGTCCTGTTCGGCAGATACAAGATGGTGACCAATGAAGTTAAGGACCTGGTCTATGGCCTTTATGGCAAGACGCCGATACCGGTCAACCAGGAGGTCCAGAAAAAGATATTAAAGGGTTATAAGCGAGGTGAGACTCCGGTGACGGGACGGGCCGCTGACTACCTGGAGCCCGAGCTTGAAAAGGCGAGGGAAAAGATCGGAGACCTGGCCAAGGATGACTTTGATCTTTTGATATATGCGATCTATCCCACAACAGGAGAGCAGTTCCTCAAATGGAAATATGGGCTTGAAGAAATGCCTGCCGCAGTAAAGCCCAGGACCCTTGAGGACATCAGAAGAGAAGATGAGGCAATGGCCCTGGCCATAGAAAGCGTGTGCAAGGCAGGATGAACTGTTGCAAAAAGGCAAATTTGCCGACAGTAATAATCTGAATATTAGGGACTCGAAGATGTTAATAAGACATTTATCGAGTCCCTTAAACAGTATTGATACTGGTTTCTCTAACTCACAACAACCATGCCATCAATTAGAAGTGGAGTACCCACCTGAGGCTGATTCGTTTGCCTTCAGATATGTTTTCAGATGCTGTTTCGAAAAAGGTATTCAGAAACAAATGATTGTCACCGGAAAAGCTATATAAGATCCCAGGACCTATGGCTAATCTCTGCTCGCGTCTGCCGGAGACATCATGCCCATCAAACTTTGTATCCGTGATCTGCTTTAGATAATAACCATTCAGTCCGATACGCATCCTCTTTGGAAGCAGGTCGTAGGAAAATGCAAAGTTCGCATGAATTGCTTGGCCTGCCTGGGAATCGTGTAAGGCCCCATTGTTGGGATCATCATTCTCGTCATTCCAGAGATAATGGATTCGCGTGCTGACTTCCCATTTGGGACCCAGGAATAGCGTCCCGGCCCAATAAGGGTTGAATGAAAAAAAGTTGCTGCCGGGATTTAGCGCCCTGTTATCGTCATATTTTCCGGTTGGAAAAATAAGTTGAAATTCTATCCGCTGGACGAAAATAGGACCTTTTTCTCCCATAGTAATATCCCATTGCAATAAAGGACCGATAAGCAGATCTCCGATTCCTCCATTATTGTCCTCAGGAAAATTAAAATTATTTGGAACGCCATACTCCAAATCAAGGGAAACAGCCGGTATAATCACGTCTATCCCCCATTTACCCCCAAAAAGCAACTCCTGGTTCGATTGGTATATATACTGTGTGAGAGATATCCAGGCGTTAAGTTCTTCGTCTGCAAATCCAGGCAGTATGGGATCCCCATCTTCATCAGTCAGTCTTTTAGAATTATAGTACTGAACCCACTGGGTAAAATAATGCCCAGGTCCGGCAGGAGGCGTACCATCTATAAAGGATGTAAAGCCAAGGTTAAGTGACGGCAAATCGTATGACAGGACATTAGTACATTCTACTCCTAAAGTAAGTGCACAAATAACAACGACAGCAAAAAAACGCTTCATCATTTAACTCCTTTTTTTACATATTAGGACACCACAAAAAGCCTTTACTCTAACTCGAAGGCATAAGCCACTGGCATGCCAGTGGTATGAATAATGGCTTTGCCAGTGATTAGTGTCGAGAAAAATTAATAAATCTCCTAAACTGAGAGT
>LT984857.1:670679-678248 GCA_900258555.1 uncultured Desulfobacterium sp. | reverse complement strand
CTCTAAATCTAAATAAGAATTTGAGATGAGAGTGGTTGGTTTTAGACCCCCCATTTTGGGGGGCTTTTTGATACCACCAGTTCACTGGTGGTATTCATTCGTCCGAATAATTAATTCATTGGGAATAGTAAATCAAGAATAAAAATGTGTGCCAGTTTACAGGGATAAAGGCAGGCTAAATGAGTTGATCCGAAATTGTATGGCAATAGATTTTATCCTGCCTGTGCAGGTTCTAGTAGATCATTTAGTTTCGGATCCGTTAAAGGTGGCATTCATTAATAGGGAATGCCACCTTTGCAAGGTTTTTTGTGTATGATCTTCGAATTTATCCGATTGAAAGCGGGAAATTTTTTCCACCATGAAAATCTATTTAATGTCCTAAATTTTCTCCCCCAATCCATTCAAAATCTTCTCAGGGGTAACCGGGAGATCTTTTATCCTGACTCCTACCGCATCATAGATTGCATTCGTTATCGCAGGGATGGTAGGGATATTGACCCCTTCCCCCACCTCCTTGGCGCCGTAAGGACCATTTACATCCATAGTTTGCACTAACATTGACTCTATCTCCGGATGATCCATGGATGTGGGAAGCTTGTAATCCAAAAAAGATGATGTCATAGGCCAGCACTTATCCATCTTAAAATCCTCTGTCAGTGCCTGGCCAAGACTCATGGAAACGCCACCTTCAATTTGTCCTTCCACTGCCTGTGGATTTATGGCGGTACCGCAATCGTGTGCTGCTATAATTTTCTTAACCTTCACGATACCTGTTTCTTTGTCCACATCCAATTCGACCGCCTGGGCACCGAAGCTGTAAGCTGGACTTGCATTCACCGCATCTATATTCATCCCCTGTATCTGTATATCAGGGCTGTGTGGATTTGGCGGCGGATTATAATGGCCCTTTACTATTAATGGCTGTATATTCTTTTCAAAATATAAATTGATGGTCTCAGCATGGGATACACTTTTATCAGGACTACCTTTGACAAAGATTTGGCCTTCTTTTGCTTCCAAATCTTCAGGGTTGGCTTCCAGGGTATCTGCTGCTATTTCAAATAATGTTTTTCTCATCTCCTGCGCCGCATTAAGAGAGGCGTTTCCTCCAAACATAGTTACCCGGCTGGAATAGCTGCCCATGTCTATGGGAGTTGTAATGGTATCAGCGGCAATCACCCTGATATCATCCAGGGTTACACCAATGGTCTCCGCTGCTATCATGGCCAAGGTCGTCATTGATCCCTGCCCCAAGTCCGAAGTGCCGGTCTTCAGGGTGAACTTGCCGTCTTCATTGGCTTCTATGATCACGGCGCTATGAGATGGATGATGATCAAAGAAAAAATTTATTGCTGCGCCTGAGAGGAAAAAGTTGGCGGCTATCCCGACACCTGTGCCGCTATGTTTTCCCCATTTATCCTTCCATCTGAGCTTTTCTTGCGTCTTTTGTATACACTCTTCATGCCCGGTGCTGTTTACGATAAAACCACCGGCAGTTACTACGCCAGGTTTGATTGCGTTTATAATTCTTATCTCTAATTGATCAATTCCCATTTTGGATGCTGCTATATCTATTATTGACTCCATGGCAAATTTAGCCTGGATAGCCCCATGCCCTCTCATTGCTCCACAGAAGGGCTTATTGGTACAAATCCTTAATCCGTCATACCTGAAGTTTGGTATTTCATAAGGTCCATTTTGAAAACCACCAAAAATAACCGTGGTAACAGGACCGAAGCTGAAATAGGCGCCGCCGTCGAGTATCGCCCTGGATTCCATTGCGACTATCTTGCCATCCTTTTTAAGGCCTATTTTTTGATCTATATAAATCGGATGACGCCTGGAGGTACAGACAAGTTCCTCTTCCCTGGTATGAACAACCTTTACCGGTCTTCCCGTCATTTTTGAAAGCAGTGCCGCAATAGGATAAGGGGGCAAGGTGTCTGTCTTGCCACCAAAGGCCCCGCCCACATGGGGTTTTATGACTCTGACCTTGGTGACCGGTATTCCCAGTGCTTCTGCAATCCCCGTCTGATCATAGAAAGGCGTCTGGGTGCTCAGCCATATGGTCAGCTCTCCAGATTGCAGATAATTAGCCACAGCGGAATGGGGTTCGAGAGGTGAGTGACAGACATATTGGGTCTCAAAGTGCTCCTCGAAAACAAAATCCGATTCCTTAAACCCCTTCTCGACATCTCCATGATTAAAGTGTCCGTCCGTTGAAATATTCCCGCCCGGATAGGACTCATGTATTATCGGTGCACCGGGTTTCATGGCCTCTAAGGGGTCAAAGACCGCCGGAAGTTCTTCGTATTCCACCTTTATTAGCTCAAGTGCTTCCTCTGCCGTGTCCATGTCTACAGCGGCTACTGCCGCCACTTCGTCTCCGATAAAACGAACCTTGTCCTTTGCCAGAGCAAACTTATCCCGTAAAAAAAGAGGCGCCGGAGGGGTTCTTATCAGGCCATGTGGTTTATCCGTAATGTCCTTGCCGGTAGCAACGGCTTTAATTCCTGGAAGTTTTTTAGCCTTACCGGTGTCAATATTAAGAATCCTGGCATGCGCGTAAGGGCTGTGTAGAATGTTACCATACAACATCTTAGGCAGTATAATGTCCCCTGTATATTGGGCCTCGCCTACCGCCTTTTCTTTGACATCTACTCGAGTTGTACTTTTACCAATCACAGAATGTGCTTGCATTTTTGCCTCCATTTTCTTTTTCTGTAAAACGGTTAGAAGTCTCTCAGTCGTAGACTTCTTTTACGTTCTGGTGCCTTGTAATGCTTCTGCCATCGCCCTTTTAGTAAAGATCCTTGCCAGTCTTTTTCTGTATTGAGGGGAACACTCAAGCAGGTTGGCGAGGGGCTTTGCAGTCTTAAAGGCCGCTTCAGCGACCTGCTCAATTAACTCGTCTGTGATCTTCTTACCCTTGAGGATCTTTTCCGCTTCTCTGACCTCTACAGGCCTTGAAGCCACCGCACCCAATACCACCGAGGCATTTTTACATGCCCCCGCCTTTGACTCCAGGGCGATCTTGACCGCTACCCCCAGTAATGGAAAATCTATCGCCTCCCTTATCCGATATTTCATATAGGCGCTTGAGCTGTTTTTAGGTGGAACGGGAATCGTAACTTCCGTCACGATCTCCGCTGGGGAAAGGGCAACAGGCCTCTTTCCATCACCCGTGTAAAGCCCTGTTAACGGGATAGTCCTTTCACCTGCAGGACCCTTTATCTTGACCCTGGCCCCAAGGGCTATCAGGACAGGGGCCGTATCCCCGCTGAAGACCGAATAGCACACATTGGCCTTACCCTCTCTGGTGGGAAACAGCTGGCACTTATCCTTATCACTTCCAAACTTGTAACAAACAGGCCTGCATTTCCTGAAAAAGGGAGACTGGTTGTAATACCAGCACCTGGTGTTCAGGCAGATGTTCCCGCCAATAGTGCCTGCGTTTCGGTGCTGGGGGGCGCCCACCGCACCTGCCGCCTTTGACAGTCCGGGAAATCTTTCTTTGATCAGTTCGGATTCCTCTATTGAATTCAAGGGCGTCAATGCCCCTATCCTCACATCACCTTTGCCGTTTTCAATATATTCAAGTCCCTTTATCCCCTTTATATTGACAACCACNGCNGGGGTTATTCTCNTCTGCTTCATGGCAACCACCAGGTCNGTGCCCCCGGCAATGACCTTGGCATCCTTTTTGGCTTCAGACAGCAGTGAAATAGCCTCATCCAGGGTCTTAGGCGCTTCGTATTCAAATCTTGGTAAGCTCATTAATCTATCCCCTCCTTTATAATCTTTTGCGGTGACTATTTTGCTGCCACAGCCTTGATGGCATCCACTATCTTTACATATCCCGTGCAGCGACACAGATTCCCGGAAATGCCTCTTTTTATCTCATCCTCTGCAGGTGAGGGGTTTTTATCCAGCATGGCCTTGCTTGACATGATCATTCCGGGGGTGCAAAACCCGCACTGGATAGCCCCGTGATCCACAAAAGACTGCTGGATGGGATGCAGTTTCTCTCCCTCGCTTAACCCCTCGATGGTCTCTATGTGTTTGCCCTGCACATCCATTGCCAGGGTAAGGCANGAATGNACTGCCTTGCCGTCAATAAGCACAGTGCATGATCCGCATTCCCCCTGGTCGCATCCGTTCTTTGTCCCGGTAAATCCCAGGGTGTCCCTTAACACCTCCAGTAAGGTCCTGTGGGTATCAACGGCAATTTCGTAGCTCATTCCGTTCACTATTAGTTCTATTAGCCTCTTCACTTTGTTTACCTCCTGTTCTATTTGCTGTAAGGAATTTATATGGAACAGTATTTTGCTGTTTAGTCCTTTTACCCTCACCATGACCGAGAGATGTCTTACACAAGAAAACTTACGCAAAAGATATGCCATATTAAATATCATGTAATATTAAATGATTATGGAAATCACTTTTTATTTTCGCCGAATACAACAGAAATTTCTTTCATATTTGACGGTTGTAAATTATATTTGTTTTATACAGTAAGACTAATATTAGTCCTTGATACACCTTCTGTTTAGCAAAAGGAGTGAATAATGGGTGTGGATGAAAATGAATTTTTTAGGCAGGCAACACTGCGTCTTTGCGGAACCCTTGATATTGAAAAGGCAATAGATCGTTGCCGGCGCTATCTTGAAAGATATTTTCCAATAGCACGAATAGACTTGAACCTGTTTGAACCGGGGCTTCATTCTATGCGGTATATCGCTCAGTCAACTCGTTACGAAAAACAAAAAATTCAATCGGTAATTCCCCTTTCCGAAGAGGCCAGAACAAGGATCAAGCAGGAATTGGAGGAACGTCAGGATGTAATAATCATTAATAATCCTGAGGAAAATCCGGTTACCCGTCATTTAACTCAAGTTACAAAAAACACCGGCGTTTCATATATGGTGATGTACCTTGAGATAGAGGGAGAAAAACTGGGTGTTGTGGCAATTGTGGCGGAGGGAAAAGGAGAGTTTAAAAAAGAACATGCCGCTTTGCTGTCACTGCTCCACGATCCTTTTGCCATCGCCATGTCAAATGCCCTGAGATATCAGGAAGTGCTGGAACTAAAGGATTTACAGGCGGATGACATAAGATATCTTCACAGGGAATTATTACGTTTTTCCGGTAATGAAATTATCGGGAGAGATTTTGGGTTTAAAGGAGTCATGGAGAAAGTTTTGCAGGTTGCCCCACTAAACAGCCCTGTCCTGCTCCTCGGAGAGACCGGCGTCGGCAAAGAGGTTATCGCCAATGCTATTCATTATTTTTCTCCAAGAAAGGAAGGCCCCTTTATTAAGATTAATTGCGGTGCGCTTCCTGAAAGCCTTATTGACAGCGAATTGTTCGGTCATGAAAAAGGGGCTTTTACCGGCGCCATAGCAAAAAAGCGCGGGCTGTTTGAACGGGCCAACCGTGGAACATTTTTTCTGGATGAAATTGGAGAACTCCCCGGCCAGGCGCAGACAAGACTTCTTCGTGTATTACAGAATCACGAAATCAAACGCGTGGGAGGCACAGAATCTATACCGGTGGACATCAGGGTCATAGTTGCTACTCACAGAAACCTTGAACAAATGGTTTCTTACCAACGCTTTCGGCAAGATCTGCTTTTCAGGATCAATGTATTTCCTATCACGATTCCAGCTTTACGGGATAGAAAAGAAGATATACATGCACTGGTGCGCCACTTCGTTGAAAGAAAATCAGAGGAAATGAAGTTATCGGCCATACCTTCAGTATCGTCCGAGGCTGTTGATATGCTGAAACGTTATGACTGGCCTGGAAACGTTCGTGAACTGGAAAACCTAGTTGAAAGAGCGCTTATTCAATATCGAGGACAAAATAGAAATGGGCCTTTAGGATTAGAAGAATTGCGACCACTAAAAATTGAAAGGCAGAAGATAGAAAGTTCCAGTGAAGAGCTTGAAACTCTAAAGCTCGATGAAGTAATGGCTACTCACATCAAACGTGTGCTGAAGGCTACAAACGGAAAAATCGAAGGACCCGGTGGAGCATCTGAACGCCTTGGCATTAATCCCAGCACCCTAAGAGGAAGGATGAACAAGCTGGGCATTTCTTACAAGAAAAAAGAAACAAGGAATTCCGTACCGCCTCATACGAGAAATCTATTTTTTTGAGTCCTTAAAGGTAAAAGACAGAATAAAATATCTTTTTAAGCGCTTAAAGTCAGGCAAAATTTGTCTGCGGTTTAAAGTTTCTTCAAAGTCATCTTTCAATAACCTTTTCAAAATCAATGCCCAGCTCCTCCATTATTGCTTGAACCGCTGCCCGGCCTCCTCCACATACGCTTCCGCCTGGGTGTGTACTTGGTCCACACATCCAAAACCTCTCAACCGGGGTCTTGTAACCCCAGCCGGGAAGATAGCGATTCGCCATCATCTGATGCAGGTACCTTCCAATGTGGTTGTAATCTCCGCCAATCATGGCAGGATTCCGCCGCTCGAGGTCCAGGGGAGTTTCAACCCACCGGCCTATTATGTTATCAGGCCCCATATTAGTGGTCTGCTTTTGAAGTGCGTGTAGAATTCCGTCTGCAATTTCTTCTCCTATCTCATCCCATCTGGCTGCGCCACCATCAGCCAGTTGATAGGGCTCATGATGAAACAAATGCATGGTATGCTTTCCTTTAGGCGCCCTAGTGGGGTCAATCCTTGTCTGGCAGGTTATAATCGGCATTTCGGTATGTGTATAACCGTACTCATAGTCATCATATATCCGCAAAAACTCTTCATAAGATCTTGTGGCGAATGTAACAGTACAGGATTCATTGATCTCATCACCACCGGTAAAATTGGGGGCTTCGTGCAGGGCATATCCCGTGCAGATAGACCTATGGCTTGACTGGTTGAGATTTATGAGACTATTGGCATAGGCCTCAGGCACGTTTTCAGCCCCCACAAGAAACGGAATCTGCTTTGCATGCAGATTCGAAATAACAGCCTTTTCTGCAAGAATCTCTTCACCACTTCTCAAGACAATACCTTTTGCTGTTCCAGAGGTAACGATAACCTTTTCGACCGGACTGCTGGTGAGAATAGTTCCACCGTGGTGTAATATACAGCGTCCCATGGCTTCGCTCAAGGCGCCTGAGCCCCCAACCGCAATGCCGCCTCCGTATTTGTGCATCAGGGGAATAAGCGAGAAGATGACGAAACCAGTGCCTTTGGTCCTGGGAGAAATGAGATCCTCTGCACAGAATTTGGTTAGGGCGATTTTGAGCTCAGGGCTTTCAAACCAGTCGTCACAGATGTCAACGCCGCTTATCATCAAAGATCTGATCAGGGATCTTCCTTCGTCACTTTGCTCCAATAGAGAAAACAAAGTCCCGAACGTAGGTGGAGGATTGAAAAGTCCTTCGATCAGTACATCGAGCAGTTTTATTGACCACTCATAAAATTTTTTATGCTGCATCGCACATTTGTGTGGGTGCCCCCAATATGTTGTGGTCGGATTATTGTTTTTCTGACCGGAATGAGTTAGCGTAGTTTTAAGGCGATGACGCCGGGGGCCGACGGAGAGACCCAC
>LT984857.1:660837-669459 GCA_900258555.1 uncultured Desulfobacterium sp. | reverse complement strand
TTGATCTCTATCCGAGAAGAAAACCAGCGGCATTCCAGGTCATCAATGCATGACCACAACATATTGGGGTCACCCACACAAATGTGCGATGCCCCCTTCTTATTTCTTGATGCAACGCGACAGTTCATATAAAGGAATAGGCAAAATATATGCCACGTATATATTGCCAATAATTTAGGTCAGTTATAAATAACTTCCGCTCTATGTTCGCCAAATAAGACGAAGATTTTCGCCGGATGCCATTTTTCTGGTGACGCTATTTGCTGAATACAGTAAGTTAAAAGAAAAATATTGATTATCTTGTTGACAATAAGGGCTAATATTATGCCAACAAATGAAAATGAGTAAGCGTCAAATTAACCGCATCTTCCCAGTTCGGGCGTAATATGACATGATGGTCCTAAAGATATTGATAGGAGGGGACATCATGAAAAAGAGCGAACTTGAAAAGAACAGGGAAGAATGGAGCAGTCGTGTAAAGGACTGGGAAGTAAGCGGACTGAGGCCTGCTGAGTACTGTAGGCGAAACAATTTGAAGTCATCGAAATTTCTCTATTGGAAGAAAAGGATTACTGGAAAAGCCCGACCGACACCATCTCTTGTCCAAATCCCGGTTAATAAGGCCCCCTTTTTATCCTCCCTTCATAGGAGTTGTCCCATACGCATAAAGATTGAGGATCGATACTGTGTTGAAGTAGATAGGGGATTTGACCTGCGAGCCTGGAGTATGTAATCGGGGTATTAAGCCGGCTGTGATTCTTATACCCTCTAAGATGCAGGTATACCTGAGTATCGGCGATACGGACATGCGCAAGTCTATAAACACCCTGTCAGTGCTGGTTGAAGGGCGGATCGAGTTAGACCCGTTTAGCGGCCAGCTATTTGCCTTTTGTAACCGCAGAAGGAATATCATAAAAATATTATACTGGGACCGCAATGGCTTCTGTTTATGGCAGAAGCGATTGGAGAAGGACAAATTCAGGTGGCCGCAATCCTATGCAGAGGTTTTGCAAATTGACCAAAGGCAATTGAACTGGCTTATTGATGGATTGGAGATCTATCAGAGCCGGAGCGGGCCAATACGAGCAAATCGTACATGTGGGTATCTCGGGGTGGTCCCGTGGATCATCCTTATGTGGTTTATCAATACCGGCCCAGCCGTTCCTCCGAAATGGTCAAGGAATTTATCGGCGACTACCGAGGCTATGTTCAGACTGACGGCTATGGTGTCTATGATTTTCTGAAGACCAAGAAAGGGTTTATCCATGCGGGCTGCTGGATACATGCGCACCGCATGTTTGTGGCGGTCATTGAGGCCAGGAAATCAAACGAAAAAACCCGCAATCAAAAGGTGGGCAGTGGAGAGATCACTATTAATTATATCCGCAAGCTCTATGCGATAGAAAAGTATGCGGATGATAACGAATTCAGCGTTGAACAACGATACGTCATCCGCCAGGAACAGGCCCTGTGTTGGATGCCTTCAAAGAGTGGCTGGAGAAAAGAAGCCTTCAAACCCCTTCCCAAGGCTTGCTTGGCAAGGCGATAAATTTCACCTTGGGTCAATGGGACAGCCTTGTTCGCTATATATGATCTTTCTGAGAAAGGAAAGATTTTCCCTGAAAATCCATGATACAAAATGCACAGTTCGAACTTTTTTATCAACTGTTCCGCGGGACCACGGTACTCTATATATTAGCTTGCCATAAATAAGCATCATATTTTTCGTTAACAATCCGATTCCTTTCAGTTCTATATTTACCTGTGGACCTGTCGTTCAATATCTCCAAATCAGTCTTAGATCCTCTAGCCGTTGGGGCCTGCCATACTTTGTTTTGTGCTCTTTCCGGGACCTCACTAATCTGATGTAAATGTACATCCATAACTGCCTCACCTAATTATTATACCGAGCAATCAGTCATATGCTTTAATATATCGCGAGCTTTTGTATTGTAGGACCTGTATTCTTGAAAAATCTTTAGTGACACAACTATAAGGACTTTACTCGATTTCTTTTTCCCTGATTGGCCTTGATTGGGGTCGGCGGCGGACAATTTAAACGGAATTTGTAGTTTGACCTTTTGAGGCTTTCATTATGAATGACAAATTTTTCCGTCTGAAAGAGTTCTGCGGCGAAAAGAGGCATAAAAAAGTAAAGCAATAAGTTAGTTTGCCGATATAATTAGAGGATAGTTTTTAAGAGACCGGGGGAGATTTTAATCCATCAGTTTCAGTTGTCTGCCTAGGTCGATAACCTGATGGTGAGACACTATTAGGTTTAATCCGTTAAAAAGAGGAAACTATAAAGGCATGGATGAAAAAAGAATTCTTGTGGTAGATGATGACAATGTTCTTTGTGAGATTTTGAAAGGTCTATTTAAGAAGAAAGGATACTATTGTGCTACCACACCAGACATTGTAACGGCGATGGAGTTGGTAGGGAGTCAGAAGTTTGATCTGGCCATCTGTGACATCAAGTTACCGAATGGATCTGGGTTGGATCTGCTTTGCAAATTAAGAGAATCCTATCCAGAAACAGCTGTCATTATGATCACGGCGTTAGATGATCCTGAAAAGGCTGCGACGGCTTTAGACTTAGGTATTTCTGGATATTTAATCAAGCCATTCCCTCTCAATCAAGTCCTGATTGTAGTAGAAAATGCATTAAGAAAACAGGACTTAGAAAATCAGGAAAAAGAATTCCGATCCAATTTGGAATATTTGGTTTTTGAAAGAACTTCTGAACTGGAAGGTGCAATTGAACGTTTGAGAGAAAGTGAATCTCAGTTTCGGAATTTAATTGAAGGATCTGTTCAAGGCATACTCATTTTCAGAGGGTTAAAAGCCTTATTTGCAAACCAGGCCTTTGCCGATATTTATGGATATTCAAGGGATGAAGTACTTGAGATGGAGACTGTCCTTGCAATTATTCCGCCTGAAAAACACTCCGATGCTGATGAAGTAATAAATGAATTTAATAAAGAAAACAAAATACCGTTTCACACTGTACTTGAGGGAATTCGAAAGGACGGCCAGAGAATCTGGCTGGATTCCTTGATGATTCAGATTTATTGGGAGGGAGAGCCAGCGATCCAATTCACTTGTTCAGATATTACACGACGGAAATTGCATGAAAGAGAATTAAAAGAAAATGAGCAGAAATTTCGTACGATCACCGAATTGGCCAATGACGCGATTATCATGACAGATTCTGAATGTCATATTTCTTATTGGAACGCCGCTGCAGAGAAAATATTCAATTATTCCAAAAAGGAGGTCATGGGGAGACTCACCAACGGACTTATTTTCTACGACAATCACTACGATGCGTTCAAGAAGCTTGAAGGATTACGTCAGGCAGAGAGATTCGAGGATATAAGGAGGTTCGATGTATTTGCGGTTAGGAAGGGGGGTGCAGAATTTCCGATCGAAATATCCTTATCCTCTGTCCCTCTAAAGGGCAAAATATATACGGTTGCTGTTGTTCGAGATATTTCGGAAAGAAAAAAGGCTGAAAGGAATTTGATTGAAGCCCATCATGAATTAGAGACAATATTGTCCGGAATCTCATCCATATTGATCTGTATATCAAACACATATGTTATCACAACATGGAATAAAGTAGCAGAGTTACAGCTAGGTGCCCCTGCCTCTACCGTCTTGGGAAAAAGAATTTCCGAGTGTGCAGCAGAGTGGGAATGGGATAAAATAGATAAAGGAATCGCGGCCTGTTTAGAAAAAATGGAACCTGTAATTATCGATGACGTGAGAACTAAGACTTCCGATTCAAGAGAGCGATTTCTGCGAATTGTCTTAAGTCCGATCAAAACCGTGGAAAATGAATCAGATGGCATCCTCCTTATGGGGGATGATGTAACAGATAGAAAAAAACTGGAATTTCACCTGATGCAATCCCAGAAGCTCGAATCTATTGGTCAATTGGCAGCAGGTATCGCCCACGAGATAAACACACCCATTCAATATGTCGGGGACAACATACATTTCATACAAGATTCATTTTCGGACATGGATATGCTCCGCGTGAAACACAATCTTTTAATGGAATATATTGAAAAAGATCTGCCGACAGATAACTTGATCCAGGAAATCAAACAGCAACTTGAAGCAACTGAGATTGATTACTTAGAGGAGGAAATTCCAAAGGCCCTTGAGCAGGCTCTCGATGGTGTGGAGAGAGTCAGCAAAATTGTTCGTTCCATGAAGGACTTTTCTCATCCTGGAACAACTGAAAAAACCGCTGTAGATCTTAATAAGGCACTTGATAGTACGATAACCATTTCAAGAAACGAATGGAAATATGTTGCAGAAATGGAGACAGATTTTGACGATTCTTTACCTCTGGTCCAATGTTTACCTGGGGAGATCAACCAAGTGTTTCTGAATCTGATAACTAATGCGGCACATGCGATTAAAGACGTGAACGGAAACGGGAATAATGAAAAAGGAAAGATTCGGATAAGCACCCGATGTTGCGGAAATTCAGTGGATATTCGCTTTACAGACACTGGCTGCGGCATACCTGCACACTTGCGACACCGGATATTTGATCCGTTCTTCACCACCAAAGAGGTTGGCAAAGGCACCGGACAGGGGCTTTCCATATCCCGCTCGATGATTGTTGATAAACACGGAGGGGCGATCAGCTTTGAGTCGGAGGAAGGCAAGGGAAGTACCTTTATAATTCAGCTCCCGATCGGGCAAAATTGAATCGATGGAACAGTCAATAAAGAAACAAATTCTATTCGTAGATGATGAACCCAATATTTTGGCAGGGTTACAGAGGATGCTTCGGGGGATGCGTAATGAATGGGATATGAGTTTCGTCCCAGGAGGCATTGAGGCACTAAAAATTATGACGGAAAAGCATTTTGACGTCATCGTCTCGGACATGCGAATGCCGGAGGTGGATGGGGCGCAATTATTAACTAAGGTGAAAGAACTTTATCCTAATATGGTCCGCATTATCTTATCCGGCCATTCTGAAAAGGAGATGATTCTAAAAACAGTAAAACCGGCACACCAATACCTTTCAAAGCCCTGTGACGCCGAGACCTTGAAGTCTGCCATCGGTCGTGTTTTTTTTGTCAACGATCTCATTTTGCGAAACAATTTAACAAATATTATCTTACAGATTGAAACCATACCATGTTTGCCAGCACTCTATCTGGAGCTTAATAATCTACTCAAATCACCAGAGACATCAACTCAGCAGATCGGAAAAGTTATATCAAAAGATTTGGGGATGACAGCCAAAATCCTCCATCTCGTTAATTCAGCTTTTTTTGGTCTTCCCTGTCACATATCTGACCCCACACACGCGGTTAGTCTTCTGGGAGTAGATACCATGAAAGCACTTGTACTCATCGCAGGAATATTTTCTCAGTTTGATGTGAAAAAAGTCAGATTTATGGATATCCAGCGTCTGTTTGACCACTGTATGAAAACGGCAGCCATGGCTAAGGAGGTGGCAGCTAAGGAAAAATTTTCTAAGAAAGATATAGACGATATTTTCATATCGGGCCTGGTTCATGATGTGGGCAAACTGATCTTAGCTGACAATCTTCCTGAAAAATACAAGGAAATTCTTAAAGAGGCATCTGTTCAAGATATTTGTCTGGAGGAAGCGGAATTTAAGTTTCTAGGCACAACTCACGCCGATATAGGAGCTTATCTTATGGCTCTCTGGGGTCTGCCAGATACCATAGTGAAAAACATTGCCTGTCACCATCACCCTGAAAGGTTATCTGCCAAAGAGCTTTCGCAATTAACCGTCCTTTATGTGGTTAATATATTGGAATATGAGACAAGGCAATGTTCCTCCAAAGAGATTCCTTCCTGCGGATTTAATTCTGTCTATATCGATGAAATTGGTTTGAGTGAGAAGGTTGATGAATGGAAGTGTTTATTTGAGACGGTCGACTAATCGGAGGGAAATGATGGCTGAAAAGGTCCTGATGGTGGATGATGAGAAGAACATCCTTGATGGTATTTCCCGCCATCTGAGGAGAGTATTTCATATAGAAACTGCCCTAAGCGCTGCTGACGGCCTCAGTGCACTTCAACGCAGTGGTCCCTATGCAGTAATTGTTTCCGATCTCCGGATGCCTGGAATAGATGGGATTGAGTTTCTAAAATCTGTCAAGAAGATCTGCCCTGATACGGTCCGCATGATGCTTTCGGGTCATGCAGACTTAGAGCATGCTATTCAGGCAGTCAATGAAGGAAATATCTTTCGGTTTTTTACCAAGCCGTGTTCGCCGGATACATTAGCGAAGGGTATTGAAACGGGGATTGAACAATACCGTCTTGTAACAGCAGAACGGGAGCTCCTTCAAAAGACACTGAAAGGAAGCGTTAAGGTTTTAACTGAGGTCCTCTCTATTGTCAATCCTGAGGCCTTTGGTCGATCTTCAAGGATCACAAGGCTTGTTAAACAAGCAGCCTCACATCTGGGTGTTTCAGAGATTTGGCAATTTGAACTGGCGGCCATGTTGTCACAAGTGGGTTGTGTCACCTTACCTGAATCGGCACTTAAAAATCTTTATCAAGGAAAGGACCTGCCCGGGGATGAACTTCAATTGTTCGAGACTCACCCAATGATCGCATCAAACCTGATTTCCCACATCCCGCGTTTGGAGAAAGTGGCGGAGATTATTCGATACCAGGGAAAACATTATGACGGATCTGGTATTCCCCGCGATGCCCGTAAGGCTGAAACCATCCCGCTATGTTCAAGGATTCTGAAGGCGGCCCTTGATTTCGACGTTCTGGAGAAAACAAAATGCTCAATAAATGATGCAATCGTTGAGCTTAAAAAACGTAATGGCCATTATGACCCAATGGTGCTTGAAGCAATTGAAGCGGTCCTCAAAGTCAGTGAGGACTATTCTGAAAACAAAATATATATAAGGGAACTCAAGACAGGCATGATTCTTGGTGACGATATCTTTACTACTCAAGGGATGTTAATCATATCACGGGGTCAAGAGGTTAATCAAATACTAATCAATCGTCTCATGAATTTTGCCAGAAACATTGGCGTAAAGGAACCTATAACTGTTCGGATTCCGCATTTGTCTACTGAAGATCCATCGGGAGAAAATCAATCATGCAGAGTAGAATACTAATTGTAGATGATGAGCCAAACATTTTGAACAGTCTTACGCGATCCTTACACTGTATGTCGAAAAACTGGAGTGTTCATTATAGCCTAAGCGTGGATGAAGCAAAGGAGATGCTTAAATCAGCAAAGTTCGATCTGGTTATTTCAGACATTTCTATGCCAGGTAAGGATGGTTTCGATCTGCTTGCTCATATTCGACGTGAAGAAGCCACAAAGGATATCCCCGTACTTATGTTGTCTGGTCTTAGTGACCGAGGTTTGAAGGGCAAGGCATTGGATATGGGCGCCTCTGATTTACTTCATAAACCGTTTGACAGAGAGGAGCTAATTGCACGAATTAATAGTATGCTGCGGCTTAAGGAATATCAGGATAAAATCAGTGCGCAAAAAGTGTTGCTTGAACAAGAGGTTAAAGAGAGGACAAAAGAACTTGAAAGGACACGCCTTGAGCTTATTTGGCGTTTAGGCAAGGCTGCAGAGTACAGAGACACTGATACGGGTAATCATGTTGTTCGGGTCGGATATAGCTCAAGGGCTCTGGCTCAATGTCTTGGGATGTCTGAGGATTTTGCTGAAAAGATTTTTTTGACCAGTCCGATGCACGATATCGGCAAGATTGGTATCCCAGATCATATCTTGCTTAAACGGGGGAAGCTCACGGATGAAGAATGGGAGATAATGAAGCAGCACTGTAAGATCGGTGCGAATATTTTGGAGGAGGACATTACCAAATTTCAATTATCTCAGGATGTCGGAAAGGCTCTTAGTAGTGAATGTTTTAAGAAAACAAGTAATCCGTTAATTAGAATGGCTGCCGGAATTGCGTTGTCGCACCACGAAAGGTGGGATGGAAGTGGTTATCCAAATAAATTAGCTAAAGAAGAAATCCCGTTGGAATCCAGGATAGTGAGTATTGTTGATGTATATGATTCCCTGTGTTCCGCACGGCCCTATAAACCGAGCTATCCTGAAGAGAAAGTCTTAATGATTATGGAAGATGAGAAGGGAAGTCATTTTGACCCGGAGATATTTAATTTCTTTTCAAAATCTATTGATATCTTTAAAGGTATCCAAAACAAATATTCAGATAATTCACAACAAAGTGTTATGACATCGTCGAGTACATCAGAAATGAATTTCGATATAGAACCCAATGATTCAGTCTTATCCCTCTGTGGTTTCTAGGTGTGAGTTTAGAAACTGTGACATCCATTGTTCTCAAATCATGGCTGGTAATACAGCCCTGATTGAAAGTCGGTATCTATCTTGCTGTCCTCACCATTTTCTTAAGTCATGCAAGACAATCAACGTCCGGCCATCATTACCTGATACAGCAGGAATAAAAAACCATCAAAAAATACCTGTTACACAAAATAAAATGTAACTATTCAGTGAATCTTCCACAAAAGTTAAAAAAAAGACTTGACAGTGTTTTTCTTGCAAAGCCCAAAAAGGTAGTCTTGTGAAGGAGATGTGCA
>LT984857.1:651267-659392 GCA_900258555.1 uncultured Desulfobacterium sp. | reverse complement strand
TCAAGGCAAGCCATGCTTTGGATCTCTTGTTTAACGGCAAATTACCAGATTTCCTTACGTAGTTTTTAGGCACTTTTGAAATAACGCTGAATAGTTACAATAAAATTACCGTGCGGAGGCCTTTAAGCCATACTTTATGTCCTGCTTGATCAGGGACTCCAAGCAGGTATCGAAATAGGCTTTTTGGCAATCAAGACCAAGTGTATTTCTGTCCCGCAAGTATGTCATATACCGGCATCCGCCATAACAAATGGGCAGGTACTCGCACTCCAAACACTTTTCATTTTTCCATATACCTAGATTGTATGAAGCGCTATAATCTTGAACACCCTTTTCCAGGTCTCCCACATCATAACCCTTTTTGCCGACAAACGTGGGGCATTTGTAGATCTTGCCGTCGAAATTTACTGTATAGGAATTGGTGGACTCTGCTGTGCAGAACATAGGTTGGATCGGCCGGGATTGATAACCCCTTTTCAGGATTTCTTCCCGTAATAAAGTGCTGGTCTGTGCGATCCATGGCTCATTGACGGACATACAACCGCCCTGGTAATCCAGTGGTCCAGGGTGCATGTCCGGCTGTTTTGTTATAGGATCGAACTTGACCATAGCAATCTTTTCTGGTGTGAGGCCTTGTTCGAGCATAAAATCGAGCAACAAGGGGAAGCTATCCCAGCTCCGACGGTCAAAATTGCCGCCAATGGCAATCTTTACAAGATCACAGGTCTCTTTGATGTTTCTAATAATGGTTTCAAAACTGCCGACTCCTGACTTAAAGGGCCTATATTGGTCATGGATTTCAGCCGGGCCGTCCAGGGTAATTTTGACTTTTTTAAGTCCCAGTTGAACCAAGTCCTGAGCCACCTGCCGCTTAAAAAGCGACCCGTTTGTAACGAGGCTGAATTGGTAGTTTGCCCCCTTGCTTTCAGCAAAAGACTTCAGTTCGCGTGCGATGAGTTTAATGATTTTCAAGCTCAACAGGGGTTCTCCCCCATAAAAATCCACGAGTAAGGTCTTTTTGTCATCCGTGAATCTGTCTTTAATGAATTCCACCAGCTGATAGGCTGTGGATTCGGACATGTGAAACGTCCCTTTCATGCTGGCTTCATAACAGTAAATGCAGCTAAAGTTACAATCTAGGTTAAGGACAACGATGATATCCATTGTGGTGTTCTGTTCATTTGCACGAACAAAGCGATCGGCCACACCCCGTTTTTCCTCTTCCAGATCCGGCACAAGCATGCCGAGTCTTGTGAGCATAGCCTCATCAGGTGAAGAAAAAATTCCCTCTTTCAAGGACTGAAAGGTGTTCTCAGAAATCAGGACCTTTGAAAGAGTCCGCGTGGACAGAAGCAACAGATACCCTGGTCTTTCTTCATAAGGGTATGTCTTGAGGTATTGGGAAAGTCTCATAAAAATATTAGCTGATCGAGAAACGAAAAAGGGGAGTGTGCACTCCCCTTTTTGGTCCGAACCGACTACCTCCATGGAAAGAACATTGATATGCAACAAACCGAATCCGGCCCATCAGGCATTCCGTTATCCAGCACAATAATTTCTTTTTTGAGCCCTTCTTTTTTTGTTTTTGCATCCCTTTTCATGTGACACTCCTTTTCTATTGAGTTGACGGTTAATTACCAGACTGCAAAAAGTCACCCTATGTCCTGGCTGACCCTTTTGCAGGATAGCCCATCAGAAATAGAACTTGATACCGGTTTCCACCCATCGGTCAGGGTTCTTACTGTCCACAAAGGTGTACTGAGCTCCATCAAAGATGTTGTGACCGGAAAAGAATAATTCCATGCCACAGTTTTGTTTGCTCCAGATCTTTTTGTTCAGGTTAAAATTCCAGATAAAGTCGTCGTATTTCGCACCATAGGCGGGACCTAGATCCCACCAAACATATTGGCCCGTGACTTGGCCCTTGAAGGTCTTTTTATTGTCATACCGGATCCCGATAAGATAAGTATAGCGGTCTTTTGATCCATTTTCATTGTATGGCCGGATGTCCACATAGGAAGATCCTGCCAGAAAAGAAAAATTATGGAAAGGCAAGGTCTCCATCTCAAGTTCCAGACCTTCGCGTCTTACTTTCCCATTATTGATATATATATCATTATATAATGGAGGACCTCCACCATAAGGTTCCTTGGTTAGTGAATGTTTCAGATCATGATAGAACAAGGTAGCCTTTATCCAGGCGTAATGCAATGCGCCGGATTCCGCACCTACCTGATATGACCAGACATCTTCAGGGTCAAGAGACGAGTTGGGGTCCAAAAATAGGCCGCCGCTCGATGTCGACGCCAGGGGCGGGATAGTAAAGCCTCTGGCCACAGAGGTCCTTAAGATGGACTCCCGTCCTAGCCTGTAAGCCACGCCCAGGCTCGGGCTCAGAAAAGAACCGGTAATATCGTTGTAATCGTAACGTATCCCGGGGGTAATGGACCAGTTGTCAATGTCAAAGGTGTCATTGAAAAATACGGCATATTTGTCAATATCCGGATGGGCCTTGGCCGCGACCGGAACACCTGCGGTCTGTAGAAAAGGTCCGGCATTGATGGTTTGCTCCAGTTTTCCATGGGCGTAATCCATCCCGAGTACCACCGACTGAAAGCCGTGGCTCCAGGTCAGCTTTGTGCTTGCCCCCGTGGTTGCCTCGTCATAAATATTGCCCAGATAAGGTTGACCTGACAGGCCCAGGTATCCCAGACCCAGGACTTCATTATCTTGTACGGCTTTCTGCTCAAAACGGCGCACCGAGATTTTTATGTCCATTTCTGGGTTAAAGGACATATTGAGAAAAGCGGTTGTAAAGAAAGCTCGTAGAAGCCCTGATGATCTGATGTCCAAACTTGGAAAACCCCCGAAGTTTACCTCAGGGTTGCTGTAACCCATGGTCAAGCCCAGATCCGCATTGTCTGAAAGCGTGATATTAAACTTTGAATAGAGGTTGTTTGTTTCAAAACACCTGGAGTTCCTTAGCCCATCTGAATCTTGTCTTCCAAGATACAGATAGTATCCGGCAGGACCGAGTTTGCCCGCAGCCTCGATCCGGTAATCCTGGGTTTGTCTTTCACCGTAAGAGCCGCTGATGGTGCCTGTGGGAGTTTCGGTCGTTCCAGCAGGCTTCGTAATGATATTGATCACCCCACCCAAGGATGACCCCCAGGTGGATGATGCCGGGCCTTTGATGATTTCGATCCGCTCTATAATGCCCACTGGGATAGAACCGCTCGCCGCTGCTCCTTCTAAAAGGGAATTCCAAGGGACGTCATCCACAACAACAAGGACGTGTCTCGGTTCAGAGCCCTGAATGCTAACCTGGGCAAACGCCCCAAAGTCCTGGTTGAAACTGATAAAGAGACCGGGGACACTGTTCAGGACCTCAGACACAGTATGGGCGTTCATCATTTCGATATCATTTTTAGTAATAACGGTGATATTCTCTGCAACCTCAGAGATAGGTTTCGGATTCCGGGTCGGCGATATGACCAAGTCCTTGTCTTTATAAAACATTTGAAGGAATTCCGTCTCCTCCTCAGACTGGGCATTGCATGTTTTATATGAACCGACGATAAAGAAAATCAGAAAGAAAAGGGACAATATGGCACATTTTTTGATACGATGATTGGTCATATCCCCAAACAGGCGGCACTCAAATATCTTATAATTTATTAATTGAAAAAAATTAACATTTCTATTATCAACTTCATAAAAATTATTCAAGCAATAAATCTATTTTTTGACCCGTAAGTCACACGATCGGGGTTTGTCAACACATTGTCACTTACAATCTCCCAGGATGTTGGGGAGCCTATCAAAAATATGGCCATCAGATCTTTATTGACATCTGTTCTTTTCATAATTCTCGCGGGTGGGGCTGCTATGGCCGAACAGGTGGTCCTCTCTGTTCAAAGTGTGACGGTTCCACCCTATGAAGCAGCCGTCAGCGGATTTAAAGCAGTGTCACAATTTGAGACAAAGAGGATTGTGCTTTCTGAAATGGGAGGTATGGACGTCAACAAGAAGATCAAACAGATCAGACCCCGTTTAATCCTTGCTTTAGGGATGGATGCATTGTCCACGGTTAAAGTTATTAGAAATGTGCCTGTTTTTTATCTTATGGTCCTAAATCCTACGTCCGTCCTTCAAGGCCAAAATAATATCAGCGGCATCAGCATGATTATTCCCGCAGAAAGACAACTGAAGCTATTTTCAGCTGTGCTACCCGACCTCCGAAAAGTAGGATGCATATTTGACCCGGAGGATAGCGGCAACTTTGTGAAAAAGGCCCGGGAAGCTGCGGCAAAAATGGGGATCGAGTTTTTTGCGACTGAAGTGCTCTCCGCAAAGGATATTTCCCCATCGATCGAGGATATGGCAGGAAAAATAGACGCTTTCTGGATGCTTCCGGACAGATCAGTGATCAAGCAGGAGGCGATCGAATTCTTGGTGCTTTTTTCTATCGAAACAAAGATACCTATTATAACTTTTTCAGAAAAATATGTAGAAATGGGTGCATTAATGTCCATCAGTACAGACCCATCTCTTTTGGGGTGCCAGGCTGGAAGAATGACCAATGCCATACTTGGCGGAACGGACCCGCTCCAAACCAAACCTATTGATCCGATAGATGTATCTGTATCGATTAATATGAAAATAGTCAAAAAACTCAATGTGACCGTTGATGAGAAGGCTATCCAAAAGGCCAAAGTAATCGACTGAGGGTGAGGAGATGAGCATTTATTTTCCAAAAGCACTTCAAGAAAATTTCCGCACCAAGATCTTTTTTATATTTACCTTTTTCTTTTTTGTGATGTCATTGTCATTAATCTCTTATTTTATTCATAACCAAATCACAACCACGAATACCGCCCTGATTGAGAAAGGCGCATTTCTAGCGAAAATCTTGGCTCGCAATTCAAGGATAGGGGTATTTTCGGAAAATGAAAGACTTCTTGTCAATGCCGTTGAGGCGGCTTTTGAGCAGGAAGAGGTTATGGAGGTCTCAGTATTTAACCATGAGGGGAACCTGTTAAAGAAACAGGAAAGATCCACAGCACAATCATCTCGTGTGAGTTCCATCTTTAATAGTGACCCAGTTGAAATAATGAGTAAACAAGACTTTCCTTATTACCGCGAAGTCAATAGCCAATTGGAATTTTGGGAACCCGTGATTTCAGGTTCAACTGTTAATAGTGAGGAGCCTATTCTGTTCGGCGAAAATCAAACGAATAACCAAAATAGGATCATTGGGCTGATCCGAATCACATTAGACAAAAAACCATTGAACACAAAGGTCCAGCAAGTCTTGATCAGAAGTGTTTCCTTGGGAGTCCTATTCCTGATCACCGGCGCGTTTATTGTATATCTTGTGGCAAAAGGGGTAACAAAGCCTCTTAAAAGGCTGACTGCAAGTGTGAAAGCTCTTGAAACGGGAGACGTTGTCAAAAAAATCCCCGTAAAGATATTAGATGAAATCGGAAGGCTTGCACTGGCATTCAATCATATGTCTGAATCTCTTCAAACACGAACAAAGGCGCTTGAGGAGAGTGAGAAAAAGTACCGCAGCATCCTTCAAAACATTGAAGAGGGTTACTATGAATGTGATCCTTCCGGTACATTTATGTTTATCAATGATTCTATGGCGAAAATTCTGGATTACCCGAAGGATGAAGTGCTCGGAACAAATTACCGTAGATATCTTACGGAGCAATGTGTGGAGAAGAGTGGACAGATTATTAGCATAGTTGCCAGCACTGGGAGACCCGCAAAAGAATTTGAACTGGAGTTGGCCAAAAAAGGCGGTGCCAAGGGCTTTGTTGAAAGCTCTGCCTCTGCGATCAAGGACTCTAATGGAAGGACTGTCGGTGTTCGTGGTATTATGAGGGATATCACTGAGAGGAAGATTGCTGACGAGGAAAAAGAGCGACTTATCTCACAACTTCAGCAGGCTCAAAAATTAGAGGTCGTTGGCACCCTTGCTGGCGGGGTTGCCCATGACCTCAACAATATCCTGGCCGGCATTATCAATTATCCGGAATTGTTATTAATGGATTTGCCGCAGGATAGCCCTCTAAAGAAGCCTCTGGTGACCATACAAAAATCCGGAGAAAAAGCAGCCGCTATTGTACAGGACTTGTTAACTATGGCCCGAAGGGGGGTCACTGTGAATGAAGTAGTTAATCTCAACGATATGATCTCTGAACATTTGAATAGTCCTGAGCATATAAAATTAAAACTCTATCATCCCCAGGTTCGTGTGGAGACAAACCTACAGCCTAATCTATTGAATGTATTAGGATCCCCTGTCCACCTGTTTAAGACGATCATGAATCTGATTTCGAATGCCGCCGAAGCCATGCCCGACGGTGGAACGATTGATATTAAGACTGAAAACCAATACGTTGACCATCATGTACATGGTTACGATGACATCCCAGAGGGCGAATATGTTGTATTGACTGTTTCTGACAACGGATCTGGTATTTCCGCAGAAGACAAGGAAAGGATATTTGAGCCATTTTACAGCAAGAAGAAAATGGGAAGAAGCGGAACAGGATTAGGCATGGCTGTTATCTGGGGGACTGTAAAGGACCACAAAGGATATATTAACCTCCAGACCGTTGAAGGTAAGGGTACAACATTTGAACTTTTTTTTCCAGTAACCTGTCAGGAGCGCGCCGGAAGCGATTCTAAAATAATGATGGAAGATTATATGGGAAATGGTGAGTCGGTTTTGGTAGTGGACGATGTAAAAGAGCAGCGGGAGGTGGCAAGAGACATCTTAACAAAACTCGGTTACTCGGTCACTTCAGTGGCTAGCGGGGAGGAGGCAGTTGAATACGTTAGGAAGAATTCGGCGGACTTGATTTTATTAGATATGATCATGGATCCTGGAATTGACGGGCTTGAAACCTATAGAAGGCTAATAGAGTTGCGTCCGGGGCAAAAGGCAATCATTGCAAGTGGATATTCAGAATCGGAGCAAGTGCGCGAGGTTCAGCAATTGGGTGCTGGTGCATATGTCAAAAAGCCCTATACATTCGAGAAAATCGGCTTAGCCATATGGGATGCGTTGCACTCGAATCAATGAGGAGTTCAGTTAACACACTGTATATCGCCTGTAGGTGTTAACAGAGACACGTATGATAAGGTTTATAATGACTTTTTGGTAACAGCAAAATTGTTGGTGGATTTTCCTCTTTGGCTTCGTCCCAGGCATTCACAATAATATATGGGCACAATAAACATGGTAGGTCATAACGTTGAAGAGACTTAAAATAGCACGTTTCTTATCACAGGTTCAGGTGAGGTCGCGATTTGTAAGCGTCAAGTAACGAAACTGATCTGCGGCAGTCTCGATGTCTAAAAGGCGTTGAATAGTTCCATTCGGTATATTAATAAGTTAATACCTGTTTGAAGAATATACTTTGTTGAGACTGAACCAGATATAAGTCTCATGCGGCTAGTCGCGCAGTCCTCGTTTTTAACAGATACAGTTGCCAGGGGATCAATACTCTTATCAGATGAAGCCAAGGTCAGGTATAAAGAAACATTCCTTCCTAATGGGGCGCCCATCGGCAGCTTCTCTGAGTATACGAGCCTCTTTAGTTTCTGGTTTCATGTATATCCTTCCTGAGGTCGAACAACTTATTGAGAAGAAAACAATTGCTTATATTCTTTTAAGCTCAAGGGTTATACCTTTAGGATCCGGACAGTGAATTACGGTATAACCCTGCTCTTTTTCCCATGGGAAACTGCCACCATAAAGCAGCGTTGTTACATAAGGTGCGATCGAATTCCAGGCACCCAGACACATTCCTCCTGGAGTCGTTCCTTCCACGATGAATTGTTGTCCTATATTGTGGTTATTTCCCTGACATTTGCCCCCTATGACGGTAACAGACACAGGCATTGGGATGACCTCCTTAAGCTGAAGATTTACAGTTTAATATATTAACTGTCTCATAATTGTACAGACGCACAGTCATTCCGGCGAAGGCCGGAATCCAGTGTCTTCTGGATGCCGGATCAAGAGACTGTGTCGTAATAAAGTTTTTAGAATGCAAATTTCAAATGTTCTTTTAAAAAAATATTAGAAATTAGCTGAAACTCAAAG
>LT984857.1:638672-649771 GCA_900258555.1 uncultured Desulfobacterium sp. | reverse complement strand
TTTATCGACTCTTCACCTTTTTCTTCTATTTTATTGTCAAAGAACAAATTGTATACTTTATTACGACACAGTCTCCAAGTCCGGCATGACGAATGAAAAGACTATTATGAGACAATTAATAAGTCAATGACAGCGTATTAATAATTGGCCCCTAACAGTTCAGAATAGGCCTTAGGATGCGCACATGCAGGACACTCGTTAAGCGCCTCAGTTCCTCTGCGAGGATATCCGCAGTTTCGGCAACGCCAAACCACCTCATTATCCCTGTTGAATACCTTGCCGGATTCAATATTTGCTATAAGGATATTGTACTGTCTTTCATGCTGTCTTTCGGCTGCGGCAATTGCCATAAATATGTCTGCTATATCACTGTAACCTTCATCCCGCGCGGTCTTTGCAAACTGAGGATACATCTGAGAGTGCTCATGATTTTCTCCTGCTGCGGCTTCTTTCAAGTTATCCAATGTGCCTCCAATTGGTCCGGCAGGAAAGCTTCCGGCAATTTCAATTTCAACCTTGCCGCCTTCCAACAGCTTGAAAAGCCTTTTAGCATGTTCCTTTTCCTGGTTGGCTGTTTCCTCAAAGATGGCGGAAATTTGAACATAGCCGTCCTTTTTAGCCTGGCTTGAGTAAAAGGTATATCGGTTTCTTGCCTGCGATTCACCTGCAAAAGCTATGAATATATTTTTTTCCGTCTGACTGCCCTTTAATCTTGCCATTGTTTAAGCTCCTTAAAAAGGTGTTTTGTTAGCATAATCATTATAACGAATAGAATATTACTTTTCCAATAAGAAAATATGATGGAGTAAGGTTTCAAATGCTATTTAAATTAGTTGCAAAAAATGCCGAGACATTTTAGTTTATTCCGGCGGATACAAAAAACCTTTTTACAGGTGAGGAAAATGGTCAGAGGAATTTTTTTTGATGTACACGGTACACTGATTGAAAAGGGGGGGCTTCCTGCAATTGAAAAAGCGATAACTGATGTTGTAGCTTTTTTTAATTCCAGAGGTATTTCGATTTCCTATGAAAAATACAAAGAAATTTGGCTGCTTAATCTACAGAAACAGAGGAGAGATTACGATGATCTGAACGAGGTGAGCTTTTCCGATTGGTATCAGGGTATTCTCTGTGATATTGGTTTAGTGAATTATGATGAAAGCTTCGTAGATCAGCTTAATCAGGCGTGGATGAAAGGATTTGAGGAATGCACAATTGAAATTCCCCCTGCAAGGAGAGTCTTGTCCGAAATAAATCCATCCTATCGTCTGGGCATAATATCCAACAGCTTAGGAAAAAACACGGAACTGGATTTAATTAGAGCCGGCCTTAGAGAGTTTTTTGACGTGCTCATTATTTCATCCGAAATAGGTAAAAGGAAACCACACCCGGAGATTTTTCTGTCAGGATTAAAGGCCTTGGGGCTTCGGCCTGAAGAGAGTATTATGATAGGGGATAATCTACAGGAAGATATTATTGGGGCTAAGAAAGTTGGAATGAAAACAATCTGCCTGACCCGGAAAAATATAACTCCCCCACTCATTCAATCAGTGAAAACCAGTGGTGCCTCAGGTAACATTTCGCCTCACAACCATAAAGAGAATGACTTATTAAAATTTGCCGATGGAGTGTTGGAAAGCTTGGAAGGCCTCAGAGATTTAATCGCTGAATGGTGAAGTTACATACGTTTTGAATCGTTGGAGCTGATAATCACTATATATTAAGTAAGGGACTTTTTAAAACATCTTTGTTAATGTAAATACTGTAATATTTCCTTCAGCACGGTCTGTGGCTTTAAATTCCCGCTGACTTCTAAGGGAAAAGGAAAGCTTCCAGACAGGGAGAATAACTTCGATCTCCGGTCCGGCAGAAAAGATACGATCGTGCACATTTTTGTCCCAGTTTACATCAGAACCCCTGTCATCGCTTACCTGCCACTGGCAATACCCTGTCAATCCGATATCCAGGCCCTTTAGGATCGTTTTACTTATTCCCCACTCAAAATGGAAATCTTCACCGGGACGAATATCCGTATGGTCTTTTTCACTGTGGATTTCGTACCGAGTTAGGATCGAGGCAGCCCAGGCTTTTCCGGCATCAAGATATAGCGTGCCCCCGAGAGTAATCAGACCCGTCCAAATATCCTTACCTGGTGAAGCCGGATCACTTTTATCGTATTTCCCTGTGGGGGCCATAACAGCAAGGGCGAATGCCGAGTCAAATCTTTTACTGTGCCAAGCTAAACAAAAAGGTTCTATAAAAATGTCGCCTAGCCCGAACTTAGATGTGTCAATTCCATAATCCTTTATTTGAATGTCTGTATCAACAAACGGAACTATGATGTTAGCAAAATAATTTGCACCTAATATTTTCGTTTCACTGATCCAGAGAAATCTGTGAGCCATGGCATAGACCTCTAAATCAAAATCCAGATTTGAGTCGTCACCTTTTTCATCAATGAGTCTATCTGCATTGTAAAATATATTATACAGGCGATAATAAAAACCCGGGGGCGGTAAGCTGGCTGCCTTTATTCCTGCGACTCCGCTCATGAAGTGTTCAGTCTCACCGCCATGGGCATAAGATATGATACTTAAAATAATCAAAGGAAAGGATAATAAATGCCTGGATATTTGCAGGAACCTTTTCTGTCGATATTTCATCTGACTTTTCGCTGTCACTCGTTCATTGAATCCATAATAAGCCGCTCCACCAACTTTTTTACAATATGTTACAAATGTATTTAAAACTTAGTTTGCTGATCTACTAACTTTTGTATTTTGTATAAAGCCTTGAGAATTTTATCGGGTGTCGCAGGATATTCACTGATCCTCTTTCCAACAGCATTTGATATCGCCATAAGCACAGCACTTGGACCTGGTGCAGTTGAAATTTCTCCAACACCTACGGCTTTAAAACGGTGTGTTTCAAAAGGGGTCTCCAGAATACTGGTTTCAAACTCAGGAAGTTCGCAAAAGGTGCGCCACTTATAGTCAATCAGATTGCCGTTTAATATCCTCCCCGTGGTTCGATCCAGGATTGTTTCCTCGAATAAGGCAGTATCCGTTCCCGCTGATCCAAGTGATCCATGAAATTGCATGCCTAGCATAAGCGGATCAATAATCTGCCCTGCATCTGTAGCACCAACTATTTGTGTCAGATCAGTTTTTCCCGTTTCAATATCTACTTCGACCTCTGCAAATATTATCATGAAATTGGGCTTGGAATAGTCGGCCTTATAATGTCCATAACCAGTGCACGTGTAGCCAAGGCCCATTACTTCAATCCATGGAAGTTTTTTGTCGGTAATGCCTTTTCTAAAAACCATTCCATCCCTTGTATCCAGATCTTCAGGTCTTATGTTAAACATCTGGGCAGCAAGTTTGAGCAGCTTTTTCCTTGCGTCCTCGGCAGCTTCTATGACGGCGCTTCCAACGGCGATGGTTCCACGGGATCCCACTAGGCCGAAATCAAATGGGTTTACAAGTGTATCCGGAGGCGTAATAGAAACACTTGCAAGCGGCAGATTCAAAACTTCAGCAACCATCTTGCATACACTGCTTCTCGCGCCCATGCCAGCCTCAGCAAGACATGAATGCAGCACCGCCGTACCATCGGGGCTTAGCTTCACATAGGCCTCAGAGTCATCCTCGCCGACATCAGCGTTGCCGTGCACACTGACGCCCACCCCTGTCCTCTTATTCCCTTGAACGACCGTTGGTTTAAGCCAGCCTTTCCATTTTTCTTTCCACTTGAATTTCTCAGAACCTTTTTCAATGGCCTTTGAATAATCTACTGCCTTGCACACCCACCATTTCCCGTCCCTCCAGTAATAGCCATCACCTGGTTTTACAAAATTCTGTTTAAATACTTCAACCGGATCAAGGCCAGCCTTTTCCATGGCCAATGTCCAAAGCGGTATTAAAGCGCTCTTCAGTTCCTGGCCCCCAAAACCTCTCGCTATTCCGGAAGGATTTCTATTGGTAACTACAAGTTTGGGTTTCAAGTACCAGTTGTTACACCTGATCAGGAGTTGGGCCTCGCCGCAACCCACTGCAATCTGTCCCTGGGCAATTTCCGAAGATGCACCGGTATCAACCAGCCATTGACCATTAACTGCGGTTACTTTCCCGTCTTTCTTCATTCCTATCTGAGCATGAATACGGGAACTCAATCGCAGGCTGTATGCAGTCAAATGCTCTTCCTTGGTGTAGTATATTTTAACCGGTCTGTTCGCTGTCTTGGCAAGAGCGGCAGCATAAAAAATAGGAATTGAAGGGGTATTTTTTGTACCAAAGCTGCCGCCCACTTGAGCACTGATGGCGCGTATATCAATGAATCCCATACAAGGTTGTAAGCTGAATCTGACCATCCCCGGGCTCTGCGAAGAAACCCACAGAGTTAGTTTCCCCTCGTCCTCCCATCTGGCGATGACGCCGGGTGGTTCCGCCGGAAGAGGATTAGGTATGCATTCATATCCGTAAGTTCCATCAACTATAAAGTCTGCCTCTTGAAATCCTTTTTCCACATCCCCCAAAACAAGATCCTTCAGGCATGTAGGTCCCATCTGGTCAAACCCCAGAGGCAGATCATTTCCCGGGAATTCTTCATAAAGTTGAGGAGCCCCCGGGCTTAATGCCTCCTCAATATCATAAACAGCTTGCAGTTCCTCATACTCTACTTCAATCAATTCCAGGGCCTCTTCAGCAATCTCGCTGCTTATTCCTGCGACGAGTGCCACACCATCACCAACAAAACGTACCCTGCGGTCAAGCACAAGTCTGTGAGGCGGCCATCCCGTCTTCCAGTCGGGGACGTTCTTATAGGTCAAAACCGCCTTGACACCTGGCAACTCTTCTGCTTTTCTGGTATCAATGCTTCTGATATGGGCATGTGGAAAGGGACTTCTCAATACCTTTCCATAAATCATTTGGGGTATCTTTAAGTCATCAACATATTTTGCTTTTCCAGTGAGGATCTCTAAGGCATCAATCCGTTGGGCTGCTTTACCAATGTGTCGGTATTCTTTTGCCATTTATCGTAAATACTCAGTTGGATGGACTTAATATTGAATGCCCTCTTTGGACAAATCTGAAGCATTTAGAAAGATGAAAAAGGTCTGCAATAGCGGGATTAACCACGGAAACACATTAAGGTGTCTTGATGATTAATCCCGCTGAAACGGAATTGGGTCTGCGTTATGTTCTGTTTTCCTTCTCCTCCAGGGCCTTTAATACTTTCTCCGGGCTAAAAGGCATTTCTTTAATCCTGACTCCTATGGCATTGTATATTGCATTTCCAATGGCAGGCACAACCGGAATGGTGGTTCCTTCGCCCGATTCCTTTGCACCAAAGGGACCGTGAGGATCCGGCGCTTCGACAACTACTGATTTAATGGTCGGCATCTCCAGGACAGTTGGAAATTTATAGTCCAAAAAAGATGAATTCAAAACCAGGCCCTTATCCGTAACGAGGTCTTCCATTAATGCGTGTCCAAGCCCCATCTGAACGGAGCCCTCAAGCTGGCCTTCCACCCTTGTGGGGTTTATTGCTCTTCCGCAATCATGCGCTGCAACTAAATATGGAACCTTAACCACCCCTGTTTCCTTGTCTACTTCCACCTCGGCCACATAAGAGGCAAAACTATACGCCGGTGTACAATTCCCTTCACCGGTCAGCATATTGAATTGAACGTGGGGATTATAATTCCCCTTTCCAATAACCGGCATCATTTTATTTGCAGCCATGGTTTCACAAACAGCTTCGGTAAAACTCATTCCTTTCTCTATGCTGCCTTTGACATAAATCCTTCTGTCTTTTGCCTCCAAATCATCTATATTTGCTTCCAACTTCTTGGCGACTGTCTCGAAAAGCTGCATTTTCGCATCAGATGCAGCAATCTTTACCGCATTTCCTGCAAACATCGTTACTCTACTTGAGTAAGTTCCATAATCTACGGGGGTAAGCTCTGTATCAGCAGAGATAATTCTTATATCATTCAGGCTGACCCCGAGCTCTTCGGCGGCGATCATAGACAAAGTTCCATCAGAGCCCTGACCGATATCAGATGCCCCCGTCAAAATTGTAACTGTGCCATCGTCCAGTAACCTTACCGTTGCTGCTGAATAGCCGGACGGCGCTCCAAAAAAATTAAAGGCAGCGCCCGAAGCAAAGGACATTGTCCCAACACCGAGCCCCCTGCCTTCCTTTTGTTTTGTCTTCCTGTTATTCCAGTCTGATAAATCCCTGGACTGTTCAAGACACCTGGTAAAACCACAGCTTCCGACTTCAATTTTACTACAACTGGTTTCGTATTCCTGCCTTGCATTTTTTATTCTTATGTCTATAGGATCTATTCCTAACTCTTCTGCAATCAGGTCTAATTGCGTATCAAGTGCAAATTGAGGCTGATTATGTGCGTGCCCTCTCATAGCACCGGAAGGCTGGGTATTCGTATATACCAAGTAGCCTTCATATCTTACGCTTGGCACCTTGTATGTTACTGTCATTGCTTCTATAGGGATGTTTATAGACACGCAGCCATAATTGTTGTATGCACCAGTGTCGGCGAATAATTTATAATGACACGCAAGTAATGTCCCGTCTTTTTTGACCCCGCTTTTTAGATATACTTTCATCGGGTGCCTTCTTGGTGAGGTGCTTGTTTCTTCCTCCCTTGTATAACTTATCCTTACAGGACTCCCTGTTTTTATTGAAAGCAGGGCTGCACAAAATTCGCAGGCAGACATGCCGCCCGCCCTGTCCCCGAATCCGCCTCCTGTATAAGGCTTGATTACCCTGATCTGACTCTCTTTTAGACCCAGGGTCCTCTCCAGATGCTTGTGAACATAATATGGAGACTGAGTGCTTGTCCATAATGTCAATTTTCCGGAAACATCATAATCTGCTAAGGAAACATGAGCCTCCATCGGGGCATGGTCTACGGGCTGGCAGTAAAATTCATCTTCCCTTACGTAATCAGCATCCCTGAATGCCTTTTCCACATCCCCAAAATTTCTGTCTACGTAAAGGCTGATATTGTTTTTTACATGTTCAAGATCATGAATTTCGGGCGCACCTGGTTTCATTGCCTCTATAGGATCGAATACCGCGGGAAGTTGCTCGTATTCCACTTCAATTAAATCCAACGCTTCTTCTGCAATCTCTTCACTGATTGCCGCAACCGCAGCCACCTCATCTCCTATAAACCTAACCTTATCTATGGCGAGGGCATACTCATCAAATGACGGAGGAATAAATCCTGTTACCCCGAATTTTATTCCTAATGTATCTTTGGCCGTCACCACCTTTTTTACCCCGGAAAGCCTTTCCGCCTTTGAAGTATCTATATTCAAAATCCTGGCATGAGGGTAAGGGCTCCTTAAGATCTTTCCGTATAACATCCCCGGTAATGAAAGATCACCGGTAAACTGCGCTTTACCTGTTGCCCTCAATGGATCGTCTTTCCTGGGCAGGCTCTTTCCTATTACTGAAAATCCCATTCTATTCCTCCTTTTCCTGTCTCAAGCTGATTTAATTGATTCAAGGGCTGAGTTTATTGCTCTTTTAGTAAAGATCCTTGCCAGTCTTTTTCTGTATTGAGGGGAACACTCAAGAAGGTTGGCGAGGGGTTTTGCAGTCTTAAAGGCCGCTTCAGCGACCTGCTCAATTAACTCGTCTGTGATCTTCTTACCCTTGAGGATCTTTTCCGCTTCTCCGACCTCTACAGGCCTTGAAGCCACCGCACCCAATACCACCGAGGCATTTTTACATGCCCCCGCCTTTGACTCCAGGGCGATCTTGACCGCTACCCCCAGTAATGGAAAATCTATCGCCTCCCTTATACGGTATTTCATATAGGCGCTTGAGCTGTTTTTAGGTGGAACGGGAATCGTAACTTCCGTCACGATCTCCGCTGGGGAAAGGGCAACAGGCCTCTTTCCATCACCCGTGTAAAGCCCTGTTAACGGGATAGTCCTTTCACCCGCGGGACCCTTTATCTTGACCCTGGCCCCGAGGGCTATCAGGACAGGGGCCGTATCCCCGCTGAAGACCGAATAGCACACATTGGCCTTACCCTCTCTGGTGGGGAAAAGCTGGCACTTATCCTTATCGCTTCCAAACTTGTAACAGACAGGCCTGCACTTCCTGAAAAAGGGAGACTGGTTGTAATACCAGCACCTGGTGTTCAGGCAGATGTTCCCGCCAATAGTGCCTGCGTTTCGGTGCTGGGGGGCGCCCACCGCACCTGCCGCCTTTGACAGTCCGGGAAATCTTTCTTTGATCAGTTCGGATTCCTCTATTGAATTCAAGGGCGTCAATGCCCCTATCCTCACATCACCTTTGCCGTTTTCAATATATTCAAGTCCCTTTATCCCCTTTATATTGACAACCACTGCAGGGGTTATTCTCCTCTGCTTCATGGCAACCACCAGGTCTGTGCCCCCGGCAATGACCTTGGTATCCTTTTTGGCTTCAGACAGCAGTGAAATAGCCTCATCCAGGGTCTTAGGCGCTTCGTATTCAAATCTTGGTAAGCTCATTAATCTATCCCCTCCTTTATAATCTTTTTCGGTGACTATTTTGCTGCCACAGCCTTGATGGCATCCACTATCTTTACATATCCCGTGCAGCGACACAGATTTCCGGAAATGCCTCTTTTTATCTCATCCTCTGCGGGTGAGGGATTTTTATCCAGCATGGCCTTTGATGACATGATCATTCCGGGGGTGCAAAACCCGCACTGGATAGCCCCGTGATCCACAAAAGACTGCTGGATGGGATGCAGTTTCTCTCCCTCGCTTAACCCCTCGATGGTCTCTATGTGTTTGCCCTGCACATCCATTGCCAGGGTAAGGCATGAATGTACTGCCTTGCCGTCAATAAGCACAGTGCATGATCCGCATTCCCCCTGGTCGCATCCGTTCTTTGTCCCGGTAAATCCCAGGGTGTCCCTTAACACCTCCAGTAGGGTCCTGTGGGTATCAACGGCAATTTCGTAGCTCATTCCGTTCACTATTAGTTCTATTAGCCTCTTCACTTTGTTTACCTCCTGTTCTATTTGCTGTAAGGGGTCTTCCCTGCCTATTTCTTGCGCAAAAATAAACACGCGCTTTGCTGCCAGCCTTAAATGCTGTGTTTGGGATTTTATTATTCATTTTATTTTAAAAGCAAAAGGCGGGCCAATACTTTTATTAGCGTAAAATCAATATGTTATGAAAATTATTGTTATCATTAACCAAATGCAGTGAAAAAAAACCACTTAATACAAATTTTTATGTTATTATTTACTAAATATGGTATTGGTATGTTGGATTCGTAACTTGTTCTAATGGAGGACATTATGCGAATAGATGAAAATGAGTTTTTTCGGCAGGCAACCCTGCTGATCCTGGGTAGCCTCGATATTAATAAGGCATTGAAGAGATGTCATCACTATCTCAATAAGTTCATGCCTGTCTATAGTATTCACTTTAGCATTGTAGAGCCGGACTTTAGTGCCATTCAACTGATTTCACATTCAGTGCTCAACGAAGATATAGTCCCCAGGGCAAAATTTTTTCTGTCTGAAGAAGCCAAGGGCCAATATAAAAATGAATCGGCCCAATTAAAGACAGTTTTCATAATCAACGATCCGAAAATGCATCCAGTTGCCTTGAATTCACTTGATTTGTTGGGAAAAAGGGATTTGTCATTTATGGTCATGCATTTGGAAATTGAGGGCAAGCGAATAACCGAATTAGTGCTGCAGGCGGAAGGAAAAAATCGGTACAATAAATCCCATGCCCGTTTGTTGTCGCTGTTGAATCAACCCTTCGCCATTGCCATATCCAATAATTTAAGACATCGCGAGGTCCTTAAGCTAAAAGATATGCAGGCGGACCAGATCACCTATCTTCATCATGAACTGTTACGTTCTTCGGGCGACGAAATTATCGGCATAGAAGGTGGGTTAAAAACGGTTATGGAAAAGGTGTCCCAAGTGGCTCCGCTCAACACCCCTGTTTTACTCACTGGCGAAACAGGCGTGGGCAAAGAGGTCGTTGCAAACGCAATTCATTACTCTTCAAAGCGCAGCAGTGGGCCCTTTATCAAGATTAATTGTGGCGCTATTCCTGAAAACCTGATTGACAGCGAGTTGTTCGGCCACGAAAAGGGGGCCTTCACAGGGGCCTTTAGCAAAAAACGCGGCCTGTTTGAACTGGCTAACCAGGGGACAATTTTCCTGGATGAAATCGGGGAACTTCCTCTACCTGCTCAGACCAGATTTCTCAGGGTGCTCCAGAATCATGAAATTAAGCGCGTAGGCGGAATCGTAGACATTCCTGTAAATATCAGAATCATTGTGGCTACAAACCGAAATCTTGAGGAAATGGTTATTTCCGAAAAATTTCGCAGAGATTTATTCTTTAGGCTCAACGTGTTTCCCATTGAAATTCCTCCGCTGCGTGAGAGAAGAGAGGACATAAGCGCACTAATTTATCACTTTTTGGCCAGAAAATCAAAAGAGATGAAGGTCCAAAACATTCCTTCTGTATCATCCAAGGCCATTGAAATACTCAAATCATACCATTGGCCCGGGAACGTAAGAGAATTGGAAAATATGGTTGAACGTGCCCTGATACGGCATGTTGGATGTCATGGAAGCGGCGCTTTGATTTTACCGGATCTAAGATTTTCAGGCTCATTCGAAATAGGGGAGACTGCAAATCAACAGTTGCCCGTTACTTGCGACAACATTAAATATCGTTCGCATCTTTTTAAGGAAAATCCATGTCTGCCTGATCATGGCCATCGAATTAAAACACTAGATGAGGCATTATATGAACATATCCAAAGTGCCTTAAATTTTGCAAAAGGAAAAATTACAGGGCCAGGCGGTGCGGCAGATATTCTCGCTGTTAATCCTAATACTCTCAGAGGAAAAATGGATAAACTGGGAATCCCTTATAAGCGAAAAAAAAGTAACGGGGATCAATATCAACCTGAGATATGAAGTGAGTTGTACTTAGGGTTTCCTGAAAAAGATTGTGTTATAAAAAAGGCCCATGAATAGCAATTGCAATTTTCCGGACCGTCACATTTTTCTTTATAGGCCT
>LT984857.1:596338-635492 GCA_900258555.1 uncultured Desulfobacterium sp. | reverse complement strand
AAATTGTATACTTAATTACGACACAGTCTCTTGATCCGGCATCCAGAAAGCGCTGGATTCCGGCCTTCGCCGGAATGACTGTGCGTCTATACAATTATGAAACAGTTAATAATGAGCCTATCCAATATGTTGGGGTGTTAGGGGTGCATGACAATTTCGGTTACTTCAAGAATTGTAGTGACAGATCGCCTTCGAGGCTGAGTCACCAAAATTCATCCCAATTAGTCAGATACTCCCCTAAGACAGTTTTGCTGCCGCTCTTAAATTATCAGCCATATCCTCAAGACCCACATCGTCAAGTTTTCCATTTGAAATTACTCCAAACTTGACGAGATTTTTTGCAAGCTCATTACAATAATTACATCGGCCGCAATTTCTATGACAGGAAGTAACTGTTTCAAAGAATCTGTATCTGTCCAAACTCTTATTATCTAGATAGGCAGCGTGGAGCAAAGAAAACTTCTTTAGGCTGGCGCATAAGATATCCATTATGTCACCATGCCAGTTTTCATCTAGGTAGGCCTTGACGCTTCTAAGCAGAGTATTCCTAGGCAATTCCCTGCCGACTATTTTGAAAAACTTGGTAATTTTTTTGTATTTGCTAGTATCCTCCGGCCTAATCCAGCAGGATTTAAGTATTTGGGAGTTATCCTCAGAGATTATTTCATTGCATTCTAAATTGAATAAATGATCACCTTCAATGCCCAGCTCTTTTGCCTTATGCGAGGTGTAATTGAGATGAAACTTTCTTAAGGGGCATTTGTATAAACAACCCTCGTTAACCATCAATTTTAATTCCGCCCCAGTGGTATCCTTAATCTCTTCAAGAAGATCAAGATCTCTGTTAATATTTACGTCAATAGTCAGAATGTCGGCTCCCGCCCTCGTATAAATATCAGCTCTTTGAACGCAGTCAATATCGGCGAGCACAGAAGCACAAATTTCTATATTAGGTAAAAGTCCCCTAATATGTTTGATGTAGATTGGATTAGCGACTGTGACTGCTTCAACCCCATGGTCTTTATGAATACGTTCTAAGTATGACAGTTTAAAGGACATCAGCTCCGGTAAATACCATGAACTACCTTCACAAGTTGAATTCATAAGTAAATTTATTCGTATTTTTTTGCTGCGTATTTGTTCTATGATCTCTATGAATTCGTGGTCATTTAAAGGCGGCATCACCCTCCCTGAGCCGGAATATAGTTGAGGGCCGGAAAGGTATATTTCTCTTATTATATTTTTACTGCTTCCCGCTAATTTAAAAATTTCTTCAAGTGTTTCGGGATCACCATTGTAGGGTACAGAATATTCGAGATTATCCATATCAAAAGCCCATCCGGTCCAACGTCTTAGTTTTAAAGACAAGACGAGTCTCGCCAGGGGCGAGACTCAAAATATTTTGAAACATTTTATTGATTAACGTACTCTTATTTTTGAGAAATTATGTCAAAATTGCCCTTTTGATTAATGCCTTGGCAATTTCGACCTTGTACTTGTTACAGCTTAGAGGAACAGCATTCTTAAAAGCATCATCTGCTGCTGCCTCGGCTAAGGCTTTATTAATGGCTTCACCCTTTATGACATTTTCAGCTAATGCGGCTCGATAGGGTACGGGTGCTACAGCTCCAACTACAATTCTGTCATTGGATAAATGGCGTTCAGAAGCAGTAAGAACGGCAGCAACACTCACAATTGCGAAATCTGTTACCTTCCTGGTAGTAAATTTGACGAATGTCTGCTTGGTGTCGGTCTTTGGCTCTGGAATGTAGACTTCGATGATTATTTCATTGTTTGCCAGGACGTTACCCAGCGGCCTACAAAATCTGCTATAGGGATGCTCCGCCTATTGGTAATAATGGTTGCGTCTAGGGCGGTTAATGCGATGGCCATATCCGAAGGGCAAACTGCGACGCATACCTTGGCACCAATAATGCTATGAAATCTATTATCCCCATCAATAGCTGGGCAATATTTGCCCCCTTTTCTAATGCAGGCAATTATTCCTCCCATGTGGTGGGGATACCTGTAATACCAGCACCTGACCAGCTGGCAAAGGTTGCCACCTAACGTGCCCATATCCCTCAAGATGTAATTGCCAACAGATCGGGCTGCCTGCCCGAGCACAGAATATTTTGACGCGACTGTCGGGGATTCAGCGATCTTCTCCAACGTGGTCAAAGCTCCGATTCTGAGCCCTCCGGCATCTTCCTTTATATAGTCGAGGCCAGGAACGGTTATAATATTTATAACCACTTTAGGATATTTAGGAAGAATCCTTCCCTTTAGGGTGCAAAGCAAGTCGGTGCCGCCAGCCTTCAGTACCGCCTCGCCGTTGTATTCGGTGAGCCTTAAAACGGCGTCATCTACTGTTTCTGCATTTATAAAATCAAAAGCTTTCATTTGATTGTTCCCGTTAAACTTTGTGCAACACCTGTAGTACCCTTGCAGGCGTTAATGGAAATTCATAAATTCTAACGCCTGTCGCATTATAAAAAGCATTTGCTAAAGCAACACAGGTTGCGGTGCCCGCTCCTTCAGTTATCCCAACGGCTCCCCAAACATATGAGAATGGAGTGGGCTCCTCAACAAGTATGCTGGTTTGGGGGGGGGAGTCAACCGATAACAACTCACCATCACTATTTATTTGAGCGAAATTGAGACGACGGAGATCATTCGGATCAAAGACACTGTCCTCCAGTAAAGCCATTGTAAGGTTAAACATCCGGGCTCCCTCGGCACCCTGCATCGCATTTCTGGGGTTTATAGCATGGCCGCAATTGTCAGCCGCTACGATGTTCAAAATCTCTACCTTTCCTGTTTCAGTGTCAACCTCTACATCAACAAACGCGTATCCGTGTGTTGTTTGTCCAAATGGCGGCACAAAAACACCGTACCCATAAATTTCGCCTAGCTTAGCGGTTATTATAGATATGGGAGTTCCTTGCTCAGGTTCAGTTCCCTTTACGTAGACAAAGCTGTTTTTAATGTCAAGATTCACAGGATTGAGTTTTAGATAGGAAGATGCGGTTTTTATGGTATTACGTTTGAGGTCTTCAGCAGCTAGTTTAACAGCAGTTCCATTTGATTCTGTCAAGCCTTGGCCGGAAGCAGAGGCGGTGGTAGGGTTCATGGCAGTGTCGCCGAGTGCCACGAAAGTATCCTCGTATCTTGCTCCAGCCACTTCAGCAGCAATCATTTTGGATACTGTGTCAGACCCCTGTCCTTGGTTTGCTACACCAGCGTATACGATCAGTTTTCCATCAATATTCCACATCATGTTGCATGCCGACATCCAGGCGTCAACATTATGTATGCGTGCGCTGAATCCAATACCTTTTCGTTTCGTACCATTTAGTGAATAAGGTTTGCCGAAGCCTTTCCACTTCTCTGACCAGCCTATCGATTCCTTGGCCTGTTTCAAGTGCCTAGTAAGCACTGTAGCACCATCAACTCCGATCATGTAATGGTCAAGATGAGTTTTTTGAGGAGGCTTAACATAGTTCTTTAATCTTATTTCTATCGGATCAATACCTAGCTTCTCAGCAGCTAAATCCAATAGAATCTCCACGCATATTACGGCGTCTATTGTTCCCCATCCCCTCATACCAGCTGTGTTTGGTTTATTTGTGTAGTAGCCGGTATGGTTAAATCTAAAAGGTCCAACATATGACTGTATTACAACGGGAGCCATTTCCGGTGGGGTGGCATTCCCATAAGCACCGATATTTGAAAATGCCACAATTTCCTTGGCGGTTATAGTCCCGTCCTTTTTAAAACCCATCTTTCCCCACCACTCCGTTTTATATTTGGGGCCTTCGTCTTGACAGGACTCAAACCTACTGCCTAAGTACTTAACGGGTCTACCGGATTTTTTTGATGCCAGGGCGGTAAGGGCTTTATATTTTGCCTGACCCTTGCTCCCATAATCTCCACCTGAAAATATGCAATGCGCCCTGATATTATGCCGTGGAATTCTAAGGAAATCAGCCAGTTCGTTTCTTGTGCGATAAAGCGATTTTTCAGTATCCCAGACTTCTAATGAATTATTAGCCAAATTCCAGGCGACAATATAACCTCTTGGTTCCGCTACCGATTTAGAAGCATTTGGCAGCTTTGTATTTACCTCTACTGTAACATCAGATGCATCAAAACCAGCAGCAATATCTCCTTCCTTTTCTTCATAAGGGTTGCCGCCCTGCACGTTTCCGCTCCCCGAATGAATCTCGAAGGCCTTTTTGGCTAAGGCCTCTTCTCTGTTGTGAATCACAGGCAATGGCTCATACTCAACTTTTAACAAATCTAAGGCTTCTTCCGCAATCTCTTCAGTTTCAGCAGCAACGGCTACCACTTCATCTCCTATAAAACGGACCCGTTCATCCAGTTTTAGTATGCCCAGATGTGGTGGCCCCTTAGGATAATCGTACTCAATCATATCTTTATATGTTACGGTTGCGAAGACCCCTGGCAAGTTTTCCGCCCTGCTTACGTCAATAGATTTTATTCTCGCATGTGTCACAGGGGATCTAAGAATCTTCATGTGCAGCATTCCAGGCAGCTTGATGTCAGAAACAAACTGATGAAGTACTCCTGTAACTTTGTCAAATGCATCAGACCGGGGCAGGGATTTTCCGATAATAGAGAAGTTTTTATCCATTTTTATAATCCGCCTCGGCAATTGCAAGAATTGCTTCTACCACTAGTTTATATGGGCCACCACATCTGCATATAGTTGGCGAGATTGCTTCTCTGATCTGATCCTCTGTAGGCTTAGGGTATTTTTCAAGCAAGGCTTTTATCTCTAAGATCTGTGATGGAGTACATATGCCGCACTGCAATGCAGAGTAATCAAAAAATGCCTGCTGAACCGGGTCTAATTTTCCTTCTAGGCAAAGGCCCTCTATTGTCGTGATATTTTTGCCTATACAGTCCACGGATAGCAGCAGACAAGATAAAGCTGGTTTACCGTCTATAAGAACCACACATCTGCCACACCCACCATAATCACAGGATATCTTTGTTCCCGTTAAATTTAAAGTTTCCCGAAGTGTATATAAAAGGGTGTGATGGGGCTTTATATCTCTGCCCTCCATAAGCGCGTAGGTCGCTCCATTCACCATGAGCTTTATGGTTTTGAGGGAAGATTCGGAATATTCCGATCTTGCTGTTGTGGTATAGTCCTTCAAGTGCTCACGTTTTGAGATGCCTATATCATCCTTTTCTTCAGTCATTTTTAGCCCCTTTGATTGAATAGAATAATTTATCAGCAGGACAAAATATCAAAATAAGATCTTTTTGACATACAAAATATCATTAAAATTCACTGGTTTTTTTGGGTACCTTTATCAACATGATCAGAACTAATGCAATAAGGATTGTTGTTGCACCTGTCAAAAAGGCAGTCATATAACTGCCGGTACGATCAAAAATAGCACCACCTAAAACAGGACCTAAGGCAGGACCCAAGGTAGTAACTAAGAATGTCACGCCCATAATTGACCCCATTGACCCCACACCAAAAAGCTCTGAGACTAATCGCGGCATTTGAGGCGTGGCGCCCCCATTTGCCAAGCCAAAAAAAATCACAAATATATACATCATCCAGGAAGTATTGACAAAAATAAGGTAGACCAACATCGTTGCTCCAAGAATCAGGCAGATATAAAAAGAGTGCTTTGTACCAATTTTATCGGAGATGCCTCCCATAAAAATTCTACCAAATGCATTAAAGGCTGATGCAAGGCCCAGGGCAAGCGCCGCAGCAGAGGGAGGCACCCCCTTATCTGTTGCATGTGGGACCATGTTAACCTGGGCCATGAAAAAACCAAGAAACATAAGAGTAATAGCCACACTGCAGGTCCAGAACTCCCGGGTTCTTAGGGCCTCGGGCAAAGAAAAATCAAGAGTTTTAATTTTTGGCACAGACTGTTCGGGATCTCTGCACCCAATCGGCCCGGCTGATTCGGTTCCTCCCTTACCAAGAGCGGTTAAGCCCATCACACTGGGATCTTTTTTGAGGAACAGGGATGCAGGGACAGCAAGGCACAGAACCAAAATTCCAAGTATGAGATAACCAGATCTCCATCCATGATTTGCAATCCAGTTTTGCAGCAAGGGTGATGCAATCAATGTCCCAAGGCCGCCCCCGGCAAATAGTATGCCAAGCGCCAATCCCTTTTTTGCAATGAACCATCTTGTGATAGTTGTTTGGTTAGGCACAAATATAAAAGCAAATCCAATGCCTCCAAAAACACTAAAGCCAACATAAAACGAGGCTACAGAATCAGAGCGAGAACACAGGATAAGTCCGACCCCTATCATTATACATCCAAATAAATTTAATAATCTTGGGCCGATACGGTCTACAAGAATTCCACCAAGGATACCAAAGACGCCTAATAATATCATATAACTTCCAAAGGCTCGTGTTATGACTTCCCTGGTCCATCCCATATCACCTGCAATTGGCTTTACAAATATACCAAAACCTAAAACTTGTATTTCAGTTATAGCGTAAATAATTGTTGCTGCGATAACGATTATCCATCCATAAAAAAAATTATCCTTTGATTGATTATCAAATGAATTGTTAATTTTCATTATAACAGCTCCATTCTATACATTATGTTGCATCAACAATTAATAACACTTGGTTGATTTTATTAACAAATTAAAGTGTAACGGCAAATAATTAAAATTATATTTTGGTTTGCAGCGTACCAAATGGCCTTGTTTTTGTGATCTGCAAAAGCATCAGTCTATTTTATTAAAATCCATACTTTTTCCATTTCATCCTGATCATAGCAAGCTCCTTATCTGATGCAAGACATATAGGGGGATGAGTAAGCCCCCCCCATTCCGACCTTTCTTCCCATGTATCGTCCCAGGTAGCGTCAATTAATACCCTGTCCCATCTGCCCACCCTCTTCGTCTTAACTTTAATATCCGGATGGGTCGAAGGGTCAAGGGTGCCGCCGCCGGTACGGGGCACCACCAGGATATCTTTAGAAGGGTTTGTCCTGTTGGCAATGGCTGCCCAGATTTTTTTCAAGTTATGAACATCAATATCCGAGTCAACTACTACTACATATTTTCCAAGAACAAAACTGGAAGGGGCTCCCCATATTGCAAACGCCACCTGCCGGGGATGACCGTAATATGCCTTGTCAATGCTTACAAACACATTGGATCCCCACATGTCTTCATCAAACCATACATCTGTTATGCCAGGTACGCCGTTATTTTCAATCTGGTCCCATGTAACAGCGCTTAATGTTATTGCACCAAAAAGATCTGAATCTGCGGCCTTCAATGGTGGGCCGCAACCTATAAGGCCGCTGGTGAAGATGGGATCATTACGGTACGAAATACATTGCACATTAAATACCGGTTTCGGACTGGCTGTGAAAGAAGAATAGCAACCTGGATACTCGCCGAAGGGTCCTTCATGCCGATAGGTGGAAGGATCAAGGTCTATTTCTCCTTCAAAAACGATCTCGGAATTGGCAGGTACGGGCAGGTCATTAGTTTCACACTTTACAAGCTTTAATGGCTCCTTTCGAATAGCGCCTGCAACTTCGTATTCATTAACACCGACTGGATAAGGGGTAGTAGAAGTCATCAATGTTACAGGATCCACACCGATGGCAACAGATATTGGCATCTTTAAGTTGCGCTTTTTATATTTTTCAGCGTGCATTCCCCAGTTCTGAAATGGGGAAAGCAGCATTCCTATATTTTGATTATCCAGTGTCATGCCCCGATATGTTCCCACATTAACCCAACCAGTGTCCGGGTCTTTTGTCACTACGATATGCCATGTCAATGCATAACGACCACCATCCATTGCGTGAAGCTTGGGAATAGGGAATTGTGAAAGATCTACATCTTTTCTTAGAATTATATTTTCCTTGCAGGGACCACTTTTCACAAGGGTCGGTTTTATCAGATTCCGATGTCTCTTTCTCCATTCCAATACCATTTCTCTTGGAGATGTCTTCTCCGGTAAACCCATGGCAATGGCGATCCTTTTCCAATTGCCGAGAGTATTCATAGTTATTCGTCTGCAAAGGGTATTTTCGTGCTCTTTTATGCGATTACATATAAAAGCTGCACTGTCTAGTGCGATGCTCTCCTGAGCAATGGCCCCTATTTCCTCATCCCAATTGACAATCTCATTAATTTTAATGAGTTCTTTATTAGCCTCAAGTAAAACCAGGAAATCTCTCAGGTCATCGTATTTCATTCATATTCTCCCCACTAAAATATACTTCTATCATCATCCCAAAGATAATTTAATGCCAATTAAAAAAGTATCATTTTCCTTTTATCTTCCCTGGGCAACCAGTTCCTTAAAGCTGGCAAGTGTTGGCGGAAATCCCTGGTTTATGTTGATATTAAACCAGAATTGGGTCGTATGTCGGGTCTGTAAATCAGCCATAAATGTTCCCCATGGAGTAGTGATACCCCATTTTTCATTCCATCCCTGCCATGAACCATTATGAGGGCAATAAAATTTCCATAGTTTGCCTTGTGGGTCATATGCATCAAACATTTCAATCATACTTATTGGCTGGGGAAAAGTAGGCGATGCCACGTACATCACTTTTTTACTGTAAACATGCTTCTGTTTTGGCGTTGCCTCAACCACATACATCGGCAGGATTGTCCAACCCATGCGAGGCCACCTTCTGCCTTCGTCCCATTGTAACTTTGGATTGAATTCTTCTTCTTGGGAATAATAGATGAAGGGTGCCCTATGTTCAGGAATCAAGATGTATTTTGCGCCGACGAGTTTAAAGTTCCAGTCAGAATATGGCTCTTTTAGCCCCTCGGAGTCCCCGTTTGTATTGTCACTTCCGCCCAGGTTATCCTGCCAGACAGTCGTACTGATACGCAGAGTTCTTTTAAAGGTAGGGAAATAATTGAAGCCTGTATCATAATTTTTGGCGTCATCGTAATACCTTACAACAAATTGCCCCTGTCCTCTAAGCTCCAGAGGATAAGTTATTACAGATAATCTTCTAAACATTTGCCCTTCATAGCCGGGCCATACGCCAAGAGGGGGTAAGGATTTTCGCATACAGCACATGATCTGCTTATTTTCCTGGCTGATTTTTTTATAAACCTGACCTTCCTTGTTAACCAAATATATTGTACCTTTGGTATGGTAGTCATCCCAACTGATCCCATATTTCACATTGGCCATCACCTCCATACCGTCTTTAGGCGAAAGGTATGGTAGCCCACCCGGCCAAAATGTCCCGATCTGCTCATAGTAGACCGCGCCGGTAGTATCCATAACGGCCTTACCGGCATTTGCTATGGTCATTTCCCTTGTGACTTTAATTACATTTTCAAAGGGTTTTTCTGCCGCACATCTCATGATCAATTTCATTCCCTGGTTAATACACTCAATGGCACCCGCCGGAAGATATTCCCTGACTATGTCCATGTTGTTCTTTTCTATTACGTCACCGTCTTTTACTTTTCCTCCGGTAAGATCCTCGATAGTGGGCGGGACAAGTTGCTTGGATATTACCTCTTCAGGAGAGGGTATTTCAGCCCCGTTGACCAGATAAGGCAAACCGAGACAAACATATAGGAGAAATGCACCAGAAACAGAAATCCAATTTAATTTTAAATGCTTCATTATTATTCCCCCTCTAAATTAGTTTAAAATTGATAAGTAATCCGGCCCATGATTTCATCGAGATAATAAAGGCCATTCATGCAGGCAGGGTTAGCATTTTGAAAAGCACTTCCTCCCCACCAACTTGCATAAATATCGAAAATCCAGTGGTCTCCCGGACTATACTTGAAGCCGGGGTTTATTTTATATGCCCCATCAGGCTGGTATAGTATGGTGCATTGTGCTTTATATGTCTTGTGACTGAAGTCTTGTGAGACTACAAAAGCAAAGGTATCTCTTGTCAAATTTTCTACAATATTATTTTCGTCATAAGGACCAGGAGTCCATTTCAGTTTGTCATGGTCCTCTACGATCTTCACCGTATACTGGAGCTGGATGTTCATGAAATCTTCCCCAGGAAAAATACTGGTAAATCTCTGAAGACCTATTCCCAAATCCCAGGTGTCGGCTTCCTTGACAGCAATCCCGGGAAATACAGAATTGTCATACCAGGGATAATCCGGAGTGTAGCTACCCTCAAACGTCACAACTGTGCTTATAGGCTCGTTTAATGCGTAGTTCAAGGTCATTCCAAAAACATCTATCTGTGGGTAACTCTGCTTTACAGACCAAGACGGCCGACCGATAGCAGCACATTCCTGATAAGCCGAATCAGCATAGAGGTAGGCGTAATTAAAGGTGCCGGCAACCTGACCGATTCTGTAACCTAATCGGCCGCCAAATTCATCTTCTCCCCATCTATCTTCTGTTTCCGGGGCTTGATAAACCCAAGGAGGAGGAGGGCTTGGTTTATAGGGGTTGCCAAGCTCCGGATTTCTGTTCGGAACAATATCTCCTGGATTATAGAAACCCTCAATATAAAGCTCCTCCAGCCACGGTAAAAGTGACTGCTCGATCGTATAAGTACCGCGAATAGCCCACAATGGGATTCTGATATTCTCAAATTCTTCAGGTTCAAAAGTAAAGTGCCAGCTATAGTCAAGGGGGTTTACTATATCCATAATCCTGGCCTGAACCATCTCTCCCCAGACTATTTGCTGCCTCCCTAACCTGAACCAGAGCTTTTCCATGTTCAAATCAGTATATAGTTCCCATATTTCAGCCACCGCATCAGTGTCATGACCTGGTCTCATATGTATTCCATAATGGGGTGTACTCAGAGGAAATGCATTATAATCATACAATTCATCATCCAGATGGGTTGTTTGATCCCATATGAACCTCATCTTAGAGTAGACTTTAAATATGTCGGTGGGTTTATATTCTAACTCCGTGATGAGCCATGTCCTTGACAAATTAATGTGATTCTTATCATCCTGGACGCTCAAATTATTTGGATTCAATTGGCCCATATTGTATATCATCTGATGTCTAAATAACCCGCGCAGAAAAAAGTTGTCTGCCAATTGAATTGCCGCTTTCGCTTCACCGATAAGCAAGATGAATAACGCGACTATTGAGCAAAGACATAATTTCTTCATCATAATCCTCCTTCTCAGCTAATTAAATTAAACGCCTCCAAAGACATGTCCATAGCGTAGCACACTTTCTGTAATAAATTTCACCTCCTTTCGATTCAGAGAACTCCGCCGATTCTAAACACACAAAATAAGCAGTGGCCTTTATTTAAAGTAGACATCCTGATATCGGTATCCAGTATGATAAAAGTTCTTAACCGGCTACAATAATCAGTTTTTTTGTTATAAATTTAGGTTTGAAAATATTTACCAGCACTGGAATTAGCACCAGTGCTGTAACAAGATTTAAAGCCATAATGAGCGCAAGCATAAGTCCCATCTCAGCCTGAAATCTCAGGCTGGAAAGAAAATACCAAAAAATCACACCAGCAATCATAGTGGTAGCTGTAAAAAAAATGGCTTTCCCCGTGGTCTTGACCGCCCTTATAGTAACTTCAGGAGAATATGCACCATTTTCTAGCAAATGGGATTCTTCGCAGATACGGGACAAAAGATATATACCGTAATCTATACCAACACCGACCCCCACGGAAATTATCGGCAGCGTGTTTATATTGAGCCCTATTCCAAGATAGTTCATGATGCTCAAAGTGATAATATTGGTTAAGTTAAGCGGAATCATAAGAATAATCGCCGCAACAAATGATTTATAAGTCAACGAACACAGGATAAAGCAGCTTCCCATTACAAGAATGAAATTCAATAATTGAGCATTATCAACAGTCTCATTTATCGCAGCAAGAAGGCCTACATTTCCGGATGCCAGTTGGACAGTGCACTTATTTTGTGCCAGCAAATCTTTTTTGTCTTCTATGAAAGTCTTAACAGTAGCAATAGCGCTTCTCAGTGTGGTCCCCATATGGTCTTTATACCAGACAACTACATTTGCGGCGCTAACATCTTCCGAGAAGTAAAGGCTAAAATCTCCAGGGGCTGCACGAGCAAACAATGAGTTGAAAAGCACACATGCCTGGGTGTTATTCTGGGGAAGTGTCTCCCACTTGGGATATCCTGAATATATTGATCTATATATTGGCTGCAATAAGTCTGTAACAGAGAGCGTGCGGCTCACATTAGGAGTTTGTTCCATATATCTCTGAAAGGAATTGACTGTTCTCAATAATCCAGGATTCTCTAAAGCCCTGGGCCCTGGTCCTTCGAACAGAACATATAATTCTTCTGTGCCGGGGAAGCTTTTATTTATTTGGTCTATGGCCACATTGTAATCAGAATCCTGCCAAAAAATGGGACTTCCCGGATTGACATCGCCAATATGAACTTTTGAGGCCTGCCAGCCTGTGAACCCTGCGAGGATTAATACTACAGCAAAAGTGACGAAAGAGGCTTTACCATATCCAGCTTTTGCAATAATCCCCAAAATCTTCTGGACCAGGCCCTTTTCCGTGGCAACAATGTTTGCAATATTTCTTGGCATTAGTGATGGACAATAAGTAACAAAAAGAGCAGTGAACAGAAGACCAGTGATAATATTTGAAAAAGCCCATAGCCCACAAAGATAAGCCAGTTTTTGCATCATGGGAACAGGTGCCACAGCAATTAAAAGTATACCCAATGCATCAGTTACAATACCCAAGAGGCCCGGAGGAAATATATGCTCGATGGTCTTTATCACGGCTGTAGGTACATCTTTTTCGCCGTTTTCATGATATAGCTCAAGGTAACGCTCGGTAAACTGGACTGAGTGACTCAAAGATCTCGCAACAATTAAAACCGGGATGACAAGGGTTAATGGTTCAACATTATAGCCTAATAATCCACTGTAACCAAGAAACCATATAACTCCCAGAATCATCGGGGGGATTTGGAGGATTACACACAAAATGTTGCGGAAATATATCCACAGTAATAATATAAAGCAGCAGAATGTTACTCCAAATATAAAATATATCTCCGGCTGATATTTATTTACCCAGCCCATTAGTATCGGCTCTCCCGCAGCGCGGACAATATGATTTGCATCGGACTCATCTTCAATGATTTTTCTCACCTCTCTGAAAATTACATTATTATCCATCAAATGCTCAATAAAGCCGGCTGTAAAAATTACCGACTTCTCATCCCTGGATACCCATACACCAAGGATTCCAGGGGCAGTATGTATTATCTTCCTGAAGTCGTCCATCGAATCCGGCACCTTAGGCATTAGGTTTTCGGATTGAACGGAATCCTCGGTTACCTTTGTTTTTTTTATCTTACGTGAAGCAATTGAATATACCTGGTTATGATTTACTCCTGGAATGGCATCAAGCCCGTCCGTGATTCGAATCACCTTCTCCAATGTCTCCCTGTTGTAAATATCCCCGTCCTTTACGCTTAACATCATGAAGACTTTAAAGGGGCTTCCAAGTTGATCTTTGTATTTATTATGAATTTTTATAAACGGATGGTTGGAAGGATAAAGATCAGAAAGCTCTGTTCTGATCATCATATTTTTGATCTGATATACAAAAAAAGCGGTTATCAAAATAATGATACACAAGGTAATATGTCTTTGTCGGATTACCCATGTTGCTATTTTGTTAAACATTGTGATCTCCTTACTGATTCGAACCAATTTTTGTATCTTTGATGATTCCTTTTCCAACAGTCACAATCCTTGCGGAATTTGAGGGAAGCAGGCATACGTCAACAAACCACGGATAGGGCGGTTGGAGGTTCGAATTGATGCTGCGCCACGTTTTGCCGCCATCATTGCTCTCAAATGTAATTGCCTGGTCACCGACAATTACACCATAGTCCTCCTTTACTTGAATTCTATAAAGGCTGTTTTCAGTATCTATTGAAAATTTTGTCCAGGTATCTCCGCCATTGTCAGTTTTGAGTGCAAATCCATTCTGGCCTACAGTCCAGCCTTCTTTAAGATTTTTAAATGAGATAGAAAAGAGGGGCGGAAAATGACCGATATGGGAAACTTTCCATGTTTTTCCCTCGTCGGCTGTGCAGAGTATGGTCCCCCAGTCTCCCACAACCCAGCCGGAGGTCTCATTCAGAAATAAAACATCATAGAGGTTTACTGAAGTAACCCCGCGATCAATCAGTTCCGCAGGTAAAATCTCCAACAGGTTTGGCGAAACATTTATCCAATTTATCCCTCCATCCTCTGTCCTTAAAATAGTTCCATCCGCCCCAACCGTTATTCCTTTGTCCTGGTCAATAAAAAATACTTTCATAAGTGTTTGACGAAGGGCTGATGACGGCTCAACCACAGGACATGTCCTGTCTGCCCCGGTTGAAATTTCTAAGGTCGGAGGTCCGCCACCTGTTGCCGACTGTGTGCTCCAAGTAATCCCGCTGTCATCCGTATGCAAGATCACTCCCCCACCACCGACAATCCAGCCTTTTTTGCCGACAAAATAGACGTCATTAAAAGTGTAATCTTCAGACATGGAAACCCTTTGCCAGCTTCCACCCCCGTCTTCAGTTCGCAAGGCAAGTCCGTTGTCACCGACAATCCAGCCGTACTTGTTGTCTCTAAAATTAATGCTGAAAGCTTTATCCCTTCGGGCCAGTTGGGAATCCGCCTGACCAGAAGAAATACACATTGACCATAAAAAGGTATTTAACAGCAAAATAGAAATCAAGATCAGATAGTAATGCCTTATTAAAAGCCGCCACGAACAAAATGAAGTATTGTCTTTCGTGTAAAAGCGATTTTTTTCCTCAGCTACACAAAACATACTGTTCCCTTCCTCCTTTTGCTTCCTATATATCCTTTGATGCCAATTTCTGCATGTGTGCCATACGCTGCATATGCCTGTCCCTAATAAATTCACGGAGAGCAGAACCACATTCCAGATTCCGGATCACTAGATTTTTGTGACAGTGTACGGGCACTATCCATATATTTATTAACAGACAAATCATGATCTATTTATGCAAAATCTCATGTAGGATCGAATGCGAACTTTGGATTTTAAACACAACTGTTTTTCCAGAGTTTTAAGCAAATTATGTGCCAAAATAATATTACTGAAAAAACAGATAGTTATATGAAAGCCCTCCAGCCTCCCACTAAATACGGTGGGGTATCCTTTTTTATCTTTCATATTCAGCGGGTTTATGATAAAAAGATATCAAATACAGTTTTTAGGTGCTAAATTTATAAAGTACTGAGGCATGCATAATGAGGGTAGATGAAAATGAATTTTTTCGCCAAGCCACATTACGGCTTTGCGGAACTCTTGACATCGAAAGGGCGTTGGATCACTGCAGACAATATTTAGAGCGTTTTTTTCCAATACACAGAATGGAATTGAGCTTATTTGAACCTGGACTAAGCGCCATAAAATTCATTGCTCAGTCAACACGATTTCAGGATGATAAAATAGATCACATAGAATTGTCTGATGAGGCCAAGGCTCAAATTAAACGAGACCTGATTGAACATCGTTCCGTTATTATTGTCAATGACCCGGAGTCCAATGAGGTTACAAGGCTTTTTAATAACTGGGCGAACCTCTCTAATTCATCATGGCTGGCCATGTTTTTGGAAATTGATTTACAGAAATTAGGTGTGCTTTCAATTACAGCGGAGGGAAAAAGCAGATTTACGAAATCTCATTCACGGCTGCTTTCATTATTACACGATCCATTTGCAATGGCCTTGTCAAACGCCCTCGGGTATCAAGATGTAGTGAGGGTAAAAGATACACAGGCCGAGCATATTCAGTTTCTTAACCAGGAACTGCTGCGGAATTCCGGTGATATAATCATCGGCAGCGATCTCGGACTCAAAGATGTTATGGAAAAGGTTTCATACGTAGCACCTCTTGACAGCCCGGTTTTACTCTTGGGTGATACAGGTGTGGGTAAGGAGGTTATCGCCCATGCCATTCATAAATTATCAGCCAGAAAAAATGGGCCGTTCATAAAAATAGATTGTGGTGCGATTCCTGAAAACCTTGTGGATAGTGAGCTCTTTGGATATGAGAAAGGGGCGTTTACAGGGGCGCAAACAAGAAAGATCGGACTCTTTGAACGGGCTAATGGAGGTACTGCCTTTATAGATGAAATTGGAGAAATGCCCTTGTTGTCACAAACAAGGCTGCTCAGAGTTATCCAGAATCGCGAAATCAGGCGGGTTGGGGGGACGGAGACCATATCTGTTGCCATAAGAATTATCGCTGCTACACATCAGGACATAAAAACACTAATTGAAGAGAAAAAATTTCGTGAAGATTTATTTTTTAGAATCAATGTCTTTCCAATTGTAATCCCTCCTTTGAATGACAGAAAAGAAGACTTGATTGCTTTAACTAATCATTTTGTATGCGTAAAATGCAAGGAGTTAAAAATTCAAAAGACCCCACAGATAACGCAGCAGGCAATTGAGAGGCTAAAATCTTATCATTGGCCTGGAAATGTAAGGGAATTGGAGAATGTGGTCGAACGTGCCTTAATCAAATATCGCGGACAAAATAGTTCCGGACCATTAAACTTTGACAAGGATCAGTTAAAATTTGAAAGAAAAGAAGATCGTGGTGTGACTTATGATTCGGAAAAACATGTAAGGCTTGATGATCTTATCTCTATTCATATTTCTAAAGTCTTAGACGATACAAAGGGGAAAATCGAAGGGCCTGGCGGCGCCGCTGAACTTCTCGGGTTGCATCCCAGCACTTTGAGGGGTAAGATGGGTAAATTGGGCATACCTTATAAGCAACGGATAACTAATAACACAACACAAAAATCATGCTGAAAATATTGCGGCTTATCAAGTCACATAATAAAAAATCTCCATATCTTAGCCTATCTTCTCATTTCAAGAAGCTTTCCCTTACCGGTAATGGCGCTATGGATTCCTAGAACTTGAAGACACTTCCAAATATTACACAAATTACTGGACAAAACAGGTACTTCCAATTCTTCTTCCAGTGATGGAATCACCTCAACTAACCTCAAAGCGCCACAACTAAAGAAGATGGCATCGGCTCCAGGGGGTGAAGTGCGGAAAGCGTCAATTACTACCTGAAATTGCTGCCAAGGTGTCGCTGTTTTTAGGTGGGATACTATCTCATATAAAAAGTGAATCCCGATGCCTTGGTCCTCTTTTAGATACTTCTCCAACTGTAGATTAAGCTTTGAAGGATAAGGTGATACCAGTAAAACTTTTTTTACTCCTAAAAACCTAATTGCGTCTGAAACAGCGCCTGCTACAGTTATAAAAGGCAAATCCGATAATTTTTCGATTTCAGCAATTAACTGAAGCTCAGAATCTCGCCCATTTAAAAACGAACTTATCGTGCAACAAAAACTAATAACGTCTACGCCTGTAGATTTTAAAATATTAGCAGCGTCAGGGAGAGCTTTATTCATTTCATTAAAGGCATCAACGTGTTTCATCCCTGGGTAATCCAAAAGCACTCTCTGGCATATCAAACCGACACCCTCGGGAAGCAGATAGCGAGATTCATGTTCAGGGTGAGTTGTATATACTGTGGGGATAATAAGCCCAATTGATCCCCGCCAACCTTCGGGATGGACTACTTTTTCTTCTTTTAATCCCTTCATCGCTCTTCTCACTCCCTGTTTTTGCAGCATTTATATTGAATAAATATCAACAAATAATGATAAAATGTAATAAAGGCATGTTTTTCACTGAAAAATACGATGAAATGCTATGCATTAACAAAAAGTTTTAATTTTGTGTCTTTGCATGCGACATTTTATCCCTTACTGTAGGGTATTTCTATAAGTATTTTTGTGCCCTTCCCCGGAGCTGATTGAATGTCCATTTTCCCTTGAAGCAGCCTTACCCGTTCGGACATGTTTTTTAGACCCATATTAGTTCCATTGGCTGACCGAGCCTCCTGTTTTTTTAAATTAAATCCCACTCCGTTATCTTTTATGAGGAGGCTAATGGTTCCGGAAGATGAAATGAGCTTAATGGTTGCATGACTGGCATTGGCGTGTTTTCTAACATTGTTGAGGCCTTCTTGGATCAGGCGATACAGGTTTATCTTCATATCAAGACTGAGTCTTAATTCGTTTATTTCGCCGAAACGGAACGTAACGTTAATGCCATATTTTTCAGAAAACTGCCTGCAGTATTCATGGAGCGTCCCGACCAGATCCAGTTTTTCGAGGCCAGGCGGTTTCAGTTCGTAAGAAAGATCCCGCACAACCATTAAAGTTGTTAGAAGCATTTCCGAGATGGTGGAGATATGTTGTCGGATCTCCAACGGCAATAAGTGGTTTTTCATAAGAAGTTCGCATTCGATTGTTGCTTCTGAAAGGTCTTGGGCTACGCGGTCATGCAGTTCCCAAGAAATTTTTCTACGCTCGATTTCCTGGGATTTGATGAGTTGATGCGTGAGGTTACGAATAAGTTCTTCAGCCTTTTTATGATTGTCAATGTCATGAACCGAGCAGACCATCCTAAGAGGTTTTCCTCTATCATTAAAAATTACGATGCTGCGGGAGTTGAACCAGCGGTATGCCCCAAGTTTGGTAAGAAACAAGTAATCTACATTAAATGGACCCTTCCCGTCCAGGTGCTTTTGTAATTGACTAAAAACCATATCACGATGATCTTGGTGTATGCGCGATTTCCAATAATCAATAGATGCCTGCCCGCCAATATTCTCGTTTAATCCCCAAGATTCTTTCAAGGCAGGAGAAAGGAAGATCTCATTTTCAGGGATGAGCCAGTCGAAGATCCCGTCGCTGGTAACATCGAGGACGAGCTTCAATCTTTCTGCATCATTTTGAGAGATTAAATCCATACGCCTGAGTTCTGAGGTTTCCGGCATTGTCAACACAACTCCTTCAATATTTATTTGGGTATTCCTCGTTTGTATTTTTCAGTTTCAGTTCATTAATGCAATCATTTTCCAAAGGAGCACCTTGGGTAGTTGCATGCCAGGCAGTCACGACATAGTCCGCCGTGGCCCAAAGCGGCCAGTTCCAGTTTGCCTATATGCTCACCGGACAAGATCCGGGGCAAGACCAGATCCAATACGGTTGTCCGATGGTACAGGCCGCAAGCGGGCACGCCTAAAAGGGGTATCCCATCAAAGTAGGCAACAAGAAACATAGCGCCGGGAAGGACCGCAGCGCCGTAATAGACCTCGGTTGCTCCCGCCATTCTGATGCCTTGGCGTGTCACGTCATCAGGGTCAACACTCATGCCGCCACTTACAAGAAGAAGATCACAGCCTTTTTTCAGATCAGATGAGATTACCATTGCAATGGCCTCAGCCTTATCAGGGGCAAAGTCAAGGCCGATCACCTCTGAGCCAAGAGATGTAATCTTTTCAGTAAGTATAGGTGCAAAGCGGTCATTTATCACACCATGATAGACCTCATTTCCTGTGATAACCAGGCCCGCCTTGGCATGTCGAAGGGCTCTTACATTTAATATCCCGCCATTTCTTGATGCTATGGCTGCAGCGGCTTCGATCGGTGTCCTCTTCATGATAAGAGGAATCGCACGTGTCGCCGCGATCTGTTCCCCCTCCTTTACAGGCGTGTTATTTTGCAGGGAAGCACACATTACCTCCTCAATCATATTGAATTCGGCCAGTGTACCGGCATCAACAGTCAGAAGACCGTCTCTGTCCGCAAAAAGTTTTATCTTTCCCTCACTGGCATCGTTATCCCATGTGATACCTTCTCCTGAAAGCGCTCGAGCCAGAATGGCGGCTGCCTCATTTTCGTGGATCTCGTCCTCCTCAAGGTCAATCAAGTAGAGATGGTTTTTACCTAAACGCTGAAGGTGGCAGATATCTTCATTGCAGACCACGTGTCCCTTTCGAAAAGCGGGTCCTTTGAATTCGCCAGGACGTATCTCTGTAATGTCATGCGCCAGTTCAGTCCCCACTGCGTCTTTGAGCTTAATAGTTTTTTTCATGATTTTGTGTCCCTCACCAAAACCTTGTAAACCTAACTGGTTATGTTTATTTTCATTAATATTCCCCGAATGCCCTGAGCTCGACCTCAAAAAAGCAGATTTTTATCTCAGAAAAACAACTCTCTCCGCAAGAGTATCCAGGAAATGATATCCTGAGCCTCCTGCCGCCAGGATATCCAGCAATTTGTCCGGCTCTTTTACCAATACTCCGCCCACTACACTTACACCTCGTTCAAACATGGGTTCAGGCAACATGCTTGCCGTCGGACCTACAACTACTACTTCAGCATCAGGCTTGGCCAGGTCAAGTATGGTTTCAAGGGTGTGGTTTACAATGGTAGCGCCTGTGATAACAAGCACATCCGCTTTAGAGATAATTTCACCTGAAATTTCAAACGGAACAAAATGCGCCATTTCATCAGATCTTAAAGTACGCTGGTCTTCTTCTATAACCCACCAGATTCCGCCTCTTTTTTTTAACACTTTAAGAAATGGAACAAGCGCGCCCACCAACGCCACCGAGCGATTTGCAGAGAGATCCACAGCATCTTTTGCATCCGTGTTAATGATTAATCTGCAATCACTGACAAGTCCTTTTTTAAAGCACGTAGCGCTCAGTGCATTTAGTGTGGCAATGGCTGTAGCAGTTTTAAGAGGTTCTCCGGAAGATAGGTTTGCAAGGAGATTCATTGCTTTCATGCCGTTTATCTTAGCCGGGCTAATGGCTCTTCCTGCTGAACTCGGGCAACATACTGCCTCAGGTATATGCTTGATCGGTGTGAAACAAATTCCTGCAGCCTGATTTGAAAGTTTTACGCCTGTAAAAAAAATACCCATAACAAGTCTTTCTACAGTAATGCTTTCAAATTCATCACCCAACCGGTTCTTAACAAGTTTTACCGTATCGCTGAGAATGTCCATTGTCATCACCCTCCTCTTTTTTGTTTAATGATAGCAAAAAGAGAAGACATGTCTTTGACTTTAGTCAATCCTTTGGAAGATTTTGATTTGACGTGTTAAGTTCCGATTTTCATGCGAAGACAGCAAGATATAAATGCAGCCCCAATGACACTGCCAGAGCTGGAAGATTGCAATGTCAGACAAAATCCTCATCGTTGTATCTGGTAAATTATGCTTGTTTTTTTTGGTAGTGTCAACCTCCCGTGGTTGAGGAATTCGTTTGGAAGGAAATTTGGGGAGAAACTGTTTCTCCCCAAATCAGTTTTATCCAATTGATGTAAGGATAAATAACACATTCGAATCAAAGGTTTTTTTACTCTACCCTTCAATTGGATATCAAGTAGGGCGGGATAATCTAGACCCTCTGAAACTACTTACATCGGTTTTGCAATTATATTCGGCACATAAATAAGCAAGGTCTCATCTGCAAACTTTTTTTCTATCTTTGCCTTTACCTCTGCGGGTACAGCCCCACTCTCTATGATTTTTTTATCACGGACTAATAGCCACTTATCTTTATACTGTTTTTGGATGTCTTCTATATTTGCATCAACCCATTTCCGGTTTTCAAGCAGCCTCTCTCTGGCCTTCTGTACTTCAGTTGCTTGTTCTGCCATTTCACACTCCTCTTATTTAATGTCCCTTTCAGGGATGGTTGAAATCCCTCGCCTTTAGGCGAAGAAAAGTTAATACATGTCGCTATGCGACGTTATCAACTGGGTGCCCATACCAAAACAGACCTCAAAGTCCACCAAATCTGGCTTCACAAATATCTGAAGCGCGGAATGGCTGGTGCGGTGGCGATACGGACTCGTGATGTTTTGCACGGACGAAATGATCCAGCAATATTTTCAAAAGCAAGAAGGGGAGCCGATTCCTGATGATAGTCGATTTGAAATCGACCCCTCATAAAACCCCTCGACTTATAGTCGAGGGTGGTTTAGTNTTCAAAAGCAAGAAGGGGAGCCGATTCCTGATGATAGTCGATTTGAAATCGACCCCTCATAAAACCCCTCGACTTATAGTCGAGGGTGGTTTAGTGTTCCCATTAGGATCAAATTATAGACTCCGGCGGTTAAATTCTAAGGACTTTAAAAGCCGTATTTCTCCCAGTTGGCCAAAACCTTGTCCATCATCTCTTTAGGCGGAAGGGCCCTTCCTCTCTTGTAGCCTTCATCATAGGGGGGCATCTTTTCTGTACAATCATAAATGGCAAAAGAGGAATGCCCTGGCTGATTAAAGCCCAGCGCTCCCCCCATCCATTGCTCCGATGGATCCAAATTGACACCCATAGTATCAGTAACTATTGTTATATCTCTTCCTGGCTGAAATTTCACACAAAAGGCCCATAGCACCTCGTCTATGTTGTGGACATTAACATCGTCATCTACAATGAACAGATTCTTTACAATCTGCCCTGCCTGGGTGAATTTCATGGCCATGCCCGCCTTTTTTGCGAGCCCGGGCCTCTTTTGTCTGGCCGACTTTTTGATAGATGCCGCTGTTGTAAAAGACCACGAGGACATTATGCCCACATCGGTCAACTCCGGGACATTTACTCTTGTCTGCCGGTAAAGCTCAATCTCAAACATAAGATCACCCATCCTGTGACCCTCTGTCGGCGGAGCCCCCATGTAAAGGTATTGATAATAGGGGTCTTTTCTTGTTGTCACAACCTGGATATCCACCATTGGCAGATAATTACACCCGGAATAAAAACCTGGAAATTCGGAAAACGGTCCCTCAAAAACTCTTTTTTCCGGATCAATAAGGCCTTCAATAACTATCTCTGCGTTAGCAGGGACGACTATGTCGCTTGTTTCGCACTTTACGACTTCCAATGGCTGCCCTGCAAATACGCCCCAGTAATCCTGTTCATCCATCTGATCAGGGGCGGGCATCTGGCTGCAAAGATAGTAAAGAGGGTCTGCTCCTATTACAATGGCTATAGGACAAGGTTTTTTCTTCTCTATCCATTTTGAAAAAATCACCCCTTCATGCATCAGAGGCAGCATGAGATTACATGTCTTATTCTTGTCTTTCAGTTGAAATCTGCGTATGCCTGTATTCTGCCACCCCGTATCAGGATCCTTTACATTGCTTATACCTGCGGTGATATAGGGAGGGCTTTCAAATTCACCGGTAAAAGGAACAGGAAGCTTTGTCAGATCAAAGTCCTTTCCGTCTATTTTGACCTCCTTGCACGGTCCGGTCTTTACCAGTTTAGGCTTCATCCCCTTCTGGGCTGCCACCAGCTTTTTTTCCAGAGTCTGGAGCAGACCTTGTTCCGGCATCCCAAGCGCCATTGCCTGTCTTGCCCTGGTGGTTAAACCGTCGCTATAGATTTTCCATCCGGGATAACCCCTTACATTATTGTGGATTACAGCTTTTGAATCTGTTGCGCATATCTTTCTTGAGATCGCGGCTATTTCTCCGTTAAGATCCACTTCGACATTATTTCGGACCAGCAGATCTTTTTCTTCAAGGAATTCGATCCAGTCTCTAAGAGAAGTAAATGGGTATTGGGCCATAAGTATTATCCTCCTTAAATTTTTTAATAAGCATCTGGTTTAAGTGTGATCAGTTGACTTTGCTCTCCCTTCTATTCCTTCAATAGTTATGCCAAATAACATAACCAATTGACTTCATGGAAAAATGCATGGGATCACACAAAAAATTACAGGTTATGCGAAAATAAGTCGGACAAAAAGAGCTCCATTGATGTGGGCAAGCAAGATTATCTTATTGATATAACATTAAAAGTTTCTAATCGGGCATAATTGACTCACCTCTGATATAACAGGGATAGCTTCTTGTGATGGAAGATATCCTTTTTGTTTTATTACGAAGTAAGGGGGATTTTTGATAAGCAGTTTTCCTGGTAGAGAATAGTCAAAACTCTACATTTCAGTGAAGTGTTCTATTTTTGGGCCGTTTATTCGAAAAACGTAAAGCGGTTTACTGGGCACACAGTTTATTGATGGACGAATATGCAGCCGGCCGACTTAAAGAATGCCACTATATTCCATGTTGTTATCGGTACCTAAAGCTTGACAATTATGCGAAAGCATCTTTATCTTAGATTATGTGCCACCTTTTTTATCCGACACATTGTGTCCCTTTTAGTTCGCCATCGGGAGTTTAAAAAATATGGATAAAGAGCGTTGGGAAAGAATACGGATTGATCTCTTGAGTGGAGAAACAAGCAAGAGAGAGATCCTCAGACGGGAAGGAATCCATTGGGAGACCCTGCGGAAGATTTTAAAATACCCTGAGCCACCGGGATATCGGATGACACGTGCTCGCCCGAAACCTAAAATAGGCCCATACCTTGAGCAGATTTCCCGGATCATAGAAAACGACAAACCACTTCCAGCAGGGCAGCGTAACTCGGCAATGGGGATATACCACATTCTGAAGGAGATGGGTTATTCAGGCAAATATACACAGGTGAAAGACGCTGTGCGCGAGTTAAAAGGGAGAAAAGCGAACGTTTTGGAAAAACGTCGTCATTTGACGGGGAAACCAACCAATATAAAAGTACAGATAGGGGGTGCAAGATCTACAAAAGGAACCGGCATGGGCGCACAGACACAAAAAATACTGCGGGATACGGAAGACCTGTATCGAGGGGCCTTCAGTGCAGCAAAGGACGGCATCTCAATTGTAGATGCAAATGGAGTCTACCTGGATGCCAACCTTGCCTATTGCCGGTTGCTTGGCTATTCTCATAAAGAAATAATCGGCAAGAGCCCGAAAGATTCACTCCACCCCGATTACCGACATCAGCTAATGGATGAATTTATTCCAAATATCAAGAAGTCAGGCGGTGTAAGACTGGAATCGGTTATCGTTCGCAAAGATGGCAAGCCGGTTCCAATAGAGGTCAGCGGCGTAAGATTCACCCATGCGGGGAAGCCGGCTTTTCTGGCAATCACTCGCGATATTACGGAACGAAAGCAGGCAGAGACAGAACTTATTGCCAGCGAAGAGAGGTACCGTTTTCTGACTGATAATGTAGCTGATGGTATAATGGTCGTTCAAGATTCGAAGGTAGTATTTGCGAATAGCGCATGCATGTCTATGTTTGCCTATAAAAGTTCGAGAGATGTGTTGGGCATATCTCTTAAAGATTTTTTTCATAATGATCTTGAGAAAAAATTAGCAGGAGGACTAATGGCGCTTGAAAAGGGTGACGAGGACGGAAATATAATTCAAGCCCATTGCACTATTGAAGGTGGCCGGCAGTTTTGGGTGGAAGCTCGCCACAAGTTTATCAAATGGGGGGGGAATCGGGCCGTCCTTGTAGCATTAAGAGACGTCTCCGAAAGCAAACTCAAACAGATAACCATAGAAGAAGAAAGAGAATATCTGTTTGAAGAAAATCTTAAACTGAGATCTGCAATGAAGGATCGTTACAGATTCGGTGATATTGTAGGCAGAAGTCCTGCCATGCAGGAAGTTTATGATCTTATACTGAGGGCAAGCGCCAGTGATGCTAATGTGGCCATTTATGGGGAATCAGGTACCGGCAAGGAATTGATTGCGCGCACGATTCACATAATGAGTTCACGAAAAAATAAAACCTTTGTACCGGTTAATTGTGGTGCTATTCCTGCGACATTGTTTGAAAGCGAATTTTTTGGGCATAGGAAAGGCGCATTTACGGGAGCACAGAGGGACAAACAAGGTTTTTTTGATATCAGCAATGGAGGGACTCTTTTTTTAGATGAAGTCGGCGAGTTGCAACCTGATAATCAGGTCAAGCTTCTCCGTGCCATAGAAGGCGGCGGTTATACGCCTGTCGGGGATAATAAAATAAGAAATGTTGATGTACGCATCATATGCGCCACGAACAGGGACCTGTCAGAGATGATTAAAAACGGATTGATGCGAGAGGATTTCTTTTACAGGATACATATCATTCCCATCACAATACCGCCATTAAGGGACCGTAAAGAAGACATCCCTTTGCTGGTAGAGAGATTTTTAAAGAGTTATAATGAAGAGATGAATATTGCCAGCATTCCGGGGAAAGTTTTTGATGCATTGAATAACCATGACTGGCCTGGCAATATCCGTGAACTTCAAAATGTAATGCAACGCTATGTTACCTTAGGCCGCCTTGATTTTACAGCTAAAAGCGCCCGTTCAAATGTGAATATCGAAAAATTTTCAGTAGAGCCTCTTGATGAGGAACCAGGGCTGCAAGCGACAGTAGAAGCTTTTGAAAGACAACATATAAAAAGAATCCTCGAGCAAAATCAATGGAATAGAGGCAAGACCTCAACTTATTTGGATATCCCCCCAAAAACACTCTATAGAAAAATGCAAAAATATAAATTGTTCGGCCCACGGCCATAGTCAATTCTGTCCTAATTTTTTTGCGTCGTGAAATCAAGTTGATAATTTGAACCTCCTCCCTTTGGCATACCATTTTTGCCCGATCCCTAGATTCGTTATAGCACCCCAACGATGATGCCTACGTTTATTTCATTTAATAACAGATAGTTATATCGTTTGGCATGACTATTGTAACTATAAAAAACGTATATCAGAAAGGAATCAGGATATTAAAATAATGATTAAGCTTTTCATGCTGCATACAACTTCCTTCATAATTCATGACGAATTAACATATTTGGAAAAAGAGCTTTATATCAATTTTAGTCTTTTTCAAGGGACCGAGACTGCCGGGAATACAAGGGGGAGATCCATATCAAAGTTTCTTCGAGACTTATATGCTCGCTGCAAGCTGTCGCCAAGGGCTGGAAGGCGAAAAGAATTGAGGCTTTAAATACTACTTATTTTAGGGCTGTTACAGTAAACATCAGCGTGTTATCTGTTTGATAAACCGCAACTTAGAAACAAGGAGTTAAAAGATGTTAGTAAAAAATTGGATGAGTAAGCCGGTGATTACTATTGACATAAACGATTCCATGCAAAAAGCCATCTCAGCTTTTAGAGAGAATAATATTAACATGATCCCTGTTTTGGACAAAGGAAAATTGATTGGAGTGATCACCGAAAGTGATGTCTTGAAAGAAGGCCAGTTGATTGGGGTCATCACCGAGAGCGACCTTAAAAAAGTTACAGCCTCCGGTAAGACCTCTATAAATGTCAATGAGCTTATTTACTTGGCTGCTACAAGAATCAAGCTGGAAGGGCTTGTCACCAGAGACCCCTTTACAGTATCTGAAGATCTTACCGTGGAAGAAACTGCTGAAATTCTGCTGGCAAAAAAGATATCCGGTGTGCCGGTCGTAAATGCTCAGGGGGCGCTTGTCGGAGTCATAACACAGCACGATCTGTTCAGGGCATTAATTTCCTTAACCGGTCTGAGAAAGAGGGGGATACAGCTTGCCCTTCGGCTGGAAGATAGACCGGGCGCAATAAAGGAAATTACCGATATTATCCGAAATTACGGGTGCCGTATGTCTAGTATTTTAAGTTCCTATGAACGTGCGCCTTCCGGTTTTCGCAATGTTTATATCAGATTCTTCCAAATTGATCGAAAAAAGTTGCCGTTGCTCCAAAAGGAAATAGAGGAGAAGACAAAAATACTCTACGTTGTAGATCACAGGGAAAATAAGAGAGAGATCTATTCTGACTGAAAGGGTGCTTGCGCAAAAAATTGTCGGATTTTTTGCGCAAGCCTCTATATTTTAATATTCAGTAAACAGGAGATGAACCATGAGAAACTATTTAATAGTGGCGCTTGTATATGTCCTTATTTCGATTACGATTGTTTCATACTGGGCAATTAAAATTAATCCTCAGGAAGCAGATAAACAAAAACCTGCGGCAATGGAGATTATGCCGTAAGCCTCCTCAGATAGATAGATCATTATTCCCTTCCCGGCCGAGGTCTCTTGGCAAGGTGTGTTCCCAATTACCTATCGTCGTTTTATCGTCCAACAACCTTATGAACAAAAAGGGCGGAACTGTATTAAAAAAGGCGGTTTAATATTGATGCACATTCAGTTAATTTTCTGTATCTGTTCAACCTCCTTTCAAATTGATAAGACCTTATTAAATTAAAATGATTGATCAGAGCGCAATTTTAAGATAGTTCTCATCGCCGATACACTTTTAAGCCGCTGTTTATTTGTTTCTTTATTGTTCCGCCATTCCAGTGGCTGTGGCGGTCTAAATTCTGGAAATAATCCCTTGATTTAATATGCTAATTGCAGCCTCCCATACAATCTTACCAGTTTTGTCCGACTTTGATTGCTCTATCTACATGTCTATCTTTTATATAGTTCTTTCAATTAATGATAACAAAAGGTTATTTCAGTTGGCATGATAATTGTAGTCGTATGGATTAGAAATATATCGCGATTAGGCTCTATATATTAAAAAAACTGAATCCGAATGTTTACTAATCTTACTACAATTAACTTCATGAATAACGGTTCATTTCCTGTGACTTTGATGAAATTAAAACATCATCTTAACCCACTTCATCTTTACTGCCGTCTAAGAGATATTGGAATTAGAAAAGAAACCGCTATGTTTTTATGTCGGTTTTATGAACGCATGGTGTTCAACTTATTTATGTCTATAGTTCGTTTTTATTGATTTAGTTAAAATGGAGGGAAAATATGGCCCAGGAACGGGAAATACTAAGTTTTAATGTTGAGCTTAAGTGTGATCATCGCTGCGAAGGCTGCGAGCGGTTTTTTGACTGTACTGATGAACGAAAGCTAAAGGTATATAAGCGAAGGAGAATGGGGCAGGCCGTAAAAAAGATGGCCAATATAAAACACAAGATTTCGATCTCCGGTGGCAAGGGTGGGGTGGGCAAGTCAACCACAACCACTAATCTTGCTGTGGCCCTGGCTATGATGGGAAGGAAAGTAACCATCCTGGATCAGGATTTTGATGGGGCCAGCATCCCAAGGATGCTTGGAATTCAGGGTACGAAAAGACTGACCTACGGTGCACGCGGTATAATTCCGGCTGAAGATGAACTGGGACTTGGAATGCACGTGGTCGCAATCAGCCTGATATATCCTGACGAGGTCATTACCATGTTTCACGAAATGCGCAGGGGGACCACCGAAGAATTTCTGGCCAACGTTGACTATGGTGAAAGGGATTATCTGATAGTGGACCTTCCTCCCGGCACGAGCTCGGATGCGTGTAATCTGCTTCAGTATATTCCTGATCTGGACGGCACCGTTACTGTAACAGCGCCCACCAATGTGTCTCAACTGGCGGCCCGGAAGGCAACCATTCTTTCCGCAAAGGCCGGTAGCCCTGTGCTGGGAATAATTGAAAACATGAGCGGTTATATCTGTGGGAATTGCGGTAATGAATTCGATTATATGAAAAGAGGTGGAGGAGAGGCTCTGGCTGAAGAACTTGGAGTGCCTTTTTTAGGGCGTATACCTCTTCATCCTGAAGTGAGTGCCAGCTGTGATGCAGGGACACCATTTGTTAAACAGTATCCGGATAATCCGGCCTCCAAGATGATGATGTCTATTGCTCAACGTCTGGAGGAGATTGTCAGCGCAAAGAAGTAAGATTGTATTCAACTGAGAGTGAAAACAAAGGAGACTTTAAATGGCTACAGAAGTAGGCACTGTAATTAAGGGAATGAATATTGATCAGGGCTGTAACAAACAGTGCGAGAACTGTGAAAAGTACTTTGAATGCGAACTCAGCTTTAAAGCGACATTCCAGCAAAAGGGCATACTGGCAATGATCAAGGAGAATCTGAGCAGCGTCAAGTATAAAGTTATAGTTCTTGGAGGGAAAGGTGGCGTGGGCAAGTCCATGCTGACCGCCAATATTGCAGCAGCCCTGGCCCAGAGAGGCAAGAAGGTATGTATTCTTGACCAGGTGTATGACTGCCCTGCAATTCCTATGATGCTTGGGGTTTCGGAAGATGCGCGTTTAATGATCGGAGACAACGGTCTTATCCCTGCTGAGAGCAAATGGGGTATAAAGGTGGTATCTACCGGTTTAATTCTTGATAGGGACGAGGTCATTATCTGGTTTCATGATATGAAGAGAAATGCAACCGAAGAGCTTCTGTGTGCGGTTGATTATGGGGATACGGAATATCTTGTTGTTGATATTCCTACAGGTACCAGTTCCGAAACTGTAAATATCCTTAAATATATTCCGGATATTAAGGGGTCTTTTGTGGTTACTGTACCTTCCGGAGTTTCTCAGAATGTGGCGCGGAAATGTATTTATATTTTAAACAAGGCAAAAGTTCCGATAACAGGCGTAGTTGAGAACATGAGTGATACCGTATGCCCCAGTTGTAATTCACCTGTTTCGCTGATTTCCACTGGGGCGGGCGAAAATATGGCCAAGCAAGAAGGAGTTGCTTTCCTGGCGAAAATCCCCATGTCTCAAAGGGTAAGCATAAGTCTCGACGCAGGAGAGCCATTTGTCCTCAAATACCCTGACAGCCCGGAAGCAGCGGGCGTCAACAAGGCTGTAGATGCACTAATCAGGGCATGTGAGGGTGGGAATTAAAATTAATAACCATGTTTGTGGCTTGGTGGCTAAATTTTTATCAAAATTATTTAACTCATGATCAGGAGGAGTACAGATGCCATACGACATCAGACAATTCATTGAGGATTTAAAAAAGGCCGGCGAACTGATTGAGATTGATCAAGAGGTTGACTGGAATTATGAAATTTCAGCTTATGAGATATTAAGTGGTTATTTTGACGGCCCCGCCTTTTTGTTCAACAATGTCAAAGGAACTAAAACCGGGGCCCGTGTGCTGATCGGACACTTTGCCGGAAGCTATCAGAAACCCCACAAAAGACATGCCATATGCCTTGGCCTGGATCCTAATATAGACAGGGCCACCTGGGTTCGGCAGGCCTCTAGATCCATTGGGACAATGTTAAAGCCGGTTGAGGTCGCCACAGGTCCGTGCAAAGAGGTGATTAAGATGGGTAAGGAGGCCAACTTAATGGAGTATCCCTTTACCTATCACGCCATAGGGGACGCCGCAAAGTACATCTTCTTAAACGCCTGTGTAATTAAAGATCCTGACTCACAATATACAAATGCCGGGACCTACTGCGTTGAGGTTTATTCCAAAAACCGTCTGGTCGTAACCCCTTATGCCCATAGCAATTTTGCCTCCATACTGATCAACAAATATTGGGCAAGGGGCGAAGCGATGCCTGTTTCAATTGTAATCGGCGGTGACCCGACAGTGACCATGTGTGCAGGATCCATCATGCCCCCTGGTGTGAGCGAATATGATGTGGCGGGCGGACTGCGCGGGGCGCCCATTGAGATGGTAAAATCCGAGACCTCAGATATCCTGGTGCCGGCTAACGCAGAATTGATCATCGAGGGAGAAATACGGCCCAATGAATTTCTGCCTGAAGGACCAAAGATTGAATCCTTCGGCTTTTCCGTAGGTCCGAGGCAGCCCTTTTATGCCATTAGAGTAAATTGTATCACACATCGTCAGAATCCAATTATTCCGGATATACATAACTCAGTGGGGGCAGGCACGTCGTCACTCCATGACAGCTTTATGCCCCTGGGCTACCTGGCACAGATAAAGATGTTTGGTATGCCCATGAAATTAGGTCATACCATACCGGTCAGGTGTGCCACAACCGTTTTTAGTGGGGTTAAAAAGAAAAAATACCCTGAGGATTATCCTGGATTCATGCAGCAGTTGATCAACACGCAGACAGGTATGCCGGGCATGGGCGGATCCCTGGCAAACAGCCTTTTTGTGGATGATGATGTGAATGTGCTTAACTATGACGATGGTTTTGAAGCCATGTTTACACAGGTGAATCCCGGCAAAGATATAATCCGGACTGAGAAAGAGTTCGCCACGATGACAATCGAGTCTTCATGGCTGGAACCGGAAGACCTTGAAAAGTGGAAGGGTCCCGGAAATTTCCTCAACCGAAAACTGATTACCGATGCCACAACAAAAGAGGAACCTCCTCTTGGGGTCAGGAGGACCCAATTTGAGACGCTTTTTCCCGAAGAATTACAGAAATGGGTTATGGATAATTGGAAGGAGTTGGGATTCGAAGAAGAGGCTCGCTGGAATAAAAGCTTTACAGGTTCTGATTTCTAGCTCTTGCATCAAAAAAGGAGACTTAAGAATGGATATCAAATATGTTCTGTATGGGAAGGAATTAGAGGCAAACAGTCAGGCAATTGACTCGGAACAGGCCATAACCTTGTCTGTAATGAAGATAGATGAGAGGATGTGGTACAAGGGAGAGATGATCATTTATGAAGGAGAGACAGAGGGCGCAGAGCCAGTAGAGCTTTTGGGGCCGTTTGCAAACCCTTACGATGCAGGTAAGTATTATATAAAACTTATCAAGTTGCTACCCACCGTAGAAGATGATGAGTAGAAAAAGGAGGACGGGAAATGGAATTCAGGACTTTTTTGGAAGACTTGCAGGAAGAAGGGGAGCTTAAAGTAATAGACAGGGAAATTGACTGGGAGTTGCAGTCAAGCGCTGTCTGCGCCATGAGTCAAAGGGTCGGGGGGCCGGCTGTGAAGTTCAACAATATCAAAGGCTATCCTGATATGCCTCTGGTGGGAAGTATTTTTTGCGGACCAGGTATGTATTACTGGCCCCAGTTGCCTCGGAGGATGCACGGCAGGATTGCAATGGGCCTGGGTCTTGAGAAGGACACCCATTATGATGAACTCTTGGAGACAATCCTTGACCGGAAAAAGTCTGCTATCAGGCCTATCGAGGTGGAATCTGGCCCTTGTCATGAGGTGGTGATAGAAGGAAAAGATATTGATCTGTACAACTATCCCATCCCTTATATTCACGATAAAGATGGGGGGCGCTATCTGACATCTCATCTGATAATGACGCGTGACGAAGAGCGGAAGTGGACTAATTTTGAGACGCACCGTTTGATGGTGCTGCGGAGAGACAAATTGGTTCAGGGGACTCTTGCCAGAATGACACGGCCAAGCAACGTGGAGATGATGGCGGCTGCGGCTGCGAAAAGGGGTGAACCTCTCCCGTTTGCCATCGTTATAGGGGCTCCTCCGGAGATGATGCTGGAAGCGCATTTGAATCAACCTCCGGGAAAGGATGAGTATTCAGCATCCGGCGCACTGGGCCTGACATCCATAACACTTGTTAAGGCTAAACTGAGCAATATCTTAGTCCCTGCCACGGCTGAGATAGTGCTTGAAGGGCATATCTATCCCAATGAAAAGGCCATAGAAGGTCCATACGCCCATATCTCATACTATTCCGAGGAGATGGAAAATCTGGTTTATCGCGTGGAATGCATCACTCAGCGAAAAGACCCCATTTTACCCTTTGAAATTGAAGGGTGTAGATCGAGCGACAAGATGTGCATGCTTTCGGTTATGCATTCCGCTGAAATTCATGAGTACCTTCAGTTGTGTGGAGTCCCGGTAAATTGGGTGACCCTGCCTGTGGAGGCGAAATTGTGTCTGGCCGTGGTGTCGGTGCGCTCGCAGCTTCTACCAGGCTATCCGGGTAGGATATCTGAATTGCTTTACGGCATGAGCCCTTACGTGCGACAGGTTCTGGTGGTGGATGCTGATGTGGATTCAGAGGACTTACTCAAGGCCCTTATGGACAGGGTATTGAAGGCCAATTTTGAGAGACAATATTTTATCTCTAATAGAGTCAATCCATTGGGCTTGACTGAAAATCATGATTTTAAGACCCGGACCACTTCTACTCTTTGCATTGATGCCACCTGGCGCATGGATAGACCTCCTGAGACCATCCCCCGCAGGGTTACCTTCGAATACTGTATCCCGGAGGATATCCAGGAAAAGGTCCTGAAGAATTGGAATGAAAACCTAAAGTTGAGTCCTAAAGTCTGGAGATATAAAGCATGAATGATGTGAAAACATATACCATATTCGTGCCTGAAGATGATTTGGAAAAGTTCCTGAAACAGGAGGGGGAGATCCTTAACGAGACCCTTATTGACGAAGAGACGCGGGAACAATTTCAGGCCAAGGTGATTGTTTCACGGACAGGGGGAAAAGATTTCCACAATCTGCATCTTCAGGGACGAGGGGCATTTCTCTCAGGAGAGTGGTTCGTGAAGATTGTTGAGATGGATGAGGAAGAAGATGAGGAGTTCACCATTTTTGAGTCCAAGAGATATGGCCAGAGAAGGGGATACATGCTGCGGTCAATGATGGCCGAAGGCGATAAGGCAGCAGCAAAAAAAGAGACCATGACCACGGAACTCCAGAAACGATTGAAGCAGAAACAGAAACTGGTTGAAGAACTCCTCAAGAAAGAGAAATGAAAGGATATGTGCCTTCTGTTGGCGCCTTGAGAAATCAGAATTAAATTTGCAGACTGAGGGGGATCTCTCTAAGAAGGCCACAAGCAAAAAAGCCCTTCCCACGTGTTGCCCGTCACCCTAAACACAGGCGCTGTGGCCTTCTTAGAGAGATCCCCCTCAGCTATTTTAGCGGGATACCAATTTATTACAAGAGTACAATTTTTGTCAAGAATAGGGAGAAAGAATAATGCATAAAAAAAGGCTGGTGATTGGAATTTCAGGGGCAACCGGACCTATTTACGGCATTAGGATGCTGGAGATATTGAAGGAAGTTGACATAGAAACCCATCTGGTAATTTCAGATGCTTCAGAGACGACCATTCAGTTGGAAACAAATTACAAGATGGAATACGTAAAAGGCCTTGCAGATTATGTCTATGACATAAACAACGTAGGGGGCGCAATCGCAAGCGGGTCGTTTCAGACTATGGGAATGGTCGTTGCCCCTTGTTCAATAAAAACACTTTCAGGAATTGCCCATTCATACAATGAAAATCTATTGATTCGGGCTGCGGACGTTACCCTAAAAGAAGGAAGAAAACTCGTCTTGATGGTCAGGGAAACACCTTTTCACAAGGGACATCTTCGGTTGATGCTCCAGGCGGCTGAAATGGGCGCTGTTATTGCACCTGCCATCCCCAGTTTTTATAAGAAGCCTAAAACAATTGACGATATTGTAAACCAAAATGTAGGGAGAATTCTGGATTTTTTTGATATAAAGATTGATCTTTTTGACAGATGGTCGGAAGCTGACAGTCAAAATGCCATGGATCTCCTTAGTAATAAAACAAAAATCAGGTTAACCAGCTGAATTGGGCTTGATCAGGTCCCTGGTTTCCACTTATCTTGGAAATATGATCAACTCATTATACAAAAACGAGGCATAAAATTTAATTATCCGACTTGATTTTCGCGAGATTTCAAATGCTTTTAAAAAACCTGAAGTTAGTGGTAAAAGGGGCCGGTGAGATGGCCAGCGGGGTTGCCTGGAGGCTTTTTAATTCTGGATTCCGCAGGATATGCATGACCGATGTCGCGCAACCTCAGGCGGTTAGGAGGGAGGTATCATTTTGTGAGGCTATTTATGATGGACAAAAGACGGTGCATGGGGTTACGGCAAAGCTTATAACGTCAATGAAGGCAATTTCTGAGATATGGGAAATCGGTCAAGTACCGGTTATTGTTGATCCTGAGGCTGGAGTTATTGATTTTTTAAAGCCCGATGTTATTATAGATGCCATCTTGGCCAAAAAAAATCTTGGGACAAAGATAACCAATGCCCCGCTTGTTATCGGCTTAGGACCTGGCTTCTGTGCGGGGAGAGATGTGCATTTGGTGGTGGAGACCAATCGCGGTCATGACCTGGGAAGGCTTATTCATCAGGGGGAGGCAGAGAAAAACACCGGGGTGCCGGGGGTAATAGCCGGATATGGCGCAGAAAGGGTATTTCGTGCACCAAAGGATGGCCGTTTTATAGCTTTAAGTGGCATAGGAGATCTTGTCGAGGAGGGTGATTTGGTTGCAGATGTTGACGGTTTGCCAGTCAAGGCGCAAATTAAGGGGGTCATTAGAGGTATATTAAGAAATGGGACACATGTGTGGAAGGGTATGAAGGCAGGGGATGTTGATCCCAGGGGGAAGAAGGATTTTTGTTACAGTGTTTCGGAAAAGACGCTGGCCATTGCAGGTGGTGTTTTAGAGGGGATTTTATCTTATTATAACAAGTAATCAAGGGATATTTAGATATTCACGTGTTGTCAGGGTGAGTAGGATGGTTGATGTATTTGAAGAAATTGTAAGAATAAGATCCGAAGGCGATAGCGCCGCTCTTGTCACTGTTACATCGGTGAAGGGATCCGCTCCAAGGGCGGAGGGATCAAAGATGCTGGTTAGAAGTGATGGGAGTATCCTGGGCTCAATTGGCGGAGGAAGTGTGGAGGCCCGGGTCTGTCTGGAGGCCCTTAAGGTTATACAGGGGGGCCAGCCCGTAATGCTGCACTATGATCTTACAGGCAAAGATGCTGCAGAAGGAGGGATGATATGTGGCGGTACCATGGAAATTTTTATCGAGCCCATTGTGACCGATCCTGTGTTGTATATCTTTGGAGCGGGCCATGTCTCTTTTGCCATATCGAAAATTGGAAAGATTGTAGGGTTCAAGGTAGTTGTGATTGATGACAGAGAAGAATTTGCAAATCCCGAAAGATTTCCCGAAGCAGATGAGACTATTGCTCTTGATTTTGATAAGGTGTTTTCAAGGTTGAAGATAAACAAATTGTCCTATATTGTGATAGTTACAAGGGGACATCTGCTGGATGAAAAGGCACTGGAGTGGGCTTTAAAAACTGATGCGGGATATATCGGTATGATAGGGAGTCAAAAGAAGAATCAGACTGTAATGTCCCACCTGGAATCAAAAGGCATTTCAAAGGAACGGCTGAATTCCGTATACGCCCCCATTGGACTCGATATCCATGCCGAAACTCCAGAAGAAATAGCAGTCAGCATAATTGCCGAGATTATATCTGTGAGGAGAGAGAAAAAATCTACAGGTCCGAAGACTTGGAAGGTGTGAGCTGTGTATAAAATAAAAACAACAGTAGGCAGAACATTTTGATGTTTAAAGATATTGATGAAATCCTTGTTTTGATGAAAGGTTATAAATACGTGGCGGACAGGAGCCTGGCCACTATGATCTATCTGGCCCAGGGGCTGCAAAAACCTTTGTTGCTTGAGGGTGAAGCAGGCGTTGGAAAGACAGAGGTCGCTAAGGTCATATCGCAGATTCTCAATTCCAAATTGATTCGCCTTCAGTGCTATGAGGGGCTGGATGTGAGCACCTCCCTCTATGAATGGAATTATCCTAAACAAATGCTTGAGATTAAGATGCAGGAAGTCAAAGGGGAGGCAAAGAAAGATATAGAGGAAACCATTTTCAGTGAGAAGTTTCTACTGAAAAGGCCTCTTTTACAGGCAATCCAAAACAACTCTATGATTCCGCCTACGCTACTTATTGATGAAATTGATCGGTCGGATGAAGAATTTGAGGCCTTCCTTCTGGAGGTGCTTTCGGATTTTCAGATCACTATTCCTGAAATTGGCACAATAGCAGCGGAGAAATATCCTTTTGTTGTGATCACCTCAAATCGAACCAGACAACTTCATGATGCGTTAAAAAGGCGTTGTCTATATCACTGGGTGGATTACCCATCCTTTGAAAAAGAGCTTGAGATTGTTCTGACGAAGATTCCGGGTATAAGAGATTCAATTGCAAGACAGGTCTGTGAGTTTATGCAAAAAATACGACAGACAGATTTTCATAAAAATCCTGGAATAGCGGAGACCCTTGACTGGGCGCAGGCCCTTATTGTGCTTGGCAAGGAGGAGCTCGACCAGGAGACGATTGATCAGACCTTGGGTTGTATTCTCAAGTATAAGGATGACATGCTGAAGTTCAGGGAGATGATGCTCCTTGGCTTATGCTGAGAAACTTATTCCTCCATCCGCTAAGGACTATTTGACAGAACTGAAATGAATAGCACTGATGCTAAAAATGAACCCACCCCTCTTAGTTTCCATGTAGCCAGGAAGGAGAGCTTCATTGAGAACATACTTTTGTTTTGTCGTGTGCTGAAAAGCCTAAGGATAAATATAACAATAGGAAGGGTTCTTGATGTTTTCCGGAGCATGGAACTTATCAACATCTCGGATAAAGAAGTTTTGTATTTTACACTAAGGGCAAATCTTATCTCTGAATATTTTCAAATTCCGATATTTGACAGGGTATTTCAGGTTTTTTGGCTTTTTTTTCAACAGTCACATAATTGCGATGATGCCAGCGGGCCACAAGAAGGGCTTGAAGGAATAATAGAACATCTGGAGTGTTTTTCAGATGACTGGGACAGGGGACAGTCAGAGGACCATGAGGACCAGATGGAAGGCCGTAAGATTTGTCTCTATAGTCCGGTTGAAAACCTGGCTACCAAGGATTTCAGCCAGTTTACAGATGAAGATGTTGAAAGGATCAAGGAAGAACTTTCAAGGATTGTAAAAAAGATCGCAACAAAGAAGAGCAGGAGGAGACATGTTGATCCAAAAGGCCAGAGTCTCTCATTGAGACATACGTTGCGCAAAAGCATGAAATATGGAGGGGAGATATTTGAACTTGCAACTACAAAGAAAAAGATAAAAAAGATAAAGCTCATAGCCCTTGCGGATGTAAGCGGATCAATGGATTGCTATAGCAACTTTTTTGTTCAATTCATTTACGGGTTGCAGCAAAGACTCAGGGGGGTAGAGACCTTCGTTTTCAGCACCAGATTAAGCAGGATAACCGATCTTTTAAAAACCAGGAGTCTGGATGAGGCATTAAGAGTGGTATCTGAAACGGTTCGTCATTGGTCCGGGGGGACCAATATCGGCTCTTGCCTGCAGTCTTTTAATAATGACTATGCTCCATCCATTCTTGATCCCAAGTCAGTATTGATCATTATCAGCGATGGCTGGGACAGGGGGGATACGGGATTACTGGAAAAGGAGATGAAACGTTTAAAAGAAAGTTGTCTCGGAATTATCTGGTTAAATCCTCTACTAAGCAATCCGAATTATCAACCCCTTTGTAAGGGAATTCACGCCGTGATGCCTTATCTGTCCTGTTTTTTACCCTTTTATAATTTGAACAGCATTAGAAAGCTTGGCAGAACCCTGGGTGGGCCATTGAGTTCAGTTCAATAAAGGCAAGTCAGCGGATATACCGCAGGCTAATACAACGAATAGTTATGCTGCTGTTTTTGATTAAACAAATTTTAGGGGCATCGCACATTTGTGTGGGTGACCCCAATATGTTGTGGTCATGCATTGATG
>LT984857.1:589370-592388 GCA_900258555.1 uncultured Desulfobacterium sp. | reverse complement strand
TTGATCTCTATCCGAGAAGAAAACCAGCGGCATTCCAGGTCATCAATGCATGACCACAACATATTGGGGTCACCCACACAAATGTGCGATGCCCCTAAAATTGCAATGGTGGTTGATGAAGACGTGGATCTGGAGAGTCAAAAAGAGATCAACTGGGCGATGGGCACACGATGTTCTCTGGACAGGGATGTAATTCTTATGGAGTCTGTTACCGGATCCCCGCTTGATCCTACGGCAAGAGGTAAGGACTTTGTTGTATCAAAATTGGGACTTGATGCAACCAGGCCCTTGGACAAAATAAACGATTTCAGAAAGATAAGACCTCCGGAAGAAGTTCAGAAAAAAATTACTATTTTATTCGAGAAATATCTGGGCTGAATATTGGTTAACAGGAAGCCAAAAACAATGTCCGGTAAAATCGTTGGAGGCATAAAAAAGGCCTCTTATTTCACAAACCTGGATTGGGTTCAGGAACAGTGTATGACAAAGCTGGGTTTCAGACCGCACCCGGGTACACTTAATCTGCAAATTGAAAACGACTGTCTTCAAATACTTGACCAATTGAAACAAGAACCATGTGACGCACTGGTGCCTCCTGATCCGGGTTTTTGCTCTGCCAGAATATACCCCGTTATAATCGGAAAAGAAAAAGGAGCTCTTTTAATGCCTGATGAGAGTGTTCGAGCGCATGGTGATACTATTGTCGAACTTATCGCACCTAAAAGGCTTAAAGATGCCCTCAATGTCGATGACGGAGATTCCTTGACAGTGATTATATGTGATTCATAGGCGTTAAATAGCCTAAAAGCATAATTACGCAAGAACCAAATTAGCGCATACTGAACATAAAAATAATGGAAAGGTTTTAACAGCTGACATACGCCTGCCATTATGACCAAGCCTGAGTGGCATATATATATCGGAAAGATACCTTTTGCTGAAAGGAGTAATTTCTGGGTCAGCTTTGAGAGCGATAATAAGCTGACAAAGACAAAATCAAATATTTATAACCGATGTCTTCCCTGTATTAAAAATCTTTATGAACAGTTGAAACATGGCTGCCCATCAATAACTCTGGGTACAGCCTATACTTGCTGGAAAATAACGGCTGTTTTAAAAGGGCTTGAAGAGTGTCAGTCACTTTTGCATGAATTTGAGATAAGGTTCCCAGGTAAATACGTTTACGGTAAATTTGGCAGTGGAAAACCTAACGCCAAAACCAGGGTCGTTGTATTTCATGCAGAAAGCATCGAAGAACGTGACTGGCTGGAATCTGCTCTTGTAGAATGTCTTCCCGTTGTTGATAAATGGGCGGATATTCTAATCTCCAGAGCATGCGAGGTCTTATACGCCGAGCTCCTTGGTGACTGGCGAAACTGGCAGCCTGAAACACCAATTAAGAATCCCGCAATTGTTGATAAACTGCTGGAAAGGATCAAGGCTATACTCAATATGTCGGCGATGTAAACAATGCAATCGAAAGATTTTCAAAAAAGCAAATATGATATTAACTGAACGTTCCTCATCAGATGACAAAGTAAAACATCTTAATATTTGTCTGGAAAAAGATGTTGAATCGGACCTGACTACCGGTTTTGAAAATTATCTTTTTGTTAATAACCCTGTTCCAGAAATAGCATTTGAAGATATCAATACCTCGTGCAAATTATTAGGCAAGGTCATATCTGCGCCGCTTATCATTCTGCCCATGACGGGTGGTTCTGATGTCTCCTTTCAAATTAATAGAAACCTTGCCATGGCCGCCCAGGAACTTGGCCTGGCAATGGCTGTTGGTTCACAAAGATTGGGCATTGAAGATCCTTCCCTGGCTGGTTCCTACCAAGTCAGGGATATAGCCCCTGATATTCCGCTTATTGCAAACCTCGGGGCGATTGATCTTAACTACGGTTATAGCCTTAAGCACTGTGAAAAAGCAGTACAGATGATAGGAGCAGATGGTCTTTCCCTATATCTTAATCCTATGCAGAAGCTGATCCAGGGAAAAGGGCATCTTAATTTTAAGGGCCTGATTGATAAAATTGCTGAAGTCTGTCAAAACCTAAATGTACCGGTGATTGTCAAAGAGATCGGCTTTGGGATGTCATCTGGTTCAGCGCTGTTATTCAAAGAGGCTGGTGTCAGCATTCTGGATGTGTCCGGAGCAGGCGGGACATCTTGGGTAAAGATCATGAGGCATATGAGTGATAACAACCGGCAAAGAACTTTCTCATGTTTTGATAACTGGGGGATCCCTACCTCTGATTCGCTGATTTCCGTCAGAAAATATGTAAAAGATCTCCCAATTATAGCATCAGGTGGGATTCGCAATGGTTTAGAAATTGCGAAGGCAATAGCACTGGGTGCAAATTATACAGGAATGGCTCTTCCGCTTTTGGCGCCTGCCATTAAATCATCACAGGCTGTAAAGGAATGGATTGAGGCCGTGATTGAACAAATTAAAATAAGCATGTTTTGCTGTGGCGTATCCACCCTGGACCAGTTGACGGCGAAAGATTGTGTTGTCAAACGGTAGAATGGCCTTGTGCAAGGAATTACAATGAAACAGGATATCTCCATAAAAATACTAAGATATAATCCCGAAAACTGCGATATCGGGCATTATGAAAGTTACAGAATAGAAGCAAATACCAACAGCACTATTCTGGAAGGGTTATTGCAAGTATACGAAAGATACGATTCAACACTTGCATTCAGTTACGGATGTCGTGTCAAAAATTGCGGTCTATGTGCCGTAAATGTTGATGGGAGACCCCATTACGCATGTGTAACCAGGATCAGAGATGGGATGCGGATTTCGCCGCTTAAAAATCTTCCTGTCATTAAGGACTTGATTTTTGAGCGTAGGACATTTTCTAACTCGAAGGCATAAGCCACTGGCATGCCAGTGGTATGAATAATGGCTGGTAGTGTAAAATCTTTTGTGTAAAATTATAACTTGTCGAAAAAAAGGCGCTTTTCCTTTATAAGGGTTTTACGACAAACCAATTAAAAAAAAGG
>LT984857.1:323794-584275 GCA_900258555.1 uncultured Desulfobacterium sp. | reverse complement strand
CATCGCCTTAAAACTACGCTAACTCATTCCGGTCAGAAAAACAATAATCCGACCACAACATATTGGGGGCACCCACACAAATGTGCGATGCGGCAAATTTATAAAATATCTTATTGCCCTTGCCGAGTTTGTCAATAGATCAATACCCGTGTAACGTTGGAGGGCCAAGTCTGCTGTTGAGTGCGATCTCTTATCGTTTTAAATTTACGGTAACAAGAGTCAAAGGGAGAGTTGACCCCATGCCCAGGGCTGAGACTTGCCATTTTGAACCCCACCTTCTATAATAATTTTTGAAGATCTTCTTTTGTCATTTCCCAGTCTCTCAATATTTGTGCAAAAAGGCCACCACCGATTGTCTCACCCCTGTGGACAGGGATGACGGTGCATCTGCCGTCAGGATGCTGAAGGAAATGGTGCCTGCCCTTTGTGCGAACTACCTTAAACCCTGTTTTTCGTAAAACACGCATAAGCTTGGCGCCGGAAATGGAAGGGAAAGCACTCATACATTAACCGCCACTCGCTGAACCCCAATAAATTCATTCGATGTTGTCTCCTCTGCATTAAGGCAAAGCTCTATAGCCTCCCGAACCCTTTTCATCAAAAAATAAAGCGACTTGGCCTGTGTATGGCATCCTCTTAGTGACGGTACAGACGCAACAAAATATCCGTCCTCGTCCTTTTCGATAACGACGCTAAATTCCCGAACCATCTTTAAATCCTCCGACCTTATAATTTAGTATTTCGTTCGTAGTCTTACTATGTTTCATAGCATTTTGAACAACAATCATCTCACGGTTAGCGGCCGGAAGAGATGAATTGTTCCACAGCCGCCGCAAGAAGTTCGGAACGTTTCATTCCATGCTTTCCCCTATATTCATCCAAGCCTTTAAGGAGAGATTCGGGGAAAATGACATTAAACCGTTTTTTGGGGTCGGTGATATTTTTACTTCTTGGTTTCGGGATGGGCTTTCCATGCTTTTTTTCGGCTTCGATCCATAATCTTATCGCTGTCTTTACTCCTTTAAGAGCTTTTTCAGGGGTTTCACCAAAGGCGAAGCATCCCTTAAGCTCTTCGACTTCAGCTGTGTAATCATCGTCCCCTTCAGGGTCGAGAAATATTCTTACCGTGTATTCCATGATTATTCACGATCAATAATTTTAATTGCCTGCTTCACCTGGTAGGCTTTAGCTGTGCCATCTTTCTTTTATTGAATATTAATCGGGGCTTCAATAACCGGATATATGAAAACATGATGGCTGTATTTCAACTTCTACGTTCATTATACGCCTCCTGTCGCGCCCTGGATTTTTTCCCGGGAAAACGGTCCAGGAAAACCGCCTTTCGGATCGCGATTCCTATCCCGCAAAACTGACGAAACCATCAACCTGTATGTTTTACTATAAAGTTGCTACCATAATACCAAAAAATTAACGATAAAATCAACTAACAATAAACAAAACCTAAAATTAGAGAAGTTGTTTATTGTTAGTTATTTCTATATGTTATTGTTTTTTAGAATGGTGGGCGGTGCGGGGTTTGAACCCGCGGCTTCCACCGTGTGAGGATGGCACTCTCCCGCTGAGTTAACCGCCCGTTAGAATGGCTTGCTATGTGTTTGTCCGGCAACTCAATACAACAATTGAGCCCCACTGTAAACAAAATTTTCAAATCAGGCCGACCATTCTCTTTAAGGATTTTATCTCCTTATTTTCCAGGGGCCTGTATTTGCCGATCTTCAGGTCTCCCAGCATCAGGGTCCCGAAACCCGTCCTTTTCAGTTGGACCACACTGTATCCCACTGCCTCCATCATCCTCCTTACCTGTCTGGATCTGCCTTGGGTGATGGTCATTCTGATGGTGGATGTCTCATTATCGAGTTTTAAAACGGTGGCCTTTGACTCGCCGCTCGGCCCGTCAGAAAGCCTGACCCCTTTTCTTAGACGCTTTATTGCCTGGTCGGTTATTGTTCCTGAAACAGTGACCTTGTATGTGCGTGGTACCTGGTACTTGGGATGAGTCAAGCGATAGGCAAGCTCGCCGTCATTGGTGAACAACAGCAGGCCCAGGGAGTCAAAATCAAGCCTTCCAGCCGGGTATAGCCTTTGGGTGATTCCTTCCAGCAGCTCTGTCACAAGGCGTCTGCCTTCCGGGTCTTTTAAGGTGCAGACATATCCGAAGGGCTTGTTCAGCATCAGGTAGATCCTGGGCTCGGGCCCGGGGATCTCTTTCCCGTCCACCTTTATGCTGTCAGCGCCCCATATGGCGCGGGCGCCTGCTTCAGCAAGAATATGCCCATTGACCGTAATGCGTCCCGACTTGATCAGATCATCGGCATTGCGCCTGGAGCTGACGCCTGCCAGGGACAATATCCGGTTGATCCTCCTGGGCTCGATGGTGCTGACGCCTCCCTGGGCATGGGCGGATCCGGCGACCGGTCTAATCTGATCCTTCCTGGTCTTCTTCACCGACTGCCTCATCGCCATTCTCTTCCCCTGGTGTTTCCTCTGGCAGTGCTGCGGCAAGCGGCATTAAGGTCCCCTCCTCATCTCCGCCAAGCTCCTTAATCTCTTTGAGCTTTGGAAGAGACTCAATGTCTTTTAAGTCAAAGACCTCCAGAAACTTCTTGGTAGTGCCGTATATCAGGGGTTTGCCGGGTAGATTTTTGCGGCCTACAATCTTGATCAAGCCCTTTTCCATCAGGGTCCTTATTATTCCCCCTGTGTCCACCCCCCTAAGTCTTTCGATCTCATGACGGAGGATCGGCTGCTTGTATGCGATTATGGCCAGGGTCTCCATTGCAGCCCTGGAAAGCCTTGTGGGGGCGGTCTTGAACATCCTCAATATATATGGAGAATAATCCGGCAGGGTTCTGAACTGAAAACCCTGCGCCACCTCCTTGATGATAAAGCTCCTTTCCATCTCGTCATATTCCGCCTTGAGATCATCCAGGGCGGCCCTGATATCGGCCAGGGTTTCATCGGGCAGGCATGCCTGGATCTCCTGGACGCTGATCGGCTTGTCCGATGCAAAAACCAGGGCCTCTACAATCAACTTTAGGGGTTTATCTGTTATCATCGCCGTCTTCCCCTGCCTTGTCAAATTGGGGGATAAGCTGAATGTCGCTTGTGTGTGTGGGCTGAAACACCGCTATAAGACCCTGATGGGCCAATTCCAAAAGGGCCAGAAAGGTAACTACAAATTCCGATATTGTTCGATCTTTGCTGAACACTTCATGAAAAAAGGCGGCCCCATGTTCCTTCAAATGGGTCATGATCGCCTCCATCTTATCATTGATCGTCCATTTTTCAAGATGAACCTCGATCTTTGCTCCCGGCAATTCCTGCTCAATGATACGCTTAAAGGCGTCCATCAGTTGAAAGAGGGTTACATCCAGGGGTGACTCTTCTCCCTTCAACTGGTCCTGCATATCAACGGGGCTTCGTCTTATGAATACATCCCTTTCCAGCAACTCCCTTTCGGAAAGCCCCTCCGCCGCCTCCCTGAACTGCATATATTCCAGGAGCGGCTGGGTGAGCTCTACCATCGGATCTTCCTCTTCATCGTCTTTCAATCCGGGCAGCAACATCTTTGATTTTATGTGCGTCAGCGTTGAGGCCATTACCAGGAAGTCGGCTGCGATATTGATGTTTAAGGCCTTCATCATGTCAATATATTCCAGATATTGATCCGTGATTGTAGCAATGGGGATATCAAAGATATCCACCTCGTTTTTGTGGATCAGGTGCAAAAGGAGGTCCAGCGGCCCCTCGAATATTTCCAGTTTGACTTCGTATTCCATTACGCCAACTTTATGAGTTCCTTTACCTCCCTCATGGTCTCGACTGCAATGGCCCTGGCCCTGGAGTTTCCATCAGAAATGATCTCCGTGACCTTTTTCATGTCGGCCTCAAGCGCCTTCCTCTTATCCCTTACCGGTTCCAGCCACTTATTGAGGCCTTGGGCCATTATCTTTTTGCACTCCACACAGCCAATGCCTGCAGAGCGGCATTCTTTGGCTATTTTTTCAACCGTATCCTTCTCCGTGTAGATTTCATGAAAGGAGTAGACATTGCATACAGAGGGGTCGCCCGGGTCGGTCCTCCTCATCCGTTGGGGGTCTGTTATCATCTGCCCCACCTTTTTGTAAAGGTCTTCATCGGTCTCTGAAAGGGATATAGAGTTGTTGTAGCTCTTACTCATCTTTCGCCTGTCAATACCCAAAAGCTTTGATGTGGGGGTAAGAAGGGTATCCGGCTCAGGGAACAGGGGCCTGCCGTAAAGGTGGTTGAAGCGCCTGGCTATCTCCCTTGTAAGCTCAACATGGGGTGCCTGGTCTTCTCCGACAGGGACACCATTTGCCTTATACATCAATATATCTGCAGCCTGCAGGACCGGATAGCCCAGAAATCCGTATGTGGTCAGGTCCTTTTGAGAAAGCTCTTTCAATTGATCCTTGTATGTCGGGTTTCTCTCAAGCCAGGCAAGAGGGGTGATCATCGAAAATATCAGGTGCAATTCCGCGTGTTCCTTGATCTGCGACTGTACAAAAAAGGTGCATTGTTCAGGATCAAGCCCTACGGAAATCCAGTCAATGACGATGTCGTTCACGCTTTCGCCGATGATCTGCGTATTGGCGTATTCACTGGTAAGCGCATGCCAGTCTGCAATAAAATAAAAACATTCAAATCCTTCCTGCAACCTCTTCCAATTTATAAGCGCCCCATGTACGTGTCCCAGATGTAATTTGCCAGTGGGTCTCATGCCGCTGACGATCCTCTTTTTTTTCATTCACCGAAGCTCCCGGAATCAAAGATAATGTTTAAAATGTTCCTGCACGAATCTTAATTCATCTTCCTTTGTCTTTACGAGATTATTGAGCCTCGCCTCCATCACGAGGTTGAAGACATCCCTGTATATCGGCCCTTCGGGGAAGCCCATGTCCAAAAGATCATTCCCCGTCAACTGAATTTTTGTACCCTTCAGCTTGGTAAAGAAGTTCGATATCATCCTCTTTGTCTTTTCGCTGTTACTGCTTGCCATCAGAAAGAGCAATGTCTCTGTATCATATGGGGATAATATTGTATAGAGTTGATAGTTGTCCCCGGAAAACTTGTAGAGTCTATCCAGGACCATAATGGTCTCCTGCCTCTGCGAGAGCATCCTGCGGCTTTCAATATCCACCATTCTGCTCCTTTCGGCCATCTCCTTGAGTGAGGCAATACTGAGCTGGGAGGTCAGCCCGTGCCAATAAACCTTCCAGGGATCGAACGGCCCCTCCAGATAAAGGAGGTTGTACCATGAAATCACTTTTTTTATCTCATCAAACAGCCGCTCTATTGTCGCATCAAACTTCAGATCCGGAGATATGAACTGCAGAAGGTTAAATTCATCCATCCTTTTAATCGCCTTGACCGGATCTTTTTCTTTTAGAATCAGACGCAATTCAGCCAGGAATCTGCGGTTGGCCGGCTCTTTAAAATAGTCCATCCTTGCTGAATTCTTGATCAGGGCAAGGGTCAGCTTGCCTATCTTGAAATCAAACCTCTGTTCGAATCTGATCGCCCGGAGCATCCTAGTAGGGTCTTCAACAAAGCTCAGATTATGGAGCACCCTCAGCACCTTTTCCTTGATGTCGTTTAAGGCACCGAAGTAATCAATAAGCGTGCCGTAATCCCGCTTGTTCAATTTTATGGCGAGCGTGTTGATGGTGAAATCCCGACGATATAGGTCCAGCTTCAGGGAACTGGTCTCAACAACAGGCGGGGCCCCCGGGGCCTCATAATATTCCATCCTGGCGGTAGCCACATCAACCTTGAAGCCGTCGGGAAATATCAGCACGGCAGTGCCGAACTTCTTATGGCTCCTGACCCTGGCCTTGTAATATTCAGCAAATTTCTGGGCGAATCTGATTCCGTCTCCTTCGATGACAATATCAATATCCAGGTTGTCGTGCCTCAGGATGACATCTCTTACAACGCCGCCCACCAGATAGGCGTTGTATCCCAGCATATCAGCGACCTCGCCCAGGTGCCTGAGCTCCTGTATGATCTTGGGGGGAAGCCTCTCCTTGAGCAACCTGGCCATATTTTTCTTTCTTGCAAAGCGGGAGGAGTCCTTGGAGTCATAGAGGGAGGCGGGGATAACAGGGTCTCCGAGCAGGATGTTCAATAGGTCTGTCCTGGTTATGACGCCTGCCACCTTGCCGTTGTCGGTAACAGGAAGAATCCTCAACTTTTCCCGGACGATCAGTTCCTGAACCTCCCTCATGGTGGCCTCCGGATGGACCGTCTGAAATTCGATGTTCATGTATTCTTTCACCTTGTGGTCTTCAAGGCCGAAAAATATTGCTTTTTCTACAACCTGCCTAGTCAAGTATCCCTTGAGGTCCTCCGCTTCATCCATGACCAGAAGGACATTGATATCATATCTGGTCAGCAGGTTTGTGGCATTTTTCAGGGTATCGTCGGGACGGATGTTGATTACCGGGGAAGACATCATGTCTGCGGCCTTCCTGGCAGGGTTGACCCTGCTCCTCAACAGGGCCAGAAGAGAGCGCTCGACCTGGATCAGGGTCTTGTTCTTGATGGTTGCCGAGGCCGCATGGGGATGCCCCCCTCCTCCAAGGGCGGTGGCGATCTCTGCCACGTTTACATCCTTTGTCCTGCTGCGGGCGACCACGTATACCCGATCCTCCATCTGGGCCAGTGCAAACACCACATTGATATTCTCCATCTCCATGAACTTGTGCACCACCACCGCGAAGTCGCCTATGTAATCGTCTCTGACCACTTGGGTGATGACGACATCTACCCCATTTATAGACCTGGTGACAGCGGACTGTATGAGGTCATTTAATATCCACACCTGCTCTGCGGTGAGTTCCCTGGTCAGCATATCGGAGATCACATTATGGTTTGCCCCTTGCTCAGTCAGCCATGCAGCCGCCTCATAATCTTCCTTGGTGGTGGAAAAAAAGGTAAAGGACCCTGTGTCTTCGTGTATGCCCAGACACAGCATAGTTGCCTCTTCAGGGGTGACGGAAAGTCCCTTTTTCCTGATCAGACCTGTCAGAAGGGAGGTGTTTGAGCCGTTTTTACATATCACCTCCAGGTCTCCGTGTATGTCATCTGCCGATGGAGGGTGGTGGTCATAGATATGTATCTCAATGCCCTTTTTACCGATCAGTTCGGCAAATTTTCCTATCCTGCTCTTCTGCCTGGTATCTACGATGACCAGTCTTTTTATCCGGTCAAGATCAACCTGCTTTATCTTGGTGAAGTTAAACATATAGGAGGTGGAAAAAAGAAAAAAATTACGAAGACTTTTTTCCTGTGAGCCGGGAAAAACCAGCAATGCATCGGGGTAGAGTTTTTTTGCGGCAATCATGGAGGCAAGGGCATCAAAATCTGCATTAAGATGGGTGGTTATCACCTCTTCCTGGTTTTTTTCACTGATGATTTTTTGCTCTTGTCTTTGTTCCGCCATGCCTGCTGCGACCTATATATTCAATTTTGAATTTCGAATTTTGAATTGTTAATGAAAGAAGGAAAATCTCATCAAATATTAACAACAAAAAAGCCGGGCTGCGCTCGCTCCGGCTTGTTTGTTCAGGGTTGATGTCGGGCCTTTAGTGCTGACTAAAGCCCTTTGACTTTTTCATCTTTTTCCTGCTTTTTCTTGCAATCAATACACAGGGTAGTCACCGGTCGGGCCTTTAATCTTTCTTCTGAAATATCTTCTCCACACTCTTCGCAGATGCCGAAAGTGCCATCTTCGATCCTTTCCAATGCCTCTTTGATTTTTCCGATTAACTTTCTTTCCCTGTCCCTGATCCTCAATTCAAAATTCCTGTCTGACTCCATTGTTGCCCTGTCTGTCGGGTCCGGGAAATTTTCTGCAGGGTCGGTCATACCGCTTACTGTCCTGTTGGCATCCGATAAAAGATCATTAAGCCTTTCATTTAGGAGGGCCTTGAATTCTTCTCTCTTTTTTTTGGTATACATAGTATTTTACTCCGCTGCCAAAAAAATTAAAGGTGATCTATATCACGGTATTACGATGCTGTAAAGCCAATAGCGCCATTTTTGGCCTGTCCACTGTCTATTTCACTATCTTTTTCCAAAGATTCTTCTTTTTCTTTTCCGAGAGAGTCAACCCTTCTGATTCTGCAAAAGCCATCAGTAGCTCCCTTTGCTCCTGGCTGAGTTTCTTTGGCACCTTAACTGTTATCTTTATGTAGATATCCCCTTTCCGTCTGTGATCCCTGAGGCTGGGCATGCCTTTACCCGCGATCTTGAGCACATCGCCTGGTTGGGTCCCAGGAGGGATCTCCATATCATGACTTCCGTCATCTCCCAGTATGGGGATGGTAAGGGTATCGCCCAATGCGGCCTGAACAAAAGAAATGGGCACATCACAGACCAGGTCCTCTCCCTCCCGTGTGAAAAATGGGTGATCCTTTACATGAATGATGACAAAAAGGTCGCCTGGGGGACCCCCATATTCACCCGGCTGGCCTTCGCCGGTCAATCTTAATTGAGAATTTGTGTCAACACCCGGTGGTATCCTGACGTTTATCTTTCTTTCTACTCGAACCTTTCCTCCTCCGCTGCACTCCTTGCAGGGATCGGTGATCACCTGTCCCTGGCCGTGGCACGATGGGCAGGTAGTGCTGATCTGAAAAAACCCCTGGGACCTTATCACCTGTCCCCTGCCCTGGCATGCTGAGCAGGTCATGGGTTTGGCGCCGTGCGCCATGCCGGTGCCGTTACATGTGTTGCATACTACAAGCTTGTTAAATGAGATCTCTTTTTCTAACCCGAAGAATGCCTGTTCAAGGGTAAGCTCCAGGTCATATCTTAGATTAGTGCCCTGCTTGGGCCGTGGCCCCCTGTTCCTCCTGCCTCCAAAGCCGAAGAAGTCTTCAAATATGTCGCCGAAGCTGGAGAAGATGTCGTCAAAACCGCTAAAACCGGTAAAACCCCTTCCGGCCAACCCTTCGTGACCGAAGCGATCATAGATCTGCCTCTTGTCCCTGTCTCTTAGGACCTCATAGGCCTCTGCCGCTTCCTTGAAGTTTTCTTCAGCCTCCTTGTCGCCTGGATTTCTGTCCGGATGATATTTAAGGGCCAGCTTTCGATAAGCCTTCTTTATATCCTCCTCCGCCGCATCACGTGAGATGCCCAAGACCTCATAGTAATCTCTCTTCTGCATCGCCATTTCCCTTAACGCGGCCTAATCGTCAGGTGATATCGCCTCCTGATCTGCTTCTCCATTGTCTGTATCTGCTGTCTGTTCAGGAAATTCCGTGGCTTCAGCCTCCATGCTGTCAGATAAAAATAGGGGCTGTTCTCCATCATTATCAACCCGGAATATGTGGCCGGCGGCGATCTCTCTAAGGGCAACCACGATATCGGTGTTTTTTGACCCTACCATTGGTTCCGCGCCCTTTCTCAACTGTCGGACCCTTTTTGATGCCAGGTGAATCAATTCAAACCGATTATCAACCTGTTTTAAGCAATCTTCTACTGTAATACGCGCCATTTTATTCTCCTAAGTGGATAGACTTAAGGGACCTTGCTTCCATAAAAACCTTCGGCCTTCAGCCTAACTACCACAGTAATTACGATTAAATTTTGAAATATATAGTTTGTTGTGTTAAATGTAAACAATAAACATGGTTTTTGAAAAGTCAAAGAAGAGACTTTTTGTGACCTGGTTATTTTTATTGTATTGAAAACTGACATCATTTGCTCAATCCTAAACCCTTTCGCAGGGGTGATTCCCTGAGGGCCGCCGCCCTGACACCCCCTGCCATGCAGCCTGAATAGCAAGATAAAATGATCGCAAAGATACTCAGTAGCGCTGTGATAGGCATTGATGCCTATATAGTCGAGGTGGAGGTGGACATCTCACAGGGTCTGCCGTCATTTGCCACGGTTGGTCTGCCCGAAGGCGCAGTAAGGGAAAGCAAGGAAAGGGTCAAGGCCTCCATAAAGAATTCGGGTTACCATTTTCCTTCTGACCGTATTACCGTAAATCTTGCGCCGGCAGATGTCAAAAAGGAGGGTTCGGCCTTTGACCTGCCCATGGCCCTCGGAATCCTTGCCGCCACAGGTCTCCTTGACAGGTCATCCTACGCAGGCCGCCTCTTTCTGGGTGAGCTGTCTCTTGACGGACAGATAAGACCGGTTAAGGGAGTGCTTCCCATAGCCATATCCGCAAAGGAGCTGGGGATAAAGGGGATATTCCTTCCGTCAGAAAACGCCGTGGAGGCCGGTGTTGTAAAGGGGATAGACATTTTCCCCGTCAATGCCCTCAGCCAGGTTGTGGAGGCCATAAAAAACATCACAATGATTGACCCCCTGAGAGGCCACGAGGTCCAGAATTTTCAAGACCCGGTATATGATATGGATTTCACGGATATCCGGGGCCAGGAGACCGCCAAGAGGGCAATGGAAATCGCTGCCGCCGGAGGCCATAACGTAATCATGATAGGACCGCCAGGCTCCGGCAAGACAATGCTTGCAAGGCGAATCCCCACAATTTTACCGGCCTTGAGCTTTGAAGAGTCCCTTGAGACATCAAAGGTCTATAGTGTAATGGGACTTATGCCCAAGGGTCAGGGGCTTGTGACAGTCCGCCCTTTCAGGTCCCCTCACCACACCATATCGGATGCAGGATTGATCGGCGGCGGACAGAATCCTAAGCCCGGAGAGGTGAGTGTTGCCCATAACGGTGTCCTGTTTCTGGATGAATTGCCTGAGTTCAGGAAGAACGTACTTGAGGTCTTACGACAGCCCATGGAGGATGGGGCAGTGACCATCTCGCGGGCAAGCTCCACTGTCACATATCCTGCACGCTTTATGCTGGTAGCGGCCATGAACCCGTGCCCTTGCGGCTTCCTGGGGGACCCAAAGCGGGAGTGCATCTGCACATTCTTGCAGATACAGCGTTACCGGTCAAAGATATCAGGGCCCCTGATGGACAGGATTGACATACACCTGGATGTCCCGTCGGTTCCGTACAGGGATCTGTCTCAGCCTGAGGACGGCGTATCATCAGAGGAGATACTTAACAGGGTGATGGCTGCAAGGGAGCTTCAGGCCAGGAGGTTTTTACGGAGTAAGACCCACACCAACGCAGGTATGACCAGCCGTCAGATTAAACAGTTCTGTAAGATTGACGATGCGTCAGGTGATTTGCTTGAGGCAGCCATGACCAGATTCGGCCTGAGCGCCAGGGCCCATGCGCGGATATTAAAGATTGCAAGGACCATTGCTGATCTTGAGGGTTCCCAGGATATCAAGGCCTCCCATGTGGGTGAGGCAATTCAATACAGGACGCTGGACAGGAAGTTAGCGAAATGAAGGAGGATACAAATCACAATGACTCAAGATCCTAACAAGGTCATTTATTCCATGATCCGGGTGAGCAAATATTATGACAAAAAACCCGTGCTCAAGGATATCTCCATATCCTTTTTTTATGGGGCAAAGATAGGGGTCCTGGGCCTTAACGGTTCGGGAAAGAGCTCACTGTTGAGGATCTTTGCAGGCTTGGACAGGGAATTCAATGGTCAAGCCCTCCTTTCTGCCGGCTACACCGTCGGCTTTCTGGAGCAGGAGCCGGTGCTGGATAACGCCAAGACGGTAAAAGAGGTCGTGGAGGAGGGGGTTCAGGATACAGTCAACCTGATAAACGAATATAACCGCATAAGCGAAAAGTTCGCTGAACCCATGGACGATGACGAGATGAATAAACTCATCGAGCAGCAGGCGGCGGTCCAGGAAAAGATTGACGCTGTTGGCGCATGGGACCTCGACTCTCAGCTCGAAATGGCCATGGACGCCCTGCGCTGTCCGCCGGGCGAGACCCCGGTAAATGTACTTTCAGGCGGAGAGAGAAGACGTGTTGCCCTGTGCAGACTACTCCTTAAAAAACCGGACATCCTGCTTCTTGACGAGCCTACCAATCACCTTGATGCAGAGTCTGTCGCATGGCTTGAGCAGCATCTACAGCGCTATGCGGGCACTGTGATTGCCGTAACCCACGACCGCTATTTTCTGGACAATGTGGCGGGCTGGATACTGGAGCTTGACCGCGGTGAGGGGATCCCCTGGAAGGGCAACTATTCTTCATGGCTGGAGCAGAAGCAGACGAGGTTGAAAAACGAGGAGAAAAGCGAGAGCAAGAGGCAGAAGACCCTTCAGAGGGAGCTTGAGTGGATAAGGATGTCGCCCAAAGGGAGGCATGCCAAGGCAAAGGCACGAATAAACGCATATGATGCGCTGGTCAGCCAGGAATACGAGAAAAGTGAAAAAGACCTTGAAATCTTTATCCCGCCCGGTCCCAGGCTGGGAGATGTGGTTATAGAGGCAAAGGCGGTGAGTAAGGCCTATGGCGATAGGCTCCTTTTGGAAGACCTTTCCTTTTCCATACCGCCCGGCGCCATTGTCGGGATAATAGGCCCCAATGGCGCGGGAAAGACCACCCTGTTTAAGATGATCACAGGGCAGGATGCACCCACCTCCGGGACATTCAAGATAGGAGAGACCGTAAAGCTTGCCTATGTGGATCAGAGCCGCGATGCCCTTAACCCGGATAAGACCATATGGGAGGTGATATCCGAAGGTCAGGATACCATTGAACTGGGGAACCGCCAGGTAAATTCCAGGGCATATGTTGCAAGGTTTAATTTTTTGGGCCCTGATCAGCAAAAAAAGGTGGGGATGCTCTCAGGCGGTGAGAGAAACCGCGTCCATCTTGCCCGCATGCTGAAGGAAGGGGCAAATGTCCTCTTGCTTGATGAGCCCACCAATGACCTGGATGTAAATACCCTGAGGGCACTGGAAGAGGCCTTGGAAAGCTTCGGGGGCTGTGCTGTAGTGATCAGCCACGACCGCTGGTTCCTGGACAGGGTAGCCACTCATATATTGGCCTTTGAAGGGGAGAGCAAGGCCTACTGGTTTGACGGCAATTACACTGCCTACGAGGCTGATAAAAAATCAAGGCTGGGAGATGCTGCAGCCCAGCCTCACCGCATAAGGTACCGGCAGTTGACAAGGGCGTGAGATTCCATAAAACTTAAGAGGATGCTATTTGTCCATCACCAGTACCACGGATCCATCCGATGGGGGTAATGATAGTAGCCGGGATAAATCCAGAATGGGTATTCCGGGTACTTTTTCTCTGTCTTTGGGGGCCAGAGGTATACCTCTTCAGCAGAAATCACAGGGTAGGAATATTCGATCTCTCCAAGTGGCTTGGTTTTCATTTCCTTTAATCTACCTGCCACCGTGACATCCCTCCCCGCGGAATAAATCGCCGCGTCAAGATATCCCTTATAAAGGGCCAAAAAACGTCCTGCTGATTGATCCACATTCCTGGGCCTCTCCTCCACGCTTATGGGCTTTTGTACGATCTCTATCAGTGTGCCCTCTTTCAGGTTTTTCGCCTCAACAATTACGCCTCCCCATATAACCATTTTACCCATAAAATCCGACGGGTTCTCCCGCACCTGGGCAAGGTCTATCCTTTCCTGCACCTGTGCACGCAACTCCTTTGAAATTGCCCTCATGCAACCCGAAGACATGATTCCCAGTGCAAAAATTGCAACAATGGATGCAATAAATTTTCTCATAGCATTTACCCCCTATTGCCGAGATAATATCTTTGAAACTCCTGTTGAAGATAATCATGCTATCGTGCTATTCAATTTTCTGGTAACTTTTTAAAAGTCCTGGTAGCCACTGGCGGATAAGGGCTTTTTTCATGTTTGCATATTTGAGAGTCACTACGAACATACGGCGGCTGTATACGCAACTCGTCCTTAGCAGGTTCAATCTGGTTGCGGGCCGCGCATATACAGTCCTTTCCGCCTATACGTTGATTGAAATCATGAGTGTGTGCGATTCTCAACTTTTGTCATGGTGATGCAAACATGAAAAAAGCCCTTCTCCGCCAGCGGCTATAAGGACTTTTTAAAAAGTCACCGGAATTCAGCAATAGAAACTAAAGGCATTTACGATCACATGAGACTGTTGCTCATCCAGCCGCCTGTAGAGGATTTTTATGATACTGATATCAGGCTCCAGCCCCTTGGGCTTTGTATGCTCAAGGCCGCGGTAAAAAAGCACCTCCCGCAAGTAGAGGTCCTTGTAAAGGATTATCACCAAGGGCATGGAAGAAACACCATCCCTTATCCGGATGAGCTCAATTATCTAAAACCTTACTACCTCCATCCGGACCAAAGCCCATTTTCCATGTTTCACCAGTACTACCACTTTGGTGCGGCCTTTGAGGAGATAGGAAAAGATGTTGCAGCATTAAGGCCGGACATTGTAGGAATATCCTCCCTTTTTTCGCCCTATTATCGTGAGGCGCTTAGCTGCGCAAGGGAGATAAAAAAAGATATTGACGTCCCGGTCATCATGGGTGGCAGCCATGTTTCCGCCTCTCCCTTAACTATGCTAAAAGACCCCAATGTTGACTATATAATCCGAGGCGAAGGAGAAAGGCCGCTTGTGGAATTTTTAAGGGCTCTTCAATCAAACGCTCCATTGCAAGAGGTGCCGAACCTGGGTTTTAAGCAAAACGGAGAACCGGTATTAAACCCTATGGGAGAGCCATATGACCTTAATGACATTCCGCTCGCCGATTTATCAGATCTGCCAACAGAGCGCTACCTTTTTGAAAAAAGGCCCATTTGTTTTCTGACCACATCGAGGGGTTGTCCGCACAGGTGTTCTTTCTGCTCTGTGCATCTCACCTTTGGAGAAAAATTCAGGGGAAGACCGCTGGGAAATATCCTGACTGAGATAAGAAAGAGATATGATGAAGGCTACCGCGTCTTTGATTTTGAAGACGACAACCTCACCTTTAACCGGGAAAACTTTAAGTCTCTGCTAAGCCAACTCATTGTGGAGTTTCCCAAAGGGGATCTGCGGCTTGTAGCCATGAACGGTATCTCTTACCTCAGCCTCGACACAGAACTTTTGGGGCTGATGAAAAAGGCTGGTTTTACCCATCTTAACATCTCTCTTGTCACGGCAAATTCGAAAAGTCTCCTAAAGGTCAACAGACCCCATACCATTGAGAAATACATGGAGGTGGTGAAACACGCCCATGCTCTTGGCCTTAAAATAGTCTCTTACCAGATCGTGGGTCTGCCTTACGAAACCCTGGAAGACATGATCTCCACCATGTCCATTATGGCGGCACTTCCTGTGCTTATTGGCGTGTCAATTTTTTACCTGACCCCTGGATGCCCCATGGCGAATGAATTCCCCCCCATGACGGAGTCAGATATCTTTAAATCGCGCTCTACCGCAATGGCCATAGAGACCGGTAATTTTCACCGGGACGATATCTACAGCCTGTTTATCACGGCAAGGATCATCAACTTTATAAAGGGGATTATTACGGAAAAGGATAGGTTCACGTTCAGGGAGGCGCTGGATGCTGCATCATTGCGAGGAACAAGGGATAAAATAGGTGCTGAAATCTTAAGATGTATATTCAAGGAAAAGGTGCTTTATGCAGCGGCCAAAAATGGTCTTAAACCCCTCCCCCGTTTTAAGGCAGATCTATTTCTTAAGGTCTGGGGGAGGTTGGCTTTCATAACGACTCAGGATGGTGCGGTTGTCATATCTGTTGATTAAATGTCATCAACTCATTATTAATAATGGAGATCGGATCAATACAGGAACATCGGTTTTCCGCCGACATGCATCACCTTTGGCCGGTATTCGGCAGTGTCATAGAGTTCCCTGACGTCCACCCTCTTCTGACCGCTTGAAATGGTGCTCAGCGGGATATCAGTGTATATCCCCCGGTTCAAGGCAACCAGGCGTCCGAAAGTATCTTTTATGAAAAGATCAATGGCCATATTTGCGTAATTGAATGCGACCATGAGGTCCAGGGAGTCGGGTTTGCCGCTTCGCATCAGGTAGGACAGGCTTTGATTCAGGACGTCTTCACCTGTAAGCTCCTTTAACACCAATCCTGTCTCCTCTCCAATGCCTCCCAGTTTACGGTGGCCATATGCGTCTGCCTCACCTGAAAGGATAATATCGCCTCCGATCATCTTTGCCCCCTCGGAGATAGTGATCATTGCGTAATTTTTCGGGTTGGCGGCCTTATCCTTCATGATCAGCCCCGCAAGTCTTTTTGGATCAAATGGGACCTCTGAGATGATCGCCCGGTCAACTCCGGCAAGGTAGGCGGCAATCAGGGATGTCTCACCGCAGTAACGGCCGAACAATTCGATAATCGCGATTCGTTCATGCGAACCGGTGCAAGTCCTTAGATCATGTATGCACCTGACGCTCTTGGTGACGGCGGTTGAAAAACCAATACAGTAATCTGTGCCAAAGACATCATTATCCATGGTCTTGGGGATCGCTATCACCGGGAAGCCCTCCCTGTGCAATCTCTCACCGAAGCTTAGGGTATCGTCTCCGCCTATGGGAATAATGGCGTTGATCTCAAGGTGTTCAAGGTTTTTTATCACATGGTCGGTAAAGTCCTTTTTCTCTTCTTTTTTCTTGTATTGTTTTTTCAGAAATTCCGGGGCCTTTTTCAGCTTGACTGAGCTGGGATTTGTCCTTGAGGAATGGAGGTACGTGCCCCCAGACCTGTCAATGGTGCGTACATCAGAGGGTTTGAGGTTCAACAGACACTTATCATAGGATTTGGGGTCGGCGGGGTTATATTCCAAGATCCCCTCCCAGCCCCTCTTGATGCCGATTACATCAATTCCTTCGCTCGACGCCCGATTGACCAGGGTCTTGATGCAGGCATTCAGCCCCGGCACATCTCCGCCGCCGGTAAGGATTGCAATGACTTTTCTGTTACTGCTCTTTTTTCCCATTGTAGTATCTCCCGGAATGATTCAGGCGTGAGGTTGCCCTATTGATTGTTTAGGAATTTTATTTAGCTATTACTTATTGATACCTGCAATAACTTAGAGAAACACAACACACCTGTCAAGATTATTCAAAAGGGCTTTTTTATTGACAAGCCCTGACAAAAGGATATGGTTAGGCCAAACTATTGCGGCAAAAGCAGGGGGTTCCCTTCTGTCTTGGCCACAAGACTAATATCATTTGCGGAGAGAAGATATTGGCTGTCTCCCAGAAGATCCGGGGATCCCTTGAAAGCGCCTCTTGGATAAGGAGGATGTTCGAGGAGGGTGAGGAGAGAAAGGCGAAATTCGGGGTGGAAAACGTCTTTGACTTCAGCCTTGGTAACCCCATCCTTGAGCCTCCCATTAAGTTCAAACAGACGCTCAAAGAACTGGCTAACGACCCTCGCGAGGGTCTTCATGCCTATATGTCAAACGCAGGCTTTGTTGAAACCAGACAGGCTGTGGCTGATTATTTAAACAAATTCAACAGGCCGGCCTTTTCTGCTGATGACATTATTATGACCGTTGGGGCTGGAGGCGGACTAAATGTTGTCTTTAAAACCATTCTCGACCCGGGCGACGAGGTGATCATACCATGTCCCTATTTTGTGGAATACAATTTTTATCTGGATAATCATCAGGGAAGACCCTGTATTGTCCCTACAAAGACAGATTTTTCCCTGGATATCAGTTCAATCGAGGCGGCTTTCACCGACAAGACCAAGGCGGTCCTGATTAATTCACCCAATAATCCGACAGGCAGGGTATATAATGAGGAAGAACTGCGTCTGCTGGCGGAAGCTCTCATACATTATAGCAGTAAGCTCGGTAGACCCATATATCTTGTTTCAGATGAACCGTACCGTAAGATCACCTATGACGGCATTCTCGTCCCCGGCATTTTTGATATATATAATGAGAGTTTTGTGGTAACATCTTTTTCCAAGGATCTGTCCCTGCCTGGAGAGAGGATAGGCTATGCTGCCGCATCCCCTGATATGTCAGACAAGAAGATGATCATGGCGGGCATGGTGCTGTCAAACCGTATACTGGGTTATGTCAACGCCCCGGCACTTATGCAAAGGGCCGTTGCTCTCCTTTTGGAGGAGAGAATTGACATATCCTTATATCAGAAAAAAAGGGATATTCTTTGCAGTGCACTTGCATCCTTCGGCTATGAATTTGAGAGGCCGGGAGGGGCATTTTACCTCTTTCCCAGGACCCCTGTTGAGAATGATGTGGAATTTGTAATGGCCCTTAAGGAGGAAAACATCCTGACCGTCCCCGGCAGCGGCTTTGGGGGTCCGGGCCATTTCAGGATAGCCTATTGCGTATCAGACTATGTGGTAGAAGGTGCACTGCCCGGCTTTGAAAGGGCCATTAAAAAATATAGCTAACTTTTGTTATTAAGGACATTACCCATGTATTCCAAAATCCTTGCCCTAAGATTCCCTGAAGAGATAGTTGATGAACCCATAACCGTCAACCTGGTCAGAAATTTCGACCTTTCTTTCAGTATCCTCAAGGCAACCATCTATCCCAGAAAAGAAGGCTTCATGGTGTTGGAGCTGAGCGGTGAGAAGAGCGCATTTCAAAAGGGCGTGAGGTATCTGAAAGACCTTGGGGTAAAGGTAGAGAGCATAGGACAGGATATCAGGCGGGATGATGAAAAGTGCTTTCAGTGCGGGGCCTGTACAGCGGTCTGTCCCACCGGCGCCTTGCACATAAAGAGACCCGAGATGGAGGTGCTGTTTGACAAGGACAGGTGTGTTGCATGTGAATTGTGTGTGTCTGCCTGTATGGCGCGGGCCATGAGCGTAACATTTGACAAGACCCTGCTGTCCTGATCAGCATGAAAATACGGGTTCTTAACCCGCCGTTTTCTTCTTTCCTGTGATGCTTGATTAAGTCTGTCATGGTTTTATCTTCCGTCGAACAACCGTCCAGCGTTGTAATAGCGCTCAGCGGAGGCGTTGACAGCTCCTTTTCTGCATTTCTCTTGAAGTCAACAGGATGGCAGGTCTACGGCCTCCATTTTGTGCTTCCAGCCCCTGAAGAAATAATTTATGCAAGAAAAGGGGCAGTCAAAAAATTTTCAGCCCATCTGAATATCCCCCTTGAGTTTGTTGATTTGCTGGAGGCATTCAATACCCAGATCATTGAGCCCTTTTGCATGTCCTATGTGCAGGGACTCACCCCTAATCCCTGTGTGATATGCAACCCGACGATCAAATTTGAGCGCCTCCTCTGGTTTGCGAAAGAGCACGGCATCCACTATCTGGCCACAGGGCATTATGCAAGACTGATAAGACGGCAGGCCTCTGGTGTGACAGGGTTATACAGGGGAAAGGATATCACAAAGGACCAGTCCTACTTCCTGCACAGGCTTAACCAGACTTACCTGTCAAGGGCGGTCTTTCCTCTGGCGGATATGAACAAGGCAGAGGTTTCAATCAGGGCGCGCGACATTGGCCTTCCTGTTGAGGCGATCCCTGAAAGTCAGGACATATGTTTTCTTCCCACGGGTAATTATCGCACCCTTGTGGAGGAAAAACTGGGACCTGATATAAAAAGGCCTGGAGATATAATCAACGCCATGGGAAAGGTCCTAGGGAGGCATACCGGGATATACGGCTACACCATTGGTCAGAGACACGGCCTTAATATCTCTTCTACCAGACCTTATTACGTAAAGGAGCTCAGGCGCGAGACCAACCAGGTCGTAGTGGGAAGGAAAGAGGATATCAGCTCAAAGGTTGTATTCGCCCATAATTTTAATTGGGTGGAAGGCATGCCTGCCCAAAGGGAGTTTCCTGTCCAGGCCCAGGTCCGCTACCGTCACAGGGCGGCCCCAGGGGTCCTTACGGTCCTTTCTCCTGACAGAGTTATGGTTACCTTTGATACACCCCAACTGGCGGTTACTGCCGGTCAGTCCCTGTGCTGCTACGATGGGGAAAGGGTAATCGGCGGTGGTATAATAGAAAGGGAGGTTAACAACTCTTTTTGACATGCCAAAATCATTTAAGATCATCACACTCGGGTGTAAGGTAAACCAGTATGAATCCGCCTATCTTTCTGAATCGCTTGAACACGCCGGCCTCATAAGGGCGAGTGAGGGGGAAGGCGCTGATATACACATTATCAACACCTGCATTGTCACCCGGACTGCATCGCATCAGTCAAGGCAGGAGATCCGAAAGGCGATCAGGGAAAAGCCGGATGCCGTTGTTATCGCCACCGGCTGTTACGCGCAGGTCTACCCCGAAGAACTATTGGGCATTGATGGCATAAGTCTTATTGTCGGTAACACTGATAAGGCCAAAATTACCGAACTGGTCCTGCAAGGCTTAAGGCCGGGACAAGGGGTTATAATATCAAAGGATTTCAAAAAAAATGCGAAATTTGAGTTTCTTCCGATAAGGCGATTTCCTGACCGGGCCCGAGCCTTTTTAAAGATCCAGGATGGGTGCCAGTGCTACTGCAGTTATTGTATCGTGCCGCTTGCAAGGGGGCCGTACAGGAGCCTTCCCCGGGAAGATGTGTTGAACATGCTTGAAAGGCTTGCAGGCCAAGGCTACAGAGAGGTGGTGCTGACTGGTATACACCTGGGCATGTATGGTGTAGATCTAAAAAACGGCACGGATCTGGGCCGTCTTCTAGTGACAGTAAGAAACGAAAGACTCCCTTTGCGCATAAGGCTGAGCTCCCTTGAAATAAATGAGATCAACGAAGGGCTCCTTGAGATGATGGCATCAGAGGGCTTTCTGTGCAAGCATCTTCACATCCCTCTTCAAAGTGGAGATGACCGGATACTCAAAAGGATGAACAGGCATTATACAACAAGACAATTTGCGCAGACCATCAGGATGGTCCACGACAAGGCTCCCCTTGCAGCTATTGGAATTGACATTATGGCGGGGTTTCCCGGAGAGGATATTTCGTCACACGGAAATACATGTGCACTAATAGACGATCTGCCGATATCATATCTCCATGTATTTCCATTTTCACCAAGGCCTGGTACTGCCGCATTTTTGTTGGGAGAAAGGGTTGACCCCCAGTCTATAAAGAAGCGGGCAGCTGAACTGCGTGATCTTGGGCAAAAGAAGAAAATGGCGTTTTTTCAAAGATGTCTTAACAAGGATTTTCCTGTGCTTGCTGAAAGATGGCACTCAGAAAAAGAAGGAATAATTAGAGGGACGAGCGACAATTATCTGCCGGTGCTTTTTCCGTTGACGGAGAAGTCAAACTGGTTTATCCCTGTACGCATGGAAGGGGTTGAAAACAATTTGCTGTTGGGACGGGCAGTGTCTAAAGGCGTTAAGAAATTAGTCCTGCTTACATAACCTTATTAAACAGGCCCCCCCACAGCCCGAAACGCCTTTTTTCAGGTACCTTAAATGTTACAAATTTTCGTATAGTCAAGAGGTGTTAATATGAAGAGACCAAAAAAGACTCTATTTTTTCTATTTATTGTTATCTTAATTTTTGGCTGCGCCCAGACCAAGGAGGCTGCAAAGACAAAGACCGGCAAAGGGGCTGCCATCGGTGCGGCAGGAGGAGCTATCGCCGGGGCTGTAATAGGTCATCAGTCCGGTCACAGGGGGGCCGGCGCTCTAATAGGAGGGGTTACAGGCGCAATTATAGGTGGCGCTATCGGATACAAGCTTGATCAGCAGGCCAAGGAACTGGAACAAATACCGGATACTCATGTTGAAAAAAAGGAGGACAGGCTTGTGGTCACTATGTCTGATTCCGTCCTTTTTGACGAAAACTCTGCTATTCTAAAATCTGAGGCCAAAGAAACCCTAAGTCAAACGGCAGATGTAATGGTCCGCTATCCTGATTCGGATATCCTGGTCAAGGGGCACACGGACAGCAGCGGTTCAGAGGCATATAATCAGGAACTTTCAGAAAGAAGGGCCAAAATGGTCCAGAATTTCCTGATAGCCCAGGGGGTATCTGCCGCAAGGATCACCGCAATAGGATTTGGCAAGACCATGCCTGTAGCGCCAAATGATACCCCTCAAAACAGACAAAAGAACAGGAGAGTTGAGATAGAGATCAAACCAAGGCCCGAAAACGCGCAGTAATTAGCCCTATATTTAGAAGCCTTTTTCCATTAAAGACGTGTGGTTGTGTCCGTTTACCTCGTTGATTACATTTTTTTATGAAAAATCAAAAATGAATAAAAAAGTTGCTACATATTGACTAATGGAACTGGTTTTATTATTATTCATTTCCGGATAAGACTAAAAAGCACATAAAAGATCAAAAGGCAATTTTTTATCTCCTTTGAAGGATGGAAGAAATACCCGTTCCTTCAGGAGAAGGATTTGGCGCATTATTTTGTAATTCTGCAATGTATTCGTTATGTTAACAATTTAGAAAGGAGGAGCGATAAACGAAAGAAACGTGAGGTGACATTATTTATTTTATAAGAGATAATGGTTTGTTGTTAAGGAGGGATTAAAAGGCATACCGACCAGCTATTGAATTTAACTATGTTAAAAGGAGGAAAAGAAATGAGATCAATTAAAGCATTCCTATCTGGTTGTTTAATGGTTTTTGTTCTGTTTATGTCGCAGGCAGTTTCAGCCGAGATCAGACCCGGCGCATTTACCATAAGCCCTTTAGTTGGTGGATATTTTTTTGAGGGGAATCAGGATCTTGACGATGAACTCGCCGTTGGGGTTGGGTTGGGCTATCAAATTGATGAACACTGGGGGATTGAAGGCGTGTTCAATTATGTGGACACAACGTTTGAAGACGACGGCTTTGATCTTGGTGTGGACACATATATTTATCATATTGATGCCCTGTATCATTTTATGCCTTCAGAAAGACTTGTCCCATATCTTGCGGCAGGTGCCGGGGGAATAATTTTTGATCCCAGGGATGAATGGAACAGTGATCAGGACTTTGCGGTCAACTACGGCGGCGGTCTGAAATATTTCTTAACGGAAAACGTGGCGTTAAGGGCAGATGTCCGCCATGTTATTTCTTTTGATGAGACACAGAGCAATCTTCTTGCTACCGCGGGTATTATATTTTACATCGGCGGAGAAAAAGCGCCTGTTAAAGCGCCTGAAGTGGTCGAACCGCCTCCTAAGCCTAAAGTTGTTGAACCGCCCAAAGACAGCGACGGTGACGGTGTTCCTGATAGCCGGGATAGATGCCCCAACACGCCAAAAGGGGTGACAGTAAATGAAGTGGGCTGCTGGGTATGCAAGTATCTCAATTTTGATTTTGACAAATGGGATATCAAGCCCCAATACTATCCGTGTCTCAATGAAGGGGTGGAATATCTTAAAAGCAAGCCCACCATGAAGGTGGAGATTCAAGGTCATACAGACAATATAGGTTCTCAGAAATATAATCAGAAACTTTCTGAAAAAAGGGCCATGGAAGTGATGGATTACCTGGTCAGCAAAGGCATTGAAAAAGAGCGGCTTTGCGCCAAAGGGTTTGGTTTTTCAGATCCTGTTGCCAGCAATGATACAGAAGAAGGCAGGGCAAAGAACAGGAGAGTTCAATTTAATCCGATTTCTGATTAAATGTCATAAAAGCCTTTGGATGAAGAAACCTGATTACGGGGTTCATAAAATTGTCTGAATGTTTTTCTCCGAAAAGATTAGCTAAGACAATTCCTTATCAGCAGGAAAATTGCAGACGATCGAATGGCCCCGTAATAACTATAGCCAGGGATGAAAAGGCCTGGTCAGGTTCGAAATTCCATTCATTTCCGAAACAGGCCGGAAGGTGTCTCTATGAGTTAAAATGGGTGTCCCCTGTGCTTAACGTCAGAGGACATCGTGTAAGTCTTCTTGCAGGGCTGTCAATGAGAGGCTCATGTCGCGGATAAACAGGATCAACGACGAAACCAAGCTTAACAGGCTCATCGCGAAAAAAACTACTATAAGTATTCGAAATGTAGTGGCAAAAAGATAGTTTGCGAATAATGTTATGATCAGCAGGGCTGTAAGCAAAACGCTCCCCAACGCTAATGCAATGCCAAGCAGGAGCACGCGCAGTCGGCTGTGAAGGATTCGAATCTGAGACTCTGCGCGTTCCCTGGCAAGTCCGTCCAGTTTGCGCCGCTCATTGGCAAGGAAGCGCGCCCGGTCAGTGGTGTGACTAAAGCGATTTGTCATAGACAACACCAGCATTCCCACACCTGAGATAAGGACAACCGGAGAGATCACTGTCTGAAGGGCCGAAATTAGTTGTGTATTGTCCATCTTCTATCCCCCTTGCCGACCTTTTTAAAGATTATTCATCAATAACTTATAGACAGGAAACGGGAAAAAAGAAAGATAGGTAAAACAGCACCTAAGATGCCTGTCCCTTAAGTTCTACTGAAGGGGCCTCAGGTAAGGCAACCTTAAAGACAATAAAATTTTCCCCTTGTGTGAAAGACAAAAGACCACCCATATCTTTGATCCACCGGTAACAAAGAGGCAGACCTATACTCCGGCCTCCTTCTGCAAAAGGCATAAAAAGGACCTCAGGATTTTTTACTATCAAATCCGGTGCCTGGTTTCTGAACTCGATGCAGATTTCCTTGTCAACCGCGAATGTCTTGATGTCCAGAGTCCCTCCTTTGTCCATTGTCTCGAATGCACTCAGAATTAGATTGATTACTATTTGAACCATGATTTCCGGGTCTGCATAGGCAGCGGGAAGATTTGGGGTCAACTCCAGTATACACTGCACCTGTCTCTGTTCCGTCTCCGGAGAAAGCAGATTCAAGCATTCGGTAATAATCGTATTTACAGAACATTCCTGAGAGTGGAAATCAATGGGTTCAAGATAATTCTTTATCCTAGACAATATTTTTTCAAGCCGTTGGGATTCTTTTAGGATGATATCGCATTCTTGTGAATCCGGAAACTTTTGTTTAAGGCGTTGGGCAAAACCGCCTATGGAGACAAGGGGGTTTCTGATCTCGTGGGCGACCTCGGCAGCTATTACACCCAGAGTTTTCAGTTTTTCCCTATGCATAAGAACCTTTTCAAGACGTTTATGTCCCGTGATATCTGTAAGTACATTAGCCAGGCAAATCGGTTTTCCTGCCTTATCACGGATCAGAAACACGCTATGAATGGTTTGGGTTACCTTTCCTTGAATGGAGACAATATCCAGTTCCCCAACCCAGTGCCCTTCTCTAATGACCGTGGGTATACATTCATTTTCCAACTTTTGCCGGTCCTCTTTAGTATAATAGTTTATAACGTTCTTCCCAATGGCATCTGCAGGTGTTGCTTCCCCGAACCAGCTGCAGAGGGTGGGATTGGCATAAGTAAGATCACCATTCAAATCCGCCATGCCAAGTCCCTGTTCCGAGGCCTCGACAAATTTCTGGAAAATTGTTGCCTGTTTTTCAATCTTTTTGCTCTCTGTGATATCTCGGGAAACTACCTGGATTGCAAATATGTCACCATTTTCATTCCTAACCGGCAGAAAATCTGAAATAAACCAGTAATCGCCGGAAGCGAGTTTTACGAAATCTTCATATTCACTGCCTGTTCCAGTTTCAACAACCTTGGATATCCTTTTTCTGATTATTTCAGCAGAAACGGGAAGGATCTCATATATTGACCTCCCGATAAAATCATGAGGAACTCCTCCCAAGTTGGCGGCGCAGACCCTATTCAGAAAGAGGGTATTGCCCGCAAGATTGAAATAAGTAATGGGAACACTGGAATTATCCAGCAGCATCCGGTAGGTTGTTTCGCTTTCTTGGAGCAACTTTTTGCTATGATTAAGCTCAGAGACTTCTTTTTCTAATGTCTTGATCCTTTGTCTCAATTCATTATAGATCAGATCTTCGCCCACTTAGACCCCCATGCCCCCTTTAAAAAAAATACACCTCTATTTTAACTTCTCGAAAAAAATAGATGTTTTTCCTTTAGAAGGTTTGTCCACGAAATCTAAAAGAAAGGAGAAGATATTGGACAGTGGTACCGCCTCACAAAGGCGAAATGGATTTGCCCCTGCCAAGGCTGAATTAAGATAATGTAGCCTCTTATTTTACTTTATTGCTTTAACCTAAATATAAAGACCCTGGTACATTTCGGTCAAGTAGAAACACTTCAGCCCGGCGCAAAAGAGAAAAGGCATTTCCCACAGAAGGTTTTTATGGCTATCTAATTTCTATACATGCAGCACGATTCCAGGGGGGACAGATTCACCAAACAGTGCACTTTCTTCCTGTCCGGCTACTGGTACGACCTCCTGTAAGATCCGCATGCATGCCCCTGACCAGTCATATTGGCTAAGCCATTCTATTGCCTGTTTGAGGACATCAGGGTCGAGATCCCGCTTTCTGTCTCCTGTAAGTCTTGCAATCTGCGATAATGCAGAACCCACAGGTCTTGGATTCCGCCAGTTTTTTCCCTGGATTGACTTTATCCAAGAGCCGGCCTCTGCGGCGGGGATTACCCTGTCTATCGGCCCATAGAGGGGTTCCCTGGCGCCAAGCCTTGATATGGCCCACCAGTATTGGGGCCTGCTTTTTTTGGGGCTTAACTGATCCAGGAGGAATTTTCCCCAGTTGGCCCTGTCTTCGGCGGAAATCAGCTCCAGATTGGCAACGGCCATCCAGATCTCCATATGCTCCTGGGGGGCTATTTGGATCTTTTCCCCGCCCTTTTTCGGCCTGAGTAAGGTTGAAATCTTCTGGGACATGTAACGCTGTTGTTTTGCGGAGAGACCTGCCGCGACCCTGCGCCACAAGACCCACCATTCGGAACGGACCTGCGGATTTTTGTTGTGGATCGGCCCCTGGTCAAAGATCCTCCATAGGACCTTAAGCCTATTCTCATCCCCAGCATCTCCAACACCCGGCCTCAGACAAAACCCTGTGAGATTATACCACCGTCCTTCGTGTTCGCTGCTGATCTTCCTTGCATCCATCAACCTGATCAGTTGATCTGCCACAGGCCGGATAAAATTGAGGGGCCACATTTCCTTTTGAAGACCAACAACCTCAGATACCTTCCTTATCAACTGCTCAAGACCGCTGTCCGCATTTGCGGAGAAGGCCTGGTTAATCTCATAAAGCGCCTTATCCACCAGCGATTGCTCCAGGACCTGCTGATCAGATACCGCCTGAGATCTTTCGATTTCCCGCAATTGGAACTGCAACCTCCAGCGGTGATCGCTGATTGTGGAGCAGCACCAAAGGGCCAGGGTTCCGATCTCTGTATAGTTTGCCTCGATTTTTACAGGAAGCTTGGTCTCCCTGGCCTTTTTTCCATACTGGATCACGGTCTGGATCTGTGGCAGGGGGGTAAGCGTATCATCAATGTCAATCAGATCTCCAACCCGGTCCAGGGGCCTGAAGCTGGAGCTGAATAAACTGAAGCTGACCGGCTGATTGGCGAGTACATGAAACTCGCGGCCTGCGAGCTCGATATTTTTTCCCTCCTCAGTGCCTCTTTCCACCAGACATATGGCCTTTTCCGGCTGAGACGCCGATGGATCTTTTGTATGCCCCACCCCCAGAAAGTATGCCCTGGCACTCCCGCTCCCCACACGTATGCCAAGGCCCTGTTTTACCAGTCCATAATAGGATGCACCCAGGGCAACCGCCAGGTCGGGCTCCGGGTTTACCATTACCCGGGGAAGGGCCTCATCCACTTCATTGAACCAGTGGCGTATAGCTGCCCGGATCTTTTCCTGAATAACCAATGGCTTAAGTGCTGCGCCGTTAAACAGGATCAGGTCCGGCTGAACATTGTCTATGTTTAATATCTGTTTGACATCCTGCCTGTGTCGCTCAAGAAACCGGACCATGTGCCTGGTAATTGCAGGGTCCTGGGCATAAGGGAGACCGAACTCGGTAATACCAAGCCTCTTTTTTTCGCTCAGGTCCTCATCCCTGGCGACAAGGGGAAAAAATCCATCAAGGATGATATCTTCTATCTCTTTTCTTGAAAGCGTGGCTGACATTGTGCCTGAAATAAGCTTCCTACCTTCCCCCACGAGGGTAATCGGCCTTGATTCCGCCACACCGCTTAGGATCTCCTCCTTGGCCTGCCTGCACTGGCTGCACAGGGCCTGCCAGCGCCGTATGTTTATCGCCCCGCTTTTGCCCCCCTCCTTCAGTCTCGTCTCAACATGCCGGGCAAGGGCAAGGTCCATGTTGTCTCCGCCCAAAATCAGGTGATCGCCCACGGCTATGCGATCAAACACAGGGCTTCCCTCCTTGTCCCGCAGGGTGATCAGGGTAAAGTCCGTAGTGCCTCCGCCTACATCACAGACCAGGATCAATTGCCCGGGCCGGATATGCCGGCTCCACTCTTTGTCATTCCTGATCAGCCAACTGTAAAAGGCGGCCAGGGGCTCTTCAAGCAGGGTGATATTTTTTATCCCTGCTAACCCCGCCGCCTCAACCGTCAGATCCCTTGCCGCCTCGTCAAATGATGCCGGCACAGTGATGATTATATGCTGCCTTTCGGCATACTGATCCTCATCGTCTTTCCTGGTGTGGTTCCAGGCATCTTTGATAAAGGTCAGATAGGCTGCTGTCGCCTCTACAGGAGAGATGCGGCTTACATCCTCCGCCGCAGACCAGGGCAGGATGGCGGCCCTGCGATCCACCTTTGCATGACACAGCCAGCTCTTTGCCGATGACACCAGCCTGTCAGGGACCTTCGATCCCTGATCCCGTGCGAATGCGCCTGTAAAGCCCTTTTTTTCCGAAGACCAGCTTACGGTGACAGATGACCTGTCTATCTCATGCTCGCCTGGGATGTAGAAAAAAGACGGCAGGATCCGGAGTTCTGATATCTCCCCTGGCCCTGACAACTGAGGGACACGGAACAGCTTGATTTGTTTTCTGGTGGTTGAGAGGTCAACATAGGAGACAGCGGAATTGGTGGTGCCAAGGTCAATCCCAATAATGTAACATTTTTCAGGGGCTTCCAAGGTTTCTCTCCCGGACATTGAATTCCAGTTTGAATTTCCTGTCGTCTGTGGTGGAATCGCACCAGATTTCAAGTGCGCCCACCTCAGTGGCGTTGATGCGAAGAGTTACAGGGATTACGGCCCCGGCCTCACCTTCGATGTTGGTCTCAAGCGTGGTCACCTCCTCTATCTCTCCTTCCCAGTCTTCGATAACAGCGCCTATGGTGTCGTGTCTCCTTATATGTGAGCCCAGGAAATCAAACTTGACCGGCTCCCCTACCACCAGCCCGAATTCCTTTTCCGGCAAGGTAGCCTCCGTGCCTTCCTCCATCCCGAAAGGGGCCACACACAGGGCCTTAACAGGCGCGGGCATGCCTGGTACCGCAGGCAGCGCCGCCTCAATGCCGATGTAGTATGTCCTGGAAAGACCTCCCCTGATGCGTATCCCCTTACCCCTGCGGGCAAGGCCGTAATAGGCTGCACCCCTTGCCACGGCAAGATCAAGACTTTGGCCTTCTATCTCCCTGGGGCTGTTTTGATCTTGGTTGTCCATCCACAAGGACAGGACATCCAGGACCCTTTTTCTGAGCCCCCTTGCCTTCATCACGCCACCGTTAAAGATCACGGCGGTCGGGAAGGTGCGGCTATTATCAGCAACCTTCTGCTGATAGAGGAATCTTGCCAGGTGCCTTGTGATCGACGGATCTGAGCTGTAAACCAGGCCCAGTTCACGCATGCCGGATCTGCGCTCCGCCTGTGGCTGGGAGTCGAGATTGCATTTGGGAAAAAACCCGTTGGTCAGGACCTCTTCCACCTCCTGGTGTGTCAGCTCTGTCTTTATTGCACCCCCGATCAGGCTGCTGCCTCTGCCCAAAATCGCAATGGGATAGGAAACCATTTCAGAATTTGCAAACAGTTGCTCCTTTGCCGCCCGGCAGCCGTGGCAAAGTCCCCGCATCTGATAGGCGCTTAGCTTCTGACCCTTTGAGGCCATCCTCCTTGCAATGGTATAGGCAAGTGTCAGGTCCATATTGTCCCCGCCCACAAGGACGTGCTCGCCCACCGCAATCCGCTCAAGGCTTAAATCCCCCTTATCTTCCATGACCCTGATGAGGCTGAAGTCGCTTGTGCCGCCTCCCACATCCACCACCAGGACCACATCCCCCACAGATATCTTCTTGCGCCACTTACCCTGTGAGCCTTCTATCCATGCATAAAAGGCGGCCTGTGGCTCCTCAAGCAGGGTAATATCAGAAAGCCCGGCCATATTTGCCGCTTCTACCGTAAGGTTTCTCGCCACTACATCAAAGGATGCGGGCACGGTCAGGACGATATCCTGTCTTTCCAGGAGGAAATCTTCGTGTTCGCGGGCCATTGCATGGTTCCACGACTCTTTTATGTGCCTCAAGATGGCGGCGGATGCCTCCACAGGGGAAAGCCTTTTTCCGTCCTTCTCCCCTTCCCAGGGCAGTATGGGGCTTTTCCTGTCAACACCGGTGTGACAGAGCCATGACTTGCTGGAAGAGATCAGGCGGTGCGGTATTTCGGCCCCGCGGTCTCGGGCGAATTCGCCGACCGCCAGTGTCTGATCCCTGTTCCAGGGCACAACAAGCCCGCCATCGGGAACATCGTGGGGGCCGGGCAGCAGGACGCTCGAAGGCAGGGTCTCACGCTCCGCAACAGAGCCTGGCCCGACCAGTTGGGGGATCATGAATATCCGTATCTCCTGCCCTTTTTCTTCATCGCTGACAGCCTCAGTAAATGCGACTACACTGTTGGTCGTTCCCAGGTCAATACCTATGATATATCTTGGCTCCGACATCTAAAAACACCTTCAGCCTATTTCCACCTCGGCGGGGGCAATGATATTAGGGTCTTGTTTGGCGGACAGAGACGGCATGGAGAATTTGGAAACCCGCCATCCGCGGTGCTGCAATATGCCTTTAAAAGGGGGAGAGCCCGTAACATTTCCGGTAAGCCTGACCGCGTTTACATCAAACCCGGGCGGTATAGTCACCTCTTCGCCCTCTTCCTGCTCCATCACTGCATTGAGGGTAATAAATTCGTTAAGGGCCTTCTGGCAACTTTCCTGTATGCTCCTTACTGCTGCACCTATCTGTGAGTCATCATAGGGCCTGAGATCCTCCTGGAGAAAATCCACCAGCCGGCCTTCGCGCTGCAGGAGACTCAACAGGTGGAGAGACCTGGCCTGTTCCTCCATAGCGCTTATCATTTTGTCCTGCCCGGTCGGCTGAACAGCGGCGGGCCTTTGCTTTTTACCGGGCCGGGCCTTTACCGCAGCCTCAGCAATTGTCCTCTTGAGCGTCCGGGCCATGGTCAAAAACTGTAACAGCCCTATGACAGCCAGGAGAACGGTCAGCGTTACCCAGTAAATATATTCTTTGTTGCTCGCGCTTCCAGGCTGCTCTGATGATGAGGCAAAGTATTTTGCAATTATACCCTGATGATGGGCCATCTCCATGTGACCCAGAAAGGCTATTATTATACCTAGGACAGCAAACCACACAACCGTCCATAATAAGAGTTGATTAGAGATCTTTTTTTCCACTATCTTGTCTCCTAGGGGGTTCAACCATATCCCTTTAAAAACAAAACCTCCAACTTTGGAGGCAGAGTTCAGATTTTAATTGGTACTCAATCTAATGCAGAAAGGATTTGATTTCAAGAGGGAAGTTGGATGTAAAAAAACGTTACCTACCGGCTAACGGCCTTTAGCTGACGCATTTTAAGATGTCGCACCTGGTTCCGCTCTCAGGCCTTTAAGTAATTCATTGCAGGCCAAAAGGCCTAAAAGATCCCTTCAGGATTGTGCCACAAATCCATATATCCTGTATTTTTTATTGACAAAAACCATATATTGTCATATATTTTATTCCACCAGCGGTTTCGGTCAATTATCGCCTAACGTGATGACCGAAACCAAGCATCCTTTCTATCAAAGGGGCCTGTCATCTGACAGGCCCCCCACCTTATCTGAGGAATATGCGCAATTGACATTTCCTCAATTCTTGAGATTGTTGTCAGCGAAACGAGGTAGATATTGTACTGTTTTTTATTAGACTTTTCGTGGACTAGGGCCTGTCGGGATTGGGAAGGATGTTATCTGAGAGAATTCCTTTTTTGTTAAAATAATTAATGCTGTATCGAATTAAAACCCTAAACAACAACATTATAACAAAAGGAGGATAACTATGGGAATGTTCAAAGAATTCAAAGAATTTGCCGTACGTGGTAATGTAATTGATATGGCTGTTGGCATTATTATTGGCGGGGCGTTTGGCAAAATTGTCAGTTCATTTGTAAATGACGTGATCATGCCGCCGATCGGTCTTTTGCTGGGTAATGTTGATTTTTCGAATCTGGCGATTACGCTCAAGGCGAAAACCGCTGAGGCCGAGGCAGTAACGCTCAGATATGGGGTATTTATCAACACTGTTTTGGATTTCATCATTGTTGCGTTCTCCATCTTTATTGTGATCAAACAAATCAACCGGCTTAAGAGGAAAGAAGAAGAACCTGTTGTCGAACCAGCGACAAAGGAATGCCCGAAGTGTTTTACCGCTATTCCAATTAAGGCCACACGGTGCCCGAACTGCACATCAGAGCTTTAAGGTTCAGGCCAAAATCTTTTGATCTGATGGCACTGCCTCTTAGGTTTCATTGATGAAGAAATGGCTGAAAGAATACCTTGTATGTCCGGAATGTCTGCCCCGGGAAATCCCATTGGATTTGGCCATTAGCGATGAGCTGGACGATGACGTTACGGACGGTGATCTTACTTGTCCAGGTTGTGAAAAATCCTTTCCTGTCCGCATGGGGGTGGCGGTCATTTTGCCTGAACGGTCAAGAAAGGTATTAAATGAGCCGTCGGGGTATAATTCCCGTTCCATGTTGTCAGCATATCTGTGGAGCCATTATTGTGATCTTTTCCCTGACCCGGATGCAGCTGATGCTTATCAACAGTGGAGTTCACTCTTTAAAGGATCAAACGGTTTGGCTCTGGACATCGGGTGCGCCGTGGGGAGATTGGCTTTTGAACTGAGCAAGGCGCATACACGCGTAATCGGGGTTGATACGTCCCTTTCCTTTATTAAAAACGCTCGGACATTATTAACTCAAAAAAGACTGAGTCTTGATCTGATCATAGAGGGACTTATCACCAAGGGACATTCGTTTGAATCGAGCAGCAACTGGAACCATGACCGGACTGATTTTATTGTTGCCGATGCCTTGGCACTGCCGTTTCCGAAGAGTCTCTTTTCTACTGTATCCTCTATCAATATCCTTGAAAAGATATCAAACCCAATCCTTCATCTGACCGAAGTTAATCGTGTGTTGGATAAAAAAGATGCAATGTTCGTGTTCTCTGACCCCTTTTCCTGGGATGAAACAGTATTATCCCCTGACCTATGGATAGGGGGGAATAATGCCGGAAAATACAAAGGCCGGGGCACTGATTGTATGGGCCGCATATTTTCCGGAGAAGACGGGGTTTTTGACCCACCCCTTGAAATCACCATCAAGGGTGATGTGTCATGGAAGATAAGGAAGACAGAAAATCTGTGGGAGCATATTAGGTCGCAGTTTCTTGTTGGTATAAGAAGGTAACGAAATTTAAGGGAGAGTCCTCTAGGTTGAAAGAAAGATTCGGCATATGCGGGTTATGTTTTCACAGCCCTGGTTGCGGCGTGGTCGTCCATTTTGATGGCGAGGACAGGATTGACCATTTGGAACCTGACCCTGATGCGCCCATGGGTAGGGTGTTGTGCCCGATCGCAGGCAGTGCTAAAGAAATTGTCTATTCGGAAAGCAGACTGAAGTATCCGCTGAAAAGGGTCGGCCGAAAGGGTACGCATGACTTTGAGAGGATATCATGGGGTGAGGCCTACGATATTATTGTAAAGAAACTTTATGAACTAAAGGAGATGCACGGACCGGAATCAGTCGCCTTTTATGCAGGGACCGGTTCATATGAAAGGTCTTTCAAGGACATCTACAAACTTAAAGGCGCTGAAATCTATCTTTCTTCAAGTATCCTGTTCCCGTTTGGCTCGCCCAATACCTTTGGTGTCGGTGCCCCATGCTACACTTCCCTTGGCGTTTTGGCCCCGAAGCTGACAATGGGGTGTCTGCACATTGACATGTTTTCCGATGTGGATAATTCTGATCTGATACTGGTCTGGGGTACAGACCCCGCGAACTCTACACCCCCAGAGATGTTTGAGCGGATAAAGAAAGCAGCAGCGGAAGGGGCTGAGATTATTGTAATAGACCCCAGGAAGATAAAGGCCTCGGGGCTTGAAGGAAGTCAATGGCTACCTATTAGGCCTGGATCTGACGGTGCCCTTGCCTTGGGCCTTTCACACATTCTCATACGAGATGAAATCTACGATGCGGAATTTGTCCGCGATTGGACTGTAGGGTTTGAAGAGTTTGCTGACTATGTCAAGAAATTCACCCCTGATCATGTGTCCAGGATAACAGGTATTGCCCAAAAGCGCATAGAGGGTTTGGCTGAAACTATTGTTGACGCGCAAGGGGCATCATATGTGATGTATACAGGCCTTGAATATACAAAGAGCGGAGTCCAGAATATCAGGGCCGTAATGGTCCTATGGGCGCTTGCCGGGCAACTGGATGTAAAGGGCGGCCGCTGTTTTTTACGAAGAGAAAACATGTTGCCCCTGGCCACACACCGCCAGATCGAAACACCAGGTCTTGAAAAATCCATTGCCATGGAGAAATTTCCTGTCTATTCCCATTTTTGTGGGGGAGAGCCCCATGCGCATCTTCTGCCCAAGGCCATTATTGAGGCTGAGCCATACAAGATCCGGGCATTGCTGGTCTTGGGGGCATCGCTTTTGACATCATGGCCGAACCCCCAGCTTTGGAAAAATGCCCTGAAAGAATTGGATTTTCTTGTGTCTATGGATCTGCAACTGACACAAGATGCAGCCTACGCAGACATTGTATTGCCTGCGACAACCGCCTTTGAACAGGAATCCTATTGCTATTACGGCTCATCATTGAGAGTAAGGGAACGGATGATAGAGCCTGTGGGGGAGGCCAGACCCGGTTATTCTATCCTGGCAGGGTTGGCAAAGCGTCTTGGTTATGGGCACTTGTACCCCCAGAGTCAGCAGGAGCTTCTTGAGTATATTTTGAGTGAATCCGGGTTTTCAGGGGATGATTTGATCAAGGCAGACAAACACGTGATACGAAAACCAGGCGTCAGGATGGAATACCGAAAATGGGAGACCGGGCTACTCAGGAAAGACGGAAGGCCCGGGTTTGACACTCCTACGGGAAAATTCGAGATCAAATCTAAGATCCTGGAAAAATACGGCTATAGTGGTATCCCAATATATCAAGAGTGTGATGAAACCCCGTTAAGCAATCCAGAACTACATAAACGTTTTCCCCTGATTTTAGGCACCGGCCCGTTCAAGCCGGACATGAAATCATGCCTGCGTGCAATCCCAAGATTCATTGAAAAATACCCTGCCCCCCTTGTTGAGATCAATCCAAACGATGCAGAAGAGCGCGACATTAAAACAGGGGACACAGTCATCATCAAAACAGTAAGGGGGTCAGTCAATATGCAGGCCTATGTCACGGATAATATAATGGCAGGTTTTGTCTATGCAGCAGTGGGCGGCGGAGGACCTTTGGGAACGGAGCAGTGGCAGGAGGGCAATGCCAATCTGCTGACCGACTTTGAACAGTTCGATGAGATCTCAGGCTTTCCGGTCTATAAGTCGCTCCTGTGTCAGATCAGAAAGAAGAAACGGCAGCGTAAGGGCATTGCTGTTCAGGACGCGAGTTTGGGCTGTGTGGGATAGTTTCCATCTGCCTTGTTTGAGCAGTTATTTACAAACCGCATTTATCCTCTCCCAGACCTCATCTCGGCCCTGCCTAGTTTTTGCAGAAAAGACAATAGGCTCTGTGGGGCAAATCCCTTTTAAAACGCCTTTAATCAGGGTTGCCTGTTTTGCTGCCTGCTGTCTGGAAAGCTTGTCAGCCTTTGTCAATACCTGTATTGCCGCAATTTCGTAATGCTTAAGCCACATCAGGAGGTCAATGTCCCCTGCGGTCGGCTCTCTTCTTATGTCCATTATCACCACAACAGCCTTGAGATTGGATCTGTTTTTCAGATATGTCTCCACCATCAACTGCCAGGACTGTTTGACCTTGAGGGGAACGCGGGCAAACCCGTATCCTGGAAGATCTACAAGGTAAAGGGAACTTCCAACCCTGAAATAGTTTATTGACTGAGTCCTTCCGGGAGTGGCGCTTGTTTTTGCAAGACCTTTGCGGTTGACAATAACGTTTAGGAGGGATGACTTCCCTACATTTGACCTGCCTGCGAAGGCGACTTCAGGCCTGTCAGAAGGCGGATACTGGGTCTCGCCAAAGGCGCTTACCAGGAATTGCACATCCATGATAACTTTTTAGGATCAAGCTTTACAAGTTTAGGGTTCAAGATTTTATACCAAAATAGATTACACCATTTTGATAAGTCCTTTAAATAACCTTGTTCAGGGGATATTCTATGATGCCTTCTGCGCCTGCAAAGATCAGTTGTGGTATCAGGTCCCGTACGACCCTTGCATCAACGACGGTCTCCACAGAGACCCATTCGGATTTGTAGAGACTGGAAACCGTTGGGGCATTCAGACTGGGCAGGATACTTGTGACCCCCTCCATCTTTTCTTTGGGTACATTCATCTTTAGACCCACCATGTTTTCCGCCCTTAAGGCGCCTTTTAAGAGCAGAACGACCTGTTCTATCTTGGTTCTTTTCCATTGGTCCTTGTATGAAGCCTTGTTGGCGATCAACTGGGTGTTTGTCTGCATCAGTTCATGGATGATCTTTAGCCCGTGGGCCTTGATCGTGCTGCCGGTCTCCGTGACCTCCACTATTGCATCCGCAAGCCCGGAGACCACCTTTGCCTCGGTTGCGCCCCAGGAGAACTCAACATCCAAGCGGATGTTTCTCTCTTTAAAATAACGCTTGGTGAAATTGACAAGTTCAGTGGCGATCTTTTTTCCCTCAAGATCCTCAAGATTAACAATATCAGACCCTGCTGGCACTGCCAGAACCCAGCGGGCAGGGGTCTGGCCGACCTTGGAGTAGACCAGGTTGTCCACAACAACCACATCGGATTGATTCTCCTCTATCCAGTCCTTTCCGGTAAGGCCTGCATCAAGGGTGCCGTTTTCAACATAGCGCGACATCTCCTGTGCCCTGCAAATGGCGCATTCGATTTCGCTGTCGTTAATATCCGGAAAGTAACTCCGGTCATTGACGTTTATCTTCCACCCTGATTTTTCAAACAGGTTAATGGTGGCCTTCTGAAGGCTCCCCTTTGGGATACCGAATTTTAGTGTCTTCATTTTCCGTACACCTTTTCCGGATCGAATATTTTTTCTCCCACAATGATTTCATTGCCGTTGCGGTCCACCTTTTTATGAAAGCAGGTCTCATAGCCTGTGTGGCAGGCAGCCCCTCCTACCTGCTCCACCATAAAGAGCACTGTGTCGTTGTCGCAGTCTGAATATATCTCTTTGATTTTCTGTACATTGCCGCTTGTCCCCCCCTTATGCCAGATCTCCTTGCGTGAGCGGCTGAAATAGTGGGCCTCGCCTGTTTTAAGGGTTTCCTCCCAAGAGGCCCTGCTAATGTAGGCAAGCATCAGGATCTTTCCAGATCGCCAATCCTGCACAATGGCCGGCAGGAGTCCGCCGCCTTTATCGAAATCCAATTCAATCACTATGTGTCAGCCTTTCTATCTCTACAGAATTTTTAACGCCTACTTTTTCTTATATTTTTCAGTTCCCTCAATGTAAAGGTCGTTTCCAACAGTGTCATTTACCACTATCGCGGGAAGGTTTTCTACCTCCAGTTCTCTGATTGCCTCTGGGCCTAAGTCTTCATATGCAATGATTCTGGCGCTCTTAATAGCCCTGGACATCAAAGCACCTGCCCCACCAATTGCTGCCATGTAAACGGCCCTATATTTTTTTATGGCCTCTTTTACCTCATCGGAGCGTTTGCCCTTTCCTATCATTCCCTTCAGCCCCAATTCCATCAGCCTGGGGGCATAAGGGTCCATTCTGTAACTGGTAGTTGGTCCTGCTGCCCCTATTACCCTTCCGGGAGGCGCCGGCGACGGCCCCACATAGTATATTACCTGACCCTCCACCTTAAATGGGAGCTCTTTTCCTGCCTCGACCAGATCTATCAGTCTTCGGTGGGCGGCATCTCTTGCGGTGTAGACGATTCCAGTTATAGTAACCCTGTCCCCGGCCCTCAAGGGTTCCACATCTTTGTCGGTCAGGGGGGTCTTTAAATTGATCACCTGATTCATTAGGTCCTCCTAATTATAAAACCAGCTCTAAATGGCGGCTTGCATGGCAGTTGATGTTGACGGCCACTGGAAGACTTGCAATGTGACACGGCATCATACGAATATGAACCGCCAGGGATGTGATTCGACCGCCGAGTCCCTGCGGGCCTATACCGGTATTGTTTATCTCTGTCAGCAGTTCCTCTTCCATCTTGCCCAATTCAGGATCCGGATTCGGGGAGCCCAATGGACGCAGCAAGGCCTTTTTAGCCAATATTGCGGATTGCTCAAAATTGCCGCCAATACCCACACCAATTATAGTGGGCGGGCAGGGGTTCGGGCCTGCCTGGGCGACGGTCTGGACAACCCTCTGCCTTATACCGGGCCATCCGGCAGAAGGAGGCAGCATGAACAACTGGCTCATGTTTTCGCTTCCACCGCCCTTTGGGACGACCCATATCTTGAGTTTGTCGCCAGGGACTATATCAAAATGGATAATAATCGGGGTATTGTCTCCGGTATTCTTTCTTGTAAAGGGATGACACACGGACTTGCGTAAAAAGCCATCCTTGTACCCCTGCCTAATGCCTTCTTCAAGCGCAGACCTAAAGTCGCCACCCACAATAGAGACCTCTTGGCCAATTTCGACAAAAATGACGCCAAGGCCTGTATCTTGACACATTGGAATCCTCTGGTTTCTCGCTATAAGGGAATTTTCGATCAACTGATTCAGGATATCTTTTCCGACCGGGGATTCTTCTTTTTCAATGCCTTCTTCAAATGCCCGGACCACATCTTCGCCCAGTTCATAATTGGCGCTGATTGATGCCTCTTTGACCGCATCAATAATAGCCTGGGTTGAAATCTCGCGCATAAAACCCTCCAATAATAATTGACTAATTTTTGGTCGCTAACTATACAGAAGGTTGGACTGATAAGCAATGGAAAGCTGCACTCTTCATGGTTTTTACCAATGAGAATTCTCTTGACCAATGATGACGGAATTTATGCGCCGGGCATTTATGCATTGTACGAGGCGCTAAAGGACGACTTCGATCTTGAAGTAGTTGCACCGGAATCAGAAATGAGCGCTGTGGGGCACGCGATCACCTTGACCATGCCGCTCAGGGTCCAGAGAATAAAGAGAAACGGGTCTTTTTTTGGCTATGCGGTTAACGGTACGCCTGCCGACTGTGTAAAGATCGCTGTACAGGAATTGCTTGAAATGCCTCCTGATATCATTCTTTCCGGTATTAACCGCGGGGCCAATGTCGGCGTCAATATCCTTTACTCCGGCACAGTCTCTGCCGCAACTGAGGCCGCTTTTTTGGGGTTTAAGTCTGCTGCAATTTCATTGAACACAAGAAAAGACCCTGACTTCAGGTTTGCAGCCATGTTCTCCAAACAGATCATCCGGTTCATAATCGAGAACGATTTGAGAAAGGGCACTGCGCTCAATGTCAATATCCCGGCAGTGCCGCCGGAGGAGATTACGGGGGTGTCAATTACAAGGCAGGGGACAGCCAGATTCAAGGAATTCTTTGATCGCAGAAATGACCCCAGGGGGAACACCTACTACTGGCTGTCGGGGGAGTCTCCAATGGAGGATGTGAACCCCGATACCGACGCGGTTCTATTGAAAGAAAACAAGATAACCATTACCCCTGTTCGCTATGACCTGACCTGTGATGAGGAGCTTAAAAGGCTAAAGATCTGCACCTATCCTTCCATTATTTTGTAATTCCATAAAAAAAGGGTGGGGAACCCCACCCTTTTCTGATCAGAACACACTCTGTTACATGTTTTTTATTCTGCCCCTGCCATACGTCTGTAGGTGTCGTACCTTTCCTTTATTTCTGCTTCGGCCTTTTCAAAGAGTACCTTTGCGCTTTCGGGGAATGTCCTGGTAAGGCTTGAATAGCGGACCTCGCCCATCAGGAAGTTCTGAAAACCCTCTTTGGGCTCCTTTGAATCCAGGATAAACGGGTTCTTGCCCTCCTTTTTCAGAATCGGATTGTACCTGTAAAGGGGCCAATAGCCGACTTCAACGGCCCTCTTTTCCTCTTCCTGAGACATGCCCATATTTATTCCATGATTGATGCACGGGGCATAGGCAATAATCAACGAAGGCCCATTGTAGGTTTCTGCCTCTGAAAGGGCCTTTAAGAGCTGGTTTTTGTTGGCCCCCATTGCCACAGAGGCCACGTAGACATAACCATATGTCATGGCCATCTGACCGAGGTCTTTCTTTTTGGTGGGTTTTCCGCCGGCCGCGAATTTGGCCACAGAACCGGTTGGGGTTGATTTTGATGCCTGACCGCCGGTATTGGAGTAAACCTCAGTATCCAGGACAAGGATGTTTACATCATGGCCTGAGGCAATTACATGGTCAAGGCCCCCGTAGCCAATGTCATAGGCCCAACCATCTCCTCCAAATATCCAGATGGATTTCTTGGTCAGATAATCGCTTCTGTCCAGGATATCCATCAGCAAGGGGCTAACCTCGCCCTCGGGGTTGGTCATTTCAACCTCAATCAACTCAATAATCTGTCTGCCTAGTTCCTTTGACTTCTGGCCCTCATTGACGTTGTCAAGCCATCCCTGAAAGGCATCTTTAAGCCCCTGTGATACATTTTTGTCCATTGCCTCCCGTATGAGGTCTTCCAATTTTGATCGCCTCTGGGATACACCCAACTCTATGCCCAGGCCATATTCCGCATTATCCTCAAACAGGGAATTGGCCCACGCAGGACCATGACCTTCCTCGTTGACCGTATATGGGCATACAGGTGTTGATCCGCCGTAGATTGAAGAGCACCCGGTGGCGTTTGCAACCATCATGCGGTCGCCAAACAGTTGCGTAATCAGCTTGATGTAAGGGGTCTCTCCGCATCCGGGGCAGGAGCCTGAAAATTCGAACAGGGGTTTTAGAAATTGGCTGCCTTTGACACTGGTTGCAGGCATCAGATTGTCTATTACTGGTAGAGTGGTGGAAAAAAAGTGATTGGGGACTTGGATATCTGTCTGAGTGTTGAGAGGTTTCATTAAAAGGGCCTTTTCCTTTGCCGGACAGACCTGAGCGCAATTGCCGCAGCCGGTACAGTCAAGTGTGCTTACCTGCATTCTGTAGCGAAGCCTTTTAAGCTCCTTCCCTTTGGCCTCTACCGTGACAAAGTTTTTGGGGGCAGTTTTTAGGTCTTCCTCATGGGCAAGGACGGGACGAATGACGGCATGAGGGCAGATAAAGGCACACTGGTTGCACTGGATGCAATTGTCAGGCTGCCATTCCGGAACGTATATAGCGACACCCCTTTTTTCATATTTAGTAGTTGCTGTAGGAAATATGCCGTCAGGCGGCATGGCGCTGACAGGGAGCTTGTCGCCCTGTTGAGCGAGCATAGGTCTCATCACGTTTTTTACAAATTCAGGTTCATCCTTTTCACTGTATCCCTCAAGACCTGCCCTCAGCCATGATTCGGGGACCTCAATTTTTTGCAGACCGCCTACGGCCTTATCCACTGCGTCACAGTTCATCTTGACGATTTTTTCACCCTTTTTGCCGTATGTCTTTTTAATGGCAGCCTTCATGTAATTGATGGCCTCTTCAGGCGGGATGACATCTGCAATCTGAAAGAATGCGGCCTGCATGACCATATTGATGCGTCCGCCCAGGCCCTGTTGAACGGCAATTTTTACTGCATCAATATTGTAAAAATTAAGTTTTAACTGGGCAACCTTCCTTTTAAGTTTTGCAGGCAGTTGCGTCTCCATTTCTTCAAGTGTCCACGGGGAATTGAGCAGGAAGGAGCCGCCTTCTCTTATTCCTTCAAGGAGGTCATATTGGTTGACATATGCCGGATTATGACATGCAATAAAGTCAGAGGTCGTAAGCAGATAGGGTGACTGTATCCGGTGTGGAGAAAACCTTAAATGGCTCATGGTGACGCCCCCGGATTTTTTGGCGTCATAGGCAAAGTATGCCTGTGCGTACATATCGGTATTTTCGCCTATTATCTTAATGGCGTTTTTATTGGCTCCTACGGTACCGTCCGAACCTATCCCCCAAAACTTGCACCTGACCGTTCCCTTAGGTGATGGATCCAATTCCTGACCCAGTTCAAGAGAGGTGTGGCTGACATCGTCTACAATGCCTACTGTGAAATGATTCTTGGGAAGTTTAGAACGAAGATTGTCAAATACTGCCTTTACCATTGTGGGTGTAAAATCCTTGCTCCCTAATCCGTATCTGCCGCCCACCACTACAGGAAATTCCCTTTTTTTATGAAAGACCGTGCAGACATCCTTATACAGCGGTTCGCCAAGGGCGCCGGGTGCCTTAACCCTGTCGAGCACCGCAATCTTTTGAGCTGTGGCGGGCAGGGCGCTCAAAAAGTGATCACTGGAAAACGGCAGGTTGAGGCGGACCTTGACCAGGCCCACCCGTTCACCGAGTTTTGTCAAATAATTGACAGTCTCTTCAATCACATCACAGCTTGATGCTATAGATACTATAACCCTGTCCGCCTCAGGATCGCCGACATAGTCAAATAGGTTGTATTTTCGGCCAACAAGGTCTCCGACCTTGTCCATTTCTTCCTGAACAATATTAATTATACGGTCGTAAAATGGATTTGACGCCTCACGGTTCTGAAAAAATATATCCGGATTTTGAGCCGTACCCCTTAATTGAGGGTACTCCGGATTCATCGCCCTACCCTTGAAATCATCTATCGCATCCCAATCCACCAAGCGGGCCATTTCATCGTAATCAATTATGTCTATTTTTTGGATCTCCATAGAGGTCCTAAAACCATCAAAAAAATGGACGAAAGGCAGACTCGCCCGGATGCTTGCCAGGTGGGCTACTAGGCCAAGATCCATAACCTCCTGCACAGATGCGGATGCGATCTGGGAAAACCCGGTTAGTCTGACAGCGTTAACGTCGGAGTGGTCGCCAAAAATGGAAAGGGCATGCGAGGCAATGGCCCTTGCTGCTACGTGAAATACCGTAGGCATCAGCTCGCCTGCTATTTTGTACATATTCGGGATCATCAAAAGGAGCCCCTGAGATGCGGTGAATGTCGTTGACAACGCGCCCGCGGACAAAGCGCCATGCACTGCGCCGGCCGCTCCTGCCTCAGATTGCATCTCAACTACCTTTAGAACCTGCCCGAAGATATTTTTTCGGCCGTGTGCCGCCCATTCATCTGCATATTCTCCGATGGTGCTGGATGGAGTTATGGGATATATTGCGGCTACCTCACTAAGCGCATAGGCAACGTGTGCCGCTGCTTCGTTGCCTTCTATGGTTTGAGCCTTTGTATTCATTAATACGTTCCTTTCTTGCAAATATGAGTTGATAGGTTTTATGTAACTACTTCTCCAGAAGAGAATTTGGTGGCTATATCAATATACACAACACAACAAGTTTTTCGAATTTAGACCTCTGAATTAAGCGTGTCAAGCTTTTGCAGCAACAGTCTCATACTGTTTAAATATATATTTCGAGCTATGGTTAAAGGCTTTGTTTAGTGTGTATTGGTAGGTGCAAAGAAAGGCAAAACTCGATTGGAACGGATTTTTAATGTCCCTTTCAGGGATGGTTGAAATCCCTCGCCTTTAGGCGAAGAAAAGTTAATACATGTCGCTATGCGACGTTATCAACTGGGTGCCCATACCAAAACAGACCTCAAAGTCCACCAAATCTGGCTTCACAAATATCTGAAGCGCGGAATGGCTGGTGCGGTGGCGATACGGACTCGTGATGTTTTGCACGGACGAAATGATCCAGCAATATTTTCAAAAGCAAGAAGGGGAGCCGATTCCTGATGATAGTCGATTTGAAATCGACCCCTCATAAAACCCCTCGACTTATAGTCGAGGGTGGTTTAGTTGAACACTGTCAAATAAAATATACAGAATAAGTGGTAAGGCAATGTTGTGGTAGGCATATGATCATAAAGAAAAAGCGGTCTCTTTACAGCCCTTGATCCAACACACCCGGCGCAAGTAAGGAAAATCGGTATATTGGGTGGCCATTGTCAGCAAATGGCATGAAAGTTGCTTTTGAATCTGCCAAAGATCAACAAAGTTAGGGCTCATAATTAAAGATGCCTTGTAGATTGGACCGGATCTTTGAAAATTAACTGCATTGATGAATCAGTGGATGACATGCAGAAATCGGTTAAGGTTTGGCCATGACCAGTAAATTATAAGTGCCTTTCCTTTAACCGACGGAAGAGGGACAAATCCCCAGAATCTACTGTCATGACTATTGTCCCTGTTGTCGCCCATGACAAAAAGATGACCATCCGGCACTTTTAGAGGCCCAAAATTGGATTTGCCCGGAATCAGTCGTCTTTGTTCATCCGGTTCACTATAAACGCCATATTTGTCATCATAAGGTTTTCCGTCAATGAATATTTTTGTATCAATCATCTCAAGTGTTTCGCCAGGAAGACCGATAACCCGTTTGATGAAATCCTTGCTCTTGTCCACAGGGTAGATGAACACGATGACATCCTCACGCTTGGGCGAACTGACAGGGATTATGGTTTTGTTGATAAATGGGATTTTGACCCCATATACGAACTTATTGACAAGGATATGATCTCCGACCAACAAGGTTGGTATCATAGACCCTGAGGGGATTTTGAAGGCTTGAATAATAAAGGTGCGGATAAAGAGAGCCAGTATAATTGCGATTGCCGCCGCTTCTACATATTCACGGAGGGCGCTTTTCTTCTTTATCTTATTTGTGGGTATTGCTGTTTTCAAATTTGACCCCCAAGATAATGAGTTTTTGGAATGTAATCTTTCACCCTAACGTTTGTAAAGATTTTTTTTATAATTTTATTTGGCTTCAAAATAAATGGAATAATCGTCCATATGCCTTGGTAACAAGGGCAAGATAGACGGAAAAGGGTACGAAAAATAAGTTCAACTGATGAATTCGGAGCCTTAATTTATATTCAAAGGTCATTAAGTTATGTTCTTTGATATATAAATTATATAAAATTAGTTTTAATTAATAAAAAAGCTTGACAAAGATAATGAATTATATTTTCTTATCACAAATATCATACAATTCTAAAAAACATGTCCTTGTGATGAGACTCAGGGGTGCGCTGTGGGTCAAAGCGAACTCAGACGGATAAGAGAACAATTATTAATGAGCAAGGCCGAACTTGCCAGAAAGGCCAGGGTTTCCGCCCTAACCATAGACAGGATTGAAAAGGGGAAAAGTTGCCGGCTTGAAACCAAAAGGAAGATCATCCTAGCATTGGGATATCGCCTCTCCGACAAACACAAGGTTTTTCCTGAAGAGTAGATTAAAGCTATGCCTGTTTCCAAAAAAAATCAGTTGATCGGACTTGATATAGGATCACACGCCATCAAGATGGTGGAGATAGATCACAGCAAGAAGGGGATGGCCCTGAAAAACTTCGGCATGATCGGGCTCCCACATCAGGTGATAGTTGAAGGCTCTATTAAGGACAAAGATGCTGTTTGTTCTGCAATAAAGCAGTTGGTAAGAAACTTAAAGATAAAAAATACGAACGTTGCGGCATCCATATCCGGTTTCTCCGTAATTATCAAAAAAATCATGATGGGTTATAAGGAAGAGGCGGAACTTGAAAAAAACATCCAGGAAGAGGCGGAACAATACATCCCATTTGATATCAACGAGGTCAATCTGGATTTTGATATCCTTCCTTCTTCGGGCAAGTCTTCAGAAGGTGAAGATGCCGACAGGATGGAGGTTATGCTGGTAGCGGCAAAGAAGGATATCATTAATGAATATGTAAATGTCATCGAACGCTCCGGCCTTAACCCTGGGGTCATGGATGTGGACGCCTTTGCGCTTCAAAATGCCTTTGAGGTAAGCACTGATGAGGACTCATCCCGTGCCTGTGTCGCCCTTGTAAATGTAGGGGCAGAGGAATTGGGCATAAACGCCATCAAAAAAGGCGTATCCTTGTTTACCAGGGATTCTTCTTATGGGGGCGTTCAGATTAATGAAGCGATCATGTCAGAATTCAAGGTGGATTACGAGCAGGCTGAAAAGATTAAGTTGGGCAGTGAAGAATTACAAAAGGACCAGGCAAAGAATCTCGATGACATCTTAAAGTCTGTTATTTCTGACTGGGTTCGGGAGATAACTCGGGCTCTGGATTTTTTGTCCAGTGCATTTCCGGAAGATCCTGTAGAAAAAATCATTCTTGCGGGCGGATCATGTAAGACGCCTGGTTTCCGTAAGACCCTGGAATCTGAAACCCGGATACCAGTAATTGAAATCAGCCCTTTTTCAAAATTTTTTATAGATGAAAAACATTTTGATGCCAAGTACCTGGAGTATATGGCCCCCCAGGCTGCAGTGGCGGTGGGGCTGGCCTTGAGAGGAATTGGTGACAAATGATAAGAATAAATCTCCTACCTTTTAGGGCTGCAAGAAAGCGAGAAAACGTAAGGATTCAGATAAGCGTATATGTGCTGTCTGTTGTCCTCCTCATATTATGCCTTGGTGCATCCTTCATAAGTCTTAACAGCAAGTTGAGCGAAGTCAAAAACAAAAACGCTGAACTTCAAAAGGAGCTTGCTTCCTACTCCGACATGCTCAAACAGATGGATGAGTTAAAGAAGAAAAGGGATGATTTGAAAAGCAAATTGGATGTGATCCAGGGGCTTGAGGCAAAGAGATCCGGCCCTGTTCAACTGTTTGATGAAATCGCCATGGCGGTCCCAAAGGGTAAATTATCCCTTAAGAGCCTCGGTGAAACAGGAGACAAAGTGACTATGGCAGGCATAGCCAAGGATTATGATACTGTAGCCCTTTTTATGACAAACCTCGAAAACACCAACACAATAGGAACTGTTACCCTTGGAGCCACTAATATAACTGAGGTGGAGGCCCAAAAGATCTCCAATTTCAACCTGACTTGTTTAAAACAACCTGTTGATGCGGCAACGGCCCAAAAAGCCAATGTTAAATAGCGAAGGAAACAGAGCGAACATGGATCTTAACTCCAAGTTAGCATAGGTAATAAAAAGGGATGGACACGACTGAGATCATAGAAAAAATCGAAAAAATAAAAATGATTTACAGGGTCCTGATCTTTGTTGGGACGCTTCTATTGCTGGGAGGACTCTTTTATTGGCTAGTCTATTCTCCAAAATGCAAGGAAATTGCGGCGATCGAAAATCAGAACGCAAGTATTAGCAGCAAGATAATAGAAGCAAAACAGAAAACCAAGGACCTGCCAAAATTTAAAGAAGATGTCGCCCAGGTGGAGGCTCAGTATAAGGAGGCCTTGACACTCCTACCCAAGACAGAAGAGATCCCCACCCTTTTAAGAAATATTACGGAATTGGGTGCCACATCCAATCTGGAGTTTAACTCATTTAGCCCAAGCACCGGGCAATCTCAGAAAATGTACACAGAAATCCCTATATCTATCCAGGTCAAAGGCAAATATCATGATGTGCTTCTGTTCTTTGACAGGGTCGGGAAGATGAAGAGGATTGTAACAATTGAAAATGTCACGATGGCTCCATCCGGAGGTGAAACCACCTTGAATGTTAGCTGTCGGGCCATGACGTATAAATTTAAGGAATAGATCGGTGGATGCAAGAAGAAAGACAGGAAATTTTTTCGGGATGTTTCAGGCGTTCATCCTGGCCAGTATGATCTTGTTTATTGCCCAACCCTCATTTGCAACGTCTGATGTAGTGAACAAAGGGCCTGGACCCGAAAAAGAGCTCAAAGGTGAGACTAAAGCGGCTGAGGATAAAGGCGAAGCAAAAGAGGAGCCAAAGACAGAGAATGATGGTCGCTATGTCTATAATCCTATTGGCAAGACAGATCCTTTTGAATCCTTTATTTCCAAGTCCGGAAAAGGAACCGGTGCAAGGAGCCTGTCTGGGGGAGGTACAGAACTGGAGGGCGCTGAGGAGATAGAATCAAATAAGGATCCCGAAACAGAGCTTGAAAAGATCGAGATATCAAAATTGATTTTGACAGCGGTTGTCAGGGGAGAAATCAAGGTATGGGCAATGGTGACAGATCCAACAGGAAAGGGTTACTTTCTTGAAAAGGGCACCAAAATCGGGACAAACAGTGGTTTTGTGGATGAAATTATATGTGAGGAGAAAAAAACGGCCTTTGGTGTTGAAACTGTTAGAAAGGTCATCATCAAAGTTCCATATCGCGATCGAAACAGGAATATTGTTTACAGATCGGTTGAGATGGAAATGCCTGTTACAACCTTATAATTGTGTTAGGGTCTGTAGCAAAAAATCGGTCATTACAGGAGAAAAAACAAATGAAGCGTAAACTAAGCATGGGTCTAATTGGAATCTGTTTCCTCGTCTTGTGTGTCTCCTGTGGTCAAACAGTCAAGGAGACGATCAAACCGGTGGTTCCGGCCAGCAGTCAATTCACAAGGGTTGTGATTGTTCCTTTTGCTGACTATACGCCTGAGTCTTCTTTCTATGACCACTGCCGGAGAAACATCCTTGTGCTTGAGGCATTACAGGATGCACTTTATCAAGCAGGGTATATTTCTGCTGTGCAGGAAGATGTTGTCCAACACCTGGTAGACAAGGGTGTAATTATGGAATTTGCAGGCCGCTCCGCGGCGTCTAACACGTCTGCCCTTGATGATGAGCTAAGGGGCGCATGGTCAGATGAAATGAAAGAGGAAATCAGCGAGGCAATTTATCAGGAAATAGTTAGTAATGATTCTGATGGAAAATTGGAAAATAAACCTGTTGCAATGGATAGGCAAGCCTTGCAAGACCTCGGGAACGCCTTTGAGGCTAGCTACGTAATCAGGGGGAGAATTATAGAGTTCCGGACTGACCAGCAGGATAGCTTTAATCCCATTAGAACCGGCCTTATTCCCTTTGCGCTAAAATCAACTCTCAGGACTGGCCTAGGGGTAGCGGAGACAGAGACCTACGAATATATTGATGTTGATAAGGATGAAATGGAGGCCTATGACCAGATAAGGGATTGGTTCTATGGAGGAGGCGCGTTTATAACCGGCCTTATTGGTGAAAAAGAGGGTCAAGTGCCGGGCGCTACTGTGCAGATAAGATTATTGGTGCAGGATGCCAGGACAGGCAAGGTCTTGTGGCATAATAGGGCGGAGACATGCTCTATACCACGCACAGCTTTTGCTGACCCTGATGGAAATCAGCTTATCAAAAAGTCAATAGAGCAGGCTGTAAACAGCCTCGTATCTGATTTTGCAAGCGCCGAGGCCTCGGGCAGACTTGCTACATCAGCAAAAAAGCTCCAACATGCGGGTGAGGGTGTCGTGTCTGATGACGCTGCAGCACAGGCGGAAAGGGCCGCCAGAGAAGCAAAAGAAGCGGCAGAGAAGGCAGAGGAAGCGGCCAGAAAGGCAAGTGAAGCCACGAGCAGGTCTGAAAGAATATTTAAGAAGACAATGAATAAATAGCCCCAGGGGCCTCTGTCGGGTTTCAGGTGAACGATATGAAATTTAGGTTTTTTCCTTTGCCCAAAGTCAAGGAGAAAAAGGAGAAACGAATGGCCAAGACAGTTATTATGTGTCTGATTTTGTTGCTTGGATTGCCCTTACATTTATCTGCCGGTGAATTGACAGATATTAAGATAGGGAAACAGACTAAAGAAGAAATAGAGATCCTAATAGAAGGGGCTTTTGACACCTATCAGGGGGTCAGCCTACTTTCTCCTGCTCGGTTTGTTATTGTCTTCGAAGGCGCTACACTAAAAGAAGGCATTTCCGACTCAATACAGGTTGAAGGCCCTATTATCTCTGGGATCAAGACCGTCAGTCAGGCAAAAGATGTTCGTGTCATATTGGAATCTGCCAACACTGCCAAGCTCTTTCACTGCACTATACATGAAAAGGATGGGAAGATTGTTGTAAAATGCTGGATGCCGGAGGAGGCTGCTGCCCGTTCGAAAGGTGGGTCCAAATCGGATTATTCCAATAGTGGCTCATCCCTGGCGCTTCATCAAAAGAACTTAAATGAAATTTTTGGGTGGCCGGAAAAGAAACAAGAAGCAACAAAGGACAAGGACAGGGAAGCGAATACCCTTGATAAATACACAGGCGAAAAAATAACCCTGGATTTCTATAAAACTGATCTACAAAATGTCTTCCGACTCTTTGCCGAATTGAGCGGCAAGAATCTGATTATTGATGATCAGGTCAAGGGTGAGCTCACCCTGGCTTTGAAAGAAGTGCCGTGGGATTCGGCAATGGATCTTATCCTTGATCTGAAAGGACTTGTAAAGGAAGAAAGACTCGGTACATATATAATAAAGCCTAAGCCGGCGAAATCAGCTGAAGAGAAGGGAGAACTGGTCGTCAAGACATTTTCAGAGGAGATCCTGCAGCCCGCGAGAATATTAAAGAAGGAGAAGGAAGATCGTCAGAAGGCTCAAAATCTTATTATTGAGGCCCATAATCTTGAGGCCCTTGGCAAAAAGGAAGAGGCCCTTGGGATTTATGAAACGGCATATAACTTATGGAAAGATAATTCTGATCTGATCATGAAGACAGCATATCTCCATTACTGTCTGGGCGGTTATGCAAAGAGCTACTATTTTGCTGGGCAGGCACTCAATCTGAATCCAAACAACTCAGAGGCCGCTCTTTTTGCAGCACTATCCGCAGCCCAAATGGATAAAACCATAGAGGCAAGGCAATTGTTTGAACTTGCGATTACAGGCAAGCCAGAGATCCCCGAAGCATTTTTTAATTATGCCCAGTTCCTGAAAAGCCAAAAGGAATATGCTGATGCCTTGACAATATATCAAAGGCATGAACGGATTTTTGGACCATCTGTTGAGGTCAGTATTGCAATGGCTGGTCTTTATGAAGAGCAGGGCAGGACAGCTAAGGCCTGCTCAAAGTATAGAGAGATTCAAAAATGCGGGTTTGATATGGATAAAAATGCCCAGGGACTTGTTCAGGAAAAGATTCAAATCCTTTGCAATTAGGGAGAGCAATAGCATGAACAGAATAAGCTGCACAGTATGGTCTTTGATGTTCTTGGTTTCGCTGGCGGGCTGTGGTGCCCACCGGCAACTGGCTGGGCAGGAACCCCAACCGACTCTTGAGAGCAATAAGTCAAATAATCCCTCTCAACCGGTTGTAGAGGATGATTTGCCCGCAGAAAGTTCTTCTGTCCGGGAGGACGGAAAGGGTTACATGGTGAGGCCCGTTGATATTGAAATGAAAGAGGGCAGGCCCTATCTCCCTGTGGGGGCCGATTTTGTCACCAAAGATGGCAAGGTAAGTCTCGGAGAGGTTATCAAGGCCATGGCAGACCACAAGGGTTTTTCAGTAAGCTGGGCAGACGATGTGGATCAGCAAAGACCCGTTGACTGCTATATAATGGCGGCGGACAATTTTTATGATGCCCTGGATAATATCCTGAGGCAACTGGATTATTTTTATGAAATAAAAGATGATACCATCGTTGTTAAGTATAAGGAGACAAACAGATATCAACTTGCCATGCCCAATTTCGGTGATGAATTTAAAACCTCCCTTGGGGGGGATATGTTAGGGCAGGAAAGCGCGGACTCTACAGGCATGCAGGCCACAGCCACCCTCAAAGGAGATGCCAAGATTAATTTTTGGGATGATTTAGAAAAGATATTAAAAGAGATAATAAAGTGTGACGGATGTCCCGGCCCAAGTATAGACAAAAATCTTGGTATTATTACAATAAGGGCACCGAGGAGGGTTCAGAACGAGGTCAAAGAATATCTGGAAAAACTGGAGCTTGAAGCTTCGAGGCAGGTTGTTGTTGAGGCTAAAATCATCGAGGTCTCATTATCAAAAGAACATCAAACCGGTATTGACTGGGAAGACGTTTTTGGGGGGGAGGGCCTTGGCATTAACGCCAATTTAACACCAAGCGGCCAGGTATGGAGTAAAGATACCGGCTGGGACAGGTTTCTTGATAGCATAACCCTTGATGATACTTCTTGGGATCTTGCTGTGCATGCCTTTGAGACCTATGGGGACATAAGAATCATATCAAATCCCAAAGTACACATTCTAAACGGCCGCAGTGCCCTGCTGAATGTTACCAAAAACAAGGAATATGTATCTAAGGTGGAAACTAGCCAAAGCGCAGAATCCAGTTTGTCAACTACTACTATAACCACCTCTGATATCAGTGAGGGCCTGTCAATGGCGGTTAAGGTAAATATTATTAATGATGAAGAAGTCATGCTCTATATATTTCCCACCGTCGCCAGGCTGATCGGTGATTTTGAAACATACACTGTCAGTGAAACCGCCGGTAGCGTTCAATTGGCAACAACGGCAGTGAGACAGATGTCTACCTATGCCAAAGTTAAAGACAGTCAATTTTTAGTCATAGGCGGTCTGATTGATAAATCTGACAGTACCACAACTAAGAAGCTGCCTATTTTGGGAGACATCCCTTACCTTGGTAAATTTTTCAGTTACGAATTTATAGACAATACGAGCACAGAACTGGTAATTCTGCTGAAGCCCAAAATTCTTAAGAATAATATATCAGTGTCCAAACTTTAATAACCGGGTTTGGAGTGGAGTTTACTCTGCATATTGGATTCAGGGGACTGCGGGTTAGATAAGGCCCTAATTACTCCCACGATCTCTATCATTTCTTCAACCTTCCATGGTGTGTCGAGCGATTCATTTTTGTAAGAAACAAAGGCCACTCCAGCCGCTTTGGCGGTCTCACAGTCAATGAGAGAGTCCCCCACGTAAAGGGCCTGCCTTGATGAGATCTTATAAAAATCAAGGATTTTGTAAATTGATTCCGGGTCAGGCTTAGGTTTTTGCACATCAAGTGAAGATATTACAATGTCAAAAAAGTCAGAAATTCCGTTTGACCGAAGCACTTCTGCTATCGTATCGCCCCTGTTGGTAGCAACCGCAAGTCCATATTGAGGCTTCAATAAGGCCAGGAGCTCTTTTAGACCCGGCTCCATAACCATATCCTTAATAAACGGCGCGTAATCAATTTTCATTCTATAAGACTGGGCCTTTTCAGCATATGACGTCCCCCGGAATATATGCTCTATGGACTGATCTGCAGTGTGCATATGGACAAAATCAGCCTCTTCCCTTGTCATTGACGGAAGACCGAAATAAGAAAGGACATGATTGTAATAATTGATGTTTGCCTGACGGGAGTCGAACATTACCCCGTCACAATCAAATATGACAACAGAGATTCTTTTAGTTGGATTCAAGTTCAAAAATATAGTATCTAGTACCAGAACGACTTTGTCATTCGGGCACAATTTTTAATTATTAATTATAAATTTTTAATTTGAATATGAAACATAGCATCAACAGGTTATCGGTTTAAGGCGCCTCTGAATATAGGGATTTTTTGCGCTTCGGTTTATACTATTAATCCGTATCTTGAACACAGGCTTCTTGTCAATATTTTCGTATTAATTTGAAATTTGGAAGGGGATAGAAGTAATGGAAATCCAGACAGACTATCTGGTTATTGGGACTGGAATTGCAGGGTTGAGTTTTGCTTTGGAAGCTGCAAAATCAGGTTCTGTGGTAATAGTAACCAAGAAGGAGATGGCCGAAGGGGCCACTAATTATGCACAGGGCGGAATTGCATCTGTTTTTGACCCCGAAGACAGCTTTGAATCGCACATAAAAGATACTCTGGAATCAGGCGATGGCCTATGCAATGAACGGATTGTCAGAATGGTCGTAGAAGATGGTCCCGCAAGGATCAGGGATCTGATTGCCATGGGTGTCCAGTTTACCCGTCAGGCAGAGGATAAGACTGTTCTCGACCTGGGCCGGGAAGGGGGACATTCCAGCAGGCGAATTGTCCATACCAAAGATCTTACAGGCAGGGAGGTCGAGCGTATCTTACTGGAACGCGCCCAGGCAAACAAGAATATCCAGATTTATGAAAATCACATGGCCATTGATCTTATAACCAAGTCCAAAATGATAAAGCGTGGGATAATTGTCAGTGAGAGTAAAGAGACCTGCTGGGGCGCCTATGTTCTTGGTGTTGATAAAGGTCAGGTAATAACCCTTATGGCAAGGGTGACGGTATTATCAACCGGAGGAGCAGGCAAGGTATACCTTTATACAAGCAATCCGGATATAGCCACTGGGGACGGAGTCGCGGTCGGTTATCGAGCGGGTGCAAGGGTGGCGAATATGGAATTTGTGCAGTTTCACCCTACGTGCCTTTATCACCATGAGGCAAAGAATTTCCTGATTTCCGAGGCGGTCAGAGGCGAGGGGGGTGTTCTGCTGGACAAAAGAGGCCGCCGCTTTATGGAAAACTATCACCCATTAAAGGACCTCGCTTTTAGAGATGTGGTGGCCAGATCCATTGACATGGAATTAAAGAAAAGCGGTGACGAATGCGTTTACCTGGATATCAGCCACAGGCCGCCGGATTTTGTAATAGATAGATTTCCAAATATTTACGAAAGCTGTCTCAAGTTTCAGATTGACATCACCAAAGAGCCGATCCCTGTTGTCCCTGCTGCACACTACATGTGTGGGGGGCTTATTACCGATGAAAATGGCCGTACCAATCTGGATAATCTTTACGCAATTGGTGAGGTAGCCTGCACTGGATTACACGGTGCCAATCGTCTAGCCAGTAACTCTCTTTTAGAGGCCCTTGTATTCGCAAGACGTGCCGCTGAACGATCAGCAAAAAGGATTGAGGAAAAACGACGTGAGTCTTTTCCCAGGGTCCCGGAGTGGGATCCGGGCAGCGCCACTGACAGCGAGGAAATTGTTGTGGTTTCACACAACTGGGATGAGATCAGGCGCTTTATGTGGAACTATGTGGGAATTGTCCGAACAAATAAGCGACTTGAAAGGGCTAAGCGAAGGGTGGAACTTATCCAGGATGAGATAAAAGAGTATTACTGGAACTTTCTGGTGACCAGAGATCTTCTTGAATTAAGGAACATCGCCCTTGTTGCCGATCTTATTATTAATTGTGCTCTTTTGAGAAAAGAGAGCCGGGGTCTTCATTATAATTTGGACTATGATTCTAAAGACGACGAATACGGGCGCAGGGATACTATTGTGTAAAGCTTTAAACGAAAAAGTCATACTTACCGAATAGTTCATCACTGATTTACACGGAATTACATTGAAATTTGGCATCTAGATGTTTCGGACAAGAAAATATCAACCTGTATTGAACCGCCGAGACGCCAGAGACACCAAGTTTAGTCAGTAGTATTGGACCGTCAGGGCCTGGGGCCTTTCTGATTCTACGTATTTTTAATGATCAGAAAAGCCAACAATACCCCCTTGGCGTGCTTAGCGTCTTGGCAATTCAAAATAAGGTTTTCCAGAAATATTATCTAGCCGGACAGGTTGAAAACTAATACAGCCCTCATGCTTTGAGAGGTTTTAATGACGGAAACAGAATTACAGCAAAGCAACAACGCCCGAGGTCTTCGAAGATTGATGCTTTTGCGGGTAGTCGTTGTCACGGTCCTTCTAGGTATAGCTGCAGTTATCCAGATCAAAGGAAAAATATCGCCTTCAGCAGGAGTTCCAGTAGTATTTGCGGTTATTATTGTCACCTACTTATTATCATTATTATATATCTTGATCTTAAAGGCTGTAAAGGTAATTAAAATCAATGTATATATACAGGCCCTTTGTGACATATTACTGATTACCTTGCTCGTATACGTAACTGGAGGAATCACCAGTGTATACTCTGCCTTATACAATCTGGTTATTATATATGCTTCCCTTTTTCTTGCAAAAAGGGGGGGGCTTTTTGCGGCATCAGCCAGCAGTGTTTTTTACGGTCTCTTACTCGACTTCCAGTACTACGGTGTTCTTCCTTTATATGGGGCATTGACAGATTACACTTTTGACGCAGCATATGTCTTGTCAAGACTTTTCATTCACATTGTATCCTATTTTATTGTCGCTGTCCTTGTTAGCTTCATTGCCGAAAAGGAAAAAAAATCGAGGTCACTCTTAACTGAAAAAGAAAGTGAATTTGACCAACTCGATTTCCTGTATAAAAGTATCATCGAAAATGTGAATGCTGGCATTGTGACTATTGATCATGCAGGTAAGATAAAATCCTTTAACAGAGCGGCAGAAGAAATCACGGGGTTTTTATTCACCGATATTGAAGGAAATTGGATTGAATCAATATTTCCCGGATTTTATGAGGCTCTTGAAAATATTGAAAGACAGAAAGAGGGAGGTGAAGCGATTCCTAGAGCTGAAATAGTAGTTGATGGGAAGGAAAGAAAAGATATTCACCTGGGTTTTTCTGTTTCACCTTTAAATGATGCCAGTGATAACATGATCGGAAGCGTGGTGATTTTTCAGGATCTAACTGCCACAAAACTGATGGAAAAAGAGATTGAAAAAAGCAAAAATCTCGCCCTTATTGGTGAAATGGCCGCGGGGCTTGCCCATGAAATAAGAAATCCCCTTACAGCATTAAGCGGTTCGATACAATTGCTTAAGAGAAATTTGGACCTTGATGAAACCGATGCAAGGCTTATGCAGATTATATTAAGAGGCAGGGACCAGCTTGAAAAGCTGATAAGCAACTTTCTTTTGCTCGCAAGGCCAAACCCTGGTGACCGAGAGAAATTGGATATAACTAATATTATTAGTGATGTCATTGAATCTATCAAGTATGATCCATCCTGGCATGACAATATAAGAATGGAGCGCGAATTGTGTGACGATTCAACTGTGTTTGGAAACAGGACCGAAGTCAAGCAGATGATTTGGAATCTGATTTTAAATGCCATTCAGGCGATGCCCGGGGGTGGAACTTTGAAATTAGCGACTAAGACATCTACCACTAGTAAGAAGAAGCATCTTGAAGTATTGATTAGCGACACTGGCTGCGGTATAGAAAAAGATACCGCCAATAAGATTTTTACTCCTTTTTTTACAACAAAAGAAAGGGGAACTGGCCTTGGTCTTGCAATTGCTAACAGGATAGCCGGAAGCCACAGAGGCGAGATTAAAATAGAAAGCGGAGCTGGTAAGGGCACCATTTGCAAAGTTATATTACCTATAGGTTGAATAATATATTGATAATGGACAGATAAATTACCAAAAAGCAAGAACCATGATGTGCAGTCCAATAGACGCCCTCCCATAATACTTGTTGGGTCATTAGAGGATTAAATAAATGGCTAGCATTCTAGTTGTTGACGATGACCAAGGCATGAGGGAATTTCTTGAAATCATGTTGATTCAGGAAGGTCACTCAGTCAAGTGTGCATGCGATGGTAAGCAGGCCCTTGGGCTTTGTAATAAACACAAGTTTGATCTTGCTATAACCGATCTCAAGATGCCAAAAGTTGATGGGATAGATTTTTTAAAAGGAGTTAAGGAGATATCTCCTGAAACCATGGTCATTGTAATTACCGCTTATGCTTCAGGCGGAACTGCGGTCACAGCAATGAAGGAGGGGGCATACGATTATATTGAGAAAAACTTCGATATCGAAGATCTGAAAAAGATAGTTCAGAATGCCTTGGACAAAAGGGGTTCCAAAGAAGACGATGCAAAGTTCTTAAAGAGCGTCCAAGATGCTGACAGGTTTGGGAACATAATTGGAAAAAGCAGAGAAATGCTCAAGGTCTATTCCCTTATAAACAAGGTCGCTGAAACAATTGTTAATGTTCTTATTCTTGGTGAAAGCGGAACGGGCAAAGAACTTGTGGCACGCGCTATTCATGAAAACAGCCCCAGAAAAGGCAAACCATTTGTTACAATAAATTGCGGTGGGATACCAGAGAATCTTTTAGAAAGTGAGTTGTTCGGCTATATGAAAGGGTCATTTACCGGGGCATACTCAGACAAGCCAGGGCTTTTCGAAATTGCCAATGGTGGGACAATTTTTCTTGATGAAATTGGCGAATTACCAACAATCCTTCAAGTCAAACTCTTGCGGGCTATTCAGGAAAAGACATTTAGGAGGGTTGGAGGCTCTGATGATGTCAAAGTGGATGTTAGAATTATTGCTGCAACAAATCAGGATTTGGCAAAGAAAGTAAAAGACGCGAGCTTTAGAGAAGACCTTTTTTATCGTCTAAATGTTGTCGCAATAGAAATGCCGCCTTTAAGAAAGAGAAAAGAGGACATACCCCTCCTGACAGATTTTTTTCTCCGTAAGTACTCTGAAAAATTTGGAAAGGAAACCAAAACAATATCAACTTATTCCATGGAACTCCTTATGGATTATGCATTCCCAGGAAATGTTAGGGAATTGGAAAATATCATTGAGAAGAGCGTTGCATTAGGGATGTCCAATATTGTGCTTCCTGAAAACTTTAGTCTATCGCAAGGCGAATATGACTGCTATTCTTTCTTTGATGGTGCCTTGATCGAAGGAGGAATCAACCTGAATAAAGAAATGGATAAGTTCGAAAAAAATCTTATAGAAAAAGCATTGGGATTGTCCCAGGGCTCAAAATCTGGAGCAGCCAAGATTTTAAACGTAAGCCTAGATTCACTCCGTTATAGAATTGAGAAACTTGGTGTTTAACTGGCCAATGTTGCTTTAATACTTTAAACTTGCGTAGGCTACTTGTGAAAATATTAAAGTCTGAGGATTATAAATACAGTAACAGGTATCATTTTATACTTTTTGGCCGTCAGAGTATTATTTTTTCTGTTATCAGAAAAAATTTTAAACATTATAAGCTGTTAACGCTATCTTTTTAACTGAATTTGCTGGAATATCCATTCAACTAAGATGAAGGATTTTACTCTAAGGTCATATAGACGTTATCTACACGCGATCAGATCCTCCTTCTCAACTATCCTAAGGTTTGACGAATTTTTATTTTCTGATTCAAAACCAGACTCTTTTTGTCTTATTAGGCATGATGTTGACCGAAAACCAAATAATTCACTTAAAATGGCCGAAGTTGAAGCAGAGCTCGGCATTAGAGCGACATACTATTTTCGTGCCAAACCAAATGTTTTTAATGTTCCGGTTATTAGAGAAATTGAAAGCATGGGGCATGAAATTGGATACCATTACGAATCTTTGTCAGATTATAATGGAGACATGTTCCTTGCGTTAAAGGGTTTCATGCATAATCTCAACAAATTCAGGGAAGTAGTTCCGATAAGAACAATTTCAATGCATGGTGCACCGTTGAGTCCTTTTGACAATCGTGATATCTGGCGAGAGCCAAAAAACCATGCCTTGCTTATAAATGAACTAGGCATACTTGGTGAAATCTATCTAGATATTGATTATAGTGACATTGTCTACATTAATGATACAGGGCGCAACTGGTTTTCTTCTAAATCTAATATAAGAGATCACGTAGCAACCAGACTTAATCTGGATTTTAAAAATGGCGATGAACTTTATAATTATCTTGCAGTTAGCGCAGATCCGAGATTAGTTTTTCAGATACATCCAGAAAGATGGTCTGATCATATATCTGATTACTATTTAAATTATTTTACAGATCATATAGTTAATTCCGCTAAATACATGCTCATGTTGTGGGGGCGAGACAGATGACACAAGTACCCAAAAGTGCACAGGATATTATTGGATTCTGGCTTGCAGGATGGCGTAATAATAAGGTAGCGAAGGAGATAAGGCAACCTTTTCTCGATATTGCATGCGGTGACAACATACTATCAGAAATTGTTGGAGGAGGATTTGGTATTGACGTTGTAAATTATGGAAGCGTGGACGTTCTTGTAAAGAATTTTGAAAAATTACCATTTAAAGAAAGCTCTTTTAATTCAGTTACTATAGTTGCGTCCCTAAATTACTTTGACCGGCCACAGAAGGTCATCCTTGAAAGCGCACGCGTGCTTAAGCCTGGGGGAACATTGATCCTGACCTTACTCAACCCACTAATTGGCATGTTATGGCATGTGTTTCGAGAATCATGGGCAAAGTATCCAGGTTTTTCATATAAACAGTTGCAGGCTTTTATTCGAGATGCAGATCTAATTTTCACCAGGAGATCTCATTTTATGATGGGAATGAATAACCTATATATATATACAAGATTATGAAGAGCCCAATATTTCTTGTGTCGACCGGTCGCACAGGGACAAAATATTTTTCTAGATTCTTTTCTACTTATGGTATTGATGTTGCTTCCTATCATACAACAAAATTTACACGGACATTAAATATATTGGGGAATATGTACTCGCGAAACCTGCTTTCAAAGGGTACGATGAAAACCTTATGGAAGGTACTAAAATTCCATGATATACATAAACACAGTTTAAGATATATTGAATGCAATCCATATTATTATAATTTAATAAATATCATCGCTGACTTTTTTCCTAATGCAAAATTTGTCTTCATTATTAGGGATCCTAAGTCATTTATCATCTCACACATAAAGTGGGAGAAACAGCGATGGCAAAGTACTGTTGCCAATTCATTGGTGCCTTTCTGGCAACCTACATCATATCTGGACCAAGTAAGAGGTCTTAGAAATAATTATTATCAACGTGTTGATTTTTATGGTAAAATATGGGCAAAGAAAAACTCTTCTATTATCAAGGCTATTAAAGGCAAAGAAAATACATTTTTCTTGAGATTCGAACAAGTATTTCACCCTGATACGGGATTTGAAGTTATGTCACGATTAGTAGGATGGTTGGATGTGGCTCTTAGAAAACCGATATCAAGAGATATGCTAAGCACAAAAATAAATAAAACGAAAGGAGATAAAGCTTATTTATGGGATAACACCTGCAACAGAATCATGAATAGGCATTGCCTGCCTTTGCTAAATCAAATCAAATACTTATAATGGAGACAAGGTGCGGACGGCGATTTAAAAAATGGCTTAAGATGGCGGTTTAACTGAAAAACACGACACCCCGTCATTCGTTTTTTACGGCAGTCTGACCTCGTTGAAACATAGCCTTTTGATGTTTATCGCTATTTCGACGTAAGGAACTTCAAATGTATCAAGATGTAAGAAAAGTCAGCGCCCTAATTGAGAAATTTGCTTTTTGCCTATTCTGGTTACGATGGTTTTACCCGAAAGCGAAAGGGATACCTTTGTTTTATTTGCTGTATTTTTTTGTGCCTCAAAAAATACTTAGAATTAATGGGTCTGTGCCTTGGCCTGTGCATTTTACGTCAAGGATTCTTTACCATAAAAACATCAAGGTTGGAAACAGAAGCGCACCAGGAATGAATGCTTGTTGCTATATTCAAGCTCGAAACGGAATAACTGTTGGGCACAACTTTCGAATAGGACCCGGCGTAGGATTAATAAGTTCAAATCACAACCTAGAGGATTATGATTCCTATACAAAGGATAAGCCCATAACCATTGGAAACAATGTGTGGATGGCAATGAATTCAGTTGTAATGCCAGGGATAACTATAGGCGATAATGTAGTTATAGGAGCGAATTCTGTGGTAACACGTGATATCCCTTCAAATGTTGTAGCTGCAGGAAATCCTTGTCAAGTTATTCGCGAAAAAGGCCCATATCTTGGAAGAGCATATTCAAAATTATAGAATAAGGCTTTCGCCAAACAAGGGAGCTAACTAATGGGTGCATATTGCCCTTTCCCTATACTTTTAGCAAAAAGGAATAGGCGGTGTGTTTGTCTGCCTACCTTTTGATATTCTAAGTTAAGGCTTCACTGTTGCAAAAAAGAATATATCAGATTTTGTCTATATTTCTTTTTGTGGTTGTTTTTGGATGCGCAGTTCTAAAAGGGCAGCAGCTTTGGAGCTATTTACATAACATACGATGGAAATGGGCAGTTGCTGGCCTCGGTATATACCTTATTAATTATTCACTCCGTGCCTTGAGGATTAATATTGTTTCCAGGCAACGCCTTAAAATATGGCCTAGTGCGATTCATTCTGCTTGCTTGCATGGTGTCGCAACCTACTTTTTGCCTTTCCGATCCGGCGATCTAACCCTCCCAGTGATTTTAAAGTCCGTTGCAAATATTGGATTAACTGAGGGGGGACAAATCTTGCTTAAAGTTCGGTTTTTGGATTTTTTCACTTTAGGGCTGTGGATGCTTTGTATGAGCCTTCTTACTCCAGTTTTGATTTCTCCGCTTGTTAGGCTCATATGGTTTTTGATTGCGCTTGGTATGAGTTTGTTTCCACTGATGACAAAGTGGCTGCAATCATTAGATTGCCTCGCCAGATTAAGTAGATTAAAAGCGATGAAAATTTTTGAAAATGTCGCTTCTTTTGGCGCATTAGAGATTGTTGTCAGTTTGGGGATATGGATGGCGGTGGCATCTTGTTACTTCTGCACAGCTAGAGCAATTAACCTTAATATTGGGATAGGAGATATTTGGTTTCTTATAACCATTCAGCTGCCATTACAACTAATTCCTGTTCAGGGCTTTGCAAATGCTGGAAACCATGAAGGCGGATGGATCGCAGGGTTGGCGTTACTTGGAATCCCCACTTCAGAAGGAATGAATTTTGCGTTAGCTTCTCATGCCGTCTTAATTGTTTACGTGCTTGCTCTAGGGGTTATGGCACTACTAACTGGGAAACGGATCACTATGAAGGAATGATTGGTCCGAATTCAAAACTATAATAAGCTGGAATGAACACCTTCAAAGATCTATTTTAGATTATTGGTTGGGATGTAAAATCCAACTCTCATCGTAAATCCTTATTATACTCCATATCGAACCACATCCCGAAAAATAGAGTCTGTAACCCACTTATTACGGAAAAAACAAGAGCCATTGCCGTTATAGCGGGGACATGGCCTAATATTATCCAGAAATAGAATAAACGAATCGAAAGCAGAACACTGGCTCCAAGAAGAAAAATGGAAAGTAGATAAAAGAAGATGAGAGGATGAAAGTCCTTAATAACATATTTGTATAATAGTCTGTGCCAAAAGCCTTTAAAGAGTATCAAGCTTATTTTTGGTATTACTTTCATCAGCCTAATGCCTGATTTTTCACCTATATTATAAACTGGCCTGATATGTACATCCCGAACCCTAAAATTCAATTCATTCAGCATGATAAGGATATCATTAGGCATTCCATATCGTTTGTATATCTTATCAAGATTTAGTTTCTTTAGTGCAAGCAGAGATATTGCAGTATACCCTGACTGGGAATCGGCAATATGCCAATAACCCGAGGCGATCTTGGTCATCAGAGAAAGGAAGGAGTTGCCCAAGTACCGATAATGGGGAATCATCTGCCATGCATCGCCGTGGAATAGGCGGTTCCCCTTTGTGTAATCGGCGGTGCCGGTTGCAATAGGCTCAATCACAGGAATAAAATCTTTAGGGTCCATCTGGGCGTCACCCGCCATGACAACGGTTACATCGATATTCATATCTCTTGCCGTCTTATAACCAGTAACAATAGCTCCCCCGACACCTTGATTGACTTCATGCTCAATTAAATATATTTTGCTATTCTTTTTTGCTTCATCCCTTACAATATTACCGGTATTGTCACGGCTTGCATCATTGACGACTATTATCTTGTCAACCAAATCCGGAATAGATTCAAGTGCCCTAGCAATCAACTTCTCTTCATTATAGGCTGGAACTACCACAGCAATTGTCTTTTCAAGATACATAAACCACCTTACCCGGACAAGCCGGAAATCAAAAGACTTGACTCACACAGCGACACGAAGCCACGAAGAAAAATAGTTGTTCGGTTTTGTTTTCCTTTGTGCTCTTTGTGACTTTGTGTGATAAATAAATCAACTTTTAATGTCCTTTGCCGATATATTCCAAGACAGCTTTTTAGAAAAAATCAAAATTTTTAAGCTTGTTTTTGAAAATGCCAAGTACAAGTTCATCTTCTATTTTTTCATAAGGGAATTCTATTAACTATGCACAATTTGTGCCGGTAAGAAAAATCGACGATATCTCTTTCTCACGTGAAATAAGATAGTCCTTTACCTTTTCCCACGTAATTCCAGTTAGACTTATGGGATCAGGGCTGTCTTCAACGTCCGAGAAATAGAAAAAAGATTTAACTATGTGATAAAGATTTATTTTATTCTGACCAAATTTATCATAAAGTATATTTTTTACCTCAGCGGGGGATAATATTTTCAAGATTTCAATCAGATCAAAAAAGTCCTTTTTTTCGGCTCGTTGTGATATGGCGACAGCCTTCATGCATGCAATGTCTGCAATTGAGGCAATTTTTATATTGAAGAACTCTGTTACAGGGTTTAGCAAAGGATAAGGATAGTAAAAAAGAGATAGTTTTACCTCGTCTAATATGCAGTGAATTGTGCCCTGCTCAGCAATTAAAATCCGGCCTCCAATGGAACTTATAATATCCGAATAATAATTAATAGAGAATTGTTTTTCTGCAAAAAGATCAATGTCTTCGCTCCTTCTGTGGCCAAGATGTAAAGAAAGAGCCGTTCCTCCGGCAAGATAAAAATTCTCAAAAAAAGTCCCGTGCTGAGCCAGCGTCTTGATCAATAAAATTGTTCGTGTATCAAGGGCCTGTTCAAACATATCACGTCTTCTTTCTTAATGCCTAGATGTAACGCCCAGTAGTTGGCCGTTTTTCGGTCAATGTTTTTGGATGATTTGATTGTCTTTATTAAATCATCCTCCGAATAAGTCTTTAGCAGCCAGAGCACATCTTCTATAATCCCGTATTTCAGGACTCGTTCAATAATAAAGGTCTTATGTACATTGATATCTAACTTTGATCTGTCAACATCCCAAAACAGACAAAAGCTATTAGAATTGTCCGTGGTAATTGCCATGCTTTTTTCAATAGGTGCTATTCATTATAGTTATTTTCACACAGAGCCACGTCTATCTTCAGATAGAATTCGAGACAGGTTCTTATCGCGTCTTATTAAACGGGCGATGTCCAATGCCTTTACCTTTTCAAGATCAGTCATTAATAAAAAGAGATCTCGAATATCTTCCTCGTCCCGAACACCGCCTGCCATCAGTTTCATCCCGACAAGATACGGTTTAGGATATATTTGCAGAGGTCCTTTATCAGGAGAATCCATATAGGCAAATCCTTCGACCTCCCATTTATAATTTGCAATAAGAATATCAAGCTTCTTATATCTTCTTTCAGTATCCGTTATTATAAGGAGGTCATGTTTTAGAGGATCAAAGGGGTCTTTGGATGCCTCAAAATCGTTCACTTCATAGCTCTCACCAAGTTCTTCTCTCAAAAAAAAGGCCAGTAGTTTTACAATAGAGTCTTTATCATTTTTATCAGTTTGCCAATAGCAGAGGACATCTATATCAAGGGTGGTCCTCGGAATCCCATGCATAATTACTGCTTCCCCACCAACAATTGCTGCGAGTCGGGAGAGGTTGTATTGTTTTGAAAACTTATCAATGCATTCGGTGACTGTTTTTAATAAGTTTTTCATAGGCCTCTTCAGGTGAAATTTTATACATTTCAGCCATTCTTTGGAGGGTCTCGTCCAGGCGTTTTTCAGCTTCCAAGGCCCTTTCCTCCTGCGAAAGCTTCGAAAAGGCCTCGATCATTTCAAGCCATTTTTTTTGCATCAATTGGGACATAATTTTGACAGAACATTTATTCTCACACAAGGCCACAAAGTGGCAAATAAATTCCCAAACTTTTCGATCTGTGCGGATCCGCAATATGTAATTCATGTTTTTTGGACCACCGCGAAGAACACCAAGTTTATGGTTTTTTTCTAATCTTGCGTTTTTCTTTCAGGATCAGAAAAAGCCCAACTATACCCCCTTGGCGTCCTTAGCGTCTTAGCGGTTCAAAAGATGTTTTCCTAATAATTGTTCCAATCTTTTTTTAGTCATTTTTTTGTGGCTTTATGTGCGTCCGCATTAGTATTTTGGGGACTCGAAAAATGTATCAAATGATACCCAGGGCTTTCAAAAAGGCCCCAAGCACTCCAATTATCGAAATGGATATGGCAATGGTAAACAACCGCAAAGTGAAGTTTCTTTGCCTTTCATCTCTTTGGTCCAGCTTTTCGCTTAAGCGGTCAATGGACACAATCATCTGTTCGAAGCGCTTGTCCACCTGTTCGAAGCGTCTGTCCACCTGCTTAAAGCGGTCATCCATTTCTCCTCTAAGCTCTTGGAAGCGCCTGTCAACATCGTTCCTGAATTCCTTGAGATTGCTATTTATGCTATCTATCTGATACTGCATGTGATCGAACCGGGCCTCGAAGTACTTGGAGGTGGGGATAATATGAGCGACCAGTACTTCAATCGTTTTTTTGTCCAGAGTCAGGCCTTCTTCCTGCAAGCCTTCATCTTTTTTTTCTTCACTCATTAGATCACCTCCAAATGAAAAGGTCCGACAATAAGATTAAAGGGTCTTGTCTATCATATCATGGTGAACACTAATCCATTCTCTTATAGCATCAGTAACACAAGTGATGTCTGAAAGCTGAGATGAACATATCTCGAAGAGTTCTTTATCAGAAATTTCCTGATAGAAATGGACCATCCTATTTCTATAGCCCGCCAGTGTCCTAAGCTTATCTCCTTCGTCAGGACCAAAAATCCCGGCTGCGACCAAACCGGCTGCGATTTCCTTGTACTCGCTTACACCACGACCAAAGCCCTTGGCCAGGATGTGCCTGCCAAGATCCATGAGCGCCTCAAGAGCCCGCCTCAGGCATGACTCCGCAGCCCAGATGTTCCTTTTGTCAGCGATAAAACTTGCATAACTATCAAACGGCAATTGACCAATTTCATGAATCATTTTTTTTATCCAATCTATTCGGTCAACAACAATCCTGTCTGATATTCTTCCCGGCGCCATTAATCTGTCTCCATAATCAATGACATCCTTTCTCTCTCCAAGGGGGCCAAGTCTCCAGCTCGCCTTAAAATATATAATTCATACTCATCTGCCGCGTGCTCATCCCTGCAAAATATCCTTTCTCCCCGGATGATATTTGCCGCCAAAAAAGGATCTGCTTCCGGTAAGACGACCAGATCTAACCGATTTACGGCAAATAAGTCTTCAAAAGATATGCTTAGATGAACTTTTTCTCTAAGAGAAAGTATTTTTCCAGCACTTGGTTTGACACCAATGTCAATATCTGACAAGGATGATATTCTGAGCGCGGAGATCTCTTCGTTTACCCATTTGACAACCTCCTGTGCCCGGCTTCCAAAGGCATATATGATGTCCAAGCTAAATTTGTCGGACACTTGAGTTAATGTCATTTTTCTGATAACTTGTGTTGATCCTGTCAAAAAAATCCGCCCGAAGGGCACTAAGTTCAACTTGTCTGAAGTAGAACTATCAGATCACACCCAGGGATTTCAAAAAAGCCCCAAGAACCCCTATAATAGAAATGGATATTGCAATAGTAAACATCCGCAGGGTGAAGTTCCTTTGTCTTTCATCTCTTTGATCCAGCTTTTCGCTTAAGCGGTCAATGGACATAATCATCTGTTCGAAGCGCTTGTCAACCTGTTCGAACCGTCTTTCCACCTGCCCGAAGCGGTCGTTCATATCAGTTTTGATATCTTCGAAGCGCCTGTCTATCTGCCCGAAACGGTCGTTCATATCTGTTTTGATATTTTCGAAGCGCCTGTCTACATCTGTTCTAAATTCCTTGATATTGTTATTTAAGGCATCTATCTGGTACTGCATATGATCGAAGCGGGCCTCAAAATACTTGGAGGTCGGGATAATATGGGCCACCAGTACTTCAATTGTTTTTTTATCCAAGGTTAGGCCTTCTTCTGCCAAACTTTCATCCTTTTTTTCTTCAGACATAAAATTGCCTCCTTGAAGTCAAGATAGACATCATTCTGTTTTCATTCTCACACAGAGCCATAACATCACTAAGATGTTTATAACTACTCAGGAGTCAGAATAAAAAGTGAGTGCATAGGCTGATGCCCTAACGATTCAGACTCCGATTAAATAAGCCATTGAGTTTTGGTGTCATCCGCCATTTCTATTCTTAATTCTGGCTCCTGACTCCTGGATTCTGAGTAATCATGATTTCTTTATTTCATCATACTCATCATGGCTCTGTGTGTCCGTGTGAGCAATAATTTATTGATAAAAATATCATACTTGGATTACTCTGGCAAGGATATTGCTTCCCTTATCTGCGTTTATTTCCATGAATAGCACTTTCATTGGCTATATTGTCATGAATTTTGGCTTCTAATAAATAGCCTATAGGTTACAACATATATTGAGGACATCAATTATAGGATAAAAAGAACATGAATATCTGGAATCTTGAATCAGAGAGTCAATTATCCGCCTGTCGAAGAAACGTTTTTGCATTCTCTGCCTTAGTAATTTTGATTCTTTCCGTCTGTTCCAATTCCTTTAATTGCTCGTGGCAGTTTGATGACGCAGGTGTCATAGTAGATAATAAAGCTATCCATTTGAATAAAATGGATTGGCAGAGTATCAAACAAACATTTTATGCCTCTCCGACCAAATCAGGAAAAATCTACCGCCCGGTTTCCTGTCTGACCCTTGGGTTAAATTACTATCTTGGCCAACTCAATGTGTTTGGTTACCACGTAGTAAATACAGCAATACATATCCTGGCGGCTCTTTTCCTTTTTCTTTTCGTCTATCATACCCTTAATCTGCCGTTGTTAAAACCTAAATACGGGTCAACCGCCTATTTTATCGCCCTTTTATCGGCGGCTTTCTGGGCTGTAAATCCTCTTCAAACAGAGTCTGTCACTTACATAGTGCAGCGTATGACAAGTCTGGCGGGCCTTTTCTATATCATGGCGATGTATTTTTATCTTAAGGGCAGGACTTCCCACATGAATTTGTCCGGGATGAGTCACTATGCAGCGTTTGTCATCTGCAGCGTTTTTGCCTTTGGTTCAAAGGAAAATGCAGCCATGCTGCCTTTCAGCCTTCTGTTTTTTGATCTTTTTCTGATACAGGGGATGAAGAAGGAGTACTTGAAGAGAAACTTCTTTATTTTTGCCGCTCTTATTATCATCCCGGTCGGGCTGGCGCTGATCATGCGAGGACCATCCGTTCTCAGTCCAAAAGGGATTATCAACGTCTATGAAACCAAACGGCCGTTTGGGCCGGTTGAACATCTGCTCACTGAACCAAGGGTTGTTTTATTTTATCTTTCTCTTTTATTTTATCCCATTCAACAGCGGCTGTCCATCGCCCATGACATAACAGTCTCACAGAGCCTTGTTAATCCTCCGACCACAATCATTGCAATTATTGTGATTCTTGCAATCCTGGGGCTGTGTATCAGATATTCCAGAAAATGGCCGCTCGTCTGTTATTGTATTCTTTTCTATTTCATGAATCATTTCATTGAGGCCTCTTTTTTTGGGTTGGAACTGTGTTTTGAACATCGTAATTATGTTCCGTCCATGCTTTTGTTTGTGCCGGTCACAATACTGTTGGTTAAAGTCATCCGGTACTATTCCAAAAAGCCAGCGATGCGGTGGATGATTTGTATCTTTTTGGCCCTGCTGTTGGTTGGGTTTGGTAACAGCACATTCCTGCGCAACTTTGATTATGAGACGGAGGGAACGTTGTGGGCCGACGCTATAAAGAAGGCCCCTGATCTTATCCGGCCCCATTTGAATCTGGGAGTCTTTTATTTTGACCATAAAGATTATGATAAGGCATTATCAGAATTTTCCACTGCACAATCCTGTCATAAGAGTAGTAACATTACCGATGTCCCGACCACCCATTACAATATCGGTCTTGTTTATCAGAGATTAGGAAATTTGGACAAGGCCCTTGAATACTACAACAAGGCGGCATCGGTTTATACCACTAACGCCGATATATACAACAACTTGGGCTTGTTATACTACAATATGGGCCAATGGGAAAAAGCCGAGCATAACTTTTTGGAAGCAATTGGTTGCGACAATAACGCAATTCAGCCTTACAAAAATATGACCCTGGTTTTATTAAAACAAGGAAAGATAAAAGAAGCCTTAAAATATATCAATTTGGCGGGCAGACAATGGTCGGATGATGGGGGACTCCTCGGAGCAGCAGGGTATGCATACAGGCTTGATGGTAAATGGGATAAGGCATTTTTATTCCTTGAGAAGGCGGTAAAGATTCGACCCTGCGACCCCAAGATGCATCTCTACCTCTCAGAAATTTATTTCAAACAAAACAAAGAAGCCAAGGCTAATAAAGAAATTCAAAAGTTTATCCAACTAGAAAAAGATGGTGATCTCAAAGGTTATGTCATTGGTACTGCGAAAGAGGAAGATATTGAAGTTATAAAACCATATAAGAAGTTGGTCATGCTAAATCTGGCACAGGCATACAAGAGCCAGGGCGAATATGTAATGGAGAAGGCGCAATATTTGTTTGGGCACAACCCCATATAATACACTGGAAGGCGCGGTTGAAGTCAGCAATATGTATTCATAATATTTTTTTCAGCCTATTCCCGGTGAAAATAACAGGGTCTTGGTGAAATCCCCCGATTTTTTAAATAAAATTTCTGCATACTGGGGTGTATGGCAATTTGTTTGATGTTATTATATCTTACGATATCAATATGTTGTTGACTAGGCGCGGTCATTGTTTGTTGTTGGCATACTTACTGCAATGTAAATTATGAACAGAAACTAAATGCTTTAAAAAATTTATTCAGGCTTATGAGAATATTTGAAAGGGGGGATGCGAATTAAGAAAGTAATTAGTGCCGAGTTACAATGTGTCATAATTTAACTTATAATATACAATCAATAAAATATTTCGGAGGAATTAACATGCTTCAAGCACTCAGAAAAAACAAAGAAAAAGGTTTTACCCTTATCGAGTTGATGATCGTTATAGCTATTATTGGTATCTTGGCGGCTATTGCCATACCACAATTTGCTACCTACCGTGTGCGGGCCAATAACACCAGTGCTGAGGCACTGCTGAAAAATGCAGTCAGTGCCGAATCTGCCCTGAATTCAGATATAGCAGTCTATGGGGCTTCTGACAGAGGTGAAGCTTTAACACGTGCTGCGGGTCAAATAGCCGCAAGTACTTCCGGACAAAGATTAGTGGGACAGATCGTTGCCGCAACAAGAGACAGTACAGGTTCCTATATCACAGGGACAAGAGTCAGTGCAGCGGGTAATGTCACAAGCGGTGTGGGACTTACAGTTCCTGATGGAATGAACCTTAGGATTGGCACCACATCTCGTGCGGCAGGCCAAGGGACCAACGCTGCTTACAAGATTTTGACCCGCGCGGCTAATGGGAACAGGGCTTTTGGTACAGAGTCTAACGTTTCTGATGTAATATATTTCGTCCAAAACGATACCTGGAATGGCTTGACATTTGGTGGCGCTTTAGCTACACTGACAACGCCCCGGATGAGTTCGACCCAGAATGAATTTGCCCCTGCTGGGGTCCCGGTAAATGGTGGTGGATTGCCTACCCAGTCCTGGATGGTGCTTCAATAGATTATTGCGTGATACTTGTTAAACGTATTTTTTTGCCCGGACCATTGGTCCGGGTTTTTTTTCAACATAACCGATAATTAGAAAAACATCTTGCATTTCTGAAATCAAATATCTATCTATCCAAATATAATTCAAACGATCTTTTCATAAACAATAACTCGAAAGTTCTTATAACTTTATGATAGCATTTCTCGTTTGAATACCTGGACATGCGACATGGCTGAAATTCTTTTTGACCACATTAGCAAAACATTTAGATATGGTTTTAAGCGCCAGACCGTCCTCGATAACCTTACTCTTGATATTGAAAAGGGGGAAGTATTTGGATTTCTAGGCCCGAACGGCGCTGGAAAAAGCACCTCCATAAACATAGCGCTTGACTTCATCCGAGCTGATTCAGGCAGGGTACTTATAAAGGGTACCCAGGCAACTGACTCCAACAGCCGTAGAAATATCGGCTACATGCCAGAACATCCCCATTTTTATGAGCAACTAACCCCCAGGGAACTCCTTGAATTCGGTGGTCTTACCTCTGGAATGACACGAAATGATATTAAGACCCAGGCAGGAATAATCCTTGAAAAACTTGAGCTCCTTCCCTTTATTTATCGACCGGTACGGACATTTTCAAAGGGTATGAAGCAGAGGATCGGTCTTGCCCAGGCCATGATCCATGACCCGGAAATCCTTATCCTTGATGAGCCAATGAGCGGCCTTGATCCGCTTGGCAGAAGACTTATATCCAGACTTATTCTTGAATTCAAGGAGGCGGGAAAGACAGTATTTTTCAGTACACACATATTAAATGATGTGGAAATGCTCTGTGATCGCATCGGTGTTCTTCATAAGGGGAAGCTGTTATACTGTGGCGACTTACAGGGTTTTCAGAAGGATTCCAACACACTTGAAGAGGCATTTGTTAAGGAGATAACAGACCGGTCCACAAGGTAAAATACCATGAACCCTATCTGGCTTATCACTAAAATCACTTTTAAGGAAGGAATCAGGAATCGGATACTTTTCGGGATTACCCTGTTGGCATTGCTCTTGTTCGCATCCAATGTTGTTTTAACTAACTTGTTTTCACTGGAGGTGGGAAAGGTCATGGTTGATCTGGGCTTTGCAGCCCTTTCCCTGGCGGGCCTTTCTATCATCTTTTTCCTGGGCATCGGCATGTTGAGCCAGGATATACACAACAAGACAGTTTATATGATCGTGGGAAGACCGGTTACCAGAGCGCAGTATGTAATGGGGAAATTCGGCGGGATGACCCTTCTCCTCTTTGTAGTTATGTTAATTCTCGGCTTTTTGGCCATGGTTTCTTTCGGTATAGGCAGTGCGCTTCGTCCCGGGGCAACAATGCCTAGAAACTTTTCATGGGTTAGCCTGTTGACAACAATTGGTTTTCATTTTTTATCTTTGCTTATAGTGCTCTCGGTCTCTTTTTTCTTCACAGTTATTTCGTCCAGCATATATCTGGCCATGCTTTTTACCTTCTGCATCTATTTCATCGGGCACAGTCTGGAGACTATAGTCAAGGTTCTTATCAAAGGAGAGTTCATGGAGGTTAGCCCTTGGTATGTTGGCCTTATGAAAGGCATGTCATGGCTGTTTCCCAATCTTTCTGCCTTTGATCTCAAGGCAAACCTAGCCTATGGACTTCCTTACGATGGGGCCTATTTGATATGGACTGGCCTCTACGGTTGCGCATATATTGTTATTATGTTCCTGCTGACACTAGTTATATTTAAACAAAAGGACCTATGCTGAAAAACAAAAGTACAATCATTTTTTTTGTCCTTTTCATCATAGGGATATCCAGTTATATGGCAAGCGCTGTAAAAGTACAAGCCTTACGCGACCGCCTGGACCCAACGCAGATTGTATCCGCTCTCAATGTAAGCCCCGAGGTACTTAAAATCGCAAGTGGTGAGTTCGCATCTCTTCTGGCTGATTACTTACTGCTCAAGGCAAGCGTTTACCTTGGCGGCAGGGATGAGATGCCAGAGGCCAATCAAAAAACGGTCTCCACCCTTTTCAGTCAATCCGCTAATCTTGATCCCTATTTTTTTCAGACATGTTATTTTGTTCAAGGATATTTGCCCTGGTGGAAGGGAGATTATGTCAAAAAGGGTATCGAGATCCTTGAACTGTTCAATGCGCATCGCGATTGGGATTGGCAGCCAGGGTTTTTTATTGGTTTTGATTACTTCTATTTTTTGAGGGACAATTTGACTGCCTCGCGATATCTGATGGAGATAGCCAAAAGACACGAGGCCGCTAAGTCCTTGGGACTTCTCGGTGCCAGGTTAGCGCAGCGTGGGGGGGAGACCATCACCTCCATTGCCTTTTTAAAAACCATGTATGAGCGAACTGAAAATGAAGCTCAAAAGGAGGAAATAGCCCGGAGAATTGAGGCCCTCAATGGAGTGTTGATTTTGGAGAAAGGAATAGAACAATACGTTTGGTCATTCGGTCACCCGCCGGAAACCCTTGAACAGCTCACAGCAACAGGTATATTAAAGACCCTCCCCAAAAATCCCACCAGACCAAATGAGGCCTACCTTTACAAAAACGGAAAAATTGAATTCTGACAAATGAGCAAGTAAAGCCAGCTCACACAAAGCCAAGTGTAACTCTTACGGCAGCATGGCTTTTTTTGAAACATAGTCTCTTTTAAAATGCCCCTTTTCTTAATATGTGATCAAAAGTCAGTTGTTCAGGACCATTTTCTGTTTTTTTATGTTCAATCCTTTGGCGCCGGAGCTTTCTTTTGACAGTGTCAGGTTTAACAAGACTTGGAAATAACGAGGGGTTAATATAATTCTGATAATCACTGCACTTAACCATTCTCTTACATCTTCTGCATACGGCCAAAGAGATCGAAGGCCAGGATTTTCTGTGGTGACAGGTGATATAGTCCATTACTTATTCAACATTAAATATACATGCCTTGATTTGTTCCGCACTGATAAGTCCTTGCCTTATGATTCTTGGGGGATCGGTGGTAGCATCCAGTATAGTGGAACCAATGCCTCCAATGGTCTTTCCGCCGTCCAAGATCAGATCTATCTTATCTCCGAGAAAGGCCCGCACCTCCTCTGCGTTCTGGCAGGGGGGTTCCCCTGAAATATTGGCGCTGGTGCCGGTTATTGCGGATCCGATGGCCCCGGCCAATGTGGTCGCAACCGGATGACTGGACAAACGAACCCCGATGTTGCCTGTGCCCGCGGTTAAGAGTGGAGAGATTATTCCTTTTGCCTCAAAGACAATAGTCAATCCGCCTGGCCAGAATAATTCAATCAGACGGAGTGCGACAGGCGGAACATTCGTCACGTATTGGGTCAAAGACTCTATAGACGGTATCAGGATCAGTATGGGGTTATTGTCGCTCCTTTTTTTTATTGCGAAAAGCCTCCTGATCGCCGCCTCGTTTCTAATGTCAACGCCTAGCCCGTAAAATGTCTCTGTTGGAAACGCTGTAACACCACCAGCCAGAAGGGCATTCCTGGCCTGGTTTATGGCCGATTGAAAATCGCGGCTGATGTCCACCAATAACAATTCAGATCCCCGACGCTTCCAGTGCCTTTTGTGTCAGTTGCCTGCGATAATTTAACAGCCTTTCTGCGACAGCAGGATATTTCAGGGCCAGGATCTGGGCTGCAAGTACAGCGGCGTTTTTAGCACCCCCCTTTCCAATGGATACGGTCGCCACAGGGATGCCGGGCGGCATCTGGACGGTGGATAATAGTGAATCCATCCCATTCAGGGGAGATGAATCAATAGGCACTCCGATAACGGGAAGCGGGGTAAGACCTGCAATAAACCCCGCAAGATGCGCGGCCCAGCCAGCCCCTGCAATTATTACTTCTATCCCCAGACTCGAGGCGGACATTGCGTATTGCCTGGCCGCATCAGGTGTACGGTGCCCGGAAAGCACCTTGACTTGATGTGAAATCCCCAGCTCTTTTAATGTTTCAATGCAGCCTCGCATTACGTCTGCATCGGACGCGCTTCCCATAACCACAGCAACCAAGGCCTTTTCCTCTGTCATCATTTCACCTCATCTTTCCTTATCAGCAAATAATTATTTTCCACAACACAATCGTGATATAATAATATGATGTAATTGATTGCAAGTTATTTTCCTTTAGTCGAGGTTTTCCATTGCCGCGCAGGAAAAAGAAAAAGATAATCTCTCCAGGGTCTAATTCAAAGAAAAAGACACGGGTCAGTTTTAACCCTCTGAAGGGAGACCTTGCCTATTTAATGAAGGCCGACCCCTCTCGGGATAGGCAGGAAATGCAGGAGGCGCCCGTGCGGACAAAAAGGCAGGATGAAGAAGACGGGCTGTTCCTTGGTTTGATGTCGGATGTGACCCGCCTTGAGGGTGGCAAAAGGAGGATCGCAAGGCAGCCCGATCCCAATGTCAGGCCCGCCCATGCCCCTGCAAATGAAGAATTGGAGGTCCTTGCGCATTTATCCGATCTGGTAAGCGGTGTTGCTGAGATAGACATAATTTTCACGGACGAATACATCGAGGGATGCACGCCAGGGTTCAGCCCCAGGCTGATGGAGCGCCTAAAGAAAGGAGATTTTCCTGTCCAGGATCATATTGATTTGCATGGGCTAAACAAACAGGAGGCGGAGACCAGGGTCCGGGAATTTCTTATCCGCAGTTATCGTCTGGGCCTAAGATGTGTGCTTATAGTGCACGGAAGGGGGCTTAATTCACAGGATCACATACCTGTGCTGAAAGAGCGGCTGCCATCCTGGCTCAACCGCGGGCCGATCAACAAGATAGTGCTCGCCTTTTCAACCGCCAGACCTTACGATGGGGGAGCGGGTGCGATTTATGTGCTGCTGAGAAGATGGATGAAATAGTTTGCATCTTATTTCCACAAAAAACCCTCATAAGTCCGGTTCCTGGTTCCTCAATTCTATTTCCTGTCTCATTGTCACTTACAATTGATTTTTCGCTTGCTTCCGTGATACCTATAGGACAACTTTTATACAAACGGAGGCGATTTCCGGTATGAAATTGGGCATCATGGGACTGCCCCAGTCCGGCAGGGCGACCATATTTTCTGCGCTTACGGGTGCGCGAAGCGAGAAGGATGAACGGGTTTCACAAAAAAGCGACGCAAGGATTGCAACCCTTGTGGTATTTGACGAGAGGGTGGACTTCTTAAGTAAAATGTATAAACCCAAGAAAACCACCTATGCAAAGATCGAATATTTTCTGCCATCAGAGATACCCTCTTCCACCCCTTCAAAGGTAGACCCAGCGGCCTTAAATCAGTTGAGGACATGTGATGCCCTGGTCCATGTGGTCAGAAATTTTAGGGCCCTGGATGAATCAACCCCCTCGTCTGAACAGGACTTCTGGCGGTTCGAGGAAGAGATGATCCTGGCTGATCTTGTCATTGCGGAAAAGAGGATTGAGAGGATTGATCTCGACAAAAAGAGGGGAAAAAAGCCGGATGGAGATGAATATGCCTTGGTCAAATCCTGCCGCGAACTCCTGGAAAAGGGCATCCCCATCCGCAATGATCCTATGCTTGCGACTCACCCTGTGCTAAAGGGTTTTACCTTCCTCTCCGCAAGACCCATGCTTGTCATCATCAACAATGATGACGAAAATGAGGATGCGCCAATATGGGAAAAGATACCGCGTAATATAGAGATTATGGCTGTGAGAGGCCGCCTTGAAAAAGATATCGTCTCCATGTCAAAGGAAGAGGCAGAGGTCTTTCTTGAAGCCTATAATATCAGGGAGTCTGTGCTGGACCGGGTTATCAAAAGCTCCTTCCGTCTTTTGAATCGCATATCCTTTTTCACGGTCGGAGAAGACGAGGTAAAGGCCTGGCCAATCACCGCAGGCACGCCGGCAGTAAAGGCGGCTGGTGCGGTGCACTCGGACATAGAAAAGGGTTTTATCAGGGCTGAGACATTGTCATATTCTGATCTAAAGACCCATGGCACCTATCAGGCGGCCAAAAAGGCGGGGCTCGTCCGGCTCGAGGGAAAGGAATACATTGTAGAAGACGGAGATATCATAAATTTTAGATTCAACATATAGCCGTAAACTTGGAAGAATAAAGTTTAAGGAGTTAAAAAAGTTAAAAGAGTTGAAAGAGTCGGGAGGGCATTTACCCTTATTAAGACGAGGTTGAGATGAGTGACAAGATAAAAGTTGGAATTATCGGCGCAGGGGGTTACGGCGGTTGCGGGGCAATAGAGATCCTGTGCAATCACCCGCACGTTGAGATAAAGGCCTTGATGGCCAAACACGATACAGGTAGGCCTATAAGTGATCTCTATCCACACCTGACCGGTTTCTGCGATCTGCCGGTGCTTGACGCAGGGGATCCTAACCGGCCTGATGACTTTGATGTGGTCTTTTTTGCCACACCGGATGGCGTAGGTCAGAAGGACGCCCCCAACTGGCTCAAAAAGGGGGCCAAGGTCATTGACTACAGTGGAGACTTCAGATTCAATGACTTGGAGATATATAAGGGATACGCGGCAAGGATCGGGAAACCCCAGGAGCATGCATCCCCGGAACTTCTCCCCCGCGCTGTTTACGGCCTAGCCGAATTTCACCGGCCTAAGATTGCAGCAGCAGACCTGGTGGGAAATCCGGGGTGTTTTGCGGTTAGTTGCAATCTGGGCCTTGCGCCCGCTGTCAAGGAAGGGCTGATTGAGCAGGATTCCATCATATGTGACGCAAAGACCGGTATCTCCGGGGCCGGAAAGACCCCGACGGCTGCATATCATTATCCGGCCAGGTATGATGCGATAAACGCCTACAAGATATCAGGCCACCAGCATGTCTACGAGATAGAAAGACAATTGAGTCTTCAGGCCGGCACGGAGATCAAGATCACCTTTACCCCCCATGCTGTTCCCCTGTGCAGGGGCATTCTCTCTACCTTATATGCTACACTAAAGCCGGGACAAAATATTAGAAAGGTGTTGGAAGCGTACAGGGAATTTTACAAGAACGACGTATTTGTCAGGGTATTTGGGCCGGAAAAACCCCAGATCAGTACTAATGTGCGCGGCAGCAACTTTTGCAACCTCTCCGTCAATGTGGATGACAGGACCGCCAAGCTTATAGTGGTAAGCCTTATAGACAACCTGCTAAAGGGCCAGGCGGGCAGTGCTGTACAGAACATGAACATCATGTTTGGGCTGGATGAAGCAGCAGGGTTGATGCATCCAGGCATGTATCCGTAATTATTTCGGATAGCCGTAGCCGGCACCATCTGCCTGGCGGGTGTCCCTGCAACAGGAAGCTTTTCAGATAATCAGACAAGCCCGGCCAAGACCAACTCATTTTTGAATAGCTCAAACTGCCTGTCTATATTCGGCATCAGGGATACAGCATGGTCTATATCTGAAGATTCTCCCGCCTTTTCCATTTCAAGGGCCACGGCACTGAGCGCCACGGCGCTGACGTTCAATGCGGCGCCCTTTATTGAATGGGCATGATCACGCACTTTGGGGGCATCTCTTCTGTTGAGCACCTGGGTTAAGGCATTAATTTTGTTTGGCACGTCAGCCAGAAACACTCCAATCACTTCCCTGGCCAGTTCTTCATCTCCCAGCAGGCGACTGAAAAAGGCATCCTTATCAAATAGTTCTTCCGCCTGGACGGATTTTTGAGACATTGTTACCACCTCCATATTGAATAATTGACCATAACATCAAATAGCCTGTTTGGAATCGAACATGAGTTGAGGGTGTATGGGCTGAAAGTCGGCTTTATCCCCTGTTACATCAGCCTTTTTGTCTTACTCTTTTCCGCTGCTTCTTTTACCGCCTGGATTATCACGTCTTTTTTCACAGGTTTTGTAAGATAAGTTTGACCCTCCTCACAGGATGCTTCAGCAGCTAATTCAAATATAGGAAGCCCTGACATCATAATCACTTCGCATTCCGGCTGTGTCCGGTTTATCTCCTCTTTGAGAGCCAGCCCGCTGCTGCCGCCGGGCAGTAACCTGTCTACAACCGCAACGTCGAATCTATGTGACGACAGGAACTTTCTGGCGTCAATCTCGTGTCCAGCGAGCGAGACCTCATAGCCGGCATCTGTCAGGAATCTATGGAACACAAATCTTATGGCCTCTTCGTCATCAATAATAAGGACCTTTGTCATATCTATTCCATCCTCTAGGCCAGGTAGTGTCCTTTTTATAAATGAATTCAATGTCCGTTTGTCGGATACTGTCGATAAGATTACATCCTTCCTATCAGGCTATTTATATATGGTTTTATAGGTTATCGGCAAAACATGTGTATTTCTTTTGCAGAATCGCAATCTTTACCAGGTCATGCAGCATACAATGTCCTAATCCCACTCTATTATATATCAAAATGCATGCCATAGACAGAACAAGAGGGAATAAAATATAAGATACGGTAATATCAGATGGTTGAGGCCTAGAGGTCGTAGAGAAGGATATTTATAAACAGGCAAAAATTATGTAACATTTACATATATGTAACATTACACACTTGTAACTGTTATGCTCAGGGGTTCCGGGTTTTGGCTATTTCATCTGCTATAAGCCTTGCCGCCCTGACCGGGTCATTTGCATCGCGAATGGGTCGGCCGACCACGATATAATCAGCGCCCATTTTGACTGCGGTCCCAGGGGTCACGATACGTTTTTGATCGTCCTGGCCGACTATAGACCATTGAGGCCTGATCCCGGGGGTAACCGCAATCAGGTCAGCGCCCAATGCCTCTTTTATCATGGCCACTTCATGACCTGAGCATACTATTCCGTGACATCCCGCTTCCTTGGCGATCCGTGCCTTAAGGAGTACAAGGCGTGAGAGGTCATTGGCAAATTCCTCCCTATAGCCCAGCTCAGAGAGGTTTTTTTGATTGAGACTGGTTAAGACAGTAATTGCCAGTATCTTTGTCCCCTTTGGACTGCTTTCAGCAATACCCTTTAAGGTTTCTTTACCCTCATCGCAGTGGACAGATACAAACTCAGGTAGATGCCTGCTTGCCGCCATAAAGGCCCTTTTTACCGTGGCAGGAATGTCGTGAAGCTTGAGGTCTAGGAATATGCCTGCGCCGCCGGCCTTACGGATGGATGAAAGAATTTCCGGACCCTGACTGATAAAGAGCTCAAGCCCTACCTTAAAAAGCCCTATGTGATCTTTGAGCATTTCCACATAATGCATGGCTTGGTCATAGTCAGGCATGTCAAGGGGAAAAATAATATAGTCTTTTGGTTCTCTTATCATTGGCATACCCTGGTTACACGGCAAAAACTAATGGACATGGAAAACAAAAGGCTCTATATTTTGCCAGTTACACGGCCACCGTAGCTCAGTCGGTAGAGCACCTCACTCGTAATGAGGATGTCTGCGGTTCGATTCCGCACGGTGGCTCCATTGGAACCTGATTCCCTATCCCTCCACTGAGCCAATGATTGTGTCATATTAGCAGGCGCTAGTCAATTTTCAGTAAGAACCAAGAGGTGTTCCCCGAAATGCCTAATATCTTAAGAGAGCTGATATTAAAAAACAGAAGTTATAGACGCTTTTATGAAACAGACCATGTTGAGCTTGAAACACTGGAAAAGCTTGTTGATCTGGCAAGAAACTCCGCCTCGGCAGCGAACCTCCAGCCGTTGAAATACGTTCTTTCAAATAACGCTCAAGATAATGCCTTAATCTTTCCGCACCTTTCCTGGGCTGCCTACCTAAAGGAATGGCCCGGCCCCGGAGAGGGCGAGCGACCAGCAGCATATATTATAATTGTTGGAGACAAGAGGATAAGTAACTCTTTTGGCTGTGACCATGGAATTGCGGCTCAGAGCATTATGCTGGGGGCCACGGAAAAAGGCCTTGGCGGGTGCATTATAGGCGCAATCAGACGACAAGACCTCCAGCATGCGCTTTCATTGCCTCAGTACTATGAAATACTTCTGGCCCTGGCGATTGGAAGGCCCAGGGAGACGGTTGTGCTTGAAACAGTCCGCCCTGATAATGACATCAGATACTGGCGGGACGATAATGATGCCCACCATGTGCCCAAACGGCGGCTTGATGATATCATTATTCCTACATCCAAACAAGAGGCCGATAATGTTTGCAAAAGGCTGAAGAAATTCGCAGGGATATCAGGATATGGTTTTATGTCAGAGATACTGGCATAGGCATTGCATGGGATAAACAGGGTAAGATAATGGAGGGATTTTCGCCGGTAGATAGATCAACCACAAAGCAGCCCAAGTGCATGATATTGCTGGTTGCGAGTTCAGAAGATGGCTGACAGGGCGTTTTATGAGGCAGAGAATTCGGTTAGGAACAAGGTATCGTTCTTGATCAAATAAGCTAAGGCTCCGTTATTGAAATGATACAAAAAATTTTTGTTTCAGACAACAATATCGCCATATTCGTATGTCCCAATTGCAACGTTTCAAAGTCGGCTGACGTTTCAAAATACAAGCGGATCAATAAATCAGTCAAACTCACTATCAAATGCCCTTGCGGAAATGTTTATTCGGTGCTCATGGAAATGAGGAGGCATTACCGCAAGCAGGTAAGTATACCCGGAAAATATGTATTTAATTCCTTTCATGGAAAGGTTCAAAACGGCGCCTTGACCGTTGTGGATATCTCCAGAAGAGGGCTAGGATTAAACTTCAGGACAATTCCCCCCATTCAGATCGGATCAGTTTTTGTTGTAGAATTTAACCTGGACGACAAACAGCATACCTTGATCAAGAAGCAGGTTAGCGTCATGAGACTGGTCGGCCAGTTTGTTGGTGTGGAGTTTTGCAGTATTGATCCTTCAGATCCGAGCGACAAGGCCCTGGGGTTCTATCTGTTTTGATCAGAAAGCGCGACAAAAATCCCAAAGACCAAAGCAGCAATTATAGTCCCTCCCGTCAAGACCATAAGTTGTCGGACCATTTCGCTTCCTACCTTAGGGTCGAGCGTGGATTAGCTGAAAACACAGTTGAATCTTATCGCAGAGATCTGTTGGTTTTTTTCAGGTACATACAGGATAATGGCCTTTCTCCATTTAAAATCACACATGATCAAATCGTTCCGTATATAAGTCTTTTAGCAGAGAGGGTGTCATCGAGAAGCATTGCAAGAAACATTTCGGCCCTAAAGACATTTTACAGGTTTCTGGTCGCAGAAGGCAAAATCGAAAAGAGTCCGGCAAGGCTTTTGGAGACACCCCGGGCGGGACAAAGGCTTCCAGGTGTCCTGACCGCTGAGGAAGTGGAGGCCCTTCTGGGCCAACCTAAAGGCGTTGATCCAAGGGGACTAAGGGACCTGGCGATGCTTGAAGTCCTTTATGCCACGGGGCTTAGGGTTTCAGAGCTCGTAAATCTGAAGGTCTCCAATATCAACCTTGAGCACGGCTATATCAGGACCATGGGTAAGGGTTCAAAGGAGAGGATCGTCCCCATAGGCGATAAGGCCAAAGAGGCAATCAAAAACTATACCCTGCTTGGACGTATTCAGTTGACAAAGGGGAAGAGTTCGCCTTACCTGTTTCTGAATCCCAGCGGCAGGCCCATGACTCGTCAGGGATTCTGGAAGATAATTAAAAAATATGGGCTGATGGCAGGCATTACAAAGAAGATAACACCACACAGCATAAGACACTCTTTTGCCACGCACCTGTTGGGGGCAGGGGCGGATCTGAGATCGGTTCAGGTTATGCTGGGCCATGCGGACATATCCACCACCCAGATATACACCCATGTCACAAGGGGGCAACTGAGGGGGGTGCACGAAAAATTTCACCCCAGACCATAGGAACCTGATGGCCAAGATATTACATCTAGAAACTAAAATAACAGGTCCTACCAATAATATAATTACCGCAAGACCTATTGAGTTCAGGAGGTCTTTTTGGGATACCACCCATTTTATTCAGATGGGAAGGGCCAGTTCCAAAGGACTTGAACGTCACCGGAAAGAGGCTCACAATAAAGGCGGTGCGGCCTTTGGACAAATTCCCCCGCATCATTTATTGACCGGGGGTATGGACAGCACCATAAGGGCATTGTTTATTCACAGAGAAGATGAACAGAAGATGAGGGAGATTTATTACTTCGTAGGGCTTGTAGACTGTATGATAAACCAGGTCAATCCGCTTCTAAGGACCGATATTATCAGGGATATGTACAGAAAGGTCTTTAAGATGCGGGAAGATCTTAAGATCCACTGGCACGGCAATATCTCACAGATATTACTGCCTATTGATTCCGTGTTATTCGACGAGAATGAGTACAAGGCCATGGTGTCCAAGGCAGGCACCATGAAAGAGCTTTATAAAACAATTAAGGATGGGACAGATGAAATGTTTGACATCATCTCGCTTGAGTATGTTTTCTATTGCCCGTCCGCCGGCCGTAACCACTAACGGCAACAGGTTTCCGCCTGGTCTTACTGGATAACAAATTCGGTAAAATATATATTTGTTATTTTTCCCTTTTTGATGAAGCTGTTGAGGCGTTGTATGATTTCATCGCGCAGTGCGGTTTTCCCTTCGACCGAACTGATATCCTTGGCTGTTTTTGATGGTATTATGGTCAAGATCGCATCTCTTATTTGGGGGAGTCTCTTTTCAACCTCCGCCGTTGTTTCTTCACCGGCAAGCTCAAGTTCCATTGTGATACGCATATAGCGCGTAACATCCTGGTCGGCAAGGTTGACTATGAAGGGGGTCAGGGCATACATGGGCTTGACCTCATCCTTTTCTTCCTTGACCTCATCTTTCTTTTGTTCTGTCTTAGGTTCCTCGGGGGTTACCTTATGCCACAAGAAATAAAAACCTCCTCCCATTAGGAACAGAAACGCAACGGAAATAATAATGATCAAAAGCATGGGTTTATTTTTAAGAAGGCCCGGCTTTGCCTCGAGTATTTCTTCCTCTTCCGGTTCTTTTGCCATAAGTGTTCCCCTTTTGTATTTGAAGAGTCAATGGGATTGATAGGATTTATTACAATCAAAAATAAGTCAGACGCAAGAAAACATCAATTATTTTTTAGACCATCTATTTGGCATAATTAGAATATTATGATATTAAAGGACTCCATATGTCAAATAATTAGGAGTAAGAGCTTGAGAAACTTCTTAGTTGAAGAGATATCTGCTATTAATGGAGTCTGCCTGATTAGAGGGTCAGAGGCGTGGCATATATCTCGCGTGCTGAGGATGAAACAGGGAGATCATATCGTCCTGATGGACAAAAAAGGCGGCCGCTTTGAGTCAAGCATAGAATCTATCTCTTCCCGTGAAGTGAAGGTCAGGTTGAAAAGGCCCCTTGAAAAACAGGCCTCCACAGATCTGAGTATCACACTATGTCAGGCCGTTACAAAATCCAACGCGATGGATCTTATTATCCAGAAGGCATCCGAACTCGGCGTTGAAAGCCTGACGCCTTTTTTCTCCGAAAGATCCGTGGTCAGGCTCGACCAGGACAGAATTACAAATAAGATGATGCATTGGAAAGGGGTGGCGGAAAGTTCTGCCAAACAGTGCGGCAGGGCGGTTACGATGCAGGTTGAATCCCCATTGGAATTGAGCAGCTTGCTGGAAAAGTGGCGTGAAAAGGATGCCCTGAAGGTTATCCTGTGGGAAAAGGAGGCGGAAAATGATCTCAAATCTTTACTTAAATCTACCTGTTCTATTAAAGACTTTGTAGGGATCATCGGGCCTGAAGGCGGCTTTACAGAGGGTGAGGTCCTTGCCGGCAGGGGCGCAGGTTTTATCCCTGTATCACTGGGGGTGAGGATATTGCGAGCAGAGACCGCGGCCCTTGCCATTGCAGTCATTGTACAGTACGAACTGGGAGATCTGGGCCTGAGTTCTGCAAGCACCTGAGTTGCCGGTTCGCCTTCTCAGAGTTCAACTGTAGGATTTGCCCTTGACACACACTTCTGATCTTCCTATACACCCGTATAGATCAAAAAATAGGCACTTTAAAATTATTCTTACTTATAACTCTACATACCATATTATTGCATGGAGGAAACTGTATGGCAGCTCAGGGAAATCGGATTTCTAGTCAAGGGGTGCCGGCTGCTCCGGCAAAATCAAGATCACCGTTTTTAACGACAGAAGACTATTGGGCGATCTGGTTGGGATTAGGGATTATAGCCCTGTCCATGGTTTTTTTCTGGATGGGCGGATCCATAAGGGCCTTTACCATCACGCCTGGTTCCTGGTCCAATATCAGCTCAATCGGAAACGACCTGGCAAAAAATGTCTGGATATACGGGGTAATATGCCTGTGTTTCGGGGTGATTTTCTCCATTAGTATCGCAGCAATGGGAAGGAGCCTCAAAGAGTTTATCCCAGGCTATCTCATAGTATTTGCGGGCTCTCTTGGCATATTCTATCTGGCGGCATGGGATGTAATGCAGAAATGGGATCTTGGCGCTCCTCTGCTTGCCCTGTTGATCGGGATAATTATAGGCAATTTCAAAAAAATGCCGACATGGTTTCATACCGCCATGCGTACGGAATACTATATAAAAACCGGAATCGTGCTATTGGGCGCAACACTGCCTTTAACACTTATTTTTGAGGCAGGGGCCATCGCCTTTTTTCAGGCGACTATTGTATCGGTATGCACATGGATGACCATATTTCTGGCGGCCACAAAGTTATTTAAGCTCGATAACCGTTTTGGGGCAGTGCTGGGTACGGCAGGGGCTGTTTGCGGTGTGTCAGGCTCCATTGCAATCGGAGGGGCTGTGAGGGCGGACAAGGAACATATCTCAATCAGTATCGGGGTGGTCTCTGTATGGGCGATTGTCATGGTCTTTGCTCTTGCCATTGTCACCAAGTTTATGCTTGTCCCGCCTGGCGAGGCTGTAACAGATGCCTCCCCATGGTATGCGATATCAGCGGGAGAGGCAGGGGCCTGGGTGGGCACATCAGAATATGCGGATGCCGCCGGCTTTGCAGTTGTAGCTGAAATAGCAAAGGATTACGGGGACGCCCCTATACAGGCGTTCACTCTGATGAAGGTGATCGGCAGGGATATCTGGATAGGGATATGGGCCTTTATTCTTGCGATTGTATCATGCACCTTCTGGGAAAAGGATCAGACAAAGGCGGTAGGGGCGCGTGTTATATGGGACCGTTTTCCGAAATTTGTTCTGGGCTTTTTTGCTGCCTGTGTCATAATGAGCATTATTGCAGGCCTTGCCCCCAAGACCCATGTAGGCAAGGCCCCGGTGGAAGGCGTTTATAAGGCCAAGACCCAGCAGTCTGCGTATAAGGCCGATTTTTCCGCATTCCAGAGTCCCCAACAGCTTGCCGGCAAATTCGCCTATGATCAAGCAGCCGGGCAGATCACGTTTAACGGTAAGATGTCTTCTGATGAGCTGAATATACTCATCTCAGCAGCAACCACGCCCGATCAGAAACTGGCGCTTAAAAATCTACAGTTTAAATCGGACTGGTTCCACAGTGAGCTGTCTTCAAAAGCCATTGCACCGATAAAGGAGCTAAGGTCATGGGCATTTGTCTTCTGCTTTCTCTGTATAGGCCTGTCAACGCGTTTTAAAGATTTGATGATCTTCGGCATGAAGCCATTCTGGGCATTTACCATCGGGGTAATAGTCAATGTCCCCCTGGGCTATGCACTATCCACCATAGTTTTCAGTGGCTATTGGCAGGCTATCAAATAATGCCTGACTGCGGCAGCTGCAAGCATTTTGACAATGATCCCCTTATGCTTGAGCGCACCTTTAAGGGGATCAACGCCTTAAGCTCCGTTCACGGTTCAACCAGGGGGGATGCGGGTATCTGCAATCTTCACAATCGCTTTCTGCTTCCTTCTTATCATTGTGTTGACTACGAAGAGAAAAACAAGACTCCGTCTGACAAGAGGCCGGGGTAAATACACAGATGCCGCATCAGAAAGTATTACTGCTGATAATGGATCGTCCTTGTCCGAATCACCCCCTCATGGGCCTCGATATGATCAATGACATGTGGTGGGATCGGATTCTCACAGTCAATGATATTGTAGCCTATAGTACCATTGCTCTCATTTAAGTAACTTGCGATATTTATTCCATGTCTACCGATTGTCTGTGAGGCGAAGCCGATCATGCCGGGGGTGTCCTTGTTGATCATTATCAGCCGGGTATGAACAGAGTCACCGGGAATGGACTCTGCTGTGGGAAAGTTTACGCTGTGTATGATGGTGCCGTGTTCCATATAGGCGATAAGTTCCTTTACAGCCATCACTGCACTCTGTTCCTCGGATTCTTCCGTGCTCGCCCCCAGGTGGGGAGATGCGATCACCTTAGGATTTTTTAGTGTTGCGCTCGTCGGAAAGTCAGTTATATAGCGGCTCAATTTACCTGAATCAAGGGCACTTAGTACGGCCTGTTCATCAAACACATCCTTTCTGCAAAAGTTGATCAACATGGCGCCCTTAGGCAATTGGGAGAGCATATCGTTGCTTACGAATCCTTTGGTCTTTTCATTGGATGGGACGTGTACGGTCAGTATATCCGCATTGCGGAGCACCTCTTTAAGCGAGCGGGCGATAGTGACATCAGGGGAGAGCATATGAATGTTTTCAAGTGCGGGAAACGGATCAAAACCTATGGTTCTCATCTGTCTTCTGGCGCCGCCGTTTGCGACTCTCACACCCACCTGCCCGAGCCCGATCACCCCAAGAGTCTTTCCTGCTAGCTCAAAACCCTTGAATTTTGACTTATTCCCTTCAACCCGTGCGGAGAGTTCACTGTCGGCAAGCGATGAGAGGGTCTTACAAAAATCAATGGCCAGATGTATGTTGCGGGCCCCAATGCCTGCCATCACAAATACCAGTTCCGCCACTGCATTGGCGTTTGCGCCCGGGGCATTAAAGACGCAGATTCCCTGCCCGGTGGCCTTGTCAACAGTGATGTTATCCACCCCGGCGCCGGCCCTTGCAACAGCAAAAAGCGATGGGAATTCTTCTGTATCAATCTTTGCGCTCCTGACAATAATTCCATGAGGATCTTCCACATCCGGGCCAACAACAAAATGGTCATCAAACATTGAAAGTCCTTCTGCCGCTATCTTATTGAATGTTTTAATCCTGTACTTTTCCATATAACCTCAAATGCATAACAAATTGATAACGGATAGCCGGTTTGTATCAGGCACAATTTTACCGGTACGGTAGCCACTATGAAACGAAAACCCAAGGTATTATTAGGGTTGATTCTAATTATAGCATATGCCTGATGCCTCTTTCAAGCCAACGGCATTGCTTTATGAAATGAAAATTTATCAGGTTTTCCGGCGAGAATTTATGGGATATAAAGGGCTGTCATATGTTTGACGGATTGTCGGAACGAGTCTTTCAGTAATACTGATAGCCTCTGCTCAAAAGCTCTGATTGCAGGGATTCCACCACCTGAGGAAAGTTCTTTGTTGCTTTGTTGGCATCTTTTGTCTTATTGACATCCAATTTCAGTTTCATAGGGCCCGAACTCCTTGCATCGCAATCAATAAGCGGCAAAGTACCCGAAATAACAATGTTGCCATTAAGTCCATTAGCAATATTTTCCCTGTTGGAAGACCCTATATCCGAACGCTTAGCCCCCCCGGTTAAAATACAGTCCATCCCATATGATTCATCATATAATTCCATAGAGACCCATTCAGTCCCTGAAGATCCGGTTGTCTTTCTAAATTCGAAGACAGTGTCCGGAATAGTCTCCTGAATCTTTGCGTTACTTGGATCAATGCCTTTAAATATCATTGCGGAACTATTGACCTTGTTTTGATTGATAGTAATATCCGCCACAAAATAGCCACGCAGTTTCTGCTTGACATAGCTTCCCGTCTCGATGTCAACACCCTTTGTGCTGCATGATATGGTGTATACAAGGACTTCGCCATACACAGGACGGCAGAAAATAAGTATTACGATAAACGCAAAAAGTCTTTTCATGAAACCCTTTCTTTTGAAATTTATTTGAATCATTTTGCAATTAATATGCCAGCAATTGTACGATAATCCCCCTCAGGATTATTCGATGGAAAGTGCCTCCTGACAATTTTGGGGGGAGGTCGCCTGAAAACACAATATATGGGATACATTCATCCTTGACATCTAATAAGCCAGGCTTTATGGTTCAAGGATCCAATGGCAATTCCCAAACCTCATAACCGCCAATAAATAGTAATTTTTCGTAAGGAATGAATTTCAAGTTTTATTTTTTGTTCTGGGAGGGGAAAAAATGAAGCGAGCGGAGATGTTAATGCTTATGCTGGTATTTGTTCTCTGGCATGTACTGCCGGCCATGGCCGATGGCAATGTGCGGGCCACAATGTCAAGCAGCGGAAATTTGAAGATTACAGGAGACAAGAGAAGCAATCAGATCGTGGTGACCAATAACGGAATTGGAGATATTCGAGTTGAAGGGATGTCCGGAACAACCGTCAATGGGGGGAACGGAGGAGTGGATTTCGCCATTACCACAAGTAATACCCTAGAAGGCAAATTGGATATAATCCTGAAGGGCGGAGACAACTATGTCGAAATAAGGGACATAACTGTCATTAAAAAGATGCAACTCAAATGTGGTCATGGAGATAATACCATCGGCATCTTCAACGCCACTTTGGTTGACGATGTCTCACTTAACACGGGTCATGGAAATGATTTTATTGTTCTTGCGGGGGATACCTTGATCGCTGAAAAGTTGGCCATAAAAACATCTGGAGGGGATGACAGCATCGAAATTGCGGAGTGCGCCAGTAATTACGGCAAGACAATAATCAAGACCAATTCCGGTAATGATTTGATCAACCTGCAGGGCTACTATCTTGGCAGACTGGCACTGGATACCGGCAAGGGCATTGATGAACTCTACATCAGTCAATACATCAACGTAAACCGTGTCAAAATCTTCTTGGGTAGAGATGATGATAAGATCCTGTTCGCAAGCACGGCAAATCTTACTGGAACGGTCACAATAAACGGCGGGAAGGGCGATAATGATAGAATTGTTCAGGACGACGGCCTTTCTACGGATTTTTATTTGATGAGCAAGTTCATAGAAAACAGCGCCGTTGAAACTGATGCTGATAACGAACCCGCTGTTATAACCTCTCAGATGGTTCTGGATTATACTGCACGGGGTGGTGATCCATTGGATATTTCATGTCCTGAGTGATACTGGCCCTGGGTGATATTTGGCCAATCTCAATGCCCAACAATAGGATGCGGTAATACGTAAGAAATAATGCCTTTTTCTACCCCCCAACAAAGGGGCATTTTGCTGTTTGATTCTTTTGATCCTGTCTGATATTTAATACACAGTGACCCAAAAGACGTATTCTATTTCATACGCGAATATATCGTTTTCCTATGCTTTAATCGTCTTCGAGCTAAGATCCAATCATATAGTCCTCAATCCCTCCCCCTATATAACTATTTAGTATAAAAACATAATTTAGTTAGACATGCTACCATTGTTTTGGGCATAGGCCCTTGATGGCACGTTCATTGCTCTTATCCCTGCTTAACCAAGCTTTTTCATCGCTGAGATCATTTCATAGTCTTTGACTTCAGGAGCAATGGATAATGTATAAGGGCTTTATCAAGTCTTGTCTCATGTTGATTGTTGTCATGGCCTTCTTTTTTTGGGCCGCGGCCGCTAATTGTGCTCAAGTAACTCTTCAATGGAATTCCGTTGCAGAGGCTGACGGATATAAGGTTTATTACGGTCCGGAGAGTGGGGATTATACCTCATCACAGGATGTGGCAAGTCAGACTGACTGCTCCCTTTCGCTTGATCCGGGCACATATTATTTTGCAGTAACCGCCTATAACAGCTACGGCGAAAGCGGATATTCGGATGAAATATCCTGCAAGTTAGCAGCTGATCTTAATCCCAATTGTCTGTCTGCAAAACTGAAGGCCACAAGCAAGTTATGCAGTGCCTATACAAAATGCTATATGAAAACGATGAAGGGTTCGGTCCTTAACCTTGAAGGTTGTGTCTCAGAGGCTGAGGAAAAGTTTGTATCCGCCTGGGACAAGGCGGAATCAGTGTCAGGAGCAGCAGGACTTAATTGTTCCACTGCCGCAGCCACCTATATCGGAGATATTCTTTTTAATGGATTCGGAGATCTTTACCTGCAGATTTCCGATCAGCTTGATTTGGAGGATAAAAAGGCAACCATTCTTGGACAATCACTGCTTAAGGCCGCAGGACAATGGCATAGAGACATACTAAACGCACAAAGCGCATACTTCAAGGCCATGAGTGCCGATAAACTTGAACGTGCTATAGAAAAGGCGGATGCGAGGTTTGTGAAAAGTTGGGATAAGGCAGTTATTAAGGCCCGAAAAAGTGGTGTATTATTATCCGGTCTTTCAATCGGCGGTGCGCAGGATATTATTGGTAGTAATGCTGTGATGTCCAGCATTGCATCTGAAATGGGGTATTAAGGACCACTGGTCCTAAGGATTGAGCAAGCCACGTCTGACTGCAATTTTGGTAAGCTCTGAGCTGGTCTTGACGTCTAACTTTTTCATGATCTTGTATTTATGAGCATCAATGGTCTTTTTGCTCACCTCCAGTTTTTCTGCTATTTCCTTTGATGAATAACCATCCGCCAGCATGATAAAGATCTCCCGTTCGCGGCGGGTTAGTCGCCCGTACTGTGAATCCTTGAGAGATTTGCTCTCCAATTCGCTCATATGGGTCAAGAGAACCGCAGGGGCTATCCTGGTAAAATAGGTCCCTCCGGCCCGCACGGCATCAATGGCGAGGATAAGCTCAGAGATATGGTCCTGCTTGAGGACATAACCTGATATGCCTGAAGTGAAGAGACTGATAAGCAAATCCTTTTTAAAATGGGCTGAAAAGATTATTATTTTGATGTTGGGAGCGAACTGTTTTATCTGCCTGGTGGCGTAAAGTCCATCCATGTCAGGCATTGAGATGTCCATTATCACCATATCAGGGTGGAGTTCCTTGACCTTTTCTATAGCCTGTGCACCGTCACAGGCCTCACCCACAACCTCGACTTCCTGGTTGTAATCCAGGGTACGTCTTATGCCCTCAATCACTACGTTGTGGTCATCAACAATCAAAATCGTCGTCTTCGGCATAATGACCTCGCCGCCATATCTTAATATTTCGGGAAGTTATAGATGATTGCTTGTTAATTGTAAAGGGTTTTTGAAAGGTGATCGAGTCCTTGATTTGCTTGGAGCCGCAGCCCTTCAACAATATTAAGGCTCGCCACGTTTTTCAGCACATAATCACAGCTTGATTTGACTTAATACTTCTGATATTCATTTCGTAATAGCTTTTTTGACGATGGGCTAAACTGCAACCACTTATTTACTTCTTTTCCAAGAAGGATATCAGGAGGTGTGTCATGCAAGTATTGGTTCTCTATTATTCAAAGAGCGGAAACACCAGAAGGCTTGCCGAGGCAATTGCCGGGGGCGTTGATAAGGTGAAAGGTGTAGAGGCCGTCTTGAAAAGGACGGATGAGGTGACACAGGATGATTTTCTTGCCTGTGATGGGATCATAGCAGGCTCTCCGGTATATTTTGGTCTAATGGCTGCAGATCTCAAAAAGGTCTTTGATCAGTTTGTACCTGTGCGCAAAAAGATGGAGGGCAAGGTGGGGGCCGCATTCAGCACATCGGGCGATGTCACAGGCGGCAAAGAGACCACGATGATGTCCATTATCCAGGCCCTGCTGATCTACGGTATGGTGATCGTGGGTGACCCGATGTCCGCTACAGGCCATTATGGAACCGCATGCGTCGGGGTGCCTGACAGCAGCGCAGAGCAAAACGGCGCAAAACTGGGCAAGAGGGTTGCAGAGATAACAAAGAAACTCCGCGGATAGGAAACGGTCAGGACTCGATTGGATCAAGAGGTTGTAAAAGATCTGCTGGTTCGCCTGGGCAGAGGGGAAGTCACCGTTGAATATGCCCTTGAAAGGCTTAAAACCCTGCCTTTTGAGAACCTTGACAATGCCTGTGTGGATCACCACAGGGCTTTGAGGAGGGGGCTATCTGAGGTAATCTACGGTGAAGGTAAGGAAGCGGGTGAAATCCTTGCCATCATGCAAAGTATGCTTGACCATGAAGAAAGGGTGCTGGTCACCAGACTTTCGTCTGAAAAATCGGAACAGATCATCAGTCGTTTTCCGGAAGCAAGCTATCACAAAAGGTCTAGGCTCTTGACACTGATTAAGAGGCCAATAGATATCAGAGGCAAAGGCACAATCCTTGTGATGAGCGCCGGCACCTCTGATATTGCTGTGGCTGAAGAAGCGGCCATCACCGCTGGGTTTATGGGAAACAGTGTTGAAACTGTTTATGACGTTGGCGTATCCGGCATCCACAGGCTCTTTGCCCACAGTGAAAGGCTCAAGAAGGCATCTGTTATTATCGTAGCCGCGGGCATGGAGGGGGCACTACCCAGTGTGGTGGCGGGGCTGGTTGATAAACCGGTAATTGCAGTCCCAACAAGCATCGGCTATGGCGCAAGTTTCGGCGGCATTGCAGCACTTTTAGGTATGCTCAATTCGTGTGCCTCGGGAGTTACCGTGGTCAATATTGACAATGGGTTCGGCGCAGGGTATGCCGCAAGTCTTATCAACAGGCTGTAACCCCCATTCTTGCCTCCAGCACCAGTTGCTTTAGTTTTGGGAACTCCTTTTTTTGAGAATCATCCCAGCAGGGAATCAGGGTATTGTTGTGAAAAAGGGGCTCCCCTGTCAGATCATATCGGGAACTTTCCACAGCCTTATCCCAAAGTGCTGTGTGGGGAATGGGCGAGTATTCCGCTAGATAAGGCATTACGCCGACTCTTCTTACAAAGTCAATTGTCTTGACCACGGAATCCACTGATTGACCGGGAAGGCCTGCGAGCAGATATGCCCCGATATCTTTTCGGGCAAAACCGGCGTTGAGGAGATTGTTAACAGCCATTTCGAAATCACCTGTTTGAACCTTGTTGTCGAGGTCATGGTGGAGTGAAAAATCGGCTGTCTCAAATCCAAGACGTATTGTATTAAAACCGCTTCTGTGCATCAGAATCGCGATGCCGGGAGATATCTCTCTTACATGAAGGGCATTTGGGGTGTGAAACCTGATCCCTAAGGCCTGCTTTGCTATCTCCTCAAATAATTTGGCTGCATGGGTATCGGATTGGACCAGGAGGGCGTCATCATAGAAAGCAAAGTCCTTGACTCCATAATGCCTGTGCCAGAACAGGATCTCCTCCACGACCTCGAGGGGATCTCTTCTGCTGTAAGCAGGTTCAAGGAAATGGCTTGCGCAATAGCTGCATCGGTAAGGACAGCCCCTGGAGGTTAAGATACAAATGTAGTCAATGCGGCTTAACAGATCAAAGGCCGGATAAGGGGTCGCCTTTGGAATAGGGTTGGGCGCTGAAAGGCCGATATTATCGAGCAATGACAAGAGTGCGTTGTTATCGGCTATGACATAATCGGCCCCTGAGGATGTGACAGCGTGATCTTGGCAAAGCCTTGCATATATCCCTCCCAAGATTACAGGGACATCAGGGTAATTCTGTCTTACCAGCCTAATTACCTCCTTGACCCCAAGATGCCAGTAAGTCATAAGAGATGTGACAAGGAATGCACCGGGTCTTCCTGCTATGTTAAGCTCTGCGGTAAATGCCTCTGGTGAAATGCCGTAGCGGCTGTATGGCCTTGGAATATCTTTGAGAAGAAGGGGCTTGGGCACCTTATTTCTCCAGAATTTCCCGGTTCCGTAAAGGCCCCGTTTGGGTTGTCTCTGGGATGTGGTTCCCGGCATCATTGGATGGTGCACATTGAGACAGTCAATAAGGTGGATGTCAAAGCCGCAATCTCGTAAATAGGCGCCTATATAGAGGAGCCCCAGGGGCTTTGACCATAGGTCATAGGCGGCAAAGTCATAGATCCACGGATTAATAAGCACTAACGATGTTTTCATAATAAAAAGGATATCCTGATGAGGGCAGTGGTTCAGAGGGTAAAAGAGTCAAGGGTTGAAGTCAAGGGTGAGACAATAGGTTCTATTGGTCCCGGTCTTCTGATACTGCTCGGAGTAGGAGACAGCGATACGGAAAAAGATGCACTCTATCTGGCGGAAAAGATCGCAAATCTAAGGATTTTTCCGGATGAAAAGGACCTTATGAACCTTTCTATAGCTGATACCGGGGGAGCGGCCTTGGTAGTTTCACAATTTACTCTCCTGGGAGATTGCCGGAAGGGGCGCAGGCCTTCATTTGCCAAGGCCGCAAGGCCTGAACATGCAAATAGGCTTTATGAGCATTTTGTCGGCTTGATGAAAGTAAAAGGGCTCAAGGTGGAAACGGGGATGTTCCAGGAGATGATGGATGTCTATCTTGTCAACGACGGCCCTGTGACTCTGATGCTGGATAGCCATAAGGTTTTTTAGGGACGTAAGAGTCAAAGAATCTTCCCATCCACTTATAATCGTCCATTACATCTTCCAGTTGATTACTGAGCCAGGCGGGTTCATGCCTTCCGTTTACAATCGGCATGACGTTATCCCCCAGAAAAAGTGCCTCAGTAAGATCGTGGGTCACATAGACCGTCGGAAACGCCAGGTTTTTTTTCAGTGCCTTAAATTCCTGACGCAGTCTTTTCCTGATCGGAAAATCAAGGGCCGAAAATGGTTCATCCAGTAAAAGGACCTGGGGATGCCGGGCAAGATTTTGGCAGATGGCCGCCCGCTGCCGCTCGCCGCCGGAAATTTTATCAGGCATGGAATTCCTCAAATGCCATATGCCGAAGAATTTCAAAAGGGCCTCTATCTCCCCCTGATCCATAGAAGCAAATGCAACATTTTGGTATACCGTCAAATGGGGAAACAGGGTGTAGTCCTGAAACACATAGCCAAGATGCCTTTTTTGTGGAGGCAAGAATATCCTTCGCCTGGTGTCCACCCAGATTTTTCCATCATATGCGATATAGCCCTGGTCCGGCCTTTCAAGTCCTGCAATGATTCTTATAAGCGTTGTTTTGCCGGCCCCTGAAGGCCCTATGAAGACACCTAATTCCCCTTTCTTACAGGCAAAGGAGATTTCAAGGTCAAAATCAGGGAGCCTTTTCTTTATGTCAACTTCTAGCATCACCTTGTCTTTTCTCGGTTAACAGATTAACCATAATTAAAACTGCATAGCAAATAATTAAAAGTGTAATGGACATGAGCCCGGCATCCCTGTAACGTAAGGCCTCCACTGCCTCAAATATGGCTATTGACACCACCTTTGTTTGCCCCGGGATGCTGCCTCCCACCATCAAAATTACACCGAACTCTCCAAGTGTATGGACAAATACCAGGATGGCCGAGGAAACTATGCCTCCGACAGTATTTGGTAAGACCACACGAAAAAAGGCTGCCGTCCGGGAAAGACCAAGGACAAAAGCGCTTTCAAGTAGGCGTCTGTCTATCTTCGTAAAGACCGCTTTCATCGGCATAATGGCAAAGGGGAGGCTGTAGGCTATAGAGGCAAATACAATGCCTGAGAAGGTAAATACCAGGGGCTCATGTACCAAACATCGCCACCATTGCCCCAGAAACCCCTTCGGGCCCATAATTGTTAAAAGGTAAAAACCCAGAACAGTTGGAGGGAGAACCAGGGGCAGGGTGATAAGGGCCTCACAAAGCAACTTGCCTTTGAAACGTGTAAAGGCCAGAAACCATGCCGCAGGTGTTCCAAGCATCATCAGAATTATGGTCGTGATCAGCGCAAGTTTTGCTGATATATATAGGGGGAGCCAATCCAATTATTGATAACCATATTTATGTATGATGGCTTGGGAGGTAGGAGAGCAGACAAATCCGGCGAAATCCTCTGCAACGCCTTTGCTTTTTGAACCTTTAATGACACAGCCCGCTTGAACAATTAAGGGGGCCTGATCCACCTCAAAATAGCAGCCCTTTTTCCCCTCTTCTGAAAGCGCAGATGACAGGGCGCAGAAGGCCGCATCCACTGATTCGGTGTGGGCGTATTGAAATGACTGTGCCACGTCCTGGGCAAATACGAGCCGGTCTTTGACCAGGTCTTCCATGCCTACGGCCCTGAGGGCGGTCACGGATGCCGCCCCATAGGGGGCGGTTTCTGGTTTTGCAATGGAGATTTTTTTGATCTCCGGCATCTTCAATGCCTTCTGCCAGTCCTGGGATGCGCAAATCTGTCTATTTGCAGTCCACAGTACAGCCTTTCCCCTGGCATAGATAAATGGCTCTGCGGCCAGCCCTTCCTCAAGTAATCGCCGCGGAGTGGCCTCGTCTGCAGTGAGTAATAGGTCGTAAGGCGCACCGTTTTTGATCTGGGCGTATAGGTTTCCTGTGGATGTAAATGTTGCGTTAATCCGAACTTTGAACTCCTTTTCGTATCGGGCGGCTATCTCATGAAAGGGTAACATAAAATTTGCTGCAACACCTACGGTCAATTGTTCTTCAGCAAAGCAAAGGGTCCTCAATAAAAAGCAGCAGGCCAGGAGCAAATAGATTATATTAAGCTTGTTTATTCTTTTAGACATTTCAATTTTCCTCGTAACAACGTAATTGCAAAATGATAATTTTTGACTGCATCCTTTAATTCCGACTATCTTCACCTCTGCTTTCAATCTCTTTTAAGAACGATTGAAACTCCGCATTCGCAAATTCTGTGACCCTTTTTTCCAGGTTGCTGTAGTGATCAAGATAATATTCGGCAAATGGGGTGAGCTCTGTCCCGCCACGGTCATTTCCCCCCCGCCTTCTTAAAAATAATTTATGCCCCAGGCTCTTCTCAAGGCGGTTGAGCATATTTAGCGCTTTGACATAGGATAAGTTCATGCCTTTCGCTGCCTGGCTGATCGAACTGTGCTCCTTAACCTTTGCCAGTAAGTCTAAAGGCCCGGGCCCCATTACAGGCACACCGGAATTATTGATGATGCTGACTTTAACCTTGATTCTCATGGCCGCTATATATGCCAAAATATATCGGCCATGTCAATGAATTTTAGCTTCACAGCACAAAGTAAAGGCTGCATACTCACTTACCAGTGTGAAGCGGATATCGAGAAAATTCGTCCAGCTGTCTTAGATCCTGGAGTCCGAAGATATTACAATTTAGGTAAAATGCCTGTGTAGTTAGCTCCTAATATCACGCTTACGTTTTCAAAATTGGAAGGAAATTATCAGCTTGGAGCCTGTGCTGAAATTTCTAGGACGTCATTCCGGCGAAGGCCGGAATCCAGTAGCTCTGAGAACAGTTTGATAATATTGATAATCTGGATGCCCCCGGCTAACTGCATGCCGGGGCAGGCTTATCAAGTCCGGCATGACTACAAGAATCAGTCGTCTCAAGCCTTTCACCGTTGCCCCTTTTATCGGATGAAGGGAATTAGGAGCAAAGTACATTGGCATAAAGGCTATTTCCGTCTTACAGCAGCTACTTGCATTTTAAGGCTGTCCAATTGGGTAGCCGGCGGGGGTAGAATCAAATGAATGATAAAGCCTTACCCATTTTGAAGACTATAAAATCCGCCATCATTACAACGAGCAGAATGAAACCTGGTGTTCCTCTGTGGTTAATTTATTACAGTAGATTGGAGACCTAAGGGGTGGATTGAGAAACTAAAACTTGAATTAAAGGTGGATCAAGATCTGGCTTGACCCTATTCCTTTTCAGATTTTGCTGGATTTAATCAAGGATTTTATGTGATTATAGCGCGACTTACCTTAAAGGACCCACTAAATATTGGTTTATAAATGCAGAAATCATCTTTTTGAAAAGGCTCGACTAGGCAAACCAAATGTCCGAAGAACTGGAATGGCAGACCAGAAGAGATCGAATAAACAAAAAGTTAGAAGCCTTAAAGCCTCCCTGGAAAATTATTAAATACAAAGATGGACTGGATACATCCAGTCTTGACCGGCATGCTGTTGAAGAATATCCAACGGCTAATGGACCGGCAGACTATGCCCTTTTTGTAAGGGGCAAACTGCTGGGGATCATCGAGGCCAAAAAGGTGTCGGTGGGTCCTCAAAATGTCCTGGAACAGGCCAAGCGCTATTCCAGGGGCGCTTTTTCAGGGCCGGGCAATTGGGACGGCTATAGGGTGCCTTTTTTGTATGCCACCAATGGTGAGATCATATGGCATATTGATGTCCGTAACCCCAGAAATATAAGCCGACAGATCTCCAATTTTCACACTGCGGACGCCTTGTCCGACTTTTTTGCTTACGACTTTTCATCAGGGCTGGAAAAACTGATTCAAAATCCCGCTCCAGTTGAAGGTCTTTGGCCTTATCAGCTTCAGGCCGTGGAATCGGTTGAAGCCGCCATTGCCAGGGGCAAGAGGGCCATGCTGCTGGCAATGGCGACAGGCACTGGAAAGACCTTTACTACAGTCTCCCTGATCTACCGCCTGCTGGAGTCCGGGGCTGCCCGTCGCGTTCTGTTCCTGGTGGATCGTCGTGCCTTGGCCGCCCAGGCAGTAAGGGAATTTGCGTCTTTTACCACGCCCTCCGGCACCAAGTTTAACAAAGAATACGAAGTCTACAGCCAGAGCTTTCGAAAAGAGGACTTTGGCGATGACAAGTCCTTTGATCCCAAGGTGCTCCCCAATGATTATCTGACAGCGCCCCAGGCGACACACACCTTTGTCTATGTTTCCACCATCCAAAGGATGACCATCAACCTGCTGGGATGGGAGCATGCCTTTGCACAGAATCCGAATGATCCTGATTTTGAGGGGGAGACCCAGCAGCTTGACATCCCCATCCATGCCTTTGACATAATCATTGCGGATGAATGTCATCGGGGCTATACGGCCAAGGAGACGGCCACCTGGCGGCGGGTAATGGATCATTTTGATGCTGTCAAAGTGGGCCTGACCGCCACACCTGCTTCACATACCCTTGCCCTTTTCAGGGAGGTCATTTACCGCTACACCACGGAACAGGCTGTTCTGGACGGAGTTCTGGTAGATTATGAGGCCGTAAAGATCAAATCCGATGTGCGCATTAACGGCATTTTCCTGAAACCTGGTGAACACGTCGGGTTGTGGATACGGAAACAGGGCAGGAAAACTATGATGAACTGGAAGACGAGCGGGAGTTTGCCGTCAATGATATTGAACAGAAGATCACCGCCCCTGAGAGTAATCGAAAGATCATTCATGAAGTGGCCAGATATGCCTATCAGCATCAGGAAGACACAGGCCGTTTTCCCAAGATTCTGATCTTTGCTGCAAATGATCTGGATCATACATCCCACTGCGATCAACTGGTTCAAATCTGCAAAGAGGAATTCGGACAGGGGGATGATTTTGTCAAAAAGATCACGGGCAGTCCCAGCGTAGACAGGCCCCTGCAACGGATCAGGGAATTCAGGAATCGGCCCAATCCAAAGATCGTTGTAACCGTAGACATGCTCACCACAGGGGTGGATATCCCGGCCCTGGAACTTCTGGTGTTTTTGAGACCAGTCAAGTCCCGAATACTCTGGGTCCAGATGCTCGGTCGCGGCACCAGACGCTGTCCGGATATTCATAAGGAAAAATTTGTTATCTTCGACTGTTTTGACGGAACCCTGATCAAGTATTTTCAGGATGCCACGGACTTTACTGTCGAGCTGCCCCAAAAGGAGTCTTTGTCAATTGTCCAGGTCATAGAGAACATCTACCAGAATGTAGACCGTGTATATTATGTAAAGGTCCTGACCAAACGATTGCGCAGGATTGAACGCAGCATGAGCGGTAAGGCCCGTGAAGAATTTGCAGCCTTTATCCCGGAGGGAGACATGGGCAAGTTTGCGGGCAACCTAAAGAATCTGCTCCGGGATGACTTTACTGGGACAATGAATATCCTCCGTAACCCGGCATTCCAGAATCTGCTGATCAACTACCCCAAGGCAAAACGCAGTTTTCTGGTGGGTTATGAAGTTGCGGATGAAGTTTCTTCTGAGGTGGCCTTTAAAAAGGGAAGCGAATACCAGAAGCCTGAAGACTACCTGGATGCCTTTGCCCGCTTTGTTCTAGAAAACCGAGATCAGATAGAGGCCATCCGGATATTGCTGGAACGTCCCAGGGAATGGCGAACAGATGCCCTGGAAGAGCTGCGGGAAAAACTGGCCCACGAAGATTTTTCCGAAAAGACCCTCCAAAAGGCCCATCAGCTCGTCTACAACAAGGCCCTTGCTGACATCATTTCCATGGTCAAGCATGGCGCCCGCAGTGAGGCCCCGCTTTGGACCTCAGCGGAACGGGTGGACAGGGCTATGGCCAGGGTCATGAAGGGCAAGACATTTGACAAGGATCAGCAGCAATGGCTGGGCATGATCCGGGAGCACCTGGTTGAAAACTTGACCATTGAGATGGATGACTTTGACAATATGCCTATTTTTGCACGCCAGGGCGGCCGAAGCAGAGCCAAAAAGATCTTTGGTGATGACCTGCACCCATTGATTCAGGATATCAATTTTGCCGTTGCAGCGTAGCAGGACACATTCATGGAGAGAAAAGATCTTTAAGGTCACAAAATGTGACCTTAAAGACAATGTCATTAAATTAGGTTTTCCACCCAAGAGTCTCTGAAGTCATTCCGGCGAAGGCCGGAATCCAGGTATGTTAGGGTCTCTGGACCCCGGCTCCCGGATCGCGGTCCGGGACAGGCTTCGCCGGGGTGACGACGGTTTTAATATCGTAGACTTTTATACATCAAATTTGATGTTGACCCCATATGGAATTTTCTATAGAATTTTATGAAACAGACGCTGGAAGGTGCCCTTTAAGGGAATTCCTGGATGATCTGAAGGCATCTGATCCAGACGATTTTGCCGCTGTCCTTGCCGGTCTTTCAAAGCTGAAAAACAGGCATTACCACCGGCCCCCTCTGTCCAAGGCCATTGGGGATGATCTATTCGAGCTCCGGCATGTGGGTAAGTTGAATACTCGGGTGATCTATTTCTTTTTCAAAGATCGGCGGATTGTGGCTGTTCATGGGGTTCGAACCAAGGCAATGAAGATCCTCAAACACGATCTCCAGGTAGCCAACCAGCGACGACACGACTGGTTGAAGAGGTTTAAAAAATGAAAACAAGAACGAACTTTGACAAGTACCTGGAGGAGCAGCTGAAAGACAGAGATTTTGCTGAGCGGTTTAAAAGCGCCGGAAACGCCTGGGATATTGCCTTGCAGATTGCTGCACTGCGTAAAGATGCCGGATTGTCCCAGAAGGAGCTGGCCCGGCGTTTGGGCACATCCCAGCAACAGATCAGTCGCCTGGAATCACCGTCATATGAAGGCCATTCCCTGAGCATGTTGCGCCGGGTGGCCGAGGTGCTTGGTGCAACTGTGCAGGTGAAGATCCAGCGAAAAATCGGTCCGGACAAATATGCCGTGGCTGAGAAAGGGGCACGGTACGGTATGTAAACGTTTATTCCTCGTCATTCCGGCGAAGGCCGGAATCCAGAGCAAGAGGCTTAAGATTGAATAAACAGCCTGCCGTATATATCCTGGCCAGCAAAAGGAATGGGACCCTGTATATTGGTGTGACTTCAGATCTCGTAAAAAGGTTATGGGAACACAAGAACAACATGGTGGAAGGCTTTACGAAACGTTATAGTATGCACCATCTGGTTTGGTAAGAACTTCACGAGGACATGTCGTCCGCCATTACAAGGGAGAAAAGACTGAAGGGATGGAATAGAGAGTGGAAATTGAGCTTGATAGAAAAAGAGAATCCAAACTGGGAGGATTTGTATTATACCATTATTTGGCTGGATTCCGGCCTTCGAGACTGTGTCGTAATTATAAAATGGGCTCTGTTCTTCCCGTCATGCCGGACCCCGATCCGGCATCCAGATTTGCACCAGCCTGTAATTATTCTGGATTCCGGGTCAAGCCCGGAATGACGAAAAACGATGAAACCCTGTTCTCCCAATTATGACACAGCCTCTCCGCCAGAATGACGGCGGAAAAACATTAAGGGGTATGTGTTTCTATTCCATTAGGCCGCGGAATACCGGTAGTTGGTTTTGATCGACCAACAACTATCTTGACATCACAAAATATCTGAAGACATGATCCTTCGTCATTCCGGCGAAGGCCGGAATCCAGTTCCCATTTCATCACAGAAATACAAGAGAGGCATTGCATGACGGATATTGTAAACAAGCTGTGGGGATTCTGCCATACCCTGCGGCATGATGGTATTGATTATGGCGACTATATCGAACAGTTGACCTACCTGCTCTTCCTGAAGATGGCCGATGAAAAGGCCGTGCATATTCCAGTAAAATACAATTGGGAGGGCATCAAGAAGGAATCCGGCCAGAAACTCCTGGATCATTACGCGGACGTATTGCGAAACCTCCGAAAGGAACCAGGCCTTTTAGGCGACATCTTCACCCAGGCCATGCCACGGTTCAACAACCCTGTAAACCTCAAACGCCTGATCACCATGATAGACGAGGAAGAATGGTCTGCCCTGGGCGTGGATGTAAAGGGAGCGGCATTTGAAGGGCTTTTGGAAAAATCCGCAAGCGAGGGAAAAAAGGGGGCAGGCCAGTATTTCACCCCCCGCGAGCTGATCAAATCCATGGTGCGGGTCATGAAGCCTGACCCGAAACATGATCCGGAGTTTACCCTTTGCGATCCTGCCTGCGGGACAGGCGGTTTTTTGATGTGCGCCTATGAGTGGCTGATGGAAGAGACCAAAGGCGCCCTGGACCGCAAGGATATCAAACGCATAAAGACCAAGACCTATTACGGCCAGGAACTGGTTCCCCGCCCCCGGCGTCTGGCCCTGATGAACCTGTACCTCCACGGCCTTGAAACACACATATATCTGGGAGATACCATCTACGAGCCTGATCGAGGGGTAAGGTACAGTTGCATCCTGACCAATCCGCCCTTCGGAACTAAAGGCGCCAACCAGGCCCCGGAGCGTGATGATTTCACCATCGAGACCAGCAACAAGCAGCTCAATTTCGTTCAGCACTGCTCAAACATCCTAAAGCCAGGAGGCAGGGCCGCCATTGTGCTGCCTGACAACTGCCTGTTCGAGGGCAAGGCCGGAGAGGTCTTTTAGATCCTCATGCAGGATTGTAATGTGCACACGGTGCTGCGCCTTCCCAGGGGGACATTTACACCTTACAGCCCCGGTGTAAAGGCAAATGTAGTCTTTCTTCAGAAGGGACTTCCAACGGAAAGCACCTGGATATTCGACGGCCGCTCCAATGTCCCAGGCATTACCAAGAAGGAACGTCCGTTGACCCATGAACACTTTAAGGAGTTTGAAAGGTGTTACGGCAACGACCCAAACGGGCAGGGCAAACGTAAGGATCTGGGAGAGGAGGGGAGATTTCGAAAGTTTCATATCAGTGAGATCAAGGAGCGGAATTACAAGCTGGATATTACATGGCTCAGGGATGAAACATTGGAAGATGCCAATGATCTGCCGGAGCCTGAGGTGCTGGTAGCTGAGGCGATTACAGAGCTTGAGGCGGTGGTGGATGATTTGCGGGATATCTTGGCGTTGGTAGAAGTGAATGGGGGAAATGAATTCAATGAATAGCCTCCCCACGAAATGGGTGTTTGCTACTTTAGGCGATGTATGCTCAAGGCCTCAATATGGTTGGACATGTAAAGCATCTAAAAAGGGAAAACTGAAAATCCTTAGAACTACCGATACTTCAAAGAACAGAGTTGATTGGAATTCTGTTCCATATTGCAGCATAGAACCCAAGGATGCCGATCAATATAAAATTGAGATAAACGATATTTTGGTTTCACGAGCTGGTTCAGTGGGCGTAAGTTACAGAGTTGATAATCTTCCTGTTGACGCTATATTTGCCTCGTATTTAATAAGATTTAAACCCATTAGCGACACTCATCCCAAATACATAGAATTCTACCTGCAATCCGATGCGTATTGGCGCTCAATATCAGAATATTCGGCTGGAATTGCTGTTCCTAATGTTAATGCTTCTAAGCTTTCAAAGTTGTTGATACCTATTCCTCCTTTGAATGAGCAACAACGCATTGTAGCCAAGCTCGAAAAACTGATGGCCAAGGTGGACCAATGCAAGGCGCGTCTGGAAAAGATTCCCACGATCCTCAAACGCTTCCGCCAGTCGGTGCTCGCTGCTGCTTGTTCAGGGGGATTGACGAAGGGGTGGAGGGAACACAATTCTGGTATAGAAGATGCTGGCACCTTGCTAAATCGCATAATTGAGGAAAGAATACATAAGCATAACTTAGAACGTTGCATTTCAATAAAAGCAGGAAAGAAAAAACCAAAAAAAATAGACCTGTCCACTGAAGTTGATGAGAGCACGATTGCTATTAGGTTACCAAACAAGTGGAAATTGACCAATCTGGAATCTGTGTGTTTAGATATTGTAGATTGTCCTCACTCTACCCCCAAATGGAACACCAAAGGAAAAATTTGTTTGAGGGCAACGAATTTTAGGCCGCAGCAGTTAGACTGGTCTGAAGTTCATTTTGTTTCTGAAACAACATACAAGTCCCGAATTAACAGATTAAAACCGCGGCTGGGGGATATTTTGTATAGCCGTGAAGGGGGGATTTTAGGTATTGCGTGTCTGCTAGACAGGAAAGTTGATGTCTGCCTAGGCCAAAGAATGATGCTGATCAGGCCGAGTATCAATACCTCCAACATGTTCCTTAATTTCCTATTGAATTCTCCTCTGGTTCTGAGACATGTACAATCGTTAATTGGCGGCAGCGCTTCCCCACATGTAAATGTTGGAGACATTAAGAAATACCCTATTCCGCTACCCCCTCTCAAAGAACAACAGGAAATAGTCCGCCGAGTTGAAGCCCTTTTCAAAATCGCCGACCAGATCGAAGAACGTTACAATAAGGCCAAGGCCTATGTAGACAAGCTCACCCAATCCATTCTGGCCAAGGCATTCAGGGGAGAACTTGTCCCTCAGGACCCAAATGACCCGCCTGCCTCTGAGCTCTTGGCGCGGATCAAGGCCGAAAAGAAAGAGATCGAAGCCCAAAGACCGGACCGGAGGAAAAAGGCAAAAAATTAAGATGGAATGTCGTCAATCAAATCGTCATTCCGGCGAAGGCCGGAATCCAGATTTTTCATACGGTGGATGACAAACTGGACTCCGGCCTACGCCGGAGTGACGGCGGGGGACTGCGGCATCTTAGTGCAGTGAACTCATTCGATGTTAAGGGCTTGTTGGATGTTTATCTATTGTGGTAGTGTGGGATAACCGGAGGAAAAAGCTAAAAAATCCAATTGACTTATTATAGGTGATAGCCTCGTAAAAAGTCGAAAATCACAAATTTTCGTCATTCCGGCGAAAATGTTCTGTAGCAATCAGAAAATGAGATCTTGTCATCCTGTCATTCTGGACTTGATAAGCCTGCCCCGGCATGCTGTAAGCCGGGGGCATCCATTTTTTCCGCATCGCGTAGTCTTTCTGGATTCCGGGTCAAGCCCGGAATGACAAAACGCGGGACAGCAGCAGTACTTGCATTCTGACACAATCTCGCAGATTGGAATCCAGAGAAAAAGGCGCAAGATTGAATAAACAGCCTGCCGTATATATCCTGGCCAGCAGAAGAAATGGGACCTTGTATATTGGTGTGACCTCAGATCTCGTCAAGAGGATATGGGAACATAAGAACGACCTCGCAGAGGGTTTTACTAAAAAGTATGGTGTGCATCAGTTGGTTTGGTATGAACTTCATGAGGACATTGCGGGCGCCATACAAAGGGAAAAAAGCCTAAAAGAATGGAAAAGAGCCTGGAAATTGAATTTGATTGAGAAAGGTAATCCAAACTGGGAAGATTTGTATTATACAATTGTCTGCCTGGATTCCGACTCCCGGAACGCAGTCCGGGACAGGCTCCGCCGGAATGACGATTTTAAAGTATTTAATGTCCCTTTCAGGGATGGTTGAAATCCCTCGCCTTTAGGCGAAGAAAAGTTAATACATGTCGCTATGCGACGTTATCAACTGGGTGCCCATACCAAAACAGACCTCAAAGTCCACCAAATCTGGCTTCACAAATATCTGAAGCGCGGAATGGCTGGTGCGGTGGCGATACGGACTCGTGATGTTTTGCACGGACGAAATGATCCAGCAATATTTTCAAAAGCAAGAAGGGGAGCCGATTCCTGATGATAGTCGATTTGAAATCGACCCCTCATAAAACCCCTCGACTTATAGTCGAGGGTGGTTTAGTTTCCGGAGTAATAACTCATTGGGTAAACCACTGGTTTGTCCAGTGCGACTCGACGAGGTTTGACATATAGCGGGAGTAGGGGCATTTAAGGCTATAGGATTCCATAATTCATAATCTGCTGTTGTTATGTTGAAATATGGACATTACTTAGACATACCGTCACCCCGGCGAAGGCCGGGGTCCAGAGGTTTTTGGGATACTGGATTCCGGCCTTCGCCGGAATGACGACGAGGACTTTCATTGTTGGTTGTCGCAGGTGGGCCGCATAAGTTCGCTGCAATAACGGTGGAAACCATTTACAGCTTGAGTATCGTTTTATGTATTATCCGCGACGCGATATTACCTAAATGGAATAACGAAGCCATGAAAAAGATAAAGGACATGCCCATTGAGGATCGGCCAAGGGAAAAACTGCTTCGTAAAGGGGCGGAAGCGCTTTCCGACCAGGAACTCATTGCCATACTGCTTGGAAAAGGTACGGAAAAGCACGATGTCATGGCAATGGCCGGGCAGGTCCTCAAAATATTGGACTCAACCAACTGCAATCCCACCATAAAAGAACTCCAGGAAATCGAGGGCATGGGTCCGGCTAAGGCGGCCCTGATAAAATCCGCCAATGAATTCTACCGCCGTCGCATAAAACCAGAAGGTCTCAAAATATCCTTTCCCCCTGATGTCCTCCCGTTGATCCGCCATTATGCAGACAGAAAACAGGAGCATTTTATCTGTATATCACTTAACGGCGCAAATGAGGTCATCACCAGCCGGGTTGTCTCAGTGGGCCTTGTAAACAAAACACAGGTCCACCCCAGAGAGGTCTTCGCCGACCCCATCACAGACCGCGCCTCCGCCATCATCGTAGCCCACAACCACCCCAACGGCGGCCTAATCCCCAGCAAAGAAGACTTTGAAGTCACCAAGCAATTGAAATCCGCCGGAGATACTTTGGGGATTAAGGTGTTGGATCACATCATATTTAATCATAAAGGCTATTATAGTTTTTTGGAACAAGGGGAAATGTGAGACAGATGAGATAGTTAAGCATTGGTATATTTTTGATTAACCTGATACGTTGATTAAATTTTGACTTCTTGCCGATAGATGGATATCATATTTAAGACTCAAAAATTAGAAAAACAATGCAACAGCCAGAAAATGTTGGTCCGCACATACGGTTCACCCCGTGCCGGTCTAATTAGACGCCGACTCGATGAGCTGCGGGCAGCGAATTCTCTTCAGGATATTCGATATCTCCCCCAGGCCCGTTGCCATGAACTCAAGGGCAGCAAAAAAGGAGATCTCTCTGTGGACTTAGACCACCCTTATCGTCTCATACTTAGACCGGCAAATGAACCCATACCACTAAAAGCCGATGGAGGCTTGGATTGGGCCAATGTTACTGCTATTGAAATTATTGGCGTGGAGGATACCCATGGGTAATAGAATCGCAAATCAATATATACCTGATAGCGTTTCCCCTCCAGGCGAAACTTTACAGGAGACGCTTGAGGCACTTGGAATGTCGCAAGCTGATTTGGCGGAGCGAACAGGCCATACACCAAAAATGATAAATGAAATCATAAAAGGAAAAGCGCCGATAACGCCCAGGATGTCAATCGAGCTGGAGCGCGTCCTGGATATCCCGGCATCTTTCTGGAACAATCGGGAGCGTGATTATCGTGAGAACCTGGCGCGCAGAGAAGAGCATGCCCGCTTAGAAGAACATGTGAAATGGCTTGATTCCATTCCAGTTAGTGACATGGTCAAGTGGGGATGGATAAAAGGATTTAAGGAGAAAGTACCTCAGCTTCAGGAAGCCTTGCGGTTTTTTGGAATTGCCTCGCCGGATCAATGGCAGGCAGTTACCGAGAGCCTGGGACGTCAGGTTGCCTATAGAAAATCAAATGCCTTTACTGTTGATAATGGCGCCCTTATGGCATGGCTGCGCAAAGGTCAACTGGATGCAAAACAAATCCATTGTAAAGACTACGATGAAAAGACATTCAGGGCAACGCTGAATTCAGTTCGGAACTTAACCGTTGAACCCCCTGAGGTATTCCAGCAGAAACTGCCTGAAATGTGTTCAGCCTGTGGGGTTGCAGTCGTTTTTGTTCCTGAGTTGCCTAAAACAAGAGTCAGCGGGGCAACCAGATGGCTAACAGCCAGTAAGGCCTTAATTCAACTGAGCCTTCGATATAAATCAGACGACCATCTGTGGTTTTCATTCTTTCATGAAGCCGGGCACATTATTAAACACGGTAGGAAGGATATATTCATTGAAGGGTCAGATATTAGTATGGATGACAATAAAGAGGAAGAGGCGAACCGGTTCGCCGCAGAGTGTCTGATCCCTCTTTCTGAATATAACCGTTTGGTTGGAAACGCTCCTTATTCAAAAGCAAAAATCAGGGAATTAGCCGCACAACTTTGTATTGCACCGGGAATTGTTGTTGGACGTCTTCAGCACGATGGCCTCTTACCTGTAACCCATTGCAATGATCTCAAAAAAAGATTCAAATGGGCAAGATGATCAAACAGGTGTGGACCAAAGGATCATTTCGTTTACGTTATTTGGGTGGCACCCCCATTTTGTCCAAGACAGAAAGGGAAAAGTAATCTGGAGGAAAAGAGGCTATGGGTTTGGCGTTCGTATTTGAATTCCATTCATCACGATAATTGATGGTACAAGAGAAAACGCTACCATAGATTGAAGACCTAAAGGGTGGATTGAGAAACTAAAACTTGAATTAAAGGTGAGTCAAGAGCCGACTTGACCCCATTTTTCCATATAAGTTATAAGTAATGCCTGAATACATCCAATTTTTGATTTACACTCAGTATAGTAAGCTTTTTTAGTCAAGGCCAGTAAAATGCGTTGGGCGACGGAGAGCCAAAGGCTCAAAAAGAGCCTGCAAACTAATAACATACTGATATAAAGTATTTTTTATGGCTTTTTGGTGGCCACTCCACTTTTAATCTTTCTGGCTAGCATTAAAAATGTGTTTGGTCACCGGAACAGCTCAACCATTTGTTATATTCTGGAGGATAATTTGGATAAAGCTATTCTGATAAACGGTGTTTACGAAACTGTACTCGATGAAATCTTCAAATATCAAAAGAACAATAGTGATAAGATTTTTTACCTTCAACCATATTCTGAAAGTGCAATAAAACAATTGCAGTCAGACCCTCCCAGTATAACTTCCCCTCTTCCCCTTTACATTTCAACGACCAACCAGCTTAATAACATATGCTACGTCGCAGATATAGTTGGCTGGGAAAATAAAACCGAATTGCCACCAGATAGACTGAATTTTCTGAATGAACACATGATAAAATTTCAGCCTCGTGAACACAGGGTATATTTCGAAGCTAATGGTAAGAAATGTGTTAATTTAATCTCAATCGTCAACCTGAAAAAGCTGAATAACCAACTTTCAACTGCAAATCTAATCAAGGAGAGTGATGGGAAACCGCTCAAGCCTCATACACGCGCAGGTGGTTGGAGTTACGTACATGCTTTGCCCTTGCTGTCAATCGAAAATACAATTGTTAAAGAACAACTAACAGAGCAATTTGATGATGCCCTTTCTCATTCATTGGCTGATAGTGATGATGTAAGAAAAATGCGTCTGGAAGATGCACCAAAAGTTCCCGAAAAGATCCAGACTGTATCATATGATTATAGAAGAAACCCAGACGTGGTTGCAGAGGTATTGAAAAGAGCAAGTGGAAAATGTGAGTTGTGCCAATTGAGAGCGCCCTTTTTTAAAGCTTCTGACGGCTCGCCTTATTTAGAAGTTCATCATTGGGTTACCTTAGCTGAAGGTGGAGAGGACACTGTTGATAACGTTGGCGCCCTATGCCCAAATTGCCATAAACAGGCTCATTTCGGGCAATACCGAGAATATATAAGATCTAACAAGGTGCTTCCAGCCGACGCGAAAAATCTGCGCGGCTGAAGCGCAGCATTATAGCAAGACAGAAATATAGAGGATTTATGATATGGATAAGCTTCCGAGTCTTGATAAGAAAATTGTGAATGTAGCTTCCTTGGATGATATTGAGGAGGAAAAGAAATATTGGTTTTCTAAGAGTCCGCTAGAACGAATTGAAGCTATCGAAATCAACAGAAGGATGGTTTATGGCCAAAATAGAGTTACATCCAGACTTCAAAGATTTTTTGAGACTGCTGACCTTTCATGATGTCAGATATCTTCTGGTTGGAGGGTACGCCGTAGGTTATCATGGCTATCCACGGGCAACCGGCGATATGGACATCTGGATTGAATTGAGCGAACAGAATTCTAAGAGAGTTGTCTCCGCATTTCGTGATTTTGGCATGTCCGATCAATCGATTTCAGAAGGCCTATTCTTGGAAAAGAACAAGGTTATTCGAATGGGCGTACCGCCGGTACGAATTGAAGTTATCACGGGTGCTTCCGGGGTAGACTTTGAGAAATGTTATTCAAATCGTGAGGTTGTTGAGATTGATGGAATCCTATTAAGCTTTATTTCACTTCAGGACCTGAAAAAGAATAAACAGGCAGCCGGAAGGCATAAGGACTTGGAGGATCTGGAGCATTTGCCATAACATCAGCTTTGAGAAAGATGCTCATTTCGCTTCATTCGCACCTTTCAAGCTGAACATTGTTTACTGATCATGAAACCTTGTTACGGCTTATTGTCGGGTTTGGAAAGGAATTGAGTTATGGGAGAGAAAGAGAACCTTGAAACCCTTATGGCGGTGCTTGAGGGGTTCAATCGCAACGATATGATAGCTGCGACTGAAGGCCTGGATCCGGATGTAACCTATATCATCCGAGGACGCGCCAGGGTGAGTGGTGTATACAAAGGCCGTGAGGAGATGGCAGGTGCGCTTCGGCGCATCAAGGAGTTGACGGACGGCACCATGGCTGGAAAGCCCGAGGTCGTCTTGGCGAAAGGCGACGAGGTCATGATGTATATGCGCGTTACTGGGAGGCGGCCAGATGGTCGCGAGTATGACAATTACCAGGCGTATCTGTATCGGTTCCGAAAGGGAAAGTTGCTTGAAGGGCAAACGATTCCTGTAGATCAGCACGCCTTTGAGGAGTTCTTTGCAGATTAATTACTCGGCTTCTCTGAAAAAGGACCTATCAAATGAAGACAACATATCAGCGGATTTCATTTGGAGAGCATTAGCAGGAGGTGTTTATTATGAAAAAATCATTCGGGGCCAGGACACTGATCTTTCCCGCACCGGTCTGGTGTGTGGGATCGTACGACAAGAACAATAAACCGAATGTGATGACAATCGCGTGGGGCGGCATCTGCTGTTCGGCGCCGCCTTGCGTGACCATTTCTCTTCGTAAGGCTACATATACATATGGCAATATCATGGAACGAAGGGCCTATACCCTCAGTGTTCCTTCCGAGCTGCATGTCAAAGAGGCTGATTATTTCGGCATTGTATCAGGCCGCGATGTAGATAAATTCAAGGAAACCGGCCTCACACCGACAAGGTCCGATCTTGTAAATGCCCCCTATGTGGAAGAGTTCCCCATGGTTTTGGAGTGCAAGGTGATTCATCATTATGAAATCGGTCTCCATACCCATTTTGTGGGCGAGATCCTGGACGTTAAGGTGGAAGGAGGCATGCTGACTGAGCAGGGTGAACCGGATATCGAAAAAATTCGCCCTTTCGTCTTATCTCCAGAAGTCCGAAGGTATCACGGTATCGGAAATTTTATAGGGAGGGCGTTTGATATTGGAAGACGGAGATAATCCTAAAAAAGGTTATTGGCTGTTAGCAATCAGCAATTAGCTTAAGGACTTGAACCTGTTATGACGATTTATTGGTCCAGGCACTAGGCCCTGAGGCTGTCCACGATCTTCATTTGCGAGGCCCGTATGGCGGGCAGAAGGCCCCCTGCAAACCCCATGAATATGGAAAACAGCATTGCCTGAGAGGCTATCTTTGATGAGAGGGTAAAGGAAAAGGACAGCTCTGCAAAACTCTGGAAGTTGAGAGTTGACACTGTGATCAACTGCATGAAGGATGCAAAGAAGAGTCCGAATGCGCCTCCTAAAACCCCGAACAGCATGGCCTCGATCAGAAAGGCTGAAAGGATGCTCTTCCTTGGAAATCCAAGGGCCCTTAAGACCCCTATCTCTCTTGTCCTGTTGGCCACCGCGGAATACATGGTGATCATCGCTCCTACGGTTGCGCCGATAGAGAAGATAATGGTAAGTGATGTTCCAAGGATGCGAAGAAATTTTGCCATCATCTCGGATTGATCTTTATAATATTGGGTCTCCCTCCTGGCATCCAGGCTTAAGCGCGGGTCACGGTCAATGAGGGATTTTACCTGAGAGAAAGTAGTTGCATCCCTTAGTTTGAAGATGACAGATGAATATACAGGTCTTCTGAAGGCCGGCATCATCTGGTCAACATCCCCCCAGACCTCCGAGTTGAAGCCGGTGTTTCCGGCATCAAATATGCCTACAATCCGCCATCTCCTCATCCCGAATGTCAGACTCTGCCCGATCGCCATGCCGGAAAAATGTTTGACAATACTCTTTCCCACCATAATCTCCAAGGCGCCGAATTGAGGCGCCCGGCCCTCAGTGATCCGTACCTGGGGCCTGAGGGTCAGGGATGTCTGTTCAATGCCCCGTACTGCGACATTGGATAGCTTCTTTGTAGCCTTCTTCGGCAGGCTGATCAGTACCAGCATCTCCCTTGCTGAAAGGGGTTGCCCCTGACCTGCAGTGGCGATCTCCGGGAGGGTCTGAAGGATAGCGGCCTTTTCCCTTTCGATGCCGCTTTGGACCTCTGAGCCGGAGCCTTTTCTGATCACAACAACATTATCATATGAACCCGTATCCACCAGTGTCTTTTCCAGCCCCTCGGCCAGCATCAGGATGGCCGCGAAGACAAAGACCACCAGGGCCATGCCGGCAACTGTAAGAATTGTGGTGAGCCTCCTGGTCCACAGATTTTTGATGCTGTAAAATATGGGGATATGCAATTAGCCCATTCTCCTTAATCCATCGGCGATACTTATTCCGGCAGCCCTGACGGTCGGCACGATGCCTGCCACAATGGCGACAGCAATGGCTGCCAGCAGGGCGAAAAAAACCGTTTTAATCTCCACGTTGAAGACCGGGAAGATGTGCCCCAGCTCCGTTCTGAACTTATCCGCTGCCGGGTATGTGGCTGCTATCCCCAGTATATAACCGGATAAGGATATGACTGCGGATTCCCCGAAGACCAGTGTGGCTATGTGCTTGGGCCCAAAGCCAAGGCTCTTAAGGGTTGCATACTCTCCTATCCTCTCCCTGGTGGTCATGGCCATGGTGTTTGCAGCCACCGCCATTATTATTACAATCACCATGAAGGATACGACCTGGATTACAGAGACAATGGCGCTGGTCATGGCGACAAAACCCAGTTGAAAGGCCTTCTCTGTCTCTGTTAAGGTCTCTGCATATGAATTCTTAAACATCCGGTCAATGGTGTCGGAAACGGTCGCTGCATAATCAGGCCTCTTTACGCCTACGATGTAAAAATTCGGGTTATCCGCCCATTCGTGGCCGGTTTTTTTTAACTCTTCATTTAAATAGTCCCAATGGAAAAAGAACTGGGTCTCATCAATGGTCTGATCTCGACCCACGTATATGCCGCGCACGACAAAGTCCCAATTGCCGGGAAATATGGTGCCTTTTAGTGTGATAATATCGTTTACCTTCCAACCGAAGCGGGTGGCAAGCTTCCTGCCTACGATACAGGATTTTCTGTCCCTAAAAAAGGCCGTTTTCTCCGAATCCTTCAACATAAACTCAGGGTAGAGTCCAAGATAGGTCTCAGGATCTACACAGAAGTTGGGGAAAAAATTTTTTTCATCAATATATATGCCCCCGAACCAGTTTCCGTAAGACACCATTTCAACCCCTTCTATCTGCCGAATTCTTTCCATATATGAGAGGGGGAGGGGAAATATTATGGATATGGCGTTTCTGGTGATAAGTCTTGTGGCCGAGGAGGCCTCCACGCCTGCATACCATGCGCCTACAATGGTCCGCAAAAGACAGAAGGCCAGTATGGCGACCCCTATACCTATGACAGTGAGTGCGGCGCGCAACCTGTTACGGAAGGCATTCCTTATCAGGATCTTGTAGATCAGCATTGTTCAGAAACCCCTTGTCCAGGTGCTTTATAATCTTCGCCCTCCTGGCCGCCCTGGGATCATGGGTTACCATTATGATGGTCTTTCCCATCTCTTGAGTGAGCCCCTGCATGATGTCCAGGATCTCTTCTGCAGATGTCCTGTCCAGGTCGCCTGTGGGCTCATCAGCCACCAGGATGGTCGGGTCTGTGACAATGGCCCTTGCAATGGCCACCCGTTGCTGCTCTCCTCCTGATAATTGGGAGGGGTAATGGTGGATTCGGTGACCCAGATTGACCAGGTTTAGGGCCAATAGTGCATGCTGCCTCTGCACAGATCCCGGCAGAGATGTCAGGTGAAGGGGCAGTTCCACATTTTCAATGGCGGTCAGCACCTGAATCAGGTTATAGAACTGAAAGACAAAACCCACATGGTTTGCGCGCCAGAAAGCAAGTTCCGCCTCGGTCAAGTCCCCGATCTCAATGCCCCCCACGGTCACGGTGCCGCTGTCCGCTCTGTCTATCCCGGCAATTATATTAAGGAGTGTGGTCTTTCCGGAACCGGACGGGCCCATCAGGACAAGAAAATCTCCTTCTTTGATATCCAGGCTGATCCCGTGTAAAACCGGGACCGGAAGCCCGCCCCTCTGGTAGGATTTTTTCAGGTCCCTTACCTTAACAATGGTGGATTCGCCTGACATTATTCCTTTTCAATAACTTTAATAACCGTCCGGTCTTTAAGTCTTCCATCCTTTGCGACTGCTACCTTGTCGCCGGACCCAAGGCCCTTTCTGATCTCGACAAGGTCATCCCATGCCTTGCCGGTCTCCACAACAGCTTCCGAAACCCTCTCGCCACGGATAAAATACACAACGGATCGGTCTTTTTTATTGACGATTGCGGTCTTCGAGACCACGGTTACAGGCGTCTGATCCTGCGGACCGAGCTCTCTGGTCAGAAAATTTACCTTTGCACTCATCTGCGGGAGTATACGGGGATCTTTATCCAGAAAGCGCACCTTGATCATTACAGATGCCTTTGAACGGTCCGCCGTAGGCACGATCATGTGCACAGCGGCCCTGAAGCGGACGTCCGGGATGGCATCCACCATGATCTCACAGGGTTGCCCGATTTTGACCCTGGCCAGGTTGGTCTCGGAGACATCCGCCTCGACCTCCAGGCTATCCATGTCTGCAATGGTAACCACCGCCGCCTTTGCATTCACGGCCGAACCAATGGGGGTGACGATATCACCGACATCCGCATCCTTTGTGAGCACTACCGCATCAAAGGGGGCAAGTATTCTGGTGTATTCCAGGGCGACAAGTGCGTTTTTTAAGGCTGCCCTGCTTGCCTCAAGCCCTGCCTCTGCGGCCTTGACCGCTGCCGCTGCCCTGTTAAGATTGGCCTCTGAGAGCCTAAATTGTATCATGGAAACCGCCCCTTTCTCCACGAGCCTCCTGTCCCTTTCAAAGAGGATGTCCGCTTCCTTTCGTGCGGCCCTTGCCGAATCAAGTTGAAAGGCGGCGTTATTGACATTGGCCTCCGCCTGGGCCTTTTGTGCAAGCACGTCGTCATCTTCGAGCCTTGCCACCACATCCCCCTTTTTTACCCTGGTCCCTTCTTCCACCAGGAGTTCAACCAGCCTTCCTGTCACCTTGGAGGCCACTGCGGCCTTTCTTTGTGGAACCACGTAACCGCTTGCATAAAGAAGGGAAAGGGTTTGGGAAGGGTAGAGCCGGGTGGCGGTCACCACCTCAACCGGTACTGCGAAGATAGTCTGTCTTTTAAAAAACAGCAGCAGAAGGGCAGCAAGGCACAATGCCAGCGCCGCGTACAGCCGGCGTCTTCGTCTAATCGGTCTCAGGGACTTCATGGAGGGATCAATCTTAAGTTGCAGGATTTCCGGATCTGACATGGGCTTTTGGTCCTGTTTAAAGGGGGATAGAAAAAACAGCGGTCTGCAATAAGGTGGCGGTAGTATAGGCAAGTGCGCCGTCTTTGTCCATATGAATTCAAAGACCATGAGATTTCTCCACAGTACCTTGAGGATAAGCCAGTAAAGGGCTTGAAGGATCTTGACTCAGCCTGTCTACCCTCCTATCTTAGTGCAGGCAGATGGCCCAGGCTTAAGCTTTGGAATTAACCACGTGGATAAAAAAAACTTCATATTTCTGGACATGAAGGGCAAACGCTGGCCTAGGTTCCGGCTAACCTCCTTCATTGTTGTGTTTGTTTCATTTATTGCGCTTATTCTGTTTATCCGATCTTTGCTTATTCTGCCCCGTCTTCAGCAATTGGACAAGGTCCATAACATGACCAGCAGACTGAAGGCCATAACCAGGTCTGAGACTGCTGTCCACAGCCCTGAACCTCCACCGGCCTGGCTGCTTAATAAGCCTGCTTCCCCTAGTGCGGTTAAAGGGGCATTTGTCAACCCCGGTGATCAACGTCCCGTGAGGCTGGGCTATTATGTCAACTGGGACAAAAACAGCTATCTCTCTCTTATCAACCATGCGGATAAATTGACCCATCTATGCCCCGAGTGGTTCACCCTGGCAGGGACCCCGCCCATGCTGGATAGCGAACCCGACGAAGAGGTCTGCCGGATTGCCGAGGCCCACGGTATAGCTCTGCTGCCGCTTATGAGCAATCTCAAGATAGATCAGTGGCAACCGGAGGCGGTGGAGGCCCTGATCCTTTCGGACGAAGAGATCCAGGACCGCTTTTTTGCCAAGCTCTGCGACAGGCTTACAAAGATAGGCGCAAAGGGGTTGGTGGTTGACTTTGAACAGGTTGACCCGACCTACCAGCAGGAGCTTACATTGTTCTTCAGCAGGATGCATGAAAATCTGATGCATAAGGACCTTGAGCTGTGGCTCTGTATACCGGTGGGTAACGACATCAAGATCTTTGATCTGGATAAACTCCCCGCCGTGGTTGACCGATTTGTGGCAATGCTCTACGACGAGACAGGAGAGGAAGACCCGCCGGGCCCTCTGGCCTCACATAATTGGTTCAAAGAATGGCTGGACGTGCTTGCGGATAAAATTCCCCCCGGCCAACTGGTGATCGGTATAGGTTCATACGGCTATGACTGGCAGGCAGGAGAAACGCCGCAAACTCTTAGCTTCCCGGACTCGATGGCTCGGGCCAATTCCGCAGGGGAGACCAGAATAGAGAACATGGCGCCTTATGACGGCCCCCATTTTGACTATGTGGTTGATGGATTAAATCATTCAGTCTGGTTCCTGGATGCCATCAGCTTTCGCAATCAAAAATTCGAGGCCGAAAAAAAAGGTGTCAGAGGTGTCGCACTTTGGCGTATGGGAACAGAGGACCCGCAGGTGTGGGACACCTTTAACTGCGTCAATTTCTGTGAGCCCGGTTCCTTTGAAGAGATGAAGGCAACAAAGGCCATCAGCAACATCGGTAAGGGTGACTTCCTTACCGCAGTAAATGAAACTGCTGAAGGGCTTCGTAATATAAGTCAGGATGAAACCGGCCTTTGGAGTTCCATTTATGTTCGATATCCGAAATATCCGCTACTTTACCACCAGGGTGAAAGCCGAGGAGATCAGGTCGCTATAACATTTGATGACGGCCCCAATCCCGAGTGGACCCCGAAGGTCCTGGATATCCTACGGCAAAAGGGTGTCAAGGCGGGCTTTTTTATAACCGGGTCAAACGCTGAATCCCACCCGGATCTGGTGCGGCGCATCTCAGCCGAAGGTCACGAGATAGGCAATCACACCTACAGCCACCCGGACCTGGGCAGGATCTCTCAGGCAAGGCTTCAGCTTGAGTTCAATGCAACCCAAAGACTGATTGAGGGAATCACCGGCAGATCCACGGTACTGTTTCGGCCGCCCTATAACGCGGATCGCTTGCCGCAGTCAATCGAGGAGTTCATGACCCTGGTTGACGCCCAGGGCCTGGGTTATATGCCTGTCAGCGCAAGTATTGATGCTGAAGACTGGAAAGAACCAGGAACAAAGGCTATCCTTGACCTGGTCAAGGATAGCAGACGTGAAGGCAATATCGTGCTGCTGCATGATGCGGGCGGCGACCGCTCACAGACAGTGGAGGCCCTGCCTGCAGTCATTGACTACCTGCGTATGCGCGGCGATGAGATCGTTCCCTTGAACACTCTTATCAGTGTACCAGTGGACTCCCTCATGCCTCCCATACCAAAAGACGACCCTTACCAGTCCCGCCTTGTGGCACAGACAGGCCTTAAGATCCTGCATATCCTGGAAGAACTTGCCTGGGCCTTTATGATAGCAAGCACTGCGATAGTCTTTTTTCGTACCCTGATTGTCCTTGTCTTTGCAGTGCGGCACAAACTATGGAAGGAAACCATTACAGATACATATTCAATCACTGAGCCTGTGTCAGTCATAATTGCGGCCTTTAACGAGTCCAAGCTTATCCGGGCCACATTGCTTTCAGTGCTGGATACCGCATATCGGGGCAAACTTGAGGTGGTTGTAGTGGATGACGGATCAACCGACAACACTGCCAGGATTGTAGAGGATATCGCGGCTGCGGATCCCCGCGTTCGTCTGGTGCGCCAGGAGAACAAGGGCAAGGCCAGTGCCCTGAACGCAGGGCTTGAGGCGACAGAAAATGAATATATCATCACACTCGATGCCGACACCCACTTCAACCGGGATACCATAGGAAGGCTTGTCGCATTTTTTGCGGACAATGATGTGGGCGCCGTATCAGGGCATGCCAGGGTGGGAAACCTTGGCACATGGATAGGCCGGTTTCAGTCACTTGAATATACATGCGGGTTCAATCTTGACCGCCGCGCCTACGATGTCCTAAACTGCATCACGGTCGTACCGGGTGCGGTGAGCGCATTAAGGCGCAGCGCTGTCTTAAAGTCAGGGGGTATACCGACAGAGACACTGGCCGAGGATACGGACATGACACTGAACATGCACAGACATGGTTACAAGATCCGTTACTCTGATGGGGCAATAGGGCTGACAGAGGCCCCGGAGACGGTCAAGGCCCTTATAAGACAGAGGACCAGGTGGGCCTTTGGAACACTTCAGTGCCTGTTTAAGCATATTGATATGCTCTTTGACCCCGCTTACAGTGCCCTGGCATTTTTCAGCCTTCCTACTGTATGGTTCTGTCACGTTTTTCTGGTGGCCTTGGTCCCGGTTGTTGATGCGCTTTTGATTGCCTCCCTTGTAACGGGCGCTGGAGGGGCTATTGCAGAATACGCCCTGATGTTTATCCTTCTTGATTTGGTGCTGGCTTTGGTAGCATGCATGATGGAAGGAGAGAGACTACGCACTGCATGGGCTATAATTCCGATGAGACTGATCTACAGGCCGCTTTTGAGCTATGCTGTGTGGCGTTCGCTGTTCCGCGCCCTGCGGGGTGTGTGGGTCGGCTGGGGAAGGCAGGAGAGAAGAGGCACTGTGCCGTTTTATTCTGTTGAACATATATCGCAGGATGTAGACAAAGGAGTAACGAAGGGATGAAGATGTTTTCCCCGATTTATATATCCATGGCCTTTCTGGGGGCATTTATTGTGCTAGGCGCATATGCATGTTCCTCTGAGCCTGATGAACAGAAAATTGCCCCCACGGTCAGTCAGCCGGGGAAAATGGCGCTGGCCTTGCCAGAGGCCCAGGCGTATACAGGGGCATATATAGACTTTGGCCCCACAGAAGATGATGTTACACTGGAGGCCATTGAGTCGTTTGATGCACTGGTGGGAAAGAGACAGGCAGTCATAGGATTTTCCAGTTACTGGGCCAAACAGTCGTTCCCCAAAGAGGCCTTGCAGGTGGTCTATGCATATGGTGCGGTGGCGCTGATATACTGGAACCCTTGGGACGGGCCTCCTGCCGGGGACATGAAGCCGGACCGCTTCAGCCTGGTAAATATTGTTGAAGGCAAGTGGGATAATTACATTGACATGTGGGCGCAGGAGGCAAGGCAGTTCGGAGCACCCATGCTGGTATCGTGGGGCCTTGAGATGAACGGGACATGGTTTCCATGGTCCGGTTTTTTCTACGGAGGCGGACGGCCTGTTCCCGGGACAGATCCCCCGCTCTTTCAGGGCCCTGAACTGTTCAAAAAGGCTTACAGACATGTAGTGGACCGTGTGCGGGCGCAAGGGGCGGACAATATCGCCTGGGTGTTTCACCCAAACAACACATCAGAGCCTGATGAGCACTGGAACCGTATGGCCAATTACTGGCCCGGGGCCGAGTATGTTGACTGGCTGGGGCTCAGCGCTTACGGCAAGCAATACCCGAACACAGAGAAGTGGACCGAGTTTGAGATCGTGCTGCCGAAGTTCTACAAGGAGATCTGTGCGCTCGACCCGGATAAACCCTTTATCCTTGCAGAGTGGGGAGTGGGAGAGTTTCCCAAAAGCGGGAGCAAGGCGGCGTTTATTACAGAAGCCCTAAGCCGCATGTCCAAGGAGTTCCCCCGTTTAAAGGCCGCTGTCTTCTGGCACGAGCGCTGGCAGAACAGCGACTTAAGCTACAGTAACCTTCGGGTAAACTCCTCTCCACAGTCCCTTGCTGCATACCGCAAGGAGATCTCCAACCCATTTTGGCTGGACCGGCCGGTACTTAAAGGCCGTTGAGGAGATATTATGCTCGATCCTCGTATTACACGACTGGCCGACGTCTTGATAAACTACTCATGCGAGGTCAGGGAGGGGGAAAGGATTCTGATTGAGGCCATAGATGTGCCTCATGAATTTACCTGCGAATGCATTCGTCTGGCAAGAGCGGCAGGCGCAATTCCCATTGTCAAGTTGGATTCCCATCAGATCCGCAGATCCCTCATGAAAAACGGCACCTATGAAGGGTGGGAATTGGTTGCTGACGCGGAAAAACTGGTTATGGAAAATGTCCAGTGTTACATCGGGGCACGGGGCAATCCCAATGTGAGCGAATTGTCCGACGTCTCCGGAGAGCTTCAGAAGATCTATGAAAAAACGGTCTGGAACCGTGTGCATGTCGGTGTCCGCATTCCCAACACCCGTTGGGTTGTACTTCGCTGGCCCGGCTCCTCCATGGCCCAGATGGCGGAGATGTCCACTGAGGCATTTGAAGATTTCTATTTCAATGTCTGCACCATGGATTTTAAGAAGATGTCAAATGGCATGAAGCCGCTGATCGCCCGGATGGAAAATACCGATCAAGTCCATATCAAAGGCCCCCGCGATACGGATCTGTCCTTTTCCATTAAGGGAATGCCGGTCATAGGATGTGATGGAAAACTCAACATCCCGGACGGGGAGGTCTTTACCGCACCTGTTAAGCTCTCTGTAAACGGCGTTATCCATTACAATGCCCCAACAATTTACCACGGTACGACCCATAATGACATCCGCTTGGTGTTTAAGGACGGAAAGATAATCGAGGCGACAGGCTCAAATACTGCCAAACTTAACGAAGTACTGGATACGGACGAAGGTGCCCGTTATGTGGGGGAATTCGCCATTGGGCTCAATCCCCACTGCACAAAGGCGATGAAGGATATATTGTTTGATGAAAAGATCACCGGTTCCATCCATTTCACGCCCGGCAGCGCCTACCAGGAGGCGGATAACGGCAATAAATCCGACATTCACTGGGACATGGTGCTCATGCAGACGCCGGAATTCGGCGGCGGTGAGATCTATTTCGACGGAGAATTGATCCGCAAGGACGGCATTTTTGTGGTTGATGATTTAATCCCCCTTAATCCGGAAAATTTGAAATAACAAGGCAACATAGGCTAATCACAGAAACAGGGATAAGCTATGGAGGATTATATGAGCAGGGATAATCAGGGAGGTTTTTTCTTTTTCGGGTTGTTTGTCGCTGCAGGTTTGGCCCTGGCGGGCTATTTTATCGGACAGACCATGTATAACGCCAAGGTTGCCCTTAACACGGCAGAGGCAAAGGGTCTGGCTGAAAGGCGTGTATCTGCCGACCGCGCCAATTGGAAGATCTCCTTCGCTGTGTCAGGGACGAGCCGGGAGGACATTCCAAGACTGTATAAGGAGGCCGAACAACACCAACAAACAATTATCGGCCTGCTGAGGGAAAGCGGATTCACAGATAATGAAATAGGACTGGGGGTCCTGGACTATGAATATCTGGAATTCCGCGATGATAAACAAATGCTTGTTGATCAGACCCATAAGTTGGTCGGCAACATAAGTGTAGAGACTAATAAGGTTGAGCTGGTGGGCAAGGTGCGCGCTAATGTGAACAAATTAATTGAGCAGGGGATAGACATAAAGAACATGGCGCCGACCTATCGTTTCACCAAACTCAATGAAATTAAGCCTGAAATGCTCCGTGAGGCCACAAAAAACGCCCGCATTGCCGCGACCGAGTTTGCAGAAAATGCCGGGGTCAAAGTCGGTGGTATCCGAAGTGCAAGGCAGGGGAGCTTTTATATACGTGATGCAGGAGAGGATTATGGAGACACGGTAAAAATAGAAAAGGATGTCGGTGTTGTGACAACGATCACATTTTATCTGACGGAGTAGATTTGGCTTCTAATGTGTGCAACATAGGCGATCGGTCTGGGCCGGGGATTCGCACGTTCCACATTCAGATAAATATCTTTATGAGGATGTGGAGTACCCAGCGTCCATGTCTTCCTGATTTTCAAAAAGTAATGGCATCAAAGGGAGCAGTGCATCAAGCTCCTTTAATGCTCACATTTTTTATCTGGCTTAACACCATAAGATCATAGCCACAATATGCAGACATCGGTTTCGTCTTGACACATAAGGCTAATCATCCTATCTTTTACACCTGAAAAAGCGAGTTTTTATCAACATCTGCTCAGCTATCAGCTGGCAAAGCCATTATTCATACCATTGGGATGGCGGTGGTTTATTCCTTCGAATCAGTTTAGATAAATGATCTATAATCTTAATTGCTGCATAATGCCTTTGAAAAAGAAAGGGGGAAATCATCATGGATAAAAAAATTGAAAATTTTGTGATTGATCTTATGAAAGATCATAACATTTTGACCCTGGCTACCCTACGAGAGGACGGGTTTCCCCAGGCCAACACTGTTACTTTTGCAAATGATGGTTTGACCATTTATTTTAGTACGGCACAAGATAGCCAAAAAATAAAAAATATTAAAAATATTAACAAAGTATCCCTTACAATTGATAGAGATTATGAGGACTGGAGTAAAATCAAGGGCCTTTCTATGGCAGCGACCGCTGAAATTCTAACAAGTCCTGATGCGATAAAGAAAGCCATGGACTGTCTTGTAAAAAAGTTCCCATTTTTAGCAGAAATGCCTGAGCCGGAAGAACCATATGCAGTGGTCAAGATTAGCCCGAAGATCATTTCAGTTCTTAACTATGAGCTGGGATTTGGACATAACGAACTGATTGAAGTATAAAATAATTCCAATCCAGTTAAGTTGAAAAGCAGAGGTCCTTGCCATCTCAAACCTGAACCTTTCCCCTCGTTCCCACGCTGGGGCGTGGGAACGCATACCTCTATTTCCAACCTGCACCTGACCCACAGCCAATACGTACGACTAGTTCGTTACCAGCTTTCCTGGTGATCTAATTTCAGGTGGCTGGACGAACAAAAAGTAATTTTTTCATTAACCTGTTCGACATTTAAGCAATTATGGTGATATTCGGTCAGAAAATAAAATGAAGGCATCAATACAAAAAGAAGTCTGTATCAACAGAATTGGAAATTGCTTGGCATCCGAACTCCATAAAGGTATATTCCTACTGTTTTACAGTGGGGAATTTTTGTTGATATTCACGGTTCCACATCTTGCGAATTTTGCTGTTAACCAAATCGGCTAGGAGTGGTAAACAGGTCCAGACATGAGCTGCAAGCGCTCAAAAGACAGTTCGATCGCAGATCATGAACGATCGGAAAATACCACGGATAAAGATTATTGCAAACCATTGCCTGATTCTTGCTTGTCGAATGCGCTTGCCGAACGGATCAAGGAGCTCAATTGCCTATATGGAATTTCCAACCTATTTGAGAATCAGGACGTATCCTTATCGTGGATTATGCGGCGGGGTTGACTATTCTGCATAAAAGGCATAAGGTTAATTTTAGCTGTGGAAACTTCTCAATAAGTCCCATTCCTACTATTTGGAATAAGATTATAGGTCATCTATTGCGCGCCTATCTTACTGTTTTACTTTTATTACTCGTGATTTTTGGCTCCATTGCCGGTTATCTGTATATCCGCTTTAGCGCCCTTGCCGGCATAGACCTTAAGCCCCCTCCTGTAACTGTAGCCGCCTCTGTCTCCAGGCAGGAAAGTTGGGAGAGCTACCTGGATGCCGTAGGGACAGTCAAGGCAGTTCGCGGGGTCGAATTGACATCAGAGGAAAACGGAGAAATCATCCGGATCAATTTTGAGTCAGGCGGACGGGTAGAACAAGGGCAGTTGATGGTGGTATTGAACGATAAGGTGGAGCAGGCCGAGGTACAAAGCAGGAAGGCTACCCTGGAGTTGGCAGGCTTATTATTTGAAAAAGACAAAAAACTGGTCCAACAAAAATCCATCTCTCAAACCCAGTACGACCGTACCAAGGCTGATCGGGAGCGGGCCCAGGCGCAATTGGCAGAGGCTGAAGCGCGCCTGGCCAACAAGCATATCCGCGCGCCCTTTAGTGGTGTGACAGGTATTAGCAAGGTGGCGGTAGGAGACTATATCTCCCCGGGCACTGTTATCACCACATTGCAGGATCTGAGCGAGCTTGAAATAGACTTTACCTTGCCCTCCCAGACAACGGCATTGCTTAAGCCGGGGCTTGATATTGAGCTTAGGGTAGCGGCCTATCCTGAAAAGTCCTTCCACGCCTCACTGTTCGCCCTGGATTCAAAGGTCGACCCGGACACTAGAAACATTACGGTACGGGCAAAGATCAATGAAGGCGAGGGGCTCCTTCCCGGCATGTTCGCCAAGCTGCGTGTGGCCACAGGCGTTTTGCATGACCTGGTTACTGTCCCTCAGACTGCTGTGACCTATTCTTTGAGCGGAAACACGGTATTTGTCATCGAGCAGAATGAACAAGGAGAGCTCATCGCTAACCCTGCGGTCGTTACAGTGGGTGAGACCCGAAATGAACGGATCAGCATACTCTCAGGCCTTGGCCCTGAGACTAAGGTCGTCACTGCAGGGCAGAACAAAATGTATCGCGACGCAAGAATCGTGATAGACGAGAAGGTCAAGTTTTAGGGACGCACCATGAATTTTACCGACATTTTCATCAAGCGTCCGGTCCTGGCCATTGTTGTGAGCAGCGTGCTATTGCTTCTGGGTGCGCAGGCGGCAAGCAAGCTCTCAGTACGGCATTTTCCTGATATAGAGAAAAGCGTAATTTACGTTACCACCGATTACCCTGGCGCAAGCGCCAGGACCGTTCAGGGCTTTGTCACCACGCCCTTACAGCAACGAATCGCAAGTGCGCGGGGTGTGGAATACATCACCTCCAACAGCGTTCCCGGGACCTCCACCATAAATGTCCATGTACGCCTTGGAGAAAATTCCAGTGACGTGCTGACAGAGGTGATCGCCAAAATCAACGAGGCCCGCCACGTACTGCCCCGACAAATAGAGGACCCAGTGGTCATTACTGCCACAGGAAGTGATGCCTTGATGTACCTTGCCTGTTACAGCAAGAAACTCTCCATAGAACAGATTACCGACTATCTCCTGCGATCCGTGCAGCCAGAGCTCACAAGCATGGAGGGCGTGGGTTCCGCGGACATCCTGGGCGACAAATATTTTGCCATGAGGGTATGGATGAATCCCGAACTCATGGCCGCCTGCGGGGTTACGGCAGAAGATGTACGAAATGCCATTCAGCGGGAAAACTATATCTCAGCAGCAGGAAGCACTGAGGGAAACCTTGTCCGCGCAAGCGTTGACGCGCAAACCGACATGGAGGACCCGGAAGCCTTTGCCAAAATTGTAGTACGGCAGGAAGGCGACAGGCGGGTCTGTCTGGGAGATGTGGCAAGGCTGGATCTTTCAAGGGAAAAAACCGAGTCGTCCGCCTTTTCAAGCGGCAGGGACACGGTTTTCATGTCTATCTTCACAGCCCCTGGGGCAAACCCCCTTGATGTTGCCAAACAGGTCCATGACTTTCTTCCAAGGCTCAGGGACCAGATGCCTGCCGACATGGAAGTTGTTATGGACTTTGATGCATCTATGTATATTGATGAGGCTTTGATCAAGGTGGTTAAGACCCTGCTGGAGGCGGCTGCTATTGTGGTGCTGGTCATCTACCTTTTTCTGGGCTCTATCCGGGTGGTCTTAATCCCCCTGGTGGTTATTCCCTTATCGCTTATCGGGGTGATGTTTCTTATTTACGCCATGGGTTTTTCCCTAAACATCCTCACGCTCCTTGCCATGGTTATTGCTATAGGCCTGGTGGTGGATGATGCCATTGTGGTGGTTGAAAACGTTCATCGTCATATAGAGTCCGGGGCAAGCCCCTGGGAGGCAGCCTTGCGGGGCGCAAGGCAAGTGGCGTTTCCTGTGATCGCCATGACGCTTACCCTGGCAGCAGTGTATGCACCCATAGGCTTTTTGGGCGGCCTGACCGGGGCCCTTTTCACTGAGTTCGCCCTGACCCTTGCAGGTGCAGTGTTTATCTCCGGCATCATAGCGCTTACCCTAAGCCCCATGATGTGCGCCTATGTGCTCAGGGACCAGAAACATCAGGGCAGATTTACCGACTGGTTGGATGCGCGCTTTCAAGCCCTCAAGCGTTCTTATCGGCGGCTTCTGGTCCACAGCCTTAATAACCGCGGGGCAGTGCTTTTGTTCAGTGCAGTAATCATCTTAAGCCTCCCTGTGCTCTTTAGTCTGACCCGGAATGAACTGGCACCTGAAGAGGATTCAGGCCATATCTACGTGATGGCCAATGCACCACAGTATGCAAGCCTCCAATACATCAATAAATTTCTCAATGAAGTAGTGACCCTGTGGAAGGGCATACCTGAGGTCAGTCATTCCTGGCAGGAAAGTTCGCCCAAGATGATTATCGGCGGGCTGGTGCTAAAACCCTGGAAGGAACGTAAGCGCACCCAGAAGGAGATCCAAGATGAGCTTCAGGCCGGTTTGATAAAAATCAGCGGCCTTGAATTATTCAGTTTCGGTGAGGCTTCCCTGCCCGGCTCGGATTCAGGACTGCCGGTAAATTTTGTTCTGGCCTCCACTGCTGATTATAAGGAAATTGACCGGATTGCTGAGGAAGTAATGCAGCTGGCCAGGGAGTCCGGCCTTTTTATCTTTTTAACAAAGGACCTGAATTTTACCAGGCCTGAAACCACTGTATCCATAGACAGGGACAAGGCCTCCAGGCTGGGCATCTCCATGCAATCTATCGGAGATACCTTAGCCATTATGCTGGGAGAGGCCGATATCAACAGATTCAGCATGGAAGGCCGCAGTTACAAGGTGATACCACGGGCTGAACCAGGCTTCAGACTCACAAAGGAGAATCTTAGTAAATATTACATCCGTACGGCAAAAGGCGAACTTGTCCCCCTGTCAACTGTCATTAAACTATCGGAAAGTGTGGAACCTAACAGCCTGACCCAGTATCAGCAGCTAAACTGTACCAACATCAAGGGAATGCTCATGCCGCCCAATACAATGGGCACAGGGCTTGAATTTCTTGAACAGGCGGTAAAAAAGGTTGCACCGGTCGGGTTTCGTGTAGGTTACGAAGGTGAGTCGCGCCGTTTTAAACAGGAAAGCAAGAGCTTTCCCCGTTTGTTCACCCTGTCGCTGCTCCTGATCTTTCTGGTGCTGGCAGCCCAGTTTAACAGTTTTCGAGACCCCTTTGTGGTGCTTGTGACAGTACCCTTATCCATATTCGGGGCAGTGGTGCCGATCTCCCTGGGTCTTACAACGTTTAATATCTACACCCAGGTCGGACTGCTCACCTTGATCGGGCTTATCAGCAAGCATGGCATTCTCATTGTCGACTTTGCCAACCACTTGACTGCACAAGGCCTATCCAGGCGAGAAGCGGTCTTGGAGGCTGCCTCTTTGCGCCTGAGACCTATCCTGATGACAACGGCAGCCACAGTGGTTGGAGTGACTCCGCTTCTCCTTGCCTTTGGAGCCGGTGCCAACAGCCGCTTTGCCATTGGACTTATGATCGCCTCCGGCATGCTTGTGGGCACCCTGTTTACCCTGTTTGTAGTACCGGTGTTTTATCTGCCGCTTAAGGGCAAATAAGAGGACTTCTTTTGAGAAGTTATCAAATAGGCACCCTACATTTGAGCCAACAATTTTAACACCATTTCATTCCACCCGACAGGCCCAATTTGTTGTGCGAGATTTATATTCGGAATTCGTGTAAGGAACAGGTGAAATAAACTATGAATGTGCTGTCAATGTCGCTGAAAATAACAATATTTCGATGTGCAGATCCCATCTTGATCAGTCTCATCTCCCGCAGCAAGGGCCGTTGAATGTCATGCCCAAAATCGGAGGAGTATTTTTTTATACCACGGAGACTTCATCCTGATCAATTTAGCCGTTTATTCACAAGATTAATTTCCATAACTTCCTGAGATTAAAAAGCAATTTCTTGCCACCGATAAATTTGGAACAATCGGGAAAGGCGCGCATATGAACCCTTTGTACATCATCGCGATCCTGGTTTGTTGCTATTCGGATGTTCATGATTTCACTGCTTTCTATTTGACGGAGTAGAACTATCTCAAGGCATCCCTGAATTCCTCCGCCACCTTCAGGAGGTTTTCCGACCAGGCCAGGGCAAGCGGGTCGGCGGATATAACCTTACAGCCGACCGCATCTGCAATTGTCCGGGCGCTTTTTGCTGAAAACTGTGGCTGAACAAAAACAGCCTTCACATTCATTTGCCTTGCATTTATCATGAGATCCTGAAGGGCTTTGGCCTTTGGTTCCTTTCCCTCTATCTCAACAGGTATCTGTTCAAGCCCATAGGCCTTGGCAAAATAGCCCCACGAAGGATGCTGGACCATGAACCTGCTGCCATCCTTTCCAGAAAAAATGCCCCTGATCCTTTGATCAAGATCCGTTAGTTCTCTGACAAAGGCCTCATAATTGGTCTCAAATGCCGACTTATGTCCCGGGTCTATATCTACAAGCGCTTCCTTTATGTTACGGGCCTGGATCATGACCAAATCAGGGCTGAGCCAGATGTGGGGATCGGTTGTTGCATGATGATCTTTTTCATGGTGACTGTCTTCCTCACAGTAGTGGCCCTTCATCTCTATCTTTTCTATGCCTTGTTCTGTGTGAATAATTTTCATCTTTTCATTGGCGGCCTCAAACTTCTTTAACCACGTATCTTCAAAAGGGACTCCTATGGCGAAGTACAAAACAGCCTTCTGAAGATCCGCCATCTGCCTGGGCTTGGGCTCATAGGTGTGGGGGCTGGCGCCCGGCAGGACCATTACGGTGATATCAACAAATTCTCCGCCGATCTTTTTAACAAAATATTCCTGCGGCTGGATGCTGACGATGACCTTCAAGGGTTCTGAGGCATGGACCTCTAAAGAGGAGAAGGCAGATAACAGGACTGTGATGCAAATCAAGCGAAATAAAATCATAGTCTACCCCTGTTGATGTTCCTTACGCAAGAGGTCATTGACCGTCTTTACGGGATTAAATGTTGTGATCGGCACCTCTACAAAGGCCGTGATCCACCCGGCCATTGCCCCGTTCCACAGGCCCGGATGTTCCAGGGCCTTGAGTTCCCTGCCGTTTTGTGATTTCTGCGAGATGAATACGGCCCCTTTATCAATATATCGCCTCAAATCAAATCGCCTGTTTTCAAAATTCCTGATTCCTGCCACAAGGTCTACGGGATTAAAATGTGTTGAAGAGGCCAGAATCTCCTGTTGACCTGCAGAGGCCGGATCAATCTGGGCGGACTCAACAATCTGGGCCGAGATCTCGCCATGTTGATCGCGCACCCAAAATGGCCCGCCTCCAGGCTCCCCCTGGTTCCTGACCAGTCCGCAGACCCTTATGGGTCTGTTGAGCCTGTTTTTCAGGAATTCAACCTTTTCGCTGGTCGGGGCAGCATCTATGTGTTCAGGGATTTTTAGAAACAGATCCCTCTCAATAAATCCTGTTATCTCATTTAGTATTGATTGATCGGCCATTGATCCGGAAAGTTTCTTCAAATAGCCGAAGACCCGGGTCTGCAGTGCAATCAGGTATCCGCCCAATATCTTTTTCCACCTGACCGTATCGGGCTTGAGCCTGTCCGGGACCACATTATCTATGTTTTTTATAAAGACAATCTCCGCGTCAAGGTCATTCAGGTTTTCTATCAGAGAGCCGTGTCCCCCAGGTCGAAACAGGATCTTTTCATGTTCATCCCTGAAGGGGTTGTTATCACTGTCTACAGCGATTGTATCTGTGGATTTTTTCTGAACAGAAAAGCTCACATCAAAAGAGACCTGATATCGCTGCTCGTAATAGGGTCTTACCTCCTCCAGGTGGGATATAAATTTTTCCCTGTGTTCCGGCGAAACTGTAAAGTGTAAGCGGCAGCGTCTGTTGATGTCAGCCACATATGAGGCACCTTCTACCAGTTGCTCTTCAAAGGCAGTACGCGACCTGTCAGGATATGAGTGAAACTTTAACAGACCCTTCGGAAGATTGCTGTAATCAAGACCTGTCTTGTCTATCAGAAAGTGGATAATGTCCCTGAACCTGCCCTCTCTTATAAGCGAATGGATCCGGAGCCCTTGTTTTGACATCACGGATTTTAGGTCTTCAAAAAAGGCAAAGTTATTAATGCCGGCTATAAATTCCAGGAGTTCCTTTTTATCTTTACGGCCTGCCAGTGCCTCCTTTTCAACTGATTCACGGAGGATCTCCTCCCCGTTTTTCAGCCCGTTTTGAAGTACCTTAAACATCCTCGATGCTGCGCCCGAAGCAGGAACAAACTTGACAATACCTCCTGACTGCACCCTTTTGTCATATGTTTCAATTAGTTCATGCTCATCATCAAGGTAAATGATCCTGATTCCGTCCCCCGGCCTGCATGGTCTCACGAGATCCATGTATGGGGCAGATGTCTTAAATACATCAAGCTGCCTCAGCACCTCATGGAGGTCAAGTCCATATTCCTTGATTCGATTCAAGTCCTCCTCAGAAAAGATATCCATCCTACTCATCCAATGCCTCCTGTAACCGGAATATAAGCGAAGTTGAACCTGGAGACCTGCCACCAGCGATTTTTATGGAATTCTGATAAAGAGTTATTATAATATATCTTCAAATTTTTACAGTTGAAAAATCTATGGAGGAATATATTGAACCAGTTTTACAAAAACCTTGCCCTCTGGCTTGTGATCACCCTAATGATGGTCATACTAATCCATATCTTCAGACAGCCCGACAGGGGTGCATCTGTCATAAGCTATAGCGACTTTCTTAGTATGGTGGAGGCGGAAAGCATAATCCATGTCACGATTCAAGGGGACAACATTACAGGGATGTCGGCCAATGGGATGTTTAAGACTTACAGCCCGAAGGATCCTGAGCTGATAAAACTCTTGAGAAGCAAAGGGGTTAAGATCACGGCAAAACCCGAGGATGATTCCTCATGGTTTCAAGTGTTTGTCGGCTGGATACCCATGCTCCTTTTGATCGGCGTATGGGTGTTTTTCATGCGCCAGATGCAGGTGGGGGGCGGCAAGGCCTTATCATTCGGCAAGAGCAGGGCGAGACTGATGAGCGATTCCCAGCAAAAGGTCACATTTGCCGACGTGGCCGGTGTTGACGAGGCAAAGGAAGAGCTTGAAGAGATAATTGATTTCCTGCGCGACCCCAAAAAATTCACGAGGCTTGGTGGAAGGATACCAAAGGGGGTCCTCCTGGTAGGTTCCCCTGGAACAGGCAAGACACTTCTTGCCAGGGCCATATCAGGGGAGGCCGATGTGCCCTTTTTCAGCATTAGCGGCTCTGATTTTGTCGAGATGTTCGTGGGTGTCGGCGCCTCCAGGGTAAGAGACCTGTTCGCCCAGGGTATTAAGAATGCACCCTGTATTATATTTATTGATGAAATTGACGCGGTTGGCCGACATCGGGGTGCAGGCCTCGGAGGAGGTCATGATGAGAGGGAGCAGACCTTAAATCAACTCCTTGTTGAGATGGACGGTTTTGAATCAAATGAGGGCGTTATCCTGATAGCGGCCACAAACAGACCTGATGTGCTGGACCCGGCACTGCTCAGGCCGGGAAGGTTCGACCGCCAGGTGGTTGTGCCGGTCCCTGATCTCAAAGGCAGGGAGGGGATATTGAAGGTCCACCTCAAGCAGAGGCTTGTCTCGGATAATGTGGATGTCTCTGTCTTGGCCAGGGGGACCCCGGGTTTTACAGGTGCTGACCTTGAAAACATGGCCAATGAGGCGGCTCTTCTTGCAGCAAGACGCGGAAAAGACAGGGTCGAGATGGCGGAGTTTGAAGATGCAAAAGACAAGGTAATGATGGGGACGGAGCGGAGGACCATGATTATCAGCGATGATGAAAAGAGGCTCACCGCCTATCATGAATCAGGTCATGCCCTGGCCGCCAAACTGCTCCCGAAGACCGATCCTGTACATAAGGTGACCATTATCCCCAGGGGAAGGGCATTGGGCCTGACCCAACAGCTTCCCATGGATGAAAAGCACACCCACCCCAAAGACTATCTCCTAAATACCATCGCAATCTTGATGGGTGGAAGGGCCGCAGAGGAGATAGTCCTCCATACACAGACAACAGGTGCCGGCAATGATATCGAAAGGGCGTCGGACATCGCCCGCAGGATGGTCTGCGATTACGGCATGAGTGATGAGCTTGGTCCTTTGAGCTTCGGAAAGACGGACGAGCAGATATTCCTTGGCAGGGAGATCGCACAGCACAGAGATTACAGTGAACAGACCGCGGAAAAGATAGATATGGAGGTCAGAAACATCGTAACCAGTGCTTATAGCAGGATATGCCAATTGATTAACGACAATATTGACACCCTGCACAATCTTGCCAAGGCCCTGCTTGAAAGGGAGACGCTGACCGGTTCTGATATTGACGAAATAATCGCCGGGATGGAACAGAAAAAAGATAACCTACTGGGGCAAGGGCAGGAAGCAGATGGTTAAGGGATACATACCCGACAACACCGTGTCTCAAGAGGCTTGAATCATGCATCCGTCATTGAGCTGGTTGGGGCACACCCTTAATCTGGGACAAAGGACCCACGTGATGGGGATCTTAAATGTTACACCTGATTCCTTTTCAGATGGGGGCCGATACCTTGAAGAGGAAAAGGCGGTTGCGCACGGCATTAAAATGGCCGTGGACGGAGCCGATATCATTGATGTGGGCGGTGAGTCCACCAGGCCCTTTTCCAAAAAGATATCTGTTGATGAGGAAGTGGATCGAGTAATTCCCGTCATTGAGGCCCTTTCAGGACAGATATCAATCCCTATCAGTATTGACACTTACAAGGCAGCGGTTGCAAGAGAGGCCATAAAGGCCGGTGCGGTTATTATCAATGACATAAGCGCGCTGAGATTTGACCCGGACATGGTCTCCGTTGCCGCAGACAGTGAAGTCCCCCTTGTCCTCATGCATATGAAGGGTACACCTGAAAATATGCAGGAAAACCCTGTCTATTCTGATGTCATAGCGGAAATTGTCGGTTTTCTGAATTCAGCATCAGAGGCCGCTGTAAAGGCAGGCGTTAAAGAGGAAATGATCATTCTGGACCCGGGGATCGGATTTGGAAAGACGCTTAACCATAACCTGCAGATTATAAGGGGTCTCAACCGGTTTTTGGAGGCAGGCAGGCCGATTATGTTGGGCGTCTCCAATAAGGCATTTCTGGGGCAAATACTCGACGCCGGGCCACATCAAAGAGATGTCGGAACCATGGCGGCAATCGCCTGCGCCGTAATCAATGGGGCGAACATTGTCAGGGTGCATAATGTAAAAAAGGCCGCGGATACGGTCAGGGTGGCTGATGCCATTAAAAGGGGATATATTTAAAGGAGTAAAGGGGGGAATAAGGTATGCTTTTTTGTATTGATATAGGCAATACCAACATTGTCTTGGGTGTGGCGGATAATGGAAAGATATTAAAGTCCTGGCGCATCAGGACTGAAAGGGATATCACTGTTGATGAGCTTGCAATAATAGTGAATGCCCTTTTCAAGTCCGGGGGCATCAAACCCGCAAGGATTAATGATGTAATAATCTCATGCGTTGTTCCACCTCTCCTGGATACATTTGTAAATTTTTCCGACAAATACTTTAAGGCAAAACCACTGATTGTCGGACCGGAAATAAAAATCGGCATGCCCGTACTCTATGATAATCCCAAAGAGGTCGGGACAGACCGCATAGTCAATTCCATTGCCGCATATGAAAAATACCGCACCGCGCTGATAGTGATTGATTTCGGCACAGCCACAACCTTTGACTACGTATCCAAGGACGGCTCTTACATAGGCGGCGCCATATCACCCGGCATGGTGATCTCCTGTGAGGCCCTGTTTCTGAAGGCCTCAAAACTCCCAAGGGTGGAGATCTTTGCCAGGCCCAAGAGTGCAATTGCCAGGGATACTGTCAACAGCATGAATGTGGGCATTGTATTCGGTTATGCGGGACTGGTTGACGGGATCGTAAACAGGATGAAAAAAGAGTCGAGGGAAAAACCTAAAGTTGTTGCAACGGGAGGTCTCGCACCCCTGATATGTGACGTCTCTGAGACGATTGACCATGTTGAAGAATTTTTAACGATTGAGGGATTGATGATCATTTTTGAGAGAAACAAATAACCTCTCCTTGTTTATCCATGTCTTCGCCGGCGTTGAAAATCCGACCATGTCCGCAAAACACATAATAAAGCCACCTGGGCTGGTAAAGGGAGACCTTATAGGGGTGGTCTCCCCGGCCGGCCCGATAGAAGAATCCGACCTAAAGGCTGGTTTGAAGGTCCTGGAACAGGCGGGGTTTCTTTTCCGGACCGCTCCCCACATATTAGACAGGATCGGATATCTGGCAGGCAAGGATGAAGACAGACTGGCAGATTTTAACGCCATGTTTGAAGACAATGAAATCAAGGCGGTCTTCTGCGGCCGGGGTGGATACGGAAGTATGAGGCTGCTTGAAAAAATCCGCTATGATCTGATCGCAAAAAACCCCAAGATCCTGGCGGGCTATAGCGATATCACCGCCATCCTTACAGCGGTATATGTGAAGACCGGGCTGATTACATTCCACGGCCCGATGGTGCGCGGGTTAGCCTTGACCGATCAGGCAAACCTGACAAGTCTCCTCGGGCTGTTGACACCTGATGGCCCGATAGAAATGGATCTGTCGGCATGTCAAATATTGATTCCAGGCAAAGCAGCAGGTCCCTTAGTCGGGGGGAATTTAAGCCTTATCAGTCACCTGCTGGGTACGCCGTTTATGCCGTCCCTTAGGGGCTGCATATTGTTCATGGAAGACACCAATGAACCCCTTTACAGGATTGACAGGATGCTGACACACCTTTCACTTGCAGGGGTGTTGAATGGGATTGCAGGCATCATTGCCGGAGACTTTGACGGGTGTTCGGACACCTCCCTCCTGAATGTCCTCTTGACCGACATCGCCTCAGCCCTTAATGTCCCGCTGATCGCAGGCTTTCCCGTGGGCCACGGGGATAGAAACATTGCCCTGCCAATAGGGATGACCGCCTTGCTTGATACCGATCTTATGACGCTGACAATCAAGGAATCCTGCGTTTTATGAAATACCTTGATGACCTTACCGCGCTCAAAGGCTGGATTAATGACGGCGAAAAGGTGCTCAGCGTTATCGGCCTTTCCGGCTCTCTTCAGTCATACTTTTTCTCACGGCTCAGCCTGGGTCTTAAAAGGCCTTGTCTCCTAATACTTGCGGAAAAAAAAGAGGCACAAAGGTTTTATCACGAGTTGTCCTTTTTTCTGTCCGCAGGAGAAGCCGGCAGACCGGCGGGGCCGGTGCACCTTTATGAGTTTCCCTCCTATGATATCTCTCCCCTCACCGGGATAAGCCCTCACAGGGAATTGGCAGCCGCCCGTCTCCAGGCCCTTTATGCCCTGTTGACAGAGGAAAATTCCATTGTGGTCACCTCCCTTGAAGCAGTCTCTTTCAGGGTATTACCCAAAGAGGCGCTGGTCAGGTCTTTGGAGTATCTGGAGGCAGGGGAAGACGTGGAAAGGGACAGCCTGCTGAGAAGACTCGAGGCCAACGGATATCAGAGGGTATCCATAGTTGAAGAGCGTGGGGATTATTCTGTAAGGGGAGGGGTAATTGATGTCTATTCGCCCATATATCCCATGCCGGTGCGTCTGGAATTCTGGGGCGACCGCCTGGAATCCATCCGGCAATTTGATCCCCTGAGCCAAAGGTCTCTGGGTCATTTGCAGGAGATGGTCCTGTTGCCTGCAAACGAGATAATCATGGATGAGCCAGCCATTAAAAGGGCCAGATCCATGGGCCGGCTCCCCAGGACACAGGAGGAAGGAACCGGCTTTTCAGGGCAGGAGGCATGGATAGCCCACTTTTATGAGGGTCTTGACACCATCTTTAATTACCTTCCTTCAAACGGCCTTGTCACTGTCATTGATTTGGAGCATGCAGGCGTTTCAGCGTCAAAGAGGATTGCGGAGAGGTTTCAAGCAGACGTTGAAAGATACCAAAAAGAGGCGGCTGAAAGGGGTGTGCCTTTTCCCATTGTTGAAGGCAACCTTGTGCCGTTTGAGGAAATAACAGCAAACCTCGACCTCAGACAGAGAATTGAATTCAGCGCTATTGATTTTTACTCTGATGACGAGCGGGGAAAAAAGATTCACATCAAGGGGGAATTTTTTCTGGAAGAAGGCCTTAGTGTCTGTCTTACCGGAAAAGGCAGGGTTTCAATCGCCCCTTTGGCTGAAAGGATCTCCAAATGGCTGGAGGACAGGGCCAGGGTGGTCCTTGTAAGCCGCACAGAGCAGCAGGCGGACCGTATAATAAAGATCCTCAAGAATTACGATGTCAATTTCGCTCAGATTGTAGAGAGTTGGGCCGAGGTCCCTTCAGGCCCGGGGTTGACCGTGTGTATCGGAAGGCTCTCAAAGGGTTTTACCTGGTCGGATATCGGCCTCCATGTGATCAGCGAAGACGAGATCTTCGGCCCGAAAAAGGGACTTGCCAGACGGGAAAAGGCAAAGAGGGAGGGCATTAACTGGACCAGTTTCAGCCAGCTCAAGGCCGGAGACTTTGTGGTCCATGAAGAGCATGGCATCGGCAGGTATGAAGGTCTCTTAAACATGGAGATCAGGGGAAAGGCCAATGATTTTGTGGTGATAGAATATGCAGATAATGCGAGGCTCTACATCCCTGCCGACCGTATAAACATTATACAAAAATATGCAGGGGCGGATGAAAGGAACCCCAAGCTTGATCAACTGGGAGGACGCTCCTTTGATGTGGCAAAGGAAAAGGCGAAAAATTCGGTCAAAAGAATTGCAAGGCAGCTGGTGGAGCTGTATGCCTTAAGGAGCCATAGAAAGGGCCACGCCTATTCCTTTCCGGACAACTACTTCAGGGAATTTGAGGCCACATTTGAACATGAAGAGACCCCTGACCAGATCAAGGCGATCGAGAGCGTAATGGATGACATGACATCGGATAAGCCCATGGACAGGCTGATATGCGGGGATGTGGGCTTCGGAAAGACCGAGATAGCGGTCAGGGCCGCATTCAAGGCGGTAATGGACGGAAAACAGGTGGCCTTTCTTGTGCCTACCACTGTGCTGGCAGAACAGCATTACGAGACCTTCCGAAAGAGATTTCAAGACTATCCCGTCCGGGTGGGAATCTTAAGCAGGTTCAAGTCCAGGGCTGAGCAGACTCGTATTTTGGGGGAGCTCAGGACCGGTAAGATAGACATTCTCATAGGCACCCACAGGATCATCCAGAAGGACGTGAAGTTTGGAGATCTGGGGCTTTTGATGATTGATGAGGAGCAGCGTTTCGGCGTAAGGCAAAAGGAGGCCTTAAAGAAATTCAGGGCACTGGTGGATGTGCTGGCCATAACCGCTACACCTGTACCTCGGACCTTACAGATGTCCATGATGGGAGTGAGGGATCTGAGCATCATCGAAACCCCCCCGGAAGACAGGCTTTCCATCCAGACCCACATGTCCCACTACGACGAGTCTCTCATCGCCAGGGCAATCAATTTTGAGGTTGAAAGGGGAGGTCAGGTATTTTTTGTCCATAACCGGGTGCAGACCATTGACCATGCGGCCGATCAGCTTAGAAGATTCGTTCCGCAGGCCCGGACCGAGGTCGCCCATGGCCAGATGAAGCCCAGGGACCTTGAAGAAACCATGATGCGTTTTCTAAACCGGGAAATTGATGTCCTCGCCTGTTCTACAATCATAGAATCCGGTCTTGATATCCCATCTGCCAATACAATTATAATCAACGAGGTGGACCGGCTGGGTCTGGCCCAGATATATCAATTGAGGGGAAGGGTGGGAAGGGCCAAGGAAAAGGCATATGCATACCTTTTGCTATCAGAGGGGGCAGTGCTTACAAAGGATGCGGAAAAGAGGCTTAAGGCCCTGATGGATTTCTCCCACCTTGGGGCCGGCCTGCACCTTGCCATGCATGACCTCAAGATCAGGGGGGCCGGCAACATACTGGGCTTTGCCCAGTCTGGGCACATATCTGCGGTGGGCTATGAGCTCTATGTCAAGCTGATTGAACGCGCAATAGCAGAGCTAAAAGGAGAAGAGTGGCATGATGAGATCAACCCTGAAATCGTTGTGGATGTCCCAGCCTTTCTGCCGGGAGATTATGTATTTGACACCGATGTCAGACTGAATTTATACCGTAGGCTCTCTGCGCTGATTGAAAAATCAGAACTCAATGAGATGGAAGAGGAAATCAAGGATCGCTTTGGCGAGCCGCCCCGGGAGGTGCGTAATCTGCTCGATCTGATGTCCGTGAGAATCCTTTTGAAAAACAATGGAATCACCAGACTTGATGTGGGGCCAAAAAGCCTTACCCTGACATTTTCCGATCAAAGCAACATTGACACGGAAAGGCTTGTCCATCTGGTAAACAAGAGGCCTACAATGTTTCAGTTCATAGACAGGAATAAATTGAATGTCCGCACAGGCCCCTTTGAAGACCCGATCGACATCAAAAAGATCCATCAGGAGATAGAACAGATCGTTAGTGCCTGATTGAGATGAAAAAATTTATTTAAATTTTCATCTATTGCTGATACGCTGAAAGGATAAGATTTATCAAAGCAAACGGAGTTATCCTAGATGAGATGGTTCAAGCTGTTTTTAATCATTGTCTTAATAAATGCCATGTGGCCTGTTTTCTGCACGCCTGCTTCGGCCGAGATATGCAACAGGGTCGTAGCCATAGTAAATAACGAGGTGATTACCCTGTATGAACTCAATGGAAAGATCAGAGAACTTTCCGGCGTTGAGCCTTCTGTCCTGGAGGCTCAGAATAAAGAGGGATACATTGATGCGAGGCGAAAGGTCCTTGATCTGCTGATTGACGAAAAGATAGCGAGTGACAAGGTCCGTGAACTTGGGATCGAGGCCACCCAAGGTGACCTGGATGCTGCTATTGAGAGGATAAAAGAACGTAACCAGTGGACCCATGAAGACCTTGTCGCAGGTCTTGCTGCTCAGGGAATTACCTATGAACACTACATGGAAAACATCAGAAAAGAAATTGAGCACATGAGGCTGATAGACTTTGAGGTAAAATCAAAGATTATTGTCAGGGAAGAGGAAGTCAAACAGTATTATGACGATCACGGCGATGAATTCAAGAGTCACGAGAAGGTGAGGCTCGCTATCATCATGCTCTTTAATGAAAACCCGAATGAGCCCGTTCCCCCATCGCTTTCCATGAAGGCCGATGAGATCATATCAAGAGTTAAGGCCGGAGAAGACTTTGCCGAGCTAGCAAGGACATATTCTCAAGGGCCCAGCGCCAATGAGGGTGGAGATCTCGGTTTTTTTAATCCCGCCCAACTCGATACGAAGTTGAGGGAGACAATAGAGACGATGGCGCCGGGAGAAGTCGGTGGCCCTTTCGTCAGCCCAAATGGCATACAGATCATCAAGGTACTGGAAAAGCAGGAGACAGGGGTTAAGACAATCGAAGAGGTTAGAGACGCCATCTACGACACCCTTTATAAAGAAGAGGTCAGCAAGAAATTTTCATCTTGGATTAAGGGGTTGAGAGAACAGGCATATATAAAGATCATTTTTTAAGACGTTTCCCTTTTGCCCAGTCTCTGCGCCGGGTTGCTGTTGCGCAGGTCAGGATCAATCCTTTCTATAGCGGGATCGCATCCTTCGGTCGTGGAAAAAATATAACTCTTTAACGCTGCCTCATTTGTAGAAGATATTATGAAATCAGAAATATCACATAAACAGGGTGCCGGATCTAGTGAACCGGAGCCTGCCGACCAGGGTCAGGAAAAGGCCCAGCCCCTCCTGTCAATAGGTGCCCTGTTGAGGGAAGAAAGACAGAAAAAAGGTCTAAGTCTGACCAAGGTATCTGAGATTACCAGGCTGAGGCCATATATCATTGAATCGCTGGAAAACGAGGCATGGGACAAACTTCCTCCACCTGCCTTTGTGAGCGGGTTTGTCCGTTCCTATGGTCGGGCGCTTGGATTGAAGGAAGTGATGTTGTTGGACATGTTCCACAAGGCTTGCCCTGTCAAGGCCGACTCCCCAAGACCACTGACCAAGCCGGTCCGTAGTAAAAGGCCCCTGATCGTTTTAATACTGGTCCTTTTACTTGCTGTTGCTGTTGGTTTTGCCCTTTGGAAAAGGGGCTACATAAATATAAAAGACATACTAAAAATAAATAAGGCCCCGGAGGCCGTGAGTCTGTCTGTTCAACCCCAGGGCGAGGTTGAGGTGCCGAACGTGCAGAGTCCGCCGGCTCCGGCACAGGAAAAGGAAGTTTCAAAGGAAACAGTGCCCGAGGCAGCAAACAATATCTTGCAGCCTAATCCTGCACCTGCACCTGTATCGCAGGACGTCGGTCAACCCAAAGCCGTCCAGGAAGATGTTGTTGTACCGGCAAGTGTTGCGACCCCGGCTGAATCCCCTGCCGCTGTCCCGGAACAGACGCTTACCCTCAAGGCCAATATCAGGGAAAAGACATGGATGAGGGTCTTCGTGGATGAACAGGAACCCAGGGAATATATGTTTATGCCCAATGAGTATTTTGTCTGGAATGGGAAAAAGGGCTTTGAACTATTGATCGGAAATGCCGCGGGCATTGAGCTTGATTTGAACGGTCAGCAGATAAAGACTCTGGGCGCACCAGGCCAGGTTATAAAACTAAGCCTTCCTTCCGGCTATAAGAGGGAACAGGCACAGGATTAAATTGGAAAACATAATTGATATATTTGATGAAAGAGGCTTTATTGAGCAGGTGACCGACCGGGATCTGCTGGCCGGACAATTGAATAGGCCCACTACGTGTTACATAGGTTTTGACCCTACGGCCAGAAGTCTGCACGCAGGGAGTCTCCTTCCCATAATGAGTCTGGTGCATATGCAGCGGGTCGGCCACAGGCCGATAGTCTTAATAGGCGGGGGCACCGCCCTTATCGGCGACCCCAGCGGCAAGACCGAAATGCGGCCCATAATGGACCGTAAAGAAATCAATGAGAATGCCGAATGTATTAAAAAGCAGCTAAGCCGTTTTATTGATTTCAGCAATGGAAAGGCCATAATGGTGAACAATGCCGATTGGCTGACAGGCCTTGGCTATATTGATTTTCTAAGGGACATCGGCCGTCATTTCAGCGTCAACCGGATGCTGACCGCAGAGAGTTATAAGGCGAGGCTTGAAACAGGACTTAATTTCATAGAATTCAATTACATGTTACTCCAGTCATATGACTTCTGGTACCTGTTCAAGCATCATGACTGTCGTCTGCAGATCGGCGGAAACGACCAATGGGGAAATATCATTGCCGGCGCTGACCTGACAAGGAGACTGGAACAGGAAATAGTGCACGGACTGACCCTGCCGTTGTTGACTACATCTGCGGGCATCAAGATGGGAAAAACTCACAAGGGTGCAGTCTGGCTCGACCCGGAACTTACCTCCCCTTATCATTATTACCAGTATTGGATCAACCAGGATGACCGCGATGTGGAGCGTTTTCTAGCCCTTTTCACCCTCATTCCGATGGATGAAGTCAGGCGTTTGGGAGCACTTGACGGCGCAGATATCAGAGAGGCAAAGGCCGTGCTGGCCTATGAGGCAACCATGTTGTGTCACGGCAAAGAGGCAGCAGACCGAGCGCGGGCTGAATCCATGAGTTTTTTCTCTGCCGGACTCCCCCAAGAGGCCTCTGAAACAGGCTCGGATGATCATGGCCCCAGTTACAACATCACCAGAGGAAGGCTTGAGCAGGGCATCCCGGCCTATGTTCTATTCGAAATGGCCGGGCTTTGTGGCACAAGAAGTGAGGCGCGAAGATTGATCTCCCAGGGAGGCGGCTATCTGAACGGCGACAGGATTCAGGTGTTTGATCAGATGATCAGCACGGAAAACCTTAACGGCAATGCCATTCTCCTGAGGGCAGGCAAAAAAAGGTATACCAGAATCCTAATGGGTGATTGAGAAATAACTGTCAGCTATTAGCCAATAGCTTTTAGCTGAATGATTATATTAAAAAATATATAATTTTCTATCCTCATCAAGCTAATAGCTAAGGGCTAATCCCGCCATGGCGGGACTAATGGCTTCTTTGGTGTTTATCCGGCCTATATGAAAGACGAACAAGACAACCTGGTTACGGAAGAAAACGCCCAATATTCAGAAAACGATTATTCCGTGCCTGGGCAAAATGCCACTCAACCCTTAGCAAAGGCCGAGGAAAGGGCGCTGGTCCCCTATGACCCCCTGCAGCTGTATCTTCATGAAATAAAGCAATACAGGCTGTTGACCAGGGAAGAAGAAAGAGAGTTTGCCTTGCGGCTTTATGATGGAAATGATGAGAAGGCGGCATACATCCTGATCACCTCCAATCTCAGGCTGGTAGTAAAAATCGCCATGGATTTTCACAGATATTGGACCAAGAACCTGCTGGATCTGATCCAGGAGGGAAATCTGGGTCTTTTGCAGGCGGTCAGGAAATTCGACCCCTATAGGGGAATCAAATTTTCATACTATGCCTCGTTCTGGATCAAGGCATATATGCTCAAGTTTATAATGGATAACTGGAAACTGGTAAAGATCGGAACCACCCAGACCCAGCGCAAGCTCTTCTTTAATCTGGCAAAGGAAAGAGATCGTCTGATATCACAGGGCTTCAGCCCTGAACCCGCCCTGTTGGCAGAGCGGCTTGAGGTAAAGGAGGAAGAGGTCGTAGAGATGAGCCAGCGCCTGGGCGGCTGGGAGGTCTCCTTAAGCGCCCCTGTTGGAGACGATTCAAGAGAGCCATACAGTGCACTTCTCCCTGATCCCGGAATAGATGCAGACATTCAGCTGTCTGAACATGAGGCACGGGAAACCCTTGCAAACAAACTCAGGGAGATCCGTAAGACCCTTTCCGGAAAAGAGGCGGATATATTCGACAACAGGATAATGGCCGAACAGCCCATGACATTACAGGAGCTTGGAGATAAGTATAAGATATCACGAGAGAGGGTCCGCCAGCTACAGGAAAAGATAGTCAGCAAGATAAAGAAAAGGCTGAAAGAGGAAATCCCAAATTTTGAGGAAGAATACGCCGATTTTTTAAAATGAGGATATCTCCCATAATTATGATCCACCAGTTTTCCATCAAAATGCTATCCCCCCGATATCTCAAGCCCGTGTTTATGGTCGCATTTGTCATACTCTTGTCTTACGGGTGTTCACATTTCCTGCCCGGGGAAAAACAGGCCCCCTCTACAAAAGAAATGGCCCCGTCTGTGACAGAGGACAAGGTTCGGGATGCATATAATTATTTTACCTTGGCCTCTCTCGCCCTGACCAACGGCGAGTATAATAAGGCCCAAGAATATCTCTCAATTGCCATTGAAAAAGACCCTGAGTCAGCCTTCCTCCATCTGAGGATGGCTATGCTCTTGAAGGGCATGAAGGATTTTAACGGGGCGATATCACACGCTGCCAAGTGTGTAGAGCTTGAGCCTCAAAACACCTCTCATCTCTTATTGCTGGCCGATCTTTACACAATGACCGGACAGGATGACCTTGCCTTGGAGCAATATAATAAGGCCCTTGCCCTGGATCCCGGCAATCAGCGCATAAGGCTCATATTAGCCACTTTTCAGATCAAAAAGGGCCAATTCAAAGAGGCCCTTTCCATCATTGATAAAATGATCGAACAGGATCCCGAATCGATAATTGCCCGATATTATCGAGGCAAGGTTGAGCTGGAATTGAAAAACTATCAGGCGGCGGAGAAATCACTGCTTGAGGTGTTAAGGCTCAAAGAGGGACATGAATCTACAATGTTTGACCTGGGAATGCTTTATCAGTTGACCAACCGGAAAAAGGATGCGGTCAGGATGTTTGAAAGACTGCTCAATTATAATCCGGAAAATATGTCTGCCAGGGTCAGGCTTGTTCAGCTCTACAGAAAGCTTGGACTTACAAATAAGGCTGATCAACAAATTAGTCAGATAAAGGAAAATGCCCAACCTGGTGAGGCAGGAAGGCAGTCTCTGGGGCTTATCTATCTTGGACAGGGAAAGGTGGATGAGGCCATCGAGGAGTTAAATCTGATACTTTCAATATGGCCGGAAGACCAGAAATCCAGATACTACCTTGGCATGGCGTATCATGAAAAAGGTGATCTTGAAAAGGCCCTTGAAAATTTTTACCAGATCACCGAAGGGTCAAAATACTTCATTGATACCCAAATGCATATTGCATTTATACTTGATACCCAGAAGCTTCACCAAAAGGCTATAAGCATCCTCAGAAAGGCTATCTCCCTCAATAATGAAAGGCCCGAGATTTATCTGATGCTTGCATCCATTTATGAAAACCTCCAGCAATATGACAAGGCCATATCCGTTGTAAAGGAGGGAATGAATATACTTAAGGATGACATTGATCTGATGTTCAGGCTGGGGGTGCTCCTCGACAAGACAGGGGACAAGACAGCATGCCTTGAGCAGATGAATAGGATACTTGAGATCAATCCGGACCATGCAGACTCCCTGAATTACATAGGCTATACATATGCAGAACAGGGTGTAAGACTGGATGAGGCCATGGAGATGGTAAAAAGGGCATTGGAGATAAAGCCCGACAGCGGATATATCATAGACAGCCTCGGCTGGATCTACTTTCAGAAGGGACAGTATGACGAGGCGGTCACGTATCTTAAAAAATCATCAGAGCTGACCCCTGATGATCCGACAATTAATGAACACCTGGGAGACGCCTATCTCAAAAAAATGGAATATGAAAACGCCCTGAAGTATTACAAAAAGGCACTGTCATCGGAACATCCCAGCCCGGAAAAACTCAAGGAGAAGATATCAGAAGTGAGACGACTTATGGGGGTTAAAAGGTGACCTATTTCAACTTCAGGCAGGCTGTTACCCTTCTTGTAATTCTTGGGCTAAGCTCTTGCGCCCCTATCTCTGCTAAACACCCCCGTTACATGCTGAGCGATCAGGAGATCTCTTATATCATCTCTAATTACAGGAATCAGCAGGATGCGATCCACTCCTTTGTATCCTCAGGTGACATTGTCATAAGAGGTGGAGACGGCTCTGAATTCGAGGCGGCCGTCCTCATCGCCGGTACAAAAGATCCTCTAAGGATCAAGATAGAAATCACACACTTTTGGGGAAGGCCGCTTGTCTACATACTAATAAGCGATACGGCCTATCACATCATTTCATTTCCAGATAAGAGATATTATGAGGGGGAGATCGGCGACAGGGCCTCATCAATGCTTTTCCGGGTAAATGTGGATGGCGATCAGTTATGGTCCTTTGGAAGAGGCTTTCCAATATTGATGAATTACAACAGGGCAAGGTGCTTTGCTGAAAATCAGATTGCCCTCTTAAAAGAGGACAATGAAATAATACAGTTGATTGATCTGTGTCCCGGTGATTCCCTTCCCTGCCATGTCTTTATGCCCGAGCAGGAGATAAGGGTGTCGTTCTCTGATTTTCAAAACAACAATGATATACAGTACGCGAAAAAGACCCGCCTCTACGATCAAAAGACAGAGTTTGTGCTGACGCTTAATATCAAAGAGATTTTTTTCAATAAGGACTTTGACCCCTCAATTTTTGAAATGGAAATACCACAGGATTTTGAGCGTGTAAATAACCACGACGTTTCTCCTGATGCACAGTGAGTCATCCATTGGATGACTACATGTCACATCCCGCTCCTCACTGCAAAGTGGAAGACATTCGCAGTCTGGATATAAACTCTGAGATTTTTTCTTTTGATACAGGTTCGAGCTCAGCCAGAGGCCTGTTGGTGATTTCTTTTCTGAACCGCTCTGCGAATGTCTTGCGCGGTGAGCCCCGGAACAGGATGCCAGTGGGAATTTTATCGTCCGTGTCCAACACCTTCTCTAACGCCGCTTGACGGTTTGTCGGGTCATAATCACCTCCTAATTTGTAAACCCTTTCTTTATACCAGCTTAAGGGGTGAGTCCCCCATGTGATACAAGGTTGAATCACTTCAACATAGGACAAGCCCGGATTTTTGATCGCCTCCACCAAGAGAGACTTCAACTGCATGCTGTCCCCGGCAAAACCTCTGGCCACAAAAGGGCAATTATGTGCAATGGCGATTGCCGGCATATTTAATGGCGCAATTTCCACCCCTTGAATCTGAAGGGTTCGTCTCTCCCCTATCCTAGTAGTCGGCGAGGCCTGGCCTTTTGTGAGGGCATAGAATTCGTTGTTATGGACTACTGCTGTTATGTCAGGGTTGCGGCGAAGGGCATGGATGAAATGATTGCCACCCTCGCCGTAACAATCGCCTTCTCCTGTAACCACGATTGTTGTAAGGAGTGGATTGGCTACATGTATGCCCAGTGCCGCTGGAATGGCCCTTCCATGTAACCCATTAAAGAAATTGCATCTAAGATAATGGGGGAGTTTTGCGGCCTGCCCGATCCCTGATACGAGACAAAGCTCATGAGGCATCTTTTCCAGCTCTACAAAGGCCATTTTAATGGCATTTAAGATGCTGAAATTGGAACATCCGGGACACCACTGGAATTCAACGTTACCCTTGTAGTCTTCTATACTAACCATTGAAGTTCCTCCTTATGTAACCCGCTGTTAAAGGAAGCCCGTCATAACGATTGATGACTCCGGCAATGGTGATGCCATACTCAGAGCGCAGTAATCTTCCAAGTTGAGCAGTGGTGTTATTTTCTACAATCCAGTATTGTTTACTTTCCGGGAAGCGATATTCCGGCAGGGGCCATAATTCCGTAAAGTGGATCATTCCCACCCTGATGTCATCCTCTCGAAGAAGTTCAATTCCCTCCAGTATAGCATTACGCGAAGATCCCCAACCCACAAGGATTTTATCCGCCCCCTCTATATCTGCTTCCTCAGGCGGGTTGATTTCCCCCTTCAAGGCGCGATACTTGGCGAGTCGTTTTTCAACCATCCGGATCACTGTTCCGGAAAGGTCTTCGGTTATGTGACCATGGGAGTCATGTTCGTCGCTGTCCGCTGTTACCAGATGAGTGGCTTGTCCGGGATAGAGGCGTGGAGATACGCCGTTGTCTGTCACCAGATATCGCTTATAATCTTGGATTTTAAATGGATCAGTAAGATAGTAGGTGGGACCAAGCTGTGACAGATTGATATCTTGCACTGAAAAGATTGAATCCAAAAGGAATTGATCTGTGAGTACTATGACCGGTATCTGATATTTGTCGGCCAGATTAAAGGCGCGCATAATTTTCTTGAATATATCATCGGCATCTGCCGGGGCAAGCACCAGTTTTGGAAATTCGCCGTGCCCGGCATTGATTGCAAATAACAGATCCCCTTGCGCGGTTCTGGTCGGAAGGCCTGTAGCCGGGCCGGGCCGCTGGGCCAGGATGATAACCAGCGGGGTTTCCGTCATCCCGGCCAGACTGATCGCCTCTACCATCAGCGCAAAACCTCCGCCTGAAGTGGCCGTCATTGCCCTTGCCCCTGCAAAGCTGGCCCCTATCGCCATGTTTACAGCAGCGATTTCGTCTTCCGCCTGCTCGGTAAATACACCCAACTCCTTTTCGTTCTGAGATAGAATAGTGATAATATCAGTAGAAGGCGACATGGGGTATGCCGCCATAAAACGACATCCTGCAAGGGCAGCAGCGGTTGAAAGCGCCTCCTTTCCCGCTATGGGAGTGTAATGGGTATCAAGTTTAGGCAGGAGCCAGGGGCAAATTCCCCTGCAACCCTCCCTGGCAAGGGTGTAGCCTTTGCCGGCCGCAACAAGATTGTCACTAACAACTTTATCACCTTTTTTAGCGAACTTCCGTGTCAGCACATGATTGAGGACCTCAAGCTCCATACCGACAGCCGCCACCAATGCCCCTATGACCATTGTGTTTATGTAGATCCTGTTCCCCAGTTCCCTCTGCGCGATTTCTGAAAAGGCAATGGCGATCATCCTCTCGCGGGTTTTCTTCTGGGCGATGAGTATGCCGTCTTGTTTAATCAATGGCTCGTATTTATTGCAAGCGCCCTCATTTAACGCAAGAAGGATATCAGCCTTCATCCGTGGTGCATTAACCGGTTTGTCGCTTATTCTGATGGAATAACTGTTCTGGCCCCCGCGGATTCTGGATTCAAATTCCTGCCAGGCAAACACGCTGTAGCCGTGCACTGCGATGGTTTCAACCAGCACATCTCCGACCGTCTGCACTCCTTCACCAGCAGAACCTGCAATGACAATATTTATATCTTCCATATCATCCTCCAGGCCAAAAGGTAAGTCATTCAGGGTGGTAAGAAAAATATGATGGCTCCGGTTAAACCCCTGGAGCAAGAATATGCCCCGGCCTTATTTTTCTCTCGTGAGATCCTACAATATGCCAACCGGTTTGTCCATTTTATTGATAATCCTTTATTTGTTTTGTTCTTGGCCATGAAATAAAAAGGGTGAAGAGTGAAGGGTGAAGAGTGAAATTATGAATCTCACAGTTCAGGCTTTAGACTTCACATTCTCCTTCTGATGTTATTCATACGACAGTATCGTGATATTTTCAGAACATGTCGATAATTTGATGATTCTTCGATATATAAAGTAATCGCGGCGGGTTGCGTTCGCTAACTCGAACGACCACCCGACAAGTCGCGTCTTGACTATTTAATTTCGCTCTTCGCCCTTCACTCTTCACCATTCACCTTTCACCCCAAGGCATCCAGTCAAGTACCGGGCAGGGTATTCGTGAGGAGATTTGAAAACGGGCTTTTCGAAGAACCGATTATCCATGCTGAACTTTTCTCCAATGCTGTCGTCTAATTTTCGTGAGGTCTTCCGCGGTAAGGCAGGAAATAATTACCTGAAATTCTGAAAGAAATCCATAAAATTCTATAACTCTTTCTCACTGACCCGTCTTAAGCCAGGCACGGTTCTGAGATGGAAGGAAAAAATTGCGTCCGCAAATTTGATGATCTCGTAAAAAGTCAGAAATCGCCTTTTTACTTTTTTAAACAATTTTTTTATGTTAATTGTTCAAGGGAATGTAATTCCATTTTGCATCCAAGATGATACCAAGGCTACAAGGAGGAGGCGACTCAGGCGTACATCAGTAGTACGTCGAGGAGCCGACGACGCGGTCAACGCAGGTAGCGCTTGAATGCAAAAGGGGATAAGTCTCTCACGACCAGTGACCCGAGGTGGCTATTGTGCGTATCCTATTGGTGGAAGATGATCTTAAAATCGCCTCGTTTGTCTTAAAGGGCCTGAAAGAGGCGGGCTTTGCTGCTGATCATGCAGCAGATGGAGAAGACGGGCTTCATATGGCCCTTACGGAGGCCTATGATGTGGCGATTATTGATGTAATGCTTCCCAAGCTCGATGGTCTGACCCTTATTGAGACCATGCGGGCCCGAAAGATTGAGACCCCGGTCATTATCCTGAGCGCCAAACGCTCTGTAGAGGATCGTATAAAGGGGCTTCACATCGGAAGCGACGACTATTTGACCAAGCCATTCGTCTTCGGGGAACTCCTTGCGAGGGTAAGGGCATTAATGCGCAGGGGAAGGATCTCTGATGAGCCCACGCACCTTCAATGCGGAGACCTGTCCGTAAACCTGTTGAACCGCGAAATCACACGATCCGGGAAAAAGATCGAGCTCCAACCCCGTGAATTCAACCTGCTTGAATATCTCATACGCAACAAGGGAAACGTGGTCTCAAAGACCATGATCCTGGAACATATTTATGATTATCAATTCGACCCGCAGACAAATGTGGTGGATGTCCTGGTGTGCAGGCTTAGAAACAAGGTAGACAAGGATTTTCCCCTAAAGATGATTAATACCATTCGCGGTGTAGGTTATGTCCTTAAGGAATCTGAGTAACCTCGGGCGAACACTCTGGTTCAGGCTGGCCTTATGGTATTCGGCGATATTCGCCGCATCGGTTTTTGCGACTTTTTTCGCATTTTACCATACGATAATTTCAGTTGTTGAAGACCGTGAAGACAGCGACCTTTTAAGTGAGGCAAAGGAGTTTTCCAATATCCTTGCTTCAAAAGGGGTCGCGGAAGTCAAGGCTGCAATGGATATCGAGGCCGAATCCGAAGGCGTGGATAAGATTTTTTTCCGTTTGGCCGACCTGGAAGGCCAGGAGATCGCTTCGACCAATATGTCGTCTTGGGCGGACCTGGGCCTCGGCAAGTCTGCACTAAAAAAATTGGCAAAGGGTGATAAGAATATTTTTGAAACGATCGCCCTGCCGGGACGTGGATATTCCGTGAGGATATTAAATACCCTGATCGGAGCCGGGGTTGTTTTGCAGATCGGCCTGTCCCTGGAAGATCATGAAAGATTTGTTGCCGTATTTAAACACATATTCTCCATAACAATGGCCGCTATGGTAATCATTGCGGCCCTGGTCGGCGGGGGCATTGCCAGGTGGGCCTTATTCGGCATTGAAAAGGTGACGGCCACGGCCCAGGAGATATCAAGGGGCTCATTTGATCAGAGGGTCAATGTCAAGGCAAAGGTCGTTGAAATAGAGCGACTTGCGAGGGCATTTAATGCCATGCTGGATCGCATTGACACCCTGGTTGGAGGCATGAGGGATGTAACAGACAATATCGCCCATGATCTAAAAACCCCTATCACCAGGATCCGCAGCTCAGCGGAGATGATCCTGATCGGGGCCGACCACCCTAAAGAAAGCATTTCACTGGCAATGACCACCTTAGAAGAATGCGACCGCCTCCTGCAGATGGTAAATACCATCCTGGACATATCCGAGGCTGAGACAGGCATCATGAAACTAAAACGAACCGGGCTGGATGTCTCAGATGTAATGGAGCAGGTTGCGGATGTCTATCAATATGTGGCGGAAGACAAGGGGATTGTCATCCACAGGCAATACCCCAAGGGCTTGCATGTCAGTGCCGATCAGACCAGGCTGAGCCAGGCCGTGGCCAATCTCCTTGACAATGCCGTTAAATACACGCCGGAGGGAAACCATATCTACCTCGACGCCTTTCGCAACAATAAAGAAATAGGGATCACTGTAAAAGACACAGGACGAGGAATACCCCCGGAGGATCTGCCAAGGATCTGGGACAGACTCTATCGGGGCGATCAAAGCCGTTCTGAAAAGGGGCTGGGACTTGGACTAAGCCTGGTCAAGGCTGTTATTACCGCTCACAAGGGACGGATTGAAGTTTCAAGCGAACCCGGAAAAGGCTCCACCTTTATAATGTATCTGCCTGCAAGCGATATGGCCGGTATTGCTTAGCACCTTACCTGACTGCCCGCTACTTATCACAAGACCCCTTGCCCGCCAGGACCTTTAGACTTTCAACAATGTAATCTTTTGGAAAGGTTTTTGAAAGATCAATAGGTTATAAAGCCTGAGAACCTGAGTGAAGGGGGCAAACCTTTGCTTTTATGAATTATCTATTTAACATATGGATACCTCTTTGGCGCTTTTTCGTCATTATTCTGGGAATGATCGTCATGATCGGCGGTTGCTCGGCATATCATCCTTCTGTCCTGCCGGAGCATTCTTCACTGGCAATTAGTGTTGATGCCTTGCAACTACAGGTTGACCCGAGCAAACAACCTGCTCTCGCTGCTCATGAGGTCAATCCTGCCGACGGCCTGGACCTGACCGATGTCGCAATCCTCGCTGTGCTAAACAACCCGGATCTCAAGGTTGAGCGCGCACGCCTGAATGTCTCAGGCGCCCAGTTGTTTTCTGCCGGGCTTTTGCCCGACCCGCAGACCTCCTTCAGTCTGGACCACCCCACTGGTGACCCCACTGGTCTGGTCACTGCATGGGGATTTGGGCTGGCCTATGACCTCCAAAAATTGATCACCCGCCAGGCAAAGATTGACGCCGAGTGTCATGGCCTTCGCCAGGTGAATCTTAACCTTCTGTGGCAGGAGTGGCAGGTAATGCAGCAGGCCCGCAGCTTGTCGGTGCAATACCTACTCGAAGAACAGAGTCTATGTATATTAAAAAATATGCTTACCTTATACGAATCACGCTACAGGCGATCTACCCAGGGATTGGCTGACGGCAATATTACCCTCGATGTCAACGGCACCGACCTCACCGCCCTGGTGGACACTTACAGCCAGATCAGCCAGCTTGAACAGTCCCATAACACGACCCATCATGACCTCAATTTGCTTTTGGGCCTTGAGGCGGATGCCGTTCTTCCGCTGGCGCCCCTGCCGGAGATAAGGCCCCTTGATCCGGAATTGTTAAAACCACAGTTGCAGTCGCTCTCCCTGAGACGCCCTGACCTGTTGGCTTTAAAGGCAGGTTATCAGAGCCAAGAGGAGAATCTAAGGGCTGCCATCCTGGCGCAGTTTCCTTCTTTAAATGTCGGTATTAACCGTGCCCGCGACACCAGTGATGTTCATACCAATGGCCTCAGTATCAGCCTGGATCTGCCCATATTTTCCGGCAATCGAGGCCAGATTGCCGTTGAGAGGGCCACCCGTGAGCAGTTGTGTGAAGAGTACCAGGCAAGGCTGGACCAGACCGATATGGACGTAAAGAAACTTATAGACCTGCAGGAGATTATTACGCGCCAGATGGCCGTGTTGGACAATTACCTTCCCCGGATGAAGGAACTGGTCGAACGTGCTCGCCGGGCCTATGATCAGGGGGACATCGAGGCACTGACCTTTCTCAATATGGAATCCACCTGTGTCAATAAACAACTGGAACGAATCAGTCTGGAGCAGAACCTCTGGGAGAACCGGATAGCGCTGGAGACGCTATTGGCACTACCGGAAACCAATCCAGCCAAGATCCTTCCGGTCGGGATAGGACAGGATGCTCGCAACCAACATCAATAGTTGAGGATTTCATGAAGGCAATCACTTTAACCTTTGCCATGTTATTGGTCTTGATCCCGGCCCGTTTTTTAGGTGCCGACTCCCAAAGCGTAGCGGTCAGTGTCACACAGGTCGTTGAAAAGACATTAACGGAGAACATTATCGCCTATGGTTCTATTGAACCGGACCCGGACCAGGTCCTGAGTCTTTCCTTCCCCCATGCAGGACTGATTAACAGGGTCTGGGTGCGCTTAGGCCAGAGGGTCAAGCGCGGCGACAAACTGCTTGAGGTGATCACCGCACCGGATGCCCGCATGCAATTTCTTCAGGCCCAAAGCACCGTGGACTTTGGTCAGCGGGAACTCAGCCGCCAGGAACGCCTGCTGGCCGGACAGCTTACGACCAAATCGCAGGTGGATGCCGCGCGAAAAAGCCTGAGTGATGCACAGGCCGCGCTGAACGCCCTGCGCCAGCAGGGCCTGGAAAAGGCCGAGGAAACCCTGCAAGCCCCTATGGATGGGATCATCACCCGCGTTGATGTAAACCAGGGCCAACGGGTGCAGGCCGAAACCACGGCCATGCTGATCGCTTCAGAGACGCGACTGATCGCCAGGCTGGGAGTGGAGCCTGAGGACCTGGATAAGCTTTCAGAGGATAATCCCGTAACCATCGTCCCGGTATTTGTCCCCGGGGTTCAGGTCACAAGCCTCATCCGCGAAGTCCATGCCATGATTGATCCGACCACCCACCTGGTGGAAGTACTGACCCCTATCCCGGAATCCCAAGGCGATCACCTGATCTTGGGCAGCCAGGTGATCGGCCGGATTAGCCTTGCGGCCCACCAGGGTCTCACTGTGCCGAGAAGTGCAGTGCTCCGCGATGATGCAGGCGCCTATGTGTTTACCCTGTCAGATGAAACGGCCAAACGGGTAGACGTGCAAACAGGCGTTGAGCAAGGAGGCCTGGTGGAAATTTGGGGCAAACTCAAGGCCGGTGATCCTGTAGTATTTCAAGGCAATTATCAGCTCTCAGATGGCATGAAGGTAAGGGAGATCACCCAATGAACCTTGCACACTGGGCAGCCGCCCACCGTCGTTCCATCCTGTTTTTGGTGGCTGTTTTAGTCTTCGGAGGCATTGCCGCGGGCCTGAACCTGCCGGTTGCCCTGTTCCCCCATGTGGACTTTCCCCGCGTGGTGGTCTCCATCGAGGCAGGGGACCGGCCAGCGGATCAGATGGCCCTTGCCGTCACACGGCCGGTGGAACAGGCCGTGCGTTCGGTCCCAGGGGTTGTCGGACTGCGCTCCACCACCAGCAGGGGCAGCGCGGACCTGTCCATAAACTTTGCCTGGGGCGGGGACATGGTTGCTGCCATGCTGCAGGTGGAATCCGCAGTCAACCAGGTACTTCCCACCCTTCCGGCAGGTACTTCATTTAATGTACGGCGTATGGACCCCACCGTGTTTCCGGTGGCAGCATACAGCCTGACCTCTGAAAAGGAATCGCTGGTCAAACTGCGCGATCTGGCCCAATACCAACTGGTGCCACTGCTTTCATCCATAGACGGCGTGGCCCGGGTGGAGGTGATGGGGGGAGACCAGGCCGAGTACCGGATAGAGGTTGATCCGGATAAATTGAACGCCTGTGACCTGACCTTCACTGATGTGGCCAATGCTGTATCTGCCAGCAATGTCCTCCAGGCCGTAGGCCGTATGGAGGATCATTATAAACTCTATTTAATCCTCTCGGATACCCGTATCCACTCGCTTGGAGATATTGAAAACACGGTGCTCCGAAGCGGGGAAGCAGGCCTTGTGCGTCTGGAAGATATCGCCAGGGTTTATCCCACGACCGCACTACAATGGCTGAGGGTTACCGCGGACGGCCGTGACGCCGTGCTGGTGCAGGTCTACCAACAGCCAGGCGGCAGCACGGTCAATATTGTTAAGGGTGTCAAAAGGCAACTGCGCTCCCACAAAGACAAAATCCCCAAGGATGTGCACATCGCCAACTGGTACGATCAGAGCAGGCTTATTACCGATTCCGCTGCAAGCGTTAGGGATGCCATTGCCATAGGTGTGGTGCTTGCCGCCATCCTGCTATTTATATTTCTTCGAAGCGTAAAGATCACCCTGGTAGGGATACTGATTGTGCCGGCGGTCCTGGCCAGCACCATACTGTTACTCAATGAACTGGACATGAGTTTCAACATCATGACCCTGGGCGGCATGGCCGCGGCTGTTGGTCTGATCGTGGATGACGCCATCGTCATGATCGAGCACATCGTACGCCGCATCAGGGAGCGGGGAGAAGATCTGGCCATTACCATCAGGGAGGCCGCCATTGAGTTTACTCCCCCATTGGCCGGTTCCTCTGCCGCCACCATCATTATCTTTGCACCTCTCGCTTTTTTAAGCGGGGTCACCGGTGCCTTCTTTAAGGCCCTGTCCCTGACCATGGCGAGCAGCCTGTTTATATCATTTCTGCTGGCCTGGCTTGCGGTGCCGCTGTTGGCCGAACACCTGCTGCACAAAGGGGACGCTAAAAAAGAAGACATCGGCCCAGTATTCAGCCGCCTGCAACACGGCTACGCAAGGCTCATGCACAGGCTTAAAAAAAATCCCTGGTTGCTCTTGGCCGGGATTCTTCCACTGCTGCTTGTAGGTTTTATTGCCTACCAACGGGTCGGATCCGGCTTTATGCCCCACATGGACGAAGGGGGCTTTATCCTCGACTACCGCGCACCAGCAGGCACCTCATTATCTGAGACAGACAGGCTGTTAAGGCAGGTGGAGGCCATCATCACGGCCAATCCCGCAGTACAAACCTATTCCAGACGCACCGGGGCGCAACTTGGCGGCGGCCTGACCGAGGCCAATGAGGGGGACTTTTTCGTACGTCTTAAACCCTTTCCCAGGCCGCCCATTGATCAGGTAATGGATGAAATCCGAAACACAGTGGAAGAAAAGGTCCCCGGGCTTGAAATAGAAATGGCCCTCTTAATGGAAGACCTGATCGGAGATCTGACTGCAGTGCCCCAACCCATTGAAATCAAACTTTACGGCGACAATCTTGATCAACTGCTCTTAACCGCACCAAAGGTGGCGCAGGCCGTAGCAGGGATTCGCGGCGTGGTTGACGTCAAAGACGGTGTGGTCTTGGCAGGTGATGCGATAAACATCGTAGTGGAACGGGACAAGGCTGCCCTTGAAGGCATTGATCCGGACGCAGTGACAAGGCAACTGAGCGCCTGGTTTACCGGGCAGGTAACTACCCAGGTACAGGAAGATATCAAGCTGGTGGGCGTAAGGGTATGGACGCCGGATTCTTCACGCCGCAGCTCCGATCAGATAGATAAGATCAGGCTTCGCGCCCCGGACGGACACATATTCCCCTTAAAGAGGATCGCCACAGTCTCCATTGAAAACGGTCAGCCGCAGATAACCCAGGACAATCTCAAGCCCATGGTTGCGGTCACAGGCCGCATCAGCGGTCGTGACATGGGCTCGACCATCCGGGATGTAAAGCAGGTGCTGGCCGGAAAAGGTCTTGTCCCGGCCGAGATGTATTATGAATTTGGGGGACTTTATAAGCAGCAGCAGATTGCCTTTCGCGGACTGATAGCCGTCTTTGTCTCAGCCCTGGCCCTGGTCTTTCTGCTCTTGCTGTTTCTCTACGAAGAATTCGCCGCCGCCATTGCCATACTTGTCTCGCCTCTGCTGGCCCTCGCCGCGGTTTTTGCAGGTCTCTGGTTGACCGATATTGAACTCAATATCACGGCCATGATGGGTATGACCATGATCGTAGGCATTGTAACCGAGGTCTCCATCTTCTACTTCTCGGAATATCATGATCTGGTGGGGAAAGGCACTCTACATTCAGAGGCACTGGTCATGGCGGGAAGAAACCGGTTGAGGCCTATTACCATGACCACCCTTGCGGCGATTCTGGCCCTTTTGCCCCTGGCCCTGGGGATGGGCCAAGGTTCCGCCATGCAGCAGCCGCTGGCAATAGCGATTATCTCGGGGCTTCTGGTGCAGTTGCCGATGGTGTTGATCGTTATGCCGATTATCTACAACATACTGGCGCGAAACAAAAACACAATGGGCGAGCGATTAGTGTAACAGTTTTTACCTGTTGACGGTAGCAATTTTTACTTTAAGAGAGTTGCTTTTTGCTATGTTATATGGTTCGATTATTAGATTTCACATCTTGAGTCGCTATTGTGGTTGACTCGATAGAACAAATTTTTTACCACATGGCTACTCTTCAGGGTGGAATTTTTTAATGGTAATTAGTGATTAATATTTCTTGGTCAGGCAGGCGGGTAATATATAATTCCCAACATTGATGCAATGAAACACGACTCTACCTTGTCAAGACAAATCAAACCAGCGACGTTATCATTCCTGATATTCTGTTTCTCTCTAATCTTATTTGCCAGCAACTTCAGTGATGAGCTGACAGGATTCCAAACCCGTATGGTATTATTTGCACGATATATGTTGCAGGACGGCCCGAGTTTCTTTCCCCACACATACACGGGACCGTACCCGGATTACCCCGCAACATCAACCTTCTTGATTTATCTGTCTTCTCTGGCCCTTGGCAATCTTACTCCCTTTTCCGCTCTGCTGCCGACAGCAGTGGTTTCAGCCCTGATTATTGCCGTCACCTTCAGAATCGGTGCACTCCATTCCACCATGTGGGGGTTATTTGGGGCCATGTTTTCCCTTTTGACGCACTCAGTTGTAGAGGAGAGTCGAAGTATTTCCCTTGACCAATATACGAGCCTTGTAACAGTGTCGGCTTTTTATCTTGCCTATTCAGAGAATGCCTCTAACAGAAAAAGCCGTCTTGCGCTTATACCACTTCTTATGGCAGCGGGTTTTTTGTTCAGAGGGCCTATCGGCCTCGTTGTTCCCACCGGCGTATTGTCCGGCTACTACCTGCTTAAAAAGGACTACAGAAGGCTTATGTATATTTTGTCATCAGGGGTTATTTTGCTGGCCCTGTGCAGTGCATTGCTTCTGTACTGCGCATACCTGGAAGGAGGGACGCACTTTGTAGACAGAGTCTTGCACTTTCAGGTCCTGGGCCGCATTTCCGGTCAACCTGCAAGGGGGTATGCATACTATATCCTGGAAGGACTCGGCCCATATGCCCTCGGTTATCCTTTGGCCTTGTTCGTTATTGCCCTGCACCTGAGGCCTCTTTTCAGAGACAGCAATTCAGACATGGCTCTGTTGCGGCATCTTGCCCTCTGGATAGCAATTGTTATTTTGGGGATGAGCCTTGCCGGTACAAAACACATGAGATACATCCTGCCTGCTGCCCCGGCCCTCTCTCTTGCGGCTGCCTATGTCTTTATCAGCCCATTGGAAAATGCCGTACTTTCGATGACCAAAAAAGTCTTTCTTGGATTTTTTTCTCTTCTTCCAATTATCCTGTTCTTCACATCCCTTTTTGGTGCTGCCTTAGAGCACCGCTTTTTCCCAGATATGGAAGTCCCCTGGACAGGTATCTCAATATCATTTGGCTTTTTGAGCATAATGGTCCGGGCCATAAAAAGCAGGGTTGCCGATCCTGTAAATCGCTCTCTTTCCATAACAGCAGTTGCAGTCCTTGCCTTTTTTGTGGTGCATGTTTTTGTTATGGAGGCCATTAGTTATGGCCGTGAGAAAACGCAGCCCTTCGCAGAAGGGTTGAAGGAATTAACAAAACAACGCCCGGGGAAAGTAGTCTTTTATAAAATTGGCCCTGATGGAGAAGATATAAGATTGATCGCCAATATGGATAATCTGATACATCCGGATTTTATTAGAAACCCCTCTGATATCCTTGCGTATCAATCTGTTGCCTATTTTATTGCAGAGACAAAGAAATTCAAACTATTGCCCACTGACATTGCCGACCATGTGGCCTTGGAGTTTCAGGGGAATGTTGGCCACAGAGATTGCGTCATCTTCACCATAAAGGATTTTGAGGAAAATAATGGTTCCTGATCCCTATTCGATGGCATGCCTGCAATGGGCGGCCAAAGGACTGCTTCCGAAAACACCATGAACCAGAGGAACTAATGCGAATATTACCTTACACCATGTCACACCTTGCGATAATTGCTCTTAGTATACTGTTAACTTACGGTTGTAATGCATGGCGTGGAAGCCATCGGCAGCCCGAGTCAACAGATCTACAGAGGGACGCTGCATCCTTGCTTGCATACATGACACCGGATGAGGTCAATCTGGCCGCTTTAGAAGATGCCGAGCTCGCCCAGGAAAGATACCAGGTCAAAAAGATCCTGGAAGAGGCGGATGCCCTTGCCCGTTCGAGGATCGGCTACCGCACGGACAAGCGCGATGCCCCCCTCACCAGGGCATACATCGGCCATCCCCCTGAAAACCTTTCCTGCACTGAATTCATCTGGCTCATATATTCATCGGCAGGCCTGGACCTGGGTAATTTTCACATCGAGACCAAGGAAATGGCATATGACAAGGGGGTCTATGAACCTTATCTGGTGAAACTAAGGCCCTCAACCGCCGTGCGGCCCGGAGATACACTGATATACGAATATCCTGATGAAGAACTGATCAGGGAGGAGGAAGAGGCAGGCCGCTATCGTTCAGGCCACGCGGTCATGGTGGTCTCTAGTGATCAGAAGATAGTCATAGGCTCCCACGGCGATGAGTCAACCCCCCTTGGTGCGCCGACCGGGGTCGGCTACAGGAGGCTCTTAACCGATTGGAGCCAATGGACTGCCGGACGCACTCTTAAGGCAATCTACCGCCTGAGGGAAGATTACAATATGTCTATAAAAGATTTCCCGGAATTCGCACGTCCAATGGGACAGTATCCTTAAATCATTACTGGCAGGCACTTACAAACCCTCTCCGGTCAAACGTGTAGCAATTCCCATGAGCCTCAGTCGTAAAGGCCCTTGGAATTGTGCACGTACCTTGGCTACCCGATTCTGTTACGACGTCTTCTCTTTTCCTCCGGTTCTTGTCATGAACCTGCAAATCCTCTAAGGCTGCTCTGCGAGCGACGAAATGAAATCGTTGCAAGGGCGGGAACCAATACGAGTGTAGCGGCAGTTGATGAAATAAGCCCGCCGATTACGGTTATCGCGAATGGTTGGAATATCCGTGAACCGACTGCGGGGTTCACCGCGACCGGGATCAAGGCGGAAATCGTGGTTATGGCTGTCATTAGGATAGGCCGAAGGCGTATGGAAGCGGCTGACTGTAGCGAATCGGATATCGTCTGACCAGCGCCAACCTGCCGATTGGCATAATCGAGCAACACGATAGCGTTGTTGACTGCTATACCTATAAGCGTTAGAGCCCCCATACCCACCGAGACGTCCAGTCCGACCTGGGTGATTGCAAGGAGCACGATTGCTCCGACCAGCGCTGCGGGGATGGTCACCAGAATGATCAGTGGTTGGAGAAAGGAATGAAACTGCATGGCCATGATCAGATAGATCAACATGACGGCCGCCAACCCGATCAGGGCAAAATCCAGCACGGTTCGCTGCATCACCTCATGCTGGCCGGTGAAGGCGATACTGTATCCACTGGGCAGGGGGATGGCCGAGAACTTCTGGCGAAGCCGGCTCACGGCGGCGGGGATACTCCCTTTAACCTCTGCCAGGACCGTGATTTCGCGTTGTCCGTTGAGACGAGTGACCGCCGCGGGCAAATGCGTCGTGAGGATATCAGCCACCCGCTCCAGAGGGACCGTTTGGCCCGAGGGTGTTGCAATGGTAAGCCCCTTCAGCCAATCAATTGTTTCATCTGATGGAACGTTTTTCTTGATCAGAACCTGCACCTGTTGTCGCTGGTGGACGATGGTTGTTGCCTGAACGCCGAACCGGCCGGCCTGAATCGTCTCGAAGACGTCGCCGGGGGAAATTCCGCAGAGTGCGAGTTCGACCGGGTTAGTCCTGACAATAATCTGGGGGCTCTTGATTTTTGTGTTGTTGACTATGTTTGTCAGAGAGGGGTCGTCGGCCATTATATTCTCGACTTGCGCGGCCAGTGACACCAATTCGTTCATGTTGATGCCGAAGATCGTCACGCCGAACATCGCCGGCAGCCCCGAGAGACTTTCGTCCATCTTCTCCTGAGTCGGTTGATGGTATAGGAATGCTACCCCGGGTATTTTGCCGTATTCGTCTCGCAGGCCCTCCATAATCTGCCCTACCGTTCGCGTGCGAAGTGAACGCGGTTTGAGCTTGATGGTGAGTTCGCCACGATTGACGCCCTCGATCTGAAATCCTCGTTCCGGGGATCCGGTGCGCCGATAGACGGTTTCAACATCCTTTTGAGACAGTGCCACCCGTTCAAGAATGTTCCCGACTCGATCACTCTCCTTGAGCGAGGTCCCCGGCGGCATGACGTATTCAATCAAGATCGCCCCCTCATCGATCGGCGGCAAGACGCTTATTGGCCCCAGCCACGCGGCAATGCCTCCCAGCCCCAGCATCATTACGCCCGCCAGCACCGTCAGACCTCGGTGTGCAAAGGTAAAACGAAGCGTCTTCTGCAACGCATTGTCTATACAAGTTAAGAGACGTGAACCGATTGCGTGCCGCGGCCCGGTCAAGCCAATGCGGCCGAACATCATCGGCACGAAGGTCAGGGAGACAATGAGCGAAGCCAGCAATGCGACGCTGACCACCATTCCAAATGGCCGCACAAAGAGCCCGGCTATGCCGCCCAGGAACAGCAGCGGCGCAAATGCCGCTACCGTGGTGAATGTTCCGGAGGCATCCGGCCCGGCGATTTCCTCCGCCCCGGCCAGGCTGGCGGCCTGCCGATCTGCCTTCGTCTGGAGATGCCGCACCACGTTTTCAGCGACCACAATGGCATCATCGACCACCATGCCGACCGCCAATGTCAGCGCTGATAAGGTGATCACGTTGAGCGTCTGCCCGAAGGTCTGCATCATCGCCAGGGCTGCCAGTAGCGTGATCGGGATGGTGGCGGCGACGATCAAAGTCGCCCGGAATGTTCCCATAAAGAAAAAAAGCACAGCCGCAGCAAGAATTGCCCCGACTATCAGGTCATGGAGGAGGGAGTCACGGGCTTCAGTGACGATGTCGGACTGATCGTAGTACTTTCTTACCTGGACCCCTGGGGGGAGGAGCGTCTTGAACTCTGTCAATTCCTGATCAATTCCGCGGACGACATCAATCGTACTGGCGTTGGGCTGCTTGCTTACGATAAAGGCCACGGCGGTCACGCCATTGCCATGAACCTGGTAGTGTCGCGGCACTTGTCCGGACCGAACAACGGCGATATCCTTAAGCAAGACAGATTTGTCCCCGCCCTTGACCACCGGGACGGATAGGACATCTTCAATTGTTTGGAGCCGGCTGTCGCCGCGAATGAGATACTCACGCGCCCCACGGCTTATGAAGTCGGCCGCCGTCACCTGGTTATACGTAGTCAATGCGGCTGTAACGTCACGTATGGTCAAATGTTCGAGTGACAAGGCGTCAGGCCGGAGTTGAACAATGAACGCCGGCTCGTCGCCTCCCAGGACCTCCACTCGGGAAACCCCCTCCACTCCCATCAACCGACTGGCCAGTTCCATCTGTACCGTTGTGCGCAGAACGACCGGGCTGCCTGCCCCGTACACCACGTAACCTGCAACCTCCTGAAGCGTGGTCCCGATGTTCTCGAGGCGTGGCTTTACTCCGGCAGGCAGGTCACCTTGCACGGACGACAGCTCCGACTGAACAAGCTGTCGCGCATCGGTCAATGGGGTCCCCCATTCAAACTCGGCTGTAACCTGCGAAACCCCCTCGATGGACGTGGAGGACACACGCCGGAGGCCAGGAATTGTCCGAATACGATCCTCGACAGGTCGAGTGATGAGCAGTTCCATGTCCTCAGCGGCCGCGCCGGGATAATGAGAGACAACGTTCACCACCGGTACGTCCAGCCCGGGAAACAGACCCACAGGCAAATGAAGCAGGGCAAAGGCTCCTCCCCACGCGACGATCATAACAAGGATGATGACCGCGATCGGGTTGGCGATGGTCGGTTGTAGGAACTTTCGCATGACCTAATCCTGCACCTTGAATTGCTCATTGAATTGTCTGTAGAAAAGTTCGTAGGCGCCTTGGGTGACCACGAATTGGTCTTGTTTCAGCCCTGAAAGGACCTCAACCCAACCGTCTTGCTCCATACCCACTTGTATGCTGAGCTGCTCATAGGAACTGTCTTTACTGACGAACAGATAAGGATGTTCTTTTGAGTCATAAACGATTGCCGATTCCGGCACCGCCAGGGTATGAGGCCTGACCTCGACGACAATATCCCCACCGACCATCTGGCCGGGACGCAGTTGTGTGTCAATTTGTGGGCCTTCAATCCATACCGTCACCGCACCTGTGCTCAAAGCCCGTGGCAGAACGCTTCGGACAAGACTGGTCAAGGACTGGTTTTCGTCCAGGCGAATGGTGGCCTCCTTGCCTTGAAGCTTGATGCCCTGCGGTGGGAAGATGGAAGCCACGATGCGCAGCCGACCAGTGTCTATGATCTCGCCAACGACCTGTCCGGCATTGACATCCTGTCCTACGCTGACACGCCGGTTTGTAAAGATTCCACTTATCGGCGCGGATATACCAACTTGATTTTCAAAGGTTTTCAAACTCAGCCGGGTTTCGCGCAATTGAAACTCAAGCCTGGCTTGCGCATCCTGAGCCGCCGCCACCTGATCCTTGGTGGCCAACTGCGCCTTCAGACTCTCTTTGAGCCGTTCCACCGTTTGCTGAGCAGGCTCAATTTGTGATCCCAGGGATTCGATCTCGGCCGAAAGTTTTTCGCGTACCCCATCAACCTGCGGTCCTCCCAGCCGCATCACAAGCTTGCCCTTTTCGATATGGCTCTGATCCTCGGCATGGATGACCTCGATACGCCCCGCCGTGAGAGCAGTCAATTCAACTGAAGCCTGGGATTCTACCGTGCCGATCCAGGGGACACGGAGCGTGAATGTACGCAGAGCCGGCTGAGCCGTGGTAATCAGCGGCTGGGCGGCAGGCGAGTAATTGGAGGAGACAAGGTTTCCGGAGGCCGCCCCCCGGTGGTTCATATACCAATAAGCAAGGACCATGCCGGAAATGAAAACAGCCACAATTAGGGTGATATAATTCTTGCTCTTCATGAGTCTTTCCCTTCTTTGGGCGCTGTTGGCGCTTTTTTCGGCGGCTGGTCAGGTTTCGGGATTTCATAGAAGCCGCTTGCCAGCTCGAGAGCAACCACGGCCTGGGCCAATTGACCTTCCAGGGCGAGCACCTTCGTCTGCGCACTAATAAAATCATTCCAAGTAACGTAATAGAGCAGTGCATCGGTTCGCCCATCGGCCAAGGCGGCGCGGTAATTCTCCTCCAGTCTTTCGAGATCAGTTTCCGCCGCTTGAGCCGCGGCAATCTGTTCGTTCAAAAAATGAATACCGGATTTGACCTGTTCGATATCCGAACGAGCCTCGAAGACACGGTTCACATACTCATCAAAAAGTTTCTGGCGGGTCGCTCGTTCAACGGCAATCTTTCCCTGGCGCCGATTAAATATCGGCAGTTCAATATTTAGGCCAAACCCCGTAGTCCGTATATTGTCGGTGTCACGGCTTATTGTCGGCCCGATCCTAATTCTCGGGAACTGTTCCAGGATGGCCACTCGGAGAGCCGCCTCCTGACTGTCGTATCCGTGACGCAAGGCGAGGAGATCCAATCGCCTTTGCTCCAGTCCTTCAAGCAGCGTTGCTACGGTAGGCAGTTCGACCTGGGATGGCAGATTAATATCCTTACTCAGGCGGATTTGTGTGTCGGTTGGCAAACCCAGCAACCGCCTTAGTTGCAAGCGCTGTTGATCGGCTTGTTTCTCAAGTTCGAGCAGACTCTCATTTGCGCGAGAGTTTGCGGTCTGGGCCGCATTCAAGGCGGCGGCCGTCATGGAACCTTCTGCCACGGCTTTCTGAATATGTACCAGGTGTTCCGCCATCCGTTGACGAACTTGTTCAAGCAGCGCAATCTGGTTTTGCAGGCTCAACAATTGATAAACGGCTGCTTTAGCACCCTGGGCGACCTGCCACTCCTGCCAAGCGATATTCAGATCGACGGCTTCCCTGTGGACCTTTGCCTCGCTTACTCTTGCGGTTCGGGATATAAGCGAAGACACATTCCAATCAAACCCCAGGCCATAGGCGGTTACTCTCCCTGCCGTGTCGCCGCCTGTCGGCGCGTCAAGGCTGAAACTCAGTTCCGGATTGGGCAACAGGTCGGCATCGAGAAGCTGGGCACTGGTCACGGCCCTTTGATCCCGGATCGCGCGCAGGGATGGATTCAACAGGACAGCGAGCACTGCCGCGCCATCAGGAGAAAGCCCCTCATCCGCCTTCAATTCGACCGGATGGAGAATGGGATGTTTAATCTCACTGGCAAGAATACATACCTGAGCCATGTCAGGAGGCTGCAGCTTGGCACGAACCGAGTCCTGGATTAATGGCAGTGGGTGATATGTAGCGCAACCACAAATCAAGGATACTGTAACAACGCCTCCAACAAGGGAGGTTTTCCACACAGCACCGTGCTTGCATAAATTGAAGAGGAATCCACCGCGAAAAACGGCCACTGTTTTTTCCGTCAACATTTGAGCATCTCTTTTACAAGGCTTCTCGTGTTGTTTTCTCACGCAGAACGGCCGGGTTGACAAGTACGCGGCGGTCTTTCCGCGCATCTAGTTGAACGCTATGTGTACGCCCGACACGGGCGTGAACTTCCGGGGTGCCTCGCCTTCGCTGAAGCTATGGCGTGGCGAGAAATCCCTTGTATGTGAGTCAGGTTAATGTGTTGAACATATTAACCAAAATACTATAGACTTCAAGAAAAAGATTTTGGCAAGGCCAGAGGGAAGAATCCGCGGAGGCGTATTACCAACACGTCGTACAAGGAATTCCGACCGATAACGCAGTCCAAAATCTTGGGCCGATGGACTGCCGGAGGCACGCTCAAGGCCATTTACCGCCTGAAGGATGATTCAGGTATTACCGGCCCCTGATTTTCAGCGCTTCCGCACGACGGTAGAACCCTTCAATAATCTTATCTCCCAGTGCGCTGTAATTGCCGTCAAAGTGATGGCTGCCCGCGGTCCTCATGGTCTCAGCACCCTTCATCTCAGGATCTGTGCAGAGGGTATCCGCCTCCTCTTCTTCACCGTAAAAGCACTGTAAGAGTCCTTTGTCTATACCTGTAATTTCAGGCCCAAGGGGAATGGATTCCTTTGACGGGCCGGAGTCGAGCCAACCTGAGATATGAAATTCAAAATCGGCATCCCTGCTGGGAGCAAGTAGACTGATCTGCACCACCTTTGCCTTCAGGTATTGGGGTAGTCTGTTATATGCAGGGGGGAGGATATCCGCGCCGAATGAATAGCCCACAATCACGGCTTGTTCCATTCCCCAATTTGAAAAATATCTCTCAAGTAGCCAGGCAAGGTCTTGACCCACCTGATCCGGAGTGCGTTTTTTCCAGAAATAACTCAGGCAATTAACACCCACTACCGCAATGTCATGGGCGGCAAGATAATCGGCGAGCTCCCGGTCTATATCGCTCCAGCCGCCGTCACCTGAGTAGATAACGGCAAGGGCCTTTTGCGTACTTTTCCCTGACACCTCTACAAGAGCACCGGCAACGGTTGCATCTTTTCCGTTTGGCTTTTCTGCCAGGCAAGGGGCGAAGACCCGGGATACAAGGGAGGCCAATGTCCCAGGACCTTCTATTTCCGGCTTCACTTCTTTATTTCTCCCTGAAACGGCCTTGACAAAATCCGTGGTGTCCCTGTCGGGGGTTTTGGTCACAGCAGCGCACCACCACCCGCACAGGTGTGCATTGCTGTCCAGAGCCAGTCCTTTTTCTGAGCGGTAAATGGGCGCGAGACTGCACAAGGGGTGTTTGATGGTGATCACAGATGAGAGGTCAACACTCATGCCGCCTGCAAATGATTGCGAAGAGCCCTGTGCGAGTAAGGCGTATACAATGCCTGCGCCAAGGGCCCGACCGAGCAGCAGGGGCCTTTTATACTCCGGCACAGCGAGATACTCTTGTAGATAATGGCTGGTCCATTCCACCGGGCCCGGCAGATAAAGACAGCCATCGGGGTCAGTATCATTGTCTATACGTGAAAGATAGACATCCGTAGGCACAAGCGCGACCGCAGCGCCAAGCCTTGCAAGTTCGCGGGCAGCATCCCTGTCAGCGGGTATCAGGCCTTGCGAGTCGGAGAAGAAAAAGATGAGTCCCCTCACAGTGCCTGCTGGTTCCCAGAGTTCGTAAGGTCCCCACTCGCCGCTGTCGTGTCGGCTGATCCGACACACATCCCTGCACCCGCAACAACTCACCAGCAAAACCGCACAAATCACAAACGCTGCATATGCAATATTTCGAAAGGACTTCATTTCGCGATCACACCTTTTACACCGCCGGAGACCAGGGCAGAGATATCCTTCAGGACAATAGGGAGCGAGAGCCTGCTTGGGGCCGCCAGATACCTGGGCTCCCAGACAGGATCGAACTTCTCCTTGTATTGACGCAGCCCGCGGAAGTTGTAAAAATTCTCACCATGTCTGAATAGAAATGAGCCGATCTTGCTCCATACCGGGGCAAGGGCGCGGTCTTCAAAACCTGAAAAAGGCGCCATGCCCAGGCAAAAATAGCGGTAGCCGTTTTGTCTTCCCCAGTCCATCAGTTTGATGAACAGATAGTCCATCAGGCCATGGGGAGCTGAAGGCAGATAGCGCATCAGGTCTATTGAAAGCTCCCCTCCTGCCATGCCTGACCAGATATTTGCAAATGCCACGATCAAACCGTCTTTTTTGACCACTGCCACGGGAAACTGCCGAATATATTCCGGGCTGAAAAAGCCCAGGGAAAAACGCTTTTCGCGAGTAGTCTTTTCTGTAAGCCAGGCGTCTGATATTTCATGTAAGCGTGAAATAATACCTGAAACCGCTTCCGGAAGCAGGATTTCAAATCCACAGCCTTCCTTGTCAAGTCTGTTGACAGTGTTTCTAAGAGATCTTTTGGAGCTGCCCTGCAGATTGAAGTTCTCCAGATAAACGCGCCCTTCCTCGCCGAGTTTCAACAGCGTCATGCCGAGGTCAAGGTATAGAGGGAGAATTTCCTGCCCCACCTCGTAAAACACGGCCCTGCCATTGTGCTTGTCGCAGATTTCGACAAACTCCCAGAGGAGCTCTGATGCCGCCTCGCGTGGTCCGACAGGGTCGCCCATTGCAACCCAACTGCTCCCCTGCACCGCATACATGATAAAGGCGCTCCCCTCATCGTTGAACAGAAAGGATTTATCGCCCAAGAGCGCAAGTTGTGCATAGGAGCGGGGGAAGGAGTTGACTACCAGGCGAGCCTTCTCAAGGTCATCCGGCCTGGGCGTTATATCCTTAAGCCTTGGGCCGCGAAGTAGTCTGAGCAGGCCGAAAATAAGCAGCAAGGCAATCACTCCCACACAGGCCCGCATGAAACGGGAGGCATGACCGTGAAAACTGAACTGCCACCACAGATCATTGGAATAGTCCACATGCCGGTATGAGAGCATCCCCACCCAGATGGAGGATAAAAGCACAAGCACTATTGCCATGGCCCAGCCCGGAGAAAAGGGCTCATGCATAAAGGCCGTCTTCCGGTAGAAATGCCTGCGGCATGGGATAAACAGGACAGTCATCACCAAAATGATAACGGCCTCTTCATAGTCCGCCCCCTTTATCAGGGACAAGGCAATGCCTGCGCAAAACAGATAAAGCACCATGTGATAGGCGGCGTCAAGCCTGCGGTATATGCCCCAGGCGAGGATTAACAGCGCCATACCCACAATGCTCCCCAGCAGGTGCGAAATTTCCATCACCGGCAATGGCATGAAAAGCATGAGCCATTTAAGGCGTGATTCAATTGCAGGTGTCGCACCTGAGAACAGCAGCACCGCGCCTGAAAGAAATGTGATTAGGGACGCCACATGGGGCATAATCGCAGCCCCCGCCTGCCGGATCACAAGGGCAAAACCCGCAACCTTCTCCTTGCGTTGCAGCAGTTCATAACCCCCGAAAAGCAGTGCTGCAATCGCAAGAGGCATCAGATAGTAGATGGCCCGGAAGACCAGCAGTATTCCTATGACCCTAGAGGTTTCAATGCCAGGCATGAGCAGGATTATTGCGGTCTCAAAGACACCGATCCCCCCTGGAACATTACTGAGCATCCCTGCCAACTGCGCCACCAGGATGACGCTTAAAAAAACCATGAAGGAAACAGAATGGTTAACAGGCATCAGCACATAGAGAACCGAACCATAGAGCACCCAGTCAGTGCAGGCGGTGATAATCAGCGGCAGGGAAAGCCTGACACGGGGGATCTCAAGCTCCCAGTCCCTGATGGTTAAAGGCCTTTTGCGAAGACCTGTCCATAACAGATAGGCCACAAGCACACCGGCAAAAAAAACACCAATAAAGCGTATAGAAGAAAAGGGCAGATCAAATGACGGCGGAATCGGAACCGGCTCTATTATAAAGACAACAGCGCATATGGCGATCAGGCCCAGCCAGAAGGTCAATATGCTGATGAAGGAGACGAGCCTTGTGATATCCAGGGCCGAAAGCCCCCATGCAGTATAAAGTCTGAAGCGTATGGCGTTGCCGGAAAGAGACATGAAGCCGAGATTATTGCTGAAGGCATAAGCGATAAATGAGGCCAGAGCTATACGCGCCTTGCTAAGTGTCTTTCCGATATAGCTGAATCCCAGCATGTCATATGCTGTAAGCACCGCATAATTAAGCCCTGTCAAGAGCATTGCAAGCGCTATCTGTGAGGCGGGTATGGATCGCATCTCGTTTAGGATATCGCGAAGGTGGAACCTGCTGAGCTCACGCTCCAGCACCCACAGGGCTGCGGAAAAGACCACAAGGCCTACAGCAGGACCAATGAATGAAAACAGCTTCTTTTTCATGCCAATCCGAAACCCTTGTGGTAAATGCTCAGCCGCTCAGGTAGAAGGCTGAGGCAGGCGGTTTCAATATTTAAAAGGCCGCATCACGGCTTGCATCATCTGGCCCTCGCCCGCTTGCTTGTCAATGTATTGTTTGATCACAAAATATATATGAATAAACGATAGCCTTCAACTTATATGTCTGCGGATATTCATATTCACAGCCTATCTGCCTGCAGGCAATTCCCTGCCATATTAGTTCCCGGCATAATATTACCAACTTGTAATACTTCTGAAAGATTTTTGAAATCATAGACGTGTATCTTACCACCTCGAATCTGAACATAATCTTTATACGGAGTTTCTATGGGATGTTGCTCTCCAAGCCCAAGTCATCATAATGAAAATAGTTATTGTTATAGACAGTTGGACTGAGGGAAACGGCGCGGTCGTTTCCACAAAACGGATGGTCGAAGAGCTCAAAAAGCGAGGGCATAAGATTACTATTGTGACCACCGGTGAATATGACGGTGATTTTTACACCATTCCGGGATTTTATCTCCCTTTTGTCCGGCAATCTTTAGAAAGTATGGGCTTCCTATTTGGGATAGGCAAAAGAGATATTCTAAAAAAGGCCTTTGAAGGGGCTGATCTTGTCCAAATACAGTTTCCGTTTTTATTGGCCCGTAATGCTGTAAAAATTGCCAAAGGAATGGGAATTCCTGTCATAGGTGCCTGTCATATCCAGCCTGAGAACATAATAGCGGCTATGGGGAAGAAGGATAGGCCTTTGATAGAGAAGATGCTCTATTGTATTTTTAATTTCTGTCTCTTTAAACATGTGGATGCGGTTCACTGCCCCTCAAAACATGCAGCAAATATACTGAGAGACCATGGGAGCAAGGCCGATTTCAAAATTATTTCCAATGGCATACCAAAGACATACCATCATGTGGACAAACCCAGGCCTGACTGGTTTTCGGATCATTTCGTCATTGTTAATGTAGGCAGACATTCAAATGAAAAAAGGCAGGTACTGCTTATTGAAGCAGTTCAAAGATCAAAATACAAAGACAATATACAACTCCTTCTATGTGGAAAAGGTAATAATACCGAACAACTCAGAAAGATGGGTGCTGAACTTCCCCTTACGCCTTTAATTGAATATGTCACCGAAGGAGACAAGCTTCTCTATTTGAATACTTCAGATATATATATTCATCCTTCCATAATAGAACTGGAGGGCCTGTCCTGTTTGGAGGCCGTCGGATGCGGGCTTCCTTGCCTTATTGGAAATTCTCCACATAGTCAATCAACTCAGTTTGCTTTAGATGAGCGTTTTATCTTTGAAATGGATGATGCGGACGCGCTGGCAGCAAAGATTGATTTCTGGTATGAAAGAAGGGTGCTTCTTCGCGAATTGAAACAGGATGTATTGCAGATGGCTGAGCAATACAGATTTGATAAGTGCATGGACGACATGGAGGCGTTTCACAGGGAAGTATTGAGAACCCGTCCGGAATTTGCCATTTTTCCAAACACGGTTGTAGTCCGAAGATTTTAATTCCCGGACAGCCTACTGGTATGATTTAGGTTTATATTTATGGAGCTGAAATTAAGACCGGAGATTCCTGAAGATAAGATCATACAAATTCGAAAAAACACAAAAAAGATAGATTTCACTAAGCCCTTCAGGTTCATATACCTTGACTTCTGGTTCGAGCTGCTGATTTTTCCATTATTTGTCATTTGTTTCGTTATAGTGACATTCTGTGGTATCTTTTTCAGCTTTCGTATTGAAGGCCGCAAGAATAAAAAGATATTTGGTAAAAGAGGCTGCATTACAATTTCAAACCACTGCCATTATTTTGATACCGTCTTTGCCAGTTATGTATTTTTCCCCAAGCGCCTGTACATCACTGTTGCCCAGCGAAATTATGAAGTTCCCTTTATCCGCAGGATACTAAGATTCCTAAGGGCCTTCCCCATCCCTGCAACTTCAATGGGTTTTAATATGATAACAAGACCTATTGGAGAGGCCTTGGCTCAAGGTCATCATGTCCATTTTCTTCCTGAAGGAGAACTGGTGCACTTAAGTCAGACCATTCACCGTTTCCGTCCCGGCGCATTCTATCAGTCTTATCTGCACCAGGCCCCGATAGTCCCGATGGTTTATATCCTGAAACGCCGGCGTCTTTTCGGAAAACAGATGAGGCCCAACTGGATAACAGTAAGATTGGTCATTGGTGAGCCGATATTTCCCCCGGTACCCAACGGAGAAAAAGGTTTCCCGAAGGAGGAGTTGGCCGAAATGTCTGAAAGGGCCGCTTCATGGATGGAACAGACCATAGCCGCTCACCACGGGGCCGATAGTTGATCTATCTTGCTGACATATGCCTTCGCCGGCGCTGGTTGGTTCTCGCAATATGGATTATCGTTCTTGGGACAGTTATCGCCTTCCATGGAAAATATCCCTCTAAATACCGTGCCGACTATCAGACCCCTCAAGAAGAGGCCACAAAAGTCTTTGATCTTCTTGATGAGCGCTTTCCCGCCCGTAAGGGCGATTCCATAAACATTGTTTTCTCTGCCGGCAGCAAGCTTAATACGCAAGTAAACAAAGAGACTATTGAGGCTTTGCTCAAAAAAGTCGCGGAATTTCCTCATGTCTCTTCAGTGGTAAGCCCACTTACACCTGAAGGGGCCAACCAGATTGCAAAAAACGGCGCCACGGCATTTGCCGTAGTCAATTTGGACCGCACCATAGACAAGATTGCAAACCTTGATGCCGACTACCAAAAAAAGTTTCTGGCCCTGGTTAATCCGGGCACGCGAAACGGACTTGAGATCGAGGTGTCAACATTCGTTGATTCACGGTCCTTAGGCGGCGAGACCATTGCTCTCGGCTTTTCCGCACTCATTCTGCTTGTTGCCTTTGGTTCAGTGCTTGCAATGGGACTGCCAATACTGACAGCGCTTTTCGGTCTTGGAATCGGCTCAGCCCTTGGCGGCATCCTGTCGCGCGTTTTCGAAACACCGGACTGGGCGGTGACCGTTGCAACCATGATCGGTCTGGGCGTAGGCATTGACTATGCGCTCTTCATCATCACCCGCTATCGTAACGCCTTAGATCAAGGCTTATCTCCTCGGGTGGCCGCGATCACGGCCATGGCTACAGCCGGTCGCGCCGTACTGTTTGCCGGATGCACCGTGGTTATCTCGCTGCTTGGCATGCTGGCAATGAAACTGGGATATCTGTATGGAGTGCTTTGCCTGTCAATGATTGCGGTGGTTGTCATGCTGGCCGCCTCCCTTACACTGCTTCCGGCTATCCTCGGTTTTGTCGGGCGCAACATTGACAGATTCCGTATCCCCTCCATCAGAGCAAGAGGCGAAGGCGAAGATCACGGCTTTTGGTATCGCTGGAGCCGTGTAGTTCAACGCCGGCCATGGATGATCTTTTTTGCCGGTGCGTTTGTGCTGTTGATCATTACACTACCGCTTTTAAACCTGCGCTTCGGATTCCCGGATGACGGTAACAACCCAAAAAAAGAAACATCACGCCGGGCCTACGACATGATGACCGCAGGCTTCGGGCCGGGCTTTAACGGCCCTCTGTTACTGCTGGTTGATGCGCGGGGCGCAGGCAATATTCAGTCCACCCTCATGAAGCTGAGCGCAAAGCTTCAGACCACTGACGACATCGCTTTTGTGTTGCCGGTCGGTTTCAATCAGACGGCGGATACCTTCCTTGTAAACATTTATCCCGCATCAAAGCCGCAGTCAAAGCAGACTCAACAGCTCGTAAAGACACTGCGAAACGATATTATTCCAGGGGTTGTTGCGGGCACCGGGGTAAAGGTCTTGGTCGGCGGATTCACGGCGATCTCCATTGACCATGCAGATTACATCTTAAGGCGCCTGCCTTTATTTATTATTACCGTGGTGCTCCTGTCATTTCTACTTCTTACCACTGTTTTCCGGTCTCCATTGGTGGCGCTTAAGGCAGGCATTATGAATCTTTTGTCTATCGCCGCAGCTTACGGCGTGATGTCATACGCGGTTAACGGCACCTGGCTGGGCCGTCTGTTGAACATCCCCGAAACACCTGTGCCTGCATTTGTGCCGATGATAATGTTTGCCATTTTATTCGGTCTTTCAATGGACTATGAGGTCTTTCTACTTTCCCGGATTCGAGAAGAATACATGCGAACCAGAGACAACAGTCTTGCCGTGGCAGACGGATTAGCTGTTACAGCGCGCGTCATCACCGCAGCGGCTGCGATCATGGTGTTTGTGTTCGGGGTCTTCATCTTTGATCCCAATGTATACATAAAGCAGATAGGGCTGGGGCTTGCAAGCGCCATACTGGTTGATGCCACAGTAGTGCGTATTGTGCTGGTGCCGGCTACCATGGAACTGCTAGGAGATGTCAACTGGTGGGTGCCGCGCTGGTTGGATAGGGTGCTCCCTGCTGAGCATATTAAGGGAGAGGCCGAAATTGAGGCTGAGATAGCAGCACTGTTTGACAAATAACGATATTGAGTTATAAAAATTCCCTTCAAATTATCCTCTAACTCATGACACAAAAAAATGACGTCTAACTTATTCATTCCTGCGAATTGCCGCTGGGCCACAGGCATTTGCTTTATTTTACTTTTAGCGGTCCTCATGTACTTCGGTTTTCTGGGAGAGTACCCATTGGCCGATCCTGATGAAGGCCGTTATGCAGAGATCGCAAGGGAGATGCTGGAGAGCGGAGATTTTGTTACCCCTCATCTTAACTATGTAAAGTATCTTGAAAAGCCACCCCTGTTTTACTGGCTGGTGGCCGCATCCATTGCCCTGCTAGGCGAAAAAGAGCTTGCTGTGCGTGCGGTTCCGGCAGTTGCCGGTCTTCTAAGTGTCTTACTTGTAATCAGCCTTGGTCGGCGCGTTTTGGGGCGCCGGATAGGGCTGACCGCCGGATGGATTTATCTTACCAGTCTAGAGCCTTTTGTGCTGGCGCGCCTCCCTATTATTGATATGGTCTTCAGCCTCTGCCTTACAGCAACCTGGGGGGCATGGTGGCTGGGTTATACAACAGAGGCAGCTACCACCGCCAGACGCTGGTACACCCTGGCATGGGCCTGCCTGGGTCTGGCGACCATGGCAAAGGGCCTTGCGGCCATAGTACTGACGGTAGTTATCTTACTGCTGTTTTTATCGGCCCTTCGAAACCTGGACGCCATGGGCCGCATGGCCTGGTGGCCTGGCCCTGTGATCTTTGCAGTCATTGTCGCGCCATGGCATTTTTTAGTAGTACAACGAAACCCTGAATTCTGGCACTTTTACATAGTCGTACAGCATTTTGCCCGCCTTTCAGGAGAAGAGCACCTTAAACCCTTCTGGTTCTTTCCCGCCACCCTGCCATTGGGCATGATGTTCTGGGGAGCATTTTTATTCCCGGTTATGGTCCATGCCATAAGATCTGGTCTTGATATATTAAAATCTCCTCTCACAGTATCAGCCCGGACCCGAGAAAACAGGCAGAATCCGGCTCTTTCTGATCAGCTTGCGGATAAACGGCAATCCCAGGCTATCCTGTTCCTGGTCATATGGGTTATCGCAGTAGTGGGCCTTTTCAGCCTGAGCAAATGCAAGCTCCTTCCTTACATCCTCCCCTCTTACCCTGCCCTGGCTATTCTGACGGCCCGGCACTTCAACGGAAAGGAACTGTTTGGCCCGGCCACTGGCTGGTGTCTTGCAATCACGGTGGTCTGTATTGTCGGACTGATTATATCTTTACCTTATGCAGCCAGGTACCAGGATACCGTGCCTTTTTCAAAGATAGAAGCATTAGTTTTCCTGAACCAGTGCTTATTGTCAGCAGGATGCGGTCTGGTAATCCTTTCCATTTTTAGGAGAAGGCTGGCCCTTGTGTCCGTAGGACTGATCCTGGTGCTCATCATGCCCACGTTGGGTAAGAGCGCCGGGCTTATCACCACGCACAGGAAAGTCAGCGGCCTTGTCAAGGCCATGCCCGACCCCCTGCCTGCTGATATAAAAATCGCAGAATGGCACACCTATGACCAGAGCCTGAGCTTTTACACCAGGCGCAGGATAATACTTGTAGACGAGGTAGGGGAGCTGGCGCACAGCGACACATCCAAAGACCATACACTTTTTTTCCTTAAGGGAGAGGATAGCCTCAGATCCCTTGCCTCTGACGGCCCCCTTCTGGTAAATATGAGCCATAAGTACTGGTCCAGAATAAAAAAATGGGGTATCTTATTTCCTGTCGCGGCAAACAGGACAAATCTCATGGTCGCCAATAAGGAATTCTTTTCCAGAACAGCCCTTGAACCCTGGCCGGAGGAGGCATTGACATCCCCTCCATTGCTTCTGTTGCCCCGTAAGGCACGCAAAGGATAAGGATTCAGCCAAACACTTCTTTTTGGACTTTAAACTATGCAAAGCACACTGAGCAAATATCTGGTCAGGGAATTCTTAAAGCTTCTGACTATCTGTGAGGTGATCTTTGTATTCCTTTACCTGTTGATTGATTCTATCGGGGCCATTGATAACCTGATAGAGGCGAATGTCGGAATAAGCCCGGCCCTTACCTACTTTGCCTTTAAGATACCCCTGATAATCGTACAGATGCTGCCCCCTGCCACACTTATGTCTATAATTATTATGTTTTCTTTAATGAAAAAGAATAACCATATCATGCTCCTAAACGGCTGTGGACTCAACATATGGATAATCTCCAGACCGATCATCATTACATCTATGATACTGGCTGTCGGTCTGTTTCTATGTTCGGAGGTTATCGTCCCTTATACCAGTTCCAGGTCCAATAAGATTTGGAGGGTTGAGGTCAAAAAGCAGGATCAGGGAAGCTCCAGAAAATGCTCTGACATATGGTACAGAGGTAAAAAGTGCATTTACTGGATGAGGCACTTTGACAGACGCAGACAGGTAATGGTCGAGCCGAGCCTGTATTTCTTTGACGATTCGTTTAAGTTGATAAGAAAAATTGACGGCAGGGAAGGAATATGGGAAAATGGAAAATGGAATATTACAGATGGAATTATTCTACAGTCAAAATCGGGTAATAAGGAATACAGCACCAATAAATTCGATCAATTTGAGCTGGAATTACCAGAAACGCCGGATACATTTTTAAGGGAAGAAAAAGACCCGGAAGAGATGGGTTACTGGCAGTTGAAGCGGTTTGTTGAAAGGATGAAACAAGAAGGTGTTGATGTCACGCAATACTCGGTTGATCTACATTTAAAAACGGCATTTCCATTTATAGTTCTGCTCATGGTGGTGATAGGCGTCCCCATTTCACTTATCCTGAAAAAAGGGGGGCCGTCCCTGGCCGTGGCCATAGGCCTGTTTTTCTGTGTGATCTATATGTCTTTTCTGGGGTTTTTCAGGTCACTTGGTATGGCAGGTGTCATTCCTCCGGTTGTCTCGGTATGGATGGCTAATGCGATCTTCACCCTGGTCGGCACCTACTTGATGATGCATGTGGATTGATATTAGATCGTCCTGAAGTTTATCGGCAAATTTGCTATCATCTCAAGTCGTTATAATATTACATATTTGTAATAATATTGAAATATTCCTGAAGGGTTTTGTGTGTATCATGCCCCAGGATTTGTTAACGAGTTACGAGTTACGAGTTGCGTGTTACGGATCGGGCGGGAGTTGGTCGGCATTGAGGTTTCACGCTGACTCTATGATGTAAGATAGCGGGTTAATCATGAGAAAAACGTTTCTACCTTTTTCACGTCCTGCGATTTCTGACGCAGATATAGCAGCAGTCTGTGATGTTCTCCGCTCCAAGTGGGTCACCACAGGCCAAAAGGCAGCGGAGTTTGAAAATAGATTTTCAGATTACATAGGCTGCCCCGGCTCAGTTGCGCTCACCTCAGCCACGGCGGGGATGCACTTAGTGTTGCAGGCCCTCGGCATCGGGCCGGGAGATGAGGTGATAACGCCCTCCATGACCTGGGTTTCGACCGTAAACCTGATCGTCCTTGCAGGCGCAACCCCCGTATTCGCCGATATTGACAGGGACACACTGATGGTATCATCCGATACCATAAAACCGTGCCTGAGCGACCGCACAAGGCTTATCATCCCGGTGCACTTTGCAGGCTCAGCAGCGGATATGGGGCCTATCCGCAAGATGGCCGCGGAAAAAGGACTCATGCTTGTAGAGGATGCGGCCCATGCAGTGGGTACGGAATACAGGGGTGTGCGTGTAGGCAGGGAGGGTACTTCCATATTCTCCTTTCACCCGATCAAGAATATTACAACAGGCGAAGGGGGCATGTTCTGCTCCAATGATCAGGGGCTGCTTGATCGTATTCGCAGGCTTAAGTTTCACGGCCTCGGCGTGGACGCCTATGACAGGGACATGCAGGGCCGCTCACCCCAGGCCCAGGTCCTGGAGCCGGGCTACAAGTATAATTTGACGGACATCTCGGCAGCCCTTGGGCTGAGCCAGCTTGCGCGCGTAGATCAGTTTAACGCAAAGAGGACCGAGCTTGCGATGAGATACCGCGAGCGGCTCTCAGAGATAGATGAAATCCTGCCCCTTGCAGACCCACCTTATCCCATAAAACACTCCTGGCACCTGTTCATCATCCGCCTTAACACTGAAAGGGCAGGCCTTGGCAGGGATGAATTCATGGAGAGAATGAAGCAGAGAAATATCGGCACAGGCATCCACTTCCTGGCCGTGCATCTTCAGAGGTATTACACGGAGCATATGGGTATGCGTCGCGGCATGCTGCCCTATACTGAATGGAATTCCGACAGGATATGCTCTTTGCCGCTTTTCCCGGACATGACGGACGATGATGTGGACGATGTGGTTAAAACCATAAAGGAGGTGCTGGTATGACAAAAAACGGCCCGTACTTATCAGTTGTTGTCCCTGTATATAATGAGCAGGAAAACCTGGATGAACTGATCTGCAAGTGCCTTTTGGTGTGCAACAGCATTGAAAGGCCATACGAGCTTATCCTTGTAGACGACGGCAGCCGCGACAGATCTCCGGAGATAATTTCAAATGCGGTCTTTGAAAACCAGGGAAAGGTCATAGGCGTGTTTCTGAACAGGAACTACGGCCAGCACGCGGCTGTGATGGCAGGGTTTGAAGAGTCAAAGGGCGAAGTCATTGTTACACTTGATGCAGACTTGCAAAACCCGCCTGAAGAGATCCCCAAACTGATAAATGAAATCGAAAAGGGATTTGATGTGGTCGGAAGCGTGCGGCTGAACAGGGCCGATACCATTTTCCGTAAGCTAAGTTCTTTTCTGGTCAACAAGACCGTGCAGAAGGCCACAGGCGTTATGATGCACGATTACGGGTGTATGCTTAGATCTTACCGCAGGCATGTTGTGGACGCCATGCTGATGTGTCATGAGCGGAGCACATTTATCCCGATACTTGCCAACAGCTTTGCCAGAAACACCACAGAGATCGAGGTCAGGCATGACAAGCGTTCCAATGGAAAATCAAAGTATAGTCTGTGGAAGCTTGTCAACCTCCAGTTCGATCTCATGACCAGCATGACCACATTCCCACTGCGTCTGTTGAGTGTGATAGGCGCTGTCATATCCATCACAGGCATGGGCTTCGGCGCATTTCTCTTCCTTATGAGGCTCATATACGGTCCGCGCTGGTCAGCCCAGGGTGTCTTCACCCTTTTTGCGATTCTTTTCATATTTATCGGTGCCCAGTTCATCGGTATGGGATTGATGGGTGAATACATCGGCCGGATCTACAAAGACGTAAGGGCCCGTCCCAGATATTTCGTTCAGCAGGTATTGGGAAGAGGCATACAGAAACAGGGTTCAAGCCTTGAATTATTGAACAACAAAAGCCGCAGGTCCGCCTGATCTGACCAAATACGGGGGTATGACAGATGAAAGCTATTGTCCTGGCCTATCACAACATCGGCTGCATCGGTATCGAGGCCCTTTTAAGAAACGGCTTTGAGATCGCAGCAGTCTTTACCCACACGGAAGATCCGGGTGAAACCATCTGGTTTGATTCCGTCTCCGAGCTTGCCGCATCCAGGGGCATCCCGGTATTTGCGCCGGAGGATATCAATCATCCCATCTGGGTCCAAAAGATCAGGGATATTGCGCCTGATATCATATTTTCCTTTTATTATCGCAACATGGTGAAGAAAGAGATCCTTAATATCCCCCCTGTCGGATGCCTGAATCTCCACGGCTCGCTTCTGCCCAGGTATCGCGGCCGCTGTCCGATCAACTGGGTGCTGGTAAACGGTGAAGAGGAAACCGGGGTGACGCTTCATTACATGACCCCGCGGCCCGATGACGGCGATATCGTCGCCCAGAAAAAGATAATGATATCGGCTGATGACACTGCCAGGTCTCTTCACCGGAAGGCGGCCCAGGCCTCTTCCGTCATGCTGGATGAGGTCCTGCCCTTAATAAAGAAGGGTGCAGCCCCAAGACAGCCCCAGGATCATTCACAGGCAAGTTATTACGGAGGCCGTGGTCCGGAAGACGGCAAGATAGACTGGAGACGCTCTGCGCAGGAGATAAGGGATCTTGTCCGTGCAGTCACCAGACCCTATCCTGGCGCATTCAGTCACGCGGGGGACCGGAAATACCTGGTATGGGCTGTCAGTGAAAGTGAAACAGAAGATGACAACCCGGTGTTAAGCCCCGGCGCAGTCCTGACGGCAGACCCTCTGGTAATCGTCTGCGGAAGAGGGGCTGTGAGGGTGGATTTCGGACAGATTGAAGGCGGGGTGTATATGACAGGAGCACAGCTTGCCAGGGAGCTCGGCCTTGTCCCCGGCATGATCCTTGGCAGGCGTGTGGAAAGGTTTACTCCTGTAGAAAAGAAGAGTGTCCTGATCCTGGGTGTAAACGGATTCATCGGCAATGCCTTGAGCGAGCGCCTTCTTGAAAGCAACAGATACGAGGTCCACGGCATGGATCTCAACGCAGACAGTATTGGTCGTTTTGTAGACAGGCCGGGGTTTCATTTTGATGAGGGTGACATATCAATACACCGCGAATGGATAGAATATCACATCAGAAAGTGCGATATCGTCCTGCCTCTGGTCGCTATTGCCACACCCATAGAATATACACGCAATCCCTTAAGGGTGTTTGAGCTGGATTTCGAGGAAAACCTCAGGGTGGTGCGCTATTGCGTGAAATACAACAAAAGGATCATCTTTCCCTCAACCTCTGAAGTCTATGGTATGTGCGAGGAAGATGAATTCAATGAAGACCATTCCAGGCTGGTCCTTGGCCCCATACGTATGCAGAGATGGATATATTCCTGTTCCAAGCAACTGCTGGACAGGGTTATATGGGCATATGGTCATCAGCATGGTCTTGAGTTTACCCTGTTCCGGCCCTTCAATTGGATCGGCCCCAGGCTTGACAGCCTTACCTCTGCGCGCATCGGGAGCTCGCGGGCCATTACACAACTGATTTTGAACCTGGTGGAAGGGACCCCAATCCAGCTCATTGACGGCGGCAGGCAGAAGAGATGTTTTACGGACGTGAGCGACGGAGTGGAGTGCCTTTTTCGCATAATAGAGAATAAGGGCGGGGTTTGTAACGGACAGATAATCAACATTGGAAATCCGACAAACGAGCTCAGCATCAGGGAACTGGCTGAAATGCTGGTTGCAAAATTTCAGGTCCATCCGCTCAGGTCAAATTTTCCCCCATTTGCGGGATATAAAGAGGTTGAGAGCATGTCTTACTACGGTAAGGGATATCAGGATGTACAGCACAGGAGGCCCAGCATCCGAAACGCAATGAGATTGTTGAACTGGAGTCCTACCGTAGCGATGGAGCACTCAGTAGAGCAGACCCTGGATTTCTTTCTCAAGGAGGCCTTACGGTGCGAAAGGCCGGATGTGGCCTGCGAAAGCCAGGACAACAAGGAGTTTGCGTCATTTTTAAAAATGCTCCTGAGCACCGGAAGCACTACATGATCATAGGGCTTAGAATTGACGTAGATACTTACAGGGGAACCAGGGACGGTGTACCCAATCTGTTGCGACTCCTTGGAGACAACAATATCCTGGCGACCTTCTTTTTTTCAGTCGGCCCGGATAACATGGGCAGACATGTCATGCGCTTAATTAGACCCGCCTTTTTCTGGAAGATGTTACGCAGCAGATCCGCCGGCCTCTATGGCTGGGACATTATTTTCAAAGGGACATTGGGCCCTGGGCCGAATATAGGCAGGAGGCTTGGCCATGTCCTTAGAAACACAGCGGCGGACGGACATGAAATAGGGCTTCATGCATGGGATCACTACAAATGGCAGGCGGCAATAGACAGGATGTCGTCGCTTGAGATCTACTCCTCCATAAGGCAGGGCCTTGACGCATTGACTGATATCATAGGTCGGCCTCCGACATGTTCCGCAGTACCTGGATGGAAGTGTAACGATCTCGTCCTCCAGTCAAAGGCCGGCTTTCCATTTGTCTACAACAGTGACTGCCGTGGAAAGACCGTCTTCCTGCCTGTTGTAAACGGAGCGGCGCTCAGGCAACCCCAGATTCCGGTGACACTGCCCACCTATGACGAGGTGATCGGACACAACGGTTTATCAGATGAAAACTACAATGATTATATCCTGTCCCTCCTCGACCAGGACAGGCCCAATGTCCTGACCATACACGCAGAGGTCGAGGGCATTTCCTGTCAGAAAATGTTTGGGCGCTTTATAACTGCCGCCCGGTCATTGGGTGTGTCTTTTAGGCCCTTGGGCAGTCTGCTTGAATCGTCGGATAGAATCGGAAATTCAGCAATTTTACAAAGGGAAATCCCCGGCCGCGAGGGTTGGGTCGCCTGCCAGGCCTCTGCACATATTTCACGGGAAATGAATTAGGTTATGAAAAAGGGTTACATCCTGGCAGTTTTTTGTTTTTTACTCATCTACATTATCCCCCTGGGCATGCGTCCCCTCTTTATTCGTGATGAGTCCCGCTACGCCGAGATCCCGCGGGAGATGATCGCAACGGGCGACTGGATCGTTCCAAGGTTGGACGGTGTGCGCTATTTTGAAAAGCCCGTCCTGGGCTATTGGCTGAACGCCTTGGCGATTAAACTCTTCGGGGAAAACCCATTTGCCGTTCGCCTTCCATCAGCCATATCTGTCGGGATATCCGCGCTTTTCATATTTTTCTTTGTAAGAAAGTTCTCATTAGATGAGCCTGATTCTGTGGGACTTTCCGCGGCAATCGCGTTTATCACCTGTGTAGAGGTCTGCGCCGTAGGAGTCTACAATGTGCTGGACAGCGTATTTTCCATGTTCACAACCATGTCCATGGTTTTATTCTTTCTTGCCCATACAGAGGCACACAGGAAAAAAAGGACGGCACTTTTTGCCCTGTTTGGGGCTGTCTGCGGGTTTGGCTTTTTGACCAAGGGATTTGTCGCCTTTGCAGTGCCGGTGGCGGCGATTGTGCCCTTTATGATATGGGAAGGCAGGTGGAAGGAGCTCTTTAAGATTGCCTGGCTGCCGATTGTGGCCGCGGTCCTCGTTTCAGTGCCGTGGGCGGTTGCTATACACCTGAAAGAGCCTGATTTCTGGAATTACTTTTTCTGGGAAGAGCATGTCAGGAGGTTTCTCTCCAGCGCAGCCCAGCATCCCCATCCGTTCTGGTTTTTTATCCCGGTTATGATTGTGGGGGCCATGCCATTGACAATGTTGCTGCCATCCGCTGTATTATGGATAAAAGAGATACGGATAAAAGACTCTTTCATAAGGTTTCTCATCTGCTGGTTTGTATTCCCCTTTGTATTTTTTTCCCTTTCATCGGGCAAGCTCGGGACTTACATACTGCCATGTTTTCCCCCTTTTGCAATATTCATTATGATCGGGGTCAGAAATTATCTACAACAGGGAAGAGTCCGGGCGGTTAATCTGGGCGCGCTGGTCTTTGCCGCCTTGATCTCAATCACGGCACTGACGCTTATTGTTGTGCAGGTGATACGGCCTGCAGGTCTTATTCTATACCAACATGCCGAAGGGTGGAAATGGATGTCGGCAGCATCAGCGGTTCTGATTTCCGCCATGATTATATTCATTTCCTCGAAAAAAACAGATATCAATAAACGTCTCATTTCTTATGCAGCGGCCCAGGTATTAATACTTTTTTGCGCTCACTTTGTGATCCCAGATAAGGCAATCGCAAAATTGGCGCCCCAAGGTTTTCTGCTGAGCCATCAAAAGGATATCCCTGCTGATGGGTTCATAGTATCGGACTGTAATATGTCGCACCATGTATGCTGGACTTATAAGCGCAATGGCATATACCTGCTTGAGCATGCCGGTGAGTTCCAATACGGTCTGGACTATGATGATTCAGGGTACAGACTTTTGACCATTGACCGGCTAAATGCCTTGATCAACGAGGTATCGAAAAAACAACCTGTGACCATAATTACACAGACCAGAAGGTATTTGAAGTACAGGGACAAAATTCCCAAACCACTTATTGAGGATATCGGTCCATGTTTTGTGTTCGCACGGTTTTAGCCGGCCTTTGCTCAGCCCGGAATATGCCGCAGGATGGGATTAATTCCACGTCTGCGGGTGTCAAAACCGCTGACATGGTGTTATGGACAGCAGCATTGGTACTATTATTCTATGGGCTTGGCGACAGGGCTCTTTGGACCTGTGAGGGCCGCTGGGCCGAGGTCACAAGGCAGATGCTCGCTGCAGGGAACTTTTTTCATCCTGCCATCAACGGAGAGCCTTACTTTGACAAGCCCCTGTTAAGCTACTGGTTAATAGCAATTGTCTCCGCGCTCACCGGAAGGTTGGATGAATTGGTGATAAGACTCCCAAGCGCAATTTCAGCACTTTCGGCCATTTGGGCGACGGTCTTTATCGGCCGGAAGCTGTGGTCGGAGCAGGTGGGAAGGACTGCGGGTTGGATACTGCTTACCACATTCGGCATGCTCTTTTGGGCCAGGACAGGCACAGCCGACATGGAAAACCTCGCCGCCATTACGCTGGCCGTCGCCTGGTACTGCGCCCATAAGAACAGACACAACTTTTTTACCTTTTTTGTCTTTTATCTCATCTGCTTTACCGGGGCTCAGACAAAGGGGCTTGCCGCAGTGGCGGTGCCTGTATTAGCGATGTCGGCTGACCTGGGGCGGGAGCGCCGTTTGTCTTCACTGTTTAGGCCTCCACATCTGATGGCCGCGGCCATTAACCTTTGCATATATCTTGCCCCTTTACTGTATGCGGCCTTTACACGTGAAGGCTATCAGGCAAACGGTCTGACACTGGTATTCAAGGAAAACATCCTCCGTTACTTCACCCCATTTGACCATATAGAGCCCTTTTACATTTATCTCTATTATCTGCCGTCACTGCTTTTGCCCTGGTCCCCACTAGTTATAATAGCACTCCTCAATTTTTTTAAGGAACGAAAACACCTGGATCAGAGGACAAGGTGGTTAATTGACTTTACTGCCCTGATCTTTGTCTTTTTCACTGCCTCCGGTTCAAGGCGGGGTTATTATATCCTTCCCATGCTGCCTTTTTGTGCGATTCTGACCTCGGTGTTTTTAAATTCCAAGGGAGATGAAAGGTGGAAACGGCTGGGTCTTGGCCTTCAGTATTTCGGTTTTATCCTTTGTGCGATCCTGCTCATTATTGTCCCTTTTGTCCGGCCCTTGATTGAAAAATCCTTGGCATTGTCTGTCCCTGACTGTTTCGGATACGGCCTGGTCCTATCGGGTATATTTGCACTGGTCCCCATGACCTTATGCGCAGTGCGGCCGAATCTCATCGGAGTCATCGGCGGGGCCGCACCCAATACTACAGCCGTAATATTGACCTCTGCCATACTTATTGGGATCTTTTTCCGGCAACAGCTTACCCTGGATAACTATCGCACGGAAAAACCTTTTGCAATGGGACTGAAGACAATGATGACCGGGATTTCACCGGGGCAAATCGCCTTTTACCATGATGCGTCGCCAAATGTCCTTTTCTACCTGGATATGGAGGGACCGGTGAGGGTGGTGAAAAACCAGGACTCTCTGGCGAAATTCCTGGCAGCAGGACCGGAACCTAAGATCCTGGTATCTGAGCAAAAGCATATTTCTGATCTTGCCTCTCTACTTTCTGCACTAGAAGCAGCGGGCAAGCCCGAGTTGACAGAAAAGGCATATCCCTGGGAGAGAAAGACGTCAAAAAAATTTGTAGCCTGGAAGATAGAAAAAGAGGTTGAATCGTGACGCAACAAGCTGATTTATTTCAGGATAGAAAACGGCCATGAAAACAGGGGTTATCATAAGAGATTTCCCTGTCATGTCTTCAGTCCTGGCGCTGATAATCCTTTTGATGGTTGGGGTTGGGGTATGGGACTATTTTTCACCCCTTCCATGTCAAAAATGGAATAAGCGGAATCTAAAAATGATCCATGTCGCTGACCCGGACAATTTTATCTTTTCGGCATTCGGGGAAAGTAATGACACAGCCAATGTCTTTGTAAATATGCTGAAAATGATAGATCATGATCCGGACATCCTCTTTGCCGTCAGTCTAGGCAACTCCGTCCATTCAGGTAATAAGGAAGATTACCGCTATCTTCTGAGGCAGATAAGAGATAATCTGGGCATGCCCCTGTTGACCGTAGTCGGGGCACATGAACTCAAGGGAAAGGGCGAGAACCTTTACCAGGACATATTCGGCCCCCTGTATTATTCTTTTCCAATAGGAAACACCTGGTTTATCATCCTGAATGACGCCAATGGACAGGGAGTTGATCCTGAGCAAAACAGATGGCTTGAAAATCAACTAGTTTCATCCCAGGGATACGGCATCCGGATTGTATTTATGCATGTACCCCTTTTTGATCCCCGTGGTGCACCCTTCCATGAATGTCTGCCCGAACAATCCGCTGCCGGCCTGCTTAAACTCTTCCAGCAATACCGTGTCACCCACATATTTGCTTCAGGGATTGCAGGCCTTTTTACCGGACAATGGCAAGGAATCCCCTACACGATAACCGGGGGCGCCGGGAGTTCATTGTCTGATGATGATCCGGATCATTATATGTTTCACTCCCTAAAAATAAACATCTCTAACAACAGGATTAATGTCGAGGCAAGGCCTGTTTCTGACAGTGGAAGGGCCTGCAAGGAAGATTCTGTTTTCGATCCTGAAAAGATTCTTTCCATTTTAAGCATAAATATAGTAGAAATGGCCTTGTTTGTTGTTGCCGTTATTCTGGCGGGAGGCCTCTACAGACTGGAAACACGCAAAAGGAGGCATCCTGGTTTACATGGGCAATAACACGAGACATGTTGGAAAGGCGTTAAGAATGACTGTAAAAAAAGGCACAAAGCAGATTAGACGGTGGTTAATTTATGTCATAGTCTGCCTCATTGTGAAACTGCTGCGCGCCATACCCAGGCGGTTTGCCATAGCGATAATGAGGGGAATCGGAAGGGCCGCATATCTTCTTATAGGGTCCAGACGCAAAAGGATGATAAATCACCTGACCATGGCCTTTGGTAATGAAAAGTCATTAAGCGAGATCAAACGGATTTCAAAAGAGGTATTTTTAAACATAGGCATCTTTGCCGCCGATGCCATCCGCCTCCCCCAGATCGTTGGAAACGGCATGGAGGATATTGTTACTGTTGAAGGCTGTGATCGCCTGGATCAGGTCCTGGCTAACGGCAAACCCGCCATTCTTCTGACCGCCCACCTTGGAAACTGGGAGCTGATGGCGGCATGGTTTGCCCAAAAAGGCTACAAGGTAAAGGTGATAGGCGCGCCGAACCATAATCCATGGATTGACAGGCTGATTGTTCAGACGCGAAATGAGGCCGGTTATACCAGCATCACCCGAAAAACCAACACAAGGGAAATTCTTGATGGGATTCGTAATGGCTATTCCATGGGCATATTAATTGATCAGGATACAAAGGTAGAAGGGGTATTTGTAAAGTTTTTCAACCAGTGGGCGCACACGGCTGTAGGCCCGGTTGTGCTCGCAAGAAAATATGGCCTCAGTATAATACCTATTTTTATTAGACTGAACGGCCAGTTTACCTATCACATAGAAGTCCAGGAACCTATTGATCTGAATTTTACAGACAACAAAGATCATGACCTGGTTATAAATACTCAAAAAATCTCTGATATATATGAACGGATCATAAGGCGTTTCCCCGAGCAGTGGGTCTGGATGCACAGAAGGTGGAAAAAACAGCCCCAGGCCGTGAATTAATGGCCTCCGCCTATCAGAACCATTTGTTCTTTAGAAAAATCAGCACACTGATTATCGAAAGGATAAGGCAAATTCCCATAACAACAAAAAAGGCGTGAGAAACATGTTGGAAAGGCAAGTCAACATTCATGCCATAAATGCTTGCAATTAATGTGGGGATCATCAGAAGTATGGTGACAGATGTCAAAAACTTCATAACGATATTGAGGTTATTTGATATTACAGAGGCAAATGCATCCATCATTCCGCTCAAGATGTTGCTGTAAATATTTGCCATTTCAATGGCCTGTTTATTGTCAATAATAACGTCATCCAACAGATCAATTTCGTCAACATTAAGTTTCAGCGTCTGAATTCTCTGAAACCGCTCCATCATCAATTCATTGGACTTCAATGAAGTAGTGAAAAAAACAAGGCTCTTTTCTATGTTAAGGAGCTTGATCAACTCCTCATTTTTCATTGACTTCTGTAATTCTTTCTCAACTTCATTTGTTCTTTTGTTTATATCTTTCAGATAATTTAAATATAATAGGGCTGTTTTATAAAAAACATTTAAAATAAAACGGCTTTTGTTTTCAAAGGAAAAACTTTTGCTCTTGCCGTTAAATAATTCCAAAATGATATTAATATCCGATGAGCAGACCGTAACTATCACATTATTGGCCAGTATAATACCGACAGGCAGTGTTGAATAAGGGACTTCGGAGTTGTGCTGGTCAGCTTTGGGCACCCTCAGCACAATCAATATGGTTTTGCCTTCAATTTCTATCCTTGCCCTTTCATCAATATCCAACGGGTCGGTCAGAAAATCAGGAGGGATACTCAATTCTTCCGCCAGCCTGTCTAATTCATCTCTTTCGGGATTGAAGACATTGACCCAGCAGTTCTTTTCAATCGTAGCGGATGTAATAAATTTATTTTCAAGCCCTTTGAATATACTTATCATTTATTGAGCCCCCCTGGAACAATATAAAAAAAGAGAAATGGCTTCTCTTTACTTTACCCTAACGTTGCATAAATCTTTGGGCCAAAACCGCTTCTTGAGCGTTTTGACCTCAAATTTTCTGCAACGTTAGGGTTTATTCAACAACCTCTCGACAAGTTTGGTGGAGACTAATACAAGCTTATAAAAAAGGAAAGAATATATTCGAGGCCGACAGTTTTTTTAGGCCGATGAGCTTTGAAGTTTTGAGAAGCTTGGCTTTGAAATTCTTCTAAATTGTGCTTAACTAGTTGCAAGCCTACAGATAATTTAGCTTTAACATTTTGTATTTATAGGCTAAAATAGCTTTACTGTCTTGTGGCACAGTTCCTGCTTAGCATATTGGCAAGGGCCTGAAAATTCTCGGATTATTTTTAAGCAAGGTAGCAGCGCATGAGTTTTCAGGTGAGTCGTAACCCGTAAAAACTTAACCATGAACCGTTACAAATTCACCACCTTGGCAAAAAAAGGAGGTGTGTTTGATGGATGAAAAAAGGCATAGGATACTGGTGGCTGTTGACGGCTCAAATCAGTCGCTTGATGCGGTTGGTTATATCGGCAGGATGTTGAGGCCTGAGACGTCGGAGATTGTCCTGTTTAACGTGATGAGAGACATAACGGATGCGTTTCGGGACGTGGGCGCTGATCCCACCTTCCACAGCAGGATCGCGGATATATCTCAATGGCAGTTGACACAGGAAAATATGCTCAAAAAATTTATGGATGAAGGTCTTAAGGTGTTAACCGACAACGGTTTTCACCAGGACTCCGTCGAAATAAAGATATTTAAAAGCCAAGTAGGGGTCGCCAGAGACATCATAGAGGAATCAAAGAAAGGTTACAGCGCGGTGGTTGTTGGTCGCAGGGGGCTCAGCAGGTTGATGGATATCATGATGGGCAGCGTTGCCTACAAGCTGGTAGAAAGGCTTGCAAACGTCCCTGTATGGGTGGTGGGCGGTGCGCCCACTTCTAGCAAGGTGCTTGTTGCGGTAGATCATTCCCAAGGGGCCATGAGGGCTGTAGATCATGTCGGAGACATACTGGGAGGCAGAGGCAAGGAAATAACCCTGCTGAACGTTCTGAGAACACCCAGTATGTTTGTGCCCGAACTCGAAACCCTTTCACCCGACAAACAAAAGGAAATCTTTAGCCTTGCAAAGGATGACGTGGAACCGGTTTTTAACACAGCCAAAGGGGTTTTGACTGAGTCGGGTTTTGCCGAAGACCAGATAACCACAAATCTGATTACAGGGGTAATGAGCAGGGCGGGTACCATTGTAGATGAGGCCAGACGCGGCGGATACGGCACCATTGTTATCGGCCGAAGAGGGATCTCCAGGGTGGAGGAATTCTTTATGGGACGGGTCAGCAATAAAGTGATCAGTCTTGCAAAGGAAATGGCGGTTTGGGTTGTCAACTAAGCCTTCGCAGTGTAATATGCCCTGCGGTCTGATTTTTGAGATGGAACTCAACATATTGTAAAGGAGGATAATTATGAAGGCTCAAGATGAAGGGTTAAAATATGTCCCCGGCTTCTATGCAAAAAAGAGACCCGGGGCCGAGGAAATCGCGGACAAGTGCATCCGCGAATGGGAAGGGAAGAAGATTGAAGACAAAAAGAAGAAGGCCAAAGAGGTCATCTATCCCACCATCTGCTTTTCCCGTGAAATAGGGGTGGGTGCCTTGGAGGTTGCTGATATACTTGGTGAAATGCTGGGTTACCGCGTTGTTGACCGTCAATTAATTGAGCACATATCAAAAGAGGCCAGACTGAGTGAAAAGACCGTCAATATCTTTGACGAGCGTTATCCGGGCAAGTTGAATGAGTGTCTTACCTATCTGTTTGGAGAAAAGGCCTTTATTAAGAGTGACTATTCCAGGCACCTGTTCAGTGGCATCTTTGCCATCGCAGGTCTTGGCCCCACAATCTTCGTAGGCAGGGGCGCCCATCTGGTCCTGCCGCGGGAAGACGTCTTTGCAGTCAGGCTGATATGTTCAAGACAATATCGTGTAAAGCGTCTTGCCAAGATCCTCAAGGCAAAGGAAAAAGAAATTGAGGCGAAGTTGGATCAACTGGATAAGGAACAAAAGAACTTCTTTAAACGCGTGTTCGGCAAAAAGGACGCCTTTTCCCCTTACGAATTTGATATGGTCATAAACTGCGACTATATCAAGGAGCCGAAGATGGTGGCAGAGATCGTAGCAGCGGCCTTTCAGCAAAAACATGGTGCAGCGGCCAAGAAGAAATAAGGCCCTTGCCCCGAATTTTATCAGGAGTAATGGAGTATACACTTGCTGTAAAAAAGGACCGTTGGAACCCTTTTCATAAATACTCCATTACTCCACCGGAAGCACCTCTTTCTCTGCTGTAATCATTTTCCAGATCCGCATCCCCTTAAACAAAATCTTTACAAAATTCTAATACAATGCTAACATCTTAACAATATTGTGAAATTGGAATCTTAATATTGTCTTGGAACAGTTTTAGTCGGAGCCTGATGAAAACAAAAGAACGGATACTTGTTGTAGATGATGAAGAAGATATCCTCGAACTGGTCAAATACAACCTGGAAAGGGGAGGTTATGATGTCACCTGTGTCACCAACGGCGATGAGGCATTAAAATCCGTCCGCAAGTCAATTCCTGCCCTGCTGCTGCTGGATCTTATGCTCCCTGACATGGATGGTCTGGAGATCACCAGGATTTTAAAAACGGATTCCCTGACCAGGGCCATCCCTATCATCATGCTTACAGCCAAGGGTGAAGAAGCGGATATTGTGACAGGACTTGAAATGGGTGCTGATGACTATATTACCAAGCCTTTCAGTCCCAGGGTAATGACAGCAAGGGTCAAGGCCGTGCTGCGCAGAAAATCGGATGGTGAAGCGGAGGAGACCGAGTATCTGAAGATCCACAACATGCTGATCCACCCCGGCCGCAGGGAGGTGCTGGTTGAAGGAGAAAGGGTGGACCTGACCTTTACCGAATTCGGCATACTATATACCCTTGCAAGACGCCCGGGGTGGGTATTTACCCGTTACAAGATCGTTGATGCGGTCAGGGGGGACGAATACCCTGTAACCGACCGCTCTGTTGATGTCCAAATCGTCGGTCTGAGAAAAAAGCTGGGAAAGGCCGGTCAATACATTGAGACAGTCCGCGGGGTAGGCTACCGCTTCAAAGAGTAGGCAATGATCAATAAAAAACGCCTTATCTGGCAGATCTATCCATCCTTTCTTTTGATAATCCTTTTGTCCCTGACTGCAACAATATGGGTTGCATCAAGAACGCTTAAGTCATTTATCATCGAACATTATACCTCGGATCTTAATACCCTTGCCCATGTATTCGAGTCGCAGTTCAAGGCTCTTCTTTCACCGCCTGATATGGTGCAGATTGACCGGTTGTGCAAGAGGATCGGCGAAAAGGACGGAACACATATCACAATTATACTTCCATCCGGTCAGGTTGCCGGGGATTCGGATCAGGATCCGAAAAAAATGGACAACCATCTGGATCGTCCGGAGGTCATTCAGGCGATTAAAGGAGAGCTCGGCGTTTCCATCAGGTTCAGCCTGACACTTAAGAAGGACATGATCTATCTGGCCGTCCCGATAAGAGACGGGTCAGATATTCTGGGCGTATTAAGGACAGGGACACTTTCAAAATCTGTAGATGATGCAATAGGGAATATCCGTGAAAAGATTATCATTAGTGGGATCATCATTTCCATACTCTCTGCAATCATCTGTCTTCTGATGTCGCAACGCATCAGCAGGCCGATTGAAGAGATCAGGAAAGGGGTGGAGAGTCTGGCACGCGGTGAACTGACTTACAGGCTCCCAGACTTCAGCTCCAGGGAGATGGAAGGTCTGGCTCAGGCGGTAACTCAGATAGCAAAGGAACTAAACGATCGGATTAACATTATCACACAGCAGAGAAATCAACTGGAGCAGGTATTTTCCGGGATGGTCGAGGGGGTGCTTGCAGTGGATTTGGACGAGCGCATTATTCATATGAATAATTCAGCAAAACTCCTGCTTGATTGCAGTCAGAATAATGTCCAGGGCCTCAGTATACAGGAATTAATAAGAAACGTTGATCTTCAAAGATTTATAAAAGAGGCTGTTAAAAGCAATGATCTGATTGAAGAGGATATACTGCTCCATTTTCCGTTTGATGACAGGGTCATCAACTGCCACGGAACTGCAATCTGCGATAGCTCGGGCAAATGTGACGGTGCACTGATAGTCTTAAATGACGTTACACGTTTAAGAAGGCTGGAAAACATCAGAAGGGATTTTGTCGCCAATGTATCCCATGAGATCAAGACACCTGTTACGGCTATTAAAGGCTTTGCGCAGACCCTGAGAGACGGCGTAAAGGACGAAGACAGCAGAGAACGTTTTCTTGAAATAATAGAAAAGCACACCGATCGCCTCATTACCATCATTGACGACCTCCTGAGCCTTTCCAGGGTTGAAGAGGGTACAGAAAAGGATGAGATCGTTTTACAGGCCGGCCACATAGAAGATATTATTTACTCAGCCGGGCAATTATGCGAAGCCAAGGCCTCTCAAAGGAAAATCAGGATCGAGATAGTATGCGAGTATGGTCTAACATGTAACATAAACCGCGCCCTGCTCGAACAGGCCATAATTAATCTTCTGGATAATGCCGTTAAGTACAGTGAAGAGGGGGGAACCGTGCTGCTTAAGGCGGGGGCAAAGGGAGATGAAATAGTCATAGAGGTAGTTGACCAGGGATGCGGAATAGAAAGGAAGCACCTGGACCGTCTTTTCGAAAGGTTTTATCGTGTGGATAAGGCAAGGAGCAGAAATCTGGGGGGGACGGGTCTGGGCCTCTCGATTGTAAAACACATCATTCAGGCCCATGGCGGGAATGTTACAGTTGACAGCAGCCCTGGAAAAGGGAGCACCTTCTCCATTCATCTGCCCAAGGGATAATCCCTGCCTTTTTTGCCGACCATCCGGGCGTTAAGTCGCTGTAATGCTGAGCGATGCCGGTCTTCAGGAGCCTGATGTGAGGCCCTCTGCCTCTATTTCGGCCTGATCTATGGAGTGCCTTTGAAGCATGTTGCAGAACTTTTCGGCATTTTTCTCAATTAATTCGCTTGCCGGTCTTGCAGGGGAGCCCTTGGTGCTTGAGATATAATAATATTTCATAGGAGCGGGGTCCGCCTTGGTGGAAGATAACGCGGACCATATTACACGCCTGGTTGAAACATCAATAACGCTTATCCTCTCCTTTACAGTTGAGGACAGTGACATGCTCCCCTCAAAATAGTAGAGGACCTCACCTGTGAGTATGAGCTGATAGCCCTTCTGACGCGCCACATCCAGGCAATTTGAAATACCGACATATTCCTCTTGTGTTTCTTTGTAGATACGTGAGAACGCCTCATCTTTTAGCAGGGCGTAAAACATGGCCTCGGCAGCAACCTTTCCAGTGCCGGGGGCGTGGTCAGGTTCGCTGAAAGTAAACACCGCCACATTGGACCGGCTAAACGTATTGGCTTCAGGGCACAGGTAGGTCTCCTCAGGCAGATCCATTATAAACGATTCCCAAACCGGCACACTATATCGCTGATAAAGACAGCCGGACAATGACAGGATTGCGCACAAGGCAGCCAGAATAAACACTCTATTTATGCCCATGATTTCAACCTCTTATTGGTGATAACTTTCATGACTTCCTGTCCCTGTCTATCGGCAGTTTCCGGCAAAAGCTTAACCATTAAAACCAGTTGACTTTAAATCGGGCGAAAAGTAAGGCCGGAGAACGGCGGTAAACAGAAAAAGTCTTCCAAGACCTTATCTTACATTGGTATTTTAAAATCAGCGGGAGTATGAAATCAACGCTTTCTCAAGGCCTTAATCTCAACTTTTCATTTATTGACATTATGGCATCCGTATAATAGAGATAATCTCTTTTGAATCAGGATCTCTGGGGAAAAGACCCCGGCGACTTATTCAATAAAGATGACCTCAATCGGCGACATCAAAAAAAACGCCGAGGCGCCGGCAGGATCGCATACAAACTCAGGCTTGAGAAATATTAAGGCAGTGGAGGAACGCCAGGTTTGGATAAGGAAGCTTTAAAATCAGAACTTAAACTGCTCATTGTCGAGACCCTCCGGCTGGAGGATGTAAACCCGGATTCCATTGTGGATAAGGATCCGATCTTCGGCGATGGTCTGGGCCTTGATTCCATTGACGCCTTGGAGCTGGTTGTCGCCATAGAGAAAAAATACGGCGTCCTTATTGAGGACGAAGAGGTGGGAATGGAGGCATTTGCCTCGATTGATGCACTGGCCGATTTTATCATAAAAAAACGATCATGATGGGTTCTTAGGCAGCATTCAGGAAATTATTGGTCTAAATTATATGAATCTGAATAATCTTAAAATCCCAAAGATCGTATCTGATGAGCTTCTTAAGATAACCGCCAATGCTTCAAACGGTAATCTTATTAAGGCGCTTAATATACTTGAAAAATTTGCCTCCATCAAATGGCATTTCCGGGGATTTGAATTTCTTAGGCGTATGATAGAGGAGGACCACCCCGGCATACAGGCGACCAGAAGGATTTTAAAAAACGCAAACCCCGCGGCCAGATCGGCGATAATGAATAATCTGATACTGGGCTGTCTATTGCTGGGCTATCGCAAGAGGCTTGAATTTTACAATAAACATGGTGTTGCGCCCCCCGGCACCTTGATGATCAGCCCTACCATGCGCTGCAATCTCAACTGCTACGGTTGCTATGCGGGCACACATGATAAGACAGATGAACTTACCTTTGATGAGGTGGACCGGATACTTACACAGGCCTCCGATGCAGGGACTAACTTCATTATCCTGTTGGGCGGAGAGCCCTTTATGGTACCTTGGCTTTTGGACATGATAGAAAGGCATCCCTCACTTGCCTTCCAGGTTTACACCAACGGTCTTTTAATTGACGATGAGAAGGTGGAAAGGCTTTCGAGACTTGGCAACGCCGCCATCAGCGTCAGTGTTGACGGGTTTGAAGATGAAACGGACAGGCGCAGGGGCAAGGGGACATATGCCAAGGCCACAGCCCTTATGCGCAGGCTGAATGAGGCGGGTGTGATTGTGGGTTTTTCCGCCATGTTGAGCCGGAGAAACTTTGACACAATCTACTCTGACAAGTTCCTTGATGAGATGATCGCCTGCGGCGCGGGCTATGGCTGGATACCGCTCGCCCTTCCCCAGGGCAGGGCCTGTGTGGAGCCTGAGCTGATACTTACCGAGGAACAGAAAAAACAGATATACGACATGGTAAAAAAGGCAAGGTTTCGGAAGCCCATCCTGCTCCTGGATTTTTACAATGATGCAAGGATCACCGAAGGGTGCAGCGCAGGCCGCATTACAATGCACATAAACGCCAACGGCGATGTTGAGCCGTGCGTGCTTATGCCTTTTTCAAAAGACAATATCAGGAAAAAGTCCATGGTGGATATCCTACGGTCCGATTTTTTTGAGGGTTTACGTGACATAAACCGCCGCTACTGTAACGAAACCCAGACCTGCCTGTGGGTCTTCAAGCCGAAGGATGTCCTGGATGTAATCAACACCTGCGGAGTAAGGCCGACATCAGAGGGCGTCCTTGACAGGCTCCATGAACTGGCTGCAAAACAGCAATAGCCGAAAACAGGCACTCCTTATATCTCCATGCGAGAGGAAGAGGTCATTATCCAATGACGCGCTCCTGCCTTTTCCTTCCTTAGCGCTGCCCTTGCTCGCATCATATTTTCCCGAAAATTACACTGTCCGAATAAAAGATGAAAGGGTAAGTAAGGTACTGGGCAGTGAAAAGACCGACATCGTCTTTATTACTTCCCTCACCTCAACTGCCCCAAGGGCATATGCCATTGCGGATATGTTTCTGGCAAGAGGCATCCCGGTTATCATGGGAGGTGTCCACTCTACAGTCTTGCCGCAAGAGGCATCTATGCACGCAACATCGGTTGTGACAGGCGAGGCAGAGCACATAATCCCTCGGATTTTGGCTGATTTTGAAAATCAAAGCCTTGCCCCGCTTTACCAGGGAGACATTCTCACAGATCTTGATTCCCTCCCAAGTCCTTCCCTTGACCTCCTGGACTGGAGGCACAGATTCTTCCTCTCCCCACTTCAGACCAGCCGAGGGTGTCCCAGAGACTGCGATTTCTGTTCTGTTCCGAGGATATCAGGCAGAAAGATTCGGATAAAATCCCCGAGATCAGTGGAAAGAGAGCTGGAGTTTTTAAGCCGCTTCAGGTCTAGAAGGCTCTTTATCGTGGATGACAATTTCACCATGAAAAAGGACCGATCCCTAGATCTTATGGGCCTTTTTCGCAGGTTCGGATTTCGCTGGATGGCCTTTTCAAATCTTTCTGTGTGTGAAGATGAAGCGTATCTGAAGGCCTTGGCGGATAGCGGCTGCGTTTCGCTGTTTATCGGTTTTGAAACACTCCATGACCCAAGACATATGACAAAAAATCTGTCCTTTGGGGCGCCGGAAAAAATGGCGCGGGCCATAAGGCTCATCCACAAGTACGGCATAGGAATCCAGGGCTCATTCATATTCGGTTTTGACAGCGACACCCCCGAGGTATTCCGTGAGACTGTGGCCTTTATCCAGGAAACCGGCATTGAACTGCCGAATATATGTATTCTTACCCCTTTTCCCGGCACGCCCCTCTTTGATGAACTGGAGACGGAAAACCGGATTATCCACAAGGACTGGTCATATTATGATATGAACCATGTGGTATTCAGACCCGCCGGGATGACCCAGGAAGAACTCCAGCAGGGCTACGCCTGGGCCTTGAAATATTTAGCCTCACCCAGTTCCATACTTTCAAGGATCAAGAAAAAGTCTGCGGCCAGGAAGTATTTTTTGACCGCCAATTTTTCCCTGCACCGCGCTCAGACCCGTCTTGCCCATTCCCTGTGGAACCCTGATATCCAAACCCAAATGCCGGAGCAGACACAGTGTCTTTCCTGAGCCAGGGTGGAATTGTGATCACCGCCTATCTGGCGGCAGGCAGGCTGGGTGCGATTGCTGCCTGTCTCATAATGGGCCTGTCGCCGTGGCATTCGCTTTTCATCTCCCTCATTATTGACCTCTTCCAGATACCGGTCTATGGACTTGCACTTGAATCTGCAAAGAGGCGCATAAACCTGCCCGGACGATTTACCACCTGGATTAAGACCAAGGCCGACAGGGTCAGGACAGGTATATTGGAAAAGGAGTCATGGAAGGGCGTGCTTCGCTACAGACACGTTGCAATAGTGTTGGTCGCCACCCTGCCGTTTCGCGGTTTCGGCGTGCTCTCAGCCTGCATACTCGCCGTGATGCTCGGCTATGGGAGGGTTGTTGGGACTTCCCTGATTATGTCCGGCTCGCTCATCGGCTCTGCGATTGCGGTCTGCATGATACTGTTTCCAGGGAGATATTTCGGTGTGCTTTAGCCGAAGACAGCCTGAAGGGGGCATGATTGATAAAGGCACCCTGGCCGTATTTTCAAGGGTATCCTCCCTAACTGCGCAGGCCGCAGGACGAAGGATCAGGCACATCCTCGGGGCCAGGATAAAAGAAGGCATGACGGTTGTTGATATCGGCACAGGGCCCGGGACAATACCACTTAACCTCAAAAGCTCCTTTCCCAAAACCCGTTTTATAGGCATTGATATATCAGAGGATATGATCTTGATGGCAAAGGGCCATGCTGTGAGGTCCGGCTTCCAATTGCCTGTACTTGTCGGTGACGGCCAATCTCTCCCCTTCGGCGCAGACAAGGTTGACTGTGTGATATCACTGTTTGCCATGCACCATATGGATCATCCCAAAAGGCTCCTTAAGGAAATAGACAGGGTGCTCAAACCTGGAGGAGTGCTCTTGATCATTGATTTTCGCAGGGACATAAAAGGCCCGCTTTTTGGAATCATCAACGCAGCATGGCGGGCAGTATTTTTTTTCAGCACTGCCAGGAGGGGCTTCGGAGATTCTGTGCGTTCGGCCTGGCTCCCCCGGGAGATAGAGGCAATCCTTGGTGAAAGCGGCATAGGCCGTTTCAAGGTACGCACAAACAGGATGGAGCTGTGGGTGATCACGTGATCGGCCCGGACCGCCAAGTCCGGCCTCTTAACTTCCGGCATTGACTTCTGATCCCGTTTTTCCTAAATTCCATTAAACCTAAAAAAAGCAGTTAGCCATTAGCTATTGGCTATTAGGGCAGGAATTCTGACATGTTAACAAATATTATAGTTACACCCAATGGGTGAAGAAATGAATTGGAGCAATATTTTGAAATCCTTAAGCTAAAGGCTAATCGCTAACAGCTAACTGCTTTTTTAGGTTAAATCTTTATTATGGAGGTAAGGAATGAAAAAGGTCATTTCAATTATTCTGCTTATTGTCTTGTTTGCATTTTCCGGATGTGCGTATGTAAACGTCAAGACACCCTATGATACGGATCTTGACCAAACCACTCTCGGCGATAAGGTCGGCAAAGCCAGTTGCTATTCGATCCTGTGGCTTGTTGCATGGGGCGATGCAGGGACAGCCGCTGCCGCCAAAGACGGCAATATCACTGTTATAAATCATATGGATGCACAGGTGGTAAGCATACTTTTCGGGCTTTATTGCAGCAATACTACTATAGTATATGGAAATTAGTCTTTGCTAAAATAGGGTCTGAAATATGAAAGTGATATATTACTCCTCTGTAATTTTGTTGATGCTGCTTACCGTAACATCCTGCAGCCAGCTGCACCCGCGGGGGTTAATTTATTCTCATGTAACAACACCGCTTGATGTCAATTTCTCAAAGACCCCTGCCGGTATGAATCATGGCGATGCAAGCATAAAGCATATCCATATACCTTATGTAGATTTGGATGCCATATGGAGCAGCAACGCCATAGGCGATATAGCCAGGGAAAACGGTATTGAAACAGTATACTTTGCTGACCTTGAAAAGGTGAGCTTCCTCGGCCTGAAGGGAACCGGGGTGTGGAACAAGTATACGGTCCATATCTATGGTAAGTGATGTCCGACAGGTTAAGGTATCGCAATGATAATCTGATAAGTTATAGCTTTTGTCAAAAAACAGCCTTAACCGGAAATGACTCAAATCTCGCCATTACATATGAATTGAATTCTCTTTCTTTTTAAGCGCCCAAAATCCAGATGCATAATCCGATAGAAAACATACGGCAGTCATATAAACCCGATTATATTAAGATCCTCTTTGTCGGAGAATCAGCGCCGTCAACAGGGGAATTCCTTTACTTCGGTAATAATCCCCTTGCTACATGCACCCGCAAGGCATTTGAGAAGGCATATAAACTCAGATTCCTAAGCGACAAGGCCTTTCTTGATCATTTCAAGAATCAGGGCTGTTTTTTTGACGACCTTTCACATGAACCAATAGACCACCTTGGGAAGGGGCATCGAGATCAGGCACTGAAAGACAGTGCCTTCTCACTTGCGATGAGACTTCAGATGTATCAGCCGGATGTAGTAATCGCCTGCCTGAAAAAGATAGAATCACATGTTGAAGAGGCGATCAGGATCGCTGATATTCAGTGCCTATTTTACACCTTACCGTTTCCGGAAAAAGGGCATCAGGATCAGTATATTGACGGACTGGTCAGTATCTTAACGAACTGATGCCTTTGATATTCGGATACTATTCATTAAAGACAGATTCAGGCAGGCCTGAACGGAGGCCTGCACTCGATGTGCCTTATGCCAACCGGCCGGATTTGTTTGATCTGTTTGTTTTACAAATCGGCCGGTATATGATAACGCTATAAAACAGTTCGGCGCAGACGCCCACAGGTCTTAAGGATACAAGTTTCACTCAGGCCTGATCAACGGGCCGGGCGGATAAAAAAACAGGCATCTTAGGTGTGGAATGACAGGACATCAGAAGGATTGCTTTGGCGTCTTGGACAAGGTATTTCCAATGGGAGATCGGGGACTGAGGGAGATCGTCCCCGACTGCCTTGACTGCCCTGACCGCGTGGACTGTCTTAAGGCATCCCTCGACACCCAGGAGGGCCTGGCGTTTAAGAGCAGGATAATGGAGCGTTCGCCCGCACACGGTTTTATGAATCGTCTGAAACGATGGTCTGACAGGAAAGAGCTCAGCATGCGTCTTAAAAAACCCAGAGGAAACACAAAATGGCAGTAGCCCTTACATGCCCTTATTGCAGCTTTTCAAAGAACATCCCGGAAGAAAAGATCCCCCCCAATGCCAAATCAGCCACCTGTCCACGCTGTGGGCAAAGATTCACCCTGTCATACAAGGATGGCATGATCACAACTGAAAAGACCACGGCGGGAGAATTCCGGCAGGAAAACGGGCAGTCTTTGAAAGACAACCCCATCAGCACAGGGTCACCGTGGGAGGACCGTTCCACTCTCGGTCTGTGGCAGGCGATATATCAAACCATAAAGGCTGTTATGTTTTCACCGGACAAATTTTTCAGCGGTCTGAATTATAACGCCGGGTTTCGTGAACCGCTGGCGTTTGGGATGCTGACCGGTTCAATAGGTGCGATGTTCAGCATCTTCTGGCAGTTTCTGATGGTCTCCGGCGGGTTTATGTCAATAGGCAATGCCTTTGTCGGCCAGTTTACATTCGGAGTGCTTTTCCTCATTACGCTGGTATTTGCCCCCATCCTGGTCATTGCGGCGATATTTATCTCGACTGCCGTATGGCACCTGTTTCTCCTGCTCCTGAGGGGGGCGGATAATGGTTTTGAGGCCACCTTCAGGGTGGTCACCTATTCCCATGCACTTCAGGTATTGGGATTAATACCTCTTATCGGCGGATGGATCAGCCTTGTCTGGCAGCTTATTGTCCAGATCGTTGGGCTGCGTGAGATCCACGGGACCTCCTATTTGAAGGTGTTTTTTGCATTGATTATACCTGCGGCCATTGTCTTCTTTTTTGTAGTAGCAGTGATAATACTGGTCGTCTTTTTCCTGGGCCGTCAGCAGGTTGGGCAGATGTGGCAGTAAGAAAGCAATCAGCTATTGGCTTTTAGCTATTAGCTTAACTAAAGTTTACGAACCATGCTTGATTATAACAGCGTATTAAATCCCTCCCAGATGGAGGCGGTAATGACCCTGGAGGGCCCTGTGCTGGTCATCGCCGGGGCAGGGAGCGGAAAGACAAGGACCCTGGTCTACAGGGTAGCACGCCTGGTGGAGACAGGTGTTGCGCCCGAGGAGATCCTGCTGCTTACCTTCACAAGAAAGGCGGCTCAGGAGATGCTCAACAGGGCCGCGGGGCTGTCGGATATCAGGTGTACATATGTCTCGGGCGGCACCTTCCATTCCCTTGCCCACAGGGTGCTGAGGACACATGCCGAAGTCTTGGGCTACAGGAACACATTTACAATCCTCGACCGCTCGGACATGGAGGCGGTCATCCACTCACTTGTTTCTGAACTCAGTCTCCCCGCGGGCCTGATGAGGTTCCCCAAGCGCGAGACCCTAGCAAACATACTCAGCAAGGCGGCCAACGTCCAACAACCGATTGACGAGCTTGTCGCAAACGAATATGGCCAGTTCATCCACTTCATCCCCCAGTTCAGCAAACTCGCTGTCCTTTATAATGACTACAAGAGGTCCAATCAACTGATGGACTATGATGACCTGATACTGAATCTTCAGAGACTGCTCAAGGAAAATGACTATGTAAGGGGAGAACTTGGCAGACAATACAGGTTCATCATGGTGGATGAATATCAGGACACCAATTCCATCCAGGCGGACATTGTCTACTGGCTGGGCCAGGGCCACCGGAATATCATGGTAGTGGGAGATGACTCCCAGTCCATTTACTCCTTCAGGGGCGCCAATTACAGAAACATGTTTGAGTTCAAGAACCGGTTTACAGGTGCAAGGCTGATAAGGCTGGAGGAGAACTATCGCTCCACACAACCGATCCTCACCTTCACGAACTCATTGATGGACAACGCCAGTGAGAAATTCACCAAATGCCTGTTCACCAGGCGGGAGGGGGGCCAGAGGCCTAAGGTGATTGACGCCAGGACCGAACCGGAGCAGGCCCTCTATGTGTGCAGATACGTCAAGGACCTGACAAATCAGGGGGTTCCGGTATCAGAAATAGCCGTGCTTTTCCGGGCAGCGTACCACTCATTTGAACTGGAGGCCGAACTCAGCCGCCAGGGGATCCGATATGTTAAATACGGCGGCTTCAAGTTCCTGGAATCCGCTCACATAAAAGACTTCCTGGCCCACCTGAGGGTGGTTGTCAACAGGGATGAGACAGTAAGCTGGGTGCGTATACTAAGACTGATAAAAAACGTCGGTCAGGCAAAGACCCAGACAATCATCAACTGGATAAGACAAAACCGGATAACTGCCGGCCAGATAGAAAAGTGGCCCGGCGCAGGCAAAAAGGATTCCGGCCTCAAGCTGCTGTCCAAACTCTTGAACGATATTTCCATTAACAACATCAGTCCCCAAAAGGCGGTTGAGTCTGTCCTGGAATATTATACCCCCATCCTGATGGAGAGGTTTGATGATTTTCCCAAACGCCAGAAAGACCTTGAGCAGTTAATCCCAATGGCAGGGCGCTACAAAAGGCTAAGGAATTTTCTGGACGATCTGACCCTGGAGCCGCCCTCAAGCCCTGCCGACATTGAGCCCTCAGATGTCAATGACACCCTCACCCTTTCAACGGTCCATTCCGCAAAGGGGCTTGAGTGGCGGGTGGTGATAATAATATGGGTTATGGAGGGGAGGTTTCCCTCTGCCATGTCATACAACAATGCGGGAGAGCTTGAGGAAGAGCGGAGGCTGATGTATGTGGCCGCGACCCGCGCCAAGGACGAGTTGATTCTCTGCTATCCCGGCGAGGAGTCCATTCCTGTGTGGCAGATGACCGGCACCGGCTTCAGGACCGGACTTTCATCATTTATCAGGGAGTTGCCCTCTGATGTGTTATCCTACGAATCACCAGGGGGTCACAGGGGATTTTTTGCAGGCACTATAACCAGTCCTGCCCGTGATCATCTAAAAACAGATAAGGTATTGACTGTAGATAACCAGGATCAGTCCGCTACAGTTGAGTTTGTCCGCGGGGACAGGGTAAAGCACCCCGCCTTTGGCGCGGGCGTGGTATCAAAGTTTTCTGCTGATGACAAAATCGAGGTGGTCTTCAGAGATGCGGGAAGAAAGCTTCTACACTTGAAATATACCCATCTGGAAAAGGTTTAGAATATGTAACTTTTCAATAAGTTCGGGCAGGCCGGGGGCTTTTTGCCTTTTTGCATATTTTTAAGTCGCTCCGAACACACGGCGGCTTTATACGCTGAATTCTTCAGCAGCAGGCTCCATGTAGTTGCCTGCCGCGCATATATAGCCTTTTCCGCCTGTACGGTGATCGAAATCATGGCTTTGTGCTATTTGTAACTGCTGTTATTGGTGATGCAAACAGGTAAAAAGCCCCCGGCCTGCCCGAGCCTATTGAGAAATTACCATTAGAGGGGTTAACCATGCGCCTTTTTAAAAAATTTTTAATTGGTCTTCTTTTCTGGGCTGTCGCTGCAACCACCAGTGCAGGTCAGAATTCACCCGACAACATCCACCTGGACGTCAAGGAATTTCATCTTAAAAACGGGATGATGTTCCTGGTGGTGGAGCGTCCTGTTGCCCCCCAGGTCGCTGTCAGGCTTGCTATCAGGGCCGGGTCCGCCCTTGAAGATTCCGGTAAGACCGGACTTGCACATATGCTTGAACACATGATGTTCAAGGGTACAAAGAACTTCGGAAGCCTTGACATCAAAAAGGATGAAAAGCTCCAGGAACAGATTGAGGCGGCCTACCAGGCAGTGCTCCTGGAAGAATCCAGGCGCAACCCGGATGAGATTCTGATCCGGGCAAAGCTTGCCGAGATGAACGATCTCAGGACAGAGGTCCAGGAGATCTTTGTGCCCCAGGTATTCTCATCCCAATTGGAGAAAAACGGCGCTGTAGATATCAATGCCTTCACCACCAAAGACCAGACCCAGTACACTGCATCCCTACCGTCAGACATGCTGGAGCAGTGGTTTTCCATAGCGAGCGAACAGATCTTTGAGCCATCCTGGAGGGAGTTTTATGTGGAAAAGGAGGTGGTGCAGAGGGAGTGGGCATTCAGGTATATCAATGATCCTGATGGCGCCGCATGGCTCGACCTTTACTCAACCGCCTTTACCGCACACCCCTACCGCAACCCGGTAATCGGCTGGAAGGCGGACATGGAAAAGTTCAGTGCCACGGATGCAATGGAATTCCACAAAAGATATTACAACCCCACCAATGCGGTGTGTGTGCTTGCCGGCGACGTTACGGTAGAACAGGCAAAGAGGCTCGCGGAGATCTATTTTGAACGCTACCCCGAAGGAATACCCGCCCCTGAGGTGGTTACAAAAGAACCGGTGCAGCAAGGTCCGCGAAGGTGTATCAGGTATCTAAAAGGTGCGAGAACGCCCCTGGTAAGGGTGGGTTTTCATGTGGATAAAATGGGTTCAAGGCAATTTTATGCCCTCGACGCGCTGTCCGCGATACTTAGTGAGGGTCGAAGCTGTAGAATGACACAGGAAGTCGTTGAAAAGGGAAAGGCTGTAGAGGCCTGGGGGTATAACCCGGACAGCCGTTATGGCGATCTGTTCATCATCGGCGGCTCCCCCAATGACCCTGAAGGCATAAAAGACGCCAAAATCAGTGAAGAAGAAAGGCGCAGCATGTGTGTTACGGCCTGCGAAGACCTGGAAGGTATTCTCCTTGCGCAGATAGAAAGACTCAAGGGAGAACTTGTGCCCCAAAGAGAGCTTGACCGGGTCAAAAAGCTTAACCAGCGTGCGTTCCTTGACAGGATGCGCAGCAACGAACAACTGGCAGGCACCCTGACCACCCTGGAGGTCGAAACAGGCTGGCGTTACATAACAACATATCTGGAAATGATTTCTGAGGTGACGCCGGAAGATATAAGGGATGTAGCGAACAGGTATCTTGTAGAGGAAAACAAGACGAGCACTTATGTAATCCCTGGAGGGGACCAGGAGGTTGCGCAGGAAAAATATACAGAGATTCGCTCCGGCAGCCGTTCGGCCGCAAAACTGTCCGATCAATGCGATACCTCTGTAAATAATTCAATATACCCGACACCCGCCGGTTGGAGACATCCCCTTTCCTTTGAACGAAAACCAAAAAAGATTGAGTATCCTGAGACAAAACCAGTAGAGGCAGGGGGCTCAACTGCATTTTACCTGCCTGACCGGGAACTGCCCCTCATTGATTTGACTCTTCTGGTAAAGGCGGGGGATGTTGATGTTGATGATTCAAAGGCAGGGCTTACAAGTCTGGTAAGCGGCTGTCTTGTGCGCGGCGGCACTGAGAAACGCACGCCCAAAGAACTTGCCGCCAGTTTGGATGATAATGCCATTCAGTTAACAACATCCATAGCAGAGGAGCAGGCAGTAGTACAGATGTCTGTGATGAAGAATGACTGGATGACGGGGGTTTCGCTGCTGAAAGAGATCCTGACAAGTCCAGGGTTTGACCAGGAGATTCTTGATGTAGCGAAACAACAGGCGATGATATCACTTAAACGGCAGGGGGAGGATGCCCAGGCCGTGTTGAGGCGTGAGTCTAAGATCTTTCATTTTAAGGGCCATCCCTATGGCCGTGATCCGCTCCTGGCTCTTAGTACCATACCTGGATTGACAAGGGATGACTTAAAGACATTCCTGAAGACCTATTTTGTACCGTCAAACATGGTGGTTGCAGTATCAGGCGATATTGACGAGTCAGAGGCGATAGATGGCGTGAAAGGGCTCTTGGCGGCCCTGCCGCAAAAACAGGCGCCCGAGCGTAACATCGCTCAACCCCCTGAGACCCCGCCGGTCGTGGCCCTGATAAACAAACCCGGCCAGGTTCAGTCTCAGGTCGGATTTATGCTTCCCAGTGTCGGTCGCACCAATCCGGATTACTGGAAGATCGGTTTGTTGATGGATATCTTTGGCGGCAGCGATTCCCTGATGTATACGCGTCTGAGGGACGATCTGGGCCTGATCTACTCAGGATGGTTTTTCCAGATCTACAACTGGAAGACCGGAATCCTTATCGGATACTTGGGGTGCAAGGCCGACAGGACCGGAAACGCGATAGATGAGACAGTAAATATCATGACAGGATTGAGGAAGGATGTTCCTGCAAATGAACTTGAACAGAAACGACTTGACGCCTTGAACAGTTTTGTATTCAACGTTGACACCCCTGCGGAATTGGTAAGGACATACGCCACCTATTATCTGCGCAAGGAACCCTTGAACACCCTTGAAATGATCCAGGACTCGTTTATAGGCGCAAAAAGGGAAGAACTGGAGACACTGGCAGCCAGATTCCTTGATCCAAAAAAGTTACAGGTCTTTGTTGTAGGAGACAAGATGACACAGGTAAAAAAGAAGGACCGCAGAGACATAACACTGGAACAAGATCTAAAGGACCTGGCAAAGGAGATGTCATTACCTTATCAGGAGATTAAGTTGAGGTAATTCGGATTCATTATCCGGGGCGATACGAAAGAGAATCCTTCCATATCGGCCTTCGCCGTGTGTATTAACTCGTTCCCACGCTCCTGCGTGGGAACGCATATCTCCACCTGCACACCCGCAGCCAATACGTTCGACCACTCAGTCACCACTAGTCGTAGTGATCCAACTTCCGGTTGCTGGGCACAGGAAACCAGAGTCTTCTGATGCCCAACAAATTATTCATTAGAAAAAGCTAGTCTTTGTTAAAATTTTACTGGATATTGAGAAAAAGCAAAGACTATGCTGTATCGGCACAGAGAGTGTTATCATCTGGAACTCCAAATAAAATCATTACCCATCCAGCGAATAGTTACTTGGCACTATCGATACGCAAACCAAGTGCCTAATTCTATAACGTATTCTTATGGTAATAGCAACAATCCCTATCTAAATTTATTTATTGTCCCATAATTCCAATCAACCCCGAACCCAACAGCTACAAAACTGTCATTGAAGTATCAAGCATGCGGTCAATATGGTTTCAGGGGAAGAGTCAGTCAATAGGGAAGCATCCGGGCTTGTATGCTATAAATTCGTATATGCTCATCGCCCTGTAAAATACAGCTTCCTCCAAGGCTCCCGCCTGTTTTCCTGATAATTGGACAATGCACGGTGAAGCGCGCCAATGGCAAGCTCTGCGCAGTGGTGTTCTTTCGCAGGTAGTGTTTCAAGATAATCAATTACATCTTTGGGCGAGATCTTCCACGCATCCTCTACACTCTTTCCCTCCGCGAGATGCAATACAGTGTTGGCGCAGGCGCTGGTGTTTATGCAACCGTTAGAACTAAATGACGCATGTGTTATAACCCCGTCTCGGACCATGATGTAGATCTCAACCGTATCGCCACAGTCCGACGAATTTTTGCCATAGCCGTCCGGCCTCTCTATCACCTCACGCCTTTCCGTCATAAAGGCCATCTCTAAAAACTGCTGGGAATGATCCTGCCAGAAATCAAATATCTTTTCTTCCATTAAAAATCCCTGCACTTTGCTATAATCTTAAAAAAGGCTGTTAGCTGTTAGCGATCAGCCGTTAGCTTAAGGAATTCAATAAATTGTACCAATTTATTGCATCACCCAACTCGGTGCAACCATAGATGTTGTCAATATGTCGAAACCCCTTACCTAACAGCTAAAAACTAACGGCTAACTGCTCTTTTTAGGATAATAGAATCTCAACAGGTCATATTAACCGGCGGGCGGGCTGGGGCGCTTTTTACCTGTTTGCATCATCAATGGCAATAATTAAAAAAGGCCTCCGGCCATGATTTCAAGCAACTTACAGGCGGATATGGCATATTTTGCGCGGCCGCCAACCTCACCGAGCCCACATATGAAAAATTGCGTATAAAGCCGCCGTATGTTCGGAGTGACTCACAAATATGCAAACACGTAAAAAATGCCCCTGCCTGCCCGCCAATTAGTATGACCTGTTGAGAACTCATCTGAAAAGTTCCAACTGCTTATAAGGCCTCTTCTTCGCCTTCCACCCTCCCCTATCCAAGGCGGCCTTCAGGCCCTTGGGGATCGCCTCCAAAAAAGGCGATGGTTTCATATCAAGGACCCTGCCGTTCATTGACCTTCTTTTTACGTGTGAAAGGATCAGTCTCTGCTGCGCCCTGGTCATCCCCACATAAAATAAACGTCTTTCTTCCTCTTCATCCTGACTTCCAAACAGGGAGCAGGGTAACAGCCTATCTTCACACCCGGTTATGAATACCACCGGCCATTCAAGGCCCTTGGCCGCATGCAGCGACATAAGTGAAACCCTGTCGCCTATTAATGCCGCATGATCTATGCCCCTTTCAAGACATAGCATATCCAGAAAATGGGGGAGGTCGCCATTAAAACTCCTTGCCATAACCTTCAGTCGTTTTGCGGCATCAGAGGATTGTTTATCCGAATCATCAAACCCATGCAAAGAGATGGCCTGTTCAATCACCGTTATTACTGATGATGAAACGTTGATTTCAACATCTTCCGCCCTTTTTGCAATTTCACTTTCTTTGATCAGGCCATTGTATTCATCTCTGTAAAAGACATTGTCAGGATACGCCTTAGTCTGAAGAAACCTCCATATGACATTTACAGGATAACGGCTGATCAAGGGTTTTTCTCCTGATCTTATAAATGGAATGCCAGCGCGATTGAGGGCCTTTTCAAGGGCATCCCCCTGGCTGTTTATACGATAAAGGACTGCGATGTCTCCCAATGACAAAGACTCTTCACCCTCGTGAGACGCGACCCTGCCGCTATCCAGAGAAAAATATGTTGTCCCTCCTATCAGCCTTTCCATTTGCTCTACAATCATTTCCGCCTCTTCAGCATCAGTCTGGCACGAGGCTACAGAGATCGGCCCACCCCCTTGCCTGTGACATTGAAGGCTTTTACGCCTTCCCATAAGAGCGGCGGAACCTTTAAGCACTGGTTCTGTGGAGCGATAGTTTTGCTCAAGCCGGATCTCCGTGGCCCCTGGGAAATCACCGGCAAAGCCAAAAAAACTTTTAACATCAGCACCCCTAAAGCCGTATATGGCCTGGTCCGGGTCTCCTATTGCGCACAGGGTTACAGGGCCAGCACTTGCAATACATTTTATGATGCCCACCTGGACCGGATTTGTATCCTGGTACTCATCCACAAATATCCATGGAAACCTGGCTGCATAGTATTCGGCCACATCTACATGATCCCTGAAAAGCCTCAGAACCTCTATTTCGAGCTCATCCAGGTCAAGCATCCCCATGTCCCTTAGCCTGCGCTGATATCCTTCGAAAAGCCGGACCATCTCCTGATCAACAGGAGTATTATTGCCCGTAACAGATAAGATCCTGATCTCCGGAAGCGCCTTTACAAACCTCTGTATATCCCGCTTTTTGACGTCTGATTCAGCAAAGAGCCCTTTTATAAGACCTTCTGAATCCGGTTCGGAGCACAGGGTAAAGCCCTGGTCAATGCCGATCCTCTCCCCATATTTCCTTAGGACATCGAGGCAGAAGGCATGAAAGGTGGATACATACACTCCACCTGATCCATCGTCTTTTACAAGCTTAGAAATCCTCTCGGCCATCTCGCCTGCGGCCTTCCTGGTAAAGGTAAGGGCCAATATCTTTTCTGCCTGTGCTACGCCCTGTCGGATAACGTATGCAATACGATGGGTGAGTGTCGTTGTCTTTCCCGTGCCGGGGCCGGCCACCACAAGAAGGGGCACTCCCTCATGGCAGACGGCTGCCCTCTGCTCCTCATTTAAAGGATCAAGGATAGGATCGGTCAATACATCAAGTTCAGGATCAGCCTTTTTTTCTTTCTTCTTTGGTTTTTCCTCCTGGGGAGGACGATTAACAGCCGACTTGGTCTTGGCCTTTTTCTTTTCCTCCACGGCAAACAGGCCCAACTGACCGGTCAGCTTCTGTTTTTCAGAAGCCTCAAACAATCGTATTAACCCATATTCGCCGTCGTAACCCCCGATTCTTATCACCTTATCTGTGCGCATCCTGTTGATCGCCTCTGCAAGGATCGGCCCCCCTGCGGCCTCTAAATCACCTAAGGAGACATCCATCAGGATACTAAGCTCAGGCCCAAGCTTGTCCAGGAGCCTTTCATAGGCCTCGGAGACCTTTTTGGTAGAGGGACCGCTTTCAAGGATCTGGGAAAGTATTTCAGCAAGTGGGATAAGGCTGAAAAAGGGCTTTGAAAGCCTTGGATCATTGCGGTCTGAAAGCTGATTCACTCGATTGAGGACTCCCACAGTAAGAGGCTTCCCGCACACTGGGCAAAGCCCTTCCGTTTTCATGGTCTCAGCGGGATCGAGTCTTACCTGACATTTTCTGTGGCCGTCCAGGTGATATTTGCCTTCCTCCGGGAAAAACTCAATCGTCCCCATAAGGCCTCTGCCGTCTGTCATGGCCTGGACCAAGTCCTTGTAGTTTAGGCCTGTATCAAAGATATTGGCCTCACGGCCCAGCTTGGAAGGAGAATGTGCGTCGGAGTTGGAGACCAATATGTAGTCGTCGAGGGAGGAAAGGAGCCTGTTCATCGGCGGATCAGATGAAAGGCCTGTTTCAAGTGCATGGATATGACCGGTCAGGTCCCCGAAGCACTCTTCCAGAGTATCAAAGCCTGATTTAGAACCGAACACTGAAAACCATGGTGTCCATACATGGGCGGGGATAAAAAAGGCCTTGTCGCTCGCCTCAAGGGTTATTTCCAAGAGGTCTCTTGAATCCAGCCCAAGGATGGGTCTTCCGTCTGAATGTATATTTCCGACCCGCTCAAGCCGGTCATTCAGCCGTTCAACCGCCTCCAGATCCGGCATCAGGATCAGGTGGTGGACCTTTCTGGTCAAACCGTTTTTTTTGTATATGCAGCTTATCTCTCCTGATGGCACAAAAAGCGTCCGGCCAAGGCAGGATGGAGGGACCTGGCTGTCAACAGTTTTTTTCAGATCCGGCCTTAACTGATAAAGGCCTCCTTCCGCCTCAACCAGCTTTTCTCTTATCTCCGCAAGCCACCCCGGGTGGGTAAAATCACCTGTGCCGACAACTGTAATCCCCTTTTTCTGTGCCCACAGGGAAAGGTTTTCAGGGGTTAAGTCTCTGGAGGTGGCCCTGGAAAAGTGGGAATGGATATGGATGTCGGCAATGAATTTCATCTGAGATTATTCCAGAAACTCTCAGCATCCTTGAGCCCCCTATCCGAATCCGGTCGCTGATCCGGAGTGGTTCTGCCGGGATATATGCCCCTTAGCCTTGCAATCCTCTCTTCCAGGGGTGGATGGGTGGAAAACAGATTCATAATGCCGCCGGCGCTCAATGGATTTATGATAAACATGTGTGAAGTCTGTGGGCTTGAATGCATTGGTATCCTCTTTGAATAGGCGCCCAGTTTTTCCAGGGCATTGGCCAACCCCTGCGATTGTCCTGCAAAGGATGCCCCAGTTGCATCCGCATGATACTCCCTTGACCTGGATATGGCCATCTGCACCAGCATGGCTGCAACAGGCGCTACAATCGCCATGATGATCATCCCAATTGCCCCCAGTCCACCGCCTTCTTCATCATCCGATCTGCCTCCAAAAAAGGCCGTCCACTGCGCCATATTGGCCAGGATCATCACGGCCCCGGCCATGGTCGCAGCAATAGAGCCTATTAAAATGTCTCTGTTTTTGATATGAGCCATTTCATGTGAGATCACACCCCTGATCTCTTCTCTGCTCATCAGTTTTATAAGCCCTTGTGTTACTGCAACTACCGCATGCTCCGGGTTTCTCCCAGTTGCAAATGCATTGGGAGAATCCTCCGGAATGATGTATATCCTGGGCATGGGAAGTCCTGCCCTTTGGGCTATGTCAGCCACCAAACCGTAGATTTCGGGGCTCTGATCAGGACTGACCTCCCGCGCGCGATACATTCGAAGGACAATCCTGTCTGAATACCAGTAGCTAAAAAAATTCATCCCCATCGCAATGATAAAGGCTATTATCATCCCCTGTCTTCCACCCAGGAGATTGCCTATGAATACAATAAGGGCGGTCATCACACCCAAAAGTATGGCTGTCTTAAACCAATTTCCCATGATCTGTTCTCCTCAATAAATTTTACATCTTGCCACTGGTTTCCCCAAGTCTTTCAATAAGCTTGGCACATACCCCTTCATGAGAAAGATCCCCGCACTTGATCACAATATCGGCGTACTTTATGTAAAGAGGAAGACGCTCCTCATACAAATCACCAAACTCCTGGCCCGGCGATCTGGCAAGACCCCTTGTCCAGAAATTCTGCACCCTTGACATCAGGGCTGGAAGCTCTACATCCAAAAAAATCACTATTCCGTCCGACTTCAGGTGCCTTATGGCCGAATCACTGTATACAGCGCTTCCGCCTGTTGCAATTACATGGTTGCAAAGCTTGAGTTTAAGCAGAACCTCTTCCTCGATTCTGCGCAGGGCCATGTAGCCGTCGAGATCAACAATTTCCTGTAATGATCGCCCTTGCATGGTCTGAATGATCACATCGGTGTCAATAAAATCACGGCCGCTCTGCTTGGCCAGTATAACGCCTACGGTACTTTTTCCAGATCCAGGCATACCGATCAGGATGATATTTGACCGCCTTTGTTTTACATCCCTTTTAGGATCACAGGGCTCCATAATACGGCACCACTATTCTTTTTTGATCAACATATACAGCTCACCTTCGTGCTTCATATGGCCGGCGGCCACTTCCGCATATGGTCCGCAGCCCCAGAAGAGGTCTGCCCGGCCTGCTCCGGTTATAGCACCTCCTGTATCCTGGTTGATCACGAAACGTGAAAACTTTTTCCATCCGGTTATTTTGTTGTTATTATCTACATCCGGTTTTTGGCATATCATAAAGGCGAGGGCCCCCTTTGGAAAAACCTTCGCATCCAGGGCAATGGACCTGCCGGGCACAAGAGGGACATTGATGTTGCCCACAGGCTCTGACTCCAGGATTCGGAAGAATACATATGACGGGTTGCTGCTTAAAACCTCCTCTCTCACCTCAGGATGTTCGGACAGATACCTCCTTATTTCCTGCATGGACACATTTTCTTTGGTCAGAAAACCCTTTTGAAGCATATAATTGCCAATGCTCCTGTAGGCCCTTCCGTTTGACGCACAATATCCCACGCGCAAGGTCTTTCCGTTAGCGAGATTCAGCCTGCCTGATCCCTGTATCTGGAGAAAGGTGACATCCAAGGGATCGCGCAACCAGGCAATCTCAAGACCCTTGCCCTTGAGGGCGTTTTCAATCTCGATCTGATGCCTTGTGTAATAGGGCATCACCTGGTTCCTCTCGACCCTGGCGGTGAGCCTTTCATTTTTGAATCTATTGCTGAATTCAGACAGATCAATACTCACCAGGTCATCGGGTTTTCTATACAAAGGGTACTTGAATATATGATCAGGTGAAGTCCTTGCGTCATAAACAGGTTCAAAATATCCGGTAAAGAGCACGTTCTTGTTCCCAGCCCTGCCCGCTGCCCGGTAAAGTCTGAATTGCCTCCTTATTTCCTTGTTCAACTGCCTCCAATCATGACTTGTGCTGATAAGCGACAGGAATGCCTCCTGGCTCTGTTTTATCTGTCTGCAGGTAATTGAATCGGCCCCATATTTAAAGACCGTTTCAGGATCAATCTTTTTGAGATATACCATGTTTCTCTCGATTACCTTCTTAAGAGAGCCTTGATCCATGTCATCACAGAATTCAGGGTAGAAAAACCGGATGGGAGTAAGGGCTTCTTCAGGCCGTAAGGCCTCCTTTCTGAGCGCAGGGTAGCAGCCGAGCAGGCAAACGACAGCAAACCACAGGATCAGACGGGCTGTTGTCACCAAGATGTTACGCATGATTTCCTCGATGTAAAAAGGTGTTGGCCGGGGCATAAAAGTCGGCCATATGGCAAATTATGGAATCATAGGATATAACTCCCCTGTTTTCAAGTCCGTCCTCCAGGCCGAATCATTTGACTATCTGACATGATTCAGATATCAATTGACGTGCCTGAACAAATACACGTCCAGGCACAATTCTTGATGTTTAATTGTGAATTATGGATTTAAATTGGCGATGGAATATAATCATCCGGTACTGATAGACAAATACGATCGTCATCTTAATTACCTCAGGATCTCGGTAACCGACCGGTGCAACCTGAGATGCATCTATTGCAGGCCGGACGGCAGCCTCCCTAAATTGAGACACGATGATATCCTGTCTTACGAGGAAATATATCGCCTTACAGAAATCGCCGTGGGCCTGGGCATTAATAAGGTCCGTCTGACAGGGGGAGAACCCTTGGTCAGAAAGGGCATAACAGAATTCATCTCCCGAGTGTCGTCCCTGCATGGGCTCAGGGAGCTGTCACTTACAACCAATGGCATTTATCTCAAAGACAATCTGGAAAAGATCCGATCAGCAGGCATAAAGAGGATAAACATAAGTCTGGATACCCTGGACAGGGAAAAATATGTCAAAATCACCGGTTACGATGGCTTTGATCTGGTATGGGAGGGTATTGAACTTGCAAGACAAATGGGGTTTCATCCTATCAAGATAAATATGGTCCCAATCAAGGGCTTAAATGATGATGAGATATACGAATTTGCCAGGATGACCTTTAAATATCCGTACCATGTCAGATTCATAGAACTTATGCCTCTGGGCGCCGTCAAATTCGACATCCGGACGAATTTTTTGCCCAACACATTGATCAAGGCCAGGATCAGCGAGCTCGGCAGGCTGGAACCCGTTTCCAGGTCGGGATTCGACGGACCTGCAGAACGTTTCAAATACAATGGGGCTTTGGGAGAGATAGGGTTTATAAGCCCTTTGACCGAACATTTTTGCCGGATCTGCAACAGGCTGAGGCTTACATCAGAAGGCCACCTGAGGGTGTGTCTGCTGTCTGATCACGAAGAAGACCTGAAAGGACCGATGAGAGGCGGTGCATCCGACGATGATCTTAGGAGGATTTTTCTAAGTGCCGTTTCCAACAAACCCAAGGGCCACAATCTGGACAGCAAGGAATCTTTGCTCGGGCAGATGTCTGAGATAGGGGGATAAGGGAATTTGAGATTTCAAATTTGAGATTTCAAATTTAATACCCTTTCCGCATTTGATTCCGTTATCATTTCCTTGGCCTCATTGGTCAGGCCTGCTGCATTCATCTCTTCAAAATACCTTTTTGGTCTTAGCAGGGGATAATCACTTCCAAACAGAATCTTATCAAGGCCGATGATCTCGCTTGCAATCCTATAAATATCCGGCCGGTATAGATATGGTGATGCCGCTGTGTCGAACCAGACGTTTTTTAGAACATCCTTAACTTCTTTTTTCAGAAGCCCGTAAAAGAAAATCCCCCCTCCCCAGTGGGCAAGGATAATGCGGTTTGACGGATATAATTTGATAAACTGGTAGATCTGGCTCAAGGTTATCGGCGCCTTACCGGCATAGTTGTGGCCGATTGGTTCGTTTACGTGCAGGAGCAGCGGGGCGTCAAGCTCGGCACAAACACTCATCACATCTTTAAATGAGGATATTACCTCAGTTGTAAGGCCCGAGTCATAAACAGCGAGCTCGCCAACGCCTGCAAGTCCGGAATTGAGGCACCTTTCCGCCTCTCTGGCAGCATCCGGTGTTTTAACCGAAAAGCAGCAAAGACCTGTCAGACGCTCCGGATGGAGCTGCACCGATTCAATGATATAATCATTATGTCTCTTAAAACGGCCCTCATCTTCCCAGGGAAACCCAAATATCACTGATCTGTTCACCCCATCCTCGTCCATAGACCTGATCAAGCCAGTTGCGCCCACCATTTTTGCGCCTGGGGGGCCATAGAGGAGGCTAAAGGCAGGCTCGTATGAAAAGATTTCTTCCCGGTTGTTCCTGAAAGAGGAGGGGAAGATATGGGTATGAAAATCCACTATCATTTGAGGAGCCTTTCAACAGCAGACTGAAGGGCATCAGGGTCGAACCCCACCAGTTTGTCTCTTACCTGCCCATCGCGATCAATAATATACAAAGTAGGCAAGGCAGGGGCCTGTGCCCCGAAATAGTCCTCCACCACCTTTAAATCAAAACGCAAGATAATGTAATTGATATTAAACTTTTCTGAAAAGGACCGGAGATATTCATTGGTCACTTTGCGGGGATCATCCATTGAGATCCCAATGACAGCCAATTTTTTATCCCTATATTTTTCCTGCATGGCGACGAGTTCAGGTATGGCCGCCCTGCAAGGCGGACACCAAGTGGCCCAAAAGTCCAGTACAACAATGCTCCCACGATACTGCTTAAGTGTGACGGTTTTATCTGACAGGTCTTTAAGCGAGAAATCAGGTGCTGCGGGTCCGGCCGCGATATCACTCTTGCAGCCGAAAATGGTAAAGGCCAACACAGATACAAATATCAATTTGTTAAATATGGAATTAAGACGATAAGACATGAAAACCCCCTGAAGCTATATAAGTTATATGGCCCAATATCATTTAGCCTCTTACCCTGGGTGGAGGATAAGGGCACGGAAAAAGGTTTTTATTTTTATCGCAGCCTCTTATAATAAGGCAAGAACTTTTGGGGGATTAAAATGAACAAATATTTCTTGGGTCCTTTTCTTGCCTTCTTAATTATGCTTATCAACCCCGTACTTAACTCCCATCCGGCATTCTGCAAAGACCGGCTAGAAAATATCGTACGCACTGCCGCAGTGGCAGGCAAGTTCTATCCGGATTCACCGGATGTTCTCAAGGGTGCAATAACCGAGCTTCTTACAAATGTCCCTGCGACCAAACCCGATGGCAGGATACTGGCAGCCATCGCCCCCCATGCAGGCTACGTGTTTTCAGGACCTGTTGCAGCCTGCACCCACAGGCAGCTCTCAGAAGTCTCATTTGACACCATTGTCATCATCGGCCACGATAGTTACCGTGACGTCGTCGCCTTTACATCCCCCGCAGATTACTTTGAGACCCCCCTTGGCAGGGTGCAGGTGGACCGGGAGATGACGGAGGCAATGGAAAAGTATAACCCGGGTATCAGGCCGGATCAATCCTTACATGAAACCGAGCACACGGTTGAGGTCCAACTGCCCTTTTTGCAGGTTCAGGGGAGACAATTCAAGATCGTCCCGATACTCTTCGGCAATCCAAATGCGAAAAACAGCAGTATCTTGGCGGATGCAATAGTAGCCTGCCGGGCGGACAAAAAGGTCTTTGTGCTCGCAAGTACCGATATGTCCCACTACCCGCCTTATGATTGGGCCAATAAGCTGGATAAATCTACCCTGGATGCATTAAAAGAGGTTGATGCGGAGAGGCTCTTTTCCCATCTGACAAGTAAAGAGACGCTTTCACCCGTACCCAATCTGGCTACGGCCATGTGTGCCAGAGGAGGGGTAATGACTGCAATTAATTATGCAAGGGCAAACGGAGGGAATCATTGCCAGATCCTGCGCTACGCCAACTCGGGCGATGTCCCGTCAGGCGGCAAGGACCGGGTGGTGGGTTACTGCTCAGTGCTTTTTGAAAAAAAATGAACTGCCCCGGTGCAGACCATGGTATTGAGTCGAGCGCTCCTTATATGACATCCTACCATTCACTCCATAGCGGCATAAGCTCATCTTCATTTTACCGGAACCGGTTTGCGTCTTGCCTTTTCGTCCTCACTAATGTAACCATACCCTGAGGGGGTTGGCGCATGCTCGAACGATTGATCCGTTTTTTCAAAAAGGTCCGCAAACAGCATCCTTCAGACAGTGAAACATCAAACATATTCCGGAATAAGTATATAAGCTTCAAAACAATACTGGAATCCAATTCCGAACTCTTAAACTTTATCTCAGATCTTGAAGATAAGTTAAGTGGAGAGCGCGTCTTCGGATTGTCCTATATCCGATCCCAGACCGCTCGTTTGGTTTTTCACACCGCAAGGATGATCAAGGGGTTTGAGGAATTAGCAGGGCACGGATATCCATCTCTTTCCGGAACGCTCAGACATATCCAGTCTGTCATATCAGAGGAACTGGCTCAGAAGAGTCCGCGCAAGGCCTCGGCATATGTCCTGCCTTATTTCGAGATCATCAAGGAAATGACGGGTGTCACAGGCGGCAAGAGCGCCAACCTGGGCGAAATCGCCTCGTATATCGGACTCCCCGTTCCAAAGGGCTTTGCCATTACCACAACCGCCTTTGATGAATTCATAAGTGCAAATGACCTGATGGACGAAATCAACAAGCAAAGGATGGAACTCAATGCGGATGATCCGGAATCCATAGTCCGCGTCAGCAGGAATATCCAGGACATGTTTATGCAGGCGCAGGTCCCGGAGCCGATTAGAAATGCAATTATAAATGCATACACCAGATTTGTTGACCCTGATGGACCATCCCCTACAAGCGTCAAGGTGGCCATGAGGAGTAGCGCTATAGGAGAAGACAGCGACCTTTCCTTTGCAGGACAGTATCTAAGTGTCCTCAATCTCCCCGGAGATAAGATCATAGAGGGATATGTGCGGGTGATATCGAGCCTCTTCACGCCAAGGGCCATATCCTACAGGCTGCACATGGGCTTTCCGTTCGAAGAGGTTTCGATGGGAGTGGCCTGTATCGCAATGGTAGATGCCAAGGCAAGCGGCGTAGTGTATACCCATAATCCTATTAACCCCCTTGAAGATAATGTCATAATAAATGCACTCTGGGGGCTTGGAACATTTGTGGTGGACGGTGTGATTACGCCTGATTCCTATATCATGTCAAAGGGCGCTGATCCGGTCCTATTGGAGTCGAAAATTGCCAACAAGCCAAGGCGAATGGGGATGAAAGCGGATGGCGATATAATGGAATACCCTGTAGATCCTCAAATGCAGGACATCCCCTGTCTGAGTGAGGAACAGGCAAGGCTGCTTGCAAAATACGCCGGCAAAATCGAAGCCCATTATCGGCAGCCGCAGGATATTGAATGGGCGATGGATCAGGAAGATAATCTGCTGATCCTCCAGAGCCGGCCCCTGCGCATTGAAGGCAAAAAAGAGGTTGCGATAACCAGTGAAAAATTAGCTGAATACAAGTTGATCTTAGAGGGCGGTAACATCGCCTTTGCCGGGGTTGGCTCAGGGCCGGCCTACCACATTCATTCTGAAAGCGATCTAGCCTCTTTTCCTGAAGGAGGAGTGCTTCTGGCTGCTCATTCTTCACCACAGTATGTTATGGTCATGACAAAGGCCTCTGCCATTGTCACTGATTCCGGCAGTGTTACAGGGCACATGGCATCCCTGGCAAGGGAGTTCAGGGTGCCTACAGTGTTGAACCTGCACGGTGCTACATCGTCTATTAAAGAAGGCGAGGTAATCACTGTTGACGCCCACGCCGGACGGATCTACCAGGGATATGTCCCGGAACTGCTTGAAATGCAGGTCAAGAAGGGCTCTTTTATGAAGGGCACCACTGTTTATGAGACACTGAAAAGGCTGTCTCAATTTATTATACCGCTGAACCTGACAGACCCAAAATCCGCCGGATTTACACCGGCTGAGTGTAAGACCATTCATGACATAATGCGTTATATCCACGAATGCGCCTACGGTGAAATCTTTCAGTTGAGTGATCATACCACTGATAGCGCAAACATTTCCGTCAAGCTTAAGGCCAATCTACCCCTTGACCTCCATGTGATTGACCTAGGTGGGGGTTTAAAAGAAGGGAAAAAGAAAGACAGGCGGAAGATCTATGTGGATGATGTTGTCTCGGTGCCTTTCAAGGCAATACTCGAGGGCATGCTGCATGTTAAATCCCGTTACATGGAGCCAAGGCCGGTGGATTTCAAAGGCTTCTTTTCGGTGATGAGCGAGCAGGCGCTTTCACCTCCCCATATGGGGGCCGAGAGATTCGGGGACAAGAGCTACGCAATCATATCCGACAAGTACCTGAATTTCAGCTCACGGATAGGCTATCATTACAGCGTCCTGGACGCATATTGCGGTCTGACCTCAACCAAGAACTATATCAATTTCACATTCCAGGGGGGTGCCGCAGACGGAATCCGGCGCAATAGGAGGGCTAGACTGATCAAACAAGTGCTCAAGGCGCTGGAGTTCCTGGTGGAGGTAAAGGCCGACCGGGTATCGGCCAGGTTTGCAAAGCAGCCTCAGGAGGTAGTCTTCGAAAAACTTGATCAACTGGGCAGACTGATTATCTATACCCAGCAGATGGATATGTTGATGCATACGGAAGATAGCGTAATGCATCTTTCAGAGTGCTTTTTAAAAGGTGACTATACCATCAAATGTAAAATGGAATGATTAACCTTCATTATCAGAGTGGAGGGTTATTGTGAAGCTAACCAGGGAGAAAATGGACCAAGCTATCGCCAAGGTCCGTAGGGCCGAAGCTGAACGTATGAAGGGGTACAGAGAGCAGTCCCTGCATATTCATCCCTGGGTCTGCGCCAGTTGCGGCAGGGAATTTACAAACAGGAATCTCCACCTGCTGACAGTCCACCACAAGGACCACAACCACGATAACAATCCGCCGGATGGGAGCAATTGGGAGAATCTTTGCATCTATTGCCATGAGCACGAACACAGCAAGTACTTGGACTATGAGGCAGGCGGAGGCGGCTTGGCGGTTGATAACAAAGGTTCAATCAAGCACAAACCATTTACACGTCTTGCCGATCTTATAAATCCTGATAAGCGATGAAGTTGAAAGAGACTGATGTCTTGCGGCCTCAGCTCCTTTGACAGATATAGCGCCAGATCAGAGACAGTTCTGCTTTCTGACACTACATAGGCAAAATCTTCCTTTTAAACGGCCGCTTGTTTTTTCGTATAGTTATAACTTATTGTAATATTATAGGATTGCACATAGTTATATTCTGGAACATATATTGCATATCTTTCCAGAAAAGTATTATGAGAAACAAGGAAGGGGATAAGCCGTGAAACCGGAAAGCCAATTAACAATATCGGATTACTATAAAGCGATAAAAACTCCTAAGGTCAGGGACAGGGAACCAAGCCTACTTAAGTTCGATGGCATTTCCCAGCAAACTGATTTTAGTGACATATTCCTTTCATGCATGAAAGGAGAAAAAGAAGAAGAATCAGGATTGACCGCTGCCGATTATCTGTCCAATCCGGTTAAACTTAATACAAGGGGAATGATCAAATGCATGCAGGCCTCACTTGCCGGAAAGACTAATCAAATGACACCATTGTCGTGGAAACCGAATATCTTGGACAATTCGTTTGAAGAAGTAGAAGAAGAACAGGTTGAGACCCCTGATGTTTATTCAAATAGTGCTATAGAGCGCAGCATAAACAAGGCAGCCCAAAAATATGATTTGCCCGATGAATTGATCAGAGGCGTTATTAAGGCGGAATCAGGTTTTCAGGTGAGGGCCGAATCACGGGCAGGGGCCAGGGGCCTAATGCAGTTAATGCCTGATACGGCTAGAGAACTCGGCGTGAAGGACGTTTTTGATGTCGAGCAGAATATCGATGGGGGAACGAGATATCTGAAAAAAATGATGGACCGCTTTGATAACGATATTGAAAAGGCCCTTGCCGCCTATAACGCCGGCCCAGGCACTGTTGAACGTTATGGGGGCAAGGTGCCGTACAAAGAAACGAGCCAATATGTAAAAAGGGTTCTAAAGTATTCAGGGATGACCGCATAATCAGGCCATCACTCTTAGACGTCAGGCAATAACCTCTCCGGTCTTGACTCCTTGAGAAGACCATAAAGCCTTCCGCCCTCTATATCCGGAAGTTTAATATCCAGCAATGCCAAATCAATATTACGGGTGATGCCTATGACGGACTTGACTGCTCCAGAGTCGTCAAATTCAGGGGCTAAAACTCCAGCAAATCGGTTGGGAAATTTCAATTGTAACTTGCAAGAGCTGCTGATTAACAGTAACATGAGCAAATTTTTGTCAGGGTATGCTACTTCAAAAAGGAGATGAACAAGGATGGCCCTTTTTCCGTATTGTAGAGGCAACGACACAGTAACCATCAGCAAAGGTTCTTCCTCATCAACATTTCTTGGTTCAGAAAGGCCTCGCAAGTTGGGGCTGGTGGCGGCGTCTGTGCTTTTTCTGTCATCCCTCTTTCTTTGTATAAATGCAAAATCAGTCTGTGCCGTTGATCAACCTGCCAATCCCCAGGTTCAGAAGGAAGTATCGCAACCCATTACCATTTCTCAGATAGAAAAGGCCATCGGAGAGCTTGAAAAAAGAATCAATCTCTCAAAGCAGTCGGAAAACGAGCAGACAGCACAACAGATGGGCGTTTCCTTGGCAGACCTTGCAGACCGCACAGAAAGGCTTAAGACCATCCAGTCGGTTTACGAGCGCCTGATAACCGCCTTGAATAAGAGCTCAGCCCAGGAAGAAGAAGAGACCGGCCTGAAGGAAAAAATAAAGGCGGGACGCCAGGTGGTTATCGAAAAAAAGCCGCCTTATAATCTGAGCTTCTATGACAACATCCTTGATGAGCTGACCGAATCCCAGCAGCAGTTGGAGACATTCGGCTTTGCATTAAAACTGTCTGATACAACCTCTGAGGATGCAAAGCTCAGACTTGAAAAGGCCCAAAAAGATTGGCGGAGCCAAAAAGATCTGTTCGATGCGGAATCTGATGAAAAGCTCCGGCGCGGCCTTGCCTTAGCCCTTGAAAAGGCCCAGCTTGAGGTGGAGCTTGCTGAAACACTGGTAAGCCTTGAGCGTGCAAACCATGATAATCTTGTCAAACAGGTTGAGATAGCCGGGCTGCGCGCCCAAATGTCTCAATTAAAGGTGGATTGGGTTAAGGAGCATCTTGCCTTTGATAAAGAGGATCTCAAGATGCAGCTTGACACATTGGCCAATCAGAAAACTGAGCTTGAAAAACAGGTGCAGAAACTGATCCGCAGGCATGCGGAGGCACGGGAAAAATTGCTCAAGGCGCAGAGGTCGTCAGCAGATGCAACAAACGGAAGGCCCGCCCAGGTAAAAGAAGATTATTTGAAGGCAAGCGAGGCATGGGTCAAGACCTATCAGACAGCACTGGAACATGCAGAGGAAAAAGAGCAGTTGCTCGGCCATCAGGAGCGTATCTGGAATTTGCGCTACGGCCTCCTGAAGGGAGGGCTTAAACACGAAAAGATCATTGAGGAAAAGACCGAATTTACCGGCCATGCCAAGAACCTCGGCAGATCTCTAGGTGTAGAGCAGAGTTACCATAACACCATACAAGCCCAGATCGTTTCGCTCGAAAAAAAGGCCTCGGACAAAGACCTTGACCCCCAGATCAAGCCCCACCTGGACAGCCAGATAGAGGCGCTTAAAAAACTTGCGGAAAGGCAGTTTGACTATGTCTCGACACTCCTGTTGACAGAGCAGATGGACAGGCGCCTCCTGGATGAAATCAACTCGAAACTGCGGCAGGCCAGGCTGAAACAGGGACTGATAAATATCACAAAAAAGCTCAACGAGATCTGGAACTTCGAGCTCTGGGTAATTGACAACCGTGCGGTTACGGTAAGAAAAGTCTTTGTCGCCCTGTTCATACTGGTAACCGGAATCATCGCGTCAAAGTATATCCTACGCCATGTCACAAATAGACTGTTTTCCGTTGTAAGCCTGAAGGAAAACACCGCCATTGCCATACAAAAGATGCTGGCATATTTTGCCTACCTGGTGGTATTGCTGCTCGCCTTTCGTATAGTCAATATACCGCTTACCGCATTTGCCTTTTTGGGCGGCGCAGTCGCTATCGGAGTGGGCTTCGGCGCTCAGAATCTCATAAACAATTTCATCAGCGGATTTATCCTGATGGCCGAAAGACCGATCAATGTGGGGGACCTAATTGAAGTGGAGGGGATATTGGGCAAGGTGGAAGAAATAGGCGCAAGGAGCACCCGTGTGCGCACAGGAGAGAACATCCACATCCTTGTGCCGAACAGCAGCTTTCTGGAAAAGAATATCACCAACTGGACCCTTTCTGACCGCAATATACGGGCCAGGGTCACTGTGGGTATCGCCTATGGGGCTCCTGTCAGGGAGGCGGAACGCCTCCTTTTAAAGGCCGCCCATGAAAACAATAAGGTCCTAAAAGCCCCTGAACCTTTTGTCATATTCGGTGATTTCGGAGATAATGCCCTGATATTTCATCTTTATTTTTGGATCAGCGTCAGACGGGCGGTTGAAAAACAACAGATAGAAAGCTCCATCAGGTTCAGTATTGATGAGCTCTTCAGAGAAGCCGGAATAGTGATAGCCTTTCCCCAGCGCGATATTCACCTGGACACCTTGCAGCCCCTGGAGTTTCGGCTTGTTAAAAATGGAGTGACAGGTTAGCGTTATGATATTTTGAATCCTATAAGGGACTAACACGATGAAGATATTTGTCATAGGCTCAAAAGGCCAACTGGGTTGGGAATTATGCAGACGTGGAAAGGACAGGGGCTTCGATATCCTTGGCCTCGATCTACCGGAGTTTGACATCACTCATCCGTCTCAGGTCCAGAGCCAGGTGAACGGGAAAGGCATTTTTCTTGTGATCAACGCTTCTGCCTACACTGCGGTTGATCAGGCTGAGACGCAGGAAGAACTTGCCTTTAAGGTCAATTGTGATGGTCCTGCCTATCTGGCCTCTTCATGCGCCCGGGCCAAGGTTCCCCTCTTTCATATCTCTACGGATTATGTCTTTGACGGCACAAAAAAGACCCCATACAAAGAAACAGACCCTGTCTGTCCGCTGGGTGTATACGGAAAGAGCAAGGCAGACGGCGATGAGAGGGTGAGAACCCTGTTGAAGGAACACATAATCATCCGCACTGCCTGGCTCTATGGCGTGCATGGCAACAATTTCGTCAGGACCATGCTCCGGCTTGGAAGGGCGCAGGAGGAACTCCGGGTTGTATGCGACCAATACGGCTGCCCGACATTTGCAGGCGACCTGGCCGATGCGCTCCTCACCCTTGCCGGCAGTCTCATTAAAGGGGAGGATATTGCCTGGGGGACATACCACTTCTGCGGAAAAGGCGCGACCACATGGCATGGTTTTGCAAAAATGATCTTTGAGCTGGCTGGAAAACATACCTCTCTTAGGCTCAAAGAACTCCATGCAATAACTGCAGACCAATATCCCATGCCGGCAAAGAGACCTGTCATGTCCGCCCTTGATTGCTCACTGATTGAAAAACGATTTGGAATCAGCCCCAGGCCCTGGCAGGAGGTCTTGAAAAACATTATGCCCCATTTGCTCTCTGATGACCATTAACCAACTTTTTTGATATCTTTAAATATGAAATCCACCCTTTTCAGATATATTTTTAATGAAATATGGCCGACGTTCCTGGCCGGTCTTTCGGTGTTCGTCTTTATCGTCGTGGCGACAAAGATGTTGTCCATCATGGATATGATCGTCGGCCGGGGTGTCTCAATCTCTCATGTGGCCCGGATGGTGCTCTATCTGCTCCCGGATATTGTAGGCTTTGCACTTCCAGCGGCAAGCCTTATCGCTGTTGTCTTGGCCTTTCTGCGCCTATCGGTTGACTCAGAGATAATCGCACTCAAATCATCGGGCATAAGCCTCTACCAGATGCTGCCGCCGGTCTTGTTCTTTTCCTGCCTGGGGCTTATAGCCTCATTGCTGATAAGCTTCATTGGGGTCCCCTGGGGAAACAACTCATTTAAGTCTCTTATCTTTCAAATCGTTGAGTCAAAGGCCGACCTTGGGATCAAAGAGCGCACCTTTTGTGAGCCCTTTAGCAAGGTTGTCTTTTACGTAAACAGGCTCTCCGTGAGGGATAACGAGATGGAGGATGTCTTTGTGACAGACAGACGTGACCCCTCTGTAACCAACACGATTATCGCTGAAAGGGGGAGGATATTTGTCAACCCCCGTGAAAAGGTGTTTGTCCTCCATTTCCAGAATGGCGCTATTTTTATCGCCGACAAGGATCATCGCTCCGGAAGAACCGTAAAATTTGAAACCTATGATCTCAGTATAGGCCTAAAAGACATTATGGCAGCGCTTGCATCTAGAAAAAAGGCCCCAAAAGAGATGACCGCCGGAGAATTAATAAGACAATTGAAAGAAACGCCTAAGCGGGAAACCAGATACAATGACATGATAATCGAGCTGATGGAAAAGGTCTCAATACCACTGGCGGTGTTCCTTATGGGGATCATCGGAATGCCTTTGGGTGCCCAGTTGCAGGCAAGGGGCCGCTCCGCAGGCATAGGGGTGAGCCTGGCCATATTTCTTGTCTATTATCTATGCCTTGCCGGCGCCAGGAGCATATGCGAAACAGGACTCATCCCCCCACAGATAGGTGTGTGGATACCTGATCTGTTCCTGCTTGTCTCTGCAATCTATCTTGTACAGTGTGTAGCCAATGAACGCTCCATCAACTTACTGTCCGGTTTTATCGGCCCTAGATTCAGGCCGGCATAAGGTATGTATGATCATGGCCATAAATCCTTTTATCATGTTTTGCCCTTAGGCCTATGACGATACTTACCAGATATATCTTAAAGGAATTCAGCAGGCTTTTTTTGTTGTGTCTGGCGGCATTTGTCTGTCTTTATCTGGTCATAGACTTTGTCCAAAAGATAGACAATTTCATGGAGGCCGATGCATCAGGTCTTGCGTTGATCCGGTTTTTTCTTTACAAGACACCGCTTATCGCAGTCCAGATGGCGCCTGTCGCATCCCTGATTTCCGTAATAGTAATGTTTTCATTGATGAAAAAAAACAACGAAATAACTGCCTTAAAGGCCTGCGGCCTGAGTATCCTGCGGCTTTCCTTCCCTGTGCTTTGGGCATCACTGGGGCTTGCGGCGATAATTTTTATTGTCTCAGAATTGCTCGTTCCTTTCGCCAGCACCAGGAGTAATGACATATGGCAGAGGGAGGTCAAAAAACAAGACCAGAGTCGTTTTTACAATCGCAGCAATATCTGGTTCAGGGCGCAAAAGGCCATTTACTGGATAAGGCATTTTGATGGGACACAGATGGTAATGGAAGACCCGTCATTCTATTTTTTTGATGATGACTTTTTTTTGACCAAGAAAATTGACGCGAAAAGGGCTGTATGGATAAAAGACAGGTGGAAGGCGGAGGACGGAATCATCCAGAGGGCCGTGGACAAGGATTCTTACAGGTTTGAGATGTTTTCCGAGATGGAGCTTGATATACCGGAAAATCCGGAGTCTTTTTTGAGAACTGAAAAAAAACCGGAGGAAATGACCTACTGGGAGCTCAAGCGCCATGCAGAAAAGACAGCAGCCGAAGGCTACGATGACACCCAATTCCAGGTGGACATGAACATGAAGCTTTCCTTACCGCTGTTGAGTTTTATTATGGTCCTGATCGGCATTCCAATCGCCTTGAGCATCAACAAAGGTGGCACCCCCCTTGCGGTTTCTCTGGGCATTGCATCTTGTTTTCTGTATCTTATTGCATTGGGCCTGGGCCGCTCCCTGGGGTTTTCTGATGTGCTTCCCCCAATGTTTTCTGCATGGCTGGCAAGTCTGATCTTTTTTTTTCTGGGGGTTTATTTAATGATGCATGTCGAGACTTAAATACCCATTCATAATGTTTTATCAAAAGTCCAGTCAGGAAAAATATCATCAAAAAAATGGGCAACCCTTTTGCAGTATTGTAAGATCTCGCTGGAGATATGAACCAATTTTCTGCCAATTAAAAAAATATGTGTTAAAATTAAAAAAATAAATTTCATTAATGTCCCTTTCAGGGATGGTTGAAATCCCTCGCCTTTAGGCGAAGAAAAGTTAATACATGTCGCTATGCGACGTTATCAACTGGGTGCCCATACCAAAACAGACCTCAAAGTCCACCAAATCTGGCTTCACAAATATCTGAAGCGCGGAATGGCTGGTGCGGTGGCGATACGGACTCGTGATGTTTTGCACGGACGAAATGATCTAGCAATATTTTCAAAAGCAAGAAGGGGAGCCGATTCCTGATGATAGTCGATTTGAAATCGACCCCTCATAAAACCCCTCGACTTATAGTCGAGGGTGGTTTAGTTCAAAAATGCGGTCCATTACCTCACGTCTTGATTGTCTATTAGGTGAGGAATTTCGAAATCCCAATGCTTATTCTTCGGGTCATAAAGCGACCTTGTGTCCTGCAATCTTATCAATGAAGTAAAAACAAGGGATGGCCGATATCCAGGGTTATGGTTTTTCGATTGAATGAGACTGACCTTGCAAAATTCAGGGCTGTTGTAAAAAACACATAAATAGGTTGACACTTAAAAAAAAATTACTATACTTGATGGGAATTGAAATATCCTGCCGTTGGAGGCTTCGTTTTAATCTGGATGTCCAAACGATTCCCTGAGTGATACCCATCCACCTTGTAAGTCTTTAAAAGATTATTCCCGTCTAAACGGGATTCAAGGTATAAGGAAGTTTCCTCCTCAGGTATTACCAACATCATGGAAATACTGAGACTGTAAGCCTGGTCGGGCAGGAAAAAGGCTCCCAATACAAAATTTATATACTAAGCCTGCCTTCTAAGCGCGCTATTCGGCTTTCCGAGAAGGAGTTATTTTATAGACCGACAAAGGCCCCCCGTTGCCGGGAGAGTCTGATCCAGAGATTAGGAACAATAGCCATTTCCGGACCGCCTCATGGAATTCTGCAAAAGTATGTTTTTCATACATATCATAAAAACCCAATTGTCCTTAGCATGGAAACTCGATTGATGTGCAACCCAACATCCAATAGTCCTTCCTGAATATATTTTATTAAATCTATCAATACGGAGATTATTTATGAATCTTGTGGAGCTCAAACAGAAAAAAATAAATGAACTAACCGAAATGGCAAAAGAATTCCATATTGACGGCGCCTCCGGCATGAGAAAGCAGGATCTTATATTCGCCCTCTTGCAGGCCCACTCGGAAAGAAACGGCCTTATATATGGCGAAGGCGTCCTGGAGATCTTGCCTGATGGCTTTGGATTTCTGAGGGCACCCGATGCCAATTACCTGCCCGGCCCTGATGATATTTATATCTCACCATCCCAGATCCGACGTTTCAATCTGCGAACAGGCGACACTATATCAGGACAGATAAGGCCCCCCAAGTCATCAGAGAGGTACTTTGCGCTCCTTAAGGTTGAAAATGTAAACATGGAAGATCCTGAGATTGCCAGAGAGAAGATCCTCTTTGATAATCTTACCCCTCTTTATCCACAGGAACGGATCAAACTTGAGACAACCCCTGACAACTATTCCACAAGGATCATGGACCTGATGACCCCGATCGGAAAAGGGCAGCGAGGTCTGATCGTCGCCCCGCCCAGGACAGGCAAGACCATGCTCCTGCAGAATATCGCCAACAGCGTCACAGCCAATGACAAGAGCATTCACAAAATAGTACTTTTAATTGATGAAAGGCCTGAGGAAGTCACTGACATGTCCCGATCCGTTGATGCCGAGGTTATCAGCTCAACATTTGATGAGCCTCCACAACGTCACGTTCAGGTAGCAGAGATGGTAATAGAAAAGGCAAAGAGGCTTGTTGAACACAAAAAAGACGTTCTCATATTGCTGGACAGCATCACCCGGTTGGCAAGGGCATATAATACTGTAGTGCCTCCCAGCGGAAAGATCCTATCAGGCGGTGTGGACTCAAACGCCCTTCACAAACCCAAACGCTTTTTCGGCGCTGCCAGGAATATCGAAGAAGGAGGGAGCCTGACTATCATTGCTACAGCCCTTATAGATACCGGAAGCAGAATGGATGAGGTGATATTTGAGGAATTTAAGGGTACAGGAAACATGGAAATCCACCTGGATAGGAAGCTGAGCGACAGGAGGGTATTCCCATCCATGGATATCAACATGTCTGGCACAAGGAAGGAGGAACTGCTGCTGCACCAGGAAGACCTCAACCGCATATGGATATTGAGAAAACTTCTGGCTGCCCTTACCCCAGTTGACAGTATGGAATTTTTACTTGAAAAAATCAAAGGAACAAAGAATAATAAAAGTTTCTTAAATTCCATGAGCGAATAGAAAGGCTCAAGGGGCTTCCCGCCCATCGGTTTTTAGGCGAGGGAGTTTGATTTGCTGAAGGAGAAAAAAATGAAACAGGGCATACATCCGGAATATTACAAGACAATCGTGCGTTGCGCCTGCGGCAACGAATTTGAATCAGGATCAACGGCTAAGGAGATAACTGTTGAAATATGTTCAAAGTGCCATCCCTTCTTCACAGGCAAACAGAAGCTTGTTGACTCAGCCGGAAGAGTGGAGCGCTTTAGAAAAAAATATGCAAAATTCAACGAAGAAGGCAATGGAAAATAATTGGAGGAGTGAGAATAACCTCATCATTTCAGCCGTTGGCCTATGATCTACCGCATGACATGAAGGTTAAGACTTGCTAAACCCCACCATTCAGCCCTACTACTAACTTTTTTGTTTCTATCCTCTGTCCAGGGGGAACACAGACCCTTATGCCTTTGGATATCCAGTGTCCACCGTCAACGTATGGACATCAGGTCTATTTTGGCAGAACCGTCTCACCCGAACCATAAGAAGCATGGTTTAAAAAACAAGGTTTGGACCAATGTTTGATAAGATCAAAGAAATTGAACAGCGCTATGATGAGTTTGAAAACAAGCTGGCCAGTTCTGAACTGATCCTTGATCAAAAGGCCTATCAAAAGGTAGCCAAGGAGCACAGCCAGTTGTCGCCCATCATAACAGCATTCAGAAGGCATAAGGCGATTGAGGCGGAAATCCAGGGAAACAAAACCCTTCTTTCTGATTCAGATTCAGAGATGAGGAAAATGGCCAGGGAGGAAATTGAAACCCTTACAACACAACTGGTTGATATAGAAAAAGAATTAAAGATTCTGCTGCTCCCTAAGGACCCGAATGATGAAAAAAATATCCTCCTTGAGATAAGGGCGGGCACAGGAGGAGAAGAGGCTGCCCTGTTCGCCGCGGACCTGTTTAAGATGTACTGCAGATATGCTGAATTAAAAGGGTGGAAGACAGAGATTCTAAGCCAGAGTATCACCGGCATAGGTGGGTTTAAGGAGGTCATTGTCCTGGTGGAAGGGCAGATGGTCTACAGCAGGCTCAAGTACGAAAGCGGTGTCCATCGTGTGCAACGCGTCCCGGAGACAGAGGCCCAGGGTAGAATTCATACTTCAGCAGTGACAGTGGCCATACTTCCAGAGGCCGAAGAGATTGATGTCGAGATAAATCCTGAAGACCTTCGAATTGATGTGTACCGCTCTTCCGGCCCTGGGGGCCAGCATGTCAATAAGACAGACTCTGCAGTAAGGCTCACGCATCTTCCTACGGGGCTTGTGGTCTCATGCCAGGACCAAAAATCCCAGCACAAAAATAAGGCCAAGGCCATGAAGGTCCTAAGATCAAGACTCCTTGATATGGAGCAGGCTGAACAGCATTCAAAGATATCCGAGGAACGCAAGAGCATGGTCGGCTCTGGTGATAGGAGCGAAAGGATTCGGACCTACAACTTCCCACAAGGCAGGGTTACTGACCACAGGATAGGGCTCACACTTTATAAGCTGGAGGCAGCTCTCCAGGGAAGCCTTGATATGCTGATTGACCCACTTATCACGCACTTCCAGACAGAAGCTCTAAAAAAGAGCACGGGCGACTAAGAGATGCCAAACCGTGCAAGACAACCCTTGGACAATAAGAGAGCTTCTAAAGGTCACCACAGATTACCTCCAAAAAAAACAGTTAGATGTATGCCGCCTGACTGCAGAGATCCTCTTGGCCCATTGCCTCAATATCACCCGCATGGATCTTTATCTAGACCTTGACCGGCCTTTAAATGACTCCGAGGTCTCGGCCTATCGCGAGGCGATTAGGAGGCGAATCAGCAGAGAGCCATTGGAATATATAACAGGGACGCAGGAGTTCTGGTCGCTTAGCTTTTATGTGGATAAAAGGGTCCTTATCCCCAGGCCGGAAAGCGAACTGCTAGTGGAGCAAACCGTTGAACTCTTGAAAAAGGCGACTCTGAGTGATAACCCAAGGATCCTGGACCTGGGAACAGGCTCAGGGGCATTGGCCGTGGCAATGGCAAAAGAGATCCCAAAGGCCCGAATTTGGGCCTCTGACATATCTGAAGGGGCCATTGAGGTTGCCCGGATGAATGCGCAAAGGAATGGTGTCTCAGACAGGATTGATTTCAGATATGGCGATCTATTGCAACCATTTGCCCATCAGGACATTGCCTTTGATCTTATAGTCTCCAACCCCCCTTATGTCAGCTCCGAGGAATATGATGATCTTCCCCCTGAGGTCCGCGACCACGAGCCCAGGCTGGCCTTGGATGGGCATCAAGACGGCCTTTTTTATATCAGCAGGATTATTGAGCAATGCCCGAATTTTCTGCGGCCCGGCGGATGGCTGTTGCTGGAAATGGCCCCTGGCCAGACAGAAAAGGCACTTGAGCTGATAGAGTCAAAAATGGCTTATAGCGAAAGCGCGAGGATCATGGATTACAGCAGACATTACAGGGTCGTTCGCGCCATGAAGATTGCGGATTAGCCCTTCTAAACTGCACAGTCAGACATGTCACCCGTCAATTTTGAAAGCGCATGATTCAGGGCGGGCAGCACTACGGAAAGGTTTTCCCTGGCGCCCTTCGGGCTGCCAGGGAGGTTGATTATAAGACAGGATTTTCTGACCCCCACCATGGCCCTTGAGATCATGGCGTGGGGTGTCTTTTTAAGACTTTCAGCTCGCATGGCCTCAGCCATTCCAGGCACCTGGTAGTCAATGACCTGTTCCATGGCCTGGGGGGTGACATCAGTGGGGCTAAGGCCGGTTCCTCCTGAGGTGACGATCAATGAAAGACCCTCATTATCAACCCACTGAACAATGGTGTCGGAGATCTGCTCGCGGTCATCAGGGATGATCTCCCTTTTGATGACGCTGAATCCTTGTTCCAAAAGCATGCCGGCAACCACCTCGCCGCTGTCATCCCTTCTGAGACCCTTAGATCCTTTATCGCTGATTGTAAGGACCCCGGCCCGGAATCGCGACTCCATCATCTCAAGTCTATTCCTTTTCCTGGGAGGCGGCGATTACCTTTTCCGCGAGTTGGGCGGGGAGCTCTTCGTAATGGGAACGCTCCATCTTGAATGTACCTCGGCCCCCGGAGATTGAATTGAGATCCAGTGCATAGCGGAGGACCTCAGACATGGGAGCCTCTGCCTTGATCACCTGGTATTTGCCCTGGGCATCCATGCCGACCACCTTACCCCTACGGCCGTTTAAGTCTCCCATTACATCACCCATCACATCATCGGGTACAGTGATCTCCATCTTCATAATGGGTTCCAAGAGGATGGGGGCTGCATCCTGTACAGCCTTTTTAAGGCACATGCTGGCCGCTATCTTAAAGGCCATTTCAGAGGAATCCACCTCATGGGATTTGCCGTCATAGAAGCGGACCTTCAGGTCAACAACCGGGTACCCTGCAAGGATGCCCTTAGGCAGTGCCTCCACAAGACCCTTTTCAACGGCCGGGACAAAGTTTCTGGGCACGTTCATGCCGGTGAGGTCCTCGTGAAACTCAAAGCCCTTGCCCCTGTCCAAGGGGAATACATCAAAATGCACTTCAGCAAATTGCCCGCGGCCGCCCGATTGTTTTTTATGCCGGTAGACAACGCCTTTGACCGGCTTCTTGATGGTCTCTCTGTAAGGAACCTTGACCGGCTTCAGGACGACCTCTATGCCGAATTTCCTATTGAGTTTCTCGCAGATGGCCTCCAAGTGTATCTGACCAGTCCCGGACAGGATTGTATCGGCGGTGGCCTGGTCTCTTTCAAGCCTGAGAGTGGGATCTTCTTCGAGCAGTTTCGTAAGAGAGGAAAAGACCTTGTCTTCACTGCCCTTGACCTTTGCCTCCACAGCATAGGATATCACCGGCGGAAGCGAATCAACTGGTTTATAGATTATAGGTGCCCCTTCTGAACAGAGGGTGTCGCCTGTGGTTGTCTCTTTCAGCTTTGGTATGGCGACGATATCGCCTGGACCTGCCTCCTCTATGGCCTGCTGCTTCTTTCCTTCCAGCACAAACAACTGGCCGAATTTCTCTTTTATACCCTTATTGGGGTTGTAAACAGTGGAGTCCGCCTTGAGCGTGCCGGAAAAAATCCTTAATATGGTGAGTCTGCCGGCAAATGGATCTGCAACGGTCTTGAAAACCAGTGATGAAAATGGGGCATCGGCCTCGGCGGCCAAGTCGATTTCTTCATCACTGTTCGGCTTGACACCCTTTCTGGTCGCCCTGTCAGACGGTGAAGGAAATGCCTGAACTATAATATCCATTACTTGGGCAACTCCCATGCCCAGAGTTGCAGACCCGCATACAGCAGGGATCACAGCACCTGTCTTGATGCCATGAATAAGGGTCTCCTCAAGCTCCTTTGGGGAGAGTTCCTGGCCATCAAGATACTTTTCCATTAACTCGTCGTTGACCTCAACGACGTTTTCAACCATCTTCTCGCGCCATTGGGCTGCATCATCCTCCATATCAGAGGGGATATCTGTGGTATCAAATTCGCCGCTGCCGTCTTTCTTGCAAAAATAGGCCTTCATCCTCACCAGGTCCACCACACCGGCAAAGCTGTCCTCGGCACCAATGGGAAGGAATAACGGGGTAATCTTTACATCAAATGTCCCTGCCACCTCTTCTATCACCTTGTAAAAATCGGCCCTTTCCCTGTCCATCTTGTTGATGAACACAAGCCTTGGAAGGTTCTGCTCTTCTGAGAATTTCCAGACCTTCTCCGTCCCGATCTTAACACCCGCTGTTGCATCAATGACTACTACCACACCATCGGCGGCCTGGAGAGACAGCCTTGTATCAGAGAGAAAATTATCATCCCCCGGTGTGTCAATAATATTAATAGTGGATTTTTTCCACGTACAATGATGAAATGAAGTGCTGATTGTAATGCTTCTTTTTATTTCTTCCGGTTCATAATCAAAATTTGATGTGCCGTCGTCCACCCTGCCGAGCCTGGTCGTGGCCTTCCCCGCAAAAAGAATAGCTTCGGCCAAAGACGTCTTGCCCGACCCACCGTGCGCTATGAGGGCCACGTTTTTCAATAATTCGGTTTTTTTTGCCATACCTTATACCCCTTAATGCTCAATTTGGAATATCTTTCACGCCTGTTCTCAATTATTGGGGGTAAAAACCTTATCCCCCAGGCTAATGTTGTGGAATAATGGTGAGTTAAGTCCATAAAAGAAATAAAATTACAACAACACGTAAGTCAAAGTCAAGACAAGAATATACGTCATCTTTTTTAATTGCCAATTCAGACAAAAGCGTTTAATCTAAACGCCTTTCGGGAGGGAACCGGCTTCAACATACCACAGCTGAGTCGTCTTGATTTGGCGAATAAACCACCCCTGGGAGAACGGCGGGGTCACTTTGTCGCTTCATGAACTAATTGATGCATTTATAGTATATTTAAGAGACCAGAGGGGATATTCCAGTCATACCATCAGAAATTATCAGACTGACCTGGTGCGTTTTGCGGGCTTCCTTTTAAACGACAAGGGATTTGGCGGAGCCGAGGGACTTGCGCTGAGGGAAATAAACCCCTTGGTCATCAGAGAGTATCTTGGCAGTCTTTATGGGAAGATGACAAGGTCCTCCATTGCCCGGAAGTTCTCTGCTATACGATCCTTTTTCCTTTTTCTGGAAAAAAGAGGCCTGTATGAGGGAAATCCCGCTGCGGACATAGCCACACCCAAGCTTGAAAAATATCTGCCAAGCCATCTTACTGTTGATGACGTATTCAGGCTGATTTATAAACCGGGAAAGACCAGTCCCCTGGATTTAAGAGATCTGGCTATCCTTGAGGTGCTTTATTCATGCGGAATCAGGGCAAGCGAGGTTGAGACCCTGAACCTGAACAGTATAGACTTTAATGAACGTCTGGTAAGGGTCATAGGCAAAGGAGATAAAGAAAGAATAGTGCCGATCGGCCGTAAGGCCATAAAGGCCGTGAACCTGTACCTGGAAGGGACACGTGAGATCAGGAAAAAGAGGGGGGCACTTAATAATGGCGCGCTTTTTATAAATATGCGGGGTGGACGCCTGAGCGTGAGGAGCATCGGGAGGATTATCAAGCGATATGCAACGGCAAGCGGCCTGTCCCCTGAGATCAGCCCGCATTCCATGAGGCACAGTTTTGCCACCCACCTGCTGGACGGCGGGGCGGATCTGCGCTCGGTTCAGGAGCTTTTGGGCCACAAGAACCTCTCCACGACCCAGAAGTACACCCATGTAAGTCTTGACAGACTTATGGAGGTATATGATAAGACACACCCGCGGAGCTGATAAGAAAAGGTAATGACAGCATGAAAATAATAAGGGCCACAACAATCCTTGCGGTAAAGAAAAACGGAAGGTCCGTCATGGCGGGAGACGGACAGGTCAGCCTCGGCGACACTATTATGAAACACAAGGCTAACAAGATCAGGGAGATGTATAAAGACCAGATCCTTGTGGGGTTTGCAGGGGCAGCGGCAGATGCATTTAATCTGTTTGAAAGGCTTGAGAAGAAACTGGAGGCGTACCGGGGAAACCTCCCCAGGGCCGCAGTCGAACTGGCAAAGGACTGGCGGACGGATAAGATCCTAAGAAAGCTTGAGGCCTTGCTCCTTGCAATTGATAAAGACCACACCCTGATAATATCCGGCAACGGTGACATTATCGAGCCGGATGAGCCGGTGACCGCCATTGGGTCAGGAGGCTCTTATGCCCTTGCAGCGGCGCGGGCCCTGGTTGCCCATTCCGATCTCGAGGCAGACCAGATTGCAATGGAGGCCATGAAGATCGCGGCCTCCATATGCGTATATACCAACGATCAAATAGTATTAAAGGAACTTCCTTCACAGGCCGGAAATGAATAAGACCGAAGAACCAAAAAACAACTTTACACAGGTCCTGACCCCCAGGCAGATAGTCGCAGAACTGGATAAATATATAATCGGCCAGGACGAGGCCAAGAGGTCGGTGGCTATAGCACTCAGAAACAGATGGAGGAGGCAGCAGGTACCAAAGGAACTCAGAGACGAGATCGCCCCAAAAAATATTATCATGATAGGTCCCACCGGCGTCGGCAAGACAGAAATAGCCAGGCGCCTTGCAAGACTTGCCGATTCACCCTTTCTCAAGATCGAGGCGACAAAGTTTACTGAGGTCGGATACATAGGCCGGGATGTGGAATCCATGGTCAGGGATCTGACAGAGCTGGCGGTTAACATGGCCAAAAAGGAGGAGCATGAAAAGGTAAAGGCAAAGGCCCATGAGATAGCCGAAGAAAGGCTGATGGATATCCTCCTGCCCAAAAAGCCCGAGGAACCTCGTCACGAGGCCGAAGACCAGGAGAAAGAAAGGGTCCTTGAAGTAGTAAAATCAGATAAGCAGCCTGCGTCTTCGACCCGGGAAAAACTGAGACGTATGCTGATTCGCGGAAAACTGGATGAGCGTTATGTGGAACTGGAGGTTACCAACAGCAATGTCCCGATGGTAGAGATCTTTTCAGGCGCGGGCATGGAAGAGATGGAGTTTAATGTCAAAGAGATATTCGGCAGCATCCTCCCCCCCAGAAAGAAGAAAAGGAGGGTAAAGGTGCCCGAGGCCATGGAAATCCTGGTCCAGGAAGAGTCACAGCGTCTGATAGACATGGACAAGGTGGTTGAGCGTGCCATCCGCATCACAGAGCAAAACGGGATAATATTCCTGGACGAGCTGGATAAGGTGGCAGGTTCCGAGAAGTCTTACGGCCCTGATGTATCACGGGAAGGCGTTCAGAGAGACCTTTTGCCCATAGTTGAAGGTTCAACCGTAACCACCAAGTACGGCATGGTGAGGACCGATCATATACTTTTTATTGCAGCCGGTGCATTCAATGTAAGTAAGCCCTCGGACCTCCTGCCCGAACTCCAGGGAAGGTTTCCGATCAGGGTGGAGTTAAAATCACTTTCCACACAGGATTTTGTCCTCATCCTTACAGAGCCGCAAAACGCCTTGATCAGGCAGTACATGGCGCTGCTCGCTACCGAGGGGATTGAACTGGAATTCGATGAATCCGCCATAGAAGAGATTGCAAATATGGCCAGCAAGGCCAATGAACGCATGGAAAACATCGGGGCCCGCCGCCTGCACACCATAATGGAAAAGCTTGTGGATGAGATATCCTTTGACGCCCCTGATATCGCACCAAAAACAGTTTTAATTACAAAGGACTATGTAACTGAAAAGCTGGATGAGATCCTTGAGGACAAGGATCTGAGCAGGTATATACTATGATTATGCACACTGACAGGGCCAAAATTCTTATTGAGGCCCTTCCTTATATTCAACGCTTCAACAGGGCGACGGTCGTGGTCAAATACGGCGGACACGCCATGGTTGACAAAGAGCTCAAAGAGGACTTTGCCCTGGATATTATCCTGATGAAATATGTGGGGATGAATCCGGTAGTGGTCCACGGCGGCGGGCCCCAGATCGGTGATTTTCTGAAAAGGCTTTCCATAAAATCTGAATTCGTAGACGGCATGCGCGTAACAGATAAACAGACCATGGATGTCGTAGAGATGGTGCTTGTCGGAAAGGTCAATAAGGAGATCGTCACCCTTATAAACAGAAACGGCGGACGCGCGGCGGGGCTCTCCGGCAAGGATGGAAAGCTGCTGACGGCCAGAAAACTCAAATATCTCAAAAACAGCGGGGAAAATCAGCCCCCTGAGATCATTGATATGGGCATGGTCGGCGAGGTCGTATCCGTGGACACCAGGATTCTGGCCGGTCTGATTGAAAATGACTTTATCCCCATAATCGCCCCTGTGGGTGCGGGTGAAGAGGGAGAATCCTATAATATCAATGCCGACTGGGTTGCGGCCCACATAGCCTCGGCCTTACAGGCGAGAAAACTGATCCTGCTGACTGATACGGAAGGGGTGCTCGATAAGGAAAAGGACCTTATTTCAACCCTGAAGCTGGGAGAAGTCCACCGGTTGATCACTGACGGAACAATTCAAGGCGGTATGATCCCAAAGGTGAATTGCTGCACGACCGCCCTGGAGGCAGGGGTGAAAAAGGCCCACATCATTGATGGCAGACAACCCCACGCCATGCTGCTTGAGATCCTTACAAAGGGAGGAGTGGGGACAGAGATCATAAGCTAAGCGGAGATTTCATCTTGAGTAATGATATGACTACAACCATGGACAGGGCAAACAAATATATATTCCGCACCTATGCCCGCTTCCCTTTAACCCTGGTTCGTGGAAAGGGGTGCAGGGTCTGGGACGAAAACGGAAAGGAATACCTTGACTTTGTAGGGGGCATTGCTGTCTGCGCACTGGGACACAGCTCAGAGGTAGTCACGCGCGCGCTGAAAGAGCAGTCAGAGACCCTGGTCCATGTATCAAATTTGTATTATACAAGACCTCAGACAGAACTTGCCCAGATGCTGGTGGAAAACTCTTTTGCAGACAAGGTATTTTTCTGTAACAGCGGGGCTGAGGCCAATGAGGCGGCGATCAAGCTTGCCCGTCGTTATGCAAATGAAAAATTCGGAGAAAAAAGAAACACCATATTATCAATGGTCAACTCATTTCACGGCCGCACAATGGCCACCCTTTCAGCCACGGGTCAGAGCAAGATTCAGATGGGCTATGACCCATTGCTGAAGGGCTTCAAGTTCGCCCTGTTCAATGATCTTGAAAACATGGAAAAGGCCCTGGACGACTCGGTCTGTGCGGTGATTGTCGAACCCATACAGGGAGAAGGAGGGGTGGTATGCCCTGATCCGGATTATCTTAAGGGTGTAAGGAAACTCTGTGATGAGAGAAAGACCCTGTTGATATTTGATGAGGTGCAGGTTGGAGTCGGAAGGACAGGCAGGCTTTTTGCCCACGAGCACTTCGGAGTGACGCCGGATATCATGACGCTGGCAAAGGCGCTGGGAAACGGTCTACCCATAGGGGCAATGCTTGCCACTGATGAGCTCGCCCAGGTATTCGGTCCCGGGAGCCATGCAAGTACATTTGGGGGAACCCCCCTTGTTACTGCCGTGTCAGTCGCGGTGCTGAAAAGCATACTTGAAGACGGGTGGCTCGCCAATTGCCGGGATATGGGCGCATACATGAGACAATGCTTTGAAGGGCTTGCTGAAAAGTATGGCTTTATAAAAGATATCCGCGGCTTGGGCCTGATTATAGGTGTGGAACTTGACCGGCCCTGCGCCCCGATTGTTGATGCATGCATGCACGAAGGCATCCTGATCAATTGCGCACACGACACTGTGCTGCGCTTTCTGCCCCCGCTGATTGTGACAAGAAAGGAAATTGATGTCCTGATTGCAACCCTTGACAAGGTCTTTGATCAAACAAAGTAGGGAGTGGTTAAATTGAGTAAAGACATTAAAAAAATCGTTCTCGCATATTCAGGGGGCCTCGATACATCGGTCATCCTGTGCTGGCTTAAAGAAACCTATCAATGCCCTGTAGTCGCCTATTCCGCGGACCTTGGACAGGGAGACGAACTTTCAGACGTCAGGGAAAAGGCGATGACTACAGGGGCGGACGAGGTGGTAATTGAGGATCTGAAAGAGGAATTTGTCCGTGATTACGTGTTTCCTGCAATCAGGGCCAATGCGATTTATGAATCGTCATACCTGTTGGGGACCTCCCTTGCAAGGCCCCTCATAGCCAAGGGCCAGGTGGAAACAGCAAGAAAGACCGGCTCAAATGCAGTAAGCCACGGGGCGACCGGAAAGGGAAATGACCAGGTCAGATTTGAACTGGCCTATATGGCAATGGAACCCGGCCTTAAAATAATAGCACCCTGGAGGCTGTGGGACTTTAAAGGAAGGGAAGATCTGATTGCCTATGCACGGTCAAGAGGAATAAAAGTACCTGTTACAAAACAAAGACCCTATTCAAGCGACAGGAACCTGCTCCATATCAGCTTTGAGGGCGGTATACTGGAAGACACCTGGGCTGAGCCGCCCGAGGACATGTTTGTACTTTCCGTGTCACCGGAAAACTCTCCGGACAAGCCAACCTATGTGGAAATTGATTTCAGGGAAGGAAATCCTGTGGCGGTTGACGGCGTTGCCATGTCACCTGCCGTAATTCTGGCCCATTTAAATGATCTGGGGGGGAAAAACGGCATAGGCCGCGAAGACATGGTGGAAAACCGTTATGTGGGCATGAAGTCGAGGGGTGTATATGAGACCCCCGGGGGAACGATACTTAGAAAGGCCCATATTGCAATGGAGACCATTACGCTCGACAGAGAGGTCATGCACATAAGGGATAGCCTAATCCCAAGGTATGCAGAGATGATCTACTATGGCTATTGGTTTTCTCCAGAACGTGAAATGTTACAGAAGCTGATTGATGAGTCGCAAAAGGTTGTAAACGGAACGGTTAGGTTAAAACTATATAAGGGTAACTGCATTGTTACTGGCAGGAAGTCCGAATCGTCTTTATATCATCCAGAGTTTGCAACATTCGAGGGCGACGAGGTTTACAACCAGAAGGATGCAGCAGGGTTTATAAGGCTAAACGGCCTGCGTCTTAAGATCGCCAAGATGCTGAAAAAATAATTTTAAATTTTTAATGTCCCTTTCAGGGATGGTTGAAATCCCTCGCCTTTAGGCGAAGAAAAGTTAATACATGTCGCTATGCGACGTTATCAACTGGGTGCCCATACCAAAACAGACCTCAAAGTCCACCAAATCTGGCTTCACAAATATCTGAAGCGCGGAATGGCTGGTGCGGTGGCGATACGGACTCGTGATGTTTTGCACGGACGAAATGATCCAGCAATATTTTCAAAAGCAAGAAGGGGAGCCGATTCCTGATGATAGTCGATTTGAAATCGACCCCTCATAAAACCCCTCGACTTATAGTCGAGGGTGGTTTAGTTGTGAATTTTGAATTTTAAGGTAGAGTTATGACGCAAAAGGTCTGGGGCGGCCGCTTTAGAAAGGAAACAGACACCCTTACAAACAGGTTTAACGCCTCTATCAGCTTTGACAGCCGCCTGTATGCCCAGGATATCGAGGGCAGCATGGCCCATTGCAGGATGCTGGCAAAGCAGGGGATAATCTCTGTAGAAGATGAATCCGCAATCCTCGAGGCCCTGGCAAAGATTCTGAGGGAACTGGACAGGGGTGAAATCGAGTTTAACGATGACTATGAAGATATTCACAGTCTTGTTGAAAAGACACTGATCGAACGTGTGGGCGCCCTGGGTGAAAAGCTCCATACGGGAAGGAGCAGAAATGACCAGGTGGCACTCGATGTCCGAATGTATGTCAGGGATGTCATACGCCGTGTAGTTGAACTGATAAAAAAGACGCAGGTGGCCATTGTAGATCTTGCTGAAAAGAACATTGATCTGATAATGCCCGGCTACACACATCTCCAGCGGGCCCAACCTGTGCTTGTGGCCCACCACATGCTTGCCTACTATGAGATGCTGAAAAGAGACCTCCAACGCTTTGAAGAAGCGCTCAAACGGACGAACGTCCTTCCATTGGGAAGCGCCGCCCTTGCCGGCTCCACCTTCAACCTGGATAGAGTCATGGTGGCTGAAACGTTAGGATTTGACGGGATCACCGCAAACAGCATGGATGCTGTGAGCGACCGGGATTTTATCCTTGATTTTCTCTATGCCTCATCCGTCCTGATGATGCATTTGAGCCGCCTTTGTGAAGAGCTGGTGATTTGGTCGTCTCAGGAATTTGCCTTTATCACCATATCCGATTCCTTTTGCACCGGCAGCAGCATAATGCCTCAGAAGAAAAACCCGGATCTCCCGGAGCTGATCAGGGGAAAGACCGGGAGGGTATATGGCCATCTGATGTCTCTTCTGACCACCATGAAGGGACTTCCCCTTGCCTACAACAAGGATATGCAGGAAGATAAAGAGGCCTTGTTCGATGCGGCAGATACGGTGGAGATCTGTCTTGAGGTAATCAGCAGGCTATTGCCTGAAATTACATTCAATGAGGAAAATCTCAGGGCCGCAACTGAAAAGGGCTTTATGGCCGCAACTGACCTTGCCGACTATCTTGTCCGCAAGGGCATCACCTTCAGAGAGGCGCATGAGATTGTGGGAAAGATGGTCCTTTTTGCAATTGATCAAAAAAAGGAATTGCATAACCTGAGCCTTGAGGAGATGAGACGTTTTGCAAAAAAGATTGATAAAGATGTAGAGCCCTGGCTCGACCCATTCAAGACCGTAAACCGTAGGAACGTCCTTGGGGGGACAGGGCCGGAGATGGTAAAACAGTGCCTGAAAAAGGCCAGAGAGGAGCTTGCATCTTGAGACAGAGAGGATATATAATCTTTATCTTCGTCCTGACAGTTGTATTTATCAGCTCAGGATGCGGAAGGAAAAAACCGCCTTTCCTACCCAAAATGCAGATGCCTGTCAAAGTGCAACACCTTGAGGCAACATGGAAAGATGGGGCCTTTCACCTTAAAGGCACAGTGATAAACCCGGAAGACAAAAAGAAAAAAACGCCAGATATCTCGGGTTGCCGCATAAGTTATGCATTTTATACCCAAGACGATCCCCCCTGTGAGGGCTGCCCCCTTGATTTCGCCGTTCATAGCGAAATTGAGGGCGTTGTTGTAACAGATAAGGAATTTTCCTGTGATGTCCCCATGAAAAAAAGGAAAGGTATACATTTTTTCAAGGTCTCCCTGGTAGGAGAAAACGGGGAAAAAGGCCCGCTTTCAGATCAGGCAAAGGTTACCATCCCTGATGATTGAAGGATTATCCGGCGGTAAATGAGCTTTAACTGTTACAGTCAGCCTTCAGTCTAACAACCTGATTTTTTAATAACAATTGTCTATTGACATAATGCCAGCATTTTCTTATATTTCATTTTCCGAAAAAAGGGCGAAGATTCTCTCCTAATAACATTTCTTATAGAGATACCAGATAGTTTGGGTAGCAACATAGATTATATTCTTTCATTTGAATATAGCCTAACGACATTCAGGAGGAGAAATTAGATGATACATGTTGAGAACCTGACAAAGTATTTTGATGATTTCTGTGCTGTTGATCAGATCAGCTTCGAGATCCAGAAAGGTGAGATCCTGGGTCTGCTGGGTCCAAACGGGGCCGGGAAGACAACGACCTTAAGGATGCTTACAGGCTTCTTGAGACCGTCGTCGGGCAATATCCGGGTAAAGGACTACTCTATTGACGAACACGGCCTTGAAATCAAATCCCTTCTGGGCTATCTGCCTGAGTCTGCGCCCCTCTATCACGACATGCTGGTATTTGATTATCTGGACTATGTGGCAAATATACGGGATATCAAGAGTGACGCCAAGATCACCCGTTTAAAACAGCTTGCAGATTTATGCGGCATTAATGAGGTGATGCACAAACCCATAAATCAATTGTCAAAGGGTTATAAACAGAGGGTGGGGCTGGCTCACGCGATGATGAACGACCCTGAGATACTGGTGCTGGATGAACCCACCTCCGGACTTGACCCGAACCAGATAGTGGAGATCCGGGATATTATAAAAGAGATCGGAAAGACAAAGACCATTATCATTTCAACCCATATCCTGAGTGAGGTTGAGGCCACGTGCGGCAGGGTGGTGATACTAAACCAGGGCAAGATCGCCGCTGACAGCACAACAGAGGCCTTAAGGCAGGGTGCAGGCGGCGAGTACTTCATCAACATCACACTGCTGGATGCAGACATTGATTCCGTCAGGGCGGCGCTGGGCTCAATAGGTCAGATCCTGGCCGTTGAAGAGGAGAAAAAGGCGGACGACAATGACGCGTTACACATTCGGCTGCGGTTAAGATCCCCCTCCGACATCCGTCCTGAAATCTACAGAAAGATCAAACAAAGCGACTGGACATTGCTTGAATTCCAACAGGAAACCCTTTCTCTTGAAAGCATCTTCCGTCAACTGACCAAGGAGAACTGATATGCGCCAGATAAAGAATATATTCCGGAAGGAATTCCGCACCTATTTTGTTTCACCTATCGCTTACATCGTTATATCGATATTCCTCCTTGTTACAGGCTGGTTCTTTTTCATGACCTTTTTCCTCTACAACCAGGCAGACCTCAGAAACTTCTTTGCTCTTCTTCCCATCACCTTCTCGTTCGTGGTCCCTGCCGTCACCATGAGGCTGTTTTCAGAAGAACTCAACATCGGCTCATACGAGATCCTGCTCACCCTACCTGTCACATCTCGTGATGTCATACTGGGAAAATTTTTTGCAAGTGTTGCCCTCATAGCCGCAATGCTCTTACCCACCCTTGCATACCCGATCACCATATCATTTCTGGGCGAACTGGATTGGGGGCCGGTGGCGGGCGGATACATAGGCGCCATATTGCTGGGGGCGGCCTTTTCCTCTGTAGGACTTTTTGCATCGTCATTAACAAGAAATCAGATTGTAGCCTTTATAATCGGCATGGCAATATGCTTCGCACTGACGCTCGTGGATAAGATGTTGTTCTTCATGCCGCAGTCGCTGTTGGGGTTCTTTGAATACCTGGGGGCGGACTTTCATTTCCAGAACATCTCAAAGGGCATTATTGACTCAAGGGATATACTATACTTTGTGAGTGTAAGCTTTTTTGGCCTTTATGGCGCACACCTTGTTATGGAAGGGAAAAATTAAGGAGACAGACTAATGGGCGCAAGACAGAGTATCCAAGGCTATGTAAAGTTCTTTGTATATATGATCGTTGTTGTACTCATAAATGTCGCAGGGATTACCCTTTTTTTCAGGGTGGACCTGACCAAAAACGGGATATACTCCATTTCCGAGGCAAGTAAACGTGTGGTATCCACCCTTAAAGAGCCGTTGACAATAAAGGTGTTCTTCAGCAAGAACCTCCCGGCCCCGCACAACGGCACAGAGCGCTACCTTCGCGACCTTCTGGAAGAATATGCTATCCACGCCAATCGCTATTTCAACTTCAGCTTTGAGGATGTCCGGCCGGAGACAGAAGAGGCAGGAGGCGGGAGCGATGAAACCAAGCAGCTTGCAAACAGCTATGGCATCTATCCGATTCAACTCCAGAATATTGAAAAGGACGAGCTGAAATTCCAAAAGGCCTATATGGGCCTTGTCATCATCCACGGTGACATGATTGAAAAGATCCCGACCATCACAACCACAGAGGGTCTGGAATATCAACTGACAACATCCATACAGAGACTGAACAACAAGATAAGCGCACTTCTGAACCTGGAAGACAAGATAAGGATCAGGCTGATTATGTCATCCTCACTCAATATCATTGCCCCTTATCTGCGACTGAACGATCTGCCGACAATTCCTGAAAAGCTAAAGGAGATTGTCACAAAGCTAAATACAAAGACCTTCGACAAGCTGGCCTTCGAATACCTGGATCCATCAAAGGACAAGGAGATTGAATCCACTGTCAGCCAATATAATATACTGAGCCTGAGCTGGCCCGCGATATCCGATGACAATATACCGGCCGGCAGCGGCTCAATCGGCCTGATAATGGAGTATGGCAAAAAGACAATCTCCATCCCCCTTGTAAGTGCAGTCCGAGTCCCACTCTTCGGCACCCAATACAGCATGGTTGATATGAACCGGATGGAAGACACCCTTAACGAACAAATCGAATCCCTGCTCGAGATAAACGAAGACCTGGGCTATCTTGCTGATCACGGCACCCCCGGGGCCTCACCCGCCTCCATGATGAACCCCATGCAGCAGGACTACGGTGAAATCACCAACTTCAGAACAGTGGCATCCCAAAGTTACACTGTCAGGGATGTTGACTTAAAGGCCGGAGACATTCCTGATACGTTCAATTGCCTCATCATAGCAGGGCCCAAGGAGAATTTTTCAGACTACGAATTGTTTCAGATTGATCAATTCCTGATGAGGGGAAATAACCTGGCCCTGTTTCTGGATGCCTTTAATGAGGTCACGCCACCGAACCAGGAGGCATACGGTTACAATCAAAGACCCCAGATTGTGCCTCTTGATACAGGACTTGAGAAACTGTTGGATCATTACGGTGTACGCATTAAAAAATCTTATGCAATGGATGAAAACTGTTACAAACAACGGAGCAGGACAAAGATGGGCGGGGGAGAGACTCCCATCTATTTTGCGCCTATAATCAAAAATGAGTTTATTAATCATCAGCCGGAATTTATGGGTTCCATAAAAGAAATGATCATGGTCAAGGCCTCTCCGCTGGAGATTGACGCCAAGCGTATTGGGGACAATGGCCTTGCGGCCACCAGGCTTGTGTCCACATCCGAGCGGTCATGGGAGATGAGCGGCAGGATAAACCTGAGCCCCATGATGATCCATCCGCCTCCCTCCAATGAGATGCAGAGTCTCCCCCTTGCGTACCTTATTGAAGGGGAGTTTCCCAGTTATTTTGCAGGCAAACCCATACCTGAAAAGCCTCAGGAAAAGAAAGAGTCTGAAGGTAAAGATAAGCCTGTTGACAAACCCCCTGTTGACAAACCCGGTGAAGAGATTTCAAAGGTCCAGGGCGCAGGCCAGGTAATCACAAAGGGAAGACGAGCGAAGATATTCCTGGCCGGTTCTTCTGAGCTGTTGAAGAACGACCTGATTGATGAAGAGGGTAAGGGCCCCAATGCTGTTTTCGTGATGAATGTCCTTGACGCCCTGAACAACAGAGATCAGATAGCAGTGATGAGGGGAAAGGAGCAACGGATCAATCCCCTGATTGATCTGGCGCCTGCGGCAAAGACGGGCATCAAGTCCTTTAATATTGCGGGCCTGCCGGTCCTGGTTGTTGCCTTCGGCCTAGTTGTATGGGCCCGCAGGCATTCACGACAGAAGAAGATACGTCTGATGTTTCAAAGGTAACCATCAGTTGAGGGATTAGAAGATGAAAGGCAAAAAAGAATACCTTATACTTGTCATTGTAATAGTTGCATTGTGTTGTTATCTATTTTTTCGCAAGACCAATCAGTCCCACTACCAATTGCCGGAGGTGGCAAAGGTTGATAAGAAAGAGGTGACAAAAATTGAAATCATCAAGGCCTCCTCAACCCTTGCAGTCAGCAGGAAAGACAACAAATGGTTTATTGAACCAAGGCCTTATCCCGCAGACGTTGAGTTGGTCAACAAGATGCTGAATACCATCGGGGACCTTACCCTGACAGACCTTGTCTCCGAGGCAAAAAACTACCAGCCTTTTGATCTTGTAGATGACAAAAAAATCACGGTCAAGGCATATAAAGATAATGTCCTTAAGCTTGAATTTGAAATGGGCCGGGCAGCGCCTTCATGGAATCATACGTTTGTAAGGCTTCCAGGAAATCCGAACGTTTACTATGCCAAGGGTAATTTCAGAAATGACTTTGATATGACCGTAGAAAAACTCTGGGACAAGGCTGTATTGTCGTTCGGCCAAGATGAAATTGCAGAGGTCGAGATCATCAAGGGGAACCAATCTCTGGGAGTTTTAAAGAAAAAGGCCTCCGCCCAGGCCCAGCCGCAGGAAACGGACAAGGAAAAGGCAGCCCCCGAGGCTGCCAGGGAAAAGGCCGAAACCCTGTGGGAAACAGGCGAAGGGAAAAAGGGGAATACCGCCACACTGAACGACATCATTTCCCTGCTTTCAAATCTCAAGTGCGAAAAATATATCGAGCAGGGAAAGGACAAGTTTACAAATCCGATCTATACAATAAAGCTTAGGGGCTCCAAGGAATATACAATTTCACTATTTGACAAAATTGAAAAAGACGCCAAGGACTATCCGGCCATATCCTCTGAAAGCGATTATGCCTTTATGATCCTCGGCTTTCAGGCCGACAGGATGATGAAAGACCCTTATCAGGAGGCCAAAAAGGAATAGAAAATCAGATGTAGCATAACTGGCTGGAATAAAGATAGAGGTTGTTATAATTGAAAGATATAATCGAAAAGGCCCTTTCCGAGAGTCTGAAGATCAAGGAGTCTTTTATCAGAAAAAACGCCTCCCTTCTGATTCGTCTGGCGGAAAAGATCGCCACAGCCTTTACCGGCGATAGAAAACTGATGCTGTGCGGTAACGGCGGTAGCGCTGCTGATGCACAGCATATTGCAGCGGAATTCGTCAATCGCTTTTCCCTTGAGCGGCCCCCTCTGCCCGCCCTGGCCCTTACAACAGACACCTCCATTATTACCGCCATCGGCAATGATTACTCCTTTGACGATGTCTTTTCCAAACAGATAAAGGCCTTGGGCAATGAAGGAGACATCCTGTTGGCGATAAGCACTAGCGGACGATCCAAAAATGTACTGTCAGCCACAAGAGACGCCAGGCAGCGGGGTATTTACGTTGCAGGCCTTATGGGACGGGACGGAGGAGAGCTAAAGGGTCTGGTGGACCTGGCCCTGGTGGTGGAAAGCGATGTGACTGCCAGGATCCAGGAATCGCATATCCTGGCCGGGCATATCATATGTCAGTTGGTGGATTACATAATATTTCAAAGGCATTGACGTAGGGGCGAACCTTGTGTTCGCCCGATAGATTTTAATCATTAAGGTTGAAAAGAGCGCAGTCATGGCAGATATCCAGCCCATATCACTGGATGGAGTAAAATCATACCCCCTTAAGGAAAGGGTCAGCAAGGTAAGTACACAACTCTTTGGAAGGCCCTGGGGACAGGGCAATTCCATTAGCGAATGGCTGGAAACGCTCCCTGATATCCTCGCAGGCATTGACTTAAAAGAGATCATCGCACGTGTGGTCAAGGCCGCAGACTCAGACAGGACGATTATCCTGGCCATGGGGGCACATCCGATAAAGGTGGGGCTAAACCCGATTATCATTGACCTGATGGAACGGGGTGTTATAAGCGGGGTTGCCATGAACGGGGCCTGCATCATACATGACGCAGAGGTGGCGATGGTCGGGAGCACCTCTGAGGATGTGGCCCAGGTACTGGGAGATGGAAAATTCGGTATGGCCGAGGAGACCGGAAGGCTTTTAAATGAAGCTATCTCAGAAGGGGCCAAGAACGGCCTGGGTCTGGGAAAATCCATCGGCAGGATGCTGGTTAAAGAAGGTTTTCCATTCAACCGCCTGAGCATCCTGGCCAGGGCATACGATTTTCAAATCCCCGCCACCGTACATGTGGCCATAGGGACGGACATTATACACTTTCACCCCAATGCGGACGGGGCGGCGATCGGAGAGACTTCTCACCGGGACTTCCGGATTTTTTCAACCCTGGTCTCCACATTAAAAGAGGGGGTGCTGATTAATCTGGGCTCTGCTGTGATAATGCCCGAGGTGTTTTTAAAGGCCCTGAGCCTGGTACGGAATCTCGGCCATGATGTCAGGGATTTTACAACAGTAAACATGGATTTTATACGACACTACAGGCCTATGACCAATGTGGTCCACAGGCCGACGCTGGAAAGCGGCAAGGGTTATAATCTGGTGGGGCATCACGAGATAATGTTTCCATTGATTGCCGCAGCAATTGTTGAGAAATTAAACAGGTAACGCATGACTTGATAGGGAGATATTTATTATGCCCATTTATGAATACAGGTGCTTGGATTGTAATGAAGACTTTGAGGCCCTTGTCTTTGGATCGAGAGACAAGGTGACATGCCCCCGTTGTAACGGTGATAATCTCAGTCGTCTTATGTCTTCGTTTGGATTCAAGAGCGGCGGCGGGAGCGATGTAACTGAAGGTTATGGGGCGTCCTCAAGTTCATCGGGATGTGCCTCCTGTGCCGGCGGAAACTGCAGTACATGTCATTAACCTCCAACAGCTAATAGCTGATCGCTTAATATACACTGGAGAATATTCTTGTTTCGAATCGGCTTCGGATATGACGCCCACCGCCTGGTTAAGGACAGGCCCTTGATCCTGGGAGGGATTGAGATCCCTTATTCCCTGGGGCTTGAAGGTCATTCCGATGCGGATGTCCTGGTCCATGCCATTATGGACGCTCTCACGGGCGCCCTGGGCAAGGGTGATATCGGCCGGCACTTTCCGGATACTGATCCGGCGTATAAAGGGGCTGAGAGCCTTAAGCTGCTAAAAGAGGTGATGGACTGGGTGAAGGCCGCGGGCCTTGTCGTAAACAACCTTGATGCAACCATAGTTGCCCAGCGGCCAAGACTTGCCCCTTTTATCCCGGCGATGAGGGAAAGGCTCATTACAGCCCTTGGCGCAGACCATGTCAATATCAAGGCCACGACCACTGAGGGGATGGGGTTTTGCGGCCGTGAAGAGGGGATAGCGGCCTATGCCGTTGTCAGTCTTACAGGAGAAAAAGTTGACGCTTAGAATATACAATACCGCCACTCGCAGGAAAGAGGACCTTGTGCTGTTGCGGGAGGGAAATGTCGGCATTTATGTCTGCGGGGTAACGGTCTATGACCTCTGCCATATCGGTCACGCCAGATCCGCCATCGTGTTTGACGTCCTTGTCAGGTATCTCAGGGCAAGTGGATTAAACGTAACCTATGTGCGAAATTTTACTGATATTGACGACAAGATTATCGCAAGGGCAAATGAACTGGCAAAAGACACCTTCGCCCTTGCCCAGCAGTATATTGACGCATTTCGCAACGACATGAAAAGCCTCGGGGTATTGGATGCGGATGTGGAACCCCGGGCCACGGATCATATTGAAGGTATGATCAAGATGATTGAAACACTGCTGGAGCGCGGACACGCCTATCAGCAGGGAAGCGATATATTCTTTTCCGTTGAAAGCTTCAAGGGCTATGGCGCGTTATCAGGAAGGCGTCTGGATGAAATGCAGGCAGGGAGCCGAATCGCCGTTGATGAAAACAAGAGACACCCCATGGACTTTGTCCTATGGAAGGCCGCTAAACCCGGAGAGCCCAAGTGGGAGAGCCCCTGGGGCCTGGGTAGACCCGGCTGGCACCTGGAGTGTTCCGTAATGAGCAACCGGTATCTGGGCGTATCATTTGACATCCACGGGGGCGGAAAAGACCTCCTTTTCCCGCATCACGAAAACGAGAGGGCACAGTCCCTGTGTGCAAACGGCGGGGAATTCGCCAGGCACTGGGTCCACAACGGCTTTGTGACCATTGAGTCTGAAAAGATGTCAAAGTCCCTGGGCAATTTTCTGACCATAAGGGATGCCCTTAAAAGCCATCATTCGCAGGTCCTGCGCCTATTTCTCCTTTCCAAACACTACAGGAGCCCGATTGACTTTTCCGCAAGCGGCGTAGAGGCGGCCCAGGCAGGCCTGGTCAGGATATACAGGACCCTTGAGCGGCTTGATAACTTATTGGGCCCCGGAAAAACAAATGTAGATAACAAGGCGTTTTCAGCGGGCGACCTGTCCCAGGGATCTAACGAGGATTCTTTCCTCCCCCAGTTTGTCTCATTGATGGACGATGACCTCAATACCGCGGGGGCGATTGGTCTTTTGTTTGAAAAGGTAAGAGATATAAACAGGCTGATGGACTCATCAGACACCCTTAGGGACGACTCCAGCCTCAGGCGGCTTGAGGATGACAGGAAAGACATCCTTGCGGCTGGACAGGTATTGGGACTTTTAGAGACAAGGCCGGAACAATTTTTTGCGGAACTTACAAGGCCCTCTGAGGCCGGGGGTATTGATCCGGCAGTTATTGAAGAGATGATCCGGGAGAGGACCGAGGCCAGGGCAAAAAAAGACTGGGCCAAGGCGGACCAGGTCCGCAATCGCCTGAAGGAAATGGGCGTCATCCTGGAAGACGGGCCCCAGGGGACTACCTGGAGACTTGATGTTTGAGATCGTTACAGACCTTGCGCCTTGCGGGGATCAGCCGGAGGCGATAAGGACCCTCTCGGACAGCATCAGGAAGGGCACCAGGCATCAGATACTTTTAGGGGTAACAGGCTCGGGCAAGACCTTTACCATGGCCCATGTCATTAAAGAGGTCCAGAAGCCCACGCTGGTCATAGCCCCAAACAAGACCCTGGCCGCACAACTCTACGGAGAATTCAAAAATCTCTTCCCCCACAATGCCGTAGAGTATTTTGTCAGTTATTACGATTACTACCAGCCTGAGGCCTACATCCCCCAGTCAGATACCTATATCCAGAAGGATTCCTCAATAAACGAAAGCATAGACAAGATGAGGCATGCGGCCACAAGGTCACTTTTGGACCGCGACGACGTGATCATTGTGGCAAGCGTCTCCTGCATCTATGGCCTTGGCTCTCCCGAGGCCTATCATGATATGCTCCTCTACGTTGAAGAGGGTGCTGCCCTTTCCAGGGAAGATGCAATCAAAAGGCTTGTAGAGATCCAGTATGAGAGGGGAGACATAGATTTTTACAGGGGAAGATTTCGCGTCAGAGGTGACGTCCTGGATATATACCCGGTCCATGAAAAGGACCGGGCAGTCCGCATCTGTTTTTTCGGCGACGAGGTGGAATCCGTTTATGAGATAGACCCCTTGACCGGCAAGACCATCCAGCCTCTCGGGAGGATAACCATTTATCCTGCCACCCATTATGTAACAACCACCTCCATAAGGGAAAAGGCCATAAGGCAGATCACAGAGGAGCTTGAAGAGCGCATAGTCTATTTTCGCGAACAGGGTAAATTCCTCGAGGCCCAGCGGATAGAAGAGCGCACCAGGTTTGATCTCGAGATGATGATCGAGATGGGATATTGCCACGGTATAGAAAACTATTCCAGACACCTGACAGGCCGGGCAGCAGGAGAGCCCCCTCCTACCTTGATCGAATATTTCCCAAGGGATTTCATGGTCATTATTGATGAAAGCCATATCACGGTCCCCCAGTTGCACGGCATGTATCGCGGTGACAGGTCCAGAAAGGAGACCCTGGTCAATTACGGGTTTCGCCTTCCCTCGGCCCTGGATAACAGGCCGCTGACCTTTGAGGAGTTCGATTCAAAGGTAAAACAGGTGATATATGTCTCTGCTACCCCGGGACCATATGAGCTTGAGAGATCCAGTGTTATTGCAGAACAGATCATCAGACCCACCGGCCTTACAGACCCGGAGATAGTGGTGCGGCCCGCCGCAAAACAGGTGGATGATCTGTTGGGCTGGATAAGGGAGAGGGTGGCGCAAAAGGAGCGCACACTGGTGACCACCCTGACCAAGAGGATGGCGGAGGATTTGACGGAATACTACGCGGATCTGGGTGTCAATGTACGGTATATGCACTCTGATATCAAGACCATCGAGCGGATGGAGATCATCAGGGATCTCAGGCTCGGGGCCTTTGATGTGCTGGTGGGTATAAACCTCTTAAGAGAGGGCCTTGATCTTCCGGAGGTGACACTGGTCGCCATACTCGATGCGGACAAGGAGGGATTTTTGAGGTCTGAAAGGTCTCTGATACAGACATGCGGCAGGGCGGCCAGAAATGTAAACGGCATGGTCCTTTTTTATGCAGACACAATGACCGATTCCATGAAAAGGGCGATTGAAGAATGCAATCGCCGCCGTATGATCCAGGTGGAATATAATAAAGAAAATAATATCACCCCTTCATCCATCCGCAAAAGCATTGATGATATCCTGGGCTCTGTATATGAGGCGGATTATGTCACTGTCCCTGTAGTGGCCGAAGATCAGGCGCCTTACCTGAGCCCTGACGAGACCAACAAGGTGATCAGGGAGCTCACCGCGAAGATGAAGGAGGCGGCAAAGAGGCTTGATTTTGAACAGGCCATATCGCTCAGAGACCGGATAAAGGCCCTGGAAAACAAGGAGCTTGAGGTATTGACCTTTTGAGGCCGGAAAGAACTCATTGCATCAGGTGCGGACAGTGTTGCCTGAGATCAAGCCCCTCACTCCAGTTACAGGATATTGACCTGATCAGGCATGGCCTGATTCAGAAAAAGGACCTCTATACCATAAGGGTTGGGGAGCTTGTCTGGGATAACATCAGCAGCCGTCCTGTGATTAATCAGGAAGAGCTTATCAAAGTCAGGGAAAAAGACTCAGGCAGGGCCTGCATTTTTTATGATGAAGAAGAGAAGGCCTGCCTGATCTATGAGCACAGGCCTTCCCAGTGCGTTGCACTTGCCTGCCGGGATGACAGGGAGTTCCAGCGGGTGTTCAACGGCCAGAGGTTAAATAGAAAAGACATAATCAGCGACAATATCCTCCTGGACCTGATCAGGGAACACGAAAACAGGTGCGGTTATAACGTGCTCGAAAAACTTGCCATGAGTATTGAGGCTGATGGGGAAAAGGCGGTCCAAGGGATTATGGGGATTATAAGATTTGATCACCAGTTAAGACCCCTTGTCTCAGAGAGGCTGAAAATAGCCCCGGAAGAAATGGCTTTTGTCTTTGGCAGGCCCTTGACCGAAACCATCAGGATGTTCGGCCTCAAGGTGATAAGAGAGCCCGAAGGCTCATTTTTTCTCACAATTGACCGCGATTAAACAAAACTGCTTGCAAAATTTCGAAAAGTTGGGATAATTAGTACAAAATATGGTGAGTGTAGCTCAGTTGGCAGAGCACTGGGTTGTGGCCCCAGTGGTCGTGGGTTCAAGTCCCATCACTCACCCCATAAAACAGCAATTATTTAAGGGAGTTATAAACTCCCTTTTTTGTTTTAGGATCAAAAAAATTGGCTTGGTCAACAATTTGGTCAACATTTGCGAGAAATAACTCCAGTTGGTCAACAGCATTCCGGGTATCTTTCCGGTCAATAGTGTTGTAGCGATCAAACATCTCTCGGGTCGAATGGCCGGTGATTTTCATTATCACTGATTCGGGGACTATAATGCTTAAAACAGACCAGTGAGATCACTCATGTGTTCATCCTATCATCTAACAATGTTTATATAGGATGTATTGTATAAGAAGTTGCCGAGTCTTCTTGTTAAATTAGATAAATCTTGTTATTTTAGATAAATATGACAAATCTCCCTTTACGGCACTCCGGTTTATGCAAGCTGTATAAGCCAACTTTTGGTTTTGAAGAAGCCTGCATTATCAATTGGTAATTATAGCAAAAAAGCATAGGTCTAAGCTGACAGTTACTTGGCATTGTCAATCACCAGCGTTGTCAACTCTTGATTATCAGTATCACATATAACATTTAATATCAAGGGGTTAAATATTTCATTTTGTAACCTTTGACCTGCAACTCCTATGTCCTTAAAAATTAGGATTGCCCTTTATAGACATCTCTCAGGTTCCTGAGGTGGCTGATATCTTAAGCTGAGCTAAGGATATCAGAGTCTAAACACTATTGGCTTTCAATTGCTGATTGAATTCATATAGGTGGTTTTAGAACTTAAATCCTAGTACCATGTAACCTTTATTGTTTCGGATAAAGGCGTTTTAGTTTTATGCGAGCATCAGACGTGGTGAACTGCCAGTCGATCTTTTTTGCGGTGT
>LT984857.1:308724-322869 GCA_900258555.1 uncultured Desulfobacterium sp. | reverse complement strand
AGCGCACGAGCATGGATAAATCTTCTGGCGTGGATTTTCCCGCGTTTTGTCAACGCCTCAAGTTCTTCACGCTCCTGCTCAGTAAGTGTTACTCGGTATCTTGGTGACATGACGGCCTCCTTTATAGGTTTGCCGCCAGTATAGCATATATTTTATTTTTGCGAAATATTAAATGTTACGTGGTACTAGTCACTGACTAGACTCCATTCCTTCAGAAGGCATTCCCTTTTTCTTTTCTGGAAATTTCCCTTGTGTTTCTCAATTTGCAGAATTTATTGGATTTTGGTATATGTTCGGTGCAATTATGTCGCGACACCTAATAGAATTCTCTCACCCAAGTCTTTGGATAAATAGAAAAACGATTGACCTTTAGATAAGGTGGGATAACATTCCAAATATACTAAGCAAATGCACTCAAATAAAGGCTAACAGGGATCTGCCATGAATGTCTTTGAGACACACTCCAAGATAGTCAGTGATTACGCTACATATATTCACAGTTTCCTTAATATTGCAGATCTCAAAATCCGGGAAGTCGTTGGTGAAGAACTCCGAAGGGGAAAACTATGGCCGGAACCACTCCTCCAGTTCAACCCCTCTTTTGAGTTCGCTGCAAGTGTATCTGAACTCTCAAAAACAGGCATGCTGCATCCGGATATCGCCGCCATATTCAAGGGCTATTCTCTTTATCGTCACCAGGTCGAGGCAATCCAGCTTGGAATTGCCGGCAAGGATTTTATCGTAACATCGGGAACAGGGTCCGGAAAGTCACTCACCTATATTGGACCGATATTTCACCATTTGCTTGGAAACCAGGATTCCGCAGGGGTAACGGCAATTGTGGTTTATCCCATGAATGCCCTGATCAATTCACAGACAGAGGAATTCAATCGCTATAAATTGAACTATGAAAGCGCCAGCGGAAGGTCTTTTCCGATTACCTTCGGCAAGTACACGGGGCAAGAGGATGAAGGTGCGCGGCAAAAGATGCGGGAAAGGCCACCCCAGATACTCCTTACCAACTTCATGATGTTGGAGTTGCTCTTGACTCGGGCCAAGGAGCGTTCAATCCGCGACGCTATTTACGAAAATCTCCGATTCCTTGTATTTGATGAGCTCCACACTCACCGTGGGCGCCAGGGGTCGGACGTGGCCATGCTGATCCGTCGTATCAGTTCTCGATGCACCCACAAATTGGCCTTCATCGGCACATCTGCAACCATGGTTTCTGTCGGCAGCATTTCTTCCCAACGCGAAGAGGTCGCAAATGTCGCCACTACGCTGTTTGGTCGTGAATTCAAACCAGAACAGGTAATAAATGAAAAACTTGCTCGCTCGCTGTCATTTTCCGGAAAACTGCCGACAAGGACAGAACTTTATGCAGCAATCCGGGAAATTGTCCATTTCGAAGAAGATGCCGAAAAACTAAGAAACAATCCTGTTGGAGTTTGGGTTGAAAACCAGGTGGCCCTGGAGGAGCGCGACGGAGAGCTTGTTCGTCGGAAACCCCAACGCACCGGTGATATTGTATTAGCGCTTTCCGTGGAATCCGGGGCAGACGAAGACGCCTGTCGGCAGTATTTGGCTGACCTGCTTCAATGGATCAGCAATGTGAATAAACGACTTCAAGACGCCGGCCACCGATACGCCATACTCCCTTTCAAGCTTCACCAGTTCATTTCCCAGACTGGGTCGGTCTACACAACGCTCGACCAGGATGACAATCGTCTTATTACCCTCGAACCTGGGGTTTACAAGCAGGACGAAAAAGAACGCAAGCCGATCTTTCCCAACGTGTTTAGCCGTGCCAGCGGGCAGGCCTTTATTTGTGTATCCCGTGTCGGCAATCGGCTGGAGCCTAGAGAGTTTCGGGATGGCTCTGACGAAGAGGAAGAAACAACTGACGGTTATCTCATCGTCGGTGACGATGTCTGGAACCCTGCTGAAGACCTGGAATTTCTTCCGGACTCATGGTTCCGCATGACCAAGAAGGGATTGGTTCCTAACTCAAAGAAAAAACCATTTTTCCCTGTAAAATTATACTTTGACGAGTTTGGAAATTGCTCTGAAAAAGAACCTTTGACATGGTGGGGCTGGTTTATGAAGGCTCCGCTTCTCTTTGATCCCAGCGCAGGGGTTTTCTTTGATACCAAAACCAACGAAGGGACGAAACTCACAAAGTTAGGCAGTGAAGGCCGCAGCACCTCTACAACCATTATGGCCTTTTCTATCCTCAATCAGCTCCATGAGGCCGGATATCATGCCAAGGACCAAAAACTGTTGAGCTTTACTGACAACCGTCAGGACGCTGCACTGCAATCCGGTCATTTCAACGATTTTGTGCAGGTCGTCCAATTGCGGGCTGGTATCCACAAGGCCCTAATGCAGGCACCGGAAAATTCGCTTAATTACGCCACCTTGGGTGAAGCGGTCTTCAAAGCCCTTGGGTTACCTTTTCTAGACTTTGCCAATCGTAAGGAAGTTCCCGTATTGGTCAATGTTCGGCGTGACTATGAAGAGTGCTTTCAGAGCTACCTTTTTTACCGCGCCATTGCCGACCTGAGGCGCAGTTGGCGGATCATCCTTCCTAATCTGGAACAGTGCGGGTTGCTTGATATCCTTTATCTGGATCTGGAGAAGGTTGCAGCCGAAGATGGGTTCTGGGAGGACTGCCCCTTATTGAACGAGCTGAACCATACAGACCGCCAGACATTTCTCTCGACAATCCTCGACTTTTTCCGACTGGAATACGCCCTCCATAGTGAAAATTACCTGACCCAGTCCAAGATCAAAGAGAACGAAAAGCAGTTCCGTGAAAGGCTCCGCGAACCCTGGACATTGGACCATGATGAGGAACTTCGGGACCCATTCTTCATCCGTTATGACCCGCTGCACCGATCCGCCAAACTATTCTCAAAGAGTATGGGACCTGCCAGTTCATTAGGAAAGTTTATCAAACTCTACGTGCGGCAGCATGACCTGGATATTCATCTCAAAGGCGACCATTACCGCGCCTTCATCCTTCATCTGATGAAAAAGCTGGAAGACGCGGACTATCTCATAAGCAGCACGGTGCGCAGCGAAAAAAATGAGGAGGTGCCGGTTTACCGTTTAAGGATCGAAAAACTCATCTGGAAACTGGGTGATGGCGAGACTGTTAAAGCCGATGTCATCAAGCGTCGTTCTTACAAAGACCAGGCCCCGCAACCCAATGCCTTCTTTCGTGAAATGTATCGGCGTGACCTTTCCACCCGCAAAAGGTTGCGCGCCGAAGACCATACCGCCCAACTAAAACCCGAACCACGCCAGGACAGAGAAAAGCGTTTCCGGGCCGAATGGTATCTTGATGGAGATAAGAAAAATCAGCTTGACGAAGAACGCATCCGAAGCGAGTCCATCAGTGCACTCTTTTGTTCCCCCACCATGGAGCTGGGAATTGATATTGGCGGCTTAAGTGTCGTACACCTTAGGAATGCCCCCCCCAACCCAGCCAATTATGCACAGCGGTCAGGCCGTGCAGGACGGAGCGGACAGGGTGCGCTGGTTTTCACGTATTGTTCCAGTTACTCACCTCATGATCGCCACTATTTTCAACAGCAATCCGAATTGGTGGCTGGCGTCGTGCGGGCGCCATTGCTTGACCTGTGTAACCGTGAACTTCTATTGACGCATTTAAACGCCCTGGCGATTTCGGAAATCGGTATGCCCGGGCTTGAGGAGGATGGAGGATCAAAGCCCTCCATCATGAGACTACTAGTGGACGACAACGACCAAATGCCACTCGCCCAGGAGGTCAGATCCGGACTCACAATCCTCCCTCAGATGTTTAGCCATCTTAAATCAACTTTTAAACGGACGATTCACGACTTTGAGGCTGAATTGGAGCTTAAGGGCTCAGGATGGTATTCCGATCAGTGGGTTGAACAACAACTGTCCAAACTGGCAGAGAATCTTGATCAATCACTCAATCGCTGGCGCGGCCTTTATCGGTCGGCCAGAACAATCCTGACACAGGCCACACAGAGGATTGAAAGCGGCACTCTCACTAGGGGCAGCGACGAATACAAAAAACACAGGCGCAATCAAGACCAGGCCACCCGTCAATTGGATCTGCTAAGGAATGACACAGGAGGCGTGTTTACAGAGCTGTCTGAGTTTTACCCTTATCGGTACCTGGCCTCAGAAGGGTTTCTTCCCGGTTATAACTTCACACGACTGCCCTTGCGGGTGTTCATCCCCACAGGGGATTCTTCCGGTGAATTTATTTCGCGTCCCCGCGCCATTGCGTTACGTGAGTTTGGTCCACTCAATACCATATATCACAATGGCAGCAAATATCGTGTTTCACAACTGGTGGTCCAGGATGCGGATAACTCTCTATCCGAGGCCAGGATCAGCACAAAGGCTGGCTATTTTCTGACCGCAGATCAAAAGGACCTGGAATTTTGCCCATTCAGCGGCCTGAGCCTGAGCGACAATGCCAACAAAGAGCACCTCCACTACCTGCTGGAGATGACCGAATCCAGGTCACAGGAGGCAAACAGGATATCCTGTGAGGAAGAAGAAAGGATATCCAAAGGCTACGAGATAAAGACATACTTTTCAGTGGACGGTGGGCATCTGGAGCGGGTGCGAAAGGCAGTGGCCCGTACCAGTGAGAACGCATTGCTCAATCTCCGTTATGTGCCTGCCGCACGTCTGGTGCATGTAAACTACAAGTGGCGCACCCAGCGTGCCGAAGGCTTTCCCATGGGGTTAATATCCGGTGACTGGCGGAACTCTGTTCCGGGGCCGGATGACAACTTGAAGGAAGAGTTCAAGTTGGTGAAATTGTGGACATCAAATCTTGCAGATGCGCTTCACATCGAACCCATTCAGCCATTGGGATTAAAGGCCGATGGGGTCATTACCCTGCAACATGCACTGAAGCGCGCCATTGAGAGTCTTTTTCAGGTCGAGTCCAGGGAGATCGGGGTGGTTACCGTTGGTGATCCCGAAGCGCCCAACATCCTGATTTATGAAGCTGCCGAAGGCAGCTTGGGCATCCTGTCCCAGTTCGTGGAAGACGTAAACATCTTCCATAGAGTCGTGGATGAAGCCATTTCCCTCTGCCGTTTTGATGACGATGAATACAAGGCACCGGCCAGCTATGACGATCTGCTCAGTTATTACAACCAGCGGGATCATAAAATAATCGACCGTCACCTGATCAGAGATGCCCTGGAAAAACTGCGTATTGCAGACATTGAGATCCAGGCGAACACGGGTTTCAACAGTTATGATGATCAATATCAGGCAATGCTGCGTAACCTTGATCCCAATTCCTCCACTGAGCGAAAATTCCTCGATTACCTATACAATAATGGTCTGCGTCTGCCGGATGCAGCCCAAAAACGTGTGGAAGGTATTTATGTCCAGCCGGATTTTTACTACGATAGACGAATCTGGGTGTTCTGTGACGGCACACCACATGATGATCCGGCTGTAAAGGAAAATGATGAGGCCCAGCGGCAGGCGATCAGGGCCAAGGGAGACGAGGTTTGGGTGTACTATTACAAGGACAGCCTCGCTGAAAAGATTGCGGCCAGGCCTGATATCTTCAGGAGGGTTAGATGACCTCTCTCTTTCAACCCGGAAAACTGGTGGCATTAAGAGGAAGAGACTGGATTGTTCTGCCGTCTGATGATAAAGAGCTCCTGGTTGTAAAACCCCTTGGTGGCTCGGATCATGAAATCACGGGCATCTATCTGCCACTTGGCATAAGAAACGATCTCCCCGTTGATGCAAGCTTTCTGCCTCCTACCCCGGACGATCTTGGAGATATCAGCACAGTGCGTCTTCTCTATGACTCGGCCCGTCTGGCCTTTCGTAATGGCGCTGGTCCATTCCGGGCACTTGCCAGGCTATCATTCCGGCCCCGCGCCTACCAGATGGTGCCTCTGATCATGGCCCTTAGGCAGGATGCCATGCGTCTGCTGATAGCCGATGATGTGGGAGTCGGCAAAACAGTTGAGGCATTGCTGATCGTCAAGGAGATGCTGGAGAGGCGCAAAATCAGGCGTTTTGCCGTTGTCTGCCTGCCCCACCTCTGCGAGCAATGGGAGGCGGAGATCCGCGCCAAGCTTGACCTTGAGGCGGTTGTAATTCGGTCCAACACCCAGGCGAGGCTGGACCGGCAGATCCAGGGGGATACCAGTGTCTACGACTACTACCCTTATCAAGTTATCAGCATTGATTTTATAAAGTCGGCTGTGCGTCGTGATGTCTTTATAGAGCAGTGCCCGGAGCTTGTGATCGTGGATGAGGCACACACCTGCGCAAGACCCACAGGAGCGGCAGCAGGTCAGCAGCAGCGCTATCACCTCATCAGCCGGATCGCTCATAAGCCCGGCCAGCAACTCATTCTTCTTACCGCAACGCCACACAGCGGAAAGCCTGACGAATTTCATTCCCTGTTGGGGCTGCTACGCACAGAATTTGAGAGGCTCGATATCCCCACTTCCAACCAGGCGCAACGTCGGGACCTGGCACGTTACTTTGTCCAGAGAAAGCGGGCTGATGTTGAAAAATGGATGGGTGAAGACACCCCGTTTCCGAAACGTGATCCCTTTGAATGGCCATATAATCTATCCAAAGGGTATGCCCGGTTTTTCGAAGATGTACTCGAATTTGCCAGAAAGCTGATAGATCCTAAAGCCGGCATTACCGGCCAGCACCGTGTCCGTTACTGGACCGCGCTAGCCCTGTTGCGCGGAGTGATGTCAAGCCCTGCCGCAGGCATCGAGATGCTTAATACCCGCCTGACACGATTGGCGGAATCATTCCGGGATGACGGAGAAGTCATGGCGGAGGGTGATATCCTTGAGGATGAAAACCCGGTTCATGACACCGAGTTCGGCTTTGAAGGTGACAACTCCCCCACCCAGGTGATGGAACGTAATGACTGGACAAGTCACCAGCGTCAACAGCTTCGCAATCTGGCAAGACAACTTGAACAGTTGAGCAATATGCAGGAGGATCAGAAACTCGCATCCGCCGAGCTGATCCTGGAAGACTGGTTAAACAGGGGATTTAATCCTGTGGTCTTTTGCCGTTACATTGCGACAGCCAACTATGTGGGCGGACAGCTTGGGTCGGTGCTCAAAAAGAGGTTTCCCAAACTGGATCTTCAGGTCATCACCAGTGAGCTGCCGGATGATCTGCGCAAGCAACGTATCGAGGAAATGATCAAGTCGCCTTTGCGCGTCATTATCGCCACAGATTGCCTGAGCGAAGGAATCAACCTCCAGGACCTTTTTACCGGGGTGCTGCACTATGATCTTCCTTGGAATCCCAACCGGCTGGAGCAGCGGGAAGGCCGCGTGGACCGGTTCGGACAAAAGGCCCCCGTCGTAAAGGCCTGTTTGCTCTATGGCGCTGACAATCCCATAGACGGCATTGTGCTCGATGTGCTTTTGCGCAAGGTGCGTGAGATCAAGCGCACAACCGGCATTAATGTCCCTTTTCCTGAAGATTCCCAGAGCATTATTGATACCATTACCCAGGCTCTTTTGCTAAACCCCAATCGCCGGATTGAGACCAGCGGCGGCCCTCAACAGCTCGTGTTCGATTTCGGCCAGTTTGACGAGGCGGCAGACGCCAAGAGCCGTGTTACGCGAAAGGTGGACGAGGCAGCGGCCCGGGAAAAGGCATCCAGGAGTGTATTTGCCCAACATGCAATCAAGGCGCAGGAAATCGAAGCGGATCTTCGCGAATGTGATGAGGCAATCGGAGATCCCAGGGATGTAAAGGCGTTCGTGACCTCGGCCCTCAACAATCTGTTCGGTGTGCAGGTGATAAAAGACGCCAAAGGCTACAGGATTGTAACCGGCAACCTGCCGGCCCAGTTGCATGACCTTCTTCCTGTAGAGGACCCGGTCAAGGTCAGTTTTGAATCCCCAACGCCTGAGGGTTATCACTACGTCGGACGCAATCACCGCTTTGTAGAACAGCTCTGTCACCTGATTATGGCCAATACCCTGGGTCGTGTAGATAAACGCGCCGCCAGGGCCGCGGTCATTCGCACCGGTAATGTGTCTATCAAGACCACACTGCTACTCTTCCGCTGCCGCAACGTGATTGAAGACAGCAAGGGCAGACATCAGATTGTGGCCGAGGAGATGCTGATCTGGGGCTGGCGGGGAACACCTCAACAAAAGGAATTCCTGGAACAGGCAGAGGCCAAGACGCTCCTGAAAGAGGCAAGGGCATCTTCCGATCTATCATCGCAGGCCCGCGCAAGTTTTCTGGAAAACGAACTCAAGCTCCTGGAGGGCCTGGCCCAGGAATTCGACATGGTGGCTGAAAGACAATCCAGGCGACTGGTGGAGGCCCATGAGCGATTTAGCTCTCTCATGGAACATCGCCGTTATCAGGTCGTTTACCCGGTCCTGCCCATGGACCTCTTAGGCGTTTACGTCTTGCTCCCGGAGTAGATTATGTCTTTGCCCATTAATATTTCTGCCTTGCTTCACGGAAGGACCGTCGAGTGGGAACGTCTGGAGTTTAAAAAGGGGTGGAATCCGCTGGATACCCTGCACACCATCTGCGCCTTTGCCAATGACTTTCATAATCTCGGCGGCGGCTATATTATAGTCGGCGTAGAGGAGTCAAAAGGCCGACCGGTCCTGCCGCCTGCGGGCCTGAATCCCGATACCTTGGACGCCATCCAAAAGGAACTGCTCAATCTGGGCAGCAGCGCTATGCAACCGTCTTACCATCCCATCGTAATCCCATACCGTATTGAGGACCGAGATATCCTGATCATCTGGGTCCCCGGAGGTCCGACACGGCCCTATAAAGCCAAACTGACTCTGGGCAAAAACAGTAGGGAATACGGCTATTTTATCCGCAAAAGCTCCAGCACGGTGCGCGCCAAAGGGCCGGATGAAACGGAATTGCTCTCACTGGCCGCCACCGTGCCCTTTGATGACCGTTTAAACCAAAGGGCAAGGGTGGAAGATCTTTCTCGCGAACTCATCCGCGATTTCTTACAGGAAGTGGGGAGTGATCTGGCAGCCGATGTCTCTATGCTTCCACTTGTTGAGCTTGGACGCCAAATGCACATTATCGAAGGTCCGGAAGAGGCGTCTTTTCCCCTAAATGTGGGGCTGCTTTTTTTTAATCCTGAACCACATAGCTTTTTCCCTGTCACACAGATTGACGTGGTCTGGTTTCCGGACGGCCCCGGAGGAGATAAGTTTACTGAGAAGATTTTTCAAGGTCCGCTCCCGCGTATGATCCGTGAATCCCTGGACTATATCCGGCGAAACTACCTCAATGAAACAGTGATTAAGCATCCGGACAGGGCCGAGGCCACAAGGGTAGACAACTTTCCCTATGAGGCCATTGAAGAGGCCGTAGTCAACGCGGCATATCATCGCAGTTACGAGGAAAGGGAACCTGTGGAGGTGCGCATCACGCCGGAAGACCTGGTGGTGCTCAGCTATCCAGGGCCGGACCGTTCAGTTCGACTGGAACAACTCCGCTTGGGTCGCGCCGTACCCCGTCGGTATCGCAACCGTCGCATCGGCGAATTTTTAAAGGAACTGGACCTCACGGAAGGAAGGGCCACCGGTATACCAAAAATTCTCCGGGCAATGAAAGACAACGGCTCTCCGCCGCCGGAGTTTGAATTCGACGAAGATCACACCTATTTTCTGGTCCGTCTGCCGGTACATCCTGAAGCCGGAATGGACGTGGAACAAGAGGCAGGTGAAGCCACCCCACCAGTCACCCCACCAGTCACCCCACCAGTCATGAGGTTATTAAACCTGCTGGCTGCAAAGGGCCCCAAAGGAAATGCGGACATCAGGGAGGAATTTGGGCTGAAGGATCGCGCCCATCTGCGTAAGCTATATATTGATCCGGCACTCAGCACCGGTCTGATCAAATATACGATTCCCGACAAACCAACAAGCAGGATGCAAAAATACCAGATTACCGACAAGGGCCGAGTCTGGCTGACTGGAATACAAACTAGGCAAGGCAAGTCATGATCTATCCCAGTATCCGTATTGAAGGTGCAATCCTTGCCCCGGATATCCTGGAGCGGCTTGAGGATGCCCCGGGCCAACGGCCTGCGGATTTCGGGCTGAATGGTACGGTAAAGGTCAAGGATGAGATCGCCCGGGCCTGGGCCGATGCGCAGGACTACTGGCGCATATTCCAGAGAAAGATAGAGGTCCTTAAACCCGGCGCCACAGCCACTACAGAAACACGGCAGCAGTGGATTATCCCGTTTCTGGGTCTCATCGGCTACCAGCTCGAATATCAGGCCCGCGGCACAATCCTAAACGGCAAGACATACCTTATCTCTCACCGTGTAACCAATCGGGCCAACACACCTGTCCATATTGTCGGGTGCCTGGAACCGGCGGGGCTTGACCGCAAACCCGAGAAATCGGCTACGGCCCTTCGAATGTCAGCCCACGCCATGGTGCAGGAACATTTGAACCTTCAGGAACAGTTATACGGCCTGGTCACCAACGGTCGTCAACTGCGCCTGCTACGGGATAGCTCCCGCCTAGTCAAGTTGTCCTATCTGGAATTCGACCTGGATCGCATCTTTACAGATGGCCTATTTGCAGACTTCGCCATCCTTTTCCGCCTGCTACACGCCACGCGCCTGCCCGCAACAGTTGAGACCGCCTCTGAGAGCCTGATTGAACGCTACCACCAGGACTCCCTGGATTCAGGCGCGCGTATCCGTGATGGCCTTAGCCGTGCCGTGGAATCGGCCATCCATGACTTTGCAAACGGCTTTCTCGCCCACCCGGCAAACCATGAACTGCAACAGGCCGTTATTTCGGGAGGGCTGAAGCCTGACAGCTTTTACCAGTTCCTTCTTCGCCTGATCTACCGCACCCTCTTTCTTATGGTCATTGAAGAGCGCGGCCTCGTGTTTCCGCCGGATGCAGATGCGGGAAAGCGGGATATCTACAACCAATACTACAGTCTACAGCGCCTGCGCCGCCTTTCTGAAAGGCGACATCTGGCCGATCGCCGCAGGCACGACCTCTGGGTATCACTCCTGTCTACATTCAGGCTCTTTGAGGCCGACGGCCCGGGATTAATGCTCGGAATCGCCCCTCTGGCAGGGGACCTGTTCAGTCCGGACGCCATTGGTGCCCTTGGCCGAAGCACCCTGGGAAATGATGTGCTCCTCGGATGTCTCAGATCCCTGGGGCTTTATCACCACCCTGATACAGGCCAGATGATCCGCGTCAATTACGCGGCCCTAAATGTAGAGGAATTCGGTTCAGTGTACGAAGGCCTGCTGGAATATCGCCCTGTGTTTTTAACCACTGAAAACCGCATTGGATTTGAATTTGCCCAGGGTGATCAGCGCGCGACTACAGGCTCCCACTATACCCCGGATGATCTGGTTCAACCACTGATCCGACATGCCCTGGATTACAAGATCGAGGAAAAACTAAAGGAAAAAGACCCTGAAAAAGCGCTTCTCTCTCTGCGGGTGGCTGACATCGCCTGCGGCTCAGGCCATATCCTGCTTGCGGCGGCCCGCCGCATTGCAACTGAACTGGCCATTATACGCACAGGTGAGGAACAGCCCGCACCACTTGCCTTTCGTGCGGCTGTGCGTGATGTAATACGCGAATGCATCTATGGTGTAGATATAAACCCTTTGGCAGTAGAACTCTGCAAGGTGGCCCTCTGGCTGGAGGCCCACAATCCGGGCCAGCCCCTTAATTTTCTGGACCATCACATCAAATGCGGTAATGCCATCGTAGGTTATGTCAAGCGCGAGGATGTGGACCGGGGCGTGCCGGATGAGGCCTTTTCCACCATGCCGGGTGATGATAAACAAACTGCCGCAGCATTTCGAAAGCAAAACAAGGAGGAGCGCCTGCCCCACAAACAAGAGAGTTTCGAGTTCTCTCCTGAGATAAAGAAGCATCTGGATGCAGTATTGAAGAGCTGGCAATCGATCGCGGCTTTGCCAGAACGTTCGCCTGAAGAAATCGAAAACAAAAAACAGCGTTATGTTGATTTTACTCGAAGTCAGGACGCCTGGATTCTAAGCCAGATCGCTGCCATTCCCATTGCCCAGTTCTATTTTGCCAAGACGCCTGAAAATCGCGCCAAGATCATCACCGACGAATCATTTCGTCGTTATTGGTCTGGTGAACGACATCCCCAAGGTCAGGCTACTGCCGCTGCCTGGGTCATGGCTGAATCCAAGCATTTCTTTCACTGGTTTCTGGAGTTTCCTGAGATTATCGAGCGCGGAGGATTTGATTGTATATTGGGTAATCCGCCATATCTGGGTGGCCAGGCACTGAGTGGCACATATGGAAACGCCTTCTGCCGATATGTGAAGTGGGAGTATGCGCCAGCAGGCTTGAGCGATCTGGTGGCATATTTTGTCCGTCGCATATACAGCCTCCTTAAACTAAATGGATTCACCGCCTTTATCACCACTAATTCCATTAAGGACGGCGATATTAGAAAGGATGGTCTGGAACAGGTTCTGAACCAAAGCGGGGTTATCAACTTTGCTGTACGGGGAATCAAATGGCCTGGTCGTGCAAACATTGTGGTCGCCTTAGTTGCTGTTCACAAAGGTAAATGGAGTGGTAGGAGTGTACTCGATGGCAAAGAGGTGCGAGTCATTAGTGCCTATTTTGAAGACAGCCTCGATGTGGGTGAACCAAAGGCAATTTCAGAAAACAGTAACTCTGTCTATCAAGGTTCAATCTATCGCGGAGATGGTTTTGTCCTGGACCACCAAGAAGCAGAGGAAATAATTCATAAAGACCATAGAAATAAGGATGTGATTGCCAAACTTATAAATGGACAAGAACTTAATAGTATACCAGATCAAGCCCCTCAACGTAGTACGATAAACTTTTTCGATCTTTCTAAGGAAGTTGCATGCAACTACAGAATTCCTTTCGAAATCGTTGAAGCGAAGGTAAAGCCTGTTAGATTAGCTCTTGATCCAAGCACAGCAATCAATAGAGATCACCAGGAACGCTGGTGGCAATACGCATTTGTCAGAGAAAACCTTTATAATTCAATTCGAAATAAGAAAAGATGCTTCGTATCCGCACGAATTACAAAGTATCTAAATTTTTCCGCGGTACCGACTGATTATGTGTTTCTGGACACGATCAATGTTTTCACCACCGACCGCTGGGATCTCTACGCCATTGTTCAGTCCACTCTGCATGAGGTTTGGGCGCGCAAATACAGTGGTGCGCTTAAACAAGATCTCCGCTATTCCCCATCCAAGTGCTTTGATACTTTCCCATTTCCTGAGGGCCTCTGGCAGACCGGAGACCCAAGACTGGCTGTAATCGGTGAACAATACCACGAATTCCGGCGAATCCTAATGCAACAGCTATGGCTCGGGCTGACCAACATCTACAACCTGTTCCACTCCCGGGACCTCACCCCGGACCAGGTGGCCAAGGTGAGCAAAAAACCTCAGGCCGAAGCCGATGCAGGCTATCAGGGTATCCTTGAATTGCGCCACCTGCACTGCGAATTGGACAAAGCCATCCGGGACGCATACTGCTGGTCCGATCTTAACCTTGGACACGATTTTATAGAGGTCGAAACACTGCCAGAAAACGACCGCATCCGTTACACCATCAGCCCAGCGGCCCGTAAGGAAGTCCTCCGTCGGCTGCTGGAACTCAATCTGAAACGCTCCGAAGACAAAAAAGTCACTATAAATTCGAATAAAAAGAGGATCAAAAAATCGGGCACATCTAATCCTGACCAATTAGAACTTTTTTGAATTACTACCTAATATCAGTAGGATATATTTAATCCTGTATCCTTTGCTTTTTTGCGTGTATACCAGTCCCAGCCTCAGATACCATATATTGAGCAAGAAAGACCCACGTCCCCTGTATGTGGTGTTTGCAAAGCCAGATATCCCCTTGATATCTTTACAATTATTTCCATTGTTAAATTTAATGTCCCTTTCAGGGATGGTTGAAATCCCTCGCCTTTAGGCGAAGAAAAGTTAATACATGTCGCTATGCGACGTTATCAACTGGGTGCCCATACCAAAACAGACCTCAAAGTCCACCAAATCTGGCTTCACAAATATCTGAAGCGCGGAATGGCTGG
>LT984857.1:296335-302204 GCA_900258555.1 uncultured Desulfobacterium sp. | reverse complement strand
TCCTTGCCCCAAATGTCAAAGGCTGTGTTCCGTGTATGACCACACATGTGAAAGGGAGTCCCGGCATTTGAATGTGTTTCAGATGGCTACATTTATCCATGTGAATCTTCCCCGGATCGAGTGTCCGGAACATGGGGTTTTGCAGATCATCTCCGGCCTTGGAGAAGATAATTCGGGCATGACTTATGAATTCGAGAGCCTTGTCCTGGATCTGGAGCAAGAGTGCAGTATTGAGAGTGTTTGTCGTTTGCTGGATATGAACTGGCATCCTTGCTGGGGGGTAATGAAGAGGGCGGTTGAGCGCGGCATAGAGAGAAAGGCGCATAGGATTCCGGAACGGATCGGGGTTGACGAGAAATCCTTCTCGAAAGGACATCGTTACGAAACGCTGGTCTATGATATAGACTCTGCTACGGTTGACTATGTAGGGGACAAGCGAGATCAGAACAGTCTTGAGGAATACTATAAGCAGTTTAGCCTTGAGCAACGAGAGAAGGTAAAATCCGTTGCGATGGATATGTGGGACCCCTACATTGCGGCTACCAAGGCCTACATNCCTGAAGCGGAGAAAAAGATTACCTTCGATCGATATCATGTCATGCGCCTCGTGGTAGACGCGGTGGATAAGGTTCGCAAGCAAGAGCATCGGGCCTTGATGGAAGAGGGCAATAACATTCTGAAGGGGACCAAGTATCTGTGGTTATGGAACGAAGAAAACATCCCGCCATATCGCTGGACTGAATTTGAACACCTCCGTTCACTGGATCTCAAGGTCTGTCGTGCTCGCGCTATCAAAGACAACCTCCGTAACCTCTGGAACTATCATAAAGAAGGTTGGATGAGGAGATACTTCTCTCGCTGGTATTTCTGGGCCACGCACTCTCGGCTGGGCCCGATAGTCAAGGCTGCAAAGAGCCTTAAATCTCATATTGACAATATCGTAACCTATGCCAGACACCGGATAACCAATGCCTTGGGGGAAAGCCTCAACAGCAAGATTGAGAAGGTGAAAAGGCTTGCCTGCGGCTATAGGAATCGGGACCACTACAAGACCGCTATCTACTTTCACTGCGGAGGCCTTGATCTCTATCCGAGAAGAAAACCAGCGGCATTCCAGGTCATCAATGCATGACCACAACATATTGGGGTCACCCACACAAATGTGCGATGCCCCAAAGTTTTTTACGTGTGTGAGGCGTGGCCAGCCCCGCCGGATAGCGCCGGGTCTGCTGTGGGATTCACCCGGGGAAGAAGGAAATTGGACAGCAAGCTGGCTTTGTTAGAGGCCGACTCTGATGATAATCTCACTTACGTAGGAGAGTGGCACGCGCATCCTCCCGGGTCCGGGGCAAAAATGAGCGCTCGCGACTCCACAACAGCCAAGGAGATGGCCAAAAAACTGTCACGTGATCGCATCCCTGCTCTTTGTATAATAACCGATCGAAATTTCCATGATATCCACGTTGTTCAATAGCATGTTGGTTAAGACTCTTTAATCAATCTAGGCTGTTATCATTATACTTGTGAGAGGCTAGGACTAATCATGGAAGTTCACACTGCATGGGTAAAACCACCAAATCAAATCGGCGGGTTGGACCATTTAGGGGTTCAAGCCCCTTGCATCAATCTGTATGGTCGGATGGTGCCTGGGATTACAAACGTCACGGATCGTGCTCGATATTACAGTTTTTACCCATGGGTCGTTTGGGCCTTGGAACAAACAGGGTTTACAAAATTTAATGATGCATTTATTGATCACTTTCGTAAGGCCGATTGCCTGTTCTCCCTGATCGCCTTTCGACATTCACATACTGCCGGTGAAAATGAAAGTGATCACACAGCAGCAATCATCGGTAGCTTTAATCTCGCCAAACAAATTGCAGACATACGGGAAGGAAAAACAGTACGTATTTCAGAATATTCCCACCGCGACAAAGGGAGAGATAGAGGCGATACATGCGAAAGGATCTCGAAAGAAAGTATGCAAGCCGTATCAAATAGAAAGGTTCGCTCGGACGGCGAACCCATCTCCTTTAGCGCTTACATCCAGGTGGAATGGCTAATGAGTATAAATATATTATGGGCCTCTTATCGAAATGTCAATAGTTAGAAAGCAATATAGAAGGGGGGGGGGGAGATAACTTGGCTGCAAAAAGAAAAACAAAAGGCCCAAGTTGGTCGGAGGTAAAGGCCGCGTTGGTCACGTTAGATCAAAAGCAGCTGCTCAATCTGGTTGCCGACCTCTATCGGCTCTCGAATGAGAACAAGACATTTTTCCATACCCGTTTCGGAATCGGCGATGACCAGCTGGGTCCGTATCGGAAAATAATAGAAGAATGCATGTTCCCTGATATTTACAGCAACAAACCGATTCAGGTGTCGAAAGCAAAGAAGGCGATAAGCGATTATTCAAAGGCCGTGGGAGACCCGGCAGGCATAGCGGAGTTGATGACCTTTTTTGTTGAGTGCGGCAACAGCTTCACAGTAAATTATGGAGACATAGATGAAGCGTTTTACGACGCCCTCAACCGGATGTACCGGCGGACCATCGACAAGGTGCTCACCCTCCCAAAAGAACGGCAGGATGAATTTAGAGCCCGATTAGAGGTGATCATGACTTCGTCTTCGAATATCGGGTGGGGATACCATGATACGCTCTGTGACGATTACTATGATGCCTTTCCCGAGGACGAATAGTCATAGTTCAATTCGTCTGGCCGAATGGCGCCTGGGATTACAAACGTTACGGATCGTGCTCGATATTACAGTTTTTACATTTATGCGCAAAGGCCGATTCAATGCCGTAGGTTTCCCTTTTGGGAGGTCTTCCGTACGGATACGGACCCGCTTGTCAAAGAATGTCCGGGTGTTTTGGTTCGAGAAGAAACGATCAAGGTGTGAGTAGGGCACAGGAACGCACTACATAGGATGAAAAAGGTGATTGATGAAATTATCGGCCGGTGATTGCCAACAGTTATTGAGCAAGGTGAACGTTGAGCAAGAGAACTGATATGAATCCCATAACTCAAACTATACTCCAAGAGGCATCATTCATTAAATAGATGAATATTATCGTTCGAAATATATCTTGACACACACCCAACTATATTCTAAATGTAATTATTCAGCCAATAATTGAATAATTACATTTAGAATATATCATGTTATCTCTTGCTGGAATCGGAAAAACAGATCGTGAACGTATGGCCGCCATCCTCCGTGCAACCAAAGGCACAATTTCCGTGGATGAGGCGGCTGTTATTTTGGGTGTCTCCAGCTCAGATGCGGCCAAAATGCTGGCCCGTTGGACCAAAAGCGGATGGATGACACGGGTTCGGCGGGGGCTTTATGTGCAGGTGTCTTTGGAGTCCCGCACCACGGACGTGGTCCTGGAGGACAGTTGGTTGGTGGCGGATCGCTTGTTTGCTCCCTGTTATATCGGCGGATGGAGCGCGGCTGAGTATCTGGATCTCACAGAGCAGATATTCAGCACCGTAGTGATCATGACGGTTCAAAAACCCAGAGACCGGCGGCCTTCGATCAAAGGAACGGCCTTTTGGCTGCGAACCGTGCCGGAAAGGGCCTTGTTCGGCCTTAAGCCGGTTTGGCGCGGACAGGTCAAGGTCCTGATCTCCGATCCCTCACGCACCCTGGTGGATATGCTCAGTGATCCGGCATTGGGTGGTGGTATCCGATCTGTTGCCGATATGTTTTCCGCCTATTTGAGATCAAAGGACAAAGATCTTGAGTTGATGATCAAGTATGCGCAACAGCTCGGCAATGGGGCGGTTTTTAAACGGCTGGGTTTTTTTTTGGAGACCCTGGCCCCTGATGAAACGTTGGGAATGGATCTCTGCCGCGAAAACATGACCACCGGGAATTCCAGGCTTGATCCCGGGCTGAAAGCGGATAAATTAATTACCCGCTGGCGATTGTGGGTCCCGGAGTCCTGGGTGTTAAAAGAGGGAGACGGGCGTTGATCGACAAGTCTGAAGTAATGGATTTTTCCAGGGAGTTCGGCCTTGCCGCCAATGTGGTGGAAAAAGACTATGTGCTGGGTTGGGTCTTGGGGGGAATATTCAACCATCCAGCCATTGGGGACAAATGGGTCTTCAAGGGTGGGACTTGTTTAAAAAAATGTTATTTTGAGACTTACCGCTTTTCCGAAGATCTGGATTTTACCATCTCCGCGTCCTATGGCCTGGAAAGTGAATTTCTGGTCGCGTGTTTTAAGGAAATATCAGCATGGATTTATGATGCATCAGGTATAGAGATCCCTCAGGATACGATACGCTTTGATGTATATGAGAATCAACGTGGTGGCCTTTCCGCCCAAGGCCGTATCGGTTATAGCGGTCCACTGCAAAAGAGAGGGGATCTTCCCCGCATCAAACTTGACTTAACCACGGATGAAGTTTTGGTCCTTGATCCGGTTGTCCGGGATGTACATCACCCATATTCGGACCGGCCTGAACAAGGCATTCAAATCAACAGTTACTGCTTTGAAGAGGTCTTTGCTGAAAAGATCAGGGCCTTGGCAGAACGGCAGCGGCCCAGAGATCTTTACGATGTGGTGCACCTGTATCGCCATGATGATCTCAATCCGGACCAATCGCTTATTTTAAGCACACTTGACAAAAAGTGCCGGTTTAAGAATATGGCTCTTCCCACCATGTCGACCTTTCTAAACCGTCCAGAGCGGGATGAATTGGAATCGGAATGGAAAAACATGCTGGCCCATCAGTTACCGGCCCTGCCAGCGTTCGAACAATTCTGGCAGGTGCTTCCCGAAGTGATGGCGTGGCTGTACAATTCCGAAACCAAAATTGTTAAACCGTCTATACCGCTGGGCAGACAAATAGTAGACGAGACCTGGCGGCCACCTGTCATGGCCCAGGCATGGCACGCTGCTGTTCCCCTGGAGAGAATTCGATTTGCTGCGGCTAACAGGCTTTGTGTCAATCTTCGCTATCAGAATACAACCCGCTTAATAGAGCCATATTCGTTACAACGTACTCAGGAAGGCAATATCCTGCTGTATGCAATCAAACACCAGACGGGAGATATCCGGGCTTATCGTTTGGATCGCATCCAGGGGGCTGAAATTTCAGACACGTCTTTTGTTCCCAGCCATTCGATAGAACTCACACCTTCCGGACAGGTTTCAGCCCCACATCTGACAGGTAGATCCACTGGATTTTCTTCTTATGCGCCTGTTACACGCCGTTCCTTTTCCAACAAGCAACATTTTGGGCCGACCTATGTTATCGAATGCTCTTATTGCGGTAAGAGATTCAATCGCAAAAAAAGTAGTTCACGGTTGAATCCCCATAAAGATAAAAACGGATATCCCTGTTCAGGTCGGAGCGGGTATCTTGTGGATACAAAATATTAAATGATCAAACCTTACCTCTGATCCCTGCTGCATAACACAGCCCCGCCCGAAGCTGTGACAAGAAGATTGTTATCTTCAATCTCTTAGGCGTCATGATATTACAAGCGTCAAATATGCGCTTGTCCCCTCTTTGTCCTTTTTTCTCAATCAGTGATAGAAAAATCACCCGAATTGCTTAACGATTTCTCGGGCAATAAGGGGTGCGTTACCCCCGGCCCTGTTGTTGATGATGACGTTAAGGTAAACTCCGTTGTCGATGGCCTTTCTCATTAAGGCGGTTGTTTCAGCTATCATCTCCGACTGCAGCATGCCCTCGACCATTTTATCAAAGGGATGCGCCTTCATATATGCATCTTCATATCGCATCCCCCTTGGAATGAATACCACCAGTGAACTGGTGGTATCAAAAAGCCCCCCAAAATGGGGGGTCTAAAACCAACCACTCTCATCTCAAATTCTTATTTAGATTTAGAG
>LT984857.1:277871-288630 GCA_900258555.1 uncultured Desulfobacterium sp. | reverse complement strand
AAAGATGTATCTTTCATAGTAGCTCTCGACTAATCAGTAGTTTCAAGGCGATGACGCCGGAGGCCGACTCCGAGATGGCCGAGGGNCTCTCCGTCAGCCCCAGGCGTCATCGCCTTGAAACTACGCTAACTCATTCCGGTCAGAAAAACAATAATCCGACCACAACATATTGGGGGCACCCACACAAATGTGCGATGCGGCAAAAAAATGTCTGTGGCCTGTCATAGCGGACAATAAATTCATGCCAGGGAAGGTTTTCTATGGTTACCCTGGAGAGTCTTATATGGACCTCGGACAATTCTTCTTCTAACCGCAGCAGGTTGACCCTGGGCCTTCTCAATGGCCCTGTTCCGAATGTCCTTGCCTTGACCCTGCCAGCAAATGAATGCCTTTGCAGATAATAATACCTGGCCGCTCGCTGGATGTCTGTCAGGCCGCTTGCCTGTTGTTGCCTTTTCCAATCCTCAAACCATTCCCTTGAGGATAATAGCCACTTAAACTGTTTCAGAAATTCTTCCAGGTGATATTGGAGGACCCGGTAGAAGGCGACCAGGTCATTGTCCAGGTCATTGATTGTCTCATATTTGGACGGTTCTTTTCTGAAAAACACCCAGGCTGCACCAGCAAAAACCTCACAATAGGCCTGATGCTCAGGCATCATCTTAATAATTGTATCAGACAGCTTTGACTTTCCCCCGATGTATGCCAACGGACTGTTTATAGGACCTCCTTGATAAGTCAGGCCGGATCTGATAGAACCCCTTTGCCCGCGCGTGGGTAGGGGCAGTCCGGGCGACTGGATGATCCGATGTTGGCGCATCGGGTCGGTGGGGAGGCTGCAGCCTCCCTGCCTGCTCCTTTATTTTATATAATCCAGGTTCCGGATTTGAAACTCATAGTCCCCTTTAAGTGACAAATCATCTCCCAGATCCGAATCATATGATGCCTCAACGGTGATTTTGCGTTTGACTACCTTTTTTTTGTTTTCGGTTGTCAAAAGCTGTAAGTCCATTCCTGACAGTACAATTTCAATGTCCGCGCCTGGGGTGACATCCACCTGCTCTCTTTCATTAATGACAGAGCCATTGCGGGTTAAGGTCCATCTGACCCAGTTGGGCACCACGGGACTCCCGTCCCTGTCTCGGAATGAGCACGGAATCACCCCGGTTGATTGCTCATCAAAGATCACAGCAGTAGACATTGCCACCCCTTACGAAAAAATGATTTCCGGCTTTTTTGCAGAAAACTCGATTTCCGGCCTTTCGGGTGTCAGAAATGTTATTTTCACCTTTCCCCTTGCCAGAGGCCAGATCCGGACGTCTCCGCTCTCTATGGTCATATCTCCCGTCTCTAGTGTTACGCCATCCGCCATGATATACCACGCCCGAAATTAATTTTCAGGATACCACTTCGTACCATCATAAACCAAATTTATCGCCCTGCCGACAACCGCAGTCACAGCAGCTCCGATATTACCGCTAGTCCCCAATGTCCACAAACCATCCGGAATCAGAGTTATCTGCATCCCGGTCGGACCATTAAAATAATATGTACCGTTGCACGTAATGGTATTGATCTGCGTTGTACCCGTTATATGTGCAATAGAACTCGTCAATGTTATTGATGAGGCCGATGCAATGGGCGATGCCGCAACTTTTTTTGTCACGTACTCAGCACTTAATGTCCCAGGAAATATGGCTTCACCACTGCTATAAAATTTGAATTTAACTTCTCCGGTTGGATCGAAAAAATCTAGGACATAAGAGGACTTGGCTTTATTGGTCCCTGCGTCCCAGGCTGCAACCTGATTAACATTGGCCTCAAACATTTCCCTGTAAGATCCGTTATAATAAGAATACACTCTGGGCCATTTCGCAAATGTATCATTTTGATTGGTTTGGACTGGCGACGTTAATGACCCCCTTGAACGCTTAACATCAAAACCAAAACAGTCGTATTGTGTATCGGTAGCCCAATTCCCAAAAATAGTGCTGCCGGTGCTTGGATACAGCTCAACACGATTTGCTTTCAAGACATTTTCGTTGAAATCGAAATAGCCACTGCTATAAGTGGTTCCTGTCTCCATAACAAAATTTGTATCGTTTCCACTCGATACAACCGGGATGGTAATATTTCCGGCAGGTCTAAAATAATTGCCTCCGCTGTTAGCATCGAAATAAGCTATATAGGGCATCATTGTTGTGTTCTGATCCCCGAGATAATCGTTCAAAAAAGAATTCATGCATGCATAATTACCTTCATATATGTATCTGTTTCCCCAATTCTCCCACGTGTTATCCATAAATGTGTTAGCCATATCCGGGGTCATGGGCAATTCGCCCACACCTGGGTAGCCCTCAAAATATACAGCCCCGCCTGCAGGATTATAACATGTCTCGCTCATGATATTATTTGAGACTGTGATACTGTCGGCAAAATATCCAAACTTTAAAAAATATCTGATGCCGCTCATCCAATTCTTGTCAATTATTGACTTATATCCCTGATAAGCACAATTGTATCCAGAGCATCCGAAAACCTTATCTGTAGCCGTGGCAGTTCCCCCAAGAATTATAAAATCGTTCTGGCTCCCACCTGCTTGATCACAGCCAAGAACACTATTATCATGAACATATAGAGTCGTATTTGTCGTCAGCAGAAAAGGGCTAGAATCCAGGCCGAAGTCAGCCAGGGTCAGGTGATCAATCTCCAGTTTTCCCATGCCAAACGTGCTAATTTTTGCATTACTATGGGTTGAGTCCCATGTGGAGCCTGAATAACGCAGATCCAATACGGACCCCATAGGGATTGTGGTGCCGTTATCGTCATAGAAAATAAATTGCCACCACACATTTGTCGGGCCATGAGATGTCCCCATTATTCTCAATGGAGGTTGAACCTGAACTTCCGTAAATCCCGCTGCCTCATCGTTGGGTATAATTATTTGCCCAAGGATCAGGCAGAATCTATCCTTAATGGCAGGGATCACCAATGTTCCACCTCCAGCATCATATATTGCATCCAAGGCGTCATTGAGCGCATCTGTATCATCAGTGCCGTATAAAATCACGATATTGGATGTCCGCGTAACGGACGCGCTATCAGCAATTGTGATAGATGCGCTTGACTCAACCGACTCGATTGTACTCTCTATTAATCCATAGGCATTATTACTAACGGGTGGGGTTGTTGCTCTGGCAGTAAAACCCCCATCATAAAAGCAGTTCGATGAAATAGGCCCATAGATTTTATAGAAATTAACATTATCGGTGCTTCGATAGATAGTCCACTCATTACAATTTGAGTCTAACGTGGGCTTGGTTATCTTCACTGAATTGGTCGCAGACAGGGTGTTTGGTGCATTCGTAATGGTCGCGGAAGTTGAGGCTGTCGTTTGATATCTACCAAAACCATATGAGATTCCAGCCGTGATTTTGTAATAATATGTTGTAGTCCCCGCAGTCCCATTGACCGCCAACGTCGGCGCACCCGGGGCGGTTATTTGAGGTCCAGCGCCCCAGACGGTTATGTGCTTGCCAACGTCGCTAGCTATAAATCCAGCCGACGCAGATGTTATCACAGCGGAAGATGCTGTGACATGACCATCACTAATGATTTTTTCATCAATTTTAGCCCCAAAATCTTCGAGGTTGTAGATTCCTGCCACATTAGAATTAATGTTTGGCTGAGCCAATAGCCAGCGTCCCGGAGAAGATGTCGACAAATCATCAGGCATGATTACCCGGTATGGAAAACTTGGAGATTCCATCTCTAAAGAGGTCGGATCATATCTATAATCCGCAGAGCCCAGGGGTGACGTCACATGCGCCTGATCACCTGCAATTAATGGCTTTTTGTCGCTAAGGTTGGCACCATCACTACGCCATTTGTCCAGCGTACCAGTACCTCCTCCGACATAATCGTAACAAAATAATACATGGGGCTTTTGTGCTGCCAGGGCAGGAGTCCAGAGTATAATGACTAATAATAATGTCGTCGTCCATGATCGTTTCATTTCGGTACCTCCGGTAAGGGGTTCAAAGTTGAAAGAGTTAAAATAGTTGAAAGTTAAAAGAGTTCAACCTGTCACTTCTTCAACTTTTTCAACTTGTTTAACTTTTATCGCTTTCTTATCCACAAACTCAGCCGCAAGCTCGCCCCTGGCTTGCAGGCGCTCGATCGCCATTGCGCGGATCTCGGCCTGGATCTTGATCTCATCCGGATCTGGGTCGGGCTGGGCAATCTGGTCCAGATCCCTCGCATTCCATGCGGTCACTTCGGGATCATCATCCGGGAGATATTCCTGGCCATCGTATTGCGGCCTGGCGTGGATGCCGGTGATGTTGCCGTCGGGTCCTCTACTTATATATCTATGCAGCATTATCTACCTCTCTGAGATTTCCAGCCTAGCGTAACTATGCGATAGGTCAAAAATGACCCGCTAAAATAAGCTCGCATCCGTATAGCTGAAGAAGTATTTGTTTTGATGTTAATTTTTGAAACGTCATTGTATGCAGTTTCATAGCCTCCACTCAGGGTACATAATGGCGCTGCTTCTCTGGAGGTTTCTTCGTCATCTTGATCATATGGACTTATATACACATAGCCAGTTTGGCCAGAGACAGCAGGTATAATTAACACATTTAAAACCGCCTCAACTTGCCTTCCGGTGGGCGTAGAGAGGACGAGACTCACTGCGTTGTTATTTGATACGGTTGCATCGTGATCCATCGGAGGGTCTTTCCACATCATGCAATCATCCCATTGGATAAACCTGATGATATTTGCTGACCCATCTGTCAGGACGGATTCCAGTAGGCGTTTTTTCGTAAAACCTGATGGCATGCTAGGGGATAGAGATATTGAAAATAAGCCATCAACGACGCCGGTTGTCGGATTTTTTATTAAATATACATAATACCAGGTGTTAGCGGCGACGCTGCCAGTATCTAATCCTCCCTGGACGGTACCTTCTGCCCAGGCTGCATCAATCCGTTTAGTGATGGATGAGGCCAGGACCATATTGGTCGTACCATCATCACTGCATCTGCGACCTGCGGATATTGTGATATCATGATCGTAATCAACCATGTTGTTAGCCAAAGTACAACCGTAGGTTTCGGAGAATGGCATCACACGCCTATCCACCATATTCTGCACAGCCTCATGCACCTGCGTGTCGTCTTCCGGGTCCAGGGTCAGGCCCTCCTGCTCGCAGATGTAGGCCAGTTCCTCCTGCCAGGTGTTGGCCTCTGCGGAGACAAGCGGTGTGCCGGTATTGGGTTCCGTCCCGTCCGAAAACAGGCCTGTGGGAGTATCTACTCTATGCATAGAGTTCCTCCGATAATTTTGAATGCTGAATTCTTAATTTTGAATTAAGGAGTGATTTCATCTAATTAAACACTAAACATTCACAATTAATAATTAAAAAAACACCGCCGTGTGGGCCGGTTTTAAATCCTGGAATATCGCCTCCAATGCCTCCTGGCTGATAACCGGATCAATAGAATCGGTTATAACCACTTCCCATATGTAAACGATCCCAGGCACATACAGCCTGTCACCCATGCGGCCCTGACCCACACGGAAAGGTTTGTAGTATCTGATGTCAATCACATACCCATAATTGAGCGCCAATTGCGTGAAATACTCAACGGATTGCCCTCCCAGCGATCGAAATTTCGCCACGCACGCGGTCTGTCTGTCTTCATATGTTGCATCCGGCTCAGGCGTCAGGCCCAGGACCCTCTCCCAGTCCGATATCATCTGCACCGCCGTGTCCGGATAGACATTGTCCATCAGGATTACGCACGTGTTTTCAATCCTTCCAAATTCCCCCGCCAACCCGGTCAACAGCTTGGTCAGGTTGCTGTCCGCGTCCCGGTTCCACGCCCTTCCAGGTGGTAGCAGGCTCTGGAGCATGGCCACTTGCTTTTCAACAAGCTCAGTATCCTCTACCCCATCCAGGATAACATCCCCGGACTCCGGTGTAACATCTCCGCCTTCCAGGATTACATCAGCGCACATGTCCTAACTCCACGTAATCGTCCCCATAACAGATAATTCACCGCTTCCGGATACAACATCCGCCACAGGGGATATCAAATCATGATCCGTTTCCCCGGCTGCCGTTGATATGGCCTCTCTTATATGGCTTATTGGCACGGTCCCGTCAGGCTCGGCCTCTCGCCGCAACAGGTCAGCAAGCTCGGCCTCAACAGCCGCTCTAACAACCGTGGTGTCCGGGCTCAATTGAATCTCAAAGTCAAGCGCAACAGGCGTCGGTGCGAACACTATAACATCAGCGGTCACAGGCTTGCGCTCATCAATATAATCCTGCACATCCTGCACCGTGCCCGCATCAGGGGTAATTGACCCTTCCTGATCATCCATAACAAATGTAACATCTACGGTCCCCAGGCCCCTATGTAACGGGTAAACCCATGCCCGTGTAACCCCTTCCACTTCCAAGGCCCAGGCCTCATAATCAAACGCGGCCCCTCCATGCGGGGGCTGCTGAATCCGGTTTATCAGCCTGTATCTCAGGTCATCATTCTGCTCGATCTCAGCTCCCCCTGCAAGGCCGCCCGCTGCCACAGTCGCACTGCCGTTAATACCAGGCAGGGACGTCGTCAGAGACAGGGTTTTTCCCTCATCCGTGTTTCCATCCTCGCCTGCAACACTTGCCGTAACCGCCCCGGTGGCAGTGCCTGATCCTATGGTCACATCTGCATCCGTGGCAAATTCCGCCCCATCCGATCGCTGCAATATGGTTCCGGCAGGGATTACAGAGCCATTTGCGCCGTAAAATATAACATTGCCTGTAGCAGCATCCGCCGCCTTGCGGATCACCCCCCAGATTTGCGCCCACCGCTCCATATATTCCGCTTCCGCCTTATCCGGCAAAACCTGCTCGGAGAGAAATTCAATAAAGCCGTATGCGCCATGCACTGCGCCCGCCAACGCCCGCGCTATCCCGTTAAAAAACGATCTCCTCAGCCTGGCGTCTGCCCCGGTAAAACGGCTTTCCAGATCAGATGCGATCCAGTCAATAATCGTTGTTAAATCAGGTCTGGCAAATGGCATTACATTGCCTCCCAAACATAATTGAATCGGTATTTAACAGGGGCCACCCCAGGCCTCTTTATCTCTGCCGACAGGCCCAGCATTCCCTTTTGTACAATCTCTGCGGCCACGGACACCTTTTCTGCAATTCCGTCATCTACCAACCATTTCAGGGCCTCTTCCGCATATTCCTTTGCCTTGCCAACCACGCCCGGCAATTGTTTTTCTCTGCCCAACAGCCACAGCCTGGAGCCTATCTTATCCCCGTCTACATCCGCATAGGTGTCTGCCCACCAACCACGTCTGTCATCGCCCGATGGCAGCTCATCGTCATCATTCGCCCGCCTGTCGCTAAACAGGCTTATAATTACGGCGGTCTCCAGCCCATCATCAACCTCAAGTCCGGCCCCGTCCGGAGAAATATCAATGATGCCCAAATCCGTTGCCCCCTCAATATTCCTGTAAACCAGCTTGATATCGGTCATTTTTATTCCTGCTGATTAGGCACGCCTGTTGTGGTCCCGGTCTCCGGATGCGTGTGGCTGTTGTAGATCGTCCGGTCCGCGCTCATTGCCCGCACGCCGTCCGCCACATCCCCATCGGCATTAAAATCGCCCGATGCATTAATCACAGGCGAGTTTATAGTCACCGCCTCCTCTGCGTTTATGACCAGGTTTTTAGTGGTCATCTCCACAATCCTTCCGCGTTTCAAAACGATTTTATCTCCCTCATCCGTATACAAGGCCACTTCCCCTGCGCTCAAACCCTTCAGGCGGTACCGCCTGTCTTCGCAGGCGATCACAATGCCGTGGTCACGGTTTCCGCCCACACTGACCATAACAGCCTCGGCCCCCGCATGCGGCACACTGGTAAATCCATACTCCTGAAATCTCTCCACCAGGTCCCTGACCTCACCGGAGAGCAAACTCACCTGCACCCCCTGGGCCTTCAGCCCGTCATATACCAGGTTGATAATCCCCCGGCCTATCATCAGCCTGGCCCGCCTGCTCAACGGGGCAATCATTTTCTGTAGTGCTCTCAGTTCCATACGCTGTCTTCCACTTCAGGCAGTTCAATCAATTCAAATGCCCGTCTGTCGCATAGGTCCAAATCCGTTATGGTGCCGCCCTCATCAAGCCCGTATGTAGCAGACACAATCAACAGTTCCCCGTCTAAATTAAGGCTCCGGGATACCACCCGCACCAGTTTATTCGGCTCCCACAGCCCGGTTTTATGCCTCCATCCCTGCACGGTCACCATCGCCCTGGCGGCCCGTCCGGCCCTTACAGTGCTTTCCCATATCGCCCGTTCTTTTAATGTCCCTTTCAGGGATGGTTGAAATCCCTCGCCTTTAGGCGAAGAAAAGTTAATACATGTCGCTATGCGACGTTATCAACTGGGTGCCCATACCAAAACAGACCTCAAAGTCCACCAAATCTGGCTTCACAAATATCTGAAGCGCGGAATGGCTGGTGCGGTGGCGATACGGACTCGTGATGTTTTGCACGGACGAAATGATCCAGCAATATTTTCAAAAGCAAGAAGGGGAGCCGATTCCTGATGATAGTCGATTTGAAATCGACCCCTCATAAAACCCCTCGACTTATAGTCGAGGGTGGTTTAGTTTCGCACTGTCAGCCTGGTCCTCTGCAATTATGATCAGCGGACGATATCTTGTTACGGCAGGGTCTTGCGCCTCTCCTTTAGGTCCTGCATTTTGCGCCGTTGTTGTGTAGTCGTCCCCGGCATTCTGCCCCTTGACCGTGTAAGCCGAATACCTATCTCTCCAGCTAAAATCCCCCGAACCGGATTTGATGTTTTCCCCTTCCACCAATGCGGTGGATATCCTCTCAGTAGACGCCCTGGTTATCAAAAGGCCGCCCGTTCCGTCAGGCGTCAACAGCAGCCCCCGTATCCTGGCCGCCCTTTCTATGCATTCAAATACCGTCTCGCTTTCCTGAATGTTCCACTTGGAAAAGGCCGCACCACAGTCAACATCAGCAGAAACGGAAATCCCAAAGGGTCCGCACAGATCTGATGCTATCTGCAGGATAGTCCTGTTTCGCCACTCGCCCGATCCAAACACGGCTGAGCAGTCCACCAGGTCGCCTGTCCTGTCTCTGCCCGCTATATGAAGATCATGCTGTTGATCCTCAAAATAGGGCGATACATCATCCACATAGCCTGTAATAACCGTCACGCCGTCAATGGCCACAGTGCATGAATCCCCCGGCCTGATTGGGCGCACTGTATTTTGTCCGGGCCATCGGTCAGACACCGTCAGATCAAAGCCGCCCGCGATCTGATCAATCCCCCTGGATATATGCACCTCTTTCCACCCGCCATATTCCAGATTGTTTATTTTAAGGGTTACATCATTCATCCAGCGCCACCTCCAGAGCCACACCCCCTGGCACAAATCCCGGGTGCCGGATATTGTTGCGCCTGATTATTTCGCTCTCACGCGATGCATCCCCATAAAGCCTGTGCGCAATAACCAGGGCAGGCAGAGTTGAAGCGGGCGTGTAGTCAATCAATCTGGCCAGTGTTGCACCCCTGGCCGAAATATCCTTTATCATCGCCCCGCGTAGGTCCCACAGTGCGTTATAGACCGTATCCGAGGCCTCCGCCATTACATCGTCCAGCCGCTCTGCCAGCAAGTCCCGTGTCTCTATGGCCTGGGTGTAATTATCAAATGCCATGTCGCTTACAGCCTTCACCGCTGTTATTACGGCCACCTGTTTGATCAATGATACCAGGGCCTCTTCGTTTGCCGCCTGGGCAAGGCGGTTTGCCGTGGTCGCAGGGATATCCTCAAAGTCATCGCCAAACACAAACAGGCTGTCGTAATTTTTAAGTCCATATGGCACGGTTATCAGGTCTCCCACATAATCGGTCAGCACATAGACAGCATTAGCAAGGTCAGCCGGTGCATATATCAGGTTTATAGCCTGGTTTCGCAACGCTTCCACCCTGCCTGTAAAATCATACATATTGCTCACAACGGCAAAGGGCTTTGCCGCGATAGCCTCAACGCTGTCCAAAAAAGATCCGGCCACATTCAATGCGGCATTTGCCAGGTAAGAGGCCTTTTTAGCAACGTCAAACACCTTGGCAAACCCTGTCTTGGCAGCCTCAGCCGCTTCCTCGGCCTTGGTCTTCACCGTGGCGCTTGTATCCGTTACAACCCTGGGCCAGCGGTTTTCATCCGTTTCCACAAAGACAAGGGAAAACCACGCCATGCCGCCTTCCCTGGTGCTTTCCTGCGGTCCCCTGGCCGAAAGCAATGCAACCGTCAACGCCCCCCTGTAGGGATGCACAAGAGTCCCCGGCCCCGCTGTCTCCAGGGCCTCGCTCAAGGCGTCCCTTGCGTCCATATAATCAGGCCCCAACACATACGCGGTCATTGATATCTCACGGCTTTTTCTTCCCATGTCTTCCGCATATGGCAAGTCCCTCCCCGGATATTCATGGAGGGCAATGCGTCGCCCCAGATCCCCGTCAGCACATTCAACCTGGAAGGATGCATTCCTGAATTTTGCGGGTCGAAGCCTATCTTTCCAGCTCATGAGTCCTCAATTCAACATTAAGCATTCAACACTAAACCACCCTCGACTATAAGTCGAGGGGTTTTATGAGGGGTCGATTTCAAATCGACTATCATCAGGAATCGGCTCCCCTTCTTGCTTTTGAA
>LT984857.1:273714-275556 GCA_900258555.1 uncultured Desulfobacterium sp. | reverse complement strand
ATAACAGAAACGCCAAGGTGAACTGGCAGTTTACCAACAAGGAGGCAAGAATCAAGTTGTCGCGACTTTATCCGACACTTGATCCTTGACTAGACACTAGCGAGAAAATCTCCCAATTTCCCCTTGAGCCAGTCGAAGAGACCCGCCTCCATTATCTTGACCTTGAATCGTGTATATTGATCCGCAAGGTTTGAGACCATGCCCTCCCAGGTCTTGCTCTGCTTTTCCATCGCCCCCGCATACTTTTCGTTCCAGATAGTGGTCAGGGTGCTTTCAATCATCTTGCGGTTGTTTTTGTCTACGATCTTATGTTGCTGCTTCCCTGCTTTATCCGTATAGGTGTAGCGGATTTGATTAGCCTTCACCTCCGCCCGGATGCCGAATTCCTTGAGCCTTTCGTTCTCTCCTGTAATGGCGTCTGCAATGGCCTCAACCGCCTGCATGATAGGTTTTCCCATTGCGCTGCCAGTATCCCCCAGGGTTCGCAAAAGGCCGTTTGTTGGGTCAAGCCCATAGGCACGCAAACGGACAAAGCTCTCCATGACTTCGTTGAGTTCATAGGGTGTCGTGGTAGCAAAATTGCTGACCCAGTCCATTGACGTCTGTGCCTTAGCGCTACTCCCTTCAACAGTTTCAAGCACAGTGCGGAATTTCTCGAATTGTGCTGCCGTATCAATGAGCTGAGATTTTACAAACCAAAGGCCTGCACCTCCCAGGATCGCCATCTTACCGGCCAGAGCCCCGGTTTGCCGTGTAACATTACCGATATTCTTGCCGACAGTACCCGCAGCTACATTAAGATTGTTGAGCTGCTTATTAGTCACGCCAATCTGAAGCAAGGAATCGCGGATCTTTTTTGCCGGTCCCGAAACCTTATTGATCAGCTCAATAATAAGTTTACTCTTCATCTCGCCCATAATATCGCTCGGCCTGTTCTCTCCAGAATATCAACTCTTCTATTTCCATCCCCCACATCTCTGACGGTTGAAAATGAAAGGCATATGCCACGTCTCCCATCATGTCCCGCCAGTTTTCGGGGATCAGCCTAAAAAACCGCTAACAACCTCCGCGGCCTTGGAAAAATCAGAAGCGTCAAGCTGATCTACGCTGCCGGGAGGCACATCACACAACCTTGATATCAGCGCCGCTGTTTTAGAAACCTCTCCCTTTTCGCTATCCATAACTTTTAAATCCTTTGTCGTAGGCCTGCGCTTAATATTCAGCTCCCTGACTTCTTCACCAAAGACGGAAATCGGAAAACTTAAATCAATTTTGATCGGCAATTCCTGGTTCATTTTTCCCTCTAATTAAAAATTCAACATTCAACATTAATAATTCCCGTTAGGCTGTCAGCTCATCCGCAGGAGGCCCCTCAAATGTCAGGGGCACCTTGCCGCCTTCGGAGGCCGTCAGCTCCAGAGTATTTGTCAACCATGCCCCCTGCACCACATACTGCTGGCCGGTGTCGCACTCAAAATTAATGGTGACGCTGTCCATCGCCCCATATTCCTCAAGCTTAGTATCTTTGCCCACGGATATCTCGCATTCAACCTTGCTGGGCTTGGGGGTCTCATAAAATCCGGCCACCCTTGCGGCCCCGACAACCGTGGTCCTCTCCACCCCTCCTATGTCTATCTTAGCGCCCGGAAGGGTCTCCAGCATCATGCCGTCAACCTTTATCCACGCCTTTCCTAATTTTTTGCCCATGATTCCACCTCGTGAATGTTTAATTGTTAATGTTTAATGCTTAATGTCCCTTTCAGGGATGGTTGAAATCCCTCGCCTTTAGGCGAAGAAAAGTTAATACATGTCGCTATGCGACGTTATCAACTGGGTGCCCAT
>LT984857.1:257981-271754 GCA_900258555.1 uncultured Desulfobacterium sp. | reverse complement strand
AAAGCAAGAAGGGGAGCCGATTCCTGATGATAGTCGATTTGAAATCGACCCCTCATAAAACCCCTCGACTTATAGTCGAGGGTGGTTTAGTTAAATGAATTCCTTAATTAATAATTCAAAATTAAACATTCAACATTCTAATCTACAGCACAAACTGTATCTGCGCCGCGAATATATCAAACTGATTGACTATGTCAGGCGGCGACAGGACATCTACACGATTGCGATTGTCTGCATTTCTCTCAACAATCAAATCCCGTTTGAATTGCTCCAGGTTCTCGGCGAGCCCTGCATCCATCCATTCCTTGAATAGGGCGATTAGCTCCGCCCTGATCACGCTGGGGGTCACTATGGCCTGGCCAGCTCCATACTGTGTGCCGTCATCGGCTAGCTTGTGCCTCGGATATTTAGTGGTTATCCTGGCACGCATTGAATAACGAAAATAGCTTAGAGTCGCGGGCGTGTAGACCTTTAAAAAGCTCTCATCAGCAACTCCATACGCATTTTCCTGGTACATGGTAATGGTCTGCTCGATCAGCACATTTCCGCCCCCATCCACCGTAAAGGTTGAAATCCCGTCATACAGGAGCAGGTTTCGTTCCTCAATCGTCCACTTGCCGCTTATGGCCGGTGGTAATATCCCTGGCAGTGGCAAGGTCTTTAATGGCCGTGCCGGATCAATTGCCAGGTGATAAGCCGCAACCGCCCCATATGCGGCTGCCCACAAATAGGCCGGGCTCGGGGATATGCTGGTCCCCATGCATGACACCAGGGCGCTGTTTCTTCCATCCCCGAATGTCTCAGTATTTGCATGCGTGCCCCTGTAGGCGCAAAATGCAATACCATCCACCTGTCGCATTGGCAGCCACCGCGACGCAAGTTCCTCCTCCAGGGCCGTCAGGTTGGTAGCATCCGTATAGGGCATAATCACATAATTCCACCATTCATCCCCCATAGCGGTTATGGCGCTCGATATATCCGGGTTTGTGGCACCTGCGGCCATGTTGCTTATGGTCGCAGACAACCCCGCAGGCAACGCCTCTCCAGGGTAATAATTAACCCTGATGTCAATATCATTTCCTGTCTCACCGTCCCACCTGCAGGTAATGTCCACCTGGGTGTTTACCGATCCATTGACCGCAGCAGTAACCGGCAGATCCGTAACCGCGTTGATAGCGGCTGCCACAGCGGTTGCAATTGCCGAGGGGGCCTGGCCGGACGTTATTGCCACGGCAATCCTCGTCCCCGCAATATACAGGCACAATGTCCCTGATTGCGTCACGGTCCCTGAAAACCCGACATAACCGGCAGCCGGAACGCCAGAGGCATGATCTGCCAGGGGGATGGCCCAGGTCTCAGTATAGGGGTTTGCTTTCTTTATCATGTTGAACATGGCGCTCAACATACTGCCCCTGCCGAATGCCGCTTCCGCCTGCGCCTTGGACGTAATCCGGATAGGCACACCTGCCGAAGCGGTGCCTGTAGTCAATTTCTGCCCTATGACCAGGATCTTTGCAGACATCCCTGGGGTCCCCTGCAACGCCCGTGAGCCGTCAAATTCAATACCGACCAGAGGCACCCTGATATTATCAGGCATGTTATTAAACGATATTGTCATTTACCACCCTCCTTTTTCTGTATGGGAACCTTGCTGTTTTCCTGTACGGGCGAATAATCATTCGCCCCTACGACATCCCCGTCCGCGATCCGCCGCAGCCAAAACGAGGAATTAGGAACCTCAGCGCCATCAGCAGGCAAAACCGCCCCTGTGCCCGGCATCCTGATCTTAAGGCCCGCATTAGCCGGTTTTACAAATATCTTTTTCATAGCTACCCCCACTGTTAATTTTGAATCTTTAATGTTTAATGCTTAATTAAATGAATTCTTTAATGTCCCTTTCAGGGATGGTTGAAATCCCTCGCCTTTAGGCGAAGAAAAGTTAATACATGTCGCTATGCGACGTTATCAACTGGGTGCCCATACCAAAACAGACCTCAAAGTCCACCAAATCTGGCTTCACAAATATCTGAAGCGCGGAATGGCTGGTGCGGTGGCGATACGGACTCGTGATGTTTTGCACGGACGAAATGATCCAGCAATATTTTCAAAAGCAAGAAGGGGAGCCGATTCCTGATGATAGTCGATTTGAAATCGACCCCTCATAAAACCCCTCGACTTATAGTCGAGGGTGGTTTAGTTAAAAATTAAACATTCAACATTAAACATTATTCCTGCTCCAGCTCAACATCATCCACCGCCTCAAATGTCCCATCAGGCGGTGCAAGATCCCAGTCAACATGCATCAAGGCAAACAGATCCAGCGAGCCTTCATCAAGGCCGCCCAGGGTGATCTCCTGATCCCAGGTTATGGCCCACAGGGCCACACCGATCTTATCCAGCGCAGTTGAAAAGAGATTGTCAGCCCTGATATTTTTGGGTGAGTTTACGCCGTCAACTCCCCAGCAGTTATCCGGTATGACAGGCAGAACAGCCGCAACCAGGGCAAGCACGCCCACATCCCTGGCCACCCCACGCTTATCGGTTGTAAGCACAAACGCCGCCCATTTACACACTGCCTCGGTCTCGCCAGCGCTGTTAGCCCTGGCGGATACTACCCCAAGACACGCCACCAGCATGGATGGAGACCTTTGAGCCAGGCGCTTGAGCTCCTCCAGGTCAAAGCGGCCCCCATGCGGCTCCACATGGTCTTCCAAGCCGGGAACTCCTGTTTTTATAGCGTCAATAATGGCCGATCTTACATCCGTTATCATTGCACCCCGATAATGCTTAATTGTTAATGTTTAATCTTTAATTAATGGATTTTTCCTTAATTCAACATTAAGCATTCAACATTCAACATTAATTAAGCAACAATCCGTCAATAAACGTGTCTACAAGGTCCGCCACATCGTCCTCGTTCTCGGATGAAAGCCCCAGATAAGGGCGGGCCTTGATGTTGCGCTCCTCATCCCCTTCCTGATGAGTAGCCGCATAAACCAGGTTTGACCCCACCTCCACAGCCTCGCCGATTACATTATGCGTCATGCTGTTGATCAGGTCCCCGCCGAATTCCAGCGTTCCGCCCGAGCTTTTTTTTCTCTTGCGAGCCAGGTATGTTGGGTCCAGCCCCGGCCAGTCAGCGCCTTCAGGAGATGTCTTTTCCTCCCGGAGTCGCAGCGTTGTCTGGGTCTCAACCAGTTCGCCTATGTCATCGAGCAACTGTCTAAGGCTTGTAGATGATAGCCCGGCTAGCCTGTCAATCCGGTCCTCAAGCGCCTTTAACCCGCTAAGATCCACATGAAGAGCAACACTCATAACAAGTCCAGATATTAATTTTTAATTGTTAATGTTTAATGCTTAATTAAATGAATTCCTTAATTAAAAATTGAGAATTCAACATTCAACATTCATAAAATCCCTTTCATGGTCTCACGGGTAAAAAGCCTATCGTTTGAGGAAAACGCAGATCCGCCGCTGCCTCCCTGGCTCGGCTTTTCAATCCCCAGGCTGATCTTCCCTTCCGCAACCTTAAGCAAATATTTGATGGCGTCATCATAACGCTCCTTCTTCTCCTCGGTCTGAGATGCCCCTGACACCCCCGAGCCGCGATACAGGGCGATATCTACGCATTGCAAGATCAATATGCGGGGTATGGTCTGGAGGGGCAGGGTATACCTGCCCGCCAGATAGCCGTCTATTTCATCCGATGCACCCTCAAGGGCGGTATCAACAACCGTATCATCAACATCGTCAATGCCGTCCCAGTCAAAGGCGGAATAAAATGCGTCTTCCCCATACCTGTCAATTATGTCTTGCTTAACAGCGTAGGCCATTATTTCTTCTGCCTTTTAGCGTCCGTGTCCGGTTCCGATGTATCTGGCAACTCTTGCACGATGAGCATAGGTTCCTTCTTCAATCTCTCAAGCTCTTGCCCGCTGAAACGATCGTTGGGATAATCAGTTGGACTTTCCGGATGAGCTATGCCGCAACGGCGGAAACCTGCTTTTCTTGATATAATGCGAATCATATCTTTTTCTCCTTTCCCGCATGGCAGGCCATGTCGGGCATACCATGCGTTTCAAATGTCAAATCTCAAATTTCAACTTCGTTACGCCAACCAGGGGACAAGAGCAGGCTCAACTGTCTTATACCACGGGTTACTTGCGCCTGCTGCGTTACGCTCATTCACTATCAGGGTCCTTGCCGCGCTCTCATTTGTCGGGCCGTAGACCAGGTGTGTAGGCACTATGCCCAGTTTTGTCACGCCGTCATCCTTTGTATAACCCATCATGGCAGCGCGGGCTGCGGCGTAATTGGTTGCATCGAGGGTATCTTTCGATCCATATGCAATCTGCCATAACCCGAAGCCCACGTTTTTTCTGTCATCCACACCATAACGGAATTTTTTACGCATAAATACGCTTTCATCTTCCGGTTTGTCCTGTCTTACAAACTCAGGCCTTTTATTGATCTGCAATATCACAGGCTTTATCGCCCGCCTCAGATCAAGTAAAAACCAGGGTGCGCCCGAGCCTCCGCCGTCATTGGAGGCTGTGCCGTCGCCTACTGGATGGTCAGTGTCGAAATAATACTGCCCATCATAGCAAAGCGTCGCAAATCCAGCCGCCAGCAGACCAAAGACCAATATGTCCGGATGCGCCTTTGCCGCCTGGGCCAGTCCCTGTATTACAGGCGTATATACACCAATCTGATCATATTCCACGTCGTCCCTGTCCAGTTCTATTGTGGATTCAAAGGCCTTGTTGGTGATTTCATACTTGAAGCCGGATAGATCTTTTATCACTCTATCTCCGATCCATTCCCTCATCATCGGATAATCACCCAGCCACTTGTAATCCACGGTCTTCGCACTGGTCGGCACCTCCATAGCAACCAGAGGCCATTGCGATGGGGCCTGGTCAAATGCCTGGTTGAAAACAGTGCTGAAGCTATTATAAATGCCGCTCAAATTCGCCTGATTAACAATCATCTCTTACACCTCCATGAATCATGTGATTATGCGTTTCTGCCTAAGTTGACAGCAGGCTCGATATCCACATAGGCATGCGTCGAATCAATGTATTCGACAATAACGCCGCAGAAGATATCGTTCGTAGTCGTAGCCGCAAGGCCCACTGTCTGATCATCCACCAGGAACACTTTATTGCCGACATTGGCCTGGGAGATGGACCCGCTGAATGCCATTTTGTAGACGCCTTTTCTGCGTACCCGAGCGGAGACTGCGCCATCCGCACCGGCAGAGTTGTTTGCATAGTCGAGCGATACCCCGGCAAAGACAAGTCCTGAAGTATCCGAGCCCGGGACCAGATAACCATCCGCGTTGAATGCTGCTAACGCACCTGCGAAGATAATGTCTCCATCATCTACGGGTAAATTTGCCTCTACCCCTTCCTTGTATTCCGATTTTTTGTCCGCACTGAGCGCCGCCATAATTAACCCCCCATTATAATTTTGAATTTTGAATGCTTAATTTTGAATTGTGGAAAAATTTCATTAATTAAGCATTAAACATTAACAATTAAACATTGTCCTTCGGCCCATACTTCTTATAGGTTTCACCATCAATGCCCATCATCCTGTTAATCCCGATCTGAATATCGTCAATCGAATTTTCAGCAGAGGGGATTTGTTCCAGCTTGCTCGGGTCCCCGATCACAGGGGCAGATCCCACAAACGCCTTGAACCTCTCCAGCCCCCCGTCCTGTCTGCATGTGGCCAGGTAAAACTCCTTGCTTGCAGGCGTAATCTTCCCCGCCTTTATGGCGGCATCCACCTCGGCATTGATGGCGGTTTCAAGATCCACCTTTTTCTGGTCCGCCAGGGTCTTCTCCGCATTTGCGGCCCTCGCCATCGCTGCATCATAGTCCGCCCTGGGCACAAACTTTTCCAGGCTGGGGTTTTGCGCCTGATTTACCGCTACATTCAAATCCCCCTTAAGCTTCTGCTCGTTGTTCTGGGCCGTGGCCAGATCAGCCTGAAGCCTTCCGAGCGCATTGACAGCCTCCGCCTCTGTAGCAGTCTCAGGCAAACCAAGTTTGATCAACAGTTGTTTCATGCCTTTTACCTCCTCAAAATGTTGTTCATGGTTAAGCGCGGCCAGGTGCAGGTTGGGCCTGTTTGTCAGTCCCAGCGACCTGATCGCCACGATCCTTCCCGTTTGTTTTTCATACAACAGCACAGGGCTGTAATAGCGGTACTCCCTGTTAACAACCGAATCCATGCCCCTGGGCGTCCACTCCACCCTGCCCCAGGGTGTGGCGTTGCGGATCTCCATCTGGCGTATCCACCCTGCAGCAGGCGCTGGCTCTCCCTGCGGGGCCTTCAATTCCGTAGAGTGTTCCCAGTCAATAACCACATCCTTATCGGCCCTGGAAAACGACGCTAAAATATCCTGGGGCCTGTCATTCAGCCATGATCTGCCGTCGCGTCCTTCAATCATCTCTCCTTCAGGCAAAAGCGGTATCCACTCAGGGGCCGCATTATCCTGCGCTTGCTGCCACTCAAAATTCAGGGCCGCAATCGCAAATCCTTCCGGGATTGAAGATTGATGATTGCAGATTGCAGAATAAGAGGAGTCGCTACGCTCCGTCGGTTTCAGTATTCGTTCAGTTTCTGGCGTCATTTTCAGCATCCTTGTTTGGAGTAATTCCTAAAATATCAGGGTTACAGTTTGCATATTCGTCAATCGTCAATCGTCATTCTCAAATGTTTTTCCGCTGCCTTTGCGATCACGGGATCGGCCTCCTGTAATTTTCCCCGGATCATCTTGTCGTACTGCCTTTGCCTGTCTTTCCCGGGGTTATAATCAAATCCGGGGTCAATCCCTTCAGGCACCATCTGCACCTCGCCCGTGCGCTTGTTGATCCACTCTTTGGGGTTATCAGGCGGAGGCGTTGTTATCTTCCACCCATTACGATCCATCTCCCGTTGGCTCACCTGTCGGACACGGCATTTGCACCCCCAGCCGTTCATGGGCATATGGCTATCCCACCAGGGGTCATCTACAGGCAGTGTCATGCCGTCCCATGCCGCATGCTCCATCCTGTGCTCCAAAGATGGCCCCAGGCCGTATCGTAAGTATGGCAGGGCCGCCTTTGTCCTCTGAATCCTCTCCCACTGCCCTGCGGATCTGGCCTGTCGCATGTTGGTGTCATAGATGGTCTTTAAGCGTCTGGGGCTCCCTAACTGCGCCGTCTTTACCTTTGCGGACAGCGGGTCCATAACAGGTCTTTCTCCCCACCATCCCAGCTTTTGTAACGTAGGGGTCAATTCCTTCTTGAATTGTTCAAATGTCCGGCCCTCGTTAAGCGCCTTTACAATCTCATCCCGTATAGCCCGCAGGATATCCAACTGCATGGCCTTGGCCACTGTGAACGCAAAGGAGTGTTCCTCACGCCATACATCCAGGTACGAAAACCCGACCTTAAGCGCCTTGTTTTTTATAAATGCGATCGCCTCAGAAGGCACCTGACCTGGAAAGCTGATTCCCATAAAACTCCTTCAACTTTGAACCTTGAACCCTGAACTTTTAACCTTTCTCCCCGTTAATGCTTCAAACCCTGTTCAAAAACGTTCAAAAACGTTCATATCTGCATTTCGCCCTAATCAGCGGCCAAACAGTCGCACTTTTTTATCTCGCAACCTGGGCCGAATTTGACGCCCAGAACTAAATTCCGAATCTGAGTTAAAAAAGTGACACGTTAAAGGGATTGAAAAAGATAAACTCCTCCAACCCTGAACCTTGAACTTTGAACCTTTTTAACTCTTTCAACTTTCTTCCCCCTCTCCCATCGCCCGACTCTTAAAAAGCGCCAATGCCAGGGATTTAACAAGCGCATCCGTATCCATCTGCGAAAACACCTCCGGCAGCCTTGCCTCAAGCTCTTCAAATGTCTCAGAGGCATCCACCGCCATGCGCAATGGATCAACAACCGGCTTCATCACCTGCTCCCAGTCCGCAAGCTCCCCGTCTACAAGGGTGTCCATCTCATCTTGATTCGTCTCTTGGTTAATCGCCGTGTTAATTGCCGGAGGCATTGCAGGCGCAACCTGCGCAGGCCGCAACAGGTCTTTCGGCTTTGCGCCCGGGCTGGGGTCAGGCAGGCCCAGCTTGTCACGCACAACGCTTTTTTCCACATCCAGGCCCAGGGGCACCAGGTCCTTCAATGCTGTTGTCAACGCAACAATGTCTTCCTGCTCTATGGCCCTTAACTGTATAACCGGGTAATTTTCCTGCACGCCGAAGTTGAGATCTATAAAGGGCTTTACCAGATACAGGTTAAGGGTGTCCTCCAGTTGCTCCGCGTCATCATCGCGGATGTCATGGCGCACCTCGTTCTGGGCCTCTTCGTTTCCGAGCTTTCCGGGGGTCCCCTGCGTTGTAGCGGTCTGGCCCAGGATACCCTTTGACACCTGGGCGTCCAGGTACTCGGCCAGGGTCTTGAAAAAGTTGTTTGCCCCGGGAGCCTTGCCCGCATCCTCAAGCTCGATCATCATGCTGTCCGGAAAGACCGCCGCCGCGTCGCTCCCCAGGTTGGCTACAGCCATCTTAAGGATTCTAATGTCATCCTCACTTGCCCCTGAATGATACTTGCCCAGCCGCATGGGCATGCCGAACACCTCGGCGAATGCCAGCCAGTCCTTTACCGTGTAGCCCTTGCACATATACGCCCAGGCGGCCAGGCGTGCGATTCCTCCCCTGATCGGTATGCCGCTCTTGATCTTCGGGACATGGCAGATGAATTTAAACGGCTCCAAGGCCAGCCCTTCCATTGCGGCTGCATCGTCTCTAAGCCGTATCTCGCTTTTCCTGATCTGATCGAACTGGAAAAACCTGGGGTCCCGCCACTCATAGCCTGCCGGTTTCCATGTGCTACCTGAGCGGTCCCACATCATCTCAACTACGCTGTAGCCCTTGCCGATTCCGTCCATCAGGTCCTTTAACAGGTTCCTGAAGCCAGGCCTCCTGACCACGGCCCTCACCTCATCGGCAAGCTGCTTGTCCCTTGCATCGTCGCTGTATGCCTCAACTGTTACAGGCAGCCGTGTCACCGCGAGCTTGCGCTTACCCAGTTCGCACGCATAATGCAGATCCCGCTCCTCCATCTCCTCGGCAAGGGTCAAGTAGCTGTAATGATCCCCCTCGGAAGCGGACAAAAGAAGCGATGCCAGGCTTGCCGGTGTCAGGCCGCTTGCCACGGTATTGGTCCAGATGGTGCGCACCCCTGCAAGTGTAGGCGCTGCAAGCTCCTTTGTAAGGCTTTGAGATCTGACCGGTCTGCCCAAATGATCGTAAAGCATTACCACAATCCCTCTTTCCTGCCGAAACCGGCGGTTATACTTACAGGCCTTTCCATGTCTGATAACTCCTTGCTCCTCACAGGATGGTAGGCATATTCCATCAGTCCGCCCGACTGTATCAGCCGCACAGCCCCTTCCAATGCATCCGGGCCGTCGTCATTAACATTCTTGTTTAAGATGTAGATCAATTGCTCAACGAGCAGGTCCTGGTCGCTGTGCCCCTTTTCAAAGAGCAGCTTTCCATGCTCTACCAGGTAGGATAGAGTCCCGATGATACGGGCCTCCTTATTGGTCGAATGATGCACCGCCCGCCACGGCAGGTACCGTTTAACCTCCTTGGCGTAGTTGTAGATGGCCTCATGGAGAAAGTCCTCAAGCATGTTGTCTTCAATGCCTATGGCACCGCCATACTGATCATATTGCCGGTAGGCGGCTGCGAACATCTCTCCGGGGCTTGCATGCCTTATCCACGCATGCAGGCAGCGAAACATCATCTTTTGCCGTTCAAGGCCCACCGTAACGATCGCCTTAAAGTCATTGGCCTCGCCTGATTTTGCAGACGGGTCCACAAACGTCGCCACAATCATCTCTGGCATTATCAACTGCACGCGCTCATAGTATTTAAACCACGGCTCCTTAAAAGGGCTTTCCTCAGAGCCGGTCAGGTTCATCATCTCAGCATTAAAGGCCACCGTGCCCATGCTGCGGCGCTTTTTAACCAGCCTTTCCATAGACCAGGCGTCCGGCCACAAGGGCCTTTCCGTGGCTTTTCCAAAGTCCAGGATGGCCTGGTAGATCTTGGATATATACAGAGGATTTCCCTCTTCATCCTTGTCCGCCATAAACTGCGCAAGCACGCTCTTGGGGTGAAAAAGGTTTCCGATCATCAGAAAACAAAAGCCTTCACCCAAAGAGCCGATAACCGCCTTTAGCAGCCACGCCTTTCCCTTTTTTACCAGCGTCGGGTTTTCAACGTTTATGTCATTTTCAAAATCATCAACAACGGCCTTGTCCGGCCTGTGCTGCCTGTTTTTAAGTCCGCGAACCTTCTCCCCCCTGCCTCTGGCCAAAAGCCTTACACCGTTTGAGGTTGTAAAATCGCTTTGTGTCCATGTGGGTCCGCGCAGGTCGCCGAAGTCGTGCCGTATTCGCGGATTGTCCTCCAGCTCCAATCGGATGGGCAGGGTAAAGCCCGTGGCCTGGTCATTGGTGTCTGATATGATCAGCACAAACCGTCTAAGCGCATAACAGATGTCATGGACCACATCTCCGAAGGTAAAAAACGTGGATTTGGCATGCTCGCGAGGGGCCGCCACAAAGGCGCATTCATCCCGTATGTCTCCCAGGTCCGCCCATTCCTCATGAAAGTCGCCGAAGGGTTTGCTGAAGTAATGGGGCAGATACGTCTGCATGAAATAGAGTTTGTCCCATTGAGCCCTGGCCTTCCGAGCCTGTTGCTTTTCAGGGCTGTCATCTTCAAAGGGCGAGACAGACTCCTGTATCCAGGCCTTCAGGTCATCGGCCCACTGGTCAAAACGATATTCCGTGATATTAGGCCGCTTTCGCATTCTCATCCTTGAAGCGTTTGACAATCTGGTCAAAATTGCGGGAAAAAACCTTCAACCCTTCAGGGTCGATTTCCTGAAGCACACCGGCAATGAACTGCATATCCTCCAAAAAGATCTTTGGCCGATCGAAATCCACCGTCTGACCTGTTTCCATTTTTTGGCGGATATTCAGGATGTTTCTCAAAATATTGTTGTAGGTATTTACGGCATTGTTATCCACCGTCCCAACGGGTAAGGTTTCAAAATAGGTCTCATACCTTTGTCGCTGTTTAATGCAGTTTAATAACAGCAGGTCAGCCTCGCTTTCTCTTTCGAGCAGTCTTTCCTCGGCCTCCGCCCGGGCGGCCCGGCCCTCCCAGTCATACTCGGTCTTCCACGCATGCAGGCTCTGACGCGATATCACATAGCCCATCTCTCCATTTAAAACCCGCTCAGTCTCGGACAGATTCTGCCCATGATCACGCCAAACCTTGTAGGCAAGCTCTTTTGTCTCGGCAGGTACCGCCATATCAACCTTTCCCCAGCTCAGCCTTAATATTCCTGATTTCCTCAAGGGTCTCTCTATATTTGACATGCAGCTCAGAGAGGTCTACAGCCTGGCCTGCGACAATATGGGCCTTCAGGTTTTCAACAGATTCAAACGGATCAAGTTGGTTACGGATGGAGTCCCTTAGTCCTTCAATCCTAAGCTTTAGCGACTTAGCCTCGGCCTCTTTTTCCAATAGCCTGCCCTCAAACTTTAACCTCTCGCTCATGACTGCATCCCCCCTGCACGTTTTTCAAGCCGCACCATCGGACAAAATTGGTTTTTTTCTACGCTGTCAGTAAGTTTTTGCGACGTCTGAGTATTCATGATAACGATTTCTTTTAGGTCTTTTGCTATGGATTGGGTTTGTTCCAGCAAAACAACATTGTTTTCATACATTTTACGTTGCGCCGCATGCCGACGCTCATGATTGCGGTCCAGGATCAACATAACTACCCAGGGGCCTATCATGGCGAGCAGGAACAGAAACCAAATGGGCCAGCCGCTCGCCTTATCGAATAACGCAACAATAGCCGTCAAAACGCTGATCTGATCCGGACTCATATCTGCCTCCTATGGTTCGTATGTTTCGTGGTCACCTCTCCTTCTCAAATTCCGTTTGACACTCAAGACACCGCGTACACCCAGGAACCGCCTCCCTGCGAGGCAAGGGAATAATCGCCCCACAATCTTCGCAAATTTCCGCACTTTTGCCCTTAGGCGTTCTTTCAGCCTGCGCAGCTAAATATCCTTTTCGATATCGTTCGGCGAATATGTCCGCCTGATCCGCATCATCCATCATGAATTTCCAGTGATCATGCCTGTAATTTTATTCGTTATGCCGTATTTTTCAGCACTCCTGCCGATCACCCAGATGCTGCATACCCCGCCCCATGTAACCCAGAATTCATTGGGCAAAGTCAATGACGGCATGGGGTTTTTGGTTATAAAGGCCAAAAGGGGCAAGAATACATGAACGAAAAAGATAAAACTCAAACCCGCATATACAATCGTAGGCCTGGCCCTTTTGGTAAAATTGTCGGACTGCTGCATCTCCGCCACAATGATGTTTTTCTGCGTGTCTATGATAGCGGACTCACGCTGCTGCAGCACCGCCTGCATTGCTATCTGCGCCTGCGCCTTTTCCGCATCCGTCATGGCGGCCGGAAAAAAGCGTTTAACCAGCTCCCCAGCAAAATCAGCAATCGAACCCAATCCTGTTAAATCCAAGCCCATAATACCTCCTTACGCCACTGCCCGTCGAACCCAGCCGCCAATAAAACGGGGCTGGTTGAGCGACAGGTAATAATTGACAACCGCAATCTTATATTCCGCCAGCAACCACGCTGGATTTGGGTGGCTGTTTACCGCCTCGATGCTTTTTGGTCCCAAATGCCCGTCAATAGCCACTTGCACACCGGACGAAACCAGCGCCGTCTGCAACAAAACATGCGCCTCCATAGGACCCATGTTGACGCAAAAGGAAAAGACCTTCTCAGCGATCCTATCATCCGTTATCTGGTCATAATGATACATCCGCCAGAAATCCTGGTAATAGATCTCAACAGCCTTTTCCCTGGTAAGCGCTTTGATATCGAGGGTGGGATAGCTACGCCTGGAAATACCGTATTTGGTCTCACCCCCACGGTCCTCGGTGTCGTTGTTATATCCACCCTCGATCTTTAACAAATTGTCTACAAATTTAAGAAATCGCTCTTCCATATAACAGCCTCTTTGTCCCTGCCTCATACAAACGACAAATCTTCAAGGCCCACTTCTTACCGACGCCGATACCCCGCAGCCTGCAATAGACGTGCAGAGGATTGAGATAATGTTTAATGTTTAATGCTGAATGTTGAATTGAGGATGTTTTCATCTAATTAAACATTAAAAACTCACAATTAAAAATTATGATTCTCTGCGCCTCAAGCCCCCCTGAAACAGGAAAGGGCCAAATTCAGGCCCAAGCATAACCACGCGTCAAATAGCCCGCAAAAAAAGTGTTTGAAAAAATTATTGAAAATAAAAAGGCCGGTGAACCTTTGAAGGTTATACCGGCCTTTTAATTTTGAATGCTTAATGCTTAATGTTTAATTAATGGTTTTTCCTCTGAACCAACTGCATGACTTTTCCATAAATGATTTCATTGATTACATCTGATCTGATGTCCTCAGACTCTACCAGGCTTAAAGCGGGTGCATAAGATAAAACTTCTTCTAAGACCTCTTTATGATCTTGGGGGCTCAAGGTTTTTAATAAATTAGGGGCATCGCACATTTGTGTGGGTGACCCCAATATGTTGTGGTCATGCATTGATGACCTGGAATGCCGCTGGTTTTCTTCTCGGATAGAGATCAA
>LT984857.1:246985-256771 GCA_900258555.1 uncultured Desulfobacterium sp. | reverse complement strand
AAAGATGTATCTTTCATAGTAGCTCTCGACTAATCAGTAGTTTCAAGGCGATGACGCCGGAGGCCGACTCCGAGATGGCCGAGGGNCTCTCCGTCAGCCCCAGGCGTCATCGCCTTGAAACTACGCTAACTCATTCCGGTCAGAAAAACAATAATCCGACCACAACATATTGGGGGCACCCACACAAATGTGCGATGCGGCATAAATTAATACTTATCATGATGATATACAAAAAACCCTTTAAGCATTCGGCCTGCCAATACTCCCTTTAATCTCCCTGATCCGCCGGACATGCTCCTCTTTTGAAACCCGTTCCTCCTCTAATGTTTCAACATGTTGAGCCGCTTTCCGGAACCCTGCCTCCCGTGCGGCCTCCTCCCGGGCCGTCAACCCTTCTGCGCTAACCCTCTCCGCCGCATCCCGCAGCACAACCTTCAGGTAATTGTGGTCCTTGAACCCGTACTTTTCCGCATCACAGACCTTTTGCATGCCCGCCTTTATCGCATCCTTGCCCAGCCTGTAGCGCCTGCCGTCATATTCAAATATGCCGGTATCCCATAATTTCACCAACTCCTCCAGGTGCCGAAGCCTCTTTTTTAATGCCATCCTGGCCCCAGGCTTTACCCGAAACGCATCCACATATTCATTGGCAAGATTCCAGGCGCTGCCAAACCGTGCTGCTAGCGTCTCCCTTTGCCTCCACATACCAGCCATATCAACCAAATCAACATCAATTGAATGATCACAAAATGGGCATGTAATTTTATCAGTCATTCAAACAACCCCATCTGCTCCTGTTTACTCCTGGACTCTTTGCCCTCATCCAGAATCTGCCGGATAGCGGAAACAGTCAATTTATGCTCGCGGGCAAGCTCTTTGTAATTCACGCCGTTAAAATCCTTTCGTATCCGTCTGTTACGAGCGCCCCTGGCGACTGTCTCCCACTCGTTAATATACACAGCCGCCCCCCCATAATTGCGCACCAGGGCCAATACATCATCAAAGCCGATGATGTCGGCCATATCGCGCAATTCCTCAGGCAGATCCTCAAGCTGTATATCGTCTTCGATTAAACCCATTGTAATTTTTAATGTTGAATTTTTAATGTTGAATTAAGGATGCGTTCCGCTCATTAAACATTAAGCATTAAACATTGTCATTTGTGTTCCTCAATATACCGCATTATCGCGTCATCCTCATATGCCCGCGCCCACCAGTCCGTGCCGTATTTCGCCTTCATCTGGTTTTCAAACATCTTTTTGAGCCCTTCAATCGCTAGATACGCCTCCTGGGCAGTTCGCACCCTGGAAAACCCCATCCGTTTTTCCATCCAAAGATACAACCCATCTTCTACACGCCACGTAATCAAGGAAGCCAGGGCCGCGATCTTTTCATGCTGCTCGCGGCTGGCCAGGCGCACAACCTTTCCTTCAACTATTTCAACCCTTTTAACTTTTTCAACTCTTTTAACTTCTTTAACTTTTCCAACACTTTTAACTCGCCTCTTCGGCACAAAAAACCCCCATTCGGCAAACATATCAATCAACCGGCCCGCCTGCATCTGGCTCAACTGCGTGCAACTGGTAACCCTGAAATGCTTCTCCAGGATCTCCCGGTATTCCACATCATCAAGATTTTTTCCCTGAATGGATTTGATCATCTTGATCTGCGCCTTTGTAATAGGGAGCCGTTCGGTTGATCTGTTCATGCCATCGGCCTCACATATACATCTTCAAAAACGATATTACATCCGGGTGCCATTCAATCCCCGGAAGAGAATGAAACACGTTTTCCCGTGGCCCGATCACAATACACCGCATCCCCCTGCCCACAGCAATTCCGAACTCAACATGCCGCCCGCCTCTTGACGTGGTGCCTCGAGGCACCTCTGAAAACATGATGCAGCACGAAGAGGCCATAAGGTCTTCCAAATCCTCAACGGCAAATCTGGTTGTATCTGGTCCGCAGTCCAGGGCAGCGTCTGAAACTTGATGATCACCCTTAATCCACCGAGAAGTAACCGTATGCCCCATGTGAAGCAGAGAGTTTGCAAACTCCAACATCTCCTTGCGCCTGCCATATCTAGCCGCCAAATATATTTTCATTCCCGCGCCTCCGTGTCTCTGTGTGAGAAATGTGTTTCCTTAATTCAAAATTCAACATTAAAAATTCCCTTCACAGTCCCGCCATCATAGCCGACAATTCCGCAGCCTTAGCCTTCAGGGCCGCAACATGCGCCTTAGGCATCAATACCGACCCGTACTTTTCTCTGATTTTTAGCAGCCCTTCAGCGTATCTTTCAGGGTTTTGCATCATCCTGCCGATAAGAGAATCAACAACTTCAATGGGAGTGGTCGAAGCAATAGTAGCCCTGGGCCGCATGTTCGGGGTTTTGTCCTCAAACTCCTCAAGTTCAAACGTCATTTGATGTACCATTTCAATGACAGCGGCCTTTTTCCCACGTGTAGCCTTTCTCAGACCTGTCATTGCCCGCTTATGAAATCTGCGGTAAAATGCTGCGCCTTCCTCCTCGCTTTCTGCCATCCAATATCCGCCTCCAATGCCTGCCCGGGACATGATGGGGATATTGTCATGCTCGAATAGAAGGTGATTATGCATATTGCGAATTATCCTTTTCCAAAGATCTACGGTTCTAAAATCCACTGAATGATCAGTCCCTAAATGGTATCTAATTGCAAGTAGATCAGCAGAAATGGCATTATCTTCACCAACGTGGTTCACCCAAAGAATCCCTATAAACCTCTCTTCTGCCTTAGTTAAACGCCGATCATGGCGTCCTGTCACAAGATCATAACCCAGTTCAGTCAGATTCATTTTGCCCTCCTTCCCCCTGTCATTGTTTACAGCACCAGGATTTTGCCATATATTCCGGACACCCAAATCCCTAGCCGCCAGCCAATCCATCATTAATACCGATCCTTCAATAGCTGCCTCGACCGAGGCCCTGAATCTCACCACCTTTTTTGGGAAAACCCCCTTATTTAGGGCATGATTCAACGCCCCAAGGGAATACCCGACATCCCGCGAGAATGTTCTTTGGCTGATTTCACAATCCTTCAAACACCGTTTTAATAGTATCATTCCAGCCCCCCCTGACGTTGATCTAAATAGCCGCCCGCATTCCCAGAGCGGTTTCAGTCTGGCGCTTATTGATAACATCCCGCAGAACATCATTTCCACCATCAGCGGCCACAGGGACGGCCTTCGTCACATTGTCCACAGCCTTTGCCGCGCCGAACACCGCATCCACATCCTCTTTTTTCACCTTGTCCCTGCCTTCGGCCCAGGCCTGCCCCATCACCCTGATAGCCGCGTCCTGCAGGTCCAGATAATTCCTTATGCCCCTGCCCGCAAGCGCATCAACCGCCGCGTCCTCAAACACGCTCCCCACCGTATTCCGCACATATTGCTGCGCCTCTTTCGCGCTCAAACCCTGCATACGCACGCAATCGCCCCTAAGCCGTATTTCCGAAACGTTCTGCAACGGATCGGACTGGCCCAATAGCACCACAGTGAACAGATCTTTTTTTCCCATCCAGTCCAGCCGGCGCAGGGTCTTTAACGCCCGGATAGTGTTTCCGTGAAGCGCGTGCGCCTCCTCGATGACGACAACTACCTGCTTTCTCCGCGTAGCCTCGCCAAGCACCCGCCGCAACTGCCGTTTTCTGATGCTTTTTCCCCGCATGGGCCTTTCATCAGAAAGCGTCATAATCATCTCTTGTTCAATATCCGTAATCAACAGCCGCCTGTAGTCGGCAAAATCAATCAACACAAGCTCCGCATCAAGCTTTTCCAGCGCAGCCACAGCGGACCAGGTCTTGCCGCTTCCGCGCTCTCCCACAATAGACACCAGTGCATGAGATTTGACGGCCAAAGCCACGGTCTTTCTTATCCGCATCCTGTCCGCGGTTTCCGTATCGCACCCCTCAAAGGGGTTATGGTCAAAGCCCATATTTACCAGCAATTCCAGCCTCGATATATTACCCATGCATATACCTCCTTTCGTTTTCGGCCACAAAATCAAGGGCCAGGTCCTTTACAAACGCACGCTTAAGGCCGTGCTCAATAATCAAACCCCTTACAGCCTCTCGGTTTTCATTATCCAGCCTAAGCCCGCTGATACTCACAAATTCACGCATCGCAGCATCCAAAGACCCGTATGCATCCACGCAAAGCGGGTCCTCGATAGACACAGTCTTTTTGATCCTGGTGGGCAGCGCTGCAACATTGCCCGCATCTTTTGGTATTGAATAAAGAGTATCACCCCCGACCTCCAGATCCTGGGCCGTCTTAACGGCCTTCTGGTGCGGAGTTTCCTTGTGCCCGGTAAAAACACCCAGAGGATTAGGCGTAAAATCCTCCACTTCGTATTTTTCGCCCGTGGCCTGATCCTCTACAATAAGCTTATCTTCAAACACCCCCTCGTATATATTTACCCTTGCGCTGTGCAGGCCTTTTACTTCATAGAGGACATTATCAATACTTATGCACCCGTCCGCACCCACGACCCTTTCATACCGTTTAAAAATTGTTCTGAAGGCCGTCTCCGGAATAGCCACGGCCCCGCCGTACAGGCTTATCTTCCGCCAGGCCTGGAGTCTCGATATGGTCCTTTCATAGCGGTGTTTTCTTTCGTTATACTCCGCCTGATAAACCAGGAACTGGCGGTTGAGTTCGCTTAGCATAATCTCAAAATCCCGCCAGTCGCTCTGCATGAAATAGGTCAATTCAAAACGCTGCCATGTGGTTCTCCAGGGCCTTTCAATCTTCCCGTGGCTCTCCTTGTTTTCAGGCATACTGGGGTCAATCGCTATATTGAGCCTTTCAAAAAACTCCTGAGCGGCAGGCCCCCTCATCATGGGGCCTAAATCCCCTTTAATCATTTCAGGCAGACCAAAAAACGGAGTGTCAGCATTCTTGCTCCACGCCCACTTCAAAAAATCCAGGTTATCCACGGCGGATTCCCCCATAGCAGCCACATACCTTCCAATAAAAAACCCCGAATAATCATCTACAAGACCGTAAACCCACGGCCTTATCCTGATAGGCACCGGCTTGTTTTTGTAGCCTTTTTTTGCCGCATGGAGTCTGAGGGCATAATCAACCACGTTTCCCGCATCATCCCTTATCTCTCGGGCCACGAAAAAACTACGAGAAGACGATGCATCTACGTGATGTAATTGGTTTGGCCTCTCCGCCTGATACCGTTGTATGCGTCGTTGTCTCTGTGTCAGGCCTATATCCCTCATGACACGGTCAATAGTCCCCTCCTTGCCCAGTAATGATTCCGGTACCAGACCGTCCCTTACAGCCTTGCGCAGGGCTAGGTCAGTGGTCACCTCCCCCATATTTGTCGGAGGTTTTCTCTTTATCTGCGCCACAATTTCAGCATACTGCTCAATCCCGTCAATCTTGCGCTCGCCTTTTCTTTTGCGATTAATCCCGAGTCTTTTGTATAGCGCCTGTTGCGAGCAATTGAGTAGCTCGGCCCATTTTTTAACGACGCCGGTTTTCCCCCCATATGGCGCTAATATCCAATCATTGCGAATTTGATCAACAACACTACCCAAGATCTCCATTGCAGCCCCCGGCTAGTCCTCATAGTCAGTCAAAAACCGTTCATTCCATGTTTCTCTGAGCATCCGTAATGATAACTCCGCAGCCTGCATAAGCCCTTCAACCTGCCCTATGACCGGGGTGTTTCCCATAATCCGCTCATCCATAATCACATGTCTACATGCAACGGAAAACTCCGCCGCAGCCTCTCTGATTACCTCCATTTGATCTATCATCCATGTCTCGGGGTCTTTGTCATCAGGGGCGAATTTTTCCAGCCGCTCGACCTTCTCCACAAGGGCGGATATCTCCTTCCTTTGTGCCTTGGTCTCTTCCGCAACCTGTTTATCCACATTGTTTTTATATCTCTTCACATCCGCCTTAAGAGACTTAACTTCCTTCAGGTGAGTCTCTTTCATAGCGTCAATGGCGGCCTCGATTTCTTCCTTGTTTTCGGGGGTGAGTTCTATCTCTTGACCGTCTATCAGGAGGGCATTTTTGGCAAAACTTGCCAATTCTCCGGCAACAGCACGGCCTAAGTATCTGATTTTATTAAATGGCAACCCGATGGAATTGGCAAAACTTGCCGAAAATTCTTCAACCACTGGTGCAATTTCCTTCAGGATGAGGTCTACAGTCCGTTTAGGCTCTCCTATCGCCTCGCAAAACTCATCCCAGGTCATTCCTCCTTTTTTGTATTCTTTTTTTTGTTTTATTTGATAGAGTACAGCGTATCTGTGTAACTTGTTAAACGCTCCGTTGCAATCCAGGGCTTTGATTGCCCCTATCGCCTCCGATTCCTCCCTGACCGCGTCCATCTCGGCCCGCATGTTCTGGATCATCATCTCCGCATCGCCTTTTCCCGCCTCATAAACCTCATCAACCAACATAACATCCGCCTCAACATCTACATTTTTCATAACATCCCTCCATATTCTGTTATTCCTGTTTCTAATGCCCTAATGTCCCTTTCCGACTCTGCCTTATCATTTTCCTTCCATGCTTTGGTTCGGCTCCAAAACATGGCCAACTTCATTCCAAGTTTGAAACATTCCCCCACCGATTTAACGCAATTCTTGTATTCCAGCGTAGCCAAATGGCTCATAACCGTCCCATACGGTAAACCCATTGCATCGGAAATCTGTTTTCCCGACACGGGCCCCTTCTGATTTGACAAATACTCCAGAATATCAATGGACAGCTCCGTTGCCCCTGTTCTCCTGTAGCTCTTCATCACCACCACCCCCCTTCACACTTCAAACTTCACCCTTCAAACTTTTTTCTTGGATCCTCTACAAACATCCAAACCAGCGTCCCTATGCTGTAGATCATCCAAACCCCGAAAAACCCTACAGCCAAAGGCCCCAGCCATTTCCAGCTTGCATTTACATGCGCAATTATTGTCTGCATCACAGCTTCCATTATCTACATCCTCCCCTTCAAACTTCACACTTCAAACTTCACACTTCTAATGGCCTTTTCCTCCAACCGCCGCCGCGCCTTCCCCCTCACCTTATCCTCAAGCACCATAGCCCCGTACTCATATACAGCCCGGCCCGCCTCATCCATCACGGAGAACTCAGGTCCGAGCGCCGCATCTATAATCTCAGTGTCTCCGCAGATAAGCGCCAGTGCTTTCACATACTCAAGAGGAAAACGCCGGTCTGTCTTGGCCTCCGAAAGCCAATTATTGATAGTATGGACGGAAACCTGCTCCCCTACTAATCTGGAAAGCTCATTTGCCACCGCCTCCCGGTCCATACCGAATTCACTATAAGCCTTGTCTAATGCCCCTTTGAGGGCCTCTCTTACTGAATCTTTAACCCTGAAAGCCCCGGCCCTGACAGATTGGGTCTGTATTTTTGACCAGGGAAGGGGTAATTGGGTGGGTATTGCGACCATTTCGGAACCTCATATAGACGTTGCATTAATGGTTTTTACCGTGTAGGTTGAGAATTAGAGGCCAGGGCTTTTCTAAGTTCCTGTGCGCAGGCGAAATAACAAATCGCCCCATGCTGAATAAGAGCCTCTGTGGTTGGCCTTTGAGCTGCAATATCATTGTGGAGCCGGGCAGACGCCATCTTGCGTTTGGCCTCCGCCTCCCACTGGTCTGCAAGCTTAACCAAAGGCCCGGGAGGTATATGACTACTTGTTTCGGGGGTGGATTTTTGCATTGACCTAACCTCCAAATAAGGTTAAAGATTTACCTATTAAACATATTTAATTGGGCTGCCTGATGAGCGGCCTGTTCTTTTGCTTGTTTCCTGAGTTCGTCGGCATGTTTTTTACAGATGCCGGATGAATACTCGACAGTTGACATAGCTACCAGGGTTGTGCGCCCCTCTTTTTTGCACCAGGGGCAATAGACCGGGTATTTTTTGGGGCTGGATAAAGCATCTTTCATGATCAATATCCCCAGGGGTTAACTTTGAACTCTTTTAACTTTTTTAACTGTTTTTCACCCATTACTGAACTTACGCAGATAATATGCGGGCCAGATATCCTCGACTGGTCTGCCTATCCTGCGGGCAATGGCCCGGCGGATGTGATCCGACACATCGCCGTTCCAGATAACCCGGTTGACCATAGCGGGGGTAACGCCGCGCTCCCTCGCAATTTCCGATTGAGATGACCCGGCCCGCTCAATAGCGTGCTTGATATCCAGAGGGTCCATGTGACTAACTCCTTTTTTTTGGTTAAAAGGTTTATCCATTGCAAAAAAACGTTGAAGTGGAATTTTGGATTTTGATGGCCCGCGCCCTGTTCCATGAACTCAAACCAAAAGATGCTGGTTTTGAGCTTTGTGGATATGGGATGGATAAAAATGAGTTTGCATTTTTGGTCCATCGGGAGACAAAGAGGGTAAACGAGGCATTGATTGCCATGAGCCTCGCAAAGGGTGAACGCGAGACACATGAAATTTTTGACAGCCTGTCGAGAGACACTGTCATTGCTTTATGCTCCCGTTGGGCTCGTTACTTGTGGGCATGGAAGCAGCTCGAAAATGATCCTCATCCTCATTTATGGATGCCGCCGGACGAAAAGGATACATGGCGAGCAATTTTGCTGGCAATGACTGACGATCTACCGGCTGCATCAGAAGCTCGCAGGCAGCTCTGGCCGGAGGAGTCTCAAGGATAACTTTTTCGATCCTCTCGTTTGTGAAAAGACATAGTGTTTCCGGCTTTTTTTTTTGGGTTTGAGGGTAAAGGGGAAAATAAATATCCTGGCCACCAAAACCGCTAGAGTGGCCTTCAGGGTAATAAACGCTGGTTCCGGGCTCCCCCGGATATTTAATTGAATTCATGACTGACCTCTTTTTTTTGGTAACTGTTTTAAGTTTTAATTAAGGCCCAAGGCCCCACCCCTGGTCCAAACCTCCAACTGGGAGCGGGAAACCGAAAGGCCGCTAAGCGCCTGGGAGATCTCAAGCCCCCTCGCGCCCGGATGCTCTTTTAAATAGGAGGCAACCCGCGTCCGGTCCTCCGGATACCTGGTCGAGCCCTTATCAGAGCGCACAGAGGCCCGGAGCCTTTTGCCGGCCACCTTGCCTACGCGCCTGTAGGCGGCCTGGATGCTCACCCCGTCCCGGCAGGCCATGTCCTTGACCAAGGAACCGCGCTTCCTCCCTTCAGGAAGGGAAAGGATCTGCCGGGCCGCGGACACCAGATCATCTTTTTTGGACCACTTGGAGGGCTTGATTTCGCCGTTCATAAGGGCGTAGACCAAATGGGCCACAGCAACCTTGTAGGCCCTGGCCTTGGGTTGCCGGGACTCGAAAATGATCAACTGGAGACCGATGGGGTCGTAAACTTTTTGGTCGTATTTTTTGCCGTCAGTGCCCGTCAGATTGACGGGCACTGAAAACTGATTAATGTGGGGATTTCGCCGGATGATGTGCCCGATCGGATCTCTTTTGGACATGTCATATTCCAAAAACTCGCCGATGGCCCGGCGGGTGAAATACGGCTTGCCCTCGATCCAGCAAGCCTCCTGAAGGACGATGTCCTTATATATAAATGGTGTAATGTTCATGGTTGAAACCTTTTTTTAGGAGATACACATGGAATTAAACGTTGACAGGGTACCTATCACCCCGGAACTCCTTTTAAAGATTAATGTCCCTTTCAGGGATGGTTGAAATCCCTCGCCTTTAGGCGAAGAAAAGTTAATACATGTCGCTATGCGACGTTATCAACTGGGTGCCCA
>LT984857.1:236176-243419 GCA_900258555.1 uncultured Desulfobacterium sp. | reverse complement strand
TCTTGATTCTGAATTTGACAGCAACATAATTCCTTCAACAAATTCAACCTATGCAAATACTTAACCGGAAATTACTGGCTCAAACCGAAACAATTCTGGTAGCCTTACGTTCAAAGCGTTTGCTATCTTAGCCAGAACACCAAACGAAGGATTCTGTTGACCCCGTTCAATTTCTCCCAGGAACTTGTAATTTATGTCGGCTTTTTCTCCAAGCTTTTGCTGCGTCCATCTTTTGTGGATTCTGAGTGACCGTATTCTTCGTCCCAATAGGACGTTCGGGCTTTCATTTGGCTTTGACATGATACCATATATATCCAGCCATAACATATTTATAAACCCAATATATCCAGCAATTTTTCTTGACAAGATGGCAATGTATGGCTTTTTATAGAAAGCTACCATTTTCAGACTACCTTTTTGTTTTATAACCATTAGTTCGCATACGAGAGCGTCTTATGGAGAAATCCATCAAAGTATGTCTATCCAACTCCTGATTGGTGCTCCTTGCCTGTTGGGAGATTTTAGCATCTCTTGAAATCTAAATTAAAATATTTTATAAAGTTAAAGCATTGAAAAATGAATCAAAAGACAGGAGGAAAGAACATGCAAAGATTGAAAATCTATTTTTTAGTTGTGACATTGGTGTTAGTTGCGGTTTGTTTGCCATTTTCGATGGTATCTGCCGATACAATTCTAAAAATTGAAGCGACAGGCATGCAGTATATGGACCATTACAGGTCTGTTAAAGTGACTGCAAAAAATAACGTAGACTTTTGGATAAGATTTGGATCTGAACTTGAGATGGATTTATCTTTAACATCCTTTTTTTTTCCAGGAACCTATGTAACAATCCCAATAACAATGTATCTTGTTAAAGCCAATTTGGCATCGTTTTGCGGATGTGCCTTCGTTGACGACGGTACATATTTTAGTATCCAAGGCCTAGTAAAATATAAGGATAGCACCATCAAAAGTGTTTCAGGGACATATATCCAAAACGGAATTGGTACATCCGGGACCTTTTCCAGTGGGAAATTCAAGTCTGTTTCAAAATAACAAAAAGGCCGTCAACGAATGCTTGAGAATTTGCGAGGAGAGTCTGAAGGATCTAATTCTCTTACTGTGGATTCTGTTAACAGGTTCAGCATCCGCATATGATAAATCCGCCAACAACGTTTTTGAAATGAAATCGTTAATTTTTATTGCTGTTTCTATTGTATGTTTGACTGGCTGCGCCACATATCAGGATATCGCACCTGCAACCGGGCCAAAAATCTCAATTCATAACCCGAGTGAGCATAAATTCAAAATTTGGATAGATAATTATCGAGCCGGGAAGATACCACCCGGCCAAACATTGACAGTCACAGCAACAGAGAGTGAGCATCTAGTATTTGCCCAAAACCGCCGAGTTCTACCGTTCGTTTGTTTTTGGCATTTTACCAGGCGCTATAAAGGATTTATCGCGGATACAAGTGCTGGACAAGATTGTAATGTAACAATAGATAAATGGTATGTTAAAAAATCATGGTTTTTTATCGTGACCTTCTAATCTTAGAGAAAAATTATATAACCCCTCCTATTCCTTTATTTTATCCCAATAGAGGCACATAGGGCTAATAAAGGAGGCTAATAAAAATGAATCCCTTAGTTAGTGCCATTATGCTTGTCTGGTGTGTAATGGTGTTGGTGTTCGGAGTAATCGGAAATTCTAGCGCAGCCCTTTGGGACCGAGGAGGTGGGCTCATTTATGATAGCGACCAGAACATTACTTGGCTACAAGATGCTAATTATGGAGCAGGCTCAAGTTATGACGACGGCGACTCAACAACAGATGGGCGTATGACTTGGGCCAATGCTGTTGCATGGGCTGAAAACTTGATCTTTTACGATTCAGTTCGCGGTGTTTATCTGGAAAATTGGCGACTCCCTGACATTGCGCCAGCAAATGGTTTTTCGTGGGAAATGACTTTTAGTTATGACGGTTCGACAGATTTTGGATTTAATATCACAAGAGACAGCACTGAGATGGCTCATTTATTTCATGTGACGCTTGGAAATCCAAGTCAGTTTAATATCCAAGGAGAATCACTACTTGAATATGGTTTACAGAATACATCATATTTTTCTAATTTACAGAACTATACTTACTGGTCTTACATATGGGCAGCAGTTGAAAATGGAGGGCCTGGTGCACCATTAGCTTTCCATTTTGACACTGGTTTACAAGATGATGGGTATCGCATGAATCAATGTTATGCGTGGGCGGTTATGGATGGTGACGTCGCTCCCGTTCCCATTCCCGGCGCAGCATGGTTTCTAAGTTCTGGTCTATTTTGCATTATAGGTTTACGGAAAAAATTTTGGAAAATGTCAGCTTTCCTATTTCCCGTGCTTTTTGTATTTGGAATTGCAGGAAACGTAAACGCAGCACTAATTGACCGTGGTGGCGGCCTTATTTATGACAGTGACCAAAACATCACGTGGCTACAGGATGCGAACTATGCCATGACTTCGGGATATGATGCAGATGGCCGTATGACTGGGGATGTAGCCGTGGTGTGGGCAGAAGGACTGGAATATTATGATTCGTTAAGAAATATTACCTTGACTGACTGGCGCTTACCCAAAACCTGTGATGGACTTTATGAATTTGGATGGGACGGCACAACAACTGCAGGGTATAATATTACTACGAGTGAGATGGGATACATGTATTACGTGAATCTTGGGAATTCAGGGTATTATGCCACAGATGGGACTTATCCTCAGATGGGGTGGGGTCTAGTTAACACTGGCCCTTTCAATAATCTGACCCACCCGACACCCAATGAATATTGGTCAGGTACTGTATATAGTTTTAGTCCACTTGGCTCGTGGGCTTTTGTATTCGAGACTGGCACCCAAGGCCCCGGCAATAGAGATCAAATTTATCTTTACGCCTGGGCTGTCCGTGACGGAGATGTCGCTGCCGTCCCCGTACCGTCAGCAGTGTGGCTGTTGAGTTCAGGTCTTATTGGTCTTGCAGGATTCCGCTTTAAGATGCAGTCGAGGCTGAATAAATGGAATTCAATCCATAGGGGTATAGAATAGAAACCCCTTTCAATCGCTATACCTCTCAATCTTGGGGGCAACAATAATAATACCGTTGTTGTCGGGATATGCTTTTTTAAGGACAGCCACATTTTGGGCGACCTCTTCTTGTGTATGCGCGATGATGATAACCCGGCCAAGAGCCATTTTTTCTCAAGGCGTGTTATGCGGCTTTTTAAGATCATGCGGAGAATACCCCCGTATCTTTCAAGAAATATTCAATAAGTTGTTTCTCTGTTAGTCCGGGGTTTCTTCGTATCAGTTCCTCAATCTCTTCTTCAATTGACCTGTCCATCTCCTCTATACTTGCAAAAATGGTTATTTCCGGTTCCCGGCCATATGGGTTTTTCTTCCAATATTCCTTGGCCTTCTTTTCCGCCTCTTCTTTTGACAAGGCCGTAATGAAATATGGGGGATCATTCTGCCGTGCCACTGCTTCCAGTTTCTTGATTCTGCTTTCAAACGTCATGACTTTTTTCTCCTGATCGGTATTTTATTCTTTTGAGCGCTAACAACTGCTATTCTTTGAAGAAAAAAACTGAACCTTGACAACAATGTCACCATCTTGAACTTCGTGTGTGTTATTGTATTCCTTAAATATTTGATCAGGATCTTCACACTCATGAAATCGGATAATATGAACTGAGCGTTTCGGTGGATTAATTCGCCTTTCAAGGTTTGCAATCCGTGACTTGAGAAACATATCACTTCTCCCGATTTAATTTCTTTTCCAATACTTCCACGCGCTGTTCCAGCTCGCTGCCTTCCATTACCCTGGTAAGTATGCTTGCCAGGTATCCCAGCCGCCCGGCAAGGACGGCATCCACCTCTTTGCGCTCAGTCCGGTTTATGAGGTTCGCCAGATACCGGCGCACATCCCTAAGGTCCTTTAGTCTTCTTTCTGGCATTGTTTATGCCTCCTTTTCCGATTTAAAAATGTCATAATGCTTTGCAAATTCAAAATATTACTGCTTACCTACCATATCCTCGTATTTTTCCCCTTGCTCAAATTCCCTCACATATTTGGTTAACAGGGATTCTGTCACCTCTTGCGCATACTGCCGCGTTTCACAGAAGAAGATAGGCAAACGGCCATACCTTACAGAAAAAGTCAGTAAGCTCTGAACTGCTGCCTTTGGATTCATTTTTGAGCGATACCGGCCACAGGTCAGGTCTGAAAATTTCCCTTCGACCACAACAGCGAAATAATCAAGGGTCTTGGCCCTCGACAACTCCTTTTTAAAGCGGTCACGGCCAACCGTGAGACATCCAATAAGGTCATTGAGCGCCTTTCTTTCGATTGCAATTTGGTTCTCAAAGCCCACAACGGAATAATCTCCAACGCTCAAAGTTCCGCGCTCAGTAGGCATGCTGAACCAATACGGGATTTGCTCGCGTGTATCAATTTTGATTTTAAAGTCCATCGTTCGTCGTTACGCATCCATCAAAAGCCTCTTTTAGAAGATAGGCTTTTTTAAGATCGGCTGGGCTTGTTCCTCTCAGTGCCTTAATCTCATCCAAGCTAAAAGGCGTCCGATCCACATAGACGACCTTTGGATTCTCACCCTGCCAAGATATGCGAATATCACGGCCCAAGACTCGTGAGTAAGCTGTGACACTGCGATTGAGCTCTTTATTCTGATTTATCAATGTCAGCGGTTTTTCTGTTGCAGAATCCAAGACAGGAGGTGGCTCGTCTTTCTTTTTGGTTTTATCTGAAATCAATTTTTCATTTTCAGAGCGTATTCTTTCCAATAATCCAGCCATGCCATGATCTCCTTTTAGTGGCGCAAGTGGCGCACCTGCCTTACTGCCGCCTATATGATAAAATATATATATGACATTTTGTCATATACCCCTTTCTACAACTAAGAGGGAGTAGGGGAGTTGCGCCACTTGCGCCACTATGCCGCCTCTTTTTCAAGACAAACACCACTTAACAACCTGGCACCGCCGGTTCCTTTGGAACTTTCCGCACCTAACCGGTTCATTCGGGCAGTGAAATTGTTTCGGTTGACTACTTTCTTTATGCCTGCCTGTCGCGCCCATTCTGTATAGGCTTGATATAGACTGCCTGATAACTCTTTCAGCCCAGGGCCAAACCTGCAACATTCCATAGCGAACTGTTGAACTTGATCAGATTCAATCCGCCATTCCTTAACAACCACCTCACTCGAAGCCGTCTTTGTGAAATGGCCTCTAAGGAAAACACCTTTCATGGCTTCAAGGGATAAATTCAGGATTCCTGTTAGCTCTTCCCGCAATTTATCTTTTAGTCGCTCATCCTGCTCTGTTTCAGAAAATATTCGGTTGAAGGGGATAACAATCGCCCGGCGGAAAAAGGCTGGCGAAAAATCCCGTGTCCGCGGTAAATGGTTACTGGCAAACCAGCAAGTTGCAAAAGGAAAAATGTTGAACGGGTCACGGTGCTTAAATTCAACAGTGGTCATTTCCCCTGAAACAATTGACTTCAGCTCGCCGTCAGGAATTTCCAGGCCTTCACTAAGTTCTGTCACCACGTTAATAAGTTTTCCGAACAAATGTGCTCGCTGAAAACGGTTCCCGAATTGTGACGGTTGAACTCCGGCTGTTTGCTCTTTGCCGAGAAGATGAATTAAAACGTCCAATAATACGCTTTTTCCATTGGCGCCGGGTCCAATCAACAGGAAAAATTTTTCAAAAAGGCATTCGGAAAGAAGTGAATATCCGATAGCTTCACATGTCAACAAGGCTTTGCTGTCTGCATCAGGGTCACCCTGAAAGCATTCACTTAGGGAATTTGAAAATACTAATATCCCGTTTCATGGCCTATTATAATATCATAAAGAGGCAACGTTCCCGAACGTTGTAAGCGTTGTTCGAGGGCTNTTCAAAAGCAAGAAGGGGAGCCGATTCCTGATGATAGTCGATTTGAAATCGACCCCTCATAAAACCCCTCGACTTATAGTCGAGGGTGGTTTAGTTTCATCTCCGGCAGTATAATTCGGGGGTTCATGAAGTGCGTAACCCATGCATATTGATCTGTGACTTGACAGTTTCAGATTCTTCAGACCGTTTGAATAGCGCTCAGACACGCTTTCTTTCCCAACAAGGGCAGAAATCTGTTTGGCATTGAGATTTGAGATAACAGCCTTGCCGGCAAGGATCTCTTCTCCACTTTTTAGGATGACACCTTTTGCCTCTCCCGATCTTACGATAACCTTATCAACAGCACTGTTGGTTAATATTGTCCCACCATAATGCAATATACACCTTCCCATTGCCTCGCTTAATGCCCCTGATCCTCCAACTGGAATGGCCCCTCCGTATTTGTGCATAAGAGGTATGTATGTAAACAGGGTAAACCCCGTCCCTTTCGCCCTGGGGGAAAAAAGGGCTTCCGCACAAAATTTAGTCAGAGCCGATTTGAGCTCCGGACTTTCAAACCAGTCATCACAGATGTCAACGCCGCTGATCATCAAAGACCGCAGCAAGTCCCTCCCCTCCTCGCTTTGATCCATAAGAGCGACCATGCTCCCAAAAGAAGCAGGAGGGTTGAACATGCCTTGACTCAGTATATCGAGGAATTTTCCGGCCCAGTCATGGAACTTTTTGTAGGCCTCAGCATCATGATAAGAAAATTTTGCTATGGATTCGCAGGTCTTATCAAGGCTTCTATGCAGAATTATATAGGTGTCGTCGGGGAAAAGAACACTCAATTGAGACTCTGGCTTGATATACTTTAATCCGAATTTTGAAATCAGACCAAGTTCGTCATTTAATATCAACGGATTTGCCTGGATAACGCCGTGCCATACAGAACATGGGTCTGTTTTAAAACCAGTGGCAGCAACTTCAGCGGAAACAACACCGCCACCAACAACGGGCAGGGCCTCAACCACACATACATCAACACCTGCTTTTGCCAGATAACCGGCGACCGTTAAGCCGTTGTGTCCGCCACCTATAATAACAACTTCATGGGATTTAGTCATAACAATGCCCCCTTAATTCCGTAATGTTCTTCGCTTGCTTGTAGTAGAATATTAGCTGAGGAATTCTCTGAATAAAATACTATTTAATGTCCCTTTCAGGGATGGTTGAAATCCCTCGCCTTTAGGCGAAGAAAAGTTAATACATGTCGCTATGCGACGTTATCAACTGGGTGCCC
>LT984857.1:230924-234751 GCA_900258555.1 uncultured Desulfobacterium sp. | reverse complement strand
TGGGCACCCAGTTGATAACGTCGCATAGCGACATGTATTAACTTTTCTTCGCCTAAAGGCGAGGGATTTCAACCATCCCTGAAAGGGACATTAATACCTGTCTTATCCAACTCGATTGCTTGCCACAACTGCCAAAGAGTGTCATTGTACCCTTTATCACAGGCCATAATGTAGATTAAATCTATCAGGGTTATGGCACAATTAAAACAGGCACTTTGGGTTGTTTTGTCTTGCCACTCAACAGATAAGTGTGGAGTTTTCGTTATTGTGGGAACTGGTTTTTTAAACAGGATCACCCTTGAATCGATCAAGACAAACTTATCAAAAGATCTCTCTTTCTTCGTTATGACAATCCACTTCTCTATGAAATCTGCGGTCTTGTTAAGGCCTACGCTTCTAATTTCATTTGCAATGACTTGGTCAAATTGCATAGACCCAGGATGTTCACTCCATACGTTTAGGAATTCCTGATAGGATTGGTGGTTCTCTTGAGCTTGGACCAATAAAACATAGGTAAATTCTTTGTCTGTACTCCTGTAAAGGGATATTTGATAGATTGCGGGATATCTGCGAGCCCAGACGCGAGCATGTTGCTTTAGTAATGGCAGGTCAATTTGATTTTCAATAGGATTTTCTGGGCTGATATTATGCATCTTGCTACCTCCGCTTGATAGCTCCGCATTGTTAGGACTTGGGGCCAGGCCGTGCGGATTACGGCTTTTCAGGTGGCCTACCTTAGACCCCAAGCGCAGTGATTAGACTATGCCTCCTCACCGGTCAGGTTGACGACCTTCTCGTTATTACTTCCATTAGCTGCGTTGTTGATAATGTCTCCGGCAAGGTCTGATGCACGTTTCAAGGTCTCATCCCGTAGATGGGCATATCGTTGCGTCATCAAAGGGCTCTTGTGAGTCAATAATTTTTGAAGGGTGTACATATCAACATTTCCGCTTGAAGCGAGCATAGAGGCATAGACATGACGGAGGCCATGCAAAGCCCTGAAGTCATCAGGAAGGCCCGCCGCCTTCTTTATCCTTCCGACTTGATGGTTAATGTCAATCCTTTGTCTGCCTCCTCTACCTGGAAAGACAAATAGGCTATTGGGGTATTTAGGGTGTGACTCCAAGAGAGACCTTGCAGCATCATTCAATGGGATCTTTTGATCCGGTCCCCCTTTTGGATCTCGAATAAGAATGAATCCCCGATCAAAGTCAATGTCCGTCCATTTGAGCTTAAACAATTCCGTTCTCCTCATACCGGTATAAAGGACCATCCTCATCAGGTGTGCCGCCTGAATATTTGAGTCTTCATCAATGGCCGCTAAGAGCTTTGTCAGCTGGTCTGGATTCAGATCTTCAGTTTTAAGATTGTTCACCTTAGGCATTTCAATCCTAAAACTAAGCCCTTCACAAAGGTTTTTTTTGACCCCGAAATTAATAATTCTGCGGATCAACTCCAGAACGTTCTTAACAGTACCGCTCTTCTTTTTTTTCAGGAGCTTGAGCCTAATCCTGTCAATATCAAGGGGTAATATTTCCTTAGGCTCTTTATCCCCTAAAGCTGGCTTTATATGGTTTTCATATCGGTTTTTATCGGTGACAATGCCTTTGAGCCCTGGAGAGTTGACCACATATTTTTCCCATAGCCGGTTAATCGTAAATTTGTTGGCCAATTCTTCCTTCTTGGCCTTTTCAGCTTCTCTCCGTGCCTTATTAGATAATTGATCTCCCTTCAATCTCAATGTACGTAATTGTGCGGCCCTGGCGGGTGTCATATCATCCTGGAACTGGCGACCGGCCTTTTCATGAATCTGCTTCCCATCCCTTCGATACATGACATAGAAGATCTTTTCTGCCTTACTCGAACCAATTGCCTTTCCCTCGATGAAATAAACCCCCGGATACTTAGTCTTGAACCGTTTTTGAGCTGGCATCTTAACCCCCTTTTAAATAACCCAAAGGTGTCATACCCAACAATATACCCAACACGTGAAATAATTATAGGGGTATTTTGAAGTAAGTCAAGATAAAATACTATTTGAAATAATTGATTAAATTATGATAAGTTAGGACAGAAAAGTAAAAAGCGGTAAGTCAATTCCTTAGTGCTCATAACCCGAAGGTCGGTGGTTCGAATCCATCCCCCGCTACCAAGAAAATAAAGGGCTTACATAGAATGATATGTAAGCCCTTTTCATTTTTGCCACCCTATTTCTACCCTGCTTATTAGATACCATCAATTCAACGTGATTGGACGTCATCAGAGACTCCTTGATTTTTACCAAAAGGTGGGTTTCGAAAATGAAGCCGGATGGGTATAAAGAAGTCTTAAACGGATAAGGACTGTTGCATCCTTGTCACAGTATGCAGCATATGGGGTCAATAGGTTTTTCTTTGTAGATAATGTGTTTAACTTTCCCTTGTCTTACCCAAAGGAGCTTTGCAGGATTTAACATATGACTGTTATTTTAAGAAGTTACCCCTTTTTATCCTTGCAATGCAATAAAGCGGGAAAATAGCGGGAAAGTAATATTTGCGTCTTTATCCTTTCTATGATAATTATGGTGCGGGAGATTTACGGGATTATAATGTAAGGCCCGGAATTGGTGGTAGCATGTCGAATATAAAGAGAATCAAGACCAGATATCGTGGTGTCTATTTCATGATGGGACAATCCTTAATGGGGGAGCCTGAACGTGTTTACTATATTAGATACAGGAGAGCAGGGAAAAAATTTGAGGAAAGGGTCGGGCGTCAATTTCAGGATGTAATGACAGCAGAAAAGGCCGCCAAGATTCGTGCCGAATGCATAAAAGGTAACCGACTGCCACGAAAGGAATTACGCGAACTTAAGAAGGCCGAACAATTTCTTAAAAGGACAACTCAAAGCAAAGATCCGGCCGATGTGCTCAGCGACAGAACCGGGACTGGGAATCAATTAGACCGGTCAATTGAGCCCGAAGAGACATTTCGCACCTTTTTTGAGACTGCAAGTGATTTGATGTGCATCGTGGATAAAGAAAATAACTTTACCCATGTAAATCCATCAATGGCTGCGACATTAGGTTACTCCATGAATGAAATGAAAGGGATGAATTTTACCCAGGTTATTCCCAAGGCGAATTTAGATATGAGTTTCAAACTCAATTTTGAGGAATTGATTAGAAAAGGAAAATTTGAAGTTGAAACTACCTGGGTAACAAAAGGTGGGGAAGAGATCTATGGCGAGATCAAGGGTATTGCGCTATTTGATGATAATGGAAAATATGCGGGAGGATGCGCTGTTTTTAGGGATATTACCCGTAGGAAAAAGGCGGAACAGGCCCTTAAGCAAAGAGAGGTCGAGTTGGATATAAAAAACAAAAGCCTTGAGGAAATGAACGCTGCATTGCGAGTCCTGTTAAAAAGAAGGGACGAGGATAAGACTGAGATCGAAGAAAAAGTTCTGCTAAACGTTCGGGAACTGGTTATCCCCTATTTGGAAAAATTGAGGGGCGGCACCCTGAATGAAAAAGAAAAGTCATTTTTAAATATTATAGAATCAAACCTGCAAGGAATTATATCACCATTTTTGCGCAGATTATCCTCTGATCATCTGAAATTTACTCCTACAGAGATTCAAATATCCAACCTTATAAAGCAGGGCAAAACTACCAAAGAAATGGCGAATCTATTCAACTTGTCCGAGAAAACGATTGATTCTCACAGAAGAAATATTAGGAATAAACTCAGTAATTTCCGGTTAAGTATTTGCATAGGTTGAATTTGTTGAAGGAATTATGTTGCTGTCAAATTCAGAATCAAGAGAGTGATTTTCAGCATCAAGCA
>LT984857.1:224268-230894 GCA_900258555.1 uncultured Desulfobacterium sp. | reverse complement strand
TTCAAAAGCAAGAAGGGGAGCCGATTCCTGATGATAGTCGATTTGAAATCGACCCCTCATAAAACCCCTCGACTTATAGTCGAGGGTGGTTTAGTGAAATTCAAATTAAACATGGTTACGGGTTTACAATAAAAACTGTTGGAGAGGGTTTTGTATCAAGCGATCAGCAAACTTTTAATGGCATCCAAATCCTATTCAACCAGGACTGTATTGATGGAATCATTGATCTGTTAACCCTGATAAAAGCCCTTTAATCGTTAGAGCGGATATTCGTATCTCCAAATCTAGCCATTAGCTCTAACGTTGATTTCGCTGTATCGAGGATTTGCAGGCCATCAGAAAGCGACAGAGGCCGTCTCCATTGAAACATCGCCTCAATTACTTTATTAACTGGCTCTGTTACGCCAGGCTGTGCGGCATAAACTTGGTCTTTCATCTTTGGGGCCTCCTTTTTTTTGGTAACTGTTTTAAGTTTTAATTTTTAAGATAGTTGGGACTTTAGACACAAACGTGTATCTTGTCAAGAGAAAAAATACATAAATGGGTACATTAACTGAAAGATTATCCATCTTAGTGGATACTTATGCTGATGGAAAACACACTAAGTTTGCCAAATTAGTAGGTATTCCACCGAGTACCTTTCAGAATTATATTAATGGAAGACCCCCGCATATTGACCATTTATTACATATTCGTGAAACATTTCAGGTTAATCTTGACTGGCTATTAACCGGCGAAGGGGAAATGAAGAAGTCTGAGGCCGAAAAAGGCGAGGATGATGTATTTATATTATATAAGGAAGAGGATGTAGACCCGGAAGTGGCCGATCTTCTGAGGATGACAAGCGAAATAGTTAGGTCAGACACTGAATACGCGGACTCGCTAAAGGCAAACATCCGGTCATTTTATCATTCTGTTGAGCTGGAAAAACGCCTTTCAAAGAATGAGTCGGACATATCATTAATAAAGGATGGCCTTTCAGCCGAAAATGAAAGGCTGAAACATCAAAACAGACTGTTGGAGGATCGCCTGGCCGCACTGGAAAAAAAGCTGTCTTCACGGCCCGGCCAGCCGGAGAAGGTTTCTGTAAATGGTTGAACAGCCAGGTCTGCCCAATAGAAAAAAGGTTGTTATGGATTCATGTTGTACGGGCCTGAGGCGGAAAGCCTTGTATCGCTGCTTCACCTACTAAAGCTGCGCATAATAGGAGACAATGGAGGTGAAAAAAGTAAAGGGTTTTACACAGGAAGAGAGTTTTAAGATGTATATTGCTCAGGTTGAAAGGGCACAGCGTACAAAAAAAGCCCTTCCTTACTTTATATTATCGCGTGGTCCGGCTTTGAATCCATGCCCTGTTCACAGGAAAAACGAAGGATTAGTTCTTCCAGTTGATGATCTTTATTGGATTGACTTCCCAATGAGAAAGCAACCTGAATGTAAATGTCGTGTGCGGGGCTTGTCTATCCGCGAATATGAAAGAATAAAGCAGCAAGGAACTCAAGATCCAGATGCGCCTCAAACTCTGGATGAGAAGGGCAATCCTACTGGTCTGAAGGAAAAACGTTATATTCCAATCAAGGAAAAGCCCATCCTGTGACGGCGGACAATTAAATGGATAAAAGGGAAAGGAAAGATGAGTTGATTTTTTCGATCAGGAGATGGTAAAAAACAAGGGTGAAATTAAATGTCAAACTAAGTTTGAAAATCGCCACAACACCCCCCTTTGTAAACCCATTGTAAAGAGATTAAGAATTGACTTATAATCCTTTTGGGTACTTAGTTATAACCCCGGGGGTCACATTCGGGCTAAGTCCTTTTTTTCATCATGCTTCTCCACCAGCCTTTAATAATAATTACAGGCAGGTACCATATAATGGACCATGACAACAGCTTCCTTGCCTCCCAGATGTCTTCAGGCTTCAGATAGATTGACATTGACATCGCTTCCATTATTTTTCCTTTCATGATCAGGTTGTCTCCCTCACGACGAAGCGATTGAGCGTCCATCATTACAGCCCCTTCTTTCGAATACATTTTCATAAGTGCTGCCTTATATGGAAGATTTATTATTTTCGATTTCCTAAGGGGCGCGGACAAAAATATCTCTTCTGGCACATAAATCCAGATAAGATTTTCCCTTGGCTCCCAGCTCATTCAGGGCATTTACTTTTCAATCACTTTCTCAAAATCAATGCCCATCTCTTCCATCAGAGCTTGTACCGCAGCCCTTCCTCCCCCATTGACGCCGCCTCCTGGATGGCAGCTTGGTCCGCACATCCAGAATTTTTCAACCGGGGTTTTATAACCCCAGCCCGGAAGATAACGGTTCCCCAGCATCTGAGTCAGTTCACGACCCAGATGGCTGTAATCCCCCCCTATCATGGCAGGGTTGCGCCGTTCGAGATCAAGTGGGGTTTCAATAGTCCTGCCTATAATATTATCAGCCCCCATATTCGTTGTCTGTCTCTGCAACGTAGCCAAAATACCATCTGCCACTTCTTCCCTTATTTCATCCCATCTTGAAGGTCCGCCCTCTGCCAGATCATATGGCGCATAATGAAATAGATGAACAGTATGCTTTCCTTTAGGTGCCCTTGTGGGATCAAGCTTTGATTGACAACATACTGCCGGCATATCAACATGCATGTAGCCGTACTCCATGTCATCATAATGCCTTAAGTATTTTTCATATGGTCTCACCGCCATTTCGACAAAAAAGGACTCGTTTACTTCGTCTCCGGCAGTGTAATTCGGGGCATCATGAACAGCATATCCCTGGCAAATGGACCTGTGACTGGACAATTTAAGATTCCTGAGATTAACGGCATAAGTTTCGGGAATATTCTCTTTTCCCACAAGATCCGGAATCTGTTTGGCATTCAGGTTTGAAACAACGGCTTTGGTGGCGAAAATCTCTTCTCCCCCTTTTAGCATAACACCTTTTGCAACCCCTGAACCAACAAGGACCTTTTCGACAACACAATTGGTCAGAACAGTCCCTCCATAGTGCAGTATGCACTTTTTCATGGATTCACTCAGGGCGCCTGATCCTCCTACCGGGATAGCACCACCGTATTTGTGTGTAAGAGGTATGAATGCAAACAGGATAATCCCCGTTCCCTTGGTCCTCGGGGAAACAAGTGCCTCTGCAATAAACTTCGTCAATGTCGTCTTAAGTTCGGTGCTTTCAAACCATTCATTACAGATATCAACACCGCTGACCATCAACGACCTCAGCAATGCCCTTCCGTCTTCGCTTTGATCAAGCAGGGAAACCATTGAACCAAATGGAGCGGGCGGGTTAAACATACCCTGACTCAGTATGTCGAGGATTTTTCCAGCCCAGCCATAAAATTTTTTATAGGCCTCTGCATCATGAGCGGAAAACTTTGCTATGGATTCGCAGGTCTTGTCTATATCCCGATGCAGGGTTATGTAACTGTCGTCTGGAAAAAGAACAGTGAATTGGTTAATTGGATTGATATATTTTAAGCCGAATTTTGAAATGAGCCCAAGCTCGTCATTTAATATCAATGGATTGGCCTGAATAACGCCGTGCCACACTGAGCAGGGGTCGGTTATGAAACCAGGGGCCGCCAGTTCGGCCGATACTACACCTCCCCCCACTGTTGAAAGCGCCTCAACCACGCATACATCAGCCCCCGCCTTTGCCAGATAGCTGGCTACCGTTAGACCGTGATGTCCGCCACCGATAATTACAACTTCATGAGACCTTGCCATTAGAATACCTCCAATTTTGTAGTAACTTTTTTATTGTAGATAATTGTCTGTATGCGGGGCATTACTTAAGCACTTCCTGCCGCCATGCCCTGGAATAAATTATAAGTGTGCTGTTTACGATACCGATAAGCCCCTTATAATGCCATCCCAACCTTGAACCCCTCGTTAGTGGCATCTCTTATTAATCCAGGGGTATTACAACTTCCGGCTGTATAAATTTCCCTAACAACCCCCTCGAGTTTTTTTGCCAGGCTTTCATCTTTCACCAGAGGCTCCAGAGGCAGTATGGATTCCGCCTCGATTGTTCGCCTCTGGCCATGCTTGTCGGTTATTACAAGACCTTTATCATTTATTTCTTCATAAGTAACCTGCGGCAGCAGTGTGCAACCCTTTTTCCTCAACCAGTTGCAGAGTATCCACATGGTCGTTACAAGACCTCCCTGGCCGAATGTTTCCATTTCTTCCACCACAGCTACCTTTCTCCCGCGTTTCACCAAAAAGGCCGCGAGTTGAAGCCCCCTTATGCCTCCTCCCATAATTACCGCACTGCTGCCTATGGGTATCCACAACCTGGTAATCTTGCCAAGGTGTGACGGTTTTGAAAATTTCAGGGCGGTTCTCATTTTTTCAATAAGAGATTGACTGTCCATCACCTTGCTGTTGTCGTACCCAGGAACGGAACTGCTCCTCTCAGCCGCCCCTGTGGCAACCACCACTGCGTCCGGTTTCAATTTTCCGACAAGCTCCGGCGTCACTTTCTCCCCAGTTATGACCTTTACGCCAAGTTTCTTTAGTTGCAGTCCGTACCAGTCAATTATGTCCTGAAAGTTTTCAGGGTAATCCCCTTTGACCATGGCGGCCATGGGCATAAGCCCTCCAAGGAAATTGTCGCCTGAATACAACGTTACCTTATGGCCTCTCATTGCTGCGGTTCTGGCCGCCTCCATTCCGGCCGGTCCCCCCCCTGCAACAAGTACATTTTTTTTCTGTCGCGCTTCCGGATATGATTCATACTCCATGTCTTTTCCCATGAACGGGTTTATGCGGCAGTAGGTATACGTTGGTTTTGGCAGATAATGGCCTTCCAGACAGGTCAGACAGGCTGTGCATGGCCTTATTTCATCAACCCGTCCATCTCTGATCTTGTTGGGCAATTCCGGATCCGCATTCAATCCCCTTGTTATCCCTATGGCATCAATTAGTCCGTGTTTTATACACTCCTCTGCATAATCAAGATCCCCGTTCCATCTGCCCGGTGTGAAAACCGGCTTGGATATGGCCTTTTTCACTGCATCGGCATCGGGGATAAATGCTCCAGGCCCTCTGCGGCTGAAGTCCATTCCTTTCGGCATGTCATCCTTTTTTTCCGGGTAAAAAAACTGCTCAGGCCAGTAGCAGGTTATGTTCATGTACTGATATGGCCTTATCTGAAATGAATCGGCACCTGCCGCTTCGAAAATTCTTGCAAACTCAACGCACTCTTCCCTTGTATTGCCCAGGTCCCTCATATTGTATTCGGTACCGTTCATGAGAACCCCTACGTTGAAATCGTTCCCACATCGCTTTTTGATGCCCCTGATAATATTTACGGTGAATCTGGACCTGTTTTCCAGACTGTCATAACCGTATAAATCGGTACGATAATTCCAGAACCGGCTCATAAACGAGCCAAGCAGATGATTGGCACCGCAATTAACATCCACCCCGTCAAATCCGGCAATTCTCGCTCTTTCCGCCGCCTGGATAAATTTGTCGGTGATGATCTCTATTCGCTCTATTGATAACTCTTCGCATGTGGTGGGAGGAAACAGGAATTTGATTTCAGGTTCGCAATGAGGAGATGGGGCCAGTGGCGCAAGACCAGTAAATATCTTCAGATGCCATGGCCCTGCATGCCAGAATTGTATGCAGGCCTTAGCTCCATAACGATGAATGCCGTCAACCAGTTCCCTGAAACCTGGAATGAATTTATCATCATCCAGGCGCAACCAGGTGGGTACGGGCATTCCTAAGGGGAAATCTATGTCCGGAGATTCGACGAATATGCAACCAGCGCCTCCTCTTGCAAAAGACCAGTAGTACTGTTTAAGGACCTCGGAAACATATCCGTTGCTGCCGACCATCATGTTTGATCCTGCTGCGGTTTTAAATATCCTGTTTTTCCACGTTATGCTTCCCACATTAAGAGGACTCATGAGATATCTATATCTTCGCATGATCCTTTCCTTCTTATTTTTTTATGACACTCTCAAAATCAATGCCGATTTCTTCCATAACTGGCTGGACCGCAGCCCTTCCTCCCCCATTGACCCCACCTCCTGGATGGCAGCTTGGTCCGCACATCCAGAATTTTTCAACCGGGGTCTTATAATTCCAACCGGGAAGATAACGATTCCCCATCAACTGACTAAGATACATTCCCAGGTGGCAGTAATCTCCACCAATCATTGCAGGATTGCGGCGTTCAAGGTCTAATGGGGTTTCAATAGCCCTGCCTATTATGTTGTCCTTTCCCATATTCGTGGTCTGCCTCTGAAATGTCTCCATTATAGCATCAGAAATTTCTTCCCGTATTACGTCCCACCTTGCAGCGCCTCCATCAGCCAGGTCATAAGGTGCATAATGAAACAGGTGAAGGGTGTGCTTCCCTTCAGGTGCCCTCGAAGGATCAAGGGTTGTCTGACAACATGCGACCGGCATATCAACAGGTACATGACCATATTCCATGTCATCAAAATTCCGCAAAAACTTCTCGTACGGTTTAGGAGAAAATTCCACGAAGAACGATCCATTAATGTCCCTTTCAGGGATGGTTGAAATCCCTCGCCTTTAGGCGAAGAAAAGTTAATACATGTCGCTATGCGACGTTATCAACTGGGTGCCCA
>LT984857.1:214074-217463 GCA_900258555.1 uncultured Desulfobacterium sp. | reverse complement strand
TCAAAAGCAAGAAGGGGAGCCGATTCCTGATGATAGTCGATTTGAAATCGACCCCTCATAAAACCCCTCGACTTATAGTCGAGGGTGGTTTAGTTATCCTCTTCACGAATCTTCCATTGTCCATAATGTGGGCAGTCCTCTGGAAAAAGTCGAAGATAGAATAGATCTCTGGTTTTACATTTGGGGTATGCTAGCATGGACTACGATAGGACAGTTGCTCTTTAGTGAGAAACTTAACAGCCGTCCTCCCCACCCGCTAAGGTCTATCTCTTTATATTATGACTTAAAATGTGACAAGGAAGTGTCTGTTGATGCAGATCGTGACGAAAGCTGCTATGTCAAATTTGATGAGCTTTCCGAATACTTGGGAAAGATCAAAGATGCATTCAATATCGCAATTCCATTGCCTCAATTATTGTTCCCAAAAGAAGAAACGGTAGACACTGTCAAAGTAGCTCAAAAACAGGTTTCTTTAACTCCCGAGGATTTCATAAAGTCTTTGCGGGTGTGGAGGGAGAATGACATTGAGGTCATAATCCAGGAACCCCAAAAACAGCCCAAATCTTATGAATTTGGTCTATTCAATTATCGTTCAAGTAAGGCTAAAGGGTGGAAAATTTTACATGGCATTATTGATTATCCTAACCATGTTTACAGGACACCCGATGACGCAAGCCGAAAGCTACTTGAAAGATTAAATTATAAGCTTGTAAGTTTTATCTCAAAACATTTTAATCTTTCCTTGCCAAATAATTTCAAACTTTATGAACGCTGCAATAATGTTGATAAGACTGGAACTTATCGGTTTAAATTTCAAATTAAAGATGAGAGAGAAGGCGTTGATAAGTCCATTGACAAAAATATGTCCAAGGTTATGGGTATTATTGAACAAGCTGCATATACCCTTAAAACGTTAGAGCCGTTTGAGATAGGGAAACGCCTAAAAATTATCCAAGAGATACATCCCTACCTTGAGAAAGCACATCAAAATGGCTGGGTTACTAAAGAAGAGTTCGAGGATATGTCAAGGCCTGATGACGAACTAATCTACGAGGAAGATAGCCAGTAATCCGCTCTAAGAATAACAACCTCATTCTACTACCTTTCCACAGTTGTCTGGACAACTCGACAAGCAAAAACCGGACAACTCAAAAAAATTGTTAAAAACTTAATCTTTTAATATTTCAAATAGTTGTTTCTAAAAAATATGACTTATCCGGCGAGTTGTCCGTCTTTTTTCGGACATGTCCAGGTTCTTGATTAGAAGGTAAAAAAAAGTAATGTCCAATAAATTTAGATGTTGAGAGGTTTTACTATGGAAAAGCTAGTTGCATTGCTTGTGGACGAAGAGGCGGCCAGAATCCTGAATTTAGGAAAGCAGACCTTAAGAAATTGGAGGGTGGCCAGGAAGGGGCCTCCTTACATTAAAATGGGAGGTTCGATCAGGTACAGGCTTGATGATCTACTTCAATACCAGAATGAGAAAAGAATAAACCCGGAGCGGGCAGAGACAGTATGACCGCGCTACACCGGCAAAACTCACATGCTTCCTTCGGGTTGAACATCAAGTAAGGGGTTGAGATACTAATGTCAATAGAAAGCGAACTTTTGAATAAGGCAGTCGGCGAGCAGCTTGAAACGTGCTTTCCGTCAATTGAGCCGTCTTCCAGGCGGCGACCGGAAGTGATTATACAGCAGTATGTGGAAGCTTTCATAAGTCTGAAGTCTGTGGGCCGGGAGCCGGGCAGGCGACGTAGAAGGATTAAAAATTCGGGATTATGCTATCAGGGAACGTGAAATGCAGTCACACATAGAGGAATTTCAAAACGCAATAAGGTCATTTGGCTTGACCCCACCACCTGTAATTCAACCAGGGGGTTTTTATCGTTTTTCGGATGACGGAGGCCGCAACAAAAACGGTTGGTATCGGTATGTTGAGAATGCCGACGGATCATCTGGAGGGGCTTTCGGCACGTGGCGTGGTGCAAGCCATAAATGGTTTTCCGGCAATGGTACTCTATCAACAGAGTGCCGCAAACAGCTTGAAACACAAATCCAGCAAGCGCAAGCCGAAGTAAAAGCGCAGCAGGCAGCGGAACACCAGAAAGCAGAGAATAAGGCGTCGTTTATTTACAACAAATCTACACCAGTAGACAGCCACCCTTACTTAGAGCGTAAGGGCGTAAATGCTCACAATGGTATGAGGTTATACAAGAACTTGCTCGTTATACCTTTGTTGGATGCAGGCAAGAACATTAAGTCGCTTCAGTTTATCGCACCGGATGGAACTAAACGCTTTCTTAAAAACGGAGAGATAAAGGGGGCCTTTTTCTGGATTAAGGGTGATGACACCCTTGTGCTTTGTGAGGGTTACGCTACTGGCGCAAGCATACATGAGGCTACAGGCTACACAGTGTTGATTGCCTTTAATGCCGGAAACCTACAGGCTGTAGCCGAACAGATCAGAAAAAAGCATCCGGGCCGACAATTAATCATCTGCGCTGATAATGATCAATTTACAACCAAACCGGACGGGACACTCTGGAACCCTGGGCGCGAGAAGGCTTTAAAGGTTGGCTGGGCCTTGAATTTGAAAGTTGTTATCCCGTCTTTTGTAGATGTTACAAGCAAACCAACCGATTTTAACGATTTGGCGCAAGCTGAAGGGGCAGAGGTCGTAAAGCAGCAAGTAGGAACTGCCAAGTATCCCTGGGAGTGGCTCATACAAGAAGTTGAAGAAGATCCAAGTGTGGCATACAGGCTTGAAAACATAGAAGGTCTTAGACTCCTGAAAGAAAGAAATTTGCAGCAATTTGAATCTGTGCGTTTTCAATTGAAAAGGTTACAGGTTGGCGTCACGCGATTGGACAAATTAATTAACCAGGCCGGTGATGGGAAAGGCGGAAGGACTGGAGATTTGGCAGTGGCAAGAATGGTTATAGCCTCCCTTGGAGAAGATAACATCCTTTTCCATAATAATTTCATTTGGAAATATAACGAACGGGGCCTTTGGAAACGATCTGAAGATAGAGAGGTTAAGCAGCGTATCCATAAGGAAATAGGAAGCGATACGTCAAAGAATATTGTTGAAAGTATCCTTGATCTCATAAAGACCGAAATATATCGCCTTGGACACCTTTTTGACCCAGACACCAAGGCAATCAATTGTCTCAATTGTGAGATACACTGGACGGGTAGCAATTGGGAGCAGCAGAGCCATGCTAAAGAACATTTTCGGACAACCCAATTGCCTGTCGCTTATGATCCATCTGCCATAGCACCGAGATTTGAACAATATCTAAGGGATCTTGAAAATTCTAAAATACCGGTTATAATGTCTCCAAACTTTAACTTGGGAGGCATTCATCATGAAGACATCGACGTTGGAT
>LT984857.1:121767-205894 GCA_900258555.1 uncultured Desulfobacterium sp. | reverse complement strand
TAATCGGGGTGTCAAGCAAAAAATGCTCTAACTCACTAATTTTTCAATATTTTTCTAAACCCCCCTATGCAATTTTCTAACCGGAAATTACTGGGTTTGAGCAGGAAATGTCAGATCGGAAGGATATTGAAACCCGCATAACTCGTATCCTCAAGACTCTTCCAGATCAAGACTTAAGTCGAGCGCTTATGGTTTTGCAGGTTCTCTATCCCTTAAAGTAGAATCCTTTCACTTTTACAGCTTCACTGACCGCTGCTTTCACAGCACCAATTATGCTGCCAACTCTTGGAGCACTTCGGGGTGCCGTTCAACAACTATGTCCAGGATAGGCACTGCCGTTTGATTGGGACCCTGCCCACTGCTTATAAGCGCTTGGTATTAGCAAGTAATCAGGTGGGACTTAGAGAAAAATCATTGACCGGTTATCAGAAATGCCATAGCCTTTCAAATCTGTCCTTGTTGAAGACTGAAAAAAGTTTGATGCAACGTCAAAAAATCTTGACTAAATTCATTTCCAGGCCGATATTATGAATAAGGCTCAAGCAGAGATTTTTCTTCGGCGTTATGCTGATTATGGGATAAGGTTAACTAAGCATTGCCGAAAACGTATGGCTGAACGGGATGTTACGGTTAACGATATCCTGTATGTGATTCACTGGGGCGAGATCGTCGAATTGAAGGGAAGCGAGGAGTACGGCACCTGGGAATGCACCGTCAAGGGCCTTGATATTGACGGAGAAGAGTTGGTTTTTGTGGCGGCTATTGATGAAAATGACGCCTCGGTTGTGTGTATAACGGTGAAAGGGGATTAAGTTATGAAATGCCCAAATTGCAAAAACAAGATGACTTGTACTCAGAGTGATTACCATTACACCGAATCAGGGCTGACTAATATCTATCTATCGGGAATTGAGATCTATCATTGCTCTTGTGGCGAGGAAATTATTAGTCTTCCAACGGTAAGCCAATTGCATGACCTGATTGCGATTGATCTTATCAAACAAAAACATCGTTTGAATGGAAGAGAACTAAGATTTTTAAGAAAGAACATGGGGTTGACTGCAAAGAACCTCGGGGAATATCTCGGAATAGACAATGCCACCATATCCCGCTGGGAAAAAGGCACACAGCCAATTTCGAGCCCCCATGACCGTTTTTTCCGTTTATTGTATTTGAACATGAGACGTGTTCCGCAAGATGAAATTAACGCTGTCATACAGAAAGACTTTGCCGCTATTTCCGACGAACAAGTGGAAACCCCGCCTTTTATGATTCCTCGTGAAAAGTGGTCGAAAACAGAAATCTGTTTTCAATGACCGGCAGATTGCGGCCTTTTTGAAATTTATTATTACGGTCTGAGATCACCAGCCCTCGGGCGGTTTTTTTGTGTCTGAAGAGCCGATATGCTCGCTATGTGTTGGGTATAGTGTTGGGTGTTAATTTTTTCGGCAATAAAAAAGGACTTAAGAAATTATCCTAAGTCCTTAATATTGTTTTGGTAGCGGGGGATGGATTCGAACCACCGACCTTCGGGTTATGAGCCCGACGAGCTACCAGACTGCTCCACCCCGCGGCAATTCAAGCAGGCTACTACGTTCCACGAAGACTGTCAAATAAAAAAAGAAATCATTAGCATGACAAGCGTTTATTTTAGCACAAAGATCTTGTAAAAATAATTGGTTTTCAATAATTGGCTGACGTGGCGGGCCTCCTCTTTATAATGGCAGCGAAAAACGTCTATGGAGTCGGGCTTAGCTGTTTTGAAATAGATATACAAAAAATTGCCCCTTTTTCTGAACCCGGTTCAGCCCATGCCTTGCCATTATGCTGTTTGGCGATTTCGTGGGCAATCGCCAACCCGAGTCCAAGACCTTGAATGCCTTGAGATGTTGACGATCGAAAAAACGGGTAAAAAATCTTTCGTGAATCTTTTCTTCCAATCCCGACACCATCGTCCCTCACGAAAAGTATGTGAAATTCATCAGATTCATCATATCCAACTTCAATCGCAGACAATTTATCTTCGCCATATTTCAAAGAGTTATCCAAAAAATTCCGGATGACCCGCATTATAGATAACCTGTCTCCGTAAATATTCAGTTTTTTTTCAGGTTGGGACCATGCTATCTTCCGAGAAAGTAACTTAGCGGAAAACTCGTCCCTAAGCATATCAAAGAGGTGATTTAAATTGATATCTTCAATAACCAGTGGTGTCTGCTCGGTTAAGATGTAGATATTGATTCGTTCTGCAAGCGTTGTAATGTTATCAGATGCTTCCATAATAAGATTGCAGTACATTTTCCCCTTTTCATTCAAAACTTCTGAGTACTTTTGCAGAAGTGTTTTTATCAGCAACTTGATTCCCATGGCAGGATTTTTTATGTCATGGGCTACTGAATAGGCAAAGAATTTGATTTTTTCTGCATATTCCGTGAGTTCCTCTTGAGCATGCTCACGTTCTGTTACATCAAGCACCTGCGACAATACCGAGGTCATCTGTCCCTGGGCGTCATGCAGGGCTGAATTGTACCACTCACAGATAATAATTGATCCGTCCTTTCGATAATTACGATTGACATTCAGGATCCTTTTAATGCGGCCGGCCAGCATGTCATTGGACAATTTAACAACAGATTCCATATCTTCTTCATGCACCCAGTGCATGTCGGAGATGTTTTTCCCAATGATCTCATTTTGTTGCCAGCCAAATATGCGCTCTGCGGCCCCTGACCAGCGAATCACTCGGTAAGACGGATCAAATTCGATAATGGCAAGGGGGGAGTTGGCAATATGCGCTTCAATGCGCTCTTTGGCGTTTCGCAGTTCCTCCTCCGTCCTCTTGCGATAGTTGATGTCACGATTGGAGACCCTCAAGCCGATTGGCCGTTGTTCACGATCTCTTACCTGCGTACATGCATGCTCGATCCAGCAAATCTCACCGTCGCGTCTTTTAATTCTGAACTGGGCTACTTCCGGTTCTTGCCGGTTTAGAGAATCCCTGCAATGTTTATCCCACTGTTCTCTATCTTCCGGAATTACAAGCTCCCTCAAAAGGGCTTCATTTTCCATAAAGTCTTCCGGCTTGTAACCGGTTATGCGTTCAACAGACGGGGAGATGTATCGGATTTGGTTATCCTGGCTCAGCCAGTACTCCCAGTCATAGGTGAAATCGGCCACAGTGCGAAATCTCAGCCCGGCCTCCTTGATCATTTGGTTATGCTCCAGGGCCTTTTTTTGGTACAGGTCCTGATAATGTTGGCTGAAGCTCTGGCCGGCATACGCCATGCAGCCGTTTATTTTATTAACATTATTAAAAAATTCCGCAACTGTTGTAATTGTGGGCTCTTTTGCCAGAAGAGAAACCACTATGCTTCGATATAGTTCCGAGGCCTTTTGTAATTCTGAAAGTAAAAACCCCTCCTCCAGACGCTTGAGGGCCATCTTTTCGGTAAATCGGCTGATATGGCTCAGCTTACCCTCGACCAAGGCATTCAGGCAGACATCAAAAGCCTCTCCAGTGGTTTCTAAAAGTTCTTCTACGGGTCTCATACCATACTTTTCACTTATTTCCTCGCGCTGCCGTCTGACCCATTCCTCGATGATTTTAGACCGATTGTGTTGGAGAAAGTCTTCAAGAATAAATTCCATAGTAACCCCCTAAAGGTAACTTCCTGATTCCATTGATAAGACTTGAAAAATTTTACCGTGGAGGGATAATTCTCCTGTGGCCTAATATGAGCGTCACAGTATGTTAAGTCGGAATTTTATAAGACTTTAACCCATTAAATATCGGACTGCAAGCATCATTTTGTTTTTACAACTAAAAATCGTAAAGGAATGCTATTCCGAGAGGCTCGCCGCCGTTTTGAAATTGAATAATCCTAAAAAAAGCTGTTAGCTGTCAGCATTTAGCATTTAGTTTAAGGAATTCAAAATATTGCACCAATTTATATCTTCACCCATTGGGTGAAACCATTGAAGTTGTCAACATGTCAAAATTCCTTGCCTAATAGCTAACCGCTAAGTGATAACTGCTTTTTTCAGGATAATACATTGAACAATAAAAGGATACACGACTGCGTCGCCTCCCCCTTATGGTCTTGGTATCATCTTGAATGGAAAATTGAATAAAGTGCCGGCTCAACAAAAAAGGCATGGTTTATATGTTCCCTGCCTTTGAGTTCCAGTGGACGATCCAGTTTTTATAAACCTTGAAGGGAATGGTGAAAACGCATTTACCGTTACATGCCTTAGGTCTTAGGTGTGAAGGCGGGCATCTGGCTTAATTCCCAATAACATAATCCTTCAGCTTTTCTGCGAGAGAATCGGGCCAGTCGTCTTCGAATAAAAAGGCCCTTATTTCCTCTTTATCGAGCGACCTCAGTATATGATCCGGCAATTCGCGGAGGGCTTCCATCCGGCCCTGTTTTGGTTCTTTTCTCAAAGTTATATTTTTGTCCATCAATACTTTTCCCTTTAATATTCAGATCAGGCTTAAGCACCTGGATATACATTAGATCAGACCGGGTAAGGTGCAGCGCCCATTATATCAGGGTCCTGAATATTGCAGTCGCTTATCCTGTAAAAAACAGGTTTGAATTCCTTCCATATCTTCATGCCGATCCTGTTCTGGGTAGAAACAATCTCTTCAAGGATCGGTCTGTTGGTCAGGGGGTTAATAAGTACGGCCCTCAGCACTACGATCTTTTGAGGACGGTAGGGGGTGGATTCCATGGTGGTCCTGGAGACAAAGGAGGTATCATCCCTCCTAAGCGCCTTATGGAGCTTTATGTTCAGGCCGTTAATAAGGTTGTTAACTTTCCTGATCTTTCGTTCACTGTCTTTTGACTTGTCTTTTTTCCATATCTCCAACTGGTTTTTTGCGGCCCCCGGGATGAACCTGTATATGAGGATGAAAAGCTGGGGGTTATTCAACGTCTCAAAATTGCCGCAATTATCAAGGATCATCTTCAGGTCGTCCGTTGATCTTTGGGCCTGCTTGAAGAGGAGCCCAAAGCCCTCTTTGCCTATGATTTTAAGAGATGCCCAGGGCTTTAAGCAGGAAAAGGGGCGCGAGCCCTCAATGGTAAACCTTCCTGTATCAACGGAGTTTCTTCGGATTACGTATTGAGAAGAATGACGAATGTAACGCAGATCCCTTTCATCCTGAAAAAGCACGGCCCCCATGGACATCGGGCAGTAGAGCAGTTTATGTGCGTCAATAGTGACGGAATCCGCCTGTTCAATCCCTGTAAACAGATGTCTGTATTCGTCCACCAGCATGGCTGAGCCGCCCCAACACGCATCCACATGAAAATGGGCTCCTGCCTCATGGGCGATATCGGCCATTTCCAAAAGGTTATCCACCGAGCCGGTCTCTGTAGTGCCTGCAATGCCTATGATTGATACGATCTTTATCTTTCTCTTTCCGTCTTTTTTTTGCAGGTCTTTAATCTTATTACGTAGCTTCATCAAATCCATGCGGTTGTCGTTGTCAACCGCAATGCTGATGACGTTTTCCTCACCAAGGCCCAGCAGATTGGCTGATTTGGTGATGGAATAATGCCCCCTCTTGGATACCAGTATCACCGCCTTTGAGTAGCCATAATGCCTTAGGGCTCGTTCCATCCCCGCCATACGAAGGCCGGGAAAATCTCCGTCAGGGGCGAAGGCCTTTTCCCTCGCCACCAGCAGGGCAGTGAGATTGGCAAGGGTTCCGTCAGATGTGACGTTTCCAAGGGCTACCCTATGGTTTTGGATGTTTTTTTCATAGTACTTGTCGCCCTTATTGAAGATAAGCCGGTGGAGCCATGCCACTATCTCTCTTTCCACAAAACTGGACGCCTTGGCGCTTTCGATCTTGACCTGATTCTGATTAAGCGCTGCTATAATCATCTCCATTAGGATCATGAAATAGGGTATTGCACTGGTCATGTGGCCGATATAATAAGGGCTTCCCACCTTTACCGAGTGTCTTACGATCTTGTCTTTTATCTCGGATAGCACATCCTTGATAAGTTTGGGTCTGGCCGGAACGGCGGTCTGGTCAAATATGTCGCTCAATTCAGGCAAGGTGATTGCGCTGTGTATGCCGCCCTTTTCCTGAAAAAACTCGTGGATCATCTCAAGGAGGTCATGGCCGAATTCAATAAATTTGTCCGGCGAGTCCGGCATGATAAAGAGTTTTCTCAGGTATTCCAGGTTGGATTTTATTTCTTTTGGCTTGTTGTTGTTCATAGAATGGCCTTTGAGCAATCTGAATATTCCGCCGTTTAATCCCGGGCCATTGATAGACCTGCCGATATGGCCAGCATGCGGTCCACTGCGCCTTTGGCCTTTAGGCGTATATCTTCCGGCACCTTGACCTCCGGCTGCATTTCATTTAGCGCCCCTATCATATCTGTAAGGCTGATCTTTTTCATTTGCCTGCAAATCATATCAGGGTCGGCGGGTATAAGCATTTTTCCTGGGTTTGCCTTTGACATGGGATGGATGATCCCTATCTCAGTGCCGATGATAAATTCCTTCTTATCGGACTGAGAAACAAAGGAAAGCATGCCGGAGGTGCTCTTGATCAGGTCTGCAAGGGCAAGGACCTCGGGCGGACATTCCGGATGGGCGAGGAAGACCGCCTCCGGGTGGGCCTTTTTCACCTTCATAACCTGGCCTGGCGTCAGGCTGTTGTGGATGGGGCAATAACCATCCCAAAATGAGATCCTTCTGTCTGAGTTCTTCCGGGCATATTGCGCGAGGTTTTTATCCGGGGTCATAAAGATCTCCATTGCCGGGTCAACGGAGTTTACAACCTGGATGACATTTGCCGAAGTACAGCATATATCGGTTTGGGCCTTAACATCCGCCGTGGTGTTGACATAGCTTATCACTACGAGCTCAGGCCTTTTTTGTCTTATCTCGCCAAGGGTCTTGGCCGTAATCATATCAGCCATGGGGCACCCTGCGTCCAATTTGGGAAGAAGAATCTTCTTATCCGGGCACAGGATTGATGCTGTTTCCGCCATGAAGTGTACGCCGCAAAAAACAATCACATCCGCATCTGTTTTAGATGCCTTTATCGAGAGCTCAAGGGAATCGCCGCAAAGGTCGGCGACGTCCTGGATCTCCGGGGGCTGGTAGTTATGGGCCAGAATAATGGCGTTTTTCTGTCCGACCAGTCGCCGGATCTCTTCCTGAAGTGATTTTGTTTTTTGTTGATTCAAGGTTGTTTCCATAAATTTACCTGATAGCTATCAGCCACTAGCTGTTAGCTGAATGATAATATTAATCTGCTCTGCAAAGGCGATGAAGGAACAGCCCGCAGTCATTTGCAGACAGAAATTTCCATATAGTGGCTTTATGCCTTATAAGTCAAGGGGTTTGAAACGATCCTAACCCAGAAAACCTATGACCATTACACCGGCCATCATTATGGAGACGCCAAGGAATCGTTCTTTGATATTCTTCTCCTTGAATATCACAAAACCGAATATCACCCCAAAGAGCAGGCTCGTCCTTTTTACAGAGATCATATAGGCCGCTTGTATGAGTGAAATGGCATACATATGACAGAAGACCATGGTGGTAAGGATCATCCCGGCAATCAGGCCTATGACCGGCCTCTTAAATAGATTAGCCATTTCTGCGCCCGGCATTAGGGGAAAGAGGGTGGCCAGAACAAGACCAAAAAAAAGAAAGTATATGACCCCAAAAAACTGGGGGCTCGAATGCATTATGGCCAATTTTCCGATGGTTGATGTAATGGAATATAAAAACGCGGTCAGCAGCATCAGCCATGAGCCATGTTCTTTGAAGACCGCAAGAAACGGGGCTATAAACTTTATTTTTGCAGAAGATAGATTAAGGGTGTAGGACCCTGAAACGATCATCGCTATCCCCAGGATGCCGTACAGGTTCAGTCTTTCATCGAGAATAACATGGCCTGTCAGGATCACAAATGCCGGTGTGAATGCAAGAAACGGGAGTGTCAAGGAAAGAGGAGAGATCTTTATCGCACGCATATAACACAAGAATGCGATTACCTCGAGAGGCATTGCACAGGCCATGCATTTCCAGAACGTCTTGTCCAGCTCAGGCCAAGGTATGAAGATCAGTCCCGCAACCAGAAAAGGCATGGCAAACAGTAATCGTATCAGGCCCATTTCATAGGCGGTCAGATCACTAAAAAAGCGTTTTGAGATTACGTCATTGCCTGCCTGGGTGAGGCCTGCGGCAAGTGCAAGGAAAAACCACAGCATGGGGTGTCCTCGATGAAGATGCTCTAATGATATGGACATTAAAGGATCTTGATGATATAAGAATCCTCCTGTTTGATCCAATAAAATGTTAATAAGACAAGGTGAACATGCTTATGGCCGGGACTATCGGGCACCATTATGACAAGGATCTTTTGCGATCATATGTGGACAGGTTCAGCCGCGCCAAGATATTTGTAATAGGCGACATAATCATGGATGAATACATATGGGGAGATGTCTCAAGGATATCCCCGGAGGCCCCTGTTCCTGTGGTTGAGGTCAAGGAAGAGACCAAGATGCTCGGGGGTGCGGCTAACGTCATAAACAATATGGCGACCCTGGGGGCAAGCCCCGTGCTTTGCGGTGTAGTCGGAAAAGACCCGACCGGGCAGGAAGTAATTAAAAAGGTTAAGTCAATGGGCCTCAATACCGAGGGTATTGTCCAACAGGAAGACAGACTCACCTCCATCAAGACAAGGATAGTGGCACGAAATCAGCAGGTAGTTCGTTTTGACCGGGAGGTGCGGGGGGACATAAGCGATAAGAGCATGCGCAGCATCCTTAAGATAATAGAGAAAAACCTGGATAACATTGACGGGATTGTGGTCTCAGATTACGGAAAGGGGGTGATATCATCCGCCCTTATGAAGGAATTGCGTGACCTTGTCCGCGGTGACTCCGCTATTATTGCAGTTGATCCCAAGACAGGAAATTTCGAGTATTATCACGAGGTGGACGTAATTACCCCAAATCACCATGAGGCCGGGACATTCTGCCGTTTTGACGTTGTGGACGAAGAAAGCCTTTTGCGGGCAGGCCGGCAAATGCTTGCAGATCTCAACTGCCGCTCCGTCCTTATCACGCAGGGAAAGGACGGAATGACGCTGTTTGAAAAGTCAGGGGAAAACACCCATATTCCTACGGTTGCAAAAAAGGTATTTGATGTAACCGGAGCCGGCGATACTGTTATCAGCACCTTTGCTCTGGGTCTTGCATGCGGTCTGGATCTCAAGTCATCTGCGATATTGTCCAATTTTGCAGCAGGCATTGTGGTGGGAGAGGTGGGGACCTCCACTGTAAAGGCGGAGGATCTCAAAAACGCCATTTAGTGTCTGAACGGGCTGTCCGTTCAGACACAATCTTGAATGTTTAATTGTGAATTTTTAATTTACCCCCTCCCCTTAATCCCCTCCCACAAGGGGAGGGGAAGTGTTTTAAGCCTTTCTTAATTGTTCCCTCCCCCTTGATGGGGGAGGGCAGGGTGGGGGTGATGTATCTGAATAATACAGAAACACAAGCATGCAAGCTATATGAGCCAACCGCGTGAACCAGATCATGTAAAGCCCATATCAAGCCTGTTCTCTCCTGAGGTTGAGCTGATTGATGTCGCGATAAAGCAACTTGAGGCCATATTGGGACCCGTGGACTGGGTGAGCCCTTTGATAAATTTCGATCGTACAACATACTATGAGAAGGAGATGGGTCGGCCCCTTTACCGTCGTTTTGTATCTTTTGAAGACCTGATCCCGCCTGAAAATCTTGTTGATGTAAAGCTACAGACAAATGAGATAGAACAGCTCCACCTCTTAAAGGGCGACAGGAGAATAAACATTGACCCCGGCTATATATCTGCAGAAAGGCTGATCCTCGCCACTGGAAAGAATTACGTCCACCGCGTCTATCTGTCACGGGGAATCTATGCTGACCTTACCCTCATATTTCATAAAGGGAGCTTCACTGCGCTTGAATGGACATATCCTGATTATGCAGACCAGGCAACCATTGAGTTATTTAACGGGATAAGGGTGCGTTACATGAAACAACGAATAAAGGAGCCTAAAATAAGTTGATAAAGAGCATGACTGCATATGGTCGGGGCGAGAGCAGTAAGGATGACACCCTCTATATCGTGGAGGCCAGGGCGCTTAACCACCGGTATCTGGACATCATCTTGAGGGTTCCGAAGAACTTTCTCGCCATTGAAAAGGACTTGAAGGCCATGGTCTCGTCCAGAATTAAACGGGGCCATATTGAGGTGTTCTGCGAGATCCAAAACCATGGCGGAGATACCACCGGCAGTCCTTATCTGAATGAGGCCATGGCAGGGGCCTATCTGGAGGCCTTTAATCAGATGGCCAAGGCCCTTGGTGTCGAACAGAAGATGGATCTTAACACCCTTTTTCAGATGAAGGATGTGATAATCGCAAGACCCGCACAGATTGATAACGATACTGTTAAGGCCTGCCTTGAGGAGGCATTAAACAAGGCCCTTGACCAGATCGAGGCTATGAGGCTCAGGGAGGGAGATATTATTGAGGCGGACTTTCAAAAGAGGCTGTCTGTGTTGGGTCAATACCTTGAGGAGATTAAAAAGCGGACACCGGAACTTGTTGAGGAATATAGAAAAAGACTCAAAGACAATATCGCCAGGATGCTCAATGATATTGAGCTGGATGAAATGAGGATTGCCCAGGAGGTGGCGCTCCTTGCGGAAAAATCGGACATCACTGAAGAGACTTTGCGGATAGACAGCCATTTGGGTCAATTCCGTCAATATCTTTCCTCTGGAGATCCCGTTGGCAGGAGGCTTGATTTTTTGATCCAGGAGATCAACAGGGAAGTAAACACGGTCGGTTCAAAAATTTCTGACCCCCTTGTGAGCAGGCTTGTGGTTGAAATGAAGGCAGAGCTGGAAAAGCTCCGGGAGCAGGTCCAGAATGTGGAATGAAAGGAGAAATTTTATATGAGTCCCAAACTCCTCAATCTCGGCTTTGGAAATTCGGTGGTTTCTAACCGGGTCATTGCCATTATCGCCCCTGATGCAGCGCCTGTAAAGAGGCTCCGTGATGAAGCGCGCGAGGAAAAGAGGCTGATAGACGCCACAAAAGGAAGACGCACCAGATCTCTGGTGATCACGGACAGCAACCATGTGATCCTCTCTGCAATCCAGTCCGAGACCCTTGCACAGAGATACAGCCCGAATTTCACCCTGGCCAAAGATGAAATAGAAGAACAAGAAGAATAGTCATGCTTTTTGTATTTTCCGCACCCTCCGGGGCGGGCAAGACCACTATTGTGGATCGCCTGAAAAAATCCATGTCCGGCCTGGGTTATTCCATATCCCATACCAGTAGGAGGCCCAGGGAAAACGAACGGGACGGCGTGCACTACCACTTTGTGGATAAAGACGCCTTTGGCGCAATGATTGAGGATGGGGCCTTTATGGAGTGGGCGGAGGTGTACGGGAATCTTTACGGCACATCATTTGCGGCAATTGATGCACAGGTCTCTAAAGGGCTTGATGTCATACTGGACGTGGACCCACAGGGCGCAAGAAATATCAGGGACCGTTACAAAGACAGCGTGCTGATCTTTATCCTGCCTCCAAACCTGGATGTTCTTCTGGAGAGGCTCCGGGGAAGGGGCACTGAGGGCGAAGGGGTGTTACAACTCAGATTCAAGAAGGCGGTTGATGAGATCGCTAATTGCGTGTGGTATGACTACATCATCATCAATGATGACCTTGATCAAGCAATAGCCCAGGCCCGGTCCATAATCCTCTCAGAGCGGTGCCGAACCTCCAATCAACTGAAAAGGTTCGGGAAGGTCTTTGGAATTGACTGAGAGTGGAAACTTCATCCCCGGCTTCCACAGCGTGCGGGATTCATTGGCTCACGGCAAGGCCCGCATAAAAGAGATCTGGATAGCGGAAGGTAAGGCCCCTGACCGTGTAAGGGAGATCTTGGATCTTGCGGATCAAAGGCGCATCCCGGTCCTGACCAAAGACAGGAGCTTTTTAAGCCGCCTCATGCCCAATACCTCCCACCAGGGCATTGTGGCGCTGGTGGAGAAATTTTCCTATTCCCATCTTGACCGTCTGATTGATATTTCCCCTGATCAGAAGACCCTCCTGATCGCCCTTGATCATATAACCGATGAGGGTAATCTTGGCGCGATCATAAGAACCGCTGCCTTTTTCGGGGTTCATGGCCTTATCATCCCCAAAGACCGCTCTGCCCTTGTCTCCGCAAATGTCTTAAAGCGCTCCTCGGGCGCCCATGTGCATCTACCGATCGCCAGGGTTGTCAATCTGGGCGCATCCCTTGATCTCTTAAAAAAGAAGGGTTGCTGGATTGTCGGGGCATCCGGCGAGGGCAAGGAGTCCTTGTATGAGTTTGACTGGAAAAGAGATGTAGTACTGGTCCTTGGAAACGAGCAAAAGGGCCTTAGCCCCTCTGTTCGCAAAAGGTGCGATATCGAGGTGCGCATCCCCGGCTCAGGCCGGGTGGAGTCGCTAAATGTAGCGGTTGCCTCAGGCGTCATTCTTTCAGAAATCATCAGGCAGAGATAATCTATTGGTTTGACTTAAACAAAGGCTTCTGTTAATTTACTTGCCTATTTTTTCGCTTTGGAGGCGCATCCGATGGACTATAAGCAAACCCTCAATCTCCCTGATACCGCCTTTCCCATGAAGGCCAATCTGGTCAAAAAAGAACCGGAGATGCTGGAAAGATGGGAAAAAATGGGGCTATACCGGCTTATCCGTGAATCATCCAGGGGCCGCAAACATTACATGCTTCATGACGGGCCGCCATATGCAAATGGCAACATCCATATGGGGACGGCATTCAACAAGATTCTGAAAGACATCATCATCAAATCAAAGCAGATGACGGGTTTTGACGCCCCTTATGTGCCGGGATGGGACTGTCATGGGTTGCCCATAGAGCACAAGGTGGACATGGAGCTGGGCTCCCGCAAAAACGGCATGACCCAGATTGATATAAGGCAACATTGCCGCAGGTATGCGGAAAAATACATAGATATACAGAGAAACGAATTCAGGCGCCTGGGGGTCCTTGGGGAATGGGACAGACCCTATCTTACAATGGACTATTCCTACGAGGCGGCAATAGTCCGGGAGTTTGGAAGGTTCGCTAACAATGGAAGCCTGGTAAAGAGCAAGAAGCCCAATTACTGGTGTATCTCATGTCAGACCGCGCTTGCGGAGGCAGAGGTGGAATACGGTAACCATACCTCTCCCTCCATATTTGTAAAATTCCCCATGATATCTGACATGGCAGGAAGATGGCCTGAGTTGAAGGGAAAATCTGTCTTCGTATTGATATGGACTACAACGCCGTGGACTATCCCAGCAAACCTGGCCATAGCCCTCCATCCTGAATTGGAGTATGTAGCGGTTGAAACCAATGAAAATGAGGTCCTGATCCTTGCAAAGGGACTACTGCACGTTTGCATGGACACCTTCGGGATCAAATCCTATAAGGTCCTGGTCGAATTTTCGGCCACAGAGCTTGTTGACTTAAAGGCAAGGCACCCCCTGTATGACAGGCCGTCGGTTATTGTCCTCGCGCCATATGTTACACTCGAGGCAGGTAGCGGTTGTGTCCATACCGCCCCTGGGCACGGCAGGGAGGACTATGAAACAGGCCTTGAATATGGCCTGGATGTCTATTCCCCTGTAGATGATTCAGGGTGTTTTACCCCTGATGTGGATTTCTTTGCAGGCCTACAGGTCTTTGAGGCCAACAAGGTAATAAATAAAAAATTGGCCGAAACAGGTGCCCTTTTAAAAGAGGAAGACATAACACATGAATATCCCCACTGCTGGCGCTGTAAAAAACCTGTAATATTCAGATCTACAGAGCAGTGGTTTATCTCAATGGAGAAAAACGAGTTACGAAAGCGTGCCCTGGACTCCATTTCAAATGTCTCTTGGATCCCATCATGGGGACAGGAGCGCATCTACAACATGATCGCCAACCGTCCTGACTGGTGTATATCAAGACAAAGGGCATGGGGAGTCCCCATTACGGTCTTCTTCTGCAAGGATTGCGGCGCCCTGGTGGTATCAGAGGAGATCATTTCACATGTCTGCAGTCTGGTAGAGGAAAAGGGCGCTGATGTGTGGTTTAATGAGCCTGAGGAAAATCTGGTGCCTTCCGGCACAAAATGCCCCGGGTGCGGAGGTGCAAGATTTGAAAAAGAGACGGATATCCTTGATGTCTGGTTTGATTCAGGGGTAAGCTACGCTGCTGTAATGGAGGAGCGGTCCTACCTTGCGAGCCCGGCTGATCTTTATCTCGAGGGAAGTGATCAGCACAGGGGCTGGTTTCACAGCTCGCTTTTGTGTTCTGTTGGCACACGGGGAACAGCCCCATACAGGAATGTCCTCACACATGGCTTTGTTGTGGACGGAAGTGGAAAGGCCATGCACAAATCAGCCGGAAATGTTATTGCGCCTGAGGAGCTGATAAAGAATTACGGAGCAGAGATCATCAGGATGTGGGTTGCGGGTGAAGACTACAGGGATAATATTCGTCTGTCCAAGGAGATATTGCAGCGCCTGACAGAGGCCTACCGCCGCATCAGAAACACATGCCGTTATCTACTGGGAAATCTCGTAGGCTTTGATCCGGCCTCTGACAGAGTCCCCTATAAGGAGATGGAAGAGCTTGACCGCTGGGCACTCCATAAACTACAGGAATTGAGCGAGAGGGTTTTCAAGGCATACGATGATTTCAATTTTCACATTGTATATCACAGCCTTCACAACTTCTGCGTGCTGGATCTTTCGGCCTTTTATCTTGATATCATAAAGGACAGGCTCTACACATCGCCAAAAAAGTCAAAGGCGAGGCGTTCGGCCCAGACCGCTATGAACGAGATTCTTGAGGTCCTGGTAAGGCTGATGGCCCCGATCTTGTCATTTACAGCAGAGGAGATCTGGCAGCACATGAATGCCAACGGCCGCTCCGCAAGCGTACATGCGGATTTATTCATACCTGTTAAAGAAGAATTTAAAGACGGCGGTCTTGCCGAACGCTGGGAGACGATCATTTCCGTAAGAAAAGAGGCCACAAAGGCCCTTGAGCTTGCCAGAAAGGAAAAGACTATCGGACACCCTCTGGATGCCTCTGTCACCATAGGATTACCCTCTGACCTGTTCGAAGCGGTTTCTCCTTACAGGGATCAATTCCGGACGATACTTATTGTGTCATCTGCCGAAATTGTCCCTGCCGGGGAGCTTCAAGAGGGAATTGAAAGTGAAACCATTGCAGGCCTCAAGGTCAAGGTGACGCCGTCAAGCGATAAAAAGTGTGAAAGATGCTGGGTACATGACCCGACAGTCGGCGTGGACAGCAGTCATCCGACCATTTGTAAAAGATGCCTGGATGCCTTGAATGAATCTTAAAAAAAGAAACTATCCCCTGATGATCTTGCCCGCGCTTTTGATCATCCTGGCGGATCAGATCTCCAAATATGCTGTTATGCGCTATCTTAAGCTGCATGAATCAGTTTCGGTTATTACCGGATTCTTTGATCTGGTCCACGTGCGAAACAGGGGTATGGCATTTGGATTACTTAACCGGCCTGATATCAATTTCGGATTCTATATCCTTGTAGCCGCCAGCATCGGCGCAATTGTGCTGTTAACAGTCTGGTTCATCAGGCTTAAAGAAAACGACAAGCTCACGGTCCTAACCCTGTCGTTGATACTTGGAGGGGCCGTGGGGAACCTTATTGACCGGCTAAGGTTCAGGGAAGTAGTGGATTTTTTAGATATTTACATAGGCCAATACCACTGGCCGGCCTTTAATGTGGCCGACTCGGCCATAACGGTGGGTGCCTTTCTGTTGGCCTTCATCATGTTTTTCAGGCAGAAAAGTCATGCATCCTGATCTTTTTTCCATTGGTCCTGTCACCCTCCACACATACGGCCTGTTTGTGGCCCTGGGGTTTTTCGTAGGTCTCATGGTAGCAAAAAAGCTTGGTGAGCCGGCAGGGTTGAGCCGCGACCAGGTGATGGACATGGGCTTTATCATAATACTTTCCGCCATAATAGGCTCCAGGGTAATGTATGTCCTGATGAACACTTCCTATTATACGCGCAATCCCCTTGATATGTTCAAGATATGGCAGGGAGGTCTGGTCTTTTCAGGAGGAGTGCTGGCCGTGGTGCTTACCATGGTATGGTATATAAAACGTCACGGGCTATCCCTTGGAAAGATAGCTGATCTGTGGGCCCCGGCCGTTGCAATTGGTGAGGCCATCGGCAGGATAGGATGTTTGATGGCAGGCTGTTGTTACGGCAGACCAACCGGGATGCCGTGGGGCATAACATTTACTGATCCCCATTCGCTGGCATGCCCCCTTAATGTGCCCTTGCATCCGACCCAGATCTACACTTCCTTAAGCGGGATTATTATATTCATCACCATCATGTTGCTCTATGTAAAAAGGCAGTTTGAGGGCCAGGTCTTTTTGTGGTTTTTGATACTCCACAGCACCGCGCGGCTTGTCATAGAACAGTTCCGCGGGGACGACAGGGGTGTGCTTCTCAGTAGCGGCATGAGCATGACCCAGTTTGTGGCGATCCTTATTCTCATATCCGCTGCGGGTATCCTCATTATAGCAAAGGCCAGGAAGAAGGACTAGTTGAAAAAATTGAGCCTGACGCAGACCTCGGCCAAAATCGAACCTTTTTAAACCGGGCGCTATGAATTTGATTTTTGAATCCTTCTCATGTAGATTGAGGGTGCCAGGGAGGGCTTTTCGGGTTTTTCTTGGCCGATACTCCCGCTGAATACGAAAACGCCTTCTTCCGTTCGGCGGGAGTTGAAAAATGAGTAATATCTCAATAAGTCCGGGTAGCCGCGGTCCGGCAAGGGGCGTTTTTTCATGTTTGCATATCTGAGAGTAACTCCGAACAGACAGGCGGCTTTATACGCAACTCTTCCTCAAGAGGCGCAAAAGTGAATCCGCCGCTCATATATGGCCTTTTCCGCCTGTACGGCGATTGAAATCATGGGTAGGCGCAATTATCAACTTCTGTCATCGGTGATGCAAATATGAAAAAACGCCCCTTGCCGGACCGCGGCTACCCGGACTTATTGAGATATTAAAATGAAATTTAAACTCGCAGGATAATAACAGGTTCCCCCTGAGGAGGCCTTGAATGAAAGATGAAAACGAGTTGGTTGTTAAGGTGACAAAAGAGATTGTCGTCAAGTTTATTGAGGTGGGAAGGCTGTCGGTCAATTCATTTGAAGAGGCGTGGAAACAGATCTATAAGACCGTCAGTGAATCCATTACAGAAAAACGGGGATGAACAAGCCGGTCTCAAATTCTATAATCAAGGCAAGCGAGACCGGGAACCCCCCCGGTGACATCTTAAATCTCGCAAAACTGTAAATTTGATTTCACTGTCGCCTTCGGTCTTCAGTCTGACCGCCTGTTTCCAGAGTCCTCCTAAAAGTGCCTTTGCCTGGTAAATCCAAAGACCTGCATCACAGTCTTGATTGCTGCGATTACTACACAGGTGGCCACAATGGTTAGCGCAGTATATAAGAGCCCGAAAAATATTATATGATCTACATTCCAGACCCATTCAAAACAAAACGGCAGCATGGATCTCCTCCTTTATCCCGCGATAGGATTTAATTCTCTTTCCTTGGGAAACACCGGCAGGTACCTGTAGGAAAGAGAAAACACAATAAATCCATAGGCGATGACCGCAAACCCTATGGCCCATTCCTGCCATGTGGGGAGGTAGCTTAAGAACCTGTCAAAGGGCATCACCGGAATGGCAAGAGTTACAATGATGAATACAAAGCGGTTTAATATTATACCTGTGCAGTTCAGCAGACATGCGGTTACAAGCATGCCCTGGTTTTCCCTAATCTTGGGGGTCATCAGCATGATAGCGGGGATGATGCCGCAGACAAAGAGCTCTGCTGCCACCATCCATACCCCGTAAGGCCCCTCCCTGTAAAAATCCATAAACTTAAACCCGGCCCTTGGGGCTATGTCGTAGATCCAGACCAGGGTGTCGGCTATCTTTAAGACCATGTAGAGCGAAAGCAGCCAGCCGGAAACCTTGGCGAGCAACTGTATGGCGTTATCGGGAACAAGCTTTTTTCTGGTAAGCAGTTCTGTCAGCTTGGTGCAGATTATTGTAAAGCAGGGCCCTGAGGCTATGGCGGACAGGACAAACAGGAAAAAGGTCCAGGGCCAGATGTAGAAACCATCCCTGGCTGCAAAGGGCCTGCCATACATAACCCCGAACATCCCGCCAAGTGAGCCCTGGTGGAAGAAGGAGAGAAAGGTGCCGGATGCAGCAATCACGCCCATGATATGATGGAGGTTGTGGCCGAAGATGTGGAGTTCCTTGATCTGATCGAGTTTTCTGTTTTCCAGAATGATCGGCACGAATTCCACGATCAGCACGCCCAGGTAACAGGTGATGCAAAAGGAGACCTCTACCAGCATCGAGTGTATATTGGCGTGCCAGAAAATAAACCAACCCCTGATCGGCTGACCGATATCAATCCCCAGCATGGCGGTTGCGCCTGAATAGCAGATAAAACCGATGATGACAGCGGCGTTGATGATATTTTTCAGCTCCTTTTTGCCTACAACATAGGTGAGAAACCCGGAAAAAAACGCGCCTGCGCCCAGGGCGATTACACCCAGGTCAAATACAATCCAAAGGGCAAAGGCGAACACATTGCTCATGTTTGTCTGGTTAAGGCCCTTAACAAGGCACAATACAGCCGCAAGCCCCCCCCAGGCAAGGATCGCCAGCCATGGCAGCATCCACAGGATAAACATGCCAAAGGAGCATCTTTCCACACCTTCCGGCAGCAGTTTCGAATCCATCTGTTTACCTCTACATTCAAAATTAAAAATTAAAAATTCAACATTCTATTTCGCCTCATCCGGATATGGGTGAAAATTCATCCACCGGATTATCTGCTATCTTTCTCACCCAGTCCCTGGAAGACAGGTAATACACCTTTGGTTTGGTGTTCAGACGTTCCAGTATCCTGAAGGCGTTTTTGCTCTTTATCAGTTGGGCGACCTTGTGTTTGGGGTTGTTTAAGTCGCCGAAGGTTATGGCCTGGGCCGGGCAGGCCTCTGCACAGGCGGTGATGTATTCGTTTTCTTTTATCTTCCTCCTGCCATCTGCATAGGCCTTTGTCCTTGCCCGCATCAGACGGTGATGGCAGAATGAGCATTTTTCGATTACCCCCCTCATGCGGGGTGAGACCTCGGGAGACAAGTATCTTTCAAGTCCCTTGTCCACGGGAAAGTATGCGTCCCACCAGTTGAAATACCTGGCCTTATAAGGGCATGCGGCCTGGCAGTATCTGCACCCTATACAGCGTGTGTAGATCTGACTGACTATACCCGTGTTTTTGTCCAGGGTGGTGGCGGTGGCTACACAGACCGAAACGCATGATGGGGCGTGGCCACCACGACCGTCCTGCTCGCAGTGCATACATGGCCTGGGAAAATAGACTGTTTCGGCCTCGGGAAATTCCTTGCCATTATCGGCCTTGTAAACCTGCATCCATGATATGGATCGCTGTTTGTCGGATTCGTCAGGCCTTACAGAGACATTGTTTTCCGCAGCACAGGCGACCATGCAGGTCCCGCACCCAGTACACTTGTCCAAATCAATGACCATACCGTATTTGTATTTTCCCTGGTCATGTTCCTTTTTCATGATCTACCTCTTTTAACCCTTCATAATCTTAACAGGGGTGGTCCACCATACCGGATGACCGCTTAAGGGGTCCTTGCCCGGAGGTATGAGCAGATTGGGGTTGACTCCCTTTTCACGGATAAATTCGTCGTAAGCGGTGTGCCCGAAGCCCAAGGGCATGTAGACAACGCCCGGCATTGCGCCGTGAGATAGGCTTGCACGCGCCTTAACCGCGCACGCCTTTGATTGAATTATGATATAATCGCCCTGTTTGATGCGGAATTCAGATGCGGTGCCGGGGTTTATGATTGCGAATGAATCGCTTCCCAGGAGCTGATCATCAAAGATTGTCTTGTAGGCAAACGGCGGACTCGGGGCCCAACCGCTTGCAAGATTAACCATCTCATAGGGCGCCATGGTCAGGGGCAACTGCTCATCATGGTGATGGTTCCCTTCGTAGTGGGGCATAAAGGCCGCATCTCCCTCTACAGTAATTCCAAGTTCCTTCAGGCGGTTTCCTCCAGGCGCTGCGGTTGGATAGTCTTTTACGGCAAGCTCCAGTTGTGAGATGAAAAACTCAAATCTGTTGCTCGCCGTCTTAAAGATGCCGCTGTCAATGGCCGAAGGCATAAGCTTTCTGTACCACAGGCCGTCTGTCTTGATCTTCTTCCACATGTCGCCGAAGGACTTATAATCCGGACCGTCTGAAGCGGTCTTCCATTTCCAGGCAGGCTCTGCACCCTTGTAACGCACAAGTCCCCCACCGGAATCAAAAAGTCCCTTGGCCCTTATCTTCAGCACGGATTCGTAGTCTTTCCACGGAAAGGAAGAGGCGGTTTTAGTGTCAACCGCCTTTGCGATGTTAATTATGGTGTCTCCCGCGCTTCTGGTGTTATATACCGGCTTTACCACGGGTCTGGTCAGACCGTAGAGTTGATACTGTAGGCCATTGGGCCGGACAATATCATCGGTCTTTTCAAGATAGCTGTGATCGGGAAGGACAAGGTCGGCCATGAATGATGTCTCATCCCTAAACGGTGAGAAGCTTACAATAAACGGGATCTTCTTTAGCGCCCTGTTGACCTCGCCGCTGTCGGGCAGTGTGAATGCCGGGTTTGCGGAAAACACAAGCAGGGTGTCCACCGGCGATTTATCGCTGTGGTTTATGACGTCAATCAGGTTGTTGATCAGACTTACTGCAAATGGGTATTTGTTGGTCCCTGCCTGATCAAACCTCGGCGTCAATATGCCCCTTTCCGCAACCCCATCCGGAGATATGGCGGGGAGCGTGGCCAAGGGGAGCGGATCAGAGATGATAATCCCTCCGGGTTTGTTGATATTGCCTTTAAGGGCATTTAGGGCCTGGACGGACATGAATTCAAACAGACTTCCGTTCAACGTGCCCTTGCCTTTGCCGTAAATGGCGACAGGGGCCTTTGCCCTTGCAAAGCCATCGGCCATGGCCTTTATCGCCTCTTTACCCACACCGGTGATGTCTACTATCTTTTCCGGGCTGTATTGGCCAAGGACCATGGTTTTGAACTTTTCAAAGCCAGAGGTATAATTACTGACAAACTGTTGATCATAGAGATTATCCCTGATAATGACATGGGCGATGCCCAGGGCCAGGGCCGCATCAGTGCCCGGCCTTGCAGCAATCCATTTGTCGGACTTGGATGCGGTGTTTGACGCCCTTGACTCTATCTGAACAACCGTGGCCCCGCCCTTTGAAGCCTTTTCCCGCAGGACAGCCCAGGCGTTCATAATCCTGCCGGGGCCGCCCCAGCCTTCTAGGAGGCCGCTGCCGAAGCTTAGTACATAATCGGAGTTTTCAAGGTCATAGGCCATGGGCCCGTTATTGCCCATCATGAGGAGATTGCCCATTTCATAAGTGTCTTCAAGGGAGGGCATCCTGACGTAATTGGGGCTTCCCGCGGCCTTGGTCAGCCGCTCGATCATCAGGGACAAGGTCGAGCCCTTTGAGTTTCCGTCCACACTAACAAGGGCCTCGGTTTTTGCGTTTTTCCTCAGGGATGCGATCCTTTCCGCCACAGTCTTTATGGCCTCATCCCATGTGATTTCCATGAAATCACCGGAACCCCTGGGTCCTACGCGTTTCATAGGCCCTGTGTGTCGCAGGTCCCGATCATAGAGCAGTTGAAGCCCGCCCATACCCGAAGGGCAGATGCCGCCGGGATTGACCGGGTAGTCAGTCCTGCCTTCTATCTTGACCGCCCTTTCGTCCACCTTTCTGACCTGGATGCCGCAGCCTCCCGGGCAGAGACCGCATACAGACTTTACGCTTAAGAATTCACCCTCCGGCGGCACCGGCACCCAGGGCCAGTTTTGGGTCCATATTGCAATGTCGTCCATCAGCTTATATGGAAGTGGGGTCAGGTGCAGACCCGCTACCCCGCCTATCGCAAATTTTACAAAATTTCTTCTGGTTACTCCCATGATCTAATCCTCTATAGTCCCCTACTTATGACAGACGAAACAGGCGTTATTTTCTTCATGACCCTTTTCAGTATGACACTCCGCACAGTCATCCATCTTCATGCGGTCCCATGTGTTTGTCTTAAGTCCGGAGATCCTTTCCCCCCATATGCCTATGGGATAGCCGCTTATGCGATTTTCCCTGTATAGCGGTAAAACTTCTGATCCACCGTGAGGGCCGTGGCAGGTCTTGCACTCAATCTCTCCCATCTTGACATGGGCTGCGTGAGAAAAGTAGACACAGTCCGGTTGTCTGGAGTAGGAAAGCCAGGGGACCTCTTTTTTCTCTGCCATGTAATTAGTCAAAAAGGTCGCCTCATCGTCTGAATCACCCAGTGGGGATTCAGGATCTTCATGGCACTCCTTGCACTTGTCAAGCCTGGGGATACCCACAAAGGTCCCGTCATCGCGAAAGGCATGGCAGTTTAAGCAGCTTTCCACATCTTCCGGGTCATCCGCCTCTTCAAGATGCACCTTATGACTGAAATTAAAGGGCTGGGGCTGACTGGAGTATAGCAGCTTAGGAAAGACATACCATCCCAAAAACAACGCGCCGACAAAGCCTGCAAGGAAGCATAGCCAACCCCCTTTTGAAACATATCTTCCCAATGCAGGAAAGGCCGCAACCACTATGCTCGATGGTTTTTCGGCTGAATTTTTCATATAATCAAGCCTCTACATTGTTTAGTAATTAATAATACATGATTTTGAGCGTACTTATTCCATTAACGCCTTTTTTGTCAAGGCAAAAAGACCGTAGGGTTCTAATATACCCGTATCATGCCATCAGTCCTCTGGTAAGCAAGCAATATGGCGCAGACGTTTTGTCTCGCCGCGCCTGCGTTTTTCATCCATCCTGTGCATCTTAGATGAGCGGGTGGGTTTGGTGGGGTATCTTTTCTTGGGGGGCTCGGCAGCCCTGCGGATCAGTGCAATAAGTCTCTCAAGGGCGTCCAGACGGTTGCGGTTTTGGGTGCGAAACCTTCTGGCCTCGATTATAAGAAACCCTTCCTGGCTTATCCTTTTGCCTGCAATGCGGATGAGACGGCTGCGAACATCATCGGTGAGGGAAGGGGAGTCCAATACATGAAAGCGCAGTTGCACGGCAGTGGAGACCTTGTTGACGTTCTGACCGCCCGGACCTGAGGCGTGTATAAAGTCTTCATATATTTCACGCTCGTCTATGGAGATATTGTCATTTATGTAGATCATATATTCAGGCCGGCTAAGGCGATATCAACCTCTTACAGTCCAATGTCATTAACTTAAAAGAATATCCAATATCGAACAAGGAATTACGAATTAAGGAGTAAGTATAAGAAAAATGGCGATTCATTATTTCGACATTCAACCTTCCTTGTTCGATATTCTGCGGTCCAAAATATTTCTTTCACTACGGCAAATCCGGTTTCCTTTGCTTATTAAGAGTCGTTAAGTTCATGACATTGTCTTACAATCTATAGCAACTTGTAATACCAATTTAAAATCTCAGGGCCGAAGAACAGGTAGACAAGGGCAGCCAGCGACAGGAAAGGGCCAAAGGGGATCCTGACCCTCAATCCCTTGCCTGAGGCCAGCAGGAAACAAAGCCCGATAACAGCGCCCACCAAAGAAGACAAGAAAATTATAATCGGCAGAGACCTCCATCCCATCCATGCGCCTATCATGGCCAGGAGCTTTATGTCTCCGCCGCCCATTCCATCCCTGCCTGTTAAACGCTGGTATATAACTGCAACCAGGTAGAGACATCCCCCGCCCGCAATGATCCCGATAATGGCCTCATGCCACATGACGGCAGCCCCCGGCGCAAGAGAGGCGGCCAGTCCCGCAATAATCCCGGGCAGAGAGATCACGTCCGGGATAATCTGGTGGTGTAAATCAATAAAGGTGATGGCCACTAAGACTGATGTGAACAAAAGCCAGAGTAAATATTGATAACTCACGCCATATCTGATAAAAAGGGATAGACTCAATAATCCGATCATGGCCTCCACTGCCGGGTAGTGCCATGCAAGGGGAGTGCGGCAGTATCTACACTTGCCCCGGAGCAGGATGTAGCTTATTAAGGGGATATTGTCATAGAATCTGACCCTGTTTCCGCAATGGGGGCAACTGGAGGGCGGGCTGATGATGGATCTTTTTAAGGGAATCCTGTAGATGCATACATTAACGAAACTCCCCAAGGCAAGCCCTATAAGGGCGGAATAGACAACCATAAGCGATTGAATGTCCATGTAAATGGTCCCTGTTTAATAAAATGGTCAAACTCGGTTCAATGGGCGAAAGCAAAAAGACTGTTTTACTTTCCATCAATCCTGACAACCCGCAACAGCGTCTGATAAAACGCGTCAGTGAGGTGCTGGAAAATGGAGGGATAATAGCATATCCTACGGACACGTTTTATGGAATCGGATGCGACCTTTACAACAAAAAGGCCATACAGCTCATATACAGGTTGAAAAACCGGCCCCTTAAGCAACCCTTTTCCTTTATATGTGACAGTCTGAAAGAGATCAGCCGTTACGCCATTGTGTCAAATTATGCGTACAAGACAATGAAAAGGCTCTTGCCCGGTCCTTACACCTTTGTCCTGGAAGGGACTACCCTTGTACCGAAGATCATGCTGACCAAGCGTAAGACCGTGGGCATCAGGGTGCCGGATAATAATATCTGTCTGGCCATCGTCCAGACATTGGGACGCCCCATCATAAGCACCAGCGCGGGCTACGATGACCCTCAATCCATTAAAGAGGCGTATGAATCGCAGATTGACATTGTAATTGACGGAGGTACGCTTTTTCCTGTTCCTTCCAGTGTGGTTTCTTTGATTGACGATGCGCCTGAGGTCATCAGAGAAGGAAAAGGGGACGTGAGTTTCTTTACCCATCAGGTCAGTTAATAACCGCACCATTCATATGCAAGCCTTGGTTTGATGGCCTGAAGCGCACGGGCAACAGACTGTGTGGTCCCATCAACAAAAGACTCCCATATCTCCAGCCTGCTTTTTTTGGGATAGACAAGTATTGCATCCCCCTTGATGCCTGCAATTTCCTTTGCGAGATTTACTGCATCATTGAAATTACCCAAGACGTCCACCAGATCCAACTCTTTGGCCTTTGATCCAGAAAAGACCCTGCCGTCGGCGATCTCGTTTACTTTTTCAACAGGCAGATTCCTGCCGCTGGCTACAGCCTGAACAAACTGGTTTTGGATGTCTGCAATAATGCCTGAGATGATTTCCCTGTCCCTGTCGGTAAGCTCCCTGTGGGGAGATCCGATGTCCTTGAATTCCCCACTCTTGAGTACCTCAAGCCTGACGCCGATCTTGTTTAAGAGATCCTCGAACCTGAAAAATTCCATCACTACGCCGATACTGCCTGTGAGTGTACCGGGGTTTGCGACGATCTTGTCGGCGGCCGAGGCTATATAATAGCCTCCCGATGCAGCTACCCCCCCAAGAGACGCAACCACCTTCTTGGTCTGTATAGTCTTCTGGATTTCCCGGTATAGCTCCTGGCTGGGGCCTACAGCGCCTCCTGGTGAGTTTATGCGTATGATAATCGCCTTGATATTGTTGTCTTCCCTGAAGGCGACCAGTTGATCCAACATCAAGCGGGAGTCAAGGATTGCACCGTCAACAGGGATAACTCCTATCTTGTCTGAAAAGGTTAATTTCGAGGCAGGGTCCACCATCTTAATGACAATGAACATGGAAATGCACAAAAACAGGCCAATGGCCAAAAGTATGACCACTGCTGTCAGGATAGGGTGCTTTTTGTCTGCCATATTACGGTCGTAAAAATACAGCCCATACGTTACGTCAGGCCGTAAAAAACCCCATTAAGAGGGATTGTCCTCAGATCCCTCCTCCTTAGGCTCCTGTTCCTCGGCCAAGGCCTTTTGCTGCTGCTCCAGATGCAGCATCTCCTCTCTTAAAAGGGTGCCGAGGTTGGATGTGGCCTCTTGCGGATTATCAAGATAGCTTCTGTAGATATCCTTTTCACTGACCTCATCGAGTTTTCGGATGGAAAGGCCTATTTTCTTATCCTTGCGTGAGACATTTAATACCTTGGCTTGTATAACATCGTCCACCTGAAACTGGGCCAAAGGATTGCCGCGTCTGTCTGTAGATATCTCAGAGATATGGACAAGGCCTTCTATGCCTTCCTCGATTTCAACAAAGATGCCGAAATCAGTCACATTTGTCACTGTGCCGGTTATCCTGGTGCCGGGCTTGTATCTTTCCGGGATTTCATCCCAGGGGTCTGTCGCCAACTGCTTGATGCCGAGAGAAAATCTCTCGTTTTCCTTATCAATATTCAATACCACGGCCTGGACTTCCTGGCCCTTTTTATATACCTCTGAGGGATGTTTTATCCTGGTGGTCCAGGAGATGTCGGATATGTGGACAAGACCGTCTATCCCTTCATCAATGCCGATAAATATTCCGAAGTCGGTTATGTTCTTTATCTTTCCCTCGATTATGGTCCCCACAGGGTATTTCTCTGCAATTATATCCCACGGATTGGGCTCCACTTGTTTAAGACCCAGGGAGATCCTTTTCTTTGCCACATCGAGATTCAGCACCATTGCCTCTATCACATCACCAACGCTTACGATCTGTGATGGGTGCCTGATCTTTCTCGTCCACGACATCTCGGAGACATGGATCAGGCCTTCCACTCCTTCTTCCACCTCTACAAATGCCCCGTAATCGGTCAGACTGACAATACGGCCCCTTACCTTTTGCCCTACCGGAAATTTTGACTCAGCGTCCGTCCAGGGGTCCGAAGCCAGTTGTTTTATGCCGAGAGATACCCTCTCCCTGTCCCTGTCAAAACTGAGGATCTTGACAGTGATCTCATCACCGATCTGATGGAGCTCAGACGGATGTCCGACCCTCCCCCAGGACATATCGGTAATGTGCACAAGGCCGTCGATGCCCCCAAGGTCAATGAACAGGCCGTAATCGGTAATATTTTTGACCACACCCTTTAAGACCGTGCCCTCCTCAAGGGATCCCAAAGTCTTTTCTCTCAGGGCCTGTCTTTCCGACTCAAGGAGTGCCCGCCTGGACAGAACTATATTTCCACGGCGCTTGTTATATTTAACTATCTTGAAATCCATCTGTTTGTTGACAAGGGAATCCATATCCCTGATCGGCCTGAGATCCACCTGGGAGCCGGGCAAAAAGGCCTGTAAACCTATGTCAACCGCAAGGCCGCCCTTTACGCGCGATGTAATTATGCCTCGAATGACGCCGTTATTTTCATAGATCTCCCTGATATCATCCCATATCTTTATCTTCGCAGCCTTTTCCTTGGAAAGGATGATGCCCCCTTCGTCATCGGCCTCTCTCTCCAAAAGGACCTCCACCTCATCTCCAACCTTTGCGGTCAGATTGCCTTCCTGATCAATAAACTCACCAATGGGAATCTGCCCCTCTGACTTGTAGCCGACATCAACCAAGACATGTTCTTTGCCTATTTGGACAATCTGGCCTTTGATTACCTCCCCCTCCTGGATGCTCTTCAGGCTTTCTTCATATAATTTCATGAAGTTATCACTATCAGGAATATCTTCTTGAGAAGACTCTGCCAATTCTGTTACGCCTGCACCCTTGCCCGGGGACTTCTGTGTATTATCGAAGGTTGCCTTATTGTTATTTGTCCCAATAGTTTCGTCTTTGGTTATCTCGTTTGTTTTTTCCATTAAGTTAATTACCCCCTGCATTTTTTCCCATTGATAATGGCCGAAGCAAATCTTTATATCAAAAATATTATAGGAGTTCAACTATAATTTAATAAAAATGCCCATGTTTGGCCACAAAGAGTATCTTTGAATGATGTACTGCGGGATGGGAAGAGTTGAAACAGGTTACGGGGATTCAAGACAGGCTGTCTTGACATGCTCCAGCAGCTCTTCTAGCACCTGCTCTATGGAGAGGTCGGTCGTATCTATTATTATAGCGCCCTCTGCCGGTTTTAATGGGGCAAGCTGACGACCCTGGTCCTGCTGATCCCTTTTTCTCATCTCGGATTCCACCCTCTCCCTTGAAACCGGCTCCCCTCGGCCAAGCCTTTCATTATATCTTCTTTCCGCCCTTTCTGCGGCAGATGCGGTGACGAAAAACTTGCACCTTGCCATGGGAAAGACAACCGATCCCATATCCCTTCCTTCCGCCACCACATCCGAACGCTCGGCCATCTTCCTCTGAAGCCCGGTCATGGCCTGCCTGACCTCTTTTACAGCAGACACCTCGGATGAGGCCATGTCCATCTCAGGGCTCCTGATAGCCAGTGTGACATCCTCATTGCCCAGAAAAAGCCTGGGGGGATCAAAGCTGGAATCAAAAAAAAGATTCAGGGACCCGCACAGGTTCTTTAGTCCCATTGCGTCGTCGAGGCGGATTGCCCGCCTTTTTGCCGCAAGCGCCACTGCTCGGTACATTGCCCCGGTATCAAGGTATACAGCATTAAGCCTTCTGGCCAGCAAACGGCTTAAGGTGCTCTTTCCGGAGCCTGCCGGACCGTCAATGGTTATGATAGTGTTCACGGCATCTGTCCATGATTAAAGCACCTTTTTCAATGTCCTTATAAATCTCTCATTTTCCTCGGGCAGACCCACATTGATCCTGATAAATTCCGGTAGTCCATAACTGTCCATGGATCGGATAATCACCCCCTGTTTCAGCATCCTGTTGTAGATTTCTTTTCCGCCGTGAGGAACCTTGATCAGGAAAAAATTGGTCTGGGTCCTTACGAATGGAAGACCCATTTCATCGAGACCCGCATATAAAAAGCGAAGACCTTCCTGCACCAACTTTAAGGTGCGGGCCACGAACTGTCTATCGTCCAGGGCCGCTATCGCGCCCGCCTGCGCCAGGGAGTTTGCATTAAAGGGTTGTCTCACCCGATTCATGTAATCAATCAGTCTTTCAGATGCAAATCCATAACCTATCCTGAGACCTGCAAGCCCATAGAGCTTTGAAAATGTCCTTAAGACAAATAGCAGGGGGTATTCTTTCATAAGATCCAAACCCTGGGCCACGTCTTCTTCAGTTACAAATTCAATGTAGGCCTCGTCCAGCACCACGACAATATCCGTAGGTATTCTTCTTAAGAACCCGAGCAACTGATCTTTTTTTAGTACAGATCCGGTAGGGTTATTCGGATTGTTGATGAAGATGATCTTGGTCTTTGGGTTGATTTTTTCATAAACCGCATTGAGATCAATCCGGAAATCAGACAGCGGCGCAGACGACATCATCGCGCCCGCACTCTTGACCACCTTTTCATAGACCAGGAACGTGGGAAAGGCCTGGACCACGTGTTCGCCCGAGGTCAGGCATGTCCTTACGATCAACTCGATCAATTCATTTGAACCATTGCCAAGGATGATCTGTTCAATGGGAAGGCCGAACTCCCTGCCCAACCTTTCCTTAAGATAATAACCGCTTCCATCGGGATAGCGATGCAATCCATGCACCCTGTCCATAATCGCACGGACAGCCATAGGTGAAGGACCCAGGGGGTTTTCATTGGATGCCAGCTTTATGGAATTTTTGATCCCCAGTTCTCTTTCCAGTTCCTCTATCGGTTTACCCGGTGGATAAGGGATCAGTTCTTCGACACCTTGATGGGTCAGGCTCTTCATTAGGCATGCTCCTTCATATATAGAATCGAGTTGAGCCCTTATATCCCATGGCCGATAAAATGTAAACTCCCCCGGAAAGCCTAAGCCGAATATTTTTTTACTGTTTTTGACTTGACTTGCGCAGGCTGATCCTTTATTTTTCAGGAATCAACCTGGATAACCGCTTTTTTTTATTCCAAATAATCGAGGTGGGAAAGATATGAACAAATCACAATTGACAGAGGCTCTTGCTAAAGAAGAGGGGCTTCCCTTGAAAAAGGCCGAAGATGTGGTAAATACGGTTTTTGGGGAGATGGAAAAGGCCCTGATTAACGGAGAACGTATGGAGATCAGGGGACTTGGCAGCTTTAAGGTGAAGGAATACGATGGCTACAAAGGGAGAAACCCCAAGACAGGGGAAATAATCGAGGTGTCGCCCAAGAGACTCCCGTTTTTCAAGGTGGGAAAAGAGCTCAAAGAAAGGGTGGATGTTGAGTAACATACGCTGAACAAGATGTATTCAGCCTGCCCGGAGACGAGATGGACCTCACGTAACAGGCTCTTATGAACTCCGTCAGGTCCGGAAGGAAGCAGCGGTAAATAAGAAAGCATGTGTCGTGGCGGAATCTATCTCTGACCTTCGGGCAGGCTAAATCTTTCTGCTGCCCATCAGCCGGGTGTTCACGGAGAAGGACATAACTATCATTTCATTCTTTGTTTTTGGCACTTCTTAAGATTTGTCTTTCATGAGTGATCCCTGCTGGATTCAAAAAGAAATTCCATATATTCAATTTCCAGGTCTATCCCAAGAGCCCAATTTAGCGCATGGGGTCTTTACCCGGCACGGCGGTGTGAGCGCCCCTCCCTTTGACACCCTGAACACAAGCTATGCTGTCGGGGATCATCAGGAAAATGTAACAGAAAATATCCGCAAGATAACAGATGTAATTCAGGCCCAAGAGCTGATGTACATGAATCAGGTCCATGGAGATGAAATACATGTCCTGCGAAAAGGAGATCGTATAAACGGGGAGGCAATTGACGCTGATGCAATGATAACTGATATCCCAGGACTCGCGCTGATGATCAAACAGGCCGATTGCCAGGGGGCGATCATCTACGACCCGCAAAAGGCCGTGGTCGCCAATGTCCACTGCGGATGGCGGGGAAACGTCCAAAATATCTTAGGTGGAGTGGTATCCAGGCTGAATAAGGAATTCGGGTGCCGACCGTCAGACCTTCATGCCGCTATCGGGCCGTCTCTCGGCCCCTGTTGCGCCGAATTTGTGGGCTATGCCGAGATATTTCCAAGGGACTTTGACCGGTTTATGGTCAGGGAAAACCATTTTGACATGTGGGCCGTAAGTTGCTGGCAGCTTACTGAGGCCGGCATAAAACCAGAGCATATAGAAACAGCAGGTATTTGCACCAAATGTAAGACAGATTGGTTTTTTTCCTACCGGGCCGAGGGGACAACAGGTCGGTTTGGGACTGTTGCAATGATAACCCCCTAACGAGGTTTTTTATATGGCGACGGCTCCTTCGCTCCGTCCAGCATCCTCTGCATCTTTGTTAACTCTGCTCTCTGTTCCCTAAGCTTATCTTCCAACCATTGCCTTTTTTCAGGGGGGGTATTTTTTAGCTGCTCTTCAAACCCTTCCACCTGCTGTCTCAGACGGTATATTTCTTTTGCTATCAAACGAATGGACATTTTATTTTCCTCCTGGTTACAACCATCCCTCCAACCCCCAATACTCACAATGTCAATTGAAAGAAATGCGTGATCCCAGGGTTATCAACCCTGCCAGGCACTGATATGCGCCGAAGAGAATCAGGGCGCAGCACGCAATGATGTTGACTACGCGGTTTACCCCTGTATTAATGCCCCCGATTGTTGCAAAAAGGACAATCAGGGCGGCAAGACTCAATATTAGTATCCCATAAAAACCGATTAAAAAGCTGACCCCTAAATAAGGCGCCTGCCTCCAGGCAGCAAGAAAGATCGGCCCTGAGACAACACCCCAGAATATATAAGGGTTGGGGTTCAATATGTTCAGTATAACAGCATTTCCAAACCCCTTTGCCTTTGTTGACGCAGACGGTCCTATCACCGGGAAGGGCTGTTTCAGGCTCAGCAATATAGCCCTTGCCAGATAAAGGATAAAAAGACCCCCCAGGACGCTTAAGGTTTCTAAAATGATCTGGGGTATTCGGGTCAGGATAAACAAGACCAGGATAATGATCGGTCCGTCCGTAAGGATGGGTGTTAAGGCCAATGGCAGGCTTTCTCTCCAACCGTTTTTCAGAGATTGAGAAAGCAGATACGCCTGAAAAGGGCCGGGCATTACAGCAGCATAGATGGCCAAGGTAGCCCCTTTTAAGAAAAATAAAATGTGCATAATTTGTCCTGAAAATCAATATATTGTGTCAAACTATCAGAGATAACCATGCATCTTGAGCCAATTTTTTGTTGACAATCCAAATGTTGTCAATAAAATTAGCCAATAAAAAAATTTACCTTATTCACCTTCATTTTTTCCGTCATGGAGGTAGCCAATGGGACAAGATTCTCAGGGTGCAAGGGAATTGATAGATCTTATTATAGCGCTCGGAGCCTGGGCCGTTTCCATATTTGCAGTTTCTGTCCTTTTCAAGGTTTATGTCCTTCCACATATTTCGTTCTAAGTAAGGCCTGTAATACAGGCCTTTTATTTTCGCAGGGCCGGGGAAAACAGGCGTCCTGCTTATTTTTTATCCTTTTCCATTCCTTTTTTCAGTTTGGGCCAACTTCCATCCAGAGCGATATTTGTCTTTCCTTTGGTCAGTTAACTCTGTCCAGAGACACTATAATATGCTATACTAATATTGTCTGAGTAAAGGATTATATGACCTGATCACTTTATCCAGGGAAGAGGAAGTGATGACGGAAAAACTGGTTGACTTGCACAAGTACAAAAAGGCAAAAGATGATTACCAAAAATTGCTCAACCGCAACCCTTACACCCTTTTGACATTTGAAGATTTTGTAAGGGTAAGAAAGTTTCTGGAAGAGATCCATCGGGCGAGGTTGATGAAGGAAAAGACAGATCACGAAAAGGAAAAAACATAAATGAGAGAACTAACTGCAATCAGCACGGGCACACAGGTCTGCGCCATTATAGGAAACCCTGTAAGCCACAGCCTTTCTCCCGCCATCCATAATGCGGCCTTTGAGGCGATGGGACTCAACTTTGTTTATGTGGCATTCAGGGTGGAGGATGTAAAAAGTGCATTGGCCGGTATGAGGGCCCTTGAAAATTTTCGGGGTATGAGCGTTACTATACCTCATAAAATTGAGACCATGAAATATATGGATGAAATATCTCCTCTCGATCGTCACATAGGCTCTATCAATACGGTAATAAATGAAAAAGGCAGGCTTACGGGCCTGGGCACGGACGGGCCTGGGGCGCTTAAGGCCATAAGGGATGCGGGAGTTGAACTGGATGGAAAGTCCGTCCTGATGCTGGGGGCAGGGGGCGCTTCCAGGGCAATCGCCTTTACCCTCGCACAAAACGCAGACTTAAGGGAGATATCCCTTTTGGACATTGACAGGGACATGATCAAGCAACTGGCCGCTGATCTCGATGCAGGCACCAAGACCCGTATCCGGGCTGATATGATGTCGGATGCGTCCATAAACTCTAATATGAAGGGGGCTGACCTGATCATCAACTGCACACCGGTGGGAATGCACCCAAAAGAAGACTCTTCCCTTGTACCTGTGGGGTGTTTTAGACCAGGACAGGTGGTCTTTGATGTGGTATATACGCCCCTTAAAACAAGGTTGCTTAAAGATGCAGAGGCCTCCGGACTTAAGATAATTGCAGGCGTTGACATGTTCATCAATCAGGCGATACTCCAATTCGAACGTTTTACCGGTGTCAATGCACCGGAGGGCGTCATGCGCCGTGTGGTCATGGAGCACCTTAAATCATGAACATCGTACTGATAGGGTACAGGGGAACAGGAAAGAGCGCGGTTGCAGAGATATTGTCCGATGCACTTCAGATGAAAAGCATCGGTATGGATGCAGAGATTGTTAAAAGGGCCGGCATTTCTATCCCGGAGATCGTACAGAAATACGGCTGGCCAAGGTTTCGCGACATGGAGACAGATCTTGCCAGAGAAATCGGCCTTATGGACAACATAATTGTTGATACAGGGGGAGGCGTTATCGAGAGGTCTGAAAATATAGAGGCCCTGAGACAAAACGGCCTGACCTTCTGGCTTAAGGCCTCGGTTGAGATGATAGTAAAGAGGATAGAAACAGGCACTGATCGCCCTGCCTTGACCGATGGGAAATCATTTACCGAAGAGGTGCGGGAGGTGCTTGAAAATAGACTTCCCAAGTATTCCGGCGCAGCGAGCTACGATATTGACACCGACAATATGGACCCGGACCAGGTTGCGGCCAGAATCATTGAGATCTGGAAGGGCGTCAAGGATCAGGCAAATTAAATGGACGCTCTGTCTCTAGTTAAGGCAGCCGTAATGGGGCTGATTGAAGGCGCAACGGAGTTTATACCGGTTTCATCTACAGGGCATCTGATCCTCGCAAAGGACTGGCTCAACTTCAACGGAGCCAACACGAACGCCTTTGTCATTTTTATCCAACTGGGTGCAATCCTGGCGGTCATCTGGTTGTACCGCGAAAAGTGTTTAAGAGTTGCCCTGAACTGGACTAAAGACCCTGAAGCCCGCAGATTGATTATAAATCTCATTGTCGGGACCATTCCGGCGGCCGTCATCGGCCTTCCGACAGATACATGGATTGAGGCCCACCTGTTTAAGCCCTTTCCGGTGGCATTGGCCCTTGTGGCCGGAGGGCTTGCCATATTGTTGATCGAAAGGTCGTCAAATAATGTTAATGTGACCGATGTTGATCATATCCCTGTAAAAAAGGCCCTTGGAATAGGCCTGATACAGGTCCTCGCAATATTGTTTCCCGGGGTTTCGCGCTCCGGCGCCACGATCATGGGCGGACTGGTCCTTGGGCTTTCCCGCACAGCGGCGACGGAGTTTTCTTTTTTCCTGGCAATCCCGGCTATGTTCGGGGCAAGCCTGATCAAGTTGATAGAGGCGCGCCATTGTCTGACCCTAGCCGATATGCCTGTATTTACCATCGGTTTTGTTGTGTCGTTTGTTTCGGCGGCAATGGTAATAAGGGGGCTGATAGCATTTGTTTCTCACAGGTCCTTTATTCCATTTGCATGGTACAGGATAGCACTGGGCTCAGTGCTCGTGGCCACATACTATAAACTGTAAACCCAATTTTAATACGCCCGCTTTTGCTCGATCTCTGGAGCAGACTCAAATTTTCGACCTGTTCGGATAACAATGCAAAAGGTAAAAAGTCTCCTGGCTGCAGGATAGAAATACGATACTTATAAAAGACACAGGCCGGTTTAACATCTTAAAAATATTTAAAAAAAATTAAACAAAAAGCAAGGCAGGGCCTTTTTAATGACCATGCCTTGCTTTTTAAAAGGTAAGGTATGAATATTTTTTATAGGTATGCTATTAGATTTTTGACAACAAAGGCATCGGCTTCAGAATCGCATCACTGAATATTTTCTCTTTCCAAGGCAGTTGTAAATGCATCTAAATGACTAATGCTTCCACTTATCAAATTAGTGAGAACCCGTTGAACATCTCTCGGCATGTTCTGGTATTCCAGCACCTCTCCCAAGTCCGCTATGTCCATTGTTTCAATGTCTATTCCCACCTGTAATGCGCTTGACAGTGAATCATCCCCAGCATCTATAAAGCCCTCATATAAATCACTCATGGCAAGTAAATTAAATACACCAACGGCTTGATCAACATCCGGTATCTCAATGCCATACTTAACGCACAGCCTTCTCACTGCATCCATATGGGTCTGCTCGGCTAATTGAATATTTGCAAATGTGGTTTCTTCAGGATACAAGTTTCCTAATGTGATATAAACATCTCTTGCTACCTTTTCTTCTTCATAAATACTGTAAATAATTAATTTTTGATTTTCATCGAGTTGTGTCACTTTCAGGGCATCTAAGGTTAGATTGTCATTTCGTTCCTGATAAGTAGGACCTTGGCCTAATGAGCCATCATATTGGTTTTGGTTTTGATCTCCTCCGGCAAAAGCAAATGAATTAAGAGATATTAAGGCCAGCGCAATAAAAAGGTATTTTTTCATTTTTCCCTCCCTTGATGGTAACTTATCGGTTTATAAAAGGATCTAGGCTTTTGAGGTTATGCTGATGATTAACAGCCTTACATGGTAATTGTTTTTATAAACGCACGACCTCCTAAAAGGTTACAGACTTTTTTAGATGTGGCTAAATAAAATTTGTTTTATCTTGAACCGGTATACGTTACCCTGTTAGTGGAACAGGTCATTTAGAAAATTTGAGGAGATGCAATGGATAACACAACATCCATCCTTGCCGGGTTTATTGATCGAGTCGGATTTGACAATCTCCCCCAAGACATTGTCCTGGAATGCAAGAGAATCCTGATGGATTCAATCGGCTGCGCCCTGGCCGGCACCTTTACACAAAAGGGAAGAATTGCGGTTCTATTCTCCGAAAGGTTTAGATTTCCCCCTGAGGCGACTGTAATAGGAGGTGGAGAAAAGGCGTCTGTCCCTGCGGCCGCTTTTGCAAACGGGGAGCTGTTTAATGCCATGGACTATGATGTACTGTGCGCGCCCTCAGGCCATATTACCCCTTATGTGTTGTCCGCACCTCTGGCCATGGCGGAATGCGATAAATCGCATGGCAGGGACCTGATCACCGCAATCGCCGTTTCCCATGAGATAACCCAGAGAATCACCTCCGGGCTTGTCATGCCAAGGCGCCTTACCACCACAACAACCGAGACAGGCATTCCGATAAGTCTTCCCATACATGGTTACGGCGTGAATATCTTCGGGGCTATTGCAGGGACTTCGAAGATTATGGGGCTTTCGGCGAATAAGATCGCCCATGCCTTTGGGATCGGTGGATCCATGTGCCCCGTGCCCACACTGATGCAGTTTGTCCAGACCACTCCGGGGTCTATGACCAAGTTCGCCCCTTCCGGTTGGATTTCACAGGCAGGTGCCACAGCGGCCATACTTGCCCAAACGGGATACGCCGGTGCCGAAGATGTCTTTGATGGGGAGTTTGCCTTCTGGAAGTCATGCGCAGCAGACGGGTGGCACCCGGATATTGTGGTAAGTGATATTGGAAGATCGTGGTTTTTTTCAGATACGGTCGGCTACAAGGGGTATCCATGTTGTGGTGCAATGCAGGGCGCACTTGATTTATTCCGCGCCATTATTGACAAATTTGATATCGAGGCCCAGGATATCATGGAGCTCAATGTGGTGCTTAACCTGCTTGCGGAGCTGGCCCTTTGGAAAAACAGACAATTAGTCAATCACATAGAGGCCCAGTTCAGCACGGCCTATGTCTTTGCAGCAGCCGCCCACCGGATTGCGCCGGGCATCAGGTGGCAGGAACCAGAGAACTTTATGTCGCCTGAGATTAAGGAATTTATGAAGCGGATAAATATATATATACCCCTGCAAGTCCTGGATATGGCGAAAGGAGGTCTGTTATTGAGGTTGTGGTTAAGGAAAGAAAAACAGGCACTGAAGGGCGGTATACAGAAAAAGAGGCCGGCCTGGCCCTTAAAGTAATGGATGACCAAAGGCTACAGGAAAAATTCAGGGAAAATGCCTCTGCCCTGCTGTCCTCCGGGGAAATAGAAAAGGCGCTTACCATAATCCTTTCACTTGAAAAGCTGGACGATGTTTCTGCCTTGATGGGACTTTTTCGGATAGGGGCCAAGGGTAGGTAAAAAAACCATATGGCTCTGCTGTTTGACAGTTTACAATCCGGCAATATAGATATAAGGAAGAGGAAAGACTTGCGGGAGGAGTATGAATGAAGAGCCAGATTTGTCCCAACTGCGGTTGTGTGGGCCGTGTGCCGGAGAGATTTATATCTGGTAGCAGTACTGCAAAATGTGAAATGTGCGGCACGGAGATCTATCTGTATGACGGAGATGTGGATCCATTTGAGTTTCCGGGACAGAAAAAAGGCGATTCCGAACAGATTGGGTAAGCACTCCTGACATGTTACAAATTTAAGAAGTTTTCGTGTATCATATGACCCTTGATAAATTGAGAAAAAAGACCCGAAGGATATATGTCGGACACGTCCCCATCGGCGATGGGGCGCCTGTTGTTGTCCAGTCCATGACCAACACCGACACCAGGGACATTGTCACAACCATTGAACAGATCAACAGGCTGGTTGAGGCAGGTTGTGAGATCGTCCGGCTGGCCGTCCCTGATATGGCGGCTGCCGCTGCCTTTGGAAAGATAAAGCTGAAGGTGTCTGTGCCCTTAATTGCAGATATACACTTTGATCACCGCCTGGCCCTCGCTGCCCTTGATGCAGGCGCAGACGGCCTGAGGATCAACCCGGGCAACATCGGCGGAAAAAACGCAGTCAAAAAGGTGGTAAAGGCCGCCATCGCGTCAAAGACCCCCATCAGGATCGGAGTAAATTCAGGCTCAATTCACAAAGACCTGCTCAAAAAACATGGGGGCCCGTCCGCCCAGGCAATGGTTGAAAGCGCAATGGAGCACATAAGGCTCCTCGAAGACTATGGCCTGGATCAGATCAAGATATCTCTTAAGTCTTCTCGTGTAACAGACACCATCATGGCCTACGAACTCCTGTCCGAGCAGGTGGACTACCCTCTCCACCTGGGTGTAACAGAGGCGGGGACCCTGATATCAGGAACCGTGAAAAGCGCTATAGGCATTGGTTATCTTCTGGCCCAGGGCATCGGCGATACATTTCGCGTGTCACTGACCAGGGACCCTGTAGATGAAATCAGGGTGGCATACGAGATCCTGAGGGCCCTTGATCTGAGACACAGGGGGCCTGAGATCATATCCTGCCCGACCTGCGGGAGGTGCGAGATAGATCTGTTTGCTCTTGTAGACAAGGTGGAAAAGGCCCTGTCTGGAATTGTGGCCTCCCCAAAGGTGGCTATAATGGGCTGCGTGGTCAACGGCCCAGGTGAGGCAAAAGAGGCTGATGTGGGTATTGCAGGGGGCCGCAGACAGGGCATTCTTTTTAAGAAAGGTGAGGTTGTAAAAAAGGTACCGGAAGACAGGCTTGCAGATGTGTTGATTGAGGAAGTGAGGATATTTCTGAGGGAGAATGATTGATACTGATTTCACCACGAAGATCACGAAGGCAGCAAAAGAAATCAAAAACCTTTAGGAAATTCATTTAGTTCGTGGTTAATAACAAAGACTAATCTACACCGTTATCTTTTCAAGCACCTTGCCTGTGCCGTCAAGGACAAACAACATATAGCCCTGCCCTGAAATCCTTGCAACCAGGTCTTCATACAGCATGGCCTGAACATCATATTTGTGGTCCTTTTCCCTTGCAAGGAGGTTCAGGTTCATAACGGCCTCCTCTTTTTTTAAAAAAACAGGGACAAAGGAGATGTGATATTCCTCGTCCTGCTGGCCCAGAAGCTGTTCATTTCCTTCAGGGCCGTGTATTACAACATATACCCACTGATCATCCTTTATTATCCAGCTCATATGCTCACCCTTTAATGACTTGATATTTCGGCGACCTTTTCGAACTGGCCCTCCTTTACCAGGACATATTTTTCCCAGAAGAGCTCATCCGGCCTGATATAGGTCTTGGTCTTGTTCCTGTTTAAAAATTTGTTAAATCCGCCGGGGCCCGCATAGTACATTGCATATACTGCCCTGCAAAGGGTATCGTGATCCAGGGGGTTCTTTTTATCCATCTTCTTTAGCGCGTATTTTTGCAGATACAGCTCCAGAACCTCAGTGCCTGCGCGGGCATTGTACTCGATATTCCATCTTAAATTTTCGGGCTTGTACACCCCCCTCCACACGCGTTCATTTACCTGCATCAATCCTACTGATGTGTTGTTGCAGGATATGACATAACGCACCTTGCTTCCTTCCTTGATAAACTGTCTCCAGCAACTTTCCTGCCATGCTGTTGCAAGACACAGCAGGCGAAAATAGGGATAATCCTTTTCTTCATGACGGTTTTTTGCAAGGGTGGAAACCACCGCCAGTTCGATAACCTGTTTGACCCTGTCCCAGTAATCCTTTTCATCGCTTGGTATCCAGGGCTTAATAGCCTCAAGTTTCTCGGGTGGTGCAACACCGGCGCATGCGCATGATACCAGGAATGCAGGCCAATTGCTAACTTGGTTCGTATTCGTATCCTCATTTTTTTCTTCGGGTATTTCCAGTTCCTGTATATCAAACGCAGGGCCTGATTCATCCAGCGGAGGACCGAAGCCCAGGAGCGTGCGCAGGCCGGGGTCTATTGCGTATGAGTATTCCAGCATGGGCTCGGCCTTGCCCTGACTTATCATTTTGGCCAGTCTGACCAGGCCTTCCCTGCTGATATCAAGCCCGATGGATGGCCCGATTTTCTGTAAAACCGCCAGGGCGTCGCTTGAGGATATAAAGGCGAGATAATACATGGGTGAGCCTGACATATCCTGGACCAGGTATTTTCTCAACAACCCTGTAATCCTCTCCCAGGACCATATGAACTGCTCCCCCACCAGGTTGCGGCCGAGGGTATTTTCTGTGAGGGCGGCTATAAAGCCATGCCTGGTCTCAAGGACGGTCTCCAGTATATCCGCCCGCTCATCTCTGGTAAGGGGCTTTCCCATGAGGGACTGAATCTGATAGACCAGATATGCATCCCAGGTCTCCCATGTCCTTGAAAGCCTCTCGATCTCTTCGGGTGTGGGCGCCTCCACTGTATCCTTTGGCTGGTCTAACAGTTCCACATCCATCAAAAGGTCCAGCCTGATTGCATCCTCATCAATGCGCAGCTGGCGGGGCCTGAGGGTTTGCAGCCATTTTTCAACCCGTGTCTTGTCGTCAGCAGAAAAAAGGAGGGGCAAAAACCCTTTTAGCTCATCTAAAGGCATGGAAAGATCAACAGTGGTTTTGTCAAGAAACGGCAGAACATTCGCCTCGACCATGTTCCACATGGCAGTTGCTATAGTGGTCCTGGCACGGTTCAGATTATAGAGCCGTGATTCAATCGTCTGGAAACTGATGGTGGAAGTGTTATGATCCAATTTGACCTTCTGTAACACCTCAAGATACCCTTCCCAACCCATCAGCCTGGTGCATCTGGAGAGCACCGGGGCCCCAAGGCTGATCTTGATCCGGTTTTCGAACCTGATAATGCCGTCCTGAGCAGAAATTTTGGGCTCCGATAGCTCAACTGTGGTGCAGCCGTCGTCAACTTGAGCAGGCATGGCCTTTTGGCCGGGCAGTGTGTAGTACTGATAAATGACAAGGGAGCGGAGAAAAGGATAATCAACTGTAACAGGCAGGCTGACCGTCTCGGTTGTTCCAAAGCAAAGTGTCGGCCACAGCAGGATTACAAATAGGCAAAGGGGGCGAAAACTTGAGGCTATTTGGTTATTCTGAAACATCTTAAATACTCCGACAATAGTTTTGCAAATTCAGCCCTAAAATAGGGCTTTTTTCCTTTATTTCAACACTTACAATTAAAAATTCAAAATTGTGTCTGAATGTTTTTTCATTCAGACACTATATCCCACTCGACGGGCACAGATGAATGATCGCGCAGCGATCATGATCCGGTTTTTTTGCCCTGCAGACCTCTCTTCCGTGATAAATCAGCAAATCTGAGAACCGCCGCCATTTTTCTTTGGGAAGGAGTCTTTCAATATCCTTTTCAATCAGATCGGCGTTCTTATTATCACTCAACATCAGCCTGGCGGATAGCCTTATCACATGGGTATCCACCACCACCCCAGGCACATCAAAGGCAGCCCCAAGGACACAGTTTGCGGTCTTTCTGCCGACACCGGGAAGCCTGATCATCTCTTCCATTGTGGAAGGGACCTTGCCTCCATACATTTCCACCAGTCCCTTTGAGCAGCCCTTTATCGCCTTTGCCTTGTTCCTGAAAAAACCAGTGGGCCGGATGTCTGCTTCCAGCTCTGAAACAGGGGCCTTAATAAAATCCTCAGGTCCTTTATATTTTTTAAAAAGGGTCTTTGTGACCACATTGACCTGTTTGTCCGTGCACTGGGCGGATAGTATGGTAGCGATCAGGAGTCCAAAAGGGCTTGTGTATTCAAGGGCCGTCTTTTTTTCGGTATAGAGCGGGTCGAGTATATCAAAAATCTGTCCCGCCCGTTGCTGTTTTTTCTTAAGGCTTTCCATGGTAGCAACCTTTCGTAATTATAAGCAAGCCCCAATTGTCTAACAACCGCTGACTGCTCTTTTGCATAACACCTTATGCCGCCAGATGATGCCAAAAAACAAACGCGGAGTCAAACTCATAGGCGGTTCATATTACATCAATTTCAGATTCAACAAGCTTTTGCCGTTGTTTTGATCGCATAAATTGACTTACATGGTATATTGGAACGATATACCATGCAAGTATGATGAAAATCGACTTCGAAAACCTTACCGGGTTTCAATGGGATAAAGAGAACATCAACAGGAACTCAGCCAAACACAATGTTGAAACCGGGAATGTGGACAGCTCTTTTTTAACGAACCATTAATTGTTCTCGAAGATCTGATCCATTCGATTTATGAAAAAAAATGGGCAGCCTTTGGTAAGACAGATGCAGGCAGGGCTCTAACAATTGTTTTTACAATAAGAAATTCGCTGATTCGTATTATTTCGGCAAGAGATATGAATCATAAAGAAAGGACTTTTTATGAAAAGCAAAGTCAGTAAAATTCCCAAGCTTAAGAACGAGGACGAAGAACGGGAATTTTGGGCGACCCATTCACCGCTTGATTTTTTTGACTCGAAAGAAAGCAAGCCTGTCTTATTTCCAAATCTCAAACCCTCTTTGAGATCCGTCTCGATCCGCTTACCGGAAGCGATGGTTGCTGAGTTAAAAATCCTTGCGAATAAAAAAGATATCCCCTACCAAAGCCTGGCAAAAATTTACCTGGCGCGACAGATCGCATTGGAACGAGGAGCCGGGGATTAGCCAAGCCCTTGATCCTGGTTGGGGGATAGACAAGAGATCTCAGGTTTTAATTTGAGGAATGAATCGGCACATATTCATGGCAGGATAAGTTATGCTTACCATATAAATGGAAAAGCATTTTTGGTAAATTCCGAACGACGTGTAGAGGCCAGTAGTAGAAATTTCAAACCAACCAAACAAAAAAGGCGAAGCCTAGCCAATAGCTCCGCCTTTTATGTTTGTTCTAATGGACTATGTCCTCCTGGACTTTTTTCTAAATCCAAAAAACCCTGCCAATCCAGTAAAAAGTAATATCATGGTAGAGGGTTCAGGTACAGGGGCCGGTGCAGAACCTTCAATTACGTCATTCCCACAGGTTGCGGTTGCCCAATGGAAACCGAATTCTGTTTCATCTGTCCAGTCGTAGGCGCCGTTATTGCCCATCATTGCAATCGAGATCCTTAGATAGCTATAATCGTCACTAATATCCCAGGTGCCGCTGCCCAAGGAAGCTTGGCCTGTTCCATTGTATTGGACCTCCTGGCCGGCGCGATAAATATATCCGCTAGGAGCATATGACAATTTAATATTACTTGGATTTACTCCATATACATTTGTTATACCTGATCCTTGTGTAGTATGATTATCTAACACAATGGCATATTCCCAGTCCTCACCATTATAACAATTGTCGTATGCTGTTGAACCATTTACGATATAAGGGTGATATCCGTCGGTGCTGATAAACAGATCAACTAATTGGGTCTCATACATGCCGATATTGTCGAAATAGGTAGAATAAATATCGACAATCATATTACCGCCAGAAAAATTTACGTCCATTTTGGAAACTGCAAATAAGTTCGCATCACCAATTATATCCTTACCCATATAAGAAGGGCTAGTTGGATTTCCTCCGATATAATTGTCCAGAATTTCGTATGCAAAGGCATTTGCACCCGTAAAAAAGCAGACCATGATCAAGAGCCAAAAAATTTTAAAAATGTTTTTCATTGCAGTTCCTCCATTCTTTATGATTTTGTCCTTAATCATACAGCAAATGGCATGCCAAATTTAGCATGAACAGCTAAAGATAATTAGGCTCTGTTATCAATTAGTTACATCTATCGTGGTGAACAGAATTAAACATATGTAAAAACATATCATTTTAAGTGTGAAAAATAATTTCACTTAATGATATATATTTTCGCACGACAAATTATTGTCAATATGCAATCTTTCTGAACTATACTGCTTGCGACGACGCATTATATCTCGAATATTTCCACCCGCGGCAATTGTTTCAATTTCCTCAATTTCTCCAATTACATAAAAATTCATAAAAGATTCCAAAGAGTCAGTTTATCTTCCTATTTCCAGTGCCCAGTTTTTCCGTGTTTATCGGCAGCACCTGAATGATTGGACGATCCGGTTGAAAAAAGACCAAACTCTTCATTTTTAACAAAGCAGTAAAAACCGCGTTAACGAGCTATCTTATTAAAGATGAGTCAAGAGCAGACCAATGTCTTTCTATACTATTATCATAGGTTAATATGAGTTATTTAGTTTATTACCACCGCTGCTCCACGCTCCAGCGTGGGAATGCATATGCGAATCGGTCATGGGAGAAAGCCGTTATTCATATTCTGGAACGACGCCGTTGAGCTCCATGATCTGGTGATTCTACTCTGGTTTCCTGTGTCCAGTCACCCGAAATTGGTTCACTCGAAATAGTGGGGACTGAGTGGTCATATGTATTGCCTACGGGTAAGTTGCAGGTTTGAAGTAGAGGTATGCGTTCCCACGCAGAAGTGCTGGAATTGCATTAACATTACTTTGGAATGATTATGAGCGAAGGGAAGAAGTAGTTGGAATTATAAAAAATATAAATGAAGCCCTGAATTTTAACAAAAGCGGTTTTTATTTGGCCGACTCCCCGATTAATGTTCAAACAAAAACTCGACCTTGGCATAAATGGTTCTTTGTTGGAATCGTTGCGAGTTTCTTAGGAATAGTGATGGTCACGTTTGGTAATGTCTGGTGTTCCTTCTGTTAAATAAAATATTATCCTACCAAGTCGCTGGAGTATCGACGGGAACCGCTTTCGCGTTTCCAGATGTCACGCGATTGCATGCGCTTTCGGCATAGCGATCGTCGTGCCACGGGTTAGCGCCGCGATTAGAAGGAGAATGAAATGACTCGATTGGAAATACTGCCATGCCTTGCCCTCCTCTTAGGGGCATACTCCATATCTTTTGCCGGAGACCCTGATACAGGTTATGGGACGATCATAGCTGTAGAATTCAAGGTGGATAATAAATCTTACAAACCCCCTATCGGGGGTCATTTTGAGTATACTGGAACTTCACTTGATATAGTGAGCATTTTTGAAGGCATAGCGGGTATCGGTGTGCTGACACAAGCTCAAGTCTACATTGTCGTTGAAAAAGAGATTGTTGCAAGAGGCCTACACCAACTTAAAGCGAAGAACCAGTACGGAACCATAGTTTCCGGCACGCTCGATTTTCGGGATCAGCCGGCTCAAACCCAAAGTCATGTTGGTTACAGAAGGTGGTGTGGTCATTACGAACATATCCAACGAAGGCAAGGAGTGGCAAAAGAGAAACATTCCAATGATTGTTTTGGGGCAATAGGACCTTATAACTAGACTGCACCCGATCGCCCAAGCGGCGCGCTCCCGGTGAATTTTTCTTTACCATTCCTAATCTCCACTTTTTCGAAACTTATGCTAACTGCTATCTATATGTAGCAAAAGGGATGTTATTCTAAGCAATAACTACCACAGGAAACATGAAAGAAATGGAACGGTAGAGTCTATTACCTCCCACCCCTAAGATGTTCCAAAAAAGGTTTTTCTACGTGCAGGTATCCCGACATGGTTTATCCGAAAAATATCTTTTCCAGTTTGGCCGCAGCCTGCCGCCGCTTGAGAAGACTCATTCGATTAAGGTTGTATATCTTCCACTGGATGGCAGGCAACCGCTCCACCTCGGGCAATGGAAAATCCTTCCAATTCTGTGTCCCTTCCTTGAGGGCCAGTAAAAAGCGCCGATCTGCTTCTGTCATAATCGTATTGAGTTCACGGATCAGACGGGGCAGTGTTTCCTCCAACTGGCCGAGGCCGACCGGCTCATAGGTCATGCCTTCCAGTTCTGTCATATGCAAAGGTGACATATCCCGGAGTTGGGGCACCAGCAGTTCGGCCATTGGCCGGTTGTGACCCATCAGATAAACCAAAAAGGCGTTTTTCAAGCGTTCATCAATACCCTCGTGCTCCAGCAGCCAATGCACGTCGAATAAATCCCTCGGGTGTTGACGGTCCAGGGCAGCGCAGATTTTGCCGCCGTAAAGATCCTCAAAGCTCAACACCGGCACACGGGCAAACCCAAACTTCTTTTCAGCATTTGGAGACATTCGGCGATTCTCAACCGGGTACACGCTTCCCCGTAACACCGGAGTCACCTCAATCTTGACGCTGGTATCAGCCTGCCACACCAGAAGTTTAAAACGCTTGCCTGTGCCCGACAGCACCGATGCCTTTACATTGACGCCAGGAAAAGTTTTTCAATATCCGCCGTAATCGCCCCAAGGGCCGTGTCAATGTTGGCCAGGCTGCTGTTGCGGTCCTCTACGGGGCAGATATGCCAGATCAATATCAACAGACAGGCGCGGCATGTCGCGTACAAACAGGTTGATGGCCGTGCCGCCCTTTAAGGCAAAGCAAGTCTGCTTGGCCACACTGGGCAACAGGGCTATTAGCAGGCGGACCTGTCCCTCAAAAGTGTTGTTCGGTTCCACCGGCCATCTCCCTTGGGACGGTAATTTGATAGGCGGCATCAAAGGCCCCGGCCCTGACCAGCAAGCGCTTGCCTCGACCCAAGTCAATGCCGTCGGTTTTGAGCACCTGGCGCCATGGGTGGCCGTGGCGGTCCGTGAACCACAAAAAGAGGCGCTTGGCCTTTACCTGAGAGCATGATTCTAGCAAGGCATGGATCAGATCCGGACGCAGGTTAACGGCGGATTCAAAGAATTTGTCCGCCATGGAAAAATCAGACTCATCCTGTACTTCTGACAGTAGTTCCAGCATGGCCAGCTCCGGCGTGCTGTATGGAATTGGCCAGTCCCATGCGCCAAAAGGTCTGTTATGTATTGCAGCCTCGGGCAACGCATCAAACATTTGCTTGGTGTGAACGCGAAACAAAAAAGGTGTCTTAAAGTCCTTTACCCAGGCGGGAGTGCGGACTGTAGCATAAAGGTCAATGCGTTGCACGGCTCCGAGCGGCAGGTAGTGTGCAAGCCCCTGCAATTCCAGGGCACTGCGGCCGCACACATGAACGGCACAACCCATCTGGTTCAGAGAATAGACCACATGCTCCCATTTGAGGGGCGGCCCGGGCCGCCGGTAAACCCCATGTGTCACGGGTTCCAGTTTGCCAGCGCGCAAGGCATAGTCCACCCTGGTGCGGCTGAAGCCTCGCGCCCGCAGCCAGGCCCGGTTGACCAACTGGCCTTCAGGTAAGGATTGTTCCAGGGATTTTTCGGATTTGGGGTTCATGGTTTATAGTTCTCCTTGGATGCATGGATTATATATGCATTAAAGACGTTTGACAAACCTTTTGTTTACTAAAAGTCTGATTTGCATAAAATATCGCTGCAAAAGTTGAATCTTGTAAACCCTATGTTCACTTTACAGGTGAATTTTAAACTGGATGCCGATTTGGGGAGTTGGAAAGGGGGTTGACTTTGACTTTGGCCATTTGAATGCACGAGGGCCACTGCCACAAAAAGGTATTTTTTCATACCGTCTTACGAACTAATGGTGTCAGGCATGGATTGGAGCTAAAGCCTATATTATGTAGTCCCCGCGGCTTCTTCATTGACTGAATCCTTGCCTGAAACTATATTTGCCGCATGCCTGACACCCCAATGACAATTGAAGAGATCCTTGGCCCTGACGGGCTTCTGGCGAGATTCCTTGATGGCTTTGAATTCCGTCCGTCACAGTTGGCCATGGCCAATCTGATATGGGAATCTATTGACCAAAAGATGCCCGCGATAGTTGAGGCGGGCACAGGCACTGGAAAGACCTTAGGCTACCTTGTCCCCATTGTATTGAGCGGAAAAAAGGCAGTCATTTCTACGGGCACAAAAAATCTACAAGAACAGATCTTTCATAAGGATATACCTCTCCTTGCCGAAGCAACAGGTCTTAGTATTGATGCAATGATCATGAAGGGCCGAAGAAATTATCTCTGCCTGCACAAGTACCATCAGTTTTTTTCTCAGTCATCCCTTTTTACAGGCCTTTCAGAGGTAAAACAAAGACTGGAGCAATGGCTGATTAATACTTCTTTTGCCGATCGGGCGGAAATTCCCTGGATGGCGGATGATGACACCCTCTGGGATGCACTGTCCTCCACATCAGATCAGTGCCTGGGACCGGAGTGTATATTCGCATCCGAGTGCTATTTGGGAAGGCTTCGCAGTAAGGCCGCAAAGACCAGGATCATCATTGTAAATCATCACCTGTTTTTTTCTGACCTGAAGGTAAAACAGTCTGGGTTTGGTGAAATCATCCCTCGCTTTCAGGCGGCTCTTTTTGATGAGGCCCACGACATTGAAGAGATAGGCACCACATATCTAGGCGAAAGCTTCAGCTCGAACCAGCTTTCAGATTTGACATCTGACCTGGAAAAGCGGGTAAAGGGGCTCCATGATCCCTCCGAAGGAAAACTAAAGATCCAGATTACTAACATCAAGGCGGCAATCGAGGAGCTTAAGACCCTCTTTGATGAGAGGCCTGATAAGGGCATCCTGGACCATGAAACACTTTCTGCAATAGGTAATGGCCCGGCAAGGCGGATAAGCCGTGGGCTTAAATCCTTATATGAATTATTTGATGGAACGGGATTAAGCGATGACGATCCCTCTTCTGATGCTGTCCTGGCGCAAGGCAATGTCTCTTTGTATGCATTGGCGCTCAGGGCCGCGGAGCTTGAACGCCTTCTGGATCAAATACTGTGGAAGAGGTCCACTGACTGGCTCAACTGGTATGAGAAGAGGAAAAAAAGCCTGGTGCTACACGTGTCACCACTGAACATCTCTGAAAAGATGAAAGAGCTGCTCTACCAGAAGGTGCAGACGATCATATTTACATCGGCCACCCTTTCTACAAACGGAAATTTTGATTATATCCGCTCACGTCTGGACCTGCCAGGGGACGCCATCGAGGGGATATTCCCCTCGCACTTTGATTTCATGACCCAGACCCTGCTCTATGTCCCCGATGAGTTACCCGCACCCGGTCATCCGGATTTCGGGCCTGAAATCGCCCAAAGGATACTCGATCTAATAGAGATTACACAGGGGCGGGCCCTTGTATTATTTACCAGCTACCACAACATGAACCTTGTGTGGAATATCTTGAAGGACAAAATCCCTTACACCATATTGAAGCAGGGTGACTCGCCCAGATCTGTATTGCTTGATTCATTCAGGCATGATATCCACTCTGTGCTACTTGGCACCTCCAGTTTCTGGCAGGGGGTTGACGTGCCTGGGGAGTCGCTAAGTTGTCTGATCATAGACAAGCTGCCTTTTGACTCTCCTGGGGAGCCGCTGGTTGCCGCCAAGATCAATGCCATACGAGAACAGGGGAAAAATCCGTTTATGGAGTACCAACTGCCATCTGCAATTATTGCACTCAAGCAGGGTATGGGGAGGCTGATAAGAAAGGGCACGGACAGGGGAGTTTTGGCTGTCCTGGACAACAGGATAATTAAGAGCAGGTATGGCAAGTTTTTTTTGAACAGCCTGCCAAAGATCCCGATCAGTCACAAGCTGTCGGATATCAGCAGTTTCTTTGAAGATATGAAAGGAGAGGCTTAAATGGTTGTAAGACCGTGGGAGGTGATCTCCAGTGGGAATCAAACCTCATATGGCATTTTCGGTTTTAGAACAGACAGGGCGCGTTCACCCCGTACAGGAGAGGAATATGACTTTTTCGTCTTGGAATCCACTGAATGGGTCAATGTAATACCTGTTACCCCGGAAAATGAGATCGTTCTGATACGGCAATACCGCCATGGCATTAGGTCCCTGACCCTTGAGATCCCCGGAGGGCTTGTAGAGGGAAAGGCAACACCGGAGGAAACCGCCATAAATGAACTCCGTGAGGAGACCGGATATCAGGCCAGGCAAATGATTGCCCTGGGAAGCGTCTTTGCCAATCCCGCTATCCAAAACAATCGGTGTCACACCTTCTTGGCTAAGGACGTCTATCTTGCAGGAAGACAGCACCTGGATGATAAAGAAGATATTGAGGTCCTGCTTCGTCCATTTTCAGATGTTCCCCGCCTTATACGGGAAGGAGAGATAAACCATTCATTAATTTTGGCAGCTTTTTTAAGATACTATATGGAATATAAAAAAGAGATGTTTGGGATTTGAAAAAATGAATCATCCCACGAAATAACAAGGAAAGATAATTTTATCGTTTGTCCGTTCAATGAAATGACTGAACAGCGAGCATCCTTATGCCTGGTTTTTCCTTGCTTCTATCAAAGGAAAATATTAATTAAGGACAATTTTTGAGCCAAGCTAACCACACCTGCTTTTATCAAATGGGGTGTCGCAATAGGGAGGAAGGATTATGGAGCATAAAGCAATAGGCAGGTTATCAAATATCCTGGTTCATCTGCTATGGTTCAGTGCGATGTCTTTGTGTCTGATCTCATGCGGCCATGCCCCCTTTTATTCTATCAGTCTTCAGTATGTGCCGCAGCAGGATGTAATTGATAATGATATAGCCCCTGTCAATGCAATCTTTGCTGTTGCAGGTTTTCAGGACAACAGGTCTTGGAGTAACAAGGCCTTAGTGGGAAAAAGGCTGATGTCAGGGGGAAGCGAAGTTGACGTTACAAGCCAATTCGAGGATGCAAACCATGCGGTTGTATCCGCCATTAAAGAATATCTAAAGCGTTTAGGCTACACAGTAAGAGAAGATATAGCCGACTGGGACCTTGATTCTGATTCTTTTCCTGCCGACTGTGGGGAATTCATTATAGGGGGATCAATAGAAGAGCTTGGGGTTGTATGTCGAAGCAGTCTATTTCAAGAGAAATATGAGGCCAGAGTAAAGTTGAATATCGTATTCGGCGATGTCCGTCAGAAAAAAATACTGTACCGCTCAACTATTGAGGGCTCATCTGAGTTAAAGCATATAAGCTTTTCAGCGGAAAGGGTTCAACAGGAACTCAATAATGCACTTTCCGCCGTGGTAGAGAAGATACTCGACCTTGAGATGATTAACCAGGCCCTCTAGTAAGTCTTTAAAAAATAGGTTGATTCTGTCTCATTTTATTATTATAAGGGGCGGTCAGAAATTGTTAATTTAATTTTTGTAGGTTAGAAATGAAAATTGGTAAGATTGAGAAGAAGGTCGCAATTCCCGAAGTGCACTCAAAGGTAAAATACCCCTGGCCTGAGATGAACGTTGGGGACTCGGTATTCATTGCCGCTGAAAATGAAGAGAATCTATATAACCTAAAGAGGGTGGTTGGTCCAGCCGCACGTTATTACGGTGACAAGACAGGAAAGAAGTTCAAGACCTTGCTTGACCGTGATGAAAACGGCGTCCGAGTCTGGCGGACAGAATAGGGAAAGGCTGAAAAACGGTCACCCCTTTTTGCATTTCATTTTCAGGCCGTCTTTGTCTGATCCCCAATAGCAGGCTCTTCAAAGCAGCTTTACTATTTCTTGCGGCAGTGCAATTTCGGAAGGGATAGCTATGGCCTGAGTCTGAGTTCAACGGTGGGGAGTGTCTGACGAACCCCTGAATTTTGTCGGAACAAATAGGTACGCACCGAAAGTATCGTTCAATTTTATTGAATAAGGATATGAGAGGAAACTTGTGTCCATTGATTTTTACCCGCCCACAAGTGACCATTCTGCCCAGAGATTCTCATTGAAGCCCCTTTATCTGAGCAGACATAATGACATTGATTGATCAAAAAGAAACCTGTCTAGCGAATAATCCTCTCTTTAAGGAATTGCCCAAAGACAAACTGGTTGAGCTCGCAAAGGATGCTCAATATCTGGTTTTTCCGTCTAATACAATCGTATTTCGGGAGGGTGACCCAGGAGATAGTTTTTACATGATTAATCGCGGAAGGGTTCGTCTGTTCAAGAAAAGCAAGAGGGGGGAGGAGATCCTCTTGGCCAAATTGGGTCCGGGAGATTTTTTCGGCCAACTTGCTATCCTGACGGATGATTTCAGGTGGGTGAATGTGGAGACAATGGATGAAACTCATCTTACTGTTCTATCCAAAGACCAGTTTGACGAAATTCTAAAAGAATGGCCCAGTGTCTCATTTGCATTTGCCAAACAGATGTCCAAGTATCTTGCAAGGAATATTCAGGTAATTAAACAGAAGTCTGAACACCGGCTCCAGGTGTCCAGATCTTCATGGGTTGACTGGTTTGTCATTTTTTCCGTGAGCCTGTTGTGCGGCATAATATTCAACAACTCAAATCCCAACGGGATAAGACTGATCCCTAACATTGTCGCTGAAAAAGAGGTCTTAGTGGTTGATCCTCCTGTAGCGGCGGAAAAACACAAGGGCGGAGATGCCGTCTTTGTGGACGCAAGGCCTTCCACCCTCTATGATATGATGCACATAGAAGGCGCTGTCAATATGCCCTTGGCCTTGTTTGATATTATGTATATGATGGGGTTTAGCGATATGAACAAGGAAAAAGATATTATAGTATATGGCAGGACTTTCAGCAGCCACTATGATGAGCAGGTGGCCAAAAAGCTTTATCTCCGCGGACACAAGCATACAATGATTCTAAAAGATGGGCTAGATGCCTGGATGGAAAATGGTTATCCGGTCAAACCATAACAAATCCAGTTAAGTTGCCTCCTTCCTTCCATGAATCTCCATATTGAGATTAGATATCCGGTCTAATAAATCAGAGTCGGTTCCTTCACACCTTCTTCTGCCCAGTCAAAGCTGTATGGCAAGCTTTTTGCAAAACCTTAGGTGCGTGATATGACCGTGTACGAATTGAGAAAAGGGCGCAGGGCCAATTTTTCTATTAGGAAGTCAGCAAAACCCAATGATGCAGCGTAGGCAGCCTCTGTCAGGCTGATCACAACCCAACTGGAGCCATATGGAAAAACGTCAATTTTTTAGAGTCAACGATGTTATCCCCTTGATTCTTCAAAAAATGCCTCCCTCTACCAGCGCACTAAAGGCCAGGATAATTCCCGGCTTGTTGCAGTCGTCATTTGAACCGGTCCTTGCCGAGGACGATCTGCAGAGCGATCCACATTTGTTAAGGATGCTGACGGCAATAGATGCCAAGCTGAATCTTATCCTGGCAAGGCTTTCGGCCCAGGACAGCGGTTTAACCAATGTTGAGAACTATCAGGTCAATCTTAGCGAAGGTGGCATTTGCTTGACGCTCCCCGATGCCTATGCCGTTGGGGACATTCTTGAGATCAAGATGATGCTGTCATCCATCCCCTATTCAGTGCTCTTGGTTTACGGCCTGGTTGAACGGGTGCAGAAGCTGACGGAAGAGGGCTTTGAAGTGGCAGTGACATTCATCGAAATGGAAGATGATGTTCGAGAGGCGCTATCACGCCATATTTTGCAACGCCAGCGCGGCATGCTGCGAAACCAACTGGAATATCTCTACAGCCCAGACAATGGGGAAGGCAAAGGGGAAAATGCCTCTTAGCTTTTCTTCCGAAGATGAGAGGCATAATTACCGAGGAATCTTATGAATACTATTATCGGGTTAGCTGTTTTATTTGGTATGATTATTTTAGGTTACCTAATGGAACATGGCAATCTGAGCGTCCTTTTTCAACCAGCCGAGCTTGTCATAATATATGGTGCAGCCGCGGGGGCTTTTATTATTTCGTCTCCAGGCAATGTCATTAAGTCAACCCTTAATGATGTCAAAAAAGTCTTCTCCCATAAAGGATCGTCCAAGGAAACTTTTTCTGAACTCTTGCTGCTCCTCTACGACATACTCGTCAAGGTGCGTAAGGAGGGCATCCTTTCGCTGGAAAAGGAGATTGAAGATCCTGCCAAGAGTGAGCTGTTCCGCCGACATCCAAAAATGCTGGCCGATGAAGAGGCTGTTAGTTTTATAAAGGAGAATCTGGGTGTTATTGTCCTTGGTGTAGACCCAGATATTGTCAGCGAATTAATCGAAATTGATCTGGAGGTCTCTTACAAGGAGGCAATGATCCCCGCCCAGGGCATTGCAAAGGTGGCTGACGCCCTGCCTGCTCTCGGAATAGTGGCAGCTGTCTTGGGCGTTGTCTTAACCATGGGAAAAATCAGTGAGCCCCCTGAGGTGCTGGGACACTGCATCGGGGCCGCCCTGGTGGGCACATTCTTGGGGGTGCTTTCTGCTTATGGATTCGTAGGGCCGATTGCCACAAATTTGGAATATCAGGTCAAAGATCGGCAGGTGGTTTTCAATGTTATTAAGGTGGCCATAAATAAATTTGACAGTAACCCAACGGTCGCAATCGAGGCTGCACGCAGGGAAATCCCCTCGTCCTTGAGGCCGACCACAAAAGAAATTGAAGAGCAAATGAAGCAATGGAAGGGCACAAAAGAAAAGTAAGACGCAAGCACTCGGAGGAACATGGCGGTTCTCATGGCGCCTGGAAGGTGGCATATGCCGATTTTGTGACTGCCATGATGGCCTTTTTTCTTTTGCTCTGGCTTTTGAGCATGACATCCACTGAACAAAGGGCGCGAGTGTCAGCCTATTTCAAATATTTCAGCATCTTTGATAGCAGCTCATCCTCTTCATTGATTGATCTTTCCCAGACTAAAATGACCCCCATATCGGTCACAGAAAAGGAGGCGAACGGAGAAGACAAAAAAGCCAAAAAAGACCGAAAAGCCAGTAAAGGCAGTAAAGAAGTCCAGGCCAATGAGCGGTCTCTGTCTAAGAAAGACATAATTGCCGAGCAGCAGAAAAAAGAAGAACTCCAGTCGCGTCTAAAAAAAATAATCGAGAAAGAACTTGCCGATGTGAAATCACAGGTGATAGTTGATGGCTTTAAAAACTGCGTGCGAGTTCAGATGGTGGATAACGAAGGGTCCATGATGTTTCCCACTGGAAGCACAACGCTCACTGTCAGAGCACAAGAGGTGCTTAGGGTGATTACGGAAACCGTCAGAGACTTTAAAGGTCCAATAGCTATTGAGGGTCATACTGACGCACGAGCCTACCCCTCTCAGGAATATACCAATTGGGAGCTTTCACTCGGACGCGCTTCTGAAGCGCGCAAGCAGATGGTTGCCAGTGGACTTGATGTCAACCAGATTATCAGGGTCACAGGTTTTGCAGACAAGAAACTGATCAACAAAGATGACCCATACGATCCCAGAAACCGCAGAATCAGCATCCTTCTTTATAAGTCGCCCGAAAAATCTCTACCAGCTATTGCACCGGTTAATGAACCGCTGGTCAATGCAACACAGATTACTAAAAATGCACAGGTCAGCCCACCCAAATGAAAATGCCAGTCCTTTAACCTCAAATTGTGTACAACTTGACACTTTAGCTTCAGTCTTCAGCCATCAGTCTATTTACCTGAGTAATTACGATTTTTATTTGACACCTGAATGCAATCTCCCTATTCTACATAAAAAAATGCCTTTCAGGGTCTTTTTTAATGGGACGAAAAAAATGAATAAAAAAAAGCTGACTGCATTAATATTGGCCACATTAGTCTATGCCTTAAGCTGCATTTCATCCCAGCATGCATTTGGGGATGACAATCAGGTGGAATTCAAATTGATTGCAGCCGGAATGAAGATGCCCGAGTTTGTATTACACGCCCCTGATACTGTTGAAGACCAAAGGTATTTAGGGTTAAAAGATATGAGCTCTTTTTCCATCGTTAATATTTCCGCCAAGATAATCATAATGGAAGCCTTCAGCTTCTATTGTCCTCATTGCAGGAACCAAGCCCCCGGCTTAAACAAGCTCTATAATTTTATCAGAGAAGATGAAAAACTGTCTAATGAGGTAAAAATACTAGGCCTCTCCATTGGTACGGATAAGGATAAAACTGACTTGTGGAAATCGTCTATGCATGTCCCCTTCCCATTGTTTAGGGATACTGATACTTCTATCTGGAAGAAGTTAGGCAGGCCGGGGCTTCCGTGCCTTATCATTTTGTCCAAGAGCGGTGAGGTGCTGGCAGTCCACTTTGGAGTAATCGATGACATGGAAGGATTTTTTTCAAAGATAAAGGAATTTCATAAAAACCAGAATACTCAATAACTCAATGAATGATAAACGGTCAATTGTAAGACGAGCTATTACCAGTGAATATCTCTCGCTCATCCTCAGGTTTTATTTGGGCATTCTGTTCCTGTACGCCAGTATGTCCAAGATTCCTTATCCAGCGGAGTTTGCAGAGGCCCTGGCCTCCTATCAGTTGGTTCCTTATTGGATTCTAAACTTTATAGCGGTCTATCTACCGTGGGTTGAACTCACCTGCGGTCTGTTCCTGATTATCGGTCTGTCTACAAGGGCTGCATCATCCATTATTGCACTGCTGCTGATATGCTTTGCCATAGGCCAGACAATAAACCTTATCAAGGGGGTGCCTATCAGTTGTGGGTGTTTTGAAAACGCCGGCGACCCGATTAACTGGTGGCATATAACTAAAGATCTTTTCTGGACATTATTCGCAATACAAGTATTCTTGTTCGACAAGATTTATAGGATATACCCTGATCTTTCGATTTCTCACCTGGCAAAAAGACACTAGATTGCGAACGGTGAGAAGCAGAGTCGGCTGGAAATTTTCACTTAGAATCAAATTCGGCTCAGCAAGAAATAAATAAAGGACGGACAAAAACATTGGAACAGATAACAAAGATTATGGTTGCTATTGATTTTTCAGCTTATTCTGAATACACACTAAGGTATGCCGCTAATCTGGCAAATTCTTTGGGCACTCAGTTGATAGTCGCAAATGTGGTCAATCAGAGGGACATTGCGGCCATGAGGTCGGTACTACAGACAAATATTGATCTTACAGTAAACGAATACGCTCAAAGAGAAAAAGCAGAGCGTTCTCAAAAGGTACAGAAATTATTGGAGCAGGCCGAGTGCAAGGAACTTGATGTAAAGACGATTTTTCGCATCGGCATGCCCTTCAACGAGTTGATCAATATAGTTAAGGAAGAGGGTGTTGATTTGGTAGTAATGGGTTCGAAGGGCCGCACAAACCTCGCCAATGTACTATTTGGTTCCACGGCGGAAAAGGTATTCCGCCATTGTCCGGTTCCTGTATTAAGCCTCAGGGAGAGAATAGAAGGTGAAAAGGGATAACTTCTTTTGCAACCTCCACTGTTATGCGAACATCTTTTTTAGCTCATTCATCCCTGCCTCTCTATCTCTGATTTGTGGAAGGATCTTTTTTATGACCTCCGCCTTTTCTGCTGCCGTATTGGCCTGCCTGTTTTTAAATGCAATTGTGTCGGTCCTGATTCCTGCCCTGTAAATCCACTTTTTGTTGACAAAGTCTCCAAGTGCCCAGATCACAGTCCCGTGAAATACGAATTCCTCCTCCAGTTGAAGAAAGATCATCAGCTTTGTTTGGGGATTGATTCCCGTGGGCGTGCTGATTTCAAGCCCCCCCCCACTGATATTTGTCGCAAAGGCCGGGAAAGAAGTCTTGGGTGCAATAACCTTGATATCCATACAAATTGGATGTCTCTTCTCTTTTCGTCTCTCAATACTTGGTTCATTACTCATAACAGTATAACCCCTTATATATATTAAAAGAAATTCTTATCTTTTTTAATACGCTTTGCTCATTGGTAGACATGCTGAACGGATACAAATGACTATTTCATCAAAGCCATAATAATAAATTATCTTATTATTACAAAGTGTTATGTTCATTTTTAAAGAAAAGCCACGTAAGGTGCCTGCATAATCTTTAACCTTTATTTAGCAACATCTATGCCATTGCTGAGTCTATGTAGAGGGTGAAGCCTTTACCAAAAGTCAAAATTGACTTTTGTGCTCGTGATGACTATAAATTCGATTGTATTTTAATATAGGAGTAACCATAATGCCGATATTTGAATTCAAGTGTCTTGAATGTGGCAATGTTTTTGAAAAACTGTTCATCAATTCAAACGAAGAGGTGGATCTTAACTGCCCCGATTGCCGGTCTGCCGACCTTGAGCGTGTTGTAAGCAGAACCAACTATTCCATTGGAGCTGGTGCTGCAGGAAATCAGGCAAAAATCACAGAAAAAACATGTGGCGGGGGATCAAATCGCTGCATGACCCTTGATTTGCCGGGACCATCAAGATAGACTCTGTTCATAAACTCCCCGTATTGAGCTGATATGTTTTTATGGATCTCTTACCATGGCCGGAAAAGACCATCCAGTTTTACCAACGCTCAGCGATGATGATAAAATCCATATTATCGAGATCTTCAATGAAGACATTGTGCCAAGGCTGATCAGTATGGACGCGAGGATTGGTAACATAAGCTGTGAATTTGCAGGTGACCAGTACAGAAATTGGGTGATTGAGTTCAGGTCCAATCGCTTCGGCTTAGAGATTGTAGGATTTGAATATGATGAAGATTCCAGGGGCTTTCCCTTGGCGGCCCAGCGTAAGCCGGCTAAGGTAACAACAGATGTTTCAGAATAAATTCTTTGGCAGAGAACCTGTAAAAAGACCGACTTGCCCTTTTTGTTCATCTCTGATTGAAAGACCAAAGGAATTGAGCACCAGGCGGCAGGGAGAGATGCCCGTGGGTTCTTGTTCATGTGGGGCAGTTTACTCATGCGATGAAACAGGGCACAACTTGGGCTCGGCCATGATAGAGGCCCTGGTATTCGGGTGCAATATGGACTGGGATCTGGCCTGGGGCCTCTTTCCTGGAGAAGATTACCAACAGGAGATTGTTGAAAACTATGACCTGCAAACCCATCTTATTGTCTCAAGCGGTTCCTATGAAGGCAGAAAGACATCTGGGGCCTTGTATTTTGTAAGACTTCATAAAGATGTGCTGGATGCGACAGCAGAAGGGATCGAAAAAAGGCTCACAAAGGCAATTCATCCCCAGGAGACACAAATTCGAAGCAGGGGTTCAAAAAAACAGACCCTGTCCAAGGCCATGGTCGAGGAGTCGGTTAAGGCCTACCAGATTGAACCAATACTGGCCGCAGCTAAGAAAGACAAAAAAATCATCAGATACATACAGCGCCTGCTCTATTCAGGCGATGACCTTTTTCGCCGTAGGGCCGCGGATACCCTAGGTAAGGCATGCGCCTTGATTGGTGAAACCGACCCTTCTCTCGTTTCAAAACTCCTGCAGGGCCTCTTCTATTCCTTATCCGATACCGCCGCCTTTCCTTTGGGGGCATTTGAGGCCATCGGAGAGATAATCGGCCATAGGCCAGACCTTTTTGGAGGATACGCCCCGCAGATCTACCAATTTTTGGGGGATAGGACACGAAGGGCTGATGCGCTTGAGGCCCTGGCCAGGATCGCCAAGTCCGGGCCGGCCCTGCTTCGTAAGCATACCTTTTATTTCTTCGATTTTCTAAAAGACCCGGATGCCAGGGTCAGGGGGTATGCTGCGTTGCTTATGGGTAATCTTGGGGCCTACGAGGCAAGGCAGGATCTTCAGACGCTCGTGGATGAATCTCTAGAGATTGAGATCTATAAGGAAGGGGTTATTCAGAGAAAAACAGTCGGCCAAGTGGCATCCGAGGCCCTGACCAGGCTATGATCACAGAGTTTCTCTTCTCTTCCCCTGATGGCGATATCCCCCTTGGAGCCCAAGACCTGGAAAGGCCGTTCCTGATAACACCATCACAGTCCCATCCATTTCTTACTCTTGCCGACTACTTCAACTCTCTTAAGGCCTTTATACTCAGTGAGACTGCCATACAATCAATCTGCTCTTCAAGGGAGGGATCAGTAAACAGCCATGATCTCGATCCCATTGAGAAGATACTGATCCGCAGTGAAAAACATGGTGTACTCTACCACCTTGCCAGTGTGGAGGTCTTTTCTAATTCTCAACGGTTGAAGCTGGCAATCAGCACAGCGATCTCAGGACATGGCCGACAATGGCTTGATCGTGAAGATGGAATACTGAATCAGTTGAATGCCTCTTTTAACCTCCCCTATCTTCCAAAGATCTTTTACCGGGCCGAGGTAACATGTCAGAGAGGCCAAATGTGTGAGTCTCTGCTGATGCTTCTATCTGAGTGGTTTGAAAGCTTCCATGAATGGCATATGACTATTGATCAGCGAGATAACATGCAAAAGATCTGTATCTGGGATCACATAAATGGAAATCGTCAGGCCTCACCAAAGGAGGCATTTGAGATCTTCAGACAAGCGGCCATGATCCTTACTCTATATTATGACACAAGTAATTTTTACCAGATCCATCCATGGCACCATGCGGCAGGGGATTTTATCGTCAGAAGCAAAGAGGGAGACATTGATGTCAGGCTCACAACCGCGAGAGGATATTGTTCTTTGATGGACTATTTTTCAGTGGATTTTGTAAATCCTGTCATAGCCATCATCTACTTTTTTCTGAACATGACAGTCAGGATGAGGTTGGACAGGCTTGACGGCGTGGGAGAAACCACATGGGCGGGGGATTTTTCGGTGGAGGCCGTCACCAGGGGCTTCTTTGATGCCCTAGAAACGATGGAGAAACAAGGAAGGTATGGCCTTGTAAGGGTAAAGGATCTGATTTCACTATTAGGATCATTTAAAGAGGAGGAACTTGAGGCCCTCTTTCAGCCTCTGTCCTGTCTTTATCAGGAAGACACCCCGGCAGATTATGCCTTGATAAAAGAAAATATGGGAACCCACATCAGGTTGCTGCACCAGTATCTGCGGAAAGAAGTTGTTCAATAGGGGTCTTAATTACCTTAGATATTGATATCAAGAGTGAGGCCCTTTCGGAATCTTTTCCGCCCATCCTTTCCACGAGCCCCTTGGACATCTGATAGAGTTCCCGTTGAGCCCCATCCAGATCAAATACAGGATAGATGCTCCCTTTTTTAAATCCGGCCTTTCCGCAGACCCTTGCCATTCCGTTTACCGCGGTGGGTATGCCATAGACCCGGCATGTAATCGGCCTATATGGGTATAAAATACACTCGTGGTGGTCGCTTAAAAGTGGACACCTAACCCTGGCCTTGGCCAAAGAATAGGCCCTCATCGCCGGGTCATTTTCAAAGGCCTTAAGCATTCCTTCCAGTTTTTCTAACTCCCTATCAGACTGATCGCATCTCTGCAAGGCAGCCTCCCTTTCAACTGGATCCAATCTGTCAAAATCGTGCTTAAGGAAGGCTGCCTCCACTATAAAGAGTCCGAATACAGCATGACAGCAATCTGAGCACCCAGGCTTGCAGTTTATGCAGTCAGTGAACTCGTTCAGCATTCTCTGAAAGGCATTATCTGCGTTTGTCACCAGCTTGTCGTAAGGTTCAAACAGGTATGTAAAGTCCATTTAACGATGTGGCTCCAATGCCTTTAAAAATTCTGGATGGGGTATGAATCCCAGCTCCATAGCCCTGTCCAGATGTTCTATGGCCTTTTTGTAGTCACCATTGTTGTAATAGGCAGATGCGAGATTGTTGTGACCAAGACCGAAATCCGGTGCCAGTTCCACGGTTTTAATCCCAACTTCAATGGCCTTCTCTACGTCGTCATTTTGGAGGTGGGCGTTTATCAGGTTACTCCAGGCCTGGACGATTTCCGGATTGAGTTCTATGGCCTTGTTAAGCGCCTCAATCGCCTCATCAGTCTTCATCATCTGCAGATAGGCAAAACCCAGATTGGCATAGCCCCTTGCGTATCTTGGCTCTATCTGGATTGCCTTTTGGTTGACCTCCACAACCTCCTCAAGGTTTCCTCTCTTAAAATAGATATAACCCAGGTTGACATATCCCTCAAACATCCTGCCGCTGCTTGCAATCGCATCCTTGAAGGCCACAATGGCCTCATCCAGTCTGCCTTGCTCCATAAGGGAAACTCCAAGGTTGTAACTTGAGTTGGCGCACTCGGTTTCTTCTTTTTCCAGGAGTTTCTGTTGGGCGATAAACTCTTCGGAACCCTGCGGGGTCTTCATAACACACCTCAAAACATCTTATAGTATATAACATAAAAAGAGGCCGCAATCCTGCGTGGACAGCGGCCTCTTCTGCTATCAATTTGAGATCTAATTTAGCAGCGACACCCGGCGGATGCTAATGATCCTCTGTTTGTCCTCTGCCTTTCAGGCCATACATCGTACTGCTGCCGGTGGAAAAATAGATCAATTTTTCTTCATTAATCAGCGCGGTCGCAGCCTTTTTGATATCCCTGCCTTTGGCGTCGGGAAGGACCTCTTGAACCGCCTTTTGAATGTCATTGTAATAAAATTTGCTCTTCTTGCTGGTCTGGGCAAACTCCAAAATGGCCTTCTTTATGTCTTCCATAACCTCGCTCCTTTTGGGGGCTTCCGCGGGAAACGGTTTCATCCGCTGTTATCATCCGGATGCGTTTCCAGCCGGAAGCCTATAAGCTTTTTATTCGATGCCGCCGATCGCCCTTGAGACATCCCAGGCCGCCTCAGTGAACTTAAACTGGGTGGATGTCCTGTAAGTATCATACTGCAGGCGATAGTCATCAAGTAAATGCTCAGTAAATGGGACATCGCATTTCTCAAAGAATTTCTCCCATCCGATCCTCTCGGCCCAGTCGCCAACCCTCTCATATTTGTTGGCGTCTGCTGCATAGGCCTCAATGATTTTCTTCACAGATTCGCACACCTCTGGGAATCTGGGAAAGTTATTGGGGAGGGCCGGTATTACGACCTTGGAAAACTTCGGGGGGCTGATCCTGTTGGAGATCTTGCCGCCTGCCAGCACGGTCACACAGTCGCCTTCCTTGTCGGAAAGCGGCAGCGCCATGCACATGGTATAGCAATTGCCGCAGAACATGCATCGTTCGCCCTTGATCTTGACCGTCTTTTTACCGTCATCCGTCTTGGAGGGCGAAATTGCAGCGGTCGGGCACGCAGCAATGACCAGCGGTATTTCGCATACCTTCTCAAGGACTTCACTGTCAACGATCGGCGGTTTTCTGTGATAGCCCAAAAGTGCTATGTCAGAGCAGTGTACAGCACCGCACATGTTAAGACAGCATGCCATGGACACCCTGACCTGGGCCGGAAGGGCCATCCCCTGGAAATAGTCGAAAAGTTCATCCATCACGGCCTTTACCATACTGGATGCATCGGTTGCAGGTGTATGGCAGTGGATATATCCCTGTGTGTGGACAATGTTGGTCACGCCGGCGCCGGTGCCGCCTATGGGGAATTTGTAGCTCCCTGAGACGTGTTTTCTGCTCATAAGGTCCTTTTTCAGGGCCTCCATCTTGTCTTGGCTGTCCACCATGAATTCGATGTTATTTCGAGTGGTGAACCGCAGATAGCCGCCGCAGTGTTTGTCTGCAATGTCGCAGATCTCACGAATGTTCTCCACGGTCATGAAACGGCAACCGCCGCAGCGGACTGTGAAGACCTTATCTCCGCTTTCCGCAACGTGGACCAGGACGCCAGGCTCCAGGATCTCGTGATATTTCCATTTTCCGTAATTGTTCTGGATGACAGGAGGAAAATACTCCCAAAAATGCCTGGGACCTAAGTCCGTCAGCCTGTTTTCCATGGGTTTTTCCGGGTTATACAATCCGAATCTTTCTGTAGATAATGTCATTGATTGATACCTCCTATCTCTTGTGTCTTGAGCGATAGTCGTTGATGTCCCGTTCCCATCCGCCAGGAACGTCTTCCGCCTTCCAGAAGATATAGGGGTTGCTTCTGGGTTCTTTGACCATCTGCGGCATCGGTGGAACCTCAAGCACCTGCAAGAGCTTGGTTAAGCCCTGGCGCTGGATCAGTTCACCCAAACGCTCACGGTTTTTGCCCTCTTCAGGCCACCATTCCCATATCTTTTCCACGACCTCTTTGATGTTGTCATAGGGGTGCTCACACTCCATAAAAGGAATGGTCAGGACTGACATCTGCGCGCCGTCAAGGATGGGGGCCTTTGCGCCGAACAGTATGCTTACGCCTGTTTCAGTGCCTGGTCTTAAGGCCCTTGGCATGGTATTGATGCAGTGCATGCAGCGGGTGCATTCCTTGTTGTTTATCTCAAGCTTCCCGCCATTCATCCTCATGCACTTTGTCGGGCACAGACCAATCACCTCTTTTTCTATGTCAAACTTGCCCCAATCTCTTCCAGAGTGCGCGCCCGCGTTGGGTTTAAATTCGCCGCCTATATAGGCCTGGACTGCCGCCTGATCAATCCGGATATCATCTCTCCAGGTCCCGATGTAAGACATATCAGACCTGGCAATGGAGGCCACACAACCATTTGGGCAACCGTCAAATTTGAATTTGAACTTATAGGGGAATGCAGGTCTGTGGAGTTCATCCTGATAAAAGTGGGTCAGTTCATAGCACATGGCCTGGGTGTCAATGCAGGCATATTCACAGCGCGCCCTGCCGACACAGCACTCGGGTGTACGCAGGTTTGAGCCTGACCCGCCAAGATCCTGCTGGAGGACATGGGTCAGCTCATAAAAAATGGGCTCCAATTGCTCGGTAAAGGTCCCCAGACAGATAATATCGCCTGTGGAGCCATGCATGTTCATCATGCCGCTTCCCCTGTATTCCCAGAGATCGCAGACTGTCCTCAGATAATCTGAGTTATAGAACTTGCTCGAAGGCTGATTGATGCGCATTGTATGAAAATGTGCGATGGAAGGAAATTTTTCAGGCAGGTCGGAATACCGGCCGATAACGCCGCCGCCGTAACCGAACACACCAACGATGCCGCCGTGCTTCCAATGGGTTTCACCTTCATCAAAAGATATCTGCACCTGTCCCAGCATATCTTCCACGACATCTCTCTCGATCATCATCCTGTCTTGGGTAAGCTTCCTGCGGTGCAGGGCCTCTCTCTTGGCATCCGCTACAAAGCTGGGCCAGGGGCCTTTTTCCAAATCGTCCAAGTCCGGGATGTCATGCTTGCACTTGAAGTTCTTGAGTTCCTCTTCGGTATAGTTGTGCAGCTCTTCGTCGCTGTAGATCCGAAGTTCTTGATATTTCAGTTCACTTTGTTCCTCATTTGGCTCAAACATTATATATGCCTCCTTCTAATAAGTGAGAAATGGTATCGTTCAAGGAGTAAATCCAAAGAAAATATTTTGCTGATGTTTCACCTCCTCCCTAAAACATTATTCGTAATTTATGTCCTTATCATTAATGATCAAATCACTAATCTGAGCACTGTGTTCTTCCAAACTCTCTAACATTAGAATGGATTGATAATCACGAAAAAACACAAGTTTGCATTTATAGTAGAATTGATTTTTAAATGTCAACAAAAAAACCCCAAAAATCCATGAGTTTATTATTGACAATCCTATCAATCCATGTCCCTATTCCCAGGACATTTTTTTGGAGTCTTGGATATCATGTTGTTTAATTACCCTCGAATAATAATTGCCGCCTTAAGAGGGGGTTCTGGTAAGACCATCCTTTCGCTGGGGCTTGCGGCTGCATGGCTGGAAAAGGGATACAAGATAGCCACTTTTAAAAAGGGGCCGGATTTTATTGACGCAGGCTGGCTGACTTTTTCTGCAGGAAGTCAGTGCCATAACCTGGACCCCTTTTTGATGAATCCGGAACAAATGCTGGACTCTTTCCTGACCAATTCCCCTGATGCGGACATCTGCCTGATTGAAGGCAACCGGGGACTTTACGACGGGCTTGACGTTGAAGGCTCATGCAGCACCGCAGAACTGGCGCGACTGCTTAACTGCCCGGTGTTGCTCATTGTTGATGTTACCATGTCCACCCGCACAGTTGCTTCTGTCGTCAAAGGCTGCCAGGTTTTTGACCCTGAAATAAATATCACCGGGGTTATCCTCAACAGGGTTGCGGGTCCCCGGCAGGAAAATCTGATAAGGGATTCGATTGAGAGATATTGCGGCATTCCGGTTGTGGGGTCGGTCCCAAGGCTCAAGGACAATCCATTTCCTGAAAGACACATGGGCCTTGTACCTTTTCAGGAAAGGGATCAGGCTGAAAAGGCGGTTATGTGGACCAAGTCTATTGTAAAAAAATACCTTGACCTCGATCAGATCTGGGATCTGGCACACCGTGGAGCAGATCTGGGGAGATTAAGCTCGACCAAAAGGACCTTGTATGAGATCAGACCTGCCCAGGAGAGGCCAAGGATCGGTTTTATCCTGGATAAATCTTTCTGGTTTTATTATCCTGAGAACCTGGATCATCTAAGACAGATGGGTGGCCAACTTGTGGAGATAAATGCCCTTACCGACAAAGAACTACCGGAGATTGACACCCTTTATATCGGAGGCGGATTTCCCGAGACACAGGCCTTGGCCCTGGCGGAAAATGTGACATTCAGGACTTCATTAAAAAGAAAAATCGAGAATGGCCTTCCGGTCTATGCTGAATGCGGTGGGTTGATGTATTTGGGGGAATCCCTCCTGGTGGAAGGAAATACCTATCCAATGGTCGGAGAGCTTCCAATCGTTTTTACACTAAAAAAAAGACCTCAGGGTCATGGATACACGGTCTTGAAGGTGGACCGTCAAAATCCCTATTATGAGGTCGGCGAGACAATCAAAGGCCATGAATTTCATTATTCAATGCCGGTCATAACCAGCCGTGAAGGATGGGATTTCGTTTTCACAATGGATCGCGGGAGTGGGATATACGATTTAAGAGATGGTATTTGCAGGAAAAATGTCCTTGCCACTTATACTCACATCCATGCCGGCGGCAACCCTCAATGGGCTCAGAACATCTATAGAGTGGCCGTGAATTACAAATTCAGAACTCCTTGATCTGTGAAAGCCATATGCCATTCCAATTCTGGTTCCTGGCTCTTGGTTCCTAAACAGGTTAGATATTTTTTGAGGGAAACCTAAAAACAGTAATTGACAAGGCAAAAATATTTAATTAAGATCGCTCGCTTGAATTAGTGTGTCCCACATGCATGTTTGGCCCATTAATGTGTAGGGATATGCGGATGTTATGAATATCTAACCATAAAGGAAAGGGGGCAGTTTCAAAACGTTCAATTCTTTCCAACAGACAACAAAGGCCATATCGGCCCCTGGGGCGGGGTCAGGCCTGAGGATGATATTGGGCAAAAGGGGGCGTTTTGTAACTGCCTTAGAAGACTAACATAAGGGAGGTTTGTAATATGGCATCAATAGAATTTGAGGGAAAAACCTACAACCTAGATGAAGACGGCTTCATAGATGACTTCAAAAACTGGGATGAAGGCTGGATGAGGTATGTAAAGACACAGGAAGGAATTGAGGAGTTGACCGCAGAGCACAAAGAGGTCATCAATGTTCTTCAGGACTATTACAGAAAGAACGGGATCGCCCCAATGGTCCGTATCCTTTCCAAGGTCACAAAATTCAAGCTGAAATACATCTATGAATTGTTTCCATCAGGACCGGGTAAGGGCGCCTGTAAGATGGCAGGGCTTCCGAAACCCACTGGTTGCGTCTGATCCAGCGCCAGGCAGGTATTAATAGGGCACAAGGGCCAGAAGAAGGGCCTTTGTGCCTTTTCTATTCATTCGTTCCCTGTTGTATTATTTTTCTGTACAACTCGGGCCTCCTCTGGGGAATAAAGTATTTCATCCTGTGGTTCCTTGTGCCCTCGATCATTTCTGCCTCAAGTGAACAGTAGAGGATCGCTTCTCTGTCCCCTGTCTGTTTTGCCAAAACCTGGCCATTAGGACTTAGAACAACCGCTACCCCTGGAAAGGAAAAGCCCTCTTCAGTCTCTCCCACCTGGTTGCAGGCTACCACAAAAACGCCATTGTCAAAGGCCCTGGCGCTCAGATGCCTTAGCCAGCTGTTTAGTTTTCCATTTGAATCTCCCCTGGGAGAGGCATGGGGCAAAAAGATGATATCCGCACCCATGATGGCCATTACAGTGCTGATCTCTGGAAAATGGGCCTCGTAACACAACTGGACTCCAAATAAGGTCTTATTATAATGATAGATCTCAATCTTTTCCCCTGCCCGATAGATGTTTCTTTCGTGGGGTGAAAGATGTGTCTTGCGATAAATGCCCATTATACCCTCAGGCCCTGCAACAATATGGGAGATGAATGGATCTGAATTTCCGGAATCCTCAGTGAGGCCTGCAAGGATGATCAAGTTCGCTTCTTTGGCCATGTAGACCAGCCGCTCTATTGCATGTGTCTGATTCGGGCCATTGTTGTAAATATCTCGGGGGGTTATTAAAGTGTAGCCGGTAACACTCAGCTCTGGAAAACAGACAATGTCCGCATTATTGCTGGAGGCCTCAAGCACAAAGGACCTGATCCGCTCAAGGTTTTCCTTAACCCTTCGAGGCCTGGAGTTCATGCATACGGCTGCGATTTTTAGATTATCCATGGACCTTACCAAAATTTATATACTTTCTAACTGTCCGTCTATCCAGATTGGCCCTGCGTGCGACTTCCTCAATGGCTCTGTACTTTTTATACATCCTAACACACTAATTACTCAAGATTGTCTGAGCACCCACAATCTTTTTTTATATGTTTATGCTGACTCCGCCTCAGTGGTTGTTGTTACAGGCCAGGAAGACCTTTCAGAATTGAAACAAAGTCTACGAGATAAAGTCAATACATTGATGATGCCTGCCGCCTTGGTGGAAACACGGGGAATACCCAAGCTTGCCAGCGGCAGATGTGATCCGGCAGGCACAAAAAAAATTGGCATTGGAACTTATAGGAAGCTAAGAGGAGAGGTTGCCTACAGGTTAATGCGCAAGGGGATTGGAGCGGGATTAGCTATCCCGCTCCAAGACACCAATTTCCTTTCTCTTTCTGATCATAGAAAATTCCCGCGAAAGGAGTCCTATGCCTATATTGTTAAGAAGGGGCTAAATGAAGCCATATTCTCTCCACCTTTTTTCAACAAGCCTTTCCATTTCTTCGGTGGACTTTACGAGGGGCGGAAAATCAAAATCCTTATTTTTGGTCGTGGCATCAATTCCTATGCGTGACGTACGGGCCAAAAGGGGGTGTCGCCGCAGACTGGGATGGATCGATGGGTCAAGGGGATTTCCTGAATGTCTGTCATCTGTAATAATAATATCCCTATGGGGTTGCACCCTGACAGAAAGCGCCCATTCCACCTGGCCCCTGTCAAAGATGTCAATGTCATCGTCCACAACAATTACCCATTTTGTCGTCTTGCCTACAGTTGCAAACACCCCCTCTATGACCTCACGGGCGTTTCCCATATAATACTGCTGATCCATTGAGACTACGATCACGAATTCAGCACATCCCATTTCAGTTGCGTAGACCTCTTTGACACCAGGAACGGCCGCCTTAAGTATACTTCGCCAGGCACCGACAGTAGAACCGATTTCTCGAAACGTGGTTTCTTCATTAGGCGGAATACCAGGTGAGCACCCTTGAAAAATTGGATTATTTCTGTATGTGACAGCGGTGACATTAACAACAGGTTTTATTTCTGAATGGACAGAGCTGCAATAGCCGGTAAATTCTCCAAAAGGTCCCTCCTCTACCCACAAATCTGCATCGGGAGGAATTTCTCCCTCTATTACAATCTCAGAATTTGCAGGGACTTCCAGGTCTACAGTCTCACATTTTACAAGGGGGATGGGCTCGCCCATGATACCGCCAGCAATGCCCAGTTCATCTTCTCCGTAAGGGGCCCTGACGATTGCAGCAGCAAGCACAGATGGCGGCACCCCTATGGCAGTAACTATTGGCATTGGAATTTTTCTGATACGATGTTTTTGTAGGTTGATGCCACACTGTTGAGTCGCAAGCATCCCAAGCCTGTTTTTTCCTGCAATCTGCTGCCTATACACCCCCATGTTCCTGATCCCTGTGTCAGGATCTTTTGTTATTATGGTCCCAAGGGTCCCTATGTATCTTCCGCCATCAAGATGAAACCATTTGGGCACGGGAAATTTTTCCAGATTGATTTTGTCTCCCAGATCAATGTTTTCCTTGCAAGGACCATTCGACACCATCACAGGTGGGATTGGGTTTTCAGTGGCCCTTAGCATCTTTTTCAGGATGGACCGAATATCCGGGGGCGCACCAACAGCAATCCCGTACTTCTTGGCCTTGTAGAAGCCTCCGGAAAACACAGGAAAGTCACTGCCCTTGACATTTTCAAAAAGGCATGCAGGGCCATCCTTTTCAAAGACCTTCCTCATGATCGCGCTTAATTCCAGATCCCAATCTACTTGAGTTTTGATTCGATGCAGCTCCCCTGCAGCTTCCAGTTTACCGATAAATTCACGCAGGTCTTTATGGCTCATTGCCGACTCCTTTTTTCGAACTGTTTTAAAAACGTTAGCTTTTATCGTCTATCTCCCCTTAGTCATCAATTCCTTTAGGCTGATGTCCTATGGTTTTTGACCCTGATTCATATTAAGTTTATACCAATATTGAGTCATATGACCTGGCTGGGGATCATTCAATTAATTTGAGCAGAAAGATCAACCCACCTGTCATTGGCAGGATGATAAATAGCGCAGAAGTAACCTTTCCAAAAAATTCACAAGACGCATTGATATCTTTACATGCTATCTAAGGTATTGGGTTATTAATAAGATAAAAATTTACAAATCCGGTTGTCTGAGCTGACTCTACACCCTTATGAACGCAAATACGGAGAGGTTTCTCCTTATCATTGGACGATGGCAGTTTCTTTGACGATAAAAAGTCTGACAGGCTATTTTTCACGAGAGCCCTGTAGAGATCAGGATCATTTAGAATATCTATGTCCATTTTGCTGCTTATATTATTGGCCGATTGCCTTACTATAAAAAATTGATACAACTCAGAGTGCCAACCGCTTTTTTACTTCCTCCGTTATTGCTGGGGCTTTAACAGGTTCTCCCATTATTCGCCCAAATGATACAGTGGCATCAATTACAACCCTCGACGTCATACAAGAAGTACCGCCGGTTTCAATGCCTCGTGCCGCGGAAACTGGTATTTCTGAGGGATCAAGTCCATAACCAGCCACCCTTGGTGTGATATATGTATCAAATTCCGGCTGATAGCGTGTTGCAATTGCCCATATCACGTCATTTACATTATAGGGATTTATATCATCATCAACAACGACTAACACTTTTCCATAGTCGCCGACTTGAGTGCTCCAGATTACATTTGCGACCCGCTGCACCTGGCCCTCGTATTCCTTTTTTATGGAGGCAACAAAGATAATCCATCCCGTTCCTTCTAAAATATGCACTCCCCTCAATTCGGGGAGCTTTTTTTTAGCCTCCAAATAAGTCAGGGTTTCCATTGGAATTTCGCCAGCGATATGCCCTTCGGTTGGAGGCCTTCCCAAATAGGTGCCCTGGAATATTGGATCATTTCTGTAAGTAATAGCAGAAATCTCAAAAACAGGATGCTCATATGTCCCGGAATAATAACCAGTGAATTCCCCAAAAGGCCCCTCTGTTTTATGGACACCCAAAGGAATCTTCCCTTCCAATATGATCTCTGCTGAGGCCGGAACCAAAAGATCAACGGTTTCACATTTAACCACCTCTACAGGCTCTCCCCTCAATCCTCCCGCAAGATCCAACTCGTTAACCCCATATTCAGCAGGCAGAGGCCCCACCAGATTAGTTGCCGGGTCCATACCTATGGCAACAGCCATCTCAAGTTCCTTTTTACCAAGTTCTTTCGCCTTCTTGTAATGTCTGCCAATATGTTGTCTGTCCGCAACATAGACACCCGTTTTATTTTTCCCTGTCACATGCATCCGATACATTCCAGCATTTTGAATCCCTGTCTCCGCATCCTTGGTAATGACATTGCCGAAATCGATGAATCTGCCACCATCTTTATCATTCCATTGGGGAATAGGAAAAATATTTAAATCTACATCATCTCCTTGCAAGATATTCTCCTTGCAGGGGCCATCAGAAACAAGAACCGGTTTTATCGGGTTGTTGATCCCCTTGGCTATTGCCTCATTTAACCCATCTGCGGTGGCGCCAAGTGCCAGTCCCACCCTTTTCCGTGTTCCTAATATATTTATAGCCACTGATTTGTCAGACCCTTTGACATTCGTAAAAAGGACTGCCGGGCCCATCCTCGTCAAATACCCTACTGCTCCAATTTCAAGATGAGCGTCGACCTCTTTATCGATAACTAACAGTTCGCCTTCTCTCTTTAAAATCTCTAAGAACTCCCTTAAATCTCTAAAAGGCATACTTATCCTCCTTTCACAATCTTAAGAATTAATTAGCATGCATTGTAATTCGTAGATGTTTACAACAGGCCTTATATAAAACCATATTGCCTCCATTTTTTTCTGACAATTTGGACTTCGTCCTCTCCTGACAGACAAGAAGGAGGATGATTGATGCCACCCCATTCAGGGCGCTCTTCCCACGTGTCATCCCAGGTGGCATCAATCAGAACTCTATCCCATCTTCCGATTTTTCCGGTCACCATCTTTATGTCAGGATGAACCGACGGATCAAGAGGCCCTCCGCCGGTGTGGGGAATCACCACAATATCTTTACTGGGATTAGTTCGATTTGCAATGGCAGCCCAAATTTTTTTGGGATTATGGATATCTATATCAGAATCAACAACTACAACATATTTCCCAACATAAACACCGGATGGAGGCGACCATATAGCAAAGGCCACCTGTCGGGGATGACCGTAATATGCCTTATTAATACTTACAAATACATTGGTCCCCCATATGTCTTCATCAAACCATACATCTTTCACACCGGGCACCCTGTTAAGTTCTAACTGATCCCAAGTAACGGCGCTTAAAGTTACAGCCCCCATATAATCACAGTCTGCTGCTTTCGAATGGGGCCCACAACCAATCAGTCCGCTTGTAAAAATGGGATCATCCCGAAATGTAATACATTTTACGTTGAATACAGGTTTAGGAGTTGAATCAAACGATGAGTAATATCCGGGATATTCCCCGAATGGCCCCTCCATACGAAATGTTGAGGAATCCAGGCTAATTTCTCCCTCCAGAATGATCTCAGCCCTTGCAGGAACCAAAAGATCATTTGTCTCGCATTTAACAAGCTGTATAGGTTCCTTTCTAACAGCGCTTATCACATCATATTCGCAAATTCCTGCTGGATAAGGCGTTGCAGATGTCATAATAGTAATAGGATCAACCCCCAAAGCAACAGATACAGGCATCTTCATATTGCGATTGAGGTATTTTTCTGCATGAATGCCCCAATTCTGAAATGGGGAAAGTAACATCCCTATGTTTTGCTTATCAAGAAGCATCCCTCTGTAAGTGCCCACATTCATCCATCCGGATTCAGGATCACGCGTTACCACAATGTGCCAAGTAAGTGCGTAACGTCCACCATCCCTTGCGTGAAGCTTTGGAATAGGGAATTGTAGAAGGTCAACATCTTTACCCTTTACAACGTTTTCCTTGCACGGGCCGGTCTCCAGCAGCACAGGCTTGATTAACTCCTTGTGCCTCCTGCGCCATTCATGAACCATTTCCCTTGGATGTGCATCTTGATTCATGCCAAGCGCAAGAGCAATTCTTCGCCAATTGCCCAAATAATTCATTGCGACTCTTTTACAGGACGTATTGCCGTAATCTTTGATGTTTTCACAAATAAAAGCAGCACCAATTCTATTGATAGACTCTTGAGAAATGGCTCCTAGCTCTATATCCCAATCAACCAGTTGTCGTATCCGGATAAGCTCGTTTTTTTCTTCAAGAAGGCGCAAAAAATCCCGCAAATCATTGTATTCCATATCTACCTCAAATTACAATTATCAACAGTCAACAGCATGGTTAGGGTGAAACTCAAGGTCCCACCCTAACCACCCCCCTTAACCGCCTCGGGGAATTGAATATCCCCCGTTAAGGACTTCGCTAAATAGAAACCAATTTTTATTAGGCCAGACGGCCTACCTTCCTCTCGCCAGTAATTCCTTTAATGAGCACCTCGCCGGATCTACATTCTGATTGATCGTGTAATTAAATAAGAACTGCGTAGTATGTTGTGACTGAAGGTCTGTCATAACAACGCCAAATGGAATACTTGAATGCCATTTCTCGACAAAAAGGCCGTTGATGTTAACATAATATTTCCACAGATTCCCTTGGCGATCATAAGACTCCATGATCTCAGCCGCACCAGAGGAAAGAAGATAGGGTGGAGTACCAAGATACAGTATCTTTTTCCCATATATATGTTTCACCGTCGGCACTGCCTCCACGACAAACACGGGGAACACTGCCCAGCCTATCCGGGGAAATCTTACTCCCACGTCCCATTTGAGCCTCGGATCACAATCCATTCCCTTGTTGCTTATATATGGGAAAGGGGCACGGTGTTCCGGAATTAGGAGATATTCCGTACCGATGAGCTTGAACTTCCAATCCGCATATGGTTCCCTAAACCCTTCTGAATCCCCGTTTGTCAGGTCGCTTCCGGCGATGTTATCCTGCCAGGTAGTGGTGCTAATCCGCAACGTCCTTTTGTATGCGGGAAAATAAGCAAAGCCGGAATCATATTGTTTTGAATCGTCGTAATACCTGATGGCAAACTGCCCCTGTCCTTTGATTTCAACCGGGAAGGTTAATGTAGAGACCCTCCTGAACATCTGACCCTCATAACCAGGATATGTTCCTAAAGGAGGAAATATTCTATTACTAACCCAGACCTGAGTTGTCGACATGCCAACATTTTTATAGACTTTTCCATCTCGGTTAACAAAACGCAGTACTCCATCGGTTACGTAATCAATTATCCCCACACCATACTTTAGGATCGCCATCACTTCATCCCCGTTCTTAGGCTCTGGGTATGGAATACCTCCGGGCCAGGGTGTACCTATCTTCTCATAATAGACGGCACGATTCTCATCCATGACTGCCTTTCCTTTGTTTTTTTCTGTAGCCTCAACATACTCCTTGGGGACACCATCATAAGGATTTGAATTCGTTCCCATGGTCAAGATCATTCCCTGCATTATGGCTTCAATAGTACCAGGGGTTAACCATTGTTTGACCAGGTCCACGTTGGACTTATCAATGACATCGCCTTTTTTTACCTTACCTGCCGTCAAATCCTCTATGGTGGGCAGCTCTGCCTTTCTGGAGGCCACATCCCAGGCAGTGGGGATTTCAGCACCCGTAACAGAATTTGCACAAGGTAACAAAAAAAGAAGGGAGATCAACAGCACCAAAAAATAAGAGCATTTTATTTCACTTTGTCTGTTCATTGCTTATCCCTCCCTTAGAATTGATAGGTTATCCTGGCCATTACTTCATCCTGGTAATAGAAGTAATTGAGGCAACTCTTATTGTTATTGTCATAGGCGTTTCCTCCCCACCAGTTGGCAAATACATCAAAGCGCCAGTGATCTCCCGGTGTGTAGGCAAAGCCCGGGTTTATACGATAGGCCCCGTCAGGCTGCCATATGATCAGGCACGAAGCCTTGTAGGTCTTGTATGCAAAATCCTGAGAAAGACTTAAGACAAAGGCATCGGTATTGATCTTTTCAACAATGTTGCCTGTATTGGTCCCGTAATCACCCCTGGGGTTTTGATAAGATGGCGGTGGGGCACCGGGGGTCCATTTGACATCGTCGGCCTCCGGCACATACTTTCCCTGATACTGAAAGGTGACATTCATAAACTGTTGGCCAGGGATGATGTTTGAAAACCTCTGGAGGTTTATGGCATAATTAAATTCCCTGGTGTCAATATAATCCATACCTACAACAGGCAGAAGACTCACAGGGGGAACGCCCGCGGGAAAGTAAAAACAGTCAATCGTATACCACGGGGCATTGGGGATATAGGTGGCCTCAATGGTCATAACCGTGTTTACGGGCTGATCAAAGGCATAGTTCATGCTCATACCATATATATCAATCCTGGGATAGTCCTTTTCCGCATCCCCAAGATATCTTGCCCACGGTGCTGGGATAGTGCCGTAGAGCCTGGTGGTCTTACTAATGGCATCATCACTAAACAGGTGCGCATAGTTTAAGGTGCCTGCAAACTGACCAAGCTTATACCCCAGCCTGAATCCGAATTCCCGGTCACCCCTTCGATCGTTTTCCTCAGTCGTCCTCCAGATGCCGCCCCACTCATCCGGGTTGTTCGGGTTGTATTCATATTGGTAGTTGTGTCTGTAAGGATTACCGATCTGGGGGTCGTTGGTCGGAACTATATCACCAGGGTTTAAAAAGCCCTCAACATAAAGCTCGTCCAGCAATGGCAACGAACCGGGCTCTATATTGTACACAGCGCGAAGCATCCACTGAGGGATCCTGATATTTTCAAATTCCTCGGGCTCCCAGGTAAAATGCCAGCTCTTATCAAGGGGGTTTACAACATCGAGTATCCTTGCCGATATCATCTCACCCCACACGATCTGCTGCTTGCCTAGCCTTAGCCAGAGGTTTCCCAGGTCAAGATCACCGTACATCTCCCAGATCTCCGCCGTGACATGGTTGTCATGACCAAGCCTTCCGGTGCTCCCATAATGGTCGGTGCTCAGTGCAAGCGCATTATACTCATAAAGATCTCCATCAACATTTGTGGTCGAGTCCTCTATCACCCTTATCTTCGAGTAGAGCTTGAATATATCGGCAGGCCTGTAATTCCACTCGGTCACAAACCATGTCCTGTTCAGATTGCACCAGTTCTTGTCTTGCTGTACACCGTAACCGGTCTTTTTGGGAGGGGAGGCTAAATAGCCGTTTGTATCATATTGCGGATTGCTGTTATAGGGATTTTTCTCACCCATATTGAATACGGTCTGGTGTCTTATAAAGCCTGTCACAGTGAGTGTTTCCCCAATAAGCTCTATCTCAGCCAGGCTGACGGTTACTCCTGAAAAGAAAAACAGGAAAAAAAACAGCCACGTCTTACCCTTAAAAAAGTAATTGGTGTTCATTCCTAATCCTCCTCCATTAAAGTTGTCTTTCTCCTACGGACGCCACAACAGATCTTCTTCTCACCTCCTTTCCTGGAATCTTATCCATGACATCAGGCAGCGGCCTGAACGCCATGTGACGGGGCCTCATAAAAGGTGACCCTGGAGAGAAGGGAAGTACCTACAAGCCTATTCGAGCAATTTATACACATTTTCATGCACAATCGCTTCCCTTCTCTGAAACATTGACCTGAGTAGTTACAAATAAATTGTACCCATGTAGTATGTAACATGGCTTGGTCTTATTTTCTCCTGTTCTACTCGTTTCAATTCAAAATCACATTAGGTTCCACAGTTATTTGAAACCATAATTCTTCCAATTTAAAAGAACCCTCTCTTGCATTTCCTTTGGATAAATAGCTTTAAAAGAAGCAAGCTTAGGCACATTTTCTGTATCCCAATCCAATGGCCATGTACAATCATAAACCACATTTGCAGAGGAAAAATATGTTTTCTCTTTCATGTCCAGAAAAGGAATTAATGGTGAATGGGGCATATTATCAAAAACTGTAGTCCCCCTAACCGGATGACACTTGGTGCCTAAAGCAAAAATTACTTGCTTCAAGTCATAAGGATCAACATCCTCTTCAACGACGACCACCCTTGGGATATGTTTACCATTTTTTGTGGACCAGACCGAAGCTGCAATACCATTTGCGATACTGTTGTAGGGCTTTTTAGTTGCTACCACGACGATCGTACCACTGGATTCAACTGGTATGCAAACACCGGTAATTGGAAAGCCTGCATTTAACAATTGCATCCAGATATCAGAAGCCCAAGCAACATTCATGCATATATCACTTTCCTCAATGGGGGCACCCATATTTGAAGAGGTTAAGATAGGATCATTTCGGTGAGTTATCGCCCTTACCTTTACAACGGGCCTTGGGCCCCTTCCTCCGGCCTGATATCCGGTATATTCCCCAAAAGGTCCTTCATCCTTTCGTTGATTTGGCAAAACTTCTCCCTCAATAACAATTTCGGAAGTAGCAGGCACCACTAAATCTACCGTTTCACATCTAACCACCTCTAGAGGTGCCCTCCTGAATCCGCCAATAATATCCATCTCATTTATTCCTGTGGGGACCCCGCATGTCCCTATAATGGCAGTTACAGGTTCGGTGCCGATAGCTACGGCAATCTCCATGGGTTTGTTCATCGCTTCATATTTATTTAGTATCATACCAATATGTTGAGTGGGCACCATCAGTCCACCTAACGTATTCTTATCATGAATCATCAAGCGATACATTCCCCAGTTAACCCATTCCGTACCCAGATCCTTAGTGGCGGATATGTGCCAGGTTCCAATATAACGTCCGCCATCTCCTTCGTGTATGAGGGGAACAGGAAACTTTAACACATCGATATCCTCACCAAATAATTTATTTTCCTTACATGGACCATCCGAGACCAGGATGGGTTTTATTGGGTTTTTTGTTCTTTTCTTAAATTCCTCCAAAAAACTCTGATAGGGAGTATCCGGTTCCATATCCATGGCGATAGCTAATCTTCTAAAAGTAGCCATTGGGCTTCCAAAAAGCCTATATCCCTGCGGATAAGACTTAAGCCTCTGAAAAAAAGGAGCCGGGGCAGATGTTTCGTTACATCTCCGCATAATTGCTCCGGCCTCCAAATTCCAATCAACCTCCTGATTTATATAAACAACATCCCCAGTTTCTTTAAGCTTATCAATAAATTGTCTGAGATCATAGAATGCCATATCATACCTCCTAGCACAGGAATTTTTTTGGGATTTTGTTAGAAAACCCATTTTTTGTAAATGTATTGCTGAACAGTTACCAGAAAAGTTAGTTTTTCCTCTACCCTGTAGCTTTTGCTATTGGGTGGTTCATTAAATTGTTAAGTTGGGCATTTTAAAGGCTATCTCCAGTTTTTCCAATGCCGCCCACTTCATTGCGGGATTCAAACACGGCTACATCCAAACCGCATTTCGCCATGTAACCAGCCGCACACAAGCCGTTTACTCCTCCGCCAATAACAATCACGTCGTATACATCTTTCATTCATACACCTCCATTTATGGTTTCAAGTAAGCCCCAAAAAATCACCCGTTGAAGAAGTTTTATTCTTCCCAGTCGGCATATTGAGATCAAAACGCTAGAATCCATATTCCTTCCAGTTATTAATAATGCTTTCCTGGAGTTCCTTTGGCCATAGTACATCAAATGATGCCTTTGTAGGTATGTCCTCTTTATCCCAGTGATACGGCCAAGTGCAATCGAACAAAACATTTGCCCCATTATCTCCGATAAGCCTGTCTTTTGGTTCTAAAAAAGGAATTAAAATTGGATACACAGGTGAACCTTCCTGGACAAAAATGTCCCTTTTAGGATGGCACCTAGTTGTAAAAGCCCATAAGACTTCATCCATATTTGTTGCATCGACATCATCATCGACAACCACGACATAATAAGAAAAGATTCCGGCAGGTGATGCCCAAATAGCATCCGCTATCCTTTTTGCGAAATTTGGATATGGGATTTTTGTTGAAACAATAACCATATGTGTTACTCCTTCAGGTGGTATAAATACCATTTTGACAGGAAATTCGTGCTTTCTTAATGTTTCTAAAATTTCTGCAGCCCAGATTGTAGCTACTGACAAGTGGCCTTCATCAACAGGGACACCTAAAGCACACATCGTAAGAATTGGATTGTTGCGATGGGTAATGGCCTTCACTTTTAATACCGGCTTTGGCGACCTTTTGCTGGCCCTATAGCCGACATATTCTCCAAATGGACCTTCATCTTTTCTCATATTAGGAACTACTTCACCTTCTATAACGATTTCTGCAGTTGCTGGAACCAGAAGATCAACAGTCTCACACTTTACCACCTGTAGAGGTTCCTTTCTTATAGCTCCTATTATATCCATCTCATTTACACCTGCTGCGATTGGACTCCCTGATAACATAGGGGTAATAGGTTCTGCGCCGATTATAGCAGCAAATTCCATTGGCAAATTTTTTGGCTCATATTTCTGAAAAAACATTCTCCCAATATGTTGAGGCGGAACAATCACACTTCCCATAGTATTTTTATCATGAACCATAAGTCTATACATTCCCCAGTTAACCCAATCAGTATCCAGATCCTTTGTAGCAACTGCATGCCATGAACCGATAAATCTTCCGCCATCCCCTCCGTGAATAATAGGAACCGGCAGCTTTTCTAAATCCACTTCATCTCCAATAAAAACATTTTCCTTGCAGGGCCCTTCTGGGACAAGAACCGGTTTTATCGGAAACTTCTTCCTTTCAAGATACTCTTCAATAATTTCATCAGGACCTGACTCAGGCTTCATACCCATGGCCATGGCCATCCTGCAATAATAACGATTTTCTTTATTGCTGGGACCAACCTGAGCGCTTAAAAGCCTATAACCGGGGTAGTCCTTGATATTTTCAAATAGAGGAGCAGGCTCTCCGAGTTCTGTTGCCCTTCTTGCAATACCACCGGCTTCAAGATTCCAATCAACAAGTTTTTTTACTCTTACAAGCTCACCCTCTTCTTCCAGCTTCTCTAAAAACTCTCTTAAATCTAAGAATGCCATATCATACCTCCTAACAATTGAACCAATTAGACCAGGCCGAAAATATCCCAGACGCCATTTGGCTTCCAGTAGAAAATATTTTTTATGTTACAAACCTCTTTCTTAAGTTAATGACATTGGGTACTTAGTTATAACCCCGGGGGTCACGGTTCAAAATATTTCCTTTACGACAGCGAATTCAATTCCTTTTACTTATTAAGAGTTGTTAAGTTAATGACATTGAATTGTAACCTGTGCATCAATTAAGGCTTTCCATCTATCTCCCCTTTGCAGTCAATTCCTTCAGACTGATATCACCCGGTTTGAGACCTTTATTGAGATGCATTTTACTCCAGTATTGAGTCATATGGCCTGTCTGGAGATCATTCATAAGACAGCCATATTGCATATAATAATGCTCCCTCTCGTTGTAATCGCCATTAAAAGAAAGATAAACCTTCCATAGTTTCATCTGCCGATCATAGTTATCTGCGATCACGACCTGAATGTCTGGATTAAAATAAGGCGCTGATACGATATACAAAATTCTTTTTCCATATATATGGGACACCTTTGGTATCGCCTCGACTACATGGATTGGGGTTATAGCCCATCCAATTCTGGGATATTTCTCACCCACGTCAAGGATTACCCCTTTGCAAATTCCATTATCATCTGCAAGTGGGAATGGAGCCTTAGGTTCGGCCATTAAGATGTATTGCGTCCCAAGGAGGTTGAAACTCCAAACTGAATATGGTTCTTGAAACCCATTCCCATCACCATAGGTCAAATCACTTCCCGCTACATTATCCTGCCAAGTAGTAGCACTAATACGCAGAGTTCTTTTGTATGCGGGAAAATAAGCAAATCCTGTGTCATAGTTCTTTGAATCGTCATAGTATCTTACGCTATACTGGCCGAACCCTTTGACCTCCAATGGTGACACTAATATGGATGTCCTTTTGTACATGATATCTTCATATCCTGGGTATGTTCCAAAAGGAGGTAGTTCGGTTCTTGTGCTACAAAACAGGTATTGAAGTTCTGCCATAACTTTCTTATAACTTTTACCTTGTTGGTTAACAAATATAATCGACGAAAAAATAAAATAATCATCCACTCCTGAGCCAAACTTTTTATTTGCCATTACCTCCAATCCGCTTTTGGGCTCAGGAAATGGGATGCCCCCAGGCCAGGGAGTTCCTATTTTTTCATAGTAAACAGTGCCATTTTCATCCATGACGGCCTTACCCTTGTTCCTTTCTGTGGCTTCAATACTGGTTTCAGGTATCCCACTATCTGGAGGCATTTGCGAACCCATGATCATTTTCATCCCCTGATTTACAGCTTCAAGTACCCCGGCGCTTAAATACTGTTTGACCAGGTCCACATTGGTTTTATCAATGACATCGCCTTTTTTTACCTTACCTGCCGTCAAATCCTCTATGGTGGGCAGCTCTGCCTTTCTGGAGGCCACATCCCAGGCAGTGGGGATTTCAGCACCCGTAACAGAATTTGCACAAGGTAACAAAAAAAGAAGGGAGATCAACAGCACCAAAAAATAAGAGCATTTTATTTCACTTTGTCTGTTCATTGCTTATCCCTCCCTTAGAATTGATAGGTTATCCTGGCCATTACTTCATCCTGGTAATAGAAGTAATTGAGGCAACTCTTATTGTTATTGTCATAGGCGTTTCCTCCCCACCAGTTGGCAAATACATCAAAGCGCCAGTGATCTCCCGGTGTGTAGGCAAAGCCCGGGTTTATACGATAGGCCCCGTCAGGCTGCCATATGATCAGGCACGAAGCCTTGTAGGTCTTGTATGCAAAATCCTGAGAAAGACTTAAGACAAAGGCATCGGTATTGATCTTTTCAACAATGTTGCCTGTATTGGTCCCGTAATCACCCCTGGGGTTTTGATAAGATGGCGGTGGGGCACCGGGGGTCCATTTGACATCGTCGGCCTCCGGCACATACTTTCCCTGATACTGAAAGGTGACATTCATAAACTGTTGGCCAGGGATGATGTTTGAAAACCTCTGGAGGTTTATGGCATAATTAAATTCCCTGGTGTCAATATAATCCATACCTACAACAGGCAGAAGACTCACAGGGGGAACGCCCGCGGGAAAGTAAAAACAGTCAATCGTATACCACGGGGCATTGGGGATATAGGTGGCCTCAATGGTCATAACCGTGTTTACGGGCTGATCAAAGGCATAGTTCATGCTCATACCATATATATCAATCCTGGGATAGTCCTTTTCCGCATCCCCAAGATATCTTGCCCACGGTGCTGGGATAGTGCCGTAGAGCCTGGTGGTCTTACTAATGGCATCATCACTAAACAGGTGCGCATAGTTTAAGGTGCCTGCAAACTGACCAAGCTTATACCCCAGCCTGAATCCGAATTCCCGGTCACCCCTTCGATCGTTTTCCTCAGTCGTCCTCCAGATGCCGCCCCACTCATCCGGGTTGTTCGGGTTGTATTCATATTGGTAGTTGTGTCTGTAAGGATTACCGATCTGGGGGTCGTTGGTCGGAACTATATCACCAGGGTTTAAAAAGCCCTCAACATAAAGCTCGTCCAGCAATGGCAACGAACCGGGCTCTATATTGTACACAGCGCGAAGCATCCACTGAGGGATCCTGATATTTTCAAATTCCTCGGGCTCCCAGGTAAAATGCCAGCTCTTATCAAGGGGGTTTACAACATCGAGTATCCTTGCCGATATCATCTCACCCCACACGATCTGCTGCTTGCCTAGCCTTAGCCAGAGGTTTCCCAGGTCAAGATCACCGTACATCTCCCAGATCTCCGCCGTGACATGGTTGTCATGACCAAGCCTTCCGGTGCTCCCATAATGGTCGGTGCTCAGTGCAAGCGCATTATACTCATAAAGATCTCCATCAACATTTGTGGTCGAGTCCTCTATCACCCTTATCTTCGAGTAGAGCTTGAATATATCGGCAGGCCTGTAATTCCACTCGGTCACAAACCATGTCCTGTTCAGATTGCACCAGTTCTTGTCTTGCTGTACACCGTAACCGGTCTTTTTGGGAGGGGAGGCTAAATAGCCGTTTGTATCATATTGCGGATTGCTGTTATAGGGATTTTTCTCACCCATATTGAATACGGTCTGGTGTCTTATAAAGCCTGTCACAGTGAGTGTTTCCCCAATAAGCTCTATCTCAGCCAGGCTGACGGTTACTCCTGAAAAGAAAAACAGGAAAAAAAACAGCCACGTCTTACCCTTAAAAAAGTAATTGGTGTTCATTCCTAATCCTCCTCCATTAAAGTTGTCTTTCTCCTACGGACGCCACAACAGATCTTCTTCTCACCTCCTTTCCTGGAATCTTATCCATGACATCAGGCAGCGGCCTGAACGCCATGTGACGGGGCCTCATAAAAGGTGACCCTGGAGAGAA
>LT984857.1:48743-117812 GCA_900258555.1 uncultured Desulfobacterium sp. | reverse complement strand
CCCTCGAACAACGCTTACAACGTTCGGGAACGTTGCCTCTTTATGATATTATAATAGGCCATGAAACGGGATATTAGTATTTTCAAATTCCCTTTCATTTAAGAACATGACATCGTATAGGTTTACTGAAATAATACCCCGATCCATCATTTCAGCAGGCATGAGTCCCATCCAGTCAGGGGAGACATTTTCCCAGCTTGCCCCGCCATCCTGGGTCCTTAAAATGGTTCCGTCAGCCCCGACCGTGACGCCTGTGTCCTGATCTAAAAAATGCACCTTCATCAGTGCCTGCTGAAGACTCGATGAGGGCTCAGGAGCAAGGCAGGTCCTGTTTGTCTCTATATTCGACTTAATGCCGGGGGGCTCAGTTCCTGAGGCAGACTGCTTTACCCAGTTTTTACCCCCATCAGCACTGTGAAAGATTACGCCCCCACCTCCTACTATCCAGCCCTTGGTCCCCACAAAAAATACATCGTTAAAGGTATCGCCCTTTGATATCAAGACCCTCTGCCAGCTTTCTCCACCGTCCTCGCTCTTTAATGCCAGGCCATTATCCCCCACTATCCAGCCATTTTTCTGGTCACTGAAATGCATGCCAAAGGCCTTTTCCCTCCTGCTCAGTCGAAATTGATCCCCGCCGCTTGCCTGGCAGATGTTTAAAAACAGGCCTGGAACTTCCGCAACAAATATATAAAGCAGCGATAGTGAAATAATCCTAATGTAGCGATTCACTGGTCTCATACAGCCCTTAGCCGGATCGGCTGATGTTGTTAAAGATTCGGCACAGCGCATCCTCTCTCCTCCTGTTACAAACTTTTTAACATCTTTATGATGATCTGATAATTGTTCACTATCCCTTAATCATTGGGATGAGTTAGATTGAACAGGCATCTTCTCCATCAAGGTCATAAAAAATGACCACATAATAGTGCCTGATATGCCCATGTGATGAATATTGCTTCGACAGAATCAATTCTTAGCAGAAAAAAAGAATCTGACAACCGGATTTAATAGGTTAGAATATGGGGTAAAAAATTAACCGGCATGGAATGCCAGGAGGTGGGTCCTGAGATTTTCATTCTTATTTTTTATGCCTATTTTGTTCCTAATATTTTTTCTATGACACTCAATGGTTTCGCTTGATAAATTCAGCAGATCAGCAATTTCCTTTGTGGATCTTCCGTGTTTTACAAGATTTGCCACTTGAATTTCAGTGGGAGTAAATTTCAGAAATCTTGTGGATAACACCCTGGCAAAAGGTGAGGAGATATCTTTCAGGTTTGACTCCAGTACCTTAACAAAGGATTCTTGTTTTGCATCCAGCTTCGTCTTCTGGATTTTTTTCAAATATGGCATGACCAATTCCTGGATATTCAACAAGACCTTCTCCTCTATTTCATTTTTGTCCTCGTCTCTCCTTTTCAACAAGACCCGAAGGGCGGCATTCATTTCTTCGAGTTCCCTGTTTTTTAAATCAAGTTCAGCCTCACGTTTTTTAAGGGACAGTTCGGCCATCTTTCGTTGTGTGATGTCTCGAAGCACTCCTCTGACTCCAACAAACCTGCCATTGCTATCATGGACAGCGACAAGCCTTTCTTCACCATGAAGTTTTGTCCCATTTTTTGTAATCCAAGTAGTTTCAAGAGCTAGATTTCCTCTTTTTATGATTTTTTTAAAAGTGGATAAAAACCTCTTTTCAGTATCCGTTTTGTCCAATAATTTTTTAATATGCATGCCTATTATATCTTCTTTTGAATAGCCTAAAGTCTTTGTCGTTGACTCGTTCACATAAGTCAATACTCCATTTTTATCGACCATGCACATCAAATCAGTTGCAGTCTCGAAAAAGGCCCGGAAGTTTTCTTCTGATGCGGTCATTACCTCATGCGATTGTTCTCCTTGTTCAATACCGTTGAATTTGTCATTCAGGCCTTTGCATTCCTGAACCTTGGAATTTTTTTGGTCTCTGCCGCAATCTCGTGTTTCACTCAGACAGCGGCGCATGCCATCTATGCATTCGGCACGAATCCTGGCGGCCTTTGCCGCCGTCATTGCATCCTTTAAATGTCCCCCCGCCTTTTCTTCTATCTCTTTTCCACCTTTTCGGTACCGGATATAATAAACCCTCTCAGATTTGCCGGATCGGGAAGGGAATTTCCCTGTCACAAAATAGACCCCAGGATATTTAGTCTTGATTCTATTAAGGGTAGGCATGTCGAATTTCTCCAAAAAAATGAAATATATTCCCCGTTTCACTCCCCGCAGAAACGATATTGATAGAAAACGCTACAAGGCCCTATATTTCCCCGTATGTTTCCCCTCAGAATTTGCGAGATAGACGAAAAAGTCAACAAAAAAGATGATCGGCCTTCGGCCTGTCCACCTGAGTAGTTAAAAAAACTTTTGCACTTTTTAAATTGCCCAATTGATGATATGGTGGCCGAAAAATATTTTAGGGGCAAAAGGGAATATGCGGCGCTCTTATTGAAAAAACAAGGCAATTGGTCTTTGCGCCTCCTTCTCATAACTGCTAAAAAGGGCAACTTTGAGAAGTTGCCAAAAAATGGATTTAAACATTCAAAAAAAATAAAGGAAACCTATGATAGAAGATTTTGCGCAGATTGACGATACCAATGGAATAATCGCAACAATCGAAAATAAAGACAACCCGTCACAGGTCATTGCAATTAAGTATCTCCCTGATGAGCAGGCCTTTGTCACCTCAGGCATACGCTCCAATTTTGATGAAAAAGAGATTTTGATGCCGGCCCATCTCGTTGTTATTAACTTTGAATTAATGGGATCCATAGTATCGTCCATCCTTGAAAAGATATCCCTGGCCCAGGAGATGGAGACGACCTTTGAATATGCCCCATGCTTTGAGGTTATGGACAGAATATACACGTTAAGAGATTATGGCCAATATATGAAACTGTATGTTGAGGATGACTAAAGTATATTTGAGGGCAGTTGCATAGTTTGGAGGAATTAGTTTTTTAACTATGAAGATTGCACAATTTTACGACGATGATAAGATCCGCTTGGGACTCATCCGGCCGGAGGGGCTGGTCTCAATGGATTTTAATGGCGACATGATAGATTTTATCAATATGAGGGAACTGCCTGAAGTCAAAGATAGGCCTATCCCTATTAATAGTGTTAAGCTGGCGCCCCCTGTGAGCAGGCCATCCAAGATCATAGCCATCGGCTTAAACTACAAGGACCATGCTGACGAAAGCAAGGGCAAACTCCCCGAGGTTCCGCTTATATTCGCCAAGTTTCCAAACAGCATTACAGGCCCTGCCAGCGAAATCGTCTGGGATGAATCTGTGACCAAAAAGGTGGATTTTGAGGCAGAGCTTGCCGTGGTGATCGGTAAGGAGACTTACAATTGCACGGAGGCCGAGGCAATATCTTGTGTCTTTGGCTACACTTGCGCAAATGATGTCAGTGCAAGGGATCTCCAGTTTGGTGACGGCCAGTGGGTGAGGGGAAAATCCCTTGATACATTCTGCCCCATAGGTCCTTGGATAGTTACGCCTGATGAATTGGGCGATCCGCATTCATTAAGGATACAGTGCTTTTTAAACGGCTGGAAGATGCAAGACAGCAACACAGGGCTTATAATCTTCAAGGTGTCGGCCCTGATAAGCTTCTTTTCAAGACACTTTACTTTAATGCCGGGCGATATCATCCTTACAGGCACGCCCCATGGTGTCGGCGCATTCCGTGAACCCCCCGTTTACATGAAAAACGGAGATGAGGTCAGTGTGGAGATAGAGGGTATTGGACGGCTTACCAACACGTGTCGATCAGTGAACTAGCATTCCGGTTCGTCGGTAAGTTTTAAGGGTCCAAGGATTCTAGGGGTCAAGGGGTCAAGTGATAAGGAAGAACCATTTTATTGTCTCTTGAACCCTTCTGTCGCAGAATATCAAACTGAAGTTTTCGCTTAATGGGATTTTTCTTAATTGCTTGAATAGTCACGAGGATGTTATGCCGGAGGAAAAGATATTTTTTCAATCAGGGGGGTTAAAGATAGAGGGGCTTTTGCATCAGTCAGAAGGTGAGGGGGCGGTTGTCGTCACCCATCCCCATCCGCTTTATGGCGGCAATATGCATAATAACGTTGTCCATTCAATAATCAACGCATATCAGCAAAGGGGATTTACGACCTTGAGATTCAATTTCAGGGGTGTGGGCCTGAGCGAAGGGGATCACGGCCAGGGAATCGGCGAGCAGCAGGACGTAAAATCTGCACTGACTTATGTCAGTGGGTTGGGAAAGAGTCAGGTTGACCTTGCAGGTTACTCCTTTGGTTCATGGGTAAACGCCCTGGGGTTGGCCGGCTTTGACAATGTCAAAAATTTGATCATGGTGTCTCCACCTGTCGCATTTATTGATTTTTCATTCCTGGGTTACAACCCAAAGATCAAGCTTGTTATTGCAGGCTCAAATGACGATATCGCCCCGCCTAATATGATAGAGAAAATGCTACCGACATGGAATCCTGAGGCTGAATTTATGATCATCCCGGGAATAGATCATTTTTACTGGGGGGGCACAGATCAGGTTGAGTCAATTATCAGTAATTTCCTGGACAAATACTAGCGTTCACGGCCTGAGCAAATGGATAAAATCAGCATACTCAAAAATTCCGTGCAGGAATATGCCTGGGGATCCAGAACAGAGATACAGAATATTATCGGCGATCCCGGATCCTTAGGTAAACCCATGGCGGAGTTGTGGATGGGGGCACATCCCAAGGCGCCATCGCAGGTGATGGTTGATGGTGAATGGCTCTGCCTTGACAAGGCGATTGCGAAAGATCCTGAATCCATCCTCGGAAAAAGGGTCGCAGAGAGGTTTTCCAATCAGTTACCATTTTTGTTCAAGGTATTGGCTGCTGAAAGACCCCTGTCAGTGCAGGTCCATCCCAACAAAAAACAGGCACAACAGGGAGTTGAAAGGGAAAACCTCATGGCAATCCCCCTGGATGCAGCCAATCGAAATTACAAAGACAATAACCATAAACCCGAAATTCTTTGCGCCTTGAAGCCATTTCACGGTCTTATTGGGTTCCGGCCAATAGAAGAAATCCTGGAATTATTGGCCAAACTAGGCATTCCTTCTCTGGCCGATGAGATCACGCTTCTAACAAATAGACCTGATTGGCATGGACTAAGGCTCTTTTTCTCTGCATTGCTCTGTATGGAAGTGTCTGTAAGACACGAAGCAATAAAGCAAGCTGTGACCGCTGCCGAAAAGTATAGAGATGTTGAGCCCGCTTTTTCATGGATCGTAGAGCTCTATCGGGAATATCCCGGAGACATTGGAGTATTATCACCTGCTATTTGCAATCTGGTGCGGCTTGAACCGGGAGAGGCAATATATGTTCCGGCAGGTCTGCCCCACGCCTATCTGCGAGGGCTGGGCATTGAACTAATGGCCAATTCCGACAATGTGTTAAGGGGAGGGTTGACCCCTAAGCAGGTAAATGTAAATGAATTTCTAAACGTCGTAGAGTTTCATTCAGGACATGTCAGGAAAGTAGAGAAGGTATCAAATGACGTTTGCCAGTTTATCTACAAGACGCCGGCAAAGGAATTCGAGCTGTCTCTTATTTCCGTAGATAAAAAATGTACCTTTACAAGCGCCATGAATAGAAGTGCAGAGGTTATTATATGCCTGAAAGGGATGGCAGACATTATTGATATTGTTAGTGGCCAAAGGCTTGCTGTTTCTCAAGGCATATCTTTTCTGGTCCCGGCAATTGTCTCTAGATACCGCATTGAGGGATGTGCGACACTTTATAGGGCCTCTGTTCCCGATTGGCATCTTTAGCTGTTTTTTTATACTTTGCTTTCAAAAATTCCTTATGGGATCAGTTGAAGTTAATAGGCTGAGACAATTCCCGGCATCTTCCCTGCCTCATTAGTTTACAAGCCAAGACATAGATCTGACCAAAAAATTAAAGATATCCCTGCCATATCCCTCATCATGCCACCCTATCCGGCCCTTACTATGCTCAGGGTTTTCCAGTATTGATCTGAGACTGATACTCTGTTTTTCTCAAACACTAAGAGCATAGAAGATGGTTTCACCAGCTATGCGGCTGGGGCGATTAATGGGTAATTGGGCTGATGGTGTTACTGTACCTAATCTTCACTTTCTCGAAACTGACGATTACTGGTATTATACGTACCAAAACTCCCCGCTCTCCAGCTTATGAATGCGAGGACAATCATTGATTGGGGCGGTCAGAAAATCTTAAGGGTCGATAAGTCTCCTGAATTCGCAACTCCTCAGGAAGTGAGGGAGCGAGCGGGCAGGGGTGGGGGTTCATTTTGAATTATTGCGAAGTTATCTCAACTCATATCAAACTCTGCAATAAGAAAGGTGTGGTCGGATGGTTTTGGAAGCGCCCTTGCCCCGGTGTCAATCCATGAGATTACAGATTTATCGGCAAGGGGCTGTGTGGCCAGGATATAATCAATACGCCAGCCCATATTTCGCTTCAGGGCATTGGGTATCCTGTAATCCCAGAAGGTGTAATGCCCTCCATCCGGTTGATGTTTTCTAAATATATCCACCAGTCCCCATGCCAGAAGCTCCTGCATTATGGCCTGCTCATCAGGATGAAAGCCTGCCTCATCCCTGAATGATTCCGGGTCAAACACATCTATTGTTTCAAGGGCGACATTAAAATCGCCTGCGATCAGGAGCGGCATTTCTTTCTTATAATTCTCTTTAATATGGGCAAGAAGTCCCCTCAGCCAGCGGAGCTTGTAGGCAAATTTGTCAGTTCCAGGGGCCATACCCTGAGGAATATAGACGTTTATTACAGGCACATCCAGGATGGTGGCGCTGATGAAACGCGCCTCCTGATCCTCAATGCTTGTCAGTGATGTTTTAACCTCCTGAGGCATTTGCCTGCTTATAATAGCCACTCCATTATATGATTTCTGACCCTTAAACGCCGGATGAAAGCCCGCCCCTTCAAAATCTGCCGCAGGGAAATCCTTATCCTGGGCCTTGATTTCCTGAAGGCAGAGGATATCTGGTTGTTCCCGGAGGAGCCATTCCAGGATGACAGGCAGTCTCAGGCGGACGGAGTTGGTGTTAAAGGTTGCAAACTTCATCTGTTCATTTGACCTTGCTGCCTGGTGCAGCAGGGCTGTCAGGGGCGATAATATGAAGGCCGGAGACATCGCCGGCCGCCAGGATCATCCCGTGGGATTCAACACCCATCAGCTTTGCAGGTGCAAGGTTCGCCACCACGACCACCTGCCTTCCGATAAGTTCCTGTGGAAGATAGTGGCCTGCGATACCGGCTACCACGGTCCTTTCTTCGCCCATATTCACCGTGAGTTTCAGTAGCTTTTTTGCGCCCGCTATGGCCTCGGCGCTTTTAATGACTCCCACCCTGAGGTCCAGCTTTTGAAAATCCTCAAAAGAGACCAGAGGAATTTCGATCTTCTCGGCCTTTTTTTCTTTCTCTTTCTCAATCTTGGCTACAGGCTTTTTTGTATCTATCCTGGGAAAAAGAGAAGGGGCCTTAATCATCGGCTTGATGGGCCTAATGGCCCCCCAGTCGCGCAGTTGATCAATGGTGAAATCCTCTCCCCTGCCCGCAAGCCCCAATTGATCCTGTATGCTTTCAGCGGACTGCGGCATAAAGGGCCATACCAGGCAGGAGACGATCTTTAGGCAATCTACAATATTGGAGATCACGGTCTTGAGCCGTTCAGGATCAGACTTGGCCAAAACCCATGGGGCCATGGAGTCAATGTATTTGTTTACGTGGTTGATTACCTCCCATACGCCCACAAGGGCCTTGTGGAACTCAAGCCCTTTCATGTATATCTCGTAGTTATCTACAAGCCGCAAGGTTTGGTCCTTAAGTATCTTGTCCTTTTCGCTTAATGAAACAGCCTCCGGCTGCCCTCCGTTAAAGTATTTCAGCACCATGGTGATGCTTCGGCTGACCAGGTTTCCAAGGTCATTTGCCAGATCAGCGTTGATCCTGTCTACAAGGGCCTTTTCACTGAACTCTGAATCGAGGCCGAAGGACATCTCCCTCATAAGAAAATATCTGAACGCATCAAGGCCGTAGACATCCACCAGATCAAGGGGCCTGACTACATTTCCCAGGCTCTTTGACATCTTACCCTCGGCAATGTTCCAGTAGCCATGAACATTCAGTTGTTGATACGGCTCAATGCCGGCGGATTTCAGCATACAGGGCCAGTATATCCCGTGGGGCTTCAGGATGTCCTTTGCTATGATGTGCTGGGCATAGTGCCAGAATTTTTCATATTTTTCGCCCTCCGGGTATCCTAAGGCCGAGACATAATTTAAAAGGGCGTCAAACCAGACATAGGTGACAAAGTTCTGATCAAAAGGCAGTGTCACACCCCAGGTCAATCTGGTCTTGGGCCGTGATATACACAGGTCTTCCAGGGGTTCTTTCAGGAAAGATAAAACCTCATTTCTGTATCTGGTGGGCCTGATAAAATCCGGATGCTTATTTATGTGATCAATAAGCCACTGCTGGTAGTTGCTCATACGGAAAAAATAGTTGGATTCTTTTATCACCTTCGGCTCCGTAAGATGATCAGGACATCTTCCGTCTACCAGTTCCCTCTCCGTATAAAAGCGTTCGCATCCGAAACAATAAAGGCCTTCATATTCGCTGAAGTAGATGTCTCCTTTTTCATTTACCCGGTTGAGGACATGCTTTACCGCTTTAATATGATAATCATCTGTTGTGCGGATGAAATGGTCATTGGTGATGTTCAGCCTGGGCCAAAGATCCCTGAACATCCCGCTTATCCTGTCCGCATATTCCTTTGGGGTCTGCCCCGCCTTTTCGGCCGCAGCCACCACCTTGTCGCCATGCTCATCAGTGCCGGTCAGAAAATAGGTTTCATAGCCCGCAAGCCTATGAAAACGGGTCAGGACATCGGCCACTACGGTTGAATAGGCATGCCCCAGGTGGGGCTCTGCATTAACATAATATATCGGGGTTGTAATATAAAAGCGATTGGTCACTGATAATACTGGTTACTCCTTTCCGAATACTATTCCCGAGGTGTGTCAGCCTCCTCCTTCACATCGTCTTTTTTGGGCTTTTTCCTGAAGAATCCTTCCCTGACAAGATCCTGAACCTTGACCTCCAGTTCATTGCCGGATTCGAGCATCACTGTCACAGTCTCTTTCAGGGCATTCTGTCTGACGACCTTTCCCTCTCCCTCCTTTGTCATCACCTTCTTACCGACCTTGGGGAGTTCCTTGCTCGCCTTTTCGTAATATTCGTGCTCAAAATTGAGGCAGCACATCAGCCTGCTGCACATGCCTGAAATTTTGCTGGGATTAAGTGAGATACTCTGGGTCTTGGCCATTTTTATGGTTACCGGCGCAAAATTATCCAGGAACGAAGAGCAGCAAAGGGGCCTGCCGCACGGCCCCAGGCCGCCTACGATCTTTGCCTGTTGACGTACACCGATCTGCCTCATCTCTATCCTGGTCCTGAATTCCTGAACCAGATCCTTTACAAGTGCCCTGAAGTCCACCCTGCCGTCTGCTGTGAAATATACAACAATCTTACTCCCGTCAAAACGCCTTTCCACTGAAACAAGACTCATCTCCAACTGGCTCTCATTGATCTTATTGTAGCAATACTGATATACACTCTCCTCCTGACAGCAGTTGTTATCAAATCTCTCTATCTCCTCCCGGGTTGCAAGACGGAAGATCTTTTTTATGGGCCGCTTTGGTATCTCATCTCCCCTGGTCTGAGGCTCAGAATAAACGGAACCAATGGAAGGGCCTTCGTCTGTTATCACCATCACCTTATCGCCCTTTTTAAGGACAAAGGGTCCCGGATCAAAATCGTAGACCTTTCCGCCTTTTCTGAATTGTATGCCGACAACCTTGTTCATTATTTACCGACCAATGCCATTGACTTACCCACTTTAACTACTAAGGGTCACAAGCCCCCTGAGGCCCATAATCGCGTGCTCCATTACAAGAATGGGGTTACGCATCCTGCGGATGTCCGCCCGGACCTGATTCATCAGAAGGACGCTTTCAATCAGGGCTTTAATATTATAACTTTCAGCGATATTTTGCAAACTCTCGGAAAAATCGGTATTTACCAACAGATCAGTGGGGCCTCCGACCCTCAATACCAGAAGATCCCTGAACCAGTTGGTCCAGACTGAAAGCATATCCACCATGCCCGCCTCACCGCTTGAGGGTATATCAATGCCCTTTTTCCGGTCTTCCTCTGCGCACTCAAGGGCCATATTGAGGGCATCCGCCTTGGACAGGTCGGGCAGGGTCTCCATCCGATTGATCCACGCCCTTCTCTTTTCCAGAAAATCGCCCTCCCACATCTTAATCGCCCTGCCCAGGCTGCCTTCAGATATGCCCGCAAGCAAAAGGGCAGTGTCTTTTTCAATACCCTTATTATTGACGAGCCATTGGGCTATGTCTGCGATTGCCAATGGCCTGAAAGGCACCTTTTGGCAGCGCGACACAATGGTCGGCAGCAGATCAAGGGGTTCCATGACCTTGAGTATCAGGATGTTTCCAGGGGGTGGTTCTTCCAGGGTCTTTAAAAACGAATTGGCCGCCTCTTCGCTCATGGTATCCGCCTGATGGATGACACAGACCCTGTAGCCTCCTGACATTGGGGCAAAGCCTAAAGACCTGTTCAATTCCTTTATCTGCTCTATTTTGATGGTCTGATCCTCCGGCCTGATCGTAATAAAATCAGGATGATTACCTCCCAATAGCTGCCGGCAGGATGTACACCGGCCGCAGCCGTCCGATTCACTTGATTTGTCCTTACAATTGAGGGACATGGCAAAGGCCATGGCGGTGCTGGTCTTTCCGACACCAGGGATACCGGTAAAAAGATAGGCATGGGGGATCTTGGCGCTCGCCATAACCTGGCTTAGAAATTTCTTGGCTGTTTGTTGACCAACTATATCGGAGAATTTCACTGTCAGTACACTAACATCGGCCTTGAGGGATAAGTGGCCTGATATTTTCAAATATCAATGCCTCCTGATCTTCCTCGTTAAGAGAGCCGTCAATTATGACGAATCTGTCAGGTTCATCAGCGGCAATTGTAAGATACCCTTTTCTCACTGACTCATGAAAGGCCACCTTTTCCCTTTCGAATCTGGCCTTTCCTTCCTGTTTAAGCTCCCGGTTCCTTCGAAAGGCCCTTTCAAGGCCGATCTCAACAGGACAGTCAATAAGGAAGGTTTTATCGGGCGTAATGTCTGAGCAGGCCCTTGAATTCAACATCTTAATTAACGAGATATCCTGATTTCGCCCATAACCCTGGTAGGCTACGGTTGCATCAAAGAACCGATCGCTTACAACCCATGTTCCATTCAAAAGGGCGGGTTTGATTACCTCTGTCATATGCTGGGCCCTGTCTGCTGCATAAAGAAAAAGCTCTGCAAGGGGCGCCAGACACTCATTGGAGTTATCCAGCAGGATGCCCCTGATATCTTGACCAATTCCGGTCCCCCCAGGTTCAATGGTATGTATGACCGGGATCTTTAGCTCTGTCAAACGCGCTACCAGTCGTTTGGCCTGTGTTGACTTGCCGCAGCCCTCTATGCCTTCAAAAGTTAAGAACAAGTAAGCCCCTCAAGATAATATTGTAATGTTCAATCAAAAAACCCCCACAAATCCCGTGGGACTGTGGGGGCTTTTTGTAATCTGATAAACAGACCTACTTTCTGTAATCGTAGACGCCTCTGCCGGTTTTTACACCCAGCCAGCCGGCCCTTACATAGTTTCTTACCAGTGGGCAGGGACGATATTTGGGGTCTCCGAATTCCTCGTACAGGGTGTTCATGGTGGCCAATACCAGGTCAATTCCCATGAAATCCGCGGTTCTAAGCGGTCCTGCGGGCAGGTTTACACCCAGTTGCATGGCCTCGTCAATCTCCTCGGGGCTTGCCACACCTTCCATCAGTGTGAAGAAGGCCTCATTGATCAATACGGCAAATATCCTGGTGACGATAAAGCCCGGGGCCTCTTTGATGACCACGGCCTTTTTCCCCAGCTTTGCGCACGTATCGGTTATAATCTTGCAGGTTTCGTCGGATGTTGCAAGGCTCCGGATAACCTCCACCAGCTTCATCAATGGCGGGGGATTAAAAAAGTGCATGCCTATGAACTTGTCGGGTCTCTTTGTAACTGCACCCATTTCAGCGATGCTCTTTGCAGTGGTGTTTGACGCAAATACGGTCTCCGGCGGGCAGTAGCCGTCAATCTCCTTGAATATGGACTTTTTGATATCAATATTCTCAGTTGCGGCCTCAATGACCAACTGGGCGCCCTCAACCGCATCTTTTAGTTCCAATGTGGGTTTTAGTTTGCCCATAACGGCGTTCATCTGGTCCTGGGTCATCTTTTCCTTTGCCACCAGTTTGGACAGGTTTTTCTCGATGTTTTTGATGCCCTTATCGAGAAAGGCCTGATTAATGTCCCGAACCGAAACCTCATAGCCAGCCTGTGCGCACACCTGGGCAATACCGTTTCCCATAATGCCTGCGCCTATAACCGCGATTTTTTTGATTTCCATTTTTCCTCCATTTCTTCAGTAAGTTGATCAGTAACAAGGTTGACAACAACCTAAAGCAAGCAGAAAGGGATATTAGAAAAAAGAGGGCCGCCTGTCAAGTTCAATTATCTTAATGATTTTCCAGCATAATCGGTAGGTTTTCAAAAAGTCGGGGTGCGGGCGGGCAGGGGCGGGGGTCTGTTTTTTAACGGCGCATGTCTTTAAGTCATTCCATGCAATGGCAGCATTAGCCTGAAATTTTATCCGGACAGGCCCATAGGACAGTGCCCGCTTGAGGCTTGGACCTATCTGCCTGTTCGGCCATTTTTCAGGGTAACGGGGGCGTTGCAGCAGCACCGGAGAAATTATGCGCCATTACAAAACAGACCTCCGCCCCTGCCCGCCCGCACCCCGACTTTTTGAAAAGTTACAAAGTCGGGCTAAACCCCGGCACGCAGTTGAGGTCCGTATCTGATCTTCTTCAGTCAGGCCGCAGGCAAGTGGCAGCCTTTGCAGATAGTTGTCTATCAATCCCTTTGTCCTGATCAGGGTGCCCTGCTCTTTTAGCTCTATTGTCCACCACCTGCAACCTGAGGCAAGCAGCAGTTCCAACCGGTCTTCAATGTCTTCCACGTGGTTTGGCGGCAGATGGCCGAGGCCGGATGTCTCAGTATGATATACATGGGCATTTAAGATCAGACCCTGATGTGGCGTGATGAAATCCTCAATGGAATACTGCTGAGTCTGCACGGATTCACATGCATGGGCATGGCCGATATCGAATGTGACATGTGCGCCGCTTTTGCGGATAAGCTTTTCAAACAGGTTCGGCCTGCTGCTCCAGCCCCATGCCAGGTTTTCAAGACAGACCTTTACCCCATGTTCTGCCCCGAACCGGACGATCTCTTTCAAATTTTTTAGCGTACTGTTCCAGGAGAGGGGTTCGGTGGAATTATGGCCGAGGCCGATATGAATGGTCAGATATTTTCCTCCAGCCTTTGAGACAAGGAGGATGATCCTGCGGAAAATGTACTTGGCGGCCTTTGCCTCCTCAGGGTCCGAATGGCCGAGGTCCACCTGATAAAAAGGGCAGTGGAAACGGACCTCCAACGGACTGAGATCAAAAATCTCCCTCAGCCAGTCGGATTCCTGACAGGATGTCTCAGGAATACGGGTCAGATCAAACGACCAGTCAATACCGGAAAACCCGTAATCACGGGCAAAATGCGCGAGAGTGGCGGTGTCGGGGAATATATTGCAAACTGCGAGTGTGGGGAACATGGTCAATTGTCTGCCTGTATTATAAAATTTCACTGGGAAAACCTTCTACTATAAAACAATGCGGTGGGCAAACTGGAAGTTCCTATGGAAAATGGAAAATGATTCGGAAATTCCTATAGAACCTGTTCGAAGGTTGAGGTTGATTTTGAGGCCGGATTCGGGGAAAATGAAGACATGGACAATAACAGACTGAAGAAATGTATATTGATAATGCTTGACGGATTGGGGGATCGCTCCTTCGATCTCTTCGGCCACCAGACACCCCTCCAGGCGGCCAATACCCCATTCCTTGACCATATAGCCGCAGGCGGTGCAAACGGTCTTTATCACGCCGCGATGTTGGGGCAGGCATTGCCCAGCGAAAATGCCCATTTTGTAATGTTCGGCTATGACATGGCGCTGTTTCCCGGAAGGGGTGTTCTTGAGGCGCTGGGAGCAGGGATACCTCTTGGGCCTAAGGATGTTGCGGTGCTGGCCCATTTCGCCTGTCTGCACGACGCAGAAGGTTGCCTTGTAGTAGATGAGCGAAAACCGGTGATATCATCCGATGATGTCTTACAGTTGATAGATGAGGTTTCCGGATACGAGGCAAACGGCGTGAAAATACGATTCGTTCAGACAGGGGGGATCTTCGGCATTATCTCACTTTCCGGTGATGTTGCGCCTTATTTCACTGATTCTGATCCGTTTGTTGACGGCAGCGCCCTGATAGAGATTTCGCCCTGGTCAAGATACCGGAATGATCCCTTATCCGAAAATGCCGCTTATGCGCTTAAGCAGTATCTTGTATGGGTTTATGGCCGATTGAAAGATCATCCTGTCAATCGTTTCCGTATCGGTAACAATATGAAACCCGTTAACGGTTTTGTTACCCAGCGGGCAGGACAACTCAAGGAGGTCAGACCTTTTACAGACAGTTACGGGCTTAGGGGTCTTTCCATAGCCTCTGGAATCGTATATCTTGGACTGGGAAGATACATCGGTATGGATACAAGAAAGGTTTATGATAATACAGATCCAGGGGATGATCTGGCGGAACGCCTTGGGCTTGCCATTGAGGGCCTGGCCGATTATGATTTTATACATGTCCACACAAAGGCCCCTGACGATGCTGGCCACACCAAAGACCCTGAATTCAAGCTTAAGGTGATTGAATCCCTTGACAAGGGGCTTGGAAAGGCGATCGGCCCGCTTATGGATGATCCTGAATTGTTGATCATCATCACTGCTGACCATTCGACTCCAAGCTCAGGACCCCTCATCCATTCAGGCGAATCCGTCCCCATGACATTTTACGGCCGTGGTGTAAGACGGGACAGTGTTATGAGGTTTAATGAAATTGATGCTGCCATGGGTGCACTGGGGCAGATCCGCGGCAGGGAGTTGATGTATATGATCCTCGACCATCTGGACATGTCAAAGCTGCATGGGATTATGGATACGCCCGATGATCAGCCTTACTGGCCCGGTAGATACCGACCTTTTATGCTCGATACGGCCCCGAAAATTTCTACATGACAGGTTCCAATGATAACATATAACTATGAAATCGGCGTAATCCATGGTCGCTTTCAGGTCCTGCACAATGATCATTTAAAATATATCATGGCCGGCAAGGCCATGTGCCGCCATCTTGTGGTCGGGATTACAAATCCTGATCCGGTCCTGAGCAGAAAAGAAGAAACCGACGTCAACAGAAGCAGCCCGTTTGCAAATCCACTAACCTATTACGAGCGCTACGTCCTTGTTAAGACGGTATTGGAGGAAGGCCTTGATGCACGTCAATTTTCCATTGTGCCTTTTCCTGTCAGCTTCCCTGAACTCTACAAATATTATGTGCCCATGGATGCAGTGTTTTTTTTGTCAATCTACGATGAATGGGGGAGAAAAAAACATGCGTATTTTACAGAAATGGGTCTCAAGACCCATATCTTGAGAGACGTTCCTTCGGAGGAAAAGGGCTTGAGCGCGACTGATATCAGGATGCTGATGAAGGATGAATGCACCTGGGAACACCTTGTGCCGCAAGCCGCACAAAGGCTCTTGATTGAATGGGAGATACCGGCAAGGCTTAAGACACTCTTTAGGGTTTCACCGACTCTTCTTTGACAGCAATGCCGATCTCTTCCAGTGTATAGGGTTTTTTAACGTACTTTCCCGCCACCGGTTTCTGCATGGCGTTTAAACCTCCTGCCTCTGAAAAACCGTTTCTCAGAGTCTGCTGAAAGGCTGGCGTCTGTGTCCACAACAGACATGTTCAGGATTTACATGGTGATCAAATAATTATATGATCATGCCCTCAACCATAATTCAAGATTCACAATTAACAAATCATAATTGCCAAAGTCGGAGGCACTTGCTATGGGAGAAAGTCACGAAGATCAATGCAAGATTGATGTCGGGGGCATGGAAAAATACCGGGAAGAGATTCCCTCCATTGTGGATGATCTGATCCTTTCATGTAAGCGCGAAGAATGTTTCGATCACGTAAGCCCTGAACCCCTCCCCTCCAGGGACGCTATCATTGAGTTGATTGTCAAGGCCCGGCGGATCTTGTTTCCGGGCTATTTTATAAGGACAAGGGTAGACAGGGTAAACATTGGTTATTACTTCGGACAGGTGGTGGTGGATTTCTTTGAGTCCCTGGCCGAACAGATCACCCTTTCCATCCGGCATGAGTGCCTGAGATATGATCAACCCTGTACCCATTGTCAGGACAGGGGCCATGAGGCAGCCATCACATTTATAAAGTATATGTCATCATTAAGGGCACTGCTTGGGAGGGATGTTATCGCCGCAAGGGAGGGAGATCCTGCGGCCCATAGCTATGATGAGATTATATTCAGTTATCCAGGGCTCTTTGCCATTTCCGTCTATCGTATCGCCCACCAGCTGTATGAACAGGGTATCCCTCTTATCCCTCGTATGATGACGGAATATGCCCACAGCCAGACCGGCATTGACATCCACCCAGGGGCGCACATCGGGGAGAGTTTTTTTATAGACCACGGAACAGGAGTTGTTATTGGGCAGAGTTCCGAGATAGGCGATCGGGTAAGGATTTACCAGGGAGTCACCCTTGGGGCATTGTCCCTTTCCAAAGATTCTGTGGAAGGGCTCAGGAATAAAAAGCGCCATCCTACAATCAAAGATGACGTTATTATCTATGCAGGGGCCACCATATTGGGGGGTGAGACCGTTATAGGGGAACGTTCGGTTATCGGCGGAAACGTATGGATAACTGAATCGGTCCCGCCCGATACCAAGGTGTTTCTAAAAAGGCCCGAATTGATATTGTCCGGAGGCGACAACAGAAAAAGGGGGGGATAATATGAGCCGGATCTTTGGTGATATTGTAAAGGCCGTAGGTTCAACGCCTATGGTAAAACTCAACCGGATTGCAAAGGGTCTCCCTGCCAGAATAGCGGCCAAACTGGAATTCAAAAACCCACTTGGCAGCGTAAAAGACCGTATTGGGGCCGCCATGATCGAGGCCGCTAAAAGGCAGGGGCTCATAAAGGACGGGGCCGTAATCGTTGAGCCAACAAGCGGCAACACCGGGATCGCCCTGGCCTTTGTCTGCGCAATCGAAGGATACAGACTGATACTGACCATGCCTGAGAGCATGAGCCTTGAGAGGAGAAAGCTCCTGAAGCACCTCGGCGCGGACCTTGTGCTCACACCCGCCTCCGAAGGCATGAAAGGGGCGATTCAAATGGCGCGTGATATAGTATCCAAAACACCGAATGCCTTTATGCCCGATCAGTTCAGCAATCCGGCAAACCCGGAGATACATCGTCGGACCACGGCGGAAGAGATCTGGCTGGATACCGAAGGGGGGGCGGATATCCTTGTGGCAGGCGTCGGAACCGGAGGGACCATCACAGGCGTATCAGAGGTGATCAAAAAAAGAAAACCTGCATTTAAGGCGATAGCAGTTGAGCCGAAAGACTCCCCTGTGCTTTCAGGCGGCGCCCCGGGTCCCCACAAGATACAGGGAATAGGGGCTGGATTTGTCCCGCAGGTACTCAATACCGATATTATTGATGAGATCATAACCACTTCCAATGAGGAGGCCTTTTCCATGGCCAGGGATATGGCCAAGATGGAGGGGATACTTTGCGGGATCTCCTCAGGGGCTGCTGTGGCCGCTGCATTGAAGGCGGCTGCAAGATTGGAGAATAAAGATAAGCTGCTGGTTGTAATCCTTCCCAGCACGGGTGAGAGATACTTGAGCACAGAGCTTTTTGTGGAAGGCTGAACACATTCGGATTTTCTTTTAATTGAAAATTCAAAATTAAAAATTTAGCATTGTGTCTGAACAGCTTTTTCGTTCAGACACAATAACACCCTTCAACCTGTTTACCTGCATCATTATTTTTTCGACGCAGTGACCCAAATCCCTTATGGAGGATGAGACAATGGGCAAAAGCCATCAAGTCCTCGATGCCGGAAACCATGATGAAGTCTTAGATCAGGTCTCACTCAAAGACGATATTCGTCGGCACATCCAGTCCACCATGGGAAAAGATCCTTATTCCCGTGACAAGTATTCCTGCTTTATGGGGCTTGCCTATAGTGTAAGAGACAGACTGATCGGAAGATGGATAAAGACCCAGCGCGCATGTTACGATTCTATGGCCAAGCGGGTTTATTATCTTTCCATGGAATTTTTGCCGGGTCGTTTTCTGAAGAACTATCTGATCTGTCTGGGGATGGAAGATGAGGCGCGTGAGGCCCTCAGTGATTTCGGCCATGATCTGGACGACATAGAGGAGGAAGAGTGGGATGCGGGGCTTGGTAATGGCGGCCTGGGGAGGCTGGCCTCATGTTACATGGATTCCATGTCGAACCTGAATCTTCCTGGTTACGGATATGGCATCCGTTATGATTATGGTATCTTTCACCAGGTGCTTGTCAACGGCTATCAGCGCGAGACGTGCGATAACTGGCTCAGGCATGTAAGCCCATGGGAAATACAGCGCGGCGAGCAGTTGTATAAGATACAATTTTATGGCCGCACCGAATCCTATACTGACGAAAAGGGATTTACCAGACGTCGCTGGGTGGATGCTGATGTGGTTATGGCAATGGCCTGCGATATCCTCATCCCGGGCTATAGGGACGAGTATGTATCCAATATGCGTCTGTGGTCGGCAAGATCGAGCAGGGAATTCAACCTTGAGAACTTCAACCAGGGCGATTATGTCGGCGCTGTGGAGGCAAAGGTCCTCAGTGAAAACATATCAAAGGTCCTCTACCCCAGTGATGAGGCAATGGAGGGGAAAGAGTTGCGGCTGAGGCAGCAGTATTTCTTTGTATCTGCCACCCTTATTGACATTATCAGGCGCTTCAAGAAGCAAAGCAGTTCTTTTTCCTCTTTTCCCGATTTTGTGGCTATCCAGTTGAACGACACCCATCCCTCCATCGCCATACCGGAGTTGATGCGCCTGCTAATTGACGAGGAATACCTCGACTGGGAAGAGGCCTGGGCCATATGTGAAAAGACCTTTGCCTACACAAACCACACCGTGCTCCCTGAGGCCCTTGAGACCTGGCCGGTGGAGTTGATCAACAGGGTTCTCCCCAGACACCTTGAGATCATTTACGAGATCAACCACAGGTTCCTTTCGGAGGTTAGAAATCGGTATCCGGATGATTCAGACATCGTCTCCAGGATGTCCCTGATTCAGGAGGTGCCTGTCCGTCACGTGCGCATGGCGCACCTGGCCGTGGTCGGCAGCCATTCGGTAAACGGGGTGGCCGATCTTCACACACGGATATTAAGGAATAGTATCTTTACGAACTTTGACAGATTCTTCCCTGGAAAAATAAAAAATGTCACCAACGGTATTACCCCCCGCAGGTGGCTGTGTCAGGCAAACCAGGGCCTTTCCGGTTTGATCACCTCTGCCATCGGCGATAATTGGATAAGAGACCTTGATCAGCTTAGAAGGCTGATACCTTTTGCGGATGATGCGCAATTTCGCGCCTCATGGACTGAGGTAAAGAGGGAGAACAAAAAAAGGCTGGCACGCTACATCCTGCGCAAGATAGGTCTTGGCGTAAATCCTGATACCATGTTTGATGTCCATGTTAAAAGGATGCATGAATATAAGCGGCAGTTGCTCAATATCCTCCATGTTATTACCCTCTACAATCGTATCAGGGACGGAAATGATTTTTCAGGCGCGCCCCGTACCGTTTTTTTTGCGGGAAAGGCCGCCCCGGCCTATTTCCAGGCCAAGCTTATCATAAAGCTTATCACATCCGTTGCTGATACTATCAACCGGGACGCCGGGGTCAACGGTCTGCTCAGGGTGATATTTTTACCGAACTACTGCATCTCCCAGGCGGAAAAAGTGGTCCCTGCCGCAGATTTGTCTGAGCAGATTTCAACCGCCGGCATGGAGGCCTCAGGCACTGGGAATATGAAGATGTCCCTGAACGGGGCACTGACCATAGGGACCCTGGATGGCGCAAATGTGGAGATCATGGAAGAGGTGGGGAGGGAAAATATCTTTATATTCGGCCTGACTGCCGAAGAGGTCATTCGACTAAGAAACGGGGGCTACAACCCCCGCGATTATTACTTGTATGATCAGGAATTGAAAAGGGTCCTTGATATGATAGCAGAGGGGTATTTCTCCACCTCACAGCCGGGATTGTTCTCTCCCATTATCCGTGCACTACTTGACCAGGGCGATTATTTCCTGGTGCTCGCTGATTACCACAGCTACATAAAGGTACAGGAAGAGGTGAGCATGGTGTTCAAGAACACTGATGACTGGGCGAGGAGATCCATCTTAAACACTGCTCAGATGGGAAAGTTTTCGAGCGACAGGGCGGTTAAGGAATACGCCGACAAAATATGGCAGGTGGAGCCGTTGGAAGTCTAGAAATTTAAAGATCATAACAGGTTAATATCATTAATTTAAAAATTTGGATTTTACTTAACCATTTATGAGTGATCGAGGGCGGGAACAAAATGGCCGACAAAAACACATCTGAGAAAGATCAAATTTCAGTGTCACTTGCAAGACAGCCTGTATTTGATGCAAAGAGGCGTATTTGGGGTTACGAGTTATTTTGTGTGGCAGCGGCAGGGGATATCTCATCGGGATTGCCGGAAGAGAGCAAAGTTGCAGTCAATCTTGCCGAGAGCACTTATATAGGCCTGCAACAGATCCTTGACAGGAGCAGAAAAATCATCGTCAACTTCAGCGAAAAGGGCATACTGGATAATCTCCCCTATGCACTTCCATCTGCCTTAACCGTCATTAAAATCTCCAGGCCATTGAATGCCTGGCATTCAGCCCTCGAGTCCTTAAGTATGTTGAAATCAGACGGCTACATGATCGCAGTAGATTGGGATTCAGCCCTGCCGGATAATGGCTCCCTTTTGGGCCTGGCGGATATAATATGCGTGGATGCGCCAAGCATGAACAAAGAAAAGCTTTCTGTTGAGGCGGCCAGGGCGGCAAAGAACAATATCATGCTGCTGGCCAATCAGGTGGAGGATGCTGCGGCTTTTGATGCCTGTATGAGGCTGGGCTTTAAATTGTTCAGGGGCCATTTTTTTAAGACCCAGGAGAAGATCTCCGTCAAAAAGATGTCAACCGGTGAGGCCTCCAGGTTCCAGTTGTTCAAGACAATCGAACAGGAAGACCCTGATTTTGATAAACTGGCCAAGATCATACAGGATGATGTCTCAATCAGCTTCAGGCTGCTGTCTTATCTTAATTCCGCCGCCTTCGGCTTCCCGCAAAAGGTGCGCTCCATAAAGCAGGCTATTTCCCTGTTGGGCTGGAGAAAGACCAAAAATTGGCTGAGGGTGGCCGTCCTTACTGGCATGGCGTGCAGTAAGATTTCAGATGAGTTGATATTTCTCGCAACACAGAGAGGCATGTTTTTGGAGACAATAGGGGTAGAACACGATTACTGGGGCTTTGACCCTGACACCCTCCATCTGCTGGGAATGTTTTCTCTCCTGGACGTCATCCTTGGTTCATCCATGGATGATATTGTTCAATATCTTCCCCTTGAGGAAAAACTCAAGGCCGCATTGCGACGTGATCCCAATAATGAGTATTATCCCCTGCTGCGTCTTGCGGAATATCTTGAGGAGGCGAAGTGGGCCGAAGGAGAGAGTATGATGCGGCAGTTGAATCTTGATTCACGGAAGGTCAAGGAGGCATTTCAGAAATCAGTGAACTGGGCCAATGAGTTGGCTTCAACCCAGGCGAGTGAGATCGCCAATAAGGATTGAGGACTAAAAGAGAGATGAGCAGATTCCTACTGGTGGATATTGGTGCAGGCACGATGGATGTCCTTTACATTGATGATGAATCGGAGACTCATTACAAGGCGGTGGTAAAATCCCCGGTGATAGATATTGCACAAAAGGCCGCCGCAATAGAGGGTAATCTCATTGTTACAGGTTGTGAGATGGGAGGTGGGCCCATTTCAAATGTCCTAAGACAGCAGGCCGAAACCCATGAGGTGGTGATGTCCGCATCTTCGGCCGCAACCATCCATCACGACCTGGCTAGGGTGCGCTCTAATGGTATAAGGGTCGTTGAGGACGTTGATGCCGAGGCCCTTGTAGGCGATTCCAATTATAACCACCTTATTATTCAAGATTTACAGACGGAACGGCTTAAGGGCATTGTGGAAGGTTTTGGCGTACCGTTTTCCTTTGATGTGGTTGGCGTATGCGCCCAGGATCACGGGGTGCCTGGTCCAGGTGTTTCACACCTTGATTTCAGACACAATATATTTAAGGCCACCTTGGACAAGGAGCCTTTTGCTCATGCGCTGCTTTTTCGGGGCAGTGATGTTCCGAATTATCTAAGCCGTCTTTCCTCCATTGCTGCGACCGCCGGGGGTCTTCCCTGCAAAGAGATCTATGTAATGGATAGCGGTATGGCCGCCATCCAGGGTGCCTCCATGGATAATGAGGCAAGGTCAAGACAAAACTTCCTGGTCCTGGATGTGGCTACCTCACATACGTTGGGTGCGGCCATTACAGGTCAGGAGATAGCGGGCTTTTTTGAGTATCACACCAGGGATATCACCTTTGGCCGACTGGCAGGATTATTACAGGAATTGGCCGACGGCAGAATTAATCATAAAAAACTCCTGGAAGAGGGGGGCCACGGGGCCTATATCAGGAGGCACTTTGGTTTTAAGGCTGCAGAGGTGATTATTGTCACAGGCCCAAGACGGGCACTGGTGCAGGACTTGAATCTGTCTGTACCCATGGTCCTTGGTGCGCCTTTTGGGGACAACATGATGACAGGAACAGCGGGCCTATTGGAGGCAATAAGGAGGCGGAAAGGATAGACTTTAATAAAAAGATTTTGGACTGCGTAATCGGTCGGAATTCCTTGTGCGGTGTATTAGTAATACGCCTCCGCGGATTCCTCTCTCTGGCCTTGCCAAAATCATTTTCTTAAAGTCTATTGAAGACTAAGGCCTTGTGTCCCTGTAAGTGTGACACAAGCCACCGGATAAATTCCGTCAGGACACGCTGATCGCGTCTTAATTTGTGGCCTGCTGCGTCGAGCACCACCAGTTGCTTGGGCTCACGGGCCCTTTCATAGAGTCTGTGGGCGTGACTTATGGAAACGGTCTCATCATCCTTTGCGTGAATAAGGAGCAACGGTCTCGGCGCGATTTGGGAGACATACTCAACAGGGCTCACAAATCTGAAGCCATCAAGCCACTCTTCGGTTGAACGCGGAAAATTATCATCCCTTATCGCCCCGATTTTGCGGAAGTGGTCAATCCATGATGCGGCATCGTCCGCTTCAGTCAGGCGGTAGAATTCCGCCGGACATGCGCAGGCGGCCAAATAGTTAATACGGTTGTCCCGGGCGGCAACACATATTGAAACCGCGGCCCCGCCGCTGAACCCCAAAACAGCTATATGTGATTTGTCAACCTCCGGCAGAAGATAGAGATGGTCAATGACAGCCGCAAGGTCTTTTGTCCAGCCCAAGAGGTCAATATTACCACCGCTTATCCCTGTGCCCCTGAAGTTGAAGATAAATACGTTAAGACCTTGTCGGCAGATATTTTCAGCCAGTAAGGGATATCCACCGTCATTGGGCTCAGGCCTGTCTCCGGCAGGGATGCCGTGACATAGACATACTGTAGGATATGGGTGGATTTGTCCAGGTATAAAGAGCTGACCGTTTATGGCGATGCCGTCTACATTTAGGGTGATATCTTTCTTTATCATGGGTAAAATGGTTCAAAATCAATAGGATAATCTGTTGCTGTATTATAAATTATATTGCATAATTCCATGCAAACTGCTAAAAGGTCAAATAACAATAGACAAATGCCTATATCATGTCAAGCTGCTTAGATAGTTCCCTCGCATACCTAATTGGTTAGAGATGTGATTTTAAACGTTACAAAATTTGCTGGGAAGCCTGATGAATAATATGACATCTTATGATGAAATTGAACAAAAGGCCAGGCAATTGGGCCGTCAGCTTGAGCTTAAGACCGGTCAGTTGAGGGATATGGAGGAAAGGCTCAGGCAGGAGACGGAAAGGTGTGAACAACTGGAGGCCCAGGTCAATAAGACCAATGAGCAGATAGAGGCCTTGATCGAGGAGCGGGTTCAGGAACTGCGTGCTGAAAATGAACATCTCAGAATAGAGCTGGATGAGCGGATCATGATGACCGATGTCCTTCATGAAAACGAACAGCAGTTCAGGGCCCTGGTTGCAAGCATTCCCGGCGCTGTATACCGGATCAGAATTGATGGCGATTGGATAGTGGAATTTATCTCCGATGCAATCGAAGAGATCACCGCTTACCCTGCATCCATGTTCAGGTGGAATCCTGTCCATATCTATCGGGAGATCATTCATCCGGATGACAGGGAAGCGGTCGAACAGGCCATTGGCGAGGTAATGGAGCCGCTTAAGACATTCTCTGTCGAGTATCGCATAATTGACGCAAACGGCAATCTGCGCTGGTTTTATGAGTCCGGCCAGGCGGTATTCGGTGTTGACGGAGAGCCCCTCTGGCTTGACGGTACGATCTATGATGACAGTAACCGCAAATTTGCCGAGGAGGCTTTGCAAGAGGCGAACAAGGAGCTTAAGAGGCTTGCATCCGTAGACGGCCTGACTCAGATCGCCAATCGAAGACAGTTTGATGAGTATATGGAAAGGGAATGGGATCGCATGAAGAGGGAAAAGGGTGTCATGTCATTGATCTTGTGTGATATTGATTTCTTCAAGCTCTACAATGATAATTATGGTCATCAGGAAGGGGATAAATGCCTCTGTGCCGTTGCGCGGGCAATAAGCAAATCCATCAAGCGCCCTGGAGATCTGGTCGCCCGTTATGGCGGAGAAGAGTTTGTTGTAATACTTCCCAATACCCACGCAGAAGGGGCTTTTCACGTAGCCGAAACGATCAGGGCAAAGGTGCAATCCCTGAAGATTCCCCATGCTCATTCAAAGATCAGCGACTATGTATCGTTGAGTCTGGGGGTGTCGAGTGTAGGCCCTGAAAAAGGGATGTTGTCAAAGGATCTGGTTAATGCCGCCGACAGCGCCCTGTACGGGGCAAAGGAACAAGGGCGAAACAGGGCTGTGTTGAAATCTTGTCCAGTATATGAATCCGGATCTGTTTAAGATCATATGATATAATGTATTCTTTCCTTTTTGCAGACCCCACAGCGATAGCACTTTCCCACATGACATATTTCTGATTCTTTTGCTTCAAGACTGAGCCGATATTCTTTTGCAAGGTGGCTTTTTTCAATACCATTATCTACAAAATCCCAAGGCAGGGTTTCATCAATTCCCCTTGGGCGATATACAAAGAAATCCGGATTTATTTCGGAAAACTTAAGCGCCTTTGTCCAGTCTCCTTTTAGACTATGGGCCTTGAGCAGGATTGACCCCACGCGCCTGTCTCCGGTGGATAACAGGGCCTGTATATAAGCCCACTTTGCTACATCAAAATTAACTTTCACTCCGCCTTCTTTACCCAGTTCTTTTTTCAGCCGCTTCTGTCGTTCTTTTAAAATGCGCATATCTTCCAGACAAAACCACTGGAAGGGTGTAAATGGCTTTGGGACAAAGCAGTTGATGCTCAGCCTGATTTGACCGATCCTCCCACGCGGTGCGGACTGTTTGACCATGTGGTGTTTAATGACCTTTACAAGATCTACAAGTGCCTCAATATCATCATTAGTCTCTGTTGGAAGCCCGATTAAGAAATAGAGCCTTATGGCAAAATCTTCTGTTGACGCAATCAATTTTATTGAATCAATGATCTGCTCTTTTGTAAGGTGTTTGTTGATTGCCCTCCGCAACCTATCAGAGCCTGCCTCCGGCGCTATCGCAAGCGTTTTTTGGCCGGCAGCCGCCAAATGACTTAAAAATGCCTGGGTAAGGGTGTCGGCCCTGAGTGACGAGACAGAAAAGCTACCGCCGTTTTCTACAATTTTTGCCGTGATGGCTTCTATCCCTGGAATATCCGAGACATTGGAGGCAAGGAGCCCCAACTGAGTATTGGTTTTGAGAGCAGATTGAACGGCGTTCATGAGGTCTGTTTTAGGATGAATTCTGGGCGGACGATATACAAAGCCGGCGGCGCAGAATCTGCACGAACGGCCGCAGCCTCTTCCCAGTTCTATCAGGATGCGATCTCCAAACTCGGTTTCAGGGGTGGTGATCTTGGACACTTGTACTTGATCACACGCTGATCGGCAGACTTTGATCTTAGCCGGGACCATGGATTCTCTGGGTGAAAACGATTTTATGGTCCCATCGTCGTTATATTCAGGCTGATAAAGTGAAGGGGCGTAAAGGCCGGTCACATTCTGGGATAAATTGCGGATAATTTTTTTTCTGTCACTGTAAAGGCCCTTGTACTCGGAAAAGTGATCCAGCATTTGGTTCAAATTGGACTCGGCCTCACCCAGCAGGAAAAAATCCATGAAAGATGATAATGGTTCAGGATTCAAAAATGTGGTGATGCCGCCTGCCACAACAAATGGGCATCCGGGAGGCCTTTGTTCGGAGAGCAGGGGTATCTTTCCTAGCTCCAGTATTTTTAGGATATTGGGATAGTCGTTTTCAAACGATAGAGAAAAGGCTATGAGATCAAATTTACTTAGGCGTCTTTGGGATTCCAAAGATATAAGAGAGCCTCCTGCCTGAAGTAGAAGGGACATTTCATGACCTTCAGGCAGGAAAACACGCTCTGCAACAACATCCGTCCGCTGATTGAGAAGATGGTATACAACCTGAAAACCCAGATTTGACATGCCGAGTCGGTAGTGATTGGGATAGGCCAAGGCAACGGAGACCTTGCCCCCCCAGTCTTTTATTGCCGTTCCCTTTTCGTGCGACAATCTGGCACGAAAGAGGGAAATGATATCACCCGGCACTTCTGGCAGCCTTTCAGGTAAAGATAGCCGATAAAATCATTATTCGTCTGACGACCCGATATGTATAAAGGCCGTCAATCCGCTTTTAATCTCAAGAAAGTCGGGTAGTCCAGGCTGTCTTTCAGATTGAGGTTAAGTTTGCCGAAAAGCCCCTTTTTCTTTTTGCTTAGACCCTCCTGATTCTGGGAAATAAGCGGTTCGGTCCCCTTGCGCTGAAAAGTCGGGATGTCCAGTTCGTCAATTACTTCTCCATCCTGTTTCTTTACGACCCACTGCTCCTCTTGTTCATCAGGGGTGAGATCCCTTACCTTTTTAAGTGAGACCACGTTGCTTGTAAGCTCGCCGCTTCTTGTATGTTGGCGCTTGTCACGGGAGAGGGTGGGGATGCCGTAATTATTATTTATGCCTGTTGCTATCACTGTTACGCGGAGCTCGTTTTCCGTATCGTCATCAAAGACTACACCCCAGAAAATCTCGGCATCGTCGTTTACGGAATCTTTGATGTAATTGGAGGCTGCATCAATTTCTTCCATGGTCATATTGGATGGTCCCGTAATATTCATCAAAAGCCCTTTTGCACTGTCAATGGAGATATCCTCTAAAAGAGGGCTATTGATCGCCATCTGTGCAGCCTCTACAGCGCGGTTTTCTCCGCTTGCATGTCCCATCCCCATGATGGCGCTGCCCATTTTTTCCATGACTTTTTTCACATCGGCGAAGTCAAGGTTGATAAACCCGCTGCTCATAATAAGGTCCGAGATGCCTCTGACAGCATGGAGCAGCACCTCATCAGCGCGGGAGATGAGGTCCTTAAAAGAGGTGCTTTTGTTGCCCAATGCCTTCAGGCGCTCATTGGGAACAATGATAAGGCTGTCAACCTCACTCCGCAGATTTGTGATACCCTCTATAGCCTTTTTTAGCCGCTTGTCCCCTTCAAACTTAAAGGGCTTTGTTACTACGGCCACGGTGAGTGCTCCGCACTCTTTACATTGCCTGGCAATTATCGGAGATGCACCTGTTCCGGTTCCCCCGCCCATGCCTGCCGTAATAAACACCATATCGGCACCCTCTACATAGGCCTTGATATCATTTACACTTTCTTCGGCGGAGGCCCTTCCGATGTCCGGGTCGGCGCCTGCGCCGAGACCCATTGTTATTGATGGTCCCAGTTGTATTTTGTCGCTACACGCGGAACGATCAAGATCCTGGGAATCCGTGTTGGCTACAATAAAATCAACGCCTGAAAGTTTTGCGCTGATCATATTATTTACGGCATTTCCTCCTCCGCCACCGACTCCGACCACTTTTATGGTGGTCTTGTTGTTATAGACCTTTTTATCATCCACTAACTCAAATTTCATTTTGTCCCTCCTTTTTACGAATTAGGATTCTAAATTACCTCTTTAAACCATCTTCTCATTATTCCAATAACGCGGTTAAATATGTTGCTGTCCCTTATCCTGAATTTTTTGATTTTTCTGCCTGATTTAGAGCCGTAAATAACAAGACCAACAGCCGTTGCATACATAGGCTTATTGATAACCTCTATTAATCCGTTTATTCCTACCGGATACCCGATCCTGGCTGGGGCGTTAAAAATCTGCTCCACTATTTCCGGAACGCCGGGAAGCTCAGATGATCCGCCTGTTATCACCACTCCTGAGTTGATCTTGTCCTGGTGACCTGAGCGGACAAGTTCATTGTAGATGAGAGTGAATACTTCCACGACGCGGGGCTCTAAAACTTCCCCAAGAATCTTTCGAGAGAGGACCCTTGGTTTCCTTCCTCCGACATCAGGTACTTCAATGGTGTCGTCTTTTCCTATCAACGAAGAAAAGGCACATCCATATTTGATTTTGATCTTTTCAGCTTCGTGCTTGGGGGTCCTCAGACCTATGGCGAGATCATAGGTGAGGTTGTCCCCGCCCAAGGCAAGGACGGATGTATGTTTTATGGTCCCACCTGAAAAAATCGCCATATCGGTCGTTCCGCCGCCAAAGTCAACCAAAGCCACTCCAAGGTTTTTCTCCTCCTTTGTTAATGTAGCTTCACTTGAAGCAAGGGACTCCAGCACGATGTTACATACATCAAGACCCGCCCTGTTTGCGCACTTGATGATATTTTGGGCGGAAGTGACGGCACCGGCCACTATATGAATTTTTGCCTCCAGACGCACGCCATGCATACCTAAAGGGTTCTGAATCCCATCCTGGTTGTCTACAATATACTCCTGCACAAGGGTGTGAATGACCTCTCTATCCATAGGAATGGCCACAGCGCTGGCGGCCTCGATTACTCGATCAATATCTTTCTGGGTCACCTCTTTTTCCTTCAGTGGTATAACCCCATGGCTGTTAAAGCTCTCGATATGACCTCCAGCTATCCCGGCGTAAACAGACGTTATTTCACAACCGGCCATGGTTTCCGCTTCTTCCACGGCCTCCTTTATGGAATTGACGGTTTGCTCAATGTTAACGACAACGCCTTTTCTCAATCCTTCTGAGGGGTGACTTCCCATGCCTATGATTTCTAAACCTTCAGGGCGAACTTCACCCACCACGGCACATATTTTTGTCGTTCCAATATCCAGGCCAACAATAATGTCTCCAGGCATACCTTTGCCCCCTTAGTTACCTTATCCTTTCTTAAAGGAGACCATGGCGCCGTCTGAAATATTCAAGTTGATGCCGGTCACACGGTCAATTCGACCATTATCCTTAAGATGTTTTGTTATCCTTATTAACCCGTCCATTTTGTCAGATAGCTCACGACTTACAACACTTATAGCTACAGGGAGGTGGTTAAAATAAAGAGAGATTTCTTCGTGCATCACATTAATCTCCGAAAGTTCATTCAATGACCAAGGCTCTTTGCAGGTTTTTAAAATATTAATAGCCTCAACTGCACGACGCAACTTAATGATAGCTCCGGGTTCATCACGATTTACTCCGGTGACAACTGGAAAATTCAGATCATCAGATGCATCAACAGGCTTAAAGACCTCGCAGTATTGATTCATGTAATAGACACCGTCCATAACCACCAGCGCCATTGGCTTGTGTCTTTCCGCATGGACAAGGAGGGTGTGCGGGAGCTGTTTTTCAACCTTCACCGACCTGACCCAGGGGTATTCTTCCATCCTTTGCTGCATTTCCTCTACGTCAAGAAAGAGAAGGTTTGAATAGGAGTCAAGTCTACATATTTGGATAAGTTTTTTGCTGGTCTCATCATCAACGCCTGTGACTTCGACATGTTCAAGTCTGAGATAAGGCGTGGTCTGTAGATAATGATAAAAGTACAGCAAAACAAGGCTTATTCCGCCTGCAACGATAAGGATGAAAGAGCCCATAAAAACGCCTGAAATCACCCGACGAAAGGCGCTGATCACGGAAAGAAACGCCTTCTCCTTTTTTCTTTTCCTTACAATCTGATTACTTAAAATGGATCGTCTCTTCATAAGCAGTGTATGATTGTCAAGAAATTAAAAGTTAAATTCCAACAATCTTAATCTCAGGCTCCAATTCAATCCCTGTCCGATCTCTTACCTTTGACTGGGCAAAGTAAATCAGCTCGATGATATCTTTCGCAGTGGCATTGCCGGTATTAACAATAAAATTCGCATGTTTTTCGGATATCATTGCCCCTCCTATCTTCTTGCCCTTCAGCCCCGCCTCTTCAATAAGCCTGCCTGCATAATGATCGGGAGGATTTTTAAACACTGAGCCTGCGCTGGGAAAATCCAACGGCTGACCTATGCTTCGCCTTTTAAGATAGTCTGCGATACGGCCTGCCACCGCCTCCTTGGAGTCCTTTTCCAGATTTATCCTGGCTCGAACCACAACCTGGCCTCTCTCGATTTCAAGCCCCCTGTAGTAAAAAATCAGTTGATTCCTGGCCTTACGGATCACGTCGCCTTGCCGTGTAATAATGTCAATGTCCTCCACCCTTGATCCGAATTCATGGCCAAAGGCGCCCGCGTTCATTGTGACGGCTCCGCCGACCGTGCCTGGTATGCCTGCAAAACATTCAATCCCGGCAAGGCCAAGGTTGCGACAGAAACCGATAAGCTCTACAAGGGGAAGACCTGCGCCTGCAACAACCGCCGCATCACCCTCATTTCTTTCTATCACTGACAGTGAGCCCCTGAGCATTATCGCTACACCATCAAGGCCATTATCCTTAATCAAAAGGTTGCTGCCTTTTCCTATTAGGATATAGGGGATATGCTCACTGTTTAAAAAGGCTATTACAAGCCTTAGCTCATCCAGATCATCCGCCCTGTAAAGCGCCTCGCTCTTTCCTCCAACGCCCATGGTCGTATATTTCGCCATAGGACAATTAAAGATCAGTTTGTCTGCGCAAAGCCTGATTAAATCCTCTTTCTGCCTTTCATCCATAAGAAGTCATCTAACTTCCCTACTTGTCGCTGGGCTCCCTCAGCTTCCCTTTGCCAATTGGTTCAGAAATCTTTCCCCCTCAAGATAGATGTTTCCTGCGCCGAGGGTAAAAATCAGGTCCCCAGCCTTTGCTACAGATGTGAGTGCCGGGAGAATTTCCTGTTGATTTGAGCAGGTGATCACCTTCTTGTGACCGTGTTCCCTTATACCCTGAGAAAGCCATTCAGAGGTAACCCCGGCAATCTTATCCTCACCGGCCGCATAAATGGGGGCGACAATGAGGACATCCGCTTCATTAAAGCTGATAACAAACTTGTCATATACATCCTTGGTCCTGGTGTAGCGGTGAGGCTGAAACAGGACAATCAGTCTTTTTTCCGGCCAGCATTCCTTGGCTGTCTTAAGTGTCGCCATGATCTCCGTTGGGTGATGGCCGTAATCATCCATGATGAGCATATCATCGAACTCGCCCTTGATCTGAAAACGCCGCGCTAACCCCCCCAATGTCTTTAATCCGTTTTTTATCACCTCAATGTCAAGATCCAGCTCAAGACCTACCGCCGTAGCCGCAAGGGCGTTAAGCACATTGTGTTCACCTGGCATCCCCACTGTGATACGGCCCATGGATTGGTCCTTGAATATGACCTCGAAGCTGACCTCAAGTTCCTTTTTTTCAATATCCCTTGCCTTAAGATCCGCTTGGGAGGTCATCCCATAGGTCAGATACTTTTTTTTAAGACGCGGGATGATCCCTTGGATCTCTTCATTATCCAGACAGAGCATTGCCGTTCCGTAAAAAGGGATCTTGTTGATGAAGTTGACAAAGGTCTCCCGGACTGCATCCATTGTCCCGTAGTGGTTCATGTGCTCATGATCAATATTGGTCACAACAGCTATTGTCGGGGATAAGGCAAGAAAAGAACCATCGCTTTCGTCTGCCTCTGCAACCAATATGTCTCCCTGCCCCAGCTTTGCGTTCGATCCTCCCCAGATATCAAGCCTGCCCCCGATTACTACCGTGGGGTCCATATTCCCGCATGTCAGAATGGAGGCAACCATTGAGGTCGTTGTAGTCTTTCCATGCGCCCCGGCAATGGCTATTCCATATTTCAGACGCATCAGCTCCGAAAGCATTTCCGCCCGTGGTATCACGGGGATGTATCGGTCTTTGGCCTCCAGGATCTCAGGGTTATCAGGACCTACAGCAGATGAGTAGACAACGACATCTGCGTCATCCACCTGATCACCCTTGTGTCCTTTAAATATGCGTCCCCCAAGGCCTGCCAGACGTCTTGTGACGGCGGTGTCCTTTTGATCCGAACCGCTTACCCTGTATCCCAGGTTGATAAGAAGCTCGGCTATCCCGCTCATGCCGATGCCTCCTATCCCTATAAAATGGGCATGTTTTGTTTTTCCGAATCTTTTCATCAGTGATTTTTCAGTTCCATCAATTTATCTACAATCACCTTGGCTGCATCCGGCCGACCCATCTTCTTCGCCATTAGTCCCATCTCAAAAAGGGCTGTGGGGTCATCCATGTATTTCATAAGCAGTTCGGCCAGATACATTCCTGTGAGATCCTGTTGGCGGATCATCACGGCACCTCCTTCTCTTGCAAGGCTTAGGGCGTTTGCCTCCTGATGCTGATTTGCGGCGTAAGGGTAAGGGATCAATATGGATGGTTTTCCCAGACCCGCCAGTTCAAAAACTGTTGAAGCGCCGGCCCTGCCGACCACAATATCCGCTCTGTTGTAAGCGGAGGCCATATCTTGAATAAAAGGGATAAATTCTCCCTTGAGGCCCCTCTCCTTATAGTCCTCTGCCACCCTGTCGTAATCCAACCGGCCTGTCTGGTGAATCACATTGATACTCCTGCCCCTTGCATTAAGATATTCCAGTGCCTCCAAAAATACCTTGTTTATGGCCTGTGCACCCTGGCTTCCGCCTACGACCAGCACGGTAAATTGTGACCCGCTTTTCGGTCTGGTCTCAACGGAGTGAAACAGTTCTTCGCGGACAGGATTTCCTGTCAAATAGATATCGCTACCTTTCAAATGGGCACTGCTTTCTTCAAAAGAGATCAAAACCCGGTCCACCAGCCTGGATAAAAGGCGGTTGGTGAGGCCGGGAAATGAATTCTGCTCATGTATTGCAGTGGGGATACCATTTAATCTTGCCGCAAGGCACATCGGCCCCGCGGAATACCCTCCCACCCCAAAGACAAAGGCGGGAGAAAATTCCTTTAGAATGGATTTTGACTGGAAAAAGCTCTTGGGCAGACCAAGCAATACACCAAGGCCCTTTTTCCATCCTCGTCCCTTGATCCCCTCAACGCTGATGGATCTAACCTCATATCCGTATCGGGACAATATTTCCGCCTCCATTCTGTTGCGGCCCACCACAAAAAGTATCCGGGCCCTATCTGATCTTTTTTCGAGTTCCTTTGCAACTGCAATCCCGGGAAACAGGTGCCCCCCTGTGCCTCCGCCCGCAATGATGCAATTAAAGTCGCCGGAAATAATATCCACCTGCCAGTCATGTCCTCGAAGAAATGTTTAAGAGTATCCCTACGCTGAAGAGGTTAAAAATCAGCGCTGATCCCCCATAACTGACAAATGGAAGTGTCAGCCCCTTGGTGGGCAATAGCCCCATTACAACACCCATATTGACCACCGCCTGAAGGCCTATCATACATATCAATCCCAAGGCCAGGTAGGAGCTATAAAGATCACGTGCATTCAGTGCTGTCTTTATACCACCCGCAATCAATATCACAAACAAAATAATTACAAGCGCTACGCCGACAAAACCCATTTCTTCCCCTATGATGGACAGGGCAAAATCTGTATGGGGTTCGGGCAGATAAAACAGTTTTTGCTTGCTGTTGCCGATGCCTGCGCCCATAAAGCCGCCTGATCCAAAGGCCAGAAAGGAATGGATTATCTGAAATCCGATGCCCTGCCTGTCCTCCCATGGATCAATAAAGGCCATCAGTCTCTTGATCCTGTAATCGGCCCGCATCACAAGCTGCCAGGCGGCCATTGATCCCAGGAAGACCAGCAAAGAAAGCTGCCAGACCTTGACTCCGCCTACAAACAGCAGGATGAATATCCAGCAGGCAATGATCACCGCCGTCCCCAAGTCGGGCTGACCGACTATGAGAAACATGAATATGCCGCCAAGGATCAGGTGGGGCAGAAGCCCTCTTGAAAATGTCGCCATGTCCGAGCCTTTCTTGGCAACAGAGTAAGCAAGGTAAACCGCCAGGGAAATCTTTGCAAACTCCGCCGGTTGAAAGGAAATCCCCCCCATCCTGAACCACCTGGCCGCACCTCCCACCTTATAGCCCAAGCTTGGGATATATAACAAAAACAATAAGATTAAACTTATCAGCAGCAGGGGATAGACAATCCTGGAATATGCTGTGCATGGCACCTTCCTTGCAATAATCATCATCAAAAATCCCAAAAGGCAAAAAACGGCCTGTCTCTTGAGATAATAGCAACTATCCCCCAGTCGGTGTTCTGCCAGATGAGAACTTGCGCTGTATACAAATACCAGTCCGAAAATGACGAGCAAAATGACCGGGACAATTATCATATAATCGTATCCTGACGAAGTCTGATTGTCTTCCCTCATTGTGCAAGCTTCTCCACTGCCGCCTTAAAGACCCTGCCTCTATGTCCATAATCCCTGAACATATCAAAACTGGAACATGCCGGAGCAAGCAGCACAATATCGCCGCCTGCTGCACATGAAAAGGCTAAGGACACCGCCTCTTCCATATCATTTGCCTGCAAAAACGATATCGCTCCCTCAAAGGAAGCGGACAATAGATCTTTTGCCTCGCCCAGAAAAATCGCCTTTTTGACCTTTCCCTTTGATGCAGTAACAAGGGGCGTGTAATCACCACCCTTATGACGGCCGCCTGCTATCAGAATCAACGGCCTGTCAAAACTCAAAATCGCCCTTACAGCCGCATCCACGTTTGTCGCCTTGGAATCATCGTAGAAAGCAATTCCTTCAAACTCCATTATATACTCGACCCGGTGGGGAAGCCCTTTAAGCTGATTAATGGCCCTTTGTATGACATCGGCCTCAATACCAGCTGCCCTCGCAGCCAATACAATTGCCATCAGGTTTTCCAGATTGTGCCTTCCCGGAAGACGATATGAGTTTAGGTCAAATGAGCAAGGACTTGACCCTTCCAAACAGGTGACTAATCGGTCGTTTTCAACACAGGCATGCCTTCCTGCCTTTTTTGCAAAGCCATAGCGCAAAATGACGACCCCTGAAGATGGCTGAAAAGAGGTGAGCCTTTCATCGTCATCATTTACAATGGCGAATTGCCCATGCCCTTGATTCTTAAATATCTTTAGTTTTGAAAGGGTATAGTCTTCATAGCATGAATACCTGTCCAGGTGATCAGGAGAAATATTGAGGACAACAGCAATATAGGGAGAAAACATATCACTGGTATCCAGTTGGAAGCTACTTACCTCAGCAACAACGAAATCAGCCCGCTTTTCTTCGTATGCATAGGCCATCAGGGGCGTCCCAATATTTCCTCCTACAAAAACATCATAACCTGCATCCTTAAGTATGCTTCCCAATGCGGTCGTAACTGTAGATTTTCCATTTGTCCCGGTCACGGCAATGACGGGGGTGTCAATAAGACGAGAGGCCAACTCCAGTTCTCCTGTTACAGGTACACCATTATCCCTTGCGGCACAGACAGGCCTTATGTCATGGGGAACACCCGGGCTGAGCACAATCATGTCTGCGTCTAGAAAGGTTTGGGTAATATGCCCGCCTGTCTCAAGTATGACTCCGATGGACTTTAAATCATCCAAGGCGGATGGTGATAGATCAGACTCGCGGTTCATTTCGCTCAGCGTCACCCTGGCCCCATGTCTTACAAGATAGCGGGCGGTCCACAGGCCGGAGATTCCCAGTCCCACAACTACAACTTTTTTATCTTTAAAGTCCGGCTTTTCGTGTTGCGCCATCTGAATATATTATCTTAGTTTTAATGTGCTGAATGAAAACAGGGCCAGAATTATTGCAATAATCCAAAATCTCACGATTACCTTCGGCTCAGGCCAGCCCTTTAATTCAAAGTGATGATGTATCGGAGCCATCCTGAAGATCCTATGGCCCCCCGTAATTTTAAAGTACGCCACCTGACAGATTACGGAAAGGGCCTCAAAAACAAACAGTCCTCCTACAAGTATCAGGACTATTTCCTGTTTGGTGATTACGGCAACAGTCCCCAGAATCGCCCCAAGGGAAAGCGAACCCACATCACCCATGAAGATTTCAGCAGGATATGCGTTATACCATAAAAAACCCAGGCCGGCGCCGACAACAGCCCCACAAATTGCGGAGATTTCTCCTGAACCTGCTACATACGGGATCTGAAGATATTCTGCTATCTTGGTGTGCCCCGCAAGATATGAAAATACCAGATAGCTGGCAAAGGCAACGATAAGGGGGCTTATTGCAAGACCATCCAGACCGTCTGTAAGGTTCACCGCATTGGAGGCGCCGACGATAATAAAGACAATCAGCGGGATATAGGCCCAGCCGATATCAGGTGAAACCTTTTTGAAAAACGGTAGATTCAGCCGCGGGTCAAATTCATTGCTGCAAAACAGTATAATCGCGACAATAAGTGCTGCAACTATTTGAAACGAAAATTTTGAAAGGGCACTGAGTCCCTTGCTGTTTTTCCTGACAACCTTCAGATAATCATCTACAAAACCGATACAGCCGAAAGAGATGCTGACAAATATAACGATCCAGACATAAATACATGCCGGATCCGCCCAGAAAAGGGCCGGGATGATAATTGCAGGCAGGATCAGGCAACCTCCCATAGTGGGGGTCCCGGCCTTTGACTTGTGATCAGGTGGCCCGTCTTCACGAATGTACTGGCCTATCTGCATTGCGCGTAGTTTTTCAATCACCCATTTGCCGAAGACAAACGATATGATCAGGGCGCTAAGCGCTGAAAGGATTGTGCGGAAGGTAATATAGCGGAAAACATTTACCCAGGAATAATCTACATGTAGCAGATAGATCAGTTTGTAGAGCATTTATTATTGTACCTGATAACCATATAACACTTAGTTGTAGATTTAGGCCGCCTTTATTGATGTTCAATAATGGCGGAATTAGTGCCGTTAGCCGTTGCTGCGATTACAATGTCCAGAAAGCTTTTGATCTGGAAGGGCTTTAAAAGCCTTGTAATTACCCGAGCCGGCCTGTTGTCGGAGAGCCTTTGTTCAAATGGATTCGCGGTCATAACTATTACCTTTTCCTTGCGGCCTGCCGCATCCATTTTCATCAACATGGAGATTCCGTCCAGCCTTGGCATTTGAATATCGGTGATAACAAGGTCAAAATCATTTTTTTCCATCTGATCGAGAGATTCCTGCCCGTCGCTGGCCTGAGTTACTTCAAAGCCTCTGTCGGAAAGGACATCAGACAGGAGGCATCTGATGCTGCTTTCATCGTCAACCACTAAAATTCTTCTTGTTCTGTTCATTCTTTTCCTTTTTAATGATAAATTCTCGGAAGATAGACAATAAACTCCGTCCATTTACCAGGGTCGCTTTTTACAATGATATCTCCTCCATAGCTGTCTATGATCTCGCGAACAATATGGAGGCCTAAACCGTTACCCCTCGCCTTGGTTGAGAAAAAAGGTTCAAAAATTCTGCTCATTGTCTCAGTATCTATCCCATGACCCGTATCGCCGACTGACAGGCAGACATAAGAACCAGGCGTCATAGACAAATCACGGCAGTCTTCCGGGCTGAGATCTGTATCAAAAAGGGTAACGCTCAACCTCCCCCCGCTTTTTTCCATTGCCTGGCAGGCGTTTGTGCACAGGTTCATGATAACCCTGTGAATCTGAGAGTAATCGGCCAATATCAGGCTGCCGTCATTAAGATTTTCACTGACTTCAATGTTGGCGGGCAGTGAAGTCCGCATGAGCCTCAGGGCGCATTTCACCACAGACTGTACCTCTAAAAGCTCCAGTTGATGACCGGTCGGAAGTCCTACTGTCATCATTTTCCGGACAAGATCCTGGGCGCGTTTGCCGGCATCGAGGACATCCTCCAGATTCATTCGAATCTGGCTGTGCTCTGCCACACTCTTTATCGTAATCTCTACATTGCCCATTATGACACTTAAAAGATTATTAAAATCGTGGGCGATCTTCCTAAAGGTGAATTCAGTATCTGCGCCGGCCATACCCAGGTTTTTTCCTGCAAAGGCGTCTGCAAACAGATGCTCTATGATGCCTTCGTCCCTGTCAACCAGTAATTTTTCCGGTCTTGCCATGGCGACCTCCAAAAATAGTTACGAGGTTTTGACAGAATGACACAATTTATAAATTAGAGTTAACAGAGCAACAACTGGTAAATTTACATTTGTTCATTAAGACCATCAACAACCTTGCCAAGATCCATTTTTCTGGAGCCCTTGAGAAATATCAGATCTCCCTCCCGCATGTCATCCTTTATAAGCCTTACCATTTGATCATGGGTTTCAACAGCAACTGCGCTTTCATGGCCCATGCCTGATTCCACTGCGCCTTTTACCATTTCACGGGCGTGTTCGCCAATAGCGACAAAGCGTCTGCCTCCAAGTTCCGCCACCATGCGGCCTGCATCGAGATGGGCCTTGACAGCCGCATCTCCGAGTTCCATCATTTCGCCAAGGCCGACGATTATCCTATCCCGTTGATTAACCATGGCCGCAACAGAGGCCAGGGCTGCCTTCAATGACGAGGGGTTGGCATTGTAAGTATCGTCAACAACAGTTATTCCGCCATTCAGATGGATAAGGCTGAACCTTCCTTTTACGCCGGTAAAGCTGTAAAGCCCCCGGGCTATGTCTTCGGGATGTTCACCAAGACAAATACATATCGCCGCAGCCGCCAATGCATTAGATATGTTTTGAATGCCTGGGACATTTAGGTTAACCACAATTGACTCGCCATGATAATTGAGGCGAAAAGATGAGCCCTCATGGCCTCTATTTGTTATTTCCGAGGCGCGAACGTTATTGCCTTTACCAAGGCCGAATGTGGTAATATCTTTTCCAAACCGGGCGGCGGTTTCCATAAGAAGGCCGTCATCGCCGTTTATCACCATCTTTGCCTTTGAGGAAATCTTCTCCACCAATTCCACCTTTGCCCTGGCGACCCCTTGGATGCTGCCCAACCCTTCGATATGGGCCATGCCGACATTTGTTATGGCACCGACATCCGGCCCGGCAATTTCAGTCAACCGGGCAATTTCTCCGAACCGGTTCATGCCCATTTCCAAAACCGCCTTTTGGTGGGCGCTATCCAGTCTAAAAAGAGTCAGGGGCAATCCGATCAGATTATTAAGATTGCCCTGTGTAACAAGGGTATTATTCCTTATCTTAAGGATGCACGCTGTCATGTCTTTTGTAGTTGTCTTTCCCGCGCTGCCTGTTATTGCTGCGACCCGGACGTTATGCTGATGCCTCCACCAGCCCGCCAGATCGCCAAGTGCCTTAAGGCCGTCATCTACAGCAATGATGGCTGGATTATTTGAATGAATTATCCGACCGGCATAATCCCCTTCCACGACTGCGCCTGCTGCACCCTGATCAAAGGCCTTTTGAGCAAAATCATGTCCGTCAAAGCGCTCTCCCCTGAGTGCCCAGAAAAGATCCCCTTGTCTTATGTTTCTGGAATCAGTACTCAAGCCGGAAAACACCGTATGGCGCTTTCCGGAGATCCATCTCCCTTTTATCGGGCCAAGTACTTCTTCTGCGGTTATCTTTCCCCATTGGGCGGACATCTTAAGCCTCCAGTCATCCAGTCATGAAGCGGCCTCTGCCGCCACCTCTCGATCGTCAAAGTGTCGCTTTTCTTTTCCTATAATCTGGTAATCCTCATGACCTTTTCCGGCTATAAGTATCAGATCATTTTTATCAGCCATCTCTACCGCCCTTTTAATGGTGCGAGCGCGATCAGGGTCAATAAAATAAAATGTTTGTCCTCTTTTGTATTCAGAAGAGGCATTGTATCTCGTTGCTCCTGATTGACTGGCACCCTCCTCAATCTGTGATATTATCGCCATTGGCTCTTCAGTACGCGGGTTATCAGATGTAATAAATACAACGTCACTTTGTTTGCAGGCAGCATAACCCATGAGACTTCTTTTTCCCTGATCCCTGTCACCGCCACAGCCAAATACAGTAATCATGCGGCCCCCTTCAACCAGCGGCTTCAGGGCTGTCAAGGCCTTTGTCAGGGCATCAGGCGTATGGGCGTAATCTACTACAATAGTCAATGAACGATTGTTTTTCACCGCCTCCAGACGTCCGGGCACACCTTTTAGACTCGAAACACCTGCCGAAATGGCCTCATGTGCTATTCCCAGACACAGCGCCGCAGCAGCCGCAGCCATAATGTTGTAGATATTGTAGTCACCTATAAGGGCCGAGCGGATAGTAATTTTCCCCGAAGGGGTAATCAATGTTGCAGTAAGTCCGGTTCTTGAGGTTTTAATGTCCTCCGCCCTGACATCGCAATCCTGTCTAAGGCCATAAGTGATTGCAGGGACGTTTGTAATCTTTATAAGGTCTTTTCCCCTTGGGTCATCTACATTAATAACGGCCTTTGGGTTATCTGCGCCCCCTTTTTTGTCGAGTCCGCGAAAAAGCAGGCTCTTTGCCTCGAAGTATTCCTCCATGGAGTGGTGATAATCCAGGTGGTCCCTTGAGAGATTGGTAAATACAGCAACCCTGAAAGGACATGCCCTGACTCTTCCCTGGTCGAGCGCATGGGAGGATACCTCCATAACTACATCGGTAACACCGTCATCCGCCATCTTGCGCAGTATTTCCATAACTTCCAGCGATTCAGGTGTAGTGACAGGCGCCTGCCAGGTCTCATTTAAGGAGCGATAATTAATGGTTCCTATAACCCCCGGAATTGCCCCCGCCTCATGAAGGATGGCCTCAATGAGATAGCTGGTAGTTGTCTTCCCGTTTGTGCCTGTTATCCCTATCAGGTTAAGGCCGGAAAATGGGTTGACATAATAAGTTGCGGCCAGCGCGGCCAGGGCTGCGCGGGAGTCGGGGACCTCTATAAAAACTGCATCTGACTTTTCTTTTTTTACCTCCCTAAAAGACTCTGCAACAACAGCTACAGCCCCGTTTTTAATGGCAGCTTCAATAAAATTATGACCATCCTGTAAATGACCCCTGAGAGCGACGAACAAAAAACCCGACTTTACCTTGCGGGAATCATAGGCCAGTCCTTCAATCCTGGTTTCAGGGATTAATTCAGGATCAAGTGTTATTATGGACTTGATAAGTCGCCCAAGCTGCATCAAACCCTCATGTTATATCGGAGGTCTAAAATTGACGGTTACGGTGCTAATATCTTTAAGACATGCGCCGGGCTTCGGATTCTGATCAATGGCCAGCCCTGTTCCGTCTACAAGCACATTTAGGCCGAGGGACCTTCCATTTATCAGCACTTGTCGTATCCCAAGTCCTTTAAAGTCGGGGAGTGCTCCTTCTGTTTCATTGTCGTCGGCCTTAACCTCTACAACATGAGCTTTATCCTGGTTATTTTTTTGTGGTTCTGCTGAATCTTCAGCAACAGTTATTTCAGGATTGACCCTAAGATAGTTAAGCGCCCACTGTCCAACCTCCCTAAATACAGGTGCCGCAATCAGTCCGCCGTAGTGTATGCCTTTTGGTTCATCCACTGTTACAAGTATAACAAGCCTTGGGTTGTATGAAGGAGCAAAGCCCACAAAAGTCGCATAATACTTTGATCTTGAGTATGACTTGGTGTTGGGGTCAACCTTTTGTGAAGTTCCTGTTTTTCCGGCCGCGTGGAAACCTGCGATAGAGGCCCTTGAAGCAGTTCCCTTTCCGCTTACGACGCATTCAAGTATCTCAGTGGCCTTTCTGGCTGTCTCGGGTGATAAAACTGTTGTAATAACCTTTGGTTCTGTTTCTTGAATAGTACGGCCGGATTTGTCAACAACGGCCTTGACAACGTAAGGCCGCATCAATTTTCCATCATTTGCAATGGCCGCCATGGCCATAGCCAGTTGCAAAGAGGTGCAGGACATGCCTTGACCAAAGAACAGGTTGGCCTGATCAATAGGCCTGGTGTTTGCGGCCGGTCGAACAAAGCCGCCCACTTCACCCATAAAGTCAGTTCCTATTATGCTGCCGAAACCGAATTTTTTAAGGTAATCGTAATAGTTTTTGTAGCCCAGCTTCAGCCCCATCTTGACTGCGCCTATGTTGCTTGAGACCATTACAATTTCTTTGACATCCATGACGCCGTGTTTTTTTGTGTCGTGAACAGTTCGTCCGCCAATTACGTATTTTCCCATCTCACAGTCAAAGTTGGTCTCAGGTGTTACTGCCTTTCCTTCCAAACATGAAGCCATGAGAAAGGCTTTCATGGTAGAGCCGGGTTCAAAGCAGTCTGTAACGGCCCTGTTTTTCCAATAGGTGGGGTCGTACTTGCCGTAGACATTGGGGTTGAATTCTGGAATAACAGCCATAGCCAGGATCTCTCCTGTCTTGGGGTTTACGACAACACAAGTACCCCCCAGTGCATGGGCGTCATCTACAGCCGTTCTGAGCGATTGTTGCGCGATAAACTGGATGTCTTTATCTACAGTCAGTATGATGTCGTACATCTCGCGGTCTGAGGGCATTGACTCCGCCATTGAAAACGCCCTGCCCAGCGCATCTCTGAATTGCACCAAGCTGCACTGGGGGCCGCTCAAAAAATGATCATATTTTTTTTCAATGCCTTCAAGGCCCTCATTGTCCTGGCCTACAAAGCCTATCAGTTGCGCGCCGCTTTCTTTTTCCGGGTAGAACCTTTTAATTTCGCTTGTTATTCCCACACCCTTTAGATTCACAGCACGAATCTGGTTTGCCCGGTCAGGGGGGATTTTTCTTGCAATCCATACAAAGGGGCTCTTGCCGTTCAATTTGTTAAGGATCCTGGTCTTGTTAAGGCTCAGCATCAAGGCCAGTTGTTCGGCTGTTGATTTTTTGTCGTCAATCTGCCTGGGATGTGCAAATACAGAGGCTACTTCAACGCTGACGGCCAGTTCTCGGCCTTTGCAGTCAAAAATGGTTCCACGTTTACAGGGGAGTTTTCTGGTGCCTATGTAGTCTTGTTTGGCAATGGAAATCAGGTCATCCTTTTTCAGCACCTGTAACTGGTAAGCCCTTGCCAGCACCGCGGCCAGGCAAAGCAAAAAGAAAATCGCCACCAAATAAATTCTGAATCGAATCCATTTTTTGTCATCAACCTTCATCTTATAACAACTATCTGTCCAGGAGATGGTTGGTTAAGGCCCAATTTTTTTACACAATCCTCAAGGCTCTTAGGGGATTTAAGGGTAGCCATTTCTATCTTAAGTTTTTGGTTTAAGTCAATCAGCCTTTTCTCCTCGTTTTTCAGTTGACTGATGGTGTACCCCTTTTGGGTCATCTCAAAGTTGGACCATACATGGCCAATACAGCTCCCCATAAGGATAAAGAGCATTATCGCGACCAGAAAAAACTGCTTTCCGGTCATGCGAAGGCCCTTTTTTGCGCGGGCATTCTTTACCCGAACTCCTGAACCGGTGTTCCTTGATACCTTCATCTTTGATATCTTCTCAGGCCTTGTCACGACAACATCCTTTCCGCAGCCCTTAGGACAGCGCTGCGCGCCCTGGGGTTTATCTTTATTTCCAATGCCCCGGGCCTGATCCCCTTTTTGAAAAGGCGCCTGAAAAGCACCACCTTTCCACAGACACAGCGGGGAAAATCAGGGGGACATTCACATCCTTTTTCCCAATTTGCCATGGTTTGTTTAACAATCCTGTCTTCCAAAGAGTGGTAACTAAGAATTACCAGCCTTCCCCCGGCTGCCATCAGTTGGGGGATTTTCCTCAGGAATGTTTCCAGATTGTGTAACTCCTTATTTATCGCTATCCTAAGCGCCTGAAAGGAACGGGTTGCCGGATGTTTATTTGCGTCAGCATGGGGGGGGAACGTAGATTTTATTATCCGAGCCAATTGAGAGGAGGTCTTGATGGGATTTTCTGAGCGAGCTGCGGCAATTGCCCTCGCAATCAGTCTTGCCCTTTTTTCTTCTCCATAATCCCGCAATATCCTTTCAAGGTCTTGTTGGGGAAGGATATTGACAAGGTCATATGCGGTAAGCTCATCATCCGGGTCCATTCTCATATCGAGGATTTCATCCCTGGTGAAGCTGAACCCCCTGCCTGAATTATCAAGCTGCTGAGAAGACATGCCAAGATCAAGCAAAACGCCGTCAAGCGCTTTTATATGCAGTTCGTCAAGGACTGTATCCAGATCTGAATAATTTGCTTTGATCACGGTTATGTCCTTTCCCAGAAAGGCCAGCCTTTCCCGCGATAAATTGACTGCGTCGGGGTCCCTGTCCAGACAGATCAGCCGGCCCTTTTCATCCATGGCCTTTGCTACTGCAAGACTGTGACCGCCTGTGCCGACCGTACCGTCCACAAATGTGCCGCAAGGTGAATGCAGGAGGTATTTGACGACCTCATGAACAAGCACTGGCTGATGAGGATATTTCAAAAAAAGAGCACCCTAAATGCCAAATTCTGAAAGAGACTCACTGGCCTTTGCAAAACCTTCTCTTGACCGCTTGAATTCCTCTTCCCACTTGTCCTTTTCCCAGATTTCGAATTTAGTCAGCGCACCGACCAGCATGACCTCCTTCTTAAGTCCTGCAAGCTCCCTTAAATCAGGTGGGATAGTTATCCTCCCGTTTTTTAAGGTACATTCAACTGCACCGGATATAAAAAATCTGAGATAATCGTGGGCCGCGCGACTGAATTGTGGCAGCTTCGCAGCAGCTTCTTCGATCTGTTTCCAGGCGTCCCTTGGATAGGCCCACAGGCAGGTGTCGTATCCGGTGTCGTGATTGGTAACCACCAGACAGTCTTCACCTTTCTGATCCAGGATCTCTTTGAACCTGGATGGGATGGCCAACCTGCCTTTGTCGTCAAGATTATGTCTGGAACGTCCTCTGAACATGAATTATTTCCACTCTGTGACACTTTGTTCCGATTCATGCCACTATCTGACCAAATATGATGTTTGTCAAGAAAAAAAACTGAAAAATAAACATGTTGAGAGATTTTTCCTGGTAAAATTTTTTACCACAATATATTGGGCTTTTGCAATAAAAAAATACTATATATTAGGGGAAATAAGGAATGCTGATTAAGATTCCATTTCGTTTCTTACTTATAACCCTGCCGAAAAATAAAGTTTTATTTAAAAATGCATCTTAGGCGGGATTAAGGTAACATCTCAATAAGTTCAGGCGGGCCGGGGGCTTTTTACCTGTTTGCATATTTTTACGTCACTCTGAACGGCCGGCGGCTTTATACGCAATTCTTTAACAGCAGGTACAATGAGGTTGTCCGCCGCGCATATAGGCCCTTCCCCTTGTACGGTTATAGAAGTCGTTGTTGGGTGCTATTCTCGACTCCTGTTATGGTGATGCAAGCAGGTAAAAAGCCCTCTCATCCTAAAATAATGCAATAAATTGACACCAAACCATTCCCATAGTAATTGAAAGGAAGGCCAATGAGCTGGCCGGTGCGATGGGACAATTCTTTTTAACAGTAGTCAAAGTGGAGACAGGTTAAATGGATTTCAAATTGATGCTTACAACCTTTACTATGGTATTTCTTGCGGAACTGGGCGATAAGACACAACTGGCCACGTTCGCCTTTTCAGCGAAAAACAGCGCTCGTCTTTCGGTATTTATTGGGGCCGCAGGGGCCCTGGTGCTGACATCTCTTTTGGCCGTGTTATTCGGAGGGATCATAAGCCGCGTTATCCCTGAGAACTATATCAGGATGGGGGCTGGGGCACTCTTTGTAATATTGGGTATTTGGATGCTCTTGTTTTCCGGAGGAGAATGATTTTAAGGAGTCTTCTTAGCAGCGGCTATCCACCAATAAGAGATACTGGGTTCAAATGTCCAAGAACGACCGGCTAAGCCGCAACCCTGCGCAATGCTCTTCGTTTCTAACCCCTCCAACTTTGAACTTTGAACCCTGAACTTTGAACTCTTATAGGAACCTACCTCTTGTATTTTCCCATAAGCTCGGTCTGGCCGACTATGTGGCCTTCTATTTCCTTTAACAATTGCCTTTTGGTAACACCTGGGGCCATATCAGGCATGAAATCAAGGGCGTAGAGTCTGAAATAGTATCTGTGCGTTCCGCCGGGAGGGCAGGGGCCTCCGTAACCGATTTTGTGAAAATCATTGGTTCCCTGCATCCCACCTGCGGCAGGTTGCGCTTCCCGGGCAATATCTTCCATAAGAGATTTGGTTTTTTGGGGAATGTTGTAAATGACCCAGTGGACCCATGTGCCCATCGGGGCGTCAGGATCATCACATACAAGGGCAAAACTCTTTGCGCCTTCAGGGGCCACGCCCCATTCAAGGGGCGGTGAGACATCCTCTCCGTCACAGGTATACTTTGGTGGAATCATGCCGCCGTTTTCAAATGCAGGGCTTGTCAGTTTTAAAACAGTCTCTTCCCCTCCCCTGGAAATGGAAGGATATGCCAGTCCAACAATTGAAAAAACTACTAATCCTGTGAACAATATTATTCTATTCTTCATTACTTTTCCTCCCGTTGATCATTATGCAGGCAAGAGGATACGATGAATAAATTTCTGCCACACAGCTCAAGAATCAAGGAAATGATTTTATAGAGAAAAGTCTGTCAGTGCTATTAGTTATAGGCCTATTCTGAAAAAACGAAGATATCCCTATTCGTCTGCCACCACCGAACAGCCTCTTCAGAGGTTTCAAAGTCCTGGTCGGTTATGAAATTTAATGAATCCAGCACATCTTCACGTGTGCTCGGATAGTCATTGTGAAGGCCCTTTTCAATGAGTATATCTATTGATCGAGCATCGGGGATGTCTTCAAGAATGCTCAGCGCTTGTCCCCTGATATCTTCGTCTCTGTCACCGAGTGCCCGTTCCAGGCCAGGCAGGATGTTCGCTGAGTGTATATTTTCCATAACATCCATAGCCTTTTCCACCACATCCTGGTTTTGGTCTTCAAGGGCTTTTAAAAGGGGGGTGTTGACTTGGACGTCATCAACCTCCATCAGTGCATCCAGAATATCTTCTCTAAACTCAGGGTCGGGTGAGTCCAATAATTTTGTGACTACACTGACTATGGTGGGGTTATCCTTTTGCGCCAACTCCTCAATTGCCTCCATCCTCTCTTCGTATGACATGGTGGGGGAGAGGCCGGGGACTTCCTCATTTTTTACATCGGGTGTAACACTAACATTTGAAGGATTGATTATGTCCGCTTTTTTCTTTTGTGGTTGTTCATCCGCTGCCGGTGTATTTGAGGTGGTGACATCTGTCTTCACCGGGGGCGGGGTCTCTTCAGGGCGGTTTGTGGTGACAGGTGGTATTTTGGTTTCCTGTTTTATTTCTGTAACAGGCTTTGTTTTTTCCTTTATTACTCGCGCAAAGATCGCTGCGCATGCGATTATAAGCGCAACAAAGAAAACCAGAAGGCGTGAACTCCAGTTGCCCCCCGGGAAAATTCTGCGTAGAAAAAATCTTGGCGATTCCATGACGTACCAGGGCCTTTAATCAAAAATGATATAACTGCATTGTGCCCGGGGGGCAGTAGAAGAGAATGACCTGTCCGGCAATCAATTGCTGGGGAATTTTATCTTCGCTTGATACGAAAATTTCGCCGTTACATGGCCCTGACCGACTATATCACCGTAGACAGTCCCCTTGGCCGTGTATTTGGCTGTCCCCTTGGGTTTGTTTGTCTTCTTGTCAATCTTTACCTTAGAGGTCTTGACTGATAAGACATTAATACCGGTATCTTCAAGATTAATTCCTTTACTTGCTGCCGCCGTCTCAAGCCAGTTAAGCATTGTTTTTTCAAGTGAAGACTGGCCTGCCGGAGTGAGTTCAAACAGGATCTTTTTGCCCTTACTGTCAAGATATATGATTCCGCTCACGTCATTCGGCGTATTATAGTCGTCAAGAGAGAAGGTGCCCCCACTGGTCAAGACAAGCAATCCGGCGCTATGGGTTTTCTCAGAGCCCAGCTTTTTTACCTTGGCCTTTGCTGTGATCTGAACAATATAACTGTCTGCGACATCCTCAAGTGTAGCGCTCATTGACTGGGCAGATGAGACCGCCAGTAAAAACAGTGCACCTAATATGACTGTAAAATTCCTTTTCATGCTGCTTCCTCCCAACTTATAACGATTGAATTGTCTTTGCTGTTTTACGTCCGGAATGTATAAGATAACATATCATTTGTCAATTAAATTATAAAATATTATCACCTGTGAACACTGATGGGGGTATCTTATCTCGGGCCTAACCTGCCCAATGGGACTCACCTTCCGGGGCTATAAGACAATTTCTGCCCGGGCAAAAAATTTTTCAATTTTTTTCTTGACAGGATATATAAACGGCGTTATAAAAACAAGCGCTCGTTCACCTTAGGTTTTTTCGGTTAGGGCGACTGTGCGGGTATCACGATAACTTATTGAGTTTAATATATAAAATTTTGCGATTCTTTGATGGAAGGTAAAGGGACCAAGGAAAAGATTATCGAGGAGGCCATTGAACTCTTTTATGAATATGGGTTTACAAAGGCCTCCACCAGGCAACTGGTCGGCAGGGTCGGGATGACCAGCTCCGCTATCTATAATCATTTCTCCAATAAGGAGGAGATTCTTTTTGACATCATAAAGAACGCTGGCGATAAGGTCATTTCGGCCCTGAATAAGGCCATTGAACAACACGATGACCCGGTAGATTGTCTAAAACATATGATTGACGGCATGCTCTATCTGTTCAGCGACGGGGGCATGAGAAAGGAAATCGCTATCTTTATAGATGAGCTTTATCAATTGCCTGAAGACTTGAAGGAATTGTGCAACAGACAGCATCGTCAGGTATTCAAACTCTTTCGGGATCAGGTCGGGAAAATTGCTGACATAAACAGGCTCAATGCCATTGACCACACAGTGGCCGCCTTCGGGATACTTGGAACCATGCTGTGGGTATATCACTGGTTCAGGGACAACGGCAGGCTCCAGATGAAAGACATATCCGAAGAGCTTATAAGATTGCTGCTTTATGGATTGATGAGGCGAGAAGAGGCGTAAATAGAATAAGCTGTTAGCTATTGGCTGTCAGCTATTAGCTCAATGAATGAAAATGTGAATTTTTTCAAATATTACCATTAAAGCTAATTGCTAAAGGCTAACAGATAATAGCTCAAAATAAATTTTGTGTGAAATAAATGACAGAAGAAAATGTTCTTAATATAAAAATGGAAGAGGGTGTGGCCTATATCTCTATCAATCGCCCCAACCAGTCAAATTCCCTGAGCAGGGCGGTTTTTGTCTCCCTCAGAGAGGAGTTGGAGAAAATGGCCTATGACGACAGCGTCAGGGTGGTCGTGATCAGCGGTGAGGGAGACAAGGCGTTTTGTGCCGGTATTGATCTCAAGGAAAGGGCCAAGATGCCCAAGGAAGAGATACAACCTTACAGGGAAAAGGTGATCAGGACATTTTTCAACACCCTGGGCAATTTTCCTAAACCAACAATAGCAGCGGTAAACGGTGTCGCATTCGGCGGCGGGGCCGAGGTGGCCCTTGCATGTGACATCAGGGTCGCATCATCTACGGCAAGGTTTGCGCAGTCAGAGATCAGATGGGGGATGATACCCGCATGCGGTGGGTGTCAGCGCCTGAGGATGATTGTGGGCATAGGCAGGGCAAAAGAGCTTGTCTTTACCGGCAGGGTCGTGGAGGCGGAAGAGGCCTTGCAGATGGGGATCTTTAATAGGGTGGTCCCCCCAAGTGATTTTATGACTGAGGTCAAAAAACTTGCCACAGAGATTGCCAGGAATTCTCCGCTGGCCGTGAGGCAGGCCAAGAAGGCCATTGATGTGGGAGCAGATGTATCTGAGGCATTTGACTATGAATTCGAGGTCTCCAAGGCGTGCTATTACGCGGGTGATGCCATGAGCGGACCGGAGAAGTTTAAATGAAGCGTAACTACGCAGGAGTTAGGAGCCAGAATCCAGAAGCCAGAATAAAAGATCCTGTTTTTACTGACAATGAGTTTTATGCCATTGCCATTCTGAATCCTGGCTCCCGACTACCGGCTCCTGATTAGTTACAATAAACTGACAAACTTTATTGGAAGGAGGGAATTTATGGAGTACGAAAACATTATTTTTGAGGTCAAGGAAGGCATTGCGGTCCTGACGGTAAACAGGCCAAAAAAGATGAACGCCCTTAATTTCCGCACTATGGACGAGATAAAAGACGCTATAGCCACGGTAAAGGGCGATGATTCCATCAGGGCGATGATTATTACAGGCGCCGGCGACAAGGCCTTTGTGGCGGGTGCTGATATATCCGAGTTTACGGGGCTGGGCCTGAAGGAAAGTTATGACTTCATCAGAAGGGGCGCAGGCATTTTCAGAGACCTCGAGGCACTCAATGTTCCAACAATTGCAGCGGTAAACGGAATGGCCTTGGGCGGAGGTTGCGAGCTTGCAATGGGCTGCACCTTCAGGATTGCTTCGGAAAACGCACTGTTCGGTCTTCCTGAGCTTGGGCTGGGTGTTATCCCCGGCTATGGCGGCACACAGAGACTCCCGCGGATCATCGGAAGGAGTCAGGCCCTGTGGGCCATGCTGACAGGTGAAAACCTCGATGCCAACAAGGCCCTGGCCTTGGGGCTTGCAAATCAGGTGGCCAAGCCTGAAGAGCTTATGGACGTTGCGATGAAGCTCGCAAAGAAGATCGCCACAAAAGCACCCTTGGCCGTAAAGTTTGCAATGATAGCAACCAAATTCGGCGATGAAGTTGACCTGGAGACCGGCCTTGTGCTTGAGGCGTTATCTGCAAATCTCGCTCTCGCAAGCGATGACAAGAAGGAAGGTGTTGCGGCTTTCCTCGAAAAAAGGAAGCCCACTTATCAGGGTAAATAGGTTATGAACAACAGCCCGCGCGCCCTTGCGGGCGGGCTGTTGGTGTTTCTAATTCGGATGGGTATGATAAGGGTCTGAACATACCCATACGAGAGATATCATATATACTAGGGAGGCAACAATGATTGAGGATTTTAAGAAGATTTATGAAAACAGACACAACTACATGAAGGCTTGGAAGGCTAAGAACCCTGACTGGAAGGTCCTTGGGTATATGTGCAGCTACATGCCTGAAGAGATCTTATATGCAGCAAAGGTCCTTCCCATAAGATGGCTGGGCGGTCATGAACCCCAGAACGTTACAGAGCCACATATCATGGGTATGTTTTGCCCGTTCTGCAGGGACGTACTGGCCCAGGGGCTGTTGGGAAAATACGACTATTGCGACGCCATAGGCATCACCCACACCTGCAAGCACATAAACCAGGCATACGAGAGCATGATATTGCATAGAGGTGTTGATCACTTCTTTATTCCCACACCCAGCAAGATGCAGGATAAGCAGGCCCTGCCTTATTATGCAGGCATATTGAAAATATTCAAAGAGCAATTGGAGAACTGGACCGGCAAAAAGATTACAGAAGATGACCTCAAGAGGGGTATCGCGATAGTGGATGAAAACCGCAGACTGATGCGGCAGGTCTATGAGACCAGGAAGGCGGATAATCCACCCATATCAGGGCTGGATTCCATGTATATGGTCACAGCATCACAGATGTATGACAAGCAAGAGGTCAACAAGATCATAGCCGATGTCATCAAAAATGAACTGCCCGGCAGAAAGGCAAAGAATGATCCGGGCATACGCCTGATGATCCTGGGGAGCGAAGACGACGACACGGCATTCATCAATATGGTCGAGAACTGCGGCTCCAGCCTGGTAATAGACGATCACTGCACCGGATCCAGGTATTTCTGGAATACAACAGAGCCCGGTAATGACCTCATGAGCGTGATTGCGGACAGATACCTCAAAAGGCCCCCCTGTCCCATCAAGGATATGCCGAACAGGACTCGTATCCCACACATACAGGGCTTGGCTAAAGAATGGAATGTTGCAGGAGCCATTGTTATTCAACAGAAGTTCTGTGATCCCCATGAGCTGGACAAGGTGGCCATAGTAAACGGCCTTAAGGCTGTGGATGTTCCGACCCTTTATCTTGAATTTGACGTTACCGTACCGATAGGGCCGTTCAGGATCAGGGTGGAGGCGTTCCTTGAAACCCTGGGTTCGGAAGATCTGTTTTAGGGCTTTGGATTTAATCTCTGCGGGTGGATAAGCATCTTTAAGTTTGGATTTAAATTGCCGGCCCTCCGCATTGAGAAACACTATTTAAAAGAATAACAATAAAGAAATATATGGAGGCCAATAATGGGAATTTATAAGACTGAGCCCTTGAAGTGTTGGGGTAAGGCCAAGGAATTAAGACTGGGTGTATACGAAGGCATTAAAAAGGCCAGAGATAATGGAACTATGATTGTGGCAGGCGGAACTGAGAGCGCCATTGCCCTCCCCGCTGGTTTTGATATGGATTTTCTGGGTGGTGAGCCTTACGGGGCAAGCTGCGCATTCGCAGGCATTCAGGATCCTTCTTGGAACAGAGGACTGATGGAGGCCTCGGAAGCAGCCAGTTATCCGAGGGATATGTGCGCTTATATGCGCATCGGTATCGGGTCGTTGCTGTCCGATAAGTTTGTGTTCGGCGGAAAGTATCCTGTGCCCACCTTTAATTTACAGACTCATATCTGTGACACCCATGGCAAATGGTATCAGATTATGAGTGATATCGAGGGAGTCCCTTATAATTGCGTTGACTACGTGCCCTATGAATGGGAGACGGAAAACGAGAGCGAGGAGAGCAAGAGGCTAAAAAGGGTCTATATGAAGGACCAGATGCTGGATGTCATAGACTGGATGGAAAAGGTCTCCGGCAAGAAATTTGATGATGAAAAATTCATCAACGCCGTAAACTGGGAATGTGAATCCACCTCCCTGTGGGCCCAGTGCTGTATGGTCAACCAGGCCATTCCGGCGGTAATGGATGAGAAGATGATGTATTCTCTCTATATTATTGCCGTTTTGATGAGGCAGCAAAAGGCCGCGGTTGAATTCTACAAGGTGCTTCTGGATGAGTTGAAAGACAGGGCTGCAAGGGGCATTGCCGCATTTGAAAATGAAAAATTCAGGATGATCCACGACAGCCAGCCGCCCTGGCATAACCTCCAGATTTTCCGCTACCTGGAACAATTCGGTGCTGTCTCAATCGGCGCCCATTATTCCTTCAGTCTGTCCGGCGGATGGGCATATGACAAGGAACAGGATAAATACCTGCCTGCAAAAGCGCCGAAAGAGGCCGGCGTTACCCTTAAGACCAGGGAAGAGGCATGTGATTGGTATTCCGAGTGGCTGCTTGCCTATCAGACCCTGTTGAGGTCTCTGAGATATTCAGGTCGTGGAAAGCACAAGAGAATACAGGATATCATTGACAACTGGAAAATAGACGGCATGATGATTCACCTAAACCGCGGGTGCGAGGGTACTGCCGTGGGTCAGATGGAATTGAGAAGATATCTGGCAGACAGGGGTATTCCGGCCCTTACCTATGAGGGCAACCTGGCTGATGTACGTGAGTTTGATCTTGAAAGGACCATAGACAAGATAGATACATTTATGGAAACAGTGGGCCTTACAAAAATCGCAAAGTAATGGGCTGTGATTATAACTGATTTCCCAGACAAGGAGGATTTATCCATGATAACAGCAGGAGCAGATGTTGGTTCAAAGACCGTCAAGGTGGTTATCCTTAAAGACGGTAAAATTGCGGGCAAGGGAATTGCCATCGCAGGTCTTGAGGCCGAAGGGGCCTGGGAAAATGCCTGGGCTGATGCCCTTAAGGAAGCCGGCATTTCCCGTAATGATATTAATAAGACCGTTGCGACCGGCGCAAGGTTGAAAGAGGTTAAGGGCTTTGACGAAGAGATGAGTATGGTAACGGCGGATGCCATGGCCATGCATAAACTTAATCCGGAAATTAAAACCGTTTTAGATGTCGGTGCTGAAGAAGGCCGGGCTATCAAGGTGGACAAAGACGGCAAGGTGAGTGATTTTGCGGTCAATGAAAAGTGTGCCGCAGGCGCCGGGGCCTTCATGGAGGCCATGTCAAGGGCCATGCAGGTAAGCATCGAGCAGTTCGGCGAGGAGGCCCTCAAGTCAACGGCAAATCTGCCTATTAATGCACAGTGTGCTGTTTTTGCAGAGTCGGAAGTGGTGTCCCTGGTCCACGAAGAGACGCCCAGACCTGATATCTGCAAGGCGGTCTGTGACGGTGTTTCGGACAGGCTCGCATCCATGGCAAGGCGCGTTGTGGTTGAACCCAAGGTGGCCTTTGTCGGAGGCGCTGCAAAGGGAATGGGACTTCGAAGGTCTCTCAAAGAGGCTTTGGAGTTAACTGAAGTGTATTTTCCGGATGATATAGAATTCGTAGCGGCCTATGGGTGTGCCCTCAAGGCGGCAGAATAAGGAATAAAAAAAGGCTTATTGGAGGGATACGAAAATGGCTGAAGAAGAAAAAAAAGAATTTTGGCGCTGGACTGAGACCAACTGGGCAAATAAAGATATAGACTGGAGAAAAGGCAAGACCATAACCGGCGGGGTTGACGTTGGATCCGTCAGCTCTCAGGCGGTAATAATGGTGGACGGTCAGCTTTATGCCTCCGCAAATACCAGGACCGGTTACAACAGTCCGCAAAGCGCTGTCAATGTAATGAACTGGGCCCTTGAGGCGACTGACGGCATGAAGCTGGAAGACATCAAGTTTACAGTGGGCACAGGCTATGGCCGTGTAAAGGTGCCGTTTTCCAACAAGGCAATCACCGAGATCGCGTGCCATGCGCGCGGGGCCAATTACATGTATGGTCCTTCTGTAAGGACGGTTATGGACATGGGCGGTCAGGACCTGAAGGCCATCAGGACCGATGATAAGGGCAAGGTTTTGAACTTTCTCATGAATGAAAAGTGCGCCGCAGGAACCGGCCGCGGGATGGAGGTCATAGCTGACCTTCTGCAGGTGCCGATTGTAGAGGTGGGTGAAAGGTCTTTTGATGTGGACAAGGAACCGCCTCCTGTCAGCACCACATGCGTTCTATTTGCAAAGGCCGAGATGCTGGGTCTTTTGAAGAAGGGTTATTCGGTCAATCAGGCCCTGGCTGCCTATTGCTCTGCCATGTCATACCGTGTTTTTACCATGATCAGAGAGGTTGATGTGGTTGAGGATTTTGTTATCACAGGCGGTATAGCCAAGAACCGCGGCATCGTGGAAAGGCTTGAGGGTCATTTGGGGCTTAAGTCACTGAAGACTGAGGTGGATTATCAGTTGGCCGGTGCGATCGGTGCTGCTCTTTTCGGCAGAGTACTTTATGAAAAACAGAAATAGTTAATGACTATGGCAAATATAAAAATTGACGGTCAGAAGATAGAGGCCCGGGATGGCAAAACCATCCTGGCCGCCTCTATCGAGGCGGAGATATACATCCCCCATCTGTGCGGTCACCCCCAGTTGGATGGGGCCTCTGAGGTAAATGCAGAGGCCGAGATCTATGTCGGTGGGGTGGCCCACAGGGGCGAGGCAGGGGCTGCCTTTGAAGGTTGCAACCTCTGTCTTGTACAGATCGAGGGAAAGGCTGGCCTTCAAAAGGCCTGCAAGACTATTGTGGAAGGGGGGATGATTATAACCACTGCCTCGCCGGAGCTCAAAAAGGCAAGGCAGGATAACCTTAAAGCGCTCCTGGAAAGGCACCCCCATGCGTGTCTTCTGTGTGCGCAGTCTGACGGATGCGACCGGATCAACTGCTCATCAAATATCCCCCAGCCGGAGAGGTGTTGCGATAACTTCGGCAAGTGCGAACTCCAGAAGGTCGCACAGTTCATAGGCACAGAGACCGGACTGCCGCCCTATAAGCCCCTTAATATCCCGATACTGTCGGACGAGCCCCTGCTGGTCCGGAACTATAACCTGTGCATAGGCTGTTTGAGGTGCGTCAGGGTGTGCAAGGATGTCAAAGGTTCCGATGCCTTGGGCTTTGTGGTGGAAGACGGCAGGGTATATGTCGGAAGCAAGGCGCCGACGCTCAAGGAATCAGGCTGCCAGTTCTGCGGGTATTGTATTGAAGTCTGCCCCACCGGTGCCCTTAAGGACAGGGAGACTGGTGTAGGGGAAAGACAGACGTATCTTATACCGTGCAAGAACACATGCCCGGCAGGGACAGATATCCCCAGGTACGTCCGCTACATCAGAGACGGAAAATACGGGGAGGCACTGAAGGTGATCTACGAAAAACTGCCTCTGCCCGAATCTCTGGGGAGGGTGTGTTTCCACCCCTGTGAGACAAATTGCAGGCGTTCAAAGATAGACCAGTCTATAGCCATATGTTCCCTGAAGAGGACTGCCGCGGACTTGGGCCGTGGATTCCTCCCCATACCTGATGGGATTAAGAAGACAGGTAAAAAGGTGGCAGTCATTGGCGCAGGACCAGCGGGTTTGAGCGCCGCCTATTATTTGAGCATCCTGGGCCATACAGCCACAATCTTTGAGGCCCTGCCCGCGGCGGGCGGTATGCTCCGTGTGGGTATTCCCGACTACAGGCTCCCCAGGGAGATCCTGGAAAGGGAAATCAAGATAATAGAAGATGCGGGCGTTGAGATAAAACTCAATCAGAATATTGCCTCTGTAGAAGGGCTGTTGAGCCAGGGCTTTGATGCAGTGTTTGTCGGCGTGGGCGCCCACAAGGGTTCAACCCTCGGTATACCAGGAGAGGAAAACGACGGCGTTATAGACGGCGTCACTTTCTTACGAAAGGTGAACCTGGGTGAGAAGGTGGATGTCGGAAACTCTGTAGCCATTATCGGCGGCGGAAATGTCGCTATGGATTCAGCGCGGAGCGCCCTCAGGATGGGTGCCAAGAAGGTCTCCATCCTCTACAGGCGCACCAGGGAAGAAATGCCTGCATACGAGGAAGAGGTTGAGGCGGCCCTTGAGGAGGGTGTGGAGATCCAATACCTGACCACCCCCGTAAAGGTGGAAAAGAAGGACGGGGCCTTGGGCATCGAGTTCATCCGCATGGAGCTGGGAGAGCCGGATAAAAGCGGCAGGAGAAGGCCGGTGCCTGTCGCAGGAAGCGAATACAGGCTCACCTTCGACACACTGATTGCGGCTATCGGCCAGCAGGTGGTGTTGCCTGAAGGGGTCAGCGCCAAGAAGGAGAATCCCTCAAAGGCGGTGTTTATGGGCGGAGACGCCCTTACAGGACCTGCGACGGTTATTGATGCCATTGCAGGCGGCCGAAAGGCCGCAAAGCTTATTGACCAGTACCTGGGAGGCGACGGTGGTATTGACCAGGTATTCGCGGAAAAGGAACCAATAAACCTGTGGAGCGGCCGGGGGGCAGTAGATATGCTGGGAGGCAGGGCAGTGATGCCTATGGTCTCACCGCGGGAGAGGATAGCCGGTTTTGTAGAGGTCTGCCTCGGCCTTGACGCGGATGCGGCTGTTGCCGAGGCCAAGAGGTGCCTTGGCTGCGATCTCCGGTTTTCCATAGAACCTGCTGTACTGCCTCCGGAGCAGTGGCTCAATTTTGACGAGGCGACCATCGCAACGGTTCCCGAGCTTGAAGGCGTATATGTGCTTTATGATGAAAACAAGGAAATATACAACATTGTAGGCGTCATAAACCTGCGGGAAGGACTTACTGAAGAGCTTGAGGCGGGCAGAAATGTCAAATATTTCATCTACGAGCTTGATCCCATGTATACAGGGAAGGAGAGGCAACTGGTTCAGCAGTATATGAAGCAGCACGGCAAAATGCCGCCGGGCGCAGATGACCTGGATGACCTTTTTTGATTTCAAATTTGAAATTTGAGATTTGAAATTATTGAAACATCAATCCATAACACCTGGAGTGACTATATGAGACTAAAAGACAAAAAGGCTGTTGTTACAGGCGCAGGCCGCGGCATCGGACGCGCAGTTGCCCTTGCCTTTGCAAGGGAAGGCGCTGACGTGCTGGTTAATTACGTCAGTAACAGCGCTACGGCTGACGAGGTCGTGGCGGAAATCAAAAAGATGGGGAGAAAGGCCATTGCAGTAAAGGCGGATGTCGCCTCATCTGCTGATGCCAGAAACATGATCGAGACCGCAGTCAAGGAATTGGGCGGCCTGGATATCCTGGTGAACAATGCAGGCGTTTCCATCCCCGCCATGCTCTTAAAGATGACGGAGGAGCAGTGGGACAGGATCCTTGATATACACCTAAAAGGGGCCTTTACCTGCACGCAGGCGGCTGCCAATTATATGAAGAATCAGAAATCCGGAAAGATCATTAACGTGATCTCTACCGCCGGGCTATTCGGGACCATAGGTCAGATAAACTATGCATCGGCCAAGGCGGGCATCATCGGTTTTACCAAGTCCGCCTCAAGGGAATTGGGCCGCTATAACATAAATGTCAACGCCATATCCTGCGGAGTCATCAAGACGGACATGACCCAGAAGGTCCAGAGCGACCCGAAGCTGGCGGAGATATATACACAGCGTATCCAACTGGGACGATTCGGTGAGCCGGACGAAGTTGCTCATAGTTTTGTGTTTCTGGCCTCCTCTGAATCCAATTACATCACCGGACAGGTCCTTCCAGTTGACGGTGGTTACATAGGGTAGAGCCCAAAAATTATTTCCTCTCCCTCATTATTTTTGCGGGGAGAGGAAACCACCAAAATATTACGGAAACATTTACGAGGTAAGCCAATGGGTATATTGGATTATAAGACATACGAAGAGGCAAGGGAAAAATTCAACTGGGACCAGGTTTGGGATATCTTTGACGGCAATGCGGATAATTTCAACATCGCCCATGAGTGTATAGATCGTCATGTGGGCAAAGGTACGGCCCTTCGCCTGAAATTCGAAGACGGCCACACGGAGAAATATACATTTGATCAACTCTCCAAGCTCTCATCCCAGTTCGCACACGCATTAAAAGATATAGGCATAGGCCCGGGGGATAGAGTGACCATCATGCTGGACCCCAGTTGGGAATACTATGTCTCCCTTTTCGGCACATTGAAGCTCGGCGCACATGCGGTTCCGTGCTTTACACTGTTTGCGCCGGAAAATGTTGAATACAGGCTCAAAGACTCGAAGGCCAAGGTCCTGATTACCAATCAGGAGACGGCCAATGCCATTGACAAGAGCCTGGTACAGAAGGTGATTGTAGTCGGCGATGAGTACAACAATTTCATCAAGGGAAAACCAGAGACCATTGAGGTCTATCCCACAAAGGCCAAGGACATAGCAGTGTTGCAGTATACAAGCGGCACCACAAAGAAGTTCCCTGACGCCATCCCCCACTATCACAAGAGCGTGTATACGGGTATACCCAATGGGGTATTTGTTATTGGTTTAAGGCCCGGTGAGCGGTATTTCTGTCCGTCCTCACCTGCCTGGGGATATGGCCTTTGGTACGGGACATGCGTGCCCCTTGCCATAGGATCATCCATCGGCTCATACAATGGCCGGTTCGATGAAAAGAGGATCATGGAGGCATTGGAGGAGTTCGAGATCACTAACTTCAGCGCTGCCCCCACAGTCTATCGCAGGATGAAAAACTCAGGCGTAATAGACAACTACAAGTTTAAGGTCAAGAAGATGAGTTACAGCGGCGAGCCGTTTGATCTGGCTACCTTTGAATTCATCAAGAACAAGTTTGGCGTCTCCCCATGCAGCTTCTATGGCTCAACAGAGGTGGGCGTTATCCTTGCCAATTTCGGTGGTTTTGAAAACTGGACCGTAAAACCGGGCGCACTGGGAAAACCCATCCTCGGTCAGGAAGTCTCTGTTGTAGATGACAAGGAAAATCCGGTTCCTCCAAACACATCAGGCGAAATCGTTGTCAAGAGGCGCGGCAAGTGGTTTAAGATCAAGGACATCGGCGTTATTGATGACGACGGCCACTTCTGGTGCAAGGGCCGATCCGACGATGTGATCATCTCCGCAGGCTGGACAATAAGCTCGGCCGAGATTGAGAGCACCCTCTCCACTCATGATGCAGTGCTAGAGGCAGCAGTCATTGCTGTGCCGGACCAGGACCGCGGCAACATCGCAAGGGCATATGTTCAGGTGAACAGGGAGCCCAGCGAGGCCTTGGCAAAAGAGCTTCAGCAATACGTCAAGAACCAGTTGGGAAAATATGAATATCCCAGACAGATTGAGTTTGTGGATGAAATACCCAAGACTGTCGGTGGAAAAACAGACAGGAAAAGGCTGAAAGAGATGGCCGGTGTCGCATAGGCCGATGGCAAGTAATTTTTAATGTTGAATTTTTAATGTTTAACATAATGTTGAATGTTGAATTTTTATAAAAGGACATGTTAACAATCTTTGGTCTGATTGAAAAAGAGGGATTTTTCGCTTAGACACTAACCACAGTTTTAAGGAGGTAAACACATGGATGTTAAGAAGATGATGGTTATCGGCTGCGGCCAGATGGGTGCCGGAATTGCCCAGGTATGCGCTACGGGCGGCTCTGAAGTTCTGATGTATGACGTGGACGAGAATGCACAGAAAAAGGGCCGTGACGGCATACTGAAGTCAGTGGCCAAGATGGTTGAAAAGGGAAAGATGAGCCAGGACGACGGCAAGGCCATTGAGTCAAGCCTGAAACTTATAAAGAGCTATGACGAGGCCAAGGGCGTGGACCTGGTCATCGAGGCGGCAGTTGAAAACGTGGCCATTAAGCAGAAGATCTTTAAAGAGCTTGACTCGATTATGCCGGAAAATGTAATCCTTGCAAGCTGCACCTCGGCCCTTCCAATCACCGAGATCATGAACCAGACCAAGCACACCCACAGGACAATCGGAACACATTTCCATAATCCTCCGATCCTGATGAGGCTTGTCGAGGTTGCAAAGGGACGCAGGACAAGCGACCAGACAGTGGTTGAGACCATTAAGTATCTGACCAGCGTGGGCAAGCTTCCTGTCCCCTGTATGGATTATCCCGGCTTTGTGACCAGCCGTGTGGGAATCGCCATGGTCAATGAAGGCATCCGTTGCCTGGAGCAGGGCATAGGCATAGCAGAAGACATAGACAGGGCCTGTAAGGCAGGCTTTAACTGGCCGATGGGTCCCTTGGCGCTGGCTGATCTGATTGGTCTGGATACCTGCCTCTATGTTCTCGAAGACTTGAACAATAAGCTGGGGCCAAGCTTCCTGCCTCCTCCGCTCCTAAGGCAGCTTGTTCAGGCAGGAGACCTTGGAGTAAAGACCGGCAGGGGTTTTTTTGATTACACCAAAAAGTAGTTATGATTACAAGTAGTTTATGCTGACGAATATGCCTGAGGCTGAAGGGTTTTTTCGGCCTCGGGCATTTCAGTCCCGGCGGCAGGGAGGTCATGCGCAACGGCGTGACCAAGGTGAAAGCATATGGAAGTAATGAATCTGGCAGAATTTCATAAGGGGATGACGTTTCCGGAATACACCTATACATTGAGTGAAGATATTATTAAGAATTTTATCTTAGGAGTTGAAGAGACCAACCCCCTTTATACAGATGCGGATTACGCCAAAAAGGCCGGCTTCGGCTGTCTGGTCGTGCCTCCTACTACGATTTCTCTTTATGTAACCCCCAGCAGGGTGTTAAAAACCATTGACAAGAAGACCCCGCCCGGGCTTATTCAGGCGGGCCAGAGATATGAATTCCACAGGCCCATAAGACTGGGAGACACCGTAACAGTTAAGGCGGTGGTGGAAGACGTAACTCAGAAAAAGGGCAGGGACTTCGTCTCCATAAAGGGAGAGGCCTATAACCCGGACGGTCAAAAGGCGGCGGTGAGCATCATAACCGTTATATGGCCTGCGCAGTCCTAATCGGCGCGTGCCATAGAGCATCAATTTGTATGTCCATAAAAAGGCTGGTCTAAATACAATTGTTATTTAGGTGCGGAAGATGACTGATAGACTGGATATTGAAACTATTACCGTGGGTCAGGAACTTAGCCCGATCAACAAGTACATGACCCAGGAAAAGATAAACACCTATATAAGCGCAGCGGAAGACTACAATCCCATTCATACAGATCCCGAATATGCCAAAAACACGGCCTTCAAGAGCACGATTGCACCGGGCTATCAGTTTATAGCCTATCTGTCGGAGCTTATGGCCAGGGATTTCGGTGAAAAATGGATCACGGCCGGCGGGATGGAACTGCGACTTATCAGGCCGGTGTTTCCAAAAGACACCCTGAGCGTGGGTGCGAAGGTTGTGGAAAAGAGGAAGGAAGGCGGCAACACATTTATAAAGTGTGATGTCTGGATAAAAAATCAGGTCGGTAACGATATTGTTGCGGGCTACACCACTGTGGCCTGCTGAAAGAGAGGAGATTGTTTATGATTAAACTGGAAGATTGTGTAATAGTAAGTGGTGTTCGTATCCCCATCGGCAAGTTCGGCGGGGCATTGAAAGACCTAAAGGTTTACGACATCGGCGGCTTGGCTATTAAAGCTGCAATTGAAAGGGCAGGCATTACACCGGACATGGTTGACGAGGTGATCATGTCCCATACAAGGCAGGACGGCACCGGGACAAACCCGGCAAGGACCGCCCTTTTGAGGGCTGGGCTTCCTCTGCCTACACCGGCCCATACGGTAAACAAGGTCTGTGCAGCGGGATTAAAGGCTGTGTCTCTGGCCACGCAGGCCATTCGAGTTGGCGATGCAGAGATCGTGGTCGTAGGCGGCATGGAGAGTATGAGCAATATCCCCCACGTCCTTAGAGGAGCGCGCTGGGAAGGTTTCAGGCTGACAGACATAAAGATCGAGGATGCATTCCTGTATCTGATCTGTCCCTTTAGCAATTTAAGTCCCGGACTGATTGCAGAGCAGACCGCCCAGAAGTACAAACTGACCAGAGAAGAGCAGGATAAGATCGGCTATGACAGCCACAGAAGGGCTGTGCAGGCATGGAAAGACGGCATCTTCAAGGATGAGGTTGTCCCTGTGACCATCCCCGGCACCAAGAAAAAACCCGAGTGGGTGTTTGACACGGATGAATGCCTGAGACCCGACGTTAATCTGGACACCATGAAAAAACTGCCTCCTGCGTTTAAGAAGGACGGCACTGTAACCGCAGGGCAGTCATCAGGCATCACTGACGGCGCCGGCGCCATGGTGATGATGACCCGCAAAAAGGCCAATGAGCTTGGCCTGAAACCCATGGCACATATCGTTGACTACATGTTCTATGGCGTTGATCCAGGCTACTTCCCGGAGGGTCCGGCCGTCACCATCCCAAGGCACCTGAAGAAGATGGGCATGAAGCTTGATGATATCACGGCCTTTGAGATCAATGAGGCCTTTGCAGTGGTAAACTGCATCTGTATCAACGAGGCCGGCATACCCTGGGAAAAGACAAACCTTCACGGAGGCGGAATTTCCCTTGGTCATCCCACAGGTTACACAGGCGCAAGGCTCACCCTGCACCTGGCCAATTACCTGAAGCCGGGTCAGTACGGCCTGGCGGCGGCCTGCGGCGGCGGTGGCCTTACCGGCTCACTGATTGTTCAGGGTGAATAACACAAACCATAAGGAGGATAGACATGGAAGATATCAAAGCCATTGATGTAATGAATTACCCCTTTGACCCTGAGCTGGTCAAGATCTGGTGGGAAGGCAGCCCCGAGATGAGGCTGATGAAAGACACCATGTTCAAGGGTAAGATCCCTTTTATCATGTGTTCCACTGATGAATTTGTAGCTGAGATGGACAAGGCGGGCTATGACAAGGTATTCGTAACCATGCCGAGGATGTACTCGTATCACAGAAGGGAGCTGCTGATCAATTTCTCCCTTGAGCAAATTTCCGATTCCATAAAGAAATATCCGGATCGCCTGATAGGTATGGCCCCTTATAATCCCTTGAAGATTATGGAAAGTGTCAGGATAATCGAAAGGTCGGTAAAGGAGTTTGGCTTCAAGGGTGTATACGCACATGTGCTTGGTCAGGATATCCGTCCTGATGACAAGTCCATGTATCCCTGTTACGCAAAGTGCGTGGAACTGGGCATTCCATTTTCCATGCAACTGGGTCACTCTCTGGAGATCCTCCCCAGCGACCCGGGCAGGCCTATATACCTTGACAAGGTGGCCCTGGATTTCCCCGAGCTTACCATCATAGGTTCTCACACAGGATGGCCCTGGTGCGAAGAGCTGATAGCACTCGCTTGGAAGCACCCCAATGTATATCTGGACGTCAGCGCACATCTGCCGCAGTATCTGGACCCGTCCATTGTCAATTTTATGAACACCCGCGGACGCAGCAAGTGTCTGTTCGGGACAAACGGACTGGGCCTTGCCCGATGCAAGGAGCAGTTCATGGCGCTTAACATAAGGGAAGAGACAAAGAAGGCTGTCCTCAGGGACAATGCCCTCAGGGTTTTTAATCTCGCATAACTTTTAGCGCTGCCTCTGTTCCCCACGGTCTGGTCTAAGGCGATGGCTGTTTTACAGAGGCGGTGAACTATTTTGAGGAGTAAATAATGGGTGATTATAAGTATGTAATTTATGAAAAAAAAGATCAGGTCGGCACCATTACAATGAACCTGCCTGACAGGCTAAACGTTGTGGACTTCCCCTGGGAAGGGGGCATATTTGATGACCTTCTGGCAGCTATAGATGAGGCGGAGACCGATGATGATCTCAAGGTGATCGTTTTCAAGGGCGCGGGAAAATCCTTTTGCGCGGGCCATGACCTTACAAAGATCTACAAGGTCTATGAAAACTTTGATGCAGAGCCGGGAAAGAGACGGCCCAGCCAGCATGCAAGGCTGAAGATTGACAGATACTGGTATGAGATGGAGCACAAGATCCTGATCTCTCCGAAGATCACTGTCTGTCAGGTCCAGGGCCACTGCCTTGGGGAAGGTGCACTGATGGCAGAGTCGTCTGATTTCAGTATCGTCGCAAATAACGCCAAGATAGGGCATCCTGAGCAGCGCATGGGCTTTTGCGGAAGCGGTATTCCCACCATCCCCATACTCTATCTGAAGATAGGCTACACAAGGGCGAGGGATCTTCTGCTGACCGGAAGGCATATCACCGGTGAAGAGGCCGCCCGGATAGGCTGGGCCACAAAGGCCGTGCCTGAGGAGCAACTGGAAAAAGAGGTTCAGGACCTGTGCAGGTTACTCACCGTATATCCAAGGGATGGTATTGATATAGGAAAATCTACAAACCATCTGATCCTGGATGCCATGGGGATCACCCGCGGCTGGCCGATAGGATACTACAGCCACACCCTGTTTACAAACTTGAGATATGAAAAGGGCGAATGGAACTTCGTCAGCAAAAGAGAGAAACAGGGCGCAAGGGAAAGCTTCCACGAAAGGGATAGAAAATACGAGGGTAAGGAGTAGAATCCCTTATTTTCCGTTCATCCAGCCCCTCTCCCAATGGGCCAGGGGCTGATTTGTTAAATGTGATGATATCTAGATTCGAGTTGTTAATTCAGAGAAATTTAGACTAATTATGGAGGAACCCATGATAGGAATTACTTCTATTGGCGCATATGTCCCCACCTGGAGGCTGGACAAGGGCGCCATTGCCAGGCAATTTCGGGGTGAAAAGGCCGTTGCCAATTTTGATGAAGACGCCATAACCATGGCGGTGGCGGCAGGTATGAGCGCCCTTGATGATGCGATTCGCAAGGAAATCGGTGCACTTTACTTTGCATGCGCCAGTTCTCCTTACAGGGAGAAGACGGCGGCCACACTGATCGGTTACGCCATTGATCTTCCGAGGGAGATCCGGGCAGTGGATATTGCCCATTCCACCAGAGGGGGAACCGCCGCCATTCTTGCCGCTATGGACAGCGTCAAGGCAGGGTCGGCCAAAAAGGCCATGGTTATTGCCTCGGACATGCGGCGCGCCAAACCTAACTCCAATCATGAGCCAAACTTTGGAGACGGCGCGGCCAGTCTGGTGATCGGCGACACGGATGTGGCTGTGTCCATTTTAGACAGCTATTCTGTTTCCAATGAAATGATGGATATGTGGAAGGGCGAGTCTGAAGATTATGTCCGGTCCTGGGAAACCCGTTTTTATATTTCCATGGGATACATGAACACCGTGGGTGAGGCTATTCGCGGTCTTATGAAAAAGACAGGACTCAAACCTCAGGACATTGCAAAGGCTGTTATCTACTCTCCAGACGGCAGAAGTGTCGCGGGGCTTGCGCAGTCTGTGGGCTTAAATCCCAAGACCCAGCTTCAGGATGATCTTTTTATGCAGATGGGCAATACCGGCACACCTTATTGCCTGCAACTGCTTGCAGCCGCAATGGAAAATGTCAAACCCGGAGACAATATCCTCCTCGCCAGTTACGGCAACGGTGCGGACGCGATTTTATTGCAGGCTACTGACAACATCGCCAAGCTCAGGAACAAAGACCTCATGAGAAGACTTCTTGAATCCAAAAAACAGGTTCCGGACTATGTGACGTATCTCAGGTGGAGAGGGCATTTGGATAGCGCACCGCAGCATGTCAGGCCCACGCCCATTGTCTCGGCCGCTGACCTGTGGCGGGTGCAGGAAGGCGTTACCCCGTTTCACGGACAAAAGTGTACGGAATGCGGGCATATTGAATGGCCGCCACAGCGAGTTTGTACCAAGTGTCAGGCCTTGGATAAGTCTGAGCCCGTCAGGCTGTCTGACAAAAGGGCAAGGCTGTTTACCCATTCCAAGGATATGATTACCGATCAGTTTGATATCCCGATGATTTATTCTGTCATAAATTTTGAGGGCGGCGGTCGAATGATTACCACGATAACGGACAAGGACGTGAAGGAGATCCACAACGGTATGGACCTGGAAATGACATACCGGCGGAAATTCTGCACGGAAGGCCATACGATGTATATGTGGAAGGCCATGCCCATCCGGCTGAAATAGAGACACTAATTTAGATAACATGGAGGTACCAAATGAGTGGTATTAAAGATAAGGTAGCCATTATTGGAATGGGCTGCACCCATTTTGGCGAGCTTTTTGACAAGGGCCAGGAAGACCTGGTCATTGAATCCTGTTATGAGGCCTTCAAGGACGCTGGGATTTCGCCTAAAGACATTGACGCGGCATGGCTGGGCACGGTTGACGGCGGGAACCTTGGCTCAAGGCTGACAAGGATTTTGAAACTCCAATATATTCCTGTAACACGGGTGGAGAACCTGTGCGCTACAGGAACGGACGCGTTCAGAAATGCCTGTTATGCCGTGGCGTCAGGCGCATCGGAAATGGCGTTGGTCTGTGGTGTGGAAAAACTGAAGGATACCGGTTATGAAGGGGGGCTGGGCGGTACGCTTCACTCAAAATATCAGGCCAGATACGAGGTCCTTACCGGGCCGCCCACCATGTTTGCTGTTCGCGCCACAAAATATTTTGAGACCTACGGGCTCTCTCCGGAAAGGGGCAAAGAGATCCTGGCCAAGATCGCCGTAAAGAACCACTACAACGGCGCAAGAAGCCCCAAGGCCCAGTTCCGGAAGGAGATTACCGTAGAGCAGGTCATAAAGGCGCCCATTATTGCAGCGCCCCTGGGTATATTTGACTGCTGCGGTGTTACAGATGGAGGCGCCGCTGCGATCATCACCACGCCGGAAAAGGCCAAGGCCATGGGAAAGGACTATATCCTGGTAAAAGGTCTGGGAATGGCCAATAACGCGGCACAACCCGTGCTGGATGATCAATATGATTTTATCCATTTTATTGAAAATCAGGTGGCTTCCAAGAAGGCTTATGAACAGGCGGGAATCACCAATCCCAGGGAAGAGATTGACGTAGCTATCGTACACGACTGCTTCACCATAACTGAGATGATCATCATGGAAGACCTGGGGTTCAGTAAAAAAGGCGAGGCATGGAAGGATTATGAAGACGGCTTTTTCAGCCTGAGCGGAGGCCTTCCTGTAAACACCGACGGAGGATTGAAGTGTTTCGGCCACCCCCTGGGCGCAACCGGCCTTAGGATGATTTATGAGATATACAATCAGTTAAGCGGCAGGTGCGGGGAGCGACAGTTGAAAGACCCGAAGATCGGGCTCACCCATAACCTGGCCGGAAATCCCGATTGTTATTGTATCGCCATTACAATCCTGGGTAAACCATAGAATTGTGAATTGTGAATTTTTAATGTCCCTTTCAGGGATGGTTGAAATCCCT
>LT984857.1:28975-40123 GCA_900258555.1 uncultured Desulfobacterium sp. | reverse complement strand
TCAAAAGCAAGAAGGGGAGCCGATTCCTGATGATAGTCGATTTGAAATCGACCCCTCATAAAACCCCTCGACTTATAGTCGAGGGTGGTTTAGTTTTCATGATTATTGGTGTGGCCTTATTTGCATATAGAAGGGTCAGGGGATGAGCCTCATGAGGTCTCTTGTTCTCCTAATTGTCTTTATCATCCTGGCCCTTTATGTATTTTTTTTTGAGTCGGGAGGGAAAGACAAAGAAAACAGTCTGCCGCCTGTAAAAAAAGCCCTGGATATTATCCCCGAAGACATAGGGGAAATAGTGCTGAGAAGAGATGATCTGTATGTGCTGCTAGAAAATATTGACAGCAAATGGCGGATAAAAAGGCCTTTTGAGGCTGATGCCAACAATGACATGGTCCATGATTTGCTGAGTATTTTTGATTGTGGGATCGTGAGGGTTATTGATGAGAAGCCCTCGAATTTAAAGACATTTGGACTAACCAGCCCCCGATATCTGTTCGCGGTAAAGGACAAAAAGGGGCGAGTCAGGACACTATTAGTAGGCGATGATGCGCCCGGCAACCTCAGTTGTTATTCCAAACTGGAGGGTAGCTCGCAGGTCTTTCTCTTAGGGGTGAGGTACAGGCAGGAATTTGATAGGGCATTAGCCCAATTTGCCAGGCCTCAGGGGAAAAGGTAGACTCTCAACTGCCTGATTTATTGCAAAACTTTCCTTTCATGTAGGGAATTTCCTTCGTCAGCGCTATTTTTGAAAAGTATTCGGCGTTCTTATAGAACTTTTTTTGGTCAAGAACTGTTAGCCTGGCATATTTTTCCACCATTGACCACAATATTTGTCTTTACTTTTCAAAAGGCCCACATTATATTGCAAAAAATTTATTATAGCCTTGGCTCGCTTGACAGACTCTCCACTTGCCAATGATTCTGGTCTACTTTTGCTCCTTCGCTTTTAATAGGTTGCTCCGCAGCGTACAAACTATAGCCTTTGGATTGGATTCAAGTAAGGGTGAATTCTAACATTTTGTGAAAATGGAAAAAGTAATCCGGTTTGACCTTCATTTTTTGCACAAATTTGGCATGCCCATTGCTAATTAAAAAGACAATTTTTATTGTCTTGCGCGGGTAATGACAGAAAAATCTTCACCTCAAGGCCGAGGTGTCAGGTGGATCTTTTTTTCATAATGGTTCGAGATATTATAAAGTGTTTGCCGTTGGTTCATTGACCCATAGAGATTTGGGCACTCGACCCATTGGCTTCAGCTTACGGCAGTTGCTTCACGGGCAGGACTAAACCAGGGAGCTTAAAAACATGTCACAGACTAAAAATAAGATAGCCAGCATCTTAGTCGTTATTTTGTTTTCTGTTGCTGTGCCTTTCTTTTTTCCGGCACGTTGCCTTGCCATTGATGTAACGCTCTCTTGGAATGCGAGCAGCGGAGCGACCGGTTATAAAATTTATTATGACGGCAAATATTCTTCCTCGGGCCCTCCTTACAATGGCACTGATGCTTTAGATGGTTTATCACCCATTGATGTAGGAAATGTCACCCAGTTCACATTGCATGGTTTGTCTGAAAGCGGCTATCGTTTTTCGCTTACTGCCTATAATGAACATGGTGAAAGTGGTTATTCGCCGCAAGTAATCCTTTCTCCGTCCCAATATACATTGTCAGTTCGATCCACCGGATCTGGTGCGGTTAGCCCGGCTGGCGGAACCTATACCAAAGGCGCATCAGTTGAGTTGAGGGCGACTCCTGCGTCCGGCTGGGTATTTAGCGGCTGGAGCGGAGATCTTAACTCGTCTACTAATCCTGCAACGATATTGATGGATAGAAACAAATCAGTGACGGCCACCTTCACCCAATTGACGACACAATATACCTTGTCAGTCAGTGTCGCAGGACAGGGCAGTGTCAGCCCGGCAGGCGGGAATTACAGTAATGGAGCCTCTGTGCAGTTGAGGGCGACTCCTGCGTCCGGCTGGGTATTTAGCGGCTGGAGCGGGGATATGAGTGGGGCCACGAATCCAGCGACCGTAGTAATGGATAGAAACAAATCAGTGACTGCCACCTTCACCCAATTGGCGAATCAATATACCTTGTCGGTCAGGATCGCAGGACAGGGCAGTGTCAGCCCGGCAGGGGGTAATTACAGTAAAGGCGTCTCAGTGCAGTTAATGGCTACCCCTGCGTCCGGCTGGGTATTTGGCGGTTGGATCGGAGATCTTAACTCCTCCACGAATCCGGCCACAATAGTGATTAACGCGAATAAGACGGTGACGGCAGTTTTTATGCAGTTGCAGACTAATTATTCGCTGAGAGTGGGCATTACAGGACAGGGGAGTGTAAGACCATCAGGAGGCAATTACAGCAAAGGTGCTTCAGTGCAGTTGACGGCGACACCTGCCTCAGGGTGGGAATTCAGCGGCTGGAGCGGGGATATCGGCGGATCATCAAATCCAGCGACTATTATAATTACGTCCGACAGATATGTGATGGCCGCCTTCAGGCAGGCATCTCCCCTCATAAATGTTTTTTCTGCAACTCCTGATTCAATCGGTCGCGGTGAATCTGCTACACTTGTTTGGGATGCCGTCAGGGGAGTATCGGCTTCCATTGACAATGGGGTTGGGGCAGTTGACCCTGTCCAAGGTTCAAAAGAGGTTACGCCTGTTTCTACTACTACATATATGCTTACGGTCATAAACGCCGCAGGCTCTGATACAAAGACAGCGACAGTTAAAGTCGGGTCGAAAATCGTGGATGTTATTCCTCATGACGGTGCAGGTATACAGGATAAACTGCGCGTTTCAAATAACACCTCCTTTGCCGTCCGGATAATTGATTCGGAAGGGATCAAAATCAGCGATCCCGCCAGCATCAAGTTCAGCATAGATGACGGTAAATCAGCATACAAAAGGGATTTGGGTGACAAAGATCTTGTTACCGTAACAAAGATATTGGATGAAGATGATTATCATGTAACCGACCTATGGGTGGCTTATCACAGAGCAGCGGAAACCGAACTTGGAAATTATCCCTTTAACTCGGTAATTAATATCGAAGTAGAAATACGTGGGAATAATGGCCAGACAATTCTGACCGGCTATGAATTTAAAACGGAATCAAAAAGAAGGCATAATAGAGCAAAAATACTTTATTTCAAAACAAGGCTTTTGCCACCTACGGATATTAAGATTATTGATGTAAAATATAATGCTTCAGGCCTGCAAGTTGTAGCTGGCAGGACAAAAGGCGCCAGCATCATATATGATAGCAGTGGACCAATCACACCTGTATTTGGGCCATCAAGGGAGTTGCCACGTTTAAAGGTGGAGGGTATAAAAGCTGTGGGCCTGCCCATAAATGTGCAACCGCCAACTACCTTCAGCACCCCGGCAACTCTTTTAATCCCCTGTCGGCGATATGCAGATGTAAGCAATCTTGTCGTTTTCCTTTTTAATGGTAGAGAATGGATTCCTGCCTGCGACACACAAGGAAATGTATTGCCTGGTGGTGAGGGGTGGATGGTTCCAGGTTCAAGGGTAAATCATAATGACGGAAATCCTTCCACCATTGAAATCAAGGTCTACCATACGGCAGGTGCACAGGCCGGTAGCGCAACATCATCAGGTTCCTCGTATTAAATCAATTGTTACTTTTCTGGGCTTATCATTGGTCACAGGGTATTTTGTTATTTCAATTGTGGCTTTTGCGGATCCGGGAGCCAAGTCTTTCACATAGCGTCCCAGCTCAATGGAAGGAAGTTCTTTAGAAGATTCAAGGGCTGCTGCTCCTACTGTTATTGTCCCTACCAGCCTGGGATTGGGGGGAGGGTCCAGTTCCAGGGAAAATGTCCAGCCTGGAGGTATATTGCGGATTGATTTGATAACCGCGGTCTCAACACAGATATCCGCCGATGTTATCGTCTCATCTTTACTTAACCTCAAATCCGGGACGCTGTAGACAACATCCGAATCTCTAATATTTTGCCCTTTTAAATAAATTAACCCCATACATGTAATGATTAGCAACAGCAATGCGATTATGGCGTTCTTTATCATTGTATATTCCCTTCTTTTGTTGGCACGGCATCAATTTCTGACTGTAAAAAATCTATAAACTTGGACTTGCCGCCGCAAAATACGTTCAGATCAACAGGTCCTTGTATACCATCGAGCCTGCCATTGTCAGCATACTGCCAAATAAGCCATGACCTCCCATCCCTCAATTTCGGTTGAGATAAGATATCCCTGATCCATATGGGATATTCATTGATTTCTCCTCTCAGGTATTGATCGTATGCCTCGTAAGTGACATAGAAAAGCGGCTTTTTTTTGAATCTCTCCTCCATCACCTTGACCATACTGTTAAGTTCAGCAAGTATTTCCTCTTTTTTGGGCCTGGACTTGCAGTTACCGGAAAATTCAAAGTCAATGGCAGGCGGGAGGGAATTGTCATCGAAGGGAACAGCGGCAATAAAATTTTTCGCCTGTTCGCTTCCAGGCTTGCAGAAGGTAAAGAAGTGATATGCTCCGGTGTATAAATTATTGGCCTTAGCATTAGCCCAGTTATTCAGAAATTCCAAATCCTTGAAATCACCTCCTTCAGTAGCCTTCATATATACAAATGTGATATCCTGTTTAGTCAAGAGGGCCCAGTCAATTGTTCCCTGATGATGGGATATGTCAATACCCCTTATCGGATAATCTTCCTTTGATGGATAATTGAACCGGATAACACCCAAATTGTAGCCGACCAGCGCCAGGCATGGGAGGCTGATAATAAGTAAGGCGAGGGCTGCTATTCGTTTCACTAAATTTCTCGTTTTTTGGGAGGTGTATAACCTCTTATTTCAAGCTGAGACTTCGGGCCGATTGAAATATTATTTAAAGTGAATTTTTCATATTACACGAAGAGAAGGCGGTATTTTAATCAGGGTGCCTGGTTCTGGATCCTGAGAGACCTTATATCCATTATATTCGGCAAGCCTGTCCTTTTGATCAGGAGATGAGAAATACCTTTTGGTAATGTCTTCCCATGTCTCACCTCTTTCAACCTTGTGTACCTTCAGACGCGATGGTCCCAGAGTGTTTGCCTTTTCCTGGGAGATAAAACTGATGCTGTTCGCCATCGCCTCCATGACGGGCTGAAAATTCTTGAAGTTGTCTTCCTTACTCAATCCTATCATGGAAAAGCCATTGGTTTCCTTTACAAAGGCGATTGCCTCTGCCATAACAGAGCCGGCCCTGCTGTCGTAACCGGACAATATACTGCTCAGTGCCCCGTTGGACAAATTCCTGCTGCCGTCAATTCCGGTCTTCTTTTTTAGCCCGGCCTTTTCAAGTCGTTTTTCAAAGTCGCTGAAAAATTCAGTTGTAGTCTTTATTTTCTGTAGGGGTTCAATTCCCAGATAGACTTCCATTCCCTTTTTCGGGTCAGCGAATACAGCGGTATAATTCTTTGAGTTGATCTGTGACATAAAGCCCTGCGGTATTTCAAGACTGAAAAGGTACTCTTTGTTATAGTAACGATCTCCTTTGACCATTTCCTTGCCGTTATATTCTCCTACGGCCATTCCATCCAGCAGCGCTATGAATTCATTTCTTCTTATGGGCCTATCCAGGACTTGAGGCTGATTCATCCCCATATCCTTTGTCTGATAACTCAATTCATTTATCCTTTCATCGGTCGGCGGATGGGTCATAAACCATACTTCCATTGAAGAAGGTTTTCTTTCGTTCAGCTTTTTCAACTGCTCCATCATATTAATTGCACCATTCGGGTTGTAGCCTGCGCTCGTTATGTATTTAGTCCCAAAATAGTCTGCCTCTCTCTCGTCATCGCGTGAAAATTTACTAAATGCCAGGACGGAACCCAGGTTGACTAATTGGCCGAAGTCCTGCAATGCACCCCCTGTTGCGATATTAACACCTATAAGACCGATATTGAGAAGCTGGGCCTTTGAGATTTGGGCCGCTGAATGGCGGGCCGCAACATGCGCAATCTCATGCCCCAGCACAGAGGCAAGCTCATCGGCCGAGTTCATGCGCTCAAGAAGGCCCCTGTGTACATAGACAAAGCCCCCGGGAACGGCAAAGGCGTTAAAGTCCGGGGTATCAACAATCTCTATTCGGTATATCAGTCCAGGCCTGTCGCTTTGCCGACCTATGGCCTCTCCCATCTGCTTCACATATGAGCGTAATTGCGGTTGTTCAAGATAAAGCCCCATTTCTTCGCGGACCTTTTTGTCTACAGATTGACCTATCTCAAACTCTTTGTCCTCTGAGACGAGCATCAATTCCATCTTTCTGGTAGCGGGATTTGTTGCACAGCCAAAGATTAATAAGGCGCAAAACACTAAGGCTGCGGATGGAAACCGAAATGTATTAAATATGGGCGATCTGCCGGAGAGCATAAAAAAACCTACGAGTCCAATATTTCACTGACGAAGGTGTCTTTTTTCCAATGTCCTTTATACCTTAATCCTCCTGGGACGGTGAGGACCGCAGTTCCGTAAAATCTGTTTTTCTTCCACTGTCCCTCGTATTGAAAGCCTTCAGGAGATGTAAGGGTTCCCTGGCCGTGAAATTTCCCTTTTTTCAGCTGGCCTACATATTTTTTCCCTGTGGGATAGGCCAGGCACCCCTGTCCGTGGCCGACACCACCCTTAAACCCTCCGATATATTGTCTCCCGTCGCGATGGGTAAGGGTTCCCTGGCCGTGCCCCTTTCCCTTTCTGAACCCGCCGGAATACCTTCTCCCGTCAGGCCAGTTCAGTGTCCCATGTCCATACCCCATCCCATTTTTAAACTGGCCCACATATTTTGAGCCATCGGTGGAGGTAAATATGCCATGTCCATGAAATCTGCCGTCTTTGAACTGGCCTATGTAAGTGCCGCCGTTTGAAAAAACCGCTGTGCCAAAGCCGTCTTCACAGTCGCCTTCAATACACTTCCTGGTCACTGGGGTCTTAAAACGGAGCCATCTTAGCATAGGGGCTTATCCTAACAGATCTCATATTCAGGTCTTTGAACCCGAGTACCTTTGCACTTGGGACACTTGCCCGGCCGGGTAAATCGTTTCCGGTCTTCAAAGATATATCCGCATTTTAAACACCTTGAGGGATGGATGACAAGTCTTTTCCCCTGTCTTTGGGCCGACTGGGCGATGTGCGCGATATGTTCAAAGACCTCTTTTTCCATGATTCCAATTTCCTGAGAGATATCAATGGAGTTCATTGGCCCATTACTAAGACACGCAATGATTCTTTGCCGTATGGTCTCCATAACCCTTCAAAGCCCAACCCGCAACTGACAACCCGTCCCCACTCACCCAAGCCCGTTGATGGCGTCTATAAGCTTGTGCAATCTGGCGAAATCCTTTTTGTTGAAATCAACGACGACTCTTGGCAGGTGGGAAAGGTTGGGTTCATCCTCCTCCTGCTCAAGGGGGCCTGAGGGCCTAATTTCACCGCCGTATATAAGTATATCATCAAAGCGGGCCTTTAGCTCATCTGCTTCATTTTGGGAGATTTTTCGGTTTAAACGAAGCACCAGTTTTTCAGCAACGTATCTAAGGCTGTGGTAGTTGCTATAAAAGTGCTTGATCTTCTCCACTGCCGCATCAGCAGAATCCACCACCTCAAATAGACCCGGATCGTTTGAGGTGATGAAGCCCCGGTCCATGAGGCCCTCTTTGATAAAATTCACCCAATGTGTCCAGTAGGTCCCATCGGGGGCATCAAGAAGAACGAGGGGTAAGGGTGCCCTCTTTCCGGTTTGTACCAGGGTGAGGCTTTCCATGGCCTCATCAAGGGTCCCGAAGCCACCTGGGAAGAGCACAACTGCATCCGACTCTTTTAGGAAGGCTATCTTTCGGTTGAAAAAATACTTGTAAGTAATGCTCTTGTGATTCCCCCTGACTATAGGGTTTTGCGTCTGGTCAAAAGGAAGACGAATATTCACCCCGAAGGAACGGTCCGGGCCTGCGCCTTCATTGACCGCCTGCATGATTCCTGACCCTCCTCCTGTAATCACCATAAAGCCTGCATCGGCGAGCCTTCGGCCCAGATCGCGCGCCATATGATAGATGGGCTCATCCGGCCTCGTGCGGGCCGATCCGAATGCCGCCACCTTTCTTATCCCCCTGTATGTATTAAAGACCTTTGCAGTGAACCTCATCTCTTTTAGAGTGGTGTTCATGATTTTGAGATCCATTCGTCCCGAGTTTTCCTGTCCTGCCTTTAAGGCGGCCAGGATTATATCACGCACGATATCTCTGTGATGGACATCCCCTGCAATATCAAATAATCTTTCAATCGCTTCATCTACCGGGCCATTGGTTTTCGTGAAATGAAGTTCCATTTATAATTCCTCGGTACATAGAAAAAATTTGTTGACAGCCAAGAATCACGGGTAGAGGCGGGCAGGCAAGGGGGCTTATTTCTTGTTTGCATCACCAATGTCACCAGTTGACAACAGCACCGCCCATGATTTCAAGCAACTTAAAGGCGGAGAGGACCATCTTTGTGCGGCCGACATCTCATTGATTCCATCGAGCTAGAACTGCGTATAAAGCTGCCGTTTCGTTCGGAGTGACTCTCAAATATGCAAACAGGAAATAAGCCCCCTTGCCTGCCCGCCTTTACCCTGCATTTTGGGATGTTATCCATAACCACCGCCACCTGGGGTTTCAATCCTGATGATGTCGCCTTTTTTCAGTTTGATGGAGAACTTTCCGGGCATCTCCTTTTCTTCTCCGTCACTGACAATGATGTTTCTACCCCTTCTGCCCGGCATCCCGCCAAGGAGTCCATAGGGTGGAAACTTTCTCCTCTCCGACAGCACGGTGACATCCGCATCCGTTAAAAGTTCCACTTGTCTTGTAATTCCGTCTCCGCCGCGATGGAGGCCTTTGCCGCCCGAGCCCCTTCGAACAGAATATTCGGTGACCAGAAACGGGCAACTGTACTCTATGGCCTCCACCGGTGTGTTGAGCGTATTGGTCATGTGACAGTGGATAGCGTTTTCACCATCATGCATAGCTCCTGCCCCCATGCCTCCCCCTATGGTTTCATAATATGAAAAGGGTCTGCTGTTTTTGGGATCATATCCTCCAATGGTTAGGTTGTTCATGGTCCCCTGACTTGCCGCGGGAACCCTTTCTGGTACCGCCCTTGAAAGGGCGCCGAGGACTACGTCCACAATCCTTTGAGACAGTTCCACATTGCCTGCTGCTACGGCAGCCGGAAACTGCGCATCCAAAACGCTCCCCTTGTCTGTCAGGACCTTGATCGGTCTGAATGAGCCTGCATTAACAGGTATGTCTTCATTTGCCAGGGACCTGAATACATAGTGGACTGCCGAAAGGGTTATGGCAAATACGGCATTTATGCTTCCAAGCACCTGAGGGGCGGAACCCCGGAAATCGGCGCTCGCCTCCTCCCCATTTATGGTTATGGTGACATGGATCTTAATATTTTTATCGGCTATTCCGTCATCGTCCATGAAGTCATCAAACGAGTACACCCCATCAGGGATATCCCTGATCGTTTTTCTGGTGCCGGCATCTGCATAGTCCATCAGGCGCCTTGCATAAAAATCAACGGACTCAAGGGAATAGCGCTCAATCAGCTCCCTCATCCTGCGCACGCCCGTGACGTTGGCCATTATCTGGGCGGCAAAATCCCCATGTCTCTCGGCAGGGGTCCTGACATTGTTGAGGATGAGGCCCATTACCTTCTGATCAATCTTTCCCGCTTCAACAATCTTGAGGGGTGGGATGATCAGGCCTTCCTGAAAGATGGAGGTTGAAAGTGGCATGGAGCCAGAACTCATCCCTCCGATATCGGAGTGATGGGCACGGGTTGCCACATAAAAGGAAGGTCTTTGGTCAGAGGCAAAAACCGGGGCGACAATGGTGATATCCGGAAGATGGCTTCCCCCTTTAAATGGATCATTTAAGACCACCATGTCCTGATCATTGAATGGGACATTATCTATTGCAGCCCTGACCGACTGCGGCATTGAACCCAGATGGACCGGTATGTGGGCCGCCTGGGCGATCATATCACCATTACGATCAAAAATGGCGCACGAGAGGTCTCTTCTTTCCTTGATGTTCGGGGAAAATGCTGTCCTGTGAAGGGTTACCCCCATTTCCTCGGCAACGGAGGAAAATCGGTTTTTGAATATCTCAAGCAATACCGGGTTGGTGTCCACACCTATCTCCTGAATGTTATAACAATGTTTCCATACTCATCTACCCTTGCCCAGGCAAAAGGCGGAATAACAGTGGTAGAAGAATATTCCGTCACAATGGCCGGGCCGTCAATTCTGTTTCCGGCCTTCAGCATCTCTCTATCAAGGATCCTGGTCTTCATCTTCTTGTGCTCAAAGATCACATCATGCTCTGAAATAAGGGCCTGTTCAGGGGATGGATCATGGGTAGCCTCTATCTTTTCCAATTGCGGTCTATCAGGTACGGCCCGCGCCCTGAGCCTGAGATTGACGATTTCGACTGTCCTGTCCTTGTTTTTGTAACCATAGGTCTTTTCATGGAGGCTGTGAAAGCCGGCAATAAAGTCTTTGCTGTATGGGGCCATGATCTCATAGGACTGGCCTTGGTAACGCATATCCAGGTATCTTTCGCAGTAGACCTTATCTTTTGATATGCCCTCGGAAGCCATGTCTCTGACACCTCTTTCTTCGAGTGAGTCAAACTGCTTGGTGAGGTATGCCGTATCCCTCTGCGACATCATTACAGTAATGGAATAATCCTTGATCACGTCCGCCATGAGCATGCCCATCGCAGATAATAAACCTGGGTTTATGGGGATTAGGACCCGCGGGATATTCATCTGAGCGGCAAGGAAGGCCGCATGCATTGCCCCTGCCCCGCCAAAGGCAAGAAGGGTAAATTCAGCAGGGTCATGACCCCTTTCAACGGAGATAACGCGGATGGCCCTTTCCATGGCTGAATTGACCACATCCAGTATCCCCTCCGCAAGCTCCTGGCTGGAGATGCCGGCCTGAGCTGCAGCAGAGTTAAAATAAAAGGGGCATCGCACATTTGTGTGGGTGACCCCAATATGTTGTGGTCATGCATTGATGACCTGGAATGCCGCTGGTTTTCTTCTCGGATAGAGATC
>LT984857.1:26123-27550 GCA_900258555.1 uncultured Desulfobacterium sp. | reverse complement strand
CATCGCCTTAAAACTACGCTAACTCATTCCGGTCAGAAAAACAATAATCCGACCACAACATATTGGGGGCACCCACACAAATGTGCGATGCGGCAAATAAAAATGTAGTCTCTTCTTATCCAGTATCATCTGCCCTCCCAGAAAACCATCCGGGATCAGCCTGCCCAGGAACAGGTTTGCATCTGTGACTGTTATCATCTCACCTCTTCCATAGCATATGGGGCCGGGGTCTGCGCCCGCGCTCCTGGGGCCCACTCTCAATGAACCCCCCTGGTCAAGATATGCAATAGAGCCGCCGCCTGCCCCGACCGTGTGTATATCAATCATGGGGACCTTGACCGGATAACCGGCCATGCCTGATTCAGTGGTAAGTGGCAGCGCGCCGTCAATAAGGCAGACATCGCTGGAGGTCCCGCCCATGTCGAAGGAGATCAGTTTGTCATAACCCGCAGCCTTTCCCACCTCAAAGGCCCCGACAGCTCCGCCCGCAGGGCCTGAAATTATGGTCCTGACAGATTCCCTCATCGCGGTCTCCGCCGTGATCCTGCCACCATTTGATTGCATGATGCTAAGGGCATCACTCTGATTAAGCCCTGAAATCAACGAGCCTATGTAGCCTTGCATCTTTGGTGAGACATAGGCGTTTATTACCGTTGTAGATGTCCTCTCAAATTCCCTGAATTCAGCAACGATCTCATGGGAGAGAAAAAAGGGGATCCCGGCATCCTGAAGGATTGCACCTGTCTTTTGTTCGTGGGATGGATTGACAAAGGAAAAGAGAAGACACACCGCCACTGACTCGACATCTTGCCCTTTGAGTACCCCTGCAATATCTTTCAACGACGCAATATCCAGGGCCTCTTTTTCTTCACCGGTTGACAGGATCCTCCCCCTTACTCCGAATCTCATCTCCGGCGGAACAATATGGCCCGGCCTGCGAAATGAAAGGTCATAGAGCCTCGCCCTGTTTTGTCTTCCGATTTCGATGACGTCCTCAAAGCCTTTATTGGTGATAATGGCGGTCTTTGCACCCTTTCTTTCAAGGATGGCATTGGTTGCGACTGTGGAGCCATGGACAATCTGCCTGTTGACAGTGCTGCTATTAAATGAAATGCGGGTCAGTCCCTTGAGCACTGCTATAGCTGGATTTACAGGGGTTGAAGGTGACTTGTAGATTTCCCAATATCCGTCTTTCTTATATACAAAGTCTGTAAAAGTGCCGCCGGTATCTACACCGATAATCATGTCTTCATCCAAGTACTATTAATGACAGTCTCATAGTTGTATGCACTCCGTCATTCCGGCGAAGGCCGGAATCCAGCGTCTTCTGGATGCCGGATCAAGAGACTGTGTCGTAATAAAGTTTTTAGAATGCAAATTTCAAATGTTCTTTTAAAAAAATATTAGAAATTAGCTGAAACTCAAAG
>LT984857.1:10552-24163 GCA_900258555.1 uncultured Desulfobacterium sp. | reverse complement strand
TTATAAACATCTTTTTATCGACTCTTCACCTTTTTCTTCTATTTTATTGTCAAAGAACAAATTGTATACTTAATTACGACACAGTCTCTTGATCCGGCATGACAAAATTATTTCGAGACGGTTAACCTAACAGAACCAGCCGCGTCATGTACGGAAAATGGTCTGAGGGGTAACGGCCTTCAAAATGGTCTCTTATGATCCGGGCCTCTGTGACACCAAAGCAGTTGCTTGCCAATATCCAGTCCATCCTTGCCTGCTGCGGCACACCCGTGAACTTATGATGGGTGAATCCTGCCGGGCCTTCCTCCAGCTTAAGGGCCTGCCAGGTGTCTATAAGGCCGGTTTCAGGGGCTGTCAGAACCCTGTGTGCGGGCGAGCCAGGGCCATCGTTGAAATCTCCCATGAGGATAACAGGCGCATCCTGTTTTATAACCCAGTCTGCGATGATCTTTGCCTGCTCTAGGCGGGCCTGTTCTCCAATATGGTCAAGGTGTGTAACCGCAGCCCAAAAATCAGGCCCGCCGTCAAAAGGCCTGACTCTGCAATAACTGATCATCCTGGGAAATGCACTGTCCCAATCCTTGCTCAAGTGTTGGTTTGGTGTTTTTGAAAGCCAGAACTCACCTCCATCCACAGCAACAAATTCATCTTTGCGAAAAAAGATCGTCGGGTACTGGCTTATGTCATCCATTTCCCTCTGTGGGGCAAAAATACAATATTCTGGCAGATTGTCCTTGAGGTAGTCCAGTTGTGCACCTTTTCCCTCCTGTGTCCCCAGGATTGAAGGCCGATATTTCATGATAAGGCCTGTAACCATTTCGCGTCTGTTTGACCATGAATTTTCATTATCAATCTGATTCTCAAAACGAAGATTAAAGGTCATTACAATCAATTTGTTCTCCCCTTCATCCGTCTCATGTGTTTTGACGGAAAGTTACAAATATATATGCGAATAGTCAATGTAGTCCACTCCTTCCTTAACCCTTACGAGCGGAGAGGCTGGGACAGTGTTCCAAAAAACCTTTGACAATCTGGGCTCTTAGCGTACGATATGGCGTCTGACGGTAATCAAATGTGAAGACAAGTTGAATAGATTGATCCCATACTCTACCCTTCACATTTCTTTTGCCCCAATAGCCCTTTTGGGGTTTATAAATGGACAAAGATATGACTTACAGAGATATGCAGAAGATACTGATGGATCTGCTCCGTCTTATGCGTTACCCTGTTGCTGTAAAATTTATTTTAAAAAAGAACAAATAAACCCGTAAAAGCCAATAAACTTTGGGGGGGGGGGTGTTGATACACCAGAGCCGTCAAAAAACAGATAAGGAGACAATAAATGGAAACCACCGCCAAATTTATAATAGACGGTAAGACCTATGAATTCCCCATTGTTACCGGCACAGAGGGGGAGAGGGCGATTGACATATCTAATTTTCGTCGTCTTACGGGGCTGGTTACCCTTGATCCGGGCTATGCAAACACCGGCAGTTGCAAAAGCAGCATCACCTATCTAAATGGCGAAAAGGGGATGCTTTGGTATCGCGGGATCCCTGTGGATCAGTTGGCTGAACACTCAACTTTTGTGGAGACATCGTACCTTCTTATCAACGGCAGGCTCCCCACCAGGCCGCAACTCAATCGGTTCTCTGTCATGTTAAACGACAATTCCCTTGTTCACGAGGACATGAGGGCCTTTTTTACCAACTTTCCAAGAGGGGCGCATCCAATGGGCATACTCTCTTCCATGATCAATGCCTTAAGGGAGTTCTACCCGGAGCTGCCCGAGAGGAGCGAGGATGAAGAGATCAACCTGAGGTTTGCAAGGATACTGTCCAAGGTGAGGACAATGGCCGCCATGTCCTACAGGATTTCCAGGGGACATAAGGTTTGCTACCCCAGGCACGATCTGTCCTATTGCGCCAACTTTCTCAATATGATGTTTGATTCACCTGTCAACCCCTATGTGATAGATGAAGAGCTTGTACAGGCCCTGAATGTGTTCTGGATATTGCATGCAGATCATGAGCAGAACTGCTCCACTGCCGCTGTCCGTCTGGTGGGAAGCGCCAGGGTGAATCTCTATGCGGCCATCTCCGCAGGGATATGTGCCCTTTGGGGGCCATTACACGGAGGGGCGAATCAGGCCGTGGTTGAAATGCTTCAAAATATTCACGACAGCGGCGGAGACCCGGCCCCGTTCATCGCCAGGGCCAAGGACAGAAATGATCCATTCCGCCTTATGGGGTTTGGTCACAGGATATACAGGACATATGACCCCAGGGCCGTTATCCTGCAAAAGATGTGCAGTAAAGTATTAAGAAAGGTCAGGCGCAAAGACCCTCTCTTGGATATTGCAGAGAAATTGAGGGAGATAGCAACGAAAGACAGTTACTTCATTGATCATAGCCTTTATCCCAATGTGGATTTTTATAGCGGCATCATTCTGAGGGCGATTGGCATACCTCTCAACATGTTTACTGTAATGTTTGCAATCGGACGTCTCCCCGGGTGGATAAGTCAATGGAAGGAGAGTATGGATGACCCTGACTGGAAACTCCACAGGCCGCACCAGGTCTATACAGGGCCCAAAGAACAGGCATATATATCGATTGATGAGAGGTAGGACACTATTGCAACTGTACCCCTATCCCGTTTTGATCGGCCCACACCACCTTGCCGAAACAGGTTGAAGGCCCGTTTTCAGGCGAGATAAAGTTCAGCCTCAGATCACGGCCCACCGGTATCCGGGCAGGACTGGAAATAAACAGGCCGGTCCTGCTCATATTCATGATTAGCTCCGTATGGGTCTTATCATCATAGTCAAAATTGACCGCTATACGGATTTCTTGCCTTGGGGCATTTCTCTTTTCGGCAAATTTTGTTGCCTTTACACCCATAGCAGACTTGGCGAAACGCTGGCCTCGCCCCCTGGGATCAAGTAATTTCTTCATGAGTATTTCCAATCGTTCCAAATCAGGTCTCCCAGTCCATGGGAACTCACAAAATTCAAACCCGGAACTATTATAAAACGCTTGGGCCTTAAGATTATCCAGGCTCACAGAGGCAGTGAGTACCTTGACGCCGACATCACTGGCCCAATTAATGAGGTACCTGACAAGTCCTTTTGCAATACCTTCCCCCCTGTGTCCTGGATCAACCCACAAGGCAGCCACATGCGCCCTCTTCATATCGGTCTGGGAGATAAAACCCACGGCCATTCCAACTGGTTTCTCATCATCGAGGGCAAGGGCATAAATGGCTTCTTCGCCCCTTGAACTCCGGATGGCTATATTCTGCCATCCGGAGTCGGGCATCTGTCTTGCCTCTTCAAGGGTCTCTGAAAATGCGTACGGTGCATCAGCCAGTGCCGAGAGCCGTAAGGTCTTGATTGTCTCCCAGTCATCCGGCCTGCATTGCCGTATGGTGATCATACTTTCTCCCGGGCGAAAACGAATTATTAATGTCCCTTTCAGGGATGGTTGAAATCCCTCGCCTTTAGGCGAAGAAAAGTTAATACATGTCGCTATGCGACGTTATCAACTGGGTGCCCATACCAAAACAGACCTCAAAGTCCACCAAATCTGGCTTCACAAATATCTGAAGCGCGGAATGGCTGGTGCGGTGGCGATACGGACTCGTGATGTTTTGCACGGACGAAATGATCCAGCAATATTTTCAAAAGCAAGAAGGGGAGCCGATTCCTGATGATAGTCGATTTGAAATCGACCCCTCATAAAACCCCTCGACTTATAGTCGAGGGTGGTTTAGTTTCAAGTGTTGAATTTTTAATTAAAATCGGATTGTTCCTTTTATTCACAATTAAAAATTAACAACTCAAAATTGGACTTTGGCTTGACTCAGAGATTGGGAAAAATAGCCATATCTCGGATAGCCTCTTGGTCTTGTGCTCTTAGCCCTATCACACCTGCTTGCCGGCATATTTGCCTGAACGTCTGATTACCAGTACGGGCTTTGGACAGTGCCTGGCAACCTTATCTGCGACTGAACCAAGTGCCCAACCCACAATCCCGCCTGCGCCATGGGGGCTCACCAGGACAATGTCCACCTCGTCCTTTGCCGCATACTTGCAGATCTCCTCGGCTGGTTTTCCCGGCAACAGGACCGTCTTGACCTTAATCCCTTCACCTTCGACCCTGGCCTTGACCTTTTTCAGGTATTCCTCTCTGGGACCCTTCAGGTGATTGAATTCTGACTCCATGTCTTGTCCACGAAAGGGAAACAGTTCCACCACATGCAGCAATATCAATTGCCCGCCCGTTAATCTTACCAGGTTCATTGCCTCATCAAGCCTTTCTTCCGCCTCTCTTGAACCATCCAGAGGCAATAACATGTTTTTGTAAATGATATTCTTGTCCATAATTTTATCCTCCTTTCAGCAAGACGGTGAAAAAAATTGAACCCCAACCTTAGTAAAAACAGATGTGACAATTCACTTACTGAACGGAATAACGAAGAAGGCCTTATTATCAAGCCGTCAAGATATCACTCGGCGTTTAGAACAGGCCGGAACAGATACCGTAATTTTAGCGTTGGAAGAGTGCAGTTTGAATGAGGGCCTGCAAAACTCCTTTTTCAACTCCGGAAGTCAATAGTAAAGCAAAACGAATTGTTTTTCCTCTGCACTATCCGTTTGATTTTGTTGAGCTCAGAAATCCGATCCCTCTTTCTAGATGTGTGGTGCTTATCAGCAGCAGAGTATATCTAATTCAACATAAATTAAACATCTAAAGAGGGCAAGCAAAATGTTACGGGTTACAGGTTGCGGGTTGCCCCACCACCTCAACAATCCCGACTGTTATCATGTTCACTATTTCTTCTGCTCTGGCGCCATACTGCATAAGGTGACACGGGAGACGTGTGCCCATCAGCATGGGACCTACAACCACTGCCTCGCCCATATGCTGGATGATATTAAGGGCCAGGTTACCGGATTGGAGGTCGGGAAATATGAGGACATTGGCATTTTCCCTTAAGCCTGAAAAGGGAAAATATCGGTCTCTTAGTTCGGACTTGAGGGCAATGGACAATTGCATCTCTCCATCGGCCATAAGTCCTGGTTCGTTAGCCCTTAATATTTCAGTGGCCTTACGTACCTTCAGGGTAAAGGGGTGGTCCACTGCGCCGAAGTTTGAAAAGGATAGCATCGCCACACGTGGCTCCATACCCAAGGCCCTGGCATTTTTTGCGGCAAGAAGCGCAATCTCTGCAAGGTCCTCTGCGGTCGGCTCAATATTGACAGCGCAGTCGGCCAGAACATATCTATCCCTGGCCAGGAGGACCAGGTGATGGCTGGATATCCTGTTGATCCCCTTTGCAGGTCCGATTATATCAACAATGCTCCCGATGGATTCTGCAAAGTGTGTGGACAGTCCTGTAACAAACATATCGCATTCACCCGTATGGAGCATCATGGCTGCAAAGTAGTCATGCCTTAGCAATCGCCTTTTGGCCTCTTCCTTCATTATGCCGCGCCTGCAACACATCCTGAAATACTGGCTTGCATATTGTTCAAGGAGCGGACTCTTCAGAGGGTCAATCACCCTTATAGCCCTTAGCTCAAGGCCAAGACCCTCTGCAACCTCGGCCACATCACTCTCACTTCCCAGTACAATGGGGTTTGCCATCCCCTCGTCCGCCAGAATAGAACAGGCGCGCAGCACTGTTTCATTTGCGCCGTCCGTGAAAACGCAGTTCCGTGATCTGAGTCGCGCCTTCATCACTAACCCCCGCATCGCCTCCCTTCCAGTGCCCATGCGAATGGTCAATTTTTCCCTGTAATCTTCCTGTTCCACAGAAAGCCGGGCAACCCCCTCCTCAATGGCCTGTCGAGCAACGGCGGCCGATTCATTGACCAGTATCCTCGGGTCAATGGGTTTGGGTATCAGGTATTCGGGGCCAAAGCTGAATCGTTCATTGCCATATGCCTGTTCAACCTCTTCAGGCACATCTCCCCTTGCAAGTTCTGCAAGGGCCTTTGCCGCTGCGATCAGCATCCCCTCTGTAATACAGCTCGCCCGGACGTCCAGTGCGCCTCTAAAAATATACGGTAGAGTCAGCATATCAGATATTGCATTGGGGTATTGGACCGATGCAGTGGCGACGATGACATCCCTCCTGCATGATGTTGCTGCATCGTAGCTGATCTCAGGCTCAGGGGTTGAAAGGGCGAAAACCACCGGGTAGGCGTTCATTGAGCGAACCATCTTCTGTGTGACAATATTGCCCCCGGATGCGCCCAGAAATATGTCTGCGCCCTCCATACCAGAGGCCAGGTCCAGTGCCGAATGACTCCGTGCAAATGGTCTTTGATAGGCGGAAATGTCATTTCGTTCAGGGTGAACAAGACCCTTTGCATCATACATCAGCAGGTTTTCCGGATTAACGCCCAGCCTTAAAAAGAGCCTGGCGCAGCCGATACCAACCGAACCTGTGCCGCATATCACCACCTTGACATCTTCTATCCTTTTCTCCGCAAGGTCGAGTGCGTTTATCAGGCAGGCGCTGGCCGCAACAGCAGAGCTGTAGAGGTTTTCGTAGAGGACGGGAATATTCATTACCTGAATTAACTGCTCATAGATATACAAACCCTCCGGCCCGCTTATGTCCTTTAAATTAACGCCGCCGAAGGTGGGCTCAAGTATCCTGACCGCATCCGCAAATCGGTCCGGATCAGTTTCATTCAATTCAAGATCGAATACATCAACATCTGCGAGGCGCTTAAATACAACGGAAATACCTTCCTGCACAGGCTTGGCCGCAACAGGGCCTATATCGCCCAGACCCGGCACAGATGTTCCGTTGGTTATAACCGCCACAAGATTTCCTTTTGCAGTATAGCGATAGGCGTCTAAGGGGTCATTTAAAATTGCGCGGCATGCAAACGCTGACCCCGGAAGATAGGCAAGGTGCATCTCCCAGCGAGACAGACGTGATTTTGTAGGCCTCACCTCGATCTTCCCCGGCCTCTCTGCTGCGTGGTAGTTAAGCGCTTCTGTTTCCTTTATCATGGTGATGTCTCCTCAGAGTAGAGGGTAATGCTGTATGGTTTCGTTGATTGAAGCCATTGCTGACGCAATCGGTCTTACCTGGAGCACCCTAAGGGTTTGGCCTTCAAAGCAATACTCGATATTCAGTGGATAGCCATAGGCGGACTCAAGCCTTTTAGCTGTCCTGACCAGATCCAGCAGCTCAGAATATTCCAGGGCCGGTCTGAGGCGCTGGAAATAAGTTGTTTTTATACGGGTGGTGCCCGTGCCGGAAGCTGTATCATATGCAATCTGTTCTTCTTTGTCTGCTGTTATGTAACGGAAGCTGAGGGGTAGCCCTTGATCAATGCCTTCCTTTGTAACAAAGATAAGGTCGGCGGCTACAATGCCTGATACAATACCCTGACCAAGTCCCCAGCCTGCGTTGATGACCATCTCACGGTAATTGCCTTCAACAATGTCTGCCGTTTGTATTACGCCCGATACACGTGATTGGACCATGCGCTGAATGATTACTCCGCCGCCTGGTTCCTCCTTTTCAAAACCCAGGACCCTCCGGTTGTGTATAGCACGCTCGGTCCACAGGCTGCTGAAGGCCTTTTTCAAGTGATCGAGCACAGATGTCTCACCCCTGACAAAGAGAAAGGTGTCAAACTCACCCGCCCTTGCCGCAAGCTCTGTATCCTCTTCAAGGGCCGATGAGCGAACCGCAACAAAAGGCTCTTTAAGGCCGCCATCACCTGCGCCTTCTACAACATCTTTGGTGAGACTTCGGTATGCCTCTGCCGCCTCAACTGCAAGCCCCTCTGGAATGGTAATATCCTCCCACAGACTAAAAATGTCCTGGGACTTCTGTCTGTCACCGGACCCTTTTTCTGACAATATCGAGTTGATTACGGTTCTAAGGGACTGGTCCTCCCCGATATCACTAAACCTTTCTTTAACACATTTAACGGATTGGTTCATTACTTCCTCAAAGGCGCGGTTTGTTACTGCAAACCACTGGGGGACCATGCCCCTGTTGAGCAGTCGGTCTGTCTCGGCTAGATTGGCGGCCTTCCACCCGATTAAGGGGAAAAGCTCAACGCCCCCATCCTCGGGCCAAAGGATTAATCTGTCCTGGAGGGCCGCCCTGGAAGTCTTGTCCTTTAAAATAATGGAGGATCTTATGTGGCCTATGGGGGAGCGCAGGTCTTGCGGGGTTTTAAGCACAAGATCAAAACGCTCAATTTGATCAACCATATGGTGTAGACAGGTTTTACCGGCTGAACCGGCGCAGGTGTAGATCTGTCGGGCAAGCTCTTCCCTTAATGACTCCAGCCTTTTTTTAACCATACGGTCTATTCCTGCATCCATTCCGGGATCAGGCAACATCACATCCTGTCCGAAGATATCCGTGCAGGCAGAAACCCTTTCGATAGTTTGCCTCAGGCGTAATGACCTGAGTCTGATGGCCAATATCTCATAAAGGCCTGTTGAGGATTGGATGAGATGAAAGGCATCATCTGCAAGCCGGTTGCGGCGGTTATTCAGATTGTGGAGCAGATCTGTCAGATATCCTTGTGATGAGCATCCCACAGCCCTGTTGCTGATGATGACGGAAAGGAGCCTTGTCTTTTCAGCTCTGCCTTCGTTGCTTGCAGACAGAAATTCCGTCATCAAAATCTCATTTAGCGCATGACGGGCCAACACTGGATCGCTGATACGCTCAAGGAGCTTTTCGATCTGATGGAGAGATCGAAGACGTCTGCCGCGAAGAACCAGGACACTTTTCCCATCTTCAATTGTAGATAATAGTCTTCCCGCCTCACAGAGATGACGGAAATTCTCGTTAAACGCAAGACATTGACGAGCTTGGCCCAGGATTCTTAGGATTCCTTCCTCTGAATCCAAAACCACCAGATCATTCTCGTTCAATAAAATGTTTCGTCTGTGAATATTCCTTCTGATAATGACACGCCTGCCGGAGATATCCCTTTCTTCTTCCGTGTATTCATTGCCTGCGCATAGAAGACTGTGCCCTCCTTTCGTAAGGCTTAGCCACTGACCCTGTACAATAAGGGCAGGTTTTTTAAGCTGCATGGCAGTTATACCCGCGTGACTGAGTATTCCCCCGCCGGTGGATACAACGCCTGATGAGGAGAGTATAAGAGGATAGTCCTCCGGTCGAATTGAAGCTGCAACCAGTATCTTTTCCTCAAGGTCTTTGGGCATAGTTGCCCCGGTATTAAAAACGACCTGTCCGACCGCCCTTCCAGGAGACGCCTTTTGACCTTCCACCACATTGTCCCCTGCAAAGTGTCTTGTATGCGGCATGGGGTTTTCTGTGCTGAACAAATCTCGTATCTTTCCGGTGCTCTTTGCATCCCCCTTAATCACCGATGCAACATCAGGCGCAGGGTAGTTGCCCTGACGCAGGAGCCTTGTAAACTCGCGACCATCCGCACTTGCATTGGAAATGAATGAATGGGATCGGTCAACACGTTTAAGACAAAGTTTCTCGTCCGTGGTAAAGAGCGCGAGCCTGATAAAGCGTGAAGGGTCTCTAAGGACAAATACCTTAATTGCCTCACCGCATAGGGGGATCGAGGAGTATTGGACATCATGGCCGTTTAGACTCCCGGTGGTCTGAAAGCTCAGGGTCTTTTCCAGGGGGATTACAAGCTGGGCCAGCACGGCAGAGGCCGCAATTTCATCATCTCCGGAGGCGAGCATTTCGGCAAACCTCTCCGCCTCGTGTTGTCTTTGAAACAGTGCAGGGTCAGCGGGGATAAAACCGGATGGTGTAGATATGATCTCTCCCAGAGATACGGCCATCCTAAGGGGTGTGAGGAATAGCTTCTCCATCCTTATCTGACCAAGTCCATTATGGTTTTCGTCACCTGACAATATACTCGCCTCAATCCCCGTTTGAGCAAGAGATGTCCAGATGTGTTTTATGAGGTCAGGGGGAAGTCCTTCAATGAAACAATCGCTATATTCGCCATCGCCTTTCCATGCAGTCTCCTGATCGCCGGTGGGGCCACGCTCGATTGCCATAAGTATCCCCTGCCTGTCGGCGGTCAATATCCTGTTTACAGGGAGCACTCCCCAGAGGGAAAAAAATTCCGCCCAGGCCCCGGCTACATCCTTACGCGCAGAAATGGGGAGATTGAGAGACCCGATCACCCAGTCAATTTCCATGAGATAAGGGACAAGACAGAACAGCGCCTCGGCCTTTTCACACATCACCTGAAGGCTTAATGTGCTTTCCTTGTCATACCTTGCATGGATATGCGTATCTTTGATCTCTACCTCATATTCCAGAAGTCTGAAAAACTCCTTAATGGCCGAAAGCGAGATGTCAGGGTGTGAGTCAAGCTCGTATTTGCTGACGCCATAGTATTGCAGATCTATCATTCCCCCTTGCAGGGGAGGGGAAAAGTCAACCCTCACAAACACCGGATGGTTTTTAAAGGAGATGTAATAGTGCACCTCGTTTCCGTAAATAAAAGCCCTTGTGCCCGGCAGATATTCCTGACCGCAAACCAACTGTCTGGTATATCCGTCAATGATGATCCGGACAGGGTAAGGCACGCTGTTATCGCTGCCTTGCTGATCAAAATCTACATATTCAATGAACCTTGACGCCTTAATCACCCTTTTGGATGATGCAATAACTATAGTAACACTACGGTCCGTTGCGCCAGCCGCATCCACCAGGTGAAATCCAAGCTTAAGCCCTCTCTGGTGAAGGTAGCGTTTAAGGCCGTGTAAGGTGCGGACCTCCCCCAGTGATCCGGGATCTTCAAAGCTTTGCACCAGCCTGATAAGATCTGTGGACAGATCCGGCCTTGTGCCGGACTTTTCGAGCTCAGAGACGATGTGTCCGCGGAGTCCCTGATATACATCACTAAGGATTGAGCATTCTTCTGAATAGGGGGAGAAAAGGGTCATGAAGTCAAAAACGATTTTATCCATGAAGTCTATTATGCGCCAGACCTGCTCACGGCTGAGGGGGCTTAGGCTTATGAGATCCGCCAGCACGCTTGCGTGCGCCAGATTATAAGAACGGAAACGGGTAACACGGTCCTTTGATGATGCATTATCCGCTCCTTTTCTGTGTGTCCCGCCGTGTGCGACAAATATGTACTTCTCCTCTGAAACATGCGCGTCTTTTAAGGTTTTAAAAAAAGTCGCCTCCAGAGGAGACATTGTAAGCGGGAAGGACTTGCCGATTGTGACCTCTACGACCTTATGGACATCAAGGCCAAGGTTTAGATAAGGCCAGCCGATTGAAGCGATCGCCTCCTGTAATAATCTCTTGCCGCAGATGGATTCCGCCTTCTTCAATGAAGGGACACAGGGTGCCTCCGCCCCTGGAGAATTGACCAGAGTTAAGAGATCGAGGTGTGTAGCACGTGTATAATCCATATAATCGGTCAGAAACTCGTGGTCTTTATGTCTCAAGAATTTTTCCGCCAGGTCGTGTGAAACAGGCTTCGCCCTTGTGTCCATGAGCATGGCACCAAAACGTCGCAGGCTGTAATCGGTTTGATGTAGATAAAGGATGGCTTCCGGTCCGTCTTTTCCTGCAATCTCTGGTGTAGACATTCGGCCTATGATATCTGAAACGATTGAAAGGCACTCCGGCCTCTTAAAAGGGGCGCTTTCCACTCGCCCGGCAAAGAATCTTGCCATATCAAGGTCAATGGATAAGATCCCTTCTCTTACAAACTGCAAGGTCCTTTTTAGTGCAAGGCCGGCGAGGCCTTCGTCTCTGGCCGAAAGCATGCCCTTTAGGATCGGCCAGGGATCGGGCACAATGAGGCAGAGTTGATCAAACAATTCAAAAAGAGGGACGGCTATCGGCCCGACACGTTCGCTCAAAAGGGGAAGGAGGCCCAAAGCACTGTCCAGTTCAGCACCCGTCGGGTTATTATCAGTCAGATCCATAAAGCGGCTCAAGGCAGATCGCACGGTTTGGGGACTTCCCATCACTGCCTCAAACTCCGCCTTTACGGCATCGAGGATTTCAGTGATGGAGATTCCTGATCCCTTTGAGCTAAGGTGTTGTTGTGCGTCATTTTTCATGACTTTCTATCATCATTGAGCTAAAAGCTAATGGCTGACCGCCTGACGTTACTGCCCTTCTTAAATGAACAAGAGCATAAAATATGCCATGGGGCTAATTGCCCAAAAAATTATAGAAATTCAGATAATTAGCTTTTTATAACCAGGTATTCGGCCTTTCGTTCCTGAGGGGATTTAGAAAAATTTCTAATTGAGGGGACAGAAAAAAGAGGCTTTATATTCGTACGACTTTTTGCCTGGGAGGCTGTCCGAGAATGGCAATTTTCTCAAAATGCAACATCTTAGAGGTAAAATCAAGCGGGCTTTTGGCCTCTTTCAGGGTCATGCTCTTTACAGTATGGGTATAGATCATGGTGGTTCTAACGTCGCTATGGCCCAGCAACTCCTGAATTGTGCGGATATCATAATTGGCCTGTAAAAGGTGACTGGCAAAGCTATGACGGAAGGTGTGAGCCGAGGCCCGTTTGCAAATCTGCGCTTTATTCACTGCAAGCTTAATTTCTTTCTGCACATGGGTTTCATGTAGATGATATCGCCTATAATCTTTTGTCTCCCTAACGTAGGTCAAGGTTTTTGCAGGAAAAAACCACTGCCAGATCAGCTCTTTTCCGGCATTTTTGTATTTTGTCTCCAATTGACCCATCATAAAAGCGCCGCCATAATTTTTGCCCAGATCTTTTTGGTGTAAATTTTTGACCCGGGCAAGATGGGCCTTTAATTCCGGCGACAATATTTCAGGCAGAGGGACAGTCCTATCTTTCTGACCTTTACCGTCGTGCACAGTCAGGATGCCTGCATCAAAGTTAAAACTGTTGACCCGAAGGTTCATGCATTCAAACAACCGCGGGCCGCAGCCATACAAGAGCTTTACAACAAGATCATAGGGATACGGCAGATTCCGTATGATGTTATCTATTTCTTCCCGGGATAGCACAACCGGGATGTAAGGCCTTCTCTTTGCCCTGACAACGCCGTCTATTTTTCCGAATTCTTTTTTAAGAATATGTCTAAAAAAGAACAAAAGTGCATTAAAGGCCTGGTTTTGTGATGAGGCCGACACGTTTTTCTTAACAGCCAGAAAAGTTAAAAAATCCTTTACATCTGAAGTTGATAACAGTTCCGGATCTTTATTACGAGAAAAAGATTGATGTTTTCGAGCCCACATGGCATAAGATTTCAATGTCTTGGGTGAATAATGCCTCACCTTTATTTCATTTCTTAATTCAGTATGGATATTTTGCCATTTATTATTGACAGCATTGCCGGGGCTGACAGTTTGTATCTTTTCGGTGTTTCCGTGTAAGCCGGAATTCTGCGTGACCAGAGGGTTGTTGAGATCCGTTTTTGCAGGGGCAATAAGTTTTTGACTTTTTGAGAGGTCATAATTATACATTTTGCCAATAACTTCTTTTTTGTTTGATAATTGTGTTTCGGCGCGTTTCTGAGACAATGTCTCAAGTCAGAGATTGATTACACTACAAACAGACATCGTGTTGGAATTAAGAATTATAGGTTTCAGGTTTTG
>LT984857.1:0-1487 GCA_900258555.1 uncultured Desulfobacterium sp. | reverse complement strand
ATCTTGCAAGGTCAATGAGACATTTAGACGGTGTTTATACCCAGCGTTATAATAAGAGACATAAAAAAGGGGTCAAGTCTGCCGATGACTCTTATTGATTTGTAGATAATGGTAGCAAGAGTCAAAGGCAGACTTGATGAGACTTGTTTCGATGCTATTCCTATTTGGTTGTGCAGAGAGTGCTCACTTAAGGATTGACCATCTTGATCATAACACACACTTACTTCGCTATAACCATGGAGCCCTTACTGAAACGGTAGATCCTGAGGACGAAATGAAAGAATGCTGTGGCGGTTCAGACTATGTCATTCTGGATAAAAAGCAGAAACAACTTCCAGGACAATATAGACTTCAAACTACCATCACTTTCAAATGTAAAAATGAACCGGAAAAAGACCTTCAAACTGAATAAATGCCGAGCGTTAACCTGAAATTTTGAAGGCAAAGAAAAGCAGCAAGTTATGCAGCACTCAAAGGTTGAATTTGAGATAATTCTTCATGAAATCTCTGCTCGGAATCCCACAAATCCCATGAGTGTTGCGCGTTTAACCAAAATTCCGGAGAATTGCCAAAAAGACGAGATAATCTCAGCGCCATGGAAGGAGTTATGGCTCGTCGTTCCCTTAAGATTTCATTAATGGTTTGGCGTGATACCCCTAAGGCCTTAGCCATAGTCGTTGCGTTTAGTTGGAAATCCGGCATGAAATCTTCCTTGAGCATTTCGCCGGGATGTGTTGGGCGTAATTCCCTTTTTGTTGTGTTTGATATAGCCATGTTCATATCCTTCAATGGTAATCGGTTATTTCAACATCGTAGGCATCGCCTTCGATGAATCGGAAACAAATTCGCCATTGGTCGTTGATCGATATTGAATATTGTCCTTTTCTATCTCCTTTTAGTGCATGGAGGCGGTTACTTGGAGGCACCAAGAGGTCATTTAGGTCTGTTGCATAATGGATGTATTCCAAACGCCTTACAGCTCTTTTTAATAAATCGGAAGGTAGGCATTTTGATTTGCCAGCAATAAAAAGCTGTTGCGTTTCTTTATCGGCAAATGTTTTTATCATAAGGGCATCGTAAATCGTCACGTGACGGTTGTCAATATGATAATTAAGTTATAAATTTAATAGGTTGCACGCAACCCTGAAAAGGGGTCATGAAAAGGGGTCAAGTCTGCCGTTGCCTCTTAATATTATATTTGATATAAAGTACCTATGACTAGGCCATTGAGAATCCAGTATCAGGACGCGTGGTATCACGTAATGAATCGAGGCAGGCGAGGAGAAAATGTCTTCGAAACCAAGGAGGACTATTGGTCTTTTATTGAACTCCTTGAAGAACTTAATGAAATATTTAATATCAAGGTGGCGGCTTATTGTCTGATGACCAATCACTACCATCTTCTTATTCAAACACCGGAAGCAAATCTTGCAAGGTCAATGAGACATTTAGACGGTGTTTATACCCAGCGTTATAATAAGAGACAT
>LT984856.1:825727-835786 GCA_900258555.1 uncultured Desulfobacterium sp. | reverse complement strand
TTGATCTCTATCCGAGAAGAAAACCAGCGGCATTCCAGGTCATCAATGCATGACCACAACATATTGGGGTCACCCACACAAATGTGCGATGCCCCATTCTTTTTTCTATAACACAGAGGGGAAACTTATCGGCATGATAGGATCATGCAGGGACATCTCGAAAATCAAGGCTATCGAGGCCAAAATAAAGGAGTTGAGTGAGCATAGTTTCATGGCCCTGGCAGATAACGCCTTCGATGGCATAGTAATTGTCACGCCTGACCTGTTTCACGCCTACTCCAACAGGCGAGCTGCGGAAATGCTCGGTTACAGCATTGAAGAAATGCTGGAGTTGGATGTCAGGCGGTTAGCAACCCCTGATACAGCACCCATATTTGAAGACAGGGTTAGGAAAAGAATAAGAGGAGAGGATTTTTCCCACTATTACCAGACTGAACTCGTCACCAAAACGGGCACCACAATACCTGTGGAAATAAGCTGTTCCCGCATATTCTGGCAAGGGCAGCCCGGAGATCTTACAATAATTCGTGATCTGAGCGAGCGCAAAAAAGCGGAACAAGCACTGAGTGAAAACGAAAAAAAATTGCGTTCCTTGATTGATACTACCAGTGACTGGGTCTGGGAGTTGGATTTAGACGGGTATTATACCTATGCCAGCCCTATGTGTAAAAATTTTTTGGGATACGATCCCCAAGAAATAGTCGGAATCAATGTGCTTGATTTGCTTGCAGACGAATATGTTTCGAATACCAAAGTGTTTTTCAAGCAGAAGTGTGAAAATCCCAGACCATTTACAGGTTATATAGCTCGAATGAATAGAAAGGACGGGGGACAGGTGTTAGTCGAAGTCAGAGGGACACCTGTTTAGACAAAGATGGAAGGCTTACAAGTTATTTTGGTTGCGATAAGGATATTACCGAAAAATATCTGGCCCAACATGCTCTGCGTGAGAGCGAAAAGAAATACCGCCTTTTAGCAGAAAACGTTAGTGATGTTATCTGGACTCTGGATATGGATCTGAAGGCCACCTATGTCAGCCCTTCTGTTCAAAAGGTAAGAGGTTACACTGCAGATGAAACAATGAACCAGAGCCTGGAAGAAATTTTTACCCCTGACTCCTTCACTGCCGCAAAGACAATAATTGAGAAGGCATTTAAAGAGCTGGCAAACGGAAATAAAGAAAAGGCAGAAGAGACTTTTGTGGCTGAACTTGAACAAAATTGCAAAGATGGTTCAACAATATGGGCGGAGATAAAGGCAAATTTTATTCTGGATTCTAAGGGTCAACCTGCGGGCATTATTGGAATCACGCGTGATATCTCTGATCGGAAAAGGGCCGAAGATACCCTGAGGAAAAGCGAAGAGGCATATAGAAATCTCTTTAATTCCATTCCGGATCCTATTGCTATTTTCCAGGATGACTTTACAGTGATACGCAATTCTGCTTATGAAAGGATTTTCGGATACACCCCGGAAGAGATAGAAAATGACATAGGCACATTCGGTTTACTCAAAAATTCCAAGGATAAAAAAATTGCGCATAAGCGCATAGCAGCGCGACTGGCCGGAAAAGGTATATCTCCGATGATTCATTATGTTGATATATTAAACAGAGAAGGGCAGACAATCTCCTGTGAGGTTTCTGATGCAATTATTCAATATGCTGGACGAGTTGCCAATTTATTAATTTTCCGTGATATTTCTGAGCGCAAAAAGGCTGAATCAGCCATAAAAGAAAAACAGGCTGAACTTGATCATAAAAATAAGACGCTTGAAGAGATGAACGCCGCCTTGCGCGTCTTATTAAAGCAAAGGGATGAAGACAAGATATATGTTGAACAGAATGTGCTGTCAAATGTTCAAAAACTGGTTATACCCTTTTTAAACAAATTAACGGAAACCAAATTGGACTTGAAGCAGGCCTCTTACGTAAATATCGTGGAATCAAACCTGAATGAAATTATCTCCCCCTTTTCACGCAGGTTCTCAGCAGAAAATTTGAGACTTACCCGTACGGAACTTCAAATAGCAAATCTCATAAAGCAGGGAAAGGAATCTAAAGCAATAGCCGAGTTGTTGAACCTTTCCATACCGACTGTTGAAACCCACAGAAGAAATATCAGGAAAAAATTCGGGCTGAAAAGCAGGCACCAAAGCCTCTACACACACCTTTCAGAGCTCTTTAATGAGTAGTTTTGATCCTCGATAATTACTCGATTAAACTGGGTTGACTTCAATATAATCATTCGTTACACTTAGACACCTTTCGCGGGTCCTTACCTTAAAGGTGGGCGAGGAATCTCTTCCCCCTTTCCCACCTTTTGAGGTAAGGATATTTAGATAGTCTTTAATATCAGTGTCATGACGTGTGTGCCGGCTCATGAGGGGTATATATACTTTACTCCTATGCAGCATCAACTTTTTAATCTGCACATTCTAAGCATATCGTAGCACCTGCCAAGCAAAAAATTAAGTAAAAATCATATTTGATTTCCAGCCAGCCACCCCTCGTGAATTGCATCATATATAAAACGCGCCTCAACGCAGTCACCAATAGTGTATACATCCTTTAACTTTTGCCTTAATTCATTTGTCAACTTCCTGTCAGGCAAAAACCCACGACATATGATAACACTGTCACCCTTAAAAATTCGATCTTTCCCATCTTTGTCAAGTGAAATAATGCCTTGATCTGTAATTTCCTTTGGTAACAGACAAAGGTTAATCTCTACATTATTTTTCCTCAATTCCTCCATCAGGGCGATCCTGTTAGGAATGTTATCTCCTCCGATCTCGTATTCCCCTGCGTAACAGCCTTCGGGTGCAGTCATTATAACCCTTTTACCCTTTCGGACCTGACTGAGGGCTATCTCACATGCAAGTACACCTCCGCCAATGATTATGACAATATTTCCTAGTTCTTTATCTCTGCCCCGTGTCACATCAAGGGCTTGATAGACATGGGGTTTATCTGTCCCAGGGATATCGAGTTTTTGCGGGACGGCCCCGTTTGCCACAATAACAGCATCGAAACAGCCTCTTACAACAGTACCAATGCTTGCCTCTTCCTTGACAATTTTAATATCAAGCTTCTTCATCTGGGTGCGATAATAATTCAGAAGAAGGGGAATATCACGCTTCAATTCCTGGTCCCAGCACGCTTCAATCAGGGCCCCGCCCAACTCCCTTTTTTCATATAATGTAACGTCATGCCCCCTTAATTTAGCCAGCCGCGCAGCTTCCATTCCACCCGGCCCGCCACCGATAATCGCAATGTTTTTCCTCTTTATTAGTGGGGCAATGGTGCGAATGCCTTCAAAACCCATGCGGGGATTTACCGCACATGATGTCGCATGAAAAAAACCGGAGGTTCGTCTTACGCATCCGTCATTACAACGAATGCACGGGACGATGTCTTCCGGCCTATCTTCCTCTATTTTCCTGACCCAGCAGGGATCTGCCAAAACCGGACGTCCAAGCGCTATAAAATCTGCCTTCCCTTCCTCTAAAATTTCTTCTGCAAAGGCAGGTGTAGTGATTCCACCTGTTGCAATGACAGGAATTTTAACTTTTTTCTTTACCGCTTCTGCCAGATATACGTTAAAGCCATGCCTCACATATGTTGTGGTCGCCAATTTATCGAGATAGACGTCAGTCCCTCCTGAGACATGAAGGGCCGAAACTCCGGCTTCTTCAAGCATGCAGGCGAACACAAGCGCTTCATCAATGGTGATCGGAGATTCGGGTGCATAGTCTGTCCCATTCAACCTTACGGTCACAGGGAAATCAGGCCCGACCCTTTTTCGTACGGCCTCGATTACTTCAAGTGGAAAGCGCATCCTTTTTTCCAGCGAGCCCCCATATTCATCAGTCCTTTTATTTGCATGGGGAGAAAGAAATTCCGTAAGAAGGTAGCCGTGGGCAGCATGGATATCTACCATATCAAAGCCTGCCTTCTTGACCCTTTCAGCCGCTGCGGCAAAGGACTCTATAACGTTCGATATATCTTCCTTACTCATGCCTGTGATTGGAACGGGAGGGATAGGGCCAATGTTCGACAGGTCATGGAAACCATCAGAAGGCCCGAACCATGGGGAAATTGGAAGAAATTTCATGGGACCTGCATGAGCTAGCTGCACAGCACATCTTACTCCCCAGTCCTTAATCGCCCGGGCAAGGAGCGCAAAATCCTTTATACATTCATCATCATATATCCCGAGTTGACCAAAGGCTGATTTACTTCCGATATTATCCACGTAAGTATATTCAACCGTGATCAGGCCCGAACCACCCTTTGCCTTTTCAGAATAATAGGCAATTGTCCTCGGAGTAACAGATCCATCCCTTCCCCCGTAGCCGGTCCAAAGGGGAGCGGTCACAATCCTATTTTTAATCTCCAGACTGCCTATGTATCCCGGAGACATAAGATTAACGAACCGATTTGACATGGAGAAACCCTCAATTCTTTTTAATTTAGTAGATTAAATACCGCGCGAACCCTTTCTCCCTATTCTCCTTTTAATTTCTTCACAGAGACGATGGCCTCTAGAATCTCATCTCAATCAGGCCGTATATCTGGTCATCGTCCTTTACAAGTCCGAATGGACCGGATGCATATGAATCCGCCCATATATAAAGGCCGCCGATTTCAAAGGCCAGATCATATGTGGGATTCCAGCGCAAATACGGCCTTACATAACCGTCATGGCCATTGACATCCCACACAACCAGTGCCCCGGGTTTAATTTTGTCATCAAGATATTTGGTGTCCACCTTCAGCGTGAACATGGTCATATGATCTGAGTAGCCGTCCTTACCCATTACAGTTGAGAGGAGCATTTTGTTGTCCTTTCCTGCTACCGTGTCATCGTAGTCAAGGACAATCTTATGAATGAACTGGCCCGTGATAAAAAAGGTGTTGATTTCGTTCAAAAATGATATCCACGTAGGCCGGTCAAAACCAAGCATATAGGNAATCGTGTCNTTGTAAACCAAATCGCTGTTAAACCATCCGCCCCACGGTAACGGATAAAAACCTCCNGGGTCAGTAGGGTCTAATGGGCCATCTGAATCAAAGTAGAAGTCCGTGGTGTTTCCCTGCCTCCGGCCCGAATAGGGATTATCAGGAGTAAAGCCGAGCTCACCCCTGAATACGGCGCCTGTGAAATTATCAAAATAGCTGAATGTCCCCCCAACCGTGCTTATGTGGGGATAGTGGGCCTTAATACCCAGGTTTTCATCAAAGACATCCCAGGGGAAGGGGATACCCATCATCCCAAAAGAAAAATTACCCGAACTGGTAAACACCGGGTTTTGTACCCTTTGATAATAGTAAAACAGGTGGGTGTCCCAACCGCCAAATACACCTCTTAGTCTCATTCCCCCTGCAAAGCTNGCGCTGTTGCTGTCAGGGTTNGCCTCATCCATGGCGGCGTCAAAGGCATCGTTAAAAGATCTGCATGTGATTGAAGTGAATGGAGGCCCCATCATATCCAGAGGAAAGCCAAAGCCGGTCAGCAAATCATATGTCCCTATCAGCGATGAATTTCCCTGGGTATAATATAACTCGCCATATGGCGCGTAGGTGTTGACCCGTGAGTCTTCAGGATTCAAGACCACTTCCACCTCGTACTGATGGGCTGATTCAGGAACAACATAGGTGATGTCAATCATCCTCTGGGGAATACGGACATCTTCCCAGTTAAGACCATATGCAGTGGTTGTGTAATCTTTTGAAAAATCCAGGGGATTGATGACGTCGGATATCCTGTATCCGTCCGCTTCACCCCACACGATCTGTTGCTGTCCCGCCTTAATGCTAAGATCGCCTACACGCCACTTTATATACCATTCCCTCAAAGAGATGTCGGATTCCAGGTGATCTCCGTCAGGCCCTGCCCTCAGGTCGTCATGATCCCAACCGGTCAGATACTCATTGTCAAGTGAATCATCCAGATCCCACTTGGCATCATAGTATGACCTGAAAATAAAACCCACCGCGAGATTGTCCGTCATGTCATATAACCCCTCAAGTTGGAATGTGGACCTCATCACGGACAGTTTGTCTTCCTCTGCCCGGGCATTTTCAGTGTTAAGAAAGATGTCATTATAAATCCGCTCTTTTAACCTTATGCCGGTTTCATTTTTTACTAGGCCGGTCAGCTTCAGCCTTCCGTCCAAGGCTTCAAATGCAAACGCCTCATTGATCAAAACCAAAAAGATGATACCAGTCAAAAAAAGAATCAAAAACCTTGTCCCGTCCTTTTTCATCATATGCCTCCTCTTTCATCTTTTAATTAAAAACTCAGCAATCAGGACTTGTTGAATTTGGTCATAAATTTCATACAAATCAGCGCCCTCCCCCCAAATTTCGCAAGCTTTCCATAATCATACATTCCGGGGTAACACCTTTTTCAGTTACTGCAGGGGTATCCTGCCACAATGTATATGTATAATTGCTGCTGGTATGAGTTCTTTGAACATCTGCAGTGAGATAATTCTGTGGATTTATGTTGCCGTCTTTATGCGGGGCCCACATCTGATTAAAGACAATCCATAGCCTTCCTTTTTTATCGTAATTGTCGCAATAATAACATGCATATGATTCAGGATCTAGATAGAGAACACCCTTTGAGATCGTTGCTGTAATTTTTGGCGTATATTCAATTACGACGGTGTTGACGCGCTGATACTCTTTATCGTTTACCCCTCCCGCAGGTTTACTCTTTAACATCTGCAATTCCGGGCTGGTGTTGTGGCCTACTAAAAGCAGTTTCCTCCCAAGGTATCTCCATGCATAATTTGTCGGTTTACCATAAAAACCTGTTGCATTGTCATAAGAAATATCATTACCTCCTGGGAGCTTATCCCATCTTTGGGCTGTGGACATTCGCCGAACTCTTCTCAAAGCGGTTATATACATCCAGGAGTCATCATCCTTATCAGGATCGTCATACCGGTAATTCAGATTGACCATACCGCGAATATCCGAAGGTTCTCTGAATAGATAGGCTGTCAAAAAATCATAGTTATTCGGGTTGGGGTTATATGATGGGATATTGTCTCCGAAGATACGCCCTTTATAACAAAAATTTAAAAGGGATGTTTTGCTGAATCGCATGTCTCCCTTTTTTCCAACAATTGCTGTTACAAAATCCGTCCACATCTCCTGCCCCCAGTTCATTGCCTTTAACATATTCCAACATATTTCAATGGGATTTTCTGATCCAGGGAAAGGGATACCGCTTTTGTAATCTCGAATATGTCCTTTTCCATCCAATCGAGCAGTTCCAGCATATTTATTAGTAGCCTCCTGCCTCAATTTTATACGTTCCCCAGGCCATTGTTCTTTAGGAATATATTCAGTCTCATTCACCCTGATAGGTCCCCATGATTCAGGATCTTTAATAATATTATAGAATCCCTCGGGTAATAGGTCCTTAATTTCTTCAACAGGTTTGGCCTTGTATCCCCATGCATTGATGATATTTTGGTTAACAAAGGCGAACGGACTGTAATAATTTTGTTCTTTGTTTAAATCCACCAAAGGGCAATGCCAACCATACCACTTATCGGGATAATCGTCCGCATTTGTGTCAATACAATTAATCAACACGAAAAGTTGCAGAAAGAACATTGTTATTAAGATCGGCTTGATCTTATTGATGTGGTAATGTCTATTCATTATTCATTCCTCCTTATAAATTTAAGTGTCCCTTAATTTAAAAACACTAGAAATAGTAATACTATTCCTGTAACTATACTTGTTTTAACGTTAACCTATGGCATCTGAAGTCCTCCATCCACCTCAATCAGTTGCCCCGTAATAAAATCAGAATCATCAGATGCGAGAAATATCAACGTCCCAACCAAATCATCTGGGGTCTGCTGTCTTTGGATGCACTGCAGGGATGAAAGGGCCTCTTCCATTCCCGGGGGTTTCCCCGCCATCGCCTGTGCGCCTTCCGTTCCCGCAACATAACCCGGGCTCAAACAATTTACATTGATATAATATTCTCCAAGCTCTCTTGCCATGGACCTGGTCATGACAGCAATTGCACCTTTGGAACTAATATACGGCAGTAACATGGGAATACCGGCAAAAATTGTCCCAGATGATATATTTATTATTTTTCCCTTTCCGTTGTTCATCATGCTTGGAACCACTGCTTTGGTGCATAACCACGCACCCTTTACATTCACGGCAAAACATCTCTCCCATTCTTCCACAGTATATGCAGTGAAGGGTTTATAACTGCATTCAGCCATGTAGGCCGCATTGTTCACAAGGATGTCTATATTCCCGAATTGATCTATTGCAGCCTTGGCCATTTCCTGTGTTTCACTTTCACTGGAGACATCCACTTTCCAGGCGAACCCGACTCCTCCGGCATTTTCAATTTCTTTGGCAACCATGGTTGCATTTTCCATGTTTAAATCTGCCACAACAACCTTTGCACCTTCTTTTGCAAGTCTTAGGCAATATGCCCTGCCGATTCCTCTCCCTCCCCCTGTTACAATCGCCACCCTGCCTTGTAGTTTCATTTCATCTCTCCGTTATATGGGTTATTGTCTATCTTCGATCATAAGGCATATTCGGTCAGACCAAGACCCCTTAGTTTTCCATAATATGGCTTTCTGTTTTCATCCCAGCCTCGAAGCTGGCAATATTCAGCCATAGCCTTTTCCAGGTTAAGAACAGCCCCAGCATTTGGACCGTCAGGGAGCGGTTCATGGTAAAACCGGTCCGGTAATTTCTCATCTTCAATCTTAAAACCGGCTTTCAGGTTGAACAGCCGTTGAAGATTGAATATCCTCTCCCCGATTTTCAGAAATTGCATAGGTGCAAACCCGCTACCCGTAACTGCCATCAGCATTGATAAAACTTCATCCATACCGATACCCAATGTTGTGAAAAGACATAGTCCTGTGGCATCCCATGCGGCCGTCATATCCTGAACCGACTTTGTCAACATCCCCTTTCCTTCCTCTTGAATAGGATCGAGGTGACCTGCGGTTCCTAAAATTTCAAAGGGAATGGTATATCCCCGGCAATGAGATGGGCCAATTGGGGAGGTCATATAGGAGATCCCCATGCCTTTGGCACCACGTGGTTCATACCCAGGCAACTCCATCTTATGAAGTCCCATAAAGCACTCGGGGTGACCATATTCTTCAGCCAATCTGAACCCACCATCGGCGAGCTTATCTCCAAAACCCTCCCGTTTCGCAATCATCTCCACCAGCGTTACCACCAGTTTTTCATCCCCAAATTTTAATGCAATACCACCAGTGTCTTTTTTGGTGAGATAGCCTCTCTCAAACATCTCCATAGCGCACGCAATGGTTCCCCCCACCGAAATGGTGTCCAAGCCGAATTGATTGCAGAGGTAATTAGCCTTGGTCACTGACGACATATTTCCGTTTCCAAGGTTGGATCCCAATAGAGCGACACTCTCATATTCAGGGCCTTCACCACTTCCCTCATATCCTGGTTCCGAGACCTGAGTGCCTCTCCCGCAAGCGATTACACAACCGAAACAGGCCTTCTTTTTTTTCAAGTATTTTGAATTCAGCACCTCGCCACTGATATCCACAGCTCTTTCAAAGGCGGTTCTCTGAAAATTTCTGGTCGGCAAAATGCCCATTTCGTTTAGGAGCATAACGAACCCTGATGTTCCGAATTGCGTAAAACCTTCAATAGCAGGATTACTCTTGATTTTTTTAACCACCTCTTTTGCCAGACGCCTTAATATCTCGGGATCGGCCACCTCAACTCTTTTGGAACCGCTTACCGCCAAGGCCTTCAAATTTTTAGATCCCATCACAGCGCCAATTCCGCACCGGGCTGCCGCGCGGTGTTTATCGTTAATAATCGAAGACATCAGCACCATGTTTTCACCAGCAGGCCCGATACATGAAACGCTAATTCGTTCACTGGGATGGTCCGTTTCTTTTTTGGCCGCATCGCACATTTGTGTGGGTGCCCCCAATATGTTGTGGTCGGATTATTGTTTTTCTGACCGGAATGAGTTAGCGTAGTTTTAAGGCGATGACGCC
>LT984856.1:815406-820697 GCA_900258555.1 uncultured Desulfobacterium sp. | reverse complement strand
CTTTGAGTTTCAGCTAATTTCTAATATTTTTTTAAAAGAACATTTGAAATTTGCATTCTAAAAACTTTATTACGACACAGTCTCTTGATCCGGCATCCAGAATCTATTGAAATTACTGGATTCCGGCTTTCGCCGGAATGACGAAAAATGGTGTTTTTCGACTTTTTACGAGAACATCAATTTTCATAGCTCATAAAATTGGAGATGTCGTCAAATTTGTCGATCAATTTTTATAACAGGCGGTTATGCTTTGCTGTATGGGACCTCGATTACGATTCTGGTACCCCTGCCAGGGGTTGAATGGATATCCATCTTGCCTTGAAGGAGTATTACCCTTTCCTGCATGGAGATAAGGCCCATTCGCCTTTCCTTTGGGGCCTCGGCAAGCCTCTTTTTTGAGTTAAAACCCTTTCCATTATCCTCTATACGAAGTGTGATGTTTGGCGAGACATATGACAGCCTTATAGTGGCGCGAACGGCATCAGCGTGTTTTTTGATATTGTTGAGACCCTCCTGAACCAGACGATACAGATTGATGCCGGTATCAAAATCAAGCTTTAGATCTTCTACACCGGAAAAGCGAAATTCAACATTTATGCCATTGTCCTCGGAAAACTTTCTGCAATACTCATAAAGGGTCCGGACCAGGCCATATTCCTGAAGACCAGGCAGTCTGAGTTCATATGACAGATCATGCACTGAAATTAAGGCATTTTTCAGATTTTCCGATACCTCAGAAATCTTCTGCCTGACCTCTTGGGTGAGAAGGCTGTGTTCGGCAAGTATTTCACATTCGATCCTTGAGTTTTCAAGATCATGGGCCACACGGTCATGCAGTTCGCAGGAGAGCATACGGCGCTCTGTTTCCCTGGACTTGATGAACTGATGGGAGAGGTTTCGAATGAGTTCTTCCGCTTTTTTCTGTGTGTTGATATCCCGGGTGGAACCCACTAACCTATGAGGATTTCCTTCCTGATCAAATTTCACGACCCCTCGTGAATTCAACCAACGGTATTCCCCTGAATCTGAGCGATAAAGGTAATCTACATTAAAGGGAAGCTTTTTCTCAAAGTAGTCATGAAACAGGTCTGAAACACGGTCGCGGTGGTTGGGGTGTATGCGGACCTTCCATTCATCAATTGACATGTTGGATGCAGGATCTCCGTCAAGGCCCAATAATTTCTTTAGATTATCAGAAAAGAATATCTCGCCCCTGGGAATAACCCAGTACCATATGCCGTCATCGGTTGCCTCAAGCGCCAGTCTCAAACGCTCATCATATTCCTGAGGCGAGTTGTAGATATCCTTTTGATTCATCATGGAAACCCCCACCAGAGGCAAACTGCGAAAGGGAAGATCTCTACTTTGTAAAGATTTGAGGAAACAATGGTGGGGGTTTCCATGATGAATCAAAGACACTATTTACAGAGATTCAGTTCCGCAAAACCTATTTTTCCGAAACCCTTACCTGTTATCCCCCCAGCGCCTGAACAGATTATGTTCAATACCTAAATGATCAAAAATCTTTCCTATGGTCTGATCAATAATATCTTCTATGGTCTTTGGCTGATGATAAAAGGAAGGCACAGGAGGAAGAATAAGCGCGCCCATGTCGGCGGCCATACCCATCAATCTTAGATGTCCCTTGTGAAGAGGCGTTTCCCTCACCACCATGACCAGTTTCCTGCGTTCTTTTAATGTTACATCAGCAGCCCGCAAAATCAGGTTTTCCGTGTAACAGTTTGCTATACCGGACAGGGTCTTCACTGTACATGGTATTACCACCATGCCTTCTGTAAAAAAGGATCCGCTTGCAATGGCTGCTGCCATATTTTTATTATCGTAGGTATACTCAGCAAGGCCGAGCACCTGATTGACATCATAATCGGTTTCTATCTCGATGTTTCTCTTGCCTGCCTCAGAAATTATCAAATGAGTCTCGATTTCACAATCCTTCAGCAACTTGAGCATCCTGACGGCATAAACCACTCCGCTCGCGCCTGAGATTCCCACAACAATCCTTCTTGACATACCTCACCCGTTGTCCTCGTTATCCTTCCGATTTTTTCGGCGCTCTTAGCAAGTAGATCAGTATCAATGCAACTAAGATTGCACCCCCGCCGGTCAAAAAAGCAGGGCTGTAACTGCCGGTACGGTCATAAATTGCCCCTCCCAGAACAGGACCCAAAGCCGGACCCAGGGTCGTAATCAGCATCGAGACACCCATAATTGCGCCCATCGCCTTAACTCCAAACAGTTCTGAGACCATTCTCGGCATTTGAGGCACTGATCCGCCATAAGCCACGCCAAAAAATACCACAAACAAATACATCATCCAGGGGGTATGCACTGAGATCAGATAGAACAACATAATCGCACCGACTGACAGGCATATGTAAAATGAGTTCTTTGTTCCGATCTTGTCTGAGACAGCCCCCATCAAAAGCCGGCCCAAGGCATTAAAGGCCGAGGCTATCCCCAGGGCGAGCGCCGCTGCGGCTGCCGCAACCCCCTTATCCGTTACATGGGGAACCATGTTTACCTGGGCCATAAAAAAACCCAGAAACATAAGAGTTATTGCCAGATTATAAATCCAAAATGAGACGGTCTTTAAGGCCTCGGGCAGAGTGAAATTTTGCGCCTGAATCATTTGCCCTGATTTGACGGCCCCCTTACCTTCAGTTGCTCCGCTCGATTTCATATCCCCCTTTCCAAGGGGAGAGAGCCCCATCTCTTCAGGATCCTTTTTGAGGAAAAGCGCGGCAGGCACCGAAACACACAAGATCAATATTCCAAGGATTACAAATACAGTCCTCCATCCATAGCGCTCAATACCGGCCTGCATTAAAGGAGTTGCTATTAATGTTCCGATACCTCCACCGGCAAACATGATGCCCAGCGCCAGGCCTTTTTTTTCAATAAACCATCTGGCCAGGGTTGTCTGGTTTGGAACAAAAATAAAGGCGAATCCAATACCCCCCAAAATACCATAGCCGAGATAAAACATGACAACAGAATGGGCGCGAGATCCTATAATAAAACCCAGTCCTATCAATATTCCGCCCAGACAATTTAAGATCTTAGGGCCGATACGATCTACAAGGATTCCTCCGAGGATACTGAAGATACCCAGTAAAATCATATACAGTCCGAAAGCGCGTGTAATGACTTCTCTTGTCCAACCCAATTCATTTTGAATTGGTTTTACAAATATGCCGAAGGCAAAGACAGGGATCTCTGAAATGGTGTAAATAATTGTTACAGCAACAACAATTATCCAGCCGTAGAACAGTGTTGCTTTGTCCTGTCTTTCTTCATGAATCCCTGTCTGGTTCATAACACAAGTCTCCTCAAATCAATTTTGATGGTTCCGTAGAAAGTCGAAAAACACCATTTTATGTCACTCCGGCGAAGGCCGGAATCCAGTCATTTCAACAAATTCTGGATGCCGGATCAAGTCCGGCATGACGCTTAGGGGACTTTTTACGGGCTTGTCAATTTTAAGGCCATTCTAAAAAAGGAGAGCGTCTGCTAAACATCACTCTGGATCCCGACAAGCTCGGATAGTATATTACCTAAATAACGCTCTCCCAGCGTAACGGGCTCAAAACAGTTTTTTTAGTCCTTAATCCCGTATTCCTTCCATCGCCGGTCAATCAATGCCTTGTCATCCGGTTCGATCTCAACTGCGCTAGGTGGGAACTTTTCGTTGCCGTATTGCATCTCCGGCTCAAGCTCCCAGTTAATGGTTGCATCAATCAACACCCTTGTCCACTTGCCCTGGCCATACTTGACTACATTTCTCTGGGAAAGTGGAACAGAGGGGTCGAGCATGGAACCGAAGGTGCCGGGGAAGAAAAGTATCTGGTCCATGCTGGGGTTAACCCGGTGTGCAATAGCGTGCTCCAGTTGTTCGTAGTCGTGGATGTCCACATCTTCGTCAACTACAATTACAAACTTGCCCGCATAGTTGGCGATGGTGGAGCCCCAAAGGGCATTGGCTACCTGCTTTGCGTGTCCGCGATAGGCCTTTCTGATCCTCACCTTCGAGATGGTATTTTCAGTTACCGGATTTGCCCATACATCCAGCACGCCCGGCACTCCCACTGTGTCTAAAAGATTCCATGTTACAGCGGAAAAACACGGGACGGTATAGTAAGCGGATTCAGACCAGTTATGGGGCTGACAGCCCTCCATGGCGCCTCTGAATATCGCATTATTTCTGTGGGTAATGGCTGTGACCTTGATATTAGGCCTTGGTGCGGCCATGCCGCCCATATATCCGGTGTACTCGCCAAAGGGACCTTCCATGCGGAATTCTGCGGGATCTGAGGAGATATATCCTTCAATAACGATCTCGGCTGATGCGGGAACCAAAAGGTCATTGGTTTCACACTTGACCAGTTCACATGGGCGCTGCCTCAAGGAAGAGGCAAATTCATACTCAGAGCAGTTCGGATGCAGAATAGGAGCACCTGCAAGCATCACAAGCACGGGATCCCATCCCAGTACAGCGGCCACAGGCATTACCTCGTTTTTGTTCTTGTAGCTGGTATAGTGGTGCCCCCAGTGCTGGGTGGTTGCAAGAATAGTCCCTATCCGGTCTTTCTCAACAATCTGACCACGATAGGTGCCGATATTCATATTACCCGTATCCCTGCTCCTGGTCACCACAGAGGTGGCCGTATGGATGTATCTGCCGCCATCCAGACGACGCCATTGGGGAACAGGTATCTGGAAAAGGTCTATGTCACCGCCTTTTATTATATTTTCCTTTACAGGTCCACTATCTACAATCTTTACCTCAGATGGTTTGGCAATCCTTTCTTTTATTACCCGGACAATATCTTTAAAAGGCGTATCTTTGGGCAGACCTATTGCAAGGGCAACCCGCTCCCTTGCGCTCAGTCCGTTGACAAAAACGCTTTTACACCATGTATTCTTGTAATCCTTTATATTTTCAAACATCAACGCCGGGCCGCTTTGACTTCGGCTGAGCACCTCCCTTGTGATTGCCCCTATCTCCCGGTTCCAGTCCACTTCACAGCTCACCCGCGAAAGCTGCCCCTCTTTCTCCAATGTAGAAATCCATTCCCTGAAATCTTCGTAAGCCATTTTGTTTGTCCTCCTTTGCTTAGCGTCTGAATAAAAAAACCATTCAGACACAATTTTTAATTATGAATTTTTAATTTTAAAGCCGCATCGCACATTTGTGTGGGTGCCCCCAATATGTTGTGGTCGGATTATTGTTTTTCTGACCGGAATGAGTTAGCGTAGTTTTAAGGCGATGA
>LT984856.1:803015-808981 GCA_900258555.1 uncultured Desulfobacterium sp. | reverse complement strand
AGACCATCGCCCTTAATAATACCATGTAGTGTAATTCAATTAAACTTTTGAGACATGAATTCAGAAACGGCGGGGTTTTATAAGGGGGAACTCGAACAGGCTTTTGAAAATTTCCCTCCGAGGAAGGAACTATTTTTGATCCTGAACTGTTATATCCGGTCCCAGCACTCGGGTTTTGAAGCGCTGGCTGTGATAAAAACTTTTTTAAACCAGCATGTTGTTCAACGAGTTTATAAAAAAGGCCAATAGCCTCCCTGGCCTTATTTTGCTGTAAATTGGTTTGCTTTTTTTCTTTCGGTTTGTTTAAAAAATGTGTAAGGCTGCCCGGATTTAATAAGGCAAAATTATACTTATGGCAGTAATCCAGATAATAACGGAGCCATTTTCTATAATAATTATGAAGGGATACAGAAATATGCCTTTCCAGTAAAAAGGCATTAAACTGAGCATTAAGGTTTTGGTGGATGCTTATCATTGGAGCACCCCATATAGCGGTATAACACTCAATTATGAGTGTTATACCGCTATATAGCTCTTATCAAGATTTTTGTTTGGAGTTATACAGAAACTATTGAATCACTTGTTGAACGAAGCCGCTGCGCGGCGGCTTTCCTGGCGCGACATAGTTCTTTGACAATTAATTTCAGGTAGTTGCATGAGATTAAGGCAAAAGGGTTCTGTTCTCTTTTCATGTCATTTGTCTTTTTTGCCGAACCTTTCTGAAAACAAACACTTTAATCAGAAAGGAGATCGTAATGGGAGAATTAAAAGACAGAATGAAAAAGGACATGGAGTTAAAGAATCTGAGTAAGCGAACGATCAAGACCTATCTTTACTGTGTGAAGAACTTTGCCCGTCATTATGGAAAATCGCCTGAGTTAATGGATGATAATAAAATTCGGGATTTTCTCCATTATCTTTTGAAGGAGAAGAACGCTTCCCAGGCCGCCCTTGCTCAACACTACAGTGCGCTTAAGTTTTTCTATCAGACCACCCTTGGCAGAGATTGGGATGCGTTAAAGATACCAAGAAGCAAACGAATCAAAAAACTTCCTGTGGTCTTATCCCAAGAAGAGGTTGCGGCTGTTTTAGGCAAGGTCCAAGATCTGCAACACCGGGCCATATTAACGACGATCTATTCCGGTGGGCTGAGACTGTCTGAGGCTTTAAATTTAAATGTTTCCGACATTGACAGCCAAAGGATGATGATCCGGGTTTGCCAGGGCAAGGGCAATAAAGACCGCTACACGCTTCTTGGCAAAAGAGCCTTGGAGGTTTTGAGGCTTTACTGGAAGAGGTATCGGCCTAAAGAGCTGCTTTTCCCCTCTAGAATCAGACGTGGTAACCCGATACATGGGACAGGGGTGCAGACAGCATTTCACGATGCGCTTTTAAAGACAAAGATCAAAAAGAAGGCCTCTGTTCATACGCTTCGACATAGCTTTGCCACCCATCTACTTGAACAAGGAGTAGAGATTCCCTATATACAAAACCTGTTAGGACACTCGGATTCGAGAACGACCTCTATTTATTTACATGTTGCAAGAAAAAAGCTTTTAGAAGTAGTAAGCCCCATTGACCTTTTAGCAAAGGAGACAGATAGGCCAAGTTCGGCTAAGAAATAAGGCAGCCTCTGATGAAAATGCCGGTAGAGGTTGCCGATATATTTCGGGCATACGGGCCGCTATACCGGGAGGGGCATAATCTTCCCATAAGACATCGGCGGGCCATGCGAGCCATCGAGACCTGCCGAACGGCGGAACTTGGCGGACACAAATACAAGTGTGACACATGTGGGGCCTTGAGCTTATCCTATAATTCATGCAGGAATCGGCATTGCCCCAAATGCCAAAGCCTGGACAAGGAAAGATGGATTGAGGCAAGGAAAAAGGAGGTGCTGCCGACCCATTATTTTCATGTAGTATTTACAATACCTGAGGCAGTTCGCCCCATTGCTCTTAGGAACCAAGGGGTTGTCTACGGCATTCTTTTTAAGTCAGTAGCAGAGACCCTAAAGGGGCTTGCCAAAGATCCGAAACACCTTGGGGCGCAGATCGGTTTGATAGCCGTTTTGCATACATGGAGCCAGACCTTGATAGATCACCCCCATATGCACTGTATTGTAACAGGTGGTGGTTTATCGCTGAAGGGTGAGAGGTGGATTTCTTCTAAGCCCAAATTTTTCATGCCCGTAAAGGTTATCTCCAAGGTATTCAGGGGAAAGTTTCTTGATTATTTAAAACAGGCCTATGGAAGCGGGAAGCTGAGTTTTGCAGGTAAGTTCGGGGAGCTAAAAGAGAAGAAGCATTTTGATGAACTTCTCGATAAACTTTACGGACAAGGCTGGCATGTATATAGTAAGCCCCCGTTCAAGGCAGCACAGAAGGTTGTAGAATATCTAAGCCGTTACACCCACCGTGTGGCCATATCGAATGAAAGGATTGTAAGGCTTGAACAAGGCCGGGTGACAATAAGATATCGCGACTATGCTGACGGCAATAAGATCAAGGAGATGGTGCTTGATGCCCTGGAGTTTATTCGACGATTTCTTTTGCACATTTTACCTGATCAATTTGTTAAGATCCGGTATTATGGTATACTCAGCACCCGGAATAGAAATACGAAGCTGCTCAAATGCAAAGAGCTCTTTGGGTTTCTCTCTGTAACCGAAGATGAACGATTAAGCTGGCAGGAGCTTTTTGAGCGGTTAACGGGGATTGACCCCACGTTGTGTCCGCATTGCAAAAAGGGCAAGCTGATTCTTTTTGAGGTATTGGGGCCGGAAAGGTCTCCGCCGTTATAGACAAAGGATTTTTTCAATCTCTATTGTTTTTAAAAATCCTTTTTAGAGGCGGCGGTTTTGTATGTCCTTTTTTCGGTGGGGGAACGAATTTGAAGCTACAATTTACAAAGTACGATAGATGTAGCGGTCTTCTTAAGAGAAACAAATCCATGCCAAGGGCCATAATGAGTCCAAATAAATACAGTTCAGCAAGTTACCATGACGAAGCCTCATCATTGAATCCCCATAGAGGAGGATGCGGCTTCGTCCAACCCGATTGTATGCGGAGTGAAGCTTGCCTTAGCTTCCGAAGTTTCAAAAATTTTTTTGAGCTTCACTCCGCATACAATCTTTAATGTTGGGGTGCGAAGACCTCTGGAACTCCTTTAACCGGTTAGGTGAATATGGAAAGTTTGGTAATGGACCTACAATCAGTCGCAAGCCTCAGTCTTGCTATTCTGCTCGGAGGGGTGGCCGGGGGAATCGTGAGTGCCTTGATTGTCGCAATCACCTGGTGGGTGGACGCACGATCTCGGATACTGCGGGAACTCCTTCTGCAAGGCTTGCAGGTACAGGCGCTACCCGAGGCTTGGGTACTTGACGGCAATGGTTTCGCGAACGCGGAACTCTTGCAGAATCTGGGTCTTCAAGTGCAGCCTGCCACAGACGGTTTCTGGCTGCGACAAGTTGAAGTTCGAGCAGTACTCGACCAGCCCTCGTGGAATTCACCGGATCAGCCGTGTTACGGCTTTGTGCAAGGACGGCGAGCGTGGATAGTCAGGAACGCAGTTGTGCTTGACCAGTGCTCATATGCCGGTCCCGATGGGCAGACGGACGGCCAGGTCCATCCAGCTCTTCTAAGTTCCCAGGCGATGCATGAACTGTGTGGATGGATCGAAAGAGTGGCAAGCGTAAATCGGCCGCTGTTTTTGTCGCGACACGCCCGCCGTGCGCTGTGGCCGGTCCTAATCGGTGTTGCGGGGGAAGATCGTATCCACGTATTCGGCTCAAGGCTTACCAAAAGGGCCACAACCTTTTTGCGATGGTACTTTCGGAAGTACTCGCAGCCTGACCTTTAGGGGGTCATGGGTTGGAGCGTTCTGACCGATTACGTTATTGTTCTGGATAGTGTAAAGGGGTCTGCTCTTGACCCCATGATTACATCCTAAACGGTTAGCTGGCAAACACCACTACCATTCATGAGGTGTCAAATGTCTCTATTCAAAATACTAGACGATTTTGATCTGGAAAAAGTTGACCGTAAGGAGTTCTCAAATGAGAAGGCATTACAAAATCTTGTCGAGAAGAACCTCCTGTATCTGATGGGAATAAAACTCATTGCGTCCGAGTACCCGGTCCCGAATGGAAGAATCGATACACTTGGAATTGACGAGGATGGAGTGCCAGTCATTATTGAGTACAAGTTTAAGAAAGACCTGAGTGCAATTGTTCAGGGTCTCTTCTATCTGAACTGGGTGATGCAGAATCGGAAACCATTTGAATCTATCGTAAAGGACAAGCTCGGCAAAGAAGTCACTGTCAATTGGTCTGTTCAGCCACGCCTGCTAATAGTTGCACAAGATTTTGATATTAAGGAAACATCAGCAATTGACCTGATGCTTCCTAATGTAGAGCTGATCAAATATGCTTTGTATGAAGGCTTTTTTGATATCGAAAGTGTTAATATAGTGAAGACAAAACCATCATCCAAAATTTATACTGAACCTGCAGTGTCAGAGCAGCCAGTCAACTTGGATCAGCTTCTAAAAAAAACATCAAAGGAACTTAGCGAAGTCTTCCTTAGCTTAAGAGACAGAATACTGGCAATATCCGATGCCGTATGGGAAAAGGTCGGCCCTTATTACTGCGACTACCGCACGAGTTCAACGTTTGCCTCAGTCAACATTCAAAAATCAAAACTCAAGATCTACATAAAAATGGGCCCACGCAAAATAGACGATCCAAAGAACATGACCAAGCCAATTCCAACCACCTATGGATTTGGTTTTCTTAATACCCAATTTGAGATTTCGAAGGTGGAAGACCTCGACTATTCAATACAGTTGATCATGCAAGCATATAACTATCTATCAAGCTGAGAATTTCATGTGCTAGCTAATCGGGTAGCTGGGGGATTTTCTCCCCCAGCCCCCATGCCACCCTTGGGGATAAAGGAAATGTAGATGACTTGTTAATGAAATAAAATCTCCCAACTACCGCTTGCAGTCGATAAACGACTGAAGCGGAGTGTTGGAGAAACTGTATCAGTACTTCATTCACCAGACTACAACGAAAATATGCCTTTGTGCGATCAAATTTCAGTTCTTGGTATTTTAAAGATTGAACACACTGATATCCTTAGCAAAGTAATTTTGAACCTCTACGAATCTCCTGAGAATTCATATATCCAGATCAATGATATGATTCTTGTGGCAAAAGATAAGATTGTTGGCAAACCTACTGGGAGTGCAATTCAAAGCGCACGAAGCAAAAGCCTCAGGGCATATGAACTGAAACGTGATATTAAGAATAAAGATAAATAATCCGTTTTCCATGGAGATTAAAAATGCATAAAAAAGCAATGAGAGTTGTTCGCGGGTTATCGCTCTGTCTTTTGTTGTTGGTAGGATGCACCAAGCAAATTACATACCAACCAAGCATATTGGATACCGCTAATCCAAAAGAAACGGTAGAACGATTTTTGCGGTCTAATCATACAGGGACACCCATAGGCGAAATTGAGGTTACCGACAAATACATTAAGTTTGTCCAATTACATGAAACCTTAAATCGTCGTGCTATAGCCCTGGCAGCGGTAACAAAGACACCGGCCATGAATACTACCACAGCCTATTATGCTGAGAAATACTTATATTATCAAAATATTGGCAAGGTTGAGATGTTTAAGAAAAACTATTATTGGGTTGAAATATATGACAAAGGAGCACAGCTTTTATTTTGGGTGTATTCATATGATGAAAAAGACATAAAAGAATTCCTTGATGCGTTGTACTCAATGATGAACGCGAATTAACATTCCATTTTTGAAAAAGAAAAAGGGGTCAAGTCTGCCGTTGTTTCTTAATATTATGGGGCATCGCACATTTGTGTGGGTGACCCCAATATGTTGTGGTCATGCATTGATGACCTGGAATGCCGCTGGTTTTCTTCTCGGATAGAGATC
>LT984856.1:799006-800310 GCA_900258555.1 uncultured Desulfobacterium sp. | reverse complement strand
CATCGCCTTGAAACTACGCTAACTCATTCCGGTCAGAAAAACAATAATCCGACCACAACATATTGGGGGCACCCACACAAATGTGCGATGCGGCAATATTATATTTGATATAAAGTACCTATGACAAGGCCATTGAGAATCCAGTATCAGGACGCGTGGTATCACGTAATGAATCGAGGCAGGCGAGGAGAAAATGTCTTCGAAACCAAGGAAGACTATTGGTCTTTTATTGAACTCCTTGAAGAACTTAATGAAATATTTAATATCAAGGTGGCGGCTTATTGTCTGATGACCAATCACTACCATCTTCTTATTCAAACACCGGAAGCAAATCTTGCAAGGTCAATGAGACATTTAGACGGTGTTTATACCCAGCGTTATAATAAGAGACATGGCTTTGATGGACAGCTTTTTAGGGGTAGGTATAAGTCAATACTTATTGAATCGGACAGCTATGCACTTGAACTTGTTCGGTATATTCATAGGAATCCATTGGAAGGTGGCCTAGTCGAAAATCTGCAAAAATATCAATGGAGCACGCACAAAATATATTTATCAAGCGCGGAGAAATGGAAATGGCTTCATAAGGACTATATCTTAAAATTGTTTTCAAAATCAATACCTGAGAGCATCCGTCTTTACAAGCAGTTCGTTCTTAAAGAGACGCCGGAACATATCAATAAGATATTTTCAAGGAAGAATCTGCCTGCGATAATAGGCTCCAAGCCCTTTGTTGATAGAATAAAAGAAAAGTTTTTCAATATGAAAGACTTTGAGGATGTTCCTGAAACAAGAAGGCTTGCCCCTGATATCAGTAAGATAAAATTTGCTGTTTGTAAGGCATACAACATAGAGGAAGCAGAATTATATGTCACCAAGAGAGGGTATTTTAATGAGCCCCGAAATGTTGCCGTATACCTGATAAGGCGTTTGAGGAATGACACATTAAAACGGGTAGGATGGCAATTTAGTATTGAAAAATACAGCACTGTCAGCAGTATTGTCGAAAGGGTAAAGCATGAAATGAATAGTGACAAGAAACTTAGAAACCGGGTGCAGGCATTATATGAAAAAATCATCAAGAGTCAAAGGCAGACTTGACCCGTTTACGTTTATGACCCGTTTATGTGGACAGTCTTACGTTGCTCATAGCCGCTGTTACGATCCTAATTATCGTAATAAAGCTTTAGCCGCATCGCACATTTGTGTGGGTGCCCCCAATATGTTGTGGTCGGATTATTGTTTTTCTGACCGGAATGAGTTAGCGTAGTTTCAAGGCGATGACGCCTGGGGCTGACGGAGAG
>LT984856.1:784836-798811 GCA_900258555.1 uncultured Desulfobacterium sp. | reverse complement strand
GCATACGAGTGGCTTTGCCTTTCCTTGCCCCAAATGTCAAAGGCTGTGTTCCGTGTATGACCACACATGTGAAAGGGAGTNCCGGCATTTGAATGTGTTTCAGATGGCTACATTTATCCATGTGAATCTTCCCCGGATCGAGTGTCCGGAACATGGGGTTTTGCAGATCATCTCCGGCCTTGGAGAAGATAATTCGGGCATGACTTATGAATTCGAGAGCCTTGTCCTGGATCTGGAGCAAGAGTGCAGTATTGAGAGTGTTTGTCGTTTGCTGGATATGAACTGGCATCCTTGCTGGGGGGTAATGAAGAGGGCGGTTGAGCGCGGCATAGAGAGAAAGGCGCATAGGATTCCGGAACGGATCGGGGTTGACGAGAAATCCTTCTCGAAAGGACATCGTTACGAAACGCTGGTCTATGATATAGACTCTGCTACGGTTGACTATGTAGGGGACAAGCGAGATCAGAACAGTCTTGAGGAATACTATAAGCAGTTTAGCCTTGAGCAACGAGAGAAGGTAAAATCCGTTGCGATGGATATGTGGGACCCCTACATTGCGGCTACCAAGGCCTACATACCTGAAGCGGAGAAAAAGATTACCTTCGATCGATATCATGTCATGCGCCTCGTGGTAGACGCGGTGGATAAGGTTCGCAAGCAAGAGCATCGGGCCTTGATGGAAGAGGGCAATAACATTCTGAAGGGGACCAAGTATCTGTGGTTATGGAACGAAGAAAACATCCCGCCATATCGCTGGACTGAATTTGAACACCTCCGTTCACTGGATCTCAAGGTCTGTCGTGCTCGCGCTATCAAAGACAACCTCCGTAACCTCTGGAACTATCATAAAGAAGGTTGGATGAGGAGATACTTCTCTCGCTGGTATTTCTGGGCCACGCACTCTCGGCTGGGCCCGATAGTCAAGGCTGCAAAGAGCCTTAAATCTCATATTGACAATATCGTAACCTATGCCAGACACCGGATAACCAATGCCTTGGGGGAAAGCCTCAACAGCAAGATTGAGAAGGTGAAAAGGCTTGCCTGCGGCTATAGGAATCGGGACCACTACAAGACCGCTATCTACTTTCACTGCGGAGGCCTTGATCTCTATCCGAGAAGAAAACCAGCGGCATTCCAGGTCATCAATGCATGACCACAACATATTGGGGTCACCCACACAAATGTGCGATGCCCCAAGCTTTAAAGGGTTTACCGTCATAAATGACACCGACTCTCATCATTGTTAATGCTAATAATACGAATGTTAACCACCGCTTTCACCCGGCGAGCGGGGTGAACCGGAACGTTAAGGATCTTTGAACCAAAGATAAAATGATTCCGATTAACATACCTATCCATAAATAAATGAGGGTTTTGGTATGATTCTTTTCAATCTCACTTTCTCTAATACCGATATGATTTTGCTCGGTATTGCGGGAACTCTTATTATGTATCTCCTTGGTTTGCGACTCCCTGACCATATAAAGCGTATTAATATTGAAAAATCTGAATTTAGAAACGCATTTACCGACATTCTCCTGAACCTTAGAGAAAATCCTGATTGCCCTCTTGCTCAAATCGCCTTTGCATGCAATCCGCAGATCATTGCCGCTATTGATAAACGAAGAAATGAAATTCGATTCTGGTGTCGCAATAAATTTGAAAGTGATGTTACTAATTATAAAAACGCATACAAAGAAGCCACACAATATGGCAGTGTATTTGCAGTTGTAATGTCCGAAAAAACAGACTTTGCAAGACAAAATAGAGCGCAATTTATAGAAGCAATAGAAAAATTGTTATCTCATTACTGATTACCTTAACTAAATGTTTCAGCGGACGAGCTGCTGAACCGGGATGTTAGCATCTCAAGGATGGCCTGGAGGTAGTACTCAGATGACCGAAATTAAATTGCCAGCTATCACAAAAAGGACACTTCCAACGCTGGAATCACTTACAAAGGCTTTGAGTGTTCCACGGGATATTTTGGCAAGCGACGACGAAATTGAGGCTGCATGGATTAATATGCCAAGAGTCCTTAAAAAAATTCCTCCTCAACTTCGGACTGAAGGCTTGGCTAGGATGTGTGTTGCAGTTGCATCTGGTCTTTTTGACAGTGCCATTAATTATGCATGGAATTCAGCAATTATCGAATTAAGGCAAAAGGTCAGGAAATTTGGACTAAATGTTGTTCGCCAAGCTGTTGGAAGGACTGACTTTGATGAGCAGGCACTTTTAGACCTGAAAGATGCGGAATTGCTGGATCTATGCCTAAAGCTGAATCTCATAACAGAGGATGGATTCTTTTTCCTTGATCAGTGTCGAGATATTAGAAACAATTTTTCGGCGGCGCATCCTGCTGTTGGGAAGATTGATGATAGCGAATTTTTAGCTTTTGTAAATAGATGCGCCAAATACGCCTTGGGTGATGAAAAGAATCCCGTTGGCGTAGATATACAAGCTTTTGTTGCTGCTATTAAGGACTCTAGATTTTCAAGGGAGCAAAGGGATCAGTGGGTTGATAGATTAAGAAGGACACACGAAGCACAGAGAGAGCTTTTATTTGGAACTTTACACGGTATATATTCCGACCCTGCAAGTTCCCAGGATGCCAGACTTAATGCCTTATCTGTTTCACGCCAATTTGCAAATGAATTCACTCCTACAGTTCAATCCGAGCTGATAGATCGACATCAGGACTATCTTGCAAAAGGTGACACTGTTCGCCACACGGCATCACAGCAGTTTTTTGAAAAACTCAGCCTCTTAGGACTTTTAAGTGAGGGGGAACGACATGCGCTAATTTCGAATGCATGCAAGAAGCTTTTTAGTGTACATCAAGCATTCGACAATTTTTATAATGAGCCTCCCTTTGCTGAGAGATTGGCGCAGCTAACAAATCAGGGCGCAATTCCTGGAACGGTTAAACCGGAATTGGTAGAGACTATTGTGACTTGCGCAGTTGGAAATCCCTATGGCATTTCTAGAGCCGCTTATCCCTATTATCAGAGAGTCATTGAGGCGTTCACCCCTGCAGAAATTGATATAATGCTATTGCTACCGAAAAGTAAAACAATAGTCGGCAACCGTATACGAAGTGAGACAAAATGTAAAGATGGCTTTAGGAGAATCGTTTCTCTTGTTGACCCATCTTCCGTTCCCACTCGTTCTAAAAAAGTCTACGAAGATTGGATATAATAAATAGCAAAGATGGTGTGTGTGGGTCATACTATAGAAAAGCTGTAAGCACCTGGAAGGCGGGGAAAATGGCAAAAGCATTTCGAATATTAGTTGTTGACGACAAAAAGCCTGTATTAGAGGCTATGAAAGATTGGATTGAACACAATTACAATGTTGCAAATGAAGATTATAGAATAGAATTGTTGTTGTTACATGTGGATGTGCTGGGAGAGGAAAATGAATATCAGATATCGGTCAAAACATTTGAAAAGCTCAATGAGTATTGCCAAAAGCCATTTAATTTGATCCTCGCTGACTTTGGCTTCGTTAAGCAGGGTATTAATACAATCGAAGAGCTTGATAGATTGAAAGTGCTGAATCCGAAATGTAGCGTCAGAGAATTAATCGATAGGATCATATTGAATCCCTCTCACATAGTGAATGATTGCATTAGGCATCCCAAATATTATAAGAGGATTAAAAAGCAGTTTGTCGATTTTAAAGGCAATTTATATGTTTACACTTATATCCCAAGCAAAATTGAACGCGAATATACATCGGCTGACGTCAGAAAGAATGTCACGAACAAGCATTTCCCAAGCGCGAATATATTATTGATTGACGCAAGAAAAGAGCTCTTTAACAATAGCAAATTTGACGGGAAACATGATGGGGAGTACTATCCATTCTTAATTTCTAAATATTTGTCGAAAATAATCCACATTGAAATTGCTGAATTGACAATAAGAAAAATTAACGAAGTAAAAGACCAATTCGTTAAATTAAAAAGGAATAATAGAATTGTAACGATTACAACCATTCTTCCGAGCATAATAGCAGGAGTATTTATACCTAGCTTGTTTACATCTATTGAAAAGGGCAATTATACAATCGCTATCGCTTTCTTGCTCATGTTAGTATGCATAGTCGGTGCTTTAACATTATTGCCTAGATGGCTAGAGAGTACGAAGTAACTTTGTTAAAATCAGTGGACCGCTCTTTAGATTTTAATTGAAATTTGGGATCAGTCCAAATAAAGCCAACCTTAAGGATTGAGACGACCTGAAAGGTCGATTCAATCCATTGTTCAAGAAGCCCGTTGGTTGATTTACTCCATAAGGGTATTGCCAGCGAAGGTGGTGAGAATGGGGACGTCTATGCTTTTATGCTTTTCGGAAATAGATGGTAATTTACTGCCTCCTTTTTAAAACCATATCGTCCAACAAGGCAGTTGGAGCAGCCGAGCTGCTCAACTGCGTGTGTGTGCCAGACATGGCACGTAGCTAGTGAGGTGAAAGTCCTCACACCAGGTAAACGCAGAGCCGAAGGATAGGAGAAGGGCAAGGGCGTCATCGCGAGGTGGGGTCTGTGTAAGAATAGGGGACGCACCTCAAAATATCAATTGTTTTTCTGAAACTAAAAGTAGCGATAAAGGGAAGAGCGATAGTTATAGGCGACTCATACAAGAATGAATAAAGCTCGATTGATAATTAGAGGTGCGTCCCCTATTTTCCCTCTATTTTCACGCTATTTTCACCCTTGCGGCAATTATCTGAAGTTGGCAAGAGTTACCAAGTGGACCCTATCCGTGATCTAGTCCCAGTGTGCCCAAACTGCCACGCGGTTATTCACTTGCGAAAACCGCCATACTCGATCAAAGAGGTCAAGAATCTTATTGGTCATCGCGAAAATGCTAACATTGCTGCTTCAGCAGACGGGCTAAAAACAGCACCCGCTGATCAGTCGCAGCATTGGCCTTGACAGGAGTTAAAAATGCTGTATAATGACGGTGTATACAGCTTAGGAGGTGCGACATGGTACGAACGCAAATATACTTGACAGAAAATCAACGAAAAGAATTGGCTACTATCGCCAAGACCATCGGCAAGAAACAAAGCGAACTCATTCGAGATGCCATCGATCGGCTCATTGATCAAGCGGGACGCGGACACAGGGAATTTGTGTTGCGCAAAACTGCTGGAATCTGGAAGGATCGTACGGATCTTCCTGATTTTAATTCAATTCGTGCCGAATGGGATAGGAGCTAATCATGGCGAGGCCCATCCTTATAGACACAGATGTTCTTGTTGATTTTTTTCGGGGCCATATGAAGGCAGAGGCTTTTATCGACACATACAATGCTCGCATCATCCTTTCATCGATAGTTGTTGCAGAATTGTATGCCGGAGTAAAAGGTGATGCAGAGCAATCTGCCATAGATGAATTTGTCTCCCTCTTCCGTGTTGTCCCAGTAAGCGCCGATATTGGGAAGGTTGGAGGTCTTTATAAACGAGATTATGGGAAGTCACATGGCGTTGGTCTTGCTGATGGTATTTTGGCTGCCACTGCAGAAACCGAAAATGCAGAGCTAAAAACTCTCAACACCAAACATTATCCCATGTTAAAGGACCTTAAACCGGCATACCTTAAGTAAAATGCCAACAACCAAATGCACCGGGAGGACATAGGGGACGCATAGGGCACGTACTTCAAAATATAAATCGAGAAACACAAAAGCCCAACCAAAACATTCAGCGGCCAAGCCGCTGATGTTGATGTTATGCCCTGGAATTACAGAGAGCCGACGCTAACCCGGACACTAACGGTTCAATACAAGAGGTAGAAAATATGAAAAAAGCATTTTTCCAAATCGTAGTTGGACTTACATTTCTTGCCACTTCTGTTTTTGCGGAAGAGTTCAAATGCACAGGGCAAGAAAAAGGGATTAACACTATGACTGGAGCTGAGAGGACAATTCCAATTTTCTACCACATAGAAATTAACAACAATAACGCGACGATAGATGGCATAGATAATATAAATTTCACTGTAACCGAAGATGATGACACATATATACTCAAGGCATCTATCGGCAAGTCGCGGTTATTGGGTGAATACGATCTTCAAATCGATAAACACACAGGTTTTTTCAAGGGAAAGTCATGGTTGTTCTCACGGGACAACATTGTTACTAAAGAAGGAAAGTGCGAAAAATGCGAAGACAACGAAAAGCCTAACAAATAAATACACCAGAAAGCCAGGGCGGGCCGCACGTGCCAGATTGAAATGTTGCAATGCCCTGTCTTCTGGTGATTACCGCGTTATATTTATTAAAAAATGAGAGGTGCAATGTTGAAAAGAATGATTTTTTGCGTTTTGTTGGTGCTGGTTTCAGCAGTTGTTTATGCTTCAAGTCCTCAAGATATGTCTGCTTGCTTGCCTGACACTATTGGCAATTATAAGTCGTCCAAAGATGCTGTAGTAACTGATCATAAAAACGATGTGTTATCAGTGTCACGCCAGTATCAATATGAAGGTAAAATTGTAAACGTATCCATATGGAAAATTCCGGGTAACAAAGAAATATGGCCCTATATCGGAGGAAAATCTAAAGCGAACTTGATGATAGTAGCTGGGAGGATGTGTATTTTAAATATTGATGAATCATCAGGTAATTCGACTTTAGTCATAAATATTGACAAAGCTTATCTTACTCCTCCACCCTATCTCTATAGAGTTTCTGTAAATACAAGCAACACAACCGACAACACCGTAGTTCAAACAATTGGTGAAAACCTAGACTACGACAACTTATTCGCCTTATATGGAAAATAATATAACAACGGCATGGAGGGCGACGGCAAAGAGCCGCCGCGTATCATGCCGAGCGTTGGACATGGAACAAATACTTTAAGGATTTGAATTGTGGCGACACCTGATAATAAAATTGCTCTGAACTTTCTGGAGATTGTAACCCAGCCGTTTCAGATAAGCGTCTACGTGAAAAAGGTCTTAAACCGCGACCAGCCTTCTCCATACCCAAACGTTAAAAGATATAATCTCCCCGAAAATTTGGCGAATTCTGATAGTGAGTTTGTTCCCCATTACATCTCAGAATCCGCGCAGACAGACTTTGAACCCGTGACAATAAGTTCTGAGGTTAATAACGTCCTGACTGTGCATAAATTGTTCGAAAGCCTAGTACAGAAAAGCAAAGAAGCCCTGCGCGAAAGAACTGAATTTACCATCGAGGACGGCTTCAGGAAAAAAGTAAACTTCATCATTTCCTCATCTGACCTCGGCAACGAGGAAATATGGATGGAACCGTATCACTTGAACAGTTCCCGGAAATTTGGGTTCCTAATAGGCTTTCACTTTAACTTGGCTGAGGGACAACCGTTCAATAAAGCGGTTCAGCAAAAGAGCCTAAGCCTAGGGCCGGACGGCAGGGAAAACATAAACTTTTACGCTGATATCTATAAGAAACTGCATTTTCTTATTGCTCATTTCAAGCCAAGGCTATTTCCCCTTGCACACGGAATCGACGTGAAGACCACCTTCAAGGAAATTACCAGCAAGCATCTGGAGTCCAAGAAATACATCTTCAATAATAATCGTGTAGAAACATCTCAGTTTCAGGGTGTTAAAAAACATGGCCCTCTTGTCAGTATAGCTGAAAACAGTCTTATCTGTTTCATGTACCGGTCAGAAGACAAACCTTTTTCCTATGAGTTGTTCCATGCCCTTAAAGGAGAAAAGTTTGGAACCTTCCCCGGCATGGAGGCTATGTTCTCCTTCTCTTTGGGGAAGGAACATGTGACTGGTTTCCCCTTGGCGGATTATTCCCAAGAGACTATTGCCTCCGCCGTTTCCCGTCTGAAAGATATAGCTGGTGACAGACCCACTTTACCGTTATTACTGATTCCGTGGTCAAGAACGGAGTGTACTCCCGAACAGAAAGATATTTACTACCGAATAAAGCATCAGTTCCTGTCAAAGAGATTACCCTCACAATTCGTCAGCCTCCAGAGGATGCGAGCACGAGATGGGCTTAAGTGGTCAATCTCGAATATTGGACTGGGAGCGTTCAGTAAGCTCGGTGGCTTACCATGGAAACTTCAACCCCGCCACGATAATTGTCTCATAGTCGGTATCGGACAAGCCCATAGGAAGCTGAACGATGGCACCATCAACAGGTACTTTGCGTATTCTGTCTTGACTGACTCAAGCGGGTTGTACGATAGCATCAAAATCCTTTCCAAGTCTGAGCAGAAGGATACCTACCTCAACGGCCTCACGGAAAGCATTAGAAATGTCATTAATAGTATGGCGCGGAAATATGACAATTTCGTTATTCATACCCCCTTTAAGCTCAAGACTGAAGAGGTTGATGCCCTCAAGGCTGGCTTGAAAGAGGTGGTTGGCAAAGAAATCGTTGTCATCAAATTCAACGAGAACAGCAAATATTTTGGATTTTTCCTCGGCAACAACAGCAAAGTACCGTTTGAAAGCTCATGCGTTCCACTGGGAAGAAGACAGTACCTAGTTTGGTTCGAAGGGCTACAGTACCACAACCCCACCATCCGCCGCCGCATTGCCAAGCCAATGCATGTTGAGTTTTTGTATTCGAGCCACTCCGACTTAAGCGATGACGACGAAATTAGCTACCTTCAAGACGCCATCAACTTGTCGGGTGCAAACTGGCGTGGATTTAACGCAAAGACATCCCCGGTTTCGGTTTATTACGCCAAGTTAATCGCGGATTATATCGGCTGCTTCGACAGGCTGGATCTCCCAGAGATAGACATTGAAGACATGCCCCCGTGGTTTCTATAGAAGGAGTTCCCATGCAATTTCGAAAAGATGAAATCATTTTTCTTCTTGGTGCCGGAGCAAGCGTCGATGCAGGAATACCAGCATCTTGTGACATGATAAACAGGCTGGAAGATCTCCTCAAAACAGAAGCATGGAAAAAATTTGCTCCGCTATACAATTTCGTAAAGTCAGCGATTATTTATGCGGACGGCATTAAAGGTAAATTTGAATACGCCAACTTCAACATTGAACGCCTCGTGAACACCCTTGATGAACTTAGGAAAAGCGACGAACATCCACTCTTCCCGTTTATTGGGGCATGGAACCCCAAGCTGCCGGAAGTAACTGAGAATGACTTTGGAAATCTGGGATTTTTCCGGAAGAAAATTGTTGAAGAATTAAGCCAGCAATGGGTTCATTCCGAATATGATGAGAATTCCCAGTATTATGAGGGCTTGTCTAGATTCCAAAAAGAGTACCAGCATCTGCTGCGTGTATTTACACTAAACTATGACCTGTGCGTGGAAAAATCCTGTAAGCAGTCAGGTGTTGAGAGAGGATTTGGAGAGGACAAGTTTTGGGACTGGAAAATATTCGACAACGAAGCCCAGCTTGAAAGCAACATCTTCCTCTACAAACTCCATGGTTCTATTGATTGGACACGTGATAAGAGTGGGAAGCTTACCTACAAGGACAAAGGTATCCCGTCCGATCAAATCGAAATAATTTTCGGCACCACTTACAAACTTCAGTATATAGATCCGTTCTTATTCTTTGCTTACGAATTCAGAAAACGGCTTATGACCGATGTGCAGCTGTTGATTTGCGTCGGCTACGGTTTTGCAGATGAGCATATCAATGGTATCATCGCTCAGGCGCTAAACGGCGACCATTCCCGTAAAATGCTGGTAATTACACTCTTTGACTCCCAGAAACATGATGAAACATTGCTGTACATTAGGAATGCTCTGAAACTAACCCGCGAGGATAACGTAATTTTGTGGAATCATAAAGCCAAGGAATTTTTTAGCGACAAATTGTCAGTCGAAGAACTGACAACTATTTTCCCGAATGAAGAGGCTCCATTCGAAGAGATAGCGGACTGACGTAACAGTTTAGTCCCTATTTTATGTTGTTGTTGTGTCAAAAGCAAGAAGTCAGCTTGAATTGTGATACAAAGCGGCCTGAGAAGTTAGAGTATCGGCAGTAAGGAGTGTTTGCAGAAAACGTCTTGGGTTAACGTTCTGCCTTCTGGCGGTCTGCACCAAACTGGGAATAACGCTGTGGGTTTTAACACCTATTTGAGATCTGTTGCCAAAGCAAATCTTTCGAAAGATGACCATATGCCTGATAGCCTGCTCGGCAAGATTATTTGTAGGTGGAACCCCGCGTTTTCGTAGGAATGTAAAGAGAAACTTCTGGTCAGGTCCATTCAGATAAGATCGTAGGGTCTCGGCTGATTTAACTTTGAGAGGTTTTTTACATATCTTATTCAATTCGTTTATAAAATGTCTTCTGATACCCGATGCTTCCTTCCAGGCAATATTACCGGATTTTAATTTTTGCCAAATGTCACATGCTTTAGTGCAAAAGGTAATTACGTGGTCACAAAAGGTGTCGACCGCTTTGTCTTTTTCATTCTGAGGCAAAAGCGCGTGTTCCCGGCTGATGTCTTTTGCCTTTGTGAGGATATGAGCAATGCATGACTGCCAGGCTTTTCCGATATCATTATAGGCTGCATATCGATCTCGCACCAGGATTCCTTCAAAACTGTCTCCGAAAATGTCCTTTGCCACACTGGCTGAGCGATGTCGGTCTATATGGAAGAATGCTAGTTGATCATGTCCGGCAAACCACACATAATGACCTACGCCGTCACTGCGCCAAGAGGTCTCATCGGCATGCACCACTTCTGAGGTCCTGATTTTCTCTCTCAAATCATTATAAATTGGCTCTCCACGTGCTGAGGCTTTCCGGTCAAAGCCCACTGCAGAAGCCGGAACAAATTTTAAGCCGAACAACTCATGAAGAATATCGGTTGTTTTTCTATAAGATATTCCGATCCGGTAGCGTAAATATACTGCAACAGATTTTGCCACAGGCCCGATAGGAGCATTTAAAATCTCTTCCTCCCCCGGCTGAACTACCGGACGGTTGCACCGCGAGCAAAATGCCTGATCATGCAGATATTGGGTGACAACGGTAGCAGGTTGAATAACAATATCTTCTTGAATATGTTCGTAAGTTCCTTCTATAGGCTTCAGATTATTTTTCTGACAAAAGGGACAAACCGTCGGAGCAGGCACATGGATGGTTCTGTCAATACGTTCAGGCTTAGGTCTTACCCACCCCGGATGCCCCATGGGCGCTCCCCGTTTCTTTTTCTCCTGACTGGCAGGCGGGATACTTCCCTCTTTTTTCACTCCGCTGTTGTCTTGTTTCTTGTTAGGGTTAAATTGTCGTTGGTGCAATAACTTCAGCTTGGCCTTCAGTTCAGCGTTCTCCTTTTCTAAGGTGCGTATTCGATCCCTCTTGGCTTGTAAATCATTATATAAATTATCGACGATCTTAAGATGTTCATCGTATACGTAATCTGCCCGTTGGTATGCCTCCAATGCCCACTTTGCAGACATCCACTCCAGATGAGGGCAGGCATTTCTATGGGGGCACTTAAAATCATGGGGCGGATAGAGCATACTATTTGCTCTCGACGTTGAGCAGTTCCCAGTTTACCTTAGAAAGTTTCTGAATAGTCAGCCAGAGTCTATTGTACCTTTTACTCATCTCCAAGGCCTTCTCAACAACGGCCTTTCTGACATACAAGGTTACGGTTTTACCATTTACCTTGGTAGTCAGATTATGGCCGGACATAGAAGGCGACTTTCCTATGCTCCCGATTAGAAAACTGTCCAGGGTTGTAAGNATTTCTTCTTTAAGCCTGTCTTGGCGTTTTTTAAGAATGTCAATTCGCGTCATTTTGGCCTCCATCAATGAGTAATTTTACTCATATAATTTAACCTAAAAAATCCCGCAAATCAAGAAAATTCTTTGCGGGCGCTTAAAAAAATGATACCAAAAGGACTAAACTGTTACGGACTGACAAGTGCGGACATAGGGGACGTACTTCAAAATATCAATCGAGAAACACAAAAGCCCAACCAAAACATTCAGCGGCCAAGCCGCTGATGTTGATGTTCACTGATGAGATAATTTCTCTGAAACTCAAAAATAATTATTGACATGCGTAACCCATTAGGTTACAAGTAATTTATGATTAAATCGTTCAAGCATAAAGGCATCGAAGAATTTTTTTATACCGGAAATAAAAAAGGCATACGGCCTGAACATGCAGGAAGGCTCGAAATAATTCTCGACCGACTCAACGCCGCAAATGAAGTGAAAGACATGAATTATCCTGGTTCAAATCTTCATAAATTAACAGGAGATAAGAAAGGTCAATATGCAGTAAAAGTATCAGGTAACTGGAGAATATTCTGTGAGTTTTTTGACGGAGATGCCTATGTTGTTGATTATGATGATTATCATTAACGAGGTAATACCATGAATAGAATTAAACGTAAGCCAACGCATCCCGGGAAAATTATAATGGAAGACTATTTAAAGCCATTGTCCATAACAGTCACAGAAATGGCATTGAGCCTTGGTGTGTCTAGAAAAACATTATCAAAAATCATAAATGAAAGGGGAGCTATAACTCCGGATATGGCTCTTCGACTGGGCAGGGCACTTGATACTACACCTGATTTATGGATGAATTTGCAGAAAAACTATGATTTATGGCAAGCCGAACATATGTCAAAAGATTGGCAAAAAGTTAAACCCCTTTCTCCAGAACAACTCCATGCAAATATACAAGAAACAGCGAACAACCCAATGAACCAGTCCGGGCTATAAAACCGCCCGTCTGGTTATTGGGCACGTTTAGCCTCAGGGAAAACAACATGAAGAAACTAATTGTTGGTATTGTATCGCTGCTTTTAGCTGGATGTCTGGGATACCCAAAGAACGTTGAGCCGGTTAAAGGATTTGAGCTCGAAAAATACCTGGGCAAATGGTACGAGATTGCGAGATTAGACCATTCATTTGAAAGAAATCTTGAACAGATATCGGCTGAGTATTCGGTTCGTGAAGATGGTGGCGTGCGGGTGAAGAATCGAGGATTTTCCATTAAAGAGAAAAAGTGGAATGAAGTTGTCGGTAAGGCATATTTTGTAGGCGAACCCGATGAAGGGTATTTGAAGGTTTCTTTTTTAGGTCCTTTCTATGGTTCATATGTAATATTTGAATTAGATCAAAATGATTATCAGTATGCTTTCGTTTCGGGGCCAAACAAATCGTATCTTTGGTTTTTGTCGCGCACTCCGACTGTTAGTTTTGAGCTCAAAGAAAAATTTCAAAAAAGAGCAAAGGCACTGGGTTATAAAACTGAAGAGTTAATCTGGGTAAAGCAAAAATAGCCCGGCCGAACCTCTTTCTGCACCTGACCGGTGTTCCGCTGCCGCTCCACACCGGCAGCTGAGAAAAGCGTTGAACAAATTTTAGTGTGAAAAGTGGGACGTCCTTAAAGAGACTATAAACTGGCCTTATGCCTAGAATAGCCAGATTAGACACTCCCGGTCTTTTACATCATATTATGATCAGGGGGATAGAGCGCCGCAGGATATTCAATGATGATAAAGACCGAGAAAACTTCATTGAGCGGCTTTCTTTTCTCCTTCCGGAAACAAAGACCCAGTGCTATGCATGGGCATTCATGTAGAATCACGCCCACTTTCTCATCAGAAGTGGCCCGTCTGGTATTTCTAACTTAATGCGAAGACTGCTAACCGGTTACGTGGCCCGTCGTTTCGTTACTATTCAATATTGACAAGGATTATATAGTTGGAAAGGGCAGGCAAAAGGACCGAGTGCGGGCCAGGGATATAGTTTGTTATTGGTCGGCGGTTGAATTGGGGATCTCTATGGCGGATCTGGCGAAGAAACATGACATGACGCTTGCCGCAGTGAGTTACGCGGTAAAACAAGGGGAGAAAATAGCGCAGGAAGAACGCTGTAAATTAGAAGATTAAGAAATTTTATTATTTAAGGACGTGCCGTTCGCAGTAACAACTGCTTGTCTTGCGGGTTAAAGTCCCGTCCGGGGAGTTGTCCGTACGCCCCGTTAGCTCAAGGGAGCGGC
>LT984856.1:775838-782786 GCA_900258555.1 uncultured Desulfobacterium sp. | reverse complement strand
TTAATGTCCCTTTCAGGGATGGTTGAAATCCCTCGCCTTTAGGCGAAGAAAAGTTAATACATGTCGCTATGCGACGTTATCAACTGGGTGCCCATACCAAAACAGACCTCAAAGTCCACCAAATCTGGCTTCACAAATATCTGAAGCGCGGAATGGCTGGCGCGGTGGCGATACGGACTCGTGATGTTTTGCACGGACGAAATGATCCAGCAATATTTTCAAAAGCAAGAAGGGGAGCCGATTCCTGATGATAGTCGATTTGAAATCGACCCCTCATAAAACCCCTCGACTTATAGTCGAGGGTGGTTTAGTTGATTTAAGGTCAAGTAATTTAATGCCCTGGCTTATTCCATCCTTAGCCAACTCGTCATTGCCTTAAATCTGATACGTAATCTGTTGAATCTTTACAAAATCAAGCGGATAAAAAACCTTGGATAAAACGATCCTTAGGCCTAATCTCGTTAATGAGGGAGGTTTTTAAGGAGTGGGGGAGCAGCAAAAAAGATTTTTTGTACCCCCATCTTGAGTTTTTAGAATAATGATATTAATTCAAGCTGTTGCAGGCTTGACAGCCAAAAATCCCGGCGCAGTGCCTTTTGATCCTCATGTGGGCATAACATTTTTTTAAGGCTTTCTTTTTAAATTTGTGGCAAGTTTTTACGTGATTTTTTTGATGATCACATACAAAATGATGCCTTGGCTTATAACTTGTTGACTTAATGGTGTTTAATGCTTTTTTCCGGTGGCTGTCTCATGATTCATAATTGTCCATAACATTCCATGAGACAAAATACATAGCCTTATAGAATCACTTGTTGAACGAAGCCGCTACGCGGCAGCTTTCCTGGTGCTAACAGTTCTTTGACAATTAATTTTAGGTAGTTGCATGAGATAGAGGTAAAGAGGTTCTGTGTCCTTTTCATGCCATTTGTCTTTCCTGCCGAACCTTTCTGGAAACAAACACTTTAACCAGAAAGGAGAACGGCTATGGGAGAATTAAAAGACAAAATGAAAAAGGACATGGAGTTAAAGAACCTGAGCGGACGAACGATTGAGACATATCTTAAGTGCGTAAGGAACTTTGCCCGTCATTATGGCAAATCGCCTGAGCTGATGGATGATGATGCAATCAGAGATTTTCTCTATTACCTATTGAAAGAGAAGAACTCGTCCCAGGCAACCCTTAGTCAACATTACAGCGCTCTAAAGTTTTTTTATCAAACCACCCTTGGAAGAGATTGGGATGCAATGAAGATCCCAAGAAGCAAACGGATCAAAAAACTTCCTGTGGTCTTATCCCAAGAGGAGGTTGCAGATGTTTTAGGCAAGGTCCAAGATCTGCAACACCGGGCCATATTAATGATAATCTATGCTGGAGGACTGAGACTGTCCGAGGCTTTAAATTTAAAGGTTTCCGACATTGACAGCCAAAGGATGATGATCCGGGTTTGCCAGGGCAAAGGCAATAAAGACCGTTACACGCTTCTTGGCAAGAGAGCCTTGGAGGTCTTGAGGCTTTACTGGAAAAGGTACCGGCCTAAAGAGCTGCTATTTCCCTCCAGAATCAGACGTGGCAACCCGATCCATGGGACAGGGGTGCAAACAGCATTTCACGATGCGCTTTTAAAGACAAAGATAAGGAAGAAGGCCTCTGTTCATACGCTTAGACATAGCTTTGCCACCCATCTACTTGAGCAAGGAGTAGAGATTCCCTATATCCAGAATCTATTAGGGCACTCGGATGCGAGAACGACCTCGATCTACTTACATGTTGCGAGAAAAAAGCTTTTAACAGTAGTAAGCCCCATTGACCTTATAGAAAAGGAGACTGATAAGCCAAAGACGTCTAAAAAATAAGGCAGCCTCTAATGATAAGGCCGGTAGAGGTTGCCGATATATTTCGGGCATACGGGCCGCTGTACAGGAATAACCACAAGCTGCCCACAAGACACCTCAGAGCCATGCGAGCCATCGAGATCTGCCGGACAGCAGAACTTGGGGGGCATAAATACAGATGTGACACATGTGGTAGCTTCACCATATTCTATCATTCCTGCAGGAATAGGCATTGCCCCAAGTGTCAAAGCCTGGACAAGGAAAGATGGATTGATGCAAGGAAAAAGGAAGTCCTGCCAATCCATTATTTTCATGTAGTATTTACGATCCCCGAGGATATTCGCCCAATTGCTCTTAGGAACCAAGAGGTTTCCTACGGCATTCTTTTTAAGTCAGTAGCACAGACCTTAAAGGAGCTTTGCAAAGATCCCAAGCACCTGGGGGCGCAGATCGGATTGATATCTGTTTTGCATACCTGGAGCCAGACGCTGATGAATCAGCCCCATGTCCATTGTATAGTAACCGGTGGTGGTTTATCTCTGGACGGTGAGAGATGGATTTCTTCTAAGCCCAAATTTTTCATACACGTAAAGGTTCTTTCCCAAGTATTTAGAGGAAAGTTTCTTGATTATTTAAAACAGGCTTATGAGGCTGGAAAGCTGAGTTTTACAGGCAAGATCGGGGAGCTAAAAGACAAGAAGAATTTTAAAGAACTTCTCAGTAAACTTTACGGACAGAGCTGGCATGTATACTGTAAGCCTCCGTTTCGTGCTGCACAGAAGGTTGTAGAATATCTAAACCGTTACAGCCACCGTGTGGCCATATCGAATGAAAGGATCGTGAGGTTTGGACAAGGGCGGGTGACCATAAGATATCGCGACTATGCTGATGGGGATAAGACCAAGGAGATGGTCCTTGATGCTCTGGAGTTCATTCGACGATTTCTTTTACATATTTTACCTGATCAATTTGTTAAGATCCGGTATTATGGTATACTCAGCACTCGGAATCGAAGTACGAAGCTGCTTAAATGCAAAGAGCTCTTTGGGGTTCCGCTTACTGAAACCGCAGATGACCAATTAAGCTGGCAGGAGCTTTTTGAGCGGCTAACAGGGATTGACCCCACATTGTGTCCGCATTGCAAAAAGGGCAAGCTTATTCTTTTTGAGGTATTGGGGCCGGAAAGATCTCCGCCATTATAGACAAAGGATTTTTTCAATCTCTATTGTTTTTAAAAATCCTTTTTAGAGGCAGCGGTTTTGTATGTCCTTTTTCCGCTGAGAGAAGGAATTTGAAGCTACAACTTATGAAGTATGATACATGGAGCTGTTTTCTTAAGAGAAACAAATCCATGCCAAGGGCCATAATGAGTCCAAATAAATACAGTTCAGCAAGTTACCATGACGAAGTCCCATCATTGAATCCCCATAGAGGAGGATGCAGCTTCGTCCAACCCGATTGTATGCGGAGTGAAGCTTGCCTTAGCTTTCGGAGATTCCAAATTTTTTTTGAGCTTCACTCCGCATACAATCTTTAATGTTGGCACCTGGAACTAGAGAGTTTAGTGTCAGCCGTAGGAGGAACAATGCCTGGGCTTAGTTTGGCTGGTTTATGTTTTTTGTGCATTTGGAGGAGAAACATTTGATGGCTGAAAAACCAACCTATGAACAACTTGAACAAAGGGTCAGGGACCTAGAGCAAGCTGAATCCAAGCGCAAGCGGGTGGAGGAAAAACTGCTAATGAGTGCGCAAAACTTCAGCACCCTGGCAGATAACGCCTACGATGGCATAGTAATTGTCACCGCCGATGGGAGCCATCTCTACGCCAACCAGCGAGCAGCGGAGATCACAGGCTACAGCGTTACAGAACTGCTGGAGGTGAACATGCGGCAGTTGGCTCATCCTGATAAGATTGCTATATTCGAAGACAGGGTAAGAAGACGAATCAGCGGGGAGGAATTCGCCAATCCGTACCAGACGGAGATTTTTACAAAGTATGGCGTACCAGTACCGGTGGAAATAGCAGGCTCTCGCACCGTCTGGCACGGGCAGCCCGCAGACCTGATTATTATGCGTGACATCACTGAGCGCAAACGGGCCGAAGAAGCTCTGCTAAAAAGCGAAAGAAAATTGCTTTCTTTAATTGATACCACAAGTGACTGGGTATGGGAGGTGGATTCAAAAGGATACTTTACCTATGTCAGTCCAAAAACCGAAGATTTTTTGGGATATAATGTGCAGGAAATCCTGGGGCACAATTTGGCTGATTTTCTTGCGGAAGATTATGTTGAATCTGCCTGGAAATATTTTAGGAGGAGGTGTGAAGCTCCCGAACCATTTGCAGGACTTCAAGTCGCTCTTACCCGGAAGGATGGGCGACGGGTGATAGCAGAAATGAGTGGAAACCCTGTTTATGAAAAAGATGGCGAATTTTCAGGCTACTTTGGTTGCGACAAAGACATAACAGAAAAGCTCCTGGCGGAGAGCGACCTGCGTGAAAGCGAAAAAAAATACCGCCTTGTTGCTGAGAACGTAAGGGATGTCATCTGGACAATGGATATGAATTTAAATTTCACCTATATAAGTCCGTCTGTTGAAAGGCTGAGAGGCTACAGCGCCGATGAAGTTATGAACCAGACCTTGGACGAAATACTTAAGCCCGAATCGGTCAGCGTTGCAAGGGCCATAATTACCGAAATATTCGAAAAGGCCAAAAAGGAAAATCATAGGATATCGAAAAAGTCTTATGTAGTTGAACTTGAACAAAAAAGAAAAGATGGGTCAACTGTATGGACAGAGGTTAATACGGCTTTTCTTACTGATTCCAATGGACAGCCATCGGGTATTATCGGTGTAACGCGCGATATCTCGGAGCGGAAACAGGCGGATAAGGCCTTGAGAGAAAGCGAGGAAAGATATAGATCCCTGGTTGAAAATATTGACCTTGGCATTACGCTAATAAATAGTGAGCACAAGATAATTATGACAAATGCTGCACAAGGTAGATTTTTCAACAAGTCCGCTGATGAGTTTGTTGGGCACGAATGTTTTAGGGAATTTGAAAAACGTGATGTTGTTTGTCCTCATTGCCCTGGCGTGAAAGCAATGGCAACCGGAAAACCCCAAGAGGTTGAAACTGAAGGAGTTACAGATAACGGCAGCCGTCTTGCTGTCCATATCTATGCTTTTCCAACGCATGATTTGAATGGAGCTGTAACAGGGTTCATAGAAGTAGTTGAAGACATTACCGCGCGCAGGGATTCGCAAGAACTCATTCAAAAACTTACACATCAACTGATTAAGGCACAAGAAATCGAGAGGCAAAAGATTTCCAGGGAATTACATGACAGTATCGCTCAGGACCTTTCTGCATCTAGAATTATCTGTGATTTGCTCATAGAAAATAAATTAGTGTCTTCTTCTGAAATCAAAAAAAATATTTCCTTAGTATCCGAGACACTTCGCTCAACCATCATGGCTGTCCGCGATCTATCATATAGTTTACACCCTTCTGGGCTGGAAAGCCTTGGGCTTGTAAATACCATTTATCAGCATTGTGAAGAATTTTCTGAGAAAAATAATATTAAGGTTGACTTTCAATCTGCCTGTATAAATAACTTGCAACTCGATTTTGATACTAAAATTAATCTGTATCGGCTTGTTCAAGAATGTCTCAACAATATCAGGCAGCATTCTGGTGCTAGTAATGTTAAGATTAAGCTTGTTTCAGCCCTTTCAAACATAGAACTTCATATAGAGGACAATGGTAAGGGATTTGATGTCAATGAGCGTTTAGTAACCGCTATGAAAGAAAAACGTATGGGCATCCGCAGCATGAAAGAACGTGTTGCGCTATTGCAAGGTCAGATGTTTATTGAATCTACTCCTGGTGAGGGGACAAAGGTTAGTGTCACGATCCCGCATAAAAATGAAAAAATTGTCAATGGATAGCGGCACGGTGGTAATTAAGTAAACAACTTAATCTTGTTAATTTGTTTTGGTTGAATAGGGAGGGCTGGTTATTTTATCGGCACCGTCCCACAATTACACACAGGAGGTTCATCTGATGATGTAGCTGAAATAATGTCTATAATTGAACGTATTGTGGCAATTGACTGGTTCTATTTACTGCGCTCATTTTCTCAAGGGAGGCCATCACCATAAGGATTTGGATAAACAACTGGGTCGTATTTTTATTAATATTATAAGGGGGAGATCACTTATGTTGATTAAAGTTATAATTTGGATCAGTATGTATATTTTTGCGGAAGTGGTTTTCTGCACTAATTCAGTGAGTGCTGCAGGCGAGACCTGCAAAAATGTTTATCAGGTTGGAACACTAAAACCCAGGGATAGCACAACAACATTGAAACTGGGAGACAAGGCGCCGGAATTTACTCTTCCGGCTGTTGAGGGCAGCAAGATTTCCTTAACCCAATACCTTGGTAAAAAGAATGTGGTGATTTCATTTGTCCCTGCGGCCTGGACTCCTGTATGTTCCGCCCAGTGGCCTGTATATGATGCTTCTGAAGATATCTTCCGAAATAATGATGCCATGCTGCTTGGTATTACGGTGGACAACATCCCTACACTGTATGCCTGGATAAAAGAAATCTCCATCAACAAGGATAAATTGTGGTTTCCTGTCCTGTCTGATTTTTATCCGCATGGGCTTGTGGCAGGGAAATATGGTGTATTGCGCACTACTGGTGTTAGTGAACGGGCGCTATTTGTTATTGATAAAAAGGGGATTATTCGCTTCATAGAAATCCATGACATAAACGAGCCCCCGCCCATCGCAGAACTTCAAAAGGCCCTTGAAGCGCTCAACAGATAATGGGACTGAGGCTACAAAAACATGAAAATGATGAAGTGATATTATGAGAGATAGGTGTTAGATTATTAAGTTTTCGAAACCTTAAAACCTAACACACCTTTACACATTAACTTTCCAACCAATGGATCGAGACCCCTCCTCACGAATATTTCCTTGCCTTTGGCCATTATTTTAATTAATATGGGGCATCGCACATTTGTGTGGGTGACCCCAATATGTTGTGGTCATGCATTGATGACCTGGAATGCCGCTGGTTTTCTTCTCGGATAGAGATC
>LT984856.1:727913-774618 GCA_900258555.1 uncultured Desulfobacterium sp. | reverse complement strand
CTCTCCGTCAGCCCCAGGCGTCATCGCCTTGAAACTACGCTAACTCATTCCGGTCAGAAAAACAATAATCCGACCACAACATATTGGGGGCACCCACACAAATGTGCGATGCGGCATTAATATATTCGATACATTAACTGGACTCAAATGCAAGGGACTTTCTCCCCTTGAAATAATTAAGAGTTTCACCTTGGGTATTAGGAGGGATTATGGAAAGAATGCTGAAGATAAGTTTGATTTTGGCTGTTTTATTCGCGGGTTGCCTGTTGACGGCCGGGGTGAGGGCGGAGACGATATGTGTCGGCTCCTCGGGTTATCCCTACGATTCTATTCAGGCGGCCATAGACGATGCTGATGACGGAGATATTGTGCTCGTCCATGACGGGACCTACGTGGAAAATATCAACTTTTCTGGAAAAGCCATCACGGTCAAGTCCGTAAACGGGGCTGACAATACCATCATTGACGGCAATGGAACTGACAGCGTTGTGACCTTCGATTCCGGAGAGACACATGAATCTGTAATAGATGGGTTCACCATTACGAATGGACACAGCAGCACGGGCATGGGCGGAGGAATTTATTGTAATTCCTCCTATCCTACCATCAGCAATTGTACGATCACCGAAAATTTTGCAGACCTCGGCGGCGGGATTGACTGTGAAAACTCCAACCCTGCGACCATGACCATCAACAACTGTATAATCAGCAAAAATACTGCACTCATCTGCGGCGGGATACATTGTAAGATTTCCATCGCCAACATTACCAACTGCACCATCAGTGAAAATACAGGAACCTGGGTGAGCGGCGGAGTCGGCTTGGATTGGGGCTCCACAGCAGTTATCACCAACTGCGTTATCACCGGGAACACGGGAGGGAACGGGGGCGGGATTTACGGCTACACATCGTCTTTGACCATGACCAACAGCACTATCACAGGGAACACGGCAACCAACGGCGGTGGGATTTATGGCGACACCAATTTGTCCGCGACCATCACCAACTGCATTATCACCGGGAACACGGCAACCAACGACGGCGGCGGGATTTACGCCAATAACCCGTCTACGACCATCACCAATTGTACTATCAGCAGAAATACGGCAAACAACCAAGGCGGCGGGGTTCTTTTGAACAGTACTCCCAGTTTCACGGTGAAAAACACTATTCTGTGGGGCAATGAATCAACTGTCCTGTGGGTGGATTCAAGTGAGATTTACTTTGTGGGAAACTGCTTCTGTTCAACCACCTACTGCGACATTAACTCGATCTGGGGTGAAGACTATTCAAGCGGGAATATCCGCCTAGACCCCCAGTTTGTTGATCCAGAAAACGGCGACTTTAGGCTACAGATGACCTCTCCGTGCATAGATGCTGGAGATAATTCTGTTCTTACTTCGATTTCGACTGATTTTGAGGGTGATGACAGGCCTGTTAACGGAGGCAAGAGCAGCACGGTAGATATCGGGGCAGACGAGTTTAGCTGGTTAGTATCACCGGCCAATGGAGCTGTCTGCAAGACCTGCACCCTGATCAAAAAAAACCAGCCTGTATTTCAATGGCTGAGCGATGGTGACTTTAAGAGCTTTACCATTGTCTTTTCTACCTCTCCTACAGATTTTTCAACCAAGGGGGTTTCTATTGCCAAAGGTAAAATAAAGCTAAACCAATCGAGTTATATTCCATCCATCGCGACATGGAAGAAGCTCTTGCCGGCAAGCAATAACAAAGGGGATATCCGGGAAGTATACTGGAAGGTGATCGGGACAAGGACGGGCAATAGCACTTGGGAGAGCGGGGTGAGGCATTTCAGGGTTGATGATCCTTATGCTGTTGTTATACAGTCTCCTGACAATGATACAAGTCTTTCTTCTCAGACAGCACCGACATTTACATTCGACACCAACTGCAACACCAAATTCACGCTTGAATTCAGCGCGCTGGAAGGCTTTAGCAATCCGAAATTGATCAAGAAATTTAAGTATTCATCTAAAGATCCAAATACTGAAACAACCAAAGTGGTGACTTTATCTTTGTCTCGGTGGAAGAACATTGTGAAATTAGTTGGAATAGGATCTAAAGGGTATTTCAGGGTTACGGCGAAGGATGGACTAAGTAGAGAGACCATTTCAGAGACAATTTCTTTTACGATTCAATAGAGAAAATAGCGCCATCTGGCACATCAATACGTCACCTACCATCCAGATCTGTCGGGATGGGTTTGTGGTCGGAGGATTCAAGGTGCCAAGGGGTCAAGTGGAGTAGAGCAAAACCCGGATATAGCTTTGCTGCTTCAGCGGACGGCGCAAAAGCCTTGCGCCTCCACTGAGCGCCCTGTCATTAGCCGGGTTTTTGCTGACGCTTAAACCCGGCAGGTTATACCCACGTTCGCTTAAATGTGTTTTTAAAATGAAATAAAAATGAGAAATTCTAATAGCAAATCCTGTATCCCTTTTAAGATATTTTTGATGTATTTGTCCTTGATGTTGGCAAGCGGCTGCGCTTTTTTAGAAAGCCGGGCATTAATGAAACAATTGGATTCATGCCCCTGCTATTGCAATGCCTACACGCCTGAAAGGGTAATATTAAATTTAACGGAAGATCCTTCTCAAAGTCAGGCCGTTACCTGGAGAACATGTGCTGAAATAGAGCACCCAAAGGCCCAGATAGAGCCTGCAGCCGATTTTCCTGATTTGAAAGAGAGCTTAAGGACAATAGATGCTGTGAGCGAAAAAGTCATACTGGGGAATGATAAAGCTGTTTATCATCATTCTGCTGTTTTCAAAGCCCTTAAGCCGGATACTATCTATGTCTACAGGGTGGGTACGGACGATAACTGGAGTGAATGGAGCCAATTTAGAACGGCCTGCAAAAGCCATGATCCATTTGAGTTCGTTTATTTGGGTGATCCCCAGGAAGATATTAAATCCATGTGCTCACAAATTTTCCGCGTTGCGTATAAAAAGGCACCGAATGCAGTGTTCTGGCTTTTTGTCGGCGACCTTGTTGACAATGGAGATGAGGATGCAGATTGGGCCGAATTATTTTATGGCTTTGGGTGGATTCCCGCAATGACTCCCATTATTACACTCCCAGGAAACCACGAATATCCTGACAGAAGATATATTCAGGATAAAGACTACAAATTAGCCCATCTGTGGCGGTCCCACTTTACACTTCCGGAAAACGGGCCGCAGGGTCTGGAAGAAACCGTGTATTTTATTGATTACCAGGGCGTAAGGTTTGTCATGCTTAACGGTAATGAAAAATACGAGGAACAGGCCATATGGCTCGACAGAATCTTATCTGAAAATCCTAAACCATGGGCCATAGTGGGAATTCATCAGCCGGTTTATTCAACGGCTAAACACCGGGATAATTTAAGGCTGCAAAATCTACTGGTTCCCATCTTTGATAAACATTCGGTTGACCTGGTATTGGAAGGGCATGATCACACTTACTGCCGTACCTATAAGCTTAAAAATGGTGTCAGGGTGGGAGATAATAACAAGGGGACAGTTTATGTAATTTCAGTCAGCGGTCCGAAGTTATACCAGGCTGAAACAAAATATAAAGGGTTAATGGCAAAGATTGAAACAGGTAGACAGTTGTTTCAAGTGATCAGTATTGATCATAATCGCTTGATCTACAGCTCTTTTGATGTAAAGGGAGAGCTCTATGATTCTTTTGTCCTTGAAAAGTAGTTTGTTATGACCCCTAAGGAAAATAAAGATAAAACTTCGGGCATCATCCTGGCTGCAGGGGCGTCCGTCCGTATGGGAAGGACGAAGCAGTTGCTGCCTGTAGAAGGCGGGATACTCCTGGGCAGGGTCTTAAACCAGGCGCTTGCCTCCGACCTCGATCATATCGTTCTGGTATTGGGCCATCAGGCAAATGACATCAGGGCGGCATTGGGGAGACTTGTGAATCATCCGAAATTGGCGATAATGGAAAACATTCATTATGCCCAGGGGATCAGCTCTTCCATAATTACCGGGTTAAAGGAAGCGGAGAAGATATACGATCATGTAATGATTATTCTGGGTGATATGCCGCATATTGACGCCGGACTGATAAACCAGTTGCTCAAGGAGTATCTGGGTTCTCATCTTCCGCTGGGGGCTGTCAGGATCGGTACAAAAAGGTCAAATCCTGTAATATTCAACAGGCGGATGTATGATGAACTCCACAAACTTAAAGGAGATGTAGGGGGAAAGGAGCTGTTTTCAATTTACGCCGATCAGGTATGTCTGGTGGAGCCTGAAAACAAATATGATGACAGGGATATTGACCTGCCGGAGGACTATAACGACCTTATCATGGAATGACACATCTGTCTTGTCATTAATGTCGGTATGTCGGCACCCATTAAATTCCTTTCTGATTTTCATTGCTGCAAACTTCATATGCCATAAATGGCATGCGCTTCCTTATATCATTGTATGATATTTAGTTCACCCTTGGAAATTTATTTGGATATTAATAATAAAATTATCTAGTGATATCAAGTAGATCATTTTCACAGGCTTTTGGCATGCTGATTGCTAACTAATTCCTGGAAAACATTATGAGGGTTAACTATGGAAGTTGAAGGGACTTCGCCTGATAGGATCCTGGTAGTCGAAGACGAAACCAACGTGGCCGAAGTGATGCGGGCTCGGATGGAAAGCTTTGGCTATGAGGTCTGTGATATTGTCTCCTCTGGAAAAAAAGCCCTAAGCGCAATGGAACGATGTCATCCTGATATTGTTATTATGGACATTAAGATCAAGGGAGATATGGACGGAATCGAATGCGCCGGCCGCATTAGGGCGAAGTTTGATGTCCCGATCATATATCTTACATCATTTACCGATGAAAAGCTCCTCCAGCGTGCTCAGGCAACAGAACCTTTCGGCTATATTATTAAACCCTATGAAGCCAAACAATTGCACATAGCCCTTAAGATGGCCCTTTACCAACACCGGCAGGATAGGGATCGGCGTAAACTGGTGGCAGATTTGAAGGATGACTTAGAAAAAGTCAAGAAACTCAGCGGGTTTCTTCCTATCTGTTCCTGCTGCAAAAAGATCAGAAATGCCACAGGGTATTGGGAGCAGGTGGAGGCCTACATCAAAAAAAATTCCGAGGCGGAATTTACCCACGGTATCTGTCCTGAATGCGCACAGAAGCTCTACCCTGAGGTTTTCAAAAACTCTAAAACCTGACCACGGGACCTTTCAGTTTTTGAAAAACACTGGTCCCTCTGAGTCCGATAGTCGTCTGTATCGTCTCATATTGACAAAGTTGACTGATGACTCTATACTTTGTTAAGAATCTGAGTTTCGATCACCGTACTCACAATAATAATCAATATTCTGCTATCTGATTTTACAAGCTCTATCGAGAATCGTCTCTGATTTTGAACAAGAGTTGGTGCATCATTTTCTCTCCAGTGGCCGGCACCTGCTATAGGCCTTTAGAAAGTGATATTGGCGGAGGCTGATTTAGCATTCCGCGGAGTAATGCTGCCCTTAATCAGAAATCAGGCTTCGGCAATGGCCGGATAAAAAAGGCGGAAAAAAGAATTGTCCTTTCCTTCAGTCAAAGAATGAAAAACCATCACAGATAGGCTTGGAATTAAGCTTATAATTTGTGCCAAGTGAGGTCCCAAATGAGAAAAAGAAGAGTCGTTATAGTGGGTGCCGGACCTGGCGGACTTGCAGCCTCAATGTTACTTTCCAGCAGGGGTTATAACGTAACAATTTTTGAAAAAAAAGATTACATAGGAGGTCGAAATTCACCAATAAAATTGGGAGAATTCACATTTGACATGGGACCGACTTTTTTCCTTATGATCAATGTGCTTGAGGATATTTTCAGCCTTACAGGACGGGATTTACACAAGTATGTTGAGATTAAGGAACTGGACCCAATGTATCGCCTAGTATTCAGCGGCGGGCGTTCACTTTACCCTTCCCGTGACAAACAAAAGATGAAAGATACTCTTGAGGCCTTTAGTCCGGGTAGTTATAATGGCTATATAAAGTATCTTGAAAAGGAAGAGAAAAAATACAATAAGCTTATTCCCTGTCTTAAAATGCCCTATGGAAAAGTCACGGATTTTTTTAGTAGACAATTGATAACCTCGATCCCCTATCTGGATGCCCATACAAGCATCTTTAATGTATTGGGACGCTATTTTGACAATGATGATGCCAGAATAGCCTTCACCTTTCAGGCCAAGTATATTGGGATGTCTCCGTGGCAGGCACCGGGAACTTTCAGTATTATATCCTATATTGAACACGGAGGGGGTATATTCCATGTAATGGGAGGGCTTAACCGACTCAGTATGGCAATGCGAAAAGCTGCTGAAGAAGATGGCGCAGTTGTTCACGTAAATACTCCTGTTAAGAGAATTATTATTGAAAACGGAAAAGCTGTCGGCGTCAAGCTTGAGGACGGAACAGTTGAAAAAGCGGACTACGTGGTAATAAATACAGATTTTGCCCATGCCATGACCCACATCGTGGAACCCTCCGACATTCGGAAATGGACAGCTAACAGACTTGAAAACAAGAAATACTCTTGCTCCACCTTTATGTTGTATCTCGGTGTGAACAAAAGGTATGATGATATTCAACATCACAATATCATATTCTCCAATAACTACCGCAAAAATGTAGATGAGATTACGCGCTCTAAGATCCTCTCAGAGGATCCATCCTTTTATATCCAGAATGCCAGTGTTACTGATCCATTCCTTGCTCCAAACGGCAAGTCCACCATATATGTCTTGGTGCCTGTGCCCAATAACAAAAGTAAAATAGACTGGAATAGTCAGAAATCGCCTTATCGCGATAAAATCCTGGAACTTATGGAAACTCGCGGAGGTCTAACCGGAATCAGGCAGAACATAGTTCAGGAAAAGGTCATCACACCATTGGACTGGGAGCATGAAATTGATGTTTACAAAGGAGCCACGTTCAATCTCGCCCACAACGTAGGTCAAATGCTTTATTTCCGCCCTCATAACAAGTTCGAAGAGTTTGACAACTGCTATCTGGTGGGAGGAGGCACTCACCCCGGAAGCGGCCTTCCCACCATCTATATGTCAGGGCGCATTTCAGCAGAACAAATTATGCAGCGGGATGACGTTAAATAGAGTTGTCACATATGAACATGTTAAGCTTTTTTGGGCTCTTAAATGCCATTTACGGCAGTAAGACCCCAGACCTTGAAGCAATTCAACGCAAAGGTCTCCTGGCGGTCAAAATAGCCCAACATTACGCCTTGAGGATTGATTTTCTTGACGAAGATGTCTGCAGACATTTGGCCAAGCTATATCGTAGCAACATGAGCATTCCTTCTGAGGACATTGACCTGCTCTTAAAAGGCTATGTGAGTGATAGCTGGTTTGACGAATTGCAGGAATTTGACACGGTACCTATTGCCTCTGCCTCCGTAGGTCAGGTGCATAAGGCGAGACTAAAAGATAATTCCCAGGTTGTTGTAAAGGTGATAAAAAAAGATTTCCGAAAAAGTTTTCTGGATGATATAAGATCTCTTCGAAGACTTATCCATATCGCGATCTTCTTTTATCCCAGACTTTCAAGGGTCTTTGATCCGTTAGGAATTATTTCTCATATTGAAGACTATACCCTTTCAGAATTAAATCTCCTGAATGAAATTCACGGTCAGGAGACGCTTAGAAAGATTTACCACGAATACAGGGAAACTTACGACCTTTCAAGACTCAAATTTCATCGCCTTTACGCCGCCCTTTCCAACGAAAACGTTCTTGTTTCAGAATACATTGACGGGCACTCATTTGACGAACTGCTGGGAAAAGATGGCCTGCCATATGAGAAGCTCTTAGATCTGTTTAGCATCCATGGTTTATATCTGTTCGGCCGTGGTGTATTTCACGGAGATATACATCCTGGTAATGTAATTCTTGATAAGGATGGTTACATAAATTTCATAGACACAAGTGCGGTGAGTACTATCGGAGAAAAAATAAGGTATGGGCTTTTCAGATTTTTTGAGGCACTCAGTTTCTACGACTACAAAGAGTGTGCAAATCATATAAACCAGATGTCGGAAAAAAAGTTATATGAGAGGAACTTCGAAAAGTTTAAAGATTCATTTTACGAACTTTATGACGATTTTGCTGATAAAACTGTTTCTGAGGTAAGCCTGACAAAGAAAATGATGGATACAATCAAACTTGCCGTCACCTGTGGTATGAGATTTGAAAAAGGTATGTTTTCAATTATAAAGAGTCTGATGTATCTTGATGGTATGGTCTTGAGATGCAGGCCTGATGCTGTGTTAATAAAAGACATGAGGCCTTTTATTGGCGATTTCAATAAGATTCTATGATCATTTTATCTAATTGCGGATTCCTCCTGCCAGCAGCAGATCAGCGAATTGTCGGTTGCTCAATTATTTTTGCAGTCCTTGTTGCTATAAATGTTGTATCTACGTTTAGTCCTAATTATGCCCCGATATCCCGAATCAATATCGCACATGCCTCAAATGCCGAATCATTTGTATCACAAGTAGCCACTGGGAAAGGGACTGTAGCCATTACGGCCTTCGGCTTTAGAAATAATTTGGGCGTTGCTCGTGTAACATTGTTCAATTCAGAAAATGGTTTTCCGGATCAACCGAAGGACGCTTTTCAAACGGCCAGCGTTTCCATAACAGAAGGCAAGGCTGATATCATATTCAATGAAATTCCTTTTGGAACATATGCTGTTGGTATCTTTCATGATGAGAATTCAAACACGCAAATGGACAAAAACTTCCTCGGAATTCCTACTGAAGGATATGGCGCCTCAATGGACGCTCGTGGAAAACTAGGTCCTCCCTCTTTTGAAGATGCCAAATTTGTTGTAGATAAGGAGATAGTAAAAATAGAGATAAGAATGGTCTATTAAATTGCTGTATTTTGCCTTATGGCCTGGATTTCAAATCGAATTTTGAAGTTATGCTATTTTCTTTGGGGCGTATTTTTTAATGTAATCAACAACCCGGACTTTCCTGGCAGTATTTTTGGAACTCATATATCGAATTTTCCCAAAAACAGGTCTTTCAGGGGCCCATGGCCTGTCATAGCGGCCCAAGATCCAGAGGATACCGGTATATGAGTTCGGATCACGGCCATCCAGCGCATATTTATTATTCAGTTCAATCATAATCTCCAGTGCGATGCGTGGATTTGGAGACCATTCCAGTATCTTCTTTCCCCAGAGCATCCTAAGATAATTATGAATAGTTCCTTCCCGAACAAGCTGTATTTGGGCTGCATTCCACAGAGGGTCATGGGTCAGGCCGTTCTCGAATTGTTCCACAGTATAGATATAATCTCGTTTATCCATTTCATGGAATCGAAGAGTTTCAACCGCCCATTCAGGCAGGGATTCATATTTGTCATAATCATCTCTGTGCCGGCACATATTGAAACCCAGCTCGCGCCAGGTGATAAGCTGATCAAGGAAGGCCTCTGCCGACTCACCGACACCCCACCATCCTCGTTTACTTCCCGTTGCCCTTTCTGAGAGCCTATCAAAAAACCATCCTTCAGTGTTCATGACTTTATGAAATATCTCATGGACGGAAATATGGCCGAAATGGATGTAAGGAGAAAGGGTGCTTGTAGCATTTTCCTCGGGCATATTGCGCCGTTGGGCATATCGGGTAAGCCTGTCTTTCAGAAAAGAGTTCAAGATTTTTCTGCCTGTTAACGGACCCCCCTTTGTTACCGGTTTGACATCATGACCGATTTTGAGATCGGAAAGCGATCTTGAGCCTGTAGCAAGGATATTATGTGAGGCCAGGGGCCATGACTTGAAGACACTTTCAGGGGGGTGTTTCAAAGGCGGCAGATTAATTTCCTTAAGGGGCTCGCGCGCGGGCATTTGGGTTAGATGATCCGGCAAATTTTTGTGAAGAAACCTTCGGAAGGAATAGGCAGTCAAAAACAGCCTGTCTGCTGCTTTTAGCGGGAGCATGCCGTTGGAATCCACTGACTCCATCAAAATCGAGACATTCGCTGCTACTGATTTCACCATTTGTGGTATGAAAAAACAGGGAAAATCATCTGTGACAATCACACATGCCTTTTCTGAAAGTGAGATCAGTAACCCTTTGCCTGCATCTTTTGCCGGTTCCACATAGGGATAGTAAGATATACGGTGACTCTGAAAGTAGCTTAGATTGTCAGCCATCCCATCCAATAAAAAGCGATGAAACCGCTCAGAGGCCCAGGGATAATCGCAGTTAAGGGCTTCCAACACAAGAATGGGCTTTTTGAGGGACTGAGCCCATTCCACTGTTCTCTGTAGACTGAAATTCCAGTGGCTCCGTCTGAAGACTGTCATCCAGTAGAGGATAAAATCGCCATTTGGATTTATATCCCTATGATTAGCTTTGGTTATGCGAACTTCAGGAACATCATTCATTCTAACGTTTCTAACCTAAAGAAAGTGGCCGTTAGGTAGTTGATTATTTTTATTATGCCTCGAAGGAGTTTTTATCAATTTCTCTCAGGCATTTTCAAAATATGGTTTTGTTAAACCATCTAGCAGCAAGAATGATATTGGCTTTACACAAAAAATTTCTGCCCCTGGATCGTCAATAAAAACGCTCAGGTGTGGGTGCCTCTCAAGAAGCCTGCCCGCTGCCCTTTTTTTCTTGGACAAAATATCTATCATCTGAGAAACCCCGGATATGGTTAATGCCTTCGAATTTTTGCGGTTGCCGGCCGAGTTTTCATCCCTGTCATCAATTAAGAGACTAACAGATGGATTCTCAAGCATGTTTCTGTATTTGGTGGTATTTTTATGGGTAACCATAAAAATTTCCAGGCACTCATCGTCCGGTACATAAGACATTAGCGAGCAATGAGGCTTGGTTCCGGAGACCGTGGCCATCACACACATGTCCTTTTGTCTTATCATCTGCTTGATATCTTCTCGCATATTATTCTCCAAATTGAGGTTGCTCTATTTAAATATTTGTAAGCACCTGAAGTGTTAAAAATATTTTAGATCCAGACTATAGCATATTGGTTTTCCCAATGAAAAGAGATTTATGAATCAGAAAAACCGCACCTGTTTTTTCAATCTCGAACTACAGGATAATTCCATCCTTTAGCGCCTTGGCAGAGGGCACGGGTATAGGCATAGTACAGTCTTTATCCGGATTATACATAAACCTGTAGGACATTGTTTTATTTGTCTGCCTGTACATTAACTCCCATCCCCTGACATAGTAAGGGCAGTGATCATTAAAGCAGATAAACATGTATTCGTTATCCCAGGTTTGACAAAAAGGATTGTCCGGCACAGCCCATTTGGAAAGCCTTTCTCCGCAATGCGGACAGCAAAGAGTTTTCCCTACTGATTTTTCTCTTGCCCTCAATTCTCTATTATCAAGTGGTTTTCCATATGCAGAAGTAATATTGGGCCTGGGGTTTCTTCTTGTGAAGGTGCTTTTTTTATCCGCATACAGTGCATATACAGGGTCGCTCGGGATACCTAAATGGAAATATTTGTCTGACTCTGGCCTAGGTTTGCCTCGTGAGATAAAGAGAGTGGGTTTTTCGAATTTCCCCGTGGTATTAAAAAAATCCTCCACCAGAATGATACGTTCATCGTCATCCGCCTCACGCCAGATTTTTACGGCCTTTTTCAGGAACATTCTGTTGGAGAAAATGACAAGGAATAGTCCGCCCTGCCTAAGTATCCTTCCAACCTCACTGAAGACTTCAAATGGCCTTTTAATATAGGCTATTGACAGGGTATTGACAACCACATCAAATGTATCATCCGGAAAGGGCAGGATAGGATCTGCGTTGATGTCATGAATAACAACCTGGTTGAGGGCCGGGTTGTTGTCCAGTTCATTTCTGTTTAATCCCAGTCCTACCACTTTTTTTGATCTAATACTTTCAGGTATATGAGAGTCCCACCCCGCCATCAAATCAAGAATTACCGGGTTATCTTCGATTACCAGTTCACCAATCAGCGATCTAACAGAGGACAGGGCCAGAGAGTCCAGGTGATTGACAAAACGATCCTGTGAGTAGAATGTAAAGTCATTGCTCTCATCAAACCTGGTAAAATCATCAGGGCTGTAAGTAAGTTTTGATTTTGACATGATATCATGTTGTTGTTTACATTCGTGTATCATTTTTTCCTCCATAAAAAAAGCCGGAATTACACAATGTGTAACCCGGCTCGTAGCCCCAGTTAATGGGCGGGTTATAAACTAAAAATGCATTTTTTTAAAATTATACATTAGACACTTCTTGTCAAGGCTGATTTATTAATTTCAATTTCTATGCAGACCTGACCTTTATTTTCTTGACACGCTCTTGCGCCTCCACATTCTTTGGTAAACGAATTTGAAGCACGCCATCCTTGAATGATGCATCCACTTTATCAGTCTCTACCTCGCAAGGCAGATTAAAACTGCGCTGAAAAGATCCATAGGAACGCTCAAGCCTGTAATAGTCACGGCCCCTGTCTTCTTCTTCCTTTTTCTTTTCTCCCCTAATAGTTATTCTGTTTTCGGCCATTGATATTTCTATGTTATCCTTATTTACTCCTGGCAGTTCTGCAGTGATGAGTAACTCATGCTCACTTTCACTCACATCAACACTGGGCCAGCCGCTGCCAAAAAAATCCGTAGTCAAACCCCACAGGTTTTGTTTTTCAAGTTGCGATAGGTCAAGTCTTCGATAAAAATCATCAAAAAGACGATTTGTTGCCTGCTGCAGTTCTAAAAACGGGTGTTCATAATCTCCTATTTTCGGTGACGATCCTCTATTCACTTTTACTGATAAAGGCTGGCTTTTGATTTTAGTGCTGACCAAATTTGAGACTTTCTCGCTCACTGCTTTAACCTCCTGAGTGAGCTCCTGCGCGGTTTCTTTCATCTCTTCCCCCGCACCCTTGAGTTTTTCCTTAACCTTCTGACTGAGTTCCTCAACCTCTTTTTTTAAGGAATCAATGGCTTCTTTAACTTCTTTGCCCGCAATATCAAGCTTCTGTTTTGCTTTTTCTGTGATAGTCATATTAATTACCTCCGTTTATTAAGGTTGACTCATTTAACCTGATATGTGAATAGAAAATGATATACTAAATAAAGGCGTTTCTACTGTACTGTAAACTGGCGAAACAGATTTTGCAACAGATTGTAGGTGCTGGTGGAATAATATTATTCCCGTATATTTCTTTTTGGGCTTTCGTTTTCGAAAAAAATAATCACCGATTAAAGTCTGTCAAGAGCGTTTGGTTGTTCCAATAGTTACCTTTCAATATCTTAAAAAATAGGTTCTCGTTTCGATAGAGTCGCACATAAAGTCCCTAAAAATTCTGTATAGCTTTGAAAAAAATATTTCATGACATTCTTGACACAAAAAGGACTATGATTATATTTTTAACAAAGCAAATTTTCAACCTATTGATAATACTATATAATTTAGTTTAAATAAGGCGTGCTTTCTTTTAATGGATTTCTTTATTGGAGGAAGGCAGGTTTTAGGGTGATAAAGGAATTCAATAGGCTTCCGCCATAAGTGGTTTTAAGGTCACTTCAATTCTTGCCTGTCTCCGATTAGTTAACATATACCAACTTATCCGGTTTTGGGGAGTGGTTTGCCTTGCGATGATGCGGGGTAATAAGAGGTTAATTATTAAATTAAGGAGGAGATGATTATGTTACTGAGAAGGTTTTCAGATTGGCCAGGATATGGTTTAAGCAGTCCCTTTGATGAGATTGATCGAATAAGGAGGGAAATGGATCGGCTTTCTGCCGGCCTCGGCAGGGGGGTTTTTAGTCAACCACGGGCCGGTGTTTTCCCATTGATGAACATCACAGACAGAGGTGACGCCTATGTGGTGCGGGCTGAACTTCCCGGGATGAAGGCAGATGAAATAGAAATTTCTATAACCCGCGATACGCTGGCTCTATCAGGGGAGAGAAAGATTGCCGCTGAAAGCAAAAACGCCAAGTACCACAGAAAGGAAAGGGAGGCGGGGAAGTTCAGCAGGATTGTAACTTTGCCAGGTGAGATCAGCACCGAAACTGTGGAGGCTACTTGCGCAGACGGCATCCTGACGGTTGTTTTAACAAAGAGTGAAAAGGCAAAACCAAAACAGATTAGTATAAAATCGGAGTAAGAAAAGTCCTATTTATCTAAGGAGGGATCGGTCATGAGTCAAGAAGAATCCAGAGGTTTACAAGCAAAAGAAAAGGCCGAAGTTACCGGCCCTACTGAGCAGACCAGGGCTGGTCTGGTATTTACACCGGAGGTGGATATCTTTGAAACAGAAAAGGACATTACGCTATTGGCAGACATGCCCGGCGTTAAAGCTGATCAATTGACCATTGATCTACGTGACAATATACTCACCCTGGACGGCGAAGTAAAATCTCCGGAAGCAGACAATGAGGTTGATATCTTTCGGGAGTATAGAACTGGAAAATATTACAGACAGTTCAACTTGTCGGAGTTGATTGATCAATCCAAAATTGATGCTGAATTAAAAGACGGCGTGCTCAGGTTGACGCTTCCGAAGGCCGAGGAGACAAAACCTCGTAAAATTGAAGTGAAAGCATCATAATCATGTTGATCCAGGTTCAGTTCATTCGGGGGAATGAGGTGGTGTAAGGTCTGGCAGCAAATAAAAGAACATCACCTCATTTCCGATTTTAATGTCCCTTTCAGGGATGGTTGAAATCCCTCGCCTTTAGGCGAAGAAAAGTTAATACATGTCGCTATGCGACGTTATCAACTGGGTGCCCATACCAAAACAGACCTCAAAGTCCACCAAATCTGGCTTCACAAATATCTGAAGCGCGGAATGGCTGGNGCGGTGGCGATACGGACTCGTGATGTTTTGCACGGACGAAATGATCCAGCAATATTTTCAAAAGCAAGAAGGGGAGCCGATTCCTGATGATAGTCGATTTGAAATCGACCCCTCATAAAACCCCTCGACTTATAGTCGAGGGTGGTTTAGTTACCTTGATTCCAAATGGCTTGAAAAGAACCTGCAAAAACTATATGGGACTGGCATTATGAAGCGGCTTATTTTAGTCTTTCTTTTGGCTTTCAGCGCCATAGCCTGTCCGGCATTCTCACGGGGTATTTGTCCTGAGCCTGTTTTACCGGAAACCCTTAAATGGGTGAGCCCACCCGGCATGCCGGGGGTTCAGGGTGCATGGGTGCTCGGCTCAGAGCAAAAACCAGGAACATACCTGTTTAGGGCAAGGCTTGCATCCGGGGCAAAAATTCCACCCCATACACATCCGGATGAGCGTAATACCACTGTGCTGACGGGCATAATCTACGTTGGGTTCGGCGAAAAATTCGATGAGACCAAGATGGTGGCGGTTCCGGCTGGCGGGGTATATATCGCACCGGCAAATGTCACCCATTACATCTGGGCCAGAGATGGAGATGCCTCCTATCAAGAGGCGGGAACTGCGCCTACTGGTACATTTTTCATCAGGCCATAGTCTGGCTGCCGTTAGTTGGGTCCGATAGCCGGAGGCAAGTGTGTTGCCTGATCACTATGCTGTTTCATGAGACAGATATGTTTCATCTTGGTTCTGAGACAATTGACATGTGCTGTGCATAGAAAAATCAATAAAATACATATTCCTTCCAAATCTTTTTCTTATCCCCTTTTGATGCCTTTAATTGAATTCTAGTGTTAATTCAATAGATTAATCTGAAAACAGGTAGGTTGATACAGAGCTGTCTCAAAAATGCCTGTATATTTCGCAAGATAGCTTTACACAGGAACATACATAGAATAACTTTTTGATATTACAGCTTATTAAATACATGGTAGTCTTTTACCTTTTTGGCACGGATTGTGTGTATTATGAAACTGACAAATGCTTTGTAGCTTTTAAGAGCCCGGAAACACACCAATTTTGAGGGGGAAATCATGAAGATAAATATTGAGAAGAATCTGGTGGAATTCACGCCTGAAACGCCTGATGAAAAAGCCCATCTGGTTGCCTTGTGGCGCATGGTTGTTGATTGTGCACGATTCAATAAAAAGCTGGTTCCGGTGGGTGAATATATTCCGGACACCAATAAGTTTGCACGATTTGCCATAGAGGGCTTAGACACCAAAAGGACAGAGGATTATGCTGAAGTATATGTTGAGAATGATTGCACCTGTTTCTGCCAGACATGCAATAAATATATCAACTTGAAAAAAGGGGACAGGATACCGCCCTGTTGTGGAAAGCTTATGGAAGTTATGGATTAATACCTTATTTGGTCCCGCTCTTAAGTCGGGTTCACCTCACTCGTAATGTTTGGTCTTGCGGTCAATCAAAATTATGATTACCATTTTTAATATGAGTTGTGATGATATCAAAGAAATATAAGAGGAAAGGCATATGAAGGCATCGGTAGATAAAGAATTGTGTATGGGGGACAGAAACTGCAATATCCTATGTCCAGAGGTTTTTCAATACAATGAGAAGGAACTGATATCAATCGTTTTAATGGATAAGATCCCAAAAAAATACGAAGGGCTTGTTACCCAGGCAAGGGACGAGTGCCCCGCGCGTGCGATCAGTATTGTTGAGCATTAGATCCCTAAAGGAGGTTGCCAGAGAATGAAGACGCTTGAGGATTTAAAGGCAGATCGAAAACTCATTGATTTCATTGACTGGGACATGACCCCTGAAGAGGCGGTTACGTTATACCTTGAATGGGGAAACAACTGGAGTCATGGAAGATTAGTCAAATCAAAAAATGACGTTTCTCATTACTTCGTTCTAAATACATGGGACAAGAAGCCGGTGATCTTTTTGGTAAAAAGAAATTCAGAAGAGGCGTCGGAAATAGCCTCCTTCGATGTACCAGATGAATACTTGGATAATTTTTCGGGAACCAAAAAAGGCGTTTATGCCCTTGATGAAAAGATTAAGAGCTGGTTAATGGAGGAGTTGAAAGCTGCTTAACTGAGGGTCTGGCTGAGGTGATAAAAGCTTGCTTTTTGAGGCACGGGGTAAGGGGTCAGTGTTGATCTAAGATGTGTAGCTTAATTGAAGCAGACGAGTGGAAGCTTATTTCCGACGTATATAACAGACGCGTCAATTAAACAATTTAACAGGTCCTTTTTGGAATTTTAGAAAAGGAGGGTAATTATGCCTATTACAGAAAGAACCAAGAGGCTGAAGGACAGGTGTAGATGGAAACACTTCATGGGAGGTGATTTCATAGACCCTAACACCAAGGTGGGAGTGGAAAGGATGAGGTATTTTACCGAATCCTACCGTGAGACCATGGGTGAGCCGGAGGTGATAAGGCGGGCTAAGGCCTTAGACAAGCTTTTAAGAAACATGACCATAGTAATCCAGGAAGATGAGCTGGTTGTGGGAGATCATGCAGAGCATCCCGACTGGGTGCCGCTGTGGCCTGAGCTTGGGCATTTTCAATTTCTGGACTTTATTGACAGTGAATATTTTCCTGAAGGTCATGAAGAGGAAGTGGAAGAATGCTACAAGTTCTGGGAAAACATCGGCCAGCAGAAAAAAGGAGAGGCATTCTGCACCCCACAGGAGCTCAACGGCCCCTATCAGTTTAACCCCGTTGAGCCGCCGACCTTTACCGGAGCCTCTACCAGCATGACGCCCCCCTATGAATCGGTACTGGAAGATGGACTTGAAAAGAGGATCGAGGAGGCGCAGAAAAAGGTTGATGATGCGATGAGGGAGCTTTCGACACCCCCCTGGAACTCAAAAGAAAAGCTCAAATACCTGCCGTTGATAGACGAATGGAAGGCGATGGTAATAGCAGGAAAGGCCGTTATTGCCTGGGCGCGCAGATACAGCCGCCTTGCAAAGGTAATAGCGGAAAGGTTTGAGAAAGATGAGAAGAGAAAGGCCGAGCTGATGGAAATCAGCGATATATGCTGGCGGGTTCCGGCGCAACCGGCTAAGGGCCTTCGGGACGCCATGCAGGCAAAGTGGTTTACCTACCTTGTATGTGCGTCCCTGGAAACTTATGCCTCCGGATACGGCCAGAAGGAAGACAGACTCCTGTGGCCATACTATAAGACCAGCGTTATTGACAAAACCTTTCAGCCTATGACCCGCGATGATGCCCAGGAGCTTGTGGAATGCGAAAGGCTCAAGGTATCGGAGCACGGTGTGGCAAAAGGTAGAACTTACAGGACCAACCAGCCGGGAGCGAATGATCTTTTTATCCTTACCGTAGGCGGCCTTGATGAACATGATGAAGACGACTGTACGGAGGCAACGGACGTAATTCTGGATGCCGCCCACAGCATCCGTACGACAGAGCCGTCCATTGTTTTCAGATGGCATCCGAAGATCAATGAAGAGACAAAGAGGCATGTCCACAAGTGTGTGTCCTCAGGCCTTGGTTACCCCTCCATAAAGCATGAGGATATCAATACAGCACAACTTGAAAAATATTTTGGGGCGACCCACGCTGAGGCCAGGAGCTGGGGTGTTGTGCTTTGCATGTCACCGGGCATTACAGGCAGGAGAAAGACCCAGAAGACAAGGACCGAGGGCGGCGGCGGCACCATGAATATCGCCAAGATCCTGGAGCTGACACTTTCAAATGGTTTTGATTACAGCTTTCAAAATGAGCAGGTTGCGCCACAGACGGGAGCCCCCTTGTCATTCAAGGGCTTTGAAGATTTTTGGGAGGCCTTCAGACAGCAGATCTACTACTGGTCCTTTGTAGTGGGAAAATTCAAGGACATCTCAAGATACATGGAATCCACAACCATGCAGAGGCCTTTTACATCCCTGATTGATGACGGCTGTCTGGAAAAAGGAATTGATGCAATGGCCCTGCAGGAGGTGCCGAATCCGTGGAATAACGTAACAGCGGTCATAACAGCGGCTGATGCGGTAGCCGGGCTTAAGAAGCTGGTCTATGACGAGAAGAAATACACCATGGAGCAGTTGATAAAGGCGATGAGGGTTGACTGGGAAGGATATGAGCAGATGAGGCAGGACTTTCTGGCTGTGCCCAAATTCGGAAACGACAATGCATATGTGGACCAAGTGGCAAGGGATCTGTTTCACATGATTTCCGAGGAGATGCAAAAGCATAAACTGTGGGCGGGCTGCGGCGCGCTGCCTCTGGCCCAGTCCGTGTCACTATTTACGGTGCTTGCGCCTCGGGTGGGAGCGCTTCCGAACGGACGGAGGCATGGTGAGGTGCTGGATGATGGTGGAATATCCCCCTGCCTGGGCAGAGACATTAAGGGGCCGACAGCGGTGATGAAGTCAGTGGCGACTGTGGATGCCACAGAACACAAAGGGCTTCTGCTCAATCAGCGGATTTCCCCCGACATAATGAACGGACCGGCAGGCTTTGAGATCTGGAAGGCATACATGGAGGCGTGGTATGGTCTGAACATTGACCATGTACAGTTCAATGTGGTCAGCACTGAGGAAATGAGGGACGCCCAGGTTCAACCGGAGGATCACCGTGATCTTCTGGTGAGGGTGGCAGGTTACAGTGCACGGTTTGTAGACCTGACGACGTTCACACAGGAATCCGTTATAGCCAGGACAGAACATTGTCTATAACCTTAAAGAGGCGGTGACACTATGTCTGCATGTAAAGATTGTTATTGGGCTAAACGTTCTGATATAGGCAATCCACTTAAGAGACACTGTATAGCCAAGAGAAAAGATCTCGAGGAAACCGAGGCAATGAAATCACTTATGGCCGGTAAGCTGGTCAATACGAGCGATCCTGCCTGTGAGATGTTTAAACCGAAGGGAAAAGGCGTTGATAAAAGAGATATGGACGCTTGATTTTAAGATCAGTTAGTGTTGCAGCGCCCATCATGCCTGAGATAATGCATTTGAAGGGGATGGGCGCATGCAACCAAGAGCATATTTTTTCGATCCTCTCGTGTGAAATGCACGCACCCTGCCGCATCTGTAGCCGAAGTCCTTTGACCAAAATACGATGGTGTGGACGTCTTGGGTTTGCCGGAATTCGTAGTCATCTGTCGTCAGGCCTACCTGATGTATGTCTTCCTACCCGCCGAAGAATAGAGTAAGGTTGTAACGCCTGTTCGATTATTATGAATTGTGAGTGATTAGCGAATTCCACCTGCTTGAAGTCTCTTGTTGTAAGCGGCGAAGGAAGTGTGATCAAGGAAAGTGAGCCGTCCGTGGATAAAACCTCAAGTTCTTCTCCAGCATGCACTTTATTCCTTATTTCTATCACATACCTGTCATTTAGTATTTCTTCCGTAACATTTGCTACAAAAATGGCTTCAGACTGCGAGGTGCTCTTCTCCCACTGGTAATCATCTCTGTCTATGCCGCCTTTCATAAAGCCTGTGGAATAGCCCCTGTTTGGCGCACGGCTCAAAAATTCCATGCCCTGATCCCATGAAAATCGCTTCCCGTCCAGGACCTGCCTGTAAAAGGAGACAACCGTGGCGATGTAATGGATGGACTTCATCCTGCCCTCTATCTTTATGGAATCCACCCCCGCATCTTTTAGCCCAGGCACGAATTCAAAGAGCGCCAGTTCCTTGCTGTTGAACAAATACAGCCCCCTTTCGTCCTCAAACACAGGCATGTACCGGCCCGGCCTGGTTTCCTCTACAACAGCGTATTTCCAACGGCAGGCGTGTTTGCATTCCCCGTGATTGGCGCGAAAGCCTGCCAGGTAATCGCTGATGGCGCACCTTCCCGAATATGAAAAGCAGACCGCGCCGTTAATGAATACCTCTGTCTCCACCTGACCCCTGACCTTTTCCTGTATTGCCTTTATCTGTTCAAAGGAGAGCTCTCGGGCAAGGTTCACCCTCTTGGCTCCAAGGGCCTTATAAGCCAGCGCTGCCTGATAGCTTGTAGTGTTTGCCTGTGTGCTGATGTGAATCCCCGCCTTTACGCCGGCCTTTTTGAGTTCCATGAGCACGCCGGGATCAGAGATAATGAAGGCGTCCGCCCCCATCTCGTCGAGTGTTATGGCTGTATTTATCAAACGGTAATATTCGTCGGAAAATGGGTAAATATTTAGCGTGACATAACCTTTTCTGTCATGGGAGTGGAGAAAATCAAGGCCCCTTTGTGCATCATCAAGACTGAAATTTCCAGCGAAACTCCTCAGCGACCCAAACTCAGGACCAAAGTATACTGCGTCAGCGCCGTAAATGACGGCCCATTTGAGTTTTTCGAGACTACCTGCCGGGGCTAATAGTTCCATAACCTTTTACAGTAAATCACAAAATACAGGATTATTATCAGTTAGGATTTTTTCCCGCGCCCCGCTTACAGCCTTCTCGTGACACATACATTCATAGCTGGCATACCACCTTTTCATCATCTGTTTTATTGTCAACAGCTCTCCGTCTTGAACACCGATATTTGTCAAAAGCTGGAAACCTTTTCTGGACGCCTCTGCCTCCACCTTGAGAATAAACTCCTGGGCCTCAGGCGAAATCTTGTCCACCCCCAATTTGTTTATAACAAACATGATGCACACATAGTCCCTGGTCTCATCTCTGCTCATTTTTTTGTGGATCAGCACGTGCCCGGCCTCGTGAGCAATAGAGGTTAACTCCTTAAGCCCGTCATTGAAATCACCGCAGACAATCGAGGCAGTGGAGCTGAGATCAAAGGAAAATTTGGCCAGGGCCTTGTTCATCATGGAATTATCGTCTACCCTTAGCAATATTATACCAATATCTTTTAGATGGCCTAGCAGGGAGTGTAACATGATATGGGATTCTTTCATCAGTCGTTTTTAGTCGGTCAACCCCCTTGAGTCGTTACAAAAACCTTGAATTCGGAGAAGGCTATTTCTAAAATGCCTTGCTGTCAAGTACGTCGCTTAATCTTGGGTAAGCAGTCAGCAATCGGCTTTCAGCAATCAGCCGGGTAATGTGGTCAGGATCAGCCCATGAACAGAAAAGATGTAACAATATCAAGTCCCATTGAAAAAAAAATCGCCTGGGCGGAAGAATGCTATAGAACATCCGGAAACCGGCTCCTGGAAGACAGACGGATCGCCGAGTTGTTGAGTAAGGTCAAGGCGGCGGTCGAGCAGTCACGCTCAGCCATGATGGAGACCGAGATGGTTGATGTATGCAGGAGATGTGAGATGGAAGAGGGCGGTTCCTGCTGCGGTCTTGGGATGGAGGATAAATATGACGACGGACTTCTCTTGATGAATCTCCTCATGGGCCTCACACTACCGAAGAAAAGATGGGATGAGAGGAGTTGTTATTTTTTGGCGGACACGGGGTGTCTTCTCAAGGTGCGACATGTGATCTGTGTCAATTATATTTGCAAGAAGATTACCGACCGGGTTAAACCTGAAGAGCTTAAGGCATTGAAGGAAAAAGAAGGGTTGGAACTGGATGCGGTCTTTGTGTTGCATGAGGAGTTGAGGAGGAAGCTCAAGGATGGCGGTCATTGATGAAGATCATCAAAAGGCACTTGAAGAGGTCGCCTTGTTTTATGATGAACGAAAGGTGGGGGATGTCGGGCCCCTGGGCTTCAGGAGGTCCACGGATCTTTTGCGGCTATCGGCCTGTCTTCCGGGTCTGCTGGAAAGCAGGGTCATAGAGCCTGGAAAGACCAGATTCCTTGACCTTGGCTGTGCTGATGGCAGGGTGAATGTCTTTTTGAGTTATATGGTTGATATCTCAGTGGGTGTTGAACTGGACGATTGGACTCTGGATGAGTATGGACCTCTTAGGTCCGGTCTTGACAGGGTCTTAAAAGAGAAGGGGCTATTATCCCTCCCTGAAAATACATTCCTCTTTCACGGCGATTCCACTGATGACAGGGTCCATAAAACAATCAAGGATAAGACCGGGGTGAGGTTCGATGAATTCGACCTTTTTTACACCTACTTGGTTATGCACCAGGAGTTTGCAGAATTGATCGGGAGAAAGGCAAAAAAAGGTGCGGTCTTTATGGTATATGGGGTCAGCAGTATTATGCCCAGGTATGACGGGTTCAGGCTTCTTGAGGACATAAGCCCGATGGAAGGAATATTGGCTCTCTATGAAAAAATACTATAGCTTGGCCTTTGCCATGGCGTAGAAAGGCGATGTCCTATATCTTTCAACAAATTGCTTTAGGACTTCTTCTGCCTTTTGGGTATTATTGTCCAATCTGTAAAGTCTGGCCAGATTCCAAAGCCCTATCTCGTTAAAAGGATAATCCGATTGTCCTTCTGAAAGCGGGGCCAATGTATCTATTGCTGACTTAAAATCTCCTTTTGCCTCATAGGAGGCGGCAAGGCCTAAGCGGGCCAGGGATTCATCCACTAGATTCCCCGAAGACTTATCCAAAAACCCTTTATAGGCATTGATAGCCTGATCATAATCTTTTTCAAGGAATTTCATATATGCGGCCTGAGACAGGGCAAGGCGCGCCACCTGTGAACCCCCGTGATCATTAACGACCTGGTTAAAGAGCTCTTCTGTTTTTTTGATATCCTCAGGCTTGGCATCTGGTTTTACTACATTGGTGAGCATACTTTTCAAGGCTGTGTTAAAGGCGTCCTGTCCCTTTTCATTGACAATGCCTTTCCAAAAATGGACTGACAGGTAGACAACACCAATAACCAATACCGCCACTGCTGCATATTGAAGCTGTTGGCTGTGGGTATTGAAATATTCAACCGCACGGCCGGATATGGTCATGAATTCATCCGGACCTTTTAGGAGTTCCTTTCTGGATATCTTTTTCTTTGCCATTCATTTCCTCTTTTATTCTTACTTTATTGGCTTCTGAGCAATTGAATTTTCGGCATGTTAACAGAAACGGTTGACCCAATCAAGGTAAAAGGAAACGGTTGATTTAGCCTATTGACTTTAAAAATAAAACAATGTACAAGGACCACTGGTTTTGAATAAAAAAGTTAGAGCTACTGTATTTATACGTAAATTCAGTGTATTATAATAATTCAGGAGGATTGCCTATGGCAGATCAAGCAATAAACATAAGTGAGCAGAAAGGAGAGTTCAGGGAAAAAGTAAAGAGTCTCCTGCCTGATGCAGGCAACCTGAACATCTGCCTCACTTGTGGCACCTGTGCGGCAGGGTGTCCGGCTACCGGTCTTGAAGGCATGGACCCCAGAAAGTTCGTAAGAATGGTGGCCCTGGGAATGGATGAAGAGGTGATGAACACTAATTGGGTGTGGATGTGCAGCATGTGTCAGCGCTGTATTTATGCCTGTCCTATGAAGGTAGACATCCCCCAGATGGTCGGACTCGTCCGTAAGTCCTGGCCCGCTGAAAAAAAACCAAAAGGTATCACTGCTTCATGCTCTATGGCTCTCAGACATGACACATGCAGCGCCATGGGTGCATCCGAAGACGACTTTCAGTTTGTCGTGGAAGACGTATTGGAAGAGGTAAGGCAGTCTCAACCCGGGTGGGAAAATCTTCAGGCCCCCGTCAACAAAGAGGGTGCATATTATTTTCTTAATCAGAATTCCAGGGAACCGGTAACTGAGCCGGATGAAATGGTGCCCCTTTGGAAGATCCTGCATCTGTCAGGCGCAGACTGGACGTACGGAACCAAGGGCTGGGCCGCTGAAAATTACTGCATGTTTGCCCAGGACTGGGAGGCATGGGAACATATTACCAAAGTCAAGGCCAAGGCCGTGGATGATCTGGGCTGTAAGGTTTGGCTCAATACGGAGTGAGGTCACGAACTTTTTGCAGTCCGGGCCGGACTGAAAAAATTCAACGTACCCCACAACTTTGAAATTCAAAGCATAATTCAGCTTTATGCACAGTGGATCAGGGAAGGAAAGCTCAAGGTCAATGCCGATTGGAACAAGGATCTGAAGGTAAAGTTTACCGTCCAGGATCCATGCCAGTTGGTAAGAAAATCCTTTGGCGATCCTGTGGCGGAAGACTTACGCTTTGTGGTAAAGACAGTGGTCGGGGAAGAAAATTTTGTGGATATGTACCCCAATAAGTCCAATAACTATTGCTGCGGCGGTGGGGGCGGATATCTGCAATCCGGCTTTACCGAAGCGCGTCATGAATATGGCAGAATGAAGTTGAACCAGATACTGGCGACAGGTGCTAACTATTGCATAACACCCTGCCATAACTGCCATGCACAGGTCCATGACCTTTCAGAACATTATGAGGCGGGTTATCACACTGTTCATCTGTGGACCATAATATGCCTGGCATTGGGTTGCCTTGGTGAAAACGAGCGCACATACCTTGGCGAGGATTTGGCGGAAGTTGGACTCTAGTTCATAACGAAAATCAATGAAAAAAATCCTGTCCGGCAACGGACGGGATTTTTTTTACCCTATTGACTGACAACCCACGGAAATAATAGTTTATTGCATCAGATTTATCATGGGGTCGATAATTAACATGCAGAGAAAACATGCCATTGTCATTGGAGGGGGCATTGCCGGCCTCTGTGCTGCCCTGGAACTGGCGCGTTTCGATATAGATGTTGATCTGGTGGAGAAGGGCCCTGCCCTGGGAGGTCATGCCAGGTCACTTACCTGTAAGGCGACGGACAGGTGCGTTAAGTGCGGCGCATGCCTTGTGGAAGAAAGGCTTCAGGCCGTTGTTGAGAACCCGAATATAAAGGTTCATTTGGGCAGTGAAATAATGGAGGTGCAAGACAGCGGCGGATTTTCCGTGGTCATATCAAATGAAGGAAAATCAACATGTTCCTGCGAAGCGGATGCAGTAATAATTGCATCCGGATTCTCCCTTTTTAGGCCGGACGGAAAGCCCTATGGCTATAAAAGGTTTGCCAATGTCCTGACCAACCTTGATCTGGAAAGGATGATCAGAATGCAAGGCTCGGTAAAACGACCATCTGATCAGAGAGAGCCCGAGAAAATCGCATTCATCCAGTGCGTGGGGAGCAGGGATGCGAAAACCGGCCATTTGTGGTGTTCCAGAATTTGCTGCGGTGCAGCCCTTCGTATGTCACGTTTGATAAGATCAAGACAACCTCAGGTCACCATCTCTGTCTTCTATATTGATATACAATCATCCGGGAGGGACTTTCAGTTTTTTCTTGATGGGCTCAGAAATGATGTACGCCTGATACGGGCAATACCTGCCGATGTGTTCAGGACTGAGGATGACAGGTTAAGCATGTCCTATTTTGATCCTACCTCAAGACAGTCAAAGGATGAGATCTTTGACATGATAATCCTTTCTGTCGGCCTCTGCCCGGGTGATGACCTGAAAGGGCTTTGCAGTCTGTTTGGAATGAAGCTGTCCGATTCAGGGTTTGTAACCGTATCCGACAAAACCGAATACCCGGAAAAACATGGTGTATTTGCGGCAGGGACAGTACTGGGTCCCATGGGTATAGCCGAAAGCATTGCGAGCGCCGGGAAGGCGGTATGGGAAGCGATAAGATATCTGAAGATCTGATATACAGTTATTTCGTAAGGTGATGGACTTGCAGAATACAACGATAATAATCGGAGGCGGATCATGCGCTAAAAAGATTGCGTTTGATCTGCTTGAAAAGGGCATTAGTGTTACAGTGGTTTCAAGTGAGGAAAATGCAGGCCTCTGTCTTTCTGATTTTCCGAAAAACACTCCGGTCGAGTTGCTCACTCAGACAAGAATCATTAAATGCCGGGGCGCTGTAGGGAATTTTACGGTCTCGATGGATCTGAATGGCAAGCTGATCGAAAGGAACATATCCAATATCGTATTGGCAGAAGAAGATCGCCGGGAGCCGAATTTCGGTCTCTACGGCTTAACCCCGTCAGAGCGAATCTTATCACTTTCTCAAGTCAATGATATCATTAATGAGCCTCAGCGTGATGACCGGATAAAAAGCGGATTCAAGACGGCCTTTTTTGCAGGGTTACTCAGGGAGACCGATCCTGTAATTACAGGACAGATAATGCTCTTATCCCTTGATCTACAGTCACGGTTTAAAAACCAGGTCTATATACTTACCGGAAATCTCAAGGTCGCAGGCGATGGCCTTGAGGCCCTTTATAGAAAGACCAGGGATGAGGGGGTTGTCTATATCAAATTCTCAAACAGCCTTCCTTCAATCAGTCAGCAAGAAGACAATAGGGCACTCATAGAATTTTATGATGAAATCACCGCAGAGCAGTTCAAGTTTACCCCCGATATTACAGTTGTTGATGAAGCTATTGTTCCTTCCGAATATCTGTCAGAACTGACGAAGGTCTTTAAACTGGGCAGGGATATGGCGGGCTTTGTTCAAAGTGACAATGTCCGGCGCATCCCTGTGTATACTAATCGTAAAGGTATATTGGTTGCAGGGCCTTCAAGGACCATTCAGACCCGGTTTGATCATGATATTGATGCGGCAAATGCCGGGCTTTCAGTCTATGGACTTTTGAAAGACAGCGCACCTGTACCTGAAAACAGGGCGGAGATTGATCGAGGCAGGTGTGTTCGATGTCTGACATGTTACAGACTATGTCCTTTTATTGCCATAAGTCTTGATGCCAAGCCGTTTGTTGTGGGTGAGGCATGTGAAGGTTGCGGCATTTGCGCCGCAGAATGCCCGAAGACTACAATCACCATCAAAGGGCTTTCAGGTCCTGAGATCTCAGATAGAATAGTAAGGCCGGCAGACCTTGGCAGAGAAAAGGTATTCACCCCTTTTATTGTGGCTTTTTGCTGTAACCGTTCCGCTTCAATGGCAAGGGATTTGGCTGTAAACAATAAGCTCGATATGCCAAAGGGCCTGGTGACTGTAGAACTTCCATGCGCCGGCGGGATTTCTTTGGATCACATCCTTCATGCGCTTAGAAAGGGCGCTGACGGGATAATGATCCTTACCTGCCACGAAGGAAACTGCCACTCGGAAAAGGGCAATATTTACGCCCGCAGGAGGGCCGACAGCGTTTTGGATCTGTTTGATCAGATGGGTCTTGAAAGACAGAGGCTGGTTGTTAAGACCATCGCCTCCAACATGGCAATGGAGTTCTCGGAGCTCTTAACGAAGTTTGAAGAACAGATCATCGTTCTAGGTGTCAGCAAGATAGCAAAGACAAAGGATATTGGTGATGACAAAACCGGATGAAATCATGGACCTGTCTCAGATTGACCATGGCGTTTTTCGTTCATTCCCATTTTTACAGGACCACTGCATTACCTGCGGGATCTGTTCAAGCTCATGCCCTGTTTCAGGCATAGACGGATTTGACCCCAGAAAACTTGTCAGGCTGATTTCTCTCGGCATGAAAGATGAGGCCGTGGATTCCAGGTGGCCGTGGATATGCACCATGTGCGGCAAATGCCAATATGTCTGCCCCATGGATATCCACATCCCTGACTTGGTCAGGGCGGTGAGGTCCATGAGGGAAAGGGACAAGGTCCCGGGTATCCTTCACAAGGGACTGGAGGCGGCCATAAGGACCGGAAACAACCTTGGCCTGCCGAAAGAGGATTTTATCTTTATACTAGAAGACGTAGGAGAAGAGATAGCCGAAGAGCCGGGCTTTGAAGGTTTTACCGTGCCTATTGATAAAGATGGCGCCAATATTTTAACCACCATCCACAACAAGCTGGTCAACACCCATACGGAAGATCTCAAACACTGGTGGAAGATATTCTATGCGGCGGGTGAAGACTGGACCGTGCCGTCAGACCAGTGGGAAGGGACCAACTGGGGGCTTTTTACGGGAGACGATCAGGCGATGAAGACCATGGTAGGCCGGATTGCAGATCATATGGACAGATTGAAGGTTAAGAATCTGCTGTGGCCTGAATGAGGCCACGCCTATCTTGCGACCAGGTCTGGTCTTGAAAAATGGTATCCTGAAGCGCTCAAAAATTTCGGTGCTTACACTGTGTTTGATCTGCTGATCAAGTATATCAGGGAGGGAAGGATCACCCTTGACAAATCAAAGTATGATGTCCTTGCAACCTATCATGACCCATGCAATTATGGCCGCAAGGCGGAAAGGCTCTTCGGGCATGGTTTTTTTGATGAGCCCAGGTGGGTCATGGATCAGTGCCTTGAAAACTGGGTGGATTTATATCCTGACAGAAATGATCAGTTCTGCTGCGGGGGTGGAGGCGGAACCATGACAACCGGATACAATGAAGAGAGGATATACTACGGAAGGAAAAAGATGGAGCAGATAAAGGCTACAGGCGCAGGCATGGTGGTGGTGCCATGCCACAGTTGCCACGGTCAGCTCAACAACATCAAAAAGGAATACGGCATGGAAGAGCTTACTGTAAAATATCTCTGGGAGCTGGTTGCAGATATCCTGGTAATAAATTGACAACTGAGCCGGCGATTATTTCCCGCTTTCCCGGCCTGCTGTGCCTGTAACTTTTTTTAATCCTTATTTTTACTGCTGCTTGGGTCTAATTTCATTAATTCGTTGCGACCCAGCCCCGATTTTAGGCCGGCCCGTTCTTTAAAATCGTTTCCCTTGTCCGTTGAGGTTACTCCCCATCTTAATACCAGCCTGGTGAAATATATGGTGTCCAGTTTTTTATTTCCTTCGATCGGCATGCTGGTATACTTATTTGCTACACCGATCTGTAATTTCCATGTATCTGATTTTGAAAGGGGCATTTCAAACGCGCTTTCATGATATGCAAGGTAGTCGGACAGGTCTTCAAAACTGGGTGTATAGGTTATATCGGTATACAGTGTCCCCCAATCATCAGGTTGATACATGTAGTGTATGCCAAGATCAATACCTATAGTAGTCTCAGAATCAGAATTTACAAATGATTCGTGTAGATATGAAAGCCCGGCACGTGTCCTGAATACATGATCAGGCTTTTTTAAAAAATAATAGGCGTTTCCGGCAGCCAGTGTCGTACGAAGCTCCACGTCTTCGATATCGTCTCTTTCAAGCTCAAGGCGGCTGTACCAGTAAAGCTTTTTACTAAGACTTGTTTCAAAATCAACACCCCCGGTAATTTCATCATCAATTTCTTCCTCGTTCTTCTCCGCATAGTACCACCTGAGATATAAAAGCAGGTTGTCCACCGGGCCGGACAGACTGGCCTTGAGTTTACCGCCTGTACTTATCCTCTCTGTGTTTCCCCTCTTTCCAAGGAGATCCACCCCTGCTTCATTACTCCATTTTCTTTCAGGTGAGGCCAGTGGATCAGTTACTCCCATGGGCCAGGCCGCAACAAGTCCTGCCTTTTCGATTACTGCTTCAGAGTCCGGCGGTTTGATTATTGCATGTCCGTTACTATAAGAAATGATGCCGAATTGTTTTTCGTCGTCAGTGGCGGTAACAAACATGGGTTTGTCGGATGAAAACGAGACTACACGCTTCATCGGGATTGTCATGTCCCCTGCAAAATCTGTCTTGATAAGGAGTTTTCCTTCTAATATCTTTTCTATGTTGCCTACGATCTTCGAACCATTATCCAACTCAACAATATCCGCCATGGCAGACGGGGCAGATAAGTACATAAGTAACGTTATAAAGATAAAACAATAGAAGATCTGCATACAAAAATGACCTTCATGGTTAAGTAAAACCAAATATCGAATATCGAACAAGGAATTTCCAACGCAGGAGTAAGGATACAAGAAAAATGGCGATTCATTACTTCGACATTCTACATTCCTTGTTCGATATTCTGCTGTTCAAAATATTTCCTTCACGACGGCGAATCAGGTTTCTTTCGCTTATAAGAATCGTTAAGTTAATGAAACTGGGTGTCAACTCATGAAACCTTATCGCCGGGCGAGAGTTTCCCCTCAAAGGTGGCGATGCTGAGTGCGCCCTTTCCCACACCGGCCAGAATCATGCCCTCTGATAGCCCGAACTTCATCTGCCTGGGCTTTAAATTGGCAACAACTACGACCTGTTTCCCCACCAATTTTTCAGGCTCGTGGTATGCCCGGCGTATGGCCGCAAAAATCTGCCTAAGTGTTCCCTCTCCAAGGTCCACCATGACACGGATGAGTTTGTCCGCCCCTTCCACAAGGCCCGCCTCACGTATAACGCCCACCCTCAAATCCACCTTTGAAAAATCATCAATTGTAATTTCCTCACCAACAGGCGCCGCGCCGGTTTCGTGTTTGGCCGGCTTTTCCTTATCTTTTGCCACGTTAGAATCCTGCTTCCTTACCTGGGCCTTTTCTATCTTCGCCCATGTATCCTTCAGTGTTACGGTCCGGTTAAACAGAGTGCGACCGGGCCTTGAGTCCACTGAATCAGCAACAAAATATCCCATCCTTTCAAACTGAAATATTTCACCAGGTTCTGCCTCTCCCAGCGCCGGTTCAAGCTTGCAGTCATTAAGGACCTGTAATGAATCAGGGTTGATAAAGGAGCGATATTCCGCATCATCCTTTGCAGCAGAGGGATTTTCGACCGTAAACAGCCGATCATAAAGGCGGACTTCAGCGGTAACTGCATGATTTGCAGATACCCAGTGCAGGGTTCCCTGCACCTTGCGGCCGTCAGGTGCATCACCCCCCCTTGTTGCAGGGTCATATGTACAGTGGAGTTCCCTGACCTCCCCTGATTCATCCTTGATAACGCCTGTGCAGCTGATAAAGTAGGCATACCTTAGGCGGACTTCTCTTCCAGGGGCCAGGCGGTAATACTTCTTGGGCGGGTCTTCGCGAAAGTCGTCCTGTTCAATGTAGATGACCTTTGAAAACGGGACCTTTCTGACACCTGCGGCCGGATCTTCAGGGTTATTTACAGCATCCAGCTCCTCTACAAGGTTATCAGGGTAGTTATCAATTACAATCTTTAAGGGTCTTAAGACTGCCATCCGTCTAGGGGCGCGCTTATTTAAGTCTTCACGGATGCAATGCTCCAGAAGAGCTACATCCACCATGCTGTCACGCTTGGCGACCCCGATCTTGTCACAGAAAATCCTGATCGCCTCCGGTGTAAAGCCCCTCCTCCTGAGGCCGGATATAGTGGGCATGCGAGGGTCATCCCAGCCTGTGACATAGCCTTCTTTGACCAGCCCCAGGAGTTTCCTCTTGCTCATTACGGTGTAGCTCAGATTAAGCCTGGCAAATTCTATCTGCCGGGGATGATATACACCAAGCCGGTCCAGGAACCAGTCATACAAGGGCCGATGGTCCTCAAATTCAAGCGTGCATATGGAGTGGGTGATGCCCTCAATGGAGTCTTCCAGGCCGTGTGCCCAGTCATACATGGGATATATACACCACTTATCCCCTGTGCGGTGATGGGATGTGTGCAGTATCCGGTACATCACAGGGTCGCGCATGTTGATGTTGGGGTGTGACATATCTATTTTTGCGCGGAGCACCTTTGCCCCGTTTGGGAATCCTCCGGCCCTCATGCGCCTGAATAAATCCAGATTTTCTTCCACACCCCGGTTCCTGAAAGGGCTTTCCGTCCCAGGCTCTGTGAGGGTGCCACGGGTTAAACGTATTTCGTCTGCGCTCTGATCATCTACATAGGCGGCCCCGGCCTTTATCAGTTGCTCGGCATATTGATACATCTGTTCAAAATAGTCAGAGGCAAAATACAGCCGATCCTCCCAGTCAAAACCCAGCCATTTGACGTCTTTTTTGATTGACTCTATGTACTCGATCTCTTCCTTGCTGGGGTTGGTGTCGTCGAATCGAAGGTTGCAGACCCCGCCCCGATGCTCTTTGGCAATGCTGAAATTGAGACATATGGACTTTGCATGACCAATGTGAAGGTAGCCATTTGGCTCGGGCGGGAACCTTGTCATTACCCTGCCGTTGTTTTTGTTGGTCTTAAGGTCTTCTGCAATGATTGATCGGATAAAGTCGGTTGAAAAAGCCGAATCGTTAATGGGCATAAATGCAACTCCTTAAAATTTAGTGGGCAGTCAATACCCAAAGGTGTCTTCAATAAGTAACTTCTCAACAAGTGCTAACTATCTAATTCAATTGACAATGTAACATATATCATATAGAGGTATTCTTCAATATAAATATTAAAAACGGCTGCTGCACTAAATGGAAAACTGATGATTTGTCGGGCCATTATATGGTATCCTTTAAGGAGGGAGTTCAATACAGCATCCAGATAAACCGTTATCCTTCCGGAGATATCATCCGGATTAAATGAGATAAAAGAGCCATAACAGCATGTACTTGAGACAATTGTTATTATTGCGTAGCCTTACTTATTATGGATACTCGCATTTCTGAAGCGATAATCATGAGGGTACGGGACTTTGGTGAATCAGATCTCATGGTCAGCTTTTTTACTACTGACCAGGGGAGGCTTACTGGTGTGGCAAAGGGTGGGCGCAGGAGCAGGAGGCGTTTTTCCAACTGTCTTGATCTTTTTTGTCTCACCAGTCTGGAATATGGGCAAAGAAGAAAGGGCGATCTGGTTATGTTGGAGTCAGGCAGGCTTATCAATGGGTTTGCAGGTCTCAGGTCTGACTTTGCCACCCTTTCCCTCGCCAGTTATCTCACCGAGCTTACCGAGATACTGTTTCCACAGAATCTAACTGACCCGGCCATGTTTGAGCTGTTAAGAGACTCATTTGCAGCCATTGAAGAGGGAATGTATACTGAGGCCATCCGCATCTACTTTGAGGCAAGGGCCATGACCCTTGGAGGTTACCGGATCAATCTGGAAAGATGTGCAAGGTGCGGCAGGGCTTACACCGGTGCTGGAATGGCGGTCTTTATGCGCACGAAAGGCGGCATTGCCTGCCTTAATTGCGAAAGGCCATCACCGGATAATCCGGCAATAGGCCCGGTTGCTGCGAGCATCCTCTGTAAGATGCAATCAGAGCCTTGGAAAAATATTGATGTGACCTTACTGACAACGGATTTAATTAGCGAGATCAGGCCAGTGGTTAAACGGCATATGGAATTCAGGCTGGGGAGGTCCCTAAAAAGCTCACGGTATCTGCAGTTATAATGAAGAATCTCGATAAATGTCTAAAGTTGCCTTATGCTTTAGCCGATAAAAAATATAGTTAAATGTCTAGTCTCCATACCAAGGAGGTTTTCAACATGGAAATCAGTGAAAAGATCCCACCGCTAAGGATTGACGCGTATCTTAACAACGTAAAAGACAAAAACAGGGTAGGTGCAACGACTCCCCAACCCTCTGATACTGCGGAAAAATACGATAAAGTGGAATTGTCTCAGGCATTCAGGGATGTTAATAAGGCTAAGGAAGAATTGGCCTCTATCCACGATATCAGGACCGAAAAAGTCGATGAAATAAAGAAGCAGATTAATGACGGAACATATAAAATAGATGGCAATAAAATAGCATTTAATATGGTAAGACAATCAATCATTGATGAAATAGTATAATTCAGAATTATAATGGGGGCGGCCCGGGATAACTTCCCTGGCCGCCCCCATTTTTTATTGCCCATATGCAATGCAAGGTAGCATAAAAATTAATGCATAACAACCTTTCCCTGAGCTTCCCTGATCAGTAATTCTGAAACCGCGATTAATTGCATCAGCTTATCACCAAGCTTACTGAGGGCATTTTGGAGTTCTTGATTATCCTTTCTGATTTTATCAAGGATCTTTTCTCTTTCGAGAAAATCCACATAGGCATCAAGTATTAATCTGTTCTTTTCAGTCAATTCAGTAATATTCATTTTAAATAAGTAAGAACTAGTCTCATTGTTACGGACATGTCTACACTCTGTGATCATTCCCTTGATGGTGAATGAATCGAGGGTGACATCTTTTGGTAATGCTATTTCAAGATCAGATTCAGTGCCTATGCTTATGGGGGTATCGGCGCTGAATACAGCCATATTTTTCGTTAACTTGATAATTTCATGATTCATCTGATGCTCTTTCCCTTGTTTTAAAAAATATACTCCTCAAAGGATAATATTAAGTGAATGAGAAAAATTTCACCGCCTTGTATCCCTCATTTTTAAGACCTCAGGTCATGCCCAACTGCAAGTGCACTAATGTCCTTAAAACTTACACCGTGGCCTTTTAATCCCTATCAGCAATCAGCATGCCATATTCAGTCAGATTTAACAACTATTATATCCTTATAATTCAATAGGTTATATTGGATGAGAGAAAGTTTAGGACTTATATATAAAAAAATACCATATTATTGGAAAAATTAATTCCACCTGTTGGTATTAATTTATATATCAATTTTTTGCCGGTAGGCAGGAAATCTCTGATGGGTTTGGGTGACTTGATTAGCCCGCCTTACCGGCCGGCCTCTGTTTTTTCTTTATCCTGAGCCTTACTTGATTTTGCCATTTTTGAGATCAGTATCCCTGCCTCATAGAGCACGATAAGCGGCCCGGCCATTATAAACTGGCTGACCACGTCGGGTGGGGTCAATATTGCAGCGACAATAAAGGCGCCCAAGATAGCATACTTGCGACTTTTTTTTAGATTATCAGTAGTTACTATCCCGAGTCTGGCTAGAAAAAAAATAAATATTGGGACCTCGAAGATTATGCCAAAGGCAAAAAGTAGTTTTAGGGAAAAGTTGAAATACTCTATTGCAGACGGTAAGGGCTTTACATATTCGCTGGAATACCCCATTAAGAACTTGAACCCGAAAGGAAAGGCAATGTAATAGCCGAATAGCGTACCCCCGACAAACAGTATAGTTGATGAGGCCACGAACGGGGCGACCAATTTTTTTTCATGCCTGTAAAGCCCGGGGGCCACAAACATCCATATCTCGTAAAAGAGAAAAGGTGCGGCAAGCAAAACACCGCCGACAAAGGCGACCTTCAGATATGTAACAAACATCTCCGGAAGCCCCGTAAAGACCAGGTGGCTGCCCTCCGGCATTGCCGCCTTGAGGGGTTGGATCAGAAACTGAAAAAGACTTTCGGAGAAGTAATAGCAGATGGCAAAACACAGTGCCACTGCAATTACACAGGATATTAGCCTCTTGCGCAATTCTTCCAGGTGTGAGAGAAATGGCATTTTCTCCTGGTCTGCCATATCAGTTTTTCCCCTCTTCCCTGACGGCTTTCATCTCCCTTTCGGCCCTGTCTTCACTCCCTGTTGTCTCGATTTTGTTGATTTCTTCCATTGCCTGTTCCGGAGATGGAGGCATTTTTTCGAGTGATCGGTCGTTGGATTTGATATCAAAGGGCCTTTCCAGTCCGCTTATTGAATCTGCGATATCCTCCTTTGCATCTCTTATCTCTCCCTCGATATTCAGACTTTCCTTTATATCCTGTGTAGCCTTCTTGAATTCGGCAAGGCCCTTGCCGATGCTTCTAGCCAAATCAGGCAATTTGCTGGGCCCCAAGACTATCAGGGCTATGACCATTATCACTATCAGTTCGGGCATGCCTATGCCAAACATATTCAGCTCCTGTGGAATTAGAAGGGTTCGGTCCGATCTATTACTATGTAAGGTTTTAAAGGGTCGAGGGCTCGAAGTTTCCAGATATTGAAATATTTTCTCTTGTTCACCTGGCCCCTTAATCTTGACCCCCCAAGCCTTCCGACAAATCGGGATGGCGGCTTAATTAAGATCAATCATAAGTGCTGTTTCATCGCAGTTTGGGAATTTAGGGCACTTTAAGCAGTCGGACCAGATCTTGTGAGGGAGATCTGACTTGGCTACCTCGTTAAAACCAATTTTCTTAAAAAAATAAGGAACATATGTCAATACAAAAACCCTCTTTAGCCCCAATGTCTTGGCCTCGTTAAGGCATGTTTCAACAAGTCTTGATCCGTCACCCTTACCGTGGCGATCTTTGCTGACAGCAAGGGATCTGATTTCAGCAAGATCCTCCCAGCAGATACCCAGGGCGCAAACACCCTTTACCTCATTACCAAACGCGGTGCTGTGCTCAAGGACAAAATAATCCCTTAAATGATCATAAAGTTCACTTAATGATCGTGGCAGCAAAAGATCCTTTGCTGCATAATCATTTAAAAGTCTATGGATGCTGTGGACATCATGGATAATGGCCTTTCTTATGTTCATCGTATCATCCGACATATCAAAATACCCTGAGACTAGAAAATGATTGTCAATTGCCCGCCCTGGTCACAACTCCATAAATTCCCATGTTGCCTGCAAGTGATTTCTTGTAATTATCCGCCATCTGTTCTGTCTCAAATGGTCCGCAAGTCACCTTATAATAAGGCCTTCCAACCTTTTTCGTATTAGATAATGAGGCGTTAAAGCCTTTACTGGAAAGCCTTCTTACAAATGATATCGCCTTTGTCCTGTCTGCGAATCCGCCCACACTCAATAGATACCCCTTTTTTGGGGAGGAGTTGTCCTTTGGGTTGACCTTTTGAATTTCTTTCGTTGCCGGTTTGACCATTTTGTCAGGAGGGACGGATTGCTTTTCAAAAAGAGACTTTTTTATAGCGGCAATCTTGCTGTCTGCGGCAGTGTCGCCTGATGCCGCAGGTTTATTGTCGGTGACCATTGGTGGCTCAGGTTCTTTTGGTTTCATTTCACTCGGTGTGGATTCAGGGACTTTCGGGGTGCCGTGGGCCGACTGGCCCTGAGGTGCCTGTTCAACAGGGAGAGCCGGGCTAACCGGTGCCGGCAGGTAGGTTTCGTTAGGAGGCTTATTTTCCAGGGCAGCACCGGCTTCAAGCCTTTGCACACTGATCTTTGCCGCCTCCTCTTTTGTCAGGGAGAGTTCATCATAAAAGGCCAGTTTTGGATCTTTGATCGGTTCTGGTATCGCTTCAGATTTAGATGTGTCTTTCCCCCTTATCTTTTCCTGAATCACCGCAAACTTTTCCCTCATCATATCGAAAGACAGATAGCCGCGACCGACCATGACTCCCAGTAAGAATACCCAGACAAAGATAAAAGACGACCCCAGGAGCCAAAAGACAATGGTCTTCATTGTCAGTTCGATAAGATATTTCCTGGGTCTTTTTTGGTTTTTGGAAATATTAGCATTCATTCCTTTGCCGGATTCACATTTTTTGCGGTGCGCTGACACCCATAAGACCAAGCCCGTTGGCGATAACAATTCTGATGGCCTTTACCAGAAACAATCTGGCCTGACTCAACTCAATGTCCTGGGTGACCACCCGATATTCTGGGTTCTTAGTACCCAGGTTGAAGTACCTGTGGAACGAGGCGGCAAGATCAGTGAGGTAATAGGTCAAACGATGCGACTCCAATGACCTTGCAATGTCCACCAGGAGCGATGGAAAAACGGCCATAGTCCTTATCAGGGCCTTTTCCTGGTCCAATACAAGACGCCTTAATATCGCATCGGATTTTTCAGGCAAAAAGATCCCATCTTCTTCTGCCTTTCTAAAAATGCTGCATATCCGCGCATGGGCGTACTGGACATAATATACAGGGTTTTCACTATCCTGCTTTTTAACAATATCCATATCAAAATCAAGGGGAGAATCATGGTTCTTTGTTAGAAAAACAAACCTGACCGCATCCACGCCGACCTCATCAATCAACTCCCTGAGGGTCACAAAGCTTCCAGCCCTCTTTGACATCTTCATCTCCTGGCCCGCCTTCCAGAGTTTCACCAGTTGAATGAGCAATATAGAAAGCCAGTTTTCCGGTATACCGCGGGCAAGCAGGGCCGCCTTGATCCTTGGAACATAGCCGTGGTGGTCGGCACCCCACAGGTTGATAGCCCTGGAAAAACCCCTTTTGTGCTTTTCCAGATGATAGGATATATCTGATGCGAAGTAGGTAAAATTACCGTCATTTTTGCGGATTACCCGGTCCTTGTCATCCCCGAAATCAGTTGTCCTTATCCACTCGGCACCCTCATGTTCGTAAAGTCTGCCTTCCTCTCTGAGGGTATCAAGTGTACGGTCAAGAATACCGGAGTTGAAAAGATCCTTCTCACTGTACCAGTTATCGAAGCTGACTCCAAAACTTTTCAGCGTCTCCCGGATCTCTTCAAACATTATGTCCTTGCCGCTTTCAGCGCATAACCGGATGGCCTCTTCACGGCCAATAATGTTAAGGTCATGTTTATCCGAGACCTTTCTTGCAACCTCCATTACATAGTCGCCGTGATAGCCTTTTTCCGGAAAGGGAAATGATGGGTCATCCATTTGTTTAAAACGACTGTATACTGATTCACCCAGCATCCGCAACTGCTGACCTGCATCATTGATATAAAATTCCCGGAGGACATCATATCCGCAAAAGGCAAGTATTCTGCACAGGGTATCCCCAAGTGCCGCCCCGCGTCCGTGACCGACATGCAGGGGGCCGGTGGGATTGGCGCTTACGAACTCGACCAGGACATTTTGCCCTTTGCCGACCATGCTTCTGCCGTAATCTCCATCAAGGTTGATTGTCTGTGAAAGCCCTTGAAGCCACTGTTCATCTCTGATACGGAAATTAATAAAGCCGGGGCCTGCAACCTCGGCCTTTTCCACCAGGCCCTCGGGGTCAACAAGCCCTTTAATGATAATGGAGGCTATCTCACGCGGTGGCCTCTTCTGGCTGGAGGCAAACGCCATAGGAAGGTTTGTTGCGAAATGACCATGCTCCGGATTATTGGGGATTTCTATTACAAATTCAGGCAGTGCGGTCTTTTTGAGAGCCCCCTGGTTAAAGCAGTTGTCAACGCTTGCGATCAGCAATGCGTTTAGTTTTTCCTTCATGATATGTATACCTTTTTGTTCCGCTTTCCTAAAGAGCAGAATACCTCGTATGATATGGTGCCAGCGCTCCTTGCCATGTCATCTCCGGTAATGGTCTCGCCCCCCTGTGAGCCCAGAAACACCGCCTCATCCCCTTCTCTCACCTCATCCATGCCGGTGATATCGCAGATAGTCAAATTCATACAGACCGTTCCGATAATAGGCCTCCTTTTCCCTGCAATAAGAACAGAGCCGGAGTTTGACAGACCCCTGGGCAGCCCATCTGCATATCCTGCGGAAATGATCGCCGTCCTTGCAGGGCCATTAGTGTAATATCTTCTGCCGTAACTGATGGGAGTCTGATCGGGCAGATCCCTGATCTGCAAGATCCTGCCGGAAAAACTCATTACCGGCCTTGTCGAAACAGGGAGTATAAAATTCGGGCTGGGCATACCGCCATACAGAGAAATGCCCAACCGGACCATTTCAAGGTGAGAGTCTTTATGGCCGACCATCCCGGCAGTATTTGCAATGCTGTTTAGGGGCAGAGGATAACCCAGCGACCTCACATCTTCCACAACTTTTCTAAACAGCCTTATCTGAGTGGCCGTAAAATCTGACTCACAGTTGTCTGCACAGGAAAAATGAGATGCAAGGGCGACAAGATCCAGGTGTTTCAACCCACTAATGCGTTTAATAAATGGGACGACATCAGTATGCATGACGCCCAGCCTGCCCATGCCGGTGTCCACTTTTATATGGATTGCGGCCTTTTTATTTTGTCGCTCTGCCTCGTGATCCAGGAACTCGGCCATTTCCAGGTCATATATAAATGTAGAGAAGTTATTGCTGACTGTTTCACTGGCCTCTTGTTGTGTCTGTATCCCTGAAAGGACCACAATGGGGGTCATGATTCCGCTGTTTCTAAGCTCCAGTGCCTCATAGACAAAGGCGACGCCAAGACAGTCAATTCCGTTTGCCTCAAGGGTTCTTGAAACCTGCGTAAGCCCGTGGCCGTAAGCGTCTGACTTGACAATAGCCATGATCCTGACGTCATGGCGGAGCATGGACCTGACCAGCCTGAGATTGTAAACCAGGGCAGAAAGGTCAATTGTCGTACGATTCAGTTCAATTATCATATGGATAAAAACCCCCCGGCCATCCCACGGCCGTTTTATGGATGGAAACTAACCGATCTTCCATTATAGATCAAGCAATATGTAGGAGGCGTTACAGGGTACACGGTATACGGTATACCGTGTCCCGTTCCCTTGACACCTCCATCACCGGGGACTAGGATAATTTATTTTTTGAAGTGAGCGTTCACAGGATAATACTCGACATGAAAATGCTGTTTTGTCTTTTGGGGCTTGTGTTTTTCATTGAAGGGCTTCCATATGTCATATCGCCTGCCAAAATGAAAAAGTGGTTGATGACCATTCAGGAAATACCCGATTCACATCTGAGGACCATGGGGTTTTTCTTAATGGCCCTGGGCCTTCTGATCACCTATTTCTTCAAGGAATAAAATCGGTTGACTTTAATGTGGTTCTTGTCTAACTTACGCGGTTTAAATCCGGATCAGTATAGATGTTTGACACAGAAGACTATGACTATGATCTGCCTGCCGATCTGATAGCGCACGCCCCTGCCCATAAAAGGGATCATTCACGCCTGTTGGTGATAGATCGCAAGACAGGGGCCTTTAGGGATAAATTCTTTTTTGATCTTCCAGTGCTGCTCGCGTCCGGTGATCTTATTGTTGTAAACGACACCAGGGTGGTCCCGGCGAGGCTGTATGGCCGAAAGGAAAGCGGTGGGCTAATCGAGATACTGGTCCTTGATCACCCTGACGGGGCAGGCAATAATACATTGACAAGGTCTTGTCTTTTAAAGTCTTCCAAGAGGCCCAGGCCGGGGAGTAAGCTGTTCTTTGATTCAGGCGTTTTGGGACGAGTAGATGATGTGCTTGATAATGGGCTGGTCAGTATCACATTCTCAGGCGATTGTTCCGTTGACTCTCTGATGGAAGAAAAAGGGCAGATGCCTCTGCCGCCTTACATTAAGCGGCAACACCACGATCCACACTCAGGGCTTGACAGGGAGAGATATCAGACGGTCTATTCCAGGAACAGGGGCGCTGTTGCGGCGCCAACTGCCGGACTTCACTTTACGCAGGATCTTATTGCAAGGCTGGCCGAATCCGAGATCTCTTTGACCTATATCACGCTTCACGTGGGATACGGTACATTCAGGCCGGTCAGGACAAAGGATATAAGAAAACACGACCTTGATTCAGAGCAATACCGGATCGGTCCTGAGACTGCCTCAGCCATTGAACGGACAAAGAAAAAAGGCGGCAGGGTGATTGCAGTAGGAACTACGGTCGTAAGGACCTTAGAGACTGCTGCTAATCCTGAGGGTGGCGTATCTGCTGGGGAGGGAAGGACAAATCTCTTGATTACTCCCGGGTTTACTTTCAAGGTGGTTGACGCACTGATTACAAATTTCCATCTGCCCAAAAGTTCATTACTTTTTCTGGTATCGGCATTTGCCGGTCTGGGGCTTGTAAAAGAGGCCTATATCCGGGCGATTGAAAATGGCTACAGGTTTTACAGTTACGGGGACGCCATGTTGGCGCTTTAGTCATGTTTGAGTTTCATATTGACCATAAGTCGTCAAATGGCCGCCCAAGGACTGGACACATCAAGACCCGGCACGGAGATTTTGAGACTCCGGTATTTATGCCTGTCGGCACTCAAGGGTCTGTAAAGGCGGTATCTTCGGAAGACCTGGAGCAGATAGATGTTGGTATTATACTTGCAAACACCTACCATCTCTACCTTCGTCCGGGTCATGAAATTATAAGCCGTATCGGCGGCCTGCACCGCTTTATGAACTGGAAGGGTGCAATCCTCACAGACAGCGGTGGGTTCCAGGTTTACAGCCTGGCGGGACTGAGAAAGATTTCAGAGGATGGTGTGACATTTCAGTCGCATCTGGACGGCTCAAGGCATTTTATCGGGCCTAAAGAGGCCATGGATATCCAAAATGCTCTGGGGGCCGATATTATCATGGCATTTGATGAATGCGCGCCGTACCCGGCTGACTATGAATATGTTTCCAACTCCGTCAGGCTGACAAGCCTGTGGGCTGAAACCTGCATTGAAAACAGGGGCGATGGCGGGCAGGCCCTCTTTGGTATTGTCCAGGGAGGCATGTATGATGAGCTAAGGAGGATCAGCGCAAGGCAATTGGTCTCAATGGGCTTTGACGGATACGCCATTGGAGGGCTTTCGGTGGGCGAAGATCAGGAAACCAGGCAAAGGATTGTATCCAATGTAAGGGATCTTCTCCCCGATGATAAGCCGGTCTATCTTATGGGTGTGGGAACACCCGAAGATATTGTCGAGGCGGTCAAACTGGGCGTTGACATGTTTGATTGTGTTATGCCAACAAGGAATGCCAGAAACGGCTCCCTTTTTACCTCACAAGGCAAAATAAACATAAAAAACGCCAGATACGCTGAAGACCGAAGCCCTATTGATGAGACCTGCCGATGCTATACCTGCGCCAATTATTCCAGGGCATATCTGAGGCACCTTTATATGGCGAGGGAATTGTTGGCTTATCGTTTGAATACTATCCACAATCTGTGTTATTATTTAAAACTCATGTCCGAGATCAGGGAGGCGATCAAGGGGAATAGAATAGATGCTTTCCAAATAGTATGTAACGAATCTGAATGATATTTTAGGAGGTTGTGTAATGGATTTTTTGGCTTATGCAATGGGAACCGGCGGCACAGGCGGCGAAGGGGGACAAGGGGCAGGATTTGGGGCCTTTATACCTATTGTCCTGATGTTTGTTATCTTTTATTTTCTGCTGATCAGACCTCAGCAGAAAAAGGCGAAACAGCATAAGGAAATGCTTGGCGCCGTAAAAAAAGGAGATAAGATTATTACCTCCGGCGGCATTCACGGAGAGGTGACGGGAATAAGCGATGACGTGGTGACAATCGAGATCGCTCCCAAGGTCAGGGTCAAGGTCTCGAGGGGCTTCATATCCTCTGTTGTAGGAAAGGGGCAGTAATCATCAACTCTTATTCAGGGGGTGAGAGGTGTCAAAGAACTTAGGCTGGCGTGCAGGTGTTGTTCTATTCTCGATCTTATGGGCGATCGTCTTTCTTATTCCATCCCTTACTGATCAACTCCCCGTGTGGTGGTCCCACATACTGCCTAAGGATAAAATCCGTCTGGGACTTGACCTGCAAGGGGGTATCCATCTTGTGCTTGAGGTGGAATCAGTAAAGGCCCTGGAGAGCCATCTGGAGAGCGTCATTGATGACTTGAAAAATGAGCTGCGCAGGAAAAAGATCAGATATGCCGAGATCAAGCGGCAGGGCATGGAAAAGATCGTGCTTACTCTGATAAATAACGAAGACACAGAACAATCCCTGGACTCAATAAAGGGGAGTTATTCTGATTTTGATGTCAGTCCTTCCTCAGACGACAAAGGGGCACCTGTAGTAACACTGTCATTGAAAAAAGAGGCTGTTGCGCACATAAGAAAATTCGCTGTTGATCAGGCCCTGGAGACGATCAGGAACAGGATTGACCAGTTTGGGGTCAGCGAACCGGAAATCAGGCCGCAGGAAGATGACAGGATACTTGTCCAATTGCCGGGTGTAAGTGATCCGAAAAGGGCGGTCGCCCTGATCGGAAAGACTGCCCTGCTGGAATTCAAGCTGGTAGATGACGAACACAGCATTGAAGATGCCCTTAAAGGCAACATCCCCCCTGGCGATGAAATCCTTTATGAGTATTCCATTGATCCAAAGACGGGACTCCAGAAAAAAGAACCCCTGCTGCTCAAAAAACGCAGCGTCCTTACAGGACAATACCTGACCGACGCAAGGGTTCAGATAGACAACAGGTACAATGAACCATATGTCTCCCTCTCATTTGATAGCAGGGGTGCAAAGATATTTGAGCGTGTAACCGGAGAAAACATCAAGAAGAGGCTCGCCATTGTACTTGATGACAAGGTCAATTCAGCCCCTGTTATACAGGACAAGATTGCAGGCGGCAGGGCTCAGATCACCGGCCGTTTTTCAATGGAGGACGCGCGCGATTTGGCTATTGTGCTCAGGGCAGGAGCCCTTCCCGCGCCGGTGAAGATCCTGGAGGAGAGGACCGTTGGGCCGTCCCTTGGAAAAGACTCCATTGAAAAGGGGAGCAAATCCATGATGATCGGAGGCATTGCCGTTATCATATTCATGGTGATCTATTACAGCTTCTCTGGTATCATCGCCAATCTGGCTTTGATCTTAAATATCCTTTTTATTATGGCGGGGCTTGCCTTTTTCGGCGCAACCCTGACGCTTCCGGGCATTGCGGGGATAGTGCTCACAATAGGTATGGCTGTTGACGCAAATGTGTTGATATATGAACGCATGCGCGAAGAATTGCGGCTGGGCAAGACCCCCAGATCGGCCATTGATGAGGGGTATTCAAAGGCATGGGTGGCTATATTTGATTCAAATGTCACTACACTTATAGCAGGCCTCGTATTATTTCAGTTCGGGACAGGGCCGATCAGGGGCTTTGCGGTTACACTGTGCATCGGCATTGTCAGCACCTTGTACTCCGCTGTCTTTTGTACAAGGATCATTTTTGATTATCTCTATGTACACAGGAATATGAAAAAGATCAGCATCTAAACTGCGACCTTGGATATCGGTTGAGTTTTCAAAAACAAAATTAATCTCGAGGAGACATATGGAGATCATCAGACCTGGAACCAACATAGATTTTATAGGAAAACGCTACATCGCATATGTGCTGTCCGGCTTGATTCTTGGCGTGACAATCGTCATGCTGATCTGGAGGGGACCGAACTTTGGTGTAGATTTTACAGGAGGTGTCTTGGTACAGGTCAAACTGGATCAGAAAAGGACGCCCGATGAGATCAGAAAGGCGCTCCAGCCGGTCCAGCTTGAAGACAGCATAATACAGGAATTCAGTGAAGGGGGCCAAGAGGAGTATCTTATCCACACCACCAAGACAGACATTGAATTGCAGGGACTGCACGACAAGCTGGAACAGTCTCTCATGCTTGAATTCGGTAAGAATGTTGAAATAAGACGGATTGAAATGGTTGGTCCCAAGGTGGGAAAAGACCTGAGACAAAAGGCGCTTTTTGCAATCTACTACACACTGTTGCTCCTTGCCATATACATATCCGGCCGTTTTGAGGCCAAGTGGCTGATGAGCATTATTATGGCAGGAGCCCTTGTCCTGGTGGTGGTGATTGCATCTGGTTTTAATGTCAGTGTAATATGGTTGATAGTGATCGCCATGATAGTAACCTTGGGGCTATGCTGTGTCCTTAAGCTAAAATATGCATTCGGCGCTATCATCGCGCTGCTGCACGATGTCATGGTCACAGTCGGAGCCTTTGTCATAACAGACAGGGAGTTTTCCCTCTCAGTAGTGGCCGCCATCCTTACAATTATAGGCTTTTCCTTAAACGATACCATTGTCATCTATGACAGGATCAGGGAGAACATCAGAAGGCTGAGGAAAAAGTCTTTCTCTGAGATAATTAACATCAGCGTCAATGAGACCCTTAGTCGTACAATTCTGACATCAGGCACGGTGTTTTTTGTCCTTGTAGCCCTCTATTTTCTTGGAGGAAAGGTTATCAATGATTTTGCCTTTGCAATGTTGGTGGGGGTTATCTCCGGTACTTACTCGACCGTGTATGTGGCAAGCCCAATTATCTTAGTCTTAGAAGATACCCCGGTAAAAGACAGCAGGGACAGGGCATAGGATTGAGGTGCGGGTTACGAGTCAATGTCATTAACTTAAGAGAATGCCTAATATCGAACAAGGAATGTAGAATGTAGAAGTAGGGGTATAAAAAAAGCAATTGATTATTTCGACATTCCTTGTTCGATATTCTGGGGTTCAAAATATCTCCTTCGCGACTGCGAATCCGGTTTGTTTCGCTTATTATGAATCGTTAAGTTAATGACATTGGCTTACGCGTTTCGGGTTGAAGATATACTTATTAACTGTCTCATAATTGTATAGACGCACAGTCATTCCGGCGAAGGCCGGAATCCAGCGCTTTCTGGATGCCGGATCAAGAGACTGTGTCGTAATTA
>LT984856.1:717587-726283 GCA_900258555.1 uncultured Desulfobacterium sp. | reverse complement strand
TAAAAGAACATTTGAAATTTGCATTCTAAAAACTTTATTACGACACAGTCTCCAAGTCCGGCATGACGAATGAAAAGACTATTATGAGACAATTAATATATAGTGATCAGACATAAATCGTAAACTCCTATTTATTCTCTTTATGGAAGACGAATTATTCAGAAGACCCAGGAAGAAAAAGCGAAGTTATTCAAGGCCGGCCTTTCTGGTGCCGACCCTGTTGTTTGCCGGCATTATCTGCGGTCTATGGCTGTGGAGGGGGCTCTTCCCGGATGAGCCGAGGTTTAATTACATCCTGATCAGTGTAAATCAGGAGCCGCAGAAAATACTGCCCGGAGAAACCCTGGCGATCCATCCGACAGATAAGGTCAAGGTCCTTGAGATATCAACAAATATACTTTTAAACCGAAATATACGGCTTGAATCAGAAGGCTTTGATGTCAAGGCTCTTCAAAATGAGGAGATGGCCGTTTCCCTATTGTTGCCCAACCAGGACATGTATAACCATTACCAGTTTAATGTACAGGTGATGTGGGAAGACCGTGAGCTGGGGAATACAAACTGGGATATTCAGCCCTATGCTGAGGATTGGCTTGACAAGGCAGACAAGACTACAGATTCAGACAAAAAAATAGCCCTGCTGGAACAAAGCCTTAAGACCCTGCCCGATGACAGCCGTGTCCAGAAGAAACTGATTGACGAATATATAGCACAGAAACTCTGGAAAAAGGCGGCTCCCATGCTGGAAAAGGCGGCAAAGGAAAAGCCCAATGAAGAGATATTGACCAAGCTTCTTAAGGTCTATAACGCCACATCCAACAAGACAAAGGCATTGTCTGTTATGGAAAGCCTCCTCAAACTCAACCCGGATAATCTGGATTTGAGGTTGCAGTATGCAGAGAAGCTGGAAGAGGCCGGTCAAAAAAAGACAGCCATAAGGGAGTATGAAGTACTGCTGAAAAGGGTGGGCACCAACAAGGACAAGCTCTCCCTTAATAAACGCCTGGGCTACCTTTACTCAGAGGCAAAGGAATACCAAAAGGCCATTGTCTGCTATCTCAATGCAGCCAAATTGGACAAGGGTGATGCGAATCTTTATTACAACCTGTCCTACCTGTATGACAAGACCAATAAAAAGGCGGATGCCACTGCATATCTGGAAAAGGCTGTGAGCTTGAACACAAAAGACGTGGACAGCAGACTCGCACTGGCTCAAGATGCTGTTAACAAGGGTGATACAAAAAAGGCCGAGGCCCACCTTGCCCAGATACTCAAGGAAAAGCCGGACTCCGTTAAGGCCCTGCTCTTGAAGGCCCAGTTGGTGGAAAAGCAGGGAGACAAGAAACAACTGGTTGAGATATACAAGAAAATCCTTTCTCAAGACAAGAATAATGCGACGATTTTATATAATATAGCTGCACTTTACTATGAGGCGGGTGATTACAAGTCAAGCTTGGACTATTTCAAGAGGTATATGAATCTGAATCCAAAGGACACGGGGGCTCATGAATTCGTTTTTGACATATACAGAAGGCTGAAGGATGATAAAATGGCCTTTAATGAAGCCCAGACCTTGATCGGTCTGAAAAACAATAAGCCTGATATCTATAATTTTATGTTTGACTACTTAAGCAGGCAGGGCAATTACAATGAAATTATCCGTGTCATGGAACAGGGGCTGAAGGTCAACCCCAACCAGATTGAACTCAGAAGATACCTTTTGTCCGCCTATCTGAAGACAGGTAAGGATGATCTTGCTATAGGGCAGATGGAAGAATTACTCAAGGCAAAACCTAATGATATAAGTCTTATGAAAAACATGGCAAGGTTGCACGAAAAAAAGGGCAGATACACCAAGGCCGTGGAACTCTACAAAAGGATTATCAACATCTCACCAGGCGATGAAGAGGCTCAAGAGGCATATCTCAGGCTCAGGCTAAAGACCGTTGGTCAAGGTGGATCGTAAACGAACGGTACACGGTATACAGTGTACGATATGCGGTCTAGGGTGTACGGTATACAAGATCATGTCAATACAGGACCAAAAGCCCCATCTTCATGTTGCAGCAGGATTGATCCGGAAAGACGGAAAGCTTTTAATCACTAAGAGGCCCAAGGGAAGCCACCTTGAGGGCTATTGGGAATTCCCAGGTGGAAAACAGGAAAGGGGAGAAGACCTGCGGTCATGTCTTGAAAGGGAGCTCCTGGAGGAGGTTGGACTTAAGGTCAGGGCGGCAGATGCATGTCTAACCGTATTTCATGAATATGAGACCAGGCTGATTTCACTCCATGTTATGGAATGTACTCTCTTAGCAGGTGAGCCAAAGGCGCTTGAATGTGAAGAATTCAGGTGGGTTGACACTGCCGAATTAAAAGACTTCCAATTCCCGCCACCCGACATCAAGGTGATAGAGTTCCTATCGCGGCCAAATGATCATTTCCTATAACCCTAAAGGGAAGCCCACAAAAAAGTAAAGGGGAAAACAATGATTGATCTCCTTGAATGCATACCCATTGCCCAATTCGTAATAGGGCTCGACCATAAGGTGACGCACTGGAACCGCGCATGTGAGCTGCTGACGGGCCGTTACGCCAAAGATATGATCGGTACGGACCGTCAATGGGAGCCTTTTTATGCCTCTAAAAGGCCGGTCCTGGCTGACCTTATCCTTGATCAGGATTTCAGACATTTCAGACAACTATACCAGGGCAAGAGGGCATCAAAATCGGAGATAATTCCGCAGGCATGGGAGGCGACAGACTATTTTAAAAACCTTGGGGGAAAACCCCGTCATGTCTTTTTCCTGGCAGCTCCCGTATATGACCAAAACGGAAAGGTAATCGGTGCAATAGAGACACTTCAGGATATCACCAGAAGGGTTCAGGCGGAAAATGAGCTGCGTTCTAGTGAAGAAAGGTATCGTGTGCTTACCGAAAATATCGCCGACGGCGTGATAGTCATTCAGGATGGAAAGATAATATTCTCAAACCGGGCCATAGCTGAAATAATGGGGTATCCCGATGCAGATGATATTCTGGGAAGACGTCTTGATGCCATGGTTTTGCCTGATTTCAAACAGATCATCCAGAAGATGAAGGAAGACTTTGAAAGGGGCAGGTCAATCAAAGGGGTTCTTCAGTTTCAGGCCCGCAAGCCGAGCGGAGACGATATATGGATTGAGTCCCACAACAGCTCCATAATATGGGATGAAAGGCCGGCCATACTTACAGCTATTCGTGATATTACAGGGACGAAACAAAAGGAACTGGCCATTCTGGATGAGACGGAACACCTGCGAAGGGAAAACCGGAGACTCAGATATTCCATTAAAGATCAACAAGGCCTTGGCAGGATTATCGGAAAAAGCAAGACTATGCAGGATGTCTATGAATTGATCCTCAAGGCTGCAGCAACGGACAACAATGTGATTATCTACGGTGAATCAGGGACAGGTAAGGAGCTTGTTGCGCGGGAGATACACAGGCTTAGCAGCCGCAACCAGGGCGAATTTGTACCTGTTAACAGCGGCGCAATCCCGGAATCACTTATTGAACGGGAGTTTTTCGGGCATAAAAAGGGCGCCTTTACAGGTGCTAACGCCGACACCCAGGGCTATCTGGATCTGGCTGACCGCGGGGTACTTTTTCTGGATGAAATCGGCGATCTCAGTCTGAATATGCAGGTAAAATTGCTCCGCGCCATTGAAGACGGGGGATACATGCCGGTGGGGAGCAACAAAATAAAAAGCTCTGATTTTCGCATCGTAGCCGCAACAAACAAGGACCTGAAGGATATGATAAACGATGGCCGCATGCGGAGGGATTTCTTTTACAGGCTCCACGTCATACCCATCCATTTGCCTCCATTACGGGACCGGAAAGATGATATACCGCTTCTGGTTAAACATTTTCTCCGATCCCTGTATCCTGATCAGGAGATATCAGAAGTTCCCGATGAAGTGATGGAGTCGTTTATTAATTATGACTGGCCGGGCAATGTGAGAGAGCTTCAAAACATGCTCAGGCGATATATCACGGTAGGGAAGGTTGATTTTATAGACCTTGCCCCTTCTACTCAAAAAAGAATCGGCCTTTCTTCCGACCCGGCCATTAAGACCATTGACCTCTTTAATACTGTAGAGGACCATGAAAAAAGTCTGATAATCAAGGCCCTGAACGAAAACCAGTGGCACAAGGAAAGGACGGCTTCAGCCCTGGGCATATCACGCAGGACGCTTTTCCGAAAACTCAAATATTATCAACTGACTTAGTGTGTTTTTGGGGACGACCGCAAATTGACAAATAACTTCATTTCAACTGTTTATATTTGATTATTTGCGGTCGTCCCGCATTCCACGTTTATACTCTTCTATTGATTTCGGAAGGTTACATCTCCAGATCATCAAGAAACTCCGAAGCCGGATCAACTCCTGTGACAATCAGATGATCCCTTGCGCGTGTGCAGGCAACGTAAAGAAGGTGTCTTTCCGTATTGTAGACTTCTTCCAGGTCCGAGTCATCTGTGACCGTTTCTATTCGTTCCTGCAATGGAATTACCTCGTCATCACAGGCCAGGACGACAACAGCTCGAAACTCCAGACCCTTGGCAAGGTGCATGGTGCTGATCGAGACAAATCCGCTGGTGGTCTCAACTTTCTCGTCAAGTGTTTTGAAGGGGAGTCCGGAATCCCCGACTGCCTTAAGGGCTCTATCAAGTTCACCTGTTGAACGTACAAAGACACCTATTTCATGTGGCATTATCCCCTCGTTTGACCGATCTGTAATCCACCTGCTTATGCCCTTCATTTCGTCTTCAGGGGTGTCGAAGACGAGGATAGTCGGTTTCGGCCCATTGAATATTGAAATTGTATTCCCACGTTCTTCAATGTTGCCGTCAACGTCGGACAATTCAGGGGCCAGAAGGCGGTCGGCCTGCATCCTGATCTGGTGTGACGTCCGGTAATTGATTCGCAGTGTGCGGGATCGGCCGCGAATATCCACGCCGAGCGCCTTCCACGAAAAGGGTTGCTGAAAGATTCTTTGGCCCAGGTCACCTGCAAAGAAAAGGCTGTCAGGCCGCCCAGAGCCAAGAGCTGCGAGGAAACGCAACTGAGCAACACTTACGTCCTGGGACTCGTCTACGACGATAAAGTCAAAAGGTTGGTGTTTGCTTCCCATAAGATGAGCCGCTATGCGGCTGAACATTTCGGAATAGGTTATAAGGCCGCGGGATCTTAACTCTGACAAGAGATAATCAAAAATAGACCACAGAATGACACGCTGTTTTTCCGGCAGACGAGTCTTGCGGCCCAATCGAATAACATCACGATAGGCCTCCCACGTTTCCAACCGCCATGCATCAACGACCTGTTCCCACTCTGTCATCAAGAAATGCAGACTGAACCTGTGCCCATCAATTTTCCCGGAGGCTTCTTCAATAAGCTGTTTTATCTCCTCTTGAGACGTTATCTTAGGCTTGCCAAAGTTCAGCTCATAGAGCCGCTTCCCGATCGAGTTCATGGAGTAGATTTCCAGACGTTCGGCTATTCGCGGTTCATTGCTGATCAATCGCCTCAGCTTGGTCAAAAGTGCATTGGCCAACGTGTCTGAAAAGGTGGTCAGCAACACCCTGGCATCGGGATTGGTGCGGGCAAGAAAAACGGTCCTGTGGAGGGCAACAATTGTCTTTCCAGTTCCCGCTGAACCTGAGATCCGTGCCGGGCCGTTGTAGTCCCGCTCAACCAGCTCCCTCTGGGCCGGATGAAGAAAAATAGTCCACTTCTCCCAAGGATATTCAAGAGCTCGCGCCAGTTCCTCAATATTGTTCATCACCCGGAAACGCCGCTGTGCATCGGGGTGGTTGAATGGATCGGCGCCGACCGCAACAGGCTTTAAAATTCGCGGAGTCACACCGGTCGCTAAGTCGAGCAATGCCTCCGCCGCCTCACTCGGAAGGTGATCAGCCAGATCAAGCACGGTATCCTCATTTACTTCACGCACATCTTTCAGCCACTCGGCGGGCACACCCCAACTCAAAAGATCATCTTCAGGGACATTTGAAAATAAAGGCGGTTTGGGACGAACAGGCTGATCCACCTGCACATATTTTGGAAAACTGATTTCCTTTACCGTCTCCCGGATCTCCACCAGTTGGGCGGCACCGGTCTTGGGGTGTGTTTCAAGCCTTCTTCGCTCTGCCCAGCGGTATGCCTCGTCGTGGTGGGCGACATAGCAAAGCAAGAGGCTTGACTCCGTTCTATGCACGATCAGCCTGATATCGCTGGTAACTCGTATTGACCAAAAGTTTTTGTCTCTGGCCTTGTCGAGCTTGTGAAACTGCATTCCTGGGTTGGCAGGGTTCAATTGTAGATCAAAGGCAGTGGTCTTGACGGCCTTCTGCTCTTCATTTGTAAGTTTTGAGAGGCTGTCGGTGAATGTATCTGCTATGCGGAATTCCATCAGGCCACCCTAAACACCTTCATCACCTCATCACCCAAATGATTGATCACCTTGACCGCGATTCGGCCTGACTTGGGTTTATCAAATGGGCGGGATGTATCGCTATTTAAAGTGGCCCAGGCCTCTTCGTTTATCTCGGCCTTTAGCGTGGTCTTAAGCGCCTGGTAAGGGTTATTCGCTCCCAGAAAATATGCATGTCGGACAAAGAAACTCTCCTCGTTATAGTCCGTGTCTATGAACCAGCAGGCAATGCCCTCCGCACTGTCGCTTCTGACCTCGCCGGTGTTGGGGTGAAATACGTCTACACCGTTGATAGTGACCTGAAGGAAGTGGCGAGTGGTTAGTGGTGAGTGGAGAGTGATTTGATCAGAGAGTTGAGCATCTTGTTGATCTCCACGCATACGTTCGATAAAGCTTCTAAATTCGCCTTCTGTAGAAAACCCAAGCGTTCGGACAAAATCAGAAACGTCTCCAATTCCGCCAGCGAACCCCTCGCAATGCCGAGAGATTGCAGAAATTCGCCCCTCGACTTCCGAGCCTGGCCCTCCGCGATGTTTGCCGGGATGGATGTCGCCGCTCGGCGCATCTGTGAGATTATTCCAAACTTCTCCTCGGCCGGATAATCCCGCGTAATCGCATAAATCTTCTCGGCCAAGTCTATTGACTTCTGCCAGACTATTAACTCCCGATATGAGCTTAAAGATTTCATATGGCGCAATCCTCCTCCCGGAACAATCCAATAGCCACTCTTCACTAACCACTTCTACATCCGGTTCACCGAAGATAACAAAAAGATTTCCTTTTCCAGTATTCTTTAGATCATCTGCCATGTGTAGATCAGCATTCATTCTGGCCTTGAGAACGGGGATACGTCCGAGTTTGTCAAAATCGGATGAACGGGCGTCATAGTTGAAGGCACAGGCGATCAAGACGTCAAAGTCCGCATCGCCTGCCTCACGGGCTGCGGCTACCAGATCCGGGCGGGATACGGTTCCGAATTCCGGACCAATGAAAATGGCGGCACGAAGTTCAGTGGAGAGTGACGAGTGGTTAGTGATAAGTGATTTCTTGCTATCCACTGCCAACTCTCCACTAATCACTGCCTTTTCTCTCTTCCCTCTCCACTCTCCACTGCTTTCAAACCGCCCTTCGGCGCAAATATAATGTCCCGGCCAGGGGGTTAGAGATAGGAAGTTGATCTTGTCTTCCTTGTGGGCCTGCTGCACCCCGGCGGTCTTCAGATTCTCCAGGATCATTTGGGTAAAGTCCTGCACCTTTCCATAACCGCCTCTTGATTCCGCGACGCCGTCAATCAGCTCATCATTTTCATCTACACCCAGCACCCTGTGGGGCGAAAGACTTTCTACGGTAAATGGACCCGCGACACGCACCTTTTTATTGTCTTCATAAGGCTTGTCGTAAAGGTATTCATAATCAGCCTTGGCGGCAATGGATGCGTCTATCTCTTTCTGCCGGGCGATGCGTTTTTTCCACCATTCCGAATGCAGCTCTTTAGCCTTTTTTGACCAGGTGTCATTGACGTCACGTGGTATTTCCCATTCTTCCCAGGGCTCCTTCCCCTTTTCACCCTTTGCCCTTCCCACTGCACTGTTCAGCTCGTTTCGGAGCGGTTTCAGCTTTTCCTGATATTTTTCCCATATCACATCTATCTCGGCGTTGTTAGCAATGGATTTAAGCGTGATATGTGGAACTCGTTCGTAAACAAAGCCATGGCGGATATTGCCCTGTGTCGGGGCTTCAGAAGGGGCTGAGCGATTAATTTCGGCCTCCTTGATTTGCCCATCACGACTGTCCGCCAGCAGATAATAAGAGTAACGGGCACCCATAATGCGGGCCCTGGCCAGTGCGAGCGCAACACGGGACGTGTCAATTGTAATCCAGCGGCGGCCCCATTTTTCGGCCACATAGGCGGTGGTGCCGGAGCCACAGGTGGGGTCGAAAACAAGATCACCGGGATCGGTGGCCATGAGTATACACCTTTGAATTACAGGACTGTCTGTTTGAACAACGTACCAACGCTGTGTCGACTTTCCTGAAGTATCAAGCCAAGCATTTGTCATTCTTTTGAAAGGACTATCCTCATGAAATTTGCGAAACCAAGGAGGGCCACCACGCGTGGTAGTGTAAAATCTTTTGTGTAAAATTATAACTTGTCGAAAAAAAGGCGCTTTTCCTTTATAAGGGTTTTACGACAAACCAATTAAAAAAAAGGAGAA
>LT984856.1:700205-716157 GCA_900258555.1 uncultured Desulfobacterium sp. | reverse complement strand
AGCAATATTTTCAAAAGCAAGAAGGGGAGCCGATTCCTGATGATAGTCGATTTGAAATCGACCCCTCATAAAACCCCTCGACTTATAGTCGAGGGTGGTTTAGTTAACTTTTCCATACCTGGAAGGGTTGTTTTCCAATGATTAGTGGCACCAGGAGAATAATTTTTGTTTCTAAAATTTAACACTTGAGAAGACTGAGAGGGTCCAGCAGAATTTGTTTTTGAAAGAGCATATACACTACCAAATGGAATAGATTTAGGTTCAGCTCGCTCCTGTGGAGTTAATGGGCGATAGTCAACTTCCGAATACTTAAGACCCCATGATCCACCTTTTGTTTCAGACACCCACTCCTCTAACGGTTTATCTATCAATAATGTTCTTACTTTTGTTTTAGTCTTGTTACGGGCGTACCAAACTGCATAGTAAAAATTATCATCAAGCCACTGGCTCGGAGTGGCTGTTTTACGGACGCTAATTTGGCTGACAAAATTTTCATCTCCAAACACCTCATCCATCAAAGCACGCACTCGATGCACATTCTCATCCCCAATCTGCACAAATATCGATCCTGAATCCGTCAACAAATCCCGTGCGACAGTCAGCCGATCCCGCAGATACGTCAGATACGAATGAATCCCATCCCTCCAAGTATCCCTGAATGCCTTCACCTGTTCCGGCTCTCGTGTAATGTGATCCATGTTTCCGTCTTTCACATCGCGACTGGTCGTAGACCACTGGAAATTGGAGTTGAATTTGATGCCGTATGGCGGATCAATATAGATGCATTGAACCTTGCCGCGCAGACCTTCGCGTTCGGCCAGGGACGCCATCACCTGAAGGCTGTCGCCCAGAATCATGCGGTTGGACCAGTTGGCGTCGTGCTGGTAGAACTCGGTCTTTGCGCCCTCGTTTGGAAGACCGTTAAAATCGGCAAAGAGATCGAGCTGAACCGGCAAGTGTTTAGTGGAGAGTGCTGAGTGGTTAGCCTTTCCACTCTCCACTCGCCACTGACCACTCTCCACTGCCCTCATCAGATCATCAATCAGCACCTTGGGATGCACCTTTTCCTGGATATACAAGGGAGGAGCATGCACAACCAGGTCCGACCAGTCCTGTTCGTCCTTTCCCCGCCAGACCAGTTGCGGGTCAAGATCGCGGTTTCGTCTTTCATAGGCGATGCGGATAGGATTTTCATCATCCTTTTTCATCACCGACTGGAACTCGGCAGTGGGAATGTTCTTCCGGCGGGCCTCATCGTGTGTGAGGGTTTCCACGGTTTTATTTGTTTTGTTCTTGGCCATGAAATAAAAAAGTGTGAAGAGTGAAGGGTGAAGAGTGAAATTATGAATCTCACAGTTCAGGCTTCAGACTCCACATTCTCCTTTCTTCAGTATTCCTTCCTTAATTTTTGTCGTGTTTATGGCGCATTTGGCGCATTTCTGGCGCATTTCTGCAACTAAAATTAGGCGCTCATTTAGCCTCAAATGGCGCGATTGGCGCATTCATGGCGCGTTTTTTCAAAAGCCGATACTGTGCTCCACGACCTTTGCCCTCAAGCTCGATAATACCTTTTTGCGTCAACTCATTAAGATCTCGGGTGGCTGTACGTTGAGGGCATCCGATAACACGCTGATAATCAGCGTTAGTAATCCGCCCATGAACTTTCACATGCTCAAGCGCTTTCATCTGCCGCTCATTCAAATTGAATGCGGCCAGCACTTTCGGCGTCAGCCAGTCGCGCCAGACAGTACTGGTGAATTCTCCACCTCGCTGAATAAAATCGGGTTCGGGCAGGTTGCGGGCGAGGCTTTCGCGAATCATCATGAGGGTGCCGGTGCCATATTTCTCAATGTAGCGGGCAAGGAAAAGTGCCTCGCAAAGCCGGTGATTCCTTGGGATTGAGCCGTGAGGGTGGCGCAGGCTTTCAGTTGTTAGCGGGGGAGGCAGTACGCCCGGATTCCACACCTCGACGCGATCAGCGAAGACGGAGACCTGGACGGCTCCCGCTGAGGTGTAGTCCCTGTGGACGACTGCATTGACAATGGCCTCGCGGATCACCTCGGGCGGGATCTCGTAGATAACGGGCGCCTGAGAGCTCTCCGTGCGAGTACCCACACTGCGATTGAGCTTGGACATGACGAAATCCACGGCCATGTCCACTTGGCCGAAGACGGTGCCCTTAAAGATGCGGTAGAACGGCACTGGCCGCTGAATTTCCGTGCCATGAAAGTGCATGCATCGCACCTCTGCACTGGGCAGAAAACCCTGGGGATCGCGGCCGAAGAGAAGCAGCGCAGCGTTGGTGGGCTGCCCTTCACGGAGAAGATGCAAGTGAGTGAGGATATCGCTTAAAGGCGCCTTTTCCGGCAAAGGAAATTGACGTTCAAAGCGGGCGAGGCGTACAAAATCCACCACAGCCTGTTTATTCAGATCACGGATCGTTGCATCAGTGCAAGGTCTTTCCTCGAAAGAGCGGGATTGAATGGCACCGCATGCTTCAAGATGTTCCACCAAACTTGCATAAACTGCTGCTTTTAGCTCGACGATGTCGTTGAATCTCTTACGAATGAGCTGGCTACCTGCCTTACTGATAAGCGCTTTCATTTTGGGATGTCTATCTTTATCAACATTCCCTTTGACAAAAACAAAACGGATCTTCCCCTGAACGGTGGCGCGGTTGAACTCTAGTTCGGTTGGCGACAGACCCTCGGTGTCCTCAAATCCGTAGTTGTTGCCGAACAGTCCGAGGTATATGTCGCAGCGATCCACTTCAGCTAGATAGACATCATCCGCACGCCGGTCGCCGGCAGGCAAGTCTTCGAAGAGAAAGACCGTGAAAAAACGGCGAAGCAAAGGGTCGTTTTCAATGAACGCTTTTATCTCGCGGCGGTCCTGTGCCAGTTCCTTCTGAACACTGCTGATAAAGATTTTTGCACGGGTTGAGTTCACGAAAGACCTTCCTTGAAGCCTGAGAACTGATCAATCATTTTATTGAACTCGGCTTCTACCTTTTTTTCGAAGTCGGCCTCGATTTGATAGACCTCCGTAAATTCGGCAAATACCCAACGGCCATACAGGCCTAGGTTATTCACCCCCGGCACCCAGTAAATATCCATAGTGGTTTTCTTTTCCTTGGCATCCTCGCGACGGTAACCCTTGATCTCGACAATCAGATGCAATGGATCATCGTTACCGTCATCCACGAGGACAATGAAGTCGGGCCGGTATGTACGCATCTCAGAGCCATAGCGGTAAGGGACTTCCAGACCCAGGTTGTGATTTTTAACATAGGCCTTGACCCGCGGGTGGGACTCGGCTACACGGCAGAACTCCGCCTCCCAGTCGCTGTCGAGAATTACCCAGTTGATGTGACACCGGCGTGAATCAGTCTCCCAGCGGCTTGTTTTCGATGTAGAGAAGTTCACATAAATGGTTGACCCGGTGGGGTTGTAAGGGTCAAGCACGGCCTTTATTGGGCTTTCTCCCACAAGGGCGCGGGTGATACCGGCGGTAATCCGTTCACAGGCCATATCAGCCAGTTCCTGATACATCAACTGGGCGGGGTATGTTCCGCCTTTGCAAACCAGACAGTTGTCCAGCCACTGTCTTGTGATACGCTTGAGCTGTCCAAAAAGGTGCAGCTTGGGCTCTTCGCCGGGGTCGCGCCACTTGGTGTATAGCAGACGCTTGGCAATATGAAACAAGAGTGTAGATCGCCTCATGTCTTCCAGATGCTCCAGGCTGAGATCAACATCTTCTCCGATGATGCCCTGATTCTTGGTGATCGAAGGACCGATCAGGTCAGGGGTCAGCTCCAGAATGGAATCTTCATTGAATTGTGCGCTCAGCCTCTCTTCAGGCAGCTCGACCCTGTAGCCTTGTACACGGGGGAATTTGATTTCCAGGTAGTCGCGGTCAGGACGAACCGCTTTTACCTGGATGGTTTCGCGGGGTGGCTGGGGCGGCGCAACAACAGGCTTTGCCGTAAAGTCAAAAGGTATCCCCAGCACGTCGGCGTATTCCACATTGAACAGGTTGTCTTCGTTGAGGTCATATGACTGGCGGCGAAGGGCACGGCCTATCACCTGTTCGCAAAGAAGCTGGGTGCCGAAGGCGCGTACACCCAGGACATGCGTAACGGTGTTTGCATCCCAGCCCTCGGTGAGCATGGAAACCGAGACGACGCAGCGTATGGAATCTCCGAGTCTGCCTTCCTTGCCTACGGTGTTCATGACTTCCCTGAGCAGATCCTGGTCTGTGATGTTCTCGGCCTGACGCCGGTCGCCGGTGCGCTCGATGATCTCGCGTCGGAATCGCTCAATTTCGTCTGTGGCCATGTCACGAAAATTCCTGTCCAGGGCATCACCGGATTCCAGTTGCTCGCTGTCTATGAGCAGGGTGCGCGGACGTCCGAGCTGGTTGCCGTGCTCATCAAAATTACGGAAAAGGGCAAGACGCCCATTCTCAAAGGATGTTGAACCGTCATCGTTCTCCCGGTAAAATCCTGAGATGAAGTCATATACAAGCTTGGATGTGGACGTATTGTTACAGACGACGATAAAGCATGGGGGTACGCGAATGCCGCTTTTTTCCCAGAGTTCGTATGTCTTTTGATAGTGTCCGTAAAGGGCCTCCAAGGCGGTTTGCAGTTCCGCGGGAATACTGAGAGGATCGAGAATTTTTGATTTCCCCCGGCCTTTTTTGGGCATACGCGTTCGGATATGCTGCCATAGGTTTCGGAACCTGGGCATGTCATCACCTGGTATGTTGTCGGCCACGGGCACCCGGGGAAGCTTGACAATACCGCATTCGATGGCGTCCATAAGGGAGAAATCGCTCATTGTCCAGGGAAACAGTGTCCCCTCGGCATAGCCGGAGCCGCGAAGAAAAAATGGCGTCGCCGACAAGTCCATAACACGCATAATGCCAAGCTTGCGGTTAACGGCCTCCAGGCCTGTTATCCAAAGTCTTGCGGCCTCATTGTTTTTATCAGCTTCTTTCCTTTCATCGCCCTTCAGATCGCCTTCACCGTCGCCGCCGGGCTTTTCGCGGTAACAGTGATGCGCTTCATCGTTGAACACCATGATATTTTTTATACCCATAAGTTCCGGCATAATGCGCTGTAACATCTGCCCTTCGGTTTCCAGAGTGTTCAGCGCCTCACCTCGACCCTGAAGGAGTGAGCGGCCTCCCTTTGAAAGGTCAATGCGTTCGCGAAGTTTGAAAGCGTGGAAATTAGTGATGACGATTTTGGCCCGCTCCAGATCGGCGAGCATATCGTTAGGCACAAGTTCCCGGCTCTGATAATAACTGTCCGGGTCATTGGGCATAAGCACGCGAAGCCGGTCGCGAATGGTCAGCCCTGGGGTGACAACCAGGAACCCCCGGGTAAATTTTCTGCTATTTGGCCGACGCACTGCGTTGATTGTCTGCCAGGCAATCAACATGGCAATGACGGTCGTCTTGCCTGCGCCAGTGGCCAGTTTCAGGGCCAGCCGCATGAGTTCAGGATTGGCGTCATTGTTGGCGTCTGCAAGGTGTTCAAGAAAGCCTCTGGCGGTCTTTCCTGATTTTGGGGCCACCTCACTAAGCCAGATAGCGGTCTCAACCGCCTCTACCTGGCAGAAGAAGGGCCGGATGTTGTTGAACCTATGATGCCGCCAATGCTGAAGCAAACGGGCTGTTTCGGGCGTCACCTGCCAATCGCCGGGGTTCGGCCAGCTTCGCCACTGGTCCACATGACGACGAAGCTCATTGATAATAGGCGTAGGGTCATACTGTTGGTCTTGGCTTGAAAGACCTTTGCCTTCGTCGAAGATAAAGTTCAGTTGTTGCTGCGAAGCTGATCCCTTGCGCTTTCTGGGCTTTGGAATAGGAGTGATGAATTCGGCAGGACGGCGTTTTTCGATAATCTGTTGCGTGGGCTGGCCTTGCTCATCAAGTTCCCAGTGGCGAGCAGGGTATTCATAAGGAGAGTTAAGGACGGGCTTTTCGAAGAAACGATTATCCATACTGAACTTTTCTCCAATGCTGTGGTCTAATTGTAGTGAGGTCTTCCACGGTAAGGCGTGAATTAAATACATAAGATTATGAAAGAAATCCAGAAAATTCTATAAAGGTTTTAAAATTTATCCTTTTTCTTTTTTTTACTTATTGGTACTTTGGTTTAAAAATGGCAAAATTTAGAATGGACCAGAATATAGTGTTCAAGGACAAGATAAGCTTGCAGATGTATGGTTTTTTCCAAAGCGCGTGTGGATTTTCAAAATTTTTTGGAAACATTGAGGATCTGACCTCAAACCGAGGTCGGGTATTGGGACCCTTTTTCTCTGGTTGACATATGATGTTCTACGCCATAAAATATTGTCCATAAATCATGAGGAGATCTATCATGAGGACTACCATTACATTGGATATGGAGTTGGTCACGGAACTGCTCAAGTTTACTAAAACTAAGACCAAAACCGCAGCAGTCGCAGAGGCTGTCAAAGAACAAATTAGGAGGGCGAAACTAAAAGAACTTGCTGGGCTCCTGGGGACTCTTGATATTGATGAAGACTTTATCAATAAAGGCAATGAGGCCGATCTAAAGAGATCTCAATGGCTGGATGGTATCGGGGCTTAAAAATGATATCTGGTTCTGAATCTGTTTTGTTGGATACTTCTGTTTGGGTTGATGCACTACGGGGTAAAACACCACAAGTCGTTTCGTTGACGAAGAATCTGCTTGATGAAGACAGAGCTCTAACATGCTGGCCGGTGATCTATGAGATTAAACGGGGGTTGCGCTCTTCGGAACGAGATAAAATATTGCCACTGTTTGATGCCTTGATTCGTCTACCAGTAGGCGAAAACATATGGGACTTAGCAGGTGATCTGGACGCCTCCCTACGTAACAAAGGAGTGACAGTCCCACCTATGGATATTTTAATCGCTGAGATATGTATATACCATGATGTCCATCTTTTCACCCTTGATGAACACTTTAAATCAATTAACAAATTGAAGCTTTTCGCATTGTAGATTTCAGTGCTGATCTGATCGTACGGGGATAGGAGCGCCGGGTCAATGTAAAGCTTGCGCAGATGGGCGCGATTTTCCGATGTGATTTTGAATATGCACTGCAACGGTGCATGTTTTCTGAATATGCACTAATTTTATAGAAAACGGTGCATATCCTATGAAGTCCTAAACAGATCATAAAGCCGGGTATTGATATAGAAAACGCTTCGCCCAGCCTTTTCACTTCTTAAAATACCAATTGATTCCAACGCCTTAAGATATTTGCTCGCCACATTTCGAGAGGCGATACCGCCTTCCACCAAGTGGTCTATTTTTGTGTAAACGTTGGTAAAAAGCGTTTCCACAAGCTCGTGGGAATAAATCTTGGGCAATTCCCTTTGTATGGCTTTGCGAACATTTTCCATAAGGGCGATGATCTCTTTACATAATGCCAGGGTATCACCGGCTGTTTTTTCTACAGCCGAAAGCATAAAGCAGATCCATTCTTCCCAGGCGTTTTCAGATGTGACCTTTCTCAACAACCCATAATATTCCGCTTTACGCTGAATGATATACCGGCTCAAATACAGAAGCGGTTCTGAGAGCATTCCTTTCATCACCAGGTAGAGGACATTGATGATCCTTCCGGTTCTTCCGTTTCCATCGTAAAATGGGTGAATGGATTCAAACTGGTAATGAATAATGGCCAGCTTGACCAATGGGTGAAACGCTTCAGCGTCCATGTTGATGAAGGCCTCAAGATTTGCGAGCAGATCCCGGATTGTTTTTTCATTTTCCGGCGGGGTGTACATCACCTTTCCGGTTTTGTCGTTCACCAGTTTTGTTCCCGGAAGTTTTCGAATACCGGCCTTGTTTTGCTCCAACTCCTCCTGAACAGCGAGGATCGTATTGGTGGTCAATAAATTATGTTCTTTCACCAACTCAAAACCGTTGTATAATGCGCTACGATAATTCAGGACCTCTTTTACCGCCTGGTCCGCGGTTGCGTTATCTGCCGCTATCGCCCGATACAATTCATCGTGGGTGGTGATGATGTTCTCGATTTCAGAACTGTCTTTGGCTTCCTGCAAGACAATGGAATTGATGATAATAGCCTTGTTGGGCAGAAGCTCGGCATACCCTTTCAGCTCCGCCAAAAACTGACCGGCGGACACCAACTTTTTTAATATTGCCTTGGTTTCGATCTCCGCATCCGGCGGCAACGGCGGAAGGTCGTTATAGGGTTTTTCCGGATCAAAACTCATGGTCTGGGTTCCTCAAAGTCAAAAACCCCTCGTATAATGGCGGCGGGGAGGGCTTGGAGAGAATCCATTTGTCTCAAGGCCGCCTTTCGCATTTTTTCGACCTCGGCCATTTTTCTTTCAAGTTCACCTGCAATTTTTACTTGCTCTCCATAATAAGGAGGAAAAGGTTTTTTCAGCTTCCTGCAGTATTGGGATGCGAAGTCAGGCCATATTTGCATAAAACAGATATTAAATCCAATAAATTCTAAAGAACGGATGGGTTCCGGAGAATCGTTAAGACCTTGTTACATAGAAGCAAGAATATCCGATATTCTCCCTTTACCAAAATGTAGAAAATTGTCCAAGTGCCTATCTGAACCTTCAATATACATAATGCATACTACATCAAAAATCCGAGGGCAGTCTCTGCCCAGAATATTTGCGCCATAAATGGGAAGTTTGGTGCGAGCCCTTAGGGTTAGGCGACGTGGGCGGCATCTTACACGTCGAACATGCCACAACAGGGCCGACACAGGGAGAGCCTGGATTCAAAACTGGATCAGGCACGAAATGGGACATCCCTGTCACATCAATCATTTGCTTTTTATTTCAGCATGTTAAGCGTAATTCAAAATATCCTCGTGCCACAACCGGCACAATCCTTTAGATCCACCCAATTATAGCCCTGACGTAATCAATAATAATATTAAAGTTATTTCAATTAGTTACAATCTAAAGGCCTTTCATGGCATGTGCTTTGCTCTTATAGAGGCCAAGCACATAGACAATAAATAGATTCATAAAGCACAGGAAAATACATTGAAAAAGGCATCCAAAAACACCTATTGGCCCGATCAGTATGTAACAAAGCGCAGGAGCGTAAAAGATGCTATTAATCTGATCAGGCGCGGTCAGCGTGTATATATCGGCTCGGCATGCGGAGAGCCACAGGCATTAGTAAATGAATTGGTATCGAGATTTTCCAACTTCACCGATCTGGAGATCGTAAGGCTATTAAGTTTTGAGAACAAGGCCTTTACCCGTATTGCAGATCAGACCTCCTCACAGAGTTTCAATGTCAGATTTTTTTATCTGGGCTCGGCAAAGGTCAGGGCGCTTGCTGATAACAAACGTTTCATTACACCTGTCAATCTGTCGGCAGTGCCGTATCTTTTCAAAAGCAGGCAATTGCCCATACACGTCGCCCTGATCCAGGTCTCCGAACCTGACGATTTCGGATGGATGAGCCTTGGAGTGAGCGTGGATGTTACGCTGGCCGCAGCCCAGTCTGCAGATCTTGTTATTGCCCAGATCAACCCGAATATGCCGCGTGTAATGGGCAATAGTTTCATACATGTAAATGACATAGACATAATAGTCGAGCATGAAGAAGAATTGCTTACAATCGGAAAAGTCGAGGAATATAAGACGGCCCCATTGATCGCCAAACATGTTGCAAGGCTTGTAGATGACGGCTCAACGCTCCAGGTCAGCATGGGGGCCTCGCCTCAGGCACTCCTGCTGGCCCTTTCGGAAAAAAATGACCTTGGCGTACACACCCAGACAATCACGGATCGTTTCATGAGCCTTGTTTCCATGGGTGTTATAACGAATAAGAAAAAAGGCTTTAACGAAGGAAAAATGGTCGCCAGTGGTGCTGTAGGGTCAAAAAACCTCTATGAATTTATCCATGACAATCCCTCAATAGAGTTTCATCCGTCCGACTATGTCAATGACCCCAGGATTATCGCAAGACACAATAAAATGGTCGCGTTGAATGTTGCTATGGCAATGGACCTTACAGGCCAGGTGGCGGCGGATGCAATGGCATACAACCATCTTTATGGTTTAAACGGCATAATGGACTTTATCAGGGGGGCTACAATGGCGCCGGAAGGGAAAAATATCCTTATACTCCCGTCAGTGACAGGCAGCAACGGAAGCAGTTGCATTGTTCCTGTTTTAAACGATTCGCCCATTGTTATCCCCAGGGGTGATGTCCAATATGTTGTCACGGAATACGGCGTGGTCAACCTGTTTGGAAAAAGCTTACAGGAAAGGGCTATAGCGATGATCAGCATCGCTCACCCTGACTTCCGCGACGAACTGTTTTACATGGCCAAGGATATGGGCCTTGTTGGAAAGGAGAGAAATCGTGCCGGGACAATAACCAGTGTTTATCCCCAGCAGATAGAAGAAACCCTGATGGTCAACGGCCAAAGAGTTTTTTTAAGACCTGCGGTTCCGACCGATGAACGTAGAATCCAGGAGCACTTTTACAGCCTTGATCAGAAGGATGTGCTGAGCCGTTTTATGCATGAAAAAAGCTCCTTTGTCAGAGATGACGTAGCCGATGTACTTCATGTGGACTACAATCATGACATGACGATCATTGCCGTAATCGGGGAACCTGGATTTGAAAGGGTCATAGCCATAGGTTGTTATTTTCTTGATGAAAAGACCAATATGGCGGAGGTTGCATACAGCGTTGATAAGCAGTGGCAGGGTAAAGGCATATCAACGGTCATCCAGGAAAAACTTGCTGCTTTTGCCCGCGAACATGGCATTGGCGGACTTATTGCGTATACCTCAACGGGCAATCGCGCCATGGTGCGACTTTTTCAAAAACTTCCCTACAAAATCATCAAAAAATATGATGGGGAGATGTTTACGCTGATTACCAGGTTTGAAAAACCTTAATCGGTTTTATCAATAACTCAAAATATGGAGGTTTATACAATGGAAAACAGAGACAAAATTTATGATGCACATCTTAAGACCTATCAGGAGATCGCTCACATCAGGGGAAGAGAGGAATATGACAGGCTTTATTCCAGATCAATTAGTGATCCTGAGGGGTTCTGGGCTGAACAGGCAAAAAAGTATCTGTCATGGAAAAAGGATTGGGACTTTGTGCTGAAATATGATTTTGAAAAGGGTCTTATCCAGTGGTTTGGCGGCGGGGTTATAAATGCCTCCTACAATTGCCTTGATCGTCACATTGAAAAATCAGGAGACAAGGTTGCCTATTACTGGGAAGGTGATGATCCGGAAAATTGCAGGGTGATAACCTACAGGGGGCTTTATCAACAGGTTAACAAGATGGCGGCCTTCCTTAAATCCGTCGGGATAACAAAAGGAGATCGGGTAATTATCTACATGCCCGTTGTCATCGAGCTGGTGATTTCCGCCCTTGCGTGCGCAAGGATCGGAGCGATTCACAGTGTGGTTTTCGGAGGGTTCAGCGCCGAATCCCTTGCAAACCGTATAAAGAACTGCGGGGCGAGAATGGTCATTACAGTGGATGGGGCTTTCAGGGCCGGAAAAACCATACCATTTAAAAGCACCGTTGACACTGCCATTAAAAATAACCCGGCTGTAGAGTCGGTCATAGTCTTCGATCATGCCGGCATAAAAATAGAGTTGGATCCTGCACGCGATATCTGGGGGCATGAAGCCCTGTTTAATCCGGAACTGCCTTCTTATATAGAGCCCGAGCCGATGGATGCCGAAGATCCCCTGTTTATCCTTTACACCAGCGGGAGTACTGGCACACCAAAGGGCGTTGTCCATACCCACGGCGGATATCTACTCTATACAGCCATGACAACCCACCTGGTTTTTGATATAAGGGAAGATGACATACTCTGGTGCACGGCGGACATGGGCTGGATCACAGGGCATAGTTACGGAATATATGGACCTCTGCTCAATGGGATTACGAGCGTTATCTTTGAGGGTGTGCCGACATATCCTGACTTTGACCGTTACTGGAGAATCATATCAAAATACGGCGTTTCAAAATTCTACACCGCCCCGACTGTAATCCGTTCTCTGGCAAAAGAAGGGGAGATGTATGTGAAAAAACATGACCTTTCTTCCCTAAAACTCTTAGGCTCTGTCGGAGAATCCTTGAACCCCGAGGCCTGGCGATGGTATTATCATCATGTGGGAAAGGACTGGTGCCCCATCATGGACACATGGTGGCAGACAGAGTCCGGTGGACACATGCTGACGCCGCTTCCGGGCACTGTCCCGATTAAACCGGGCTCCTGTACATTTCCCTTTTTCGGTGTGGAGCCGGTGATCCTGGATGACGTGGGCGAAGAGGCAAAGTTTCCCGGTCAGGAAGGTGTGCTTTGCATAAAAAAACCCTGGCCCGGTATGGCAAGGACAGTGTACGGAGACCATGAGCGTTTCATAGAGACCTACTTCAGTCAGGCCCCTGGTATGTATTTTTCAGGCGACGGGGCCAAAAAAGATGAAGACGGATATTACTGGATCATCGGACGCGTGGATGATGTGATTAATGTTTCAGGTCACCGCATGGGAACCGCCGAGATAGAATCCGCCTTGGCGACCCACAGCCTTGTAGCAGAGGCCGCGGTTGTCGGATACCCGCATCCGATAAAGGGTCAGGGTATCTATGCATTCGTTACCCTCAATAGCGGTGTGCTCAAATCCGATATAATAAAAAAGGAATTGAATACCCTGGTTAGAAAGGAAATAGGGCCGATAGCAAGTATTGATGTAATCCAGTGGGCGGACGCCCTGCCCAAGACCAGGAGCGGCAAGATCATGAGGCGTATCCTCCAGAAAATAGCAGGAGGTATTACCGATGATCTGGGAGACACATCCACTATCTCTGATCCTGGCGTAATTGATGAACTGATAAGGGAAAGACTGGCCCTGCAATCAAATGCTCCGGCCCAGAAGGAGCCTGCAGCGGCAGCCGGGGCTTGATCCGATCCGGATAAAGGTGCGGTACATCCCATGTTAAGGATAGGGGTTATAAGAGACGAAAGATTCCTTGAACACAAACCGGGCCACACTCACCCTGAGCATCCGCACCGGCTCAGGGTGATTTATAAGATGTTGGATAAGGAATTTGAAAATGATTTGATTCCTATTGAGCCTAAACTTGCGTCCCTGGAGCAGCTTGAGCTTGTACATACGCCCACATATATAAAAAAGGTGTTCAAGACCGCTGAACACAATTTTTCATGCCTCGCACCGGATACTCCTGCAAGCGCAAAGACATATTATGCGGCATGTCTTGCCGCAGGAGGCTGCGTAGAGGGACTAAACGCAGTTGTTTCGAAACTCTGCGACGTTTGTTTCTGTCTTGTACGACCCCCGGGGCATCATGCCCTGGCTGATCGTGCAGGTGGATTTTGCATATTCAATAACGCAGCCATAACAGCCAGACATGCCATTAAGGCCTATAAGATGAGGCGTATATTTATACTGGATTTTGATGTCCATCATGGTAACGGTGTAAATGACCTGTTCTACGACTGCAAGGAAGTGATATACATGTCCACTCATGATAATTTTTTATATCCTTACACCGGTGACTGGGATGAAACAGGCTCGGGTGGGGGGGAAGGCTACACGATCAATATCCCTATACTACGGCAGTTTAATGATGAAGATCTCTTCTATATATATCGTGAAATCAGCAGGGATGTCTTTTATCGTTTCCGACCCGAACTTATTATTGTATGCGCCGGTTTTGACGCACATGAAAGGGATCCGATTGGAAGATCACACATGACAGAAAAATTATACGGCTGGCTGACCCACCTTTTTTTGAGTCTTCGGGCGGATATCAACAGCCCGCCTCTTCTTTTTGTATTGGAAGGTGGCTATGATTTCAGGGGATTAGGCTATTCCGTAAGAGAAGTCCTGACGGCCATGACCCGGCATTCCGATAAGGCCATATTGCCTGATGCGGAATCGGATCAGGGCAGGATGGTCGTGGAAAAGGTAAGGAATATACACAAAAGGTACGGAGTGTGGGTAGATCAATAATTATGGAGGGTTCAAGGGGCCAAGGGGCCAAGTGAACAAGAGAAAACAATCCCTTAATTAGAGGATACCATGATAAAGGCAAGGATACCTGCGCAAAATCCCGACGCAAATCTCAAGCCCTATGAAACGTCATATAAGACATTCTCATGGGCTGAGGCGGAAGGGCAATTTACCTGGTCCGAAACAGGTAAAATCAACATCACATATGAGGCAATTGACCGCTGGGCGGATAAACCTGATACGAGCAACAAAAAGGCATTCATATTTGATTACAAAGGCCATATCACATCATATACATATGCCGAAGTAAAAGTTATGGTGTGCCAGTGGGCGGCCCTGCTTACCTATTATGGATTCAATACCGGCGACAGGCTTTTTATTTATCTCCCTCCATGCCCCGAAATCTACTTTGTCATACTGGCATGCAGCAGACTGGGTGTTATCTTTACACCTCTCTACCAGACACTGGGTTACGAGGAATTGGAAGAGCGTATAGGCAATGCCGAACCACGTGGGATCATAACACATCCGGATCTGGCGGAAAGGCTGCCGGTGGAGGCCATGGGTATGGTGGAAAACATATTTTTTATTGAAGGACCCCTGCCGGGACTATTTACCGGTGAAGTGTCTGTAAAGGATTTGATTTCGCAGATGCCCAAAACATTGGAACCCGCCTGGGTAAAGGCCGAAACAGCACTTTACATGATATATTCTTCCGGTTCGACCGGTCCTCCCAAGGGTGTTATTCATGCGCATCGCGATATGCTCGGCCATATGATTACGGCAAAAAATGTCCTGGATATCAGGGAGGACAGCATCCTTTGGACAGATGCCGATCCTGCGTGGGTTACAGGCACTGCATACGGAGTATTCGCCCCTCTTCTTTGCGGGGCGACTTCTGTGATCCAAGCAGATCCGTTTTCATCCTCTACATGGTATCGCACGCTTGAAAAACACAAGATTTCCGTATGGTATACGACTCCTCTGACCATAATGAGACTTATGGAGACAGGAGAAGACCTGCCGACAAGGTATGACCTCTCTTTTCTTCGCCATATCGCTACAGTGGGAAAATCCCTGACCCCGGAGCAGTTTTACTGGGTCAAGAAAAATATGAGGCTTTCCCCTCATGACACCTTCTGGATGACTGAAACAGGTATGATATGTCTGGCCAATTTCCCTTCCATGGATATAAAACCGGGCTCAATGGGAAAGCCAGTGCCTGGTGTCAAGGCCGCGGTATTGGACGAAAATGGAATGCCCCTGCCGTTTCTCTCCATGGGTGAGCTTGCTATTAAGACAGACTGGCCCTGCCTTATGACCGGCTTGTGGAATGATATGGAACGCTATCGGAGCTATTTTAGATTTGAAGGCTGGTTTATGACCGGAGATATGGCTTTTATGGATGAAGAGGGATATTTTTACCACCAGGGCAGGATAGACGATCTTATAAAGGTCGGGGAAAAGTTGATAGGCCCATATGAGATAGAGCATACCCTTCAACAACACCCTTCAGTGCTGGAGTCTGCGGTGATCTCCAAAGGCAGTCATAATAACGGGCCGATCTTGAAGGCATTTATTACACCGGCAAGGGGCGTTACACCATCTGCAAGACTCAATCGGGAAATCAGGGCCTTTGTAAAGGGAAACATTTCTTCTGAGGTTCCGCTCAATGAGATTGAATTCATTCAAAGGCTCCCGAAGACCAGCTCCGGAAAACTACTTCGCAGGGTCTTGAGGGCGCGTGAATTGGGACTGCCTGACGGGAACCCCCTTGAGATGAAAGACTAAAAAAAATTGGGGCATCGCACATTTGTGTGGGTGACCCCAATATGTTGTGGTCATGCATTGATGACCTGGAATGCCGCTGGTTTTCTTCTCGGATAGAGATC
>LT984856.1:681870-698905 GCA_900258555.1 uncultured Desulfobacterium sp. | reverse complement strand
GCCTTGAAACTACGCTAACTCATTCCGGTCAGAAAAACAATAATCCGACCACAACATATTGGGGGCACCCACACAAATGTGCGATGCGGCAAAAAATTATACTGTAATTCATCGGCTACCCACCAGATTCATGGCATCGAGGAGGCCTAAAATTCTTTATTACCACCTTACTCAAAATTTATCTGTCTGATCTGATATTCTGAATTATTGAAAAGTTGATAGGACCGAGCTATATTATACCGTACGAGAGGGGCTCACAAGTTTCTTTGGAAAAATGGGAATTCATCAGCCTTCTATTAGGAGATAAAAAGATGAGGCAGGAATTAGGTCAGATCATGTCAGAAGCAACCGCCTTTATGAAAAGTCGGATTATATTGACGGCTGTTGAACTGGACCTTTTTACCAGGATACATGAAAGCCCTGCCGGCCTACCGGAACTGGCACGGCAAATGGCGTTTGATAAAAGGGCCATGACGCGTCTGTTGGATTGTCTTGTTACATTAGGTTTTTTGGAAAAACAAGACGGGCTCTATCGGGTAAGTGAGGAGGGAAAATTCCTTTCCTCGCATCATCCTGAAACCCTCCTCCCAGCAGTAAGACACATGGCCTTTGTCTGGGATGGATGGAACAAACTCACCCATGTTATCAAAAACGGACCGGATCTTCAGCGCAAGCCGATCGAGGATCAATTATCCGAGAGGCAGGTTGATAGTTTCCTCGGGGCGATGCATACAATCGCGCGGGATCTTTCCAGGGAGGTTGCTGAATTCTATGACGCAGGTGCATACAAAAGGCTGCTTGATATCGGAGGGGGAGCGGGGACATATACCATAGCCTTTCTCGAAAAAAATCTACACATGCAGGGTGTGATCTTTGATATGGAAAATGTCATTCCCACAACAAGGGAAACGATTCAAAAGGCTGGCCTTGGGGATCGGGTTGAACTTGTTGCCGGAGATTTTTACAGTGACGAACTTCCCAGCGGCTGCGATATGGCGCTGCTTTCTGCGATCATTCACCAGAACAGCCCGGGGCAGAATGTTGAACTTTACGCCAAGATATACAGGGCACTGAACCGGGGCGGGGTGATTCTCATCCGTGATCATATTATGGATGAATCCCGCACAAAACCAGTGGATGGAACTCTATTTGCGGTGAATATGCTGGTTCTTACCCCTGGGGGAGACACATACACTTTTGAAGAGGTCAAAGAGACCTTGGAAACGGCAGGGTTTACCGGTGTAAAGTGGATACGAGTCGGAGAAAGAATGGACTCATTGATAGAGGCAATAAAATCTGATAACGGGCTATCAGGCCCTTATTGACCTTTTACATGACCAGGAGGTCAGGTCCTTTTATGCGCGAACGCAGGCAGGATCAACAATAAGAACAAGGTGATATCATGAACAAACAGGAAAGTACTGTAACGGTAAATCTCTTCATATCAGCCAGCGAAATTCATATGCGCCATACTCCGTTTGGAATGCGCATTACTTGCCTGGATTCATTTTTTGAGGCAGCTCCGGGAGAACCGGCCCTCCCTGTTCGACACGTCAGGGTTGCGCTCCCGGAAGGAACCCACGCCATTGGCGTTAAAGCCAGGGTACAAAGGACCCATAATTTGACAGACAGGTTTACATTTGTCCGCCCCATGTTTGCGTCCAGAATTCAGGAAACATCTGACGGGTATAGATTCTCACAGCAATACGCCGTACCACCTGTGCGAGAAGCATACGAAGGAATATACCGCTCGACCCGTGGACAAATTGCGCGACTCATTGCCACTGAAGGAAATGGCATAGCGCCTACGGCTATTGTTGCCGTAAATTTTATTAACATCGGAGAGGAAGGCAATGTCGTGCTTTACTCCGAGATTGAATTGACCCTTTCCTATCGCCCTATGGCGTTGGTCAAAAAGTCTGATGCGGGCAGGTGGACCTACCGGACCAGGACGTCTGTTGATAATGCAATAAATCCTCAAGACATTGAAATGAAGGATTTCCGCTTCCTCGGTTCCCCGACCGTTTCAGAAGATATGCATGCCGTTCCTCACACGCTTAGGGATGTTGATTACCTGATCATCACGGACAATACGGAGTGGAATGCCCGTACCATACAACCCGGCGGCACAGTGGATACCGTAATGAATAAGATGATGGACGTTTTTAATCATCTTGCCAAACACAAAAGGCAGCGGGGTTATCGTGTGCATGTCGCCAGAATCGCGCATATTGTTGCAGGTCAATATGGAGATTTTAAGACCGGGGCCAGAGACCTTCAGGAGGTGTTGCGGAATTTTTTAAAGGACTTTTGCCCACGCCACGGTGTTGAGTGGGTGCTTCTGGGCGGTGATACCAATATTATTCCCATTCGGTACGCAGTCATATCCGGAGGCCCCTGGCTGTGTGATTTTCGTAATGTTACAGATGAAATACCTGATGATGATCGCTATTTCGGGCAGGTGGAGTTTAGGGATGACTATCTGGCCATGAGGGTACGGCAGGGAAAGGTCGGAGACATCCCACCGTTATTCGATGACCTTCCCGAAGAACCGGACGAGAGCCGCCATGAACTGACCATGCTGCGCAGTGGCACATTTGTGCACTATGATGAAAACAGTCCCATCGGTGGAACAAGTCTGTGCTGGTTTCATACGAATTATACATTTACAGAAAAGGCGTACACACCCACGGAATGGATCCGAGTTGAGGGACCTTCTGAAATAATCAACAGCGAAGCGATGTGGTATACAAGAGAAAATCGGATGCCCACCGACCTTTATTATTCGAGTCTTCATGGCTCCACTTACAACATGCCCGCGCTTCATGACTGGGATTTACTAAACAACGGCATATATGGTCAATGGACGAAAACGGAGAACCTTGACGGTATCGTCTATGAGTCCAGCGTCGGCCTGGGGCGAGCCCCTGTAAGGAATGCAGATCAGGCCGCCGTCTTTTGTCAGAAATTAATCGATTATGAGATGACCCCTGAAAGACCTGCGGAACAACAACGTTTTCGCAATGTGGTATATGTTGCCGAACATGTTGACAGGAATTACAGACGGGTCCAAAAATACCCAGGGGATCCGAAATACTATTTTCTACCTGACCTGGCAAACAGCCGAACACTTATCTTTGCGGAAGTCCTCGGAACAGGCGTAATTGATGCAATTATTACCTACAAAAACGAAGATACCTACCGGTGTATCCCTTTTGATATGGAAGCAGGGCAGGGCAGGAGTGGATGGCATTACGTGAAAAGCGCAACCGATTTCAGCCCTTCCTATGAAGAGATCCTTTTCAATATAAAGATACCGGTTGTCACACAGTTTGTAGCCGTATACTCCGATGATTCGGGAGAGCTTGATCCCCTGCACTTTGTTCTCGACGGCAACGAACTTGATGCTGCAATTGCGGATACTCATGAACTGGCGGTACAGGTGGGAGAGGATTTTCCCCTTGTAGATCAGCGCATCTGTCTCTATACGGATGAGCCCGACCTCGGCTGGACGGCCGGAACGGGAGTCACGGCCACCGTACGACACCTGACACAGAAAACATTGACGGAAAGTCTACAGCCGGGGCCCCACTTCGTGTCTCTAAACGGGCATGGCAACTGGACAGGATGCTGCCAGATGAATGGCAATTTTATTTCGACATTCAACAACGGCAGCAAGGTGTTTGTTGTGTGGGCTGTTTCTTGCAGCACATCTGAGATCGACCAGCCGAATGCCTTCGGCAAGCAGATGGTAAGACACCCAGGTGGTGCGGCAGTCGCATATGTGGGATTCAGCCGCTCATCTATCGGATATCCTGGCCCCAAATGCAGACTTGCCTTCTTTGATATGCTGAAACAGACCAGGCACCTTGCCCGGCTGCACGACGCGCGTCTAACCATGTGGCCCGTTGACTGGGTCCATCGTTTTGATATTCTGTCATGCACCCTCTATGGCGATCCTGAGATGCCCGTTTTCAGGGACTACCGGGATGCAATGCCCATCTATGTGGGAAACAGAGGCACCAAGGAACTGCATGAAGACCGCTGCCCCTGGGTCCGATATATTACAAGGCGCGCCTATTTCAGCTCGGTGGAGGAGGGACTTTCCTGCGGCTACGATGGATGCGGATTCTGCCTGCGCGAGTATCATACCAGGTAACCGTAAATTCGGTCCAATATCCCCTGGAAAATGGCCGGAAAATGTTTTTTCCGGCCATTTTCTTAGATGATCATTTGCATCCAAAATTCAGGTGTTAATAGCACCATCAATATTTAGGGAAATAACAGTGTCACATCTTAATTTTAATTGTTGAAATTAAGTTATCACCTTCAACAGAAACAGGGTATGTGACGACAGGTTCAGGAGCCGGACCATAGACCTTTTTCCCTTCAAAGTCATAGGTGGACTTGTTCACACTGCAACACTGAACAGTATTTGTTCCTGGAACAGGATCAAGTCGGCGATGCCCCATATGAGTACAGCGATTTTTAAAAACATGGTATTTTTTATCTTCTGCAAATACAACAAGTAACCGTTCTGTCAAATTTCCGCCTTCCAAACGGATTGCACCCCCGGGCTTTTCAAGCTCAGGCGTCTTTTTCAAATCAATTATCACTTTTCCATCCGAATAAGTCCAGCAATCCGGGTTTACTGGTTTGGAGGTGGCCGAAATACCAAAGATACGTTGAAAAATGTTCCGTTTCAAAAATTGGACGTTCATTCCTTTTTCCTCCTTTTATCATTTGATTGTTTCCCCATTACAAATGGAATAGGTGACTCACCTATTCCATTATCGCCCGCGAATAGGTATGCTGGTTTTTGTCTTTCATTTGGAGATGCAAAAATATCTTGATCATCCTGTAACTCCTGTCTAAAAAATAATGCTCGAATTAGTATGTCAGAAACTGATCTTGTTTTCTTTGATCACAGCCTTGGCAATTTCCAGATTGTACGCCTGGTTAGGATCAAAATCATTTTTCCGCTGATACATCTCCTGCGCCTGTTTGATGGCCTCATAAGGTATCCAGCCATGGTCTTCCCATAACTGGAGATCATCAGCATTCCAGAGTCTGAAAAGAACCGAGTCCCCTTCTTCCTGGACATACATCCGGACTCTCTTGTTTTGTGGAAATGGATAATAATAGGCTCCTCGTTCATCCTTCATCTTTTATTCTCCTTTACCATTAGCTGTCCCGGCATCTTTGCTCTGTTCGCAACAGCCCGACCTTGTAACAACCTTTGATTCACATCCATTCTATCTCAGGACGCCTCCGTTCAACAAGCCGATGATATTTGAGACTCGGATGGCCTATCACCATTGCACCTTGACAACTGTTCCCTTTGGGGATCTTCAACCAGTTTTTTATATTTTTGTCTGCATTGGCGCCGATCTGAACAAACCCGAGGAAGCAGCTCCCAAGACCCATGCTATGAGCCATCAATGAACAGTTGGACAAGGCCGTTGAACAGTTGAATGGCCCGAAGTAATCATCAGACTCGGCGTGTACGATAATAACAGCGGTCCCGAAAGGCAAAGGAAAGTAAGCCTCTTTTTCCTTGTTGTCCTGTGCGAGCTGGTATCCCACTGCATAGTAACGCAAAGCGTCCAATCCGGAACTGCCCATCCTCATTTTGAGAAAGGGGGCCATAACCTTGTTCTGCACTGCCTTAAAAGTCCTTTCCAAGAATTCCTCAACAAGCGATCGCAACTGGGAGACAGTTTCCTTGTCAGAGAGGACAATATATCTGACGTTTTGACGGTTGGTAGCGCTTGGTGTATACCGACCAGCCTCGATTATCTGTAGAAGCTCTTCTTTTGTGACCGGTTTATCAGTAAACAGACGCGTGGATCGTCTCTCCCTGATAAGCATCCGGAGTATATCCGGAGAAACGGCTGGCATGGGGCCGGGTATCTGGTCCGCCGCCGTTACAACTTCATCTTGAATGACCGCTTTCTCAGGACATGCCGCCCAACACTGCCCACAAGCGAAACAGTTTTCCCCATACCGGACAAATGACTTGTTTTCTCTCAGCTCAAATACGCGCGCTACACAAACCCTCACACATTGGCCGCACCCTTTGCAGTCTTCGGTGTTTACCCGTGGAGTTGCAATGTCTCGTCCGTAAAGCACTTCTCTTTTGATTCTTTCAAGAAACTGTTTGTTTTCTTTCATGCGGCCTCCTCATGCACCTCCGATTACGATAGGCCGGATTGTCTGGACAATTCCAAAAGTGTTATATGCTCTGAAAAAGTTATAGGCAATAGAGGGGGTCCATGATGAACTGGCGTTTGAGTCTCCGGATCAAGAGGCGGACAGGCTGATTCCCATAATAGAAAAAGAGATGGGAGTAGTTTACAGTCTGAGGATTCCCCTGAAGCTGGATACAAACAAGGACAGGAATTGAAATGAAGCCCACTAATTTTGAATGTTGAATCGTAAATAAACAATAAATTATCCAACATTATTCTTATTGTTATATCATTATTTTCTTTTTGTTAGTCTATTTACATAAATTTCATCAAGGGCCTGCCGAGCTTCCTGGTAAATCCTTGCAGAAAGCCATAGTGATGATTGCTGGAGCCTGTTCAGCGCTTCTTCTGTTTTTTCCCTGGATAGATGTCTGTGGGCTGCGCTCCAAAGGATAATGCCCAAAGAGCCATGCACTTCTAGCCCTAAAAGCGAAACAAAGAGTCGCGTTGCAGAGTCATCTGTCAGAAACCAATCCACCTCTTTCTTTCGAGCTAACACAAGTGCCTCCGCCTCGCCTGCGTGAAGATCGCCGGCAGTTTGCCACATTGCAGCTTCGTTTCTTTCATCTTGGGACAAGCGAATAACCTTAAGCCAATCAGGCCATTTGCCATTGATAGGGATGATAGACTGAACTTCAATAAATACACGATGAGGTAAAAAAAGTCTGCCCGTCCGCCTCAACAAAGAAAGACAATTGGCTTCGTGAAGGTGAATAACCGGCCCGGCGTCGCAGACTATGGTTCTCATTTGGGCGCTAAAGCCTCTTTTTTCGCCCATTCTATATCCTCACGGGCAAAACGCTCCATCATGTCAAGTCGGTTTCGCCGCACAAATTCAGACATGGCCGCTAGAATGACATCCGGCTCGGAAAGAAAAAATCCTGCCTTAACATAATCATTGATCTTAGCAGCCAGATTGTCAGGTATGTTAATGGATAGCTTTTTCATTAATAGTCACACTCCTTTCCAAGCATCACGTTTTGCATGGAATTCTCAAGCAATGTTATTTGTTAAGTTATCATTGTTCTTACATAAATGCAAACCCCATCAGAAGATTCTATAAGGTGACAGACCCTGTTTATGATATTGGTATGAATGCAATGGTCTACTCTGGTTGCGGGAAATATCCTTTCACCCTGCCTTTCCATCCCTTATTGTACTTCTGTATGCGATTTCAATAAGTAGCGCCAAATTTATCGGCCCCTTATTATGACTCGGCAAGACGTTTGAGGGAATATATCCCATACAAACCGCGGATCGTCTTTGGCTGTTTTTCGTGTTTTGAAGAAAACAGGTGTTTAAATGTCTGATAGTGGCGGGCAACAAATGCCTTTGTTCCGATAATTCCGCTGTCTGTGAAGTAACGTGACCGGTATTTGAACTTGTCGAATGCAGATATTCCAAAATTAACCGCACCTTTCTTGTCTTCCTGTTGCGACAGACCCTTTCCATAAACGAATTCGCGGTACAGTCGCAAACGCTCCTTTGGCGTCTTTACGCCAAATTCCTTAAGCCCAAAATCCATAGACAGAAAATCATCCTTATTGTTGGTTTGAAAATGATACCCAAGAGAGTTCCAGCGGTATTGTTCAGGTTTTTCCACAATGCCCGCACGGACAGGGTTTAGGTCAATGTAGGCAAGGCAGTTTATCAGTGTATCGCCGTTATCTACAATAATGCTTTTGAAACGCTCCGACCAGAAAAAGCCCTTGCGGTGGTGAAGCTTATTGTAGAACCTGGAAAAGCCTTGTTTAATCTCTTTGACGTATTCGGAGATGCTGGCCCATTTCGTTCGCAATAAGGGTATCTGGCCGTTAGCCGGTTTTTTATCACTCTCATCCCCATACATAAGTTTGAATCGTCGCTTGATCTCGTCATCGGGATATTCTTCGCCAGGATGCATTCTGACCAAAAGGTGGAAGTGGCTCCCCATCAAGCAAAAGCCAATGACTTCAGCAAAGTAAATTAAGCTTAACCGTTTGATTAGTTTTAGTAAAAATTCTTTCTCAACATCATCTATCACGTACCCATCAAGGGCGGTTCGGGAAATGACATGGTAGACCGTTTGCTCACCTTTGACGACAAGACGTGCAATTCGGGGCATGGTGTGTCCTCCGTTTCCTCAGTTCAGCGCTATTTTTTGTTTCGAAGCCGCATGCACTATAGCGGGGGAGCGGCCTTATGTCAACAATAATTTGCCTGTCCCCTGTCTGTTCATTTTCAACCAGTTTTTTATATTTTTGTCTGCATTGGCGCCGATCTGAACAAACCCGAGGAAGCAGCTCCCAAGACCCATGCTATGAGCCATCAATGAACAGTTGGACAAGGCCGTTGAACAGTTGAATGGCCCGAAGTAATCATCAGACTCGGCGTGTACGATAATAACAGCGGTCCCNAAAGGCAAAGGNAAGTAAGCCTCTTTTTCCTTGTTGTCCTGTGCGAGNTGGTATCCCACTGCNTAGTAACGCAANGCGTCCAATCCGGAACTGCCCATCCTCATNTTGAGAAAGGGGGCCATNACCTTGTTCTGCACTGCCTTAAAAGTCCTTTCCAAGAATTCCTCAACAAGCGATCGCAACTGGGAGACAGTTTCCTTGTCAGAGAGGACAATATATCTGACGTTTTGACGGTTGGTNGCGCTTGGTGTATACCGACCAGCCTCGATTATCTGTAGAAGCTCTTCTTTTGTGACCGGTTTATCAGTAAACAGACGCGTGGATCGTCTCTCCCTGATAAGCATCCGGAGNCGACCAGCCTCGATTATCTGTAGAAGCTCTTCTTTTGTGACCGGTTTATCAGTAAACAGACGCGTGGATCGTCTCTCCCTGATAAGCATCCGGAGTATATCCGGAGAAACGGCTGGCATGGGGCCGGGTATCTGGTCCGCCGCCGTTACAACTTCATCTTGAATGACCGCTTTCTCAGGACATGCCGCCCAACACTGCCCACAAGCGAAACAGTTTTCCCCATACCGGACAAATGACTTGTTTTCTCTCAGCTCAAATACGCGCGCTACACAAACCCTCACACATTGGCCGCACCCTTTGCAGTCTTCGGTGTTTACCCGTGGAGTTGCAATGTCTCGTCCGTAAAGCACTTCTCTTTTGATTCTTTCAAGAAACTGTTTGTTTTCTTTCATGCGGCCTCCTCATGCACCTCCGATTACGATAGGCCGGATTGTCTGGACAATTCCAAAAGTGTTATATGCTCTGAAAAAGTTATAGGCAATAGAGGGGGTCCATGATGAACTGGCGTTTGAGTCTCCGGATCAAGAGGCGGACAGGCTGATTCCCATAATAGAAAAAGAGATGGGAGTAGTTTACAGTCTGAGGATTCCCCTGAAGCTGGATACAAACAAGGACAGGAATTGAAATGAAGCCCACTAATTTTGAATGTTGAATCGTAAATAAACAATAAATTATCCAACATTATTCTTATTGTTATATCATTATTTTCTTTTTGTTAGTCTATTTACATAAATTTCATCAAGGGCCTGCCGAGCTTCCTGGTAAATCCTTGCAGAAAGCCATAGTGATGATTGCTGGAGCCTGTTCAGCGCTTCTTCTGTTTTTTCCCTGGATAGATGTCTGTGGGCTGCGCTCCAAAGGATAATGCCCAAAGAGCCATGCACTTCTAGCCCTAAAAGCGAAACAAAGAGTCGCGTTGCAGAGTCATCTGTCAGAAACCAATCCACCTCTTTCTTTCGAGCTAACACAAGTGCCTCCGCCTCGCCTGCGTGAAGATCGCCGGCAGTTTGCCACATTGCAGCTTCGTTTCTTTCATCTTGGGACAAGCGAATAACCTTAAGCCAATCAGGCCATTTGCCATTGATAGGGATGATAGACTGAACTTCAATAAATACACGATGAGGTAAAAAAAGTCTGCCCGTCCGCCTCAACAAAGAAAGACAATTGGCTTCGTGAAGGTGAATAACCGGCCCGGCGTCGCAGACTATGGTTCTCATTTGGGCGCTAAAGCCTCTTTTTTCGCCCATTCTATATCCTCACGGGCAAAACGCTCCATCATGTCAAGTCGGTTTCGCCGCACAAATTCAGACATGGCCGCTAGAATGACATCCGGCTCGGAAAGAAAAAATCCTGCCTTAACATAATCATTGATCTTAGCAGCCAGATTGTCAGGTATGTTAATGGATAGCTTTTTCATTAATAGTCACACTCCTTTCCAAGCATCACGTTTTGCATGGAATTCTCAAGCAATGTTATTTGTTAAGTTATCATTGTTCTTACATAAATGCAAACCCCATCAGAAGATTCTATAAGGTGACAGACCCTGTTTATGATATTGGTATGAATGCAATGGTCTACTCTGGTTGCGGGAAATATCCTTTCACCCTGCCTTTCCATCCCTTATTGTACTTCTGTATGCGATTTCAATAAGTAGCGCCAAATTTATCGGCCCCTTATTATGACTCGGCAAGACGTTTGAGGGAATATATCCCATACAAACCGCGGATCGTCTTTGGCTGTTTTTCGTGTTTTGAAGAAAACAGGTGTTTAAATGTCTGATAGTGGCGGGCAACAAATGCCTTTGTTCCGATAATTCCGCTGTCTGTGAAGTAACGTGACCGGTATTTGAACTTGTCGAATGCAGATATTCCAAAATTAACCGCACCTTTCTTGTCTTCCTGTTGCGACAGACCCTTTCCATAAACGAATTCGCGGTACAGTCGCAAACGCTCCTTTGGCGTCTTTACGCCAAATTCCTTAAGCCCAAAATCCATAGACAGAAAATCATCCTTATTGTTGGTTTGAAAATGATACCCAAGAGAGTTCCAGCGGTATTGTTCAGGTTTTTCCACAATGCCCGCACGGACAGGGTTTAGGTCAATGTAGGCAAGGCAGTTTATCAGTGTATCGCCGTTATCTACAATAATGCTTTTGAAACGCTCCGACCAGAAAAAGCCCTTGCGGTGGTGAAGCTTATTGTAGAACCTGGAAAAGCCTTGTTTAATCTCTTTGACGTATTCGGAGATGCTGGCCCATTTCGTTCGCAATAAGGGTATCTGGCCGTTAGCCGGTTTTTTATCACTCTCATCCCCATACATAAGTTTGAATCGTCGCTTGATCTCGTCATCGGGATATTCTTCGCCAGGATGCATTCTGACCAAAAGGTGGAAGTGGCTCCCCATCAAGCAAAAGCCAATGACTTCAGCAAAGTAAATTAAGCTTAACCGTTTGATTAGTTTTAGTAAAAATTCTTTCTCAACATCATCTATCACGTACCCATCAAGGGCGGTTCGGGAAATGACATGGTAGACCGTTTGCTCACCTTTGACGACAAGACGTGCAATTCGGGGCATGGTGTGTCCTCCGTTTCCTCAGTTCAGCGCTATTTTTTGTTTCGAAGCCGCATGCACTATAGCGGGGGAGCGGCCTTATGTCAACAATAATTTGCCTGTCCCCTGTCTGTTCATTTTCAACCAGTTTTTTATATTTTTGTCTGCATTGGCGCCGATCTGAACAAACCCGAGGAAGCAGCTCCCAAGACCCATGCTATGAGCCATCAATGAACAGTTGGACAAGGCCGTTGAACAGTTGAATGGCCCGAAGTAATCATCAGACTCGGCGTGTACGATAATAACAGCGGTCCCAAAAGGCAAAGGGAAGTAAGCCTCTTTTTCCTTGTTGTCCTGTGCGAGTTGGTATCCCACTGCGTAGTAACGCAAGGCGTCCAATCCGGAACTGCCCATCCTCATCTTGAGAAAGGGGGCCATGACCTTGTTCTGCACTGCCTTAAAAGTCCTTTCCAAGAATTCCTCAACAAGCGATCGCAACTGGGAGACAGTTTCCTTGTCAGAGAGGACAATATATCTGACGTTTTGACGGTTGGTTGCGCTTGGTGTATACCGACCAGCCTCGATTATCTGTAGAAGCTCTTCTTTTGTGACCGGTTTATCAGTAAACAGACGCGTGGATCGTCTCTCCCTGATAAGCATCCGGAGCATATCCGGAGAAACGGCCGGCGCGGGGCCGGGAATCTGGTTCTCGGCCGTTACAACTTCATCTTGAATGACCGCTTTCTCAGGACATGCCGCCCAACACTGTCCACAAGCGAAACAATTTTCCCCGTACCGGACAACTGACTTCTTTTCTCTCAGCTCAAATACGCGCGCTACACAAACCCTCACACATTGGCCGCACCCTTTGCAGTCTTCGGTGTTTACCCGTGGAGGTGCAATGTCTCGTCCGTAAAGCACTTCCCTTTTGATTCTTTCCAGAAACTGTCTGTCTTCTTTCATGTGGCCTCATCATGCGGCTAAGATAATCTAAAAGGGAACGTTAGTTTTAAAGGAAGTTACCAGTTCGAATTTATCACGTCTTTCAAATCGCTGACCCATAAGTCTCATTGTAATCTATGGAGCATGAGGGCAAATCTACGGTTGACTTTTTGGCAATAATAATAAAAGGCAAACGTAGATTTGACCCCACAGACCCCATTTCATAAACAAATCGTCGGATCCGGCTATATCGACATTTTGACGCCGTTTTGCTTTAGCCAATTTTCATATTCTCTGTAATTCGGCATTTTTTTGTCCAGCTCATTCCAAAACTCAGGAGAATGATTGGGATACTTTAAATGCACCATTTCATGCGTGATGATATAATCAAGCACTGGGACAGGCGCCATGGCGCATTTCCAGTGAAAATTCAATCCTTGTTTTGGCGTCCACGAAGCCCAGCGGTTACGCAATTCCAGCACTTTTATTGAAATGGGTTTTTGCTGGAATTTTTCTTCAATCCATTTCAACCGCTCGGCAATTTTCTTTCCTGCTTTCTCTTTGTAAAACTGTTTAAACACTTTTTCCGCGCTATCGAGTTTTCGCCTATCAAGTTCGAAATAGCCTTTACTTAACTTTAGAGGGACGTTTTGATGATCAACGATCGATAGTCGATAATTCCGACCGAAATATAAAAATGATTGTCCATTTACAAATTGGCGATTTACTTTCCCCTGATTGAGTTCCTGCCATTTCGCCAGTTTTAAAAATATTTGATATTGCTTCGATCGAACCGCTCCTTCAATCTTAGCCTCACTTGCTGAAGCAGGCGCTAATACCCGAACTGCCCCATCCCTTTCGATAAAAATACTGAGTGTTTTGCGGCGGTCGGTTTTTTCAATTTTTATGTCAATGCCTTCAAGTTTCATTGTAAATCAGATTTTCTAATTTTAGCCAGTTTCAATAATTCTGCAGCTACCTCCGCGGATTTCTCCATTACGCCTGAAATCTTTGAATAACGCAACTCATCCTCAATCAGTCCTTCAATTCTTTTTCTTTCCGCTGGCTTATCCTCCCAGAAATTTTTAATCGCAGCGGTTTCCCGCAGAATGGGCATCAGGATATGAATGAGATCCTTGGTCTTCTTGATTTCCGTCTCATTTTCAAGGGTTGAACTGCTTTTCAGCAAATCAAAAAACGGGGCCTCGACAATGGAAATGCCTTCAATGTCTGCCTGTCTACCTGCCGCCATTTCTTTGCGCAGTTTGTCTAATTCATCAACAATGGTTTCCCAATTGTCTTTGTAAGTATTTAAAATGGCTTCCAGTCTGTCTTTAAAATGCTTGTAAAGTGCGGGGTCTTTTTCAAGATTTACTTTGATGTGCCAGCGAATGGCATGTTCCATTTCCGAAGCCTTTGATTTCGGCGTTTTCAGGTAATCGACTTTTTTCCCGAAATCATCTGAAAGAATGGACACCTGTTGGATTTTGGTATCAATACCGATAGACAGCAAGTGCTTATCAATGAGTTTACGGACTTTTTCAGAAGCCCATTTCAAATCCATTGTCTCATCTTTGTAGCGTTCTTTGATGCGCCATATCAGATAGCCAAGCCGTTTTGCCGGTATCCAGTAGTCAATGCCGGCCTGAACGTTAAACAGTAAATCCAGGCTGTCAAAAAAACTTTTGGAATAGGTGAGCACTTCCGCCCGGAACTTGATATTTTTCGCTGTCTCAATGCAGTCTTCAGCAAACTCAAACTCTTTTGCCCCGTCTGTAAACTTCTGCTTCAGGAAAGCATCAATCTCTTTGAGCCTGTAATCGGCAAATAAATCAATCAGCCGCTTGTATCTGGCTTCAAGTATTGGGATCTCCTTGTCAATATCCCGGAAAACCTGAAGAAAGTCTTCAAGGCTGTTTTTATCTTTATCGGTGTAAATATTCAGCGCCTCGCTCAGATGCTTGGTAATGCCGAAATAATCCACGATCAAGCCAAAGGATTTGCCGTGCTTTGTTCGATTGACGCGGGTGATCGCCTGAAACAAATCGTGTTCCCTTAAATTTTTATCCAGATACATCACCTGCTCTACCGGCGCGTCAAAACCCGTAAGAAGGCGGTCGCACACGCAAATGATGCCGATGCCGGTCTCCGGTTTTTCAGGATCAAAGTCGGCTTTAAAATTTTCGATAGCATTCATTTCCAGCGCTTCCCGACGGGCCTTGCTGATATAACCGGGCTCATTGTTGCCCAGACTCGACACAATGGCAGACACCTTCAAAAATTCCAGTTGTTTTAGCTGTTCCGCGTCAACCTCTTCTGGCGGCAGTTTTTTCAATTCGGCAATTTTGTTTTGAATGGCGATTTCCAGTTCATACTTGTAGCGCACGGCCGCCACGATGCTGGACGCCACAACCTGGGCCTTGAAACCATTGACTAAAATATCTTTGTAATAATGCTCGATAATATCATGGCTGATGGCGGCAACTCGGTCTTTTGATTCCAGATAGGCGATGAAGGAACCGTATCGGCGCTGAATCTCTTCTTTTTCGGCCTGGGTACGCTGCTTGAACATATCTTCAAATTCAGTGTCAAAGGCTTCCTTATCGTCCAGCTTGTCTTTTGAGACCTTGCCAATGTATTTGATTTCAACAGTGGCCCGGTCTTTTACCGCCTTGTCAAATTTATAGAAATCAATAAAACCGCCAAACCGTTCATGGGTTTTTATTTCGTGCCGTTCGGTCAGCAGAGGCGTTCCGGTAAAACCGATGCGTGCGGCACGGGGAAAAGCTGAAAACAGATTATCGCCCATGTCGCCGCCCTGCGTGCGGTGAGCCTCGTCGATCAGTAATACAATCCGGTCGCTGTTGTTTATGCTGTCAAATTTTTCAAAGGTGGGCACAATACCCGCTTCAATCAGCGATTGCGCGGAAATATTTTGCTCATTTAAAAATTTATGAATCATCACCATGTTGACGTCGCCGGTATCATCAGACAGTTGGTTGAGCTTGCTCCGGCGAGCGATGACGCGCACCGGTTCCCCGGTATTGGCCGCCGTGTCGGAAAGCTGGTCTTCCAGATCAATACGGTCCACAATAAAGATGATTTTCAGGTCTTTTAAATCATCCAGCGAGCGCAGTTTCCGGATGAGAAAAACCATAGTCAGGCTTTTGCCGCTGCCCTGGGTATGCCAGACCACGCCGCTTTTTGCCATCGGGGTCTTGCCTTCCCGCAAACTCCGGATGATTTTGCCCACGGCCCGGTATTGGTTGTAGCGGGCCACAATTTTCACCTCCACGCCTTTTTTGATTTCAATAAACAGGGTGAAGTGCTTGAGCAGGTCAATGAGGATTTCCTTGTTCAGCATGCCGTGAATCAGGACTTCCTGCCGTTCCTCGTTCGGCGGATAGGTCACGGTGCGGTATTCTTCCGGGAAGATGTCCACCCAGTTGTTGTAAAAATCAAATTCCGCGCTGATGGTTCCCACCCGCGCTTCTTTTCCGTGGGTGATGATACTGAACATATTGTAATGAAACAGCCGTTCCTCGCCTTCTTTCACGCCGTAATCATCATCACGGGTATTGGCGTAACGTGTAATCTGCAGATAGGCTTCGGATAACGGCTCGGCCACATCCAAGTCCTTGGCTTCCACTACGCAGACCGGCATGCCGTTTAAAAACAGTACAATATCAGGAATGATGCCATGGCGGCTGGCCCCCGGCGTATTTAAACGAAACTGGTTGATGGCAATAAACGAATTGTTTTCATAATTCTTAAAATCCACCAATCTTACCGTAGGGTCCTGTTCGTTGGTCAGTTCATTTCTGGAAACCGACGTGCCTTTAAGCAGCAGCCGGTGAATCTCCTTATTGGCTTCGTGCAGACTTTTGCCGGGGAAATTTTGAATTTCAAAAAGGAGTTGATCCAGTTGTTTGTCGGTTAGCCATTCACGGTTATCAGGGGTGGTGTTTATTTTTTTAATGGCCTTTTTAAACTCTTCGGGCAACACCACTTGCTTGAAGTTTTCCCGCAGACTTTTTTCCGGCTCCTGGGGAATGCCGATGCCCTGGTCAAGGACCTGCCAGCCCAAGAGCCTCAGTTTTTCCAAAAATGGTTTTTCTACATTAACGTATTCCGCCATGATCGTTTCTCTTTTTAGTTTTCTGGCTCTTCGTCAACGGTCACCTCTTTTTTTCCGCTCAATAAATTTGCCATTAAGCCGGCTTTTATTTGTTGTAGTTTTTGAAGGTAGGCTTGTTCGGTTTGGAGTTTGTCGTCAATAGTCGATAATTTATTTGTAATTTCTATCAGTTCATCACTATCAGAATCAGAGGGCATTGCTATTTCCATAGAGTCAAAATAATCTCGCGTTATCGTATTAAAAACACTTCCAAACGAACTAAATCCAAATTTTGATTTATAATATATGCCGCATCGCACATTTGTGTGGGTGCCCCCAATATGTTGTGGTCGGATTATTGTTTTTCTGACCGGAATGAGTTAGCGTAGTTTTAAGGCGATGACGCCGGGGGCCGACGGAGAGACCCAC
>LT984856.1:674368-678655 GCA_900258555.1 uncultured Desulfobacterium sp. | reverse complement strand
ATTTGCAGGCCTATAAAGAAAAATGTGACGGTCCGGAAAATTGCAATTGCTATTCATGGGCCTTTTTTATAACACAATCTTTTTCAGGAAACCCTAATTATCATATCTTTTTTAAGTATGTTAGTTGCTGAGTTCTTCAGCCCTGATTCAGAAATTTTTTTAGTCGCATCATATACATATCGTTTTTCTTTATTAAAATCTTCAACGCTTAGCCAAGGAATTTCCCCATTCCAATATTCCTTGATATGAGTAGATGGAGTTCCACCATTTATAATTTCAACAATTCCGCTAAATGTCTCCACTTCCCACTCCTTCGGAATCCAGCCCAACTTGCTTGGTTTATACAGATGCGGGGCATCTTTGTATTTGGGGCGCAGTTTGCTGGTGGCGGGATCGATGCCACGGGTAAACAGGTCGTGCAGCATGCCTTGTTTGATGGCTTTGTATTTGGCAATGGCGGCTTGTGTTTTTTCGATTACTGCATCGGCAGAGGACAAAATGAGGGCGATTTTTATTTGGCTTGTTTTTTCTGGGTACTTAAGAACCAATTTTTCTATTCTAAACAATGCTAACTTAGGGACACCGCCACCTATTCCAATTTGTCTGTTTATTTGAAGTTGAACTTTTTCTGAATTTAGAAAGTATGTTAAGAAATCCTTATCAAATTCATCAAAATCTATTTCACAGAGCTTGGCAGCATTTTCTGTCAATTGTGCATTATCTAAAATATCAGGTATTGTTCCAAATGTCCCCAATGTTCCGGCTATTGTTACATAGATATCATTCTTAGATATTTTGTAATTTCTAATAAAGGGTTCAATTTCTGGTTTAACGTAAACAATAGATGATTGATCTATCGTCCCATTAACCATATCTTTCACTCTCAGATATGGAAATGGTGTGACTCCATCAGCAAATTCCTTCCCTGCAGGCAATCTCTTACCGCCCTTAACTTTGCAAATTTCGCCAACTGTTTTTTCCTGCCACTCACTCATACCCCAACTCCACTAAAAAACTGTTCAGCAATTCAGTCTGTTCCTCCCGCTTGTTTAAAATGCTGCTCAAGGTAATAGTGTATTTGTCCCACAGGTTTTCAATGTCCTGTAGTAAGCGTCGGCTGTGGGTTTGCAAGTAACCATTCAAGGTCTGATGAAGGGTGCGATTCCAGCGGCTCAGGATCAAGTCCTTGGCTTCTTCCGAAGTTATTGTAAGCCGGGCCTGGTCCACCAGCTCCTGCTTGCGGTCCTTGATCTGCTTAATCACCTTTTTACACTCTTTCAGCTCATTTTCCAGTTCGGTGTGTTTGGCAAACCGATGTTCGTCCGCCTCAATGGCCGCATCCAGGCTTTTGATTTCGCTTTGCAGTTTTTGGACAGCAGTTTTTAAGGCCTCAATATCGCTTTTTAACTCAGGCTGTTTTTTCAGAGCTTTTTCGTTTGCCCTGATGCGTTTAAGCAAATTTTTATGTTCTTTATCCGCTTCCTTACGCTCGCCTTTCAAGGCTTTCAAGGCTTCTTTATGGTCTTTCAGCTCGTCTTTGGGCCATACCTCGTAATCTTCTTCACTCCACACACCCTCTTCCAGATCGTTGACTTCTGCAAAAAGGGCTTCCAGCTCTTCCTTGCGGTTCTGGTTTATTTGCTGTTCTTCCAAAACTTCGGGAAACTGGCTTTGCAGGATTTCATCGTCCGGTATCAGTTCAGCATTCCAGCCGCTGGCAGCCACGCTTTTCAGGTCGTTTTTGAGCTGATACCAGTAGGAAGCCAGCGCTCCCCGGCTCTGATATGGGTCCAACACAGCCCCGTTGCTTTCTTCGCCAAACGGCAGCCTGTTTAAGGCGTCGCTGAAGCTGTCCGAGAATCTGCCGTACAACTCAAAGACATTACTGGTGACCGGCAGGTTTTCAAAATCGGTCAGCACCTCCTCCCACCATTTTTGCAGGCCCGTAGTGTAATTTTCAAAAGTAGTGTTGACCGCGGGGCTTTCATCAAAGAGTTTTTTGATCGCTTCTTTTTGGGAAACGGCATCGGAAAATTGCAGATAATTTTCTTTAAGGCCGGAAAAAAGTTTTTCGCGCAAGCCCGGATAAGAAGCAAAAGCAGCATTTAGGGCATCCACTTCGGCTTTCGGAATGCCGCCATGCAAATGGGCATGAACGTCATGGGGTTCAGCGGGCGGGGCGTTATCCACATATCGGCGGATATTCAGGTTGTACTCTTCCGCCGCCAGCTCTTCACTCCTGACAAGTCTGCTGTACTTTTCAATTTTGATTTTGTGTTTGCAAGTGTAAGCGATTTTTTCGATATCCTCGGGCCGCAGTTTGTTCTGGTTTTTGCCTTCCTGGTATTCACGGTCGGCATTGATGAACAGAACATGTTCCCGCAGGTGGGCGTCTTTTTTATTCACCACGATCACCGAAGCAGGAATGCCGGTCCCGTAAAACAAAGCTGGCGGCAGCCCAATAACGGCCTCCAGATAGCCTTTGTCAATGAGCCATTTTCTGAAGTTGCGCTCTTCACCGCCGCGGAACAAAACGCCGTGGGGCATCACCACCGCCATGCGCCCGGCATTGTTGGTAGACGCCACCATGTGCTGCACAAACATGAAATCCGCTTTGCCTTTTACGGGCATCCAGTGGTCGAAGCGTTCTTTAAACCGCATGCCGTCTTTACTGTAGTTCTGCGAAAACGGTGGATTGGCTATGACAATATCAAAGGTTTTGAGTTCGCCATGTTGAACATGCAAGGGGTTCGTCAGGGTATCGCCATTGACGATATTGCTGTCGAAAATTTCGTGAAACAGCATGTTCATCTTGCACAGGCTCCACACGGACCCGCTTTTTTCCTGCCCGTATAATGAAAGGTTTCTTGCCGAACCATAGCGGCTTTCCACATAGTTTTTGCTCTCAATCAGCATGCCGCCGCTGCCCACGGTGGGATCATAAATTTCGGCGTCTTCGCCTGGTTCCAGAATATTCACCAGCAGGCGCACCACTTCGTTGGGCGTGTAAAACTCTCCGGCTTTTTTCCCGGCGCTGTCGGCAAAATATTTTATCAGATATTCATATGCGGCGCCCATCAGGTCGGGAAATTCCAGATTGTCATCGGTGAGGGTCTTTTTATTGAACTCCCGAATCAGGTCCCGCAAATCTTCATCAGTAATCTGTTTGTTGTTTTTGCCAATGCTGCGGTTAAAGTTTATAGATTTCAAAACGCCGTCGAGTTTGTCGAGGTTGGCGTCTTCCAGGGCGGCCAGGGCTTTGTTCAGATGGTCGCAGATCTCTTCCTGAAGGTCTTTGATGTAATTTATGGGTTTTCCGTCCTGGTCGACTTCCGGGTCGCCCTCAAGTTTTCTCCAACGGGCTGCCAAAGGAACAAAGAAATCATATTCAGGCGCATTCTGACGCTCCAATTCACCATAAACTGCTTGGGGTTCGCAAATTCCGCGAAACTCCGTCAGAGTTTTCCTTCTTTTCTCCCTATGCACTTCAAACTGGTCATTCACCCTTTTCAGAAACAGCATCGCAATGATATATTCTTTGTATTCCGAAGCGTCCATGTTCCCGCGAAGGCTTTCGCAGGCTTCTTCGAGAAAGGTTTCTAATCGCGCAAGTGATAGTTTTCGTATAGCCATTCGATCAATTCCCAATCAAATTCCCTGTATCTCTGTCGTATCTTATCAAAATATTCGCCTATCCGATTCCTGCACATTACGATAAACTTAGCGGCAGGTACTTTGTATCGGCACCAGTGATTTGCTAAGTGAAATAGAATCAAATCTACGTTTGACTTTTATTATTATTGCCCAAAAGTTAAACGTAGATTTGACCCAATTACACTAATGTCTTCTGCTTTGTAAAAGAGTGTCTTCCTCCCACCCGATTTATGTGCCCTTATCATCAGCAATAATTATCTCAAAAATATGCAGTAATGGATGAAGAAAAGCTCATAGTCTCTGCAGCTGCGGCTCGCAGTAGTGGCCAGAGTGCATCACCCTTGTCATGTTGAAGTATCGACATCCAGTATGTTGGGTAATACCTTACAAGCATGCCAAGTGCGTACGAACATGCAAATATCAAAGAAGGGTACGACAATTTGACATCATTATCGAACGGCTGAACTAGATACGTACGGCTGCCGTTAACATCAATTAAGTTAGTAAGGTGAGGTCTTATTGATTCGGTATCTGATGTATTTAACCCTATAGTTGCATAAAAAGTGTAGATTATTAGAGACATTATGCTTGCGGAGCCTACGGATAAAGGATATTATTCATATTATCTACAAG
>LT984856.1:672288-673783 GCA_900258555.1 uncultured Desulfobacterium sp. | reverse complement strand
AGGCTGTGCAACACGATCTTTTACATTTTCTAGAAAAACTACGAGAAGCAGCCTAGCAAAAGTACTACACTTTTGTATATGTCTTATGCAACGTTAGGGTTTAACATAACTTTCAACTCTGCAGTAGACCCATAACCGAAGTAATTAGTGGATATCTCTTCGATTTGGTTATCGTCATGTATATTAAGCCATTTAGCTGCGGCATCTTTCTTAGGCATGCCTAAATGATTTGAGGTAATCCTCATTTCCAAAGAGTTGCTATTATCACTTATATTACACATCCAGTTGCTTGCTGGATTTTCAACTATTGCTTCATAGAGAGTTGTAAGGTCTGGGATTCTGCGAATCAAGTCTCCCACAGAAAATTCAAAATTATTCGGATATTTGGTTGATCCAAGGACTTTTATTGGTAAATATTTATTTGTTGGATTATCGTATATTTCGATGAAATGTTTGTTTGAAGTCACTTCCCCAAATAGCGAGAAGGTGCCTTCAGTTACTCTTATTCGTGCTTCCAGCCAGCTACCACCCGTATTTAGATGTTGCTTCCATCCTACAGCGTTAAGACCATGCCTGGCAGGTAATGAAGCTTCTCTTAAGTTAGGGCTTAATAATAAAATAGTTGCTCTTGATAACGCTGATACCGAATAGTATTGGAGTAGAGGTCTAACGATTTTATCAGCGACCTCTGCAGCTTTGTTATATGAACTTCCTTGAGAAAGGTGCGAAAGTATCTCTGTCGCCTTATTAGCTCCAAGTTCTCTTTGATGCAGTGACTTGAATGCTCTTAAAACAAGATCACGACTTTCTAAAAGTGAAATGCGATCTAAGTCCCTATTTATTGGATTATTGAACATAGGATTCCGATACCTATTTCTTTACTGCTACTTAATACAGGACAAACATCAAAATATATAAAGGGGTCTGCCTTTGTTTATGGGGTCAGCCCTTGAACTAGGATAATTTTGTCCAGATTCAAGGGCTGACCCCATAAACACTACTTATCCGCTGCTTTCCCCTTCTTGATACCATCACAAAGCCCTTTAAACCATTTATCTTCATAATGTTTTTTTTGAAATTTCCCCAATTTTGAAAGATCACCTAATTTATCATGGCATTTTTCAGCCGGCGTCGCATGTCTAAGAAAATACTTATCCCCGTCTTTCGTCAATAACCATCCGTACCAGTAACTGGTTTTAAAATCACCAATCATTCTTCGGATGTATTCCTTCGCCTTTTCTGGATTGTCAGACCATGTTTGTCCCCTCTGTAAAATTAATTTAGGAACTATATCTTCAATAGTAGCCCCCTTACGGAAGCACTCTACTATCACCCGCACACCATTATTAGGATCTTTTGCATTATATGAACGACATTCAGGCCTATTTACCTCTCTGATGTATTTCAAATTCGGTAGTGTCAATTTAATTGTGTAAAATTTGATAGTTCATTTAATTGTTTGAAAAAAGGCAAATTTTTGCGGACTTTTCCTATA
>LT984856.1:598355-669298 GCA_900258555.1 uncultured Desulfobacterium sp. | reverse complement strand
CGGCAAAATATGAATCGAGACACATATTGTAGATTTTTGATTTCCTATTTTAATTTTCCCAATCCTCGGGGATCTTTTATCGTGAATAGTATATCCGATTTTGCTTCAGCACAATTGGGTCTTCAGCCGCAGAGTCTATCTGCCGGCTAAAACAACACTGTTATATCGGTGTTATGCTGCAACACGTTTAATGTGTTTGAAAGCCGTTCCATCAATCTGACTGATCTCCCAATTATTTTGTAGATTCAACCAGAACTGAGGGCCGCCTCCTAAAGCCTTTGAGAGCTTCATAGCCATTTCTGCGCTTATGCCTCGCCTGCCACGACATATTTCATTGCTGAACCCACCACATGAAGTCCATAAATCTTTCTGGCAATCTTTCTGGCCTTCCTTTCATCGATCAGAACAAAATCGGATTCTTTCTCCCGAGCGAGGTGGATGACTGAAGCTTCCCCCCTGTCGAGGAGGGTCCCAAGTAGAGGCTCGATGGGGCTTGCAGGGGATTGCACTTTTATCCAAGTTGCTTTCCGGTAAGATTCCAGACCAGTGAAGCTTTTGCCTCCCTGCATGATCTCATGATGAACGGTTTCCGGCAAAGACACCTCATCGAAGATCATCTTGAGAATCTCCAGACGGTCTATTGAACTCAATGCGATGATGGGTCCAGTATCGGAGACGAGTCTGCCTTTCATGACAGGGCATCCTTGAACTCAGCCTCGATTTCTTCACGATCCCACAGAACGGTGGAGGCCCTATATTGATGGCAGTTTAAAAGGAATGTCACTCGTGATATGCCCGCTAGCGCGGCCGCTTGGCCTGATGAAAGACGTCCGAGCTCAAAGAGCTTGATGGCCAGAGCCAACCGTGCCTCCGCTTCAAAAGACTCAGGTGTTAGGTTGAGCGCTGCCGGTATGGATTCCGGATACTCGATTTGCATCGTCTTCATAAGCTTTGCTCCAACTTTAGAGATTTATTTAAGATTTCCATCCTTTTGAATTTTGACGGAGATCCCATGAAAAAGCAAATCATTTAATTATTTACCCATCCATGGCAAGAGACGACGTTGGCTACAAGGAAAGTCATCAGTCCGAATTTATCACGTATTTAAAATCGCCGAACCAGAAGTCTCATTAGAACCTACTTGCCCTATGCCCGCAAATTCGCAGTTTCCCAATTCCCGTTTGTCAGAAAAAATCAGAACGTCTCTGTTCCTCAAAAGAAATTGTCAAAATAGGATATGGGGTCAATAACTCTTATTCCGTTTTTATCAAAGGGACGCTTCAAATGCGCAACAATCTGTGTGGCTTTTTTGGGCTTCAGAAGATTCGCATAGTAAATCAGAGACCTTGATATCTCTTCATCAGCGTATTTTACTTCAATAAGCTCTTCAAGAACTCCTTCCTTGAACAGGGCAAAATCAACCTCCTTTCCTTCCTTGTCACGGATATAACGCAATTCGCAATTATAACCGTCTCTGTCTTCTACAAAATGCATCCTCTTCAAAAGGGCGGATGCAACAAGGTTCTCAAAACGCGCACCTTCGTCTCCGATTGTATCAGCGTTGTCAAAAAAATAGACCTTGGGCGGCTTGAGCACCGCGCGAGGTAAAGACCTGGTAAATGGTCTTATGCTGAAGACAAGATACATCCTTTCCAGGACTTCCAACCAACTCTTGGCGGTCTTTGGCGATATTTCTATCTCATTGGCCAGATTGGACAGGACAATAAGCCCTCCTACCCGGTGGCGCAATGCATCCAAAAAAAGGGCGAGGAGTTGAATGTTTCTTATGGATTCGAGGTCTCTTATATCTTCTCTCAGTACCCTGTCAAAACGTTCCCTCCGCCACCTGCGCGCAGCGCGCTCATCCCCATCAAGAAATGGCTCAGGGAACCCGCCGACTTTCATAAGGCGCTCAAAGGCTTTTTTACGGGAAATACCCTCGGGGACCTCATCCAGGGTGAAGGGGTGAAGTCTCCAGTAATGATACCGACCCATCAGTGAATCCCCTCCCCGGCGATGAATATCAAGTCGCGCAGATCCGGTAACGATAAACGAATGAGTCCCTTTTGTGGTATCAAAAATGCCTTTAATCCAACGCTTCCAGTTGGGATATTTGTGCAATTCATCAAAGACCAGCAGGGTGTTATCCTCTGCCCATCTTTTTCTGAGGATATCCTGACGATCCTCATCGAGATCCCAATTGAAATACCGACCCTCAGGGAAATGCTCGGCCATTATTGCCTTGGACAAAGTCGTTTTCCCTACCTGTCGAGGCCCGCCAACGAAGACCATCTTCTTTTTAATATCTTCGAGAATGTAAGGGGCTATGTATCGCATGTGGCCATTTTACCCTCTACTCCAAAATAGTCAAGGCTATTTTGGAGTGGGGGCAGGACTCCGTGACTACAGCCTTGGGTCGGGCCCGATGGCATTAACCTAAGACTATCTCCAGCTTCCATTCGGATTTTCACTTATGCATGTTTAAATGAAATCGAATATTGAATATCAGATCACCCTGAAGACGTGACTGATGGGCAAGAATTTCGAATGAAGAAGTGCATGAACGCTGATTTCAAAACAATTTACCGGCCCAAAGCTGCTCAAGAAACTCCCTCCAGGGGAGGATTTCGATATTATTTTCTGTCTATTGGATAGCCGGGCAGTGGGCCTTTTCATGTTTACATATTTGAGAGGCACTCCGCTACTTCTACATCAGTTCTGAAAAACCATATAGTTTCCATTTTTCCCTGACTAACTGTAGCTCTCTCTCTGATGACAGGCAGGACGGCGGATGATTCAGCCCTCCCCATTCGGGCCTTGGCTCCCAGGTATCGTCCCATGTTGCGTCAATCAACACCCTGTTCCATATCCCTAATTTTCCTGTCCTCATCTTAATGTCAGGGTGAACTGAAGGATCAAGAGGTCCCCCGGCGGTGTGTGGAATTATAATAATATCTTTCAAAGGGTCGGTTCGATTCGCTATGGCAGCCCATACTTTTTTAGGATTGTGTATATCTATGTCTGAATCAACCACAACCACATATTTTCCGATGTAATGGGCGGAGAGAGGCGACCAGATGGCAAAGGCAACCTGCTTTGCATGGCCGTAATATTTCTTGTCAATACTGACAAATACATTGGTTCCATAAACATCTTCATCAAACCACACGTCCTGTATCCCGGGCACCCTGTTAATATCGAGTTGATCCCATGTAATGGCACTGAAGGTTATTGCACTGAAATAATCAAGATCTGCGGCCCTCAGATCCGGGCCGATACCTATCAGCCCGCTGGTATAAATAGGGTCATTTCTGTAGGTGATACATTTTACGTTAAAGACGGGTTTGGGAGTGGAATCTATGGATGAATAATAGCCGGGGTATTCTCCGAAAGGTCCTTCCAATCTGAAGCTTGAGGGGTCGAGATCTAATTCCCCTTCCATGACAATTTCCGCATTAGCCGGGACCAGGAGATCATTTGTTTCACATTTGACAAGCCTTACCGGCTCTCCACGGACAGCCCCTATTACGTCATATTCATTGACACCGGCAGGGTAGGGTGTGCCGGAAATCATTGTTGTAATGGGATCAACACCCAGGGCCACTGACACCGGCATTTTCATGTTGCGTTCGCGGTATTTTGCCGCGTGAAGTCCCCAGTTCTGGACATGAACAAGAAGCATCCCTATGTTTTTTTCGTCAAGCAACATGCCCCTGTAAGTCCCGACATTCATCCAGTCGGTTTCCGGATCCTGGGTGACAACTATATGCCAGGTTAATGCGTAGCGGCCCCCGTCGCCTGGGTGAAGTTTAGGGACAGGGAATTGGAAAAGATCTACATCCTTTTCCATAACAATATTTTCCTTGCAGGGACCGCTATCCACTACTACAGGTTTTATCAATTGCCTGTGTCTTTTGCGCCACTCGCGGACCATGTCCCCGGAGGAAGTAGTCTCGGGCATCCCCATTGCCAGAGCGAGCCGTTTCCAGTTGCCCATGTAGTTCATGGTGAGCCTTTTACAAATTGTGTCTTTATGATCTTTTATGTTTTCACATATAAATGCCTGTCCACCCCGCTTTATGGATTCCTGGGAAATGGAGCCTATCTCTATGTCCCAATCCACAGGTTCTTTGATGTGAACAAGCTCGTTTTTTCCTTCAAGTAGGTTTAGAAAACCTCTTAGATCCTGATATCCCATAAACAATCCTCCTTAAGTTTGCTGCAATTAAACGCCGGTTGCTTTGTAGGATATGGTAGAGACAGAGCGGCCTTAGATCAACCGTGATTTATATGGGAAAATACAGGGGGTAAAATTAACCGTTATGGGAGGCTAAAAGATGAGTCCTGAGATTTCCTTTTGTATTTTTTATGCCTAGTTTTTTCCTTATGTTTTTCCTGTGAAACTCGATGGTCTCAATGGACAGATTTAACACCCCTGCTATCTCTTTGGTGGTTTTTCCTTGTTTGACGAGGTTGGCGATTTTAATTTCAGTGGGGGTGAATTTTAAAAATTTTGTGGTTACCTCACGGACAAATGGTGAGATAATGTCTTCTAGATTTGACTTTAATATGCTTACCAATGATTTCTGTTTTAGATCCAATCTGGACATATTAAGCTGTTCCAGATAGGGGACAATCAATTCCTGAATATTTAATATCACCTTCTCTTCAAGTTCAACCTTGTCTTCATCCCTCCTCTTCAACAGCACCCGCAATGTGGTGTTCATTTCTTCAAGGCTCCTGTTCTTGGCATCCAACTCCTCTTCCCTTTCTTTAAGTGCCTTCTCAGCAAGTTTTCGAGTCGTAATATCCCTAAGAACACCCATGGTTCCGGCAAATTGACCATTCTTATCATAAACGGCGACAACCTTTTCCTCACCAAAAATCTCGGCCCCTGTTTTTGTTATCCAGGTGGTCTCAAAATCAAGTTTTCCTATCCTGATTAGTTCGTTAAATTTAGACCTGAATTTTTCCCTGACATTTCTTTGGTCTAAAATGTGTGTAATATGGAGGCCAATTATTTCTTCTTTGGCATAACCCAATGTTTTTGCGAAAGAATTATTTATGTATGTCAGGTTGCCGTATTCGTCTGTCATGCACATGAGATCGCTTGCGGTTTCAAAAAAGACTTGAAAGGCCTCCGGTGTCGGTATCCTCAATTTCTCTCCGTAGGATTTTAGGTCAGCATGGGCATCTGTCAGCAGATCGCAATTTTCTGAAATAGTTAATTTTGGCATGTCATATTCATTTTTTTTGGTATTGATCAGCGCCATATTAATGATTGATGACATGGTGTCACCGGTTTGTTCATTCTCATGTTCCAGGATTTCCCTGGCTTGTCTGGACAGGATAATCGTCAAGACCTTCTTGCCTTCGGTCTTTTGCCTTTCTCTCCATCGTCTTTGCCTGTCTCTTCCTGACCTTAAGCTGGTCTTGTTTGGCATTTAAAAAACCTCCGTTACTGGTAACAACAAATATTGTCTAACTAATAATACGTTACCAGTAACGGTTGGTCAATGCGTAATATAATGCATTCCTGCGGTCAACCCCGCCAATGGCCGGATTGCACGCCTTGATTTTGGAAAAATACATCATTCTCGGATAATCTCTTTGGCTTTGCGCCGTTTTCCAATTCCTCCACTCCTATTATAAAGGATAGTCCAATATCTGTCTTGACCCATCCCATGTTTTCGGATACGATGCCCCAGATACTGGATTGAGGGCTTTGTTTTCGCCTGTTTTATTGCTGTGTACTAAATCCCTCGCCTGATTTTGTACACCCCTGTACAGCTTTTTTGCGTGTTGGTAAGGGTTTTTGTATCTGCTTATTTGAAAGGGCTTTGATTTTTAACTTTTTGTCCCGCTCGACACGGTCGTGCTGAACAAAAAATAACACTATTGTGTAAAGAATCATGTAACTAAGGGTAAGTCCATATTACGGATCTGAACTCCCTTGAAGCCTGGTCTCTGTACGGGTTAGATCCCAGATCCAGGCACCAATAAAGGAATATTAGGAGGAGAAACAAATGGAAATAAGGACTATTGGGGTTGTCGGCGCAGGCCAGATGGGTTCTGGAATTGCACAGGTTGCGGCGGCAAGTGGATTTAATGTAATAATGAATGACATCAAAGACGAATTCGTAAAAAGGGGCCTGTCTGCCATTGAAAAAAGCCTTGGACGCATGGTGAAAAAGGAAAAAATCACAGCGGATGATCAAAAGGCGATCCTGGGAAGGATTACCGGTTCGACATCATTAAAAGACATGGCAGGGGCTGACTTTGTAGTGGAGGCCGCCACTGAAAACGAGGCCTTAAAGTTGCAGATATTTAAAGATCTGGATGAAAGCTGCAAGGATGGGGTCATACTTTCTTCCAACACGTCTTCCATTTCCATCACAAAGATAGGGCGAGCCACCAAAAGGCCTGAAAAGGTGATCGGAATGCACTTTATGAACCCTGTTCCCATGATGGCGCTGGTGGAGATCATTGATGGCCTGGCAACTTCCAAAGAGACAAATCAGGTTACCACAGACCTTTCCGTTAAGATGGGAAAGATTCCTGTACCTGCCAATGACTTCCCCGGTTTTATCAGTAACAGGATACTTATGCCGATGATCAATGAGGCCATGTATGCGCTTTTTGAGGGCGTTGGAACACCAGAAAATATTGACAAGGTGATGAAACTTGGAATGAATCATCCCATGGGTCCTCTTGCCTTGGCCGACCTGGTGGGTCTTGATACATGTCTGGCTATTATGCAGGTCCTCTACTCCGGGCTGGGTGACAGTAAATATCGTCCATGCCCCCTGTTGAGAAAATATGTAGATGCAGGATGGCTCGGGGTAAAGACCGGAAGGGGAATATACCAGTATTAGGAATTATTAGTGTTGAATTGTTAATTTTTAATGTTGAATTATTAATTGCAATCGGATTTTTCATTACAACATCTTAACAAATATGAATCTCGGGAGGATAGTATATGGCAAAGATACTGATCGTTGATGACGAAGAACATATCCGCTATCTTTATTCCGAGGAGTTAAGCGAGGCCGGCTACGAAGTCATAACAGCTGACAGCGGCTACAAACTGATGGAAAGGATTGAGGAAGAAAAGCCGGATCTTATTGTCCTCGACATCAAGATGGTGGGCTATGACGGACTTGACCTTCTGCAAGACATCAGGAACAAGTATTATAATTTGCCTGTTGTCCTCTGTACCGCCTATGATACATTCAAGAGGGACATGAAATCTATTGCAGCGGACTTTTATGTCATCAAATCATTTGATTTGACAGAACTCAAGACCAAGGTTGCAATGGCCCTCGAGGCGGCTGCAGGCTAAGACTGAGCGTGTCTACATCTTAAAAACTCAAGACAAATACGTGCCTGGGGCGGTATCATCCGCCCCATGGTGCCCTCACAACATACTTATCAATTTCCTGTCAGATTTTTTATAAAGCCCCATAAATGATGTTATGAGCTATGCCTTTTCTACTACGCCGCCTAAAAAGCTCTCCGCATAAATTCCTTGAAGCTAATTCTTACCCTCAATACATTTAAACCCTGATAACTTTCTGGATAACTATTAATAATATTATTGTCGCTGCAATAATCTGAAATATCAGATTTAAAGATAAGACATCTCTCAGTCCTGCAGAACAATGGTTATGGGGGTTTTAACGCTTCCGCCTTCTGTTAAACCCTAATCTGCTATGACGTAACTGAATGTTGTGATTAATAATAACAAACCAGAGGCAATTATACTTTTCATGGCATAAGAATTGCTGGCTATGAAACGTTTGCATGCAGACGATTGACAGGTTTTCTGCGGGAATGTGGTTAGGCCTTCTGGTCGTCGATAACTGGAGGATTATGTTTGGCTTGTTGAGTTCAAAAAGGGGGGAAGAATGAAGAGATTTTGTTTTGTTCAACTGATGTTAACTATGGTTTTGCTGTTCATTTTCAATAGCGGATTTTGTTTGGAAGACTGTTTCAACTACGAATGCATGCGTCAGGACCTGTCTGATAAGTATGGATGGGACGAACTGAAAATCTGGGAAGAAAAAGGCAAAGATAGTCGTACGCTCGAAAAGAGATGGCCCACATGGCAGCTACAACTTACCACTGAGGAAGAAAAGAAAAAGTACGGAACGACCGGCCTTGAGCTGATGCAGAAACAGTATAGTGCATCCCACTCTGAAGGCTATAGCATGAGAATGTTTGTATATATTGATGTAGTTCACGAAGGCGGGGTAAGAAAGATCGCCGGTTGGCGCTGTGATCTTAATCCCATGGCGCCCAAGGAATATCTGGACCCGAACTTTGCCGAAGATAAAAAAGATGGTGAAGACTGGTTTATGATCCAGCACTGGGTCCATCCGGCAGACACGCGCGGAACAGGCATTCTTGTAAAAAGTCCAAATAACAAGGCCCAGGAAAATGACACATGGGTATGGTTTCCATCATTGAGAAAGGAAAGGAGGCTGACTCCCGCTGGAGGAGGGGATGCGCTCGTGGGGTCTGATCTAACCTTCGCAGAGGCATATCTCTGGAGAATAACCGATGAAAAATTCCAGATTATCGGGGAAACCAAATTTAAGTCATTCCTTCCTGTAGATTACTATGAGGGGCTGACTTTGCTTGATAAATATGGCCCCAACACGAAGCAGTTCGGGGAGTTTATCAAAGGGACAGTCAGCCAGTCCAGGGACTGCTGGGTCGTGAGGGCTATACCGGTCAAGGGAGGATATGCCGACTGGTATAGCACCAGGATTGCCATAATGGATAAAGAGTGGGGAGTTGCCTATTCATGGGATATTTTTGATAGTAAACAGAGGATGATGAAATGTTACACGACTTATTGGAATAGGCATTCCGACTATAATGGTAAACCCCATCTTTCGCCCTTTGCCTTTGGAGAGGCTATCAATTTTGAAAACTGGGGATTTACAGTAATAACCGCACTTCAATCCAACTGGGGAATTCCAGTACCAGAGGTCTGGGGTTCTTTGATGGAATTGAAAAAGAGCGTTCCTTCCATAAGAATACCCTATATGGAGGTCCTTGCGCCACAGCAGCTTGCACCCCTGGAGCAGCTCTATGATCCGCAGACGATAGAGGCCAGAAAAAAGATCTTTCCGGAAGGAAGAATTACAACATTCGCCAACCCGACCGAAATAGTGGGCTGGGACAAGTGGGTATCATCTGGCGAATCAGAGTAGTATCTGTTCTGTGGCGTCTTTTTGCTAAATACTATCGGAGAGCTACCGTTAAGGCACTCATCCGATGGGTCAAAGACTATTGCGTGATAAACATGCAAAAGGTCAGATGAGCGGTTATTACTGTACGGAAAAGGGCCTCACTGTCCCGCCATTTGTGAAAATAGGCCCATGCCGCGTATAAAGCGAGGCATGGGCCGTCATTGTGCATGTTGTGCAATTTTTGTATTTCCAAGTGGTCGTCCTAACCTCATCTCACACAGCGTTTTATCCGCCTCTGCTTGATTGGTCTTCAAACCGGCCATTTGAGTTATAATATGCGATTATTAAGGAGAAATTCTTATGAGAAAACCTCATATTTTAAGTTTGCTTTTATTTTGCGTGCCTCTATTGACACTGACAAGTGATTCCTACTCCGTTATGGTGGGAGAAAACCTCGATATTGGAGGTTATTTACAGAACGAGACTGCATTTTCCACCAATGAAAAGGGGGATGCCCTTTGGTGCGAAAACAAACTTCTTGTCTATGGATCTTATAACTTTACACCGCAAATCAGGACATTTTTTAGACTCCAGGGTTACTATGACGCGATTAATGATGTGCAGTCGCAAGACTACGAGGATATCTCTGATGAGCGTTATATTAACCAGCAGACATACTTCAGGCAGAACCTCTGGCAGCCTAAGACATATACAACTTCAGAATATCTAAAGGAATTGTTTATTGATATTGATCTTGATGCCTTTGATCTGAGAATCGGCAAACAGCAGTTTGCATGGGGAGTCACCGACGGCTTAAAAGTGCTGGATATTATTTATCCCCAGGACTTTCGGAAATTCAATCAGGAGGATTTTGAAGAAAGCCGCATTCCATTGTGGTCCCTGAAGTTCGACTACTGCGTTGGCGACTCAGGAGAGATCCAGCTTGTATATCTGCCGAATTTTGAGCCCGCTTTCTTCCCCGGCGGAGGGCATCCTTTCGCCACATGGGACAAAGAGTTTTTTGATATCCTTGATATATACGGGGCCGCAGGCGCCAATTTTAATGTAAAGTATGATGAGCCTGATGACAGCTTTGATAACGGCGAGTATGGGGCCATGTGGAAACAGAATTTGGGCAATTGGTCTTACAGCCTTAATTTCCTGTCCCATTTCACAGATGTTGCCGGGGCATACCAGACCAACATGACCGGCAATATCATTCCTGGCGCAGGCCCCGGCGGAAGTGATCTTTTCGTACCTGATTTTATTGAACTGACACTTAAAAACAACAGGATGTATAGCTTTGGGGGAAGCTTCGATTCCACACTTTCACACCTCCCGGTAATAGGCACGATAGTACTGCGCGCTGAGGCCATTTATAACGTCAATAATATCATGATCAATATCCCTGACGCCCAGGCCGGTTTTGTGGCTCCGGGTGTATTTGGAACCAATTTTATGCCAGTCCCTGTCACAGGACCCAATGGCGATGTTGTCTGGGGCGCAAATGTGCCCTTTCCTGAAACAGTGGAGATTGATGACTGGACCTATGCCATCGGCGCAGATAAGAGTATATTTACCGATTATTTTGTAAGTATGCAGTTTATCCAGCACCATCTCATGGATTATCAATCCACTTTTGTTAACCCTGTTACGGGAAAACATGCCGATCAGAATGATTACTGGGGCACATTGCTTATCCAAAAGGACTGGCTGAATGAGAAGCTGTGGACCAAGGTCCTCAATGTTGTCGGTCGCCACGGGGATTTCTGGATTCAACCTCAGGTATCCTATCTGTTTTATGAAAAGCTGAAAGTGACGCTTCAAATGAATTATTACGGCGGGACAGAGGATTATTTGTGGTCGAGGTTTGACAACTCCGACAATATCGCGCTGCGCTTCACCTATCAGTTTTAAAAGTTATTCAAATTAAGATGAGTGTGACATCCGCCTTATCAGTGCAAGGAGATTTTTAATATGAAGCGATTTGTGGAGGCTATTGCCTCATCCATAATAAAACGGAGATATCTGGTGCTGGTGATTATCCTCGGCCTTACTGCTTTTTTTGCTTATAACATCAGATATTTCAAGCTCGTAAATGATCCGGACACGTTTTCTCCTCCTGAACATCCCAATATGATTTTCAACCGTTGGGCCGAGAAAAACTTCGGCATGGGCAATGTTGCCATAATTGCAATCAAGTTGAAAAAAGAAGGAAAATTCAAATCGGTCTACAATGCGGTGACATTAAAAAAACTCTGGGATCTGGTAAAGGCCTATGAGGAGCTGCCCCATGCATGGAAGAGCAATTTTATGTCACTGGCTACAAAAAAAATGAGGCATGTCAAGGGGGAAAACGGCTGGCTCAAGGTAACCTTGATGATGAAAGACCCTGAAACCTATTCTATGGAGGAACAGGTTGAGCACATAAAAGAGGGCGTGAAGGACAATAAGTTGTATCAAAACTTCCTGGCCTCTGATGATGAAACCACCCTGTTCATATACCTTGACTTTCATGATTCCGTAAAGGCCGACTATCTTGATACATGGCATAAGATATACGGCCTGGCGCAGAAGATCGTGACAGATGATGACCATGAGGTACTTTTTGGAGGTGAGGTTCCCGCCTGCTCATGGATGATCGATCAGGTTTACAAGAACGGGCCGCTGATCATACCCTGCTTTGCCATTATATTCATTATACTATGGCTGGAGTTCGGCAGTCCCGTTGTGGCCGTCACACCTTTCTTGGGTGCCTCCTTCAGTTTTATCTGGACACTGGGTTTTATGGGAGTTTCGGGTTTTGCCCTCAGTTCAACCGCACCTGCCATACTGCTGCTTGTCCTGGCCGTGGGGCTTAATCACTGCATGCAATTGACCAGGTGCTTTTGTGAGCAGTTGAGCATGGGAAAAAGCCGCGAAAAGGCGGCGTTACAGGTAATTCTGTTGCTGGCGCCGGCATCGCTGTCATCTATTTCCGCAGGGGTTATTGGTTTTGCCCTCCTGGCCCTTTTCCCTGTTCTGATCTACTTTGAGTACTCAATTTTTGGATCATTCGGCATGTTCAGCTATCTTATCGTATGTTACATCTTTGTGCCTGTCTGTCTGAGCATTATCATTTCAGAAAAGCAGATAGCTAAGATTTCAGAAAGGGAAAACAGGGAAGGCATCTTTGATTCCATGGCAAGTTTTATGTCAAACTTTGTGATGGGCAATGGAAAATGGGCTATTATTGCCGGGACAGTCGCATTTGTCATTGCCTGTTTCATGTTGATACCTCATATGATCGTTGGGGCGAACCTGACAAAGCTGGCCGCAAAGCCAGACTCAGAATATATCCGGTGGGATGAAGAGATCAGAAAGACGATAGGGGCAATCCCATTCAGCATGTGTATAGAAAGTAAGGAAGGGAAGAAAGACACACTTAAGAATCCTGAGATCCTCAATGCCATGAGCCAGCTTGAGGAATGGTTCAGGAAAGAGCCTTACGGAACCTATGTAATTTCCATAGCGGATTTTCTTAAAAATCTTAATTATCACATATGGGAAATGGAACAGGATAAATACTGCATCCCAGATACCAAGGGACAAGTCGCTGACCTTTTTTTCGGTTACCGTTGCGGTGGAGACCCGTCTGATTTTGATTCAGTGATAAGCCTCAACAATGAAAAAGGCCTTATCCTCGGATTTTATAATGAGGGCGACCCAAGGATCTTGAGCGATTTTAGGACCAGATTCGAGGCGAAGATATATGAGCTGTTCAGTCCATTAATGGACAAGTACGGCATAAATGTCAGGTACACTGGAAGCTTCATGGGGACCATCCTCTCTCTGGATGATATCACCCATGAACACAAGTGGACCTTCTGGATGCCATTTATTCTAGCTATTTTTATTACCATGGCGGTGATATTGCGGAGCATAGTGGCAAGTGTTATTATCCTTGTGGCGCTTCTGTTGTGCGTGCTTTTTCAATACGGCTGGATGGGCCTTTGCAGCATTTCCGATAATCCGCTGTTCAAGTGGACAGGAGATCTTAATTTCAGCTCACTGATGATGTTCGGCATGGTAATCGGCGTCGGCGTGGATTATTCAATCTACATCACACAACGATTAAGGCAGGAATATACTGCAGCTGGTGGAAACATTAAAGAGGCGTTGAGGATAACCTACGCCAGCACAGGACGCGCCGTGTTTCTTACCGTATCTGCATTCTGCCTGGTGCTGGTTCCGCTGATGCTCACACCATTGGCGAACCTCTTTGCAACGTCTCTTATCCTTATCCCCGACTTTATAGTTGCATTCCTGGGGTCGGTATTTTTCGTGCCGGCGGTTTTTGTAATATTCAAGCCGCGGGCCCTGTGGCTGAAAGGGGTCAGCAACGAGGTGAAACATAAACAAGACAGTGAGGATCAAATTTTGGCGCATACAGAAATCCAAGACAGTTGGTCCTATAATAATTAAGGTGTAATTACGAAATATCTGATAACGGATGAAAATAGGAGGAGCAGTTATGAAAATTATGCAAAGGATCTATAGTTCAACACCGATTGCAATAATATCTTTTCTTGTAGTGTGGTTTATGGCACCTGCACCAGCCAAAAGCAGTGAGCAGCTGCTCAGATTCAGCTGTTCGGAGCAGATTGATGAGGCCTTTATGGACGCGGCGGACTCTTTTTCAAGCAAAACAGGGATCAAAGTTAACAAGTATTCAACATCATCGCGTGCGGCAGTATACCGGCTTATGAATGGGATGTCCGATCTGGCAGGCACCACGCATCCCTTGAGTTTCGAGCAGAAAGATATGGGGTATGTGGAGATTGCCTTTTGCAAAGATCCATTATCCATTATAGTGAATTCAAAGAACGGCGTGAAAGATATGGCTGAAAATCAACTCACCGATATCTTCACCGGAAAAATTACAAACTGGAAGCATCTTGGAGGCCAAGATCATCCCATAGTTATAATTATCCCGGAAAAAGACAGCGGGGTATTTTATGCGTTTGATTATTCAATTATGAAAGGAAAAACCATAAAGTATGATGTCATTGCAAAGACATCCACCATGGTTGTTGATCTGGTCAAAAACATGGAATGGGCGATATCAGTTGTTTCTCAAGGTGCTTCCGTAGGAGATAACGGTATACACGCAGTAAAAATAGACGGCCTGACCCCGAAAAATGATTGTTATCCTTATTATCAGGTGTTCCTGTTTGTTACAAAGGGCAAGCCCGCAGGCCCTGCAAAGGAATTTATCGATTTTGCATATTCCGATGCAGGAAAGGAAATAATTAAAATGCGCGGGATGATTCCCATATCAAATGAGGCCTATCTGGAGACCCTAAAGACCTGTTCGGAAGTAAGTTTCGGTCGTTAGCCATTTTCCTGCCCCTCCCCTTGTGGGAGGGGAAATGTCATGCCAGGGGCTGAGTTCTACACTCATAAATCGGCACCGAACTTTTTCAGACCCGCCATGCCTCCCTGGACATTATAGGTTTCCTTAAATCCTTCCTGATTCAATATTAGCTGGGCCTCATATGAACGTACACCGGTGTTGCAGACAAGGGCAATTTTCTTGTCCCTTGGGACCTCTTTAATCCTTTTTCTTAGCTCATCCTGAGGGATGTTCTTCCAGTGGTCAGGGTATTTCTCTACAAAGGGGCCTGCATTGCCCCAACCTCTACAGTCAAGAAAGAATGTGTCCCCTTCCTTTCTGTTATTCCACCAGTCATTAAACTGTTCTGCCTGTAATGGCCTGTTCATGCCGGCCAATATGTTTTCTGCTGTATTTCCAAGTGCGTTTATGACATCCATGGCCGATGAGAAGGGTGGAGAATATGGAAGTTCCAGATTGCTGATATCTGATATGGTCGGTCTGTATTTGAGAATAGCGGCAACAGCGTTTACCCTTGCAAGCATGCCATCGCCGGTGTTTCCAATCCCCTGAATGCCTAAGACCCTGCCCGTAGCTTTGTCTACAACCAATTCTAAATATATCAGATCCTTTTCCGGATAAAAATGCGCCCGGTCAAACTGCACAACAAAGGCGCTCAGGGCGTCAAAGCCGTCTTTTTTCGCGGCCTCGATGCAACGGCCCGAGCTTGCTACAGAAATATCAAATATCTTTAATACAAAACTGCCCACAGCGCCTTCAAATTCAGCGCTACCGCCCGCAAGATTGGTTCCGATTACTCTGCCCTGTTTGTTTGCCATGGAGCCAAGCGGATAATAAGCCGGTTTTCCTGTAACAAGGTTTGGTATCTGGACGCAATCCCCGCCTGAATATATATCAGGGTCAGATGTCTGGAGGCGCTTGTTTACAATAATCGCCCCGTTTTGAGAAACCTTGAGGCCTGCATTTCTGGCAAGATCCGAGTTGGGCGAAACACCAACCGCCATGATCACCATATCGGCATCAATGCTTCTTTTATCGGTTACAACCGTCGTCACCCTGGTCTCTCCCTCAATCCTTAAAACCCTTTCACCGGCAAAGAAAGTGACTTCCTTTTCTTTCAAGTGATGCTGTACCATCCGCGCCATATTGGAACTGATTATTCCCGGCAGCACCTGGTCAGCGATATCAATAACAGAGGTTTCTATATCCCACATATCAGCAAGGGCCTCTGCCATTTCGAGCCCGATAGCCCCAGCGCCTATCACAACCGCCTTAGTGACCTTTCCCCCTGAAATATCCTTTTTGATGGCAACGGCCTCGTTTATATTTGAGACAGTAAAGACGCCTTCCAGGTCCGCGCCGGCAATATTAAGCCTGTTGGGCCTGCTTCCGGTAGCCAGCACAAGTTTGTCATAGGAAAGCATCTGTTCCTTCCCGCTTTTCAGATTCATGACAAGTACGGTCTTAATCTTTCGATCAATTGAAAGCGCCCTGGTGTTTGTCATTACCTCCACGTCCTTCACGTCCCGGAAGAACTTTTCATCCCTTAGCATATGAAAACTTGTCCTTTGAAGCTGATCCGGTTCGCTCACATCACCTGATATAAAGTAAGGTATTCCGCATCCGCCATAGGAGATCACATCCCCCTGATCCACCATGATCACCGTGGAATTCGGCTCAAGACGTTTAAACCGGCAGGCGGCCTTAGGCCCCAGGGCCACCGCACCGACAATGACGATATTTTTAGGCATAATATTGCTCCTTAGATAATAAATTGAGTGATTAGCTTTAAGCCCTTAGCAGTTAGTGGAACTTCTAAATAATTCCGGGTGGGCCGTGGGCTTTTTACCTGTTTGCATATTTTTTCCTCAGTTCGAACAGACGGCGGCGCTATACGCACTTCTTAAATAGTTGGTTAAATGATGCTGCCGGCCGCGCATATAGAGTCTTATCCGCCTGTACGGCTACAGAAATCATACCTATGTGCTATTTTCAACTGCTACTATTGGTGATGCAAACGGGTAAAAAGCCCACGGCCCGCCCGGAATTAGTTAGAAGTTGTTACTATAATCGAATAGAATTATAGCAACTCTCGTTTTTTATCAATGGGTTAAAATGAGGGATTAAATAAGTCTCTGCCATCATCAAGCTAACAGCTAAAGGCAAACAGCTAACAGCTTATATTAGCTTATAGGCCATCAATTTAATATTTCCAATATTTTTGTCTTTCGCTAAAGGATTTTCCGTGCTATTTTTGAGGGCAAATTCCATTAAAAAGGAGCGCCTGATATGACATTACGACTTAAAAGCTTAAAGTCATTTAAGGGAAGAAAAGGCCCACTGCTGTTAATCATAATGGACGGCATCGGTCTTGGTATTCACAATGACGGCAATGCCGTTTACCTGGCCGATACCCCTACGTTGGACCGCCTTTTTTCATCCGAACTCTTTTGCAGGCTCCGGGCACACGGCACCGCTGTGGGGCTTCCCTCAGACGATGATATGGGAAACAGCGAAGTCGGTCACAATGCCCTTGGCGCAGGCAGGGTATTTGACCAAGGTGCAAGGCTGGTCAACCGGGCGATTGAATCAGGCCGGATTTTTGAGACCAGCCTTTGGCAGAGCATTGTTCAGAGAGCAAAGGGGAGTGGCACCCTACACTTTATCGGCCTTCTATCAGATGGAAACGTCCATTCACACATCGGACAACTCTATAAGATTATAGATAAATGCGTGGAACTGGGCCTGGAGCGTGTATGCGTGCACGCCCTGTTGGACGGAAGAGATGTGGGGGAGAAATCGGCGCTGGATTACGTTGTGCCTGTCGAGGAGAAATTTAAAAAGATTAATCAGGAAAAGGGCTTTAAATATTATATCGCCTCAGGGGGAGGCCGCATGAATGTGACCATGGACCGCTATAATGCAGACTGGAATATAGTAAAGCGCGGCTGGGAGGCCCACGTGCTCGGCAGGGCGAGGGCATTTTCCTCGGCACAGGAAGCTGTTGAGACATTTTATCGCGAGGACCCCAAGATGACCGATCAATATATGGGGGCATTTGTCATTGTGGATACGGACGGAAGGCCGGTCGGTCAGATCACCGATGGAGATGCAGCCGTGTGCTTCAACTTCCGCGGGGACCGCGCAATCGAAATTTCCAGGGCCTTCACAGAAAAGGATTTTCATGAATTTGAACGAGGACCCCTGCCTGATGTCCTTTACGCAGGAATGATGCAGTATGACGGAGATACCAATATGCCGCCCAATTTTTTGGTGGAGCCCCCTGTTATTGAGCGCACCATTTGTGAATATCTCTGCGCCGAAAAAGTGAGATCGTTTGCCATATCTGAGACCCAGAAATTCGGCCACGTCACCTATTTCTGGAACGGTAACAGATCAGGCTATATTGATCCATCCATTGAAACCTATGTGGAGATCCCTTCAGACCGGATTGAATTTGACAAGGCGCCCAGGATGAAGGCCATAGAGATAAAGGACAAGACCATTGAAATGCTCAGAGATGGGGATTATCGCTTCGGACGGCTCAATTTTGCAAACGGCGACATGGTCGGCCACACCGGAAAAATGGATGCCGCAATTACGGCAGTGGAGACGGTTGATCAGTGTATCGCCCAGTTGCTCGATGTTATAAGAGATCTTGAGGGCACTGCGGTGATAACCGCGGACCACGGCAATTCAGATGTGATGTTTACGATTGACAAAAAAGGCCAAAAAATGGTAAAAACTGCGCACACTCTTAATCCTGTGCCCTTTGCGATCTACGATCCGCAGTACAGGGGCGAATACAAGATGGCCAATGTTGAATGCCCTGGCCTTTCAAATGTGGCAGGTACAATCCTTAATCTGCTCGGCTATGAGAATGTAGAGGATTATGATACGTCTTTGATCAGCCTGTGATGATCATGAATGAACAAAAAGACAAGCCCATAGGACAGAAAATGTCAGTGAGGAGACAGTGCTGATTGATGTCATTCTCATACCGTCTTCTGCTGGAGATAATACACAAACAGGACAAATCTCTGTAGTAGTGGATATCCTGAGGGCCACCAGCACAATTGTTACAGCCCTGGCTAATCAGGCCCATCGCGTTATTCCCGTGCTGGAGCCGGAAGAGGCCTTTGAGTTGAAACAGAAACTCGGAGCAACAGATTGCATCCTTGGTGGCGAGCGAAAGGGCTTTAAGATTGCCGGGTTTGATCTGGGTAACTCCCCTTGCGAATATTCAAAGGAAAAGGTGGCAGGGAAGACCATTGTCTTAACCACCACTAATGGCACCAAGGCGGCACTCTGGGCCGAGGGGGCGAGCATGGTTATTTTTGGATCATTTCTGAACATGGCTGCAATCTGCAATTACATTGTAACATGTCCCCATGATGTCACCATTGTCTGCGCAGGCAGGCAGGGCGATCTGAGCCTGGAGGACACGGCCTGCGCAGGAATGATAGTCAGCCTTATCGGGTCAAATTATGACCTCACCGACAATGCCAAGGCCGCCTTGTTTACCTTTGAAAAGGCCGGGCAGATCGGTCTGACATCCTTTGTCGGCCAGACACAACATGGCCGTTACCTGAGGGAAATAGGGATGGAATCCGATATAGCTTTGTGCACAGATTTGAACAGTATCCCTGTCGTGCCCAGGCTGAAAGATGGAGATATTACGATTTTGAATTTTTAATTGTGAATTTTGAATTATAATGGAAGATATATTATCATCGTTTCAGTGTAAGGGTCACTTTTTTGCAGTCCTGCGATGTTTGAACTTGACACACAATGCAAGGGTCCATATACTTTTTGGAATTAAAAAGCAAGTTCTGCTTTTGTCCAATTAACTCCTTCCAAAATTATAGCTTTGTGGTGAATGATCATTCTCCAGTGTGTTGGATAAAAACAAACGTTAGAAGGCCAATGCGGCATTTATTTTGCATAAAAAAATAATCATCCGGCTACCTTCCCCGGGTAGTAATCCCGGGCTTTTGTGACACCTAATCACCCGGATAGTATTCTTTAGGTGACAGATATGAGAAAAAGGTTGAAATCTATTAAATTGGTGTTCCGGGGAATCGGGCTGTGTTTTGCCCTGATAACGTTTGCGGCCTTATCGCTGCCGACCACCCTGGGATTTGCCGCGGAGCAGGATGATCCTTTGCCCTCCTATCCGAGCCTCATGGCAAATGTCGCATTTTGGAAAAAGGTATATGCTCAATACTCAACCACACAGGGAATAATCCACGATGCCAGAAACCTTAATATTATCTATGAGGTGATAACCCTGAAGGACTGGTTCGAGCCTGGGGCCTACAGCTACAACGATGCAAAGGAGAGCTGTGCCAAGGGTTATTACCAAAATTTGCTCAAAAGGATAGTATCCGCGGACGCGCGGCCTAGCCTGGAGCAGGAGCGTGTCCTGGGCCTGTTTGCAGCCTATAACGCCAAGAATTTGTTGAAGGATGCCCACTTAAACGTCAGGATGCAGTTGGGCCAGAAAGACCGCTTTCTTGCAGGTCTTATACGTTCCGGAAAGTACCTTGACGAGATCAGAAGGATTCTAAGGGCCTATGATCTGCCTGAGGACCTGGCCTATCTGCCGCACGTGGAATCCTCCTTTAATTATCAAGCCTCAAGCAAATGCGGCGCCGCGGGGATATGGCAATTCACCAACCCAACAGGCCGCAGATTCATGACCATAAATCATGTTATTGATGAAAGACGCGACCCCATTATTGCAACCCACGCCGCCGCGCGCTTATTGAAGGAAAACTATAGAATGCTGGGGGAATGGCCCACCGCCCTTACCGCTTATAACCACGGCCCTGGTGGGATGCTAAGGGCCCAGAGGATAAAGGGTGGCTATGAAAATATCTTTAAGTATTATAATGGCCCCTCTTTTGGTTTTGCCTCTCGCAATTTCTATTCCGAATTTCTCGCTGCAAGGGAAATAGCCCGGAATTACCAGGCCTATTTTGGCGAGATCGAACTTGACGAACCAGTTTACCGGGATTCCATAACCCTTCCAGGCCATATCGCCATAAAGGATTTGGCCAGGCATTTCTGCGTGGATATTGACACATTGGAAGAGCTCAATCCCTCATTGAGATCGTCGGTTATCAGCGGACGTCAATATGTGCCAAAGGGCTACTGCCTTTATCTGCCGTCCAAGATGGCTTCAGACTCCACATTTACGGCAGAAAACATACCGCCCGAGCTGTTTAAAAGCATCCGGAAATCCAGTCTTTATTGCCGTGTAAGACCGGGAGATACGGCCAACAAGATCGCAAAAAGATATGGCGTGCAGGTAAGAGACCTTATTCACGCCAACGGGCTTAATGCGCACGCAACCATTCGTCTGGGACAAAACCTTCGCATTCCAACGCAGAAGCAGGATATATAATTAGCCCAGCCCTCCAGCCTTTCAGTAAGATACCTACGTTTTAGGTTTTAAGTTTTAGGTTTTAGGTTTATAGGTGTTAAAGGACCCAACATCCTAAACTTAAAACTTAACACATAAAACTTAAAACCGTTCTGAGGTTGACCATGATAGTTCAGTTAAAAAAGGGAGCAACGCAGGAAGATATCAAAAGGACTGTGGAAAGGCTGATACAGCTTGCGGATGAGGCCGGGATTGAGGTGCATTATCATACTGTCCAGGGAGAGGAACTGCCGGTGGTGGCTGTTAAGGCCGCGGGCGCTGATATTGCAAAGATCCAGGAGGAACGCCTGCGGCAACTGGACTGTGTAGAGGACATAAAAAGGATAGCCGAACCTTACAAGCTCGCATCCAGGTCATATCTTGACAGGAGGATTGTAAAGGCCGGAGGTATGGAGGTCGGGGGTAACAGACTGTGCATCATAGCAGGCCCTTGCGCAGTTGAGAGTGAAGGGCAGATTATGAAGGCGGCTCGCGATGTCAAGGCGGCGGGCGCTGATATGCTGCGAGGCGGCGCGTATAAACCCAGGACCAGCCCCTATTCCTTTCAGGGCCTTCAGGAAGAAGGGCTCAGGTTTCTGAGGCAGGCAGGTGATGCAAGCGGGCTTCCGATTGTTACCGAGATTACCGACCCCAGGAATATTGATAAGTATCAAAAACACAGGGTGGATGTATATCAGGTGGGCGCAAGAAATTGCCAGAACTATGACCTGTTAAAGGCCCTGACCGAGCTCAAAGGGACAGCAGCCGCGGTCCTGCTAAAAAGGGGTATGGCGACTACCCTGGAGGAATTGATCAATGCCGCAGAATATCTCCTGGCCGGCAATGTCCACAATGTGATGATCTGCCTCAGGGGTATAAAGGGGATAGACCTAAAATATACACGCAACAGCATTGATACCGGTGATATCAGCGTATTGGTCCAAAACTGCAATATCCCGATAATCTATGACCCCAGCCATGCCTGTGGAAAAAGGTCTCTGGTGTTAGAGACATCTCTTGGCGCAGTCGGACACGGTGCCAACGGCCTGATGATCGAGGCACATCCTGACCCTGAAAACGCCCTAAGCGACGGACATCAAAGCCTATATTCAGCCAAAGATCCGGAAAACCCGATGGGGCTCTTCAGAGTAATTGAAGATGTGAGGAAATACTATGATTTCAGGCTGAAGATAACAGGGACCAATGGATAAAATAGCAGAATTCTCTCCCGGAGGAATCGCAACAGGTATTGGGAGCCTGCCGTTTACTGATCCTGATGAGGCGGTAGGCTTTGTTATAAGGTATTTTTCAAGGGCCCCTCACTGGCCCCAGATGCCTCGTCGTGGCAGTGAGGAGTATTTTGTTTTCCAGTTCCTGCAACCCCTTGTAGATTCAGGTCTGTTGATTGTCAAAGGCGATAGCTACTTTTTTGATGCGAGCCGGCCGGACTGGCCTGAGAGGCTTACGGACTTCTACTCAATCTGCCTCGCCGCTGAATCAGGCGACGCCTTAGCCCTTGCCAAATTCCTGCCGCCGGTCAGGGCTGCAAGAGGATTTCATGCCTTTCTCGCCCATCTTGAAAAGATGGACTTCGACAATGTCCTGTTCGTTAAAGGGCAGATCGCAGGCCCCCTGACCGTCGGGTTGAATCTAAAGGACCAGGAGGGCAGATTTTCCTATTATAATGATGAACTGCGTGATGTCATAGTGAGGACTCTTGCCCTGAACAGCCGCAGCCAGGCCCGGGCCCTGTCGCAATTCGGCAGGCAGGCCGTCATTTTTGTAGATGAACCGGCGGTCAGCGCCTATGGCACAAGAGATCACCTGACCATGACAAAGGAGATGATCATCGAGGATATCAATGCGATTTTTCGTGCGGTTTTTCTTGAAAACGCCCTGACCGGTGTTCATGCCTGCGAGGCCATTGACTGGTCAATCCTGCTTGAAACCCATATGCAGATTTTAAGCCTGGACGCATACCGCTTCGGTCAATCACTGGGTTATTATCTGCAGCAGGTAAATGATTTCTTGAATCGCGGCGGATCTGTGGCATGGGGCATCGTACCGACACTGGACGACCCGTTTAAAGAAACCCCCGACTCCTTACTGGATCGTCTGAAAGGGCTGTTATCGCAACTGGTCTGTTGCGGACCGGACATTGACCTTGTTATAAGGCAGAGCCTGATTACCCCTGCGTGCGGCGCCGGTCTACTTTCTGTGGATTGGACGCAAAGGATATATGGGCTTGCAAATGCTGTTTCGGCCAGGATTGGTGAACCAAAATGGTAGGGCATTGCGGGTTTGCTAAATGTACTATGTTCTGATAAAAGGCAAAAGCTACCTTGGGCTTGATTTTGATGCAAGGGAAGAGATCCGCGAAGGGCTCAGAAAGAGGATTGAAGAAAACGGTGTCCGCTTTGTGCAATACGATTGGGTCTGGGATGAAAACGATCAGTGCCTTTTGCTGGTGGGGAGATACGAGCGCATTGAGGAGGCCTCGTTATGGATAGAGGCCCTGAAATCCATGGGTTTTGATATCCTGATTCGCACCAGCCTGCCCGGAGATGGGTCCTGCGATGCGAATTGAATACGGTGTTGACGAAAAACCCCCTTTGATAAAATCCTGGCTCATTGGCCTTCAATGGGCTGCTGTTGTTATCTCCTCCATCATTATACTGGGCAAGGTCATAGGGGAGATCCATTTCATAGAACCATCCGGGCTCATCATCTACCTCCAGAAGCTCCTGTTCATAAACGCCATTACCCTTGTATGTCAGATATATTGGGGACACAGGATGCCGGTAATCCCAGGACCTTCTACGGTGCTCCTTATCGGAGTCATTGCCGGTCAGGAGGCCGGAAAATCCGCCATTTACACCTCTGTGATGATCGGTGGCCTGTTCATTGCGGTTTTGTCTGCGAGCGGATTATTCAGATATCTTCAAAGACTCTTTACCCTAAACGTGGTAACAGTAGTCCTTCTGCTGATCGCATTTACCATAGCCCCGACCGTGCGGGATCTGATAGTCGCCCCAAAAAGCGGGATAAGCCCTTTTTATAATATCAGTTTCGCCATAATAATGATCATCCTGGTATTCGGTTGTTACAGGCTTTTAAGCGGCATCTGGAGATCAACCTTGATAATATGGGCCATGATCGCTGGGAGCCTGATCTACTTTTTGATATTTCCAGGGGGAAGAGGCGACGGTCCGGCCTGCTGTGTAACTAACTTCGGAGGCTTTTTTGGACAGATGACCCTGGACCCGGCTATTCAACCAGGTGTGCTGATATCCTTCATGTTTTGTTATATAGCCCTTTCTATTAATGACTTGGGCTCCATCCAGTCTGCCGGGGAATTCATCGCGCCATCAGGCATGGAAGGCCGTGTAAAACGAGGTGTGTTGTTAACGGGCCTTGCCAATATAGCCTCCGGATTCTTTGGGGTCATAGGCCCTGTAAACTATTCCCTAAGCCCAGGCATGATCATGTCAACAGGGTGTGCGTCCCGATTCACACTGCTGCCCGCCGCTGCAATCATGCTCTTTTTGGCGTTTTTTCCTGATGTGACAGGGGTTATTGGAGGCATCCCGTCCGTAGTGATCGGCGCGGTGCTTGCCTATGTGATGACCCACCAGATTTCGGCCGGCCTGATCGTCGCCTTCAAAGACAGTAAAGATCAGGGCATTCAATTTGACAACGGACTGGTGATCGGCCTACCATTGCTGCTGGGCACTGTAGTGGCCTTTTTCCCCGGCCATGTGGTCGGCGCCATGCCACAGGTCTTAAGACCCATATTGGGAAATGGTTTTGTGGTGGGAGTCCTGAGCGCACTGATACTCGAGCATGTTGTATTTAGGAAGAGGATTGATCCGGGCAGCCAGGGAGAGATGTAACCGCAGACCTACAATAGGCGACAGACATAAGACACAGCAGGGGACAATTTTGAATTGTGAATTGTTAATTTTTAATGTCCCTTTCAGGGATGGTTGAAATCCCTCGCCTTTAGGCGAAGAAAAGTTAATACATGTCGCTATGCGACGTTATCAACTGGGTGCCCATACCAAAACAGACCTCAAAGTCCACCAAATCTGGCTTCACAAATATCTGAAGCGCGGAATGGCTGGTGCGGTGGCGATACGGACTCGTGATGTTTTGCACGGACGAAATGATCCAGCAATATTTTCAAAAGCAAGAAGGGGAGCCGATTCCTGATGATAGTCGATTTGAAATCGACCCCTCATAAAACCCCTCGACTTATAGTCGAGGGTGGTTTAGTTATTAATTATAAAGAACAATTCAATATCAATGCAAAATTAAACATCAAAATTGATAAGTTATTTGATGTGAATATTTATATTAAGTCAAATATTAAACCTGTTTTTAGATTGTTTCCGGTGCTGTTATCAGCTCTGATGATTGCCGCTTGCGCTGTCGGACCTGACTATTCCCCCCCAGAAACAACGGCGCCGGATGGGTGGCGGGCAGACCTTGAAGGCGGGTTAAGCAACAGGCAGACAGACGTTGATGCCCTGGCCCAGTGGTGGCAGACCCTCAATGACCCATTACTGTCATACCTTGTGGAAAGGGCCATATCAGAAAACCTTGGTGTTAAGGAGGCAAGGGCGAAGATAAGAGAGGCAAGGGCCCGAAGGGCGATTGCCATGGCGGGCTTATTTCCAACCCTTGATGCAACAGGCTCCGCCAAGACCAACAGGACCAGTGAGCAGGTAGGCGTGGGCAGGAGGACAGATCTTTATCAGGCGGGTTTTGACGCAGGATGGGAGATTGATATCTTTGGAGGTGTGCGTCGCTCGGTTGAGGCTGCAACCGCAGATATGCAGGCGATGCAGGAGGAATATTATGATGTGATGGTATCGCTCACGGCCGAGGTTGCGCTAAACTATCTCGATGTCCGATCGTTTCAGGCAAGACTTACAGTGGCATCATCCAATTTGAAGGTGCAGGAAGAGACATCTAACATCACAAAGTGGCGTTATGAGGCGGGGCTGACCACAGGGCTTGATGTGGAACAGGCGAGCTATAACCTGGAAGCGACCAGGTCCGAGATTCCGTCCCTAAAGACCGGTCTTGAACAGGCAAAAAACAGGCTTGCCGTCCTGTTGGGCAGGCAACCAGGGGATATTGACCCGGACCTGGATAAACCAGGGGATATACCGGTTGCAGGGCCGGAGATTGCCGTGGGCGTGCCTGCTGATGCGCTTAGACGCAGGCCGGATGTGCGCATGCTGGAGCGCGAACTGGCAGCCCAGACAGCGAGGATTGGTGTGGCCAAGGCGGATCTCTTTCCCAAATTGACGTTAACCGGCTCTATTGGCCTTGAGTCCTTGTCCTCTCAGGATTTCCTTGACGCCCAAAGCCGATATTACAACGCAGGTCCAGGCATAAGCTGGCCCATATTCAGGGCTAGGGCGATACTTCAAAACGTCGAGGTGCAGAACGCATTGCAGGAGCAGAAAATGATCCAGTACAAGGCCTCAATACTCAATGCCCTTGAAGAGGTGGAAAATGCAATGATCGCCTATTCAAAGGAACAGGAGAAAAGAAGTTCCCTGTTGCGGGCGGTTCAGTCTGCAAGGGCCGCTGCAGGGCTTTCGCAGGATCAGTATTCTTCCGGCCTTGTTGATTTTCAGATTGTGCTTGAAGCCCAGAGGTCTATGCTGTCATTCGAAGACCAGCTCACCCAGAGCAGCCGTAATGTTACCGCCGACCTCATAGTCATCTACAAGGCCCTGGGAGGAGGGTGGACAAAAATTACATCTCTGGAATTTCCAGATACCCTGGAGAAGAAATGATATCTGACGGAGAACCGATTTATAATAGCGGAAAGACATCATCAGTCATCAGCAGACATTCAAAAATATTCACCGCGGCGTCAATTATCGTCCTTTTGTCTGTCATAACGGTCGTGATTATTAATGCTATCGGCAGGGGAAATTTTGTCGCCTATGAGACAAAGGAGGTCACGCAGGGATCTCTTACAGTCACTGTAACCGCTACAGGTGCACTTGAGCCGATCAACAAGGTGGATGTGGGTAGTGAGCTCTCAGGCATCGTCGAGACTGTTGATGTGGATTATAATGACCGTGTAAAGAAGAATCAGGTACTGGCAAGGCTTGATACATCAAAGCTTGATGCGCAGGCTATGCAATCAAAGGCCGCGCTGGAATCGGCCAGGGTAAAGGTGGTGGAGGCCCAGGCGACTGTAGATGAGGCCAGGAGCGAACTGGAGCGTATGCAGCATGTAAAGGAGCTCAGTAACAACATGGTGCCGTCAAAGCAGGAGCTTGTCGCAAAAGAGGCTGCGCTGAGACGCGCAATGGCGGTGGAAGACTCTCTAAAGGCCCAGGTCTCCCAGGCCCGTGCCACCTTAGAGTCCATTGAAACAGACCTGATCAAATCAGTAATCCGCTCCCCCATAAACGGCATTGTATTAACCCGCAGTGTGGAGCCTGGGCAGACGGTGGCAGCAACCTTTCAGACCCCTGTCTTGTTCACCCTCGCTGAAGATCTGACCAAGATGGAACTCCACGTGGATGTCAACGAGGCAGATGTGGGCATGGTGCAGGAGGGTCAGGAGGCTAATTTTACGGTTGACGCATATTCAGACAGGTCCTTTCCCGCCCGTATCACCCAGGTAAGATACGGCGCAAAGACAGTGGAAGGGGTTGTTACCTACGAGACCCTGCTTTCAGTGGATAATAAAGAACTGGTCCTCAGACCCGGCATGACTGCCACTGCGGAGATAACTGTAAAGAAGATCGAAAATGCCTTGCTTGTGCCAAATGCCTGTCTGCGTTTTTCTCCGCCAATAAAGGAGAAGGAAGAAATCAAAGACGAAAGAGGCATATTGGGTAAAATACTTCCCCGGCCCCCCAGGTTCGGGTCCAGAAATCAAAGAAACGAAGGGGACGGAAAGGGCGGCAAGAGGGTATGGACCCTCCTTGAGGGAAGGCCCTCCCCTATTGCCATCACCACAGGGGCGACAGACGGCGTTATGACAGAGCTGACCGGTGGTGATCTTAAACCCGGCATGGTGCTGATAACCTCCATAGCTAATGAAGGCAGATAACGGTGACAGATGTAAGAAACAATCACGTCCTGATAGAGTTGAGGGAGGTAAAAAAGATATACGGAGAGGGCCATGCCGCCATGCACGCCCTAAGGGGTATCAGTTTCGTCATTGAGCGGGGCGAGTTTGTCGCTGTTATGGGTCCCAGCGGCTCGGGAAAGTCCACATGCATGAACATACTGGGGTGCCTGGATACGCCAAGCTCAGGCCTCTATCTGTTCGACGGGGTTGAGGTGGGCAGCCTTTCAAGGGAGGGCAGGGCGCTCTTGCGGCGGGACCATCTTGGTTTCGTCTTTCAGGGATACAACCTCCTAAGCCGCACATCCGCCATGGAAAACGTGGAGCTTCCGCTGTTTTACCGAGGCATGCATCTTCACGAGAGGAAGGCGCTTGCTATTGCGGCCCTGACCGCAGTCGGGCTTAACGGCTGGGAGCGACACAGCCCCTCTGAGTTATCAGGAGGACAGCAACAGCGTGTAGCCATTGCAAGGGCCATTGTCACGGACCCGGAGTTGCTCCTGGCCGATGAGCCTACCGGAAACCTGGATTCTGTGCGGAGTCGAGAGATAATGGATCTCCTGGCCGGGTTAAACAGCGACAGGGGTATTACCATTGTGATGGTGACGCACGATCGGGAGATGGCCTCTTATGCCAAAAGGATTATCCGTTTTCTGGACGGCGTGATCGTCAATGACGGGCCAAACGGGGAGACAGCATAATGTGGTGGCAGACAATTTTGCTCGCCCTGCGTGAGATTCGACGAAACCTTATGAGATCCTCTTTGACCATACTTGGGGTGGTTATAGGTGTGGCCGCAGTGATCACAATGGTCACTTTGGGCTCGGGCGCTACTGCAAAGGTGAGATCAGATATCACAAAGCTGGGGACAAACCTCCTGCAGATAAGGCCTGGCCAGGGCATGCACGGACCAGGCGGGGCCCGCAGCACGTCGGATCCTTTTGATCTTGCCGATGTCACTGCAATTGAAAGGGAGGTAGGGGGCCTTTTGGCCGTCGCGCCCGTTGCAAGCCGTATGATGCAGGCGATTTATGGAAATCAGAACTGGTCCACAACTGTAATGGGCAGCACCAATGAATATCTCCAGGCAAGGGACTGGGCGATTGAATCAGGCAGGACATTTACCGACGGAGAGCTTAGGGCGGGCAAGGCCGTGTGTCTGCTGGGCGCTACTGTCTGTAAGGAGCTTTTCGGCGGTCAGGACCCTCTCACAGCAAGCATTCGCTTACAGAAGATTTCATTCAAAGTGATAGGTGTCCTTGAATCCAAGGGACAATCCGGTTTTGGAACCGACCAGGACGACTTTGTTCTGGTCCCCATAAGGACATTTCAAAGGCGTATCGAAGGCAATACTGATGTTACGGCGATCCTTGTCTCTGCAAGGGATGGGGTGTCTACTGAAAAGGTCGAGGATGATCTGGAGCGGCTGATGCGCGAACGCCGCCGCATATCGCGCGGTCAGGACGATGATTTCAGCGTGATGGACATGAAGGAAATCGTAGGGATGCTTACAGGCACAACGCAGGTTTTGACATCACTTTTAAGCACTGTTGCCGCAGTAAGCCTCCTGGTGGGAGGAATCGGCATTATGAATATAATGCTGGTGTCTGTGACCGAAAGGACCCGTGAGATCGGTATCAGGCTCGCCATAGGCGCACTGGAGCGTGAGGTGCTCACCCAGTTTCTGCTGGAGGCAGTCGTACTTTCATCCTTCGGAGGCCTTATCGGGATAGCCCTGGGGCTTATTGCCGCGGCCTTTGGCTCGAATGCCCTTAACGTCCCCTTTGTATTCAATCCCGGCATAGTCTTGATAGCCTTCCTGTTCTCGGCCGCAGTAGGAGTAATATTCGGCTATGTCCCGGCAAGAAAGGCCGCACGCATGGACCCGATAGAGGCCCTGCGGCATGAATAAGATGGAATCCCCCACAAAAATTGAGGGGACCCCCCAAGCTTTTTATCAGCGAAAAGACCGTCGAAAACCACACCGGCAGGATATTTGCCAAGCTTTCCGTTCGCAACAGGTTTGAACTGGTCCGCTATGCAGCAAAACTGGGTCTGATAGACGTTGACCTGTGGAAGGGATAAAACACGAACGGGTATGTAAACTCCAGGGCTTCAAGGGCATGCTAAACTGACCGCTGAATAAGCAGCAATTATGCCCCACTTATAATACGCTTTCGTCTCTGTCTGGCCAGAGCCCTCTTATCTTCTACAACATCGGATTCATCTACAATTTCTCTACCCAGTATCTCCTCCAGTATATCTTCCAGTGTTATGAGGCCGGAGAGCCCTCCGTATTCGTCCAGGACCACAAACAGGTGCTCCCTGGATTCCAGAAATTCCGTCAACACCCTGTTGAGCGTCGCCGTCTCTACAACAAAATGCACTGGCCTCATAAGCTCGGTCAACTGCATATCATCTTTTCCCTTTGAAAGTGCAACAAGCACTTCCTTGGTCAAAACGATCCCTACCACATCTTCCATGTCCTCGTCATATACAGGGAAGCGGCTGTGTTCCCAGCTTTCCGCCTTCTGGCTCGCCTCTTCCAGTGTCAAATGTTCACTTAAGGAAAAGACAACTGTCCTGGGAGTCATTACATCCTTGGCCTTCTTGTTATGAAGGGTCAGTATCCGATCTATTATCTGTTCCTGGTAAGGCTTTATGCCGCCTGTGCGCAGGCCTAATCTGGCCATTACCTTGATCTCTTCAGCGGTTACCACTTCCTCAGCCTTTTCGCGGGCGATCATACGTGTGACTAGGCTGCTCAGCCATATGACGGGTGTCATGAGCATTACCAGCGCGCTCAGTGCATAGGCTACAGAGGAGATGAGGGACTTGGCATAAATAACCCCAGCCGTCTTGGGCAGGATCTCAGAGAAGATAAGGATCGCAAGGGTAAAAAATGCTGCAAAGTATCCAAGCCACTCATGCCCGAAGACATTGGCGGCGGCAGAACCGGCAAGGGCAGCCCCAGCGGTGTTTGCAATTGTATTCAGAGATAATACCGCCGTAATCGGGCGCTCTATGTTAATCCGCAGGTTCTTGAATATCTTGGCATAAGATTTTCCCGCATGGGTCATGGCCTCAACGTGTCTTGCCGGGGCGGAATAAAGGACAGCCTCAATCAGGGAACAGGATGCAGATATAATAATTGCCAGACCAACAGTAAGCACGAGTTCTATCATTAATTATTCAACCTCCTCAACTCCTGGGGTCTGTTAATGTTGACAAAGGATTCCAGCCCCGGATCAAACCTGCGGATCTCATCCCTCTCCACATAGCAGACCGACAATTCACTGAACATCCTGATGGTCTGATATTCTTTGGATGCGATCAATCTCTTGACAGCCGGTATACAACCTTTGGCGTAAACTGCATGGAGGGTCTCGATCATGCCGTTGATCCTGGGTACAACCACATCAAATCCCGCCCGTTTATTAGTCATGTACCGTATGAGATCCTGATTGAGCAAGGGCATATCACATGCCACGAAGAACCCGGAAGTATTGTGGATAACGGAAAGTCCGGTGTAGATGCCCCCTATCGGGCCCAGGCCCCTGATAAAGTCTCCGTGCATCGGTATGTTAAGAAACGCATATTCATCCGGCGTGTTTGTTATGATGATCAGATGCTCAAAGACCGATCCCATAACCCCTGCAACCCTTTCTATAAGGGAGATGCCGTCAATCTTTTCCAGGGCCTTATTCCTGCCGTACCTGCTGCTCTTTCCCCCGGCAAGTATGACACCAGATATGTCATCGAACAAAGAATCCACCATTTGATCAGAAGCCCTTGATGCGTCTGGCATGGCTGTAAACCCTGTTAGAGCTTTTTGCAACATCCAACAGGGTGATATTATAGTATTTGGCCGCCTCCACGGCCTTAGATGTGGGCCGTGACTTGGCCACAAAAACAGGAAACCCGGCCCTTGCGGTTTTAATGATCATCTCAAGGCTAGCCCTGCCGCTTGAAAAAATGATCTTGTCATCTGGAGGTATTCCATTAATTAGGGTCATCCCAATGACCTTGTCCAGGGCATTATGTCTTCCCATATCCTCACACTGGACAATAGGGGTTCCGTCGCTTTTAAACAGCATGGCAGCATGAGCTGCACCTGTATTATTGTAGAGCGGCTGATACTGCTTCATTCTGGCTACCAGCCCCAGAAGGACCTCCATGGAAAATGTGTGAGAACTTTTCACCCTGGACAGACCGGTTTCAAGATTCAGATAACCTTCCTTTCCGCAGATGCCGCAACTGGAATAAGATACCCTTTGCCCCTTGGCTGTGAGATTGCGGGCATGGCTTGATGAAATTTCAACCCTTGCCTCAATGACTTCTTCTCCATTGGGGTTTCGGACAGGACAGATCTCGCACTTTTCTATCTCAGATAGATTGTTGATAATACCCTCAGTAAAAACAAAGCCTACCACCAATTCCTTTATGTTCTGGGGCGTGAACATGATAAGGACGCTTGATTTGCCGTTTATTATGATCTCCAGGGGGGCCTCCACCAGCAGGTCAGCCTTTATCTGAGAGACCCCACCCTCTGAGAAGGTGTAAGAACGATAGCTTTTACTGACAATGATATCTTCCATTGTTAATCGACTAAACGCAGTAAGACCAGAAATGACTTTTTTGACCGGCGGCAAATATTTAAGGCCGGTTGATTGACATCATAATAAAAATAGGGTATATAATAAAAAATTGTTCAAGTTTCGCATCCAGATAAATTCCTTGGTCTGAGCCGCCTAATACAACAGCCGATTTTTTTGCGCTGCGCTTTTTTTGCCCCCGGCAGGTGGAGTTCTTGGATTTGCCCCATAGATCCGACCTGTGGACGGGGAAAGGAGCATTTTGAGTCGAAAAGATCTTATCCAGATTGATGGTACTGTCGCCAAAATCCTTGGCGGCGGCACCATGGAAGTTAAGTGCGACAATGATATGGTCGTAAGGGCAGTGCTTTCAGGAAGAATGAAAAAGCACCGGATAAAGGTCCTGGTTGGAGACCGTATCCAGGTCAGTGTCTCCCCTTACGATACATCTCACGGTCTGATAACCTACCGCCATTAATTTAAAAAATTTTCCCCCGGTTCAATCCCTTTGGCAGAGTTCGACCAGTACCCCGTTGGTCTCTTTAGGATGGATAAAGGCGATCATCGCTCCTCCTGCGCCTTTTCTCGGTGTCTGGTCTATCAGTCGCACGCCCTTTTCCTTCAATTCCTTAAGTGCCTCCTCAATGTTTTCCACCCTGAATGCGATATGCTGCACACCTTCTCCCTTGCTATCAATAAATTTTGCCACAGGCCCGTCAGGTTCAGTGGATTCCAGCAATTCCACTTCACTGTCCGTGATTGGGATAAAGGCCACGTTTACCTTCTGATCGCTGACTGTTTCGATATCGTGAATCTTGAGGCCCAAGATGTTTGTATAGAATTTTCCCGCCTGCTCAATGGCCTTTACTGCGATGCCTATATGATCAATATGTTTTACCTTCATAAGTTATCCTCCTCCTGTGATTAACAGCTTTTTATAGGACTTGAATTTTCATAATATGTCTTATTATAACATTAAAGATGAGCCATCAACTCAGAGCTGACGGCTAAACTTAAATATTAATATCACAACCGATACATTAAATCTAAGGGTTTTGTCCATGAAAAACAGTCCATTCCATCCTTCCAGGCCATATCAGCGGGGGCAGGGGAAAAACAACTTCGAAGAGTTGGAGGCGGCGGAACTCTATTGCCCAAAATGCAGCAGGCCGGTCCCGGTAAATAAGTTCCTCCTCTTGATCCTCCCGGAGGGTGACAAATACGAATACCGGTGTAGATTCTGCGGCTCCAAGGTCGGGGCGAAAACTGATAAGACAGGGCAATTCTATGATGTGCTAAGAAGATAGACTTGGCTGATACTACACTGAAGAAGACAAATTAAGCCGTCCTCCACTTCAATCAAAAACTTGACAAATCCCTATCAGATGGTAGGATTTTTAGATTAGGGTATTTTTATAATATTAAAATAACAGAAGGAGATTTTTCCATGAAGGTCCTTGTAAGTGACCAGTTGTCAGAGGTCGGAGTAAAGATACTAGAGGAGACGCCTGGGATTGAAGTGGACGTCAATGTAGGTCTTCCCCCTGAAAAATTAAAGGAGATCATCGGGGGTTACGACGGTCTTGTGATCCGTAGCGCCACCAAAGTGACGGCGGATATTATAGAAGCGGCGCACAATCTGAAAGTCATCGGCCGGGCCGGAATCGGCCTTGACAATGTAGATATAACTGCCGCCAGTCAGCGCGGGATCATAGTGATGAACACCCCTGAGGGAAATACTATTACCACGGCAGAGCACACCATGGCTATGATCTTCGCCCTTTCAAGGAATATCCCCCAGGCGACCGCTTCCTTAAAGGATGGGAGATGGGAAAAAAAGACCCTCAAGGGCCGGGAACTATTCAATAAGACCCTGGCTGTCATTGGAGCAGGGCATATAGGCCGAATCGTGGCTGACAGGGCAAAGGGGATGAAGATGAAGGTGATCGTGTACGACCCCTATATCAAACCCGAGGTAATTGAGAGGATGGATCTTGAGCCGGTCTCTTTTGATGAGATGCTTAAGAGGGCCGACTATATTACTGTTCATACCCCGAAGACGGAAGAGACCACCAACATCATCAATAGGGATGCCATCAGCAAAATGAAAAAGGGGGCTATGGTGATCAACTGCGCCCGCGGCGGTATCTATAATGAAGACGATGTCTGTGAGGCCCTCAAGTCAGGGCAACTCGGGGGGGCCGCCTTTGATGTCTTCACAAAAGAACCACCGGGAAAAACAGAATTAATTGAACAGCACAATTTTATCTGCACCCCGCACCTGGGGGCCTCCACCAAAGAGGCACAGGAAAACGTGGCCAAGGACGTTGCTGAACAGATTGTCGCGTACCTCCTTCACGGGTCCATAAAAAACGCCGTAAATGTCCCCAGTATCAGCGCTGAGTTAATGGCCACTTTAAGGCCTTATGTCTCTCTGGTGGAAAGGATGGGGGCTTTTCAGTCCCAACTGGCGGACAGCGCCGTCATTGAGGCAAGGATTGATTATTCAGGGACGGTCACAGACTATGATGTCGCTCCCCTGACGACCGCCATGCTCAAAGGCCTTTTGACTCCTATCCTGGGAGATGATGTAAACTTTGTCAATGCGCCGCATATTGCATCTGATCGGGGGATAAAGGTCGTAGAGTCCAAGAGCGCTACCTCTGAGGACTTTGCAAGCCTTATCAAACTCACGGTGAAGACTATCGAAGGAGAAAACATCGTATCAGGCGCCATTTTTGGAAAAAAGCTGCCCAGAATACTTCGCATAAACAACTTTTATCTGGAGGCCATCCCTGAAGGCCACAACCTCTTTATCCACAACCAGGACAAACCCGGGGTTATCGGGCAAATTGCTACAACATTGGGTAAGCGCGGCATCAATATCAGCCGCATGCAGGTAGGGGAACAAAAGGAAAAAAGACAAAATGTCATCCTTCTTACTACAAACCCCGTCGTAGGTGATGATATACTTGGAGAGATTCACGGGCTCGAAAACGTTTTTTCTGTAAGAAAGATTGAGCTTTAGCGATTCAAGCTTATCAATGAGGAGACTAATAAAATGTCAGACGAAGATAAGGGATTTGTTGTAAAAGACCGAAGGTCATTTGATGAAAAGGGAGATTTAAAGGAAAAGGCAGCAGAAGAACCCGCAGAAAAAAAGGCCGCAGAGGAAAAGTCTCCGCCCAGGACAGAAAAGGGGGAGACCACGCCGCTGCCCGAGGCCAATTTTACAGCATTGATCTTCAGCCTGAGTTCAACAGCACTCTTCCATCTTGGTGACATTCCCGATCCTCAAACAGGTGAAAAACACATGGACCTTCCCATGGCGAAGCAAACCATTGACACCATCGCCATGCTCCAGCAAAAGACCACCGGCAATCTGACAGAAGAGGAGAAGAAGTTTACCGAGATCATTCTGGCTGATCTCAGATGGCGTTTTATCAAGGCCAGCAAACAGTGATAAGATGTTAAAACGGTAATAAATTTTTTCCTGCCTGATATAAGCCAGGAGTTCTAATGAAATACATTTTGAACAGATATTGCCTGATCGGGCCTATTTTTCTATTCGTGGCCTTAGCGTTTACATGCATTATTACATTGTCGGCGCAGGTGGCATGTTTTGCCGCAGAAGAGACCCCCGGATCTTTTTCCCAGCTTGTAAAAAGGGCCAGCCCCTCTGTGGTGTATATCAGCACTGTCAAGGTGATAAAGGCAAAGAGGCCTTTTCATCATCCCTTTGGCAATTCAAACCCCAATGACCCATTTGATGATTTTTTTGACCAGTTCTTCGGCAGGCAGGGAAGGTCAAGGGATTTTAGACAAAAAAGCCTAGGGTCAGGTTTTATAATTGATAAGGATGGCTTTATCCTGACCAACAACCACGTTGTGGAAAAAAGCGATGAGATCAAGGTCATGCTGGCCAATGAAAAGGAATTCTCAGCGGAGATCATCGGTCGTGATCCTAAAACCGATCTCGCCCTTATCCGCATAAAGACATCAGAACCCCTGGAGCCGGTGATTATGGGAGACTCCGACAGCCTGAATGTCGGGGACTGGGTTGTGGCCATCGGCAACCCCTTTGGTCTGGGAAATACTGTCACCGCAGGTATTGTCAGTTATAAATCCAGAAATATCGGTGCCGGTCCCTATGATGACTTTATCCAGACCGATGCGGCGATTAATCCCGGCAACAGCGGGGGTCCCCTCTTGAATACCGCAGGTGAGGTAATCGGCATTAATACCGCCATCTTTTCACAGACCGGGGGCAGTGTGGGTATAGGATTCGCCATTCCCATAAACATGGCCAAGGACCTCATACCACAATTGAAGGAGGGCAAGGTGGTAAGGGGGTGGATGGGCGTAATGATCCAAAAAATTACCCCTGAAATAAAAGAAAAGCTGGGTCTGAAACATGAAAAAGGCGCCCTGGTTGCCGATGTCACCCCTGACAGCCCAGCCTCAAAGGCAGGGATAAAAAGGGGAGATGTTATTGTTTCATTTGACGGTAAAGACATTGTGGAAATGAAGGATCTGCCCTTTTTGGTGGGCGCGACCCCTGTCAAAAAGGATGTCGTAGTCGAGGTCATAAGAGATGGAGAAAAAAAGTCCTTCAAGATGACGGTTGAAGAATTGAAGGACGTTACTGAACAGGCAGAAGCAAAAGAACCCCAGATTGAACTCGGCATGACCGTTGAAGAACTTAACACCCAACTCGCCCGCAAACTGGGGGTTTCTCAAACCTCTGGCCTTGTGGTATTGGACGTAGAAAGGGATTCTGCTGCAGCGGAGGCCGGTATCACGCGGGGGGACATAATTGTTGAAGTGGACCAGGTTGAGGTTAAAGATATATCAAAGTTTCATTCAATGATCAGGGACTTCAAAAAGGGAGAGACCATCCTGTTCCTGGTAAAGAGGGCCGATTCCACTGTCTATCTGACACTCAAGGTAGAGTAAAAACGCATCATTGTTGGGTTGAACAGCAATGGCGAGTCCTCTTTCATCACTAAAGGTTCAAGCCCCGGCCAAGCTTAATATCCGACTTAAGGTGACAGGTCGCAGGCCGGACGGATATCATGATCTGGTCTCTATCATGGTGCCTGTCAGCCTTTATGATATAATAGAGCTGGCAACGGTTGAATCACCAGGGATTCGCCTTTCCTGTCAGGCATCCGCCGTGCCTGAGGATCAAACAAACCTTGTCTTCAGAGCGGCGCAGGCGTTTTTTTTAAGGTGCGGTCTGCAAAAAGGCATTTCTATCAAACTCACCAAGCACATTCCTGTTGCAGCAGGTCTGGGCGGGGGGAGCAGCGATGCAGCCCACACCCTGCTTGCCCTGAACCGCATGTGGTCCAATCCCCTTACCCTTGATGATCTGGCTGAGATGGCCCTGGCTCTGGGTGCAGATGTCCCATTCTTCTTGCACAACATGCCTTGTATAGCACGGGGCGTGGGTGAGATCCTTCATCCCATAGCTAATTGGCCAATATTATGGTATGTTATTGTTTCTCCACCAATAAGTGTGTCAACGTCGTGGGTCTATCAGAACCTTAGATTGAGATTGACAACAGACGAATACGCCCATATAATGTATTTTTTGGAAAAAAAGACACTGGACTTAGGAACCCTGCTCGAAAATGATCTTGAAACAGTAACTGTCCCCCATTTTCCGGTCATAGGTTCCATTAAGGAGTCGCTGATGAATGCAGGCGCTGAAGGCGCCCTGATGTCAGGCAGCGGGCCCAGCGTTTTTGGTATCTTTAAAACAAAAGATCGCGCTTTGGCGGCTAAGAGACACCTTGGTCCCCGTAATTTTGGGGAGGTTTTTGTGGTGGAAACTTATTGTTCAGAGGCAGTCGTCTCGGTGACCTAATTTACTGGGGTGTCGTCAAGCGGTAAGACACGGGCCTTTGGAGTCCGCATTCGGAGGTTCGAATCCTCCCACCCCAGCCACTTTAAGACAGGGCAACAGGCCCGGCCCCTTTGAGGCGCAAATGGTAGCTGAAATGAAACTATTCGGTGGAACATCAAACCCAAGCCTGACAGTGGAAGTATGTAATTACCTGGGAATTGAGCCCGGCAAGATCAGTGCGTCACGGTTCAGCGATGGAGAGATCCAGATCGAGATCGGAGAGAACACAAGGGGTCAGGAGGTGTTTGTCCTCCAATCCACCTGCCCGCCGGTAAACGACAACCTGATGGAGCTTTTGATCATCATGGACGCCTTAAGAAGGGCATCCACAAAGAGGATTACCGTGGTGGTGCCTTATTACGGTTATGCGCGGCAGGACCGGAAGGTCAAACCCAGGGCACCTATCAGCGCCAAGCTTGTTGCAGACCTGATAACCGCAGCAGGGGCAACCAGGGTGGTATCCATGGACCTGCACGCAGGGCAGATCCAGGGCTATTTTAATATACCTGTGGACAATATCTATGCGGCCCCGATCATATTGAAATACATCAAGGCCAACATGCGGAACCATCTCGTAATAGTCTCCCCGGATGCCGGAGGCGTGGAAAGGGCGCGGGCATTCGCCAAGCGCCTTGATGCATCGCTGGCCATCATTGACAAAAGGCGCGAGGCGCCCAACGTCTCTCAGGCGATGAATATCATCGGAGAGGTGGAGGGCATGACCGCGGTCATACTTGATGACATGGTGGATACCGCAGGGACACTGACCCAGGCCGCCCGTGCATTGAAGGAACATGGTGCAACCACGATCCATGCCTGTTGCACCCACCCGGTCCTGTCCGGCCCTGCGATTAAAAGGATAGAAGATTCGCCGTTAGACAGTCTGGTGGTGGCCAATACCATCCCCTTAAATGACAAGGCCAAGCTCTGCAAAAAGATCATTGTCTTGTCCATAGCCGAACTTCTGGGGGAAACAGTCAGAAGAATCCATAACTCTCATTCTGTCAGCACCTTGTTTGTCTAGATTATTGATGCGCTGACCATGTTGTGGCTTTTTCGACTTTGTGAAAAATTTATTAATCTGGGGCTATTACAGGGCCTCGTTGTGACTGGAGGAGACAAATGGAACAAGCAGTACTTGCCGCCGAGGTAAGAAAAATCAAGGGAAAAGGTGCGGCCAGAAGGCTGAGGAGGGACAATAAGATTCCCGCCATATTCTACGGGCCGAAGGCCGAGCCGATCATGCTGGCGGTGGATTACCCTGAGTTAAAGCGTGTGATAATGAAAAGCGCAAGTGAAACCATGATTCTCGATCTGGAAGTAAAATCCGATCAGGGGACCGAGACCAGAAAGGTGATGATAAAGGAACTTATGACCGACCCGGTCAAAGACGCCGTGCTTCACGCAGACTTCTATGAGATATCAATGGACAAGGAGATTACCGTTGATGTTCCTCTGCGCTTCGTCGGGTCGCCTGAGGGGGTCACTCAGGGTGGCATTCTCCAGCACGTCAGAAGGGAGATGACCATATCCTGTCTGCCTGATAAACTGATAGATTTCATTGAAGTTGATGTATCCGGACTCAAGATCGGAGATGCCCTGCGCATAGAGGACATCGCCCTTCCCGACGGGATAGTGTCCGTAGATGGAGGACGGCTGGCCATAGCTGTGGTCAACGCGCCTTCAGTCAAGGCGGAGGCCGAGGAAGAGGAAGGAGAAGAGGGGGAGACAACGCCTGGTGAGGAAGCAGGCGAATAATGATAATAAACGTAAACAATATTGAGGCAGTTTTAGACAAGCTCAATTCCTTTAAGGATCAAGCATGGCAGGGGGGATTATATTCATGCCTGTGTCTAAAAAAGGCCGGCGATGAAAGGGGGTGAAGGCCAGACGACTAAGCCATGTCTGATTGTAGGCCTCGGCAACCCAGGTTCAGAATACGAAAATTCACGGCACAACGTAGGGTTTATGGCTATCGACCTTATGTGTAATGCCCTTGGAATACGACTCTCCGGCCGAAGCTTTCAGTCAAACAGCGCTCATACAAGAATTCAGGATAAAAAAGTGATGGTCCTCTGTCCTTTGACCTTCATGAACCGAAGCGGCGCTGCAGTTAAGGCCTGTGCTGAATATTATAGTATTGAACCGAAAGATATCCTTGTAATCCATGATGATATTGACCTTATGGTGGGAAGGGTCAGGGTTTCGCGGGATTCCGGTTCAGGAGGGCACAAGGGGGTGCAATCCATCATTGATTACTTGGGCAGTAAATGTTTTTGCCGGGTAAAGATAGGAATAGGTCGGCCTCGTTATGGCGAGCCTGTTGAAGACTATGTCCTATCCCCATTTTATAAGGACGAGAGAGAACATATAGCGGAAGCGCTCCGTGTGGCATTGCAGGCATGCGAGTTGTTCGTCCTGGAGGGTATTGAACCGGCTATGAACAACATTAATCGACTGAACCGGGCAAACAAGGAGGAGAGTTAGAAGTAATAACAACTTAGGGTGAAGCTAGTTCAGGAAGCAATTGTTTTTACACTTTTTTTTAACATTGGTAGGCTACCGTCGGAGACATACCGTTTGCCGACGTTTAATATAGGGGGTTTAGATGTTTAAGGTAGGTGATATGGCCGTATATCCAGCCCACGGAGTCGGTGTCATAGAAAAGATCGAAACCCATGAGATCTCAGGTCATCAGCAGGATTTTTATGTAATGAGGATTCTTGATAACAACATGATCATCATGATACCTACAAAAAATGTGAACAACGTAGGGCTTAGAGACATAATCGGACAGACAGAGGTGACAAAACTCTATTCCATCCTGGAAGACAGGGATGTAACTTTAGATAGTCAGACGTGGAACCGCCGTTACAGGGAGTACATGGATAAGATAAAGAGCGGTTCCGCCTTTGAGGTTGCAGAGGTGTATCGGGATCTGTTGATACTCAAGCTTGAAAAGGAGCTGTCATTCGGCGAGAGAAAGATGCTGGATACCGCCAGAAACCTCTTGGTAAAAGAGATATCTCTTGCAAAAGAAATCGAGGAAGAGCAGGTAAGACAGGACCTGGACAAAATCTTTTCCTGATCGGTTTTGACATAGAAGTGGACCATGAACAAGGCAGGGCGCCTTTATACGAGATCACACAAGACAGTCAAAATCTCAGGTTGGACATCTTTCTGGCCGGGAGTTTAACTGATCTATCCAGATCGAGGATACAGTCTTTAATAAAGGATGGCTTTGTAAAGGTAAACAACCTGCCTTCAAAACCTGGATGCAGGTTAAAGGCCGGGGATCATGTCTCGCTTACTATTCCACCGGCTGAGGCGGTTTCGCTTGAACCGGAGGCTGTTGATTTTGAAATCCTTTACGAGGACGAATCACTAATTGTCGTAAACAAACCTCCAGGCGTTGTCGTCCATCCTGCCCCGGGCCATCCTACGGGCACCCTGGTTCATGGCCTACTTAAACACTGCAAGGACTTATCAGGCATCGGCGGTGTTTTGAGGCCTGGTATTGTCCACAGGCTTGACAAGGACACCTCAGGCCTAATGGTCGTTGCAAAAAACGACCGGGCGCACAACATCCTTTCCAGACAATTTAAATCCGGCAAGGTTCAAAAAGAATATGCGGCTCTGGTTCATGGCCTGGTTGAAGGCGATGAGCAGGTAATAGACCTTCCTATTTCGCGCCACCCGCAAAAGCGCAAGGAAATGGCTGTCTCAGCCTCCGGCGGAAAACGCGCCATCACACACTGGAAAAAGATAAAAGAATTCAGAAGCGGGTTTTCCCTCCTTTCGGTATCAATCAAGACAGGAAGGACGCACCAGATAAGGGTGCATCTCTCATACATCGGGCACCCTGTTGTAGGAGACCCTGTATACGGATACGGACAAAGGTGGTGGAAAAACAGCAGCAATTTTAGATATGATATGCCCGTTACCATAAACAGGCAGTTGCTTCACGCACGGCGCCTGGGTTTTACCCACCCCGACCGAGGTGATATTGTCGAATACGAATCGCCCCTTCCAAAAGATATGAACCATATACTGACAATATTAAGCATGCTGGATTTGCAGGGAAAATCGCCTTTTGGTTCGGGGCAATAATCTGGGAGGCTGTCCGAGAATGCCTTGATTTTGGAAAAAATTGCTATTCTCTGACAGCCTCCTAGAAAGGTTTTTTGCCTGGCGCCATTTTCAATGAAATATCCCCTTAAAGTCGGAACAAAAAATTCCGATAGACATAATATAGGAACTCAGGTTTCCCATTATCTTTTTTTATTATTTTCAATATGTTATTGATTGTATGGGCATATAAAAGATTTTATATGTGATAATTTGCTGACCGTTATCGGAACTGGCTGTTCTATCTTCTTTTTTCTATATAAAAATATTTCGTATTATCAGAGTATTATATGTTTGGCACGGCAGGTGCTAATGTGAAAAAAGAGATAGGATCATTAACAGGTTTCATTTAACAAAGAGGGACGTACTATTTATGAAAAAGGCTACATCCAGTGTTGAAGATTTTGAGCCTCCGAGTATATGTCGCGAATACGGGGCTGAAATAAGATCATTTGAAAATTTTAAGCAGGAAAACGATGATGCCCTTCCCGGGCAAAATACAAAAACCATAAAGCTTAGAGGAATTCCCAGCCAGCCCAAGTTTCGCGTAAGCCATCATTCCTCATCCTTCATGAAGCATTTTTTCCCTGACATCAGCCGTAACCAGTGGAACGACTGGCGTTGGCAATTAAGCAACCGCATTATCAGAATAAAAGACCTCTCCCGTATCATTGATCTTTCGGAAGACGAGATCCAGGCGATTACCGGTTACAATAATAACTTTCCCTTAGCCGTCACTCCATATTATTTAAGCATTGTAGACAAGAAAGATCCTTTGCAGCCCATAAGGCGTACCGTAATACCAGTCACTGCTGAAAAAGCTCATACCATCGGCGAGGCAGAAGATCCTTTGGGTGAAGACGATGACAGCCCCGTGCCGGGCTTGGTCCACCGATACCCGGACCGTGTGCTTCTTCTCGTAACAGGTTTCTGCTCTACCTATTGTCGTTACTGCACACGATCGCGCGTAGTGGGTCACAAAGGGGCTGACGCCTTCAACATTGCACTGCTGGATGGGGCGATTGATTACATTGAGAAGAATCATTCAATCAGGGATGTCCTTTTATCGGGCGGAGATCCCTTGACCCTTTCGGATGAAAGACTGGAGTGGCTTCTTTCAAGGTTGAGGCGAATTCCTCATGTGGAGATACTCCGTATCGGAACAAAGGCCCCTGTGGTCCTGCCCCAGCGCATTACCCCTGCTTTAACGCGCATGCTGAGACATTATCATCCACTGTTGATCAGCATTCATTTCACCCACCCTGATGAATTGACCCCGGAAGTCGCACAGGCATGTGAGCGGCTGGCCGACGCAGGCATACCCCTTGGCAGCCAGACTGTTCTTTTAAATGGAATAAATAATGATGTAGATGTCATGAGGCGCCTGGTTCACGGCCTTCTTCGCATAAGGGTAAGACCATATTACCTCTATCAATGCGACCCCATTGTCGGTTCGGCCCATTTTAGAACACCGGTGAAGGATGGCATCAAGATTATAAAAGGTCTCCGCGGTCATACTACCGGCTATGCAGTCCCCACATATGTGATAGACGCACCCGGTGGAGGCGGCAAGGTCCCTCTGCTCCCGGACTACCTTGCGGGGAGGGAGGGAGACGAACTTATCCTTAAAAACTATGAAGACCGCCTTTACCGTTATCCTGACCCGATAAAGGATGCAAATGTCTGCATCGCCTCCGAAGCTACAAACCCGGGATTCGATCAATTGTGCCTTTAGCTGATTGAATGTATACCCATCCCTGTGGAGATATTTAATGATTATTGGACTGACCTATGACCTGCGCTCTGAGTATCTCGCCATGGGTTATACAGAATACGAGACAGCGGAGTTTGATCGGGACGACACAATTATTGCCATAGAACGCGCCCTATATGCCCTGGGGCACCATACCGATAGAATCGGCCATGCGAAAAAGCTGACGGAACGGCTGGTCCAAGGTGATCGCTGGGATATTGTCTTTAATATTGCAGAAGGCCTGCTAGGCATTGGCAGAGAGGCGCAGGTGCCGGCCATCCTTGACTTATACGATCTGCCTTACACCTTTTCCGATCCCCTGGTTATGAGCCTCACCCTCCATAAGGGCCTGACCAAGCAGGTCATCAGGCAATGCGGAATCCGCACCCCTGATTTTGCTGTTGTTGAGGCGGCCCATGATTTAGAAAAGATTTCTTTTGATCCTCCCTATTTTATTAAACCAATTGCCGAGGGCACGAGCAAAGGCATCTCTGAGCATTCTGTAATAAAAGAGCGAAAAAGACTCCAAGGGGGCTGCGCCGGGCTTATTGAATCATATAATCAGCCGGTGCTGGTGGAGAAATATCTTTGCGGCAGGGAATTTACCGTAGGTGTAATAGGCTCCGGAGCTGACGCAGAGGCGCTGGGAACACTTGAGGTCATCCTGCTTGAGGCCGCGGAAAAGGGTGTCTATTCTTACCGCAATAAGGAAAACTGCGAAGACCTTGTAGAGTACCATCTTGCAGCGCCTGACGACCCATCTGTCAAAGAAGCGCAACTCATGGCCATTGAGATATGGAAGGTATTGGGATGCCGGGATGCTGGCAGGGTGGACTTCCGCTGCGATGAATTCGGCAGCCCCTATTTTCTTGAGATAAACCCCCTTGCAGGCCTGCATCCCCAACATTCAGATCTTCCCATCTTGTGCACGCACCTGGGCATTCCCTATGTACACTTAATACACAGAATCCTGACATCCGCCTCAAAAAGGATTCACAAGGGGGAAAGTCCAGGAAGAAAAAGATGCTCATAGCAATCGCCCACAACCAGGTGACAGACTCAAGCCTGCCTGATGAGCGAGATGTCCTTGTACAGGCTGAGACTGTAAGTAAGGCGCTTTTAAGCCTCGGTCATCAACCGGTCCCCATTCCCTGCAATCTTGATCTGTCTGCCCTTAAACTTGCTGTTGAGAGGCTAAGGCCTGATTGTATCTTTAACCTTGTTGAATCTCTTGATGGCCGTGGGCAATTGATTTTTCTTGTCCCTTCCCTTTTTGACGCCTTGGGCGTTATCTACACAGGCTCCCCATCTGCATCAATTTATCTTACTTCACACAAAGTCATGGCAAAGGAGAAGATGCGGGCAGCAGGACTGCCCACCCCAGACTGGGTCGGTCCATATCCCTTTGAGCCTTGTTCAAAGTATGGATCTTCTATCCGATGGCCAAAGGGACCGTGGATAATCAAGTCCGTGTGGGAACACGCCTCCATTGGGCTTACAGGCGACGGGCTTGTTGTTGCCGAAAGGCCCGAAGTCATAATGGATAGTATGCGCATACGCGCCCCGGAACTGGCAGGGGCCTGTTTTGCCGAGCTGTATATTGAGGGGAGGGAGTTTAACCTTTCTATCCTGGCCGGGACTGATGGTCCGAAGGTATTGCCGCCTGCTGAGATCATATTTGAGGGATATCAGGAAGACAGGGCGCACATCGTCTGTTACAAGGCAAAATGGGATGAGCAATCATTTGAGTATTCCCATACGCCCAGGCGTTTTGATTTTACTGACGAAGATACCCTTTTATTGAAAGAGCTGGAAAAGCTGGCCATACAATGCTGGAAGGTGTTTGGGCTCAAGGGTTATGCCCGGGTGGACTTTCGCGTGGATAAAGACGGCAGGCCATTTATCCTGGAAGTGAATGCTAATCCGTGCCTTTCCCCTGATGCCGGGTTTGCTGCGGCAATAAGCCGGGCAGGCATGAGCTTTGACAGTGCGGTTGAGTGTATCATTAATGATGTCATGGGGAAGGGGGGACATATTAATTCGACAAAATCCAAGTCAGATGGATATCCCACCTCTATAAAAGATACGTGTTTCCGATACGAACCCTGCATGAAGGATGTAGAGGATATCAGACGGATAATTGTTGAAACCAATTTTTTTCACCCCTATGAGGTGGAGGTGGCAATAGAGCTTGTAGAAGAAAGGCTCACAAAAGGGCCGGCAAGCGACTATTATTTTGTCTTCCTGGAAAAAGATGATCAGCTCATTGGATATTCCTGTTATGGACCGATCCCCTGTACCGCATCCAGTTATGACCTTTATTGGATTGCAGTGGACCCTGTATATCAAAGAAAAGGCGCAGGCAAGATGATATTGGACGAGACAGAAAGGCTTATTGGAGAAGCAGGAGGAACCCGCGTCTATGTGGACACCTCACAGTCGGAGATCTACAACACCACAAGGGCCTTTTATCAGCGGTGCGGTTATGTATTTGAATCGGTCCTGGAGGATTTTTACGCCCCAGGAGACGGCAAGCTTGTCTGCTGCAAGGTGCTCTCCCCATAGCGGGCATCACTAGCATTAGTCACCCGACTTTAGTTGTTTTTCCCTTTGCCGGATCAAACTCATGACATCTGATGATTTCCTTGCGGAAAGGACTTCCCTGCGCCACTGATCATCTCGGCCGATTCTGCCGATCACGCCAAGCATCTCCACATGGCTTTCGGGAGGCTCTGAGGGGGAAAGCAGGAGAAACATAATTTTAACGGTACGGTCATACTCTCTATCATGGATGCCTGATTTACAGACGCCAAGGGCGATGACAGGCCGTTTAATCCCTGTGATCCGTGCGTGAGGAATCGCTACATCTTCGCCCACAAATGTCCCTCCCTGTTGTTCCCGCTCAAGAAGGGCATCCCATGCCGACTCCCTGTGCAGGCCCTTTTCACGACTACATACGTTAAGCAACTGCTTCATAGCTTCATATTTTTCAATGGCCTTATCCCAGATAAGGACATGGGCATTGGAAAGTGTTGCCTTGCTCCCGGACACCTGCTCCGCCCTTTCTTTGAACTTACGACGTTTTTTTTCAGCCTGACGATTAATCTCCTCCCCCGCCTGATCGGGCAAGGCCCTGGTATCCAGGACAACGACGGTAACGCCCCTTCCCTCTGTTATAAGTCTTTCCACAATGCTGACTTCACCCTTGAACCGCCGCCACAAAGGCACACTCCTTCCAGGCGTGCCTATCACTATATGTCCTACGCGATACTCCCTTGCGAACTGGAGGATGGTTTTTACGATATCATCGCCCTTGTAAGTGAATACTGTAGCCCCCAATTGTTGGGCGAGCGTCAGGGTGTTTGAAAGTATCCTCTGGGTGGTAGCATCAATCACAGTTGGATGTTCCTGAGATGTTTGCACATACATCGCATACCAGTTACGATTCAGCCTTCCGGCCAGGCGGGATGCATAGCGAAGCAGTGCGCCGCTGTTTGGTCCCCTTGAACTGAGACATACCATGACCTGGTCAGGACTTGAGGGGATGGCCTCTGCGAGCGGATCGCGGCTGCGCGAATCTATTTGCGCAGCCAACTCCCGAAGGGTCAGCTCGCGAAGTTGCTCGAGATTCGTCGGCTTAAAGAAATGATCAAGGGCGGTCTCAATGCTTTCCCTGGTGTAGACTTTTCCCTCTTTCAGGCGGCGGCGCAGGTCCTCGGTGGTAATATCCACATTTACAAGCTGATCGGCCTCAGCAACAACATGGTCGGGTATCCTCTCCCGGACTTTGACGCCGGTAGCGCGTTCCACGGTTTCATACAGGCTTTCTAAGTGTTGAACGTTCAGGGTCGAGATGACATGAATACCAGCAGATAGTATCTCTTCAACATCCTGATAGCGCTTGGCGTTTTTGCTTCCAGGTATGTTGGTATGGGCGAGTTCATCAACGAGCACGACACTGGGGCGACGCAAAAGAATCGTGTCAAGATCCATTTCCTCGACATCTATTCCCCGGTAGGTGAACTTGCTCAAGGCAATCGTCTCCAGACCCGCGAGCAAGGCCTCTGTCTCCACCCTTCCGTGGGTTTCAACAATTCCTGCCGTCACATCTATCCCGTCCTCCTTGAGCCGGTGGGCTTCAAGGAGCATCTGGTAGGTCTTGCCTACACCAGCGGCATAGCCCATGTAGATTTTCAACCTGCCTCGCTGTGACCGGCGAATAAGACGCAGAAAACTGTCGGCGCGGTTATCATTCATATCACTTTTTTAACCTGTCCAAGGCCATATTTATAAGTAACACATTTACTACCGGGTCAGGGGTGAGTGGCCCGCCAGGACTTTTCGCGGATTTTTCAAGAAGCCCCATAACCAAGGCATCGGATAAACCCCTGGCTGCCGCGACCCTGGCTGCCTGATATCTTGCAGCAGCCAGAGTAATATGCGGGTCAAGGCCGCTCCCTGAAGCGGAAACCAGATCAGCAGGGATTGGATTACCCGCCTTTGCTTCCATTTTTGTTATAATGGCCTCTGCCCTGTGACGAAGCGCCGGATTTGTGGGAGAAAAGTTGCTGCCCGCCGATGCCGATGCATTGTAAGCAACCGCTGAGGGCCTGGGCCAGAAGTATTCGGGGCGAGTAAAACCTTGAGCGATCAGCTCACTGCCGATGGTTTCTTTATGATCATTTAAGATAAGTGATCCATCAGCGCTATCCTGCATAACCAAGCGGCCGAATGACAGCAATGCAAGTCCATACAGCAAACAGCAAATGGTCATTGAGGCTATTACAATACGGCCTGATGTGATTATCTGTTGATATACATTTATGTGCTTCTTTGTGTCGCTCATAGGCTTGTTCCTAAAAGAGCCTGGTCAAACCCAAGGCCATGTCAATCAGCTTTATGCCGGCAAAAGGGGCGATCACACCACCCAGCCCATAGATCAAAAGGTTCCTCCGCAGGATGCTGTCCGCCCCCATGGGCCTGTATTTTACACCCTTGATGGCTACAGGAATGAGCAGAGGGATGATTATGGCATTAAAAATCAGGGCGGAAAGGATCGCGCTCTGCGGAGTCGTCAACCCCATGACGTTGAGCGCCGCAAGCTGTGGGATGGCCAGCATGAACATCGCCGGAATAATGGCGAAGTACTTTGCTACATCATTTGCAATGGAAAAAGTGGTAAGTGCCCCGCGGGTCATAAGCAATTGCTTTCCGATCTCGATAACCTCAATGAGCTTGGTGGGATCACTGTCCAGATCAACCATGTTTCCCGCTTCCTTGGCCGCCTGGGTACCTGAGTTCATGGCAACACCGATATCCGCCTGGGCCAGGGCCGGGGCGTCATTTGTTCCGTCGCCCATCATGGCGATCAATCTTCCCTCTCGCTGCTCCCTGCGTATATATTCAAGCTTGTCCTCCGGCTTTGCCTCAGCTATGTAGTCATCTACACCGGCCTGCCCTGCAATGGCGGCGGCGGTGAGCCGGTTATCTCCCGTCACCATTACAACGCGAAGACCCATGGCGCGCAGCCGTTCAAATCTGTCGCGGATGCCAGGTTTCAGTACATCTGAGAGCGCAACCACCCCAAGCACATTTTTCCCCTCGGCCACTACGATAGGTGTCCCGCCATGACGGCCTACGCCGTCCACCAGCGCCTGCAGGGCCGGAGTGACGGAGGCGGCCTGTCCCTGGATGTAGGCATAAATAGCATCAGGTGCCCCCTTGCGGAAAGACCGTCCATCAGGGAGATCAAGGCCGCTCAATCTGGAATGCGCAGTAAATGGAACGACCTTGGCTCCCGGTGTTTCAAGGGGCGCGCTCGACCCAAGGGTTTCTTCACCAAGCTTTATGATGGATTTGCCCTCAGGCGTCTGGTCCCCAAACGAGGCCCACATCGCCGACTCGGCGAGTTGCGCCCTGGTCACACCCGTAAGAGGAAAATACTCTGTGGCCTGGCGGTCACCCAGGGTTATGGTGCCGGTCTTGTCCAAAAGCAGTGTGTCAATGTCGCCCGCCAATTCCACTGCCTTGCCGCTTTTGGCCAGCACATTGGCCGAAAGGGCGCGGTCCATTCCTGCCAGGCCTATGGCCGCAAGAAGCGCGCCGATGGTCGTTGGAATCAAACAGACCAGCAAGGCGATCAATGTTGGAATAGGCAAATCCACCCCAAAAAAGCGGCCTATAGGCCACAGTGCGCCTGTCACCAATAGAAAGGCAAGGGTCAGCCCCGCCAATGTCACGGTCAGCGCCAGTTCGTTGGGTGTCTTTTGTCTGACTGCGCCCTCAACCAGTGCGATCATGCGGTCGAGAAACGACTGACCTGCCCGTGCGGTGATACGAATACTGATCCGGTCTGAAAGTACTCGCGTGCCTCCTGTAACTCCCGATCGGTCTCCTCCCGCCTCACGGACGACCGGAGCGGATTCACCGGTGATCGCTGATTCATCTACAGTTGCAGCCCCCTCTATCACCTCTCCGTCACTGGGGATAATCTCTCCCGCCTTTACCAGAACAATCTCTCCCTCGTGCAATTCATCCGAGCTGACCTGTTCCTCCAATCCATTTATCACCTTACGGGCCATGGCCTTACGCCTGGTTCTTTTCAGGGTGTCGGCCTGCGCCTTGCCGCGGGCCTCGGCCAGGGCCTCTGCAAAATTGGCGAAAAGGACGGTCGCCCACAGGACTACTGTCACGGCAAGGGTGTATATCAGGCCATAACGGTGCTTTAACAAATCAAGGACAAGTACGAGAGTCGTCATGACTGCTCCGATCTCGGTAATAAACATAACAGGATTTCGCGCCATTACCCACGGCTTTAACATGATTACAGACTGTCTTGCAGCAATTCGCACCAGGTCTTTTTTAAAGAGAGAAGCCCGGCGAGACCTTCTCCGGTCGAGTTTTGCCTGTATATGATCGTTGGTGTTGTATTTCATATGTTCCTCTAGGATACTACTTAGCCAAATACTCAGCCACCGGTCCCAACACAGCCACAGGCAGAAACAGCAGTGCGCCTATAAAGATTACACTCCCCAGGATAACCATGCCGAATAAAAAAGTATCAGTGCGCAAGGTGCCGGTAGTTACAGGTGCTGGTTTCCTGCCTGCCAGGGAGCCCGCTATAGCCAGGGGAAGGATGATAGGAATAAAACGGGCCAGCAGCATGATGATGCCGGTTGCCACATTCCAGGGCGTCGTATTGTCACGCAGTCCTTCAAAGCCTGATCCGTTGTTGGCCGCGGCCGAGCTAAACTCGTAGAGTATTTCCGTAAACCCGTGCGGCCCTGGATTATTCACGGTCGAGGCCCCCCATGGGGTCAACGCAAAAACAGCGGTCCCGCCGAGGATGAACAGAGGATGAACCAGAAGCGTCAGGAGGGCCAGCTTCATCTCGTGTGTCTCCACTTTCCGGCCCAGATATTCCGGGGTGCGGCCTACCATCATGCCGCAGATGAATACCCCTACGATGATATACAAAAACATATTGATCAGGCCCACTCCGACGCCGCCGAATGTTATGTTAAGCCACATGCCGGCCAGTAATATAAGCCCTGTGAGAGGGTTGAAGCTGTCGTGCATGCTGTTTACCGAGCCGTTGCTTGTGGCCGTGGTGAGCACGCCCCAGGTGGCGCCTGCAACAGCGCCGAAACGAAGCTCCTTGCCTTCGATGTTTCCGGTTGCCTGGACCGGCAACTCTGCAAAGGCCGCAGTGGGTGCGCTCTCAAAGTAAACGGCCAGCGCAACCTTTCCTGCGAGCAACACCGCCATCACAGAGAATATAATAACAGCATGCCGCATACGGCCCGTGATTCGCCCAAACATCCAGACGCCGGCCATCGGAATCAGGATGATACAGACGCATTCGATAATGTTGGTAAAAAATGACGGATTCTCAAAAGGATGCGCCGAGTTGGCGCTGAAAAACCCTCCTCCGTTGGTTCCCAATTGTTTTATGGCGACAAAGGCCGCAACCGGTCCCCTGGCAATGATCTGTAACGACCCTTCGAGCGTTTTTGCGGTGGCCGCGCCCAGCAGGGTCATGGGGACACCACCAAGGATAAGAAGTATTGATGCCAAAACGGCCATAGGAAGCAATACCAGGAAAGTCGCCCTCATCAGGTCGGAAAAGAAGTTTCCCATATTGGTCTTACCGGACAATCCCCTGGCAAGGGCTGCAAGAGATGCGATGCCGGTTGCCGCTGAGACGAACTGCAGCCACATCAAACCAAAGATTTGCGAAAAATAGCTTAACGACACTTCGCCGGAATAATGCTGCAGATTGGTATTGGAGGTAAATGACGCGGCCGTGTGAAAGATCAGACTCGGCTCCAATACACCCTTGCTGTCAGGGTTTAGAGGCAGGATCTGCTGCAGAGACAAAATTACAAATACGACTATGAACATAAACGAATTAAAAAGGAGAAGAGACAATGTATACTCCTTCCAATTCTGATCCCTGGCGGCCGTTTGTCCTCCGATTCTGAGAAAGACCGATTCAGTGCTGTAACGAAAGCCAGTGCCCTTTTGGGGAGGGCTCATGGCCCAGGTCATCCACTTTGCCGCAGGCCAGGATAACAGGGCTGCGGCCCCTAGTATCAAAAGTATCAAGAGCGTAGACATTTTTTATTCCAGTTAGAATTTTTCAGGATCTATGATGGCATATACCAGATACACCATGCAAAGCACCAAGACTATTGCAGCAACATAAGCCATTGATATTCTCCTATTCTTTTAAGGGCAGCGTAAAGCGGAATGCCGATCCCTTGCCGATTTCGCTCTCAGCGCTGACTTCTCCCCCATGGGACTGTATGATCTCCTTTACAATAGCAAGACCCAGGCCCACGCCGGATTTTTCGTCCTGCCCCGGTACACGGTAAAACGGCTCAAAAAGGCGGTTTATGTATTGCGCGGGGATGCCGCTTCCCGTGTCCTCGACAAAAAACACCAGATGGTTTGATTCTGAATAAGCACCAATAGTAACTGATCCCCCCGGGCTTGTGAAGCGAATAGCGTTTGAAAGCAGATTGGCGAACACATGGCGGATCTTTTCGATGTCCGCCATAACATCGGGTAAGTCATCCGGGACTGCATTGGCAATCTTCACGCTCTTGTCCCTGGCCTCCGCGAGGAAAGGCTCTATAGCGTCGCGGACAAGCGCCTGCGGTGAAACAGATTCAGGGGAGACATAAGACCTGCCCGACTCGATCCGGTTAAGATCCAGAATATTGTCCAAAATGCCTACCAGTCTCTCGCTGTCTTCCCGTGCGGCAACGAGCAGTTCTATCTGCTTTTCATTAAGGGCTCCAACCTTCTCCTCCAGGAGGAGATGAATGGACATGCGAAGTGAGGTCAGTGGTGTCTTAAGCTGATGTGAAACAGTGGACAGCACCCCGCTCTTTAATTCCTGCTGCTCACGGACCAGCGTTACATCCTTCAGGATCAACGCCACACCGGTTGGTTCCATGCCTTTGTCGCCGACAGTTATAGGAACGGCCATCGGCTGAAAGAAATATTCGCGGTTGTTGATAAACTGCTGAACGTAATTGCTCTTGGTATCGCTCTCTATGATGCGATTTTCGTCCAGGGCCTTTTGAATCAGAGGAGACAGCCACTCATATCCAAGATCTTCTGCGATGACACCCGGTCTCAGACCGAAATAACGGTCCGCCGCCTCGGTTGAGACCTCGACCCTTCCCTCTAAATCGAGCACGGCAACGGCCGACGGTAGGGCCTTGAATACCTCTTGCGTCGCCATACGTGTCCGCATCAGGTTGGCCATATCTTCCTTACGTAATTGTCTGAGTGCGGATGTCATCTCATTAAAGGACTCCGAAAGCATGCCTATTTCGTCTCTGGAACCCGCTTCTAAGACGAGATCGAGATTTCCGCGTCGGATCTCTTTGGTGGATTCGGTCAGGCGATTTATGGGCTTTAAGATCCATCTCTGCGCCAGATAGCTGAACAAAAGCGCCAGGAACGCTGAAAACATAATCGCCATCAACATGCGCCTGTGCGCGGCAGCAGCAAGCCGTCTGGCGGCATTGTTCGCCTCGCTCATGTTGTTCTGGTTCATGAGCATGATTTCCTGTGCCTCTTTCTTGATTTCCAGGAAAAGGGGAAGCAATGTGGAAAAGTAATTTGTATGTAGCGCCTGTGAAGGGAGAGATGTCTGCGTCACACCAGGAATTGACTTGAGGTATTCTTCAAACAGGGCCTTTATCCGCTCCGCCCTCTTCTGTTCTGAAGGAAGCGTGATATTATTGAGTTCTACGTCCAGTGCGGCGCGAAACCTGGGCGAGTATGCCTCAATCAGGCGATTTCCCTCCGCCTCGTTGCCGGCGAGTGTAAACAGGACTCCGCTGTCCATTCGTTCGATCGATTCCTTCATGTCCTGACAGGCGACCACGCTGCGGTAATTTTCCTTGAGTATCACATCAATGGCCCTGCCAAGATCATCAATCTGCGCCATGGTCAGCACACCAATGGCAGCAATGACAACAAGCAGTCCGCCAAATCCCAACATGAGTTTTTGTCTGATGCCGATCATAAGTGTGTCCTTTATGACATTTATGAGCAAACAGTGTGCCGGATGTCTAATGCCAGTTATATCAAATAGATACGTTTAGATAGAAAGATAAGGTCCTTGTAATAGACAAGAATGTCTCGAAAATGACCTTGCAAAATACAATGCTACGCAAAGGGGACCTGATACCAAGTTGCATTCAAAGAGATAGCAAGTCGGCAAGGAGGCTTACCCGCAGGCGTATGTCTAATACGTCGAGGACAAAACCGACGAAGCCAGCACAGCTAAAATTTGAATGCGACTTGGTATTATCAGATGCCGTATTGCTTTCGCTTACGCCAGAGTGTGGCCTGATCAATGCCCAAGATATCCGCCGCTTCCTGTAAGGATCTGGTAGATGCAATAATGCGGCGGATATGGTTTTCCTCGATCACCTCCAAAGAGGTGTGGTCTCCCAGTTGAACAGGGGGGGTGCGAAGGGCGATTGAAGCAGGCAGATGCTCAATTCCGACGACATCTGTCATACAAAGGATGGCGGCCCTTTCGATAACATTGCGCAGCTCGCGGACGTTTCCCGGCCAGGCATAGTTTCTGAGCGCGCTGACGGCCTCCTCGCTCATGCCTCTAAATACCTTGTGATTCTGTGCACCGAAAAAGCCCAACATGTTTTTCGCGAGTGTTTCCACGTCATCGGGGCGATCGGCCAGGGGGGGTAAATCAATCTGTATGACATTAAGCCGATAATACAGGTCTTCCCTGAAACGGCCTTCTTTTACCGCCTTATCCAGATCCGTATTCGTTGCGGTAATGATGCGTACGTCGGCCTTTCTTGTCTGTTGATCTCCCACCCGCTCGTATTCGCGATCTTGAATAAAGCGAAGGAGCTTGGGCTGAATCGCGGGAGGCAGATCTCCGATCTCGTCCAGAAGTAGGGTGCCGCCTTCACAGGCGGCAACACGGCCAGGATTATCCCGAAGCGCACCGGTGAAGGCGCCTTTGACATGACCGAAGAGTTCACTTTCCAAAAGCTGCGGGCTCAGTGTAGGGCAGGATATGATGCCGAGAGGTTTGGCCGCCCTGCGGCTCCAGCCGTGAATGGCGCGGGCAAGCACGGTCTTGCCGGTGCCGCTCGGCCCCCTGAGCAGAATAACCGCCTCTGATGCAGCCACCTGCCGGGCAAGCTCCATGGCGCGCTGCATTTCAGGATATCGGGAAGAAAATGACACCTCCGGATGCAGCCGCTCGATGTCCTCTTTCAGTGCAGCAATGCGCTGTTCCATGCCCCGGACCGTTTCCGCCCGTTCGATAACCAGTTCCACCTGACCGGGGGTGAAGGGTTTGGGGATATAATCAGTCGCCCCCCGCCTCATGGCCTCCACTGCGGTGTCTATCGAGGCATAGGCGGTGATGACTACTATCTTGAGCCAGGGGCATGCACCAAGAAGGGATGGGATCAGATCAAGACCGTTTTCAGTTCCCAACCTCAGGTCCAAAAAGACCATGTCAAACACCTGCCGTTCCGCTTCCGCCCGGGCATCTTTCCCATTGCTGACCGACGTCGCCCGATGCCCGCGTGACTCCAGGCAGACCGAGAGCGTCTTTCGGATATTTGCCTCGTCATCTACAATCAAGATGCTGAGGCCGGCGGATTTGTTTTCGCTATTAATCACTAATTTCTCTACACTCAAATCGTAAGTTACATGCAGTTATGTATGTGATATTATACCAACACAAGCCAATAATGACAATGGAAACTTATCCGTTTGTCTTTGAGAGTACATGTTAATGATCTTACAACGACAATAACAGAGAATAATCCAGCCGGATGCGAAGGCATACAGTCCCATTTTTACAAAGAAAGGGTAATTCAATCCTTGGAAAAATAAATTCTATAATATCAGCTTCCGTTTCTGCAATTCTTTTTTCCTTTTGTCCTTTTCAACAAAAAGCCTTTTTCCACCAGGAGTTTCTTCTGTATAGTACATCATGGTTGCAAACGTTGAAGGCGAGGGGGTGAAGATCTGGATCTGTTCAGGTCTGAATTTTAAGACTTTGCCGATAAAGCGCTTTAGTTTGCCCATGTCTTCCATGGTGCATCCCGGGTAGGCTGCAATAAAATAGCAGGTCAGAAATTGCCTTTTCTTTAATGCCCTGTTAGTCTCATCATAAAGTGTAACAAACCGTCTGAACATATCAGAGCCTGGCTTTCCCATGAGGCGCAGGATATGATCTTCTGAGTGCTCAGGTGCGATTTTCAACTGGCCTGAGATGTGATGTCTGATAATCTCTTCAAGGTATTTCTGACCATAGGTCTCGTCCTGAAGGACAAGATCATGACGAATACCGGAGCCGATAAAGACTTTTTTCACCCCTGGCAATCGCCCGAGCCTTTTCAGAAGCTCAATCTGTCTGCTGTGGCTGACGGGCAGATGCTTACATGCAGAGGGCGTCAGGCATCGTTTTCTCATGCATGCGCCCCGCACCTTTTTCCGTTCGCAATCTATGCCGTACATATTGGCGGTAGGACCGCCTACGTCCTGTATAACGCCTTTAAATTTAGGGTGCTGCGGCAGCCTTTGGGCCTCTCTCAAAACGGAGTCCTCGCTCCGTTCGATTATGGTCCGGCCCTGATGTATTGCTATAGTGCAGAAGTTGCATTCACCGTAGCAGCCCCTATGGGTCGTAAGGCCAAAGCGGATGGTCTCAAGGGCAGGCACCGGACCACCCTTAAAAGAGTCAGGATGCGCATCCCGTTCATAATCAAGTTCATAAATGCCGTCCAGCTCTTGTGTTGTCGGCAATGCCTGCGGCCGGTTTTGTATCAGGTAGCGGGTATCCTGCTTCTGGCATAACCCTTTTGCGTTTATTGGGTCACTGTTGTCATAGAAAATCTGAAACATATGCCTGAATGACTCTTTGTACTTTACTACCTCGGCATGAGACGGCAGAGATAGAAACCCGTCTGGTCTTTCCCTTGAGATGTAGCATATGCCGCGAACATCTTGAAGTGGTTCCCCTTTCTTTATACGGCCTGTCAGCTCTATAATGGTCTTTTCTCCCATACCGTAGACAAGGATGTCTGCTTTGGCATCAAAGAGTATGGAGCGGCGGACAGAATCAGACCAGTAGTCGTAATGTGAAACGCGTCGGAGGCTGGCCTCCATACCGCCTATAATGACAGGGACTGTCTTGTTGAAATACCTGCGGATCAGGTTGGTGTAAACAATCACTGCGCGATCAGGTCGCTTGTTATTCTTGCCGCCTGCAGTGAGATCATCGCTTTTTCGCCTCTTTTTAGTTGCCGTATAGTTGGCGATCATCGAGTCCATGCAGCCTGAGGTTACACCCCAGAAAAGACTTGGCTCGCCCAGTCTGGCGATATCCTCGTCGCTTGCGATATTCGGTTGTGAAATGATTCCCACCCTGTAGCCTGCCGCGACCAAGGTTTTTCCGATGACAGCGACACCAATGTAAGATGAGTCCACATAGGTATCACCTGTTATAAGTATGACATCAAGGCCATCCCAGCCGCGAGCTCTCATTTCTTTTTGAGATGTGGGTAGAAACATGCTTGCTCTTTTATTTAGTTAATGGATCTGGCCGATGGCCTATGATGCAGCAGGGGAGCTATCAGCAGGATGGTCAGAAGGCCGCTTATACATAAGGGATATCCGTAGCCGAATGTTTCTCCTATGGGGCTGTAGATCATGGCCCCTATGCAATAGCCGATCATCAATACAAGGCTTATAAGGCCGGTGTTGCCGCCCAGGTGTTCCAGGGAAAACAGTTTTGAAATCCCATAGTATTGTACCAGGATGATAAGACCGTCTCCTAGCCCGTGGATCATCCTGAACATCAGCGATATATACACAGGTTTTATAACCATCCCCATGTGTCCGATGCCTGAGGCCACAAGACCCCAGACAGCGAATCTTCTGAAGTTTTTCCCCCCGGCTATTGTCCCTCCCAAAAAAAGGAGGGTCAGGACTATTACTATGTATTCTGCGCTGATATACAGGCCCATGCCTGAAAAAGACAGACCAAGGTCTTTTCTTAGAAAAAGACCGTAGCTGGTCTGCTCCGCCCCCCAATGGGTGGCGAATAGAAGCATCCACGCTGCAAATAACAATACCCTTTTATTTACAAAGTCCGCCCTGTAATCTGCAAGCCTGACCAGGCTCGTGGCCGTAACGGGCATAAGACCCGCAAGAAATGAGAGTCCAAGGCAGATAAGTCCGATTACCCTGAAACTCATTTTGAAATCCAGGCCGGAGACAAGATATCCTGCAAAGACAGTACCTGCCGTCATTCCGATAAATCGCCATGCCTGGAAAAACCCGATCCTGCGTCCAATTGCATCTTTGTCATTGCTTTTGAGAAAATAGACATCTATGCTGAGGCGAAAGACCCAACTGAACATGGACCAGGACGTGAAGACGATTGCGAAAGGCACAAAAGATGTTATAACGCTCATCAAAAAGAAACACACTGCCTGGCTCAACAGACCACTTGCAATCAGCGTGCGGCTTGAAAACCGGTCGTTTCCCATCCCTGCGGGAAATGAGGCGAGTATCCCTGTAACGGCCTGGATAGAAAACAGGATGCCTATCTGTAAGGCGGAAAATTTTAATTCCTCCTTAAAAAAGACAACGATAAAAAAATACATTATCGCTGTTGTGACAGTATATGTTCCAAGGAGGATGGCGGGCATCCAATCGGCCCTGAAGGATGAATTGTTCACCAGGTCATGGCGGTTATTACCGTGTGCACGTCCTTCGCTGCCAAGGTCTTGCCCGCAGGCTTCATCGCCACGCTTGAAATATTCATTAAACAAGATTGTGACCTTTAAGTTCTCTTTTCAGATATGAAACAAGGCCGCCGCATTCCAGGATTTTTTTTATGTGCGGGTCTAAAGGAGCAAATTGTATGTACGTAGTATTTTCAAGCCGTATGTGCCCTTCAGACATGGAGACAGTAATCATGTCGCCATCTGATACACTGCTATAAATACTGCTGCATTCAATAGGGGCGATGCCGCGATTGACCAGACTCCTGTAAAAGATCCTGGCAAATGACTTTGCCACAATCGCCCTTACGCCCAATGAAAATAGGGCCCTGACGGATGTCTCGCGGCTTGAACCGCAGCCGAAGTTTTCGCCTGCGACTATGATCAGATCCCAGGCCGGAAAAGGGCTGTTATCATGCCTCTCCAAGCGGTTCATCCCCACATAGATCCCGGCCTTGATCTTATCCTCATCCAGGCTGAAGCACGATGGAGGATGTATGAGATCTGTGTTGATGTTGTCACCAAGGCGCCAGACCCTGCCTGAGATTTCAGTGCCTGTCATAACACCTCCCTGGGGTCAATGATCCTGCCGGCAATGGCGCAAGCCGCGGCGGTCAGGGCGGATGCAAGATATACACGCGAAGCAGGGTCTCCCATCCTGCCCTGAAAATTTCTGTTGGAGGTGCTCAGGCATGTTTCATCTGCTGCCAGTATCCCCTTATCTATACCCCCGCACAACCCGCAACTGGGATTGAGAATTATTCCTCCTGCATCCAGTATGTCCTGGATGTAGCCGCAATTGATGGCGTCTCTGTATATAGTCTGGGAGGCGGGGGATACAAGCAGCCTCATCCCCTTTGCAATTCTTTTATCTTTTAATATTATGGATGCGGCCTTCAGGTCCTCCAACCTTCCCCCTGTGCACGAACCTATATACACCTGATCAATTGATACAGGGCCTGCGCCAGCAACATGACAGACATTGGCAGGGCTTGAAGGCAATGCCAGCTTCGGAGTCATGGCGGAAAGATCCAGCTCCATGGTCCTGTCATATACAGGCTTATGATCTGGAATAGACCAGGGGGCTGTGTCTGCTCCCTGCCTTTGGATAATATATTTGCGGGTGATATCATCGGGGAAAAAAAGGCCGGTTTTGGCGCCACCCTCTACCACCATATTACAGATGGCAAACCTGTCATCCATCTTCACCGCGGCATCATTGTCATAAAACTCCAGAGCCTGATATACAAAGCCGGCCTCGCCATATCTACCCAGGAGATCAAGAATTACGTCCTTGCCCATGAGGTAAGGGGGCATAGCCTTATTCAGGTCCACCCGGACCGCCTTTGGCGGTCTGAGCCATGTCTTTCCCGTTACAAGTGTGTAAAGGATGTCGGTTGAACCCATGCCGGTTGCAAGACATCCCATGGCCCCGGCAGTGGTGGTGTGGGAGTCTGTGCCGAGGACGAGCATCCCGGGATTTATCCAGTTTCCCTCAACAAGCAACTGATGGCATATCCCCTGATATACAAGGCAGTTTTCTATATTCTCGGCCTTTACATAGTCAAGGACATCTCTGACGATATTAGCCCTCTCTATTGTAGATGGCGGGGCGAAGTGGTCCACCGTCACAAGGACCTTGTCTTTGTCCCATATCCCCCTTTCAAGCTGCTTTAGTTCGGGCAGGATCAGGGCAAAGAGGGGGTCGTGCAGAAGGACAAAATCTACAGAGACCTCTAAAAAATCGCCCTCCTTTTCACCGGTCGTGTGTTGTTCGATTATCGCCCCTGATATCCCCTGAGCCATTTTATCCAAGCACCTCTTCCACGATCTTCCAGAAGGTATCCATGGGAAAGGTAAGACACTGGTCATAAAAGGCCTCCATGTCCTTTGACATCCTGTGTATCTCTTTTTTGACCCCTGCTATCTTTCTCTGCTTTACCAGACACAGGATTTTTGCCAGATCTTCTTCACTTGCTTCGTAACCGCGATGCATCAGCAAATGCCTTATGGTTTGAGTGCCAGTGTGTTTTCCCAGTACAAAGGCGGGCAGGCGGTTTACCGTGTCAGGATCAAGACCCGTATAGGTCTTGCTGTTCTTTAATATGCCGTCAACGTGTATGCCTGACTCATGACGAAATGCATTTAGCCCCACTATGGGCGTATGGGGTGATATGAATATGCCGGAGCACCTTTCCACCAGTCTTGAAAGCCTGTAAAGACTGTGCATGTCCAGGCCGGGACTTCGATGGAAGATTTTTTCAACCGCAACCGCTACTTCATGTAACGGCGCATTGCCCGCCCGCTCTCCAATGCCGTTTACTGTTACAGACAGCAAGTTCGCACCCGCATCAACAGCGGCAAGGGTGTTTGCCGTTGCAAGCCCCAGGTCATTATGGCAGTGTACGCCCAGCTCCATATCCGCAGGCACGGCCTCCTTCACCTGCGCCATACAGGTTTTCATGGCAAAAGGCTCGCTTATCCCCACTGTATCGCAGATAAATGCGCTTTTCGCACCCAGCTCATGGGAAATACAGATAAAGTCAATTACAAAGGATATGTCCGCCCGTGTTGCGTCTTCAGCCGCAATATTGACCGCCAGGCCTTTGTCTGCGGCGCAGTTAACCATGTCTTTGGCAAGCCCGGTGAGCCCCTTTTCATCTATACCAAGTCTTTCGGCAATGTGAAGGTAACTAACAGGACATATCAGGAATATCTCATTCGCCTTGCAATGGGCAGCCTGCTCAATCTCTTCCCGCCTCATCCTCACTGAGACGCCGATAGAGGCCTTAAGCCCTTCGCCTGCAATTGCGGAAATAGCCTCTCTTTCGTCAGCAGAGACTGCGGGCATGCCCACGTCAAGAAGCCTCACTCCGGTGAGATCCAGCTCATGAGCGATTGCAAGCTTTTCATCCCTTGTGAAAATAACCCCCGGTGTCTGTTCCCCTTCTCTTAAGGTCCCGTCAACGATCCTTATCTCATTCATTTCGTCTCCCGGTCATCCAATTCAAATAATGACAATATATCCTGCCCTCAAGGGGGGAACTGGCCTTGTTGGGGTTTGCATGAAAGGAACAGTGATCCCGGCACTTGGTCTCAAACAGCAGCTTTTCAAACCTTTCTGCATCCATTGGCGGGCCGTTGCCGTTAAAATCCGGGATATAATATCCCAGGCCCTTGCCGTCAGGGGATCCGGCGCGATAATAATCGGAAAAGGATCGCCGCATGGAGACAACGCCAAATGAGGCGGGCTCCTCAAACCAGGGGGATGCTGGCTCCATGGTGATGGGCGATGTCCATATCCTGCCGATGTTTTTGAACTTCTTCTTTATCTGTTTTCTGAAGGAGGCGGTCCTGGAAAGATCGGAACAGGATTCGCCGGGGATACCTATTGAAAAAAACAGATCCACCCTTATGCCCAATCCCTGGGCAAGGGAGATATTTTCCATGAGCTCATTATTGGTAAAGAAAAAGCTCCTGTTAAGACGCCTTATCTGTTCATCTCCGGACTCAGGCGATATGGCAATGACAGAGCCAGCCGGTTTGAATGTTTCGGAAAATGCATTCAGAAAAGGCTCTGATGGAAGGCTGAAGGATTCAAAATAACACAGGACATTTATTTTGCGTCGGCGTATGAGGCCGAACAGGTCCAGATAATATTTCTCCGCCTCCTTTCCCGGATCAAAGGACAGGTGGATCATATCATAGCCTGTTTCCGCCGCCTCGGAAACGGTATCAGCCACCTTATCCGGGGATCTGAATATGACGCCGCGTCTGCCGTTTACCTTTTGCTGGGCCTTCGCACCTCCCCCGCACCATGTGCAGTTTCCGAGACAACCCCTGCCGACGTTCACGAAAAACATATCGTGACCCAGATGAAAGTATTTCCTGTTCTGCTCTTTGGTAAAACCCTTGGACCAGACAAAGGGCATGCCCATATAATGCATGTAGGTCCTATGATCCTTTAAAAGTCCAAGATTGGTGTATGAGGCGTTGTCAATATCCTTTTCAGAGGCGACATATGACAGGGGATTCTCCCTGACCTTCCCATCCTGCCGCCAGGTAAGATTGGGCACTGTTTCCAGTCCCTTTCCTCCCTTCATGGCATTTAAGAGCGCTGGCAGAGGGACCTCCGCATCACCGCGGATTACCGCATCAATCTGGGTGTAACCGGCCATTATCTCTTTGTGAAAATAACTTGCGGTATAGCCGCCAAGGGCAATGAATATCTCCGGCCGCGCCTTTTTTATCTCACCTGCCGCCTCCATGACGTCATAGGACTGCTGGTGCCAGTGGAGGGGAATAACCGCCAAAACGATGTCCTTGTCCTGGATGTAAGGAAGTGCGGAGAACTTGCGTGTCTCAATCCACTCCAGACCCAGGTGTATGATTCTGGTCTTAAAGCCTGTGCGAACGGCCAGATCGGCAAGCAGCCATGAGCCCATGGGAAGGAGGTTTACGGACATGTATTCGCCATAAGGCCGGTAATAACCGGAAAACCTGGGAACATGTATTAAAAGGAGATCAATTTTTTCTTTCATGAACTTTATTGAAATCTGTCGGTCTGTCCGGATAAGCTCAGGTTCCAGTTAAAGCGGCCTGTTGAACCGAAAAGGCACTTTTGCCCAAAAACCCGCATTTGTCAAGAAGGGGCCTGGAAACAGCTTGACGCAGATGATGGAAGCAAAGCGAAACAATTGGGGGAAACAAAGGTCAAGGGTAAAAGGATATCTATATGCTTGATTTGCTCCATAAAGAGAGAGGGTCTCTAATCGCAAATGGGTAACATGCCGTATTTTTTTATTTTTCTGTATAGAGTGGTCAGATTGATTCCCAGCAGGTCCGCAGCCTTGGCCTTGTTCCCACCGGTCTTATCCAATGACTCTTTTATCAGGATGATTTCATTTTCCTTGAGATTCAGGGTTGCGCCCATCCTTCGCGGGGCCTCTGCAAATTCTCTTACTTCAGAAGGAAGATCTGTCAGTTCTATTGATTCACCCACCCCCAGTACAAATGCCCTTTCAATCGCATTTTCCAGTTGCCTCACATTGCCGGGCCAGTTGTAGTTTAGTAAGGCATTCATCGCCTCCTGGGAAATGCTTGAGACCTTTCTTTTGGTTAATACATTAAATTTGTTTAAAAAATAGTTTATAAAAAGCGGAACATCCTCCTTTCTCTCACGCAGTGGGGGCATTCTGACCGAAACCACGTTGAGCCGGTAAAAGAGGTCTCTCCTTAATGCCCCGCTCTTAATAGCCTCTTCCAGGTTTCTATTTGTTGCGGCTATTACCCTTGCCTCAACGTTATATTCAGATGTGTCGCCAACGGCCCTTATCTTTTTTTCCTGTAGCACACGTAACAGCTTTACCTGCAGATTCGGTGTAAGTTCGGCAATTTCATCCAGAAATATCGTGCCGCCTTCAGCCGCCTTAAACAGGCCTATTTTGTCTTTGATCGCGCCTGTGAAAGAGCCCTTTACATGACCGAATAATTCACTTTCCAGAAGGCCTTCCACCATTGCGCCGCAGTTGACCGGTATAAAAGGCATTCCCTTGCGGCCGCTGTTTTGATGAATGACCTTTGCCACCACCTCCTTACCAGTGCCGCTTTCTCCCTGGATCAGGACTGTGGGTGTATTGATGCTTATTCGGTCTATAATCTCATAGATCTCCTGCATCTTCGGGCTTACGCCCACCAGTTCATCAAACTGGTATCTCTCCTTTAATCTCCTCTTTATTAATATATTTTCCCTCTTCAGACTGTTTTTTTCAGAAATTCTATCAATCAGGATCTTCAGTCGTTCAAGCTTGATGGGTTTTTGTAGATAATCATAGCTACCCAGCCTTAATGCCTCTATAGCAGATTCTATGGTACCGTGACCGGTGACAATGACCACCTCTGTCTCCGGAAGGTGCTCCTTTGTTGCAGCAAGTAGTTCCATCCCGCTGCAGCCCGGCATGTTAAGGTCGGTGAAGACAATGTCAAAGCCTTTTTCCTTTATCGCTTCAAGAGCCTCATTCCCATTATCTGCAACCATCACATCATACCCTCTAAGAGACAGGTATTCCTTTACAATAGAGAGGATTTCCCTTTCGTCATCTACAAACAGAATTTTGAGGTCATCCATAATTGTTTCTCCCGCGTGCGTTTGTTGCTCAGACAGTTGTCATCTATGGGATTGTGTCAGTCAAAGGGCCAAGGCTTCAAGTGAATTAATAATTACAAATTCACAATTAAAAATTACCATTATTGTCATGGAGTTGTTGCTATGAATCTGCTTATATCATTAAACTGCCTCTCCATCTCTACTGCAATCGGCTCAAGGGAACTCATTTTTAATTGCAGTGCGTCCCATGCCTCTTTGTTCAGCGGCGGAATTTTGTTGTCACCACCGGAGCCGATGTCTATCGCCCTGCAAAGGATGTCGGCCAGGTGAACAATTGCCGCCTCCCTTGAAAATCTGCCTGCAAGGGCTGGCTGATGATGATGGGCAATGACATTAATCAGCTTGGATGACATGTTCCATCTCTCGGCGAGCATTTCTCCTATCTGGGCGTGGCTATAGTCGAGGACCCTGTTCTCGGCCTCTGACATGAGTATGTCTTCTTCCTTGACTGTGGAAATCACCTTGCTGAAGTCTTCCGGTAAAAATAATAACTCTACAATCTTTCCTATATCATGTAACAGACCGGATACGAAAAGCTCCTCTACCTTGTCATACCTCATGTAGTCGCCTATAACCTTTGCGCCGATAGCGCAGCCCAGCGAGTGATCCCAGAACAGCTCCATCCGGAATGTGTCCGTCCTGGGCCTTCTTGGAAACAGTCCAAAGACAGAGGTGGTTAAAAGCAGATTCCTAATGGCGTCAAATCCCAGCAACACGATGGCGCCTGTAACCGTTGATATCTTCTGGGGGAACCCATAAAAAGAAGAGTTGACAAGTTTTAAGAGCCTTGCGGTCAGGACCTGATCATCTGTTATCACCTTGGCAAGGTCTTTTGCAGAGGATTTGGGATTGTTGACCAGTTCTGTTATCTTCAAGACCGTCCTTGGAAGGGTGGGCAAGTCTCTTACCTTTCCTACGATTCTTTTGAGATTAGGATTTTTCATGTCCTTCTCCGCTCAGAGATCTTTTTTGCAGAATCTTTCCCGCGACCCTCATGATCTCCTCCATAACAGGATCATCCAGGACATCAGAGAATTTCTTTTGCAGCCCATTTCTTATACTGCTTCTTATCTTATTTTCAGAATCTACCGACTTGGCCTTTTTGTCTTCGCTCTTTCCATCAATGCTGACCTTGGCCACACCCCAGGATTTTAGTATCCTGATATTATTTTCAGACAGTTCAACGCCTGCATCCAGCAATAATACACCTTGAAAATTGTATGAAGGTTCAGCAAGTCTCATTCCGGGCTGTAATTTGTCAAGTCCTAAGACTAACATATCAAATGTCCCCCACTGTGGCTGCCAGAGTAATTCCTTTATTTTTAATCCGCATTATAGTTGATATCCGTTTTTGATCAACCTCCATTTTCAAGGGCCGGTCTCAAGCATAGGGAGGGATTAAAGATTTTGGAACATTTTTTGCAAAACTTCAACGAGATCATAACCATTATTGACTATATGGCCTGGTTCTGCTAAAGATTTTTGCCACTGCTCGGGGAGGATGACGGCCCGGCATATGGCCTATGGCTCCAGTCAGATTTTCAACCATAATCAATTTATCAATAACACAGGAGAAAGCGCTTATGAGACTTAGAGGATGCACTGTACTTTGCACCATAATTTCCTGTCTTCTCGTCCTTTCCTGCGGCAGTCCTGATGAAAGAAAGATGAATTTCTACAATAAAGGCAAGGAACTATATGAGAAGGGTGATTTTGTAAAGGCCAGACTGGAGCTTAAAAACTCCCTGCAGATTGACCCGAAATTCGCCCCGGCCTACCATATACTGGGGATGATAGAGCTGAAGGAGAAAAACTGGCAAAAGGCCTTTGGAGCGCTGAATAAGGCGGTAGAGCTCGATCCGGAACTCCTTGACGCGCAAGTTGCTATCGGGAACCTTCTTCTTGGAGCGAAGGAGATAGAAAAGGCGCAGGAAAAGGCGGATTACGTATTATCCAAAACGCCTGAAGATGAAAGGGCGCTTATCTTAAGGGCCTCGTGCCTTATAGCGATGGAAAAGATACAAGAGGCTGAAGAAATTTTACATGCGTTAATTCTGAAAAACCCCAAGAATGCGGAGCCCTATCTACTGTTAGCAGCTTACAGGATAAAACAAAAAGATATGGTTGCTGCGGCGGATGTGATCCGAAGACTGCTTGCCCATGATGAAAAAAACCAGAAAGCCAGGTTGATGCTGGCTGACATCCTTGAGAAAAACAATGACCTGCAAAACGCCCTCACAGAATATAAAACCATTATACAACAAGACCCCGAAAACAACGACTTAAAACTATTACTGGCCATGTTTTATGCAAGGACAAAAAGGATAGATGAAGGGGAAAAAATTCTAAAAGACATCATCTCATCACGTCCCGAGGACGAAAGATTCCGAATAGCATTGGCAAGATTTTACTTAGAAGAGGGGAAGGATGAATTACTTAAGGAGATATTGAATCAGGCAATAAAAGAATTTCCCGAAAAATATGCTGTATATCAGATGCTTGCAGAATATTTCGATGCAAAAAATGATATGGCAGGTGCAGTAGGAGTGCTGGACAGTTTTATGGAAAAAGTCCGCACTGGTCCGGATTACTTGCGGGCAAAGCTGTTTAAGGCTGCCATTCTAGCAAAGGAAAAAAAATATGATGAGGTCCTGGCCCTGGCGGAAGAGGTCCTGCAAGAAAATCCAAAGGATGTCAGGGCGCACCAACTAAAGGGAGACATGCTCGCCACTAAACAGGACTATGCGGGCGCCATAAGTGAATACCGTACTGTTCTGAATGAAGAGCCTCAAAATAACCTCGCTGCCATGAATCTAGGTCGGGCACATCTGTTAAACAATGAGCCTCTCCTCGCTGAAGACACTTTCAAAAATCTTATAGAGAGAAATCCTGATGCTATAAGAGCCAGAATGGCCCTTGCAGATATTTACAGGGGCAAGGGTAATTTTGACCAGGCAAACGAACAGCTTGAAAAGGTGCTTGAAAAGATTCCGGACAACAAAAAGGTCCTGGAGGCCATCAGCGAAATCGCCATAGCTCAAGGGAAAAAGGACAAGGTCAAAGAATACTCTGATCGTCTCCTAAGGCTTGATCCCAATTCATGGGTGGCCTTATTTCATAAGGGGTTGCTTGCACTTTCCGAGGGAAATACCAACGAAGCAGCGACCCTGTTTGAAGATGCCCTGCTTAAAAATCCTGATTATACCCCTGCCCTGGCTCGGTTGGTTAATATGAAGGTCAAGGGGAATGACCTGGATGGGGCGATAAAAAGATGCAGGCAGCAGATTGACAAGAGTACGGAAAACTCAAGTTATTATGTTATGTTGGCCAAGCTATTCCTTTCAAAAAAAGATGTGGAACTTGGCAGAAAGAATCTTGAGCTCGCACTTTCCAAGAATCCCAATAATGAAGAGGCGCTCCTGACTCTGGCACGGCTCGCACTGATTTCACGTTCCAACGTGGAGGCTATAAACGAATTAAAGATGCTTAGGGAAAAAAACCCTGAAAATATCGGCCTGGCATTGCTGATGGCCCAACTCTACGAAGCAGGAGGTGAACCGAAAAAGGCCAAGCCCCTGTATGAAGAAGTCCTTAGCAGGAGATCCGACTCTCCGGTTGCTGCCAACAATCTGGCCTTTTACTATGCGGAATATGAACCGACAGAAGACAACCTCAAGAAGGCTGAAGAACTGATTAAGCCGTTTCTGAAAAAATACGAGGGTAATGTAAGTCTGGTGGACACCCGTGCATGGATCTACTATCGGCAGGGTGAATATGAGAAGGCAAGGGATTTATTGTTGAGTGTGAAGGCCAAGGGAAAAGACATGGCAGTGTTCAACTATCACCTTGGCATTGCTTATTTAAAACTGGGAGATCATAAACAAGCCAGAGATTACCTGGAAGTTGCAACAAACAGCAAAGAGGTTTTTCCCGGAAAGCTTGAGGCTGAAAAAGCATTAAAGAGTCTATAACCGTCAAATCCATTCCTTTAAGGCCATTGGATCTTTTTAATCGAGACACAAACAGTTTATAAAACTTTTGTCAACATAGTGGCATTAATTTTCCAATAATATGGTATTCTTGTTATGATATTAATTTGAGATTTTAGTCTTAATGGCATAACTGACTGATTTTATATGTTTTTATATATCATCCTGATATGGCATATTATTTGCTTGTTCATATGCCTTAGTGTCTGAAATTGCATGATTAATGGTTTTAAACCGCATATTGGCATGCACCTCGACAAGGAGAACCAAGTGAAAACAAAACTTATCTACACCATGTTTATTCTGTTTTTTTTCACAATATGCACAATTGCCCAGGCGGCAGAGGGTTCGTATCGTATCGGTCCAGGCGATATCCTCGAAATATCTGTCTGGAAAGATGAAAACCTTAGAAGACAGATTGTTGTCCCCCCTGATTGCGTAATATCCTTTCCTCTCATCGGCAGCATTGAGGTATCGGGCCTGACCGCCCCGGAATTAAAGAATGCTATTGCCGAAAGGCTTACAGAATATATCCCTGATCCGACGGTTACGGTGTTATTCCTTCAGGTAAACAGCTCAAAGGCTTACGTAATAGGCAAGGTCAACAAACCAGGAGAGTTTCCTGTATCCATGGATACTAATGTTATGCAACTCCTGTCCATGGCTGGAGGTCTCAACGCCTTTGCCTCTGCGGATAAAATCCTGATACTGCGGCAGCAGGACAAGAACACGGTAGAGATCCCTTTCAATTACAAACAGGTGGAAAAGGGTGATAAACTTGAACAGAACATCCTCATTCAGAGGGGAGACGTAGTGGTGGTACCCTGACTGCGAATTTTTAATGTTCAATTTTTAATGTTTAATTGTAACTATTCAGTGAATCTTCCACAAAAGTTAAAAAAAAGACTTGACAGTGTTTTTCTTGCAAAGCCCAAAAAGGTAGTCTTGTGAAGGAGATGTGCA
>LT984856.1:592704-596910 GCA_900258555.1 uncultured Desulfobacterium sp. | reverse complement strand
TCAAGGCAAGCCATGCTTTGGATCTCTTGTTTAACGGCAAATTACCAGATTTCCTTACGTAGTTTTTAGGCACTTTTGAAATAACGCTGAATAGTTACGTTTAATTAAAGGGGAGGCTCCGCGTCATTCAGCACCCAGGAATTTTCAACTTTTTAACTATGAAACGCGCATTCATTAATTCAACATTCAACATTCAAAATTCAACATTTCTCTTCCTGGCGCTTTTGTTTTTTTCCATCCCTGTTAGGGCAACGGCCTATGATGTCAAATTTCTCCCATCCATTGATATCCGAGGCGAATATGACGATAATGTCCTATTCTCCAGGGTCTATGAAACAGAAGACTTTTTAACCAGGGTCAAACCCGCTTTTACCTTGGATTATGTTACGGAATTGCTTGACATCAAATCAAAGGCTGCTGTTGATATATTCCGCTATGTGGACGAAGATCAACTTGATACGGAAAACCAGGATTATGGCCTTGATGCAAAATATCAGATCGCGGAAAGATTGAGCCTGTCTGCAAACGGTTCATATGTCAAGGATACAACATTGGAATCAGAGCTGGCAACAACAGGGCATTTGAGCCCCAGACAGGAGAGAAAGCGTTATGGCGGCGGCACGGGGTTTACATATCAGCTCTCTGAACTCTCAGATGCTGGAGTTGATTACTCCCACAGCAAGACAGTCTATGAATATGAAGGCTATACTGACTACAGTACGGACTCGATATCATTATCCTATAATCGTCGGTTGGAAAATCAACTGGATATGTTGATCATTCAGCCTTATTATGCGTGGTATGACTCAACAGCAAGTAAAGTGGATAACTACGGCCTCTCTCTGGGCTGGTTTCATCCCTTCAGCGAGACCTTTTCCATAACGGCCTTTGGAGGCGCACGCTATACACAGACAAAGTATATGTATCGCATACGTATTCTTGAAACAATAGAGGACTATTTTGATCCTCGATATGCCAAAGTGGATGAAAAAGATAACAGTTGGGGCGGGACTGCCGACATCAGTATGAAAAAGACCGGCGAGACCTTCTCCATCTCTTTGGGTTACAGCCGTGACCTCGCTTACTCCTCCTATGGAGAGCCTATTGACACCGACAATATTCGTATCGGGGTGGATAAAAGGCTGACAGAACGATTAAGGGCATATTTGTCCGGTGGGCTTTATTTCACCAAGTCGCAGGGTAAATATGAAGACACGGATGAAAGATATTACAACATCGGCCCATCAATTAGTTATTCTCTTACGGAATATCATTCGCTGAGACTGGGCTACAATTACGAACAGTTTCTTGACAAGATAAGCCTGTATGACAAAAAGGCTGATAGAAACAGGGTATGGCTGACATTACAGTTTACATTTCCTCTATAAATTCTAGGGAACCATTATGGACGATCAGACACAGATAAAAGACTTAAAAGGCATTGTCAGAAGGGGAAGGAAGAGCTTTACAATAGTTTTTTCCGCTATATTTGTGCTGGGCCTGATCATCGCCTTCGCCCTGCCTCCTATATACCGCTCACAGTCCACTATACTCATTGAAAACCAGCAGGTCCCTGAACAGTACGTACAACCTACTATAACAGGGTATGTTGAAGAGCGTCTGCAGATGATTACGCAGCAGATCATGAGCCGGTCTAAACTTTTAGAGGTCATTGATAATTTCGGTCTCTACCCTGAGATGAAGCAAAAGTATACTACAGAAGAGATAGTTGAAGAAATGAGGGACGACATCAAGCTTGAGACCATCAGTGCGGAGGTGGGTGATATGAAGACCGGCCGTCAGATGGTCGCAACCATTGCTTTCACTCTCTCTTACGAAGGTAAATCTCCCTCTGTTGTTCAAAAGGTGGCAAATGTCCTCGCATCCCTTTATCTTGAGCAGAACCTGAAGACACGAGGACAACAGGCCTCTGACACCACGGTCTTTTTGCAGCAGGAACGGGATCAGCTCAAGACCCAGATAGACGAGATCCAGGAAAAGGTGAGTGAATTTAAACAAAAAAATGCGGGCTCCCTGCCGGAATATACACAGATCAACTTGCAGAACATGGCAAGGTTTGAGTCTGAGCTTAGTCAGGCAGACACTCAGATCCGCTCTCTGCAGGAAAGGCTGATATACTTAAAGGGACAGCTCGCAGGTGTTGATCCGCTCAGTCCGGTTGTAACGGAAGAGGGCAAGGCCATAATGAATCCCAGGGAACGGCTCAAATACCTCCGTATGGAATTGGTATCCCAGCAATCCATCCTTTCTGAGAAGCATCCGGACATAATAAGGCTTAAAAGTGAAATCAGGGAACTGGAGGCACAGACAGGGGGTTCGGATGACTCAGTGGAAAAGGCGAGGAGACTAAATGACCTCAAGGGCAAACTCGCAGGGCTTGAAGCCAAGCTGGGACCAAAGCACCCTGATGTGGTCAGGACAAAAAATGAGATTGAACTGCTGTCAAAGCAACTGGAGGAATTGAAGTCGGATACAACCATTGCCTCCATATCTGAAAAGCAGCCGGACAACCCGGCATATATCAACCTGATGACCCAGATCGCCTCAGCAGAGATGGATATCAAGACCTATACACAGCAAAAGGCGGAGATAAAGAAGAAGATAGATGATTATATGTCAAAAATCGAAAAGGCCCCTATGCTGGAAAAGGAATACAGTGATCTTATACGCGACCTGGATAATGCCAGGCTGAAATACAGCGAGGTGATGAACAAACTGATGGAGGCCAGGATCGCCCAGGGAATGGAAGAGTCAAACAGGGGTGAGCGCTTCACCATTATTGACCCTGGACAATTGCCTGAAAAGCCTTACAAACCGAATAGACTAGCAATAATCCTGATCGGCCTTGTGCTGGCCCTGGGGGCTGGCGTAGGGGTTGCAGCCGTTAAAGAGACAATGGATACGTCAGTAAAGACCGCGGAAAAGGTAATGGAGATAACCGGTGTTCCAGTGTTTTCGAGCATATCCTTTATTGAGACTGATGAGGAATTAAAGGCAAAGAAAAAAAAGAGGATAATTTGGCTGGCTTGCATTTTAGGCGCAGTCATAATCGCCCTGATCATTGTACATAACTTTGTAATGCCGCTTGATATCGCATGGATCAAGGTTCAGCGCCGGCTAAGGATACTGTGAGATAATTTTTAATTTTGAATGTTTAATTTTTAACTAGTGGTTGGAATTCCTTCAATTCAACATTAAACATTAAGCAGTAAACATTTTTAAAGGGTTTTTGTATGAGCAAATTAAAGAAGGCCCTGGAAAAGGCAAAAGAGGAAAGACAGGATGACACAGGTATCTCTGATCAGGCGTCTGATTCAGCCTTTGATGATGATCCCATTATCCGGCCCCAAAAGCAAGGCGAGGTCAGGGTCACCTACACCAAGACCAGGGTGATCAACATTGACCCCCGTGTCCTTAAACAAAACAAGGTCATTTCCCTTTTTCACGAAGAGAAAATGACCGATCAATTGAAGATACTTAGGGCTCAAGTACTCAATATGCTGGAACAGATCGGCGGGAACAGCCTTCTTGTCTCAAGCGCAAACCCCGGCGAGGGCAAGACATTTACAGCCATTAATCTGGCCATCAGCATCGCCCAGGAGCTAAGCCGCACTGTATTGTTAGTAGATGCAGACCTGAGGCCCCATACCTCACAACACAAGGATTTTGCCCGTGATTTTCTTGGTGCCAATGTCAGCAAAGGTCTTGCGGACTGTCTGATAAGCGGCGCAGATATTGCAGAGCTTTTATTTAACCCGGGGATAGAAAAACTGACCGTCCTTCCTTCAGGCAGGCCGCTTGCCAATTCCGCAGAAATACTCGGCTCATCCAGGATGGGGGTGATAGCCGATGAGATAAAGGCGCGTTACAGCGGAGACCGTATCATCATTTTTGACAGCCCTGCTGTATTGACATGCTCGGACCCGATGGTGCTTTCAAAATACGCCGACGGAATCCTTCTTGTTGTCGAGGCGGAAAAGACCTCAGCCGAAGACCTCAAACGGGTCATGGAGCTTTTAAAAGACCGGCCTGTCTTGGGTACGCTGTTAAATAAGGTGAAAAATTAATTTTGAATGCTTAATGTTTCATTTTTAGGGGCATCGCACATTTGTGTGGGTGACCCCAATATGTTGTGGTCATGCATTGATGACCTGGAATGCCGCTGGTTTTCTTCTCGGATAGAGA
>LT984856.1:582968-591054 GCA_900258555.1 uncultured Desulfobacterium sp. | reverse complement strand
TCAAAAGCAAGAAGGGGAGCCGATTCCTGATGATAGTCGATTTGAAATCGACCCCTCATAAAACCCCTCGACTTATAGTCGAGGGTGGTTTAGTTAAGGAAGAAAACATAATAATTTTGAATGTTGAATTTTTAATGTTTAATTAAGGAAAAACTACACCAATTTATTAAATAACTATGAGTTGTTAATGAAGGATAATCCTGTTCTGGACAAATCATATTCTTTTGCACTGAAAACAATCGAGTTGTACAGAACCTTATGCGAACAGAATGAATTTGTGATATCCAAACAACTGCTGAGAGCCGGAACCGGCATCGGAGCAAATGTTGAGGAAGCTGCTGCCGGTCAAAGCAAAAAAGATTTTGCTGCGAAGATGGCAATCGCATCAAAAGAGGCCGGAGAAACAAACTACTGGCTGAGGCTCTTGCGAGATAGCAGACTATGCGCCGCTGATGATTTAAAACAACTGATAAGTGAATCTGAGGAATTAGTAAAACTCTTGACAGCTATTGTAAAGACAAGCCAAAAGAGACTGAAAGGGAATTTTTAATTGCGAATGTTTAATGTTGAGTTATGGATATTATCCTTAATTAAACATTAAGCATTAACAATTCAAAATTATTGAGGCTTCTTCCACAAATTTAACATTTAACATTAAACATTAAAAATTAAACATTACTTTATGTATGAATCTTTTTATGGGCTGAAAGAAAAGCCCTTTGACCTTCACCCTGACCCTGATTATCTCTTCATGAGCCAGGGACACGACAATGCATTCACACACCTTGAATATGCAATAGCCGAAAACAAGGGCTTTGTTATCATCACGGGCGAAATAGGCTCCGGCAAGACCACGCTTATCAACTATTTCCTCCATAAGATTCCCCAGGACACAGTCGTAGGCCTCATCAACAACACCTTCGCAGTACAGAATAACTTTATAAAGATGATATGCCAGGAGTTCGAACTGGACGTGAAGGACAAGGACAAGGTCGGAATGCTCGATCTTTTCTATGGTTTTCTGATAAAAAAATTTTCTGAAAAAAAAAGGGTAGTCCTGATTATTGATGAGGCCCAGAACCTGACACCGGAGGCAATGGAAGAGATCCGCATGATCTCAAACCTTGAGTCAGAAAAACACTATCTGATCCAGATGATACTGGCCGGTCAGCCGGAACTGAAATACAAGCTCCATCGCAAAGACCTTGAACAATTTGCTCAACGGGTCACTGTACACTGCCATCTTGGCGGCATGGGCCTTGAAGAGACCGACTCCTATATCCGCCATCGGCTGAGAATGGCCGGCGCACAGGACTGCAACATATTTGAAAACGGGGCAATAGAGGCGGTCCATACCTATTCGGGCGGCATACCACGGCTTATAAACATCCTTTGTGATACAGCCCTTGTATATGGTTACGCCGATGAAATGAAGGTGGTAAGCAGAAAGGTTGTTGAGGATGTAATACAGACAAGAGAGGCAGGCGGAATTTTTTCTTCCACCCTTACTAAAGAAGATGCCTTGCCATCAACTTCGGAAGGGTCAATCATAACAAAACAGATGGAAGAAAGACTTATATCAATGGAGCGCAGGATCTCTCTCATGGAAAACATTATTGATGGTATGTCGAGGGATATAAACAAAATTACTGAAAAGAGAACCGACCGCGATGACATTGTAATTGAGCTTTTCAGGATGCTCAAAGACAGCATAGACAGCCGCTTAAACACTTTAATGAATTTCAGTCGCTATAAAAAAATTATTGAAAATAACAGCAATAAAACTCAACAGGACGCGCCGCAGGACAGCAGGTCTTTTATGATGCGCCTTATGAGAAAAAAGAAAGGGCAATAAAAAAGCCGCCGGGGATCAATATCCCAGGCGGCTTTTTCCGCAATTAAGCATCAAAAATTCACGATTAAAAATTTCCCAACCCTCTTACCGCCATAACCCCCATTGCCGAATTAATTCCCAGCCAGAGCTTGTTTGTATTTCCCCGGAGCTCTCCTGTCAGGACCTCATAGCCGAAGAAAAGGACTATCATCTTTGTTGCAATCATCCCCAGCGACTGTTTTTCAATGCCGATGTTGGGCAGATTGGGGACAACGAGGGCGATAAAGATTATCAGGAAATGCATCGGGGTAATCCCAAAACCGCGTGTCCTCCTTGTGAATCGCAAGGTCAGAAAAGTAAACAGGGCCAGGACAGCGAAAGAAAGATTGTATGCCAATAATGTGCCGCCGTTAAGCCATGAGGCCATGTCATTTTCACCGGTATATATCGCAAAAGGAACAAAAATATACAGGCTTATGCCCATAACAACGCTGAGCCATTTTTCTTTAAGGAGCCGTGTAATAAATAACAAAACGATAAAACCCAAAGAGAGGATGGCCAGATGTAACGGAACAGTTTTCGGGGCAAGGCATGAAAATATCACAAGCAAAGGAACTCCAAAGTGAAGCACCCTGAATACAAATTTGATATGGATATTTGTCTCTCTTAATACCTTTAGTCTCCCCTTGACTGATTTTTCAAGTCCGGGCCTTCTGAGCTTCCATCCGGCCTTTTCCGCGACAAAGAAACCTGATATTATAAACACAGAAAATGCAAAGTAGTATATCAGCAGGAACACCCCTGAATAAAATCTTAAAAAAAATGCCGATGTAATAAGGAAGCACTGAATTATATATATGGTGAAGACAGACTCGGTATGATAGAGGTTCAGGCCTATGAGCCTGTGGTGAAAATGCTTTTTGTCCGCCACAAAAGGGGACTTCCCCTCCGCCATACGTTCTATCATTACAGTTAAGGTGTCCAGCACAGGAAAGCCCAGCAGAAGAATAGGCAATATGGGACTAAAGGCCGTATTTGGCTGTGTGATTCCCAATGAAAGGGTTATGGCTAAAAAACCCAGCATCTGGCTTCCCGCATCACCCATAAACAGAGTCGCAGGATAGGTGTTGAATCTTAAAAAACCGAATAACGCCCCCACCACCGCAAAGGCCATGATAGAGACCATGGAATTTTCTATACAGTAGGCAAGGTATCCGATGCACAGAAAAATCAGAAGGCAGGTGCCGCCTGCAAGACCGTCCAGCCCGTCAGAAAGATTGATGGCATTGGTCACCCCGACTATGACAATAATACTCAGCAAAATTGCAAGCCATTCCGGCAACAGAACCCCATCCGGCAGAAGCGCGCCCAATGATGTTATCTTGATGCCGCCGTATAAAATTACAACCAGGGCAGCACTGATCTGGCCAAAGAATTTTGCCTTGTATCCAAGGTTGAGAAAGTCATCTGCCAGACCAAAGACGGTGATTATCCCGGCGCCTATGAGAACCGCCCTTACAAACAGATCCTCCGGCGCCCAAAGGATTATTGGAACCAGTGCGCCGAGCGCAATCCCGATGCCGCCGCATTTCGGGACCGGATTGACGTGCACTTTTCTCTCATCCGGGATGTCAATTGCATGAAACCTGACGGCAAGCCGCCTTAAAAAAGGCATCACGCAGATTGTGATGAACATGGAGATGAGGATGGTCGGCAGAAATATCATAATTTCAAAATCATTTTCTTATCCGCAGATTACGCAGATTTACGCAGATTATATTCTGAATCAAAAACATTCAATCTGTGTAAATCTGCGTAATCTGCGGATCATTTTACTGAATATGTCTCCACTTGTCGCGCTCTACACCATGGGAATACCGATAAGCCGTGGAAAGAGAGAAAAAGCAGACGGCCCCACTGCACGTAAATGGACCACGTCAACATCCCGCCGCATCATGATATTTAAAGTGGCAAAAAAAACAGATCGAAAGCTTATGCAAGGCCGTTGTATTTATGGAGGGAACGGTGCGTATTTCCATGCCCCGGTAAACACCGTCTTCAGTTGTCCCGTAATCCCTGCCGGAACAAACAATAACCCTCTGCCCGCGTCCTACGAGACGCGAACCAATCCCCTGAGTGACTTTTTCAATCCCCCCTCCGATGGGAATACCCTTAACAGCTATATACGCTATGCGCATATCAGTAAAACCGCAACGGGATAACCTTTGACATTCTCCTAAAATCATTATCATTGTGAAGAAGCATAAGATCATGTTCAATTGCAGTCTGGGCAACAAGGCAATCAATTGTGCTTCTGATTGTGATTCCCTTTCTTCGACATTTCATATAAGTCTTAGCAGCGTCTATAAAAGAATTAAGGGGGTCTTTTAAATGATAAAAGCGTTGAGTAGACAAATACTTTCTGAGAAGCTCAAAGTCCTTTTCTGAAGCTGCTCCTTGCAGAATCTCCTGCATGATGAAAGGAGTAATGCCGAACGGGATGCGCCTCATCAGGATCTCCTCCAATTTTATGCTCGCCTCAGTCCCTGAATCCGTAAAGAACTCGATTAAGGCAGAGGTGTCAACAAGGATCATTTGCCCTCCCGCATCGCCTTGTAATCATAGCCTTCGGCAAACTTGATCTTTCCCGACAGATCGCGAAGATCGAGACGCTTGCGATTTTCAACAAACTCCTTTAGAGCCATATGAATAACTTCTTTCTTGGTTCTGGCGTTAGTCAGCTTTAACGCCTCATCCACCAATTTGTCATCAAGCAGCACATTCGTTCTCATAATACACCTCCATATGTGTATAATGATGCACCTTATAAAGGATTTTGTCAAGAAGAGCGCGTGACTCAGATTCGTATAATTGAAAAAGTTTATGATAATTACGCAAAGGGTTGCTCGACTTTTCTAATCCTTATCGCTTCCACCGCTTTGAATCACCAATGCACCATGGTAATGGCTAATCCCCACCATTTTTCCGAGATTAAGGGGATTATTGTCGAGAACTGGCTGGAGCCATGAAACGGATCTTCATATGCTGGTCACCATATCTTTCAATTTGCTTCTAATCTGCGCAACTCTGCGTAATCTGCGGACTAATATTTTTTTATCAGATTCTCTTTCAAAAAATCATTAAGTGTCCCCATCATATCACGAACAAACTGGTCCATGCGTTTTTGCGCATCTACCAAGTTTTCATCTTTCTTGAATCCCATGATCGGTCGAATAAAAAGATCATGGGTATTGTCATGCCTTATGGCATGGAGGGCGAGATGAAAGCGATTTATATCCTTGCTATATGTAGCCTTGTCTTTGGTCTGAAACCAGAAATATACAAGTCTTTTTTCCCCCATGGATTCAACAACCATCTCAGATACCCAAATCTCATTAAAAAAAGGCACACCTTCAACTTTTCGCTTTTTTGTTTCTATCACAGTCAACCCGGAAGACGGCAGACACACGGTTGGGCTGTGAAAAAAGTTCTCATTTTCCAAAAATGCCGTACTCCTGTAACCAATATACAGTGACACATTCTCAGCCTTGCTATTTTTGTAAAAACCCTCAAATGATTCTTCTGCTCCTGAGGCCTCAATAATATCCGAAGGGACAGGAATAGATTCCCCTTTCCAGTCCGCAATAGCCAGCGGAAAGCTGCTTATTCCCCCCATGACCTTGACCGGGGGAAGGGCTTGTGTGTTGAAACCAAGCACGGCAACAACAATCAGCAACAAAGTTGAAACGATAAAGGCGCTGCGACCGCCCTCCATTTTTATTGCATGATCAGAACTTTTGCTATCCTTTGTCCCTTTTGAGTTACCTGAAGTTGGTGAAGGCGGTAAAAAACGCAGAAGTCTCCCCAGAACAAACAGAAAGCCGAAGGCCACCATGAATATGAGCCATCCTGAAAAGTCATGGAAGAATCCCTGCGCCATCTCAGGCCCGTAATAATATGTCAGGACCCCTGTGATGCCGACCCTTAGGGCGTTGGTCAGGATAGCAATCGGGACAGTGGAAAAAACGCAAAAGACCTGCTTCCACCTCACCTTTTCAAAAAAATAGGCATATACAACACCCAATGCCAGAAGAGGAAACACAAATCTGAGCCCGCTGCACGCATCAACAACCTGAAGCTGAGTTACGCCCAGATCAATGACATTGCCACTGACGTTGACCGACATGCCAAACAGCCTGATAATTTCACCACCAAGTTTTGATGATACAGACTTTAGAAATACGCCGAAGGTCCTGTCCACTGAAGCAGGCAGGGGCACCATAAAGACCAGAAATCCGAGGGGGAGTATAAACCTCTTTAAAAATTCCCTGCCAAAGCAGAAACCTGCAAACAGAACAAAAAGGATAGGTATTGCAGGCCTTGATATGTTCCCACTGGATCCAAGTATCCCATAAATGGAAAGCAGCACGAAAACGAATAGAACGGGTGAAATTTTCCAATTGGCCTTTACAGTCAAGCCATCAAATCTGGCTCTCATATCCCAAAACAGGTATATGGATATAAAAGGAATGATGAATCCATAAGAATAGTCTTCGTTTGTCATCCACGTATTTACTATACCTTTTAATGGAATCCAGTAGGCGCATATAAAAAGCAAGAATAGAACTGAAGCCTGAAACCAGATATTGCCTGTAATGTTTAGCTTAACATTCCTATCGGCCATGTGTTTTTTCCTCTGTTAGATGGGTTAGTTCTCCCTGCCTTGGATCCTGCCCCACATTGCATACGGGCATGCAGTTGATATCCACTTCTTTTCCAATAACACTTTTAATCTTGTTAACCATAACCCATTTTAATGGGTGCCTTATATACTTGTGCATAACAGGCGATGCAGTCCCGATCATCCAGCAATTTTTAGGGCATGTAGACACGAGCTTTCGAACCTTGACCGCCTGATCGCCCTGCCAAAGCTGATCAAAGCTATCGCATACCCTGATATTTCCAAAACTCTCAAACCAGTATTTTTCTTCCATCCCATTGCACGGCAGGACCTCTCCATAGGGATCAATAAAGAAATTTTCACTTCCCGCCTCACATGGCAACAATCTCTTCCCGCCGCGTATATAGTTAATCAGTCCCAAGTTAAAAAACGCCCTGAACCAGCTCTTGGGGTGGTTTTCCTTTAGGAGCTTTTCAATCAATTCCTTAAAATTCCCGATGACCTCATCCTTGTTGGTGATGACATTATCTTCCTTATGAAAGTAAAATGAATTGTGAAAGGCGGCGGTTGCAAACTCCATCTTCAATTGCTTGGCAAGCTCATACAGCCAAAGCATGTCCCTGGAGTTATTGTTGGAAATGGTTATTCCGAAGCCCACGTCCTTTCTGCCCATCTGTCTTAAGCCCAATACGGTCTGCAGCCCCCGGTCAAAGCCGCCGGCACGGCCCCGCAGATCATCATTTTTTTGTGAAAGTCCTTCAATACTGACCCTGAAGCCAAGTTCGGGAAATTTCTCCGACAACTTAAAAATCCGATCCGTAAACCAGCCGCTTGTTGAAACACACACCCTCTTGGAACGTCTGGATATCACCTCAACAAGCTCTGCCAAATCCTCCCTGATTAAAGGTTCACCGCCTGTGATATTGGTAATATTCACATCAGGCATCTTTTCCAGATCACTGGCCGAGATTTCCCTCTTAGGGTCAGTGGGGTTATCCCATATGTTGCACATCATGCATTTCATGGGGCAGCGATATGTAGTGATTACTGAAGCGTCCATGATATGATTCAACCTTTGAGTCCGCAGATTACGCAGATTTCACAGATTAGAATAAACTATCCTCTTATACTCCATGGATTTTGAACCAAAATTGATTAACAGCCCCACTGACAGCTTTGTAGCTTTAAGATAATTGATCACCTGGGCCTGTTCGTTGGTACCAAGATTTGAAATAGCCTTTATTTCCACAACAACATCTTCAAAGCATAAAAAATCCGGCTGATACCTTTTATTCAACGGCGCTCCTTTATACATCACTTCTATAACAGGCTGCTCAATAAACGGCACAGCTTTGTTTTCAAATTCAAGTCCCAGTGCCTCCTGATATACACCTTCTAAAAACCCGCATCCAAGCTCGCGATGAACCTCCATTGCCGCACCGATTATTCTAAATGTTCTCTCATCTTTATTCATTATTTAGGGGCATCGCACATTTGTGTGGGTGACCCCAATATGTTGTGGTCATGCATTGATGACCTGGAATGCCGCTGGTTTTCTTCTCGGATAGAGA
>LT984856.1:562473-581708 GCA_900258555.1 uncultured Desulfobacterium sp. | reverse complement strand
CTTGAAACTACGCTAACTCATTCCGGTCAGAAAAACAATAATCCGACCACAACATATTGGGGGCACCCACACAAATGTGCGATGCGGCATTATTTAATCTGCGCAAATCTGCGTAATCTGCGGATGGAACCATATAATTTCTCCATCTCATACACCACCCTGTCCCATGAATAATTCTTCAAAACATACTCCCTGGCCTTTAACCTTTTTTCTTCGACCATTTCCGGATTTCTTATCAGCCCTTCCAAAACAATCCTCAAATCCATTGAATCCCTGTTCTTGAATGTATACCCGTAATCTTCAATGGCCTCCAGATTTTCAGGTATATCGCTTGCAACACAGCAATTGCCGTAGCTCATCGCCTCCAGAAGTGCGACAGGCAGGCCTTCAAGCGTAGAGGGCAAACAAAACAGATATGCATTGCTGAAGAGTTCTTCCAGAGGCCTTCCTGTTACAAATCCTGGGAAAATGATGCGCGCATCATCTCCTGTAATATCTCTCAGCATGGCCTTGTATGACTCAGCATGTGCTGCATCCCCTGCGATCACTAGCTTCATATCAGTATCAATACCACGGAATGCTTCAATCAAAAAATGCGCGCCCTTTTCCTCTACAAGTCTGGCGGCAAATAAGATATATCTTTTTGGTGAAAGGCCCTGCTCTAAAATCCAGTCAGGAGGACGAATATCAACAGGTGAAACCCCGTTTGGGATGTAAACAATGTCCCGGTCGAACCTTTTTTCATAATACCCTTTCTGCACCTTTGAGACAGCGGTCGCCCTTGTGGGAAAATAGGCCACCGTATAATCGGAAAGTCTGAAAAAACTCTTCCCGATAATGCCCCACTTGTCACGCATCCACTCCACACCGTGGGTCTGCACAACCGTGGGGATGCCGAAAAGCCGTGGAAATATAGAAAAGACAGACGGCCCCACCGCATGGAAATGGACCAGATCAACATCACGGCGCATCATGACATCAAGGGTGGCGAAAAAACAGATTGAAAGCTTATGAAAGGCCTTTGTATTTAAAGACGGAACAGTGCGAATCTCCATACCCCTGTATACACCATCTTCAGTTGTCCCGTAATCCCTGCTGGAATAGACTATAACGCTGTGCCCGCGCCCAACAAGGCGTGAGCCTATCTCTTCAGTGACCTTTTCGATCCCCCCTCCGATGGGGATGCCTTTAACGGCTATATATGCTATGCGCATGGGATATCATAAAACCAAGAGGTAGTTTCCATCCTCGATATCATGCAACCTTGTTTATGAAAAATGTATGTATCCACAGATTTCACAGATTTTCGCAGATTATATTCTGACCTCAAATAATTCAGGCTGTATCAATCTGCGTAATCCGCGGATAGGTGTTCACAGCTTTTCAAAGATTATTTTCTGCCCCTAACTTTTTTAATCTGCGTAAATCTGCGTAATCTGCGGATCAGGGTTAATCAGATGTTATACGACTTGCCATATACAAAGGGCGATAATGACAGATATTTCTCTGGCCGACGTTCTTGGCGCTAAGGACATAGGTCTTTTGGGGCTGATATCGCTCAGTGTAGACCTTCAGACTCTTGGATTGGGTCACCCAGCCTGATTTCACCTCCACAGGCGCGAGTTCGCCCTCTTTTTCAAGGAGGAATTCCACTTCCGCCGTGCGACCCTGCCAGCAGTAAAGGTTTTTCTTGCCCGCCGCACGCAGTTCCTGGGCCACAAAATTCTCCGCCACATAACCCTGATAACTGCCAAAATCATAGTCCAGGAATGTGGCAGGGGCAATACCACTCATGGCACCCAAGAGTCCCACGTCAAAAAAATAGAGCTTGAAGCGATTTTCCTTCACATACCCTAAAAGGGGAGTTCCAACAGCCTCTATAATGGGAACCCTAATAAGGAGATTGGCGCGTTCGAGCCAGTCTAATGGCGTGGATAGCCTTTCGTAACCACGGATTCCTGGTATGCTGTCGCGGAGTTTGAATTTCCCTGCTGATCCGTTCTGTGTCCGTGCTAATTGAGTCGGGACATTCCGCCAGAGCCGCTCAATATGCAATGCATTGGTCTTCCCACAGTGTTTGGCCATATCAAGCAGATAGGCATCCAACAGATCCCGCTGGATCGTTCGAATAAGATGAACGGCTTCATACAAATTATTACATTTTTCCCTATAGTTGTTCACGGCTTCGGGCAGACCGCCAACAACCAGGTAATGCTTCCACAAATCCCATAATTGTTCGTGGGCCGTCTCCGGGAGGGGCTGGGTTAAGTCGTGTTTCCGGACCAATTCGGCCAGTCGCTCCTTTCCGACACCGTCGAGGAATTCATCAAAAGAAAGGGGGTGCATATCAAGAAACTGCACTTTTCCGACTGGAAAGGAGTCCACATTCAGTGTCACGCCCAAAAGTGATCCGGCAGCGCATAGGGCTAATCCCGGCATATCTTCAGCGAAATATTTCAGGCTGGTCAGTGCCCTTGGGTAGCGCTGGATCTCATCAAAGATTACCAGATCATGGTGGTGGTCAATGATCTGATCGAGGTAAAATTGCAGTGAATCGAGAATACGGTCCGGTTTCAAATCCTGCTCAAAAATCCGTCCGAGCCTTTCATCCTCCTCAAAATTGACATAATGGCAACGGGGAAAGGTCGCACCGCCGAATTCTTTCAGGATATGGGTTTTTCCAACCTGACGGGCACCCCTTAGAATCAAAGGCTTGCGGTTCGCTGATGATTTCCAGTCAGTTAAAGACCTTGTTATATTACGTTTCATCATGGGATAAATACACTTTTAATGTATTTCATGCAAGGACTTTTATGATAATATAGCTACTTTTCGCAATGACTTTTGAAAAATCATCAAAAAGTTTATGCCAATTACGCCAGGGTTTAGTCTGCTTTTCTGATCCTTTTGGAAAGTACAGGTTGACATACATGATAAAAGAGGTCATCATAACCATAATATCTTCTAAAGGAGTGTACAATGAACCGGCAAATTGTCAATGTGGCGGAGGCCAAAAAGCAACTGTCTGAACTCTTGGGGCGTGTTGCATATAAAAAGGAACAAATTTTAATCACAAAAAGAGGAAAACCAATGGCAAGACTGGTTCCCGCTGAGGCGGAGCCCAAGCATCTGGCAGAGGCCAAGGGATGGTTGGATGATGGAGATGAATTTTTTGAGACCATAGACCGCATCATTCTTGATAGAAACACACATAAACCTAGAATCTTAGCCACTGTTCAGAACAATGAAATATCTGCTTGATACCAATATATTGAGCCAACTGATAAAGAAGAGCCCCAACTCTCATTTGATAACCCGGCTTGCATCAAAATCCCCACAATCGCTCGTTACATCCTGCATATGTGTAATGGAACTCAGATTCGGCAGCGCCTTGCGCAAGGATTTTGAAAGCTTCTGGTCGAATGTCTTTGAAGAGATACTTTCCAGAGTTGGTATACTGCCTTTGGGTTTTGAAGAAGTCCTGATTGCAGGAGATACTCTTGCACAGTTACAGAAGGCAGGAGAACCTATAGGCATTGAAGATGTCCTTATCGCTTCCACCGCCATAAATCACCAATGCACCATGGTAACGGCTAATATCCGCCATTTTTCCAAGATCAAGGGGATTATTGTCGAGAACTGGCTGGAGCCATGAATTGAACCGATCTCCTCAGTGACCTTCTCGATCCCCCCTCCGATGGGGATGCCCTTAACAGCTATATACGCTATGCGCATAAGATCTCTAAGCAATTAACTTTTCTTTCTTTAACCAATTCCGCAGCTCTACCAGTTGACTTACCCACTTGCAAGAAGATAGGGTTTGCGATACATTATATTAAATGGCAATACAGGAGGAACGATCATGCCCATCAGTCTGAGAATCCCGCCTAAAAAAGAAGAGCTTATTAACCGGGCGGCAAAAAAGGCAGGCAAGACAAAGACAGGCTTCATACTTGACGCAGTGTATGAAAAACTGCGATTGGTTGAAAGCCGGGAACAAACCATCAGAAAAACAGCAGGCTGGCTAAGTCCTAAAGAAGCCTCGCGATTGAGTGATGACATGATGGTTTTCGAAAAAATAGATGAGGCAGATTGGCAATGAGGCTTGTCCTGGATCCCAATATCTATGTTGATTTTGCCAGAGGAAGACCGGACGTGGTGGATCTCTTGGCAACAGAAAGTACTGAAATACTTTTGCCGGCCATCGTAATGGGGGAACTCTTTTATGGGTTCATAAAAGGAAGCCGCACCAGATACAACGAAGAAAAGTTCCATCAATTTATTACTACTCTGGATGTCTCCATTATTCTTTCGGCTCTCTCAAATACTGGAACCCGCATCCCGATAAATGACGTATGGATAGCTGCCTGCTGCATGAGCCTGGGTGGAACCCTTCTTACAAGAGATAGCCACTTTGAACATGTAGGCCAGATAGACAAGATTATCTTGCCTTAATCCCATCCTCAGATTTCACAGATTTTCGCGGATTCAATTGTATACCCAAAGCCCATTTATAGCCCTTGCCAAATCCCCCCGTATCCCAATCTGCGCAAATCTGCGTAATCTGCGGATAAGGGTTAATCAAATGATAATAAGCAACTCAGTGACTTTTTCGATCCCACCTCCGATGGGAATACCCTTAAGAGCTATATACGCTATGCGCGTAGGAAAAAAATTAACGAGCCACCATGTTGTCTTATTATCTTTCCGGGTTAGTCAACACAGTGGGTGATGTTGGAGGTGAAAGGAGTAAATCCTTGGGAGCTTCATTTAAAATTGTAACAGCCAAAAGTGCTATCCGAAAATATTCATCTATGTCGGAGCATTGAATAGAAATGCTTTTTATTTTGAGCTCGGGAAAAGGATTTTTCCAGATCAATTTTTGAAGATTAAGAGGTATCCCGTTAGCTGATTGACCCCGCCAGGCAAGTTCCGATCCAATTAATATATCAGGGCTTCTGAAGAATGACCAAGCATTGCTTCTGATACCCACGCTCGATCTCACATCGGTTATGTTATAACCCTCAATAAGATCAATCGGAGAAGTAGCACCGTTTTCAAACTCGACAACATACTCACCCAACTTCCTCGACCGATATTGCGGCTCTTTAACATAGCAGGTGTGTAAGAAGGCAAGACCAGTTGCCTTCATTTCAGATACAGGCAATCTTATTATTTCTGACTTAGGTACCTTGCCATTATTATCATGTACCAGCACAACACAATTTTTCTTTTCACCCTTTAAAGAATCATGAAGTTCAAATAAAACTCCATTAATATCCAGCCGACCGATCGGTGCAAATCTCAAATCGAGAACAGACCCTAAATCAAACACGCCAACGCCCTCGTTAGGCGCTGAGTCATATGTAGAGTTATCACAAACAGACTCAAGAGGTACAGAGTGCTGAGCTTCAGTCGCAATAGAATTATGATAAATAGGGTCCCTAAGTTCATAAGCAAGCGCAGCAATATCGGAATCATCAGTTTCCATTGAATAGTCCACCTTCCATCCGCAAAGCGGGGCACATAGGGTTGTTGCTGCTGGAGACAAGGTCCTCCAGAACCCCCAGTCTGTCGCGATAAGACCCTGTCCACCATATCGCTTAACACTGCCAGCGAATAACTGTGCAACCTTAGAATCATGCCATGGAGCGCCCGCGACATGAAAACCGTTTTGCCGAAAATACCCAATGCTTTCATAGTCCTTTCTTTCATCATAGTGCCAGTCGAGGATGAAGATGTCCTTCGGCAGGAGTTGGATTGCAAGATGGGTAGCACCTGACCGAAAAAAAGGATTCTGGCTATTAGCAGATCCAACCTTCGAGTCCCACATTTCATGGGCAAGCAGCATATCGCCCCACATTGCCGTCCGCACATTCTTTTTTTCGAGCCAGTCACGAATTCGTCGGACATCATCGGCTAGGATCTCAGCCGAGCTTAACCCCGATTCAGAGGCATAAACCGACAGGCCCTGAATCTCGTCATGACTTATCAACATTGTTGAGGGTTCATATGTTTTCAGGATTTCATCATACAGGCTAAAAAGGTAATGGTAGTTTTTTTCCTTTGACGGGTTATAAAGATTGGCACCCTCATTAATCTCCATTTCCGGAAAATCCTGTTTGCGGAAGCCTGATCCCATCCCACCCCAGACATCCATATGCAACCATCTGGCATATCGTGCAATTTCAGCCATCTGTTCCTTCGTCCAACCGCCATCGTCCCGCGTCCCTAGCCAAGAAAGCACCTGTTTTGGATCATGAAGAAAAATAATTACATTGCTCCGAGCACGCGAATAGGCGTCAAGATAACGTTTCATAATCTCTACATCTCGTATCGCAGGTGATAGCAACTCCAGGCATCCCCCACGCACAGGGAGATCCGGCCAATCTCTAATTGTCCCGCAATCAATTTCCCATTCGCCGTCTTTCCGTGCAATGAGCCCCAGCAGGGCATACGCTCCGTATAGGCAACCTCGTTCTTCTACACCTCGCACTATTACTTTGTCCGGCGTGGTAACTATCTCGAACCCCTCAGGCGGAATATCGGATCGCGCTGTGCGCGAAGCCCTTTCAAAAAAAATTCCACTACCGGATGAACCTGTTTTCAAAACCTGCATGGAAATATCCATGGAAGTCACCTGCTTAATTCCCTTGGCCATAACCGTTTCGGCAGTCCCTGATGGTGCTCCGGAAATGACATCATGAGCCTTGAGCTTATAAGAGCCAGACATCTTAAGCTCAATCTTGGGCGGGATACTGAAAAATGACCATGCATTTACCTTATTGCCTAAGCTGAAGGTGACAGATGAAAGCTCCGTAGCCTCAGGACGCGATGGCGGCAGAGACCGGATTACATATCTGAAATCATGCCTACTACCGGGTGTAAGATCCTTAGCTTCGGCGCCAAAGATGATGCTTGCATTTTTATCCCATGGAACATTACGGCCATCGGCCGCGTACATGCTCTTTCCGTCCATCATGTCCATGATCTCGATATCGCTTAAGGTGCCTCTGACAAGAATGCGATTCTTGCCGTTCAGAAGCATCCTGTTTTCCAGGGAACGAGGTTCCACTGGAATGCCTTGTGCATCCGACACGGAGGTGGGCATAGCGGCAAAGACTCCACCCTTAAAAAGATCACTCGAAAGTTTTACAATATCAAATCCTAGGCTGGAGGTCCGGGAAGGTGTTTTAAATGACAAACGCAGTTCGATAGTCCAGGCATCTATCTGTTTATAAGATACGGCATACTCTGCTTCGCTTGACGGATCATTGCCGGTCAGTGAATACGAGACAGGGGTATTTTCCCGAAAGCTGCCTCCCCAAGGACCCTTGAAAATGCGCTCGCGGCCGTTGATCAAGCTTCTTTCGTAAAACTCGAAAAATTCACCAAAACTTGGAATAATAATAAAATTATTACAGAAAATCCGCGCATGCGCTTGCTGATCAACACTCAACTTTAGGGGCGGCGCTATCACCTCCATTGCGTTTGGATTTGCGGCCTGTGTTTTATTAGAGGGACTAGAGGACGGGAATGCTACCATAGGCAGAATAACTGAAATTATCATAAAAAATGAACATTTAAATAAAAATAAGCTCCAATTGTTACGGTTCCTATCTGCCAACAGCCCTCCAAGTCCCTTCTCTTTGTTTCCTGTCAATGCAACGTTGGAACAAATCATCAATAGCGCCAAGATGCTTTTGAACAGAATTAACTTCTATAACGTGGCTTCTTGCCCGCAGTCCCATTTCCTGGGCGAGCTTAAGATTACTCAAAAGCATATCCAATTTGGCGGCAAGATCCGCGGCGTTGCAAGCCTTGAAACGGTAACCTGTCACGCCATCGTCAACCATTTCATGCAAACTTCCCAGATCTGAAACCACAGCAGGCCGAGCATGCGACATACCTTCCAGAACCGTATTGGGCTGGTTTTCATACCAAACCGAAGGAACTACAAAACATAAGGCGCGGTCATAGAGGATACTTATTTGTTCTGTATCTTGAAAGCCATGGAATGTGATCCTATCGCGCAGTTCATCAGGTACGCTTTTCTTCAATTGCACGGCATAATCGGTTGTATCGTCCCCGACCAAAGAGAGCCGGGCTTGACTATTTTTAAGCAATCCAAACGCAGCCAGCAATATATCAACACCCTTCTCATGGCTAAGGCGCCCAACAAAGAGAATTTCCTGAGATTTAAGCGGTGTCGGGTCATCCGGAATGGTGACCATGGTCGGGATGTGCACAATCTTCAGAGGGTCAAACCCGCCTTGGATCATCTTCCGGCGGGTAAATTTCGACGGCGCCACAAAGAAATCAACATAGTCATAAACTCGTCGTAAACGTGACAGCCACATGCCTGTCACCTTTATACATGCTGCAATCCGGGAGCGCTGATACCCTCCGCATCGGTTGCAAACTGCTCTGCTGAGGCCATGTTCTAAACATTCTTCACAAACATGCCCATCTCGATATAATAAATAGCTTGCACAAATTTTGTGAAAGTCCGACAGCCGCCATATAATTGGGACCTTGTGTTTTCGGCAGACATCAATAATACTGTCACTAAAATAAACGGCATTCAGGCAAAGCACCAAATCAGGCCGTTCATCACTTATCAGGCGATCAAGTTTGGTCTTTGCATTTAAATTGTAGATAGAATTGAATGCATACGATAGCTTCCGGGTAAAGGACATCTTAAAATCGCTGAAATAAACACTGCTCTGTCCCGCTGGAGGTTCAACAAAATACCGGCTGTATGGGGTGTTAAAATTCTTTTCAAAAGACACACAAAATGGAATAAACTGGTGCTGAGGCATGTTTTCCATGAGGGTGAACATGTATTTTTCAGGCCCGCCGGTGACGAAATAATTCCGGTTAACAATTATTATTTTCAAAGCCGAAATAACTCAGATTTTCCGAAGACATATCAGGACGCAACCAATGAACTATAACCTTCTAAAATTTCTTTCACCTTAGCGTCCCAGCTCAATTCCGAAGCACGCCTGAGCGCACCTTTAGAAAGTTGTTCCACCTTCTGTGGATTGTGTAAAAGTTGCTCAAGTGCCTTGCGAAAACCATTAATGCTCGATTCAGGATTTACAAAGGGCACTTTTATCCCGCAGGTCGAATTAACAGCAACAGCCATGCCACAGGCATCATGGCAAATCACAGGCATGCCCCAACCCAGGGCTTCCAGAACAACCATTGAGGCTGCTTCGCGGTAACTTGTATGGACAAAAGCATCCGATTTTCCCATGGTCTTAAGCGCCTCATGGTAGGGCAAACGCCCATGCCAGTTGATATTTGTCAGACCAAGCTTATTCGCCATCTCTTTCCATTTTTGCGTTTCAGGCCCTTGACCCAAAACATCCAAAAACACCTTCTGCCGCTCTGGCAAGGCGGCAAGCGCATATAAGAGCAACGGCAGTGCCTTTCTAGGCTCATGCCTGCCCGACCAGCACAACCGAAGAGGAACGGTTCCATCATAGTGCCGTACTCTTCCAACAGTCTCCTTAGGTGGAGCAGTGTCAATCATCGGCACTGCCTTACCTTCAGACATGGCATTCACTATGCAGCGTTCGTCGTTTGTAATAGTCCAGATTCGTTTGGCCTTTTGCACTATTTTCCTGAAACTGTCTGACCTTACCTGCCGTTCAATATTAAACGAACGCACACTTTCAAAAATCAACGAATTGAATCCGCCCAAATTGGCAAAGGCAGATGGAACCTTGAACATGCCCCCCAATGGTCCCCAGAAAAAGGGTTTTTCAAATGTCCAGAGGTATCCGGGACGTAAAAAACTGATGGGAGTCAATTGGTGCATTAGGTCGAAATTGTCTAATCCCAACTCTGCGACCTTTAGAAAAGCTGCCCTGTGCCAGGCGTCTAGGCCGAGATAATACAACAGCTGCCAGCCGATTCCTCTTGTTATCCCCATAAATTTTCGGTTGATATAAGCACACCTTATCGCAATTGGAGGCTGCGGCACGAACACCACCTCTAGCCCTGCAATCTTTCCATGCTGCAAAAAATTGCGTATAACTGCATCTCGATATGAGTTATGCCATAACGGCGCTCCGTCAGCACAAAGTACTGTCACGGTATGAAAATTTGCCAGTCGTGTAGAAATGTTCCAACCGACAGCGCATTCCGAACCCTGTGCTGGAGAGAATTCGTGGGCCGATATAAGTACACGCAAACGTTTCAATCGCAACCTTTGCAAAAACAGCTAACGGTCTGCTTACTTTTAGATTTCAATTTTCAATAGCAAAATTTCGTTTGAACATCATTTTTTTTCCACTTTTCTCAATGGGGATACTTTCGACTAAATTAAACTGTGCATACACATCATTTCCGAAATATTCATACAAAGCCTTCATGACAACTCCCCGGTAGTACTCGAAATCAAATCCAGCACCAGGCACATAATTGACGACAAAATTTACGCAATTGTTTTGTATTATTTGCTGCTCAAGTATTGGGATATTGAAAGAAGACATATAAGTGCTGAGAGCAGAAGACGAAATTTTTCTTTGCTGCTTATTGATAAAATTATCAGTTGTTCTACCTATAACCAAACTCATGCAGGAAAATGGAACATTATCATTCACAGCTAATGTTCTGATTACGCGCCCATAATCACCTATTTTATAATTAATTAGTGGAAAACCATAAGAATGTAAAGCAGTCACCATAAACTCGCCGTCATCGCCGATGTTCAATACCACAGTGTCATCAGAAACACGCATAACGCCTTCTTCTGATTCTATTGCAATAGACAAAATTTCCCTTGAACCATATTGATCAAAAACCTTGCAACCAAATGCGTCTTTAATCAGACTTCGCTCAGTTAAAGCCTCTGTTGTCGAAATAACGCTTTTCACTGTATCAAACCTAATATTATTATCAATGAGATATCTTGAAAACTCGGCAATAATGCTTGAATAGCCATATACGATTTTGGGCTTGAATTTTCTTATACTATCTGCCCATATTGGGAAGTCGGTTTTTGCATAGTTATAGGCGTTTAGCAACATCCTTTTATTAATCACAATTCCAAGTTTAGCCCTAAGAGAGCCTTTTATTTCTTCATGCTCATATGGTGCTCCCCAAATCCAAACTGAACGGTCTTCAGGGTTCCAGCCTGCTATCATATTATTTCTGAGAGATGCTGCGCGAGACATTTGCTCATAATAGGGCGATTTATAAATCACTGCCTGATTACCAGTAGAACCCCCAGAAAATACAATAAAAAGGTTATTCGAAAAAAAATCATTCGATTTCAGGCTATCCAGATTCTCCTTCACTATAGACTTGCTTAATAAAGGCAGCGAAGATAAATTATTAGCCTCTCGAATATCTTCAGGTCTGATACCGCAGCTATCAAATATTTTCCGATAGTATTTTGTTGAGTGGTATGCATGCTGAACCAGCTTTTGTATCGACATGTTCTGAATGTGGATAAGTTCATCCCTGGAAACAAACATATTTTGTTTTAGCGCCTTGAAATATTCATACCTTCTGTCACCACGCAATACATATGATAATTCTTGGATTTTTCCCCTAAACATGACACTGGCTCCTCATACTATTCGCTTATAGTATTCAGCAAGTCTTTCGCAATGTTTTTCAATTCCATATTCTGCCAAAAAAAGCGTTTTGGCATTCATAGCCAAATTTTTCTGCATAGCACTGTCATGTATAAGTTCTAAGATGGCATTAACTAGCGAATCCTCATCCTCAGATTCAACGAGGATGCCTGTCTTGCCGTCAATGATTACATCTGGATTCCCCCCCGTTTTTGTGGCAATTATTGGTTTTGCATGGGACATAGCCTCCAATAAAGTGATTGGCAAGCCTTCCCAACGGGAACAATTTATGTAAAGATCGCAGGACTCAATCAATTCATGAGTATTTTCCACTATCCCAAGAAGTTGAATATGTTTATCCAAACTCAGCTTTTTTATCAAATTTTGTAATTGTTGCTTGTCGTCTCCATCCCCACCGATTAAAAGTACTGCTTCTGGAACTTCGACAACAACCTGCTGCATTGCTCTTATTAAAATATCATAACCCTTCTGCTTCGTAAGCCTCCCAAGTGATAGTAATATAACTGAATTAACAGGAATACCCATTTGCTCAATATTGGTTCTCTTTTTTATAGTTTTTTGTGGATGACAATGGATGGCGTTATTGAGTATACCTATTTTTGATTTTTTTACAAAACGGCTAATGTTTTGTGCCACCTTCTCGCCGCACCCCAAAACAAGTGTACTTTTTTTAAAACCAATTCGCTCCCAATATCCGAAAGCTATGTCACCATGTGCCGTGGTGATAGTAGGGATTCCGGCGAAAAATCCTAACAATGAACCAATGCTATTAAGCAAGTGGCAATGAAGCAATTCACATCCTGTCCGTCGCAGATGCATGATAATATTCAAGTATACTTTTAGCATTCGTAATGATTTGTGTGGAGCGTTCCAAACATTCACATTTATCCCTAGCCTGCATAATTCATTAAAAAAAATCCCCTTCTCGAAAACGAGATGAACCTCGAAGCTGAATCTGGGATCGTCCTTCAAGTATTTTAATTCTTCTAAAACCAATCTCTCCGCGCCACCTACATTCATGGAGGGAAGTAGGACTGCAATCTTTTTGGGCTTATCAATCACTGCGTTACCCATTTATAAATTTTTTTTTCGTGCAATGGCCTGTTCATATAATTTGGCGAATTCATACGCAAGCCTTTGAAAATTAAGCGAGTCCGTTTTTTCAATGCAATTCTCTGACATATGCTTCCACCGCGTATTATCATATAACAACGTCTTTACCATTTCCGCAAAACCAGTAATATCACCAGAAGCAACAACTCTACCGTGAATCTTATCGATGACAACTTCTGAGATTGCACCGACATCGGTTGCCACAACTGGAAGCCCAAAAGGTAGCCCCATTAATGCGACACCGCTTTGAGATGCTTCATGGTAGGGGAGAAGGAGTAGAGAAGCACGACGAAAATATTTATAAACATTGTCGTTGGGTATGAAAGTGTCGTGAATTTCAAATATTCCCAATGCATCCATTTGATCTTTGTATTTTTCAAGTTCGGAACCCTGACCAGCCACAATAATCTTTATTCCGGGGATCATATCTTTGAGAACCCGTCCAATATGAACTAGGTTGTCTAGACCACGATACTTCTCCATTCTACCGAAAAAAAGACAAGTCAAAGGTTCCCTTTCTATTAATTCATTTTCCCATGACTTAAACAGAGTAAGTGCACCGTGCGGAATGACCTTTATTTTAAATTCTAAATCAGGATATAATATTTTGAATTTGTCAGATAGGATATTACTATGCAGATGAATTACATCAGCACGCCGTTTCAACAAAAATTTTATAATCTTCCGTCTTAGTTTTTGCTTTGAATCAGCGCCTGGATGAGTGACAACGTCATGAATAGTCAAGGCTAGCGGCACATGGCGAAATCGGGTGATCAGAACCAAGGTGATCATTTCCCCATTGTCATGAATATGAATAACATCCGGCTTGAAGGATGAAATGGCATATATTATATCACTATAATAAGAACTTTTCCAAGGGCGTAACTCAATGCAAGCAAAAATGGTAACTCCTACAGCTACGAGGCTATCTATCGCACGGCCAACTGTCGTATAAATTAGCGAAACAGGCAAGACAACCAATACATTATGACCAAGAGCGGCAAGGCCATTTGCTTGCTGAATAATATATTCACAGAAAGAAATGCCAACGATCGCTATTTTCATTTACTTAGCAACGGAAATATGTCTAGCAATAGCCCCGGCACAAAGAGCCTGACCTTTTGCAATTCTGTGTGTTTTTATTACCTTATCTCTTCGAATTGTATTTTTGGCTATCAACGCCAAACCATAGCAAAGATCAAGGCAACGAATAGCAAGCATGGCCAAATAACCATAATTCTTTTTATAGAAATAGTATTGGGAAGATAAATAATAGGAGTATACCGTTTTGTTAATAACACAATTCATGATTTGGTTCTTTGAGCTTTCACCTCCATAATGCATTATCACTGCAGAAGGAACATAGATGACTCTACTGCCACCCATAATGGCCCTGAAGCATAGGTCAGTTTCCTCGAAATACATAAAAAAATTGTTGTCTAGTCCATCCAGGTGTTTGTATAAATCTGACCGAACTATAAGTGAGCATCCCATTATCTTCTGAACATCTCTTGTTTCTGCATAATCCCAATACTGCATCCTGGAACGTCTGAACAACTTTATATTGGGATATCGGTTGATAAGATTGGTATATGAACAGAATGTATTCCAAATGCTTGGGAAATGATCACAACTATACTGAAGCTCTCTGTTAGGACCTACATTCCGTGGTCCGCAGATACCTACGCTAGGGTTTTCATCCATGAAATGGATAAGCTTATCTATTGCATTGTCAAGTATAACAGTATCGGGATTGAGCATTAAAAAATATCGGCCCTGAGCTACTTCAAATCCCTGATTGTTAGCTCTTGCAAAGCCGACATTCTGTCTATTCTCAATTAATCTAACATTGTGATGTCTTTTGGCTATTTGCTCGCATGAGTCGTCTGTTGAGGCATTATCAACAACGATTATTTCAAAGCTGCACCGAGTCTCTTTTTCTATTGATTCAATGCATTCATCAATAACGCTGCTTGTATTGTAACTGACAATAACAATAGACACATCCATAACTCAAATTCCATTTGATGAGATAGCAGCATGCTTAACGGGCATATTAATGCTGCTGGATGACACGCCGAGAAAAACGGAAGATAAAAATAAGCTGTCATATCCTAGAAACATGTCCAGTGTGAGCGAACAGAAAGTTCCAACAATGAAGTAGCATGTTATGGCAAGCTGTTCACGGAATGCAAAAATATCCCTCCATACCCGAAAAAAACAGAATATCAACCAGATAAACCCAATAACCCCGGCCTCAATCAAAAAATGAAAAATCCCAACATCGCTCAGATGAATATGGTAATTCAACTGCATATGCTTATCCGGGTTGCCTTCCCAATTGAAATTCAGCAACCCGCGACCTGTGAAAGGCACTTTCTTAACTATCTTCCAATAATATTCATATGCATTCAAGCGTGCCTGCAAACTTCCCCCATACCTTCCGCCTCTCTTCACCATATCAGTCTGTATGCGCTTAATAAATTCGATCTTGCTGAAATCAGCAGTTGAAAGGACAAATAATAACCCTAGACAGCAGGCTAGAACAATTAAACAAAGTGAAATCCGCATCGGCGTTAGCTTCTTTGAAAGGAAATAGATGGAAAATATGCTCAGAAAAATTGCAATAATAAAGCCTCTTGTCTGCTGTACCAACAAAACTTCGGCGAACAATGCAATAAATGCAATCAGATATATGCTTTTTTCTTTCTGTTGGTACAAGGAAAAGGCCATAACCACGGCAGCAGCAATAACAAACTGCCCAGCCGTGATGCGCAGTCTCACAGTCTGTTCGGCGAGCTTATCCGTGGGCATCCCAGGAAAAAAATTGACTGCACCATGTGAAAAGGAAGTAATTGTTGCCAACAGCGCCACAGCAAGACTCATGTAAATGAAATACAAAGCAAATTTATCTGTATCTATTTTTCGCCCTGCCAGCAAAAAATAGACCATGACGAGTGGAATGAACTTGGCTGCCTTTATACTGAGAGCCAGGCTTTGACCATAAAAAAGGGCTACAATCACACCAAATAGGGAAATAGCGATAAACCATATAACCAACCAGCCATAACGTCCCATAGCCAGTCGTCCATTTAGAAAACTCTCGAATAGCAAGACTAGTAATATCGGCAGAAGCAGATATTTATATCCAAAAAAGTGTGGCAGTAGATAAAAAAACTCACTATAGACAGCGATGAGGAGGCACAGAAACATTTCAATGTTCCGCTTATACAAAAACCAACTGCAGCCAAGAGAAACGACTGCAATGCATGTTAGAATTGCAAAAATCATGAACGGGTCACCAGTCTATTTTTTAAATACAAAAGAAAAATTCCAGTACATATGAGGGTTGTAATAAGTAATCCAGTAAGCACCGATAAAAGGGGCAAAGAAATAAAAAGCCTTGTGAATTTCATGGCAAATAACAGTATCAGACTGGTGGAAAGCCAAATTACCACGGATTTTTTAAGATATTCTGAAAAGCGCAGATGAATTATCCGTAAGGTTTTCATAACTGCGTACCAGTTATTGGTCAGCATCTGAGAGATCATGGTCCCCATAGCTACCCCCAGCAACCCGAATAACTGAATACCGATAAAAGTGAGCACAAGATTAATCACGCCAGAAAGTAGCGATATCTTTCCCCATGTCGGATCCACTTTCGCACTCAAACCAAAACGAGCAAAAATGACATGATGATTTTCGAGGGTTAGCATGATGCAAAAAACCCACAAGATATTCCATCCGACAAAATGACCCGTTCCTAGCCAAAACTGTATAATATAATCTCCGAAAACCGCAACCACCATAATTGCTGCAATCTGAATAATCATTCCCACCGTAGTATTAACCATCAAAAGGCTATGAATTCCAGTCTGATTGCCGGCTGCACTATAGCGTGAGATAAAAGGAACGCACATGCCAGATGCTGTTGAAGCAAAGACATAAACTATCTGGACTAAACGGTAGGCTGCCGCATAATCCGGCAATGCAGATGGTCCAAAAAAAGCAGTAATAAAATATTGGTCGGTATTTAGAATGAGAAAAGCTCCGAAGGTTATAAGAAACATGTCCATTGCTGGTTTAATATGTGGTTTCACATCGTGCCATGAAACTATCATGTTTGACATGAAATGCTTGTCAATTCGGCTATTGACAAGCTGCAAGAGCCATGCTGAGTTTAAAATATTGCGAATCAAAACAACTACCGTTAACGCCACCAAACCCCCGCGATAAAAATGGAGGGCTATAAAATAACCCGCAAGTGTCACCATTTGAAGCGATGTTTGCACCCAATTCTGCCAACCAACCTCACCGTGACTGTTAAGGGTAGTTTCAAGATATTTGAAGCGGCAGGTAATAGCCTGCGAAAGACAAAAGATAGTCCAGGCAATAAATGAGGAAAGGCGTAAATGTTCGGGAAAATGGAGCTTCCATAGGAAGAGACCTCCGACAAAAAAAAGACCGATGAATAGTATCGGTGAGGTTATTGATGAAACATACTGTGAAAGTCTGAAGTAATAGGATGCCCCTTCATAATTTGGATGTCTCTCTCGATCGCCTTTACCTAGTTCAAATGCCATCTGTCGAACTAATACAGGGGAAAAGCCAAGGTCCGCAAGATTAACAAAAAATCCGGTTCCTAAAATGAACATCCATATGCCTAATTCGTCCTTTGCCATGTATCTAAAAAATAAGGGCATTGTAAAGACGCCCACAGCAAGGGACACAATCTGAGATCCCCAACCAGACACAACGCCGAACATGATCTTATTTCGAAATAAGGCGTTTAAAGCTCTCTCTACTAAATTAGGCATCAAAAAAGTGTGTTAAAGCAACGGGACACAGTTAATTTAGTCAGTTTCTAAATCCTTTATGTACGTGAGCAAAGGCACGTCCTTAACTTATTAACTTTCCAGATTCATTATCCACAGATTTCGCAGATTGGCGCAGATACAAAGTTGTTAGAGCTATAAAAGAGGGCGTAATTATTCAATCAATGGCTTGCAAACAAAAATGCCTATTATTTCTTTATTCCACTTTCCAGATCATTTATCATTTTCACAATCGTTTCCTTCAATTTCTCAATGTGAGTTTCACAGATATCATATATAACCTCAGCATCAACATCAACCTATTCAAATGGGTTTAGTATTTTTACATTAATATTTTCGAAATCATCAATATTTCTTGTCACCAGTTGAACATTCTCTGATATAGCCGTGGCTGAGATTATGGCATCGGGCAATTTAATCCTATTTTTCTTACGTATATCAACCACTATATCCGCTATTTTTTGATCAACATAGATGATCGTAAATATAGATAACAACTCTGTGATATACCTTTCCTCTTACTGACTAGCAAAAGGAAACCCCAGTATTTCCATATAAGTTATTACTGAAATACATAGGTCATCAAACTGGTCAACAAAAGCCAAAGGTATTTCCCGTTTAGAAAGGTAGATGATAATATTGCTGTCAAAGAGAGCCCTGTTACCATTCACTTCTTATCTCCTTTTGCCATTTAATAGGATCAGAAATTAATTTAAAGGGAGTAATGTGTTTATTTTTTTCGAGAAGCATCTCGATTTTTTTTCTGCAGTCACTTCCCTTTCGGACCGGTTTGATGGTGATTTCCAAATCCATATCTGCGAATTTCTGCGGGATCGGCAGGCAATGACTGATATTTACACCTTTTTTAATAACCGTATAGGTCTCCATTTCTTACCTCCATGCTTTGATCAGGATGACGCTCTTAACTAATTAAGTTTCCTAAATCCATCATCCACAGATTTCCCACATTAAATAACTGCTTTGGCAATTCAACAGTTGGACTCAGAGGGACGCCCCTGTAAAGCAACGCTGTTAACTTATTAGGTTGACTAAATCCATCATCCACAGATTTTGCAGACTATAACTAATTCTGAGTTTTTAATGCTTAATGTTTAATCTTTTCTTGGTTGACAACAGACTAATCTTGTTAAAAATACCCGATCTTGGTAAAAAATGTTTCATAACCAAAGGGGTTAAGTTAGAGCCTGATAATGCGATTCTCTTAAATGTGGTTACTCGGCCTGACAAAGAAAATCTGCAAAGGCCATGAGTTCTTTCTTGAGTTGTAAATCTATCATCCACAGATTTCGCAGATTGGCGCAGATTACTATCATGCGAGTTTTATGTTCTTTTGTACACTTATAAACACCCAAGAACCTCATCCACCAACTCGTTTAACTCAGGCGGTTCTGCCGCAACAATTTGGCCATTTGGCAAATGTTTGTGGCCGGCGAAATTGAGGGCCGGTTTATGTTTCGCATTATCGTATCTAAAAATCAACTTTCCTTCTTGATTTTGATATTGGTAGGCGTAGCTCACTTTATCCATTTTATATTTCGTATCAATATACTCTTTTATGCCGCATCGCACATTTGTGTGGGTGCCCCCAATATGTTGTGGTCGGATTATTGTTTTTCTGACCGGAATGAGTTAGCGTAGTTTTAAGGCGATG
>LT984856.1:533912-559123 GCA_900258555.1 uncultured Desulfobacterium sp. | reverse complement strand
AGGCTGTGCAACACGATCTTTTACATTTTCTAGAAAAACTACGAGAAGCAGCCTAGCAAAAGTACTACACTTTTGTATATGTCTTATGCAACGTTAGGGTAAAGTCAGTTTATGTTCTATTGCCAAAGCTGCTATCCATATGTCATTTTCCGGGATAGGATGCCCCTTTTTATGTAAGAGGCTTTTAATGCGCCCGTATTCCCGGCTTGTGCCTATGTCACATGACAATTGCCTCATAAATCTGGGACAGGATTTCAAGTGCGAATTCCTTATCAAACATAAATTGCCTCCCTTTCAATTCGTCTTCTAGGAAAGGGATTCATTTTCTCCTGGTATCTGACAATATCTACATGCCGCTGAAATTCTTCCTCGAGATCTTGCTTTATGCCGATAAGATTGAAGATGTCAGGTTTGCCGAGAACGACAACAATATCCATATCACTTTCCTTGTCAATTATACCTCTGGCTACAGATCCAAAAAGTCCAATTTGAACTATTTTGTATCTTGTAGAATTTACCTCTTTAAATTGTTTCAACGTCTTTATGATATCTTCCTTTTGAATAATTGCCTTTTGTAAGTAGCGCTGTTAACTTCTTGAGGTTCCTGAATCCTTTAAAGAGTCGGGGAGGCACAATCCTGAGTTATGCAATTCCTCTTCCGTCCGCTGATGGGGATGCCCTTAACAGCTATGTAGGCTATGCGCGTATCAGTAAAACCGCAACGGGATAACCTTTGACATTCTCATGAAATCATTATCATTGTGAAGAAGCATAAGATCATGTTCAATTGCGGTCTGGGCAACAAGGCAATCAATTGTGCTTCTGATTGTGATTCCCTTCCTTCGGCATTTCATATAAATCTTTGCGGCATCTATAAAAGAATTAATGGGATCTTTTAAATGATAAAAGCGTTGAGTAGACAAATACTTTCTGAGAAGCTCAAACTCCTTTTCTGAAACCGCCCCTTGCAGAATCTCCTGCATGATGGAAGGAGTAATGCCGAACGGGATACGCCTCATCAAGATCTCTTCCAACTTTCTGCTGGCCTCAGTCTCCGAATTCTTAAAGAACTCGATTAAGACAGAGGTGTCAACAAGGATCATTTACCCTCCCTCATCGCCTTATAATCATAGCCTTCAGCAAACTTGATCTTTCCAGACAGATCGCGAAGATCTAGACGCTTGCGATTTTCAACAAACTCTTTTAGAGCCATATGAATAACTTCTCTCTTAGTTCTGGCGTTAGTCAGCTTTAGCGCCTCATCCACCAATTTGTCATCAAGCAGCACATTCGTTCTCATAATACACCTCCATATGTGTATAATGATGCACCTTATAGGGGATTTTGTCAAGCAGCATAATGCCCGTTACGTTTCTAAGGTCAATGGGCTGTCACAGGCTGAGGGGCACGTCCTTGATTCATTAAGTTTCCTAAATCCTTCTTCAACAGATTTCGCGGATCGGCGCGGAGCATTAACCCAGCCAAGGGCAGATTATACAATAGGTCCAATATCTGATAGACAGTTATTATGATCCATGTAGCCTTTGTTGTTTTTCAGGCAAATTATCTCTCATAAAGAACATGTCTTCAGCCAGGCTATGTAAATCTTTGAGGAAAACATGAGGATCAACTTCAACGGCCCATCGGATCGTGGAGAGCGTATCCAGGGGGAACGAGCGAATAAGATCGTAAAGCAAAACAGGATCAAGCCCAGCTTCCTTGGCCCTTCCTTCTTCAACAATTTCTTTCCATGAAAAGGAACGATTCTTGGCGATTACCCACAAATCAACGTAATCCTTTGGCTCAAAACGCAACAATGCTCCTAATTTGTTGGACAGGATGTTCCGCCAATTATCTACCCTGCCAAGGACCGGATTGGTTTCGAATCCTCCATAATGAGGTGTAGCATCATTGACCAGATCTATTTTCAGGTCTGTTTGACCGTCGAGCGTGGAAAGATGCAGGGTCGCGAATGTGTCGAACTTCTGGACGCTCTCATACCGGATATGAAAATCACCGATATCCTGCCGTCTCTCCAGGGCAGCAAAGACCTTTGCAACATAAGAACTATAATCTTGGTCTTTGTTTACGAAAAGATCCAGATCCTCTGAGTAGCGATGGCCGAAATAATGTCTACTGAGCGCCGTACCGCCGGTGAGATAAAAAGGCAGCGCCAATTCTTGCACGATTTTCAGGATTCCATCCTGTAAAGGATACAGGCTCTGCGTGTAATATCTTGCTGATGAATTCATAACGTTCCCGCAGGCAGGGTAATCTAAGTTTATTAATTATGTCAGGTGTGAGAGCATCTCTGACACCTTCAGGCCCGAGAATTTCAAGGAGATCATACCATGAAAGGCGCTCAAACATACGGATCAGTAGCCTCTCCCTATCAAAATGACCTATTCTGTGACGTCTTCCCATAAGCACATCATAGGCCTCGGAGGGATCTACCGAATAATCCCAGAAAAGGGGTTTTAACTTACGCTCGATATCAGTAGTTCTTAAAGTCACATTTACCCTATTGGCGGCATCTGACATACCAGTCATATGTATCTCTGATGCCTGTTTCGATGTCAATCCTGGCATACCAGCCCAACTGATTTATCTTTGATACGTCAAGAAGCTTAAGAGGCGTGCCGTCAGGTTTTGACGTGTCAAAACGCAAGGCCCCTTTAAACCCTGTCACACCTGCCACTGTCTCGGCCAGCTCCTTAATGGTCAAATCCTTTCCCGTGCCTATATTGACTATCTCAGAATCATCATATTTCCGCATGAGGAAGACGCAGGCATCCGCAAGATCTGCTACATGCATAAGTTCACGTCTGGGCGTGCCTGTCCCCCAGATTTCAACCTCATTTTTTCCCTTAATCTTTGCTTCGTGAAATTTTCGGATAAGCGCCGGGAGCACATGAGAGGTTTCAAGATCAAAGTTGTCATTAGGTCCATAGAGGTTTGTGGGCATAACACTGATATAACGGGTGCCGTACTGGCGGTTGTATGCCTGGCACATTTTTATGCCTGCTATCTTTGCTATGGCATAGGGTTCGTTGGTGGGTTCAAGGTAACCTGAAAGCAGATGCTCTTCCTTCATGGGCTGAGGGCAGTATTTCGGATATATACAGGAACTGCCAAGGAAGAGTAATTTCTTAACACCATTCAGGTATGAGGCATGGATAATATTGCTTTGAATTGCAAGGTTGATGTAAATAAAGTCTGCCGGGTAGGTGCTGTTGCCAAGTATCCCCCCGACCTTGGCCGCGGCCAGAAATACATATTCCGGCCTCTGTTCCTTGAAAAAGGCCTCCACATCCGCCTGGCGGCTCAGATCCAACTCCTTGTGCGTGCGGCAAATAATGTTGTTGAAGCCTTCGGACTGAAGTCTGTTGACAATTGCAGAGCCGACAAGGCCTCTGTGACCGGCTACGAAGATTTTTGATGTTTTATTCATATTTATTTTCAAGGGGTCAAGGATTCAAGGGGTCAAGGGGTCGAGTGAAAAGGATTAAAAAAACCACATAAAGAGTTAAAGACCCGCGGTCTTTTTCTCTAAAGACCTTAATAAGGCCTTCAGCATCCTCTCAATTTCTGATATGACATTATTTATCTTTTCAAGTTCATCTGGTATTATGTAGTTTAGATCGCCGGAGATTGACATTTGGGTCTCCAATTCACATAACGAACCATATGCAATGTAAAGGAAACGCAGATAATCTGAGGTTGTCTTTCGGCCATATCCCTCTGCTATGTTGGAAGGGATAGAAACCGCAGATCTTCTTGCTTGCGCTGTCAATCCGTACCGTTCATCTTCCGGAAATTCTTTTGTTACTTTATAAACCAACAAGCATAGGTGATATGACTTTTGCCAAACATTCAGTTCTCTGTAGTTTTTGAGCATTAAAATAGAAGCCTTGCCCTTTGATTGTCCAAGCCATTATATTAGGGACGTAAAAAATGTAAATATACCATTTTCCGCGTCCCTTTGACTTTCACCTGACTCCTCGAATCCTTGACCCCTCGGCCCCTCTCTCTATTCATTATAATTAAACACCTGAAACCCGGCCCTCTGGCATAGCTCGTCTCTCTTTGCCTCTTCAAGGTCGGCCCTTACCATTTCTTTTACCAGCGCCTCAAAGCTTACCTTTGGGCTCCAGCCCAGTTTTTTCTTGCCCTTGCTCGGATCTCCTAGGAGGGTGTCCACTTCAGTGGGTCTGAAATAATGTGGGTCAACGGCTACAATCGTCTTTCCGTTTGCTGGATTCAGGCCCTTCTCATTGACTCCTTCCCCTTCCCAGCGGATTGCGATGCCAAGCTCCCTTGCGGCCATATCCACAAATTCCCTTACAGAATGCTGCTCGCCTGTGGCTATCACATAGTCGTCAGGCTCATCCTGCTGGAGCATAAGCCATTGCATCTCCACATAATCGTTTGCATGGCCCCAGTCCCTAAGTGCATTCAGGTTTCCCAGATAGAGGCAGTCCTGGAGTCCCAGGTAGATCCTTGCCATCGCCCTTGTGATCTTTCTGGTGACAAATGTCTCACCCCTGATGGGCGATTCATGGTTAAACAGTATGCCGTTGCAGGCATACATCCCATAGGCCTCGCGGTAGTTTACGGTAATCCAGTAAGCGTAAAGTTTGGCGCATGCATAGGGAGAGCGAGGATAGAAGGGCGTCTTTTCGGTCTGTGGTGTTTCCATCACTTTTCCGTAAAGTTCAGAGGTGGAGGCCTGGTAAAAGCGGGTCTTATTTTCAAGACCCAGGAGGCGTATCCCTTCCAAAAGCCGCAAGGTCCCAATTGCATCAACATCCGCAGTGTACTCAGGAGATTCAAAGGATACTGCGACGTGGCTCTGGGCCGCAAGATTATAAACCTCCTCAGGCTGCACCTGCTGCAAGATCCTTATCAGGTTTGTGGAGTCTGTCATGTCTCCGTAATGCAGGACAAAATTTCTGTCAGTCTGATGCGGGTCCTGGTAGAGATGATCCACGCGCTGGGTGTTGAACAGGGATGCCCGACGCTTGATCCCGTGGACCTCATATCCTTTTTTAATCAGAAAATCGGCCAGCAGCGCGCCGTCCTGACCGGTGATGCCTGTTATAAGTGCCTTCTTCATTCTTTTGCTCCAAAAGACTGCCTTCCCGGTTTGCCGGGATGGCTTTAGGGTTCAAGCATTCAAGGGGCAGAGGGGCCCGATGGTCAGGCTCCGCCCCCTTCGGGGCGGCCCCTCTTTTTTTTTAACCGGTGAAATCTTTTTACCCGTGCGGACAATCAATATTCCCGTTGAAGATCTTTTGAACCGCAAAGGCGTGAAGGACGCCAAGATTAATTGTTTAGTGATTTCCTCTGGAACAGAGGAAATCACTGCCACAATGCCTTAAGGCAGAAAGCTGCTTGCAGAGTCAGTTGCCTTCCATATTCTGAGGGTTTGTAAGTGAATATTTATGATCTTGCAATGCTGTCTTCAGGAGAGGCCTAACCAAAAACTCCATTACCATAATAGCCTGAATTTTACACGGAAATCAAGCCCTGACCCTGATGGGCTCATGCAAGCCTCAAAAAACCCCACACGCCATTTTTTTGGCCACAGACCCACATGGACGGTCACACAGGTTTTCGCCAAAGCGACTGCATCTTTTGTTCCTCCACGTAGGCAGAACAAAATGTCTGTGCATCTCTGTGTGCTTCTGTGGCAATTAATACTTTGGTGGTATGATTTTTCCCGGCTAATTCAATTAGTTCAAGCAGCAAGATATGTGCCAATACAATAAAAAAGCCGCATCTTTCAATCGCAAAAAACGATCTCCTGGATGCGGCCTTTTAATACAAAGTCTTTCCTCGGGTTGTGATGTCCAGCCCTGCCCATGACTTGTGCAGCTTGGTCAATGGGCAAGGCTTCATATCCAGTGGTGGTTACATATTGATGATTTCTTCAACCATATCATCAATTATTTCAATGACATCATCCCTATCTGTTTCCGTCGGTTTGGGCTCCTCTGCTTTGGACTTGTTAACAGCATTGTTCCATGAATTTACGAAAGCGGTATGAGCCTTATCTCGTGCCGCTTGCAGCTTTGTTGCGTCATTTTTATTGATATTTGTGCTTTCAGCATTCAACAGGCTTACGCACATTTTACTTACAGCGTTCACCAGCGCCCCAGCCAAGCTCCTGTATGCCTTATCATTAAGAAGCCTACCCTCATCAGGGACTATTATTCCATAAATTTCTTCAAGTTGCATGGAGATCAATTCTGAAATGTCACCAAATGACTCTGTAAAGCAAGAAATAGGTTGCCCCTTTATCTTCTTGTTTTCTGCTGTGTCCCACTTTTTATTGGACTTTTGTTTGGCCTTATCAGTACACGCTTCAAAATCAAATTTATCCTTCAGATCTTTTATCTCTTTTTTAGCGCAACCAGCTATGGCCTTGCAGAGATTGCCCGACTCTTTTACCTTTTTGCTCAGGCATGCCAGAGAATTTTTATCCGGTGTATCATCGCAGATGTTGCCATCTCCATCACCGTCCAAGTCCTGCTGATTCGGATTTTCAATATCGGGACAATTGTCTACATCGGCGCAGAGCCCGTCACCGTCCTCGTCATCGTTAGGATCGTTGGGACATGCATCGCATGCATCGCCTTTCCCGTCATTGTCGGCATCTGCCTGACTGTCATTTGAAACCTCCGGGCAATTATCGCATGCATCGCCAACGCCGTCACCATCGGCATCTTCCTGCCCTGGATTAGCAACTGCCGGACAATTATCAACGTCGTCATTGACACCGTCATCATCCGCATCCAATTGAGAGGCGGAGCATCCATCATCGTCCACATCCTCACCGGCAGGGGTACCAGGGCAATTGTCGCATGAATCGCCAACGCCGTCATCATCGGCATCTTCCTGCCCTGGATTAGCAACTGCCGGACAATTATCAACGTCGTCATTAACACCGTCACCATCCGTATCGGCCTCTTGTTGTTCATATTTGTGGAATACATAGAGCTCCGCAAGGGCGGGGTTGGGGCCGAAGCTTGCTATACCGTCTTCTGCCACGGAGTCATAGGTGAGGTCCAGAAGACCGACCTTGAAGATCAGGCCGGTAAACGCGCCGGATGTGTTGGACTGTCCATAGAACCACAGCCCGTGCGCATCACCTCCTGTGGTGACCCCGTCAAAGGCCATCTCAGCTGCGTTCTGAGATTCGCCGTGCGGGAAGACCTGCTGGTTTTTTGCAAAAGTTCCGTCATTACGAGGGTCATATCCGCCTGATTTATAGCAATAGAAATAATCGCTCCACAGGTCTGTAAAGTCAGTTACATTGCCCGAGCCGTCAACCTCAATGGTGAAGGTATAGTCAGCGGTAATTGGCGGGCCGGCATTACCTGCTGATGTCCCTGGTTGTCCATTATTTTCTGTGGCGTACATAATACATTTGACTGTGGCTGCAAAGGCATTTGCGGCTACAAACAAAAAGGCGACCAATAAGACCATGCCAGATTGTAATAAGCATTTATGCTTTTTTCAGGATCAATGCGTATTGCCTCATAAAAATTCCTTATTCCCTCATCTTCGTTTCCCTGTTGAAGCATTACATATCCAAGGTTCGTGTGCCCTTCAGCAAAGTTATTATCAATTCTTATAGCCTCTTTAAAATGAACCTCGGCCTTTTTTAAATCCCCCTGCTTTGCAAATATGCTCCCCAGGCTGTAGTGTGCATGCAAAGAATCCGGGTCCTTTTCCAATAACAAGGCATAATAGTGAGCAGCTTCAATTTCATGTCCACTGGAGAATAAGACATCTCCCATCCTTAGCAAGGCCTTAACTGGGTCATCAAACCCCTTATTTAAATGCTCAATAGCCTTTTCATAATTCCCCTGAGTCGCCAGGACGGAACCAAGGGCTGTATGGGTTCCCTTGGATGAAGGATCAGTCCTCAGAGCGAGCAGATACTGTCTTATCGCATTTTCCGCCTTGCCCTTCCTTTCCAACAGTACACCCAAATTGTAGTGTGCCTTTGCATAGCCAGGATATATCTTCAATGCCTCTTTGAGATGTATTATCGCCTCATCAATTCGCCCCTGGTTTACCAGAGGAAACGCCAGATTGTTTAAAGCAAAATAATTTTTATCCGTCACTTTGATGGCATGCTTAAAAAGAGATATACTGTTTGCCCAAACCCCGACCTGTAGCCATGTGATTGGAATAAGGACCAGAATAATTATTGATGAAAGCGCGGCCAGAAGTTTTGTCTTAAATTTAAACCTGGTCAGAAGCTCCGGAACCCCCCATGCAATCATAATAAATATGCCAATTAAAGGGATATATGTATACCGGTCTGCCATGGCCTGTTCTCCGACCTGCACAAGGCCGATCACAGGCATAAGTGTCCCGACATACCAGAACCAACCTACAAAAATTAACGGATATCGCTTATAGGATCTGAGTGCAAAAAAGGTTATCAAAGCAAACAGAGCGATTGCTCCGCAGGCCTGCCATAATGGGATTGAATCCAAATTGGGATAAAAGGCCGCAAGCTTAAAAGGCCATATCATTTTCAGTAGGTAATGTATGTAGGATACAAATGCATTTACAACCCTTTTATAAAGCGGGTACGTGAAAACAGACACCACAGATCCCCCACTTTGCTGATATAAGTATGTAACAATGCAGGATGCTGCAGAAAGGGCGAATAGGGGGATTTTTTCAAAAACAAGACGCGACAAAGACAGCGCTTCTTGTGTATATGCTGGCCCTATTGTCTTTTCAAATTGCAGACGATTCAAAGGCCATAAGTCCAACAGAAGCAAGACGAACGGCAGTGTGACCAGCATGGGTTTTGACATCAGCCCCAGGACGAAAAATACTGCAACAGGAATATATGTCTTGACCCCGGGCCGTTCTACATATCTGGCATATGCCCACAAAGCCAGCATCATAAAAAATGTGCTAAGGACATCCTTGCGCTCAGACACCCAGGCGACTGACTCCACGTGAAGGGGGTGAAGGGCGAAGAGGGCCGCGACAAAGGCGCATTGCCATAAGGCGCCGGTCATTCGCTTAAGAACTAAAAATAAGAGGAGTGAGTTTGCAATATGAAAAAAAAGGCTGGTCAGGTGATGGTGCCCAGGGTTCAGCCCATAAAGCCCGCAGTCAAGCATGTGTGAGATAATGGTCAAAGGATGCCAGTTGGCCGCCACCTCGGCGGTCAAGGCCCAACGGATATTTTTAAATGACAAGCCCTGTGTTACATGCTCATTATCTGATACATAAACACTGTCATCCAGGTTAACAAATTCAAAATCTCGGACCTGGTGATAAACGGACAGTGTTGATACTGTCAGAAAAAGGCATATAAAGAAGGAATGCCATCTCATAAGGCCGGTTTTTATAAACTCATTATTATCGGACATGTTTATATAGCATCTTACAAAAAAGCCTCACTCAACCGTTAGCCCTCTCAAGCCTCGCATATTTTTTTGGAGAAGGCCTTCGCAACAGTCTCAGCGTTTGGCCCATTTAGTAGGAATGATCGCATCCGCATAGACGCCGCCGCTTTGTTCTATGACCACCACCTCATCGCCCTGTTTGAAATCGGGATATAGATTGCCGCGCACATTGATCCTCTCCATCGCCCATTTGCTGTTTCGCTTCCACGAGAAGTTGCAGTAAACAGCGGTATAACGCTCTTGATGAGGCTGAAGTCCGGGATCAGGGTCCCAAATATACTTGAAGGGCTTATCAGTCGGTTCCATGATGAAGGGCAATACGGCGTAAGCTATTCTAACAGGTTTATTTTGCCTATTTGCATGCAAGGCCTGCTCGACCTGGGTCAGCAAGGCGTCATCGTTTTTTATACCCGCGTTATGCAAAGTACTTTGAGTCCGCTCGTCGGCAAGCAATGCTGAGGCCTCAACCGTTCGCACGGGCCGGTAATCCATCCATAACAATCCTGCGCTACAACCGCCAAACCAGATAGAAAATGCAGCGAGTATAGTCGCCCGAGGCCAGACCGGTCGAAGGGGGCAACTCACGGCTTTTTTGTTTTTTGGCGCTGGAATCCCGGTTAGGCGTTTAAATACCCACCGGATCATAACCCGGCAAATACGCAGTCTGCGCAATATCAAATTGCGTTTGACATGACTGAAAATGAATAACAATCCACCAGTAATATAAAACAGCCCGACCCAGAAAATAGGCTGCGCAAAACGGTCCATATAAAAAGAAATCAGGACCTGGGGGAAAAAATAGCCTACTGAAAAAGCAAACGGAATTATCCCTGTAAGCCCGTGACGCACAAATGCATAAAATACGCCCGCAAGCATCAGTAACCAGAGCATTACTATCGTAGGAGTAGCTAATTTGTTCAAACCCAGCATTTTAGCCATATTGACAAAATTTGTGCGTTCATACCAGACAAAGGCCTCTGAGAGAACGCGCTTCGGATCCTTAAGATTCATCAGGATGGCCTTCTTCGCCCTTGCGGTCATTACATTTATGGCCGTGGCTTCATCCTTTTCTTCTTCCGGAGTCAGACTGAATCCGCCCAACAACCTTCCCGTTGCAGACCAGCCCAAAATTGAAGTGAGAGACGTGCAGTTAGTACCAAAATATGGCTGTTTGAGATGCCATGAGGTCTTAAAAAAACAGGGGCCTACCGTACAAAACAATCCGCACAACAACATTATTAGAAAAGGAAAGCGCCTGCGAAAACGGCGCAAGGCCTGAAGACAAAGGACAGCAAATAAGGCTGCAAATGCGTAAAGGCTTTGGTTTCGCACAAGAATTATCGCACCCAGCAGAATGCCAAGGATGAATCCCTCGCCCCATCTCCAGCATCGGCGGCTCGCCGCACGCACAGAGAACAGGCAGATGCCCAGAGCCAGCAAAAGGGTGGGTCCCTCTGTCATCATAGTGCTCTGAAACCACCAGGAGCGATCCTGAGGGTGCATGGTAAAGAAAACAGCAGCGATGAATGCCACCGCTGGCGCAGAGCCGCCCCGGAAAACCGCAAGGCAAAGAAGGAAAAAAAGCGGGGCGGCCAATGCATAGATTGCTGTTAAAACGGTCTGAATTCGCGGCAGATCATAATCGCACAACCATGTCAATACCCCGATAAAGCCACACCAGCCAGGACGATAGACCGTCCATCGCGCAAATGGCCGCCAGTTTACCCAGCCGTCGCCCACCAACAGGGCAAGGCCGTTCAAAAAATCGCCTGCGGCGTCAGACATGGGATAGGCTATTGCCTCGCGCCGGTCTATACGGAAATCCATCGGCTCGGAAGGCACCTGAAAGACCTGATAGGCCATAGCCCACAACAAGCAGAGCACAATAGCATATCCTATAACACGCCAGGGAATGCGTCTATTCTTGAGAACTGCCGGCGGAAGTTGAATTCGGGTTGTTTTTGATCGGGTGGGCTTCATGATGTATTATATCTCGTAGCGCTTTGCCGTGGTTTTTTTCAACGTGTCCTGCCTTATCTTAGCCACACTTAACAGTGTAAATATATTGGGACTAATCTTATGAGTCAAGATCTTATCCCATGCTACGGGCGGGGCTCTGTCAACTACGGGAGCGATCGCTGGTATGAACCATCACTTGACTTAAGAATATCATATAGGATAAATGTTACAGAATATTAGGATCTTTCGACCAGAATTGACGATCTCTTAAGAAGTCAGATTAACAGGGTGTTAGGTTTTAAGTGTTAAGTTTTAGGTTATGCTTTGTCCGTAAGACTGAATACTTAAAACCTAAAACTTAAAACCTAGTAAAAGTCGAAAAGTCAATGGATAGAGACCGGATCTGCAATTATAAAGGTCTGACCCGCCGTGAAGTGCTTAAATATGGACTTTATGGTGGATTGGCCGTAGGCCTTCCTATGGGTTTGTGGCTGGGCGGCTGCGCAGGAAATAGAGATAAAATTAAACCGAATGTCATTCTGATATCGCTTGACACCCTGCGCGCTGATCATCTGGGTTGTTATGGGTATAAAAGGTCTACCTCACCGGCCATTGACTCCCTGGCCTTACAGGGGATTCTGTTTGAAGATGTTACAGCGCCTGCGCCTTGGACCCTTCCATCACATGCTTCTCTTCTTACAGGTCGCTATCCCAGCAAAAACGGGGTGATATTGCAGACAAACAGCCTTGGCGAAGAAATCCCCACCCTCGCCGAGGTCATGAGACGGCATGGTTTTGCTACCTCGGCGATTGTTAATTCACTCTGGTTGAGCACGAAAAACGGCCTTCACCGGGGGTTTGACGATTTTGCTTATGTAGTTGAACACGGGGCGCAGATAAAGGCGGCTGAGATTACGGATAAGGCCGTCAAGTGGCTTTCGGAAAACGGCGACAAGAGATTTTTCCTGTTTCTTCACTACTATGATGTACACAGTGATTATATTGCCTCACCAAAATATTTAAAACAGTATGAGACACCCTATAAAGGATTTGCCGACGGCACCACAGGCCAGCTCCTTTTACACCGCAGACGGCTGATAGAATATTCCAGGGCAGACATGGAGCATATGGTCAATCTGTATGATGCAGGAATCTTACAGACTGACGATGAACTACTGAGGTTAATTAATGTCCCTTTCAGGGATGGTTGAAATCCCTCGCCTTTAGGCGAAGAAAAGTTAATACATGTCGCTATGCGACGTTATCAACTGGGTGCCCATACCAAAACAGACCTCAAAGTCCACCAAATCTGGCTTCACAAATATCTGAAGCGCGGAATGGCTGGTGCGGTGGCGATACGGACTCGTGATGTTTTGCACGGACGAAATGATCCAGCAATATTTTCAAAAGCAAGAAGGGGAGCCGATTCCTGATGATAGTCGATTTGAAATCGACCCCTCATAAAACCCCTCGACTTATAGTCGAGGGTGGTTTAGTTTTCTTAAAAAAAGGGGCCTTTTTGATAAATCCATAATCATCCTTACCTCAGATCATGGGGAAGAATTTATGGAGCATGGTGCTGTTCTCCACGGCAGGACTCTGTTTCAGGAGGTAGTTCGCGTTCCGCTTATATTCCGTGTGCCAGGACTTCCTAAGGGCTTAAAGATTACAGAAAACGCCTCCCTTATTGATGTCATGCCTACTATACTATCACTTGTCGGTATATCTGATTTCGAAGTAGTTGACGGTATTGATCTTTCACAGGCATGGATCAACAAAGACTTTAAGATGCCTCAGCGTTATCTTTTTGTGGAGGCTGACTGGAACAATGTAATTTCCAGATTCATGAGCAGGGATATGGCACAGAATATCAAAAGGGAAGGTCTTACATTGAGACCTGTAACAGAAAAAACAAGAGAGGGAGATGTAGTCGTTGATGACATCAAGCGGGCGGTGCGATACGGACAATACAAATTGTGTTATGATCGTCTGACAAAACAGATGCAGCTTTATGACCTGAAAAATGACCCAAATGAGAGAAACGATATCTCTTCTGATAAGGAGTTAAGCTACCAGCTTTTTTCAAGGCTTGAAGAATTTATGAAGAAAGGGAAGAGAGGAAAAGAGGTTGCACCGCTTTCGGAGGAAGAAATAAAGAGGCTGAAAAGTCTTGGCTACATTCATTGAATTTACTCGTTTTTGCCCCTGTTTCTGTATAAAGACCTATCAATAACTCCTGCCATTTTCTCAACATTTAAATTCCCACCTAAAAATTGTTCTGCTGTTTTTGCCGCTGTTAATGGATCAAGGATCAGATCATTGTAGCTGATATAAAGAACATCAATATTTTTTTGTCGCTTCAGCCATAGATAGGTGTTGTCGAGATGCACTGTGAATAACCTTTGCATTTCATCATCATCAGGGCCGGATTTGTTCCCCAGCCTTTCCAACATCTTTTTTTGGGATGAGAGTATCTCATCCATGTTTCTTTTCATGAAGATAATCTTATACCTTTCTTCCGACGGTAGATCATATAACAACATGGAGACCGCCTTAAAAGCCTTCCCCCGGGTATTTTTAAGCCAGGAAGAGTCATGTTTTATCTTCTTTACTTTTTCGAATTCATAATATCCTTTGGGATTATCCGCATCAGCAGTCCTGATATTGTCTGTTACAATTTCCATTCCACCGCTTTCCAGCATCTGCATCATTAATGAAGTGCCGGAGCGGGGCAGACCTGACACTATTGTTATCGCTTGATCCATAAAAAGTACCTTATATGAATATGTTCTCTTAATTTTTTTCTATATCCATTCAATATCTACAAGATGTTCAACCCTTCTGAATTCAGGATCACCGGTCATGATCACAGCATTTTCTCGCGCGGCGGTACAGACTGAAAAGCAATCAGCAAAAGAAATGGGATATCCCGCCTTTATTAGAGCAGCTTCAATAACAAGATCAAATGTATTGGCCACATGGACAATGGGCAACCCTGCCAAGATCGTTTCTAAAAAATAGTTCGCTTTGTCCTTGCCCCTTTTTCGATAAAGAATATAGAAAGTTTCACCCACATTAATCTGGTTCATGAGGATATTAATACCTGAACTCTGGGCATCCGATAAGGCCTGGCGGACGCTATCAAAACCCTTCTCCTTGTTAAGATAAGCAAGCATCGCATAACTATCCAGCACTCTTTTTCTCTTCATATGTTTTATCCTTTTTTCGTTCCTCCAACAGTGGCTTGGTCAGAGACCCTTCTGCCTGAAAAAATCCGCAAAACGAGTCAACAGGGTCATCCGGAAGAGGGGTAAGTATGACATGATCTCTCTCGGCCCGTATCAAAAACCTTTTTCCTGGAGCAATGTGAAGCTTTTTCCGAATATCCTTCGGTATTACGATTTGACCTTTTTTTGAGGCGGTTACGATAGGCACGTCTATCTCCTTTAATCTTTCCAAAATGCAAGCAAGGTGAAAGCTGCAGAAATGATATACTAAAAAAATGTCATACCATTAAAAAAATGTCAACCAAAATAAATTTGATAGTCCAAAGTTCTCAGAGGGTCCAATATTTTTATTGTTGGGATATTTATGATTTCGTAAGATAGCGAAAATAGACTCTTACTCAGTTATAAGTCTTAGGTATTGGGTCTTAACTGCCTAATTCAACAGACAAAGTGTGTGTTAAAAGTTAACACTCAAAAGCTATATCCTAACCTTAAAAACCGGCTTAAAAATCAGAGCGACTACAAGAGAAATAACAAAAAAATAGACAATCCACCAATCAGCGCCGCTGGTTAATGAAACCCTTGCAGGGTAACCAATGCTTATGGATTGCACCAATGAATCAGGAGCAAAGGGCTTTTCCAGTGGGTACATCAGGATATCACTCCAGTCCCATCCAGGCCGCCTTGCGCTGACACGCATAATGCCGTCACCAACTGCCAGTTCCTTTTCAATCCTCTGATCGTCTACTTTAAACATTATACGTTGGTACCCATTTCTATTTACTTTGATATCCCAATAAACTTCCCGTTTGCTGGAGACCCGGACCGGGCCGGTCTCAATCTCCGCAGCAGGCATTGGATCTATGCCCAGCTCCGGCCAGGCGGAATATTCATCTCCGGAAAGTTTCATCGTGATTACAGCATGCTCTCCCGGCTTCAAGGGCCTGTATTGATACCACAGTCCCATCTGCCCGAGCAGCAGACACACCGGAATGATTATCACCAGTATGGGACGTATGGAATGGACTAGAGAAACAAAGGCCCCCTTGAATATCCGGCCAAGGGACTTTAGCGTCACAAGCAGGCTGTCTTTAAAGAGCCAGAGGACAAGGATATTTGCATTTATGCCGTCTCTGATACGCCCTAATGCAGCTTGATTTGATGTGTATTTAAAGGTGATCAGGAGGATAACCCCTGTCACTGCCGATATGATCGTGTTTGACAGCCACCCTGGCAGAGCGAAAACAGGGGCAAGCAGGAAATCTCCAAAAAAATTGGCCGGAATATTGATCCAGGCAATGAGCTGAGGGAAAAAACCCATCACTCGATATATCCTAAGCCGCGAAGCCGCTCAGCGACTTTTTCATCCACCTCAGGGGTTTCATACCTGGCAATCTCTTTTTCAATAATATGGATTATAAATTCCTCTACGCTACTGTAGCCTGCGACTTCTGCGGCCTTTTTCGCCCTATCAAAAAGACCGGAATCAATTTTGATCTTTGCCATTGCTTTGTCTCCAAAGATTGTCTATCAACCACAGACCCACACGTACTGACACAGACAAATGGAAATAAGGCCCACCCCTATGATAAGATATTCTTCCCTTCCATTGATGGAGGGATTTCCAGACCGAACTCTCTCAGTATTGAGGGGGCCACATCTATAATCGCGGGGGATGGACAGCCTAATGGACGGTTGCTGAAAATAACACCTGGAACCGCAGAGACATCGGCGCAATGATCCGCACTCCAGGCTGAGTCGTTGTCTAGCAGTATATCATCTGTCATATCTCCCAGACACGTAGACCATGAGGCCCTGTAACCAGGGCTATAACCGACAATCAGATCAGGGGCCAGCTTGGTTTCAGAACCGATATATGCCCTGTCGGTGCGGTGAACCTTGAGAATGGGCCTGCCCCCATTGACATCCCTTACCGCTTCCAGACCTGAAATTAATTCATTGATTAGTGCCTCCTGCTCCTTACCTGGAGCAACAATACCGTCTCTTTCACGTCCCCTTAGGTTGAGATAAAGGCTGTTGATTCCAAGGCCATATGCCCTTGTCTTTGACCAGTCAACGTCATAAAAAAGAGACTTGGCGTCAGGGGTCTGGATATAGCCGTTATCCCGCAGCCAGGTATTAAGATTAAACTGTCTTTTAAACCTCGTAAAGCCATGATCGCTCATCACAATGATGGCGGCCTTGTCGCCGTAACGATTTATGATATCGCCAATTACACGGTCTATCTTTTGATAAACTTCCTTTAGGTGAGAGAAATATTTTTTTGCATCCGCGTCGGACCGGGTGGGATGTTTTTCATTCGAATCCCACCAGAGCATGTGAGCCTGCATGTCCGTACTGGAAAAGTAAAAAAACAGCAGCCCGTCATCATAGTGATCCATGGCGTATTGAAGGAGATTAAGCCTTTCCTGAAGTACATAACCCGCCTGCGCCACAAATTCCTCATCTGAAAACACCTTGTTTGATAATGCCTTGTGATCTTCCTGAAACCCTGTTGTATAGAACAACCCAAGCTCACTTGAAATTTGTTTTATGAAATCATTGGGTTCGGTAATCTGATTGGCAGGATCTGACGGGTCGGTATTTATGGGGGATACATAAAGCCTGAAATTCGGGGCAACCTCCTGGAGATAAAATCGACACATGCCTCTTAAGTGTTCGTCAGGCACGAGTGCAGGCATTGACATGGCAAAATCCAGTTTTACCCAACGGCTCCACTGCCCCTCTTTAAGCAAGATTTTTTGATTCTGTATCTCAATTGCCGCAGCACGCGCCTGTTTATCGCGATGCACTGCAAAGGCGACGACTGATGCCCGGGGTTCCTTCATGAAGATATTATTTGGCCCCGTAAGTTCAACCCTTGCAGTTTCATTCTCAAAAAAGATGATGGAACGTCTGCCGCCGCCCTCTTCCTTGACTGGCACAGGCCCATCCTCGGCAAAGTGCTGATATGTGCCGTATGTGCCCAGCATATCGGGTGTTCCCATGCCGGCCAGGCACTTGTGGTTTCCATACTTGGAGGGGCTCGGCGGGTAATTGGAGGGAAGGTCATAGAAAATTGACTGTATACCTGCCTCATCAAGATAATCCCAAAAAGGTATCCCTTGCCTGCGCAGCAGTGTCATCGCCTTTTTGTGGTTAAAGGGCCAGAAATCCAGAGAGAGGCTATATTCTCCCACTTCCAGCGAGCCGACGGCGGGAACGGTTTCCGCCGCTGAAAAAAAGGGTGCGCACTGTTTTTCAGGGTTACGGTGGATAAAATCAAATATGCCGTGAGAGCCAGGTCCTGCCCCATTAATGAAACTGGCCCATGCAACCGGACTCTGCGGCGGAATTGTTGTGCCTAAGCGTCTGTACCCGCCATTTCTTCTCAGCTTATCAAAATTGGGTAACAGGCCCATATTCATCATTGACTCCGACAAGCGGGGGTCCATGCCGTCAACGCCGACAACAATCACCTTCTTCCCTGGTTTGATTGGGCCGATGGTTTTGTTAGCGGAGTACGCCGACCGTATATCAAGACCTACGGCCAATCCAGCTGCCGCCGCTGCAGACTGCTTCAGGAATTGTCTCCTGTTAAGATGTTTGTTATGGATCATAATAACACCTTTATGTCCAGAGGTCGTCCATCCATGTACCCAGGAACATCAATACCAAACATATCCAACACGGTCGGACCTATATCCATCAGTCTCGGTGTGTCATCGGCAATAGGCCGATTGCAAAAAAGGACACCTGGTACAAGAGAAGGATCGACGCAATGGTCCCCGCTCCAGGCCTTTGTGTTTTCATGAAACACATCCTCTGTCACCTGGCCTATGGCCGTTTCCCATGACGCACGATAGCCCCTGTTGTAACCGATAATCAGGTCGGGCGCATCATCTTTGTATGGGCCACGGTAGACTTCCAGGGCATTGTAAACCTGGTTGATCGCCAAATTATCCCTTATGGTATCACGAAGACCTGTGAGCTTTTCTATTATTTCCTTTCGCAATAGATCAGCTTCCTCTCCGGGATCAACAATTCCCTTGGACTCCCGTCCTTTGATATTGAGATAAATGCCTGCCAAACCTATGGCAAAGGCGCGAGTCCTGGACCAGTCAATACTGGAAAGATGTTTCCCGTCCCGCTTTCCGTTCTTTACGCTGAGATATCCGTTTTCCTCAAGCCATCGGTTCAAGTCGATTCCGTATCGAAAAGATGTAAAGCCGTGGTCTGAAATCACCATAAACACGGTATCCTTGTCATTACACTTTGCCAGTGTTTTTCCGACAAGGGTATCCATACGTTTGTAGACTTCTTCAATAGCGCCTCTATGCTGCATGTGCTTTTGTCTTTGCCCGAAATTAATAGGATGATCATCAATATACCTCCAGAATGTGTGCTGTATACGGTCAGTGCCGTCAAACACGCAAACACAAAGGCCCTGCCTGACCTTGTCCAGAGAGTCAACAAACATCTTCTCCCTTTCTTCGTCAAATCGGATGCACTGGCTTATGAAGTCCTCATCTCCAAGTATTTTTTCGTTTAACGCCCATGTGTCTTCTGCAAGGCCCAGGGTGGCGTATGATCCGATGAGCTTGGCAAAATATGTTGAGTAAACACTCGGGTGTGAAATGGGCATTGCGGGTTTTTCAGGGTCTATGTTTATCGGCGTGACATATAATTCAAAGTCGGGAGTTACATTAAGAAGCAGGAACTTACATATGCCGCGGATTCTTATGCCTGGGACCGCCTTGAAGGAGACCTTTACCCACTCGGAATATATGCCTTTATTAAGCGTAAAGGTTATGCCGTTTATTCGAATATCCACAGACTCTTCATCTCGTTTAACTATGATGAACGGGAGTTTTAATGTCTTGTTGTCCTTACGGAAAGGATTGTCAGGTCCTGGAAGTTCGGCCTTTATTGTATCACCCTCCATGATCACAAAAAAGGTTTCGCCTCCGGTTTTTTCATATTGATCCTTTTTTTGGGTCGTGTAGAAAGAAAACATACCTTGTGTTCCGCGAAGATCAGGGACACACATTGCAGAAAGTTGTACCCCACTGAATTTTTCAGGCGGAAAGGTAATCGGCACCCTAATGACACTGCTGAATATACCATGTTCGCCCAATATGTTCCAGAAGGGTTTTGCCTTTCTGAGGAGACGGATATTCGCCTTTCCCAATGGAAACTGATAATTGCCCAAATCCATTTTTCGCCGGGGGGCCCTGATGTCCACCGAACTCAATATCGGCTGATAGGTGATTTTATCGCGCTTAAGAAAATCAAAGATATTGTGCTTGCCAGGGTTTACCCCGGTCTGGAATGATGACCAGGCAACCGGAGAAATGGAAGGGATGGTTGTTTCTAGTCTCCTGAAACAGCCTTGATTGCGAAGTTTGTCAAAATTTGGTAGTTTTCCTTCCTCAATAAACCTTTCCACAAGATCCGGATCAAGACCATCAAGCCCCAGTATTACAATCCTCCTTACCTTGCTCCTGGAAAAGGTCTTCCTGCCTCGGATCGCTCTGATAACATATCTGACCGGCCATGAGAATAGTGTGAATAACGCAAGAATAATGGCAATAAACATTGCCATAAAAGACCCGGCCACAGCAAAACCTGCCCCAGGGCCAATGTATGCCTCTGCTTTACAAGGTAAATACAGTAAAAACAGGATTTGGCCGATGAGGTGAATAAATTTTCCACTTATGTTAAATTTTGCTCTGATTTCCATGGATTGTTTCAAAAGAACCTTCGACTTAAGTCCTTATACAGATGTGTTGGGACAATTATTAACCCATCCCCCTATATGAATAATGAGTTCTGTTGTCTTCAACCGGGGATTAAGTATAAAAGAATTTTATCTGAGCGTCCATTTTTATTATAAATTCAAAAAAGGTAAAACAAAATGATATTTGAAATATATTGTGATAAAATTTAATCTATGTATTAATCCCCCATATCTATACCCCTTACCGGGCAGCGCTCCATTGAAACGGGTTGGAAATATTTTTTTTCATATAACTCTAAGATGCTGCAATATTTATCTACGGAGATTTTCCCATGAACCAAAAACAACACGATCTCATTATATATGTCTTCTTCTTCTTTTCCGGTATCAGCGGTTTGATGTACGAGGTGGTTTGGCTACGGATGTTTTCACTGGTTATGGGTGTGACTATTTACGCCACAAGCACTGTAGTAGCGGCCTTTATGGCCGGCCTGGCCATAGGGAGTTATGTTTTGGGGAGGATAGTGGACCGGCGAAATGACACCTTGCGGGTGTATGCCTGTCTGGAGTTTATGATTGCGGTAACCGCCCTTTTGGTCCCTATTTTAATCAGGGCGATTTCACCCATCCTGCGTGAAATCTATGCTATTTCCGGCGACGGTTCCGCATTGGTGACCGCAGTTCGGACAATTCTTTCATTCATCATCCTTCTGCTGCCGACTACGATGATGGGGGGGACTCTTCCGGTCCTGACAGTGCATCTCATTAACCGGAATAAGTCATTTGGCCGGAATTTTTCACTCTTATACGGACTGAATACTGCGGGGGCGGTTATCGGCGTTTTGGCCAGCGGTTTTTTCACCTTGGGCGCTTTCGGCCAAACTTATACTGTTCTAATTGCAGCACTCATAAATGTGTTTGTCGCATCAGCAGCCTATATGCTTTATCGAAGCAGCCAGAATGAAAAGGCTCGATCTGAAACTGAAGGGATCGGACTGGAAACACACAAAGAGGCTGTTTCTCCATATCCGGACCACGTGCGCTACATTGTGCTCGGCGTCCTGGCTTTATCCGGCTTCACTTCCCTGGCATATGAGGTCATCTGGACCCGCCAATTGATCCTTTTCATGAGATCGTCTATCTATGCCTTTTCATTTATGCTGGCTGTATTCTTAACCGGCATTACCTGGGGAAGTATATTCATGAGAGGCAGGGTGGACAATCTCAAACGTCCCTTGATGCTTCTTGGGGTTTTTGAACTTCTCATAGGTTTGATGTCAGTTTTTAACCTACATCTTTTCAGCCCGCTTTATAGCAACACGATGAGCATTCTTTTCGGTTTGTCCGGAAAATTTCTGGCCGTCATTCTGATCGTTTTTCCTATAACATTCATTTTCGGGGCCAGTATGCCGGTATCGGCAGTATGTTATATAAAAGGATTGAAACAAACGGGATCGTCTGTGGGAGGCTTATATAGTGCCAATACGGTGGGAAGTATTATCGGATCCCTGCTTTCAGGATTTTTTTTGGTGCCATACGCTGGTTCTGCTTACAGCGTTATTATTCTTGCTGGGATAAATATACTCCTCGGTGCTCTTTTACTCCTGAGTGAACCTAACGCCAAAAAGGCATTCCGCATGCTGACCGGTGCGGTAATTCCTGCTGTCTTAATCGGAGTCGTACTCAATTCAGCGGTAGATCCCTTCCTGGTTACTACCTGTCAGCGAATTGCGAAAAAAAGCCCGAAATATAAAGTACATTATTACAAAGAATGTCTTGAAGGCACAGTGACGGCATTTACAATCCAGGGCTATAAATACCTCTGGATAAACACCGAAGGGATGACAAAGCTCTGCACCGAAACCAAACTCATGGCGCATTTGCCGCTGATGGCGGCCTCAGACCCAAAGGAAATGCTGGTTGTCTGCTTTGGAATGGGCACTACCGTAAAATCAGCGGCATCTTATCCTGGGCTTCACGTGACCACCGTGGAACTGGTATCTGAGCTTTATGATATTTTCGGATTTTATCACCCGGATCAGCAGAACCTGCTGCATCAGGAGAGGATCAATCCGATAGAGGGAGATGGAAGAAACTACCTTCTTTTATCACCAAAGAAATTCGATGTCATTACAATTGACCCTGCCCCACCGATATGGAGTCCGGGTTCGGATAACCTGTACTCTCTGGAATTTTTTACTCTCTGCAAGCAACACCTGAATCCGGACGGCGCCATTTGCGTTTGGATCCCGGTATCTACCGTTCTTGAGGCAAAAAGCGTATTAAAAACCTTTCTTAACGTATTTCCTTATGTAACCGTGTATCAAGGTCCAAATGGATGGGGGCATTACCTCATCGGCGTCCAAAAATCGGTTGACCAAAATGAATATCAGCAGCGCGTCGAACAATATCTGCGGATTCCTACAGTCGCCAAGGACCTGAGGGAGTATGACCAGGTTGCAGTGACGTCGGATCAGATTTTGAAACTCAGACTCTGGTTCACTGAAGAGGTGGAAAGAGTGAGTCAGGAGGGCCGGCTGATCACGGATGACCGGCCATTGCTCCAGTTTCCCCTTTGGCGCTATTTGCTGCATCGTCCGTCTTACTTCAGGCTCAAAGGCGGGCCAAGTGAATGGTTCCTTCAAATGAAGTGAATTTGTCGTCTTAAGACAAGATGATCTCATTATTTCAAGAAGGAGATTTAAGTTTTATCCTCTGAAAATTTCATTACAAGGATTTCACCATCATTGTAAAGGATCTGGGATTTTGCAGCGGCATTTTTTAAAAAATTAATAAATTGAATGGTTCTGACCCCGATTGCGTGATGACGAAAAAAAGGACTTGCGGACTCCATCAACAATCTATTAATGGAGCGGGCTGCAAATCCTTGATATTGCCATAATACATAATATGAATTTAATCCCTTGAGATAGGAAATGCATTTATCCGTTCCTTTTCCGAACGGGAAGTCCTGCCATGGGCTGACCAGTCCGGACGGAGTCACGGTAATGATATTATTGCGTTTATAATCAAGGTGTAACGCCAGGGGTGTCCATGCAATCAAATTTTCCTTTTCCGGGACCACTTGCTGGGCATTCTTAACCTTTTTTTTTGACTCGGCACTCATTGCAAATCGGTTGTATTCAATATATTCAGGAGATATCGCTAATTTTCGAAAAGCCAGCATAGAGCCATATTTGTATGCTTGGAAAATACGTTCTGAAAATGACCCGAAAAATGCATACAGAAGACTAACAGAACAAAAAATTACTACAAAATATTTTAACTTTAACGGCCAATTTTCTGAGCCAGATTTCAACACTTTCTTGTGTGATTCAGATGCAACCATAATCAAAGCCGCAGGAACGGCTGCAATTATGACTGGAACCAAGAACCTTAATGCATCCTCCTGTCCAAAAAGCATTCTGGAGGTAGCAATAGTGCCGATATAATACAGAATAGGTATCGTTGCACAGGCGGCAAAGGCTGTAACGCTACGAACTTTGTTGACCTGCTGATTTGTATGTTTATGCAACAAAAAAAATACCGCGTAACATCCTATCAGTATCACTACAATTGAGTAATGGGCGAAAGTCTCTCCGAAACCATAAGATAACGGCTTTAATGAAAAAAGATTGCTCGCCGGCTCAGTATATCCAAAATAGTTGTCCCTTAAAGAGGCATTAATCGGATTATTTATATTTTTAAGCGAAGCAAGCCAGTAAGGAAGATATAAGAGCGCCCACGGAAATGTGAAAAATACGACAGAAAGGCCCACTTTAACTGCCCAAGAAATTATCTTTTTCCTTGGATTTAAAACAAAAATAAAACCTAAAAACAGTAGAATAAAGTGTATTGCTGCTACAAATACATAATTGGTTTTTAAAGATGCTACAGAGGAATAAGTCAAACCAGTAAAAACGGCATTCTGCCACGACAATGCTCCGTTATCCGCATCTTTTACCGCAAGCCATGTTCCCAGAAAGACAAATAATATTAAGGCGCTTGCAGTAAAGGACGCGGATATGTTTACGTATTGGGGATTTATAAATACCGGAATCGCTATGGTAAGAGGTATCATCCAGAAAGGAAGCCTTTCATGAATGGCTGCGGCCTGAATAGCCATTAAAAAAAGGGTAAAAGCAAAAACCGCATCCACCGTATTCACATAACCAATCGGGAAATGGGCCAAAGAAAAGCCGTGCAAAAATGCCTGTCCGCCAAGAGTATCCACTCCTACTACATCAAACGGACCTGATTTTACGCTACCTGTTTCCAGCATCCTTATCGGGTGGGTTATATATTTTTCAAGATCATCATGAAAATTAAACGCCATTGGTGTTGACACGGTGTGGGTTAAATAACCAAATACAATTATAATTAATACCGCAGAAGGGAGAAGACCCGAAAGATATTCCGATGTCAAGTAATGTCGCTTGCATGCGGAGATGGACGTAAGATGCAGCGATCTAAGAGATGTAAATATAGAAATGCCAAGGCCAAATATGATTACGATGTCAAGCACTATGGGGTATGCGAGCCCTGCAAGATTCAAAACACCCCCCAGAAAAATCAGGAAGGACATTCCAAGGCAGGTGGTAAAAGGCAAGGGCCAACGGAGGCGCAATAAAATTTCAACCAGGCGTCCCCATCCAAAGAAAGCAGAAAAATAAATAAATGCCAATGCTCCAACAATAGTAATATTAAGCAATGGGTTTCTCCCGGAAAGTTGACTTTTCCACTTTTCTATTTTGGGGCATCGCACATTTGTGTGGGTGACCCCAATATGTTGTGGTCATGCATTGATGACCTGGAATGCCGCTGGTTTTCTTCTCGGAT
>LT984856.1:516796-532627 GCA_900258555.1 uncultured Desulfobacterium sp. | reverse complement strand
TCATCGCCTTAAAACTACGCTAACTCATTCCGGTCAGAAAAACAATAATCCGACCACAACATATTGGGGGCACCCACACAAATGTGCGATGCGGCTCTATTTTTTTTCCATATAAAGAGCAGGACAGATATCAATGTTAAAAATGATCCTATTGCTCCTGCAAAAAAACTGATTGGTCTATATATAAAATTAATTGTGTGGGAACCAGATGGAAGAACTACCGCACGCAATAAATAATCTGCCCTTAAGATGTCAAACTTCAGACCATCTACATATACATCCCAACCGGGATAAAAAAGTTCACTGACGCCCTGAATAATAATAAGGGTTCCCTAACGGGATTTTCCATTATGGATTTGCTCCCTCACGAAATTGGCGCACCAGAAGACATAGTTGTTTATATAAATACCACCAATGAAGTTACCATCTTTTCAATAACTATGACCTAACTGCCGGAAGCACAATTTTAAAAACACAAAATAAGTCATGGTCTTTCATCAGTCCGAACAAGACAATCATTTGCTATGGATTTCAAGAACATGAATTTAGTGTAGCCGGAGGATAAGTAAAGGAACATCCAATGTAATCCCTTATAATTATTCAGCTAATTGGGCATGCTAAACCATGTGTTATCAGAGAACAAATGATTATGAACAACAGCAATTCCTCAGATAGTGTCTGTTATTGAAAACATATTTGATATATACTGAAATGTCAAATAGTTAATAGACAATGCTGTTCGCATAACCAGCTAAGTAATCACAGATCGTGCGAGAATGCAGTAGTTAGAAATTTTCCCAGAAAAACCGTTAAGGGTTTTGTTCTTGACACGCAACCTTCATTTTATCATACTCCGTGGCAAACAACCTGAAACAGAAAGATGTTAAAATCATTTAAAAGCGCCAATGAAATCCCTCCGTGTTTTATATCAAGAACTCCTCGCTCCAATAAAGGACAAGCTTGAGGCGGTTGAAGAGGAAATTGTCCGGGAACTTCGCTCAGAGGTTGAGGTCATATCCCGGATGTCGGAATATCTTGCAAGGACCAAGGGCAAAAGGATAAGGCCGGCCCTGTTTTTGCTCTGTTCCAGGCTTTTGGGGGTGAAGAGTGACAGGGATGTGGCACTTGCCACTGTAATAGAATTTCTGCATACGGCTACACTGATACATGATGACATCATTGATACCGCAGACACCAGGCGCGGCAGGGCCACGGTAAATTCAATATGGGGAAACGAGCTTACCGTTCTATTGGGCGATTACCTGTATCTGAGGGCAATGGATATTGCGCTTACCGCAAGAAGAATTGAAGTCCTCGATATCCTGACTGAAATAACCATGAAACTGATTGAAGGGGAGATGATTCAGCTTTCAAGGCGCGGGCGCATAGAGATTACCGAAAGCCAGTATATGGAGATCATTCAACGCAAAACGGCATTCCTTTTCTCAGGATGCGGACGGATACCGGCAGTCCTGGTTGACGCCCCGCAGACAAGTGCCAGGGCGATTGGAGACTATTGCTTTAACCTTGGGATAGCCTTTCAGATCGTGGACGATATACTGGATTTTGCAGGTGAGGGAAAGGTGTTGGGAAAACCTGTGGCAAACGATCTGGGAGAAGGCACGGCCACACTGCCTGTAATATATGCGCTCGGCAGGGCGGATCAACAGGAGAGGGCACTTGTCCAAAGGGTGATGAAACAGGGCTACACCGGTGATCAGGAAAGGAAGATGGTGCTCAATATTCTTAAGAAATATGGGGCGCTGGATCAGGCAAAAAATGTCGCCCGCGATTATGCTTCAAAGGCCATTGGCAGCCTTGAGATATTTCCCTCATCAGATGCAAAGGATATCCTTATGGCATTGCCCCCGTTTGTGATAGAGAGGGTATATTAGAACCTGCCTTCACATGTGTTCATCAGCATCAGGCTCCTCATGACCCAGATAGATCATCCTCTCTCTTACGGCCTCCTGCCAACCCTTTTCCCATCTGAGCCACTCATCCTTTAAGGTCTTTAGCTCCTGTTCCATCTCCAGCTTCTTTTCCGTATCACTGGTGTGACTGGTGCGCAGACTTCTTTTTATCTCCCTTACGCGATCCTTTATGGTCCTCATCGCTGATAGGCACTCACGCTCCCTCGGAGTCGGCAGCTCTATCTGGCCGGGGCAGGCGGCCTGCGGCAGCATACAGTCTTTGTCAATTTTTTCCGTCATCGCCTCACCAATTTGAATAATCTAAAGGGATCTTGACAACATGAACAGGGCAGGATATTTTTTGTTGCCATGCAGGGTGCATAAAAATCACATAAAAAATAACACATGTCATCTATGAAAATATTCGACCGCCTTCATTCATTTTTGTGGCTTGATCCTAATACAAACAATTGTAACACATTTCTTATTGATCAAGGCAAGAGAATCCTTATTGACCCTGGCCATTACCAACTCTTCGGACATGTGTATGACGGACTTTCCAGATTGTCTCTGACACTTGAGGATATTGACCTTGTGATAATAACACATGGACACCCTGATCACATGGAGGCGGTGGGCCGCTTTTCGGGCGCATCATCATCCATGGCTGTTTCCAGTATTGAAATGGATTTTATCAGAACCCTTCCACCCCATCTTGCAGCGGCCCTTGGGGTCAGGGACTTTGAGCCCGATATCCTTCTTCACGAGGGGTCACTCAATGTGGGAGATATCTGTCTACAGGTTATCTACACCCCAGGCCATTCCCCTGGTTCAGTCTGTGTTTACTGGCCTGAAACAAAGGCGCTTTTTGCAGGAGATGTGGTATTCAATCAGGGTGTGGGAAGGACAGACCTTCCTGGCGGAGAGGGTCAAAGACTCAAGGACAGCATCAACTTGATTTCCCAACTGGATGTAGAATATCTCCTTACCGGCCACGGCGACATTGTCGTCGGCCGCGACGCGGTCAAGGCAAATTTCGATGAGATAAAAAGGGTATGGTTTGCATATATATGAATTTGTTCAATCGCCATCGGCAAAAGCCTATGTATCTGGGGTCCAAGGATTCCAGGGGCCTGGGGTTCAAGGATAAACATCTAAAAACCTCTCGATCCCTGGCATCACCGACCGCTTGAACCCGTTGGTAGCAAGGTGTCAAACAAAAATACCTGGCTGAATATCCAAAATGAAAAAACCCCTTCCACAAAAAACGCCGACAATTGATTTTGATCTCCGTCAATTGGAGATCTTCAGCAAGGTCGTGGAACTGGGTAGTTTTTCGAGGGCCGCGGAGGTCGTGTTTCTGGCACAGGCCTCTGTCAGCGAACGGGTCGCGACGCTTGAAAATATTGTTGGGACAAAACTGCTTGATCGTCTTGGAAGGCAAATTGTCCCGACAAAGGCAGGGGAACTCCTTTATAAAAACGCCCTCAGGCTCCTGGAGATGAAAAGGGCCGCGTCCTTGGAAATGCAGGGCTTTCTTGGTCTGGAGAGCGGCGCTGTTTACATGGGCGGCAGCACTATCCCCGGTGAATATATCCTTCCCGAGGTCATAAAACTATTCCGCGAAAAACACCCCCTCATGACTGTATGTCTTACCATTGGCGATTCAAGGCAAATTGAAAAAGAGGTGCTTGACGGAAATCTTGAACTGGGTGTGATAGGTTCAAAAAATGTCCACCGGAGCCTCATCCGCAATGAACTATGGGAGGATGAGCTGGTTCTGGTAGTTCCCGCCAGCCACCGCTGGGCAAAAAAAAGCGCTATCTCCCTGGAAGAGCTTGTAGATGAACCGTTTATCCTCAGGGAGGCAGGCTCAGGGACACTTAACATCATGGGTGATTATCTGCGTGAGTCAGGTCTTAAGGGCATAAAATCACTTGAAATCGCGGCAAGGTTCAGCACATCTACGGCAGTCAAAGAGGGAATAAAGACAGGCCTGGGGGTCTCAATTCTCTCTTTAAGGGCACTCAGGACAGAGCTGGATACGGGGATATTGAAGGCACTTAAGATAAAAGGCCTGGCCATGTCCCGCAAGTTTCATCTCATAAGGGACAGGCGGCGGACAGCCTCACCTCTGTGTCAGGCGATGGCCGAATTCCTCCTCGCAACTAAAAAATAATACTTTTAGCGTTCCATTAAGTTGATCAACCCCTGCAAGCCTTGAACGTCTTTGCGTCTTTCTCCCTTCTTACCATTATGATCTCGGCCATTATGCTTACAGCGATCTCCTCAGGGGTCTCTGCATTGATATCCAGTCCGATTGGGGCATGTACCGTCTTTAATAAATCCCTGGAAACCCCCTTGGCCTCCAGGTGAGAAAATACTGCCGCGTTTTTCTTTCTGCTGCCGATCATACCGATATATCTTGCATCAGTCCTGATCGCCCACTCAAGCACCTTCTCATCCATGAGGTGGCCCCTTGTTACTATCACTATATAAGAAGAGTTGTTTGTTTTCAGTTTGGGGGTCACTGTTCCGAGTTCCTGGGCGATTGTCTCATTAGCCTCCGGAAACCTCCGGGGATTTGCGTACTCTTGCCTGTCATCAATGACTACCACCCTAAAGCCGAGCATTTTGCCTATCTTTGAAATGGAAAAAGATATATGTCCGCCACCGAATATATACAATACAGGGTCTGTTACGATGGGCTCTATGAAGACCTCCATATTTCCACCGCAGATCATACCACCCTTTGCCGCATCTTTTCCTGTCAGATCATAGCGCAACATCCTGGCCTTGCCGTCAGCAATTACCTTCATCGCCTCCTTCAGGACCTGTGCCTCAACACTGCCTCCGCCTACAGAACCGATGATTCCTCCGTCCTCCCTTATCAGCATCTTCGATCCTTCTGCCCTTGGCGTAGATCCCTTGACAGATGTTATGGTCGCAACCGCGGCCTTTACGCCTTCTGTCCTTATCTTAACAATCTCTTCATAAATACTGTTCATTTAACTCCTCATAAATTACCGGGTTATGACTATAGACTTTGTAACTTCTCAATAAGTCCGGGTGCGAGCGGACAGGGGGTGGGGGTCTGTTTTGATAGGGCGCATATCTTTAAGTCATTCCATGCAACGGCAGCATTAGCCCGAAGTTTTATCCGAACAGCCCCAAAGGACAGTGCCCGCTTGAGAGATGGCCTTCTCTGCCTGTTCGGCCATTATTCAGGGTAACGGGGGCGTTGCAGCAGCACCGGAAAAATTATGCGCCATTTCAAAACAGACCCCCACCCCCTGTCCGCTCGCACCCGGACTTATTGAGAAGTTACCAGACCATCGAAAGATGACTTGATCACCTCTGTCACATACGGCTCAAATTTCACATGACCAAGGACTACACGATCTATCTGCTGGTGGCGCGCCGCAAGTATCCTGCCGGCCAGGGCCTTAGCATCTTTAAAACCATCAGGCAGATCCACCTTATTAATAAAGGGGATAATCCTGGCATTTGATGGTGCGCCACAGGCAATGCCGGAACCGTGTGTCAACAGCACCGCAATTGTATTCAAAGTCACCCTTTCGCCAAGCGCTGTCCCGGTGAGCCTTGCCGCAATCTCAGATCGAAACACATGCTGATCATCCATAATGCTGCCAAGTGAGTCAATTCCTACGACCGCAATTACCAGAGAGGAATTTTCCGGGATCACAGGCTCAAAATCGGTGTTGGGGGCCTTAAGAGGTCTATTGGCCGCGCCATCCGCCTCGACTATTATGTTGCTCACCCCTTTAAGCCTGCCAAGGCTCCATACCGTTTCCGGATCAATTCCCTTAAGCTTACCTGTTGAGGCAATAAACTCTGATGCAATAGTTATATGACCATATTCTGATCTGTTCTTTAACACAAAATCCATTATCTCATCTTTGTCAGGAGAAACAAGGACATATTGTGTGTCTGATTCAGCAGGGGGAAATATCTTTGTCGTTGTTGTTGTAATTACCAAACCACCCGCGCCTTTGGTCAATTCCCTGGCAAGGGCGAACATCAGGGTGGTTTTTCCTCCAGCGCCCACGATGCTTATCACATCTCTGATTTTGATATCAAAGGCCTCTGTCAGAGTCATAATAAGGAGTTAAAAGAGTTAAAAGAGTTAAAAAAGTTGAAAGAGATGAAGGATGGAAGTATCCCAACCCTCAACTCGCAACCGTTCCCCCTTACTTTCTTACAATCACCCACAGGCCGCCTTCCTCCACAATCTTGCAAGTGCCGGCCAATTGCGCCCGATCAATGATTTGTTTCAGTTGCTCTATGCTGAGCCTCCTTCTGCCCAGCCTGTCGTTCAGGACTCTGGACTCATCGCTGATCTCATCAATAAGCTCCTTGGGTGTGGCTTTTCCAAATCCGCCGCCTGCAAATGCTATCCCGCCTTTCTTGATCACGCGGAATACCTCCCGAAGCAGACCTCCTTGTTCATCAAGAAAGAAAAAGGCCCCCCTTATTATCACCAGATCAAACTCGGCGTCATTGAACACAAGAGGTGCAAAACCTGTTTGCCTTGTCCTTATATTTTCAGCTAATCCGCTGATCTCTTCATCAAAATAATTTAGTAGCTCTTTGGAATTGTCGGCAATGGTTATGTTCAGTCTCGGGTATCTTCCGGCCAGTTCCAGGGATAACCCTCCTGAAAACGGCCCAAGCTCCAAGACATCTCCAAAGTCCTTTTGGTATATCTCGGCTATTTGTTTGGCCAGATATGGATAGATCTTGCTCCATAATCGATTTACCTTTCTCAGATCCTCAAAGACCATAATCTCCTCAACGGTTATAGTAAGACAATATCTCTTTCAGCACGGCCCCGGCTATGGCCCTGACCCTCTCCGATGACTAATTACAGGGTATTATCAGAACAATGGCTGTTGCAATATTTTTTTGCTGATGCAATAAAAGGATACCTTCGACTTAAAAATACTCTGATGGGGATGATCCTGAGGGTTTATATGGACCATCTGATCATCGAGGAGGCCCAGGTTAGGCCTGCACCAAAGGCAATAAGAAGCAGGTAGTCATCCTTTTTTAAGAGACCTTGACGGTTGGCCTCGTCCAGGGCTATGGGGATGGACGCCGAAGAGGTGTTTCCGTACTTTTCCACATTAGTGAAAACCTTCTCCATTGAGATGTTAAGGTTTTTAGCCACAGCCTGGATGATCCTGATATTTGCCTGATGCGGCACCAGCAAGGCAACATCTTCACAGGAAAGGGAGTTTTCCTTTAAGGCCTTCTCTGCAATTGCGGTCAGGTATTCTACGGCCCTCTTAAACAGCCTGTTTCCCTCCATCTTGAGATAAAAGGGTTTGGTATCAAGGCCGCTCAGAATCTCAGGGACAAAAGAATTGCCGTAGGAGGAATAGAGAAGTTCCCATAGGCTTCCATCCGATTGGATGTGAGAGGATAGGATTCCGCCCTTTTTTGTATCTGCGCTGACCACTACGGCGCCCGCTCCGTCCGCCAACAGGACACATGTCCCCCTGTCAGTCCAGTTGGTAATAGAGGAAAGCCTTTCAGCCCCAATAACAAGGGCGTTTTTACATGATCCAACTCTTATTGTATCATTGACCAGGGAAAGACCATAGAGGAACCCTGAACACCCTGCTGAGATATCAAACGCAAAGGCATTTTCGGCCTTGAGTTGGTTTTGAATCATACAGGCCGCCGCTGGAAACTGACGATCAGGCGTGACAGTACCGACTACTATCATGTCCAGATCCTTTGGTGCAATTCCGGCCATTTCCATTGCCTTCAAGGCAGCTTGGGCGCCAAGGTCGGCGGTTCCTTCTTTTTCCGCGCTTGAACAGATGCGACGCTCCACAATGCCGGTGCGCCGTGTGATCCATTTATCTGAAGTGTCAACAATCGTTTCCAGATCAAAATTTGTCAGCACCCGTCTGGGTACCGATGAGCCTGTCCCCACAATGTGTGCCTTGGGCATTATATTTTTACCTCAAAAATATAGTTAACAGCGGGCGCACCGACTATATGGAAAAGAAATGAGGGTGTCAATATTATTGTCTCTTTCTGGAAATGGGATAAGACCCTCGTATCTCCAAATAATCTCGGCAGGTACGGAGGGTGGTTTATCATTGGGCACGACCAAGGATCTTGCTGCGACTGGTCATTACATAGATCAAAAAGGATAATATCAATATTGCGCCAAGCATTTGTGGATTTTTTGCCTTAATGAGATAAGCGATAATAAAGACAATAACAAAACCGAAAATAACCATAATCGCCCGGGGGATACGACGCAGTATGACCCTGCCGAAATGAACGAATCTTAAGTGGCTTACCAGAAGAAATGACGTTATCATGATAACCGACCAGGTTATCCACAGGTTTTTCCAGAATAGACACGCGCCCAGGGCAACCATGGCCCCGGCAGGGCTCGGCAGCCCGTTGAATGAACCGGGGGGCAGGGTCTTGTCATATTTGTCTCGCATGAGATATCGCCATAAACGAAAACCCACTGCAAGGCTGTAACCAGCCCCAAGGACAATAGCTGGTATTTTGAGCCCTCCGTGCAACATGACCATCAGGCCAGGACAAATGCCGAAACTGACCATATCCGCTATGTCGTCAAACCATGGACCAAACTTTGTTCCGCCATGTTTCTCCGCCATCCTGCCGTCAAACAAATCGAAGATCTGACCGGTGAGGATGGCGATTGAGGCAAATACGTATTTGCCCTCAATAATCTCGTAAATTCCCACCAGACCGCAAAAGAGGTTGAGGATAGACAATATATCTGCGTAAAAATGGTTACTTATAAGCTTGAATGCACTGGATGCGATAGATAAAATGATACACAAATAAAGGATCTGTTCCGTAAAATCAGGCATCTTAATAGCCCCTTCCAACAGGGCGCAATAAATTATCAATGCATAACACAGTACGGCCTTTATTTTTCCGAAATTATTCGCCTGCACTGAAAACCTTGTGAAACGCTTGATGATATATCTGACCAGAAACTGGCCGCATACCTCTATAAGGAACAGGAGCCAGATCAGCCTAATCTCAAGCAGACCATCATATGCCAAAAACAGCATTGGAGGCATATAGGTCGCTTTATCACACAAAGGGTCTATCTCCTCGCCCAGGGGGGTTACCATATCGCATCTTCTGGCAATCAGACCGTCCACTCCATCCAGTGTTGCTGAAACTGCAAACAACAAAATACCCCAGAATTGCCGGTCTGCCACGAAATAGAGCAGGGTTCCCGCAAGACCAATGAATACCCTGAAAACGCATACGACATTTGGACGGAAAAACCAGTGCCTGCCGATAAAATCTGTTCCTTTTTTTGTATTGAGCGTAATAACAAAGCCCATGTACACAAAAAGAGAGACAAGCATAGAAGTTATAATGATTATTAACCGATCCAAAGTAAATGCCCCCAGGACAAATCCGGCTGATGCCATTTATAGGAGTTATCGGGATCTATATGGGTTTTTTAGAAAAAACACAAGAAATATTGGGTAAAAGGGTAGGGGAACAAAAATTCCGTGAACCATTAACCTCTGATCATAGTTTTGAAACATGCTATCAAGTGAAGGACCTTACCATCAATGGAATGGCGACAAATACCCCCAGGGAGCTTCCAAGGTTCGTAAAGGCAATGATTAGCAATATCCTGGTGATCTTATTTTTTAAAAAACCCCTCAATGTTGTAATATCCGTCGGCAACTCTTCAAAGTCCCTGACCTTTGGTCTTCTTAAATAGGCCTCTACAATCCCGGATACCCAGCCCGCTGCAATCAGCGGATGGAGTGTTGTTATCGGCGAGGCAAGGATCGCTGATATTACTGTAAAGGGATGGGCAAGCACAATAGCGGCTCCTATGCCGCCAAATATTGCCGTGGCCAGGACCCACCACTTTACCATATCAAGACTGACCTTTGGTCCTGAGAGAAAAAAACCTGCAATGAGGAAGGCTATAATGGCCGAGGGGATAATCCACTTTAACATGCCGGAGAGCATTGATTTTGGTGGAATCTTCTCAAGATCGGCAACATCTACAGGCCGGTGCCAATAGTTCTTGATGCCCGGAACATGGCCTGCGCCAACCACCGCTACGATCTTTTTCCCAGGTGCGGTCTGAATCTTGTGTGCAAGGTATTGGTCTCTTTCATCAATCAGGACCGTTCTTATTTCCGGTAGTTTTTCGCCTATTTCTGAAAGAAGATTTTCAAGTATATCATTTTTTTTCATTTGTTCGATATCTTCTTCTTTAATATCACCAGCTTCTCCAATAGAGGCAAGTAGCTGGGCCGACAGTTTGACCTTGGACCAAAACCCCATTAAACGCCATGTCCTTGAAAGCGTCGTTCTGATATCTCTGTCGGCCAGGTGGACACTGGCATTGACAGAGTCTGCGGATTGTATGGCCTGGAGCATCTCCTCTCCCGGTCTTATGCCCAGATTCTCCCCGATCTTTCTCTGAAAGTGGGCAAGCAGGAGATTGGAAAGGAGGACAAATGCCTTTTTTTCACGGATCACCTTGATAAGATCCATTTCCTGCCACTTATTCTTGTTTGTTATGGACTGATATCTGGAATCGCACAGTTCAATGCAGACGGTGTCAGGGTGCTCTTCTTCAATGACATCTTTCACCAGATTGACACTCTCTCTTGAAAGATGGGCCGTTCCTATGAGGGTGATTTCCCTGTCATCTAATGTCAGGCGGTGGATGTTGGTGTTATCGGTCATATTGGTAATATTCCTGCTCCTTAAAATGCTATCTTATAGGGTATTCCGGCCCCTTAGTCCTGAACAGAGACAATTTTAAATTGAAGACTACAACTTGAAAGTTTATAGTTCTTCCCCTTAGAGGCGGTTTATTGCCTGTTAGGGAGAGTTGCTAAGGATAATTCTCTATTGTATGTTTGTCCATATCATTATGCTGCAAAATCTGACTTTATGGGCTATGCCGACATGATGGATTCTAATACAAAAAATGAGATGAATGAAAAGAGGATAGACCTCCAGACCCTCCAGGGGAAACTCTGTATGGCCCTTTACGAGAAGGCGGGGGAGGCGGGCCTTGCCGAGATAAGGCGCATCTACGGCCAATACGGCTATGAAGTTGGTCTTGGTCTTAAGAAAAAGTGGGCGCCCAAAGATTTTCTTGAGGCGTCAAAGCAATTCGAAAAGATGACAAACGAGGCCAACCTCCCTTCCAAGGTTGAAGTAAGAGGAAATGAGGCGGTATGGACGGCTGAGAGATGCCCTTTTGACCTGAAAAACACCTGCAAGGAGGTGTGTGAAGCGGTAATGGCGATGGACAGAGAGATATTTCGCGCCTTGTTGGGTCTCAAGGAAGGCGAAATAGAGATAGAGATCCAAAAGACAGTCGCAGCAGGTGATGATTTCTGCGTCGGCATTGTCAGGCTACTTTAGTGTCTGAACGAAAAAGCCGTTCAGGCACAATTTTAAATGTTTAATTTTGAATTTTTAATTAAAAGGGAATGTGGCTGTAATATATGGGCAACATATCATCAAACCGCATAAGGGATTTATTGACCAAGGGCGTTACGGATGGGGTTTTTCCCGGTGCGGTGCTTCTGGTTGCAAGCAGGGGTGATATTGTTTTTTTCGAAGGAACAGGCAGGCTTTGCCTTGCCCCGGGCGAGGACCGCGTATCTGCAGACACCATCTTTGATCTGGCCTCCCTGACAAAGCCATTGGCCACGACCCTGGCGTTGATGAAGTGTGTTGACGACGGTCTGATAAGGCTTGATCAGCCGCTTAAAGATTTGGTACCCGTGGCCTTGCCTGAAGATAAGGCACTGATAACCCTCAGGCTTATCCTTGCCCACTCCGCAGGTTTTATGGACTGGGAGCCTTTTTATCCCCGGCTCGCAATGTCCGCGCCTGAAAACAGGAAGGGATTGCTGAGGCAATGGATAATTAATAAGCCTCTCTGCTACAGACCGGGAGAAAAGGCCCTATACAGCGATTTGGGTTTCATGATCCTTGAGATGGTGATTGAAGCTGTCACACAGATGGATCTTTCAACCTTTTTAACTCGTAATTTCTACGTACCCCTCGGACTCAATAGAACTTTTTTTTCCGGGACTGTGAGGCCTGTACAATTTGGAGAGTATCAATTCGCAGCAACAGAGGACTGTCCCTGGCGAAAGAGGGTTGTCCGGGGATATGTACACGATGAAAACGCCTTTGCCCTTGGCGGGTATTCCGGTCATGCGGGTCTTTTCGGCGCCGCGCAGGATGTATATATATTGGTTGACCTGTTAAGGACGCATTTTTTCGGAAAAAGGGATGATTATTTAAAAAAAGAAACAGTCAGGGCTTTTTTTAAAAGACAGAACATAGCGCCTGAAAGCTCCTGGGCCCTGGGATGGGATACCCCCACACCTGGGGCGTCGAGTTCCGGGAGGTATTTTTCAGAAGAAAGCGTCGGACACCTGGGGTTCACTGGAACATCTGTGTGGATGGACCTTAAGAAAGACGTTGTGGTCGTCTTTCTAACGAACCGCATTCATCCGAGCAGAGAAAATATCAGCATCAGGGCCTTTAGGCCAATACTGCACGATACGGTTATGGAGGTCATTAATGGCTGAGATAAAAAGCACTCTTGAACTCATAATGGAAAAGATGAAGGGAATGACTGTCACCGAAGAAGAAAAGATGGGGTTCAGGAAGAAAGAGATCGAGGGAAAGATAAAGGGGTGGCTCAACAGGTGTATGGATGGGATGATGAGCCTGGAAAATCTCAAGGTGGAAATCGCTTCCGTTGATAATAAAGACCACGAGGTGGCGATGGATGCTGTGCTAAATGCTTGCCGCGACCTAATCATGCCATACACTGATAACAGTCTCCCTTTCAAGATACTGGAGCAGATTGCAGGTGTAGATGTTACACCTATCAAGAGACTCGTTTCAGAATTTGACCGGCATAAAGACAAAGAAAAAGAAAAACTCGCCCGTTTAATAATGGAAAGGCTCCGCAACAAAGGTATATCGGGCTCTTCTGTTGTTCCCAATTTAGAGGCTGATTCCGGGTGGAAGGATTTTTTAGCCGATTCAATTGCAACATTTCAAAAGGAATTGCAGGGGATGATGTCTTCGTAAAGGAGGAGATTTTTTGGAAAAAACAGCCTGGCACTCAATGGAAGCGGATAAGGTGCTAAAAGAACTGGAAAGCGACCCAAACAAAGGTCTGAGTGAGAATGAGGCGGAGGGGCGCCTTAAAAAATATGGCTACAATCAACTAAAAACAGAGGAGAAGATTTCTCCTCTTGCCTTATTAATCGCCCAGTTCAAGAATGTTCTTATCATTATCCTTCTGATTGCAATAGTCCTATCGGCTCTGGTCGGTGAGGTTGTAGATGCAGCAATTATTGCTGTAATCGTGGTCTTCTGCGCAGTGCTTGGCTTTATTCAGGAATATCGCGCAGAACGAGCGCTGGAGGCCCTTAAAAAAATGCTATCTCCGACAATTACAGTCTTGCGGGCCGAAAAGGAGCAGGAGATCCCTTCCAAAGAACTCGTGCCCGGAGACATACTGCTGCTTGAAGCGGGCGACAGGATACCCGCGGATGCCAGGTTGATTGAAAATTATTCCCTCAGGTGCAATGAGGCCGCCTTTTCCGGCGAATCAGTCCCCATTGGCAAGGATGTTGTAATCTTGCCTGAGGAAACACGTGTAAGCGACAGAAAAAATATGGTATTCACAGGCACTACTGTCACCTATGGCAGGGGCAGGGCGGTGGTTACATCTACAGGAATGGTTACAGAGTTCGGTAAAATTGCCAAGGAGGTCAGCGCAGTTGTGACGGAAAAGACCCCGCTTGAAAAGAGGACAGAGGAGATAGGAAAGTGGATTGGCATGATTTCTCTCATGATATGTTTCCTTGTGGCTGGAATAAGTGTCATCAGGGAGGTCGTATGGGGAAGAGTTGATTTGTCATTTATCATCACCATGGTGATGTTTGCAGTGGCATTGGCGGTTGCAGCGGTGCCGGAGGCCCTTGCTGCCATTGTCACAGGCGCTCTTGCAATAGGTATGCATCAGATGGCTGCAAGAAATGCGCTGGTCAGAAAGATGCCGGCCGTGGAGACCTTGGGGTGCACTACGGTAATTTGCTCAGACAAGACTGGAACCCTTACAAGGGGCGAGATGACTGTAAGAAAGATATTTACAGCAGGCATGGAATTTGATGTGACAGGTGTGGGTTATGAGCCAGAAGGGGAGTTTAGAGGCCCTGTCCAAGTAAAAAACAGCATGGCCCTTGAAACACTTTTAAAGGCCGGTCTGTTGTGCAGTGATGCGGCATTGGAGCAACATGACGGCAAGTGGCTGATCAAGGGTGACCCCACAGAGGGTGCTCTGGTGGTCGCTGCGGCAAAGGCGAATCTACATCAGGCAGAATTCAGGCTTAAAAACCCCAGGACAGAGGAGATTCCTTTCAGTTCTGAGAGAAAACGAATGACTACAATTCACAAGATGGAGGACGGTAAATATACTGCCTTTATGAAGGGTGCACCGGAGGTGATTTTAAAAAGATGCTCTCATTTGATGGACCATGATGGCGTCATAAGGGAGGTGTCTGAAGCGGAAAGGCAAAGACTCAATGATGTCAATGAGCATATGGCCCAGGCTGCACTCAGGGTGCTTGGCGTCGCCTTTCGTGATTGTCGCGACGGAATTCAATTCGGTGAAGACGGGATTGAGCATGACATGGTCTTCCTTGGTCTTGTCGGCATGATGGATCCACCAAGAAAGGAGGCTATTTCGGCTACACGGGTATGTAGACAGGTCGGGATCAAGCCTGTAATGATTACAGGCGATCACAGCCTTACGGCAGTGGCAGTTGCAAAAGAGATAGGCTTTTTTAATGATGGTGATCTTGTCCTCACCGGAGTAGAGCTGGAGGAGATGTCCGAAGATGACCTTGATAAGATTGTTGACAGGGTCAGTGTGTATGCAAGGGTCTCACCCATGGATAAGTTAAAGATAGTCAGGGCATGGAAGAACAGAGGTGAGGTGGTTGCAATGACCGGAGACGGCGTCAATGACGCCCCTGCGCTCAAACAGGCTGATATCGGAATTGCAATGGGTATCGCGGGCACGGAGGTGGCAAAGGAGGCCTCCGATATGGTATTAAACGATGATAACTTTGCGACCATTGTTACAGCCATAGAGAGGGGCAGATGGATCTATGACAATATCAAAAAATACCTGACCTATCTCCTGCGCTGCAATATCACAGAGGTAGTTGTCATAGGAGGTGTAGTGCTTGTCTCCGGGCCTGAATATCTGCCGCTGCTTCCTGCTGCGATACTGTATATGAATCTGGCCACAGACGGACTGCCTGCCCTGGCCTTGGGTATTTCACCTCCTGATCCGGATCTTATGCAAAGACCTCCCAGAGACCCCAAGGAAAGCGTCTTTTCCTGGGATGTCAGGGCATTTATTGCCCTGGCCCTTTTAATTGAAATCCCCTTTTTCTTTTTCCTGTTCTACCATGAGCTCTATGACAAGGCCCACGCAAGGACGGAGATCTTTTTTCTGTTTATAATAATTGAGCTTGTAATCGCCCTTAACTTTCGTTCGATGAGATACAGTATTTTTAAGGCTCCTCCCCATAAATGGCTACTGCTTGCACTTTTTTGGGAGATAGCATTGATTTTTGTCCTTATCCAGTTTCCATCAATGCGAGAAGCCTTTGGAATCATCAAGCCTTCAGCTTCTGATCTCGGGATAATAGCTGGCTTCGGTTTAGCTGTGTTTATTTCAATGGAGATCGTGAAAGGCCTGGTGAGGTCAAAGATGGCTCGTGCTGAGGCAAAGAGGAGGGCAGGGGGAGTATAGAATAAGATAATATATTTTTGCCGCATCGCACAT
>LT984856.1:498446-515301 GCA_900258555.1 uncultured Desulfobacterium sp. | reverse complement strand
GACCACAACATATTGGGGTCACCCACACAAATGTGCGATGCCCCATATTTTTTTGTTTAACAATTTGGTATGCACCTCGCCTGTCTCCGGCACCGTTTATCTTACACAAAGCTTGCATTCTAAAACCCTTTCTGATTGATAATAACTAATTTCTAATATGTCTCTAATTCAATTTTAATGATAGATCTATATTTTTTGCTCGAAAAGTAAATTAAAACTACCAAATAGGATCCAAACTTTTAGGAGAAATGAAAATGAATGAACTTATTGTGCCGTGGATTACAACTGTGTTTTTTATTATGTTCAGCTATGGGATTGTCAACCAGGCGGTAAAATTATTTTTAAAAATCGATGAAGAAATGTGGCAGAAGTAAGGCTATGGTTATTAAGGAGATTTTATGGCAAAGAGGCATATAGACAATCTGTTTTGTATCTTTGATTTATCAATATGTAAGGCGATGGGCCTTTCAAAGCCCATCTTGACACGTGTGATTTTCGTGTACGACAGAAACGAAAAAATAAAACAGATAAAGATATTGGATAAAGGCGTGACTGAGTCAATGGGCAGACGACTGTCATCATGGTTGGAAAATAATATTGAGATCGAAGATATCCTGTATCATATCAGATCGGAGGAAATAGATTTTGATCAGTTAAAAAATGCGTCAAATTAGTGATTAACGGCTTTTAAAACCCCATCCTTTCCACAACAATGTTGTTTATTTGATGATTATTGTGGTTAATCCAATATTAATATTTTCCTAACGTAATCCTAACAAAATTAATTAAGTCTTATTAAAATAACCCCTATGCAAGGAGATACTATGAAAATAAAAATGATCATAGCATTATTGGTGGCGGCTGTCTTAAGTTTTGCAGTGCAGACTGCAACAGCGGGCAGTCTTGTTATCAACGGATCAACAACAGTGCTCCCCATAGCACAAAAGATTGCAGAGGCATATATGAAGCAAAACCCTGATGTAAAGATATCCATATCCGGCGGGGGCTCAGGGGAAGGTATAAAGGCCCTGGTTGACGGAACAACGGATATTGCAAACAGTTCCCGTTTCATGAAAGATGAGGAGGTGAAACTGGCTATGGGAAAAAACATCTATCCTGTGCCTTTTGCAATCGCCTACGACTGCATTGTACCGGTGGTACACCCGACAAACACACTATCCAATATTACAATGGAGCAGCTCAAAGACATCTACATGGGCAATGTCAGAAACTGGAATGAGATCGGAGGTACTGACGGCCCGATTGTTATTATATCACGCGATACCTCATCGGGGACATATGAGGTGTGGGAGGAAAAGGTGATGAAAAAGGAAAGGGTTTCCCCTCGGGCCCTTTTGCAGGCATCAAACGGCGCTATAGCACAGGCGGTCAGCAAGAACAAAAATGCGATCGGATACATAGGAATAGGTTATATTAACAAGGAGATAAAACCATTGTCGGTCAATGGAATAAAAGGCTCGGTTGAGACTACCCTCAATGGAACATTTCCAGTAAGCAGACCCCTTTTCATGTTCACGCCGGGCTGGCCAAAGGGAGATGCCCTAAATTTCATCAATTTTGTCTTAAACCCCGGAAAAGGACAGAAATACATCAGCGAGGCGGGCTTCGTGCCGCTCTACTAATAGATGGCAAGAACTGACTCTTGAACTTTTTTAACTCTTTTAACTACTTTAACTCTTTATGAATCTTACACAACGAAGAGGAAAAAACAGGATAAGAAAGGAGCAGGCGATTCGCTCTTTATTTTTTGTTGTCGCACTTGCTTCCATATCGGCCCTGGGTTTTATCATGTATTTCCTGTTTGTTGAAGGGCTCCCAATCTTCAGCAAGGTGACAATCAAAGACTTTGTCTTTGGTCGCTACTGGTATCCCACAAGCCAACCACCCGACTTTGGCATTTTTCCTCTTATTATTGCTTCTCTTGCCGTTACAGGTCTATCGGCAGCTATCTCCATCCCTCTGGGTGTGCTTACTGCGCTTTATCTCGCTGAGGCCGCGGCACCTCGTGTTCGACAGTGGGTCAAGCCGGTGGTTGAACTCCTGGCAGCCCTGCCTTCGGTTGTTATAGGCTTTTTCGGCATGGTGGTTGTTGCTCCGTTTCTTCAGGAGTTACTCGACATCCCCACGGGTCTGAACCTTTTTAATGGGGCGCTGATGCTTGCATTTATGTCAGTTCCTACCATATGCAGCATCTCAGAAGACGCCATTTACAGTGTACCTGTTGAACTAAAAGAGGCCTCCCTTGCCCTGGGCGCCACCCATTGGGAAACCATAGCCAGGGTATTGCTCCCCGCATCTCTTTCCGGCATCTGCACTGCGGTAATACTCGGGATGTCCAGGGCAATTGGAGAGACTATGGTAGTGCTCATGGTCACCGGAGGGGCGGCCATGATACCGGAATCCATATTCGACCCTGTAAGGCCTATGCCTTCCAGCATCGCCGCAGAAATGGCGGAGGCTCCTTTCAGGGGAGATCACTATCATGCCCTGTTTGCAACGGGGATCGTATTATTCATATTCACGCTGCTCTTCAACCTGTTGGCGGATCATGTTTCACACCGCTACAAACAGACCGGGGCAGCCACACTTTGATATTTATGAGAAAATCCGAGAGTGAGGTTTTTGCAAACTATAGAAAGGCGATAATGTTAGTCGCAGAAATAGTAAGCGAATTTTTAATCATTAATGTCCCTTTCAGGGATGGTTGAAATCCCTCGCCTTTAGGCGAAGAAAAGTTAATACATGTCGCTATGCGACGTTATCAACTGGGTGCCCATACCAAAACAGACCTCAAAGTCCACCAAATCTGGCTTCACAAATATCTGAAGCGCGGAATGGCTGGTGCGGTGGCGATACGGACTCGTGATGTTTTGCACGGACGAAATGATCCAGCAATATTTTCAAAAGCAAGAAGGGGAGCCGATTCCTGATGATAGTCGATTTGAAATCGACCCCTCATAAAACCCCTCGACTTATAGTCGAGGGTGGTTTAGTTTTGAATTTTGAATTAAGATCGAAAAATTCCTTTCATTCATAATTCACATTTAAAAATTCAAAATTGAACTTTTGCTTGACGCAGAGATGGGGAAAATAACCATTCTCGGGCAGTCTCCCAGAAAAAAGGTTTGGTGTTTTGAACAGACTCGAATCCATAAAAGGTCACCGCCGATTGATTGAAAACATAATGTTTTTGTTTTTCAGGGCTGCTGCTATAATAAACGGCATTGCACTTTTGGTGGTGCTCTATTTTATTGCCTCAAGGGGATGGCGCGCCATAAACTGGACTTTTTTGACAGCCCCACCTATAGATTCCATGACCAAGGGGGGGATATTTCCCTGTATAGCCGGGACCATATTCCTGAGCATCGGTGCGATGCTGGTTGCTTTTCCCATCGGAGTGGCATCAGCCATATATCTCAGCGAATATGCAAGGCCGGGCCGCATGCTTCGTATCATCCGGTTGGGCATCAATAACCTTGCCGGGGTACCATCGGTGGTTTTCGGACTCTTCGGATTGGCATTTTTTGTGATCTATTTGAACATGGGGGTAAGCATAATAGCAGGTTCTTTGACACTTGGGGCTCTCACGCTTCCTGTTATTATAGGAGCATCAGAAGAGGCCTTGAGGGCCGTTCCGAATACATATCGCGAGGCATCACTTGGGTTGGGAGCAACCAAGTGGCAGACTATTTACAGGGTGGTCTTGCCTTCCGCATTACCGGGTATTCTTACCGGGGCGATCCTGGGTCTAAGCAGGGCTGCAGGAGAAACTGCGCCGATAATGTTCACTGCAGCGGTGTTTTTCTCCCCATCGTTTCCTTCATCAATATTTGATAAGGTAATGGCACTGCCTTATCATATATATGTATTGGCGACGGCAGGAACAGACATAGAGGCGACAAGGCATCTTCAATATGGAACAGCCGTTGTCTTGATCCTGATAGTGATGGGTCTTAACCTTGTTGCAATTATATACAGGGCTCATCTGCAGAAGCGAAGGTAAATATGCGTGCAATATGCGCGGATTAATAAAGGGTTTAACTAATGAAGAATCCAAAGATGAGAGTCAGGGATCTGAATTTCTATTATGGAAATTTTCATGCCCTTATTAATGTAAATCTTGATTTCAACCTGAATGAGGTTACTGCCCTGATAGGTCCTTCAGGTTGCGGCAAGAGCACATTGCTGCGATGCCTTAACCGCATGAACGATCTGATACCTGTTGGCAGAGTGGAAGGGAAGATCTTCCTGGACGAAACCGATATATATAATCCAAGCGTAGATGTCGTAACTCTCAGGCGTCATATAGGCATGGTCTTTCAAAAGCCGAATCCTTTTCCCAAGAGTATCTTTGAAAATGTCGCTTATGGTCTGAGGGTTAACGGGATAAAGGACAGGATATATATTGCCCAAAAGGTGGAAGAGACGTTAAAAAAGGCCGCACTATGGGACGAGGTAAAGGACCGGATGCATGAATCGGCCCTGGGCCTCTCAGGAGGGCAACAGCAAAGATTATGCATCGCCCGCGCCATGGCGGTTGAGCCCGATGTCCTGCTCATGGATGAACCGGCCTCAGCCCTCGACCCCATTGCCACTCAAAAAATAGAAGAGCTCATTGATGAATTAAAAAGCCAGTACACCATTGTTATTGTTACCCATAACATGCAGCAGGCGGCCAGGGTCTCCGGCATTACCGCCTTTTTTTATCTCGGAAAGATGATAGAAATGGATCAGACAGAAAACCTGTTTACACGGCCCAAATTAAAACAGACATCCGATTATATCACGGGAAGATTCGGTTAGCGCTCTGGTTAACTTTAATGTCGGAGGATTGAATATGACTATACATTTTCAAAGAGAGATGGACAAACTGAAGAGGAAGATCCTCTTGCTGGGGGCGATGGTGGAAAAATCCGTTCAACTGGCGGCCAAGGCCCTGGAGAACAGAGATACAGAAATGGCGGATAAGATCATTGCCGAAGACAGTAAAGTTGATGAACTGGAAGTGGAAGTGGAGGAGGATTGTCTGAAGATCCTGGCTTTGTATCAGCCGGTCGCCATAGACCTCAGGATAATAAGCGCAATAATCAAAATCAACAATGATCTTGAAAGGGTGGGGGATGAGGCCGTAAATATTGCTCAGCGTGTAAACATAATGGCAAGACGTCCTCCTGTTGACATACAGTTCGATTATATACTGATGGCGGAGAAGGTGGAATCAATGCTAAAGAACAGTCTTGATGCAATGGTCAGACTGGATGCAGATCTTGCTTACAAGGTATGTCTTGAAGATGATGAAGTTGATGACATGAAAAATCGTGTATATGACAGGATCAAAGAGGCTATCGTCCGCCAGCCGGAGCGGGTAGGATATCTTATCAACCTTCTGTTGGTCTCCCGGCACCTGGAGCGCATCGGTGATCATGCTACAAATATAGCAGAAGAGGTTATATATGTAATAGAAGGAAAGATCCACAGACACGCCGAAGATGAGCTTAAGTCAGCTCCAGTCTGATTTAACCTTTCTGCATCCAACAGCGCGGACGTATTGCTATTGCCTATATGGGAGGATGGTATAAACAGACCTCTATCAGAAATGGTATTTTTTATCTTCCACGCTACAATAACCTACGGTAGTAAAATATTCCTAATCAAATACCGGCCTTAACACAAATCTAGCAAATTCTTCATATGTGATTAACACAGGCTTATAAAATGCCTAATTATAGCTTTTTGTAGAAGGAGATGAGCCCAGGGGTTTAAGCTGACAATACATAAGTGTGACATTAACAATTCTTGAGTACTAGTCATAAAGGAGGAAATTAATGAAGAAATTTTTGTTGGTAGTATTTGTACTGTCTTTTATTACAGGAGCCGGCGGGGGTTTGCAGGCAGGTGAAACAGATGCTTTGATCAAGAAGCTTATTGATAAGGGGATTATTACAAAAGAGGAGGCCGCAGAGATCCAAAAGGAAGAACAAAAGGCCGAGGAAAAGAGTCAGGAAAAGATCGTAAAGGAAATTCAGGATAAGGGCCTGGCTGTACCGGAAGCTCTTAAGGGAGTAAAGGTGGGGATACTGGGCTACGTGGACTTTTCATACGGCGATTCGCCCGAATTTGATCACGGGGAATCTGACCTGAACAAATTCAGGCTGACCCGGGGTTATCTAACGGTCGAAAAAGAGATCCTGCCGTGGTTCGGGGCAAGGGTGACTCTGGATACATACCAGGATACGGAGGATACGGACGAGAGCTATAAGATGCGGCTAAAATACTACTACGCTCAATTCAAGGCTCCCAACCTTGGTTTCCTGACCGGCATGAAATCTGAAGTCGGTATGGGTCATATGCCATGGCTGGACTTTGAAGAAAATATAAACCCCTATCGCTGTCAGGGTACAATGGCGATTGAGCGGGCGGGAGTATTTAACTCTTCTGACCTTGGAGTAAGCCTCATGGGGGATCTGGGAGGAAGGATCAAAGATTCAAGGCTGATAATCGGCGATGATCACTATGACGGCCGTTACGGCACCTGGCACTTAGGGGTATATAATGGGTCAGGATACCATGAAAGTGAGGACAATAACAACAAGGTCATTGAAGGAAGGTTGTCCCTGCGACCGGTTCCGGATATCATCCCCGGCCTTCAACTCAGTTATTTCGGCCTGAGAGGTGACGGCAATGATGACAGCACCGGGGAATGGCCGGAATACAATGTGAACTTAGGGATGCTTAGCTACCAAAATCCATGGGTGATTTTTACCGGGCAGTGTTTTACTAGTGAAGGCAATGCCAAGGGAAAATGGGTTGATGCGCTGGGACATGCCTTGGATACTAAAGGATACTCTGCATTCGGAAATGTAAAACTTCCAGTGCTTGATAAAAAAATTGCCTTGTTCGCGCGCTATGATCATTTTGATCAGGACGATGATGGCCTTATTGCTGGTGATGCCGACTATGATATGTATATGGGTGGCATCGCCTATGACATCTACAAGGGAAACATGATCCTGTTGACATATGAGACCACTGACTATGGCAGAGACGCAGGAAAGAAAGGCAGTGTCCCGGATGTGACGAAGACTAACCTGGGCGATGATAAAAGGATTCAGGCAGTTTTGCAGGTGAAATATTAGCCTATAATTTCCCCAAGGTTTTAGGGGGAAATCCAAAGACAAGGCTTTATCTTAATTGCGCGGAAAGAAATAGCCTTTTTTCGCGCAATTAAGTCAAATTTCAACCAAATGGGGTTATCATTTTTTCGCATTCGGTGTGAACAATGGTTTTCCTGAGAGTCTGTAATCTTTGATGATCTTTTGGGCCTCGGGAGACGTGATCCACTTTATGAATTCGTTGGCAAGTTCTAATTTGGCCTTGGGGCAATGGGTTGGATTAACTGCTATCACACTGTACTGATTCAGTAATGCCTTATCGCCCTCCACCATAATCTTAAGAGGAGGATTCCCTGCCGCATTGACTTCATATTTTATATATGTGCCCCTGTCCGTCAAAGTGTAGCCATCTCGTTCTGCGGCTATGCCAATGGTGGCGAGCATGCCCTGACCGGCCTGAATATACCAGGACTCTTTCTCCGGGACTTGAATGTCAGCCGCCTTCCATATTAAGCGCTCGGTCTCATGAGTGCCCGAATTGTCGCCGCGGCTGACGAAGATTGCCTGTTTGGCCTTTATTGCCTGCATGGCCTCAGTTACAGGTTTTCCCTTAATTCCGCAAGGGTCGGATGCCGGACCTATGATGATAAAGTCATTATACATTATCTCTCTACGTTCCACACCAAAACCTGCTTCAACGAATTTTTTCTCCTCTGCCGGCATGTGCACCATAAGGACATCCACATCGCAATTTTCACCCAGCTTCAATGCCTTTCCTGTGCCAGTTGCAGTCCAGCGCAAGTCAATACCTTTGGCATCTTTGAATCTGGGTGCAAGATAATTCAAAAGTCCAGTGTCGTCAGTACTGGTTGTGGTCGCCATCATCAATACTTTTTCACCTTCAGTATAAGCAGGCATGGCGCATATAAGGATTAAAAGGCTGAAAAAAAGGACCAAATTTGCTTCTCTAAATACTCTAGTTATCTTAACCATAAAAAAATCTCCCTCTGATGTTAAAAGACATTTTGACTTGGTCAAACAGTCTGAATCTATATAAAAAGGGTTATATATTGTCAATATTTTTTAAAATTATTATAAATCAATAAAATTAGTCCTTATAACAACCTCTAATAACTTTAAGAAATATGCAGAAAATAACCCGCCTATCTGACAATCGGGCCTTCCTCTGTTGCCTTCTTCAGGGATTTAAATTACACTCAGCGCGATCCAACCAGATGATTCAAATGACAGCTCTCAGTAAAGGGCTTATTAAGTTATAGGCTACAATACCATCATACACAGTTAAGGAGGTGCAAGGAATGGGAGATAAGGTTCTGCTAAGCACCAGGGAATTGGCCAAGTTCCTAAATATCAATGAAAAGATGGTCTATTCCCTTATATCTGAAAAAGGTCTTCCGGCGACCAAGGTCACAGGCAAATGGCTGTTTCCAAAACATTTGGTGGAACAGTGGCTTGAAAGCGGAACAATCAATGTGCCCAAGTCTGCCTCAGGGCCGTCTTTTCAGGGCCTTCTTGTTTTGAGTGGAAGTAATGATATCCTGCTGGAGCGAACAATCTCCATTTTCAACCGCTTTTATCCGGATCACCTGGCTGTATTTGGAAACACAGGCAGTATGGGCGGGATAAAGGCCCTGCGCAGCGATATGTGCCATATTGCAGTAAGTCACCTCCTCCAGGAAAATCAGGAGGAATACAATTTCGATTTTGCCAGGCAGGAGTTGGGAGAATTGCCCGCTATAGTAAATTTTTGCCGCAGGGAGCAGGGTCTGGTGTTGGCCAAAGGTAATCCCAGAGATATCAAAAAAATGGCCGATCTTGGAAAAAAAGGCGTCCGGATAGTCAACCGGCCTCAGGGCACAGGCACGCGCCTTTTGCTGGATAGGGAAATTGAAATGGCCGGTCTTAAACAAGAAAATATACAGGGTTATGATCGAGAGCTTGAAAGACATCTTGATGTCGGCCTAGAGATCCTTGCAGGAAGGGCGGACGCGGCCCCTTGTATAAGGGCCGTAGCAGGACTGCTGGGACTCGATTTTTTGCCACTCCGGTGGGAGAGATTTGATCTGCTGGTGCCCAAACAGAGGTTTTTTGAAAGAAAGGTGCAGCTTTTTTTGGGTCTATTGCATGAAAAAATTTTTCTGGATTTGGTGGAAACTCTCGAAGGCTATGACCTAAGCCTTTGCGGCAGGGTGGTGTTCCCTCAACAGATGCAGCAAAAAAAATAGCGTATTGGTTTAAGTAAGGTTTTGTTGTGTCCCTTTTAGTAAATGAGATCTTTTATAGTATACAGGGGGAATCATCCTATGCAGGCAGGCCATGCGTTTTCATCAGACTGACAGGATGTAATTTAAGATGTCTTTATTGCGATACACGTTATGCATACAGTGAAGGTTTTTTAATGGGAGCAGAAGAGATTCTTGAGAGGGTTTCTTCATATGAATGTCCCTTGGTGGAAATAACTGGTGGGGAGCCTCTCTTACAAGATGAGACATCGCTTCTGACAACCAGGCTTCTTGACAAAGGCCATATGGTTTTGCTGGAGACCAATGGCAGCCTGGATATTGGCGGAACGGATGAGCGCTGCATTAGGATCATGGACATAAAGTGTCCATCCAGCGGCGAGCAGAAAAGTTTCTTACCTGAAAACCTAGGCCTGTTGATGGGAAAGGATGAAATCAAGTTTGTGATCGGAGACAGACAGGACTATGAATTCGCCAGAAAAATGCTCAATCCTATCCGCAGGGACTGTCCAGCAACAATATGTGTAAACTTCTCTGCTGTTTTTGAAAAAATGGATGCGAGGCATCTTGCCGAATGGATACTTGGGGATCACCTGGACGTCAGGATAAACGTGCAGATACAGAAGGTGCTATGGGGGCCGGAGCAAAGGGGAGTTTAAGATAAGCAGTTAGCTGTTGGCTTCTAGCTATTAGCTATACTTATGGTAGAGTCAGATAAATGCCAAAGATCAAAAAGGCGGTTATTCTATTGAGCGGCGGGTTGGATTCCACTACCGCCCTGGCCATTGCTAAATCCGAGGGCTATGAACTCTACTGCCTTTCATTCAGATATGGTCAACGTCATACATGTGAACTGGCCTCTGCCAGAAGGGTGGCTGAGGCCTTTGGAGCAAAAGGGCATCTAGTCATTGAAGTTGACCTAAGACCAGTTGGCGGTTCTGCACTCACAGACAATATCGAGGTGCCGAAGGGGCGCAGTGAGAGTGATATGCAAAAGAATATCCCTGCCACATATGTCCCTGCGCGCAACACGATATTTCTTTCATATGCCGTTGCATGGGCCGAGGTCCTGGGGGCTTCGGATATATTCATAGGCGTCAATGTTATTGACTACAGCGGTTACCCCGACTGTCGGCCCCAATTCATAGAGGCCTTCGAACGTATGGCCAATCTGGCGACAAAGGCTGGGACAGAAGGCGGTGTTCAGCTCAAGATCAGGACCCCGCTAATCAGCATGACCAAGGCTGAGATCATAAAAAAAGGCCTTGAGCTGGGGGTTGATTACGGCATGACCCATAGTTGCTATGATCCGTCGCCTCAAGGAACTCCGTGCGGCAGATGTGACAGTTGTCTGATCAGAAAGAAGGGATTTGCCGAAGCGGGGGTCCCAGACCCTTTGGAGATTAATGCCTCGTCCCTAAATTCTACCACCCTTTTTTAATCATAAAATGACTACTATGGGTTGCGGCAAGGAAGGGTTTGATCTTCTTGCTGGAGTGCCCTATGCATAAAAAAAGGCCCATATACGGACTCAATCTCTGATCGTATATGGGCCTTTAATATTTTGTATTTGATACTTAAGTGACTATATCAACAAGTGTTCCAAGTCTCTGATTTTGGGCCTGAACGTTCACCGCCTCTTTTGCTGCCTGCACATCTACTTGCCTTTCTACCCTTGCGGATACTGCATGTGGATCATCCTTCTGCTGAACTGAAGTTGATGATGCTAAATATGTTTCAAGCAGGGGACTATTATCCGCCTTTTCTTCGGCTTTCTCTTTTTGAGCGTTGGTAGCAGATGCTACCTTGTCCTGCTTGATATGTGCGTCAGCCAATCTTGTGGCAGCCTTATTAGCTGCTATTTCATGGATGTTCATAACGGCTGACATATCCATAATTGATACCTCCTGTACTATTGTTTATGGCCTGTGAGCGGAGACAATCAGTCCTCCAATCTCCCCTCTTAGGCATATAGGTGACAATAACCTTTTTTAGACACAATACGCCTAAATCCATTTATCGGCTATTGACCGGCAGGACTTTAGAAGAAAAACGGAAAGAGATTTTTAGATGCTTAGGAAGAGCTTAATAATAAACTAGGGCAGTGTTTGAATTCCAGCGGAATGGATATTCACTGCACCAGCTCTGCTGCGGCCTCTGCGGCTGCATTCAACCATGCCGCCAGGTCTCCGGCGGAAACCGTCTTTTCTGTGGCCTTTAATATCTTGCCGGTCTCCACTTCCACCAGACGAATATCAAGGCGCATTTGACCTCCGATTACCTGATATGCCCCGAATATCATCAATTGGGCCCCCACAAGCCTTCCCAGTCTCAACCTGGTGGATTCATCGGCAAGCCCTGATGTGCCGAGATTCTGCTCTTCGAGCACTAGGATCAAGCGCTCCCTTTCAACAACATCATAAGCGCTTTTCCCTTTGACAGTCTCAATAACCTTTGCGGAAAGAAGGCCGCCCAGATCCGGCCGGCCATCACCCATGGGGCTAAGGTCCTCCATATCCCACACTGCTATGCCCCTTACCGCCTTTGCAGATTCAGGCGGCGCCGAGGCACAGCCTGTAATCAGGGCCAACAGGAGCAGGCAACAAAGGCAGTTATTTAATCGCATCGCCACCTCCGGCAGCAGGGACTGATAACATTTCCTTTACCTTGTCATCTGTCTTAAATTCCCTGTCGTTTTTTACAACCTTTGCATAACACAGATCAGGCTCGACCTGAACGACCTCAACATGGCCTATGGACTTGGGCGCACCCTGGAGTATCTTTCCCTTGTATTCAATAGGTTCCGCATCTTCAACCACATCAAAACCTGTTCCCAGCACCACTCCCTGTTTGCTCCCGATATTGAGGAGGGCCTGACCCCCTACCATCTTGATCACATATCCCTGCAGAGGGTATTTTTGTATGACCGTATTTAAGATATCCCTGTTGAGTTCCCGGAGTTGTTTTGTCAACTGATCCTGGAGTCCAAAGGGGGTCGTTATCACCTTTGGGATGGCAGATGTTTCCGTATCAATCAGTCTCATGTTCAAAAGGGTCTGATCCTGCATAAAAAACAAGGAGCCCGTGCCGATGATCTTGGCCGAGAGGATTTTTCCGAGCTTTAATGCGGTTTCAGGGTCAGCAAGCTCTGAAGATCCGATATTCAATTCCTCCAGGAGCCTTTCCAAAAGTACACGCTCCACTACCTGTACGCGGCCGGATGCATTCAACTGATCGGCCAGATTTGAGGTCAAAACGCTTGAAAATCCGTCTCTTGCCGAAAGCCCCCCTTGTTCCTGAAAATCAACAAATGTCAGCACCATCGGCCTGGATGTCCAGGTGTCGGCGGTCTTTGAGGCGGTCTTTTCCTGGCTGCGGTATCTTGTGGCCAGTTCCTTTACCAGGGTATCTATGCGCTGTTTTTCTGCAACATTCTTTTGAATGGCGATCATTTCCTCTGCCTTTTTGGCCAGCACTGCGGCAAAGGTATCGGCCTTGTCAATATTTGTGGCCTTGGTGTAGGCCTTCAGGGCCTCATCCCATTTTCCCTCTTTTTCGTAGGCAACACCCTTGTTGGATGTGGCCTCAATATAATAGGGGTCAATATCCACGGCCTGATCATAAAGCTCCCGCGCCTTTTGATAGTCTCCTTCTCCGGCATGAAACCTGCCCAATTGATTATAGGCCATGGCCTTTTGAAAGGGTTCTCCCGACTTTTTCCGGACCGCTGTCTGATATGCGGCCTTGGCCTCAGACTTTTTATTCTGGCTGTACAGGATGTCCGCCTTGACCACGTGTACATAGGCCCTGTCAGGGGCCTTTTCCTCCACCTCTTTTACGGCCTCCATGGCCTTGTCTGCCTGCCCCTTCCTGGCATACACACTGGCCATGCCCTCTTTACCCAGGATTTCACCTTCACCCTTATCCTTGGCCAGGGCCGTAAAGGTCTCCTCGGCCTGCTCAATCTTTCCTTCTTTCAGGGCTGCATAACCCCTGACGGTCTTGGCCTGGATATTTTTCGGGTTCTTTTTTTCAACGTCCTCACTGATGGCCTTGGCAAGGACTGTGTGCCTGCGCTGGAGTTCCCTTTCAGCAAGCCTTACCAGCATGACCTCAGTGGTCTTCCCGCCCCCCTGAAAATAATCTATCAATTTCAGGTCCGGCCCTATAATGCATACGGTCGGCAGGATGAATCTTGCCTCGTAAAGGTCGCTTATACCTGTATCATCCAAAAGGATGGGATAGCCCGGATTGGCGCTCTTTATAAATTCGGCCACCTTGTCTTTGCCTGACAGCGTTACTCCCCACACAATCATATCAGCTTCTTTGTATTGCTTGGTGATCTTGTCAAGGCTCAGCAAACCCTCCTGACTGGGCCTGGATTCCGCATCAAAGAAGTAGAGTATTATCATCGGCTGGTCTTTTATCGTCGCCAGGTCATGTGCCTTGCCGTCACTGTCTTTCAGGGAAAACCCAGGTACTGCCTTTCCGGCGGCAAGTTGCCCGAAGCACGGACAACAGCATACGCACAGGATCATTGTTGCGACCGTAAGGACTGAACTAAGTAAACGTGAAATTGGCCTCATCTTGATTCCTCCTGACATATTAGGGTGTTGCGTCTTCAATAGGAAACATCCTTACATTGAGAGGGATTTCTCCCTCCTTATCAATCCTGATCTGGGCCTCCCAGTCGTGATATTCAGACAGGCTCAACTTGACCTCATATTTTCCAAAAGGGAGTTTTACGGAAATGGGGGTCTTTCCCTTAAAGGAATTATCCACGAACACCTGGGCGCCTTCCGGCACGCTCGCCACCTTTAGGGCGGATAAAATATCCTCGTGCTTCAGCCTGCCCGCCCCGGAAAAATAGGCTATCACCGCAGAGACAAAGACCGCAATAAAGCCGGAAAGCACAAAAAGACCTGTCCTTTTCTTTTTAACAGGTATTGACTCTTGCGGCAAGGTGTCTTTGCGACCTGCGGCCGTGCATGACCTCAAGGCCCCGGCCATTTCCATGCCGCTTTGAAATCGCTCTTCCGGTGCCTTCGCGATACCCTTCAATATCAGATCGGAAAGCGCTTTTGGAATAGAGGCGTTTAAAAGGCATGGTTCCGCAGGGGTATCCTGTGTAATGGAGTGAAAAATTGCAGCCAGGTTATCACCCTTGAAAGGCCTGTCGCCTACAGCGATCTCGTAAAGGATAACCCCCAGCGAGTATAAATCTGATCGGCCATCAACGGGCCTGCTCATTACCTGTTCAGGAGACATATACACAGGTGTGCCAAGTATTTCACCGGCCTGGGTCTGCTGAGCGGCGGACTGGTCTTCAATATGGGCGATACCGAAATCAGTAAGCTTCACCTGACCGTCGGGCGTGATGATGATGTTAGAGGGTTTTATGTCCCTGTGTATAATTCCTTTTTTATGGGCATGATCAAGTGTCTCTGCCGCCTGTATACCAAGCTCCACAATCTGATCAACACCAATGGAGGACTCTTTGATGATCTCATTAAGGGGTTTTCCCTCCAGGTACTCCATTGCAATGTATATGGTGTTGCGGTCCTGGCCTACATCAAATACTGTGACGATATTGGGGTGGGAAAGGCGGCCTATGGCCTTCGCCTCTTTAAGAAACCTTCTGACAAAGTCTTCGCTTAACACCCTGTCCTGCCGGAGGACCTTAAGAGCGACCATGCGCTCAATGTTCGGATCATGGGCCTGATATACAACCCCCATGGTCCCTCTTCCAAGCTCTTTAAGGATTTGATAGCGCCCGTAGTTCATGGTGTGATTTCACCACTATTAAGAAATTCCCTTATGGTGCCAAAGGGGATCAAAAAACCAACGGAATCACCACCCCTGAATCTGCCCTTTACTATGCCGACCAGATTCCCCTTTTCATCAAATACAGGGCTGCCGCTGCTGCCCGGGAAAATCTTCATTTCAACCTGCCAGTAGACAAGATCCTTTACACGCCTCTGAGGTCCGTTGACAACCCCGGAAAATACTTCTCCCCCTTGATTTTCAGGGCAACCTATGGAATAGATCTTCTCCCCCATTGCTATCATTTCTCTGCCTCTTGCAAGGGGCGTAAATGATTCAAGCTTCGCATTGATTCGGATAAGAGTCAAGTCCCTATGGGTATCCTTTTTTACTACATGTCCCTTCAATTCCCGACCGTCATAGAGAATAACCCTGATATCCGAACAGCCCTCAAGGCCATGGGCAGTGGAGAGTACCAGGCCGATTGTTTTAAAAATAAAGCCGGAAAACTGCTCGTCATCACATTGCCCTGTCGCCTTTATACAGACCACGGACTCAATGCGTGACAAGACTCCATTGGGGATATTTCGGCCCGGCCTGTTGTCTTTTGCTGTATATTGCGTGTGGGAGGGTTTGATGTAATAGGCGAGGGATGCCCACAATCCTGACACCTGTGATTTGTCAAACCTGTCGTCAACCGTGAATGATGCCTGGACATCCGAGGCCAGGGCGGAATGTGGTTTCAAAAGAATCCGCCATTTTGCCTTGGCCCTTATAGCAGAGAGTTCAATCTGCCCGCCGTCCAGGACATTTTTGTGAACCACAAAGTCCGAATCCCTAAGCCAATCGGATATCACCTCTTCAATTTCATTTATGGGCAGTGGATATGATTTCGTCTCGCCTTCTTTTTCCGTGGTGAAGGCACTGTCTAAAAATAACAGGCAGAAAAAGAACAGACAAATTTTAAATGACAATAGCCAAATCTCTGTCTTACAGCGTCCCATAAGGCCTTTCTTCCGGCGGCGATCTCAGAATGTGAGAGATAGAGTAGAGACTGTAAACCCTATGATCATATTACTATATGCTTTCCTACTCATTTAAAATTAACCAGTTGCATCAGCTCGCCGGTTCGTCTTTGGCATTCCATATCATACGGTTCATCGGCACGTATATTACATCAATGGGATTTTTGAAATAATTAGAATTTCGGTCGCCGTTTCTGGTGGCATCAACCACGATCTCAAGGTTGTTTTCCCCGATCTCCGGCCCGTGTTGAGAATTAACCCTTAAGGCATCCCATATATCATTAACGTCATTACTATACTGGTAGTTATTTCCATTATCGGCCCCATCCCCCACCGCAAAGAAGGCGACTTCAACAGAATTGAGACTGCTGTCACCGAACATGTAGTTAAATTTGCCTGTTCCTGAATCTACATGATATTCACCAGCATCAAAACTACCACCTTTATCATAGGAGTATGTGGCAGGATTATTAATATTTCCTTCGTTGGCAAGAGTCAGTTCCTCATGGCCTATAACCTGTCTTTCATCAACCCTGCTATTGAAAGACCTCTCTTCTCTTATATATTCCCCGGATGGGTTAAACATTTTGTAACTATTCAGCGTTATTTCAAAAGTGCCTAAAAACTACGTAAGGAAATCTGGTAATTTGCCGTTAAACAAGAGATCCAAAGC
>LT984856.1:471550-496796 GCA_900258555.1 uncultured Desulfobacterium sp. | reverse complement strand
TATTTGTTCTTGTCGCCAGCCATGAATCCCACGGGAGATCTTTTGCAGAGAGATTTGTGCTGTAGGCCTCTGTCAAGAAGGCAGAAAAATCCATGCCTGAACTGCCTTTCAGTGGTCCGCTGCCCCTGTGAGTGATATTCAGCATCTGTATCTGTGTATTATTCGGCCTCAACATCCACTGTTGCGTCCTTACCCAATTTCCGTGGATGTCTTTCTGAACAAAATTGGCCTTGGCGTCGGACATCTCTTCAAGTGCTGCATCCAAATCTCTGATGCTGGCAATGGCATTGGCGCTCCCCGCCATCAGCTGGGCCTTCAGTGTATTGGAGATATTGGAGTTTTTCACAATTTCCTTATTAACAAGATATTCCTCATACTTAAAGATGTATGCCAGCATACCGTCATTTTTTAGACCGTTCAGTGCATCCTCGGCCTCATAAATGCCAGGCAGTAAATCCCCTATGTGCCCTTCGTAGTCCTTATATGTGCTTTCATCTTTGCTGAATTCACCATCCATGGCTGTGTCAAAGGCCTCTTTATCATCAATAAGTTCATTTAGTGCCTGATCTACACTGTCAGAGTCTACAACAAGATTGCGTCCCCCTGATGTCACTGAATAGGTGGGACCCCTATCATTAGAAGTATCCCAGCGATCAGGCATAAGTACCTGAAAAATATCTACCGGTATCGGGCTGGGGACTTCGTTGATGTTACACATTGAAGTATAAGGCACTTCTGCAGCGGGCACAGATTCATGCAGGTGTAAAGGGGTATCATCAATAGCGTCCCTGAGCGCGTCAATACCGGTCGAATAGTCGCGGCTGGTCTCAAAAGGGTCATTTTCTCCGGGATTTCCGGGCAGTTCGGCACCTGGATGCAGAGCCGCCATGCCGCCATCCAGATACCCTCCAAAAGAGGACACGACATCCGGATCATTATAATAGTCAAGAACAATTATGGGGTTGTCTGTATTCTCGAAGAGCTTGGCTGTTACATTGGCAGGGGGGTTACCATTTTCGCCAGTCAGTTGTTGGCTTACTTGCCATGAATACGTACCCATAGCCACATTTGACATTACTTTCCTGCTCACCACTGCCTTGCTGACTATGGGAGAATCCAGTCCACCGCCGCTGTAAAACGGGGTGAGAAACGGCGTTGTAATTCCACTTCGCCCGAACATATCCTGAGGTTCACCAAACCATATAATGCCGTTTGATGAGCCGGATGTATCATCGGGGTCATCCACGGTTATACCGCTGTCAAGATCATAGGCCTTTCCGTAATACCTGAAATTGCCTTGTTCCGGCTCAGGATCAACAGTCTCCTGTTCGACAGGGTCATGGCCGTCCCCTTTATTATCGCTTGCAACAGTAGTAAGGTACCCTGCGCTTGAATAGCCCTCCGCACCTATCAACCCTGTTATCTCCGTAAGGAAATCCACTGCCAGCTCAAAGTCCGGGTCTCTTTCCAGCGACTTTTTAATATACTGTAAGGCCTTGGCAAGATTCCCCTCATCGCTGTATTCAAGTGCCCGAAACAGATTAAGCAGGGCCTCAAGGTCGTCTGTAAGAGGCCTCTTAAGCATCTCCACTTCCCAGGGGGAAAGCTCAATCTTGAGCTCCTTAATGATATCGAAAAGGATCTTCTTTTCCATTTCAAATATCCCTTCTATGAGCCTGCCCTGGGCTGAGGCCTGGCCGAGCACATGTGCATTGGCTACCTTGAGTACGACTGAATTCAACTCAAATTTATCTGTCCCGCCGCTGGTAATATCGCCGCCGACAAGGCACCTGGCCCCCAGAAGTTTACCCAACCTGGACCTGGTCCCCTCTTCTACCAGCGAAGACCTGCTGAGCTCCAGTTCATCGCATATGGCCTTAAGCCGCGACCTTTCCAGCAGTTGAATGTCTTTTATCTTGGATAAATCTGTTATAAGCATCAGCGCAATACCCTTTTGAACAAGATTCAATTCGGACAACTGTGTTTTGTTGTAGAAATCCAGGACGGCAACAGTATTGGCTGCGCTTATGCTATCAAGTGAATGTTCCTCGGACACCACCTTCCTGGCCCATAGCCTAATTTCATCTGTCACCACCAAGGCGGCCCATGACGTTGATATCATGCCGGCCCAGATCAAGACGAAAATCGGCATCAACTTTAATAATATGGTCTTCTTCATAAACACCTCGCTGTTTCTCAAGGACCGCATAAAGTCTTTCCTTACACAGTGCAAAGTATCAAATATGCAAGGAGCAAAACATATGCCAACAGAGCAGCCAAGATGCCATTAAATTATTGTTAAAATTCATAGGGTTATATGCTGAAGCAGCAAAAAGGAGTTTATTGTATATAAAAAGATGCCACCTGATTTGTAATAAAATACTCAATTATAGTAATAAAATTTCCACCTCATAGGATCAGAGGTTAGTGATTTCGCGATTCAATTGGACTCAACCTTAAACCCCTTTCCTATTTTACGATGATCTTTTGACCGGGACTTATAGGGTTATTTTCAGGAAGATTGTTAAGGTCAAACAGTTGATCTATAGTAACTCCGTATTTTTGGGAAATTGAGTAAAGTGTCTCTCCCTGTTTGACCTCATGATATACCCTCTTCGGCTGGGCTTGGGGCTTGGCCTTATTTTCAGTCACAGGTCTATTTTCAACTACAGCCTTCTTTTCGACAACGGAGGGTGCCCCCGCCTGATTGGAAACCGGGGCAGGGGCGTTGCTTGCCTTAAGTTGCCCAAGTTGTTTATTGAACTTTCCAAGCTCCTTACTGAGGGATGATCCGCTTTGCTCCAATGTGGCCACAGAGCCCTCCAGGGCCTTTACCTGATTACTCAATTGAGCGATACTATTTTGGATCTGTTCATAATTGACATTATTTTTTTCCAGTTTATCAAGCCTGTTTATCAGGGGGTTTATATCCTCAATTGTCAATCTGCCCCCTACATTTGCAAAGACAGCGAGCACTGATATAAGGCAGGCTATCAGCATAATAACCATGCTAAGACGTGAAGGCCGGCCAGCGCCGTTCTTTTCCTTCTTCTTCTTCTTCTTTTGTCCCATCTCCTTGGCGATGTCTCTCATATCCTCCATTTCAATGCCTGAATCTTCATCTGAATTTTGAAACAGATCCATGTTAAGATCTCCTTTTCAATAAAAACAATCTGTTAGCAGTGAGCTCCTGGCGATTAGCGATCAATCACCTGTGACTGGCGAGTTGTTATCATTTTTCTTTATGGTTTTCCAGACATTACTGCTCAACTCTTTCTTATCAATTTGTTCAATAGGCCTGATATCTCTTCAATCCTGAAGATCTTCCCCGCCAGATAAAGCAAGATCAGGAAAAGGCAGGAGCAGATAACGCCGGTTAATAACGCGCCTATCAAGCCCTGATGTCCAAACCAAAATAGGGCCGTGCGCTTAAAAACCTCAAGGATAGTTCCCAATAGTATGCTTAAAAAAATCATTTCTCCTATACGACGAAAGACCCTTTTGCCCTCCAGGTTGCTGCTTCGCCTGTTCCACAGGATATAGAGGATTATAGCCTGGAACAGGGCTGAAAGAGAAACACCTAAAGCCACGCCCCTTGCACCCCATAGATTCATACCGGCCACAAAAAAAGGTATGCTCAAAAGCACAGCTGCTGTTCCAAAAAGGGAAGGAAACAATGTCTCCTTCATTGCGTAATATCCCCTTACCACCACAGTCTGGGCAGAAAAGGCGAAGGCCCCCACCAAGAGAAATGGCAGAAGACTCGATGTCAGATCTGTTGCAGCCGCATCAAATTTTCCTCTTTCAAAAAGGATGTAGACCACTTCATATCTAAGCACAATCAAGAGCGCTGAAAAAGGTATGACCAGGGCCAGATATCTGATGGTCTGATTCAAGAGACGGTTCATTTCATGCATACGGCCCTCGGCCGCAAGGCGCGACATGAAGGGAAACGAGGCGCTCCCGATCGCCTGACCAAAAAGCCCGACGAGGACGAGCATAATCCTGATTCCGTAATTTAGGGACGCGATCGTGCCTTTTGGCAGATATGAACCGAAAAACCTGAACAAAAACTCGGTGGAAAAGGTCATGCTCAGTCCGAGCATAAGAGGGGCAGTCAGCAAAAGGTAGCGCCTCAGATCAGGATGTGAAAGGTCTAGATTCAGGGTAAATTTCATCCCTGAGCGACTTGCCCCGAACCACTGGAGGATAAAATTTCCCGCCAACGCCCCAATAAGCGCCCCCCATGAAAAGCCCTCCATTCCAATCCATGGACCAAGAGCCAGTCCCCCGATAATTATGCCCGTATTGTAGATCAAAGGGGCCAAGGCAGGGATAAAGAAACGCTCCTTGGAGAACTGTACCGCCATGAAGAGCCCACCTGCAAAAAAGAAGAATTGGCCTGGTAGCACAATACGGGTCATCCTTACTGCGAGCGCTTTGACCTCCATGTCCTTGAGCCCGGGAGCAACGAGTCCTACCAATGGCTCGGTCCAGATGAGCAGAATAAGGATGAACCCCAGCAGAAGAGAGCCAAAGGTGATAAATATAATGGAAAATGACTTCCATCCCTCTTCTTCATTGTCATTTACAAGATATTGATTGAATATAGGGATAAAGGTGACTGAAAGAAAGCCGGTCGCGACAAGATGGTTTAAAAATTCAGGGAGCACAAAGGCCAACTGGTAGGCGTCCACTTCTGCCTGCGCCCCGCCTGAATATGCAATGACAGCCTCCCGCAAAAGTCCAATGAAGCGGCTTAAAAGTACAGATGTCATCATGATTGCGGATGCGATCCCGACTTTTTTGTAAAGCGATGCTGTCTTCGGCCTACCTGTCATATTTTTCTATATGGTTTACGAAAATATTGTGTATAATTTCCTAACCGCCGGTTGTTCCAAAAATAACTTGGCATCTCATATTCGAGCCATCTTTGCAATCCCTTTTGAAGATATAGGGAGATAAGGTGAACGGTCAACCTAAGACGGCCTTCCGACATATTGATCCTGAACAGGCCCCGGACTTTAAGAACTATTTACAATTATGGCCGGAAGTACATGGACAGGCGAGACTGAAGCGATTTCCGAGATTAAGGAAGGAATTGAAAAGATGGGAGGAATAACAAAAAAACTTACTAAAATAACAAAATATAGAACCAAGGACTGTCTAGAGAGTAAGATTATTGATAAGGCATCAGGGTGACAATGGCGATTCCGGAGAATAAATATGGGAGACAAGAAGATACTGGTTGTTGATGACGATGAATTAATCAGGGAGATCTTTGAGCAGGCCTTCGTAAGAGAAGGATACGATGTGCGCCTGGCGGAAAGCGGGGAAAAGGCACTTGGGATATTAAGAGAAGAGGATATCCGGGTGGTGTTTTTAGATCTGAATATGCCCGGAATGAACGGTGTAGAACTCTGCAGCGAGATCAGGAGGAAGACCCCCACGGCGATCATCCATGCGGTTACAGGCTACGGTTCACTCTTTGAGCTTGCCAGTTGCAGGGAGGCAGGGTTCGACGATTATTTTTCCAAACCTGTTAATGTCCCTTTCAGGGATGGTTGAAATCCCTCGCCTTTAGGCGAAGAAAAGTTAATACATGTCGCTATGCGACGTTATCAACTGGGTGCCCATACCAAAACAGACCTCAAAGTCCACCAAATCTGGCTTCACAAATATCTGAAGCGCGGAATGGCTGGTGCGGTGGCGATACGGACTCGTGATGTTTTGCACGGACGAAATGATCCAGCAATATTTTCAAAAGCAAGAAGGGGAGCCGATTCCTGATGATAGTCGATTTGAAATCGACCCCTCATAAAACCCCTCGACTTATAGTCGAGGGTGGTTTAGTTTATCGGAGCTTGTCCAGGCGGCAAAGGAGGCTTTTGAAAAACTGGGCAGATGGGATCAATAAGGGGAAGGCTGTTACCGCATATTTAAGGCATTCCTTGGTCTTGTCCCTCGATCAAATGCCTCGAATAAGCGCCTGTCCTGTATTTGTTGGCAATGAGCCGCGCCTGGTCAAGCCCTGAAAAATTCCCTACGTCACGGATATTCCCCATGTTGTCTGTATATTTGACATTATACAGTTTTGAATTGTGATCTTGCCGAATTTCAGCCCTCCCAATTTTCGTTATGAAAAGCAAGAGAGTCATAGTATCAACAGCCCATAGGCCGGTAAGGCTAGGGTAAAGGTCGTTCCGCCAAAAGAGGCTGGGATTCGTTGAATTTGATTCCTACAACAAAAACCTCATTGCCGGTCCTGTTGGAGCGCACTACTACCCCCTTTGCTGTGATGCTTTCCTCGTTACAGGCAATCTCCAATTCCATCTCAGAATTGATACCTATCCTCTGGAAAACCTCCACACGGACTCCGGATGGACTGACATCGAGCGTTCTACCCATGAGTACTGGAGATACTTGACGACCAGACTCTTTGTTGACATATGAAAGTAGATAAAGCTTTTTAACCCTGGGATAACCCCTTCTTTCCTGGATATTATCCTCATTAACCTGCATAAGCGCCCTCCTTATTTTAATAATACAGGCGGTTGAGATGGTTGTAATGAATTGAAAAATTATATGACATCGGCTACCTTTGCAACAGACCCTAAAATAGCTCTATCTAGGATGTTGTGCGAGGATAGCAATTTTTTCCAAAATCGAGGTGTGCCCGAAAAAATTACCGCAGACATATGGTTGATATATCGAGGATAATTTTTTCGGGCATAACAAAGAGTTTGGGAAAAAGGGCATTCTCGGACAGCCTCCTAGGCAAATGTATCAACATATCTCAAGGATGTAAAGTATCTGATGACGAATTCTTTCATTATCCAGGCCGGATGGCTTATAGACGGCACAGGAAGGCGCCCCCTGCAAAATGTTTTATTGAAGGTTAAGGACGGCAATATCAGCTCAATCGGCACATCCACAGGAGCTGTTCCACACATGCCGGATATCTTGGCAATGCCGGATTGTACGCTTGTGCCTGGTCTTATAGACAGCCATGTACATCTTTTCATGTCAGGAACAGGCGACCCGTCCATCAGGCAAAGGCAATTAAACTCCCCTTTTGAGGAAATGAAAGATATCATCTTAAGGCACCTGTATCAACAACTTTCCCACGGTGTGGTGGCTGTTAGAGACGGTGGCGACTATGCCGGCCATGCCTTGAGATATAAATTGGAATGCATGCCTTTAAAGTCCATTCCTATTTTGGTCAAGTCCGCAGGCATGGCATGGCATGCACCGGCCCGCTATGGGGATCTGATCGGGAGGCCGCCTTCGCAAGGGCTTTCTCTTGGCCGGGCAATAGCCTTGAGCGAAAGAAACTACGATCATGTCAAGCTAGTCAATTCCGGCCTGAACAGCCTTACGGTTTTTGGAAAGGAGAGCTTGCCGCAATTCAGTCGGCAAGAATTATGTGAGGCGGTTGAGACTGCAAAGGGTATCGGGCTAAAGACTATGGTCCATGCAAACGGGGAGAGACCGGTCAGAGAGGCGATTGAGGCCGGATGCCACAGCATAGAGCACGGGTTTTTCATGGGCAGAGACAACCTGAAGAGGATGGCGGAGACAGGAACTATCTGGGTTCCCACAGTCTATACAATGAAGGCCTATTCCCAGTTCCTCCCGGCAGGCGGGATTGAAAAAGAAATGGCGGAAAAAAACCTTGAACATCAGTTGGAGCAGATATCAATGGCATCGTCTTACGGGGTTTGTATTGCTGCCGGAAGCGATTGCGGGAGTCTGGGCGTCCATCACGGCTCAGGTGTCAAAGAGGAGATCGCCCTGTTTGTAAAGGCGGGGATGAGAATAGAAGAGGCAATAAAGTGCGCCACATTAAACAGCGCAAAGGCATTAGGCCTTGAAGGTGAATTGGGGAACCTAAGCGTTGGAATGCCGGCTACCCTCGTCGCTTTCAGGGCCGAACCTCCTAATGTATTGGAAGCGCTGGAAAGGCCGGAAAAAATATTTGTCATTGGTGAGCAATGGAGAGGAGATCATTGAGGCCTTAAGCGACCTTCTTTAACAACGCCCGGAGTCTGTCCCTAAACGCCCGGATAACCCTTTCGGCCATACTTTGATAAAAATATGCATTCCTCTCTTCAGGGCTTACCAGTTCCGGTGAGTGGACAAGCTTCCGCTTGGTAATGGCGTCATAATCGTCTTTCAGAAATCTCCTGTAGATCATGTTCAATAAAGGCAGGCAAAATTCATTCCTGGAAATGGACGCGGCCCAGTCTATTACATATGGCCTTCCATCTTCACCTAAAAGGATGTTCTCCGCCTTTTTAAGATCACAGTGGGCCATGCCCTTTTCATGAAACCTGTCCACCAAGGCCTTGAGAGCATCAAAAAACCCGTCAGGAAGCCTCTTTTTGTTCTGAACCTGTTTCATGGTGCTCCCTGGTATCTCTTCAATAACCAGACTAAGGCCGCCTAGTACTTTAAAAAGGCCCGGCACACCCTTCAGACCCTTCAACCTTCTTAAGGCCTTGGCCTCTCTCCACACAAGAAACCTGCCAAAGGTGTTTCTGTAAAAAAAGCCGTTTGCCATGAAGTCCTTTATAACGGCCCGAACGCCATCCTCCTCAATTAGCCAGACGGCAGGCCTGGTGTTTGAGGGAGGCCTCAATAGCACGGCTCGATCTTCGGAAAGATCTTCTATATTCAGGGGGTCAAACATCAGGATTTACTCTCTGCATTCGGGCAAGGCTCTGGTAGAGTTTCTGTCTGGAAAGGGGCATCTAACCCTGTGTCAGGGCGACAATCAATGAATTTATCTTTTGCCTGGCGTCGTTAAATATGCCTGAGAGGTTCAGGGAGTGATTGGCGAATATGCTTTCAGGATCCCCGTTAAACACTATAATAGGTTCAAAATAACACCTTTCAAGGTCCTGGATGATCTTGTCAACAAGCGTCAGGGAATTCTTTTTCGTCAGTATATCTATAAAGTCACTTCGAATTGCTGTGAAAGATTCATAAAGGGCATAGGCTATTCCCTGGGCATAGTAAAAATTATCGTCAATTCGTTGCCAGGGGATATTCACATCCACCATTCCAGGCGTCTGACTGTCGCCTTTTGTCTCCTGATCGTCAGCAAGGACATGATTGATGTCGCGAGGGGCATGGATTAATCTTGTGTTTGCACCTCCCATCAGCGACGCATATTGATTGAGAAGTTCCACCAGGTTGTCGGCCCTGGGATAGAAATAGGATTTACCGGATGCCAGATCCTGATAAAACGTTTCCAGGTCGGCATAGGCCTTGCGCCATCTGCTTTCAGCAGAGGGCATCCACCACTTTTTCGGGTCATTGGAAAGGGCTGTGAATGCCCCTTCTGCAGATGGATCGAGTTTATCCGTAGTCCTCATACGTGAAAGATTGTCTCTGAGGACCCTGACATTATACCTGATCGCCTCCAGTTGCCCGAGCTGAAAATTGGGCATGTTATCGAGTAACACAGTGGGCCAGAAAAGATCATTGGGCAGCCAGTTATCGCTTAGCTGTCCAATCATCGCCTGATTCGTCTTGATAAACGCAGCCCCTTTTATCTGCTCGTTGGCCCTATCCACGCTAAGCCTGCCGGGTTTAACGGAATTGGCTGCCATTACAACAAGGGTAAAGACCACAATGACCAAAATTATAATGTAAATGGCCGGCCTTGACTTTGAGGAGATCTCAAATGAATTATCTTCCATATTCTTTAACCCTCACAGAAGGAAACAATGCCTTGTCAGTATGGGGTATAAATTTTGCCGCACTGAAAAGGTTCATGAACTCCTGATTAACATTCAGCTCGATGTAGGTGATCTTGTCCCGTATCTGAAAGATTTCATCCCTGGCTGAACACGAAACAAGGGCCATGGTCGCCCCTTCAAGGGAAGTATTTCCCAGGGGTACATATGTCTCAAGGGGTCTGTCCGGGATCATCCCAATGACAATGGCGGATCTTGGATCAATATATGTCCCGAATGTCCCCGCCACATAAAAAGTCTCGATTTCTGTAAAAGGAATACTAACCGTATTGCTGATTGTCGTCAAGATGGTATACATCGCAGCCTTGGAACGTATAAGGGCGTCAATGTCGGGCTGAGAAAGACAAAGTGCCCTGCCTGTGCCCGAATCTTCCGGATAAACGATCACCAGTTGCCTTATTTCATCAATATCAGTCAATCTGTCCATGCATCTGTTTCTTACAAACTTGCCCCTCAGGTCTATCATGCCTGAAAGGAAAAGCTGCGCCACCAGGTCAATCAGGCCTGATCCGCAAATGCCGATAGGCAACAGTCCTCCTATGGTCCTGATATCAAATGCAAGGGTTTCAGGGTCAATTACCACCTTGTCTATTACACCAGGACCTGCCATCATGCCCATACCCGCGACGCCGCCCTCCAGGGCAGGCCCTGCTGCCCCGGCGCAGGCCATCATCCAATCGTTGTTTCCTATCACCACCTCCGCATTTGTCCCCACATCAATGAGGAAGGAGACCTGGTTTTTATGAGACATGCCGGACGAGAGTATCCCCGCAATAAGATCTCCGCCGAAATAACTGCCTATGTTGGGAAAGACCAGGACAGGCGCCTGTGGATTTATTATGATTTCCAGCTGAAAGGCCTTTAAAATGTCAAGTCTGTTTACGACAGGTATGTAGGGCTCCCGGCATATCCTGTAGGGATCAAGACCAAGAAAGAGGTGCGTCATAGTGGTGTTACCCGCCACAGCCATTCCCACTATCGAATTAGGGGTAATCCCGTGCTTGCCGGCAAGCTGAATGATTTCCTTGTTGATCCTTTCAACCAAAAGATCCTTGAGTTCCTTAAGCCCACCTTCCCGGGCTGCATAATGTATCCTGGTAAGTATGTCCGGCCCGATTTGTATCTGGGGGTTGTGAAAAGAAAACTCATCAACGGCGGCACCGCTATCGAGATTGATCAGCCTGACAACCACTGTGGAGCTGCCAAGATCAATTGAGACACCATATATGTGATGTTCAGTATCAGGAGAAAATAGGTCAATCAGACGCCATACCCCGTCTGTTTCGTACAGAGCGACCTTTACATGGTATTTGTTTTGAGTCAGTATGCGGGGGATTTCCCTGATCTGGGAAAAAGCGATCTCAACCTTTTCTGTCTTAAGGGATTTTTTTATACCCCTTATCAGCCTGTCCACGTCAGCCGTATTATCCTTAAGGCTGGGGGGGCTTATCTCCGGCAATATGGTTCTTATCCAGGGTTTGATGGGTGTATTATCAGATGTCATTTTACTTTACATTATACCACTGAAAATCAAATGCCTTCATCGCCCTGTTGACTCTAGATTCTATCCTGATAAGCTCCTTGTAGTTGGCTATGTACTGGGTAACATTACCCGATTTTTGTTTGGTAGGAATTGCCTCAAGCGTAGGCGCCCCAATGGGATGGGCATCATCCGCAGTCGGATGAGGCCGCCAGAATTTCGGCAATTTCCTCAGCTTTAAAAACTGCATAAAGCGCCACCTCTGGAGATTGAGGACTGTAAATCTGGGGTTTTCTATAAGATCTTCAAGGGCGGATATTCCATATTCCTTTAACTTGTCCCTGTCAACTCTATGTTCCAATCTAACCCTGTCAATGTCTGAAATGAGCCATCCACCGTCTTGTCTCCTTTCTTCCCTGCCGCATTCATAGACCTTGTGATGTCTGTCTATTTCATAAATCAGACCCTTTTTTCTTTCTTCCGGTCTTCTGCCGTCTACCCCCGGCATTTTGGCCTTTTTATGATAACCAAGATGCAGGCACCTGATGTAAACCCAGAAAAGCAGCGAAGCACCATCCGGGTCTGTGCAGAACTGATCAACAGCATACTCCGCCTTTGACACCATCAGATCGGGAAGGCTCTGATGAAGTTTGATCAGAAAGGTCTTGTATGTCCCGATGCCAATATCCTTGTTCGGGCGGATTTCAATGGAACATTGGGGTGAAAATGCCTTCGGGTTGACAGTTACGGAGAGATAAAAATCCGGGGACCCGTTGGGACGTCTGATTACCTTTAAGAGATAATTTGGGCTTTTTGACAGATTGTTTTCGTCATATTCAAGGTCGCCAAGCCTTTCCAGGTCGGAATAATCATAACGGCCGAATACCCTGATGCGATTCAGCCTGGCCTCAACCTTGGTGATTTCCCATCCCGCATAATCAACGTCGCCGATGCCTTGTTGATTTCCGGGCCTCTGTCTGGACCATTTGTCGTCAGCGTCTTGCATGAACATCGTTTTTGCATACTGATAGAATCACAAAGACAACCCCACCTTATAGTGACCCTTAAAAGGGCAGAATTTCAATAGGGTTATATGCCTAATAACAAATTACATAAGCATGTCTTTTTCGGGTTGCGGTATTTCATATCAATATGAGCTCAGATATTCAAGTATTTCAAGACCCCTTATTAAACATCAGACCTGGGGGGAGCAGATGGAGGGTTGGTCCAGAACATCTCTTAATTTCTTGGATAGCTCCTTGATATTAAATGGTTTTTGAATGAACATGTTGCAGCCCCTGTCCAGGATATCCTGTGCCATTCCATCAACACTGTACCCGCTCGACAAAAGCACCTTTACATTCGGATTTATCTTTTTAAAGCAATCATAGGTCTCACCGCCGCTCATGCCGGGCATGATCATATCCAAGACAATAATATCAATTTTATCAGCCTGTTTCTGATATACCCTGACTGCCTCATCACCGCTGCCGGCGACTATCACGCTGTAACCCAGTGCCTTTAAGATCTCCTCACCCACTTCAGTTACCATGGTTTCATCATCCACCAGCATGACTGTCTCCGGCCCGGTCAGCATCTGCATTTGTTCAATTTTTTCTTGCTGCACAGCCTTTTCCGATGCAGGCAGATAGAATCGGAAGGTGGATCCGACGCCCTTCTCGCTTTCAACATCTATGAGCCCGCTGTGATTTTTGATAATGCCGTAGGCGGAGGCCAGGCCAAGGCCAGTGCCGCGGCCCATCTCGCCTTTGGTGGTAAAAAACGGCTCAAAGATCCTTCTCTGGGTCGCCTCGTCCATGCCCACGCCGTTGTCAGTAACAGAGATCTTCACATAAGGCCCGGGCATAAGGTTAAAGGGCATGATTGCAGCGGCGTCAAGGATTACATTCTCAGATCCAAGAAAAAGATTACCGCCATCGGGCATTGCGTGAGAGGAGTTTACAAGAAGATTTAGGAGCACCTGTTCGATCTGGCCGGCATCAGCTTCAACCGACCAGAGGCCTTGCTGATATCGTTCCTTAATGACTATCTCCTTTCTTGTGCGGCCAAACATCCGTGCGACCTTACTGACCAAGTCATTGAGATTAATAGGCCTGACATCGTATTTGCCCCCCCTTGCAAAGCCCAGCAATTGTTTGGTCAGATCCGCACCTCTCTGGACGTACTGCTCGATACTCATCAGTTTTTCATAATGGGGGTGGCCCTGATTGAGGTCTAAAAGCATGATGGAAGCGTAGCCCTGGATTCCCATAAGCAGGTTATTAAAATCGTGGGCAATGCCGCCTGCAAGTGTGCCTACGGCCTCCATCTTTTGGGCCTGATGGAGTTTGGCCTCTAGCCTCTTCCTCTCGCTTATGTCTCTTGCCACGCCATAAGTTCCGACATATTTTTTGGCGCCGTTGTTTTCCGTGTATTTATACATACCGCTTGATTTTAACTCAACGGTCAAGTGGGTTACGCCATCTGACGATGGCGGAACTTTTTCCCTGGCTATATTAAGTTTCAATTCGACGCCCGACGTTGATCTGGCCCCTGTTCTCCTCTCGTTAAACACATACTTTGACCTTCGAATGTCATCCTGATGGATGATGGTGGAAAAATGTCTTCCTATCAGTTGGTCGCAACTGATACCCAGAAGGTGTTCGGCTGCGTTGTTGACAAATGTAAAGTTGCCATTTTCGTCAAGAGTGTATATTATGTCCGGCGAGTTTTGAACCAGATACTTGTAACGCTCTTCAGAAAGCCGGAACTTTTCATTGATGATGTCATTTTCTTCCTTCAGCTTTTTTTGATTCAGGGCATTTCTGACGGTCTTTGATAGTTCTTCAAATTCAAAAGGCTTTTGAATGTAATCATAGGCACCCCTTTTTAGTGCGCTTATGGCGGAGTCCATGGTCGCATTACCGGTGATAATTATGACAAGTGCGGAGGGAATAACCAATTTGGAGTATTCCATCAACTGGTGTCCGTTTGTGTCCGGCAGGTTCATGTCCAGGAGCAACAGGTCGAAACCGTGCTTCACCATAATTTGCTCCGCCTCTTTGCCTGAGTTTGCCGTAGAAACCTTGTATCCTTGCATGGTCAGCAGATCGCTCAGACTGTTACATAAAGCAACTTCATCATCCACAATGAGAATCTCACGTGTAGAGGACATGGCTGCTTCCTCCTTCAAGGATTCTTGTTGCTTATGAAGGGCATTGCCTCCCTGTATCCGTTCGGTCAGCGAATCCCCTACCCTGTTATATACAAAGGTATCATCATCAACAACTAAGATCTCAGAAGTCGAGGTCATATCGCGGCTCCCTCATTCAAGACTTATTTTTGTTTATGATCGGTAATGCCACAATAAAAGCAGCACCCTTTCCCCCTTCACTTTCACAGGTAATGGTCCCGTTCATGGACCTGACTATATTGTTGACGATGGAAAGCCCCAGGCCGGAATGGCCTCCGCCCTTGGATGAAACAAAGGGGTCAAAGATCCTGGATTTTATTTCATCGGGAATGCCGGGGCCATCGTCACTTATGGTGACCTCAATATAGCCAAGCCGTGCCCCATTTCCCTGCGTGACATCACCATCCAAACGACCTGATATCAGTCTTGTCTTTATATACAGATTCCCTCCTCCACTCATCGCTTCAGAGGCATTTTTGACCAGATTGACGAAGATCTGTTTCATGCGGTCTTCATCGGAACTTATATTGGGAAGGGAGGAGCTAAGATCCATGTGGATATTGATTTTGGAGTGTTCCTGAAGAGATTCACGCGTTATCTTGATCAGATCAGAAAGCACAGCATTGACATCCACAGACTCCGCCTTAAGCTTTTCGTTCCTGGAAAAGGAGCTGAGCACGCCGAGTATGCGTCCTATTCGATCAATCTCCTTGTTGATGATTGATATCTCATCCTGGGCGATATTCTGCTTGTTGAGCTTTATCCCGAGGATTTTAAGGTAATTTTTGATGATAGTCAGAGGGTTATTGACCTCGTGGACCACTTTTCTGGCAATATCAGATGAGACCCCGGCCCTCTCAGTCCTTACCATTGTCAGCGACGATCTTCTGATTTGATCGGCATGGATTGACAGGGCCGCCTGTCTGGCAAACATATTCAAAAGGTTGATGTGTTCTGAAAGCTGGGAAAATTCAAATTGATCAAGGCCCATGACTATTACGCCCACGAACTGACCTCGGGCGAGCATGGGAACGGCCATTATCCCGTCTTTTCCCACAAACCTTAAGAGCTGCATATCTATTATTGCTGTATCGTAATCAGTGGCATCTGCAGCAAGGTGCAAGGGCTTTGCCTGGCGAAGGGCTGAGGCCAAAAGGTTCTGCCCGGAGCGGACAAGGACCATAAAATCGGCAATCAGCGATGACCTGGGATTTACTGTAACCTCCTTGCCCACCAGACAGTCCTTTTCAGAATCGTATATGAAGATATAGATATCCTTCAGGTCAAAAAGTATTTCAAGACCCTGATGGATCACATTCAAGACAGATATTTCGTCAGGGGCATCCAGGAGATTTTGAAATGCACTAAGCAGGAGAGAAACATCTCTAACCTCGCTGACAAGGGCCTGCTGTGTCTCGTCATCGTTTGTTGATGCTGTACCCTCTCTGGCTGAAGGTTCCTCAATTTCCAGACCCAAAAGCCGCGCAACCTCGCCCATCTCTTCATCTGTGCGGGACAATGCCTCTTCGGCCTGTGACGGATTTATACCGCAGAGCTTATCCGCAAGGTCGAGTACTCTTTCCTGATCATCAATATTGAACCTTGCAAGGGCATTGGCGACGCTGATAATCTGCACAAGTGTTGACGCATTTGAGACCTTATCTGCCGGTTGATGGTGGTAGAGTACTGCGTCCACTATAAAGGACTGTATACTCCAGCGATCAAGCTGCCATGCCCCTACCTCGCAATGGGTCATCCCCATCCGTATTTCGGCTGCCAGCAGAAGGTCCGGACGATCTTCATATTCACTCAGCAGTTCAGCATATTCTTTCGGATAATTGATCCACAGGATGAGCCTTCCTATGTCATGTAGAAGGCCGGCCAAAAAGGCCTCTTCAGGATTGTTATGCCTGATTTGTTTTGAAATCAGCCTTGCCAGGACAGCACACTTAAGTGAATGACGCCAAAAGCGCTTGAGGTTGAAAAGGCCGTTTCCTTGGACAGGGTATAGTGCCTGAGATATGGATGCGCCTATTGCAATAGTCTTGATTGTATTGACACCTAGATAGGCAACGCATTGGGTGATGCTCTCCATCTTTTGGGGCAATCCATAGTGTGCCGAGTTTACCATCCGCAGGATCTTGCTGCTAAGGGACGGGTCTTTTTCCAAGATTCTGGCAATCTCGGCCATGTCAATGTTGTCACTGTTGCAGGCGGAGATAATCTTTAATAAAATATGGGGCAGACTGGGGAGATGCTTTAGTGTGGCTATCTGATTTACTATAGGATTTGCTGCTTGCATTTGCCTGTGGCTTTCAACAATACATGGTTGTCTGTTGCAGGCGGACCTTATTCCATTTGGCATCCAGGCCCTGCCAGGGTAGACCACGCCACCGGGCCCAAACCTTAATGCGTCTTCTTTGCTCTAAAATCAGTTTGGGTGCAACATGGAATTAATAACCAGATTATTTAAGAATCCCAGTTAACTATGATCCAATATTACTAATTTGATTATGTGTCAAGTCAATTTATAGCCGTCTTTTGCCGGGCCGCACGACAAATGGAGACACCCTTAAAAAACATCTTCATCTTATAATGCTTTTGTTAATAATAGGCTATCACATTAACACAGCCCAAGGCTTGATTTCCCGTCATGCCATAGCAAAAGGTATCAAAGTGTATATTGACATACTTAAAGTCAATCTTGAGTCACACCGGGAATAAAAAACCCACAGGGTCAATTGAGTGCTGATTTTACAACCTCTGCAATCTTTTTGCAGTACTGGTCGGTCAGTTCGTCGCTTGGGCCCTCAACCATTACCCGACAGAGGTTTTGTGTGCCCGAGTACCTTACCAGTACACGGCCCTGGTCGCCCAGTTGTGTCTCGACATCTTTAATGGCATTCTCTATTTCCGGTACCGTTGAAAGCTCTGGCTTTGTTCCGACTTCGACACTTATCAGTTTCTGCGGAAAGACGTTCATCTGAAGGGCCAGTTCAGACAGGGCTCTGCCTTGCCTGACCATTGCAGCGACCAGTTGTATTGCCGCTAAGATACCGTCGCCGGTGGTGTGGTGGTTTAAAAAGATTATATGGCCCGAGTCTTCCCCTCCCAGTACCGCATTGAGACTGAGCATCTGCTCCAATACATAGCGGTCTCCCACCTTTGCGGTATGATGTCTAAAGCCGTATTTCTTACAGGCGACCGTAAGTCCCAGGTTGCTCATTACTGTGCTGACCAGTAGATTGTTTTTTAATATGCCCTGCCTTTTAAGCATCCTGGCACAAATAATCAGAATCTGATCTCCGGTCAGCGTGCAGCCCTTTTCATCCACGGCGATCAACCGATCGCCGTCGCCATCAAATGCCAATCCGACTGCTGCGCCCGAGTCTTTGACCATTTTTTCCAGCCCGGCTGTATATTGGGATCCGCAGTTATCGTTTATGTTAAATCCATCCGGGTTATTGTTGATGATCTCAACATCAGCGCCAAGGTCATCGAATACCCGCGGCGCAATTTCAAAGGCTGCACCGTTTGCGGTATCCAGCACGATCTTTATCATATTCATGGAAAGATCATCGGGAAAGGTGTCTTTTAGAAAGGAGATATAGCTCTTTGAGGCATTTTTAAGCACCTCTACTGATCCGATCTGCCTTGAAGGAGGAGCCAAATCAGCAAGTTCGTTGTTCAGGATCAGGTCTTCAATCTGATTTTCCTTCTCATCGGATAGTTTGAATCCGTCAGCATTAAAGGCCTTGATGCCGTTGTCCTGGTAAGGATTGTGCGAGGCAGAGATCACTATTCCTGCGTCAAATCCCATGTTCTTTGCAACAAAGGCGACACCCGGTGTGGGCAAGACCCCCAGATCATATGCATTCCCGCCCATAGAGGTGATGCCTGCCTCCAGTGCCCTTTCAAGCATCAGGCCTGAGACCCTGGTGTCTCTGCCGATTACTATCTTAGGGTTATCCCTGCTTTTTCGAATAATGTGTGTGATGGCCTGACCAAACTGAAACGCCATTATCCCGTCCATTGGATAACGGTTGGCCTCACCCCGGATGCCGTCAGTGCCGAAGAGTTTTCCCATATGTGAGCCTCAGGGTCTTTAACTTAAGTGTATGTCCAATAGTTAATGACATTGAATAGCTATTCGCTATCCATAAAAAAGGCCAATATCGCCGCGGCCCCATGGGTCTTGTTCTCCGCCTGCTGCCAGACGATTGATTGCGGGCACTCTATTACATCATCAGTAATTTCAAGCCCCCTGTATGCAGGCAGGCAATGCATTACCAGTGCCCCTTTCGCAGCAATGCTTAAAAGATCGGCATTAATCTGATAACCCTTAAAGGCCTTCATCTTTTTTTCTTTCTCACTTTCTTCACCCATGCTCACCCATACATCTGCATAAAGGATATCCGCCCCTTTTGCCGCCTCTGTCGGGTCATCAACGACAGTGATTCGACTGCCGCTTTTCTCTGCAATCCTTAATGCATTATCCAGGATATGGGCTTTCGGGTGATATCCCTCGGGGCAGGCTGCTACTATGTTAACTCCTGCCAGGGCGCAACACTCAAGAAGAGACTGACACACGTTGTTACCGTCTCCTATGTAAGCAAGGGTCAAACCATCGAGAGACCCTTTAACCTCCAGTATTGTTAAAAGGTCACACACCGCCTGGGTCGGATGCGCGATGTCGCTTAAGGCGTTTATCACTGTAATGCCGGAATATTCTGCCAGTTCTTCCACTGTCCTGTGGTCATAGACCCTTGCAACCAGGGCATCAAGATATCCGCCCAGTACCCGTGCTGTGTCTTTGACCGGTTCACCACGCCTGAGTTGAAGGTCATTTGAAGAAAGATATATTGCATGTCCGCCAAGCCTTATGGCGGCAGACTCAAAACTCACCCTGGTTCTGGTTGAGGGCTTTTCAAAAAGGATGCCGACGACCTTGTTTTTAAGCGGGAAAATTTCTTTCCGGGCCTTTATGGCGGCCTTTAATTTTAAGGCCTTTTGAAAGATCTCAAACAATTCTTCGCGGTTCAGATCGCCAAGCGTTAAAAACGACCGTGTCATGTGATGTCTCCTGAAAAAACTTCATGGGAGGTCTTAATGAAGACCCTGTTCAGACCAAATACAAAAAATGCCTATGTACTTTGCTCCTAATCCCCTTCATCCGATAAAAGGGGCAACGGTGAAAGGCTTGAGACAACTGATTGTTATCGTCATGCCGGACTTGATCCGGCATCCAGATTATCAATATTATCAAAATGTTCTCAGAGCTACTGGATTCCGGCCTTCGCCGGAATGACGACCTAGAAATTTCAGCACAGGCTCCAAGCTGATAATTTTGAGAACGTAAGCGTGATATTAGGAGCTAACTACATATGCATTTACAAAAATTAATAACATATTCATATCAATATACATTTGCAAGGAAATTTCGCACCATGTGAGCATTTGCTCTTCCACCTGATAACAGGCCTCCGTTCTTTCTTCATAATATTTTTCTCGCCACAGTTGTCTTGCTCACAGCGGGTAACAGCACCCGCTCACCGGTCGTTCGGCAGATCCAATCTGCAAGCGAGCCTGCTGCGATCGAACACCACCGGTTGAACCTGATGTCAGGCAGAGTGTAACCGCCTATAACTGTCTTTATCGCCAAAAAACCGGCGCACTTAAAAAGCATTTTTATTGTCAGGGGAGAAAAATCGTATAGGTGATAAGGGGTGTGATACAGATCAAAATACCTTGAAAGCTGGCCTGCCAATCTTACTATAGGGGTTGAATGGGGCCAGCGCACGAGGGCAAGGCCGCCTGGTTTTAATATGCGGTTTACCTCCTGCATTGTGGAAACCGGGTCCGGCAGATGCTCTATCACATAGAAAAGCGTGACAACATCAAAATAATCTGAGGGGAAGGCCACGGATTCAAGCGGCTCTGAATGAACGCTCGCTCCGATCTCCGCCATGGTATATTGCCTGCCGGTCTCTGAGATCTCAATGCCTTCCACCCCCCAGCCGCGCTGTCTCATCTCTTTCAGAAAGAATCCATATCCTGATCCGATGTCCAGGAGCCTTCCCGGCGGAATCTCTGATTCAATCATCCGGGCGGATTTCACGATGATCGGCCGCATCATGGCCGCCCACTTTTTTATCTTTTCATCACTATCCGGCAGGTAGTGGCGATAACTTTGACTGAGCTGGTCGGGCGAAGGGGCAGGGTCTATCGAGACCAGTCCGCAGCGCCGACATCTAAGGTAATTCCATTTGCCCCTTTTATGGATTAGGCTATAATTTGAAGATCTACAAAGTATACAATTGTTGTTGTAGCGCATTGGTTTTAATAAGGCCTTATCATAATAAGCCTAAAATCTGAAAGCCCATAGCTGATCGCTCAACTTTAATCAATACGGTTTTGAGCGGTCCCTTGGTTTTAGCCTGATCATCCTGGAGGCCACGGCACAAAACATGCGGCCCTGCCAGGGCCTTGCCGCCTTTCTGGGATTCGGATGGATAAAACAGAAATTGCCGCACTTCAACCTCTGCATCCTGTATGCGAAATCACCAAACGGGTCTTTTTGGTCGAGCGGTTTTTCAAAATAGCCGGGGATGTAATACCCGAAGCTGGTGTAAGCGCCCTGGTCGGAGGCCGAATGTGCGCGATAAAAATCCATAAAGCCCTTGCGGTCAGTGACTATGCCGAACCGGTCGGGCTCAAGGTGCCAGGGGGAGCCCGGTTCCATTTCAACGGCAAGGGTCCTTATGGCGCGCAGGCGGCGGTATATATTTCTCAACTGCCTCTGAAGCGATATTGTATCTTCAAGTATTGTCCGGTTCTCACCCGGAAGTCCGTATGTGAAGAACAGCTCCGAGGTTACGCCAAGACGGTCAATAAAATCCAATTTTTCAAATAGTGCGCGGTTTGTAAACCCCGGCCCCTTGTGTTTAATGCGCATGGCTTCATTGCCGGTCTCAGGTGACAGTACAATCACGGAATCCCTTCCAGGAAATGTCTTATTAAACTCCTCCACAAATCTGTCAGAGGGAAGCCCGTTACACTCGAAGATCCAGTCTGTCCTGATCTTTTCCTTGCGCATCATCTGCCAAAGATCAATGAAGTAATCCTGTGTCCACGGCTCGGGGTCCATGCACGAATGCATCAGCCTGTAACCCGCATCAAGGGCCGCGGCAACGGATTCAACAACTGCGTGTTGACTGCGATAGATAAAACCCTTTAATCTGTTTATATACTGCAACTGTGGAATGTGTGAGCCGGCGCACCATGTGCAGTTAAACGGGCATCCCCTGCCTATGGGGACCGGAAACATGGGAGAGCCTAATGTGAACATCTTGAAATTACGCTCCAGGCCAAAGCCCTTGGCAAAGAAAAACGGCAGGCCGAAATAACGGATGCAGGTGTCCGCGTGGCGGAGCAGGGAAAAATTGGTATAGTTCAGGCGGCCTAATGTGTTTTCATCTGCTACATATAAAAAAGGGTTTTCCATTACAAGGCCGTTTTCCCGCCATGTCAGGTTCGGGACATCAGAAAGCCCCATATTTCCATCCAGCGCACGGATAAGCGATAAAAGAGGCTCTTCCCCATGTCCTCTTATCACAGCATCTATTACAGAAAAGCCCTCGATAATCTCTTTATGGAAAAACGAGGCGGTGTCACCGCCCAGAAAGACAAAGACATCGTCGCGAACTTCTTTGATACGTCTGGCCGCCTCAATCGTGTCGTATGACTGATGATGCCAGTGTAATGTCAGCCCCACGGCGCGCACTTCAGGGTTGTTACGGACAAGGGCCGCAACATCAAACTCTCTGTCCAGGGCCCATTCAACACCCAGGTTTATCACCTCGACATCCTCCCCGTTTGAAGCCGCATAGTCGGCAATGGCAAGGAGCCCCATGGGCATATAGGTCAGCCAGACAAAGTCGCCGATCGGCTTGTAGTAATTGTTGAATTTCGGGACGTGCAGCAAAAGGGTTTTCATGGACTTATGGCGCTATCAAATTTACCGTTGGAAAGTATGATTGGTATCTTGATACATCCCTGGTCAATAGATCCAGATTTAATACGGCAGCCTGTGCGCCAATAAAGAAATCCGGCAAGGGTGACCTTTTCACCCCTTTCTTTTTCCTGTACTTGAGAAAAGCCTTTCCCGCCAAAAAAAGGGCTTCTTTCGGGATCTCCAACAATTGCAAGCCGGCCTGGCCGATTGCGGCCTCCAATTCCTCTATCATATTAAAACCAATTGATATTTCGGAATAAATTATCGGGTTTATATATAATGATGAGGAATAACCGCATTCCTCTAATTTGGCCTCAGACCAATCGGCCCATTTTAAATCATCGAGAAAGACATCGAGAATCACATTCGAATCAACCAAAATCCCTTTCATCTATTACCTCTGGTCAAGGCCATTATTTCATCGGTTGTCATCCTGACGTTGGCGACCCCCCTCAATCTCCTGAATTTATCTGATTTAATAGGCTTGCCGGCCCTTTTCACCAAATAAAACCTGCCTTTTTCTTCCAGAAAATCAATCTCAACGGCAGGGGTTATCCCAAGTTTTTCCCTGATTTCCTGAGGGATTGTGACTTGCCCTTTTGTAGTGACTCTCATGATTGGACCTCCAGTAATACCGGTAATAGTAATACCACTATTAATTGCTGTCAATCAGGAATATCTTGTATAAATACTCAGGTGGATAGACTGAAGGTTAACGACTGAAGCTAAAAGATTAAATCATCCTTGACAAGGTACTATAATATGGTACTATATAGTAAATGAACCGTAAACATCACAAGACGCTGGAACTTATCTTCAGCCGACCTGTCAGTGCCAATGTCAAATGGAATGATATTGAATCACTATTTGTTGCTCTTGGTGCTGAGGTGAGCGAACGCGAAGGCTCCAGGGTAGCGGTTTTTTTATTTAATGAAGTAAGAATTTTTCATCGTCCACACCCAACACCAACGACAGATAAAGGCGCAGTTTCGAGTATTCGAAAATGGTTGGAAATACATGGAGTTAGACCATGAATATTATGAAAGTTGAAGGCCACAAGGCTAAAATAGAATACGACCCGGAGATAGATATGTTCCGGGGAGAAATATTGGGTCTCAACGGTGGTGCTGATTTTTACGGGAAAACTCCGGGTGAGTTGCGCAAGGAATTTAAAAAATCGTTAAATGTATTTCTCAATGTCTGCAAGGAAAAAGGCATTGAACCATACAAGGATTATTCCGGCAAGTTCAATTTGCGAATTCCTCCAAACTTACATGCTGAAATTGCAGCAAGGGCTGCTGCAGAAGGCAAAAGTATTAATCAATGGGTTGCGGAAACATTAGACCAAATCATTCAAGCCCATTAAAAATTGCAGGCGATGGCGAGCCCAAGGATCAAAAAGCGGGGCGTCCCCGTCCGTATCCCTATTTCCCACCTGCTGGGAACCTCAAAAATCAAGCGGGCTTTTGGCCTCTTTAAGTGTCCTGCTCTTTACTGTATGGGTGTAGATCATGGTGGTTCTTACATCACTGTGGCCCAGCAACTCGTGGATTGTGCGGATATCATAAATGATGAATTCGTTAAAGGTCGAATTTATCAGGTTTTAGGTTTTAAGTGTTAAGTTTTATGATTAAATTGTCTTTTATTTCTATTACTTAAAACATAAAACCTAAAACTTAAAACCGAGTAAAAAAGGCGGCTTGTGACTTTTTGCGAGATCATCATAATTTGCCTGGAGCAAATGACTGGCGAAGCTGTGACGGAAGGTATGGGCGGAGGCCCGTTTGGGGATTTGGGCTTTTCTGACCGCTTGGCTGATTGCCTGTTGCAAAAAGTCTGTCAAGAGTTTATAAGCCATTTTATAATTGATTTAAGGTTGACAAACCCGTAAAAAGTCGGAAAAAACCATCTTTCGTCATTCCGGCGAAGGCCGGAATCCAGTCATTTAAATAAGTTCTGGATGCTTCCGGCTTAATACATGCCGGGGCAGGCTTATCAAGTCCGGCATGACGGTTGGAGGACTTTTTACGGAACTATCAAGGTCATTGCCTTAAATCTGACACGCAATCTACTTAATCTTAAGCATATCAAATGGATAGCGCTATTAAAAAAGCCATCCTTCGGCCCAATTGCTAACAAGGGTGTTTTTTGATGAGTGCGAAAGCAGCCAAAAAGATATTTTGGTCCCCATTTTTCAGCTTATCGAATAATCATGTCATTTCGTGCTGTTGCATGCTTGACGGCAAAAAATCCAGGCCCCCGCCTTTCCGATCTTCACGGGGGTAGGCCCTTTTTTGGGGCGTGTTTTCTTCAGGTTGTGGCAATTTTTTACGGGAACTTTTGGTCAGCCCGAGCAAAATGATGGGTTATTTTATAACGCATTGAATTAATGGCATTTAATGCTTTTTTCGATGGCTGTCTGATGGCTCATCATTAAACATAACATTCCATGAGACAAAATACAGAGACCTATACAATCACTTATTATACCCCAAGTGCTAATTGAGAGAACATCAAATGTATAGTCATGAAATAATTTCAGCAGTCGAACTTATTGATAAGAAAACAGAGGAAAATGCTGCTGAAATTATAAAAAGCTTTGGAGAGATGATCGTTAATGCTGAAAAGCTAATTGATATACAATGTAATATCGCATCTTATTTTGTTGGATGGTGGTCATATAGACCATCATATAGTTATGGGGCATCGCACATTTGTGTGGGTGACCCCAATATGTTGTGGTCATGCATTGATGACCTGGAATGCCGCTGGTTTTCTTCTCGGATAGAGATCAA
>LT984856.1:465528-470285 GCA_900258555.1 uncultured Desulfobacterium sp. | reverse complement strand
GGCGTCATCGCCTTAAAACTACGCTAACTCATTCCGGTCAGAAAAACAATAATCCGACCACAACATATTGGGGGCACCCACACAAATGTGCGATGCGGCATAGTTATAAAAGCACTCAAAAGCTGACCAGTCTTTTATTCTCTGCTTTTCACAAAAATATACTTTTGTTTTACTCGGCTCTACGGCTCTCTTCTTATGGGTTGTATGGTCCGGCTAGGCCCTTACTACGAAATATCTTTGAGTGGTTGATGGTATCGAAATTTAGCTCAATATCAGAAAACACATCTGTATTAGCCAAATGGAATGATGACAAAACGATCTATTTTTCAAATTCTGTACTGAAGAAAATAGAAATCCCTGATCCCGAGCCTTTTCACTATTTCTGGTCATTGGTTTGTGACCATTCACATGCGACAAAAAGTGCTATGCAGGTATCAATAGATATTGGTGATGAAGACAATTCCATGGAGGTGGTGCATAATATCGCGGTTATCAATGCCTTAATAGAATGCAACTATCATTTACTAAACACACATCTCATAACATCAGAATATGAATATATGGGTAAGTTTTATTTTGGGCGGAAGGATGGTCCATTTCCAGGATATAAAGTCCCCGAATTAAGGAAACAAGCCCATAGTTTATTTAAAAAAAATAGAAAATCCCTGGGTTCGGAATCTTTGAAGCTTATAACGGCATATAAAAGGAAATGGAAGTTGTCATCTTAAACCAATTCTGTGATGTATAACATCGGCCTTGACTTGATGCGCGGAAACGAGCGCCTGCGCACAAGTCAGGCCGGGCGTTGATTGCTTTATGAAAGAGCGATGTGTGGCCTACAGTAGGTATCGCAAGAATAGTGGTTGTATGGTATGAAAAACATAGCTTATCACACTTCGTTTGAAAACTTCTTCCGGAAGCTCTTCCACTACTTCAGAACCTTGCCTGAAGAATCTTTACCTGTTGAGCCACAGTACGCACCATATGCCCAACAAAAAAATGAGCACGGGTTCAATCTTATAAACCTTCCAGACTTTCGACTTCTAATTGAGCGTCACTTCAATGAATTTTCGGCTTGGAAGGAGTATAGTGAATTGTCTGATAATGTCATATTAATGGGCCAGTACGGACAAGTATGGAATGACAAAGACGGATCCCATTACAAGCTCAATTACATCCCGTCAGTTGTTCACACCCTTTATGGGTTGTTCAATAACTCCTTCAGATACAAAAAAAAGATTGCAGATGACTTCTACGCTCAGGTTGAGAGCTGCCTTTATGAGGAGGATTGGATTTTTTCGATTTGCGCACCAGTATACAACCTTGAATTAGAACAAGGAACGGCGGAGATAACTGGAGAAAGTGCAAATCTGCGCTTGAAGAAGATTGATCGCAACGATTTGTTGTTGTTTGTCCCAAGTGTTAGTCACCATGGTTTTGGAGTCAACGCCTATACGCCACTTCTCAGAACGATGATAGTCACTGAAGAATCACACAAAAAGGGGGAACCATCGCAGATAGGAGAAGAAACGCAAAGGCTGTTTCGGAGGGTCGTAGCCGCGCTGAGTATACACCAGAGACAAAAATTCGAGCTAGGCCCATTCTATGCGAAGCCGAAAAACTTTTGGCCTTTTCTGGGCGGAACATTGGTGGCGTACATGCCCGATGAAATTCATACGCACCATGAGAACAAGCGAATGGGCCGGAAAGACATAGCCAAGTTCAGATCGTTTTGGCGAGTCTATGAACCCGCAGTCAGTAAAAACGCTTGGATTGAACTTGCTTCACAGAGAATGCTAAGGCTTTTCTACGAAATGAGACAGGAAGATAGTATCGTTGACATGATGACAATACTTGAGATCCTGTACCTGCCAGAATCAGATGCAGAGCTGAAGTACCGACTCTCAACCCGCTGTGCGACGGTCCTAGCTCCCACCTTCGATTTGAGGAAAGAAGTATATGACATCGTGAAGTTGTCATATGATGTCCGTAGCAATATTGTTCACTCGGGAGCTGTCGCGTCTGGCACTTCAAAAAAACTTCTTAAAGCCGGATTAAACTTGCATGATTTGTGTATGAAGCTGCAAGAATACATCTATATCAGTCTGGAAACTTTTGCTAGGAATCCTTCATTGCGGAACCAACTGGAAGCCTTGGTATTGCAGTAGTGCGGAGCACTCACACGCAGGAACAAAATGCAGAACATTGTCAAGTTTGACATTGGAGAAGAAAGGTTTTCCTGGGATGGAGACAAATATAGTCAACGAAAGGCATGGGTGTCAGGCCTACACAGTTCACAGCTCTGGCGACCTAATATATTTTCCAACCACGCCTTTCACAAAGACTTCGCTTGTGAAGGCGGCGTTATCAACATGATGGCTCAACCGATCAAATATTGTTACTGGGTTGCGCCAGGCAAGCTGCTGGCAGGGGAATACCCCAGAAATAAGGATGAACAGTCCTCGGAAGAAAAGCTCAGAGCCTTGCTTCGTGCCGGAGTTACGGCCTTCATTGATCTGACGGAAGAGCATGAGGGTTTACAACCCTATTCCGCCTTGATAGGTGCGGCATCTCATCATCGCTTTCCCATTCGAGATGTCTCGATACCCGAGTCCCCAGATGCAACGATCGCGATTCTGAACGCAATTGATCGCAACATTGAACGCGGTCAGCTGGTTTACGTCCATTGCTGGGGCGGCGTGGGGCGAACAGGGGTCATCATAGGATGCTGGTTGGCACGACACGGTCGCGGAGGAGAAGCGGCGCTGAGTCATCTACGTGAACTTTGGCGGCAATGTCCCAAGTCCGTTGACAGAGAATCGCCAGAAACGCGGGAACAAGAACTATACATCTTGAAGTGGGAGGCTGGCAGATGATGATCTCCAGAGCGATGCGCTATGAAGGATGCCTGATCGGGCTCGCGGTAGGGGACGCAGTAGGGACGACGGTTGAGTTCAAATCGCCGGGGTCCTTTCCTCCTGTGAAGGATATGGTCGGCGGGGGGCCGTTCCGCTTGGATGCCGGACAATGGACGGATGATACATCGATGGCACTATGCCTCGCGGAAAGTCTCGTGATGTGCCGCGAATTTAACGCCCTGGATCAGATGGATCGCTATGTCCGCTGGTGGAAAGAGGGATATCTGAGCAGCAATGGCCGATGCTTCGATATTGGAACCACGGTTTCTCGATCGCTGGATAAATACATCCGAACAGGAGAGCCTTTCGCCGGTTCTGCCGATGTTTACTCAGCAGGTAATGGCAGTCTCATGCGTCTGGCACCCGTTCCTCTCTACTTTGCATCTGACCCTGCAAAAGCCGTTGCTATGAGTGCGGAGAGTTCCAGAACAACTCACGGTGCCAAGACCTGCCTTGATGCGTGTCGATACTTTGCCAGTCTTATTGTCGGAGCGACCTTGGGTGTTGGAAAGGACGAACTGCTTTCCGAGCGATATGCGCCTATTGATGGAATATGGGAAACAACACCATTATGCCCGGAAATCGATGCGGTTGCGCGTGGGTCATTCAAAGAAAAGAATCCGCCGGAGATAGTAGGCAGCGGCTACGTTGTAAAGTCGCTTGAAGCCGCATTGTGGGCGTTCTACCGGTCGTCCTATTTCAAAGAGGGCTGTTTGCTGGCTGTCAATCTTGGGAATGATGCCGATACAACAGGCGCCATTTACGGCCAGATTGGCGGGGCTTATTATGGGGTTTCAGATATTCCCCTAACGTGGAGGAAGAATCTTGCGCATGTTGACCTGATAACCGGGTTGTCCTTGAGTCTCTGGAATCGTCCAATGTGACCAAACAGTGCGCTCTAGTCCTTATTTGGTCCCTTGGAAGGAGGTATGGAATTATGCCGATCATGTTCAATACAATCCCGTGGAGCAGCGGGACGTTCTTTCAAAATTCAATGGCAAATCCAACAAGGAGTTTCTGCCATTAAACACGGCAGAACTGCATGTTCCGCGCGACGAAGGGCACGGGGTCAGCCCTTGAATCGGGACAAATTACGGAGAGGGGAAGCACTAAACTTATCAACTTCCGGCTTTGTATATCTAAAACCCCAACAAAAACATGCAGCGGCCAAGCCGCTGATGTTAATGTTATCTGTTTATCAGTAGGAGTCATCAATGAGATGCCTAATTCCAATATTCCTGGCAACACTCTTCATTAATTCAACTAATTGCCTTGCAGAAAACAACCTCACGCATGAAGAAATTGAACTTATTGAGATTATGGAAGAAAAAGGAATTTTGCCACACGACATAGACAACAACCAAATTGATTCAAATTATCTGCAATTCATTAAGTTAATGCTAAAAAACGAATATGGCATTGACGATATTCGAAAAGTGGGAAATCCAGATCCCAGGTTCTCTTCTCCAGAAAAAACATGGCAAGTATACAAGCATGCCTTAATAAGGGGCGATTTTGCCTTAGCCGAGAAATGCCATATGCCAAAATCCCGCCACATTGAAATCTACAAAAAGCTCGGCAAAGAAAAAACCAAGGAGATAGCTTTAGCGATGAGGAATATCGAGCGAATTTCTGGCGATGACAAGATGGCAAAATACAGGATACGCCGTAATATAGAAGGAAATGAAATAACTTTTTATATTTATTTTACAAACCTATTTGGGGAATGGAGAATAAAGCAGTTATAATTTTGCCGCATCGCACATTTGTGTGGGTGCCCCCAATATGTTGTGGTCGGATTATTGTTTTTCTGACCGGAATGAGTTAGCGTAGTTTCAA
>LT984856.1:461804-464268 GCA_900258555.1 uncultured Desulfobacterium sp. | reverse complement strand
TGATCTCTATCCGAGAAGAAAACCAGCGGCATTCCAGGTCATCAATGCATGACCACAACATATTGGGGTCACCCACACAAATGTGCGATGCCCCTATTTTTTTATTGACGAGCTATAGCCCGCTCGGTTTTACCATGTCTTGCGAGTACAATTTTGTCAAAAGTGTAGGCCCTATTTTTTATGCTATTTTTTAACCCAGACCTGCGGTAATTTTGCCACCCCACCATAACTCCAGGCACCACTACCACTTCCCACTTGGATCCAAATGGTTGGTGGTGGCCCGTTAGAGCTGTGCCTGCGCTACACAGCTATCACCTCTCCTAATCGTAGAAGAAGTGGACACCGAATCCGATGAGCTCGATGTTGTCGTTATTTCTTTATGAAGCGATATAGAATTAATAGGAGGACAGCCCCAGCAATAGCCAGTAAAAAGCTCCCAATATTAAATCCTGTAACTGTCCCTAGCCCAAGAAACGAACCAACAAACCCGCCTACGAAAGCACCGCCTACACCTAACAAAATGGTCATGATAATTCCTCCAGGGTCTTTGCCCGGCATAACGAATTTTGCTAACAAACCTACGATTAAACCCATTACAATCCAAGATAGAATTCCCATTTTGAACCTCCTATGTTATGTTTGTATAAAGTTTCTTAGTCTAACGTCAACATCAGCGGCTTGGCCGCTGCATGTTTTGGTTGGGCCATTAAGAAGCTTCATCTAAAGCATAAAAGCATAGACGTCCCCATTATCCCTTGTTTATGTTTTTGATCACTTTACGTGTCCTTTGTGCTCTCACATAACGAAAAGCATAATCGGCGGCGGGCAAGAGTCTTGCCTCGAAGCGCCACCACCACCTTCCCTCCGTCCGCCTCGATGCGCTTGATATGCGTCTACGCTGACGTAAATTCAATTTTTAGCGGCACTCCGATTGCCAGGCTCGCGCGCGCCAATGTAGCTAATGTTACACTGGTGTCATCTTCATCGAGAAGACGATTAACTACCGCCCGACTGGTGTGCATCCGAGAGGCCATTTCCGTTTTGGTGATATGCTTGGCCTTCATGGCCTTATCTAGCTGCCACGCAATGACTCGCTTGAGAGCCGCTGCAGTTACTTCTTCGTGAATTCCCTCTTCTTGAAGGAACTCATCGAAGTCACTGCCAATATGTAAATTACCCATAAGACACCCCTTAAAGCTTTGCTTTGCGAGCCCTTGCTGTGTCAAGTTCAGACCTTGGCGTTTTTTGTGCTTTTTTAATGAAGGCATGCAGCAAAACCATGTGCCCTTCTGCTACAGTAAACAGCACTCTCGCTATACGCCCTTCAAGATGGCTACGGATTTCCCATAGCCCGCTTTCCATTTTCCGCACAAGAGGCATGCCAAGAGGCCAACCAAATTGGACTTCTTTTATGTCAGTGCCAATGATTTTACGGTCTTCCGACGACAGCTCACGCAGAAACTCTCGGACTGGTTCATTACCGGCCTCTGTTCGGAAAAACTTTACAGATAAAATTAGCTCGCTCATAAACTAATTGTATCAAAATAAATACATTTGTCAAGCTCGTGTATTGTGGCGACTTTGTGAAGCATAACGGCGAGTTGATGCGGTTGTTATGCCGTACGTCGCGTATGAATTACTCTTTTTTCTTTGATGAGTAGGAGTTCCCCACCCTACAAAGGCCACTATTCCACCCGCGATCAATATCTTGATTGCGTTGTCACGGTTTCCAGCACGGCTTAAATTCGTCATTTGCACATTTAGCATATTTCCCAAATCATCTCTGCCTCCAAAAACACTTGTCCCTGACTCAGCTTGATTGAATTTTTTGGGCTGATTTGAAACCCACTGGAAACCACCATACAACAACACGATCAACCCCAGAATCAAGACGACAGTTCCGAACTTTTTGAAATCCATTGATAACCTCCTTCATTATTGGTGAGCGCTTACGCTCCATTATCCTGCGGCATAACTCAAAGTTCACTGGCTTGTCCATGTGAAGCTTTTGGTTGATAGGCGCCGGAGGAAGGGAGGGGAAAATTTTCCTTAACTAGTGTCTGAACGGAAAGCCTGCTTTTCCGTCATGCCGGTGGAAACCGGCATCCAGAACCCTTCGATTACACTGGATTCCGGCTTCCGCCGGAATGACGTTGGAGGGGGTTTTCGTTCAGGCACTAACTACCAGGAAAGCGGCTCTTCGCTGTCCACATCGACGAATGTTATGCTGCAGCGAAGAGCCGCTTTCCTGGTAGCACAAAATCAGTCAATTTTCAACCCCTTCCCCGGTGTCCTGATCAATCGGCTTCACGCGCGGCGGCTTTATGCCGTCGCCGTGCAAGCCGTGGTTATGAATTATTTCAAAAATTATGGGGCATCGCACATTTGTGTGGGTGACCCCAATATGTTGTGGTCATGCATTGATGACCTGGAATGCCGCTGGTTTTCTTCTCGGATAGAGATC
>LT984856.1:410835-460538 GCA_900258555.1 uncultured Desulfobacterium sp. | reverse complement strand
CTTGAAACTACGCTAACTCATTCCGGTCAGAAAAACAATAATCCGACCACAACATATTGGGGGCACCCACACAAATGTGCGATGCGGCAAAAAATATAATTCGGTGGTGCTCATTATATATGTAAACCTGATGCGGTTTCTGAAATTAATCGAGAATACAGTCGGTTTGTCAAATGAGTAGCTCTTACCCCGGTTTTTTTGTTCCCGCAATAGATTGGTGGAACTAAAGCAAACCATGACAGAAAGACGGCACTGGTCAATCCCGGAGCAAGGCAACTTGCTACGTTCTGTAATTGTAGGCTATTGTAGATAATACGGGGTGCCATGGAACGGAAAAAGTCTTACTCTTTTTAGGGAAGAGATCATGCGCATGTGGTGTAGGTCATTGCGTCGCAGAACTCAGAGACATCATATAACATGGGAACGAATGAATAGGATAGCCAAGAAGTGGCTGCCTAGCCCTTTTATCTGTCATCCTTATCCACTGGAACGTATGCGCCTCGATACTTGAAGCAGGAGCCCAGTGCATTAGCAGTGCTCGCTGTGATCTGTGCGGGGGATGCTGGCTAACCAGCATCCCTACTGCGATCTCTTGTCATTATAACTTTAGGTAGCAAGGGTCAAAGGAAGACTTGACGCTTTATAGTAATCTCTAAAACGGAGGGAAGAATTATGATCCGCATGCTTCTAAAAACAGAGAACAGCCCATCACTCCTTGTTGTACGGCTTGCACTAGCCATTGTTATTTTCCCCCATGGTACCCAAAAAGTTCTTGGTTGGTTCGGAGGTTCGGGATTTACAGCGACAATCCACCAGTTTTCAGCGATGGGCTTTCCGGCATGGTCCGTCATTCTACTAATGACGACGGAATTTCTCGGTGCTCTTCTGCTCGTCCTCGGGTTTCTTAGCAGACTCTGGGCCTTGGCCACAGGGATAAGCATATCAATATGTATGTCCCTCTACCATATTCAAAACGGTTTCTTTATGAATTGGTTCGGCCTGCAGAAGGGAGAAGGATTCGAATACCATATCCTGGTTCTGGGCATATGTCTCGCGTTGGTCATTGGTGGGGGAGGGATGTTCAGTCTTGATCAACGTCTGGCAGACAGGCAAGACAATTTAAATAAGTTATGAAAGTGTGAAATTTGATCATGAAGGGGTATTATTCAGTTTCGTTCATCTGTGTATTATTTCCGAAATCTCTTTACTGTGAGCAATTCGTTATTAATTTGTATCAAATGTCAAGGAGGAGGTGTTTAAAATGTATTCAAAGACAGTTATGGATCATTTTCGGAGCCCAAGAAATGTAGGTATTATTGAGGACCCGGACGGTAAAGGCGAGGTTGGAAATCCCCTTTGCGGCGATATGATGACGATCTTTCTTAAAGTCAAGGACGATTATATTGATGATATCAAGTTTCAAACCTTCGGATGCGGGGCGGCTATTGCCGTGTCCAGTATGCTTACCGAAATGGCCAAAGGAAAGAGCATTGATGACGCAAAGAAGATCACAAATAAGGACGTTGCCGAAGCACTTGAAGGCCTCCCCAAGAATAAGCTTCATTGTTCCAATTTGGGTGCAGATGCCCTCCAGGTAGCCATAAAGGATTACGAGGCAAAGAAAGCAGGTCAGCCCAAGGAAGAGCCCTTGAGGAAGGATCTCCCCATGCATAAACACGGGGAGGCGTGCTATTGTCCGTATTGCGACACGCAACTACCCGAAGGCGAGAGCACCTGCCCCAATTGCCAACTGAATGTAACTACAACTGGAGCATAGAAGGGAGGGAAATTCTTATGGACATTGTTAATCTCGATCATCTTTCAGCAAATCCTCTACTGCCTGAAGTCAAGGATGCCATGATTAATGCCATCAGGGCGGACTTTGGCAACCCTTCCAGTCAACACAAGTTGGGAGATCGGGCCTCTGAGGCCCTTGAAAAATCCCGAGAGTCCGTGGCCCAGATGATCAACTCTGAAAGCCCCAAAGAGGTCGTGTTTACCTCAGGTGGCACCGAGTCTGTGAATCTTGCCGTCAAAGGGGTCGCCTGGGCAAAGGCAGAAAAGGGCAAGCACATTGTAACATCCAACATTGAGCATAACGCCGTGTTAAGGAGTCTTAGGCGGCTTAAGATGATGGATTACAAGGTGACATCCGTGCCCGTAGATTCATACGGCCTAGTCAATCCTTCGGATGTTGCAAAGGCAATCAAGGAAGACACCGTGCTGGTTTCTATAATGCACAGCAACAATGAAATCGGCACCATTGAGCCCATCGAAGAAATCGCCAGCATTACCCGAGAAAAAAATGTAGTGTTTCATGTGGATGCGGTAGATTCTGTCGGCGTTGTTCCTGTGGATGTGCAAAAACTGGGAGTTGACCTTCTCAGTTTTGCCTCCAATCCTTTTTATGGCCCCACTGGAGTGGGAGGACTGTATGTCCGTAGGGGGACTCACCTCTGGCCTCTTCTTGACGGGGGGGTGCAAGAGAGCAACCGGAGGGCAGGCACAGAGAACCTTATCGGAATAATCGGCATGGGTGTGGCCGCTGAACTTGCGGTGAAGGACATGGAGGGCAGAACGGCCCATATGAAGGAGATGAAGGAGACGGTTTTAAGAGAACTACCCAATTACATAGAGCACTATATCATTAACGGCCATCCTGAACGCAGCCTTCCTAATCTCGTAAGCGTGTCAATCAAGTACATTGAGGGAGAAAGCCTGGTTCTGATGCTAGATGACGACAATATCGCCGTATCAACGCGATCGGCTTGTGCTGCCGGGGCTCTTCAGGCCTCTCATGTTCTCCTTTCTATCGGGCGCGACTTTGCTGACGCCCAAGGGACCTTGGTGATTACCTGGGGAATAGAAAATAAAAAGGAAGACCTGTTTCGCTTTCTAAAGGCGCTCCGAGAAGCAGTGAAGACGCTGCGGGAAATCTCTCCCCTTTACCCAAAATCGGCCCACGCATGATTTGGGGCTTATTTAGATTGCGCTTGTGAGAGCAATTCGTTGAGCTTGTTTTGCAGACTAACGGCTGACATGGCCCCGCGGGATATATGTTGAACTTGGCCGTTCATAAAAAAAATGACAGTGGGAACACTTCTGATTTCAAGCCTTTCTGAAGTCTTTGGGTTGTCATCCACATCGAGCGTGTAGATTTTTGCTGTGCCTTCGTTTGCGGCTGCAAAGGTTTCAAGCGCTGGCGCCATTTGTAAACACGTACCGCACCGCGGGGCCCAGAAGTCCACCACGACCACGCCATGGGCATTTAGCACCATGTCTTCAAATTGATCATCCTCAATTGGAACGGATAATTTGGTCGCCATCTTTTATAACCTCCCTAATCAGGGATATCAGAGTTGTATTCCAAATTAAGAAAACAGGCGTAATCCAAACAAAATACAAGCCTATTCCCAGTGGATGCAGGAAACAGGACAGGCCTCCATTGCCTCCTCAATACATTTCACTGGGCCACCCTCGACCTTAACTACTTCAGATTTCTCCTTGTCTTTATCCAGCTTGAATACGTCAGGGCAGACGTCTTCACAATTGCCGCACCCGATGCATTCCTCTTGGTCAACAATCACTCTTTTTGCCATTTAAGACTCCTTTGCGAAGGGTGACACCATCTTTTACTACAAATTTCTCCACACATTCAACGATGACAATGCTCACTCTTATCAGAAATCATTACAGGGGCATACAATTAGCGTCGCAGCTCTATTTTCTACACGGAATTGTTACTACAGGAACAGGAGAATTCTTGACGACCTTTTCAGCTACACTCCCGAATTGAAAATGGCCCTTTTCTCCACGGGAAGCCATTACAACCATGTCTACCTTTTCTTTATCAATAAGCCGCAAGATTTCTTGAGCAGGGTCGCCGATGGCTATATGTCTTGTATAGAGGTGACAACCCTCCAAGTTTTTTTTACAGATTTGATCGAGTCGTTCCTTAGCCTTTTCATTCTCCCATTCATGAATCCGGTCAATATGTGATTTGTCGAATTCTCCATACCACCGCTCGTGGTGACCGAGTTCCTCTATAACATAAAGCACGTGCACATCAGTGTCATACTTTTCCGCAAGAGATGAAACATAAGGTAAAGCCTTTCTTGCGTTTTCTGAAAGATCCGTGGGCCAGAGAATCTTTTTTCTATCCATATGCATTCCTCCCCTTTGGGTTGATACAACCTGATAATAAATCACATGGATTGTCCCAAATACAAAATGTCCATTTCTGCGCACTACAAGGTCAAGATCCCTCACTCTCAAACATACCTGATCCCATTAGAACATGAATCGCCATCTTTGATTCTGGACAAAATTGTACGAATTTAATTTCTGTTTCAAATAGCGTCATTTTTTATCAATCTTTCCTGCCCTGCTGTCATCACAAGGCTCGTCTTCATCATGAGACCTATTGTGTTCCGCGCTAGGTGCTTTGCTACAGGGCAAAAGACTTTCCTCAAATATCAAAACATTATTCGTTGATATTTTACCAGCATTTTTGTTTTTATGTTCCATCTTATTTATCACCTAATAACTGAACATTAAATGACACGCTCTTAAATATTGGTTCAAGATATCGTCCGAGCTTCTGGAAAGAACTTTATGATCATACAATATTCGAGTATAATAATTCCCTATGCCCCAATATTGGCTTTCAACTGAGCTATCTGAAGTCCGAGCGACACACACTGTTTGCCTTCCATGCAACCGTCAGCATCTTGTGGTTCTAAGTGGGTTTTAAGCTCATGTTTATCTTTTTTGAGGTCTACAAGCCATGCCCTTTTCTCCTCATCCCATTCTACGGTTACATCTATGCCGCACTCTCCGATATCGGGATGGATGGACTTGATCTTTTGACATAATTTGTTTTTATCATGCATAATCAAAACCTCCTTTTTCAACTATTTGAGAAATAGCAATAAATTGCCCCCCCTTATCATCAACTTAATGGATGATGTCTTTATACGTTTGTTAATTTCCAAAATCTGTGCCAACGAGGAAAAATTGCCTTGCGGTTGTAAGCAGTACGTAAATTCAATATGTTAGTAAATCCAGGAAATTGCCTTGCGCTATAACATGCCCCACGATATGAGACACTAATATCCGCTTCTTTCATAAAACAAAGAATGAATAATATATTGATATCATTTGATTTGACAGAGAAGGAAAAGAGAACAAAGATTTGCCCTTTTAGAATATTTTATTAATGATGAGGGCAATCAGTTAATAGTATGCGCGATTTTAATAAGTTATAATGGAGTCTCACCGAAAGATATGCCGAGAGTTATAGTGTCTCAAGATAATTATAGAAACATTAATGTCTCATGAGACAATTTGAATAAATGGAAAGGGGTCAAAGGCAGACCCCATTATGACCCCATTACATTATCGAATTGAGGGTTTCCCTCGCTGGCAGTCTTCTATTGAGGAAATGAAGAAATTAATACTTTAAATATTTAACATCCGCTTTCACGACGACGCCCTGAAAAAACGTGCGCGTGTGAAGTGGGGCATTGGAACATATCTCTCGATAAAATTACCCCTTGACGTTAAACGTTAAAAGGGTTATATATTTTTAGTATGATAAGAGCATTTAAAGATAAGGAAGCCGAAAAAATATTTAAGCGGGAACGGTCTCGGAACTTACCGGATGAGTTGCAAAGAATAGCCTTAAGAAAACTGCGAATGCTCAATCGTTCAAGAAGCATTAATGATTTGCGAGTCCCGCCGGCGAACCGGCTTGAAAAACTCAAAGGTGATCGAATTGGACAGCATTCCATTCGAATCAATGAACAATGGAGGATTTGCTTCATTTGGAGAAATAACGATGCCTTTGACGTTGAAATAGTCGATTATCATAAGGGGTAAATCATGAAACAAAAAAAAATGAATCCAGTTCATCCGGGAGAAATACTGCAAAAGGAATTCCTCGAACCGATGGGTTTGAGCCAGAACAAGCTCGCTTTAGCTCTTCATGTTCCGGCACGGAGGATTAACGAAATTGTCTTGGGTAAGCGAGGTATTACCGCAGATACGGCGTTACGGCTTGCACGATATTTTGGTATGTCCGCACAGTTTTGGCTTGGCCTTCAAATGGACTATGAACTCGATGTCGCGGAAGATGACATGGAGTCCAAAATCGATGAAGAAGTTACTCCCTTGTCCGCTTCAGGTTAAACGGAAAATAAGAAAGGGGTCAGAAAGAGGTCAAATCTGCCGTTAGCTCTTGATGAAAATCGATAAGAGTCAAAGGCAGACCCCATTTCTTATTTCTATTATTAAAGACTTGCGAGTCCCGCCGGCGAACCGGATTGAAAAACTCAAAGATGATCGAACTGGACAGCATTCCATTCGAATCAACGAACAATGGAGAATTTGCTTCATTTGGAGAAACAACGATGCCTTTGACGTGGAAATAGTCGATTATCATAAGGTATGATTTCAGTGACTGAAAGCACCCCTCCTGAATTTTCCAGGCGTATCGCCCTGATATCTGCACCTTGGCCCTTATTTAGTCGTCCTTCAATTCAACTGGGTGTTTTAAAAGGATATCTCCAGGGGCTTTTTCCGGATGTAACTGTATCCTGTTATCATTTTTTTTTATCCTTGGCCGAGGCCATCGGATATCCGGTTTATCATGCCATTTCCGGAAAAACATGGCTGGCTGAAAGCATTTACGCAGCCCTGCTTTATCCGGAGAGTAAAGACAGGATCGGCAATTTTTTCGCCAGGCAGGCAAAAAAAGTCAAAGAACTGGGTGGATTGGAATTTTCAGATCTGACCCGCCGCGTAAAAACGGTATCAGACGGCTTTGTTCAAAAAACAGACTGGTCCAACGTGGGTCTGGTCGGGCTTTCCGTATGCCTTTGCCAAATGACGGCTTCCCTGTATTTTATTCGGGAAATCAGGCGGTCGGCCCCTGATCTGCCTTTGATAGCCGGAGGCTCTATTATTGGGGGGCAAACAGCTTATGATATACTGACCATGTTTCCGGACATTGATCTTATTGTTACCGGCGAAGGCGAACAGCCCCTCGCCCGGATAGTCAGCCACTTACTGGCCGGCGGTCGCTGTGAAGATCTGCCTGCCACAAGAGGGGTAATAGGCCGCAATAATAAACAATCCAAGGGGTCGGCCCATTTTTGGCAACTGCCTGATCTGAAAACCCTGCCCGTGCCGGATTTTTCCGACTATTTTGATCTTCTCGAAGAATTGCCTGTGGATAAAAGATTCTTTCCTACACTGCCTGTGGAGATTTCACGAGGCTGCTGGTGGAGGTCAGCAAAAGAGACTTCACACAGAGAACAATGGTCGGAAGGATGCGCCTTTTGCAACCTGAACCTTCAATGGCATGGATATCGGACCAAGGCAGGTGACCAGGTCGTTGGCGAAATAGATCAATTGACAGAAAAATACAAGGTGCTTTCTGTGGCCATAGTGGATAATGTCCTTCCCCCGAAAAAAAGCCTGGAGATATTTACCGGCTTAGCAGAGAAAAATAAGGATTTTCATTTTTTTGCTGAAATACGTGCATCTGCCGGCCGTCGGATGCTGGAAAATCTTTATGAGGCGGGTATGACCGAGGTGCAGATCGGTATTGAATCCTTAAGCTCCCGGCTTTTAAAAAAGTTGAACAAGGGGATCACGGCCATGGATAACATGGAGATTATGAAGCACTGTGAGGCCCTGGGTATAACAAACGCGGCAAACCTGATCCTGCATTTTCCGGGTAGCGATGAAACAGATGTGGCTGAAACACTGCGCACAATCAGATTCGCCCGTTTTTTTCGTCCATTGCGAATAGTGTCTTTCTGGCTGGGCATACACAGCCAGGTTTGGGAGAATCCGAAAAAATACGGCCTTACAGCAGTGTTTAATCATCCTTACCATAAAGAATTGTTCCCCGAAGCGGTGTGTCGCAGAATGCATTTTAATATTCAGGACTATCGCGGACCCAAGATTTACCAACGCAGGCTCTGGCAGCAGGTGGCCCCGGCGATCAGGAAATGGAGGAAAGACTACAGCCTTCTTCATTCAAATCCCTATGATGGGCCGATCCTGACACAACACGATGGTCAGTCGTTTTTGATCGTAAGGGAGCGTCGTCTTAATGAGGAACCCTTGATCCACCGTCTCCAGGGCGCCTCCAGAAAAATTTATCTTTTTTGTGAACACCACCGTAGTTTTGAAGAAATAAAAGAGCGGTTTTCACAACTGCAAGCAGATAAAATAAGATCCTTTCTAAATACGATGATCAACAAGGGATTGATGTTTGATGATTATGATCAGTATCTGAGCCTGGCGGTACCAACACACAGGTCAGGCAGAAGAATCGCCTCCTAAAATGTTATAAAAATGGGAAACGGACAATGGTATGAAACCCATACCGCCAATTTTCTGCGGTTTTTTAACCTTTTTTGAGAAAGTTCACCTTGATCCAATTCCAATTCAGTATCAGGTGCAGGGCAACCAGGATGATAAATATACCCGCGCTGGTGCCATGTATGGTTTCAAACATCTCGTGTGTAAAAATAACGTGCAAAAGGCCAGTGGCTAATTGAAAGATCAATACAATAGCCAAAGCAGGGTTCAAGATCTTTAAGATGCTGTTTGTACTCATGGCATGTCCCTCTTTTTAATAATGATGTTCAATAACGACTTTACCTAAAAGGCCCTCATCATATCTCACTGACTCTTGCGCGCAGCCAGTCATACCACCAGGCCAGACCCTCCACCGGTCTTGCAGTAAACCTCGAATACAGTTAATTTCGGATTAATCCTCAAAAAATATTCCCTCATCTTTTTTAGGGAACAGTCAACATAGGGCAGGAGGTCAATCTTGTTTAACAAACAATTCACTTGATTCCCGAAACATTAATGGATACTTTGACGGCTTGTCATCACCTTCGGTCACACTGAGCATCATCACCTTGAAATCCTCGCCAACAGAGAATTACCCCGTTTCTTAAATCTGACTCATAATTTTTTGATTCAGAGTATCTGTTTATCAATCAACTTCAATTGCTGCAACGGCCAATTCACGACCAGCGACAATTGTTATATCATGACTGTTACACAAAGGACATCTGAACATGTAATCCACAATTTCAAAGTTGCCGTTACAGCCTTTACAGCATCCTTTTAGAGGAATGGTTTCAATTATAAGGGTTGCCCCTTCAAGTTCTGTTCCTGAAATTATTGCTTCAAAACAGAATGAGAGTGAATCAGGCATTATAGATGACATTGCGCCGATCCTAAGATGCACAGCCCTGAGTATCTTGGCATCATAATTTATCATCTCCGCCTTTACAATATCAATGATATTTTGCGCGATTGACAACTCGTGCATTGTTGTATCCGTCAGCAGATCCTGGGGAGTTGTTCGCCTGCAGGCATATCAACAATCCGCGTCCCACCAATCCGGGTCCGCATAATAACCTTGGCATGACTGTCGGAAATTACCTCTCCTATCAGACATGCATCCTTACCGGCATGGTGTTTTTTCATGACAGACAGGACCCTGTTTACGTGTTCAGGCCTGACAAAGGCAAGGAGTTTTCCTTCATTGGCAATGTAAAGGGGATCGAGCCCCAGAAGCTCACATATGCCTGCTGTTTCAGCCCTTATCGGGATCTTGTCTTCATAGAGTTTTATTCCCACACGGGATCTTTCTGCAATCTCGTTTAATGAGGTCCCGACACCGCCCCTGGTCGGATCACGAAGGACGTGGATATCAGGGCATGATGACAGCATCCCCCCAACCATGTGGTTAAGCGGCGTGGTGTCACTTGTAATATCAGATTCAAACTCCATGCCCTTTCTCTGGACGAGTATTGTTACTCCGTGATCAGCAATGGGGCCGCTTATGATAACCTTGTCCCCAGGCTGAGCCCTGTCGCCTGAGATAATAATGCCTTCGGGTATAAGCCCTATGCCGGAGGTGTTGATAAATATCTTGTCGGCCGTTCCCGCCGGGACAACCTTTGTATCTCCGGTTACAATTGTCACGCCGGCATTTTTTGCAGCGCTGGTCATGCTGGCTATTATTCTATCCAAGTCATCAAGGCAGAAGCCCTCTTCTATAATAAGACCTGCGCTAAGAAACAATGGTGCAGCACCGCACATGGCAAGGTCATTTACAGTTCCATTTACTGACAGCACCCCGATATCACCTCCAGGGAAAAAAATAGGATCAACAACATAGGAGTCTGTTGAAAATGCAAGGCGCATTCCGGCAATGTCAAGCCGTGCGCCGTCGTGGAGTTCTGAGAGCGGGGCATTATCAAATGCAGGAAGCATAAGCCCTGTTATCAACTCATGCGATAACCTGCCTCCGCTTCCGTGATCCAGCAGGATCTGTCTCGTCTTCATTTTATATGCTCATCCGCAATAATATCTGTAGTATGCAGCACATGTCCCTTCGCTTGATACCATGCAGGGGCCAAAAGGTTCTGTGGGTGTGCAGAGCCTTTTGTAAAGGGGGCAGTCAGGCGGTGATTTTATCCCTGTCAGTATCTCGCCGCACACACAACCCGTCTGAGCTTCCGAATAGGGTACGATTATTTCAAACACCTGCTCCGCATCAAACGCCGAAAATTCTTCTCTTATCTTAAGGCCGCTTAAAGGGACTGTTCCGATACCGCGCCAGCAGGTGTCTACGGTCTCAAATACTTGATTGATGAGGGCCAAAGCCTTTTGATTTCCTTTTGCTGTCACAGCCCTGGTGTAGGCATTTTCAAGTCGGCCAAAGCCCGCTTCTATCTGTTCCGCCAACATGGATATCGCATGGAGGATGTCTGCCGGCTCAAAGCCTGCTATAACGCACGGCGCACGGAATCTTTCTGCAAAAGTGATATATGCGTCAGAACCGATAATCACTGAGACATGGCCGGGGAGCATGAAGCCATCTACCCTGACATCGGGTATTTCCATAAGCCCGGCAAGGACGGGCGGGACCAGTTTGTGGGCGGAAAAGACATGATAATTTGTAATGTTGTCCTCCCGTGCCATGGTGATTGAGGCCGCTATGGTGGGCGCGGTTGTCTCGAAACCCACCCCAAGAAAAACCACCTTCTTGTCCGGATTTTTTCTCGCGATATCAAGCGCATCCAAAGAGGAATAGACCACACGTATGTCTTTGCCCCTGGCCCGCTCCCTTTGAAGTGAGGATTGTGTGCCGGGGACCCTGATCAGATCTCCGAAGGTGGTGATAACCACGTCTTCAAGCATGGAAAGTCCGAGAAAGGCGTCTATTTCGTTCTGCGGGGTCACGCACACAGGGCAGCCAGGCCCTGAGACAAGGGTGATGTTTTCAGGAAGCACGGAGCGTATGCCGTTTTTGAATACAGACATGGTATGTGTGCCGCATACCTCCATCAGGCGGATCGGCCTGTTACTGATCCTCCACAGGGATTCAATCAGACCCTTTGAGATCACCGGGTCTCTGTATTCCTGCATGTGTTTTATTGACATTCAGCGATCCCAGTGCATCTGAGCTGCTATAACCGCCTGACCGAGGCAGATGCCGCCGTCATTTGTCGGTACCAGTCTGTGGGTAAAGACATGAAAACCCTTTTCCGAAAGCGCTTGGATCAGGCCCTTCAGGATTATCGCATTTTGGAACACCCCTCCGCTCATCGCCACCCGATTGAGCCCTGTCTCGGTCCTTACCTCTTCACAGATCTCTGTAAAAAGCGTTATAAGGGTATTGTGAAATTTTCTGCTTATAATGGATGGGTCAGCACCCTTTGTCACATCTTGTACCACACCCGAAATGATAGGTTCAAGTAAGACATTAAAGGTCTCGCCATTTGACCATTTATAATCGTATGACTCCCTGGTATCTTTACATATCGTCTCAAGCTCCATGGCGGCCTGGCCCTCATAACTTACCGTATTTCTTAATCCGATAATTGCAGCAATCCCGTCAAAAAGGCGGCCAAGACTGGAGGTATTCGGGGTATTTACTTTATTTGTTATCGTCTGAATGATGATATTGAGCCGTTTTTCATCAATTTCCTTCAGCAACGGAAGGTCAAGGCCGAAAAGGTCCCTGCCAAAGGTGCGGTATAGATAACTGATTGCCATGCGCCAGGGCTCCCTGATGGCCACTGCCCCGCCAGGCATTGGTGCGTAGGCAAGGTGCGCCTTTCTGATGAAACTCCTTTCGTCAGCTATCAATACCTCTCCCCCCCACATTGCCCCATCGGTTCCATAACCAAGACCGTCAAAGGCTAGCCCGATAATTTTACCCTCCAGCGTGTTTTCCGCCATGCAGCTTACGATATGGGCATGGTGGTGTTGGACATGGACCTTCCTTATACCCTGTTGGCTTTGGGCATAAGTGGAGCTAAGATAGTTCGGATGTTGGTCACAGACGATAATATCAGGCGTGATATCAAGCAGTTTTTTCATCTGCTCGATTGAGGATGTGAAAAAATCATAAGTGGGTGCGTTTTCCAGGTCCCCGATATGCTGGCTCAAAAAGGCCTTGTTTCCTTTTGTGAGACAGAAGGTGTTTTTGAGTTCAGCCCCGCATGCAAGCATCCGGGGGACATCCTGCCTTAGAAAAACCGGCGTGGGGACATAGCCACGTGAGCGTCTTATAAATCTTGCCGCGCCCGCAACAGGCCTTATGACGGAGTCGTCGCTTCTATTGTAGATATCCCGGTCGTGGACAAGAAAATAATCGGCGATGCCCGCAAGCCTCTTAAATGCCTCTTCATTACTGATGACAATGGGCTCGTTGCTGATATTGGCACTGGTCATCACAAGGGCGGTAAACCCATGTCTCAATAACAGATAGTGCAGGGGTGTGTAAGGAAGCATCACACCCAAGGTGTTGTTACTTGGTGAAACCCCCTGGGCAATGGAGTTAGGGTTCCTTTTTTCCAGAATGACAACAGGCCTCTGGGCCGATTTAAGAAGGGCCTCACCTTCCGGTGTGGCAAATGCGAATCTTTGAATGTCTTTCAGTGAATAAGACATCAGGGCGAACGGCCTTTCCTCCCTGTGTTTCCTCTGCCTGAGAAGCATGACTGCGCGGCTGTTTTCAGCATCCACTGCAAGGTGAAATCCGCCGATACCCTTAAGAGCTATGATGTGGCCCTTTTTTAAGAGCGATGCAGCAGCCTCAATGGCGTCGCCCGGCACCTCGCTGTTGTTATCATACAATTTAATCCCGGGACCGCACCTGGGGCAGGCATTTGGCTGCGCATGGAACCTCCTGTTTGCCGGGTCATCAAATTCTTTTTGGCATTCGTTACACATACGAAAGCCTTTCATCGAGGTGTTAGGCCGGTCATAGGGGAGATCTGCGATGATGCTGTATCTTGGGCCGCAGTTTGTACAGTTTATGAAAGGGTAATTATGCCGGCGGTCGTCCGGGTTCGACATTTCGCGAATACAGTCGCCGCATACAGAGATATCAGGGGAGATCAGTGTGGATCTGTCGCTGTTTTTCCTGCTCCCTGCAATGCAAAAGGAGTCGTATCCTTTAACAGTCTCATTATGTATGGACATCCCGGTGATTTGTGCAAGGGGAGGACCATGTAGGATGCTGCTGCAAAAGGAATCAATCTCACATCGGCCGCCTTCAATAATTACAGACACCCCGGAAGAAGTATTGGCGACTTCGCCTTTAATGCCAGTTTCTGCCGCCAGGCGATAGACAAAGGGCCGAAAGCCCACGCCCTGTACTATACCGCTTATTTCAAGCCGTCTTGCGATGTAATCGCCTTCCACTGACGCCCTTTTACCCCCTGGTTTCAGCCCATAAGTAAGGCGGCCTCACGCAATATCCTCAAAGACTCCAGTGCTGATTCCTCGTCAATCTTGTGGATTGCAAAACCCGCATGGACGATCACAAAATCACCCACCTTCACTTCATCCAACAGCATCAGGCTGGCGTTTCTTCTGACCCCGTCAATATCAATTGTCGCCATCTTATCATCAACCTGTATAATCTTGGAAGGGACTGCAAGGCACATGGTCAAGTCCTTTTGGTAATCGGCAAAATACCGGATTTGAGCGATCTGGATTTAGCCGTCGGGTAGCTTCTTAAAAACACCTGGTAGCGTCAGACAGGTTGGGTAGGCTTTGAATAGGGGCTAATATCGGTGCCTGTTACTTCAAAGGACCAAAGACTCACCTTTTTTCCACCAAAAGTGAAATCTCTTCCTTTCTGGACTGTCTGTTTGTCTTTTCTGAGGATTCTTCAACCTTGGTAAGTTCAGCCACTGTCAGGTTATATCCTTCATCAAGATATTTTAGCAGAGTCCGTTTAATATCCTCTTTTGTTGCCTCTGTATCCTGGAAAGTTATTTTTTTCCTTATACTTATGATTTCTTCAATCTCGCAGTTTTCCACATCAGGTCCTGAAATACCGGCTGGGGCATCATTAGCGACCGATGTTTCTTTTTGCGTAGCTTTCGTAAAATATCCGCAATAATTGGCATAGTTCATTGTTATAGTTTCCAAGTGCGGGACCCCGTATTTTTTATCTTCCACTGTGAATATCCTGCATTTTGGCTCCTTTGATGAACCCTCTATCATCTCGATACAGGATGCACATGTATCATCCCGTATCTTTACTGCTGAAAATCCCTTTCCAGGCATTTGCCCTTTATCATCTGCTTTTTTGGCTGTTGACAGGAATATGTTTGAAATATCCTCAAGTCCCCTGCCGAGATTCCTTTTTTCCATATTTCAATAACAAATTCCTCATTGTAATTCTATGATGGAATTCCTACCTCCAAATGGGTTGTCAATCTTATTTGTATTATTTTGGTCTTCGATCCAGACATCGTCAAGAACAAACTTATACTGATATGCACCAGGCAAGAGGGAGATGGTCTTGGTCCAAGTGCTGTCCTCCATCCGCTCCATCGTGCTGTCATCTGTTCTTTCCCAATTATGGTGGTAATGACCTTTGTTTTTATTATGTGCCCTGTTTCTGCCTGAGTTCATGTTCAAGGGCGTTCAGATAAAGGCTGGATGGCGCTAAATCGAGGTTATCTGTTATGGGTTTTATAATTGAAAGATGGCCCTATGAGGAAACCACAGTGACATCTCCCGAGAATATCCTGTGGATTTCTCCCTTGCCATTCTGCAGGATCAAGACACCGTCGTCGTCAATATCAACTACCTTTCCAAGATGACTCTCGCCGACAACATCAATCATTATCTCCCTGCCGATGATCTCTGAGAGTTCCTTCCATCTTTTCATGATCTCCTTGAAATGACCTTGTATAAACATACGATAATATTTTTCAAATTGTTCCAGGTAGGCCTTCAGAAGACATAACCGCGAAGGGCTTCTCCCTGTTTCAATCAGTATGGAGGTGGCCTGATTTGCCAGTTCCTCCGGAAAGTCAGGGTTATTAACATTCAGGCCGAGGCCGACAACAATATAATTGATGGAATCCATTTCGGTGGAGATCTCGGTGAGGATGCCTGCAAGTTTTCTGCCCTTTACCATGATATCGTTAGGCCACTTTATCTGCACGTCAAGCTCGGCAACGGAAAGGATGGCGTCGGCCACGGCAACTGCGGTCATAAGGGTTATCTTTGGCGCTCCAGCGGGCGACATGGCAGGTCTGAGGATAAGGGTTGCGTAGATACCCTCCCCAGCGGGGGACAGCCAACTCCTGCCCCTCCTGCCCCTTCCATCTGTCTGGGACTCGGCGATTATTAATGAGCCTTCAGCAGCGCCACCTTCAGCAAGCTCTTTTGCCTTGGTGTTTGTGGAGCCAAGAACTTTAAAATATTCAATTTCCCTTTGGCCGAATAAACTGGTAGAAAGCCCATCCCTGATTTCGTTGGGAATGATCAGGTCCGGGTCCTGGTTGAGAAGATACCCCTTTTTGGGGGATGACTCAATTATGCAACCGTCATCCCTCAACTTGCATACGTGTTTCCATATGGCGGCCCGGCTGACAGAGAACTCATTGCTCAATAGCTCCCCTGAGACCCATTTTCCCCTTCTTTTCTTGAGGTATGATAATAATTGATCTTTTGTCAGCATCAATTCTTCTTAGCGGAGTCCACCCTCATTTGTCAACCAGGAATATAGTTAATGGTTGACAATAATTCCTCACCTTTGATATAGGAACGCCAACCCTCTTATTGGATTGATGTGAATGGCAATTTCGGCAGGATAAAATAAGGATGATCATGACTGATAAGGCAATGGCGATTATAACTGAAAAGGCCCTTGAAGAGCCGGGATATAGCATATCTTATGAAGAGGCATGCTCCCTCGCAGGTCTTCAGGATGATACCAATGAGCTGTTGGTAACCGCCTCCAGGATCCGATACAGGTTTAAAGGCAATAGGGTGTTCACCTGCTCCATAATCAATGCCAAGTCGGGATATTGCTCTGAAGACTGCGCCTTTTGCGCCCAATCGGGCCATCATAAGACAGGGATCTCCACATATCCCATATTGGATAAGGATACCCTGGTCGGCACTGCCATCCGTATGCGGGAGGCGGGTGCCACAATGTATTCCATGGTGACAAGCGGTTTTGCCATGAAGGAAAAAGAGGTGGAGGCCATCTGTCGAGCCGCGGAGGAGATCAGGCGAAAGACCGATCTGAGTGTCTGCGCATCCCTTGGAAGACTGACAGAACCTATGGCCCGCCGGTTGAAAGAAAGCGGGATCACATCATATCACCATAATCTTGAGACCTCACGGAGCTACTTTAGCCATATATGCACCACACACCAATATGAAGAAGACATAGAGACAATAAAAATCGCCAGGTCCGCAGGACTCAGGGTTTGCTCCGGAGGGATCATGGGTCTGGGAGAGTCCTGGGAGCAGAGGGTGGAGTTGGCCATTACCGTCAGGGATCTTGATATAGATTCCATACCGATAAACTTTTTAAACCCCATTGCCGGTACCCCCATGCAGGATAGAGGTCTCCTTTCTCCGATGGAGGCACTGAAGACGATTGCACTTTTCAGGATAATAAACCCGCAAAAGGATATCACCATATGCGGCGGAAGGGAGCGGACCCTCAAGGATTTCCAGTCCTGGATCTTCCTTGCAGGTGCAAACGGGGTAATGATAGGCGATTATCTGACCACCAAGGGTCGAAGCGCTGAAATGGATATTGAAATGATCCGGGATATGAGACTTGAGATTGAAAGAAGAATTAGGGCAGAAGGGTGAAGGAGGGATGGAGAGGTCTGTGGATATGAAAACCTTAGAGGAACGCAACAGACAACTGGAAGAAGATGACAGGAGATATATCTGGCCGCCGTTTACCCAGATGAGGGAACACTTGAGACAGCCCCCATTGATTATCGAGCGCGGTTCCGGATGCGTGCTCAAGGATATCTACGGTAATGAATACCTGGATGGGGTTTCTTCGCTCTGGACCAATGTACACGGTCACAGAAAGGAAAAGATTGATGCGGCAATAAGAAACCAGTTAAATTATATCGCCCATTCCACCATGCTGGGTCTGTCCAATATACCAGCCATCAGGCTTGCAAAGAAACTCGTTGAAATCGCCCCCAGGGGATTGACCAGGGTATTTTATTCTGACAGCGGATCTACCGCTGTAGAGATAGCTGTAAAGATCGCATTTCAATATCAGCAACAGGCAGCAGACGGCGATCCGGCAAAGACCAAGTTCATCTCTGTCACCAACGCCTACCACGGTGATACCATCGGATCCGTAAGCGTGGGAGGCATAGATCTGTTTCATGCTACATACAGGCCACTCCTCTTTGAAACGCTTAAGACAGAATCCCCATACTGTTATCGCTGCACTTATAGTAAGACGTTTCCCTCATGCGGACTTGAATGCCTGAACACCCTGGAAAATATCATAAAGGCCGACTCAGACAGGATAGCCGGCCTGGTGATGGAGCCCCTTGTGCAGGGGGCCGCAGGTATCCTGGTTCACCCACGGGGCTATCTCAAAGGAGTCAGGGAACTCTGCACAAGATACGGTATAACAATGATTGCCGATGAAGTGGCAGTGGGTTTTGGAAAGACAGGAAAGATGTTCGCCTGCGAGCATGAAGATGTTTCTCCCGATATCCTTGCACTTGCAAAGGGTATTTCAGGCGGCTATCTCCCTCTTGCAGCCACCATGACCACAGAGAAGATCTTTGAAGGGTTTCTGGGTGAATATGACGAGTTTAAGACATTCTTCCACGGCCATACATATACAGGAAACCCCCTTGCCTGTGCCGCAGCCATTGCAAACCTTGAGATATTCGAAGAAGAACGGGTGCTGGAGAAGTTGGAGGCTAAGATAGAGCATCTTTCGGAAAGGCTGGAGGCATTTAAGTCACTGGACCATGTGGGGGACGTAAGACAGTGCGGAATAATAATAGGAATTGAGCTTGTGGCGGACAAGGAGACCAAAGAACCATATCCGCCAAGGCTGAGGATGGGCCACAGGGTAATAATGAAGGCCAGAAGTCGTGGGCTGATTATGAGACCCCTTGGCGATGTGATCGTGCTTATGCCGGCACTTGCTGTTTCAATGGAAGAATTGGACAGGATCTGTGATGTTACCTATGACGCAATTCATGAGGTGACGGAGGAAGGGAGAAGTTGAAAGAGTTAAAATAGTTGAAAGAGTTAAAATAGTTGAAGAAGCTAACATGGTTAAAAGGTGACATGAAAATCGAGGGTGCATTCTATTTTGATCCTTCTGACAAGATCTACAAGGATCATTTCCCTGGAAATCCTGTGGTTCCTGGAAGTGTTATAGCGGAAGGATTTGTTGAGGCAGGGAAGAGGGCAGGGCTCCTGAAAGACGGCTACACAGTCAAGGATTTTAAATTCAGGAAGTTTGTCCCCCCTGGTCGGCATTTCTATATAATGGAGACCTTCCAGGATCAATTGAGGTGCAGGCTCTATGACGGCACCTCTGATAAATCAAAGATCCTTGTTACAGGTGTTATAGACAAATGAATCTTGAGTTTTCAGGAACGCGAGCCCTCATCCTTGGCGGAAGTTGTGATATGGCCTTGTGTCTGGCTGAACTTATGATAAAGGCCGGGTTTTTCCCTGTGCTTACATACAGAAGCAAAAAAGGTCAGGCCCGGATATCTGATGTACTTAAGGATTTTGCTGGAAGGTATGGCACCTCCTTTCTTGATTTCAGTGACCGCGCCTCTCTGGTTCAGATATTCAAGGAAGATGCCGCCTGCCCGGATTTCATGGTTGATTTTGTACAGAGTGATCTTGAATGTCTGATAGCATCAGTTGATCCTGACGATATCTACAGGTATTTCAATCAAAATATCTCATTTCGCGCTGAGGTATTGAGAAGGGTTGTAAGGATGATGTTGGTTCAAAAAAGGGGCAGGCTTGTATATATATCATCATCAGCAGCCGTCAGGCCAAATCCTGGGCAGGGGTTTTACTGTGCTGCGAAGCTTGCATCAGAGGCGCTTTACAAAAATTTAGGCCTGGAGTTGGCAGGCAGCGGGATTACAACGGTTACATTGAGGCCTGGCTACATAGATGGGGGTCGCGGCAGGGAGTTTATCCGGAAAGATCCGGACGCATCCATCGGCAGGGTCCCGATAAAGAGGGCATTGACATCAAAAGAGGTTGCGGAAACGATCCTGTTTTATCTTTCTGAGAGCGCCAGGGGATTTAATGCGACAGAGATCTCACTGGACGGGGGACTTACTGCGGGGAAGTAATGGAAGTACTTGAAGTAATAAAACGCCTGTTGGCGGATATACTTGACATGGAAGTCAAGGATATACTGCCGGAGGCATACATTGTCAGGGAACTGGGAGCTGAGTCTATTGATTTACTGGAAATGGCCGTATCATTGAACGCTGCTTTTAACATCGAGGTCAATGACGCCGATATCTTTCTCCTGAGGTTGAGGGACCATGTGACTGAGGCCGCGGAAAACAAGACAGACGTGGTTCGATATCTGGCGGAGAGGTTGCCTTTTTTAAAAAGAGACAGGATAGCAGATATCGTGTCTGACCTGGAAGGAGGTCCCACGCTCAAGGTGAAGGATCTGGTCAGTTACGTGGAATGGCGCAGGGTAAATGGATAGGATAATATCATTTGATGAACTGGTGAACAAGAGGAGGAGTATCAGAAAATACAAGACCGATACACCGCCTGAGCAATGGATAGAAATGATGATCCTCTCTGCTGCAATGGTCCCGTCCCCATCCAATACACAGCCTGTTCGATTTCTAAAAGTCAATTCATCCGGGATAAGAGACAGACTCCATGAGAACATGGCCCTGGGCCGCCAGCGTCTGTTCGACACCCTGGAAGAGCGTAATGGACCAAAGAGGCTGAAGAATTGGATAACAAGCTATTACAGGTTTTCTGAATTCATGTTCAATGCCCCGCTCCTTTTTGCCGCAGGTACCCTAAAAGCTACAACCGGTTTTTCAAGAAAACTCTTTGAGGCCGGGCTGATTGAAAGATATGACAGAAAGGACCTGGACATCACCATCGGCCTTGCGTTACAGGCATTCATCCTGAAAGGAGAAGAACTCGGCCTCGGCTCGTGTATACTGACAGCCCCGCTGGTGTTTATCTCAAATGTGGAGAATATCCTTGGTATAGGTGATCTTGACATCAGGTGCCTGATAACGGTCGGGTTCCCGGATGAAACCCCGGGCCCTATTCAACGAAAGACCGTTTATGAGGTGTATAGGACGGTGTAAGGAGGGGGACGGGTTGCGGGTTGCGAGTTACGGGTTTGGATCGGTAAGGCAAATGATTTAACCTATACCGTCTTTTATCATGTCACGAAAAGTTGCAATAACTGGTATCGGTATTTGTTCATCTCTGGGATTTTCAGGGGAACAGATCATTAACAATCTCAAAAGAGGAGGAGTGTCTTTTTCCAGGCCGTCATTTGATGACCATGTGGTGATATCCCCTGTAAATGATTTCAATATCAAATCATATACAGGGTCATTCAAAGAGAGGCGTTACCTGAACAGGGGGAGTCAGTTCTGTGTGGCATCGGCTGTTGATGCAATAAGAAGTTCGGGGATTAATAAGGATCTCTTATCAAACGCGGGTCTTTTTATGGGAACAGGTCCCAATCTGGATATCGGGGGTGAGTTTTTCGAAATTCAGGAAGGCGAAATGGACAGAAAGGACCTGATGGCCCTTTGGATGTTGAGGTTTCTCCCGAATACCGCCGCCTCTGCTATTGCCATGTACGCCGGCATCCATGGTGAAAATCTGACTGTAAACACCGCATGCGCAGCATCTGTCATGGCCATTGGTGAGGCCTTCAGAAAGATAAGGTGCGGTTACCTTGACCTGGCCCTTGCCGGCGGAGGGGATTCCAGATTGAGCAGGGGGGGGATACTTGCCTACAAAAAGGCAAATGCGCTTTATACCGGGTCCGGCGAAGCTGACAAGGCCATGAGACCGTTTGACAGCAAAAGGAAGGGTTTTGTCCCTGGAGAAGGGGGGGCCGTCTTTCTTCTCGAAGAGATGGATCATGCCAAAAGACGCGGCGCCGAAATATACGCGGAAATCTGCGGTTTTGGCAGTTCCATAGACGGACACAATATGACTGCGCCTGAACCCTCTGCAGCCTGGGCGGAAAAGGCCGTCAGGGCGGCGATATCCGAGGCCGGTGTTAATCCATCAGATATTGATATTGTATCTTCCCACGGGACAGGAACCCAGCTTAACGATGAGGCAGAGGCTCATCTTTTACATAGGCTGTTCGGTGCCAACGGGCCGCCCGTGATAGCCATCAAGTCCTGGATAGGTCATGGGGCTGCCGCATGTGGCGCACTGGAGCTTGGAATTTCATTGATTTGCATGTGCAACAACTACTGGCCTGAGATAAGAAATCTGACTGATCCCTGCCATATGGAGCTTAATTTCGTGCGCATGGGGCGGAATATTGATGCACGTACAATATTACTGGAAAACTTTGGATTCGGCGGTCAGAACGGCGTGCTGATAATAAAGGGGCAATAACTGTATAAAATGGATATAACCATAAACACGGGGCTGGACGGCTTTATATTTGTTGATAAAATCCATATGATGGATGCAGGAAATATCCAAGGGACCAGGAGATATACAGACGCCCCTATTTATCTTGGGATAGAATCCCTTGCGCAGCTCGGGGCCTATCATGTCCGTTTTCTGACAGAATTTGAAAAACATGCATTTCTGCTGAAAATAAACATGTGCGGTACTCCTTCGATCGGGAAATTAAACGGAGCCTATTCACTCTCAGGGAAACTTATCAGCCGCAGCTCATCTGCCTTTTCTTATATGCTTTGTTCGATGCAGGATGGCATTATCCGGTTTGAGGGTGAGTTTTTATTTGCTACAACCGATTATGATAATATTTTCAAAAAAGAGATTCTGCAGGTGCATTATCGAGATCTATTGTCATGTTTGAAGAGCGATTTAAAGTCAGATTAGCATCACAGAAAAGGGCAGGCCTTTACAGAAACCCTCCCGAGATAACAAAAAGGCAGGGCAAATATATTTTTTTGGGTAATCAAAAGGTCCTTAACTTTGCATCCAATGACTATCTCGGCCTCGGCACATCATCTGTCTTGCAAAATAAAGTGGCAAAAAATTTCAAGACATATGGGACGTCGTCTTCCTCATCCAGGCTGGTTTCAGGCAACTTTTCCGCCATATGCCGGGCGGAAGGCGAGTATGCAAAATATTTCGGCTATGAAGATGCATTGTTTTTCCCCAGCGGATACCAGGCAAACATCGGCATCCTCACTGCCTTCTTTGATAAAGGAGACACCATTATATTTGATAAACACATCCATGCAAGCAGTGTAAAGGGGATGGCCTTAAGCGGTGCAAGGTTTATGGGCTATAATCATAATTCCATGAAACACCTTATAAAGAGACTGGATGCACACCGCGAGACCGAGACTGCCGTTATTACTGAATCTCTTTTCAGCATGGATGGGGACTTCCTTGATATGGAAGGCTTTCTAAAGGTCAAAAGGCAATATGGCTTTTTGAGTATCGTTGATGAGGCCCACGCACTGGGTGCCCTTGGAGAAGGCGGCCGCGGCCTGGGAAGGAGTGTGGCCGATATCACTGTCGGAACCTTTGGAAAGGCCCTGGGGCTTTTTGGGGCATTTGTGCTCTTACCCAATAAATTTAAGGAGTATCTTTTCAATTTTTCATCCCCCCTGATCTACACAACAACCCTCCCTGAGGCCCATGCGGTCTCGGCCGTTGACATCCTTGAAATCATATACAAGGGCGACGGCCTGAGGGCCCAATTGAGGGATGTGAGTCTTTTGATGAGGGATGGACTTAAAAGGGCCGGTCTTTCAGTAAATGGCGATGCCCATATCATTTCAGTGGAGATTGGAAATGAATCCAGGGCTGTCGCGGTTGCCGGACGTCTTCTGGATAAAGGGATCTTTGTCCTTCCTGCCAGGTTTCCCACTGTGCCTGTAAACAAGGCGATACTAAGGGTCAGCATGACCGCTCTCCACACGGAAGAAGACGTTGCCTTATTCATTGATACCTTAAAGGAGGTGATTTCAGCCGTTGAATAATCAGTCAGACAGGTTTTTTATTACAGGTACGGATACGGGAGTGGGTAAAACGGTCTTGTCTCTCCTCATCATGCAGTATTTTTATTACAAAGGTCTTTCCCCATTCTACATGAAACCATTCCAGACCGGGTGCAATGATCCTTATGATACAGACAGCGACGCGAGATTCATATACAGTAATATTGCGCAGTTGAAGGGAAAAGATCCGGCTCAGTCGGTCCTTTACTGTTTTAAGAACCCAAAGGCACCTTATTTTGCGGCCCGTGATGAAGGAAGGGAAAGGGAAATAAAAACAGAACAGGTAATTCAGGCATTGGCGGCAAGGGCCAAAGACTTCAGCCCCATCATCCTTGAGGGAGCAGGAGGGCTGTTTGTGCCCGTAGACCAGAGGACGCTGATGATAGATCTGATAGAACGCACAGAATCAAGACCAATTATCGCAGCCCGCGCAGGTCTGGGCACCATCAATCATACCCTCCTTACCATAAAAGTCCTGAGAGAAAGGGGGATTGAGCCAACGGGGATAATATTTTTAGACCCGGGTGACAGGCCTACACCTCCTGATATGATTAGTGAAAATATGGAATCAATAAAGATATTTTCCGGGATTCAGGTTGCGGGAGTGATCGGTAAAATCGAGAATTTTTCAATGCCTCAAGAAAAATATTATGATATAATTAATAAAATATTCGAAACATTTTAGGGGGGTTAAAAAGGCTTTCAGGCTGTGAGGCCTGTTTTTGATTGCGCATAATATTCTTTGGAGCTTCTGCCACGCCCCCGTTACCCTGAATAATGGCCGAACAGGCACATAGGGCCAAGTCTCAAGCGGGCTCCATCCTCTGGGGCTGTTCGGCCAAAATTTCGGGCTTATGGTGCCGTTGCATGTAATGACATAAAAATATGCGCCATCAAAAACAGGCCTCACAGCCTGAAAGCCTTTTTAACCCCCCTAAAATGTTTCGAATATTCACATAGGGTGTTTTTAGCGGTTGATGAAATGAATGACATCTTGAAAATAATCTCCGGCATACCACTTTTTAATGGTCTACCTGATAACCAATTAAAAGAAATTGAGCGGATCTCTGTTAACAAATACTATAAGAAATCAGATTTCATATTTTATGAGGGTGATAAAGGCGACGGGTTTTACCTTGTTGTTACGGGCCTTGTAAAGATATTCAAGATTTCATCTGAAGGAAAAGAACAGGTCTTACATTTCATCGGTCCGGGTGAGCCATTTGGGGAAGTGCCGGTCTTCAGCGGTCAATCGTTTCCTGCCAATGCCGAGGCGATTGCCAAAAGCCATCTTCTCTTTTTCCCAAGATCCTCAATAGCAGATCTGATAGCAAAAAACCCCACCCTTGCATTGAACATGCTGGCGGTTCTGTCCATGAGGCTGCGTCAGTTTACGGTTCAAGTAGAAAACCTTTCTTTAAAGGAAGTCCCCGCCCGTCTTGCAGGATATCTTATTTATCTGGCAGGAGAACAGGGATCAGATGATTCTGTGACGCTGGAAATCTCAAAGGGTCAGCTTGCAAGCCTCCTGGGTACTATACCGGAGACAATGTCCAGGATATTTGCGAAGATGACCAGTCAGGGTTTAATCGAGGTAAAAGACCGGACCATCAGACTGCTCGACCATGCAGGGCTTGAAGAACTGGCGATGTATGGGAAGACCATACAACAATAGATGGAGTCTTTATACCATTGCACTCAAACGGTTACCAATTTCACTTCACGTATGTCTTGATTATCTTGATTATCTCTTTGCCGTAATTCCTTGCGAAATAGGGGCCGACACCTGGCATCTGGCGCAATTCATCATTGGATTTGGGCTGCTCTGAAACCAGGCCGTCCAGGACCTTGTTGGAAAATATACGAAAGGCGGGGAGGCCTTTTCTTCTGGCCGTTTCGATACGCCACTGCCTTAGTTTATCATAAAGGGCCATAGGGTCAGCCTTGCCGGGATCGTGTCGTTTGACAACCTTTACAGACTTTGGTTTCTTCTCCTCAGTGTCTCGCCTGCCGCCTTTCCTTTGAAACAGTGTCTGGGATATTATGGGAACGGAGTCGACCTCTTCTGTATCAATAGAGCGGCCTGCATCTGTAAGTCCTGCCTTTTTATAATGGATTGTCTGGCCTTGTTTTTCAAAGGCATGCTCGCTTAAGGCTATCAGATCGGCCCTTGCAAGAGAACTCAAAATGTTTTCAAAATCCGATCGCGAAAAGGCGGTATCCGGGCAGACATCGCTGTAAAGCCTCCCCGTGCTCAGGGCTTCAACCCGCTTAAGGGTCGAAATCACATTGTATATAATCCCCTCCTCCCTTTTATCCGGTTTGCGAAATGAGGTGGTGGTTGAATTTTCAGGGGCGCAGAAGTCACAGATACCACACTGGCCCCCGCTGTCTTCCCGGTCGCCGAAATGGCGGATGAGATAGAGCATGCGGCAGGAAGAGGATTTGGAAAAACGGGCCACATCATCAATCTGGGCCAGTCTGTGATCGCTCTGGTTTCTGTAGGTGATGGGCCATTTGTTATGTCCCCGGCGCACGGTTTCGTCCGGGTCAACCAGGGCACCCCCGTGTATCCAGAGTTTTTCCAGGGCTGTTTCAAATTCCTCTTCATCCATATGGAGTTCTTTTCGGAGTTTTTCAGCAGGCTTTTTATTGCCCGAAAGCCGTTTGTAGATATTGTTTAATATGTCGTGGTGCGGGTAGCCCCTTTCGTGAAAAAACTGGTGGACCCGCCTGTCGCCGTATGAGTGCAGGAGAATTGCGCGGGAGGGCTTGCCGTCGCGGCCTGCACGGCCGATTTCCTGGTAATAGCCTTCCAGGCTGCCTGGAAGCGCGGTGTGGATCACCGTGCGCACATCCGGTTTGTCAATGCCCATGCCGAAGGCGATGGTTGCAACAATTGCATCCAGCTCCCCTGAAAGAAATGCGGCCTGCACCCTGTCCCTGACATCCGAGGACAGGCCGGCATGGTACGGGGCAACGGAAAGCGTATCTTTAAGCTCTGTTGCCAGGGCCTCGGTCTTCTGTCGTGTCGGGGTGTAGATAATGGCCGGCAGGGACTCCTTTTTCTCCAGGATTTCTATGACCTTTTGGGAGCGTTTTGATGGCAGCATCTCAATGAGTTCAATAGCGATATTTGTACGTCTGAACCCATGTATACACATCTCAGCCCCTACGATGCCTAACTGCTGGACGATGTCATTCTGCACCCGCGGCGTAGCTGTTGCCGTCATGGCGATAACAGGGGCGGGCCTTAAAATGGGAAGCCTGTCGCCCAGGAGCCGGTAGTCAGGCCTGAAATCATGACCCCACTGTGATATACAATGCGCCTCATCTATGGCGATCAGGACAGGCCTGCGTCTTGCGAGCATCTCAGGAAAACCCGGCACAGCCAGCCTTTCAGGTGCGATAAACAGAAAATCAAGCCTTCCATCGAGATACTCCTTACAGACATGGCGCGACAGCGAACGGCTTCTCCCGGAATGTATCCTTTCCGCTCGAAAACCCTTTTGCTTAAGGCCAAGTGTTTGATCCTCCATAAGGGCGATAAGAGGACTGACTACAAGGGTCGTCCCTCTGCGGGCTATTCCGGGGAGCTGATAGCATAAGGACTTCCCGGAGCCTGTAGGCATAACGAGGAGAAGATCCCTCCCTGCAACCACGGACTCGCAGACCCTTTCCTGATATGGCCTGAAGGAGTCAAAATGAAACACGTCTTTTAGTATGTCTCTGAGACTTCCGGGTATGACCGGACTTGTTTCATTACCGGCAGTATCGCCATGTTTTTCTCCGGCAACAGGGGCAGCAATATGGTTTTTTGTTATATCTGCATCAGGCCGGCTCCATTCCGAAAAGGGATCATGGGCAAAGTAGTCGTCATCCGAAGGGGGCGGCGGCTCATAGCAGGAAGGTATTTCAGGGGGCCGGTCCGGATGTCGGTAATCGTGTTTTTTCATGGCGACATGGTATCCATGCGGGTTATGGGTTATGAGTAAGTGTCATTAACTTAAGAGAATATCCAATATCGAACAAGGAATTTCGAATGTAGAAGTAAGGATATAAAAAAAGCGATTCATTACTTCCAAATTCGACATTCCTTGTTCGATATTCTGCAGTTCAAATATTTCCTTCACGACTGCAAATCCGCGTTTTTTCGCCTGTTATGAATCGTTAAGTTAATGACATCGGGTTACGGGTTGCGGGTCAGGGCCTTATAAATTCACAATTAAACATTAAACATTAAAAATTAAGCATTAAAAATTAAGCATTAAACATTAAGCATTAAAAATTAAAAATTAAACATTAAGCATTAATAATTATGTTTTTGCCTTTCCTGTTTTCCCCCTGTCAGGTGCAGGTTCTTTTTCTGAAAGGGCCATTAACAGTCCCACACTCAAAAATGTGGTCATCAGGCTGCTTCCGCCGTGGCTGATAAACGGCAGAGTCGTGCCTGTAAGGGGCAGGGCCTTTGTAACGCCCCCGATATTCAACAGGGTCTGAAACGTCAAGGTAGACACAATGCCTGCCGCCAGCAGTCTGCCGAAAGGATGACCGATCTGTGAGGCTATCCGGTAGCCGCGAAAAAACAATGCAACAAAAAAAGCAACCACAACCCCGCACCCTGTGTATCCGATCTCCTCTCCTATAACAGCGTATACCAGGTCAGAAGATGCTATGGGTATATACTCCGGGGCACCTGCCCCAAGGCCCACTCCCCAAAGCCCTCCTGAATACATTGCAGACTGGGCCTGAAGGATCTGCCAGCCCTTACCTGTTGCATCGGAAAAGGGATTAAGCCATGTTACAAATCTCGCTTGACCATGGGCTGTGAAGGCATAGGCGGCTATGCAGAAGACAACGCCGAAGAGCAGGCCGACCACAAGATACGACGGCCTTCCTGTTGCCATAAATATCAGGACAATCAGCACGGCATTGAGCATTACTATCAGTCCGAGGTCCCGCTGGAACAGCAGGAGCGCCATGGGGAGCCCCCAGGATATCAAAAGGAGGATGACCGCCCTGGAGGTCAACCGAGGAAGGCCGACAGAGGTGTCCTGAAGCTCCTTTCGCCAGCGGACTAAAAAACCGGACAGAAAGATGATCAACAATATTTTTACAAGCTCTGAGGGATTGGTGTACCCCGTAAAAAACAGCGCCCCGCGATAGCGCTCTCCCCATAAAATGATAGCGGCCATAAGGGCAATGGCTGAAATTACACAGGGAACTGCCAGGGACTCAAGCATACGATATCTGCCCTTTCTGAACAGCAGGATTACAAGGAGCATGAGGGCAAGGCCCAGGGGTAAGGCCAGCGAGGATAGATTCCGGATAACGATCTGTTCTGTCGCGCCAAGTCGAAACCGGGCGAGCATGCCGATCCCGCAGAGGAATAAGACCGCGCTGAGCAGCAAAGGGTCGCCCCTGAATTTAAACAGGATCAGCACAAGGTGCACGGTCAGGATACCGCAAAGATAGACTGCAAGCGGCATTGCATCATGGAGATTAAATGAAGAAATGCCGCCCTTTCGCACAGTCACCAGGGCATATCCGACCGCTATTGCCAGGGAGGTCAGCAAAAAAAGCCTTCGTTCCGGTCTCCTGTATTTCCACGTGTCCACTATCCCGTATTTTTTTCCGGCCATTGCCCTGTCCTACATTGCCTTGTCTGAGTCCGCGGTTTGAGTTTCCAACAGGCCCATACGCTTTGCTTTTTTTATAAGCTCAACTGCTACGGGCAGTGCTGAGGAGGCTCCATACCCCCCGTGCTCTATAATCACCGCCACTGCAATGGCGGGGGTATCCATCGGGGCAAAGCAGACAAACCATGAATGGTCTGAGCCGTCCGGGACCTGAGCTGTGCCGGTCTTACCGGCAATGGGAAGCCCCTTTATTTTTGCGCCCACTGCCGTGCCCCTCTCAACGGTTTTTCTCATCATCTCCTTCAGTTTTTGGGCGACTTCAGGCTCGGTCAGCCGTCCCAGAATACGTGCGGGCGTACGCACTGCAATCCTGGGCGCATACACCTGGCCATCCAGTGCAATTGCAGCAGTTATGAGCGCCATCTGGAGCGGAGTAACCAGAATTGCACCCTGGCCTATAGCCTGCTGGGCAACGCTCCCCATATCCTGCCCGTCCAGCTTAGGCCACCTTCCCTGCCTTGCGGTAATGCTGCCTGATGAACCCTCAAAGAGGGTAACGGGCATGCTGAACAGAAAACGCTGTGCAATATCATTTAGTTCACTACCGCCCAGTCTTACCCCCAGTTGGGCGAAAAACACATTTGAGGAAAAGGCGAAGGCCTCCTCAATGCCGATGCGGCCCCTGCCTTTCCAAGTCCCACCCCGTTTTTTAAGGGCGTAATATTCATGATCCCGTATGGGCCGATAGCGACCGCCGGCAGGCGTATAACCCTGGGCCGGGCAGTCCAGCCGCTCGCTGAATCCCTTTTCCAGGGCCAGGGCTGCCACAACAATCTTAAAAATGGAGCCGGGGGGATACAGACCGTGGATGGCCCGGTTTAAAAGAGGTGATGAGTCGGCCAGATCATCGCTGAATAATCTCCCGTCAAGCGCCTGGGGATTAAACCCGGGAGAACTCGCCAAAACCAGGATGGAGCCGTCTTTCGGCTGCAAGGCAACAACCGCCCCCCGCCTTTTTCCCATAAGGTTAACAGCATGCTTCTGGAGGGCTGAATCAACGGTGAGGACCAGATCATTTCCTCCGACGTCCCTGTGATTTAGGATATTGAGGCCGAAACGGCCGACCTCTCCGGCCGAGGTCAGGCTGTAGCCGTCCAGAAAGGCATTGTCCGCAGCCTCAAGACCCGTAAGTCCGAACATGGGATCTAGATACCCCACCAGATGACAAAAGGCCCTGGAAAGGGGATAGACGCGCTTGAGGGCATTTTTGTCATCACTGGCAGCCAGTTCAATACCGTTACGATCCAGTATGCGACCCCGGGAAGTCTCTTTTGCAGGGTTTACCGGTCTGCGGCTGTATGTGCGCATAAAGGCCATAAAATCGGGTCTTGCAAATCCAGTAAGCTGCCAGGTGGCCTGATAGGCGTAAACAGCTATAAACATGATAAAAATAATACGAGACAACCACCGCACGTCTGAACTGACTTTATCCTTTGCGGGCTTAGTGCTTACACTCCCATAGTGGAGGAAGTACACCACCGCGAGGAGGCACAGTACCAGAAAAACAATGCCGAGGCCTGTTGTAATAAAGCGATATGTAAAATCAAGCGAGGTAATAAGAAGATATCTTCCCGAAAATAATAATGATAAATTACAAAATGCATTCAGCGCAAAATTATGAATAAGCCGGCTTTTGTGTCAACTAAAATCTAGTTTGACAGATTAGCCACCTGCTAACGGCCAACGGCCGACAGCTTATATTGAGTTGAATATTTTCTCATTTTTTTGCTATAATCCCCAAAGGCTGCAAAACAGGATGATCCCTCATGCCCTTATCGCTTAGAAATAGACTTTCATTGGGTGTTTTCACCGTCATTTTTGTTACCTGTATTATTTCCAGTTTCATAGGGCTTAGACTTATAGAAAAAAGCATCGCGGAAAGGATACAGGACAAGGTAAGGCTTGATCTCAGATCCGCGCGTGACATATTTCAGGAGGATGTGACAAGTTTAAAGGAACGGCTACGCATCTCCGCCCTGAGTTTTTTCGCCTCTGAAACCAGTTTGTCTGATACCGATAGAATCAGCCAGAGTCTGAAACGTATTGCAGAAATAGAGACACTTGATATCCTTACCCTCGTTGAGCCTGATGGTCGGGTGATTTTCAGGGTAAATAACCCGGAAAAGACCCAGGGCAGTCAATTGGGCGAGGAATTGGTCAGGCGTGTCAGGGATGAAAATAAGGCTGTCTCCTCCGTAGAGGTGGCAGGTGTGGATGACCTGAATATTGAGAGTTGGGATCTTGCGGGCCGGGCCAAGATTAAAATTGTTCCATCGGTTTATCTTAAATCTGAAAATAGGCCCCATGAATCATCAGGCATGCTTATGGTGGCCGCTGCCCCGGTCCTTGACAGGCAGGAAAATCTCATGGGCATCCTTTACGGCGCAAGGCTTTTAAATAAGAGTGAGGCCCTTGTGAATAAAATAATAGAGAAGATATACGGTAATGAGACATTTGACGGCATGGAAGTGGGTCTTGCGACATTATTTCTTTTCGATACCAGGATTGCCACCACGGTTGTTAAGGCAGACAAGGGCAGGGCGCTCGGCACTTTGGTTTCAGACGATGTATATGATCACGTTGTCAATAATGGAAACACCTGGATCAGCAGGCCGTTTGCCGTGGACAGGCGATATATCACGGCCTATGAACCTATAAGGAACATGGCCAATCAGATTGTGGGCATGCTCAGCATTGGTGTCCTTGAAGACAGATTCAGGGATATATTAAGAAACGCCCTGTGGTCATTTTTTCTTGTCACCCTTGCCAGTCTGGGTTTTTCAGAGGTACTTTGCTATTTCTATATAAAATCCGCCATGAAGCCCATGCGTTCTCTGGCCAAAGCGACAAAGAGCCTTGCAGGGGGGAACCTCACGCATCAGGTCAAACTGAAAAATCCCCCTCCGGAGGTAGCATCTCTTGCAAATGCCTTTAATACCATGGCCCTGTCAATAAGCGAACGGGACAGGGAACTGCGGCAAAGGGCCCAAAAAGAGATCATGAGATCGGAGCGGCTGGCAATGATCGGACAATTGGCGGCAGGAGTAGCACATGAGATCAACAATCCCTTGGGCAGCATCCTGCTTTTTACCCGTCTTGTATATAACAAATGCCCAAAAGACACGGTGACGAGTGAGAATCTCGAAAGGATTGAACGTGAGGTAAAGCGCTGCCAGAAGATTGTTCAGGGTCTTCTGGATTTTGCCAGACAACGGGAGCCGAAGGCCGAACCGATGAATATGAACGAGTTGCTGGAAAAAACCATCGGACTTATTGAACACCAGGCCATGTTCCATGATATCAAGGTAATCAAGCAGTACCAGGAAAATCTGCCCCCTTCTGTAGTTGATCCATCACAGATGCAACAGGTATTCATCAATATAATAATGAATGCAGTGGACGCCATGGATGGCAGGGGAACCCTGACATTGGCAACAGGTTATGGGGAAGATCCCGAAGCCATTGAAATTGTATTTTCTGATACAGGCTGTGGGATGAGCCAGGAGATCATTGACAGGGTGTTTGAGCCCTTTTATACAACCAAGGGTGTCGGCCACGGCACAGGGCTGGGGCTTTCCATAAGTCACGGCATTATCCAGAGACATGGCGGCAGCATAAAGGTAATAAGTAAAGAGGGAGAAGGAAGTTCTTTTGTCTTGTCCCTTCCCATATCAAAAGAAAGCGACCAAAAATGACCGTAGCGAACATTCTTATAGTTGACGATGACGAGTCCATGCGCATCGCATGCGCCCAGACGCTGGAAGAGGCGGGCTATCGCGTGCAGGCAGTGGACAATGGATATACGGCACTCGAAAAAATCAACAGGGAGTCATTCGATGTAGTATTGCTTGATCTCAAAATGCCCGGGATTTCGGGCATAGAGGTCTTGAAAACGCTGAAACAGCGTGAACGTGGTGTAGCTGTTATAGTGATTACCGGTTACGCAACCATTGATCTGGCTGTTCAGGCAGGAAGGCTGGGTGTGTCTGATTTTCTGAGTAAACCATTCACTCCTGAAGAGCTGATCTCCGCAGTAGAGAAGTCAGTCAACGCAAAACGTCACGAACTTGAGGATTCATGCATCGGGATCGCCCTTGAAGCACAGCAAAATTCCGTTGATGTGATCGTCGGCCAATCCGAGGCGATCAGAAAGGTGATGCTTCTTATCAAGCAGGTGGCCCCTATGGACTCCACCGTGCTTATCACAGGAGAGACAGGAAGCGGCAAAGAACTTGCCGCCAGGACCCTGCACCGGCTGAGCAGAAGGCGTGACCAGCCCTTTGTCGTGGTGGATTGCGGCTCTTTAGTGGAGAGCCTTTTCGAGAGCGAGCTGTTCGGCCATACAAAGGGCTCCTTTACCGGCGCCACAGACACCACAAAGGGCAAGTTTGAGATGGCCCATGGCGGTACATTGTTCCTTGATGAGATTGCAAACATCAGCATCAATATGCAGGCCCGGCTCCTGCGCGTAGTGCAGGAACAGGAAATCTTCAAAGTCGGAAGTCCTCTCACAAAAAAGGTGGATGTCAGAATCATCTCAGCCACCAACAGGGATCTTCTGAAAGAGATCAGCATGAACACGTTCCGGCTGGACCTTTACTACCGCCTCAATGTAGTCCAGATCCATATCCCTCCTCTGCGGGAAAGGGCAGAAGACATACCCCTGCTGGCCGAATACTTTTTTAAGCGCCTGAGAAAGACAATGAAAAAGAGGGTTTCAAGGATCTCTGATCAGGCGATGGGGCTGCTCAGGACATATGACTGGCCTGGAAACGCAAGAGAGCTCAAGAATGTAATTGAAAGGGCTATTGTCGTCTGTGAGGCGGATGAGCTTGGACCGGAGCACCTGTTGCTGGGAGAAACCCCGGGATTTGCCCGCTCGCCTGAAACCGGCGGAGGCTCTCTCGCAGATTCTGAAAAGAATGAGATCCTCAGGGTATTAAAAGAGTGCAAGGGCAACAAGACCTTAGCCGCCAACATATTGGGCATCAATCGAAAGACACTCCGAGAAAAGCTCCAGAAGTACAGCATTTCCTTTGATGAATAGTAATCCATTGCATATGGGCTACTGTTCTGAAAATAATTTGCACATGTTTCGATGATTGAAAAATTTCAGGCCTTGCGGCAACGTTGCAGTAGTTGAAACAGGCCGGAGGTTATAATACCTTAAAATCACACCTAATTGCTTGAGAGCTTTCATGTTATACGGAAAATACACATTTAAATGTAATTTTGAAAGCGATGCCTTTCTTCCTCCCTACAAAGGCTCTACGTTCAGGGGCGTATTCGGCCATGCCCTAAAAAGGGTGGTCTGCGCATTAAAGAGACAGGAGTGCGAAGAATGCCTGTTAAAAGGGCGATGCATATACACACTGGTCTTTGAAACAAAACACGCCCTTAACAGCCCGAAAGGATTCAGACTTTCAGCGCCTCCGCATCCCTTTGTGATTGTGCCGCCGCTTACAGAGGAGACCCGTTTTAAGTCCGGGTCATCATTTGATTTTGATCTTCTTCTATTCGGAGAAGTAAACCACAGCATTGCTTATTTCATCTATGCCTTCGACCAGATCGGAAAGACCGGCATCGGAAAAAGGGTTAATGGAAAAGGGGGAAGGTTTCGATTAAGGCAGGCTGAAAAAGGGGCGGACATTATCTATTCGGATGCCGACCGCCTGATCAAGGCAAATGATCCGGAAGAGATTTCGTTAAGCCCGGCGAATCAAGATGACGATTCAGTCTCACGCGTTAAGATCTCCCTTGTTACTCCCCTGAGGTTGAAGTCAGATAACCGTCTTAAGGCGGACCTTCCTTTTCATATCCTGGTGCGCGCCATGCTCCGCAGGATTTCTTCCCTTTTTGCCTTTTATGACGGCGGAGAGCCTGCCCTTGATTACCGCGGCATGGTGGAAAGGGCGAAACAGGTCCGAATTGTGGACGAAAATCTTTCATGGTGCGACTGGAGGCGGTATTCCCACCGCCAGGACCAGGCCATGCTCATGGGTGGCATGGCGGGGTCAGTTACATATGAAGGACAATTAGGCGAGTACCTTCCTCTTATGGAGATATCTGAGAAGCTGCATCTCGGCAAACAGACTGCATTTGGATTGGGGAAGGTTCAAGTGGAGAAAATATCATGAAAAATATCCTCCTTGCCGTTACAGGGTTAAGCCCCCAGGTGGTTACCGAAACCCTTTATGCACTCCATCAGAGCGACAGAAGAGTAGATGCAATTCACGTGATTACCACCAGGGACGGCAAGGACATGATATATTCCGGCCTGATTGGAGGGAAGAACGGACATTATTTCCGTTATCTTAAAGAATACGGAATTGATCCGGCAGGCATTGATTTTTTACATGCAAATGTCCATGTGATCACGGACAACCACGGCGTCGAAATCCAGGACATTGTAAACGAGTCAGATAATGAACATCTTCTGAAAAAGTGTCTGGAACTTGCCTTTCGTTTTACCCGTGAGCCTGAAACCACCGTATTTTTCTCCGTTGCAGGGGGCCGAAAGACCATGAGCTCATGCCTGACCCTCGCGGCCCAAATGTACGGCAGACCCCAGGACCGGATCTACCATGTACTGGTCTCCCCGGAATTTGAAAGCAATCGTGATTTCTACTATCCGCCCAGTGAATCACGGCAGATTGAGCTTAAAGACAAACAGGGTAACCCGTTTTTTAAAGACTCCATGTACGCTCAGGTGGCTCTTATCCCTATACCTTTTGTCTCGATCCGGGATCACCTTTCACCCGACTTTCTCAATGAGCCAAAGGACCCCGGCACACTGATGCTGTCTCTCATCAGGGAAGAGACATCCTTGCTGACCATTAACCTGAGGTCCCGCAAAATCATCTATAAAAAACTTGAGCTGGATATGATGCCGGCCCGCCTTGCCTTCTATGCCTTTTTTGCCATACAGAAAAAGTCATGCACAAAGGAGGAGGACAACTGTGGCAATTGCACGGACTGCTTCATGGAACTTGAGCAGGCTCGTGATAAACAGGACCAGATTACTGAACTGTACGGAAAAATTTCCAAGGTAAGGCCTTTGGAAGAGATGAGCGATACGGGCATCACTGGCTTGAACCCGGAAAATTTCAACAGTTACAACAGCAAGATCAAGAAAGAGCTTCTGATGCGGTTTGGCCCTTATGCCTTAAGAGATATCGAGATAGCATCCGTGGGGAACAGGCCAAATACCAGGTACGGGATTCGAATGGACAAGGCGAAGATAGAGATCGTTTTTTGATGTAAGCGGCTGTCGGCTGGCTGGTCTAAGAAAAATGAGGAAGGTGACCGCAATTTGTGACCACCTAAGCGCTATGGAAAATATAAGAGAAATGATATGAAAGAAAATGAGATCAGAATACTTGTAGAAAAAATAGATCAGTCCATTTATTTAATCCGTGGGCACAAGATTATACTGAGTCCTCATTTGGCTGAGCTATATGGTGTGGAGACACGCGTTTTAATGTCCCTTTCAGGGATGGTTGAAATCCCTCGCCTTTAGGCGAAGAAAAGTTAATACATGTCGCTATGCGACGTTATCAACTGGGTGCCCATACCAAAACAGACCTCAAAGTCCACCAAATCTGGCTTCACAAATATCTGAAGCGCGGAATGGCTGGTGCGGTGGCGATACGGACTCGTGATGTTTTGCACGGACGAAATGATCCAGCAATATTTTCAAAAGCAAGAAGGGGAGCCGATTCCTGATGATAGTCGATTTGAAATCGACCCCTCATAAAACCCCTCGACTTATAGTCGAGGGTGGTTTAGTTCAGGCGATCAAACGGAATATTGATAGATTCCCCGACGACTTTATGTTTCAGTTAAATGATAAAGAGTTTGCCAACTTGAAATCACAAATTGTGACTTCAAGTTGGGGAGGAAGCCGAAGAGCAAAACCATATGCATTTACAGAACAGGGCGTTGCAATGCTGTCCAGCGTTTTAAAAAGCAAACAAGCGGTGCAGGTGAATATCGAAATCATGCGGGCATTTGTGCGGTTGCGTCAAATGCTCTCGGCCAATAAGGATCTTGAAAGACGCCTCGATGCATTGGAGGGGCGATACGATGAGCAGTTCAAGGTGGTTTTCAACGCGATCCGTGCCTTAATGAAGCCTCCAGAAAAATCCAAGAAGAAGATCGGATTTGAGGTTAAGGAAGGCAAGGCCGTATATGGAAAAATGAAAAAGGGATAAAGGTGGTGACTGACTGATATTTTCGAGCCTGCGGCAACGTTGCGGTTGTTGAATTGGAATTTCCGACGGTTATAGTGTAGGCAAGAGGAAGGATCAGTAAAATCAACAACACCCTTTGTGAGATTAGCGTCTTGGCGATTAAAATGTCCTTATAGGTCATTTTTTCCAGGAGGATGATCATGAGAAACGTTCTAATCTGAACAGTCGGCACAATTTATAATTGTGCAATATGGCGATAAGGAGGACGATGGAATTATGGACGAAACCACTTTAAAAATAGCCATGGCCGGCTTTTTCCACGACATCGGAAAGCTTGCCGACAGAGAGCTACTGAATATTACAGAGCAATATTTCGATAACCATTCCGGCCTTTATCTCCCCTTATGGAATGGTCGGTATTCACATCATCACGCAGTTTATACGGCTGCTTTCATAGAGCATATGAAAAATTATCTGCCGAAAGAATTCAACAGTCCTGGCTGGGGAGAAGGAGACAGTTTTATCAATCTAGCCGCAGGTCATCATAATCCTGATACACCCATGCAATGGATAATCGCCATTTCAGACCGCACAAGCAGCGGCTGGGACAGGGCTGAATTTGATGAGAAATACAACAAAGCTGTTACCCCGAAAGACTATAAGAGAAACAGGCTGGTGCCAATCCTTGAACATCTTTCAGCAGAACCCGGAAGTCCTGTGGTGACATCGGAAGGCTACTACTACTGCTATCCATTAAAAGAGATAACACCGAAAAATATCTTTCCAAAACTGAAAAGCGAAGTCTATCCCAAAGATAACGAGATTGCTTCAAGAGATTATCATTTACTTTTTGACGGTTTTGTGGAAGGGCTTAAGGGGCTGTTTCACCGAGAGGAAAATAAGGTCTTATGGTTTGAGCACTTTGAAAGTCTGGCCATGATTTATGCCTCGGCTGTTCCTGCCGCCAGAGCAGGCCATGTGATTCCGGATGTGTCACTTTATGATCATTTAAAAACAACATCGGCCATTGCTTCGGCTTTATATCTTTTTCACAAACAGACTGGCAGCATGGCCATTGCCGATATCAAGGACGAAAAGACGGAAAAATTTCTTGTAATTTCAGGTGACTTTTACGGCATTCAGAATTTTATTTTCAGTAGCGGGGAAGCCCAAAAAAACAGGTCAAAGATGTTACGAGGCAGATCTTTTGCGGTATCCCTGTTTTCTGAGCTGGCCTCAGATATGCTGTGCAGAAAAATCGGCATTCCATCGGTATCAGTCATTCTTAACGCTGCGGGAAAGTTTACCCTCATTGCTCCAAACACCAAGGAAGCCAAACAGGCCGTATCTGAAACTGAAAAAAAGATCAACGAGTGGTTGATAAAGGTCTCTCTTGGTGAGGCGGCAATGGGAATAAGCTATGTTGTGGCTGGGGCAAGAGACTTTGTAAAAGGCCGGTTTAACGATGTGTGGGATAACCTTCATAAGCAGATGGAAAAGAAAAAATATCAGAAACTTGATCTGGATCGTTTTGGCGGATCTGTTTCAGATTATCTGGATAGCTTTTACAATGATCTTAACAGTCCTTTGTGTTCTTTTTGCGGTAAAAGACCCTCTATCCCAAAAGCCGAAGGTTCGCATTTTGTGGAAGATAAAAAATCATCCTGCGCTCTTTGCCGGGATCATATCTTTTTAGGTGAAAACCTTGTCAAAAACACATTCCTTGCGATTACCACCAGAGAAGCCGATATCAAAGGCGGCGATGACAATAAACTGCTCGAACCTATTTTCGGTGAATATCAGGCTGCTTTTTTGGACGGCGCTCTTAAGGAAATGGCGAAAAGCGGTAGCCTTCTGAAACACTGGGATGTATCAAATAACGCGGAAGAGAAAATAACCGGGAATGTGACAGCCCGGTTTATTAATGGTTACGTACCGGTATATACAAAAGATGATCTTGAAGATGAGCGTTTATTATGGGGGAAAAAAGGAGAAATCAAAAAACTTGAACAAATTGATCAGATTAGCTTGCATATCCCAAAATCATTCGGCCATATTGCTAACAAGGCATTGAATCTTAAAAATGGTAAATATGTGGGGGTTGAGGCGCTTGGGGTACTTAAAGCGGATGTGGACAATCTCGGCCTTTTGATAGGCTGCGGACTTAAGGGTGAGTTGTTCACCCTTTCCAGGCTTGCTACATTAAGCCGCCAGCTCAATTATTATTTCAGCATTTATCTTCCTTATCTACTTTTGACCGAACCGGAGTTCCGTAATGTTTATACTGTCTTTGCCGGCGGTGATGATCTGTTTTTGATCGGGCCGTGGAACCGCATCATCCAACTTTCGGAAAAGATAAAAAACACTTTCTCGGAATATGTATGTAAGAATCCGGATATTCATCTTTCAGCAGGAATTTCTCTTCACAAGCCCAATACGCCTGTAGGGTCTATGGCCGAATCCTCAGAGGCAGATTTGGAATTCGCTAAAGAAGAAGGCAGAAATCGGGTCACGGTTTTTAATGAAACCGTTGAGTGGGATGAGATGTCGAAATTGACATCCATTCAGAACGAACTGGAAATTTGGATTGATAGAAAATGGATTAATACGGCCATGCTTTATCGCTTAAATAAGGTTATGGATATGGCGGGGCTTGAAAAGCGTCTGCTGAGAAATAATAGAGACGAAATTCATCTGGAAGATATGGAATGTACCAAATGGCGGGCCATGTTGTCGTACAGTGTAGGAAGAAATGCGGCAAAAGATTTGAAAGCGGAAGAACGGCCTGACGTGGTTGATCATGTGGGAGAAAGCCTGAACAAGTGGCTGTCGGAATATGGTTCCAAACTGAAAATACCGGTTTGGAATATTCTTTATAACCGTCGCACTATGAAAAATTAACAGGAGGTGATAGAGATGACAAAGATTGATTTTTGGAAAGACAATAAAAAAGAGTCCATTGATCCTGCCCTTTTTTCGAGTAAGGCAGAAAAGCTCGCCGTGGACATCGCAAAAGATAATGAACACATCAAAACCATGAACAAGAGAACCCAGATCAGAAAATTCTATGACGAGGTGGTTAGATTGGACATGGAAGCCAAGGCCCGTGAAGGAGAGTGGAACAATATTGCACCTCTTGTCCACATGATAACAGCAAAAGCGGCCTATGCTAGAGGCAGAAATTTGATTTCCGACGGATTTTTAGAATTCATCAAGCATTCCGTTGGTCAAGTGAACAGCCCCAAAGACCTTTCCGTATTTGCCAATTTTTTTGAAGCATTTATGGGTTTTTACCGCCTTTATAACCCAAAGAATTAGAAAGGAGGATTATCATATGAAGCTGGAAGCGATTAAAGAAATTAAGGGTAAACTCATTTTAAAAAGTGGTCTTCATATCGGCGCAGGTGACATGGAAATGAAGATCGGCGGCGTTGATAATCCTGTCATCAAACATCCTCACACCCAGGAACCTTATATTCCCGGATCTTCATTAAAAGGGAAGGTTAGATCCCTTCTTGAAATGCGAAGCGGTTTGATGGCCAAAACAGATGGGGAACCTGTGTCGGTTAAGACAATAAAGGCCTGTAATGGAAACGGAGAGAAAGAAGCTTGTGTGAAAATTTTAAAGTTGTTCGGTTCAAGCGGCGCTGAAACTGATCCAAGTCTCGGACCCACGAGGGTTTCATTTGCCGATTGCCCATTAGATGATGAATGGAGAAAGAAAGCTATTGAACAGCACCTGGCATTCACCGAAGTTAAATCAGAAAATAGAATTAATAGAATCGAAGGTACCGCAAAAGATCCAAGATTTTCTGAAAGAGTCCCGTCCGGCGCTGAATTCAAGTTCACTGTTACCTTGAAACTATTGAATCAAAATGAAAGCGATCTTGAAATTTTTCTAATGGAGGGGCTTAAACTGCTTCAGTTGGATGCCCTGGGCGGCAGCGGCAGCAGGGGATATGGCCGGATTGAATTTGAATTCGATGATCAGACAGTTCGGGAAGCCTTCGAAAAAGTAAAACCTCTTGTTTAGGGAGGTATGAAATTGAAACTTTACGCCATAACGCTAAAACCCTCGTCCGGGTTCGGCACGATATTGAAAGGAGATACACTTTTCGGGCATTTCTGCTGGCAGGCCGCATATGACTCTTCGCTGGTTGAAGGCGGTCTTGAACTACAGATGGAGCTCTATCCTGAAAAGCCCTTCGCTGTTTTCTCCTCCGCCTTTCCGAAGTTTGAAAAGGGCGATACAACTTATGTGCTAAAACGCCCGGAAATACCCTTTTCATTCATGCTTCCCCCTAAGGAAGGCAAAGCCGAAGATATTCGGCGCAGAAAGGAGTTTAAGAAGAAAAAATGGATGTTAGTCAGTGAAGATCTTTCTATTGATATCAAAACCGCAACCTTTCTTAGCGATCATGAGCTGCTGCAAGAAGCCCAAAGCATGTTAACCGAAGAAACCAAGCGGCAAATGAAAAAAGCAGAAAAATCTGAATTCGTGCAAATGCTTTCCCAATCCCATAACACCATCAACCGCATGACGCAGACAACGGGAACCGGCATGTTTGCCCCATACGAAAAGGAAAATCTTTATTATTATCCGGAAACAGAACTGGTCATTTTTGTTCTTATCGAAGAGTCTGCGACGGATATTTCTCGTGTGGCACGAGGACTTGAAAGGATCGGGAATTGGGGCTTCGGAAGGGATGCATCCACAGGATTGGGCCGTTTTGACCTTGGCGAGCGGGATGAACTGACGATTCCATCATGTAATGATTTAAATGCCTGTTATGTGTTGTCCCCTTGTGTGCCTGAAAAAGATGCTTTTACTGAGGCCTTCTTTACTCCGTTTGTCAGGTTCGGGAAACATGGAGACAGACTTGCTACTTTCGGTAACCCATTTAAAAATCCTGTAATCATGGCGGATGAAGGGGCTGTTTTTATACCAAAGGATAAAGCTCAGTTCAATAAGCCTTACATCGGACAGGCCATAACACATGTATCCAAAGCCATGTCGAAAACTGTTGTTCAGGGATATGCGCCTTACTTGCCCTTAAAACTGGAGGTAAGAGATGAAACAAGTCTTTAATTGTTTTCTGAAAACCCTTTCCCCCATCCACATCGGTTGCGACGAAGTCTATGAACCAATGGGGTTTGTGGTTGATGAAAACAAAAATGAACTTACGGCCTTTGATCCCATAAGCCTTATTTCGCAAATGAATGATAGTGATAAAAAGCGATTCTCGGAAATATGCTCACGGGGATCGGTCGAATCCATTCTTGAGATATACAAATTTTTAAAAAGAAGACCGGCTTCGGGAAAAGAGGTCCAACTTTGTTCTGGATTCGTGGAGCATTATAATAAAACACTTTCCATTCCTGCCAATGACAAAAGAAAGATCCAGCAGGAATTAAACAATTTTGCCATTTCACGGACATCATTTCTTTCAGCCTATGACCGCCCTTATATTCCTGGCTCTTCTCTCAAGGGATCTCTTCGGACAGCCTATTTAAACGGTTTGGCGGCAAAGACAAAAGTACACCTTAGAGACAAAGCGGATAAACAAGCATCAAAAGGACTTGAAGCTACGCTTCTTAATTATGAAAAATCGAAAATCGAAACCGACCCCTTCCGGCTGATTAAGGTGTCTGATTTCACACCCGTAGGGGCCGTTCAAACCAAAATCCTTTACGCTGTGAATATCAAAAAAAAATCCGGGAATGAGGCAAAGGGGCCATTTCAGGTACTGGAAACAATCTTACCTGGAAACGTATTTATGGGGAATATCGTAGTGGATGAGCCTTTGTCCGCATGGGTGATTAACAAACCGATAAAACTTGATGGCCTCCTGGAAAGCTCCAGAACATTCTATTCCAGAGAACACAAAAGGGAACAACGGGAATTGAAAAACGCCGGTATTTCCTCAGGCAATGCTTTTTTTGGAAAAGATAGTATCCCTATACGAATAGGCAGGCATTCCGGTGCGGAATCCGTAACAATCGAAGGACATCGCGATATCAAAATTATGGGCGGAAAAGGAAAGGGATCGTCCTTTAAAGATCACGCCACAACCCTGTGGCTTGCCAGCGAACAATCAAAGCCGCAAACAGTCACAAACTGTAAGCCATTTGGATGGGCTGAATTATGTGAAATTTCTCCTGCAATGGAACAGGATTTTGATAAGGCTGAAAAGGAATGGCGCGACAAAGAGAACAGGTTGATCAAAAAACTTTCTTTAAGTGATAATGCGCCAAGAGTTAACACCCGTGAATTCGAGGTAATTGATTCTGTTCCACCACCTCCGGATTTTGTTATTTGGGAAAACGTATATTTAACATGGTCTCCTGGCGATGGAATCATAACTGCTACATCTGAAGGCAAAAAGGCTTCTGTAAAAGGAAAAGAGATCGTTCCAGAGCCACTCAAAAATAGCCTTTTTGGCAAAAAGAAAAGGGCTACTGCCGGAAAAGTGAAAGTCGAGCCGGTAGGTAATGGTTATCGTATTGTTGAGATTTTATAATAGCCGGCATGGATGCTTGTCCAATGGTTGGCTATTTTATCCACCCCTTCAGTTAGGGCGCATATGGGGGAGGCCTTCAAGAAATGCAAGGCAAAGCTGAAGCTGGCTGGCTTTCTTGACTAAGCGATTGTTTTCAAGGAAAATAAGAGCAGTTAACATCGCATATCGGAGTTGAATAGTGAAAAAAGACCAAGCACTGGAAAACCTGGGTGAACACAATGGATTTTAGACTCGTATTTGAAAAATTGCTCACGTTCTTTCATGAAAATAATGTCCGATACGCACTTATGGGAGGCTTTGCGCTTGGCCTTCACGGGGTGTCCAGATCTACAGTGGATATTGACTTTCTCGTTCATCGGGATGATTTGTCGAAGATTCAGGCCGTGATGACTGAATTGGGATATAAGTGTATATACCAGTCGGAAAACGTGTCCCAGTATATTTCGCCTCTAAAGGTTTTCGGTGAAGTTGATTTTATTCATGCATTCAGAGAGATATCCTTGAAAATGCTGGAGCGTGTGGAGGAGAAAAAGGTATTTAATGAAACAGTTTCCGTACGAGTTTTAAAGGTTGAGGATATTATTGGCTTTAAAGTTCAGGCCATTGCCAATGATGAGTCGCGCAAGGCAGTTGATCTTGGCGATATTGAGTCGCTTATGGCGCTATACAAATCATCGCTGGACTGGGATGCTATGGAAAAGTACTTTTCCCTGTTCGGCTTCTCCGAACTTTTATCAGACCTTAAAAGGAAATACCTTCAGTGATGCGGGAAAATGAAAAGCAGGAACGGATGGAGATCTCAAAATCTGAAACAATCAGAGAGGATATGCGCCGTCTGGTTGCAAACAGGCATAACCCATTGCTGAAAGATGGCAAAGTTGATCTTGACAGATATCTTGACTTCTTGAATGGGTATAACGAATTTATCAACCACGCGCCCAAACCCTTCAAGACGATTCAGGACAGGATAATGAAGTTATAATATGTGATTTCTTGTTTTGAGAACGAGGGAACAAATCTTTATCGCTACTTTTTAAAATATTGACTTTATAAATAATCGTACTAAATAATAACTATAATTCATTTTAACTCGTCTTATATGATAAAGAGAAAAAAATTCACTGAGCTAAAAGACCATCTTGAAAACAAGGAGATAACCCTTCTTGTCGGGGCAAGGCAGGCCGGAAAGACCACCCTCCTTCGATTTTTACAAGAGGAATTAAAAGGATCCGGGCATAAAACCGTATTTTTTAACCTGGATATTGAGGCCGATAATGTTCATTTCAAGTCCCAGGATGGACTGCTGAAAAAAATCAGGCTGGAAATCGGGGAGAGCGGCCTGGTGTTTCTTGACGAAATCCAGAGAAAGGAAAACGCCGGTCTTTTCCTGAAAGGTCTGTATGATATGAACCTGCCTTATAAGTTCATTGTTTCAGGTTCCGGCAGTCTCGAACTTAAAGAAAAAATCCACGAATCTCTGGCTGGCAGGAAGCGGATGTTTGAACTTCAGACTATCAGTTTTGAAGAATTCATCAATCTCCGAACCGGTTATCAATACGAAAACATGCTTGATGATTTTTTTCAGATCGAGAGTGGAAAGACCGCACTCTTGCTGGAGGAATTCCTGAATTTCGGCGGCTATCCCCAAGTGATATTGTCGGACAGGGTTGAAGAAAAGATAAATTTGATCAATGAAATCTATCAAAGCTACCTTGAAAAAGACATCCGTTTTTTGCTTGATATCAAGAAGACTGAGGTCCTGACCGATTTGTTCCGTCTGGTTGCCGCTCAGAGTGGAAGTCTGGTTAATGTCTCGGAATTATCGTCCACACTGGGGATTGCCTCGGCTACCGTCAAAAATTACCTCTGGTATTTTGAAAAAACTTATATCATAAAAAAGGTGTCACCATACCACGCAAATATCCGCAAAGAGATAACCAAAGCGCCTATTTTCTATTTTTCCGATCTGGGGTTGAAAAACTTCGCAATAGGAGATTTCGGCCACGTTCCCCTCAGCCGCATTGGCCATCTTTTTGAAAATTTCATCTTCAATATCTTGCATGAAAAACTGGAAAACTCTTCATCACAGATAAACTTCTGGCGCACCAAAGACCGTGCTGAAGTGGACTTTGTCATAAACAGCGGCGGCGGCATAACGCCCATAGAGGTAAAATACAAAAGGCTTTCAAGGCCGGAGATAACCCGATCTTTGCACAGTTTTATTTCCGCATACCATCCTGATCGGGCATTAGTGATTAACCTGGACTATAAAGGTGAAATGGGGGTTGGGGAAACAAAGATATCATTTGTGCCATTTTATGAACTGATGCTGTCAGGTAGCTTATGAATGAATCCATTAAAGCCGGACTTATGATTATGTCACTTGGTGGCTCCCCAGAGCCACTGATAAAAAGCATTAAAACCTATTGCCCGGAATATATCATTTTTTTGGCCTCTCATGATTCCGTTTCATTGGCAGGTGACATATTCAAGGCAGTGGGCTTTAAACCAGCATCCGTATATGAAATCACCGAAAATCCTAACCTGATGTATGAATGTTACAGGGCAGCATGCCGGTGTATTGACCGAGTAAAGAAGGCGGGAGTTTCTTTAGAGGATGTCATGGTGGATTATACAGGCGGAACCAAGGTTATGACCGCCGCTCTTGTCATGGCTACTGCGGGCTATCCTTTTAAGTTTAATTACGTTGGTGGTGAAAGGCGGAACAAAGACGGGGTCGGCACGGTCATTGACGGGCATGAAAAGATGTTTGAGGAGATGAGTCCATGGTCCATTTTTGCTGAGGAGGAACGCCGTAAGGTCGTCACTCTCTTTAATCAAGGAAATTTTTCAGCAGTTATTGAGGTGATCAACTTTTTTGACAGAGAGCCTCCTCTGCAAATAAGGAACTATTTCCGTTTCGTAAACCCCATTGCGGATGGTTTTCTCAACTGGGACCAGTTTAATCATAAGGCAGCATTCAGAAGGCTTTCAGAAGGATTTGAGGCATTGGCGGGTTATATTTCTGTATATGACGATTCGGCACTCAAGGAATTTATGGTTAACGTGCAAAGTGGCATGGCATTTGTTGGAAGGATCATCGAAGAAACGGACGGGATGAAAAGATACCACAGAATAATAATCACTGATCTCCTAAACAATGCGAAACGGAGAATTTCCGACAGGCGATATGATGATGCGGCAGCCAGGATTTATCGTGCATTGGAATTATACGGCCAGATAATATTCCAGGAGGTAGCCGGTTGCCATAATGACAGAGTACCACAAGAAGCAATACCGGAACATTTAAGAAAGGAGTTTTGCCGAAAATACCGTGACCCTGGAAGAGATGCCCTCAAGTTGCCCCAGACTGCAACATTTGAGTTCCTGAAGGGAAAAGGTCATGAGGTAGGGCTAAGATTTTTTGAAAGACACAAAGCAATAAAAGATATTCAAAGCAACAGGAACGGTTCCATACTTGCGCACGGCATAAACCCAATAAGCGAAAAGGCAATCAACATGATATTTGAGACCGTTATTGATTTTGTTCAGGAGTCTTATTTTTTTGATTTTCCAAAACTCCCGTGATTGACCACGCGGGATAATGCTCTTTGACAATTTTATACTGCAACGTTGCAATGCTTGGAATACGGTTTGCCTCCGCTTATCCTCGTTTTAAAAATAAGTGGAGGCAAACCATGATCGCATATGTCAAGACTCAGGGAGCCAGGATAATCCAGGAGGGCAGGCATCTTTTGGTGCGAAAGGGAGACACCATTTATAAAACCCTTTTTACCTACAAGCTGGATCAGATTCTTCTTTTCGGCAACATCGAGGTCACGCACAATGCCATGTGCCAGATCATGCGCAACAATATTGATACGGTATTTCTGACGCGGTATGGCCGTTATCTGGGCAGGCTTGCGCCGGTTGAGGCAAAGAATGTGTTTTTGCGCAAAAGACAGTATCTTATTCAGCAAGATCTCCACTTTTGTGTTCACCTGGCCAAGTCAATTGTTGCGGGAAAACTATCCAACATGGCAACTCTTCTGATGCGAATCAAGCGGAGCAAGAAAGAAACAGAGGCGGGCAACATGGCTCACCAGATTCAGGATCTGATGACGAACCTTTCAGAAGCGGATGATATCAACAGCGTCCGCGGGTATGAGGGCCGGGCAAGCGCACTTTTCTTTAAGGGGTTTCCATATGGTTTTGTGGAGGACATGGGGTTTACAAAAAGGGTGAGGAGACCGCCCACAGATCCGGTCAACTCGGTTCTCTCACTCTTATACACCTTCCTGATGAACCGGGTATATTCCGCTGTTCGCATAGCAGGGCTTGACCCTTACCCGGGATTTCTCCATACCAATGATTACGGCAGGTTTTCTCTGGTCCTGGACCTGATGGAGGAATTCCGAACCATAATCGCGGACACCCTGACCCTTTCTCTCTTTAATCTCAAGATCCTGCAAAAGGATGATTTTATAAGGGAAGCGCCGCCGGAGCGCGGTTCGGCTTATTCAGGAAACGATGCCATCGCCGATATAACCGCCGACCCCATCGGATTGATATCCATGAACGACGCGGCGACAGAGGAATTTGATCTGCCCGAACAGCGGATGGAAGAGGCGCCCGCACCGCCTGCCCAGGTGACTGGAAAATATCCTGTCAAGCTCAAACGCGAGGCGTTCACACGTGTGATTGATGCATTTGAAAAAAAGCTTACAACAACATTTCATTACCCTCCGGCTGAACGTCAGCTTACCTATGGTGAAGCGATTATCTTTCAGGCGGGACAGTTCCGAAAGGTTATAGAGGGGCAGATCGAGGTGTATCAGCCGATTTTGCTGAGATGACGGGGACAAGGCAGGAAACTGAATTCATAAACCAGAAGTCAGAGATTAGATACAATGATCGTGCTTTTGACCTATGATATAACCGATCCGCGACGACTAAGAAGTATACATAAATTCATGAAGGAATTCGGGCTGAACACACAGAAATCAGTATTTGAATGTGATATTGACGATGTCGCGATCAAGAGAATAAGGCGTTATTGTAGGGAAGAGCTGGATCTTTCGAGTGATTCAGTGCGAATCTACAAAATATGTTCCCGCTGTATGGGCAAGGTCGAGCTTTCCGGACTGGGCATGAAGATCACGCAACTGGATTATATGGTGGTGTAGAGAAGGGGGAAGTCAGAAGTCAGGAGACAGTAGTCAGAAGACAGACAGAGGTTTGCCATGAACATGATTGTAGCCTATGATATTGCCGAGCCACGCAGGCTGAGCAGGGTGGCCAAGGTGCTGAAAGACTATGGCATCAGAGTACAAAAGTCCATATTTGAGGTGGACGTAAATTCCGGGACCTATGCAGAACTTAAGGCCCGAATTGAAGAAGAGATAGATGCAGCCGAAGATGGCGTGAAGTATTTTCCTGTTTGCGAAAAATGCGCGGGGACACTGGAAATTATTGGGCAGGGTATTTATACTGACCCGGATGGAGAGTACACCGTGCTTTGATCCGCAGATTACGCAGATTAACGCAGATTAGATTGGTGATAAACGCTTTTGAAAGTGGTATTGAATAGTTACCCTCTGTGTTCTCTGTGTCTCTGTGTGAGGTATAATTTTGGGGCATCGCACATTTGTGTGGGTGACCCCAATATGTTGTGGTCATGCATTGATGACCTGGAATGCCGCTGGTTTTCTTCTCGGATAGAGATCA
>LT984856.1:392664-406064 GCA_900258555.1 uncultured Desulfobacterium sp. | reverse complement strand
TTGCACCAACCCTATATAGTTTGAATTGACCTGATATACGAAGGGATTGCGACGCTAGAATTATTGTAAACATTTAATCCCCTATATATTTTAGGTTTGAATTGACCTGATATACGAAGGGATTGCGACTCACGACACAGCCTGACACAACAAACGCCCACATTGCCGTTTGAATTGACCTGATATACGAAGGGATTGCGACTTGTAACCCAGGTTTGTAACACCGGCTTTTATAAGTTTGAATTGACCTGATATACTAAGGGATTGCGACATCCCCTATACGAAAAAAGAGGACAGACTCTTTATGATCTTCTTTTGAAAGTTCTATAGACCTCAATAATATCGTATATCATGGGCCAATGATCTACCGTTCGGGAGAGATTCGCCGAATTTCCGGTATAAGATCGAAGTGGGAATCGGCAGAGAGGATTTCCCTGATCTCACAATTTATCATGGTGGCTGCATGAACAGCATCACGCGAGGTTATCTCCGGATATTTTTTCAGCAATTCCAGGGCAAGGTCCATGTCTTTATGGGTTACGGGAAGTATCTCCACGCAGATCTCCACCAGGGAAGTATAGGCCAATGCAGCCAGGGAGGGCTTTTTGATCGAGAAAAACCGGTACAGGATCTCTTGAAGAACTTCAGTGTTTGTAATGACCTGTATGAGTCCGTCTTTTATTTTTTTCAGAAACTCTCTGCAAGGTTCCCGGAGGGGATGATGGCTCCCAAGGGAGTACATAATCAGATTGGCGTCAATGAACTTGTAGAAGGTTGGGGGTTTCATGGTCAAGTGTACTTGTTCTTTTGATATTCCGTTTCCCACTCCTGATAATTTTCGGGAACCGGTGATTCAGGTAAAGACAGGAGCCGGTCCACTGCATTGGAGATGCGGCGTTGATTGGCCTGTTTTAAATGGCATTCTTCAATGGCCTCCCGAACCAGAGTCCCCAGCTTTTTTTTCTGTTGCGCGGCTATTTCAACCAGGTCCCGGAATTGGTCGTCTGTTAATAATACTTGGATTTTCTTCTTATACTTTGGCATATGAACCTCTTTTCTGATGGATGGCAGTAATGATATCGAATAAATAATCTTTTGTCAATAATATCGGCTTGGCAGTATTTGCCGCTCGTGGCTTTATGGCTATCTTTTAAGACATTGACTCTATGGATAATCACACCAGGATATAAGTACAATCTATTATAAATCACCTTATATGAGGATATCACAAAATGTGACATGCTCTAAGATCAAGTATCAACACTTAAACATGAATCACAAAACAATATCAAAATTCAAAGTTTATTTCGTTATATTCCTATCCCTTGGCTCGTTTTTTGGCCTTGCGGTCTGTGACAGAATGCCGGAAACCCGCGGTGTCGGGGAAGACGAAATCCGTATCGGCTATATCCCAGACCTGACCGGGCCATCTGCCCGGGGATGCCGGGGCCATTTGTGGGGGATTACAAATTATCTCAAGGAAGTGAATGCCCGCGGGGGCATCCACGGGCGGAAAATAAAACTCTTCATCCAAGATGGAGAGTACAATCCCAGTATAGGCATGAGCGCCTTTAAGAAACTGGTCCTAAAGGAAAAGGTATTTGCCATGATAGCCAATATGGGTTCGGCCTCAGTCAAAGCCCAGTTGCCGCTTATTGAGCAGTACGGGATTCCCTTGATTGCACCGGCAGTTCAGTCATGGTGGATTTCTCATCCTCCCAAAAAATATATCTTCTCTACAATGCTTTCCCAGGGATACTGCGCTCGCGTTCTGATAGATTATGTTGTCAATGACCTTGGCGACAGGAAACCTCGAATGGGAATATTATTTGTTGATACTGAACTGGGTCATGCCAGCCTTCAAGAGATACGGGAACAGGCGGGAATGTACGGGTTTTCCATCTCTGCAGAAGTGGGCTGCATACCAGACGCTATCGGCTTATCCGGAGAGATTGCCAAACTTAAGGCGGCAGATGTTGACTATGTCATGTTATGCAGTATCACTACAGGTGCGGTTTATGCCTGCAAAGAAGCGGCGAAACTGGACTGGAAACCGCAGTTCCTATTTCCCGGGGTCGTAACGGACGAGGCGATATTTGATCTCGGCCGTGATGCCATTTTTTATGGAAAACCTCCGATCGGTGCGTCAGAATACTTCCCGGCCTCCTCGGACTTTCCTGCAAAAGAAACCCTTTTGAGGTGGCTTAAAGATGATGCGGAAAAAAAGACGATTTCCCTTTATGATATACACGGATTTACCTATGCAGACATACTGGTGGAAGGACTCAAACGGAGCGGAAGGGACTTGTCTGTGGAAGGCTTTATTAAGGCCTTAGAAGGGATCAGGAATTGGGATAATGGTGCGCAGGCCCCGCTGACGTTTGGGCCCGACAACCGTCAGGGGGTCACCAAGGTCGTTGTCCTTCGGGGCGTTCAGGAAGGTAAAAACAGCATCGGCAGATGGGAAATCATTCGGCCCTGGACCGAGGCAAGAAAGGACTAGGGTTCTAAGTTACGGCAAAAACGATCTCACCTTTGACGGGCTTTGCAAAAAAGTCGTTCGTGGCGCCTTTTATGCCCTCCTCATGGCTGACAGCTGGCAGTTTTTGACCAATTGAAAGTTCTTTTGGCTGGATGTTTGAAGTGATCTGATTTACAAAGGGATTGCGACTTTAACTTTTACTAGGAATGGTAAAGAAAAAGCGATATACAGTTTAAATGCTGCATTTTTTGACCTTGGGGAAAATCCTGTTCCTCCGGGATATTGCCCTTTAAAAAGGCATGATTAAATTTATATTTAAATGATTTTATAATTGTGTGTTAGGGCTCAAAAAGATCAAGTGCCCGAAGAGCTTGGGCGCGCAAGTGAGCCAAACGAGATGCTTCGTATAGGATAAGAAAGGAACAACATATGAGCCGGCCTAAGAAGATTGCAGTGCGGTTACATGCAGCCCTGTTGGGTTTGGTATTGTGGATTCCCTTTTACACTGGTTCTCTACAGGACAAATGGGAAGGGTTTCCAGCTCTTGGCTCAGAGGCCTTTGCGCAAGATTTAAGCGGTTCTTTTTTGACCCTGACTCAAAAATGCAAATGGAAGGATACTGGTGTACAATGCAAAATAAGCGGAAAGTTTAAAATCTTGAACCTGGGCGAGGAAAAGGCCCCTTCATCGAAGGTTAGATTCTTCTTGTCTGATGATTCTGTCTTGGATGAGGACAATGACTTATCGCTCAAAGAAGTCAAGGTCGGATCTATTAGTGCAGGCAAGAGCAAAACAAAATCCGTAAAGATCAACCTTTCTCCTGGCATTAGTGCCTCAGACAAGATTGTCATAGCTCTGGTGGATGCGGACAACAGCGTGCCGGAAACTGATGAAACAAACAATGTCATCATCTCTGACATGTTCCCCTCCGGCACACAATTTTTTCCATTTGAACAGGGGAATATCTGGGAATTTCAGGGGACTATTTCAGGAAATACAGAGTCTCCAAGCAGTTACGTTAATACGCGCATGGTTACAGGTAACAAGGAGCTAAACGGAGTTACTACTACTGTTTTTACAGAATCCAACTCCGATAATTCCGGAATAGCCATAGATGAATATTTGGTCAAGGACGATCAAGGGATTACCTTTTGGGGCGGTAGTGGCGATGCCGGTATTTTCCCTTCGCAAATGATTCCCTTTCACCGGGTGTACTTTCCATTACAGCTCAAAACCCCTGTTAAGGAGTCGTTCAAAGGACTTGATTTGGGAGAGGACATTGACGGAGACGGGATGAACGAGACGACTGATGTGAATACAACGGTTACTGTAGCAGCATTTGAAGGAGTGGTTGTGCCGGCCGGGACTTTTTCGAATAGCGTAAGAATTAATACAGAGGCGAAGCTTAGCATAATGCTCTCAGTGTCTCACAAAAAGGTCAAGTTTAATGTGACTCAAGCGGAGTGGTTTGCGGATGGATTAGGACCGGTTAAAAGAAACATTTCAATTTCAGCCAGGATTCAGGGGCAGAAGTTCAGCGAACAGGTGATTGAGGAATTAAATGGAGCCATTTCAGGCGGAGAGGGAACGGGGATAGTCCATATTCCAATAGCAGACGGGGTAGCCACAGCAGATTCTGACACCACAAATCCCGGAAAAACTGCCATAGGTTTTGACGGTACAAATTATCTTGTTGCTTTTTATAGTGAAACTGAACCTGCTTCCGGTCTCAATGGCGCAATCATATCGGGCAACGGATCAATATTAAATACCTTTTTAATTTCTCCAAACGGGGAAGGTTGCAGTACGTGGCCCTGCAAATCTACAAACCCTGCAATTGCCTTTGATGGAGCCAATTATCTGGTGGTTTTCGTAAGAGACGGCAATATTTATGGGATGAGGGTCTCGCCTTCCGGCGTTTTACTGGATGATGAGCCTGGGTTTCAGATTTCATCCGGCACCATAAACTGGCTACCCGCGATTGCCTTTGATGGTAACGATTTCATGGTGGTATGGAACAAGTACTATGAATCGCAAAATGGTATTTACGCAGCAAAAGTTACCCCTGAAGGAGTACTGATAAATGAATTTCCCATATCTTTTTCATCCGGGGAACAGATCAATCCCAGTATCGCATTTGATGGGAGCAACTATTTCTTAGTTTACAGGGATACTAAAAGCGGCTCAGGACTCACTGAAGACGCGGATATTTATGGGGCCAGAGTTACCCCTGAAGGCAATGTCTTGGACCCTGAAGGTATTCCAGTCTCAACAGCACCCGGCTATCAGGATGGGCCTCAAATTATTTTTGATGGGGCAAGTTATTTTGTGGTCTGGACTGACGCACGTAATGATCCAGATGCCCAATTTCCTCCCTGCTCGGATATCTTCGGTGCACGGATAAATCCTGACGGCATGCTGCTGGATGGACCGTCCGATACAGGGGGAATTGCCATTAATACCTATTCCTCTCCCAAGTGGAATCCAAGGGTCAGTTTTGATGGAGAACATTTTTTCGTAATATGGGAGTACTCATATTCCTATGATGAGCCTGTCGGGATTTTCGGGGCCAAAGTTTCTGCTGATGGTAATCTTGTAAATGGTCCATCTGATCAAATCGGTCTACCCATAAGCGGACCCCCTCTTTCCTCTACTGGTCGGTTTGTACATCCCGACATTCTCTTTGGCGGTAATGCATATTTGATTGACTGGGTCAATAATTCTGAGGCAATCGGAACCATGAAGGATATTCAGGGAGCTCTTCTATTTCCCTGATACCAAAGAAGGATGGATATCAAGGTCATAAAGTCATGGCTAACCCTGCTTTTTCCCTTCTTGCGCCTTCATCTCCCCAGTTCCTTTATGTGGTTCCAAATGTACCATCTCCCTTGAAGTCCGGCACAAAAAGTGCCGACACTAATTCCGCCCTTATATTGCGCCGAAGGGATATTTTACGCCTGATATGAAAAAATCCTAAAATAACAAATCCTTATTACTATGATTCTGTATTGCAGACCCCAGGGGTTCAGTTGGCAGACCTGTTGCATTACATCCTGCACAGAGAAAAAAGCGCCGGTTTATCTGGTTTGAAGCACCTGAATAAGCCGGGTTGTTTTATAAATCCAGATAAAGGAGAAGATAAATGGATTCAGGAATTAAAATTACCAGTCCTACCGTACTGGCCTTGAAAAAAACGGCTGTCGTCGTCATAGATGATGATGAATCCATATGTGAGGCCTGCAGGCAAACACTGGAAGAAAACGGCATTCGGACTGAAGTCTCCACCGATGGGACAGAGGGGTTAAGACTGGTTGAGAAGGCTCGACCTAATGTTGTTCTGGTGGATCTCAAAATGCCCAAGATCAGCGGCATTGATGTCCTGAAAAAGATACCGGAAATTAACCCGGGGATTGTCCCGATAGTAATTACAGGTTACGGCACCATAGACACTGCCGTGGAGTCAATGAAAATAGGGGCCTTTGACTTTATTACCAAGCCCTTTGAGCCTGAAAAACTTATCGAGACCGTAACAAGGGGGATCAAGCTCAGTCAGATCAGGCAGGAAGCCACAGCCAGGCAGGCTAGTCTTGCCAAGGAGGAGGCCGCCAAAGAGGAGAAGCTTGATAAAGAGGATGTGTTGCTCAGGGGTTTATCATTGCTGGGAGATTCTTATTCCTTAGGTCTTGACCGCGGCGACTTCATTGAGGAATTAAAGCGCCTGGATGCGGAGGCGAAACACCATGCCGACAACCTGGGACAGGCCAAGCAGCGTGAAAGGGCTATCCTCGACATAGTAAATGAGTTGAGGTCTGTGGATGAAATCATAAAGAAATATGATTATACAAAAAATGCAATTATCCAGATACTGCTTGAGACACAGCTCAAGTTGCGATGGCTTCCCAAACATGTGCTGAAATGGATCTCCGTGCGTTTGAATATACCCTTAGGCAAGATCTATGCCATAGCCAATTTTTATGAGGCGTTCAGCCTTGAGCCCCAGGGGGAGCATACAGTCCATGTATGCACGGGCACTGCCTGCCATGTGAAAGGTGCCCCGAATCTTTTAAGAGAGATCTCGGCGATTCTGGACATTAAAGAGGGTGAAACCGATAAAGAGCAGTTGTTCACACTAAAGACAGTGCACTGCCTGGGTTGCTGCGCCCTGTCGCCTGTTGTTCAGATTGATGACTCGTATGTCAGCGATCCGTCGGCCACAACACTCAAAGAAATCTTTGGCTCGCTGGGGCAAAAGGAGGAACATATATGAAAAAACTGACCTCTGTAAAAGACCTTGAAATTGTCGGAAGGGAATGTGCCTCTGAGCAACTTAAGAAGCCCAAAACCATTACTGTCTGTTCAGAAACCGGATGTCTGACCTGCGGTTCCTCAAAACTGGCTGATGCATTTGAGAGTGAAATTGAAAGGCAGGGACTTTCCGGAACCGTTTCCCTGCGAAGGAGCGCTTGTCTCGGGTTTTGTGAGCGCGGTCCGGTAAGCATCATTTTGCCTCAGAAGATCTGCTATCTTCAGGCAAGACCTGAAGATGTCCCGGAGATTGTGCAAAAAACCCTTGGAGGAAATGAAATAGTCGAACGTCTGGTCTATAAGGATACGCAGACGGGCGTACGCCTGGCCTGTGTAGATGATATACCTTTTTATAAACATCAAATGCGATTACTGCTTGCAAACAACGCGGTTATTGATGCCGCCAATATCGCCGATTATTTCGCAATAGGAGGCTACTCCGCCCTTGGAAAGGTCCTTGCCGGAATTGGAAAAGACGAGGTTATTGAGATGATCAAGGGCTCAAAACTCAGGGGTCGTGGTGGAGGAGGTTTTCCGGTCGGTATTAAATGGCAGACGACAAAAGACGCCCCGGGCGAGCCCAAGTATGTAATCGTAAATGGTGATGAAGGAGACCCGGGCGCCTTTATGGACAGGAGTTTTCTGGAGGGAAATCCACACGGTGTACTTGAGGGCCTGATTATCGGGGGATACGCAATAGGGGCGAATGAGGGCTTCTTTTATATCCGGCAGGAATATCCGGTTGCGCTGGAGAACGTACAGCTTGCAATCGAACAGGCCAGGAAGTGCGGGCTGTTGGGGAAAGATATCCTGGGCTCAGGGTTTGATTTCGATGTAAAGATTCACCGGGGGGCCGGGGCCTTTGTGTCCGGGGAGTCCAGTGCGCTTATGAATGCAATCGAGGGCAATGTCGGAGAGCCGCGTCCCAAATATATCCACACCTCTGAAAAAGGTATATGGGATAAGCCATCATGTCTGAACAACGTGGAGACATGGGCCAATGTACCCCTTATCATCAATAACGGCGTTGAGTGGTTCAAAGGTATCGGCACAGAAGCAAGCACCGGCACCAAGGTATTCTCCCTGGTCGGCAAAGTCAACAACACCGGGCTTGTTGAGGTACCGATGGGTATTCCGCTTCGGGAGATCATCTTTAGTATTGGCGGCGGGGTCCCCAAGGGAAAAAAGTTCAAGGCCGTTCAGACAGGCGGTCCTTCAGGCGGTGTGCTCCCCGAAAGTCTCCTGGATCTGCCGGTTGATTTTGATGAACTTAAAAAGGCAGGCTCTATGATGGGTTCAGGCGGCATGATCGTAATGGATGAAGATACCTGTATGGTGGATACGGCAAGGTATTACATTGAGTTTCTTGCCCATGAGTCCTGCGGCAAATGCATCCCTTGCAGGGAAGGCCTTCGGCAGATGCTTAACATTCTGAATGATATCACCTCGGGAAGGGGCAAAGAAGGGGATATTGAACTACTTGAGGAGCTTTCAGAAACCCTTCAGGAGGCATCCTTGTGCGCCCTTGGTCAATCAGCGCCTAATCCGGTGATGAGCACCATAAGACATTTCAGGGATGAGTATGAGGCCCACATTAGAGAAAAACGGTGCCCTGCCCGCGTATGTAAGGAGCTTATCACATATGAAATAGATGAAGAAAAATGCAAGGGCTGTGGCTTGTGCATGAAAAACTGTCCGGCAGGCGCTGTAGAACAAATAGATAAAAAACAGTTCAAAATTAACCAGACAAAATGCATCAAGTGCGGGGCCTGTTTTACCGCCTGTCCCGAAAAATTTTCCGCTGTGGTCAAGAAGTCCGGCAAACCACAGGAGCAGGCTGTTGCGGCGTAAACAGACAAGGATTGAGTGGAGGTAAAGATGAAAAAAGTCAGTATGAATATTGATGGAAAAACGGTTGAAGCTCAGGAAGGCGCCACCATCCTTGAGACTGCTGAGGCCATGGGGATCCATATCCCGCACCTGTGCTACAATGAACAACTCAAGGTATATGGCGGCTGTCGCCTGTGCATGGTGGAGATAACCAAGAACGGCAAGAAGAGGCTTGTCGCATCCTGTGCCTACCCGGTTGAGGAAGGACTGGTTGTTGAAACCAGTTCAGAAAAGGTCAAAAAGATCCGCAGGATGATCATAGAACTGATCTGGCCGGTTGCACAGGACCTGGGAAGGGAGTATGGCGTCACCGCATCGCGATTCAGGGCTGCCAATACGGATTGCAGTCTTTGTGGAATATGCGTCCGCTATTGTGCAGAGGTCAAAGGAAGCCACATCGCATATTTTAAGGGGCGGGGGATAGATCGCGAGATTGCACTTGTCCCCGGAATGGGCAAGGAATGCCTCTATTGCCGTGAGTGTTTTAATTTCTGCAAGGGAAGCAAGATCCTCCAGGAGATGGACAGGGTCTATGCCTGATTAGCAGGCTGAAGGTCAGGGGGAAAAGAGAGGGCACAAAAAATAGTTGCTTTTTTTTTGCAGGTCTATTATATAAAAGCCCATCAATAAATTGTGGCTTTATTGATGATGCGGTTTCGTTCAGAAGGCAAGACCCAATTAGCACAAGTGGTACCCTGAAGTTTGAAATCACAAAATATTTTTTGAAAGGAGGTTCCACTATGGCTAAAGGGGTTGTAAAGTGGTTTAATGACAGCAAGGGCTTTGGATTCATCGAGCAGGAAGACGGCCCGGACGTGTTTGTCCATTTTTCAGAAATAAAGTCATCCGGGTTTAAATCACTCAGTGAAGGCGAGAAAGTTACCTTTGAAATAGCTCAAGGTAAAAAAGGTCCTGCTGCGACAAATGTCACAGTCGGCTAACTAAAGGCCAATAAACAAAAAGGGCAGCCATCAAATTGCGAGTGGCTGCCTTTTTTGTTTTTTTTATCACAAGTTAGGGGCTTGAAGGTATATATGGCAAATAAAGATCTAACCCCTGTTGCAAAGGACATTATAACCACATGCACAAAGTGTAAGCTGGAACTGAGACATGTGGTCGTAGCCCAGGACAGGGCGGGTGTGGTCACCAAGGTCAGGTGCTATACATGTGGAACTGAACACAAGTATCACCCTGAAAAAAGGCATGCGGAAACCAGGAAAAAAACTGCGTCCATTGAAAAATACACTAACCTCATGGAACAGCACAAAGACAAAGATCCGCGCCCATACGGCATGAACGAGAAATATGATATACATGATGTCATTGAACATAAGGTCTTCGGCAAGGGTATTGTAACAAAAAGCAATGATCAAAAGATCGATGTCCTCTTTGAAACAGGTCAACGTATTCTGGCCTGCGGCAGATGATATCTACATCAAAAGGATTAATCCTTAAATATGCCGCTGTAAAACGTGTGAATTTCCTTAAGCTGACGGCTAATTGCTGACAGCCAACAGCCATTTTTAATAGACAAAACATATGACAGACATAACTGCAACCAATGAAAAATTAAGAAATATTGCAATCATCGCCCATGTTGACCATGGAAAGACAACCCTGGTTGACGCCATGTTTCGTCAGAGCGGATTATTCAGACCCGGTCTCCAGGTGGAAGAAAGGATGATGGACAACATGGAACTGGAACGGGAAAGGGGCATTACCATCGCGGCCAAGAACTGCTCTGTCATATGGAAAGGAGTTAAGATCAACATCATTGATACCCCAGGTCATGCCGATTTCGGCGGCGAGGTGGAGAGGGCTCTTTCCATGGCAGATGGTGCGCTCCTCCTGGTGGATGCATCAGAAGGTCCTCTTCCCCAGACACGGTTTGTGCTTAAAAAAACACTTGAAAAAGGACTCAAGATTATTGTTGTCATAAACAAGATTGACCGCAAAGATGCACGGCCCGGCGAGGTTTTGGATCACATATATGATCTTTTCATTGACTTGGACGCCACAGACGAGCAAATAGATTTTCCTTTAGCTTACGCAATTGGCCGCGACGGGGTCGCAAGCCTTGATATGGCCGAAAAGGGTGAAAACCTGACCCCCCTTTTTGATACCATAATTGAAAAAATCCCAGCGCCCGCATACCACCCTAAAGCCCCATTCCAGATGTTGATAGCAGATCTGGGATATTCTGACTATCTGGGCAGGCTTGCCATAGGCCGGATATTCAGCGGGAGCGTCAGGTTTAATGACAGCATGGTCTGTATTAATGAGCGCGGAGAACATATTCCTTTAAAGATATCAAAGCTGCAGGTTTATCAGGGGATGGAATTAGTACCGGCAGATAAGGCTGAGGCCGGTGATATTGTAGTCCTGTCCGGCATTGAAGATGTAAAGATCGGAGACACCATCTGCACCAAATCATCACCCATACCCTTAAAGCGGATCAGGGTTGATGAGCCCACCATCTCCATGAAATTCACCATCAACCGCTGCCCGTTCAGCGGGACAGAGGGAAGGTTTCTCCAATCCGCCAGGATCTTTGAGCGGCTGAGAAAAGAGACGCTCAAAAACGTTGCAATCAAGGTTGAGACCACTGATGACCGGGAGAGTTTTATCGTTAAAGGCAGGGGGGAGTTTCAACTGGCCATCCTGATAGAAACCATGAGAAGGGAAGGCTTTGAGCTGTGCGTTGGAAGACCGGAGGTTATCTTTCAATATCGTGACGGAAAAAAACTCGAACCCATTGAGCACCTTTTTGTAGATTGTGATGAAAATTTTCTGGGTATTGTGACTGAAAAACTCTCCCTTAGAAGGGCCAAGATGACCAATCTGGTAAATAAGGGAAGCGGTCGGGTTAGGATAGAATTTTCCATCCCATCAAGGTCGCTTATAGGATACCGCGATGAATTTCTAACTGATACAAAAGGCACAGGTATTATGAATTCTCTTTTTTCCGGATATGAAGAATACAGGGGAGATTTCCAGCAACGTTTTACAGGCTCCATTGTCTCAGACAGAAACGGGGCCGGTGTTGCATACGCCCTTTTTCATTTGGAACCCAGGGGAAGGCTCTTTATTGTTCCGGGAGACATTGTCTACAAAGGGATGATCATCGGAGAACATAACAAGGATAATGATATTCACGTAAATCCCTGCAAGGAAAAAAAGCTCTCTAACATGCGCGCGGCGGGAAAGGATGAAAACATTGTCTGCACCCCGATAAAACTTATGACCCTTGAGCAGGCCATAAATTTCATCAAAGACGACGAGATGGTGGAGATTACACCAAAATCCGTCCGCTTGCACAAGGATGTTTTTTCAGCGGCCGGTCTAGCCCTCAAAAAGGCCTCAAATAACAAATGATGAAGAACCTTTGCCCGCTTGGCCCCTTGAACCCTCGGACCCCAAGCCATCGCTTAAGCCGATAGTAGTTGCTTTCCTTAATTCAACATTAAAAATTCAACATTAAAAATTAAACATTAAAAATTCTGCTCGCCTTTTCATATGCCTCATCAATTCGCTGTTCCACATAGGACAGCAAGGACTCTTCATATTCGAGCACATCAAAGCAATAACCGTCTTCGCCAAGTATGCCGTTAGGCACCAGATTGCCTGCCTGATCAGGATCTGTGACCAGTTCAGAATAGAAACACACGGATAGCCATCTGCCCTCAATCTGATCATCTACGATATCCATAAGCGCAAAGAGCTTATTGTATTTGTTTTCCCCTTTAATAGACCCGACTCTGAGTGAATGACTGATACCCGGACGGCAAATAAAAGACAACGTCACATCGTTCTTTCCAAAAAATTTTTCCTTCAGTCTGATGAAAGTACCTTTGATGCCCTTGGCGTCCTCGGCCCATCCGGCAATAAATTTTGTCACTTCCCTAAAATCATCATCACTTCTGAACATAACTTCAATAAATTAGCCTTTCAGACCAATATCTCTTGTCTTATGGCAGAGAAGCGTACTGATATGACCTTATTGCTGCTTAAATATTAATTACCTTGTCCGCCAGTTGCATTGAGGTTACAATATCGAGCATATTTGTTGTGTCCCCCACCCGTTTTTGTTCAAGCAGCTTGAAATGATCCAGGCATGTGCCGCAAACAAGGATGGTGACACCTGTGTCTGCAAGGTCTTTTAATGTGTCCAGGACCGGTGAGCCTTCTATAGTCAGCTTTACCGCGTTATTAAGAAATACCAGCCGCCAGAGTTCGCTCCCCATCTCCTTGAGGGTTTTCAGAAACGCGGTCATAAGCCTTGCACCCAGCTCATCGTCTCCGTGACCGATTCGGTCGGTGGTGACCATGACCATGATCTTTTTCTGGTCCGGATGGACTTCGGCATAGCTGGAGCAGGAGATTGAAGCGCCCCCTTCACGAATACCTCTTATCTCAAGATCGCCTCCCTCCTTCCTGACAGAGACCGTGTAGCCCTGAGTCTGCAAAAAACGGCTCACATTCTGTCTGGCCGCCTCGTTATCCACCATGATCCTGATGTCATCGGGCGATTCCTTGTCAATGGATTGCTTTGTCTTTAAAACGGGCCCAGGGCATGCAAGACCCCGTGCGTCAATAACTGTAGCCATCTTGTAACCCCGAATAATTCTTAATGTTGAATTTTTAATTTTAAATGTTGAATTAGTGGAATATTCCAATGTAATGTTGAATGATGAATGTTGAATTTTTAATTTTAAATGTTGAA
>LT984856.1:367939-392428 GCA_900258555.1 uncultured Desulfobacterium sp. | reverse complement strand
TCAAAAGCAAGAAGGGGAGCCGATTCCTGATGATAGTCGATTTGAAATCGACCCCTCATAAAACCCCTCGACTTATAGTCGAGGGTGGTTTAGTTAATGGAATAATTCATTTAATTAAACATTAAAAATTAAGCATTAAACATTAATAACCGTAATCCTTTCCTTGGGCTCTGATATCACCTCTCCTATTATGGCTGAGTAGGTTAACCCACTTTTTCTCAGCCTGTCCACAAGTGCTTCGGCACTATCGGCCTCGACACAAATGAGCAGTCCACCGGATGTCTGAGGATCAAACAGGATATCCTGCATTACAGTATCCACAGACGGAGAGAAATCCACCATATGCTCACGGAACGACCGATTATTATATGCGCCTGCCGGAACTAATCCCATGTTTGCATATTCACGGGCCTCATATAAAAACGGGGTAGTATCTGCCTGGATATTAACGGCCAGGCCCGAGCCCACAACCATCTCGGCAACATGGCCCAAAAGACCGAAGCCTGTGATATCCGTACATGCGTGTACAGGAAAGTCCTTCATTATCTCCGCTGCGCCACGGTTAAGGGTTGCCATCAGTTTGGTAACGGTATCTGTAATCTCATCTGATGCCAGCCCCCCCTTTATAGCCGTGTTGATGATACCGGTCCCCAGGGGTTTTGTCAGTATAAGGCGATCACCGGCTTTAAGGGTCTTTTTGGTTAACACTTTTTGAGGATGAATAAAGCCTGTCACTGACAGTCCATATTTCAGTTCACTGTCTTCGATGCTGTGGCCCCCCACCAGAACGACGTCGGCCTCTTTCATCTTATCTATCCCGCCTTGAAGAATCTGCCGCAGGATGGAGATATCCATTTCTTTTATTGGGAAGGCAATAATGTTCATTGCGGTCTTTGGGACCCCGCCCATGGCATAAACGTCGCTTAGTGCGTTTGCCGCGGCAATCTGGCCGAACCAGTATGGATCATCAACAATCGGGGTAAAGAAATCCACTGTCTGGATAATGGCCAGATCATCCGAGATCTTATAGACCCCTGCATCATCCGCACTCTCAAGTCCCACGATCAGATTTTCATCTGTCGGGAATTCAAGTCCGCAAAGCGCCCTGTCCAGGTCCCCTGGGGGCAATTTGGATGCTCAACCAGCACCTTTTACTGTTTTTGTAAGACCAATCCCTTTTTGTTCCGTCATGGCATTTCCTTTAACTACTCTATTTCATAAGAGAAACACTAGGAGAGAGTTGCTGAATTGTCAAACTGGAAAAACCGATACAAAATTCATTTACTATAGGAAATGCCGATAGCTATTGAACAGGCAGCGGTAAAGAAGGTGGGTTGAAGAGCCAATTTTCATGATTTTCCATTTCAGCCAATGCAAAAAAAATCTTGACGAATCGTATTACATGTATAGTATGTCCATACATCATGGACATACTCGCTTTAAACCTGGAAATTTTTCATTGAACACCATCGGAAAGATCCGCCAAAAAATACCCTTGGATGTGTTTGATTATCAGATCCTCCTCGATGCCTTAGCTGAATACCGCAAGCCCAGGGACAAGATTACCAGGCTTTTGTCAGGCGGGGAGATTGTAAGGATTAAAAAGGGGCTTTACTGTTTTGGTGAAGCATTTCGGAGGGGACCGATAATCCGGGAATATCTGGCCAACACGATCTATGGCCCGTCGTATGTCAGTCTTGAGTATGCCCTTAGCTACCATGGCTTAATCCCGGAGAGGGTGGAGACAGTCACCTCGGTAAGCACTCAACGTTCGCGTAACTTTAATACGCCATTCGGCGTTTTTACCTATCAGATGATGTCTTCCCCTCGTTATGCTACAGGCGCAGTTTTTGAAACAATCGGAGGGATCACTGTCATGGTTGCTTCTCCTGAAAAGGCGTTGGCAGACAAGGTATGGACTGATAAGCGTTTTACCGGTCTCCGCATTTCCGATTACGATGCCTACTTATGCGATGATCTACGAATTGACCCGGATGGTTTGACCAGGTTAGACCACAAGCGACTTCAGGCCATTGCCACAGTATATAACTCCCCCAAGATCAACAACCTAGTCAGGTATCTCGGCCGACAAAAGGAGATCTCTGATGCATGACGCCGTTCGCAGCATGTTAGACCGTTATAATTGTAAGACCAGCGATGATTATGTGAACGCGCTGAGAGAAATCTTACAGAACATGGCTCTGCTTGGCCTTTGGCGATCAAAGTTCTTTGAGCACGCTGCATTTTATGGCGGTACTGCACTTCGAGTATTGTATGGATTGGATCGTTATTCCGAGGACCTGGATTTCTCTCTCCTAAGGCCGGACGAATCGTTCTCCCTGGGTGTCTATGGAGATTCAATTCGGAGGGAGATCAGCAGCTTCGGATTTCATGTGGAGTTCGAAGGACTGAAAAAGGGGAAAAACGCTATTGAGTCGGCATTTCTGAAGGCAAATACTTACAGAGAGTTAATCATGATTGAAGCCGACCGGGATTTGACCGGTGAGTTCCATCCCGCAAAAAAACTCAAGATCAAGCTTGAGGTGGACACCATCCCGCCGGGTGGGTTTGAAACGGAAACCAGATATATCTTGCAGCCCATTCCGTTTTTTGTGCGCGTCTACCGGCTCCCGGATCTTTTTGCAGGAAAGCTGCATGCAATTCTTTGCCGCAGGTGGAAGACCCGTGTAAAAGGCCGCGACTGGTATGACCTGGTATGGTATGCAGCACGTTATCCTGAATTCAGGATCAGCCACCTTGAATCCAGGATGCGTCAGACAGGTGATTACAGGAGTGAAGAACCTCTGACAGCAGACAAACTCCAGCACTTACTTATGGAGGCAGTTGATGCACTTGACGTAGAAAAGGCGCGCCGGGAAGCGGGGCCTTTTACCAGAGACCGACATGCTATGGATGTATGGTCCAGGGATTTTTTTAAGCATGTAATCCAACAGATCATTGCGATCTGAAAGCATATCCGGCACTTCCTGTGTTTTCAGCTCGGGTTTTTGTTGTAAGACAGTTGAAGTTCGGGATTCGGAAAATTAATGACGTAAGAATATCATGTACTAGACTACTCAGAAAACGCGCCGTATTAGCATAGACATCCTGATCAAGCAGGAATTTCATGCTGCCTCTGCCGCCAATGCCGAACATTCCACAATAATTATCCTATCCTTGAATTCCGGTTTGATAAGGCTTTGGGATTGAAACCGGATTTGGCCCTCCCCCCGCATGGGGAGAGGGCTTTTAAAGAGGGGGTGAAAACACTCTATGAGTTGAGTATCTTCTTTGCACTCTCATCATTGACATCCGCCACATGCGGTATGCCTGTCTCTTTTGCGGTCTCTCTGTTTCCTGACATAAGATCCCCGCGCGAAATAGTGTTTACGGAGAATTTCCTTGCGCCCGCCATCAACTGCTGTAAGCCGCAGGCCAGTTTGTCTGCCAGGGTGTAGAAAGCGATCGCACCATAGGGGATGTTTTTCATCTCATTTTTGCCCACCTTCTTCTCTACATCAAAATATGACGCGAAGATCTCCTTTGCGCTGCTTCCCACCTCTCTGACCGTCTTGGGAAGTTCAGACCAATGGCCGTTGACTGCTGCTTTTTTATCCGGATCAAGCGCACCCTCGATGTTGGATCCCACGAATCCCGGGATCATGATCGCCCTGCCCATACAGACCAGCTTTGTAAAAGGGGCGCCCAGGGAGAGGGCCTTGAATATGTGGTCTTCCAGCGCAAAACCGCCTGCAAAGGACATGTCCACCACCTTCTGCCCCTTGGCGGCCAATATGCTTGCATATTCATAGGCCTTTGAATGAAGGATTATGGATGGGACACCCCAGCTCTGCATCATGTTCCACGGGCTCATACCAGTGCCGCCGCCCGAGCCGTCAATGGTCAAGAGATCCATCTTTGCATCAGAGGCAAACTTGATCGCCATGGCAAGTTCCTCCATACCATAGGACCCGGTTTTGAGGGTGATCCGTTTAAACCCTATGCTGCGCAGGTAATTAACACTGCTCATGAAGTCATCGCGCACCTGCGCCACTGTATCCAGATTGGTGCCGCCAAGACGGCTGTGACGTGCAAACGATTTGATGGAGCCCTCTTTAAATGCGGTCTGGACCTCCGGCAGAGTGGGATCTGGGTCAACAACATAACCGCGGTTTTTCAGGAAGAGGGCGTAATCCAGACTGGTCACCTGGATCTCACCTCCTATGTCTTTTGCTCCCTGGCCCCATTTGAGTTCAATGATGCACTTGTCGCCGTATTTGTCTACCACGTATTCTGCAACCCCGTTTCTGGTGTCTTCCACATTGAGCTGGACTATTATAGCACCATATCCCTCGTAATAGCGCAGATATGTGTTGATACGACGGTCAAGCTCCGGGGAGATCTCTATCTTTCCCTTTCTTGTTGCGCCGGGATTTATCTTTGATTCACGATCAACACCAACAACGTTTTCTCCTATCACAACGGGTATGCCGACCAGAGAACCGCCTATCGCAAATGCATCCCAGTACTTGGCAGCAACAAATGTAGAACCTAATGCGCCTGTCATCAGGGGCATCTTGATTTTGGTCTTAACATTACTGCCGAATTCTGTCTCCAGATTTACATTGGGAAATATACAGTCGTCAGGGTCATTGGTCATTTCTTTGTTCAACCCCTGGGCGCCATAGGCATAACCCTGAATTCTCAGAGAATTGTATGAAACCCCCATGTGGGTTGTGTTGTTTGCGCCTGCCGTCACTATTCCATAGCTCCTCGGATAGAGAAGTTTTCGCCCCACCAGACTGGAAAGCCATGTTTCGCACCTGCCCTGGCAGTCAGCCCTGCAAAGTGTGCAAAGGCTAGATTCCGCCGGGTTGCCTCTGTTAGTTGTTCCCAGGACATCGTTGCTTTTTTCAAATCTCATTTTAAAGTCCTCCAAAAAATTTATAATTGTGTCCGCTGGGTCAAAGGCTTAAGAGCGTCATTGGTCTTTTCCTAACACCCGCCAACAACTAAAAACAAAAAGGCGCCTTCCCCATTAAGGGAAAAGACGCCTTTGTCACTTTGTTTAATACTACACGTCCTTGTGCAGCACTAAAACACTAATTTCTAGATTGTGAGAAACACTATTAGCCATACTTATAAATTTGTCAAGAAATTTTTTAGGAAGGGTCCAATATATTAAGTTATACTGGATTTTAGTGGTATGGGGCTTATCTCTAACTGATCATTCGAGCTCCTCTGACAAGAGCACAGCCTCTGCCACATGATGCATTGATTTTCTCGAGTCCATGCTGCGCTTCTGTATCCAACGAAAGGCCTCGTCCGCCTTCATGTTACGCTTGCGCATGAGGACCTCTTTTGCCCGTTCGACAAGTTTGCGGGTCTGCAACTCTTCCTGAATCACCTTGGTCTTTACCATTAATTCGGTGTTGAGTATTGCAACCGCTGCCTGGTTAGCCACGGCTGTTATCAGGTTTATCTCAGTGTCTGAAAAATCATGAGGCTCGGATGTGAAACAGTTAAGCACACCTATAACCTTTCCGTCTCTGCCCTGAAGAGGGACTCCGAGCATGGAGACAAGGCCAAGGTTTTTTGCCATCTCTTTTTCCTTGAATTGGGGGTCCTTCAGCACATCCTTGACCATAAGAGGCTTGTTATGGGTGGCCACATAACCTACCACACCTTCATCCATTGATAGAGAGCGGTCTTTGACATAGTCGGGATCAATGGCCTGGGTGGCCTTCAGTCTGATAGACTTCGGCTCCTGCCCCTCATCTATAAGCCACAGAGAGCATATCTCAACACCGGTAACCTTGGCCGTGACCATTACTATCAGTTTCAGGATATCCTCCAGATACTTTTCTGAGGTGATGGCCCTGCTTATGTCAGTCAGGGCCTTGATGTATTTGTCGTATGTGTCGGGCTTTATTTGTTCCATTTTTAAATACTCAGCGCTCCCAATCAGAGGAGCGCCTGTTCTATTTGGTCTTGACCAGGCGAAGACCTATGTTATTCATCCTTATGTTCGAATTGTAGCTGAAGCGAAAGGCTGACCGGCATTTTTCAGCCCTGTTCAAGCTGCTGCCTCCACGAATCACCCTCTCAGGGCCGTAACGCGCTCCCTTCGGATCCACAACGGCCTCTGCCGGATAGGCCCCATACCAGTCCTGGCACCATTCCCAGACGTTCCCGTGCATGTCATAGATGCCAAACGGGTTAGATTTTTTTTGTGCCACGGGATGGGGTCTTCCCCCTAATGAATTTCCACAATACCAGCCTGTCTGGTCCAGGTTTGGGTCCATGCCGCAGCCGTCCTCGGAGATGCCTCCCGTTGCAAAGGCAGAAGACTTTCCGCCTCTGCAGGCATATTCCCATTCAGCCTCCGTGGGTAGACGATACTTGTCTGTTTCTTCCCGTATATTTAATCTTTTTATGAACTCCTGGCAATCGTCCCATGATACATTTTCAACGGGGCAGTCCATGCCGCACAGATTGTTTTCCGCCGGATTTTCCCCCATTATTTCCTTCCATTGGCCCTGGGTAACTTCTGTTGCCTGCACATAGAAGCCCTTACTTATCGTCACCTTGTGACTGGTCTCGTCGTCGCTGCGGTATTTTTCAGAGGGAGGACTACCCATCTTAAATCCGCCCGCATCCACCAGCACAAAACGCATACCGATGGTATTGGTGATACCCCCATAAATCACCCTGAACCGGAGTTCTTCAATGTCCCCGCTCTTTACCCCTTCTGCCTCCTTCCGGTATTTGGCCGCCAGGGCCTTCCATGCAGATGCCTTGATATCCATGCCTTGGACCGAAGGGGACGATACGATTTTATCATATTTGCGAATATCATCTTTCAGGACGGCAATTAACGTAGCCTTCTTGTCTTTTTTCACATTTGCCTTCAAGGCCTCCATTTCGTCCTGCCGCTTTCTTTCCTCCTTCTGCATATCGGTCTCTTTTTTGGAAAGTCCCTTTTTAAGACCATCGAGATCGCCTTCAAGGGCCTCTTTTTTGGCCACAAGTTCATGGAGTTCGTCCAAGAGAGAGCTATTGCATGAATCCTGATTTTTTATCTCGCCGAACCTGCTGTTCAGTTTTTCTATCTCAGCCTCGATCTCCTTTATTTGCTTCTTCAGTGTCTCTATCTCTTTCATTTCTTTTTCATATGCAGCCTGATGCTCCTGCTTGAGGCGCAAGACGGGGTCAGATTCTCCCTTTTCCTCCAGAGTCCTTGCCAAGGCGCCAGGATGAACAACAAACAGTGCTGCAACAAGGCAGGCTGCCGGCATAATAACGCGCGCAAACAATTTTAATATGATTAGGGAGTTAAAAAATTTAAAAGAGTTAAAGGGGTTCAAGAGTTTAATCCTAAACATTCAAAAATCAAAATTAGACATTCACAATTATTAATTCGCTTCTATCTGTATAATTTCGGATTAATGCCGTATTTCTTTACCTTGTATCCGAAAATCCTTTCTGTTGTCTTAAGCGCCTCTGCGGCCTTTCTCATATTTCCCCTGCTGCTCTTTAGAGAATCAATCAGTAACTCCCTTTCAAAAATCTCCATAGCCTCTTCAAGCGACTGGGTCTGGTGTGTGCCTGTATCCTCCGCTGTCTGGAGCGTCGGAGGCAGATGATAACTGTGTATTACATGGTCGTTACAAAGAAGCACTGCCCTTTCCATGCAGTTTTCAAGCTCCCTGACATTGCCCGGCCAGTTATACCTGACCATGGCGTCTATTGCAGGAGTTGAGATCCTTTTAATATCCTTGTCATATTCCTTGGCGTATTTCTCAAGGAAATAGTCTGCAAGCATCAGCACATCGGCCTCTCTTTCCCTCAATGCAGGCAGATAGATCGGGTAGACGTTCAGGCGGTAAAAGAGGTCTTCCCGGAATCTGTTTGCCTCGACAGCCCCTGCAAGATCCTGGTTTGTGGCCGCAATCAGTCTGACATTGACTTTAATTGTCTTTGTCCCTCCCAGTCGTTCAAGCTCCCTTTCCTGAAGAACCCTTAAGAGTTTTCCCTGACTTTCCAGGGCGAGAGAACCGATTTCATCCAGGAATATAGTCCCGCCGTTTGCCAGCTCGAACTTCCCTTCCTTTTGACGGCTGGCCCCGGTAAAGGCCCCTTTTTCATGACCGAACAACTCCGCCTCCACCAGGTTTTCCGGAAGGGCCGCGCAGTTGATCTTTACAAAGGGTTTGGCCGCCCTGAGGCTGTTATAGTGAATGGCATTGGCGACCATCTCTTTTCCCGTCCCGCTTTCGCCCAGCAGGAGGACATTGGCGTTGCTTTTGGCCACCTGAGTGATTAGATAAAACACCTCCTGCATCTTGCGGCTGTTTCCGATGATGTTGCTGAAGCTGTATTTTTTATTCAGTTCTTTTTTGAGGCGGAGATTTTCTTCTCTAAGTTGATCCTTTTCCCTGTTGATCTTCTCCAGCATCACCACCTTCTGGACGATCATGCTGCTGATAATGGAAAGTATCCTTACATAATCCTCCAGGGGAGATTTCCCCTCAAAGACCCGATCCACACTGAGTGCACCTATTACCCTGCTGCCGTCTTTAATTGGGACACATATGAAGGAGATCTTGCTCTTGTCTATGCCGCTTCGTGCCCCGGTCCTGTCTAAAAAGAGCGGCTCATCTCCTATTTCCGGCACTGCAATAGGCCTTCCTGTCTCGATCACCCTCCCTGTAATCCCTTCCCCCAGTTTGTATCGGCCTTTTGATTTTGCAATAGGTGACATTCCATGGGCCACCTCTATATGGATTTCCGATGTTTCGGGGTTTAGAAGTGCGATGGACCCCCGGTTCATCCCCAGATGGGCGGCAAGCAGATCCATGACCCCATATAGAGCTTTCTTCAGATCCAGCGTTGCATGGATGGCATTGCTGATTTCATAAAGACATGCTATTTCATCAAATTTTTGTCCGTTTGATTTTGTCGCCATATAGTTTGATTCCTGTGCCGGAGATAGTATGCCCCTTCCTTGACACCAAGTATACAAAAATGTAGAATAATAATCTAACGCGTTTGAATCAACTGTTTTTTCAAAGGATGATTTCCGGCTAATGAATTCAAGTCAAATCCATTCACGGATAATGGAATTCAGCAGGATAAGGAAGGATGCAATGGATGACACGGCGGCGCTCCTGGATGTTGCCCTTTTTGTTGAGGAGGTCTTTGGCATAACCCTGTCTGATGATGATATCTGTCAGGAAAACCTTGGGACACATCAGCTCTGTGAGGCGTTTGTTAATAAGATACTCGGGGCCAAGTGATTATGTGCGGAATCTGTGGCATAGTAAACATCAAGCATAGCGCCCCGCCTGAAACCGATACCCTGAACCGTATGATAGGAAGGCTCAGGCACCGGGGGCCTGATTCAAGCGGCTATTATCGCGACAGTCTTGTGGCCCTCGGGCACGCCAGGCTTTCAATAATTGACCTTGAAAGCGGCGCTCAGCCCCTGTCCAACGAGGACGGCTCCATTTGGATCACATTCAATGGGGAGATATTCAATTATGTAGAGCTTGCATCTGAACTCAGGGGATATGGTCATCAGTTCAAAACCAAGAGCGACACAGAGGTCATAGTTCATGCCTATGAGCAATGGGGCACCTCATGCTTCAGCCATTTTAACGGCCAGTGGGCCATTGGCCTGTGGGATATCAGGAACAGGAGGGTGATACTCTCGCGAGATCGCCTCGGCATAAGACCCCTTTATTACACCTTTATCGCCGACAGATTCCTGTTCGCCTCTGAAATAAAGGCATTGTTTGCAGACCGTAAGGTGGCGCGCGAGTTTGATCCTGTCGGGCTGTCGGAGATATTCACCTTCTGGAGCCCCATAGCGCCCAGGACCGTGTTTAAGGGGGTAGAAGAACTGCGTCCAGGGCATTACGCGGTCATTGAAAACGGCCGCATTAAAAGCGAGCCTTACTGGTCAATCATGTTTCCTCAGGCAGATAATGAGGACGATATTTCAGAAGAAGAAAACGCGAGCGCCTTGAGGGAGCGCCTGATAGAGTCATCGAGACTTCGATTTACCCGAAGTGATGTCCCTGTGGGTGCATATCTTTCAGGCGGGATAGATTCCTCGATTACCTCAGCCATTGTCGCCAATTACACAGAGGCCCCTTTAAAGACCTTTTCCATCCGTTTTTCAGATTCTGAGTTTGATGAAGGCAGCTATCAGCAGGAAATGGTAAAAATGCTTGGGGCCGTTCACAGGGATGTCATTGTTACCCATGAAGACATCGGCAATGTGTTTCCAGATGTCATCTGGCACACTGAACGGCCTATTTTGCGCACGGCCCCTGCGCCGCTTTTTCTTCTGTCCAAACTGGTGCGTGAATCCGGCTACAAGGTGGTTGTTACAGGAGAGGGCGCAGATGAGGTGCTGGCGGGCTATGACATCTTCAGAGAGGCCAAGGTGCGTCTGTTCCTTGCCCGGGACCCCGGCTCAAAAAAGAGGGCGAATATATTCTTAAAACTCTATCCGTGGATGGCAAGAAACCCCGGCAGTGCGCCCGCCTTTGCCAGGTCATTCTTTGGAAAGGGTGTTGATATACATGATCCCGGCATCTCTCACAGGACCAGGTGGGACACCTCCTGGGCAATCAGGCACCTTGTCAACCCTGAGCTGCGCAGTGAGATGGAGCAGTCGAAGGTTGCAGACGAATTTCTCCTAAGGCTGCCTGATTCCCACCATAATTGGGACCCGCTTTCAAGGGCACAGTGGCTGGAGATGGTCTCGCTGCTTTCCGGATACATCCTCTCCGCCCAGGGTGACAGGATGCTCATGGCCAATTCTGTTGAAGGCCGCTTCCCCTTTCTGGACTGCAATGTTGTAGATTTTGCAAATCATCTGCCCGCCAGACATAAGCTTTTAGGCCTTGATGAAAAGCACCTGTTGAAGGCGGCTTTCCGTGATCTTATCCCTACCTCCATATTGAACAGACCAAAGCAACCTTACAGGGCTCCTGATGCGGCAAGCTTTTTTAACGTTAACAGGCTGGAATGGGTGGAAGATCTATTGAGTGTGGATAGTCTTAAAAGGGCAGGGATCTTTATCCCGGATCAGGTGGTGCGTTTAATTGACAAGGCCCGGCGTATAAAAGGTCTTAAGATGAGCAACACTGACAATATGCGGATAGTGGCGGTCTTATCTACAATGCTTACGTATCATCATTACATTGCCAATGATGGCAGGGGAAAGAGCAATGAGACTCCGGCAGGCCCAGTAACTGTTGTTGATAATTGTCTATCAAATAGAATTTGTTAAGGTGATAATGATGACAGGTGACAATCCATTACAGCATTACAGTCTGAAGGGAAAAACCGTTTTCATCACCGGGGCTTCAAGGGGTATTGGCAAGGCTATTGCGCTGAGGATTGCCCGCGAAGGGGCAAATGTAGTTATTGCAGCCAAGAGCGCCGAGCCTCACCCGAAATTACCCGGCACTATCTTTGATACGGCGGATGAAATAGTATCCTGCGGCGGAAGGGCATTGGCCTGCCAGGTGGATATCCGTGACGAAGAGCGCATTGCAGAGGTCATGACCCAGTCGGTGAAACATTTCGGCGGCATTGACGCCCTGATCAACAATGCCAGCGCGATAAGCCTGACAGGAACGCTTGAGACCCCGATGAAGCGTTTTGATCTCATGTTTTCAGTCAATGTGCGCGCCACCTTTGCCGTCAGCCAGGCTGCCATACCATATCTAATTCAAGCAGAAAATCCACATATACTGAATATCGCCCCTCCTCTGAATATGAACCCACGATGGTTCAAAGATCACCTTGCCTACACAATGTCCAAGTACGGGATGAGCATGTGCGTGCTGGGAATGGCCGCAGAATTCGGCGATCATGGTATTGCGGTAAATGCCCTGTGGCCCAAGACATCCATTGCGACCGCAGCGCTCAGAATGACACACGGAAATGTGAAACCTGAGCAGAGCCGAACCCCGGAGATTATGGCGGATGCCGCCCATATAATCCTTACACAAGACAGCCGTCGGTTAACCGGGCGTTTTTTGATTGACGAGGAGGTGCTGCGGGAAAACGGGGTCGAAGATTTCTCCAAATATGCCGTAATGCCGGGGACCCAGCTATTTACTGATCTGTTTTTGGATTAAGTATTGCGGCCGGAATAACGAGTCAAGTCCTGTGAAACTGTGTCAAATAGATGTATACTCCTATACGCCTTTCCCTTGATACTGTGGTGCAATAGCAGGCAAGCGATCCGGCGGCACATCGGCCAGTTTTGGATAGTTAAGATCCTTTTCAGACATTACGGGATTTTTTACCGGCCACTCAATACCTAATGCAGGGTCAGCCCAGAAGATGCCCCCTTCGTCTTCAGGGGCATAGAAATCCGTGCATTTGTAAATTACATCTGCAGTATCACTCAATACACAGAAGCCGTGTGCAAAACCCTCTGCTACATAAATCTGTTTTTTATTCTGTTCTGAAAGGATGATGCCGAACCATTTGCCGAATGTGGGTGACCCCCGCCGGATGTCAACTGCAACGTCAAATATCTCTCCAAAAACCACATAAACAAGTTTCCCTTGGGCATGGTTTATCTGATAGTGAAGTCCCCGCACGGTCCCGCGGCTTGAATGTGAGTGATTATCCTGCAAAAAAATACGATCAATACCTGCTTGAGCATATTTTTTGTGGTGAAAGGTCTCCAGGAAGAACCCCCGGGCATCTTTAAAAACCTGCGGCTCAACAATAGTAACCCCTGGTAGTGTTGTCTCGCTGAATCTTATGGGCATGCTTTTATCCTTTCGGGTTTTATAAAATCCTATACAAAAACTTATCATATATTGAAAGGAAAATCAAATGGCCAGCCGTTATCTACATAACCTGACCTTTGCTTCAGCCTAAAAAGTTTGGATCAGTTGAATCTCAATATTTCTGACTCTCCACCTCCTCCAAGGAACAGCCGTCATATTGAACCACCCTGCATTTGGCCTTTATGAATGATTGTCTTAGAGTATAAGTGTAGGCGCCCTGATCCGGGATCAACAGGATATCATCCAGGTTAATTGCAGCGCCGAAAAATGATCTCCCCCAGACATCGTGCGGCGTACATAACGAGCCGAACACCATTGTCCTCTGCTCATTAAGGCCGGGTTGCGAGATGTTTATAATCGGTATAAACTCAGTCAGCGGCCTTTCCCAGCCAATTATGTTGATGCCGCCGTCAGTGATCACCACTCGTTTGCCTTTTTTGTCTACAACCTTCAGAAGGATATGCATAGCAGAAGTGGAAATCCATCTGCCCGGCTCCATCCATACCTCAAGGCCTTTCAGGACACTGCCTGATTTTGAAATCGCCTTTGATATCTCCCCGAAAAAATAATCAATCGGCATTGCCTCTCGGATATAATGTGTTGCGTTGAATCTATGTTCCGGTTTAATCAGCGACAGCAGTGCGCCTTTATCGGTATTTTGTGTATTCAACCATTCGCCCTGTTCAGGCCAAAACCCTCCTCCAATATCTATAAACTTAAGTCTTCTCGTGATATCCTCGGGCATCTCACGTTTGATAAAGGATCCGATCAGATCTATCATCTTGACTTGGGCCGAGGGATTAATATTCCAACTCGTGTGGAACTGTAGGCCGCAGGGCTCTATCCCAGGGACTGCCACGGCACTTTTAAAGATTCTTACGACTTCGGCAAGAGGAACTCCGAACTTGCTCCATAATTTACTCTCTGCGTTCTGAATGCGTATCCCTACTTTGATGGTATTGGACGAACCAACATTTTGAGTGACGATCCTTGAGATCCTTGACAGTTCCCCAGGGCTGTCCATCAACAGTGTGACATGTTGCGGATGACTGATGGCAAGCTTAAGCTCTTCATCAGTCTTTCCCGGTCCGCTGAAAATGATCTTTTTGCAACCAGCGGCAAGAGCATTAAACAGCTCGTGTCCGCTTGATACATCAAGCCCCATTCCCATGGAGGCGATGTGATCAATAATCCCCTTAAAAGGATTGCTCTTTACAGCGTAATATATTTGATATCTGTCAAAATGCCTTGAGCATGCCGCATTAAACTGATCCGCCTTTTGTTCTAAAGATATCTTATCAAAAAGATACAGGGGAGTGCCGAATCTGCCGGCGCTCTCCATATAAATGTCCTTTTTCTCTAAAAAGCCTTGAATATATCTATGGATGACATCTTTTTTAAGGACTTTATCCCGTCGTCTTATCGTACGGAGAAAAGCAGAGGTTAACTCATGGTGTATGGATTTCATTAATTCACCGCGGGCGTTAGTCAGCTGTTTTCACCTGAATCAATTCATTTATCTGATAGTAGGTTGATGTAATATCCGTATGCTGATCAAGAAAGATGATACAGTAACCTATTATCCTGTTATCATAATCATCCGGGGGAAGAGACAACTTGTCGCCGATGTTCTTCCTTAGCGTTAATGATCTTACACTTGGCAAGGCCAGTATTTGTGAGACATCCAGACCTGTTATGATGCCTTTCTTTTTTGTAAAGATATTTATGCTTGCAAATGTATCAGAGGCAGCCGGAATATCCAGTGGTTCTGCATAATTTTGCGAGGAAGCATTAAGATGCAGGTCCAAAAGATCAATGCCCGTAGCCAGTTCCACCAGATCGGGGATGGAGTCCCCGCCGGGCCTGGGTGTCATTTCAAGGATAAAAGGATAACCGTCTCTTATAACAAAATCCACCATAAAATGCCCAATGCTGAAACCAAGGGACATGGCAGCATCTTTTAGTACATTTTCCAGGATATCGACGGAAAACCCATCCGGATATGGTGCTGGAAATATGTAGGCAAGAACAGAGCCGAATGTCTGATCGCGAGCCGGGGTCTTTCCAGTAGATCTGATGATTTTTACTCTCCCCTTGTGTAATATAAAATCGCAACTGTATTCCGGGCCGGATATAAATTCCTCTACCAGCCATTGACTCAACAGAGCATAGGATTTTTCCGCTTCATTTCCATTTGGGATGGGTCTGAAGAGCGGATTTGAACTCCTCTTTGGGAGCTGTTTCTTCATTGTCTGTATTGCCCGGCCGATCTCATCTTCATCCTGACAATGGAATACCAGTTCACTGCCGCTTCCTGAAAGTGGTTTGAGCACTATGTTTCGATTTCTCTTGTTAAAAAAATCAAATATTTCTCCATATTCGGATGCGACAATGGCGTCAACTGTGCTGATTCCGGCATGGTTTAACGTCCTTCTCATCTCGAACTTGTTTCTTGTTTTTTTAACCGCCTCAAGTTCCGGAAATGATATACCAAGATAAGCGGCCAGTTTGCTTGCAATTACCAGGGACTCACAGTCAAAGCAGGCTATCCCATCGGCCCTGATTTGGTTTGCTGACAGATAATGATCTACGGATTGTTGAATAACACTGAAATCTTCAAACGATGTGAATACAAGATGGGAGTTGTCAACAGCTTTAAGCAGGGGATGGGCAATAAATATATTGTTAACAACAAAGGCTACATCTTCTGGTCGTCTCTTATGTATCTTTGCGATATAATCGGGTGTGGTCCCTACCACAATTACCACTTATAAAGACTCCTCAGCTGACTGAATAAACGCAATCTTTTTATCCTTGAAGGACAGCATTTTGGTTTATGCCGGTAAACTCCGGGAAAACGTCCGCAATTTTGTGGTCAATATTTTCATTAAACCAGTTTTCGGGGTTCATGAACATATAAAGGGGCTCGGCATCCATATGCCAAAGCTTTTTCCAGTGAAAATCCCCGCAAAGGAAATCAACTTTTGAAATCCTGTGCTCGCAGGCGAACTCAATATGGTGCATATTGATTACCTTAGCTATCCCGGGGAACTGGGGATCTGTCCCGCCCAAAAAGACGGTGTAGCAATCCCCGTACAAGGCACCCAAATCTACAGCAGCCGTCTTTCCTCTTATATCAAGGCTGACCATCCGGAGCATCCCATTTTTTAAAAGGAAAAACATGATATCTCTGAAGCCTTCTCTGAAACGATTATCGTAAAGGTATGAGTCAGCCCCGAAATGCCTGATGCTCATATCTACAATGAATTGGAAGTCTCTCAGCCTGTTAATATGGAAGGTGCATTCAGAATCGGTAAATCCTTTTATTGTGTTTACTATGTTCTTGAATTTCTTATTTGAAAACCTCTTGGAGTAGACCGTCACATCAAAATCGAGCGCCTGAGGGTAAAGCACATATCCGATTTCATCTACATGAAGGCCTGGAAACAGGGCTGTGTCTGGAACAGACATATATCTTAAGTAGGTTCTTGGAGGACAGTATGACAGGAGATCTTCCAATTCAAATGATTCCCTTAAATAAACAGGTGTCCTTTCAATCCAGGTCTTGTTGTGCCATACCTCGCCAGGGAAAAAGAAGAAGGCGTCCAGGTCATCCACGTAGGAAAGAGGCAGCATCGCGGCTATGCCTTTGGCGTCCTCCAGCAGCATAAAATTCGGTTCGTGCTTGAGATGGCGATGGAAGCAGGCCCTGAAATCCCACATGTCAGATATATTCTGCGGTTTGAGGAAAGTTTCCCATAACCTCTTGCACTCCTCCAAGTCTCTTACAAATATTGAGTTAATCAATATTTTGCCTCCTCCTCATTGCTCTATTCGCATTTTTTTGTAGATCAAGATCGTCTTACAACCTGGAGATGCACCCTCTTGCTCTTAAAAAATGTCTTGGCAAAATCGGCGGCGGCCTGAGGGTCATATAGTTTACAACTAAATACGTCCAGATAGGTTGTATTCGTGAGATTGGCAAAGTGAGCGGATATAAGGGATGTCTCTATCAGCTGGGTCATGGAAAAGCCGGCCACCCTTTCGTCTTCCCCAAAATTGACCACAAGCGTCTCACCAAAACGCTTCATTTCTATGAGGTCGCATAGTTCTATCACAAATTGTCTGATTTTTTGTTCGCTTCGGATAAGGTCAGGATCGCATTCGTATAAATCAATGCAGGAAAGAAGTCCCCAAGGATGGCTGTTGTTGATATGATCTTCACTGGTATTTTCTTTCATTAAAAATCTCCTTTACCGCACTTTAATATTCATGAAACTTAACTTCATAGGCCAGCAGGTACCCATACTGATAGGTAGAATTATTGTTTTCAAAACTCAGCAGCGTCATATCCAGAGATTCCATACATGACTCCTCTCTGAAGGTTTTCATAAAAACTTCCTGACAGAAGTTTGCTCAGGGCCTGATAAGCTAATTTGATTTTGGCAAATTATATGCCAACAGGCTAACAATTTGAATTTTAAGTAAATTTTTCATTTCATCATATATTTTATAGGAATTATTTGTTCCGATTTAAGAAAATACATTATATTATCCACCGCAAAACTCTTCGAAAAAACAGCTAATAATTTGATTAAATTGAATATTTGCAAAAAGGAAGTTTAAGTTCCGAACCCAGCAATAACGGAACTAGAATTTCTTTTTTATCAGACCTATAATCCCTTATGCCTTTCCATAACCTCTTTGGCCCTTTTGCAATCAATACATAAATCAGCCACAGGTCGGACCATGAGTCTTTGTTCTGAAATTTCATCCCCGCACTCTTCACAGATACCGAATTCTCCAGTCTCTATCTTTTCCAAGGTGCGCTTCACCTTTGAAATCAATCTGGCCTGCCTTTCGGTAATTCGATAAAAGACAGCGACATTGGACTCAAGTGATGCTATGTCCAAGAAATCGGCTGCCCGGTCCTCAAACTCAGCAGAGCTAAGGATGATCTTATTTGCCTGGCCGAACAATTCGAGCAGGTTCCGGGTGAGAAGTTTTTTGAAATACTCTTCCTTCTCTTTATTAATCATAACCACCTCATAATAAATTCACGGGAGATCGGTATCCTTTTTCGTTTCTGTTCTTCTTATAGATCGGTTTGAAAGGCCCGGAGGTTTAATAGGATTTTCCCATTGATCATCCCTAAGCAGAGATTGGGGATAAAATGGAATGGAATTACATTCAAAGGAGAGCGGCAACTCCCGGCAGATTTGTCTAACGGCTCAGCGCTTACAAGTTCATGACCGGCCGTTTATGCCCAGGTGATTAGGCCCATTGTAAACCTGTTTTCAAGCCTGTCTTGGCTGGGCGTAATTCGAACAGTATATCCCAGCCGTCCGGTATCCCTACAGGGAATCTTTCCGGAGAATGTGTAAACATCATTTGATGATTCTGTAAAACTTAATGGTATGGTTTTTCGTTCGGCAAAATCTCCATTCTGATCAAGTCTGCCATAATAGGCCTCTACTGTGACGTCTTCGGTGGACAATGCCCCTAGCTTTACCTTGGCCACCACATCCAGTTCTTCCCCAACAGTCTTCTCCAGGCCGTGACTGCCGATGAGTTCTTGAACTGAAACCCCCTGCCAGCTTGTCATCAATTTGTGCCGCCAATCCGCAAGTTCCTTAGCGCCATGAAAATTATCACGGCAGAGGACATTATACCTCTGAGAGCACGGTGAATAGTAGCGATTGACATACTCCTGCACCATTCTATGGGCGTTAAATATCGGACAGAGGTGCCTTAATCCGGCCCTCATCCTTTCAACCCACCCCCTTGGGATACCGTCACGTCCCCTCTGATAAAATAAGGGCACCACCTCTTTTTCAAGGAGGTTGTATAGATCGCGGCTTTCCAGGTCATCCTGTGCGTCATAATTGCTGAATACCTCTCCGTGCCCTATGGCCCATCCGAATGACGGATGATAACCCTCATCCCACCAGCCATCAAGGACGCTTAAGTTGATAGATCCGTTGGCAAGGGCCTTCATGCCGCTGGTGCCGCATGCCTCCAGCGGCCGTCTGGGCGTGTTGAGCCAGACGTCCGACCCTGTGACGAGCTGTTGGGCGATGTTTAGATTGTAGTCTTCAAGAAAGACAATCCTGCCGCGAAAGCGATCTTCTCTGGCCAGGTGCAGAATCTTTTTTATCAGTTGCTTCCCTTCGTTGTCCTGAGGATGGGCCTTGCCTGCAATAATTATCTGGACCGGGGATTCAGGCCGGTTGACGATCCGCTCCAGCTTGTCAGGATCCCTGAAGAGGAGTGTAGCCCTTTTGTATGTGGCAAAACGTCTGGCAAAACCAATGGTGAGGGCATCGGGCATCAGGACCTCTCTGGCGGCCTGGACCTCGATGTCGGAATATCCGCGCCTCTTCAGTTGTTCTGCCAGCCGAAAGCGGGTAAAACCCACCAGATACTCACGGCAGCGCTCATGGGTCAGCCACAACTCTGTGCTGGGGATCCTTTCCACCTGGGTCCAAACCCTTTCGTTGTCAGGGTCTTCTGCCCAGTCCGGCCCAAGATAGCGATTGAAAAGGGCGGCCATTTCCCTGGAAATCCAGGTGGGCACATGGATGCCGTTGGTCACGTAATCAATGGGTAGGTCTTCGACCGGGTGACCGGGCCAGATCTTCTGCCACATGGCCTTGGAGACCTTACCATGCAATCTGCTGACCCCGTTTGCATGGGCCGAAAGCCTCAATGACAAAGGAGTCATACCGAAAGGCTCATTTTCATTCCATGGGTCAATGCGGCCATAGCCCAGTAAGACCTTAAAATTAATGCCCAGCTCTTTTGTATATTCTTCAAAATAGGCCCTGACCAGATTTACATCAAAGACATCATTGCCCGCAGGCACTGGGGTGTGGGTGGTAAACACCGTTGTTGACAGTACGAATTCCCTTGCAGCGTCAAAAGAAAGCCCCTTGTCTCTGCGCAGTATGCTGATCCTCTCCAGGGCTGAAAAGGCGGAATGCCCCTCATTCATATGGAAGACAGTAGCCTCGATGCCCAAGGCCCTCAGCGCCCTTACGCCTCCTATGCCAAGTACGATCTCCTGCCTCAGTCGCATCTCGCGGTCACCACCGTAAAGCTGGGCCGTGGTCTTTCTGAATTCCGGGGGATTAATATCAATGTTTGTATCGAGCATGAAGAGACTGACCCTACCCACATCTATTCGCCAAATAAGGATGTGAACAGACTGACCCTTGAATTTGACAGAGACAGTCAAGGCCTTTCCCTCCTTGTCCCTGACCACTCTCACGGGCATGTTGGCGAAATCATTTACCGGATAGCTCTCCATCTGCCATCCGTCCGAGCTGAGATACTGGCTGAAATAGCCCTCCTGGTACAAAAGTCCCACCCCGACCAGGGGCACATTCAGGTCGCTTGAGGATTTTAGATGATCGCCCGACAGCACACCAAGCCCGCCGGAATAAACAGGCAGGCACTCGGTGAGACCAAACTCTGCGGAAAAATAGGCCACTTGAAAGGGCGCCTCTGAAAAATCAGGGGAACTGCTGCGGGGTTGGGATATATATCGTTTGTAATCCTGGCTTACTCTCTCAAGTTGAGTCAAAAAGCCCTGGTCGCGCGAAAGTTCATTAAGCCGGCCTTGGCTGACCAGGCCAAGCATGGCGACGGGATTGTGCTTGCATTCATCCCACAACCCAGGGTCTATACGTTGAAATAGGTCCCCGATTTCACCCTTCCAGCTAAAGCACACATTAAAGGCCAGGCTTCTCAATACATCCAGTTGCGAAGGCAGATTGGGAGTGACATTGTACTTGATCTTGGCTTTCATACGCGTTCCTCTGAAATAGGTCGAAAAAGGTTTTTACTGCACCCCTGGCCTCTGGGCCCAATGGGGTTATAAAGATTGAGGGATTAAGGAATGAATAGTGATAAGTCCAATCAGTTAGGGCTTATGGCGTCGCGCGCTATCAATGATTCCTTAAGCTAACCGTTAATTGCTAATGACTAAAAGCAGTTGAGTTTCTATACATATTGTTCGAAGTCATCATCAGCGCTCAACAGGGTGTATTTTTTAACCTTGATAACAAAGTCTCCATGCTTAGTTATGCTCACGGAGCCCGTTGCAAGCACATTATGATGAGTCAGACCCCTAAATTTTTCTCCTTTTCCATTTTGACTGACGAGGTATATCTCACCATCTATTGTCTCAATCGCCACTTCTATAACGTCATCATTTTTTCGCCTGTTAACAGGGATAAGCACACCCCTGATAGTTCGTTCGCTTTTTTTATTTATTTCCATGCCGATAGGCTTTCCCTAATTAAATATAGCCACCTGTAGAATATGGCAAAGGCGTTTTTCACGCCCAGACTCCCGGATGCCAGCCATCGCAGCAATTAAGACCTTGCCGAAAAAAACTGGCTCCCACAGGGTATGTGATCCACCAGACTCTAACTTGAAATGATCGGATAGTTTCAAAACCAGATTATTATACTTATGTCAATGCCCTAAAGTATTTTTTTTGATTATGAGGCTATATTACAAAAGAAAAAGGATAAGACAACCATTTTTTTTACCTTATAACTCAATGCCAATAACTTTATTTTGAACCGCAGCATATTGAACAAGGAATGATGAATGTCGAAGTAATGAGCTGCCTTTTTTCTTAAGTACTTACTTCTTCACTCGTAATTTCTTGTTCAATATTGGATGTTCCCTTAAGTTAATGACATTGTCTTATAACTCATTGAAACTACAAAACGTCGGCGGGTACGGATTCAAGGGCTAAGAAGTAAGTGAAAGACGGGAATTCAGGTTTTACGGTCGAAAAAATAGATTTTTTTCTTTAGTTTCCAAATTTTTAAGGTATAATACGCTACATGTCCCAAAAAATCCGAACCGTCTACCTTGTGGACGGCAGTTCATATATCCATCGCGCTTATCACGCCATAAGGAATCTGTCGAATTCAAAGGGCTTTCCTACTAACGCCGTCTTCGGTTTCACCAAGATGGTCTTAAAGCTTATGAACGACAAGAGCCCGGACTACCTTGCCCTTGTCTTTGATTCAAAGTGGCCGACCTTCAGACATGATATTTATAAGGACTACAAGGCCAACAGGCCGCCGATGCCGGAAGACATGGCCGTGCAGATCCCTGTTATCAAGGAGATACTTGAAAAGCTAAGCGTCGTGACCCTGGAAAGACCTGGATATGAGGCGGATGACATTATCGCCTCGTTTGCCAGGGTATTCGAGGAAAAGGACTTCAAAGTGGTAGTGGTGACTGGAGACAAGGACTTCAGGCAAATTATCACCCCCAATGTGTCCATGTGGGACACGATGAAAGATGTAGTCACGGACTACGAATCCATGAAAAGGGTTTACGGGTTTGATCCGGAACGATTCATTGATGTAATGGGCCTTTCAGGCGATACGTCCGACAACATCCCAGGCGTCCCTGGTGTGGGCGAAAAAACAGCGGTTGAACTGATCAGTAAGTACGGGTCTTTTGAAAATGTATTTGAACATCTTGAAGAAATCAGCAAAAAGAAACTCAGGGAAAACCTGAAAAACTTCAAAGACCAGGCTGAATTAAGTAAACGCCTTGTTACCATTGATCGTTTCGCACCCATTAATGAAGATATTGAAAGCCTCAAGGTCGGGGCGCCAATGACCGAGGAACTGACCAATATTTTCAAGGAGTTGGAATTCAAGGGGCTGTGGGAGACCTTTGCCGAAAGAAAGGAGAGCGCAAGCGCTTACAGCCTGTGCCTTGATGTAGCATCACTCAATGCCATGATAGGAAAGATAAAAAATGCGGGCATGGTCTCCGTTGATACCGAAACCACCAGCCAGGACCCGATGCAGGCAGCCCTGGTGGGTATTTCCTTTTCATGCATTGAGGGAGAGGCCATATACATTCCACTGGGCCATTCCTACATGGGCGTGCCAACGCAGATGGGCATGACAGAGACGCTTGATGTGCTGAAAGTGATCCTTGAGGATGATAAGATATTAAAGATTGGTCAGAACATCAAATATGATGCAGAGGTATTTAAACGCCACGGTGTGGATTTAAAAGGTATTCATTTTGATACCATGGTCGCCTCCTATGTGATCAACCCCGGCTTGAGGCAACACAGCCTTGACAGCCTGGCCCTGCAATACCTCAATCACAAGATGATAAGCTATAGTGATGTGGTCGGCAAAGGTAAGGCTAATTTTTCAGAGGTGGATGTTGAAGCCGCCTGCCGGTATTCCTGTGAAGATGCAGACATAACTCTCAGGCTGATGCGTTTGCTCGATGACAGGCTCAGAGAGGACAAAAACGAGTCCCTTTTTTTTGATATGGAGATGAGACTCCTGCCTGTGCTGATGGATATGGAGATGGCCGGTATAAGGATTGCCCCTGAGATTTTCCAGGATATGTCCTCCGTTTTTGCCGTCCAGTTGAAGGAGATGGAAAAACAGGTCTACGACGAAGCAGGCATGGTCTTCAATATCAACTCCCCCCAGCAGTTGGGCTATGTCCTGTTTGAAAAACTGGGGCTGCCGGTCCAGAAAAAGACCACAAAGACCAAGAACTATTCCACCGATGTAAAGGTCTTAAAAAAGCTTACAGCCTATCCCCACAAGATCCCCGGCCTCCTCCTCCGTTACAGGACCCTTTCAAAGCTCAAGTCCACATATCTTGACGCCCTGGTTAAGATGGTCAACCCCACTACCGGGAGGATTCATACGTCATTTAATCAGACCGTAACTGCGACAGGCAGACTGAGCAGCAGCAATCCGAACCTGCAAAACATCCCTGTCCGGGGGGAGGATGGTCGTGAGATACGAAAGGGATTTATAGCTGAAAAGGGCCATTATCTGGTGTCTGCGGACTACAGCCAGATAGAGCTAAGGGTATTTGCCCATTATTCCAATGATGAGGCATTCATGCATGCTTTTAAGGAAGACGAAGATATACACACCAGGACTGCTGCAGAGATAATGGATGTAGATGCGGCTTTTGTCACCTCTGATATGAGACGGATTGCAAAGGCTGTAAACTTCGGGATCATCTATGGCATGGGCGCAAAGAAGTTGAGCGATGAGCTAGGAATAGATCTTAAAACAGCGAGAGACTATATCTCTGCCTATTATCAGAGATACAAGGGGGTGGCTGGATTCACGGAACAGATGATCGCCAAGGCCAGGAAGGACGGTTTTGTTACCACCCTTTTTAACAGGAGGAGATATCTGCCGGACATCGTTAACTCAAACCAGATGATACGGGCAGAGGCCGAACGTATGGCGGTGAACACCCCGATACAGGGCACTGCGGCAGATCTGATAAAAAAGGCGATGATCAACATCCACAGAAGGCTCAATAAGGACGGTTTTAAGACAAGGATGTTACTGCAGGTTCATGATGAGCTGGTGTTTGAGGCCCCGGATCAAGAGGTGGACAGGGTCATTGCAATGATAAAGCAAGAGATGGAAGGTGTATACAATCTTATGGTTCCATTAAAGGTGGATATCAAGAAGGGCAGGAATTGGGACGAGGCACACTAAGTTGAATGTTGAATTGTGAATGTTGAATGTTTAATGTCCCTTTCAGGGATGGTTGAAATCCCTCGCCTTTAGGCGAAGAAAAGTTAATACATGTCGCTATGCGACGTTATCAACTGGGTGCCCAT
>LT984856.1:358743-367839 GCA_900258555.1 uncultured Desulfobacterium sp. | reverse complement strand
CAAAAGCAAGAAGGGGAGCCGATTCCTGATGATAGTCGATTTGAAATCGACCCCTCATAAAACCCCTCGACTTATAGTCGAGGGTGGTTTAGTTGTGGATGTTGAATGTTGAATTGTGAATGTTGAATTGTGAATTGTGGAGTCTGTCCCCTAAATTGAGTATCATATCATGACTTACGTATTCGGACCGGTTCCGTCAAGAAGACTGGGAATGTCACTGGGGGTGGACCTGATTCCGCCTAAGACTTGCACATATGATTGTCTGTACTGCCAGGTGGGCAGAACAACAAAAATGATCGCGGAACCTCAACCACTTGTGCCTGTTGATCAGGTCATTTCCGAAATCAAAGGCAAGCTTTCCAGGACCAGTCCTGACACTATCACACTGGCAGGTTCCGGCGAGCCGACGCTCAATTCAGATATAGGCAGGGTCATATCAGGTATCAAGGGTTTGACCAGGACAAGGGTTGCGGTCCTTACAAACGGCTCACTCTTCAGCAAAGAAGATGTCAGGCGCAGGGTCCTCGATGCGGACATCATATTGCCGACCCTTACAAGCGTCTATGAAGAGACATTTAAAATAATCCACAGACCCCATCCTGGTCTGTTTGTGGCCGATATTATTGACGGTATAATAAGATTGCGTAATGAATTCAAGGGGCAATTGTTCCTGGAAGTTGTCTTTTTGGCAGGGATAAATCATTCAGAAAGAGAGATCGAAGGACTCAAGGCGGCGATTGGGCTGATTGCCCCCGACCGCGTGCAGTTGAACACCGTGGTCAGACCGCCCGCAGATGAAAGGGCCATATCGCTTGACAATAAAATATTGGAAGAGATAATGGTATTTTTTGGTGGAAATACGGAGATAATAGCGGGTTCGGCGCGAAAGGCGGGGACTGGTGAAAATGACTTGTTGATTGACAACCTTCTGGAAATGATCAAAAGGAGGCCCCTTAAGACTGCTGATATTGCAACCGCCCTGGGCTTGCAATTGGAAGATGTGGAAGATCTCATTAAAGGTCTACTCATAAAAGGACGTATTCGTAAGCAACAACATTCGGGAGATGTTTATTATTTGAGCAACAAAAATATCCATTAGGAGAAGAAAAGTGGCTCAAAATACGGAGAAGTTCTATGTGGGCATTGATGCAGGATCGGTCAGCCTGAACTGTGTAGTAATAAACTCCAAAGGAGAAATTACTTACGACCATCCATATCAGCGCCACCTGGGCAGGGTGGAAGAGGGGGTCTCAGCCCTTCTTAAACACCTGGATTCAGAGTTCGGGGAAGACAACATCTTGTCCGTCTCATTTACCGGAAGCCATGGAAAGACCCTTAGTGAACGATTCGGTGCATTTTACGAATTCGAGACCATCAGCCAGGTCCTGGGGGCAGTATTCATAAGACCTGATGTCAGGACCATAATCAGCATGGGGGGCCAGGACACCTCTCTTTTGCAGATCAATCATTACGTAGCCGAGAGCAGTAAGCCAGATAAGGGGTGGGAGCTGGAATATTTTAACACCAACGGCCCTTGCGCCTCCGGCACAGGTTCATTCATTGATCAGCAGGCTCAGAGACTGGCCACATCCATGTATGTCAAGGAAAAGGCTAAATCCAAGGATGAGATAGACAGGATACTGGCTGATTTTATCAGACTTGGTCTCAAGAGCGAAAGGCCCGCAAATGTGGCATGCAGGTGCACGGTATTCACCAAATCAGATATGATACACCTCCAGAACAAGGGAGAGAAGCTTGAAGATATCATACACGGGCTGACCGTCGGAAACGCACGAAACTATATGAGCACTATTGTTTCAAACCGGGTACTTGAAGATCCGATCATTTTTATTGGCGGTCTGTCAATGAATGAACTCCAAGTTAAGGCGTTTAGAGAGTATTTTCCGGGCCTGATTGTCCCTCCCTATAATACATCTATCGGCGCACTCGGCGTTGCGCTGCAGGTGATGTCTTTAAAAAAGGAAAACAGGGTGGATCCTGACATGATTAGGGATACAGCGAAGAATTTTCCCGTGTCGGCGCCGGCCGCTCCCAGGCTTGAGCTGAAAAATACCGTTTTTCAGGATACAGATGAAGTCCAAAAGACCGATATACGCAAGAGAATAAAGGTGTATCTGGGCATTGACATAGGTTCCACAACAACCAAGTATGCCCTAATTAACGAAGACCGCGCGATTATCCACAAGTGCTATGTCCCTACCCAGGGAAAACCCATTGAGGTGACACAGAGGCTTTTAAGACACCTGCACGGGGATATGAAGACAGAGATCGAGATCGCAGGAGTCGCAACCACAGGTTCTGGAAGGAATGTGGTGGGCGATTTTCTAAATGCGGACATGATAATTGACGAGATAACCGCACATGCAAGAGGCGCTGTAGAAATTGATCCGGATGTTGACACCATATTTGAAATAGGAGGTCAGGATTCAAAGTATATATACCTGGCCAATACCTATCCGCTTGATTTTGACATGAACAAGGTGTGTGCCGCAGGCACCGGCAGCTTTCTGCATGAGCTGGCGAACAAATACGGAATCAACATCGTCGGTGAGTTTCAGGATATCGCCCTTTCATCGCTTAGCCCTGTCAAGCTTGCCGAAAGATGTACGGTGTTCATGGAATCAGATCTGGTCTCTTTTCATCAAAAGGGGGTGGCGCTCGAAGACCTCATGGCCGGACTCTGTTACTCCATTGTCCACAATTACCTTAACCGCGTTGTAGAAAAGAGAAAGATTGGTCAGCGTGTAATGTTTCTTGGGGGGCCGTCACTGAATAAGGCAGTGGTGGCCGCCTTTGAAAATGTCCTGGGAAGAGGCATTGTTGTTCCACCCCACAGAGAGGTCCTTGGTGCGTATGGAGCTGCTGTCAGCGTACAGGAAAAAATGGGCCGGTGTTTACAGGCGCGGCAGGGACAGGTAGAGATCAGCACAGCAGTCAGTGTTAAGGAAAAGGCCCTCCTGGGAGGAGGAAGGACAGCCAGTGCATTCAGGGGACTTGAAAGCGCATTTAGCGACCGCATGGGCTATGTAGCAAAGACTTGCCATGCAGACCCTAACTGCCACAACCAGTGCAAACTCAAAATCTACGATTTTGACGGACGCAAAAGCGTATGGGGTGGGGAATGCGGCCGCTATGATGTAACAAAGATTAATGGGCCTAAAAAGGAGAATTTCTTTGCATTAAGACAAGAGATCAGAAAAGGTTTTCTTAACGGCGTATGTGAAGAATTGGTGAATGAGCCCGTGATGGAGGTGGACGGACGGCCCACCGTGGGGATGCAGAGTTCCATTTACGGCCAGCAGACCGCTGTTCTGTGGGCGCACTTTTTTGACCGCCTCGGATTCAGGCTTGTCATGACCCCTCCCACAGATGCCGATATCTCCAGAGTCGGCATAGAGACCATGGTGTCTGAGACATGTTATCCCATAAAGGTCTCCCACGGTCATGTAAGCCGGTTGATTAATAAGACCCGGTTTCTGTTTATCCCTACTACCATAAACATGCCTACCTTTGCGCCTTCTGAAACAGGCTATTACTGTCCCATGGTCCAGAGCAATTCTTACATGGTCCGGACGGCACTGGACATTGATTCATCCATTGATTCATCCAATGTCCTGGACCCTGTCGTCCACCTGAAATATGATCCTGATATGCTGGCCCTTGAGCTTGCAGAGCAGATGACGGCTAAACTCGGCGTAACAAAAAGGGCAATAAGAAAGGCCACACATTACGCCCTTGAAAAACAGGACCAATTCGTTCAGGCTCTTTACAGGAAAGGACGTCAGATTCTGGAAGCCCATAACAGCGATGAGGCGATGATAATTGTTACAGGCAGGCCCTATAACCTCTACGATGAGAGATTGAATCTTATGCTGGGTCGAAACCTGGCAAAGATAGGGGTTGCCGGTCTGCCGATGGATTTTGTGGATATATCAAATGTAGATCTTTCCGATTTTCCATCCATGTACTGGGGGCTTGGCGCAAGGATTCTCAAAACCGCCAAGTTCATAATGGGCCGGGAAAACTACTTTGGACTTCACCTGACCAATTTCGGCTGCGGACCTGACTCGTTTTTGGAACATTTTTACAAACATGTTATGGGTGAGAAGGCTTATCTTATTTTGGAGCTGGATGAGCACAGCGCGGTGGCGGGGATGATGACCAGGCTTGAGGCATACAAGAACGTCATAGAAAATACTATTCACAAATCAAGGGTAATGAATGATGAGGCCGGACAACGTCATAGACTTTCAGTCGCTAATTGAAAATGTAGGAAGGTTTGATCTCAAGGGAAAGACATTCCTCATCCCTGAAATGGCCAGGATCGGCGCCCATATGATTGCAGCCTCTTTCAGGGGGTTCGGTATTAACGCAAAGGTGATGGAGACCTGCAAGGGTCTTGATCTGGGTAAGGAGCACACATCGGGCAAGGAATGTTATCCATGCCAGATTACTACCGGAGATATCCTGTATTTTCTGAAAAAGGAGCAGGAAAGGCTTGCGGAGAACTTTAATCCCAAAGACTATATCTATTTTATGCCCGAGGCCGAAGGGCCATGCCGTTTCGGAATGTACAATAAATACCAAAGGATTGTGCTGGACTCCTTTCCGTCGCTGAAAAATGTCAAGATAGGCTCGGTCACCACTAAAGACGGCTACAGTCTTGAGGGCGTTATAGAAAAAAGCCGTGTCAGGGATCTTAGAAAAGGCGCCTACTTCAGTGTGGTTGTCTCGGATATACTTGATAGACTCCTATGGAGGATAAGACCCTATGAGAAAGAGCCAGGGATGGCCGATGAATTCATATCCAAGAGCATGCATATTTTGGAAACTGCATTTGAGCAATATGTAGCCAATAAGAATTTTAACAAAATTCTAGACCTCCTAGATGAGATCCTGGAACAGGGGAAGATGATAATTGATCCGACTATTCCGGAAAAGCCATTGATAGGCATTGTAGGGGAGATATATTTGAGGTCCCACATTCAGGCAAATCAGGATCTAATAAGGGCTCTTGAAAGATACGGCGCAGAGGTCGTAAACGCCTCTGTAGCGGAATGGGTCAATTACACCACCTATGAGGGGCTCAGGTCCGCAAAAAAGGCGCTGAAGCGGAGCACGAAAAGGTTTGACCTGGGCGAAATGAGACAGAATCTTGAAAAGGTAATCGGGTTCGGAGGGGAGCTTTTTTATCAGCAGTTAAGACAGAAACATTGTTACAAGCGAGCAAAGGCGCGTGTTGATATCGCCTCGGATCATAAGGTAGGGCATCTTGAAGGTATACTCAAAGAAGAGGATCTATATAGTTTTGATGCCGGCACGGAGGCATGTCTTAGCATCCCCGGCGTTATCGAATATGCACGCGAAGGATATAACGGTGTTGTCAATGTCTATCCATTTACCTGTATGCCTAGTACAGTAACATCCGCGATAATAAAGCCTTTGATGAATAAGATGAGAATCCCTTATATTGATACGCCTTATGATTCAAGCGTTCAACCGGGAAGGGAAACCGCTATACGGACCTTTATGTACCAGGCCCATCAGCATTATAAGCGCTGCGGCAGGAAGGCCCATTAATATTATATTTTCCGCAGTTTATTATCAGTAACAATTTGAAGAAAGGTTGATCTAGACTATGTCTGCCAAGATGCTAATTAACGCTGTTGATGCAGATGAATACCGCGTGGCTATTATCAAGGATGGCTTTCTTGACGGCTATTACATCGAAACCACTAATGCAGAGGAAAAGATCGGTAATATTTATAAAGGTGTTGTCCAGCAAATAGAACCAAGCCTTCAGGCCTGTTTTGTAGATTATGGCAGCGATAAAAACGGCTTCCTCCCTGTAAATGAAATACACCCTGAATATTATCTTGACCGCGGAGATTCGTCAAAGGGAGGCGGCAATATTTCCATAGAAAAACTTTTAAAAAAGGGGCAAGAATTACTCGTTCAGGTTCGAAGAGAAATGCCGGGCAAGAAGGGTGCGCAGTTGACTACATATCTGTCCTTTGCCAGCAGATATCTTATCCTCATGCCTGGTGGTACGGGTGGGATATCCAAGAAGATCGAGGACGAAGAAGAGAGGCAGAGGCTCAAGTCCATCATGAGCAAATTCAGAATTCCGGAGGGGATCGGTTACATTGTAAGGACAGCCGCCGACAAAATGAGTAAAAAAGATCTTTTGAGGGATCTTAATCGTTTGTTGAGAATGTGGAAAAAAATCAAGCAAAATGTCAAAAAGGCTCCGCCTCTGACTCTTGTACACAAGGAGCAGGATGTCTGTTTGAGGACTTTGAGGGATTATTTTACCACGGAGATTACGGAAATTCTTGTAGATGACAGAGACACTTACCTCAGTGTCAAAGATTACATGAAGATTTTTTCCCCCAGACATCAACAGATAATAAAACCCTATAAAGGAAAACAGCCTCTTTTTGCCCATTATGAAATAGAAAAACAGATTGAATCCATTTACAGCCGTAGAGTCCAGCTTAAGTCGGGAGGATCTATTATCATAGAGACAACTGAAGCCCTTATCTCGATTGATGTCAATTCCGGTCGGGGCAGGGGGGGCAAGGATATTGAAAGCACAGCCTACAATACCAATGTAGAGGCTGCAATAGAGATCGCCAGACAACTACGGTTAAGGGATATCGGCGGCCTTCTGATTGTTGACTTTATAGACATGCGTGACAAAGAGCACATCAGGGAGATAGAAAGGCTGATGCGTGAAGAGACAAAAAGGGATCGTGCCAAGATTGATATGTCACATATTTCAAAATACGGTCTTATGGAAATGTCCCGTCAGAGGTTGAGGCCTTCATTAGAATCAAGAAGCTATGAGATGTGCAGGCATTGCCAGGGCCGTGGACTTGTCCTGTCCGTAGGTCCTGCCTCTGTTTCTGTGTTACGTCAGATAAGCACTGGCGTCTCTAAAAAGGGCGTTACCCAGGTAAGGGGAGTTCTGCCTGAGGAGGTGGCCACATACCTCCAGAACAGAAAGAGGCGTGAGCTTGCGCTGCTGGAATCACGATATGGAATAGATATCATACTCCAAGGCGATTCCTCGCTTTCTCCGGGGGCCGCCAAGCTTGAGTTTGTAAAGGAAAACGGAACCAATGATAATGGCAAGACATAATGTTCAACAACATCATTTACTTCCTTATAGTCATCCTGATTTTCTCAATCAATCAGCCTGATAAGACATCAAAAGACTCCCTCGCATTCTTCATTACGATGAGCCTGCTGTTGTGGGGTTCATTTGTGTTATACTGTCGCATGGGATTTGCTGCCATTGTCAGGGGATTTAGCTCTGTCAACACTGGAAATATTTCCGCACAATATCACCTTTTGATTTCAAGGCTTTCAATCCTTGCCATTGCCATGTTCGCACTGGACGTATATCTTCTCAATCTGAAATACTGGCTGCAGTTAATCCCTGGCGCGTCAAGGCTGACGTCCTTACAGGATGTACTTGCAGTTCTGGTGTTTACATTTTATCTGTCAACCATCTGGTTTTTCGCCTATCCTGTTTATAAGCTTATGACCAGGCATGATATAAGCAGGAAGGCATATTTAAAATCCAATCTCACTTTAAACCTTCCCATTCTGTTCCCCTGGTTAGTGCTTTCTCTGATTTACGATCTTACTGCGATGATCTCTTATAAGGGTGCGCAGGATTTTTTCAACACAGTTGAGGGAAATCTAATCTTTTTTTTCGGCTTTGTTCTTCTTATGATGGTATACATGCCCGCGATGATTCAGTACTGGTGGGGGTGCAGGCCGCTGAAGGCATCGGATAAGACCAGAGAACTTAAGTTTTTTTTGGATAAAAATGGCTTCAGATATCGCGCTCTTTTGTCGTGGCCATTATTCGAAGGCAGGATGATGACCGCTGGTATTATGGGGATCGCGCCAAGGCACCGATACATCCTTATTACCGATTCACTGTTTGAGATTCTTTCCGTGGATGAGTTAAAGGCGGTTGTTGCCCACGAGATGGGACATGCAAAATACCTCCATCTCCTTTTTTATCTGGTTTTTTTGGCTGGATTTATGGTGATATCTCTTGGTCTACAAGATATCCTGCCGTACTTTTATTATGTTTTTCCTTCCTTAACAGGGCTTATCTCCGGTGCTGACACACAGTCCACCAATATCTATTTTCTGGCCATGTCAATTCCAATGCTTATAACCCTTGTATTATATTTTCGCTATGTCATGGGTTTTTTTATGCGCAACTTTGAACGTCAGGCAGACCTTTACTCTGCGAGACTGATGGGCGGCCCCGGCTTGACTGTAAGTTCGCTTGAAAAGATAGCATTTTACAGCGGAAAGATCAGGGATGTGCCCAGTTGGCATCATTTCAGCATCAGACAGAGAGTGGAATGTTTGATGAAGACACTTGATGACCCCGGGCTTTTAAAACGACATAATCGCTTTCTTGGAACAGCCTTTATTATATATCTCATGTGTGCGACATCCCTCGGCATTATATTCAATTCCACTGCGGTAAAAAAAAGCCTTGTCTATTCATTGACTGAAAGTGCCATAAAAGAAAGGCTTGTCAATGATCCGCGGAACTTGGAACTTTACAAGGATCTGGCTATGGTATGTCATGAGCTCGGAAAATATGGGGAGGCTATTGATGCCTATGAAAAGGTTATTGAGATTGATCCGGGAAACGCTGTATCACTGAACAACCTTGCATGGATTCTGGTAACCGCCCCGGACAAGGAAATAAGGGATAAAGTGCGGTCACTCAGTCTGGCAAAAAGGGCTGTTGATATCGAGAGGTCCTCTGTTTTCTTAGACACATTGGCAGAGGCATATTATGCAAACGGAATGCAAAATGAGGCGGTTAACACAATAAAGGAGGCAATATCTGTAGCCAAGGAAAACCAAGGCTACTATGAAAAACAGTTGAAGAAATTTCTGTCTTCGGATAAAGGTGAAGGCGGATTATCTTGTTATTAATTGTCTCATAATAGTCTTTTCATTCGTCATGCCGGACTTGGAGACTGTGTCGTAATTAAGTATACAATTTGTTCTTTGACAATAAAATAGAAG
>LT984856.1:335592-356278 GCA_900258555.1 uncultured Desulfobacterium sp. | reverse complement strand
ATGGGCACCCAGTTGATAACGTCGCATAGCGACATGTATTAACTTTTCTTCGCCTAAAGGCGAGGGATTTCAACCATCCCTGAAAGGGACATTAATAGAAAACCCATTTATTTTTGTTTCCCATTCTCCTCCTTATAATACCCCCCTTGATGTCCTGTATAATACGGTCCATGCTGGCAGTGTTGCAATAAGGGATTTTATTGCAGAATGGTCCGGCAAGGGAAAACTAATAGCGTCCTTTCATGGACACATTCATGAATCCCCTCTAAGATCTGGTTCTATAAGCGCCTGTATCGCAGATTGTCTATGTTTCAACCCCGGCCAGGAAAGCGGCCCTGACGGCAGTTTCAGGTGTATGATCTTCAATTTGAATGGAAGCAGGCCGCTGCAAAAAGGTGATATCCTAAAGGTAGTTGAATAACTTAAAAAAAGATTAATCCTTCGCATAATCCAAAATGGCATTGAGCAGGGACGCACTGTGACTGAGTTGAGCATAGGCTTCTTCCTTGTTCAAAAGTCTGTCTTCCGACTCAAGCAGGTAACCCAATTTGATTGAGATATTGGCGATGCGGGCTATCTGTCTAATCAAATCGTCTTCAGATTTAATCTCAATCGGATAAATCTTTATCTTGTCAGTGTGTTCCAGGACCTCATTATTGACAGTCCCGTCAATTGTCCCATGGTGCTTTTCGTTAAACGAGTCATAAAGGGTATTGTGAAGGGGCATGGAAAGGTCGCCGACATAATGAGCACAATAAGCCAGATGATATTCTCCATACTTCCCTTCTTTTTTTTCAACTAAGTAATTGCGAAGGGATGAAACAATTGCTCCATAAAGGTGCCCCTTTTCATCGTTCGGATCATTATATTTCCGTACCTGATTCAAAACCATTTTGGCGGTAACAACAGTCCCTGAAGGATTGTTCACGTAATGGTTCTTGCGTTCAACCTCCCCGGCTTTGACCTTAGCAATGTCAGCACCTGTTGCATTGTACCATTTCGCATAGCCCGCTGCCTTTGCAACGGCCAAATGTGTCTCGTCATGCCAGGCTGAAGCAGTGTTTGAAAGCCCCAGGAGTAAAAGAAATATGCCTACCCTTGATATGTAAATGCCGAATCTTTTCATGGGTGTTTGTTGAACCATTTAACCTGAAAAAAGCAGTTAGCTGTTAGCAATTAGCCTTTAAGTTAAGGATTTCAACATATTGTTCAAATTCATTCCTTCACCCATTGGGTGTAACTGTAATATCTGCTAACATTTCAGGATTCCTACCCTAATAGCTAACGGCTAATGGCTAACTGCTTTTTTTAAGTTTAAACATGTGTTGAGGAAAACTGTTTAAGGTTTTAAGGTTTCCACCGCCCGGAGATCCACAGTTGCTGCTGGTACAATAACAGAACCTAACAATCTGCCTCCGCCCCCTTTCCTCCCATTAGCGAAATTCCTCTTTTAAGGATGGCAATTTACAACTTTGGGATAAATCGTTATCTGTTTTTATTATGTCTGCGCTTTTTTAAGCCGCTCTTTTTCAATAAATGTATCCAGCAACTGGATTACCTGGCGCTTTTCTTTTACATCCAGTTTTTCTATATGACTGAAGCGACGCCACAAACGCATGTCTTTACTTTTACCATACCCTTCAGGTTCTTACATGCCGAGTAATTGATCATTAACATGAATCAGCATATGACACAAGCAACTGGTGTTATTTTATTAAAAATGGCTCTGTCTTTTCCTTGACAGGTTTTTTGAAAGGAGATTTACAGACAGATAAAAGGCCGTAACCCTCATGTCTTTGGCCGGACCCGGTTGACAGATACCAGGACTGCCCCATGGGAAGTAATCACTTGGATTGGCTTTTCTTTTTCTATCGCACCTGCCCTAAAAAATCAATTGGAAAGGAGGTGAACTCAGAAAAGACAAAGTGATAACTAAAAATGGTAGAAAAAGAAGAGATTGAAGCGATCAAAAGAGACATTTTGGCATGTCTCCATCCCTAGCGCTTGATGAGAATGGAAGTCTGCCCTGGTAAGGGATTGAATACCCCTTCGTCTCTGATTTCCGGCTTCCTGCCACAAGTCAAATTTTTATTGACAAGATAAATCCAATCGGTTAAATAGAACGATTTAAATTTTTTGGCCCTGATTTTGCAAACCTTACCATGAGTAGTAAGTATCCAATTTATCATGCTTAGCTTTGATAACATGGATATTCGGGCCAAGAGGTTTTAAGATGGAGAATAAGTTTTAGAAAATTAAAAGAAAGGATGTGGTTAAAATGCTTTGTACAGTTGTAAAAACGGGTGTTGATTGTTTCTTTATGACCAAGAAGGGCTGTGAGTATAACGGCGGAAAGTGTAAGACGGTTATAGAGCAGTGTGAGGGTTGTCAGAAAGCCAACGATTTTCCCACCGGCAAGTATTGTATTGCCTTTCCTGATCCTGCGGCAAAATGGCGCACAGGGAAATGCAATATGGCCACACATATAAAGGCCCCCGAAAAGAAAGAGGCTGTTAAGGTAAATCCCCTGAAGGCATCGAAGCGCGGTTCGCGTTAAATCTATCTGATTTTTAAATGTCTTCTGTCTGAAACGGGCTATTGCCCGGGATGGATAAGTCTGTCCGGCGGATAAGGGCGTGGGTGTTCGTATAGGGTAATGGCCGTTTCACTATTACAATATGTAAGTTCCCTTTAAAGATCACACCATTGACTTAAATCCGCTCAGTCATATGCATGCCCAATCGAGTCCGGCATGACGATTCATTTAAGTATTTTCGGGCTGATCTGCATATGTAGATAATCTCGACAATTGTAAATTTTTTCATCAATCAATAAATATTACATAAATTAAGATACTTATATCAAAACAGGATCTCTGGCTCAAATATATGTATATTTTTTCGGCAAAATGTACTTTTTTTCAGTAAATGGTCCTTCCATAATTTAATCTAGTTATATCAATATGATATCTGATTTTCCCTCTATGGCACGGCAGTTGCAGTTATGGAATAACAAAAAAACAAAAACAACAAAAGTCTCAATAGGAGGGAATAATTATGGAAGCTAATGTTAAGAGAGAATCATTGAAGATAGTTCCACCGGGAAAGAAAAAATGTGTTTGGATGGAAGCAGGGGTCGTTTCCTATAAACTCTGTGACAACAATTATGATTGCTCAACTTGCGTCTACGATCAGGGTATGCAGGTGAAGGTTGCGCGTCAAAAGGAAATTTCGCCTATAACAGCCATAGAAACTTCCTCTGACAAATTCACCGAGACCTGGGTGGATAAGATGATGATGCTTCCTGCATCCAGGAGAAAATGCCGTTATATGATTACAGGAGAAGTGGCTCGAAAAACCTGCGCCAACGCATACGAATGCGGCAATTGCTCTTTTGACCAGATGATGCAGGAAAGGCTCCAGGCAGAAACATTGCCGGTAACGGCCCAGACTGAGGTCGGGGGCTTTGCAGTTGCCGAAGACACGTATTATCATGAAGGACATACGTGGGCAAAACCCGAATACGGTGGTCGGGTAAGGGTAGGACTGGACGATTTTGCCCAGAAACTGCTCGGCAAGCTCAAAAGGATTGAGATCCCCAATATCGGGCATGAGCTGAAACAGGGCGAGGCAGGTTTTCAGGTGCGAAAAAACGGCCTGGCAACCCAGGTGCTTTCCCCGGTTGATGGTATAGTGACTCATGTCAATGAGCGTTTACTGGATCAGCCTGAACTGTTAAATCAATCTCCATACGAAAAGGGCTGGCTCTTTATTGTGGAACCTACCAAGCTTCGAAAAAATCTTAAAGAGCTGCATTACGGAGAAGAGGCGCACAAGTTCATTGCTGAAGAAAGAGAAAGACTCTTCTCTGCGACCAATGAAGACCTTAGGGTGGCGGCAGACGGTGGTGAATCCGTTGAAGACATACTGGGAGAACTTCAAGGGGAAAATTGGACAAAATTGGTTAAGATGTTCCTTCGCACTTAGCCGCCTGATTCTTCCGATAACCCTTCTATAGAAAAAAAGGCCTCCTTCCTTATACAAGGAATAGGAGGCCTTGTTTTTTAAGTCCGATCCGAGCATTATATTCTCAAACATGGCCCAAATAATTCTTGACAAGAACACTCCCCTTTATTATAGGACTATCCTCGTAATTTTTTTCACATACTCTTTATTCGTAAGAAGAATGCCATTGTTTTGGTTCATGAGGAGCAGATATAATGACAGGATCAACTAAAGATGTCCGCGGCGCGGTGGCGGTGGTCGGCGGTGGTATCGCCGGGATGCAGGCCGCCATTGATTTGGCCGACTCAGGCTTTTTTGTCCATTTGGTTGAAAAAACTCCGGCTATCGGCGGGGTTATGGCCCAACTCGATAAGACATTTCCAACCAATGACTGCGCGATGTGAATTATCTCTCCCAAGCTGGTCGAGGTCGGCCGGCACATCAACATACAACTACACACCTGCTCAAACCTTGAAAACATAGATGGCTCTGAGGGGGATTTTCGTTTGACCATTAAGAAAACCCCCCGATTTATTGACCCGGCATCCTGCACTGCCTGTGGAGACTGCGCAGCGGTTTGTCCGGTAATAAGGCCCAGTGAATACGACATGGAACTCGTGGGACGCAAGGCCACATATAAGCCTTACGCCCAGGCCATTCCCGGCGGCTTTGCGATAGAGAAACTGGACAAGGCCCCATGCAGGATGGCCTGTCCGGCCAATCTGAATGTGCAGGGCTATGTCCAGATGGTGAAGATGGGCAAATTCCGGGAGGCCATTGAAATTATCATGAGGGATCTTCCCTTTCCCGGCACACTGGGTCGGGTCTGCCCCCATGCCTGTGAAAAAAGCTGTAGACGACTTGAAATTGACGAGGCGATCTCCATAAGGGAGCTCAAAAGGGTAGCGGCGGACAATACGAACTTAAGTGACATCCCGGTGCCTGAGATTCAAAGGCGTGATGAAAAGGTCGCAATAATAGGCTCAGGGCCGGCAGGTCTTACCGCAGCCTACTTTTTGGCGCTTGACGGCTATCAGGTCAGCGTTTATGAGGCAATGCCTGAGGCAGGCGGCATGATGCGCTACGGCATCCCCGAACACCGCCTGCCCAGATCTGTATTGGATTCCGAGATCAATAACCTCAAGCGTTACGGCATCGAGATCCATACCAATACCGTAATCGGTAAGGACCTGAGCATTGAAGAGCTTCGGGAGCATGGTGCAAAGGCGATATTTCTGGGTGCTGGGGCCTGGAAGGGGCTTAAGCTCCGAATACAGGGTGAGGAATCAAAGGGTGTGGCCGATGTTACGTCATTTCTAAGGGAAGTGCATCTTGGAAATCTTAAAAACCTCAAAGGAAAGGCTGTAATCATAGGAGGCGGCCACTCCGCATTGGACGGAGCCCGTGTAGCCCTTCGTCTGGGAGCTGAAGAGTCACATATCATCTATCGCAGGTCAAAGACAGAGATGCTGGCCGAGCCAGAGGAGATTGAAGAGGCCGAAAAAGAGGGGATAAAAATCCACTTTCTGGTCGGGCCGGTAAGGATAGTCAGCCAGGATGGAAAGGTAACGGGCATTGAGTGTATAAGGACACGTTTGACCGAGCCCGACACCACCGGCAGACGAAAGCCCATCCCGATTGAGGGCTCGGAATTTATCATCGAGGCCGATCATATCATCCCCGCCATAGGCCAGGAGCCTGATCTTGCATTTATAGGTGAAAAATCAGACCTTGAGGTATCCAAATGGAACCTGCTGGTGGTCAATGCCGAGACATTGCAGACCAATGTTCCCGGGATATTTGCAGGAGGCGATGTAGTCACAGGACCCGCGACAGTTATAGAGGCGGTGGATGCAGGTAAAAGGGCCGCGAAATATATCGCCAAATATCTGCAAGGGGAAGAATTGCCCAAGGAATGGCATGAAGAGCCGCCGATGGGAACGAATTGGGTTGAAATCCCTGATGACGAACCGGTGAAGCATCGCATGAAGGCCCCCACCCTGGCAGTGGAAAAAAGGTTTTCCGGATTTGTAGAGGTCAACCTTACAGCGGATGAAGAAACGGCAAAGGCGGAGGCAGCCCGGTGTCTTAATTGCGGGGGCTGCTGTGAGTGCTATGAATGTGTAAAGGCATGTAAGGCCCATGCCGTAACCTTTGAAACCCACGCCCAGATGGCGGAGACATTAACCATTGATGTGGGGGCTGTGATATTGGCCCCCGGCTTTAAGGCCTTTGAGCCCAATGATTTTGCAACATACCAATACGGAAATTTCGCAAATGTAGTCACCAGTATGGAATATGAGCGCATACTCAGCGCCACAGGGCCTCATCAGGGGCACCTGTTACGGCCTTCGGACCACAAAGAGCCTCGCAAGATCGGTTGGCTGCAATGTATAGGTTCAAGGGATATCAATCAATGTGATAACGGTTACTGTTCATCCGTATGCTGTATGTATGCGATCAAAGAGGCGGTCATATCCAAGGAACATGCGGATTATGATCTTGATACGGCTATTTTCTTCATGGACATGCGGACCTACGGAAAGGATTTTGAAAAATACTATGACCGCGCCAAGGAAAAGGCGGTCAGGTTTGTCCGTGCAAGGCTTCACACGTTGGAAGAAGATCGTGAAACCAAGGATATTATCGTTCGCTATGCAGATGAGAAAGGAGATATCCAGGTCGAGACATTTGATATGATGGTGCTGTCCGTAGGGATGGAGGCAAGAAAGGAAGTAACGGAAATGGCCAAGAGTCTCGGGATCGCCCTGGATGCGGACAACTTTGCGGATACCGGCGTCTTTACTCCTGTTGAAACATCCAGAAAAGGGGTATACGTATGCGGCGCTTTTCAGGAGCCGAAGGATATCCCCTACTCAGTTATGGAGGCGAGCGCAGCCGCATGCGGTGCAAAAGAACTTCTGTCTCAGGCACGCGGCACCATGGTCAAGGAAATGGTCTACCCCGAAGAAATAGACGTATCTTCTGAAAAGCCAAGGATAGGTGTTTTTGTATGTAACTGCGGTATAAATATTGGTGGTATTGTTGATGTACCGGCAGTTGTTGAATATGCCGGAACTCTTCCCGGGGTTGTAAATATAGAGGATAATCTGTTTACATGCAGTCAGGACACCCAGCAGAAGATGGTAGAGACAATCAAGGAACATAAACTCAATCGCATTGTGGTGGCTGCCTGTACCCCTAGGACACATGAGCCTTTGTTTCAGGAAACACTTAAAAGTGCCGGTCTTAACAAGTACCTCTTTGAGATGGCCAACATCCGCAATCAGTGTTCCTGGGTTCACAGCAAAGAAAAGGAAGAGGCAACTGCAAAGGCGAAGGATTTGGTGCGTATGGCAGTGGCCAGGGCAAATCTGATACAACCACTTCCGCAGCCTTCCATATCAGTTGACAGCAAGGCATTGGTCATAGGCGGAGGCATTTCAGGTATGACCGCGGCCCTTGGCCTGGCTGATCAGGGCTATCACACCTATCTGGTTGAACAGTCAAACGTACTTGGCGGGAATGCGTTGAACCTTTTCAAGACCTGGCGCGGGGATGATATACAGCAGCAGATCAATCAGATTATAGAGAAGGTCTCTGCTCACCCCATGATTGATGTCTACACAGAAGCCGCCATAAAAGAGGCCACAGGCTTTATCGGAAATTATGAAACCACTGTTACCAGAAACGGTAATGACATAAAGCTGAAACATGGTGCGATTGTCGTTGCTGTTGGCGCTGATGAATTAAAACCTCAGGAATATCTATACGGTGAAGACAACAGGGTAATGACACATCTCGAACTGGACGAGGCGATGAAAAAAGGAGAGGTGTCAGGGATAAAGACCGCAGTATTTATACAATGCGTGGGATCAAGGGAGCCGCAGAGGCCTTATTGCTCAAAGGTCTGCTGCACCCATTCGGTAAAATCCGCCCTCAAATTAAAAGAGATTAATCCTGAGACAAATGTCTATATCTTATACCGTGATATTCGTACATATGGTCAAAGAGAAGAGCTTTACAAAGAGGCCAGAAACCGTGGCGTGATTTTTATCCGTTACAATTTAGATGGTAAGCCAAGGGTGGAAAAGGCAGGTTCAGGAATTTCCGTAACGATCAAAGATCACATACTGCAACAGGATATCGTGATTAACCCTGATTTGTTGGTCCTGGCTTCCGGAATTATCCCCAGAGACAACAATGCCCTGGCCCAGATGTTCAAGCTTTCCTTAACAGAAGATGGATTTTTCATGGAGGCCCATGCCAAGTTAAGACCGGTTGAATTCGCCACAGACGGTATATTCCTGGCAGGTATGGCCCATTATCCAAAACCCATCGAGGAAAGCATCGCCCAGGCCAAGGCCGCAGCATCAAGGGCCTCCGTTGTGCTAAGTAAGGAAACCCTTACGGTTGAAGGCGTTGTATCTCACGTGAACGAAATTATGTGCCGTGGATGCGGCAAGTGCGTGGAGGCATGTCCGTTTAACGCGATCAGTCTTGAACCCAGGCCCGGTGGAAAGATAGTGGCCCATGTTCAGGAGGCGATGTGCAAGGGATGCGGTTCGTGTTCCGTTGTCTGTCCGACAGGTGCCGCTGCCATATTCCACTATGATGATCAGGAAGTGCTGACCATGGTGGAGGCGGCGTTTAAATAATTGTGAAGCGCCTAGTGTTTTATATACAACTTTAGGCACTTATAAAAAGGAGTTACTTCATGTCCGAAGGATTTGAACCTAAGATTGTTACATTTGCGTGCAACTGGTGCGCTTACTCCGCCGCTGATCTTGCGGGGGTGAGCCGCTTTCAGTATCCGCCCAACATGAGGATCATCAGGGTAATGTGCTCAGGCAGGGTCAATCCCAACTTTATCCTGAAGTCCTTTGAAGCAGGCGCAGACGGCGTGCTGGTGGCAGGGTGACACATCGGCGACTGTCATTACCTGGATGGTAATGTAAAGGCAGAGAAGATGTTCGCAATGACCCGGGAGCTTACTAAGATACTGGGCATTGATCAGACCAGGCTACGGCTTGAATGGATCTCAGGCGCCGAGGGCGTGCGTTTCGCCGAGGTAGCAAGAGAGTTTACCGAACAGATAAAATCCCTTGGTCCATCCGCGCTCAAACGCGCTGCATGATGGCCTGAGATGTAGAGGCATTTTATAATGACTGCAATAGCTCAAATGGTTGACGCCACAAAGACCTATTTTTGCCTTGACTGCGGGGTATGCACCGGAAGCTGCCCTGTAGCCCGTGTGTTCCCGGATTTTTCACCCAGGCAGATTGTCGAGCGGTCTTTATATGAATTGGAAGAGCCGTCCGACGAGACCATATGGAACTGCCTGACATGTGCTCAGTGCAGCGTGCGTTGTCCTGCCGGCATAAATTTTCCGGAATTCATCCGCCTTATCCGCGACGAGGCCCATTCAAAGGGTTTTGACGGGGTTCCTGCCCACAACGGCATGCTCCAGACGATCTCTGACATCCAGGCCAGGGGCGCCAAACAGGATCGCACCTTTTGGATAGGGGGTCTTAAAACCAGACAAACCGGAGACGTGTTTTATTTTGTCGGATGCAGGCCTTACTATGATGTTATTTTCAGGCCCATAGAGGGAGGCTCCATCAAGGGGGCGCAGAATGTCGTCAAGATCCTTAATAAATGCGGCGTTGAGCCTGTGGTCAGCAATGACGAGAGGTGTTGCGGACACGACGCCCTGTGGAACGGAAACGAAGAAAAGTTTAAAAAGCTTGGCCAGATGAACGTGGATGTAATACGGGCTTCCGGCGCAAAACAGGTGGTCTTCAGTTGCCCTGAGGGCTACCATACCTTTAAAAACTATTACCCGCAATATTTCGGAGATCTGGGTTTTGAGCCTATTCATATCCTGGATTTCCTGGCGGATAAGATCAAGGATGGGGCGATCGGGTTTAATGAGACAAGCGGGGTGGTTACATATCACGACCCATGCAGGCTGGGAAGGCTCGCAGGCATATACGACAGTCCCAGAAGTCTTATTTCATCCATACCGGGGCTTGAGCTGAGAGAGATGCCCAGGTCCAGGGAAAACGGTGTGTGCTGCGGGACCACCGGCTGGATGAACTGCTCCAGTTGTTCCAAAGAGATCCAGATGCAGCGCCTGAACGAGGCGGCCGGGACCGGGGCGGGGGCAGTTATAACCGCATGCCCCAAGTGCCAGATACATTTCAGGTGCACCAAGTCCGCCTTTGACCTGGGTATTGAGGTCACGGATCTCTACGATCTTTTAGTTGCGAACATGAAAACCGCATAATACAGGACCTAAACCAATAAGGACTTATCATGAGTAAAGACATACTTGTTATCGGAGGAGGCATCGCAGGGATTCAGTCATCACTGGACCTTGCTGAAATGGGCGTCAAGGTCCATCTGGTGGAAAAACTGCCAAGCATTGGCGGTAAGATGGCCCAATTGGACAAGACATTTCCCACCAATGATTGCGCTATCTGAATTCTTTCGCCAAAGATGCTGGATGTCGGTCGGCATCCCAACATTGATCTTTTGGCTTACAGCGAGATAGAAAAGGTCGAAGGAGAGGCGGGAAACTTCAAGATCACGGTCCGAAGAAAGGCCCGTTATGTTGAAGAAGACAAGTGCACAGGCTGCGGTGCGTGTAAGGAAAAATGCCCGACAATCGTCCCCGACGCCTTTAATGAGGGGTTGGGAGAACGCAAGGCGATATATAGCTGGTTTGCCCAGGGAATCCCCTCCACCCACACCATTGATTCCAATTACTGCCGTCAACTCCAGGGCAAAAAGTGCGGCGTGTGCGCCAAGACCTGCCAGGCCGGGGCCATTAACTTTGAACAGAAGGACCGGATCGTGGAACTTACGGTCGGCGCTATTATAGTAGCCGCCGGTTACGATGTGTTTGATCCGGTAAAGATCCCCGAATACCGCTACAAAAAGATCCCTAATGTGGTTACCGCCATTGAGTTTGAAAGATTACTGAGCGCAAGCGGCCCCACGGCCGGCCATCTGGACAGACCCTCTGACCGGGCTATTGAGGCGGAGATTGAGGCCCTTGAAAAGAAGGCTGCAAAATCCCAGAAGCTGGTTGCAAAATTTGAAGAGCAGTTCAATCAGTCCTCAGCAGACTTCTACGCCAAGTTTCAGAAAGGTGAATACAAGGACGACGAAGAGCGCAACAAGTGGGCGGAAAAATATAAAGAGCATCTGACCATTGTTGAACCGCTTGAGGTGATGAAAAAGAAGGCGGAGGGCTTTACTGCGGCAAAGAGGCTTGCCTTCATACAGTGTGTGGGCTCAAGGGATTTCAGGTTCTATCCGTTCTGCTCCGGCTACTGCTGCATGCACTCCATAAAAGAGGCGATCATCGCCCACGAGCATGGACCGGATACCACCTCGACCATCTTCGGAATGGATATCCGTGCAATCGGAAAGGGTTTTGAGGAATACAAGATCAGAGGCGGCAACCACTCAAACATTTCATACGTGCGCGGCCGTGTGGCAGAGATACAGGATGGCCCTGAAAACAACCCGATTGTTGTCTACGAAGATACAAAGGAGAGGATGGTCAAGAGCCAGGAATTCGACATGGTGATCCTCGCCACTGCATGCGCACCCACAAAGGGCATATATGAGCTGGCCGATAAACTGGGGATCGAGCTGGACGCCTATGATTTTATAAAGACGAGCCCGCTTTCCCCTGTTGACACCAGCAAGCCCGGCATATTTGTCTGCGGCTGCGCAGGCGCGCCCATGGACGTGCCTGAATCCGTGGCCCAGGCCTCCAGCGCTGCTGAGAGGGCCGCTGAGGTCGCCTTTGAAGGAGATGTAAGAAAGGAGAAAGCCGTTGCCTAACAAAGAAGATAACATCAGGATCGGGGTGTTTGTCTGCCACTGCGGCTCCAATATAGCAGGATATCTCAACATGGAGGAGCTTGGCGCATATGTAGAGACGCTGCCCCACGTCGCATTTGCAAAAAGGAATCTCTACACCTGTTCAGAGGGTGGCATTAACGAGATCAAAAAGGCCATAAAAGAGCAGAACCTAAACCGTGTAGTGGTCGCATCCTGCACACCGAGGACACATGAGCCCCTGTTTCGCAGCTCCTGCGCCGAGGCGGGATTAAATCCATATCTTTTCGAGATGGTCAACATCAGGGATCAGTGTTCATGGGTCCACATGCAGCAAAAAGATGATGGAACCGCAAAGGCAAAGGACCTGATACGGATGGGGGTGGCAAAGGCCGCTCTCCTTGAGCCGCAAGTGCCTATCATCTCTGAGGTGGCTCAGAGGGCGCTTGTTATAGGCGCAGGTATTGCGGGCATGACATCCACCCTTGCCCTTGCCAATCGCGGCTATGAGGTGGTGCTGGTCGAAAGGGGAGAAAGGCTGGGCGGCATGCTCAACCAATTGAACAAGCTTGGTCCCACAATGGCCGATGCATCCGCCTTTGCGGACGAAAAGGTGAAGGCGATCACTGCCCACCCGAAGATTACAGTATTTACCAAGGCCAGGGTGACAGAGGCACAAGGCTTTATCGGCAAGTACAAGGTGGATATCGAGACAGAATCCGGTGTAAAAAAAATTGATATAGGGGTAATAATTGTCGCAACAGGCGGAAGACTCCTTGTACCGGAAGGCCTTTACAATTACGACGGCAAAAAGGTGATTACACAGCTTGAGGCTGAAACACTGCTCAAGCAGGGACTGGATAAGGGCGTCAACAATGTGGTCATGATCCAGTGCGCAGGGGGCAGGACCAAGGAAAGACCCTATTGCTCAAGGATTTGCTGCCAGACTGCAGTCAAAAACGCCATGCTCATAAAAGAACAGAATCCCCAAGCCAGAGTGTCCATCCTTTACAGGGATATGCAGATGTATGGCGTGGAAAACGAGGAGATGTTCAGGGACTCCAAGGCAAAGGGTATCCGTTACATCAAATACGAACCGGAAGATCCGCCCCAGGTCAGTGACGGCAAGGTCAGTGTATATCATTCTCTCCTTGGCCGTAAGATAGACCTGGCCGCTGATCTTGTAGTCCTCTCAACGCCGATTGTATCCCAGGATGGCGCAGAGGCGACTTCTCAGCTTCTGAGGGTGCCTATTGATGATAACGGCTTTTTCCTTGAAGGTCACGTAAAACTGAGACCTTTGGATTTCGCCACAGACGGGGTATTTCTTGCCGGCAGCGCCCGCTTTCCTGCCAATATCAGGGAGGCGGTCGCGCAGGGTCTTGGTGCTGCCTCGCGGGCCTCGATCCCATTGTCCAAGGGTTCTGTGGTCGTAGAGCCTATAATATCCATACTTGCAAACGAAGACGCGTGCCGCGGATGCGGCCTGTGTGTAGCACTGTGCCCATACGGCGCGCTGGAGATAAAAAAGACCGATAAGGGAAGAAAGGTTCACATAATTGATGTTGCATGCAAGGGGTGCGGAGTCTGTGCTTCAACCTGCTACCAGCATGCACTGAGCGTCAACTCTTTTACTGACGATCAGATCAATGCCCAGATAAACGCTTTTTTGGAATGAAGATTGTAGATTGAAGAATCAGAAAGATCATCAATCGTCAATCATCAATCAATAGAGGAGGTTTCCATTGGCCGAATTCGTTCCTAAAATCCTTACTTTTTGCTGTACGTGGTGAGGGTACTCCGCCGCTGATTTGGCTGGAGTTTCCAGACTACAATACACGCCCGAAATAAAGATCGTCCGTCTGATGTGCACCGGCCGTGTAGATCCTGCACTGGTAGCCGGCGCATTTAAAAAAGGCCTTGACGGCCTCCTGGTGGTGGGATGCTACTTCGGCGACTGTCACTACATATCCGGCAATTTCCAGGCCAGGGCCAAGATGGATATTACACGCAAGCTGTTAAAGCACATTGGTGTCAATGAAGATCGTTTGGCCTTCAGACAATGTTCCTCTGGCGAGGCTTCAGTGTTTGTTGACATAATCGGTAAGTTCGTAGACAGGATACATGAGCTTGGACCAATAGGCGGCGGAGGAGACAGACTGAAGGCCCCTGAGATCTTTGAAAAAATTTCAACCGCCCAGGCAGTTTTGGGCGGGGAAAAGATCAGGTGGGTCATAGGCAAGAGGACCCCGTTTTTGGAATCCGGAAATATGTACGGAGAGATCTTCACAGAGCACGAGTTCAACCGCGCAATTGACATGATCATCGTAGAGGAGACAGAGGTGCAGGAGATCCTTGCAAAATTGAGGGAAGGCGCCCAGTCCGTCAAGGACCTTGCAAAGGCCCTGGCCATCCCTACAGAGAGGATCTTCCGTTACATAACCGCCCTTAAACGAAAAGATATGGTTGCACTTGAAAAGGTTTCCGGTCGCTCTCCGATATTTCAGATAACGCCGCAAGAGGTATAATACAGTGGAAGAAAAAAAAGTATTGATAGTCGGGGGAGGTATTGAGGGTGTCCGCACCGCTGTAAAGAAGGCCGAGGCAGGGGCCAATGTGACCATTATAGAAAAATTCCCCACCTTGGGCGCACAGAGGATTCCGAGAGACAGGATTATTACACCTGATAACGCCTTTGAAAACCCCGATCTGGACAAGGTTCGAAATAACCCTAAAGTTGAGGTCATGACATACAGCGACATCAAAAGAGTCACTCAAAACGACGGCAAGGTCAATGCCAAGATAAAGAAGAAAAGCATCAGAGTTGACAACAGCAAGTGTAACGACTGCAAGGCCTGTATCAAGGTATGTCCAGTCAACATGTATGATGACTTTGATGAGGGATTTACATTCCGCACCGCTGTTGATTATTTCAATTCAACGGCAGGTGAATATAATATTTTCAAGGAAGATATGCCGGTCTGTCAGAGGACATGCCCGGTCAACCTGGATATCAGGACATATGTGGGCCAGATCGCGGACGGCAAGGCCCTGAACGCCCTTGAGACCATCAGGGACAGGCTTCCCCTGCCGGGCAGTATCGGCAGGGTCTGCCCTCACCCGTGTGAGACCGCCTGCAATCGCCAGTATCTGGATGAGCCCATCAGTATCTGTTTCCTGAAGAGGTATGCGGCTGATGTTGAGCTGGCTCAGAACATAGAACCGGCCTATAAGACCCCGGAAAAGAAACACCCGGAAAAGATCGCAATAATCGGCGCTGGTCCCGCAGGCCTTACCTGCGCGTATGACCTTGCCAGGAAGGGTTATCAGCATATCACCATCTTCGAAGCGCTGCCGGTTCCAGGCGGGTATCTATGGGTAGGTATCCCTGAGTACCGTTTGCCGAAGAAGCTCTTAAAGCGTGAGGTGGATCTGATTGCCGCTATGGGTGTAGAGATCAAATACAATGCCCGTGTGGGCAAGGACATCACAATGGATCAGTTGAGAAAGGACTTTGACGCGGTGTTTATAGGCGCAGGCTGCCACAGGGGCCTGAAGCTTCAGTGTCCGGGCGAAGACGACTACCAGGGAAAGGGCATTGTTGACTGCGTCACCTTTCTGAGAAAACAGGCCTTGGGGGAGCTTCCCAAACCGAATGGCAAGCTCATTGTAATAGGCGGAGGTAACGCTGCCATTGACTCCGCGCGCGTGGGATGGCGCATGGGCTTTGATGAGGTGTATATCCTCTACAGGAGGACCAAGAAAGAGATGCCCGCCAACCCCTGGGAGATTGATGCTGCGGAACACGAAGGCGTTATACTCCAGTACCTTGCAGCCCCTGTAGAGATCCTTGGGGACGGAAACAAGGTGACCGGAATGAAGTGCATCAAGATGGAACTGGGCGAGCCTGATGCATCAGGCAGGAGACGCCCGGTGCCCATGGAAGGCTCTGAATACACCATTGATGCAGGAACCATTGTGCCCGCCTTAAGCCAGGGGACTGATCTTAGCTTTCTGGGCGAAAACAGTGATATCGCGGTCAACCGCTGGAACACATTTGATGTTGATGAAGAAACAGGCATGACCAATGTCCCCGGCGTATTTGCGGGCGGTGACGTGGTCACCGGCGCCGACATCGCCATCAGGGCGGTGGCTGGCGGAAAGAGGGCGGCCCTGGGCATTGACCAGTACCTGAGGAGCAGATAGATGATCTACGAAAAAAATAAACGTTACATAATCCCCTTTGATGATGTCCCGACCGGCAGGGCCAACATGCCTGAGATCTCGGTGGATGAAAGAAAAGGTAATTTTACAGAGGTTGAGACAGGGTTTCCCGAGGATGTTGCTCTTACTGAGGCAAAAAGGTGCCTAAGCTGCAGGCGCTGCCTGGGATGCGCCCTTTGCTGGGCCGAGTGTAAACCCGAGGCCATTGATTTTTCCATACCGCACCAGGAGATGGAACTTTCCTTTGATGAGGTGGTCATCACCAGTGGTCAGGATAACGCATTTGAGCGCATCAGCCCGCAACTAGGCTACGGTAACTATGCAGACGTTATTACCGATCTACACTTTGAAAGGATGCTCTCACCCACCGGCCCCACAGACGGCCTGGTAGTTTCTCCGCGTGACGGAGAGGTGCCCAAGAAGGTCGCAATAATCCAGGGAAACGTAAAGGGAGGAGATGATCACCTGCTGTCCTCCCTGGTCCTTGGTGTAAATGAGGCGATCCTTGCAGTAAACAAGGTGGATGACCTTGCAATCAGCCTGATCTCCCCGGTGTGCCAGGCATTTAAGGACAGGTTTTCAGGGGAAGCGGCAAAGCTTAAGGGCCTTACCATTATAGAGGGGGCACCCGAGTCGGTTGAAAGGCCACAGGAGGGAGGTGCACTGACTCTGACCTATTCGCAAGACGGCGGCAGCAAAAAGGAAGATTTTGACATGGTTGTTGTGCTGACAAAACCAAAGATATCACCTGAGGTTGCAGCAATGGCCAAGAAGTTGAAACAGGATGTTATTTAGACAGAAAAATCGTAGATATTAAGATTGATATACAAAGGCAGGATCGGCAACAACGGCCCTGCCTTTTTTGTGTATCTGACAAGGTGTTTTAGCTTCTTCAACTCTTTCAACTAATTTAACTTTTTTACTATTTCAACTTTTCTCATTCATCGAGGTTTCCTCCTATGCAAAATGATCCTTCCATGGAAGAATGGCTGAGACTCTACGAGGTCGCAACGGAATTCAAGAAACTCAAGACCTGGGAATGGATGTATGACAGCGATGTATTCGGTGTCCAAAACCCTGAAGATGGTGAAATAGGATACTGCTGCATTATGGGTAACCTCAAAGAGGTGTTTGCCCTTGCGGTTTACCAGGGTTCAGAGGGACTGGCGGGACTGGAAAAGATTATGTCAGGTCATACACGCGAAAATGACCCGGATATCGGCTATACTCAGAAATGTCTGATGGCCTCCTTTGAAGACAGGGACTATCTACAGAAGGCGGATCTTGAGCTTATAAAAAAACTCGGTTTAAAATTCCGCGGCAGAAATGAATGGCCCAGGTTCAGGAGTTTTCTGCCAGGCTATTTTCCATGGTTTTTGACAAGAAAAGAGGCGCTTTTTCTGACCCATGCCCTGGAGCAGGCAATTGATGTCTCCCTGCGTTTCAAGGAAGATAAAACACTGCTTACTACTGAGGTAAAGGGAAAATATATGGTCAGGGTGCCTGAAAAGATTGAGGATATAATCCTTTGGGAAGACAGATGGGTCAGTCCTCCGCAGGCCGAGCCAGGCACTAAGTCTGATGACAGGGTAGATGAGCTCAGACTTCGGAGGCTCAAGGGTAGGGCGGTGAGGTCAAAGGCAGTCTGGGAAATTGAACTGACATTTTCGCCTACACCGGTAGGAGATAAAGATGAAAGGCCGTATTTTCCGCAAATGCTTCTGATAATGGATCACACATCCAAGATGGCCCTGGATTTCAATTTATTTGTAATCTCTGATGACCTGTCAGAAATCAGGGATCATATCCTTGGCTTTATGGAGAAGATCAACTTATTGCCCGATGAAATATTGATAAGAAAAGAAGTCACCCACCGGCTGATAAAACCGATAGCCTCGCTTCTCAAAATTCATGTAAAAACAGTAAAGGAACTGCCCGCAATAAAAGAATTTCACAGGGGTATGGCTGAGTTTATGGGGCGATAGGTAACTTGAAAAGGGTTCAAGGGCCTAGGGTTCAAGGCTTCGAGGGGTTATAGGATGTTTTCCGTTGTTCACTTGATCACTCGAACCGTCGAATCCCTGGCCCCTCAAGCCATCTCGACAAATAGGGTCGGCAGTTGATTTCCTGGCAGATATCATCTTCACAAAAAAAGGCCAAATGACCAGAGGCGCAACAACTGCTGCAATCATCCCGTACCACGGCTCTGACCGTGTAGCATAGCCGACATAGGAAAAAAGCAGCGATGTGGGCAGAGTACCCAGGAGCAGTGCTGCAATGAACCTGATGAAATTCATTCCCGCAAGGCCCGCGAGGATTGAAACCACTTCCGGCAGGATAGGCATGGCGCGGCTGATGATGATCGCCGCCCCTCCCCATTTGTCAAAGAATGCCCTGAAACGTTCCACCTCATCTTCTGATGCAAGAAACCTTGTGGCCCTCTTACCCAGATAGCGGGCAACCGCATAACCAGTGACGCCCGCCCCTGCTGAACCCGCCAAGCCGATAAAGGCCCCGGGCAGAAACCCGTAAACGCTTCCAAGGGCCGCCATAACACCGGTTGCCGGCACAGGCAGGAGTATATCCCCGAGTAGCAATGCTATCCCCACAGCCCATGCATGGGGCCTGATTTCAGCGAACCACCTGACACATGCCTCCTGATTAAAAAGCAGTTCGAACTGTTCAGCCCAGATTTTAAAGCCTGCTGCAAATATGAGCGCAAGAATCAGTGCAGTGGCCAGAACTTTCAAGGTTAGTTTCATGAGCGTGTTGTCCGCTTAAATTCATGAATATAGGTGAGTTAAAGCTTAATTATCATGATTTCTTGTGGATATCAAATTATGATAAGATATTGTCGGCAATTATTTTTCCCCTTATTCATTTGAACCGCTAAGACGCTAAGGACGCCAAGGGGGTATAGTCGGGCTTTTCTGATCCTGAAAGAAAAATGCAGGATCAGAAAAGCCCCAGGCCCTAACGGGCCAGTGTTATTGACTTCTATGCCGAAAGGCTTTCTGCTTTTTTTTGGCGTAAAGGAAAACAGAAAAAAAACTGTAAAATTGGCGTTCTTAACGCCTTGGCGGTTCAAGAAACGTGAGGAGAGTAAAGAAAGAGCCTGGCCCCTATTTCTCTTGTTGCCCTTCGAAAAAAAAGAGGGTACACTCAGCGGGCAATGCCTGACAGAATCGGACTCCATGTTTCTCAAATAAAAAGATATGAAGCCGGTACAGCTCAGCCTCCTAGACATTTTTAGAAAAATAGTGCTCGCTTTGAGCGTAAGTGCTGATATGATGCTTTTTAACGGAGAGGAAAGGGGGCCATAAGAAGGCCTGAATCTCCACTTTGAGGCTGTATCAAAATTAGATCCAGATGAAAAAACTGTCATTAAAGAGTTGATCGAGGGTATGCTGCTTAAGCACGATGCAAAACGCTGGACCAAAGCATCAGAGTCGCATGAAATATCAAGGGCAAGATTAGGAGAACGACATGGAACAGATTATTAATATTCATATTGAAAAACTACCTGAGGGAGTTTTTTTAGCTACCTCCCAGGATGTTCCGGGCTTGGTGGCCCAAGGTCGGACTGTTACTGAAGCCTTAGAAATTGCACGGGATGTTGCTCGTAAACTTATGGAGGCACGGGCAGAAAGACAGGGCAGCTTGAGATTTACAAAACTCTCTGATTCCTTTGATTATCCGCTGATTGTGAGCGCATAACATGGGAAGGCTGTCAGGTTTTCGCTACAGGGAAATTGTAAAACGACTAAAAGCGCTCGGATTTGTATTTGATCGTCAGGCTGCCGGAAGTCATGAGATCTGGTATAATGAGCAGGCTGACCACTACACCACCATACCCAATCACCCTGGCGATATGCCGGAAGGAACACTTAGGGCTATCCTAAGACAGGCTGATATTCAACCTGATGATTTTTTAAAACAGAAGTAATAACAGAGTAAAGGTCTTCGGTTGCGGGCTTCAAGGCCTTCAGCCGCCGGAGGCGGCTTCCGGTCACTCCGGGCGCAGCCTTATCCGTTCCCTTCGGTCACTCAAAAGGACCTCCGGCCTTGGCATATCTGCGTTCTGATAATCATCCGTTGCAGCGGATTACCACCGCTAGCCTCTTCATCATCGCCAAGGGGGTATAGTCGGGCCAGTGTTATTGACTTCTATGCCGAAAGGCTTTCTGCTTTTGTTTTCTTTTGGCGTAAAGGAAAACAGAAAAAAACTGTAAACGTGGCGTTCTTAGCGCCTTGGCGGTTCAATAAACATGAGGAGAGTTAAAGAAAGAGCCTGGCCCCTATTTTCTCCATGTGTGAGTCAATCAAAGTGAGGAAGAGTCTGTTAATGCAATTCAATATATTTTGGGTTAATCAGTAAGTTTTCATCCAGTGCCTCTATTCGTATTATAGGTTGATTCTGATTTTTGGTGCTAGCTTGAATGGCATTAACAAAATCTTTGGTAGTGCAGATGGGCTGCCCATTGACATCGTTTATTATCTCACCTTTTTTAATGTCCCTTTCAGGGATGGTTGAAATCCCTCGCCTTTAGGCGAAGAAAAGTTAATACATGTCGCTATGCGACGTTATCAACTGGGTGCCC
>LT984856.1:305088-330402 GCA_900258555.1 uncultured Desulfobacterium sp. | reverse complement strand
GGCGTCATCGCCTTAAAACTACGCTAACTCATTCCGGTCAGAAAAACAATAATCCGACCACAACATATTGGGGGCACCCACACAAATGTGCGATGCGGCATTAATTTTGTCAGTTGGACTATAACGATCGGTGCTAATGTATTGAATCCTTATTCACATGATTAATTCTTAATGGTCTTTTGTAACAAACCGGAAATCATCATTTTTATGTCATTCCGGCGAAGGCCGGAATCCAGTGATTTTATCAAGTTCTGGATGCCCCCGGCTTAAAGCATGCCGGGGCAGGCTTATCACGTCCGGCATGACGAATTAAAAATATTTTTACAAGTTTGTTGTTAGTGGTTATCTATTTTTTAAACCTCTTTCTCCCGAACCCGAAGAGACCGGCAAGACCAGTGCCCAAAAGGAGCATGGTTGCAGGCTCGGGGACCGGCTCGGTTCCGCCTATAATCTCCAGTGTGCTTGATAAATAAACGGCGTTTCCGCTGTATGGATCAGTTTGGGCAAGATAGAACCCAGAGGTTGGAGCTGTGTCGGTCAGATTCATTGTGATTACAGCAAGGTAACCATCGTCTAAGTCGAAAGTCCAGCCCATGGCCATGGAGACGTCATCAGAGATTGGGGATTCATAAACCGATAAGTAGCCATCGATTGAATTAAAAAATGAATCATTGTCCAAGCCTCCAAAAACGGTGTTGGTGTAAATGTCACCAGTATAATAAATAGGATCACCATTTACATCATAGCCGATAACAGCATCGCTATCCCATCCAGGCTCATCTATTTCCCAGGATTGACCTGTTAATCGTGTTCCGACAGCAGAGCCATATTCATTGGAAAACGTGTCAATGGTCTCATCTATCTCATGGTCAAAGAATGAAATGAAGTACCCGCTGCTTGTTGAGCTAATCCAGGTTAGGGTGCCAAGGCCTGTGGCAGAATCATCAAATCCACTTGCGGTCAGGTTTGGAACATCACCAATATTATCACCATTCAATGAATCATATATGTTTTCTCCATTTATGTTAAATGCCCACTCAAAAAGAACTATGTCAGCAGACGCCTTTGAAACCCCAAAGGCTAAAAAAATTAAAGTAATTAGTAATATTTTTTTCATTATTCCCTCCACAATCATTGTTTAATCAAATCAAATGAATTATTCCCCTCTATTATCTATCCTGGTCGTATCACCTCCTTAGTAAATTTTATAAAAATTGATGAATTAGTAAAAATGCGAATTCATTAAGTTTTAGGTTTTAAGTGTCAAGTTTTATGTTTAAATTGCATTCGGATTTTTACCTCTTAAAACATAACACCTAAAACTTAAAACTGAGTCAAAAGACGATTCCTGCTTTTCAGGGATATAACCTATAAACCATCATTCCCGTTAACATGTTTCTTAATCTGTGATAGCATCTTCCGTGCCAATAAAACGCGTTGAATTGTCCTGGCTAATATATTGAAATAATTAATATAAAGTTTTCCTCCAACTTATTCTCGGGATATGTGAAAATATTTGCCATTTTATGTGGCTATTTTTTTTCAACAAAGTGGTAATAACTTATATAGTCTCCCTATGAATGAGGGTCCAAGGTTTCTCGGGGCCAGGGGGTCAAGTGAAAAAAGGAAAACATCCAAACATCACTTGAACCCTCGAATCCTCGGCCCCTTGAACCCCTATCCCCTATCATCTAAGAGTCGGCCTTGCGCTGGCCTGGTTTGAATTCAATGACTCAACCCCGTTTGTAACCGATCTGACGACGTAGTAGTAAGTCATTCCGATTGTAAGACCTTCATCCAGATAGGTGCAGTAAGTGGTTACATGACAACCGGCAACCAGTGTGTAAGGACCTCCGCTTGTGGTGCTGCGATAGATATTGTAGCACTGGGCTCCGGCGACAGGTGACCACGTAAGCTGTATCTTGTTAAGCTTGGCCCTTGCAACCAGGTTGAATATGGTCTGCACAGGCGGAACCTGGCCTGATTCCACTGTCACTGTAAGGGTATCAGAGCCTGTGCCTCCATCATCATCCGTTACAGTCAGTGTCACTGTATATGTGCCTGCTGTCGGGTATACATGGCTTGGGGTCAATGTCCCAGATACTGCTGGTGATCCCTCACCGAAATCCCAGGAAATGATATGAGTGTCGTTAGTTCCTGGGTCAGTAAAGCCTCCGCTGAAGTTTACTGTGTCTCCTTCGGTTACCGTCTGGTCAGGACCGGCAGAGACAGTGGGGTTGACATTGTTTACCGTCACCAGGGCCGTATCCGTCCCCAATCCGCTGTCATCATCAGCAATTGATACGGTAACCGTATAAATGCCGTTATCCATATACTGATGGCTCAATGCAAAGGTCCTGTCCGGGTTGAGCACAAGGGGTTGCACGCCTGAGCCGTCTCCATATTCCACGGTAGCCGTGTGGGTATCTGCGCCTGGATCAGTAAATGAGCCGGAACCGGTAAATGTTGCGCCTTCATCAATGGTTGCGTCAGGCCCCGCATCAACTGATGGTGCAACGTTGTTGACCGTTACCACAAGGGTTGCCATATCTGAGCTTCCGTCATCATCTGTCACTAGAACCGCAACGGTATATGTACCGTTATCCGGCCAGACATGGGTTTGACTCTGCCCTGTATCGCCGGAGGAATTAAAGGTGCCGTCATAGTCCCAATCCCATTGATAACCTGCGATTGAATCAGGGCTGGAACTTGAGGCGCCTGCATCATAACTGCCGGTCTGACCTTCATTCAAAACATTGTCTCCGCTGAGCTCGGCAACAGGCGCCTTGTCCGTAATAGTGACATCATGGGATACGGATGCCGTGGAACCGTCCTCATCGGTCACAGTCAACTTCACTGTGTACAATCCGTTATCAGTGAAGATAAAGGTCGGGTTCTGCTCATTACTTGTCCCTAAACCTCCAAAATCCCATGACCAGCCTGTAATGGTATCAGGCGAAGACGTACTTGCATGGGTAAATGTGACTTGAGCTCCCTCTGCCTGGGGTTCCGGTGACCATGTAAACGCGGCTGTCGGGCCGAGATCTGTTACCATCACCACAAGTGTTGCAATGTCCGTTCTACCTTCATCGTCGGTCACGCGCACTGCAACAGTGTATACCCCGTTATCAGGCCACACATGCGACTGTGTAGCGCCTGTATCGCCGGAGGCCTCAAATAACCCCTCATAGTCCCAATCCCATTCATAACCGGTTATGGTCCCGGAAAGAGAGGTGGAGCCACTTGCATCGTAAGAACCGGTTGCACCTTCATTAATCGGGGTATCTCCGGTCAATGCCGCAGAAGGACCTCCGAGGTCGGTGATGGTGACGTCAAGGGTGGCAATTGAAGTGCTTCCGTCTTCATCTGTCACACGGACTGCAACGACATATGAGCCCTTTTCATCCCAGGCGTGTGACTGTGTAGAACCAGTGTCTCCGGAGGCATCAAATGTCCCGTCATAGTTCCAATCCCATTCATACAATGAAATTGAATCAGGAGAGGACGATGACCCTTCTGCGTTGAAATTGCCTGCGGTCCCTTCAACAAGCGATGTATCGCCTGTCAGGGCCGCTGTGGGGCCAAGATCATTTACTGTCACTGTCAGCGTTGCAATATTTGTGCTTCCGTCATCATCGGTAACACGGACAGCTACGGTGTAAGATCCGTTATCCGACCATACGTGTGAATGGGTCGGACCGGTATCTCCGGAGGCGTCAAACGAGCCGTCATAGTTCCAATCCCATTCATAACTCACAATTGCATCGGGACTTGATGTGGAGCCGCCTGCATCATAATTGCCGGCCTGCCCTTCATTCAAGGCAGCGTCTCCGGCAAGCTGTGCTGTCGGGCCACCGTCCGTAATTGTGACACTGTGGGAGACAGAATCAGTTGATCCGTCTTCATCCGTTATGGTCAGTGTCACGGAGTAGGTCCCATTGTCGCTGAAGGTAAACGACGGGTTCTGATCGCTGCTTGTGCCTGCGCCTCCGAAATCCCAGGACCATCCGGTGATTGTATCGGGAGTTGATGTAGATGCGTCAGTAAAGTTCACTGCCGCGCCCTCCACCTGCGGTTCAGGCGACCATGCAAAGGCTGCATGAGGTCCAAGATCGTTAACAGTAACCGTAGTTGAACCGGTGCCTGTCAACTGTGAATCAGAGACCTGGAGGCCTATGGTGTATATCCCGTTATCCGGCCAGGTAAATGTCGGTGTCGGACCTGTTGCGTCGTCGTACTCACCATCATTATCCAGATCCCACGCATAGGTGATTGCATCACCGTTGGGGTCTGAAGAACCTGTTCCGTTCAAGGTCAACGGGGCCCCCTCATTTACAGTATACGGCCCGCCCGGGTTTGCCGCAGGCGGGAGATTCATTGTTACAGTGATAGTCGTCCACTGGGTGTCTGTCAGACGCTCGTCTTCATCCACCTGGCCATTGCCGTTGGTGTCGTTCATGACACCGTTATCCCACACCCTCAGGCCCACGTTAAATGTGCCGGTCGTGTTCCAGGTGTAGACCGGATTCGGGCCTGTGGCGTCATCAAAATCATAGGGATAAACGCCGTCAAGCTCCCATCCATAACGTGTGATCGAATCCGATGGATCAATGTCATAAGATCCTGATCCGTTAAGAGTCTCGCCGACACCGGCTGTCGCCACGTAGGGACCTCCGGGCACTGCGATCGGCGGATGCGGTGGAACGGCTATTGTAATAATCGCCGTATCCGTATCATACTTGGGCGGGATATTGTCGTCCGTAACGCGCAGAGTCACTGTATATGTGCCAAGGTCATGATAGGTATGCTTAACTGTAGGCGTTGCACCGGTGTAATCAAACACGCCGTCGCCGTCCACATCCCATTCGTAACGCACGATGCTCCTGAATGGGTCAGTGTGATAGGAACCGGAGCCGTCCAGGGTCAGTTCCCAGTCCACGCCGTAAACCCTGTCAGGTCCAGCATCCGCCACAGGGGGTTTGACAAACAGGGTCTTTGAAAGGATCACAACACCCCATGCAGTGCGGAATGACCCGGAAACATAGGAAGTTCCCTGACCGTCAACTGCAAAGGAGCCGTCTGAAAGCTGATCTCCTAACACTGTACGCGCTACTCCACGCTCGTTATCCCTGTACCAGTCTATTGCCCAGGGTGTTCCTTCAGCCATAATGGTAACTTCATCAGGCACGGCTATTCTGAACGCCTTTGCAAGGGCAAACAGTGCATAGTAATTTCTCGTGTTCACATACCACGAATCCCAAACGCTCGCCAGATAGCTCTCGGCATTTATCCAGCGCCAATCAGTCTTGGGGACATGATTAAAGGCAAGCTGGGCCATGCCTGAAGGAGTAGTAGCTACGCCGTTCCCGCCGCCGGTGTAACCCCAACCGGTTCCGTCCCAGCTATAGCTAAGCCAGTTCAGGTCTCTATCCTTTACCCACTGTGGAACCGTAACATTAAATGTCTCTTCAGCGGATTCGAGACCCAAGGCGGCCCACTGACATGAAGAGTTGTCAGGCCAGTCCTGCCAGTTATAGCGCCATCCACCGGTTCTGGAATCTTCATCCTGACCATAGGCGTACATGTCAGCCATGTCGGTCAGGATATCAAAATAGAGACGCCCGTTGATATTCGTTCCGCCTGCATGAGCTGTGGCAAGAGGTGTGCCTGAGGCGGCAATCGCCATCATGACCATGCCTCCTTCATAAGGTGTCCGGTCGCTTGCGACTTCTATACCAATTCCATTCCCATTTGTATCCGGGTTCCCATAAGTCTGATTCGTTATGGCTGCGGATCTGATCCAGGTGAAAAGGTACCGCATGCCTCGTGCAACTGTTTCCACATACGGGTTTTCCTCCGGGTCGCCGCTTTCAAGGTGGGTATTGATTTCAAAGGCCTGCAATGCCGATCCTGTTGGAGAGGCATAGTAACCGCCGTATCCGGACCATAGGCCGTCATTGGCCCCGCCGCTCCGATCCATAGTGTTATGGAGGTTCCATAAGCCTTCATCAATACCGGCATTAATTTCTACATCAATATTTTTTTCTTTGACGACAATGTTATAATTGTCAGAGCCTGATTCCCCATTGCTGTCCCAAACTGTAAGAGTTGCAATAAACGGGGTATTTGCCGGAACAACAGGATAGGTGTGTTTGATGGAAAGATTATAGGTATTCGTAACACTCATTACGGATGAACTTGTCCCATCGCCAAAGTTCCACTGGTAGCTGACCGGATTGGCATCCTTGACAATACCTTTTAAAGTGGTTTCCTTTCCGTTCCAGATCTCATGGGGGAATTTGAGGTCTGTGGCCACCCACGGCACGCATATTACCTTTGGCGGCAGGTTATCGGCAATCTGGACAACTGCCGTGTCGGTGCTGGTCTGCCCTGCGCCGTCTTCAACTGTCAGTGTTGCCGTGTATGCACCGGAGACCGGATAAGTAAAGAATGGCTTCCTTCCATAAGTCTTAGCACCTGTTATCCTCCAGTCATCTGTCCTCTGAGTCCTTGATGCCGCTGTTATACAGGGTCTCAAATTTGATTCAGATGAATAACTGGAATTATAGATAAGGGTATCATTAATATAATAGGATGCACCGGTAGCCTTAATCTCGATTCTGAGGTCATACCAGGTATCGTTTGCATATGTTCCAAAAGTCCCCCTGTTGCTCCCGTCCTCATAGATCTGGATCTGGTTGCCGGTGGTAAGATATATGGCATATATCATATTTGTATAACTGTAGTTAGCATCATTATCTTTCCATCCTATCATGGAATAACCAGCCTGGCCGTCTGTCTTGATCCTTCCGGAAAAGATCATACCGGAGGTCCTTACAACAGGATATCTGGCAGCAAAATATGTACTGCCCCAATTGGCAGAGTCTCTCCCTTTAACCACCAGTTCTTCGTTATCCAGATAAACTGCACTTCCCGTTCCGCTTGCACCGGTGATCCAATTTGTAGGATTAATTGCCCCTCCTGAAAAATTTTCATCAACAAGGGTCAGGTCCCACGTATAGTTGAGTATTCCGCTGTCATCGCTCGATCCTGATCCGTCAAAATATACCGGCGGCCCACCGGCTCCGCCAAGATATGGCCCGCCTGCCTCGGCAATAGGCACAGTGCCTGTGGTTATGGTGACCGAAGCAGTATCCGTGCTGGACTGAAGCAGGTTGTCATAGACGGTCAAAGTTGCAGTATAGGCGCCGTCAGCCTTATAGAAATGGCTGGCCCCGGCACCTTCTGCCGTATGTCCGTCGCCGAAATCCCAGACATAGCGGGCAATTACAGTGTCATCGGTTGAACCGGTCCCGTTGAAACGAACCATGCTGTATGGCTCACCAGTATAAGGTCCACCTGCCTCGGCAGTAGGCGGATCGCCCGCAGAAATGGTAAGTGTTGTGTTATCAGTATCAGACTGCATTGCATGGTCGGTCACCGTGAGGCTGACAGGATAGTTGCCTGGCCGGTCATAAGTATGGGTTACTCCTGCGCCAGTTCCCATTGCATCCACACGGATATCGTCCATATTGAATGTGCCGCCATTTGCGGTACACCCGACCTTAAATAATGTGGCCCTTGTCGCGTAGTTGGAATCATAGAGAAGTGTCCAGTCGGTCTGACTTGAAAGCTTGTAATAATAACGAGCGCCCTGAGCTGGTTTCAGCTCGATCTTCAGGTCGTACCACTGGTTCGGGGTATATGTAACGATACTTGCACGGTTGGCGCTGTCCTCATAGATGTAAAACCAGTTATTTGAATTCATATAGATGGCAAAAGGCATCTGGGTATAGCTGTAATCAGTTCCATTGTTTTTAAGACCCCACATCAGGGTGCCGCCGCTTGGAGGTCTTACCCTGGCGGTGAATACATTGCCGCCTTCTCGTCTGAAATCCTTTTTGCTGAAGCAGTAACGCTGACCCCAAGAGCCACTACCTGTGATTGTTATCATATCATTCTGAGTAACACCGCTGCTGCTGACAAGCCATTTATCCGTATCTATTGTTCCACCCGTAAAATCCTCCTGATAGACATCTCCAAAATCCCACTTATATGAATAGATGCCATAGTCATCGTTGGAGCCTGTTCCGTCAAATGTAATTACATATTTCCCTTCTCTAGCAGACTCCTCTCCTGCTTCATAGGGGCCGCCTGAATCCGCATTCGGTGGATTATTGGCCTCTATAGTCACCTGAGTGGTGACCTCGGTCATCTGCATGGCATGGTCATAGACCCTGAGTGTGACCGTATATGTCCCCGGGGCAGTGTAATACCATGTGGGGTTTACCTCGGTGGATTGGATCTGGATACCGTTTGTATTATCAAAATCCCACTCATATTTATAGATGCGGTAGTCATCAGTTGAAGCGCCGGCATCGAGCACCACTCGCCACTGACCGCCCTGTGCATCACCCTCATTAGCCGCGTAAGGTCCTCCGTGGCTGGCAACAGGCGGATCGGAATCCAGCACATTCACTGTTGTGGTGTTGCTGTTGGACTGGTTGCCTTGATCATAGACAGTAAGCGTCAGGGTGTAGGCACCCGCAGCCGCATATTCATGATGGACATCTGCTACACCGCCAAGGTATGTTCCAAGGTCATTAAATGTATTCGCCCTTCCCAGTGTCTGGACAATAACCGGGTTATTGGAGGTGATGTGGTATAGCGCCCCTCCTGAAAGAAGCCTGTAGTCATCGGCATCCATTGACTGATCAAGACCGTTTATATTCACCACTGTCCCGTCATAGGGCGCAAAGACAACCAGCCCGTCCATTAAGCCATGTGCATAGAATTCCCTTCCGCCATTTCTTCCAGCTGCAACAGAAATGTCATCGCCAAAATTTGTGATTCCGGTTCCTCCTTCAGTATCACCGGCCCAGACTTCAACATCAGCCGTGCTCTCGATCTTAATCCGTCTGGTTCCGACCCCTGTCTGCCACCAGTATTCTCCCTGGTTTATGGTATGGGTAAATATGACATCATTTGTATCCATGTCACGCACTGTCACGTCCGCATTGTCATAGGCAAAAACAGCAAGGGCCCCCGTTTGGTATTGATAGGTGGCGCAATAGAAAGTCCTCCCCGCAGCACCAGTCTCTGCAGATGGGACGGTAGTATACGCGTTTATTCCTACTGTCTGCATAGATATCTTACCAGTGGATACAAACCTATATACTCCATTTCCAAGACCTGGGTTCCAGTAAGAACCTGCCGCCATTGTCTGTTCCGCCATAAGAGTGCCGCTGGTATTGAATGCCCTTAACACTGTATCTTCCATCGCAAAAACATAAAATCCATAGCCACTGTTATAATAGTAGAAAATAAATTCATGGCCGACAGGTCCGTTATCCAGTGACGGGATAAATGTGGAATTGCTACTGGGATTGGTTTCATAAGCCAGAACAGGCTTATCTGCTTCAACTTTAAAATAAATACCGTCCCCTGGGGCTACATTTGACCAGTAGGTATATCTGTTGATTGTATTGGAATTGGTGATCTGGCCTGTTGCCAGGTTAACAATCCTGACCTTTGTATTATCCTGAGTACCGATTATCTGAAGATTGGCCCCCGGCACATCATAGCCGTAAAGTCTGGTGCCTGCCTCAAAGTAATTCTGTCTTTCCTTGCCATACCAGGTGGTCAGGGTTCCTCCATCACCAAAATTCCAGACATATTTTGCGATTCCGCCATCGTCCCTTGATCCGCTGCCGTCAAACTTGACCGTCCATAGTCCCGCATTTGCCGCTTCCTCATTGACCGTGTAAGGACCGTCAGGATCGGAAACAGGCGGTGCAGTTCCTGAGACATCAATGGTCACTGTTGTGGTCATGGTATTTGTCTGAAGTGCATGATCTGTAACAGTAAGGGTAACTGTATAAATCCCTGTGGCGTTGTAAAAATGGATCGGCGTTGCGCCGGTCCCCTCAACCTGGATCCCGTTTGCTGCGTCAAAGTCCCATTCATACTTTAGAATGCCAAAGTCATCGCTGGAGCCTGTTCCATTGAATTGTATCAGCCATTCACCTGCTACTGCATCGGCTTCTCCAGCGACATAAGGTCCGCCCGGATTCGCTACCGGCGGATTATTTGCCACCACATTGATAGAGGTGCTTGCGGAATCCTGCTGTGCGGATGCATCAGTCACAGTGAGATCAACAGGGTATGTTCCCTGTCTCAGTTGCAGAGTGGGATTGACACCGTTTAAGGTCATGGAGACGACAGCATCATCCATTTCAAATGTCCCACTGTTTATTGTCATTCCAACCTTCATTTCAGCCAGAGTGGAATAGGTTGACATGTAAATGATATTCCAAAAACTATCTCCCGCCTTTCGCATGTAGTAATCAGCACCGGTCGACTTTAATACTATCTTTATTTCATATGCCTGATTGCGGGTATAGGAAGCAAATGTTCCCCTGTTGCTGCCGTCTTCGTAAATCAGTATATTTCCATTGTTGAAATAAATGGCATAGGGCATCTGATCATAGCTGTAATTGGTATTGGTGTTTTTGAATCCGAACATGCCGAACTGGTTGCCGCTGGTGTTTACAGGAAGTATGCGTGCATAAAAGGTCATACCCGGGTTTCTGTAATAGTTTTTCTGGCTGAACAGATACCTTGTGGTCCAGTTGCCTAGGCCTGTGACGGATATCCTGTCGTTCTGTGTAACACCTGTGGATGCTATCCATTTTGTGCTATCAATTGTTGATCCATTAAAGGCATCATTTAAGAAATCAAAGGCCCATCTATAGCTCTCAATTCCAAAATCATCAGTTGATCCACTCCCGTCCAAGGTGACGGTATATACGCCATTATCAGCGACCGATTCCCCGAAAATGTAAGGACCTCCGTGATTCGCCACAGGCGGATTTGCCTGAACGACCACTGTGCCTGCGTCAATATCCTTTAGCCCACTGTTGTCGGTTACTGTAAGGATAGGATTATAAGTACCCTCATTCGCATATGTGTGGGAAACTGTCTCACCGCTTCCGGATTGGCCGTCATCAAATTTCCAGTTCCACGCCGCAATGGTTCCCCCATTGTCATTGTCGTTTGAATCAGATCCATTAAGACCTGCAGCAGCACCAAGGGTTATTGTCTGCGTGTGAGGCCTTATAATGGCGTAGGGCTGTCCGAAAAGGCGCCAAGGCGGGGCTGAACAGCTTAATGTGTAACCGCTTGTTGTCCCGATCTGGATACGGCTGCCAAACGTACCGTCGCCGTTTCCAGGATAGAACCACATGGTTCGCCCGCTGTAATCAGATGCCACAACATCGGTATTTCCGTCATTATTGAGATCATAGCCATCATATGAGACATGGTTGTTCGGATCCAGCGTGGCAATATAGCCCAGGCTGTTGAACGTAAAATCTCCATTACCGGCTAATAAATAGGTGTCGCCAGAGGAGCCGTTATTAGCCAAAATGTCGGTTAATCCATCATTATTAAAATCCGCGGCAACGCAGCCATAAGGGTCACTTCCCACATCAGCAACATATACGCCTGCACCGAAGGTGCCGTTACCATTTCCGGGGTAGACATACACATATCCATCGCTGTACCTTGCGCGGACGATATCCAGGTTGCCGTCTCGGTTAAAATCTGCCAGATCCGTTCCACGGCTCTGACCGCCGAGATCAATAACAGATGTATTAAAACCGCCAGCACCGTCATTTAATGCAATGATAACTGAGCCTGAATCAGCACAAGCCACAAAATCCATAAGCCCGTCATTATCTATATCGCCGGAAGCCATATCCTCTGCCCAGCTTCCAGACACGGCTTGGCTCACTACAATTCCAATATTAACGAAATTGTCTGTTCCGTCGTTCTGAAGGAGAAAATAGTCCACACGGCTGCTGACACCACCGCCGGCCATTATGTCTAAATGTCCATCGTTATTGAAATCACCGATAGTGACTCCCCTGGAATTGTACCCTCCGATATCCAACAGTGTTCTGTAATTGGAAAAGGTCCCATCGCCGTTGCTTCTGGCGTAATAAACTATTCCGCCGTCGTCAATAACGGCAACAAAGGTCTCGGACAAATTGTCACGGGTTTCAGGATTGCAATCATCATCCAGACCGTTTTCCCGAATCTCGCTTACACCTGGATTTATATAAGGATTGCCATCATCACAATCCGCAGGGTTGGTGTAATCTGCTGTCTGCTGGGTATAATAGCCGTCTCCGTCGTTATCTACATAATCAAGTGTGATTGGATCGCAGTCATCGTCCAGGCCATTATATAGGATCTCCGTTGCATCAGGATTAACCGACGGATTGTTGTCATCACAGTCCACTGCATGCAAGTGACCATCCCCGTCGAGATCATCATCAGGGGTGGCTAAATTGCAATCATCATCTATAGAATTATAGGGCACTTCAGTCTGTCCGGGGTTAATTGCGGAATTGGCGTCGTCGCAATCCGTCCGGTCGTCATATCCGTCATTATCCGCATCTACAATAACAAAGACGGCAAATGTCTGGGTATCGAAGTGATCATCGGGGTCTCGGGCCTCAACCGTAACATTAACAGATTTATCTGAAGGAGAGGGCCTTACAGGGCTTGCCCATGTAATAACGCCGGTGCTTGAGTTGATGGTCATACCTGCAGGGAAGTCAACTAGTGAAAAAGTGATATTCTGGGCCTGGGGGTCAGTTGCCTGGACATCATAGGTATATGCGTTTCCCTCTGAGGCAAACAGAACAGGCGATGATGTTATAATGGGGCTTACGCCTAGGACAGTCACATTTACTGCTACCTCTCCAATGCCGGGAGAAGCTATTCTTATGAGCGTGTTTCCGTCTTCTAGTCCTGAAACAGTAATAGCGGCCTGTCCGTCGGCCCCTGTCCTGGCGGTATTGGAGGAAAGGGAGGCCTTTTCCGGATTGTCAATAATAAAAGAAAGGTCAACTCCCGGGACAGGGGTGCCCCCGCCTGTCACGGTGACGGTCAGGGTTTCTGATTCTGCTTCGTTTACTGTTATAGATGATGGGGCTGTGATGGTATCAGCCAGCACTGTGGCCCCGCCCAGTGTAAGTGTTCCGCCAAAGACAGCAAGACCTGATGTCGGGTTGTCGGGGCCGGCGAGCACAACGTTACTAAGATCAAGACGATAACTCTGACCTGCCGCAGCGTCTGCAGGGATATCAAAGTCAACGGTTAAGATAGCGCCAGGGCCGTTAAACTCAGGGACAAGCGTTCCTGAAACCGGTATCTCAGTGGGAAGCCCTATACGCACTGGACCTGGCGTAGGAGGCTGGGGGTTGGAATCTGCATCAGGGCTTGTTGTCACTGCCGCGCCTTTTGAAATGGAGCTTATGGTCAAAGACGGCGCTCCTCCCGAAGGCGTAACTGTCAGATCCATCTGGAAACCACAGACACGCAAGACATCCGCAGATATTTCTATCGGTACCGTGACGGTGTCTCCGGGGGCCACAACAGCGGATCTCACCGCCAGTGTCCTGGCATCGGCAACTGACGTCTGCATGATAAAAGCAGTCAGCAGGGTAAAAAGGGCTCTTATTACCATTGTATTTTTCAATGCGGATTTCTTCATCGTTCTATCCTTTTTGTTCTGATTAAAACCCGTTTGACTGGCAGGATCCATGCGTCTTTCCCACGCCAGCCCTGATGTACGATTTTTTATTTGAAGCAGTCATTAGTTAATCAATCTTTATTTACTGAATCTTTGATGCGATATTCGCCGCCAAATTGACAAGTGAAATGACAATATCCTTTAATGAACTGCAATCTTGCTGTACCTGCGGAGGCGGTGCTGCGTTAGCAGGCTGGCCGCCCATGGCAACACGGATGGCCTCAAGCTTACCCCCAATTTCACCCACCTTGCTGACAAGGTCTGCTATGGCCGTTGCAGCAAGAACACCGTTTGCGATTGCCTGAATGACGTTGGCTGCACTTGCCAGACTGCCGATAGTACTTGCCAGGCCTGTAAAAGCAAAGCCTATGCCGATTAAAGCGTTTGTCAGATCAATCAAGGCCGCACCAACTTCAATCAGCAAGTTGCCCGTAGTATATAATTTGAAACCAAGCTCTACAAAAACCTCAGGGCCGCCAAGCATAATAAGATCAAGGCCGCCATATCGCATTGCAAATCCTGGCTCCCAAAACGCCTTGATAAGCACGGCGGTTGCGACACCAGTAAAGACGGTCGGCGCTATAGCTACAAGTATTTGTACAATGCTCACGGAAACCATGCATTCCGCCAAAGACTGATTTCCACCTGGATCCATCCGGTTTACAGGGTTGTTTAGGCAGTAAATATATTTGTGCAAGGTCTGCGGTTCGAACACAGAACCATGTATAGTATCAGCGCTGATGAACCGGCCTGTCTCCGGCCGCATCCAGCGGGCTCGGAGATAATAGAAGCCGCTATTAGGATCCAGGAACTGGCCGGTATAAAGGTACTGGTTGGGAGTTGAACCCGTGTGCGCCAGCAAAACACCAAAGGCGTCAAAAATATAGGAGTCTGTACTGTCTCCTGCGGCATTTGTGAGCGTGCGGGTGGACATCTGGCCGTCATGAAGGAAATAGGACTTAATGGCCCCGCGGGACTGGCTCAACAGTTCGTCTCCATAAACATACTTTGCCAGCTCCGATCCTGATCCATTGGTCTCACGCAGCACCTGGGCAAACTCCCGGTTGTTATCAACCAGGTAATTTGTGATATCACTGCCATTTACTGTGGTACGTACTCTTATCCCTTTCATATCATAGACGTATTGAGATATATTCGTCCCGTCATTCACCTCTATCAAACGGTTTTTGCCGTCATAGGCGTAAGTCGTAGAGACTGAATCGCTCCTTCCCACCATGTTGCCGTTTGCGTCATAGCTGTATGTTATTCCATTTTCAGTCAAGAGCCGATTATTGTTGTCATAGGTGTAGCTCGTTGTACCAGTGCCAGAGGTCATTGTCAGACGGTTTCCGACCGGGTCATAGGTATAAGCAGTCGAGCTGTCCCCATTTACAGGATCAGCGATGTCTTCGTTCACCAGTCGATAAAGGGCGTCATAGGTATAATCAACGCTGCGGCCGCTGTGACCTTCCACCACCCTGGTCCGGTTGCCTGCTGGGCCAAGTGTATAGGTATACGATGCAATAAGACTAGTATCGCTCTTTCGGCTGGTTATGTTTGTAAGCCTGTTTAATGTATCATATGTGTAAGTGGTTACATCTCCGTTTGCGTAAGTAATGCTTGCTCGGTTACCCACGTTATCATATGCATAGTTAGTTATACCTCCGTCAGGATCTGTCACCCGGGAAAGCCGGTTGATCGCATCATAGGCATACTGAGTGATGCCTGCGGCGGTCGTTACCTCTGTCCTGTTTCCGGCAAGGTCATAAGCATATTCTATCTGAGTGCCACCCGGGTCAGTTCGTCTGACCAGGCGATCCCTTGTGTCATATTCGTATGTCGTTGTTCCACGTGAATCCACTTCTGTGGCCCTCTTGCCAGTGGGTGTATATGTAATTGTCTCTACAGCGCCGCCGGGCAAGTTGGTGGTGACAAGTGTGTTGTTTACATCATAGGCATATGTCGTGGTTGCGCCGCTAAAGTCGGTCTTGGAAACCATATTCCCAACCGCATCGTAGGCAAGTGTCTCTGACATCCCCATGGGCCTGGTGGTCTTTGTTATCCGACCCATGGCATCATATTCGTAGGAAGTGGTGTTGCCGTTTGCGTCTGTTTCGGTTATCCTGTTTCCAACCTCATCATAGGCGTAAGATGTAACTCCGCCAAGGGAATCTGTAACGAGGATAAGCCTGCCCATCTCATCATATTCAAATTCTGTGGTCTTCCCGGCCTGATCTGTCTCAGAAATCTTCCTGCCGGCAGCATCATAGACCGTAGTCTTGAAAGTACCGTCCGGGAATATTGTCTTGAGTAAACGATTGTTAGCGTCATAATCAAATGAGGTCGTATTGCCGTTTGCGTCAGTTGCGCTTATCTGGTTTCCTACTTCATCAAAGGCAAATTCCGTCTGGTTTCCCAGTGAATCAATAGTTCTGACCCTCCTTCCGGCAGCGTCAAATTGTTGCTGCGTCACGTTTCCCAGAGGATCAGTGATAGATGTCATCCTGCCTGCCGCATCATAACCTCGGGACTGAACTGCATTATCCGCAAACCTTATGCTTGTCGGCCGGCCCTGGGAATCGTATTCAAAGAATGTGGTCCTGCCTGCCCTGTCTGTTTGGGCGGTACGACGGTTTTCCTGGTCATAGCCATAGACATCAAAAGTGCCGTCTGCGAAGTTTTTGCGGGTAAGGTTGCCATTCGCGTCATACTGCTGAGTGACGGTGTTTCCATTGGCATCTGTCTCACTTGTCACATGTCCGGTGTGATTGTATGCAAACGTTTTGACATGACCCAGGGGGTCTGTCTCAGTCAGCTTGTTGCCGTTTGAATCGTAAGTGAATGTTGTTGTCTCATTGACAGTGCTCCCGCCAAGATTACGACTTACAGTCTGGGTCAGGCGGTTTCCATTCGCATCATATGTGTAGGTGGTTGCATTTCCAAGAGGATCTGTCTTTTTGGTCTGATTGCCATATGTGTTGTATTCAAACGTGGTGGTGTTTCCCAGGGGATCTGTCTCAGACAGTTTGTTCCCTTTTGAATCATAGGTAAAAGTTGTTGTGTTTCCAAGCGCATCGGTAACCGTAAGGAGATTGCCGGACGCGTCATATGTGCGTGTAGTTACCCCTCCGTTTGCATTGGTCTCGGTTAGTACCTTTCCTTTGGCATTATATGTCCAGGACGTAGTATGGCCGAGAGGGTCTGTCTTTGAAAGGAGATTGTTGTTTGCGTCATAGGTGTAGGTGGTTGTATTTCCTAATTCATCAGTCTCCGTCAGCTTGTTTCCACTGTCATCATATGTAGCATGCTTTGTCTGGCCGCCGGATGTGACCTCTGTGATCAGACCTTTGTCGTTGTACTGTAGGGTGGTTGTATTGCCAAGCTTGTCTTCAACACTTGTTGTATTGGAGTTAACGTCAGTGGTGATTTCAGTCCTCTGTCCTGTCGCATCCACATAAGCTATAAGGCGGCCCGCCTCGTCGTATTCATTTCTCTGGGGAACAGCACCGCTCGGATCGTGGATTTCGGTGAGCAGATAGTCATCATAGGTGTATGTGGTTGTCTTACCGTTTCTGTCAGTGACGGATGCAAGGGTCCCGTCGCCATTATAAGTATATGTAATCGTCTTTCCAGATGGATCGGTGATTGCAGTGATACGGCCCTGGCCGTCGCGGGTAAAGCTGACGGACTTTCCGCTGCTGTGTGTTACGCCGTTGTTGTTGATGGTGAGGGCATTACCGTTTGTGTCCGCAATACGTGTGACCCCTTGCTGCATGTCAAGGTCTATCTGGCGGCCGTTCAGGGTTGTAAGCCGCACCTGTTGTGGCTCATACACCTCAAAGTCAAGATCTACCAGTTCTCCCCCGCCGGACAACACATAATTATCGCCCAAAACCTGTAGCGATGCACCTGGTACACCTCCTACCTGCTGGTAACCGAAATATCCTTCACAATAACCTCCGCCAAGAGGCCAAGCGTAGGAAGTATCAACAACGGGGACAAACCTGTAAAATTCAGTGTCTGAAAAACGTATCTCAGTCTCATGACCAACGGTTTCGGTTGTAGACTGGCATACGGGAATCCACCCTCCGATGCTGGTATTCCATCCTTCTCCCGGCGGCATGTTATTTTTGTAAGTGCCTTCTTTTAAAACTTCAATGTGCCAACCGCGGCCGAAATCCTGTGAAGATGTCCGCATGCGGCTGTCATAAATCCTGTTTACGGTAATGTTGACGCCGCTTACCGGCACATCCATCTCATTAATATTCAGTGTAAAAATTCCAGGTTTATTCTCTCCGGCGATAACAATGCCCCTTGAGGTGCTTGAGACCTTTCCGCTCTGATCCTGGGCAGTAAGCCTTAATTTGTAAAAACCGTTTGAAAGCAGAGTCGAGTCAATGGCGCCAAGGACACCACTTGTCACGTTGCTTGTACCAGTTGCAATAGGAGCATAGCTAACTGAATAGTCTTCGTTAACAAGGCCTAATTCCAGAGTGAAGGTTACAAGCTTTAGATCTGAAGCAGTACCTATCACATCCACCTTACCGGAGATCTCACCGTTATCAGCAGGGGATGCAATCATGACCTGAGGCGGTCCGTCATAGGTAAAGGCAATCTGGTTGCTTGGGTTGGAGTTGACCGTTACGGTGACAGATCCGGTTGACGCCCCTGCCGGAACTGTTGCAACCAGGGTGTCCATTCCGGCGGTATTTGTAACCTCTGATATAACGGCAGATATTCCATTAAACCTGACCGTATTGTCTGCCGGGTTTGCTCCGAACTCATAGCCTCGGATAATAATTGCGTCCCCTTCCTCGCCGCTATCTGGCGTGAGGTTTGCTATCAGTGGCATTCCTTCAAGTAGGAAAAGGAGCGAATTACTGGCAAGGGAGGTCCTCTTTGCCATAACTGAGCAAGGGAATTGAAGCCCTGAAGGAATTGTTACAGTGATCTGGCTTCCATCAGGCGTAACGGTTTGTGCTGGAACAGGGGTTTGAGACCCATCCGCGCCCACAAAAACCACAGAGTTATTTGCAGCGGCAACTGTATCAAACCCGCTTCCGTAAAATGTTACAACCTCAGTTGGAGATGCAATATAATAAGAAGAGATACATAGAGTCGGGTTCAGGCCCGCTCGACCCATCACAGCCTCAAATATCTGCGAATGGTCTGATGAATTTATAGCCTGGTCACCGAAAGGACCACCGTTAGAAGCCGGAACAGGGGCAATGTCTGAAAGGACAAGGTCAAGTGACGGCCTGGTTTGTCTCGCGTCAATAATAGTATGCGTAAGGACAAACTGGTCCTGCACGTCTACCCCTCCATCACCGTTTAGGTCTCCAAGGAGTCTTGCGGTCTTAAATGCAGTGCCTGCAAGGGTAAAGCTTACGGCAGAACCTGATTTTACGGATCCGGCCTTGTTATAGGCCACTTCATTACCTTTACCACCGTCGGCATTTTCTATGCCTATGGTAGCAGACTGGCCGGTTACCATGGGGGATGTGGTCATGCCGCTGCCGTCAATCATGGAAAGATAATGAAATTGTATCTCATTGTTTCCTTCAAACAGGACTGCCTCGAAGGTGAGTCTGGAGTCAGGGTCGGACTTCAGGGGTACATCCTTCCACTCTACTATAAAGCGCCGGTCCGGGGCTGAACCGATTGTCTGAAAAAAAACGCCTCCGCCGGGGTTTAATCCAGGATTAAGATCATCCCAGAAAGGGGCTATAAGGGCATTTGGGGTATCAGCAAGGGGAATAATAGTATTGTCAGGGCTTATGGTAGGGGAAAAACCGAGATAGCCGTTGGCGGTGACTGTAACAGTTGTAAAAATCGTGCCGTAATATACAAAATTAAAGCCGATGGGAATGCCTGATGTGCCTCCTTCGTCGGCTAAGGTAAGCTTCGTACCAGTATCGGAAATGGCGAAAAAATTTTCCGATATCCTGTTTACTGTGTAATCATTAGCATCAGGGGCAACCCCGGCATGGGCGGTGGAGGGCGACAGGAACGAAGCCAGGATAGCAACAACCTTATTCAGCCTGTCCGGGTTGAATTCAATGTCATATGCCTGGGACAACTGCCAAAGCGGCATGCCCTGGAATATCATGACCCACACCAGAAACTTGGCTATAAATCTGTAAAAACCCTTTTTCAAATCCATAATATCCCCCTTCAAATGCACCTGCTCTTCATTTTATTATGACAAGCTTTCAGCTATCTGCCTTTAGCTGTCGGCTTAATGATTGTAAGTAAATTTTATCCCTCATAATCACGAAGGCTGTTCTTCATGTATGACATCCCAGTAATCTGCCGGATTAAAATCCTGCGGAAGGAGCTGTGGAGAATTGAAATATATATCCCGTTTTTCATCGTCGGAAAGGCCGTCAAACTCCTCCAGGGTGTATTTTTCGTCTTCCGTATCAATTGGTTGGGATTCTTCCACGACAGGATCCAGCGGCGGATCATCGGCCATGATTTCCATAGGTGTCAAAATAAGACAAAAAATGGCAATCATATAAAACAATACTCTCTTCAAAATCATCGTGAATTCTCCTTGCACCATATTCCCCGCCTTATAGAAAAAAAGGACAAATGGGATCATTTATCACTTAATCAACAATAAAAATTTAGTAGTGTTTGAGCCTTGTTTAGAACTTAATTAAGAACCAACAATAGTTATAAATAAAAAATTACCCCGGAAACTTAATAAGGAAGGAAATGCGTTTCTTAACTCGAAGTGCTGACTCTTACAGGGGCCTTTAGGTTCAGTCAGGACAAATTGTTCTATGCCCGCTGAAGACACAAAGAGAAGTTTCTTATGATATCTACAACTATCTCATTACCGAAAGGCTCTTAAAGGGGCAATTCGCCCCGGCCAGGTCCGGCCCCCTGCATTAGTTCCCCCCGACAGAAGTCAGAAGCCTGCCATATTCCCCTTATATTCCCAAAATATTGACCGCTGTCTTATTGCGGTAGACTATTTGAATGCCATTTATTGCATTAAAATGATCCACCCCCCTCAAGCAACGGTGTTCTCCCTCTGGGGACTAATAGCACATTTCATGCCATAAAATGATACGAAACCTAATTGTGTAACCATTGGATATCATTGATTTAATTTTGTCGGATTTTTCAGTGAAAAGGTGCTATGTAAAAATATTCTATTTTATTGGGTAATTAAATACCATCGCATAGAAAAATATTATATAACTCTAAAGAGCAATTTCTGTCTGCAATTAACTCTTAGCTCAATGCCTATGAAATATTGGCTTGATTTTGTCTTCCCTGCTGTGCAAATATATTTAAGTCTTGCCAGCACGGGGCGTGGCGCAGTCTGGAAGCGCACCTGCTTTGGGAGCAGGGTGTCGGAGGTTCAAATCCTCTCGCCCCGACCAGAAATATTATCGTCTCAGGCCATTCTTCTTGTGGATATTGTTCAGATACGTGGAAGAATTCGTCCATTTCTCGCTCCGAGTCCTTAAATGAAATACAGGAATATACTTACCGTGGATCTGGAGGATTGGTTCCATGTCTGCGGTGTGAGCAGATACATTCCCAGGGAAAGTTGGGACGGTCTTGAGAGCCGGATTGTTGCGACTACATCTAGAATTCTTGATTTACTGAGCAGGGCCAAGACCCTGGCGACCTTTTTTGTATTAGGCTCTGTTGCGGAACAATACCCCACTCTGGTCAGAGGAATAAGTGATTCCGGTCATGAGATCGCTTCCCACGGCTATGCCCACAGGCGTGTTTACACCATGACGCCAGATCTTTTCCGGGATGATCTCAAAAGATCCGCGGATATACTGGCGGGTATAACAGGTAAGGAGATAAAGGGTTTCAGGGCTCCTGAATGGTCAATAAGAGATGGTTCAATGTGGGCGCTTGATATCCTGCAGGAAGAGGGATTTTTGTACGACTCCAGCATGGCGCCTCTCCATGTTATCGGAAATCCGCAATACCCGACACGTCCCTGGAGACACAGGCTTTCCAAGGGCGAGATGTGGGAGATACCGCCGCTAGTGTGTGACATACGCCTGATCAATCTGCCCATTGGAGGGGGGTGGGGGATGAGGATATTTCCATATCGTCTTATCCGTTCAGCCATTATTAAAAACAATCGGCAGGGGATTCCTTCGGTGATATTTGTGCACCCAAGGGAGTTTGACAGCAATTGCCCAAGGGTCAGGCTGCCGTTAATAAAAAGGTTTGTCCTTAATGCCTCCATAGTGGGCACGGAAAAAAGGTTTGAAAGACTCCTTGATGATTTTGAATTTACTACCGTAGCGAATTTTATAGGGCTTTAATGGAGAATTCCTCTTGCGTATTTTTCAAGACGCAAAAACTCTTGCTCCAGTTTGTCCAGGACATCGGAGCCTTGTTTCAGCGTCCCTGATTTGCCGATGGCTTCCAGTTGAAATGCTATTTGTGACAGATCATATGCGCACAGATTGGCCGCCCCCCCCTTGATGGAGTGGGCCTCTTTTCTGATCACCTCCTGATCCCCGTTCAATAGTGCCTCTCTCATCGTTGTGATCTGACCTTTTACTACATTGATGAACTCATTTAACACATCAGACAAGAAAGGCCTGTCTCCCTCGAACTCCCCCAATGCCTTTTCAAAGTCCATGGGCTCTGCTGATTGACTTAGACCTGGTGTTTGTTTATCTCCTGTTTCATCTGTTAATGCATCCGGTGTCATAAGCCCGGGAGAGGGCACATCAGGGTATGCAACCCCAATTGGTGATTTTTGGTCTGTTAACTTTTCTGACGCCTTGACAGATCCGTCCATCGAATCCTGCCTTAATGAGAGCCACTTTTCCACCATGTCCAGGAGGTCTTTTTTCCTCAGCGGCTTTGAGAGGAAATCAACCATCCCGCATTCAATGGCCTTGTCTTTATGTTCCTGGATGGAATGGGCGGTCATCGCTATGATAGGGGTCTTTGCCTCAATACTGCTGAGCTGTGATTCCTGATTTCTTATGGCCGTTGCGGCGTCATAGCCATCCATTACAGGCATTTCGATATCCATCAGTATCAGATCATAGCGCTTGCGTTTGCATGCATCCACAGCCTGCTGCCCGTTTTCAGCAAGGTCCACCTGATAGCCCGCATTTTGTAAATTTTTCATCGCCACCTGCTGATTGGTGGGGTAATCTTCGACCAGAAGTATTTGCACTTCTCTCCGATAATCTTCGGAAAGGCTGTGCCTGGTCACAAGACTCTGAGCGGTTCCGTCTTCAGACGAAAGGCCCAGGACAGCTATAATAGCTTTAAACAGATCCCCTCGTCTGACCGGCTTTGCCAGATAGCCGTCTATACCGATGTCCCTACACTTCTTGCCGTCTCCTATAGTTCCAATGGAGGTAAGGACAATAATCGGGACCTTTTTTAAGGCTTCGATCTTCCTGATCTCTTTTGTCAGATCAAAGCCGTCCATCTCCGGCATCTGTATATCAGTCAGGATCAGGTTAAACAGTGTATTTGAGGAAAGATGCCCCCGGAGCAGTGACAGGGCTTGCATTGCGCCGGTGGCCTCCTCCACTGATTGACAGCCCCATGAGCGAAGATACTCGCTTAGGATAAACCTGCTGGTCTGGTTGTCATCCACTACGAGGACCTTTAAACGGCTAAGATCAGTTTCTTCCCTCGGTTTGGCAGTCTTAAGCCCGGTCTGTTTGGTGAAAGGCACAGTTAACCAGAAGGTGCTTCCTTTCCCCTCATCGCTTCTAACCCCAATCGTTCCCCCCATCATTTCAACCAATTGTTTGGAGATGGTGGTACCAAGTCCTGTGCCGCCGTATTTTCTGGTGGTTGAGCCGTCCGCCTGTGTGAAGCTTTCGAAGATCACATCCAGCTTGTCTTTTGCTATTCCAATACCGGTGTCTTTTACAAAGATACGTATCTCCACCTTGTCGCCCAAATCCTGCGCCACCTCCGCCTTGAGCAGTATTTCACCCTCGTGGGTGAACTTGATCGCATTTCCAAGAAGGTTTACGATAACCTGCCTTAAACGACCAGGGTCGCCTATCAGTCGAAACGGGATATCAGGCCCAAAATAGGAAAAGAATTCAACCCCATTCTGTTCAGCCTTGAACGCCATGGAGTTTGCAATCTCCTCGATCATTGTACGAAGATCAAAGGGGATCTCTTCAAGTCCAATTTTTCCAGCCTCAATCTTGGAATAATCAAGGACATCATTTATGAGTGTCAAAAGCGCATTGGCCTCTGTGTTCAGGGTATGCATTATATTTTTCTGGTTGTCATTGAGCTCGGTTTCCATGGCCAATTCGGTCATGCCGATGATCCCGTTTAATGGTGTCCTTATCTCATGGCTCATATTGGCCAGAAACTGGCCCTTTGCCTTATTGGCGACCTCTGCCTCCACCCTTGCCTGCTCCAGTCCCTGGGTAATCTCCTGAACTTGAGTGAGCATCCGATCGAATTCTACTGAAAGCGTGCCTATTTCATCCGTTCTATTCATGGCCGTGCGCCTTGTAAGGTCATTGGACCGGCGAACTTCGATGGCGTGCTTGCTTAATTGCAATATAGGGGCAACAATGTTTAATTGAAAAAATAGCACAAAGACGATGATTATTATCACCCCTGCAACCATTACGGAGACCAGGGCGTATCTGCTGGCCGCGGCCCCTGCCGCGCTGATATCCTTTGAGATGTCTGTCTGCACCAGGAGCGCAGGCTCACCGTTGATTCCGGGAAATGTTGCATATACCTCAAGATGATCCTTACTGTCGTCGAGTATATAGACAGGCTGATCAGGGGTAATACGGCTTAAAGCGGTCGTCTGCCTTGCAGGCATGGACTCCTTGATGATCGGCCATACATGAAAATCAACGCGGATCTGTTCAACCAAGGTTTTTATCAGATCAACACTCAAAAAACGTCCCATTATCAGTGTGCCTCTGATCGGACCCTTCCATTCACTGGTAATGATAGGCTCTGAGGCGATGAGCATTGGTCCGAGCTCTGTCATCAGGACGCCTGAGATGGAGCTGTCAATATTATTGTTATGCTGAAGCAGCGGGTCTGTTGTTGATATGGATGTCGCGGGAAAATATTCCAGATGGATTCTTTTTTCTGTCTCAATGTCATATGTCCTTCCCCACACCACCCTTCCTGTGTTGTCGCAGACATAGAAGAGATTGAGCCTGTTATTTTTCATGGTGCTGATGCCCAGGTTGGAGCTGATATATTCCTTGTTTCTTTCCTCGACAAAGCGATACGTATCATCCCAGGCAGACCAGTCATCATTCATTTTTTTAAGGTAAAAGACCTCTCTGTGAAGGGCCTCTATGCACCGTTCCGCATCTTTTTTGGCCTCAGCCTGTTCCAGTGCAAGATAACTTGGAAAGATGACAAAGTGCTGTACAGCATAATTCAAGACTGCATATAACATCAGCATGACAAAAAGGATAAGTACGGTTTTTGATCTCAGAGACATGGCGGATAACCCCCATAAGCACTAAGGCATCTCTTTAGGTTTGTTACTAAAGATTGAATATCGAATATCCAACAGGGAATTTCGAATTATTAACAGTCTCATAATTGTATAGAATCACAGTCATTACGGCGAAAGCCGGAATCCAGTGATTCCTGGATGCCGGATCAAGAGACTGTGTCGTAATAAAGTTTTTAGAATGCAAATTTCAAATGTTCTTTTAAAAAAATATTAGAAATTAGCTGAAACT
>LT984856.1:236356-303498 GCA_900258555.1 uncultured Desulfobacterium sp. | reverse complement strand
TCTTCTATTTTATTGTCAAAGAACAAATTGTATACTTAATTACGACACAGTCTCCAAGTCCGGCATGACGAATGAAAAGACTATTATGAGACAGTTAATATGAAATATTTTCTTTCAGTAAAATTTATCAAACGATCCTCAATATCATATCTTTTTTGTTCCTTCGACATTCATTAATTTCTTGTTCGATATTCAAATCATTATCAGCTTACTGACTGGAAGCAGATAGATGACCGCTTATTTTACTTTACACCGAAAAACATCATTAATACACTATGTTATTTTTATATCACCACCGATCCGTCAGGTCAACTCCAGGCGTCTGACCTTGATTTATTATTCAAAGAAGACGACAGGTTAATGATATTTAGTCGTGACAATCAATCCCATCGCTATTATAGTAAGGGAGGAGATAACGGGCGTTATTATCGTCCAGTCCCCCGAACATTTTTGTCTTGTCCCTGAAGATGGATCACCTTTTTCGATTAAATATAACAAAAAAGGAGGCAGCAAAATGGAAGGCGATCATAAACACAGTCATCATCACGAACATGAGCACTCTCACACCCACGAACACGCGCATGGCCACGACGGAACGGAACATAGCCATGAACACAGCCACACCCATGCGCATGGCCATGACCACGAACACAGTCACGGCCACAGCCACGAAGGAAACGGACATGATCATGAACACGGACATGGAGGTGAACATGGTCCGCACGATCACGACCATACGGGTCATCAAAAGGAACCGCATGATCATAGCCACAAATAAGGGGCAGGTCTTATGAGCGCACAACAGATAATGGATACAACGGAATTTAAGCGGTGTAGAGAATTTCACGGTCATGTCTGTCCGGGGCTTTCAATGGGTTTTAAGGCCGCCGGGGCGGCCCTTGAAAGGCTAAAGGCTAACCGGTCCGAAGACGAGGAGATCGTGGCCATTGTAGAAAACAATTCCTGCTATGCCGACGCAGTGCAGGTCCTGACCGGCTGCACCTTCGGGAAAGGCAATTTTATCTACGAGGATCATGGAAAGATGGCGCTTACGCTTTTAAGCCGAAAGACAGGCCAGGGTGTGCGTGTAGCTTTGCGGCCCGGCGCGTTCGCCCCGGATGAAGAGCACCTTGCCCTGTTACGAAAAGTTATGAGCGGTAATGCTGATGAGGACGAGACAGAGCGTTTTCATGCTGTTCACCTGAAGAGGAGTTGCGACCTGCTGGATATGTCTGATGACGATCTGTTTGTAGTTAATGAAGTGAAAATGGAATTGCCCGACAAGGCCAGGATAGAGCCGTCGGAGCCGTGCGCCAAATGCGGCGAGCCGACCATGAGGACAAGGCTTGAGGACAAAGACGGCATGAAGCTTTGCAGGGCTTGCGTTGAATATCCCTGAATGTGGCAGGTGAGTTCATTATAACGCTGCGCCGGTGAACGGTTACTCGTCATTCATCATGCTTTAGGTGATCCAGGTCATGATAACGTCTTGGCGCGTGACTGTGGTCTTTTTCATCCCCTGGATGGCTGTGCGCAAACCGGTGCATGTGGGTATGTTCGTGAATTTGACCGTCTTCAACATCCCCGTGCTGAAGCGCATGCAGGTGTTGATGTGAATGAATGTATTCGTGTTCATGTTGCAGCATGAGTATAGCGCTGCTGGTATCCCTCCGGTAAGAAAAGTATAGTCCGTTGAGATTCCCCAGTCTCTTATCCTGCTGAAAAACGTCTGTAGGCATATCTTCAAGTATCCGCCCCTGATGCATCACCAGTGTCCTATGGGTCAGTTCCCTGACGAAAAACATGTCGTGACTGACCAGCAAAAGGGTCACGTCAAGATCGCGCAGGATCGCCAGTAATAGTTCCTCTCCCTGCGGATCGAGTCCTGCCGTGGGTTCATCCAGTATCAGGAGTCTGGGTTCCATGGCCAGCACACATGCCAGGGCCAGGCGCTTTCTTTCTCCTCCGGACAGATGCAGCGGAACCCGGTCTTCAAATCCTTCCAGACGCACCAGAGACAAGGCGTCCATAATTCGTCTGCGGCATTCGGCCCGCGAACATCCGATCTGATGCAATCCAAAGGCAATCTCTTCCCGCACGCTCGGGCAGACGAGCTGATCGGCGCAGTCCTGAAACACCATGCCGACTTGCCGCCAAAGACCCTTTTGCAGGCGGCGGGTCACGGGCATTGAGTCAAAGAGAAACTCTCCTTTACCTTGGCGCAGGCCAAGGATGCAGAACAACAAGGTGGTCTTGCCCGCGCCGTTTTCACCGACAATGGAAATCCTCTCGCCGCTGTAGATATTGGTATTGATGTTATTCAGCGCAAGGGTTCCGTCCTGGTAGCGGTAACTGTATTTGCGCAACGCGACCAGGGCCTTTTCCCCGGATACATCAGGAAAAGATCTGATGCTGTCCTGCGTGAGCATGTAGGACCCTTTCCTGTCATTCTTTTCATCATCTGACGGGGTGATGATCAGGCGAAAAGAAAAATCAAGGCCGTGCATCCTTAATGCCTGGCGTTGGGAGACCAGTTCCCGCATGGTGTAATCGTGGTGTAGCCGGCCCTGGTCAAGGACCACCGCCATTTCACAGAGCTCATAGAGAAATATCAAGTCATGACTGACGCAGATCAGGGCGCCCTGATAATCTTTGAGCAGATCAAGAAAGACCTGCTCCTGGCCTGGGTCAAGGTTGGCGGTGGGTTCGTCCAGAAACAGGACCTCTGGATGCATGGCAAGCAGTCCGGCAAGACCTGCACGCTTCTTCTGGCCGAAACTCAGATTATGGGGCGCCTTGTAGGCCATTTCCGTCAGGCTGACCTGTTTAAGGGCCTGGCGGGCCGCAAGCTCCGCGCTCTCACGGGAAAGGCCCTGTTGACGTGGTCCGAAGGCCGCATCCTCAAGGACTGTATGGCCGAAGAGCTGATCATCTGGGTCCTGAAAAAGGAGACCGATTTCCAACCTGCTACGGTCCAGGTACTCGCCGGTCAAAGGGGTGCCTTTATACAAAACCTCACCTGCTGTGGGTGATAACAGGCCGCAGAGCTGTTTAATGAGCGTGGTCTTGCCTGAGCCGTTTTGTCCGACCAGGGCGATTTTGTCACCGCTGCAGATGTCCAGATCAATCCCGGATAACGCCTGGATATTGTCCGGATACCTGTATGACAGCCCGCGCACGCGGAAAAGGGAATGATCAGAAGGAGACGGATCACGAAAAATCCTTGGTTCATGCATTACCCACACCCCCTAATAAAAGACGCGGTCACAGACTATGAGGGCAGTTGCAACGGCCAGCCACACCGCCGCAAGCACCACATCCCTGGCCTGCAAACGCAATCGGCCTGGTTCCGGAAAACGGCCTTTGTAACCGCGGGCCCGCATGGCCTCAAAGACCCGCTCAGTCCGTTCGAAGCTGCGCACAAAAAGCATGCCCAAAAAGTTGGCCACGGCGCGCAATGTCTCCAGGTCAGTGCGTTTGCGGAATCCCCTAACCCGCATTCCGGCTGCCATGCGCCGGGCCTCGTGAACGAATACATGCAGATAACGGTAACTGAGCAGCACCATCTGGCTTACAATCTCCGGAGCGCCCAGCCTGGAGAGCCCGTGCAGGGTGACAGGCAGGGGGGCCGTGGACAGGAGAGGCTCCATCAACAAGGCGATGGCCGCGGCCTTGGCCGCGATTAAACCTGCAATGGCCAGACCCCGCAGATTGAAACTGAGCCATTCCATGCCTCCGAAGATCAACACCTGATCCCCTGGGTGCGCCGGGACTGAAAACGGCATGACCACCAGAAACATACCGACAAAGCCGGTAATTGCAGACAGCCGGAACAGCACGCTTTTAAAAGAAGTCTTTGCGATTTTTAATAGTACGACTGAAACACCCAAGGCGGCAAGCGCAGGACCAAGGTGACTCAGGCAGGTGACGGCAAAACTGTATATCAGTATGGTTATGATCTTGCAGCGTACATCCCAGCGGTGAAGGATGGAAGAACCGGCCTCATGGTCAAGAGAGGGGACCGACCAGTCCCTTTCTTCCTCGGGGGTATTTTGCCCTTGTGAAATGCGGCGCAACCAGACCGCCATTATCGCCGCCGCCGCGAGCGGAACCAGTATCAACAGGGGCAATTGCCACAGGGGCGGCTGGATAATGCGTGCATCAACCATTGGGATCCTTGGGCATGGGTCTATTGGGCTTGCCGCAGAAAAGATGGTTCAAGAAGGACCGGTTTTACGCGGCCCAGAAAGGCGATGGTAAATGCGCTGATCACGCCCTCAATAATGATGACCGGTACATGGGCCAGCAGGGCAATCTTGACAACGCCGAAGAAATCCTCACCTCCTGTAATCAACAGCAAGGCCAGGATAGTCGCCGCAAGTACAGTACCCAGCGCGCCGATCAGCCCGCCTACGACGGCCTGCCGCATCCTGGTGCGGCCCTTGAACTTCTGAAACAACCATCCACACGCCAGGGCAGGCAGCCCCATCATAAGGGCATTGGCCCCAAGGGCGGTCAAGCCGCCGAATTGAAACAACAGGCTTTGCAGCAAAAGGCCAAGGCTGATAGACAGAAACGCGGACTGCCCCAACAGCGCCCCCGTGAGACCCGGCAGGATCAGGTGGACGCTGGTAGGTCCAAAAGGCACGTGAACCAGCGAGGCCACGAAAAAGGCCGAGGTCATTACAGCCAGCTTGGGCAGATCCTCGCTTTTGGTGCGGCGGGCGCTTAGGGCCGCCAGCGCGGCCCCTGCCACATAGCCCCCGACTGTCACTGAAATGGGAAGGACCCCGTCGGATATATGCATGATTTACTCCTTGCGACGGGAAGCGACAAACGCGGCAATCCCGAATAATCCGAGGATGTAACCGATCCCCGCAAAGACATCACCGAGTCCAGGCTTGTCCAGATCCGCGCGCAGGGCGGCAATCTCCCGCTGTATACGCCTCAGATCGCCGGACAGTTTGCTGTTTTGGGCCTTTAACAGTGTAACAACGTCCTCGGAATGCCCTTCAGGGGGCGTGTGCGCATGAAGCGGGCCTGCTGGGCCGGCCAGCAAAAGCCAGACCAAGCATGCGATGAGCGATCGAGGGATGCTCTTCATTTTCCAGCCTCCACCTCGGATTTTTTGAGTTTAAAGCTGTTCTTGTGTCCCATGGTCGCTTCAATGACAATGTTCAGGTCATCCACCTTTGGTATGTCAAAGGAAAACTCCCCGTTTTTGTCGGTAACGCCCTCCAGAAGCAGGTTGTTCTGACTGTCATAAACCAGCACCTTGCCTCCCTCCACACGGCCACCATCCGGGAAATAGCTCTCAGTGTAGACTTTGCCTGCCTCGACATAGGCAAAGACGTTAACCTTGTGCGCCAGTGCGATTCCGCTGAGAAGCAATGATACAAGAAACGGAATAAAAAGATAATTAAGAATTTTCATCTCGGTCTCCATCCACTATTTCATATCACGGGTATGGACCCAATAAACGGCCCCTATCTCCACGGCCTTTTCCTGGCCATCCTGTTTTAGTTTCCAGTCTGCTTCGCTGAGCGCTGCAAACCCCCACCATCCGGCCCTGGGCATGGCATAACTGAAAACGCCGTCGGCATCTGCCTTGACCAGCTGGGTGACAAAGGGGTCTGCCGGGGCTGCGACAATCGAGGGGTTGCCCGGTGAGTCGTTCAAATACTCGACCTCCACCTCGGCAAAGGGGACCGGCTTTCCCTTGAGCAATACCTGGCCGGTAAAGAGGTTTCCTGTCCATAGCCCGTATGGACGAGTCAGGGGAACGATCTCGGTCTCAAGGCCAACAGGCTTATCCCAGCCTTCCTCCAGGCCTAATGCATTTACACAGACCTTGGTGTAATGAACTATAAAACAGTCTTCCGCCGGCTCCCAATAGGGAGTGGGTTCTACATAAAAGGAATAGTCTCCAGGCTTGCGGATCTTAAAGTCAGTGGACCAAAAGGTGAAGTCCTGATCCTGATCAGGGCCTTTCCCCTTTGCAGGCTTGAGTGTCTCAAGCAGATCGGTTTTATTGCCGCCAACGATTACGCCGAAGGCCTTGGGTTTGACCATCTCCATGTAATGCCTCTCCATGGGATGTATAAACTTGACCTCTAAGCCTAAGGTCCTATCATCGTCCTGCGTTACAATGTCATTTGACGGAATAATGGCGCCGAAGTGGGCTGACGCCGGATTGACGGCCAAAGCCATTACCACTATGAAAGATAACATTGAAATTATTGTGCGCATAACATTACCTCCTGTCTTTTCTTTGTCTTATAATTATTAAAATTCCGCTGTAAGGCGGATGCCTGAAATCCAGCCGTCAATGTCGTCACCCGCCTCTGCCTTGTATTCATCGTCCAAGTGTTGTAAATCAAGGGTGACGGCGAATACCTCATTCAGGGCGAATCGCGCATATACCTCGGCCACTTGTGTGGTATCAATCTCATCGTTTCCGCCCCTGAGGCGGCCGTAACCGACCCCGATGTTGTCCTGCTCACGGCCCCAGAGCTTGCCGCTGATGTTAATCCCGCCGGAGTAAAGATCCTGGAAACAGACCAGGGCCTTATCGTCGCTCCATCCGAACCGTATCCATGCCCCCAGGATTTCTCCGAGGGCCTGATCAAATGAGATGAGCCCTGCTTTTAAGGATTCTTTATCTTCCCCGCCGGGATCACAGAAATCGTCGCTGGTTTGATTGTAAAGGATACGGTAGGTCCCCTCGCCCAGGGGTGTCTCGATGGTGTAACCCATCTGTGCGCCATAGAAATGATAGGCATTGCCATCGTCATTTTCACCGATCTGCATCACTACACCCTTTACGGCGAAGCCGCCTGCTTCCCACTCCATGGCCCCGCCCAGGTCATAGGAGGGCAGAAAGGCGTGAGGACCGTTGACCAGGGCCTCGTTCATGAACTGTGTGAATTCATCATTGGCATAGGCGTTTTCATCGAGATAATCCGTGGCGTCTATGATGCCGCCTGTGAGGCCCAGGGAGTTTTCTTCACTGAAGGTAAACGTATGCTTATACCACGCAGTAAGGAGGTAATCCCGGTTGCGGCCGTTGATATCTTTGACATCATCTTCCAGGTCCGCGGCCCAGGGCGCCAGGGCAAAGGAATGATTTTCCGTATTGAGGCCGTTACCTGAGGCGAATCCGAACTTGAAGAAAACCTCGTCCGCCTCTGTGGGATTGATGCCGACCTCCGCCTGCACCGGAAGCGCCCCGCGGCCAAAGTCTTCCGCCTCGGGTCTGCCGCCTGCGTCTTCATACTGGTAAGCGCCTGCTATGATACCGGCGAATGATATTCTGTCTAACAGACTTTTTGATGCGTCTGACTCGCTTGATTCCGATGCCTGATCACTATTCTTCTTTTCCAGTTCCTCCAGCCTTTGTTTCAATTGATTGATTTCCTGTTGCATGGCCGTCTCACCGGCCCAAGAGCTTTCAGCGAATAGGACCAGGATCATAACCACAAAAATTTTTAAAGCATCTTTCATTATCTTCTACTCCTTCCAAAAAAAAAGCCATGAAGTTCCGTTCAGTTCTAAAACGGTCAGCCTTCATGGCCTAATTACTGATGTGATGACTTGTTTTACCCTGAGGTTTTACCCTCAGTTTAAATATTACCGGACACAAAAAACCACACGGGGTTAGATGTCCCGTTTGGTCGTTCCGCCTTCGTGGCTTGCTCTTTCAGGATGTTTTACAAACTGATGGAAACTTCTGTTCCCGGTTGGTATTTGTTTCTACTTATGACTTTTATGAAAGTCAATAAAAAAATAAAAGACCGGTTATTCCAATTATCTCACCTTAGGAATCGCGTCAAAACAACTTCTGCCCTCGGTATTGTCTATCCTCATCATGCTCATAATCATGGGGCAAGGCCAAGTTCCGATAAAAATTCTTGACTAACGGGGAAAGGGCAAATATAAACCTACTCAAGAAGCGCGCAGTATGAAATTGCGCACAAAGATTTTTATCAAAATAGTATAGGTCGAGCAATAAATAAGCCAGGAAGGCCACGCCGATTGAAATCGGGGAGAGCATTTCTGGCTTTTTTGTTTTTTAAGGATCGGCCCTGTATTTGGCCTGAGGTGATCCTGTTTTGATAAACATTCGAAAGGAGGGAGGCGCACCAGGAATAACATACTAAACAAGCATACAAAATGAGTAAAGAAATATGGGAGACAGCCGGGCTCCGCCAAGAGTTTACCGGCTGCCCCCTGTGAAAAACACCCTCGGACTGGAGGATGCAGGATTATTCCTATCACACCCTCATCCTTTTTGCAATTTCTTTGCAATCTCTTTGCCCGGTCCGGGGAATTTAACCTATCAATCTGATATGAATGTATTTTTGTGGGCTATCAACAAGCTCATGGTTTTTATTTCCAGGTCTACTGAGGAGGAGGGAAAATAGGATGAAAATATGTAAATTTTTGGTGTTGTTTTTTTGCGTAATGTTGCTGGCTGTGGCTGTGACGGCTGTATATTCACAGGAATCAGACGATAAATATTCCCCTGCGACAATTGAAGCAGAAGGTGAAAATCAGCAGGATAAAACCGGGGAGTCTGCTTCAACAGGGGAAACAAAGGAGGAAGACAAACAGAAGAACAAGAAAGAGGCTGTAAAGCTGGACGACATAGTAATTCGCGGCGATTTGAGCCAAACGAACCTTGAGGCCAGCTCAACATCGGTGCTGACCAAGGAGGAAATAGCCAATAAGGTATATGAATCGCCATTGGAAATCATAGGCCTTGTTCCCGGGGTATCTCTGATGAGATATAAGCAAGGTGGAACAGCCGCCTGTATGCAAATGCGAGGGTTCACATCCATTTCTCACGGCTCTGACGCCGCTATTTATCTCGACGGCATTCCCCTAAATGAAGGGGATGGCTATGCCGACACTAACATTGTAAATCCTGAAGAGCTTGAAAGGGTCGAAGTTATAAAGGGCCCCATTTCTCCACTCTATGGAAATTATGCATCGGCGGGTGTAATTCATTTTTATACGCAAAAAAAGGTTGACCAGCAGCACGTGAAGCTACTCTATGGCGGAGACAACACCTATGAGGGGGACTTCGTTGGCGGATTTACAAGTGAAGACGAGAAATGGGATCATGTTTATTCATTTCAGACCTATCATACGGACGGGTATCAGGATAATTCAGACTGGGACAAGCTCAATGCCGCCGCTCGGATCACCAACTATATCACAGACGATCTTGATATCAGGCTCAGCCTCCGGGGGTTTAATTCAGATTGGGACGCGCCCGGGTATCTGACCGAAGAAGAATACAAGCACGATCCCACAAAATCGGCAAATGACGCCAATGGAGGGAGCAAAGATCACCTTTCGGGTAAGATTGATCTCGACTATATGCTCACGACGGATTCAAAGATACTTTTTCAGGTTTGGAGCTATGATCAAAATTTCAAAAGATACTATGCAGGCAGAGAAGATGGACTGCCGGCCGGCACTGTCACGGGCAATCTGCGGGATTTTGACCGCCTGGTTTATGGCTCGGGGGCAAGCTACAACCTGATTAGCGACATTCTGGAAAGGGAGTTGCGGTTTACTTTTGGAACTGATTACTCGTTTGAAGAAGAAGATCGGCAAAGATGGCGGCTTACAGCCGGAAACGGCCGAAACAAGGGAGCTAAATATATAGATTACAAAGTCGAATTCAAATCTCTGGGATTCTATACCGACATAAATTATCAAGTTTTTGAACCTTTGCAACTTATCATCGGCGGCCGTTATGATCGTTTCACAGGCGATCTTACAGATCACCTTTTAAATGATCTAAAGTTTTCAATGAGTGACACGGATATTTTCAGCCCCAAAGGGGGATTGCTCCTTACCTTGCTTGATGATCGTCTGGAGTTTTTCGGCAACTGCTCCCGCGGGTTTGCCATGATGTCAGGGTTTGCCGAACAGGCCCAGTATACACAGGACAAATGGGACCCGCAAATAAGAACGCAGTATGAACTGGGTACGAAAATTAGACCGTTTGACTGGTTTGCCGGTCAACTTATTGGCTTTAGAATACAAACAAAGGATGATTTCATCCAGGACCCCGCTACACTTGAATATGAGAATGCGGGAGAAACCACACGTGACGGCGTTGAGGTGACGGCGGATTTTTATGCATTCGACTACGCCTATCTGCATGCCGACTATTCTCATATAAATGCCAAATATGATGACTATACATCAGGAGGTGTAATCTATGACGGAAAGAGTCTTCCGATGGTGCCGGATAATATTGCCAACATAGAGCTGGGATATAACCCACCGAAAGGTTTTGGCGGCTGGCTCAGGTATCATTACCAATCCGGGGCTGATCTGAATGCAGCCAATACGCTAAAGGGTAGATCGTGGGATACTGTAGATATGGATGTTTTCTATCGTTTCGGAGGTAAACAAAAGTACACCATTTCTCTCGAATTAGTCAATCTTTTCGATGAAACGTATCCGGCTTACGAGGGCACATCCGGTATTGCGCCCGGGCTTCCATTGACGGCTTATGCCTCTTTTACCGTTGATTTTTAATAACTGTATATCTGAAGAGGTACTCATAGATTTCGGCTTTTTTTCAGACCTTAAATGATGCGGCGTTAAACGAAAATGCGGCGAACCAAACAATTCATAATTAAATAGGAGGTGTCAGCAATGACTAATATTAAGAATAAAATAGTGTTTTTTGCGTCCGTAACAGTATTTATTTTATGCGTTTTCTCCCTTGAGGCCTCAGCACACTTTATGTGGTTGAACATGAAACCATATACGATTGAAGGGGGCGTCCCTGTTTCGCTGACAATATCTAATGACCATGTTTTCGGAGGTCCCGGAGGAGAATTTTTGCCCAAGGATAGTCTGGATAGGCTATATGGGATCCAGCCGGATGGAAAAGAATTGAAAATCATACCAAAAAATGAAGTGGAATATCAGACCGAAGTCCCCCTGAAAGACGACGGCACATATGTCTTTGTCACAAGAGCTAAAGGCGGTTTTTTTTCCAAGACCGCGGAAGGCTACAAAATAGGACAAACGAAAAAAGATCTAAAGAATGTGATTAGCTGCACCTATTCAGAAAAGCAAGCCAAGGCTATTGTCACAATCGGTAAGGGAGGCGGCAATGTCTTTTCCAAAACCCTGGGCCACAAACTTGAGATTGTTCCTTTGGAAAACCCGTCAAATTTGAAGGAAGGCGATTTTGTACGCCTTAAGGTAATCTTTGAGGGCAACCCATTAAAGACATATGTTTTTGCAACTTTTGCTGGCTTTTCAACCGACGATAGTACTTTTGCCTATGCGACTAAATCAGATGAAAACGGCATTGCAAAAGTGAAGATCATCAAGCCGGGCTTATGGCTGGTCATCGTTAAACATGAGGTGCCTTATCCCGATCCGGCGAAGTGTGACAATTTTTCACTTTCGTCATCATTGACTTTTGAAGTGAAATAACAAACGTCTGTAATAATCAGGGTAATGCCGCATTTTCGGTTTGTTGGACTTTGACCCCGTCCTGAAGACGGGGTCAAAGTCATTTGGCTCCAGGTTAAAATTACTTTTGAAATCGCTGGAACACATGGGAGCGAATTGTAATTTCCGGAGGAATTTGAACATGATTAGTAACATCTACAGGGTAATGCCCTGCCTTTGGATTTTCATTGTCAGTGCTGCCCTATTTTTGATGTGTTATGTCAATAAATCCGGGGCTGCAGAAAAAAATATGAGCTACGATACCGACAAGGATGGAAAGATAGATCAGATAGTTTATTCTGACCTGTCAGGGCAGGTCAAACAAGTCGAAAGCGACAGCAATGCGGACGGGATCATGGACCGGTTTCAGTATTATGAGAAGGGAAAGCCGGTTAGAGTGGAAAGGGATACGGACTACAATCAAAAGATTGATTGCTGGGATTATTTCAAGGACGGAAAAAGGACGAAACAGGAACGTGACTGCAAGGGAGCAGGCAAAGTTGACCAGGTTACATCCTTTGATGAAAAGGAGCGCCCCTTAAAGATAGAAAAGGATACCACCGGGGATAACTATTTTGACACCATATATAATTTTAAGGAGGGAAAGGTCTCAAACTGCACCAGAGATACGGATGCGGACAGAAAAATAAACATATGGGAGACATACGAAAACGAAAAACCCGTGGAGAGGAAAGAGGATTCCAACGGCGACGGAAAAGTAGATAAACTCACCTTTTTTGATGATAAGGGACTCCAAAAGGAAGCCAGCATTGATACGGACAATGACGGCAATATGGAGACATTCAGATATTTTAAGCAGGGTAAGATTGTTGAGCAGAAAAAGGACGCAGACTTGGACGGCTGGTGTGAGGTTGTAACCACATACAAAGATGAAAGGCCCAGAGAGGAAAAGAAAGACACCAACAAGGACAAGGCCTTTGACTGCTTTGTTACATATAAAAACGACAGACCGGTTTGCCAGGAAAAGGATACCAACTTTGACGGGACAAGAGATTTTTTCTGCGACTTTGATTCTGCCGGGCAGCCTGCGAAGATCCGTGAAGACACCAGATACACAGGCCGCATTGACAGGATCAGGTATTTTGAAAAAGGTAATCCGGTAAAAATTGAGTATGACACAAATGGTGACGGCTACCTGGATCAGACATCTGTTTTTAAAAACGGCAGGCTCTGCATACAGACCCTTGACGAAAACAAGGACAAGAGACCTGATGTAACTATATATTTCAACAACAAGGAAGAAAAAGAAAGGGTGGAAAGCGATTCCAACCATAATGGAAAGAGCGACACATGGCAATATTACCAGGCCGAAAAGATAGTGCGTATGGAAAAGGATGAAAACGAAGATGGGCTGGTTGACCAGAAGGTGTTTTTTGACAACAGCGAGAATAAGATAAAGCTCGTCCTGGACCAGGATCATGACGGAAGGTTCGAGTCCACTCAGTGGTTTAACAATCCTGACTGGCCTGTGGTGATGGAAACTGATATTGACGGGGACAACCACACTGATGCCAGGTATTGTTACAAAAACGGGGTTTTGAGGGTTAAAGAGATTGACGATAACTCTGACGGAAAAGCTGATCTAAAAGAATATTACAACCAAAACGGCAACCTCACAAAGAGTGAAGAGGATAGCGGAAATACCGGCAGGCTGGATATGGTCTGGCAATACAACGATAAGGAAGAGGCGGTAAGTGCTGAAAAAGACGTCAACGGCGACGGCAATGTTGAGATCTGGTATCACTACAGCCAGGGCCGAATAACCAATGTTGAAGAGGACACCAACAGCGACGGCAAGCCGGATATATGGGAACAATACGATGAATCCGAGGCCATGGTGAAAAGGTCCAAGGATCTTGATTATGACGGCACAGCGGATATTGAGGAGCAGTCTGATAAAAAAGCGGCTGAAACAGCAATGGCAAAGGATATTAACCCGGCAATTAAATAGTCGAACTTTGTCATGCCGGACTTGATAAGCCTGCCCCGGCATGCATTAAGCCGGGGGCATCCAGTGTTTTCCTGGATTCCGGCCTTCGCCGGAATGACGGCTTTAGCGTATTTAATTGCCGGAGTAATACATTACAGGGAGGTAAATAATATGATGGAGTTTTTTACAAAGGGTGGGATATGCATGTGGCCGATACTACTGTGCTCGGTGGTGGGGCTGGCCATTTTTCTTGAGCGTTTCATAAGCTTCGGACGTATGCACAGGCGCGGACTGGGCCTTGAGACAAGAGTTACTGAAAAACTCAAGGCCAGTAATGATAAGGAGGCCTATGAAATAGCCTCAAGGAGTAAATCGCCAATAGGCAGGGTGCTTGTCAAGGCGCTGGAGGTCAAGGACCAGGATCGCGAGACCATTGAGACCGTGGTCGTCCACGCAACAGATGAAGAGGTCCAGGACCTCTCCAGTTATCTACAGGCCTTGGCGACAATAGGAAACGTGGCCCCCATGCTGGGCCTTCTTGGTACGGTTCTGGGCATGATCAAGGCCTTTATGGTCATACAGGAGATGGGCGGAAAGGTAAATGCCGCTGTCCTTGCAGGAGGCATTTGGGAGGCGATGTTGACGACCGCTTTCGGGCTCGCCGTCGCCCTTCCCATCGTTGTGGGTCACAGCTATCTTCTTTCCCGTGTGGATGGCTACGAGGCGAGGATACAGCAGGGTACGGTCACCTTTTTAAAGACCATATCATCCCTTAGAACCGGGGGATAAAGGAAATGATAGTTCATCGGAAGAAAAAGGCGCGCTATGAGGTAACGATGCCTCTGTCATCGCTTATAGATATAGTTTTTATGCTCTTGATCTATTTTCTTTTGACCACCAACTTCATGGTGGATGAGGGGATACAGATAAAGCTCCCGCACGCCAGGGCGTCAAAGCCACAGGTGGAAGAGGCGATCACGATCTTTGTAGACAAAGACGGCAGGGCTTACTTAAACGAGCAGGAAATCACCATGGGAGATCTGTTCAAAACGGTCAAGGATATGATCGGGGCAGACAAAGATAAACTGGTGGTGGTCAGGGCGGACAGGACCGTGATACTGAACAAGGCGGTAAAGGTGATGGATGTGGCGAAATCGGCAGGAGCAGGAAAACTGTGCCTTGCAACGGAAAAGGACCTGTAATTGTCACATGAAAACCCATTAGGATGTTGCCATTATGAAATATGGTCCCGGACAAAAGAGTAAGGCGAATTGGCTCTTCAGAGGCCTTATAGGGGTCTCCCTTATAATTCATATTGTTATCTTCATGCACATTTCCGGATTTTATCAAACAAGTGCCCTGTCATTTATTGAGATGACGCTCGATGATATTTCAAAGCCCTTTTCACGGGATATCCCCAGACCGCGAATAAAACAAAAACATGAGGAAAAACCAAGGGATGTTAAGAAATTGCATGTTCGACAGCTCCCTATCCCTAAATTCAATATTGACCCTGTTGATAAAAATTTGAATGACGCCCTTACGGAAGATATATCAATTCCTAAGGTCCCTGATGTTTCAAGTCTCGGTATTGCGGACTGGAATCCTGTCTCTGAAGTAAACTATACCACACCCGACGATTACTATGAGATGGTGAGATTGAGGATAGAAAGCCGCAAGCGATATCCGGATTCAGCTAGGCTCAAACACATTGAGGGCCGGACGACGGTAAGATTTGTAATAGATCAGGATGGCAAGGCGTCTGATGTAGAGGTTATCCAGGCTGCGAGATACCAGATATTGAACGGCGCGGCGCTGGAAGCGGTCAAAAAGGCCTCGCCTTTTCCCAGGCCGCCCGCCCATCTGTTCAAGGGGCCGCTTCATATGGAACTGACAATCCTGTTCGAACTGACATGAAACAGGATAAGGCATGACAAGCGGATTAATAATGGTTAAGCGGAAACGAAAAATGAAATCCGATCCTATCTTTACAGTCTGTACAGCCTTTCTGCTTTTCAGTGTCACATGCGGGTGGTCCCACGGTACAATAGGCCATGTGGCCCTGTCCCAAGGCCACATGATCACAGCGGAATACGACGATGGAGAACCAATGGGATATGCGGCTGTTGAAATTAAAGGGCCGGGGTCGGATATCGCCTTTCAGACAGGCCATACTGATCGCAACGGACGCTTTATGTTTTTTCCTGATCGTGAAGGCCGATGGCAGATCGTGGTCCAGGACGGAATGGGACACCGTGTGTCACTCGTTTCCGATGTGAGCGGGGAGAAGCCTGGTACGAAGGATACTGATGAATCTTCGCATTCTAAAGCCCCTGGCATGACACGCGCGCAAAAGGCCGTAATGGGTATATCAATAATCTTCGGTATCTTCGGATTGTGGTACGGTTGGAAGGGCAGGCATTCTCACAATTGAGGACCATTTCATTCTGATACTGGCCGTCATGCATTATCAACGGGTTTAACAAGCTACCTTGTTGTTTTAGTCTGCAAAGCAAACGCAGGCCGACTTGATGCACCAGGCCTTCTATTATTAAGTTATGACTATACTTTTACTCTTCACTGCTGAGTAAGGTCTGCTCCAGCAAATGGTTTAAATTTTCCTTGACAAATAAGAATGATTCCTATATAAGAACAATATGGAGGAAAACCTGGTTTGAACCGAATCGAATCTTTCAGAAAAATTTGCAAGGAGCAGGGGATCAAAGTCACTCCCCAGAGGACGGCTATCTTTGATGCGCTTGAAGATTCCAGGGATCACCCCACTGCGGAGATAATATTTCAGGCCATAAGAAAGCGATTTCCCACCATATCATTGGATACGGTTTATCGAACATTGATGACTTTCGTTAAAATCGGCATTGCCCATGTAGTGGAAACCCAGGGTAACACCAAGCGCTTTGATGCCAATATGGAGATCCACCATCATGCCCATTGTTTAAAGTGCGGAAAGATTCTCGATTTTTACAGTGCCGACTATGACAACCTTGAAGTGCCGCAAGAGATACGAAATCAGTTCACCGTCATGGATAAAAAGGTCGTTATCCATGGCGTTTGTAAGAAATGCAGCCAGAAACAAAAAGATTTATAACCCCAAATGAAAGGAGGGACCTATGGACGAAAAGAAAAAACTGACCACCAATGCGGGTGCGCCCGTTGTTGACAACCAGAACGTGATGACTGCCGGACCGCGAGGTCCGCAGTTGCTGCAGGATGTCTGGTTCCTGGAAAAACTCGCCCATTTCGATCGTGAGGTGATCCCGGAGCGGCGTATGCACGCCAAGGGTTCCGGCGCTTACGGCACCTTCACCGTCACCCATGACATCACCAAGTACACCAAGGCAAAGATATTTTCCGAGGTGGGGAAAAAGACCGAAATGTTCGCCCGTTTTTCAACAGTGGCCGGCGAGCGGGGCGCTGCGGACGCCGAGCGCGACATTCGGGGCTTTGCACTGAAGTTTTATACCGAGGAGGGGAACTGGGATCTGGTAGGCAACAACACGCCTGTCTTCTTTTTGCGTGATCCGCTCAAGTTTCCGGACCTGAACCACGCAGTCAAGCGGGACCCACGCACCAACATGCGCAGCGCCAAAAACAACTGGGACTTCTGGACTTCACTGCCTGAGGCACTGCACCAGGTCACTGTGGTCATGAGTGATCGGGGAATCCCCGCAACTTATCGCCACATGCACGGCTTCGGCAGCCACACCTTCAGTCTGATCAATGCCAAAAACGAGCGGTATTGGGTCAAATTTCACTTAAAGACCCAGCAGGGCATCAAGAACCTGACCGATGAAGAGGCAGCGGCGGTTATCGCAAAGTGCAGGGAAAGCCATCAGCGCGATCTGTACGAGAGCATCGAGAAGGGGGACTTTCCCTGCTGGACCATGTATATTCAGATTATGCCGGAAAAGGATGCAGCCACCTGTCCCTACCACCCCTTTGATTTGACCAAGGTCTGGTACCACAAGGACTATCCCATGATGGAGGTGGGCGTAATGGAGCTGAATCGTAACCCGGAAAACTACTTTGCCGAGGTGGAACAATCGGCCTTCAATCCCGCGTCCATTGTGCCCGGTATCGGGTTTTCACCGGACAAGATGTTGCAGGGAAGGCTTTTTTCCTACCACGATGCCCAACTTTACCGTCTGGGCGTAAACCACCACCTGATCCCTGTAAATGCCCCGCGCTGCCCAGTACACAGCTATCACCGAGACGGCGCAATGAGGGTTGACGGCAATCACGGAAGCACGCTTGGCTATGAGCCCAACAGTTACGGTGAATGGCAGGAGCAGCCTGAATTTGCCGAACCGCCCCTCAGCCTGGAAGGTGCGGCCGATCACTGGAATCATCGGGTGGATGAAGATTACTACACACAACCCGGCCTGCTTTTCCGATTGATGAGCGACGAGCAGAAAGCGGCGCTCTTCGGCAACACTGCCCGTTCTATCGGAGAGGCGCCCAGGGAAATTCAACTCCGCCATATCGGAAACTGCTTGAAGGCCGATCCTGCTTATGGTAAGGGTGTGGCAGATGCACTGGGAATCTCACTTAGCGAGGTGTCCAAATAACGGTGATTTTCATACTCAAGCGATCATCCGCACCAATGAAAATTTTTTCTTGAGTAAAACAGATTTAACAGGGGACAGATTTAACAGGGGGCTGTCCCCTTTTTTATTTTGTGCCGGGACTATGGCGTGGCCGATCCCAGGTTTGAGGTCTCAGAACATTGGTTGACGGTGGTGTTTCCCCATGCGACCGGAGAAGTCACCCAGCAAGTCAGAAAGCTCATTGGTACCCTCGTAGATCCTGGATTGACAATAATTAACAATTATGATAAGTATTGTAATCCAATACAGATGGAGGAACAGGGGTGCATCAAGAGGCATACATCAGACATTCTGAGTCGTTTCAAATCCTTTTACTGGACAACCTTTATAGCTTATCCGGGTCGGAACGCATCTATTTTCATGGCGGAACCGCCATTAGATGGATCTATGGCGGAACACGATTTTCGGAAGATCTGGATTTTGTAACCGAACTTTCAGCTTCTGATATTCAAACGATTATCCAAGGCGTTTCCAAGAAAATTCACAATTCATGTGTTGCACAGTTCGGCCCCGGAAAATCGGAACAAAGCCATAAGAAGAGTCGAGAAGAAGCGGTTAAGGTTTTTTTCATATATCGTCCAGAGAATAAGCGGGAAAGGGTCGCTGTAAAGCTGGAGTTCGAATCGCTGAAACATGGTTCCAAGCCTGGCATTATGAAAACAGTATTGAGGGACCTGCCTCAAGTGGCAGGCATGCTTACCAGTGGAAAACTGATCATGACTTACTCAAGCAGCGTGGTTCTGGCTGAAACGCCTGAAGAAATTCTATCCGACAAGATAAGGGCCGTTTATGAAAGAGCCTATCTTAAGGGGCGGGATATCTATGATATCTGGTGGCTTACCCAAAAACTCCGGGTAAAACCTTCATGGACAAGTACAAGGGCCAAGTTGGAAATGTATCAGGCTGATTTTTCGTCTGCAAGGGACCCGGCATTTTTCCAGCATAAAAAAAACGACAAGGAGATCATCAGCGCCTTGAAGAGTGATCTGCCTCGCTTTATCCCTCAAGATATTTTCCTGGTGTATCAGGAAAATAATTTCGAGGAATTCAGAAATGCATTAAAGAAAGTGACCGCGGACCTGCTGGACCAGGGTCTGAAAAAGTACTTAAATGAAAGAAAATGAATCAACACTTAAGAGACTAAAAATCCTTCCCATTCTCTTTCGCAAGCATGATGCGGAAAAGGTGGCCCCACATTCCGAAATCTTCTTGAACAGGGCCGTTAAAAAGGGACTGATCCACCGGATCAACCGCGGAAATTACGTCAATTCCTTCCTTTACGGTTTTCCGGGAGTGGAACAGGCCGCATGTTTTCTGAGACCGCCCGCATATGTTTCCTGCGAATGGGCCTTGAACCACCACGGTATCCTGCTGCAGGCCCCCTATGTCTGTTCAACCATCACCTTGAGTTCATCAGTGGGCAAGGCTCGCAGTGTTATCTACCAGGGGATCACCATCGAATTTTCAAGTATTGCTCCAAAACTCTTTGAAGGATTTTCCGTCGAGAACGGTGTGTATATGGCCTCGCCGGAAAAGGCGATCCTGGATACCCTTTATTATCGTGGAAAGATTCCGGCCGAGGATGAGATGGAACTGGCTGACGTGAACTTCGGATCTTTGTTGAAGATGTCTGAAAAATATCCTGCTGTCATCCGCAGGCGAGTTCAACGTCTTTTTGAACCCACAAAGTGAACGCCGCCATAATTGTATATGACGACACTCTACACATATTGGGATTGGATCTTGCGGTCTTTTTATTTGACAAACGAGAGTGCTATAGCTGCTTAAGCCTTTTCCACATCACCAAAGGAAAAACCGTCCAGCGCTGAGCTCTCCCTGCTGCATCGCCGATTTCATCAAAGGATCCGTGCCTTCTCAAACCAATGCTAACTTGCCATTGCCTTTATCTGGCCAACCCCTTAATTATATAAAGTCTTTTTTAGAATTGGCAAGTTTCGGATTTTCTGACCGCACAAAATAAATGTTTGTCCTGCAAGTCATAAGTTTATTTTTCTTTCTATATTCGCCGTTCATACCAGTTATACGTAATTTTTGAGGAGATGAAGGATTGAAATGGTAATGTTTAACGCCGGGAATGAGGGGCGCGGGAACAACAAGGCCAATATTGAAAAAGAATGACGGCTAATCCCGCGTCCCTCTCGATGCCGTTGTTAAGTGTCATTTCTTTATCACCGAATAAATAATCGCAATCAGTACACCACCGAAAAAAAGAATAGCGAGTATTTTCTCGAACATGGAATCGGAGTCAGCAAACACAAAAAAGGGCGCCCCCAATAGAGAAAAGCCTCCTATCGCATAAATAATACCTTGGCCCAAATCATTTGTACTAATAAAGCCATATAGACCGCCTAAGACTGCACCTGCAATACCCAATTTCCAACCAACGCCATCAATTTTGTTTGCAGTAGTTTTCTGTGGCGGGTTATCGGTCTGCGTTGAGCGATGTTCTTCTGCCGTGTGCTCTTTTTTTGTTGTGGATGAATTCCTTTTTTTCACTACCGATATAAGCCAAGCGATGCCACCAACTATAAGAGTCATAATGACTGTTGGCATGATACGGTCAACCGGATCGTCTGGTTTTCTCGCCATAACGATGGTTGGGCTCAGAAGAAGAATACAAAAAGATAATAGATATTTCATTCGCATCTCCTTTAAGGCCATTTGCTTGCCCTGACCGCGGCAGGCAGACACGAAGAGGCGATCCGGGAGTTTGAAAACACCGTCCGAGTAGATCCCTGGCATGAAGGGGGCTGCACCGCCCTGGGATTGCTTCTGGCCGAGGCAGGAAGGCTGGATGAGGCTGCCGGATGTTTTTCGCGTATTCTTGAAATGTCGCCCCGCGGGGCCGACCCCTATAAATATCTGGGGATGATTGACCTTCGCCGTGGTAAGGTGAAACAGGCCGTATCAAACCTGTCAAAGGCCGGGCTGCTTCGGCCCGATGACCCTGAGATCCATAGTGAGCTGGGCCTTGCACACCTGTCTCAGGGTGAATATCAGGATGCTGTCGCATCGTTTTCACAGGCATTGGAGCAAAACCCGCGGGACACGGACGCGCACCATAACCTGGCCATTGCGTATAAGCGGCTTGGGAATATGGAAAAGGCGAAAGAGCATTTTTCAGCCTCATTACCGAGCGATCCCAAAAAACAATACAGTCAATGAATTAGACTTGGCCGGCATAAAGGACCAGCTTGGTATGTCCCGGATTTTAAAAAAACAATAAACCGTTATCAAAGGAGCTTTTATGTCACACAGGGTTTGTCCTCCATGGGTAGGCTATTTTCTGTTGAATCCCCTGCGCAGACTGTTTGAAAATCCGGAAAAGATATTAGGACCATTTGTGCGGGAAGGGATGATTGTGCTGGAGCCGGGCTGCGGCATGGGTTATTTCACACTGCCCTTGGCGAGCATGGTCGGTCCAAAAGGCCGGATTGTGGCGGCGGAGATCCAGGAAAAGATGCTTTCCGTGCTGTCTCGACGGGCACGAAAGGCCGGTCTGCTGGACAGGATTGATCTTAGACACATCGGGGAAAAGGGATACAACTTTGAAGATCTTTCAGACCAGGTGGATATGGCCGTAGCCATTCACATGGTCCATGAGGTCCCTGACCGGGCTGTTTTTTTTAAAGCGGTTTGGGATACCCTGAAACCAGGCGGAAAGATGTTCGTGCTGGAGCCCAAAGGCCACGTATCCCAAATGGAATTTGAACAGACCATGGCAACAGCGAAACAAGCGGGGTTTAGACCTGAAGCCTTATCTGTCAGAGACGGCAGCAGGAAAAGACTGTTGATAAAGTAATGTAGAAATGATCGTAACTACTCAGGAGCCAGAATTCAATCAAAATGGTAGAAGTGTATGGCTCTCACAGCTTAAGGTCTTTTTCAACTTGTAGTATTAACTGCCAAAGTGTAAGTTTAAGCAGTTCTTTTCATTCGGAGACCTTTGATTTCGGACTATACTATTTACTGAATACCAACGCTATGACTGAACCCCCAAAAAACGATCCAAGATCCCGACTTACTGTGACATTCAGGACCGGAGAGGTCATTATCTTATCGGCCTGTCATTTTATACATGATATCTATTCCAGCTTTCTCGCGCCACTGCTTCCCTTCCTGATCGAAAAGTTTTCAATGTCACTTACACAGGCCGGTTTTCTTTCGACGGCCATGCAGATTCCGTCACTGCTTAATCCTCTCATAGGGGTTCTGGCGGACAGGAGGAGTGTCCGCTATTTTATTATTCTTGCCCCTTTAACCACTGCCGTTCCCATGAGTCTGACAGGCTTGGCCCCCAGTTATGGAATCCTTCTGATATTTATGTTTATTACAGGTGTCAGCGTCGCTGTTTTTCATGTCCCTGCGCCGGTAATGATTGGACTTCTGTCCGGAGACAAAAAAGGCAGAGGCATGAGCTTCTACATGACAGGCGGAGAGCTTGCAAGGACCATGGGTCCTCTGATTGCGGTAGGAGCGGTATCCCTGCTTGGTCTTGAAGGGTTTTGGCCTATTATGGTTTTTGGCGTCATGGCTTCGGTCTGGCTGTTTTTTAAATTTCGCGACGTGCCTGCACATACCGGCAAAACGGCCAGATCATCGCTGGCTGCCACATTCCATGAGACAAAGCATGTTTTGCTGCCTCTTTCAGCGATACTTGTCGTCAGGGGATTTATGCATGCCTCCATGATCACCTTTCTCCCGACCTTCATAAAGCAGGAAACAGACAACATCTGGCTGGCGGGTTTCGCCTTGACTGCACTGGAAGGTATCGGCGTCGTTGCCGTGCTATCCTCAGGCATCCTGAGCGATTACTTCGGCCGCAGAAGAATTCTGTTTTTCGCCCTTCTGGGCGCCCCAATATGTCTTTTCCTATTCATTGTGACCGGGGGTCTTCTGCGCTTTATCATGCTCCTTTTCACCGGATTTACGCTGCTGTCCACCACTCCTGTCATGCTTGCCATGGTGCAGGAACACGCTGAAAACAGTCCGGCGGCAGCAAATGGAATGTTAATGATGGTATCATTTCTGGCCAGATCAGCAGTTGTAGTTTTTGTCGGGATGATTGCCGACCGCATAGGTCTTCATGCAACATATCTTATCAGCGCCGGCATCGGTCTTTTAGGCATTCCATTTATACTGATTTTACCGCATGAAAGGAAAAAGGCATTCAAAGCGTAACAGGATACCCGTCCCAAATCACGGAGAGGTGTGCGCACCGGCATGCCGGTGGAATGAACATGGGCTGTAAGCTGGAAATAAAACACCCGGCAATTGCTTTGGTTTTGCCGATAAGCGAAAAGTTTGGGAATCCGGTTTTATTGCAGCAACCCATAAGACGCCTTCAATCAATTTTCGGTTAAGCTAGCCATCTATCCTGCGGGACAGCCGGTCTTCCCTTTCCGAGCTTTTGACCAGGATCTGATGGATTTCAAAATGGCTTTTCTGCTTGATGGAAATGCCTACCTCTCAAAACTCCTGCTGCTTATCTTTCGCCTCTTCACCGCATACTGCATTGATGTTGCATGAAGAGCACCCGCAGTTGCAGCTCACAACTTCTTTTGAGCCTTTCCAAAACTTCCTGACGATATACCAGCAAGCCAGGGCGACAATCAGGATGACCATGAAATTTTCCATAAAGACCTCGTCATGCCTGTTGCTTATGAAAGTGTTGTTTGTCTCTGAAATCATAGGAAAGATCAAAAGACCAAATATCAGAAAAACGCCTGGATCGTCTTGAGAACCCTCGCAGAAAAACTGTCTTGACCGGATAAGTTTAGTAATTATACTCAAAACAATAGTGAAACTCCTAATGGAAGACTGATATGCAAAGACCAAGAAATGCTATGGAGATCTTTAAGCTGCTGGAAAAATCGAACTGCAAAAAATGCGGTGAAAAGACGTGTATGGCCTTTGCCGGGGCGGTCTTTCTGGCTCACAGAAGGCTCGATGAATGTCCGAAATTATCGCAAGAGGCACTGAATCAATTTGCAGGAAAAACCCCCGAACATCATGATATCCTTGAAGAGAGTTCCGGTGATTTGCTGAAAAAACTCAAATCCGATGTCGCCCACCTTGATCTTGCAACGGCGGCCGAACGGGTCGGAGGCCGTTTTGTAGATAACAAGCTGACACTGAAGGTGCTCGGCAGGGATTTCAGCGTGGATACCGGGGGAAATCTTTTTTCAGAAATCCACATCAACCACTGGGTGGCGGTTCCCTTTCTTGATTACATCTTACACTGTCAGGGTGTTCCAATATCCGGCAGTTGGATATCATTCCGGGAATTGAGAGAAGGAATGGAGCGTTACCCATTTTTTAAAAAGCGTTGCGAAGAGCCGATGAAACGAGTGGCCGACATCTATCCGGAGTTGTTTGACGACATCGTTCATGTCTTCGGCGGAAGGAGGGTGGACAGCCGGTTTCAGTCCGATATATCGGTTGTCTTAAACCCTCTGCCATTAGTCCCGGTGATGATCTGTTACTGGTTGCCCGGTGAGGGGATGGATTCCAGCCTCCATGTTTTTTTTGACAAGACAGCAGATAGAAATCTCGATGTTGAATCCGTCTTCACTTTAAGCACAGGGCTTGCTCAGATGTTCGAAAAAATCGCCTTAAGGCACGGGCTTGCTGATGCGGCCTCATAGAAGCCCGTTTGTCCCGCAATACCCCAAATCCGTCATTGCTTGAAGCGAGATCCTGAGAAATTTGAACATGACCCCATGATCATTCCCGCAAGCCCTAAAAGGCCGTCAAGGCAAAGGTCTTCCTCAATCTACTAAAAACAGCCCTTGACAAGGCATATAGTTTGTATTAGTTTTCACAATTTATGAAATAATTAGGGTGTATTGTATTAACAAGTTGATATCATTGCATTTATGCCTCGGGTCCAGCTTTTACGCCTAAGATGATCCGGTCGGTTATTCCAATGACTATCACCTTGAGATTTATAAACGAAAGGGGTTTCAACAAGAGGCTTTTGACATTCAAGCATGAAGGAGGATGAAGTGGTTGGTTTAATATCTTACGGAGCATACATACCCAGGTGGAGGATGGACCTTGGGTTGGTAGGTGCGCGGGGCGAGAGGTCTATTACCGGCCCTGATGAAGACAGCGTAACAATGGCGGTTTCCGCTGTATTACAATGTCTGAAGGGTGTGGACCGGAGCAAGGTGGATGGTCTTTTTTTCGCATCCACGTCTTCACCATACACCGAAAAACAGATGTCATCCCTGATTGCCAAGGCGGCGGATCTGCGTGAGGACATCATGACCGCCGATTTCGGCAGCAGTACCAAGGGGGCGACTACGGCCTTGAGGCTTGCTTCGGACGCGGTAAAGGCAGGTTCAGCAAAACAGATCATTGTGGTCGCATCTGATTGCCGCATGGGCGAGCCCGGCTCAGAGCATGAAAGAAACGGCGGGGCGGGAGCAGGTGCAGTGCTGATTGGCGCAGATGACGTTGCGGTCAGCATTGAATCCAGTCTATCGGTTGCCAACGAGATCTTTGACATCTGGCAGAGGAAAAAAGACACCTACCTAAACTCATGGGAGTCCAGGTTTGATTTGACCTTCGGCTATACCAAATCAATGGGTGAGGCTATAGGTGCCCTGATGAAAAGAGAAGGCATTGCAGCCAAGGATGTCAATAAGGGAGTTTTCTATTGCCCTGATGCAAGGACCACCATAGGCATGGCCCAGGGCCTGGGCTTTGACCCTATGAAGCAGATCCAGGACGGCTACATGGGCACCATCGGAAACACCGGTGCCGCCTCCCCCTTGCTGTTACTGGCTGCGACCCTGGACGAGGCAAAGGCAGGCGACAACATACTCCTTGCAGGTTACGGAAACGGAAGTGATGTCATACGCATGAAGGTCAATAAGCCGATTGAGGCCAAAGGACGCGTAAGCGTAAAGGGCCAGATCCAATCAAAGCTCAATATCCCTGACTACTTTACATATCTTAAGTGGAACCGCCTGGTGGACTTGAAAGACGCCAAAATGCCTTATGTGCTTACCTATGCATCCGCTCCTCCCACTTACAGAGAAAGAGAGAGGCTTTATGCCTTCCACGGAACAAAGTGTAAGAAATGCGGGGCCATTGAATTCCCGCCGCAGAGGGTCTGCGCCAAGTGCCGGGCAAAGGATGAATTCGAATCAGTCACCTTGTCAGACAAACAGGGCAAGGTATTTACCTGCATGCAAGATCCCTTGACCAGCCAGATGGAAGGGCTCATCAACCTTGATGGCGGTGGCAGGGTTTACTGCAACATGTCCGACTGCACCATGAAGACCGTACAGATTGACACCATTGTGGAGATGAGTTTCCGAAAGATAGTCCTGGTGCCCTGGGATACCATGATAAGTTATACGTGGAAAGCTGTTCCACTGCGTGCGAACGGTTGAGGAGGAATGAAATGGGACTAAAAAATGAAGTAGCAGTTATCGGCATGGGGTGCACCAAGTTTGGTGAACTCTGGGATAAAGATGTGAAAGATCTGGTGGTGGATGCCTGTTATGAGGCGTTTGATGACGCGGGCATTCAGTCAACGGATCTTGATGCGGCCTGGTGGTCAACCATGTATTCCGGTGAAATGGGCAGGTCTCTGGCTTACCCCCTTAAACTCAATTACATACCGGTTACAAGGGTGGAAAATCGTTGCTCAGGCGGCCAGGATGCCTTTATAAACGCCTGTTTTTCCGTTGCAGCAGGTGCCTATGAAACAGTGCTGGTATGTGGCGCAGAAAAGCTGAAAGACTCAGGGATTTCTGCGGCCGGAATTGACCCGACAACGCCTTATACCCACCGCGGCGATATCATGTTTGTTCCGCCCGGCGCATTCGCCCAGATTGCCCAGAGATATTTCCATCATTATAAGGTGGACCCAAAGGAGGGAAAAGAGGCCCTGGCAAAGATTGCAGTAAAGAATCATTATCATGGAAGCCTCACTCCCAAGGCCCAGTTCCAGAAGCCGATTACAATAGAGCAGGTTTTGAAGGCCCCCATGATCGCCCCACCCCTGGGTTTGTTTGACTGTTGCGGCGTAAGCGATGGCGGCGCTGCTGCAATTGTGACGACAGTGGAAAAGGCCAGAAAAATGAAAAAAGACTTTGTTGTACTCAAAGGCTTTGGGTTCAGCATCGGGCATTATCAGGCCTCGATAGAGGATGACTGGCCTTTTATTTATTTTGAGGAAAATGTACGCGCAGCCCAAATGGCATACAAGATGGCAGGCGTAACCAATCCCAGAAAAGAGATAGATGTTGCCATTGTTCATGACTGCTTTACCATCACCGAGCTGATCATTTATGAGGATCTGGGCTTCTGTGAGCATGGAAAGGCGATTGAAGAGGTTCATAAGGGTACTTTTGAGCTCAAAGGTGAGGTGCCTGTAAATACCGACGGCGGGCTCAAGTGCTTTGGTCATCCGGTGGGGGCCAGCGGTATCCGCATGCTTTATGAAGTTTATAATCAGCTGATGGGAAGAGCGGGAAAGAGGCAGCTGGATAATGTCAAACTCGGTCTTGCACACGGCGTAGGCGGCACACCCATTGATTCAAGCACAGGCGCTGTAGTCATTCTGGGAAAACCTGACTAAGACATGCAGCCCTATGGATAAACCAAGCGGTTGGTTTGATTCCATTCAAGGATAATCGGGAATGTTGCTGGCCGCTTGTTCGCTTTATTAAACGAGGAAAATTCTTAAGCGATCGCGCACAAGACTTTAGAAAAATTGATGTTAATCCAACTTGCACTGAGCGCGACCAGCTACGCAAATCACTTTGGGAGGTTATTTATGAGCATTAAAAACAAACTTACAGATCTATTAGGAAATCGGGTATCGGATGCACCCGCGGCCCTTGACGCTTACCGCACGGATTACAGCCTTGCCTCTCCTGGAACACCCCTGTGTGTAGCCTATCCCAATGACAGCAAAGAGATCATGGCGATTGTGGCACTTGCCAACGAGACCAACACGCCGGTCGTCCCCGTAAGCTCACGGGTGCATTTTACAGGCGCGGCCATCCCCAAACAGGGCGGCGTCATTGTTGATATGAAAAACATGAATAAGATCTGGAACCTGGATGAGCGTAACAGAAAGATAACCGTAGAGCCAGGTGTTACCTGGAATCAGCTCTATCCAGTGCTCGCGGAAAAAAACCTTATGGTCTGTCCGCCCATGCTGCCGCACGGTGAGCAGTCTGTGATCACTACTTTCCTGGAAAGATCCCCTCTGGTTATTCCTTTGTATGAATACGCTGAACCCTTGCTATCCATGGAGGTGGTATGGCCTAATGGGACACTTTTCAGGACAGGGTCTGCCAGCGCGCCCACATTCCCGAACTCATTTGCAGAAGGCGTTAATCCCGAAGGACCAGGAACAATGGACTTTTACCGTCTTCTCCAGGGTGCCCAAGGGACGATGGGAATAGTGACATGGGCCATTATCAAGACTGAGTATCTTTCACCCATGAACAAATTCTTCTTCTTCTCCTTCAATAATATAGAAGACGCGATCAAACCCACCTATTCCTTCTTAAGAAGGAAGATAGGCTATGACTGCTTTATCATGAACAGGCTGGATCTGGCCCTGATATGCGCAGAAGAATATCCAAACGAATTTGATGTAATGATGAAGAAACTTCCCGAGTGGATGATTGTGCTGGCCCTGAGGGCCTCCAGGCGCAGACCGGAAGAAAAGATTCAATATGAAACAAACGCCATCAACGATATTTGCAGAAAGTTTAACGGCATGCAGTATCTAAACTCCCTGCCGGGAAGCGGACATGCTGCAATCAGGCTGACCGAGATCCTGCGCCAGCCCTGGACCGACAAAGGCCCTTACTGGAAACACAGACTGACCGGCAATTGCCAGGACCTGATGTTCATCACCAAGATGAGCATGGTCCCGGAATTCGTCTCCATGATGACAAAGGCTGCTGTAGCAGAAAGCTTCCCTGTAGCCAACATCGGTACCTATATCCAGCCCATTGAAGGGGGACGCGCCTGTCATGTTGAATTCAACATGTATTATGACCCCAAGTGCGACAATGACAAGGCAAAGGTCTTAAGGCTGCATGACAGGGCGGCCAAGGCCATGCTACCTCATGGGGCGCAGTTTACAAGACCCTACGGATCATTATCGGATATGGTCTATGAAAGGGCCGCAAGTTACACCGCTACACTCAAGAGGGTGAAGAAGATATTTGATGAGAACAACATCATGAACCCGGGTAACCTGTGTTTCTAAACGATTATGATCCAGCACCACTTATAGGAGGATTTCTGCTATGAAGGATAATTATGATATCAACAATTACACCTATGACATGGACCGGTGCATAGGTTGTAAAGGCTGTGTGTGGGTTGACCATGTATATATGCCGGGTGTCAGATACGGGGTTAAGTGTCCCAGCAATGCCTACAAGCTGTTTGACGGTTACGCCCCCATGGGAAGGGAAAAGATAGGAAAGGCCCTTTTGGAGGGTAGGATTGATTACACCCCCGAGTACCTGGATGTCATGTACATGTGTCAGTTGTGCGGGGCCTGTGATGCAGGGTGCAAGAGGAACCTGGACCTTGAGCCCTTGTCTGTCCTGGAATCCCTGAGGGTAAAGGCTGTAAAGGACGGCAAAGGCCCAATGCCCGCCCACAAAAAGGTTGCGCAAAATATCGCTGAAAAGGGAAACCGTTACGGCGCTGCTGAAAAAAGGTCCGGCTGGATTACAAAAGATACCAAAATAAGTGATAAGGCCGATATGGTTTACTTCCCAGGGTGCTCTGCATCATATGTTGAAAAAGGGATCGCCCAGGCGACCGGCAAAATACTTAACAAGGCAGGCATCAACTTTATGACGCTGGGTGATAAGGACACTTGCTGCGGTCATCCTGTGGCCACTTCAGGTATGCTTGACGAGGCCAAGGCAATCGCCCGGAAGAATATAGATATCCTGAAGGCGACGGGCGCAACAACTCTGGTGACCAGTTGTGCTGAGTGTTACAACACCTGGAAGGTGATCTATCCCAAGATGCTTTCAAAGAATTTTGCCGACATGGGTTACCAGGTGATCCATCTGGTGGAAGTGGTATCCAAGCTTGTAAATGAAGGCAAATTCACTTTCAGCAAGCCGATGAATATACGCGCTGCCTACCATGACCCGTGCAGGATGGCCCGCCAGGGCGAGCCTTGGGTGGAATGGGAAGGAACACGCGGCCAGTGGGGAATCCTGACACCCAAAAAGGAATATAGACGTGGGACATTCGGCGTATATCAGCAGCCAAGGGATATCCTGAATAAGATACAGGGGCTGGATCTGGTTGAGATGCCAAGGATGAAGGAAAACGCCTTCTGCTGCGGCGCAGGCGGCGGCGTTATGGACGCCTATCCGGACTTTGCCATGTGGGCGGCCACAGAGAGACTGACTGAAGTCCAGTCTGTCGCGGCAGAGGCGGTAATCTCCGCTTGTCCATACTGCAAGAAGGTATTTAACGAGGCGTCTAAGGCAAACAACATGAACATCAAGGCGTATGATATCACCGAGATCATTCTGGCCTGCATGTAAAGGATTATAGATAAGGAGGTTGTCAATGGGCATACCACAGGAAGCATATAAGGCAATGGAGGATATTGTTGGTTCTCAATATATCACCGATGATCAGGTGATCGCTCAGGCCTATGTGGGGCGTCTCGGGCACGGAAAGGACACTGGCATTGATCTGGAGATGAATGTGCCCCCGGCTGTCATAGTGCTGCCAAGAACCACCAAGGAAGTTCAGGGCATTTTAAAGATTGCACACAGATATAAGATCAACTATGTGCCTGCAAGTTCATTCTGGATCTCTCACTGCGCGCCCAAAAGGCCTAACAGCATTGTGCTCGATCTGAAACGCATGAATGATCTGGAAATTGACGAAGAAAACATGTGTGCCATCTGCGGGCCTGGTGTAATCTTCTCCCAGCTTCAGGAAGAGGCGATCAAGAGGGGGATGTATACAACCACACCGGGTGGGGGTTCACAGGTCTCTGTTGTGGCAAACCACATCAACTGGGGTCTTTCTCCACTTAATTACAGAAACGGTGTCCCTGGCCGCAGGGTCTTAGGCGGCGAATGGGTCCTTCCCGACGGAGAGCTTTTAAGAATCGGCTCAATGAGCACGAGTGACGACCCGTTCTGGGGTGAAGGCCCGGGGCCGGACTTGAGGGGTCTATTGAGGGGCTGGATCGGATGGTTCGGCGCCATGGGTGTTGTGACAAAGCTTGCGGTAAAACTGCTTCCCTTCCACGATGAGGGGCTGAAACCAGTAGGTATATCACCCCATACCACTCTCCAGTTCCCGGAGAAAAAGCGGATCAGGTGGTACAATTTCGTGATGCCCACCCGTGAGTCCCTTGTGGAGTGCATGTATGATATCGGCAAGGCAGAGATCGCTGCGGCCCTTACAAAGGTCCCCCAGCAGTGGCGCTATATCGCCAAGGCGGGCTGCCGTGAAGACTTCTGGGAGGGCTGGAACACCAATGAGGCCAGAAAGAGCATCAACAACATTCATATCTGCCGCGTCATGCTGGTGGGTTACGCATCGGAAGAGCAGCTGGAATATGAAGAACGGGTCCTGATGGACATCATGGACAGCTACGGCGCAAAGCTTGGCCGCACCAGACAGTCTGATAACTCGTGGATCAAGAATGCGGACTCCGCCACCATGTGGATGATGACAGGCGCATATACATCCGTACAGGTTACAGTTGATACAGTGGACTGCGGCGTCAAGGGAGGTGAGGGCCTTGCGAGGGAAAAACCTGCGTTTACACCGCCATTGATGGATGACTACGGCGAGCCGGGCTGGTTCCAGGTTAGTGAGATAGGGCATATGGGCTACATCGAGTTCTTACAGTATTGGGACCCGAACCCGAACCAGGAAAACCTGTATAAAAAGGATGAGTGGAACTACATCAAGGTGCCGACCCTTGATGCTGAGTGGGGTATGTTTAATGCATTTAATATGTACGCAAGCCCCATGAACCTCACAGGTAAGGCCTATGGCCCTGAGTGCCGCAAGTGGTTTGAAAAGGTCAAGGCGGAGTTTGACCCGGATAAGATATCCAATGATCCCATTCCGTGGGATGTGGATGAATATGTTGACAAGGTGGATTGGGTCAACAAGGAGGATTATATTAACAGGGATTGGTCTAAGGGCTAAGGCCTGATGATGCAAAACAGACGACGGACGACCGCCCAAACAGGGTGGTCATCCGTCAAAGGCCATGGATCAAGAATTTTGTTTACCAATGACATTTAAAATAATTCTAATGATAGGGAGCACAAAGAATGGATCTGAAAAATGAGTTACAAAAAATAGTTGGAGCAGGCAATGTCTTGGATTCCCCGGAGATCCTGGAAGAGTATTCCACTGACAATGGGATCTATCCGCCGGGGATGCCTACAGTTGTTGTAAAGGCCGGCAAATCAGAAGATGTCGCAAAGGTAATTAATCTGGCAAATAAAAATTCCACCCCTGTAATACCTGTCAGTTCCGGGGTACATTTTCAGGGCTGCACCATCCCGTATCAGGGTGGAATAGTCCTGGATCTGTCCAACCTGAATAAGATCCTTGAAATTGACCCGCCAAACCGTAGGGTCAGGATTGAGCCTGGGGTGACCTGGGGACAGATTACGGATGAGCTTGCCAAGGAAAATATCCGTGTAATCTCACCCCTTCTGCCCCATGCGGACAGATCGGTTATAACAGACTATCTTGAAAGGGAGGCGCCAGTGGTGCCCAAGTATGAATTTGCAGAGCCCCTGATGACCTATGAGATCGTGTGGCCAAATGGTGAGGTGTTCCGCACAGGTTCCGCCAGTGTCCCAGGGTATCCCGATTCCCCTGCAAAAGGGACAAACCCCGCCGGTCCCGGTCTTGATTTTTACAGGCTCCCCCAAGGGGCGCAGGGGACCATGGGCGTTATCAACTGGGCCAACCTGAAACTCGAATATCTGCCCAAGATCAACAAGATCTTTTTCATGCCCTTTGAGGATATCAATGCTGCAATTGAGCCTATCTATAAAATCCCAAGGGTACATATCGGGCAGGAATTTTTTCTTCTCAATCACGTTGACCTGGCGTTGATCCTGGCCAAACAGTGGCCCGATGACTACGACAGGCTGTCGGACATCCTGCCGTCATGGACCTTGATCCTTACAATCAGCGGCCCTCCCAGAAGACCGGAGGAAAGGATTGAATATGAGAAGGAGGCACTGTTTGACCTCAAAAAACAGTACTTCCAGGACATGCCCATACTGGAGGCCCTGCCGGGAGTGCCAGGAGGCGGAAGGGAACTGATTCACATGCTCAGAAAGCCCTGGCCAAAGGAAGAAGTATATTGGAAGAACCGATTGAGCGGCGCATGCCAGAGCCTTTTCTTTATTGCCAGGCCTGAAGACGCCCCATCTTTTTATGAAAAGGTTGTAGATGAGGCGCCCAAATACGGATATCCTCTGGAAGACCTGGGCGTGTACCTCCAGCCAATAGAACAATCACGAGTCTGTCATCTGGAATTCAACATGTTCTATGACCCTGATGACCCGATTGAAAGGGAAAAGATCAGGATCATGAACCGTGAACTTGCCCAGGATCTGCTGGATATGGGGGCGATATTTACACGGCCTTATGGAGACCTTGCAGACATGGTCTATGAAAAGGCGACATCATATACTACTGCATTAAAGAGGGTCAAAAAGATGTTTGATCCCAATAATATTATGAATCCCGGGAGACTATGTTTCTAACTTGCGCCGAACGAACACGGATCATTTCCCCTTCGTTCAGGCAATAACTCTATTACAAGGAGCAGAAGAACATGCCTGAAGAATATGTAAAATTTGACCTTACTGATATGAAGAATTTTGAATATGACATGAAACGCTGTGTCCGGTGCAAGGGATGCAAATGGGTGGATCACATCTACATGCCTGGCGCAACTTACAGCACCAGGTGCCCCAGTGAAAAGAGGTATCTGTTTGATTCTTTTTCCGCCTGGGGCAGGCTCCGCTTGGCCTTAAGCCTATTAAACGGCAGGATCGAGTTCAACGACCGGTTTGTAGAGGCCATATACAAGTGCCAGCTCTGCGGCGCATGTGACGCAGGCTGCAAAAGAAACCTGGATCTTGAGATCGGCTCAGCCCTGGAATCTCTTCGCATCAAGTGCGTTGCCGACGGATTCGGCCCAATGCCGGAACATAAGGCTATCGCGGAAAAGATCGAAAAAGAACATAACGTGTTCGGCGGTCCCGCCGATAACCGAGATAAATGGGCGAAGGGCATCCAAACCGATGACAAGGCGGAGTTTGTTTATTTTGTCGGCTGTTACGGATCATACAAGATGCAGGGGATTCCAAAGGCGACCGCAAATATCTTAAAGGCCACAGGGCAGTCTTTCAAGATCATGGGATCAGATGAGTATTGCTGCGGCTATCCGCTCTATTCCACCGGTCAGATTGAAAAGGCCAAAAAAGCGGCACAGCACAATATTGACACCATAGCAAAATCCGGCGCAAAGACTGTGATCACCGCCTGTGCTGAGTGTTACAAGACCCTGAAGGTGGATTACCCCAAGATGTTCAACAAGTCCACCAGCGATATGGGATACCAAGTGATTCACCTGGTTGAATTTGTAGCGGACCAGATGGAAAAGGGTACAATCAAATTCAAGAACAACATTGACATGCGTGTGACCTATCACGATGCCTGTAACCTCGCACGCATGAGCGAGCCCTGGGTGTACTGGGAAGGAAAGAGGAAACTCTACGGTATTACGGAGCCGACAGCCCCCAGGCGGAAAGGGACCCATGGCGTATATCATCAGCCAAGAAATATCCTGAAGGCCATCCCCGGGATTGACTACGTGGATATGATCCGTATCAGGGAAAACGCCTGGTGCTGCGGGGCCGGAGGCGGTGTAGCAGAGGCTTTCCCCGAATTTGCACAGTGGTCTGCCGAAGAACGGCTGGAAGAAGTGGATGAGGTGGGCGCCGCGGCCCTGATTACTGCATGTCCGAGATGCAAAGACAACTTCTCAAAGGCGATCAATGCCTCTGGTGACAATATCAAGGTGATGGACATTGCTGAAATGATAAATGAAGCTATTAAATAGGAGGTTAAAATGACTATTCCTCAAGCTGCATATAAAGTACTTGAAGCCATTGTGGGTCCTGACTATATCTCGCAGGACCCGATTGATTGCGAGGCACATACGCCAGGCCCTAACGGCTTTGAAACCGATCTTGGAGTCGCAACCATTCTCAAATCCCCAGGCTGCGTAATATTTCCCTCGACAACCGAAGAGGTCCAGAAAATCGTAAAGACATGCAACCGCTACAAGGTTCCCTTTATCCCCATCAGCACACAGTGGTGGTCCGGCCGCGGCGCCGCCAAGGTCGAAGATGCGCTGATGATTGATTTAAAGAGAATGGATCAGTGCGATATAGACGACAAGCATATGTTTGCGGTTGTCGGCTCTGGCCTTATCTATTCCCAGTTGCAGGAAGAGGCGATGAAACGCGGCCTTTATACCACTATCCCGGGCGGCGGCTCACAGGTGGGTGTTGTAGCAAATCATATCCTTTATGGAAGTTCTCCATTGAACTACCGCACATGCATTGCAAACAGGCGTATCCTTGGTGTTGAATGGGTCCTGCCCGACGGTGAGATATTGAGACTGGGCTCCTGCGCCCTGGATAAGGACGACTATCTCTGGGGAGAAGGCATAGGCCCGGATTTGAGGGGCATGATCCGCGGGTTTTCACCAGGATGGATGGGTTCCATGGGTATTGTGACAAAGATGTCGGTGAAGCTGGTCCCGTTTCAGCCGGATAAACCCATGCCGGTTGGAATTTCACCTGACACCGCGGTCGAACTGCCTCTAAAGAGGATCAACTGGTATAATTTTATCCTGCCCAGCAAAGACGCCCTGGTAAAGGCCATGTATGAGATAGCCAATGCTGAGATCGGGGCAGGGCTTACCAAGGTGCCCCTTTTCTGGCGCGCCATTGCCAAGGCCAACAACAAAGAGGAGTTCTGGGAGCTGTGGGATCAGGAATCAGAGGAAACCGTGGCCGCCATGAACGTGCTCAGGGTGCTCCTGATCGGCTTTACTTCTGAAAAACAGCTGGAATATGAGGAAAGGGTCCTCCAGGATATTATCGTCAAGGATCTTGGCGGAAAGCAGACCAGGACAAAACCCACGGATGAGTCCTGGGTAAAGAATGCGGATTCCGCCAGCATGTGGATGATGTGTGGTGGTTACACATCCCTGGAATTTGACTTTGAGGCCATAAGCCATGCAGTGGCAAAGGGCGTGGACTGCTCCAAGCTTAAAAAAGGCTACACCCCGCCGCTGATGAAGGCATACGGCGACCAGGGCTGGTTCCAGGTGGGCGATTACGGACACCTGGCCCTGTTCGAGTTCCTGACCTATCAGGATCCGGATGACGAGCAGAAGCACAAGGTGGATGAGTGGTCAGTGGCCCTTTCCAAGATGAACATAGAAAACCGGTACTACACGGCCCAGCTTGCATCACACAAGCCCCTGTTCCTCACTGGCCCGGCATACGGACCTGATTATCACAAGTGGATGATCCGGTTTAAGGAAGAGTTTGACCCGGATGCATTGTCCAACCCGCCGGGACCGGCAGATACGGACCTTTTCATCCAGGAAGCGGAATGGATGCAGAAGGTGAAGGATTGGCCGGCACCCAAGATAGAGGCTAATAAGAATCCGAAGTTTGAATAAAGATTAAAGAGTAAGGAGCACATGAAAAAGCCCCGCCGTTTGGTGGGGCTTTTTTGTTCAGAAATTTTCTCCTGAGTATCGGCGGGGTATGCTTCTCATCCTAAGGTTAGATAAATACCGCAGGAGAAACCTTAAAGCGCTTGCTTAAAAGTTTAATCTGGCGAACATTGAGCTGACGTTTGCCGGATAAAATTTCTGATACGATACCCTGACTTCCGATTTCGGACAAATTTGATTGGTTAATACCGTGGTCATCCATAAGGGTCTTGAGAGTATCAATTGGATTGCCCTCTATCTCCGGAATATTTTGGTCTTCATATGTTTCAATAAGGCTTCCAAGTGTCTCCATTAATGAAGCTAAAGGATGAGATTCATTATTGCCTACCTCGTCAATTAGACTATCAAGGAAGCTGACCAATCTACTATAGTCTTTTTCATTGTGCGGCACAGAAAATATATTCTGTATATCCGGCCAGACTTTGGTAATTTCTTTAAGTTGTGTATTCATTATTCCCTCCAAGATCCTCGGCTATATTCCTTATGTGTCAGGACATGCCGGATATAAATCCGATGTGTTTTGTAGTGTATTGCTGCAATCAAACGGGCTTTGTTTCCGCCAATATTGAAAACGGTTAATTTGCCTACTTGATCGGCACTCGGGAAAGTTTGGCGAAGTTCGGCAAATGAATTAAAAAAAGTGTGTTTAACAATCCTATGCCAAGATTCAAGCGAGGCTGAACAATCAGGATGCTTTTTGGCAAATTCAAGTAAACGCTTTCTAGTGATTATGCGCATAAAGACAGACTATCTCATTGTGAGATATTCGTCAACTGAAAACACCCAACGCTAGCCAGTATCCCGTCCCCTATTCCCAGCACACCCGAGGATAGTGCAAAATGAGCCTGTCCCCATTTTCGATTCCATTTTCGATTTTCTTTCTTTTTGGATAAGTATGTCATCGGATTCTATGAGTTTTGCAGTACGACATGCCTTTCGTGGTTCTTCATTAGTGAGCAGTCAGACCAGAAGCGGAGCCAGTGGTTTCATAAATTGCAACGCATTTGTGTGGGCGTCTCTCCCACTTTTTTCGTAATTGCATCAAGGAAATATTCTCGTGCTGATTCATTTTGGAAATGAGGTTGGAGTGGAATACCTTGGGGTGAAAGCCAGTAGCTTCAGTGAAATACATAAAGAGTCAATCTGTGGCTTACTGGTAAAAAACCAAGTGAGGTGAAAGAATTTAGAGAGGCCACAACAGCATGTCCATCATTTTTCAATACGGCATCCAGAACGGGGGGTTCATCTAGGGGCTGGTCCGCCGAACTGCCTCAGGGCCAATTCACAAGAATTAACCAGGAAATTAGCAGCATGAATAATTTCCGGATCTAGATTGGTGTCAGAAATTTGCCTGGCTGCGATTTGGACATGGATAATCACTACTCTGATTTTGCTGGCTGCATCGTGAGCTGTTCTTCCAAGTTCCGCATTAGACATCCGATGGGCAATTTCGGACACCTCTGCGACCCAGCCGGCTGCCTCCGTGGCCAAGGCGAAGGCCTGCTGAGCCATATAGTAATCATCAGTCGCTTTGGCCTCAACAGCCATTAGAGAAGCCCTGAAGGACTGTTCCTCGACCATTTCAAGAATCTCTTTCGAAGACAACTCTCCGCCAAAAGTCGGTGGTGTCAGGAGACCTACAGTAAGTAATGAGCATAAGAGAAATGTCAAGACACACTTTTTATTAATAAGGATGATATGTTTCATGACTGATTCCTCCTTAATGAAAAATCAACGGCCACCGAAATATCCTTTGAGATAATTCATAGCAAAAAAGGAGGGACAAATATTTTTTGCATCAAGGTTGTTACGTGTGTCGTAGATGTAATTGCTGGTGGAGTGAACACTTAGTACGTCTGTTACGAGCATACTTCCCGGATGTATCAACCCGCTAGTATCAACAGACCAGATGTTTCCATCAAAACGAGAAAGCATTGCATTTTTATCATAAAATTCTGCATAATATGGAAAATAGGAGTCAGGATCGAGATATAAGACTGCTTTTGATATTGGGCAGAAGATCTTGGGCCTGTACTCCAATACCACGGTATTTACACGTTGATACTGCTGATCGGGAAAACCCCCTGGTTTTCCCTTTATCTGCTGAAGTCTATACGCTGAGTTATGGCCACACAAAAGGATTTTTCGACCTAAGTACCTCCATTCATAGTTAGTAGGTTTACCCTGAAAGCACAGGATGCTGTCATATGTAAAGTCAAATCCGCCTGGAAGCTTATCCCATCTTTGTGTAGTTGACAGCCGACGAACTTTTCTTAGGCAGGGAATATATAGCCACATGTCATCAGGCTTTTCAGGATCATCATAGCGATGAGTGAGAGGGATGGAACCTTTAAGATCGTAAGGGGCATTATAACCTACTGCGTTAAATGAGTCGTATCGGTTTGGATTTGGCACGTAGAGAGGTCCATTTTCTCCATATAACAGCCCACTAAACCAAAAATAAGAATTTTCAACAACCGCAAAATTTGTATGTCCTCTTTTGTTTGTGACGGCAGTTGTAAATATGCACCACACTTTCTCACCGAAGTTTCGGGCAGTTACAAGATTCCATGCGATCTCTATCCCGTTTTTGCTTTCGGGAAATGGGATACCGGCCTTGTAGTTTTGGATATGGCCTTTTTCATCGATGTATGGTCCACCTCTATAAAATTCCGTAGCTTTTTTTCTGATACTAATATGCTTGCCTGGCCATTCGTCATTTGAGATATAGGCAGTTTCGTTTATCCTTATTGCCCCCCAAATTTCAGGATGTTTGACCATGTTATAAAAAGGCTCGGGAAGGAGGCCTTTTATTTCATCTACATCATTGGCTCTGTATCCCCATGAATTCAAAACTACCTGATCCGGAAATGCATCTCCTCTGAATAGTCCCGGCATATCAGACTGCTTCACGTGAGGACAATGCCATCCATACCACTTGCCTGGATAGTCGTCGGCAAAGGTAAAACTCAGGTCAAGAATCGTGCATATTACAATTATTTTGGCAAATACTGAGGCTAATGGCCACACAAAGTTGAAAATTATCTTCATATAAATTCCATCTATGAAAAATTGTAATAGTCCCGAGCACGTATTCGTGACTCAAGAGCACGGAACATAAAATAGCAAATTATCTGAAGGAGCTGTAGCATTTTTAGATTTCCATCACTGGTTATATTTACCAGCCCGCCATCATCTACAACCGGAAGAAAGTGAATATGATTCTCGTTCATTGCTTGGAGAGCTGGCTGTCGATATTTTTAGTTGTAAATAAAGCAAAAAGGGTGCCACTATTTGCTGAACCCCGTGGTTATCACACAGCTAATAAGATTATTGGAAAAGCAATTGAGATTACTCGATATTTTCAAAATCAATTTTTCACCTTTAAATTAGTGCTTGCCTAATTGGCCATTATTGCTGGCCCGTTTAGCCATTAAGATTTGCCTAATTGGCCGATTCACTCATAATAGAGAAAATAGGCACAGGCCCTTTATGCAGTTATTTGTTTATGAGGATGGAGCACTTGAGCGCCAGGAAAAAGGGCAGGCAAGTGTCATTAAGAAAGATGTAATTGAAAAAGCCAGAAGAAATAATTTTGAAATAATTAAAGTCGACTGTTTCAGGAGTTGCACCGGATATTTTACAGATTCATAGATCATTGACAGCAGAGAGTTTTTATTCACAATTTATCAGCAATTTAAGGGATTGTTTCAGTCAACCCATGAGAAAAAACCAAAACTGGTAAAAGGGCTAAGTGGCATCTACTCGCTGAAGCGGCTTGCAGAGGTATAAAAATGGGAGACATTGCCTTCGATAAAGACATTAGTAGCCTCTGATGTGATAGTGCATACGTTTAATTAAGCCTCAACAGGAATTGGCTTTTCCGGTGTGAGATTTCGTAAAAATTCTTCACAAGGCTGGCACAAAATGTCTTTTACTTTCAGGCTCTCTTCTCCCCGGTATAGCAAGCATAGTTGCGCCTCAGGGTAGTCCTGCCTGAATGCAGTTAATCCATTTAGCATCTTCGGGTGGATCTGTAGACTGTTTTTTACTTCTATGGCATAAAATGTATCTTGCCCATATACTACAAAGTCAACTTCGTTTCCGGATTTAGTGCGCCAATAGAAAAGATTGCAGACATCTCCTCTGTAGGCAATCCAGGCGCGTAGATGTTGCGCAACAAGCCCTTCCAAGGCTGCTCCATCTATTTCCTGTGCTGCGTCCATGGGCCCTGAAGGGCGCAAGGATCTGAAGACACCTGAGTCAAAATAATAGAACTTCGGATGGGATGCCAAATGGCGTTTTGCGCGTCTTGAAAAAACAGGGATTCTGAAGGAAAGGAGTAAATCCTCAATTACTGAAACATATCCCTCAACGGTTTTTCTTTCAACCTGACATTCTCTTGCTATATTGGCAACATTGAGGATCGTACCGTGTGAAAAACTGATAGCTTCGAGAAAACGGCTGAAGCCCCCCATATTCCGGATAAGTCCCTCCATCTGGACTTCTTCTGTCAAATATAGCGCAGCATAAGTTTTAAGGACATCCTGCGGACTAGAAGAAGAAAAAACCAAAGGCACCATTCCTGTATTCAGGCTTTCTCTCAGCGAGAACCTCCCGCCCAGTTCTGCAGCCATAAAGGGGTGCATGGTTTTGAGGACCGCACGTCCGGCAAGGAGATCTACACCTGATCTCTTAAGCTTTCTGGAACTGGATCCGGTCAGAATAAAGCGCCACCCAGCATGTTGTTCCATAAGCTGATGCACAACATCCAAGAGGTGCGGCACCTTCTGAATTTCGTATATAACAATTGTCCTGCCGGGTCGTTGCCCATCAAGCACCTCTTTTAGTCTTTCCGGCTTGGCTGCGTAGGAACGATAAACATCAGGCGACAGAAGATCAATAATGAGGGCTTCTTTGTAATGCCTGCTAAGCCATGTGGATTTGCCGGTGCCAAGAGGTCCAAACAGAAAAAAGCTCTGTCCTGGATCATGGAAAAAACGATTGATTTCTTCCATTTTTCCTTCCTATTTGGAATTGATGTTTCCTAATTTAAGGAAAGAAAAAATTGATGTCAATAGAAAAGGATCCGGATGACGAGCAGAAGCACAAGGTGAATGAGTGGTCAGTGGCCCTATCAAAGATGAATATAGAAAACCGCTACTATACGGCACAACTGGCATCACACAAGCCACTGTTCCTCACAGGCCCGGCATACGGCCCTGATTATCACAAGTGGATGATCCGGTTTAAGGAAGAGTTTGATCCGGATGCGCTTTCCAACCCGCCCGGACCGGCAGATACAGATCTCTTCATCCAGGAAACAGAGTGGATGCAAAAGGTAAAGGATTGGCCGGCACCGAAGATCGAGGCCAATAAGAATCCGAAGTTTAAATAAGGATTGTAAAAGCACACAAATGAAAATAAAAGCCCTGCCATTTGGCAGGGCTTTTTTATCAGGATTAAAATGATATCTTATGGGGCTAACTTTGGGAAGCAGGTCCTATGAAAGGCTGTTAAGGGATTCAAGTAAATGTTCAGCACGAATATTTCCCCGAACCCCCATATCAGACAAAAGATCAATTGCTTCAGAAAGTGTAAGGCCTAATAAATCAGACGCCTCTCGTAAGCTTATTCTGCCTTCCCGGTATGTTTTCGCAACGTAGAATTCAAATCCGATTCTTGCCAGTTTTCTGAACGACTGAGTTTTATCTATTTTCTCTAAATTGGACACAAACTCAACTGCGTCATCAATTTCTTGCGGAATTCGAATGGATTTTACCTTCATTTTTATTTCTCCGCCAGCAGTATGACAGTGCTGTATTCGTCTTTGCTGATAAAAGGCACCAACTTGTCCATGGCCTTTGAAAATGCAGCCCGATCAATGTGGTTGTCGGCAAAGAGTTTGAATATAATTAGCGCCGGTAGAATAAAGGGAATATCATTTGCTATCAGCCTGCGGGTCAACTTTGCATCATCAGTGGCTGCCACATCATAATCAGAATTTCTGAACTGCTCCACTAATGCGTCATCTCCGTTATTAAATTTCGATGGAGATTCTGATACCTTAATGACATTAGATTTGATGTTCTCCTCCACAATAAAGGCATCTTCGCACCCTTTGGATTTGCCGGCCAACACCACTTCCTTTTGTACTGTCTCGGGTATGAATATTTGATGGAGCCTTCCAATCAGCTCTTTTAACCCGGCTTTGGTAATTTTGATAAGACAGTCTGAGTCCATTAATATCTTCATGTAGTTCATCGTAAACAAAAAAGCACAGCATGTCAATCCATTTCATATGGTTGCCCTGAAAATGAAGTCTAAAAGACGTCCACCTGTAATCTTCAGGCATTTTCACAAACAAATATTATCAGTGAATATACTATGATTCTGGACTGAACTTGATAAAGAATCGGGCAAAAAAAGCAAAAGGAGCCTGTCCCTATTTTCCCTTCTACTTATCGTAACCTTGGGGGCTGAGTTATCTGAGAGTTGCTTTTGACCAAGCCATGTTAGGCAAATTCAGAAGATCCTCAAATGTCTTGGGCTGTGGGATGTCAATGCCAGGCCGCCGCCAAAGAGGACATAGAGAGCCTTTAATGTTGGCTTTAAATAAAAGAATAAACTGGAATACGGAAAAGAGCATCGCGCTTAAGTCGTCTAGGGGCATCTGTTTTGAGGATGTGGTGTTTTTTATTGAAAGGGGTGACATATTAGACGACTACCGGTATCCCAATCAGGAAGATTATCCCGGACAGCGAATTATGGTTATTAATATTGCCAATCACGCCTATCTCATACCTTATGTCGAGAATGATGAAGAACTATTTTTGAAAACCATCATTCCAAGTAGGAAAGCAACACAAAGATATCTTGGAGGAAAAACATGAAGACGAAATTAACGAAAGAAGAAAAAGAAATACTCGATAGTTTTGAGAAAGATGAGTGGGTACCAGTTACAAACCTTACTAAAAGAAAAAAAGAATTAATGGCCTATGCCCGTAATACGTTACGCAAGGATAAGAGGTTAAATATACGGATTTCGGAAAGAGATCTTCTTGAGCTACAAAAAAGGGCAGTCAACGAAGGCTTGCCCTATCAGACTTACGTATCCAGCATCATCCACAAATTCCTTAACGGAAATTTAGTTGAAGCGAGAAAATAATCGGCCAACAACGGCATGGTTCGGATTTTCGATAGTATTCGTGTTCGATACACTAAAAATATCGAAACAAACCAATATAATGCATACGATGCCTGGCTTGCTGATAAGAGCCTGCCGAGGTAAAAGAATTTGGTGAGGCTGCAACAGCATAAAAATCTCTAAGCCTTTTTTGGTGGTCCTAGCGTGCTGAATCGAATGGGGAATCATTACTGAGCAAAATTACGCCCTATTTTTCTAGTCCAGATACACCGGCTCTCTTAATATCATATTAATAGCCTCTTCAGCCACTGAGGCGATATGGGGGTGGGTCTGCCTGAGGCTGACTATTTGTCTTAGATGATCAGCGGTCCTGAGGATCAGTGAAGCCAAGTCCCCCTCATCTACTGAAATTCCGAGCAATATCTGCTCCCATGAGAGCCCCTTTGCCCACATAAACAGGGCCGCGGCAGGCCAGAACAGGATCTTGGGGCTCGGAAATCCTCTTCCCTTTTTCAGATTTGTTAATCCCTGGATTCTTTCCTTGACCTTCCCGAATAAATATTCAAGTCCTGACAGATCCAACTCTCCCATTGAGCGCAGCTCAACGTCCTGTGTCCTGTCCCATACAAAAGGGGCAAGCCCTGCTGCCAGCAATTCGGCAGTGGCATCGTCAAATGCCCCTTTTCTAATAGCCTCTGCGATCAATAGCGGTTGATCCACCCTCAATTTGGACGCCCACAAACCGTCCTGGGTCAAGCGATCTAGCCCATCCACAAAACCGGTCTCTTTCAGAAATCTCAAGTGACGCTTGAAACTGAGCCATAGCCATCCGCCCGTGCCTGTCATCTGCTCTGCTATTGTTAATATCTCCCTGAGCAGTTTGCGAAGGGATTTTCTGGCCTTACCCTGGCAGACATTGATATGCTCGCAGGTCTGGCACGGGGTATGATCTAAAACGTATTCATATTGTGGGGCTTTTTTCCTTAAATCTGAGAGCCTCCCGATATTCTCCATAACCTCGTAAGGGTCATGGGTATCACATTTCGCCCTGGGCAGGACCTTCCTTAGATTCTTTAGCAGCCTGTCATAATTTTTCTTGAAAATTGTTTCCGATCCCTTTTTCTGGAACGAGGCAAAAGAACGCTCCACGAGCCGTTTGATATCAAGGGGCGTGTGCGACAATAGGAGATTCAAGGTCATTGAAAAATTGATGTGTATCTGGCTTAAAAGAGGCTCAGGAGGCGAATCCCTTAATTCATATATCAGCTTGGGGTCCTGGTACGCCCCAGGTATAATCAGGGTAAACCCGATATTGTCCTTACCACGTCTTCCGGCGCGTCCTATCATCTGGTGGAGCTCTGTTGCGGTAAGATTGGCGAATTCATGCCCGTTATACCTGTCGCTTTGAACCAGCACCACTGTCCTTGCAGGAAAATTAACGCCTGCCGCCACTGTTGATGTAGAAAATATGGCCTCCAGATGACCCCTGCCCATCATCTTTTCAACCAACACCTTCCAGTACGGTAGCTGCCCCCCGTGATGAGAGGCCACCCTGCTTTCAAGAAGCGGCTTGGTCTGACGATGCTCCTCAAGATGTGGATAATCCTTGATGAATTCATTATGGTCTCTGGTCAAAAGATCATCTTCAGCAGCAACAGGCGGGCATGTCTTAAGGGCACGGTCACAATCGGCCCTTGATTTCAGAAAGAATATGGCCGGCAGGAGGTTATATTTTCTAAGGCACTTAATTATCTGCCCGTAGTTTATCTTCTCGGGTCTGCCCAGTTTTTTTTCCCTGTTAATATAGAGAAATTTCTTCACCCCTGGGCTAAGTCCTCTTTTTCCGCCAAGTGGCCCGATGAGTCCGTCAGGGAAGAGGAAAAGCATTTCAAGGGGCACTGGCCTCCCCTCGGCAAGAACCACCCTGTTTGGCGCTCCGCGGATTGTCTTCAACCAATCGCATACCTCTTCAGCATTTGATATGGTTGCAGAAAGCAGCATCAGCCTGACTCTTGCAGGCAGATATATCAGCACCTCTTCCCAGACAACGCCGCGTTCAGGGTCGCTCAGGTAATGGGCCTCATCCAATATTACCAAGTCAGTCCCGATACTGACTGCGTGGTGCATGGCGTCATAGAGCTGGTTTCTCAATATTTCCGTGGTGCCGACAATGATAGGGGCATCGGGATTTTCTTTTCTGTCGCCGGTCAGTATCCCGCAGGATTCTGGACCGAATTCTTTACAGAATTGAAAATATATGGAGTTTGAAAGGGCTTTAAGAGGAGAAGCGTACCACACCCTCCGGCCTTTGGCCATATATGAATGGATGGTCTGTATGGCGATCCAGGTCTTGCCGGAACCCGTGGGGGCGCTGACCAGGACGTCATAATCGGCTATCAGCTCGATTGCCCTAAGTTGGAATGGGTCAGGCACAAATGGCCCAGGTTCAGGCACCCCGATCATGCCAAAGACCTGCCTAAGCTGCGGGTCCAATCTGGGCTGGAATGAATCCTCGCCGGTCCTTGAGCCTCTCCTGGACCTCAATTGCCCCCGGACTGATCGTCTTGGATATCTTCTATCAGGCACAACCGCACCAGGTAATGTATCCAAAGATAGGACGATTAAACAACTAGTCCCTCCGCCACAAAGTCCATGTCCTCAAGGAATCCTTTGACCGTCTCAGCCATATTCAGAGAATTCAGCGCTTCAATCGCATCATCAATGGTTGCGCCGCAGCCAAGGGCGATCTTGATGCCGTTTGTGTATACCTTCTCTATTGTTTCCCTCACAAACAGCCGTGCGCAGGCCTTTATATAGTCGGTTGAATGCTTCTGTTCCCCGTTGTATACAGCGGCCTTATGGCACAGGGCGTTTGCCACCTCGCACCATGTTATAATATCAGCCAGCCTGAACATCACGTGCTGGGCCTTTGTCAGCTTGTGGTTTCTGGCGCCAAGAATCAGTTGATTCAATGTCCTCAGGGCGCCAGCAAGATTAAGCCTGCAATCTGCCGGAAGTTTTTCAATACGATCCGCCATTTCGGAATAATACCCGCCTTTGGAGCGCACAGTAGTTCTTAAGCGAAAAGTGGATATGATGTTCTGCTGGATTTCACTAGTGCCCTCGTATATGGTCAGGATCTTGATATCCCTCTTAATTTTTTCGACTTCATATTCGCGGGTGTAACCGTATCCTCCAAAGGCCTGGATAGCATCATTGGCCGTGGCGTCCCCTGCCTCGGTTGCGAACAGCTTGGCAATGGAGCCCTCCACCTGCAAGTCCTCTTCGTCTGAGTCAAGCCTTCGGCCGGTCTCTTCTATAAAGGCGCGCGCGGCCTCAAGTTGTACAGCATGAGTCACAAGGAGTTTGTGGGTATAGCCCTGCTTTTCGGAAAGCGTGGTACCGAACTGCACCCTTTCCTTGGAGTATTTTATGGCCCGTTCGAGTGCGGCCATACCGCCACCGAGACCGAAGGTCGCCACCATCAGTCTGGTGTATCCGAATACCTCATTTGCCTGTTTAAGGCCCTGGCCCTCCACGCCCCCTACCAGATTTTCGACGGGGACAAACAGATCTTCTAGTGAAAGCGGGCAGGTGTCAGAGGCGCGTATCCCGTGCTTGTCCTCGTGCTTGCCCGGGTTCAAGCCCTCAGAGCCTGCCTCTACAATAAAAAATGTCGGGCCGTCAGGGGCGTCTGCGAGGATTGTATACAGATCCGCAACACCGCCGTTGGTAATGAATTGCTTTTGGCCGTTTATCTTATAACCCTTGATATTGCCGTTTTCGTCCAGTACCCGTTCAGCCCTGGTCTTGAGAGACTGGACATTGCTGCCCGCCTCAGGCTCTGTAACGCCATAGGCGACTACCATGCCTTCTTCCGCTATCCTTGTGATATATTTTTGCTTCTGTTCCGGCGTCGAGCCGACTCTTATGGGGTCCATCCCAAGGCATATGGCAAGAAAGGCTGTGGCAATGGCCAGATCCATCTTTGCCATCCTTTCAGAAACAATAGCTATATCAGAGGTCCCGGCCCCGAGCCCCCCATATTCCTCAGGGATGAATATCAGGTGCAGCGCAATCTCAGATCCAAGCATAAAACGGATTAGTTCCTCTGGAAAATCGCCGACCCGGTCCATCTCCAGTTTTGCCTCCAGGGTAATCTTGTCCTTTTCAAGCTTGTCAATGGTGTCAAGGACCATGGATAATACTTCCGGATCTAATCTCCTCTGCTCTGTCATGCACTGTCCTCCTGTTGTTTAGACTTAATTATGTGTTCAATGAATAATCCGGCCTTAATTCAAAATTCAACATTCAAAATTCTCTGTTATCCGGCGCCTTCTTCCAAAAAATATTCATTCATCTTCTCAATCACCTGCTCGATGATATCGTTAAGCCAGGTGACATCATCAATCGAAAGCCTGCCCGCCTTTGTTGCCGATTTTGACCCGTCTTTCTTGGTGTATGTCCGGGGGCCAATCTGAAGTTTGGCCTCACCATCACCGTAACGACATATTGAGATATTCAGGCCGGTCTTGTCATTCTCCCATGTATGAAGGATCTGGTCCTTACTTGAATCATATGCCATTTGTCACTCCTTTTGATACGGTTATGGGCCTTCCATCCCTGTGGGGAAAGGGTAAGATGAATAAAACGATTTTTATAGAATAAAATGGGTGCAAAGGTCAAAACCAAAAATTGTATCTCAGGCTGGAAACCATATTCCATCTTGATTCCGCCGCGAAGAAGACCTTAAAATGGCTTTAGGTTTGCTGGATTAAACGGGTCAGCTTGGCCCCTTGGACTTTTAACCTAAAAAATGCTGTCAGCTGTCAGCATTTAGCATTTAGCTTAAGAAATTCAAAATATTGCACCAATTTATATCTTCACCCATTGGGTGAAACCATTGAAGTTGTCAACATGTCGAAATTCCTTGACTAATAGCTAACCGCTAAGTGCTAACTGCTTTTTTAAGTTTAAATTCTTGAAAACCGGTAGGAGACAATAACATGACCATCACACCCATCTTTGATCCTGCTAATAGCGGCGGAAGGCCTATGCGGGTCGCGGCATTCATGTCAGGTTCCGGCACCAATATAATGAAATTGCTTGAACATCAAAAGGCATTGGCTTCCAGTGAGGGGTCGTCCCCATTTGAGGTGATCTTTATATTCAGTGACCGCTCAGACGGAATGTGCTCGGGCGAAAAGATTGCGCTTGATAATGGGATTCCCTACTTTAGCTACGACATACGCGCCTTCCATCAGCAAAGATCACTTAAACGCTCATGCCTCGCACCGGAGGGTCTGGAGGCCAGAAGGCAGTACGACGCAATTGCAAAGAGATTAATAGAGGCATTTGAAATTGATGTGATCGCCCTGGGCGGATACATGAGCTACATCACACTGAACAGGTGCGTTAATGTCCATCCTGCCGACCTTTCCATTGTGTCCGCAGAGGGCAGGAGGGTATATGTGGGTGATAATGCAGTACGTGATGCCATACTTGCAGGGGAAAAGACCCTGAGGGCCTCCATCCTTTGGACAGATGATGGAGTGGACACAGGCCCCCTGCTTATGGTCTCAGAGCCGATTCCTGTTGAAACTTCCCAGGCCCCGGAAACGCTATTGCAGGACAGAGACAGGTTCCAGGCCATGGTGGATGAACACCAGGGCAGGCTCAAGGAGGCAGGCGACTGGAAAATCTTTCCAAAGACCATTGAAATGATTGCACGGGGCCGTTTTGCCATTGACGAGTATGGTCGTGTATATGTAGACGGAATGGATGTCCCTTACGGATATAGGGAATGAACATATTAACTTAAAAAAGGCTGTTAGCTGTTAGTGATTAGCCGTTAGCTTAAAGAATTCAATATATTGAAACAATTTCTATGTTCAACCACCGGGTGCAACCTTTAAAGTTGTCAAGATGTCGAAATTTCTTGCCTAATAGCTAAAGGCCAAGTTCTGACTGCTTTTTTTAGGATTAAAGTCTACAGCATCTCAAGCGCGCAGGCCATTGAAACCCCTCCACCCCCGCACAGACTGGCAAGGCCCAGTGTTTTGCCGCGCTTTTTCATGGCATAAAGTAGAGTCACCATTATGCGGCATCCTGTAGAGCCTACGGGGTGACCCAGGCCTATGCCGGAGCCGTTTACATTTGTTAATTCCCGATTCAACTTGAGTTCTTTTTCCACACCCACGTACTGTGCGGCAAAGGCCTCATTCATCTCGATCAGCTCAAAGTCATCTATTTTGAGATTGCTCCGTATGGAAAGATCCTGCACGGCAGGCACAGTGCTCAGCCCCATTATGGACGGATGACATGCCCCACGGCCCGTGGCCTTGATGCTGGCTATGGGCGTTAAACCCAATTCATTTGCCTTTTGGGCGGACATGATTATCATTGCGCTGGCGCCATCGTTTATGCCGGCGGAGTTTCCAGCGGTAAGCCTTCCGACTTTCGGGATAAAGGCCGGCGGAAGTTTAGCCAACTGGTCCATGGTCAGGCCTGGTCTGAAGTGTTCGTCTTTATCAAAAATTGAAGGAGTGCCCCCTTTTTTTGCCGGTATTTCAATGGGGACTATTTCATCCTTAAAATCACCTTCCACTGTAGCGCGTTCCGCATTATTGTGACTGCGCAGTGCAACCTCATCCATCTCTTGCCTGCTGATGTTGTGCAATTGGGCGATAAACTCGGCGGTATGTCCCATATTGTAAGGCTTACCCCTGAACAGATCCATGGGCATACCCTCCTTCACCGGCCCGTCTTCAGGGTGGGGGAAATTATACGACCCGCAGAACTGGGCGTGAATCAGGGCGTCCACCAGGGCACCGTCTCCCAGGCGCATCCCCCAATCTTGCACGGGGGGCGATAAAAGGGATGCCTGACATCTGTTCCACTCCCCCTGCAAGGATGATGTCCGCCATATCCGCCTGGATCATGGCCATACCGGATATCACTGCATCCATGGCGGAAATGCAGACACGATTAATCGTAACAGCGGGTACATGTTCCGGAATGCCTGCCATAATTGCAGACACCCTGGCAATGTTTAGGGCGTCAATGGGCTCGACGCAGCAGCCGAAACGCACATCATCAATAATGCCCGGTTCAATGCCGGCTCGCTTTATGGCCTCTTTCATGGTTATGCAGGCCATCTTTTCAGGACCAAAATCTCTGAGCGCCCCACCAAATGTCCCTATTGCCGTTCGGCAGGCAGATACGATGACGACATCTTTCATGTCAAGTTCCCTGTTACCCGATGAAGCAAAAAAAGCCCCCTCTTGGGGGGCTTTTTTAAGACAATGGGCATTAAAAACAGCTAATAGACAGGCCTCTGGCTATCCCTTTGTAGCTAATTCTCTAAGTATCTGAATATTTTCTTGGATGCGATTATGGTTCTTCTTAAGATTAGCCCTATTGGGTTTCGCCTTGTTAGCTCGGATTATTTTTACCTGTTTCTTATTGGAACTCATTTTGCTATCTCCTATGATCAAAGACTAAATAACTCGATCAATATATGTTTCATTGAAAATCCTGTCAAGAATAAAGCAAAGCTTTAGAATAACACTCGCTGTTTACGATTTGATGTCCTTGGGTCTAACAATGGCATGTTTTTTCATCAGATTCTGGAAATTGGTCCTTTGAAGCCCTACTTTTGATGCAGCCTGTGTAACATTCCACTGGTTTTGGATTAGGGCGTTGATAATAAAATTCTTTTCCACCCGGTCCACAGCCCTCTGCCTGATGTCCTTTTTCATCCTCTTGAATTCCTCATTAGTCGAGGGGATATTCTCCATAGGAGTTTCCATTCCGTCTAACAGAGGCAGTTCACTCAGGCTGATCTGGTCCCTCTCACAGAGGATCACCGCCCTTTCGACCGTATTTCTTAATTGTCTGACGTTTCCGGGCCAGTCGTATTCAGTCATTCGTTTAACAGCATCATAATCGAATCCTTGTATATTCTTGCCGATATGAGCATTGAACTGTTTGAGAAAATGATATGCAATAGGCAGTACATCTGACTTTCTTTCCCTTAAGGGTGGTATAATGATTGGATAGACAAAGATCCTGTAATAAAAATCTTCCCTGAAGTTTCCCTTGGCGACCAACTCATTTAAGTCGCGATTGGTGGCAAATATCAGACGCACGTCAACATGCTGGGCCGTTGTATCGCCCAGAGGTAAAAACTCTCGGGTCTCCAAAAACCTGAGGAGCTTTCCTTGTATCTCAGTGCTGACATTGCTTATCTCATCAAGAAAGACGGTGCCCTTGTGTGCACGCTTAAATATCCCGTCCTTATCTTTATGTGCTCCTGTGAATGCCCCTTTGACATGGCCGAACAATTCGCTCTCCAAAAGGTTTTCAGACAATGTCCCGCAATCAACGGCGAAAAATACCTGGCCTTTTCTTTGGCTGTTGGCATGTATGGCGCGTGCTATCAATTCCTTGCCGGTCCCGCTTTCACCGTAAATAAGGACTGTGGAGTCTGTCGGCGCAACCTTTTGCACCATATTGATGACACCCTCTATCTTCGGATTATTACCTATAAGCTGATGTGATAGCAGCTTAAAAGGTTCTTTATTTTCCCTCAATTCCCTGTTTTGAGTCTGTATCTGTATTTCAAAAATCGCCTTTCGCACTGCAGCGCGCAGCTCATCAGGGGTAAATGGCTTTGGGACATAGTCAAATGCCCCTGTCTTCATCACCTCAACGGCAGAGGACACCGATGAATAGCCTGTTATAACAATAACAAGCGTGTTCGGATAATGGCTTTTTACCTTCCTTAAGACCTCCATTCCCCCCATGCTGGCCATCTTAAGATCAGTTATTACAATATCGAAACGCCTCTTATCCATCAGTTGGAGGGCATCATAGCCGTTTAGGGCGTAGTCCACATTGCATTGCATCTTTGAAAGTATCTTTACGCAGTTCTGGCAAATATTTATTTCATCATCAACCACCAGTAAACCGGGTATATCATCAGGCATTGTCGTCCTCTTTCTTAATGGGCAGTCTTACAACAAATGTTGCGCCGTGGCCCGGGTTGCTGTCTACATTTATTATGCCCCCATGCTGATGGATATGTCCTACGGTTATGGACATGCCAAGGCCTGTTCCGCTCTCCTTGGTGGTATAAAAAGGTTCAAAGATCTTGCGCTGATCTTCTTTTGGTATACCCTTGCCCGTATCGCTGACCACAATTTCTATGGTCCCCTTCTTGGCACCCGGCCTGGTGGTGAATGTGATTTTGCCTCCAGGGGGTGTAGCCTCAATGGCGTTCTGGGAAAGATTGATCACGACCTGCTCGATCTGGTCTTTATCCACATAAACAGGAGGCAGGTCTTCCGCCAGGTTTTCCTCTATGCTGACGTCATTAAATTTTGCCTGCTTTTTGGTAAGGGTAATTCCCTCGCGGACAATATCATTGATACTGTTTTTCGTAATGGATGGCTTTGAATGACGGGCAAAATCCAGAAGACTCTTCACTATCCTGCTGCAGCGTTTGGTTTCATCGGCTATTGTCTGCAATTCTTCATAGTTCGGATCGTCGGGGGCCATGTCCTCCTGGATCAGCATTGCGCTCGTCAGGATGGTTGTCATCGGATTGTTGATTTCGTGAGCTACACCCGCGGCAAGTCGGCCAATGGAGGCAAGTTTTTCCTGGTGCATCATAAGGCGTTGGAGGTTTATATCCTTTGTGATGTCCCTCCATATTTCCAACACAGCAGACATCTTACCATCTTCAACCAATGGGTAGGTGGCCAGGGAATAAAAGACCTCTTTGTTATCATCATCCAAATGGACGTGGGTCATCCTCGCCGGCTGTTGGGTCTTTAATGTCTGTATAAGAGGGCATGGATGGTTTTTACCCTTGCACGGCCTGTCCTGACCGTGGGATATCTCATAGCAATACCTACCTATTGCATCATCTATAGTGATATTGCGCTTTTTGAGCATAAATTTATTGATGTCCTGGATATGAAATCCGGGGGCAATAACCATCACTTCATCCTGTATCATCTCATTGATCAGGACACCATAAATGGCTCTTGTCTCATGGAGGAGTTTCTCTGTCACCCTCTGTTCAGATAGGATGGACGACATCTCCCAAAAGAGCATTGCAGTTTTACTATCAAGCGAACGGACAGTTTTCTTCTTCTTGTTTATAACATCAAGTAATACATCCTCCTTACCTGTCAGTTCAACTATCAGGTCTATCTCGTCGTTATCAAAAAATTCATTATAGTCATTGGTGGTGTAAATGCCCATCTCTTTGGCCTTGACCATACCGGGAGCACTGTCATCTTTGTCTGCAACACCCAGGATTTTTGGTTTCATAGTCCTGAACTTGTGGCTCCTTATCAATTCCAGCAATATTCCGCACTTTGTGCCGCCGCCAATCAAGGCAATGTTCATCATGATCCTCCGATATTTATATGTAAAGAACCGCTCAATTTGAATTGATATTATGGTATGATCATCCGAAAGTCAAAGCCTTCACAACCGGTGACAGATCAGGAGCCGACAGATGGAATAAGGGAGTGAAAATAAAAAAGTCTTTTGATTAAGCCGTATTTCAGAATCGTGTTGGTCAAAAGGAATATTTGTATGAATAAAGGACTTGAAAAATTTTGTGAGTGGGGCTATATAGAAAACCCTTTAATGGCAGGGAATAACACACGACTTTTTCGGCTGTCAGAAAGAAGACGATATAAAATATTTTGGAGGGTATTTTTCATATGAATATAGCAGTATTAAGTTGCAAAAACATCAAGGATGAGACCTGTATCGGCTGCCACCGATGCTTGATGGGTTTTGATAAAAAGGAGGGGGAGTTTTCGAGATACAAGGATACGGATGCAAAATTGCGGGCGCTCATTCACTGCGGAGGCTGTCCTGGCACATCACCTGTCCTGAGACTTGTGCAGCTGAAGACGTGGATGGCTCCCATGGCAGAGACAATTGATGCTGTCCTTATCGGGACATGTCTGTTGGACAACTGCCCTTATAAGGAAACCATCATTGCAAAGGTAAAGGCCAAGGCAGGAGTTGAAGTCATTGAGGGCACCCACCCCTACAAGCCTGTCAAGGTGTTCGGCGTTTGAGCAAAGGTGATTCAGAGATAAAGTTTGGGTCCGTTTTTTTTGAAACCCCAAGCTGTTGCCATAGATTTTGATAACTACAATTATGACTAAATCTGAAGGACTTAACATATGCTATTCAATGTTCTTTTGTACTCTTCCTTAGCAATTTTTATCCTTGGTCTGCTCTATAGATTCTATACATGGTTAACATGGAAAGTCGGACTTTTGGCAGACGATATTACGCCCGGCACCAGGTTTTTTGCTGTGCTGAAGGGTGCGTTGGGTGTTATTTTCAGTGTTAAGATTTTTACCGCAGTCAAGGTATTTGTCCTTGATGTCATGTGTGAGAGAAGGATCTTGAAAGAGGATTTACTCCGCTGGCTGATGCACATGATGATCTTTTACGGCTTTATGCTCCTTCTTCTGATGCACGCCCTGGATAATTATTTCTCTGAACCCTTTTTCAGCAATTACTATCCCACGGTCAATCCGTTTATGTTTCTTAGAGACCTCTTTGGGCTATTGGTAATAGCCGGGGTGGCCATCGCGCTGTATCGTCGTTTTATAATGAAGATCCCGAGGCTAAAGACTGATGCGATGGATAAATACGCCATCATCATTGTTGCGGTGATCATGATATCCGGGGTACTTTTGGAAGGGACTAAAATTCTCTCCCACAGGGTATTTTCCGACATGGTGGAAGAATACGGCGACCTTGAAGACGAAGAAGAGATCCGGGCCCTGGAGAGTTTTTGGGTGGCTGAGTTCGGCGTTGTCTCGCCCAACGTAAAGGCGCCATTTGACACCGACGTCTTGGACCAGGGCAAGGAAATACACGAAAACGCCTGCGCCGACTGTCACTCAAAGCCCCAATGGGCCTTTACCGGTTATGCCTCTGCAAAGATCCTGAGCCCTGTCGCCCTTGGTCTTGATAAGATAAATGCCCCTCTTATCCTTTGGTATATCCACATAATAGCCTGTTTTGCGGGTTTGGCATATCTGCCCTTCAGCAAGATGTTCCATATAATAGCCAGCCCCATAAGCCTTATTGCCAATGCTGTTATGGAGCGTGAAAAATCAGATCCGGCCAATATTGCAACAAGACAAATAATGGAACTTGACGCTTGTACACATTGCGGGACATGCTCAACGCGCTGTTCAGTCGGGGTCACCTTTGAGCTGTTCAATAATGTCAGGATACTGCCATCGGAAAAAATACCGGCCATAAAGGCCCTTGCCTCCGGCAAGGATCTTGGCGAACTGGAAATAAGGCACCTGCAGGAAGGGGTCTATATGTGCACCAATTGCCACCGCTGCACAGATGTCTGCCCGGTCGGCATCAATCTCCAGGAATTATGGTTCAATGTCAGGGAGACTCTTTTAAATAGAGGTTATCCTGAATTTCTAACCTTGACGCCGTTTTCCTATTACAGGGGTATCAACAGCGGCCGGCTGCCGGAGACCCAATATCTCCAGCCTCTTAAGACAGCAAGGGGCGCCATTGAAGAGGCGTGCAGATCAATTGATGCCAAGGACGGTATCGTATCGCCCACCAAGTGGGGTGAGAGGGCAAAGAAAAAACTGAATATGACCTCAGATGCCGACACCTTTTCATACTGTTTCAGTTGCACTACCTGCTCAACCGTTTGCCCGGTGGCGAACAACAACGGCAATGATCCTAAAAAATTAGGTATGGTGCCCCATCAGATGATGCAGGCGGTTATCTTAGGCACCCCGGAGCTGGTATATCGCACAGGTATGTTATGGGACTGCCTTGGCTGCTATGAATGCCAGCAACACTGCCCTCAGGGTGTGCACATTACTGATATATTCTATGTCTTAAAGAATCTGGCGATTGAAGAGACAACTGAAAAGAGAAGCAGTTAGAATTGGAGACTAAGGATTATGAACTTTGCCATATTTCGATGTTGCCCCACATCTGTTTTGCTAAAGCAATACGAGACATCCACAGATGCTGTGCTGGCCAGACTCGGCGTGGGGCTGGTTGACATAAAGGAATTCAATTGCTGCGGACAACCGCTGAAAAACTACGATTATAAGGCCTATCTGCTCGCCTCCGTAAGGAATTTATGTATTGCGGAAAGGCATAATCTCAACATCCTGACCGTTTGCAATTGCTGTTATGGAAATCTCAAGAATGCCGATCACTTAATGAAACAGGATGCGTCAATCAGGGAAGAGATCAGTGGAATATTAAACAGGGAAGGCCTCAGGTATAATGGCGGGATCAAGATCAGGCATTTTCTTGATTTTCTATATAGTGACATAGGAGTAGAGCAGATAAGACAAAAGGCGGTTAAGAAGCTTGATAAGCCCAATATTGCAGTTCATTATGGGTGTCATATCTTACGGCCCAGGGAGATCGCTGAATTTGATAACCCGGAAAAGCCTTCCAAGTTCGACCAGCTTGTTGAGGCCCTAGGCGCTCAAAGCACCGATTGGGATGCCAAGGTCAAATGCTGTGGCGCCCCTGTATTCGGCGTCAATGATAATCTGGCCATGGACATAACAGCCATGAAGGTAAGTGAGGCCAGAAAATCAGGTGCCCAATTCCTTTGTGTCTCGTGTGTGTATTGTCAGTTGCAGTTCGACAGTGTCCAAAAGATGATAGTGGAAAAAAGAAATAATGGTGTGCCGTTGCCATCCATCCTTTATACGCAGCTGCTTGGCCTGTGTCTGGGGGTGGACACAGAAACTTTGGGGATAAAAGAAAATCAGTTGGACGCAGGCGGGATACTGGATTTTATGAAATAGGCTATGGCAGCCGGATTTGCCGCCGTGAGCGAAGCATCTTGAACCGCAGGATATTGAATAATGAATGTAGAATATATAAGCAAGGAAATTTCTTTTTTATTTTAAGTTGTTACATTTTAATTCGGAATTCCTTGTTCGATATCCTTAAGTTAATGATATTGACTCGTAACCCGCAATCCGGTTATGCGATTTCCTCGCCAGTTGCCAAAATGGCCAGCTCTTCCGAGGCGAAATCCAATTTGCCGAGCAGCTTTTTTTCGACCCTCTTGCAAAGTTCAAAATTCACTCTTATTGCATTTTCCAGATTTTCCCGATTTTTTCCATATCGTCCAATGATGTAAGTCAGGCGATCTTCCAGGCTGACAATGGTGTCATGGGTAACACGCTTGTCGGAGTAAAAAACGATCTCCTTTGCGGAATAACAGCCATAGATATAATAGTCTTTCAGCCTGACATGCTCCCCAACGATATCTGCTATTTCGTGGAGGTCATTTTCAATGCAAATTTGTCTTCCTAATTTGGAATGATCCTGACCTGTCTTTAAGGATGCGGTCTTCCCGATGTCATGCATCAGGGCGCCGGCAGTAACCATTTCCACAGAGATATCCACCCCGACTTTAAACAGGTTTCTAGCCAGCAGGTGTGCAACCTTTGCAACCACCAGCGAATGTGCCCTGATATTGTCGAGCATCTCATACCTTGACATAAGTCGAAAACATTCATCATTTGTCGGAATCACTCTACTGCTCCCCGAAAAGATTCATTTGTCCCTGTAAAAAGTTACCAGTTACATTTGAACCGTTCAAGAAAAATCAGAACACAAGGCCGGGAAGTTGACAAATGGCGGTGTATCGGCTAGAGTTATCTCAAATATCATTGTCAGTCATTAGCCCGAATATTGTTTGCCGGCAACGAAATCAAGCAAGTTTTGTTAAAATAGTTCCTTTTTAAATTAAAAATTAAAAATTAAAAATTAACAATTGTGTCTGAACAGCCTTTTTTTCAGACACTTCATGAGGAGCACGGCCATCGCTGACTTTTGCCAAACCAGCGGAAGGGTGACTACCTTTCACATCCTTCAACAGGACAGCAAACACATGAGGGCGCAGCTCAGGCTTCATTCCAAGTGGAAGAAGACCACACTTATCATCCCTCTCCTTGAAACAGAGTTTACCGATCCAGCAAATCTGCCTGTGCTCAAAAACATATTGCGACAGCTTAAAAACGTCGCCTATGTATCAACAATTATTTTCGGTCTGGACCGCGCAACTGAAAAAGAGGCAATTATATTAAGAGATCTCATAGCCTCATCCGGAATAACCAATTACCTCATCCAGTGGAATGATGGGCCTGGATTCAGCAGCATTTATGCCAAACTCAATGAGGCGGGGTTTAGAATTAATGAGTCTGGAAAGGGCAAGAACATTTTCCTGGGCTTTGGGATTGCCATTGCCATGGGCGCCCAGTCCATAGGACTCATTGATGCGGATATCCGGACCTTTAGACGGGAACAGTTGGACCGGCTTTTCTATCCGGTTGTGGTGCTGGATTATGATTTCTCCAAGGCCTATTATGCGAGGATCGCCGACAAAGAGTTCTATGGCAGGGTAAAGCGCCTGCTGCTTGACCCGCTTCTATTTTCGCTGAAGAGGAAGTTTACTGAAAGCAAGAAGGAAAACATGCTCAACCTGATAGAGTTCCTGATGGGTTTTCATTATCAGCTTTCAGGAGAGGTGGCCTTCAAGGTGGATCTGTTAAAGAAGATGCGTTTTGCCACCAACTGGGGGGTAGAGATCTTCACCCTGATAGAGGTCTTCAGAAAGGCCTCTTCCGCCGCCCAGGTGATGTTCAGCACAGAGCCCTTTGACCACAAACATCAGGATGCATTTATCAAAGACCCGTCAAGGGGGCTTACCCGAATGGCTGTTGATATTGTAACCACTCTGATGACAGCGATCATTGTGGAAGAGGGACTGGAGGTCTCCGATACTTTTTTTCGTGACCTGGCCATTACATATCAGGCAATAGCAGAAGAGATGATAAGAAAATACGCGGATGATTCCAGTTTCAGCAATCTCAAATACAACATGGATAACGAAGAGTATATGGTGCGGAATGTCTTTCGCGATTCCATCCTTTACGCAGGCGAGGTCTTTACTGATCCATACAGGATGTCGGAGAGGTTTTTGAGGTATGTCAACACCCATCCTGAATTTAAGGCCTTCCTTGATAACGGATTGGCCGAAACCATCCTTAAGGTTGAACGGGGTTCAGAGCACCAGATCTTTGAAATGCCCCAGACTGTATCATGGGAAAGAGTGTCCAATAAGCTCCCAAATATCTTTTACGATCTGATAGAGGTCGTAGAGCAGGAAAAAAGACGCTTTTGCCGGGGATAAGAGGAGAGAGACGATGTCAGCGGTATTTGAGCACAACCCGGAAAATATAAAATCGGCTGAGATAGTAGTATGTATTCCTTCTTACAATGAGGCAGGATCCATTGCATATCCCACCACTCAGGCGGACAAGGGCTTAAAGAGATATTTCGGCGACAAGTCTTCAGTGATAATCAACTGTGATAATGACTCCCCTGATAATACAAGAAAGGCATTTTTTGACAGCCCGACATCCACGCCCAAGATCTATCTTTCTACTGGTCCCGGCGTCAGGGGTAAGGGGAATAACTTCTTGAACCTTTTTCAGAAGGTTGTTGATCTTGATGCCAAGGCCGTGGTTGTTGTAGATGCGGATCTGAAAAGCATTACCCCTGAGTGGATTAAACACCTGGGAGAACCACTTTACAGTGACTTTGATTATGTGGCCCCGTTGTATATCAGGCACAAATATGATGGTACAATCACCAACACTATTGCCTATCCCATGACCAGGGCACTTTATGGAAGGAGGGTGAGGCAGCCTATAGGAGGCGATTTCGGTTTTAGCGGAAATCTGGCCAGGGTCTTTTTAAATGGAACTGGATGGACCAATGCGGTTTCCAGTTTCGGGATAGATATCTGGATGACCACCCTTGCCGTTACTCAAAAGGTCCAGGTATGCCAGTCTTTCATGGGCAGGCCCAAGATCCATAAGGCCAAAGACCCCGGCACCGACCTCGGTCCGATGTTCAGGGAGGTGGTAGGCACGATTTTTGATATGATGACCCATTTTGAATCATTTTGGAACAAGATCAAGTATAGCAGGCCAACTTCAATATACGGCTTTGGTCTGGGAGAGACGGAAATGCCTCCGGAGATAGTGGTGGACACCAAAAAACTGAGTGATAAATTTCATGACGGCTTTGCGCTTCAATCCGATATCTGGAGGGCAGTCCTGACAGAGGATGTATGCAATAAATTGTTTGAGATAAAAGACATGAGGGAGAAGGAATATACATTCCCTGCTGATCTTTGGGCGAGGGTGTTATACGATATGGCCGTTGCTTACAGGGATAAGGAATTTGACCGAAATCTGATGATAGATTCCCTCATTCCCCTGTACTTTGGCAGGACACTTTCCGTGATAAAGAAGATAAAGAGGATGTCAGTCAAACAGGCGGAAGAGGCGATTGAGGAGGACTGCCTGACATTTGAAATGGCCAAGCCATATCTGGTCAGGCGTTGGACAAGACAGACAATATAAACAAGGGGATGTATAAAAATATGAAGAGAAGGGATTTTATCATAAAGGGGGTACTTTGGGGATTGGCGGCAGGGTCTCTGACTTCACTTCCCAGGATTTCAAGGGCCGTAGAAGCTGTTACAGGGGCAGACAAGGCCTGTGATATGGTCGCTATTAAAGGTGGAGAGCCTGATGCAATGTTTGACAAGGCCATGGAGGCCTTTGGGGGGATAAAAAGGTTTGTCAAGCCAAACCAGACCGTAGTGGTAAAACCCAACATCGGTTGGGACGTCCCCCCGGAAAGGGGCGGAAACACCAACCCGAAGCTGGTGAGGCAGATTATCAAACATTGTCTCGATGCAGGGGCAAAGGAGGTTTATGTATTTGACCATCCCTGCGACCAATGGGCAAAGTGTTACGAGAACAGCGGCATTGAACAGGCGGTTAAGGAGGCAGGAGGAAAGATTATCCCGGCCCATAAGGAAGGATACTATGGTGATATCGAGATCAAGCGTGGTGAAAGGCTCAAGAGCGCCAAGGTCCACGAAAAGGTCCTTGAAAGCGATGTTTTTATCAATGTCCCGATACTAAAGAGTCATGGGAGCGCCAAGGTTACCGTAGGGATGAAAAACCATATGGGCATTGTCTGGGACAGGGGATATTGGCACAGAAATGACCTGCACCAGTGCATTGCAGACTTTGCCACATTTAAGAGGCCGGATCTGACAGTGATAGACGCCTATTATGTAATGAAGAAAAACGGCCCCAGGGGTGTTTCCGTTGCTGATGTTGAAGTCATGAAATCACAGATAATCGCAACAGACCCTGTCGCGGCTGACACAGCCGCGACAAGGATGTTCGGGCTTGATCCCAATGAAGTCGGCTATATCAAAAGCGCCCAAAGGTTACAGGTGGGCACAATGGATCTTTCAACGCTCGCCATCAATAAGATAAACCTGTAACTGATGGCAGATGAGACACGGCCCGGCTAAAAAGATAAGGGCGGCGGTATGCATCTGTTTTATCGCCGCCATCTCCATAAGCTTTCTTGACATAAAGGGATCAGTACCATCCTCATTTATAAACAGCGCTGTTTTTTTTCAGTTTATCCCGTCCCTGATAAAATTCATCAATACATACAGTGGAGCCTTCATCGGATTTATCATAGTACTTATACTGCTGTTGATATTCGGAAGGGTATACTGCTCATTTCTCTGCCCTCTGGGCGGCTTTTTCGATATTATTATATTTGTAAGACGAAAGATCCGTAAGGTAAAATTTCGTTATACAAAGGCACATAATTTTCTGAGATATTCAGTCCTGTTAATCACTGTCATAGCCCTTGTTACGACAGGTATGACCTTAATCACCATACTGGACCCCTTCAGTAATTTCGGAAGAATTATCACATGCCTTGCAAGACCTGTCTTTATCAGCCTCAATAATCTCACCGCTACAACGCTGGAGCATTTTGATATCTACTCGGTTGCGCCCTTTACATATAAGCCCATACAGATTTCTATCCTGTTGTATACGGCGATATTTTTTGCAGTCGCAACAGTGCTTTCATTGATTAGAGGCAGGCTCTATTGCAATACCATCTGTCCGGTCGGGTCGTTGTTCGGATTGGTATCATATCTGTCTGCATTCAAATTTCGTGTAGATAAAGAACTCTGCACCGGCTGCGGCCTTTGCGAAAAGGTCTGCAAGTCGAACTGTATTGACTCCGTAAACAATTCCATTGACTTCAGCAGGTGTGTCTGCTGCTTTAATTGTTATGATTCGTGCCCTGCCGGCGCAATCCTATATAGTCATTCTGCAATTGACCGCAACAGAACGATTTCTGCGGGAAGAGGCAAGGAAGGTCGCAGGGCCTTCCTTGCCATGATCCTTCTTCTAGCAATAAGGCCAGTCCGTAATGCCTTAGCCCAAAACAGGATTGTTGTTTACAAAATGAACCTTATTCCCGTCAGAAAGAATGTCGCTGTAACACCACCTGGTTCAAAAGGCATTGCCCGTTTTAGAGGTTCCTGCACCGCCTGTTATCTGTGTGTAAGCGTATGTCCGGGTCAGGTTATACAGCCGTCGTTGCTTGAATCAGGGGCAATTCTACTTCCTGTCATGGACAACAGAAAAGGATTTTGTAATTATGAATGTAAAAAATGCAGCGAGATTTGTCCGAGCGGGGCAATCCTTCCGATTAGTTTGGAAGAAAAAAAACTCACTCAGATTGGTATTGCGAAATTCATAAAAGACAACTGCGTAGTGGTAACCCAGAAGACAGAATGTTGTGCATGTTCGGAACACTGCCCGACAAAGGCGGTCCATGAGGTAATTGAAAACAACCTGAGGCTCCCGCAGGTAAATGAGGAAATATGCGTAGGATGCGGAGCATGCGAACATGTATGTCCCGCCCTGCCGCACAAGGCCATTTACGTTGAGGGAAACTATCTCCACAAGACAGCAAAACCGCCGGTTGAAGAAAAACTGAAGCCGGTTGAACCAGAGAAAGGCTTTCCATTTTAGGGGGCTTCTTCGCCAGTGATATTATTATATAAAGGAAAATGGGAAACAGAATGATAGGGAAAGTTGGCGAAATAGGGATATGGAAATAATGCCTATTGCAAAAAATCTGTAAAGAGTATATAGGATTTTTCATAATTGATTTGTAAGTACTCAGGTATTTTAGCTGAAGTTCGAAGGCAGAAGGAGACAGTTAATGCGAGGTCTCAATTTTATTAGGCCTGAGTGGCTACACAAAGCCTTCGCGATTTATATTTTCTTAATTATCGGGCATGATTCAATTTTTTACCTTCAGTCTTCAGCATTTAGGCTATCCACCTGAATAGTTACATTGGGGTAACGCTCTTTTAAAATTCAATTAATCCGCTATCTATTTCAAAGGTTTTTAAGTGTTATTTTTCCAATTAGAATAAAATTATATATAAAATAGTTATGGTGGTATTTATATTGTAAAATAGCGTAGCCCACTGAAAAGGATTTGAGCGATACTAGTGCATAGTTAAATAAAACGCAAATTCAACTTAATTGATATTTAAATAAAATAGTATATATCGAAATAATATTGAATATAATATATAAAAAAATATGAATTAATTAAGGCTCAATATCAAGGAGAAGAGGCTGATAAAGGGGCTGCCTCGGACCGTCTCAATATTATAAATAATAAATAGAGAGGTCTTTTCTTTATTGCAGGAAATTAGTTAGGGCTGTTTATGAATATATTGAGCAAAAGAGAAGAAAAGGGAACGGAAGGATGAGAAGATTCTTTTTACTATTTATTGCGACGGCTTTTTTATTAGTATATACGACTGCATACACAGCAGAGCCCATTCCTTTTAATGATTTCATTTCGATAACCGAAAAGGTCCTTGATGCATTAGACGAAATAGAAGTTGTTTTTTCTGATCCTTCCTCTATAAGGTTGGAAGTTGAGATGGCATTCAAAAGAATGAATATAGAAATGTTGAAATATAACCGTTATGTCCAAGATTGGAGAAAAGTTCCTGGGAAACAAGCCGATATTGTAAAGGCGATTGCGACGTCTCAGATTATATATGATACAGTTTGGAACAAAATACAGTTAGGAGAAGAAGGTTTTTATGGAAAAACCCATAAAGAAGCAAGACATGCAGCACAAAAGGCAAGAGAGGTATTCATTCGATATAAAGGTTCTAAATAAATACTGTGCGTGAGAAGGGGGGATACCATGAGATCAAAAAATTTTATGTCAATCGTTTTTATATATATTGTCACAAGTTTCTTATTACTGCCAAAATTTTCTATCGCCCGGGATTTAACCGCGCTGGAAGATCAATGGTTTTTATTAAACATTAAATTGACCGGGTATGAATTTTCATATGATAATTCTGAAACAACCCCTAAAAAATTTTCGTCAAAGGTCAAAGCATATCTACATATAAGTGCGGTTATCTTCCAGTCGTCTTGTCTATTGGGCAAGTTGTATGTGCTTGACACTTTTGAAGACTGTTGGACGCCGGGGGATTTTGAAATAGATGTATTTGGTGGCACTGACTCTGATTTCATTGCCGAAGGCTATGGGACATGGACCGATTCCCTGGAAGTTGAGACAATTAATTTCCAGCCAGACTTTAGGGTCCATCTTACTATGAATGGAGGCGAAATAACAGGAGGAAAGATTAACCCTATTGGGGGAAAATTCGACGGGGGAGATTACGACATATTAGTTGTTGGGGAAATTATAGTCTCTGGTTCCTTCTTGAACCCCGATACGTTTTGCTTGAAATCAAAGAATTCAAGTACGCCGCCCTGCGAATAATTCTATTTGGTGAAAATAATGAAAATCGCCATTATTATTTTGGGGGCATCGCACATTTGTGTGGGTGACCCCAATATGTTGTGGTCATGCATTGATGACCTGGAATGCCGCTGGTTTTCTTCTCGGATAGAGATCAAGGCCTCCGCAGTGAAAGTAGATAGCGGTCTTGTAGTGGTCCCGATTCCTATAGCCGCAGGCAAGCCTTTTCACCTTCTCAATCTTGCTGTTGAGGCTTTCCCCCAAGGCATTGGTTATCCGGTGTCTGGCATAGGTTACGATATTGTCAATATGAGATTTAAGGCTCTTTGCAGCCTTGACTATCGGGCCCAGCCGAGAGTGCGTGGCCCAGAAATACCAGCGAGAGAAGTATCTCCTCATCCAACCTTCTTTATGATAGTTCCAGAGGTTACGGAGGTTGTCTTTGATAGCGCGAGCACGACAGACCTTGAGATCCAGTGAACGGAGGTGTTCAAATTCAGTCCAGCGATATGGCGGGATGTTTTCTTCGTTCCATAACCACAGATACTTGGTCCCCTTCAGAATGTTATTGCCCTCTTCCATCAAGGCCCGATGCTCTTGCTTGCGAACCTTATCCACCGCGTCTACCACGAGGCGCATGACATGATATCGATCGAAGGTAATCTTTTTCTCCGCTTCAGGTATGTAGGCCTTGGTAGCCGCAATGTAGGGGTCCCACATATCCATCGCAACGGATTTTACCTTCTCTCGTTGCTCAAGGCTAAACTGCTTATAGTATTCCTCAAGACTGTTCTGATCTCGCTTGTCCCCTACATAGTCAACCGTAGCAGAGTCTATATCATAGACCAGCGTTTCGTAACGATGTCCTTTCGAGAAGGATTTCTCGTCAACCCCGATCCGTTCCGGAATCCTATGCGCCTTTCTCTCTATGCCGCGCTCAACCGCCCTCTTCATTACCCCCCAGCAAGGATGCCAGTTCATATCCAGCAAACGACAAACACTCTCAATACTGCACTCTTGCTCCAGATCCAGGACAAGGCTCTCGAATTCATAAGTCATGCCCGAATTATCTTCTCCAAGGCCGGAGATGATCTGCAAAACCCCGTGTTCCGGACACTCGATCCGGGGAAGATTCACATGGATAAATGTAGCCATCTGAAACACATTCAAATGCCGGAACTCTCTTTCACATGTGTGGTCATACACGGAACACAGCCTTTGACATTTGGGGCAAGGAAAGGCAAAGCCACTCGTATGCTCAATAAAAATGTCTACGCG
>LT984856.1:234639-236216 GCA_900258555.1 uncultured Desulfobacterium sp. | reverse complement strand
AAAGATGTATCTTTCATAGTAGCTCTCGACTAATCAGTAGTTTCAAGGCGATGACGCCGGAGGCCGACTCCGAGATGGCCGAGGGGCTCTCCGTCAGCCCCAGGCGTCATCGCCTTGAAACTACGCTAACTCATTCCGGTCAGAAAAACAATAATCCGACCACAACATATTGGGGGCACCCACACAAATGTGCGATGCGGCTTATTTTGATGCTTTTTTGCTGTGCATGTAATAGGGAAGAAATGGGGATTGGTCCACTTCCAGAAAATCTTCAAGAGGTGAGGTCTTTAGACCCTAATGAAGGAGGGTGCGATTTCATCAAAAGCCTTTATATTGAGGTCCGGGATCAATCCTTAAATTATTAAGTTGCCTTAAATACTCGCAAATTCGGAGGAAATAGACATCGCATTATCAATACCAGCCATGAATATGTAATGGGAGTTGATATTCTGAAAGTCAATTTTGAAATTTATAAATGTGGTGAGGAAATAGAAAACTCTTTAAATGAAGATACAGATAAGCTCATACGGAGGTAATCAATGAGAATAAGCCGTTGCGGCCTTATTATGGCTCTTATTGCTCTGGTATCAGGATGCACCACAAACGGAAAATGGATAGCCTTCCGTCTGGCAAAGATTGAGCACGAAGTAACCGATTCAACTCAATACTTAAAAGACTATAGATTGGGAGAGGTAAGAGCATCTTTTATTGGGCAGCCAATTATTAAGGTGAAAGAGTTTTCTTCCGAAGCAACTAAAATCACCGAAGCGGTATCCCCGGGAGAACTTACCCTTGGAATTAATTGGAGGACTACCAATTATAAGATTTTCATCAAAGACGGATACAAATACTCTGTTACAGAGAGCGCCTATTTATCACAAAAGGAATTTGTTGTTGTCTCAATCTCGGACCCAGACCAAGGGAAGTGGGGAGTATTGGTCACCCAGGATGGTAGAATAAAGGATGATTGCGTCTATAGCTATGACTATCAAATGATGTATTATCCAGGCGAAAAATTTTCTATTCCAGATACATACAGATTCAATATGTTAATGATTGAAAAGGGCTTAGGGCGGTCTGATATAGGATCATATGAACTTATTTTCTCCGGAAAAAATGATGTCTCTTTAAATTTAACTTACAGGGAATACACGGGGAACGATCTAGCCCGCCCCGCCTTTTACCAGAATCTCACCTATCAACCGGATGCCAAACAGATCCGGTTTAAAGACTTCGTGATCCAAATCCATGACGCAACAAATGAAAAAATCACTTACACAGTCATTTCCGACGGACTGTAATTTTCGTGAGATAACCGGGACGTCCTAAGGTTTTAAACTTTAAAGAATGAGCTATAATAAAAGAACTAAAGGCGGTTGATGACATTTTCATTAATCGCCTTTTTCATTTTCTCTTTAGCCGCAGCTACTATAAAATTGATTTTTTCCTTTCAAAGGGGAATGCGGGACGTCCATAAGAATAGATTCCTGAGAAGTAACTATTGTATATTATCTACAAATATGCTATACATGAATCATGTATAAGAAAACAAGCCCCCAATTAAAGTTATTCGGTGT
>LT984856.1:209794-232914 GCA_900258555.1 uncultured Desulfobacterium sp. | reverse complement strand
GATACGGACTCGTGATGTTTTGCACGGACGAAATGATCCAGCAATATTTTCAAAAGCAAGAAGGGGAGCCGATTCCTGATGATAGTCGATTTGAAATCGACCCCTCATAAAACCCCTCGACTTATAGTCGAGGGTGGTTTAGTTGACTAAAAAAACAGGGTTATTTCTCAGGAATCAGAATATAAATAACTCATATTAAGCTATAATAATCATGAAAATAAGCCAAAGCTGGTAAAAGGGCTAAACGGCGTCTACTCGCTGAAGCGGCTTCCGGAGGTGTAAAGATCGGGAGGGCTTTATTTGGCAAATGGATTTGGATAGGGGGGAGGAGTTTCAATCCTTTTATAAATCGAAAGTCCTTTTGATTCTTCGAATAAACTGCCAGCCCAAAGAGATTGCGGTGGCTGCGATGATGGCATCGGCGATCAATAAGCCATGGCTTGTCCGAATATGCTTCCAATCAAATCAGATAGGTTACCCGTTACGGCTGCCCCGCTAAAATACAGCGGGATAAACCATAGACCCGAAGAGCCGCAACCCGGCACGGCTACTTTCCGCTTTTATAAATACTTGCCCAACTCATTCTCAGAAATTTCCGCTTGTCTTAGAATGGTCTTCAAAGTCCACCGATCAACCTCTTTATGGTCTGGAATTATGATGACGCTTTCAGTCTCGTTGTTTCTCAGCTTAATATGGCTTCCTCGTTGAGAAACTTTTTCGTAGCCCATCTTTTGGAAAATCTTGACCAGTTCTCGCCCCGAAAAAATTCCTGGTTTAGCGCTCACAGGGCAATCTCACAAACTTTATATTCATCTGCTGGACGGTGATGCCTGTCTTCTGGTTCTGTTTCAAGATAGAGTTCGATAGCCTCCTTGATATTTGTTAGGGCTTCTTCCTCTGTGCGGCCCTGTGTGACACAGCCCTTAAGCGCCGGGCAATGGGCCACAATGTATCCGTCCATTCCCTTTTCTAACATAACTTTAAGTTTCATACTATCCTCGAAAACTCCCTGGTATTCCCATGAACTGTTTAAAATTGTTCAATAAACTAAAATACATATGACTTTGATGAACTTAGTTGGACTTATTTTACACAATAAATTGGGAAAACGAAACAAGAAAACTTTGAGGCTCTTTTGTGCTATTTTTATGGTATCAGAGGAAAAGTAGGGGCTGGGTTCTTATAATATTTAATCGACAGCCCATATGCAGGGGCTATGGGTTTTTTGCGCAGAGAAGAAGGAGCGCATAAGACTGATTAATAGTAATTGAGGAATTGACGCCCAAACATTTTTTACTGAATTCCATTACAGACTTATCTCAAGCCTCTGTTGGACCAGCTCTTTTACCTTCCTGGCATCGGCCTTGCCCTTGGACTTTCTCATTACCTGACCAATAAGAAAGTCCATGGGTTTGGTATCTCCTGCTGATATCTTTTCAACAACCTTCTGGTTTTCTGCCATGACTTCATCTAGGATCGGCCCAAGAGATCTTATATCCGAAAGGGGCCTAAGGCCCTTTCCATCAATAATGGATTCAGGCTTTTTGCCGGTTTGAAACATCTCCTCCAGTACTGCCCTGGCGATACCTTCAGTAATTTCGCCTCTGGCAATAAGGTTGATCAGATGTGAAAAATTTTCAGGGCTCACCGTGCAATCCTCTATCTTTGCTGATGAGTTATTTAAGAGTCTGAACAATTCCTTGATGATCCAGTTGCTGAGCCTTCTCTTATCATCACACAATGGGGCGCAGGCGCCAAAGAAATCAGAGACTGCCTTGTCTTTTGTAAGGATAATTGCATCGCCTTTTGGTATGTTAAACTGCTCCATGATGCGCTTTAGCTTTTGCTCAGGGAGCTCAGGGATTTCTTTTTCGACAAGGCTTATAAATTCCCGGTCAATTTCTACCTCTACAAGATCCGGATCTGGAAAGTATCTGTAGTCAGGGGCGTTCTCTTTGCTGCGCATTGGAAATGTCGTTTTGACTGATTCATCAAACAGTCTGGTCTCCTGATCAATGCAGCCTCCAGCATCCAAAATTTCTGTTTGCCTCTTGATCTCGTATTCCAGAGCCTCAGTGATGAATCTGAACGATGACATATTTTTTATCTCTGCGCGGTTGCCGAAGGTCTTTTCCCCTTTTGGCCGGATGGATACATTGACGTCATTTCGGAATTGACCCTTTTCCAGCATGCAGTCACTGATTCCGATATATCTTAACGTCTGTCTCATTTTTTCAAGATAGGCACGCGCCTCCCGAACAGAGCGTAAAGGGTTTTGATCATGATCGCAGACGATTTCAAGCAGGGGCACGCTTGAACGATTGTAGTCAACCAGGCTATAGTCCGATTCGTCTAAGGACTCTGATGAATGGACCAGTTTCCCTGCGTCTTCCTCTAAATGGATGCGCTTTATGCCCACTTTCTTGGAATTTCCGTCATCAGAGGTGATTTCTAGAAAGCCGTTTTCACAGAACGGTAATTCATACTGGGATATCTGATATCCCTTTGGCAGATCCGGATAAAAATAATTTTTTCTGGCAAATCTGGATTTATGGTTGATCGTGCAGTTGAGGGCAAGACCTGCGCGGATGGCGAATTCCACGGCCTTTTTGTTCAGCACCGGCAGCGCGCCCGGTTGGCCTGTGCAAACAGGGCATATCCGGCTGTTGGCAGGTGCGTCGTATGCGACCTTGCAGTCGCAGAACAGTTTTGTCTGAGTTTTTAATTCTACGTGTGTTTCAAAACATATTATTACATCGTAGATCATATCAATTTGGCCTTTCCCTCAACCCGCAAGCCGTTTTTATATTCAAAATTCATAATTAAAAATTCAAAATTGTGTCTGAACGGTCTTTTTGTTCAGACACAATTCGCCCAGGTGTTCACAGGTCTTTCCCACCGTAATCACCGTCATCTCATCAAAGGCCTTTCCTATTATCTGTAATCCAACAGGAAGGCCTTCTGCTTTTCCGCAGTTTATGCTCATGCCGGGGAGCCCCGCCAGGTTCAACGATACGGTGTATATATCCACCAGATACATCTGTAGTGGATCAGACATCTTTTCTCCCAGCCTGAAGGGTAGACAAGGGGAGACAGGGCCGATCAGACAGTCGGCCTGTTCAAATGCCCTGTCAAAATCGCCCTTGATCAATGTCCTCGCCTTCTGCGCCTTTAAATAGTAGGCATCGTAATAACCTGCCGAGAGGACATATGTGCCAAGCATGATCCTTCGCTTGACCTCCCTTCCGAACCCCAGGCTCCTTGTTGCCTCGTACATATCAATAAGGTCTGCGTCATCGCCTCCGGACCTGTTACCGTATTTTACCCCGTCGTATCTGGCAAGGTTGCTGCTCGCCTCGGCTGTAGCTATCAGATAATATGCGCTTACCGCATATTCAGCGTGGGGCAGGGAGACTTCAATGATCTCTGCGCCTTCTTCGGCCAGGAGTTCCACTACCTTCATAATTCGTTCTTTGATGGCCTGGTCAAGGCCCTCTACAAAATACTGCATGGGTAGACCAATTTTAAGGCCCTTTACACCTTTATTGCGCGAGAGCAAAAAATCAGGGCCGGCCACATCCGCAGATGTGGTATCCATCCTGTCATGACCGCATATGCAGTTCAGCATCATGGCGCAGTCATCCACTGTGCGGCCGATGGCCCCTATCTGGTCCAGTGAAGATGCATAGGATATCAGTCCGTATCTGGACACCCTGCCATAGGTGGGCTTGATACCTGCCACACCGCAAAAGGCCGCGGGCAATCGAATGGAGCCTCCGGTATCTGTGCCAAGGGAAATGATGGTCTCGCCGGACGCCACTGCTGCTGCTGAACCTCCGCTTGAGCCGCCTGATACGCACGCAGTGTCAACAGGGTTGCGTGTGGGACCGATGATGCTGTTTTCAGTGGATGAACCCATGCCGAATTCATCCATATTGGTCTTTCCTACCAAGACCGCTCCTGCGCTTAAAAGCCGTTCAACAACAGTAGCATTATATGTGGGGATAAAATTACTTAATATATCAGACCCGCAGGTGGTCCTGATACCCTTTGTGCAGATGTTATCTTTTACCGCTACAGGTATGCCGTCAAGTGGGGAAAGGCGCTTTCCCGCACTGATCCTTTTATCCGCCTCATCAGCCTGTCTGAGGGCCGTCTCCGGCGACAGGGTAATAAAGGCGTTAATTGACTTTTCTTTGTCATCAGCCCTTTTTAAGACCGACTCAGTGATCTGCCTGGATGAAACATCTCCTTTGTTTAACAGCCCTGAAAGATCAAAAGCACTCCTGTCACATAATTCCATTTCTTAACCTTCAAGTATCTTAGGCACCCTGAAATACTCCTTCTCCCGCACGGGTGCATTGGATAACAGGGGCTCAGGGTCTTTTAAGCCACCGGCAACATCCTCGCGCCAGATATTCATTATCCCCAGCACATGGCTCATGGGGGGAACACCCTCGGTATCAAGCCTTTCCAGCGTCTCCACATACTTCAATATGGAGTTAAGATCCTTTTGATAATGGACCACCTCTTCCTCTTCAAGCCTAAGCCTTGCAAGCCTTGCCACGTGTAGCACTTCCTCCCGTGATATCTTCTGTGTGGCCTTTTTGTCAGGCTGAATGGAATCAGTCTGCAACGATCCTGATTTTTTAGTGCTTACGCCTGCCCCTTGGCCCAGACCCAGTTCCTCAATCTGGGCCTGATTCGGGATATCAGGAGCCCTGGTGAGGGGGCAGACCGCATGCCGGTTTTTGGGAAATGCTATGACATCCCGAATGGAAGAGACATTCAGTATCATCGCAACAATCCGGTCAATGCCAAGGGCCAGGCCCCCGTGCGGCGGAGCCCCGTATTCAAGGGCGTTTAAGAAAAAACCGAATTTTTCCTCTGCCTCCTGGGGGCCTAGCCCAAGTGCCTCGAAGATCTTTTTCTGGACATCCATGTTGTGGATCCGGATGCTGCCGCCTCCCACTTCTTCACCATTAACGACCAGATCATATGCCCTTGAATTGATTGTGATCAGATCCGCCAGGTCTTTGGGATCAAAATCCGTTCTGTCCGGCATTGTAAACGGGTGGTGCTGTGATCGTATCTCTCCATCCTTGAGTTCAAACAGCGGAAAGGATGTCACCCACAATGGCCTGTATATATCCCCTGGGATCAATCCCAGCCTGTTGGCCACGTGAAGGCGAAGACTGCACAGGATGCTGTTGACCCTATCTTTTGTAATGTCTGCGATCATCATTATGACATCTCCGTCTTTGGCCCCAAAGCGCCTGATCAGGTTCTCCTGCTCATTAAGGCTGAAGAACTGAACGATATTTGACTGAAGCCTCCCGTCAGAGACCTTCATCCAGCTCATGCCTTTGCCGCCAAGCTGTGGTACTATCCTCAAGGCGTATTCGTTCTGAAGCACGTTTTTGCTCAAGGCCTGCGCCTGGCCCCTTACGCAGAAGCCCTTTACCACGCCGCCGGCCGCAATTATCTGCCTGAAGATCGTGTAATCAGCCTCCCGGACGATATCCGTTACATCCTCAAAGGCCATGTCAAAGCGCAGATCCGGCTTGTCAGAGCCATAATGGTCCATTGCATGGGCATATGTCATCCGGGGAAAGGGTCTTTTAAGGTCAATTCCACCGATTGAAAATATTCGGACAGTCAGCCCCTCTATGATTTCATAGATAAATTCCTCATCAATGAAAGATGCCTCAAGGTCCAGTTGGGTAAACTCCGGCTGACGATTGGGGCGGAGGTCCTCGTCGCGGAAGCATCTGGCTATCTGAAAGTAGCGGTCCATACCGCTCATCATCAGGATCTGTTTGAACAGTTGGGGAGACTGGGGAAGGGCATAGAACTTTCCGTGGTGAACCCTGCTGGGGACCAGATAGTCTCTGGCGCCCTCAGGGGTGCTTTTTGTAAGAAAAGGCGTTTCAATCTCGACAAAATTCAACAGGTCAAGATATGCCCTGATCTCTTTTATGATCTGATACCTCTTTAAGAAAAGCTCCTGCATCGAAGGTCTGCGAAGATCAAGATATCTATACCTTAAGCGCAGCTCTTCATCCACGCTTTCAGGAGTCAAGCTGAGTTGTTCGCCAAAGACCATCGCCTTTTCAGAGATGTGAAAGGGCAGGGTCTTTGATTTTGAAAGTGAGGTGACGACTTCGGCCATGACCTCAATATCGCCGGTCCTGAGGTTTGAATTTTCAGAACCTTTTTCCCTGAACGCAACCTTCCCCCTGACCTCTACAACATGCTCTTCCCTTAAAAGCCCTGCCACCTGGTAACCGACAGGGGATATGGCAGGGTCAAAGACCACCTGCACTATACCGCGGATGTCACGGAGGTGGATGAACAGGAGATTCCCATGGTCCCTGATTGCATCCACCCAACCCATCAATAGGACATCCTTACCGATATCGGCTGATGTCAGCATTCCGCAGTATGTTCGTTCTCTCCAGTTCATTGAAGTACCCGTTTATTATTACATTGATTCACCAATCAATGCATCAACCCCTAGCCTATTAAAGAAAGTACCAAGTCCATTTCTGCACCAATTATGCCAAGAAAGGCAACGACGGAAATTTGCGGTGAATCCATAATTATATTGGTAAGATATACTTAGCCTGGAAAGCAGACGCTATGGTCCGGCAGAACTATACTCGACACATTATTGTAATTGAAACTACAAAAATGTATTTTTAGGTAAAGAGCAAAACTAGGGTAAAGGCGGCAACGGCGGCAATCCTGGCGGCAGAATGCTTTTTGGCGCAGGAAGCCATGGCCCTGAGATGTGCTCGCTTTTATTCCAGACTCCATCCACTATTCGGAAGAAGTTGTTGTCACGGTAATAATGATTGTCATAGCCGATCACAGCATACATGCCCGAATGGGCGTTATATTCAAGCTCCACTCCGTCTGAATGTTTGTACCTATAGCCATGGGCGGGTGCATGGGGAGGCGGCCCACCGCCCTGAGTTTTTCCTGCAGATCCCTTGTAGACTCCCTTATCATGACTCTTGCCTTTCTGGTTGCCTTGGCCTGCAAATGAAACGCCGCAAAAAGAGATAATAGTTGCCACGATAATAAATATTAATGTTGATTTCTTCATGTTGTACTCCTTTTTTTACAGCTTACCGGTGGCCATCAACTGTAGATGTTTGGCCAGGTAGGCGAACTTATAAAGATAGTTGAAATTACCGTTAATAACAACATCCTGTCTCAAAATCGAGCCCAGAATATCGGGCTTTGGGGAGAGAATATAATCCCTGAGGGCCTTAGAATCCCTGAATGTCACGGTTACATCGGTGTCGCGTATGTCTTTGTTGTCCACCCTGAGTCTTTCGTTTTCAAATACAGCAGAGGTGGTAATGCTGTTATCCCTGCTTTTAAAAAGGTACCTGCCCTTGAAGCCCTCGATATTTCTTCTGTACTCCTTGTTGAGATCAAAGGCCAGCTTCATTGCATTCAGGAGCATTTCCAGGAATTTTTCCGTAATCTCCGACTCAAAGGATTTAAAAACATCAACAATATCTTTAAACATCACAACCTCCGGAAGGGTTCAAGTGTCCGAGGATTCGGGCGTTCAAGTGTCTATAATGCTCGCCCTTTGCCCCTCAATTCATCTGTTTTGCCTACATCATGTCTCTCAGTTTATCAGAGAATGGCACTGCCTTTCCATCCTTGATATTGTATGCGGTCCTGGTGATGATTTCGTCTTTCATCGCATCATTTAGGTCCTTAAAATAGGCGGAATAGCCTGATACCCTGACCAGGAGGTCCGGGTATTTTTCAGGGTTTTTCTTTGCCGCAATTAGGTCTTCATAGCTCATGATGTTAAACTGTACATGAAGGCCGCCGTATCTGAAATAGGCCTCTACGGCATCTGCCATTATCTTTATCTGTTCTTCTCCTGAAACAGACGGGTATTTGAAGTTGACGGCCTCACCGTTTGCAATGCATATGCCCGGAAGCTCGGCAATTGACCTGAAGCACATGGTAAGATCACCGGCAGCTTGGGACACCGGGGTAAGACCGCTTGCAAACACGTCGTTCGCCTTCCTGCCGTTGGGCAGGGCCCCGGATAATTTACCCTGGCCGGCATGGTTTGTCATGGTCCAGTAGCCTGGTTTGTATTTTCCGCCACGATAATTGGTATGACCCTGATAGATCTCGTAGATAAATCGGATCAGGTTTTGCGCGTTTTTCCTTGCAACAGGGTCATCGGTTCCGAACTTGGGTGTCTTGTTTGCAAGGTAAAAATGGAGTGCTTCGTGCCCCTTGAAATTATCGTTTAAGGCCGCAAGCAACTCTTTGAAGGTGCATTTTTTGTCAATGAAAACCGCTTTCTCAATCGCGTTCAGAGAATCCACTGTGTCTGCAAAGCCGATATTGGTTGCCCCGGATGAATTGTAGAGGGCGCCTCCGTATATGAGGTCTTTACCCTTATTCATGGGGCCGTCAAATGAGAAGAATGAAGAAAGCACAGGAGAGGGCAAGATCTCCTGATAGGTCTTTCCGAACATCTCATTTAATTCAATGGCATTGCCTGCAAGCCATTCCAATTGTCCTTTAAACGCGGCCCAGAACTCCTCAAAGGTCTTAAACTCTGATGGCTCGCCCGTCTTGGGTCCTATCTGTTCATCGCCTGTGACCGGCCTTTTGCCATTATTAAGGGTAAGCTCAAGCACAGAGACCAGGTTCATCATTATTGAGCTTGATGCGTCATAGGTCTTACCGGCTACACCCGGTTCAACACAACCGATGATGGCGTAATCCCTGGCGTGTTCTGTCTTTACACCCTGGTTTTCAAGTACCTTTATGTTTTCAACATCATTTAAGTATGCAGGCACAGCCTTGGTCCCTACTATTACCTCAGCGATCCTGTTGCGGTAATCCTTTGGATTTTTTTCATAATGAAACCTGGCGTTGAGGCTCGGGTCCCTGGTCTTCAATAGCTCAGTCACCCTGAGCATTATATAGGTGAGATCATTTACAGCGTCTTCACCCTTTTCATCTACACCTCCGACCGTGACGGCAGGCACTGTCCCGGCCCCACCGAACAGCTCTTCAGCAGTCTCAGGGACAAGATTGGTGTTGTCATTCAATTTGAGCCACAGGCACCCCACAAGTTCAATTGCTTCCTTTACGGTCAAGCGCCCATCGGCCATATCGTTCTTATAATACTTGTAGAGGACCTGATCGAGTCTGCCGGGGCTCATGGCCATGTTGATGTTTTCCGCATGAATAGCAATATGGATCAGCCATACGGAATTGACCGCCTCCCTGAATGTCCTTGCAGGCCCGGCCGGCACGCGGCCCAATACATCGGCCATCTTTATGAAATCGTCATGTCGTGCATGGTCCGCTTCTTTGGCGGCAAGCCTTAAAGCCTCATTTCTCAGGTTATCAGCGTATGCCTTAACCCCCTTCATTGCGAGCTGGACCGCCTTGTAGAAATCAATGCCTTTAACAGTCTCCTGATCCTGCCGGGTCTTATTTTGAAGCTCCACCTCCTTTGCGGCGGCAACCTGGATAATATAATCTACTCCCTTTTCCAGGACCACGGAATAATCCGGGATCGTATGGGAAATGCAGCCTGCCTTGCTGGCGATAAAAAAGACGATCCTTTCAAAAAGTCTCATGCAGTCGGGGTTGTTGTGTTTTTTTCTGGTATATTCCAGGATATTCTTATCCATCCAGAATGGATAGATTGTAAAATTAAGGGTATCAGCATCGTCTTTGGTTAGTATCAGGGGGTTCTTTTCCCTGGTGCTGATCGTATCAAGCTCAGGCCATATGGTCATCCCTGTAAATTCAGGATATACAGGTGCCCCGAACGGCCAGGAACATGTGGAGCCTGCAAGCAGGTTGTCATCAAAAAAGAGCGGTTTCTTCCGTGACAGAAAATACCCCGCAGCGCCGCCATACTTAAACTGTACAGACTCATCCTGTGGCGCCTTCTTCAAATACTCGGTATAATACCTTGCCCGTTCAATACACACGCGCGGTTTTTCACTTAAAAGTCCCTTTCTCAGTCTTTTAAGAAGAGGGAGATTGTCCAGCGTGTAGTCCTTTAATCGGATATCTTTTAATGTGACCATATGCTCCTTGTTAAAATTCAACATTAACAATTAAAAATTCAAAATTGTGCCTGAACAGCTTTGTCTGTTCAGGCACTAAATTGCCACTAATCCGTGGGCAGGCAGAAGTTCCCGCAGGACATAGTGCTGATGGAGGCTCGCCGCCTGATAAAAACGGAATACCGAGAATTTTGTTGCATCATCAGGATTGAGGATCTTCGGAAAGCCGTCCCTGTCTTTGTCCCACGCTGCTTGATCATATTCCGGAATATCTTCTCCATGGTAAAGCTTATTGTCTCTCACTGCATCACGCCAGGCAGCGGATCTGGCTTTGTCACCATCCTCAAGGGCCAGAATACCCGTAAGGTTTTCTTCCAATTCTGCGGTGAAGTCAATTGGGCTATTAATATTGCAATAATCGGACCGCAGCCCCCCAAAGGCCCTGAACATGTCATACAACACGCGACAGGCAGTTAGATAGTCATTCAGATTATGACGATCATATTCGTGTGTGGGTCTGTCGCTGTATTCCTTTCCTGTTTTTTCATATTTAAAGCGCCAGTGCAGATAGGGCTGATCAGGGTAGGTTAGGACTGCGCCGTGACCGAGCGCACCTGATAACATTTCAGCAACCGAGCTTGCCAGCGCCCGCTTTATATTTTCAAAAAAACCACCCTGATTCCCGTATTTTTTGAAAAATTCCGGCTGCTTTTTTTCCCAATAATCTTTGGTCTTATCTGATACCTCCAGTATCTCAATGTCGTCACTCTTCACCCTGTTGCGCCTTGAGCTGACGCCTGAAAAACCATAATGGGCAAAGGTGTCGGCATACACGTGGGCGGTGACACCCATCAGCTCCAAGGCAAACGGCCTGTCTGCAAACCCCATATGATGGTCTTTCATGGCCTTTGCAAGGTCGCTGTCCATGCGGCAAACCAGACGTTCGGTGAAGGACTTTCCCTGGTTTCCGGGCAGAAAATGAAACGGCACCCAGATGTATCTCTGATCATTCGGATCAACATTTTTTAAGTCCGCCATGTGATGGGCCGTTTCGACCGGGATCATCTTTGCACCGCTTTTATCGTGGTCAAGGGCCTTGTCAGTCAATGAGTCGTCCACGTACTGGGACGCAGTTGCAATGGTCTTTGCCGCCATGGGATTTAACCCCGCAAGGCGGGCTAAGGCGTAAACGCCGTAATAGTGCATGTCTATTTGCATAATAACCTCTTAATATGAGCGCTCGCTGCCAATGATTCTTCGCTCAATGATAATATGGAGTTATTGAAAGCATCCTTCAGGGGTAGATGATCAAGGTTGTTAAGTTATCATCTATGTATTGATTGATCAAAACAAAAAAGACTGCTCAATGCAGTTCCTTCTATCATCCGGCTGGTTTCCAAACCCTCATGCCGAGCAAACCCAGTTCATAAAGGATATAAAGCGGCACACCCATCAGGGACATATTAAAGACATCCGGGGTGGGGGTCAGTATGGCGGATATGATTGCAATGATGAGAATGGCATATCTACGATACCGGCTAAGGGTCTTGACATGTACCAGGCCGATTCGACCCACGAGCATCATGGCCAGGGGCAGCAAGAATATGATCCCGAATCCGAATATGAAAAACAGACAGAAAGAGACGTATTTTTTTACAGATATGACTGCCTGGATGTCTGCGGTCTGAAAACCCAGGAGGAATTTTATCCCGTACCGCAGCGTAAACCTGATACAAAAGGTCATGCCTGAATAGAACAGCAGGATGGATGCAGTCAAAAACAGCAAGGTGGTTTTCTTTGAGATGGACTCAAACAGAGGGGGCAGGGCGGATAGGATGGTGTACAGTATATATGGCATGCCGGCAGTAAGACCAAAGGCCAGGGCGATGGTGATAAAGGTGATAAAAGTCTCCGGTAATGTGAATGATGCCAACTGGACCTGACCGATCTCATATAAATATTTGAGGATCTGCTCGGCAAGAAAATAGCCCAAAGATGACAGCACAATGATTACAATGCCGGTGCGGATCAAAGATCTCCTGAAAGATTCAAGAAAAAGGATTATTTTCTTTGGATTTTTTTCGTCTACTTTATGGGAGTCCATGAACAGGTTCTCTGCAACCTACGATGAGCACTAAATGAGGAAAGGAAATGAACAGCAGGTGCCATACTTACCCCGCTGATCTGACATGGTACATGGCCGATGGTTTTAACTACCGGTATTTTTACATAGCTCCACCACTCTACTATTCTCTCATCAACTCACTTTGCTGAAATGTGATGTGCGGATCATTCTCATGAATAAACTGTGGGCTTTTGATCCATGTGGTCCAGCCAAGGCGCGGTGCTTTTTCCGCACCCAGTTCACACAGGGGCACTTCCCTGCGCCTCAGGTGAATGCGTGTCTCGAATTCATATTCCATTCCCACCATGTATTTTACAAGGGAGAAGATCGGCCCCAGCATGTCGCCGTCAGGGAGAAATCTCAAAAAATCATCATAGCCCATGGGCCCCAGGTTGACGCGGAATTTGGACTGACAGTCACGCACAAAACTTCCGCAGACCGTATCCACACCAAGCCTTGAATTTGCCGAGCCTAATTGGGTCTGGTCCTCAGGGCTTAAGGGAATCAACTGTTCGATAAATTGATCTACATTGACTGTTGCGCCTGAAAGGTATGATACGGTGGCCTCAATGGCCACAGCCGAAGGGACTTGTCTTGATATCAGCCCGCTGTAAAATGCCAGTGACTCCTCAGGTAACTTGATTTTCCCCCTCAGCCCCGGCGTCCCCAGACCGGACAGGCTCAAGAGGTATCTTGACAACCTGTCTTTTGCCCCTGGGATATAATTTTCAGGGAACCGGTGTTTTTTCCATGCAAGATAAAAAAATGTGATCAGACGATGGTGAAACAGGTCCAGAAACACAGTTAAAGAAAAATCCTTCTGCCGGTTTCTTTCAATTGCCAGTTCATTAAACCATTGTGGCAGAACACCGTTTGGGCCTATAGCCCCCATGAATGTTACCGCCATGTTTGCAGGTGCATCTTCACTGCCCTCTTGCAGGCTTAAGATGTCGCTTGGTGGGAAAGCAAGGCCAGGTTTTACCGAGAATCTGACAGCTTCTTCTTCCGGCTCCAGTGTCTGGCCCAGGGGCTTTTTGTTGGAATAAATTGATTCCAAGAGATCTACAGCCTTAAAGAATGAAAAACTGTAGAACTCCTTAAACAGGCGCTCTTTTAAAGAAGGACCCTGTTGCCGTTTCTGGGGGGCCACTGTTTTATTGCCTCTTTTTTCTGAACGGTCTTTGCTATCAACCGGGAAAAGGAGTTGACTGATACATATTGTGCCAGAAATCTCTCCAGCACGCTTGCAAACAGGTAGAGCCCTGTGCCTACAAACTTGTCTTCGTCAAATTCAATGGTGACCTGCACACCCCGGCAGAACCCCTGGCCCATTCTCTTGGTGACATGCTCAGAATTAATGGACACTATGCCGTTTATCTGCTGCCTGGTGGATGGAGAGTTGTCAAAGTCATAAAGGCTTAGTATCTCCCTTAATGCCTCTTCCCCTCCCTGCACAATGGATAAGTAGTTGAGGGAGAGATGTGAAATCAGGCGCCACTGCAAAGCCCCCCCAAGCGATGGCCTGCGTGTCGGTGTAGGCTTTATCAGGCTGTTTATGCGGGTAACAGGGGCTGCTGTTTCCATGCTGAAATCACCCGTTGGATCTCCGGCCGGAAGACGCACCGGGATATCCCGATTGGTGCAGGTGACGTGAACGGTCAAGGTCTCTACTCCGGGGTCTGCCGGGTTGAAGTTCAGGTCTGCAAACGAAAGATAGACCTCGGTGCCGTTATCTCCTTTTTTGCCGGAAGCATGACGTTCCACGTGCCAGAAAACCCGTCTGTCGCGGCTGTCGTCTTCTTCGAGGTGATGCCTTATGGAATAAAAAGGTCTGTAATCAACCTCCTTGCCCTGAGCTGTCCGTGACATGCCGGTTACGCTTTCAATACTGTAGATCTCCATCCCCTCCTGCCGTCTTACATCAGGCACAACCCTGTATTCCGTCTTTTCCTGTTCGACACGAATGGGTTCGGCAATACGCCTGAAAAGGTTTACCGCAGGTGTTGAGTTGGTGGAAAATGTGTCCTTATTGACTACAAGGTTAGACTTGGCAATGCTGTTGATGTATATCCTTATCTCAAGTGTGTCCTTGAGGTTATATTGCTGGAGTTTCTTAAGACGTTTCAGGTCAAAAAAAAGGAATTTCTCCGGAAAACAAAAATACTCAAAAAGTTGTATGTAGCCTGGAAAAGACCTTTTTGAATAAGGCAATATTGTCTCTTCCGGGTTAAAGCCGACAGGTGCGATGTCATCAGGTCTCAGCTCAATTGTCTCCTTTTTTCCACGGATGTTGATCGCCTCGCATTCTATATGGCATACGTGGTTGAATAAAAGCTCATAGAGATGGAAGACATGCTGATGCGGGCCGTTCAGGAAAAAGCGCAGACTGTCCCATTTAATATCGGAAACTTTTAAATTATTAAAGGTCTTCAAATTGATAAATATAACCTGCTGTGCGCCTCTTACTGGCTTTATAGGATCAGCAAGCCCTGCAGATGCAACTTCCACCGGCCAAATCCTGACCGGATAGGATGTAGTAAACTGACAGGCAATGCCGCCCACTGACTTGGCGTAAAGCATGGTATTTTTGTCAATCTGATACCCCACAGGTGAAATGGTCTGCTTAATCGGATCGAATCTCACTATGGACATGGAAGGGACAGGACGGATGTAATGAGGATAGATGATACTTAAAAGAGATTCCGTTATCTCGGGAAAGTCATCTTCCAGTTTCTTGTGAATGCGGCCGGCGAGAAAGGCAAAAGCCTCTATCAGGCGCTCGGTGTGGGGGTCGTCACATTTGTCCGGTTCAAGCTGCAGCCTGCCAGCAATCTTGGGGTATTTCTTTGCAAATTCCGCCCCCATCTCGCGGATGAAGGTCAGCTCACGTTCGTAATAATTTAAAAGACTGTCTTCCATTGCTTTGGCTATTTCTGTATAACATACTCTCCCCTGTTGGAGTCAAAATAGGTGTCAAATGACACCGGTTCTGTTTCAGGCTCTATAACCAGCAGCCCGCTGATCCTGAATCTAAGATTCCGCCCCTTTTCAGGATCATCTTCAAGACGGACGTTTACATTCTTCAGCCTGGGCTCAAACCTTAAGATTGTCTTTTCGATATCCTGCCGCAGTTGTTGCCTGACAGACGGGCTTTTGGGATTCTCTGATGTGAAATCTCCCAGGCCATACGCAAACAGGGAATTATTAACCTCCCTGTACGATGCAGGCACCGATATTATCTGACGCCTGGTATTTAGGAGATTTTCGAGATCTCTTACTACCCTCGCCTTAATTTGTCTGATATCCAGCAAACGGTGTTGGACAGGCTCCCGGCTGACATTAGGTTCATCGTCCAGAAGCCTGTCCAAAATAGATGCCTGGCTGTTTAGGCGGCCTTGCATTGTATATCAGGAATAAATCATGTGGGTTTATTCGCGGTAAGATCCCATCCGGCAGGTATATTTCCTGCTGGTTTTCCATCGCGTCCGATCGGGATATAGGTCATTTCTATTTTTCCGTAATTAAATGTGACGGATTCAGTAGCCTCGCCTCCGCCTCCACCTCCGGTGTTATAAGAGCTGATTATCACATCGCTCATTTTGTATTCCATATACTTCTGCTTATCACCGCCCGCGCGGCAAAGTTCAAGTTTCACCTCTTTAATCGAATCCCCTTTGGCGCATGCCTTAAATATCAGGGGAGACGAAGAGTCCATAGTCTTCACAATACTCAAATCCTGGAAATCGGCTCTCTGGCTCGCCGCTGCTTTTGATGCGCTGTGTGCGGCGGCGGAAGCGCTTTGAGAAACACCGAAGTTGTACGAGAGCACTTCTATCCAGTCCTTGTGTTTGTCATCAGTGCTTTCGCCCTTTATCCCGGCAATTTGCAGAAAATTATCAGCAGGCATAATATTTTCTCCTTTTAGTTTTTTTATTGTTTTAAATTGATATTAATTCATTTTTAAAATTAAACATTAATTATTAAGAATTAAAAAATGTGTCCGAACGGGAAGGCCGTTCGGCCACAGCATTATCCCTTGGCCGGAGGCGGCAGTTCCGCAACCAGTCTAAGTGAAATGGCCAGTTCGTCCAGTTGATAATGGGGCTTCAGGAATGATACCGCCCTGTAAGCGCCCGGCTTTCCCGGGATCTCGCTTACATCTATCCTTGCCTCACGAAGCGGGTACTTGGCCTTCATCTCCTGCGTGGCGTTGTCGTCCAGGAGCACATAGTTGCTGATCCACTTATTCAGGAAATCCTCGGCGTTTTTCCGGGTCATAAAACTGCCTATCTTGTCTCTCATAATAGATTTGAGATAATGGGCGAATCTGGATATGGCAAGTATATACTGAAGCTGGGATGAGAGCCTCGCACTGGCATTGGCGGAATCAGTGTTGTAGACCTTCGGCTTATTGGCTGTCTGGGTGCTGAAAAAAGCTGCGTAGTCAGTGCCCTTGCAATGGACCATGGGCACAAAGCCAAGATCGGCGAATTCCTTTTCCCGTCTGTCGGTAATCGCTATTTCTGTAGGACACTTAAGCGCTACCTCTCCCTCGTCTGTCTTGAATGTGTGGACAGGCAACCCCTCAACAAGGCCTCCGCCCTCAACTCCCCTGATGGCCGCACACCACCCGAACTTTGCAAAGGCGTCGGTCAGACGCGTTCCAAGGGCATAGGCGGCATTACCCCAGAGATATTTACTGCTGTCAGTCCCATCCACATTTTCCTCAAAATTAAAGGATTCCACAGGGACATTTTCCTTTCCGTAGGGAAGCCTCATCAGAATGTGCGGGAGGGCCAGGGCCACATACCTTGAATCTTCAGTCTCACGGAATGACCGCCACTTGGCATATTCCGCGCCCTGAAATATCTTGGCAAGGTCCCTGGGGCCGCCAAGTTCGTTAAAACTATCCCAGTTGAACATGCTCGCAGATGCAGCGGAGACAAACGGGGCATGGGCCGCCGCAGCCACCTGAGATATCTTTTCCAGAAGAGAGAGATCCTGCGGATTGTTGCCGAATTCGTAATCTCCGATCAAGGCCCCGTAAGATGCGCCACCGAACATCCCGTATTCTTCTTCATAAATCTTTTTGAAAAGTGCGGACTGGTCAAATTCGCTTGCCTTTTCCATATCCTTAAGGAGATCCTTCTTGGCAACGTTCATCACCCTGATCTTCATCTTCTCCCCTGTCTCACTCTTGCTCACAAGGTAGTGCAACCCCCTCCAGGAGCCTTCAAGCTTTTGAAAATCAGGATGGTGCATTACTTCATTTAATTGATCTGATATCACCTTGTCTATCTGGGCTATCCTGGCGTTGATCATGGCCTCTGTGTCCTTAGAGACCGTCATAACCCCTTCCATGACCTGCCCCACAAACTCGCTGATCAGATCCCTGGCCCCCTGCTGCTGACTGGCGTCACGGGCCAATTTTCCTTCTGAAATTATCTGATCCAGAAGGCCCATTTCTCCCTGAACCGCCTCTGCCTGGGCAACCTGCTTTTCTTCCTGCTGCTTCTCAGCCATATGACCACCCCCTTTCTGTTATTCCTTTTCCCCTTCCGGCTTTTTTATCCCGGCCTCAGTCCCCAGTTTTTCCAGGGCATCCGTATTGGAAATAACATCCTGAAGCAATTCATCCAGCCTGTCGTTGCCGTCAAGTTTGTTGAGCAACTCGGAGAGCCTTTTCCTGGTTTCAACCAGCTTACGCACAGGGGCAATCTGCTCTGCAACACGTTCAGGATGAAAATCGTCCAGGGATTTAAAACGAAGCTCCACCCCTATCTTTGTGTCATCGTCGGTCAGCTTGTTGTCAACTTTGTATGCCAACCTGGGTTTCATACCGGCAAGGACATTGTCGAAATTGTCCCTGTCTATTTCAATAAATTTCCTGTCCTTGAGTTTGGGCAGGGGCTCATCAGGCTTGCCGGACAAGTCACCCAGGACGCCGACGACAAAGGGAATTTCCTTCATCTGGATGGCGTCCCCGATTTCAACATCATAGGTTATCTGAACCCTGGGGGACCTTACCCTGTCAAGGGTATGCTGTAAACTCTCCTTGGCCATAGTTATTGCCTCCTTTAGGTTAATAATACTACTTGTATATTATCGCCTTTGTTATATCCTTGGAACAAAGCCTCTGAAAGAGTTCGTTCCTTGCCCTGTATATATCGTCATCAGAAGCACCTTCCGCTGTCAGGCATTGGTAAAAGGCGTCAATCACCTCTGCAATCCAGATAGGTGATTCCCATTGCTCGAGATTCAACTGCTGAATCAACGTATGAAGCTCATCAATTATCGGCCGTGCCAGATCCGGCCTTCCGGCCTTAAGACAAAGTTTGGCAATCAGGAGTCGGTATCTGTTTTTCTGCCTTACGGAAGGCGCGCCGCACGAGGCATTGAGGAGCTTTGACAATGCATCTTTTATTCCCGACTTTTGAAGGGTATTAAGGGCGTCTTTCCACAAGGCCTGCTCCACTACATCGGAATCAATCGGGACTGTCGAGGAAAACATGGCACCGGCCGTAAAACCGGCACCAGGCTGTCCTTCAGACACAGATTCAGATTCAGTTCCTTCGGCAGGGTATCGGTCCTTCAAGGATCCGCCCGTGTCTTCTGCCGATGTCTCAGACTGCGGTTCAGCATCTGGTTCAGCAACCCTTTTTTCTTTCAGAATCCGCACAATCAGGGTTTCACAGTCTTCAAGGGCCTGTCTGAATTCAGATAACCTCGGGGCCTCTTTTCCGAACTTTTCGTCCACAGTCTCATCAATAACTTTAAACCCCTGTAAACATAGGCCTAGGGTCTGATCAAGCTTTACATAAAAGGCCTTTGTCGAGGCGGCAACCGCGGCATCAAAGTCTTCAGCCGTCAGTTTCCCTTCGGCTATCTTTTCATCGCGTGCTGCTTTTTTGGCCTCATCCGCATCTCCATACTGGTTAAGGGTGTCTTTTTCATAACCCACAGTGCGGGATTCCTGCCACTTTAACCAAGAATAACCAGGCGTTACACGGCTGTCAGTTATCGGGACTTCCTTAATGGGCAACCACAGATTGTTGTTCAGAAATTCCAGGGGGCCGGACCTGAATTCAAGATCTCCGTCGGAAATATCCGGATAGAGGTGTTCCCAGAAATCAAGCAGGAAGACAAGGATAATCCTTAGCCCCTTGGCCAGACCTTCAAACCCTTGTCTTCTTGTCAATGCCTCCGTAAGCCATGCGGCTATCTGGAGGTCCTTGGTCTTCTCCGTAAGGGCATCAACAGAGATTTTGATCACCTTATCCCAGTCTGCGGTCTTGATCTCTCGCCCCCAGTCACCCCGATCAAGGGGGTCATCTGCACGTCTGGCCTCTTTTATTTCGTCATAGACCTGTGTATAGCGAAGGTCTTCTCCAGCAGGATTATCGCCCGGGATAGGAGCCAATATGGCGTCTAAATCAATATTCATAGATTATTACCGAAGTATTACCAAAAGAAGCATTAGTGCTTTAGCTGATAAACAGCTTACTTGATGTGAAGATTGAAATATACACCTTATTCATCAACAGCTCAAGATATAAATTGCTCACTTGCTTTCTTGATCATTATGATAAAACAGGGCTTCACGGATCTCAAGGATGGCCAATTCTTCTTGACCGAACTGAAAAACATGCTGGCCGATCCCTTTAGAAAAACTCTCGCCAAGGGGAATCCAATCGGTAATTCTGCCAAGCTTTATTCTATCATCCTCGTGCTGAGAGGAATCAGGATAAAGTACAGGAAGATAGCAGTTCAAGGTTAGGCCCTCCCAGGTGGTGACCCGGGCCTCGGCCCAGATAAGATCAAAAAGCGTCTTGGGAGGTGTAATTGCAAGTTCCCTGATTGACTCAAATGGAACCCACACATAACGTTCGTGGACAATGGCTTCAAGAAATGGGGACAGAAAGGTATCTGTATCAGAAAGGCCGGTGAAATCCCGTCCGTTTACAGTTCCGGATGTTACCGGTCTCAGAGTATTGGCTTGATCAAAATAAACCTTCGCACCTTGCGGGTCTTTTTCAACCAATTTTTTCAACCCGGCGTGATATGTATCAAAATACGGAGGTGTCTCCGGCAGAAATGAAGGAGACTTTTTAAACAATATGACATCCAGCCTTTCTTTTTCCGCTGTTATCAGGTTCTTGTATACTTGAATCCCTGCCTGTCTGGCAGTGTCTTGGGTTGCGATTGTTTCAAGGTGGCGATATGCCTTGTCCCACTCTCCCAAAAAAATTAGGACCTGAAACAGGATCGTCCTCTTGCCTGTATCCGAGGGTGCTGCCTTGACCTCTTCGACTAAGAGCTTTCTGGCCTCAGAAAGCCTGCCTTCTCTGATAAGATCTATTGCATTCATGGAGACAGATTCCTTTTTTGGAGGAGGATGCGCCCAATAAGGGAGAAGTTTCTTATTAAGTGGCAGGAGTATAGAAAGATTAATGCCTGGTGTCAAAACAAAAACTGGTATCTATTAGGTTATATTTATTACTAATATTTGGTTTTGTCCTGCTGATTACCGGAAGGCGGGTTCAGGTGGTATATGCAAACTCGCGCTTTTCATTTGATATTATTGTGTATATTTTGTAAAAATATTTTCAGGACAGCTTTTGTTTGGAAATTCACCGCTTATCTGATCGAGCCGATTGGTTTTGGTGTACGAATTTTTTCTTCTCGCAACCATTGGATAAGAGTTCAGGGTGAGGAAAATGACTAGACAGGCAAAAATAGACAGAAAGACAAAAGAAACAGATATCAAGATCAAACTTGATATTGATGGCAGGGGAAAATCCAAGGTGGATACAGGCATCCCTTTTATGGATCATATGCTGACCCTTTTTGCAGGCCACGGCTTTATGGACCTTGAGGCGATCGCCAGGGGCGATACCCGTGTAGATGATCACCATACGGTCGAGGATCTGGGAATCTGTATGGGTATGGCTGTCAAAGAAGCCCTGGCCGCTAAAAAGGGAATCAGGCGTTACGGGGAGGCAACGATCCCTATGGATGAATCCCTGGCGAGGGTGGTGGTGGACCTGTCTAACCGGCCGAATCTGGCTTATAGGGTCAGGCTCAAAAAGACGACCACAGGCAGTTTTGACGTGGGACTCGTCAAGGAATTTTTTCGCGCCCTGGTCACCAGTGCGGGGATCTCAATGCATGTGGATCTCATTGCAGGAGAAGAGCCTCATCACATATCCGAGGCAATTTTCAAGGCGTTTGCCAGGGCCCTTGATCAGGCTTGCGGCCCGGAGGAGAGGTTGGCAGGCGAAGTACCTTCAACAAAGGGGGTTTTGTGATCTTGAAGCAAAAAATATCAAAGGGAAATAGGCTAAAAAAATTGTCTCTTATTTTTTCTGGTTTGCTCATAACCCTATATGCCTTGTTGCTTGGCTGTGAGCACAGGATGGCATCAAAAACCAATAGGCCTGATCTAGACCTGAGCAAGGTGGCAGTGTTGGGATTGCTGCCTTATGCAACTGAAGTATTTGAACCGGCAGATGATCAAAAGATCTTATCAGGAGGTCGGCCCGATACCGAATCAATCCCCCCTGAAGTGGCCCAAAGCCTAAGTTTAAGCCTTTATGAGATTGTTGCATCCCAAAAGGGATATAAAATGGCGCCCAGTGGCAAGGCGATGGAGCTATATTCAAAGATAATAGCTGCTGGCCAGCCCATGGAGGGTCAGTCTGACCGGGCTATTCAACAGGTGGGAAAGGACCTTGGATCAGACGCGGTTCTTGTGGGCTATGTTTATCGGTGGAGAGAAAGACAGGGTTCTGATTATGGCGTTGAGAGTCCGGCATCCGTGACATTTGACCTTCGACTGATCCGTCCCCTGGATGGATCAATCCTCTGGAAATCTGTCTTTGATAAGACTCAGCAGTCCTTATCTGAGAATCTTTTTGATATGGATACCTTTGTTGAATCAGGCGGCAAATGGCTGACCGCTGAAGGATTGGCTGAGATAGGGATTAAGAAGCTGGTCTCGGAGATGCCGTAGGAGGCTGTCCGGGAATGGCTATTTTTCCCAATCTCTGCGTCAGGCTCAAATTTTAATCCTCGAAATACTTATAAGTATAGCAGTAATGACAATAACCTATTAATAGCAGTCTCTTTCTAAGACTAACTGCATAAAATCCCTTGATTTTCAAGTAAAAGTCAAGGGATTTTTTTTGTCCAAATATTGCTTAATAAGATCCTCCCGAATATCCCGCATGGGTCTGCCCTCGTCAATGGCCCTTTTGCGAAGGCGATATCCCTACCACATCGGCAGTTGTTTTGTGTGATTTATCTGTGTTCAAAATTTTAACGTTAAAATTTTGAAAATCTTCACTACGCCTATCTCCTCCTCTCTCCTTCACACATCGGCAGTTGTTTTGTGTGAGGGTTCTGGATCAAATTTTAAGGTTAAAATTTGATTTTTGTAATCTTGACTTTTTCTATCTCCATACTCCTTCACACAATCAACAGTGGTTTTGTGTGATGGTTCATTTTGGCAATTTTTTAAAGTTAAAAAATTGCCACTTGAATATTGATTCCCATGATCTCCTCCTCTCTCCTTCACCAAATCAACAGCATTAACACATCTGATAATGTCAGCATCAGTAAGGTTTCTCCGATCTCTTTGATTGTGGATAGCATAAGCCCCCCAATTCCGGGGGGCCTTCCTACCCCTTTAAAATCAAATTCTACCCATTAAATCCCACTCAGGCTCAACTTTCTACCCCCTCCCTATATAAAGACCCTCTTGTCCGTTAAAAATTTATTTTTGGCTGATATTTTTGAAAACAAAATAAAATATTTTATAATTAACTAAACCACCCTCGACTATAAGTCGAGGGGTTTTATGAGGGGTCGATTTCAAATCGACTATCATCAGGAATCGGCTCCCCTTCTTGCTT
>LT984856.1:205285-207499 GCA_900258555.1 uncultured Desulfobacterium sp. | reverse complement strand
CCCTTTGTCACAGCACAAAGTGCTACAACTTGGTACTTTGGTGATTTCAAGCGAGCCTTCGCATGGTTGAAAGTTTGGCCGCTGGAAGTGCTGAGACAGAAACCTGATAGCGATTACCAGTTCAAGAGGGATATTGCTATGGTTTTCAAAGTCAGGCTTTACGGATCTTTAACCGGCCTTGATGTCAAATTTGTCCAAAAATGNANNGCATAATCAGGTGTAACAATGGCAAATGATCTTACAAGTCAGGTAATTCACATAGATGATTTNTCCTCTGATGTTGATCTTTCTAGTCAATATCCTGCGGGCATGCATATCAACAGTATCCAATGGGCTATTCCTAATNCCNTTGGNGATACTATGGTTGTGCTAACTGGAGGAAAATCAGGGGTAACAATGTTTCNTGAGCAATGTNNNGTNGCCAAACAAGGGTTATCAAGACCTTATTATGGTGAATGGTACAAAGCACCTTATATCAAAGCCAGTAGTGGAACTACAAATGCTACCGGATCTTTGATAATTTGTCGAGGCACATAATTTTCATGCGCCGTGTCTGTTGATTCCATATTCCATTGTCAGGCATTGCGCTTTTCCAGCCCCATTGGGATAGTCCTATACCTGTCCCAATGCGGGCACTTTCTCCTTCCGGAAAGTGGCCGGTCCTCCACTTCCGGTTATCAGCGATAATGCCCCTGGAGCTAAGGACAGGGCCGAACAAGTACGCTGATGTAAAATTGATTTGCTTGTTCGGCAACCCTAACCGAGCGAGCGGTCCGGACCTTAGCAACCGCTTTTTTTATAGGATATAATTTATGATGAACATACGCTTTTTACATGAAATAGAGCTTCCCATTTCTCAAACTGATCAAACAAAGGTTTACGAGACCATCAAAAAAATTCCAGATCAGATTATTTCTGTTGCCTTGAGAAATTTTCAAAAAAAAATAGGCAGACCCCTTATTTTTGAAGTGGTGAATGCCTGTGAAACCATTACTACAACATTAACGGAAAGTGACTTGTTGAACATAAATCGCAGAAGGTCATCAACCGCTTCGGGAGTTTTTAACTCACAGGAAGGATACCTTATCATCAATTTCGGCCTTGGAGCCAATGANTTTACCGTTTTGCATGAAGTAGCACATTTCATTGACGCCTTTCTTGATAATGATTANCTTTCTGATAATCATCCGTTCATAAAAATCTATCTTGGCATAATGGTCGAGGAGAGCAAGACAGGCAAATGGCCCCAGTATGCCGCACTTAGGGAAGCCGAAGTTGATAAAGAACTTGGCTTCAAAATACCAATCAAACCATCAGAATTCTGGGCTAACAATTTTGCGAATTATTTTCTCAGACGACCAATGCATGGACCTTTCCACAAATATTTTGATAGGCTGGCAAACCTTGTATGGAAATGAAATTGAAAGGCAGATTTACAAATATGATCAGATGCTTAGTGATCTCAATTTTATTATCAGCGAGTATTATGCATCATGGGAAGAGGCTGACGAAACTTTGGTAATGTTGAGAGATATTTTGACCAAGGAAATTGAGAGATTGAGAAGGCTAAAGAAATGACCAAGCGACCCAAGCGCATAGACAGCATAAGGGTTGAAAGGCTCCAAGAGCGCGAAGCCAAGAAAGAGGCCAAAAGGTTGAAGCGAGAGGAACGGAGAGCCGCCAAAAGACAAAATAAACAATAAACTGATTGAAAAAGATTAATGGATTTTAGGAATTCAGGTTATAATAGGTTTAATGATTAAGCTTGCGTCTGGGAGCCTTTCGCGAAGGCTTAGGGGAGTACCTCCATACTCCCCACCAGACGCAAGATAAACTGTGGAGGCAGTAAACATGGAAAAGAAGAAAAAGAAGTACAAGCGGGATCTTGCAGAACTAATTGATTGTAAAGGTCCTGTTTATGAAGAGTGTCCCCCTTGTCCAAATTACGCTGAATGTCAAAAAGATTTATTAGATTGGTGGACAAAGATTCCCAATATCATTTTTGATAAATACCTTGCCGAACTATCCCCTGCCCAATGGAAGGTTTTTACCTTTTTACTCAGACATCGCGGTTTCAAGAAAGATCGCCAACTAGGCTACAATAATGCATTTTGCACTCAGAAGGAAATATCAGAAAAATGCGGTTTAAACATAATCACAGTGACCAGGGCTTTGAAAAGTCTTGAAGAGGAGAAATTTATAACCTCCAGTTTG
>LT984856.1:198868-203225 GCA_900258555.1 uncultured Desulfobacterium sp. | reverse complement strand
ATTGATAAAAACCCATCAGAGGCCCGGCAATGTTTGCAAACTGCCCAAAACCTTAAGGCAGAATTACAAGAGCTTCAGAAACCATTGAAACAAGAAGAGCCAAAAGAGGACAAACCAATAATACAAAATAATGATAATGACCCCAAACCAAGCCCTTTCAGCAGTGATTACAAGCAGTGGAAAGAAAGACATCCTGAGTATACATCACCAAGGATAACAAGAAGGGATGGGGAGAAAAGCATTTTTAGTGATATGGTTTGGAGTGCAGAGGAACAAACCTGGATAAAACCCAAACCAGAAGAAAAGGTAATAGAAGAGCCTCCATTGTCCAATACAGAAGAGCCTCGTAGGCCCTTATTGAAAAGACGGAAATAACCCTGGTATAAGCATCTGTGAAAAGGCAATGGAAAAAAGAGGTGTAATGATTTGCCCATGAAAGACATAGAAATCTTTATGATATGGTAATGTTTGATGATTGTTTGCATTGTTTGAAACCTTAAAAAATAGGGAGTAAGAATTGGTGTAAACCTTTGTGGATGTGATATGCATTATTTACATATCATATACCATATATTAAACACTTCCTATATATCCCCAAACATCAAATCCTACTGGGCTAATCCCAACGAGGCTAGACGTTCTATCCTGACCCCTTACTAAGTTCCCTTAGCCTCTTTAAACACCTTAAATACAATAGAATTCTTACATTCATAAACCATATATAATCTTATTTGTGATATTATATTTTTAAATATATCAGTTTGTACAAATAAGGATAGGGGGGGGGAGTAAATGAATAAATGGGGTGGGGATCAAATTGGATGGGTGGGGGAATCCCTTCCCTATCATTTACAAAAAACCATATTTTCACAAATACTGATTTTTTTTTGAAAATCAATTATCATAAATATACACCTTCAAAACTCTACAAAAGACATTTCTCTTACAAGATAGAAATATCATTTTTCCATACCATAAAAATTTTTTTATGATATGGTAATTTTTTTCTTTATTTTTGCTAAAATAATAATTANNNTAAATNAGCTGGGAAAATAANAACNNAAACAAACACAAAGGAGAGTAAAAAAATGGAGATCACAATTGAGAAAGAGGGCAAGGGCTTTGCGGTAACAATTATCAATGGTAATGACAAACAATCGGCAACCTTCAAGACTGAGGCAGAGGCGGAGGCTTATAAAAATTTCATGAGCAACCTCGTTAAGAAACCGAAGGCTAAAAGAATAACCCGGTTGCAAGCATCCATAGCAGCTTTCAAGCTGATGAATGAGGAGGGGTTTATTTTAAAGCAACTGGCTACAAAGGCCAATGGCCTTTACATGGCTGATGGCGGCAAGGACAACATTAAAGAACAGGAAAACAATGCTAATTGGCTAATGGTTATATTGCGGGAACTTGGGGCGGGTTATGTGGTACCAGCGATTAATATCAAGCCGATAGAAAATGTGTAATTTTTATGGTATATGCTCCTTATTCTGTGAAATAAGGAGCATAAAGGAGGGATTATGACAACTTGTGGAATTTATTATCGTGTATCATCAGAAAATCAGAAGGAACAAAAAACCATACAAAGCCAGCAGTATGAGCTACCGCTTTATGCTGCAAAACAGGGCTGGGACATTGTTGACACTTACACAGATGAGGGCATATCAGGCAGCTTTATTGCTGGCCGGAGTGAATTTCAACGGTGTTTACAAGACATGAAAGCAAAGAAATTTGACATCTTACTTGGCATGGACCTTGACAGGCTTACCCGAACTGACTCATGGACTGAAAGGGGGGAGATCTTAGGGGCTATACAGGAATCAGGGGTCAAGCTGGCCAGCCCCGCAGATGGCTTGTTGGACATAAGTCAGTTTAGCGGGAGCATTATGACAATCCTCAAGATGTTGATGAGTGCTGATGAAAAAGCCAAGATTGCTTCACGATTGAAACGTGGCAGAAAGCAAAAAACCAGGGATGGTAATTATGCACAAGCAAAAGTTCCTTTTGGATTGAAAAGGATCACCGACAGGGATGTAAAACCCATAACACACAAGATCGTTATTGACGAAGGCCAGGCCAAAACAATCCGCATGATTTATGATCTTATTATCAATGACGGAAAATCGCTGGGGTTTGTGGCTGATTATCTTAATCAACTGGGCATTAAGCCCCCCAGGGGTAAAGCGGGGCAAATGTGGAATTCAGCCACGCTTAGTTCCATGCTTAGGATCAATGAATCAAGTTGGACAGGCGCACTTATCAGCAACAGATATAATTTCAAGCAGGTGGGTGACAGAAAGTTCAAATTCCTTGGAGAAAATGAAGAGGCAGAGTGGATCAGGACTAAAGTTCCGGCTATTTTCACAAAAGAAGAATATTTTGCTTTAAAGGCCAGGTTGTCACAAAACAGAAATGAGAGCAGACTGCAAAATGTTCCCGAGACGTTTTTACTGCGACAGATGCTAAAATGCGGTATATGTGGAAGGCCTTTAACTTGTAAACAGGTGGCCCCCAAAGGTACTAAATTTAGAAACAAATATTATGTTTGCTCAGGGCGTCTGCTGGAAGAGAAATTTATCAAAATAACCGAGAAAAAATGCAATGGCCCATATGTAAAAGCGGAACTTCTGGATTCCTATGTTGAGGGGGATTTTCTGAAAAAACTATTCATGTTCCCTGAAACGACTTTAAAGGCCTGGACTCAGGAAGATGTCAAGGATGGGGTGGCAAAAAATTTAGAAATCAAGCTAGAATCCAAAGAGGATGAAATCAACAAGGTCAAACAAAAGCTAACCAATCTTATGGATGAGTCAATTGGGGGATTGTTTGATCTCAATATGGTTAAGGCCAAGAAAGCGGAACTGGACAAGACCCTGAAAATCCTCAATGATGAAAGAGACACCTTGCAAAAAGAATTAAGCCGTATCGCCACAATTGAACAAAATAAAAAGGCTTTGGAAGAGGCAACTTTGGATCTCAGCAAACTGGGCAACAAATTAAGTGCAAAAGTGGCCAAGCTGAACATCACGGAGGAAAGGAAACTCTTATCATATTTCATCAAAGAGGGCCATATTGAAATTGATTTTTGTCACCCAGAAGATGTACATTACGAACAGGATGCCAATGGGCGCAAGATCAAGGTAGATTGGGATTACACCTTTAAGGGGGTTATTGATTTGGCTATCTTAGTGAAAGTATTGAAAGAATTTGATAAAACAGGTAAAGTTCCTGACCCTTTATCCTTTTATTTGCGTAATAAGGATACTTATATGTATTCCTGTGGTTAAAATTTTCGTCTTCCTTGGTCTTGGAAAAAATATCTCATTCTCAGACGGCCTCCATTTAAGGCTGTATTACAGAGGAGAACGAGTTTGATAGTCATACCTGCGATTGATATAAAAGGAGGCCGTTGCGTAAGGCTAAAACAAGGCCGTTTAAATGAAGAGACTGTGTTCTCCGATGTTCCTGAGCAGATGGCCATAAAGTGGTTTGATATGGGAGCAGAACGCCTCCATCTTGTGGACCTTGACGGGGCGGTCCAGGGAAGACCTGTAAACAGCGATACGATAAAGAGGATTGTAGAGGCGGTTCCCATCCCGGTGGAACTCGGTGGCGGCATAAGGGACATGAAGACCCTTGAGGCATATCTTGAACTCGGGCTAAGTTATGTAATCCTGGGGACGGTTGCATATAAAGACCCGAAATTCGCGCTCAGCGCCTGCGCCAGGTTCCCTGGAAAAATTATCCTTGGGATTGACGCCAGGGACAATCGTGTTGCGGTTGAGGGATGGACCGAGGATTCGGATCTGACCCCTGTAAACCTTGCAAGACAGTTTGATGAGGCAGGCATTTCAGCCATCATCTATACCGACATCCGCAGGGATGGCATGAGGACCGGCCCTGACATAGAGGGGACCAGGTCACTTGCAAAGGCAGTTAAAACACCTGTGATCGCATCAGGCGGCATCTCGGGCATCTCGGATGTTGTGGATATTATTCCTCTTCAGTCTGATGGTGTGATCGGAATGATTACCGGCAGGGCACTCTATGATGGAAGCCTTGACCTTTCCGAGGCCATAAGGGCATGCAAAAGAATTATTAATGTCCCTGTCAGGGATGGTTGAAATCCCTCGCCTTTAGGCGAAGAAAAGTTTATACATGTCGCTATGCGACGTTATCAACTAGGTGCCCATACCAAAACAGACCTCAAAGTCCACCTAATCTGGCTTCCCAAATATCGGAAGCGCATATTGACTGGTGCGGTGGCGATACGGACTCGTGATGTTTTGCACGGACGAAATGATCCAGCAATATTTTCAAAAGCAAGAAGGGGAGCCGATTCCTGATGATAGTC
>LT984856.1:146596-198733 GCA_900258555.1 uncultured Desulfobacterium sp. | reverse complement strand
GATGATAGTCGATTTGAAATCGACCCATCATAAAACCCCTCGACTTATAGTCGAGGGTGGTTTAGTTGTTGATGTTGAATTCTTAATACGTATATTGAATCGCCACTACATTGTTTTCTTTTGACTTTACCGCTGCTAAAATTTTTTCTTGACATTAAAAAAAAATGTAATAAATTAAAGGGTTATTTTTGCAAACTAATTCCTTGGGACTTTTTCTTTCAAGACAAGATAATCCCTTCCAAAAAGACCTCTTAATTGGTTTTTATTATGTCACTGCTTCAGAAAATTACTGATGACCTAAAATCCGCCATGAAGGAAAGGGATGGGATCAGGGTCTCGTGCCTACGGATGATCAAGACATCGCTTAAAAACCTCCAGGTGGAAAAGTGCAGGGAACTGCAGGAGGAAGAAATAATAGCAGCCATTTCTTCAGCAGTAAGAAAGGCTCAAGAAGCAATCGTTGAATTCAGGAAGGGTGGCAGGGAAGACCTTGCACTTAAAGAAGAACAAGAGATAAAGATATATCAAGGCTACTTACCTCAGCAGTTGAGTTCAGAAGAGATTGAAAAGATACTGCGGGAGGTTATCAGTGATTTGTCGGCTAAGACCTCCAGGGACATCGGAAAGGTCATGAAGGCGGCCATGACAAGAATGGCGGGACAGGCACAGGGAAAAGAGGTTAACGAGATCGCCAGGAAGTTACTTGTTTAATAAACAACATTTTTTTTAGAGCCTGCATGATTGAGCATACTTATCAGGTTCTTGGATATTATCAGTTGTTGGATATCCTGTCCCAATATGCCGCCTGTCCGCTGGGGCGGTCAGATTGCCTATCCCTCAAACCATCAAGTGATCCAAGCCATATTGATAATGAGTTGCGATTGGTCTCAGAAACGAGGCTGTTGTTGAAGACAGATGGCTTTATTCCTTTATCCGATGTCACTGATGTGGACCACTTGTTGAAAAAAACATATGCTGCCGGTTCGTACCTTGTACCGGATGAATTATTGAGTATCTTAAAACTTGCAGAGGCCGGCCGTGTTTCATTAAGGTTTTTAAGGCCCAGGAGGGGACTTTTCCCCAGGCTTTACGAGAGGGTAAAGGATTCACCTGATTTTGGGCCGCTGATAAAGGCCCTGACAGATACGATTGCCGATAACGGTGAGATAAAGGATTCGGCAAGCCCGACATTAAAGAAAATCAGGCAGAGAAAAATCCGATTGAGGCAGGAACTGGAAAAAAAACTTGCCGGCATCCAGAGGACTGCGGGTCTTTTTGAGGACAGAAATGATTCCCTTATCACAATCAGAGACGGCCGATATGTAGTTGCCCTGAGGACAGATCAGAAGAATCGGATTGACGGGATCATACATGATTATTCCCAGACAAAGGCCACCTGTTTTATCGAACCGGTGGATGTAATCAGGGACAACAACAGGGCCGCTGAACTGGTTCATGAAGAGAAGGAAGAGGAATATCACATACTGCTGCAATTGACAGGGTTGGTAAAAGGACATCTTGATGATCTGGTCAGGACCGAAAAAATGATCGCCGGACTAGACGGACTTTATGCAAGGGCGGTTTTCGGGGAGGTGTACTCATGTGCAATGCCTGAAATCGGACACCATCATGGAATATGTCTTAAAGGTGCCAGAAATCCGATACTTCAGGCCATAGGCCCCAGGGATAATCAATCAGGAAGGCCTGTTAATTTCCCTGTGCCTGTGGACGTCATCCTCGATGAAGGACACAAGCTGCTGGTGGTTTCAGGACCTAACAGGGGTGGAAAAACCGTTGTCTTAAAGACCCTGGGCCTTATGTGTCTGATGGCCCAGGCGGGAATGCATATCCCGGCTAAGGAGGGGAGTTGCCTGCCGGTCTTTGATCAGGTGACCGCCTTGATTGGTGACGATCAGGATATTGAGGCTGGTTTGAGCACCTTTTCAGCACATGCGGCCCAATTGAAGCAGGCACTGGACAGAAGCGAAAAAAACTGCCTGGTCATCATTGACGAGCCGGGCATGGGCACTGACCCCGACGAGGGTGTGGCGCTTTCAATGGCAGTGCTTGACTTTCTTTGTCTTCAAGGCGCGTTTGTCGCTGTCTCAACCCATTCAAACAGGCTTAAGGCATATGGATTGACCAATCAGGGTGCGATAAACGCCGCAGTTGAATTTGACATAGAAAGAAATCGGCCCACCTTTAAGCTTACCTATGGCGTCCCCGGTGTCAGCCATGGTCTTGAGATAGCCCGCGACATGGGGATACCATTAGAGGTGCTTGATCGGGCAAGACAATATCTTGACCAGGACGAAGTCAGGTTGAACCGCCTTATAGAAAGGTTAAACAGTCTTATATTGGAGAAAGAAGACGAAAGTCTCAAGGCCAAGGCACTTAAAGAAAGATATAAAATCGCTACAGAGGAGGTAACTGAAAGGCTGACTTCTCTTGAGGCGGAAAAAAGGGCCTTGATAGAGGCCAAAAGGCGCGAAGCTGATGCGGTAATTAATCAGTCAAGGGAAGAGTTGAAACAGGCCATAAACCTTTTGAAGAAAAAAAAGGAGTCTGTTCAGTCTCATGTATCTGAAATACATGCCCGGACGACTGATAATTTGACCGAATACATTAAAAGGGAGTCAAAAGACGCAGATCGAAGACCGTTAACCTCTTTTAAAAGGCCTAAAAAAGGTGACTTTGTTTACCACAGGGAGTTAAAGCAAAAGGGTGTTATACAATCAATCACCCCTTCCGGGGACCGTGCGGCGGTTATGCTTGGAAACATTAAAGTATCTGCAAGGATTGAAGATCTTGATCTGATAAAGGGCATTAAGAAATCAGAACATGATCAGCCGTCATCAGCGGTCACATGGAAGTTCAAGAATGGCCACTCAGGGGAGATAAATGTCATAGGATTCCGGGTGGATGACGCCATTCCCCTGATTGACAAGACACTTGACAGCGCCTTGGTGGACGGCAAGCAGACCCTGAGGATAGTCCACGGCTTTGGCACGGGAAAATTGAAAGAGGCAATCAGGGGGTATCTCAGGGGAGTGCCGTTTGTGAAAAACATCAGCAGCGCTGAGCCGGACTCAGGCGGTGATGCCATAACTGTTGTGGAACTATGAATTATCAGTCTGCAAAAGATGAAATAAAGCGGACTGCCGATGTGGTGCAGCTTATCGGCCAGTATGTGACGCTCAGAAAGGCCGGCCGTAACTACGTGGGGCTGTGCCCGTTTCACCCTGAAAAGGCGCCATCCTTTACAGTGAATCCCGAAAGGCAGACCTTCCATTGTTTCGGATGCAAAAAGGGCGGAGACATCTTTGTTTTTTGGATGGAATATCACAGCACTACATTTTCCGAGGCCATAAGGGATCTTGCCGAAAGGTACAACATCACCATATCAGGCGGTTATTCCGCCACTGCGGAAAAGGAAAAGGCGGAACTCAGAAACGCCCTTTACCGCGTAACTGAGATTGCAGCAGATTACTTTCAAAGGGCATTGCAGCACCCTGTAAGAGGAAGACCCGGCAGTGAATATTTTATTAAAAGGGGCATCACGGATGAGATCATATCTGAATTCCGTCTCGGCTATGCACCCAATGAGTGGGATGGGCTTATAAGGGTCATTAAAGACAGGCGTATTGACATCAATGTAGGCTTTCAGGCGGGCTTGATCGTCCAAAACGAAAGGGGCGGCTTTTATGACAGGTTCAGGGGAAGGGTGATCTACCCTATCATTGATCAGAGACAGCAGGTCGTGGGCTTTGGCGGCAGGGTCCTGGACGATTCCCTGCCGAAATATATGAACAGCCCTGAAACCCCTATCTTCCACAAGGGAGAGACACTTTACGGCCTAAATGCCTCATTTAAGGCCATCCGTGAGAAAGGCAGAGCCGTGATCGTGGAAGGTTACATGGACTGGTTGGCCTTGGTAAAGCACGGGCTTAAAGAGGTTGTTGCAACCCTTGGCACTGCACTCACAGACAGGCACGTGAGAAAGCTCAAGGGTTACGCCAAAGAGGCCATGGTCATATTTGATTCTGATAGTGCGGGAAAATCAGCGGCATTAAGGAGCATCCACGTCTTTGCCAACGAAGGTCTCCCGGCGAGGGCGGTTGTGCTCCCTGAAGGCCATGACCCGGACAGTTTTGTGAATCAAAAGGGACTTGAGAGCCTTAACAGGTTCATGAATGAGGCGCCTTTGATGTTTGACTTTTTTCTGGAACAGAAGATGCAAGAAGGAAATTCCGACGAGGCAAAGGCCGACGCTCTAAAAGAGATCCTGCCTGCGCTGGTTGAAATAAAAGATTTCACGCTCAGATCTCTTTATATGAGACGTGTTTCAGAGAGGATTGGAATCAGGGAAGAGGCCCTAGCGGTGGAATTGGACAGACTCTCAAGGAACGTTGCAGATACTCCTAAAATGGTCGCAGAGGAAAATTTAAAAAGCCCATCAGCCAATAAAACCCTTATCCGTGACCTTCAGTTGCTTAATCTGCTTCTCAATTACCCTGATACTATACCCAGACTGATGGAATGTGATTGCACTAATATAATATCTGATTCGGTGATCAGAGAGATTGTTGATTTTATGTTTGAAAAATATCTGTTAGACGGGCCTGTTTCCCATGAGTGTCTGCTGGATGGACTTAAGAGCGATGCCTGCCGTGAACAGCTCAGGGAGGCCCTTCATAAACCTTTTATTATATATTCGGACAAGGATGTTGAACAGGCTGTAGACGAATTTGAAGAAGAAGTTCACCAGAGGAGGATCTCAGAATCTCTAAAAAATGCCAAGGGCAATTTAGAGGCCCAAAATCAACTCTTAAAACTAAAAAAGCAAAGGGCGACATCGAGGCCCAGGAGGGAATACGATGGCTAACACCGCTAATATGGTCAATATAAAAAGACTGATAGATATAGGTAAAGACAAGGGCTACATCACTTATGATGATCTCAACGGCAACCTTTCAGAGGAATTTGTTTCCTCAGAAGAGCGCAGCAATGATCTTATGACGATGTTTGAAGAACTCGATATTGTGGTTGTTGATGAGGAGTCAAGAAAAGAGCTGGAAAAGGCGGATCGGGAGACGAATAAAGACCAGGAAGAAAGCCTGGATGTAGATGCATTCCGTTTGGAATACGCAGACACCCCTTCCCGTGTCTCTGACCCTGTTAAGATGTATTTGAGGGAGATGGGTTCCATATCCCTGCTTACAAGAGAGGGAGAGGTTGAGATCGCCAAGAGGATTGAAGACGGTGAAAAAGAGGTGCTGAAGAAGCTACTGAATTGTTCTGTGGGAATTGAGTACATCATTGATCTGGGGGAAAAGCTGAAGCAGGGAAAGATCAAACTCAGAGACGTTATCAATGACCTGGAGGATGACTACAACAACTACTACAAACAACTGGGAGAAAAAAGGGATTCCCTGATCACTGTGATAGATCAGATAAAAGAACTCTACCAGGATCTTAATCGCAAGAAAGCGGACTTGAAGAAGAAAACCCTCTCCGACAGCAGAAAGAAGAAGCTTCAATCAGATATTAAGTCCCTCTTTGATGAAATTGCTACACTGGTGGATTCCTTCAGGATGGAAAAGAGGCAGCTTGAACTGATGGTTGATCGCTTTAAGGAGCAGGTGTCGGAGCTTGAAGATTCTGAAAGGGATATTGCAGAGTGTATGTTGAAGATTGGAGGCAAGTCCATTTCCTACCTTAACAAATGTATTGCCAGGATGCCTGAGACCGCCACAGATAATACTGTAAGCAAGTCCCTTGGCCTGAGCAAAAAGGAGGTCCTTTTTTTAAAGGCAAAGGCGGATAATGCCAATGATTTCATCCAGAATCTTAGGGAACGCTCCGATATGAATCCAAGACAGTTGAAAAAGGTGTTAAAAGAGGTGGAAGACAGCCTTAAAAAGGCAAGGCTTGCCAAGCGGGAACTGATACAGGCGAACCTCAGATTGGTTGTAAGTATTGCAAAGAAATATACAAACAGGGGTTTGATGTTCCTGGATCTTATCCAGGAGGGAAATATCGGGTTGATGAAGGCCGTTGACAAGTTCGAATACCAGCGCGGTTACAAGTTCAGCACATATGCCACCTGGTGGATAAGGCAGGCCATCACCAGGGCCATAGCCGACCAGGCAAGGACCATAAGAATTCCGGTCCATATGATCGAGACGATCAATAAACTGATACGCACATCGCGATATCTCGTGCAGGAACATGGCCGCGAGCCGACCCCTGAAGAGATTGCAGAGAAGATGGAATTTCCGCTTGAAAAGGTCAGGAAGGTGCTGAAGATCGCAAAAGAGCCTATCTCTCTTGAAACACCCATAGGGGAAGAAGAAGACAGTCATCTCGGCGATTTTATAGAGGATAAGAAGGTGGTCTCTCCTGGCGACGCCATTGTCAATTTCAACCTGGCCGAGCAGACCAGGAAGGTGTTGAGGACCTTGACGCCCAGAGAAGAGAAGGTATTGAGAATGAGATTCGGAATCGGCGAAAAGGCGGATCACACCCTTGAAGAGGTAGGCCGGGATTTCTGTGTTACAAGGGAAAGGATCAGACAGATTGAGGCCAAGGCATTGAGGAAACTTCGACACCCCAGCAGGAGCAGGAAACTAAAGAGCTTTGTTGAAAACAACTAAGGGATGTTTTTCGGGTTGTTGTGCTAACTACTTTCACTGCATCGACAAGATTTTGTCTTGACAATCTCAGGCTGAAAAAGCATCCTAGCGCCTGAAAAAGCAAAGTTTGCTTCGGGCCCATAGCTCAGCTGGAAGAGCCACCGGCTCATAACCGGTAGGTCCCTGGTTCGAACCCAGGTGGGCCCACCAATTTTAAATTGAATTTTTTGGAATAAGGGCGCGCCGCATAAGGGTACGCCCTTACTTTTTTGCTTTTTTTCCAACGCTATACCGGAAACGCCGTGCTCTGTATCTTATCAAAGGTTTTAAATGCTTCCCAAGACAAGTGATGTCCTCGATCTGATAGAAAGTATCGCACCAAAAAGGCTCGCAGAGACATGGGACAATCCTGGTATACAGGTTGGATCTACCGATCAGGGAATCAAGAAGATCCTGGTTGCCCTTGACCCCACCGTGGAGGCGTTAAGCTATGCCATTAACGCGCACGCAGATCTCCTGTTTACACATCACCCGTTGATTTTCACGCCACTTTCACAGGTAGTTGCGGATGGATACCCGGGCAATGTGATCACCCGGGCGATAAAAAACGGGATTTCAATAATTGCAGCCCATACAAACCTTGATATCGCGCCTGAGGGTATAAACAAAGTTCTGTCCGATATGATCAGTCTCAGACAGGTAGAGGTCCTGGAAGAAAATCCCCTGATGGAGGGCTCAGGCCTCGGAAGGTTGGGCTATCTGCCGGAGCCGGTGGGACTCCAGAAAATCGTCGAACAGATAATGCAAACATTCGGCTGCAAAAGACCACATCTGGTTCATTCAAATTCTGATGTCTTGATACATCGAATTGCCGTTGTAGGCGGTTCAGGTGGAGGGCTGATCCCACTTGCGGCAAAAAAAAAGGCCGATCTAATGATAACCGGGGACATAGGCCACCATCACGCCCTTACCGCCAAGACACTTGGGATAGCCCTGGTGGATGCAGGACATTTCAATTTGGAAAGGGCCGCATTCTTTGGTTTCGCAAAACTGTTTGGTCAAATGGCTGCAAGGCTTAAATGGGATATCGAGGTGACGACTTATCCGGATGAAGAAAATCCCATGATATTGTATGGTTGAAATGGTTTGGTGTTAGGCCTTCCGGTCTGTAATATATGCGGGTTAATACATTATGAGGTGACTGACTTGGAAACAACAATAAAAAATTTGATAAGTCTTCAAAACTGTGACATCCAGATCAAGATCATAGCAAAGAAAATTGAAGATGCTCCCGCCAGGCTCAAGGGCTTGTCAGAAGATCTTGCCATACTGGAAAAACAGATAGATGAGGAGATGGCCAAGTTTGATTCCATCAAACTGGAAAAGCGTAAGATTGAAAAAGACATAGAAGAAATAGACAGTAAGATGGCGAAGAGCAAGAATAAGCTCGCCAACATTAAGTCCAACAAGGAATATACTGCGGCCCTCAAAGAGATAGATGATCTCGGACGTGATAAGAATCGCCTTGAAGAAACCGCCCTTGAACTGCTGGAACAGATTGAATCCATGAATGTTAAGAGCACCGAATACAAAGAGAATAAAGATCAATACAGAAAAAAGCATGAGGAAGATCAAAAGGCATTAAATTTAGAGCTTGAAGGGCTCATAGGTGATCTTAAAAAATTTGAGGACATCAGAACGGATATTTGCAAAAGAATTGACGAGACATTATTAAGACAATATGATTCCATTAAGAATCACAAAGATGGTGTAGGGGTCAGTGCGGTCATCAAAGGCATATGTCAGGCCTGTTACATGGGTATCCCGCCCCAGAAATTTAATGAATTAATGAGGGGCGATAAATTGATGAATTGCCCTCATTGTATGCGTATAATTTACTGGGGAGAAGACGAGAGATATCAGGAGTAGAGATGTATGTCGGAGTAGAACAAATGACCGCTGCCCGGCCTTAAAGGCCGGGGGGAGGAAAGTCCGGGCTCCGCAGGACAAGGTGCTGGGTAACGCCCAGTCCCGGCGACGGGAAGGAAAGTGCCACAGAAAGTATACCGCCATGTCAGATAGACAATATCCGGCAAGGTAAGGGTGAAATGGTGAGGTAAGAGCTCACCAGTCCTGTCGGTGACGGCAGGAGCTAGGTAAACCCCACCTGGAGCAAGACCAAATAGGGGGACGTTTTAGGGTTGTCCGCCCGAGTCCCCGGGTAGGTCGCTTGATCCCGCTGGCGACAACGGGATTAGATGAATGGTCATTGTCCCGAATGCGGGTGACTGCATCGGGAAACAGAACCCGGCTTATGGGCTACTCCGGCATAATTTTTATTGTTTGAACCCGGCCCCCGGGCAACCGCATTAATACAACCGGCTCAATGCAATGTTCATTGTTTCTAATTTGTTGATAGCAGTAGCGAAGATGCTTGATATTGTCCTGAGCCTCTATATGTGGCTTATTATCGGCAGGGCGGTTATATCGTGGGTAAGTCCTGATCCTTATAATCCTATCGTCAGATTTCTACTCTCAGTTACTGAACCAGTGCTTTACCCCATAAGGCGCAGACTTCCTATGCTTGGAGGTATGGATTTTTCCCCTGTCATTGTAATACTAGCCATAATTTTCGTGCAGAATTTCCTTGTGCAGAGTCTATTGCAATTGGCTTCACGCCTGTAATATTAAGCCAGTGGCAATTGAAACCATAGTAAAAGTAAAGGTGCTTCCAAGGTCTTCCAGAAATCAGATCCTTGGCCTTGAAGCAGGGATCTTGAAGGTAAAATTGACTGCACCGCCAATTGAGGGCAAGGCCAACAAGGCGTTAATTCAGTTACTTTCCAAAACGATCGGAATCCCCAAAAGTAATATAGAAATAATATCCGGAGAACGCTCCAGCGAAAAGATATTAAGAATTAGCGGACGTATTATAGAGTTTGAGAAAATAATTTGACACCCCCTGACGGGGTCAATCAATGCCTTTTCAAGCCGTAGTATACAGACTAATGAAACCTGATTTTTGTGGAACGGATCTTAATAATTCTGTCATCGCTTGACCCCTGATAAATTTCAATCAAGTCCTGATGGGTTGAATAGCCTCATATTATCATATAGCGGAGGCAATCCGCTCAGCGATCTTCTTGATGGCCTCCATATCACCCTTCCTGAGTTCCCAGGATGTTAATGTAAGCTCAGGTTCATCAGCAGAACGGGGGATGAGATGAAGGTGATAGTGCATTACCATTTGATTAACCCCCCGGCCGTTTAATTGCATGCAGGCGATTCCAACGGGGTCTAGGGCCTTCTTGATGGCCAGTGCAATCTTTTTGGAGGCAAGCTGCACTGACGTCAGGTCCTCCTCCTCAATCTCCCAGAGGTTCTGGGAATGTCTTTTGGCTATGACCAGGGTATGACCCTTTGAGACAGGATTGATATCCTCAAAGGCAAATACCTTTCTATCTTCATATACCTTGAAGCAAGGGATTTCCCCCCTGACAATCTTGCAAAAAATACAGTCATCCACGATTTATCTCCCTGGTTTTGATATTTAGTTAAGTTTCCAGTTCAAGGTATCAGGTTTTTGTAAAACTAATTTTTGAACGCACTGGAACGAAAGGTGATCAGGCCGTGGTAATGTATGCCACGGCCTGTTTGGATTAACCGGATTTTATCGGCGGTTCAATATCTGAATAGCAACGGCCTTAAGTAATTCAAGCAACTTTCAAACTCATCTCTAAAGAACAAAATCACCGCTTGCAAGCGCCCCCGCAATGATCTGGCACTGGATCTGATTTGTGCCCTCCGCAATCTGCGTAATCTTCGCATCACACATGAACCTCTCAATGGGGTGAGTAGCGGAATAGCCGTGCTTTCCAAGGATATCCATAGCCATTATGGGCACTTCCACCGCGACGTTGGAGCAGTAAAATTTTGCAATGGAGATCCGGTACCTGGAGTCCTTGCTCCTTCTTTCCACCTCGGAACAGGCCTTGTAAAGCACATGTCTTCCGGCCTCAATCTTGGTCGCCATCTCTGCTATCTTTGAGTCAATAAGCTCAGAGGATATCCCCTTTTCTTTGATGAACGCAATTGTGTGGGCCAAGACCCCCTGTGCCAGCCCAATGGCCCTGGATGCGGTAATGTATCTTGATTCACCGAAGAGCCTCCCTCCTATGTTGAAGCCCTCGCCTTCCTCCCCGACCAGATTTTCCTTCGGGACTATACAGTCCTCAAAGACCACCTCACTGGTGTGGATGACTGAGCTTCCCATCTTCTCTTCAGCCTTTCCGACAGAGACCCCCGGAAAATCCCTTTGCACGATAAAGGCCGAGATGCCGTTTCTGCCCTTTTCAGGGTCGGTCTTGGCGAATACGGTAAATACATTTGCCACATCTGCATTGGTTATAAAGACCTTTGTACCGTTTAAGATATACTGGTCCCCCTTTCTTTGCGCCCTGGTGCGGAGCGCGCCCGAATCAGACCCTGCCTCAGGCTCGGTCATGCAAACAGCAGGGAACAGATCCCCCTTTGCAATTACAGGCAGGTATTTGGCCTTCTGTTCATGGCTTCCGGCCCCCACGATCATCTTGGCGCCCAGTATCGGCTGACCGCAGATCTGGATGCATGTAGTGCATGCCTTTGCTATCTCCTCAAGGGTCATCGCACATGCCATGGCGCCCATTTCGGTCCCGCCATATTCCTTTGGAAAACTTATTCCAAGGAGATTTTCCTTTTTATAGATTTCAAATATGTCCCAGGGGAATTCCCCTTTCTGGTTTATCTCTTCAGCCCTTGGCCTGATGTATTTGTCAACGATATTCCTTACCCTGTCTCTCAGCTCTATCTGAGCGGGCGTAAAATTGTAACCGATGTCTCCCATGTTTCATCCTTCCCTCGCTTGTAAAATTATCTAAATGGGCTCAACAAAATTGAACAACCCTGCCTCCAATAAATGCGACCTTGTACGATACTCAAAAGATTACCTGTTTTGCAAGTAAAAATCGGCAATCTTTTAACTTCATGCAACGCCGAGATCCATCACCCCGGAAATCAGTTCCATCTCCTTTGCGCCTTCCATGATGTCTAAGGCCTTGGCATCCCTGTAGAGGCGCTGCACCTTGTATTCGTCAATATAGCCGTAACCACCGTGCGCCTGCAAGGCCTCGTCAGCGCAATAGACGGCGGTTTCAGCACAAAACTGTTTGGCCATGGCGATCAGATTTGAATCAGTCCTCCCCTGATCCATACCCCATGCGGCCTCATAGTATAAATTCTTTGCCGCCTTTATGCGTACGGCCATGTTTGCGATCTTAAACTGGGTCACCTGAAAGCTGTTTAAAGGAACACCAAATATGTGCCTGCCCGCGGTATGCTGGATCATCTCTTTAAGGGCCGCCCTTGAAAGCCCGACCGCCTGGGCGCACATGGTAAGTCTAAGCCTGTCCAGATAGGAGCCTAATTGCCTTACCCCTTCGCCCTCCTTACCAACCAGATTTTTTAGCGGAACTCGAACACCATTAAAATTAACAGTGGAAGTGTGGGCTGCCCGAAGCCCCATCTTTCCATGAATCTTTTCAGCGCTGTAACCCTCAGAATCCGTTGGAACCAGGATAAAACCGTATCTTCCATCCCCTTGCACCCTATCAGGCAATAGGTCGCAATAGACCAGGACAAATCTTGCCGATGCGCCGTTTGGTACGAATGTCTTTGATCCATTTATCAGCCAATTTTCGCCGTCCTTTATCGCAGTGGTCTTGGCTGCTGCTACATCCCAATCCCCACCAGGTTCGGCAATGGCAACCCCGACAGCCTCCTTTCCCGCAACAAGCCGGGGGAGCACAAGCCTTTTCTGCTCGTCAGATCCGAAGAGGCTTATAATTTCAGCGCCCAGAGTCGTGGACAATATCGCCTGGCCGATTCCAGGTTCAACTGCCCAGAATTCTTCTGTAACCAGGCAGTGCTCAAAAAATCCGTATTCAGCACCATCGTATCTTTCCGGCACAAATATGCCTACAAAACCCAGCTCGCAGGCCTCCTTCCAAATATTTTCGTCAAAGGTCTCATCGCGGTCAAAATCCCGGGCCACATCCGGAAACTCTCCCTGGGCAAACTCACGCGCCGCCTTTATGATATCCTTCTGTTCTGCGCTAAGCGAAAAATCCATACCTATTCTCCGTGTTATCCCTTGATCTTCTCCTTCAAGGCGTCTGCAATGGAGAAGAGATCATCCACAACCCCGTAATCGGCAACCCTGAATATGGGGGCCTTTTTGTCCTTGTTTACGGCGATTACCGTCTGTGCGCCGCTGATCCCGGCCACATGCTGGAACGCACCGCTGATGCCCAGGGCAAGATAGATCTTTGGTCGAACAGACTTTCCAGATGTCCCCACTTGATGGTATTTGGGCAGCCAGTTCATATCCACAATCGGTCGAGAACAGGAAAGCGTGCCTCCCATTTTATCTGCCAGATCCTTTATGGCATCTATGTTTTCCTTTTCTCCGACGCCCCTGCCGATGGAGACAAGGAATTCGGCCTGGCTGATATCCACCTCCCCTGCCGCTGTATCCACAAACTCAACAAAATCCCTTTTGGCCGGCCCAAGATCTGAAGGGATATCCATCATAACCACATTAGCCTGGCGGTCAGCCGCCCCGTCAGGGGGTATAAAGGCGCCGGGCCGCACGGTAATTAAATAGCCTGGAGATTCCCTGAAAGATACCCTGGAAAACGCCTTTCCCCCGTATGTCTGCCGGATTGCTTTGGGCCTGCCGCCTTCAACAATGATATCCACGCAGTCTGTTGCTACAGGGTATCCGGCCCTTACGGACAGGGCCGGCGCCAAATCCATTCCCCAGGATGTGTGCCCTATCAGGGTAATAAATGGACTCTGCTGTAAAATCAGGCGGTTAATTACCTCCTTGTAGGTATCTGAATCAAAATCCATGAACCGATCATCTTCAAATACCAGTACCGTATCCGCCCACTTGGAGATATCCGATGCAAACGGTTGCCCCTTGCCCGCAAGCAGGACCGCAGTCAGCTTGTGATTAAGCGCCTTACAGATTTCACCCGCCTTGTAAAGCATCTCAAAGGTGATGCTCCTGATCTCTCCCTTTCTGTGTTCAACTATTACAAAGATATCGCCCATCTTAGACATTCACCCCCTTTTCAGTCAAAATGCGTATAATCTCGTCGGCCACCTTGGAAGGATCACCCTCTATAATCTGTGCGCCTTCTGTCTCAGGGGGAAGATATACCTCTTCTATAATAGTGCGTGGGCTAAGATCTTCATCGGAAAGGGGAAGATCTCCAAGCTCTATCACCTCAAGATCCTTCTTTTTTGCCTTTTTTATTCCTATTACAGAGACATATCTTGGCTCATTAATACCGGTCTGGATGCTCAGGAGGGAGGGAAGTCTTATCTTTGATACCTCATTAATACCCCCTTCAAGCTCTATTTTGATGGTTGCCTGATTTCCATCTGCTGTAAACCCTGTGACCACTGCCGCATGTGCAAGCCCCAGATGCTCGGCAAGCATTATGCCCACCAGGCCGCAGTTGTCATCATCCGCCTGGACTCCTGTAAGAACCAGGTCATACTCGATACCCTTGATCACCTCTGCAAGGACCCTTGAAACAACATAGCTATCCATGACCCTGTCGCCTGGATCAATTCTAATGGATCTGTCCGCTCCCATTGCCATGGCGCGTCTTAGGATCTCTTCGTCTTCCTCACCACCGATGGTAATAGCAGTGACATCGCCGCCTAACTCTTCCTTGAGCAGGACCGCCTCCTCTACGGCATAATTGTCCCAATCGTTTATCACATACGCCAGGGGTTCCCTGTTTACACCCCTACCGTCAGCATCAATCTCCAGGTCCACCTCCTGTGTCATAGGGACCCGCTTTATACATACGACAATGTTCATTGATATTACCTCCTACAGTGTCGAAATAAATAACTCCATCAGATCAATTACTCTCATCTCTTTTTCAAGACCTGATGTCTTTATCGCGTCCTCAAAATGTATAAGGCAGAACGGACAGGCGGTAATAATAACATTCGCGCCCGCCTCCTTGGCCATCTGTATCCTGAGAGAGGCCATCCTGGTCTCCTCCTTGATTTCATGCCAAAGGATGACATCGCCTCCGCCGCAGCAAAAGCCTCTGTCCCTTGATTTTTTCATCTCAACAAAGTTGATTCCGGCAATGGAATTTATCAGTCTCCTGGGTTCATCATATATTTCATTGTGCCTGCCCAGATAACACGGGTCATGATATGTGTAGATGTTTTCATTCAGCAGGGTTTTTGCTGGGTTCAGCTTTCCGCTCTCCACGAGGGACAGGAAGAACTGGCTGTAGTGCATAATGTCAAATGAGCCCGGATAATCCTTCCTGATGGTGTTCATCGCGTGGGGATCAGTTGTAATGATCCTGTTAAAGCTGATGCTCGAAAGGGTCTCCATGTTCTCTTCCACCAAAAAGCTGAAAAGCCCCTCCTCGCCCAGCCTGCGCACCTGGTGACCTGAATCTTTTTCACGCGGTCCAAGTATGCCGAAATCAATGCCCGCCTTGTTTAAACCCCTGACAATGGAGGCCGAGATATTTTGAATCCTCGGATCATAAGAGCCGAAGCTGTCCACATAGTAAAGGACATCCGCCTTGTCGCCCTTTTTTAATACCCTGGCGGAGATATCCTCAGCCTCCTTGATCCAGTCGGCGCGCTTTGAAGCGGGCTTTCCAAAAGGATTTCCGGTCTTTTCAATATGCATCAGGACCTGATTGAATGTCTTGGGGTTCCTGGAGTTTTCTATCAGGTTTCGTCTCATATCAATGATCTTATCAATGTAGCCTATGAACACAGGGCATTCTTCCTCGCACGCACCGCAGGTGGTGCACGACCATATCTCTTCACTGCTGATAACACCGCCTGAAATCTCTTGTTGAGCAGCTTCGTTATCAGGCTTTGGGCCTCCAAAGACAGGGTGCGTCATATAGGCATGATCCCTGAGTTTTATAGTGATCATCTTGGGTGAAAGCGGCCTGCCGGATGCATTTGCAGGGCAGTTATCGGAGCAGCGTCCGCACTCCGTGCATGTATAAAAATCCAGGACATCCTTCCAGGTAAAATCCGTGAGGGTCTCCACACCCAGCGTCTTGAGCTCCTCGATATCATCCACGCCCCATCTTGCGGGTTTGATGGAACCCTTGGTCAGTTTCCTGAAAAATATGTTGGGAAGGGCCGTGATAATATGAAAGTGCTTGGAAAGCGGAAGCAGATTCAACATAAAGAAAAATGCTATTATATGGAGCCAGTAGCTTGCCTGATAAATGGCCCCAAGCGCTTTTGCATTTTGAAGCGGCAAAATTTCGGCCGCCAGGGCAGCAGCAGGAAGCCACGAATTGCGCGTGGTTTTGAGACTGAGGGCGCTGGCCTCAAAAAACATATCGGTTATCATAAGAAGACAAATGAGGACCAACACCAGATAGGCCTCAAAGCTATGACTTCCCTGATATCTCTTCGGCTTTAAAACCGCCCGTCTGAATATCGCAACAACACAGGCGGCCAGCACCAGCAGTTCAAAGACATCTTTCAGACTGTTATAAAAACTGCCTATGGAACTCTCCATTAAGGGTTTAAGAAAATGAAAGCCAAGTCCCTGGGTGACGAGATCAACAGATCTCAAACCAAGCACCACAAAGCCCCAGAAGATAAAAATGTGACCTACGCCGGCCAGAAAATACCTTGGCTGACGTTTCTGGATGATCCCGAATGTAAATAGCCCCGAGATCCTTTGGGCACTTGATGAAAAGCGCGGGTCTGCCTGGCATGCATTCAGCAAGAGATATCTTTTGTAGATGACATAGGCAAAAAGGGATATTCCGCATACAAGGATTATCCACATATATACAACGCCGGGAAGGCCCAGCCAGACTCCGCTTGCCGGATCAACTACACCCATCTGTTATTCTCCATGTTGATCATCATCCTCGCATCTATTACGCTCAGTCCGTCTCCTGCGGAAAATATATTCACCGGATTGAGGTCGAGTTCGGAAATCTCCGGAAAATCACTGATCAGTATTGATATCCTCTCAAGGGCGTCGGCAAGGGCCGGGATGTCAACGGCATTCTCATTTCTGAACCCTTTTAACAGGGCATATCCCTTGCTCTTTTTTATCATCTCATAGGCCTCTTCCAGGCATGTGGGGGCCATCCTGAATACCACATCATTAAAGGCCTCAACAAATATGCCGCCCATGCCGAACATAATAACAGGACCAAAATCCCTGTCGTATCTGCCGCCTATGATTACCTCCGTTCCGGTCGGGACCATTTTTTGAATGATAACACCATTGATGACGGCCCCGGGCCTGCGTAACTTTACACTGGCCATGACCTGGTCAAACGCCAGGTCCAGCCCCTTCTCATTTTGTATATTGGTAATCACACCCCCAACATCCGTCTTGTGAGATATAACAGGGGAGCTGATCTTTATGGCAATCGGATATCCGAGAGCCTCGGCGGACCGACACGCCCCTTCTTTATCGGGGGCAAATACAGGTGCCTGACAGTTGACTCCATATGCCTTCAAAATCTTCACGGCGCCGACATCCGTGGGCTTGTCCGGATTTGTTGCAAGCTCCCCTATCATCGCCTTTACTTCTTCTCTATTAACCTTGATGTCATGAACAGGTGAGCGTTTCCTCTTCCGGCTGTTGTGATGTCTCAGTTGTAGGGAAAGCGCGCGGACTGAATCTTCAATAGTGTCAAAAATGGGAAAGTCCTTTTGTTTCCTTACCTGGGCCACGCGAAGGGGGTCAGTAACAAAACTAAGGGCCACGGGTTTGGCCCTTTTTTCTGACACGGCCTTGATCCGGTCAACAAACCCTGATGTATCAAAAGGGTGACAATATGGTCCGTCTGTAAAGGCGGAAAGGGCAATTCCATCAACCTCATCAAGGGTCAGGAGGTTATCCGCAATATCTATTATTTGCTGGTTATTGAAAAAACCTCCTATGTCAACAGGGTTTGTCATAGTGAATATCTTCCAGTCCCCTTTGGCGGCAATATCGCTTAAGATTTCGGGAGAAAGGGCAGCCAAACGCAGCCCCTCGCTTTGAACCGCGTCTTCGCCGATAATACCCATGCCCCCCGAGGCTGCCATTATAACAAGATTGGGACCCCTTATCTGTGAAAGAGCCATTGCCTTGCAGGCCTCGATCATCTCTCTAAAGCCCCTGGCCCTGATGATCCCTGCCTGATCAAAGGCCCCCTCTACGATCGTGTCGTCCGAGGCAAGGGCGGCGGTGTGTGAAAGGGCAAGTCTTGAACCTTTATTGCTGACATTTGATTTAAACACTATTACAGGCTTTGGTGAGCCTTTTGCCAGTTCGCAGAGCCTCCTGGCATCTGAAAAGCTTTCAAGATAAAGGGCGATAATCTTTGTCTCAGGATCATTAATCAGATATTCGGTAAGCTCCACTTCTGTTACGTCAATCTTGTTTCCAATACTTACAACCTTGCTTATCCCTCCAATTTCGTGTGACAATAAGACAGAGCCTATCCAGCCTACCGAACCGCTTTGCGCTATCAATGCCACATCACCCCGTTTGACTTTATCCCTTGTAACAGGAGCAAAAGGGACGCACACGCCGCTTTCCGGGCATATTATACCCTGGCAATTGGGGCCGATTAACCTTATGGAATATTTGTTGGAGATCTCTTTTAATTCCCTGGTAAGCCTGTCCCCTTCTCCCCCCAACTCATTAAAGCCGCCTGTAATGATCACTGCCCGGTTTATCCCAATCTCCCCCGCCTCGGTCAACATGGAAGGCGCCTGACCGGCCGGGACCATGATGACGATAAGATCCACCTTTTTGTTTATCTCTTTTAAAGTCCCATAAACCGGAAGGTCGAAGAGCCTGCCCCTGGTCTTTCCAATACAGAAGATCTCTTTGTTGTATCCCATTCCAATCAGGTTTGAGACTATGGCGTTGGAGATCTTGCCCTGTTCAGGCGAAACGCCTGCGACCGCAATGCTCTCCGGATAAAAAAACTTTTCCACTTTTCAGAAGAGCCTCCTTGCGATGGTCAGTTTCTCCGCCTCCTTGGCCCCTTCGTATATCTCCAGGATTTTTGCATCCCTGTAAGACCTCTGGATATCACTGTCAGCCTGATAACCATACTCCCCGTGCAACCGTACGGCCATGTCGCAAACCCATACAGCCATTTCTCCCGAAATGTACTTTGCCATCGCATTCAGCTTCGGATCAATCTCGCCCCTATCTACCTTCCATGCGGCCTTATAGGTGATGTTTCTGATCAACTCTATCTTGGTCGCCATTTCCGCCAATAGAAACTGGACTCTCTGATAGGTCGAAAGGGGTTTAGCCTTGAAATTTTTCTCCTGCACATATTTGACGGTCCTGTCCAATGCGCCCTGTGAAACACCGACACCCTGGGCAGCAACCATGGTCCTGGTCACATCAAAAAAGTGCATCACATGATAAAAACCCATGCCCTCCTGACCGATCAGGTTCTCACGCGGCACATGAACGTCTTTAAATGATATCTCGGCAGTGTCAGTAGCCCTTATCCCCATCTTCCCTGCGATTTTCTGCTTTGTGATTCCTTTCCGATCTGCCTCTATCAGGACCAGGCTGTGCCGTCGGTATCTGTTTTCCGCCTCGGGAGAGGTGATGCAGAAGGTGATCATATAGTCACAAACTGTGCCGTTTGTAATAAAAATCTTGCTCCCGTTTACGACATATTCATCGCCTTGTCTTATTGCAGTGGTCCTCCCGGAGACCACATCAGTTCCTGAATCAGGCTCTGTATATGCCCCGGCAGACAGGAGCTCTCCCTTAACAAGCCTTGGCAGGTATTTCCTCTTCTGTTCTTCGGTCCCAAAAAAAACAATGTTTTCTGAGCCGAAGGTGGCCGCCCCCATTGCGGCCATACCAAGGCCCATGTCAATCCTGCAAACCTGTTCCATTGCCAGCGCGACCTCTAGAGATCCGTAGCCTGGCCCCCCATATTGTTTTGGGATAAAACAGCCTACCAGACCGGCCTCACAAGCCATCCTAACGACTTCCCTGGTAAATTTTTCCTCCTGATCGTATTTTTTTGAAAGAGGGCCAAGCTTTTCAACAGCAAACCTGTAAGCCCTTTCCTGAAGCTGTCTTTGTTCCTCACTTAGTGTAAAATCCATTTTCTTATACCTTGTCTGGCAAACTGTGTCGGGGTGGGAATGACACTCAGACACAATGTTGAATTTCTAATATTTAATTCAACTTATTTAAAAATTCCTTTCACCACTTGTAATTATAAAATGCCAATATGGCCCGTCAAAAGGCCTAATTAACCAAAAAAAGCCTGTAAATTTATTCGGATATGACAAAATTTGTCAAGGACAATTTTCCGTATGGGTTTGGGCATTGGGTGATAGGATCGGTATTGTAGGGGTAAGGCCCTGTGGTTGCACTTTGTCGCGCGCAGGCGGGTGGGAAAAGAATGTGTGTCAATCAACCCAGGATACTGAGCGCCATATCTATACGTTCATCCGCGTCTCCATATCTCTTGGACAGAATCTCTTTGATATCCGCGAGCTTGTTTTCCAATTCGGCAACTGTTATTTCCAATTGCTGTATGGTCTCTCCGGCGTTCTTCTCTGTAATGTCCATGGCCTCCCGCAGGTCTCCGGCATTCTTTGCCAATGCCTTCATCTTTCTTATTCTTGCAAGTCTGAGCAAGACTTCGTCAATATTAATCGGTTTTTGAAGATAGTCCGAAGCCCCTTTTTTCATGGCTGTTACCGCAGTATCTATTGAACCATAGCCTGTTATCAGTATAACTTCTGTATCGGTATATTTTGCCTTTGTCGCAGCCAAAACATCAATGCCATCCACACCGCCCGGCATCATCATGTCGGTCAGGACTACGTCATAGAAACGCATTGACATAAGCTCAATGGCCCTGTTTCCGTCTTCAGCGACATCTACATCAAAGCCGCTTTTTGTAAGTGTCTTTCTAAGCATAAGCCGTGTCACTGGGTCATCATCAACCACTAAAATATTAAGATTTTTCATGTTCAGCTCTCCGGAATGCATTGATTATTAAAGATAAGGGAGTCAATCTCCCGACGTGAATCATTTTTTATTATTCCTTCAATTGATAGAAGATTGATCTTAAATGCCTTTTTGGCTCAAATCTGGGGCACACCCCGGTAAGGGACTCTGTAGAGCCTACTATCAGATATCCATCATTTTCAAGTACATCGGCTATCTTGTAAAAAAGTGTCTTTCTGTCTTCAACAGTAAAATATATAGCAACGTTTCTACAAAATATGATGTCAAACTTCCCAATCCCGTTCAAGGGCATCAGAAGATTGATTTTTTTAAAACTGGCAAGAGCCCTTATTTCATCTTTGATCTTCCAATAATCTCCGTTGGCAACAAAATACTTTTGCAATTTGTCTCTTGTAAGGCCCCGTTCGATTTCGAACTTGTTGTATGAGCCGTAACTTGCCTGGGCTATGGCTGTATCGGATATGTCGGTGCCCAGTAATTTGATATTGTATTTTGACAGGTCGAACAAGAGTTCCTTGAGCACAATTGAAATGCTGTAGACCTCCTGGCCGGTCGAACAGGCCGCACTCCATATCCTAATAGGGAGGGGAGCGACATTTAGGTCCTTAGGGGATCTCTTGTCAATTAGATCGGGCAAGATCTTGTGCTGGAGGAGTTCAAACGGCCCGGAGTCCCTAAAAAACAAGGTCTCATTAGTGGTGATGGCGTCAACTATCTTTCGTTCAAGCGCCTTTGAGACATCTGACTTTGCCTTTGTGTAAAGGTCTGAAAATGAAGTGGAACCGGTCTCCTCAATTATATTTTTGAGCCTTGTCTCAATAAGATATGCCTTTGACGAATCAAGATGGATTCCGGACACATCTTTGATGTATTTTGAAAGGATATTAATTTCGTCCGAAGTAATCTTAATCATATGTCGGATAAAGAAAGAGCCGAAAGTCAAAATTCAGAGTTGACTATTTGTTACTTATTCTGAATCCTGAATTCCGGCTCCTGGCTGCCTCTACATCCCAATTCCATGTCCGGCGTTTGTGCTTAAAAGCATTTCTCCCGAAGCAAGGAAATTGATTAAATTATTTGACCGTTCTGGAAATTTCCAATGCAATACGATCAAGGGGAGAAATAATATCGGCCAGTCCTGATTCAATGGGCTCCTTGGACATACCGTATACCACGCATGTCGCCTCGTCCTGTGCAATAATTGTGGCCCCGTTTTTCTTCATCATTTCAAGGCCCTTCGCCCCATCCGAACCCATCCCTGTCATGATTACCCCCGTAGCCCTCCCCACATAATACTGTGCCACGGATTTGAAGAGATAATCTACAGATGGTTTACAACTGTTTTCCGGCGGATCATCTGTAATCCTGATGATCCTGTTATGGCCGTCTGCACTTGCTCCAATCTTCATTTGCTTACCGCCCGGGGCGATAAAAGCGGTATTAGGCCTAATAAGTTCTCCATCCACCGCCTCCTTGACCTCAATGGAACTTTTGGAATTGAGGCTGTTCGCAAAGGACTGAGTGAAAACAGGTGGCATGTGCTGCACAATTAGGATCGGAACCCCCAGTTCCGGTGAAATCTTAGACATCACCTGTGACAGTGCACTAGGCCCACCAGTGGATACACCAATAGCAATGATCTCGGATTTGCCGGCCATTTTAGAATCCACCGAATGTATCCGGGCAACAACGCTGCTGGAGGCGGATGGCTGTCGCATTTCCGCACGAGATGTGTGCCTTAGTATGCCTTTAATCTCTTTACGTCTAATAAATGCCCTTATCATCGGGCCGATGGCGGCCTTTATATTCTTCTTGTTTTCCTCAATTTGACCTGACAGCGGCTTGGGGATAAAATCAAATGCACCAAGTTCCAGGGCCTGCATGGTCATATCCCCACCCTTTTGCGTAAGGGTGCTGAGCATAATCGCACCAATATCCGGTGAATCAACCCTCAGGCGGCTAAGGACCTCCAGCCCGTTCATCTCAGGCATCTCAATATCGAGTGTTAAAAGGTCAGGCTTCAGAGACTCGATCTTGGATATTGCAATCTTTCCGTTGTGGGCTACTCCGACAACTTCCACATCGGGCAATTCCGCAAGGATATCGCTGACGATCTTTCGATAAACTACAGTATCATCCACCACCAGAACGCGAAGTTTATTTTTTACCGGCATGGGGTTTTCCAAATGCACGAATTAGCTTCTCCCTAAGCAGTTTTATTCATCCATCAACACTGATTCCACATCAAGAATGCCTACCAGACTATTTTCTGTCTTGTATACACCGGTAAAATATTTACCCTGTACACCTCCGATGTTTGCAGGTGGGGCCTCTATCTTATCAGAACCTGCCTGAACAACATCACTAATCCGTGATGTCATAAGGCCGATGTGCTCACCTTTTGAATTGACAATGATATTGCGACTCTTTTCAGTCAATTCGGTCGAGGGAAGGCCCAGCTTTTTTGCAAGATCAACAATTGTCACGATCTGCCCCCGCAAATTCAGGATACCCATCACATAAGCAGGGGCCTGGGGCACCCTGGTCATTTCCATAAGCTTGTTGATTTCCTGAATCTTGAGAATATTCATCCCGCAAAGCGCTTCCCCGACATAGAACGTTGCCAGTTCAAGGGTGGCATGTTTGGCCTCGGTCTTGGATATATCTTTCATCAGTTATTTGCCTCCCGGCAAGAGTTGACGAATCTTGTAGATTATCAGGCCGTTTGGCCGACTTCTTCCAACTGACTGTTGATCTTGAACTTGGCGACCATGCCCTTCAATTGATCCGCCAATCTGTTCAGCTCTTCAGCGCTCAGGTTGACCTGAGAGCTGCTGTTTGAGATCTCAACAGAGGCCTGGTTGACCTCGGCGATGTCTTTGGAGATCTCTCCTGCCACAACAGAGCTCTGGGCAACGTGTTCATTAACGTCCTGAATACCTTGGGCCGCCTGTGAAACGTTACCGGCTATTTCTCTTGTAGTAACCGATTGCTCCTCAACGGCTGTTGCAATAGTGGAAACGATCTCATTTACCTGATCAATTACATTCGATATCTGCCCTATTTCATTGACAGTGCCCCCTGTTGCATCCTGAATACCTCCGATTTTTCCCTTTATCTCCTGGGTTGCCTCGGCGGTCTGACGGGCAAGTTCCTTTATCTCGTTTGCTACAACTGCAAAGCCCTTTCCCGCTTCGCCGGCACGGGCGGCCTCTATTGTAGCATTCAAGGCAAGGAGATTAGTCTGCTCTGATATCTCGGTGATCGCCTCTGTAACCTTTCCAATATCCTGAGCGGCTTTACCCAACTCAGCCACCCTCTCGGAGGCGACCTTTGCCTTTGAAACCGCCTCAGCAGTGATGTTCCTGGCCTTTTCCGAATTCTGAGCGATCTCATTCACGGTCGAGGTCATCTCTTCTGCAGCGGTAGCCACCATGCCCACATTAGCCGAAGCCTGTTCCATGGCAGCCGCAACAGAATTCATATTGGTGCTCATCTGCTGAGCGGCGCTTGCGGCCAAATTGGATTTGTCAGTGGTCTGGTTGGCGCCCAAAGACATCTGCTGTGCAATACCGGCAAGGGAGTTGGATGAAGAAAAAAGGGTCTCCACACCGCTTGCAATATCCCCGAACATATGGCCCAGACGGACGACAATCCTGTTCATGGCCTTGGCTTGGACGCCGATCTCGTCATTCTGGTCAATATCAAGTGTCTTGGACAGGTCTCCTTCAGCTATCTTCTCTGCAAATGATACACCCTTTTCGATGGGCCTGGTGACAGAAAGACTCAAGACAACACCGAATATCAGTGCCACAATAACCCCGACTGACATAACAACAATCATTGCCTTTTGCGTTCTGGACACATTGACTTTGGATGCAGCCTTAAACTGCTCAACCGTAGCGGAGTATGAATCAATGATCTTTTTAAACACCTCTCTGGACTTGTCAAAAGATACCTGACATACAAACATGGTCTGTCTACTTATCTTTTCCCAGTCCATATTACCCATCTGATCGGGTTTGTCGTATATCTTTATATAGTCGGCATGATCCTTTTTCCACTGCTCCCAAAGTGGAACGAACTGTTCCCAGAGTTGTTCCTGTTCCTCTGTCCTTGGAAAAGACTCGAAGGTCTTGTAGGCTTCTTCAATCATTGCATCCAATGTCTTAAACCTTTTGTACTGCTCTTCCCGCAACTTGACCTCCACTTCCGGAATAAGCATGACTTTTTCAATACTGTTGATCTCCATCTGGCCCGCGTCCAGGATTTGAAGTGCCTTCACACTGGGCAAATGGACATCTGAGACCTCCTCCAATGATTTAAAGGTGCTGGATATCCCGGAATATCCCACAATTCCTATTACAAGTACAATACCGGCCACAAGAGAGAAACTTCCAATCAATTTTGGCATCATCCTTACATTCTTAAGCATGTTCTACCTCCAATAATGTTTTATTTGAATAATTATAAATTTAAACAGGGCTATTTACACCCTAAACCATACAACCATTTCCTTCAGACGCTCGGAGAGAGCTTTCAATTCCGAGGCGCTCAGGTTGACCTGGGAACTGCTGCTCGACATCTCCCCTGAGGCCTGATTGACCTGGGTGATATCCTTTGCAATATCTTTCGCCACAGTAGAGCTCTGTGTTACATTAACCGTCACATCCTGGATGCCGGACGCGGCCTGGGAGACATTTCCTGCAATCTCCTTTGTAGTGACGGACTGCTCTTCCACTGCGGTTGCAATGCTTGTGACAATATCGTTTACTTCATTTATCACAGTAGAGATCTGTTCAATCTCAGTGACAGTCCCTGCGGTAGAATCCTGTATGCTGTGGATCTTTTCCTTTATCTCCTGTGTGGCCTCCGCCGTCTGACGGGCAAGTTCCTTTATCTCGTTTGCGACAACGGCAAAGCCCTTTCCCGCTTCACCTGCGCGGGCTGCTTCTATTGTAGCGTTTAGAGCAAGTAGATTTGTCTGCTCGGATATCTCTGTGATGGCTTCGGTGACCTTTCCAATATCCTGAGCTGCCTTGCCAAGTTCCCCAACCCTCTCAGAGGCGCTCCTTGACTGGGTTACGGCATCTCCTGTAATGGACCTGGCCTTTTCAGAGTTCTGCGCTATTTCATTTATGGTGGCTGTCATTTCCTCTGCGGCGGTCGCAACCATGCTCATATTGGTGGAAGCCTGTTCTGTAGCAGCGGCGACAGCGTCCATGTTGGAACTCATTTCCCCAGCGGCAGTCGCTGCTGTATTGGCCTTGCCTGAGGCGTTTTCAGCGCCGGATGACATATGCTCGGAAATAGTGGCCAGCTTAGTGGAGGCCGAGGCCAGAGTCGCCACCCCTGTTGATATCTCCCTGATCATCTTCCCTATCCTTTTCGTCATGTTGTTCAGCGAAGCAGCAAATATACCGATTTCATCTTCCTGGTCTATTTCCAGGCTCTTTGAAAAATCACCGCTTGCCAGGATTTCAGAAAAATTGACTGCCTTTTTAATTGGGGCTGCTATCACCCTTGTGATGAACAAGGAAAGAAGAATCCCGATAACAATGGCCGCCACAGCCAGAAATGTAACATTTCTCTTCAGGTCCTGAACCCCTTCAAGCAATGCGCTATCGCTCAACATATTATTCTTGATTTCGACCCTTACGCGGCCCAACAGATCCCTCACGGTTTTAAGCGCAGGAGAGGTCTCGTTTACAAAAATCTCACGCGCCTTGGTCAAGCCTTCTGTTTCGTGGTCCGCCTCTTCCTTGAGTTTTTTAAGATCCTCAATCGTCTTATCCAGTAATGGCATAGTATTTTGTTCAAAGGAATCAATGTCTTCCTGCGATGAACCGCTTTTAGCCTGAATATCCACAACAGATCTCAGCAGGGCGCCGTGATCCGACTCTGCTGCTTGCCAGGCCTTTTTGAAGTCATTATCGCCCCGTTCATATGCCACCTTCGCCCTCTCTGTACCCATCCATTTGCCAAGGCTCGATGTCATGGGATCTGTATCAACAGCAATGGAACTTGCTCTTCCTGAAGATACCTCATGTATGGCATCACGAATGGAGCTTGCGTAGTTGAGAAGTTCCACCTGAACTTCCACTATCTGTGCGGCCAAATTTACATCAGCAGGCCTGTAAGTGTTTTTGATTTCAATTGCGGTCTGGTGAAGCCTTTTGTGAGGCTCCTCGATTCTTTTAAATAAAGGTGCGAGGCTTGGAATAAGCTCTTCGGCCTTTTTTCTCTCTTCTCCGTAAAGCCACTGGCCTAATCCGCACTTATGATCATCTGTTTCCACCTCTACAGTGTTTAAGCTGCTGTCAGTGAGGAAGCTGTTGAGTGTTGAGGCCCAGCTGAGATGATCAAGCTCCTTTTGGGCTATAACGCCGTCAAGCGTGTTTCCTATAATGACACTCTTTGAATCATCTAGAATCTTTTCCGTCCCAATGTAGATCATGGTGACAATCACGCATATAAGGAACAGCACGACCCCAAATCCGCCGCCCAGTTTCATGCTCAGTCTAAGATTTTGCCATTTCATCAGATGGACCTCCCCTTTTTTAAAAATCTACGTACAGACTCCATAAGACGCTCCTTATCAAGTTTGATATGATATTCGTCTACCCCGACTCTCTTACCCCTTGCAATGTCTTCATCTCCCGCCAGGGTAGTGAGGGCCACAATAGGCAGGGAAGAATATCTTGCCTCTGATCTAATCTTAGCGGTCAGGCCAAAGCCGTCCATGTTAGGCATCTCAATGTCGGTGCAGACAAGAGATATCTCCTCTGCGTGCTCCTCGAGTTTGTTCCAGGCGTCAAGTCCGTCTTCTGCTTCAACTACGTTGTAGCCGTCACCCTCCATGTAGCTTTTCACCTGGTTTCTGAAAAAATTGGAGTCTTCCACCACAAGTACTGTGGGTGCCTCTCCGTCTTTGTTCTTCACCTTTTCCTGATCCTGGAAAATGAACCACTCCGGGTTGAGTATCTTGACTATGCCGTAGACATCCACCAACAGTGTAGTGTGTCCGGCAATAATTGCCGAGCCCAGAATGCCGTCTTGTTTTATGGTGCTTTCATCGAATTCGACGGATACTTCCATGACATCCACAGGGCCCATGGCCATAAGTCCCACAGCCCGGCCTGTGACACTGAAGACGACCACCAAAAGTTCTTCGCTTTCCTTGATGGGTTTGACATGGGCGACCTGATCAATAGAAAACAGGGGTAAAGTCCCTCCGCGGTATTGGAGTACCTTTCTGCCACCCACATCCTCCATCTGCGATCTCATTATCTTCTCAATGCGCTCCACCTGGTTTAGGGGCACAACAAACTGTTCATCGTCTGAATTTCTGAAGATCAGCAGAGATTGTCTGTCATTCCTTGCCGCAGCGGCATCGCTTGCCTCTTTGCTCACCTCAGCAGCCCTGTCAGTGCCGGCGAGGGAGGTCAACTGGGCCATACGGGCAAGATTGGCCACATCAAGGATCAGGGCCACCTTGCCGTCACCCATGATCGTGGCCCCGGCGTAGCCCTTGCAGTGTTTGAGGTGGCGTCCAAGAGGTTTTACCACAATCTCTTCGGAGTCATGCAGATCATCAACAACCAGGCCATATTTCATGGAGCCGGTGGAAACAACCACGATATTCAAGGCGCTTGCTGCATGATAACGACGATCCAGTCCGCGAGGATGCTTGGCCTCTTTTTCATGGCTGCGTTCGTCCTCTTGTGCGGATTTATCTCTGAACAATGGACTTTTTTTACACCTCCTGTCGGCGATTGCCCGCCGCTTGTCCGGTTCAGAGCTATCTGTTTCAGGATTTACAAAGGTTTTTTCTATCCCTATTACATCGGCCAGCTTTAACAGAGGAAGGAGATTTCCCCTTAATCTTACGACCTCTGCATAACCGACCCTTTCTATCCTTTCTTTGACCTGGCTTGCAGGAATCCTCAAGAGTTCTTCCAGATTCACTTGCGGTATTGCGTATCTTTCCCCGGAAGTGGCGATAATCTGACAAGGTATGATAGCGAGGGTAAGGGGGAGTTTTATACGTATGGCAGTGCCTTCACCCAATTTGGATTCAATATCAATAACACCGCCCAGCTTGTCCAGATTGGTCTTGACCACATCCATTCCAACCCCGCGGCCTGAGACATCGGTTATCTCCTTTGCCGTGGAAAACCCAGGAAGAAAGATCAGATTCACCTTTTCCTTCTCGGACATTGTCGAGGTCTGCTCCTCAGTGATCAGACCCTTTGCGACCGCCGCGGAAGCGAGTTTCTTACCATCCAGACCCCTTCCATCATCAAAAATCTCTATATTGACCTGACCCGCCTCATGAAAGGCCTTCAATCTTACAAGGCCTTTTTGATCTTTTCCCGACTTCTGTCGCTCTTCAGGCGTCTCAATCCCATGATCAACAGAATTTCTGACCAGATGAGTCAAAGGGTCACTGATGGCCTCAATGATGGTCTTGTCCATCTCAACATCATTGCCCTCAAGGATCAGGTTGATGTCCTTGCCCAGTTTCCTTGCCAGGTCTCTAACAACACGGGGAAATTTGTTGAACACATTGCCTACGGCCTGCATGCGTGTGAGCATGATGGCCTCCTGAAGCTCCGATGTAATCAGATCTATCCTCTGACCTGCAAGCTCTGATGCCCGCTGATCCCCTGAAGAAAATGCCTGGATCAATTGGTTTCTGCTGAGTACCAGCTCTCCAGCCAGGTTCATAAGAGAATCCAGCAAACTTACATGAACTCTTAGGCTGGTATCAGATCCTACGGCAGTCGTCTGAGTATCCTGTTCCTTTGATTTTCCCTTCCCGGTCTCACTGCCGCTCACATGATCTTGTTTCCCCGGTGACTTTTTCTTTTGCTGGGAGATGCCAGCCGCCGCCTCCGTCCTTGCCTTGGCCGGATTTAAGGACTCCTTTTGAGAGGTGTCTTCTGTTGATCTATGATCACGCATGTAAGACTTAGATTGGGCTTGCGATTTAATTTCCGAACCGGTTTTTGAATCCTCGGGCCTTGAGGCCGCAGATCTATCCGGGGTGGATCGCGGTATGGGGTTCACTGACATATCTTCCGCCATTTCAAAAATATTGCCTTCATCTATCTCAAAGAGTTTATTGATGTCATTGGGCTTTAAAATGGATGCATAGCAGGCGAAAAACGGGATCGACCCTGCGTCCCCATCACCGTTGATTTCACAAATGGAATCAACGTTAATTGAACTCCCCAGGATTACCCCGCATGCCTGCATTTCCTCTGCAAACTCCCTGGGTTTCTTTCCTTTAAATATCACGTCAAACATCAGATCCATTTCAATCAGATATATGCGCTTGCCCTCATCCCTGGCCATAGCGATATCTTTCTGTGAAGCGCTAAACATATATCTTCCGTCAGGGAAGGAAAAACTAATCGTCTGAGTTACTTCCGACTCCAGGCAATCATTGGTTTCCTGGCCAGTCCTGTCTTCATCCTGAGAGGTGACAGGGCCTGAAATAGTTTGAGGCCTGTCTGTAGCGGATCCATCGGCTATGGCCCTCAAGGCCTCGATATGATCGGATATGTCGGCATCATTGCTGTTAAATACATCCTCGATAAGATTCTTAAGGGCATCTGATGCCATAAGCAGGATATTGACTATCTCGGGATTTGGTATCAGATCACGACTTCTGATCTTTCCAAGGATGTTTTCCATCTCGTGGGTCAGGTCTTTTATAATAGTAAGCCCCATAAACCCCGCCCCGCCTTTGATGGAGTGGGCTGCACGATACACCTTGTTTACCAGTTCCTCATTTATTTCAGCCCCTGCTTTCTCTATTGCCAGGAAATCATTTTCTATATTGGCCAGATGCTCCCGACTTTCTTCAAGGTAGATTTGAAGGGTTTCATCATTTTCGATTGTCATAGTGCTACTCCTTAAGATTTATGGGCCTTTCTGGGATTAACTCTTTAGTAGCCAGCCATTTTTACGCTTCGCTCATTTAAGATTTAAGCCTGACACTCAAGAGCCAATAATTTGTCACATTTAATGTGTTTTTAACTATTCATCCAGCACTACAAGCCCCATCAGCGCGAGTGCTCACATGCTAACCATCTAAATTAACTTTTGTTTCTATCCTATATATCAGATTTTTGAGGCCTTTTGCGTAATGATTTGCAATAACCATGCCCAAATATATTGATACCTGGTTTCTGTTTCAGGTTAGGGAGTTCTGTGTTGAATGGTTCGAAATATAGCTTTTGAAATTACCTGAAAAATCCAAGATCCCTGCCAAAAAAAATTTAAAACCTGCTGCAAATGATTTTTTTAGGTTAAATTAGTTATTGAAACGGATAGAGGCTGTTAGACATAGCGTAATAAGGAAAAAAAGATGTAACAATGACATATGTGTAACGTTACATATGTGTAATGTGGCACATATGAGATGGGAGCTGATTTATCCCAAATCGCTTTGGCAATCGCAAATGTTTCGATTTCAAAAGCGATCCTGACTTATATTTGAACCTTTTTGATCCCCTGCTGTTAAAGTGACCCCGATTGAGGGTTGACACCATGACGACCTTTACTTATTATTTTGAAATTCCATAAAGTTCGGGGCCATTGTATAAACTGAAAACAAGGAGGAATCATAATGAGTGTAAAATTGGGAATTAACGGTTTTGGTAGGATTGGACGAGTTGTTTTCAGAGCTGCTTTGAAAAACCCTGAGCTTGAAATCGTAGCCATCAATGATCTTACTGATGCAAAAACCATGGCCCATCTGCTGGCATACGATTCTGTCCATGGCAGACTGGATGCAAAGGTTGTCGTAAAAGACGGGGTCATTGAGGTAGACGGAAAGACAATAGTCATCACATCTGAAAAAGATCCCGCCAACCTCAGGTGGAAAGACCTTGGTGTGGAGATAGCCTTCGAATGCACCGGCCTATTCACTAACAGGGCAAATGCATCAAAGCACTTAGACGCCGGCGCGCGCAAGGTTATAATCTCTGCACCCGCCACTGAGCCAGACATAACAATCGTAATGGGTGTCAATTCCGATAAATATGACCCCAAAAAGCACAACATCATCTCAAATGCATCCTGTACGACCAATTGTCTTGCTCCTGTAGCCAAAGTGCTCCAGGATAATTTCGGCATAGTCTGCGGCCTTATGACCACTATTCATGCCTACACCGGCGATCAGCGCCTGTTGGATTTCCCGCACAAGGATCTCAGGCGGGCAAGGTCCGCCGCCATGTCAATGGTACCAACGACAACAGGGGCTGCCAGGGCGGTATCACTGGTGCTGCCGGAACTGGCGGGCAAGTTGAACGGCATTGCAGTTCGTGTACCTACACCGAACGTATCTATTGTTGACCTGGTGGCCACAATAGAAAAGCCTGGGGTCACGGTATCCGATATAAACAATGCCGTGAAAGAGGCGGCGGAAGGCCCCCTTTCAGGCATCCTGGGCTATTGTGACCTGCCCCTTGTATCCATTGATTTTAACGGCTCAACATTATCTTCAATCTTTGACGCCGGGTCCACATATGTCATTGACAAAATGATCAAGATCATGTCTTGGTATGACAATGAGACAGGCTATTCACACAGAATGGTTGATCTTGCAGCCATGATAGGAAAACAACTCTAGGTAAAAGAGGATCTGATAAAGAAAATACCGCCTATTCAGTTAGAGCCTAAGTTATGTCAAAAAAGAGGCTTCCCCGTTTTGTAGCTTTAACGGGGAAGCCTCTTTCTTTTCGCTGTGCTTGGAGCCTTTAAAGTCTGTTATTATTTGACCGGATTAAGCTGCACCCTTCTGTTCTTGGCGCGCCCTTCTTCGGTATCATTAGTGGTGACAGGTTTTGAAAAACCATACCCACTTGCTGAAAGCCTGCCTTTGGCAATACCCTTGTCCACGAAGTAATTCATTACAGCCATGGCCCTTCGCTCGGAAAGCCTCTGGTTGTATTGTTCCGTCCCCATATTGTCCGTATGGCCTTGGACCTCCACATTCAGGCCAGGGTTTTTCTCAAGTACCGTCACAACCTGATCAAGGTCTGGATAATATTGTGGCTTGATGTTGTATTTATCAAAATCGAAGTGGACATTCTTGATTACCCAGCAACCGAACTCATTTACTGTGGCTCCTTTCGGTGTCCCGGGGCATTTGTCTTCATTGTCAAATACACCGTCTCCGTCACTGTCCTTTGGTTTCTCAACGACTTTAACCGGCTTAGGTGGCTCAACTGGGGCTGCCTGCGGCTCCGCCGCCTTGCTTCCACCAAAGTAAAATGTAAGCCCGGCGGTATAATATAGATTATTACTCGAATCATTATCCTCAAAAGGGATCATGTGCCTGACATCACCGCGCAGGGCAATGGAGTCGGTAAGAAAATATTTCAGGCCTGCTCCATAATTGACAATGAAATCATTCTCTGTGCCGTTTCTTTGAGGGGTAAGGCTGATGCCGCCGACACCGGCAGCCAAAAATGGGACGAATTCCCCCTCAGGCATAAAGTGATAGAGAAGATCAACACGATAAAGATTGCCGTCTACATCACCGGCATTAACGCCAAGATAGCTGCCGACGGATCTTGCATCCGTCTCAAGGTAATTATAAACAGCTTCAATCCCCAAGTTCTCGTCGAAGTTGTAACCGATGCCCAATCCGAAGTTCGGCGCATGATGCAGATGCTGGTCATGGTCAAACCTGTAACCGCCTGCAAACGGGCTTAGGGTGATTGAGCCCTCAGTGTTCCCCGCGTAAGAATCCTGATGGACAAAATACAGCAGACTCATCAAAGCAATTAAGACAAATACCTTATTCATTCTCATTTCTTTACTCCTCTTTAATATAAATATTATTTTGTCACGTATTACCAGCTAAACCATTAATGTACTATATTTTTTTTAATCGCCTCCTTTCACTGTATCTCAGTTTACATATGCAATAAAAAATTACCTGAGTATCTTTCTGCAGCAGTTATGCCATAAAGATAAGACATTGATATTTAAAGACTACCCCATTAAGACAGAAAGATGCCGGAACCAAAGGTTCTTGAAATCTTAAGTATCATGGAATATTACAGGGGCAATCCAGGAACCAGGATGCCGCTAACGGACTGAATTAAGTGGAGATGCGCGAACAAGAAATCAAAGTTCCTATGATCAAGGAATCAGAACTGAAATTTCACTATTTTCTTGAAAAATAGCCCTTCGGCACCACTACAATACCCCTGGGCGTCACCGTAAACCGTTTTCGATCTTCTTCCGGGTGGTAACCTATCTCTGTGTTGGGAGGGATTATGTTAAACTTGTCAATAATGGCCTTTTTTATCTTGCAGAAGCGTCCGACAACAACCTCATCAAGGATGACCGATTCATCAATTGTAGACCAGCTCTGCGCTATTACGTTGTAAGAAAGCACGGAATTGCGTACGATGCCGCTGACGATGCTGCCGGGGGCCACCAATGAATCAAGGGCTTTCCCCACCCTGAAGCCTTCGGGACGTTCTGTTGAAAATACGAATTTTGCCGGCGGCGCAGGGACCTGATAGGTATGGATAGGCCACATTCGCCCATAAAGGTTAAAGTGGGGATTTACCCCTGTAAGATCCATATTGGCATTCCAGTAAGAATCCAGTGTTCCAACATCGCGCCAGTAACTTGAATCGCTCGTACACGGCTCAAGCCTCATCTGCCTTTTGCCGTCTTCCGTAGTCACTGTAACATAATCGCTGATCTTATTCTTCTTACTGAATGGATAGGCATAGATCTTGTATTTACCCAGAAAGTCGGGAATGATTTCACTACCAAAATCACCTGCAGTAGTCAGATTGAGAATCTCGGTCAGGACCTCTGTCCTGAAAATATATATTCCCATAGAGGCGAGGACATGTTCAGTGTCTCCAGGGATGGTCTTTATGTCTTTTTTGGGCTTTTCCTGGAAACCCAGGATCTTGTAATCCTCGTCCACCTCGGCCACTCCAACCTCATGGGCAAGATCTACATCAATCTCCAACAGCGAGATGGTGATATCAGCGGTCTTTTCCTTATGGTAATAATAAAAGAGGCTGTAGTCCATTTTGTAGATATGATCCCCGGAAAGGATCATTACATGGCTTGGCCTGTAGCGATCTATCAGATATAGATTCTGCCTGATGGAATCGGCAGTCCCCATATACCATTCAAGACTTGTCCGTTGCTGAGGAGGTGCAATCTTGAGAAATTGCCCTATCTTGGGGCTAAAGAAGCTCCAACCGCTCTCCAGGTGGTCGTTTAGGGATTGAGACTTGTACTGGGGAAGCACTATTATCTTGTATATCTGGGAATTTACGCAATTGCTGAGTGTAAAATCAATCAGCCTGTAAATTCCACCAAACGGGACTGCCGGTTTGGCCCGGTCTTCAGTCAGGGGCATAAGCCTTTGGCCCCTGCCGCCGGCCATAACAAAGGCGAGGATGTCTTTCATGTCATTTACCTTATAGTGTCAAAATACGAATCGAAAGATTATTTATTTGCACCGATAAATTTTTATATCACTTTATCAGGGAATGTATTGCCGGCACTGCTTTTAGAAGCATGCCCGGCCTCCCATCGTTTATCCATGTAATAAAGTATAGGCACAGTCATACGCGACAAAAACAGCGAGGCCACCTCCCCTGCCATAAGTGAAATGGCCAGCCCCTGAAAAATGGGGTCAAAAAGGATGACGGATGCTCCTACAACCACCGCAGCGGCCGTGAGCATCATGGGTCTGAAGCGTATCGCGCCAGCATCAATCACCGCCTGATCCAAGGCTATGCCCTGGGCCACCCTCAGCTCTATGAAATCTACAAGTATGATGGAATTCCTGACAACAATTCCAGCCCCTGCGATGAAGCCAATCATTGATGTTGCGGTAAAAAAGGCACCCATAGCGGCATGCGCAGGCAGAATCCCCACCAGGGAAAAAGGGATAGCCGCCATTATCACAAGGGGAGTGCTCAGGGATTGAAACCACCCGACGGCCAAGAGAAAAATCAGTACCAGCACCGCGGCAAAGGCAATTCCCAGGTCACGGAATACCTCATAGGTGATCTGCCATTCGCCGTCCCACTTCATGGAAAACTTTAGATCACTCTGGGGGATATGTGATGTATACTGGGCTATGGAATAATTTTCCGGGAGAGTAATCTTTTCAATCTTTTTTCGCATCTCGAGGATCGCATAAACAGGGCTTTCCTTTTCCCCCGCCACATCTGCAGTTACGTACACAACCGGCATAAGGTTTTTATGGTAGATGCTGCGGTCAATGTCCCTTTTTTTTATATCTACAAGTTCCAGGATAGGGACCAATTTGCCGTTATCAGAGGCAATCTTTACTGAGGTCAACCTTTCAACGCCCGCCCTTTCCCCCATTGGGAGCCTTAAGACAATAGCCACATCCTCCTTTTCCAATGGCTGGTGCAAAAGCCCCACCTGCATGCCTTTAAGCGAAAGCTCAAGGACCTGGTTTATCCTGTCTGCACTGATGTGATTGAGGGCCGCCTTTTCCTTATCTACAATAAGATCGTAACGGACCTGATCCTCCTCCATATACCAGTCCGTATCAACCACCCCCGGAGTTTCCTCAAATATCTTCATCACCTTTTGGGCAAGTTCACGCTGGCGCTGATAATCAGGGCCGTATATCTCTGCAACCAGTGTAGATAAAGCAGGCGGGCCGGGCGGGACCTCGGCCACCTTTACCCGTGCGTTGAAGCGGTCGGCTATGCCTTTAAGCCCGGGCCGCACCCGCTTTGCGATCTCATGGCTCTGGGCATTTCTTTCGCCTTTACCGACCAGATTGACCTGAATGTCGGCTACATTCGGCCCGCGGCGTAGATAATAATGCCTGACCAAACCATTAAAATTGAAGGGCGCTGCGCAGCCGACATATATCTCATAATTTGTCACCTCTTCTATTGTCTTTATGTAATCCCCCATTTCGGTTGCGGCGGCGGCAGTCTCCTCAAGGGTGGCCTGCTCCGGCATATCGAGCACTACTTGAAATTCGCTCTTGTTATCAAAAGGCAACATTTTTACCTTGACCCAGCCAAGCGCTACAAAAGCGCACGACAAGATAAGCAGAACGACCACCGCCGTTAGAAAAGACCAGCGCCACCTGGCCGTATGGATCAGAGGGGTCATCACGCGGCGATAGAGCCTGACAGTAAAATCCTCTTTTGTGTCATGTCCCTTATTATTTCCATTTCTTCTGAGCAGATGTGCAGACGCCCAGGGTGTCACAATAAAGGCGACCATTAGCGAGAACACCATCGCCGCAGAGGCTCCGACAGGGATCGGACGCATATAAGGACCCATAAGCCCCCGGACAAAGGCCATGGGAAGAATCGCTGCAATCACGGTCATGGTAGCTAAGATCGTGGGGTTTCCCACCTCATCTACCGCCTCGACTGCAATCTCATAAAAGCTGCGGCCGTTATTTTCAGGAAGATGAAGGTGACGAACGATATTTTCAAGCACTACAATGGCGTCATCCACCAGAATGCCTATGGAGAAGATCAGTGCAAAGAGGGTGATGCGGTTTAAGGTATATCCATAGAGGTAAAACACCGCCAGGGTAAGTGCAAGGGTGACAGGTATAGCCACGGCCACCACCCCTGACTCCCTGTGGCCAAGGGCGAACCAGATCAGCAAGGAAACCGAGAAGATGGCTATAAACATGTGAAAAAGAAGCTCGTTTGACTTTTCCTTTGCCGTTTCCCCATAGTGTCTGGTAACGGTCATATGGATATTGTCAGGGATGATTACCCCATTATTCTCCTCCACCTGCCTGAGCACTTCTTCCGCCACTGTGATCGCGTTTGTGCCTTTCCGCTTTGCAATGGTGAGGGTCACAGCGGGCATTAGGCCCATCTTGGGCGGCGGGGAGGGATTTTTGCCAGGACCCACCTTGGGGCCATGACCAAGGAAAACATATTGATCCGCCTCTGCCGGGCCATCTGAGATTGTAGCCACATCGCGAAGATAGACAGGGCGGCCTTCATGAATGCCTACAACCACCCTTCCCGCATCCTTTGCATCACGGAGAAACCCGCCTGAGTGTACCAGGATCTGTCCATCCATCGACGGGTACCCGCCAAGGTCCGCCTCCTGATTCGCCGACCTTAACATGGCTACAACAGCACCGGCATCCAGCCTGGAGGCGGAAAGTCTCGCAGGGTCAAGCCAGACCTCCACCTGTCTGGAGTTACCGCCTATGATGTTGGTAATAGATACATTGTCCTCCCTCTTTACAATATCCTCCACCTGGGCAGCCACCCGGCGCAGGGTGTAATGATCTACATCCTCGCCCCAAAATGTCAGTGCAAGGATTGGGACATCGTCAATATACCTGGGTTTGACAAGGGGAGTGGAAACGCCGCAACAGGGGATGCGGTCGTAATTGGCGAGGAGTTTTGACTGGAGGCGGACAATCGCTTCTTCTTCGTCAACACCCACCAGAAAACGGACTATGGCCATGGACATACCGGGACTTGAAGTGGAATAGATGTATTCAACATCAGGGATTTCCCACAGGAGTTCTTCCATGGGCCTTGTCACCCTCTCCTCCACCTCTTTGGCGCTTGCCCCGGGCATGTTTACAAAGATGTCAATCATGGGGACAATGATCTGAGGCTCCTCTTCCCTGGGGAGCACATAGACCGCGCCAAGCCCCAACAGAACTGACGCTACTATAATTAAAGGGGTCAGTTTGGATGAGATAAATAACCTTACTATCCTTCCGGCAGGACCTGTCTTGTCTTTCATGAGCTGACCTCTACGGGGATACTGCCCGAGAAGGATAAATTTTCCGCAAGGTCAAGGAAGGTTAAGATGTTGACCACAGGAATACATTTAGTATTTAGAGGATTAATCCAGCTAAAGCGGGATTGAGCCTGAGGCAGAGATTGCGGAAAATAGTCATTCTCGGAAAGTATCCTGGCACCGTCAACCAAGGTAGGAGGAGGCTTGACAACGTAACGCTCGCCGTCAGAGATCCCGGTAAGCACCTCAAAGGAGTCCTGATAAGATCTGCCCAGACGTATCAGTCGAAAGTGGACAACTCCGTCGCCGCCTACAATGAAAAGAGCTGTAAGCTGTCCGCGATGAATAATAGCAGAGCCGGGTAGAATCATCTGGTTACTGCTGCCATATTTGATTTTCGCCTTACCGAACATGCCGGTCTTGAGCGTAAGACCTTCGGGTAGATCAATCTTTACAAGAAATGACCGACTGCCAGGATCACCCGCTGGGACAATGGTTGATATAACCCCATTCAGATTATTAAGCCCCCTGGCAGGGATCTCCACTTTGACATCTTGTTTTTGATCAACATCCTTAATATGAACCTCAGGGATCTCCACATAGAGGCGATATTTTTCTGTAGTCTCCATCGTAAGCAGGACCCTTCCGGGTGAAGCCATATCACCTTCCTCTATGTGTTTGTCCGCCACAACACCGGAGTAAGGTGAGCCGATCATGGTATCCTTTAGGGTAACCTGCGCTGAACTTAAGGCCGCCTTTGCCTGTTCAACCCTGGCCGTTACTGCTGAAAACTGGGCCTCTGCCTGAGTCAGTCCCGCCTTGGCCTGACGTAGGCTGGAATCCACCTCGTCGAATTGCTGCGCGCTGATGGACCCGTTCTGCCTGAGCGTCTGATACCTTGAAAAGGTTGCAGCGGCGAGTTCCTCTGCCGCCTTGGCCGCATCCCTGCCGGCGCGCGCCGCTTCCATTGCTCGCTGGGCCTCGGCAAGGGAGGCCTCTGCCTGTTTAACACCTGCCAAAACCTGACGCTGATCCAGATACACCAATACATCGCCTGAATTAACGCGGTCACCTTCCTTAACCGCAATCCGCTCCACCCTGGCCATTAATTTGGCAGCAAGCTCACTGGTATTCTCCGCCATCACCGTGCCCACCGCCTCGTAAAGTTCAGGAACAGCCTTTACCTTGGCTGTGGCGATTTCCAGGCCTTTGAATAATTGATTATCCTTTGCGCCGGGTTCGATATCGTCCCGGCATGAAGAAAGCACAAAGCCTAAAGAAATGATCAAGAGGAATAATAAACCAATTTTTCTATTTACTTCTAATTTCATCTCAACCCCGCCTGTCTAAAAGATCCTCGCCACAAACAAATTTATAAAACCTGTCTGGCACAAATTCGGTCCATAACCAAACATTGGAATTAAATTTTGCCTAAGTAGGGCGACTGGCTTTTCGATAACTGAATGATTATTTGTTTTGACCAAATCATTAAGCTAATAGCCGAAAGCCAATAGTTGATAGCTAAAATTAGGTTTTGGAAGAATAGTTGTTCTCAGATATTTTCCGCAATCAGTAAATACAATATCGCGCTAAGCTTATGAACCACCCATTCTGTCCGAAACCGAATCAGTAAACTGACCGGCTGGTTCAACTGAATTATGCTCTGATCGCGTAATGTTTACAGGGAGGCCGTCTCTTAGGCTTAAGGCCTCTTCAAATTTGTCCATATCAACTCTGCCGGTCAGGCCTTTCTCCCTTAGCAACTGATGTCCATATGCATTGAAATCTGGGATCTTCTTGTAGATATCCCTGTGGACCTCAACGTATATCTTGCCTGAAACAGTGCCGAACTTGATAGGCTGGTATATGATTTCAACCGGTGTTCCGAGCTTAACATATTCAAACAGGGTCTTTATGTCCTCTGGATAGAGGCGTATGCAGCCATGGGTCACCAGCCTGCCCACTGCCCATGGGAAATTAGTGCCGTGGACCCCGTAGTCAGTGTTACTCAGATTCATACAATAGTCGCCGAGCGGGTTTTGAGGGCCCGGCGGCATGACCGCGGTATTATATTTTTTTTGCAGTGACTTTGGGACAAACCAGGTGGGATGGACCCTCTTGGTCGAGATCCGAAAGCTTCCTGTGGGAGTATGCCAGCCCTGTCTTCCAATGCCGATGGGATAGGTCCTGACCATATGCATCTTTTTCATGAAATAATAGAGTCTCATTTCGGCTATGTTAATGATGATTCCGTCCACATCCCTGTCCGGCAACACCCACTGTGTGGGAACGACCAGTTCCATTCCAGCAGGCGGAACCCATTCATCCACCGCAGGATAGAGATCCTCCATCTCATTGAAGCCCAGCTTGTAATTCCTGGCGATATCAAGGAGGGTGTCATTCTTTGCAACAATGTGCTTCTTTGGAAATCCAATTACTGTGTTCGCCCTTGGATCGAATGATTTGCCCTTCTGCGGAAAAAGATATGCGTAGGCGCCTCCTGCAGCATAACAGGGCGAATACAAGAATAAAAGCATCAAAACTAAACATAACATGTTTAATTTTTTGTTAAAAATTTTTACATCTGCGATAAGAAAGCAATCTGAAGACACCATTTCCCTCACAAATTGATCCACTCTTAAGGAACGCGGAATTTTAATGGAATACATCGTAATTTTTAATCCCAACCTCCATAATATATAGCATGATGTTTGAATATAACTATTTTTGCCACCATTCAACAAATAATTTTTACCGGCAGATCTTTACCAGACCCTGCATATCAAACCCTTAAGATAAATCCCCTCCGGAAAATTGACCCCACAGGGATGATCCTGTGCCTGAGTGAGCCAGCGGACGATCCGTACATCCCTGCCCGCGTCAATTGCGGCATCAGACACAATCTTCTGAAACAGCTCTCGTGTGACCAGCCCTGAGCAGCAAAACGTGCAAAGCATACCACCAGGAAAAAGCAATTTCTGGGCCAGCAGATTGATATCCTTGTATCCCCGGCCTGCCTTTTTCAGACTGCCCATGGAATCAGCAAACTTTGGAGGATCAAGTATCACCATATCAAAACAGATGCCGGAGTCTCTGAACTTACGCAGAACACGAAATACATCTCCTGTGATATTCTCAACCCTGTCGGTGTTAATATTATTCAGCGCAATGTTCTGCTCAGCAAGGCGCAAGGCGTCTAAAGATGAATCCACATTGGTCACATGGCCGGCCCCGGCCATTAGAGAGTGAACTGCAAATCCGCCGGTATATGAAAAACAGTTTAAGACCCTCAAGCCTTTTGCATATTCGGCTACAGTAGCCCTGTTTTCCCTCTGATCCAGGTAGAAGCCGGTTTTATGCCCATGCTTGACATCCACTAAAAACCGGCATTGCCCTTCTCTTATCTCAATGAGGTCAGGCGGCATTTTTCCGGAAATTATCCCTGAAATCGTTGAAAGACCTTCTTTCAGGCGGACATCGGCGTCAGAGCGCTCATATATGCCGTCATTTGAAATAAGACTTCCCAGTTGTTTGAGGATGGCCTCCTTCCAGAATTCTCCCCCGGCGGTCAAAACCTGGCACACAAGAAATCCGCTGTAGAAGTCCACTATGACCCCTGGAAGACCGTCTGACTCGGAATTGATCAGCCTGCATGCGCCTTGGTGTGAGTCCTTAAGTAGATGGGTGCGCATATCAAGGGCCTTTTGGATCCTTGAGCGAAAAAACCCCTCAGATACATCTTCCTTCTCATCAAACGTCCATATCCGCACGAGTATCTGTGAGTTGGGGGAATACGCCCCCCTTGCAAGCCAGACGCCGTCAGAGGATACCACATCAACCGACACCCCGGGCCCCGGATCTCCCTTGACCTTTGCCACAGCCCCGGAAAATATCCAGGGGTGTCTGCGCAATACTGAGCGCTGTCTACCGGGTTTTAAAACAATTACAGGAATCATTTAAAATATCTTTTCAATGTCACAACGGGCTTATCCCAAATTCAGTCCTCCTTGGCCCGCCTGACATGTTGTTTTTATTGTTTACCTCTCAAACTCAAGAAGACCTTCTCCATCTGCGGCATCTTGAAGTCTAAGATCAAATGTCAGCAAAAAAAGTTCAGGCAGTTGTTCCTTGAGATTTATCGCAGTGGCGAGGTGCCATAAACCCGCCCCGCAAAGGGACCATTTATTTGAGAGGGTTCGGACTGTTTCCCATTCAGGCCAAGCCCTTGTAAAACTCCATGGCCCCTCCTCCAGCATCTTAAAGGCCGTTTTTATCAAAATGTCCGACAGGTGGGCTTCCCTGTTTAACCGGGCTATGACGGAGCATGTTTCTGAATATGCCAGGGTAGAAACCAGATGAATGTACTCTTTTTGGACCCAAATTTTTGCCTCGGCGCTGTGTTTGTCGGTAAACAGTGTAGATAGGATGGCAGAGGCGTCCCAGTAAATCACTTTATCCGCATCACCGGACATGATTGCGATCTTCCTGCAACATTTTTTGGGTCAGGTTATCAGCAACAGGGATAGGTATTGGAATTTTCTTGATTTTTTTGTTGGCAGGAGCGATAATTCCTTGTTCTTCCAATAGCCTGATTCGTTCGGAAAGAGGAAGCGCATCCTTTTCCACCTGCACGATCTTGCCTACAGGATTCCCCCGATCTGTCAGAATAATCTCCTGACCGCTTTTAACCAGCTTAATCAATTTGCTTAATTGAACTTTCGCCTCTCTTATTCCGACTCTTCTTTGTATCATACAAACCTCCAAAAAGACCTCGGTGACTCCTTTATAATGTAACTATTGTAACCTCAAATTTAGATTTGTCAACGTGCCTGATCCCACTGCGGCCTTCTCCAGGATAAGTTCATATTTGGCTTTCCTTAAGGGCTCAAGTAATCCCCTTTAGAAATACATTGCCGGCGTACCAAAAGTACGCTATATTGTCCTAAATTCAGAACATAAGGGAGGTGCAAGGTGCAACGCTTGAAAATTGATCAAGATATCAAACCGTGTTTTCCAGAGTTGAGCAACTAAAAGTCTCTCCATCGCTTGGTAGGATTGTGCCTGAAATTTCAAAGGGCCAATTCAGAGAATTAATCTACGTAAATTACCGCATCATCTACCGTATTAAAAAAACCAAATATCTATTCTTACAATTCGGCATGGCAAGCAGATATTACCAATAGAAGAAATTACGGAATAACTATGTGAAAGAGTATGTGAAAGTGGTACGGTGTTATGTTATTAAGCTTCGTGCTCAGAAATCGCCTTTTTACTCGGTTTTAAGTTTTAGGTGTTATGTTTTAAGAGATTAAAATCAAAAAACAATTTGAACATAAAATTTAACACTTAAAACCTAAAACATGATGGATTCTATTTTATTAGAATTCATCATTTTTAACAAACTACAAAACAAAAGGAGAACATTATGGCTGTATCAAATCTCAAGTCTCTGATAGGAAAATTAAACGCCACGTGCAGGAGCGCGCTTGAATCGGCTGCCGGGCTTTGTATGTCACAGACCCATTATGAAGTGGATGTGGAGCACTTTCTGATCAAGCTCCTCGACCTGTCCAATACGGATCTGGAAAAGATCCTCAGATACTTTGAGATCAACCAGGACCATCTTTTGGGGGATCTTACCCGCACCATAGAGGGCTTTAAGACCGGAAACGCCAGGACCCCGGCCCTGTCGCCCAGGATACCAAAGATGATCCAGGATGCGTGGATGGAGGCCTCCATTGACTTTCAATCATCCAGTGTCCGCTCAGGCCATATTATTTTATCCCTTATGGGTAACGAACAGACGGCCAGAATGCTGATATCAAGCTCATCGGCGTTTAAAAAGATCTCTGTTGAAACCTTGAGGGAAGGCCTCTCCGACATTGTTAAAGGTTCTGCTGAAGACAGCGAGGCCCAAAAGACCGGGGAAGCCCCTGAGGCCGGAGGGGAGGCCAGGCCCGCAGGGACCAAGGCCCTGGATCAGTACACCATTAATCTTACCCAGATGGCCAGGGAGGGAAAGATTGACCCGGTATTGGGACGCGACTTTGAGATCAGGCAGATGGTGGATATCCTGATACGCCGCAGGCAAAATAACCCCATCCTGACTGGAGAGGCGGGCGTGGGAAAAACAGCAGTCGTGGAGGGTTTTGCCCTCAGGATCGTTGAGGGAGATGTGCCGCCTGTGTTGAGAAATGTCGCTCTGCACTCTCTGGACCTCGGGCTTTTGCAGGCAGGGGCGGGCATTAAAGGTGAATTTGAAAACCGTTTAAAGTCCGTTATCAACGAGGTAAAGGCATCTCCTGTCCCCATAATCCTCTTTATTGACGAGGCCCATACCCTGATAGGGGCAGGAGGCTCCGGAGCGGGCGATGCCGCAAACCTCTTAAAACCGGCCCTTGCCCGTGGTGAGCTACGCACCATTGCTGCGACCACCTGGGCGGAATACAAGAAATATTTTGAAAAAGATGCTGCCATGGCCAGGCGTTTTCAGGTGGTGAAAGTAGAAGAGCCGGACGAGGAAAAGGCCCTGGTGATGATGCGGGCGATCTCACCATTTCTGGAAAAGCACCACAATGTGATGATAACAGACGAGGCCCTTGCAGATACGGTGTCTCTTTCCCACAGGTATATTTCAGGCAGACAACTGCCTGACAAGGCGGTAAGCGTCCTTGATACGGCTTGCTCCCGGGTTGCAATCGGTCTTACCACAAGCCCCCCGCAGGTTGAAGAGGCCACAAGACAGATCGCCCATATAGAAAGGGAGATAAAGACACTTAACAAGGAAACCCTTATGGGCCGGGACCATGCGGAGAGACTGGTATTCCTTGAAAAAGAAAAGGAAGAGACGACGGCGCGTCTGGATGCCCTGAATAAAAAGTGGCAGGAGGAGATGGAGATCGCCCAGAAGATTGTAGTCATCAGACAGGAGATCCGAGATATCTTTGAAAAGGAGCCTGATAACAAGGTGCTTCCTGAAAAACAGGAAGAGCTAAAAGTCCTGGAAACACAGCTTGCGGAAAGGCAGGGTGATACCCCCCTCGTGCAGGTGGAGGTGGATTCCCAGACAGTCTCCGAGGTGATCTCCGGCTGGACCGGCATCCCCACCGGACGGATGCAGGCAGATGAGATAGAGACTGTTCTTAATATGGAGAAACTCCTGGGTGAGAGGATCATAGGTCAGGATTACGCCCTTGCAGCAATCGCCCAGATGATCCAGACGTCCCATGCAGGAATTGAAGACCCGTCGAAACCAACTGCGGTCTTCCTGTTTGTGGGGCCAAGCGGTGTGGGAAAGACAGAGACCGCCCTGGCTCTATCTGATCTGTTATACGGCGGCGAGCAGAATGTGATTACCATCAATATGTCCGAATATCAGGAGGCCCATACAGTATCAAGCCTCAAGGGCTCTCCCCCAGGTTATGTGGGATATGGCGAAGGAGGAGTGCTTACAGAGGCAGTACGAAGAAGACCTTATAGTGTTGTGCTTTTGGATGAAATCGAAAAGGCACATACCGATGTAACGGAATTGTTTTATCAGGTATTTGACAAGGGTATGATGGAGGACGGTGAAGGCAGGCAGATTGACTTTAAGAACACCCTGATCATCCTCACATCCAATCTGGGGACAGATACGATCATGAAGGTGTGCGCTGATGAAGAGACAATGCCCGATGCCCAGACACTGGCGCAGATGATAACCCCTGAGCTTCAGAAGCATTTTAAACCGGCATTTATCGGTCGCACAAAGGTGGTGCCCTATTTTCCGATCACTGATAAAAACATGCGCCTTATCGTAAGATTAAAACTCAACCGGATCGTTAAACGCATGAAGGAAAACAGAAATATCGTCTTTGAATACGGCGAGGAGCTTATTGAGTCCATTGCAAGCCGCTGCACAGAGGTGGATAGCGGAGCAAGAAATGTAGATCACATCCTGACCAATACTTTACTGCCGGAGATGTCCAAGGAGATATTGACCAGGATGGCCAAGGGTGAGCAGATAAAGCAGGTGAAGGTTTCGTTGGATGGTGAGGGGTTCAGGTTCGATATTGACTGATACCAATATTCATCCGTAGTTTTTCTCAAAGCCGAAAATAAGGCTCCAATTAAAGCCCTTTGCATTAACGGAAATAATATGGAGGTGCTGTAAAATGAGACCGATAGATAAAAATCAAATCAATCTTATAACAGCCAACAGGGCAACTATAGAGACCAACCTCACAAAAGCTCTGTGCCTTGTCTTTGGCGAAGAGCCTATCATAAGTTCATTAAGAAAGGTAGTAGCTGCAGCCATTGAGAATTTAGTTCCTCTGATAAACGACAAACCTACGAACAAAGTAATCACTGACAGGCTGGTTGGTGACGAGCACAAGAATCTGGTGGTCTGGAAATACGCAAAGACGCACAATGTTCTTGTCGAATGGGATCCTGGGAACAGGGAGACATGGACCTTTAAACCTCCCTTCAAGAATTGGAAGAACGCTCAAGCTGCATTGTACAGGGTTTGGTTGTGTAAAAATAGCTGGTCAGCGTCTGACTGCTCTGATCTCATTCGCCTTTTCGGCGACCTGTGCGAGCAAAACAAAGGAGCGGCAGTATACGCTGACCAGGACCCAAAATATTCTGCTCATTATAACATCAACAAAAAGGAGTTTGAAGAATTCAAACCAGACAAATATTTCTTTGCTATTGATCCGGCTAAGGACGGTAAACCGGCTTATCGCATACAAAGAGATGAATTCTTAAGGCAGAATGTACCTAGTCGTACGCGCGCCAGCGGCGATAACAAGGAAAAACTTGCAGCCGGCACACCAGCACCCCATATCGCCGCCGGCCGCGACAAGATCAAATATGTTAAACTGGGAGGAGCTCAAGCCAAAGGTGGTATAGATCTATACCGTCTTATGCCCAACAGTACTGTACGGAAAATTGATATTGCCTTTGGACTGCCTGAAGGAGCAGATGCTTCAGGCACGACTGCCGACTCGATTCTCGTTATCAATCGCGTCAAGAGCTTTGCCGATGCCTACAAAGCGCTCCAAATAGACATTGGTCTAGGTGATGAAGAAGGCATCCTTCAGCTTCTTCCTTTGGTTACAATGGTCTCACAGGGTCACCATACGCTGTTCGAATCTGCTCTTACTCTTACCTATCATAATTTTATCAATTATGCTGTTGGTTTTTATCATACGCTGTTACCCGATGTAAAAGGGGGCGTGATGCCTGCCGCTGTGGGAAAGATCAGGACTTTATTGAATGCTGCTGATAGTGACCCCAAGAACAAGCATATACTTGCCTATTATGATCCGGTAGGGGAAGTATATGAAGGCTTTTTATTTGAAAAAGAAGAAGAAATAGATTCCCTCAAACGATTTGCATCAATGCGCGGGCAACCTCCAATATCTAGGGAAGGTGATACGGATTTGCCATGGCTGAACAAATTCAGGGACCAGGTCAGTCCTGCAGTTAAAAGGGGAGAACTGGTAAAGATCGGGGCACCTATTCCTCCTGCGCCTAAAGAAAAGCACACCGTCCGATCCGCCGATTTTAAGTATTCGGATGGTGTACGGTCATTCAGACAAACCGGCGGAAATAACTTTGAGGACCAGGCCGGAAACAGATTTATAAAATGTCTAAAAACGGATCCGAACGCATTCGAAATTAAGATAAAAGGCTTTCCTTATGGCTGGCTGCGTCCAGCGTAGTATACGCGTTTTATATAACATCAGATGGGCAAGGGGAGGGTGATTAAATCATGTCAAAACCAATTTCATTTGGTATATTTGATTTCAAGATAGTTGCCTCAATGGATGATACACGCACCAAACCTGAGACTGAAACGCCGTTTCGGATCTGCATTATGGGTGATTTCAGTGGTCGGGCGAACCGTGGCGTTGTAGATCGTTTGTCTACGCTGAAAAACCTGCGTCCCATCGAGGTAGACAGGGACAATATAGAAGATGTAATGGCAAAGATGGGAGTTGAGGTCCGACTGTCTGCTGCAGGCAAGGATAATGCACCTGTTACGATTCGATTTACCGAGCTGGATGATATGCATCCCAATAACATATTCGAGCGTGTAGAGGTGTTTAAGACACTTAGAGACATCCGCAAAAGGCTCAATGATCCCAGGACGTTTGAGTCAGCCAAAAAAGAGGTACAGACTTGGGCCGGGGTAAGACCTACTGAACCATCAAGCACAATCTCAGCTCAGTCAGGCCACAAACCTGTTACGCCTCCTGGGGATTCAGGAAGCATCCTTGATCAGATTATTGGTCAGACAGACGGCCGACCGCCTGATAAAGATGCTGTCATGAAATCATCCGGGTGGGATGCCTTTTTGCAGCAGATCGTCGGCCCCAATCTTGTCTCCAGCGATGACCCTGAGCAGGAGAAGCTTGTTGCTGCTGTTGATGCATCCATTTCAACACTTATGCAGGCGATCCTCCACAACCCTGATTTTCAGACCGTTGAGGCTGCATGGCGGGCACTTCGGTTTCTTGTCTACAGGGTCGAGACAGATGAACGTCTCAAGGTGTATATCTTAGACATGTCAAAGGCGGAATTGGAGGATGACTTGAACAGGACGGAAGATCTTTCATCAACCCTGGCATATAAGCTGTTTGTAGAGCAGGCGGTGGGGACCCTGGGCGGAGAGCCCTGGGCGGTTCTGGCAGGAAATTACACATTTGATCAGACATTGGAGGATGCCCGGATCCTGGGCCGCATGGCCAGGATAGCAAGCCTTGCCGGTGCGCCTTTCATATCTGCGGCTCATCCTCATACCCTGGGCTGCGCCTCCTTGGCGGATATTCCAGATCCCACTGAATGGAAGATATCTTCGGACCCGGAAGACGCTCGGGCCTGGAACGCGGTCAGAAAACTTCCTGAATCGTGTTATATCGGCCTTGCACTCCCAAGATTCCTGTTACGTCTGCCCTATGGAGCAGATACTGACCCTGTTGACTATTTTGAATTCGGGGAGATGCCGCAACCCCCAATCCATGAAAATTACCTGTGGGGAAACCCATCCTTTGCCTGCGCCCTGCTCCTTGCTCAGGCATTTACCAATTACGGTTGGGACCTTCGACCTGGTGCGATCCTTGATATTGAAGGCCTGCCCCTGCATGTCTACAAGTATAAGGGAGAATCGGAGATCAAACCCTGCGCAGAGGTGCTGCTAACTGAGAAGGCTGTTGAAAGAATCCTGGAACTTGGGCTGATGCCGCTGATTTCATACAAAAATAAAGACAACATCAGACTGGCGCGGTTTCAGTCTGTAGCCGACCCACTCACACAATTGGCGGGGCCGTGGGATTCATAAGATAGATTATTCGCGCAATATGTAGCCCTTCTCTATAAGCCCTCGCGCGATGGTGCAGAAGGCAGGTCTGATGTCTTTGGGATCAGCGCTGAGAGATGCGGCCATATTATTCATCAAATCTCTGAGCTGCTGCTTACCGTTACATCCTATAAGCAGATTTGCAATAAATGGATCAATGTTTGCTGAATAGGCAAGGCCTTTGGTCATATGAATCATGATAATATTATCTATCCATCCGTCAGTGGAAGGTGAACTCTGTCGCTCCAGGCAAACATCCGAAGCAACACTAAGGCGGCTGTTGAGCAGTGCGTCATCATCCTGCACCGTTTCCAGAAAATCCCTTTGCTCGAATCCCCGCATAACATGGTCTCCGGACGGCCCGAGCATCTTTTCAGGTGAATCATCCCCTCTAAACCAGTTTGGGTGTTTGCCTGATCTTCGCATGGTGATGGTGCCTGCGCTTACAGCGTCAATACCTTGTCCCTTATAGTATTCCATCCATTTGTTGAAGCGTTCTGAATACTGTCCTGACTCGTACATCTCTGTATGCCTGATCCACTTGGAGGCGTAATTTGCTGCGTCGTGCGTCTCAGAGCGCATCACCCATACATCGCAACCGGAGCCTGAAAACCATTCTTTTAGATGCTCGCGCCAGTCCCGGCCCGCCTTTTCCGCCCAGTTGCAAAGTAGTTGACAAAAGCCCCCTTCGTTCAAAAATCCAGGGACCTGTTGAACTATCTTTCTGGTGATATGATCTGCTTCCATACCGCTGTCACGGTATGTGTAACGGGTTTCAGGAGAGATAACAAAAGGGGGATTGCTGACAACAAGATCAAATCGTTGGTCATTCACGGGCTCGAAAAGATCCCCCTGTATGCATTCCATATTTGAAATATTATTGATCCTGGCATTGAATTCAGCAAAGGCAATTGCCCTTGGGTTCAGGTCGGAGGCGATAACACGCTCGCTGTGTGATGAGGCCAGGAGGCCGTGAATGGCGCAACCTGCGCCAAGGTCAAGAGTCCTTCGGGAATGTCTTCGTACGGTGAGATTGGCAAGTGTCAGGGTGCTGCTCCCAATACCCATCACATAATCCTGTTTTAATGGACTATTAAGGATATAGGGTAAATCATAGGCGAGCAGGAGGTCTTTAAAGGGAAGCAGTTCCACTGCGGCAAATACGGATGAATTATTGACCCGAACAATGCCTGCCTTAACCCACGTCTCGACATCCATGGGCCGGATGGCGAGACGGACATCATCAATATCGCAGGGCCATTTGATCAGAAACAAACGGATAAGTGTATGGATGGGCATACTCCCGGCTGTACGGTGAAGCAACAGGGGGATATCATCCGCCTTGATGGACGAAAAGTCCTGTACGCCCATTGCATCTATTATTCCCTTATCACTATAGCCTGCAGCCTCAAAAACGTCTCTGAGGCGGTGGAAGTCTTCCGGATTTTGAAAGGAAAAAAGGGAGTTCTTGTAATTTTGCATCATTTATCCAAATGAATATTCTGACTTGTTGCCCTGTTCAGTCTATCGTTGTTGCAATATGGCGATTAAAAATTACCATGCGGTTTGGCGCGACATCTCTTGATATGAGAATTCCCAAAGCCCGGCACTATCTTTTGCATGTTCAATAGTCATCCGAGTGTAAGGCAATGTTAACCGCCAATTATTTCATTCAAACCGTCAATGATTAGAGCCAATTCCTCATCAGATGCTTTCGCTATTTTTTTACCAATCCGCTTAGTCGAAAGGACTCGAATCTGACTAATCTTTACCCAGGATTTTTTGGGCAGTTCAGTATCCACCAGTTCCATGGTCAGCGGATAGCCAGCCCTCTGTGGCTGGCTGGTGATCGCCACAGCAATGACAGTACCTGATTTCTCATTGAATACATTGTGACTTAAAATCAAAACAGGACGTAAGCCGCCCTGTTCACTACCAATTACTGGATTCAAATCTGCCCAGTGTATATCACCCCTTAGTATTCTGGCCATTCGTCCAACTCCAATGAGGAGCCTTCCTCCGCTAACAATTGTTCGAATTCTGGATCCAGCTTCGCGCACTCCTGGGCAAGACGGCCTTTCTCAATACGCATTAATGTCCCTTTCAGGGATGGTTGAAATCCCTCGCCTTTAGGCGAAGAAAAGTTAATACATGTCGCTATGCGACGTTATCAACTGGGTGCCCATACCAAAACAGACCTCAAAGTCCACCAAATCTGGCTTCACAAATATCTGAAGCGCGGAATGGCTGGTGCGGTGGCGATACGGACTCGTGAT
>LT984856.1:110854-139216 GCA_900258555.1 uncultured Desulfobacterium sp. | reverse complement strand
TGCACATCTCCTTCACAAGACTACCTTTTTGGGCTTTGCAAGAAAAACACTGTCAAGTCTTTTTTTTAACTTTTGTGGAAGATTCACTGAATAGTTACAAAAAAGCAACATATATTTTGACCGGGTCAGGAATTTGATCAATCCCTAACCTTCCAATACTATTGACAATGACAGCCCTGACTGGTATATAGTAGCTACTCAGTGCCCTCCAACACAAGGTAAAATCATATGCCTCTTACACAAGAAAATCGTAAGCTGGTCATTACTACCCCTTTAGGGGAAAACGCGGTAATTCTCACTAGATTTTCCGGAACCGAGGGACTTTCTGTCCCTTTTTCCTTTGACCTGGACCTTGTCTCTGAAAGCAGTAATCTGGTCTTTCATGATATTATCGGTGAACACGTCACTGTCTCCATTGGAGGCTCAGAGGGCGAGAGGCGTTTTTTTAATGGGATAATCTCACGTTTTGCCCTTGATAGCGGCGCAGGGCAGACAGTGACTGGACGTCAACTGGCGAGTTATTCCGCAAAAATGGTCCCCTGGTTCTGGCTTCTCACACGATATACCAATTCGAGGATCTTTCAGGATAAATCCGTTCCCGATATTGTAGAACAGATTTTTACGGAAAAGGGGTTCAGGGATTACAGAAAGGATCTGGGCAGCTATGAACCGAGGGAGTACTGCGTACAGTATAATGAAACCGACTTCAACTTCGTCTCAAGGCTCCTGGAGCAGGAGGGGATATTCTATTTTTTTGAACACGAAGACGGAAAACACACCATGGTCCTTGCGGATGCGCCGGACAAACACCATCCGTGCCCGAATCATGGATCTGTCCGTTATCACCCTGTGACCTCAGCAGAAAGCCCACCGGAAGGGGTTATAAGCGATGTAGACAAGATTCAGGAGATCCGGATCGGCAAGTATACTGTCAACGATTTTAATTTTGAAACCCCTAACACCGACCTGAAGGTGGAGGCCAACTGCCGGACCCCTTTAGGCCCCGGGGACCGTGAATTTTATGATTTTCCGGCGGAATACCGCACCAGGGCTGAAGGAGAAAGAATCGCCAATATACGCATGCAGGCAGAAGAGGTGCGTACTACAACAGTAATAGGCGCAGGTTCCTGTCGGGGCTTTACAAGCGGGTGCAAGTTTGACCTGACCGGTCATTACAGGGATGATATCAACACCACCTATGTCCTTGCTTCTGTAAATCATAATGCAGTTGAGCCCGCAGGGGATTCGGGAGATACGGCCATGGCCTCCTATATCAACAGCTTTACCTGTTTTCCCTATGAAGTACCATACCGGCCACCGCTCATCACACCAAAACCCATGATCGCGGGCGTCCAGACCGCGATTGTCGTTGGTCCCTCAGGCGAGGAGATTTATACGGATGAACACGGCAGGGTCAAAGTCCAGTTTCATTGGGACCGGGCCAGACAATATGATGATAAGAGTTCCTGCTGGATTCGCGTAAGCCAGCCCTGGGCAGGAACCGGATGGGGCGCCATTTTCCTTCCCCGCATAGGTCAGGAAGTCATCGTGGATTTTATTGAGAGTGATCCTGACAGACCGATTATTACAGGCAGGGTCTATAACGGCCTCAACACCCCGCCTTATTCTCTGCCTGACGCCAAGACGAAATCCACCATAAAGAGCATGTCCTCACCGGACAGCGGCGGAGTGAATGAAATCCGGTTTGAGGATAAGTCCGGTGAAGAGCAGCTCTTTATACAGGCGCAAAAGATCTTTGACACCAGGGCAAAAGATAAAAGCCGTGAATATGTGGGCCTGGACCGTCACCTGATAGTCAAGGGCAAACAGCTTGAAAAGGTGGAGGGAGATAAACACCTGACCGTTATGGGAGACCATAACGAAAAGGTGAACGGCACCATATCCATCCAGACTGCAAGCGGCGACATCCTCCAAAAATCGTCCATGAACCATGCGGTTGATGCAGGTATGGAGGTCCATATCAAGGGCGGCATGAAGGTGGTTATCGAGGCTTCAACCCAGGTGACCATGAAGGTCGGAGGCAATTTTGTGGATATCGGGCCTGCAGGGGTTTTTATAAAGGGTACAACGGTTATGATTAACAGCGGCGGGGCCGCTGGTTCTGGTTCCGGTTGCTCTCCGGCCCCACCGGAAGAACCGGAAGAGGCCGATACCACAGAGCCGGGATCAACATCGCAACTGCCGAGTTTCACTCCGGCGGAACCTACCCCACAGGCGGTAACATTTAAGCGGGCAGCGCAATCAGGAGCGCCCTTCTGTGAAACCTGACCTCACCCCACTTCGTGAGCCCGTGCAGGCTCAAAATGGTTTAAGGGTTCAAGGATTCCAGGGGTCAAGGGTCCAGCCGCAAGAGGAGATGTTAATTTGCATGATGCAGTAGAAAGGGTTTTGTGGTCGGCCGGAAGTCAAAGCCAGAGTAAGGTATTTGTCATCCTTGATTCCGCAAGGGACGATATTATCTACCCAAGGCTTGCGGAATCAGACGCCCAAAAGGGGAGCCTCCTTATCGGAGATCAGGCCCGCGAACTGGCCGCCGTTGCTCCATACCTGGTTGAGCTTGATCAGGAAGATCCTTTCACCCAATGGCTTCTTGATCAGGGGTGGGGAAAAAGCTGGGGAATCTTTGCCGAATCAGAGGCGACGTTCATTGAACTCAGACATCATTTGCGGAGTTTTCTAAGGGTAGGGGATGAAAACGGAAAGACACTTTTTTTCAGGTATTATGATCCGCGGGTGATCCGGGTCTTTTTCCCCATATGTGACAGTGCCCAGTTGCGGACCATGTTTGGCCCTGTCAAGCAGTATTTTGTAGAAGGGGAGGAGGGCAAAACGCTTATCCAATACTCTATGCGGGACAACAAATTGGTCCAAAATATCATTCAGCTATAGAAGGGGGTAAAGATAATGGGAATGCAGGTGTGTGCAGGCGCAACGCTCCAGTGCAGTTTCGGTCTGGCGCCGAGCGTACTCGTTGTAACACCGGAAAACTGTGTACTGACAACGACGCCCTGCGCCAATATCATGGATCATATACCCATGAAAAACATCATGCCGTTCGGCATGTGCACTACGCTATCTAACCCCACCGTGGCTGCTGCCACATCTGCGGCCATGGGGGTTCTAACTCCTATGCCGTGCATTCCGGCCACTGCTTCTCCATGGGTTCCAGGTTCTCCTACAGTGATGACAGGCAATATGCCTGCCCTCAACAATACCTCCAAATTGATGTGCTCATACGGAGGGGTGATATCAGTAGTCAACCCCGGCCAGACAACTATTCAGATAGCGTGATTTTGAATTTCTACCACGACCCATCTGCATCAGGGGTCAGCACGGAGAATTCAACACGCCTGCCGTTCGGTAGATCCTCAGAGAAATGATCCTCTCCTGCCATGGCTGAAGGTATTGTCATGCTGACACCGTAACCTGCCGCGGATGCGGCAGCCCCGGCATGGGGATGAGAAACAAGGTCTGTCCAATTGATAATGCTCATGGACCCGTGGCTGCGAAGGTTGATGTCAACTGAATAATCATATGCCTCAATCTCTGCCGGGTCTATTTCAGCTCCGTCCGAGGAAGGCTCGATTTCCATATCTGAATCAACATCAAGCCATACATCGGCCACGACCTCCGCGGCATTTTCGTAAGCATCACTCCTTCTTATACGTCTTGGGAAGGGTATGTCATATCCGTCAGCAGCCCTAAGAGCGCGTGGGGGAGTTGAGCGGGTGGTGCAGTATTCTCTCCAGATCGGTCTCCCACCGGGGGCGCGGGCGCCATCCCAGGTGCGGATGCAATGCTCCCAGTGTTCAATTGTCCAGCGGTAACGTCTTCTGAGTATCCTGGGCATCTGGCGACCTCACATGTCCCTGATCACCTGCAACATGTCCGCTGTTGATATGACCCCCGCCACCTTGTCATCATTAATAACAAATATCCGATGAATCCGGTTTTTTATCATGGTGTCCGCCACTTCTTTTAATGACGCGTCCTCATTTACCAGAAACACCACAGGTGTCATTATATCGCCTACTGTAACAAGGGGCTCACCGGCAATGGAAAGAGACGAGAGTTCGGCCTGCGAATAACGCCGCTCCAGATTGTGGAGATAATATTCGTGCGGGTTTGATTGGAGGTCATTTTCCGGAAGGGCGCCCTTGGAGATAATATCGGTTGATGAGACTACCCCTAACAGTCTGTCATCCTCAGAGAAAACCGGCGCACCTGAGATGGAATTTTCGAAAAGAAATTCCGACAGTCTGGCAAGAGACCAATCAGCCCTGGCCCTGAGAACTTCCTTTGTCATGATATCCTTTGCCTTCAGATTCAACATGGTCTTCTCCTCTTTTAAATGCCTATGTATCTGTTTTCATGGAACGACAAAATGGATTCTGAGTCAAGGAAAATTTGGCCGCGGCCTTATGTGCAGTTTTTTCTTTTATTTTTATATGATATGAAATATAAAGTCCGGCTTCCAGGTACAGGACAGACCTCTACTTTCTGATCAGTCTCTATATCTGAAATTCTATCGGTTACTGCTGAGGACCATAAATGACAGATGATATTCGCAATATGAGAAACATTGGTATAAGCGCCCACATTGATTCGGGAAAGACCACCCTTACCGAACGGATACTCTATTATACCAAACGCATCTTTGCCATCCATGAGGTAAAGGGAAAAGACGGGGTGGGCGCCACCATGGATTCCATGGAACTGGAAAGGGAAAGGGGGATCACCATCGCCTCGGCCGCCACATACTGTGAATGGAAGGGGCACAGGGTAAACATAATTGATACCCCGGGGCATGTGGATTTTACCATCGAGGTTGAGCGTGCCCTCAGGGTTATGGACGGCGCTGTCTTAATATTGTGTGCAGTGGGAGGGGTTCAATCCCAGTCCATCACCGTGGACAGGCAGATGAACCGTTACAAGGTGCCACGCATTGCCTTCATAAATAAATGCGACAGATCAGGTGCTGACCCTCATAAGGTCGTCAATCAACTGCGCCAAAGACTCGGCCATAATGCAGTTCTGATGCAGCTTCCGATAGGGTTGGATGAAAAATTCCGTGGGGTCGTGGATCTGGTATCCATGAGGGCCATATACTTTGAAGGAATAAACGGGCAGGACCTCCGTTATGATCAAATACCTGCTGAAATAATGGATGAGGCAAGGGCCAGGCGCGAGGAGATGCTGGATGCCGCCTCTATGTTTTCAGACGAGCTGATGGAAGCCATATTTGAAGATGCGGTAAGTGAGGAACTGATTCAAAGGGCAATTAGAATCGCTACCATTACCAGAAAACTCACCCCTGTATTTGTCGGCTCCGCTTACAAAAACATCGGTGTCCAACCGCTGCTTGACGCCGTAAACCTCTATCTTCCTGACCCTTCCCAGGTGGAAAACACTGCCGTGGATATTGCCCGGAACGAAAAAGAGGTTGTACTTGAAGGAAAAGTGGATCTGCCCTTTGTAGCATTGGCCTTTAAGCTTGAAGTCACCCCTTACGGTCAGTTGACCTATCTAAGGATCTATCAGGGCTCCATCAGCAAGGGAGATGACCTTACTATTGTGAGGACAAGGAAAAAGATCAAGGTGGGAAGACTGATCAGAATGCATGCAGATAAAATGGAAGACATCCTTCGGGCAGGCCCGGGCGATATCGTTGCCCTTTTCGGCGTGGATTGTATTTCCGGAGACACATTCACTGACGGAACTACAAACTACAGTCTGTCTTCCATGTTCGTGCCCGAACCGGTTATATCATTAATGCTTACCCCTGCGGACAAGAAATCACAGGATAACCTTTTTAAGGCCCTAAACAGGTTCACCAGGGAGGACCCTACATTTAAATCCTATGTTGATGAAGAATCCCACGAGACAATAATTTCAGGTATGGGGGAGCTTCATCTTGATGTCTACGTGGAGAGGATGAAGCGGGAATTTAATGTGGAGGTCACCACCGGTGCGCCTCAGGTTGCATATCGCGAGGCTGTCACCAGAAAGGCGCAATTTGATTATACGCACAAAAAGCAGACCGGCGGCGCGGGTCAATTCGGACGAGTGGCGGGTTTTATGGAGCCTTCGGAAGGGGGCGCTTATGAGTTTGAAAATATGGTTAAGGGCGCAGCTATCCCTACAGAGTTTATGCCTGCCGTGGAAAAGGGCTTTCAGACCTGCATGGGCAAGGGCCTGTTAATAGGGGCCCCGGTTATCGGCATGAAAATAACGGTCAATGACGGAAAGGCCCACAGTGTTGATTCCTCTGAGAGGGCGTTTGTGGCAGCATCTGTGGGGGCTTTTAAACAGGCATATCTAAAGGCGGCCCCTGTAATACTCGAACCTGTTATGAAGGTCTCCATCGAGGGTCCCTCCGAGTTTCAGGGCAGCATCATGTCTTCCATTAACCAGAGGAGGGGCCTTATCACAAGCTCCACAGAAGACGGGATATTCACTACTATTGAGGCGGAGGTCCCTCTGGCCGAGATGTTCGGCTATGCGACCAGCTTGAGGTCTCTAACACAGGGAAAGGCGGAATTTACAATGGAGTTTTCCCGCTATACCAGGGTTTCAGAGTCCCTGGCGGAAGAGATAAAATCACGAATCAGGGAAAAATCAAAAAGGGAGAAGAACTAATGAATGATTTCTTTTCGGTTTGTCCGTCGAGGCTTCTCAGTAAATCCCAGGAATTGGGCGCTGGAAACATGGGGGTGCTGATTGCACCGGCAGGCGCAGGCAAGACCGCCTGCCTTATAAACATAGCCCTTTCAACTATTTTTCACCAGAAAAGGATAGTCCATGTATCTCTCAAAGAAGGACCTGACAAGGTCCTGCACTATTATAATGTAATGTACTCTGACATCTTAAGGGCGCTTGATATCAAGGATGACCCTGAACACAGGGAAATGGTCGAAAGAGACAAGATGATCCTTGCATACCTGAACAACAGCTTTGATACGGACAGGCTGAGGGCGGGCCTGACAAACCTGAAAAACGAGTTGAGGTTCATCCCATCCGCCCTGATCGTGGATGGGCTTGATTTTGAGATCCTGGATAGGGCGGTATTTGAGGAGTTTAAAAAGATTGCGGATGGTTTCGGCGTGGAGATATGGTTTTCCGCACTTTCACACCGTCACACTGCGCAAACAAATGAAAAGGGTATTCCACAGCCTTGCATCCGGCTTGAAGATATCTTCAGTATAATCATGCAACTTAAAAACGAACAATCAGGAGTGGTTTTAACCCTTTTAAAAGATCATGGTGAACTTATTCCAAATGGGATCAGCATAAGACTCGATCAGGGTACTTTTCTCCCCCTTGCCACCTGAAGCCTGATGTCAGGCGATCGGAAGGCGCACTAGAAAGGTCGTCACCGCTCCCTTGTTTTCCCGGATATCTATCTTTCCCTTGAGAAGACGAATGATCCTGTGGATTATATAAAAACCCCTGCCCGGCCCTTCGCCCTCCAGGATATTTAAACGATCTTCTTCAGATACGTGACCGGTATTACTGATCTCCACGCAGGCCCATTCACCATCTGCATATGTCCGTATCTCAAGGAGCCCCCCCTTCAATGGAATGGCCTTTGTAGCATTGTTGAGCAGATTGTCAAACACCCGTTCCAGATGGATAAGATAGCATTTTACCTTCAGGTTGGTATCAAAGGGACCCTCCACAAGCGTAATATTTTGCTTTAACTGTTCCTTGATGGCCTCCTTGTTAATCTCGAACCTCCTCTTCAGCACATCGGTCAGGTTTACCACCTGTTCGTCGCCGACCCTGTATATGCTCAGGGCAAGTTCCTGTATCCTGCTGGTCTCCTGGACAAGGATGTCCGCATATTTCATGATCTGTTCTTCGGATTGTTCCGAGCCTTTATTTTCAAGTAACTGCCTGAGTCTCCTTGCAAAGCCAGCAATTGCAATGGCCGGATTTTTAAAGTCGTGGAGGGCGTCGTCCAGCCTTTCCATCTTTTGCACCTTCATCAACTCATGGCCCAGAAAGAGAAGGGTGTCAATCTCATCATCTGAATAACGCTGCCTTTGTTCTATGGCGTCAAAGGTCATGATGTGGGAGACCTCACCATAAATCTTCAGGGGAACGTACAGAATGGAGTTGATATTGTGCATTTCAGCAAATCTCTTGAGATTCCTGGATATTAAGTCGCTACGTTGAGGGTCTACTACAAGGACGTAGGAGGGGGTTACCACTTCATACCTGGAGTCTCCGGAATAGTCCCTTAAATTAAGGATCAGTTCAAAGGCCGGTTCGCTGCTCACTTGAAAGCTCGTACCGATGCCGTGATAGCCCCTTTTATCAGGATAGCCGGCTTCCAGCACAATCTGGTTGAGGTTCTCTGAGACAGAAAAAAATGCGCAACTCTGAAGACTTACCATGTCTGCCAGTTCAGGTATCACCTGATTAAAGGCCTCCCTCATCTTAATACCGCCGCGGGAACCCAGTTTTCTGAAGATGTGCCAGACAATCGCCTCTTTTTTTTTATTATTTTTGTTCAGTGAAAGTATCTTCTTGCGTGCGACGACAAAACTGAGCCTCTTGGCCATTAGGTTGGCCAACTGAATCTCAAGAGACGAAAACTCCCTGTCCTTTTCTTCATAGTAGATTTGAATAACACCGACAGTATCCCTCTCGCGGGGGAAAAACCTTGGTATTTCAAGGGGAATGGCCATCAGGGAGTTTACCCCTTTCTTAAGAATGATATTTTTGTTTTGATAGCCAGGCTCATTGAGGATGTTGGGCACGAGGCATGTCTTTCCTGTGGCCACTACCTTTCCGGCGATGCTTCCTTCAAGGGGGATATATGTCTCGCGTGTGTATTCTTCGGAGGGATAGGAGCCATAGGAGAGCATCTGCTCGGTCTGGGGGTCGTATATCCTGACAGACGCGGAATGGGCGCCCAGGTTATTTATCATATAATGGGTGGCCTCTTCGAATATTTCCCTTTCGGAGAGATCGGGGTTTATTTCAACAATCTCGTCAACCTGCCTGATAACCAGGTCCAGGAATTCAGAGAACGAATGATTCTCTATTCGCTCCATGAATATGGGCTTAAAGTCTCTATTAGGGTGAGGCGTATCTGACAAGATATATCTCCAGAATTTTCCGAATGATTAATGTCCCTTTCAGGGATGGTTGAAATCCCTCGCCTTTAGGCGAAGAAAAGTTAATACATGTCGCTATGCGACGTTATCAACTGGGTGCCCATACCAAAACAGACCTCAAAGTCCACCAAATCTGGCTTCACAAATATCTGAAGCGCGGAATGGCTGGTGCGGTGGCGATACGGACTCGTGATGTTTTGCACGGACGAAATGATCCAGCAATATTTTCAAAAGCAAGAAGGGGAGCCGATTCCTGATGATAGTCGATTTGAAATCGACCCCTCATAAAACCCCTCGACTTATAGTCGAGGGTGGTTTAGTTATGATGGTCACGGATTGAGAAAAGCAACTGCGATTATGCAAGTAACTAACAAGTAAAGAAATAAAAGTCAAGAAAGGCTGAAACTTGAATTGCAGGGTACATGCCTACTTCTTTTTCTTGAAAAGGGCCTCCAATGCAGCTCTGGCTCCTTCTGCCCTGTTGACTCTGCCCTGACGAGTATTATTTGCGACGAAATGGTCACAAAAATTCGCCCTGTCTTTGTCAACAATCCTCTCTGCCATTATCTCTTTGCATTCGTTGTAAGCGCGGGCCTCGAAGAAAAGACATTGTCTGCAGCATCTAAGATCGCCGCTACACTTAGGACAGGTGTCTTTCCTGCCGACCTTGTCAACGATATTAATCTTCTGACCACAAAAAGCGCATATCATATTTTCCCCCCTCATTACTGCACCTCATAAGTAAATGAATCCGATAAAATCAACGATATCAACCGGGCAGTTTTCATTGCCGCAATGCTTTGACTTTTCAGATGTTTATAATTAGTATCTTTATATGGACTATGACAAAACTGATTTCATGCTGCTGGACCATACCGCTGATCTGGGTATCATGGTGCGGGGCTCAGACATTAAGGACCTGTTTGAGAAGGCTGGCCTTGCCTTGATACAAATAATGATCAACCCCGGACCTGATAGAGCAAACAAAAGCATTCAACTCTCTTTAGAAGGTAATGATCCTGCAGAATTAATGGTCAACTGGCTTGGAGAAATCCTCTATCTGTTTGATGGGGAAAAGGAGATTGTAACCGGTATTATCATCAACTCCATTTCTCCAACCTATATTGATGCAACACTTAAGACTGTATCTTTTGACCCTGAACATCACGATATCATCTGCGAGATTAAAGCGGTAACCTACCATCAAATAGAGGTTGCAAAAAAGGATGACTATTGGGAGGCAAGGGTCATTTTCGATCTATAGTTTCTGATATTATAAAATAGTTTTTTGATTATGACAATAAAATTAGAAAGGCTTGACGATTACAGATGGCTGGTCCCCAAACAGGGTCTGATGCGTGTGCCGGGGATGGTGTTTTCCAGCCTCAATCTGATAGGACTGCTCAGGGACGACCAGAGCATCACCCAGGTGGCCAATGTCGCCACCCTTCCCGGCATCGTGGGCCATTCCCTTGCCATGCCGGACATCCACTGGGGTTACGGCTTTCCGATAGGCGGTGTTGCGGCCTTTGATCTTGATGAGGGGATCATCTCTCCCGGCGGGGTGGGCTATGATATAAACTGCGGGTGCAGGCTTATGACCACAAGGCTTCTGGCCGATGAGATCAGGCCCATAATGAGAAATCTGGTGACTGCACTGTTCAAGGCAATTCCCTGTGGAGTCGGATCCACCGGACAGATCCATCTTTCCAGGAGCGAACAGGCCAAAGTGGCTGTCCAGGGTGCTGCCTGGGCAGTAAAGAATGGTTTCGGCGACGCAGAGGACCTGGTGAGGACCGAGGACCATGGGACCATGGAGGGGGCAGACCCGTCTGCTGTCAGTGACAGGGCGATAAAAAGGGGAGAAGACCAGCTTGGGACATTGGGGTCAGGCAATCACTTCCTTGAGATTCAGGTGGTTGACAAGATATATGATCCTGAAAAGGCAAGGGCCTTTGATCTGCGCGAAGGACAGGTCACGGTCTTTATACACACCGGCTCGCGCGGTTATGGCTACCAGATCTGTGACGACTATCTGAAGGAGATAAGCAGGGCCATCTCAAGCGGCAAACAGCCCTTTGACCTGCCTGACCGGCAGTTGGCCTGCGCAGGCCTGAAATCTGATCTTGGCTGCCGTTATATTGCTGCTATGGCGTGTGCTGCAAATTATGCATGGGCCAACCGCCAGATCCTGATGCACTGGGCGGAAGAGACCATGCTTGAGACCCTGTCCATAAGCCCGAATGATCTGGGGATGAAATTGCTCTATGATGTCTGCCACAACATTGCAAAAAAAGAGCCCCACATTGTGGAAGGAAAGGAGCTTATGCTCTGTGTGCATAGAAAGGGAGCAACCAGGTCCCTGCCTCCGGGTCATATACTGCTCCCTGAGATCTATCGGGCCGTGGGTCAGCCGGTGCTTATCCCCGGAGACATGGGCACTTACTCCTATGTGCTTGCAGGGGCACAAGGGGCAATGACTCAGAGTTTCGGGTCGAGCTGCCACGGCGCAGGCCGTGTGCTCAGCCGCACGCAGGCGACAAAAAGGGCAAAAGACCGCTCAATAGCAAGAGAGCTTGAAGACAAGGGCATATTTGTTCAGGCCAGGGGAAAGAGGACCCTGAAGGAAGAGATGTCAGAGGCATATAAGGACGTATCGCAGGTTGTTGAGGCAGTCCACGGATCAGGCCTGGCCATAAAGGTGGCGCGATTGAGACCTATGGGTGTGATTAAAGGATAGATATGAAAACAGCAAACAGCACGGCATCTCTGATACTGGCGGCAGGCAGAGGGAGCCGCATGAAAGACTATTACGGCAGCAAGACCCTGCTGCCACTTGTTCCGGGGGCATCCCCCTATGAAGGAGATAACCCGATCCTGCTGGAGATACTCAATAACCTCCCGCCAGGGCCAAAGGCAGTGGTCGTCAATCACAGAAAAGAGGATATCATCGAGGCCTCCGGCAGTTTTGATATTGTCTACTGCGAACAGCCGGTCCTGAACGGTACGGGAGGGGCGCTTCTGGCGGCCGCCGGCTTCCTTGAGGCCCGTAAATTTGATCATCTGATTATCACAATGGGTGATGTGCCGCTGGTAAGACCATCAACCTATACGGAGATGATTAATAATCTAAAAGAAAACCGCCTCGCAGTGCTGGGCTTTATACCGGAGGACAAAAAACAATACGGGGTCCTAGAGGTGGAAGGCGGCCGGGTGCTGAAGATCACTGAATGGAAGTACTGGCGGGAATATCCGGTTGATGTACAGCAGGGCCTCAAGATATGTAATTCAGGGATATATGCGGTAAAAAGGGATGATCTCTTAAGGTATCTGCCCATACTGGCATCAAGACCCCATATCGTGCAAAAACAGATAAACGGTGTGATGACCGATGTGGAGGAATTCTTCATCACGGACATTGTAGAGTATATGTGCGATGACGGCCTTTCCGTAGGCTATGTGATCGGAGATGAAGATGAGGTATTCGGGGTGGATGATCCGGCGGCGCTTGAAAAGGCGCAAGGGCTCTTCATGAGAAAGGGATAACAACAAAATATCTGCGGGAATTGAGATCAGATGAAGAGATCTGCCCTGATTATTGCCGTACTGAATTCCTTTATCACCCCGTTTATGGGCTCCTCCGTCAACATTGCCCTGCCGGCTATACAAAAAGAGTTCCATGTGGATGCGGTCTTACTGAGCTGGATTGCCACCTCCTATCTGCTTGCGGTTGCTGTAACACTCGTACCCTTTGGCAGGCTTGCGGATATCTACGGCAGAAAAAAGATATTCACATACGGAATCGTATTGTTTACACTTGCATCCGTTCTCTGCTCGCTATCTGTTTCCACTGCCATGCTTCTTGTCTTCAGGACACTGCAGGGCGCCGGAAACGCCATGGTCTTTGCAACCGGCATGGCGATCCTTGTCTCGGTCTATCCCCCTGAGGAAAGGGGCAAGGCGCTGGGCATCAATGTGGCGGCTGTCTATATCGGGCTTTCTGTGGGACCTTTTGTCGGAGGACTCCTGACCCGATATTTTTCCTGGCGAAGTATCTTCCTTGTAACCGTACCCCTGGGTATTTTTATCATTTTTCTGATCTTCAGCAGACTGAAAGGAGAGTGGGCAGATTCCCGTGGAGAAAAGTATGATCTCCCGGGCTCTGTCATATATGCAGTGACGATAATGGCCCTTATTTTCGGGATGACATCACTCCCTGCGATCAGGGGAATATGTATTTTTCTGGCCGGCCTTGTATGCCTGGCCGCCTTTATTCAATGGGAATTAAAGGTGAAAAGCCCCATATTGGAGATAAGACTCTTTAGGACAAACCGGGTCTTTGCCTTTTCTAACCTGGCTGCCCTGATCAGCTACAGTGCCACTTTTGCGCTGGTCTTTCTCCTGAGCCTTTACCTCCAGTATATAAAACAACTCAGCCCGCAGACAGCTGGATTGATGCTGATGACCCAACCCTTCTTTATGGCATTTTTATCTCCGTTTGCCGGAAGGCTCTCCGACCGTATCGAACCGCGAATCGTAGCCACCTTCGGGATGATACTCACATTCATCGGGCTGGTGCTTATGAGCTTTTTGGGAGAAAAAACATCCCTGATTTATCTCACCGCAATTCTAATCGTGCTGGGCTCAGGCTTCGGTTTCTTTTCCTCGCCCAATACCAATGCGATAATCGGTTCCGTTGATAAACGCTACTTCGGCATTGCCTCAGGTATGGTAGGCACCATGCGATCCTTCGGAATGATTGTCAGCATGGGAATAGCCACCGTGGTGTTCAGCATCTATATAGGCAGGATTCAGATCACTCAGGAGCAGTATCCGCTGCTGATTAAGAGTATCCGTGTAGCATTTGCGATCTTCAGCCTGCTCAGTTTCGGAGGCATTTTCGCATCCATGGTAAGAGGGAAGTTGAGAGGGAATAATTTACATGCATAAGAAAAGCGTCTTAAAAACCATCCCCATAAATCTATTGTGAGTAAAGAAAAGCCATATTAATTGACAAGGGCCTTTCATAAAAACATCAATATCTTACAGACATATCGCAGGCTTTTGAGTTGGATGATATTCCGGGGTATGGGCAAGTGATCTCAGGTTCCAGTTGATAAGGTAATCGATAAGATTTATAGGCAGGCCAAACTATGCTTACCATATGAATGGGAAAGCATTTTAATGGAACTCTTAACTACGTATAAGTACGCACAAATAGCCGCTTGATTTCTTCAGACCCTATGACTATTTTTAAATCACGGAATGGGTTTTATTAAAATGAAGGTGTTTAGAAGGTAAGAGTGCTCAAAAAAAGAGAGGAGAAGAGATGAAAAGAAAGAAAATCATCCTTTTATTTCTTTTTGCTGTTCTTATTTTCGCTTTTTCTTCATGCCATCCTCGTCATGTCACAGATCTCAAACTTAACATGACAAAAGAAGAAGTGGTTTCTCTGTGGGGAAAAACGGACCTCATCACGGTAAGGACCGTGAATGGGAAGCCTTCCGAAATCTGGGAATATCATTTTTTTAACACTGATTCTATTTGTAAGGTCACTTTTATTGAAGATAGAGTAGTAAGTACCAAGTGCTATCAGCAACCCTATCGTAGACCATATTATTACAGTTATCCAGATTACCCATACTATTATCCATATCCATACTACTACCCTTACCCCTACCCATACTACTACCATCACCCCCACCCATACCATTATCACCATTATCACCATCCCCATGGCCATTAATGGGGGCAACGAGGCTGTCGGAAAACAAGTCTTGTAATCGCATCAATTCCAGCAGATTAAATTGGAAAAACCTGCCATAACTTAAATTTCTCAAAATGAGATACAACTGATACCTGCACAACTACTTGCACTGTCTATATCTAATGGGGTCTTAGGTGCAGGCTGAAGATATGCTTAAATCGGTTGGTATTGCACCCAGAAATGGATGGATTGCCGATTAACCCGTGACGCCTATAATCCTAGCTGAATTGCAGTATGCTGTATTTGATGCGGCAGAAACGAATAAACTGCCCAGGAAAGAGGATGAGGCAGTAAAGGCTTTTCAGGGTGTTGCGTCAGCGTCCAGATTGGCGGTCATGTCGGATACAAATACAGACATATCGCAGGCTTTTGGAGCAGTTGATCTCCTGGGGTTTGGACAAGCGATCTCAAGTTTAAATTTTAATGGTTAATTGATCGGTTTTAGGGGAACGAAAAATTATGTTTACCATATGAAATGGAAGGGATCTTCGGGAGATTTCCTTGTACATATAGATACCAGTAGACAGTCGTTTGGAGAAAGTGAAGATTAGGAATGGTAATATTATCTTAAGAGGCCGGGCGTGATTACTGAGGCATGGGTTAAATGCCCCAGAAGGGCTTGGCGTTTCATTCCTTAATCACATAAATTGCCTTTCCCGTTAGGGCTTTCCTGACTATGCTGCGGCCAACTACAGCGCCAGAGTTTTCTCCGCCGACGAAGCTGACGGTGCCGCGGATCTTATCATTGATGCCTCCGTCCAGCAGAACGCCGTTGGCCCCGATTTCGGCGGCCTCTTCCTTCAGGCGCTCTACGGCACGATTCGTCTTGGACTGCGCTGTCCCAGGACCCTTGCTCGATGCTTCGACAAGGCCAACCACCTCGAACCTTTTCGGCGCTGACGTGTATAGTCTAACCTCGGTGGGTGCGATCGCTTGTCTACGAGATCCGGTAACAACACTGGAGCCAGTTGCGCAACCCGACACCACTGCAACACCAAGCAGCAAAAACGTCACCGTGCTCACCTTCATGTCTTCTCTCCTTACGCCAACAAGTTATTCAGTAGAATAAAACTATTCTTTCTTAAAATTTACTGGATATCTGGAAAAAGCAAATACTTTGCTATATCAGCTAAAAAAGTAGAAGTATCATATGGAACTCAAAATAAAATCGCAACCCCTCTTGCAAATACCTACATGGCATTATCAATCACCAGCGTTGGCAAGTCTTCGTTACGAGTACCACATATCACGTTGAAATATCAATGGCTTAACTATTCCATTAAGTAACCTTTGCCGTCCAGTCCTATATCTTTAAAAATCAGAATGGCCAATTCATAAAGACATATCAAAGGCTTTTGAACTAGTTAATATCTTGGTATTTTAAGACATATCAGGATAACTTCTGCTTGTTGGCATTTAGGGAATCTAAATGTCCGACCTTATCTTCCTGCCAATAAACGTTAACCAGGCTTCTTTAGTCCCCCGCCTTTCAGTTCTTAGCCCTAAATGTTAACTCTTTTCAATTGTTCCAATTTCGTATTTTTGTTATATTCTCATGGCTAGTCTATTCAATGCAAATCCAGACGGAAATAGATTCCGTCATATCTCGGAATTTCCAAAAAAGGACAAACAATGCGGAAGCAACGGCTCCCACAACATTTTCGCTATATTATTCCTGTGATTGACGTACTCAAAGAGCTTGGCGGTTCCGGACGTGCCGGTGAGGTGGTTGACCTGGTGGTTGAAAAACTCGGGATTCCGGAAGACGAACTGAATGTGACCATTTCATCGGGGCAATCCAGAATAAAGAACCAAATTCAATGGGCACGCTTCATGCTGGTCAAGGCAGGTCTCCTAGAGTCTTCTGAAAGAGGCGTTTGGTCTTTGACTGAAAAAGGTATGAGAGCTCAATTGAACAATGATGATCTGGCTAAACTAAATAACTTGAGGAAGCGCCTTCAAAAGGAATACCTTAAACAAAAGCAGGTTGGAGAGAAGGACGAAGAAAAGGAGGTTTCAGATGATGAAATCCTGGATGAAGATGTCGTTCAGGGAAATTATCAGACCGCTTTGCTGAATGTTTTAAAAGAACTACCGCCCGCAGGTTTTGAGCGCATTTGCCAGAGGCTTTTAAGAGAATCCGGATTTGAACAGGTGAGCGTTATCGGTCGAACAGGAGACGGGGGCATTGACGGAGTCGGTATTTTGCAGGTGAACCCTTTTGTCAGTTTTAAGGTGATTTTTCAATGCAAACGGTTTAAAGGAACACTGGGAGCACCTATTGTAAGAGATTTCAGAGGGGCCATGATGGGCCGGGCTGACAAAGGAATCATCATGACAACCGGCTCCTTTACCACTGATGCCAAACGCGAGGCGCGGCGGGACGGGGTCACTCCCATTGAGCTTGTGGATGGTGAAAAGCTCGTGCAGATGTTTGAGATGTATGAGCTCGGCCTGAAACCTGTACGGACTTTTGAATTGGATTGTAAATTTTTTGAAGAATTTAAATAAGTCGGGACCTCTTTTCCGGGTTTAAGCCCTTCAAATGGATAAAAAATCACTTTCCGAACGCGATATTTGCACGAAGATAATTACCCCGGCAATCTTAGAGGCCGGTTGGCTGCAAAGCCAATTTCGTGAGGAGGTAAAACTCACCGAAGGCCGTGTCATGGTGCGCGGGAAACTGGCTGCTCGTGTTCAAAATCCCAATGCAAAAGGCGGCCCCAAGCGGGCAGACTACGTGATTTACGGTGCACCGTATTTGCCATTGGCGGTTGTTGAAGCAAAACAAAATAAGTTCAGCATAGGACACGGCATGCAGCAGGCACTAACCTATGCGGAAATGCTGGATGCCCCTTTTGCCATCAGTTCCAATGGAGATGGGTTCTTGTTGCACGATCGGACGGGCATCAGCCAACCTGTCGAGCGAGAACTATCTCTTGCTGAATTTCCACGCTTCGACAATCTTTGGCCTTTTTATCTCAAATGGAAAGGGATGAACCGGCCTGAAGCGGCCAAACTGATCGAGCAGCCCTATTATGCGGACGGATCAGGTAAAAAGCCTTACTATTTCCAACGTGTTGCCATAAATCGCGCCATAGAGGCCATCGCCAAAGATCAGCAACGGCTCTTGCTGGTCATGGCCACTGGTACGGGCAAGACTTACACAGCCTTTCAGATCATCTGGAGGCTTTGGAAGGCCAAAAAGAAAAAACGCATCCTCTTTCTCGCCGACCGCAACATCCTGGTCGACCAAACCATGCAGCAGGATTTTGCCCCTTTTGGCGAGGTAATGCACAAAATCACCAATCGCGAAGTCAAAAAGAACTACGAAATTTATCTTAGCCTGTATCAGGCCGTCACAGGAACAGAAGAGTGGAAACAGATCTATCGCCAATTCCCGCCGGACTTTTTTGATCTGGTGGTGGTTGACGAGTGCCACCGGGGTAGCGCCGCTGAGGATTCGGTCTGGCGTGAAGTACTGGACTACTTCACCGAGGCCACCCATCTTGGGTTGACGGCCACGCCCAAGGAGACCAAAGAGATTTCCAATATCACCTACTTTGGGGAGCCCATCTACACCTATTCATTGAAACAGGGCATTGAAGATGGATTTTTGGCACCTTACAAGGTAATCCGTATTGTTACAGATGTAGATGCATTAGGCTATACCCCTGAAAAGGGCAAAATAGATAAACACGGCAATCTGGTGGAACAGCGCCAATATAATACCACCGACTTCGACCGCAATCTGGTGCTTACCCTGCGCACCGAATTTGTCGCCGGCAAGATTTGGGAATATCTCAGCTCCGTTGATCCCATGGCAAAAACCATTGTCTTTTGTGATGATCAGGATCACGCTGAACGTATGCGTCAGGCATTGGTCAAGCGAATCCCGGCCGCTGCTGACAACCGGCGTTATGTGATGCGTATTACCAGCGATGATACCGAAGGCAAGGCCCAAATCTCCTATTTCATTGACAACGACGAGTCTTACCCGGTGATTGCCACCACCTCCAAGCTCCTTTCCACGGGTGTGGACGCCAAGACCTGCAAACTTATCGTGCTGGATCAAACCATCAACTCCATGACCGAGTTCAAACAGATCGTGGGCCGCGGCACCCGTCTTCGGGAAGATTACCAAAAACTATATTTCACCATCATGGATTTTAAAGGTGCAACCCGTCACTTTGCCGATCCTGACTTTGATGGAGAGCCTGTGGTTGTCTACGAGCCCAAGCCTGATGACCCTGTGGTACCTCCGGAGGAAGAAATAACCGAACCTTGGGAGGTCGCAGAGCCGGAAACCCATTATGGATTGGAGGAGGACGATGTGGCTGCAGAAGGAGGCGTAGAGGACGAGGCAGGCGAACCCAGGGGACATATCAAGTATGTATTGGACGATGTGGATGTAAAGCAGGCCCTGCAACGAGAGCAATACCTGAACGCCGACGGTCAACTGATCACCGAGGATTACCGGGTATTTCTCAAAAGCGAAATGCGAAAGGTCCTGTTACATCGTTTCGGTTCATTAAAGGAATTTCTTCGCCGTTGGTCCGAGGCCGAGCGCAAACAGGCCGTGATTGACGAGCTGAAAGAAATCGGCCTTCCTTTGGAAATCCTGCAAAAAGCAGTCCCCAATGCAGACAAACTGGATGTATTTGATCTCATCGCCCATATCGCTTTTGACCAGAAGCCGCTCACGAGAGTGGAGCGTGCCAACAATGTGAAGAAGCGCAATTACTTTGCAAAATACGGGAACCATGCCCGGCAGGTATTGGAGGCCTTACTGGAAAAATATGCTGACCACGGCATCAGTGACATGGAAGACCCAAAGGTGCTGGAACTCCCGCCTTTTAATCAACTGGGAAGCAAAACACAGATTCGTCGCGGCATCTTTGGAGGACCTGATAAGTATTCCCAAGCGATTACGGAACTTGAACAGGCGCTCTACGAATTAAAGACCGCCTGATAATTAGGAAAGAAAATATTCATGAACCTAAGCAGCACTATTAAAAGCATTCAAGATATCATGCGCAAGGATGACGGGGTGGACGGAGACGCCCAGCGTATCGGTCAACTCACCTGGATGTTATTTTTAAAGGTCCTGGACCAACGGGAGGAAGAATGGGAGGACGATGCGACGGACAGGGGCGATACCTACAAGTCACCCCTTCAGTATGACTTTCGTTGGCGCAACTGGGCCGCATACAAAGACGGAAAACCCCAGACTGCCGCAAATGAACTGATCAGCTTTGTCAACAACCGCCTGTTTCCAGCGCTCAAGGAACTTAACGTCGAAAACTCGCCCATGGCCAAGGTAATATGTGAGGTTTTTGTAGACACCAACAACTACATGAAGTCCGGGACCCTGATGTTGGGGGTGATTGAAAAACTGGATGAGGCCATTAACTTTCACGACTTCAAGAACCGCCAACATTTGGGGGATATCTACGAGCAGATCCTAAACGACCTTCGTAGCGCCGGAAACGCCGGTGAATTCTACACCCCCCGGGCCATCACCCACTTTATGGTGCAGATGGTCAACCCCAGGTTAAAAAAGCGGGAAACCGTGCTGGATCCAGCATGCGGAACCGGAGGCTTTTTGATCGCCACCATTGACCATTTCCGAAGCCAGATCACCAAGAAATCCAGCGCCAAGGACCAAAAGGCCGTTGAATCCTGCATCCGCGGCATGGAGAAAAAGCAGCTTCCCCATCTGCTATGCACCACCAACTTGTTATTGAACGGCATCGAGGTGCCCAGTCAGATCGAGCACCGCAACACCCTGGCCAGACCCTGGAACGATTGGTCAAAGGCTGAACAAGTGTACTGTGTGATCACCAACCCGCCCTTCGGCGGCTTGGAAGAAGACGGCGTGGGCGCGGACTACCCGGCAGACGTGCGCACCCGCGAAACCGCGGATATGTTTCTGACCTTGATCAGCCGCAAACTTCTCAGAGACGGGGGTCGGGCCGCAGTGGTGCTCCCGGATGGAGTGCTTTTCGGCGACGGCATCAAGGGAAAAATAAAGGAGTGGTTGTTGGAGCACTGCAACTTGCACACTATCGTGCGCTTGCCCAACGGCGCTTTCAACCCTTACACCGGTATTAAAACCAACCTCCTCTTTTTTACCAAAGGCAAAGCAACGGAAACCATCTGGTTTTACGAGCATCCCTATCCGGAAGGATACAAAAGCTACAGCAAGACAAAGCCCATTCGGCTGGAAGAATTCCAGACAGAAAACGCCTGGTGGGGCAACGAGGCCAACGACTATGCCGAACGTGTGGAAAACGAATTTGCCTGGAAAATCGATTTTAAATCCCTCAAGACCGAGGCCAAGGCCAAAGCCCAGCCTTATTGGACCAAGGCCGAGGAACTGAACAACGAGGCATCGGATCTGGATAAGCGCATCAAAGACCTGCGCAGCTCCATTCGAGGGGTGAAAGAGGCTGAGGCGCGGGAAGCGGTGGAACAAGAGATCGAGCCCCTGCGCCGGGAATCGGAAAAGCTCAGACAAAAGGCCAAAGATGAGCAGGCGGCAGGAGATCGACATTACTGGCCCATCTACGACCTGAACAAGCCAAATCCGAACAAGCCGGAAGCAGAAAGCTTTGACCCGGACGAACTGCTATCCAAGTACAAAAAGCTGTTGCTGGATATTGAAGAGACTGAGAACTTGTTACGAGATGAACTGGCCGTTGCTCTGGCTCATCATTTTGAGGCAGAGGAGCAAGGCTGATGGATACAAAAAAATTTTTGGCCGAGTTTAGGCATATTGTGAATGCGCCGGGTGGGGTGCAGCGGTTGCGGCATCTAGTACTTTATTTAGCAGTTTCTGGTAAGCTTTGCCCAATATCAAAAGGACATGGTTCAGATTTCAAAACTGAAATTGATAAGGTAAGGACTCAACTCATAAAAGATAAAACCATAAAACCCAACAAGAAAGTATTATTGGTGAGGGATGATGTTCCTTTTGACATTCCGGACAATTGGGTTTGGTGTCGATTTGGCGATCTTTGCCATTTCTCTGCTGGCAGGACTCCTTCCAGAAAAGAGAGTATATTTTGGAATACAGGGGATTATCCTTGGTTTTCTATCACTGACATGAAACATGGAAAAGTAATTAGCGATTCTTCGGAAACTGTATCTGAGGAGGCGAGGAGTAAGGTTTTTAAATGCCCTCCAGTTAAAGCGTCAACGCTTTTGATGAGCTTTAAGCTCACAATTGGGAAAGTTTCTATAACTGGAGTGGACGCCTATCACAACGAAGCAATTATCGCGATTTACCCGTTTGTAGAGGACTTAAAGGCTTACTTTTTTAAATGTCTAAACGGCTTTGCATTAACAGCAGGCAACAAAGCTGCAATCAAAGGTAAGACATTAAATCAAGATTCGATTTCAAATATTTATATCGCGTTGCCTCCAAAAGAAGAAATAGGACGCGTCGTGGCAAAAGTCGATGAGCTGATGTCTCTATGTGACAAGCTGGAATTTCAACAGGAAAAACGCCGCAATCTTCAAACTCGAGCTCGCACCGTCGTTTTGGAGGAGATCAATAAGGCTCAGGGTTCTCATGAACTTAAAGAGGCATGGTTAAGGCTGCAGGCAAATTTGCTGTTACTGCTGGATGGACCTGAAGATATTGAAACAGTGCGAAATGCCATTATGAATGCATTGATCCGCGGGCAACTGACGCGGCGGAGCAAAGTAAATGCCTCAGAACTTGTTGAGATGTGCCGGAAGCACAAAGAAAAACTGATTAAGGAGAAGATACTGCAAAAGCAAAAGCCGTATTCAAAACACAGGGAGTACCCTTTCAGTCTTCCTGAAAATTGGGCATGGGTTCGATTTAGTGAAGTTGGCACTTTGGCGAGGGGCAAGTCTAAACATCGACCACGAAATGACCCTAAGCTTTTTATTGATGGTAAGTATCCGTTTATTCAGACGGGTGATGTTGCAAGAGCAGTAGGTAAAGGAATAACCAACTACAGCAAAAAATATAGCGAGTTTGGACTTTCCCAAAGTCAACTATGGCAGCCAGGAACATTGTGTATAACAATAGCTGCTAATATTGCTGATAGTGCGATCCTCAAAATTGAGGCTTGTTTTCCAGATAGTGTGGTGGGCTTTATTCCATTTGAAGCGGTTGGATGTGTTGAATATTTTGATCTATTTGTTAGAACAGCCAAATCAACTTTGATTGAATATGCGCCTTCTACAGCACAGAAGAATATTAATCTTGGCATTCTTGAGCAAATCGCGGTGCCACTTCCGCCAAGGAATGAAATGGAAAAAATCGTTGCTAAAGCAGACCAGTTGATGCAACTTTGCGACCAACTTGAAAACCAACTCACCAAAGCCCAACGCATTGCAGAAAGACTAGCCCAAGCTGCAGTCGCATCCATAACCGGCACCCAGATCAAGGAAAAAGAAACCATGAAAGCACCCAAAACCGAATTGGTAACCAAACTGAAACTGGCGGCCAGTCCCAAAAAAAATGACCAGGCGCCCCTTGCATCCATCCTTGCCAAGCACAATGGCGAACTTTCCGCAAAGGGTCTGTGGGACTATTCAGGTCTGGAGATTGACGGCTTCTACCTGCAACTGAAAACCGAAATGGCCCGGGGCTGGATCGTGGAGCCGGAAAAGGCGCGTGTAATTGAAAAGGCGGAGGCCGTGTAATGCCGACCTGCTGGATCATTGCCGGACCGAACGGCGCAGGCAAGACCACTTTTGCCTTGAAGTACTTGCCCAAGGCAGCCGGATGCACCCATTTTATCAACGCTGATCTGATTGCGGCTGGACTATCGCCCCTGGCGCCGGAACGGGAACAGGTGGCGGCAAGCCGCCTGTTCATTCAGGAAATCAAGGCGCGGGTTTCTAAACGTGAGGACTTTGCCTTTGAAACTACACTGGCGGGCAGAGGATATTTCAAGCTGATACGGCAGTTACAATCCACAGACTGGGAGGTGGAATTGATTTACCTTGCGCTTCCCAGCATGGAAATGTCTAAACTGCGTGTGGCAGAGCGCGTTGCCCACGGCGGGCACAATATCCCGGAGATAGACATCGAGCGCCGTTTCCCTCGCAGCCTGTACAATCTGCTGACAGAGTTCAGTGGTCGAGTATCTCACTGTTCCTGCTTTATGAATGACACTGAAAAGCCGGTGCTGATATTCGAGCAGCAGGGAGAAGACCGCGACATCTTCCACGAAAGATATTACCAACTGCTAATACAGGAGGCCGGATTATGAACGCCACCCTCAAAACCATCCCCACTGAAAAGAGCAAAATGATATTAAAGATACTCATGGATGCTGTAGCTGAAACGCTGGAAAAAAAGCGCAGACTCGGCCAGTATGCAGTAATGTGGGACGGAAAAAAGCCTGTGCAAAAGGGTGCCGACGCTCCCACACCCAAGGACTGAACATGCACATTGAAAGGGTTAAAATCAGGGACTTTCGCAATCTGATGGATCTTGAGATCTCGTTTACATCGGCGGCGGAAGGTCCGGATGGAATCAAACACGATTTCAAGTCCCACGCTGTTATCGGTCAAAACGGTTCCGGTAAGTCGAACCTGCTGGAAGCACTCATCACCATATTCCGGGACCTGGATCTAAACAACGCCGCGAGCCTGGACTATGAAATGGATTACTCCATCCGCAATCACAGCATCAACTTGGTCGCAATATCCGGCAAAAAGCCCAAGGTTGTGATAAACGGTGAAAGAATTTCGGCCGCTGCTTTGGCCGATCATGCCAGGGAATACCTCCCTTCCCATATATTTGCCTACTACTCCGGCAAGAACGAACGCATTGCTCAACTCTTCCAGGCACACCAACAACGATTCACTCAGCTTTTGCGAAAGGGCCAGGATGAACTGATCCGCCGCTTATCCTATTGCCGTATGTGAAATGGGGACGTCTATGCTTTTATGCTTTACGTTTTGGATCGGGTATATTTAGCGTAAGACATCCGTCAGTAATAAAATAACTTGTAGTGTTGTCGGGCAGAAAAACTTATGAGACAAAATGAAAAACTCCGAAAAGCCTGCGACATTTTCCTCTCATACCTCATAAGCCGGGAGGTGGCCATATGAGCGAGGCGAAGAAAAGGGTTTTCATCAGCTCGGTCCAGAAAGAGCTTGAAGTCGAACGGGTTGCAATTGCCGGAGCGGTTTCCGGCGACGAGGGTCTAAGTCAGTTCTGCGACGTTGTCCTCTATGACAAGGAGCCTCTTTCGGGCCGACGGATTGCCAAGCCGTACCTGAGGTGCCTGGATTCCTGCGACATCTATATTTTGGTCATGGATCGAGAGTATGGGCGTATCGTGGAGACGATTTCGGCCACTCATGAGGAGTACCGGTATGCAATGAAGCGAGGTATGCCTATGATGATTTTCGTACGCGGACAGCATGATGCAGAACGACGTAGGGAAACACAGGCCTTTTTCGACGAAATCAGGAAGGATGGCCATATCTATCGGCGGTTTCATGACCGGGTGGATCTGCTGCCCGAGGTCAAAAAAGGACTCGCTCGCATAGTGGAAGAATTTTTTGCACTAAAAGTGGATCATGCAGAGGACAAGCAAGGCCGCGATGTCGGCAAAGCATCTCTATTCGAACAGCAGATGCTGAATATTAAGGGCACGAAGCTGGATCTAGATGTTGCTCTGGAATGGCTCCATGCAGTAAAGGAAATTGGCGAAGGCGAGAAACCCGCAAATATTATTTTGCTGAACAAGCTTCGTGAAAAAGGTCTGGTTTGGAAAGAATCCGGTGTTTCCGCATACAGGGCAATGGCTTCAGGACTCCTGTTCCTCGGCCGGAATCCCTCCGAAGTATTTTCGCAGTGCCGTATTTTGCTGGATGCCTATGGAGGGGTGGAACCTGATGTGAATCCCAAAGATCAGGATACCATTTCCGGACCCGCCCCCCGTATAATTGACCGCGTGGTTGACTTTGTGATGTCTAATACGCGACATCCGATACGGATAGTAGGCTTACGGCGAGTCAAATTGGATGAATATCCCCGCGAGGTCATCCGCGAAGCGATAGTCAATGCCGTCGCTCACCGGGATTATGAAGACGCTGCGAGGCCGATCTACGTAAAGGTTTTCTTCGACCGGGTGGAGATTCTCAGCGCAGGAAACCTGTTGCCGCCTCTGACCATCAACAAGTTGATCAAGGGTAATTACGAGCCCTGTTCCAGGAATCCGACACTCGCGCATTACCTCGGTCATCTGAGGCTAATGGAGCAACGCGGCAGCGGCATCCGTCGAATGCAAGCTGCCATGCTTGACCACGGGTTGAAATCGCCAGAGTATGTTTTCCGGGATGGGTACTTTACGGTTACGCTACGAGGACCGGGAGATGATATAAATCAGATAAAACCACCAATTGAGGCTGGTATTTTATCATCCATTGAAGAGCGTCTTACTGACCGGCAGCGCCATATCGTCGAATGGCTTGCCGCAGGGCAAACCATAACAAATCGGGAATGCCAAGAACGTTTTGATATATCAAAAGTAACGGCAACAAAAGAACTGCGTGCACTGGTGGAAGCTGGTTTTGCAGAACAAATCGGGAAAGGCCGGAGTGTACGGTATATTTACAGCAGAGGCAATCGGTAAGTAATCGGTAAGTCTTTTTCCCTAATCGGTAAGGGGGATGGGCATTGGTAACAAAGTAAAAACCTCGATTTGACGTATTTTACAACTGCTATCCAAGGAATACCATTAACTCCTTAGGCGTGGAATAGCGGAGTGGTGGGACTATTGAATGGCAGGGATGATATACAATCAGTACCCCACTTTCACCTTTGACAGAATTGCGGTTCGATTTAAATAAACGATTTCGATCATGCCTTTTTCGAATCAAGACGGGCAAAGGATGATACATTTTCTTCGCAGCGGGCTCAGAGAATTGACTGGATAAAGGCGGCTCTGGAAGATCCTCACAGTGACAGGCGTGTGGGCTGGGACAACAGAAGAAAAAGATTTGATTTTGGACGAAGAGTCGCCCTAGTTATGGACAATTATGTTGTTTTAATCGGGATTGAACGGAAGAGAAATAAAAAGGATGGTTTATAACAGCCTTTTTGGCAGATAGTGCTTTTACCTTGAAAAGGATCAAACAGAATCCGAAATGGGCATAAAAAACCGCTGATTCGCCAGGCTGGCTCAGCGGAGGCCTTTATAGGTTCTACTGCCACTGGCAAAGAACTAATTCAAATTTACAACTTTTATCGGCCATGTCAAATTTAAACTTTATGAGAGGCGGACAGCAGATAAGGATGCTGGTTTGAAGACAAAACATACACCCAATATTATCGGCCGGTTTCATCTCGGTTATCCATCTTCACTGACCTTGCGTCTGGGGTAAGAGGCTCCGGACAGGTTATGGGCCATTGGGCGGTTGGAGCTGCTCAATCTGCCCAAAACCGCATTGTTCTGCTCCAACCGGTGTCCCGGCGATGCTATCCTGACAGTCTATGATCAGTCCCTAAAATGGCGTGACGAGGGCCTATGTGTTATTGGAGGCTTTCATTCGCCTATCGAAAAGGAATGCCTGAAAATTCTGCTGCACGGTGTTCAGCCCATTATTATATGCACTGGCAGCAGTATAGTATCCATGCGCATCCCTAGAGAATGGCGTTCCGGCACTGCGGCAGGACGTATTCTTCTCCTCTCGCCTTTTGAAACAAACCATCGCCGTGTTTCAACCGAATTAGCTGAATTTAGAAACCGATTTACATCCGCACTGGCCGATGAGGCCTACTTCGTCCACATTACGTCCGGTGGAAAGACGGCGCAACTCGCAGAGCAAGTCACAAAATGGAGAATTCCGGTGTATGGAAAATCACACGAAGACTAAAGGACCTTTCTAGATGTCCATACCTAAACAGAATTTGTGCCCATCAACCCTAGAAAGCGCCAAAACTAAGGATGTTGTGATAATCCTCTTAGATCGCAACCCACACCGAACCTGTGATATGAAACGTGATATCTACAACTTCAAAATGCCATTTTCATGAAACTGATGTCTGCTGGTATCAACCCATTGTTACATTTTTCTGTTGCTCGCTTTGTGTTATCTAATGAATGCCTTGCTGTAACTGAAATCATGTAATAAGGCTGGTGATAAATTCGTCATACTCTTTCCAGACTATCTGTTCAATCGGCAGTGCCATATCCTCAAGGGGCATGTTTAAATCATTAGGTCTTCAGAATAGGCATATGATATCGGCTGATTGTTGGGCGTTTCCGTGTAACCTTTTTCTTCGTGGGAATGATCGGTTATTTTTTTTGCCGTCCACCCCTTGAAATGCTTCTTGACTGAGGCAAGGGTCATTAATGTCCCTTTCAGGGATGGTTGAAATCCCTCGCCTTTAGGCGAAGAAAAGTTAATACATGTCGCTATGCGACGTTATCAACTGGGTGCCCA
>LT984856.1:72556-110109 GCA_900258555.1 uncultured Desulfobacterium sp. | reverse complement strand
AAAAGCAAGAAGGGGAGCCGATTCCTGATGATAGTCGATTTGAAATCGACCCCTCATAAAACCCCTCGACTTATAGTCGAGGGTGGTTTAGTTCTTCTTCCGAAAAAATGGAAAGGGCTCTTTAATAGAAAGGAAAAGTCAACCAAAATCATGTAAATCCGACAGGTTGATGAGTCAAGGGTCAAAGGATTCAAGGAGTCAACTGATCCTGGGTGAACATCTTAAGCGCTTTTGAATCCCCGAGTCCTTCCACTACTACGGCCCCCTTGTAATCCGGGCCGACGTCAATATTCATAAAAGTCCATCCGGATGTCTCCTGAAGGCCAAGTGGATGATCGAGCAGGGCAGGGGGCTCACCCGGCAGGAAGGAGACCGAAAAATTGCTCAGAGATGAAGATATTCCTTCACCCCTCGCCTTTAAATATGCCTCTTTCCGTGTCCAGCAGTTGAAAAATGCGGGTATCTGCTGATGTGGCGGGAGTGTTAACAGTGCCTCATATTCTTTGCTGGAAAAAAAACGCTCTGCAATCTTGATGTGCGGCATGTTTTCGCGGACCTTTTCTATGTCCACCCCCAGGTTTCTTTCAAGCGCGATACCATATAACGCCGAACCATGTGAATGGGACATGTTGAATGAGATACCCTTAAGGTCTGAGCCGCTCAGGGAAGGCTTTCCATATTGGTTATATTGAAATTCAAGATCTTCCGGCGGCCTGCTGGTATAGGCGGACAAAATCGTCCGCAAAAATCCCCTTGCCGCCACATAGTGGCTTTTCACGTTTTCAATTCGTATCCTCTGTGCCCTTGCCCGTTCATCATCGGCAAGGATCCGCATGAAAGACTCCAGGCGTTTAAGGTCAATGTCCAATGACATGCGCCATACGTGGACGTTGTTTTTCTCAAGCGTTTGCGGGGTGATATTTTCGGAATTGAAGGAATAGTCCATTAACTACAACTTGCTTGCTAAAAACTTCAGCATCTGGCTCACAACAGTAGCTCGCACCTCGCGTGGGATAAAAGGTGCCGGTGTCTCCCTGACCAGTATATCCGTGATCTCCTCTGTGCTCTTTGCTATATCTCTGGTCCTTTTATATGACTCTTCCAGCATGGCCCGCTCTCTTTTTGCCGCCTCAATCGCCCTTAAAATATAGGAACGTCCTTCTTCTCCCGCAGCCACACCAAAGTGTTCCGGCAACACCACATCTACATTGTATTTACTCAGCTTCAACAGGGTTTGTTGATAATGGTCATAATTGGAATTTGCAGTAGGGTGCATGTGTCCGTCAAAACAGATCCCTGCTGAATCAGATGTAAAAAGTGCCTTTTCCTGAGGTATGTAGATGGCGATTGAGCATGAAGAATGGCCGGGGGCATCTATGACCTCAAGTGTCAGGTCACCGCATGGGATTATGTCTCCGCCTTTGATTACTTTGTCCACTGTAATCTGCGTGAACTCAAAACCGTCCTTTTCCGCCTGCTCTGTTAGACCAACGCCCGCGGTAGCCTTTCTGTTAAGGTCCGCCAGCACATGAGAGATGTTCTGGTCGGAAAAGACCTTTTTGGCCCTTTCCGATGCAATGACCTCTGCCCACGGCCAGATTCTTTTGAAATAGGGTATGACACCACAGTGGTCGTAATGGGCATGGAGGATAAAAAGTTTTTTGATCTTCTTTACTTCGGTCCCCATTTCTTCAAGCTGTTTTAGGACATCAGGGACAGTATAGGCCAGGCCTCCGCCCATCAGGACACACTCAGTTCCCCCGTCAACAAGATATAGGCAGGATTCAAAGCGGCCCAGGAATGTTATTCTATCAGTGATTTTACCGGGTTCGGTAATCATTTCACATCCGTTAATGGTAAAAGGGGCGATAAAAAATTTCTTTGTAGGGGCCGAAGTATAGGGGGATTGAGTTTATCTGTCCAGTTGAAATTAGAGAGCCCGGGATGTTATACAGGTTGAGCCAATAGCTGAAAGCCGACAGCTTATCGCTTATTTTTGTTAGGAGAATCAATTGGTTTCATCTTATCTGGACAGATTCATTGCCTTTCTGGATTCACTTCCTGATCTGCTCATCTATTTTATGCTGGGGCTGAGTGCGTTTGTTGAAAATATTTTTCCACCACTCCCAGGTGACACTATAACCGCCTTTGGCGCGTTTCTGGTTGGTATCAACAGGCTTGATTTCTGGGCCACCTACACTGCAACCACAATCGGGAGCCTCGCAGGCTTCGTGTCCCTCTTTTTTATCGGCGGACTGCTGGGCAGGCGGTTTTTCATTGAAAAAGACCTCTTGTGGTTTAAGGCGGAAGACATCATCAGGGCGGAAATATGGTTCAAGAGATACGGTTATCTTCTAATTGCCGCAAACAGGTTCATGCCTGGGATCAGATCCATCGTATCCATCGTGGCCGGCATAGCGAGGCTGCGCGTGCTGCAGGTCTCGATCTTTGCGTTTCTAAGCTGTGCGGTGTGGAATCTTATCTGGATCGCTGTCGGCTATTCCCTGGGTTCCAACTGGGAAACGGCAAAGGCGAGGCTACAGGATATAATGGCGAGCTATAATTATGCGATCATTGCTGTGGTGGTTGTCGCCATTGCTTTTTTAGCAATAAAAAAAATGAGAAAAAAACCTTAACCGCCAAAGAAATCAGACATCTCTTGTTTCAGCCTCTATCCAGTCCAGAAAAGGCCTGTGACCGTCCAGGATCGGAAGACTGACAATGCACGGGCACTGATAGCTGTGGAGGGATTTAACCTTTTCAATCAACTTGGGTACAAGGTCCTCCCTGGTTTTTGCAATTACAATCGCCTCCCTCTCATCGTGGATCTCACCTTCCCACCAGTAAAAGGATTGTATGTCCTCAATGATATTGGCGCCTGCTGCCAGTCTGTTTGAGACCAACTCTTTTCCGATTTTCCTGGCCTCTTCAATAGAACCGGCGGTTATATAAACAACATTTGCCTTCATGTAGTGCCCTCCCAAAAATGGTTTCAAGTGCCTGTTACAGAATGTCTTATTTATCCCCGCTGAAGCGGAACTTCAATGATTATTAGAGATCAGACAGAGGTCCTATGCGGATCGCTTTACAAGGAATTTTTTACGACAGGGATAAATGGCTGGAATCCCAATGCAGGAAAATTTATAATCCGCTCCATCTTATTCATCATTCAGTTGCTAAGGTGCGCAAATGAACACCGTAAATGTATTGATATTGATACTTGCAATAAACGGCGTCCCGGCTCTCTTAGGCCGCATCTTTCCCGGGAATGCCGGCGTCCCGTTGGATAGAAATTACAGCCTTTCCGACGGCTTGCCGATTCTGGGGATTCATAAGACCATCAGGGGTCTTTTGTCCGGCGTCCTGACCGGCGGCATCTTTGGGTATCTTATCGGTCTGTCACTTGTAATGGGCCTTTGTGTCGGTCTTCTGAGCATGATGGGAGATATCCTGTCCAGTTTTATCAAACGCAGGCTCGGCCTTCCCGAAGGGACCGATGTTGCAATATTGGATCAGGTATTTGAAGGCGGTTTTCCTCTTCTTCTTCTTTGCCTTGGCGGTCTGCTCTCATGTGGTAGTGCCTTTGGGGTCCTTTTAATATTTATACTTGTCTGTTGGGTGTTCTCCAAGTTTACCAAAATACCGGCTGCGCCCCGAAGAAAGTCGCCTCCCTATACGGTGCGGTCGTCGTCGCGCTTTCGCGAATGGAGGTCGTGTCATACGGCGCTTTCACCTTTTGTTCGACTCCTCAATTTTGAGAATTTCATATATTACCGTTGGTTCATGAAGGGGGTCTTTAAATGTATTGGTGTCTATGGCAAGGGGGAGAGAAATGCCCTCAGGATTCGGATAAGATCCATTGATCTTTCTTTTCCCACCCTTCCCGAGGCCTTTAACGGATATCGCATCCTCTTTATCAGCGATCTCCATATTGACGGCCTTAAAGGCCTAAAGGAGCGTTTGATTGATCTGGTCTCAGGGATCAAGACAGATATCTGCCTTTTGGGCGGCGACTACAGGATGGAGATGTATGGAAGGTTCACCGCGGCCAACGAAAAACTAGGCGAACTGGTAAAACACATAAACACAGAGGACGGGGTATTCGGAATACTGGGGAACCACGATTGTCTGGAGATCGCTCCGGAATTGGAGGATTCAGGAATCTACATGCTGATCAACGACTCCTATACCCTGGAAAGAGATGGCCAGTTGCTGAGTATCGTGGGCACGGATGATCCCCATTACTATCAATGCAGCGACCTTGATAAGGCCTTTGAAGAGGTGCCGGAAAATGCCTTTTCTATCCTGCTCGCCCATTCGCCGGAGATCATCGAATATGCCGAAGGAAGAAAAATTGATCTATGCCTCTGCGGCCACACCCATGGCGGCCAGATCTGTCTGCCGGTCATAGGGCCGCTTTTCACGCACAGCAGGGTTGCCCGCAGGTTTACAGCAGGGCTGTGGCGATATGACGACATGGTTGGTTATACCACATACGGGGCAGGAGCTTCAGGTATACCTGTCAGGTTCAATTGCATGGCTGAGGTGGTTATTGTGACGCTCAGGCGCGGTGATGGCACAGTTTAGGGAGATATCTCATGCATGAAATCAGGCCCATATCATACAAGTTATCATTGGAGCCGGACCTGGATGAGTTCAGATTCTCGGGGACGGTTGAAATTTCAATGCATGCTGATGGTCCGGCAGAGAAAATAATCCTCGATGCACTGGATCTTTCTGTAGTTTACTGCGGCGTTTTTATTGATCGGAGATTTGTAGATTGTAGATTTTCTCCGGAGCCTGAGGCGGAGAAGCTCAATGTGTATCTGCCTGAAGAGATGAGCGGTGAGATCAGGATTAAAATTGAATACACCGGGGAAATCAATGACAAGATGGCCGGTTTTTATCGAAGCAGTTTTAATGTTGACGGGACGACAAGGAACATTGCACTGACCCAGTTTGAAGAAAGCGATGCCCGAAGGGCGTTTCCCTGCCTTGATCACCCGGACAAAAAGGCTGTCTTTGAGATTGAAATGATCATCGCTGAAGGATTGACGGCACTATCCAATGCCCCTGTAATGCTTGAGGAACAACTGGACAACGGAAAAAAGAGGGTCCGCTTTGAACCGACGCCCAGGATGTCAACATATCTGGTGTTTTTCAGCCTTGGTGAATTTGAAATAATTGAAGACGATGAAGATCCCCGGATCCGTGTGGCCGCCATGCCCGGTATGGCCTGTCGCGGCAGGTTAGGCCTGGATTTCGGACGAAAGTCTCTGGCCTTCTGCGAGCAGCTTTTCGGCATACCCTATCCTCTTGCCAAACTCGATCTGATTGCCGTTCAGGACTTTGCATTCGGCGCGATGGAGAATTGGGGTGCGATCACATTCCGCGAAAACCTCCTTCTGCACTTCCCAGGCATCACATCAAGGGCGGGGGAGGAAAATATCTGTAATGTAGTAGCCCATGAGATAGTCCATCAATGGTTTGGAAATCTGGTCACCCCATCTGACTGGAAATATCTGTGGCTTAACGAGAGCTTCGCAACCTACATTGCCCACGTTATTGTTGACCATTATTGCCCGGAGTGGGATGTCATGGATCATTTCGTACTCGACCAAACCGCCCTGGCCTTTGAAAGGGACTCTCTGCACGAGACATTCTCCATAGAGATTCCAGGAGGTGAACACATAGTGATCAACGCGAGCACCGCACCCATTATATACAACAAGGGCGGCAGCGTGCTGGAACAGATAGAGGACTACCTTGGAAGGGATGATTTTAAAAAGGGCATAAAACAATTCCTGAGCGAACACGGATACGGCTGTGCGGACAGCCGTCATCTATGGGGGGCCTTTGAGACGGCCTCTCAAAGGCCTGTTACCAGGATTATGAAGAGCTGGATCGAGCAGCCCGGATATCCCATTATGGATGTGGAAAGAAAGGGGGACAGACTGGAAATAAGGCAGAGGCGTTTTACATTTCTCCCCAACCAATCAGCGCAGTTATGGATTGCTCCGATATCAGTCAGGCTGTATGATGAGCGAGGAGGATCGAAGACTGTCACATCTCTTATTGAAGCTGAAACAACGGAGATTGAACTCGGTGATGGCACTGTCGCATACAAGGTCAATGCGGATCAGAAGGGATTTTACAGGGTAAGATACAGGGACAGGACCGATCTTGAACGACTCGGAGAAAGGCTTAAACATATGTCCCCCAGGGACCGCTGGGGGCTCCAGAATGACCTTTACGCCCTTGTAAAAGGGGCTGAGGCGGGGATTGACGATTATCTTTCCTTCCTCTTGTATTATGATGATGAAGAATCATTTCTTCCCTTGATGAGTATCAGCGATAATCTACACCATGCCTGGCTTGTTTTGAAAGAGCCGGAAAAACGGAAAATCTCCTCCACAGCAAAATCTTTATTTGAACGGGTATTACGCAAAATCGGGCTTGAACCAATTGCCGGTGAAAGACATGCAACATCCATCTTGCGTGACCATATACTCTGGCGTACAGCCGTCTACGGGTCAAAAACGGCCGAAGATTTCGGGGTTGAGAGGTTTGAATCATTGATGGGGGGAGGGCTTGTCCATCAGGACATCTTGCGTGCGGTTATGCAGATAGGGGCCTTGCACGGCTGCGCAGGTGCCTTTGAGTGGTTTGACCGGAGATTTCAGTCAACTCAAAGTGAGCACGAAAGGATGACCATCCTCGCGGCCATTGGCTGCTTCAAAGATGACTTCAGCATACAAACCGTCCTTGATTATGTCCTTGACAAGGTCCCATCACGGAACAGGTTTATCACAGTGGGCGCTATGGCAGGCAATCCATACGCAATAGGTTTCCTGTGGCATTGGTACGTGGCGAACTTAGAGGCACTGGAGCAATTGCACCCGCTCCATTATGAGCGGGTCATTGCCTCCATAGTCCCTGTTGCCGGGCTTGGGAAGGAAAAGTCCGTAACGGAATTCCTTGATCATTACATGATGCAGAAAGACAAGGCCCGCGATGTGATAAGGCTATCCCTTGAAAGGCTCAGGGTCAATTCGAGGATGAGGGCTCATCACTGTTAACGGTTTTGCAAAGGGCTTGAGGATATATCGGATGAATAAAAAGCCGACCTGTGAAGAACTCGAACAAAGGGTAGCAGAGTTGGAAGAACAACTATCCATGCGGCAATTCGGTGAGCAAAGTTTCTCGATCATTGCGGATAACGCCTTTGATGGCATAGTGGTTGTCACAGCCGATGGATTTCATGTATACGCCAACAAGCGGGCTGCGGAGATCCTGGGTTATAGCGTCGAAGAAATGCGAAAGGTGAATATCAGGCAATTAGCACGCCCTGATGAAATACCCATATTCGAAGACAGGATTAAGAGAAGAATAAGAGGAGAGGATTTTTCCCACTATTACCAGACTGAGCTTGTCACCAAGGCGGGCACCACAGTACCGGTAGAGATAAGCTGTTCCCACATAATCTGGCGTGGGCAGCCGGCAGATTTTACGATCATTCGCGATATAACCGGGCAGAAGCGATCAGAGGAAGCACTGAGTGAAAGCGAAAAAAAATTGCGTTCCTTTATTGATACTACCAGTGACTGGGTCTGGGAGTTGGACTTAAACGGATATTTTGTCTATGCCAGCCCGATGTGTAAAAATTTTTTGGGATATGACCCGGAAGAAGTAGTCGGAACCAATATGCTTGATTTGCTTGCAGACGAATATGCACCAACTACCAAGGTGTTTTTCAAGCAGATGCGTGAAAATCCCAGACCATTTACAGGGTATATAGTCCGCATGAATCGAAAGGACGGGGAACAGGTGGTAGTCGAAGTCAGAGGGACACCTGTTTATGACAAAGATGGAAGTCTTGCAGGTTATTTTGGTTGTGATAAAGATATTACCGAAAAATATCTGGGCCAAAAGGCGCTGCGTGAAAGCGAAAAGAAATACCGCTTTTTAGCAGAAAACGTTAGTGATGTAATCTGGACTCTGGATATGGATCTGAAGACCACCTATGTCAGCCCTTCTATCCAAAGGCTAAAAGGTTACACTGTAGATGAAACAATGAACCAGAGCCTGGAAGAAATGCTTACCCCTGACTCTCTTACTGCCGCAAGGATAATAATTGAAAAGGTATTTAAAGAGCTGGCAAGTGGAAATAAAGAAAAGGCAGAAGAGACTTTTGTGGCCGAACTTGAACAAAATTGCAAAGATGGTTCAACAATATGGACAGAGATAAAGGCAAATTTTATTCTGGATTCTAAGGATCACCCTACGGGCATTATTGGAGTCACGCGTGATATCTCTGATCGGAAAAGGGCCGAAGATACCTTGAGGAAAAGCGAAGAGGCATATAGAAATCTCTTTGATTCACTTCCTGACCCTGTTGCAATTGTGCAGGATGATCTCAGCATAAAAATCAACCCCGCTTTTACCAGGCTATTCGGATACAGCCTGCAAGACATAGAAAAAGGCGGTGGTGCCTTAGGATTAATAAAAAGCGAGGAAGACAAGAAAGTTGCCCGTGAGCGCATAGGAATGCGGATAAATGGAAAGAAGGTCATCCCGGAATACCACTCTGTTGAGCTGGTAAGCAAGAAAGGACAAACGATCCCCTGCGAGGTTAGGGGGGTAAGGATTCAATACGACGGCAGGCCTGCCAGCCTGGTAAGTTTCCTTGATATTACAGAACGCAAAGTTAAAGAAGATCTTATTCGTTCACTCATACATAAGATCATTAAGACTCAGGAAAGAGAGCGTCAACTGATTTCCTGTGAACTCCATGACAGTGTGGCCCAGGACCTGTCCTTTTTAAAAATTACCACTGATATGATCTTGAAGTACAAATCTTTGACACCCGGCGTTAGGAAGCAAATTTTTCAAGTCTCTGACATCCTGGAAAAAACCATCATGACGATACGGGATCTTTCCTATGGTCTGAGGCCTCCCGGCCTGGAAAAATTTGGACTGGTGCAGACACTCTATAATTACTGTAAGGATTTTTCAGAAAAAACCGGTATTCGAGTTGATTTTCATTCTGCCGGAATAGAAAACCTGACAATCAGCTATGAATCCATGATTCATCTATATCGTGTAGTCCAGGAGGGGCTCAACAATATCAGAAAGCATTCATCGGCAAAAAACGCCACAATAAGGCTTGTCGCATCTTATCCCCAACTCATCATCAGGATAGAGGACGACGGAAAAGGGTTCAATTTGGCCCAAAGCCTGGTCAGGGCCTCCAATGAAAAAAGGATGGGGATTCAAAGCATGCAGGAACGGGCGAGTCTCCTTCAGGGCAGTATGAGGATTGAATCTGTTCCAGGCAAGGGATCAAAGATCATTATAAGGATTCCCCAGGACACTCAGTTATAAATGTTCTTGACATAGGATGATTACATAAATATTATCCCCTGTCAGTTCGTATTCGGGGCCGTGGGGGTGATATTCTCGGCAGAGCCGTATGTAATCTCCTGTGCCGGTTGAAATTGCCCATCCTGTTTGTTTATTTAAAACAGATTCATACCATAGCGAAGGTACTTGGTTAGGTCAATCACTGGAAAAGTACCGAAATCATCTATTATTTTAGCTGTTATTTATCGAAAAAGTTAAAGATTAGAGCTGCACAGGAAAGCATTTCAATCCTTATAACAGAGGAATTAGTTTGTGGGTAAACGCTATCTTCACAAGAATGTCCTCATTGTTTTGACATTTGATATTATTCTGATCGGCCTTGCCTGGTACTTTTCCCACCTTTTGATATTTAATTTTTCAATTCCAAATGATGCCGAATTCGTCACTTTTGCGACTATCCCGCTTGTAATAATCATCAAGATCCTGATTTTTAATTTTTTCAAGCTTTATCAAGGGATGTGGCGCTATACCAGCTTGACTGATCTATTGAATATCTTAAAGGGAACCAGTGTCGGCTGCATTGCTGTCTTTTTGACAACACTGTTTATATACAATACCGCGGATTTTTCCCATTCTGTTTTTGTAATTGACTGGTGCCTGACATTTTTGATGATTTCAGGTTGCAGGGTGGCCATCCGCTTATTCTTTTGGTTGTCGCCCAATCAGACGCAAACGCCTTTTGAGGGGCTGGGACTTCTGCCCTCCATTTTTGTCCATCGGGGCAAGGGCAAGAGGCTGATGATTATCGGAGCAGGAGATTGCGGTGAGAAGATAACAAGGGAGATCCACGATAATCCACATCTGGGCTATAATATAGTGGGTTTTATTGATGATATGCCCGCAAAGGCGAAACTCTTTATACACGGCATCCCTGTTCTGGGTAGGACCAGGGATCTGAAATTTCTTACGGAAAAACTGGAGATTGAAGAGTTATTAATTGCAATCCCATCGGCCACATACAGCCAGATGCGCACCATCGTGGCAGCCTGCGAGGGCAGCGGCATACCTTATAAGACTGTACCGGGCATGGGGGAACTGATAAACGGCACGGTTACTGTAAAATCTATTCGTGAGGTGGATTACAATGACCTTATCGGCAGAGACCAGGTAAGGCTCGATCAGGCAAGCATTGGTGGATATCTTAAAGACTCAAGTGTCCTTGTAACAGGTGCCGGAGGCTCAATAGGCTCTGAGCTGTGTCGCCAGATTTGCCGGTTCAGTCCGAGGCAGATAATCCTGTTCGAGAGGGCAGAGAGCCCGCTTTATGAGATAGAACTGGAACTAAAGGGGAACTCCCCCTACATTGCCATTGATCCCGTGCTGGCTGATATACGTGATACCAATCAGGTATTATGTATTTTCGAGGCATATAAACCGGATGTTGTCTTCCATGCCGCCGCTTATAAACACGTTCCCATGATGGAGATCCAGCCTTGGCAGGCGATTAAAAACAATATCCTGGGGACAAGAAACATTTTAGCTGCATGTGGGAAATTTTCCGTGGGGCGTTTTGTATTTGTTTCTACTGATAAGGCGGTGAGACCTACTAACGTCATGGGTGCCAGCAAGCGTGTGTCAGAACTCCTCGTGCATTGTCAGAACGGATCATGCGCAGAGGGCGGCAGATATATGGCTGTTCGCTTCGGCAATGTGGTTGGAAGCGTTGGAAGTGTAGTGCCTTATTTTAAAAAACAGATTGAAAAAGGAGGCCCGGTTACTGTCACACATCCGGAGGTCACCCGGTATTTCATGACGATTCCCGAGGCCAGTCAGCTCATCCTGCAGGCCGGCGCCATGGGCAGGGGAGGTGAGACATTTATCCTGGATATGGGGACTCCGATAAAGATTGTAGATATGGCCAGGGACCTGATCCGTCTATCGGGTTATGAACCGGATGTAGATATCAAGATTGAATATATAGGGCTCAGGCCCGGTGAAAAGCTTTACGAGGAGTTGATTACGGAAGGCGAAGGCATTGAACCGACAGGTCATAAAAAGATTATGGTCCTTAAAGGGAAACCCTGCGACCAGGCTAAGCTTGATAGTCAGATCAACGAGCTGGATCGTCTGGCGGATATCCAGGATAGTGACGGGATAAGGAAGAAACTTCGTGAGATACTGCCTGAGTTCAATATGGAAAACGGGAGGGAAATATCCGGGAGAGGGAAACAAGCCGAGGGAGGAAAATTCAGTCTGTGTTTCCCTGATCGCAGGAAGGATAAACGCCTAAGGCCGATAAACGGATCAGTTATTATCCCTGATATTAAGCCGTTAAGATCCTGCAAGATCCGTGATATAGGCAGAGGCGGTCTTTCGTTCTATTACGAAGGGACTGATGATATGACAAAGGGATATGCGGGACTTGCTATAAGCATGGCCGACAGCGGCTTTAGCCTGGAAGAGATACCATGCAGGATAGTCTCACATTACAGGGCATCAGCTACCTGCTCTCCAGACACAAATAAGCCTCATAGGTTCAGCGTCCAATTCGGAGAATTGACGCAACACCAGAAAGATCAATTGGAATATTTCATAGAAAATTACACCGCATCCGAAAAGGTTTCTTCATCTTGAGCCAAAAAATGTGGTAAACTCAAGATTTTCTTCACCCACCGTAAATTGCACCGCCCCTGACTGGTCTATTCGGATAATCTTGCATTCTGCAGATTGTAGTCTTTCTAAGGCCTCTTTATGCGGAAAGCCAAAAAAATTGCCTTCTCCAGATGATATCACACATATCTTTGGTGCAACCATCTTTAGAAACCCTTCAGTGTTTGATGTCTTGCTCCCATGGTGGGGCGATAGCAGGACATCGCTCTTAAGAGATATGTTCGCTTCTGAGATAAGTGAGTTCTCACCATTTTTTTCCAGATCGCCTGGAAAGAGAAATGATTTTTTATGGAAGGAGATTTTGAGAACCAGGGAATTGTTGTTCAGGTCTGTCTCAGCATAAAAGGCCTGTGATGAACTTTCATGTACAACCGGATGTAGCGCTTCCACCAGTGCGCCGTTGATATCCCTTCCACCTGTAAGGTCCTTTGGCAGGACTCTGCTGACATTATTCTTTTCAACAATATACAAAAGGTCCTTGAATGATTGTGTGGAAACCATGTCACCGTTATGCCAGAACTCCTCCGGATGAAATGCCCTCGCGATAAATTTCAGCCCGTTCATATGGTCAGCCTGGGGGTGACTCAGCACAATGTAATGTATCCTGGATATTTTTTGTCGCCATAGAAAAGGGGCGACGACCATCCGGCCCACGTCAAAGGTGTCGCGGGAAAAACCGCCACCGTCTATCATCATCTTTTTGCCGCCCGGAAATTCCACCAGGGCGGCGCTTGCCTGGCCCACATCAATAAAACACACCCTCAGATCCTTATTGAAATAAACCCTGTTTACCCAAAATCCAATGTCAGCGATCAGTATGAGTGTGAGGGCGGCGAACCCGATTTTTGCCCACTTGGAATGTCTTATAAAATATAGACAAAACAAAAGGGCGTAGTACGAAAATATTTCAAAAACATTTGGAGTTACTACCCAGATGCTGCTCCAGGAAAGGCTTGCCCAGAAGCGTATGATATCCATCATAAGCCCCAGACCCCATGCGCCGAGGTGGAGCAGCAGACCGGCAAGCAAGTCGGAAAAAGGCAATACCATAACAGAGAGCAGCCCCAGGGGGAGCACCCACAGCCCAATAATGGGAACCGTCATTACATTTGCAGGAACTGATGCAATGGAAATATTATGGAAATAATATACAATAATCGGCAGCAGAAATATTGTCGCAGAAAGGCATACAGAAACAAGGCCTACAAAATACAGGTAGATGTGATGCCGAATGGTCTTTGTTCTATCTTCATCAAGGTCAGGTGCTGTTTTCATTATAACCGGGTTCAGCCAGAGGATACCTATCACTGCACCAAATGAAAGCAGAAAAGACAGGCCCAGTATGGCATGGGGATCTGTGGTCAGTATCACAAGTCCTGAAAGTGCAAGGGTGGACCATGTCTCTTTTTCCCTTCCCAGGATCATTGAAAGGAGAAATGCAAGCCCCATGATCATCGCCCTCTGACATGACACCTGGAATCCTGCGATCAGGCTGTAGCCAATGACGGGAATACAGGTAAGGATTGCGGCATACTTCTTTATATCAATCTTAAGGGTCAGGCTATATGATCTTGAAAGACACCATTTAAAGATAAAAAAAGCAAGCCATGCAACCAGGGCAATATGAAGGCCTGAGACTGCAAGCAAATGGCTGAGTCCTGTTTGATTAAATGACTCCCTCAGATCAGGACTTATTTTATGGGTTTCTCCCAGAATGATTGCGCTATAGATGGCATCCTCTTCAGGGTCCAGGTTTTGTGTGAAAAAAGTCCTTATCGGCATCCTAAACTTTTCCAGGACCTCACGATAAAGAGGCAGGTTCCCCCGGCCCTCAGACACAATATATCTGCCGTCAGATACGGATGCGGCGCAAGAAAAGCCATTTATTTTCATTTGAGATTCATAGTCATAACGGCCGGGATTATTGAATCCTTTGAAGGGCCGGAGCTTGGCTGGGAAGCGGATCTTCTCACAAGGCGTTAATGCAGGGATATTACTGTAAACTGTGGCGATGATCTTTTCGTCCAGGGCAGTAGCCACATCTCCCATAAACACCGTGTGGACCTGAATAGTTATCCTGGCTGTTCCTTCAGAAATTTTAGGCGGTTCAAGAATAGTGCCTTGAATTACAACGTGCCGGTGTTCATTGGCAAGGGGGAGGAGCACTGAAGGAATGTGTGTGCATACATCCAAAAAAGCGCCGGTCAAAAAAAAGCTGATAACCAGGCATGGTATTCTGAGCCAAGGAGATGTCTTAACCGTTACCAGCAATAAGATCGCTGAGGCCGAAAGAAGGAGGGGCATTATTGGCCGGCTGTCAGAAAATGTGTTGTGTGCGAAAAGAATGCCAGCGGCAAGAGAGACAGCAAGGGGAATTAATGGCCTCCTTGACATCCTATGCCTTTTCGCGCCATAGGTTAGCCCCCAGATTTCTAAATTTTTCTTCCATATTCTCGTAGCCCCTGTCCAAATGATAAATCCGGTGGACCTCGGTTCTTCCGGATTCCGCAACCAGGCCTGCCAGTATGAGTGATGCACTCGCCCTTAAATCAGTAGCCATTACAGGGGCTGAAAGCAGGTGCGGCACGCCTTTTACAAGGGCCTGATTGCCGTTGATTTCTATATTTGCCCCCATCCTCTGCAATTCGCTTACATGTATGAACCTGTTTTCAAATACGGTCTCCCTTATCATGCTCCATCCGTCTGCAATGCACATAAAGGCCATAAACTGGGCCTGGAGATCGGTTGGAAAACCCGGAAACGGCCTTGTCTTTATATCAACGCTTTCTATTACATCAGGGCCTTTGACAAAAATTGAGTCATCTGAGAAAGAGACCCTTGCACCTGCAGCGTCGAGTTTTTCAATAAGCGCCTGAAGATGTGCCGAACGGCAGCCCTCTATCTTTACCTCCCCTTTTGACATGGCAGCTGCTATCATAAAGGTGCCGGTCTCGATGCGGTCTGGAATAACCGTATGTCGGGCTGCTTCCAGTTCTTTTACCCCGCGGATTATAATGGTATCTGTTCCATCCCCCTCGATATCCGCCCCCATGCCCCGCAGCATGTCGGCCAGGTCCATGACTTCGGGCTCCTTTGCGGAATTTTTCAGGACAGTAGTGCCTTTCGCCGTAACGGCTGCCATCATTATGTTTTCAGTGCCCGTAACAGTAGGGATATCAAAAGAGATGTTGGCGCCCTGCATGCCGGAGGTACCTGCATTTATGTAGCCGTGATCCAGAAACATGTCCACGCCCATGGCGGCCAGGGCCTTTAAATGGAGATTAACAGGACGTGCACCTATAGCGCAGCCGCCGGGGAGCGATATCTTGGCCTTGCCGTAACGAGCGAGCAGAGGGCCAAGGAGCAAGATGGAGGCCCTCATTGTCTTGACCAGATCATAAGGTGCTTCATAGCAGGTCAGGTTATCAGAGTTCACCACAAGTACGTCCCCTTCATCATGGAATAAGATTCCGAATTTAGACATAATCTTTTTAATTGTACTGATGTCTTTAAGCTGGGGGATATTGGTCAAACGGTGGGCGCCTGAGCATAAGATACATGCGGCAATGGTGGGCAGTGCCGCATTTTTTGCCCCACTTACCTTGACAGCACCCTTTAAAGGCCTTCCTCCTTCGATGACTATCTTGTCCATAATATATACTCCGGATTTCCCTTGATTTCCTTTAACAGGCCACAAGGCCATTACGCATGGGGATTGAATTAGGCGTCTTTCTTGATGACCGCCAAGTTTTCGTCTATAATAATTTTATTGAATCGTCAACACAGGAGTAAAGGAAAGGAGTTGACTATGGAAGAAAAATTCCTGGCTGATTCCATGTTGGGAAGGCTTGCCAAGTGGCTTCGCGTTCTTGGCTATGACACTGTTTACCTAAGAGCACATGGGTCTGGTTCAATTGAGGATATTATCCGAGAAGGCAGATTTTTTTTGTCCCGTGAGAAGAAACTGGAATATGTCTACAATAACACCATTATCATTGACGCCGACTGCGTTGGAGATCAGTTGACGGAACTCAAAGAAAAGATGAGCCTTTTGCCAGACCGATCACACTGGTTTACCATGTGCCTTATATGCAACACCTTTCTCAAAAATGCGGATCCGGATGAGGCGCGGAACAATGTCCCGGAATATGTTTTTTATAGCAATCTGTCTGAGATCAGGTTTTGCCCTTCATGCATCAGGTATTATTGGCAAGGCAGTCATCGCAAAAGGATGGCAAGACAAATAGAAGAATGGGGCTTTGTCTGATGCTCCTGATTTCCTTTTGCGCTGGCTGCCGTATGATAATGAATCCTGCTTATAATCAAACTACACTGCGTCTTTTAATGCCTTTCCCGCTACAAATTTGGGGACGTTTTTTGCCTTGATCTTGAGAGGCTCTCCTGTTTTGGGGTTCCTTCCTTTTCTGGCCTTTCTTTTTTCCACCTTGAATGTGCCGAATCCTATGAGTGTCACTGTCTGTTTCTTTTTCAGTGCCCCGGAAATTGTTGATAAGATGCAATCCACGGCTGCCTTGGCCTCTTTCTTGGTGCTGACAACTTTTGCAACCTCGACTACCAAATCCGCTTTGTTCATGCTTTATCCTCCTTAAAAATTAAAATAGTGGTAAATAAAAAATTGCCGTTCTGCCGTTGCCGCAAGGACACGGAAAATGTAAATATGCCTTTTAAGCTCTCAGATGTAATCCGCATTTGTGCAATCCGAATTTCATGGCTTCAGGATCCCGCCTTGGGCGGGTTTTTGAGGACTGAACAAAAACATCAGAAAATGAGATTCAAAAATAGTATATTTACATTTTCCGCGTCCCTAAAAAAGGGGGGTATGATGACAAACTATAATGGGCCTGTGCGGACGCACCTCGGAGGCTGTCCGAGAATGCCCTTTTTTCCAAACTCTTCATTGTGCCCGAACAAATTATCCTCAACATATCAACCATATGCCTGCGGTAATTTTTTCGGGCCTGCCTCGATTTTGAAAAAAAATTGCTATTGTGGGACAGCCTCCTAGATAAATATCATTTGATTTTGCAAAAACCTCAAGCGAGCCGCACGGCAACAATAAAGCATGATTATATTGTTTTCAAGAAATTTATCCATTGGAGAGTTAATATTTTTTTTCACCCTCACTCATTTTTACCAAAAAATAGCTTGTAGCAGGATAATGGTCAACCCCCTGGGCGGCCATCAGGACCCGTTCCTGTACCAGCTTGCATAGAGGCTGTAATTGTTTGCAATACGGAGGACTTCACCCTCAAGGAGATCTTTACCCAGCTCCTTAACCTTCTTTGCAGGTGCGCCGGCATACACGCAGCCTGTTTCCACCCTGCTTCCTTGAGTCACAACCGCACCCGCGGCAACGATGGCGTTGCTTTCGATGACCGCATCGTCCATAACCACTGCGCCCATACCGATGAGGACATTATCAAAAATGGTGCAGCCGTGCACCACTGCATTGTGGGCTATTGAGACGTTGTTTCCAATGGTTGTAGGAGACTTTTGATAGGTGGCGTGGACAGAGGCATTATCCTGCACATTTACCCTGTTGCCAATCCTGATATAGTGGACATCACCACGTATGACCGCATTGAACCAGATGCTACAGTCATCACCTAGTTCCACATTGCCGATAATGGTAGCGGTCTCAGCCATAAAGCAATTATTGCCGATACGGGGGGTATAACCCCTGACTGATTTTATTAGTGCCATTTTTATCACCTTGCAATAAGTTGATCACCCCCCTGATCCTCTCCCGGGACGGAAGGCTGATATTTGAAAGTGTTGAAGGAGAATATTCAAAGGTATTTATTGACCTGCCAGGGGCTCTTACATAGAGATCATCCGGATATTAATATTTATGGCTGAACACCATCCAGAATCTCGGCTACAGAATCTTCCATATCTGAGATATCGTCATTTGTAAGATCCAGTTCAAATTGGATCTTCCCGTAGTTTCCCTCTCCGATGTTATAATTGAAGATATCAAAGATATATGTCATGTTATTGTCTTTATAGTAGATAATAGATTCGGCCAGTATCAGCACTGCCAAGAGCCTTCTTGCTCCCAGATCTTCAACAGCGACTAAATCCGTCTGATGGTGGTTCATAATGGCTATACAGACATTTTCCGGAAGGCCCCATGATTTAGCTACGAAGTAAGCGGCAAGACAATGGTTGGTATGATAGGCCTCTTCCTCAACAGACACCATTGAGACATTTGATTTTAGCGCATCGGCGATTTTTACGAAATAGTCCTTGTGTTTTTTTATCAGCAAGGGGATAGCGCTATCATGAAAAAGGCCTGCCATGTAAGCATGGTCTGGATCAACCTGCCTTTTGATTTCAAAGGGGAGACGGTTCGCTATGGCCTGCGCGATTCTGGCGATGAACAGAGAATGATTGCAAAAATATTCAAAATCTTTTGAACCGATGCTGGAACTGTTTATATTGTCTGCCAAGGCGGAGGCCAGAACTACGTTCTTGAAATTTTTAAGGCCTAAGATGCTTAAGGCTCTATTGATGGAGTCCACTCTCTGACGAAGTCCGAAAAAAGGTGAATTGCACACCTTTATGATCTTGGCGGACATACCCACATCACGACTTACTAAATCTGATATTATACTAAAATTTGGCTCTTCTTTGCTTAATTCTTTATTGAGTTCAATAAGTAGACGCGGTTGACTGGGAATGCCGATTTCCTGCATTAATTTTTCAGTTAACTCTAACAAACTTTGGCCCATTTTATAACCTCAATCCCAATTACATTGCATGGGTTCCGAAATATCAAAGGACTCCTCTTGACGTCTCCACCCCCTGGGCACTTGAACCCCGGATATTTTTATTCCAGAAAACCGATCCCATCACCCCTCCTCTTTTTGCTTCTTTTGTTTTTTGCAGCCAGGCTGTACATAACGATAATGAGAATAATAACGCCAAGAATTACAGCCCCAGCGATTATTAGTGTATCTTTTTTAATTTCTATTACATCTTTTTTTTCTGTTTCAGGTCCAGTACCACCCTCTGCATCGGCAGGGGTTTTAGCCTCTTGAACCACTGGTGCAAGGGCGGGAGGAGGGGCACTTGCGACAAGTGTCTGAAGCCCTCTTGCCAGGAGTTCGCGTGCCTTTGCATCACGAACCTTACGGTCAATTGAGCCAAGTATTACAACAATGGCCCTCATGCCCTTCTTGACCGCTGTCGCTGCTATGGAAAATCCGCCTGCTGCAAAATACCCGGTTTTAAAGCCGTCACAGTCTACAAAAGTCCCCAGCAGATGATTGTGGTTGCGCATGATAAACGGCGTGGGCGAATCCATCCGGAAGGGGCGTTCCTTAGTCGAGGTATAGCGCAGGATATCAGGGTGCTTAAGCAACTCCTGGCACAGTTTTGCGATATCCCGCGGTGTAGAGACATCGGGCTGCTGACCCTTTCCCGGAGGAAGGCCATGCACGGAGTGAAAGATAGTGTCTTTCATACCGAGCTCCTGAGCGCGCTTATTCATTACATCAACAAAGCCCTCCTTGCTTCCGGAATAATGAAGTGCAAGCGTTACAGCAGCATCGTTTGCAGATTGGACCATCAGGGCATATAAGAGTTCATTTACCGAAAACACCTCATTTTCTTTCAAGTAGACTTGTGAGCCTCCCATCCTGGAAGCCTCGGCCGTTACTGTGACATTGTCCTCAAGTGAGATCTGTTTTGCCTCAACGCCTTCTGTTATAATCAGCAAGACCATCAGTTTGATGACGCTTGCAGGATAGCCTTTGGCGTCCGGGTTGTCCTCGAATAGTATTTTCCCCGTAGCGGCATCAATAACAATGGCCCCTGCATATGGATTTTTTGCCATGGACTTTACAGCGGGTGCGAGCGGGGCCTTAGGCTGCTGTTTTACCGCCGCCTTTGGGACGGGCTTTTTAGGGCTTTGATCCTTTTGTGCGTAGGAAGTTGAGATTGCGAAGAAAAACGACAGGATTACAAATGCGGATACAGCAAGAGACATTTTTTGTGTTTTCATGGCCTTTACCCTCAATTATTGTGAGTTTTATTGACCCTTGGAGGCCAGGGTGAGATCAAAATCAAGGAAGGATATTAAACCACTTGAGCCTAAAGGGTCAATAGTCTAAATAGCGGGTGATTGTCTTTCCTTCAACATTTCGACAAATGTCTCAATGCGCAGGCATGTGCGGCCGTCAATAAGACCAGGCCTGTCTCCCTCCAGGGTAAGTATTGGTATGCGGGCCTCCTGCCTTAAAATAATGTCATATATCTGCCTGTAGCAAAATGTCTGGGTATAGTGGATAAGGCCATGCAGCCGACGCTGTGTTACCGCCTGCTCAATGTCCCTGAGCCTGCCTGCCATGTCATAAGGATAAGTATATTCCAGGTATTGATTGACTATATCATCACATTCAAAAGGCATGCTGAACTGCCGCTGAACCTCATTAAACACCACACGACCTCCCACGGATTCTATGAACTCATAAAACCGGCCGAAGATCGGTGGAACTCCAAGGTATCCCAGCCTTATCTTCTGGTCAAAAGGGGTCCTTTTTTCAGCATCGGCAAGGAACAGATCCAGTTCGTTTTCAAATCTGTTAGGATCACCGTTAAAATCAGAGGCTGTTACAAGGAAAAGGTGATTTTCCAGCCCGCTTACCACATCCTCGCGCCAGGTCAGATAATCAAGCCTCTTGAGTTTACCCCTAACCCTGTCAAGCCTTGATTTGACCTCTTTTATATCATGCCAGTCTGCACCAAGGGCCTTGCGGAGTTTGTCCATCTGTGACCAAAGGCCTTCCCTGTCGCGATCATGGGGATAGTGAAAGGTGTAAATCCGTATTCCGTTTCGCGCCAACAGCTCGGCCAGCGGTATGGTGTTGCTGCAATCACCGCCTGTAACAGCGATGATCTCTTTTATGTCACGGGCGATTACTGTTGAGTAGATACCCTTGATCCAGGAACAGGTGTTATGTGAAAAACCCGCTGCCTCGGCCTGGGATACCAGTCTTGATGGATTATCGGATGTGATAAAAATATTATTGATATCAACGGGCCTCATGCCCGCTGCAAAGATTATCTCTACGGGGACAGTTGCTGTGATGCCGATCACGATATCAGGCCTCAACCGTATGGAAAACCCCGTCGGGCAATTCCAGACAGGTCAGCCTGTTTCCGTAAACCGCGCCTGTGTCCAGGCCTATCTTGTTTTCCATGATCAGTGGTTCATGAAACGGGGTGTGGCCGAAAACAACCTTTTTCCCGAAATTATAATCAGAATAGATGAATGACTTTCTTATCCAGAGCATGTCTTCTTCTGTCTGTTCTTCTATCCTAAGCCCGGGCCTGAACCCTGCATGGACCGCGTAATGGTCTTCAAGCTCAATATACAGTTTCAGGGAATCATAAAATGACCGGTGTTCAGGTGGTATATTATATCCCTGGTTTGTGATTATGGTGTTTCCATAGCTTTCAAGGGTCTTCCACCCCCCGTTTGTAAGAAAGGTATCGCGGTCCCGGCCCGAAAGAAAGTCCAGGAACATGGCCTCGTGGTTCCCCTTCAGCCACTCGACCCTTGATGAGATCCTGCTCAGCCCTAGTATATAATCTACAACGCCCTTGGGGTTTTTCCCCCTGTCAATATAATCCCCCAGGAAGATTAAAGAATCTTTTTCAGGCGACCAGGAAATCTTATCCAGCAGCCTCTTTAACATATCAAGACATCCGTGTATATCGCCGACAATAAATGTCTTTGCGCTGGTCATATACGGGTTGCGGGTTAGAAGTTCCCTATCTCCAGGCTGAAATCCGCTGCCTTTGGTGAATGGGTAAGCGCGCCTACTGAGATAAAGTCTATGCCGGTCTTGGCCACTTCCTTAATGGTTTCCAGGTTGATTCCCCCGGAGGCCTCAATAAGCGCCTTTCCTCCCACCATCTTTACGGCCTTTTTCATCTGCTTGGGGTCCATGTTATCAAGCATTATGATATCCGCACCTGCCTTTAGTGCCTCTTCCACACCTGCCAGGTCTTCCACCTCCACCTCCACCTTTAGAGTGTGAGGTGCGTTTTTTCTTGCAAGTCTGATTGCAGTAGTAATGGAGCCTGCAGCGGCAATGTGATTGTCTTTTATTAGAATCCCGTCAGAGAGGCAAAAGCGGTGATTGGAACCGCCCCCGGTCCTCACCGCATATTTGTCAAGCCATCTTAGCCCTGGTACGGTCTTTCTGGTGTCCAGGACCCTGAGCTTTGTTGAGCCCGCCTTTTCCACATGCCTCCTGGTCAACGTGGCTATGCCGCTCATGCGCTGCAAAAAATTAAGTGCGCTCCTCTCTCCCTTAAGTATGACAGTCAAGGGGCCCGTAAGCATACAAACCTTGCCTGCGGCGGGCACGAGGTCGCCGTCCTTATAAAAGTCTTTAAATTCGACTCCGGGACCGATCTCCATAAAGACCTGCTTAAATACCTGTAACCCCGCCAGCACCAATTCTTCGCGGGCCAAAAGAGTGGCCTGTCCTGTGGCTTCCGGCCCAATAATAGCGTCAGTGGTTACATCACCCTCGCCCAAGTCTTCTTCCAGGGCAAATTGTATTATTCGCTTCAAAAGCGGGTATTGCTCTATCATGGCAGCCTCTTAATGGCATTTAGCTGTTAGCAATTAGCCGTTAGCTTAATGGAGTTGTCAACATATCGAAATCCCATACCTAATAGCTAACAGCTTCTTTATATCTTCTCAAAAAATGAGAGATTGTGTTTCAGCTTCTCTCTTTTAAGGGAGAGCTCATCAACCTTTTGTTTGACCTTTTCCACAACATCGGCAGGGGCCTTATCCATAAAGCCATGGTTTGAGAGCTTCTTTTCTGATGCCTCTATTTCTTTTTCTATCTTCTGTATTTCTTTTCCAATCCTTTTCCTTTCTTCATCAAAGTCCAAAAGCCCTTTTAAAAGCACGTGGACCTGATTCCGGCCGAACACGGCGGTTGCAGAGGCCTCCGGCTTTGGTGCGCCTGATTCGATCCTGATGCTGTCCACCTTGGCAAGTGTCTTAATATGGGTGATATTGTCGTTAATTATATCAGCCTGCTCTCCGTCGGCCATATCCAAGAGAATGCTTACCGACTTTGATGGCGGAATATTCATTTCGCCCCGGATGTTTCTTACCCCATTTATCACACCCATCAAAAGATCCATCTTTTTTAATGCATCTTTGTCGTACATGAAATCAGAGGGCTTGGGAAATTCGGCCAGCATGATACTGGATGCACCCCCGGTGAACTTATGCCATATTTCTTCTGTGACAAAAGGCATAAAGGGATGCAGGAGCTTCAAGGAGCCCATAATGGCGGTCTTTACCGTTTCCATGGTGGAGTCTTTTATGGCCTTGTCGTCTCCATAAAGGCCTTGTTTGGCCATCTCAAGGTACCAGTCGCAGAGTTCGTGCCATATAAACTGGTAACAGATACCCGCGGCCTCATTAAAACGGAAGCTATCAAGGGCCTGGGCGACTTCCGTGCTTACCTGTCCAAGCCTCGTCAGTATCCAGCGGTCTGCAAGCGTATGGTTGCCGGTTTCTATATCGGCCTTGTCTTGCAGGTTCATCAGGGCGAATCTTGAGGCATTCCATATCTTGTTCACAAAATGACGGTAGCCCTCGATCCTTTCCTCTGACAGCTTGACATCCCTTCCCTGGGCCGCAAGGGCAGCCAGTGTAAATCGGAATGCGTCCGTGCCGAACTCATCCATAACTACAAGGGGATCAATGACATTTCCTTTGGACTTGCTCATCTTTTTACCCTCAGCATCCCTGACCAGGGCGTGGATGTAGACATCCTTGAAGGGGATGTCACCCATAAAGTGGATGCCCATCATCATCATCCTTGCCACCCAGAAAAAGAGTATATCAAAGCCTGTAATCAACACAGAAGTGGGGTAAAATGTCTTGAGTTCATCTGTTGCACCAGGCCAGCCAAGGGTGGAGAAGGGCCAGAGGGCCGAGCTGAACCATGTGTCCAGGACGTCTGTCTCCTGGACAAGGTCTTCGGAGCTGCACGCGCGACACCTCTGAGGCGCCTCTTTTGCAACGTGCACCTCGCCGCATGCGTTGCAATACCATGCGGGGATGCGGTGACCCCACCATATCTGCCTTGAGACGCACCAGTCTCTTATATTGTCCATCCAATCAAAATATGTGCCTTCCCAGCTTGCGGGGGTTATCCTGGTCTTACCCTCTCTTACCGCGTCGCTTGCGGCCTTTGCAAGGGGGGCAGTCCTCACGAACCATTGTTTTGACAGCAAGGGCTCAATCATCGTCTTGCAGCGGTAACAGTGGCCGATGGCGTTCTGATAGGGGTCCACCTTTTCAAGCAGCCCGGCATCCTCGATGTCTTTAAGGATCTTCTCCCTGCATTCAAACCTGTCCATGCCCTGATACGGGCCTGCAAGGCTGTTCATCCTGCCGTTTTCATCAATGACCTTGATACGTTGCAGGTTGTGTGTGTTTCCGATTTCAAAGTCGTTCGGGTCGTGTGCAGGAGTTATCTTAAGCGCCCCTGTACCAAATTCTGTATCCACATAGTCTTCAAAAATAACGGGTATCGGCCTGTTCATGATCGGCAGGAGAACTGATGCGCCGGATATATCTCCGTAACGTTCATCCCTGGGGTTTACCGCAACGGCAGTGTCTCCCAGGAGGGTCTCAGGCCTGGTGGTTGCCACAGTCAGGTGCCCATTACGCCCCACAAAGGGATATCGGATATAATAGAGGAAGCTGTTCATGTCTTCGTGCTCCACCTCTATGTCTGCAAGCGCGGTATGACACCTTGGGCACCAGTTTATGATGTAGTCCCCGCGGTAGATAAGCCCTTCTTCATAAAGACGGACGAATACCTCTTTTACCGCCCTTGAAAGCCCTTTATCCATGGTGAAGCGCTCTCTGCTCCAGTCGCAGGAGCATCCGAGCCTTTTTAGCTGATTTATGATGATACCACCGTATTTTTCCCTCCACTCCCAGACCAGTTCCTCAAACTTTTCCCTGCCCACCGCATGGCGGTCGGTTCCCTGGGATGCCAGAGACTTTTCAACCACATTTTGGGTGGCAATACCGGCATGATCCGTGCCAGGCTGCCACAGGACATTAAAACCCTTCATTTTCTTGTAGCGGCACAGGATGTCCTGGAGGGTGTTATTGAGCGCATGACCCATATGTAATGTACCTGTGACATTGGGGGGAGGAATCACAATACAAAAAGGCTCTGCATCTGAGTGGCCTTTTGCCTGAAAAAGGTTGTTGTCCACCCAATACTTATACCACTTCCGTTCAATATCACCTGGTTCATAACCCTTGGCCAAGATTTCCCTATCCATGAAAAAACACTCCTGACGAAAAAAGGGGGTTGTTCTTTCAATCTCACAACCCCCTAATGATGCATTTTTCAATTAATGTCCCTTTCAGGGATGGTTGAAATCCCTCGCCTTTAGGCGAAGAAAAGTTAATACATGTCGCTATGCGACGTTATCAACTGGGTGCCCATACCAAAACAGACCTCAAAGTCCACCAAATCTGGCTTCACAAATATCTGAAGCGCGGAATGGCTGGTGCGGTGGCGATACGGACTCGTGATGTTTTGCACGGACGAAATGATCCAGCAATATTTTCAAAAGCAAGAAGGGGAGCCGATTCCTGATGATAGTCGATTTGAAATCGACCCCTCATAAAACCCCTCGACTTATAGTCGAGGGTGGTTTAGTTAATGGTAGTAGAGGCTGGTAATCCTGTTGGTGTATTATATCTCAATCCTTCAGCTAATCGCCTTTATCATGGGCCTCAATACTACTCTTCAAAGTCTCAATGGCCTGCCCTATCACCCTCTCTGCGACGCTCACCATTGTCTCCCTGGCCACCCTCTCTACAACATCTTCAACAACTTCCCTAATGATCGCCTCAATCCTTTCTTCTGACACCCCGACTGTGGCCTTTTGCTCAAGACCTGCGCACTCTTGTGTCTCAAAGTCTGAGAATTCAGATTGTGCGGTTTTTTCTTCATATCTCTTTTCAACTAAACCAGGGGGTTTGACAAATTCATCGAGAGCGACATCTAATGCAGATTCCGTCAAAACCCCCTCTTTGTGCAGGTCTTTTGCTATCTGCTCATTCTCTACCAGTGCTTCTGTGATATCAGCTCCCTCGAACTCAACTTCAATTTCAGGGTATTCTTCTGTTTCCTCCTCTGCCCGACTTTCAAGGTCAGTGTCGTTCAGATCAAAATCCAGGTCTTCTTCTGCTAACTCTTTTGCAAGTTCTTTTTCCTGAAATTTGTTGTCAATTAGATCTTCTTCATCCAGGGATATGGCAATATCATCTATCTCGATCTCATCAAGTAATTCTCCCCTTTCGACAACATCAACCAATTCTATGACATCATCGGGCTCACCTGGTCTCGACCCATTATCAAATGGCAAATCGTCAAACTTAAAGTCAAGCAGATCTTTTTCTGCATTGTTCCCATATTCAGAAAACTCATCCCGTTTATTCATCGCCTCACCCCATATGTGAAGTGGCAATTGTCATTAATGGAATAAAACTGGAGATTTGATAACATAGGCCATACCCATTGTCAACATCCAGTGGCAGTTCGGCATGCCTCCGATGAAGTGGTGCAAGTGAGAGAAGTCAGAAGTGCAGAAAGCAGCCCCGTGCGAAATCCAATCTTGAAGAAGCCGGGTATTATCTGAAATTTTGATAATCCGGGTACAAATCCTACCAGTAAACACGTTTAATTTTGCTGCTCCATCATTTTTATAAACACCATTTCCTGGCCAAGCCTCCATATTCTAAAAGTGCTTTAATAGCCAGATGTTTTTTGAACGCGGCACTTGACATTTGATAGCCGGTTATTATTTTACCAACAATTTTGCGGGCGAATGCTCCCAAAAGGCCTTGAGTTCAATGTGTTAAGTCAAGCTTCGGTCCCGAAATCTCTGTATTATCGTCATAGGGAATAAAAGATTTTTTGGAACCATGGCAGATCCCGCGGCAGCTATTGGATTGCAGAACAGCAAAGTAAGCTCTTGTGTTTAGGAGGTAAATTTTTTTAGTCTTTAAGGGGAGGTGAGACCATATTTATAAGCTTTTTAGTTGATGTTTAGCCATAATTTTTATTTTTTTGGAGGATACAGAAAATGAAGATCAAACCGTTGCATGACAGGGTTATTGTAAAGAGGATTGAGGAAGAGGAAATGACTAAGGGCGGCATCATAATTCCCGATTCGGCAAAAGAAAAACCCGCTGAAGGAAAGATTATCGCAGTTGGAGATGGAAAGGTGTTAGAAGATGGAAGCAGGCAGCCTCTTGAGGTAAAAGAAGGAGACAGGGTCCTGTTCGGCAAATATGCCGGAACAGAGGTCAAGATAAATGGCGAAGAACACCTGATTATGAGAGAAGATGATATTATCGCTATCGTAGAATAGCCCTCTCAAATAACATACTGAAGGAGGATGTAAAAATGGCAAAAGAGATCAAATACGACGTGAGGGCCAGGGAGTTGATGCTAAAAGGCGTGGACACCCTAGCCAATGCGGTTAAGGTCACATTGGGTCCCAAGGGAAGAAATGTTATCTTGGATAAGTCCTTCGGCGCACCTACCATAACAAAAGACGGCGTGACAGTAGCAAAAGAAATTGAGCTGGAAGACAAATTCGAGAATATGGGCGCGCAGATGGTTAAAGAGGTCGCATCCAAGACATCCGACGTAGCAGGCGACGGTACTACAACTGCAACGGTGCTCGCCCAGGCAATTTACAGGGAAGGCTCAAAGCTTGTAGCCGCAGGCGTCAATCCCATGGCAATCAAAAGGGGCATAGAAAAGGCGGTGGAGGCTGCTATTAAGGCACTGGGAAAGATTGCAAAACCGACAAAAGATCAATCTGAAATAGCACAGGTCGGCGCGATTTCCGCCAATAATGACGAGACCATCGGCAACATAATTGCCGAAGCCATGAACAAGGTCGGCAAAGAGGGCGTCATAACGGTTGAAGAGGCCAAGAGCATGGACACCACCCTGGATGTGGTTGAAGGTATGCAGTTCGACCGAGGCTATTTGTCTCCCTACTTTGTAACCAATGCAGAGAAGATGGAAGTACACATGTCTGATCCTTATATATTGCTTCATGAAAAAAAGATAAGCAGCATGAAGGATCTGGTGCCGGTCCTGGAACAGATCGCAAAGATGGGTAGACCTCTTCTGATTATAGCTGAGGATGTGGACGGCGAGGCCCTTGCAACATTGGTGGTCAACAAATTGAGAGGTACCCTCAGTGTCGCAGCTGTAAAGGCCCCGGGCTTTGGTGACAGACGTAAGGCCATGCTGGAGGATATCGCAATACTTACGGGCGGGCAGGTGATAAGTGAAGATCTGGGTATTAAGCTTGAAAATATCTCCCTAAATGATCTTGGAAATGCGAAGACCATAAGTATTGATAAGGATAATACCACGATAGTGGACGGCGGCGGCAAGAGGGCCGATCTGGAAGGAAGGGTAAAGCAGATTCGCGCCCAGATCGAAGATACGACCTCTGACTATGACCGCGAAAAGCTCCAGGAAAGGCTTGCAAAACTGATCGGCGGCGTTGCAGTAATCAAGGTCGGCGCTGCAACTGAAATTGAAATGAAAGAGAAGAAGGCAAGGGTTGAGGATGCGTTGAATGCAACCAGGGCCGCTGTAGAAGAGGGCGTTGTCCCGGGCGGTGGTGTTGCCCTTGTCAGGGCTATTCCTGCCGTTGAAAAGGCCAGATCCGAGACAAAGGGCGAGGAAAAGTCAGGTATTGACATTGTGATGAGGGCCTTGGAAGAGCCAGTCCGTCAGATTGCAAACAACGCAGGCGCAGAGGGTTCTGTGGTTGTGGCAAAGGTAAAAGAGGGTGAGGGCTCATTTGGTTATAACGCAGATACTGGTGTCTTTGAAGACCTTATGAAGGCAGGGGTAATAGATCCGGCAAAGGTGACCAGGTTCGCTTTACAAAACGCCGCTTCTGTTTCCTCTCTTCTTTTGACAACACAGGCTATGATTGCTGAAAAACCAGAGGAAAAAGACGCAATGGCCGGCATGCCTCCTGGAGGTATGGGCGGTATGGGCGGTATGGGCGGCATGGGCGGCATGGGCGGTATGATGTAGTCTCCACCTTTGGGCCTTAAGGCTTAAGATCATTGACTTAATAGAGCCCATCAAATAAAAAGAGATTGTATCCGGAGGGATGTCCTCCCGGGTACAATCTTTTTTTTGTCCGAAAAAATATCCACTAGTACGGTGAGGTAATGTTGCTATGACAATGGAAGATCGGGTCGTGTTGGTAACTGGCTCGGCCGGCTTTATAGGATTCAGCCTGTCAAGAAAACTGCTTGAGGCCGGCAGAACAGTGGTTGGGATTGATAATCTTAACAGCTACTATGATGTAAATCTCAAAAAGGCAAGATTGGAGATATTAAAGTCCTTTAATAAGTTTAGTTTTTATCATATTGATATTCAAGACTTAAACTCTCTGGAAGATATTTTTAATAAGCAAAGGATAGATGTGGTTTGCAATCTCGCTGCCCAGGCAGGAGTACGGCATTCCCTGACAGATCCATTCTCCTACCAGAAGAGCAACCTTGAGGGTTTCTTGAACCTGCTGGAAATGGCCCGGCATAATACAATCTCAAATTTTGTCTATGCCTCATCCTCATCGGTTTACGGGAGCAACAAGAAGAGCCCGTTCAGCGTTGATGACAGGGTGGACAATCCCATATCACTTTATGCCGCCACCAAAAAGGCAAATGAACTGATGGCCCATGCATACAGTCATCTTTATCATATCCCCTGTACGGGCCTAAGGTATTTTACGGTCTATGGACCTTGGGGTCGTCCTGACATGGCCCTGTTTTTGTTTACCGATGCAATACTGAATAACAGGCCCATCAATGTTTATAACTTCGGAGATATGAAGAGGGATTTTACATATATTGATGACATTGTTGCCGGGACCATTGCGGCGATTGACAGGCCTGTTCCCTATGAAGTCTTTAACCTCGGTAATTCAAAAACAGAACATCTTATGACATTGATTGAAATTCTTGAGGATGAATTGGGCAGGAAGGCCGAAAAAAATTTGATGCCTATGCAGCCAGGGGACGTAAAGGAGACGTCTGCCGACATCCAGAAGTCAAGAGATTTATTAGGTTTTGATCCTAAGACAACCCTGGAAATTGGCATTAAAAAGTTCGTCCAGTGGTACAGGGAATTTTATAAGGTTTAAAAAACCAGGGCGCTTGAGGCCAAGATAGGCTGAAATAAGAGATGAACAGGCCGAAACAGAAGATAAAATTCGTTGTTGGCATCCTTATCAGCTTATTGTGCCTGTATCTTGCATTCCGCAGGGTTGATTTTTATGAGATGTGGCAGGCTGCCAGTGCTGCAAATTACTGGTATATGGCTCCCACGATAATTGTTATTTTCTTTAGTCACTACCTCAGATCACTCAGGTGGCGCTATCTGCTTGCTCCTCTCAAGAGTATAGACACCTTTAGCCTTTTTTCATCTCTTATGATTGGTTATTCAGCCAATCTAATTATGCCCGCCCATTTTGGTGAATTTATTCGGGCCTATGTCTTGAGCAAGAAACGGCAGATCCCCCTGAGCCCTGTTTTTGCAACCATTGTTATCGAGAGAATAATTGACATATTTTCCCTTCTTGTGCTCATGTTGGCGGCACTTTTTGTTTATCCATTTCCCGATTGGCTGATAAAGAGCGGCTATGTTATGCTGGCCTGCTCCTTTGGGCTGCTGGCCTTCCTGGTATTTCTTAAAGTGTTCACCGCAAAGGCTGTGGGTTTTGTTGATCTTATTTTGACACCATTCCCCAGAAGGGTTTCAGAGAGGATAAGCTCTGTTATCCAAAGATTTACCTCTGGTATAATGCCCATGAAGAAATGGCAGGATTATGTCTATGTAGGCATCCTGTCGGTGATTATCTGGCTCTGCTATGGCATTGTTTTCTTCTTTTGCCTGCATTCATTTGATTTCGTGAGACCATATCACCTTACATGGTCTGTCAGCCTGGTCCTATTGGTGATTACCACCATTGCGGTTGTTGTGCCATCTTCTCCGGGCTATGTAGGCACTTATCACTACTTGTGCCAGATAACGCTTGGAATGTTCGGGGTGCCGGCTGGTCCTGCGATGTCCTTTGCAACGGTCGCCCATGGCGTCAATTTTTTACCAGTGCTCTTAGTCGGCCTCTTATTTGCACACTATGAAGGCATGTCAATATTAAAGAATCAAAAAGATGAACGCGAAAATGCAAATGAGCCGTGTTCTCAAGTAGTTTAAATAACAGAGACTCGGTCTGAGTTGGATCCAGGGGTCAAAAAGGAAAATCTAATACCTGCTTATTAGTAATTATTTTTCTGATTGTTTTTGTACGTTATATGTCTTTACTATACTAACAATAGCTTTTCTTATATTTTTATTATTTTCGGAGAAGCGTATCCCCGTTTGAAACATTCCTGTCTTGATTTCTTTGCAATAGGCAATTTCGCCGTTAATCTCAAAGAATTCATTGTCAGGGTCAATAAAGGTCAGCAGGATCTTTTTCGCCTCAATAGGCGAATGGCTTTCAAGGAGCAACCCTCCCTGACTTATGTCCAGAGCAGTCCCAATCCCTTGGTTCAGTTCTTGCCCGGTATCGTCTGTGCAGGCATAAGACATCAGATTGTCGGTTTTTATTCGCGGATATTTCCTTCTTTCATCAGGTCTCATGAAAGTTATCTCCAACATGCAAACATTTAGCATATGAAAACATGTCTAACCTAATGATCATACATACCGGGGTAGGTTATCAAGAAAAAATTTATAGGCATTTTTGACGATAGGAAGCTTGACTGGATAGGTACATCTGATACCAGTAGAACCTTGCTCAGGTCAAATGCTGCCTGACAAATGTGTTGGGATCAATCTAAATGGGTTCAATTTGTCCACTGTTTTTTGATCTCCTATCCTTCAATTTTACTTCAAACAGATGTTAGTGAAACCTGACCACTGTCAACAATAGAAATGCGGGGGGCATTTGCCCAGAATATAAGTCACCGAACCATATGCCAAATTTTTATTCAGCTCCCTTAGATACTTTCTTAGGCATGATTCGTGCATCATATAAATCAGAAGCCGTCTTTTTTGAGCCTGTTATTTGCTATTGAGTGAAAATTGATTGATACTCCAAGTTGTTACATAAATCTTGGCCTATTATATGGCTGTTTTTTTACCCGATCTTTGACAGCCAGAGGGAGATTCTATGACAGATAAGGTGTTGCTCGTAAATGATGATGCAAGAGTTCTGGATTTTTTCCAAAGGGATCTAAAGAGTGAATTTACGATTGTGACAGCCCTTGGTATTGAACAGGGCATTGAAGAACTTACAAATCATGGACCACATGCAGTCGTCGTTGCGGATATCACCATGCAGGGAATGGACGGCCTGACGTTTCTTGGCCGCGCAACGGAGGTCTTTTTCCCTATAGCCTGTATACTCCTTATTGGTCAGGAACATTTGGAAACTGCTATTAAGGCGGTTAATGACGGGAGGATTTTCAGGTTTTTAATCAGGCCTTTTAAGTCCCATGTATTGTCAATGGCTCTGAATGCAGGAATTCAACAATATAAAATGAACATTAATATTGAGGATGAAGATCCGAATAAACCACGTCCGCTTAGAAAAATTTTGGTTGTTGATGATGATCCTAATGTAAGATCAATAATATCAAGCACTCTGAAAGGTTATGCGGAGTATGGGGTATTGACTTCTGAGAATGGAAAAGTGGCTGCAAAGATCCTGGATATTATGAAAATTGACATGTTGATAACTGACTTGGAGATGCCTGAAATGAACGGGTTTGAGCTTCTATCCTATTTAAAGGACAATTATCCAAAAATACCCGTAATTGTTATGGCATGGTCTATTTCTAACGGGGTGGAAGAACGAATAAGAAAACTTTATGGCCCTGCAAGGTATATGGAAAAACCGTTGGACACAAAGGTACTAACGGAGATGGTATATGATGAGTTAAACAGAGGTGGGGGACAGATCCACGGTATAAGCACTTCCGCATTTCTCCAACTGGTTGAAGTCGAAGAGAAGACATGTACTCTGACGGTAAAATCAAATCACAGAACCGGCCAAATGTATTTCTTGAAAGGCGGGCTAATTGATGCAGAGACAGATGACCTGCAAGGGGAAAAAGCGGCATATCAGATTATCTCCTGGGAAAACAGTCTAATCGAAATTGAAGATACTTGCAGGAAGGAAAAGAAAGAAATTAATAAACCTCTTATGATGATATTAATGGAGGCCAATAAGCTTAAGGATGAGGCCGGATCGAATCGGGAAGATATTCGTGATTCACATTATCAGGATGGAGATTCGTTTGCCTTGCAGTCATAGTTATTGATGGTGCTTCCTAAGCAAATTAAATAGCTCTTGGTAAGTTGTCTGATTATGGTACTAAGTAATACGCAAAAGAAGATAAATATAAACTCTGAAAAGACCCCGCCTTCCTTAAAGATTGGGGAACTGCTGGTCAAAGAAGGTTTTTTGCAGGAAGAAAAACTGAAAAAGGCCATCGATATTCAGAAAAAAGAGTCTGAAGAAATAAAAATGCCACTTGGTATGATCCTTGTCAAAAAAGGATTTCTTACAGAAGAACAACTCAAAATGTTGATGTTGCATCCTGATATTCAACAAGAAGTTGAGTCTGTGATAATAAAAAGCGGGGTCATCAGTGAACTTAAGCTAAGAGAATCTCTCAACAAGAAAAAAAATAATGAAGGCATCGGTGAAGTGCTGGTCAGACAGGGTATTATCGGTCAGAATGAACTGGAAGACCTACTTAAGAGAAGACTCGATGGTATTAAACTTGGAAAGCTTGCCCTAAAGCTCAATATGATTACCGAACAGGAACTTGAGGATGCATTCAGATTTAAGAGGTATAAGAGGGCACTTGGGGAAATCCTTTGTGACTTGAATCTTATTACTCTTTCAGAATTGAATCTAGTCTTTCAACGATATAATAAAAGGCTTAGACTTGGAGAGATCTTGCTGCAGCAGGATATCATAGACAGGTCTACCTTGGAAAAGGTGCTTAGTGAGCAAAACCACAAGGGCGAAACCTTAGGCATGATTCTGGTCAAAAGAAGTATTATTACGGTTGATCAGCTCTATTATGCTCTGTCAGTTCAGTACAACATCCCGTTTTATAATCTTGATGGCTTTATTTTTTATGAAAAACAAAAGGCATCACTCAGAGACCTGATAGGGCAGAAGTATGCTGAAGAAAAACTAGTTCTGCCGTTGTTCTTAAATGGCGGTAACTTGACAGTGGCTATATCAAACCCGTCAAGAATCAAAATAGTTGATGAATTAAAGTCTCTAAAAAGCAATATCAGGATAAACTGTATGTTGATTACCGATGAAAAATTCGAGCAACTCTTCTCGATTCTATATGGGGAACTGTTGGATACATCAAAGGTTTTGGATATTAATGACCAACGGGCTGCTGTTTGGCAAGATAAGGTAGTATTATCAAATGCTACTGACAGAGTGATAATTGACAGGCTATATAAAAAATACAAAAATTTAAAGATGGAACTTGGTGGAGAAGGCCTAGACGTTAATGAGGCATTATTCAAAGAATTTATTATAGATAATTTCAATACCATATGCAGCAAGTTTCATTGCAGCAATATTTCATTCTATATTGAAGGACGAAATGGAAAGGTAGAAATACTCGCCGCTCCAATTGTAGAAAGCAGTCGGATGAATAATGTCCAGGCGTCTGATAAGGAGACCGTTCAATGTCAAGGCTAATTACCATCACCAGCGGAAAAGGCGGGGTAGGCAAGACAAACATCAGCGGCAATCTCGCTCTGTATATAGCCAGTCTGGGTTATCGCGTGTGTCTCTTTGATGCTGATCTGGGACTCGCCAATATAAATATCCTTTTTGGGCTTTATCCAGAACATGATCTTACGGATGTTATATTAAATGGTAAGAGTATTGATGATATCTTGATTAAGAACTACAAAGGGGTTGATATTATCCCAGGCAGTTCCGGAGTTGAGAGGATAGCAAATCTTGAGGAGGACAAGCTTGATTTTTTAGTGAAGTCTTTTTCTGAATTGAAGGGCAGGTATGATTACTTTGTCTTGGATACGTCCGCCGGTATCTCCAAGAATGTCATATCGTTTTGTATGATTTCCTCAGAGGTGATTTTGCTCGTCACACCTGAGCCGACTTCTCTGACTGATGCATATTCCCTGCTTAAAATTCTATCTATCAATGGTTACAAAAATTCTGTAATGGTTACCGTAAACCACAGCAAAAATATCGAAAACGCAAAAATGGTTTTTACAAAATTTAAGGAAACCGTCCAAAAATTTTTACCTATTAAGGTTGTGCCTCTTGGTGCGGTGATGCAGGATGAGAACGTCGTCAAGGCTGTTAAGGAACAGAAACCCTTTATTCATCTTTATCCTAATTCCATTGCCTCAAGCTGCATTAAAAGCATTGCCAAACATCTCATAAATAAAAAGACGGATAACATTGAGGACTTTCGAATAGATGCCTTCTGGACAAGATTCTTGAAAGTTTTTAGTTGCCCCCTTAAGATGTCCGGGTCTAAGGCGACAGGAGAACAAAGTAACATTCAGGGTCAGGTCCCTGAAAAGGAAAAGATTTTGATTGTTAATGATGCTGCTGATGAAAGGGACGAAGGGAGTAATGCCCTTGAAAAAAATGCAAATGACATCCCCGTAGTTAATACAGATGCAGTTGAGAATCAGGATCTAATGCATGGAATCCATTACCTGTTGGATGGCCTTGTTAAACATATTTCCTGCATATCTCAAGATATTGGCGCTATCAGAAAAATTATGGAAAATGGCAGGATAGAACCACCAAAGAATGTTGAAAACTGTATTGACACTTCAAACAGCGAGGCTACAATTATTCCCCTTGATTTTGAGGCCTTTCTTGAGAGGAGTAAGGCAGGTTAAGTCACACGGGAATTATCAGGTCCTGGGACGATGGAGAAGCAGAAAAGGATTACGGGAAGTAGCAGATTCAGCGCCCTAGATGACCTTAGATCTGGCCGAAAGCCCATAAAATTGGTGATCCTGGGAAAGGATTATGAGCAAGTGACCACGGTCACAGAGCTCAGGACTGAAGATGATATCCCCTGTTTTGTCATTAAATCACCAACTGGATTTAAAGAGGAAGTAATTGGGCTGGATGCGTGCAATATAAAATTTGAATTTAGCTCATCAGATGGATCCCCATATGAGTTTATAACCTCTGTAAAAAAAATATTAGAAAATTCCATCCATCTTATTTTCCCCAAATCCATTTCAGCTGTTCTGCGAAGAAAAGATTTCAGATTGTCCATTCCACAGGGATCAAGGATATTTTTTAGACTGGATGAAATTAATTTTGCAATGAATGTTATCAACATTAGCATGGGCGGGGTTTTTGCTGAATTTGATAGGTTTAATGAAAACGAAAATCGTGCTCATAATTTTGAGCCGGGGACTATATTGAAGGATGTTACATTGATCACCCAATCAGACGGAAAAATGATTGAGGTTAAAGTAGACCAAGCATTGATAATCAGGTCGAGCAGCAAATCAAGACCGGGAAATTATCGCTTTGGACTCCAGTTTATTTCAATGTCTAAAAAGGATCTCAGCGCCTTGAGGGAACTGATATATGGACTTCAAAGAGAATTTTTCAAAAAAAGTGCCCCAAAAAAATTGATACGGTATTAGATTTGTTTCTGGCAAGACAATATATCATTATAATAAAAAGTATTATGATGAAAGATATTCTGATCTTACCGATTTCTTCATGCCTGATTGAAAATCTGCCGTCACTATCCCATGATGTTAGAGCCTTTTTTTTAATTCGGTAATATGAAATTGCCATGGTAACAGGGGCAATAAATGGAACACCCATACCTATGCCGTTGCACCAGACAGAAATGCTCCTTCTTAGCGCCCCTGAAAATGTTGGTTTAAGTTGGAATATATCATATACAGTTGTTTCCAATAGCCATTTTCCTGGAGTGCAGCCGAATAAGCTCAAAAAGGCGGCCTCAATAATTATCCATGCAGTGACCAAAAAAATCGGGAAAAGGATCCAAGAGAACTCTGTCGTCAGAAGGATAGTGTTAAATCCTAAAATCTGTAAGCATGAAGCAGTCAGCATATAGTCAATGGTCCTTGCAACTAAACGCACCCATGGTCGTTGTATAGTCGAAATATGATGTTTTTTAAAAATGGATTGAAATCGGGCCAAAGCTGACCATGACAATTTGAGGCCTTTGGTTGATTTGAGATATGATTCTGGGTAGTGTCAATTTAATTGTGTAAAATTTGATAGTTCATTTAATTGTTTGAAAAAAGGCAAATTTTTGCGGACTTTTCCTATAGGGTTTG
>LT984856.1:51891-71226 GCA_900258555.1 uncultured Desulfobacterium sp. | reverse complement strand
TTCTCCTTTTTTTTAATTGGTTTGTCGTAAAACCCTTATAAAGGAAAAGCGCCTTTTTTTCGACAAGTTATAATTTTACACAAAAGATTTTACACTACCTGATTCTGATCGCTCAACATAGTTATGATGCATCATTTCTTGGCCATGTATTGCCGTCAAAAATGAAAGCAGTTTTTCATAGGCTTCATTTATTATCTTGAATTTTTCCTCGGCCTTTGCCCTTAGCCGAGGATTGTTTGGGAAGCGATCCGGATGCCAGACAACAGCCAAATCTTTATATGCCTGGTTCAGTTCATCAAGCGAAGCACTGTGATCAAGCTCAAGGATTTCAAAGCATTGCTGTATGTCCATCAGGGCCTCAAAGAAAATTAGGGATATTTTTAAAGTAAGTAATTTAAACCGGTTAACTTGTCAAAATCATTCATTACGCAATGAGAGGGAATTGTTTTGGGTTTTCGGATAACAATTTTATTTTTTTATATTAAAGGAATTTGCAAATTGCAAATATTAGGCTAACATTTTGCAGCATTGTGTTCGGAGGTTTGAATCCCGGCTTAGTGGATAAGTTTGCATGATCAAGATTTTTAGCTTTTTATTTAAAGATAAGTATATCTTGTTGTTATATTGATGGCACTCACTAAATAATGTTGTTTTTTACTTTTTGGAAGGTTTTCAAACAAGAAGTTGTAATCTTGGTCATGGGCAAAGAACAGTCAATCTGGCATTGAACAGATTACCCATTATTTGCAAAATGCTAACAGCAGACTTCACTTTTCTTACAACGACACGTACCTTAAAAAATCCTCATTTTTGCAAGGAATTGATAATACTAGCCTAAATTTTATCTGGCCTGCGAATAGCAAATGATGGCACAGACCTTGCTCAAGATAAATAGGTCTCAATAATGTGCTTCTGGAAAGTCTGTCCGAAGAGAAGGTTTATTGGCAGGTTCTATCTCGTTGGGGATAATTCCTGGTTCAGCAATCTATTTATTAGGCTTTCACACGGACAGCCGCTTGTTAACAGCAGGGGTAAGCTAAAGGAGGGGAAAATTGGCACAGCAAGCCGTTAATCAACTTTTTTCAGAGATATCTGAGATAGAAGACCATTTGGTCGTTGATGGGGGAGATAAGCAGTCCCAAAGAAAATTTGGGGATATTATAGGTAACAGCAACAACATGCACGATGTATTCAGCCTGATAGAAAGCGTAGCTGATAGCGACAGTACTATTATTATCAATGGAGAGACTGGGACTGGAAAAGGCTTAATAGCAAGAGAAATACACAAGCATTCTAACAGAAAGAACAAACCTTTCGTACAGATCAATTGTGGGGCCATACCTGAAAATTTGCTTGAGAGTGAATTGTTTGGCCATGTCAGGGGGGCATTCACCGGTGCAACGTCGCCGAAACTGGGAAAGTTTGAGATAGCCAATTCAGGCACTATATTCCTTGATGAAATCGGCGACATGAGCCATGACCTTCAGGTAAAACTCTTGAGGGTCCTAGAAGAAAAAGAATTCGAGCAGGTAGGCGGTTGTAAAACAATTAGAGTTGATGTAAGGGTCATTGCCGCCACTCATCGCGATCTTGAGGAAGAGGTCCAAAAGGGAAACTTCAGGGAAGATCTGTTTTACAGGCTTTACGTTATACCAATCGCACTCCCTCCCTTAAGAGATCGCAAAAGTGACATCCCTCTTCTAACTGCACACTTCTTGAAATATTTTAATGAGAAAAATAAAAGGAATGTAAATGGTGTCTCTGAAGAAGCAATGGAGATTATCATGAATCATTCATGGAAAGGCAATGTCAGAGAGCTAAAAAACATGGTTGAGAGTCTTGTCGTTCTTAAAGGCGATGGTACGATAAATCCTGTTGATTTGCCCAAAAAACTCACTAAAACGATCATCCCCCGGGTACTGCCGCGAATCGAAATATCTCAGGAAGGAATATGTCTGAGCACTGCCGTCAGTGAATTCGAAAAAAATCTTATTGTACAGTGTTTGGAACAGACAAAATGGGTAAAGAAAAAGGCTGCAAAGCTACTCCAAGTGAATAGGACCACACTTGTAGAAAAGATAAAGAGGCACCAGCTTGAGCAGGCAGCTGTTTCCATGTGACTAACATCTAATTGGATTAAAACTATTCACGATTCCTGATCTACTGGTATAATAGCATTTATAAGCGTCAAGAATATGACGCCAAAAGTTAGAATCTGACAAAAAGGCTATTATAACAAAAATGTATTTAGGATGATTTCTACTATAGCTATAAGCCTAGAAAATTATCTGTTGGATTCTAGGAAATAGTTCTATCATCATGATATCCTAATAATTATAGCCTCATTTCCGTTATTGCAATTTAATCTAATTTTTATGATGAATTGCCCTCTCATCAATTCCCAATCCTCATATAACCAATTTCCAGCCTCTCAGCTAAAAGGATACTAGTATCCGACCCAGTAAATATAATGGCATAATTCTTGCCAATTATTTAAAGATGCTGAAGTGAACTTATCATGCAGGTTGCTATATAAAAACATCAATATATTATGCTGTGCCCTTAAAATCGAAAACGGGGCAGGTTAACATGTATACTGAGTCCATACTGATTGTAGATGATGAAGCGGAAATTAGGTCTGCCATGTCTCATGCCTTACGGCGGTGCGGGTATTCGGTAGAAAGTGCGGCAAGCGGCCTTGAGGCCCTCGAAAAAATTAAAAATGAATACTTTGGCCTTGTAATTACCGATGTAAAAATGCCGGAGATGTCTGGTATCGAAGTCTTATCAAATATCAAAAAGATATCTGACGATATTCAAGTTATAATTATTACAGGTTACGGGACAATAGATAATGCTGTAGAGGCTATGAGGGAAGGAGCTTCAGATTATATTACCAAGCCATTTTCATTTGAGATTCTGGAGACGGCAGTTAAAAGGGTCTGTTCCGTTTTAAACAACAGGAGGCAATGCAAGGAATTGTCCTACCGGACCAATAGGTTCTCTGACTACAAAAAAATTATCACACAAGATGCAACCCTAATGAAGATCCTTGATCGTGCAAAAAACGTGGCCCCCACTAAGAGCTCAATACTTATCCTTGGTGAAAGTGGGACAGGAAAAGAACTGTTGGCCAATTATATTCATCAAAACAGCGGAAGGGCCGGCGAGCCATATATTGCTGTTAACTGTGCGGCGTTGCCGGAAAATCTGGCCGAAAGCGAATTGTTCGGGCATGAAAAGGGCGCATTCACTGGTGCTGCCAATAGGAAACTAGGGAAACTTGAAATCGCAAGACAAGGAACAATTGTCCTTGATGAGATAGGTACAATGTCAATGCCGCTTCAGGCAAAGCTTCTAAGGGCTCTCCAGGAAAGAGAGATAGACAGGGTTGGCGGTAATAGGCCGATACCAATTGACGCGCGGATAATTGCAATAAGCAATATTGATCTCAAAAAGGCTGTAAAAGACGGGACATTTAGAGAGGATTTGTTCTACAGAATAAATGTAATACCTTTCACACTGCCACCGCTTCGAGAAAGAAAATCTGATATTGTATTATTAGCAAAACATTTTGTGCAAAAGTATGCCTCTCTAAGGCACAGAAACGTTAAAGATATTGCCGATGATACCATTTCCATTTTAATGGGACTCGAATGGAAGGGTAATGTTAGAGAGATGGAAAATGTTATCGAACGTTCAATTATTCTCGGTAGCGGAGAAATACTGTTGCCAGAACATTTGATAATTGAAGAACCTGATCCTCTGAAAAGGGAAGCTATTTCCATTAACGCAGGGACGTCGGTAAAGGATATGGAAAGGCAGCTGATATGTCGTACATTAAAAGAGGTTAATGATAATAGAACACATGCAGCAAGACTTTTGGGAATAAGCATTCGAACACTCAGAAATAAACTCAGTGAATACCGACTTGAGCAGTGAGTCGCACAAGCTTCCATCTTTTATTTTTCATGCCCCGGACTATTGGCGCCTGCTCCTCAGTAGTAACAATTGACACGGCATGGGAAAAAAGATCCATGAAGAAACGGGAAAACCTTTCCTGATCTCCTGAATAGAAATGCTGAAATGAAGGTTTTTATCAATTGTAAACCTGATATCCATTGAATTATCAGCAAGATAAATGAATGCAGAATTGATGAATCCCATGTTGGTATAGTATTTGCTATTTAAAAAAAGAAGGACTTTTCAAAAGAACGAAAATTTCGAATTGTGGATATCCACGAAGACTATAAATTGTAAGAAATAGAAATTTTCGGCGATTAAAGGAAATAGAATAGGGAGAAATAGAGATGGGGTCAGAAGGATTATTTAACGGAACGATCTCAACCTTGGAAAATGCTCTAAATCTAAGAGGACTGAAACATAGTCTTATAGTCTCAAACATCGCCAACAAGGATACTCCACAATATAAGGCATTTGACCTAGCAGTGGAGGAAGAGATGAAAAAAATCGGGGGTGAGAATAAAGATATCGGCCTCACAAATACTCATAGGGACCATTTACCTGGAGTTCATGGATCATCATATACACCAGAGGTAACAACCAAATATTCAATTGATGGCCTGTCAAACAGGGCAGACGGCAACACGGTAAATATTGACGGAGAGATAACAAAATTGGCTGAAAACAGCATATTGTATGATGCCATGACCCAATTGATACATAAAAAATTCCAATCAATGAAGAATGCTATCCAAAGTGGAGGTAAGTAAAAATGAATTTTTTCGATTCTCTACAAATAAGTGCTTCAGGGCTGACATCACAGAAACTCAGGATGAATGTAATTTCAAGTAATTTGGCCAATAGCAGCACAACCAGGACCCAGGAGGGAGGGCCATACAGAAGAAAGGATATCGTATTTTCAGCAGAACCATATGAGAATAATTTTGAAAGTGCTATAAAATCTCCGATAGATGATAAGCTTTCGCAGGTTAAAGTCACTGGAATAATCGAAGACCCAAGACCACCAATAAAGAAATTTGATCCTGGCCATCCTGACGCAGATGAAAATGGGTTTGTGAGTCTGCCAAACGTGAATCTAATAGAAGAAATGGTGAACATGATGTCCGCGACTAGAAGCTATGAAGCAAACATTACCGCTGTTAATGCTACTAAGAGAATGGCGGCAAAGGCATTGGAAATAGGTAGGTAGAAATGAAAGAAATATCTCTTCAAGAAAGTCAATTACAATCATATCCTTCGAAAATTGGCTCAACACAAGCAGTAAAGGATAACGGCTGTTCATTTTATGATTCTTTGAAAGATGCCGTCGGAAGAGTAAGCGAGCTCCGCCAGCAGGCGGATCAGTCGGTTCAGGCACTGGCAACAGGTGAGGAAAAAGATATTCATAATACCATGATCGCGTTGGAGAAGGCCGATGTCTCATTCCAGCTTATGCTTCAGGTAAGGAATAAAATTATATCCGCCTATGAGACGATCATGCATATGAATATTTAAATTGAAAGACGAGTGAAATGGCAAAAAATTCTTCTGATATCCTTCGGCAGACGGTAGCATTTATCAAAGGGTTAAGCGCGGGCAAGCTGTTTGTCTTGATAAGCCTTTTAGGTGCAGTTTTAACTAGTATCTTATTTTTAATGATATGGAGTAATGAACCGGATTTTCAAATCCTATTTTCGAACTTAACTCCTGAAGATGCAGGAGCGATTGTAAACGACTTAAAAGATCAAAAAGTACCATATCAGATATCATCGAATGGAAGTTCTATTTTAGTGCCAAAGAATGTTATTTATGAAACAAGGCTTCAAATGGCTAACCAGGGATTGCCCAAGGGAAGCGGTATTGGATTCGAGATATTCGACACCACCAAACTTGGCATGACCGAATTTGTCCAGAACGTGAACTATCAGAGGGCTCTGCAGGGGGAACTTTCAAGAACAATAAATGGATTTGATGAGGTCGAAGGGAGTCGGGTTCATATTGTTATGCCAGCTAAGTCTCTGTTTATTGAGGATGAAACCCATCCGACCGCTTCGGTTGTTATCAAGCTGAAAAAGGGAAAAAGGCTTAGTGAAAATCAGATCAAGGGAATCGTTCATCTGGTTTCATCCAGTGTGTCAGGTTTGAGACCTGAGGACATAACTATTGTTGATAATAACGGAAAGATGCTTGCCGGTTCTGAAGAAAATTCTGCAGACGGACAATTAAGCTCAAACCAATTAGAGTATCAGGAGAAAGTTGAAAGGAGTTTAGAAAAAAGAATTGAATCCATGCTGGAAAAGGTACTGGGGCCTGAAAAGGCAATTGTAAGAATCAGTTGTTCCTTTGATTTTAGAAGGCATGAAAAAACGGAAGAAGTCTACGATCCGGAAGGAAAGGTAATAAGAAGCGAGCAGGATCAGAGCACTGTCTCAAATAAGACTGAAAGGGCCTCGGTTGGTGTCCCTGGTGTTGCCTCGAATATGCCTAATGAAAATAAGACCAGTATCCCTCAGGGCGAAGCTGTTTTACAAGGACCTGAATATCAAAAAAAGGATAGAACTGTAAATTACGAAATCGGCAAAGTAACGAACCACATCGTTGAGCCAATTGGAAGGATGGAGAGACTATCTGTTGCGGTTGTGGTTGATGGTACACTCCAGGCTGTAAAAGCGGAAGAGGATGGCGAGGAAGATGGAAAAGAACAGTTGAAATATATCCCAAGGACTACGGAAGAATTGGAAAAGATTACAGGTCTTGTAAAAAGGGCTGTCAATTTTGACGCTGAGCGTGGAGATGAAATTGAGGTTGTAAATATACAGTTTGAGAACAAGGGAGAGACGGAGTCAGAGGAAGAAATTGGTGATAGTGGATTACTATCATCACTTGAGCAATACACGCAATATCTAAAATATGTCTTATTTGTTATGTTTATAGTGTTTACATTTTTGTTTATCATTAGACCATTAGTAAAGTGGCTAACATCTTCAGCCGCTATCGGGACAGAATTAGTAAAACAGCTTCCGATGACAGTGGAAGAAATAGAAAGAGGATATGGGGAGGGCAGAAAGAGCCTTCCTTTCAGAGACCAGGCACTGGCCATGTTAAAAGGCGAAGATAAATCTTCCCTGGATGTCGCACGTGAATGGCTGACAGAGAAATAAGGTGAAGCTTTATGGGTAAAAAATTTTAACATACATCGTAAGTGCTTTGGCTAAGATACGGGGGTTAAAGAAATATTATTAAAACCTGTGAAGACATTTATTAAAATAAATTTTATCAGGATATTCGAAAATAATAACCACAGGCTATTAAAATATTGTTTTATTCAGGCTTATGAATGGTATTAAACGATAAGCCTGTTTTTTATTGAGAGGTAAACGATGGATCCGAACAACCTGCCGGGGCCGCTGAAGGTTGCAATATTAATCAAGTCCTTGGGTGAAGAGGCATCTCAGGATATTTTGGCCATATTAACAGATAATGAGAAAGAAATCGTTAGAAAGCATATGTCTCAACTTGGAGAGATATCGTTTGAGTTAGTTGAGAAGGTTGCTCGGGATTTTACCACATTGGCGGAAAAGAAAAAGGCCAGGCAATTGGCTCAAAGGAATTCTAAGGATGATGAAAAGGGAGAGAGATCCAAACTGGTGACTTCCAGCAAAGGCTATGAATCGGTTATTAAGACACTGGATCCAGATACATTGTTGAAGATGATCAAGGATGAATATCCTCAAACAATCGCAATAATCCTTGCTCACGTTGAGCCGGATGTGGCCAGTGAGGTTTTGTCTAAACTCCCAGACGATATAAAACCTGATGTTGCGATAAGAATTGCTCGGTTAAAAAAAGTTGTCAGTGATATGATTGAGGAGATAGACCTGACCATTTCAGAGGTTCTTTCTAAAAAGGATACATCAAAGACCGAAGAAGCAGGAGGAGTAGGGCGACTTGCAGACATTTTGAACCAGATTGATTCTGATTCGTCGGATTTGATACTTAATGAAATGGAAGAGTTGGACCCTGAACTTGCGGCATTGACCAGACAGGGAATGTTTGTATTTGAAGATCTGGTGCTAGTGGATGATAAGGGATTACAAAAACTTCTTAGAAGCGTTGAAACAAAAGATTTGGCTATAGCACTTAAAGGAGCGACTGAAGCTGTAAAGGAAAAGGTGTTTAAAAACATGTCTGAACGTGCTGGAGAGATGGTAGCAGATGAAATCGAGGCGATCGGATCAGTAAGAATGAAGGAAGTTGAGGCTGCTCAGCAGATGATAACGAAGATAATACAGGATCTTCACCAGAAAAATGAAATTATTATTGCCGGGCGTGGCGGGGAGGAACTGGTTGTTTAACTTCAAGGAATGGTTACAAAGATAATTGAATTATGAGGCCATATTGTTTCCCAAATGTAAATTTTGACAAGCCTGATGGTGTTGAATCCCATCAAAAGAAACAGTTTTTTAAGCCTATAGGATTTGATGAGAAGGGTAATTTATGCACCAATACTAAGGAAAGGGCGGGACATCCTGATGAAACACTTTCCAATAAAGACAAAAAGTTAAGGCAGATTGAAGAAAATGCCTATAACATTGGATTCATAAAAGGAGAAAAAGACGGGCTGAATTCTCTAAGGGGTAGGCTAGAATCATTATTACGAAGCCTTGATGAATGTATTGGTGATGTGGAAAGACTAAAGAAAAAGATCCTAATAAGGGCTGAACGTGAGGCGGTTGAGTTGTCAATTGCAATTGCGAAAAAAATTGTTTGCCATGAGATTAGTGTTAATAGTGGTGTTATTTTAAACGTAGTTAAAGAGGCATTAAATAAATTAAGTAATTATAAAAAAATGAGGATACTATTGGCGCCGTCTGACATCAAGCTACTACAGGATGCACTTAAAAATAATCCTGAATTTGGTGAATATAACAAGGCGTTGTTATTTGTTGAAGACAGAAATATTATGCCAGGCGGATGCATCATAGAAACTGACATCGGAGATATTGATGCAAGGATTGATAAACAGCTTCAGATTGTTGAGGATATCTTTAAGTCAGAACTTGATAAACTGTAAAAGAATAATGGAAATTTGATGGAATTAGCGTTTGATCTTAAAAGATATCATAAAATACTCGGGGCATCCAGCCCAATTAGGTCAACCGGGACAGTGACCAAAGTGGTTGGTTTAATCGCTGAGGCTCAGGGAATTTCATCAAGACTGGGAAGTGTCTGCGATATTCATTCCAAGGAAGGATCTCAAAATGTCATAAAAGCTGAAGTGTCTGGATTTAAAGATAACAAAGTATTATTAATGCCGCTTGAGGAAACTAGGGGAATTGGTCCTGGCAGTAGGGTTGTAGAGAGAGATCAAAAGGCGTCTATAGGTGTAGGTGAAGGACTATTGGGGCGAGTTATTGATGGACTTGGGAACCCTATAGATGGAAAGGGACCTATAAGAATTGAAAATGATTATCCGTTGTATATTAAGCCGATGAATCCTCTTCTGAGAAAGAGAATAAACCGGCCTCTTGATATTGGAATAAGAGCGATCAATGGGCTCTTATCGATTGGCTGTGGTCAGAGAATAGGAATATTTTCAGGATCTGGTGTCGGAAAAAGTATATTGCTGGGAATGATCACAAGAAAGACATTGGCTGATGTTAAGGTAATTGCATTGATCGGTGAGCGTGGAAGAGAGGTTAATGATTTTATTATAAGAGAGCTAGGAGAGGAGGGCTTGAAGAGCTCTGTAATTATTGTAGCAACGTCAGACCACCTGCCATTGATAAGGATGAGAGGAGCCTATATTGCTACTGCTATTGCTGAATTCTTTAGAGACACGGGAAAGCAGGTTATTTTGATGATGGATTCAATAACCAGATTTGCAATGGCTCAAAGGGAAGTAGGTCTTGCTTTAGGAGAACCGCCTACCACAAAGGGGTACACACCTTCAGTGTTCACTTTGCTTCCAAAGTTACTGGAAAGGGCCGGAACATCAGACGGTGAAGGGACAATCACAGGGTTGTATACCGTATTAGTTGAGGGGGATGATATGACTGAACCTATTGCTGATGCAGTCAGGTCTATCCTGGACGGTCACATCTGTTTAAGCAGGGATATTGCAATCCAGAACCATTATCCTGCTATTGATGTATTGAGTAGTATAAGCAGAGTAATGGATGGAATTACTACATTAAAACACAAGGCAAATGCCAACAGGCTAAAAAATACCCTTGCGGTTTACAAGAAAGCCGAAGATCTTATAAATATTGGAGCCTATGTAAAAGGAACCAATCCTGATATTGATTATTCAATTGAAATGATTCCGAATATAAACTCATATCTACAGCAAGATATGGAGACAGGTGTATCATTTGAAGAAAGTGTCCAGCAGCTTGAGGATTTAATGAATTAAGAATTGATGAGATATTTTTAGAGAATAGTTTAAGTATGTATAAATTTCCATTTGAAGCAGTTTTAACTCATAGAAGATACTTAGAAGATCTGCTTAAAAAAGATTTGTCAATCCTTAAGAAAGAATTAGCTAAGGCAAATGAGCGTTTATATGAGCTTAAAAACTTAAACAGTAGAGTTGATTCAGACATTAAAGAAAAACTCGAAACTGGTGCAATTGCATCTGAGGTCCTTTATAATGTCGAATACATCGAAAATCTGCTTATGGATATAGAATATCAAAAGAAGTTGGTTGATCAGATAGCTCTTAGTGTGCAATCAAAAAGGAACGAGCTAATACAGAGAATGATAAGCAGACGTACGATAGAAAAACTTGAAGATAAAGGAAGGAGGGTCTATCAACTATCATTGGGAAGAAAGGAGGAGGCCTTCACTAATGAGATGGCATCTGTTAGATTCACCAGAAAAAATTAAGTCTTATTTTTAAAAAAAAGGAAATTTACATGGAAGCAGGCCTTCCCCGAAAAATAGAGTTACCTGAAATCTGTTTGTTAGAGTTTAGCGAAAAAATGAACTCAAATATAAAAACGAATGAAACAGCAGGTTTGCGTAATGAAGATAATCAATTTCAATTGACACTGATTAATGTTTCACAGTGCTTAAGACCTAATGAGATTAAAACAATTGCATTTGAAAATGAAAACAATGCTAATCAGATATGTCAAAAAGGACCGTCTGGTGTTAAGCTGTTGAATAAAAAATTAGTCGCTGGCTCGGATGGAGTGGGAGTTCAGGTAGTTTCATTAATGGGATTGGTTGGTGATAATGGCTTTTCAATGGCAGGCATGGGAAAATTTAAATCCAATGAAGGAGATGAAAATATTGAAATCTCGGAACAGTTGAGCATGCTTGATTTAGGAGCGCTTAAAATGTTAATAATAACTCATGGAAATACGATAATAAATGAAAATTTGTCTGATGGGTTATCAACCCAGGAAGCGACTCTTTGTGGTAAAGATGGTGGTGACTGGTCCGAAAATAAGGTGCTTGATGATACAAGCATTGGTTTTAAATCCGATATGGCGGGAAAAAAAGATATAACTGAGAATATAATGTCAGTCTTGTCTGATAATGAGGCAAGAGGCAATCGCAAGACTATTGATTGTGATCCTGTCTGTATTATGGCAAATAATGAAGATGCTGTTGAAATATCTAATAAAATACCAAATATAGAAATTAATTTAGTAAGTAATCTTCATGATAAAAATAAAATGAATCAAGTTGAAGATAATAATAATGATATATTGCATAAAGTAAGGGCTGAATATAATGATAATAAAATTAATAAGAATATTGAAGATGTTAGTGATGCCACTTATTTGAATGAAAATATGAGTACCAAAAAGGCATTGCAAAAGGATGTCAATATTACAGGTCATCTAAGGGAACAGGTAATTATCGGAGATCAGGGGAAAAGAATTTCTGAAGTTGCTGCAGGAGAAAGTAACTATGAGGATTTTGATTGTGAAGGGACAACTGAAAATTCGTGTCCCGAAGGTACTGGGGTCAGCAATGGCAAAATAAAAGACTGTGATAATCCAACCTCTGTTTTGGGAAAACCATTGATTAGTGAAGTTATAAATGAAAATTCAACTAACAAATTAATAAGGCTTAAAATCCAACAAGGTCCTTTAGCAGACAAAGAAACAGTCAATTTTCAAAAATCAGAAACTGATCAATTATCAGGTAATGGTGACAATGAGAATCACAAGAATAATCATCAGGAGATGGCGAATAAAAATTTAAAGGAATTTGATCTGAAAGAACAGATTAGGGTTAGTAAGAGAGTAAGGCTTGGTGCAGAGGATATTATTACTTCAACATCAAATAATAAAATAGTAATTAATGATGAAATTAATAGTAATAAAGATGTAGAGACAGTATCTGAAAAAAACAATGAATGTCAATTTATTGGAAGTCGGCAAAGCGAAATTAAGAGTTTGGATGCTTCAAATCAAACAAGATTTGTTCAGACAAATGAAAGGACGATGCAATCAAACATATTATCCCAGATCATAAGCAGGGCCTCCTCCGGTCTAAGAAACGGTCTAACTTCAATCGAGATAAGGTTGAAACCTGAAAGTCTTGGAACCTTAAGGATGAATATCTCCGCTGAAAATAATCAGGTTAGTATTAAAATAGTGACTGAGGGACAACTTGTAAAAGAAATAATTGAAAGCAATATTAATCTACTTAAAAGTGAAATTCAAAGCCATGGACTGGAGGTTAGTAAAGTTGAAATAGTCACAGATCACGATTCAGGAAATAATCAGTCAAGTCATGGTAAGATGAAATTTTCTCAATTTATTGCAGGAAAGGAAAATATTCAACAACAAGGAGGCAATGAGTCGGAAGATAGTAATCCTGACGAAAGAGACATCGATGGAGGAATAAACTTTTTTGCATAAATATAATACAAGGTTAATTAAATTCGCATAGGGAGATAGATTTATGAATATATTTCCTGCAGGTGTTGTAGATGAAAGTAGCATTAGCAAATCAACGTCCGGCCGTGGTAGTGTGGACAAGGATGAATTTCTTATGCTTCTAGTAACGCAACTGCAAAATCAGGATCCACTTAATCCAATGGACTATACAGAATTTACTTCTCAAATGGCTCAGTTTTCTTCTCTTGAGCAATTGTATAATGTTAATAACAACTTAGAACAGTTATATGGTTATCAAAAGGGAATTTTCAACGAAAACCTATCATCTTTTGTTGGAAAGGATGTAAAAATTTATGATAATTCAATTGATTTGGTAGAAGGAGGAGCAAGTCAAGTAACATTTAGTTTAGATAGAGAAGCTGAAGGAATTTTTGCGTCAATTTATAATTATAATGGAGAACTGATAAGAGAGATTAATCAGGCTGAAAATTATCTGGCAGGAGAACACACAATTACTTGGGATGGGATGGACCAGGGTGGTAATCAGGTCCCAGGAGGGCAATACACAATTAATATTCAGGCCGTAGGTACAGGTGAAACATTTAGCGGATCACCGATTCGTAATTACAAGGTCAATTCTGTTGATTTTAATAATGGCGTGGCATCTCTGAGATCGGGCGAGAAAAGTATTAATATGAGTGATGTCATTGGTGTTGGGGAGGGTGTAACATTTTAGGAAAAATGTAGAATTATTAAATGAAGGATTAATTCCATTCAAACAAAAATAGGGGGGTATTAATTATGTTAGGTGCACTTTATACTGGGATCACAGGTATGGATGCGGCGGCTACTAATATGGATGTAATCGGTAACAATATTGCTAATGCAAATACATCTGCATTTAAATCTAGCGATGTCAATTTCGCTGCCGTTTATAGCGAGACACTCGTGTCAATTGGCGGAAAAGCTGGAAATGAGGAAGGTAAGGGTGTTCAGGTTGTTGGGCTAAAATCTGCTTGGGAGCAGGGGGCTTTGGAAACAACACAAAATTCAACTGATCTTTCAATAACTGGAGATGGATTTTTTCAGGTTGTTGAGGCTGATGGCACTTCATCTGAAGCTACTTATTACACAAGGGCAGGTCAGTTTCGGTGGGATAACGAATATTATCTGGTAGATCCATCGGATCGAAGAGTCCAGGGATATCTGGCCACTGATGTAACAAATGCTGTATTCGATACTTCCGCTAATGTGGCAATTCAAATTGATCAAACTACTCATTCTGAGCCCCGAATTGAATCAAATGGCTGGGTTACTGCTAGGAATAGCTCAACTGGAAACAGGGATTATTTATACCAGGTCGCTATTTTTAATTTCCCAAGTAATGATGGACTTAGAAAGGTGACTGGTAATCTGTTCGAGGAAACGACTGACTCAGGGCAACCTACAAGTGCTACTGGAAACCCGCCCGGGCAAAATGGTGCCGGGAAGGTAAATACAAACAGCCTTGAAATGTCAAATGTTGACTTGGCTCGGCAATTTGTGGATTTGATAGTGGCCCAGAGGGCATTTCAGGCAAATTCAAGGGTAATCAGCAGCAGCGCTGAAATCCTGCAAGAAGTTATTAATATAATAAGATAAAGTTGAAAGTTTTTTGCATTTAAAAAAATAAGTAAAATACTTTTTAAGAAGCTACTCGACTAGGGTATTGATATGAAATAGGTTTTATTAGTCATAGGTTAATCATTCGTTCATTGGCGGGCTAGGATCCGTTAAATTGCAAGTAATTGCGTTTTTAATAGATATCGCAGCAGTTACGACTACTTATTGTATCGGTTCTGACAGCCCGCCATGAATGGCCAATTCTCCCGTCTCCTTGCTGTTCTAAACTGAAGTTTCCAATTCATAGATATTTTACCAGATATCGGTCAGAACTGTCGAATATTAATTAAAAATGCGTCAAATCGTTGACGGGTTTTTAGTCAGTGACAAAAAAAACATATTCGGAAAAGAGATGTTATTTATGTAACCCATTAATAAAATAGCTTTTATTGTGAACTAATTCTTGGATTTGGAATTTGTGATAGTGATTGGTAAAGAGCGGCTATTGGCATAGTAATTGCTCGATTTGTAAACAGGACTAAAGCGGTGCCTGAAATGGTCTACTGAACAATATTCATAAAAATTAAAATAGTTATGAGGATCTGACCTAAAAAAAGGGCACGCAAGGGAACTGGAAAAAGTGCGTTCAAATCTCTTGATTAGCATAGTTATTACATTTGCTTCGTTAACAGTGATCATGGGGGGGTGTTTCTATGTTTTGTGGTCAAAAGTCATGCCCCCTGATCCACAAACTGAAAACAAACAAAAAAAAATCATCCAATCTGGAAAGTTAGGAGAAAATAGAGTTATATTCCCGCTTGAGTCCATTGTTGTTAACTTAGCTGATATTGATGATCAAAAGTATTTAAGAATGAGTATTGTTTTAGAATTAACAAATGAAGATACAAAAAAAGAGGCTTCAAGCAGGTTGCCCCTCATAAGGGACATTATCTTTAAAATTGTTCCACATAAGATGTCAAAAGATCTGATCACATTAAGTGGCCGAATAAGTTTATGTGAAGAAATAATGGACAATCTTAATCTAATTTTTAAAAGCGGTAGTATAACAAATATTTATTTCACTGAATATATAATTCAATAGGTGAAAACATATGGCTGAACAGATTCTTTCACAAGAAGAGATTGATTCTCTTCTTGGAGCAATGGATAAAGGCGAGCTGGAAATTGACCTAAATAAGTCCAATGAGCCTGAAATAGAATCATATGATATAACATCTCAGAGCATTAAACTTCGTGATCAATTTCAGGCCCTGGAGGAAGTATATGACAAATTCGCTACCCTCCTTAGAAGTGCATTATCCACAACTCTTCAGAAATCTATTGGTGTAGAATTTATTTCAACAGAAATGGTAAAATTTGAAGAGTTTATGGCTGCCTTTTCAAACCCAACAAATTTTACTTCATTTAATATGGACCCATTGATTGGATCTGGGCTATTTGCAATCGAACCGAGTCTTGTCTTCTCGTTAATTGATTGCATGTTTGGTGGAACGGGAAAGCCTATTGAAAAAACACGGGACGTTTTTACTCAGATAGAACTGAATTTAATGAGAAAGTTTGGTGTTGATGTCTTGGAATGCCTTGAAAAGGCGTGGGAATATATCTTTCCATTAAAATTAAGCTTCAAAAAAATTGAAACAAAGCCGGAATTTGTTCACCTTGTCGCTCCCAGTGACCTGGTGATAATCGTTTTGTTTTCAATCCATGGACAGGAATTCTCAGGTAATATCCATATGTGTATTTCCTATTTGATGCTTGAGCCGATAAAGGAAAAATTGTCTTCAAGATACCTGCGTGAACGCGATAGGGAAAGTACATGGTCAGCAGAGATTAGCAGCCTGTTGGGTAGTGCACAAATATGCGTCAGTGGAGAATTAGGCAGAACTATACAAAGTGTTCAGGATATACTATTCCTTCAAATTGACGACATTATCTACCTTAATAATGGACCGCTAGACCCTGTAACTATAAAAGTTGAGGATATACCTAAATATTTAGGAAGTCCCGGCACATACAAAGGAAATACATCCGTACAGATAAATAACTATGTGAAAAGATGTGGAGGTGTAGAATCTCATGCCAATAACTGAAGATGAAAAAGACAAAGACAGTGCACATAGCAACATTGATCCTGGAAATAAAAATTATGAATTTGCTGATTTATCAAGAGGTACAGCTTCCAAATCCGTTGGAAATCTTGACTTTCTTTTAGATATTCCTCTTGAAATTACAATAGAACTTGGGCGGACAAAGATGCTTATAAATGAGCTTTTAAAATTAGGGCAGGGCTCTGTTATTGAATTATCAAAGTTTGCGGGTGAGACTTTGGATGTACTAGCAAATCAAAGAATGATCGCTAAAGGTGAGGTTGTGGTTGTTAATGATAAGTATGGTATCAGGCTTACAGAAATAATCAGTTCTCTAGAAAGGATTGTAGGAGTAAAATGAATCAACATCCGGAAGTCGCTTTAACAGGCCTTAAAATATTTATCACTTTAGGGATCATTCTTGTCTGTCTGTTTGCAGTTTCCTATTTATTAAAGAGACATATCTTAAAAAGTAAGGACAAAAAATACGGCAGGTTAATTAATATAATCGAGAATAAATATCTTGGCGTTAAAAAAAACATACTTGCAGTTCAGATTCCAAACGCTATTCTGATTATTGGCTTAACGGGGGATAAAATATGCCTGCTAGATAAGATAGTAAACTATAAGGAGCTTGAGAGGAATAAGAATCAATCAGACAATGGAAAACAATTCAGTGATTATTTAAATAATGCTGATTGAAAAACCTGCAACATAAATAATGAATAAAGGTAATTAATAGATATATTAAATGATTAAGGTAAAGATAATATTGGTTGGCGTGCTGATTGCGCTTGGAGTAATCATCAAGTGTCATTATGGATACTGTGAAGGGACATCAATATCTACGCCATACTTGAATGTGTCATTCGATGCTGGTAATAAATCGGGGGGAGGTGACACAGTTCTACAAATATTTTTTCTGCTGACTGTACTATCTATTGCGCCGGCAATACTAATCATGGTGACATCGTTTACAAGAATTGCTATCGTTCTTTCCGTGCTCAGACAGGCAATGGGAACAAATCAGATGCCTCCAAATCAAATTGTTTTGGGACTGGCATTGTTTCTTACAATATTTATTATGACACCCGTCTGGAATGAAATTAATGAAAATGCTATTCAACCTTTTTTGCAGAATAAAATATCTCAGGAAGACGCAATAAAAGTGGCTTGTAACCCTATTAGAAAATTTATGTTTAAGCAGACCAGGGAAAAAGACCTGTCTCTTTTTTTGGAAATATCTAAAACAAAGAGACCTAAAAATATGGATGAGGTCCCAACATCTGTCCTAATTCCTTCCTTTATGATAAGTGAACTTAAGACCGCATTTCAAATAAGCTTTTTATTATATGTTCCTTTCTTGATAATTGATATGGTTGTTTCAAGTGTGCTACTGTCTATGGGTATGATGATGCTTCCACCAATTATGATTTCACTACCATTTAAATTGATGCTTTTTGTAATTGCGGATGGATGGTATCTTATAATTGGGTCAGTTGTTAAAAGTTTTATGTAAACTAATAACAGACAAAACTAAATGTAGAACAAAGTGAATGAGATCAAAAGGATATGACATACGATTTTCTAACTGGATTTTTCGGACAGGCTATAAAGCTGACGCTTTTGCTTTCGGCCCCAATGCTAGTAACAGGACTTGTAGTTGGGCTGATTGTCAGCATAATACAAACTGCGACGCAATTGAATGAAATGACAATGACATTTGTGCCGAAGATTGTTGCGGTTGGCATTGCTATTCTGTTTTTTTTTCCATGGATGATGCAGTTAATGACGGATTATACTCAAAATCTATTTATAAATTTAAACAGTTATATCCGATAGGATATGATGGTAAGTGTTTTTAATTATAGAAGTATCATAGATGATTACTTTTTCTATAAGCTTAGCCAATATTCAAGCTTTACTGCTTGTTTTTATTAGGGTTGGTGCCATCATCTTAAATATTCCTGTAATTAATACCCGCAATATCCCTCCAATATTCAAAATCGGCCTAATCTTAACAGTAACAATTATTATTTTCCCTTCAATTAATACTGAAGATTATCAGGCTAGAATTGATCTTATCCCGCTAGTAATTGGCATATTGGGAGAAATATTACTAGGAATATGCGTAGGTTTATGCGTAAATTTGATTTTTGCAGGTGTCCAAATGGCCGGGCAGCTTATCGGATATCAAATGGGATTTGCTATAGCAAATGTAATTGACCCGCAAACCGGAATGCAGTCGGCGTTTTTTGCTACCTTATTAAATGTATATTGTCTGATGATATTTTTAATAATGGATGGACATCACTATTTTATACAGGCGATCAGCGAAAGCTTCATTATTCTTCCCGTATTCAATATGCATATAAATTCATCATTATTCGAATATATTATACGGCTAGTAGGAAATATGTTTGTAATATCAGTAAAAGTCTGTGCACCGGTCATGGCCTCTCTTTTAGTGACGAGTGTAAGCCTAGGACTTGTAGCTAGAACAATTCCAAGAATGAATATATTTCTTGTAGCAATACCAATAAAGATTGTATTAGGGATGTTTTTTATAATTTTATCATTACCCTTTTTAACATCCTTCATGAACAATGTGTTATCAGGGATTGGAAAATCTATAGTACAAATTTATCGATTATTCGGGAATCTATAAGTTTCATTTAATAAATACGCCGCATCGCACATTTGTGTGGGTGCCCCCAATATGTTGTGGTCGGATTATTGTTTTTCTGACCGGAATGAGTTAGCGTAGTTTCAAGGCGATGACGCCTGGGGCTGACGGAGAG
>LT984856.1:49458-50751 GCA_900258555.1 uncultured Desulfobacterium sp. | reverse complement strand
GATCTCTATCCGAGAAGAAAACCAGCGGCATTCCAGGTCATCAATGCATGACCACAACATATTGGGGTCACCCACACAAATGTGCGATGCCCCATAAATACTAAAATTCTATGTTGGTTATTAGTGATTAAATATGCTTGGAAAAAATGATCAGGATAAAACCGAGAAGCCATCTCAGCGGAAGCTTGAAAAGGCAAGAAACGAAGGAAAGATCGCTAGAACACAAGAAATTCCAACTTTTTTTATATTGCTGTCTTCTCTTTGTATATTGTTCCTTTATGGGAGTAGAATTATAGGTGATATGTGCAACTGTATGTCGCACATATTCAGAGGCATTAGTAAAAATGAATTCGATATCATTTCTATGAATTCATTCATTACTGAATCAATTTGTCAAATTTACGCAATTATAATGCCAATAATGTTATCGGTCCTAATTGCAGGTGTTGTAGGAAACATGATTCAAATCGGATTTGTATTTACGACAAAGCCATTTGAGGCAAGCCTTTCTAAACTAAATCCCATAAAAGGTATTAAAAATATCATATCAATTAGATCTATTGTTGAATTAATCAAAGCCTTACTTAAGTGTGTTTTTATAGGAGGAATAGCTTACTATTTCTTAAGTAAGGAAATGGGATCGTTTGCATCGCTAATGCAGATGGATGTAACTGACATTTTAAAATTCATCGCATCTGAATCATTAAAAATATGTATATATGTCTGTGTGGCTTTTGGGCTTTTGGGCATTTTCGATTACGTATTTCAAAAGTGGCAACATCGGAAAGATTTAATGATGACAAAACATGAGCTAAAGGAAGAGGCTAGACAATCTGAAGGAGATCCCAAAATAAAGGGAAGAATTAAGCAAATTCAGTTGGAAAATGCTCGAAGAAGGATGATGCAGAGTATTCATGAAGCAGATATCATTATAACGAATCCGACTAGGATAGCCATCGCGTTGAAATATGAATCTAAAAAAATGATGGCTCCAAAGGTCCTTGCAAAGGGTGCTGGTTATATTGCTGAAAAAATAAAGGAAATTGGAATAAAATGTGAAATACCTATTATTGAAAATAAGCCTTTGGCCCGTGCAATATTTAAAAGTGTTGAGATCGGGGAGTTTATTCCTGTTGAACTTTATAAGGCAGTTGCTGAGGTATTGGCGTATGTATATAAATTGAGAGGAGTTAAAAATAAATATGCCGCATCGCACATTTGTGTGGGTGCCCCCAATATGTTGTGGTCGGATTATTGTTTTTCTGACCGGAATGAGTTAGCGTAGTTTTAAGG
>LT984856.1:42414-48288 GCA_900258555.1 uncultured Desulfobacterium sp. | reverse complement strand
TCTCTATCCGAGAAGAAAACCAGCGGCATTCCAGGTCATCAATGCATGACCACAACATATTGGGGTCACCCACACAAATGTGCGATGCCCCATAAATATTAAACTGAATCGAAATACGTATGAATATCATGCTCTTGAAGTCCTTTTATTTTAAAAAAGTGGAGAGGTGTTATTCGGCATAAATACTGCATGCAATATATTAAAAACACTGCGATGGTTTGTCTGAAAATATTTTCAAAAAGTCTTACGGTATGAAAACTGAAGAACTAAATATTAATAGCAATTGGATGCCCCTCATAAGGAAAAATGGAGAATTAGTTGCTGCGATTGGAGTAGTAGGAATCGTTATTATAATGGTTCTTCCACTGCCAAAAATACTACTGGATTTACTGTTGTCATTTAACATTACTATTTCGATAGTAATTCTCTTGGTTTCAACATACATTATAAAACCTCTCGATCTTTCTTCTTTTCCATCAATATTGTTGTTATCTACTTTATTTAGGCTATCTCTTAATATTGCAACTACAAGAATTATACTTATTCATGGAAACGAAGGAACATTAGCTGCAGGAAAGGTAATAAAAGCATTTGGGAACTTTGTTGTCGGAGGTAATTATGTTGTCGGCTCAGTTGTTTTTATTGTTTTGGTTATCGTAAACTTAATCGTTATTACTAAAGGTTCCGGAAGGATAGGTGAAGTTGCTGCTAGGTTCACACTTGATGCTATGCCAGGAAAGCAGATGAGCATTGACGCAGATCTTAATGCGGGACTCATAGATGAAAATGAGGCAAAGTCAAGAAGGAAACTAATATCTCAAGAAGCAGATTTTTATGGCGCAATGGATGGTGCCAGTAAATTTGTTAAAGGGGACGCTGTTGCCGGAGTAATAATCACAATTATAAATATAATCGGTGGACTGACAATTGGAGTATTGCAAAACGAAATGAGTTTGTCTGAAGCTGCTCGAACATATACGTTATTGACGGTGGGTGACGGACTTGTGACGCAGATGCCTGCGCTGATTGTATCTACTGCTGCGGGTATTGTTGTAAGCAGGGCTGGATCTGAAATGAGATTGGGAAGAGCGATAGCCTCACAAATATTCGCACAACCCCGTGCAATTGCTGTTGCCTCGAGTGTATTATTTGGCCTTGCGCTAATTCCAGGCCTCCCCAGTGTACCATTTTTTATTATGGCAATTATTGGGGGATGCTTATCATATTTTCTAATTCAATCTGAAAAAGGAAAAGAAAGTGATCTCCCACATGATGAAAAAGCAAAGGATGGCATATCAAAGCCTCAAGAAATCATTGATGCTCTTCCACCAATCGACATACTGTCTTTGGAAGTAGGTTATGGCCTTATTCCTCTTGTAGATATTAAACAAAATGGGCAATTACTTGATAGAATTAAAATGATTAGAAGGCAAATTGCCCAGGAACTAGGCATTATTGTGCCTCCAATTCATATTCAAGACAATATCCAGCTCAGGTCTGGTGAGTATTCAATTCAGCTTAAGGGGAATGAAGTCGGACATGGAGAGCTGATGTTAAATCATTTTCTATCTATGGATCCAGGGAATGCTGAAGGAAAAATCGAAGGAATTAAAACGAAAGAGCCGACCTTTGGTCTGCCTGCTTATTGGATAAAGAAAGAAGTAAAGGAAGAAGCTCTGTCAAAAGGATATACTGTCGTTGATTTAACAACAGTATTAATTACCCATTTATCTGATATTATAAAGAGAAACGCTCATGAATTGCTTGGAAGGCAGGATGTCCAAAAGCTTTTGGATAATATCAGGGGATCACATCCAAAGGTGGTAGAAGAATTGGTTCCAAATTTACTTCCGCTTGGTGGGGTTGTTAGAGTATTGCAAAACCTGCTTAGAGAACAAATTCCTATAAGGGATTTATTAACGATATTAGAATCTCTTGGAGATTGGGCTACAATAACAAAGGACATTGATATATTAACTGAAAACGTCAGACATTGTCTTGCACGTACAATAACACGTAATTATCAGAATCCTGGCGGAGATATTCCGATAATAGCATTAGATCAGGAAATAGAAAGGACAATCTCAGAATCAATTATTAAAACAGAGCAGGGATCATATTTGGCTCTTGATCCTATTTATGCCGAAAAGATTATGAATTCAATAATGAAATTAATGGATAGATTTACAGAGATTAATCACCAGCCGATTATAATGTGCTCAGCTCAGATAAGATCTCATTTTAAAAAGTTCCTTGATCGGTTTATGCCAAACATAGTTGTCCTTTCTTATAATGATATTGTAAGTAATGCAAGAATACAATCTCTTGGGACTGTAGGATGTTAATATGAAAATAAAAAAGTTTGAAGCTATTGATATGAGAGATGCGTTAAGAATGGTTAAGCAGGAGTTTGGGCCTGATGCCGTAATCTTATCCGTAAAAAAAATTGAAAACGGAAAGGGAATATTTGGACTTGGGAGATCACGCGGTATTGAAGTTACGGCTGCTACTGATACTAATGCATTTGAAAATAAAAAATTATCCAGCAGTATGGGGAAAACCGAAGATGATAAGCGATCAAATAAGTATGAAATTAATGATGTGTATCAATCGTCGAAAAAAGCGAATTTTATTGCAGATGTAAAAGGCTATGCGGTTGGGGCGGTTTCCAATCGAAATAATCAAAGAAGTAATAGTGCTAAGTTTAGAAAAGAACTTTTTGGGTTATATAGTCAACTGATTGATCAAGAGGTGGGCGAGGATATTGCTTTGGATCTAATATTCAAAATTCAAAGGAATGCACTTGATAAAAGTGGACTTGAGTTGATCGGAATCAGGGAGCATTTTATTAAAGTATTACTTGATTCTGGGATATCATGCGGAAGAGTAAAGTTGGAAAAATGTAAACAAAAAATAGTTGCAATTATCGGCACTACCGGCGTTGGAAAGACTACTACTGTCGCCAAACTGGCAGCTTATGCAAAGAGTAACGGATGGCAGAAAAACATTGGTCTTATAACTCTTGATAATAATAAGATAGGTGCAATTGAACAATTACGGATATTTTCCAGCATAATCGGTGTGCCTTTAAACGTAGCTAGTAGCAATAGTGAGCTAAGACGCGCTATTGAAATGTACAACAACTGCAGCCTTATCCTGATTGACACTCCTGGATTCTGCCAGAATAATACTAAAAGAATAACTGAATTATTGAATATACTAGAAGGTAATAAAAAAATAGAAAAGACATTAGTGATGAGTGCCGTGTCTAGTAGGAGGACCAACAGTGATATTGTAACAAAGTTTGCAGGCTTTAATACGAATAGGGTGATTTTTACCAAAATTGATGAAGCAACGAATTTCGGTGGAGTTCTTAGTCAGTTATACCAGTCAACAATGGAAATGTCTTATTTTACAAAAGGACAGGAGATCCCTGAGGATATAGAAGTTGCAACAGTTGAAAGGCTTGCAGACATGATAATTGGTGATAGTGGATCTAAGATGTATTTATCTGGATCTCCAGAGGAGATTGCTGGAAAAATTGCTGAATTCGAAAATAAACTTACTAATATAGGGGATAAAAATCTTAATCATAATGATAATGCCTTAATGAAAAGACATGATTATTCAAATCTTAAATCTGCAAGCGGCAGAGCATATTAATGCAATGTTATGTTGATTCATTTGGTTTATGAGGAATTATAATGGAAAAAGAAAAGGCCTTGAGAAAGGTTATTAATCTTCCAAGCAGAAATAAAAAAGACAAGAGCGTTGAAAATAAATACAGTGGCTCATATACAAGAGTGATCTCTATAACCAGTGGAAAAGGCGGCGTTGGGAAAACAAATATAGTAGCAAATCTTGGTTATGCTCTTGGCCAATTGGGGAAAAAAGTACTAATTCTTGATGCTGATTTAGGGCTTGCTAATCTTGATGTAATTCTTGGAATTACGCCCAAATATAATTTTGCACACGTTATCGAAGGTGAAAAGTCAATTCGTGAGATTACCGTCAAGGGACCTGGAAATATTGAAATTCTTCCTGCATCTTCCGGAATACAGGAGCTAACAAATCTTTCGATTGAGCAGGGAATACGTTTCCTTTCGGAACTTGATTCCTTGTTGAATTCATTTGATATCTTTCTCATTGATACCGCTGCCGGGATTTCTTCAAATGTTATGTACTTCAATGCAACAGCACAGGAGATCATTGTTGTCGTTTCACCTGAACCAACGTCTATAACCGATGCATACGCACTCATGAAGGTACTTTCGCTTAAATATTCGATTAGAGATTTTAAACTTGTCGTTAATATGGTAGGCAATGATGATGAGGCTTATGAAGTTTTTAGGCAATTAAGTCTTGTTGCAGATCGTTTTTTGGATATTTCTATTGAGTATCTGGGGTTCGTTTTACATGACAAAAACATTTCAAAAAGCGTCCGGTACCAGAAATTAGTAAGTGAATTATTTCCAGATTGCTATGCTAGTAAGTGCTTTAATTCATTAGCAAAAAAGATTCTATCATTAAAAGCTAACAACATTCCTAGGGGACATACTAATTTTAATTGGAGGCACCTTCTCATTAAGAACAGTGATTGGTAGAAAGATGTCCAAAATGAGTCGTTTGATCCAAAAGGAAGATAAGGATGAAGATATCAAAATTACTTAATAAAAGGATCTAAGCAAATGGAAATAGCAGAAGAATTAATCGATATTTCAGAAAATGATAACTGCTTATCCAGGGAGGAAATAATCAAGGAATATCTTCCCTATGTAAAGCGTATTGTTCATAGAATTGCAATCCATCTTCCACCAAGTGTTGAGATTGATGACCTAATAAACGCGGGAATTATAGGTCTAATAGAGGCTGTCGAACGCTATGATCCCGCAAGAGATAACAAATTTATGACCTATGCTGTTTTTAGAATTAGAGGGTCTGTTTTAAGTGAGCTCAGGGCACGTGATTATCATTCGAGATCAACTAGAAGGAAGGTTCGTGAATATGAAAATACCTATTTGCGTCTTGAACAGCAAGCGGGCAAGTCTGTTAATGATGAAGATATTGCTCACGAACTCAATATAAGTTTAGATGAATGCTACCATATTAAGCGAATGTCGAGCATGTCCTTTTTAAGCTTTGAAGAATTAGGATTCTCGTCTAAAGAAGAAAGGGATAACATTGTAAATTACTTCCTTAGTGGAGAAGGGAGTGACGCGTACCGGTTGACAAGAGTAAAGGAAATCGAACAGGCTGTTGCCGATGCTATTGAAGAACTACCAAAGAATGAAAAACTCGTAATTTCACTATATTATTGGGATGAACTAACTATGAAAGAAATTGGAAGTGTATTGGAAATAACTGAATCAAGAGTTTCGCAGATTCACTCACAGGCAATTATTCATCTTCGGGCCAGACTTAAGAAGGAAAAGCTGATTGGTGAATAAGAAAACAAATAATTTTCGTAATTAAGTAAAGTTCTTATTCACTCGGATCGAGGAATGTTCGAAAGAATTAACAGCAAAGAGTTCGTAAATCGAAAAGTTTCTTTTACTATGTCGAAAGTATTAAAAGAAAATAGGCTTCAAAAGGCTCCTTCGGAAATTAAATTTCAAATGAACTGTAGTAAAGATTCAGATAATAATAGAGATTCAAGTCATTTTAAAAATCAATACTATTTATGTGATAGACAAATCATTAGAAAAAATATGATTAATGATATGAAAAGTAATAATAATTTTGACGCCAATAATCTTATTACAATGCTTGATGATATTAAATTAATGTCCCTTTCAGGGATGGTTGAAATCCCTCGCCTTTAGGCGAAGAAAAGTTAATACATGTCGCTATGCGACGTTATCAACTGGGTGCCCA
>LT984856.1:18670-40539 GCA_900258555.1 uncultured Desulfobacterium sp. | reverse complement strand
ATCGCCTTGAAACTACGCTAACTCATTCCGGTCAGAAAAACAATAATCCGACCACAACATATTGGGGGCACCCACACAAATGTGCGATGCGGCAAAAATATATCTGAGTCTTTTGAAAGAAGTAACGTGGATGAAAGATATAAAGGAGAATCAAAAAACCGTTCAGATATTAATGTTTATACTGAGGCCATAAGACTTTCGAACTCGGGTTTAGATATTGATAAGATTTCAAAAAAGTTGTTTTTGGCCAGAGGTGAAGTTGAGTTGCTTCTAAAATTAAGAAGAAGGCCTGATAAAATCACTTATGAAAACGTTCATCATAAAGATATAAGCAATTAATTTTATCTGGATCATGATAATATTTTTATATTAGCGTATGGGAAAAAATTGCCTAGTGATAGAAACCATTGCACACAAAATCAATTTGGCGTTAGGCAGCTTTCTAATATGAAATAGCGATTGAAACGGTAATTGTTAAGGAATATTTAAATGATCTGTTACCGTGAGCTTTTTATGATTAAAAGTACATATTAATAATATTTTGGTACGCGTATTGCATATGTAAGGGATTGTTGAGCGAGACTACTTTAAATAATATGGATGAAACTGGCTGGGAGAAATATTAATGAGTGATGAGGCCATTTATGCAGCTGCTTCCGGTGCAATTGCGCAGGGCATGAGATTAGAGGTATTAGCAAATAATCTTGCAAATATTGAGACCACAGGATTCAAAGAGGACGAGTCAATCTTCAGTAATTTTATGCCAGTTGATGATTCCAGTAATGTTGGAGTCTTGCCTGAATTTCAGACTGTAGAAGGCTGTTCTCCGCTTTGGCCATATGCTAATACAAACTGTCAGGTTAAATTTGATGGGACCAGTATCAACCATTCCAAGGGTCCGTTAAGTCAGACTGGGAATCCTTTTGACTTTGCCATTGAAGGAAACGGATTTTTTTGTGTTTTGACAGGTCAGGGCGAAGCTACATTCACAAGGAATGGCAATTTTACCATAGATTCTACTGGTAAACTAGTCACTCAGGACGGGTTAACTGTATTGGGGGATAATGGTCAGGAGATAGTTATTAATGGAAAAAGTGTTTCAGTAGATGATGGGGGGGTAATAAAAGCTGACGGTAATGATCTGGGCGCTTTAAAGATTGTGGATTTCGATAATCCATATGAGCTTGAAAAGATTGGTAGTTCTCTTTTTGTTCCTTCTGAGGGAAGTGGACCGGGACATGTGGCCAGCAAATTTAAAGTAAAACAGGGTTTCATTGAACTGTCAAATGTAGATCCAATTAAGGCTATGACGGAAATGATTGAAGTGCAGAGGGCATTTGAAACATATCAGAAAATAATTAGAACTATGGATGAAATTTCTTCTAGATCTATTAATGAGATTGGAAGACCTGTATAAATAATAAGGAGGACAATATGCTAAGGAGCCTTTGGAGTGCAGCTTCGGGAATGCAGGCACAGGCATTAAATATTGATGTGCTTTCAAACAATCTTGCAAATGTTAATACGACAGGTTTTAAGAGAAGTCGTGCAGATTTTCAGGATCTCTTATATGAGACATTAAGATTAGCTGGATCTTCATCATCTGAGTCAACTCAGGTTCCTACCGGAATTCAATTGGGTCATGGCACTAGACCTGCTGCCGTTCAAAAGATCCAGACACAGGGAGATTATAAGCACACAGAGAATGAATTGGATATGGCCATTGAAGGGGATGGTTTTTTTCAGATATTGAAGCCAGATGGAGAGACTGCTTACTCCAGGGCAGGCTCTTTTAAGATTGATAGCGAAGGCCGTATAGTGACATCTGATGGTTATTTATTGCAACCAGAAATAACAATCCCATCTGACACAACTCAGATTGCTATTGGAACAGATGGGACTGTTTCAGTGGTTCAGGCAGGTCAAGCAGCACCATCCGAAATCGGGACAATACAACTTGCAAGATTTATAAACCCTGCAGGCCTTAACGCTATTGGAAGAAACCTTTATCTTGAGACCTCTGCCTCTGGAGGCGTTATTACCGGTGTAGCGGGCGAAGAAGGACTTGGGACCATTTCCCAGGGGTTTCTTGAAATGTCGAATGTAAGCGTGGTTGAAGAGATGGTTAACCTGATTACTGCCCAGAGGGCATATGAAATAAATAGTAAATCTATCCAGGCTGCCGACGAAATGCTTCAAATGGCTAATAATATCAAGCGGTAATATATGTCTAAGAAGTCTATGATATTAGTAAGGAAAATTTTAGTATGCGCTATATGTGCCATTGGAAGCTTTGTCTGTTCTGGCCTGGGTATGTCTTATGCGTCTATCGCTCAGATTGAAGTCTATCAAAGGGCTGATATTGATCAAGATGATATTTTACTGGATAAGATCAGCGAAATCAAAAGTGATGACCGTGAACTAATTAACCAATTGAAAAATATTATTATTGGTTCATGTCCATTGCCTGGAGAAAGCAGGAATGTTGATCGAGGCACCATCATTATGAAATTAAAGCAAAATAATATTGATATAGAAAAAATAGATATTATCGGCCCTCAACAAGTTATGGTCTTCCGGCAGGGAAACAGAATTTCTGCTAAAGAAATTGAAAAAATAATTTTGGATTTTGTTTATACTAGGCTGCCCTGGGATAAGTCAAAGATCAAAGTAAAGGGTATTCAATCCTGTGATGAGGTTATTCTGCCCACTGGCGTTATAAGTTATGAAATATCCCCACCAAAGAATACAGACTATTTAGGCACTATTCCACTGTCCATTCAGTTTTTAGTTAATGGCAGGCCGGAAAGGAAAATATGGGTTTCGGTTAGTATTGAGGTGTTTGCAGAGGTGGTTGTAACCAAGAGGCCTCTTGGTCGTCACAAAATGATCACAGAAGACGACTTGGAGGTGGTTGTTATGGACCTGGCCAAGGTCCCATCAAATGGCATTAAAAATAGTGAAGTTGCAGTAGGAAAGCGCACAAAGAGACAAATTGATGCCTATGCGGTATTACAGGAAGATCAAATTGAAAATGCCCCGTTGATCAAACGTGGAGATATTGTAATTATTGTTGCTGAATCAGACGTTTTAAAAGTTACAACACTCGGTAGGGCCAAAGAAAAGGGTGGCCTTGGTGATGTAATCTGCATTGAGAATGTAGATTCGAAAAAAGGAATTTATGCAAAGGTAATGGATTCAAAGACCGTAAGAGTTGAATTTTAGCAATGGATATTTGAGTTATGTTTGAAATGGTATCATTCCAGAATAAATCTGCGGCTAAGTTTATTATCGCAGTTGCTATTGTTTCATTATTAACCGGCTGTGGCGTCAACCGAAAGACAGTAACGCCTATTGATATCAAGGATGATGTTAAATATACTGTTCCAAATGAGCCGGCCAAAATGCAGGAAGGCTCTCTTTGGGCAAAGAATGGATCTCTTAATGATCTATTCATTGATTCTAAGGCAAGAAGGGTAGGTGATATTATCACTATTGATATTGTTGAAACCGCAAGCGCCTTTAATAAGGCCGATACAAATACGTCAAGAAAATCCGATGTCTCAGCCAGTATTTCTAAATTTTTGGGTCTGGAAAATAATGATAAGTTTCCAACCTCTTCCGGATTCACCCCTTTTGGGACTGTGGCGGGTACGACCAGCAACACGTTTGAGGGAGAGGGAGAGACAAATAGGAGCGGAAAGTTAGATGCCTCGATCTCTGCAAGGGTTATAGAGGTATATCCGAACGGAAATCTTAAAATACTCGGAAGCCGAGAAATTACAATTAATAATGAACAACAATATATTGCATTGACTGGTATTGTTCGACCCAGTGATATTTCATCTCGTAACACCGTGCTTTCCACCTATATATCTGATGCCAATATAATTTATACCGGAACAGGTGTGATAAACGACCGTCAGAAGCCAGGATGGCTTGCAAGTGTACTTGACGCATTCTGGCCTTTTTAGTGTTGATGAGTTAACCATGTGTACAATCAAGAGAAAAATATTAGCTGAAAGTTTATTCTGCTTTTTGGCTTTGGCTGTTTCCTTCAGGTGTGCCTATGGTGTGCGGATAAAAGATATTGCTGATATTGAAGGAGTTCGAAAGAATCAATTGGTTGGCTATGGGTTGGTTATTGGCCTGGACGGAACAGGTGATGGAAATAAATCCGAGTTTACTATCAAGTCAATTTCAAGCATGTTGGAGAGGATGGGTGTAACCATTGATCCGGCCAGAATTAGTGTCAAAAATGTGGCGGCTGTAATGGTTACCGCTGATCTGCCTCCATTTTCAAAGCCTGGAGGCAAGATAGATGCTAATGTATCATCAATTGGTGACGCAAAAAGTCTTTATGGAGGAACACTTTTATTTACACCCCTTAAGGGCGCAAATGGAAATACTTATGCTGTAGCCCAAGGACCTATTGTTATCGGGGGATTTTCCGCTGCTGGGTCTGATGCCAGCGTACAGAAGAATTTTCCAACAGTTGGAAGAATCATAGGAGGTGCACTGGTAGAAGATGAGGTATCAAATGATTTTGAGCGTAAGGAATCCTTGTCTTGGTCTTTGCATTCTCCTGATTTTACCACTGTATCAAGGGTTGCCGAGGCTATTAATTCAGCTTTTTACGACAAAATAGCATTCACACCTAATTCCGGCACCATAGAGGTTAAGATCCCTCAAAAGTATATCGGTAATCTGGTTGAATTGGTCACAGTTATAGAGGGTCTTGAAATAACGCCTGATGAAATTGCAAAGGTGGTGATAAATGAGAGGACCGGGACAGTTATAGTAGGAAAAAATGTAAAAATATCTACCACTGCAATAGCCCATGGTAATTTGAGCATAGCAATTAAAGAATCTGCTGATGTTTCTCAGCCTCTTCCATTTTCAAATGGTCAGACGACTGTTACCCCTAACACAAATATGTCTGTTAAGGAAGGAAAAAACAAGCTTATGTTGATGGATACCGGGGTAAGCATTGAACAACTGGTCAAGGCGTTAAATTCTTTAGGCGTATCGCCCAGGGATCTAATAACAATTTTCCAGGCCCTCAGGGCATCAGGCGCGTTGAGGGCTGAATTGGAAACAATATAATGAAAGATCAGATTCCATTAGAAGGTTTAGCTTTTAATTTATTGAACACAAAAGGTATTGTCCCTTCAGGTGACAAAAAGGATAGCCAGCTTAGAGAAGCCTGTTCTGAACTGGAGTCAATGTTTATATATTATTTGCTAAAGGAGATGAGAGAGACCGTGCCGAAAGACGGTCTTTTCAGTGGAGGAAAAACAGAGCAGATGTATACCTCATTTTTTGATATACAACTGGCAAATGAGATCGCTGCCAAGAGGAGTATTGGAATTTCGTCAATTTTATTTGATCAAATGAAGAGTTCGGCTGAAAAGAATGATGGTGCTGAGCTCAAAAATAAAAATGGTTCACCAGTGGGCAAATAGAGGCCGATATTGCGCCAATTAATGTGTTATTCAAAGAATGCCGATATATAATGAGAGGATTTTATAATTTTGCCAGTAAGTAAAATTGTATTATCAATAAGATGTGATAAATAGGCCTTAGGGAGATTAGTTTGATGAAAATCAATGACAGTTATTTTGTGAATTTGGATGCCTATAATACAGGAAGGATTGATGGCAAAATGCCTTCTGATTCGTCTAAAAAACAGGGAGAGATTCCTCCGTTGAGGACAGATGAGGTAAATCTGTCCCCAATGGCTAGTGAATTGCGAGAATTGAGGAGTTCAATTGATCTCATTCCGGATATTCGAGAAGACAGGGTCCAAAAGATCAAGTCGTTGATAGAAGAGGGGTCTTATCACGTAGATTCAAAAAAATTGGCAGGCCGTATTTTAATGGATCCTCTTGGAGTTTAGGAGACTGGCATGGGCTCGGCGTTAGACAAGGTCCTTGACCTAATGGATCAGCAGTGTGAATTACATTATTCGTTGGTTTCTATTTTGGAAGATGAAAAAAAGGCTATTGAAAAGGTAAATCTTGCTGAATTAAGTGAAGTAAATGAAAAGAAAGAGACCATTAGCAATAAAATGCGCAGTTTAGAAGATCAAAGATTAAAGGCCCTTCAGAATCTGGCGGCTTCCCTGGGTCAGCCTGTCGAGGGAATGACATTAAAAAAGCTTATTTCTTTAACAGACAGTCCATATTCCGAGCGGCTTAGTAAATATCGTACAAGACTGCAGTCATTCATACGACGGATCACTGTGGCAAATAATTTAAACAAGTCTCTGCTCACTCATTGTCTTAATCTTGTTAAAGGTTCTATCGAACTGTTAAATAACGCAACATCAACAAACTCGGTTTATTATAAGACAGGTAGGATTAGGAATTACGACAAGACCGGACGGATAGTCTGTCGGGAAATTTAATTCCTATGTAATGAACTTTGTGTTTAGTGTTTAAATGACAAGATGTTGAACGTTGTTATAGGCCTTAATTAATCATAATAAAAGCATAAATACGCTAAATTTGGAATGAGGATATTATATGGGCATTAATGCGACCCTAAACATTGGCAGAGATTCGCTGCTTACACACCAGAAGGCGATGGAAGTTTCAGGGCATAATATCGCCAATGTAAATACCCCAGGATATTCCAGACAGCGTTTAGAGATTATAGAAAAGGATCCTATTGACTGCGCCGGAGGGCAAATAGGGACCGGTGTTACTGGAGCGGAAATTATAAGAATCTATGACAGATTCCTAACAGATCAGATTAATAATTCCGCGCAGGATCTCGGGAGATGGGAGGCGCAAAGAGACTCGCTCGAAAGGATTGAAATTGCATTTGATGAAGTTAGTGGATTTGGAATCAATAATGCAATGAGTGAATTCTGGAATGCGTGGCAGGGTGTCGCAAATGAGCCGATGAGTAAAGGTGCTCGTCAATTGCTCCTTGAAAAGGCCGAAATTATGGTTAATACATTCAACTCGGTTTATTCGGACCTTGGTGAAATTCAAAATGACATTGATTTAAACATATCTCAGGCAATTGATGATATTAATATATACGCATCCCAGATTGAAGAGCTAAATGATAAAATCACCCTGATTGAGTCTTCCGGTCTTAACGCGAATGATTATAGGGACGAGCGGGACCAGGTTATGAAAGAACTTTCGGGACTTATTGACTTTACTTTCTCTGAAGAGAAAAGCGGAGCCATAACAATCACGCTTGGTGACGGAAATGATCTGGTTGATTCAAACGGGGCAAATGAGCTGGTTGCCAATGATACTGATGGAGACGGATTTTATGATGTTGCCTGGAGTTCGGCACCTGCGGTTTCGATCAATACCGGTATAACTGGCGGTAAGTTAATGGGATGGCTGGAAGTTCGGGATACGATTATTCCTGATTATCTTACATATCTTGAAAATATTGTAGGGGATGATAACACACCAGGATCGCTTATTTATGAGGTGAATGACCTTCATGATGAGGGCTATGGCCTTGATAATTCGACTGGAAATGATTTTTTTTCGGGCAGCCTTGGTGGTGGAGATTTTGCCGTAAATATAACAAATACCGATCAGGTCGCGGCAGGGCAAAGTACGGCCTCAGGAGACAACAGCAATGCCATTGCAATTGCAAAGTTACAAACATCAACATTTTCAATTGCCGGAAGCTTAACAACATATGATGATTACTATAACAGTATTGTTGCTGATATCGGCATTAAAGTTTCAAATGCAAACACTAGATATGAACATGAAAAATCCATGTCTGAGCAATTGGATAACTACCGGGAATCAATTTCAGGGGTGTCACTTGACGAAGAAATGGTTAATTTATTGAAATATCAACACGCATATAATGCCGCAGCAAAGCTGATAACTGTAGTAGATGAATTAATGGAGGCCTTGATTAACATGGTATAGTGTTGGTCGGCAATTTTTATTGTATCAAATTAGACATGATATTTAAGCTATACTGGAGGATTTAATGAGAGTCACCAATAAAATGTCATCTGACACTATTACAAAAGAACTATACAAAAATCAGCAACTCCTACTTGAAGCCCAACTTAGGCTTTCAACAGGTAAAAAGATAAACAGGGTTTCAGATGATCCATCCGGAATGAGGAGAGTGTTGGATTATCGTAGGATCCTTTCTTCTATTGATCAATACAACAATAATATTTCACATGGAAAAGGACGCCTTCAGGTGACTGAAACCGCGTTAGAAGAAATTGTTGATTCACTAAAGCAGGCCAAGACCTTGGCAATACGATTTGGCAGTAATCAGGATCCTGATAAGGCGCAAGAGCTTATTGAAAGCATTTATGAAACCATTATGGATATTGGAAATACCAGATTTGGCGATAGTTACATATTCGCTGGGAATGCAGCCGATACGGTACCATTTACAAAGGATGAAAATTGGGATGCAACTTATCATGGCGATGATGGTGATATAACTGTGATCGTTGAAGATGGGGTGGAGGTCAAAACTAACGCAACCGGTCAGGATGTATTCGATGTTGGAGGTGTTGGGGGTGGAGTTGATGTATTCGCTGCCTTAAGTGCATTAAGAGATGCGATAATCGCCGGCGATCATGACGCCGCAATGGCCCAGTCCTCGGTAATTGAGTCTGCTATTGACCAGGTGGAGACTATTGCAACTGAAACTTCCATTTATTATGGAAGGCTGGAATCGTCTGAAAATCATCTTGAGCTTTATAAGGCAAATATTGAGGATATGCGCTCCAGCACGGAAAATATTGATACGGCTCAGGCTATCCTGGAATTCCAATCACAGGAAACTGCATATACTGTATGCCTTGAGACTGCCAGCAGAATGATTCAGCCAAGTCTAATTGACTTCCTTAAATAAATTCTTATGAAAATAGTTTGGAAAATAATAATATTCAGCGTTTCTTTATCTTGTCTTTATGGATATGGTGTGTGCCTGGATTCTGAAGATATTATCAGACTGAAAAGGGCACAGGTTGATGATGAAACCCTTCAATTGATCGTGCAGGAAAGGGTTATTGAGACTTGTTCTCTGAGTGTTGATGATATAGTTTTTTTAAAGAAATCCGGAATCGCTAACAGGACCATAAGATCCATTATTGAAAGTAAGTCATCTGTTAGCAGTCCTGATGAGATTGAATACGGAGAGGGGATTAATAATATTAGATCCATTAGTGTTAAGGATATCGTCTATCTTAAAGATAATGGTATCAGCGATGAAGTGATTCAGTCAATAGTAAGCAGATCTGGTGATGCAGATGATGCTCAAGAAAGAAAGGCGTGGGAAATGCTGGAAAATATGGGTGTTGTGATAGACAAGCGAGAGGGATATGAATAGGCAAAGGTATTACTTTGATTTGTTTTTCCTCTTCTTTTTGATAAAGGATAGGCAATCCAGTCCTGGGGGCGTTTTTTTTACAATCATACTGGGAAGTTGCCTGCTCTTAAAGCCCATTGCACGGCAGCCGTGGGGGGCGTACTTATCCCACGTGACATAATAGTGCTCGCATTCATGACAGTCAATAATCATCCATTCATTCCATTTTTCTGGTCATCATGGACCTTGCACCCTCTTATGCATTGATCACATGTCTTTTTATCAGGCCTGCCTGAAGAGCAGAATTTTGAAAATGATCGGATCCAATCCTCTCCGGCCCTTGGACAATTGTAAATAAAATCAAAAAAAAGGAGCAATTTTTCCAGCGATTTGTTGTCAATGGCATGTTCCATTCGGCAGGCCGTGGATTCAGCAGTGGTTTCATCAATATTGAGTACCTTTAACAGAATATTTTTTAAAATTCCATGACGTCGAGCAATATCTTCAGCAACCTGTCTGCCCTTGTGTGTTAAGGTGGTCAGGCTGTATGGGGCGTAATTGATCATGCCTTTTTCTTCGAGGCTCTTCAAGGCGCTTGTAACTGAACCACGTTGCACACCCATCTTTATTGCAATGTCTTTCGCCCTGGCCACCTTCTGTGCCTGCTCCAGGTCAAGAATAACCTCAAGATAATCTTCAAGGCTTTCAGACAGCACTATTTCTTCGTCCATTTTAGATCTCCGCCAGAAGCTGGGATGTCAATACCCAAGCTGAAAAGTTATTTATTTTTATCTAAATCATAGATATGTTTATGTCAAGAAACAAATTAATGGGAGCAAAATAAAGTTTGACATATCTAACTGTTGTTCCTATTATTACTCAGATTATGGTTGAATGCGAGGTAATGCTGTCTTGAGTAAGCCAATAAGTTTTCCTGAAAAATTAGATTCATACCTGTCATCAAGATCCTTAGAAGGAGTTGTAATTGTAGGCAACATGAAGGTGGGAAAGACCGCCTTATTTTCACGTATGTGCCGAGGGAAGATCAGGCGGATTCCGATCGAAAACCACACTTCAAATATAAGAGCCGGGCTCATCGCAGGGACCGATATGGTGGCCTTTGACACACCTGGTGTGTTCTCTGTTTTTTCCAGCAATGAGGATGAGAAGGTATTCAGCGATATTGTGTTTGGCAATATAACCGGGTCAAATATCAAGGGTATTGTTTTTGTTGCGGATGCGAAAAACCTAAAACGTTCCATTTCCCTTGCACTCCAATATGCAGAATATGGCCTGCCCATGGCCATTGTCATTAATATGATTGATGAGGCCGGTCAAAGGGGGATAAGGATCAATTCTGACAGACTCTCTGAAATATTGGGCGTTAATGTGTACGAAACTATTGCCAGGGAGGGAATTGGGGTCAGAAAGGTTATCAGCGGATTATCAGATATGCGCAAGGCTGACAGCCTTGTTGAATATCCTTCATGGGTTAATGAATATGCCGCTGTTGTTGAAAGGCTCCTTAGTCCTAAAGATATCTCTTCCAGGGCTATTGCCCTTTTTTTGCTTACAGGTGATGCCAGCGTTGAAAAGTATATAGCGGAAAAATTTGGCAAAGGAATGCTTGAACAACTTAAAGCTCTGGCAAATGAGTATCGGGCAGAGGACCCAGTGACGTGCGGCACACATTTTACCAATTTGTACTATCGAAAGGCCGAGCAGATTGTAAGCAAGGTTCAGGAAACCGAACCACCGCCAAGGAATCCTTTTTTTGTAACCTTGGGTGACTGGTGTATAAGGCCATTGACTGGAATCCCAATTGCCGTTTCCATATTGGTATTAATGTATCTTTTCGTTGGTTCCTTTGGAGCGACCTTTTTGGTTGATATGATAAATGGCAAAATTTTTAAGTCCTTTTTGATCCCGTGGATAACAAATCTACTCGCGCCTGTTCCCAGTGAATTTGTCAGGGATTTGATAGTTGATCCTGATTTCGGAATTTTGCCTACAGGAGTCTTTCTGGCCTTGGGGCTGGTTTTACCGGTTCTATTATGTTTTTATATCGCCTTTGGTTTATTGGAAGACTCTGGGTATCTATCCCGGATGTCTATATTACTAGATAGGCTTCTTCAGAAAATCGGGCTTAATGGCAAGGGCCTTGTCCCGCTTGTAATGGGCTTTTCGTGTGTGAGCATGGCGATCCTGACCACCCGCATGCTGGATACCATAAAAGAAAGAAATATTGCAACACTTCTGCTGATTATGAATATGCCATGTGCGCCACTGCTTGCGGTGATGCTGATAATATTGGGCAGCATGCCCATATCGGCCTTTTTGACCGTGTTCGGTTTGTTGTTTATCCAGGCCTTTGTTGCCGGCTTTCTCGCCAATAAGATTATCAGGGGGGATAGGACCATGCTTATAATGGAGATACCCGCCATGAGAAGGCCAAGAGTGATGCAGATTATAAAAAAGGCCGTGTTTAAAACCTATTTCTTTATGAAAGAGGCCATTCCATTTTTTATGCTTGCATCCCTGCTGGTGTTTTTGTTTGAAAGGGTAGGGGGGCTGGTTTTTCTTGAGAGGATCGGCAGACCGGTAATTAGCGATTTTATGGGCCTGCCGGAAAAGAGCGTGCAGGTTTTCATTAAGACGATAATAAGAAGAGAAAGCGGCGCCACGGAGATACAACATTTGAGTAACGTTTATAATAACCTTCAACTGGTTGTAAACCTGCTTGTTATGACTATACTTATGCCATGCATGAATTCAACCATTATTCTTTTTAAGGAACGGGGAGCAAGGGTTGCGGTCACAATAATCGGCATTGTTATGGTATATGCCGTAATTCTTGGAAGCATAGTTTATCATTTTTGCCACTATTTTAATATTACCTTTTCTTGAGCATAAAAGATATAATGGCATTAAAGGAGAGAAAATAATGCTGAGCGAGAAACAGGAGGAGATTATTGAGGCTGTTTGGTGCTGTGAAGAAACCGGTGATTGCTCTATAGAAACAATCAGAAAAAGGTGTATTGCAGATTTTACTGATGATGATCTTAGGGAACTTGAAAAGCAGGGTGTAATTGTTCGACACGCAGACAAGATCCTGTTTTCAAGTACAGGCAAATTACTCGCAGAGGCTGTTATACGACGGCACAGGCTTGCAGAGGTGCTGGTCTCAAGCATTTTGAGACTTGAGGCTTCTGCAATGGAAGAGGTTGCCTGTAAGGTTGAACACGGCCTGGATCCTGATGTAGAAGAATCCATATGTACATTGCTCGGGCACCCTGAGGTCTGTCCGGATGGTAAGGCCATCCCCAAGGGAAGATGCTGTAAGAAAAGGCTTAGATTGGGTGACAATACAGTCGTCAGTCTAAGAGATCTCAAACCAAGCGAACGAGGCAAGATAACATACATAAAGCCAGGAAGCCATTCAAACCTGCACCAACTGATTTCTCTTGGACTCCACCCAGGCATCACGGTGATGGTGCATCGGACGAGTCCTGTTTTCTGTATAAAATTTGAAAATACGGAACTCGCCCTGGATGAAGAAATAGCCAAGAATATCTTTGTCTGGAAGATACAAAGCGCCTGAACGAAATGACCATTCAGGCGCAATGTTGAATTTTTAATTGTGAATTTTGAATTAAAAATGAATGAGAGATTACTGTGGGACATGATCCTGATAATACAGAAGCCATTCAGGTAATTGATATTGAGGCAATTGATTCCGGTCCTGGCCCTTTCTGCATGAGCGCGGGCCTCGATCTTAAGCCCCTTATCAGCTCTATTGAGAAGATAGGGCTGATAAACAGTCCTGTTCTGATTAAAAATGACCAGGAAAGATTCGATATAGTTGCAGGGTACAAGAGAATATTAGCTCTAAAATCCATCGGATGGAAGACCATTCCTTGCAAAATTTTGCCACGGTCAGGGATGTCGGATCTGGAATGTCTCCTCTTGGGCCTTTATGAAAATCTGTGTGTCAGGCATTTTAATGACGTTGAAAAGGGGATGATATTAAAAAGGCTTTCTTTATTGGTCAAGAAGACAGAAATCCTCAAAATATACATGCCGCTGTTGAATCTTCCATCACATGAGCCGGTGCTGAGTCTTTATTTAAGAATTGAAGATGAGCTTGAAGATATTATAAAGGCATCAATCTGCAGTAATAAAATGTCACTACATGCAGCAAAAATGATACTCGATCTCAGAGGTGATGAGAGGGCAGGGATATGTAACTTGCTTGGGGAGCTCATATTCAATGTTAACCAACAGAGACAGCTTATCGAGTACCTGGGAGACATTAAGCAACTAAGCGGAGTAAGTATTTCGGCGATTTTTGATAGTGATGAGATCAAGAAAATCCGTTATGACGATCATCTGAATAACCCACAGAAGGTTAACGGTATACTAAAGATATTGAGGTCCATGATATTCCCGAGGCTGATTGAGTCTGAGGAATCATTTAAAAAGATAATTTCAAGGTTAAACCTGCCCGAAGGTGTAAAGATTGTGGCGTCGCCGTATTTTGAGTCGCCTGATTATCAGATGGTGATCCAGTTTAAGGATGGAGCTCAACTTAAAAAAAAGATTGATCTTTTGTCCTCCTCCAAAGGATTAAGTGATATACGTGATCCCTGGGAGAAAGATAAGTGATTTCTGAGCCTGCCATCAGGAAGATAATTGTGGAGCCTGATGCATTGCGGCATGACATGACCCACAGGATACTGCAAAAACTGCCCGAAACACCAGTTCAAAATTCAACAGAAAATGCAGATATAAAGATGACTGAACAGGATATGGGAAAGGAGACCCTTCATCTTCTGGCATATAAAGGAGATTTTCTAAAGCAATGCCCTGGAACAAGAAATTATATCTGCTGCGGCTATCAGATACTTAATCTCGCAACCAACTGCCCCATCGAATGCAGTTATTGTATCCTGCAATCTTACTTTAATCAGCCCGATCTTCGGCTGTTTGTCAATGTTGAAGAAGGGTTGGTAAAGGTATTGGATTCTATTGATAAGAACCCTGAAAAAATTTACAGAATAGGCACAGGTGAATTTACAGACAGTCTTGCCCTTGATCATGTCTCCTCTTTTAGCAGTCTACTTATCCCTGAGTTTACCAAAAGGAAAAATGTAATTCTTGAATTTAAGACAAAAACAACTCAGGTGAACGGCCTCATTGATTCACAATACAGGGACAGGATTGTTGTGTCATGGTCATTAAACAGTCCATTTATTTCCACCCATGAAGAACATAATGCGGCAAGCATTACAAAAAGACTGGAGGCGGCAAGCAGGTGTCAGGAAGAGGGGTTCATCCTGGGTTTTCACTTCGACCCCATTGTCTGTCATCACAACTGGAAAGACGGCTATGCAAAGACAGTGGAGTTGTTGGACAAATATATTGACCCAAAGGGTATCATATGGATAAGCCTTGGCGGTTTCAGATTTATGCCCGAACTTAAGGGGATAATAAGAAGACGTCACCAAAAATCCTGCGTATTAAACGGCGAATTCATCGTGGGTCTTGACGGAAAAATGCGCTATTTCAAGCCGATTCGATTGGAGTTGTTCTCATTCATGCAGGAAAAACTTAACAAATGGCATCCCGACATGGGGATATATCTTTGCATGGAATCCGATGATGTTTGGAAAATGAGTCTTGGCTGGTCTCCAAAAGATAGCGAAGGCTTAAGCCGGTTTCTTGATAATCGTGTTGAGATGATTTTTGGGTAAGGACTTAACGAATTCATGTTGCACATTTAATGAGTAAGGGCCATATGTGGCCATGCGACTCTGCGCGACAAAAGTAGAAAACATTAATCTGGATTGTCCAACAACAATTGCATTAGAAGTGGATTAGGCACCTGTCGCTAATTCCTCTAATCTTTTTTTTCCGTATAATTTCCTCCTCACCGTCTTCACCGCCTTTTCAATATCATCTATGGTCAATTTAGACTTTTTGAAAGCCTGAGATGCCACCTTTAAAGCAGCCTCAAGCCTGTCCCTCGGGGATAGAACTGCCAGGATATAATCGCCAGGGTCAATTTCTTTGGCCGAACTTCTCATTATAATCACCTCTTTTCCGGGCTGCTTTAACGCGTCATTACAGCCAATTCCAAAACCTATTATTTTGAAAAAAGCCCCCTAATAACATCCGAATCTGACGCAGAGATTGCGGAAAATAGCCATTTCTGGATGGACACTAAATAAGTCTATTGGATGGCTACCACGTAGTCAAGGGATTAGATGCCATAAGTCAATAACTTCCCATTGGGCTATTGCTGGGCCATTGGGTCGGACACAGCTACTCGCTTGGTATCCATGGGTTATCATCCCAAAATTGTGCATTTTCATGCCTCAGACCTTCCCTTGCATGCACGAAAATGGCCTTCTAAGGTATCGCTTCACAGCAAATTGCTGGCTTTATTTTAGAAGGCCCATTTGCGTGGCAACAATAACCTTCTGAGCTTTTGTTGATTCCTCAAGTCAAAGCAGGGGGGTGCTTCCCTTTTGATTATAAAAGGTGACCATACTCTTGATTTTTGTCTGCTTTAGTAATATTCTATCTATAATTCAAACCGTTATCAATCTCATCTAATAGGTGAGCCCATGAAAAAAACAGCTCAAACTATGCCCACCCTGCTTCCGATAGGCGCTGTTTGCCTGTTGGGAGTTTTTTCTTTTCTATTGATCTTGATTCAACCGTTAGATATGGAGGGAAGAACTATTAATACTACAGCGACAGTTTTATTATATCAGACACTATTTGCATTCAATCCAACCATGAGTCATGAAAGGACGACGTTAAGGGAGATGGGGTGCAAAGCATGCTGGAATGGTTATGTCGTCCCCTCGGGACTTGTAAAACGGGGGCGTGACACCGGCGGCTAAAGCCACCGGATCTATTATTTCTCCACTTCAGGGAGAAAAATCAACTGCCCTTTTGCAACATCTTTTAATTTATGATGGTCAATAGAGCATCACCAGCATTTGAAAGGTATAATTATACAACAAGGAAGGTGCTTATAACAAACCATCATCTCATTGAGGAAGGAGAATGCAAGATGAAAAAAAATGTAATATTTTTGTGCGTTATGGCTTTATTTTTTGGATCTGTGAGCATAGCATCCCCAGCTTTAATGGATAAATTGGTTGCGTATTATCCATTTAATGGCAATGCAAATGATGGGAGTGGCAATGGTCTTAATGGCACAATATATGGCGCAACTTTGGCAGAAGACAGGTTTGGAAATTTTAACAATGCATATTATTTCGATGGTGTAAATAATAATATCATTGAGTTACCATCAAATGAGATCAAATCACTCCTTGATGGTTCAACTGCATTTACTGCCGCAGTATGGATTTATAATGATGGCCCTGGTGATCCATACAGAAATATTTTGAGGATTTGCGATACAGGCGGAGACTCCCGTGGTTTAATGTTCCGAATAGGGGCCTCTTCTATGAGTGGCAGTTATCCCAATAGACTGGAAGTATTGCTTGGAACGATTGGATATCAGTCACAGCATATTGTTTCCGCAACTGACATATCTACTGATTACTGGATGCATCTTGCAACAGTTTATGACGGATCAAATCTCTGGCTGTATATTGACGGTGAAGCTCCCAGTACTATCTATCGGCAAGGAGTAGAAACTTCAAATGGTGTTGCGCAAACAGGTTTATTAACGATGGGGAATAGCCCTGCTTATATTTCAGCCTACAACACAGAAAATTTTAATGGAAAGATTGATGATATTTTTATCTACGACCGTGCCCTAAGTGCTTCAGAAATAAATGAACTGTATACCGCCTTTAATCCTGTTCCCATTCCCTCCGCAGGGTGGCTTTTAGGTTCAGGTCTGATTGGTCTTGTTGGATTTAGGGAGAGGATAAAAAAGGCATTTTGAAGGTTCTATCGAATCAAAGCTCGGCGAGAAGAGCCAAAAGACAAAGACGGAGTTCCGCAGGAGTAACTGATATTTTAAGCCTGGTACTCTGGCCCTGTTTCTCTTTCCTTGCTTAACTCAGTGCGATTGCATTAAGATAAGTAATAGTCTACACTTATTGGAGGTGGTACTATGAAATACAAAGTAAATCTCAAAAAGACGGAAGAAGGTTATTCTGTATGGGTTCCTGGCCTTCCCGGATGTTGGTCTCAGGGGAAGACAGAGAAAGAGGCGCTTGAAAATATTAAAGATGCTTTACAGGCTTACCTGGAAACTGTGGAAGAGTTAACCAAAGATAATGAATCTCGTTATGTAGAAATCGCCAATGCCTAAATTGTCAGAGATAAATCACCAGAGGGCCATAAGAGAATTTGAGAAAGCAGATTTTTGGGTTGCGAGGAAAGGCAAACACATCACCATTATTCCATCGGGAAGGAGGCTGGATGAGAAATCAGGACGAAATGAGTATTGGCTGGCGAGTTAACCCCAGTATGCAGACCAAGACCAGAAGCAAGGACGAATTGGAAAGATTAGCTGAAAAAATGCTGAGGGAGATTAAGGAGAAGGGCCACGCCAAAAACCTGGCGGACTTGGCTGATAACATCAAGTCCAATAAGGGATGGCAAAATGTAATAACAGAAACAGCAACAGGGGTAATTAATGTTTTACTCAGCTTGGGCGGAACCATTAATGAGTTTGAGGATATTTTTTGGAATATACATAAATCGCATTTTGTAGACCATAATGACTTTATCGATAATGAGACACAAGAGATCAAACGCGGACGCCTGTTGCGTCATATAAAGTATATGGCTGGCTATTACAAAGACAAACCAAAGAATGGATTTATTTTTGCATGTCCTGAACCATTAGAAAATCTGCAAGACGATGTTTATTTTGAAGTCATTGGAACTTGGCCTAAAAACCACGACCGGGTGAATTTATTTTCGGGCTTTTCTAAGAACGTAACCACCAAGGAAAAAATTCATCTGAACGGATATATTCCTACTCAAGAGGATTTTAAAAAGGCGTGCCAAAAGCTGATTTCGAAAAAAAATGCTGAGGTGAATATTGATGATATTCTGAATCGGATTCATAAGGATTGTCAGGAAGTCGGATGTCTCTTGACAGAGAATTGGCGTGAAGTAACAAGACGGAATATAATCGAACAGTGGACTAAGAGGTAAGGAGTGATATCAAGTGGCCCAGTATTATTATGATGAACGAAGAGGTACGGTGCGGATGAATAGGTCCCTGGATAATCTATACGATTTTTTTGAGGAAAAAGGGTTCTTTTTTCCTAAGGAAATTCTTACTCGCTATTTCCTTTCTTTGAAAACCAAGCCCTTTGTCATTTTAACCGGCATCTCCGGCACAGGAAAAACAAAAATCGCACAACTATTCGCCGAGTATATGCTTCAAGATTTCTCTCCAGAGGAGAAGGAAAATGGAATTGCCTTCATCTCCGTTCGACCTGACTGGATGGACAACAAGGGTCTGCTGGGCTTTTATAACCTTTTGGATGAAAAATACCATGCCACGCGGTTGTTGGAATTGCTGCTGCGAGCGAACGAACAAGAAGACCGCCCATTTTTTGTCATTTTCGATGAAATGAACCTGGCAAAGGTTGAGTATTATTTTTCAGATTTTCTTAGCATCATGGAGACCCGCACCCGGGACAATCCAAAGGGGGAGCCTTTGCGGTTACACAATCTGGAAAAGGCGCAAACTCCTTCCGGGCAGGAAATCCTTCGATCCTTCCCTATCCCTCCAAATGTCTTTTTCAGCGGTACGGTGAATGTGGATGAGTCCACATACATGTTCAGCCCCAAGGTGTTGGATCGGGCCAATGTCATCGAATTCAATGAAGTTGACATTGAAGGCTATGAACAAAATCTCACCCCTGAGTCCAGGTTTTATATGGCAAATGATGATGTGCGGAAAAATTTACTGTCTCAGGAAAACGATTGGTTCGCCTCGAAGCTGGATTACGAAAAGTTCCGTGAAATCCTGGGAGCCAGACCCAATCCCTTGAAGCGGCTGCTGGATCTGCTCAAAGAATACAATCTGCATTTCGGCTACCGGGTTGTAAATGAGATTTCCCGCTTTATCTCAAACGCCCATCAATTGATTGAACCTTTTGACCTTAATGATGCAATAGATGTACAAATCCTTCAAAAGGTGCTGCCCAAACTGCACGGCACCAAGGCCGTGCTTGAAAAGCCTCTACAGGCGCTCAGGAGCTTCTGTAATAAACCTGATGCTCTGCCTTCAGATGAACATCGGTCTGTAGATGATGCCGATGTTACAAAAGCCGTGTTTTACCGCAGCGCCAGGAAGGTTAAGCGTATGCTTCAGAATCTGCAACGTCAAGGGTTTACAAGCTTTATTGAATGACATGACCTTTCCCCTTTATGACCCCGGCTGTCGCATGGCCATCGGCCTTGAACCTCTCTCTTTATCCGAAGAAGAAATCCAGTCTGCTGATCCTTCGAGTGCAGGAGAGATTGACGAAAACCGAACATTTTTTGTTCGTTTCTATGGCGATGTGATCCCTGATTTTTTTCATAGCATCTCCAAAAAGGTTGAACCCCCAAGGGAATTTCCGGGAAATCTATTTGAAGTCCGTTTCAAAAACATGGTTGGGTTGACTCGGCTGGGCGAGGTTAACCTTCGGATAGTCAACCGCAAGATCGGTGAGACACTCTATAATGCCATGCTGACCTCCTTGACCGAAAAGGTCGCGGATCTGGTTTTCAGCCTTGGCAAAATTACAGGACAAAGTTACACCAAGGGCTTGAGTGGGGATACTATTCCTTATATCCAGTTTTTGTTCCTGAAAAAATATCTGCTGGCTAAGCCTCTGGACATCTTCGCCATATCCGGACTTATTACAGCCAACCCACACCGCAGACTTTTGTCCGCTCTGGAACGGATTGGGATAGACCAGGCTACTCGAATTGATCCTTCCTCTTTACCCAGCTTGTTTTCTACCTCAAATTTCACCATGCTCAGGCCAGACCACTTCCTTGTAGATTCATCGCTGGGGCAGCGGATTCTCATGAAAACCGGAAAGACACTTTTCCCCATCGAAATTCAAAGCGAAAAAAAATATCTTACCGTTGACACTCATGAAAACCGGTTTATCAAATTTTTTCTGAAGGATCTGGCCGGAAGGCTTTCGGATGAAAGGCTTAGAAGGTTGCCGGGTGATAGTGAGAGTTACCTGAATCCAAGCATCATTCAGGATGTGGCGGAGATGGCCGAAGGGATCGAGTGGTTCCGGACGGCCTCCTTTTGGGCCGAAGTGGGGGAGATGCATTTGATCCCGACAAACTCCCAGGTGCTTCAGCACCGTGATGGCTACAGGCAGTTATTCGAGCTTTATACGCTCCTGCAACTTGCCACACGTTGCGACTTTGACTTCATGGATTTTGACCGGTTACTTGAGACGAAGGATACAGCCACCTTGTTTGAATACTGGTGCTTCTTTGTAATTCGCGACTTGATTGAAAGACAGCGAAAACCCATAAGATGGAACACGGAGGTGGTGAATGGCCCATGGGAGAAATCCCTGCCCGCATCCTTGACCATTTCTTATGAAGGAGATGTGTCTTTGTCATTTAACCGTAGCTTTGGTGGAAGCATTGGCTTTAACCCAACCAGCCCGCCCCATAACCTCCTTGTTCCGTCGGAGAGCTATTCCTATAATTACCGGCCGGATATCGTAGTTACCAAAGGTGACCACATGCTGATTTTTGATGCCAAGTACAAGGGGCAACAGAACAGGTTCTATGGTGAGGATGAAGACGGGAACATAAGATCGCCCAACCCGGAAGATATAGGTAAAATGCATACCTACCGCGAGGCTATCCTCAATGTTGCTGGGGCATTCATCCTATACCCCGGCGCAGATTCAATATGTTTTAATTCTCATACTGCCAGGCAGCCTTTTCAGGGCGTCGGTGCTTTACCCCTCCGGCCCAATGATGAAGGCGGGCCGAACCTTACTCACGGCGAAGCCTTGGCACGGGTTTTGTCATACTTCCTGGACGAAGATTAGAGACACAAACAGAAAATAGCAGAATGGTGTACAGCCTCTTGATGACTTGCTAAGTGCTCCAATTTCACCATGGTATGACCGCAAAGCAGCAAAAGCGAATTTACTTGTTGCTCGTGGTGCTCTGGCCAGCAAACTGGCCCACGCGTAAAGGTATTCGGCCTTGCAGAGCCAACGTGTTGATAAGGCTTTCAACCACTTAAACTAACCCAAAGCCGCCGCAAACACTTCAGGGAGACTGCTAATTAGGGTTTTCTGAAAAAGATTGTGTTATAAAAAAGGCCCATGAATAGCAATTGCAATTTTCCGGACCGTCACATTTTTCTTTATAGGCCTGCAAATATCTTCGCAAAAACAGTGGTTATAGAGACCATACAGCAGGCGAAAAAAGGACAAAAAGATGGCCTTGAGCCATCTTTCCAGGTTCATCACCAGAGACCATACAGCAGGCGAAAAAAGGACAAAAAGATGGCCTTGAGCCATCTTTCCAGGTTCATCACCAGAAAG
>LT984856.1:11091-12595 GCA_900258555.1 uncultured Desulfobacterium sp. | reverse complement strand
CTGCTTGCGATAATTTTGGCCTTTTTAAACCAAATTCTCTGTTTGTTTGACGTTAGAAACATTGATTGTCAATGCGATCTAATATAAGCTATTTTAATTGACTAAAAAAACAGGCTTATTTCTCAGGAATCATATATTAACAAATATAAAATAGATTTAAAAGAAGAAACCAAGAATACGAAATTAAACGGTGAACTAGTCGCCTTTGCAGATAACAATCAGTCTCAGGAACAAGGTATCGGCTCCGAAGAAGATTTCCGTGCTTTTTTCGAAACTGCAAGTGATCTAATGGGGGTAACGGATAAAGATGGGCATCTCACCTATGTAAATGAATCATTGGCAAGGGCATTGGGTTATTCTAAAGATGAAATGATTGGCATGCATGTTACTGATTTTTTATACGAAAAAGATATGATCAAAAGTTTCTATATTAGGAATAAAGACTTAATCAAAAATGGTCAATTTAGTTTTGAAACAAGTTTTAGAACCAAAGATGGTAATAAAATATACGGTGAAGAAAAGGTTGTAGCAGTTTATGGTAATAATGGCGAATTCGTGGGGGCCAGAGGCGTTTTTCGTGATATTACCCAGCGCAAGCAAGTAGAGTTGGCCTTAAGGAAAAGGGAGGCCGAACTGGATATAAAAAATAAGACTCTTGAGGAAATGAACGCTGCATTGAGAGTTTTGCTAAAGAAAAGAGATGAAGACAAGGGTGAGCTTGAACGAAAAGTCGTTCTAAACATTAAAGAGTTGGTTATGCCTGTCTTGGAAAAATTAAAAAAGAGCAAGTTGGATAATACTCAAAGGGCTTACTTAGATGTCCTTAAATTGAATCTAAATGATATCACTTCGTCATTCTATTATGGGTTATCCTCTAAAAATTTGGAACTTACCCCTACAGAGATTCAGGTGGCAAATCTTATCAGACGCGGAGAAAGCACAAAAGAGATTGCACGGCTCTTAGATTGTACTATGCGGGCCATTTCCTTTCATCGGGAAAATATTAGGAAAAAATTAGGGATAAATAATAAAAAAACCAACCTCAGAACATATCTTATTTCCCATTCATAATGCCAGGTTTATAGTGGCAATAACCTGGATATCTTTGTTATTTACAATTCTCTTTTTGCTTGTATATTAATGTCCCTTTCAGGGATGGTTGAAATCCCTCGCCTTTAGGCGAAGAAAAGTTAATACATGTCGCTATGCGACGTTATCAACTGGGTGCCCATACCAAAACAGACCTCAAAGTCCACCAAATCTGGCTTCACAAATATCTGAAGCGCGGAATGGCTGGTGCGGTGGCGATACGGACTCGTGATAAATATTACGGACGAAATGATCCAGCAATATATTCAAGAGCAAGAAGGGGAGCCTATTTCGGATGATAGTCGATTTGAAATCGACCCCTCATAAAACCCCTCGACTTATAGTCGAGGGTGGTTTAGTTTTTAATGTTTAATTTTTTGATATTGAATTATCATCGGATTATTCCTTTCATTTA
>LT984856.1:0-1917 GCA_900258555.1 uncultured Desulfobacterium sp. | reverse complement strand
TCTTTTTATCGACTCTTCACCTTTTTCTTCTATTTTATTGTCAAAGAACAAATTGTATACTTAATTACGACACAGTCTCCAAGTCCGGCATGACGGTCGGATGACTTTTTACGGGATCATCAAAATTAATCATCGCTGTGTAACAGATGGAGGATTTTTATATGGGAACAAAGGCTTCATATGAAGATCTGAAAATAAGGGCACTGGAATTAGAGAAGGAATCATTGAAACGAAGACTCGCAGAGAATGCCCTTCGCGAGAGGGAAAAAAGATTGAATACACTGATTGAAATCACAAGCGACTGGGTGTGGGAGGTGGATCTGAACGGCGTCTACACCTATACGAGCATGAAAGTTAGAGATATCATGGGATATGATGCCGATGAAATCATCGGTACTGTGTATTATGAATATCTGGAAGGGGAAGAAAAAGTCCGTCAGATCGCATCTTTTTTCGACAAGACTCGTAAAGCCAAGCCCTTTTCTGGTTGGCAGTTTACTCAACTCAGTAAGGATGGGCGCCAGGTTATCATGGAAGTAAATGCAACTCCAACTTATAATTCGGATGGAAAATTTGCTGGATGGATCGGCTTTAATAGAGATATCACGGATAAGGTATTGGCAGAAAGGTCTTTAAAACAAAGAGAGAAGGAGCTTGAAATTAAAAGCAATGATCTTCAGGAAGTCAATGCTGCATTGAAGGTGCTTCTTAAGCAAAGGGAAGAAGATAAGAGTGAACTGGAGGCAAAGGTTGTGGCAAATGTAAAACAATTGGTTGAACCCTATTTAGAACAATTGAAAATGAGTAAATTATTACCTGCGCAAAAAACATATCTTAACATTATTCAATCCAATCTTGAAGAGATAATCTCTCCTTTCGTTACCAAGTTATCATCCAGGTGTTCAAACCTTACTCCGGCTGAGATCAAGGTAATGAATCTTATCAAACATGGATCATCAACAAAAGAAATCGCAGAGCTATTAGGGCTGTCCTGGCAAACAATTGAATTTCAGAGAAAGCATATTCGGAAAAAGCTTGGAATAACTCATAAGAAAAAAATCTTTGTGCCTACCTCCAACACACCCTTAACGGGTAAATAATATACCCGGAATATCTCCATTTAAGCCCGGTTGTTCTTAGCGTTTAAGCTGTAGTATTAATTTTTAGGTGGTGACAATTTTTACCGGCAGCACATAACTCGAAAATCAGTAATGGAATATATTCTCGAATTCTATTCTAAAGTCTGACTTCTTAACAGTTGTCAGTATCGGAAGTATTATTTCCTGATTGGTTTTCAAGTTGACTCTGCTGCATGATTTATTTTCTCAGATCTAGAAACCATATATCTTTAAAATCAAGAGGAAAATCATGGGAGACTGGACTCAAAGGGTTTTGCGAATTGACCTTTCAAACAGAAGGTACCAAAAAGAAAATCTCGATGTTAATACATTGAAGATGTTTCTTGGAGGTCAGGGTGTTGCAACAAAAATACTCATGGATGAAGTAGATCCGAAAGTGGTTCCTTTGTCACCTGAGAACAAAATGATTTTTTCTACTGGGCCTCTAACTGGTACTGAGGCGCCGCTGGGATCGCGATACATGGTTTCAACGAAATCCCCTTTGACTGGGTTATTGGGATTTGGAAACAGCGGGGGATTTTTTGGGCCGACGATGCGGAAGGCGGGCTATGACCATATTATTTTTGAAGGGAAATCCGATACGCCAGTATATTTGGTGATTACCGACAAAGACATTGAGTTTCGGAATGCGGGTCACCTCTGGGGAAAAGATACCCATGAGACGGAGGCAATTATCAAAAAAGGGGGCATCGCACATTTGTGTGGGTGACCCCAATATGTTGTGGTCATGCATTGATGACCTGGAATGCCGCTGGTTTTCTTCTCGGATAGAGATCAA
>LT984855.1:1061084-1064637 GCA_900258555.1 uncultured Desulfobacterium sp. | reverse complement strand
AAATGGCGCTTTTTCTTTGCACTTTTTAGAGACAAATATACATATAACCAATTAATTTATCAAGTAGTTTTTAGTTTATCAGGAGCCCCTATTTCAACTCAATAAATTTTCAGGGAATTGAACTTGTATTTCGAATTCATAATAGGTTTGATAGAGTAATTGACACATCTTATGGCATGAAAAATTATGTTTGCCATATGGATTGGAAAGCTTTTTTGGAAAATTCTGAACGGCGTATAGTGTGCCACTTTCCAAGGAATATTTGGGCATCAGCCCGTCAAGAACTGACCCCAGTCCCGTCATGACAGGCGCCTTTTAATGTGACCCCTTTTTCCCGAATTTACCCTGCCCTAATTTATTTTAAATTTACTTCTTCAAGAACCTCTTCCTTCCATACCCTACCAATCCGATAAGCCCAGATCCAAGGAGGAGTACGGCGGCGGGTACGGGAATAGGTGTCGGTTGTGGCACGCTCGATGTAATCGAAAAATTGTCAATCAATACTGTGTCCCAGCCGGTACCGGTGGGTAAATCGTGACTAAGATTAATTGTCCAACCGCTCAAGCTTGAAATGTTGTTAATGGGAATACCATCATCAATGAGCACACCATCGTACCAGGAATATGCCTTGTCACTTGAGAAGTCCCACACCATCTTGATGGTGGCGAATTGATAGAATACCGTGGATGTCGAACTCGCTCCAGGATTCCATCCATGAGGCAGTGTCTGAAACGGTTGACTTCCTCCACTATCCCATTGCAATCCATACGTTGGTTCACCTGCATCCCACCACCACCACCAGAGATTTTGTGCCCTTGTTGGGTAAGACATCTGACGGAATATATCGAAAGTTACCATAATCGTTTGATCACCCGGAATCACCGTAGGGATTGAGTGGTCTATAACTGATGCACTACCTTGAAGATCTGGTACTTGTAGGAGAACTGCCTTTGTGCCAAGCACAGGATAAGGTGTCGTAACTATCTGAGGAGCAGTTCCACCACCTGAACCCGAGGCAGTCCATCCATCCTGCCCAGTTACATCTGCAACAGTAAAATTTTCAAATCCGTTCGAATCATACAAAGTACTTGCGCTAGCTCGACTGAAAACCAAAGGGGGAGCTGCTAACAACGCTAACACCATAAGAGCGATATGCCACTTCCACTTAATTTTCATAATCATTCCCTCCCATTCACGTTATGAAGGCCCATATAGGGCGAGGTAAACCCCATTGCCAAGACAAAAAATGGTCCATCGACCACTTGTTTGATAAGAAATTGCCGTCCCGCTTTTCCCGCTAATTTTTTTAAAATTTATCTTCACATCCCCCCTTCCTCTTCCACTGTCTTCCGTTAACAAAGCGGAGCGCCGGGATCATTTGCTATACTGTAAAATAAGCCTGGTTCCATAATGATTTGAAAAAATGATGGACAACGAATACTTACCTATTGTTATAAGAAATAGGCCCTTGTTCGGACATATCTTATAAGATTTATATAAGCTAAGCAGAAGTGACATTTGTTGCAGCAGGGCCTTTTTTCCCTTGCTCTATATCAAATTTCACTCGCTCCCCCTCCATGAGTGATTTAAACCCCTCTGATTTGATTCCTGAAAAATGAACAAATACATCCGGGCCATCTTTTTGTTCGATGAATCCAAAGCCTTTTTTGGCACTAAACCACTTTACAACTCCTTCAGCCACAGTGACATCCTCCATTAAAAAATTTGTTATCTCAAAACTCATATTACCAGTTATGGCGCATGCATCTTTCTCTTAAACTTACACAGATCACAGCCCATAACTCATTTGGTAAGCCACTGGTTTTACCAGGGCGACCAAACAAGGTTTGACCTTTAGCAGGAATCGAGGTCGTTTTAGTGATAAAAATGGTGAGAGAGGCGATAACAAAGATCTCCCTCACCTTTAATAGGTAGGACTGCGGAAGGTAGTCTTTATATTACCGGTAATTTTCTTTTAAGCAATAGAGTATTTTCGATGATATTTCGAGTATTAAAATTACTCATCAGCTAGGCTCGAAAGGTGGAACATCCGCTTTTGGCCACATTTTCTCAGGCCAAAAATATTAGGAAATGAGATAGATAATATGGATAGGTTATACTAAATATTGTGGCTATTATTTTTAAACTGTTTTCTGAAGTTAACTTGGCATTGTCAATTACCACAGTTTTCAAGTCTTGGCTACCAGAAACCTTGAATTTACAGAAAGTGAAAGTTGGAAGTGGTAATGTTAACGTGAAGTTCACCCCGTCATGAGGAGAAATTTGTTATTGTGCCTTCCATTAATATCCACCATTATCTACAAAGCAATAAGAGTCAACGGCAGATTTGATAACCCATTTACTTTCAAAATTTCTTCGTAACAATAAAAAAGGTCCTGTTTCCTTCAGGTCTGCCGCTTGCCCGGCCTTCAACGCCGAATTCCCAAAAGCTTCTGAGTGTGAACTGGGTCATCCATGGAGGATAAAAAAAGGATACTTCCGGACCAGTTGCATACGCTCGATCCTTTCCGGGCAAGGCAGTGGAACCCTTGTCTTCTTCCAACTGCCACTGACAATATCCTACCAAACCAACTTCCCAGCCTTTTGGAAGTGTTTTGCCTAAACCCCACTCAAAATGAAAGTCATCACCTGGTTTGGTGTCGTGGTCAGGCAGCCCGACACTTGTCAGATAGTCATTGCCCTCACGTTTTCGGCCATGGATTTCATAACGGGGGAGCAGTGCAAACGACCATGTTTTGGCCTTGTCAAAATAATAGGTCACCCCAAACGTGAACAAGGTGGTGTACATGTCTTCTCCTGGGTCTTTCAAATCCGTGTGTTTTCCTGTGGGAAGAAAAAAACCAAGGGCAAAGCCGATATCGTACTGCTTGCCACGCCATATTATATCAAGGGGTTCAAAAAAGATATCACCAAACCGCCATGCGTTGTCGTCGAAATCAAAAGGTCCACCCACAAGTCTTGTGTCCTTGTGCCAGATTGGAAATATGATGTCTGCACCGATATCTGCCCCTAAAAAATCGATGTGGCCATACATCCAGATGAATCGATGAACATTTACAAACCACTTCATCTCGAAATCAAGGGACATTTCGTCGCCGTTCGTGTCCATAAGATCATCAGCTTTGATATAGACATTATACATCTTATAATAAAAACCCGGCGGCGGCAGACTGGGACCCTTGATCCCCTCGGAGCCGTTTGGATAGGATTCGCCAAAAGTAACACCACACAAAAGCCCCATAAAACCTAAGGACAAAAATGTTACACCAACAAATCTCTTCACGTCTAATTCTTCCTTTCCTCATTTAAGATTAACAATCTTTGTACTTTCCAGCATCTTAGCTTTTTTGGTTTGGAGCAGTTTAGTTAGTGTCCATCCAAGGCTATAACTGCTTGTTACGAATAAAAAAAGCGCATTTTATGGTAGCATTTCTCTGCGAAGTGTAGTATAGCAAAAGTGTCCAACTAATTGTTATATCTACCAAAGCAAAAAAGGAGGCTTCCACAAAATTCGCGAAAAATGTCAAAAACA
>LT984855.1:1027700-1057719 GCA_900258555.1 uncultured Desulfobacterium sp. | reverse complement strand
CTCTAAATCTAAATAAGAATTTGAGATGAGAGTGGTTGGTTTTAGACCCCCCATTTTGGGGGGCTTTTTGATACCACCAGTTCACTGGTGGTATTCATTTCTAGAAACTTTCACTCTTAAAGTGCTCTGTGTTTTTAAAGACCCGGACAGTTAATGAGGAGTTGCATGCTTTAACTATGACTTGCCCAAAATACTTCAATTTTAGACGCCCATTCCTTAGAAAGGGGCCGGATAATTGTTGTTAGCTTTTACCTTGTCAAATTTGTAACTTAATGAAATATCATGTATAATACAATATAACCAGATGTAAATACATCCCTTTTCCTATCTGTTTTTCCATTCCTGCCCCATCAATTTTAAATATTAAATAATAACATTTATGCTTACATTACATGAAGTTTCACAAAAAACAGGCCTGAGCCAAAATTTTATCAGGCTTTGTAAAACAAAATTAGGAGATATTCTGAACCCTTATCTTTACCGAGGGGATAAGAATAAGCTCTTGTTTGATGATAACTGCATCATGACCTTTGATAAAATCAGGAAGCTAAAGGACGATGGATTATCAATCTCGGATATTGTGCGCGGCTTCAAGCAGGAATTCACCGTGGCGCTGTTAAACACAAACAAGGATAAGCTAAACTTGAAGCACGCAGAGCACCTATATAATTTAGGTGAGTCAACCACATCAGTAGACACCCTTTTGAAAAACATGATTCATGGTTGAATCCAGGCACTTGAGGCTGATAAAACAAGAGCTCATGCAAAGGCTCCGTGATCGGGAAAATCGAATCAAAGAACTGGAACGATCCAATCTGGAAATGAAAACAGATCTTAAGTCCTTGCCTTACAGCAGGACGCCGGAACAAATAAGAGGAGACTATGAAAGCCATCATCAGGCTAAAAAAGAAATGATGAGGCTATTGATAGAATTGAAAAACGCAGGATGCCTCTCCTTTTTTAAAAGACGAAGGATAATAAAGGAATTGATTGAGTACATATAATTCTATGGTCACACAACATGATGATTCATCAAGGCCCTGTTATCAGGATTGAATATATCCATTTTTCCTCTGGAAGAGGTCATCTCCCTTTTTATTTGACCCATGGCAGCACCCGCGTCCGTCACACTGTTTACGATCACATCCGGCGGCATCCATTACTGTATGATGCGAAGGCGTTCCGGATCATCTTCCACGATCAGAATTTTAAGAAATGCCTTGGATCTTGCTCGCTTCATCTGTGAAAGCTCCGCGTTCTTGATCTTTGGAATAGGCTACTTCCGTTTTTTATGGGTTTCCCCATCTTACTCTTTTCATAGAAGGACGATGAGAATACGATTTTGTTTCATTCTTATCTCATCCAGTTTCAGGATTATCAAAATCTTTTGCAAGCGGAAAACCAATTGACAAAATGACATTTTAAGGCTAATATTTAGCCACAAATGTTACATTTATCAACTAATAAACAGTCATAACATCCCAGACAGAGGCACTGCTCATGATTGGCCAGGAAATCGAAAGAAAACTGGAAGACTTTCGTGAACTCGGTATCCCTTCCTATTTTAAGAGGGATAATAAGCTGATAATGGTGGACGGCATGGTTTCAACCGTCATTGGGGCGCGCAGGGCAGGAAAGAGCTTTCGGGTCCTGCAGGCAGCCGACGAAATGATCAAACAACAAAAAATCAAGTCCATCAATCAGGTGTGTTTTTTGGATTTTGATAATCCTATTTTGTCTTCCATGACTGCGGGCGAGCTCAAAAGCATTCAACAGACATTTTTAAAACTTAATCCGGAAAATGACTTAAAAACGCCCATACTTTTTATCATGGATGAAATTCACAAAATTCCGGGGTGGGAAGAATACGTCATTGATCTGTCAAGAAATACAAACTGGAAAGTCATTGTCACTGGATCTTCATCCAAAATGCTGAAACATGATCTTGCCACAGAGCTCCGGGGCAAGGCCGTTCCTTCTGCGGTCTATCCGCTTTCACTTAAGGAGTTCATAAGGTTTAAGGAAGTTAACCTCAAGATCGGTTCTACAAAAGGTCAGGCTGAAGCGAGAAGATTGTTTGACGAATATCTCAAATGGGGCGCATATCCTGCTATAGTAGGTGTTGAAGAATATACAAAAGAGGTATTATTAAGGGAATATTTCGACACTATGATCCTCAAGGATATTATCCAGCGATATGATGTGAGTAAGCCCAGGCAGTGTATCCACCTGTATCATTATCTGCTCTCCAACATCAGCAAGGCTCACACATTGCAGAGCACTTTTCGTTACCTCAAGCAAAGCGGATTTAACACCAGCAAGGATACTGTGAGAGACTATGTTACATGGGCGGAAGATTCGTGGCTGATGTTCTTTATCCCGATTTATTCCGATTCCTTGAAAGAACAGGAAAGAAATTACAAAAAGGTATATGCCGTGGATTGGGCGCTGGCCAACTACAACAGCCTTGTCTGGGATGGATCATATTCTAGAGCACTTGAGAACATGGTATTTATTAATCTGTCCCGGATGTGGCACAGGGTTCATTATTATCTGACCAGGAAAAACAGGCAGGAGGTCGATTTTATTGTTATTGATGAAAGCGGTCGTCCAGCAATGGCAGTCCAGGTCTGCATGGATTTGCGCAATGAAGAAACGCTAAGGCGAGAGCTGGAACCCCTGGTAGCGACCGCGAACTATTTCAACATCAAAGAAAATATTATTGTAACCTACAATGAAGAAAAAGTTTTTTCAGATCAGGGAGTTTCTGTTAAAGCCGTACCGGCATGGAAATGGCTGATGAATGAGAATTCCCAGGCCTAATTCGAGGATCTTGGGGAAATAAAATGAGGAGTCGCATGCTTGAGCTATAACGCACCTAAAGTGTTACTTACGAAACTCACTATCCAATGAGGATAGTTGTATGTATTACAAAACTCCTTGATAATCCAATTTATTCTCAAATACTTAAATGACTTCATCCATTCTGGCTAAGGAAAATAGTATAAATTTTAGCCAAATCTTAGCCGGCACAAAAACAAATAGGCTACGCCTAGTGACGTAACCTATTGAATTCATTCATGGTGCCGAAGGCGGGACTTGAACCCGCACGGGCGTGGCCCACTACCCCCTCAAGATAGCGTGTCTACCAATTTCCACCACTTCGGCAAGTCATTCTATTTTTGGCCTTCGTTGGTGTCACCGGTCTGGGGCTGGGCAGGGGCCTCACTTTTTTCTGCAGCAGGCGCCGCCTGCTGGGAAGCCCCCTCCATAATGGAGGATGATGGCCCTTGCCGCAGGAAAAAGGAAAGGCTGAGCGATGTCACCATGAATATTATTGCCGCAATTGTTGTCAGTTTCTGCAAAAATGTTGTTGCGCCGGAGCTTCCAAACACCGTCTGGCTGGAACCGCCGAAAGCAACACCCATTCCCGCGCCTTTCCCTTTCTGAAGTAAGACGATAAAGATCAGGGCCGCGCAGACACAAATATGTATGATTATGATAATCGGCTTCAAATTTTTACCTCTGGATTATTTACCTTCCTTCAAAATGAAATACAAGGGGCATATTAGCCAATGTGGATAAAATTGCAATACTTATTTTTCGTTTACCTGAGTTATCAAAATGTTACTCAAAATCTTATTATCGGAACAAAGGATTCCGCCTTAAGGCTGGCACCTCCCACAAGCGCTCCATCAATGTCCGGCTTGGCCATAAGCTCGGCGATGTTATCGGCCTTTACGCTGCCCCCATAGAGTATACGGACCTGGTTCGCGGTTCCGGTTTTGAACGTCTTCTCAATCCAGTTACGGATGAACCCGTGCACTTCCTGGGCCTGATCCGGGGTGGCGGTCTTCCCGGTCCCAATGGCCCACACAGGCTCATAGGCCAGGATGGTGGATGGCAGCATCAGTTGATCAACTATGAAATTCATTAAGGATTCATCCAGTTGCTGTCTTATAACATCGAAGGTCTTACCACTCTCTCTTTCCTCAAGGGTTTCACCAATGCATACTATGGGAATCAGACCCAAGACCGCAGCCGCTTTTACTTTCAGGTCAATGACCTGGCTGGTTTCATGAAAAAGTGCCCTCCTCTCCGAATGACCCAGGATAACATGCGTGCACCCTGCCTCCTGTATCATCCTGCCGGAGACCTCTCCGGTAAATGCGCCGCTCATCTCATTGTGCATATTCTGGGCGGCCAGGAAGATCTTTGAATTTCCTATGGCCTTTCTTATGGAAGCGATAGTGGTAAAAGGCGGGGCCACCAGTACGTCCACCCCCTCGATATCGTTAATACCTGCTGCGATGCCGTCAATTAAGGCAACAGCATCTTTTATGCTGAGATTCATCTTCCAATTGCCGGCGATTAGAGGCCTTCTTTCAAACATGTTTAGCCCTCCTCCTGATCAATAGCTGACGTCCGAACCAAAAATGGATCCAGATATAATTTTGAATTACTAATTATGAATTTTTAATTAATGGAATGTCCTAATTCTAATAGGATTTTAGCAGGTTGCCTGCCAGGGCAATCCCTTTTTTCCCTTCCTCCTGCGCCTTTACTCCCAGCTCACTGAGAGAGAGTCGTTCACGGTTCTGCACTACTTCAACGAGCATAGGGAGATTTACCCCTGTCAGCACCTCGACCATCTCTTCCTGTAAGAAAGAGAGACTCAGGTTTGATGGTGTTCCGCCGAACATGTCTGTAAGAACAAGAACCCCCTTGCCGCGGTCAAGGGACTTGATTTCTTCAGCAATGGTTTTTAACAGGTCCTCACTCTCTGTCGCCTGGGTTATAGAGATGGAACTGGCGGCATCAAGCTTTCCCATAATGAGTTCCGCAGCATTTAAGAGTTCTTTCCCGATATCACAGTGGGATATTATTAGTATTCCGATCATAGTTGCTAAGTTGATAATTCTTCATCAGTCTGGATTATTGTCTGATAGATTTCCTCTCTGCTTCCCGCATCCATCAATTTTTTCCTAAAAGCACTGCTTTTAAGTATCCTGGCAATCTTTGCCAAGACCTGAATATTTACATCAAATGAGTTGTAAGGGGCTATGAGCAGAAAAAAAAGGTATGTGGGTTGACCATCAAGGGATTCAAAATCAAGCCCATCCTTGCTCCTGCCAAATGAGATTACCGGGCGGCTGATTTCCTTCAGCCTCCCGTGTGGTATTGCAACGCCGTCACCAATCCCTGTAGTACCTAGTTGCTCCCTTTCCATAAGGACTTTAACCACCGAATCTCTTTTAACAGTCCTGTCCTGACCGGCTATGGCATCGGCCAACTCTTCCAGGGCACTCTTTTTGTCCTTGGCCTTTAATTCAGAAATAATGCTGTTTTCGTTTATTATTTGAGATAGTTTCATCTTTTAATTGATCGGCTCAACAAGCCCCAGATTTCCATTTGCACGTTTGTATATGACGTTGATGTCCATTGACTTGGCATTTCTGAAAACAAGAAAATCCTGTCTCGAAATGTTGAGTTGCATTGCAGCCTCCTCTGCATCCATGGGCTTTGCAACCAGTTTTTCAACTTCAATTACCAGATCCTCCGATGAAACAGCCGCGGTCTCCTCTGTCTCCAGACCAATAACATCTGGTTCCTCTTTCTGGTTTTCAGACCGTCTGTCTCTCATCTTGGACAAATGCCTTTTGACCTGTTTTTCAATTTTATCCATTACCTGATCAATAGCTGAATACATGTCCCCGGTCTCTTCAACCCCCTTGATCCTAGTCCCGTTTATGGTAAGGGATACATCAGCCTGATGTCTGAATTTTTCCACGGTCAAAACAACGTGCGCCTCAACAGGAGAATCAATATATTTTTTTATCTTAGAAACCTTTTCTTCAGCGTAAGCCTTTAGACTTTCAATCGGTTCCGTATGTCTGAATGTTACTGTAATATCCATATAAATTTCCCCTCTCTAAATATGGTTCAAAAAAATAGTAATGGAAAAAGGGTTTAGTAAGGGTGTTTTCTCTTCCTTGAAGGCAAAATACCCATTGATTCACGATACTTCGCCACGGTACGACGTGCGACTTTTATATTGAGTTTCTCAAGGATGCCGACGATTTCCTGATCGCTGAAAGGTTTGGTTATATTTTCAGATTTTACGATCATCCTGATGCGTTCTTTTACACTTTCAGAGGCTACGGAATCTCCATCTACCTGACTGATGGAACTGTTGAAAAAAAACTTCAATTCGAAAAGCCCCTGGGGCGTATGGACGTACTTGTTCGTAGTAACCCTGCTGACGGTGGATTCATGCATGCCGATATCTTCGGCTACGTCGCGCAAAACAAGTGGCTTCAAGGTGGTTATCCCATTTTCGAGGAAATCCCTCTGAAACCGGACAATGCTCTCTGTCACGCGGAAGATGGTCCTCTGTCTTTGGTGGATACTCTTTATCAGCCATGCTGCTGATCTCATCTTTTCCTGGATATAGGACTTTACACTATCAGAGACGTGATCTCCACTCCTAAGTATGTCCTTATAATAGCTGCTGATCCGCAACTTGGGCAACCCGTCTTCGTTCTGAACTATCTCGTAATCATCACCTACCTTTATTATATAGATATCCGGGGTGACATAGATTGTCCTGTCATCAGAATAACCCCTGCCTGGTTTCGGCTCTAACCCCTGAATAATAGAAACTGCGCCTAAGATATCCTCAATGGATACGGAGAGCTTTTTGGAAATCTGATCGTATCTCTTATCCTCCAGGTCTTCCAGGTGATCCATAATGATATTTTCAACAAGTGTCCTTGCAAGGCCTTGAAATCTAGCCTGAATAAGTAAAGACTCCCGTGTGTCCTTTGCCGCAACCCCGACGGGATCAAAATTCTGAATCAGGCGAAGGGTCCTCTCCACTTCCTCAATGGGGAATCCGGTAATTTCGGAAATCTCCTCCAGGCTGATTTCCAAAAAACCATCTTCGTTTAAGTTTTCAATGATATGAACGCCGATTGTCTTTGTTTCTTCATCGGGATCACTCATACCCAACTGCCACATAAGGTGGGAATAGAGGTTGGTCCTGGCCGGAGTGACCGTGTCAACAGCAGGAATCTCCCTTTCTTCATAAGGGGCGGAACTCCATTCGGTGTTATATTCCGAAAGATAACTTTCCCAGTCAACATCAGCCGGGGCGCTGTCTTCGACCCTAACCTCCTGAATTCCGGGCAGATCCAGCTCTATCTTGTCACGATCTACATCTTCCCTGGTATCTTCGTCCGATTCGCCGGCAACACGCTCTTCCAATATAGGATTTTGTTCTATTTCGCTGTTGATCGTTTCCAGCAGTTCAAGCCTGGATAGCTGCAAGAGCTTAATGGCCTGCTGCAACTGGGGGGTCATAACCAGTTGCTGGGCCAAGGTTAGTGATTGTCTTAACTCTAACGCCATGAACTTCTATACTCGCAAACAATACTTTGTCATAGGTTGAAATTCTCTCCCAGGTATACACTGCGCGCCAATTCGCTTTGGACGATCTTTTGGGGAGGCCCTTGTTCTATGATCTTTCCCTCATTTATAATGTAGGCCCGCTCACATACATTAAGCGTCTCCCTGACATTATGGTCAGATATTATGATCCCCAAACCTCTGTCTCTAAGCTGTCTGACGATCTGCTGAATGTCGTTTATAGCAAGCGGATCAATACCTGCAAAGGGCTCATCCAAAAGCATGAACCTTGGCTCTGTGACCAAGGCCCTGGTTATCTCAAGCCTCCTGCGCTCTCCTCCTGAAAGCAGGGAGGCCTTTTGTTTGGCCAGATGTGAAATGCCGAGTTCTGCCAGGAGCCTTTCGAGCCGCACCTTTCTTTCGTTAATAGAAATTGGCAGTGTCTCCAATATCGCCAGCAGGTTTTCCTCTACAGTCAGTTTACGAAAAACAGATGGCTCCTGTGCCAGGTAGTTGATGCCCTTTCTCGCCCTCAGGAACATGGGATCATGTGAAATATCCTTTCCATCAAGGAAAATTGCTCCCTTATCGGGCCGGGTCAGACCCACGAGCATATAAAATGTTGTGGTCTTTCCTGCGCCGTTTGGGCCAAGAAGTCCAATGGCTTCCCCCCTGTTGAGTGCTATGCTGACGTGGTCAACAACAGTCTTTCCGTAGTAAGTCTTGACCAGGCCATTTGCCTGAAGCGTTTCTTTTGACACCTTGGCGGCAATTACCTCTCTTCGCGCTTTGGGAATATGGTGACACTGACCTTATTGTCTTGAGAGCCCTCAACTACACTTCTATCTTCTTTAAGGAAGATAGTTATCTGCTCACCCTTTACGAGATCATCACCCTGCTTCACCTCCGGGTTGCCGGTGAGGACCAGTTTTTCGCCTTCCTTAAAATAAGTGGCCTTCTCTGCTGTGGCCACGCCGCCCTTTGCGCGATTGATTATCACTCGGCCTGTAGCGACTATCCTGTCAATACTGTCTTTATCCTCCTCTGTCTTTTGATCGGCTGGGACATTGAGGTAATAAATAAGCATATTTTCACAGTCTATTGCAAAGTCATTGTTCTTTGCAGTTACATCGCCCGAAAACGTCACCACCTTTAGCTTGTTATTTATTTCAACGGTATTGGATTTGATAACTATTGGCTGTTTTTCGGATTTCTGTTGAATATCAAAAGGAGATTCCGGATGCACAGTCTCAGGCATCAGAAGGCTCAAGTTGATGACCACGGAGAATAAGAGCAGGTAAAACCTCATGGCCTTCATTTGGAAACGGCCTCATTTTCTATAGTTGCAGTAACGTTAGAGAGAATCTTTAGATTCTCGTCCCTGAAATCAACAAAAAGGCCCTGTCCCTCAACTGAAAAGCCGGGTCCGGTCATCTTGACCGCCTTGTCGGAGGTCATCTCTTCCTTTTTTTCAAGTATCAGCAGGTGATCTGCTCTTACCCTGAACTGGTTTCCGTAAACGGCATCAAGGTTTCCCCACAGGTTTATTTCACCGGAATCCCTGGAATAGTCACCGCTTCCGCCTGTCAGTTCTGCGGGCTCACCATCTTTAGGCTGCATCTTCATCCGAAATCCTTTAAAAGAAATGGACTTTTTGTCCCCGGAGGACTTCATCTCCTGTGCGTCAAGAGACCATAACATCCCTTTGTCAGGGTCATCCTGTGCATAATGGATATCTTTCAGTATCAGGCCGTCTCCGGTTATGATTTCTCCGACACTGGCGTTCCCTCTGCCTTTGCCGGACCTCAAAAGGTAAAACGATACAACCGCCAAGAGTATAGCCAGTACAAAGAGCGGCCAGTGTCTTTTAAGCAAAATTCTCATATGCCAAAAATTATTATATCAGCGCTTTCTTTACCCTGTAAAGACTATTTTCCTGAAAATCCCTCAATTGCCTGGTTCCAGCTACCCTTACACTTTAACAGCCATTCACACAACTCCCTTACAGCCCCTCTACCGCCCCTGTTTTGTGTAACCAGATCCGCAGCTGCACGGATTTCCTCGCAAGCGTCTGCCACGGCGATGCACAGTCCTGATTCATGGAACATGGCCAGGTCGGGCAGGTCATCCCCAATGCAGCAGACCTCTTCCTTCAGCAGACCCCGTTGCTTGATTAATTGTCTGCACAACAATGCCTTATCTTCAACACCCTGATAAAGGCCGGCGATACCAAGGTCCTTTGCCCTGTGCTCAACGACAACCGACCTCCTGCCCGAGACTATGACGATCTCAACTCCGGCCTTGATCAGCAGCTTAAGGCCCTGTCCGTCTTTGACGTCAAAGGATTTGATCTCTTCTCCCTGGCTGTTGATTGTGATCGTTCCGTCTGTCAAGACACCGTCCACGTCCAACAGCAGGAGCTTAATGCCAGAGGCCTTATTTTGAACCATTCTTGGACCGTCCTATTAAAAAATCTCAACCTGTTACGAGATGGTGTATTTTTTTCATCTGGGCCAACATGGGGCGTAGTTCCTGGAGTGGTATAGAGTTTGGTCCATCACAGAGGGCGGTATCCGGATCAGGATGGACTTCCATAAATACGCCGTCAGCGCCCGCTGCTACAGCGGCCCTGGACAGGTGGCCTACAAATTCCCTTTGGCCGCCGGAGCTGGTACCTTTTCCCCCCGGGAGTTGGACGCTGTGGGTGGCGTCAAATACGACCGGGAATCCGAACCCCTTCATTATTGCTATCGACCTGATGTCAACAACAAGATTGTTGTAACCAAAAAAGGTGCCGCGCTCAGTGAGCAGTATGCTATTGTTATTCAGGGATGTAATCTTCTCAATGGCATGCTCTATATCCCACGGCGAAAGAAACTGTCCCTTTTTCAGGTTTATCGGTAGTCCGGTCCTAGCTGCTGCCAAAAGAAGATCTGTCTGACGACACAACAATGCAGGAATCTGTATCAGATCCAGCACCGTAGCCGCCTTTTCAACCTCAGTGGTCTGATGGACATCCGAGACAATCGGCAATCCGGTTTCATCCTTTATCGTTTTGAGTATCCTCAAGCCCTCATCCAGCCCCGGCCCCCTGAAGGAATTCAGAGAGGTCCGGTTGGCCTTGTCGTAAGAGGCCTTGAAGATTATCCCTATCTCCAAGTCCTGTGATAGATCTTTCAGGAAGCGGGCGATCTCAAGGGTCTTAACCTGATTTTCAACTACACAAGGCCCGGCAATCAGAAAAAAAGGACCGTTTGATCGAATTTTTATTCCGCCGATTTTGATAACGTCATTCATATGAAAGGACTCTTTTAAAATTGGAGACATATCCTTCGAGCTGACTGCTGAAGGCTAAAAGCTATCAAGCTGATTCAGGTTATAGAATGAGACCTTTAAAGTCAAGAAATGCGACTTGTTAAAGGCATCCGATTTGCCTTGGCCCTTATCTTTATGAAGATTGCGTTGTTTAAGTACGCCCAAAGTTTTTCTTGTAATGGAAACAGAGAATTATTATGATCACAGGAATTTCTTTGGGGAGGGCAAGGACTGTAATGGCGCAAAAGAAGACTTTTAAGACAATCCAGGAAATCAACCAGAAAATAAGACAGGGCAAGGTTGTTGTTGTTACGGCAGATGAGATGGCTGATATCGTCAGGAAGAAAGGTCCTGAAAAGGCGGCCAGAGAGATTGACGTAGTCACCACGGGGACATTTGCGCCGATGTGTTCTTCAGGGGCGTTTATCAACTTCGGGCACTCAAAACCACCTATTAAGGCCTTACGTGTGTGGTTGAACGGGGTTCAGGCCTATGCAGGGCTTGCCGCTGTTGATGTCTATCTGGGCGCCACTGAAGCGGTAAAGGATGATCCCCTGAACAAGATATATCCGGGACAATTTAAATATGGCGGGGGACATGTCATCCACGACTTGGTTGCCGGCAAAAAGATAACGCTCAAGGCCACAGCCTATGGGACTGATTGTTACCCCAACCAATTGGTCGAAAAAAGGGTTACGCTCGCTGATCTGCCCTCTGCAATGTTGTTAAATCCCAGAAACGCATACCAGAACTATAATTGTGCCGTTAACCTCGGCAAGAAAACCATCTACACATATATGGGGGTTCTAAAGCCCAATGCGGGCAATGCCAATTATGCAACTTCCGGTCAGTTGAGCCCACTATTAAACGATCCATTTTATCTGACAATGGGTCTGGGTACGAGGATATTCCTTGGAGGTGCCCAAGGATATATTATCGGCCCGGGTACACAGCACAATCCAAAGGCCAAAAGGGGTAAAAACGGCTTGCCATTGACCCCTGCGGGGACTCTGATGGTGATGGGAGACCTCAAGGGAATGAAACCTGAATGGATTGCGGGGGCCAGCCTATTGGGCTACGGCTGCTCGCTCGCTGTGGGGATAGGTGTGCCCATTCCTATAATCAACGAGCAGATGGCACGCTTTACCGGAGTATCAGACGAAGATATCGTCACCCAGATTATTGATTATGGCAATGACTATCCTCGTGGGGAGACAAAGAGCCTGGGTCAGGTAAATTACGCAGAGCTGAAAAGCGGGACGATCCGCTTCAGAGGCGAGGACGTGCCTGCGGTTCCCATGTCTTCCTATGTAAAGGCGCTCAAGATCGCCAGGATACTTAAAGGCTGGATTGAAAAAGGAGATTTTTTTCTAACCGAGCCGCAGGTGATGCTTCCCACAGTTCCTTTTTAACAGACAGTAAGAAGTACAATTTTTAATTTTTAATTGTGAATGAAAGGAAGAATTCAACTTTAATTCAAAATTCAACATTCAAAATTCAAAATTCGTAAGTCTTTTATGACTTGCCGTTGATCAATCGCTTCATCCTGGTGATGACTTCATCGCGACCTACAAAAGAATCTATCCTCAAGTCCTCTTTTATTAGTCCGTTTTTGTCTATAAAGACAATCGTGGGCACCCCCCAGATATTATAGCGCTTTTTAAGCTCATCCTGCTGGGGATGCCTTGTTGTCAAATCAACCCTTACAGGTAAAACCTGTCTGCTGAGTTCTACAACCTCCATGTCCCTGAACACCTTTTTGTCCAGGGCCTTGCACGGCCCGCACCAGTCTGCATAGAAATCCAATATCACAGGCATATTCTTCTTTGCTGCTTCTTCTATCACCCCTGGATCATAAGGCGTCCATTTGACCCCCTGCTGTTTTGGAATTGCAAAGAAAAACAATGCAATTGCAGCAAAGATCAGGAGAAAACCCGTACCTTTTTTGATATTTCTAAAGGTCTGAGAGCTGGTTTGACTCTTTTCTATCCAACCAAGGTGAACTCCGGCGGAGATCACTATTATGGCAATAAGTGTTGCCCTGGCGGATGGCTCTGAAATCAAGGGCATAAGTATGAAAAACGCCATCACAACCATAATCCAACCAAGGATCTTCCTGATCCATCTTAGCCATTCCCCTGACATTGGCAGCTTTTTTAGTGTCCCCGAGAAAACAGCCAGGACAGTAAGAGGCAGACCCAGGCCAATGCTCAGTACAAAAAAATAGAGAAAGCCCAAAAATGGGTCCCCTTTTTGAGCGACGCAGGTCAAGAGGCCCAGCATAAAGGGTCCCAGGCATGGGGCTGCAACAATGCCCAGAGTCAGGCCCATAAAAAATGTCCCAAAGTAACCTCCGAAACTCATGGACGCCATCCTGGTCACGGCAGATGGGAGCTGTAACTCCCAGATGTCAAAAAAGCTCAAAGCCAAAAAGAGCAATATGCCTGCAACGATTACAAGGACTATTGGATTTTGGAGGACTGAGCCGAGCATGCTGCCGGTTAAACTGGCGGTAAGGCCCAAAATCGAATTTGTGATGGAAAGACCTGCGATGTAGAGTATTCCGTGTACGATTGCCCTGCCTCTAATCTGGTTGCTCATACCACCGAAGTAGGAAACAGTGATAGGGATCAGGGGGTAGATGCAAGGGGTGAGGTTAAGCGCCAGACCGCCGAGGAATATACCAAACAGTATAAGCCAGAAGCCTGCATTTTCTTTCAAATCGGCAAGGGGCCCGGTAAGCATGCCTTTGCGCGTTTCAAACACATTCTCATTCAATAGGCCGGCCTGGACACCTTTCGGAGCGATCGGGATGATTAGTTCAATGGGAAGATTTTCCGGGGGCATGCAATATTGGGAGGTACAGGCCTGATAAGACAGCTCACCTTTTAACTTCAACAGGTCCGGCCTGCTATTCTTGCTGACATTTAAGGTCGCCCTGAGAAGGACTTCTCCTGAATACAAGTCAACCTCATTGTCTTCATATTCAAATTTCAGTTTCATAGGAGATGGGTACCGAATGTCCTCGATTTTTACTCCTGAGGTCGCTTTAAAAGAAAGCACCGTGGGCAAAAAGGTGTCTGCATTGCTTGTTGGGCCGTGGATATACCATGACTTTGATATGCGGATACGAAAGGCGACAGGATAGGACCCACCCGCAGGGTATCTGTCCTGTGAATGGATGACATCCACCTCTACAATATTTGCCCATGAGTGCGCGGGATAAAATACAGTGCAACAAATGACAACAAGGCAGGCCCACAGGCAGCGCTGCACAGTGGTCTTTTCCAGATGAAAAAGAGGCCTCTTGTTGACTATTAGCAAGGGATCTCCGAACTCCGGCACGTGTATGGATGTCTCATTGTAGTATTCTGACATTTTTTTGTCATAGGCCAGAATAGTTATATATGCCGCGCATATAAATACTTAAGTAGTCACAGAATGTCAATTAAGTTGATTTATTCATGCCCCTTTGTCTTTCCGTGGATTTGATCAGGCCGAATGACACTTGCTAAGATTATTTTATTTTACATTTTATCTCCCGGTGCTATAGACTTTAACACAAGATCAGCGATTAGCTGACGGCTAAAAATTGGTTTAATAAAAGGGGGTCTTATGACCGATTTGGATATCAATCTTACCCTTGAGAGCTGCGAGCTCTTCAGCGGCCTTGGCCGGAGCGATATCGAGAAGATTGCCGGTCTTTGCCGGGTTGAGACATATAAGCCGGGGGAATGCATCTTTCGTCAGGGCGAGTTGAATCAATGCCTGTATATCATTGGCGAAGGAAATATTTTTCTGGAGAGGACCCTGGATCTTGGCCCCAGAAAGGGAAAGGCCTTGATCGGCATAATGGGCATAGGCAGGGCACTTGGCTGTTGGTCCACACTCCTTGACGAACCCCATATCCTTATGGCTTCAGCCGTCTGCCAAAAAGATACAAAGGTGATAGTGATAAACGGGGCAGATCTGCGGGATATGATGTTAAAAAATATATCGCTCGGATTGAATGTATTTCAAAAGCTGTGCTATATCCTTCGAGAGCGAATACAGGGAGTGTTCGGCGCAATGGAGAAGATTTAAGTGGTATGGGCCCGATAGAAAAAATCTCACCTCTGAAGGATGGGGGCTCTTTCCGGATGCCTGCAGTCCTTCTCAAGACGACCAGGATATTTTTGCATTTCCATTTACAGGGGCATATCCCTCCTATAAGGAACATCAATGAATTACAGTGCCAGTGAAGAAGAGGCGGGCCTGCCTGATAAGATCGCCTTAGAAAGGGATGTTGCGGCCAGGCTCAAGGGCTTTGATAACCACAGGCGGAACCTGATCCCAATCCTGCAGGATATCCAGGATCACTTTCTATATCTTGCGCCCGAGGCCATCCTGATGGTGGCCGAGCACATCGGCATCGGAGCCTCAGAGGTATATGGGGTTGCCACCTTCTACAATCAGTTCCGATTCCACCCGCCTGGCAGGCACCCGATAAAGGTCTGCCTGGGTACCGCGTGTCACGTGAGGGGCGGAGACATAATACTGGAAAACTTCGAACGCAAGCTGGGCATATCTGACGGGGAGACGACCACAGACAGGGAATTCAGCATTGAACGGGTGGCCTGTGTGGGCTGTTGCGCACTGGCGCCTGTTGCGGTGGTGGATGAAAATATCCAGGGTCATATGGCCCCCAGCAAGGTGGAGGGTATTGTCCTCGGCTACAAAATTGAAAGAGACAGGATTGATAGGGAAAGAGAGAATGAACCCGGCGAACCGGCCTGAGATGACACAGAGATTTGAGGCCATTTACAATGAGGCCGTGGCGAGAAAAAAGGCCTTAAATGAGTCGTCCCAGCCTATGATATACATCGGCATGGCCACCTGCGGGCTTGCAGCAGGTGCCCTGGAGACGAGGCAGTCCTTTGAGCAGACGCTACTGGAAGAGGATCTTGCTGCAATTATTCGGCCGGTTGGGTGCATTGGACATTGTTATGCAGAGCCGGTGGTTATCATTGACCATCCCTCATCAGGTTTTCCGCCGCTGTTTTACCAGCAGGTGACCCCTGGCAAGGCAAAGATGCTTGTAAAGTCCTTTCTGGCAGGGGGTGATCCCCTTTTTGAGCACGTGCTGGGAGCAATGAAGGCAAACGATATGGTCCCGCAGGTGACGGACTTTCCAAGGTTCAGCCAGGAAGAACGGATAGTTATGGGTAAGTGCGGATTAATTGATCCGGAAGATATCTATGACTATATAGCAGAGGGAGGGTATTTATCCCTGATAAAGGCATTAACGCTTTCACAGGATGAAATTATAAAGGAAATAAAAAACTCGGGGCTCAGGGGAAGAGGAGGCGCAGGGTTTTTGACCGGCAGAAAATGGGGTTTGGCAAAAGACGCCCAGGGCCTGAAAAAATTTGTGATCTGCAATGCAGACGAAGGGGACCCTGGCGCTTACATGGACAGGACAATACTTGAGAGCAATCCCCATCAGGTCCTTGAGGGCATGGCCATCTGTGCCTATGCTGTCGGCGCAACAGAGGCGATTGCCTATGTCAGGTCCGAGTATCCCATTGCAGTCAAGAGGGTCGTGACCGCTATCAGTCAGGCTGAGGAATTAGGGCTTTTTGGTGAAGGGGCGCAAGGTTTCTTTGATATAAAATTTTCTGTTTTTAAGGGCTCAGGGGCCTTTGTATGCGGAGAGGAGACAGCCCTGATACAATCCCTGGAGGGAAACAGGGGCATGCCCCGGCACCGGCCCCCTTATCCGGTCCAAAAAGGCCTGAATGGTCATCCCACTGTGATCAATAATGTCAAGACCCTCGCCTCTGTGCCTGCGATAATAAACAAGGGCGCTCAATGGTACAGGGATATAGGCGCAAGGCAAAGCCCCGGGACCGCCATATTTTCCGTGGTCGGGAGCGTGGTCCACCCTGGACTTGTAGAGATCCCTATGGGAGTTACCCTGGAGACCCTGATATTTGATATCTGCGGCGGGATCCCCAATAAGAAGGGATTTAAGGCAGTGCAGATAGGAGGTCCTTCAGGAGGATGCCTGCCCGCTGATTTTCTTGCGACCCCTATTGATTTTGACTCTCTTTCAGGAGCAGGGGCCATGATGGGCTCGGGCGGTATGGTGGTGATGGATGAAGACACGTGCATGGTCAATGTGGCCAGGTATTTTGTGGACTTTACCCAGAAGGAGTCCTGCGGCAAGTGCACATTTTGCAGGATAGGCACCCGCCACCTGCTCGACATCCTTGACCGTATCACCAAGGGGGAGGGCCGTGAAGGAGACCTTGAACAACTGGAGTCCCTGGCGCTGGCAATAAAGGCAGGCTCCCTGTGCGGCCTGGGAAAGACTGCTCCTAACCCCATATTGACATCCCTTAGGTATTTCAGGGACGAGTACGAGGCCCATATCATGGAAAAGCGGTGTCCTGCCGGGATGTGCCGAAAGCTTACCGCATATTACATTGATCTGGACAGGTGTGCCAGGGGTTGTGACGCCTGTGTGGGCAGTTGCCCGGTGGAGGCCATATTCACCACAAAGAACAGAAAGAAGGGGATTGACCAGAGTCTCTGCGTCAAGTGCGGCGAGTGCATGGCCGCCTGCCCGCAGCAATATGACGCTGTGAGGAAGGTCTCCCCACCGGATAAGGCCCCTGTCATCGAGCGGCCGGTTGAGGAATAGACACAGATGGTCAGGCTGGTGGTAAATGATTTGGAGATTGAGGCAGAAGACGGCATAAGTGTGCTTGAGGCGTGCCTTAATAACGGGATCTATATCCCCAACCTCTGCTTTATTAATGGCATGAGCTCACCACCCGTGAGTTGCAGGATGTGCTTTGTGGAGATCGAGGGCGAGGCGAGGCCTGTCTCTTCCTGTGCAGTCAAGGCGACAGACGGCATGAAGGTCAGGACCGATACGGAACAGGTAAGAGGTCTTCAGCGGACCGCATTTCAGTTGCTGATGTCGGTTCACGATGTGGACTGCGGAAGATGCCCTGCCAATAAAAGGTGTCCATTACAGCGGATTGCCGTATTCCTAAAGGTGCCTCTCAGGCCGGGCAGGCTTGAAAAACACCTGAAGAACCCGGATGTGGACAATGTCCATCCCCTGATAGATTATTATCCCAACAGGTGTATGCTGTGCGGAAAGTGTATTTTTGTGTGTCGAGAAAAACATGGACAACCTAGGATGACCTTTGCTAAACGAGGGTTCGAAACCGTGATCAGTTTTTATGGGGAAAAGGACCTGTCAGGGCCCGCTTGCAAGGAGTGCCTTGCCTGTATTGATATCTGCCCTGTAAGGGCTATTGTCACGAAAGACCAAGCAGTTGAATAACGATAAGATATGAAAGCCCTTTTAGCCCTTGAAGACGGAACTATCTACGAGGGCCGGTCCTTTACCGGCCCGTGTTTTGCAGTGGGTGAGGTCGTCTTTAACACCAGTATGTCAGGTTATCAGGAGATTTTGACAGACCCCTCCTATTGCGGTCAGATGGTGACCATGACCTATCCCCTGATCGGCAACTACGGCATTAATGAAGAAGATATCGAATCCGAAAGGATTCAGGTCAGGGCCTTGCTGGTCAGGGAATACCAGGAATTTCCCAGTAACTGGCGGTCTCAAAAAAGCCTGGCCCACTATCTTAAGGAAAACGGGATACCGGGCATTGAGGGAGTGGACACCCGCGCCATTACCAGACACATAAGGCTAAAAGGCGCTATGAAGGCGGCCCTTTCCACAGAGGATACCATGGAATCCCTGCTTGAAAAGGCGCGTATGGCGCCTGATATGGAGGGCTGTGACCTGGTAAAAGAGGTGACCTGCAAAAATCCCGTTTTATGGCGGGACGGAATCCCGGTCCGGATGAATGAAGGGCTTGATCAGTTCAAGTGGCCCGAAAGACCAGGCATGTTCAGGGTGGTGGCAATGGATTTTGGTGTAAAATATAATATCTTAAGGTCCCTGGAGAAGAGAGGATGCACCATAGTCCTTGTCCCTGCTGACACTGATTCGGCCTCTATTGACCTTCTTAATCCTGATGGGCTTTTTTTGAGTAATGGCCCGGGTGATCCGGCGGCTGTGACGTATGCCGTAGAGACCATAAGAAATCAGATCGGCAAGAGACCGATCTTCGGGATCTGCCTTGGACACCAGTTGATAGGCCTTGCCCTGGGAGGAAAGACCTTTAAACTCAAGTTCGGCCACAGGGGGGGCAATCAGCCGGTAAAGGACCTTATGACGGGCAAGGTGGAGATAACCTCCCAGAACCACGGCTTCTGTGTGGACATGGAATCTCTTAGAGAGACCGCGGTGGAGCTCAGTCACATAAATCTAAACGACAACACGCTTGAGGGGCTGGAACACACTAAGTTACCCCTGTTCAGTGTGCAATATCACCCTGAGGCCTCACCAGGGCCTCACGACGCCTCCTATTTATTTGACAGATTCATTGAGATGATGAGAAAGCACCATCCTCCGGCTGATAGCTAACCAGCTAACAGCTCGACATGGGTCAGAGGATGAATCAGCGCAGGAAAAGGCGCCAGAGCTATCGTATATGCCAAGACGTTCAGATATTAAAAAAATCCTTTTGATCGGTTCCGGTCCCATTGTAATAGGCCAGGCCTGCGAATTTGACTATTCCGGGACCCAGGCCTGCAAGGCCCTTAAGGAAGAGGGCTATGAGGTGGCGCTGGTAAACAGCAACCCGGCCACCATCATGACAGACCCTGATACAGCCGACCGCACCTATATCGAGCCCATTACCCCTGAGATTGTAGGCAAGATCATAGAAAAAGAAAGACCGGATGCTGTGCTCCCCACACTCGGCGGTCAGACCGGGCTTAACACCGCAGTCAAGATCGCCCGGACAGGGCTCTTTGACAGACTGGGTGTAGAGCTTATCGGTGCGTCCATCTCTGTCATTCAAAAGGCGGAAGACCGTGAGCAGTTCAGGGATGCCATGAGCCATATAGGGCTTCGGGTCCCTGAAAACGGCATTGTTCGTGATATGGACCAGGCAAGGGAGGTGGCAAAACGGATAGGCTATCCCCTGATCATAAGGGCGAGCTTTACCCTGGGCGGGGCCGGGAGCGGCATTGCTTACAACCGCGAGGAGATGGAGGCCATTGCCGGCGCAGGCCTTGAGGCCAGCATGATATCAGAGATTATTATGGAGGAGTCCCTGATCGGATGGAAGGAATATGAGCTGGAGGTGATGAGGGACTTCAAGGACAATGTGGTAATCATCTGCTCCATTGAAAACTTTGACCCCATGGGCGTGCACACAGGAGACAGCATTACGGTAGCCCCGGCCCAGACCCTGACCGACAGGGAATATCAGAAGATGAGGGACGCGGCCATCGCCATCATAAGGGAGATCGGTGTGGAGACAGGAGGCTCCAACATCCAGTTCGCCATACACCCCGGGACCGGGGAGATGGTGGTGATCGAGATGAACCCGAGGGTCTCCAGGAGTTCAGCCCTTGCATCCAAGGCGACCGGCTTTCCCATTGCAAGGATAGCGGCCAAACTTGCCGTCGGCTATACCCTGGATGAGATAGCAAACGATATCACCAGAGAGACACTCGCCTCATTTGAGCCCACCATTGATTATTGCGTGGTCAAGATCCCCCGCTGGACATTTGAAAAATTTCCAGGATCAAAAGACTACCTGACCACCTCGATGAAGTCTGTGGGAGAGACCATGGCGATTGGCAGGACCTTTAAAGAGGCACTGCAAAAGGCCGTAAGATCTCTTGAAATCGGCCGGGTCGCCCTGAAATCACACCCATTGCCGGAAACGGCAAACCCGGGGATCGAGGAGATCGAACAAAGACTGATAGTCCCCAATTCAAACAGGCTCTTTTATGTCTATGAGGCCCTTGAGCGTGGGGTCTCCATTGAAAGGATATATAAACTCACAGGCATTGACCCCTGGTTTCTCTTTCATATTGATCAGATAAAAGGGCTAAATGACCGGATGACCAAGATGGCCGCCGAAGGGAAAGGTCCTGCAACATGGCAGCCGGATTTCATGAAACTGGTAAAGTCCTATGGATTTTCCGATGCCCACCTGGCAAGGACCTTTTCCATGACCGAAGAGGAGTTCTGGGACATCAGGACCTCAAAGGGTGTGACACCTGTCTACAAACTGGTGGATACATGCGCGGCCGAGTTTGAGGCCTACACGCCATACTATTATTCCACCTATGAGCAGGAAAACGAGCTAAGGCCATCCAACAGAAAAAAGGTTATCATACTTGGTGGCGGCCCAAACCGGATAGGCCAGGGCATTGAATTTGATTACTGCTGTGTCCATGCCTCTTTTGCGCTCAGGGAGATGGGCATAGAAAGCATTATGGTCAACAGCAACCCGGAGACTGTAAGCACAGACTATGACACATCGGACAAGCTATATTTCGAGCCCCTGACAAGAGAAGACGTGCTAAACATCATCAAACAGGAAGACCCCGAAGGAATTATCGTCCAGTTTGGCGGTCAGACGCCGCTTAACATCGCTGTACCCCTTGCACAGGCAGGGGTCAAGATCCTGGGGACCAGCCCTGACAGCATTGATCGCGCAGAGGACAGGGATCGTTTCCAGCAGCTCTTAAAGAAACTGAACATCCTCCAGCCTGAAAATGGAATAGCCTTTGACAAGGCCCAGGCGGTAAGTGTGGCGGACAGGATCGGATACCCGGTGGTGGTCAGGCCTTCCTTTGTGCTGGGAGGCAGGGCAATGGAGATAGTTTATGATCAGGAGGATCTGGAAAAATACATGGACAGGGCTGTTGGTGTGTCGCCCGGAAAGGCCATCCTGATTGACAGATTTTTGGAGGATGCCATTGAGGTTGATGTGGATGCGATCTCAGACGGCACCGACACCGTGATCGGCGGGATCATGGAGCATATTGAAGAGGCCGGCATCCACAGCGGCGACAGCGCCTGCGTGCTGCCCTCGATCCATCTCAGCGACGAAACCCTTCAAAAGATAAAGGAAAACACCATCGCCCTTGCGCTGGAATTAAATGTGGTGGGGCTTATGAATATCCAGTATGCGGTCAAGGGCGGGATTGTTTATGTCCTGGAGGTCAATCCCAGGGCCTCAAGGACTGTCCCGTTTGTCAGCAAGGCTACAGGGATACCCCTGGCAAAACTGGCCACCAAGGTGATCATGGGAATGAGCCTGAAGGATCTTGGGATCTTAAAGGAAACGGTGCCCAGGCACATATCCTGTAAAGAGGCGGTCCTGCCTTTTAACCGGTTTCCCGGTGTGGATATCATCTTGGGGCCTGAAATGAAATCCACAGGCGAGGTGATGGGTATAGATACATCCTTCGGCCTGGCCTATGCAAAGTCTCAACTGGCGGCAGGACAGACACTGCCTTTTGAGGGCACCGTGTTCTTAAGCGTCAGGAATGAGGACAAACAGGCGCTTCTTATGCCCGCAGGACTTTTTAAAGAAATGGGATTTAAGATCATCGCAACACAAGGGACATCCGATTTCCTATCAGCCAATGGCATACCAAATCAGAAGGTTAATAAAGTGAGGGAGGGCAGGCCGCATATTGTGGACCTGATAAAGAACGGCGGTGTTGATCTGGTGGTCAACACCACCAGCAGCAAAAAAGAGATCGCCGAGTCCCTGTCAATAAGGCAGAATACCCTTCAATTTCGTATCCCTTACACCACAACAATAGCAGCAGCAAGGGCGACCGTCCTAGCGATAAAGGCCTTGCGCGAGGGAGAACTGGACGTGAAGACAATCCAGGAGTATCATAAAAGCAAAGTTTAGCTATTAGCTGTGGGACTTGAATTCTTTTATGAAAAAAAGACCATCACCCAATGGATAAAAATGGGAATTGCTATAATTTTTAGTATAATCATTCAGCTAAATGCTAATAGCCAACAGCAAAGATTATGCAGGAGTCAATGGTGAGGCGGCAATCAAACAGCAGTAAAACAGGTTTTCTTCTCCCCTCGGATGGTCCCAGGGAAGAGTGCGGCATCTTTGCTGTCTATGGTCATGAGGAGGCGGCAAAACTGACCTACTTCGGCCTCTATGCGCTTCAGCACAGGGGGCAGGAAAGCGCCGGCATTGTTTGTTCAGACGGCAACAAGGTCCTTGAACACAAGGCCATGGGTCTTGTTCCGGAGGTATTTAATGAAAATATCCTCAACCGGCTTGACGGCCACATCGGGCTTGGCCACATCAGGTATTCCACCACAGGCTCCTCCCAGCTTGTAAATGCCCAGCCCTTCACCATCCATTTTGCAGGAAAGACCCTTTCCATCGCCCACAACGGCAATCTGGTAAATGCCCATACCATCCGCTCTGAACTCGAAAAAATGGGCTCTATTTTTCAGACCACCATGGACAGCGAGGTCGTGCTACATCTGATTGCAAGGAATCTTGAATCAGGACTGGAACAGGCGATGAAGACCACCATGACCCAGATAAAGGGCGCCTATTCGCTGATCGTGATGACAGAAGACACCATCGTAGCAGTAAGAGATCCAAACGGTTTCAGGCCGCTCAGCCTGGGAAAGCTGGGTCCAGGCTATGTGCTTGCCTCGGAGACCTGCGCCTTTGACCTGGTTGAGGCTGAATATATCAGGGATGTCGCCCCTGGTGAGATCCTAATCATCAGTAAAAACGGCATCAAGAGTACATCGGCAGGCATAACATCCCGCAGGAGCCATTGTATATTTGAACTGATCTACTTTGCCAGGCCGGACAGTAAGGTCTTCGGACAGAATGTCTATATATTCCGCAAAAACCAGGGGAAGATGCTTGCCAGGGAATATCCCGTGGATGTGGACCTGGTCATGCCCTTTCCCGACTCAGGTAATTATGCAGCCATTGGTTATGCCCAGGCCTCAGGCATTCCCCTGGAGATGGGTGTAATAAGGAATCATTACATAGGAAGAACCTTTATCCAACCCTCACAGAGCATGAGGGATTTTGGCGTAAAGGTGAAGCTCAACCCGGTAAAGGAATTGTTGAAAGACAGAAGGGTGCTGATTATAGAGGATTCCATTATACGCGGGACCACTGCACGGACAAGGATCAACACCCTCAGGAAGATCGGCGCCCGCGAGGTCCACATGCTGGTCAGTTGTCCGCCCCATCGTTTCCCATGCCATTACGGCATAGACTTCTCCACAAGCGGTGAGCTGATCGCCTCTGAAAAGACGGTTGACGAAATACGGGAATTTGCAGGTCTGGACAGCCTTGGTTATCTTAGTATAGAGAGTCTGGTAAAGGCGACAGATATCCCCAGGGAAGATCTCTGCCTTGCCTGCTTTGACGGGCAGTATCCTGTAGCCGTTGAAAAGGGTTTTAGTAAATACTGTATGGAATAAAGATGCGGGTTACGGGTTGCAGGTTAGTGGAATCTGGCTATAGTTATGACCATGTCATTTCGAGCCGGACCATCTTTCTCTAACCCGCAACGCGAAACCCGTAACCCGCTACAATATCCATAACTTGACTCACAATATTTTATTCTTACATGTTGTGATATTTTTTTCTTGACATACTACATATTGTGCATAAGATATAGGCCTCACCCCAACAATTCCTTGGGAAAAACCATGTCGTCTTGAAGCATCGCCGTTAATTGATAGACTGGAAATGGATCTTTTTTCTGGTAGTAAGATTTTGCTGTTGCTGTATAGAGGTTAGTTTTTTTCGTAAAAGAGGCGGATTAGGTCAATCAGGGTCTTAATTATCTTATAAGGAGGAAGTCCATGGACCAAAAGGATAAGATCTTAGTCACAGAAGAAGGGTTTTTTGATCTCAATGCCTTCAAGTGGGACGACAACCGATTCTCTGCGATATTGGTCAAACACAATGCCATCAATTCTGACCAGGCCATGGACATCAGCCGCCTCCTTCGCGAGGAGATCAGCAGAATGGAGACCCATACGGTTACCATGCCCGAAATCGAAAAAATTGTTGAAGCAAAGCTGCAGGAATACGGCCTCTTGGGTTCATCTCATGTGAGGCTTGACAGGTCATTTCTGGTCAAAAACGGCCTTTCACTGTCTGACAATGCCGTGAGGGTCCTTGAGAGGAGATACCTTAGGACAGACGGCGAAGGCCATGTTATTGAGACGCCCGAACAGATGTTCAAGAGGGTGGCCAATCATATTGCAGGTCCTGAGAAAAAGTATGGGGGAGAGGAACGGATGGCCAGGATGGCAGACGTTTTTTACAAGATGATGACCGAATTAAAGTTCCTGCCCAATTCTCCCACCCTGATGAATGCAGGCCGCAGGCTCGGCCAACTGGCCGCATGTTTTGTCCTGCCTGTAGAAGACAGTATGGAAGGCATATTCGATGCACTCAAGAATGCAGCCCTCATCCACAAGTCAGGCGGAGGCACAGGATTTTCCTTCTCCCGTTTGAGATCAAAAAACAGCAGGGTGGGTACAACCGGAGGTATCGCCTCCGGGCCGGTATCTTTTATGAAGATCTTCAATACCGCCACAGAACAGGTCAAGCAGGGAGGGACGAGACGAGGCGCCAATATGGCCATCCTCAGGGTTGATCACCCGGATATACTTGAATTCATCAGTTGCAAGAAAAATGACAAGGCCTTGAACAATTTCAATATATCTGTTGCCATAACTGATGATTTTATGGATGCGGTCAAAAAAAACACCACTTATGATCTCATTGACCCCAGGGAAAACATAAAGACAGGTGAATTAAATGCAGCGGATGTATACTACGGACTCGTCAGGCAGGCATGGGAAAATGGAGACCCCGGTATAGTATTTCTGGACAGGGTCAACAGAGACAATCCAACCCCCGAGCTTGGAGAAATAGAGAGCACTAACCCATGCGGCGAACAACCCCTGCTTCCCATGGAGGCCTGTAACCTTGGCTCAATAAATCTGGCCAAGTTTGTGACAACAACGGGAGAGGGGCTTGCCGTTGATTATGAGGGGCTAAGGGAGTTGGTATGGAATTCTGTGCGCTTTCTGGACAACACCATATCCGTATCCAAATACCCCTTGCCGGAGATTGACAGGATGGTAAAGGGAAACCGCAAGATCGGTCTGGGCGTCATGGGCTTTGCAGATATGCTCTACCAGTTGAATGTCCCCTACAATTCCGATAAAGCGGTCGAAATAGCCGAGGACGTAATGCGATTTGTCCAGGAAGAATCCCATAATGCATCGAGGCACCTGGCCGAGGAACGGGGCGTATTCGGAAATTTTGATAAGAGCATCTTCAAAGGCAAGGAAGGCTGCGCTTACAGAAACGCCACAACCACCACCATCGCCCCTACAGGCACCCTCAGCATCATAGCAGGCTGCTCAAGCGGCATTGAGCCCCTTTTCGCCCTTAGTTTTGTAAGACACGTGATGGATGATGATAAGCTGCCGGAGGTGAATCCGTATTTTGAGAAGGTGGCCAAAGAAAGGGGTTTTTATAGTCGTGCCTTGATGGATACGATAGCCAGGAACGGGAGTATCCGTGACATTGACGAGATACCCCAGGACGTAAAGGATGTATTTGTCACCTCTCATGATATATCTCCGGAATGGCACATCCGCATGCAGGCTGCATTTCAGAAATATACAGATAATGCAGTGTCAAAGACTGTTAACCTGCCGCATGACAGTACGGTAAGCGATGTCCTGAAAGTATATAATCTTGCCTATGAGCTTGGCTGCAAGGGTGTTACCATATACAGGGACGGGAGCAAGGAAAATCAGGTTCTTTCTTTTACAGATAAGGCCAAGGAGCAGGAAGGCTTTATGACTGCGGTAAGAGACCGGCCCGAGACCCTGGAGGGCTTTACCTCAAAGATGGTGACCGGCCTCGGGACCCTTTATGTTACAGTTACGGAATATGAGGGCAGGCCCTTTGAGGTCTTTGCGACCATAGGTAAATCCGGCAGGTCCACCACAGCCAAGACCGAGGCCATCGGCAGGCTGGTCTCTCTTGCGCTCAGATCAGGAGTAGGGGTGGAAAATGTTGTAGAGCAGCTAAAGGGCATTGGCGGTGAACACCCGGTATTTCAAAACGGCGGGCTGGTCCTGTCCATACCTGATGCAATAAGCAGGGTCCTGGAAAAACGTTACATGAAAGACAAAAAGGCAAACGGCGGGGAAAAAACCCTGTCGGGCCAAAAATGTCCGGAGTGCGGAGAGCCCATCAGTTTTGAAGAGGGCTGTATGACCTGTCACTTCTGCGGTTTCAGCAAGTGCGGGTAGGCGTTCGTGTTACGTGTTAAAGGAGGTGGGTTATGGCAAAACTTACTGTAGAAGATCTTGAACTTAAGGGTAAACGCGTTCTCATGCGCGTTGATTTCAATGTCCCCCTTGAGGGAGGAAAGGTCGCCGATGACAAACGGATCAGGGCTGCTGTTCCGACCATAAAATTTATCGTTGAAAAAGGTGGCAGACTTATCCTGATGTCCCACCTTGGTAAACCAAAGGGGGAGAAGAAACCCGAGATGTCGTTAAGGCTTTGCGTACCTGTATTGAGCGGCCTTATCGGCAGGAATGTTCAGTTCGTGGATGATTGTGTGGGAGAATCAGTGGAGGCCGCTATTCAAAAACTTGGTGATGGTGACGTGCTGCTTCTTGAAAATTTACGCTATTATAAGGAAGAGACAAAGAATGACGATGTATTTGCCTCCAGGCTCGCCAGGCTGGCAGACGTGTATGTCAATGACGCGTTCGGAACGGCTCATCGAGCCCATGCCTCCACAGAGGGTGTGACCCATCATATTGAAAAGTGTGCTGCAGGGCTCCTCATGATGAAAGAGATTCAGTACATGGGGAACCTTTTCGAGAGCCCCGAAAGACCTTTCGTAGCCATCCTGGGAGGGGCGAAAATCTCAGACAAGATCGGTGTAATCTTCAACCTGCTCCCAAAGGTGGACAGGATTATCATCGGAGGCGGCATGGCCTTCACCTTTTTTAAGGCCAAGGGGATGGAGATAGGCGATTCTCTGCTTGAAGAAGACAAGATTGATGTTGCAAAGGAGCTTCTTACAAAAGCTGGAGGCAAGATTGTGCTTCCTGTTGACTTTCTGATTACTGACAGCCTGGATTTTGCCGGACGAAAAGTGGGGGCTGTTAAGGAAGCGGATGCAGGGGCCATTCCCAAAGGGTGGCTCGGTGTTGATATTGGGAGTAAATCCGTCGCGCAATTCAGCACAATATTAAAGGGTGCGAAGACCGTTATGTGGAACGGCCCAATGGGCATATTTGAGATAGAGGCAACCTCCAAAGGGACCTATGAGATAGCAAAGGTCCTTGCTGATGTTACAGACAAAGGAGCCAAGACTGTAATAGGAGGAGGGGATTCCGCCTCGGCGGTTTCAAAGGCAGGCGTAAAAGACAGGATCTCCCACGTATCAACAGGGGGCGGCGCCTCTCTGGAATTTTTAGAAGGAAAGGTCTTGCCGGGGGTGGCAGCGTTAACGGAGAAGTGAGAATACGGTTCACAGTTTACGAGAGTTCACAGTTTGTCGTACTCGGCTGCATGACAATATTTTTTATCCATTAACTGTGAACTCTGAACTGTGAACTTTTTGAACCATACCTTCATCCAAAAATCAGCGGCAGGGCCTCATCGTGTATATGCTGCCAGCGCTCCTCTCCCCCGAAGCTCTCAATATAGAATTTCATCTTCGGCTCTGTCCCGGACGGCCTGATGGCAAACCATGAGCCGTCTTCCATGACCACCTTTACCCCTCCTATGCCGGCATTATTCCCAGGGGCGGTGGTCATGATTGCTGAAATCGGCAATCCTGCCAGGGTGGGGGCTTTAATGGAGTCAGGGGTCAGTTTTTTAAGTCTCTCCTTTTGCTCTTCCGTAATCGGGCCATCCACCCTCTTGTAATATGGCTCCCCATAGTCTCTGCCCAATATATTTTTGTAGATGGCATCGGGTGTCTTTCCTGTCTTTGCCAGGATCTCGGCGGCCAGGAGGGCCATGCAGAACCCGTCTTTGTCAGTCGTCCAGACAGAGCCGTCCTTGCGCAGAAAAGAGGCCCCTGCGCTTTCTTCTCCTCCAAAGGCCACCTTCCCGTTTATCAATCCTTCCACAAACCACTTGAATCCCACAGGGACCTCATAAAGCTCTCGGTTCAGGCCTGCAACCACTTTGTCAATCATGCTGCTGCTGACCAGGGTCTTTCCAACCTTGAGATCTCTTGTCCACATGGGCCTGTTTTGCAACAAATACCAGATTGCAACGGACAGGTAGTGATTAGGGTTCATAAGGCCGCTGGGGCAGACAATGCCGTGCCTGTCAAAGTCCGGGTCATTTCCCCAGGCGATATCAAATTTATCGGCCATGGAAATCAGTTTTGCCATGGCATGGGGCGAGGAGCAGTCCATCCGGATCTGACCGTCAGAATCAACGGTCATAAATCCGAAGGTATGATCCACCTCACTGTTTACAATCTCCATATCGAGCCGGTACTTTTCCGCAATGGGGGCCCAGAAGTGGACGCCTGAGCCGCCCATAGGGTCAGCGCCGATCTTGATGCCCTCTTTACTTATAAGATCCATGTCTATTATTTGTGACAAGGAATCAACAAAGGGCACTATAAAATCCTGCTGCTGGACCGTGGCTGAGTTTCTTGCCTTCTTATAGGGTATTCTCTTTATGTCAGCGCCGGGTGACTTCATCAGGAGATTGGCCCTGTTTTCCACCCACGCTGTTATGTCCACATCAGCAGGGCCTCCCTTGGGGGGATTGTATTTAAAGCCGCCGTCCTGCGGCGGATTGTGGGATGGGGTGACCACCACGCCGTCAGCAAAACCGCTTGTCTTACCCCTGTTATGTTCCAGTATCAGAAAGGAGATAACCGGGGTGGGCGTGTACTCATCACCTGCATGGATGACGACCTGAACCCCATTTGCGGCAAAGACCTCCAGGGATGTCATAACTGCAGGCTCGGAAAGTGCATGGGTATCAAAGCCCAGGTACAAAGGCCCGTTTATTCCCTGGCCCTTTCTGTAATCGCAGATGGCCTGGGCTGTTGCGGCAATGTGCATCTCATTGAATGTCCCCTTAAGCGAACATCCCCGGTGACCTGAGGTGCCGAATGAGACACCCCCTTCCGGTTCAAGGGTGTAGTAAGAAGAGACCAGCCTTGGGATGTTTTCCAGCATGGATCTAGGTGCCGGTTTTCCGGCCAACTTATGATATTCCATATTAATGTCCCTTTCAGGGATGGTTGAAATCCCTCGCCTTTAGGCGAAGAAAAGTTAATACATGTCGCTATGCGACGTTATCAACTGGGTGCCCAT
>LT984855.1:1024730-1027530 GCA_900258555.1 uncultured Desulfobacterium sp. | reverse complement strand
TCAAAAGCAAGAAGGGGAGCCGATTCCTGATGATAGTCGATTTGAAATCGACCCCTCATAAAACCCCTCGACTTATAGTCGAGGGTGGTTTAGTTCTCTCCATTAGTATTCAAGTCTTAACCCGTAACGTGCAACTCGTAACCCGCAATCCGCAGCCCGTGAACACCTTCACATTCTTGGCTTGACAAAACAGCATGATTTGAGCATATTTATCAAGTTTTACATCGAATGCGCCTGTAGCTCAGTAGGATAGAGCAGCGGACTTCTAATCCGCAGGTCGGGGGTTCGAATCTTCCCAGGCGCGCCAGTAAAATCAATAAGTTATAAAGTGCCACTCGGCACTTTTTCTTTTTGTGTCACCAAAAAGTCACCACTTTTTTTAAAAACTGTTTCATCAAGCCTTTTTGATGCTTCTCGGTTAACCGGATTCATAAGATGTCCGTAGGTGTCCATGGTTACATTAATTGAGCTGTGACCCATTTGAGACTGTATATACTTCGGATGTTCTCCCTGGTCAATGAGAAGGCTCGCATAAGAGTGTCTCAAATCATGAAATCTGATCCCCCTTAGCTTTGCCCGCCTTAACGCCGGATTGAAGTATCTGTTTCTTAAGTTGCTGTCATCAATAGGTTTTCCGTATTCATTCGGGAACACAAGATTAAGGTCTGATGGTGGACATGCCAGTTGCCATTCCTTTAAGCTTGCAATCACAGACGGCCCAAGGTCAATAGAGCGATTTGAGGTTGCTGTTTTGGGCTCGTAAAATCTTTTATGGTTAAACGTCCTTCTGACGTGGACTTGGCAATTGAACCAATCAATATCTGTCCACTTAAGCCCCAGGATCTCGCCTTGTCGCATCCCTGACATGACGGCAAGGGTAAACAAAGTTCTAATCTTTGTGTCACCTGCATTTTCCAGTAAGGCCCTGATCTCTTCCGGCTTAAAGACTTCAATTTGCTTTTTGTTTTTAGTCTTGGGCTTCTCAATATCCCGAATAGGGTTAAAGTCGCAATACTTCTTTCTTACCGCATACTTAAATATCCCCCCCAGGGTCACAAGGAACTTTCTTAAAGTGGGTGGAATAACCCCTTGTTTGTTGCAATGACTTATAAATTTTTCTATGGCATCAAAGTTGATACGAGGTATGGGGGTATTGCCGAAGTATGGCGCCAAGTGGTTTTTGACATGGCCTTCATATTGCTGGTAAGTGCTGGCCCGAATATTCGGCTTTTTATATTCCAACCAATCAGAGGCCACTTCACTAAAAGCTGGAGTTCTATCCTTTGGTAGATAGGTGTCCCGCGCCACTTGGTCCTCTATTTTTCTAAGTTCTTTTTTTGCATCTTTCTTGGAAGTCCCCTCCGGCAAAGTTTTAATTCGCCGCTTACCGTGTTGATCATAAAAATCAATGACTATCCGAATTCTCTCTTTTCCTGCCTTGTCTCGGTATTTTTTTTCAGTGACACATGCCATGAGGCCCTCCTTTCTCATTAAGATTGTGGGGGCATGGCGCCCCCGTTCCTGGCCATTATCCTACGATGCTTGAGCCAACATCATTCTTTCAATAGTATCAAGCATATGTGACATAGCTTTACTCTCGGCCACCATGTTTTTAAACCTTTCATTTTTCGTAATGGTGTCCATGTCTTGGAATTCGGAAAACGTCACAACAATACTACCGATTTCAAGCATTATTTGGTTTCGTTGGGCTCAGATATCTTTTCTTAACTCAATCAACCCATTATAATCGCTATGAATTTTAGCTTTAATTTCTTTTTCCATGGAATACCCTCCTCCTGTTTATAGATTGTGTGTTTTAGTCTGGCCAGACAAAAGATAGTTGTTCCTGTGTGGACTCATTTTTTAAGTACCGGAATTCAGTACTTGAACCGCCCTGCCTATTTTTTTAACTATCCGGTTTTCCTGACCTTTCAAGATTTTTGCTTTGTGGGCATTTAAGACAAAACATACACCCCGCTGGAAGACTGTTTGGCTTTACAATCGTATGGCGATACCAAAAAAGGCGGGGGTTATTTGCCTCTTCCTCAGCAATATTTTTTCTTCGGGCACATTCACCACTGCCGATATTTCCCCTCAAATGCTGACAACGGATTCGTCCACTGCCGTTTAAGATTTTCTCGTAATCAATCGGTGAAGGATATTTCATCATAGCTCACAGTTGTTTTCGATAAAGAGTAAGAGGGGATCCCCGGCAATTTTTGAGGGCGTCCGGGGATCTCCGGAGGCAAGCTTGCCCGCTGAAATGGGGCTCGAGTTAGCCGGTCGCCTTAACCGGCTGCTTTTCCCTTTGGTTCGGCAGGAGGCCAAACCGTCGTTGTGTGTGGACTGAATACTTGTCTGGATTCCGATATATGTCCGCGGGTCCATCGTCTTTGGTGATTGCAACTCTCACACCGCGCGCCGCTGGCTCGGGTCCCCTCTGTTGTGGGGCTGAAGGCGTGTTCAGATGCAGACTTCGCAAAGAACCAGCATAATCAATAACCCGCCCAATCAGGGCAGCTAATTTTTCGGATTCCTTTCGCCATGGAAAGATCGTATTTTGGAGACCCTGGAGTTCATCCCAATTCACAGGGACGCTGAGCTGTGCATATTGCTCTGCTGTCACATGGGCAAGGACATTATTTAATCCGATTATGGGATTTTGGGTATCCAGTAGACCCTGAACCGCATTTTTGAGCTCATCAACCTGGGCAAAAATCGAACTTACTTTGTCCTTGACCGCATTGATTTTACTGAGGAAATCCGCCTCTTTTTCGGGATAGTCGGCAAGCAGTTCCTG
>LT984855.1:1022084-1023215 GCA_900258555.1 uncultured Desulfobacterium sp. | reverse complement strand
AATCTTCTCCCTTTGAACTTTCAAACTGGCAGGCTGTCGGTCCTGGCCGACGTTTGCAATCACCAATTTTTTATGGCCTACTTTTAAGGCCTTAAGCTCAGTTTCCTTTTCCTGAATGCTTACCTTAAGAGCTTCAAACTTTTGATTTATTTCGATAATTTCGTCTAATATTTGGTGTACTGTTCTCATGGTCTTACGCCTCCTGCCCGACAAGTTGCAGCATTTCGCGCACCCAAGCATCGTCCGGATCATCACTTGAGGTCTGCTTTGTGGCAACTTCCTTGACCCGTTCTGCAGAAGCAGGCTTCAAAATCCGCATTTCCCCAACAACAGACCCCGGATGTTTGCCCTGAGCAAGTGAAACCATTTCGTCAACCCAAAGATCATCGGCCTTGTCCTGCTCGGTTTTTGACTTTGCCATAAGGTCGGCAACCTTGACCGTGCCATCGGCAAGGCCGGTCNTTTCCGAAACCCATGCTTCGTCGGCCTCTTCCCCTCTTTTCCGGTCAGCCTGATATTTCCGCTTTGTCGCCAAGGCATCGGCATATTCGCGGTCATGGACAGCCTGACCCGCCCCAGATAAGGCGTTCACCCCGGCCCGTGACTGTTTGTATTGCTGTTTTACCCTTCGCGCCTCTTCCAACCCCTCGTCATCGTTGACCCCCAGCCGTGAGGAAAGCTCATCCGCCTTTATGCTGGGTATGTGACTATTTATTTCTCCATAACCGGCAAAGTTTCCTTTGTCATCGTACTTAGTGTAACTCCCGTCTGCTTCAATTCCGATAAAACTCATTTTCAAATCTCCCTTTTCTTATTTCCGTATAAAATCGCAGCCTGTTATCTGATCCGTTGATTTCCAAGTTAACCTGTCAACTTTGCCATTGCCGATTCTCTCAGGAGATTGTTTAAAACTTTTGTCCTCATTAGTGGCCGAGCAGGCGTTCCCGCCCATGTGCCGCCGTTATCCGGAATTGATTTTTTCACCAGGGAACAGGCGCCCACAACTACATCCCGCCCAATCCGACAGCCTGGCATGATAACGGTATTGGCTCCAATGAACGAGTTCTCAGCGATTTCAACCCCACAGATGCCTGAGGTCTGATCACGGAGAGTAACGACATGCGGCCCCAG
>LT984855.1:1016843-1017889 GCA_900258555.1 uncultured Desulfobacterium sp. | reverse complement strand
ACTGTATACAAAAGGATACGGTCATATGGGTGTTGGCATCATGGAGTGTATCCTTTTGCATACACTTTTTAAAATCTTCCATGTTTATGAAGCCAATTTCGTAAACATGCTTTTTTAACAACAACTTAAAAACCTACTGCCCGAATAAGGCCTTGAGCTTTTCAAGTGCCGACTTTTTAAGATGCCGTTTCAAAAACCCCATCAAAACCTGCTGCTCTCTATCATAACTGCAAACAAACCGAACTTGTTTTAATTCTCCGTCCTGACCGATTTCCAAGTAAAGCCCTGTTTTCTCCATGACCACAATCTCCCTTAAAAAGAATGAGTTTCGTAATATCGCCCATAGTTGTCTCTTATTTTCTCTGAGAGAGATTGTTCCCCTATCCCACCCGCCTGGGGGTCGGGTCCCGGGCAACCGAAGTTTTATTTTTGACCTGTCAAGCAGGTTTTAAAATTCTCTTTCTTTTTGGTTCTTTTTCTTTCTCTTATATTAAATAACTCTTTTTAGTATAGAGAATAGGTTTTTACGCTACAGCTTTTGGCTGAAGCATTTCGCATAAATTCAGCAACCTATTGAAATCATTATTAACATATCTAAAAACCTGCTTTTTAAAATCCTGTAGCGTCCTGTAGTGTTTTTGTAGCGTCTTGTAGTGAGTGTAGCGTCAAAACCCCTTTTGTAGTGAGTGTAGCGCCTGTAGTGTTTGTAGTGAGTGTAGCGCCTGTTTTCATCTTTTCCATCCCGCCGCATCGTATTCAAAACGGTGCCCTTCATAGAGGTTGTAATGTAAACTTAATCCGTCAATGCTACCTCGTCCGTTAGTGGGTTCTTTCCCTTTGACTATCTTCATTTTGCAGCCAAAACGCCCCTGATCTCCATTGAAGAGGGTCACGGCAAGCGTAGGAGTTATCCGCCAAAAACTGCCGCCTATGGCGTCCTGGTCCCCAGCTTTTAATGTCCCTTTCAGGGATGGTTGAAATCCCTCGCCTTTAGGCGAAGAAAAGTTAATACATGTCGCTATGCGACGTTATCAACTGGGTGCCCA
>LT984855.1:997754-1016798 GCA_900258555.1 uncultured Desulfobacterium sp. | reverse complement strand
TCAAAAGCAAGAAGGGGAGCCGATTCCTGATGATAGTCGATTTGAAATCGACCCCTCATAAAACCCCTCGACTTATAGTCGAGGGTGGTTTAGTTTTTGGTGAGTGATGACACACAAGGCTCCGTTTAAGCCTCGGTGAATTTCATCTTGGACCTTGCCCACAAGGTAAAAATTGTCAAGGTTAGGCATGTGATCAATGACATTTAAAACACCCTCACCTGATTCAATCTTGTCCGGAATATAGTCGGATTTCTCAATCTGGTAACAATGCAAGTTTGGATGATCAAGTCGTACACCAAAGTCAAGAAGCCGCTGCTTCATTCGGCTCTTGTATTCTGTTATAAAGAAATGGACCTGGAAGGTATCAAGATTTAATCGAACGATCTCGGTAGCAATGGCCGTTTTTGACATGTTCTTAAACCCGGCAAAAGCTATTAAATCCCCTTCGCGGGTCGTTACTATCTCATTAAGTCCCCCAGGTAGCAATAGCGAACTTGGTTTTGCTTGAACCTCGTCCCATGAGATTTGACTCTTCTTCTTACTAACAACTCGGTATGTCCCTAATGACTGCCCGTGTTTTTCCACAAGGCCTTGATGAGCGGCCATTCTCCTTACACATTGACGCGCAAGCGTATAGTCAGCGTCACTTAAGCCCAATTCTCGCTTTAAGTCGGATATCCTGAAAACACCCCCGTCGAACTCTTCCAGTAGATATTCGCGGACCATGGCCGCAATATCTTTCTTTCCAGATATACTGATTTCATTTTCTTGAGGAGTATAAACTGGAGTTTCATTCGCTAATTCCAGTAAAGTTTTAAAGGTCCCATCGGCCCCATGTTCCTCCAGAAAGTCGCAGACGTCGCCCTTCTCCGGCAGGCCCGGCAACTCGACAATTTTAATTTCCTTTGCCTTCCCGTGTAAGCTTTGCGCGATATCATCAGCATGCTTCCTGCCAGGAGCGTCATTGTCGGGCAGGATATAAACAGTGCGCCCGGTCAGTGGCTCGCCGATGTTATATTCTGATTGTAGCCTTGGCCATTTCCCTGCGCCAAGTGGCGCGGTTGTCGCCGGCTTTATGTCAATCGAAGTCAGAAGATCCGCGCATTTCTCACCCTCTACAAACCAAACCGGCATGGTAGGGTATTTTGCGATATCAGGTTGGTTATAGAGACAGAGCGGCACACCTTTTAGCGACCACGTAAGACCGTCTGGTAGGCATTGCCGTATTTCCTTTTTTCGTGTCGTCGTCGCATCCCATCGGCACACACAAAAAACAAGCTCGCCCTTTACATTTGCGTACGAATATCCGTGATCCGGCTTACCCAATTCGGGATGAACAAAAGGCTGCCTTGTTGGTTTACCTGACTTCGCGGTCTTTCTGGGTGTAGCTGTTGTTGGCTTGCCCACGGCCTCAGTCGCTTCCTCGAACGATAGACCATCAAGGTCGCGCAAAAGTTGAATTGTGTCGCCCTTCCGGTTGCAACCGCGGCACCAAAACCTATTTTCTTCCGGCCACACGCAAAATCGGTCCGTGCCGCCACAAAAGGGGCAAGGCCCCGCCATTTCGCCCGCTGTTTTCTTCTTTAGATTAATTCCCCTGGCCTCTAAGAGACTGACAATTTCCCCGACCGTCATCACAGCACCTGCGTTAAGCGTTTTGTGAACGTATCCACGCCATCACGTCACGTTCTATAAATCTTAAATATTTCCCGACTTTGATTCGCGGAATGGCATGAGGTCCTGTTTCCCTGGTCTGCCGGTATAACCATGATTTCGGGGTTTGTAGTTTGCGCGCCAACTCGTCTGGCGTCATAAGCTTATCAAGTTGCAAATCCATTTGACCCTCCTGTTGTTTATAAATAAAAAAGGCATAAGAACAAAGCGTTCATATGCCTTTAATGATAGACCCAAAAATACAAAGGTCAAGTATAATCTAGTAAAATCAACAACTTAATGTAACATAAAATTGGAATCAGCGCAAAATGTTACAATTTGCTGGGCTTCACCTTCCAGGGTGCTGTAATGTCCGTTTCCTTGAAGTAGTCCCGCACAATCGGCTTGATATTGTTGAGGCTGGCGCCCTTATTTTTGCCTAGCACTTTTTCCAGGCGCCCTTCCAAAGTTTGCAATGCCTTATTTTCAGACATCCCGCTGATTACATCAGGTGGGATCTCACGTAACAGTTCCTCAAGCTCAGCGATTACCGCGGGTCGAACAATATTCCCCTTTTTCTGCTGTCGTGTCTTGTGTGTCTCTTTGGTTCGGGTTATGTCAGCATCTTTTTTAAGACCTGATTGCAAGCCTGTAGATAAGAGACTTGCCGTGTGAGCACAAAGACTGAATGCCGCATCATCCAATTTAAACATGTAAACAGTTATTGATTGCTGTTCGAATTTGTTCAAAACGAAATAATTGTAAACAGAGTGAAGGTCATATAATTGAGTAACAATCTGATATAGATCATCAGGCGGGATGTAATCATTGTTTAAAAAGGGGTTCATCTTTTCGATGATATGATCGGCTGTCAATAAAGGATCAAAACCTACTCCCTTGATAAAGCCCGGCCATTGCTCCTTCGTGTGATTGTAGGATTCTTTGAACGCCCCCTTTTCTGAAATGCTCTGAATTGTTACAATAAGTTCGTAACAAATATTTCCAAGCAACGCTTTAAGGTTCTGCCAGTGTTCACTGAAACCATAATCTTTATTTTGCTTTGCTTGCTCCTTCAAGAATTTTAAGGCTGTATCTGTTTTTTTCATCTCCGCCTCCTGACACGGCCCTGGTGGTAATCCAGGGAAAGCGACCCAGGAAAGCCGCCTTGTCGGATCGGTTCATGAGGCCGACCCTATCCCCGGAAACTGTAATTATCTACACAAAAAAAGTCACCAAAAAGTCACCACAATTAAAAAATACATCGTCTAAAGCCGTATATCAAGGTGAATAACGATTATCAACTTTCTTAGTTATTCTTGTATCTTATTGTTTCTTGGTGTCCTAAGTTATTGATATTGTTCACACTTCTAATCCGCAGGTCGGGGGTTCGAATCTTCCCAGGCGCGCCATAAAAATCAAATAGTTAGAAATGATAATTCAATTCTTCTTTTATTTCATTTACGATTTGGTACAAGATAGGTACAAGATTTAAAAAAACCTTCCTTGGTACAATTTATTATCTGCCGTCTTAGATGCTTAGGTCAACGATTATATTGCCCTACCAATGGCCCTACAGCAACCCATAGTTCGGGCATAAAAAAACCGCCCGAAGGCGGTTAAGTCTATTCATTGTTTACTGGAGATAGGAATAAAATTCTTTCTTGCTTAGGCCGGATTGCTCAAAGAAAACAAGATCGGTTTATGACATACCAATTCGAGCATTATTTTTTAGACAGGATTTACAGGATGATCAAGATATTTTGGCATCTCCAAATGAAAGGCAAAAACCAGCATCCCTCTTCGCGGGCGATAATGGAATAGGTGACGCACCTAAAAATATCAATTGCTCTTCTGAAACTGAATATAGTGACATGGGAAAGAGATAATTGAAGGGAACTCATACAAGACTGAATAAAGCTAGATTGATATTTTGAGGTGCGTCACCTATTCCCTTCTTAGTAGCGTGCTTACCAACGACTGCTCCCTGGATACCAGGGGTGTGCTCTCCATTATCCGTCACCCCTGGTATACAGGGGGAATGCTTATTGTCTGGGCAAGACCCCTGGACCTGTCAGCTATTCTGACCAATCTGGTTGTAACCGGATATTTCGTGGTGGGAGCGATCTTGGAAGAAAGAAAACTCAAGGCGCAGTTTGGAGAACAATACGTTGCGTACCAGCAATGCGTGCCCATGTTTTTCCCGATCAGAAGAAAGAGGGTTGACCGTTCAGAAAATTAATATAGTCTTCAAGACAAAGATTTTTGTCTGCTAAAGACAGAGCCCCCACCCTTCGGGCGGGTCCCCGGTTTTAACTGCGTTATCGGTCGGAATTTCTTAATGGACCTGAAAGACAAATCAATACCTGAGATATTTCTGGAACGGGCCGAGAGAGATCCCGATGGCATAGCATTTTTTCATAAACACTTCGGGGTGTTCAAGCGGGTTTGCTGGAAGGAGTATTTCCGGCATGTGGAAGACTTCTGCCTTGGTCTTGTGGAGCTGGGCCTTTTGGCAGGCGACCGTGTTGCCATTATGGGGGAATGCTGTCCGGAGTGGATTTATGCCTCCATTGCGGTGGAATGCGCCGGGGCTGTTGATTACGGGATATATTCAACCAGTTCACCGGAAGAGGTCAGATATCTGATACATAACGGTGAGGCCAGGTTCGTAATTGTTGAAAACCAGGAATATGCAGACAAGTGTCTTCCGGACTTAGACAGTCTTACCTTTGTAAAAAATCTGATTGTGATTGATACAAGCGGCATGTTTTCATATGATCATCCTAAAATAATGACATACAAACAGGTAGAGGAGACCGGGAAGAAAAGAAAAGAGCAATCAGGAGAGAGTTTAAGCAGTTTTATTCAAAAAACCGATGGCAACAGCACCGCATTTATCATCTACACATCCGGAACCACTGGTTTTCCAAAGGGAGTGATGCTCTCACACCAGAATATTTTGATCTCCTTTGTAGAGGCGGCGGCCGGTTATTTCCCTGAGATTAAGACCCATCGCCACAGGATTATTTCCCATTTGAGCATGGCACACATCCTCGAGAGATGCTTCAGCCTGTATTTTCCAATGGTTTATGATGTGGAGGTATTTATAGGTGAAAGTGTGGATTATCTGCAGGAGACCCTCTGTGAAGTACAACCGACCTTTTTTCACGGTGTGCCCCGTATCTGGGAAAAAATGGCCGGCCAAATGGCTGTACAGATTACAAGAAGCTCAAGGCTTAAGAGGTTTTTCTACGACTCGGCCATGGATATCAGCAGAAGGGTCTTGCACCTTAAATGGGATAACACGGAAATTTCATTTTTTCTGAAGACACTCTGCTGCTTGGCAAAAGGGCTTGTCCTGAATCCCATGCTTAGAAATGTAGGGATGAGATATGTAAAATATGCTGTTTCAGCCGGTGCACCCCTGCCCCCGGCTGTTCAGGAGATATGGCAGACATGGGGTGTGGATCTTGTAAATGTGTATGGTGCTACAGAAGTGGGCGGACTGGTGACTGTTCAAGACCCTGGATTCCCCAGACCAGGGAGCCTGGGGCGGCCGACGGGTTCATGGAATTGCGTTGAACTGGCAGATGACGGCGAAATCATTGTCTCGGGTCCAGGAATATTTAAAGGGTACTGGCGTGAGGAAAAACTGACCTCTTCGGTTCTCAAGGAAGGCCGGGTATACATGGGTGAAACAGGAAGATTCGGGAAAGACGGCAATCTCTATTTCGGGGAGAGAAAAAAGGATATCATGGTGACGTCCGGAGGTAAGAACATCACGCCGACCTTAATTGAAAACGCCATCAAGGGCAGTCCCTACATCAGTGAAGTGATAGTTTTTGCAGACGGAAGAAAATACCCCGGGGCACTGATCGAGATTGATTTCAATACCGTGTCCGAATGGGCGAGAAGAAACAAGGTCATATATACCGGTTTCACAAGCCTTGCCCTTCACCCAATGGTGAAAAAACTGATTGAAGGGGAAATCACCAAAGGCAACCAAATCCTTTCAAGAGTGGAACAGGTTAAGGCCTTTCGTATTATACCAAAAGAACTGGATGCTGAAGTCGGGGATACTACGCCTACGCGAAAGATAAAAAGGGGCCATATCTATGACCTGTTTAAAGACCTGGTGGAGGATATGTTTATTTCATCAGAGGCCGAAAAAAAGGTGATCTCGGCCCAGCTTGGAAGGTAGTAATTTCTCAAAGTCCGGTTGCGGGCGGTGGGGGCCTATTTTGAAATGCGCATATTTTTATGTCATTCCATACAACGGCAGCATGAGCACGAAATTTTTTCAGAACTGCCCTACACTACTCTAGCCCGCTTGAGCTTCCATCCTCTCTGCCTGTCCTGCGAAGTTTTCAAGGTTATGAGGGTGTTGCAGCAGTAAGAACGAAGATGATGCGCCATTTCAAAATAGGCCCCCACCGCCCGCAACCGGACTTTGAGAAATTAGAAAAGGTATCGGTAAAAGGACAGGATATATGACTAAATTTCGAATATCCATCATGATCATCGCGATTTCATATCTATTCCTTCCAGGAAAAAATACAGCTTTTGCCTCAGAACCTTATGTATTCGGCTTTCAAACAGACCTCACAGGCGATGCTAGGGCTGGTTATGCACCTATAGCCGAAGGATTCAGACTGTATATCAACAAACTCAATGATGATGGCGGTGTGAACGGTCATACGATAAAGGTGATTTATGAAGATGATAAGTCCAAGCCTGATCTGGCAGGAGGTATTGCAGAAAAACTGATCACCAAAGATAATGTCCTTGCCATACTGGGCCTGGGCTATTCCAGATCTCAGCCTCCGGTGCTGGAACTTGCAGCAAAATCGGGGGTTCCGGTCCTGACCGGATACACGGCTACAACGCCGCTTTTTCCCAATAATCCGGCCAAAAATGTCTTCAGTGTAGGCATTCAAATGCACCCGAAGGTCATGCCCCAGAGTTACAACAACGCCTATGTCGCTTCAAAGATATGCCCTGGCTGTCGCGTAGCCGTAACATCATTTGACACACCCGGCGGCCGATTGTGCAATGACTGGAGTGACATATGGTGCAAAAAACTCGGTTTAAATGTTGTATTTAAGAGCGAATGGCCGCCTTCAACACTGAATTACACTCCATGGCTGATAAAGATATGTAACGCAAACCCGGACCTGGTTATTTCAACAGTAGGCGGCGCCAATTACATCCCCCTGTTGAGGCAGATGGAAAAATTCCAGCTTGAAAAGGTTGACCTCCTGGTTGTAGATTTTGTAAATGAAGGGGATCTGATCAAGGGAATTGAACAGCTTTTAACAGGCACCGGAGACAATGTCATCTGGATCTCACGCTATGCATCTGCCCTGGACCCCGAAAGGCCGCCTGAATTCGAAAACATCCAAAGGGCCATGAATAAATATGGACACACATATTCTCTGTCCGCACTTCATGCCATGGGCTGGACCATGGCCCGGGTGGTTGAAAGCGCCTTGAAAAAGGCAGGATGGCCCTGCACCCGTGACGGATTTATTGCGGCACTCGAAAAAACAGACCTGGATTCAAAAGGATTAACAGGAGGCCCCATTCTTTTCTCTTCTACAGATCATTATGGCCCCAGTTGGTGGAAGGCCTACAGATGGGACGGGAAGAAAAGGGCTCTTAAAACCATTTTGGACTGGTATAGGGTTGAGCTGCGGGAAATCATGTAAAAAGTTTTATAACAGTAGATGAGGCACTCATGCTCCTGGCATCAATAGTGGTTCTTGCAGGCATCTATGCCCTGCTCGGTTCGGGTTTTGTTATTATCTACAAGGCGAGCCGGATCCTGAATTTTGCCCATGCAGAGATCGTAATGCTGGCCGGCTATTTGGCTGTTTCACTTGCAGTTGCTATTCCATTCAGTGCAGCATCACTTCTTGCAGTGCTCTGCTTCTGTTTTGTGCTCGGCATGAGTATTTATGCAATCCTGATAAGGCCATTGGCCGGATATTCTGTTTTATCCGCCATTATCCTTACAGTAGCAGTCGGCGTTTTATTAAATGCCGTGGGTGTCTTTGTGTGGCGTGGCGAAATGGAGGTCATCCCATTTGGGTGGCGGACCTATTTTTCTCTTCCTGGCAATATCCGCCTGTCAAGCATTGAGTTTGCAACCCTTGGCATTGTAACATTGTTTTATGCGTGCATGGGCCTTTTTTATCGTTTCACAAAAATCGGCCAGCAAATGCGGGCAACTGCAGAGAATCCGCTTCTTGCCGCACAAAGGGGTATCAGCATATATCGGATCTCCGGGATAGCGTGGGGTATAGGCTTTGCCGCAGCAGGCCTTGCCGCCTTTCTTTTAGGCATCAATTATGCGATCAGTCTTCAGATAGGAAATATCGCCGTTGCCGCTTTTGTAGTGGCCCTGATCGGCGGTCTGGACAGTCTTTTGGGGACGATTCCGGCAGCGTTTATCATAGCTGCAACAGAACAGTTGACGATCACATACGCGAACCCTCGGCTGGGTGATGCCATCCCTTTCATAATCATGCTGATGGTTTTAATGTTCAAACCCTGGGGTTTATTGGGGACAAAGGAGGAGCTTGATCGTGTCTGATCATAAAATTTTACAATATCCCAAAAGCCCGTACCTTAAGACTTCATATTATGAGGATACTGCAATCCAGGCCTTTGACACGCCTTTTCGCAAAAAATGCCTGGTCATCGGCCTCTTGTTCTGGGTTTGTTTTCCTTTTGTGGCATCTTCCTATGTTGTTCATATCGCCAACTTGTCTGCAATCGCCGCAATAGGTGCCATGTCTCTGAACCTTCTTATCGGCAACACCGGTCTTCTCTCCCTCGGTCATGCGGGTTTCATGGGGGCAGGAGCCTTTACCACGGCAATCATGACAGTGCAGTTTGGTCTGCCGATATGGATAGTGATTCCTGCATCAGGGATTGTTGGGGCACTGCTGGGTTTGATCGCAGGATTGCCCTCTTTTCAACTCAAAGGAATCTATCTCGGCCTCAGCACTTTGGCCATTCATCATATTATAAAATACGGATGCAGTGAATACCAATATTACGGAGGCTTTGGTTACGGAATTGTGCTTGAAGCACCTTCCCTAGGACCACTTCTGCTTGCCGGCAAAACTGTGTGGTTTTTTGTCCTCTGGATATCTGCATTTGCCACAGCCCTTTTGATCGCTAACCTGTTGCGATCCAAACCCGGAAGGGCGTGGTCAGCCATACGTGACCGTGACATTGCGGCGGAAGTCTCAGGTATTGATATCGGGTTTTACAAAATACTGGCCTTTGTTGTGAGTTCGAGCCTGATATCCATGCAAGGGAGTCTTTATGCTTACTATACAGCAGTTGTATCTGTGGAGGAATACAGCTTCGGTCTGACCGTCTCCTACCTGGCCATGATCATCGTCGGGGGGCTGGGTTCGGTGCTGGGATCTTTTCTGGGGGCCCTTCTTATCACAGCGCTGCCCTATGCTTTGATCATTCTGGCAGGACTGGTAGATTTGTCTTTTGCCGTCAAAGAACATTTTTCAGTTATTCAAACCGGAGTTTTCGGGATGGTTGTAATACTGTTTCTATTACTTGAGCCATTGGGTCTTGTGGAGATATGGCGACGGGTTCGTTGTTACTTTGAACTTTGGCCTTTCAGTTACAAGCCCTTGACCATCATAAAACGCTAGTATAAGTCGGATGAAAAGCGATAGTAATAAACTGCTGGAAGTAACCAAACTGGAGGTTGTTTACAATCATGTAAGCACTGCCATCCAGGGCGTTTCATTCAACATCTGCGAAGGTCAGATTTTTGCCATCATAGGAGGCAATGGTGCCGGAAAAACCACGACATTGAGAGCGATCTCGGGATTTCTTAATTCTGACAATGCAGTGATTACGGACGGAGAGATAAAAATCAGAGACAGAAGCATCAACATGCTGAAACCCCAGGACATAACCCGTCAAACCGGGATCGTCCTGGTCCCGGAAAGAAACAAGGTCTTTGAAACACTCACCGTGCAGGAAAATCTGGCTGTGCCCACCTCAATCGGAAAAAGGGCAAAGGAGACCATTCAAAACATATACACATATTTCCCCTCCCTTTATGAACGGAGAAAATCTCTGGCAGGGTTACTCAGTGGCGGGGAGCGACAAATGCTGGCCATTGGCCAGGCCATGCTTTGTTCACCTGAACTTCTGCTGATTGATGAATTGTCTCTGGGTCTCTCACCTGTGATGGTGGAAGCTCTCTTCGAAATTCTGTTGAAGATTAAGGCAGACTTTGGGTTGAGTATCCTGCTTGTAGAGCAAAATGCAATGGAGGCCCTTTCAATAGCCGAATATGCCGCTGTTATGGAAAATGGCATGATAGTATTGGCCGGCACACCTGAAAAGCTTATGGCACATGAAGATGTAAAAGAGTTTTATCTCGGCATTCGCGGTAAGGAGAAAAAGAGATATAAAGATGTCAAGCAATATTCCAGAACGCGGAGGTGGTGGGGATAGTCGTGGAGTCATGTCCCCAATCCTCGAAGTCAACGATGTCTCCATTGCCTTTGGCGGCCTTCAGGCCCTTTCTGAAGTAAGCTTTAATGTCCTTCCCGGAGAACTGCTGGGTATTATCGGCCCTAACGGTGCGGGCAAGACCGTCGTCCTGAACTGCATCAATGGAATTCATCCGCCGGATTCAGGGGATATCCTCTTTAAAGGGCGATCTATCAGAGGACTGGCATGTCATAAAATCGCAGCACTTGGGATCGGCCGCACATTTCAGCACTCCGAGTTATTTCAAAGGATGACAGTGATGGAGAATGTTATTCTGGGTAGGCATATTTATCTGAAAACGAATATTCTTACCGGTGGCATATTCTGGGGACCTGGAAGACGTGAGGAGGTAAGGGCGAGGGAAAAGGCTGAAATGATAATGGACTTTCTGGAATTAACCATGTACAGGAAGGAAAAGGTAGGAAATCTTGCCTATGGCATTCAAAAAATTGTAGGTCTTGCCCGCGCCCTTGCCGGTGAACCCCGACTTATTCTCGTGGACGAACTGGGCACCGGTCTCATGCGCCAGGAAAAAGAAGATGTGGCGCGGTTTCTCCTGAGAATCCACCATGAATCAAAAACCGCCATTGTCTGGATTGAGCATGATATGCAACTGATTACAGAGATATGCGACCGATTGATCTGTTTAAGCTTCGGGCGCAAGATAAAAGAGGGGACACCTGAGGAAGTGATTGCTGATCCAGAGGTTATTGAATCGTACCTAGGAAAAAGATCTCATACTGTTCCTGATTAAGATAAGTTTTAAAACCCTTGTAGGTGAATGGGGGCAGGTTCAAAGCCGCTGACTCTTGACAATTTTCACCAAGAATTGTCGGCATACCCCTTTAAGGGCAGACCCCTTTATATTTTCAGCACGAAAACAGCAGATTAAGGCCTTATCAATGCCGGCTTTTTCAGAAGGTTTTGACTTCTAATAAAATAGTTAGTTTGGTCTGATACGCAGTATTCTGCTCCGTGAATAATTAAAGAAAAGTATGGCTCAAGTGGAAACCATCTTTTTGAAAATCACAATTCGAGTATGTCATCCACCAAGCCATCTACCCTATCTCTTATAAAATTGACCAAGTCATCATTTGGGACATTCGGCACATTCTTTTTTTGAGCAGAATTCATAACTTTATCGCAGCTCTTTTGGAAACTATTCTCAGCCTTTTGCAATGCCTTGGCCAGTTTCTCCGGATTAGATTTTTTTATTTCCGAGCTGTTTGCGTTTAACTTACTGAAACATCGGGTAGTTGCTGCCTTTATGAGACCCTCACATAACTTAGAGCAATTTTTTTCTCCAAGGTCATATTGATTAGAGATGTGATCGTAAATATCCTCAAAGCCAACACGGATCAGGTTGGAAATGTGATCGCCTGATTCAGTTTCACAATCCGAGCCCTGCGCTTTGGCTACAGCCTTTGTCCAACTGGAATTCAACCTCGACTCTCCATTGGAAACACAGGCATCAAAGTCAAATTTGTTGTTTTTATCTTTAATCTGTTTCAACCAGCATTTTGAGAGATCTTTGCATAATTTACTTGCAGCCTTAACTTTTACGCTTATACAAGCAGTGTTTCTTGGTTCGCATGCGTTCCCTATATTGTCATTATCGCTATCCTCCTGTCCCGGATTAGCTACTGTAGGACAGTTATCCAGATTTCCACAAACACCATCACCATCCATATCATTTTCAGGATCCAATGGGCAATCATCATTACAGTCGAGCAGGCCGTCTTCATCAGTGTCGATATCTGCTTTGCCGCATCCACAGGCACCAGGTGCCACCTTATTGGGGTCATTGGGACAACTATCGTTACAGTCGGGTGTTCCGTCCCCGTCTGTGTCAGTGTCAACTCTGCCGCAACCGCAGGCACCAGGTGCCACCTTATTGGGGTCATTGGGACAGCTATCGTTACAGTCGGGTGTTCCGTCCCCGTCTGTATCAGTGTCAACTCTGCCGCAACCGCAGGCGCCGGGCACAACCTTGTATGGGTCATTGGGGCAGCCATCCTTGCAATCTGCTGTTCCATCCCCGTCTGTGTCAGTATCGGCTGTGCCGCAACCACAGGAACCCGGTGCCACCTTGTTGGGATCATTAGGGCAGCCATCCTTGCAATCTGCTGTTCCATCCCCGTCTGTGTCAGTATCCGCTATGCCGCAACCACAGGAACCAGGAGCGACCTTGTTGGGATCACTGGGGCAGCCATCGCTGCAGTCAGGCGTTCCATCCCCGTCTGAATCAGTATCTGCTGTACCGCAACCACAGGCACCAGGAGCGACCTTGTTGGGATCACTGGGGCAGACATCGTTGCAGTCAGGCGTTCCGTCCCCGTCTGAATCAATATCTGCTGTACCGCAACCACAGGAACCCGGTGTCACCTTGTTGGGATCATTGGGGCAGCCATCGTTGCAATCTTTTGTTCCATCCCCGTCTGTGTCAGTATCCGCTATGCCGCAACCACAGGCACCAGGAGCGACCTTGTTGGGATCACTGGGGCAGCCATCGCTGCAGTCAGGCGTTCCATCCCCGTCTGTATCAGTATCCGCTGTGCCGCAACCACAGGCACCAGGTGCCACCTTGTCGGGGTCACTGGGACATAGATCATCAGGAACACATACGCCGTCGCCATCTGAATCGTTTTCAGGATCGAGGTAACATTGATCACACACATCTCCTATTCCATCTTCATCTGAGTCAAGCTGATCAGGATTGGAATTAAAAGGACAGTTGTCATCAACGCTGCAAATATTGTCGCTATCAGAGTCATCACACGCGCTGAGTGATACACCAAGTTTTAATGGCGATTCAAAAGAGCCAATTTTGTAAGAACCGGAAATAGGTCCCATAATACTGCCGCTTTGGAAATCAAAATTTATTACCTTGCTTAATAAGCTAATTTTAACAGTTAATTGATAAATAACACTTCTCTGTTGATCATCTGTTACAGACAGTTCCGTATCAAGACTTTGATTTAAGGTTTCTTCATCAACAGTAATGGGAAATCCAGGTACAGGGGAAATATTTACAACCTGTGTTCCATCAACTGCCAACTGTTCAAGATTTATTTCACCCAAAATCGAATAATAGGCCTGGTAAGAAATAGAATGCATAAATGAATTGAAGTTCACCACAGCATCTTTCAAATAAGCATCAACAGTATACTTGTCCTCAACATCCACCTTAAAGCGCCAACTGATCCATGATATTATTCTTTGGTCAACACTCATGCCATGTATTAAACTAAGCTCAATTGGAATAATCTCTGAATAAGCCTGAACCATTAATCCATTAACAGGATTGTCATCACCAGGGCCTCTTGTCATGGCATGCATCTGGATTTCTCCAGGTATAGAATCGGGTGAAGGAGAAAATTCAACCAGATCACCTGTTATAACGGCATTATAATCTGCGATGGAACCCTCACTGGGATTGTGATAGCACGAATTTACTTCATGATGATCCGCGACGAAATACATAGCTGGCGGACAAATAAAGAAGCCACCGTTTCGTTCTATCCCGTAACGAAATTGAAACGGGCCATCATCCCATGTTATTGCAGCATTTAGATTTAAACAAGGCAAAATCGAAATAAATAAGGCTATAAGAGATACCTTTTTAATCATAATTATGTCCCCCTTTTAATATTTTAAGGAAGTAGTTATTTGAAAAAATATTTTCATGATAGCCAAACAATCTGTTTGTTTCGCTTATTTCCCTAAATTTTGTGAAAAAGAGCAACTCCCATTCCAACTCGGATTTTAATCGCACTGGGAAATTGTTTTGAAGATGTAATTGCCATTCGGATTCAGCTTCACATAAGTATCAGTTATCAGCAATTAATTCAGTACCGATGACTCCAGAGTACTTCAATAAGACATTATCATTCCCGAATCGGATATCGGTAGTGTTGTTAAACGGTATTGTTATTGTCACATGGATAATATCACCCTGGTTTAACTCAACCATTGTCTGACCGGATGCATTACTGAATCCAGTAACCGGACGCGATAAAAGAATTCCTTCTTCAAATAATGCTCCAAGTGAAAAAAGACTATTAATAACTGAAACAGGGCGTAATCCGGGCAAAATACGCGCATCGAGGTAAAAACCTCCAGGCGGAAATCCGGTGCCTGCTTTGGCGCCGGGTAGAGCTTTTACGGTGATCAGAGGATTGGTGTTAGGAACAAAAATAGATTGATTCGGCGACCATGGTAATCTGTAAAGCCCGGTTTGCCTGGCACTATTCCAGACATCATTTTCTCCACTTCTCAGCACGCACCCGATTACACACAATAAAAGATCAGCAGCAGGCTTCATTTGAAGAGTTATGCGCCATTCGTATATGGTCTCGCTCCAGCTTGGGGTCAAGCTGGACATGTATTCATGATTTAGCGTAGAAAAACATGGGTCAGAAGATAACATTCCTGCTGTATTCTGAAAATATTCGGATGCAAAGCTGCTGAACATGTTTATTTTACGATTTGAACTATCAATGCCCTTTTCAATTACCATTTCCTTAAAATAATCGTGGAAATAGTTACTGCTGTCATCTCCGACCCCATCAAACTCAGGCCTGGTTCTTAGATAATTCACAGCAGGATATCGCGTTATATTTGAATTGTTTCGTAAATCAACGGAATCAAGTACGACACGGAAATCCAGATGCGACAGCAATTGCCTTGCCTGAACAACAACCTTGTCTTTAGTACCAGTAACAAAGTTCGGAATTGATACCGTCACATTTGTATTTTCAAGAAGGCTTATGGTTTCGAGTCCGCTGCCAACATCCTGGATAATAAATTCAATTATACTGGGAGGTCCGGGGTCTTTCACAATGATTTGACATGTTGGCGGATCATTGTCTTCCAGTGGTTCACCATAATCGCAATTACTGATCCCACCGGCAGAATTTGTTGCTGCCAATTGGACTCGTATTTCCATAGCCTGATCAATTTTTGTAGCAACAACAGTTACCGGACCGGTCGTACCAGGCTCAAAATCAGGAATAAATACTTCAGCGTTTGCAGACTCTATAATATCTATTCCTTCCAATCCGGTGTCACTGTCCTGGATTGTAAATTCAATGCTAAAAGGCGGCCCTTGATTGATCTTACTGATTTCACAATCAGGCCCATCACCGGTTTCCTGAACAGGGTAGTGGCATATAGTCGTATCACCGCTGATATTTTTTGATTCCAGCGTAACCCGGAAATCGCCATCAGAAGTAATTTTGGAGGCTACGACGACGATCGGACTGATAATTCCTGGAGCAAATGGAGGGATATAAACATTTGCGTTTATGGCTTCTGTAACCGTAATTAAACTCAGCCCTACCGCAGCATCACGGATATGAAATTCAACCGTTAAGGGTGAATCCAATATCTTTACCGTTTCGCAAACAGGACTAGCTGATACGTTTATTGAAAACACAATGATGCTAAAAGCGATCAATGTCAAATAGGTTGAATAAGCACGATATGTTCTCATGATTGTCTCCTGATCTCCTACCTGATGCCATACCTCTCATGGTGCAGAGCCAAGTATTAAATCATTGAAGATTTTAATGTCCGAACCTTTTTCCAGTTCAAGGGCCATATCATCAAAGGCCTTTGCTTCCTTTTGTAAAAGGAGCTTTTTTTGTATATGATCTTTTACCTCATCAAAGGCCTTGTATTTATCATCATAAATTTTATCGACCCGGAGTATATGTGAACCATACCTGGTCGTTACTATTTCGCTTATCTCACCTTCTTTCAGCAGAAAAAGGACTTTTTCAAGCTCCGGAAGGCTTTTTCCCTTTTCAATCGTTCCCATGCTCCCACCTTCAAGGGCCATCGGAAGATCAATTGAGTATTTTTTTACCAGTTCATCGAAGCTTTCTCCCTGTTTCAATCTTTCCTTAATTTCCATTGCCTTGTCATTGTCCCTGAGCAGAATGTGGCTCGCAAGGACCTTTGGGGGGTTGATAAATTCATTGAGGTTGTTTTGATAGTATATCCTTATTTCTTCATCGGTTACTGTGATCTTATTTCCGATCTTACGATCAATATAAGATTTAATTACAAGTTGATTTTCAAATTCCTTGACTTTACTGACAATATTTTTGTCCTTTCTGAGAAGATCAACTTCTTCCAGATTGAGAATCAACTGTCGAGTAATTAAACTCCTTGTCATTTTAGACTTTTCATCGTCAGTTACCTGTTTCTTATTGGTCTGGCTTTTATAGGCCTCAATCGCTAAATCAAGCTGGGATTTCGGGACGGGAACGTTATTAACTGTGGCAATGACCGGGTCCCCTGACTCGGCGGAGCTGTGTGTGACTATATCTACGAGAAGAATCATCACCCCTATTGAAAGCAAAAAAAATATCAACTGCAACAGATGTTTTATGTTCATCACGAATTTCCTAGAGTTAGATATTTCATTACAATTTTTGAATGTTTGGCGATAAATTGATCATTTGATTGGCTGGCTTTTTGAAGATCCGGCAGGTCAGAGGCGTTTAAAAAGTTTTCCGATAGAAAAAAGGCTGTTCTCCGCATTTGCTCATCTTGGTGAGACCATAATGTTTTTAAAACCTTATAGTTAGCAGGAGTGCAATACTGGGCAAAGGCCAGGAGGGCAGCGCCCTGGACCAAAAAATTGTCTGACTCTAATTTAGAGCTTAGATGTTCTGACAAATTTTCATTATTTATACTTGCTCCAACCTGAGCCAATGCATTGAGGCTTTTTACCTGAATTTCCGGGTCAGGGTCATTGGATAGGGCTATAAGCAAATCTGCAACTTCACTGCGAACACTGCCAGGCGCTGTTACAGTATTAGCAGCCAGAATATCCAACCAGTAATTCTTATTTTCTTTTGTAGCATTTTCCGACTGAAGGGCCTCACCGAAGACCTCAGATGCCAACGCACTGTTCGCGATGACGCTTAGTGTCTCATGATTAAGACCCTCCATGGACTCGGCCAGCATCCTGCTATAGACCTCATTTTTTACCCGGCTGATCGCCCATGCAACGCTGGTCTGCATTTGGCTGTCAGGGGAATTAAAGCTGCGTTGAAGAATATCTATGGCCTCCTGTGATCCTATCTGTGCAAGTATGTTAAAGGAATTTTTCAAGACTTCCGGATCCAGGTCTCCGCTTATGACTTCAGCCAGGTAGGGAACACAGGCGGGGCTAGCTATTAATGCCATTGCCTTGACCGCGGATTCAAGGCTCTGGTCATTGTTTTCCGAGATATATTCGCCTATAATTGTCAGGATCGTATCATTTTCACCCAGTGCTGCTGCAGTTATCAGCGCGGCACCACGAGATAAAAAATCCCTGTCCCTTGCCGCCTCGGCGAGAACCGTCAAGGCCTTTTCTTTCAACTCGCTGTTAAGGCCGATAAATCCGATCGCATCAAGGGCCTCTTCAATCACCGCGTAATCTGCATCTGCTAGAAACATTTCCAGCAGATCAATCGCCTCACTGCAGGGGTGGTCTCTAAGTGCAATTACCCCTTGAATGCGTAGTCCGATATCGGGATTTTCCATGGCCTTCAAAGCATCTTCAATCCATTCAGGCTTTTTGTCTTCATCGGTTTGTTTAATAATTACAGTGGATTTAGTTAGGTTTTTATTTGCTGAGCAATTTGTCTTGAAATTGTCAGTTGCAGTAATGTCATTTAGGGGCATCGCACATTTGTGTGGGTGACCCCAATATGTTGTGGTCATGCATTGATGACCTGGAATGCCGCTGGTTTTCTTCTCGGATAGAGATCAAGGCCTCCGCAGTGAAAGTAGATAGCGGTCTTGTAGTGGTCCCGATTCCTATAGCCGCAGGCAAGCCTTTTCACCTTCTCAATCTTGCTGTTGAGGCTTTCCCCCAAGGCATTGGTTATCCGGTGTCTGGCATAGGTTACGATATTGTCAATATGAGATTTAAGGCTCTTTGCAGCCTTGACTATCGGGCCCAGCCGAGAGTGCGTGGCCCAGAAATACCAGCGAGAGAAGTATCTCCTCATCCAACCTTCTTTATGATAGTTCCAGAGGTTACGGAGGTTGTCTTTGATAGCGCGAGCACGACAGACCTTGAGATCCAGTGAACGGAGGTGTTCAAATTCAGTCCAGCGATATGGCGGGATGTTTTNTTCGTTCCATAACCACAGATACTTGGTCCCCTTCAGAATGTNATTGCCCTCTTCCATCAAGGCCCGATGCTCTTGCTTGCGAACCTTATCCACCGCGTCTACCACGAGGCGCATGACATGATATCGATCGAAGGTAATCTTTTTCTCCGCTTCAGGGATGTAGGCCTTGGTAGCCGCAATGTAGGGGTCCCACATATCCATCGCAACGGATTTTACCTTCTCTCGTTGCTCAAGGCTAAACTGCTTATAGTATTCCTCAAGACTGTTCTGATCTCGCTTGTCCCCTACATAGTCAACCGTAGCAGAGTCTATATCATAGACCAGCGTTTCGTAACGATGTCCTTTCGAGAAGGATTTCTCGTCAACCCCGATCCGTTCCGGAATCCTATGCGCCTTTCTCTCTATGCCGCGCTCAACCGCCCTCTTCATTACCCCCCAGCAAGGATGCCAGTTCATATCCAGCAAACGACAAACACTCTCAATACTGCACTCTTGCTCCAGATCCAGGACAAGGCTCTCGAATTCATAAGTCATGCCCGAATTATCTTCTCCAAGGCCGGAGATGATCTGCAAAACCCCATGTTCCGGACACTCGATCCGGGGAAGATTCACATGGATAAATGTAGCCATCTGAAACACATTCAAATGCCGGNACTCCCTTTCACATGTGTGGTCATACACGGAACACAGCCTTTGACATTTGGGGCAAGGA
>LT984855.1:953992-997604 GCA_900258555.1 uncultured Desulfobacterium sp. | reverse complement strand
TCATCGCCTTGAAACTACGCTAACTCATTCCGGTCAGAAAAACAATAATCCGACCACAACATATTGGGGGCACCCACACAAATGTGCGATGCGGCGTCATTTACAGTACCGCTGTTATCCTTATTGGAAGACACTTTTTGTTTCTTTATTAAAAAGATGGCAGTCACAATAATTAATAAAATTACAATTAATACTGACGCAATCCTGATTTTATGAGACATGAAGTGCCTCCTCCCTTTTATACTTCTAAGAAGATTTTAGGGGGGCCTATAGCCCCCCAGGTAACAAAAGGTTAGCCAGGCGTTTGGCACGCATTTCCATAGTACCAGGTTCCAATTATACCGATGTACTTCAGTATAACATTATCCTGACCGTATCTGATATCAGCCGTATTATTAGCAGGAATTGTTACTGTAGTTGTAATTACATCACCTTGCTTCAGATTATAAACAGTCTGGCCTGAACTGTTCAGTGTACCTGTTTCAGGAAGAACCATTACAATGCCTTCCTCCCAATGGGCCTTTGAGGTATAAAGGATATCATTGAGAGCGACTATGTTAAGTCCCGGCATTGTTCTGGCGTCCAGAATTACAGGAGTCATAAAACCAGGAGTTGCATACGGACCAGGCGATGCTGTTACGGTTACACTTGGATTGGCTGAAGGCAGGAAAAAGAGCTGTCCCCAAGGAGCCCGATAGCGCCCAGACTGTTCAGCTGCAGTAAAGATATTGTATTCATTGTGCTTTAATATACAGTCATAGATGTTCAGATTGATGTCACTTTCAGGCTTCATCTGTAAAACAATTCTCCATTCGTAAACAGCTTCATTATAGACATCAGTCAGCGCACTACTTATTTGAGGAAAGCATGGGTCTGGAAACAATTGCCCGGCAGTTTGGTGAAAATATTCATTATTGAATGCACTGTAATTGTTAATCGGACCACGGGGACCTATATTATTTATAATTACAGGCACATGCTGGGCGGCATTTGTGATAGCAAAAAAATTCTGGTTATCACACCCTACAGCATCAAATTCAGGGATGTTGCCGGCCCAGGCCGGTGCGGACAAAAGAACAAAAATTGCTGCAACTAATAACTTATTCAATGTTTTCATAAAATAGTCTCCTTGTTGCTTAGATTTATTAATAAAGGCCATCCACGTTGAGTTGAAATAACTTAAAATCCGAAACGTTTAATCACCCCCTTTCTTTGCGGAAGAGCGGTTGAGTTTTTCAACCGCATTAAGGTTAATAATATGTTGCTTAGCCCTCTGACTCAAAATTTGTGAAACTAGCGGAATGATCAGCCGCATTTAAAATCTGCAATCAATTTGAATCGCGATGTGAACAAGAATAATGGTAGCGATCTAGAAGCAAGTGTTTGGTTGAATCTTAATACTGAACACTGCAATTCAAATTGAGCCTGTTATGATAAAAGCGATAAGAATATGATTTTAATATTTAAGACCTTACTGCTCAATGATCAATCGGTAATGCATCGTATTTTTGCATTATTTACTGATGACATAATGGTATTAGAAAAAGATTAGAGTTATACACAAAAATAATATTTGCTTGATACTTATTATAATGTTCAATGAATATTGCGGCCCAATCAGATGCTTTTAGAAATCTTTGCTTCTGCATTTCCATTCTTTTAACGATATTGTGATACATGGAATCACTCATCGTAACTTATGTTCTATGTGAAGTTAGAAACACTTGTCGCGAACTGTCTTCTATGGTTGATAAAAAGCCATTATAATATCAATCAGATAGCATGTGATAATAACATCACTTTAAGACTTTATAAAGAAGCATTGTCAGGCTTAAGACTCGGCTTATAAATATTGTGAATAGTAGGGCAACCTGTGAGGCGATATCTAAGCAGCATAAATGTCTCACATATTCGTACTGAATTAATACAATATAATTATTATTAGTCACTTATACATGTACAAATCAAGTCTTAATATTGATAGTATGGAAAACGAAATGTCTAATACATTAGTAGTAGTGTTCTGTTAATTGACTCTTATATATTATTAGGTTATCAATTCTGCACCTGTAAAAGTCAGTTAAAATCATAACAGTCAAACGACTAACCTAAATCATTGAAAACAACTCATATGAAGAAGGTTCTACAAATATGATGAGTGTAATGCCGGAATCAAGTTAACCAAAGAAATAGAAAATTAATATGCAGGATTAAATATAGAGAGGCGGAAGTGTGAAGAGCAAAATGTAAAATTGCCGATGGAACAGAATAGAAATGAATATGAGGCAGTGCTATGAACCTTCACATCTCTGATTAGCTTTTATATTATATCTAGTTTTTATTTTGCTGCTCCTATGATAAATTTTTTGCTGCCCACAGCGACGCTTGAAGCCTATTAGATACCCTTAATTTTTTGTAGATATTGTAAATATGTGTTTTTACAGTATGCTCGCTGATATTAAGATGATCGGCTATTGCCTTGTTGCCATACCCTGAGGCTATGAGGGTAAGTATTTCAACCTCACGAAGGGTCAGATATGTGTTAAGATGTGGTTCATTATAGTTTAAAAGGGGTCTTATCTCCAGTAAGCATCTTTTCAAGGATTCTCTCGAATACCATAATTCTCCTTTTAAAACTGCTGAAACACCTTTAGCTATTGTGTGGAGGCTGGTGTTGTTATAAAAAATGCCGCAAATCCCCATTGACATTGCTTTTTTTTCTATTTTCAATTTTGGTTCAACATTAAACAGGGCTAAATAGCAATTTCCTGAAACTTCTTTTTTCCAAAGGGCAATTTCATACCAAAGCTTATCGATCTCAACGTCCTTGGTGTCAATAACAAGAAAATTTGTAGGCATATTTTCTGCCCCACCTGTAAGACTTGCTTCCCTGACCGTTGGGACATAGGTCCCGTCTGCACCTATTTCATTTTTAAGAAATGAAAGAAGAAGTTGGTTCTGAAGCATATTTCTTCCTACAATATGGATATTGACTTCCGGTAATATATTTTTAGCGCTTGATTCCAATGTCGGTTCCATCGTGTATTCCCCTTTTAGGTGTAACTCATTTAAGAGTTGGTAGTGTCAATATAAATAGAAAGCATATTGAAATTAATATGATTACAAAATCGGCTGCGTATTTTGTTAATATTAAATTAGATACTCTAATGAAGTCCTTTGTGGCCATATGTTTAACCGTGTTATTAAAGCTTGATTAACGTGTCATCACTTCAGTGTATATTTAGACGATATGGTATGATATTGTAGCTTCTATCGAAATTGAGAGCCATACCGTTATCATCAATTCTTGCAACAGATCCAGAAAGATGTATCCGTGATTTTCTGCCACCAAAATTAGTAAGTCTGTCTGCGGGCAGTATGATTTCAATTTTAACCTTGGTTCCTACAGAAAATTGTTTTTTTGTCTCAAAATATGCGCCGCACGCAGATATATTACTTGTGCATAATTTTAAATACGGATTTTTCTGTATGTCGCTCGCTGCACAAACTCTAGCTGAGAGCTGCAGGGAAAATCTTTCCATCTTTCGTCTATCTAATCCGGATAATTCCATGTTTGGCATGAAGCAGCTTAGGCGTTAAAAAAACACCAAGAAGAGGACATTATTGTCCCTTCTGAGTTAATATTTTATAATTTACTACCTTATTACTTTCGCAGGGTCGATCTTAATAATCCATGGGATTATAAAGATGTCTTGTTGATCTTGATCATCGTGAAGGAATTGGAGATTGTCGGTCTGCGATGATGCCAGCTCATACGCATAAATCGGCACTTTATAGACCAAAAATCAACGGAATGTAAAAAATTCAATGATTTTAAATGTGCAAAAAATATGCCATATGTATTTTTGTTGGCTTATTTTAAAAAATAAACATATTTCAATCAGTTGGCTTTTATAAAAAATTTTAATTTGCTTATATGTAAAATTTTACCACTATAAATGGATAAAAAAATACTATTTAATGGAAACTATTTATCCATCTTTGCGGTAATTTCGGTCTATGAACCTGTTTATTTAAAAATTTTTTATCGGCAGTGAGAGTTTGCTAAAGGACTCGTTAGAATAGCCTAAAAAAAATATTTCCAGGATAGGGTGAAATTTTCTTTTTCAGCGGCGGAGCCTAAAGAAGTGGCGGCGTTTCTGATTGGAATGAAACGCCGCCTTCATATATTGCTAATGCCCTCTGTTGAGCGCTCAATATATACTTCAATTCCTGGTAGTTATCACTTCCAGAGCATATGATCCTCAGTTCAAAATCCGCTTAAAAGGCCCTCGAAAACGTTTATGCTACGATCAGCCGAGATCGAAGCGGTCAAGGTTCATTACCTTGTTCCACACTGCTATGAAGTCGTCCACGAATTTTTCCCGGGAGTCCTCACAGCCATAGACTTCCGCCAATGCACGGAGTTGGGAGTTCGAACCGAAGATGAGGTCGACACGGGTGGCGGTCCACTTGAGTTCACCCGTTGCGCGATCACGACCCTCGAACACATCTCTGTCTTCCGAGGTTGCCTTCCACGTCGTGCTCATATCGAGCAGATTCACGAAGAAGTCATTTGTGAGCATCTCTGGCCGCTTGGTTAAGACCCCGTGGCGGGACTGTCCGAAGTTGGCATTCAAGACGCGCATACCGCCGACAAGAACCGTCATTTCAGGAGCGGTCAGCGTCAGCAACTGCGCACGATCAACCAGCAGTTCCTCTGCCGATATAGCATATTGGGTTTTTTGATAGTTGCGGAACCCGTCTGCAGCCGGTTCGAGTACTGTGAATGACACCACATCGGTTTGCTCCTGTGATGCATCAGTACGTCCCGGTGTGAATGGAACGGTTACATCGTGACCTGAATTTTTCACTGCTTGTTCCACAGCTGTGCATCCACCGAGGACAATCAAGTCTGCAATTGAAACCCTCTTCCCGTCTGACCGCGCTCTGTTGAAATTCTTTTGGATTCCCTCAAGGGTGTTAAGAACAGACTTCAGACTGGCCGGCTGGTTGACTTCCCAGTCTTTTTGCGGTGCAAGACGAATACGAGCCCCGTTCGCGCCGCCGCGTTTGTCGGAGCCACGGAAGGTGGATGCCGAGGCCCAGGCGGTCGAGACCAGTTCCGAGATTGACAGGCCCGAGGCAAGGATCTTGCCTTTGAGTTCGGCGATGTCCTGGGCCTCGATCAGCTTATGATCCACTGCTGGCACCGGGTCTTGCCAGATCAGTTCCTCTGCCGGGACCTCCGGACCGAGATAGCGAGCGCGCGGGCCCATGTCACGGTGGGTCAGCTTGAACCACGCCCGGGCGAAGGCGTCTGCGAATTCCTTGGGATTCCTCAGGTAGTGCCGTGCGATAGGCTCATAGATCGGGTCGAAGCGCAGCGAGAGGTCCGCCGTGGTCATCATCGGCCTGTGCCTCTTCGACGGGTCGTGCGCGTCAACCACCATGTCCTTCTCGGCCACGTCCTTGGCAAGCCACTGATGCGCGCCGGCCGGGCTTTTGACCAGCTCCCAATCGTATTGGAACAGCACCCTCAGGTAGGCCATGTCCCATTTGGTGGGGTTAGGTTTCCAGGCGCCCTCGAGGCCGCTGCCGATCGTATCGCCGCCTTTGCCGCTGCCGAAGCTGCTCTTCCAGCCGAGCCCCTGTTCCTCGATGGGGGCGGCCTCAGGCTCAGGACCTACATGGGACGCGGGGCCGGCCCCATGACACTTGCCGAACGTGTGCCCTCCCGCGACCAGAGCGACGGTCTCTTCGTCATTCATGGCCATGCGCGCGAAGGTCTCTCGAACGTCACGGCCCGAGGCGACCGGGTCCGGATTGCCGTTCGGGCCTTCCGGGTTCACGTAAATCAGACCCATCTGCACGGCGGCAAGCGGATTTTCCAGATCCCGATCACCGGAATAGCGTTTGTCGCCAAGCCACTCGGCCTCAGAGCCCCAGTAAATGTCCTCTTCCGGCTCCCATATGTCTTCGCGCCCGCCGCCAAAGCCGAAGGTCTTGAATCCCATGGACTCAAGGGCGCAGTTGCCGGCCAGGATCATCAGGTCGGCCCAGGAGATTTTTCTGCCGTATTTCTGCTTGATCGGCCATAGCAGACGGCGAGCCTTGTCGAGGTTCACGTTGTCCGGCCAGCTGTTGATAGGTGCAAAGCGCTGGTTGCCTGACCCCCCGCCCCCGCGGCCGTCGCCCATGCGGTAGGTGCCTGCGCTGTGCCATGCCATCCGGATGAAGAGCGGCCCGTAGTGGCCGTAATCGGCTGGCCACCAGTCCTGCGAGTCGGTCATCAGTGCATAAACGTCCTTTTTCACAGCCTGCAGGTCAAGTTTCCTGAATTCCTCAGAGTAGTTGAACCCCTTGCCCATCGGATTGGACTTGGAAGAATGCTGGTGCAGAATTTTAAGATTCAACTGATTCGGCCACCAGTCCCGAATCGAGGTGCCATGGCCGGCAATGGGTTTTTTAGTTGCGCCCGTTACCGGGCACTTGCTATCTTCATTCATGACGTTACCTCCTTTCGTTGTCTGAGTTTATGCACCGTGCTGCTATGAATATAGCGCTTTGGTGCCTATCTTTCTGTTTAACTTATAAGTGGCCGACAAAATGTGTCAATAGAGTTGGTCTTCACTACATCGGTTTTTCAAATACTTAGAATCTTCACCCTCCTGTTTTCAAAAACCTATAGTTTCCTACCCTATAAAAATCACTAAATTTTCCCGTTTGCTTTTCAAAACTGGCGAGGTTGGGCTAACAATCGGCTGAAATTGAATCCGCAACAATCAAAATCAAGGTGATTAAATAGCCGTATCAGATCGCTGCTTATTTAAAATCAGGTATCCCGTCGTTCCTGCCAGCAGCGAACTAAGCATAACGGCAATTTTGGAATTCTGTACAACTTCAGGATTGTCAAAAGCCAATAGGGTGATGAAGATTGACATGGTAAACCCTATCCCGCTCAGGAAACCGACCCCTATGATGTGACGCCAGAACACCCCCTTATGAAACTTGGCCAGACGAAATTTGATCGCGGCGAGGGAGAACAGGACAACTCCCAGGGGTTTGCCTATGAACAAGCCAGCTATAATGCCTATGCTGTTTAATGTTGCAAGGCCTTCAATCCAGTTGCCCTTCAGTATGATAGCAGTATTTGCCAGTGCAAAGAGCGGCATAATTATAAATGCGACCGGCATATTCAGAAAATGTTGCAGCCTGTACGACGGCGATTCTCTTTCTCCCTGCCCGAAAGGAATTGCAAAGGCCAGCAGAACGCCGGTCAGATCGGGATGAACCCCTGATTTGAGCATGAAATACCACATTACCAAACCGGGGATCAGATACAAGGGAAGCCGACGCGAGCCCATGCGATTCAACGCCAGCAAGCCGGCAAATATCCCCAGGGCGAGAATAAGATATAATAAAGAAAAATTTCCCACGTAAAAGAAAGCAATAATTATGATTGCTGCTAAATCGTCTATGATGGCCAAGGCGGTGAGAAAAATTTTAATGGCTACAGGAACCTTATTGCCCAAAAGCGCCACTACGCCCAAAGCGAAGGCAATATCCGTGGACATGGGAATAGCGGCACCCCCCTGCGATTCAGTGCCACGATTGAATAGAAAGTGAATGAGCACAGGCATTGCAATACCGCCGGCGGCGGCAAAGACTGGTAACGCCACATGCTTCAACTTAGACAACTCGCCGATATACAATTCCCTTTCTATTTCCAAACCGATCAATAAAAAGAAAACAGCCATCAATCCATCGTTAATCAAATACCCCAGGCTGAATTTCAATTGAAGACCACCGATATCGAAACCCATCTTGAGTTGCCAGAAATCCAGGAAGGCCTTTCCTAGGGTGGAATTGGCAATGACAATCGAGATGACAGTGCATGCCATGAGAATGACCCCCGAAGCCTGCTCGCTTCGGATGAATTCTGTGAAAAGTCTGGTCATTTTGGGGCTGATGGATTTCATTCAATGTCGGCCAATACTATGAGTTATAATTCCCGGCATAATCCGCCGTACTTTTTTGTCATTGTATCCTATACCGAGGTTTGGCACAGATTTTTACTCTGGCTTAGTAATAGCTTGACCTCTAGAGGTGAAGGAAATGCCCTGCTGAGACTGTGTCCCGATCATTACTGTCTCAACAATGGGTGGATTAACCAATTTGTCGGATTTCCATTTAACAATAAAATTGGCGCCGGAACCCCCGGATTTATCTTTTTCTGGTATAACATAGCGCATTGATTCCAGGGGCCTTAAGGTAACCGGTGTATTCATAAATTTTTTCAGAAGATCACCCTTTGTATCGTAATAATCAACTGCCGTGACTTTGATCGTATTTTTCAGATCAATATTTCTGATGCTGACCGTTACAGTCAGTAAGAAAGGACTTTCACGGTCGCCACTGTAAATATGGGAATACGCCGGGACATAGACAGCCTGGCCGTTTGATAAGTCAGCCAAGCCTTCGGCCTGTAAAGGATGGGGAGACAAAAAGCAAGCTGCTGACAAAAGAGCCAAGTAAGCAAGGAAAATGGTTTTTTTCATAGTTATTCTCCTAAAACATATTCGCATCAATTCAAAACAGGAACTGAAGGAAAGAATTTTGTTGGGCAGTAAGGAAATCAATGCATCCACTATCGTGCATCGTTGGAGAAAATTCAATTTTGCCAATGCCTTTTAATGTAAATAATTGTACTTGAAAACGTTAGCGCAACCGATACATAAGCTGCGCTAAGGAACGACATTTTCAGAGCTATTGCGATTCCGAACCCAATGAGCAAAGTGAAGATGATCTGCCCCAGGCCTGTAGCCAAAGCGACTGGACCGGTGGCGCGGATCAGATGTAAATCGAGTTTGAGGCCGACAATGAAAAGTAGAAGTGCAATCCCCATATCAGCAAGCAACTCGATCTGATCATGGCTTTGTATGATTCCCAGTCCTGCGGGGCCGGCCAAAATACCCGTTGCAATAAACATGATGATTAAGGGTTGACGCAATTTTTGACCCACTATTCCTATCAAGGTAACAAGGCCAAAAATAACGGAGACCTCAACAAAAATGTTTTCGACAATCATGTTATTCAAATCTTTTGCTTACCTCGGTCGTAGTCTGTCCGGTAACTGCCGTTTGCCGGTACCGAGCATAACCTGCTTCCCGTTTATTTTCAACAATTCGTTCGTGATAATAACTTTAAGATGCAGATGTTTAGATATCTTGGACTGCCTCCTCAAAATTTCTCTCTCGTCCCCCAAGCCGAAGGATCTGTTTGGCAAATCTGACTCAGCGGTTAATATTCCCGAGGCCTTCAGCCGAAGGCCTTAGGTATGACCAGGGAAATAGGCGGCCAGGGCAATCCGTGGCAGTGCCCTTAACCTCACCATGACCAATAATGTTTTCCGCCTGAATCCGATAATAACCGCGCAGTGCATCGACAAGATATGTCAGGGATTTCATTTGCTCTTCGGTCGGCAGACTGACATTAAAATTGCCCACAAGGGCGATGCCGATCGCCTTTTCATTCATACGGTCAGCCATGCAATGTGCCCCATTTTGCTGTTTGATCCACCTGGGGGCCACTTCAATCTGTCCATTTCCTTTTCCGAGGGTGCCGTTATCAATCAGAAAGTGATAGCCCAGTCCTCGCCAGTACCCACGGTCTTGGTGACCCCGATCGATTAAGCAGGCATTTCCGATATCAGTTGCGGTATGATGGATGACAATATATTCCCATTTGGAACTGGGATACAATGCAATTACGTGCCGCAAAGCACTGGCATTGGGTATGATGAGTTTCCGACCTATCCTCAAGGTGTCTTCCGGTTTGATCTGGTTGACCGCACAAATCTGCTGCACAGGGACATCATACATCTTTGAGATGCGCCACAGTGTTTCAAGGGGAGCGACCTCATGGGCGGTGTTTTTAGGAGAAGGAAGACTTAAGAGTTGCTTATTGATCACCAATGGCCCTGTTGATGGAGGATAGTGCTGTTCACAGCTAGTTTCAGGCGGCAAAGCTTCTGCTTCATGTTGGGATGTAGGGATGTAAGAGGCCTGCTGTCTGATGCAGGCGGCCAATACAGATAAGATAATTGCCGAAATGGTAATCAACAAAATTTCTGAACGAATGTGGATGCGGCCCACGGGATACCTTCACGCAATTGATTTTAGTGCCTATTGTTGCCGATTGTTAAGCAGCCAATTGTAGATTCTATTATCTCTGTATGCTGACTCGCCGGTTTCTAAATGGTTCTCTCCATAGTCTGCATATAGATGTGTACCGTTTGGGTCGTTATTTTCTTTTTTCACCTCCTGAAATCCCAACCTTCTGAGTGTCATCTCAGCATCTTTGCCTCTGGATCGCTCTCCAAGACTCAACCACATTGGCAGTTTCAATTTTGGTAATGGTCTTTGAGTGGGGTCAACCGGCCAGAGTGCGGCCCAGATGTCAGGCTGCTTTGATGCGATGCTAAGTACACCATTGCCGCCAAAGCTGAAGCCTGTCAGATATGTTCTTTTAACATCCACGCCGTACTTATTCCAGGCTTCTTCCACGATCTCTATGATATCATAATCATAAGCGCCCCATATATTTCCCCCTGGAGCAGGCAACTGAGGAAATACGATAATAAATCGATCTCCGACTGCTTTTTGGGTGTATTGATCATTTTTCAGAGGTCCATATCTCGCAATTGCCTGATCTATTGTCACATTGCCGGTATGTTCGCCGGATCCATGAAGAAAAAAGAGTAGGGGTATCTTATCTGCCGGCGTATGTTCGGGAGGAAAAAACACCTTATACCTTAGCCTGGCTGTTTGTCTTATTTCGCTTAACAAAATTACCTCACTATTTGCCGAGTTAGGTTGGTTATAGGAAAGTAGGCTTCATATTAATTCATTATCAATCAAATGCTTGAATCATTATTTTTGAGAAGGCCGATAGCAAATAGCAGCGCAAAGACAATGACCTTCATCCATAAACATCCTTTGCATTGTTTAAGATAAACATTGGAATAAGCACCTACTTGGGTAAGGGCTGGGAAGGCAACTCCACGATGACTTCCGTGCCATGCCCGACAAGGCTCTCGATGGTGATTTTGCCGGAATGCCCTTCGACGATTTTTTTCGCTATAGCCATTCCGAGCCCGGTGCCTTTGCGCTTTTTCGTGTAGAACGGAACAAAAACATTTTCCAGGACTTCCCGATCCATGCCCATCCCCGTATCGGTGACCTTTATGACAAAATGGTCAGTCCCTTTTTCAGCGCTGATGACGACACCCTGTCCCACTCTGGATGCCTCAATGGAATTGTCAACCAGATTCGAGAGCGCCCTTTCCATATTCCGGCTATCTATTGCTATAATTAGTGGCTCACCGGATACCTTCAGAGAAATGGTCACCCCGCTTTGTTCGGCTTTTATCTTGCAGGAATGAAATACCCGGTTCATGAGGCATGTAAGATCCTCCTCTTTGATGTCCAGGTGAATCGGTCTAGCAAAGTCCAGTGTGCTTTCAACGATGTTTTGCATTTTTTGAGCGGAATCCCAGATGGCATGTACGGCTCTGCCCTCATCACCTTTGCCCTCGTGGATGCGTTTGGCAAAAGCCGAGATGGTGATCAGTGGGTTTTTCAGGTCGTGAACGATCGTCGTTACAACCTGCCCGAGGCCTGCAAGATATCGGTCTTTTTCGGTCTGTCTTTGGCGTCGCCTCTCGCGACTAATGAGGAATCCTGCAAGAAAGGCGAAGATTCCTGAAAAGAGCAGATGCAGGCACCGATCCAATACTGTTAGCCACGTGGTGGCCCACACCCCAAAGAAAAATGGAAGGTATGCCACTGAGACAAGCCCGTAAGTCCAAAGTGCACCCTTGAGACCGTACCGGAAAATCCCCAAAAAAAGAGGAACGTAGTAAATCTCCTCCAGAACGATGGGAGGAGAGTACCCTTTGTAAAGCCAATGGTGCATCCATGTGATCACGAAAGGTGATATAACGATAACGGAGAAATAGAGTTTATTGCGTGCCTTCATACTTATGTACTGCCTGTTGCATTCAGTGTTCAGGTTATTTCTATATCTCACTTTTCCTTTTATGGTTACATAAGGATTGCCGGCGTCAATTCCTGATTCTTTTTCTTGCTTCACGCCAGTGCCTTATGCATCTGAAAATTCGTAAGAAAATGAAATAAGACGGTAAGGCGGCAGCAGTGCCCATCACCAGCCCTCCCACAAGAAAGGCTGGAATGACAAATCCCCCTGCCTCGGTGATTTTGCCCGCAATAGCCATTGCGTCTTCGCCGGATCGAATGGCCATCATAACGGAAGAAAATATCGCATTCTGCTCTGGAAGCCGCAATATGAATGCACCCAGTTTATAGCTGTAGTAGTATAGAAAGTACCAGTTTAAAGGATTGCTAACCCAGGTGCCCAGGGCTGCTGTTATCTTGCTGCCTTTAAAAAGGAGGCTCAAGGAGACTGCCAGTGCAATCTGAAAAGGCAGAATCGGCATCATGCCGCTGAAGACTCCAAACGCCATCCCGGCAGCTAGTTCGTTAGGCTCGCCTTTGAGGCGAATGAATCGCAAGTAGTAGTATCTGATTGGTCTTTCGAACATTAACCTCATTATTTCTTTTTGCTTATTTCCAAATCAGGCGTCCAGGGTCTCTGCAATAGGTGATTCGGGTATCGGCGCTTCATCCGGAATTTCAAAGGGTTCAGGATTTATCTCATCGTCAGAGGCCGGTTCAACACTGTCGGAAGCCTCTGCATTGGGATCAAATGGCTCATCCACTATCGCTTGTAATTGGAGGACGGACGGAGACAGAATCTGAATTGCCCGCAGTGATTGGGCCGATGCGAGCACACAGGCGATTGCGACGATAGCGGGCCTCGGCAGCCATAGGCGCGCTCCGGCCCGTACAATCCCCGGCATAGCGGCGCGTTGTCCGACACGCTGCGCCGCCGCGACCAATACCAAAGCAGCCGCATCCAGGACAAGGAGCATGCTCGCACCGGCTGGCGACATGCCTATGGTCAAGGCGAATTCCACGATCGGCACCTCAATAAACAGGTGAGCTGAATAGACCAACAGACTATACCGGCCGCAAAGGCAGAAACATCCTGCCATCCGGCGCAGGACAGGAACATGCTCATATGCGAGCATAGACCATGCAAACACAAATTGAATCGTGATCGCATAGCGCAGGAGTTCGGCAGGCCGCAAAGGTACCTTTGTGAAGTCCCAGCCTGTTACAGTCCCATAGCGCCGTGCCACCAAAAGCGCAAAAAACGCCACAGTTGATACTGCGGCCCACATTGCCATCCGGCCTGTGCTACCCTCACGGATACGCAGAAAAACTGGCGTTGAAAGAAAGCCCGCCACAAAAAACGGCTGCCAGAATGCAACCGGAAAGGTCCAGGGAGGCCAGTGAAATATCCGGTCAGCATATTGAGCGGCGATATACAAGGTTATGCTTAACGCGATGACAATACTGATCCCGCAACGTCGTTTGATCGCTGCCAGTGCAGGAGTAAAGCCGAGTAACAGCGCATATAAGCATAGGAGCCCGCCAGTGACGCCTGCCTCCCCGAACACAGCTAATGGCCACAGGGGTGCCTGCGGATCTTCACCCCCGGGCAGAAACATACGCCAACGACTGATTATTCCCATTGCGACCGCGAGTGCCCGGTCAATTACGAGCAGAAGCAAAGCGCGTCGAAACAGCCAGGCGCGCGCCGCCCTGCCTTCCAGTCCGCCCCGGTCTAGGGCTTTTCCGAACACCTTGGCGACGCTCAGGCCTGCGATAAATACAAAGGCCCCTGCTGCAAAACGCAGATGTTCCCCGATCCAGGCCTCAAGCGTGCTGCCTGCTCCTATTTGGTTTCCGACCAGATGCACCCACGCCATGTTGATCAGCGCAAGGCCGCGCCAGAGGTCAATAACGTGATCCCTCCCTGTCCGGTTAGATTGAGCGCCCGGCTCCCTGGTCCGGCAGTGCTTTTCTGAGACAGGAAGTATACTGAACGCGGGGAATATTCTCTTAAAACGCGAAAGGTTGCGCAGGATATCCGCAAAGAAATTCATGGCCGCCCCGTGGTGGTTTACCATGTCAATAGAAATTTTTATGTATTGCGTTTTGCCTAAGACAAAAAAAGCCACAAACTGATCGCTCAGATTGTGGCCCGACAATCCAGCCTTCTTAGCAATATATATAATGTCTAAGAAAGCTACCCTCTAGAGATGGTTGCCATCTCCAGACCCGACAGTATAAATACAATATCCGCAACTATAAACCAGCAAGATCCCCTGCTGTCAAGTTTTTTTGGCAAGGGATCATTATGCCCCCAACTTACGGTCTTGAGAGGTTTGAGCCTTACTCTTAATGTGGTAATAATAGCCAATCTCGGACGGTATACTAATGAATGCCGTTTAGCCTTGACTCACAAGACCGATTTCCATAATTGTAAGCGCATCCAGAAAGGCGACGATACATAGTTTATACCCATTGTGGTGCATTACCCAACAGATTGGCCATAAAGTTCTGGGTCAGCGTCTTGTTATAGAAAATCATGTTTCCTTGCCTTTTCTGTATGGCAGGTAAGGATGTCCTTGAACTAACAGTGGATTTGGGCCAAAGCCTTTAATACCATTTCATTCCATCCAGCAGGACCGATATGATCAGCCAGATTGATATTCGGAATTCGCGCCAGGATATCCTGATCATGCTCTCCGTGAAATCTTTTCACGATGATAGGAACACGGACATTTAAAAGCATCTCAAGGTCATTTCTGCTATCGCCTATTCCAATTGAGATAATGGGGCCATAAGCTTTTTCGAGAAGCTCAGTCATCTTAGAAACCGCAAGCCCTTTGTCATTACTGCCCGTTATATGAAAGAACCTTCCTCCGCGCAGACATCGAAATCCGTTCTGGACGATTAAAGATTCCAGCCTGGAGATAACTGCAGGTTCTTCCGTAAGGATTTTAAAAGGCTCATCATATTCACGTTGCCTTGCCAACTCCGCCTGTGGCAAGGGAAGGCCGCATTCCTCTGCAACCTGCTCAACCGTCATATCTGAAAAACCCATAACGGGCGCACCGGCTGCATCGGAACACCTGTGTAATACATCCACAAGTTTATCATATGATACCCCAAGCTCGATTATTGAGTAAGAATCTTTGTGCACGGCGTTTTCTACATCAAAGTCGAAATAATCATCCGGCAGGAAAATTGCCCCGCCGTTTTCCACAATGAAAGGATCTTGAATGCCGGTCTCTCTGCGCAGTGCCTCTATTTCCTTACGGGTCTTGCTTGAACAGAAGACCAATGGAATTTTATTATCCTTTACTACCCGGAGTGCGGGAAGAAGGGCCTCAAAAGAGTAAGAAAAATGATCGAGAAATGTACCGTCAATATCGCTGAATATAACAAATTGTCTATTATTGTTTTTTAAAAGCATGTTGATTATACTCAAGGCCCTTATTACGCATTGTCTTCGTCAACTGCACACTTAAGTTCCTCCAGAAAATTCGGTAAGGCTGAGGTGACTCGTTTCCAATTGGAAATCTGGGGCGCCCCAAGGGGGTCTTCCATAAAATTCTGCGCGGCAATTCTGATTGCCTCCACGAAGGCGTGGACTGCCATCTCTTCTTCATGCCTTTCGAAAAACAGGCCATTGATCTTGGCATCAGCGCTGTACCTGGTGATTGTATCCTCGGCGGTCCTTACATATGCAGATAGTAGGGTATTGAGTATTCCATGTGTCAAAAGCATGCCTTCGGCCGCCAGAACGCGAAACAGGGCCTTTGTTATATCCAGGGTCATTCGCATTAATCCCTTTTGATGGTCATCATGGGATAGCTCCTGATGTTTATGCTCATAATTGTCGCATATATCCACCTGACAAACCCGTTGGAGTGCACAATTGCGATAGATTTCTGAGAGTATTCCGACTTCCAGTCCCCAGTCGTTCGGAATCCTGTTAATACGGGCCAGATCTGTCTTCATGGCGAATTCTCCGGACAGAGGATAGCGAAAGCTGTCAAAAAAATGGAGGATACGCTGATAGCCGACGATCTGCCATAAGGCACGGATTAAAGGCGTGAACAGTAAACGGGTGACGCGGCCGTGCATCCTGTCGGAAACGCGGGCGTAATACCCCTTACAGAATTCAAAATCAATTGATGGATTGACCACAGGATAGCAAAGCCTTGCAACTAACTCATGACTGTAATTCAAAATATCGCAGTCGTGCAATGCAATAACATCGCATTGTTCACATGCCAGAATATAGCCATAGGCCATCCAGCAGTTCCGCCCCTTTCCATCTTCTCCGATCTCAAGGCCGCTTTCTGTTAACTTCTCAAAAACCGCTTGGATGCGGGTACCGGAATTCCACACAATGGTGGACTCTTGCGGGAGCTCTCCTAAAAGATCTTTTGCCTGGCGAAACTGCTTTTCATCAGTACGGTTCATGGAAAGGATAATCTGTTTGATGAAAAGGGCCTTTTTCAATTCCTTTACAACTCCGTGAAGAGCGGGCTGTTCCAATTCCGATCCAAGGGACGGCAATACCAGGGCAACAGGCCGATGACGGCTATATTCTATCAAATCCTCCATAATCTTTTCGGTTCCACCGTCTCCCAAGCGGTGCAGTGTGGCCACTATTCCGGTTTGATAAAAATCAGCCATTGGATTTCCTCCTTTTGGGTGTTGATGCCGAACTTGTAAAAACCAATATCAGACCTGATTACTCTCATCGTTTTTCTGGCTGGTATTGTTTTCAATTGCACCTGTAATATTGTCTGATGTCTCTTTCTGCTCCTCTCCATTTCTAATGGTTGTTTCTTTTTCAGCAGGGAGGATGTCAATTTCCTTTTTTGTATTTACAAAGAGAATATTGCCCACCCCGTCATAGCCGCTGAAAAGGTCCCTCTTCAATTTCCTGACAGCCTCGCCCCTGAAACCTGTGATAATCAGGTCTGCATCCTGTGACTTTTAGGTTGTATTAAGACATGCTAATAATCAAGATATTTCCAGGTATTCGCCATAAAAAAGCAATGTGGCTCTGAGGTGTGTATTCAAGTTTTTAGCCAAGGGGTTGCAATAAGGGGTAAATTTAAATATATTAGCTATCTTTTCGGTATAACCCTTTTTTTAAGTTTTTGCATAATTTCCTAGCGGGAATCAATGCCAAGGTCTGTTTTATGGGAATAACCGCTGATATTGCAATCATAGTTGTGGCTGCATTACTTGGAGGCCTGATTGCACAACAATTGAGACAGCCACTTGTGCTCGGCTATATCCTGGCGGGCGTGGTGGTCGGCCCTTATACAGGCGGAGTTACTGTCACAGAAATACATGATATTGAATTGCTGGCAGAAATCGGGGTGGCCCTGTTGCTTTTCGCCCTTGGCCTGGAATTGTCGTTCAAAAAGCTTCTGGTTGTTCGCAACATCGCATTAATCGGCACTCCGATACAGATGCTCCTGACCATTGCCTGCGGGTTCGCTATCGGCCGGTGGCTTGGTTTTGAGAAGATAGCCTCTCTCTGGGTTGGGGCATTAATTAGTCTCTCCAGCACCATGATCATTTTAAAGACCCTTATGAATCGGGGCCTGCTGGGCACCCTTTCCAGCCATGTTATGATCGGTATGCTGATAGTGCAGGACCTGGCCGTGATCCCTCTGATGATCATCCTGCCCCAACTGAGTAATCCGACGACGGGGTTACCCATGCTGGGCTGGGCTGCTTTAAAGGCCGCCTGCTTTCTTGCCCTGATGGTTTATATCGGGACAAAGATCATCCCCAGGCTTTTTTCCTACATTGCCAGGTGGAATTCCCGGGAACTCTTTTTGCTTGCGGTAACAGCCATAGGCCTGGGGGTCGGGTATGCAACATATCTTTTCGGGCTTTCATTCGCCTTCGGCGCCTTTGTGGCCGGTATTGTTTTGAGCGAATCCGAATACGGTCATCAGGCCCTGAGTGAAATCATTCCATTGCGTGATGTATTCGGCCTGCTTTTCTTTGTGTCAATAGGTATGTTGCTTGATCCAGCCTTTATTGCTGCCAATCTGAAAACGGTCTTGCTGCTGGTTTCGCTGATTATTATCGGCAAGGGGATAATTTTCGGAACACTGGCTAAGTTGTTCGGTTACGGCAATGTCATTCCCCTTGCCGTTGGTCTGGGGCTCTTCCAGGTAGGGGAGTTTTCTTTTGTGCTGGCCAAGGTGGGACTTAAGACCCATTCCATCAGTAATGAACTGTATGCGCTAATGCTCAGCACCGCGGTTATCACCATGGTTTTGACTCCATTTATATCAGGTCTGACAACTCCCATCTATGCAGTTCGAAAAAGACACTTCAAGCATGAATCCCTCCAGACAACTAAACCACCCTCGACTATAAGTCGAGGGGTTTTATGAGGGGTCGATTTCAAATCGACTATCATCAGGAATCGGCTCCCCTTCTTGCTTTTGAAAATATTGCTAGATCATTTCGTCCGTGCAAAACATCACGAGTCCGTATCGCCACCGCACCAGCCATTCCGCGCTTCAGATATTTGTGAAGCCAGATTTGGTGGACTTTGAGGTCTGTTTTGGTATGGGCACCCAGTTGATAACGTCGCATAGCGACATGTATTAACTTTTCTTCGCCTAAAGGCGAGGGATTTCAACCATCCCTGAAAGGGACATTAATATCCCTTTAAACGGACTTCACGATCATGTGGTAATCGCAGGAGGGGGGAGAATAGGATCTTATGTAGCGCAGGTCTTACAAATCCTTCGAGTCCCGTTTGTGGTAATCGAGATCAATTTTCAGCAGATTGATAGCTTAAAAGAAAAGGGATTTCCCACTGTATATGGAGACGCCGGCCAGCCGATAGTCCTGGAGGCGGCCAACGTTGAAGGTGCAAAATTGCTTGTCATCACGACCCCTTTGGCGATCATTGCGAAAGATATCATCGTTCAATCACGGAAGATCAAGCCTCAGTTAAATATCGTGGCCAGAACAGAAGGGATGGAGCAGATGCAGACCTTGCGTGAACTGGGAATTGAAAACGTTATCTATCCTGAGTTCGAAGGAGGACTGGAAATCACTCGGCAGACCTTGTCCCTGTTGAATATTCCACCGGCAGAACTGATAAAATTCACAGATCAGGTCCGCCACGAATTTTACGCCCCGCTCTATGAGGTAAATTCCCATTCAACCTCATTTTCTCTGCTGCAACCGGCAAGGCACCTGTTGGAATTGACATGGATTGCCCTCCCTGAAAACAGCCCGTTTATCGGCCGAACAATTAAGGATCTGGCGGTAAGAAGCAAAACCGGAGTTTCCGTGGTGGGAATAATAAACAATGACAGGGTGCTTTCTAATCCCGACGTAGACTATTGCTTTACCAATGGTGATAAAGTAGCAGTGATGGGTGATGCTGATCAGATTGAAAATTTCAGGGAAAAAATTCAACCCGCGTAGCATAACGATTTCGAACTTCGCAGGAATCAGGGCCTTCCCATTTATTGCTGGGTAACCCTGAAGACCTCTTCGATCGTGGTAATACCTTCAAAGACCTTTCTGGCCCCGTCCTGACGCAGGGTTATCATGCCGTTTTTAACGGCCCTGCGTTTGATGGCATTGGCGTCTGAGGTCTTCAGGATCAGGTTTTTGATTTCATCATCCAGGAGCATCAGCTCAAATACGCCTGTCCTGCCCTTGTACCCGGTGTTAAGACAGTCAGGGCAACCTCTGCCGCGATATATCTTTTTTCCCTCCGCCATTTCAGGCGTGACCCCGATGCTCATCAGGGACTCTTCGTCAGGCTGGTATGACTCTTTGCACTGTTTACATATCACCCTTACAAGCCTCTGAGCCATTATGCCCAGCACTGAAGATGTGACCAGAAATGGTTCTATCCCCATGTCAATAAGGCGAGTAACCGCGCTTGCAGCATCGTTTGTGTGAAGGGTGGAAAACACCAGATGGCCGGTAAGAGCGGATTGTATGGCGATCTCTGCGGTCTCAAGGTCCCTTATCTCTCCTACAAGGATTACATCCGGGTCCTGCCGCACGATTGACCTTAAGCCCCTTGCAAAAGTAAGGTCTATCTTTGGATTTACCTGAATCTGGCCTATACCCTCTATCTGATATTCAACCGGGTCTTCTATTGTAATGATATTGATATCCGTGTGGTTGATTATTGATAGCGCCCCATATAGGGTCGTGGTCTTTCCGCTTCCGGTCGGTCCTGTAACAAGTATGATCCCGTGTGCGGATTTGATCAGTCTGTTGAATTCCTTGAGCCTGTCTTCAGGCATACCTATATCGGTAAGCCTTAAAAGGACATTGGACTTATCCAGGAGACGCAAAACCACCCTCTCGCCAAAGGAGGTCGGTAGGGTAGAAACACGGATATCAATATTCTTGTTTGCTATCTTGATTTCGATTCTGCCGTCCTGAGGGAGCCTTTTTTCGGCTATGTTAAGATCCGCCATGATCTTTATACGTGAGGTTAGCGCAGCCTGGATGTGTTTGGGTGGCGAGAGCATATTGTAGAGGATGCCGTCCACACGGCTTCTGATGTTCAGCCTGTGCTGTGAGGGCTCGATGTGGATATCGCTCGCACCGTCTTTTACGGCCTGAGAGAACATCAGGTTGACCAGCTTGATAATAGGGGCGTCGCTGGTGTCATCGAGCAGGTCCTCTGTCTCACGTATTTCTGAAAATATCCGGTCTGTGTCTTCTTCGTGCATGCCCTCGATGACCTGGGCCGCAGAGTCGCTCCTCATGTCATAGGCGAAATTGATGGCGGAGAGTATGGCGGAATAGGGCGCAATCACTACATCTGAATCCGTAAGGCCAAGGAGAAGACGGATGTCGTCAAGGGGTTGAAACACTAAGGGGTCATTTACTGCAATAAAGCTCTCATTCGGAGTTATCACCGGCACCATCATGTATTTCTTAAGAAACTGGATCGGGATTTTTTCCGTGAACTCCGTACTGAACTGATCAGTGGGGAGTGTTGACCTGAAAGGCAAATTCAACTGAATACCCAGGGCCTTCAACAGGTCTGCCTCAAGGATGGCCTTCTGCCGGATAAGGATCTCCCCGATGCGTCCCCCCTTTTCATCTTTTATTCTGCGGGCCTCACTGATGGTCTGTTCGGAAAGGCCGCAAATCTCTGATAGTATGTCTCCCAGTTGTTTCATGAAGAAGTGCCTAAGATGCCTAAATTAAAACAATTGTCCCGCCGCCTATTCTATTTCTTGAATGACTTTATTTTTGTCGTTCGATCCCGGTTCTTCGTACAGGTTGATTGTACCTTCAGTTACCCCTTTGAACTCCTCTTTTTTCCCTTCATAGAGTTCTTTGGCCTCTTCCGGATTTTCAACAATGTGAGGGGTAATGAAAATAAAGAGGTTTGTCTTATCAGTTGAGGTGGAAAACGACTTGAAGAGCTGGCCGATTCCCGGGATTGTACCCAGGCATGGCACCCTTGAATCGCTCTTGTTCAATGTCTCGTCAATCAGCCCCCCTATTACCACTGTCTGTCCGTCTTTTATGATTACCACTGTCTTTGCCTGTCTCTTCAGTGTGGTCGGCAGTCCCTCAGTCTTTACCTCTTTCACCTGAGATATTTCCTGGGAGATCTTTAGCTTTACAAACCTCTCCTGGTTTATCTGGGGGGTGATATTGAGTGTTACACCCACGTCCTTGAACTCATAGTTGCTGTAACCGCTATAGGGATAATCAACAGCGGTAGAACTGGACCTGTAACCCTCATCCCTCCGTGTCAAATAGGGGATATTGTTTGCCACCACAATCTCCGCCTCTTCGTTATCCGTAGTCATAATCTGCGGGGTCGAGAGGATGTTCACGTCCGAATCGCTTTCATAGGCGTTGACAACGGCAGCAATGCTGGGGAAGGTTATTCTGCCGATTTGGATGCCCTCACCCAGCACCCCGAAGGCAAATCCGGAAGGCATACTGAGACTGCTTGTAGCCGTTGTACTGTCAGTACCGGACGAACTGCTTGTGCTTGTATCAGGGAGAGTACTGGTCGCCGAAGTGGACCCTATGAATCCACCTACATTTTTGCCTCCAAAATCCCCGATATTTTGCTTCCCCATCTTCCATTCCACGCCGATATTGAAGCTCTTCTTGACACCCACTTCCATTATAAGGGCCTCGATGTAGACCATACGCCTTATGATATCCAATTTTTTGATAACACTTTCAAGGACAAGGTAATCAGCCTTGTTGGCCGTGATGACCAATGAGTTTGTGGCCTTGTCCGCCACTATCTGGACATCTTTGGATACCACAGGGACCTTCCCCTTGGCCGCCTCGTCCTTCTGATCCGTGGGGATGGCCTTTAACACATTGGCCATATCCTCAGCGCTGCCGTTCTGGAGGTAATATACATGTATGTCTCCTTCACCGCGTGGGATATCCGTGTCCAGGAGTTTGATAAGTTCTTTGACCTTTCGTGTATCGTTTTCAGATGCGAATACGATGAGGGAATTGGTCCTTTCGTCCGAGGTTATCTTTACAGTGCCTTCTATAGCAGCCTGGCCCGGTGCCTTAACAGCTCCCCTCTGAAAAATAGCGCTCAATGATTTTTCAAGTACAGATGCTGTTGCATTTACAAGGGGGATGACCGATATCTGCTCTCCAACTCCCTCGACATCAATCTCTTGAATGATTTTTGAAAGACGTCTCACGTTTGAAAGGACATCAGTGATAATCAATGTATCCGTAGGTGCATAAGGGACAATAAGGCTGTTTTTTGATACCAGGGGATCAAAGACCTTTTTGACTTCCACGGGGTCAGCGTATTTCAAGGGGATCAACTGCGTTACTATCTTATCATCAGGGGATGCTGCCTCCTTTCTCAGCAGTGTTTCAATATCCTTTGACTTGGCGGTTGCTGCAGGCACTATCTTTACGATATCGCCGGCAGGGATGCTTGCAAAACCATAGACCTCCAGAACTGATTCAAAGACTTCATAGGCCTCATCCACTGATATCTTGGTGGGGGAGATAACCGTCACCTTTCCGGTAACCCCTTTATCAACCACAAAATTTTTACCGGTCAGCTCGCTCATAAATTTTATGAATATAGCGATATCCACATTATCAAAATCAATAGTTACATAACGCTCATCAGACTTTTCTTCCTTATCCGGCTTTTTATCCTGAATCTGCTCGCCATTTTCGTTATTTTCAATCTTGTCTTTGACGCTTTCCTGCTCAACAGGCCTTGTCTGTAAAGCCCGTGGAATGGGCTTTTCTGCCTTATCCGGCGGCATCTTGGGCTTGATCATCTGGCCGGGTCCGGATGAAACAGGGCTTGCGCCTTCTTCGCCTGCGACACGGGCGCCAAGGGCGATAGAACTGCCTGTCAACAACCACAGCCCTATAAGAAACAGGCAGAAGGCGTATCTTGTCTCGGATTTGAATATCATTTTCATTCGCCTCGTAGTTTTTCAGGTTAATTGGGTTTGATCAGGGTTTCAAATTCAGGCATTCCTTTGAGGTTTTGTAGATCTGCGTCAGCCCTGGCCCAGTCAATAACTTCCCTGTTGAGTGAAATTGCCTTTTTTAAATGGTCAATGCCTTTTTCTTTCTCACCCTTCATGGCACAGACGCATGCCAGATTATAATAAGGGTCCACATATCCTGGCCTGATGGCAATGACCTTATTAAATGAGCTTTCAGCCGCTTCATAGTTCTTTTCGTGCATGTATATTACGCCCAGGTTGTTTAACGCATCCGGGTAATTCGGGTTTGTCTTGATAACATTCTCATAAAGTTGTTTTGCCTCATTTATACTCCCTCTCTTGTATAAGCCCCTGGCCTTTTCATAAAGCACCTTCGGGTTGACCTTTGTTTTTGTCATCACTTCCTTACCCGGCATAGAGGCCGTCTCAGCAGGGCGCTTATGGGCGGGAGTCGGCAAAGGTTTATCCGTCTTTTCCTCTTTTACATCAGCAGGTGGGTGGGCCTTTGGAAAAAACCACAGATAATATCCCACAGCCCCGGCACATAGAATAACCGATATCCACAATGCCCCTTTAAGTGAAAAAAGCCCCCTTCTTTTTCCACGGGGTGACAGCAAACCCTCATATTCCTGGTTAAGGGTGTCCTTATCTCTCTGCGCCTTGTTTAATGCCTTGTGAATGTAACTCATATGTTAATAACGGTTCAAAGTTCAAAGTTCACGGTTCATAGTTCATGGTTTAGGGGGTACAGTATACGGTACCCAGCATTTGGTATAAAAATCATGATACAAAGTTGATCAATCATATCATTTAATATCTTTTCTTTCTTCAACCTTGAACTGTGAACTCTGAACCTTGAAACGTCCTTTCATCCCATCAAATATAACAAAGCCCTTGTCTTTGGCCCGATTATGCCGTCAGCGATCAGGCCGAAGTCCTTTTGAAGCCTCTTTATCTCATTAAGTGTTAATTCGTCAAAAATTCCGCTGGCCTTAACCTGATATCCATTTTTTTGCAATATCATCTGGACCTCAAGAACCTTGGGGGATGACATCCCCTTTTTCAAATCTATATCACTGTCTGTGTAAGGGAAAAACCATGAAATGTAATGTCCCCAGTTTCTTTGAATAAAATTTTTACTTACGTCCTGTTCCTTTCCCTCTGAATCAATGATAGTACAGGAATTTCCTGTTTGTTTACTTACCAGGAGATATAGCGTGTGAGGAAGATCTCTGGTAAGCTGTATACGATACGGCCTTGTAAACCTCATGGAATATTCCGGTCCGACTTCTAATGAGACAAGGTCAAGGTGTATTTCACCAGTAAGCAGATCCTTCGGTTTTTTGCCTCCGTTAATCAGATTGAAAAGGCTCGCAAGACTGGCCTGCTCGTCCAAAAAAAGGTTTGACACCTTTTTTTCAGGCTCAGTGGGTCTGCGCGGGACATGTATGGTCCTGATTATGGTCTTGACTTCCGGTTCTTTAATGAACATCTGGGAGATATTAGTCCTCTGCGTCCATCCTGCAAGCCCTGCTGCAATGATCAGGATCAGAAAAAATGCCTGTCCAAGGCCCTTCTTGTAAAATATGCCCGCAGTCCTGCCTGAGATGGTGCCCCCGCGGATTTCCTCAATGGCCTTTTGGATCATCTGCCGTGTTACTGTGTGTTTTTCCTGGGCGTATGCAATAAGGAGCGCCCTGTCACAGACCGCATTGATCCTTCTGGGATTGCCCTGTGAGTAAGCAAAGATCTTTTTTAATGCGTTCTTGGAGAATTTAAGCTCGCCCCTGTTCCCCGCCACTACCAGACGATGTTCCACGTAACCCTTCAGGTCTTTGTAATCCAGAGGGCTTAGATTGTAACGCACTGTAATGCGTTCATCCAACTGTTTTAATGAAGGCGCTGCCAGGACCTCTTTTAGTTCCGGCTGACCTACCAGGATGATCTGAATGAGCTTTTCCCTTTCCGTCTCCAGATTTGACAGCATACGCATCTGCTCAAGGACAGAATGGGAGAGATTCTGGGCCTCGTCCACCAGGAGCAGGGCATTACCGCCCTTACTGAAATTGTCCAGGAGAAAATGGTTGAGTGCATCAATATAGTCCTTTTTGCTGAGGTCGCCCGGCTTCATATCAATGCCGAACTCCAGGTCTACCGCCTTGAGGAGTTCCAGGTCTGAGATGTATGAATCGAATATAAGGGCACTCTTTACGGATTTGTCCAGTTGATCCAGAAAGGCACGACACAGCGTTGTCTTGCCGGTGCCTATGCCGCCTGTTATGGCAATAAAGCCCTTTCGCTCATTTACACCGTAGAGCAGATGGTCAAGCGCCTCCTTGTGGTAGTGGCTCAGATAAAGGTACCTTGGATCGGGCGTTAAATTGAACGGATTTTCCTTAAACCCAAAAAACGATGCATACATGGCGTTATCTGAGTGTATAGTTCATGGTCTTTTGTCTGCCCATCCTGATTATCTGTATGGATGCCTGATCCCCTGTCTTTAGACTCTCATACAAGGACAGTATATCATCAGGACTGGCAAGGGCATTGCCGTTTACGTTTTGGAGTATGTCTCCGTTTCTCAAACCCAGCTTGGAAAAGATTCCACCCCTTCTGATACTGCTGATCGCTAACCCATCAGTCTTACCGTTTTTGAAATGGGGTTGAATACGCACGTTTGCAAGGACCTGGTTGAGGTCATTGGCAGGCTCGGCCAACTCAGCGCGGTTGATTGTAATGGTTGAAGCCATTTCAGGCCCTTGCTGAAACATTCCTCCGGGCATCCGGCCCGCCGCAGGGCCAGACATGGGGCCTGGCATCTGGCCAGGAATGAACGGTCCTTTATACTCCTCTGTTGAAGACGGCTCAGGCATGGCGAGCATCTCATCCTTATCCCCGATCCTCAGGACCACCTTTCCGCGCAATATCATCTTTATAACCGCATCCTGAATGCTGTCTCCGACTTTATAAAGGGCCTGCGTCTTTTTTGTCGAATCTTCAATGACTGCCCTGGAGCTTTGCTGATCCCCCGAGACTGTGCCCAGCAAGGTCACCTTCAGGGTGGTCATGGCAATATTTTCAAGCTCCTCAGCCTTTAGCTCCGAAGAGGCCTTCTCCTGGGATCCGAATAGATTTCTTTCTGTAACTATATCAAAATCACTTAAAGATCGCCTGTTATTTTGCCCGGCCTCCGGAGAATGGTTTGTGGCAGCGCCGTTGGTGCTTTCCTGGGCGACACGGGAGCGGGTGATGTTGAAAAATATATCCACACCTGTATAAACGATTAAGGCAAAGGCTATGATGTTAAATATGGTGTAGTATATTTTGGTCATGAGTAAATTAACGGTACACGGTGCACGTCATATGGTATAAGGATCATATTTCTTTTCAATTCAATATTCGCAATTAAGAATTCAAAATTGTGTCTGAATGAACTTTTAATTCAGAAACCCCTTATTCAAGTGTCATCACCTGCAAGATAGTGTCCAGATACCCCTCTTCTTTGGTGTTTTCTTTTATGGAGATCCTCTTCACTCCTATGACATCCTCCGGGCGTTCTATGCGGTACAGGTATGCCACAAGTTGTTTAAGGGTGATTGCCTCCAGTTTCATTTCCACTACTGATTCTTTATAAGTCCCGGTACCCTGCGAAACAGAGGGCTTCATGTACTTGATATGGCTTTTGATATCAGCACTGTCGGCCTCTTTTTCGAGAAAGGAAAAGAGTGTGGCCCCTTTGTCGCGTCTGGATAAGATATCCTGAAGGCCCTGAGAATTACCCTTGATGGTCTTGTACTCAGCGCTCATTGCTATCATTTCATCCAGTGTCGCCTTTTTTGCCTTTAACCCTTGTCTAAGGCGATCTCTGTTTTCAAAGACCGGAAAAACAATAAAATGGAAAATAATAAGGATTATGATTACAGAACCAGCCAGCGCCACCAGTACTTTTTCTCTTCTTGCAAGTCTCATTTGTTGGCGCCCCTTTCCAGCTTTACCTCAAATTCGACCTTGTTTCCCGTCCTGTCCAGTTTGGCCGAACTTATGGTGACCGCGCTGAAACAATCAGAGGAGGAAAGGCTGTTTTTTATCTTGTCCACCGTATTAAATGTGTCTGTTGTGCCTGAGATCCTAAGCGCATCTGCATCAAGGACCATCCTGGCTATGTGTACATCAAGGGAGTCAGGGATCTTTTCCGAGATATCCTTCAGCATGGCCAGCACTGTGGTATTGGCTGTTATTGAAGGTCCTGATACGGATGACTCCTTCAATTTGTTGATCTCCACCTTCATCTGTTTTGCCGGATCCACGATCCGTTTTACATCAGGGAACGTCTCTTTAAAGACTGCCTCTATCTGTTGATCCAGTGCCTCGCATCTTTTTTTGACAAAGTAGTAGTCTACACCAAAATCCGTTGCCAGGAAGCAGAGAAGCACAATTAAAAATATTGATGCGGTTTTGATCTCTTTTTTTGTACCAAAATAATGTCTTTTCTTTTCAAATTCGTCTTTTCTGAAATTAAACCCCATGTCCTGTCTGGCATCTCTGACTGCCAGGGCAAGGGCATTGGCCATCAAGTCCGGTCTGAAGGCCCCGGAGATATCTTTGTCAAAAAAAAGCCTTTCATCTCGGCCAAAATCCAGTTGCTCAACAGCGATGCCCATTAATCTTCCCAGCAATTCCGATGCCTCTTTAATATAGAGGCCATTGCCGGCAATATAGATTTTTTCAGGCAGGATTTCCTTGCTTTGGTGGACGCAAAACCCATGCAGGGTATTTTGGATGATTCTACCCAAAGACTGATAATAAGGCACTACATCCCCAGGGGGAATCTGAAGAATAGAGTCATTGCCATCGCTTGAATCAGAAACCGCAGGGCTGGTGTATCCGCCGTTATTGGAAAATCTACGGATCAGCACAATGCGTCTTTGATGGAAAAGGACAATAGTCCCTTTAGTCCCGTCAATATTGAGCAATATTCCATTTTCTCCAGTATCTTTTTGCCTGAGCAACCATGCGGCCAAAGGTGCACATCTTATATCCACAATATCAGGATCAAGGCCATGGGAACGCAACCTGTCCAAATGTTCGGAGATAACGGCCTTATTCACAGAGGCGGCCAATATCTCTGTGCTTTCTGAACGGCTGATAATAGAAAAATCAACTATCATGTCTTCGATCGGGACAGGAACCATCGCCTCTATTTCAAATGGAATGGTCTGTTTGATTTTCTTGGTGTCTTTAAAAGGAAGGATCAGATTTCTGAATGAGGCATGCTCTGAAGAAATCGAGGTGTGGCAGATATCGCTCTTAAGGTCCGTATTGTCAAAAAGCAGTTTAAGGGCATTGTCAAGTCCGCCTTCGCCCTCGATACCGGCTGTGGCACAGGCCGTGACCTGGTAGCCCTTTAAGGTGCTGACCACCTGCACCGCTGCTATCTCATTATCTGCTATATCAAGACCTAAAATCTTTCCGGGCATCGTCTGTAACTATTCGCCACCTTAACGGCCTTTGCGTTCAGGCGCAATTTAGAATTTATAATTGGCAAGATTTACCTTTATAACACAACAAATTCAGTAAACTCAAGAAATTAGAATGCTGCATAGTAATCTCTCAAAAACTCCGGGTGCGAGCGGGCAGGGGTGGGGTGGGAATCAGTTTTGCAATGGCGCATATCTTTCAGCTATTCCATACAACGGCAGCATTAGCCCTAAATTTTATCCGGTTTTCCATGACAGTACACGCAGTTCATCCTGGTCTCGCTCCACCATCACACGAACTGTCTTTTCTGCGACGCCTTTGAGACCGGTTGAGATTATCTCAAAGTGGGTGCTTGCCGTAGTGATCAATTCATCAATGGAAAGTTCGCCCATGCCCTGCACATTCTTATACCAACCCGGCTCGCTCAGATCATTTTTTTCATCATTACGGAAGTCTATGATCGCGGCAGCTATTTCAATATCAATGTCTTCGGAAAGAGACATTATGACCGGCTCTTCGGCGGTATTGATGTTGATCTTGCCATCCCCGTAAATTGTCAAGTATCTTGCGATCCTGGAAAATATCTCTTTTGTCATCCCTTTGACCATGAGCAATTCATCAAGTGTTTCAATCGGGCCGTTTTTACAATGGTATGGTTCTCTTAGGCCCTGATAATATGAATCTTCAGCGCCATGGCCCTGTTCTTCGGTTGTGTCATCGTCCGGATCTATCCAATCGAGTATGGAATTGACGATATCTCCCGTCACCCCTTCCTCAATGCCGAATTCCTCTAATTCCATGAGGTGCCTAAGCACGAATATGTGGGCAGTGTTCGGGGCCCCCTGCTCATCAACCAGGCTGTTGATGTTAATTTTTCCGGATTGATCAACGATAATCAGTTGAAGTTTTGCATCTGTAAACATGGAGGAACCAGCGGAGGCGAGTATCTCCCGATCAGCCCATGGTTCATGAAGAGAGTCAAAATCAGATGATGAAGAGTCTGAAAACAGGATGGCGAGCGCAAGGTTATACCCGGACTTTGCAACAGAGGAAGCAATGGCGCCGTCTTTTAGGTTAGCAGACGACACCTTGTAGTGCATGGTGGTGGTATTGAAATCAAGCGTCATTGGAACGATGAGGCTTAAGATCATAATGGTGATGATCAATGCAAAGCCGCGGTTATCCATGAAAAGACGTTTAAGAGGCATACCAACCTTCCATTACATATTATCGTCGCCGGCCTTGGCCATTGGCAAGGCGACTGCTGTTTCGAATCTAAGCGGTTCTTCAGGGTTTAATTCGTTTATAAATTCAAGCTTGATTAAAACCATTGCAGGCAGCTTTCCCTCTGTGTCCTCCGAGGTGGAATCCCACCTCTCATATTTATCACCATCGGCATCATAAAAGGTAAAGTTAACAGAATAAAGCCTGTCACAGAGGATTAACCCTCCGGTCTTGGGTTCAGGGGCGCTCAGGATGGCCGGGGTATCAGCGCGATACAGGATAAGACCTTCTTGATCTCCCTCCTCATCTTCATTTTTTAAAACATAATAGGTTATCCGCGCCTTGCCCGTATAGTTGTCCTCATCATCCAGACAAAGGTGTTTGGAGGAAAAAAAAGTCATAAAGTCCGCACGTCGGTCGTAAATATCCTCCTCTTTGCCAAAAAAAACTGTTTCCTCTTTTTTATCCTCATCCTTGTCTTCGCCGTTTTCCTCTTCAAGCGCCATGGTACATTCCAGATCATCCTGAATCCGTTCCAGGGCTATACGGGCCATTTGGAAGGTATCGGCCTGAGATTCGGCATAAGTTATATTTTTGATTGTGTCGGAAAACGAGGCATAGATTGTTGATAGGATAATGGCCAGTATGAAGATCGCTATCAGGACCTCCAGCAGGGTAAATCCCTTGAAATCATTAGTGTTGAAGGAAGTCATGATAATAAGGGTCACTCAGGAGAAAAAAGATATTGCCTCATATTGTAGGAGTACAATTCATCTTCGCCCCAGGATATTGTCAGATCTATCTGTTTTAATGGGACTGACAGGTCCTCAATGATATCAATCGAAGACTCTTCCACGTCAATCCTCCAGGAAAAGCCGGGGAACTCATCGCCAAAGTCACCGGAATCAGAAGAGATATCTTCCGCATTCATCATCTCTATCTCGGCCATCTTTTTTTGGAGTAAAAGTGAGGCCTTTACAGTGAATTTTGCCTCGCTCGCCCTGGAAACGCTGGCGGACTGTGAATCATAGACTGCAATGAGCGTAATGGCAATGATGGCCATTGCCACCATTACCTCCAAGAGGGTAAAGCCTGTTTGTAATCTGCACGCTTGGCGAGTTTTTACATTCATCAGGATTCATCAAACTCAAAATAATGTTCAACTACCTTGACCCCGGGAAGGAAGGGCCTTATTACAAGGGTAAACTCCCTCTTGCCTCTTTCCTCTTTAATATGTATGGCGGATTGCTGGCTGTAACCGTTTTTGAAAAAGCGGATAGTGGGCTCACCGTCCCTTATTTTGCTACCCATTGTCCATATCTCTGTAAGTCGAGCGCCGCTGGGGAGTTTCTGGGTATTCTTCTTGCGGTATAATTCCTCCCCCTCCTCGGTCATGTCAGCAGGTCCATACCAGTAACTGTTTTTTTCAAGGTCAAAAAATACTATTTGATCTGTGTGTTGCTCTATTGCCTCATTTCTTATGTTATCTATCAGACCAATCAGTTTTCTGGTAGTGGCCTTAAGGTTATCAGTCAGGACAACATCTCGAAAGCTGGGGGCGGCAAGAGAAAAGACCAGTCCTATCAATACCATTACCACAATCAGTTCGATAAGGGTATAACCTTTGGTATTCCTGGACATTACCTGGCTAAACCGTCACTGTTGCACATCCCAGTTGTTGATATCCGCGTTTTCGTCTTCTCCTCCGGGTTGGCCATCAGGCCCATAAGACATCAGATCAAAACCGTCCTGATTGTTTACGCCCGGACACAGATAGACATAATCGTTTCCCCAGGGATCTTTCGGGACCTGGGCCTTTTCCAGATATCCCCCCTTTCTCCACGTCTTGGCAAGCTGTCCGACCTCCGGCGGTTGAACAAGGGCATCCAGACCCTGTTCCGTAGAGGGGTAAACGCCGTTATCCAGTTTATACATCTTTAAGGCGGTTTCCATGCTCTGAATCTGCATCCTGGTTGCATTGATCCTGGCCTCCTGCGGCCTGCCTATTATCTTGGGACCAACGTACAGGGCCAGGATACTAAGGATTACCACCACCACCATAATTTCCAGGAGAGTAAAACCCCTCTCGTATGAATTGTCTCTATGCATTGCCAATTGGTTTCTCCTTGTTCCAAAAAAAGTTTTTAAACCTGTGTATCCTTAGTGGATGATATAAATATGTGTTGTAGAAATATTCATTAAAGCTAAGTGCTGATAGCCAACGGCTAATAGCTTGACAACGGTTTAATGGACCATCTGGTTTATCTCGAATATGGGCAGCAGTATGGAAAAGACGATGAATGCCACGCTGATAGCCATAAAAAGGATCATTAGGGGTTCAAGCATTGCGGTCAACGCCATGACCTTGGATTCTGTCTCTCCCTCATAGATATCTGCAATCTTGTTGAGCAACCTTTCCAGTTCCCCGCTCTGCTCTCCAACGGCTATCATCTGAATGGCTATCGGCGGAAACCAACGGCTTTGGGAAAGGGGCGCAGCCAGACTTTTTCCCTCTCCTATCTTTTCCATAGCCTCATCAATATCTTTGGCGATAAGTGTATTATTGACAATATTTCGGACGATCTCAAGGGCGGACAACAGGGGGACGCCGTTTTGGACCAGGCTGCCAAGTGTTCTGCCGAACCGCGCCATAGCCATCTTGACGTTAATGTCACCGAACATCGGAGTGGTCAGTATGATCTTATCCCATACGTATCTGCCCTTAGGGGTCTTTACCAATTGCCGCAGCAACACTATGATTCCGGCAATCAACATCAGGATCAGCCACCAAAAGGATTTCAAAAAACCGCTTATTGCTATAAGTATAAGGGTAGGAACTGGTAGGGTTTGTTTTAAGTCTTTGAAAATACCAGCGATTTGAGGAACAATAAACGTGACCAGGAAGAAGAGGATGGCGGTTCCTATAAAAAGCATTACGGTCGGATAGGCCATGGCCGCCTTAAAGCGGCCCCTTATGATCTCTTGACGTTCACCGAACTCGGCCAGACGCTCCAAGACCAGGTCAAGAGAACCGGACGCCTCACCGGCCCTCACCATATTGACATATATCTGGGAAAATATCTTTGGGTGTTTTGAAAGGGTGAATGCCAGGCTGTTTCCTTCATTGACCGATTCCTTGACCTGGGCCAATATTTTTTTAAACAGCGGGTTTGTAATCTGTAAAATCAAGGTGTCAAGTGAAGCGACAAGGGTTACCCCGGCACCCAGAAGAATGGACAATTGACGTGTCATAACAGAGAGTTCAGCCGGTTTGATCCTTTGAAAGAGTGTGGAGAGAGATGTCTGGGCAGGGCCTTCCTGTTCCTTGGTCTTGGAGGCGGTTACCCTTACCTCGACCGGAAAGAGGCCGGTTCCTCTCAGTTTTTGCCTTGCCCCAACGGCGCTGTCGGCATCAACAATACCGTTAGTGGTCTTGCCTGACTTGTCCAGGGCTTTGTATTCGAATACGGGCATAGCGCGATAAAGAAGCTCTTAGAAACCTTGTAAACTACCAGCGATTATTGATAGCATTCTTTGTAGTAATATGGTAAAAGGCATACACTTCTTTTCAGCAAAAAGCTATTCAGCTTAAGGTTCAATGTTAACAGCATGAACGGGCGGTGTCAACTTACGCAATGACCGACAATGACAAATTTATCCCAGCTGGTACGTATGAATATTGTCAAATGCCCTGTTTTTATTCTTACTTTGTTTTTCATATGTTCCGGTTGCGCACAAAGCCATTGGAGGTATCCGGGCAGTCCGGGATTTGATCGCGGGGTACGACAGAAAGCAGAACAGAAAGAGGAGGATTACAATATAGGCGTGTGGGTGGTGTCGGCCTTTCAAAAATACATTTCTTCAGTAGACAGTGACAGGTGCCCAAGCCTTCCGTCTTGTTCTTCCTACAGTATTTCAGCCTTTAAGGAACATGGCCTTTTGGTGGGATGGCTGATGACAGCTGATCGCCTGATTCACGAGGCTGATGAGGCCTCTGTCTCCCCCAGCGTATATTATGGCGGAAGGTTTCTTGTCCTCGATCCGGTTGAAAACAACGATTTCTGGTGGTATGACCGAGGTAAGGCCGTTGATAAATAGGATCTTATCACTCTCTATTTTTGGTCTAGTTTTTCTGCTTACAATAGTCTCCCATGCCTTTTCAGAACAGATAGTCATTGACAGTGTAAGCCAGTTTGATTTTGCCCGTGCCTTGATGGAAAGGAATGAATATAATCGCGCCGTGACGGAATTTGAAAGATTCATCCATTTCTTTCCTAATGATGGGAATACGCCGAAGGCCCGGCTGCTTATCGGGGTATGTTATATTAATGACAGGCAATTTGAGAAGGCTAGGGATGTCTTATTTAAGATTATCAATTCCTATGCTGAAGGACCAGAGCCAAGTCAAGCCTTGTTGTTGATCGGGGAATCCTATTATCAGCAAGGGATTTTCGATGAGGCGCAATACTATTTTGGTCAGGTTATTGAAAGAGATGAACAAGCTGGCTTAAAAAATCATGCAGTCTATCGCCTGGCCTGGACCAAGATGAAAGAAGGACAATGGCGGGAGGCATCCACGATCTTTAATCGAGTAGAGAGGGAAAGTCCATTTTATGAAAGTTCGTCAGACCTTTCAGAGCAGTGTCTTAAGGGAGAAATGCTTCCCCTAAAAAGTCCGCGATATGCCGGGCTCCTTGCCGGTCTCGTCCCTGGCATGGGACATGCATATGTTGGACGTTATCGTGATGCATCGGTGGCGTTTGTCTTAAACGGTATTTTTATATGGGCGGCGGCTGAATCTTTTCATAAAGACCATTACGCCCTCGGGAGTATCTTCACGGTCTTTGAGGTAGGGTGGTATGCCGGGAACATCTATAGTGCAGTAAATGGGGCATATAAATATAACAGGAAGGTAAGTGATGACTTTATTAAGGGCCTTAGAGACAGGTTTGATCTAGGTATGATAGTAGCCGGCAGCAATGCAATGGGCCTGGCATTGACATTGAGATTTTAATGGCAATATTTCCGGGTGTCTTTGATCTTGACACAGGAAGTGTATTAATCTATCGTTCTTTAACTATAACAGCATCTTAGGGGGGTTGTTGACTAATGAGCCATCTAGTGTCGTTATCCGTTAGATTTCTTTTGATTTCTGTACTTGGAATTGGTCTTTGCATCTCAGAGGTGATCAGCGCCGAGCAACCAGCTAATATTGGTACGAGTGCGATACCAAACGCTCCCCAGGGCGCTCCCAAGATCCAGTTCGATGAAATGACCCACCATTTTGGAAAGGTATCTCAGCAGACAACACTCGAACATACCTTTGTCTTTAAAAATATAGGAGCTGCAAATCTCCACATCAAAGATGTAAAGGCCGGCTGAGGCTGTACCGCGGCCTTGGCATCAGCCAAGGAGATTCCCCCGGGAGGGGAAGGAAAGATCCATATCACATTCAAGACGGCCTTGAAGTCCGGTGAAAAGACGCAGGCGATCACAGTAAACTGTGATGATCCTGACAACCCTTCCATCAGCTTGAAGGTTACAGCCGATATTCAGGTCAGTCTGGCAGCCACCCCTGACAGGATCAACTTCGGGCGACTGAAAAGGGGAGTCCCACCCCTTCCGCAATATGTAACACTGATCGGTAATGACAAAGACAAGACAGAAATATTATCTGTATCTTCAAACAACAAAAATATAATTACTGAGATAGAGACCTTGCCACCCAAGGATAATAAGACGGAAAAACGGATCAAGGTTATGGTCTCGCCGGACATTAATGTGGGCAGGTTCAGAGAACAGATAAACATCAAGACCAGCCATGAGAAGATGAAAGAATTGCCTGTTTTTATTTATGGAGAGGTCATGGGAGACATTATGGTCTTTCCGGATAATCTGGCATTCGGCGTATTCAAAAAAGGTGGGAAATATGAAAGATCGGTAAGGCTGAGGGCTGTATCCGATGTAACATTCAAGCTCCTCAATGTAAGCGCAACAACACCAGATCTCAAGACCGAGGTCGTGACGGTAAAAGAGGGAGTTGAATATATTGTTAAGGTGACAATGAATGAAAAATTTGATAAAGAGTATATAAGGGGAAAGATAATTATTTCCACAGATGACAAGGTCCAGCCGACAGTCGAGATAGGGGTGTTTGGCAGGGCCGTTGGAGAAGATCCTGCGAAAAGGGCCACAGAAGGCGCCCCTTTAATCAGGAATAAAGCGGTTTCATTGCCTAATCGTTAGAATTGAACCGGGATGTATCACGTCAACAAGCCTGGGTGGCGGAACTGGTAGACGCAAGGGACTTAAAATCCCTCGGAGCTTAGTCTCTGTACGGGTTCGATTCCCGTCTCAGGCACCAGAAATAATTGAGGATTTTCGATTTTCGAAAGTCCTTTTTTATTGCCAAAAAATGGGAAAAACTAATTTTGTCCAACCATTGTCCAACTTTTAAAAGAATACGGGTTGCTTTTTTGACACCGCGCCTGGCAGGTCTCCGAACATAAAAAAGCCGCCCTCGGGCGGCCTATGATATGAAGCCTTTCTCCTTATCGAACGCTTATAGCCTGACTAATCCCAAAAATCATTGATATCGAATCTTCTCAAAATTGCATTTATCACAGGGACCGTTATCTCTGTGTTGTCGCCATGGCATTTTATAGGATATTGAGGCCCCTGCCTTGACCCGGCAGCGTCAGGCTTTAGTAAAATCCTCTCTGATCCTTTACCTCTTTTTTCAAGGACCACAATGCCATAAGGCTTCAGCCGTCTTATAAGCTCTCTGTATTAGAGCGAACCCTTAGGCACTCGTATTCTCTTGGGCTAGACATGTTTTTGTAATAATCCAGGGTGGGACAAAGGTTTGTAGATCAGTTTTATCTTTAACCGATTGTTTTATTTCGATTTCTTTTTCTTCATGGTTCTTGCATGCATAAAACTCTTTCCAGACTTCAGGCGGGGCAGGGTGATAAAGGTTTGACAGGTTATTGTTTGTAAAAGCATAATCAACTTGCGTAGTTATTAGGTCAAACATGTCCTTTTCCAGCTTAGGAAGACTTTCGGCTGTTGCGACAATATCTAATTCAAGGCAATGAGCAATCCATTCCCCTCCCTTTTTCTTGGCCAAGATATTAAAAGTCATACTACTTTTCATAATTTCACCTACGCTGTTTTAGGATTGATTTCCTACCTATAACCTTCGGTTATTAATCTAATTTCCTTTAAATGTTTTTGTCAACCAGGCAATATTTATACCAAACTACTTGCTTTTAAATCAAGAACTCAGGGCTGAGATATGAAAGTTGGACAGAATCGTTTAAAAGCGATTTTGTCCAACTTTCATATGATTATGCCGAAAGGGAAGGGTACAGAAAAAGAACAACCCCCAACTCTTATGAAATAGGTGCGTATTCCGGCAAAATCGCCACTCTAATCCAGAGGATTTCGCCACTCCCCGAAGGGTTAAATCGGAGCGAAACGATGCTGGTCTAAATTCTATTTTCTTTTTTTCTGATTTTTAGTCAAGTTTGAATGTAATTTTTTCATAGAATCCCCTTTTGGGAAGATTTTGTGGATATCGTGTACGATACGGCCCATGATGGCGTCAGCGATCGTGGGATTTCGGATATTTTCATGCAATAGCTCGATGGGGGAGCTGGCTCTTCAGGATGGTATAGACAAGGTCGTGCCTGTCTTCTTCGACCTTCATATGGTCCCTCGCCCAGCGGCAGACATAGGCGCAAGGCCAAAATCGTCAATGATGAGGACCTCGTGCACTGCCAAGCGCATAATGCCTAAGCAAGCACGGAAGTCTTATTCTGGATAAGGCCTGCTTTCAATAATGTGTTTGCCCTCGTTACGGGTTTTGGGGCTGTTTTTTTCTGCCCAGCGGATAATCATGGAAGGTGTCCACTCAAGATGCTTTTGATGAGATTTGGACATATGTTCTGTGCAGGTGACGACGCCGAGTTTGTAGCTTGATGAAAAAACAAAGTCATCTATATCACTAAGGAAATCAAAATACGTGAAATCAAATAGTTATACATGGTGACATTAAGAAAACAAAGTCATCCTATGTCACCAAATAAGATCCAGACAGGGTGACATTGATGACATTGAAAAGAGAAAGTCATCATGCATAACATTCTCGTATCACAAAGAATGCTGACTTGGGTGACTTGGATGACATTGTTTTTCAAGAGGGACCTGAAGATCTTTAGGAGGGGTGTGATTTGACGAATGCAAATCAAGAGAGGTTACATCTGGCATGACTTATGGTCAGACCAGATGTAACCCCTATTTTCAACATGTTGGCGGATTTTGGACATTTTTATCACATATGTTCTCACAGAGGATTTCACTGAGCCCGACAGGGCAATAAAGTTCCAATCCTTATCGCCCATACCCATTTATTAAATAGCTATCGATTTTTTATAAACTCCCGCACACTTAACGCATCAGCATCAGCTTGAAATAGCGGCTGATATCATGTTTGGCTCGGTGGCTCTCCTGGCCGATGGCCTTCACATGGGCAGCCACGCGTCGGCCATTGTGACCCGGTCATCGCGGGTGCTCTTGTGTTTCTCTGCACATATTTTGCTCGATATGAGAACGCCTGCGGCTCTTGCGGCTTTCTATGGAGAAGTCAGAAAGACCCTCGAGTGCGTATACGATGGCCGGATATCAGACCTTCATGTATGGGCTATAGAACCTGAGATATACGCAGCGGAAGCCGCTTTTGTTTCTTCCAGCCCGCATGGCATAGATGATTACTACAATTTGCTGCCGAGTAAAATTGGGATCGTCCATATAACCGTCGAAATCTGCCATTGCCCGTCGAGCGGCTGCAAAACACACTGATGCTTCATTATCGTATTGGAAATTGAATCTACGGCCATTGGTTCGGAGTAAGTTGAAGAAGAAAATCTTCAAGCGGCCAACAGAGGATACCATCAACTATCAGCTTTTCTGTCCCTCCATATAATAAAGTGGCATTGGCTTCCGGGTAATCGGCCAGGAAGGTCTTAAGTGCTCTAAGGTTATTAGGGTGAATTTGTTTTGTGTTCTTAACTTCAATCGCGTGAAAATGATTCTCACCATACAAAACGAAATCGACCTCAGAGCCACCCCGTGACCGCCAGAAATAACACTCTGTGTGGTCGTCGGAGTAATCGCACCAGGCTTTGAGATGTTGCAAGACCAGGCCCTCCAGGGCCATTCCACCAATTTCATCAGGGCGGTCAAGCGGTCCCTTGGGTCGTAAATGATAGTAAACTCCAGCATCAAATAAATAAAATTTTGGCTGTGCAGTCATTGCGCGTCTGGCACGCTTAGTAAAGACTGGAAGCCTATATCCCAGCAATAGGTCTTCAATAATCGATACATAGTTCTCGACAATCTTTCGGGAAACATGACATTCCCTTGCTATATTGCTGAGGTTTAAGATGCTGCCATGAGAAAAACTGATGGCTTCCAAAAAGCGGGCGAAGGGACCGATTTCCCTTACCAATCCCTCTTCCTTGACTTCTTCTTTAAGGTAGAGGGCAATGTATGTTGCCAAGGCCTTTTCCGGTGCGTTTGCCGACAAGATTAAAGGAATAAGGCCATTGGTGAGCGCCGTATACAGCGAAAAAGCCGCGCCCAACTCGGCCGCCATAAATGGATGGAAATGGGTTAACAGGGCGCGCCCCGCCAACAGGTTCACGCCACCACGGCGCAGTTTCCTGGCGCTGGATCCGGTCATGATAAATTGATGGGTTTTGTATTCTTCGATCAGACTGTGGACACTGTCCAGAAGCGCCGGTGCTTTTTGTACCTCGTCAATAATGTAGCGCCTTGTCTGTGGATTCGCCTTAACAATTTGTTTAATCCGGTCCGGATGTGCGACATAATTTCTAAATGTGCTGTCGTCCAGCAGGTCAATGAGATAGGCGTCAGGAAATTTTTTTTTGAGCCACGTAGACTTGCCGGTACCTCTTGGGCCGAATATAAAAAAACTGTCAGAGGGAGCGTTAAAGTATCTTTCAGTGAATTTCTCCATCGTTTGCCTCATGGTATCTCGCAATATTATCCTTAAAAGTTAAATTTAAGTCCCAATTTACACCATTTAAGGTTAAAAATGCAAGGGTTTCTTGTAACGTAGTAGAAATAGGGACAAAGGCAAATCATTATCGACACAGTGCCCTCGCTCGCTATAGCGCGCAAGGCCTTCCTCGGAGAAAATTTAACAGTGAACGGAGAGAACGGAAAACACGCCATACCTCGAATTGCCCGTCTTGTCGTCAAAGGGGAACAACAGGTTTACAACTAAGCTGTTTTCCGATAAAGACATTTAATAGTTGAGTTTCCTTTTCCTTAAGAATAAATTTGACAATAGACGCTCATCTAATTAAAGTAGTTTTAAAAACTACCTTTAATTATGGGGCGATTTAATGAGAAGCATTACAACAACTGATGCGAATCGCGAATTTTCTAAATTATTGCGGGATGTTATGAATGGATCAGAGGTTATGATTCTATCAAGAGGCAAACCTGTGGCAAAAATCACTTCTGTTTCTTCAGTAACTTTTGAAAGGAATGCCCTGAAGAAGCATCTGTTATCCCGTCTAAAAGCCCAGGTCGCGACCGGGGCCAGAAATTGGACCCGTGACGAACTATATGATGAATCATCATGCGGATAGCCCTGGATACAAATATACTTGCCTATGCCGAAAGTGTCGGAGACGCGCGCCGCTGTGCCGGCGCTATCCGTCTGATAGAAAAATTGCCTGCTGAACTTGTCCTGCTGCCCGCACAAATTTTGGGGGAGCTTTTTCGTGTTCTTACCGGAAAGGCAAAACGGGAGGTCTTGCACGCGAGGCAATAATGAGTTGGGCCGATACCTTTGAAGTTGCTGATTCATCCTGGTCGGCTTACCAGGCCGCCATGGATCTGACAGTTGATCACGGGCTGCAGATCTGGGACGCATTAATTATGGCGGTTTCCGCGGAAAACCGTTGTCGCATTCTTTTGAGTGAAGATTTGCAAAGCGGTTTTATTTGGAGAGGTGTGACTGTGGTTAATCCTTTTACTAGACCATCTTCCCCTCTGCTCAACAACATTCTCAAGAAGTAGTTAATAGCTGAACTGTTATTAAACTTTATCCCGCTGCGGCCTCTGCGCCTCTGCCAGAGATAATCTTCTAACTTTCTATGTCACCCCAAAAAATCCGGACCGGGTGACATTGATGACATTGTAAAAAGAAAGTCATCATGCATAACATCCTTATATCACAAAGTTATATCACAAAGAATGGTGACTTGGATGACTTGGATGACATTGTTTTTCAAGATGGACCTGAAGATTTTGAGGAGGGGGGATTTGACGAATGCAAATAAAGAGAGGTATCAATTACCTATCGATTTTTTATAAACTCCCGCACATTTAGCGCCTTCCATTCAAGTAGGGGGTGTCTCCTGATACGATCCTGCAGGTCCTTATCGGCAGTCAACAATTCTGGAACAATTTCTCCCTTGGCCAGCAATTGATCCAGGAATTCTATTTCCGTTGACGTGAAAGGGAATAATGCCGCCAGCCCATGCTGACAGTCCTCAATAAGCCCCTTCATGAACGAAGTTGTGTTCATTGCATCAACACCTTTTAACCGCAACGTGGGGAGAAGCTTTTGTTCGAATTCCTTAACGTCCAGGCTCGGTTCGTCATTGGCGACGGTTCTCCAATCCCGTCGATTCATAGCTCCATATAGGACAAATGCCAAGCGCAGTCGTCTTGGCTCAAGCGCGCCGCTTCGGAAAAGATGACTGCAATCGAAAAGATCCCTCGCCTGCTTTCGCGAAAGAAGTGCTGCGAGTTTCCCCGCCGCAAGTTCGTGGATGTCCATCACCTGAATACCGGTTGCTTGCCAGATGCCGACCGGTTGCGAGGTCATGACCTTTAACGGCCACAAGGGAACACGAAACATGAAGCTGATATCTACTTCAAGGTTGCCTCCTTGGCCGCTTGCACTCTGATAACGAAGTTGCCACTTTCCCCCGGCATGATCGCCGGGCATGCGCCTGATCGTAAACCCTTCACGGGAAAATATCGCCTGCAAAGCCGCCTCGACCTTAGGGCGTTCCGCGAGCATATTCTCGCGACCAGGCGCACCTACATAGTTCAAATCAATATCGATTGAAAGGCGGGGCACATCAAAAATAAAAAGGTTCAGGGCAGTACCACCTTTCAGTGCTAACCTTTCCTTCAAGAAAGGATGGCTGCGCATAGCTTCAAGCAGATGGATCAGATGACCGACTTTTTCCAAAACATCCGTTCGGAAACATGTAGCCTCCGCCTGGCTGATCAGCATTTCAGAGGATATCCTCACAGAGATTCCTCCCATGACCGATAGAGGATTTCTTCAGGGGCAACGAGGTTCCAAGCAGAGACTAAGCGACCGAATTTGCGTCGGCTTCGCTCCATGTAGTGTGGTCGGCGCGGCCTAAGATCGTGGAAAGCCTTCAAATGGGTGTCTTCTACCATCAGAGATTCCCTGTGCTGATCTAGGAAAAACCCAACCTTAGCCGCAGTAGTGGCATTTTCCAGGAGCAATGTGTATTGCGTGACCTTGTCGAGATCGAAATACTCAATGGTCTCCAAGGACCGCCATATTTCTTCCCAACTGCCCGACAGGTCCGGGCGGTTTAGAACATCTACTAATGTCCTCTCAAGTCCGGTTATGCGTATTTCCATTCCCGAACGGTCTGTTTGCATCACGTCAAAAGATTCCGCATTATTTCGCACGAGAGCCTTTGGAAATCTTGTCCCTTTGAACAAATGAGACCTAAAGGTTATAAGGCGCATGGGTTTGCTGGCAAGATAGGTGAAGCGTTCGTACACCGAATATGCCTTGCCATGTGCCTCCAGCGCCGTGTGGTAAGCCAGAATAGCGTCCTTAGCCAGTCTGCCGGCAAGAAGAAACGGGTCTAGTGGAAAGTTTTCCGGTGAGGCCTCGGCGGGCACAGATGCATAGAGCCCACGGCGTACGCGCACAATATTACCCGCCTTTACATGGTAGTCAAGAAGAGATTCCCGTGTTCTTATGTTATAAGTTCCATCGGACGACAGGAAACCGGTAAACTCCTCGATGGTAAAAACAGGATGTGTGCGGAAAAAAGACCTTAGCTTCATTATTGATCCATTTTGACATTTCATTCAAAAACACGCAATTATTTTACGTGTAGCGAAGAATGCTGTCAAGTAGATCCATAAGAAAACCAAAATGTGAACTTGATTATGGTTGCTGAAACCCGCAATTTTATCGGTAGTGTAAAATCTTTTGTGTAAAATTATAACTTGTCGAAAAAAAGGCGCTTTTCCTTTATAAGGGTTTTACGACAAACCAATTAAAAAAAAGGAGAA
>LT984855.1:933057-952907 GCA_900258555.1 uncultured Desulfobacterium sp. | reverse complement strand
AAACCCTATAGGAAAAGTCCGCAAAAATTTGCCTTTTTTCAAACAATTAAATGAACTATCAAATTTTACACAATTAAATTGACACTACCATTTTATCGCGTGTTACCAATATAAATGGACCTGAAGATTTTGAGGAGGGGTGATTTGATATGGGGGCATTTTTTTGTGCTCAAGACTTAAGAATGGATGATCAACAATATAAAGGCATGGGATCTGAAGCTAACACTTTATATTAGATTAGGGTTTTCTGAAGTTGTCATCAAAAAAAATGCGCCTTCAAATACGATAACGGGGCAGATCATGACACGCCTTGCCTTTTCTGTATTTCGCTCAGCCATGCTCGGCCCTTGTCGGCAATCCGATATTTTTGCAGGCTGCTTGTTGGCTTGTCGGGAATAGTGGGCTTGATAAGTTCGTTAGAAACCATCTTTCTCACTAAGTCGTTCAAGTACCGGCTTGGTTTCACCTTTCCAAGCCTTTCCGCCATGTCTTTTTTTCCGAGGGCACCCTTTTGCAGATAGGTCAGGATTGCGATGGCCATTTCCGACTCTACCCCTGACTCTACCCCTGACTCTACCCCCAACTCGGCCTTCGATCGAGGCATTGACTCCAAACCTGAGACCCTGCTGATGTCATCGGTGGTCTGCACTGCTTCGGGATGAACGTGCAGGCGCACCAGAAAATAGGTGTGATCTTCGTCGAAATCAAACTCCGGCGGCGGAGAGCCATTGTCTTTCAGTGCGCGGAGGATTTTTGGTATACCAGTGGCCCGTCCTTCGGTCAGATCCAGTTCCTTCAAAAACTCGCCGATCCGGCGATTGCGGTATCGTCTGGGAATGGCGCGACCCATGCGAAGTTGCTCCAGCCGGACCGATCGATCAGGACCAGGATAGCTGAGCACCACTAGATCTTCGGGGGTGATGCGCACCTCCACTGGCTCACGTTCTTCATAGCTGCGATGATATACCGCGTTGACCACCGCCTCCTCAATCGCCTCATAGGGGAAGTTGTCTACTCTTGTGGCCTCGGCCCTGTCAGGATGCTTGATGACGGTTTCATTGAGGTAGTTTCTCCGAATATAGTTCAGGGATTCACGGATCATACGCGGGAGCGGGCCCCGAAAGATCTTCTCAGTGAACTTGTCACCTCCCGGACCGTCCGGAAACCAGACCACGTCTATCTGTGTGACAGGGAAGAAGCGATGTGGTTCAGCATTGAAAAAAAGCAGCCCAACATTCAGGGGAAAAGATGCCTCTTCAGGACCTTCGACAATGTGCATCTGACGTCCAAGTTCCAAAAGCGGAAGAGTGGAGGCATCGGCTGCCAGGTCGCTTCCTACTTCCTGAAGGAAATCAAGGATAAGTTCACGGGAAAGGTCTTCCACACTTGCCCTCTGGTTCAAACGGTCATCAAAGGGCACAGTGGCCGCAAGAGAAAGCAGTTCCGTCTCATCCGGCCCCTTGGCGCGAACGGTGCTTGAGCCTTTGCGGATAAAATAGCCGTATTCCCTGTTGCTCTTGCCTGGAGTCAGCTTAGCCTTATAGGGCCTGGTCGGACCTCCGGGGACCCAAACGATCAGAATATTCCGTTCGCTAATAATGTACGGGATAACGATGGGATGGTAAGACGGCTGCATGGCATTACTGCCGAGATTGAGCAACTGCTTTTGGATGGCATCCAGAGAGTCTGGATTCAGACCCGCCGGGGGCAGGACCGGCCGGCCATTCTTTTCCTCTACACCAAGTATAATGTATCCGCCGCCAAGGTTATGGAAGTCGTTTGCAAAGGCACATATGGTATGCAGGGTATCCAGAGGGTTCCAACCCCTTTTGAACTCCAGGCGTTCCCCCTCGACCGTCCGGCCGTGAAGCAAGTCAGATATATTGATTGGAAGCGGCACAATCTACTCCGGAAACAAAACGCAAGCGACTAAACGGTCCATTACTGGATGACCGGATAGCCCACCTCTGATAACAACAATGATCCATGATGACATACGAACAAAATATAGTGGAAGAAATCCAAGAATTCAAGATTCAAGAATGGGATAGGAATTCGCACGGTACAAGAAACAAAGACATAGAAAGTTTCGCATGTGAAACTCTTTTTGAAAATTTTTCTTGACTTAAAGTATGTATTTTTACATGCTAAAGATTATTCTTTTGAGGAGCCAAAAATGCAATCCAAGATTGTTACCGTGGCAATACATAAAGGCGGTACGGGCAAAACCACCGCAGCGGTCAACCTTTCATGGCTTGCCCAGGAGCGCGGGATTTCTTGTTTGATGATTGATCTGGATATTCAAGGAAACGCCACGGATAATTTTATAAAGGTATCTTGCGACCAGCACCTAAACGCCTCTCATTTGTTTAATGAAGATTTACCGGAACTGCCCGCCATTTCTGTTCTGAATGGCCTGGATCTTATTCCGGCAGATGCAGGGCTTCTTGCTGTTGAAAGATACCCAATGTCGGCTTCTGACTTTTTTAAGACGAACCTTAACTCATTGGCAACACGGTATGATTTGATTGTTATTGACACTCCTCCGACCATGGGTTTTGCGATGCTGGCACCCCTTACCATATCTGATTTTACGTTTGCTCCAATTATCCCGGATGCATATAGCCTTAAGGGTGTCACAACCCTTGTCAACCGAATCAAAAACATAAGGGCACAGCACAACAAAGACCTTCTTTTCTTAGGGCTATTGATCAACCGGTTCAGCAAAAGAAATGCTGCACAGAAGCAGGTCGTTTCTGCCCTAAAAGAAAATCTTGGGGACTTTGTGATGCCGATCAGTATCCCGGAACATGTCCACATTGAATATTCCGCCCACTCAAAATGCGCAGTCTGGCATGCCCCACAATCAGGGGCACATCGTGCAGCAGGTAAAACTGTCAAAGCTGTAATGGGCTGGATACTCGATAGTGTTTTATGAAGTAGGAGCATGTGAATGAAAAATAAGACAATTGATATGGGACAAATAACGTCCTTAGCTGATGCCCTTGCGCCGGCAACTAAGGATGGAGAAACGGTCATAAATGTAAGAATATATGACCTTAAAGAGGGCAAGTATCAACCACGCGGCACGATTGAAAATGCCTCTCTAAAGGAATTGTCAGAATCCATAAAGGCGCAAGGCGTACTGATACCGATTCTTGCAAGACGCCTTGCGGATAACACCCTTGAGATCGTTGCCGGTGTGCGCCGTTGGATGGCTGCCACCCTTGCAGGCCAAGAAACAGTTCCCACGATCATCAGAAATATAGACGATAAAACAGCCTTGGCCTCAGCCCTCATCGAGAACATCGATAGAGAAAAAATGAGCGTTCTGGATGAAGCCATAGGTGTCACGAGATTGGTCAAAGAGACTTCGACAAAAGAGGCTGCCATATTACTCGGAAAAAGCCCGAACTGGATTTCTAAAAGGACAAAGATAGCCAATTCTCCTGACTATGTCCTGTCATTTGCAGAAAAAGGATTTTCTTCGGATACGGAAGGACTGTATCAGCTTTCCTGTTTGGCCGAAACAGATGGCCTGGCTGCCAGGAGTTTAGTTGACTTATGGGAAAAAGATCCTAGCGTCAGAAGATCATTACGAGAACAGGTTTTGAGGATTTCATCCCCTGGAAAACAATCTAGACATTCCGGTAAGGATATGAGGTCCGATAAAAAACCACCGGCCAAAAGTGAACCTGAGAGGACGACGGCAACCATTGTCCCGATTTCAATTGAACAGGTGACCATTGAAAATAAGCTTCTGGTTTTGTCCACGAACGAAGGAACAATGTACTTTGATCTGACTCAAGAAATAAAAGAACAAATGCTCAATGCCTTAAATAATACGGAAGGAGAAATACCATGAAAGGTCTTATCCAAGGGGCAGTTGCGGGTCTTCAACTCTTGATTATCCTCGCGATATTATTTTCCTGCTGTGAAATATTATTCAACAGATAATGGTCACGGCAGTTCAATTAAGAAGCGATGAGATAAAATGCATGATTATTTACGGCAAGCCCTTAGCGGTGACTCAGGGAAAATATGGGGACATCGCCATTTTTTCCGACAATTGTCTTGTCATTTATTCAGTTGAGATCAATCAACAAAAGACAACTTTTCTGTTTAAAACGAGCACGTCTAAGGGCACGGTAATTGTGCCGGGTGTCTTCCCCAAGGTAGACCTCTTATGTCACGTTAAAGGCAAAGAAAAAACAACAAGGGTCCAAACCTTGGTGCGGGCTTTAGCAAAGAAAAACATAGACCCTGCAAATCTTGACTCAGCGTTTTATTTACGGCTGGGTGTAATGCTGAACAATAGGGTATTCTCAATAGAAAATGCAATCGACCTTGCGGAGAGAGGATCTCGTTAAGAGGTTTTGTCCTTTAATATTCTCATCTTTTTTTGTCTTAACTATCGCTCTAATAACCAGCTATTCAGAGAGGATATACCTTGTCTACAACACAACTGGAAGCCTCCCCAGAGGTCTTTATTTTATATCAAAGGAAGCACAAATTAAGCGCGGAGACATTGTATATTTCAAGCCGCCTTTTTCCATAAGAAAGTTACTTATTGAGCGGAATTGGCTACCCGAAAAAGCCAATCTGATGAAGGAGGTCGTTGCAATCCCCGGCGATCATATATGCATTGGATCTACTGGAAAATTGAGTATTAATTTTAGCGAGTGCAGGCAAATAATCCTGTTAAAAACCGACAGCAAAGGCCTCAGAATGCCCCATCCCTATGTGGATTGCGGTTTCATTCCGAAGAACAAGTGTTTTGTCCTTACGGATTGCGCAAGAGGCTTTGATTCGCGTTACTTTGGCTTAATAGATCTTTCCCTGGTTATCGGTAAGGCTACACCCCTGTTTCTTTTTTAGGGAAGAGGGGACGGAGGGGAAGACGTTTTTTTGGTAGGGCAAGATAAAGCAATGTTAACACATTGCAAAATGTCATTGTAATTACTGGGCTTCTTCAGTTATCAGTGTACACCAAGAGTTAGTAAGATCTATATAATAGATTGAAATTACAGCATAATATTAATTGACACACAAGGGGAACCCATGCGCTTGAGCGATATTACAGATTTTTTGCCGACATTGGGGAGGAAATTCAAAGCAGAAAGACCCGTCCCCTTTAAGCGATTACTTCTTAAGAATTTTATCAGAAATAATCATGGAAGTCGGACCATATTTTCCGTGACAGGAGGACATCCATCAAGGGGGTCAAAGGCAAGTCATGCCAAATCCCCTAAGAGTTTATTTCAAAAGTGTGTCGTCAAGGCCCGTATTGTCAAATTAGGTAAGGAAGGCAGAAAGGCTGCTGATTTGCACCTGAAATATATCCTACGAGAAGGCGTGGAAAAAGACGGGTCTAAGGGGGTATTGTATGGCCCGGAAGAACAAATCGACCTTACGCATTTTCAGCACCCGCCAACGGAAGAGCCACATCAATTCAGGTTCATTGTGTCGCCCGAAAAGGCGACAGAGCTTGATCTTACATCATTTACGAAGACCTTGATGAAACAGGCAGAAATTGATCTGGACCGACCTTTGGATTGGGTTGCGACCAACCATTACAATACAGACAACCCTCACGCTCATATAGTGGTGAGAGGCTTAGACAAGAATGACAAAATACTGAGGATGAATCGTGAATATATTTCCTACGGCCTTAGAAACCGGGCAATCGAAATTGCCACAAAAGAATTAGGCCTTCGAACAGATAGTGACATCAATAAAGAAATTTCTCAGGCGATTAGATCCGAGCGCTTTACATCTCTTGACTCACAAATCGAAAGGCATCTTGATTTAGACGCAGGAAATTCAATCAATTTCGGCCCATACCCAAAGGACAAATTCGCCCGGACAAGACAGATGAGACTCACATCCAGATTGGAACGATTAGAATCTTTCGGACTTGCCCAAAAGACCGGGCTTCGATCCTGGAAACTCGCCGATAATTGGCAGAGGGCCTTAAGAACCATGGGCCGGCGTAATGACATCATAAAAACCATGCATCAACGATTAAATGGAGATCCTTCCAAATACAACATAATAGACTCATCAACCCGTCGTGATCTCGATGTGACAGGTATTTTGAGACGAGGCCTTTGTGATGAGCTTACCGACAAATATTATTTCATAGTTGAAGAACCGACAGGAAGATCACATTACTTTGAGTCACTACCCGGAACTGAAAAGTTTGAAGAAGGCGATGTGGTTTCGGTCAAGACTGCGCCTGAAAAATGGCTTAAGAAAGCCGATGGGAATATTTATGAAATAGCGCTCAAAAACGACTTCATCTATTCATCTGATCTTCACCTTACTAACATCAATTCCCGATCCATAAACATCAAGACCCAAAACGGGGTGAAACAGATCTCCGCAACAGACTTTGTAGAATCCCACGAACGTCGCGTAAAGAGACTATCCAGAATGGGGCTAGCTGAAAAAACGAGTGAAGGGTGGAAGATTCACCCTGACCTCCTAAATCAGATGAAGAGACGAGATATTGAAAAGCCTGTAAAAAAATTCCATATAACCAAAGTGTCCGGCCTTTCATTAGAGGATCAAGTCAAATACCGCGGCAAAGTCTGGATCGACAAATTTTTATTCGAACCATCAAAGGTTGTTTTGGCTAATTTCGGTTTCGGGGCTGAAGTTTTAAAGGCTGTTTCTCTCAGAAAACAAAACCTCCTGAACATGGGCATTACACAAAAAGGGGAAGCACTGAAGAGAGCTCTAGATAAACTGGAGGAGCAGAACGCTATTGAAGAAATATCAAGACAGAGAAATCTGAGATTCAGAAGGATGGAGGAAACTATAAATTTTAAGGGGAAGATGAGAATTATTAGGGCTCAAAGTGGCCGCATTTTCGCTTCAGTCGTTAACGATGACACAAGGGAATTTTCGATGATCCCCTGGAAAAAGGAATTGGATAAATTGGACAGAAAGGAATTGCTCTTGAACATGGACAAATCAGGAAATCTTAGGATCAAACAACTATCAAAGACAGTGGGACGATAGGTCGTGACAAACGGAAGCAGAGTGAGACCTGTAAATATCTTCTATGGGCACGTTATGTTGGGGCTAACCTGTCTTGTCTTTCAGCTCTGGGGTACGACTCAATACGTGGCCTATTCTTTGGGCTTTCAACCACAATTAGGCAATCCTCTTTTTTTAATTAAAGGAATACGGTTTTACGTACCCTGGGCATGGTTTTCCTGGGCCTACTCTTTTGAATCCTATGCACCCAGTGTTTTTGATAAAGCAAGCTGGATAACCTATGTCTCTTTTTTCCTGATGTTTTTTTTGATGCTTGTATTGGCCATAAGAAGGGCAAAACAAAAGAGATCCTCCGGGGCATACGGAACCGCCAGGTGGGCAGAGACAAAGGAGCTTAAGGCATTCGGTATAATTTCATCAGGAAGCCTCCCCGAGGGTGTAGTGCTCGCCCAGACATACGACGCCGGATATAGATCTGAAACAGGGGCCGATAATCAAGTCCGCTGGGTAATGACTCACAAAGGAAAGCACATCCTTGTTCATAACGGTCCCGAGCATGTTTTTATCTTTGCCCCCACAAGGTCCGGAAAAGGCGTCGGGATCGTAATTCCGACCCTGGTCAATTGGTTTCGATCCGCTATCATAATCGACATCAAAAAAGAACTATGGTTTGCAACAGCGGGATTCAGAAACCGATTCTCCCATTGTCTCAGGTTCGAACCCACAACGACGGATTCCGTCCGATTCAATCCTTTAATGGAGATACGCCGAGGAAATTATGAGGTGAGAGACGCTCAAAACATCGCCGATATCCTTGTTGATCCAGAAGGGGCAAAAGAATACCTCGATCACTGGGAAAAAACAGGCCATTCACTTCTTGTGGGGGCGATCCTTCTTGTCCTATACAGCGAAAAAAATAAAAGCCTAGAAGGCGTTGCCAACTTTCTTTCCAATCCAAATTCAAATATATTTGCGACCCTCACAAGGATGCAGAAAACCCCACATCTAGGGGCCAAACCGCATCCCGTTGTAGCCAGGTGCGCCCGGGAAATGCTCAATAAATCCGAAAACGAACTATCAGGCGTAGTCTCAACCGCAATGAGTTTCCTCAGTCTTTATCGAGATCCGATAATCGCTCAAAACACTTCTCGATCAGATTTCAAAATTATGGATCTGATGAACTCCCGCCATCCGATTTCACTATATATCATCATCCCGCCATCTGATCTGGACAGGACAAGGCCCCTGATACGGCTGATGCTGAATCAAATCGGCAGGCGACTTACTGAGTCCATGTTCCAGGATCACACCAAAGACGGCGCCACCGGCCCTGAATCATATAAACACCGCCTGCTCCTTTTAATGGACGAGTTTCCCGTGTTGGGCCGACTTAATTTCTTTGAAACCGAGCTCGCGTATCTTGCGGGTTACGGAATCAAATGTGTACTCATTGCCCAATCCCTGAACCAGATCGAAAAGGCCTATGGACAGAATAACTCCATTCTCGATAACTCTCATATCCGGATCACATTCGGCGCCCTTGATGAGCGTACCGCTAAAAGGATATCTGATCTGTTAGGACAGGCCACAGAGTACCGCAGACAACTCAATTTTGCAGGAAATAGACTCGCTCCCTGGCTCGGCCATCTGATGGCATCCGAGCAGGAAAGCCCCAGGCAATTACTTACACAAGGTGAAATCCTGCAGCTTCCCGGAGACGACGCATTAATCATGATCGGCAATATGCCACCCTATAGGGCCAAAAAGATCATGTTCTATCAGGATGACAGATTTAAATACCGCGTCAACCTTCCATGTCCCGAAAGCATTCTTCGCAACGACAATCAAAACAATCTGCCGGATTATGAAGAATTATTCCCCGATGAAAAGGGCATGCAATGTGACGAAACCGGAGTTTCACATGAGAAACTCATCTCTTCAGATCCTTACTATGATAGTGTCGATCCGGACCCCGAAGAACAGGAAAAAGACATGGATATCTTTGAATCAGAGATCTTCTTCGATGATATCGATCAAACTGAGGAAAGAGACATTTCCGAAGATAGACAAAATGCCATAGACCAACATCTACAGTTTTCGAATAAATCAACGAAAACCCGAATAAGGGCAATTGATTTATCAGATGAAGGAGACCTCCCGCTATGAGCCGAAAGAACATTCACCCTTATTTGTCCGATACTCTCATGCGTCGCTTTAAAAAATATTGCACAACAACAGGCGCAACGGAGAGCAGCGTCGTTGAAGAGGCCTTGCAAAGATTCTTCAATGACCAGTATGACACGGAATTGGTCTTACGCAGGCTCAACCGTTTTGGCCGTTCAATTGACCGGGTTTCAAGAGACCTCGATTTTTTAGGTGAGGCATTTTCGGTCTTTGTCCGTCTTTGGTTCGCACACACCCCGAAGGTCCCGGATGAAGCAAAGGCCGCAGCCAATCAGTCCGCTAAAAGCCGTTATCAGGATTTTGTTGAGTATGTCGTTAGAAGTGCCGGTTCAGGCAAACTGTTTTTTGACCTTTTGCCCCGTGAAGAAATCTCAGACGATGCCGAGTTGCAAAAGGCAGTTACCCAGCATACGGGCCCGAACCATGAATGAAATAGAATTACGACGCGTCACCTCTTTAAAGAGCGCACTTGAACCAATAATACCATTTTTGGATGATGACTCCATCATCGAAATAATGCTTAACCCCGACGGTCGGATCTGGCTCGACCAGCAAAGCCGGGGAATGTTTTATTCAGGAGTTACCATGCAACCGGAGGCTTCTGAAAGGATGCTGAGACTTATCGCAACAAGTATGGGCCGGACCATAAGCGAGACATGCCCGAGCCTGGCAGCAAAACTGCCGGTGTGGGGTTGTCGAGTTCAGGCCACCATCCCACCCATAACCGAAGCTCCTGCCTTTGCACTGCGAAAACCACCCAAAAAGATATTTACACTTGAGGACTATGTGGAAAGAAAAATCATGACCGACGCTCAAAGGGACTTCATAATTTCCGCTGTTAAAGAGCGGCAAAATCTCTTGATCGGCGGCGGCACAGGCACCGGAAAGACAACCCTTGCAAATGCTATCCTTGAGGTTATTTCAAAAACACAAGACCGCGTTTATATTGTCGAAGATAATCCGGAGCTCCAATGCACGGCCGAGAATAAAGTCCAAGTCCTGATTTGTCCTCCCCTTTACGACTGCCGCAATGCCGTAATGGACGCATTACGCTACAGACCTGACCGAATTATCGTAGGCGAGGTCCGGGACGGCTCAGCTCTCGACCTGCTAAAGGCCTGGAACACGGGCCATCCCGGGGGCCTTGCGACAATCCATGCAAATAACCCAAAATCCATGCTCGACAGGATGTGTCAGTTAATCGAAGAAGTTGTACCCATTGCACCTCGGACACTTGTATCCGAAGCAATTGACCTGTGTGTCCATATGGTCCGAGACCCGAAACACCCAGCGGGAAGGGTAATTTCAGGTATTGTAGCGGTAAAGGGCGTTACACAAGAGAACACCTGGCATCTCGAAAACCTTCTGTAAACCCATCAAAACCAAATTTTTTAAAGACTGAATTGATCATTTTTTGAATTTATACCCTTCACATTTTTTAATATATCATCACATTAAATAATATATTTATACATTATTTTTTTCTTGACTCTTAAATATCGCGAGCGTAAAGGTTTAGAAAAGCTCTTAACAATTCACCCCAAGGAGGAGGCCTTGCCTTTTATGGACACAAAAAACTGTTCAAAGATGATCACCTTTTTAGCGCTGACCATTGTCATCTCATTACTCCCGAAAATTGCCTTTGCGGCGGCCACAGGCATGCCTTGGGAGGGGCCGCTTGATGAGCTTCTCAATAGTCTTACAGGTCCTGTTGCCCGCGTTTTGGGGGCTGTCAGCATCATCGGCTTGGGCATTGGTCTGGCCTTCTCCGAGGGCGGCGGCTTTGCCAGAAAGGCCTTATGGGTCGTTATGGGACTTGTCATCGCCTTTAATGCCGTTTCATGGGGCCTAGGGTTTTTGGGTTTTGGTGGAGGGCTCACCATATGACCGGAAGAGAGCAGGAAATACCCGGCTTTCATGTCCCCTACCATCGATCGCTCATGCAGGTTGTACTCATCGCAGGCCTGCCAAGGAGCGCAGCCTACATGCTCTGGACCATTGCCGCAGCCCTTGGCATGGGCATGCGACAGTGGTGGGTCCTACCCGTAGCAATTGTAATCCATGCACTTGTAGCGATTTTCATCAAGAATGATCCTTACTTCTTTGAGATTTTGAATAGGGCCTTAAAGGCGCCTAAAAGTTTAGAACCGTAGGCCGGAGGGATACATGTTTCGACTGAAGGAGTACCGCGAGCCGACCCACAGGCTCCCTGACTATCTGCCCTGGGCAGGGATTATAGCCCCTGGTGTTGTCCTCCAAAAGGAGGCAATCCTTCAAAAAACCATCAACTTCAGAGGCCCTGACCTTGGCAGCGCAAGCCGGTCAGAACTTGTCTCCGGCATTGCACGACTGAATAACGCACTCAAAAGGCTTGAATCCGGTTGGGCGATTTTTTCAGAGGCCCAAAGATTTACCGACAACAATTATCCCGCTTCAGTCTGGCCAAGTCTGGCCGCCTGGCTTGTGGACACCGAAAGAAAGCATCAATTCAAAGAAGATGGCTCCCACTTTGAATCAAATTATTTCATTACATTTTGCTGGAAACTTCCTTCTGAAAAACAGAACAAGGCCCTCAACATTTTCTACAACGATCCGAACTCACAAGAAGAAAGGGAGAAACTAAACGACAACAACACAAAGGATCTGGCCTTTTTTGTAAAAAAGGTGAGGGAGATTTCAGACATCATGATGGGGGTTTTTCCTCATGTTAAGGAGCTTGATGACGATGAAACCCTCACCTACCTGCACTCTACAATCAGCATGAACCGCCACCCGGTTAAAATGCCTGAAACACCTTTTTATCTGGATGCACTACTTCCTGATCAGGCCTTTACACCGGGCGATATACCCATGCTGGGGGATTATTTTATCCCCACGTGTACGATTTCGGCAAGCCCGGCTGAGTCTTTTCCCGGGATATTGGATCAACTGAATCATACCCAAATCGAATACAGGTGGGTGACTCGCTATATTGCCCTAAGCAAAGCTGATGCCAAAGCGGAGATTGAAAAATTCCGGAAGATCTGGTGGTCAAAGCGAAAAAGTCTTATGACCCTTATCAAAGAGGAGGCCACCCGCGAGCATTCAGCCCTTCTTGACACAGAGGCAGGTGAAAAGGCGGCAGATGCAGACGCGGCCTTGGTTGCCATAGGAGAGGATTTAGTAGGTTTCGGCTATATGACAACTACGGTTACAACCTGGCATAAAGACCCGGAAGAGGCCCTTCGCCGCATTCAAAAGATCAAACAAATAATTCAGTCAAACGGGTTCACGGTTAAAGAAGAAGGGCTAAACGGCCAGGACGCATGGCTTGGAAGTCTTCCCGGCCATGTCTGGGGTAACGTTCGAAGACCTATGGTCAACACACTCAATCTGGCGCACACCATGCCCGTTTCAGCCATATGGGCAGGGGATTTCAAGAACGAGCACCTTGAGAAGGTGTGCGGTTGCGGTACGCCCCATATCACCTGTTCAACAACAGGCCAAACTCCTTTCAGATTAAATCTGAATGTCGGCGATGTGGGCCACACACTCATTGTGGGTCCCACCGGGGCGGGAAAATCCGTTTTTCTTTGCATGTTAGAGCTCCAATGGTTGAAATACCCGGGGGCACGGGTTGTCATATTCGATAAAGACCGTTCTGCAAGGGCAACTACTTTATGTGTTTCCGGTAATATCTACGAGCCTGGAAATGACGAGCGGCCGACGGCATTTCAGCCGTTTTCTCAAATTCACATTGAATCGGAACGGATCTGGGCGACCCAATACGTAGAGACCATTGTGGCCATACAAGGGCTTAAGGTTACCCCGGAAATAAAAAAGGAAATCGACGCATCTCTAAAGAACCTGGCAAATGCGGCCATTGGGGAACGCACATTTACCCTGTTTTGTGATCTCCTTCAACTTCAGCACATCCGCGAAGCCCTAAGGCCTTACACCCTTGATGGAAACTACGGGCAGGTCTTCGACGCTTCAAAAGATGACCTTAGATCCGGAACATGGCAGATGTTTGAAATGAACGACGTGATGAGTAGAGGCCCCGGTGCAATCATACCCACTCTTGATTATCTGTTTCACCGGGTTGAACAGATGATGGGTCCAGGCCCCATGCTTTTGGTTTTAGACGAGGCATGGCTTTTTCTCACCCACCCGGTTTTTATGGAGAAACTAAAAAATTGGCTCAAAACCCTTCGGAAGAAAAATGTGTACGTGGTTTTCGCAACCCAGGAGGTGGCTGACGCCGCAGAAAGCCCCATTATGCCGACAATTCTTTCGGCCTGTCACACCAAAATCTACCTGCCGGACGAAGAGGCCTTGACGCCTGCCATGCTTGAGGCATACCGCGCATTCGGCCTTACCGAAACAGAAGTAACATTACTTTCAAACGCACAGAAGAAAAAGGACTACTATTACAGGTCTGTAAAGGGTCGAAGGCTCTTTAGTCTCAATATGGGCGACATTGCTCTTGCATTCTGTGCAATGTCTTCACCCGCGGATCACCTGTTTTTGGACGAGCTTGAACGCAATTTTAAACCTGAAGAATACCCGATACAGATCTTGAAACACAGGAGACTTGATTGGGCGGCAGACCTTTACGAAAAAACACTTTCTGAGATTCCAAAGGGGCTTTCAAGGCTCAACCTTAAAAGTTAAGACCCCCATTAATCCAAGAAAACAATAAAGGAGGGCAGATCATGATGAAGGCACTAAATTTCGTAACTTCGGCGTTTGTTTTTCTTTTCTTAGCCTGTAGCTATTCGCGGGCGTATGCGGCCGGCATCCCCGTGATGGACCTGACGAATTTTGTTGAAAACTTGATTACCGCTACGCAACAGATCCAGTCAGTCATTAAGCAGGCGGAACAAATCTCAAATGAGGTGAAGCAAATATCCAACCAGGTTACGCAAATAGGTAACCAGGATTTTCAAATTTCCCTGCAACAACAATCGCTACGACTTATGGGGAGCCCGCAATATAACGAACTTTTACAGATAGCGGACCAAAACATACAAGCAATACAGGATCTCACTTCTATGGCTCAGGAATTGGGCTTCAACGTGTCTCAAGTAAGAGATCAATTTGACGCGATATTTCCTTCCAACAGTGATTGGCAAAACATGCCGATCACCCAATTCAAGGACGAGTTTAGGCAGTGGGACCGGAATCTATTGGAATCCGCAAAAATGAGTGCCGATGCGCAGACCATCATAAATCGGGTTTCATCCAACTACGATACGATAAATGACATTCTCCGTCAGTCACAAAGCGCAGACGGTGAGGTCCGCCAGCTCCAGGTGTCGAACCAGGGCCTGGCCCTCCTTTCAAGTCAGTTGGGAGACATCACCCGCACCCTGGTTGCAGAACAGCGGGTCGCATCGATGGCCGCGGCAACTGCCGCGTCTCAGATGGCAGCACAACAGCAAGCGGGTACCCGCCTTCGAAATGGATATGGTGACATGGGGCCTGAACCTCAAAGGCTTGCGGAGTTCCCGGAAGTCAAATCCGGAAATTAGCTGACCCGCTGATAAGAAAACGGCGATAGCATGAAATCAATGATACCGGTATTTGTGCTGCCTATTTTTCTGCAATGAGCTACCCACGCCTGGAAAGCAACCATGAACTTTAACGTATTAACGACAACGCTCACTAATTTTATCAATGCCTTTACAAACGGCTGGAACAACATCTTTCCGGCTGTTGAATGGCTTACCGGGAGCCTACTTGCAATTGAACTTGTCCTGGTCGGCCTGTTTTGGGCTCTGGGCGGTGGCGAAAAATTAGCGGCTGTTTTCAGGAAAATCATTTTTCTAGGCTTTTGGCTCTGGATTGTCTGGAATTTTCCAAGTCTTTGTCATGCCTTTGTTCAGTCGCTTATCCAGGCCGGGACTATTGCGGGCGGCGGCGCTGCACCATCACTTTTAGATCCTTCCCGGATCGCCGGCTACGGGATAACGGCTACAGCTCCCCTGGCTACGAAGCTAGAAAATATCGGCTTCGGCTTGGTAGATGCAATCGTAATAGGCTGGGGGTATCTCCTGATAATGTTGGCTTTTCTGATCATTGCTTGGCAGGTCTTTTACGCTGTTTTGGAATATTATCTGCTCGTAGCAATCGTAGGAATACTCTTACCCTTCGGGTTTCTTCAGCAGACCAAATTCCTTGCCGAAAAGGCTGTCGGCGCAATTATCGCATCGGGCATAAAGTTGATGGTGCTGGCCTTTATCCTCTCTATCGCGGAACCCATTTTATCCAATCTCACCTTTACTAACGCAGACATAACCTACAACGAACTTTTCGCAATGCTTCTGACAGCAGGCGCCATTGCCTTTCTTGCCTGGAATGCCCCCAGCGTAGCAGCAGGGCTTTTAGCGGGCGCCCCATCTCTTAGTGCCGGTGTGGGAACCCAAAACGCTATGGCGGCCGCCATGCTGACCGGCATGGCGGCTCAACCATTGGTGTCTTCTGTCCGAAAAGCAGCCGGCGCCGTTGGGAACCGGGCCGCAGCTAACCTTAGCGGCCCCTCGGGCGGTGGGGTATCGGGGGTAGCATCACAGTTATCATCTGCGGCGGGCAACTCACAATCATCGGCTGTTACAAAACTCCCGCCGAACTGGTCTTCGATGTATATGAAACACAAAAAATAGGCCTTTAACCCGTTTTAGTACAAGGTATTTAGAATGGAAGCAAAGACAAAGAAATGGAAGCCCTCAGCCCCCCTTTCCACCCCTTACCAGAGGGCGGCTCAGGAGTGGGATAACCGCATGGGTAACGCCGTTATCCAAGCCAAAAACTGGCGATTGGCTTTTTTTTCTCTCCTGGTATTTATCGTTTTTCCCCTTATCTTTGGCTCCATGTATTTGGGCGCACAACCAAAGGCGGTCCCTTACGTTGTCGATGTAGAGCCTGACGGAAGCGCCATATACAGGGGACCTGTTGCTAAGCTATGGGAAAACTATCGTCCTGAAAAAACCGCAATCGTCTATCAGTTACACAGATTTTTGGAAGACACGAGAAACGTTTCCTCAGACATGGCTGTTGTGAAAAAAAATTGGTTTGATGCATATAAATTGGTTACGCCTAAGTCATCCAGTACTTTGAGCGCCTATGCAAACCAAAATGACCCTTTCGCCCGGTCCCTTGTCCAGCGCGTAAGCATCGAAATAACCGCGACAGTTCCTCTAAGTGCCGATTCCTGGCAGGTGGACTGGAAAGAAACAATCTGGGGTCCTAAAGGAAATGTCATAACGACCGAGTATTGGCGATCCAATTTCAAGGTATGCCTTGTTAAACCACAATCAGAAGACCAGTTGAAGAAAAATCCCCTGGGCATATACATTGACGAGTTTAATTGGGCCAAGATAAGCCGCTGACCTGTGAAAGGAGGATAGATATGTTACTTGGACGCATTTTTTTGGCCTTTATTTATCTTATGGCAATCGCGAATTTCTTCCTGGTCGGCTGCGCACACAGACCCGCAAATATATCATACGTTGAGGCAGTGAAGAAGCCCGAACCAGACCCACCAGTGAAAATCATTGAAACTCCGGTGCCGCTTCCCCTGCCCAATCAACTTAAACCTGTAGAAGTTCCATCCGAGGCCTCCAAGCTCGAAGCAAAAAAGAAACCCTATGAAGTCATTGAAGAGGCAAATAAAGGGGCCAAGCAACATCCGGAAGGACAAGACTATTTTAATAGCATTATGCAGTACACTTACGCCCCTGGTGCCTTATATCAGGTCTATTGCGCCCCCCTTAAACTAACGGATATTCAGCTCCAGCCGGGGGAAGAAATTTTGGGAAAACCTGCCTGCGGCGACACAATTAGGTGGGTTTTGGGCCTTGGTCTATCTCAAAGTGAGGGCCAAACCCAACAGCACATCTATTTAAAGCCCACTAAACCGGGCCTCCAGACATCTCTTAACATTAATACCAATCGAAGATCCTACCTGTTTGAGATCCATAGTTACACCAAAACTTACATGGCTGCAGTTTCATTCAGGTACCCCCACGATGAATTGACCATGGCTATTTCAGAGCAAACCAAAAAAGAAGAGGCAAATAAGGTCGTCACATCTCCTGTTGTGAGCCTTGAAAACCTCAATTTCGGTTACATCGTTAAGGTTTTTAAAGGCAGAGCAGCCTCATGGCTGCCCCTCAGAGTTTTCGATGACGGGGTCAAGACATTCATACAATTTCCTAAAGACATGCCTGAAGCCCCGGTCCTTTTTGTCCTGTCCGATAAGAACGAAATGCAGCTTGTCAATTATCGGGTCCGAAATGAATTCTACATCGTTGACCGCCTTTTTAACAAGGCCGAGTTTCGATTAGGCCGGGATGGTCGCGACATTGTCAGAATTTTCCGTACGGAAAAGCTCTCTTCCAATAGGAATGCTTTTTAAGGAGGGTAAACCTTGTCCGATGATATTCTAATACCGGAAGATCCGCATGAATCCAAAATTGACCCGGACGACCCTCGACTGAGACTGCCAAAACCGCGAAGTCGTTCGCTTAAAAAACGCCCGATTATAATCATAAGCGCAGTAGTTTCCTTGTTGGTGATGTTTGGTTTCACGATCGCTCTTCTTTCAGGCGGTCTCAAACTCGGAGAAAAGGAAAAAAAAGACGAACCACTGGTTCAAAACCCCTCCATACCTGACATCATCAAGAATGCGCCGGACAATACAAGCCCCTTGCAGGAGGCGGTCGCCTTTAAACAGCCCGAGCCCGTTGAACCTGAAAAAGAAAAACCGTCCGAATTGGGAAAAAAGTTGCCGGCAGATCCGGGTGGAACCTTAAATAAAAACGGGCAAAAACAGGAGGACACAAATCTTAAAGCCGCCTTAATATCAAAGGTCTTTTTCAATGTTGACCCTGTGCCACAACAAAAACAAAGTTCCCATGAAGTGAAAAACACCGGCCAAAAGTCTTCAAATACCCCTGAGGCAACCGGTCTTTTTGATGCCTACAAGGACACCATTGATAAGCTTGCAGGCAATAAGTCCGAAGATCCGAATCAGCAACTGGAGAAAAGAAGCTTTCTTGAAGACCAAAAAACAGACAAACAGGACTATCTTTCGCGGCCTGTTTCCTGGCCGGTATCCCCTTATGAAGTCAAGGCAGGCTCCATTATCCCTGCATCTCTTATAACAGGGCTTAATTCAGACCTTCCCGGCGAAGTGATAGGGCAGGTGCGGGAAAATGTCTATGACACGGTCACCGGCAATCATCTCCTTATCCCCCAAGGGTCCCGATTGCTGGCAACCTATGATTCCGTCATTACATACGGTCAAAACAGGGTCCTGGTTTGCTGGACCCGTCTTATAAGGCCGGACGGTTCATCGGTCTCCCTTGAGTCTATGCCCGGGGTTGAACTCGACGGTTTTTCAGGCTTTTCCGGCGATGTGGATAATCATTACCTGCGGCTGGTCGGCGGCGTTTTAGTATCTTCGATTTTATCAGTGGCAGCCACAACCTCTCAAGGAACAGATCTTTATCAAGATGGAATCGACTATCAGAAAATCTTTGCTTCCAATGTCGGCCAGGATATTAATCAGGTGGGTCAACAAATAACCAAAAAAAATCTTCAGGTTCAACCGAGTATTAAAGTCCCGGTAGGGCAAAGTGTGAACGTGCTGGTAAATAAAGATATGATCATACCGCCCTATAAGGCACCATGATTTTGACCATCTTAGGCAAAAAGGAGGAATCCCGGGTAAACCTGATGACGTAAAATGATAAATATGCTATTACCCCCGAACAGGCTGTGATGTTTTAAGCCCATTATCGGGGGGAAATGGTTGATGAAAAAATTTGTCCTGCATCAGACAAGGGTGCCTACGGAAATGATTTCCAAACTGAAATTATTTGCTGCTAGAAAATCGCTGGACTTAAGGGAGAAGGTGTTTTTAAAGGATGTTTACAGCCAGGCGCTTCATTCTTTTTTTTCCTATCGCCTGGGTTGTATGGACAAGGGCTCAAAGATCGCGTACCTAGCAGGCCCAAGCCGGGGCCCGGGATCTTCGGAGTTAAACGTAATAATCCCTAAGGATTTATCTTTTCGGGTCAAACGGATATCCGAAACGGATTCGGTCTCAAACCGTCGCCTCCTTTATACCGCACTGGTTCACTTTTGCAGGGAAAACAACCTACAGGACGTGGAGGACTACATGTCTATCAGTCTAAAAATTCCCGATAAAACCGAGCTTGTCACACGGAAATTTAAGATCCCGTCAGACCTATCGGAAGAATTTGATCTTTACGTTGAGGCGGGCAGAGAGGATAATCGGGATATGGATGAACATATGGTGATGGAGGCTATTCTCAAAAAGACCCTGACCAAAGACAAGGCATTTCAAGCCTGGGCGAAAAAGCGAGATTCCAAGAACAATTGTTGACGACATATGAGTATTCTTCCGGACACAAATGTTGTGGCAAGGGGGGAAATTGATAGGTCATTGATGTCTTCTCCTGTCTGGCTTCGTGCAAAGGAACAGGCCGATATTACTTCTGCAGACCGGATTATCGACCAGTTATGGACGCAGCGGAAGACAGAACAGCTTAAGTCTCTAGTACCATGTAACCTTTATTGTTTCGGATAAAGGCGTTTTAGTTTTATGCGAGCATCAGACGTGGTGAACTGCCAGTCGATCTTTTTTGCGGTGT
>LT984855.1:923989-926107 GCA_900258555.1 uncultured Desulfobacterium sp. | reverse complement strand
ATCTCTATCCGAGAAGAAAACCAGCGGCATTCCAGGTCATCAATGCATGACCACAACATATTGGGGTCACCCACACAAATGTGCGATGCCCCAAAATTTAGAGACCGTTTATTGAGGCTATTTTGTTGCAACAGCATTAATCGCATCGACGATCTTCACATACCCAGTACACCGGCATAAGTTTCCTGATACGGCCTTCCTTATCTCAGCCTCATTTGGAGAAGAGTTCTTTTTAAGAAGCCCTTTTGCGGCTAAGATCATGCCCGGTGTGCAAAAGCCGCATTGGACGGCGCCGTGATCAACAAATGACTGTTGTAGAGGATCGAGTCTACCCCCTTCAGCAAGCCCCTCAATAGTCGTAATGTCTTTTCCCTGGGCCTCAACTGCCAGAGTCAGACAACTGTGCACAGGTATGCCGTCAATTAGAACAGTACAGGACCCACATTCCCCTAAATTGCAGGATTCCTTAGTACCCGTTAATGAAAGCTCTTCTCTTAATACTTCCAAAAGAGTATGATGTGTATTAACGGCAACCTCATAAGCCTGCCCATTTACCTTTAATTGTATAAGCTCTTTCACTAGTAAACCTCCCTTATATTTGAAATAATAGATATTCTCTTTGCTTAACTGTGCAATGGCAAAATTCTAAAAAAAATCAACATATGTTAAGTTAGGTATTTGAAAATGTTGTCAGAAACAATTTACCTTGTCTTTACACAAAATTGACAAAAGACTATTATTGTTATGTGTGAATAGTGCTTTTATTTTAACGGTATTTTTTGAGGAAATGGTTTTAATGTCAACGGTACAAATTTGGGGTAGGAAGAGTTACAAAATTAGCCCATTTTGTCGATTGCTATCAAATGGGTTCGAAGATTTATTTTTTTGTTTTGCACTCCCAGTTTTTTCCTGATCCTTTTCCTATAAGAATTTATAGTATTACTGGAGAGAAACAGCAAGCCCGCAATTTCCTTTGAGTTCTTTCCCTGTTTGATAAGATCCGCCAGTCGAATTTCCGAGGGGGTTAATCTTAAATGATCCATGGACATTATTCGCAAAAAAGGTGAACTTATGTCATCTAAATTGGATTCCATTAGATCGATATATGACTTTTGAATTCTGTTGAGTTCAGTACCTCTCAGTTTCGCTAAAAGAGGATAAACCAATTCTTTTATATTTAACAGCATACTTTTTTTAAGCTCTTCTTTGTCAGTCTCCCTCCTATTAAGCAGTACTCTAAGGGCCGTATTCATCTCTTCAAGATCCCTTGCCTTGGTCTGCAATTCCAAATCTTGTTTTATCAACCTTTCCTCATTGAGCTTGAGTTCTGTTATATCCCTGACAACAACGCCAAGGCCATCGCCCACTTTGAAAGCCTTAATGTTCACATGTTCATGTCGCGGGTAAGGTGGGGGAGGGATAAAGTCTTTCACTTCGTAACTTTTACCAGTCCTGATTACATTCAAATGCTCGTCATATTCTCCGGTCTTTTTTGTATGAGGTAAGAAATCTGAGAGATTCTTTCCAATTATATCCTTCTTCCTAGTACCGGGTGGAAACATTTCAAGAACGGCCTTATTTACTTCAAGTAAGCTGAGTTCAGAATCGAAAATAAAGAGACGGTCAGCAGCTGCCTCACTAAAGAGAGACCATTTTGCCTCTAATGAGTCCACTAAAGCGGATTTTTGTTCTAAAATTGAATGAAGGTATATTTTCGGCAATTGTTTTTCGGCCTTCACCCGTTCTCGCATTTCTTTTCGGGATAATCGCTTGCCTTTTATGCATTCGGTACGAATCCTTGCGGCATTTTCTGCGGTCATTTTATCCTTAAACTGCCCACCCACCTTTTCTTCAATGATTTTAGAATGTTTTCGATAGATAATGTAGTAAATTCGCTCCATTTTTTTTGACCCTAAGGCCTTTCCTTCAATATAATAAACCCCGGGATACCTCGTTTTAAAGCGCTTTTTGGCAGGCATTGCGGCCCTCTACTCTTCAAAATATGATGGGAATAAATTGATAATTTAATGTCCCTTTCAGGGATGGTTGAAATCCCTCGCCTTTAGGCGAAGAAAAGTTAATACATGTCGCTATGCGACGTTATCAACTGGGTGCCCA
>LT984855.1:905553-918354 GCA_900258555.1 uncultured Desulfobacterium sp. | reverse complement strand
TCAAAAGCAAGAAGGGGAGCCGATTCCTGATGATAGTCGATTTGAAATCGACCCCTCATAAAACCCCTCGACTTATAGTCGAGGGTGGTTTAGTTGGTGTTTCAGGCTGCCAGTTTCGCCAGTCCCCAAGCAGCTCGGCGTATAAGACCTCGCATGCTCTGGAAATTCGAATATCCGCCTTTTTATCAACAACGGGAAGACATTCTGCAAGAGCAGATTCCAGCCAGTCACGTTCTTCTATGCTTTCTGCATGGAATATAACAACCCTTGTTTTGGCGTTAGCTTGTCCACTGCCAAATTTACCATAAACGTATTTACCCGGGAACCTTATCTCAAATTCATGCAAAAGTGACTGACACTCTTCAATTCCTTTTAAAACAGCCGTTATTTTCCAGCAATCATAGGCTGTACCCAGAGTTATGGATGAGCAGCCATGTTTCAACTGTTCATACAGATTTGTAATACAGGGAAGACATCGGTTATAAATATTTGATTTTGTCTTTGTCAGCTTATTATCACTCTCAAAGCTGACCCAGAAATTACTCCTTTCAGCAAAAGGTATCCTTCCGATATATATATGCCACTCAGGCCCGGTCATAATTACAGTCGCATGTCAGTTGTTATAACCTTCCCATTATTTCAATGTTCGGTAAGCCCTAATTTTGATCTTGCGTAATGAAGTTTTTAGGTTGTTTAACCCCTATGAATCACATATAATCACTGTCAAGGAATCTCCGTCATCAACATTGAGAGCGTCTTTAAGACTTTTAGGCGCGATAAGTTCGACAATCGCATCGCCATGCACTCGAACACTCTCTTCAGGCATTAAAAGAGCGCCTTTTTCTTTTCCGATTATAACAGGGTATATTCTGGCAGAGCAAAAACCCGGATCAGGAGGCACCAGTGCGTCACATGGTTCTAGTTTCAACTGCTCAAGTATTTGAAGGCAGTCGTTTTCAATTTGCAGATTAAGTGTACCTGGGTGCGGTCTGAAACCCAGCTTTGTCATACATTGTTCCTGAACCCAATCCAGGTTTGTGAAGTAAGAGGCCTTTTTTATGCCTCCAACGATTTTACCGCACATACTTTTTGGTTTCTTGTTAACCAATGTTCAGCCCAGATACTTCTCGAATAAAGTTGTAATCCTTTTTTGAACTTCTTCCGGAGGTCTTATTTTTTTAAAATCGTTTATTTTGTCCAAGGGCTTGGTTGCATCAAGTCCAAATTTTGATACAACAAAGTCCTTCCCTTTTGCCGTAGGATCAAGAGGGGAGCCGGTAACAGAGTCCATAACAATTATGTCCCTGTCCGGAAAACATCGCGTGCCCATCGCCCAGTTGATTTCCTTTTGACTCTCAAGATCCACGTCTTCATCAACCACCATGGCAATCTTGATAAAAGGAACAGTACTCAAAAGAAAATAAAGGAGTTCGCGAGGCTCGCTTTCATACCTTTTTTTTATTGAAACTATGGCAAATCCTGCAGTAAAAAACAATTTAATATCAACTAATGAAGGAAGGACACTCTTTATGCTCTTGTGAATGTGGGGCGTGGCAAAAAGATCTAACATGGTCCCATCTTCCCTGTCCCATGGTACAAAAACAGAATAAATTTGATTCTTCTGGTGAGTTATCGCATTAATCTCAATAACCGGATTTTCGGCAGTTATATAGTAGCCGTTACTTTCTCCAAAAGGGCCCTCGGTTTCCTTCAAACCAGGTATGATTTTTCCTTCCAGGACAAACATTGCATGAGCAGGTATTTTAAGGTCTACTGTCTCAGCTTGAACCAGCTCCAGAGGAGATCCCCTGAATGCCCCGGCAATACCAAATTTATCAGCAAATGGTGCCCAAATAACTGATGCCAACAAGGTTGAAGGATCAACACCGATGGCTATGGCTATCTCCAGTGCTTCTCCTCTTTTTTCCGCCTTTCTGATAATTTCACTTGAAGTCTTACCTGTAAAGAATCCTCCTAACCTATTTTTACCTTTTACCTGTAGACGATGGACACCCATAGTCTCTAGGCCGCTTTCCCGATCCTTCATAAATACTATCCCCTGGGTAATATAGGGCGAGGCATCGTCTTCATGATAGGTCAGTATCGGCAAAGTCTTAAAAAGATCAATATCATTACTAATTATATTTTCCTTAACAGGGCCTTTATCAATCGTCTTGCTGGGGATGAGATCCTTTTCCTTTATCAGTAACTTATTGATAATGTCTTCCTCGGCGGCACCAATCGCCAAAGCTAATCTCTTTTTGGTCCCTAGTAGATTTCCAACAACAGGGCAGTGATAGCCTTTTACCTTTTCAACAAGGATTGCCTTGTCCGTCATCTTTGCGCCATGGCGGATGGCGGCTGAAACCTCAAACTTGCTGTCAAGAGTTTCTTCAATCCGAATTAATTCTCCATTCTTATCCAAAAAATCAACAAATGTCCTCAGATCCCTAAATGTCATGCTATACCTCCAAAGCTTCTCTGTTGTAAGGTTACAAAAGGTTACGTCTCATGAGCATTCTTTATATAATCCTTCAATATCGTCCTTCAGCAGCCATATCAGATGAACCATCTATGTTATTAGTTATTGCTTGATTGGATCCTTTGAACATCTGTTTTGAAAAAAAGGAAGCAATAGCTATGTTTATGTATATTAACTTGCTATTATATGATTTCACGTTGTTTCCCTACCAAAATATGGTAGCGGAAAGTTGGATATTGTATACGGTATAATCTACTTCTGAGCCACTCAATTCGCTGTTGATAGATCCCGGAGGAAGCCCCATCTGCCGCTCAAGTGATCTGTCATAACCGTGTAAGGAACTTGCCTTTGGATCATTAAAAAATCCGTATAGGAAAGAAATCCCCAACCTCACGTGCTTTGCAGGTAGAAACGAAAGACCGGCAGTAACAGTGTGCTCCATAGTGGCTGGTGTAATTGGAAAAAGATAATTGGCGCCTGTGGCATCATCTCCATAACAGTAGCCCACTGACAACGCAGACATTTCACTTAAAGAATACTCCAGTCCAAGCCCAAATATTGTCTGGTTGTCAACATTGAAGGGAAGCTTAATGGAAGTTGGAATTCCATCGGCAGCCATGTAACCAGAACCCATTCCACTATATTCGACCTCCATTTCTTTCCAGTCTTTCTTCCAGTTAAAGTATCTGACATCGGCGCTTAGTCTAAGCGAAGGTAATAGTCTATAGGCTACTCCAATGCCAAAATTTTGGGGGAATTGTAGGTTGTTCACCTTTGCAACCATATTCGAATATGTCTTAGTCGTAGACGAACCCGGGTCATATAATTTAAGATAAGAATCCGCACTTCGGGTCTCCAGATCCTGTAATAGTGTAGAACTCTCATAATAAAAACCGAAATTCAGATCCTCACTTGGCTTATATAATAGTCCCACTCCTCCTGAAACACCGTAGCCGTCAGCTTGACCAAGGTCCATGCAAACTAGGCCGAGAGGAGTTCTGAAATCCACCGAACTGTAGTCAACGAAAAAGCGGATTCCCATAGACAGCTTTGGTGTAAGCTGATAGGCCACAATTGGCCCAAATCTTAGATGCATAATCTCAGAATACATATTAACTGAATCGAAATGTTTAGATTGTATTGTATAATCAGTGGTAATGGCATCTGGTGCGGAAAAGGCAAGCCCCCACGACCATGGGGAATTCTTATTTTTGTGCGCGTAGCTTACCCCAGGTCCCATGGCCATCCTGTCCTTATCAGTAGCCGTATATCTCTTGTTGTCGGTACCCGTGTATGTAAAGTCAAACTGGGGAAAAATAAGAAGCAGATTTACATCAAGCGCATTACTTTCTGTCTCGCTTATTAAAGCCGGATTAAAATTCACATTGCTTGGCTCATCCGCAATGGCAATTGAAGTGCCTCCCCGTCCCATGGCACCGGCATTATAACCGATGACCCTAGTATAATGTGCAAAGCCCCAAACCTGGCTAGGAAGGTAGAGCATGAAAAACACTAGAACAAGCGACCAGTTGGTTCTCTTCATGGTTTGTTAATCCTCCGGCCTATTGGTTTTGTGTGGCTCACCTAAGACTGAAAATTAGGGCTCGGATTTAGCGTTATGACTACACGATTCTTTCTCTCCCTTCATTCCGCGGAAGGAAATGATTTCCGAAGCCCTTTGGCTATCATTATCTGTCCATCTTTCAAAAAGATCAATCTTAATATCAAAAAAATCCAGTATCCTCCCCACATTTTGGTTTATTATATCGTCAATGGTTTTGGGCTTCTTATAAAAACTGGGGATGGCGGGGGCAATAACAGCTCCCATTTCAGCCGCCTGGAGCATCAGACGCAGATGACCCTTGTGAAATGGCGTTTCTCTGACCATCAGGACGAGTTTTCTTCCTTCTTTCAGAGTAACGTCCGCGGCCCGAATCAACAGATTTTCATTGTAGGAATGGGCAATTCCTGAAAGTGTCTTTATGGAGCATGGCGCAACAACCATCCCCATAGTCTGAAATGAACCGCTGGCAATGGCGCCTCCTACGTTGTTTATGTCATAGACATAATCTGCCAGCCCTTTGACATAATCCATCTGATAATCTGTTTCCAACTGGATGGTCGTCTCTGAAGCATCTGAAATTACGAGATGGGTTTCTATGTCAACATTTTTTAATATCTCCAGCATCCTAATGCCGTATATAGGTCCGGTTGCCCCTGATATTCCAATCACCAGCCTTTTTTTATGCATTACCCTTTCTCCCTAATCTTGACAAAACTGTAGGTACTTAATAACTTGGCGGCCAAACAAAAAACAGAGGCCAAGGGGATTTCTCTTAGAAGGCCACAGTGCCTATGTCTGGGGTGACAGGCAGCACGGGGGAAGGGTTTGTGCCTATGGCCTTCTAAGAGAAATCCCCTTGGCCTGAAAATTTAATTCTTAGTTTTCAAAACGCCAAAACAGGGCATATATCTTCTCATTTTTCTTTCTTGAGGAGTTCTTCAACCAGTTTCTGTTTCTGCTTTAACCGTTTCTGGAGTTCCGTGGTCATGGTCTCTTTTTTTGCTGCTGCTTTATCGCCTTCGGCCATCATTGACCGCAGCATGTATCCCCTTCTCTGGCCATATCTCTTGGACTCAAAAATGGTGAACTCCTCATCTTCTTCCTCTTCTATCTCAGCTATTTTCACAAACCACTCTCCGGAAAGAAACGCCCCTCGTCCCTGGAGATGCAGATTGTGAAAATCTTTTCCACTTGTCCGTGAAACAACCACCTTGGCCTGAAACTGTTCTCTGGTGTCTTCATCAATAAGGGTTTCATTAAGGATTTCCCCTTCTTGTTTCAGAAACTTTTCCAGATCGTCTTCAGGCACGAATATGGTATATGTTTTCACATCGTTCATGCTTTATATCTCCAGACTTTAGGACTCAACTTCAGGTTTTCATTCCAATTCTTCAGCACCTTATCCTGGATATCCTCCGGGATACAGTATTCGAAGGTAACACGTCGCGGGATTGTCTCCGGCGGCCTATCCATGCGCCAGGTAGCATCAATACACATCGTAGACGTTGTTCCGCTCTTAAAATCATGATTCTCAGTCAAGCCCAATGGATTGGTTCTATTAGAGATAAAATATTGCCTCTCAAAATTGGCCTTCAATACCCTGTCCATAAGGGCCTTGAGTAAGTCCTCGGAATCCACATCAGCATCCACCACCAGGACCTGTCGCACGTAAGGGCTCATGCCGTAAAGCAATTCGGATATCCTTCCCGGATAGCCTGGTAGAAGCTGGGAACGCACCGACACCACGGCCAGACACAATTTCGTCTCCACAGGCAGGGTCACCCATTTCACCGGGACTCCACACAACTGAAGGTACTCATGAATTTCAGCGGAATGCATAACCGACAGCATGCACATCTTGTCGCTCGATCTACACCCTTCAATTTCAAAGGGTAAAATGGGGTCTTTTCGCTGCGTGATGCATTCCACGCGATAAACCAGATTTTCCATCTCCTCGGAATAGTATGAGATGTGCGCATAAGGGCCTTCCACAGCTCTCTCATTGGGATAGATATGCCCTTCAAGCACTATCTCAGCCGTGGCAGGAACTAAGATATTGCTCAGTTTAGCCTTAACAAGTGTTATGGATGTCAGGCCCAGTGCGCCTGATGCTGAATACTCATCCTTTCCCGGCGGTTGGTTCAAGTGGGCTTCCAGCATCATCTCCGGAGGCGCCCCAATGACGATGGCAAACGGCAGAGGCTCACCCCTTTTTGCAGCCGCAGCCGCCATCATATCCACGTTACTTGGCCTGGTCATTCTGGCCAGGGTCCCCTGAACCAATTTGTCTCTCCGCAGCACCATCAAACGGTGCGTCTCAAAATTAGTCCATTTCCGGCCTTCGTCACGCGTCATTATCAGGTGAGATGTCAGATAGCGCCCCCCGTCTTTATCGTGAATATAAGGGATGGGATATTTATACAAATCAATGTCTTTTCCTTCTATAACCACTTCATGGCAAGGGCCGGATTCCACCTCGATCGGCCTGATAGCAGACTTTTTGCGGTCAAGTATTGTCTCCAAGAGTTCATCATAATGGGTATCCTTTTCAAGCCCCAAGCCCATTGCAATCCTGCCGTGCATCCTCCGAGACAACTGGGGCCAGTAATACATACCTGGTCCACAAAAAATACTTCCCACCAAAGGCATATCAGGATAGCCTTTGACATTGCTGAACTTGACAGCCGGCCCTCCGACCCTTTGGCTCATGGCGCAGACAGCGCTTGACTGCAACTCCCAGTCAATTTCCCTGCCTATTACTTTCAGCTCCCCTTCTTCCTGCAAGTCTTCCAAAAAAGTCCTGAATTCCATTTTCCCTCCTCCTTTTTCTACTCATCATCTTCTACGGTGGGTAGCAACTTGATAAGCTTTATATAATATTTACCTGCATCGTAAGGGTTTGCAAACGGCCCTAAAAGCTCTACTGGCTCCGCGCCCTCTGTCTGTCCTTTATAAATGATCATCTCTCCCTTGTACCACATCCTCTCATCTATCTTCATAACAGACAGGGTTATGGCCTCTTCCGAGTCAATTGCCTGACTGTTTTCCTCTAATTCCTTTCCGTATAACACGTATTTAATATCCATAGATAAAGCCTCCTTTTAATTAAGCACGAGCTAGAAATCAGAACCTGTGTAGCTTTTGTTCCAGCGGGCTTCTTCTTCGAATCCCAGCTCCTTCCAGTTATCCATTACCCATTGCTGCACTTCTTCCGGAAAAAGGGTCTCAAACTGAGTCCTCCTTACCCCAAGAGGAGGCTCCTCTTTTGTCGTGGCATCGGTAATCAATTTTCGGTTGAGAAAATTTCCCGGACCTTTCCACTTTTCAAGGTCTTCCGGCTCCAGCCATGAAGACTCGATTGTCATTGTGGCGAATTCCTTTTCAGTCCGTATAACATCTCTGGCCGGATTCACCTGGGTAAACATGGCTTCAAATCCATCGTCATAGTTGAGCACATTAACATCGTCATCCACAAAAAGGCTGTTCGCCAAGGAACCCCCCATCCCAGGCATGCCCGTCTGGGTGTTGATCAACTGTTGCATGAATCCCTGATAATCCTCCGGGTATTTTTTCTTTTTAACCCCGCTAAAAACGGTTGTGGCACACCTGACAGGCACCGTATGGCCTAATTTCATGGGCATACCGAACATCTTTATCTGTGCCAGGTAGCCCAGGGGCATAAAGCTGTCATGGAGTGACGACGTGCCTGCTCCCACTGAATTATGTATATCCGGAATAACTGGATTATTTCTGTGGGTAATGCAGTTTACCCTTATGGCATAAAATGGTTGTCTGGGGCCAACTGAGAAACCAAAAGACTCAATCTTTGGACCCTCAGGGAGAAATTCGTTGGGCCGTATTTCTCCCTCTATGATCATCTCGGAATTAGCAGGCACGAGGATATCTGATGTCTCGGATTTTACCATCTCAATGGGCGCCCCGCGCAGTCCGCCCGCCACATCATATTCGCTCACACCAGGGGGCATGATTGATCCTGCACACATTGTCACTGTCGGGTCACCGCCGATTACAATTGAAATAGGCATTGCCTCCCCCCTTCCCCAGTACTTGTTGAGCAGAATAGAGGCAAAATTGCTGTGGGCATAAGGAGTCACAACCAGACGGTTTTTGGAATAAATCTCAAGGCAGTAGGTCCCGGCATTTGTATATTGTGAGTCAGGATCTTTAATTACACAGGCGTTTAAGAAGATGTATTTTGCGGCGTCCCCTATGGCATGATAGGTAAAAGGATACTCCATTAAGTTGGCCTCCTTACCCATCTTAATCACCTCTTTGCATGGACCTGTGGCCACCTCAACCGGCTTTAACATCGTCCCAATGGATCTTGAGGCCTGCCGAACCCAAGTGGCCCTGTCTATATTAGGATCCAGGCCAAGGCATATGGCATGTCTTTTGTGAGGCTTCTGATAGCTTCCGGCAAAGTGTCCGATCAGCACACGCGCCCCGGTTTTGATACCTTTTACATTGTTGAACAAAAAGGCTGGTCCGTCAAAATAACCGCTTAATATGTCATAAGCTGAAATTTCGTAATTCCAGTCAACCTCTTGATCAACCTCAATCAGTTCGCCCGCCTTTTTTAAATCCTCAATGAATTGTCTGATGTCGTATGGCATCTGTGCTCCTCCTGATTATAAATAAAGTAATTTGTTGAAAATTTGGCAAAAACCAAAAAACCCGCTAAAATTTAACTTCCGCCCTCACATGCCTTTATTAATGCATCAACTGCCTTATTGACCCCATCCGATTCCGGGCTGTCAGGGTACTTGAGGACAAATGGCTCTCCTGCATCCAGACTTATGCTTACCCTTTGAGACATGGGGATCTTGGCCAGAAAAGCAACCCCCTCTTGCTTGGCCATATTTTCGCCCGCCCCAGTGGAAATCAGAGAAACAGGTGAATTACAACTTGGGCATACGGTATCGCTCATGTTCTCAACTACGCCTGTTATCGGCACCTTGGCCTTGTTTAAAATATAAATGCACTTCCGCGCCACATTCTGAGAAACTCCGGAAGGTACGGTAACCACAAAAGATCCTTTAATATCCGGAATATATTTAAGGATATTTACGGTTTCGGAACTGGTGCCTGTTGGAATATCCACAACAAGATATTCCGTATCTCCATAATCCACGGCGCACAATAGTTCTTCGGTTGCATTTCTCTTCATATCATGAAACCAGATAATGACCTCGTCCTTATCCAGGATCAGACCTGTAGATACCACCTTTATACCCCATTTGCTCTCAGCAGGGATAAGACCGTTGTCTCCGATCATTAAACGCGCCTCTTCCGAAACCCCAAGCATCATAGGAATTGCAGGGCAGTCATACACCTGGTCAAGAACACACACTTTCTTGCCTCTCTGGGCCAGGGCTGCTGCAATATTGGCGGTCAGCATGGATTTGCCCACACCCCCTTTTCCTCCTAGTACGATAACCTTGTACTTGACGCTGCTCAGATTCTCCTTGATCATTGCCAGTATGCCCTTTTGCTGGAATGTGGATTTAAAGCTGAGTTCGCATTCAAAGTACTTTTCACAGTTCTCGCACTGTTTGTTACAGCCCTGATCAATATTCATTCCTTTTATTACAGTGCCTACTTCTGTAGCCATTTAAAGTCTCCTTATGTTTTCACTTTCAGTTGAATACAATCTTACTTCTTTGCGCTGACAATCTCCTCCAGACGATGAGCAATGGACATCATCATCTTGGAGGCCGGATTATCCGGAAACTGCTTAACAAATGGTGTCCCTGCATCACAGCTGGCACTTACTTCAGGATGAAGAGGTATACGCCCTAAAAAAGGCACTCCAAGTTCTTCGGCCAGGGCCTCTCCGCCGCCCCTTTTCATATAATCGAATTCATTACCGCAATTCCCACAGATATAACCGCTCATGTTTTCAATTATTCCCAGCACGGGGCTACCGGCCTTTGCGGAAAGAATGGTTGCCTTACGGGCCGCCAGTTGAGACACATTGGTGGGCGCTGTTACAGTAACGGTGCCGTCCAGATCAGGAATATACTGAAGCAGATTACACGCATCCGAGCTCGTGCCGGGAGGAAGGTCCACTATCAGATAATCCCTTTCACCATAGTCAACGTTGGCCAGAAATTCTTCGGTGGTCCCCCTGCGCATTTCGTGAAACATGGTAATGACCTCGTCAGGATATATCAGGCTGATTGCGACCACGTGCATTCCAAGCCCTAGTTCATCTTCAGCCGGAATTATGCCGCGTGCACCGTAGGTCAGTCTTTTCGTCCCCTGAATTCCAAGCATCCTTGGAATACTTGCCCCATCAAAATCCTGATCGAGGATGGTTACTTTCCTTCCCATCATAGCCAGGGCCACAGCAAGATTAGTGGTTGTGGTTGATTTGCCCACCCCGCCCTTGCCTCCGGAAATTGATATCTTATGTTTTATGTTGGCCATTTTTTTAACGGCTTGCCCCATTCTCCTGCGTTTATAGACCTTCAACTTTCGATCATCAGTACAATCAAAAAACCGCTCGCAACCCTCGCAGCGATGATCACACTTAAGCTCCACATTAAAGCTGAGTATTTCCCGTTCCTGGGCCATGTTTTTCCTCCATTTAACTTTAACTAAATCAATAAAAACGAACTATAGACATAAATAAATTGAACACCATACGTTCATAAAAACGGCATAAAAAAATAGCGGTTTTTTTCTAATTCCAATATCTCTCAGACGACAGTAAAGATGAAGCGGGTTCAGATGATGTTTTAATTTCATCAAAACCACAGGAAATGAACCGTTATCCACGAAGTTAATTGTAGTAAGATTAGTAAACATTCGGATTCAGTTTTTTTAATATATAGAGCCTAATCGCGATATATTTCTGATCTATGCACCTACAATTATCATGCCAACTGAAATAACCTTTTGTTATCATTAATTGAAAAGCCTACATAAAAGGCAGAGATGTAGAGATGACAGTCAAAGTCGGACAAAACTGGTAAGATTGTATGTGAGACTGCAATTAGCATATTAAATCAAAGGATTATTTCCAGAATTTAGACCGCCATAGCACGCTGGCATGGCGGGAGAATTGTCAATGGGAAAGCAAAAGTGTACCAATTTCGGGAATTGAAAAGTGTACCACCCCTGTCCTTGATGGTTATGTTTTATTCAGGTAAGGTGGTCATGTTTTCACCTCCTTTGGGTTGAAAGAGTTTTTGGTTAAAGGTATGTTCCTTTAATCTGTAGCTATGACCTTTGATGTTAATAACCTTGCAGTGGTGAAGAAACATATAAATGGCGGCCTAAAAATGTTGCGGCGATGAAAATTATATGGAAATTGTGCTTTAATCAACCATTTTAGTGTGATAGGGCATTATAAATTCGAATAGAGCTAAACGGGCAAAGAGAATTAAATGGGCCTGGATCAATATTAAACCGCCTTTTTTCAAATGAGGTCCCTATCTTTTTTGTTAACAGGCTTGTTAAACGAGGATGAGAAATCGGGCGTAAAGCTTGCCACGACCTCGGTCTGGAAGGTAAAAAGGATCTATCTTAAATGAGAATTATGGCATAATCTCCAATGCCACCCGCTTTTGTGTCTCTACATCTTAAGGATTAATCTTAATTGCCCAGTATGAGATAATCGTAATTGAAATAATGACATATCCAAGCGCCATTATTAAATAGTTTCTCATGGTTCATCTCCTGTTGATGAAATATTAAAATATAAGGGCTTGCGCAAATTTCGACAAGTTTTTTGCGCAAGCACCCTTTCAGACAGAATAGAGCTCCCTCTTATTTTCCCTGTGATCCACAATATATAGGATTTTTGTCTTTTCCTCTATTTCCTTTTGGAGCAATGGCAACTTCTTTCGGTCAATTTGGAAGAATCTGATATAAACATTGCGAAAACCGGACGGCGCTCGTTCATAGGAGCTCAAAATACTCGACATACGACACCCGTAGTTTCGGATAATGTCGGTAATTTCTTTTATTGCGCCTGGCTTATCTTTCAGCCGAAGGGCGAGTTGTATTCCCCTCTTTCTCAAACCGGTTAAGGAAATTAATGACCTGAACAGATCGTGCTGTGTTATGACTCCGACAAGCGCCCCCTGAGCATTTACAACCGGAACACCGGATATCTTTTTTGCCAGCAGAATTTCGGCAGTCTCTTCTACTGTAAGATCTTCGGCGACTGTAATTGGGTCTCTGGTAACAAGTCCTTCCAGTTTGATTCTTGTAGCCGCCAAGTAAATAAGTTCATTCACATTTATCGAGGTCTTGCCAGAGGTTGTGGCTTTTTTAAGGTCGCTCTCGGTGATGACCCCAATCAACTGACCCTCTTTCAGGACATCTCTTTCGGTGATCACTCCAACCAAGTTTCCCCTGTCCAAGACAGGGATCATATTAATATTATTCTCTCTAAAAGCTGAAATGACTTTTTGCATGGAATCGTTTATGTCAACAGTAATCACAGGCTTACTCATCCAGTTTTTTACTAACATCGCTAATCTCTCCTTGTTTATAAGCTGTGGCTTATCACCTCTATAACACGCTTATTGATTAATGTGATTTATTATTCCCGCTTTATTGCAACTGTTGTTAGGATTATGACCCTGACGTCGTTAACTTTGCCAGGGACTTTAAGAATATGAACATTATTTAATGTCCCTGTCAGGGATGGTTGAAATCCCTCGCCTTTAGGCGAAGAAAAGTTTATACATGTCGCTATGCGACGTTATCAACTAGGTGCCCA
>LT984855.1:899470-905255 GCA_900258555.1 uncultured Desulfobacterium sp. | reverse complement strand
TCATAAAACCCCTCGACTTATAGTCGAGGGTGGTTTAGTTGCTCACAAATTAGAACGGGTCTTACCCAGATATTCAAACCTCCTACCGCAAATTTTCATGGAAGACGGAATATCACGTCTGAACCCTAACCGCGAAAGGAGAAAACATGTTTAGGATCAGAACTAATCTGTAGTAAGACCCGTGACTCTGTGCCGGAGCTTCTTATTTTTAGCTTTGCTAAAAATCAAAGGCACTATCCGGTCACAGACGATTGAAAAAACAACGCCATTTAACAACTTGAATTCCATGTAATTTCTTAGCCATATTTAAAATGGTGAGGCCGCGGGGCTTTCATTAGTGATCCGCATATCCTTATTTCATAGAAATGGCGGCTTGATCGCTTATTCCAAAGAGGCATCACCCTATAACTGTCGCATTTAAGCCTGCCATCCTTTCCGCCTTTGACCCAACCCTTGGCGAGGGTTTGCAGCGGTTATAAAAATTGCGTAGAAATTGTGATATGGCTCTCCCCATTGAGAGCGCCACGGCCTCACTATTTTGAGAAAGGCAAAAATTGATGTAAAGCTCCTTTTCCAAATATGTTAATTCTTCATAAATTATTGAGGAATTTGTATGTATGATAAAATGCTTAATCATTTTTTAATATCCTCATTCCTTCCAGAGATATGCTTACTGATAATTACAATAGTCATGCCAAACAATATAACTATATGTTATTACATAAAATAAATGTAGGTATCATTGTTGGGCACGATAACGAGTCTAAGGATCGGGCAAAAATGGTATACCACAGGGAGGAGGGGGTAGGATTATCAATTTGATTTTACAACGAAAAAATAATTTCGGACAAAATTGACTATGGCTGTGGCCCGAACAATTTATATTTCAGCATTTTTCTATATAGAGTTTTTGCAGGGATTTCCAAATAAGTTGAAGTCTTGCTCCTATTCCACTTATTTTGTTTGAGAATTCTTTGTATATATTGTTTTTCAAAGGATTCTACGTTAGCTTGCAGCCCTCTTTCCCCATCAGTAGGCTCGACTGAAGATTTTTTAATACCAACATTCGAACTTGCGCTCTTGCCGGTAAAATCAAGGCGGCCTAAGGTAATATAGCGTTGTATGACATTTTGAAGCTCACGGATATTTCCAGGCCAACCATGATTATTCAACGCATCAACAACATTTCCTGGGATGCTGCCAATATTCATATCTTCACTAAGATTCTTTAATAATTTATCTATCAGTAAAGGAATGTCTTCTCTGCGATCCCTTAATGGCGGTAATGTGATAGGTATGATATGGATTCTGTAAAAAAAATCCTCTCGCATATTTCCTTTGTCTACCATTTCATGCAGGTTCCTATTCGTGGCGCATATGATGCGCACATCAACATTTCTTACTTTGTTATCCCCAACGGGCGTAAAGCCCCCGCCTTCTATAGCGCGAAGCATTTTGACCTGATGTTCGGGCAGCATCTCGCCGACTTCATCCAAAAAAAGGGTCCCTCCATTGCTGATATCAAAAAAACCTTGTTTATCTCTGTGCGCTCCGGTAAATGCGCCTCTCCTGTGCCCAAAAAACTCGCTTTCAAACAATGTCGGAGGAATTGCGCCGCAATTAACCGGTACAAAAGTTTTATTTTTTCGGGAACTCAGATTGTGAATTGTGCGTGCAACCAATTCCTTACCGGTACCTGATTCCCCATAAATGGCCACATTAGCATCACTGGCGCTGGCCCTTAAAATAAGATCATAAACTTCCTGCATGGCAGGACTTATGCCCACAATATCACCAAATCTGTAACGATCCTTCATTGCAGATCTCAGTTTAAGATTCTCTTCAGCCAGATATTGTCTTTCTTGATCAATGGTTATCTGTTTGAGTTTGCTTTCAGAGACGTCTGTTAATGTTACAAGGACGGCCCGATTCCCACCCCATTTGACAAACTTGTGGCGAGCTTCAACCCAAAACTGCCGGTCATCGCGAATCTTGCAATGCGTTTGAATTATATTTCCGTCCTTGTAACCACTTATATGCGCCACAAGTTCTTCTGCTAATTTTTTTTCCAGATCATTGTGAAAAAAATCTTCAATAGACATGCCCCATACATCTCTAAAGCTATTATTGCCAAACATAGAAATACATGACTTATTCGCAAACACCACCTTCGAATCTTGAACAATCATTACCCCGTCGGTCACATTATCTGCTAGAGAACGATATCGCTCTTCGCTGGCGATAAGTTCTGTCTCTGCCAGTTTTCGTTCAGTAATATCTCGAATTATTGCGAGGAATGATGGTTTTCCCTGGTGGTTAAACCTTACACCACTTACTTCTACTGGAATTGGGTGACCATCCTTATGGACAATTACTGATTCAAGTCTGATGCCGCCCTTATTCTTAATGTTTGGGATAAATTCATCCATTAGTTGATAACGGTAATCGGGGTGGAGGGAATCTTTTGGGCTCTTGCCTATTATTTCTTGATGAGAATAACCGAGCAACTGGCAATAGGCAAGGTTGGCATCTAGGTAAGCTCCACTGGCGTCAACGATTGCCACCCCGTCCTTTGCTGCGCTGAATGCCCCCCGGTAAAGGTCTTCCGTATGCTGCAGGATGTTTTGTGCCTGTAATGCAAAACCGGATTCTTTTTCTGATATCAACCTCCTTACTCCCACTTCACTATCGGTTGGCTTCCCGATATCAGGAGGAGGTCTTTTTGGTCCAGCCGCCTTTCGACCCCTTAATTTACGTACGGCGTCTCTTACCTGCGTATATTTGCCCTGGTAACCCATGCCTTTAATGATATTATAAATCTCCACGGCTGAGCTATCATGCCTTATTGGAAGCGCTTTGTCGTTTTCGATGATCCGGGAAATCTGCTCAAGGTATGGCCCTATTTTAGGTTTCAGACGAGCCTTTTTCATATGATAGCCAGGAGGTTCAGGATGTTCGATTATCTTCTTTAGAGTCCCCCACTGGATGCCTTCGCGCTGGATAATTGCTCTCTTGCTGGTCTTCCCTTCCAGCACCTCAAGACGTATTTTTTTCCATCGCTCTTTATCCATTCTTTTAAACCCACTTTTCTTACAAATCCGAAGACTTCTTCCGTATCAAATAGGAAATAATTGTCTCCCTTTTATTAACCGTATCATAATAGAATTGACATTAAGCTGCATATCTTGTGGTTTCGTTCCGGAAATATGAACGCACGCGATTCGGTGATCTTTGAACTAAACCACCCTCGAGCGTAAGTCGAGGGTGGTTTAGTTACACCTGCTTTCATATTTAACCGCCATGACATAATATTAATTTCCCCCGCCATTCTGTCACTAAAAGGGCGGTTTAGAGAAATACGCTCTTGCGCTCCCCCTTTGACAATTAATCATTCCAATGCAAATTGACAATAGCGGCACTATATATTGTCTGCATGAAAATACATAGTACCAATATATTGGACTAAAAGCCACAACTAGCGTTGTAGGCTCATAGAAAAACGTGCTCGTTTACACCTTGGTTTTTTAAGTTAAGGATCCCTTAAAAAAGGTTCATTAAAGAATTAGTACCTAATGTCATTTTTGTCCTATAATACTTTTAATCCGTTAAGTCAATAAGATAAGCTTACATGCTAAAATTTATGGAGTGCTTTTTGTCCGATCTGGTAAGGTGTAACTGCAACTGTTTGTGTGTTCTCGTACATTTTTCTATGATACCAGGCCGTTATAGTGTTTGGCATGACAATTGAATTATTATGGAAAACCCGTAACGTTACGTTGTTTATGTTTAAACCAGAGGATTACAAAATAACAAGGAGGATAATACTATGGCCCAATACCCATTTACTTCTCTTAGAGACTGGATCGAATTTCTGGAAGACAAGGATCTGCTTGTCCGCAATAATAATGAGGTTGATCTTAACGGAGAAGTAGGCGCAATCTCAAGAAGGATATGCGCGACAGATTCAAAAGCAGTAATTCATAATAATGTAAGGGGTTATCCCGGATGGAAAATCTTTAGCGACGGTTTGACCACCAGGGCAAGACAGGCAATGGCGCTGGGAATGGCGGAAGAAGGTTTACTGCAAAATCTAGAACAAAAGTTGGTTGCAGCCCAGAAGGGGATGAAACCGAAACTGGTAAAAACAGGCCCTTGCAAGGAGGTCAAAATAGATGGAAAGGACTTTGATCTGACAAAGCTTCCTGTTCCTTTTACCGGTGAATTTGAGAGCCCTCCTTATATAACAGCAGGAATAAGTAATGTAATGGATCCTGATACTGGATGGCAGAATACCGGAATACGGAGGTTTCAATTAAAAGATAAAAATAAGACATGCAATCTCATGCTGCCGCTGATGCATGAAGGGGTGATTTTTTCAAAATGGATAGAAAAAAATAAGCCTTGTCCTATAGCTATTGTAATAGGAGCAGACCCTCTCTACTATCTTTGCAGCCAGATGCCCGCCCCCGATCAGGCGGATGAGCAAGACTATTGGGGTGTATTTGCGGGGCAGCCATTGGAAGTCGTAAAATGCGAAACAAGCGACATTGTCGTCCCAGCTAACGCTGAAATAGTAATCGAAGGCCTTATTGATCCGGAAAAGAGAATATTTGAAGGACCTTTTTCTGAATTCCCAGGTTTTTATTCCGGTTGCAATTATCTGCCCGTTGTTGACATCCAGGTTGTGACAACAAGGAAAGACCCTTACTATCAGTACTTGTACATGGGAGCTCCACCCACGGAAGGTCACAGGATGGGCGATCTTATGTTCGAGATTGAGCTTTACCGGCAGACAAGAGTAAATGTTCCGGAGTTGACCGATGTGGGAATCATGTCCTCGTGGTCTTTTACAACAGCGGCATCTATCAAAAAGTCGGCCAGACAAAAGAGGCCCGGACTCGCAAAAAAAGCGGGAATGGCCATGAAATTCACGCAGGCAGGGCAGATTGTAAAAAATCTGTTTATTGTAGATGATGATGTTGATGTACACAATATAGACGAGGTGCTATGGGCCTTTTGTGTGAAATTTCAGCCAGGAAGAGATATAACGGTAGTTACTGATACCATGGGTGTCAATTTGGATCCATCGGAGCAATGGATGGGGGGAGCACTGGGCTTTAACCAGCCAGGGCATTCCTCTTTTGCCATTTATGACTGCACGGAAAAAATGCCCCCCTATGATGAAGGCTACAAGAGAGGCAGGGCCCTTCCGCCGAAAGAGATGATGGACAAGGTTTTGGCGAACTGGGATAAATATGGCTTTTAAGGTTCTTAGGATCTAACTGTGGGGTTTACAAGTCCTTTATTTGATTTTAAATTGAACGCTAAATAATTAGGAGTATGAAATGGCAGAACAAGCTACTGAAGTACAGAAGGCCAGAGAGAGGCTGCTTGAAAACCGTAAATGGGTTGATGCAAATATAGAAGATATCCAAAAACAGTATAAAGACAAGTGGCTATTAGTCCATGATAAAAAAATCATAGAGAGTGGGGCTATGCCCGCAGAGGTAAAGGCAAAGATAGAAAAAAAGTTTGTAGATGAGACCTTGCTTATTTATGTGCCCAATATAATTGCAAAACCAATGTAGTCCGACAACAAAAAAAGAGCATATCACTACACCCAAAGGGTGTTGTGGTATGCTTACGGCTGCTAGTTATTACTCCGGCAATTAAATAGGTGAACTTCGTCATGCCGGACTTGGAGACTGTGTCGTAATTAAGTATACAATTTGTTCTTTGACAATAAAATAGAAGAAAAAGGTGAAGAGTCGATAAAAAGATGTTT
>LT984855.1:866847-897950 GCA_900258555.1 uncultured Desulfobacterium sp. | reverse complement strand
CTTTGAGTTTCAGCTAATTTCTAATATTTTTTTAAAAGAACATTTGAAATTTGCATTCTAAAAACTTTATTACGACACAGTCTCTTGATCCGGCATCCAGTGTTTCCCTCTGCTGGATTCCGGCCTTCGCCGGAATGACGGCAATTAGGATATTTAATTGCCGGAGTAATAATGAGATCGACCGAATTGCCATCGAAGGAAAGTTCGGTCAGGGTAAACGAAATTACGGCCTAGGAAGGATCATGACAAAGCTGAACTATACCAGTAAGGATGCGACGATTGCAGTCTTACTGGTATAGTTCAGCTTTGTCATGATCCTTCCTAGGCCGTAATTTCGTTTACCCTGACCGAACTTTCCTTCGATGGCAATTCGGTCGATCTCATCGAAGGAAAGTTCGGTCAGGGAAAACGAAATTACGGCCTACGAAGAATTATGACAAAGCTGAATTATACCTGCAAAACTGTAATCTTCATGTCCTTCCCTAGTGATGATTCTTTAAAAATCTCTCATGGCACACATAAGCCGCTTCGCCTTTGGTTTGATGCTGTATGACCCATAACACAAGTCAGAAATATGGCACTGATTCGTTGGGATTGCAGCGTTTTCTTGGACTTGGAAATGTATTTTAGATGATCAAATAACTTAATATTTAACAGAGAGGGTTTTATGAGAACAGATTCAAGAAAGATGTTTATGGATGTGATTTTGAAATGGATGCCGAATCCCCTGGAGCCGGCGGAAGAAGATTGTTGGGCTCCGGAGATGGAAAGGGCGACTCCTGAAAAGATTAAAGAGATCCAGAGTGAGAAGCTGGAAGCCGCATTCAGATATATATACGAATACAGTCCTTACTACAGTGAGAAGTATAAAAAGGCGGGACTTACGCCCAAAGATATAAAGTCAATAGATGATTTACATAAGATCCCTGTTACAAATAAGGATGATATGAGAAAGAGCATTGCCGCACATCCTCCTTGGGGTAATTTTTCCTGCATTGATGAAAAACTCTGGAAAACGGATGGATGGATTGTGTTTCTGACTACCGGCACATCGGGCGCACCTGTTCCTGTCAGACATACCCAATTTGACCGGGTGTCGCAGTCATGGCATCTGGCAAGACAATGGTGGATGTCTGATATCAAAAGCGACGATTTTGTAATGTATTGTGTTCCCTTTACGACTCATATTCATGCCTGGATTCACTACACCGCCCAGGAAACAGCCAGGATTCCGATGTTAGGGGCCGGAGCTCCTGTTGCCACTGAGGCACGGATTGATTACATTGAAAAATACAAACCAACAGTTCTAGTGGGTACTCCTACTTACATGATCTATTTGGGAGAAACCATGAAGAATAAAGGCATTGATCCGAGAGCGACATCTGTAAGGATAATATCGTGTGCCGGTGAGGCCGGGGGGTCTCTGCTCCAGACCAGAAGGAGGCTTATGGATCTGTGGAACGCTGATGTGGGCGATCTTTTCGGCACCACGGAAGCCGGAGGTGTTGGAGGACATGCACAGATGTGCATTTATGAAATGAAAGATCACGGAAGGCACGGCCGGCTTCATTATGCGGAAGATGCCGGAATCCCGGAGATTCTTGATCCTGACACACTTGAGCCTTTACCTGAAGGAGAGTTCGGAACCCTCGCATGGTCAGGAGTAAGTTCCATAGCCCAACCAATATTAAGATTTAACATAAAGGACATTGCTAACATCAAATCCATCGAATGCGGATGCGGAAGGACCATGAGGATGAGTGAAGGCGGCATCGTCGGACGTGCTGATGATATGATCGTTATACGTGGTGTCAATGTTTTTCCGACAAATATTGAAGAAGCCGTCAGAGATATTGATGGTTTTGGAAATGAGTACCGCATAAAGATTGTTGAGGAAAGAGGCCTGCCTGATTTAATTGTGGAGACAGAGATTGTTCCTGATGTGCCTGAGAAAGATCATGCCAATCTGGTCAACGAACTACAGGCAAAGATAAAAGACAAATGCCAGATTAGAGTTTCAATAGAGGTGGTTCCCTTTGGGAGCCTGCCGAGGTCTGAATTTAAGGCAAAGAGAGTCATGGATCTGAGAGAAACCGGCCGTTTCCGAACTTAAGTTTCCGAACTTTTACCCTGAATCAGGATTATTATTTTGCCTGAATTAAAAAAAAAATTGACTACTACTTTTGGGTTTTTTAATATGCCTCGGTTTTTATAGGTCTGTTAACAGCTTTTAACCTTTAGACGGGAGGAAAGAATGGCGAGGAAGCTAATCAACGTGTTCTTATTACTCGAATGGTGGGTTTTGCTGCTGACTGCCGCGGAAGTTTTCGCCCAGTCCCATGACCCGATCAATGATGACAACTCCAACTGGTTTCGATGCAAAGGATGTTCGCAACTTCTCGCCCAGTCCCGTGACCCGCTCTATGATGTCTGTTTTATAGGAAAGAGATTGATTTCCGTAGGGTACCACGGCGCTATTTTAATGAGTGATGATGGAGGGAATAAATGGGAGCGGATACCCATCGGCAGCAAAGAGGCGCTGGCATCTCTTTGCTTTCCTGATTCAGAGCACGGATGGGCGGTGGGGAGTCATGGTACTATTATAACCACCTCCGACGGCGGACTTGTCTGGAAACCCCAAAATAGCGGCACATCCAAGTACCTTTTCGGGGTTTATTTTGTTAATCCTCAAAAAGGCTGGGTAGTGGGAGATTCCGGCACCATACTCTACACCTCAGACGGCGGAGATCATTGGCAGGCCCAAGAGAGCGGGGAGACGGAGTCGATGCTGGAAGGGGTGAGATTCCTGGATGAAGATCGAGGCTTTGTGGTAGGGGAGTTTGGTACTATCCTAAGCACCTCCGATGGGGGGAACAACTGGACCAGCGTATTTAAGAGAGAGGAGGAAATCCTGGATATTGATGTCATCCAGAAAATGAGGGCTACCCTTTACAGCCTGGATTTTCTGGATGACAGGATAGGGGTAGCAGTAGGAGTGGGCGGTTGTATTGTAAGGACTCAGGACGGAGGAACAACCTGGGAGGAAGTTTCCTCTCCTACCACCAATCATCTCTACCGAGTGAAGTCTATTAACGGCGATCTGTATGCGGTAGGACTACGGGGCACCTTGGTTTCAAGTCTCAACCAGGGTCAAACCTGGAGGCTTCACTCACTTCCCCCGGAGGTCTCACTTTTCTGGTATTATGGAATAGCGGGTGAGCCCAAGGAGATATTTTTAGCAGGAGAAAATGGTGAGATCCTTAAGTTAGCCACTGGAATAAGAAAGTGAGGTGGAAGAATGGAACGTTTTGCTCAATTTGTTATTCGGCACCGTTTAGTTATCTTAATTATTACCCTGCTTCTTACGGGGTTTCTTATTTATGGCATAAAGGGGATGGGATTCACGACCGTCCTGGAGACCACCCTCCCTTCCAAACATCCCTATGTGGAAGTTCATAAGCAGTTTCAAAAGATGTTCGGGGGAGCCAATACCATGATGATAGTCATGGAAAGCGAGAAAGGGGACATCTTTTATAAGAATTTTTTGGAAAAACTTAAACTTATGACCGATGAGATCAAATTCCATCCCGATGCCATTACCTCCCAGGTGATCTCCATTGCCAGGGAAAAGTTAAAAAATATCCGTGGCATAGAAGGCGGCGTGGATATTCGTCCCTTTTTTGAAAAAGGCGTCCCCGACACAGATGAGGAGATTAATGCCTTAAGGGAAAATGTTTTTTCTAATGAGTCGGTTCGGGGAACCATGGTCTCTAACACCAGCAATGCCGCAATGATCATTGCCAATTTTAAAGACAACATTAATTATCAGAAGTTGTTTGATTTTTTTAATAAACTTAAAACTAAGGTAGAAGATGAGGATATCAGGGTGTACATATCAGGTCGGCCGTCCTTGTTAGGGTGGATCTATCACAATAACTTTCGGGCAATTGTTATCCTAGTGGTGAGTTTGCTGACCGAAATGGTTTTGCTAATCATCTTTTTAAAGCATTTTCACCCCCTGTTCATTCCCATCCCCCTGGTGCTGTCCATTTTAAATTTATCCTGGGGGTTTGGAGTAATGGGATTTGCGCAATTTAATCTAGATCCTCTCGGGATAGTAATTCCCTTTGTAATTGCGGCCCGGGTTATCTCTCACTCCATCCAGGTGACTGAACGTTATGGGGAACATTACCGTGAATTAGGAGATAAGGAAAAGGCGTCTGTTGCTGTAATCCAGAGCATGTTTATCCCGTCCGCTGCTTCCATTATTACTGATGCGGTGGGATTGTTTGTATTGTGTATTGCCCCTATTCCATTGCTCAAGAGCATGGGGTGGATTTGTGGCCTCTGGTTGTTTAGCGCCATATTGGGAGTGAGTATTTTGAATCCCATCCTCTTCAGCTATTTTCCACCCCCCTTTAAAGGGGAGATCAAAAAGGACCTTCTGGAAAAAGCCTTGGAAAGCACCGGCACCTGGTTAACCAAGGGGAGGAAATTCGGGGTTGTCAACCGCAGTTTTGTAATGGTATTGGTAATCTGGATTGTGGTTTTATTAGGGAGCTTGCTATTGGCCAGTCGTCTTCAGGTGGGGGATTCCCATCCTGGTTCTCCCTTGCTGTGGCCGGATTCCATCTATAACCAGGATGACGCCAAGATCAATAGTTCTTTTCCAGGCACCAACCCTCTGCTTGTTATCATGGAGGGAAAAGAGAAGGATGCATTAAAAGACCCGGATGTGCTCCGGACTGTTGAGGCCTTTCAACGTGATATAGGGGGTTGCAAGGGGCTTGGATCCTCTGAGAGTCTGGTGGGCATCGTCAAAAAACTTAACCGGGAGTTCCACGAGGGGGACCCCAAATGGAGTGTGATTCCACATTCCAAAGGGGAAATCAGTTTTTATCTGTGGATGTTTGAATCCAAGAGTGATCCAGGGGACCTGGACCGCTGGACCGATCTTTTTTATCAGTATGGTAACATCATCTGTTATTTCAAAGACCATAAGGGAGATACTATCCATGAGGCACTGAACCAAGCTAAACAGTTCCTTTCCACCTATCCCATCCCTGCCGATAAGGTTAATTTTCGGCTGGCCGGCGGCATTATGGGGCTAACTGCAGCCACGAATGAAGTGGTGGAAAAATATGCCGATCCTATGTTATGGATTGCCCTGGGAGTAATTTTCTATTTTTGTGTGGTTCCCTACCGCTCTTTTTGGAGAGGGGTCATCTTGATTGCTTCCCTGATAACCGCCAACTATGTTGCCATGGCTTATATGGCGCTTAGCAAGTTGGGCATGACCATAAATGCGCTGCCGGTGGTCTCTATTGGAGCGGGACTGGGGGTAGACTACGGTATCTATATGCTCAGCCGGTTTAATGATGAGCTTAAAGAAGGTAAGACCTTGGAGGAGGCTATTCAAAATGCCTTTCCTACAACAGGGCGGGCGGTGATTGCTACCGGTCTTACAGTAATCTTCGGAATTATTTTCTGGTACTTTTCGGCACTTCGCTTCCAGGCAGAGATGGGTTTCTTCCTTGCATTTCTGTTGGCAATAAATGTGCTTGGGGCATTGTTTTTAGTCCCAACCCTGACATACGTGGTGTATAGGATAAAACCAGCGGCTATTTTAAAAAATGTAAGGTAACTATTAAAGGAGGGAGAGCATGAAAAGGATTGGATTGGTTTTTGGTTTAGTGGTTTCATCGTTGTGGGGTGTGGTTTTTTCGGCCCATGGGTTTAATGTGATGGACGACAAGCTTTTCATCACCGGATATGTACAGAACCAGAGTTCTTACCGGATGGCGGATGGGGCGGACGAGCTTGTCAGCAGTGAGAACCGACTCCAGGTGGAAATGGACGCAAATCTACATTCCCAGGTAAAGGTGCATGGCGTTTTCCGGGGCATATATGATGCAATATATGACCTGCGGCATGAAAGCGACCGATGGGGTACAAATTATGCGGGCTCCAGGGATAAGCTGAGCACGGAGTATAAGATAAGGGAGCTTTATATGGATGCTACTCTGGGCAGGTGTGATTTCCGGGTCGGCAAGCAACAGGTGGTATGGGGGGAGACCGATGGTCTGAGGCTGATGGATCTCATCAACCCCCTGGATATGCGGCGGCAGTTTATTACCCGGGACTGGGAAGATATCCGTATTCCTCAGCTTATAGCCAAGGCGATTTACGGAATTGATCCGATGCGCAATGCCTTTTTTGAATTGTTGTGGAATCCCGGGGATCTTGAAAGAGATGAGGTATACTTTGATACTACCATGAGCGACGATTACAAATCTCCATGGACCATCGCCAATTCTCAATCGTTGGAGGCCATAAAGCCGCTAAGGCAAGCCGGGTTAGTGCGTATGAAAGAGAAAGACACATCTGAGCTCAATGCGGATGAAAGCGAGTTTGGCGCCCGGTTTGGGATGGAACTGGGCGGCTGGTTTTTTACCTTGAATTATTGGCAGGGATTTTCTAAGTCGCCTGTTCTGGATGGAGATCTTACTGTATTGGAGCCGATGTTCCTGGGTAGTGGTCCTCCTCCTTCACTTCCTGTTAATCTTGAGTATAAATACCCACGGGAAAAGGTGAGCGGTTTTACCTTTAATAAGGCAACAGGTCTATGGGTTTGGCGAGGCGAGTTTGCCACTTATTGGAACAAACACTATAATACTATAGATACAAGCCCTGTTCTTGGTTTGCCGAATATCAGTATGGTTGATGAGACTCTACAGTCCTCTATGCTTGGTTTTGACTATAAGCGGTTTATCAAATGGCTCAATCCGGAAAAGATGTTTTTTATTTCCGGTCAGGCTTTTCATAACCATATATTTAATTATGACGATAAGTTAAGGAGCGGGCCATATAGTCAAAAGCCCAGGGAGGACAGTGTTGCTTTAACCTTTCTCGCCAATACCGGGTATCACATGGACAGAATTTGCCCGGAAGTATTAGTTGTGTATGATATTGGCACTACCGGCTGGTATATAAAGCCCCGTGTAGAATTTAAATATGGAGAACACTGGAGGCCGGAGATAGGGGGGCTGGTGTTTACTGGCGATGAGTACGAACTCCCCTTTGGAGCGTATGACCATAATGATGAAATCTATTTTAGATTAAGATATCAATTTTAACCTTGGAAGGGAAAGGAAAAGGAATCATGAGCGAGTTTAAAATACTTGTCTGCGTGGACGGCTCTGATGAAGCCCTGAAGGCCGCCAGATTAAGCGCGAACTTTGCCAGGCTTAACCCGGGGTCGGAGCTGACGCTGCTGCATGTGCTGGATGACGCGGCTAGCCATGGAGAGGTGCCGGACAACCCTATTTACCGGGAGCGGAAAAAGGCAGGAGAAAACATCCTGGCAGAAGCCAGGAAAATTGTGGAATCCGAGGGGGTTTCGTGCGCCACTCGTCTGATTGTGGGGCCGATAGCTCTAGAGATTGTCCGGTTAGCCGAAAGGGAAGGATACACTATGATTTATACCGGCACCCGTGGGAAGAGCGGGTTTAAACGCATGCTGGTGGGAAGCGTGGCCGATAAAATTATCCGCTACGCACACTGTCCGGTTACGGTTATAAGATAAAAGTGTAACTACTCAATAGTCAGAGGTCAGGTGGGTTTTCATTTAACCAGAGATTGAGCTTTTATTTAATAATTTTGTTTAAGAAAATGTAAAGGAGAGTTAAGATAATAATGAATTTTTTTAAAAAAGAGTATTTTTTTACAGCTTTTTTGCTGGTGGTTTTATTGCCGGTTTTTCCGTGGGCTGAGGAGTTGCCTCCTTATCAGAAGTATGTAGGGCCTATTAAACCCGGGGTGGTAATTACCAAGGAAAATTGGGGCGCCTATCTGCCGGAGCTGGAAAAACTGCTTCCTCCCTCAAAACTCCAATGGTACAGCATGGGGGTGAAGGAGGGGCTGGTGACCATGCCCATCGTGGAAAACACCCACCTCCCTAAGTTGAAAGGTTTTGTTGAGGCGACCAGGAAGTATGCGGGCACGGCCCGGGTAGGATCTGACAATCAGTTACATGACTGGGTGGCCGGGATGCCTTTTCCTGAACCCAGGAATGCCCGGGAGATCGCCTGGAACTTTTATCCCGATCTTAGCCGTCCCCAGCCTGGCGAGGATCTTTTGTTCCACGCCGAGTTCTTACTGTTTAGCGGGCCCAACTATGAAAAACGCTTTATCTGGGATCTATTTAATCGCAGGTATCGTGGAAGAACAGATATCCCCCCCCTGGGAGATATGCCCCAGTTCAAAGAAAAGGGTATATCCTTCAAGGAAGCCATTGTGATTTACGAGCCTAACGAGGTGAGGGGGTTTTCACAGTTGAGGATCAGATACTGGGATGTTAACAAGGAAGATGAATGTTATGCATATTTACCTGCGGTTCGGAGGGTTCGCCGTCTTACCGGATCAGACCTTACCGATCCCTTGCTGGGTAGCGATTGTATACCGGAGGATTTTCAGGTGATGAGACAGAAGTTTGATTCCAGGATGAGGTTCAGGGTCCTGGAACACCGGGATTTTATGGTTCCGAGAAACTATATAGGATGGGAAGACAGGCCGTCCTATGACTATAAAAAACATGGTCCTTTCTTTCAGGTGGAGTGGGAGATAAAGCCCCTCTGGGTGATGGAAATTATGATCAACAATCCGGACTATGCATATTCTAAACGGGTCGTTTATATAGATGCCACTCCCTTTCCTGAAGGATTCTACTGTCTATATTGGGGGGAAGAGTATGATCAGAACGGCAGGATGTGGAAGGCTAATGGCTTTGGTGCCTCGGCATATGGTAGCATGGGAATGGGAAACCTGTATCTCTGGATGTACATGAACTGCTTGACCAACCATTTTACGGTAATGACAGGTTACCCCACCTATGTGAAGGACTTTGAGGAAACCATTCCTTTGAAAGAAGATGAAGCTTTCACTATCAAGGGCTTATTGAGGAAGGCGCAATAAATAATGACTCAAACGAAGGGGCTTTTTGTGAGTTTATGGTCAGGTTGTATGCCCGAGGCAACTAAGACAACGGAATCCCCTTTGAACCTTTTCCTTCCAAGACTCGGGCAAAATCAAGTCCTTTAGGGTTTGACCGTTGGTGTGTAAAGGGGACACGGGACCGCGTCAGGGTAAAATAGGTTTTCCCTGCTTGGGGGACGATGCTGCCGGGCCCGGATAAAAAGAATACGGACCGCGTTTACACATATTACCGTAGTTGAATAAGTCTTCTTTGGAAATCAAAATATGAAATACCATTTATGGATTTTAAAGTGAAACAACAAGCCTTTTACCGCTAATGTACCTTGCATTATTGTGCACTTTTGTTTTTCATCAACCGTTACCTGGTCCACCACATATGCAATCAAGTAAGGAGGGGGTAAAGATGACGGATAATTTAGCGCTTAGACTGGAATTGGCCATGCATTTTGAGCATGTGAAAGAACGTATCGTAGCGCAGTGGATACATGCGATGAAGGCCGAAGGCTTTTTTGATAAGTTGAGTGATGAAGAGAAACAAAAAGAGCCTGAAAAGATGTATAATATTTTTTTGGAATACTTTAGAAGCGATTCCAAGGAAAAGATTAACGACTATGCCAAGAGTATGATAAGGAAGGTCGTTTTAGAGCAACTGACGAGCACGCAGATAGTAATAATGTTTCACGCGCTTAGGGATCTTCTTGGAAGAGCTGCCTTTGATAAGTACAATAAGAATCCGGACAGATATATAACTATGATGGAGGTATATGAGCCGATAATTAATGAGCTTTTGCGAATGGCTTATGAAATTTTTATTAATGAGAGGGATAAAATTATCAAGCAGAAGCGGGATGCCCTTTATGAAAGTGAGGCATTATCCTATACACTTATGGAAAATATAGCTGACGGAATAGTGCTTCTTGACATGGATCGCATAGTGTTTATTAATCCAGCCTTTGTTTTCCTCTTCGGCTATTCAGATAAAAATCAGCTTGTTGGAACAAGCATGACCAGACTGATTGCACAGGATTTTCATGATGACTTTAAGAAGGTCACTGATTCGTTTGCAAAGGGTATTATTAAAGAAAAGACTCTGCGTTGCAGATGTATCAAACACGATGGCCGACAATTTTGGTTGGAAGTACATGCAGTTTGCACCACGTGGGAAGAAAAGACAGCCATGTTGGCAACTGTGGTGGATATTACGGAAAATGTGTCTCAAAAAAGGGCTGAAAAAGAACAATTCAATCAACTGCGCAATGAGAATAAAAGGTTGAAAGCAACTATTGGGGAACGCTATAAGTTTTGTGATATTATAGGAAAGAGCTTAGTGATGAATGATGTCTATGAACATATTCTAAAGGCCGCCTCTGCAAATGTTCCTGTAATTATTTACGGTGAAACCGGCACAGGCAAGGAACTGGTCGCAAGGGCCATTCATCAGATCAGCAATCATTGTGATCGTGCGTTCGTGCCTGTAAATTGCGCCGCAATCCCGTCACCGCTGTTTGAGAGAGAATTTTTTGGGCATAAGAGGGGTTCTTTTACCGGGGCCGAAAGCAATGCTATAGGATATCTGTCTATGGCGAACGGCGGCACACTATTTATGGATGAGATTGGAGAGATCGACATCAATATGCAGGCAAAACTGCTGCGGGCCTTTGAATCAGGAGAATATCTGCCGGTTGGAAGCACAAAGGCTGAACAGTCTGATTTTTGTATTATATCAGCTACAAATAGGAATCTTTTGGATCTCGCAAAAAAGGGGCTGATGAGAAAAGATTTTTTTTTCAGAATACATGTTTTCCCCATCAGGCTGCCGCCTCTTAGGAAGCGAAAGGAAGATATCCCATTATTGGTTGAGCATTTTTGTAAGTCATTCAACAACGGCAGCAAGAATAAAATGGTACCACCGAAAATAATCGAAGCTTTTTACGGATATGATTGGCCCGGCAATGTGCGGGAGCTCCAAAATGTAGTGCATCGCTATCTGATCTCTGGAGACCTCTCCTTTTTAGAAGAGCTGACTATGACAGACGACAACAAAAATGACAGTTCCTATGGCAACGGCTTTGATCATGGGGGTCTGACGATTAGGCCTGCGGTTGAAGATCTTGAAGGCACATTAATTTTCAGGGCACTCGATAAGACATTCTGGAACAGAAGCGATGCTGCAAGATTATTAGGCATTTCTCGAAAAACTCTGTATAGAAAAATAAATAAAGGGGTTGCAGAGATTGCGACTAAAAAACACAAGACACAATAAACATATGATGCTGCTTTCCGGGAAGGCCTAGAATCCATAATTCTTCCAATTTAAAAGGACCTTATCTTGAAGCTCCTTTGGATAAATACCCTTAAACGAGGCAAGCCTGGGCACATTTTTCGGCTCCCAATCCAATGGCCAGGTGCAATCATAAACCACGTTTGCCGAGGAAAAGTAGGTTTTTTCTTTGATGTTCAAGAAAGGGATCAATGGCGAGTAAGGCATATTTTCAACGGTTGTCGTTCCTCTGATCGGATGACACTTGGTGCCTAAGGCAAAAATAACTTGCTTCAGGTCGGTGGGATCAATATCGTCCTCAACGACTATTACCCGTGGGATATGTTTGCCGTTTTTTGTGGACCAAACCAGGGATGCAATCCCATTTGCAATGCTGTTATATGGCTTTTGAGTCGCCACGACGATGATAGTTCCGCTGGATTCAACTGGGATGCATACACCGGTTATGGGGAATCCCGCATTTAACAGTTGTATGCGGATATCCGAGGCCCATGCTACATTCATACATACATCACTGTCATCAACCGGTGCGCCCATATTTGAAACGGTCAGTATAGGGTCATTGCGGTGAGTTATGGCCTTTATTTTCAGGACAGGTCTGGGGCCCTTTCCTCCGGCCTGATAACCGGTATATTCCCCAAAGGGTCCTTCCTCCATTCTTTGATTGGGCAGGACTTCGCCTTCAATAACGATTTCAGAAGTAGCCGGCACCACCAAATCTACTGTTTCACATTTAACCACTTCCAGAGGCTCTCCCCTGAAGCCGCCAACAATATCCATTTCATTCGTTCCAGCAGGAACCCCGCATGTTGCTATAATGGCAGTTGCCGGTTCGGTGCCGATGGCTATGGCAATCTCCATGGGTTTATTTTTGGCTTCGTACTTATTTAACATCATACCAATATGCTGAGTTGGCACCATTAGTCCGCCAAGAGTGTTTTTATCGTGAACCATCAAACGGTACATTCCCCAGTTAACCCATTCAGAATCCAGATCCCTGGTAGCGGAAATGTGCCAAGTCCCAATATAACGTCCGCCGTCTCCCTCATGAATCAGGGGTACAGGAAATTTTAAAACATCAATATCATTGCCACACAATATATTTTCCTTGCATGGGCCATCTGAAACCAGGATAGGTTTTTTGGGGTTTTTAATTCTCTTTTCAAATTCCTCCAGAAAACTTTGATAATGGGCATCCGGCTCCATGCCCATAGCAATTGCAAGCCTTCTAAAAGTGGACAAAGGCGACCCAAAAAGCCTGTAACCCCGAGGATAGCCGGTGATTTTCTCAAAAAAAGGAGCAGGGGTCTGCGTTTCGTTGCACCTCCGCATAATAGCCCCTGCTTCCAAGTTCCAATCAATTTCTTGATCTATATAGACCACATCTCCTGTCTCTTTAAGCTTGTCAATAAATTGTCTGAGATCATAAAATGCCATTTCTATAGCTCCTTCCTTTATAGGTCAAACCCTTTCTTCTTTGGACTTTTCAAGTGAAAATCTTCAGCAATAGCCTTGTAACAGGTATATCCACCCGCAACCATTCCCCCGGAACCCGGATGCCATCCCGCGCCTGTATTATACAAATTTCCAATAGGATTCCTGTGATCAGCCAATTCCGGAATCGGCCTATATCTCCCCGTTTGGCTCGGCAATTGATCCAGGGTTGCCCAACAGCCTTCCGGCCCTGTCTGGGTCACATTTCTAGCATCAAACGGCGTTAAAGGATTATATCCGATAACCTGGTTCCAACTATAATTATTGGTATGTCGTTCCAAGAGCTTGATTACTCTTTCGGCATGATCTTTTTTCCATTCGCGCCACTCCTTTTCATCGAGAACACTAGCCGGTGGAACAGCGAAATCCTCTGTACCCAAGACATGCTTTCCTTCGGGAGACTGTGTGGGATCAACGATTGTATGCGCCCAGACAACAAGGTTGTTTTCCGGGTGGTATTTTTCACGCAGTGTTTTTCTGGCATGTGTACGGACCAGTTCTTCAGGATCCTTTGTAATTATTGCCGTCCAGCCTGAACCGTTTATATCGTTGCAAAGACTGGATGCCTTATAATCGGGTAATTCATGAACAGCCCATGAGTACCATGTTATGGTAATGTGTTTCCGTGACAAATGTTGAATCTTTCTTTTGATCTTCGGGGCAATATTTTCATCTCTTAGAAGGCGAAAAAATACTGTATATGGATCAATCCCGGCTGTAATGATCAATTTGCCCTCAACCTCAGTGCCATCAACGAGTTTGATCCCTTTTGCCCGACCGTTTTCCACCAAAATTTTGTCAACTTCTGACATGGTAGAGCTCAGTCCGCCGTATCGGGTAAATATTTTTGAAGTGGCGTGGGCAAAGCTATGAGTTCCGCCCTTGATACACCCATAATCAGCCAGAGATGGAAGAGCGAGCATTAGCTGGAAAATACCCTCTGCGTTCAGGTCGGGAGAACATCCGGCCCAGGAATGGGAGATTCTCAATGCCATGGAAACAACGGCATCATTTTCAAATAATTCCCTGGCAAGTTCTATCGGTGACTTGACGAACCAGCTTGGGTCTCCACCCAGTCTGCTGATCGCCTCCATGAAAGTTTTTTCCATCAGATCCGGCTGATCCATGGGTGTAGGCAGGTTGTGTATGGATTTCATGGCGGCGGGCTCTATAAGATCTTTATATGTTCGGTATATTTTTGCCCATGTTTCCGCGTCTTTTTTGGAAAACCTACCGATTTCGTTTGCGGTTTTTTCCATGTAGGGGTCATTATGACCATGATATACTGTAATGCAGGAGTCATCCTCTCTAAAGACAGCCCCAAAGGCTACATTGTAAGGAATCCATTCTCCACCCAGTTCTTTTATCTCAGGAAAATCTTCATACATGGGCAACAGATACCACGATCCAATATCCGTGGCATGGGTATTTCCCACAAATCCGGGAACAAACTCTTCAGACCCCCAACAACCTCCGAGTTCATGCCGTTGTTCAAATATGGCTGTTTTCATTCCTCCATATTTGAGAAGATAACATCCAAGGGCCAGACCTCTTGACCCGCCACCAATAATAATAGCATCATATGTTGCATCCGCCATTTAATGTCCCTCCTTACTATTTGTAATTATTTATACTGGATTACATGTAGATCTTGCGATATTCAGTTAGATATTCCGGGTCAGACCACCATTTTTCAAATCCAAGGTCTTCAGCCAGGGCATTTGCAGCCAAATATCCTGAACCGAAAGTTATCAGACCCCCTGGATAACAACATGACCCGCAGAGATAAAGTCCCTTTATCGGTGTCCGGGCATGAGAGCACTCTTCGTTTGGACGCATAAATCCCATCTGCAAAGGATGGTAAGCACCTTGTTTTATAGAACCTTTAACCATGTCACTGAACCTGTTTTCAATATCCAGTGGGCTGATTATGTATGTTTGAAAGACCTTGTCATGATTTATATTGGGGGCGTAGCGGGATAATAGGTCAATACACCTGTCGGCATGTTCTTTCTTGAATCGGTGAGAGTACCATTTTTCCGACCCTCCATCCTTCAGATCAAAGGGGGCCATCTGTGAAATTAAACCCGTGCACCTTCCTTTTGGGGCTTGTTTGGAATCGTGAACTGACGGGAAGCTGCAGTTAAAGCCTGCGTTTTCCATGAGGACTCCATTCTGAATGGCATCCCAATGGTTGATAAGGTCATCAAGGGTTTCATACCCCAGGACATATACGCAGGCCTTGTTGATAGAAGGATCTTTGTTTGCAACGGCAAACACGGGCGGCTCTTCCAAAGCCATGTGGGTTTCAAAAAGACTCCATTTTTCCCATTGCCAGACCTCTATTTTTTCGCCAAAATCTTCCTCCAATTCATCTTTACCGACAAATTTCAGGAAAGTCTGATGCGTATCAACACTGCTGATAACCGCTTTGGAAGCATTTATTATAGTGCCGTCTGCAAGTTCGACCCCTTTGGCCTTTTTATTTTCCACAATTATACGCTTGACACGACAATTATTGATTACCGCGCCGTTATATTCGTGTATAATCTTGTTGAGGGCCTGCCCAATCATGTGGGAACCACCGATACAAAGCCGGTAGTTGGTTATCCTGTTAAGATATATCAAGGCCATATAGCCTATACCGATTGCATTATATTCTACACCCCAGTGACAAGAGGCATAAAGCATCAAGGTTCTCACTGTCTCGTTTTCAAACACGTCAAAGACAATTTCTCTGGCGCTTTTTTCAGAATAATCCATAATCTCTTTTCCAAGTGGTGTGGAATGGAGTTTCGTAACCTGGTCAAGAACTGCATGTGGGGGGGCATAAGTGGCCGGGCCTAAAAAACCATTCATAAGATCGCCTAGCTTTTTGCTGAATTCTCTATAATTTTTAGCATCGCTTTTTGAAAACTGCGCGATCGATTCACAGGTCTTATCTATGTCGGTGTAAATACACAAGACACGTCCATCGAGCAACGGCATGGCGAACTGACATTCCGGCTGAAGATATTTGCAGTTATACTTTTCAGCAAGATCAAAATCTCTATAAGGAGGGGCAAAGTCCACCATCATGTGATATTTAGAGTGAGTGTTATGAAGAAATCCAGGATAGGTCACCTCTTCAGTGGCAAGACCTCCACCCGCTTCGTACCTCTTTTCAAGGATCAAGACCTTCAGCCCGGCCTTGCTTAAATAGGCTCCGGTAGCCAGGCCATTTGGTCCTGCACCGATAATGACTACATCGTAATTAGTGTCACGCATAAGAACCTCCTTAGAAAGATATTTTTGGAAGATTGTAGTACCGTGTGTGCCGATGTTATGCAATGATTATACCGTCCTTTGTTTTCCAGATTATCTGAAGGGTATTTTTTTTAGATAATCTATGCTCTTACGATATCGCGGCTTATAGCTTATACCTTTTATTATTAACTCGGGGGTAAATTGAAAAAACCTATTTTTTCATAGATAACTTGCTGATATTATTAGGACTGACTTTAGCCTTCGATTTCAAATCAATACCACAATAAAATCGTGGATATTCATGTATTTTCAAATAGATGCTGTCAATTTGACCGAGTTTAACCGGACACCGGTGATCTTCTGTCTTCTTTGCGGGATCAATCGTAATAAGGTTTTGATAACATGTGTAGCAATATGACCCAAATTGGGTAAATTGTATGCAAGTTGCCTTCTCAGGTGACCAGACCTTACGCAAGCAAAAAATAAATTAAGGGGTATATACCACTAATCTCAATTGCCTTGCTTAGTAAATTATGTTGAAAAATCTGTATATTGGCTAGAGATTAAACGTGGTTTGGTGGTCCGGGGATTACAGATATATAAGATTTATGGCTCACTTTTTGCTGGGTTAAACCTTAAACAGCGTAATTGGCTGGAGATTGAAAATTGCAATTCATCCCTGTTTGGCATTTAAACCGGTTAATATGACATAGAGATTGAGCTTGGTGTGCTAACCAAAGTCAAGGGGAAAGGCCATGAAAGGTTGGACGCAAAAAATATTGAGGGTGGATCTTACAAGCAGGAGTTACTCTGTTGCGGATCTCTCGACAAAAACGGCTGAGATGTTCATCGGAGGCCACGGCGTGGCCGCTAAGATCCTGATGGACGAAATTGACCCTAAAGTGGCCCCGTTATCTCCGGGCAACAAACTTATTTTTTCCGCAGGACCCCTTACAGGGACCGCGGCAGTAATGGGGTCAAGATATATGGTTACTGCAAAGTCACCTTTGACAGGGCTGCTGGGATTTGCGAACAGCGGGGGATACTTTGGCCCGGCAATGAAGTCCGCGGGTTATGACCATATAATTTTTGAAGGCAGGTCAGATAATCCAGTTTATATAGCAATAAGTGGAGAAGACATTCATTTTAATGAGGCGAGTCACCTTTGGGGCAAGGACACCCACGAAGCAGAAGATATAATTAGAAAAGAAGTGGAACTATCCGGCAAGAGGGCAAGAGTGGCCTGCATTGGGCCTGCTGGCGAAAAACAGGTCAAGATGGCGGCGATTATGAATGATAAACACCGGGCCGCCGGCAGATGCGGGCTTGGTGCGGTCATGGGTTCCAAAAACCTGAAAGCTGTTGTTGTGCAAGGGACTAAAAAAATTGGAGTGGCTGATGAAACGGCACTCAAGGGTGTGATTGCGGAAATAATGACGAAGCTCAAGGCCAATCCAGCGGCAGAAGGTTTTAGAGAATTCGGGACTGCCGGAGGTTTAATGTTGTTAAACGAAATGGGCGTTTTCCCGACCAAAAATTTCCAGAAGAGTTCCTTTAAAGGTGCTGTAAAGGTAAGTGGTGAAACACTGGCAGAAAAATATCTGGTAAAGAAAAAATCGTGTTTCGGTTGTCCTGTTTCATGCGGTAGGGGCACGAAGGTTACAGACCCAGGATATGAAGGAGAGGGTGAAGGCCCCGAATATGAGACCATAGCAATGCTCGGATCAAACCTTGAAATTGAAAATTTGGCGGCAATAACCAAAGCAAACTATATCTGCAATCAACTTGGCATGGATACCATTTCAGTGGGAGGCACACTCGCATGCGCCATGGAGCTTTTTGAAAAAGGGTATTTAACAAAAGAAGATACCGGCGGTCTTGAAATCAGATTCGGCGATGATAGCCTCATAGTAAAGCTTGTAGAGCTTATTGGTAAAAGAGAAGGCTTCGGGGATGTGCTTGCCGAGGGTGGTTTCAAGCTGGCTGAGAAGTATGGACATCCTGAAGTCTTTATGGGGCTGCACAAGATGGAACTGCCGGGATATGAACCAAGAGGCGCTAAAGGCATGGGTCTTAATTACATGACCTCCACTATCGGCCCTTCCCATTGCAGGGGATATACCGTTTCAATGGAGATAATCGGGTCTCCTGAGAAGATTGATCCCATAACCGAAAATGGAAAGGCCATGGTGACAAAGGCCTTGCAGGACATGACGGCGGCCTGGGATGCAACAGGATTATGCCTTTTTGGAACATTGTTTATGGACCCTGCTGACACTTTAGCCATGTTGTCAGCGGCCACCGGCCGAGTATTTGTGATTATGGAATTCATTAAAATCGGCGAGAGGATCTTTAATCTACAACGTCTTTTCAACTTAAAGGCAGGCCTTAAAAAGGGGGACGAAAGACTGCCGGACAGATTTTATAAAGAACCATTACCGGACGGACCCAATACAGGCGCTAATTTGTCTTTGAACGAAGCGTTAGGAGAATATTATAGTCTTCGCGGGTGGGATAGAAATGGTATCCCTTATTTGGGAAAGCTGAAGGGACTTGGGTTGGCCGAATATGCAGTAACGGCTTCGGCTGGTCAAGAATAGCTTTCAGAATACCGCGTCTTAAAAAAGACCCATGTAACTTAATGGCTGAGGCTTCACCGAAATTGAACCATGTTAAACCACCCAGCCACGTGTAACGGCGCGTCCACAAAATGTTCGCATGAGTTTTTGTGTTTTGTTTCAAGCGCCATTAAAATCATCGCAGACTTGACAATGATATATCTCATATCTGAGAAGGCAAAGCTGTTGTGCCCTTTGACTTTGTGGTGACTATCAGGTGTATTTTCGAGACGTGCACCATAAATCCATGTAATCGTGACAGCCAGTGTGGAAAAGTTGATGTGGTTGATCACAGCTAGGTAGCTGCATATATGTAGAGGACAAAGTGATCCGCTGTGTTTTTTGAAACACCCAGACAACCCGGACATGGCGGTGGTGTAAAATATTTTTAATATTTGGAGAAAAACAATGAGACTAAAATCTACAGGATTGGGATCAACGGAACTCTTCGGCAATCTGACTGAAATGGAAAAGAGTATGTCCGGCGTTTTAATGATGGTTAAGATAGAAAAACCTGTTGTGTGGCGGGTTAGAGTATTTCTATCGCCTCAAGATTTGAGGGCGATTGTATGGCGTGCCCTGATGCCTTGGAATGTGCAGTTTGTAATAACAACACTTCTGAGGCAATGTCTGAAACATTTTGTTGATAATAAACTTTCTTTAAGAAAACGGCCACTAAAAAACCAGGTATAACGCGAAGGAGACGGGAAATGAGAGTTGCATCAACGGGATTAGGAAAGACTGAGCTTATTGCCGGGGTTTATGATTTAAAACCTGAAAGTGATTTTCTGGGGCTTCATGCAATGGCGATATCACCTGCGGAGTGGCATCTGGAGACCTATCTGGAGCCTAAAGACGTATGGCCGGTGGTTTCAGGATTCCTGCGTCCCTCCATATTATGGACAACTGTATTGAGTTTCATTTTTTTCAAAAAAAAGGGCAATGAACCGGAAAACCTTTGAACCTGATAATCTGATTGATTACAAAAGACTTGCGCTGGAGGCAAACATAATGAAAGATATCTTTGACAACTATTCGGAACAGGCGAAGACGGCTATTAACAACTGGCCTGAAGCCATAAAACAGATTTTTTCATATCCTGTTATCAAGGAAAACTGGGGAAAGAGGGAGCATGATATTGTGATCATCGGGGGTGGCCCAAATGGTCTTGTTGCAGGCTGCTACCTGGCCAGGGCCGGACTCCGGGTTGCTATAACCGACCGGAGGAATGAGCTGGGCGGGGGAGTGGCGACCGAGGAATTCCGGCAGGCTGGATTCAAACACAACCCGCACGCCATTTATATGCCGATGGTTGACTATGCGCCCGCATATAAAGATTTGGAGCTTGAGCAATATAACCTGCAACACATCTGCCCCGAGGTACAGTTTGCAATCAGCTTTCTTGATGGCTCTTCTTTGTGTATTTACAGAGACCTTGACAGGACCTGCAAATCCATTGAAAAATTTTCGAAAAAAGACGCCGAGGCCTATCGAAATTTTTATTTAAGGGCCAGGACAATGATGGATGAATTCATAGCTCCAGCAACATATGTCCAGCCAGTGCCTGCATTTGATCAGTTAATCAGGCTGGAAAAAGCAGATTGGTCCAAGGAGATGATGTCCCTTTCAGAGATGTCCCCAAGTGATTTTGTGGAAGGAAATTTTGAAAGCGCGCAGGTGAAGGCTTTGATGATGTATATTATCTGCATGTGGGGTATGGATCCAAACCAGGCCGGTGTTGGTTTTCTGATTCCGTTATATGTAAATCGAGCTTCCAACTACCGTCTCGTGACACACGGTTCCCATTCACTTGCGGCATCCATGTCAAGAGATTTCATGAGTCATGGTGGGAAGATTTATTCCCCCTTTGCTCTAAAGCGTATAGTGGTGGAAGACGGTGAAGCCAGAGGTGTGGAATTGGTAGATGGGCCTTATCTCGAGGCAAAAATGGGGGTAATAAGCACTATTGATCCGTCTCAGACGTTTTTGAACATGGTGGGGGAGGAATATCTGGATGATGATTATGTTGAATCCACAAAAAGCTGGATGTGGGAGCACTGGAGTCTCTTTACAGTTCAAATGGTCTTGCTTGAGGCGCCCCGGTTTAATTCAGCCAGGAACAATCCTGATGTGGACAAGGCTTTTATCCACGTTCTAGGTTATGAGACGGCCGGAGATTTTTTAAGCCAACAGGATAAGATAGCAAAAGGGGCGTTTGACGGTTCTTTTGGGTTCAACGCCTGTTTCCCCACTATACACGATCCCTCACAGGCCCCTCCGGGTAAACACACAGGCTTGATATCCTGTATGGCGCCTTATGATCTTGATATAGGCATGGAGAATTGGTCCAGGCATAAGTTCAAGGAAAAGACGGCATTAATGTTGATAGATAAGCTGGCAAAATATGCGCCGAATATAAAAGAAAGCATCCTGAGGGACATCCATGTATCCACTCCGAAGGATGTAGAGAACAAGTATTTGGATATGGTAAAGGGTTCAATCAAACAGGGCGCTTACCATCCCCTTCAAATGGGCTATATGCGGCCTAACGAGCACTGCTCTACGCATCGTTCTCCGATAAAGAATCTTTATATGGGGGGGGCTTGCACTTATCCTGGGGGAACGGTTTTGCTTGGTGCTGGTTATCTGGCTGCTGATGCAGTGCTTGAGGATCATGGGATTAATAAATGGTGGCCGGAGCCTGAAATGGTAAAAAAAGCAAGGGAGAAGGGATATCTGTAAACGCTGACGGATCAGCAATGAAATTCGGGGAGAAAAAATCATGAGACTAAAAGACAAGGTGGCAATAATTACCGGCGGAGGCCAGGGGCTTGGAAAAGAATATGCTGTGACATTTTGCAAAGAAGGCGCAAAAGTCGTCATCGCCGATATCAATATCGATAACGCCAAGGAAGTGGAAAAGACATTAATTGACATGGGCGGGGAGGCCCTGGCGGTTAAAGTAGATGTTTCCAAAAGTGATGAAGTCTTTATGATGGCAGAAAAGACGGTAGAGAAATTCGGGAAGATAGACGTACTCGTTAATAATGCAGCGATATACTATGGAGTGGCAATGAAGCCTTTTGACACCATTTCAGAAGAGGAATGGGAAAGAATGTTTAATGTAAATGTTAAAGGGATGTGGTTGTGCATAAAAGCGGCAGCTCCGTATATGAAGCAAAACGGAAAAGGAAAAATCATTAACATATCTTCAGGGACATGGTTGATGGGGATTCCGATGCTTCTGCATTATGTAACGACGAAGGCGGCGGTTGTGGGCATGACAAGAGCGCTTTCCAGGGAGCTGGGGGAGTATGGTGTTTGCGTTAATTCTATTTCGCCCGGTTTCACTATGACCGAAGCAAGTAAAACGTTGCCTGGCCGGCCCCCGGGCTTGGATGAAATGATGGCCCAGCAAACAGCCCTGGGGAGAAATACGGAGCCGACTGATTTGGTAGGCGCCGCAGTCTTTCTGGCATCCGATGCCTCTGATTTTATCACGGGGCAAATGATCAACGTTGATGGCGGTTGCGCTATGCATTAGAACAGAAAGACGTTCTATAATGAGTTAAGAGAAAAAGTGATTTAACTCTATATAGCTGGGAGATAAATGGTCCTGAGTGACCATGACCATAAAGAGGAAAAGTCAACAACTATTAATTTTAAACCTAGATCACATATCGTGATCATTATACCAGGAGTATATTATGGCTGATAAAAGCTACGATATAGTAATTGTCGGTGGTGGTAATAAGGCTTTAGTGACTGCAATGTATTTAACCAAATACGCCGGGCTTAGTGTCGGAATGTTTGAAGAAAGGCATGAACTGGGGTCAGGCTGGTCCTCTGAAGAACCTGCACCTGGTTTTGTCGGTAATACGTGTTCAAACTTCCATTATGGCTTTTATATGACTCCTCTGTATTGGGATTTCCCCGAGTTCAAGGATTATGGAGCAAGGTATGCCCCGACGCCAGTTACAGTTGCAACAATTTTTCATGATGACACATGTTTTCTCCAGTATTCGGCATTTCCTGAGATGGATCCGCTGCAGGAGAGAACCGCTGAATTGATAAGCCGCTTTTCCAAAAAAGACGCGGAAGTATACCTCTCGTTATGGAATACCAGTTTGAAATACTGGATTCCTGCATTTGAAGAATGGTGTTTTAATCCTGCGGCAAAATTTGATGAACTTGACGCTATGGATAGACTTGTAAGAAACCCGGAGGCAGGTATCAATCCCCACTGGTTTCTAATGAACCCTGTTCAACTCTTTACCTCCCTGTTTGAAAGTGTCCAAATGCAGGTTGGATTATTTAGGATGATGCAAGGCTGGGGTATTGCAGCCGACGAGCCTGGAGCAGGTTGGAATGCTTTGTTGATGATGTTAACAAGCGTGCCGTATCAGATATATACCTTAGGCGGAACCCATTCTTTGACTCATGCCGCCTATAGAGTAATATATGAAAATGGTGGTACTGCCTGGACCAATAATAAAGTAGATAAAATCCTGATTGAGAACGGAAAGGCAAAGGGTATCAAACTAGCCGACGGGAAAGAGGTGGACGCAAAGGTAGCAGTAGTAACAAACGTTGATCCACACCAGCTTGTTTTTGAGCTGATTGGGCCGGAAAAAATTGATTCGACCATTGTGAGAAAAATAAAGCACCTGTCCAGGGACTGGATAGCCATAGCCTGGTACAGTTGGGCCTTCACTGAAAGGCCAAAGTGGAAATGCGAGGAGTTCGCACCGGATATCAGGTATGCTGGTTTGGTAAATTTTGGCGGCGTTTCCCACTTCGACGTGAATGCATTTATAAAAGAAAGCGCTGAAAGGAGGGCCGGCATATGGCCTACGGAAAAGAATCTGCTGATGTCATATATGGGGAGAAATGATTATTATGATTATGACCAGTGCATGGCTCCTCCTGATGTGGGATTCAAGATCCTGACTGAACAGTTTGTTCTTCCTGCCTATAAACTTTCGGATGATGAATGGAAGGAAAGAGAAAGAAGGCATGCCGAAGATGTCATCGAGCTGACGAGCAAGTTTACTACAAATGTCAGTTGGGATATTGTCTCCGGCTATGTACCCGTGACGCCGATGTATACATCTAACTTAGCAAGAAATTACCGACCGGGAGGCAATTGGGCTGTAATAGACAATACGCCCTCACAGATTGGAAAATTCCGCCCTATCCCGGAAATAGCCGGACACAAGATACCTGGTATTGAAGGACTTTATTGCACTGGAACTGCCTGGCATCCTTTTGGCGGCGCTATGAGCTGTCAAGGCTACAACTGTTATAAAGTTATGGCTGAAGACCTGGGCTTAAAAAAGACCTGGGAAGGGAGGCTGTTTTAATTGGTATAAATGATAATGAGACGGCAGAAAAGGAGATGAAAAGTATGGAGTGGGAGACAAGTTTTGAAGCAATCCAAGGTCATGAAAGTGATATTGAGCGCTTGCAGCCTTTTGATCTGGAAATATTTGACGAGAACTACGAGCATGTTTACGTCAGGGCTATCGTTTCAAAGTCACCGGAAAAGCTTCCAGAAGGAAAACTTCTCTGGATGCAGGACTATAAGGGTAAACGAGAATCAGATCCCTGGCGAATTGACATATTGGAAAGATTAGCAGCACCTTATGACCATGTATAGGGGAACGCTACTAATTAGTCACATACCTCCGGCAAAGCCGGAGTCTTGAAATTATGAACCGCTCAAAGCGGATTTTAAAACCATGAGCCACCCAAGGTGGCTTATTCGAACAGTTTCAACTGATCGAGTCTTTTATCTTCTTGCTCTTGGTGCTTTATGTACTCTTTTACTTCTTCATCATCTTTACCGCATGTCGACATAAAGCACCCCCGCGCCCAAAATTTCTCTCCTGTAAAATTCTTTCCGCGGTTCCCAAAATTCCTGACTACATATATTGCGCTTTTCCCTTTCACAAAACCGACGACTTGGGCTACCTCATATTTGGGCGGTATTGATAAGAGCATTTGCACGTGGTCTGGCATGAGATGCCCTTCCAACACCCTGCCTTCTTTTTGTCGGGCCAGATATCGCAAAACATCTCCCAAGTATCTTCGCGACTCTCCATATAATACTTTCCTTCGATATTTAGGTATCCATACTATGTGGTACTTGCAATCCCATTTCGTGTGGCTTAAACTTTGGTGTAGTTCCATTGAAAACCTCCTGTCGGTTAACTTTGAGCGGTTCACCGATTCTGGAGGTTTTCTTATATTCCCGCATATGTCAAACTTTGTGAGGCCCCCGGCAAAGCCGGGGGTTTACCCATGATTATTAAAGTAATTAAAGGAGAGATAGGCAATGGCAGAATATGAGTTATTTATTATTTCGAATTTGGACGAGTTAAAGGATGGTGAAGAACAGGTTGTAAATGTGAGAGATACGGCGAATTATGAAACAAGAACAGTAAAAGCAATTCTTTCCAGTTCGCCCGAAAAGTTGCCGGGCAGTGATATCCTGCGGATTAGGTGGCAACGGGGATATAAACATCCCGAACCCTGGGCAATAAGGATATTGGAAACTTACGGCTCACTGGGCGAAATCAATGTAAAGGAATACTTATGAAATTGAATAACTTTTTTCAGGCTAATAAATTTAGATAAGGAGGAGTAAAGATGGGATTTCCGTACGACGATATGAGGAGCTTTATTGATGATCTGGAAAAAGAAGGAGAATTGATTCGGGTTCAAGAGGAGGTTGATTGGAACTTGGAGGCAGGCGCAATTGCCCGGCGGCTTGCGGAGCTCACACAGGGACGCAGTGTGAAGAAAGGCGGTCAGCCTGCCGCAGTGTTTGAAAATGTTAAAGGTTATCCAAAAGGTTTTCGTTTGGCTGTAGGAACGCACTATAATCCCAAGAGGGTGTCATTGGCTTTTGGTTTGGAAGATTCCGATCACAGGACCTTACAGGACCTTCAGAAAGCCTTCATTGATGCGGTTGACCACCCCATAAAACCAGTTGTTGTCAAGAACGGTTCGTGCAAGGAAAACAAACTATTCGGAGATGAGGTAAATTTATATAAATTCCCTGCCCCAATGGTCCATGAAGGCGATGGGGGCAGGTATATGTGCACCTTGCACTTTCTAGTAAGCAAGAGACTGGACAGCGATTGGACAAATTGGGGTATGTATCGGGCCATGATTCATGATAAACGCACTCTGGGAGGACTTTTTATCCATTCTCAGCACGGGCCTGATATTTACTACGAATATGAAGCTGCCGACAAACCTATGCCTTTTGCTATCGTTATTGGTGCTGATCCACTTAGTTTATTCTTTTCCGCTGCTCCCTTGCCAAGGGGACTTTCTGAGGTGGACGCTGTAGGGGGAGCAAGAGGTAAGGCTGTACGAATGGTAAAATGCGAAACCAATGACCTGATGGTGCCGGCTGACGCCGAGATCGTAATTGAAGGTGTTGTTCCCCCTCGTGTGAGAGCTTATGAAGGTCCCTTTGGCGAGTTTACGGGCTATAGAGCCTCGCCGAGAGATAAGCGCCCTGTATATGCCGTAAAATGCATAACTTACCGCAATGACCCCATTCTTACCATGTCCTGCATGGGTGTTCCAGTGGATGAGGGGGATATTGTCTGGTCGGTGGGACTTGGAAGCATGTATAAAAGATCTCTAATTAACGCCGGCCTTCCTGTAGTAGATGTCAATTTGCCTCCTGAGGCCAGCGGAGTTTTAACGGTAGTTTCAACCAAAACGCCTTACCGTGGAATTGCCCATACTATAGCCAATGTGCTTGATGGCGAGTTCAAAATGGTATCAATGAGCCAGCACATCCTGGTTGTAAATGATGATGTTGATATATTTAATATACCCGAACTTCTTCATACGTGGGCCAGCAGAGTTCACCCAGAGCGGGATATATTCGTGCGAAGGGGGCGCCCCGGTCTTCCCTTGGCCCCTTGGGCCGATCTGGATGAAAGACAAAAGATGACTGCGCCTAGCGCGCTATATGATGCAACGTGGTCATTGGATTGGTCTCCGGAAATTGCAATCCCGCCGAAGGCAGCCTTTAAGTCAATATTTCCGGTGGAAGTCCAGGAAAAAATCTTAAGTAAATGGTTGAGCTATGGTTTTAATGCAGTGTAGTTATGAATTCTGTTTGCAGGTGTTCTCCGTTGGGTATATTTCGTGATCATTGTCGGCGGTGGGCCTGCCGGCTGGGAGGATTACCGGTTTGATGGTTTATCATACACAATCTGAATCCATGACGGCCGGAAGTGATAATCCTTTCTTATTACTCCGGCGATTAAATACGCTACTTCCGTCATTCCGGCGAAGGCCGGAATCTAGGAAAAAACTGGATGCAGGATCAAGTCCGGCATGACGACATTTGCCTATTTAGTTGCCGGGTTGACATAACCAAACTATTAAAGGAGGGAGAGCATGAAAAGGATTGGATTGGTTTTTGGTTTAGTGGTTTCATCGTTGTGGGGTGTGGTTTTTTCGGCCCATGGGTTTAATGTGATGGACGACAAGCTTTTCATCACCGGATATGTACAGAACCAGAGTTCTTACCGGATGGCGGATGGGGCGGACGAGCTTGTCAGCAGTGAGAACCGACTCCAGGTGGAAATGGACGCAAATCTACATTCCCAGGTAAAGGTGCATGGCGTTTTCCGGGGCATATATGATGCAATATATGACCTGCGGCATGAAAGCGACCGATGGGGTACAAATTATGCGGGCTCCAGGGATAAGCTGAGCACGGAGTATAAGATAAGGGAGCTTTATATGGATGCTACTCTGGGCAGGTGTGATTTCCGGGTCGGCAAGCAACAGGTGGTATGGGGGGAGACCGATGGTCTGAGGCTGATGGATCTCATCAACCCCCTGGATATGCGGCGGCAGTTTATTACCCGGGACTGGGAAGATATCCGTATTCCTCAGCTTATAGCCAAGGCGATTTACGGAATTGATCCGATGCGCAATGCCTTTTTTGAATTGTTGTGGAATCCCGGGGATCTTGAAAGAGATGAGGTATACTTTGATACTACCATGAGCGACGATTACAAATCTCCATGGACCATCGCCAATTCTCAATCGTTGGAGGCCATAAAGCCGCTAAGGCAAGCCGGGTTAGTGCGTATGAAAGAGAAAGACACATCTGAGCTCAATGCGGATGAAAGCGAGTTTGGCGCCCGGTTTGGGATGGAACTGGGCGGCTGGTTTTTTACCTTGAATTATTGGCAGGGATTTTCTAAGTCGCCTGTTCTGGATGGAGATCTTACTGTATTGGAGCCGATGTTCCTGGGTAGTGGTCCTCCTCCTTCACTTCCTGTTAATCTTGAGTATAAATACCCACGGGAAAAGGTGAGCGGTTTTACCTTTAATAAGGCAACAGGTCTATGGGTTTGGCGAGGCGAGTTTGCCACTTATTGGAACAAACACTATAATACTATAGATACAAGCCCTGTTCTTGGTTTGCCGAATATCAGTATGGTTGATGAGACTCTACAGTCCTCTATGCTTGGTTTTGACTATAAGCGGTTTATCAAATGGCTCAATCCGGAAAAGATGTTTTTTATTTCCGGTCAGGCTTTTCATAACCATATATTTAATTATGACGATAAGTTAAGGAGCGGGCCATATAGTCAAAAGCCCAGGGAGGACAGTGTTGCTTTAACCTTTCTCGCCAATACCGGGTATCACATGGACAGAATTTGCCCGGAAGTATTAGTTGTGTATGATATTGGCACTACCGGCTGGTATATAAAGCCCCGTGTAGAATTTAAATATGGAGAACACTGGAGGCCGGAGATAGGGGGGCTGGTGTTTACTGGCGATAAGTACGAACTCCCCTTTGGAGCGTATGACCATAATGATGAAATCTACTTTAGATTAAGATATCAATTTTAACCTTGGAAGGGGGGAAAAATTATGATTACTTTAAAAAGAGTGCATTTCATTACGGCTTTTTTGCTGGTGGTTTTATTGCCGGTTTTTCCGTGGGCTGAGGAGTTGCCTCCTTATCAGAAGTATGAAGGGCCTATTAAACCAGGGGTGGTAATTACAAAGGAAAATTGGGACACCTATCTGCCGGAGCTGGAAAAGCTGCTTCCTCCCTCAAGACTCCAATGGTATGGCATTGGGGTGAAGGAAGGGCTTGTAACCATGCCCATTGTGGAAATTACCCCTATCCCTAAGATGAAAGGTTATGTTGAGGCGACCAGGAAGTATGCGGGCACGGCCCGGGTAGGACCTGACAATCAGTTGTATGACTGGGTGGCCGGGATGCCTTTTCCTGAACCCAGGAATGCCCAGGAGATTGCCTGGAACTTTTATACCGATCTTAGCCGTCCGCAGCCTGCCGAGGATCTTTTGTTCCACTCTGAGTTTTTGCTGTTTGACGGGACCAAGTATGAAAAGCGCTTTGTCTGGGATCTATGTGCCCGCAGATATCATGGAAGAACAGATATCCCTCCACTGGGAGATATGCCCCAGTTTACAGAAAACGGTATATCTTACAAGGAATCCATCGTGATTTACGAGCCTAACGAGGTGAGGGGATTTTCACAGTTGAGGATCAGATACTGGGATGTTAACAAGGAAGATGAATGTTATGCATATCTACCTGCGGTTCGGAGGGTTCGCCGTCTTACCGGATCAGACATTACCGATCCCTTGCTTGGTAGCGACTGTATACCGGACGATTTTCAGGTGATGAGACAAAAACTTGATTCCAGGATGAGGTTCAGGGTCCTGGAACATCGGGATTTTATGGTTCCAAGGAGTTATATAGGATGGGAAGACAGGCCATCCTATGAATATACAAAGCATGGCCCTTGCTTTCAGGTGGAATGGGAGATAAGGCCCCACTGGGTGATGGAAGTTATGATCAACAATCCGGACTATCCATATTCTAAACGGATCCTTTATATAGATTCCACGCCCTTTCCTGAAGGATTTTACTGTTTATATTGGGGGGAAGAGTATGATCAGAACGGCAGGATGTGGAAGGCTAATGGCAATGGGGCCCCGGCCTTTAGTGAATTAGGAATGTCAAACCTTTATCTCTGGATGTACATGAACTGCTTGACCAACCATTATACGGTAATGGCTGGCTACCCCACCTATGTGAAGGACTTTAAGGAGACTATTCCTTTGAAAGAAGATGAAGCTTTCACTATCAAGGGATTATTGAAGAAGGCGCAATAAAAATGAAGAAAAGGCGAAAGGGGCTGTTTGTAAGGCACGTTGCGGAAAAAGACCAATAAGTGTTCTGTTCGGTGATTGTGAACTTGTGCGGAAAAATCTGTGCCGAAAATTTATACATGCCCGTGCCTTGTTACTCTATGTGATGCCGGCCCCAAAGGCCCCGCATAGGCTTGTACTACATACCGCATCGATGTTGTGCCGTCTCCTAAACCCGCTATTAGGGTGTATCACGTCATAGTGGGCTGAGTCCGCTACTATTGTGAATGTACTTTTTCCGCCGTTTCATGAAACCTACTTGAAGACAGAGGAGTTTCAGGCGTGCTCCATGTTTGGACGCGGAACGTTTCAAACTCTACCATCATGTAAGGAGGACGAGAATGATCATCTTAAAAAGAATGCATTTTTTTAGGGCTTTTTTGCTGGTGGGTTTATTGCCGGTTTTTCTGTGGGCAGAGGAGTTGCCTCCTTATCAGAAGTATGAAGGGCCCATTAAACCAGGGGTGGTAATTACAAAGGAAAATTGGGATACCTATCTGCCGGAGTTGGAAAAACTGCTTCCTCCCTCAAAACTCCAATGGTACAGCATTGGGGTGAAGGAAGGGCTGGTAACCATGCCCATTGTGGAAGTCACCCCTATCCCTAAATTGAAAGGTTATATTGAGGCGACCAGGAAGTATGCGGGCACGGCCCGGGTAGGATCTGACAATCAGTTGTATGACTATGTGGCCGGTAGGCCTTTTCCTGAACCCAAGAATGCCCAGGAAATCATCTGGGACGTTACGAACGATCTTTGCCGGCCCGAGTCCCCAGGAGATTATTTGTTCCACTCTCAGTTTTTGCTGTTTAACGGGACCAAGTATGAGAAGCAATTTCTCTGGGATCTGTTTGGCCGCAAGTATCGTGGAAGAGGAGATATCCCCCCCCTGGGAGATATGCCCCAGTTTACAGAAAAAGGTATATCCTTCAAGGAATCCATTGTGATTTACGAGCCTAACGAGGTGAGGGGATTTTCACAGTTGAGGATCAGATACTGGGATGTTAACAAGGAAGATGAATGTTATGCATATTTACCTGCGCTTCGGAGGGTTCGCCGTCTTACCGGATCAGACCTTACCGATCCCTTGCTTGGTAGCGACTGTATACCGGAGGATTTTCAGGTTTTCAGACAGAAGATTGATTCCAGGATGAGGTTCAGGGTCCTGGAACACCGGGATTTTATGGTTCCGAGAAACTATATAGGATGGGAAGGCAGGCCGTCCTATGACTAT
>LT984855.1:863064-864197 GCA_900258555.1 uncultured Desulfobacterium sp. | reverse complement strand
CATTATACGGTAATGGCTGGTTACCCCACCTATGTGAAAGACTTTGAGGAAACTATTCCTTTGAAGGAAGAGGAGTGTTTCACTATCAAGGGCTTATTGAAGAAGGCGCAATAAAGATAATGCAAACGAAGGGGTCTTTTATAAGTCACTTCATGTAACCCACTTGAAGACACAGGAGTTCTAGGCGTGCTCGATGTTTGGACGCAAACCGTTACAAACTCTACCATCATGTAAGGAGGACGGAAATGATCATCTTAAACAGAATGCATTTTTGTAGTGCTTTTTTGCTGGTGGGTTTATTGCCGGTTTTTCTGTGGGCAGAGGAGTTGCCTCCTTATCAGAAGTATGTAGGGCCTATTAAACCCGGGGTGGTAATTACCAAAGAAAATTGGGACACCTATCTGCCGGAGCTGGAAAAACTGCTTCCTCCCTCAAAACTCCAATGGTACAGCATTGGGGTGAAGGAAGGGCTGGTGACCATGCCCATTGTGGAAATTACCCCTATCCCTAAAATGAAAGGTTTTGTTGAGGCGACCAGGAAGTATGCGGGCACGGCCAGGGTAGGACCTGACAATCAGTTGTATGACTATGTAGCCGGGATGCCTTTTCCAGAACCCAGGAATGCCCAAGAGATTGCCTGGGACATTTATCCTGATAGCAATCCCCTGCCTCCCGCAGATCTTTTGTTCCACTCAGAGTTTTTGCTGTTTGACGTGACCAAGTATGAAAAACGCTTTGTCTGGGATCTGTTTGCCCGCAAGTATCGTGGAAGAACAGATATTTCCCCCCTGGGAGATATGCCCCAGTTCACAGAAAAAGGTATATCTTACAAGGAAGCCATTGTGATTTACGAGCCTAACGAGGTGAGGGGATTTTCACAGTTGAGGATCAGATACTGGGATGTTAACAAGGAAGACGAATGTTATGCATATTTACCTGCGCTTCGGAGGGTTCGCCGTCTCACCGGATCAGACCTTACCGATCCCTTGCTTGGTAGCGACTGTATACCGGAGGATTTTCAGGTGATGAGACAAAAGCTTGATTCCAGGATGAGGTTCAGGGTCCTGGAACACCGGGATTTTATGGTTCCGAGAAACTATATAGGATGGGAAGGCAGGCCGTCCTATGACTAT
>LT984855.1:843022-862764 GCA_900258555.1 uncultured Desulfobacterium sp. | reverse complement strand
CATTATACGGTAATGGCTGGTTACCCCACCTATGTGAAAGACTTTGAGGAAACTATTCCTTTGAAGGAAGAGGAGTGTTTCACTATCAAGGGCTTGTTGAAGAAGGCGCAATAAAGATAACGCAAACGAAGAGGTTTATTATAAGTCACTTGCGGAGAAAGACCAATAACTGATCCTGTAAGAAAGCGTGAGCTTGTAAAGAAATACAACTGGCTTTGGTTTTACGGAATGTTGATTATTATCGGTCAAAACCACCGGCATGGGCGATGTTAGGGTGTGAGGCCGGAGGTCCCACTCCTTAGGGGGAAACATTTATACCGTTGAGCCAAAGTAAAAAATATCTTTTGTAATTCTTATCTACAAAATTAAGACTCACGGAGGAGAAAAATGGCAGATAAGACATACGACGTTGTTTATGTAGGCGCAGGAAACAAAAATCTGATTAACGCCATGTATGCTACAAAGTTTGGAGGCCTTAAGGTGGCGTTATTCGAGACGCGGCATGAAGAGGGAGGCGGTTGGTGTTCTGATGAAAGCCCTGCCCCCGGGCATGTGGCCAACCATTGTTCCCACATCCACATCTATTTGCACCATCATGCACCTGTGTGGATAGACTTTCCGGAGTGGAAGGAATACGGTGTACAGGTGTGTCAGCCCAAGGTTTCGCAGACCGTTGTATTCAGGGAGGATGATTCATGGGCCGGATCTTATTCCATCTGGGAAGAGGGCTTTAAAGACAAGACCTATAATCTCTTAAAGAGATTTTCTGAAAAAGACGCTGAGACTTATATTTATTACATGGAAAAATGGTTTGATTTGTTTTACCCCGCTTCTCTCGAATGGTCATTTACCCCTCCTGTACCCCTTGGACAACCTGATGTGATGGACAGGCTCATCATGAACCCTGAAAGTGGAATCAAGCCCCACTGGATGATGATGAGTGCTAGCCAGGTAATGAGAGAAATGTTCGAAAGCCCAGAGATTCAGTCACTTGGTATCAGGGGCGCTCAGTCAGCAGGTGTAAATCCCACGGCCTATGGTTCCGCCCTGATTGGTTTGGCGCTTATGAATTCTTATATGGACGGTGCTCCCATTAAGGGTGGCAGCCATCAGTGCGCCCACGCCTCTCAGAGGGTTATCTATGAGAACGGCGGCGAGCTTCATCACGGAAAGACCGTTGAAAAGATCATCATTGAAAACGGAAGGGCCACTGGAGTAAGACTGACAGACGGTACAGAGATTGCGGCAAAATTGGGCGTTGTATGCGGCGCAAACCCGATTGACCTGGTCCATGACCTTACTGATCCAGCCGTATGGCCCGCTGATGTACAGAAGTCAGTAAAGAATATCGAGAGAAATTTTGTGGCCATATCCTGGTACACCTGGGCTCTGAAGGAGCAGCCGATATACAGGGCAGAGCAGTTTGATCCTGACATCAAGTACTCCAACTGGATCAACCTAGCCAGAAAGGGGCTTGACTGTATCGAGCGTGAGGCACATCTGCGTCTTGCGGGCGAGTGGCCAGACCCCAATGACTTCAACCTCGTTATTGCTAACTGGTCCATGTTCGAGCATGATTATTTTGCCCCCCCTGGCGGAAAGGCCACAGTCCTGACAGAACAGTTTATTCAACCCGCCACAAGATATCCCGCGGAGAAATGGAAGGAACTGGAAAAGACGCACGCCAATGAGTGCATCGCTTTCTGGAACAGGTACTGCGAGAACGTCCATTGGGATAATGTCATCGGTTATGTTCCGATAACACCGTATTACACCGCAAATCATGCACCCAATTTCGGCCCCCAAGGCAACTGGTGTGTTATAGATATGGATGGTCCGCAGCTTGGCAGGACCAGGCCGATAGCGCAACTTGCCGATTTATATAATTTTCCCATCAAGAATCTTTATCCTGCCTCATCTGCATGGCATCCGTCCGGAGGAGCAACCTCTGAGCAGGGTTACTGGGTATATACTGTCATGGCAGATCAGCACGGTTTGAAGAAGCCACCTGAGAAGGATTGGGGCGCTATCGTTAAAAGAGTCTTAAGAGAAGGCATTTATTAGAGAAAGGAGGACGAAGATAATGAACAGGACATATGATGTAGTTGTTATTGGTGCCGGTCCAAACGGCCTTCTTTCTGCCGGATACCTTGCAAAGGCTGGACTTAAGGTGCTTTTACTTGAGCGAAGGCATGAGATGGGTGGCGGCGCTGCCACTGAAGAATTAACCGGAACTTCACGTCTTCGCGTAAATGCCCATGCGTTCTTCATGATGATGGTTGATTACGCCCCTGCATACAATGACCTGGAGCTCATAAGCCGCCATGGCCTTACCCACATCTATCCGGAAGTCCAGTGCGTAATGCCCTTTTCCGATGGAAGAGCTATCTGTCTATATAGCGATGTGGAAAGGACATGTAAATCATTTGAGCAGTTTTCAAAGAAAGACGCGGATAACTATAGAGAGCTCACAAAGATCAGTGAGCATTTCATGAAAGAATTCATAGGTCCCGCAACCTATGTCCAGCCCATGGCAGCCCTCGATCAGGTCTTAAGACTTGAGAAATCGGACGTGGGTAAGGCGATGAACGAATATAACACCAAGAGCCCGCTCACCATTGTAAATGAATGGTTTGAGAGCCCGCAGGTTAAGGCCCTTTTGCTCCACAATATCTGCATGTGGGGTCTTGATCCGCGTCAGGATGGCCTTGGCTATCTGGCGCCCCTGTATATTGACAGGATGTATCGTTACAGGATGCTAGTGGGCGGAACCCATACACTGGCTCAGGCCCTGATGAAGGTGGTTATGGAAAACGGAGGAAAGCTTATGACCTCTGTTATCCCCACCAGCATTATTGTAGAAAATGGTGTTGCAAAGGGCGTTAAACTGGAAGACGGAAGGGTCTTTGAGGCGACCAAGGGTGTTATAAGCACGGTTGACCTACATCAGACTTTCCTGGATCTGGTCGGCAGGGATAACATTGCTGAGGATTTCGCCGAATCCATAGAGGGCTGGCAGTGGGAACACTGGGCATTTTTGGGTACCCACGTCTCCTTAAGAGGCCTCCCGCAATTAAAGGTATTTGAAAAAGATCCGGAACTGGCGAAGGCCCTTTATTACGTAATCGGCCATGAAACACCTGAAGAGTTTCTTAGCCAGTATGATAAGATAGGTGAGGGCATATGCGACCTGAACAGCGGCTATGTGGCGGTCACACCTACGGTCAATGACCCGATGCAGTGCCCTCCACAAGGCGGCCATACGCTAACCATGTGGAAGATGGCGCCCTATGATCTTGATGGCGACAGCGAAAACTGGTGTTCGTTAAAAAAGAAGGAAGAGCACGCCTGGGGTATGATCAATGTACTCAAAAAATATGCACCGAATATGACCGAAGAAAACGTAAGAAACATCTACGTATCCACTCCCCATGAATATTCCAAAAAGTTCATGGATATGGTCAGGGGCTCAATCAAACAGGGCGCCTACCTCCCATTGCAGATGGGCTATATGAGACCAAATGAGTTTTGTTCCACCCACAGGTCTCCGATAAAGGGGCTATACATGGGTGGTGCATGCACCTATCCTGGTGGAACCATATTGCTTGCAAACGGCTATCTTGCAGCAGATGCGGTCTGCGATGAGCTGGGAATTAAAAAATGGTGGGAACCACCGGATCATGTAAAGGCCGCCAGAGATAATGGATTGCTATAGCCACGTTTTTTTAATAGGCGACGGGAAATAATATGACAGATAACTATTATGATTTAGTAATCATTTAGTATCGTTCAAAAGTTGTGGCATGGTGTAATCACTTTTGAATACTGGCCGAGAATAGGCAGATGTGTCCAAACTGAAGAGCTAATCCCTAATTTTTAAAGTAAATCCATGTTTCGTTTATTATGGGCATTCATTATATTTGGATTTATGTTGTCGGTAATCTGGTTATGTGCTAGCTTTGTAAAAATTGATAGAGAAAAAGCAGTTTCACGGCGAATATCTGACCCGATTGCTTGATACAAAGGAGGTAACAACAAAATGGCATTTAGAGATTTGCGCGAGTATATTAAAAAACTTGAAGAAGAAAAAGAGCTTGTAAGGATTAGTGAAGAAGTGGATTGGAATCTGGAAGTGGCTGCTATAATTCGGAGGTCTATGGATCTAAAGGCCCCTGCCCCACTTTTTGAAAACATTAAAGGGTATCCGGAAGGATATAGAATCTTCGGTAGTCCTGTGGGCACTAGTTGCAAGCCAGGCAGATACCATTGCCGGATGGCTATGTCTTATGGGATGGACCCTGGCTCTTCTGCAGAAGAAATTATAGAAGAATTCTTGGAAAGAATGAAAAATCCCATAAAGCCTGTGCTGGTGGATAATGGTCCTTGCAAAGAAATAATAAAAGTAGATGATGAAGTAAATCTCTTTGATTTTCCGGTTCCCTATGTTCATGAGGGTGATGGAGGCAGATATATAGGCACATGGCATACAGTTATTACCAAAGACCCTGATACCGGGTGGGTTAACTGGGGAATGTACAGGCTTATGGTGCATGATAAAAATACCATGGCAGGAATTATCTCACCAACTCAGCATATAGGGCAAATGTATTATGGCAAGTATGAAGCCAGGAATCAGCCTATGGAATTTGCTGTTGCTATTGGTACTGAACCGGTTTCCTCCCTAATGAGTTGCACCTTCTTGCCTCCTGAGGTAAATGAGGTTGATATTGCAGGTGCCATTCGAAAAGAGCCTGTTGAACTGGTCAAGTGTGAAACTGTAGACTTGGCGGTTCCCGCACATTCTGAAATTGTACTGGAAGGTGTGGTGATGCCTCACGAGAGAATAGAGGAGGGTCCCTTTGGTGAGTATGTTGGTTTTCAGACTGGCAAGAAATCTCCAAAGCCGGTTTACAAGGTAAAGGCTATCACTCACAGGAAGGACCCTATCTTTCCTGTCTCAAATATGGGAGTTCCTGTGGACGATAGCGCCGCTTCGATGAGTATAAATTTGTCAGCAGTATTACTCGAAGAACTCCGGGCAAAGCGCTTGCCTGTGAGAATGGCATTTTGCCCGCCGGAAGGAGTCGGGCATTTAGTGGCTGTGTCAACAAAAGTCCCTTATCCAAATATTGCCAAAAGGATAGCCAACTGTGTGTGGGCATATATGGTGGGAACATACTATATCATTGTTGTTGATGAAGATGTGGATGTAACGGATTTTGGTCAGGTGATCCATTCAATTGCAAGCAAATGTCATCCTTACAGGGGCATTAAGACATTTAATGATGTGCCTGTATATCCTGTTTTGCTTCCGTTTCTCGGACCCGGCGACAGACTGACAGGAAATAATGGCGGAACCGCCCTTTTTGACTGTACCTGGCCCTATGAATGGCCAAAAGATCACATCCCGGTCAAGTCTTCTTTTGATGTTATATACCCAAAGGCTATTCAGAAAAAAGTGCTGGCAAATTGGGAAAAGTATGGCTATTAAATGAAATGGGCACTTTCCACATTAAAAGATAAGGATTCATCATGGAAGAACATCCCGTGATTATTATCGGGGCTGGCCCGTCAGGTTCAGCCTGTGCAAAGGCTTTAAAGGAGTCAGGTGTAAGCCCACTTGTTATAGAAAAAAATGAATTGCCGAGGCATAAGATATGTTCAGGCATACTTTTCGGTCAAACCCAGGTGCTTTTGGAAAAATATTTTGGGCATCTTCCACCTGAATCGCTCTACTGCGAACCTCGAATTATAAAGGCATCCGATATCCGGGAGTGGAATCGTGAAAAAGGTTTTTGCGACTATGTCTGGGAAATCCCAAAGGACGGCATGTCTTTTCCGACTGATTTCTTTAACGTCTGGCGGAATCAGTTTGATTATTGGCTTTTGAAGGAGAGCAGAGCAGAATATAGGGATAGCTGCTCGTATCGTGGGTTTTCTATTAACAACGATAAGGTATCGGTTAAATTATTATGCAAAGATGAAAGTCACCAGGAACTCACATGCTCTTATCTCATCGGTGCGGATGGCGGCAATTCCAGGGTGAGAAGCACTCTGTATCCTGAATGGGGCACGGAAAGCGCAGAGGTAGCCGTTTATCAGTCATATTATCACTTTTCAGATACTGGAAGCCTCAAGGACGGCAGTTGGACTGTATTTTTCGAGCCAGAAATCGGGGATACCCTCTCCTCTGTTTCCCGTAAAGATGATTTCCTAACTCTTTGCGTTGGTGGACTTAAAGGCCGCAGCTTGAAAAAAAGTATGGAAGCTTTTAAGAGATTCCTATCCGAAAATTTTGGCGTGGTTTTGGAAGAAGAGGAAAGGAATGAAGGATGCGTTCTTAGGCAGGCTCCTCCCAATCTCGGTGCCGGAAGAGTTATCCTGACGGGCGAAGCGGCAGGCTTCATGTATCTTAATGGGGAAGGGATAAGCGCAGCCATTGATTCCGGATACAGGGCTGGAAAAGCTGTCGCAAAGGCTATACAAGATGGTGTTGATGCGGTGGATATCTACAAAAAGCTATCTGTTGATATTTTGAACCATATGGATGTATGTCTTGAACAAATGCGTTTTTTCGCGGCCGAACCAGGTTGATCTTGTTAGTCGCCACCGGCGCGTTTCTGAGACAATGTTTCAAATGAAGGACCAATTACACTACAGGGTAAATTGGTTTTAGTGTTTTCATCTTTTTAAGTTTTATCTTGAGGTATAAATTTTCTAAATATGTTACCCGTGGATGCAGTCCGAAATACCAGGTTAGGACCAAATGCGTATCACCATAAAGTCACCGTGTTGGCAAATAAGAAGGAATGTCCATCTGACAAATTGCCTAATGTTTTTTGAATTGCATCTTTACTGAAACGTTGGCTGATTGGAACACATCAAGGTGCAATTTACCATTAACACTTTGACTTTTATTATTGATAACACGAATCCTTTGGAGGGCAAGTTTATGGAATATGATGATCTTCGAGGGTTTTTAAACCTTCTGGAAAGGAAGCAGGAACTTATTCGCATCAAAGAATCTGTCGATTGGGATATCGAAGTAGGTGCACTTTCCCAGGAGGCGATTGAAAGAGACAGTCAGGCCTTTATCTGTGAGAATATAAAGGATTATAAGGACACTGCTTGCAGGAAGCTGGCCATGAATTACCTTGGGAGTTGGAAAAGGATAGCAATGGCTCTTGGAATGCCAGAAAATTCTCATCCCAGGGAAATGGTAAAGGAATGGCGCAAGCGGCACAAAAAATTGATAAAACCGGTCTTTGTAGAAAACGGGCCATGCAAGGAAAATATCGTCAAAGGGGAAGAAGTGAACCTATTACAGTTTCCTATACCGAAGCTTCACATGCGGGATGGAGGGCGATATGCCCTGACATGGCATATTGTTGTAACTCGGGATCCAGAGACCGGGTTGATGAATGTTGGAACTTACCGAGGCATGCTGCTGGATAAACGGAACATTGGAATGCTTCTAGTCCCATACCAAAACTGGGGTCTTCATGCGGAAAAATACCGTAAGCGCAACATGACCATGCCGGTATCCGTTGCTCTAGGAGTCGACCCTGTTACTATTATGACTTCCGCCACACCTTATCCAGCAGGTGTTAATGAATACGATGTCATTGGTGCTATCCGTGGAACACCCATACCCCTTGTTCAATGCGAAACAAATGACCTTATGGTTCCTGCCGACGCAGAGATCATACTTGAAGGAGAAATAAGTATGGATCCGGCGACCTTTCGGATGGAGGGACCGTTCGGTGAGTATCCAGGGTACTATTCTTCAATAGATTCCACTCCTAAGCATGTATTCAATGTAAAGTGTATAACCTATCGCAATGATGCCATTTTTACGTGTGGACTGATCGGGTGTGGGCCCCATCTGAAACCGGCCGATTGTGATTACATGGGGACACTCACACTGAGCGCGGTCACATGGGATCAGCTCGAAATTAACAGGGTCCCGGGTGTGCAAGATGTATGGTTTAACCAAGACGTGTGGGGGACAAATGTGTTTGTAAGCATTAAAAAGGCATATTACGGACATGCAAAGCAGGTCGCTTTTGCCATCTGGGCGGCACAGTCCGGGGCTTATATCGGGAAATACGTGGTGGTGGTTGATGATGATATAGACGTTCACAACCCGAATAAGATCTGGGCCGCAATGGCTAACCGGACAAATCCATCAAAAGACATAATAGTGGTGCCTCATACAGGCGGCGGTCCGCTAGATCCGTCCGTCCATCCTGAATTAAAGATGAAAACAGGGAAAGTAGGGAGGTGGGATCGTGTCCTTATTGATGCCACCTGGGACGACACTTGGGAGGAAAGATCGGAATGGGGCGGTCTTAATCACCCTCCTTCGGGGTTGGCTCAAGAAGACGAACTAAAAGTAGTTAGGAAAAAATGGGAACGATATGGCTTTAAGTGATTCAGTCGTTATCATAACTGTGTAGAGGTCTCCATTTTGGATTAAAAAAGAGGTATTGAAATGAGAATGTGGTCACGCGGTCTTGGGAGGCAGAACCTTGGAATTAATCTTTCAGAAATTGAAATAATGACTCTCAAGGAAGCAACGGATTATATGGCGAAAGAGGCGGTGAAACCGCTTTTAAGTGAACTCGATGGGCGAAGGGTAATCACCCTAAGTGGAAAGATGCAGCCTCCTACAGGATGGGAATTTGTTATTACCTTGGACTTAAAAGACATTTTTGCAGTGACATTTAAGCTTTTATCTTGGAAGACAATTAAGTCGTTTTTTTTAATTCGGTCGCGGGTTCGCGTTGAATGAATAGCTCTGAACTCTGGACCCAATGATTTATTTACAGTTCCGATTGAATATCTGCCGCGTCTTAACCGTGCCTAAATGCAGATTTCGTGGAGCTCAGTTGAAACAAATAAAGGAGGTGTATGAATGAAAGATGTATACGACGTGATTGTTATTGGCGGAGGAATAAACGGCTTGTGTGCGGCTGGTTACATGGCGAAATGCGGTTTGGATGTCGCCGTGTTTGAATCGCGTAATGAAGTGGGCGGCAATTGTGATACAGAGGAAGTAGGGCCTCCAGGTGTCAGGTACAATCTGCACGCCTCTGGAATATGTGCTACGTTTTCTCCTCCCTTCGAAGAGTTGGAGCTTGAACGGTTTGGACTTGAAATGGTCGTCAATCCCTGGGGTTATTTCAAGCCGTTCAGCGACGGAACATTAATCGCTACGCATAATTCTGATTTTGAGAAGACCTGTCAGAGCATTTCGCTGATAAGCAAAAAGGACGCAGAGGTATATCGGGAGTTAGCCAGATATATGGAAGACAAGATCGTGGATTTCTGGCATCACATGCTTTATACGAATCCCAACCCGCAATCTTTTAACAGGATGGCGGAGATTATTAGCGGAATACCTAATTTTCCTCCCAACTGGAGCGATATGACGGCATATCATATAGCCGATATCTTGTTTGAATCGGACAAACTAAAAACCTTTTTGTATGACGGCATGATTCAGTTCGGACTTGATCCCTGGGTGAAGGCTGTGGGATCCATGGGCCTTGTACTGTTTCTGTTCTATGGCCTTGCCCCCAACGGCGCTACATGCAGGGGCGGAAGTCATCTCCTGCCCCATTCCCTGTATAGATCCCTGATTCATTACGGAGGAAAGGTCTATCAGAGCTGCCCCGTGAAAAAGATCATTGTGGAAAATGGCGAGGCAAAAGGGATTGTCCTGGGAGAAGAATCTGTTTATGGAGACCGGACGATAATAGCTACAAAGGCTGTTATCAGCGATCTTACCCCTGTGCCCACCTTCAAGTGGCTGGTGGGGGAGGAAAATCTACCGCCTGAAGTAAATATGGCGGTGAGCATGTACGACTATGAAGGTGAAGTGCTGCTAACGAACTATTGGGTCTTGAATGAGCCTCTTAAATTCAAATCATATGAATGGAGCGATAAGAACCTGGACCCCTCTTTTCACAATCAGGCCTATTGCTTCAATTTCGGGATGGAGGATCCGGGCGATTACACCCGTTTGATGCATTGTTACGCCAGGGGAGAGTTGCCTGACCCGCCCATTGTAACTGGCGGCTGTTTTTTATTTACAATCGCCGATCCCACCCAGGCGCCGCCCGGGATGCATACGGTTATGACCTGGGCGGATGTGCCTTACAATATCAGGCGATGGGGAAACCGTAAGCTGAACGGGCCTGAATCGTGGGACGACATCAGGGAAGAATATGCCGATATTGTAGAAAATCTGCTTGCCGAATATGCGCCGAATATAAAAACCGCCGCTATCCATCGTTATGTCCATACCCCTCTGGATATCACCAGGAGAAACCAGAGTCAGTTGTCCGGCACCTGGAGCGGGGGACCCTGCTGGGTTCATCAGTTCTATCATAACAGGCCCTTTCCCGGATGCGGGGCGCCACGCACACCAATAAAGAATCTCTACATTACCGAGGTCAGTTTTGCGCGCAGCACGCTCCTGTCGCAAGGCTATTGCACGGCCGTTGCTGTTGCCGAGGATCTTGGCGTTCGCAATCAACCCTGGTGGAACGTCCGTGCGATTGAGCCGTATATCAGGTGGTGTGAGAGAAACGGCCGCAAATGGCGGATGTCGTTCTAGGGTTTCTAAGATATATACAGGAGGAAAAAATGGAACAATACGATGTAATCATAGTTGGTGGGGGTCACAATGGTTTGCTGGCAGGCGCCTACCTGGCCAAGGCAGGAGCCAAGGTATTGGTTCTGGAGCGTCGCTGGGAGACCGGCGGGGCAGTTATGACCGATGAGCAGTCAGGCTGCCGGATAAACACCCATGCATGTTATATGATGATGATGGACAGGGCGCCTGCATACGAAGACCTTCGATTGCAGGAATTCGGGTGCACGTATATCTCGCCCCAGCCGGCGGTCACTTTTTTGACCAAAGACGAAAAGGCCCTGTGTTTATATAATGATCCGGATAAATCCGCTGCCTCTATAGCAAGGTTTTCCGCTAAAGACGCTGTGAAGTTCAAAAAAATTTATGAAGAATGGACTCTGTTGGTGGAAGAATGTATCGTGCCTCAAACCTACAGATCAACCATTGCCCCTCTGGAAATGGTTTACCTGTTAAACGAGAAGGAGATCGGCAAAAAGCTGTTGGAGTTATCCGAAAAGACACCCATAGAGATAATAAACGAGTGCGGTTTTGAGTCTGAAATATTGAAGGCGGCTTTACTCTATCTGACTACAATGTGGGGGATTAATCCCGATGTAACAGGTGTTGGTTTCCTTGTACCACTATACATCGTACGCATGCTCAACGCGGCCTTGATCCGTGGAGGCAGCCACCGTCTGCCTTCTGCGATCTACAAGTCGTTTATCGCCAATAAGGGCATGGTTGAAGACACCATGGAAGTGGAAAGGATTCTTGTAGAGGATGGAAAGGCGGTGGGAGTAAAGACAACAAAAGGTATCGAGATCATGGCCAGGTGCGTCATCAGTACGGTTGACCCGGAACAGACCTTTCTCCGTTTTGTGGGTGAGGAAAAATTAGGCGAGATTGCTCCCGGTTTACCGGATACTATCAAGGGCTGGCAATGGGAGGAACTCAGCCATTATGTGTTGCACATGATCGTGAACGGAATGCCTGAATACAAGGCAGCCATTTTTGACCCGGATGTTAATAATGCCTTCATACAGGTAATGGGTGTTGACAGCATGCAGGATGTGGCGGACAAATTCAGGGAAGCGGCAGGCGGAGGGCTCCCCCTGTGGGGTCACATGACATGCTTTACCCGGTTTGACCCGGTCCAGAAGCCGTCTGTCCTGGCCAGGTTCCTTCCCGAAAGCGAGGCCCCGGTAAGAGGATTGCAGACCCTGCGGTTTGAAAATATCTCTCCGTTTACTGCCAAGGAAGGGGACTGGGACAATTTGAAAGACAAGTATGCCGAGCGGTTAAAAGAAATGATTTATTACTATGCCCCGAACCTGCGGGAAGCGAAAACAATCCGCAGTTATTCATATCCCCCGACATATGTAGAAAAGAAGTTCCTTAACATGCAAAGGGGATCAATAAAACATGGAGAATATATCAGCACGCAGATGGGCTACTTTCGTCCCAACGACCTGTGCTCCCGTTACAGAACGCCAGTAAAAGGGCTTTATGTTGCAGGGTCCAGCGTATACCCAGGCGGTATGGTGCTGTTGGCAGGCGGCTACTGCGCGGCCGGAGTGGTTGCTGAAGACCTTGGCATTACACCCTGGTGGAGCACACCTGCGAGCATTAAAGCGGCAATAGAAAAAGGCCTTGCGGTTTAGTCTCATCTTATAAACCGTTTCATAACAGGAGGTAAAAAATGGCATACGAAGATCTGCGGGAATGGATCTCGACTTTGGAGCGGGAAGGCTTGTTATCCAGAGTCAAATGTCAGGTGGATTGGGACCGGGAGATAGGATCTGTTGCAAGGGAGGCCTTAAACAGAAATGGCCCGGCCCTGCTATTTGAGAACATAAAAGATCATGAAGATACATGGTGCAGAACCCTCTTCACCAACAGCCTTGGCTCCAGAGAGAGAGTAGCATTGGCGATAGGTCTACCAAGGGAGACCTCTTTTAAAGAAATTACAAGGGTTATAAAAGAGAGGCTTTCAAAGCCATCCGGGGTCAAGGTAACCGATAAAGGGCCTGTCAAGGAAAACATCATTAAAGGANATGAGATAGATCTATACAAGATGCCTGTGCCGCGGTGGCGNTTACAGGACGGCGGCAGATACATTAACACTTACTGTTCGATTATTACCAGGGACCCCGATACCGGTCTGCTGAATGCAGGGACCTACAGGGGGATGATAGCAGACAAGGATAAGATTGGTGTCTTGCTTGCCCTTTCACAGCACTGGGGACACCATGCAAGGAAATACTGGGACAGGGGAATGGAGATGCCCGTGTCTGTAGTCTATGGCTGGGATCCGACACTGTTAATGGTTTCCAGTGCTGCAGTTATTCATCCCGGGTGTTCTGAGTACGAGTATGTTTCGTCCTTAAGACAGCGGGAATGTGAACTGGTAAAATGTGAGACAAACGACCTTCTGGTACCAGCTTCCGCCGAGATTGTAATTGAGGGATCTATCTCCCCTGATCCGTCCACCTTTGTGATGGAAGGACCTTTTGGTGAGTATACGGGATATTTTGGCGGAATGACCTCTCCCAAACCCGCCATTAAGGTGAGTTGTATAACCCACAGGGATAATGCCATATTCCGTGGAGCTGTCGAGGGTGTATCGCCTCATAAGTGGGCTGAGTCCGGCTACTATTGTGCATGTACTTTTTCCGCAGTTTCATGGAACCTTCTCGAGGGCATTGGAGTTCCAGGGGTACTTGATGTTTGGACGGATAACGTTGTTAATGCTACCATCCTGAAGGTGAGGATCAAAAAGGCCTATCGCGGACATGCAAAACAGGTGGCAAATGCCATCTGGGGCTCCGGGATCTCGAACTATGCGGGCAAGATAGTTATCGTAGTGGATGAAGATATAGATATCCACGATCATGAAGCGGTGGAATGGGCCATTGCATACAGGGTGAATGCAGATATGGGTCAAGTTCTTTTTTATCCGGGAACCTTCGGATCCATGCTCGATCCATCGGTTCCTTTAATTCAGAGAAATATCGCAAAATACGGCCAGGGCAAGTGGACAAGAATTCTGGTGGATGCCACCATAAACTGGGACCTTGAGCCTCAAGAGCAGTATGGAGGCAAGCGGTTTCCTCCTCTTGCTACTGATATTGATCTGGAGGATGAAAAAAAAATAAAGGAAAGATGGTCGGAGTATGCTATTATATAAAGATTATTAATTAGGGCCTGTTAATGGTCTTAATAAACTGCGCCACTTTAGAGGAGTGGGGAGAAATATTATATCATTAACTTACCCTTCATGCTGAATAGGAGAACCGCTTTGAAAAAAAGGAGACCATATTGGACCTACTGACCTATCACAGACAAGGGATGAGCCGGCGCAAGATAGACAGGAAGCTAGGAATCAGCAGGAACACGGTAAAGAGGTGCATTGTGAATCCTGAATTCCCGAAAACCTGATAGGAGCAAGGCAACGGGTAAGCCTTCTCGATCCTTTTGAGGGGAATATAAAATCGTGGCTTAAAGAAGATTTGGAATACACGGCCAGGTGGATTTACGACAGGCTCAAAGTCATGGGTTTTAACGGCAGTTATGAGATTGTAAAACGTAAGGTTAGGGCATCAAGGCCGAACAACATAAAGTGACATAATTTAAATGACAAATGATAGAAGGAATAGACTGTGAAGAGATTTTTCTACCCAAAAAGTATAGCCATCTCTGGTGCTTCGGCAGATCAGAATAAAGTCACAAATAACGTTATCGCGAACCTGCTGGAGATGAGGTTCCAGGGAGAAATCTTTCCTATTGGAAAAAGTAGGGGTGAAATCCGTGGCCTTTTCATTCACAAATCTTTAAAGGAAATCCAGAAAGATATAGATCTCCTGGTGATCATGGTTCCTGCCGCCAAGGTACCAGATATACTTTGTGAAGCAGGAGAAGCAGGAATTAACAGGGCGGTAATTATTACAGACGGTTTTAACGAATCCGGGGAAGAGGGAACTCAACTGGCTAAGAAAATAACAGAAATCGCTGAAAAATATGCCATTCGATTCATTGGCCCGAATTGTCAGGGGGTCATTTGCTCAGACAGCGATGTTTGCGTACCGTTTGCTCCTTTATTCAAACATCAAGTTAAAAAGGGGATTGTATCCATAGTTACCCAAAGCGGCTCAATAGGCTGGATAGGCGCCTCTGCTCTTTCTCATGAAATGGGTGGGATAAGCAAGGTGGCAAGTATAGGAAATAAGCTAGACGTAGACGAACTTGATCTGCTGGAATATTTGATTGAAGATCCGGAAACAAAAATTATCGTCCTTTATCTTGAAAGTTTTTCAGACGGAAGAAGACTGTTTGAAATTGCAAAACGTTCCGAAAAACCGATCATCGTGTTCAAATCGAATATCACTGGAAAGGAATCACAGATTGCCCTTTCCCATACCGCAGCACTTGCCTCAGATGACCAAGTTGCAGGCGCAGCTCTGGCACAGGCTGGAATCTTGAGAGCGCATACAACAAGAGAAATGATCGAAATGTGCAAAGCGCTTTCCGTCCCTCTGATCAGGGGAAAGGATCTGGCTATTATGGCCGGGTCCGGAGGACTTGCCCTCATCGGAGAAGACACTGCCCATAGGCTGGAATTATCCATGGCGCAGCTTTCTGAGGACTTGCTCCGAGACATCGGCGCCTCAGGTCTATGGAAACGACAGAACATCACAAATCCTGTTGATTTAGGCGGATTCTTTAATAACCTGGACATCCTTAAAGTTGTTGAAAAGGTTTTATCCCAGGATGAGGTTGATGGGATCGCGTTGTCATTATTTAACACTAAAGAATACAATAGCCCTCTCACTTGTTTGGAATTCTTAACACAGATTGAAAAAATTTCAAAAACGATTTCAAAACCTATTATGACTCATCTTGTTTCAGATCATTTTCCTTTGGCAGAAATAAAAATAAGCAATAGATTCCCTTTATTCGACACGATGGAAGACGCGGTATTTGCTCTGTCTGTACAATGGAAGTATCGGAGGATGTTAAAAAAAGCGCGATCACCTTACCCAAACATGGAAAAAGAGAAGAAAAAGGCCAGGGGAATCTTCGCTAAAGCGATGGATGAGAATTCCTATCCCAACGACCTTTTGGCAATGGAACTTGTAAGCGCCTATGGTATTTCGTGTGCGATTCCGGCCTTAGCTGTTGACCTGGAAGAAGCGCGACTAATAGCAAAAAAGATAGGTTTCCCTGTTGTAATGAAGATCAGTTCCCCGGATATCTTACATAAGACTGATGTGGGAGGTGTCAGGTGTGATATCGAAGATGAAGCAGCATTGGAAAAGGCATTTCATGAAATGATGACTGAGGTAAAAAAACGGGCAAAAGCAAATAACATATATGGTGTCATGCTTCAGAAAATGATTTCCGAAGGAACGGAACTGATCCTTGGCGGCAAACATGACAAAGACTTCGGACCGGTTATCATGTTCGGAATGGGTGGAATTTTTGTCGAAGCCTTTGAAGACGTATCGTTTCGACTTGCCCCGATTTGCCTTGAAGAAGCCTATGGAATGATCGAAGAAGTAAGAGGGCACACAAGATTACAGGGCGTTAGGGGAAAAGAGCCTCTTGACATCCCTTCGCTTGCAGATGCTCTTGTGCGGCTTTCTATTCTTTTAATGGATTTCCCGGAAATAACAGAGGTGGATCTCAATCCAATAAAACTATTTGAAAAAGGCAAAGGATTGGTCGTTGTTGATGGAATGATGAATGCCTCTCCTCATCCATTTAAAAACACGGCTGCAAAACAACTTTAAAGGAGATATATCATGGGGTTAAAAGACTTAAGGGGGTGGATAGATTTATTACACCAGGAAGATGAAATTAGAGAAGTTACCTGCGAGGTGGATTGGAGCCTTGAAATTGCGCAAATCGAAACAAAGCTGAGGGAGAAAGAAGGGGGGCCTGCCCTGCTTTTCTCAAACATCAAAGGCTATCATGAAACATTGGGAAGGAAATTTTTCATAGGTTCTCTTGGAAGCTATTCAAAAATTGCCCTGGCCTTGGGACTTCCAAAGGATACTCCTCCCACTAAAATAATTGAAGTCCAGAGAGAAAAGACCGCGAATCCAATAAAACCGTCACTGGTATTATCCGGTCCTGTTAAACAGAATATAGTGAAAGGGGAAGCTATAAATCTTTTTGAATTTCCTGTATTAAAATCCCATGAAATGGATGGAGGCAGATACATTTCCACATTCAATGGAGTTGTAACTAAAGATCCGGGCACAGAATGGACTAATGTCGGCCTATACAGGGGCATGGCCCATGAAGACGGAAAATCCATAGGTGTTCTTCTTGCCATGGCAACTCACTGGGGAATGATGGCTTCAAAATATGCCCAAATGGGAAAGGAGATGGAGGTTGCCTTTGTTTTTGGTGGCGACCCGCTTATTCCTTATGTGGCATGCTCACCGTATCTTCCTTATGTTTGTGAATACGATATCCTCGGAGGTCTGAGAGGAGAGCCCGTAGAACTTGTAAAGTGCGAAACAGTAGATCTCCATGTGCCTGCCCATGCTGAAATCGTAATAGAGGGAACCATTTCTTTAGACCCCAAAGACTTTAGAAGCGAAGGAACTTTTGGGGAATACACGGGATTTTATGGAGGTCTGAAGTCCCCAAAACCTTCAGTTGACATAAGTTGCATCACTTTCAGAGATGACCCGATCCTGCAGGGCTCCGTAGAGGGTCCACCTTTTGACGAAGGTGCCCTTGTCCATTCTATTACTGCGTCGTCCTTTGCCCTGGATTACCTTAATACAAATTGTATAATTCCCGGTGTCCTCGATGCCTGGTGTCCGCCTGTTACACATGGGAATGATGTTTTTGTGAAAATCAAAAAACAATATCAGGGTCAAGCCAAACAGATTGCAGCTGCATTATGGGGCGCAACTTTGTGGTGGTTTAAGAATGTATTTGTTTTTGATGATGATATCGATATCCATGATTATGATCACTTGTTGTGGGCGTTTTCTTGGCGTGTTTGGGATTATGATGAAGATTTAGCTGTCTTAAGAGGTTCCCAGGGTGGCATCCTTGATCCCAGCACCCCGCCTGAGTTCAAAGATCCGGTCAAAATGGGAGGAGCGGGAAGGTGGAACAGGCTTTGTATAGATGCCACCAAGGACTGGCGGTTAGATCCTGTGAAAGAATGGGCCGGAGAACGATTTCCTCCTTCGAATCGTTATCTTCCAACCCCTGATAAAATCAAAAAAAGATGGAAGGAATATGGCATCGATTAACCCTGCAACGATATTTAACAACCACCCCTAAAAGGGGTGGAATAAAAGGTGACCCTAAAAAGGGAAAATTTACTCCCAGAGCTTGAGCGCATTTTGAGTTCAACAACCTTGTCCGCAAGCAATCTGACGGTCCCTCGTCGGTGTCCCTCGGGTGTCTCTGAGCAAGCAAGAGATAATAAGTCTTGGCTCAAATGCACCATCAAAGGTGACTTCCCGTGGAGGCTTTTCGCGCGGCTTCCGTTCAAGAGCTGCTTCGATCCCCTCCTCCACAAACCGCTTTTTGAGGTGCTCTATTGTCCGGCTGGTCACCCCAAGAGCCGCTGCGGTATCTGCGACATTCCATGCTGGGCCTTTTGGGCCAGCATCACACAGCAACAATGCACGGGCATGGATAAATCTTCTGGCGTGGATTTTCCCGCGTTTTGTCAACGCCTCAAGTCCTTCCCTCTCCTGCTCTGTAAGTGTTACTCGGTATCTTGGCGACATGGTGGCCTCCTTTTTTAGGTTACCGCCAATATAACATATTTTCTTTATTTACGAAATATTAATCGTTACATGGTACTAGGCTGGCTCAACAGAAGACAGTACAAAACATTATTGGTAATCACCGAACTGCACCGGCAGCAACAGTGGATGTATGATCACAAAACTCATCGAATTGATGACCGGATCGTAAGCATCAACAAACCCCATGTCAGACCGATCAAACGGGGTAAAGCAGGCGCCGATGTCGACTTCGGCGCCAAGGTATCTGCCAGTGTTGTAGACGGCTTCGTCTTTGTTGATCGCCTCAGTTGGGATAATTTCAACGAGTCGACTGACCTGATCGACCAGATCGAAGCTTATAAAAACAGATTTGGCTTTTATCCCGAATCGGTTTATGCAGACAAGATCTACCGCACACGAAAAAATCTACAGTACTGCAAAAAACACGGAATACGCTTGTCTGGTCCAAAATTGGGCCGATCACCGAATAAAACAGAAAAAAATAAAATCAAATTGTCGATGGACAATAAATTAGCCTACCAAGATGAAATCGACCGTATTGCCATAGAAAGAAAATTCGGTCTTTGCAAGCGGCGTTACAGCCTTGGCAGGATCATGACGAAGCTGGATTGTACCAGCAAAACAGCGATCGTCTTGTCCTTCCTGGTGATGAACCTGGAAAAATGGCTGAAAGCCATCTTTTTGTCTTTTTTTCTGCCGTCGTACAGCCTAAAATGTGACCCCTTCTTCAAGGTTCCTTGCACCCGAAATCAACTGGTACTGAGCTTTTACCCCAAATTTTTCGGGGACTTTTATGTAGCATGACTTTTTCAGGAAACCCTAAGTCATCATTTTTTGTGATATCAGAATGTTGTACATGATGACTTTCTTTTTCCAATGTCACCCATGTCACCCGGGCCGGATCTTTTTGGGTGACATGGGATGACTTTGGATGACTTTGTTTTTCAAGGGATGTTCATCGGATATCGCTCACAAGACGGAAAAAGGTTTGATCAAATTGGATTTACGGAGCAAGGAAGAGGCCGTTTCAGCCTTTGAGGAGATCTGTGCTCGGATGGGGACCGGTACGAGTGTTCTGGTGCAGGAGATGGTGAAAGGTCATCGGGAGCTGGTCATCGGGCTTAGCCGTGATCCGCAGTTCGGTCCGTGCGTCATGTTCGGGCTGGGGGGATTTTTACGGAAATCCTGAAGGATATATCGTTTCGCGTGGCCCCTCTGGAAAAGAGGGATGCCTTAGGGATCTTGAAAATTCTAAAATACCGGTTATAATGTCTCCAAACTTTAACTTGGGAGGCATTCATCATGAAGACATCGAC
>LT984855.1:840328-841992 GCA_900258555.1 uncultured Desulfobacterium sp. | reverse complement strand
AGCCCTCGAACAACGCTTACAACGTTCGGGAACGTTGCCTCTTTATGATATTATAATAGGCCATGAAACGGGATATTAGTATTTTCAAATTCCCTAAGGCCTCTGTGCGAACCAGAACTACTACCCCCTTTACCTTTTCAAAGAATACAGGCGTCCGGGCTATGCCAATCGGGGTCTCGGTCAGTATGCCTATTTTGTTAAAAAACCCTTCAACATAATATGGCAGTCCGCAGGCCCCATATGAAATGATATTGCCCTTTTCGATGATTGTCACATCTGCATTGGGTAGAAGGCGTTTAACTCTCGATGCTGCCTTGGGGCCACAGGCAACACCTCCGATTATCAGTATCTTTAAACCTTTTTGCGGCATTTTAACTCCCTGTTTGTAATGTTGATGTTTGGTTAGGAATTACTTGTTTTCAAATCCTGTGTCAAGGTCCGCTAACGACGATGTGGATAGAACACCTCAATAAATCTGTCTACAAGCCTTAGTTCAAACCCTATTTCTTTAATGATCTTGTCTGTAAGAGACATAATCATCAGGACAGGGGCCATCAGTGTGGCCAGGGTTATAACAGCAAAGCTGACATTGAGTGATCTTACCGATGCGAAATTGTTCTTGATGATCGCCGGCAGAAAAAGATATTCAATAAGAAAGAACAGGCTAAGAGGGACGATTGTCAACACGGCGAATGCATGGGATACGGCGCATGAGATAATATTTTTGCCGATAAGGTCATGAAACCCATTGGGCGCATATGTATTGGGGTGGTTTGAGCGGACTCCTTCTATGAGCCACTTTATTATTAGAAAATAGGCCAGATAAATCCCTATTGCAATACCGTCTCCCAAGGCCCTAAAATGGCTCTTATAGGTATTATATATGGCCCTTATGGTTATGGTGCTTATGTTTACGCCCATGTCGCCCGCCTTGATCAATATCTCCGCCTCTGTGATGTAGCCCTCTGTAACAAGCTTCAGACTTTTGATCAATTTAAGAGGGTACAGCCTGAAACCGCACTGCGTATCATCAATAAACTGGTTGGCGGCCAAAGATATATAGAACCTGGCGACCTGCATGGCATTGTATCTGGCCCGCGGCATATTGGCGGCGGTAAGTGTTCTTGAACCGCTTATGAGATCATCGGGCCTCGCCCTGTGCGCAGAGATAAACAGGGGTATGTCTTCAGTGTCATGCTGACAATCTGCGTCAATGCTTATGGCGGCGTGAAAGCCCCTTTCAATCGCCTCCTTGAAGAGGATTTTTAGTGCATTACCCTTGCCTCTGTTTTTGGGAATTGATATGACCCTGGCGCCCGCCTCAGCCGCAAATCTTGCGGTTTCATCTATTGATCCGTCATCCGCAACAATCACCATTGGGACATACTTTAGAGCCCCTTTTACCACCCTTGAGATGGTCCCAGCGGCGTTATAGGCCGCAATTATTACGCATATGTCAGACTGAATGGGTTCCATAACGGTAAAAATACTCCCCTGTTTACCCGCGGTTGTCAAGAATGATTTGGAATAGGCTGGTCACCGAATTCAGGATTGGAACGGTTTAAATTTTTGCCGCATCGCACATTTGTGTGGGTGCCCCCAATATGTTGTGGTCGGATTATTGTTTTTCTGACCGGAATGAGTTAGCGTAGTTTCAAGGCGAT
>LT984855.1:807420-838973 GCA_900258555.1 uncultured Desulfobacterium sp. | reverse complement strand
TGATCTCTATCCGAGAAGAAAACCAGCGGCATTCCAGGTCATCAATGCATGACCACAACATATTGGGGTCACCCACACAAATGTGCGATGCCCCAAATTTTTATTGATTAGTGAAGTTAAAATTTATATATTAGCGACTATTTCAGGTATGTTTTTTGCATTTTCTAAAGAAGGCAAGTTCTGACTTGTGCAACATGTAAATTTCATCGGAAAGTGAATGCCATGAAAAAAGTGGGAATGTACACTATCGTCGAGGAAAAGACCTATGATGAAGGTCAGGTCATTTTTAATGAAAACAGCTCTGAGGCCGGACTCTTTATCGTTATTAGCGGTCTGGTGGAGACATCGAGGAGCGTTGAGGGCCGCAAATTTGTGATTGACACATTACAGCCGGGCGATATCTTGGGAGAAATGGAGATTGTCGGCGGAATGGAGCGGAGCATCACAGCCAAGGCCGTTCAAAAGACCGCGCTGGGCGTTATTGATCAGAAGCCCTTTCAGCAGGAGTACAATCAGCTTTCAAGACAATTCAGAAACATCCTTGAATCAGTCCCGGTCAGACTTAAAAAGATGCTTGACAGGGCCTGCGACTTCTCAGCTTAATACCCCTTCCCCTGCTACAACCTCTCCTGCCAGGGCCATATAGTCCCTGAAGCCTGCTGATCTTTTTTCGTATTCTCCTATAGCGCGGCCAAAGCCTGCGGCCTCCCTCAGCTTGACGTTGTTATCGATTACGGTGTCAAACATTGATCCGTTAAAATGGCTTTTAATCTCTTCTTTGATCTCCTCCGAAATCCTTGTCCGCCTGTCGTACATTGTTGCAATAACCCTCGTCTTAATATCGTGACCTGTGTTGCTATTGTGTGCGAATAAAAAAAACGCAATATGTTGTGTCGTGAACACTTAGGTGGTAAAATAGAAGACCGAAGAGGGAACGGGCTCAGTTTGACTATTCCTATGCTTTTTACCTTCAGTTTTCGGCCTTCGGTCTATCCACCTGATAAGTTAAGACCTTTTTTAGTCTCATTACAAAATAGGCCAGTGATAAGACCAGGGAGGGCAGAAACAGCCACCAGGCGAATGGATTTGGGATTCCGCTGTAAGGAACCTCGGCCGGCAGCCGTATGATGTTTTTCCAGTCCCAGCAAAAGGCAATGACCATGATAAGGCCGCATGTCATTTCAATACACCAGTCATACCAGGACCATTTTATCTGATGGCCTTTTTCTTCAAGGTATAGGATCAGCGAGCCTGCAACAATCATTGCAAGCGCTATGGCCACAGGGGTTATTACAGGCCCTACCCATGGAAGGGGCAAAAGAAATAGTATATCCCATGTAAGGAGCCCATCAGGCCACCCGGTCATTACCCGGAGCCAGATGTAATAAAAGATGTCCCAAAGCCCGAAGGCGACAATGAAGAGGCAGAATCGCTGTAATGCCTTTTTTCCGGCTGCGAGACCAATGGCTGCCAGCATAATGATTGTGGCCGCTTCCCTTAAATATTCAATGTACATCAAAGGGTCACCCACAAGCCTGCCGTCTTTCCAGTTGACCACAATCGGGAAGGAAAAAGATCCATTATAATAGATGTGACGCAGATAAACCACTACAGCGGCCTCCACCCAGGCAAATGCTATTGCAAAGAGCGCAACCAAGATCCATTGCCTGAGGGCCTTGTCATGCGCTTTGTTAGATGTTAAAGAAGCTCCAAGTCTTCCATCCATAGCTTACGGCCCAATGTCATTAACTTAAGGGAATATCCAATATCGAACAAGGACTTACGAATGAAGAAGGAAGGGATTTTCTCAATCATATATAATAAATAGAGCGAAGCGTTTCAGTATTTCGACATTCGGCATTCCTTGTTGGATATTCTGCGGTTCAAAATATCTCCTTAACAATAGTGAATCCGGTTTCTTTCGCTTAATAAGAATCGCTAAGGTAATGGCATTAGCCTAGAGCCTCTGGATAAGATAGATATAGGTAGGCAGTGGGCTTAGTGCCTTTATCTTGTAAAACTTTCTGACAATTCCCCTGTTTTGTTCAGATCCGCTGTTAACGAGCGGGGAAAAATATATTGCCCCCTTGCTGTAAGGCTTGTCCAGCCTGTTTTCTGTCAATTCAATAAAGGAGGACAAATGGCCTGGCGGAAGATGGTAGCCAAGCAAGAAGTTGACAGTGATTTCTATTCTCTCATATCTTCTGTTAACTTCCAACATCCTCGTGAATGCCTGCTCAACCATAAATGGGGTGATCGGCTTTCGTATGATATCCAGGGTGTTTTTGTCGGCGGATTCCAGCCCGATATTGATGTAGGTCTTAAGGGGAAGGCTATTAAGGGAATCAAAAAGGCTGTCATCGCAATTGAGCAAAGAATCAACACTGCCGAACAGGAACAGGTTGGCGCCTTTTATATTGGATTGTCCCAGGTCAAATGCCTCATACGCCTTTTCTGCCGCAAACATGATCAACTTGTGCCCGGCGTTCAAGGCATCATGGGTCCCCAGGAATACGGAATTGTAGTTTTTGATGTCATGGCCGTAAAAGGCCTTCAGGTTTTGTATCTGTTTTTTGATATCTTCTCTGGTACGGGGGGAAAAATCCTGATGGGATTTGATGCGGCAAAAGCCGCACCTGTAAAGGCAACTATCTGCTACAATGATGGGAATAACCTCGTAATCCACGTGCCTGGTGTCAGGGGGGAGTACGGTTATGTTCCCCCCGATGAGTTCGTGGAGGTTACGAGCCTTTGTCGCAAGAACGTTCGGGCCGTTTCTGCCTGCAAGGGTCAGGAAGTCCTTTATATTGCGAGGGAATGGACCAAAGGCCATTTGACTGATTCTTGCCTGAAGCCCTGTCCATGCGGTGATGGCCGAGCCTACGGCATTGTTCTCAAACGGATCATTTACGTAAGTGGCGTTTGACGCATATGAAGGGCAGGGCAGATAATACTCGCCAAAGGAGTCATACACTCCGCTGTAACCGCCGGTGGAATAATAGACCCAGTCATTTCCCGCCGTGCGCTTGAGCCACTCCAGGGGATCGGGCCAGTTTTTGTCAAGTCCCCGAATAAATTTTATCTCACCGTTGAGATTGAATTGAAACCGGTAATCAGGGGTCCTGATCTCTGAATACCTGCCATATCTGATAGGATAGCTTACCTTGGCGAATTCGCAGGACCCTTCCCTGTTGATGGTGACATCAAGATCGTCAATTCGGCAGACCTCCACAGCCTCCTCCTGTGCATGCCTAAGGCCTTAAAAGCTTCAACCCTGTTTCCCCGTCAAATACCCGAATGGCATTAGTATCCATGAGCTCAATCAACACCAACTCTAAGATGTGCCATGTCTTTATCCCCGTCCTGATGCATCCGGTTACAGTGGAGGTCTTTCTGCCCGCTGCTGTGTGCATATGTATCATGGGGTTTCCCTGTTCATCGGGGAAAAGTGTCCCCACTCCGGTTATTTCATGGACATTATCGAGGATGTGCTCCATGGGTACGATGGGTTTTGCCCTTCCTTCGGTAGGTCCCACGACCAATTTGCTGCCGGTATCCACCCCTCCGACAATGACCATGAAGGCCGCCTTTATTGAGTGATCCCGCGCAAATTGCTCGATTGTTTCATGCACTATTTCGCCATGCTCAAGACGAATAACAAATATCCTTCCCTGTCTTGCCTCTGAGTATTTCATGTTGATCTCCCGCCCTGTTTTTGTCGGCCACCTTAACACAGGCTCATTCATGTGGCAATCCCCGAGATATTGAGAAGATACATTGAAATTCCCATGTGCTTGTGATATCAAAAACGCCCTTATATTATAGATCCATAAGATTCCATGTCAGGTTGGAGTATTTTTTGTGTTCAACGTATCAACCTTTGAGGACGTAATTTGCGGCCAGGATGAGATAGATCTTATCGGTTCCAGCCTGTCGGTATTTACCTTTTTTGTAGACGGCCTTCTTTTGGATACTGGTCCGAGGTCGTTTGAACAAGACAGTGCCAAATTTTTTAAAAACCATCCCATTGCACAGGTGGCATTGAGCCATGTTCACGAGGACCACTGCGGAATGGCCTCATGGCTTCAGAAAAATATGGGGGTACCAATTTATCTTCATAAGGGTGCAATAGAAGAGGCATCCAAAAGGGCGGATCTCCCCCATTACCGTTTAAAGATATGGGGCGAAAGGGAGGCCTTTTCTGCGATCAGCATGCCTGATGAGATAATAACCCCGAGACACAGGTTTGAGGCGATTGACACTCCCGGCCACTGCGCTGCACACATGGTGTTTTACGAGGGAGAAAAGGGTTGGCTTTTTACAGGGGATACCTTCATAGGAATCAGGCAACAGGTGGCCTTCAGGGAAGAAGATCTTTCTCAGACAATCAACACGCTCAATAACCTCTTGACCCTTGATTTTGACACCATGTTCTGCGCACACTCAGGGGTGTTGAACGATGGCCGCAGATTGCTGGAGCAGAAACTCAATTTCCTGACTGAATTACAGGAAAAGATCTGGGACATGGAGGACCAAGGCCTGACCATCAGGGAGATTGACAGGATACTTTTTCCTGTAAGCCATCCGATCTCTGATTATTCGGAAGGGGAGGGGACTTCCTACCATATGATCAAGACGTTAAGTAGTGTTCGGAAAAGCACATGAAGCGAATTGCCCAACTGATAGTCCTTGCAGCTTTATTATCGCCGAGTTTTATTTCAGCGGCGGAGGTTGAGGCCTCTTTGCATGATATCAGCAGGTTTTTTCACACAGGAGATGGTTGTATCAATTTAATCAGCGAAAAAAACGGGGAATCATTTAAAGGGAGATACCGCTTTGGCCTGGCGCAATATGATATGGAGGCGATGGATGCGATCCATCGTGTATTCGATATACCGAAAGGCAGGTCCTTTCCCGGGCTGTCGTTGCGGTTGATTGAGTTTTTGGATTTTCTGGAAGACCGCCTAAGACCTGGCTCCCGCATCGTGATAATATCAGGATACCGCGACCCGCAATACAACTCCAGACTTCGCAACAAAGGCGGTCTTGCCGCCGAGGCCAGCCTTCATCAGTACGGGATGGCGGCTGATCTGAAAATGGACAAGGTGACTTCAAGACGAATCTGGGATTATGTAAAAGATCTGGGCTTCGGGGGTGCAGGCTATTATCATGATCAGAGCGTACATGTAGACGTTGGGCCTGCCCGGTCGTGGGATGAAAAGACAACGGGGGTGGGCACCGGCATTTCCAGTAGCAACAAATTGATCGGCATTGTTACGGATTACGATGTATACACAACAGGGGAGACGATAACCCTGATGTTTATCCGTATGACCGCCTTCCCCATAGGGGTTAAACCTGAATTTTCCCTGGAGCTCCTGACAGATTCCGGGGGTTATGCTAAGGTTGTAGATTTCAGGCCGAGTTTTTCAGCCACACTTGAAGGCGCGTGCCCGGAATTTTCCGACATCGGGCAGATGGGTTCAATCCACTGGCGATTGCCTGAGCAACTGGCTGCGGGGCGATACAGGGTCAGAGCCGGATTTTGCAATCGTATATGGGAAGAGATGCCCCCTGAAGTTGCTACCCCGGAATTTGAAATAGTCCGGCCTAGAGAGAAATGATTAACTGCAAAATTAGAAAAGATTATGTTTAATTGTCTCTTTCGGGGAAGTTGATACAGAAACATTCATTGTGGAACATTACCCCGCACCCAACTCCACTGACATGTTGGCTACAGAATCCTTTATGTCAGTCATTATGGTCTGGATGTCAACTTCGTTGATCCCCAGGAATTTAAGGGCCTTTTCATCTATCATATACATCATGGTCTCGACAGTTGCGCCCATCCCGCCCATCTTGGCCATGGCGGAAGCCATATTTACGATTGCATCAGCTGTATAGATAAAAAAGGCCAGTTCGTTTCCATCTGATTTTGAGGGGGTATGGTGGAATTTTATGGCAATGGAGATATCATCAGGGATCTTCCAGTGCTTGCATACATCATAGCCGAACTCTGCGTGGTTGAAGCCGAAGATATGCTGCTCAGCGCTCATAAACGTCTCGCATCCGTGTTCCATGAATTCATCGAATTCCTCTTTTCGTTCCAACACGTACTTGTCCAGCACCAGTTTTCCTGCGTCATGGATAAGACCGGCTGAAAAAGATGTCTCCTCCAATTTAGGGTTCTTTCTCTTTGCAATAAGCTTTGAGCCGATAGCAACAGACATTGAATGCTTCCACAGATCCCCGGAGCCCAACCCATAACCATTCAATACCCTGTCCAATAGGCCTGAGCTGCTTGCCAGCGTGATTAGCTCTCCGATCACATTGTAGCCCAGAAGAGAGGAGGCATGGTTGATGGAGGATATCTTTCCGGACATCCCATAATAGGCGGAATTTGCAACCTTTAGGATTTTTGTTGTGATGGCCTGGTCTGTTTCAAGGATCTTTACGACATCTTTTACTCCTGAATTCGGATCAGCCATGATTTGACGCGCCTTTAAAACCACCTGCGGCATTGCAGGAAGATCGCCCAGTCTGCGTAATATCTTCTCTTTCAAGGCCTGGCTGTCTAAGGTGGTCTTGTTTTCAGGATGCGTCTGCTCGGCTTGTTCCGCCCAGTCGGACGCCTCGTCTAGAGGGACTATCCTCAGGTCAAGCACGATCTTTTCCCTGCATTTCGGGCACGGGAAAGAGACCTTCTTGCCCATGGGGAGCCTTTCATCAGGGATATTAAATGACCTGAGGCAACTCGTGCAACTTATCTTCATGTTGCGTCTCCTTTCAATCTATAAGTCCCTGGTTTCCTCTCCTGTCCATATCATCCATGGTAATCACCCATCCGATTTTCTTATCATGCACCTTCAAGGCGGAGATATTGGTTCGAATCCGCCTTGAATCCATCTTGACAAAAAAGCCGATATTTCTTGGCCCGTCACCCTTTTTTATCACCCTCTTAAGGGCATCAGCCAGCCTTTCCTTTTCTTCAACCGGAAAGATTTTTGTTATATAGGTGTTTAAGATATCTTCCATCGGCCTGTCTACAATTTCCAAGGCGGGCGTATTAGCACATATTATTTTGGCATCTGAATCAACAACAATAATGCCGATGCCTGCGCTTTCTGTCACGGCCTGTGAAAAATTCAGTATATCCATCAGTCCTGCGGATGACTGCCTGGGATATACCTGACCCGGTTCCTCCAGTATCACCTTTGCATCCGGCCCGGGCAAAGGCTGATTTTCAATCCTGTCAAGGAATTTGTCCACATGGTCGCCCATCTTCTCTATAGCGCCCTTTGCTATGTAATAGTCAGCGCCGATTTGACCCAGATCATCCATCTGCTCTACCAGATATCCTGACACAGCAATTATAGGAAAATGGTTATCTTCAAATCTCTTTCGTGCGAATTTTATTACCTGTCGGCCATCTATCTTGGGGAGTATTATTTCCAGAAACAGAAAATCAACCGGACCTTCTTTCAGTCTGGAGATCCCGTCCTTGCCGTTTTGGGCCTTTGATACTTTGTATCCCCTCTTTTCCAGCAGATCAGAGAGGAATTCCATAAAAAAGAAATCATTGTCTACAACCAGGGCATGTTTCGCCATCTTGTCCGTCTCCGGAAGGATCAGATCCGTTTCTAAGTTATACACACCCGCCTGACCTCATTAATATCTGTGAGTCCCTGAAACACCTTTTTAATGCCGTCCTGCTTCAGGGTGTCCATTCCCTCTTTCATCGCCTGTTCAAAAAGATGTTCCGTATTATCCTGATTCTTGATCATCTTTTTTATCTCTTTGGTGCCTTCCATCAATTCATGTATCCCGAGCCTTCCCTTGTAACCTGTTCCCGAGCAGACATCGCAACCCCTGGTCCGGTAAAGCTTGAGATCAGGGCCGTAGTGAATCCCGGTGCCTTCGAAATATTGATTTCCGTAATCATTTACGATGTCATTGAATTCTTCTTCAGTGGGGTGATATGCCTCCTTACACTCAGGGCAAAGCCTTCTGACCAGCCTTTGTGCCATCACACCCAGAAAGGCGTCTGAAAAATTCAGCGCATTTAAGCCCATATCCAAAAGCCTGGTTATGGTCTCAGGGGCGCTGTTTGTGTGGAGTGTCGAAAATACCAGGTGACCTGTAAGCGAGGCCTCAACACCGATAGAAGCGGTTTCATGATCGCGCATCTCACCGATCATGATTACGTCCGGGTCCGCCCTTAGAAAGGCGCGCATTATCCTCTGAAAGTCCAGGCCTATCTTCGGCTTGGCCTCCACCTGCCTGAGTCCTGCCTGGGTGATTTCAACAGGGTCCTCAGCGGTCCAGATTTTTATCCCCGGTTTGTTTATATGGCCAAGGGCCGCGTGAAGCGAGGTGGTCTTTCCAGAGCCTGTGGGTCCTACTACAAGCACCATACCATATGGCTGGGATATTATCTTTTTAAGGACAGTAAAATTTCTTTCGCTCAACCCCATCTTGTCAAGGGGCATGGCGCCTGCCTTGGCAAGAATCCTTAATACCGCGTCCTCAAACCCACCGGCAGTCGGTATTGTGGCCAATCGGAGTTCAAAGGGTGGGATTCCTTTTCGTTTGAACTTGATCTTGCCGTCCTGCGGCAGACGTCTTTCCGCAATATCCAGGCCCGCCATGATTTTAATCCTGGAAAGGAGCCCCCTTGCCAGGGAATTGGGCAGTTGAAGGTATTCCTGACACACGCCGTCCATCCTCATGCGAATCCCAGTGGTCTTTGTCACTATGGAGGGCTCTATATGGATATCCGAGGCCTCTTTTCTGTATGCAGTAACCAGTATCTGGTCAACCAGCTTTACGACCTGGCCGGTTGCCTCGTCAACCTCTTCAAAGTCCTCGGTGTCAATCTCCTCCTCAAACGATATGTCCTGGACAAAGTCCAGTTCATCCACTACGGTCTCAACAGTTTCATCCTGTTTGTTGATATTTTCAAAAAACAGGTGAATGAACTTCTCGATGTCCTCTTTGACTCCTACAGAGAAGACGATTTTCTTGGTCTTTATCAGTCCCCTGATCTGCCCTGTCTTTCTGAGGTCCCTGGGGTCATCCAAAAGGATTTCAACCCCCTTTTTCCCCCAGCTCATCGGTACCCACATATCGTGGAGCAAAAAGGCCTTCTTAAGATTCCTTATCAATTCAACCGGCACAGTGATCTTGGGATCGAAGCTGACAAACGGGCAGCCATAATAAAGGGAAAGGGATTTGCCCACATCCTCTTTTTTTACCTTGAACTGTTCGATTAGAATATGCTCCACACTCCTCCTTGCCTTCTTGGAAAGGTCCAGGGCCTTTTGCAGAGACTCCTTAGTGACCAGTTTCATATTGAGGAGGTAATCATACCTAGAACCAGAGGCAAGGCTTGTCATGAGGGTGTCAAGTTTATTCTTGGCGGCCGTGTTTTCAGGGTCTAACGTCAAGGCTGAATTGAATAATTCAATACACAGGTCTTTATGCCCCCCCCTTTCAATTTCCACCCCGACCAGGAATTTGACCTCAGATCTTTTCAGGTCATTGAGGGAATTGGCGGCTATGACTTCATCTATTTTTTCTATCACATTGGCTGGAGAGAGCTTCTTTAACAGGCAGGTTATATATTCCGGAATTATTTCATGCAGCGCGCAGTCAGTTGAAAACAAATTTTCATATTGTGATATCGCCTCATCAACCAGACCTAATTCCCTTAGAGCGGATGCGCTGTGGAGGGATTCTTCCATGCTGCCCTGATGAGAAAGCTCCTGCTTTACGATCTCCACATGCTGAGAGGACATGATTTCGTTTTCAATGCCGTCATCGTCATCAATTTTGGATTTTAGGGTAACGATCCTATCATTTATCTCTCTCATCTCCTCAGGGTCCACACCTGAACCGTTGGAAACGATTTCCATATAAATGCCCAGGGATTCATCATACAACCCCATTGAGTAATAGACCTCGGCCTCCTTCTTTTTCGACTTGACGTCGAAAATCTCATTGGGCTGGGCATTGTTCATGTAAGGATCTCTCCTGAATAAAGGGGAATTCCTGAAGGAATTTTGCATTTTCCATGCCAGATGTAGTATATTTAAAAAGGCTTATTTTTCAGTAGGATAAAGGGCGACTTGCCATGAAAGGAGGATGGAAAGGGGTGCTGTCCTGCCTGAAAGTATGGGGGGAGGCGTCTTTATGTCAAATTTCCGACCCTGAAAAAAGAAGCTTATCCGTTGACCAGTCTGATAAGATTGGAATCGGCATAAAAGTCAATTATATTGAGGCAGCCGTAATCCTGGTGGATATGGAACATGCGGTCAAGGCTCAGGCCCATGGCGTCGCACAAGATGACCCTGTTTACACCTCCATGGGCCACGATAGCGATGTCTCGGCCTTCATTCTCCTTGAGGATGGTCTTGAAACAATCTGTTATCCTCACCGAAAAGTCGGCAAGGGATTCCCCGCCGCCCGGGGCCTGATAGTAAACAAGGTCTGACATACGTTTTTGAAGCTCTTCAGCGTATCCTGAGCGGATCTGCTGCATGGTCAGACCCTCCCAGTCGCCGAAATAGGATTCCCTGAGCTCCGGCAATGTATAGGAAGGGACATTGTGATAGCGGCCTATGTGCCTTGCGCCTGCCACACACCTGATCAGATCACTGGAATATATCGCCCCAAGGTCTGTAAGCCTCAGGCGCTCGGCCATCTGCTCCATCTGAAGCATGCCGGTATCAGTCAATTCCACATCACTGTGACCATAGACCGGTATATTTTCATAGCCTTTAACCTGGCCGTGCCGGATTAAATAGATCCTGTTTTTCCTTTCTTGGTCCATAGACAGGATATTAGAAAACCAGGGGTCAAAAGTCAACTATCGCAGCCGATATTGATGCCTTGCTTTTTCAGGAGATATCTGGCAATATGGGTCTTAAAAAAGAACACTAATGCATATGAATTAATCGTTTTTATTTATTAAAATAGAATTATTTGAAGGAGTTATCGTGAAAATAGGCAATATTGAAACCAAAATTGAGATCCCTGCTGTGAATTCAAAAAATAAATACCCCTGGCCGCAGATGGAGGTTGGGGATTCGGTCCTGGTCCAGTTGGAGCAAGGGGAATCTCTTTACAGTCTCAAGCGTAAAGTTGGCCCTGCCGCCAGGTACTATGGCGATAAGACAGGCAAGAAATTCAAGGCCTTGCTTGACCATGATGGGAATGGAGTCAGGGTGTGGAGGATAGAGTAGCACAATAATTCCAGGAGATGAGATGATCAAATTCAATATAGTAAAAAAGGCCCTTGCTTGCGTTTTATCTTTGCTCTTTTTGTTTTTTCTTGGGTGCAGCAAATTGACCAGGGAAAATTATGACAAATTGGAAATGGGCATGGATTATAAAAAAGTGGTTGAAATTTTGGGTGAGGCTGATCAGTGTGACGGTGCTCTTGGTATGAAGAATTGCACATGGGGCACTGATACAAAGTGTATCAATGTAAAGTTCGTTAATGACAAAGTCATTCTGTTCTCTGGCAAAGGGCTTTAACTCAAAAGCGGAGGAAAAGACATGGCGCTGCGGATCAACGGCATAGGAGGAAAATATATTCTTCCCAACGTGCTGAGGAGTAAATACAGATTCTCTGCCTTTGACGGGCCGACCCTGACATATAGGGAGAGCCTCCCAAATGGAAGGTCCCAGGTAAAATCAGTAAATATGAAAAGGAAGATAGATGTTGCCTGGGAATTTATCACCAAACGCGCGGCCGCACACACGCCCTGCAACAACTATTTTAAGACTCTCTTGAGGAGAAAGTCCTTGAAGGAAGTGCTTGTGGAGGGTGATATCGTTCTTCACTGCCTTGTTCCAAAAGATGGCTACACCTTGGCTGACTTACCTGATGCTTGTACTGCAGGCAGGGATATAGGGATAAACCCATACCTGCTGATAGATGACAAAATCGGACTTGCCCCGGTTTTGATCCATGAACTTGCGCACGTCGCTGGCGCCTCAACCAACCCCGACCCCTATGACAAGCAATCTCTGGCAGCAGAGAAAGCCCTTTTACATTGTTTATGCAGCAAGCAATATAGGCCGGAGGCCATAGGATCGATACAGATTCAGGGATCAGGCGGTTCCAGGATCGTCTGACCGGGACGTGTAAGGGACCATAATGGTATTGTTCTTCATATTCAACTCTAAGCTCCCCCGCCCAGGACCGCATATAGTCTCACCAGATTGGTCAGCCTTGTGAGGCGGATGGCGACAAGACCCTGTTGTGCCGTATAGAGGGTCCGTTGTGCATCCAGGACACTAAGGTAGCTGTCAATCCCCTTTGTATATCTCGCATTGGAAAGGCGATGGGTTTCCGACAGGGCGTTTACCAGGGACTGCTGCGCAGACAGATAGTCCTCCACCGTGCCTCTAACCGCAAGGGCGTCGGCCACTTCCTTGAATGCGGTCTGTATCGCCTTTTCGTATTGTGCCAGGACAAGTTCCCTTTCCGCCTTGGTTGCCTTTAATGCAGACCATGTGCGTGCATCAAAGATCGGCATAACCGCCCGTGCTGAGTAACTCCACGCGCCAGTACCTGATTCAAACAGTCTGGACAGATCATCACTTGCTGTCCCAATCGCTGTGGTCAGTGAAATACTGGGGAAAAAGACCGCTCGGGCCGCGCCTATGCTGGCGTTTGCCGCCTTGAGCAGGTTTTCCGCCTGAAGTATGTCAGGCCTGCTGAGTAAGACCTCGGAGGGTGTGCCTGCTGCCGGCTCTTTTGGAGGAATTATTCCGTCCAGATCGGCAGGCAATAGGTCTGTAGGCGCTGATGAACCCAGTAGAAGATTTAAAGCGTTTTCATCCCTTGCCATCTGCTCCCTGTAGCGGGCGATATCCGCCCTGGCTGTATCCACTTGGGTTTGTACCCGGCGGAGATCCAGCTCATTTGTGATCCCTACATCATAACGCCGCTTCATCAGATTATAGGCGGCCTGCTGGGTCTCAAGTGTGGATTGTGCGAGCTTAAGGAGTTCCCGGTCCGCGGCAAGACTCAGATAGCCGCTGGCTACTGAGGATACCAGCAGGATCTGTGCGCTTCTCAGACCCTGCTCAGTGGCCAGGTATTCATTTAGGGCCCGGTCTTCAAGGCTGCGGATTCGTCCAAAGAAGTCAATCTCCCAGGAAATAATACCAAGATCAACGCTGTAGTGTTCCGTGGTCCTTGGCACACCGGGCTCTGAAATATCGGCCGACTCACGTTGTTTGCTTCCGGCGCCTATCACGTTTACTGTCGGCAGGAGTTCCGCACGACTGATGCCGTATAATGCGCGCGCCCTTTCCACATTTAAGGCCGCCACACGAAGGTCACGGTTATTGCTCAAGGCGGTTTCAATCAGTTTTTGAAGGTTCTCATCGGCAAAGAATTCCCGCCAAGGGATGTTCGCCGCGGCAGGAGCGTCCAGTGCGGATTTAACCTTTTCATATGCAGGTCCAGTTGGCCAGTCGGACGAAACAGGTGCATTAGGTCTTGTATATTCAGGGGCCAGTGTGCAACTGGTAATGACAAGGACCATGGTGAGAAATGTAGACAATCTGAGTATCATATTACTGCTCCTCCGGTGGATTAAGGGCCTTTGATGTGGCCTCTTCAATCGGTGAGGCTTCCTTTCTTCCAACTAATTGAACCACCGCCACAAAGAATAGGGGAATAAAGAAGATCGCAAGAAAAGTCGCGGTCAGCATGCCACCTAGCACGCATGTGCCTATGGCCTTTTGTGCTCCAGCGCCAGCGCTGTTGGCGATTGCAAGCGGCAGCACGCCGAAACCGAATGCCATAGAGGTCATCACTATCGGTCTTAGCCTCAGTCTTGCCCCCTCCATCGTGGCCTCTATCAGGCCCATCCCTTCCTTGATCTTGGCCTGGGCGAACTGGATAATCAGGATGGCGTTTTTGGTGGTAAGACCCAGAACGGTCAGCAACCCTATCTGGAAGTATACGTCATTGGGAAGGCCCCGCAATGATGAGGCAAGCACCCCCCCTATGACCCCCAGGGGCAGCATCAGCATGTTGACAAAAGGTATGGTCCAGCTCTCATACAGGGCCGCCACACACAGGAATATTACGAGTATGGAAAATGCATATAATATGTATGCCTGGGCGCCTGCCATCCTCTCCTGGTAGGAGAGTCCGGTCCAGTCAAAGCCGATCCCCTGGGGCAGCTTTGCGGCGATTTCTTCCATGGCCTGCATGGCCTCACCCGTGCTCCTCCCCGGCGCAGGCTCGCCCCAGATATTCATGGACGGAAAGCCGTTGTAACGTTCAAGCCTGGGGGAACCGGATGTCCACCTGCCTGACGCAAAGGAGGAAAATGGGGCCATTTTTCCTTCGGTATTGCGTACGTAGAGTTTTTCAAGATCCTTTGGCAGCATCCGAAAGGGGGCGTCGGCCTGCACATACACCCTCTTGACACGTCCGGCCTGTATGAAATCATTGACATAGGCGCTGCCGAATGCCGCCGATATGGTGTTGTGGATGGAGGTGATGGGGATACCCAAGGCCCCTGCCTTTTCCCAATCCACATCTATCCGGTATTCCGGCACATCCTCAAGGCCATTGGGGCGGACGGCGATAAGTCTCGGGTCCCGGGCCGCCATGCCCAGGAGCTGGTTGCGGGCCGCCATTAATGTCTGGTGACCCAGGCCGCCTCTGTCTTGTAACTGAAAATCAATGCCCTTGGCATTACCCAGCTCTACGACCGGGGGTGGAGGGAAGGCAAAGACCATTGCGTTTCGGATTTGGGAAAAATAGCCCATGGCCCTGCCCGCCACCGCAGTGACCCTGAGATCAGGCCTGTTCCTGAGCTTCCAGTCCTTCAAGTGCCCAAATACCACACCCACGTTCTGCCCTCTGCCCCCAAGGCTCATGCCTGAAACCGTCAGGCAGGATTTTACCGCATCTTTCTCGGTCACTAAAAGATACTCCCTTATCTTGACCATGACCTCTTCCGTCTGTTCAATGGTGGCGTTGGGGGGCAGTATGGCCTGGACGAGCAGTATCCCCTGGTCCTCGTCCGGGATATAGCCGGTTGGCATCCGGTGAAACAAAAATCCCGTTATCCCTACGATCAACAGGAAGATAACCACATAGCGCAGTTTTTTGGAAAAGGATCGGCCCACCATGTTGACATAACCATCTCTTATGCGAAAAAAGGTGCGCTCGAACCAAATGAAGAAGGGCCGAAGGAAAAAGATTGTATTGTCAGAAGGTCTGTGTCCCGCCTTAACTGATTTTATGAGGGATGCGCACAGGACCGGGGTCAGGATCAGGGCTACTACCACGGACAGGAGCATGGAGGCGATTACGGTTATGGAAAACTGGCGGTAGATGACGCCGGTTGAACCGACAAAAAACGCCATCGGACCGAACACCGCGGACAGCACCAGCCCGATTCCGATAAGCGCGCTTGTGATCTGTTCCATGGACTTGGCGGTCGCCTCCCTTGGAGAAAGACCCTCTTCAGTGATGATACGCTCTACGTTTTCCACTACCACAATGGCATCGTCCACCAAAAGACCTATGGCCAATACCATGGCGAACATGGTCAGCATGTTGATGGAAAATCCGAAAAGCCCCAGCACCGCAAATGTCCCCAAGAGCACAACCGGCACCGCGATGGTAGGAATCAGGGTCGCCCGGATGTTTCCAAGAAAAAGATATATGATCAGAAACACCAGCAGGATCGCCTCAAAAAGGGTCTTGACCACCTCGCCGATCGCCACCTTTGTAAATGGGGTGGTGTCATAAGGATAAACAACCTTCATGCCCGTGGGGAAATATCTGCTCATCTCTTCCAGTTTTGTCTTGACGGCCTTGGCCGTATCCAGTGCATTGGCGCCAGGGGTCTGCCTAATGGCAAGGGCTGATGCGGGCTTGCCGTTAAAATGGGTGTTGAGATCATAGAATTCCGTTCCCAATTCCGTGCGTCCGACATCACGAATATGCACGATGGAGCCGTCCGGGTTGATGCGGATGGGGATGGTCGCGAACTCTTCCGGGGTCTGGAGCAGGTTCTGGACAATTATGGCGGCATTCAGGCGCTGACCTTCCACTGCCGGCACACCGCCGAACTGACCCGCGGAAACCTCTACGTTATAAGCCCGCAGGGCCATGGAAACATCTTCTACTGTCAGATTATAATCGGTCAGTTTGTCAGGATCGAGCCAAACCCGCATGGCATATTGAGATCCGAAGTTTTGCACCTCGCCCACACCTGGCACACGCGACAGCACCTTTTCAAGGTTGGATTGGGCGTAGTCCCTCAGGTCATTACCGTCCATGCTGCCGTCTTCCGAGATCAGACCCACTATTATCAGCCAGTTCTTGGTGGATTTGCTTACCTTGACTCCCTGGCGCTGAACAACCTGAGGAAGGCTCGCCATAGCGAGCTGTAGCTTGTTCTGGACCTCGGACCACGCCAGGTCAGGATCAGTCCCAGGGGCAAATGTGAGCTCAACCCGGGAGGCCCCGGCGGAATCACTGGTGGCGAAAAGATACAGCAGCTTATCAAAGCCGGTCATCTTCTGTTCAATAATCTGTGTTACACTGTTTTCAACCGTCTCAGCCGAGGCACCCGGATAAAAGGAATCAACCGCGATGGACGGGGGCGCTATCGGGGGATATTGCGATATGGGCAGGTTATAAATAGAAAGACCCCCGGCCACCATTATGATAATGGCGATGACCCACGCAAAGACGGGGCGATCCAGAAAGAATTTTGACAACATGATGCCCCTCCGTTTATTTGCTTTGCGGGCTGCCGGGCGGCATTTCCGGTGAGCCTTTTTTATCTGAGCCTGCCTCGAAGGGCACCACCTTCACGCTGACTCCGGGCCTCAGTCTTTGCATTCCCTCGACGATCACTTGATCGCCTGGCTGAAGCCCTGATGATACAAGCCATTTATCCCCTATGGCGCGATCAAGCGTGAGCATACGCTGCCCGATTTTGCCCTCTGCCTCAACAACCAGCGCAACGGGGTTACCCTTGGGGTCGCGTGTCACGGCCTGCTGAGGGATTAGGATCGCCTTATCGTTTATGCCTTCCTTGACTATCGCCCTTACGAACATTCCCGGCAATAAAGTACCATCAGGATTGGGGACGATAATTCGCAGAATAACAGTGCCGGTTGATGGGTCCACGGTGACATCGCGAAATTGAAGTTTCCCTTCCGAGGCATACGGCATGCCGTCTTCCAGGATGATTTTGGCTTCGTTGTGGTTTTCTCCGTTTTGATTCAGTCTGCCGTCATTTAACCTGCGCTTCAGACGTTGGAGTTCTGTGGTGGACTGGGTTACATCCACATAAATCGGATTTAACTGTTGAATGGTGGTCAGGGCCACTGGCTGATACGCGGCCGCCAGGGCACCGTCGGTTACGCCGGATATGCCGATACGGCCTGAGATGGGTGCAATGATACGGCTGTAACCCAGATTGATCTCCGAAGTCTGAACAGCCGCCTTCCAGTACTCTATGTCTGCCTCAGCCTGCCTTAAGGCCGCGGCGGCATCATCGCATTCCTGCTGGCTGACCGCCTTGTCGGAAAGCAACTCATTATAGCGGATGGTCCTCAGACGGATGGCAGGCAGGCCGGCTTCAGCCCTCCCGAGGGCGGCCTTTGCATTGTCCAGCGCAGCCTGAAAAGGGGCCGGATCAATCTGGTAGAGGGTGTCTCCGGCCTTGACATCGGCGCCTTCTGTAAAAAGGCGTTTCTGTATAATACCACTCACCTGGGGCCGTATCTCAGCGATGCGAAAGGCGGATGTTCGGCCAGGCAGTTCAGTGGTCAGCTCAACCTGTTGCAAGGCAACTTTAACCACGGCCACTTCAGGGGCAGGAAAGGGAGGAGGTTGATGAGATCGGTCGCAACCGCAAAGCAGGAGGCCAAACAGCAAAGCCGTTAAGACAATGCCAGGTTTAGGTTTGACAGTTAATCTTTGTTTCATGGGGATCTCCACATCAAAATAAATTAATTAAAACAGCAATAAAAGGATTATATAGGATCTATCAGCCCTTTAAAGAAGATGTTTAAAATCGTGTCAGGATCTTCCGGATAGGCATTGAATTCAGGATCTTCGACCCAAAGAAAAAGAAAGCCGTTGCAGATACTGTCAAGGGCGACTGCCAGGTAATAGGGCTTTGCGATCTTTTTAAACTTCTTCTGTTTTATCCCGTTTTCAAATACCGAGGCCAGGGTATTCAGAAATTGGCCATATCGTTTGCGGATCTCATTATCAAGGCCGGCCATTATATTGAAACTGGCCCCCCTGGTCTCGGCAAAATAGATACGGATAAAGGAAACATTCTCACGGAAAAGCTCACCTTTGGCCTTGACATAATTGCGCAGTTTCTCAATCTCGTCATCCGCGTTTTCCAATGCCGCGCTGAGAGAGACGTGGAACACCTCGGCCCGCTCCAGGATAAGGACCTTGTACAGGTCTTCTTTATTTTTAAAGAACTTATACAGGGTTCCAATCGCGAATTCAGCCTTTTCGGAAATCTCCTGCATGGAGACATTGTGGTAGCCCTTTTCCGAGAAAAGACTGAGTGCAGCAGCAAGCATTTCCTGACGCTGTCTTTGCTTTTCTTTTTGACGCCTGGAGAGATTCTTATTTTCCATTCTGGGACCTCGCAAGCTGAATATAAAAATATGAATGTGACGTCATATTATGCAATGAGATTTCACATGTCAATATGATTTCTGAGAACCAGCCGGCTTCTTACTATTGATATTTTAAGGGATAAATGATAGGCCTATCTTCCTGAGCAGGTGCTTCACTGTTTTCCGAGGGATAGTTCAGCCTATGACAAGAGATCAGTTGCAAACAGAGATTTTAAGAATTTGCAGGGAGACATTTGAATTTAAAGACCCGGGTCTGGATGACGATCTCAGGGAAGTCCACGGCTTTGACAGCATTGATGCCATTGAACTGTTAAGGGAAATTGAGGTCATGCTGGGGACAAAGCTGACCAGGGAAGAAAAGGAAGGTGCCATGACCATTCGGACCATCAATCAGGTCCTGGACTACATCCAGGCATTGGAATCGGCCAGGACATAGGGACGATGGCAAGGAGAGTCGTAATCACGGAATGTTCGGCTATAACGCCGATCGGGCATACAAAAGAGGATATAGTAAAAAGCCTGGTTGAAGGGATTTCCGGAGTAGAAAAACTGCGGGATGACGGCCTGCTGTCAGACTTCATTCAGTCAGGCGTTTTTGGCACAGTCTCTTACCCCATAGATTTTAGTTTCAAACGCGAGCACCGTAAGACAATGGGGCCGGTCTCCTTTTACGCCTGCCAGGTGGCGAAGGAGGTCTTTGAAAGGGCTGGGCTTAGTCAGGATTTTATCAGTTCAGGCAGGCTGGGCGTCGCATTCGGCTCAACACACGGAAGCCCCTCTGTTCAAAGGGAGATATACAAGACATTTTTCAGCAATTCCAGGGCTGATTTTTCCTCAATCGGTGCCGTTGATTATTTAAAGTCCATGGTCCACACAACGGCAGTCAATATCACCAGGATGTTCGGTATTACCGGCAGGGTTATTTCTTCCTCCACTGCATGTACTACAAGCAGCCAGTCCGTAGGCTTCGGTTATGAAACCATAAAATACGGCATGCAGGACGCCATGCTTTGCGGCGGTGCAGACGAATATGACACCACGACGGTGGCGGTATTCGATAACCTGCTGGCATGCTCCACCAGATATAATGATACCCCCCATATGACGCCGCGTCCGTTTGACAAAAACAGGGACGGCCTGGTTGTGGGAGAAGGTGCAGGGGCGGTATTGCTGGAAGAATATGAATTCGCCAAGAAGAGGGGGGCAAACATACTCGCGGAAGTTATAGGATTTTCCTGTAACAACAACGGCGGCGATTTGATCCTGCCCAATATCGATGGAATCAGTGAAACCATCAGGTTGGGTCTCAAAGACGCAGGGATCAGCGCAGAAACAGTTGATTTTGTCAGCGCACATGCTACAGCAACCAAGATGGGTGATGTTATGGAGGCACAGGCGATGGCCGGTGTCTACGGTGCATCTCCACTGGTTACAGGTCTCAAGAGCTACACGGGGCACACCATGGGCTCATGTGGCGTGATAGAGATGATCCTCACCCTCTATATGATGGAGGATGGCTTTATCGCACCTACACTGAATCTTAAAGATATTGACGAAAGGTGTGCGATGATCTCGCACGTTGTAAATCTCATGGAGTCCTATATCCGTATCGCTGCGGTCCAGAATTTTGCATTCGGCGGGGTTAACACCTGCATTATTGTGAAAAAACTGGATTAGGGAATAACATTTCAGGTGTTTTCAAAAATGAACAGATCACAACTTCTCTGCAGACATTTAAAATTTGTGTCGGATCTGTTCATTACCCTGGTTTTGTGGGCCTATTTTACATTAGGCTACATTACTTTTTTCTCTCCGTTGTATTTGGCTGCATATATGTTTTCAAAAGACCGTGAGATCTCTTTCCAGCGACTGAACCACAAGTTTTACAAAGGATTCTTTCTTTTGATCCGGACGTTGATCCCCAGCCACAGGTGGCATGTTGCCAATGATATACGCTCTATAAGATCTTCCCTGATCGTATCAAATCACGTGTCATATCTTGACCCGCTTCTGTTGATATCTCTGTTTGAACGGCATAAGACCATTGTTAAGAGCAGTTTTTTTAAAGTCCCCATTTTCAGCCTGGTGCTGAGGCTGTCAGGATACATACCCTCAGATTCCGGGGGAGGACTCGCCGCTTTGAGGCTACAGCGTATCGAGGCGATGGACAAATACCTGGCGTCAGGGGGTAACCTGTTTGTCTTTCCGGAAGGAACGCGCAGTCGCAGTGGTGACATAGGCATTATGAACAAAGGGACCTTTAAGATTGCGAGGCTGTGCCGCCCGGCTATCAAGGTCCTGTTTATCCAAAATACAGACAGGTTGTTTACTCCCGGAAAGTTTTTGTTCAACACCTGTGTTTCAAACACTATTACGGTCAGTCAATTGGCCAGCATCGAGCCGGATTATAAGAGCGATGAATTTTCCATCTCCGAATTAATGTCTAAGGTAAATACGCTACTGAAAGCGCAAACTTAAAGCCTGATCCCATAACAGGGAAAAGGAATTTGTAATGAATACGCTGGAACAAAATATCCGTCAATGTGCAGGTTTTGATTTCTCAAGACAGGAAATTGAGGGGGCTGTTAAGAACGGAAGACTCCTTTCAATGGAAATCGAATTGAGCCTCCGGTGTAATTTCAATTGCCTTTACTGTTATGTGCCGAAAGATGCTGATTATGATGAGGAACTTTCAGCGGAAGAAATCCGCCATGCGATATGCCAGGCAAAAGAGCTCGGGGCAAAAAGGATTATCATCCTGGGAGGCGAGCCTACTATTTATCCCAATCTTTTGGATATAATCTGGTGCATTCGCGAGCAGGGCCTTGAAGCTGAGATGTTTACAAACGGCACCGGTATAACAGAGGATCTTGCAAAGAGGCTGTTTGATGAAAACGTCAGGGTTGTGCTCAAGCTCAATACCCTTGACGATGCTCTTCAGGACATGCTGGCAGGCAAGGAAGGCGCCTCAAAGATAATAAAAAGTGCGTTCTACAATCTGACCCATGCAGGATATCCGTCAAAAGACGCCTTTATGGCCGCGAGCACGGTCATATGCAGACAGAACGTGGATGAGTTGCCTGTTATATGGAAGTGGTTAAGGGATCAGAATATCGTACCATATTTTGAGATGATAACACCCCAGGGAAACGCAAGACATAACGACACCCTCAACATATTTCCCCTGGAGTTAAAGGATCTTTTTATAAGGCTCGCGAACATTGATTGCACAGATTATGGCATAAACTGGGAGCCTCAACCACCCCTTGCAGGTCAAAGATGCATGAGACACCAGTTCTCATGCCTGATTACATCAAAGGGCGATGTCATGCCATGTGTAGGCGTCACCATCCCTGTCGGGAATATACGAAGTCAGGCTCTGGCCGATATTATCAGCCATAGCGCGGTGCTCAAGGACCTGAGAAATTATCGAAACACAATAAAAGGTAAATGCAGAACATGTGAAAAGGCCGGCAACTGTTACGGCTGCCGCGGGGCAGCATACCAGTTGACCGGCGACTATCTGGCCTCAGACCCGTTGTGCTGGGAAAATGTTACTACTTAAGGAGCGATCTATCCCCCGCATGCGCTAGGAGGCTGTCCGAGAATGCCCTTTTTCCCAAACTCTTTGTTATGGCCGAAAAAATTATCCTCAACATATCAACCATATTCCTCCGGTAATTTTTTCGGCCATGCCTCGATTTTGGAAAAAATTGCTATTCTCGGACAGCCTCCTAGGCACAGATAACCACTTCTATTTTTGTTTACAACTTTCAACTCCCTGAACCGATCCGTCTGAGGCTGAATTTTCTAGCCCAAGTCCGCCTTGATTTTTGATCCGCAGAGGAAAAACGCCTTCCATATCCGCTTCCAACATAATCTGCCCCCATTTGAGCAAAATGAGCTGTGAAAAGATGCTAAGGTGTTGAGTTTTAAAGGATTGCCTCAATTTTTTATGCCAATTCCATCAGGTTTGCCTACTATCATCTCTTTTCCGTATAGGGAAAATTCCCTATAAATTTGGGATGTTTCCCTATGAGAATAAGGTGATTTCCTTATTTACATATATTTTCCTGATCTGGTATAAATCACGCCTAAAATTTCTAAAGGAGGCATTTGCCATGTTTAGATTGCCAAATAAATATATATTGATTATGACAATAATATCCAATTTAATCTATTATCATTTATCTATTTTGAATTCATATGCAAAACAGCAAGAATTTAATTCTACTGCCTTTAAATCAGACCAGGCGCCCTGTAGCGCCTTGGAAGACAATTTTGCCGGCGCAGCTGAAAATTCGAAAAAAGATCCTTTTAAAATGAGGGCCGAAATGGCGGATATGAACCTCCCGTTCATTGCCAACGAGGGCCAGGTTGACAAAAAGGCGAGGTTCTATTCTCAGACATTTGGCGGGACGGTATTTGTGACGGAAAATGGAGAGATCGTCTATTCTCTGCCCAGGGTTGAAAAAGAAACGGGGAAAGAAAAGGCTGCAAAAGGAGTTGGATTGAAAGAGAGCTTCGTCGGCAGTGAAGTAAAGGAAATCGTGGGAATGTCTAAGACGACTACTGAGGTGAACTATTTTAAAGGCGCAGACAGCTCAAAGTGGCGAACCAATATCCCGACATACGGATTTGTTGACCTTGGAGAGGTGTATCAAGGGATAGGCATGATTCTGAGGGCGCATGGAAACAATGTTGAAAAGATATTCACTGTAAAGCCCGGGGCCGATCCTGAAAAGATAAGAATTAAAATGAGCGGGGCAAAGACACTAAAAACCAATCCCGCCGGTGAATTAAAGGCTGAGACAGATCTTGGCGCTGTTACATTTTCAAAACCTCTCGCATATCAGGAAATTGAAGGCCAGAGAAGGTATGTGGAAGTAATTTACATAACTGACAAGACAAAATACGGATTTTACGTGAGTGATTATGACAGGGAAAAGGAACTCATTATTGACCCGGTGCTAGCTTCAACCTACTTGGGAGGAACGGGCAATGACTATGGATACGCCATTACCATAAATCAGGACGGTGATGTTTACGTGACGGGAAGTACAACGTCAACGAATTTCCCGACGACATCCGGGGCCTTTGACACAAGTTTTAATACCGCAGCAGATGTATTTGTGACAAGGCTTAACTCTAACCTTTCTGCGGTAATTTCATCAACCTACCTTGGCGGAAGCGGAGCAGATTTCGGATACGGTATTGCGCGGGATGAGAATGGAAATGTATATGTGACAGGCAGCACGGCCTCAACCAACTTTCCAACTACATCCGGGGCCTTTGCCGTAACCAAACATGCTGATGCGGATGCCTTTGTATCTAAGCTTGATCCAAATATTACGACCCTTATTGCCTCCACATACCTTGGCGGAGGTGGTAATGACTATGCTCGCGCAATCAAAGTGGATGGAAGCGGGAATGTATGTGTGGGTGGTTATACAGGATCAGCTAATTTTCCAACCACCTCCGGAGCCTTTGATACAACCAAAAACGCCAATGCTGATGGCTTCGTAACTAAGCTTAATTCCTCACTTTCAGCGCTTGTCTCCTCCACTTACCTTGGTGGAGGCGGCAATGACTATATATATGCATTAACTGGGGATGGAAGCGGCGATGTCTATGTGGGCGGCTACACAGGATCAACTAATTTCCCAACAATACCTGGTGCCTTTGATGTCAGCAAGAATGCCAATCCAGACGGATTTGTAACAAAGCTAAATTCAGCGCTCTCTGCCCTTGCCTCCTCCACATACCTTGGCGGTGGGGGCAACGATTACATCTATGCCATCACACAAGACCAAGCAGGCGATGTTTACGTAACCGGCAATACAACCTCCACCAATTTTCCTACGATATCGGGGGCATATAATACGACCAAAGGATCAAATTCAGATACATTTGTAACAAGGTTTGATCCGGGCCTTTCAATTCTTATTGCTTCCACCTATATAGGGGGAGGAGGCAATGACACGGGCAATGCCATCACAGTGGATTATGACGGCAATGTATCAGTGACAGGTGAAACGACTTCCAGCAATTTTCCGACAACCCCGGGGGCATTTGACACGACCAAGAATTCCAATGATGACGCTTTTGTGTCTCAATTTAATGGTGGTCTTTCAACGCTTTATTATTCAACCTATCTTGGAGGAAGCGGCAACGATCATGCAGACGCCATTGCCATAAATCAGGGCTGCAGTGTTTATGTGGTGGGCGATACGAATTCAACCAATTTTCCAACCACACCAGACGCCTATGATGTCACCGAAAACTCCAATTCTGATGCCTTTGTGACCAGGTTCTCATTTTCAGGCACGATAAATGTGCCCTCTTCCTGCCATCCCACCATACAGGCAGGCATTGATGCAGCCTCTGACGGTGACGTGGTCCTTGTGGCAGAGGGGATTTACACAGGTGAAGGAAATACAAATCTGAATTTCAATGGGAAGGCGATAACGCTTTTATCTGAAAGCGGACCTGAAAAGGCCATCATTGAATGTCAGGGAGATGGAGTTGATTTCGGATTAAGTTTTTCCAGCGGTAATGGCATTGACTCGGTTGTGGAGGGATTCACTATAAATGGTGCAATAATTGCCGGGATCCTTTGTGGCTCGGGATCGAGTCCGACGATCCAGAACTGCATCATTAAAAATAACGGGCGCGGAATCCTTTGCTGGGGATCCAGCCCCGCCATTATCAATAGCGTGATCGCAAACAATGCCGCGACAGGGGATGGAGGCGGCATCTTAAGCAGTTACGGCGGTAATCCTAAAATTACAAACTGCACAATAGTCAACAATTCCTCTGTGAGTGGCGGCGGCATCAAATGCAATGACGGTCCGGCTGTGATAAAAAACAGCATCATCTGGAATAACTCTCCAGACCAGATAAGCGGCAGCCCCACCGTAACCTATTCCGACGTGCAGGGAGGGACAGGGCAGCCCTGGTTCGGAACGGGCTGTATCAATGCTGATCCATTACTGGCGGCAGGTTTTCATTTGCAGGCGGGATCTGTCTGCAGGGACGCCGCAGACCCAGCCTCTGCCCCTCCGGCCTGTCCATCAGATGACATTGACATTGAGTCAAGGCCAAAGGGCGTCCGATACGACATAGGGGCGGATGAATTTTTTGACTCAGACAGCGACAACCTCCCGGATTACTGGGAGTACAAATACTATGGAAACCTTGCAAAAGGCTGGTCAGAAGACTATGAGGGAGACGGGCTTTCAAACGGTAATGAATACAACAATAGCACCGATCCTATTGACATGGATACGGAAGATGACGGAATGCCGGATGGATGGGAGGTCCAGTATACCTTGAATCCTGTTCAGAACGATGCTGATGCTGATAAGGATAACGACAGCTTTTCAAACTATATTGAATACCTTGGCGGATCTAATCCAAACAATAGCCAGCAAACACCCAGCCCCGGCTGTTATAATCGCTACGATGCCTTAGGGAGGCTGGTGAGAACATTCTGTGTGTCCGCATCCCAGGGAAGATATGAAATAGAATACCAGTACGACGCTGTAGGAAACAGAACCAGCAAGATTGTGCATTAGGCGTGAACAAAACCTGCTCATGGAGGAATATAAAATGGCTGATTTGGAATTTGGATTTTTCACAAAAGGAATTAGATCATTACGTTATGCTCTTGTTGCTGTTTTATTCGTGCTGGCATCAACATATATCTGTGTTACACCATCAGTAACCCGGGCCGATGAACCCGGCTGGAAGATGGTTACAGCGGAGCCGGTGTCGCCGCAAGAGGCCCGGCAGATACTGGAAAATAATAGATCTGCTCCTGACACATTGATGTCCCGGGCTGAAACAGATGAAATGAGCACAATGGGTGCGGGGGTAGCGGCATCAGCGACCGAAGCAACGCCTGAGATCCAGGAACTGGCGCGTGCTCTCCAGCACGACCCCAAACTTATTTATGATTATGTCAGGAATAACATTGATTACGTACCGACATACGGTCTGGTAAACGGCGCCACCGCGACCCTTCTAGCCGGCAGGGGCAATGACTGGGATCAGACATCGCTTTTTATCGCCCTGATGCGGGCTTCAGGTTATACGGCAAACTATGTTCAAGGCGATGTGGAATATCCGTTTTTTTACATAGCCAATTGGCTAGGGGTGGATTCCAACATCAACATCGTAGAATTTATGCTTGCAAGCGGTGGGATTCCAGTGACAATAGACTATTTCGGTTATGGTCATGTCACGATCACCAGAGTTTGGGCCGAGGCGAGCATAAACGGGCAGGATTATGTGTTTGATCCGGCATTCAAGCAATATGATTATCAAGCAGGCATCAGCAATCTAGCAGGTGCAATGGGGTATGGTCAGGCAAATTTACTTGCCTCAGCCGGTGGCACATTTGACAGTAACAGCGTTAAGAATATGAGCGAGACAAATATCAGGACACAACTTCAGACTTACAGCGCCAACCTGGTAAACCATATCAGGAGCAATTATCCGAATGCCGAATTGGGTGAAATAATTGGCGGACGGAAAATCCGTTACGAGGAGATGGCAGGATATTATACATCGCCTCCCTATGCATTAACGATATCGAATCAAAGCTATTTGACCGAGCAACAGCTTGATGACAATTGCCTTAAAATTACCATAGATCATAAAGGAATCAACCAAATATTCAGGAGCTGGGAGATAGCGGATAAAAGAATTACGATATTTTACACCGGCTCAAGTCATGCGCCGCAGCTTAAGGTGGATGGAACATTGATTGCAACGGGGAGTGCAACAACCGCTGGTAACATCTATCCACTCAATGTTACAGTTAATCACCCGTATCCTGGCAATGGTGGAACCTACTGTGATCAGAGCGGCACGTTTAATCTAAAAAGCGGCAGCTCATACAATATTTCCTGTGATTTTAACACGGTTTCCGAAAAACTGATAAACGTCCGAAATACAGTGCTGACTGAAAACAGGAATTCAGGTCAAGCGGAGCAGTCCGACGCCGTGCTGGGTGAAGCGCTGAATATCATGGGGTTAACCTGGCTGCACGAGTGGGCCTTATCAGATAAGGTTGCATCTGAATTGGCCGATGCCACTTCTATTCGCCACCATTCCATTGGTGTCACTGCACAGGAAAGTGGATATTACATTGATGTAAAAATCAGTGTATCGAGTCCGATATCCGATCACGGGGATAGTGCGGGGGGCCTTGTCTTGTTTCGTTCGATAACAGCTTTAGGCAGCGCCTTTGAACATGGAATGCTTGAGCAGATGCAGGGGATAGACAAACCCGGGGCTTCTACTATTAAGCTGTTGCAGCTAAGTAATATGAATGGCAAGAAGTTGTTCTATGGGGATTTCATCAATTGGACTTCCGTTAAGAGCCTTCTTAAGAATTATACAACAGCCAAGCTCACCGAACTTCAAAACCTGGTAAATGCAGGCCATCAGCTATACCTGCCCGAGGATGCAAATATTGTCCTGGAAAGTTGGAAGGGTCTTGGTTATATTGATTTATATAACTATGGTGAAAGTAATTCTATCGGAATGATTATCGAAGGGAAGTACAATGGAGGATACGGCGCCTATCAAGTGCCGGTTGATATTCCTACGGTTAATTTTCAGGCTGAAAATTTTCTGCGGGACGATAGCATACAGGCCAATATAAGAACTCCGGCAAGTCTTGAACCGGTAAACTTGGCCACAGGGGCCTATATGTCCGACAATAACGATCTTGCAATGGGAGGCGCAGCGCCCCGAGGTCTTAATTTTGCCCGCTCCTATAACAGCAGCTCCAATTACCAGAATCGCACCATGGGTTACGGTTGCGCTCACAATTATGATATCTATCTTGAAACGCACTCTCACGGGGACCCTGTTTTGGGTGTGAGAAGGGCGGTAGACGCGGCAAGCGCGATCGTGGGCCTTTTTGTAGTCCTGGATATTATGAAAGACCATAATGACCTTCAGGGCTGGCTTTCGACTTGCCTTGTCAGTAAATGGACTATAGACCAGGTGATAGACAATTCCGTCTCGGTTCATCTGGGCAGCAAGGTCATGGAATATATAAAACTTACTGACGGAACCTATAATGCACCTCCCGGTGTTACAACGGAATTAATCAAGACAGGCAGTACGTTTTCCTTAAAAGAACGCTTTGGAACAACCCTTGATTTTGATTCCAGCAATCGCATAAGCCAGTGGAAAGACGCGGATGGAAACACCATGAGCTTTTCCTATGGCGGGGATGGTTTAAGCTCCGTGGAGGACTCCTTCGGCCGCATACTTAGCCTTTCATATGCGGGGGGACTGATCGCCACGGTTTCCGATTCCGCGGGCAGAATGGTATCATACGGCTATGACGCAAACGACAATCTTACAACCTGCACTGATCCCGAGGGAAAGGTGTGGCACTATGGCTATGATGACAAGCATCGGATGACCAGCCTTACAAATCCGCTGGATATCACCACCGCCACAAACACTTATAACAGCCTTGGCAGAGTGGACACGCAGACAGTGCACAGAAAAATCGGAGGAAACATCACCAATGTGACTTACAACTTCTATTTTTCAGGCTTCAGAAACATAGAAGAAGACCCTGACGGGAATCAAACGGTCTACTTTTTTGATGATAAGGGCAGGACCATCGGCGTGCAAGACGCCCTTGGCAACAGGGGTTCGATGAGCTACGATGGCCAGGACCATGTCATTGTATCAACCGATCCCAGGGGGAACAGCACGACGTTTACCTATGACGGCGACAACAACCTGATAAAAACAGTAGGCCCGCGGACAGGCACAGAGTACGACACCGAGTATGACTATGATGGCCTTTTCAGAAAGACCGACACGCACTTCTCTCTGAACGGGACAAGGCAAAGCCATCTGTCCCACGTTGACTATGATGCCAAACATCATCCGACCGGATCAACGATATATCCGGAGGCCGGAAAACAGATAACCGCCAATGCCGCATATTATTCAAACGGACTGTTAAAGAACTCGATTGACGGCATGGATGTTTTAACCACCATGGACTATGACACCTACGGCAATCCTGAAACCACGCAGACGGCCTCTGAGCCTTTGGTCCATTACTCCTATAACAGGGTCGGCCGGATGCTGGAACTGACCGACCAAGCTGGCGCAAAAACGAGGTTTTCCTATGACGACAGGGGCCTTATTACAACAAAGACCGATCCCCTTGGGAAAACAACCAATTACACCTAATATGACGATGGGAGCCTCAAGACGATAAAGGACCGCAAGAACGATGTGACCACTTATGGCTATACCCCAAGCGGTAAATTGGAGACGATAACTTATCAGGATTCATCCACTGTGAATTTTGCCTACGATGTGCGGGATAACCTGCAAAGCATGCAGGATTCGTTGGGAACGACCACCTACAACCTTTATGATGCGGCCAATCGTTTAAAGACAGTCACCAACCCTTACGGTTTAGTTGTATCTTACAATTACGACGCAGCGGGAAACATTACCGACATCACCTATCCAGGCAGCAAAATGGTCCACTACACGTATGACCAATTAAACCGGCTTGACACCGTGACCATCAACTGGCTTAGTAAGACCGCCAATTATGATTACGACCAGACAGGGGCGCTTTCCCGGGTGGATAATTTTAACGGGACATGGACCAGCTTCGGCTATGACAATGCAGGCCGTCTTACGGATATCCAGAACCGGAAGACGGATTTAAGCGTGCTTGCAACCTATCACTTTACCCTTGACAATAACGGCAACAGGACGTTTATTGATCAGCATGAGCCACTTTTCCCGACCCTTGGCGCAAATACGACGAACTATACCTATAATGCCAAGAAGAGCCGTCTTTTGACTGCCGGGGGAACGTCATTTTCCTATGACGATGAAGGGCAGACGATAAATAAAGGTGGCACAACTTACAGCTTTGATTACGAGCACAGGCTGACGGGCGTTGGAAGTTCGTATTCATATTTCTACGACGGCATGGGCAATAGGCTGAAGGCGGTCCGGAGTGGGGTAGAGACCAGGTACCTCTATGACCCGAAGGGCAATCTCCTTGCGGAGACCGACAATAACGATGTCATCACGAAATATTACATCCATGGTCAGGGACTTCTAGCCATGGTGACGGCATCTGGGCAGATTTACTGCTATCATTTTAATGCGACCGGAAGCACCATAGCCATGACGGACAGCAGCCAGAATGTGGTCAACAGCTATGCCTACACACCGTTCGGAGAAATAGCCAGTCAGCAGGAGACCGTGGCGCAGCCCTTCAAGTATGTCGGGCAGCACGGGGTTATGGCTGAGCCAAATGGGTTGCTGTATATGAGGAACCGTTATTATGATTCCTCTACAGGCAGGTTTATATCGGAAGATCCCTCAGGCTTCGGAGGTGGCGATGTCAACCTCTACGTATATTGTAACAATAACCCCGTGCTGCTTGTAGATCCTACGGGGTTGTTTAACTCAGAAACTTTTTTCAACGGTTTTAGTAAATTTGCACAAGGTACCGCAGGGATTGCCGGCTCAGCAGCCCTTCTAACTATCACTGACGGTGCCGCTTGGCCAATAGCTGTGCCCGCAATTTTCGTGAGTACAAGTCAAGCATCTGAAGGAATTTCAGGGATGATTGCTGGTGCGATTTCATCTACTCCAGTAACAATACCCAATACTAGCCTTACTTATAATGTAACATTATTAGCCACGGCCGATCGAAATCAGGCAACTTTTAATGACAGCGCTGTTGGATTAGGGGTAAATACTATTAAGCCGCATCGCACATTTGTGTGGGTGCCCCCAATATGTTGTGGTCGGATTATTGTTTTTCTGACCGGAATGAGTTAGCGTAGTTTCAAGGCGATGACGCC
>LT984855.1:750532-806135 GCA_900258555.1 uncultured Desulfobacterium sp. | reverse complement strand
TTGATCTCTATCCGAGAAGAAAACCAGCGGCATTCCAGGTCATCAATGCATGACCACAACATATTGGGGTCACCCACACAAATGTGCGATGCCCCACTATTAAGAGTGCCATGTATCCTCCGGCATCAATGTTAAGCTCTACATATGGTGCTTATGGCATGATGAACAATACCCTAAATATGGCTAATTCAGCCATTAATAGTGTCGGTTCAAGTGCCTGTGGAAAATAGTGTTGACTCTAATTATCTCCAGTAGCAAGTCGAGAATACATTATTTGAATGGTAATGAAACAAAATAGCATCAAAGAATCCTAGCAAAATTGACATATAAAGGATTTGGGTCCATATGATTAATAAAAAGGCACTACGATTATTCTATCTGTGTTTTATTGTAGTTGTTGGAATAAGTTTGGTAGATATAGGTAGATTTATTTTCAAACTTATCAACAACAGTGTTAATTTGTCGGACATGTCTGATATTTCAACTTCTATCGTGCTATCAATTTGCATGATTATCTCCTTCATATATTTGCGATATTTCCTGAAGAATAAGACTGACAAAACAATTGATATCGAAATTGAAACTAGGGAGCATGGTAAAAAGAAAGAGTATGACAAGTAAAAACCTAGGGATGAGCATCAATAATCAAATAACTCATAATGAGCTATAATAACAGCATGAAAGGCGATTGATGAAATCATCATTGGCCGCCTTTTTCATTTTCTCTTTAGCCGCAATTGCCATTAAATTGATTTCTTCCTTTAGGGAGGGTGGCTGGGGGGAGCTGGCATATTTGGGTTTTGGTAATGACGAGGTCAGCGGTGGAACGAAGTGGAATCCGCTGTAACGGATTATTATTAGAACAGAAATATGCCAAGGCCGGCGGGGCTATTGAGTGAACCCGCCGTGGCGGGTGAGTGGATGAAACTGACGGGTATGCGGTGGAGGCTGCGGAGGTGCGAGCGGCACGGTCGTTGACTAACTGGTGAAAGGCCAGTCACGGGCCGGAAAGGAGGTAATGTGTAGGAGAAGGCAAGGGTACCCGAAGAAACTCAGATGGGTGAAAGGGATGTTGGTCCTAAATCAACTTACGAAATGGAACCGACGCCCTAAGTTTATTCTTACAGACGATATTAAAATTACACCTTTCGCCACACGGGCCCATCTTTGGTGTCAATTACTTCCACCGACATTTCTTTGAGTTTGTTACGCAGGTCGTCCGCCATGGGCCAGTCCTTGCCCTGCCTGGCCAGTTCTCTTTTAGCGATCAGGGTTTCAATCTCCTTATCTGACTCTGAGGAACCGAGATCCATGACAGCCAGGACGGAATTAATGTTTTCCAGGGCCTGGAGGACAAGCTTTTTTCCGGATGGAGAAAGACCGTCCTTGTCCATTATCCTGTTGAGTCTGTGGGTAAACTGAAACAGGGCCGCGAGGGCTCCGGCGGTGTTAAAGTCATCATCCATTGATTCAATAAACTTACGTTTGAGATCATATATCGCCTGATCCGTGTCATGATTATCAGTTGCAGTACGGCAGTGATGAATTTTTTGAACAAAGTTATCAAGATGGTTGATTGTATTCTTTACTGCCCCAAGTTTTGTTCGTGAAAAAAAGATCGGTTTTCTATAGTGGCGGCTGAGCAGCCAGTAACGGATCTGTCTGCCGGTGTAACCCTCTTTGATTAGATCCCTGAATGAAACAGGATCTGTCACTGATATATCAGGAGTCCTTTCACCATTTGTTGTAACTGTTTCGTTATGGAGCCAGTAATTAGCGGGAAGGTTGTCTGTCAATGCCTGACTTATGGCTATTGAGTTTTCATGGTGTGGAAATACAAGATTTATTCCGCCTGTGTGTATATCATATCTTCCGCCAAAATGTTTGATGGCCATAACAGCGCATTCCAGGTGCCAACCAGGTCTCACATTGCCCCACTTTGTCTTAAAGAATATACCACTTTTAAGTTCGCTGAGTGTTGATCTTTTAAGGAGCGTAAAATCTCGCGGGTTGTCTTTTTCATACTGGTCAAGGTCTACGGTCTTGCCGATTTTGATTTTATCGAGATCAATTCGAGATAGCCTCCCATAATCCCTGAAGCGCGATATATCAAAATAGACTGATCTGAATTTTTCGTAGGCATAGCCCTTTTCAAGGAGCTTTTGGGTCAGCTCTATCATGTTGTCCACATGTTCGCTCGACCTCGGATAGGCAGTGGACCTCAGTATGTTGAGGCTGTCTGTATCATCCAAAAATGCATGATAATACATATCAGTAAAATCTTTTAAAGGCATGCCGGCCTTTTCAGCCCCTTCGATTGTCCTGTCGTCCAGATCAGTAACATTCATGACATGGGTAACCTGGTAGCCTTTAAACTCCATATAACGTCTGATCAGATCAGAAAAAAGGAAGCGCCGTACATGATCCAGACGGATAAACTCGCATAGGGTCGGGCCGCACGAGTAAAGGGTGACATGATTTTCTTTTATAGGGACAAACTCTTCTTTTTTCCGATTGAGGCTATTGTAGACCAGAAGGCCTGAGCTCTTTTTGGTCGCAAAAAGCGATGTACTGAGGTATCTCTCTCCACCATCGGGCAGTATTACAACAATCCGGCCCTTTTCCATTTCTCTTGAAATTCTCAAGGCAGCGGCCATTGCAGCCCCTGAACTCATCCCCACAAAAAGGCCTTCCTTTCTGGCAAGCTGCCTGGCGGTTTCATATGCCTCTTCGTCGTCAATATGGATGACGCGATCCAGCCTTTCCTTTTCAAAAATTCCCGGCTGGTAGGACTCTTTCATGTTTTTGAGCCCCTGGATCTTATGCCCCATATAGGGCTCGACCCCCACTATGTGAACCTCGGGTTTTAGTTCCTTAAAGCGTCTGCTCAGTCCCATAAGGGTGCCCGTGGTGCCCATTGTCGCCACAATGCAATCAAGCTCCCCGCCGGTCTGCTCCCATATTTCCATGGAGGTCCCATAATAATGCGCCTTCCAGTTGGCCTCATTATTGAACTGATCGGCCAGCCAATATTTCTCAGGCTCTTCCCTGATAAGGTTATAGACATACTCAATGGCCCCATCGGTTGACAGACGGGCGGACGTGAAATGTACCTCTGCGCCCATTGCCCTCAGGATTTTCACCCTCTCCTCGCTGACCGCCTCCGACATGGTCAGGAGTATTCGGTAGCCCTTTACTGCCGCGACAAGGGCAAGGCCGATGCCTGTATTGCCGCTGGTGGCCTCGAGGATGATCTTGTCTTTTGTAAGCTCGCCTGATTTTTCCGCCTCCTCAATCATGTAAAGAGCGGCCCTGTCTTTTATAGAGCCACCCGGGTTACAGGACTCAAGCTTTGCAAGGATCTCAACATCCTTGTTCTGATTGAGTCTGTTTATGGGGAGTACCGGTGTTTTGCCGATAAGATCCAGTACATTGGTTATTTTTGAATTCATTAAATTCTGCTCCGGTTTCATTTTTGAAGGGGCGGTAATTAATTGATAGGGCCGACTCCATCAGATAAATTTCGGGGAATTTTAAATGAATCTTTCTATCTTTTCAACATGATTGGATTTTAAAGATCTTTCCATCCAAAAACGGCGCTTGGCCCAGTTGATATTTGCCTGTGCTCATAAAGTTGCCGGCTGACTTCAAATTATAATATTCTTATGTTCAATCGTTACAGCGCCGAGGCTGACCATCTCCGCTATCGCCCTCTTCCCGTCATCAGGAGACACATCCACCGCCCTGATGGCATCAATTAGCAGCATAACCTCATAACCATTCTTGAGCGCATCCCTTACCGTGTTAAGAACGCAATAGTCCGTGGCGATGCCGCCTATAAAAAGCCTTTTAATATTGGCGGATCTGAGCCTAATGTTGAGATCTGTCCCTTCAAAGCCAGAGTAGGCCTCCTTTTTCCTGTTCGTAGCCGTTAGGATCGCTATTGCGGAGTCAGGCAACTTGAGGTCTTCGGGAAAAAGGCTGCCCATTGTGCCTGCAACACAATGCACGGGCCAGATCCCTCCCTCCTCCTTAAAGGAGCAGTGATCCGGCGGATGCCAGTCCTGAGTTGTAAAGATCGGCAGGTCATTTGAATGAAAGAGATGAATATATTTATTCATTATCGGGATAATCTCGTCACTGCCGGACACTGCCAGACTGCCACCTGGAAGGAAGTCATTCTGGAGGTCAACAACCACCAGTGCGTCACTTTTAGTAAGACCGACATTACCTTGTTTTGATGAACACATTTTAAATCCCCCTTGGAGTCCTTGGCAAATTATTCATCCTATCTTATTGCCCTTGTAAGAACATGGCAAACAAGGGCCAGGAATATTCTAACACAACTCATCACAACAAATCGAAAATATTTGATAAAGCGCCTGATATTCCGGTATGATCAATTTACGTCTTGAGAAAAGCGGACGATAATGGTATGTTATATCCCACTGATAAGGCCAAAAGAGGTTTTAGCCTTTAGCTCAGCTATTTTAATATATTACACAAGTTGCGTTTTCATCATTCTATTCAAAATTCATAATTAAAAATTAAAAATTGTGGCTGAATTGGTTGATTGTTCAGACACCTTACGGTCTTGCGCAATGCTTATTGAAGAGGCAAAAGAGGTTCTCAGGTTAGAGGCGCAGGGGATATTGAGCCTTGTGGAACGGGTTGGCCCTGAATTTGAAAAGGCTGTCAATCTGATCATGAAGGCCAAGGGACGGGTCATCATCACCGGTATGGGAAAGTCAGGGCTTGTGGCGAGAAAGATTTCCGCCACCTTCAGCAGCACAGGCACCCCTTCTTTTTTCCTGCATCCGGCTGAGGCGAGCCACGGGGATCTGGGGATGGTGAAAGGAAATGATATCGTCATCGCCATTTCAAATGGCGGAAACACCCCTGAGGTTAATATGATCCTGCCGCTCTTAAGAGAAATGGGTGCAAAAATCATCTCCTTTACCGGCGGGCTTAATTCCCCCATGTCCAAGGCGTCTGACATAGTAATTGATGTCGGCGTTGAAAAGGAGGCGTGCCCGATGGGGCTTGCCCCCACCACAAGCACTACTGCCGCCCTGGCAATGGGGGACGCCCTTGCAGTAGTCCTGATCAATCAACGCAGGTTTGGCAGGGATGATTTCAAAAAATTCCACCCCGGCGGTAGCCTGGGGGAGAGGCTCTCAAGCAAGGTCAGAGATTTTATGCTCACCGGCGAAAGGATACCCTTTGTCCCTGTTGGTACGGTAATCCGCGAGGCAATAAGGGTCATAAATGAAAAAAAGATAGGTGCTACCCTTGTGGTTGATCCGCAGGAAAGGCTTGTCGGCATGGTCTGTGACGGCGATTTGAGAAGGGCCCTTGCCAAACATGAAAATGTCAATGACATGAGGGTGGAGGAGCTTATGACCGGCTCACCCAAGACCGTTGACGAGGAGTTGACAACCGCCGAGGCCTTAGGCCTGATGGAGCTATATGGAATCACACACCTTGTGGTCGTGGACAGGCATCATCGCGTAAAAGGGCTCCTTCATCTGCACGATATATTGGGTAGGGAAGAATTTCGAGTCAACGGCGCTTACAGCATCAGGAGGTAAACCAGCTGTTTTGTGTTTTTATGCCGGCGTTCAATTCGCCAGTAAAGCCTTCGTCTTTCAATTCACTCGCGCAGTCGGCCTTGCGGATCCGCAGGTTGAATTTTGCCGGTCTACAGGACGTCCTCCCACGAGAAGACCTTTTTGCTCAAGATCGGTTTACATGCCCTGGCAACCTGTATGGTTTCTGTATGAAACATGTCCATCAGCACCATACTGAGCCCCGATTCCAGAAGCATGGGAAGATATACACGCTCCATGAGTAATTTTCTTTGCCTGTCGCCTTTTCCCGCCGTCAGGTTTGATAAGCCCCCTATGGTCCTAACATCAAAACCCAAAAGGTCCGGAAGCGCCCGGATCGCATATAGGATCTCCCTGTCCTGAAAATTGCCGTCCTGCCAGATGAGCGGTGCAACAATCGGGTCAATGATCAGGCGTTCGTCTTCCAGTCCCGCGTTTTTGTACTTTTTGTAGAGTTCAACAGCGATATTTAGCCTTTCAGTGCTGTCAGGGGGGACATGGCTGTTGGGATAGAGGAGGTACCCGATGATTTCCGCCTCATATTTCTTTGCAAGAGGAAGGATAAAATCGAGCTTTGATGGTTCCAAGGAAAAACCGTTTATGATCGCCCTGTTTTTCTTTACACGAAGCCCCGCCTCAATGGCCTTTGGATTGGTGGTGTCGATAATTATGGGCAGGGATGAGACCGCCTGGATGGCCTCCACAAGGAATTCCATCTTCTTTTCGGGCTCCCTGGTAAGCGGGCCTGAATTGATATCAATAGCCTCAGCGCCTGCGGCCTCGCACCTTTTTGCCATATCCTGGATGGCCGCAGGGTCAAACCGGCTTACTGCCGTTTCAATGGTTTTGTTGGTTATCCGTATATTATCGGCGACGAGCATCAAGGCCGGTTACCCCTCACCTGTCCGTGCAATGATATATGCCCGTGTTATGGTAATGGCATCAGGACCGGTTATGGCCCACAGGCCGCTTCCCTGTTTCAGTTCCCTTTTATCGCCGGTTCCGAAATACTCAATGATGATTTCACCGTCGCTTCTGCCGAAGATGGCCCACTGAAAGGGCTCACCCTGGTTCATTTCTCGCCAAAGATTCCAGGCGGCCAGGATATTATCAACCGGGCTTAATATGGGCTTGTTAGTGTCCCTGTCTATTAGCATCCTTCCGTTGTCTTCAAAGGGATTGGGCATCCATTGTAGATTTTTGTGGCCCTGAATTTCAGCAACTATCAAGGTCAGATCTTCTTCACTTAAGTTCATGATATCGTCAATGCTCATCGAGCTCCCTCCCTGCACTTACTCTACAATTTCTCCATAATTTCCGCCGGAATCCTGGTGGCCCTTCCCCTGCCGTTCATGCATGCGACCTTGGTCTCACTGGTGACAAGGGTCGCGCCTTCCTGATTGTATATTTTGGTGTCAAAGGTCATGGAGGCATTTCTGACTTCTGAAACTGTGGTTACCACATCAAGGAGGTCATCGTATCTTGCGGAGATCTTGTATTGAATATGAACGTCCGTCACGGCAAAGACGAATCCCTTTTTCTGACATTCGGCCAGGTTTATACCCCTGTCCCTGAAAAATTCTGTCCTGCCTTGCTCCAGGTATCGCAAATATTTGGCGTAGTAAACAACACCTCCGAAATCGGTATCTTCATAATAAACCCTGACCTTTATCCTGTTGACTTCCATCAAAAACTTCTCCGTATCTGTTTTGGCTCGGGCTAAGTTAGCATAAATTACCCTCAGCGCTTAGGGTCTTAATACAATAAAAGGACGAAAAATCAATAATTAATTCCTTAACATCGTCCAGGACCACGACTTATAGTTGAGCATCTTGCTGATTGTCGAACAGTTTTATGGTATTTTGATTAGGGAAGTGATATTACCATCTGACCGCAGCAAGATTGGGTACAGGTTGCCTTACCCTGAAAGCCTCTTGGAAGGATGCATCCGGCCTCCAGCAACCCGTAACCCGTGACTCACAACTCGCAACCTGGATGAGGAAGGGATTGATACAAATCAGTAAAGAGCTAAGAGTCAGGATTGTCGGTATCGGAAAGGTTGGTTCAGGCATTGTAGAGACATTCGCCCAGTGCGGCTTTACGGTCTATGGTGTTGATACTGATAAGAAACAGATTGATAATGCCCTAAACAGCATTGACTCTGATCTAAAAAAGCTGTTGGAAAAGGAAAAGATCACTGATGCTGAAAAAGACCTTATCCTGTCGAGGATCAGGTTTGGAACGGATCTTGGGCTCATCCGGGATGCTGATGTGGTTGTTGAGGCGATATTAGAAGACATTCAGGCGAAGAAAGAATTATTCAAGACCATTGACCACCTGGTGGTTTCAAAAGAGGCCCTGATTCTGACTAATACATCATCCCTATCCGTTACAGATATCGCCGCGGCCACAGAAAGACCTGAGCAGGTGGCAGGGATGCATTTTTTCAACCCGGTCCCTGTGATGAAACTGGTTGAGGTGGTCCGCGGGGTACTGACCTCAAAGGAAACGGTTTCCCTGGTTAAACAACTGGCGATCACGATGGGAAAGACCCCGATTGTCTCCGCTGACAGCCCTGGTTTTATCGTCAACCGGCTTTTAAACGCCCTGGTAGTGGAGGCAACCCGCATCGTTGCTGAAAATGTCGGCTCCATAGAAGACGTGGATATCGGGGCCAGACTTGGTTGCGGGCATCCAATGGGGCCATTTGAACTTCTCGACTATCTAAATGCCCTTCCCCTGGTGCTTGACGTGACGGATTATATGGCGGATGGACTTGGAGAGAGATTCCGGATGCCTGCTTGGGTTAGAGAAATGGTCAAGAAAGATAACGGGGACAGTATTGCCTGCGGCAGATTTTATGACCGAAAACCGTCTTCTTGATTTCTTATCGTTGAAGTCATATAAGTTTTATGCTAATTATATCATTTGGATAGCCTAATTACATAGATTACAGTTATCGAGGCATTGAATGGCCGAATTCCCTGACTATTATCTGGCCAGGAAAAAGATGGTTGAAACCCAACTCATACCGCGTGGGATAACTGACCAGCGGGTGTTATCGGTTATGGGCAAGATTCCTCGGGACCGGTTTGTGGACGAGGCCATAGTAGGCGAGGCATATAATGACCATCCCTTACCCATCGGCCATAAGCAGACCATATCTCAGCCGTACATCGTGGCCCTCATGACAGAGGCGCTTGAACTGGCAGGAGTTGAAAGTACCCTGGAAATCGGCACGGGAAGCGGCTACCAGACGGCCATTCTGGCAGAGCTGTCGGCAAAGGTCTATACGATCGAGCGGATCAGGGCACTGATGGTCAAGGCCCGTCAGACACTCCATGAACTGGGTTATAACAATATCCTGTTTAAGGCCTTTGACGGGACCCTGGGGTGGAAGGAATATTCACCATATGACGCCATAATTGTGACCGCCGGGGCGCCGAAGATCCCCCAACCCTTGCTGGAGCAGCTTGCAGAAGGGGGAAGACTGCTTATCCCCGTAGGCAACAAATACACGCAGGAGCTGATAAGGGTTACCAACAAAAAAGGCAATTACATAAAGGAAAATCTAGGCGGCTGCCGCTTTGTTGATCTGATCGGCGTGCATGGGTGGAAAGAATAAAGGGCTTTTCGAGAATGGCTATTCTCGAACCCCCCCCGGCGATTGATCTGACCCCATACCCTGCACCGTGTACCTTGTACCGTAAACCGTGTACTGTATACCGTAAACAGTCCCTTTACATAAACTCCCCTGTCAGCCACGGATTTGTCTTTTTTTCAACATCAATGGTGGAAGAAGGCCTGTAGCCGTAATCGTGTCCAGGCCACACGACAGTATCACCGGGCAAGGTCAAAAGCCTGTCTTTGATCGCACTCATGAATTGGGAAAGGGATGCGCCGGGCAGATCTGTGCGTCCAATGCCTCCCACAAATAGTGTGTCTCCTGTGAAGACATGCCCGGGCGTGTAAAGGCATATTCCTCCGGGGCTGTGTCCAGGCGTGTGCATTACCTCCAAAGAAACGTCTCCGACTGTTATCTTGTCCCCGTCCGCAACCAGCATGTTCACCGGAGGGGAGGGTGTAAAACCCCACTGACGGGACATTGCGTGGCCCTCTTTGGAGTTGAACAACTGGTCGTCCAATTTGTGCATGATTATCTTAGCCCCTGTCAGTTCCTGGACCCTCGCGTTACCGCAGGTATGATCCCCGTGACCGTGTGTATTGACAATATACTTCAACTGAAAGCCCTTGCTGTTTACCCTGCGCACAATCTTGTCTTCATCACCGGCCGGATCAATCACCAAGGCCTCTTTTTTATTTGGGCATCCGACAATATAGCAAAAGACCGCCATAAACCCTACTTGTAATTGTTCAATCTCCATTAAAAAACCCCCCTTATTCATTTTCGATTATTACCCTTTCTTTGGGCAAGCAATGTAAACCATGTCATCTCATAGTCCCACTGACGCAGGACCTTGAAACGGTCCTTTTCAATCTGCGCCCTTACTTCAAAAAACTGGCTTCTTAAGAGCCCTGAGATAATCAGCCTTCGGGCATTGCGAAATCCGCCGTCCTCAACCAGCCTCTTTATCACCTCATGGTGGATATTTGCAACCACCATGTCTGCAAGGTCGTCGCCAAAGTCTTCGGCCCTGCCTTTTACCACTTCAATGATGTTTCCCAGGCCGTTTAAGTTAACATTTCTGATGGCAGTCCTGACACAGAGGGGATTGATGTCAACCGCGAGCACGCTTTGGGCGCCTGACAGTGCGGCCGCGAGGGCTAAGATACCGGTTCCCGTGCCTAGATCAAGCAATCTGATAAGGGGTTGAGTTTCATTTGCAAGGGCAATGGCCCTAAGGCAGTCACCGGTGGTTGGATGCAGGCCGTTCCCAAAGACCACCCCTGGGTCCAGGACAATCCGAACCCCTTGCTCATCAGGGTCATGGGTTTGCCAGGGAGGCGCAATAACAAAACCAGCGACCTTTAGCCCGCTAAAACCTCCTCCCTGCCATTGATCATAAGTAAAATGATGTGTCTCGATAAGTTCAAGGTCCGGCCTGGTATTTATGAGCCTTGCAACGTCATCCCCGGCAGACCGACCAAAAAACAGAAAAGAGCAATCATCCTCCACCCAGTTTCCGACAAATTCATCCCCAAGATCCTGCTCCTCCCATTCGGTTACCACGCCACTCAGGAGATAGATGTAGAGGTCTTTGTAAGGCACCTCTCCGGTTTTCATGTTTAACCCAAATCCCTTCTATTTTTTTGCCGTCTTTATTAACCTTTGATCAGCCTTAAAGTCAAGGAAGAGATAACTGCTACTCCGGATTTCAGGAAATACTTTCGGGCGATTGCAAGGCTCAGATTCTATATTCCTTTCGGAATAATGTTTAAATCTCTGGCCTGTTTCATAAGGTCCTCTCTGAAGTCAGGGTGAGAGATCCCGATCAGGGCTGTTGCCCTTTCCCACACTGTCTTTCCCTTTAGGTTTACTACACCGAATTCGGTTGCAATGTTAGACACATCAGTCCTGGGTACAGTGACTACAGTGCCTGCCGGGTGGTTTGCCACGATCCTTGAGATGACATTGCCGTTTTTGTTCTGGTGAGTTGAAGACAGGCATATGATGGATTTGCCTCCTGGCGACATGAAGGCACCCCTTGTAAAATCTAGCTGACCTCCAGTACCGCTTATGTGGCGGTTACCGTTTGATTCTGAAGACACCTGGCCGCGGAGATCTACTGCCAGGGCACTGTTTACACTTACCTGTTTTGCGTTCTGGGCGATGATTGCCGGGTTATTGGTGTAATCCACGGGAAATGCCGCTATCATCTCGTTGTGATCCACAAATTCATATAGCCGCCTTGAGCCTACAGCAAAGTTGCAGACTGCTTTTCCGGGGTTGAGCGTTTTTTTCCTGTTTGTAATCACTCCAGCCTCGAACATCTCCATCATGCTCTCGGTAAACATCTCCGTATGGACACCCAAATCTTTTGCCCCACGCTCTATAAGGAGCCTCCCAACCTCATCAGGCAAGCCCCCAATGCCCAGTTGGATTGTGGATTCATCCTCTATCAGATCGGCAATCAGCCCGGCAATTGCGATGTCCACACTTGAAGACACTCCTTGAGACCTCTCGTAGACTTTGTATTTATCGTTTTCAACTATGCAGTCCACCTGTGATATGTGTATGCACTCATCAAAACCGCCTGTCAGCCAGGGCATTGATGGATTCACCTCAAGTACTACAGTCCTGGCTGCATCACATATTGCCTTGTTTTTTTCGATTGAGCCGAAGTTGAAAAAACCGTGCCTGCTCATGGGCGTTACACCCATAAAGGCGATATCGGGACTGTAGGCGTAATTGTTGCGGTAAAGTTTTGCCCCTTCACTTAGGTTGTATGGGATGTATGAGCAACACCCATTGTCATGGTGTCTTCTGGTATGCTCTGATAAGTGCCACTCATTGTATATAAAATGATTTCCGTCAGGGTCCGCCTTCAGCACCTCCGGGTCCTTCAGGGACAGGCAGCTCCTGATCTTGACCCCTTCAAGTGCAGACACCCTTTTTGCCAACTCTTCATCAACAAGAGATGGAAAACTCAATATGGAGCCATAATCCACCCACATGCCTGATTTTACTAGTCCAGCCGCCTCTTCTGCGGAAATAAGTTTATTTTTGTACTCTTCGCTGAAATTCATATCAGACCTCGCAACCCGCAACTCAATACCCGGGTTTATCGACGTAAGGAAATTATTTCGAACCGCAGAATATCGAACAAGGAATGTCGAATGTAGAAGTAATGAATCGAATATTTTTTTATCCTTACTTCTTTATTCGTAATTCCTTGTTGGATATTGGATATTCTCTTAAATTAATGGCATTGACGCGTAAATTGTAACGCGCAACCCGTAAGCCTTTCCCCTTCATACTCCTTCTATATATGCCAGATCTTTTGTCTGGGTATTTTTTGTACCTATTGTGAGGACCTGTACCCTTGCACCAGGGCCGGGCCTGAAATATATACGGCCCCTGTAACCGAACTCGCATTCGAAAGTAGGTGTTGAACCTTTTTTCGAAAAAATCTTTCTTTTTACAGAGAGCCTGGTGCTGTCTTCGTTCATGTTATGTATCAGTTCCTCTGCCTTGAGTTGTAATTCGCCTTCAAGATCTAGAAATCCCTCCACAGCCCGCTCCTGGATTTCAAGATTTTTGTAAAGGGTCTTAAACCTCTTTATCGTTGTCTCAATCTGCTTGCGTTGCTTTTTTATCGGGGTCTTCTGTTGCGCCTCAATCTTTTCCATTTCACTCGACAGGCGATTGACCTCAAGCTCCAGCTCCTCCTTTAATCCGACACTCTCACGGAGGCTCTTTTCCAGTTGATCCATCTGCTCCAGGGCCTCGTCCTCTGTCTCACGCACCCTGTCGCTGACCGTGCTGAGATCTTTTTTCAGTCTTTCTATCTCCTGCAGGTAACTTGTCTCTCTTGCTGTGACGTCACGGAGTCTATCCTGGGCACCCAACAGATTTTTGTTGGCGGATTCCAGTGCCTCGATATTTTTTTTCTCCAGTCTCTTACCCTCTCTTGAGCTTTTTTGGTAGGCGTTGTAAAGAATGGATGTAAATATGGCCAGATATACAAACAAAAGGCTGTTTGCTATCCAGGTGTTTCTCGGGATCTGTACAGACAAAAACAGCTCAATCCCCTCATCCATTACCCTTAGGTTGTTCTCCGCGATGCTCATGGTCTCTGTTGGAGCGGGAGAGGGCCTTTCCTGTGGATAATTCTCAGGGTTAAATGTATATAACATCTGTTTTGCCGAGGCCGGATAAAGCCACTTGCCCGTCCCGGTCTTTACTGTGATCTGGGCCAGCACTCCCCATTTGAGTATTGTGCGCGAGGCAATATATTTTTCCACATTGCGGTTGATCTCATCCTCTATGCCGATGCGGCCCTCCAGAAGGGCCCTGCCGTCCGTCACCAAGAGACCTTGTAATTCAGCCTTCCATTTCTTTTGAACCAATATCTCAAGGGCCTGTAGCGACAACATATACAGGATAGGCGGCAAAAAGATGCATGCCAGCAGTATGTGAAATGGAAGTCGTCTCAAGTGTTATTCTCCGGAAGACATCTCAGGCGCATTACCTGTTGTTTCTCTGATTTCATCGAGCAGGTTTTTGGCAGACTGCCTCTCGGCAAATGGATCTTTGGTCCTAAGGGCCTGATTCAGTGCATCCACAGCCTGATCCTTCTCCCCGTTTTTCCAATGGGCAAGCCCAAGATGGTATAGGATTGTCGGATTATTAGGGGCCTTATCCACACCGGTCTTAAGCTCAGATACTGCGTCTGGATAAAGGCGGTTTGTGATCAGGGCCAGTCCCAGAGTGTCAATAATACGGGGATCATCCGGCAGGAGAGATTTTGCCTTTTTCGCCAGAGTAAGCGCCTTTTCCGGATCTTGTCCCTGTTGGAGCATGATCCATGCAAGGTTGTTGGCGGCGGGTGCAAAATCAGGGTTAATGGCCAGGGCCTTTTCACACATGTTCTTTGCCTTTTCCACTTTTCCCTTGGCCTCGTACAGGGCGGCCAGGGCAAGATAGGCCTGTATGAAGCCGGGCTGTTTTTCCAGGATCTCGTTATATTGGACAATCGCCTCCTCGCCTTTGCCTGTTTCTATGTATATCCCTGCCAGGGACAAATAAGGCCCGACCATATCAGGGTTTAATTCCAGTGCCTTTTTGTAGCTGATCTCGCTCTGCTTGTAGCTCTTTGTAGATTCAAATACCCTCCCTTCCATTTCGTATAAGGCGGCCTTAAGTACCTGGTTTGCGTCATTCTTGCCGATCTGTTCATCAAGAAAAGTCAGGGCTTTTTCAGGCTCTTTTCGGGCCAGATAGACCGAGACCTTTGCGTCCAAGGCTGCAACATAATCCGCCCTCAGAGAAAGGGCCTTGTCCACATAGGACATTGCGCTTTCATATTTGCCTTCCCGTAGCTCGATATTTGCCAGCTGAAGGTATGCGGCGGGGTCATCAGGTCGAATTTTTGCCGCATTTAACAGGGCCTGCCTTGCCCTATTCGGATCGTTTTTCAATAGATAGGCCTTTGCCGCAAGCATATAAGCCTGGTAGTGTTCCGGTTGCATCGCAAGAACTATTCCCAGTTGTTCAATCGCCATGTCCGCTTGGCCTTCGTTAAGAAATATCTGCGAGAGGAGCATATGTGCGTTGATGTTGTCGGGGTCGTATCCGACAGCCTTAAGAAGTACAGCCTTTGCTTCTTTCTCACTTTTTTCAGCCAAATATATAAGGCCAAGATGGTAGTAGACCCCGGAGTGGTTCTGCTGCTCGTTTGCAATGGCTTGTAAGATTTCCTTGGCGCCTGACATATCCTTTTTTTCAAAGAGCATGCGGGCTTTCAAAAATCTGGTCTGAATATTGGTCTTATCCTTTTCAAGGATATGATCTATGAGCGTTCGGGCCTTTTGCGTTTCGCCTTGAGCCAAATAAAATGATGCCATGGCATTTTGGATCTCAAGATTTTCAGGCTGGAGATCAATGGCCTGTTGCATCCACTTGATTGCATTCGGCCAGTTTTTCTGGGAGGCATAATAGACGGCCAGTGTCACAATCGGACCGACCTGTTTCGGGGCCTTTTGAACGGTCTTTAAAAAGAGATCTTCGGCAGCCTCTGGGTTGCCACGACGGACATAGTAGTTTCCGAGGCTAAGGATCAGGGTTGCGTCTTCCGGGACTTTTAATATTGCATCTTTTAGGGCCTTTTCCGCTTCTTCAAAGTCACCCCTCTGTTCATAAAAACGGGCGAGTTCAAGGTATAATGCCGGATTATCGGGGCTTGCCTCAATCGCCCTTTTAAAATTTTGCCTTGCCTCGTCAGGATTTTTCCGCATTTCTGCAATGCGGCCAAGCAAGACAAAGGCCCTGGTGTTTTTGGGGTCCAGGGTGGTTATTCGCTTGAGGGTCTCAATGGCCTCTTTTGTGTTTCCCTGCTGAAGCAGGACCCCCATATTCAGGAACAGCGCTTCAATGTTTTCCGGTGACTTTTCCAGGACCAGCGCGGCCTTGGCCGCCGCCAGTTCGGTCTTATTCGCCGCAAGATGAAACTGACCTGTCTTTATTTGGGCATCCAGGTTTTGGGGATCAATTTCTATTGTCTTTTCAAGCTCAAGAAGGGCCTGCCTGGTTTGGGCAGTGCTCAGGTAGGACAGGGCGAGCCGATAATGGGCCTGTGCAACAATTTCCCCTGTACCTATGGCCTTTTTATATTCAAGTATGGCCCTGCCGAACTCCTTCCTGCTGAAATAAACATCTCCCCTCTTCATGAACCTTGCACATTCCTCTGAGGGGCTGCTTGTGCAGGATAGACAAAAAAGCAACAAGAGCATCGGGAACAATGTACGGCAATAAAGCAAATGAAAACGCCTCATATAGACCTCATTGCTGTTAAGGTGGACATACTAAAGGCCGAAGCCTGCAAGAAAAAAAAGTGGAGGATTAGCCATCTGCATCTTGTTTAAAACTATTCCGTTTCCGGTTTTAGGTTTTGCTGGTCCAGGGCCGTCTGAATTTTTTGAATCAACGGCCCTCCCTCGTTCCAGAGCAGACAACTTCCAATTACATAGTCCAGTTCAGGAATTTCTTTTAACGAGCCCGGCAAGGGGCTGTGTTTTCTCAACCTGTGAGACCAGTATCCATGCAGACTTGCATTTCCCATCGCTATAATCAATTGAACCATATGGGCGCAACCCTTTACTCCGCCAATGCGTTCAATCACCTTATCGCCATAACCATGCGTGATAGTGAGCCCAACAACTTTTTTTACCGTTTCCTCGGTCGAGGGACATTGTTCATGAGGGACTACCTCCATCTGGGCCTCGGCGTCAAGGATTGAAAGGGGCCAGCCGCCCATGAGCAGGCGCACGCAGATTCTGTGCACCTTCCCCGGAGGGCTGACATTCCCGTCCAAATGGTACCTTGGGACGAACCGGTCATCCTTGAGTAGGCCTTCTACAATAATACGGTCGTCTGTCAGGGCATATGTGCTGAACTCCAACCTGCGTTGATGTACAGGACCATCCTTTATAAGGTCTTTTAGGCTATTCATGATATCATCTTTTTAAAATGGTCTATAAATTAATTAAAAAGGCATCATGCAACAATCCAGGGCACAATGTCCTTGAATCTTAATGCTTATCACATTAGTATCTTCTACTCAATATCCATTCAAGTTCAGGGGCGGATGAACGGCTTGCGGATAATTGTTGTGGGCGCGGGGCCGGCGGGGCTGATGGCCGCAGGACAGGCTGCATTGTGCGGTGCAGATGTCCTGCTCCTTGAAAAGATGAATCGTCCGGGCCTAAAGCTTGGCATTACAGGAAAGGGGCGATGCAACCTAACCAACATCGGGGCATTATCAGATTCCATCGCCCGTTTCGGACCCAACGGCCGATTCCTTCGCCAGGCATTTTCCAGGTTCTTTAACAGCGATCTGATTGCCTTTTTTGAAAACCTGGGGGTCCCTGTTGTAACCGAGCGCGGAGGAAGGGTCTTTCCGGCAAGCGGTAAGGCCAAGGACATTGTGGCGGCCCTTGTCAAATGGAATAAGCGCTGTGGGGTGACCTTCCGGAGCGGTTCTCAAGTGCAGGGGCTTCTTGTTGAGGGAGGCCGGGTGGTCGGGATCAGGGTTGAGACGCAGGCTTATGAGGCCTGCGCGATAATAATTGCAGTGGGCGGGGCGTCTTACCCTGCAACCGGCTCAACCGGCGACGGCTACCATCTTGCTCGATCAGTGGGTCACAGTATTGTCCGGATCAGGCCTGCCCTGGTCCCGCTTGAGATAGAAGGTGACATTGCTGAAAGGCTCATTGACTTGAGTCTTAAAAATATAGCGGTTCGCTTGTTTGTAGACGGGGTAAAACGCGCTGAGGCCTTTGGTGAGATGCTCTTTACCTCTTTTGGTGTATCAGGGCCTGTCATACTAACTTTAAGCAGGAAGGCTGTGGATGCCCTTATATCTGGAAAGGGTGTGGAATTGTCAATTGATTTAAAACCCGCTCTTGACGAGGCCAGATTAGATGCACGCCTTTTACGTGATCTTAATTCATACGGGAGAGAGCCTTTCCGCCTTATACTCAAAGGGCTGCTCCCGGTGAAGATGGTGCCGGTCTGCATAGGCCTGACAGGTATACCTGAGGGTAAGCCTGCCAACCAGATAACCGCTGAGGATCGAAAGCGGCTTCGGGGCCGGCTTAAGGATCTCCGTTTGAAAGTTACAGGCCATCGCCCCTTTACAGAGGCGATTGTCACCGCAGGCGGAGTTGATTTGAAAGAAGTTGACCCTCGTACAATGGAATCGCGCTTAATCGGGGGGCTGTATTTTGCAGGTGAGATCCTGGATGTAGACGCCGACACTGGAGGTTACAACCTTCAGGCCGCATTTTCCACCGGCTGGGTCGCAGGAAAAGCTGCGGCGCAATCTGCCATGAAATATATTTACCATGAGGATAAGCCATGAGGATATTAGTTACCGGAGGGGCAGGCTACATAGGAAGCCATACATGTCTTGAACTCTTGAATAATGGTTATGACGTAATTGTTGTAGATAATCTCTCAAACAGTAAGGAGGAAGCCTTAAGAAGGGTTCAGACTCTGGCCGGAAGATCACTGAACTTTCATAGGGTTGATCTCTTAAATAGGTCTTCTTTAAATGATGTTTTTAAAGACTCCGCCGTTGATGCAGTCATACATTTCGCCGGTCTAAAAGCGGTCGGAGAATCGGTCAGCATTCCGCTCAGGTATTATTACAACAACATAACAGGAACCCTGATCCTCTGTGAGGTTATGGCAAAATACCATGTTAAAGACATCGTCTTTAGTTCCTCGGCCACGGTATACGGCGATCCTCAGCGCGTGCCCATAACAGAGGATTTTCCCTTGTCTGCTACAAATCCCTACGGCAGGACAAAACTGATGATAGAAGAGATCCTGCGTGATCTACACATGTCAGATCCCTCTTGGAATATTGCGCTTCTGCGCTATTTCAATCCTGTGGGCGCACACGAAAGCGGCAGTATCGGAGAAGATCCGAATGGCATCCCGAATAACCTCCTTCCGTATATTTCACAGGTAGCAGTCGGGAAGTTGGAATTTTTGTCGGTCTTCGGTAATGACTACCCCACACCTGACGGGACGGGTGTGCGAGACTATATCCATGTTGTAGATCTGGCCATCGGACACTTAAAGGCCATTGAAAGACTCAAGGACAACCCCGGGGTTGTTACATATAACCTGGGCACCGGCAACGGCTATAGTGTTCTCGAAATGGTCAGGGCCTTTGAGAAGGCGTGTGGAAGAAATATCCCATACCAGATCGTGGAGCGTAGACCTGGAGATGTGGCTACATGTTACGCAGACCCCTCTTTGGCGGGAAGAGAACTCAACTGGACTGCCGCGAGAGGCATTGATGACATGTGCGCAGATGCGTGGAGATGGCAGTATAATAATCCTAATGGGTATGAATAGGTAGGTTATCTCGTTGTCAGCGTCTTTTCTCCAAACAGGCTGAACTTGAGCCAATCAAGGGCAAAATCCATCAGGGCTTCGTCGTCATCTTTTATTGCCTGTTTTGTGCCTTGGTCCACCGCAACCCTATCAAAGAATCTGCCTTGAAAGAGAAAACTCCTGAATTTGTCCAGGTTATATGAGGCAATGAAAAAGACCTGTAGTTTCTTTTGGATCAGCTCTTGAGGTCCAAGTCCCTTTTTCGATCCGACGATTTTAAGCCACTTATCATTCATGGCGTTGTATTTGCTAACGCCTTCGTGATTCAGCCACTCTTCCAATGTCCAGGGCCTCTCTTCGTGAAAACCGAGGCAGTGAGATTCGGTTACAAGAAAAAATTTGTCCCTGGGGTTGTCGTCATCTGCTGCATTATCCAGGCGCGCTGCCCTTCCAACCGGGTACAGGCGGCAGGCCCCGGGCCGGTCTTCATAAATGGTACAGCCATCCGGAGTGACAAAAGGGCAGGTCCTTTTTTCGTCATCTCTCATATTGAGTCTGACCATGGGAAAGCGCCAGTGTAAGGTAAGATCCGTTTCAGTGTAATTGTCCAGGAACTGATCAGAGGAAAGCCCCAAACGGTTTTTCATCCGGAGGATATCGTATGGTGTCAAGGCAAGGCGAAGCTTGGCGCAACACTCGGTAAAACATGATATGCCCTTATGACAACTGAATTGGAATGTATTGCCGGTAAGCGGCCTGAATATCTCATCGTTCATCGGGTATGGGTCGCCTGATTCATTTGTCCTTAGGCATTGCCTCAGGCTTTACGAAAAAAAGCTTTTGGCCGAAGACACCGAATTTGACCCAGTCAAAGGCGAATTTCAACAGCTCGATATCACGCCGCTTTATTTTTTCTATTGTAATATCGTCCACCTCAAACCTTTTAAGGAAGGTGCTCTTGAATACAAATTCCCTGAATTTGTCCAGGTTATACAATGCCATAAAGGTCATCTGAAAAATCTTGGGATTATCAATGTCCAGATCCTGGGCCTGGAGAGGGGCGGTCACCTGGGTGAAAAGATGGTTCATTTCGTCATAGATTGCAATACCCTGTTCCAGAAGCCACTCGGAGATCACTATCTTCTGGTCTTGTTTAAATCCCTGACAGAGCGATTTATCGGCTATAATACCAAAGGTGCCGTCGTCATGCATGTCAAGGGGATACATCCTGCAAGGCCAGGGACGATCATCATAAATAGCGCAGCCCTTTTCAGATACAAACTGACATTTTTTTGTTTCCTCATCCATCTTGAGGACCACCATGGGGATCAGACGCCTCTTTTTTTGAATTACAATGGTGTACTTGTCTATAAACTCTTCAGCCGGTATTCTGAGGGCGTTTTTCATCCTCATAACATCGTAAGGTGTGAGCACAATGGTCACATCCTGACAGCATTGGGTGAAACATGGAAGGCCGCGGCCGCAATTGAATTGCAACTGATCGTCTGGTTCCATCCTTATGGACATGTCTTTGTTGTATCCCTTCATTATGTTATCCTTCATTCGATCCGTGTTTTGTCATTGTCCGTTCCATCTTCCTGAAACAGCAAATATAACATATTTTAACCGGACAATTTCCTTGACTAATAATGTTTGCCGGCTCTATAGCAGGTGTAGCTGGCTATGGTCAAATTAATATTTAAGGAGGACAACCTGTCCATGAAAGATAGAACCTTTGGGATAATTAAGCCGGACGCTGTCTCAAAAAATCTGATCGGGGCTGTATTAAAACGTATTGAAGACGAGGGGCTGAAGATAGTCGCCATGAAAATGATAAGGATGACAAAGGCCCAGGCCAAGGGGTTTTACAAGGTCCATGAGGGGAAACCCTTTTATGAAAGTGTCACGGATTTTATGTCATCAGGGCCATGTGTGGTTATGGTGCTGGAGGGGGATGACGCAGTTAAAAAATATAGGGCCATTATGGGTGCAACCAATTATAAGGAGGCCAAAGAAGGAACTATCAGGCACATCTATGCGACCGATATAGAGAAAAACATTGTCCATGGCTCTGATTCCAGGGAGAACGCTGAATTCGAAATTGGTTATTTTTTTAACGCACTTGAAATGAAAGGCGACTGAGAAACGCAATCCCGTCGGCCTCTAGTTTTTTGGAGACTCGATAAATAATAATCGAGTCTCCCGATCAAAGCAACATATTGTATATATTAAAAAAACAAAAGCTGGTTATTCACCCTCAGGGCTCTTTTTCTCCTGCTTTAGTTCTTTTATCTCTTCTTTCAAACTTTCAACTTCCTGTTTGAGGGCAGTGTTGTTGTCTTCAAGAGAATCTTCATTCCTTTTATCTTTTATCTCTTCGAAGCCAAGATAGGCAGCTAAACCCCCACCAAGGATTAACATGGCAGGTATAGCACCTTTCAAAATGAGAACAAAGTCACTCCACCAAGCGATTATCCCTATGATACCCAGGACAACAGCGGCCAATCCTCCAGCGAAAACTGCCATTTCATTTCCTCCTTTATAGCTTTAAAGATTTAATAGCATTTTGCTATATACCATATATTAAACTATGTTGCATATCAAGTCCTTTGATAAAAATTTTTGTTGCCTGGCACCAACACGGCCTTCCAGGTCATATAAAATTTTTATTGACAGAGACAGATCCGACCTTTATTTTATTTTTTATTATTCTTCCGTAAGTTGGGGTGCATTGTCAGGAGGCATCCAATAGAAGGAGAAGATCGAACAAATAAAAGAAAAAAGCCATTATTAAGAGAAAAACCTCGATTTTCCCACCTATCCTAAAAATTATTAGATATTTTCAGGATTGTATTTAATTTTATAAAAAAATAGTCTTACGTGTTATGCCTTTAAAAACCGTCGGCCAGCGTAGCTCAGAAGGCAGAGCAACTGATTTGTAATCAGTGGGTCGGGGGTTCGATTCCCTCCGCTGGCTCCATATGTGAGCATAAATGAGGCGGTTTCGGAATTGAAATGTTTCTGATTGGAGAGGTTCCCGAGCGGCCAAAGGGAGCAGACTGTAAATCTGCCGGCGAAGCCTTCGGAGGTTCGAATCCTCCCCTCTCCACCATAATTATTCCTTTATAGGGATTGGCGGGAATAGCTCAGTTGGCTAGAGCGTCAGCCTTCCAAGCTGAGGGTCGCGGGTTCGAATCCCGTTTCCCGCTCCATTGTTTACCTTGGCTAAGGCCAGGAAGTAATTATACCGAGGTAGAGCCCACGTAGCTCAGGTGGTAGAGCACATCCTTGGTAAGGATGAGGTTCACCGGTTCAAGCCCGGTCGTGGGCTCCAGTAAAGAGTCAGATAGGTATTAAGGAATAGAATCCTAAAAATCTTTGAGATCATCAAGGAGGATTAGCAATGGCTAAGGAGAAATTTTCGAGGACAAAGCCGCATGTTAACGTAGGTACGATAGGACATATTGACCACGGTAAGACGACATTGACAGCAGCAATAACAAAGCACCTTGAGAAGAAGGGGTGGGCGAATTTTGTACCATTTGACCAGATAGACAAGGCACCTGAGGAGAAGGAAAGGGGAATCACGATAGCGACTGCGCACGTGGAGTATCAGACAGCCAACAGGCATTATGCGCACGTGGATTGTCCCGGCCATGCTGACTATATAAAGAATATGATTACAGGGGCGGCGCAGATGGACGGTGCAATACTGGTGGTAGGAGCTGATGACGGTCCCATGCCACAGACCCGGGAGCACATACTGCTGGCGCGTCAGGTTGGTGTACCCACCATAGTGGTGTTTTTGAACAAGTGCGACATGGTGGACGATGAAGAGCTGATAGAGCTGGTGGAGCTGGAGCTAAGAGAGCTTTTGTCCAAGTATGAATTTCCTGGTGATGAGATACCGATAATCCGGGGAAGCGCGTTAAAGGCGCTTGAAAGCGATGATCCCAATTCTGAAGAAGCAAAGCCCATATTTGAATTGATGGATGCGATAGACAGTTATATACCTGAGCCGGTCAGACAGATAGATAAGCCCTTTTTGATGCCGATCGAGGATGTGTTCAGCATATCCGGGAGGGGTACGGTTGTAACAGGAAGGGTCGAGCGTGGAATAATCAAGGTTCAGGACGAGGTGGAGATAGTAGGGATCACAGAGACGCTCAAGACAGTGTGTACGGGTGTGGAGATGTTCAGGAAGATCCTGGATGAGGGTCGAGCCGGAGATAACATAGGGGTATTGTTGAGGGGAACCAAGAGGACAGAGGTTCAGCGCGGACAGGTGGTGGCCAAGCCCGGGTCAATAACGCCTCATACCAAGTTCAAGGCCGAGGCGTACATATTGACCAAGGAAGAGGGTGGCCGACACACGCCGTTTTTTAACGGATATCGTCCTCAGTTTTATTTCAGGACCACGGATGTTACAGGTGTAGTGACGCTGCCCGATGGGGTTGAGATGGTGATGCCTGGAGACAATGTGACACTGACAGGCAGTCTGATTACGCCAATAGCCATGGAGAAGGAGTTGCGGTTTGCCATCCGTGAGGGTGGAAGGACCGTCGGCGCAGGTGTAATCAGCGAAATTATTGAATAGGTGGAGATCATCTTAGAATGCGTGATATCATTACATTTACCTGTGAGCAGTGTAAACATAGGAATTACACCGGCACTAAGAATAAGCGGAAGACGCCGGACAAGCTGGCCTTTAAAAAGTATTGCCCGTTTTGCAGGACTCATACGATCCATAAGGAAACTAAGTAGACAGGGGAAACTTACAGGCCAGTAGCTCTAACGGCTAGAGCACCGGACTCCAAATCCGGGTGTTGGGGGTTCGAATCCCTCCTGGCCTGCCATTTTTGGTGTTTTTGTGGGTGTCTTAAATATGAAAAATAATAAGAGTCAGAATCCCACGTTGAATAATGCTGTTGCGAATTCAAATGTGAAAACTCCAAATACTAAAAAGCTGGTCAAACAGAATCCAGTACGAACACCCCGAAAAAAGGCGCAAGAAAAAAAGGGGGTTAGTGAGTTACCGGTATTAGGTTATATACAACATGCGAAAATGTTTTTAAGAGAGGCTAAGGTAGAGCTCAAAAAGGTTAAGTGGCCTACAAAAAAGGAGATGCTTGCCGCAACCGGAGTCGTAATATTTTTGACTCTTCTTATGGCAATCTTCTTTTTTCTAGTGGACACCTCTCTTATAAAAATTATTAAGTACATCCTACGGTAGGCGGGTTTTTTTAATAATGAGCCTGAAAAACAAGACTAATTGCTATATGCTTTTATCGTCATCAAGGGTGTCATTGTGGACATGAAATGGTACATAGTTCACACCTATTCTGGTTTTGAGAATAGGGTCAAGGTTACTCTGGAAGACAGGATAAAGACAACAAAGCAGGAAGAATTTTTTGGAAAGATCCTTGTCCCTACCGAACAGGTGATGGAATTGAAGAAGGGTCAGAAGAAGACTTCCTCCAGAAAATTTTTTCCAGGATATATCCTGGTTCAAATGGTCCTAAATAAGGACACTTGGCATACCGTAAAGAACACCGCAAAAGTGATCGGTTTTGTGGGAGGAGAGGTCAATCCGACCGCGGTTTCCCCGGAAGAGGCAAACCAGATTATTCGTCAGATGGAAGAAGGGGTGAGCAGACCGAAACCCAAACATCAATTCGAACAAGGCGACGAGGTCATGGTCATTGACGGCCCGTTTAGCAATTTTCGCGGAATTGTGGAGGAGGTGAAACCTGATAAAGAAAAAGTTCGGGTGCTCATTACAATTTTTGGACGTTCAACGCCGGTTGAACTGGACTTCATACAGGTAAATTCCGTGTAAGAGGGGCTTTTGTATTATGGCAAAGAAAATTATTGGATCTGTTAAACTTCAAGTCAAAGGGGGACAGGCCAACCCATCGCCGCCGATCGGTCCGGCCCTTGGTCAGTACGGTGTCAATATTGCAGATTTTTGCAAGTTGTATAATGCAAAAACCCAGGATCAGATGGGGACAATCATACCTGTCATTATAACAATTTATGATGACAGAACATTTACATTTGTTACGAAAACACCACCTGCTTCTGTTCTCTTGAAACAGGTTGCAAAGATAGCAAAAGGGTCCAGTGAACCCAACCGGCAAAAGGTTGGAGAGGTAACCCGCAAACAGGTGGAAGATATTGCCAAGCTCAAAATAAAAGACCTTAATGCCTTTAGTATAGAAAGCGCAATCAAGACCATAGAAGGCACGGCAAGGAGCATGGGCATTGTTGTAACAGAGGGTTAAAGGGGTTATCAGACATGGCCAAAAAAGGGAAAAAGCTTATTAACAGTCTTCAAAAGGTTGATCGGAGAAAGAAATACAATTTTGAAGAGGCGATACAACTGACGATTGACAGCAAATATGCAAAATTCGACGAAGGCCTGGATATCGCTGTAAGATTGGGTGTAGACCCAAGGCATGCTGATCAGATGGTCAGGGGTACTGTGGTATTGCCGCATGGTGTAGGCAAGGAGGTACGTGTAGCTGTATTCGCCAAAGGCGAAAAGGAAAAAGAGGCACTGGAGGCCGGTGCAGATTATGCAGGCGCCGACGATTTGGTTGAAAAGATCCAGAAGGGATGGCTTGAGTTTGATAAGGCAATTGCCACCCCCGACATGATGGGCGCAGTTGGAAAACTGGGACGTATTTTGGGTCCAAGAGGTATGATGCCAAACGCCAAACTGGGTACAGTTACCTTTGATGTAGGTAAGGCTGTCAAAGAGGTTAAGGCGGGAAAGATAGATTTTAAGGTTGAAAAGGCAGGAATAGTGCATGCGCCGATGGGCAAGGTTTCTTTTGGCGTCAAGATGCTTTCAGAAAATATCGCTGCTTTTGTGGATAAGATCCTCAGACTAAAACCCCCTGCGAGTAAAGGAACCTATTTCAAGAGTATTGCAGTTTCCTCGACTATGGGCCCTGGGATCAGGATTGATCCCACGTTTATTAAGGATTTGTTAAGTCAAAAGGTTTAAAAGCATAGTCGAAGCTTCCTTGCATTTTTTTCGCTTCTGTCCCATTGCAGAAAGCGTATCCATGAAATAACTTTTGGACTTGGTCAAAGACAGTAGGCGCCGCAGGGCTGCCGGGCAAAACCTAGGTTTTGGCGGCCTTCAGGCTTAATGATGCTGGCCTACCGAGACTGATTCTACTGAGGTCTATATACGCCTCCGTCTTTGATACATTTATCGTAAAACGGAGAGGAGGTGAACAATGAATAAGGAACAGAAAGAACAGCTCATAACAGATCTGCACGCCCGGCTCGAAATAGCGCGCGGAACCTTTCTTGTGCATTATCAGGGCCTTCAAGTGGGCGACCTTAATAGACTGAGAAATGATCTCAGGAATACCGGCGCCGAACTTCAAGTGGTAAAAAACAGGCTGTTGAAGATTGCGAGTCGAGGCACTGGTAATGAGTCCTTGAATGACCACATGAAAGGTCCTTCAGCCGTGACTATCCTTCACGATGATATAATTGGTCCGGCAAAGGCTTTGGTTGATTTTGCCAAAGATTTTGGACAATTGGTTATCACAAGCGGCCAGATTTCCGGTAAGGAGATCAGTGCGGAAGACGTCAGACAATTGGCCAAGTTGCCGGGAAGGGAAGTGCTTTTGGCCCAGGTTCTGTCTGCAATGCAGGCCGTACCGGCAGGTTTTGTAAGGGTTTTGGGCGGAATTTTGAGCAAATTGCTGTATGTTTTAAAGGCTATTGAACAGCAAAAACAGGAAGCAGGGGCATAACCCCTCATATTAGGGAGGTTGAAATATATAGAAATGGCAGATATCACCAAAGATGATTTAATTCAGTTTATTGCCAATATGACGGTTCTGGAACTGTCGGAACTTGTAAAGGAACTTGAGAATAAATTTGGGGTCAGCGCTGCTGCCCCCGTTGCTGTTGCAGCTGCTGGGCCTGTGGCAGGGGCTCAGGAAGAGGCCAAAGAGCAGACTGAATTTGACGTAATCCTGGCTGCGGCAGGAGACAAAAAGATCCAGGTTATCAAGACCGTTCGCGCCATAACCAATCTGGGCTTAAAAGAGGCAAAGGCGCTTGTGGACGAGGCACCTGGTAAGGTTAAGGAAGGGGTATCAAAAGAAGAGGCGGAAGACATCAAAAAGCAACTCGAAGAAGCAGGAGCAACCGTCGAAATCAAATAGTATTGGCTTGGTGCGGGGGTTATGGCTTCATGGATCAAAACAGGGCCTAACCCCCCGATTTTTTTGATCTGATGCCTCTTATGAAGGAGAGACCATGTCGGTAATAAATGGTGGTGGCAGACGCGCCCGAAGAAGCTTTGGGAAGATTGACAAGATAATGGAAATCCCAAGTTTGCTGGAAATGCAGAAGGCCTCTTATGAGCTTTTTTTGCAAACGGACATCCCGCCGGAAAAACGCCAGGATGTCGGGCTGCAGGGGGCCTTCAACAGCGTGTTTCCTATCCAAGACTTCGGAGAGACAGCCTCTCTTGAGTTTGTAAGATATTCCTTTGAAGAGGTCAGATATGACGAAGAAGACTGCCTTAACAAAGGAATGACCTATGAGGCACCCATAAGGGTGACTGTCCGCCTGGTTGTATTTGATACTGACTCCGCTGACGGATCAAAGAGCATCAGGGACATCAAAGAGCAAGAGATATACTTTGGAACTCTGCCTATCATGACTGAGCGTGGGACCTTTATTATTAATGGAACGGAGAGGGCCATTGTCAGCCAACTCCATCGCTCCCCAGGTGTGTATTTTGATCACGATAAGGGAAAAACCCATGCCAGCGGAAAACTACTTTATTCAGCACGGATCATACCCCTTAGGGGTTCATGGCTTGACTTTGAATTTGACCCAAAGGATATACTCTACGTTCGAATTGACAGGAGACGCAAATTTCCTGTCACAATACTTTTAAAGGCTCTTGGGTATTCAACAAAAGAGGTCCTGCATATATTCTATGATACGGAAATTATCGGCATTGAAAAGGACAGGTGCTGGCGAGAGGCAAAGATTGAAAACTGGTACCAGAAAAAGCTCACCCGGGACATAGAAAATCCACAAACCGGGGAAATCCTGGGGAAAAAGGGTGAGAAGTACACTAAACGACTGCACAGGACCCTGACCTCTGCAGGCATCGAGCGCATCCCTGTCAATTTTGAGGATATCGAGGGCCGGGTTATCGCCGATGACTTAATTGACCCTGAGACCGGAGAGATCCTGATCGAGGGGAATCAGACCCTGACATCCGAACACCTGGAGTTGATTCAACAGAAGGGATTTTCAGAGGTGGAATGCCTTGTCCTTTCCGCCCAGGATGTAAGCACTGCCATTAGAGACACCATGCTCCTGGATAAAATCACGTCCACCGATGAGGCCGTCCTCGATATATACAGAAAAATGCGACCCAGCAGCCCCCCCACCCAGGAGGTTGCAGAGATATTTTTTAATAACCTGTTTTTCAACATCAACACCTATGACCTTTCAAAGGTGGGGAGGTTAAAGCTTAACCACAGGTTGGGACTCGATGTGTCACTTGAGCACAGGACCTTAAGGAGGGAAGATATCATCTCCACTGTTAAGGAACTGATAATGCTAAAGATAACTGAGGCACAGATAGATGATATTGATAACCTTGGAAACCGTCGGGTGAGGGCTGTAGGCGAACTCCTCGAAAACCAATACAGGATAGGGCTCGTCAGGATGGAGAGGGCGATAAAGGAGAGGATGAGCCTTCAGGAGGTTGAGACCTTAATGCCCCATGACTTGGTCAATTCCAAGCCGGTTTCAGCAGTGTGCAGGGAATTTTTCGGCACCAGCCAGCTCTCACAGTTCATGGACCAGACAAATCCCTTGTCAGAGGTCACCCATAAGAGGAGGCTCAGCGCACTGGGTCCGGGAGGTCTTACCAGAGAAAGGGCCGGCTTTGAAGTCCGCGACGTTCATCCCACCCATTACGGCAGGATCTGCCCTATTGAGACCCCCGAAGGACCGAATATCGGCCTGATCGTCTCCCTCAGCACATATGCGAGGGTTAATGAGTTCGGCTTTATTGAGACTCCTTACAGGACTGTCAGGGATGGCGTGGCCACAACAGAAATAAAATACCTTTCAGCACTTGATGAAAGCTACGATCCGGTCTCGCAGACCAAGGCCCCTCCCATTGCCCAGGCCAATGCGCCCCTGGATAAAGACGGAAGCTTTATCACGCCAGAGGCCGCTGTCAGGATAGAAGGCGAGGCCCAGAAGTCGCCAATCCAGGACATAAAGTATATGGACGTATCTCCTGACCAACTGGTCAGCATATCGTCATCTCTGATCCCGTTTCTGGAGCACGATGACGCAAACAGGGCGCTGATGGGCTCAAATATGATGCGTCAGGCGGTTCCGCTCTTAAAACCAAAGGCCCCTTTGATTGGCACTGGGGTGGAAAGCGTCATTGCCCGGGATTCCGGTGTCTCTGTCATTGCAAGGAGGCCCGGGGTAGTTGAAGACGTGGATGCCTCTCGTATCGTCATAAGAACCAAAGGGGTGTCTGAGGAGCCAGAGGTCGAGATTTACAAGCTGGCCAAATTCAGGAAGTCGAATCAGAATAGCTGTTATACCCAAAAACCTATTATAAAGGTTGGCGACAGAGTTGAGAAGGGCCAGATTATAGCAGATGGCCCTGCTATTGAATTGGGAGAACTCGCCCTCGGCCAGAATGTGATGGTCGCCTTTATGTCATGGGGCGGGTATAACTTCGAGGACTCCATTCTGATGAGTGAAAGGGTGGTCAAAGAGGACGTATACACCTCCATACACATAGAGCAGTTTGAGGTGGTTGCAAGGGATACCAAACTCGGCAAGGAAGAGATTACCAGGGATATCCCTAACGTGGGCGAAGAGGCGCTTAAAAACCTGGATGAAAGCGGCATTATAAGGATTGGGGCCGAAGTGAAACCAGGAGACGTCCTTGTAGGCAAGATAACCCCCAAGGGTGAAACCCAGTTGTCTCCGGAAGAAAAACTGCTTAGGGCCATATTCGGAGACAAGGCCGGAGATATCAAGGATACTTCTCTAAGGGTTCCTTCCGGCGTGCAGGGTACGGTAATTGATGCCAAGGTGTTTTCAAGAAGGGGTATTGAGAAGGATAAGCGAAGCCTTGAGATAGAAACCAAGGAAGTGGAACGCCTGGAGAAGGACTTGCAGGATCAAATGAATATCACCGGCACTGTGGTCAGGGAAAGACTCAAGGCTATCCTGGTAGGGAAAAAGCTTAAGGCCGATCTCTATGATAAGTCCAGTGGTGAGGTTGCCCTAGCCGCGGGCAAGACCATTAAATCGGAGCACGTTGATCGCATCCCTATTGAATTATGGACCGGTGCAGATTTAAAGGCATCCATGGACGATATAGAGGCTGTGGAAGCGATTATCGAAAAGGCCTCTGCCAAGTTGGCCCAATATACAAAACAGTTTGATGACAAGGTTGAGGCGCTGACTACAGGAGATGATCTGGCCCCAGGCGTGATCAAAATGGTAAAGGTCACCATTGCGGTAAAACGCAAATTGTCTGTCGGTGACAAGATGGCCGGCCGACACGGAAATAAGGGTGTGCTTTCAGTAATCCTGCCGGTTGAAGATATGCCCTATTTTGCAGATGGAACGCCCGTTGATGTTGTCTTAAATCCCCTTGGTGTCCCCTCGAGAATGAATGTGGGGCAGATCCTGGAAACCCATTTGGGTTGGACCTCTATTGAGATGGGAGAACAGATCAGGGAGTTACTGGACAGGATGAAGGAGGCCGGCGAATTGAGGGAAAAATTCAAAAGCATTTTTACTGACCAGCAATACCAGGATTTCTTTGCTCACATGAACGATGAAGAGCTGATTAACAATGCAAGGCTATTTACCTCAGGCATACCCATGGCATCGCCTGTCTTTGATGGGGCAGATGAAGACGAGATAAAGAGATTTTTAAACGAGGCCGGATTGCCGGTTTCCGCCCAGGCCCAGCTCTATGACGGTAGGTCAGGGGAGCCCTTTGATCAGGAGGTTACCGTGGGTATCATGTATGTAATGAAACTCCACCATCTTGTAGATGACAAGCTCCATGCCCGCTCCATAGGTCCTTACTCGCTGGTGACCCAGCAACCCCTGGGCGGTAAGGCGCAATTCGGTGGTCAGAGGCTTGGTGAAATGGAGGTATGGGCAATGGAGGCCTATGGCGCGGCCTATACACTTCAGGAGTTTTTAACGGTCAAATCGGATGATGTGGCCGGAAGGACCAGGATGTATGAAAAGATCGTCAAGGGCAACAATGTCCTTGAACCCGGTCTTCCGGAATCATTTAAAGTTCTTGTAAAGGAATTACAGAGTCTTGGTCTGGAGCTTCAACTTTACGAAGACAGCCAGATCTAGGCCTGAACCGGTTGCTCTTGATTTAACCAAATATAATAAGGAGAAAGGCATTGGAAGAATTATACAGCTTCTTTACAAAGCCAAAAGACCCGTCCAGCTTTAACGCGGTCGCCATCTCATTAGCATCGCCTGAAAAGATCAAGGAATGGTCTTATGGCGAAGTCAAAAAACCAGAGACTATTAATTACAGGACCTTTAAGCCTGAAAAAGACGGTCTTTTTTGTTCAAAAATATTTGGTCCTATCAAGGACTATGAATGCAACTGCGGCAAGTACAAGCGCATGAAACACAGGGGTATTGTGTGCGAAAAATGCGGGGTTGAAGTAATACAGTCCAAGGTCCGCCGCGAAAGAATGGGCCATATCCAACTGGCCGCCCCAGTGGCCCATATCTGGTTTATGAGGTGCCTGCCCTCAAAGGCGGGTCATCTACTGGATTTGACTCTCAAGACACTGGAAAGGGTCATATATTTTGAGTCTTACATTGTTACTGACCCCAAGGACACGCCGCTTGTGAAGGGGACCCTGCTTAATGACGAACAGCTCCAGCAGGCAAGGGAGGATTACGGAAATCGTTTTGAGGCAGGAATTGGCGCGGAAGCGATCAGAAAGATGCTTCAGGACATTGATATGGTGCAGCTTTCTGAGACCCTGAGACTTGAGATGCGCGAGACCAAGTCTACTGCGAAGCAGAAAAAGCTTGCCAAGAGGCTCAAGATACTTGATGCGTTCAGGGAATCACAAAACAGACCGGAATGGATCATCATGGACGTGATTCCGGTCCTGCCTCCGGACTTGAGACCCCTTGTGCCCCTTGATGGCGGTAGATTCGCCACCTCTGACCTGAACGACCTCTACCGCCGTGTGATCAACCGGAATAACAGGCTTAAAAGGCTGTTGGAGTTAAATGCGCCTGACATCATTATCAGAAACGAGAAGAGGATGCTCCAGGAGGCGGTGGATGTCCTTTTTGATAATGGCAGACGTGGTAAGGTGGTCACTGGACCGAATAAACGACCTTTTAAGTCTTTAAGCGATATGCTTAAAGGAAAACAGGGCAGGTTTCGTCAGAACCTCTTGGGCAAGCGTGTTGATTATTCCGGCCGTTCGGTGATCGTTGTCGGCCCTGATCTTCGCCTCCATCAATGTGGGCTTCCCAAGAAGATGGCATTGGAATTATTTAAACCTTTCATATATGCCAAGCTGGATGAAAAGGGTCTGGTCACTACGATTAAAAGTGCGAAAAAGATGGTTGAAAGAGAGGAGCCCGCTGTTTTTGACGCCCTTGATGAAGTTGTAAAAGAGTATTGTATACTATTAAACAGGGCGCCAACATTACACAGACTTGGCATCCAGGCGTTTGAGCCGATCCTTATTGAGGGGAAAGCCATTCAGCTTCACCCCTTGGTTTGCACCGCGTTTAATGCCGACTTTGACGGCGACCAGATGGCTGTCCACGTGCCCCTGTCCATCGAGGCGCAGATAGAGGCCAGGGTCCTTATGATGTCCACCAACAACATCCTTTCGCCTGCAAACGGGGACCCCATCATTGTCCCCAGTCAGGATATTGTTTTGGGGATCTACTACATGACTCGGGAAAAGCCATTCTGTAAAGGTGAGGGGAAGTGCTTTTCCAGCCCCAAAGAGGTTAGAATAGCCTATGATGCAGGGGAATTGGATCTCCATGCTGCAATAAAGGTAAGGATAAACGGAAACACCGAGTCCACTACAACGGGCCGGGTGCTCCTTTATGAGATATTGCCGGAGGCCCTGCCGTTTAGCAATGTAAACACGGTGATGACAAAGAAGACCCTGCGTCAATTAATAAATGAATCCTACCGCAGGGCAGGGATAAAATCTACGGTCATTCTGGCAGACAGACTCAAAGACGTAGGTTACAAATATGCAACTCAGTCCGGCATTTCCATCTCGATTAAGGATATGGAGATACCGTCCAAAAAGGAAGAGATCATCATAAAGGCAGAAAATGAGGTAAGAAAGATTGATGATCAGTACACCAGCGGTTTGATCACCGAAGGAGAAAAGTATAACAAAGTCGTTGATATTTGGGCCCAGTCCACTGAAAACGTGGCCTCGGAAATGATGAAGGAGATGGCTATAAAAGAGGCTATAGGACCTGAAGGCAGCAAGATTCCGGTCTCAAGCTTTAACTCTATCTTTATGATGTCAGAATCCGGTGCAAGGGGCAGCAAAGACCAGATGAGGCAGCTTGCTGGTATGAGGGGGCTAATGGCCAAGCCTTCGGGCGAGATTATTGAAACGCCTATTACGTCCAATTTCCGTGAGGGGCTTACAGTGCTCCAATATTTTATATCTACCCATGGGGCGAGGAAGGGCCTGGCAGACACTGCGCTAAAGACAGCCAACTCCGGCTATCTGACCAGAAGGCTTGTAGACGTTGCTCAGGACGCAATAATTACAGAGGAAGACTGCGGCACAATGGACGGCATCTGGGTGGAGCCCTTGGTAGAGGGCGGAGAGATCCTGCAGAGGGTCGGAGACAGGATACTTGGCAGGGTGGCCCTTGACGATATTAACGACCCCGTGACCGGAGATCTACTGGTAAAGGCTAACGAAGAGATAGATGAAAACAAGGTGAATATAATAGAAAACGCAGGTATTGAGAAGGTAAAAATCCGCTCTGTGCTTGCATGCGAATCCAGATGGGGGATCTGCAGGAAGTGTTACGGCAGAGACCTTGCCCATGGCCATCAGGTAAACATCGGAGAGGCGGTCGGCGTCATAGCCGCCCAGTCAATAGGCGAGCCCGGGACCCAGCTCACTATGAGGACCTTTCACATCGGCGGTACCGCGAGCAAGAGGGTGGAGCAGTCTACAATCCAATCTATTAATGAAGGGAACATAAGGTTTTTAAGCCTTAAGACAGTGGAAAACAAAGACGGTCAACTGGTCGTAATGAACCGTAACGGAGAAATCGCTATCCTGGGTAAGGGTGGAAGAGAGGTCGAAAGATACCCGATCCAATATGGTGCAACCCTGAGGGTCAAGGACGGAATAGAGGTTAAGCCAGGCCAGGTCCTGGCAGAATGGGACCCGTTTACAATACCCATTATCACAGAGGTGGCGGGTACGATTAAATTCGGCGATATCACAGAAGGCCGCACCATGAGGGAGAAACGGGACCAGGTCACAGGAAAGATCAGCAGGATGATCGTTGAATCAGGAGATCTTGAGGCCAGACCCCGTGTGTCAGTCAAAGACGCGAGCGGCCAGACATTGAATCTGCCCGGAAGTTCAAAGGCCCAGGCCCGGTATCACCTGCCGGTTGGGGCCATCATCATGTGTAACGAAGGCGAGCAGATTGAGGCTGGAACCGTCCTGGCCAAGATCCCCCGTGAGACCACTAAGACCAAGGATATCACCGGAGGTCTCCCGCGTGTTGCTGAACTCTTTGAGGTAAGAAAACCAAAAGAGACCGCCATAATAAGTGAGATTGACGGTTCCGTATCCTTTGGTAAGTACACAAAAGGAAAGAGGAAGATGACGATCACCCCTGAACTGGGTGAGCCTGTGACATATCTGATACCCAGGGGTAAGCATGTCAGCGTCCTTGAAGGGGATTATGTAAGGGCTGGCGAGGCACTGATGGATGGTTCTGCGGACCCACACGATATACTAAGGATAAGGGGATTAGAAGATCTCGCCCGATACCTGGTTGACGAGGTCCAGGAAGTGTATCGCCTCCAGGGTGTTAAGATAAACGACAAGCACATTGAGGTCATTGTTCGGCAGATGTTGAGACAAATCAGTGTGATTGATCCTGGCGACACCAACTTTCTAATTGGAGAACATGTTGAAAAGTGGCGTTTTGAAGAGTCCAACAGAAAAATAATAGAAGGAGGGGGAAAACCAGCAACCGCTGAGCCTCTGCTGCTAGGAATCACCAAGGCGTCTCTTAGCACAGACAGCTTCATCTCCGCTGCCTCTTTCCAGGAGACCACCAAGGTCTTATCGGATGCCACTGTTGCGGGAAAGATAGATTATCTGCGGGGTCTTAAAGAAAACGTGATAATGGGTCGTCTGATCCCTGCCGGCACCGGCATAAGAACCTACAGGGATGTAGGCATAGGTGTGAGCAACTAAAATTTTTCATTGTTAGCGAAAAAATCTTGACAAAGAGATATCCTGAGCGTAAAAAGAGTGGTTTTTTGAATTTTGAAAGTTTACGGAATTAATTCGTATTTTATATTTTTGCCGAGTCAATAGTTAAGGAGCTTTTATGCCGACCGTCAACCAGCTCATCAGAAGCGGCCGCGAAAAACCCAAGAAAAAAGCCAAGACCCCCGCTCTTCAGGGCTGCCCTCAGAAGAGGGGGGTTTGTGTTCGCGTTTACACATCAACACCCAAGAAGCCAAACTCGGCCTTAAGAAAGGTTGCAAGGGTTAGGCTGACCAATGGTATTGAGGTCACATCCTATATTCCGGGTGTTGGGCACAACTTGCAGGAGCACTCTGTTGTATTGATTCGCGGGGGCCGCGTCAAGGATTTGCCTGGGGTCAGGTATCACATCCTGAGGGGCACCATGGATACAACAGGCGTTGATAATCGTAGGCAGGGCAGGTCAAAATACGGAGCAAAAAGGCCTAAAAAGATATAGCTTTATTATTTGATCAGCGAGGCGGCGGAAAAACCTGATACCGCCCCTAAGAGATATTGTTTTCCGGAGACAATGTATGCCAAGGAAAAGAGTAATCACAAGAAGAGACAAGATGCCTGATCCAAAGTATAGAAGTATACTGGCAGCAAAATTTATTAATAACATGATGAAAAAAGGCAAAAAAAGTGTTGCCCAGACTATCCTTTATGACTCCTTTGACATCATAAAGGGTAAGACAAAGGAAAACCCCCTGGATGTCTTCAATAAGGCCGTGGAGAATGTTAAGCCTTCAGTGGAAGTAAAGTCCAGGAGGGTCGGCGGCTCCACTTACCAGGTGCCCCAGGAGGTCAGGCCGGCAAGGAGGCAGGCTCTCAGCATCCGTTGGATTCTCTCCTTTTCAAGATCAAGGGGAGAAAAGACAATGGCCGCCAAACTGGCTGGAGAATTATTGGACGCTGCAAACGGCAGGGGAGCTGCGGTGAAGAAAAAGGATGATACACACAGGATGGCGGAGGCCAATAAGGCATTTGCTCATTATCGCTGGTAGGCCATATGGTAACGTATAATCGCACAGAATAAAAGGACCCCTGAAATACAGCAACCGTCAAGGAGGATTAGCAATGGCTAAGGAGAAATTTTCGAGGACAAAGCCGCATGTTAACGTAGGTACGATAGGACATATTGACCACGGTAAGACGACATTGACAGCAGCAATAACAAAGCACCTTGAGAAGAAGGGGTGGGCGAATTTTGTACCATTTGACCAGATAGACAAGGCACCTGAGGAGAAGGAAAGGGGAATCACGATAGCGACTGCGCACGTGGAGTATCAGACAGCCAACAGGCATTATGCGCACGTGGATTGTCCCGGCCATGCTGACTATATAAAGAATATGATTACAGGGGCGGCGCAGATGGACGGTGCAATACTGGTGGTAGGAGCTGATGACGGTCCCATGCCACAGACCCGGGAGCACATACTGCTGGCGCGTCAGGTTGGTGTACCCACCATAGTGGTGTTTTTGAACAAGTGCGACATGGTGGACGATGAAGAGCTGATAGAGCTGGTGGAGCTGGAGCTAAGAGAGCTTTTGTCCAAGTATGAATTTCCTGGTGATGAGATACCGATAATCCGGGGAAGCGCGTTAAAGGCGCTTGAAAGCGATGATCCCAATTCTGAAGAAGCAAAGCCCATATTTGAATTGATGGATGCGATAGACAGTTATATACCTGAGCCGGTCAGACAGATAGATAAGCCCTTTTTGATGCCGATCGAGGATGTGTTCAGCATATCCGGGAGGGGTACGGTTGTAACAGGAAGGGTCGAGCGTGGAATAATCAAGGTTCAGGACGAGGTGGAGATAGTAGGGATCACAGAGACGCTCAAGACAGTGTGTACGGGTGTGGAGATGTTCAGGAAGATCCTGGATGAGGGTCGAGCCGGAGATAACATAGGGGTATTGTTGAGGGGAACCAAGAGGACAGAGGTTCAGCGCGGACAGGTGGTGGCCAAGCCCGGGTCAATAACGCCTCATACCAAGTTCAAGGCCGAGGCGTACATATTGACCAAGGAAGAGGGTGGCCGACACACGCCGTTTTTTAACGGATATCGTCCTCAGTTTTATTTCAGGACCACGGATGTTACAGGTGTAGTGACGCTGCCCGATGGGGTTGAGATGGTGATGCCTGGAGACAATGTGACACTGACAGGCAGTCTGATTACGCCAATAGCCATGGAGAAGGAGTTGCGGTTTGCCATCCGTGAGGGTGGAAGGACCGTCGGCGCAGGTGTAATCAGCGAAATTATTGAATAGGGTGCAAAGGAATGATAACCAACCAGAAGATCCGGATACGCCTGAAGGCCTATGATCACAAACTGCTGGATCAGTCGGCCAGGGAGATAGTGCAGACTGCAAAGGACACTGGCGCTGGGATTGCGGGGCCAATTCCGCTTCCTACCGTGATAAACAAATACTGCGTTCTAAGGTCCCCCCATGTAAATAAAAAGTCAAGGGAGCAGTTCGAGATAAGAACACACAAGCGGCTGCTCGCTATTGTAGAGCCTACCCAGCAGACAGTTGATGCACTTATGAAACTGGATTTGCCTGCTGGGGTGGATGTTGAAATCAAGCTGTAGCAGACTTTAAGGGTATTGCGGAATAGAGTGGAGCAGACTTCCGATGATTAATAAGCTTTTTGGAAAAAAAATGGGCATGACCAGGATTTTCCTTGAAGAGGGAAAGAGCGTTCCTGTTACTGTCCTCAAGGTGGGCCCATGTGTGGTGACACAAAAAAAGACCCAGCCAAAGGACGGCTACGATGCCATACAGGTTGGTTATGAACCCATAAAGGATACCAAGATCAACAGGCCCATGAAGGGCCATTTCGCAGCATCTGGCCAGGGGTGTTTTGCCCATTTAAAGGAGATTCGGGTTGAGGATGCCGAGCAATTCGAACTAGGACACGAATTGAGCGTGGATATCTTTACTGCGGGAGATCTGGTCAATGTATGCGCAATCAGCAAAGGCAGGGGGTTTGCCGGCGTTATGAAGAGATGGGGATTCGGCGGGGGCCGAAAAACCCATGGCTCACGCTCACACAGGATTCCTGGCTCCATAGGATGCAGCGCTTATCCAAGCAGGGTTCAGAAAGGCAAAAAGCTGCCGGGAAGGATGGGAAATCATCGCGTTACAATCAAAAATCTTGAGGTGGTTGATGCGAGGCCTGAGATGAATTTGGTTGTGATCAAGGGCTCTGTGCCGGGAAGTTCCAACAGCCTTCTGGAGATAACAAAGGGCTGAACGCCAGTATAATCCATTGCTACAGAGCATAGAATGGTGAAAGATAGAGGCGCAAAATGACTGTGGTGGATGTTTATAATCTTCAAAAAGAAAAAATTTCCCAAGTGGAACTCAATGATAATGTCTTTGATGTCCCAATAAAAAAGCATGTCCTTCATCAGGTAGTCGTAAGCCAGGCGGCCAACCACAGGTCAGGCACCGCTGCTGCCAAAGGCAGATCAGATGTCAGGGGTTCTACAATAAAGCTCTATCGTCAAAAAGGAACCGGGCGGGCAAGAGCGGGTTCGGCAACCTCTCCTACAAGAAGAGGCGGTGGCGCGGCCTTTGGACCAGTGCCGAGAAAATATGAAAACAAGGTCGCAAAGAAGGTTAAAAAGGCGGCTCTTTGCATGGCGCTTACCGACAAGGTGAAGACGGATCAGCTTTTTGTAGTATCTGATTTTAATCTGCCTGAAATCAAGACAAAGAAATTCGTTGGCATAATGAAGACCTTTGATGTCAACAAGGCCTTGATTGTAACTCTGGATAAGGTAGACAGCTTGGAGAAATCATCCAGAAACATCCCGACTGTGAAAGTGATGCGTTATCAGGGGCTCAATGTCTATGATATCTTAAAGTATGATCACCTGTTTTTGGAGCAATCCACCATCGGGAAGATTCAGGAGGCATTGTGTTTGTAATGGATATTTATCAGGTTATCAAAGAGCCTCATATAACTGAAAAGGCTACTGCGCAGAAAAAGTTGGCAAATCAGATATCCTTTAAGGTCCACCGGCGCGCAAACAAGATAGAAATAAGGCGAAGCGTTGAAACTCTGTTCAAGACCAAGGTCGTTAATGTGCGTGTGGTGAATGTTCTGGGAAAACAGCGCAGGGTTGGAAGGAATATAGGTAAGAGATCTGACTGGAAAAAGGCTATAGTAACACTTGCACCAGGTCAAAATGTTGAATTTTTTGAAGGGATGTAGTCGCCCTCGGGTGTGTAGAGTTTGCGGAGATAAAAATGGGTATCAAGACTAATAATCCGACATCGGCGGGAAGACGATTCCAGACTACCTCTATGTTTGAAGAAATTACAAGGGATAAACCCGAGAGGAGTCTTTTGAGGCCGGTGAAAAAGACGGGGGGCAGAAATGCACTTGGCCGTGTTACCGCCAGGCATAAGGGCGGAGGCCATAAGAGAAAGTACAGGGTGATTGATTTTAAACGGGACAAAGAAGGAATCCCTGCCAAAGTGGCATCTGTAGAATATGACCCGAACCGTTCTGCAAATATTGCCCTATTACATTACATTGATGGAGAAAAACGTTATATCATAGCCCCAAACAAGGTCCAAATTGGAGACAGCCTCGCTGCCGGATCTGATGTGGAGATAAAGAGCGGAAATACCGTCCCCTTGAGAAATATACCTCTTGGCACCAATATCCACAATGTTGAACTCAACGTAGGTCATGGCGGACAGTTGGCGAGGAGCGCGGGGACATCGGCCAAGTTGATGGCCAAGGAAGGCAAGTATGCTCAGATAAAACTGCCTTCCGGTGAGGTCAGGATGGTCCTTTTGGACTGTAAGGCAACCATTGGACAGGTGGGAAACTTTGATCACGAAAATATCTCTATCGGCAAGGCCGGCAGGAACAGGTGGCTGGGTAAAAGGCCCAAGGTAAGGGGAGTGGCCATGAACCCTGTAGACCATCCTCATGGCGGCGGTGAGGGTAAGTCATCCGGAGGTCGTCATCCGGTGACGCCTTGGGGTGTACCCACTAAGGGTTACAAGACAAGAAAGAGAAAGACCAGCGACAGGCTGATACTGAAGAAACGAAAGGGCGGAAGATGATTGCTGGTTTTTTGGGGATGCCTGCTTAAAACAACGATTGATGATGTAGAGCAAAAGGAGGGGTAAATTTGCCAAGGTCACTGAAAAAAGGGCCATTTGTTGATGAACATCTGTTACAAAAGGCGCAGAAGGCAAATGAGACACAGAGCAGGAAGATCATCAAGACATGGTCTCGGAGGTCCACTATCTTACCCGAGTTTGTTGGACTGACATTCGCCGTCCACAACGGAAAGAAGTTTTTGCCGGTATTTGTTGCTGAAGATATGGTGGGCCATAAATTGGGGGAATTCTCTCCTACCAGGACTTTTTTCGGTCATGCTGGAGACAAAAAAACCAAATTAAAGGGCAAGAAGAAATAACGATCAGCGTTGTTATTGGTTTGAAGAGCTAAAATGGAAACAAGGGCAGCAGCAAGATTCATCAGGATATCCCCCCGCAAGATCAGACTGGTCATGGATCAGGTGCGGGGAAAGAAGATCGGAGAGGCGGTAAGCCAGCTCACATTCGCACCGCAGAAGGGCGCTCGCATATTGAAGAAGCTGCTTGACTCTGCACTGGCCAATGCTGAGCAGAGGGCGAATGTCGATGTGGACGCCCTCTATATAAAACGAATATACGCAGATGAGGGACCAACGTTAAAAAGATGGATTCCTAGAGCGCAGGGTCGGGCTACAAGAATCAGGAAGAGGACAAGCCACCTGACGGTAGTCCTGGATGAGATGTAGGCTCTGATTCTCATCCGCGTAGTCAACAGAGAGGATTTTTTCAGATACTCGTTAAATGTCTAACTACATATCAGTAGTGGAGGCCTATATTGGGACAAAAAGTAAATCCGATCAGCTTCAGACTGGGAATTAACAAAAACTGGGATTCCAGGTGGTTTGCGGGAAAGGAATACAGTCGCTTTATTTTGGAGGATTTCCGGATCAGGAAGTATTTAAAGGAAAAGGTTGCGCAGGCAGGCGTTTCAAAGATAGAGATCGAGCGGGCTGCGGACAAGATAAGAATACGCATGCACGTCGCAAGACCCGGCATTGTAATAGGCAAAAAGGGTTCTGAAATAGAAAAACTCAAAAAAGACCTGGAAAGCAAAATACGCCGCGAGGTGATTATTGACATCCAGGAGGTACGAAAGGCGGAGGTTGACGCACAATTGGTTGCAGAAAATGTTGCGTTACAACTTGTCCGGCGGATGGCCTTTAGGCGAGTGATGAAAAAGGCGGTCGGATCCGCCCTTAGGCTTGGAGCGCATGGCATCAAGATCAGTTGTAGCGGAAGGCTTGGTGGCGCTGAAATGGCCAGGCGCGAATGGTACAGGGAAGGCAGGGTTCCTCTACACACCATCAGGGCTGACATTGACTACGGTTTTGCCGAGGCATTTACGACATACGGCGTTATAGGCGTGAAGGTCATTATATTCAAGGGTGAAATCTTACCGGACAGAAAGAAAAACGAGTAGGGACGTTTTATGCTGAGTCCAAAGAAAGTAAAGTATCGAAAGAAACAAAAGGGCAGGATGAAGGGTGCGCCGTTAAAAGGCGCTACCTTGCAGTTTGGTGATTACGGTATACAGGCTGTTGGGTGCGGCTTTATGAGTGCGCAGCAGATTGAGGCTGCACGTATAGCAGTCACAAGGCATGTAAAGCGTGGCGGAAAGATGTGGATCAGGGTCTTTCCTGATAAGCCAATTTGCAAGAAGCCTGCTGAAACCAGAATGGGTAAGGGTAAAGGCGCACCGGAGGGATGGGTTGCTGTAGTAAAACCTGGAAGGATACTATATGAGCTGGAAGGTGTTGACATGGCACTGGCTCAGGAGGCCTTCCGGTTGGCGGGACATAAGCTGCCATTTGCCACTAGATTCGTAAGCAGGAGATAATAGGCCCATGAAGGCTAAAGAGTTGAGAGAGCTGTCTGAGGAAGGGCTTAAGGAAAAGTCGGGTGAATTGGGGCGGGAGCTGTTTAATCTCAGGTTCCAGAAGGCTACGGCTCAACTGGCGAATACCGCCATGATTACCAAGACCAAAAAAGACCTGGCGCGTGTAAAAACTTTACTGAGGGAACTGGAATTATCCAGGATAGGCAGATAGCACGAGGTGGCAATGACAGAGCGCGGATTACGAAAGACCCTCACAGGGACCATCGTCAGCAATAAGATGCAGAAGACCGTCCTGGTGTTGGTGGAGAGACTGACAAGACATAAAGCATATGACAAATTCATCAGGACGCGTTCCAAATATATGGCCCATGATCCCCAAGGTAAGTGTCAGATAGGGGATACTGTGAGGATTATTGAAAGCCGTCCAATCAGCAAGAGGAAGAGATGGCAGATAATTGAAATCCTCGCCAAGGCTGACATAGAAGGTTAGATGCTCGCTGCGGTTTAGAATGACTAAACCGATTGCGGCACAGGAATTGAGACTTTGGCACTTGACAGGACTGAAGCGGACGCTTGAACCCTCCCTCAGCCTGAGGAAATAAGGGGTCATCGGAGTTGATAAGATGATACAGATGCAGACAAGATTAAAGGTTGCGGATAATTCCGGGGCAAAGGAAGTCTCATGCATTAAGGTGTTGGGGGGTTCCAGAAGGAGATACGCGACAGTTGGAGATGTAATTATTGTATCCGTTAAAGAAGCGGCGCCGAATTCCAAGGTGAAAAAGGGTGATGTGGCCCGGGCGGTCGTGGTTAGGACGATCAAGGAGATTCCCAGACCTGACGGGTCCTATATTAAATTCGACGATAACTCTGCGGTGATAATTACTGAACAGAAGGAGCCTGTGGGGACAAGAATCTTTGGTCCTGTGGCCAGGGAATTAAGGGCCAAGAAGTTTATGAAGATAATCTCTCTTGCCCCGGAAGTCCTCTAATACCCTTATGAAGGCGGGAAAAATAGCGCCAATTTTGGAACTTGTGCCTAGCATCTTTAATCAGTCACCAGAGGGTATATTTTAATTCCCATTTTGAAACGATGGTATGATCGGGAGCAGTAGAAGTGCAAAAAAAACACCCCAAGATTAAAAAAGACGACAAGGTTATTATCATTGCAGGAAAAGAGAGGGGCAAGATAGGTAAGGTCCTGAAGGTTAATTCTGAAAAGGGGCGGATAGTTGTCGAAAAGCTCAATATCGTAAAGAGGCATGCCAAGGCTGGTAGGCAGCCCGGCCAGGAAGGGATAATCGAAAAAGAGGCTCCACTTGATATTTCCAATGTGAAAATAGTCTGCAACAAATGCGCGGAACCTACAAGGATCGGTGCCCGCAGACTCGAAGACGGCTCCAAGGTTCGAATCTGCAAGAAATGTGGTGAACCGATAAGTGATTGATAAACGTATGATGGTGGTGAACGGTTACGTCAAAGTCTTATGGGGATGAAAATTGTAACCGTAGAGGAGGTCTCGTTGTCACGACTGAAGGAAAAATATTATTCAGAAGCTGTGCCCGCAATGATCAAGGAGTTCAGTTACAAGAGCATCATGAGCGTCCCCGCTATAAAGAAGGTCACCATTAATATGGGATTGGGTGAGGCCATCCAGAACATCAAGGTTCTTGATGCAGGTGTTGAGGAACTTACCACGATTGCAGGCCAGAAGGCTGTGGTGACCAAGGCGAAAAAATCCATCGCAGGATTCAAACTACGCCAAGGGATGCCTATTGGGTGCATGGTAACCCTGCGGCGTGAAAAGATGTACGATTTTTTGGATAAGCTCTTTAATGTGGCACTGCCACGAGTTAGGGATTTCAGGGGACTGTCTGACAAATGCTTTGACGGCAGGGCGAATTGCACTATCGGGATCAAAGAACATATAATCTTTCCCGAGATCAATTATGACAAGGTCGAGAGGATGAAGGGGCTTAATATCACTATTGTGACAACGGCCAAAACCGATGCCGAGGCACTCTTTCTCTTAAAATATCTGGGAATGCCTTTCCGAAATTAAAAGGGGGATTATTTTGGCAAAAAAGTCGCTTATCGCAAAGGCCAATAGTAAACAAAAATTTGCAGTCCGTCACTATAAGAGATGCCCACTTTGCGGACGAAGCAGGGCATATATAAGAAAATTCGGCATCTGCCGAATCTGTTTCAGAAACCTGGCCTCAAAGGGTGAGATCCCCGGAGTTATCAAGTCCAGTTGGTAAAACTTATATTTTGCCACGGGTAATGTGTTTTGAGGAGCAAAAATAATGACTATGACTGATCCAATCGCCGACATGCTGACCAGAATCAGGAATGCACTTAAGGCAGGCCATGAAGAGACGGATGTCCCAAGTTCCAGGCTTAAGATAAACCTGGCGAAGATCCTTAAGACGGAAGGATATATAAAGAATTACAAAGTCATCGCGGATGGAGAACGAAAATATATTAAGATATTTCTAAAATATGATGAGAAAGGCTTCCCCGTTATCAGCGGCCTTAAGAGGGTGAGCAAGCCAAGCTGTCGCATTTACAGAGGTTGTGCGGATATCCCAAAAGTCCTAGACGGTTACGGGATTAATATCGTCTCCACTTCAAAAGGACTTATAACCGACAAAGAGGCAAGACAATCAAATATCGGAGGAGAGATTATTTGCTCCTTGTGGTAGATTGTATCATTTGTCACGAACTTTACATAATCGAATATTCCTGAATGTCTGTCGGGAATGGCGGAGGTTTTGAATGTCACGCATAGGCAAAAGGCCTATTACGATACCAAAAGGTGTTGAGGTCAAAATACAAGATGACATCATCGCAATTAAGGGGCCCAAGGGGAGTCTGGAGCGAAGGGTCCACCCCAGTGTAACGCTGAATATTGATTCGGGCCGTATCGTCGCCTCTGTGGCAGATCAAACAAAAGAGTCAAGGGCCTGCCATGGCCTTTTCAGGGCTTTGGTCGCCAACATGGTTACCGGTGTGACTAATGGGTTTGAGAGGGCGCTTGATATTGTAGGTGTCGGTTATAGGGCTGAACTCAAGGACAGGATAGCGGTATTTCATTTAGGTTATTCGCATCCGATCAATTTTGAATTACCAAAGGGTATTGATGCAAAGGTAGACAAGACAAAAATTACCTTATCGAGTATTGACAAGGAATTATTGGGAAAAACCGCAGCCAAGATCCGCAGCTTCAGAAGCCCTGAACCTTACAAGGGAAAAGGCATCAAATACGCTGAGGAAACAATCCGGAGAAAGGCCGGAAAGGCTGGCGCAGCCAAATAGTAAATATTTCGTCAAGATCTACAGGTCGTTTCCTGATGATTCTGGCGGTGATTCACATAAAGCATAAGAGTTAAGAGGTTATGGCATGAGCGCCGTTAAGAAGAGCGATGCAAGGATAAAGAGGAAAAAAAGGGTCAGAAAGAAGGTCCGTGGTCTTCCCGACATGCCGCGTCTGTGTGTCTTCAGGAGCTCCAGGCATATTTATGCACAGATTATTGACGATACCACCGGCAGAACGTTGATATCAACCTCATCTCTGTCAAAAGGGCTTGGAGACAAGATTTCCGGAAAAGGTGGCAATAAGGAAGGGGCCAAGCAGGTAGGCGCTGACATGGCACAAAAGGCGATAGGGATCGGAATAAAGAAAGTTGTGTTCGACCGAAATGGATTTTTGTATCACGGCCGTGTAAAGGCCCTTTCTGAGGCGGCCCGTGAAAACGGACTAGTATTTTAGTGCAGGGGTTTCGACGGGTAAAAGGCAATATGCTTTAAATTTAGGGGAGATTGGTATTGTTCAAAGAAGAGGAAGAAGTCCAGCTTATAGAGAAGGTTGTCCACATAAATAGGGTGGCGAAGGTTGTAAAGGGTGGAAGAAAATTCAGATTCAGCGCCATCGTTGTTGTTGGTGACGGAAAGGGAACCGTCGGCTGTGGACTGGGGAAGGCCAATCAGGTCCCTGAGGCGATCCGCAAGGGCATAGACAAGGCCAAGAGGGATATGCAATATGTGCATATTAATCAAACCTCAATCCCCTATAAGGTAGTAGGGAATTCTGGATCAGGTTCTGTGCTTTTGAAGCCGGCAGGCCCTGGTACAGGACTGATTGCGGGCGGCGCCGTGCGTGCTGTCCTGGAAGCGGCTGGCATCCAGAACATACTTACTAAGTGTCTTGGTTCACATAATCCCCATAATCTTGTGAAGGCGACAATTACAGGTTTAAGGTCTTTACTCAGCCCTGATGAAATCGCGCGGCGCAGAGGCAAGACAATCGAAGAGGTTCTCAGTTAAATAAACGGAAGATATATAGTCATGTCTGATAAGATTAAGGTGACCCTTGTAAAGAGCCCAATAGGCAGGGATAAAAAAATCGGCCAGGTCCTAAGAGGCTTGGGACTCACAAAATTAAATAAAACGGTAGAACTGGAAAATACGGCCGCCATAAGGGGGATGATCGTCAAAGTCTCCTCCCTTGTAAAACTGGCAGACGTCTGATTTAGGAAAACGGACATGAAAATTCATGAACTTTCACCCGCGAGGGGGGCTAGAAAAAAAAGAAAGCGAGTCGGCAGAGGTCAGGGTTCCGGGCACGGTGGAACAGCCTGCCGTGGCCATAAGGGCCAGAGATCACGTTCAGGAGGCGGGACCCGCGTCGGGTTTGAGGGGGGTCAGATGCCTCTACACAGGCGTCTGCCTAAACGTGGATTTACCAATATATTCAAAAAAGAATACAATGCTGTCAATATCAGCGATCTTGCAGGTTTTGAGGCAAACGCTATTCTGGATATAGAGGCAATGAAGAATGCCGGATTATTCAGTAAGCTTAAAGACGGCATTAAGCTGTTAGGTGATGGGGATATTTCTCATCCCCTGTTTATTAAGGTTCACAAGGTCAGCCGGGCCGCCAAGGAAAAGATAGAGTCTGCCGGCGGCAAGGTAGAGATCATTTAAACATCGCAATAGGTGCAAAGAATTGATCGGCGGCTTTGAAAATATACCAAGGGTTCCTGAGCTAAGAAAGAAGGTGCTTTTTACCTTGATGATGCTTGCTGTATACAGGATAGGGTGTCATGTCCCCACCCCAGGTGTTGATGGTGCTGCTCTATCGGCATTTTTTGATGCACAAAAGGGCTCACTTTTCGGCCTCTTTGATATGTTTTCAGGCGGCGCTCTAAGATCCCTTTCTGTCGTGGCCCTGGGAATTATGCCTTACATAAGCGCTTCCATTATATTGGAGTTGATGTCTGTTGTGGTCCCTTATCTTGAAAGGTTGAAAAAGGAAGGGGAGCAGGGCAGAAAAAAAATCATCCAGTATACACGTTACGGTACTGTCATCTTGAGCATGATTCAAGGTTTTGGCATTGCTGTGGGCCTGGAGAACATGACTAGCCCGGGCGGGGTAATGGTGGTGCCTGCCGGCGGAATGGGCTTTAGGGCCATTACAATGATTACATTGTGCGCTGGGACCTGTTTTTTGATGTGGCTGGGGGAGCAGATTACGGAAAAGGGCATTGGAAATGGAATTTCACTGATAATTTTTTCCGGTATAGTAGCAGGGTTTCCCGTTGCAGTAGCAAATACCTTCAGATTAATTGGCACGGGCGAGGTCTCAGTTTTTTTCATTATATTGATTGTAGCTATTATGCTTGCTGTAGTAGGTGCAATTGTATTTATTGAAAGGGGTCAGAGGAGGATCCCGGTACAATATGCAAAGAGGATGGTGGGCCGAAAGATGTACGGGGGGCAAAGCACTCATCTGCCATTAAAGATAAACACTGCCGGTGTTATACCCCCGATCTTTGCATCTTCCATAATTATGTTTCCAGCGACTATAGCAAATTTCATTGCAATCCCATGGCTGCAAGCCTTTGCTAATTCTCTTAACCCCGGCAGCATTGTGCATGCCGTTATATATGTCGGCTTTATATTCTTCTTTTCCTATTTTTACACCGCGGTGCATTTCAGCCCCGTAGATGTTGCCGACAACATGAAGAGATCTGGAGGTTTTATCCCAGGCATCAGGCCGGGTAAGAATACAGCCGAATACATTGATAAGGTTTTGGCAAGATTGACATTCGCCGGTGCTATATACATCTCGGCAATTTGTATCTTGCCCGAGATTTTTATCTATAAATTGCATTTGCCGTTTTATTTTGGTGGAACATCTCTTTTGATTGTGGTCGGTGTTGCTATGGATACCACCAGGCAGATAGAGTCTCATTTGTTGACCCGGCATTATGAAAGTTTCATGAAAAAGGGTTTCGGAAAAAAGAGATAACATTACTTTATGGGTAAGGAAGATGTAATTTCAGTGGATGGTGTTGTTGTTGAGGTATTGCCAAACACCATGTTCAGGGTCGAACTGGAGAATGGACACAGGATCCTGGCGCACATTTCCGGAAAGATGCGGCAGCATTTTATAAAGATCCTCCGAGGTGATAAGGTTACGGTGGAGCTATCCCCATATGATTTGAACCGGGGCCGGATTGTTTACAGAAGCAAGGAATAGTTTTTTCGGAGGTCATTGTAATAATGAAAGTTCGATCATCGGTAAAAAAAATTTGTAACAAATGCAAGGTGATCAGGCGTAAAGGCGTGATACGCGTAATTTGCGAAAACCCTCGGCACAAACAGAGACAAGGGTAATTTTAACTAGCGTCGCTAAGAATAGAGGAGTTAGAGATTGGCTAGAATTGCGGGCGTTGATTTACCAAGAGGAAAAAGAATGGAGATCGCTCTGACCTATATCTATGGTATAGGCAGACCTACCTCACAAAAAATACTTACTGAGGCTGGGATAGACTGGGATGCCAAGTCAGATGACATTTCTGCTGATCAGATTACCAGCATCCGAAAGATTATTGATGAAAATCATAAAGTCGAGGGTGATCTCAGGCGCGATATTTCCATGAACATCAAAAGGCTTATGGACTTAGGCGCATACCGCGGACTGAGACACAGAAAGGGTCTGCCGGTCAGGGGGCAAAGGACCAGCACAAATGCCAGGACAAGAAAAGGGCCACGAAGGGGTGTCGTGGGCAAGAAAAAGAAATAGGAGCCTGAGGGAATAGGATGGCAAAAAACGCAAAGAAAAAGATCCGGACCAAAAAAGAGAAAAAGAATGTCCCAAATGGTATTGTCCATATACAATCCACATTTAATAACACCATTGTAACTGTTACTGATACCGCAGGTAATGTTGTATCTCAGTCAAGCGCCGGGGCAGTTGGTTTTAAGGGTTCCCGAAAGAGCACGCCCTTTGCCGCCCAGCTCGCCGGGCGAGCCGCAATAACTCAGGCAATGGAGCATGGTATGAGAGTTGCCGAGGTGAGGGTAAAGGGGCCTGGTGTCGGAAGAGAAGCGGCACTCCGTGCGCTTCAGGTAGATGGTTTTACTGTGACGATGATAAGGGATGTTACTCCGATACCACACAACGGATGCCGTCCTCCTAAGAGGCGAAGGGTGTAATAACGCCTAATTCGTACAGAAGTCTAAATTATTATTACATTGTTGAGGAGGTGTAGTTTGGCCAGATATACCGGGTCATCATGCAGGTTATGCCGGCGGGAGAACCTGAGGTTGTTTTTAAAGGGAGACCGTTGCTATGGCGGCAAGTGCGCGTTTGAGCGCAGGGCTTATGGGCCAGGGCAACATGGACAAAGGCGTGGGGCGAAATATTCTGATTACAAGATTCAGCTTAGAGAAAAGCAAAAGGTAAAAAGGATATATGGTATCCTTGAGAAGCAGTTTAGAGGGTACTATTACCAGGCCGAGAGACAGAAGGGTATAACCGGTACAAACCTTTTGGTCTTACTTGAATCTCGACTTGACAACACTGTATACAGGATGGGTTTTGCAAGCTCAAGAACTCAGGCAAGACAGTTGGTCAGACATAACCACTTCCTGGTTAACGGCATTAAGGTGAATATCCCCTCTTATAAGATGAAATCCGGTGACAAGGTTGAGATAAGAGAGGCCAGTCGTAAAGTTCCTGCGATTGTGGAGGCCATGGAAACTGTAGTCAGAAGGGGCATCCCAACCTGGATCGAGGTGGACAAGGAAAAATTTGTGGGGACGTTGGTCGCACTTCCCAACAGGCAAGAGCTGACCATACCGATACATGAACAACTCATCGTTGAGCTGTATTCAAAATAGGCGGTACACCAAACATAAATCCTTTATTATTATGAGGAGGCCTTTTTGGTAGACTTAAAGAGCAAGAATTGGCGTGAACTAATCAGGCCAAAACGGATCGAGATCAGCCAAGATAGCCAGACCAAGTCATACGGAAAATTCATTTGTGAGCCGCTCGAAAGGGGTTTTGGCATTACAATAGGCAATGCCCTGAGAAGGATACTGTTATCGTCACTCCAGGGGGCGGCGATAGTATCGGTCAAGTTTGACGGGGTTGCCCACGAGTTTTCCACAATCCCTGGTGTGCTTGATGATGTTACTGATATCTGCTTGAACTTAAAAGAGGTTAAACTGAGGCTCATTGATGTGGATGAGGCTGTAGTATTTTTGAAAAAAGAAGGCGAAGGAGAGGCCATGGCGGGGGACATAGAAACCCATGGCCTTATCGAGGTCCTAAACCCTGATTTGCACATTGCCACCCTTAACAAGGGAGCTTTGCTCGATATGGAAATGGTTGTTAAGGCCGGTAAAGGCTATGTGCCTGCTGAGAGGAATAAGGCCAAAGATCAGCCGATCGGCACTATTGCTCTGGATGCCATATTCTCACCGATCGAAAAGGTGAACTATATGGTTACCAACGCCAGGGTCGGGCAAGTAACCGACTATGACAGGCTGACCCTTGAGGTGTGGACAGACAGCAGTGTCACTCCGGAGGACGCAGTGGCGTTTGCAGCCAAGATTTTAAAAGAACACATGAATCCCTTCATCAACTTCGATGAGGAACCCGAACCGGTTGAAGAGGAAGAAGAGGCAAGGGAAGAGAAGCTGAACGAAAATCTGTTCAGGTCTGTTTCAGAGCTGGAACTGTCGGTGCGGTCATCAAATTGTTTGAAGAATGCAAATATTACACTGATTGGAGAGTTGGTTCAGAAGACCGAGTCCGAGATGTTAAAGACTAAGAATTTTGGAAGAAAGTCTCTTAACGAGATCAAGGCCATCCTTGAGGAGATGGGGCTTTCTCTGGGGATGAAACTGGATAACTTCCCTCCTGCCGACAGTTCGGATGAAGGTGAAGAGATAGAAGAGGATACGGATAATGAGGCATAGGAAAGCGTGGAAGCACCTCAGTCGCAATTCAAGTCACAGGAAGGCGCTGCTGAGAAACCTTGTGACTTCCCTGTTAAAGCATGGGCAGATAGTAACAACTGATGCAAAGGCAAAGTCTGTCAGACCATTGACTGAAAAGATGATTACCCTTGCCAAGAGGGGAGATCTACATGCAAGGCGGCAGGCCCTGGCATATTTACAGGAAAAAGACGTTGCAAATAAATTGTTCGATGAGCTGAAGGGCGGTTATCTTGACAGACAGGGCGGTTATGTAAGGATCGTAAAAAAGGGTATCCGTAAGGGAGATGGTGCGCCGGTTTCTATTGTTCAGTTGGTATCTGTAGAGGCGGAAAAGAGACCTGTCAAGAAGAAGCCCAAGGCGCCAAAGACGGCGGATCAGGCCCCGGTCGTTGCGGTTCAAGAGAAAGCAGAAGAAAGCGCCCCTGAAACCCATGAGCTTGCCGCCGTGAGCGAAGAAACAAAAGAGGCCTCCTCTGATGAAGAAGCCAAGGCAGGGGATACTATTGAAGCCAAAGACGAGGCGGTTGTAGATAATGAGGACCAAAATTCTGCGGATTTACAAACTGCGGATGGGGATGTCAAGGAAAAAGCTGGAGGGAGCGAGTCTACAGAAAAAATGCCCTAACATGAAAAAAGCTTCCGGCACATTCTGCTGGTGTTTGTTTTTTAGGGGAATCTATAGTCAGGAAGAATTGTTCAAGATATGATTGTATATCAGACAGACAAAAAAGCCTCCTTGTCGCATTAGCGGCAAGGAGGCTTTTTTGTTTTTTAAGGAGTGTAAGGTGAGTGAATTTATCCATAAGGACCTGCTTGGAATGGGAGATCTGTCCATTGAGGACATTACGCTCATACTGGACACTGCCGAGTCGTTAAAAGAGATCTCTGCAAGGGATATAAAGAAGGTCCCAACCTTGAGGGGCAAGAGTGTTGTCAATTACTTCTTTGAGCCAAGCACCAGGACCCGCACCTCTTTTGATATTGCCGCAAAACGCTTAAGTGCCGACACTTTCAGTCTGACCGCATCCGGAAGCAGCAGTGTAAAGGGAGAAACCCTTATTGACACTGCCAGGAACCTCCAGGCGATGAACCCTGATATTATTGTTTTAAGACACCCTTCAACAGGTGCCCCCCATATGCTGTCAAAGGAGGTTTCCGCGGGTGTCGTAAACGCAGGTGATGGAATAAATGAACATCCGACACAGGCCCTTTTAGATATGTTGACCATAAGGGAGAAAAAAGGAGGGATCTCCGGACTTGAGATCGCCATTATCGGGGATATCTCTCATAGCCGTGTGGCGAGGTCAAACATCATTGGGCTTACCAAAATGGGGGCAAAGGTTACAGTATCCGGTCCCCCGACAATGATTCCAACCGGGATCGATTTGTTCGGGGTCAAGGTGGTTTATGATCCGGCTGAGGCGGTAAGGGACAAGGATGTTGTAATGATGCTTAGACTCCAACTGGAAAGGCAGAGCAATGTCCTGTTTCCCAGTCTACGGGAATATTCATCTTTTTTTGGGCTTACAAAAGAGATTCTAAAGGTCGCCAGGAAAGATGTGATAGTCATGCATCCGGGACCGATGAATAGAGGGGTGGAGATAACTTCAGAGGTAGCCGACGGACCCTGTTCCGTCATCCTTGATCAGGTGACAAACGGGGTGGCTGTACGTATGGCCGTGCTCTATCTCTTGCTTGGAGGATACAAATAGTGGCCACGTTAATCAAAAACGGAGAGGTGGTTGACCCGGAAAAGGGGACTGTAAAAAAGGCCGATCTGATTATCGAAAAGGGCGTTATCGAAAAAATCGTGCCGCAAGGCTCGTTTGATCCGAAGAGGTCAAATATCAGGATAATTGATGCTTCAAAAAAGCTGATTGTCCCCGGTCTTGTAGACATGCACGTCCACTTAAGAGAACCGGGCCATGAGTACAAGGAGACGATTGCCACAGGGGCAATGGCCGGTGTTGCCGGCGGATTCAGCGCCTTGGCCTGTATGCCCAACACCCTGCCTCCAAACGATTGCCGGTCAGTGACTGAGTTTATCATTGAGCAGGCCAAAAAGGCCGGGCTTTGCAGGATATATCCTGTTGCAGCAATAACAATGGGGCAGAAGGGTGAGACCCTGACAGAATTTGGTGATCTCAAAAGGGCGGGGGCCAAGGCGGTCTCGGACGATGGGTTTCCAGTAGTTAACAGCGAGGTAATGAGGCGCTGTCTCGAGTATGCAAGTTTCCAAGGTCTGGCGGTCATCTCACATTCTGAAGATACGGCCCTTTCAACGGGTGGAGTAATGCACGAAGGTGCGGTGTCCACAAGGATAGGACTTGCCGGTATTCCTGCTGCCAGTGAAGAGATCATGGTATATCGTGAAATAGCCCTTGCCAGGCTGACAGGCTGCCCGGTTCACATAGCCCACGTGAGCACTGCTAATTCTGTTGATTTAATCAGGAGGGCCAAAGAAGACCATATCCCTGTCACTGCAGAGACAGCCCCCCATTATTTCACTCTGGATCACAGCGCTGTAATCGGATATGACACAAACACAAAGATGAACCCTCCGTTGAGGACGGAAAAAGACGTTGAGGAAATAAAAAGGGGGCTTAAAGAGGGCGTAATTGATGTGATTGCAACGGACCACGCCCCCCACAGTATGCTTGAAAAACACCTTGAGTTTGACAAGGCCTCATTCGGGATTATAGGTCTTGAAACTGCGCTTCCTTTAACCCTTAACCTGGTGAGGGAAGGTGTGTTGAAGCTAGCCGAGGCGATAAGAAAGCTGTCATGCAATCCAGCTAATATACTGGGTATAGATGGAGGGCATCTTTTTGAAGGCGCAATTGCAGATCTTGCAATTATTGATTCAGATGATGAATATGTCCTCCAGGAAAAGGATATTCATTCAAAAAGCAAAAATACCCCTTTCATAGGAAAGCCCCTAAAGGGCAGAAATGATCTTACAATGATTGGAGGGAAGATCGTTTGGCAGAGAAACGGTTGAGAGAAAAAACCAGTCTTATTATTGTCACAGATTCCTTTAGCTTTTTAGTCAATGCGTAGCTTAACACCCTTCATTTCAAGACGTTTTTGAAATGAAGAGAACCTTAACTCTACAACAATATTTAAATCTTATCTAAAAACCGTTTTTGGACAAGAATGATTCGAGGTAAGATCCTCAATCCTTGATATTTTCAGTATACAATAAGAGGGTCATTGGTCGCTTGATGCATTTTCATGTGAATAATAACCTTTTGGGAGTTCAACGCCTAAGAACTCTCCTACCCCGACTTTCGCTATTCGGGGGGTATAAAAAATTAACAAGCTGATAATTAGGCATAAATTTTAAAAGGTCTTCACCACAGCAGCAGTTGCTTCCGATGAGATTTCGGGAGGCGGCTGAGGCGGTAGATTCAATTTTAGTTGAGACAACAGAAGTTGTTGAGCTTTATCGGGCTTGGTGTGTCGAGACATCTTCAAATGACGACTATCCGTTGTCGGAATACGTAGGGGCTCCTGATAAACTAAAAACTACTTGATAAATTAATTGGTTATATGTATATTTGTCTCTAAAAAGTGCAAAGAAAAAGCGCCATTTTCCTCA
>LT984855.1:745947-749132 GCA_900258555.1 uncultured Desulfobacterium sp. | reverse complement strand
ATTTGCAGGCCTATAAAGAAAAATGTGACGGTCCGGAAAATTGCAATTGCTATTCATGGGCCTTTTTTATAACACAATCTTTTTCAGGAAACCCTACGTACATCAATCATTTGAATGGCTTTCATTTGTTCCAAAATAGAACGAGGACTCAGGCCTGGTGAATGAGCTCTGGCCAGTTGCCGCAAGGTTGCATGCAAAGAGTAAGCAAGAAAGGCCACAAAGCTATGAGCCTCAACGCGGCGTTTAAGCTGATGATAATAGGACGAATAGACAAATCTCCTTTCAGATCCCGAAAGGCCTCTTCAACTTCCGTTAATATCATATACTGCTTCCACAGTTCGGCCGGATCTGCCGCCGTCTGATTGGTGAGCAACAAGTGCCTGCCATCGCGACTACGCGTTTGGCGATACTTGGGGCGGTTAATTTTCCAATAAAAAGTCTGCTCATTGATGGGTTGATTTGCTGCGGGTATTGTCACATCCAGCAAACGTGCAAAACGCCCAGCATCCTTTTCCGCAGCACCTATCTTTTTTAGTAGTTTATCTCGATCTATACTCTTTTGATTCCTCCGCTCATTAAGCCGCGACAAAAACCTCCGCAGCTTTCGCAGACGAATCGTTTTTTCTTTCTTGCAGCGATCTCGGCTTTCGGCCCGAATGTACATTTCCTTGTCTTTTGACAACAAGTTTACCCGCACGTTTAGACGAGCATCTTGCCAAGGCTTTTTGGACAGCTCTTCTTCGTAACGGGTCAAATGCCCTCGCGGCGTACCCACCAAATAACGTATCGGCACTTCAGCCTCACGCATCTCTTTAAGAACTTCTTCAGTAGGTATCCCTCTGTCCATAATCCAAATCCGATCCGCATCACCGTAACACCTGCCTATATGCTCCAGCATCCCTCGCAATGTCTGCTGCAGTCATAAAGAGTTTTTCAAATGTGTCGCCGCAATCAAGTCATCTGAATTCAAATATCGGCATTGTCAATGCTCCTAGTTCGAAAAATAAAATAGCATCTACTCGCCTAGCCATAAGGTGTCTGAGACGAACACATCATGCCAGAAGCAGATTTTTTCAAATAAATAATATTTCTTGTAGTCATTTCGGGTGGAAAAGTCAATTTACACTTCCAAGCCGAAAACCGCGATTTTCTCGGGATGAAATAGTGACTTGTGCATGACGGCAACAAAAAAATTCTTGCCCGTAGGCATATAAGTCTCAGCTACTGTGTGTGGTAAGGCATACTCTTCTCAACCTTCGTACCGCACCCTAGATTTAGAATGAAAACGCCTTAAATATTTTTGTCTGAACCTTCGAAAAGATTTGACATAATATTTTTATTAGGTTAATTCAATAATGGTGGCGCTGTAAAATGTCGAGATTCTTGGTTTTAGTAACTGTAACATGCTGAAATTATTAAGTTGCAAATTGCAAAAAGAGCCGTTTCCCTCTAATTATTTCTTAAGTTTTTTAAATCAGGTGGGAATATTTGGATAGCATTAATGGACTTCTTGGAAAAAGCGAGCAATTGTCTTTTATTAAAGTGATCACCTTTGGAACCTTCGATGTTTTTCACGTTGGGCATTTAAATATTCTTGAGCGTGCGGCCGCAATGGGCAATTTGATTGTAGGAGTGTCCTCTGATGATCTAAGCTTTCAAAAAAAGGGCCGCTATCCGGTTTACAATCAAAACGACAGGATGCGAATCGTAGCAGCCCTTTCGTGTGTGGAGGGTGTTTTTTTGGAGCAATCCCTGGAATTGAAGGGTGACTATATCAGAAACTACGCTGCCGATATCCTTGTGATGGGGGATGATTGGAAAGGGAAATTTGATAATTTTTCCAATACATGCAAGGTCGTTTATCTGCCTCGGACTCCGTCAATATCAACTACTAAAATCATTGAGATAGTAAAATCGATCTAATTGTAATGGGAAAAAGCACTGGCGAAAACTATTAACGATCATTGGCATCGGACTTAGCGCTGTTTATAGAAGGCTTCGATGGTTTTTTGCAATATCACAATTCTCCTGTTTATGACGTGGCCTTAGGGCAATAATTTCGGAGATAGGTCTTAAATTTAGTTTTGAAGACATGCCGACCTTAGAAACAGTTGCGCGAAGGGAGAAGCGATATCGCATATGGAGACACCTCTCAATTTTAAAATATCCGGTTCTTTCCATCTTCCAGCGGCGCCGATTTCATGCCTTTTGCATCGATACGCCCAAGTCGGGGACTCACTCCATCGCCGGGCTGTTTGAGCAAAATTTTCGTGCTGCTCATGAGCCGCAAGCCTACTTTTTGATCAAACTTATCCACGATCTGAAAAATGGAAATATTGATGAAAGGGCGATCGCACGATTTTTCAGGACACGGGATAAAGACTTATGGCTTGACTTAGAATCATCTCATTTCAACTCCTACTTTGTGCATATTCTTGTTCGGGAATTTCCAAAGGCCAGGTTCATTTTGACCATCCGTGACTGTTATTCCTGGCTCGATTCATGGTTCAATCACCAACTCAGCCGTTCGGCTCTTAAAGGGTCTTCTATCTGGAAGCTCGGCAGGGATATTTATTACCGCCCGAAAAAAGTGATCTACACAGCGGAGGAGAAGGTTCTTAAGGAAAACGGCCTGTACCCGCTTGATGGTTACCTTTCTTTTTGGAGAGAGCACAATGCTCGTGTTCTCCACTACGTGCCTCCTCAAAGGCTGCTTGTTGTAAGGACAAAAGAGATCCGTCAATCCGTCAAGAAGCTCTCCAACTTTTTAAATGTTTCAGCCGTCTCCTTGCAATCAAAAAATGCCCATCTATACAAAGCCAGACAAAAATTCGGCCTGCTAAAGTTAATTGACCGTAATTTCCTCGAGCACAAAGTGCACCTGCATTGCCGGGATCTGATGAAGCGATTTTTTCCTGAAATTCGTAGCCTGGATGACACCGTAGAGGGGATAGTAAAAACCCTCGTCCTAGTCGCCTATCTGTGTGTCTTGGGCACATAAGCTCCTAACTCGAAGGCATAAGCCACTGGCATGCCAGTGGTATGAATAATGGCTTTGCCAGTGATTAGTGTCGAGAAAAATTAATGCCGCATCGCACATTTGTGTGGGTGCCCCCAATATGTTGTGGTCGGATTATTGTTTTTCTGACCGGAATGAGTTAGCGTAGTTTTAAGGCGATGACGCC
>LT984855.1:670035-744652 GCA_900258555.1 uncultured Desulfobacterium sp. | reverse complement strand
ATCTCTATCCGAGAAGAAAACCAGCGGCATTCCAGGTCATCAATGCATGACCACAACATATTGGGGTCACCCACACAAATGTGCGATGCCCCAAATTAATAAATCTCCTAAACTGAGAGTGCCAACTACTCAGGAAAGGAGATTTATATGGAAAGATTATCATAGATTAGCACATTCGGTTTGGGATTGTAAGTACCATATTGTTTGGATACCAAAATACAGACGTAAAGAGCTGTACGGGGCAAAAAGACAAATCGTAGTAGACACGATTAAGCANTGGTCTCGAATAAAGGGTATAGAAATCATAGAAGGGCATGCGATGTCAGATCATATTCATTTATGCGTGTCCATTCCTCCGAAATATTCCGTGGCCAATACGATCGGGCTTTTGAAAGGAAAGAGTGCATCCGAAGTGATGAGCTTTGGAACAAAAAGCAACCGGATGGTCCGTGGGAGGACATTTTGGGCGCGAGGCTATTGTGTAAGCACTGTAGGTTTAGATGAAGAAATGATACGAGAATACATCAGAAACCAAGAAAAAATTGATATGTCTCAAGAAGACGACCTCTAAATCTAAATAAGAATTTGAGATGAGAGTGGTCGGTTTCAAACCCCATTATTTTCACCCCCAGTGTTACTGGACTCTAGGCGGCCAAACTGCCTTTTTCTTGCATATTACTTGGCCTTATAGTAAAAGAAAAACGCAGTCGTAACTTTATCCTAGGGGACATATTAAGGGTGCGTCCTGGCAATGATCGAACTGAGCATAGTAATCCCGGTTTACAATGAAGAGGATTTGATCTCTCCCTTGATAAAAGAGATCGACCAAGTGTTAGGAGAAGACCGGGAGAGGACCGAGGTCATCTTTGTCAACGACGGCAGTACAGACAAGACCGAACCCATCCTGCTCAAATTGCAGGAGCGATATCCGGTTGTGCGTGTTATCAGCTTTGAAAGAAACGCCGGGCAATCCGCTGCTATGATCTGCGGCTTCAGACATGCCAAGGGAAAATATGTGGTTTCGCTGGACGGGGACGGTCAGAACGATCCTCGCGATATCCCACGAATTGTTGAGTTGCTGGAAAAATATCAGGTGGTGTGCGGGATTCGTGCTCGACGTCAGGACAGCCTCCCCAAGCGCCTGGGGTCTAAGTTCGCCAGATATGTCCGCCAGAAGGTATTGGGAGACAGCATTACGGATGTCGGCTGTTCTCTAAAAGGGTTTCATAGGGAGGTGTTGCAAAAGCTCTATTTTTTTGACGGGGCGCATCGCTTTATACCAATTCTGCTTGAAATGGAGGGTTGTTCGGTCGGACAGGTTGAGGTAAACCACCGGCCCAGGACCACAGGGGTGTCCAAGTATACCAATCTGGGGCGGCTAGCAAAGACATGGCTTGATCTAATTGGAGTTTATTGGATCGGAAAGCGACGGCTTAATTATCAGATCAAGCATATCCTCAATGGTAAGGATGGATCAGATGGTTAGCCCGATATGAAAAAACAAAGCGATCAAAACCTGGTTAAGGACATCCTTATTATTTTGCTTACCACACTTTTCTTCGCTGCTGTCTCATGGGTAATATCTCTGCCTTCGGTTCGGCAGGAGGCCTTTGATGTCACAAAATGGCAGGCATACCTTCGAGGAGATCAGTGGTATAGTGCTCTGACCTTTATATTGTGTTTAATCTTGGCCAATGGTTGCGGTTTTCCCAGACTTTGGGTATGCGTCATTGTCGGTGCGGTATTTGGGGCGCACCTTGGGGTCTGGATTTCCCAGATAATTTCTCTTTGCGGCGCAACCCTTAATTTTTTTGTTGGTCGCTGGTTGCTTAAGAGCCCCTTTAACCGCAGGATTCCCGAGCGGTTTAGAGGCTGGTATGACCGATTTGGCGATAACGGTTTCTATTGGGTCCTTAATATCAGGCTCTTTCCCCTGGGAAACGCCACTGTAACCAGCTTAATGAGCGGCGCCTCCAAGATGGCCTACAGCTCCTTTATAGCCGCCACGTTTATCGGGTTTCTTCCCTTGACCATAATATTTGCACTATTCGGGAGCTCAGCATCTCACCATAAACCATTACAATTATATGCCGGGGCAGTACTCTTTTTGCTTTTTGAAGGGGTGCGCAGAATATATAAGAAGCGCAGCCTGAAAAGACAAGATCCTAACCTGCAATTGGGTGAAGTCTGAAGGGGGTTGTGTTGAAGAATTCCTATAACACATCACCGGGAAACAATACCCTTGAAGAACAGAAGGGATTGTACAGAAAATTATTCTGGATTGCAGTGGCCGGTTCTGTCCTGATCTATTTCTGGGGGATATGGCAGGTCCCGGTGCTTACCCATAATGAAGCCAGAAGGATGATTGTGGTGCAGGAGATGCTGTCAAACCATAATTATCTCATCCCGACCATTAACAATGAGATATACATCGAAAAGCCACCCCTGGTCTACTGGCTGGCCTTGCCTTTCGCCATGCTTTTTAAGAGCACCAATGAATGGGTATTGCGGCTTCCCATTGCATTGTGCGCCTTTGGTTTTACATGGCTCCTGTTCCAACGGGTGAATAAACACTTTGGGCGCTGGCCGGGCCTTTTCAGTGCATTGATCCTTATCACATGCATGCACTTTTCTAATTTTTCCAGGCTCACTGAAATACCTACTCTGATGACTGTCTGCTGCGCGAGCGCTGTCCTTTTTTATTTCGATTATCTCCAAGAGCCTGGGAAAAAGGGCTTTTTATTCTTAGCCTATGCATGCCTTGGGCTTGGCTTTCTTACAAAGGGTCCTGTGGCCCTTATTTTTTTTATATCCCCCATCCTTGTCTTCGGGTTTGTATACAAGGAAAGAAATGCTTTGAAGGGCCTCATCTTTATTCGCGGTTGGCTGATATTTGCCCTGTTGGCCTTCCCCTGGTACTTGTATGTACTATCTGCCCTTGACAAAGGACAGCTGGGTGGTGTGATTCAAAAGGATATTGTCCATAAGGTCGGGGGCTCTGCCGATTCCGGGCCATTCTATCTCTATGTGCTTGTTCTATTGGGCTCCTTTGCACCATGGAGTCTTGTTTTAGCTTATAAGACAAAGGCTAATATAAAGACAGCCTTTGCCACCCCCAATTATGCCTACTTTGGTTATGCCTTTATTGTACCCGTTGTAATAATGAGCTTTTTTTCTGCAAGAGAGGCAAACTACATAGTTCCGATTCTTCCTCATGCTGCGATATTTTTGGGAATCTGGGTTACAGCATTTTTTGAGGGCCTTTACAGGTCGTGGAAAGACAGACTTGATCTGAGATTGTCACTTGCCATTGCCGCCTTGGTTATGGTCCATGTCCTCTACTATTCGGTAATTATGCCTCGTATTTTCCGATATAAATTTGAGGCGTTTGATCCGGTGATTTCAATGATAAGGAAACAGCCTGAAGACATTGCAGTCTATGGTTATAAGAACTTATTCTATCAGTTGGTCTACTATCATGGGAAACCCATTCCCAGAATAGGGGATAAAGAGGTCGAAGAAATGGTGATGAAAAAAAAGGCCTTTATCCTTATAGCAGAAAATAAGCATTGGGATCATTTGAAAGCATTGGACTCTTCTATTCTGCTGGAATATAAACCCTTCATCAATAAGAAGCGGGCTGTACGTGTGTATTGTATTCCTAATAAAAGCAACCTGACAGATAATATTAGCGAATCAAGGCCGGAGGCTGAGAACTTTAAGTGAAGCGGGCGCTGAAAATAGGCCTTGTGTGCAAGAATTTTTTTTTTGATTATGGCGGCGCGGAAGGCTATACGGTTTCTCTTGCAAGGGAATTACTGAAGCATGGCCATGAAGTTCATGCCTTCGCAAATACCTGGCAAGAAGAGCCTGGTATAGTCTTTTATCATGTCCCCATTGTCCCCCTGTCACTTCCTCTCAAAAACCTCTCCTTTGCCTTATTTGCAAAAAAACGCCTGGCAGAGGTTAAACTTGACATCATACACAGCATGGATAGAACCCTTTACCAGGATATCTATCGCGCCTCCGACGGCATAGTCCCTGTTCACCTGGAGCAGGGCTATCCAAATCCGGCTTTAAGAAGGCTTAAGGCCGTTGGTCCCCGCCGTCTTGCCCTCTTATACCTGGAAAAGAGGATTTTCGGCGATCACGGCACAAAGATAATCCAGACCAATTCCCAACTGGTAAAGGGTCATATCATTAACTATTATCATGTCCATCCTGACCGGATCAGGGTTATATATAACGGCATTGACACAGAGAGGTTTTTCCCTGGTGTAAGGGATATTCATAGGGAAAGCGTGAGAAAATTATACCGCATCAGAGAAAATGAAATCCTTATCCTTTTTGTCTCAAATGACCATAGACGCAAAGGGCTTCAGAACCTATTGGAGGGTATTAATAAGCTGCAAAATAAAAATATAAGGCTTATGGTGATAGGGCAGGGAAAAGGTGCCCTTGGAAAATGGATAGAAAAAAATATTCCAGGTGATAGAATTTTATTTGTCGGCCACAAGAATGATATGGAAAGATACTACGGCGCCGCGGATATCTTTGTGCTTCCGACCCGTTATGACGCCTTTGCCAATGTGTGTCTCGAGGCTATGGCATGCGGCCTTCCAGTGATCACTACCATGAACAACGGGGCCAGCGAATTGATAAGGGATGGAGAAAACGGCTTTGTATTGAAAGAAGGAAGTCCTGATGAAATCAGGGATAGGATTGAGGCGCTGAGGTCAAAAGAATATAGGCTTCAAATGGGAAAAAAGGCCGCTGATAAGGCAAAGGGATTCACAGTAGAGGGCAATTGTTCAAAGGTTATCGGGTTGTATGATGAATTGGCGGACAGAACAAGACGGTAACTGCTCTTCGCCGATCAGGTATATTGAAGAGGGCTGCCTGATAATTAATCAGGATTACGTGAATTTTTTTGATTCCATAGGCATCGACAATTTTGATTCGATCTGGGGTCTTAAGGGAGGCACGATAGTTAAGAATATCAGGCAGCGGTCTGTAATTCGTATTACACTGCATGATCAGGATAGGGAAAGGATATTTTATCTGAAAAGGCATAAACCGGAATTCATGTGCTTTCGGCGCCTTATTGGGCTGCTTTTTTCGAACAGGGCATTTTCCCAGGGAAAAAAGGAATTCCACAATATTTGCGATTTCAGAAAAAATGGTCTGCCGACGGTCGCAGCCGTAGCCGCCGGAGAGAAGCGTTTTCGTCATTTTTGGTTTAAGTCTTTTGTAATCACCGAAGATTTTTCCCCCTATATTTCGCTTGAAAAGATACTGCGGGAAATGCCCGGTTTTTTTGGTGGTCCGGACGGCGACATACGCAAAAAGACAATGCTGACAGACGTCGCTACCCTTGCCAGAAAAATGCATCAAAGCGGCTTCAATCACCTGGATTTCAATGCTACACACATACTGCTTTATTACGAAAAAGGATCCGATATACCCAAGACTGCACTATTTGATCTGCAGCGCGTTGATAGAAAAAAACTTTTCAGATTCAGATGGGTAATAAAGAGCCTTGCAAGACTTAATTATACACTGCCCGCGGACATCTTCACTGCTGCGGACAGGCTTGATCTAATTAAGTCTTATAAGTGCAGGGAGGACCTCAATGTGTTTGACAGAATTCAATGGTTTTGGATAAAAAGGAAAACTGCGCGTATTCAAGGACATGTTCTGAAGAAAAGGTTAAGGCGACAGGCTGTGAAAGTTGAGACTGTTGGCTAAAAAATGAGTTGCCGTAGACAGGTATGATCAATTCCACGCAAAGACATTTAAAATAAATAGAAAATGACAGACCTGGCAAAGGAAATCATATATGGTCTCAAGCGGATACTTCCCTCCTACTGGCCTATTCATCCCAGGTATAGAACGCGATTTTCAAGACCCAGGGTCGTCTATCTGCTCGCAATGCCCAGGACAGGTTCGACTCTTGCAAAACGCTATCTTGGCGAACACGAAGGCTTGGTGATTGCACCTAACCGGACCTACAGACACTCATGGAAGCTGGCCAAGAAACTAGGTTCCGGCTTAATCGTAATAGACAAGAGGACCAACAATCTGGATGAAGAAAAATTAAATAAAATATTTTTCGATTATGGGAACATGGTCTGGTTTGCCGGCATAATACGTGACCCACGCGATCAACTGGTTTCCCTCCTGGAGACAGAGCGGCATGATAAGGTGCCTCGAACAACGGAGTTTTGGACATTTTGGATGGAACGGTATGGGATTATTTTCGATTTTGCGAAAACACATGCCTCCAAAGGTGCCAATATATGTCTTATCAGATACGAAGATCTGGCACTGCACCCCCTTGTAATAAAACGGGATTTTCTCAGATGGCTCGGGATCGAGGTTCAATCGGAAGATCTGACGCTCGGCTATTCAAATGTGGTGAAGGAGATCGCCAGCGGCGAGGATGATTCGGAAGACTGGAAGACCCACCGCAATCAAGAGGTCCACAAGGAATCCATCGGAAGATGGAGGCATGTAAAAGATACTGCTGCCGTCAAATTGCTGACCCATTATAGACAATTACCTGAAGTAAACCAGTTGATGTGTTCTCTTGGCTATGATGAAGACATCATACATATGACGAAAAATTTCGATGGCATCACCCAATTAGGCCTGAGCCTGGTATAATCGCATTCAATGGATACATCTATAGCGAGGGGAGTTCTAAAGTCAGGCCGCAGTATAATCGTACCTTTTGTTTTACCGTTAAGGGATAACAGCGATGTATTGCAATGCGAAAAACTATTGCGGGTAGTCCCTGGGAGGCGGGTAGTATTGTTATGCAATTGGGGCGGGAAACAGGTCATAGCAAAACTTTTTTTTCAACCCCTTCAGGTTAGACGCCATATAAAAAGGGAGTTGAGCGGTATTGAGGCCCTCACAAAGGCTGGGATTGCCACCGCAAGGCTGTTGTATAGTGGTTTTGCGAAGGACGAATCTACGGGTGTGTTGCTATTTGAATACATTCAACCTTCGGTAGATATCGCAAGATTATGGGGGTATGAATACAGTTATGAAAACAGGATAGAATCGCTTCGCCAGGTAGTCATAGCCCTTGCGGGGTTACATAACAAAGGACTTTTGCAGAGCGATCTTCATTTTAAGAATTTTCTGTTAAAGGACAAAAACGCTTATTGTATAGATGGCTCAACTATTAAATATGTAAATAAAAATGGCCCGGCCAATGTTTCGGATAGCTTGCAGAACCTGGCTTTATTATTTTGCCTTTTGGCCAGCCTGGAATCAGATCTGGTCAAGGACTTATTTGCTGTTTATTCCGATGCCAGGGGGTGGGAGCGAGCCGGGGCCGACCTTGACAAACTTTGGCGATATATTGAATTAAGGCAAAAACAGAGAATCAGGCTGAAATCAAAAAAGATATTTAGAGATACATCGGAATTTATCTGCAAAAAATCCTTCGGCTGTCTTTTTGTCTGCAGGAGGGCTGATTATACCGAGGCCATGTCAGCATTTCTTGATGATCCTGATAAAATGCTGAATGGGAGGGATGCCCATTTACTCAAGAGAGGTAACACATCTACTGTTGCCAGGATCAAAACTGATGAACTGGATTTTGTAATCAAGCGATACAATATAAAAAATTGTTTGCATGGCCTACGGAAAAGTCTTATGGAAAGCAGGGCGTCAAAATCCTGGAGAAATGCCCACTTGCTTCTGATATCAGGGATTTTGACGCCGAAGCCCATAGCTTTTTTGGAGCGGCGATTTGGGCCTTTTAGGGGAAGGGCCTATTTTATATGTGAATATGCGGAAGGACAGCGTGCAGACTCATTTTTTAAGGACGGTGATTCGAACGAAAAACTTCCTGTTGCAAAACAAGTAACTGGGATTTTTAAAAAGCTGCATTTTTCGATGATCAGTCATGGTGATATGAAGGCCTCCAACATAATAATTCATGGGCGCGGGCCAGTGCTCTTAGACCTTGATGCCATGCGTATTCATTCCAGCCAAAGGGGTTTTGCATCAGCCCACAGAAAGGACATAAGCCGTTTTTTACGGAACTGGGTGGATGCTCCGGATGTGAGTAAACTTTTTATCAAGCTGATAGAAGGACAGAGACAATGAGCAACATAGCGCCAAAGATAACCATTTGTATACCACATTGGCAGGTCAGACCTTATATCACAATTTGTTTACGCTCTATTCGTAAGCATTCCGAAAAATACAACGTGGAAGTCATCGTTGTAGATAATGGCTCCCGAGACGAAAGCCTTGAATATTTGAGGTCTATATCCTGGATTCGTTTGATTGAACGGCCAGAGGAAGATCACACAAATTGGCCAAAAAATGTCTTTACCGCGTGGGATGTGGGAATTCGGAGTACAAAGTGCGATTTTTTTGTCACCATGCACTCAGATGTCTTTGTCAAGAAAGACGACTGGCTGGATCCGTTTTTAAATGGTTTTGATCATGATGTCTCAATTGCCGGTGTCGGTGCATGGAAGCTTGTTATTGAAAATTCGTTATATGCCTTTCAAAAACGGGTAGTTGGTTACGCAACAAATCAGATTAAAATTCTATTCGGTCGAAAAAAAAAGATTGAATGGGAGCAAGGCCATTACCCGAGGGACTATTGCGCCATGTACCGAAGTGATGTGATACTCGATAATAATCTTACATTCACAAGTATTCATGGAAAGGGCGGGGGGTATTCTACCGCCAGACAAATTTGGGATGCAGGGTACAAGACACATGTGATACCTGTATACGAGCTGGCAAGTAAGATTGTTCATGTAGCTCATGGTACGGCAGCTATTGCTGCTGAGAAGCCTCTGCATCACAGACGGGCACAAAAAAAGGTCGAATCAAAGGTTGAAAAGCTGTTGCAAGAGCCGTGGGTAAAAGAACTCGAGACAGAGGAGTCTCTTGACAGATAAGGTTCTTTCGCAAAAGAGGTAAATAAATGCCAAATGCAAAGAGGATATTTATAGTTTCCGACCTGCGACTTGATCCGGGACAGATATTTAAAAATAACCCTGTTAGACTTGCCAAGGGGTTCATCCGCTTGGGGCATGACGTTAGGAAATTCAGTTATCACGAAACCGCATTGGCCCTTAGCCCCATCAAAAGGAGGAGCTTTGCCCGTTTGTTTTGCAAAAAGAAAACGGACTCGCTTTTGGTAAGAGCTATAGAAAATTACAAACCGGCTATAATCTTTGTGACTTTTGTTCGGCTGCTCGATGCTGAAACCATCGAGAGAATGCGACAAGCGGCGCCAAATGCAGTATTTATTGGTCTTGACATTGATGCTTGGCCACAACTGCACCCCGGAAGAATCGAGACAGCCAGAAAATTAGACATCCTCTTGGCGACCAATGATGGCGAATTCCTGCAACTTTACCGTGAAGCTGGCGTCCCCAAATGTTTCTTTATGCCTCATACCTGCGACCCGGATATTAACCGCCGCTATGATGTTGAAGAAAAATGGAAATCTGATATTTTATGGACAGGCGCTATTCAACACAACCCGCGCCGCTTTCCTGGCGAAGCATTGCGCTATGATATCGTCAACCGTCTGAGCCAAATGCCCAATTGCGCCTTGTACGCCTGTTGCGGCAGACCCAAAGTGGTCGGTTTCAACTACTTATACGCAATCAGCGGTGCACATATCGGCCTTAGTATTAATGCTGATAACAATACTAGGCTGTACCATTCCAACCGCATTACACATTACCTGGCCGGTGGCACCTGTGTTCTTGCTAAATCAGTCCCAGACAGTGAACTTCTCTTCAAGGATGGAGTACACCTACGGTATTTTGAAACAGACGACGAATTTTTTGATCTGGCGGATTGGTATCTTAAACACGAAAACGAGAGGGAAAAAATTGCTGAGACTGGTATGAGATGGACGCACGAGCAGTACAATGGTGAAAAAATCGCTGGTTATATCCTTGATCTGATTGAGAAGGGAGAATACAAAGCTCCTTGGGTTACGGGATAAGCGAACATTAGGAGCAATTTTGCGACGAAAAAAATTTGTAACTACTCAGGTAGTTATGCTGAAGACTGAAGGTCGAAATGCGAACGAAAGGAAACTTTACATTTTGTAAATTTCCTGCTGTTACTCATGGCCCTCAAGGAAGGCTATACCATTGGATCCGGCATATTGCCGGTCTTTATCAAGTCTATCATATCCATTTTTGTCCCGATACCCCAGAATACGCCATTTTTCGCTGCCAATAATACTACACGCTGGCACCTCACCAAATACTACTGCTCCCATTCCTATTATGGCTCCATCTCCAATTATTGTCCCCCAGTACAATACATACACCCATTCCGATCCAGAAATTTCGACCGATGACCACCGGTTTTGGATCAAGACAATCATCATAAGGAAGTCGATTTCCCATAAAACGGTGATTGGCGGTGTAAAGCGTAAGATTCCTGCTTATATGACAATTATCCCCGATAGTCAGCCCCCCCCATTTCCTTGTATCCAGGCATTATCGCCAATATGCACATTATTGCCTAATGCTACATTTTTCGGTGAATGAATAACTACTCGGCCGGAAAAACGAACTCCCTTGTCACAAGCTGCAAGTCGAGACATTATTCTACGACTATTGGCCGATTCCATCCGTCGCTGAAACCACCTAACTATTCGCCATAGCCGGCGAAAAAACAGATCATTAATAAATAATCTGAAATCATATTTCTTCATATCTGGACCCTTATAGATACTTTAATCGTGACTTCTTAGCGTTTTAAAATGGCGAATAAAATCTGTCAGAACTTCAACTCTTTTCTATGGAACTTCCATGTATTCTTTCATGATAAAATCCCATATTCTTTCTGAAGCGCGGCCATCTTCATATTTAAAAGCTAGTTTTCTTATTTGGCCCCTGTCATCAGCGAAATCGTCTTTCTGGCCAGCGGTACAATCTAATATCGCTTCATGGAGCTGTTCTTGTGAATAACATTTGGGGCCCGGAGCCATGGAATTAAAATCAAAAAGCAAACCATTATGTGCTTTCAAATAACCATCTAAATTGTAGGGGAAAAATATTATGGGTCTATTGAGTAACAGATAATCCATATATACTGATGAATAGTCGGTTACAAGAATATCTGTTACCCTTAATAGAGGCTGTATATCTTTTGAACTATTATAATAAATAATATTACTTAATAGGCCAAATTCATTTTTGCAATTTATTGACGGGTGAAATTTAAAGACAAACAATATCTTGTGCTCTTGCGCGAACTTCGAAAGCCTTTTCAAATCAAGATATCCGCTTTGGATGGCATTACCCATCGGGTCATCCCACGTTGGTGCGTAACAAACACACTTGAAGCCTTTTTTTTGAAATTCAGTTATCTTCTCAAGTGATTGGACATCTGCATCAAGAAAATCTAACTTATCCAATTGTCCCTTAAAGAAGATACTGTTTCTAGGGTAACCTAATTCGATGAATCTTTTTGCTCTCATTGCCTTTGAAAAAATATTTACTGTGAAGTAATCTGATGTAGACAGAAACAGATCATGAATACAGTTTTTGCCTCGTATTGCGTTATCAATTCTAGCTAAAAGGGAATTATGCTTTTTTAACGAATCATTTACCAGCATCCCTATTTTTTTAAGTGGTACGCCATGCCATAACTGAATCTTTTTTGCTCTGACTGACAAATGATATTTGTAGTTTTTAATCCATGCCATGTTGCAGGAAATTATGATATTTGAGCAAGCCAAGGCATATATAGAACGCAAGGTTGGATGAAATAAGACCGGCAGGTTATGGCATTTCAACATATTGTACACAGATTGCTTTTCTGTAAAAAAGTAATACTTGATGTCTTTTCGATTGAGTCTATGTAGATATAAATAAAGATATTTTACATTATCAAAGAACGAGCCATTATTTTTGCCGATGAATAAGACTAGATTTTTTTTCAAGGGCAATAAGTGAATAAGGGGAATAATCACGGCCCATCCAAGTATTAGAGCTTTAACAGTTTTTAAAGTATGTTTAAATTTTTTCATTATTGCTACATATTTTGATCTGAATAAGGTAGTTCAACTAATGGTTGTTCTTTTTCCGGTAATAAACTGAATTGTATTTTTACACAAGTCGTGTAATTGAGTGCGCTTTCGGTAATGCATTAGATGTTTAAGGGTAAGGCCCATCACTTGTGCTGCGGATTAATCACCAACTCTAAGACATTGAGTTAGTTTTGAATTGCATATCATAAAGTTGACGGAACCTGCCTCCAAAGGCTATCAGTTCCTCTAATGTTCCTGATTCTATAATTTTTCCGTCTTCAAGGACATAGACATGATCGGCCCTCATGATAGTGCTCAACCTGTGGGCGACAACCAGAATAGTCTGTGTGCCTTGTAATTTTTCAATCGCCTTCTTTATATATTCTTCGCTCTCTGCATCCAGGGCCGAGGCCGCCTCATCAAGCATCAAGATTGCTGGGGATGACAATATCGCCCTTGCGATTGCAATTCGCTGACGTTGTCCACCGGACAAGCGAGTCCCCCGGTCGCCCACAATGCTTTCATAGCCCTTTGGCTGGGCAATTATAAATTCATGGGCATGGGCGGCCTTGGCCGCAGATTCAACCTCTTTAACAGTAGATCCTGACCTTCCGTAAGCAATATTATTAAAAATTGTGTCGTGGAATAACACCACGTCCTGACTGACAATACCAATCTGGCCTCTGAGGGATTCCAGGGTAACATCTCTTATGTCGGTCCCATCAATGGTTATAGCCCCATTTGTCACATCATAAAAACGTGGGATGAGGTCAAGGAGTGTGCTCTTACCCGCGCCTGTAGATCCGACAAATGCCACCATCTCTCCGGCCTTGACCACGAACGAGACCCCCTTCAGGACCGGCTCCTCAGGGCTGTAACTGAAATCAACATTCTTGAATTCAATGGACTTATTATGCCTGGGCAGTATTCTTGCCTGGTGGCTGTCTTTAATTTCGGGGCTTGTGCTCAAGATACCGAAAACACGCTTGGTTATGCCCTGAAGCGTCCTTAGCTCATTGTTGATCTTAACGATCTTTTTTACCGGAGTGTAAAGTTTGCTGAAGGCGAAAAACATTGACATTATTTCACCTAGGCTGTGGTTAAAATAAAATCTCGCAGCAATTAGCACAAGGGGAGCTCCAAGAAAAACAGTAAGGTCCATAACAGGGTTGACCGCTAGGTCCCAACGCCTCCAGTGCATTATTCTCTTGTACTGCTCATAGGTATGCTTTTTGAACTTTTCTTCTTCGTAGTCTGACCTGACAAAACATTGAATAACCTTTAGGCACTGTATGGTTTCGTGGTACGTTGAGGTGACCTTGGCGGTGGCATCTTGCATCCTCACCGCATTTTTCTTTACCTTTCTGCCAAAAAGTCGAACCAACCCCACTATTACCGGGGCTGAGATAAATACTATCAGAGTAAGTTTATAATTCATCACCAGGAGGTAACCGAGGGTAACCACCGCCGCCAACGGATTTTCGACATACCCCATAAGGATGTTTGGGATGTTATTCTGCATAGCTGTTACATCACTTGCCGCCCTTGATACCAGCTCTCCTGATTTCCTCTTATGGTAATAACTTAAAGAGAGAGATACAAATTTTCTGAAAAGATCTATTCTTAAGGACCTGGTGGCTCTGTTGGAGAAGGCTGCAGCAGCATAGCTGCTGATATACGTGGTAATAGACTTGCCGAAAACCGAAACCAGCGAAACAACCAACAATATGACAAGGAGTTCATTCTGTGAGATCTTATCAACAAGCACCCATTCCGTTCTATGCCATGACAGCCATGAATGGGGGTCAATCGCAAGCCACGGAATTTTCCATGACGCCGGTTCCGTGCCCTTTTTCATACACTCATCTATAAACGGCCCGATCAAGACAGCAGGCATAACCGCAAAAAAGGCTGAAATTGCTGAAAGGACCATAGAGATGACCACCAGCCTTTTGTGGAGTCTTACGTAAGAAGCAATTTCTTTACCCAGGATGAAATCTAGCACTTGAAAGCCATGTGTGGCGTCTGAACGAGAAGGTTGTTCAGACACAATTTTGAATTTTGAATTATTAATTTTGAATTGAATAGGGGCACGATATTATCCGGTTTTTTCCTTTGACTGGCAGATGGTGGCGCAGTATATGAGAAGGCGGACTGTCTGTCAAGGTAATGGTAACATGAAGGAAAATCCGGCATCGGTCAATTCCATATTAGTTCGCTGCCCTAACTGGGTTGGAGATATTGTAATGGCTACCCCCGTCTTTGCATGCCTGAGGGAGAATTTTCCAAATGCCTTGATTGCTGCCTGCATTAAACAATATGCGCAAGGCATAATTGAAGGCAGCCCATGGTTTGACAGGATTATTGCCTGCAATGACAAGACATATGCCGGCTTCAAGCAGACTGTAAAAGATATCCGCCGTATTCGTCCGGACATGGCGATAGTTTTGCCCAATTCCATCCGTTCCTTTCTGAGCGTTTGGCTGGGGGGGGTAAGGAATATTTACGGTTATAAGAGAAATTTCAGGAGCTTGTTCCTTGCCGGGGGCCCTTCGCCCATTCGTGATATTGCCGGTAAGGTCAGGCCCATGGCGATGCTGGATTATTATCTGGAGCTCTGCCGGTTTCTTGACCTCAAGCTGCCTGCTTATCCAAGGCCGGAGCTTTTTGTCTCTGATTCTCTCAGGGCAAAGGGTGAAAGGCTCCTTAGGTCATATCAGATTGAGCCGAATGACATAGTCGTTGGTTTAAACCCGGGGGCGAGTTTCGGCTCATCCAAGTGCTGGCCTGCCGAATACTTTGCTGAACTTGCCGGGTTGATTAAGAGCCAATTTGAATGCAAGATCATCTTGTTTGTCGGCCCCGGCGAAGAGGGGATTGCCGAGGCTATTGTGAAAAACTGTCGGGTCCCGGTGGTCAACACCGGGCCGGACAGGGTTGATCTGGCCACTTTAAAGCCCCTTATAAAACGCTGCTCCATTTTGATTACTAATGATACCGGGCCAAGGCATTTTGCGGTCGCCTTCGGTATCCCGGTTGTCGTGATAATGGGACCGACCAACCCACTTTATACTTCTGCAAATCTTGATAAGACCGTGGTGATCAGAAGAGAGCTTGACTGCTCCCCATGCCATAAAAAGGTATGCCCCACAGACCACCGGTGCATGACAGAGATCAGGCCTGAGATGGTCTTTGGTGAAGTGAAAAAAATGTTGGGGAGACCAAAGAAAGGATGAGGCCCGAATTTTACCAAAATAAATGGGAAGGCCTGCGGCAGAGTCCAACAACGCAGGATCTAAAACCCTTGGCAAGACAAATCGCCCTGTCATTTCTGGATTACTATTTTTACAATGACAAATATGAAGGGGAATATATACGGCTGTTGTGTGAGATGGCAACGGCCTTTGAGGACGAGGACCTCAATCTGATTGGGTCTGCCGCCCTTTTTGGTATTGTAATAGAAGGCCTTTGTGATGATTTTGAAGAACTCCAGGCCGAGACCTACAACAGGGTGATGTGTCAGGTGGTATCGTACTGCCGCAGGATGCCTGCCGGGAGGTGGCTTAACAGAAGGCTTAAGGATTTCGGGATAGATTCCTATGATACGATGTTTAATCGGATCGAGAAGATCAGAAGCACAAGCGACCAATGCAGAAAGGATATCAGGGGCCCCCGGAAGATCCTTGTTTTATCCAGGGTGACCATCGGAGCGGATGTAGCCATTACAAGCGTGATGATCCAGCGTCTTGCGCATACGTTCCCGGAGGCGGAGATACTGGTAATAGGCGGGTCAAAGCTGTTACAGATCTTTGGCGGAAATCCCCGGATAAAAATTGATGTGTTTGACTATTCCCGGCGCGGAGGATTATTTGAACGCTTTACCGCGTGGGATGCAGTGCTTGAGACTGTCAGCAGGGAGGTGACCTTTGACATTGCACAAGATGTAATCCTTGTGGACCCTGATTCCAGGCTTTCCCAGCTTGGCGTCCTGCCGGTGATAGGTGATGAGAATCACCTGTTTTTCAACAGCCGCGGCAAGGATTCCTATCCAAAGAAGATGTCCATTTCAGAGCTTACAAATCACTGGCTCGATATGGTGTTCGGCGAGTCAAGATTCTGCTATCCCATGGTCTGGCTTCAAAAAAAGGACCTTGACAGGGCAGCACTTTTTACTGATGGATTGCGGGCGGCAGGGTGCAACAGAATTATTGTAATCAATTTCGGTGTGGGAGGGAATTCCAGAAAGCGGCTTGGCGAAGATTTTGAAAGGTTGCTGATATCAAAATTACTGGAAGAGCCAAATACGGTCATTATCCTGGATAAGGGCTTCGGCGAAGAAGAACTTAAGCGCACAGCCCGCCTGATGGGGTCATTTGATTCGTATCAGCGCATGGACACCTCTTTTGACGGGGAAACTGCCGGCCTTTTTGCCGGCGGCATTATCAGTATTGAATGCGATATGGGTGAGATCGCAGCGCTGATCTCCAACAGTGATGAATTCATCGGTTATGATTCCGCCTGTCAGCACATAGCGGCCGCTGTCGGTGTCCCTGCCTACACGATCTTTGCGGGCAGCAACAACACCCGTTTTGTCCGGCGCTGGCAAGCCTGCGGCCCTGCCAAGAGCGAGATAATCCATGTGGACACCCTGACCCATCCTCCGATGTTTGATTATGAGGATATCGTAGCCAGGATAATTGATGCTAGAAGAGGATAACCGCAAACCTTTTTATAATATACACGGAAAGTACAAGATGAAGGTACTGTTTATTTATCCGAATATCGGTTCTCAATTGGGGTTCAATTACGGTGTTTCTTTTCTGTCAGCCCTTTTGAAGAACTCTGGTCACCAAGTCATATTCCGGCAGTTCTGCGAAGACTTAGGTCCTTTGCCCTCCAAAGAAGAATTTTCCTCCTGGCTTATGGAAATAAGGCCGGACATCATAGGCTTTTCCGTGGTGACCAACCAATGGCCCTATGCCGCCAGGCTTGCCGGCTGGTGCCGTGAGGTTTCTACCGCCCCCCTTGTCTGCGGCGGCATCCATGCCACTGTGGCAACCCGCGAGGTACTTGAGTCAGGTTCATTTGATTACGTATTTTCAGGGGAGTGCGAATATGCGTTTCTTGAATTCGTGGATAGAATGGCCCGCAAGGAAGATGTCTCGGACGTCCGCAACATGGGGCTCGTTGTAGATAATAACATAAGGATCAACCCGATAAGGCCGATGCCTGAGCTCACGGGGCTTCAGCCCAAGGATTACGAGATATTTGACTTCCAGAAGATTATTGACGCAAAAAACGGCTGGGTGGGTTTGATGGCATCCCGCGGCTGCCCGTTTAACTGTTCATATTGCTTTAACCACATCATGGTGAAGAAATACCGTGATGATCTTGCATGCAGCTTTAAAGACCTGCATTACATACGCCATCACAGTGTTGCGCAGATCATTGACGAGGTTGTATATCTGGAAAAGAATTTCAGTAATATTAAGATGTTTATCTTTGATGACGATCTGTTCACCTTTGACAAGGACTATGTCGTTGAATTTTGTAATGCCTACAAGAAGGCCTCAACCCTGCCGTTTGTCGTTAACGCCCATGTGGGCTTCTTTGATGATGACCGGGCAAAGGCCCTTGCAGACGCCAACTGCAAGATCGTAAAATTCGGCGTTGAAAGCGGAAGCGAGCGTATACGCAGGCAGGTGATGAACCGCAGAACCAGCAACAAAAAGATCATAGAGGCCATTGGTCTTGTCCACAAATACCGGATGCACAGCTCATGCTTTATAATGATCGGATTGCCGTACGAGGGATATCAGGATGTAATGGAAACCATCACCCTTTTGGGCGAGGCAAGACCGGGGAGGTTCCGCTGGACATTCTTTTTCCCCTTTCCCGGCACAAAGGCGCATGAGCTGAGCATCGAGGGCGGCTATGTGGACATGGACAAGATAGGCACCCTCTTAAATTTCACCGATGAATCCTGCCTGGATTTCGGCAGTGAACACAATCTATTCCTCAAAAAGGTGGGCCTGATTATGCCCTGGTTTGTCAATGCCTGCGCAGGTCTCGATGTATCCCCATTCTATCGGGAGAAGGTGGAAAGGCTGATGCAGATGGATCAGGATGAGTTTGAAAAGATCTCTTCCTCGATCCATGAAGAAGATCGTCAGATCTCTCTCAGGTTCCAGGCTGAGGGAAAGACCCACTATGCGATCAAATACAATCCCTTCATGGGCGTGATTTCCGATTACTTCATGAAGGAGTGATTCATTAAAAAAATCTCATGGCAGTGTCGCTTTTTCCAAACCTAATCCCCACTTGATATTAACTGTCATACAACTATGCTTTGATCTTCTACATATTAATCAAGTAATTGCCTTAACGGCAACTCCATATCCGATAAAGCCCGTTTGTCCATTGGACTAGGGCCTGCCTGGCAAGTTCAGAGTCGCTCAATTCCAGATTTTACAGCCGCTAAAATCTTTCTTACATCCCCTGGATTTTTGGACACCGCCCACTTCCATTTGCCGAACCCGCCGTGTATATTTACCGCCCGCACCCATTCATCCATAAACGCACGTTTTGTCTGGTCTCGCTGAGAGTCTTTCCCTTTGGTTTCAAGCACTAAAAAGCTATCTGATTTAAGCCGGATAATAAAATCCGGTCGGTATTTTCGAACAACCCCTGAAAAAATATAAAGGATCTCAAACCCCAGGTGGTCATTCTTCACCCATGCCGAAACATGGGGGTCATGATCAAGTTCAAAGGATTCACTGGCCTCCCATGTGCTGTCATATACACACATGTTGATGTGGGACCTCTGGGTGTGTTCGCAAGGTCTTCCCGTATACCAAGGTTGCATGTCTCCGGTGGAACATACAGGGCGCTCATTGTCAAATACCGGTTCAATGGATTCGGAATTTTCAAAACGGATGGCTTCCCAGATATGCTGAACGATTTTGTTCATGTTGAGTGTCAAAAGAATGCGTCGTCTGACATCATCCCGATAAAAAAGTGGCGGCATAATTTGAATTTTGTCGGATTCAATAAATGTCCCTACCAGTCTTATCAAGTGGGCCAGGAGATATTCCCTGCTCCCCTTCCAACTGGGCTTCATCTGATCAAAGACATCCCTTGCCGTCTCGAAAATGATCTTCTGCATCCTGAACTTCCGGCCGAGATCTTCCAGGTCAATAGTCGCAATCCGTGTCACATCGGGTTTACCCTCCACAACCGGCGCTAGCTCGGCCAGGGTCGTGGTGTCATAGGCCGACAATTCAAGAAGCGAAACCTTGCCCATATCAAGGGTAAGGCGCGGCTTATAAACGTGTTCAATACGGATGATATTCGGCCAGCTTATTTCAAATTGCTGTTTTTCCGGAACCGGCTCTATACGCGCTTTTGGCAACGGAGGAGGAGGCGGAGGGCCGTCTTGCGATTCATGCGGCAGAAACGTGAAAGGCACCCCAAAAATGTTGACGTATTCTGCTTCAAACAGATTGGTTTCCGGATTTATTTCATAAGAGGTTCTCCTCAAACCACGGCCGACAACCTGTTCACAGAGCAGTTGACTGGAGAATGCGCGAAGCCCCATTATATGGGTAACAGTCTTTGCATCCCATCCTTCGGATAACATTCCTACGGAAATCACTTTCTGTATTAACTCTCCCGGTTTCCCCACCTGACCGACTGTATCAACTATCTGGCGAAGCGACTCGGCAATTTCTTTCTTTGTTAATCTCCTCTCCGATTCGTTTTCCGGCATATCCTCTTCAGCGTCATCATAAATTTGCGTGACCTCTTCCTGAGATTCGGCCAGATCAAGCACCCTCGAATCGATATGGAGGGTCTTTTGAGCATTGCACAATTCATCAATACGAATTTTGTTATGGTCAAACGCATATTTCACACGCGCGGCGGTTTCCGTGCGGTTCGCCACTGATATCATTACAGGAGGGGTTTTGAATCCCGCTTCTTTCCAAGCCTTAGCTGTCTCAAGCCAGTCTTTACCCAAAAGGTAATACCCGTTTGTCACCAGATCTGGCAGAGCTTCATGTGCCTCCGCCTTCCGGTTGATATCATCCTTTACTTCCGGATCATTGTATATGTGATAAAGACGGGACTTATAGTCTTTGGTCAACTGCCCATCATCGCGGATAACAACGCGTGGGGTCTTTACCAATCCGGATTCAATGGCGTCATTCAAGCCGAAGTCGCTCACGATCCATCCGAAAAGGGCCTCTTCGGTGGTCTTTTTACCGGAAGGGGCAAACGGGGTGGCTGAGAAATCATAGCAGGCAAGGATATTCCTCGCCTCATGAATGCGGTCAAGGCCGCTGACCCAAATGGTTGCCTCTGCCAGTTCCGCCTTGTTTATCCCTTTTACTTTTGATTCGGCAGGCACACGCCACGCATGGTGCGCTTCATCGTTTATGACAATGATATTGTTTACATTAGCCATCTCGCCAAGCACTTCCCGAACATAGGCCTCGTTGCTTTTCGGCCCCCTTTTATCCACGCTCTTCTTTTTGGCTATCTTTTCTTCAGACTCCCACTGAAGGGCATGCCAGTTGCGGATAAGGATCTTCCCCTGCCGCAGTTTTTCCTTCAGACCCACCGGTACAATATTAAATTCATCATAATAATTCTGATCATCAGACGGGATGAGCACCCGGAGTCGGCTTTTGACCGTCAGACCAGGGGCCACCACGAAGATATGTTTGGAAAACCGGGAATCCTGGGGATATGTGACCTTGTTCAATACCTGCCAGGCAATGAGCATGGCCATAACAATGGTCTTGCCGGAACCGGTCGCCATCTTTGAACATAGACGTTCAAACGGCCCGCCATCCGATGGTATCACTATTCCCACCCTCTCCGCATCCGGGCCTTCGGTAAGCCAGATGATTGTTTCCATGGCCTCCAGTTGACAAAAAAAGAACCTGCGGTATTCTCGTTCCTCGGGGTTTTGCCAGTGGTCCAGCAAGCGTTTCGTTATCCCTGTGACACCCGGATATCCTGCTCTGCGCCAACTCTCGATGCGGGACCTGATCTGATTTACAAGCGGAATCTCCACAAAGACGCCTGGGTCATCAAAGGCCTTTGACCCCTCGGAGGCTATTACATAGCCCGCTGGCCGTCTGCCGTTTTTAAGTGCAAAAAGCCGGCTCTCACGGTCATAGCTCCAAAACCGCCTTGGCTCTTCATATGGTGAGTTTATGATCAGTTGGTCAATAGTGGATTTCACGAATCATCCTCCGGCGGAACGATTTTTTCGAGTTCAACAATCAAAGGAGGGAGGTCTTCTATTACAGTTTTCCACAAGATGTTAAGGTTGATATCGTAATAACCGTGAATAAGACGATTCCGCATCCCGATAATATCCGGCCAAGGGATTTGGCGGGAATTATTGCGGCATTCTTTTGAAATATTAGAGGCTGCTTCTCCGACAATCTCCATACATTTAACAAGGGCAAAAACCAGCTTACGATCTGTGTCTAGGTCTTTTCTGGTTTTATTTCGGATAAAACTTTCGGCTTCCCTTGCCGCATCCAGCATATGACGAAGACGTGTGGCATCATCTTTCTGCATATTGAACCTCCGCCGATTGAAGGATTTCATTTCTGAAGTAACGGCTCAGGTCCTCGGCTGTCCGCATATCCACCTTACGCCCCAAAATTCTTGTCAATTCATTTTCCATTCGTGCCAGACTGATCAAACCAGGGGTGTGGTCAGGATCAAATTCTACCAGTATATCTATATCGCTATCCGCTCGATAGTTATCTTTTAGAACAGAGCCGAAAACAGACAGCTTCCGGATATGATTTCTCCGGCAAAAGTCCGCAACCTTATCTTTCGGAAAATCAATACTTATCGTTCCCATCACGAAACCTCCGTTATCTTCAGGCTCTCTATGCCCCGGTCATCAACGATTTTAACTGCTATGCGCTTATTTTCACCTATCTCAAAAGGCAGTGAGACCGTCCCCCTGTATGCCTCGATCAGTTCCTCGTCTATTTCCGCCTTCAGGTTTTTTGCGAGCCGGGACCATCCGTCCTTTTCGCCGGACATGGGGAAAAAGACCTGCTTCGGGAAAAGGCTCCTCCCGTCATAATCCGTGTCCAGCATCCACACGGCAATCTTGTCTGCACCGCCTGATTCAATAACCCCTGTCTTGGTATTGTAGTAATCAAATCCCAGAACCTCTACAAGGTATTTTCCCTTATTTTTGCCTTCATTGACCTTCCTGATTGTTACATCAGGTTGACCCATGAGCCAGAAGCTTTCATTGCCGGAGCGTTTTTTCTTCAGGTCTTCGGTCAAGAGGTCTGCGTTCATCTGGGCCTTGAGGAGTATCACCCCAGGCCAGTCGGTCTCATCAATGTCCTTGGCGGCCTCCGGATCAAACTGAAATGCTGCAAACACAATAATCTTAGGTTTTGGGACCAGTTTCTGCGCCTCCTCAATGGCAAGCCCCACCTGCCTCTGTTCCAGGGGCGCATGTTCAGGACCAAAGGAGATAACTGCTCGCACCGGCTCCCCATAAAACACAGCAGGGTCCTTTATCGAATCAGCGCCCCGATCATTAGGCCTTGTCTCGGCCTCTGCATGGAGCCATCGGGTTCCCGGCAGTGGTTCCACGCGGGAAAACATGATGTATTGACCCGCCTTGCCTCGAATGCCTGTCCTCAAAAGTTCATCACGCCACTGGGTATGTCGCAGGGTCTCGCCGGATCGGGCGATGGATTCATCCGCGGGTAAAGATGCATCTGTTTCCGCGCTTACATCATCCAAAGGTTTCACCACAGGCGCGGGCACCGCCTCAACTGTAAAAGGGCCTGTAACCCTTGCCCTTGAGTTATCTACAAAAGGCTGGTCATAAAGGGTCTCCTGGGCCGGGGGCTCGTTGTTGGCGATGGACTTTAGAGTGATATGTGGGACGGTCTTGTATCTGAACCCGCTTCCCACGCCTTCTCCCGGGTGGGCCAGTTCATAGTAGTCGAACAGGGCGGTCATCAGCCGCTGTTTGGCAAGGGTGATAGCTACACGTGATGTATCACAGGTGACCCAGCGTCTGCCCCATTGTTCTGCGACATAGGCGGTGGTGCCTGAACCGCAGGTGGGGTCGAAGACGAGATCACCTGGGTCGGTGGTCATGAGAAGACAGCGTTGGATAACCTTGTGCGACGTCTCGACAACATAGTTTTGGTCCCTTGCTCCAGTTGTATCAGTCCAAAGTCCAATTATTTTGGTATGACTATATTCGTCAAGATAGACGATGCGGCGCAGGTTATTCCCTTCGATATGTACACGATCAGATTCAATTATGTTCCTCATGCCTTGCTCGCTTGTAGGCCAACACTGTCCTTTTGGGGGTTTAAGGATTTTGCCCTTGTACTCTACATCAAAAATTGCCTTTTCGCTGAATGAGGCTGGCCACATTGAGACAAGGCGGAATATTCGAGTCTTTTCAGGAACAAGGGAGTGGTCCGCCACTTGCTCCTTGGTCATTTTCATGCGCGTTCCATCGGGCAACTCATACCATGCCCAATGAAAATCACCTTCTACAGATTGAGGTTCATACAACGCATGGTATTTTGTAATTTTCTTGTCTTTGCCATACCACAGAAGATAGTCGTACATGCTTTCTATAAACTTGGCGCCGAGGGGCATAGTTTTTTTTCTGAAGGGAATTATGGCTACAAAATTCCCCACCCCAAAAACATCATCCATCAAACACCGCACCAGATGCACATTCTCATCGCTGATCTGCACAAAAACGCTTCCGCTCTCAGTCAGCAACTCCCTCGCCAGCAACAACCGATCACGCAGATAGGTCAGATAGGAATGAATCCCCAGTTCCCACGTGTCCCTGAATGCCTTGATCATCTCCGGTTCCGAGGTCAGATCCTCATCCTTGCCGTCCTTGACATCGCGTTTGTTGACAAACGGCTGAAAATTGCTGCCGTATCTTATTCCATAGGGCGGGTCCATGTAGATCATCTGCACCTTGCCTGCCATGCCTTCTTTTTCAAGGAGTGAATTCATCACCAGAAGGCTGTCGCCTGCAACAAGGCGGTTAGACCAGTTGTGCCTGTGCTTGTAAAACTCGATGGCTTCTCTCAGAGGCGGGTTTTCTTCCAGGGATGCGAACAAGGAAAGCTGGTCATACTTCTGTCCGTTTCGTTTTCGCACCGCCTCAATGATGGTGCGGGGGTCAATGCGTTCATGGACATGAAGCGAAACGGTGGGGACATCAAACGCAGTATGTTCGGCCTTTCCCGACCATTGCAAACTCGGGTCAAGGTGCGGGTCATAGGCATATGTCTTTCTGCCGGTCTCCTTATCCGTATCCGGTGTTACAAGACCAACCGGAGGATTATTGACCCTGTCTTTTCCCTTGTGATCATATTGTTCAATCGGCTTCTTTCGCGAATTTTTCTTTTGAGCCATGTAGATCCTCTCGTATTAATTTTCATTATGCAATCGCAATTGCCGGTGTGTCATATGAATCCAACCTTTTCTTAACGACCAAGGAGGGCATCTCATTCCACGAGCGGCCATCCAGTAATCGGCCCGCCTTCTTTTTGTTAATCCCACCCCATTGCTTAAAAAAGAAAGGGATGCCAGCAGCCAGACATTGATCGCGAATATCTCTTGCCCACTCGGATGCCATAGGCCGCGCCCCAGGGCCTGATTCCCCTCCCACGATGACCCAGTCAATATTCGTCAAATCAAGATCGGGAATAGTCCCTAGAAGCGGTTCAATGGAAAGGAATTTTGTCTTTGCGGGTGTGGCGCGTAACTCATCTATCCGATGGCGGTATTCGCTGTTCTCTACCGTTACTCCCATCCATACATTCTCCGGCCAAGTTAATGCCTTTCTTAATTCATACAATCGCTTTGACCGTTTTGTTAAGACCTGAAAAATATGCTGCGGCTGTGTCTCCATTATCTGAAAAACCTTGGTTATAAAAGAGGCGGGCACTTCCTCATGAAAAAGATCACTCATGGAGTTTACAAAAATCATACGCGGCTTTTTCCATTTTAAGGGGAGCAACAAGGCGTTTGGGTGAGTTTTTACCTTGAAACCAGCACGGTAATTGGGTTGCCCCATCAGCCGCAGACGATTGGCCATCCTCTCGGCATAGCAGTTCAGGCATCCTGCGCTGATCTTGGTGCAACCTGTTACAGGATTCCATGTGGCGCTTGTCCACTCAATTTTAGAATTCTCACCCATCAGCTTCCTCTCCGACCTCCATATTTTTTGAAGATGTCTTTGACAATATCTTCTGCCACAGGTTTGTGAGAGGCAAAGAACAGGTAATATACCACAGCATTTTGAGTGTTACGCATCGCGATGGGTTTGGGCACATGCTTAAAACCGGCAACTTCTTTTAATCGCATCCTGAAAGCATCGACAATTGTTTCATTGGAGACTTTTTCTTCCTCACTGTTACCGAATAGATTCAATTGCTTTGCTGGTTCATAGGCAATATCTCGCCAGGAATTGTCTCCCCAAAAGCGATTCATCCTATCAGCTTGTGCCTGAGAAACTCGGTCAGGATCTCGCCAGAGCACATTTCGATTCATATCTGCTACAGGGAAATTTAAAAATATTTCAACGGACCGCATCTGTCCGACAGTACGTAACACCTCCCAGTCAAGATGTAATCCATAAGGGTCTAATACGCATAAGGCACGGCGATAATTTTCGTATTTTGCCCTTGGAAGAATTTTATCTAAAAGAACGTCGTTGCAGTCTTCATTGTAGATAAAAACATCCTGACGGGTTCCGACAAGCCTCTCAAGCTCTTCGATCTTGTGTTCATTTAGATCAATGAAATGGTACTCAAAAAAGGGGGGCTCCACCAATAATGCATTAATGGGGCTGCCGGTGACGAAATCGCCTGTGGTTTTGGATAGGTGTTGTCCTGCGCCTGCAAAGGCATCTATGTAAATATGATAAAATTCCGGTTTACTCTGGCTACGAAGAATTTTGGAATAGGCAGTTGCATATTCCCTGATAATATCAAGCTTAATCTCGGACCAGTATCCTATCTCGTCATATTTTAGATTTTTGGCCATCGCTCAACCATCACATAAATTTCAATTATTTTCTCTCGCCATATGCACTTCCCCGCTTATTTTCTCTATCGGCATAAAGTCTTCGTCTGGCTCGATCGCAAAATCCAAGAGTGAATACGCCTTCTTGACTATAAGGCTATCACCTGCAATAATAGCAAGAAATTCCTTTTGGTTTCCCATCCACTTACGCACGGGTGGACTTACCCTTATGTTATCCCCATCTGAATAAATCACAGTAGTCTGCATATTGCCCACTTGTTTCTGTAGATCTTGATTACCACCTGATCAATCCTCATATGTCAAAAAGGGGGTCTGCCCTTGACTCAACTTAAAGCACTTCCGTAATCGCCAAGGCACCTCTTCAAGCTTATGGTCTACATTACTCTTCTACGTTCAACATGTTAGACATAAGTCAAGAATGACAGAGGTCCTTTTAATGGGTGACCCCGATAATTTGTTCGTCGGTCTGGATTACTCCATAGCCTCAGAGATAAGCATGTCACCGCGAAGAAGTTTGTTTACAACAGAACTCATGTCTGTTCCTTTTCGTTGTGCTATTTTGGCAACAAAGGCTTGAATCTCCTCATCAAGGTAAATCGGCAGATTCAACTTAGCATCTGAACGATAATAGAGAGATAGTGTCTGCTCTTGACTCACCTTCTTTCCATTTCCGCACTGTAGATAATTTCCCCGGTTTTTAAGATCTCCTCCAAAAATCCGCTCTTGTCATTTGATTCCTCCAGCAAAACAGGCTCTATCCTGACATCTATTTCTCGTCTTAACCGAAAGAGTTTGGCCTCGGATAGCAAAAAATCATCATCTACACGTTCCAAGACCACGGCAACGTCAATATCGCTGTCTTTTCGCGCGGCGTCTCTTGCATAAGAGCCGTAAAGTATAATCTTCTTGACATCGAAATTCTGTCTCACAATCTCTGCGTATTGCTTCACTCGTTTTATAGCTGATGCTTTATCCATTTATATAATTCCTCAGTTTTCAGAATTATCTCCTTACATCATTTTTCACTCAAGGATCGGATCAAGCGTTCCTTATGGGTGGGGTATCTGGCCTCTACATTTAGAGGTTCTAGGACATCTAAAATATCCTTCTGATCCTCTGTCATCTTGTCATTTATTCCACTTTTTTCGGCAAGGTAATTAAGATTGTGTGTATATGGAGGGTTTTCTCCTTTCGAAAAGACATAAAAGCCTTTTAGAATTTTTTCTATAACCTGATGACACATAAATCCTACATACAGGAATCGCTTGCCTTTCAACATGACCCTTGCAGTTTCCAGATCGTATTCAGCTATGTCCGCCCAATACTGAATTTTATCTTTCATGGAATCAGCCTCATGTTTAAACTTTGGCCGCGTATTGTTCTCTCAACTCTCGTGTTTCTTTTACAATCGGGTCTCTGCGATAAGAGCTTTGATATGCGCCAAAGCAGCTTCTGTTTCTTTTATTACTTCTTCAAGTTCCGCAAATAATCCACCAGGGAGTGTACCAGAGTAGAGGGGTTATCGGTGTTGGAAATTTGGTGGAATTGCTCGACTCGATAGGCATTGGCAATGGCAGTATCCAGGCTATCATGTATGTTGTTAAAAATATCCTGCTCTCCCTTTTGGTATGCAGGAAGGTAATTTTTCAATTCTTTGATAACCTTGGAACATATGGAATCACCGGGAGGGGCATCGAACGGTCTGGTGGTATATATAAAATGCAGCAACAGCCAAAATTCAAAACAGGGCACTGAAGGAATGGCGAAAATTTTACTTCCTTTGCCCAGCCTGGTCCGGCGTACCGTATCCAATGCCTCATTATACCTTGCATGCCTATCTCGATCAAAGACACAATATACGCGATCAAATTCAGATTCCTGTCGAAAAGTTTCAATGGCGAAATTCACAACGCTGAGAGGATCAGACCCTCGACCACAAATCCTCACGTTGGCGTTGCTCAACCGGAAGGCCTTTTTCAATTCATTAAAATAAGTTGGCTCGGTCTTTTCCCCCTCGCAAACTATAAGTATTGCATCATATGGGGCCTTCATCGCCCGCCTACGACGTAGCGATTCGGCCTTACGCACTTTTTTCTTGTGGAACAAATTGTCCGTACCCACTAAAACCTCAATTCGCCTGGAAAGGGCAATGCACCGTACCTGCCATATAAATAGCCTTTTTGCAGTGCCTCGCCCTTACGTGGTTTATAATCCGATAGCGGATAGAGGCGCGTGGCATTATTATCATCCTTTTCAACAAACCATACCTGGTCCCGTCGCAACAGGGTTTGATCCAGGACCGTGGTATCATGGGTAGTAAAAACCAACTGGGCATTGAATCGGTTTGTTTCGGTATTATGGAGCAGACCCAAAAGGAATCTGACAAGGAGGGGATGGAGGCTTGTGTCCAGTTCATCTACAAAAAAAACAAGCCCGTTTTCCAGGACATCCAACCAAGGGCCGGCCAAGGCATAAAGTCTGCGGGTACCGGCAGATTCTTCGGTAAGTTCAAGCGCTACATCCTTGCCGTTATCAGAAGATGGATGCAGAAAAGATACACGGGTGAGTTTTTTCCCTTCAAGATCCCGGACAATTTCATCCTTAAGATGCTGCGGCATTTCATCGGGAAGATCATCCAAAGAAAACTCTCTCTTTTCGAGTAATATATCAGAGATAGATAAATCAGCCGCATTCATGAATTCCAGGATCTTTCTTCTTTTTTCTTCCTCTTCACATTCGCTGATACTGAATCCAATGTTGAGACTTTCCTTCTGACCTAGGGTGACCAGTTTATCGTCAAACCATTTGAATACAGGCTTAAGCTGTTCATTATTTAATTGAATCGCGGTTGAAAGAAAAAGTGCGTTGCTGCGGGTGGCTTCCTGCCAGATCGTGCGTCGGCCCGTGAACTTAGGACCGAAGTACCAGATATCCTCTTGCGTCTTGGAGTCGTAGTTACGTTCAAACCACTTTTGCGCCCTGCCTTCTGGATAGGCGAACAACCATTCACCTGTTATCCTTTTGGTAGTGGCGGCAAAACCATACTGATACTGAATGCCGTCCTGGATGAATATGACTTCAAACTCTGAGGGATCCAGGCTGCTTTGCATATTGAATAAAAACGGTGTTACGTCAATTTCTTCTCCTTCCTGACTCTGTTTTGCGGATAATAAGACGATGGCCTTCATGAAAGCGATGGCCTGGACCAGATTACTTTTGCCGGCGGCATTTGGACCATAGACTACGGCGGAGCGAAGAAGACGCGGAGTATTTGATAAAGGCGATACAAATGTGTTCTGTTCCTGCAATTCAGTGGCAGTGTTTGCCGTCAACTTCAGCGACTGTGTTGTAAGGAAAGAACGATAATTTGTGACGCTAAATTCAATAAGCATAATAAACCCCTTAATGATAATTTAACGCCAATTATTGCACATAAAATGCAAAAATCAAAGCAAAATTATTGCCCCACCTTCTATAAAATGACGAAGTGTTAATACACCTGCTCCACCCTGTTTCCGGTAAGGGCTTCCATTTCTTTGATCAATTCGTTGCAAGGGAGCACGCTGAAACGTCTTCCCGCCTCGATAACAAATTTCTGACCATTTGACCCGTCCATCTTGAATATCAGCCTGCAATCACCCTGGAATCTGATGGCTGCATCCCTTACGTCTTCAAGGAGATCTCTTGATACCTCTCTGCCTGTCAGGTTCAACTCTATGCCCCTGATAAACCTTTGTCTTACCGAGTATAGAGAGACGATCTCCTGGGCGATCATTTTGGCGGCGTTTTCACTGATCTCTGCCGTACCTTCTATCAGCAGGGGGTCGTCGTTTTTGAGCAGGTGCGCAGTCTTGTTGAAAAGATCAGGGAACACAACCACCTCGGTTGAGCCTGTCAGGTCTTCAAACCTTATGACAGCCATTTTGTCCCCCTTTTTGGTCTTTTTTATCTTTAGCTCTTCTATGACACCCGCCAACTTTACCTGTGACCTGTCCGGCATGTCTACAAGGTCCTGGATGGTGCAGCTGGCTGCACGTTCCATCTCTGTTTTAAATCCATTTAGCGGGTGCCCTGTAATGTAAAAGCCCAGGGCCTCTTTTTCTTTCCTAAGCAGCTCTTTTTCATCCCATTCGACGATATCCGGAAAATCGCTCGCACCTATAAGGGTCCCGCCAAAAAGTTCGGGGGAGCCGAATAAACTCAACTGATTGGGGTCGTGATTGGCCCCTGTTGATTTGAGCACGTCATCCAAGGCCGCAAAGAGTCTTGATCTGTAGATCCTGGTAAAGTCAAACGCACCGCATTGTATAAGTCCTTCGAGGACCCTTCGGTTGACCTTTGCGCCCTCCACCCTTCTGCAGAATTGACTGAGGTCCGTAAAAGGACCTTGATTTTTACGCTCTTCTATTACCGATTCCACTGCCTTTAGACCCACATTCTTTACCGCGGCAAGGCCAAAGCGTATCTTTCCCCCCACCACCGAAAAATCCGCCTGACTCTCATTGATGTCAGGGGGCAGTATCTCTATGCCCATTTCCCTGCATTCAGCGATATTTTTAATGGTCTTGTCCTGGTTTCCCATATCCTGTGTCAGCAGGGCCGCCATGAACTGGACCGGGTAATGGGCCTTTAAAAATGCGGTCTGATAAGCGATCAGGGCATAGGCCGCTGAGTGGGACTTGTTGAAACCGTATCCTCCGAATTTTTCTATCAGGGAAAAAAGGGCCTCGGCCATCTTGGCGTCCACACCGTTTTCCTTGGCCCCGTTAACAAATCTGGCCTGGTGCCTGGCCATGACCTCTGGTTTTTTCTTGCCGACCGCCTTTCTGAGTTCATCCGCCTCGGCCATTGTATATTTTGCCAGGACCTGTGCGATCTTCATCACCTGTTCCTGGTATACTATCACCCCGTATGTCTCTTTAAGGATCGGCTTTAGCATTGGGAGAAAGTATCTTATCTTTCCCTCGTCGTGCTTTCCGGCAATGAAGTCATCCACCATGTTGCTGCCCAAGGGGCCGGGCCTGTAAAGGGCGACCATGGCGATCAGGTCTTCGAAGATCTCGGGCCTGAGCTTTCTTAAAGTATCTTTCATTCCAGAACTTTCAAGCTGGAATATGCCTGTGGTCTTTCCCTCGCTGATCAATTGATATGTGGCTGGATCAGTAAGAGATATCTTGTCAATGTCTATGTCAGTGCCGGTGGTCTCTTTTATAAGGTCTAAGGCGTTCCTTATCACCGTGAGGGTCTTCAGCCCCAGAAAATCAAACTTTATCAGGCCCAGCTGCTCTATCCTGTCCATGGTGAACTGGGTCATGATTTCATCCTTGGAGCCCTTGAAAAGCGGCAGATGCTCCACTAAGGGTTTGTCCGCGATCACCACACCGCATGCGTGTGTGGATGCATGCCTTGCAAGTCCTTCCAGCGCCCGGGATATCTTTAATAGTTTCTGTGCCGGCCCTGTTTCCTGCTCGAGCTTTTTTAGCTCAGGCTCTTCATTAATAGCCTCTTCGAGCTTTACGCCCGGTCCCTCGGGCACAAGCTTTGCGATGCGGTCTACCTCGGCAAGCGGAATATTGAGGCTGCGGCCTACATCCCTGATGGCGCCCCTGGCCTTCATGCTGCCGAATGTGATTATCTGTCCGACATTTTCAGCACCGTATTTTTCAGACACATAGTGGATGACCTCATCCCTGCCGTTGACGCAGAAGTCAATATCAATATCAGGCATGCTTATACGGTCGGGATTTAAAAAGCGCTCAAATAACAGGCCGTATTTTATGGGTTCAATGTTTGTGATCTTAAGAGAATAGGCCACAAGAGAGCCAGCAGCCGATCCCCTGCCCGGGCCGACAGGGATGCCCCGGCTTCTTGCATATTCGATAAAATCCGCTACGATAAGAAAATAGCCGCAAAAGCCCATCTTGCGGATGACCTCAAGTTCATAATCGAGTCTCTCACGGTATTCTCGGAGGGTCTCTTCAGAAATGCCGCCTTCTTCTTGCTCCTTTTGGGTGATCCTTTCCTCAAAACCCTTTATGACCTTTTCCGTCAATATATCTTCCAGGGTCCTGCCGCCGGGCGCCTGAAAAACAGGGAACTTGTATTTTCCGAATTCTATCCGGTAATTACAGCGATCGGCCACTTCCGCAGTGGTCTTTATCGCGTCTTCAAAGCCCGGCAGTGCCTCGGCCATCTCCTGTGCCGACTTGAAATAGAATTCGTCTGCGGAAAACTTAAGGCGTTTTTCATCATCAATATTCTTGCCTGTCTGGATGCAAAGTAGTATATCATGTGCCTCAGCATCCTCCTTGTTCAGATAATGACAGTCATTGGTGGCTACCAGTGGGAGGGAGAGTTCTCCGGCTATTTCCCTGAGCGCGTTATTCACAATTAGTTGCTCCGGCAGTTTATTGGCCTGCACCTCCAGATAAAACCGCTCGTTGAATATTGAGGCCATCTGCCTTGTTTTTTCCATGGCCCTTTCAATCTGGCCGGCCAGGATGGCGTGGGGGATTATGCCTTTCAGGCACGCAGACAGGGCGATCAGGCCGGCGTTGTGTTCTTTTAATAGTTCCATATCCACCCTGGGGTGGTAGTAGAAGCCCTCCAGATGGCCCAGTGTAACCAGCTTGCTCAGGTTTTTGTACCCGATTTCGTTCATGACCAGCAGGACCAGATGAAAGGCATTTGGGCTGCCGTCATGAGAGGGAGAGCGGTCCCTGCGGTCTCCTGGTGCGACATATAATTCAGAGCCGATGATGGGTTTGATGTCCGCCTTTGTGGCCTGATCATAGAATTGGATGGCCCCGAACATGTTGCCGTGATCTGTGATGGCCGCGGCCCTCATTCCCAGAGCCTGCGCCTTTTTCAACATGCGGTCCGTTCGGATGGCTCCGTCCAGGAGACTGTATTCGGTGTGGACATGGAGGTGAACAAAGGGTGAAATATCGCTCACATTTACCTCGATGGGGAGTTAAGTAAGTTAAAAAAGTTAAAAGAGTTAAACTAGTTAAAATAGTTAAAGAGTTGAAAGTATCTCAGCACTAGGCATGATACGGTATCCTGCCATAATCATCAAGGCAGTTTTTGGCATATCATTTAACAGGTAAAGGGATATGAAGATATCTCAAGAAAAGGCCTTAAAGGAAAAGATTGAAAGGCTTAATCGGGAAAATAAAAGACTTGTGGAAAAACTGACCTCGGTCAGAACCGACAGGGCCATGCTTCTCAAAGACTTTAAATACACCAGTATGATTTTAAATGAAATATCCCCGGCAGTGATACTTATACAGGGTGGTCAGGTTGTCCTTTCAAACCAGGCTGCGCTTAGTATGTTGAGATATGCGGAAGAGGAATTCATTGGAAGGGATTTCATGTCGCTGTTTCATGACAAATCCGCCGAGAATGCAGCCTCTATATTGGAGAGATGGGCGGATGACGGACCTCAGCCCTCACAGTTTGAGCTCTCTATGTCTGCCAGCGATGGCGCCCCGGTGTTCTGTGAGGTCAGTTGGAAGAAGATAAGATATGGAGGAAGATCCGCATATCTTCTCTGTATTGCGGATATTGAGAAAAGAAAGAGCGAGGAAAAAGAGCTCTTGCAGGCTCAGAAGATTAATTCCATAGGCAGTATGGCTTTTGGCCTCAGCCGCGATATGACCTTGGGACTCAAGAACTTCAGAGAACAGTTCAACCTTATCAGCGCAGATGGGACTTTTAAGAGTAAGAACCTGCTTAGATCCTTAAAAAATATTGAATCAATTATTGAGACCGGGGATTCTATCACTCAGAAACTCAGATGCTTGGCGAAACAAAGATACGAACCAAAGGAACTCGTCGTTTTTGACTTAAATAAAGTTATATCAGAAGCCGTGTCGGCAAGCTGCTCCAGACAGGGGGGGGCTAATGGGCAAGGCCCTGTCAATGTTTCGACCTATCCAAGGGCGGTTTCACCTGTGGAAGGCCGGCCGGAGGAGATGCGGGATGCCCTCATATGTTTGATTCTAAACGCCATGGATGCCATGCCGGATGGCGGCGATATCTATCTGTCCGTAGAGGAGAACCTGGGTTTTGTCTGGCTCTATATCCAGGATAGCGGTACCGGCATTCCAGACGAGGTCAAGGACAAGATATTTGACCCGTTTTTTACAACCAGGGGTGCTAACCGGCCCGGTCTTGGACTGAGCATCTCTTATGCGATTATTTCCAGGCATAATGGGCAGATTGACGTGAGTAGCACGGAAGGGCATGGGTCTGTTTTTGTCGTAAAACTACCGCCTTATAGACAGCCTGATCTGCCTGTCACAAAGGAGGTCAGAAACATCGTAAAGGATTTGCGGATACTCATCATCTCTAAGGGCGGCCCATTTACTGATATATTGACTGAGATCTTGGATCAGAAGGGCGGCAGGGTTGCCGGTGTGAGCACCTGTGCAGAGGCGTCAAAAAGACTTTTGGGTAAAAAGAATATTGACCTCGTAATCACCGATATTGAAACCCCTGACTTTGAATCCTCAGCAATCATTTCAAATATAAAAAAAATGAAAGACCCGCTGCCGGTTATCTTGCTAAGTCCTAGGCAAAACGGCAAGGGCCGGCGTATTTCATCAAAACTGGATACTGATCTGCTTATAGAAAGGCCTTTAGAGTTTAAGGTTCTTTCATCCATCATATCCAGGGCAATGGCAATGCACCCGAAGCGCAACGCGCAAAGCGCAACGCACAACCTGTAGTACACACTCCGATGGCCACCAATCTCAATCTACATACCGACATACCCCTGGCCGAGAGAATGAGGCCGAAGAGACTTGAGGACATGGTTGGTCAGGGACATATCCTTGGCCAAGGCTGTCCCCTGTCAAGGGCAATTGCCGGCGGTCGAATATTTTCCGTGATCCTATGGGGTCCGCCAGGCTCTGGAAAGACCACCCTCGCAAGACTGATGGGTGAGTATTCCAAACTCCCCTTTCAGGCATTTTCAGCGGTCACCTCGGGAATCAACGATCTTAGGCGCGTGTTAGAAAGGGCCAGGAAATCAAAACAGGAGACCGGCAGGGCCACGATACTGTTCGTTGATGAGATACATCGGTTCAACAAGGCCCAGCAGGACGCCTTCCTCCCCCATGTGGAAAGCGGGCTGATCATATTGATTGGAGCTACCACACAGAACCCGTCCTTTGAGGTCATCTCCCCCCTGCTTTCCCGTGCCAGGGTGGTTGTCCTGAAATTGCTTGAAAAAGATGATATCAGGACGATTCTCCTAATGGCCTTAAAAGACAAGGAGCGTGGACTGGGGGAGATGGATATTGAAATCACGCCCGATGCCCTGGAACACCTGGCCGGCCTTTCAATGGGGGATGCCCGTGTGGCGCTCAACAACCTGGAGGCGGCGGCCTATTATGCCCTTGAGGATGAAACTAAGGGACATATTGTGCTTGATCTTCCAACCGTGGAGTCGGCACTGAGCAAAAAGGCGCTATTATATGATAAGGATGGAGAAGAGCATTATAACCTGATATCAGCCTTTCATAAAAGCCTGAGGGGCAGCGATGCCCAGGCCTCTGTATACTGGCTGTACAGGATGCTCCAGGCGGGTGAAGACCCCCTCTTTATCTGCAGGAGGATGATACGCTTCGCCTCGGAGGATGTCGGTCTTGCCGATCCTCAGGCCCTCAGGATCGCCCTTGCCGCATTCGAGGCATGGCAGAAGGTGGGGCCGCCAGAGGCGGAATTGGCCCTTTCAGAGGCGGCTGTTTATCTCGCATGCGCTCCCAAGAGTAACGCCCTTTATATTACGGAAAAATCCGTAAAGGAAGAGATTGCACTTTCCGGCGCTCAGCCGGTCCCCATGCACATCAGAAACGCCCCCACAAAACTGATGAAGGGGATCGGTTATAGCAGGGGTTATCTGTACCCACATAATTACCCTGGTGCGCGTGTGGACCAGGAATACTTGCCAACGGATATCAAAAACAGGGTCTTTTACCGGCCGACCGACAGGGGTTTTGAAAAAGAAATCAAAAAAAGGATGGAGTTGCAGAAAAAACGGCCCGTCTGATTACTGATTCATTTTCTATTCTCGTTACTTATTTCACAAAAAAGGGTTGACATGGTTTTATGTTTTGCGTATTAACTGGTCCCATTTAATGGCCCGGCGCATTGGTATGCGCCTGCGAAAACAACATTAGCCCTGCCGGCGTAAGACATGCTTATTACAGGGCCTTATCACATCTTAAGGAAAATAAAATGGTTTTCGATTGGCTACATTTAGGCATTCTTGTTGCTTTGATCGTTGGGCTTACCTTTGCTGGGGCCCCCCTGGTGTTGTCTCTTTTTGTCGCCCCTAAGGCTAAAGGCGGTGATTTCGCCATGCCTTATGAGTGCGGCATGCGTCCCATGGGAACATCCTGGATCAGGTTCGGTCCAAACTTTTACATCTATGCCCTCTTATTCCTGGCGTTTGATGTAGATGTACTCTATCTCTTTCCTGTTGCTACATATTATCCTGAGGCAACCGGCCTTATCGCATTTTTTAAGGTGTTCGTATTTCTGGCCATCCTGGTGTTGGCCATTGCCTATTTTTGGGCAAAAGGAGTTTTCACGTGGCCCCGGCAGATCCGTTAAAGATAGCAAAGAGCAAAATAGAACCTGCGATTGTCAATCTCGAGCTTGCACAGAATTTTATTGATGTCTGTCGTGCAATGTCGCTTTGGCCTATGACCTTCGGGCTTGCCTGCTGTGCGATTGAGATGATGGCGGTCGGCATGGCCAGGTTTGATATAGCTAGGTTCGGGGCGGAGGTCTTCAGGCCATCCCCGAGACAATCGGACCTGATGATAGTTGCAGGTACGGTCACTAAGAAGATGGCGCCTGCGGTTGTCAGGCTCTATGAACAGATGCCAGCCCCCAAGTGGGTGATGGCGCTGGGTAACTGTGCAATTTCAGGAGGACCTTTTGCCATCAAGGGCAACTACAATGTGGTGGAAGGCGTAGACCGCTTGATCCCCGTGGATGTCTATGTGCCCGGATGTCCGCCGCGGCCGGAAGGCCTGCTTGAAGGGCTGTTTGAGATACAAAAGAAGATCACCGGAAAGCGTTGGTGGCCCATGCCGGCAGGAGGTGCTGTAAAATGAACAGCGACTGGTTTAAAGGCCTGAATCTTATATCAGTCTCAAAGATGTCGCCCGAAAAGACGGGGCTTGCCTATTCCGTATACCTAGGGCCGGATCATCTGCTCGATGCGGCAAGACGCCTTTATGACTTGGGCTGTTTCATAGAAGATATCAGCGTTGTTGACGCTGCTGACGGTTTCATGGTGGTCTATCACTTTGACCATTTTACTTCCCCCGGCCGCATAGCTTTAAGGGTGCTGGCTCCGCACGATAAACCCGAGGTTTCAACCATCTCAGAGGTCTTCTCCGGCGCTAACTGGCACGAAAGAGAATGTCACGACTTTTTTGGTGTCTCTTTTACGGGGCACCCCAATATGACTCCGCTTCTCATGCCGGATGACGCCGGTTTCCATCCGCTGTTAAAGGAGGATGGAAAGAGAAAACGCATGTCGGAATTTATCAGTCCCGGTGATGTGATAGTTAAGTCGCCGGAATTCGATGCCATATTTGCACCGGCGGAACCGGAGGAAGGCTCAGCCTCGGATGACAAAGTTGCAGCAAAGGCGGGCGCAGACAAAACGGCGGGATCATCTAGCGAGGCGTAGGAACAATATGTTGCATACAGAGCGCGAATATTCAAAACTGATCGCTGGGGACTTTTACACACATCATATGGAACCTGGTCCGGATGACCGGACGATGATCCTTAACATGGGCCCCCAGCACCCTTCAACACACGGCGTGCTCCGCATAGTCATAGAAATTGACGGCGAATATATATTGAGGGCTGAACCGGTGCTAGGCTATCTGCACCGGATGCAGGAGAAGATGGGTGAGCTTAAGACCTATCTTCAATATATGCCCAATATGGGCCGTGTAGATTATCTCCATGCCTTGGCATGGAACTGGGCATATGTGGGCGCTGTGGAACGGCTGGGCGGGATCGAGGTGCCTGAGCGTGCACAATATGTCAGGGTTATTACTACAGAACTGAACAGGATCTCTTCTCACCTTCTCTGGTGGGGTGCGTTCCTGCTCGACCTGGGCGCATTCACACCCATACTCTACGCCTTTGATGACCGTGAGAAGATCCTCGATCTTTTACAGATCCCCACAGGCTCGCGTCTGACCCTGTGCTATTTCAGACCGGGCGGTGTGGTCAATGATCTGACAAAGGATTTTATTGATGGACTTAGGGAATTTATCCCTCACATGAGGTCAAGGCTGCCGATGTATAAGGGTCTGGTCACTGACAACATCATCCTGAGAAAAAGGGTTGAAGGAGTAGGGATAATCACAGAAGAGACTTGCAGGCGTTACGGCGCTACAGGCCCTGTTGTCCGGGGATCAGGACTTGCCTATGATGTCCGCAGGGCAGAGCCCTATTCAGTATACGACAAGTTTGACTTTGAGATCCCGACGGACAAGGAATGCGACGCCATGGGCCGTTACAATGTGCGTGTGGCAGAGATAGAACAGAGCCTGCGTATTATTGAGCAGGCCCTGGATGCGATGCCCGATGGTCCCCATATGGTAAAGGGTGCGCCAAAGGTCAAATGGAAGGCCCCGGCAGGGGAAAGCTACTTTGCTGTGGAAGGGGCGCGCGGCAAGATAGGTGTACATGTAGTAAGCGACGGCAGCAATACGCCTTACCGCGTAAAGCTCCGCGCCCCTGGTTTTTGCAATATGAGCCTTTTTGCAGAGGTCGCCCGCGGTGTGCTGATTGCTGATGCAGTGGCTATCCTGGGGAGCCTGGATCTTGTAATCCCAGAGTTGGACAGATAACACAGAGGCGAGACAACTATGAATATTGGCCCTATAACAGTACCTATAGAACTGGTGAGGATCATGGTGGCGATCCTGGCCTTTTCATTGTTTATTGGTTTAAACGGGGTGATATTGGTATGGCTTGAACGTAAGGTTGCAGGCCATGTGCAGAGAAGGCCGGGTCCTTATGAAGTTGGGCCGCACGGCCTGCTTCAGCCCGTAGCAGATGCCTTGAAACTGATCGGCAAGCAGTTGTTTATACCAAAAGGTGCAGACAAGATACTATTCTGGGCAGCTCCGATCCTCTCCTTTCTCCCCGTGTTTTTGCTACTTATCCCCATGCCCTTTGGACCAAAGCTTTTTGCGCTGGATGTAGACCTGGGCCTGCTGCTGATCCTGGCCTTCGCCGGTGTAAATGTGCTGGCGATTTGTTTGGCCGGGTGGAGTTCGAGGAACAAATGGTCGCTCCTTGGGGCTGCAAGGGCTGTGTCGCAGTGTGTGGCCTATGAGATCCCAATGCTTCTCTCCTTATTGAGTGTCGCCTTTATGGAAGGGACACTCAATCTCACCCAGATCGTAAACCAGCAGGAACCCTGGCTCTGGAATATTGTATACCAGCCCTTGGCCTTTATTATTTTCTTTGTATGCGCCGTAGCCGAGACCAACCGCTGCCCATTTGATCTGCCGGAGGCTGAGAGCGAGCTGACCGCCGGTTTTCACACTGAGTATTCAGGCATGGCCTTCAGCATGTTTATGCTCGCTGAATATTCCTATATTATTGTTGTCTGCTGTGTGGCCACCGCCGTATTTCTGGGAGGATGGCACGGCCCCTTTTATCCGGGCTCGTGGTGGTTTCTGGGAAAGGTCTACGCCCTTATCCTTGTCTTTATGTGGCTTCGATGGACATATCCGCGTGTGCGGTTTGACCAACTGCTCAACATTAACTGGAAGTGGCTGCTCCCACTATCATTACTGAATTTGTTTGTAACCGCTTTTCTGGTCAAGGTGTTATAGGACCTTGGTAATGGAAGCTAAGGAGATAACAGGGACGTTAAAGATATGAACGGTATCAGTCAAATGTGGAAAAACATCTCAGGGCTTTGGAGCCTGATTGTAGGGCTTAAGATCACCGGCAAGTATTTTGTTTGCCCTCAGGTTACAGTCCATTACCCCAGGAAGACCGTGGACAACCTGTCCACCTTTCGCGGCCCTGTTGAGCTTGTGGCAAGTGACAATGATCCCACAAAACCTAAGTGCATTGTCTGCCTTCAGTGCGCCGGCGCGTGCCCGAGCGGATGCCTGACGGTTGCGGCAAAGCCTGCGCCGAAGCCCACGGCCGAGGAGATCAAGGCGAAGAAAGAGGCGGAGGCTAAGGGCGAGAAGGTGAAGAAGGCGGCGCCGAAGGAGCTGGGGACATTTAGATATGATTTTACCCTGTGCAGTCTATGCGGAACCTGTGTTGATACCTGTCCTGTAGGGTCTTTGCAGTTTTCGAGCGATGCCTATCTGGCAAGCAGGAATAAAGAGGACTTTGTATATGACCTTTTGGCCAGACTTGCTGACCAGGCAAAGGGCATAAAGAGCGGTTCATCTCAATCTAAGGAGTGAGTAAAGGTGGAAATCCTTGCCTATGCAGCCTTCGGGTTATACGTATCAATTATCGCAATAGGAGGCGTCATTGCCGTGGCAGCAGGAAACCTGGTGCGCGCCCTTGTTGGCCTTATCATGACCCTCTTCGGTGTGGCGGGGATGTATCTGCTGATGGCAGCCCCCGTCATGGCCTTTATGCAACTGTTGATTTATGTGGGGGCGGTTGCTGTCCTTATCTTTATAGCAATCATGCTGGTGCGCACCGGCCCTGACGGCGACGAGACCACCTCAAGGTCGGGAAGGCAGATCCTTTACGCCCTTCTTGGCCTCGCAGCGCCTGCAGTGATCCTTAGCAGTGTCGTAGTAACTAATCCGGTTGAGAGTTTTTCCACTCCCACCGCTGTGACCGTAAAGGAGCTCGGCAAGGGTCTTTTAGGTCCTTATACCCTGGCCTTTGAACTGATCTCGGTTGTCCTGCTGGTTGCCATGGCCGGGGCGGTCCTGATTGCTTTTGAGAGGAGAATAAGTAAATGAACCCGCTAACCCTGTATCAGCTTGTTGCAATCATGCTTCTCGCCCTGGGGCTGTTTGGCCTGATCTGGAGGAGGACGCTGATCGGCATGCTAATATGTATAGAACTCCTGTTAAACGGGGCAGGGTTGTCGCTTGTAGCCGCAGGCCAGCTGACCAAGGCCAGTGCGGTTCTGGGGCAGTTGGGCACGCTTTTGATAATGGGCCTTGCAGCTGCCGAGGCGACCCTTGTTCTAGCCATTGTAGTTATAGTAGTCAGACGCTTCCAGACATCGGACAGCGAGGCGGTCTCTGAATTGAAAGGATAGTCAATGACACCGGCAAAGGAAATAGTAGAAAGTGTAGCGGTAACATACCCTGTTATCATTACCCTCATAGCGCCCTTTTTGGTCTATGCATTCCGCAAAGATCCGAATAAGAGAGAGGCCGTATCGTTTATCGCCGCAATGGCGACTTTTCTGTGTGTATTATCTATGGCCCCTGAAGTGCTTGCAGGCAGGATCCTAAAATACACAGTCTTTACCATCATGCCGGGAATAACGGTGTCATTTTCCGCGGACGGGCTTTCGATGATCTTCGGCATGGTTTCATCCTTTCTGTGGTTTATCGCAACCAGTTACAACATCGGATACATGCGGGGGCTTAAAGAACATGCCCAGACACGCTATTATGTCTGCTTTGCCGTAGCGATCTTAGGCGCACAGGGTGTATCATTCGCATCAAACGTCTTCACCCTTTATCTGTTTTACGAGATCATTACAGTCTTTACATATCCTCTGGTCGCCCATCACCAGGACGAAGAGGCCTATTCAGGGGCGCGCAAATACCTGGTTTACCTCGTAGGGACATCGAAGGTGTTTTTGCTGCCTGCAATGGTCCTGACATATATCCTCTGCGGCACACTTGATTATCACCTGGGTGATATGACAAAAGGGATGTACCCGTCAGATGCAAACGGGTTATTGGTGACAGTCACCTATGCACTGTTTATCGCCGGTATTGCAAAGGCCGCGATTATGCCGTTTCATAACTGGCTGCCTTCTGCAATGGTTGCGCCGACTCCGGTATCCGCCCTTCTGCATGCGGTGGCCGTTGTTAAGGCAGGTGTCTTCTGTATATGCCGCGTTATCCTATCCGGATTCGGACTCGATACCATGGACCGCCTCGGCCTTGGACTCCCAACTGCATATATAGCCGCCTTTACCATCGTCGCCGCCTCGATAATCGCAATTACAAAGGATGATCTAAAGGCGAGGCTTGCCTATTCCACTGTAAGCCAGCTTTCATATGTAGTGCTTGGAGTAACGATGCTGACACCCATTGCGGTTCAGGGTGGTATGCTCCACATAGCAAATCACGCCTTCTCAAAAATCACCCTCTTTTTCACTGCAGGCGCTATCTATGTGGCCACACACACAAAATCAATCAGTCAGATGAAAGGGTATGGCTGGCGCATGCCATGGACTTTCGGGGCATTCGGCATTGCAGCCCTTTCCATGATAGGAGTGCCTCCTGTGTGCGGTTTTGTCAGCAAATGGTACATGGTAAACGGAGCAGTTACTATCCACCAGATGCCGCTGTTAATAGCCCTTCTTGCAAGCACCATTTTAAATGTCGGTTATTTCGTCCCTGTATTGTATACGGCGTTTTTCAAGTCGCCTGATCCGGGCTCTCATGTAGAGCAATACAGTGAGGCCCCCGCCACAATGGTGGTGCCCTTGTTCTTTACTGCAATCGTATCTGTGCTGCTCGGCTTATATCCCGAGGCTGTTACTCAGTTTATCAAAATTTTTGGTGGTATGTGAGGAGATAAAGGGACATGTCTTTCTTAGGACCCTGGCTGGACAATACCAGAAAACAACACACCAAGTTCTGGACAACTATTTTTTTCCTGTTCCTGGCTGCCCTTGCAGGGATCAACTATTTTGTGCGTCCCCATGAAGCAGAATATCATTTGGATAAATACATGGGGTTTTGGCCCTTATTCGGGTTGGTCGTGGCCCTGCTGATGATCATTGTAATGAAGAAGATCATATTCCCATTGATCACAGGACCGGAGGACACCTATGACAGCAAGTAGTTTTTATCATCCTTCTTTCTTTTTTATTGCGGCCGCTCTGATAATTCCCTTTTTAAAGGGTGAATCCTGGTGGCGCTGGCTCACACCTATTCCCGCCATTGCGGCTTTTATTAGTGTGATCTCCGTAGATCATGGTATGTACGGACACATACAATATCTCGGGCAGAGTCTCTTGATGGGCAGGGTTGATACCTTGTCCCTGGTCTTCGCCCATGTCTTTGCCATACAGGCTTTTATCGGCATAATCTACGCCTTTCATGTAAAGGAAAAGGCCCATCACGTTGCAAGCATGCTCTATGTTGCAGGCTCCTTTGGTTGCACCTTTGCAGGCGATTTTCTGACCCTGTTCATTTTTTGGGAACTGATGGCAGTGGCATCCACCTTTCTTGTCTGGCTGAGAAGAAATCCGATTTCTACACAGGCAGGTTTCAGGTATCTGATGTTCCACATATTTGGAGGACTTTTCCTGCTGGGCGGGCTTCTTCTTCGGTTTAAAGCAGTGGGGAATTTCACCTTTGATCACGTTATGCCTGCAGATGTACAGCTTTATGACTATCTGATAATGATCGGGTTTTGTGTAAATGCCGCCACTATTCCTCTGCATGCGTGGCTTCCCGATGCATATCCTGAGGCAACAGTACCGGGTGCTGTCTTCATGTGTGCATTCACCACCAAGACTGCTGTGTATGTACTTGCCCGCGGCTTTTTCGGATTTGAAATTCTGGCGATTGCTGGGACTATAATGGCGGTTTACGGTGTCCTTTATGCGTGCATAGAAAACGACTGCCGCAGGATCCTCTCCTACCACATCATATCCCAGGTCGGATACATGGTTGCCGGCATTGGGGTCGGGACCGCAATGACTGTAAACGGGGCCGTTGCCCATGCCTATGCCCACATTCTTTATAAAGGGCTCTTGTTCATGGGCGCCGGGTGCCTTCTGTATGCTGCAGGCACCTCAAAACTGACTGAGCTTGGCGGGCTCGTGGGGAGGATACCGTGGGTAATGATCCTTTACATGGTCGGGGCGGTTTCTATCTCAGGAATGCCGTTTTTTAATGGTTTTGTAAGCAAGAACATGACCATACTGGGGGCGGTTGAGGCACATCATATTATGATCGGCGTATTTCTGGAGGTGGCTGCTGTCGGAACATTCCTCTCTGTGGGCATAAAGTTGCCGTATTTTGCATTTTTTGCAAAGCCTGAAAACAATATCGAATTAAAGCCGATCCCGGCCAATATGTATATTGCCATGGCTATTGCTGCAAGCCTGTGCCTGGCACAGGGGCTGTTCCCAAACATACTCTATTGCCTTCTTCCCCATCCTGTTCACTTTGAACCTTACACCAGGTGGACCCTTCTTCAGGCATCCATGCTGCTTAGTTTTACGGGTTTAGGGTTTTATTTATTGCGGAAGGTTATTGTTCCTCATGCCGGAAGGAACTTCGATTTTAATATCATCTACAAACTGATCGGACAGGCATTTGTTAACCTGGTATGCAAGCCCATTGCCTTCTTTGACGGAATATGGACAGAGGTTTACAGGACAGTAGGAATGCGTGGCATAATGGGAGCGGCATTCGGCACCAGATGGTTTGATGTTAAGGGAATTGACACGGTTGTGGACGGTTCTGCATATACTGTCCGAGGTATTGGAAGGATTTCAGCAAGGCTGCAGACAGGAAGGCTACAGGATTATCTTGCCTGGGCATCGGTTGCGGCTCTGGTCATTTACGCCGTTGTCTGGTGGAATTATTGAGCCAGGACAGCGAGTTTTGTCTTAAATATTAAATAGAGAGTAATAATTCATGTTAGATTCTGGTTTTCAGGTACTCACGGCTATAATATTTTTGCCGATTGTGGCATGCGTGTGTCTGTTTTTCATAGAACGGCCATCTACTGTAAGGGTTTTTACCCTTATAGTGTCAATAATCGAATTAATATTGATGAAACCTCTCCTGAATTTTCAGTTCAATACAACTGAATTTCAGTTTGTAGAGCGCGTAGCTTGGATGCCAAGATGGGGGCTTGAGTATTACCTTGGAGTAGACGGCATCAGTATCCTTATGGTGTGGCTTACTGTTGCTGTCCTGCCCCTTTGCGTACTTTGCTCATGGACTTATATTGAGAAGCGGGTCAAAGAGTTCCACTTTTGCCTTCTTTTTATGACATCCGCCTGCCTTGGTGTATTCTGCGCCTTGGACTTTACTCTATTTTACGTATTTTGGGAGGCAATGCTCGTCCCAATGTATCTGTTGATCGCCGTATGGGGCGGGCCTAATCGGAGCTATGCATCCATAAAGTTCATACTCTACACACTGGCAGGAAGTACTGTCCTTTTGGTGGCCCTGATTGCCTTCAGGATAGTCGGAGGGACCTTTTCTATCCCGGAGTTGATGACAAAGTCATTCAGTTTCCGTTTCCAGTTCTGGACATTCCTGGCCATGACCCTTGCTTTCGCCATTAAGGTGCCGATGTTTCCGTTCCATACATGGCTTCCGGCAGCACATGTTGAGGCCCCGACAGCAGGCAGCGTCGTGCTTGCATCCATTCTGCTCAAGATGGGGACATACGGATTTCTGCGTTTTTGTCTACCGTTGACCCCTGTGGCCAGCGAGTATTTTGCGCCGATGATGATAGCAATCTCTATTGCATCCATAATCTACGGCGGCGCCGTGGCCCTTGGTCAGGACGACATGAAGAAGATCATCGCATATTCTTCTGTCGGTCATATGGGATTTGTCACCCTGGGCATCTTTTTATTCAACCAAAGGGGCGTTGAAGGGGCGTTGTTCCAGATGCTCAATCACGGTATAACAACAGGCGCCCTGTTTATGATGGTGGGGACTATATACGAGCGCAGTCACAGTAGACAGGTTCTGGACAATCTCGGCATCGCCAAATATATGCCCGCTTACATCGGGTTTTTCGGCCTGTTTGCCTTCTCCTCTTTTGGTTTTCCAGCAACAAACAGTTTTGTAGGAGAGCTTTTGGTCCTTGTAGGGGCCTTTCAGGCCAATCTCTGGATCGGAGCGGCTATAATCCCCGGCGTGCTACTTGCTGCAACTTATATGCTGAGGCTTGCACAAAAGCTATCATGGGGAGAACCCAGTAGTTTTAAACAAGGATGGAAAGATCTAAATTTCAGAGAGTGGGTCTATCTTTTTATACCTGCGGTGTTTGTCCTCTATATCGGACTTGCCCCCGGGTTGTTTTTTAAGACAATGGATACATCTATAGCGGGATTAATTTCTGACTTTAAGGCTAAGACATCTGCTTACGCCATTGAAACACAGAAGGCGAAGTCCTCATTGGCCGTTGCGGGTATTGAAGATCCCCTGGATGAATTAAAGAACTAGACAGGAGCTTAATAAGTGGATTTCAGAACGGAATTGATCTTGCCGGAAATTTATCAGACGATTGTCGTCCTTCTCCTCTTTATATGCAGCATAATTGATAATAAGAGGAATCTTGCAGTAACACGATGGATACCGTGGCTTGCATTTATCGGCATCCCGCTGACGCTTGTATCCATTGACTGTGAAGGCGATTTATTCCTAAACGCCTATCGCATAGATCTTTTATCACAGTTTTTCAAATTTTCTGTAGCAGTAGGATTTTTCGCTGCGGTATTAAACGCAACCAGGCAGCCTACGCTGGAGCACGGGAGACAGAGTGACTATTTCATGTTCCTTGCCCTTTCGGCCCTCGGACTGATGTTCCTTGCAAGCGCAGTGGAGCTGATTACAATATATCTTGCGATGGAAATGGCCTCGTACAGCCTATATTCACTCATCCCGTTAAGGGCACAGGAAAGGCAGGCGGCAGAGGCGGGAATCAAATACATACTGTTTGGGGCCGCTGTTACGGCAATCGCGTTATATGGACTTTCATACATCGTAGCATCCCAGCACACCACTTATATAAAGGATCTTGCCCTGTGTGAGTGGTCCTGGGCAAAAAGTCCTATGGCTGTCATCGGTTTGACACTTTTTCTAGCCGGGTTCTTCTATAAACTTGCATTATTTCCATTTCATTTCTGGGCACCGGATGTATACCAGGGCTCCAGCAATGAGACTGCGACATATGTTTCAACTCTTCCAAAACTTGGTGCTGTAGCAATTCTTATCAGACTGACTTCCATGCTCAAGCCCGGTGCTGAAATAGTAAGCATTCTGGCTGTGCTTGCAGCCATTTCCATGACATACGGAAACCTCGCGGCCCTTGCACAAAGGGATGTAAAAAGGATCTTGGGTTACTCTACTGTGGCTCACGCGGGCTATGTGCTTGTAGGCCTTGTAGCGCTGACCAGGGAGGGGTTTGCTGCCGCAGGCTTTTACGTCCTTACCTATGTGTTGATGAATCTCACATGTTTCTGGGTGGTATGCAGGGTGGCCGCTGACGGCAGAAACCTGGATCTTGAAGACTTAAACGGGCTTCACAGCCGTGCGCCCGGCCTGGCTCTGGTACTGGCTGTCGGCGCTTTTGCCTTGGTGGGACTTCCTCCCACCGGCGGGTTTATGGGAAAGTTGTTTTTACTCACTGCAGCATGGGACCATGGCTATAATTGGCTGATCATACTTGCAGCGGTCAACACCGCAATCTCCATGTACTACTATTTGAGCATGGTGATTCATGCCTACACAAAGGATCAAACAGAGGCCGCCCTGCCCATACAGAATGAACCGAAGTTCAGTCTTGTATGGGGTGGGGCACTTGCGGTCTCAGTCCTTGCCCTCGGTGTAATCCCTGCCCCGGTCTTTAATATGGCAATGAAGGCCGCAGGCACCATAATGCCATAAAGATGAAATTCATGGGAGGGGAAAGTTTTTGGATCTGTAATCTTTTAATGCCCCCTCCTTATCTCTTACAACAATCAAACACTCGGTATTTTCAAGGCTGTTAACCAGCTTGATGCCTTTTTCCTGCCCCATGACCATCAGTGCTGTGGCAAGTCCGTCTGCAAAGGTGCAGTTGTCTGATATCACAGAGGCGCTCACAACACCATTGTCTACAGGATATCCGGTAGCAGGATTAATAATATGGGAGTATGCCTCCCCTTCAATCATACTAAAAGATTTGTAGTCCCCACTGGTTGCAAGTGCTTTGTCCCTGAGTGGAAATGAAAGGTAAGCCACATTGGAATTGTCCCATTTATCAGGCTTATTAATGCCGACTATCCAGGGCTTTCCCGGCGTTTTCTCTCCTGATGCCAGCACCTCCCCTCCTATTTCAACAAGGAAATTGATATAGCCCTGGTCTTTTAAAAGCTGTCCAATGGCGTCAACGCCGAAACCTTTGGCTATTGAACCAAGGTCGAGGGTAATTGCTGAATTGTGTTTTTGAAGGGTCTGGTTTTGAATAGTGATCTGATCAAATCCTGTGTTTTCAAGTAGCGCCCTTATAACGTCAGAAGATGGCGGGGTTGTGATCTCTTTTTTGGTGCCAAAACCCCATAGGTCAACCAATGGCTTCACCGTCCCGTCCCAGGCGCCTCCTGTAATACGATAAAGCTTCTGTGAAGTGACCATGACAGAATAAAATTCAAAGGATATTTGTATTGCTTTTCCTTTTTTGGCGTTGTTGAAAAGTGATATTTCGCTGTCCGGTACATAGACAGACATACTCTGATTTACATCCTTTAACTTTTCCTCTATTAAAGTACTCAACAGCTTTTTGTCATCATTGTTCTGCGTGACCACCTTGATGTGATAGGTGGTTCCCATGGTATTGCCTGTAAACGGCTCAATGGCTGAATTGGATGGGCTATCAGCAGCATTTACAGGGCAGGGAGGGAAGGGTGATAAAAGTAATACGATTAATAAATAGAGAGATGTTGGAATTAATAATTCAGGACATTTGAGCAATATTACACCATACCTATGAATGCAAAAAAGCAGATTGCAATCATGCCTGCGGTAACAAGGCCGATGGAAGTGTCCTGAAGAGGTTTTAGCACCCTTGCAAGGATAATCCTCTCTCTTATCCCTGCAAACAGTATCAGGGCAAGGCCATATCCAACGGAATAAGTGAAAGACGATACTAGCGTTTCAATAAATGAGTATTCCTCTTTAATATTGATTAAACATACACCAAGGACAGCACAGTTTGTGGTTATCAGAGGCAGAAAAATACCAAGTCCTGTGTAGAGCGCGGGGATACTCTTTTTAAGAAACATCTCCACAAACTGAACTAACGAAGCAACAATGAGGATAAACGAGAGAGTTCTAAGATACTCAATATTAAAAGGTTTCAGGAGATACATCTCGGTCAGCCATGTGATAACACCTGCCAGCACAATAACAAATACAACCGCCATTGCCATGCCGACTGCCGTGTCCATCCGTTTTGATGTCCCAAGAAAAGGGCAGTTGCCGAGAAACTGTGCAAGAAGGATATTGTTGATAAGAATACAGCTTACGGTAAGAACAATATAGTCACCCATTTGCTCTCTCCTTTTTACTTTTTACCGAAAAGGTTCATAATACACAAAACCAGTCCAAGGCACACAAAAGCCCCAGGCGCTTCAAGCATGAACTTAAATGGCAGAAAGTCAGGTCCGAACACCTGATGTCCCATGAGTGTGCCATTACCAAGAGATTCTCTCAAGGCACCCAACACAATCAGGGAAATTGTATAACCTATTCCCATTCCAAGACCGTCTGCAACTGAGGCAAGAGGAGGATTTTTGGATGCAAATGCCTCAGCCCGTCCAAGGGCGATACAGTTTACAACAATCAGCGGGATGAATATGCCGAGTTTAAGAAAAAGGGGATAAGTATATGCCTGCATGACCAGCTCAACAACTGTAACGAAGGTGGCTATTATGATGATATAAGCGGCAATCCTCACTTTTGATGGGATAATATTTCTCATCATTGATACAAGAAGATTGGAAAAGGCAAATACAAAAGTACATGCCACACCCATACCAATTGCGTTCTCAATATTCTTTGATACAGCCAAAATGGGACAGAGACCCAGAACAAGACGAAACGGCGGTACTTGCTCCCAGAGTCCCTTTGTAAACTCTTTTAATATGGATTGCGCCATAAGTTAATCTCCTAATTTGCCATTTGTGCAATCTGTTTCTGAATTTCAGGTTTCAGTCTTGTATATATATCCTGCGCCTGTTTTGCAGCAATACATACACCTTTGGATGTAACCGTGGCGCCGGACATGGCGTCAATATCTCCCCCATCCTTTTTAGTGGCAAAGTTCTTATCCATGGCCATACCGGCAAACTGAGAGACAAATTTGGGATCATCCTTGGCCCTGGAGCCAAGCCCGGGTGTTTCACTGTGGGTTGTGACCGCCACACCAATAATTTTATCAGTTTCGATGTTGACGCCGACCATTACTCCGATATCTCCGCCGAACCCTTTTCCTTTCGTTTCAAAGATGACTGCATCGGGCTTGCCATCATGCTTGCCGACAAAAAAAGTCAATTCCTGTTGGTTATCCATCATTTTAAAACGATCCTGTAGCGGATCATTGGAGACATCACTTAAAATTTGTTTTATTGCAGGCGCCTTCTGAAATTTGAGTACCTGCTGTTCGATTCTGTCCTTTGTTCCTGTTCTGACAGCAGCCAGCAGACCTCCGGAAAAGGCGCTTAGTATGGTCAGAACAACAACCATGTTTATCATTTCACGCATTTTTCACACCCTTTCCCAAAAGCCTTTGGCCTGATTTTGTCAATAAGGGGATTTAACAGGTTTATAAATAAGATGGCATATAATGTGCCGTCAGGGTAGCTCCCGATATTCCTGATAAGAATTGTCAGGAATCCCCCTATAGTTCCATATATGAACATTGGTATAAGATTGACCGGCGATGATGAGGATTCATTGGCAAGAAAAAATGCGCCGAGCAACGTATAGCCTGTAAATATGTGAAATATCGGGTTTGCATATTTTGAAGGGTCGGTGATGTTGAATATCCATGCAGTAATAATAATGCCAAGGATATATGCTAATGAAATTTCCCATCGGATATATCCCCTGATGATCAGATATAGGCCGCCTATGATAATACCAACGCCGAATACTGAACCGATTGAGCCCAACTGATTGCCCATTGCCAGGGAGGCAATCGGGAATAATTCCACAACTTCAGTTCCCTGGTGCTTAAGCGCGGCAAGGGGGGCAAGTGAGGTAAAATCAAACCGGTAGTTAAGAAGTGCTGCATCAAAATCAAAAATGTTCTTCCATGAGAGAATCAGTATGGAGATACCGATGACCGCCGGGTTAAAAGGGTTGCCGCCGATGCCGCCAAATATCTGTTGTCCGACAATTACAGATATGAATGTACCTGTAATGACCGCCCACCAAGGTATGGTAGCGGGCGCCATCATGCCGAACATCATGCCGATGACTGCCGCATTATAATCATGAATATTGATGGGACGCTTTGATGCCAGGTTAAACAGTGCCTCCCAGGCCATGGCGCTTGCGATGGATAGACAGATTACCCCCAGGGCTGCCGTGCCGAATTGGAAAATGCCAAACAGTGTGGCAGGAAGGGCTGCCGCCATGATATTAAGATTCATGACCTTGATACTGTCGCCATCATGCCAGAACGGGGCGTGAGATACTGTAAATTTGTTCTGTTTAGACATTTTGAGCCTCCGTTTGAATCTCTGATTCCATTTTCATAAGCTCATGCTTTCCAAGCCGGATATACTGGAAGATTGGAATCTTTGCAGTGCATACATAGCTGCAGAGTCCGCAGTCAATACATGAGAGCAGATCACAACTGTCGGCAGCCTCCTGATAAAGACCGGCTTCCAGATAGCGCACCAGCAGATTGACCGGCACCTTGGACGGACAGATCTTGACACATTTCCCGCAGTTGATGCATGGGTAGTCAGAGGCCATGGGGCTTTCACCGCTCGCCTGAACTATCAGAGTGTCCATATCCGGCATAACCGGATGGTAGAGGGTGTAGGCGGCGATCCCTCTTAAGGGGCCTCCAATAATAATCCTATCCTGTTCAGCGGTTTCAACACCTATCCGGGTAAAAATCCTGTGTATGGGCGTGCCGATAGTTGCCGTCACCCGTGTCCTTTTACCGGTTTTGTCTATGATGGTGATGACCTTGTCATAGACTGACTGCTTTTCTTCATAGGCCCTTACAAGAGACATCGCTGCCTCAACCGGGATGAAGCACACATCAAGATCTTTGCCAGGAACAAATGGGATGCCGAGGTGTTTTGCCATGATCATGGGAGGCAGGGAGCTGATGTAATCAGATGCAACTCTAACCAGGTTCATGCCATTGAATACAGGTAATTTTGCCATTGTTTCGGTCATTGCAATTGATATATCATTAATTCCGGTTATCTGTTTGAGAAGCGCCACTGCCCTGTCTATCTTATCCGCGAATCTGGCCAGGACATACTGACGTGTGGTGCACATCAGGTCATCATCAACACCTGTTATCACGATCCTGTTAAAGCGGTTTTCAGGATCTGCAAGCTGTTTGAGGGGAGGATCTCCTGGAATCCCCCTCAAATAGCGGTCTGCATTTTCAATATTCGGAGTTGCGGCCAATTCGGCAAAGCTCTGCTCAACATCCTGCTTCGTGTTTGTCTCCAGGACAAGATATGTTGCATCTACTCCATAATTTCCTGTAATAGGAGCAATCGCTGTTATGGCGCCGGAAACCGGAGACGTGACATAGCTCTGACTGTCTTTGTACAGGAAAATCCGTTCCCCCTTTTGGACCCTGTCACCTTGCTTGATAAGGGATTCCCTTATGCTGTCCAACGGTTCATTCAGCAGGAGAATCATTCTGGGTGGTATGGGGATGGCTTCCGGATCTTTTGGATCCGGCTCAACCATATCACACTTGAGCTTCGGTGCAGTCAGTCCGATAAACGATCTTTTAATCATAACAAACCCTTATGTGGTGAAACTGGTGATCCATGCTTGTTCGTTTAATTTTTCACATCAGCAAGTTTGCATCATGTAATATGAGCTTACATCGCATGACATGAATTACACTCCGTGGGGCCAGAGTCATTATCTTTATGGCAGCCTATACATTGCGCGTGGAATGCGTCTGTCCTTCCCGGCATATCTTCATCTCCTGCAGCCTCATGACACTCTTTGCAACTATAGACTTCATCCTCTTCAATGTTATGATGGCAATCAAGGCACGAGAGGTCATATTCCTTATTATGCACTTCATGGGTAAAAAGCACCTTGCCGGCGGTAGTCTGGAACATCAGACGCACAGGTTCTTTAGGTGAAGGCGGTGGAAATGCGGCATAACATGTAATTCCGATAATAAAAAGTACAACTGCCACTAATGAAGCTATTTGCAACTCTCTTTTTGAGGTCATGGCGATTTGCCCTCACCCTTAAATGTGTAAAATGTAGATATCATCAATACGACAAATTAAAACACAGATTTTAAATTCTACCTCTCCTATATCAGGAAATCATAATATTCAAGTAAAAATGGAGTTTTTTTAAGATATAGGATTAAATTGATATTGCGGATGTAAAGTGTAGCTTTCATCGTAAAGGCAGTGATAAGATATTCTGATAGCTTATTGACAGTCAAGATTAATCACCCTAATCTCAAATAAGTTATTTTTTTCCTCCCATTGCAGCATTTCTAAAAATTTCGAAATTATGATTTCGAAAAATATCAAGTATCCGGGTCAACTGAATGGTCATTATTGCTTAACAACTTGTTTTTACTGGTTTTATTAGAAGGCTGTGGTCCTGGTTTTTGTTGGCATGCCTTATGCTCATGCTATTAAGCCAGAGGGTGCTTTCCATCAATGTACATATCTGGTATGCACTTTTCCGTCTGAAATTGATAGTTTCGGCCACAGTATATAGAAATGAGAAAAAGGAGTAACCTATGAAAGATAATCTGAAAATACTAATGGCAATGGACGGGTCTGACCAGTCATTTGATGCAGTGCGGTATATAAGCGGGATTTTCCCGTCACACAAAACCCGGGTGGTATTGTTCTGCGTCAATACCGTTGTGCCCGAAGCTTTTTTGGATTTGAGCAGGGAAGCGGTCTTTCGGTCCAGGGTAGCCGAAATAAGCGCCTGGGCGGTTCAGATGAAAAAGAACATCAACGACTTTATGGATAGGGCCCGGGCTATACTGATTGATTCAGGCTTTTCCAGCGGCAATGTTACCATAAAGGTTCAGGTAAAACAGCAAGGTATTGCAAGGGATATCCTGACAGAGTCCCGCGACCGTTATGACGCCTTGGTAGTTGGGAGGAAGGGGGTCAGTAAATTGAAAGATGTGGTCATGGGAAGTGTAGCCAACAAACTGCTTGGAAAGATGTCCCATGCGCCCATTATCGTTGTGGGCGGAAAACCCGATCCCGGCAAGGTGTTGATCGGCTTTGACGGCTCGAAAGGAGCGATGAAGGCCGTGGATTGTGCCGGTTCACTGGCGAATAGCTCCTTATGTATATTTGACCTTTGCCATGTAATCCGGCCATTGGAGATTCAAATGGGGGTGAAGTCCCTGTTTAATCCGAACGTTGAGGATGAATGGATAGAATCGAATATAAAAGAAATCAAGCCAATAATGGATGAGGCCGCTGACCACCTGATGCGATACGGAGTTCCGGACAATCATATCTCCAAGACCATCCTGAAAAGGGAATCCAGCCGGGCTGAGGCAATGGTGCGGAAGGCGAAAAATGATAATTACGGCTCAATCGTTGTGGGTCGGCGGGGGATTTCGGTTGTTGAGGAATTCTTTCTGGGTCGCGTCAGCACCAAGGTGATACAGATGGCTAATAAAATGGCGGTATGGGTGGTCTAAGGGATGGGAGAAGTAATTGAAGCTGTTCAATTAATATCCTCGACAAGATTGTTAATCCATTTTTTTGACATATACCTTTTCAGTCCAAAGAAAAATTTGAACAGCTCTTCGGTTTTTGCAAGAAAATAAACTGCGTAGACAGGCATATTGAAAAAGGCAACTCCCATAAAAGCGGCAGGGACCCCGACCACCCAGAGCGAACTGATGTCAATCCACAAGGCTGCCTTAGTGTCTCCCCCGCTTCTTAAGATGCCTACAATATTCAGGCAGTTGAATGAAACAAGGGGCATGATCAGGACCCACACCGAAATTGTTTTCAAGGCAAGGCCGGCCACATGATCGGATATGTTGTAGATTGAAATTACAGCAGGAGCAGATGAAAAAAGGACTATGCTGGTTAAAATACCTGAAATAATTGAAAGGCCTGAAAACCGTTTGGAATGTTCCCTGACTTGAGAATATTTCTGTGCGCCGATATCAGTCCCAAGAATGACTCCTGCTGCATTTGCAATACCTATGAATGCGGCAAAAGAAAGGCGACAGACACTCTCCACAATGTTTACAGCCGCAATTGATTCTGTTCCCAAGCTTGCGAAAATGATGTTTAATGCAACGATTCCGCTTGCCCATGTCACCTCGTTTATAAAAACAGGTATAGAGGTCACGAAAACTCTTTTTATTAAATCCATCCTGAAATCAAGCACGTGGCTGATCTTTGCTGCTGAAGCTGTTTTTTTGAAATAAACAAAAAACAGGGTCAGTAATGTTTCTGAAATCCTCGCTGCAACAGTTGCAATGGCGGCCCCTGCGATCCCCAGTTGAGGAAAGCCCCAGTTGCCGAAGATTAAGAACCAGTTTAATATCACATTAGTCAGTAGGGCGAAAGACGAAGTATACACAGGCACCCTCGGACTGTCCGTACTTCTGAGAACTATCTGAAAAATGAATGAAACTGCAGTGAAAGGATAGCTTAAAGCAACAATTTTAAGATAGCTTGAAGAAAGGTGTAGTACGTGGGCATCCTTTGAGAATGCCGACATCAGAAGTTCAGGAAAAAAATAAGCGCCGGATGCCATTAAAACCGAGAGCAGGAAAGCCGGAATAAACATTATCCCCATTACCCTTTGGAGATTAATGTTGTCTTTTTTGCCGAAAAACTGCGCAATGAATATCTGTCCGCCGCTGCCCATTCCAAAAAGTGACAGGATAAACAAAAACATAAGCTGATTGCTTATACCAAGGGCTGCTATGGAAGCCTCGCCAAGCTGACCGACCATGAAGACATCGGCCATGTTTATTGATGAAATTATCAAATTGTGAACTGCGATGGGAACGGCAACAGCCAGTGCCCGTTTGTAGAAGTTGTCAGCCATCTTATTCCATTAAAAAAGGAAAAATCGGAATTACAATGTCGTTAAGGGGATTAATTGCTGATGCTTGAAGAAGGACCGAAACACAGATGTTTCGGTCCCCGCGAAGACAAGTAACTTGTTTAACAGCATGATAAGTATATTTAAGCAGCCCGGGAAAGCCTAATGGCGCATACTTTATATTCAGGAATATTGGAAACCGGATCCAGCGCCGCATGTGTCAGTTTGTTCGCTGCGGCTTCAGCATAATGGAAGGGGATAAATACAGTTCCCTCCTCTACCATCTTCGAAACTTTCGCCCGCACGTTGATTTCCCCCCGACGGGACGCTACTGTAATCATGGATTCATCTTCAACTCCGAATCGTTTCGCGTCTTCGGCGGAAATCTCCACAAAAGATTCCGGCGCCCGCTCGTTTAGGCCCTCAGTACGGCGGGTCATGGTGCCGGTATGGTAATGATACAACACCCGACCGGTGGTCAGATAGAGCGGATATTCGTCATCTGTCTTTTCAGCCGGTGGAATATAATCAATGGCGTGAAACATCCCCTTGCCGCGGGTAAACTCCTGGGTATGCAGGATGGGGGTTCCCGGGTGGTCCTGGGTCGGACACGGCCAGTAGAGGCCTTGCCGCTCAATGCGTTCATAGCTGATGCCGGCATAGGACGGGGTGAGCCTGGCTATTTCCTCGAAGATTTCCTGACTGCTTTTGTAATTCATGGGGTAGCCCATGCGTTTTGCGATTTCAGATGTGATGCGCCAGTCGTTCCATGCGTCTTTCGGGGCGTCAACGGCCTTTCGCACCCGCTGGACCCTTCGCTCGGTATTTGAAAATGTGCCGTCTTTTTCCGCAAAACAGGCCGATGGCAACACCACATCCGCCATCATACCGGTTTCAGTCATGAAAATATCCTGAACCACGAGAAAATCCAGATGGGAAAGACTCTTTTCCGCGTGATTGAGGTCCGCGTCCGACACCATCGGATTTTCGCCAATGATGTACAAGGCCTTGATCTCGCCGGTGTGGGCCATGGGAACCATCTTGGTTACGGTCAGGCCAGGCTTTTCCGGAAGATCGCTGACGCCCCAGGCCCCTTCCATTTCTTTTCGGACCGTTGCATCAGTCACGGGCCGGTAACCGCTAAAAACATTGGGAAGGCCCCCCATGTCGCATGCCCCCTGCACGTTGTTCTGACCCCGCAGCGGGTTTACGCCTCCGCCGGCAATGCCCAGATTTCCGCAGAGCATGGCCAGATTGGCCAGGGATTTTACATTGTCTGTGCCCGTTGTGTGCTGGGTAATGCCCATGCAGTAAAGAATGGCCCCTGCCCTGGCCCCGGCATAGAGACGGGCAGCTTCGATAATCCGGGCCTCTGGAATGCCGGTAATCTGTTTCACGTAATCCGGCGTGAACTTTTCCACCATTGACTTCAACTTTTCAAAATCCGTGGTCCGGTTTTCGATAAAAGCCTTGTCATGAAGATCTTCCGCTATGATCACGTGCATCAGCCCGTTGAGCCAGGCCACATCCGTGCCCAGTTTGGGCCGGAGCCACAGATGGGCAAATTCCGTGAGCTTGATCCGGCGTGGATCCACCACGATCAGCTTGGCGTTTTTAAATTTAACAGCCCGTTTGATAAATGACGACAGCACCGGATGGTTTTCCGTCGTATTGGAACCGGTCACCAGAATCACTTCAGCGTCTTCCACATCGCCGATGGTGTTTGTCATCGCCCCGCTTCCGAATGCTGCGGCTAGCCCAGCCACTGTGGAGCTGTGTCAGAGACGGGCGCAATGATCAATATTGTTGGTCTTCAAGACGGCCCTGGTGAATTTCATGGCCGCGTAATTGTCTTCGTTAGTGACCCGGGCTGATGTCAACACCCCGATGCTGTCAGCGCCATGCTGCTTTTTGATCTCGGACAGACGCCGGGCCGTTAAATCCAGTGCCTCGTCCCAGGAGGCATCCCGGAATTTTCCGTTTTCCTTGATGAGCGGAGTTGTGAGGCGGTCTTTTGAATGAATGAAATCAAACCCGAACCGGCCCTTGACGCACAGTCTGCCGTAATTGGGCGGCGCATCATCGGGCCCGGTAATCTTGATAACGCGGTTATCCTTAACGTGAAAATTGATCTGACAGCCCACTCCGCAGTAACTGCAAGTGCTTCTGACTTTTTGCATTTCCCATGGCCTTTCAAACCGGCTGTCCTTTGGCACCAGCGCGCCCACCGGGCAGGCCTGGACGCATTCTCCACAGAATACGCAGTCTGAATCCTTGAGCGGTTTGTCATCCCGTGCGATGATCTTCTGCTTTTCCCCATCATAGCCGAACTCAATGGCATTGTTGACCTGCACTTCATTACAGGCCTTAACGCACCGGCCGCAGAGAATGCAGCGGGAAAAATCCCGTATTATAAACGGATTAGCCATTTCCATAGGATAAAGGGCCTTGACATTGGCATACCCGCCGCCTGTAACCTGATAGCGGTAGGCCAGGTCCTGAAGCCTGCAGTCTCCCCAGGCCGGACAAAGCTCGGGGCTGTTGTCCTCCTGATGGACCTTGAGCTGATATTGGGTCCAGTTCTCCTTGGATGAGGCCCGCACTGCGCAATTGTGATTTCCTATGGACAGCATTTTTTGGATGGTCTGCTTCCGGGAGGTCACGACTGAAGAAGACTCCGTTAAAATGGTCATACCGTCCTCTGCCTGGGTGCTACAGGCGGTGACCAGTTCGTCTTTGTCTGCAACCTGCACCACGCACACACCGCATTTACCGGTGGGGGTCGTGCCCTTGAGATGACAGAGGGTTGGGATTTCGATATTATTTTTCATGGCGACATCTAAGATCGTCTCGCCCCGGACGAAATTAAGACGGTTACCATTGATGACGATGGTGTTTTCTTTATCCATGGCCGGTTTGTTTCTCCCTTTTAAGGTTGATGAATTCGTAAAAAGTCGAATTCATCAGGTTTTAGGTTTTAAGTGTTAAGTTTTATGTCCACCTTTTGATTTTAACCTATTAAAACATAACACCTAAAGCTTAAGACCGAGTAAAAAGGCGATTTCTGACTTTTTACAAGATCATCAAGATTCATTCGTGCGATGTTCGTGCTGCGCACCGGTTACCGCCAGGAATTTCATGATCTTGGCTAAAAAAATCTATATTCATAATCCCCCGTGTTGTCAATCGGATAATTTCTCTTGGAGAGCCTTCGGACCGCAGTCTTCCTTCCTAAGCAGTTACGGCGGTAAACTCTATTGACATATAAAAAATATTATGAAAAAGAGACAACATTGAATTTAACATGTCAGTAAAGGTCATGTTAACAGTATACGTGAAAAACCGGTTGGCAGCATCCAATACATGAACTGACGATGCTGTTTTGGCGTTAAAATCAGGAGTTGAAGAATGATTGAAGCTGTTCTGATCATGGGAGGAATGGGCGTGGTCATCGGAGTCGGCCTGGCCGTGGCCTCGAAGGTATTTTATGTATATGTGGACCCACTGATTGAAAAAATCAGTGAACTGCTGCCAGGAGCCAACTGCGGCGGATGTGGGTATCCAGGTTGCGGGGCGAATGCTGAGGCCATTGCAGAGGGTAAATCATCACCCGCCTCTTGCGTTGCCGGTGGCCCGGAACTGGCCCAGGCCATCGCGGAAATCATGGGTATGAAAGTCGAGGCCAAAGAACCGGACATCGCCCTGCCGGGCTGCACTTATGGTGTAAAGGACGCTGCGGTGAAATACTATTATGACGGACTTAGCACCTGCCGGGCTGCGGCCATGATTTATGGCGGCATGAAGACCTGCAACATCGGCTGCCTCGGCCTGGGATCCTGCGCGGCGGCCTGTCCCTTCGGCGCCATCATCATGGGTGAAAACGGCCTGCCGGTGGTGGACGAAAAAAAATGCACCGGCTGCGGCACCTGCGAGAGGGTCTGCCCCAAACATATCATCACACTGTCTTCGGTCACGCGAAGGATACTAAAGGAATACACTACAGACGATTGTACCACTCCCTGCCAGCGGGCATGCCCGGCAGGCATAAATATTAGTGAATACATTCATCAGATCGCGGAAAAGAATTACCATCGGGCTGTCCAGGTCATCAAGGAGCGCAACCCCTTCCCCACGGTCATCGGCCGTATCTGCCCCAGGCCCTGTGAAACCCTCTGCCGCAGACAGCTTGTAGATGAACCGGTGGCCATAAATTTCTTAAAACGTTTTGTCGCGGATTATGAAATGAAAAATAACGACCGGGCGCTGCCCTTCAAGGCCCCGGAAACCGGCCTCCGGGTGGCGGTAGTCGGCGGCGGCGTCGAAGGACTGTCCACCGCGTTTTTCACGGCGCGCCTGGGCCATTCGCCCACCGTGTTTGAGGCCACTGAAAGACTCGGAGGACTGCTTCGCACCGCCATAGCAGCCTACCGGCTGCCCGCTGATATCCTGGACTGGGATATTGAGGGTATCATGGAAATGGGGGTTGAAACCCGCCTTAGTCAGACCCTTGGCAGGGATTTCACCATTGCCTCCCTGTTGGCAGATGGGTTTGAAACCGTATTTCTGGCCGCAGGCGGATGGGACAGCCGCACAGAACGTATCAAGGACGCGGCCCCTGAAGAGGCCGTTCCGGGGACATTTCTGCTTATTGATCTTTTAAGGACCGGAACGGACAATAAATTCGGGCTCAAGATCGGCAAAAACGTGGTCATTGCGGAAAGCGGTCCCCTGTCGGCAGATGCGGTCAATGCCTGCAAATCCCTTGGTGCGGAAAAAATTACAGTGGTCTTGGGCTGTGACGCCCAGGCCTCTCGGTTAAATGAAGCAGAAATCAAAGACATCCAGTCAAAAGGTGGAACAATTGTCTTCGCCGCCACCATCACTGGACTTACCGGAAAAGGCAATAATCTGAAGAACGTTATTGTCAACGGTGAAACACTGATTGCTGCTGACACCCTGATACTGGAATCCGGTCGCCTGCCGGAGCTCATTTTCTCAGTGGAACAACCTGAAGGAGAAGCCCCTGAAACCGGTGAAGGGTCTAAACCTTCTGCAGACCAACTGCAATGGCGGGCTGTGGCGTCTTACCGGAACCCCGAACATGTCCGGGCAAAAGGACTGCTGACTGATGGCGATGTGATCACCGACTTTAGTGCCGCTGTTCAGGCCATTGGTGCTGGCCGCCGCGGGGCCGCCTCCATTCACAGGGCTCTCTATGGTCTGGACCTTGAACTGCCCAAAGACGTGCTCACCGGTAAGACCTTGGTCCAGAATGTTGTCAGTCTGGAACAGGTGAAATCCGCGCCAAGGCAAATCATGCAGCTAAACTATATCCATGATATTCCGGTCAGGGCAAAAGAAATCGAAAAAGGATTCAACGAGGAACAGGCCTTGGCCGAAGCACAACGGTGCCTGCGGTGCGGCCTGATCTGCTATTCCGACCACACGGGTAACTAGGAGGCTGTCCGAGAATGCCTTTTCCCCCAAACTCTTTGTTATGCCCGAAAAAATTATCCTCAACATATCAACCATATGCCTCCGGTAATTTTTACGGGCATGCCTCGATTTTGGAAAAAATTGTTATTCTCGGACAGCCTCCCAGGTAGATAGACTGAAGGCCTAAGGCTGAAGGCAACAAAAACAGAATTCACTGGGAAATCGTCGTGGCCACTGAAGAAGGCGTTGTTATAAAAGTCTTTGAAGCCACCGCCATGGTGAAAACAAGGCAGATGACCGCCTGCGAGTCCTGAGCGGAAAAAAATACCTGCCAGAGCGGCGGGGGCGGTAAGAGGATAATGGAAGTGGAGGCGGTTAACACGGTAAAAGCCGGGCTGGGGGATTGGGTGGTGGTCTATTTCGAAAGCAGCAAGCTTTTTAAGCTGTCTTTTTTTCTCTATGTGTTCCCGGTTATCATCATGATCGTCGGGGCGCTTATCGGGGAGCGTATGGCTGAAAATTTTCAGGGCAATCCATCCTCATATTCCGCGTTTTTCGGTTTTTTCTTTTTCTTTGGGGCCATGGCCGTCGTAAAGCTGATGGACAAAAGAGCCAGAAAAAGCGGAAAATACCGTCCTGAAATCATCAGGGTCAAAAAAAAGGCGGGCATTGGCGATCCTGAATTACCTCCTGCCCCGTGCCAATCCGTCTCCGGTGAGTAGTTTTCCTGATTACTCAGGTTGTCAGGCTGAAGACTGAAGGCCGAAAATTACAATGCCCAATTACTTGTGCGCCAGTATCACCTCTGAGAGTGGACGTCTGTTTCCTTGTCCGCTCTTTTCGGTGGTATGTCCCAGGGCAATCACCGCCATAAGCTCCATACCTTCTGGTACACCCAGGATTTTTTCAACCTCTTGCCTGTTTTTCAATATCTCGCCAAGCCATACCCCGCCAAGGCCAAGATGATGAATGGTCAGGAGCATGTTTTGTAAACATGCTCCTATTGCCTGTACGTCTTTGATATAGTTATAGGACCGGCTGTGATCAAGGAAGACGGCAATGCATACAGGGGCGTTTTGGATGATTTTGGAATACCTGGTCTGTGTAGATATCTCATTTCGGATATGCTGATCGCGTACGATCACAAATCTCCACGGCTGGTTATTAATTCCGGATGGCGCCCATGTCCCCATTTCGATTATTAAATCTACAGTCTTCTCATCAACATCGTCCACAGTAAACTTGCGGATACTCCGCCTGGATCTTATTTTTTCAAGCATTTTTGCCTCCAATTGGTGTTTGGTAGTTCTGTCTGTTCTATTAATGATCAGGGTCGAAACTTTGCCTTTTCCCTATATCTCATTTAGCTGGCCTCTTCAATAGTTGCAACCCAATGACACAAACTTAAGGGGTATTCACCCCAGAGGCCCAGAGATGTATGGTTATTTCAGCCAACCGGGAGACGACGATTGGCTGAAAACATCAGGCTTGTCGCCTAAGATTAGCCTTGCGTGACAATTAAAATAGGATTAGCATGGATTTTAATAAGAATCTGAATAGACTTCTGCGTTGACACAGGAGCGTTGTGGGTTGAATCGTTATTTTTTTCAACTTCTTGGCATGGAAATGTTCTGAAAGAGAGAGAACAGAGATTGAGAGGGAAAGGTAAAGCTTTCGGACTGGAATCAGGCCAAGAATGGTATAAGGGATTCGAATACATGAAATTTTTCATCTCCTGTCTTCAGCATTAAGTCTATTCACCTGAATAGCTGCCTTTGATTTAACGAGGTGAATATTATGGAGCATAAAGACAAAAAGCCTGGCAAGAAGAAGAAAAAGAAGAGTAGTGAAGACGAGAAAAAACTTCCGTTTTGCACTAAAGCAGCGAGTGCGGAACACGCCCGTTCATACGATGAAGACGAGCCCTGTGATGACGGCAGAGCAGGAGAGACAGGCGAAGAGTAATTATAAAATGTGATTGAAAAAATGAAGCAATAGTTTTATTTTGCCGATTATGCCCTCTGTGGTCTTCTTGATTAATCCTCATTAAAAAGGGCTAAGGTTAAGAATACGGTATTTGGTCCTTGATGCATAATCTGCCAAATAGCCTGAAAACCGGTCTTGCCGCGTTGGGATCCTTTCGGGTCTTGCCTGTGGGCATCTGGGCATTGGGTTTTGTCTCGATGTTCATGGATATCTCCTCCGAGCTTATTCACAGTCTGCTGCCTGTATTTATGTCTTCTGTCCTCGGGGCCTCTATGACCGACATTGGCCTTATCGAGGGTATTGCCGAGGCCGCGGCTGCAATCATTAAAGTGTTCTCCGGCGCTATCAGTGACTTTATTGGAAAACGAAAATTTCTTGCAGTGCTTGGCTATGGACTTGCTGCCTTTACAAAACCTGTATTCCCCCTGGCGACTACTATTGGTTGGGTATTTGTTGCAAGGTTCATTGACCGGGTGGGAAAGGGCATTCGCAGTGCGCCGCGTGATGCGCTTGTAGCGGACATAGCACCTTTAGAAATGCGCGGGGCGGCTTACGGGCTTCGTCAGTCACTGGACTCCATCGGTGCATTTTTTGGTCCGCTTGCGGCAGTGGTCTTTATGTTATTGTTTGCAGGTGATATCAAGTCGGTCCTGTGGGTTGCGGTTGTACCTGGGTTTATTTCCGTCCTCTTGCTTGTATCTTTTGTCCATGATCCCGAAAGGGCAGCAGGCCATTCCGGCAAAGAAGGCCCCCTGAGTTTCGGCGATGCCATGCGGCTGCCTGTTGACTATTGGCTGATCGTCCTATTAGGTGCTGTATTTACCTTGGCCCGTTTCAGTGAGGCGTTTCTGGTTCTCCGCGCCCAGGATGTGGGGTTGAGCCTAGGCTATGTGCCGATGGTCTTTGTGGTAATGAATATCACCTATACCTTAAGCTCTTACCCGGCAGGGGTCGCTGCAGATCAGTTCAGTAGCAGAACCATTCTTATCTCCGGGCTCGTTATGCTGGCTGCTGCCGATCTGGCACTGGCAGGAGCCGCATCGCCTTTATTGGTGTTCATCGGAGCAGGGCTTTGGGGTGTGCATATGGGGCTTACTCAGGGGCTGTTCGCAAAGCTGGTAGCCGACACCGCCCCTTCGGTGCTTCGTGGTACGGCCTTTGGAATTTTCAATCTTGTCAGTGGCATTAGCCTCTTGCTTGCGAGTTTGATAGCGGGTATGCTTTGGAGCGCATTCGGTGCGCCGTCCACTTTCATAGCAGGGGCTGTTTTTGTTACCATTTCTGTGTTCGGACTCCTATTCTACCGCAGGAGTCCACACAGGCGTGAGGAAGGGAGAAAAGATTCAGATGTTGGTTATAAGAGATGACCAGATGGATGTTTTCAAAGACTATATGGCAAAGCGGTTTGAAAAACAGATGATCCGGCATGTGAATCAATATTTTCCCGATGATTGTAAGGCGCTAGGACAGGCAAAAGTCCGGGAGGTGTTAGCATATGGTCTTATTCGTGCGGAGACTTACGAAATGTCATTGGAGTACGATGTCAGCAGATATATCAATTTGATGTTCACCTTTGGAAGGGATTACGATGTGGATATTGCATGGGCCTCTGGAATCCTTGGAGACAAGAGGCTGTCGGGGCCGGAAAAGATGGACGATTTATATGAAGAGGCTGAAAGACACATCAATGAAGCCGTAAGCATCGGAAAGAGACCAGGCGAGAGCAAAGACGATCTGTCTTTATAGCATTGATCAATAAACAGGAGACTGTCTTAATGAGTTGTGGACATTGCGGAAGCTCTCTGGCGCCGGCCGCCGGCAGTGATACGGAAGAGCTCAGAAGGGAGCAGGAACATTGCGGAGACTGGCGTGTTGTTGACGCCAGATGGGAAGCCGAAGAGGAGCCCGTCCGTTGCGGGGATAATGTCCTTATGAAGGCACGGGTTCGAGGTGATGGGTCTCGAAATGACGCGCCGGTGGAATTTGTGGTGAAGCACTGCCACGGCCAGCGGTCCGTGGCACATGGAAATTCGCATACAGAAAGACATCGCGCTCAAATTATCTGGCCATCCAAAAAACCCTGTGCCAGGATGGGACAGCCCGAGGTTTTCTTTACAGCAGAGGCCGGCGGAGACCATTGTGATTCAGAACAACTGTCCTTTCATAATTATGCTGATTTTGGCCGTGAGACGTTCCGGGTCGGGGGACCCCAGCCGGGCGATGTGCAGATTGAGTTTCGAAACGGCGAATTCATCATTACAGTAACTGCTTATCTTATTTCGAGGGCCGAGAACAGGCCCGAGGCCGACCCTTCAGTGCCTTGGGCTCAATCTGCTGCGGATATCAACAGAAGGATTCCAATCGGTGATCCCATCTCCAATGATGTCCTAACTGAGCATGCAAACAGGATAGAGGCTATTTATGCGAATAAACTCCTGCTTCACCGGCGTAATTGTCAGCGTGGAGAAGACTGCGACTGCGACCCATCCTTTCGCTGCTGCAAGTTTCCGCTGGTTGTAAAGGTAAGACTCCTGAATCACACCGCCGTGAGCGGCATTAATACTGTGGAGGTGTGGAATAACTCTTATCATGTTGCAAATTTCTGGCCCGATTATGACCGGGACAGCACCTATGACTGGTTCAATGGATGGCACACTGGCGATCCATGCCCGGCCCACCAGAGGGGTTTTCATGATGATTGCCAGGCCTGTCTTGAAAATCAGACCCGAACCGGAGGCCGAAACCCTTGTAGCCACCATCAATGGGGTCTGGCGGATGAGGATTGCGCGGATTGCAGGGAAATACGGCATGGGGTTCAATCACTTGCCTTGGCCCATGAAGTCGGTCACTATATGGGGTTTTACGATGAATACCCTGAATCCCAATCAGGAAGGGTCCATCCACAGGCCGGGACATCACCGAACTTTTGGCAGACAAACGCACCCGGCCATCTCATGGGGCTTGGCGCTGATGGCGGAAATGTCGGGGATCAATTGACGGCATACTATTTTGAAGCTTTTCAGGCAGAGTTTTCGCAACGAATGGGAGAGGAATTCGATTTCATCCCAGATTCAAGGGGAAGTCAATCAGAGACATAACGTGATTACTAAGGTGGTTATGTGGAAGGCTGAAGAAATAATTTGTCGAGATTCGTGTAACTTCTCAAGAAGTGCGGGTAGCCGGGGCCGGACAAGGGACTTTTTTTCATGTTTGCATATTTGAGAGTCACTACGAACAAACAGGCGGCTTTTTACGCAACTCTTCTTAAGCAGATTCAAAAGGGAATCCGCCGCGCATATATGGCCTTTTCCGCCTGTACGGCGATTGAAATCATGGGTAGGCGCAATTATCACTTCTGTCATTGGTGATGCAAACATGAAAAAAAGTCCCTTGTCCGGCCCCGGCTACCCGCACTTCTTGAGAAGTTACAGGTTCGTCACCTCACAGCTGAAAGCTGATGGCTAATTGCTTCTATTTGAATCATGCGCCTTTTGTTTTATGACCTCTTCCACCAACATTTTCACCTCTTTCAGATACATCTCTAAACCCAATGCAAATATATTGTTGTGATTGGCGTCAGGTATCTTAAGAAACCGTTTGTCAGGTGAACTGCATGCCTCAAAGAGTGCTTGTCCGTCGCTGAAAGGGATGATGTGGTCATATTCTGCGTGTATGACAAGTAAGGGTTTGTTGAAGCTTCTAATCTTGTCAAGATGATGAAGATCGTCCTTTTCTCCTATTCCCAATCTGTTGACATCTACACCAACCAGTCTTAAGAGGGGGATAATGTCTGCAAAGCCGCTTTCTATGATGAGGCCGTCTATTTCACTTTGATAGTGAAAAGCCAGTTCAAGGGCTGAAGCGCTCCCGAGAGACCTTCCCATAATGATCATCGGCCCGTCGCAATCCCTTTGTTTAAGCCATTTGTTTATGTAGTCAAATATCACATGGCAGTCATGCATCATGTTTGTGACAGTGGGCGACCCGGTTGAGCGGCCGTATCCTCTGTAGTCAACAGGGAGGAAGTTGATGCCCATTTTTGTATATACAGGGCCTAAGTCATCATAGTCTGAAACGATTTCACCGTTTCCATGAAAAAAGAGGATTACAGGGGCGGATTTAGCGGTTCCATACAGCTTTCCCCCAATTGACACACCGTCTGCAACAGGAATGGATAGATCCTCTACGCCATCTATATGCCCGTGGCCGCTCCACTCGGGCCTTGGATGAAAAAGAAGCGCCAATATCTCGCGATGATCAAGGGAAGAATAATCGGGATGGGAGGGCTCGGACATATGCTCATCTCCTGTTTTTTCACTTGGCTTTTCATGTTCATTGGCGGAACAGCCTGCAAAGGTCAGAAAGATAATGCCGAATACAATTAAAATCCAATGCAATAAATGTTTAGACGCAGCAGAAACCGTTAGAATTTGTCCCACAATTCCCAGAACCTTGGAAATGATTTTCCTACACAGGCTTCATCTTCAATCTTCACTCCATGGACTTTCAGCCCTATCACAGCGAGACTCATGGCGATTCGATGGTCGTTATGGGGAAAGACCACAGTACCTTTAAGATCCCCTTTTCCGTATATAATAAGTCCGTCGTCGGTCTCTTCCACCTTTGCCCCCAGCTTGCCCCACTCCAGGGCTATTGCACGGAGACGGTCGCTTTCTTTTATGCGCAGGTGTTGGACGTTCCTAATATGTGTCTTTCCTTCTGCGAAAAGCGCCACGGCCGCAAGGGTCGGCACCATATCAGGCAGATCGCCCATATCCGCGTCAATTCCTGAAAGCGCACCTCCATGAACAGTTACCCTGTCAGATGACCTTTCGACACGGCAGCCCATTTTTTCCAGTAGCTCAAGCAGACATATATCTCCCTGCCTTGTGCTCAAGGGAAAAATATTTTCCGTGGTTACAACTCCTCCTGTTATTGCAGCGGCGGCCCAGAAATAGGATGCCGAAGAGGCGTCACCCTGGATTGTATATTCCCTGGCCTCATAACCCTTACCTGGCTTGACCCTAAAATAACTATAGTTATCTCTTTCAACCTTGACTCCGAACTGCTCCATTACATCTACAGTGATGTCCACATAGGGGGTTGAGACCAATTCACCTATTACCTCTATTTCAACACCTTGATTCATGCAGGGGCCTGTGAGGAGGAGAGAGGAGAGATATTGACTGCTCTGGTTCCCTGCAATCTCTGTCCTGCCGCCGCGGATTCCGTTCGCCATGATTAATACAGGCGGACAGGAATTTTGATTAATGCAGGATGCCTCTACATCAAGCCTGTTCAGCGCCGTAACCAAGGCGCCGATGGGCCTGGTCAGCATCCTCGGAGTGCCGGTCATGACAAATTCGCCCTGACCAAGAGCGACCACTGACAGAAGCAGGCGAAAGGATGTACCTGAATTTCCCAGGAAGAGCTCTTTTCTTCCCACTAACGGGATAAATTTTCCCCCTGTTCCAGAAACGTGTAGATTATTTCCTTCAAAGGCAATATCTACACCAAGTTTTTTGAGCGTCTCGGCAGTAAAGATTGTATCCTCGCTATCCAGAAAGTTTCTGATCAGGCTTTTTCCGGTTGCCAGGCTTGCAGCAATAATGGCCCGGTGGGTGATGCTTTTGGAGCCTGGGATTGCGACGGTGACGTTAAAATTGCTTATGGGTTTTATTTCTTTCATATCGTTTTTTTAGGACAGCATCTCAACCAATTTTTTCATTTCTCTTGCCGGTATCTGGCCCGAGGCGGATTCCTGGCCCTCTTCCAGTGAGGCGAAGCTTAGATACCCGCCCATAATCAAGGTAAATATGCGGCTTATGCGACCAGACCGACCCATGCAAAATGCTATGATATTGACACCAAGCCTTTTGGCAAAGGGGATCATGTCCAGGATCCTTAAGTTGTCCTCCGGTGCCTTTGCGTAGGTGACGATTTTTACAATACCTGCACCTGTAGCCGCCATCTTCTCAAACGTATCTTCAATCCTGTCTTTTGGTGGCGTGTTACCGGAAAAGTGCTTGGAGATAATTACTTTGTTACAACCGGCAGCCTTGAATATCTCCTGTCTGTATATCTGAGGCATGGAAAATTCCACATCTACAAAATCGGCGCCTGCTGCAATGGCCGATTTCAGATGATGAACGCGGGTTTCATATCGCGCCAGTCCCTTGCCTCCCTCCTTTTTGGAGCGGTAGGTGATGATAACAGGTTTTGCCGCCGCCTGAATGATCTTTTTGAGATCAAACGATTCCATGACATCCAGGCGGATCTCCATCATATCCGCAATGGATGCGGCCTCTGTCATTTTTTCTATCGCCCCGGCGGTATCCGGGGCCATTATGGGAATGCAGATCATAAGACGGTTCACGGTTCACGGTTCACGGTTCACGGTTGAAGGAAGTATACCTTGCACCGTGCACCTTATAACGTGTCCCGTTCCTTTATCTCTCCATTATCGTCTCTTTTATCTTGTGACCGAAGTGCCTTCCTGCTTCTTCTACATAGGCAAGGACTTCATCGCCAGGTTTTAGTTTTACTACAGAGATCGCTTCGCCGTTTGTGCCCACAAGCCTGATGGTTTCGGCATTCTGGAGTATTGTGCTCACCTGGCCATTTGGGCCTGTCGCCTCCACCAGCAGTAAAGGTCTCCTTTCTATCTTTACCCTGCCTACCACCAGTGCCATGGTTTTGCCTTTTGCATTGACCCTTGTCACCTGGTCTCCTGCGGTCAGTTCAGAGAGATACCTGGTCTTTCCACCGGGCGCCATGACATAGGCATGCACAGGCCCTGCATTCACCCTGAAGGGTCTTGGGGCCACATACGGGTTTTCAATGCTCTCTGCATGGACCAGGAAAAGGGCCTGACTGCTGTTTCCCACCAGACATCCTTCGCCAATGCCCATCATGGTGCAGGTATCAATGCATACCCTGTCACCCATTCCAAGGGGCCTGATATTCAGGATCTTAAGAGCGGTCAATTCCATAGACTGCTCACCTGATCTGATCTCATTTATGATCTGCCTCACCTTGATGGGATCGGTCTCTGTTATTATCAGTCCGTCAACACCCTTTTCCAGAATGCCTGCCGAGGTCCTTGCGCCTTCAATGTCGGCGACTTCTACAAAAATATTGCCGGTCTGGGCCACCAGATTCTCTAAGGGGATAATAGTCCAGTCATCGGTCTTTACAATGACCTTTTTCTGGCGGCTAAGATCAATGATGTTTTTCTCATCCGCTGTAGACTTGACTTCAACATATACGATGTCCTGTCCCCACTTAAGATCCCCGTCTTCCGCTACAGTGGTAATCAGACCCAATTCCTTGACGTCTTTGGTCTTTCCTTTAGGGACTATTACTGCCTCAGCCCCCGCCTCAAGGGCTGTGGTGACCAATTCCTTATTCCATGGATCTGCCTTGACCCATATTTCCTTCATGATGATATCTCCTCCTCCTATTCATCCTTCATCCTTCACACTTCATCCTTCCTCATTCCCACGGCTCGCCTGCTGCAGGATACGAGCCAAGCCTCTTTACAAATGGACAAGTCTTTTCCATCTCTAAGATCGCCTCGTGTACATTAATGTTTTTTTCGTGGCCCTCAATGTCTACAAGGAACAGGTATTCCCAGTTTCTTATCTTCATGGGCCGGGATTCAATCCTGGTCATGTTGATATTGTTCTTGGCCAGTATCCCCAATGCATTGTAAAGGGAGCCCGGCTTGTGGCTTAAGAAAAACAGGATGGAGCACTTGTCCTTTCCTGTCGGCTCACAACTCGCTTTTCCTATGGAAAGAAACCTTGTGACGTTATCCGGATGATCCTCTATGTTTTCCTGCAAGGTCTTAAGGTTGTAAGTCTTGGCTGCAAGGGCGCTGCCCACCGCCGCTGACGCAGGATCTTCAGCGGCCAGTTTTGCGGCCAGCGATGTGCTTCCAACCTCCTTGACCGTAACTGTCTTTGATAGATTTGATCTCATCCAGGCGCGGCACTGTGCAATGGGCATGGGATGGGAATAGAGGGTCTTTACATCCTTGATGTCCTCGGCCTTGCTCAACAGGTGGTGTCTTATCCTGAGAAGGATCTCGGCGCAGATCTTGAGCTCATACCTGTGGAGCATGTCCAGTGTCCTGTTAACTGAACCCTCGTAGGAATTCTCCACCGGGACAACACCCTGCCTGCACACGCCCTTTTCCACAAGACCGAATACCTCCTCGATGGTTTCCGCAGCCCTCATAGAGGCGGAGCGGCCGAAGAGCGATATGGCGGCCTGGTGGGTGAAGGTGGCCTCAGGGCCAAAGTAGGCCACAGTGAGAGACTCCTGGACAGCACGGGAAGCGGATATGATTTCGCTGTAGATGTGACGGATGGCCTCTTTGGACAATAGACCCTTTCCTTCTCCGGCAAGCCGCCTCATTATCTCCTCTTCCCTTGCCGGATCAAATATCTCGAGCCCGCGCGCCTTCTTGATCTGTCCCACAGATGTGGCGATCTCCTGCCTCTTGGTCAGCAGTGAGATGATCTGACTATCAATACCGTCTATCTCCTGTCTGTATGAATCAAGACCGTTTTTGTCATTAATTTTATTATCAGGCGCCACCATCCTCCTCCACTAGCCATTAAGATAATTCAACGCCTCATCCACCGTGGCATTATTGTGGACGATCATGTAAAGGGCCTTCACTATCTTTGTCGGGTTATCATGCTGAAACACGTTCCTGCCGATAGATGTCCCTGATGCCCCTGCATCCACGGCCCCTCTGACCATTTCAAGTATCGCCCTGTCGGAATCCATTTTCGGGCCGCCTGCGATAATAACAGGTACATGACAGCCATCAACAACGTCGCGGAAGGTTTCGCAGCTACCGGTATAAGAGACCTTGACGATGTCCGCTCCAAGCTCTGCGCCCAGACGGGCAGCATGTTTCACAGCATCCGGCGCGTATTCGTCTTTGATCTTTTTCCCCCTTGGGTAGACCATGGCCAGAAGCGGCATCCCCCATTCCGACGCCTCTTTCGCCACCTTTCCGAAATCGGCCAGCATCTGCCTCTCGTTATCGTCACCGATGTTGACATGAACTGATACGCCGTCTGCACCCAGCCTTACGGCCTCTTCCACTGTGCACACAAGGGTCTTGGTGTTCGGCTCAGGGGAAAGAGACGTACTTCCGGACAGATGTACTATCAGGCCCATATCCGGTCCCCCGCCTCTGTGGCCGCTTGCGACAATACCCTTGTGCACAACCACGGCGTTTGCGCCGCCATAGGCCACCTGAGCCATGGCCTCTTTCATGTTGGTAATGCCGGGGATAGGTCCGACGCTCACCCCATGATCCATGGGGACGATCACCGCCCTTTTTGTCTCCCTGTTGATGATCCTTTCGAGTCTTATGTATTTACCGATCATTTTTAAAATACCTCCTTCATAGATTGGATATTCCCTTAAGTTGATAACATTGACTCTTCAGTCTTCAGTCTAACCACCTGCATGTACCTCAAATAATGATCGGCAAGGGTTATCCTGACCATTGCCTCAAGCACCGGGTTGATGCGCGGAATAGCCGTTGCATCGTGTCTGCCGGTGATCGTAAGCTTTACTGGGTTGCCATTGCGGTCAATGGTGTCCTGCTCAATGCTGATGGAGGGAATGGGCTTTACAGCTGCCCTGATGATAATCTCATCACCATTGGATATCCCGCCCAGGATGCCCCCGGCGTTATTCGAGGCAAATCCGTCCGGCGTGATAGGGTCATTGTTTTTAGAGCCCGCGAGCCTTGCCGCCTCAAAGCCGGCACCTATTTCAACACCCTTGACTGCGCCCACCGACATAACCGCCTTTGCAAGATCCGCCTCAAGCTTGTCAAATACAGGCTCTCCGAGACCCGCCGGGCAACTTGTAACCCTGATCTCAACTATGCCTCCTATGGAATCGCCCTGATTCCTCGCCTTCTGGGCCGCCTCTTCCATGAGTCTGGACGCATCCGGGTCAGGACAGTAAAACGGGCTTTCATCCATAAGGGCTATATCAAAATGTTCCGCCCTGACACAACCCAGTTCAATCGTGTAGCAAACAACCTTGGTGCCGATGGGACTGAGGATCTTATCCGCCACCACGCCGGCCGCGACCCTTGCGGCGGTCTCCCTGGCTGAGGCCCTGCCGCCGCCCCTGAAATCAACATGGCCGTATCTCTTGAAATAGCTGTAGTCCGCATGGCCGGGCCTGAAAATATTCCTCATTTTCTCATAAGGTCTGCTGTCCGCGTCGCGGTTTCGAATGAAAAGGGCAATAGGTGTCCCTGTAGTAAGCCCCTCGAATACCCCGGATAATATCTCAACCCGATCCTCTTCCTTTCTCGGGCTTTCAAAGGAGCGTTTTCCAGGTCTGCGCCTGGCCATGTCATGGACGAAGTCCTCGGATTTAAGAGCTGTGCCTGGCGGGCATCCGTCAACAATAACGCCGATACCAGGTCCGTGAGACTCCCCAAAGGTTGTTACAGTGAATACCTTTCCAAATGTATTACCGGCCATTGTTTGATATCCTTTTAATGTCCCTGTCAGGGATGGTTGAAATCCCTCGCCTTTAGGCGAAGAAAAGTTTATACATGTCGCTATGCGACGTTATCAACTAGGTGCCCATACCAAAACAGACCTCAAAGTCCACCTAATCTGGCTTCCCAAATATCGGAAGCGCATATTGACTGGTGCGGTGGCGATACGGACTCGTGATGTTTTGCACGGACGAAATGATCCAGCAATATTTTCAAAAGCAAGAAGGGGAGCCGATTCCTGATGATAGT
>LT984855.1:652498-669880 GCA_900258555.1 uncultured Desulfobacterium sp. | reverse complement strand
AAGAGCAAGAAGGGGAGCCTATTTCGGATGATAGTCGATTTGAAATCGACCCATCATAAAACCCCTCGACTTATAGTCGAGGGTGGTTTAGTTAAGGTAGTCAGGTCGAAGACTGAAGGAAACCCCTGTTAACCTCAACAGATTAATATTACAGTTTTACCTTCAGCCTTCGGTCTTCAGTCTATCAACCTGAAAACAAAAAAAAAGCCGGGGGCCTTTTTCTGCCTCCGGCTTGATGAATGCAAGACATCAATCAACCCATAGGCAGACCGCTCCTAAAAAAATAAAAATAAAAGCCCCGCCTGGTTTGATTGTTTTTTATATTTTTCACTGAGTTTTTTCCTTAAATCTTAAATAAAGATAGATATTTTTAACTTGGATCAGAATGATTGTCAAGAAGATTTTTTCAGATGCCTTAATGGCCTTCAGCACTTACATGATATTTTATTTCCTGCTTGATCATTGTCTCAAGTATGGCGTCAAGAAAGCTCTTTTGGCAGTCCAATGCATTAATTTCTCCGTCCCGCACAAACGCCATATACCTGCACCCTCCGAAACATAGAGGCAGATATGAGCAACTGATACATTCATCGTTTTTCCACATCCCCGGTTTGTATGGAGAGGGTTGTTTTTTTAACCCGTTTTTTATTCCTCCTATATCAAAACCTGCTTTCCCGACAAAGCCAGGGCATTTGTAGATAGTTCCGTCGAAATTGATTACATATGAGTCAGAAGATTCCACCACACAGGTCGAAAGTCTCTGTGCCGGCGTATTATAGCCCCTCTTAAGAATCTCCTCTCTCAACATAGCAGAAGCGGGGATCAGCCACGGTTCATCCAGGGACATGCACCCGCCCATGTATTCAGAGGCATACTTTTCAGGATATTTTGAGACCGGATCAAATTTTATGGCCGAAATTTTGTCAGGGGTGATTCCTTCGGCTATCAGGTAGTCAAGAAGCAGAACAAAATGTTTGTAATTATCTGTTTCATAATTTCCGCCCAGTTGTATCCTGGTTGTATCCCATGTCTCTTTGATGTTTCTTATAATAGTGTCAAAGGATTCTGCCCCGGACTTAAGGGGCCTATTTATATTGTGTATATAGGCGGGGCCGTCCAGGGTGATCTTGACCGTTTCAAGCCCGAGGGCCGCAAGACTTTCCGCCACTTTCCTGCTGAACAGGGAGCCGTTTGTAACCAGTGTAAAGCCGTAAGACCCGCCCCTGGCCTCAACAAGGGACTTCAGGGTCTTGGAAAGCTTTTTAATACATCTGATGCTCAACAGGGGTTCGCCACCGTAAAAATCAATTAAGAGTTTTTTCTTAGTTCCCGTAAATCGTTCCGAGATGAAATTGATAAGGTGATCTGCAGTATCGTCAGACAGATAGTATTTTCCCTTAATATCCCCTTCAAAACAGTACCTGCACGCAAAATTGCATTCTAAGTTGAGGATCAGGGTGATATTCAGAATCTTGTTCTTTGAATTGAGATCATCCATTATGCCCATCATGCTCTTTTGCTCTTCCAACCTGTCAGGCACGACCATCCCCAGCTCGGCAAGCAGGGATTCATCAGTTGGGGAAAGCATGCCCTTTTCGGCCAGATGATAGATCTCACTTTTTATAAGGATCTTGGATGCCTGCCTGGTGGAATAAAGGAGGAGAAGATCGCGATCATTTTGCCATGGATATACTTTTAGATATCGGGAGAGTTGCATGCGGCTATCGTTCCAGGTATAAAATGAGAAAGGGGGATGACCCCCCCGTTTCATAAAGAACTACACCCTGTAAGGCATTGTCGTTATACGGCAACAGAATGCTAAGGGACCATCATCCTCATCCAGGGGCACACCCCTGTCAAGGACTACAATCTCTTTTTCTTCTTCATTTTTAGTTTGGTCTTTTTTCATGCTGTCCCTCCTTTTGTTTAAGGTTAATTATATTTAATTACACCTATGCAAGGCGGTCACTGCATAAGGAACAAATTATTACGTAATCTTTATATAATCTGCCACCCATGACCAACTAAAATTTTATCCTTATCCCTGCTTCCGCCCATGTCCCTGGGTTTCGGTCCCACCCTTTAACATAATGAGCGCCGTCAAACAGGTTGTGTATTGTTGCGAAGATATCCACGGCATTGGTTTGCCTGGACCAAATATTTTTAATCAGATTCAGGTCCCAGATAAAATCATCGTAGCGTGCACCAAAATCATCATCTAAATCCCACCATACATAGCGTCCGAAAAGCTCTGCCTTTAATGTTTCCACGCCATCATATTCAACGCCAAAGGAATAGGAATAAATATTGCTTGATCCGCTTTCGCTTGTTGGATCAAGATCTACATAACAATACCCTGCCAGGAAAGACAGATCGTGCCATGGCGCTGTCTGCGCCTCCAGTTCAAATCCCTGACGAGTAATTTCTCCTTTGTTGATATATTGATCGTTATTTGCAGGTCCCCTGTAATCCAGGGTAATGGTATCATCTATCTCGTGGCGGAAGATGGTCCCCTTTATCCAGAGATATCTTAATGCCGTGGATTCAGCCCCTACCTGATATGACCACACCTCTTCGGAATCGAGGGCCGGGTTTGGGTCAAGGAAAAACCCTCCGCCGGATGTAAATGAAAGAGGTGGTGAGTTAAACCCCCTTGCCACAGAACCCCTTACCAGGCTGTTTTCAGAAATTTTATATGTGGCACCTAGGCTTGGACTCAAAAAGGAACCGGTAACGCTGTCATAGTCATATCTTGCGCCTGGGATAATGGAAAATCTGTCAATCACTATAGTGTCATTAACAAAGACAGAGCGTTTCCTGAGTTCCGGGTGGGTCCGTAATTGAAAAAAATTGGGGATATATCTTTCTTGATCAAGGTCTCCCTCGTGAATGTCAGCGCCCAAGAGGGCCGTGTGTATCCCATGAGTCCATATAAGTTTGCTGCTTGCGCCCGTGGTTTCTTCGTCAACGATTTGTTGATCAAGAACTTCGCCTTTAGGCCCATTATTCCCTGTCAAGCCGAGGCTTTCACCAACCAGGGCATGTTTCTGCCTAAAATGGTATAAGGACAGCTCAAAATTGACTTCGCTGTTTAGTGCTGCATTAAGGGTGCCGGTCGTAAAAAATGCACGTTCCATCCCTTCGGATGTAAAATCATACATTATATAATCGCCATAACCCATGTCAGGCTGGCTGTAGCCCACGCTCAACCCGGCAGTCACCTTTTCAGCAATTGGTATACGCATTTTCGAATACAGGTTGTATGTATCAAAATCCCGGGAAGATTTAAGCCCGTCACTGTCCTGGCTTCCGGCAGAGAGGTAATAGCCAACAGGCCCTGCCATGCCTGCGGCCTCTGCCCTGTAATCCTGGCAGTCTTTCTTGCCATAGGAAGCCTGAACAGAGCCGGAGGGTTTTTTGTCTGTCCCCGCATCTTTTGTTATGATGTTTACCACCCCGCCCAGGGAGGAGCCCCATGCGGAGGATGCCGGCCCCTTGATTACCTCGATGCGCTCAATTATCCCCACAGGGATGGAGTTTGTCACTGCAGTGCCTCCCGCCATAAAATTCCACTCGACACCGTCAACAAGCACAAGGACGTGTCTGTCTTCTGAACCTTGAATTTGAAGTATAGATGATGCACCGAAATCCTGGTTGGAGACGACGAAGAACCCTGGAATCCGGTTTAGAACCTCTGCAACTGTGTGGGCGTTCATCATCTCGATTTCATTTGCCGTGACCACTGTAATATTTTCTGCTGCCTGGGATATGGGTTTCGGGTATCTGGTTGCTGAGGAGACCACCAGGTCCTTTTCCTTGTAATACATCCGGAGGATGTCCATTTCCTCTTCAGACTGTGCAAAGGCGGGTGGGCCAAGAAAGGTCAAAGCCGAGAAGATCAGTAAGCTCAGATAGAGCGAACAAGCCAGCATAATTCCACCGGGTATATATAACATGTCGAGCCAGTTACAGACGCACTAAAGCAGGGTTGACTTAGCAGTTTATTAAATTTAAAATAATAAGATTTTGGTGGATAAACGCTCAGTAATTTGTACCTCTTATATCTGTATTAAGCTCCTTATTCAAGTCTTTTTTTATTGTTTAAAAACTTGAAAGGTTGGATCTGGTCCATAAGTTGGATCTTTTCTTCTGACTGTTTAGATAAATTGTATTTTCAATCATTTAAAGTAATATCTAGTCTATCCGGCGGATGAAAAAATTATTTATTCCACTCATATCGTGTCTGATATCTTTTTCGGGCTTGGCCGGCGCAGGGCAGGAAATCGCCGTGGTCCAGAGTATCAGGGTCGGACCGTATGAACAGGCGTTTGAAGGTGTAAAAAGTGTCTGCAGTGCCCAAATACAGAGACTGGTTATATCAGAGACAAATAAATCAGATGTCATTAGCGATGTCATAAAAATCTCACCCGACGTTATTGTCGCCATCGGAATAGAATCCGTCAAAACAATAAAAAAAATAAACAACATACCAATTGTTTATCTGATGGTCCTCGATGGCGCGGCCGTCAGTTCTTCGGGGGAAAATATTGTAGGCGTCAGTATGAATATCGCCCCGGACAGACAATTAAACGAAATATTAAAGATCCTGCCCGGGATCAAGACGGTCGGACTCTTGTATGACCCGGAAATGAGCGGACAGTATGCAAACAAGGTGTCCGATGCCTGTCTGAAAAAAGATATCGGGCTTATTGCTAAGCAAGTCCATGACTCCCGTGACGTGCCTTTGGCCCTGATTAGCATGAAAGACAAAGTTGATGTGTTCTGGATGATCCCGGATTTGACGGTGGTTACACCCGAGACAGTGGAAATTCTGCTATTGTTTTCACTTGAAAATGAGATCCCTCTTGTCACGTTTTCAGAAAAGTATGCAGAGCTTGGGGCATTGATGTCCATAGGGATAGACGCCTTTGATATAGGCGTGCAGGCAGGAGAAATGGCACAAGAGATACTTGCAGGAAAGGATGTAAAGGGTATTGGGCATATTGAGGCCAGAAACGCTGTGGTCTCTATTAATGTAAAAGTGGTGAAGAAGCTTGGGATAACCATCCCGGAAGATATCATTTCCGGAGCAAAGAAGATCGAGTAGGTAAGGCAACTATGATATCCGGCATCCTAAAGGCATATAATGAAAGTTTCGGTGTTAAGATTTTTGCCATTTTTACTGCTATGGCCTTTATAATATCAATGTCTTTAACCTTTTTTTTCATATACAACCAGAGAAAATCTTTGACGGCCTCCATGATAAAAAACGGGACACTGCTTTCAACTATCCTGGCCTATAATGCAAGACTCGGGGTGTTTTCTGAAAATGCCCAGCTGCTGGAAGACCCGGTTAAGGGGATAATTGACCAAGAGGGTGTATTAGATGTCTCTGTCTTCAACATGGAAAAGATGCTCTTGAACAAAGAACAGAGGCCTGTCAATGCCGCTCGAAATAGTGAGGACCCTGATAATAAGGACGACCTTAACACCATATTTGATAACCTAGAAGAGAGCCGGTTACCCGTTTACATAAGAGGCAATAACCGGTTTGATTTTTGGGCACCTGTTCTCTCACGCTCTTATCAATTCTCTCAAGATGACACCATGTTGAATGGAAATATGACCAATAGGGACAACCGTGTAATAGGGTTTGTCAGGGTTACAGTGGATGAAATACCCCTTAAAAAAAGGCAGTTGGCGCTGTTATGGAAAAGTGTGGTAATTGGCGGGATTTCTTTTATTATCGGTATGTTTTTCCTTTTTCTTGTCGTAAACGGGACAATTAGGCCCCTTCGTAGACTGACCGACAGTGTGAGGGCATATGGAGAGGCGGGCAAAGTAGACAAACTGCCTGTTGAGACAAGGGATGAAATAGCGAGGCTTGCAGAGGCATTTAATGATATGACCGAATCCCTTAACAGGAGGGATGCGGAAAAAGGACAGCTCGAAAGGGCCCTTAGACAATCTCAAAAGATGGAGGCGATCGGTACCCTTTCAGGAGGAATAGCACATGATTTCAACAACATCATGGGAATCGTCATGGCGAACACAGAACTTGCCATGTCAGAGATCCCGGAAGGCAGTTCGCCTTTTCAAAAACTGGATGGGGTATTGAAGGCAGTCCTGCGCGCCAAGGATCTGGTTATGCAGATCTTGACATTCAGCCATAAGGGCGGACAGGAACAGTGCCCGCTTCAGATAAGCCCGATTGTCAAGGAATGCCTCAAGATGTTGCGTGCAACCCTGCCTGCTACCATCGAGATCCGGCAGAATATAGCAGAGAGTCCCGGAATAATCATGTCCGACCCCACCAGGATTCATCAATTGTTGATAAATCTATGCACCAACGCATCCTATGCTATGAGGGATAAGGGCGGCATCCTGAAGGTTTCTCTCAAAAATGTAAGACTGGCTGAAGGCGATGCAAAACAATATAAGGGGCTTGCAGCAGGGGATTATCTCAGTCTTAAGGTGGAGGATACGGGCGAGGGGATTGAACATGAAATAATGGAGCGTATTTTTGAGCCGTATTTTACGACCAAGGCAATAGGCTCAGGTTCAGGTATGGGTCTTGCGGTGGTTCACGGTATTGTACAAAACAGCGGCGGAGTTATCCGTGTAGAAAGTGAACCAGGAAGGGGTACCGCTTTTGAGGTTTTCTTCCCGATTGTTGAGGTCAAGCCAAGTGCCGAAGTTAAGACAGCGGGGGCAGTTACGATCGGTAGTGAACGTATACTTTTTGTAGACGATGAGGACAATCTTGCCCTTGCGGCGCGATATAACCTTGAGAGATTCGGATACAATGTCACATCTGAGACAAATCCTCTGCGTGCGCTTGGGCTCTTTAAAAACAAACCCGATCAGTTTGATCTTGTAATAACTGATATGACAATGCCCAAAATGACCGGAGACAAACTGGCCAGGGCGATAATGGAGATCCGCCCGGACATACCTGTTATCATATGTACAGGGTACGGCGACCGTTTTTCCAAAGAACAGGCAAAGGAAATGGGTATAAAGGCATTTATAATGAAGCCGGCCTTGGCAGGTGAAATGACCAGGATCATCCGCGATGTCCTGGATGAGGCAAATTATACCCTCCGCTCAACTGACCGCATGCCGCACTGATATCACTCCCCCTGCCCTTCCTTATGATCGCGGTATAATGATTTTCTACAAGAATATCCTGGAATCTTAGTATATCGTCCATTGGAGGGCAGGACATGTCGGAGCCTGGAAACGGGTTTAGGGGAATGAGGTTTATCTTTGATCTCAGCCCGGATAAAAGATCCGCCAGTCGCCGTGCATCTTGCTCACTGTCATTTACGCCTTTTATAAGGATGTATTCAAAGGTAAGCATCCTCCTGTTCGGCAAAGGGAAATCCCTCAGTGCAGATATCAGATCGGTCAGGGGATATATGCGGTTAACCGGCATCAGCAAGCTCCTGGTCTTGTCATCAGATGCATTCAGTGATACGGCAAGGTTCACTGTGATATCCCTCCCAAGCATCTTTATCTGTGGGACAAGGCCGCAGGTGGAAAGTGTCACCTTACGGGTCGAGAAATTCATGCCGTCGGATGCTATTATATTACCGACCGCCCTGATAACCGAATCATAATTGGCAAGGGGCTCCCCCATTCCCATCAGCACAATATTGGTCAACCGCTCCGGTGCGTCCATAAGACGCCTGACTTGAATTACCTGCTCAATGATTTCAGAGACAGTCAGATTTCTCTTGAGGCCCTGTCTGGCCGTTGAGCAGAACAGACAGCCCATGGCGCAGCCTGCCTGGGATGATATGCATATTGTAGAGTGGTCTTCTTCAGGTATCAGCACTGACTCGATAAAATGTCCGTCGTGCAATTTAAAGAGATATTTTTTGGTGCCGTCTTTGGATTGCTGTGTATTGACTATTTCTAAAAGGTTGATGATCACCCTGTCCTTAAGATCTTTACGCAGGTCTTTTGATAGATCAGTCATCTCATCAAAAGAGCTCGCAAGCATCTTAAAGAGCCAACGCCTTATCTGGCGTCCCTGATAGGGTTTGAGACCCTGGCTTACAGCCCACTGTTCTGTTTCAGAGGCGTCTAATCCCTTCAGATCGGCCTTCATTTGTCCACACGCATGGTCCTGAGCCTTGCCAGTTCCCAGACATAGTCGTATAGGTGGAGGCCCTTGCTGGCAGCGATGATCTCTCCGTCCTCCACGCCGATACTTTCCGCCATATATTCCTTTAAGAGCTGTATCGCGCCAAGATTTGCAGGAAGGCCGTTCCACAGGTCCCATGACCTGAAATAGATAATAAAGTGCAGCTTTCCGTCTGATATCCTGGTGTCAATCCCGCGCAGGCAAGGCGGGTCTTTAAGATAAATCGCCCGCGGATCTCCAACAGTCATATATGCCTGGTTGGTCTTGTGGCCGTCTTCCCGGTACATACGGATGACTTCGGCGATTTGGGGTTCAAGGTATTGGCCATAGGTATAATCTTCGCCGGGCTTTTTGGCCGAGGTCATCAGGTATGGCAGGTATTCCTCAAGGTAACCCTCTGCAACTGGATTGGGGATGCCGAGGGCAGGGGGGATATCGGGCAGGAGTGGACGAACTGCCGGGTGCCTGATGTGAATGGTGACATGATCAAATTCAAGCCGCTTCTGGCCCTCAAAACTGCCCCTTTCAATGACATATTCCCTGCCTGTTTCCAAAAGCCGGTAAATGCATTGAAACCATGCATCCGGCAGATCGCGCGCCTCAATAAATTCAAGCTTCATGTCTTTCCTTTTTATTGTCAATGCCTACAATGAACCGCAGAATATCGAACAAGGAATCTCGAATGTCGAAGTAATGATCGCCTTTTTTTCTTAAGCCCTTACTCCTTCATTCGTAATTCTGCCCATAGGTCACGTCTTCAGCGTGATTCGATATTGGATATTCCCTTAAGCTAATGACACTTATTTACGACTAACGGCTCCGCCAATGCCCTAATCGCCTGTGCAACAGTCTTTAACTCACCTTCCTTAATGGTTCTTACATCAAGCAATACCCTTTCTTTTTCCACCCTGGATATGACAGGCGGATCATAGGACCTTAACCACCTCTCCATAAACTGGGCGGAGGCGGCCTTCGGCGAAAGACATATCAAACGGCTCGGCAGCTCCAGAAGGGGCAGTGCCCCTCCTCCCACCTTGGAACCACCGTCAATCAGTTCAATGGAAAAGTTGTTGCTGTCCATGCTTCCAATGAGCCGCATAAGACGCCCCGCCTTTTTATTCAATGAACTGTAAGTCTCACAGATCATCCTCAGGGTTGGAATCTTTTCTATTGCAGTCCTTTTGTCCCTGTAAAGCCTAAGCGTTTCTTCGAGCGCCAGCAGGGTCAGCTTGTCAATCCTTAATGCCCTGCTCAACTGGTTCTTTCTAATCGCCTCCACAAGGTCCTTCCGGCCGAGGATTATGCCGGCCTGGGGGCCTCCCAAAAGCTTGTCGCCGCTGAATGTCACAAGATCAGCACCCTGGCTCAGGACCTCCTGGACCGTGGGCTCCTTTATAAGACCATATTCAGAAAAATCTACGAGACAGCCGCTTCCCAGGTCCTCCATCACAGGTATCCCGTGTCTATTGCCGATACCTGCAAGCTCTGATACGCTTAGCTCCTCAGTAAAACCCACAATCTGAAAATTGCTGGTATGCACCTTCAGTAAGAGGGCGGTTTCAGGGCCGATCACCTCTTCATAATCTCTTAGATGTGTCTTGTTAGTAGTCCCCACCTCAACCATCTTTGCCCCGCTCCTGCGCATCACATCCGGGATACGGAAAGATCCTCCTATCTCAACCAACTGACCGCGGGAGATCACCACCTCCCTGCCCTTTGCAAGGGTGTCAAGGGCCAGGAGAACCGCGGCGGCGTTATTGTTCACCACCATGGCTGCCTCTGCCTGCGTAAGCTCTTTCAGTATCTCCTCAACATGGGAATACCTGCTTCCCCTCTCACCCCGCACGAGATCATACTCCAGGTTGCTGTAACCTCCGGCAATGGGGGCGAATTTTTTGAGCACACTCTCCGCCAGGAGTGATCTGCCCAGGTTGGTGTGTATAACCACACCTGTGGCATTGATCACAGGGATGAGACTCGGTTTCGCAATCTGATTTAGCCGTGCCATTACAAGAGCGGAGACCGGTTCAAGGTCAAGATCTGTTTCCATGATTATCTCCGACGTCTGTATCTTTTCCCTGAGTTCGTCAAGGATCTGGTTGACGGCCTTCAGCACCAATGGCCGGGGATGGAGTGCGAGGGCCTCATTCATTATCGGCGCCAGCAACAGGCGGTCTACCGCCGGTATCTTTCGGAAGAGTTCTTGATTTTTATTTGCCATTTTTATTTTTCTCCTAATCTACAGGACCTGACTCATCTTATCCATGATCTCACTCTTGCCGAGTACCACTAGTATATCTTCCGCCTCGAGTTTTTCCTGCGGCATGGGGTTGAATATCATTTCGCCGGCCTTTTTCTTTATTGCCACTATAATCACCCCATAGTCCTGCCTTAAGTTGCTCTGTATCAGGTTTTTTCCGACCAGGCTGGAACCGGGGCCGATCTGCGCCTCTTCCATAACAAGGTCCAGGCGGTTGCTCATCATGGCTATGTCAATAAAATCAATAACAGTGGGTTTGATCAACATCTGGGCCATCCTCTTGCCGCCGATAAGATAAGGGGATACAACCCGGTTTGCGCCGGCCCTGAAGAGCTTTGTCTCGTTTTTGACATCTGAAGACCTGGACAGCACGAATATGTCGGGCCTGAGACCCTTTGCAGTGAGGATTATAAACACATTGTCCGCATCATGGGTGACGGCGGTGACAATGCCCCTGGCATTCATGATGCCAGCCTTTAGCAGGGTCTCCTCTGAGGTGGAATCCATCGGGAGATAGAGAAAATCATCATTTTCAAGCACTGCAATAACCTTGGGGTCCTTTTCAATGACAACAAAATCAATATCATTGGCCTTAAGCTCACTGCAGATCAACGCACCTATCCTGCCGAATCCGCAAATGATAAAGTGGCCTTTGAGCCTGGATATCTTTTTCTCCATCTTTCTCCTCCAATAGGATTTCTTGAACTCACCCTCCACGACGAGTTGCAGTATCATTCCTATGGTATAGGCACCGATGGTAATTCCGGTGCTGATGATGATCATGGTGACGATTCTGCCGTAAGGGGAAAGGGGTTTGATTTCTGAAAACCCGACCGTACTGATTGTGATCATGGTCATATAAAATGATTCAAACAGAGGCATTCCTTCTATATTGTGGTAGCTTATGGTGCCGAAGAGCAGGACAGAGATCAGCATCATAAGGGTCGTGCGCAGTTTTCTGTATTCCATGAATGGCGCCTCTAAACAGGGTGACAGTTTAGCAAATGACCACGAAGAGAAGCGCCGGGGTCATTTGCTGAACTGTTAAATAATATAAAATCAGCAGGTAAGGAAATGTCAAATATATAATATAACCAATTGATTTTAGTTGACCATAGGCATTGACTATGGTAATTTTTAAACCCTTCTTGATAATGTTACGTATAACACTCCCCTAATCATTCGGAATGGGTCTAAGAGACCGTTTTCAAAAGGAGAGGGCTATGGCCGGCAAGACAAAGATAATTGCAACCATTGGGCCTTCGTCAAGCAATAAAGCTGTGCTGAAGAAGATGATCTTAGCAGGTATGGACGTTGCGAGGCTCAACCTTTCACATGGCAGTCATAATGATCATCAAAGGGTTATCGAACACATTAGATCCCTCTCCCTGGAGATGGAGAGACCTATAGGCATACTCCTTGACCTGCAAGGGCCTAAGATAAGGACCGGCACACTAAAAGATCAAAGGCCGGTGGTACTCAGAAAAAATAGTGTGATCAATATAACGACACGGGACATTCCTGACGGCACTGCGGATATGGTTTCAACCACCTATGCCGGTCTTGCCCGGGATGTAACCAAAGGAGACAGGATCCTCCTTGATGACGGCCTGATAGAGCTTAAGGCATTATCCGTAACAAAAGACACTGTCCGCTGCAAGATCGTAAACGGCGGGATATTGAAAGAGCACAAGGGCATAAATCTCCCTGGTGTTAAGGTTTCAGCCCCTTCTTTAACAGAAAAGGATGTAACGGATCTTGAGTTCGGCATCAGGGCTGGTGTAGATTATATTGCGCTTTCCTTTGTAAGAAGCCCTGATGATCTAATTCATATAAAAGCGTTAATTAAAAAGCACCGTGCGGATATCCCTGTAATAGCCAAAATAGAAAAACCAGAGGCGGTTCAAAATCTGGATAGCATCCTTGATGCCGCCGACGGAGTGATGGTCGCAAGAGGCGATTTGGGCGTTGAACTGAGGCCCGAACTGGTCCCTACCATACAGAAGGAGATAATAAACAAGGCAATAGTCATGAACAAGCCTGTCGTAACCGCCACTCAGATGCTTGAGACCATGATCAGCAACCCGATTCCGACCAGGGCGGAGGCATCTGATGTGGCAAACGCCATCTTTGACGGCACCGACGCGGTGATGCTTTCGGGAGAAACCGCTTTGGGAAGGTACCCTGTTAAGACCGTCCAGATGATGGTACGTATTGCCTTGGAGGCTGAAAATTCGCCCTTTATGAACTACAACCTCAAGCACAGGACAGAAAGAAATGATCTGGTCACGCATGCCGTGGCCCATTCCGCCGTCAATATCCTTCATGAGCTTGATGCAAAGGCCATCATAGTATTTTCAGTATCGGGAAAGACATCGAAGCTGATATCAAAGATGCGGCCTGCCAAACCTGTATATGCATTTTCACCTTCAGTGAAGGTATTTAATCGGCTTTCTCTGGCATGGGGCATCACCCCCCTGATTATTCCCGCGATTGCTGATACCAAGAGTATCATTGAAAAGGGGGAAAGGGTCCTTGAAGAAAAAAAGCTTGTCAGAAAAAATGATCTTGTCATTATTGTAACAGGGCTTGCGCTAAAGACCGGATCTACAAATATGATTAAGATACACAGGGTAGGGCAGAGGGATTGATAGGAGGTTGTCATGTCAAACAATCTGTTTATAACAGCTACAGAGGCCAGGAGCGGCAAGTCGGCCATTTCCCTTGGAATCATGGAGCTGCTGGTGCGAAATGTCGGAAGGGTCGGATTTTTTCGTCCATTGATTGATTCAGACCACGACGGGGCAAAAAAAGATAATGATATCCTTTTGTTTTCTTCTTATTTTAAACTTACCACGACATATGAAAAGATGTATTCCTACACTGTGTCGGAGGCAAAAACCCTGATCGGATCGGGAAGGCAGGACGAATTGATAGAAGGGATTTTCAACTCCTACAGGGCAATAGAAAGAGATCATGATTTTGTCCTGTGTGAGGGTATTGATATCGGCGGGACATCGCCCGCCTTTGAATTCGACATTAACGCTGAGATCAGCAGGAATCTGGGATGCCCTGTTTTGCTGGTGGTAAATGGATACCAAAAAGATAAGGATGAAATTGTTCGATCTGCAAATGTATATAACAAATCCATTATTGAGAAGGGTTGTGATGTCATAGCCATGGTTGTCAACCGAATAAGGATTGAGGACAGAGATGGTATCATCGCCGGATTGAGAAAAGAAGATGTTGGAAGGGAACAACTGATCTATGCAGTGCCGAATGAAAAGACGCTAGGAAATCCTACAGTCGGTGAAATAGCAAGGCTTTTGGACGCAGAGGTTCTGTATGGAGGAGACCAACTCAACCGTCATGTCTACAGTTTTACTGTAGCAGCAATGCAGTTGAGTAATTTCTTAAAGAGGATCGAGGACCGCACCCTGATCATTGTTCCAGGCGACAGATCCGATGTAATTGTCGCCTGCCTGTCTTCGGTCTCATCCATGACCATGCCAAAAATCGCAGGTATAATGCTTACAGGCGGACTAAAGCCGGATGAGTCTGTGTGCAAACTGATTGACGGATTTTCCGCAATGGTGCCTATTCTAAGCGTAAAAAGCGATACCTTCCCCTCTGCGATCATGGTAAACAAGGTCCATGCCGGTATATCTCCTGATAACGAAAGAAAGATCACCAGGGCGCTGGAGGTCTTTGATAAAAATATTGATGCAAAGCAACTGGCGGCAAAGATCATCCAGACCAGGACAAAGATTGTTACGCCCAAGATGTTCGAGTATGGATTGTTACAAAAGGCGAAGGCCCATAGGCAGCATATTGTCCTCCCGGAGGGCGAAGATGAAAGGGTGCTCCAGGCAGCGGAGATATTACTCCGCAGGGATGTGGTGGACCTGACACTGATCGGAAATGCCCAGAAGATCAGGGAAAAGATTCTACAACTGAGACTGCTTATTGATTCTGTCAAGATTGTGGAGATAGGAAAATCTGATATTTTTCAAGACTATGTCAAGACCTATTTCGAACTCAGAAAGGGAAAAGGCATAACAGAAGAAATCGCCGGAGACATTATGAGCGATGTCAGCTTTTTTGGAACCATGATGGTCTACAAGGGAGATGCGGACGGAATGGTTTCAGGGGCCATACACACAACCCAGGCAACCATTCGTCCGGCATTTGAGATAATCAGAACAAAGCCCGGCTGTTCAGTCGTCTCAAGCGTTTTTATGATGTGCCTCAAGGACAGGGTGCTGGTGTATGGCGACTGTGCAGTAAACCCAGACCCGGATGCAAAGAAACTGGCCGAGATAGCAATCAGTTCGGCCCAAACTGCCATGACCTTCGGCATTGAACCAAGGGTGGCGATGCTTTCTTATTCAACAGGAGAGTCCGGTAAAGGTGAGGAGGTGGAAAAGGTAAGAGAGGCGACCAGGATTGCAAGACAGCTTGCAGTAGATGCCGGTATTGATCTTAAACTGGAAGGGCCCATACAATACGATGCAGCAATTGATCCTGAGGTTGCAAAGATCAAGATGCCTGAAAGTGAGGTGGCCGGCAGGGCCACGGTCTTTATCTTCCCTGATCTCAATACAGGCAACAATACCTACAAGGCGGTCCAGAGGTCTGCTGGCGCTGTAGCCATAGGCCCGGTCCTGCAAGGACTCAATAAACCTGTAAATGATCTCAGCCGGGGCTGCACGGTTGCTGATATCGTCAACACCGTTGCAATCACCGCTATCCAGGCCCAGGCCGAAAAGGGTTTGGTATGAAGATACTGGTGATCAATACAGGAAGCTCTTCAATCAAATACCAGTTATTTGATATGGAACATGAGAAGGCCCTGGCCATTGGCATAGCGGAAAAGATCGGGGAAGTAACCGGGAGACTCACGCATAAGGTCCCTGTAGATGACGGAATGCCTCGGAAAAGGGTAATGGATGGCCCAATAAAGGATCACCGCGAGGGAATGAATCGGATTTCGGCTCTCTTGGTGGACCAGGTTTTGGGCGTAATCAGGGACAAGTCAGAAATAGCTGCTGTCGGCCATCGAGTGGTGCATGGAGGTGAGGCCTTTCAGGCCCCGACTATTATTAATGAAGCTGTGATAGCAGAGATCAAAAAGAACACACCATTAGCTCCCTTGCATAATCCGCCCAATCTTGTAGGCATTGAAGTGGCAAGAGCAATATTTCCGGGGATTCCGCAGGTGGCCGTGTTTGACACAGCCTTTCACCATACCATGCCCAGGCATGCATATCTCTATGCCCTCCCATATGATTTATACCAAAAAGAAGGCGTGCGCAGATACGGTTTTCACGGAACCTCACACGCATATGTCTCGGAAAGGGCAGCAGAACACCTCGGAAAGGGACTTGACTCCTTGAATATGATAACCATCCACCTGGGAAACGGGGCCAGCATTGCAGCGATAGAAAAGGGAAGATGCATTGATACCTCCATGGGCATGACACCCCTGGAAGGGTTGGTGATGGGCACAAGGGCGGGAGATTTGGACCCGGCCCTGCCGTTCTTCCTTTCAAGGCACCTGAAGATGAACCTTGATCAGATTGACGGCCTGTTGAATAAACAAAGCGGGCTCAAAGGTATCTGCGGGACAAACGATATGCGAGAGGTGTTGGAAAGGCGTAAATCCGGTGATGACAGGGCTGAGGCTGCACTTGATATCTACACCTATCGGATAAAAAAATACATCGGAGCCTACATCGCCGTGCTGGGCATTGTTGACGCCATAGTATTTACAGGGGGCATAGGAGAAAATGCGCCGATAGTCCGCGAGCTGTCATGCCATGGTCTTACCGGATTTGGAATCAGCATAGACCGTGAAAAAAATAATGCTGTAAGCTATGATATCCGAGAAATCAGCGCTGCCGACAGTAATATAAAGGTGTTGGTCGTCCCCACCAACGAGGAACTGAAGATCGCCCAGGAGACAAAAAAGGTGGTAACCTTTTAGGTGGATCAATTCCCTGTTGGCTAGCTTTGTTGTCATATGGGTTAATAGGAATAAAACTCTACCCTATAACAAGGGCAAATCCACCTAAGCGAAGGATAGCCATCGGATGAAGCCGACTCTCTCCAGTCGAGGCTCATCCAGGCGTTGAGCATAAGAAAAGGACATAGGATAAATGAACATCTTTGTAGAAGTATCAAATTTCAGCGGAAATGTGTGTGCTTCGCTTGAGAAGCGATTGGGAGCGACTATTGCGGACATAATCCTGTTTGCGATTTTCTTTGTTGTCCCCCTTACCCTCGTTTCCCTTCCTTGGCAATTTTCGAAAATTGCTGCGCTGATCCTCAGTTTCGCTACCATTGTATGCATTTTCTGCGCAATGGTGCTTAATATCACCGGGCATAAGGATGTTGACCGCACTCCGGGATTTCTGGATCAAATCAAGTCGGAGGGGTTTTCCATGGTGCTTACCCTTCTTCTCGTATATCTGTTGTGCGTGGTGCTGAATTACGGCGTAGTGTTTGCGGCACTCGACAGCCTTATGCCCGGCAGGCACTTTGTAGTCAGCCACCCGTCCTGGCTTACATTTGATTTTGTCTATTTCAGCTTTGTTACCATGTTCACTCTCGGTTACGGAGATATAGTGCCTATCAGTTGGCTTGCAAAGTTACTTAGTATTACAGAGCTTGTTTTTGGACTCCAGTTCCTATTCATCGGGTTGGGGCAAATTGTCGGAGCGGCCCAATCTCCGGGAAATGGCCATAACAGGGGGCAGAGGAAACGGGAATAGCCCGACAAAGCAATCGAGAGCAAAGGGTGACAACGCACCGGCGCGCTGTCACCCTTTAGGGAAACTTGCTTTTCAGTTGAAACAGAGAAAAAACTACTTATTAACTGTCTCATAATTGTATAGACGCACAGTCATTCCGGCGAAGGCCGGAATCCAGCGCTTTCTGGATGCCGGATCAAGAGACTGTGTCGTAATTA
>LT984855.1:640367-644648 GCA_900258555.1 uncultured Desulfobacterium sp. | reverse complement strand
GATCTCTATCCGAGAAGAAAACCAGCGGCATTCCAGGTCATCAATGCATGACCACAACATATTGGGGTCACCCACACAAATGTGCGATGCCCCTTTTATTATTTTATCTCTTATTTCTGAATTTGAACATAGATCGGATAATTCCGTTGGATCAAACACTTTTAACATGAAAGGTTCAACATCTCGATAATTTCCTCTAACTGACATGTTTTGAAATATATATTCATCGTTCTTTCCTGTATCTAAACCTCTTTTTATTTCACAGAGATCCCCAAACTTTAATATGTTAATGTGCCTCTCATTAATCTCAATCTGTCTTACCTGTATTTGTTTGCCGCCAAATTCTTTCCATTCTGTATTCAGACTTTTTCCACTGTCATTCATCAATGCAAAAAGCTTAGGGCTTGCTACAAAGAAGGGCAGGTTATTGTTGGTGGCTATCAGGCTTTGGGGGTAATAGTATATCGCGTACTCGGCATTTGAAACTGTCTTTCGGGTGTCGGTTTCTACAAAACCCACCCCTTCGGTTTGGTGCAGGACTTCCATAAAGTGGTCGTATTTCTCGTGTATGCTGATGTTGGTCAGGTCGGCCATCTGGCAGATATGATTTCCAGATATGCCTTTTTGCGTGTTGCGTTCACAGATAATGATGGCGGTGTTAACAGTTGCCCTGAAGGTGTCGGGGTGAACTCGGAGCATTTTATGGATGTAATTCTGCATCATCAACTTGCGCAAGGGCAAATGACTTTTTATAGTCATGAAGGTGTCGCTCACTATTAGTGCCAGAACCCCGCCGTGTTTCAAAGGCGTGGGTTTATTGAAGGCATTCAGAAAACGGGCAATAAAAGCTCCATACGGGTCTTTGCTTTCAATGCCCAGGGTTTTGCGTATCTCATCTTTTATTTTGGTCCCGCCATAAGGCGGATTGCCGATGACGCAATCAAAACCACCTGTTTCTTTCAGTTCAGGATAAAAGAAATCCATATTAAAAAAAGGGGCGGAAATGGTGGCGTGCGTGAACCATTCCTTGAGAAGGGCCTTATTTTGCCCTGGGATGGTTTTGCCTGTAATTTGCTGTGAAAAACTTGGAAAGGCGGTATCTAATATTTCCACTATTTCCGCGATAATTTCTTCCCGCTCTTTATGACTCAAATCAGGCTGGTAATATCGCACACGGGCAGCATGTAGTTTCGTAACAGCAGTCTCATAAATCCAAACAGCTTGATCAGTCGGCTTTATATCTTTCAAACTGTCGGCACAGATAATTTTGGTTTCGATATTGGGCATGGGTGTAATGCCCTTTTCGGTGTGTTGATCGATAAGAAGCGAAATGAAGAATCTCAGTTTGGTAATTTGTACTGCCAGAGGCTGGATGTCTATGCCGTAAATGCTGTCGCGGATAATACCGAGTTTGCGGCTGTAATCTTTCAGATGTTGGGTGAGGATTTTTTTGAAGTCCGCACGTTGGGCGGTATCAACCGCCTTCAGCTTAAGCTCCAGCCAAAGTTGGTTGTCAGTGTCAACGAGTTTCAGGATATCCACCATGCGATGCAGCATGCCCATGGGGAATGCCCCGGAACCGCAGGCCGGGTCAAGCATTTTGAACTTATCCAAGGCGTTAACGACCGCCCGGCAAAATTCCTGGTCAGAAGTATCGGCAATGTTTTGGTATATCAGTTTGTTTAATCCCTCCTTGGCATGATGGAAATTCGGATAGTTGCTTTCAATGTATCTTGAAAGGAAAACAAATAGGCTTTCGTTGACCATTTCATGAATTACATTACGTGGGGTGTAGTAACTGCCAGTCATTTTGCGAATGCTGTTGACGGCGCTTTCTTCCAGGTTGGGGTCCAATTCTGCCAGGAGGTTTTCAAACACAAGGCCGAGCAATTCAGGGTCAAGGGCGATGTCTTCTTCAAATGGTGTATTTTCTTCCAAAGTGAATTTGAAGGACTTAAAAATGCCGTTTAAACCTTTATCCCCATAAAAGAGGAAATTAGGTACTTTAAGCACAGTGTCTTCAATGCTTTCTTTGGCGTTATCTTCTTCAAGTTTATCAAAGATGCCTCCGTTTAAATAAGGAATAGCGGTGAGCCATTCGAAGCTAAAGGCAGGGTGAAGATATTTTGTCCATTTAAAATCCCTGGCTGATTTTTTATCTTTTTGATTCAGGGCAATGAAAAATATATTCTGTAAGATGCCGCGATAATAACTGTTACTTTGAAGAAAATTCTCAGAATCAATATCACAAGTGAGTTGGTATTTATTGTCCGCCCCATCAGTGAGTTCGAGTAACTCTCTTCTTATCAACCCTTTTTCTTTTACAAACCAGCAGAACATCAACCTTGCAAGCAGCCGCACCAGAAAGTTTTTGATATTTTCCTTTTCATTTATATATTCGGGTTTGAAGGGAAGCTTAATATTTTGTATCGCATAATAGAACCAGCCCTGCAAGGCTTTATAAAAATTCTCATTCAAAACAGAAATGCTTAGCGTCTTTTGCCATGCATTATGAAGTTCGACAAAGTTTGTGAACTTGTGTTTTCTGAGTAGTTCGGAAAAGAAAAGCTCCGACAGGATTTCGGCATGCGCCCGATGCGGGTTATCAATATTTATATCTTTGATGAGTGTGACCTTTTTTAATACATCCTTGTTCGGATCCTTTTCATTCAATCGGCGATTAATTATTGCTATTGAGATTTTTTGTCCGTATTTGAAAAGCACCATTACGGGCATAGGAAAAAGGATGTTTATTTCACGAGTGACCCGGCTTAAGGCCGTCCGAGTATATTGATGACCCAAAAGGCCGATAACAAAAAAGAGATAGGATTCCATCGCGACCTTGGAATCGCCCGATGTGACAACCTTTTTCACATCAAACAGGCTTGTCTGTTTCGATATTTCTTCTCCTGAAAGCTGAAAGAGGAGATCAACATAGTCCCATTCTGATACCATGGCTTTTTCTTCATTGAAGCGGGGGTTACTGTCTATATATGAATCTCTGAACTCCTCAAAAGCCGGACTTGAAAAAGACGCCTGGCGTTCTGTGTTATAGCCTAATTCTGTGAAAAGCCTGATTGCCTTTTCCGTTAGACTCCCTGAAGCAAAATCCATTAAAGCATTTCGAATATTATTCTTAATATCTTCACTCCCCATATGTTCCCTTTCAATCCGGCTTGGGTTTTTATTGTGGCGAATTCTCCATAATAAAAATCTGGAATTCAATCCCTTACTTTATAAGGGGCATCGCACATTTGTGTGGGTGACCCCAATATGTTGTGGTCATGCATTGATGACCTGGAATGCCGCTGGTTTTCTTCTCGGATAGAGATCAAGGCCTCCGCAGTGAAAGTAGATAGCGGTCTTGTAGTGGTCCCGATTCCTATAGCCGCAGGCAAGCCTTTTCACCTTCTCAATCTTGCTGTTGAGGCTTTCCCCCAAGGCATTGGTTATCCGGTGTCTGGCATAGGTTACGATATTGTCAATATGAGATTTAAGGCTCTTTGCAGCCTTGACTATCGGGCCCAGCCGAGAGTGCGTGGCCCAGAAATACCAGCGAGAGAAGTATCTCCTCATCCAACCTTCTTTATGATAGTTCCAGAGGTTACGGAGGTTGTCTTTGATAGCGCGAGCACGACAGACCTTGAGATCCAGTGAACGGAGGTGTTCAAATTCAGTCCAGCGATATGGCGGGATGTTTTCTTCGTTCCATAACCACAGATACTTGGTCCCCTTCAGAATGTTATTGCCCTCTTCCATCAAGGCCCGATGCTCTTGCTTGCGAACCTTATCCACCGCGTCTACCACGAGGCGCATGACATGATATCGATCGAAGGTAATCTTTTTCTCCGCTTCAGGNATGTAGGCCTTGGTAGCCGCAATGTAGGGGTCCCACATATCCATCGCAACGGATTTTACCTTCTCTCGTTGCTCAAGGCTAAACTGCTTATAGTATTCCTCAAGACTGTTCTGATCTCGCTTGTCCCCTACATAGTCAACCGTAGCAGAGTCTATATCATAGACCAGCGTTTCGTAACGATGTCCTTTCGAGAAGGATTTCTCGTCAACCCCGATCCGTTCCGGAATCCTATGCGCCTTTCTCTCTATGCCGCGCTCAACCGCCCTCTTCATTACCCCCCAGCAAGGATGCCAGTTCATATCCAGCAAACGACAAACACTCTCAATACTGCACTCTTGCTCCAGATCCAGGACAAGGCTCTCGAATTCATAAGTCATGCCCGAATTATCTTCTCCAAGGCCGGAGATGATCTGCAAAACCCC
>LT984855.1:620488-631072 GCA_900258555.1 uncultured Desulfobacterium sp. | reverse complement strand
AAAAGCAAGAAGGGGAGCCGATTCCTGATGATAGTCGATTTGAAATCGACCCCTCATAAAACCCCTCGACTTATAGTCGAGGGTGGTTTAGTTTGAATTAGGAATTAAGATATGCGCCAAAAAAATAGTTTTTTTGATATTGCGCCCAAGGTCCTGTTGTTCCTGACGGTCATGGTTTGCGGACCATTGTTGGGCCTTGATCAGAAATATTATCTTACCGCTAATCCGTTTGCCAGGGCCGTGTACTGCACCGCAGGATTGCTTACTGATTCCACAAATGCCTGGGCGACAGCGCCTGTTGCAGATGCAGGAAATGACATTTTCATTCAGAAAAACAAGTGCAGCGCGGCCTCCGTTCAATTAAACGGCGGGGCATCCTCTGACCCTGACGCCGATGCCCTGAATTACCACTGGTACGGACCCTTTGCCGTGACTTCCGGTTTGAACCCATCCGTTGATATACCAGAAGGCGTATACACTGTCTCTCTGATAGTTGATGACGGCTTGTCACTCTCAAATACGGACACTGCAACAATTACAGTCAGTCCGTTTTTCAATATCTCAGCCAGATGCAAGCCCGGGAAGGTACAGCTTACCTGGATTCATATCGCGGGTACGGAAAGGTATGATATCTATCGCTCAACAGAATCAGAGCCGTCAAATTTTGTAAAGATAGCCGAGACCACCTCAACCTATTCTACCTACCTTGACGAGCCGGTGACAAATGAGGTCACATACCTCTATGTTGTGGGCGCTGTTTCACAGGGGACATGGCTATATTCAAATGTTGTAAGCTCTCACCCCACTGGCCTTAGGGTGATAAGTAACTATGCTCCGGCAATTTATTCCTTCCCCGTAGTAAATGGAACTGTAGGTGTTATCTACAACTATGATGTCAATGCAACCGATCCCAATGGAAACACGCTTACTTACAGTCTTTCCACCTCTCCTTCCGGCATGACCATAGACCAGGCTACAGGACTTATAGCATGGGTTCCTCAGGCAGAGGGTACTTATGATGTAACGGTTGATGTCCAGGACGGAAATGGCGGGGCAGATGCCCAGAGTTTCACAATTACTGTAGAGGAACTCCCAGTGCTCAATTATCCGCCTCTTATTACATCCGGCGCACTGACCTTTGCAACCGAAGGGGCTTTGTACGCCTATGATGTTGAGGCGGCAGACCCTGATCCAGGCGATGAACTGACCTATTTTCTTGATATTGCGCCATCCGGTATGGGGATTGATTCTTCGACAGGTCTGATAACATGGAGCCCGACAGGCCAACAGTTTGGGGATAATAGCGTCACGGTGCGCGCCGTGGACAAGGGTGGTCTCTACGATGTTCAGTCATTCGTTATAACCGTCTCCGCCTATATACCTCCCCCGACAGTAAGTATTTCAGCCTCTGTGGAAAATATACAGGATGGAGATATTGTCATCCTTTCGTGGACATCTGCTGATGCGGAATCATGTATAATTGATAACAATATCGGCGATGTTGGCCTGTCAGGCTCCCTTTCCGTCACTCCGCATGAAACCACTGTCTATACCATATTTGCAACAGGTCCCGGAGGAACTGTGACAGGGTCAGCAACGGTTAGAGTCAACAGACGGCCTGTGATAACATCATTGCCAGCGACCAATGCATACGAGGGTTCCTTGTATACATATGAGGTAATTGCAACAGACCCTGATTCAGACGCCCTGGAATTCAGCCTGATCCAGGCACCTTCCGGCATGACCATCTCACTGGAAGCAGGGGTTATATCATGGAGCCCGTCAGAGGTTCATATCGGCCAAAGAGAGGTCGGCGTCATGGTGAGCGATGGGAAAGGCGGGGCCGCCACCCAGACTTATTACCTTACTGTTACAGGCACTTTAGACCACGTGGCACCGGTGGTGACCATCGCCTGCCCGACACAGGTCCGCACATCAGAGGCCTTTAATATTGAGGCCCATGCAACGGATAATACGGGCGTCTCAAAGGTGGCTGTTTATGTTGATGACATGCTTGTAAAGGAAAACGCCGGCGATGCCTGCAGCCTTTCATTCAATGCGCCCGAGGAGGCAGGGGCCGTAATATCAATCCGCGCTGTCGCCCTGGATGAGGCGCAAAATCAGGGAGAGGCCTCTACGAAGGTGACTGTTGTGGAGGCGCCGGATACCAATGCCCCGGTGATCACTTCCATCATTGCACCGCCTTTTGCAGCAGCCGGGGAATCGGTGACAGTCCGCGCCGAGGTGACGGATGACCGCGGTATAGCTAATGTCAGGTTTTCAAGCGCTGGCACGATCCTTGGAACAGACACTATGCCACCTTATGAAGCCATGATGACTATACCATCAGGTGTCGACACGGTTATGGTGGATGTAGCGGCCGAAGATACCTCGGGCAACACGGCAAACGGCCAGGCCTCCATAAGCATCACTGATACGCCTGATACAGCAGCGCCTTCAGCGGTTGCTCTGGATGCCCCGGAACAGGCCAGGGCGGGTCAGATAATAGTTGTCACTGCCTCGGCCAATGACAATGTCGGCGTGTTCAGGGTTGAGTTCTTTGCAGATGGCGCGAAAATCGGGGAAACAACAGATGTCCCCTATCAGACACCCTATACTATCCCCGCATCAAAGCCCGAGGGAAGCCATGTGATCTTTACGGCGAAGGCCTGGGATTTTGCGGGAAACAGCGCGGATTCCGCGCCGGCATATACCCTGATAGTCGCTCCCCGGGATGGATTCCTGGTGGGAGAGGTCTATGATGACTCTACAGGGCTTCCTGTCCATGGCGCTATGGTGCAGGTGATATCCATAGCCGGACAGGCCCTGGCCCAGCCTCTTGAGGCGACTTCAGACATCATGGGCCGTTACCGGTTTTCTGCTTCCGAGGGCGAGGCTGGGCTTTTGATCAGAAAAGACGGTTATTCATCGTGTTATCGCCACGTGACCGTTCTTCCCGCTGCGGTTTCATACCCTATTGACGGCCGCATTACACCCCTTGGAACCGGCCATATCATAAATAACAATACGGGTGGAAACATAGTTGCCGATGATAATGCGATCAGACTGCACGTACCGTCCGGCGCGTTTTCTGAAAACCTGGCGGTTACCCTAAAAACATTGAGTGCTCAGGGCCTCCCAGGCCTTCTTCCTGCCGGATGGTCCCCTGTAGCCTGCATCCACTTGGGACCTGAAAACAGGGTCCCGAATTCTCCTTTGGACCTGACAATTTCGCGAAGTGACGACGGCATGGGAGGGCTAATTGCCGTGAGATGGGACATGACTGATCACAGGTGGGTGCGGCTTGAAACAGCAGCGCCTTCCGAAGGCTCGGGTACGGCCGTTTCCGTCTCACGCATGGGTGCCGTGGCCATTGTAAGGCCGGACACCATGCCTGTCCCGCCGCCCGTACCTGTAATCGGGGAAGCCCTTTCAGGCGTAGATTTACAATCCATCCCTCAGGGCGTCAACGCTGACATCCTCCCCAGTCCCGAGATAATATTCATGCAGCCGGGTGCAAAATCAGACGTATGGGTCAGGCTTAATAACACACAGCCGCTCCCAAGCGCCACCCCAATAGAAGTTGACTTCAATGAATCATATGAGAGGATAAATGATTCATGGCTTATTCCCAAGCCCATGACCCAGGATTTTATATTGTATCAGGGAAAAAACGGTTTTGACGCCAGCTTTTTTGCTAGTCCCTCTCAGATATTTGATGCGGCCCTACTAAAAGAAGGGGTGATAAGGCTTACTGCCCACAGGCCGATAGGGACAGACGGAACCGGTATAGTAGGCCCTGCGGGCGGGATTGTCACATCGCCAGAAGGCTTTTCAATTACTATCCCCGCCGGTGCCCTTACCTCTTCAACGCCTGTAATGCTCAATCCGATCAACAACGCAGACCCGGTACTTTCAGGAGATTCCAGGTTTACCTTTCTAGGGGGAATTGATCTTGATCTTGGCGGTGCAGCACTTTCCACAGGCGCAGATCTGAGTATCATTTTACAGGACGAAACAGGGCAAGACGCCCAGGTGCTTGTGGTTAAGACTGTCGTTGCGGAGGACGTCACAAGGCATGAACTTTCAGCAGTTTCAACCATAAGCGGCAATGCTGCCATTGCTTCACCGGCGGGCTTGGGGCTGCCGCTTCCAGGTATCCGCGAGGGTGGACGTTACAGCTTCCTGTTGATGAATGAACCAATAGGTTATGTAACAGGCAAAGTGGAATCAGGAGGACAAACAGTTGGAAACGGGATTGTGACACTTAACACACTTCCCTTTGTAAGCATTCTTTCTAGCGAGCGGCCGGATTACGTCGCTGCATCCCTTATATCACCAGTCACTGTAACAGGCAAAGACCTGACAAACGGCAATAACGGCTCAGGCGCGACAGAGATAACAGCAGTAAATCAGATCGTCACGCTGAATTTGGCCCTTAACGAGACCCGGCCGACCGTGGTGATGGTATCTCCTGCCGACGGAGCGGGCAATGTCCAGCTCACAGCGACCATCTCTGTCAAATTTTCCAGGGCAATGGATGGTTCATCCCTGACAGCATCGTCATTTATTGTCAGCCATAACGGGACTGATATACCAGGCTCCATATCCCTGCTTTCCGATTATATAACAGTAATATTCAGACCAAATGCGCCCTTTGAAGACAATGCACGTTATGAGATATCTCTTTCGACCGATGTAAAGGATACATTCGGCAGTCCTCTTTTCGGCAATCAACCGGACGGATCATATGTTGCGAACTTTACGACCATTGACATCACGCCGCCTGCGCGACCAGAGCCGGGACAGGTAACAATGACTATGCCTGATGATGACAGTCTAGTCAACATATCCGGAACACTGGGTACTGTCGAGGCAGGCGTTACAGTAACGGCCATTAATCAATCAACCGGAGCGGCATCAAGCGTCACAGCCGAGGAGGATGGTTCTTTTTCACTTCGTCTCGTTGCGACTGTTGAGGATACTGTCGAACTTCTTTTTAAGGACCGGTCGGGAAATGAGACGAGGTATTCTCCAGGCGTCTTTGACAGCGGTGAAGGTGAGGCGGTAGTAGGTACATCGGGCGGAATTCTTACACTTTCCGATGGCTCCACTTTCACATTCGCCCCAGGCTCTTTTGATGAGCCGGCGGATGTCGCTATCGAACGTATCACAGAACAAGACAGTCTTGTTCCCACACCTACTGATTTTGATCTTGCCTTTGCAGCGGGTTTTACCATTGATACCGGCGGAAAACAGTTGCTTGAACCATTGAAATTCAGGATACCTGTCAGCCAGGCTTATGCTGAAGATAGTAAATTTCTGGTCTCTGTCGTGGAAGAAGTGGGTGATGAAAACAGGCTTGTGCTGGTTGAGACTGCATTATACAGAGATGGTGCGATTATAGTGAACTCTCCACCTATGCCGGGGATCGGCGGGTCGGCCTATATCGGCGGAGGCGGACCACCCATTTTCTCCGCATCCCAGCTATTGATTCACCTCCTGGTCATGCCAAACATATCCTTTGTTATGGGAAATGTGTATAAGGCCCCGCCTGGCGCTGAGCTGAATATCAGCGTTCCTTCAAAGGTTCAGGCTAGTGATGAGATTACTGTTACAGCCTCTGTAAAGACATTTCACCATGCTGTTACCATCAATGATCTGAAAATTTACAACGCTACATTGGACAGCAATACCCTTGGAAGTCAGATATCTGCTTCTATTGTCTCCGGGCCATCCATGATGTCAGGATATGCCGTCATAAGTATTGACCCGTCTCTGGTGGAGGAGGCCAGGAGCTTCATTGGCGGACAACTGGTAATCCAGCGTCAGAAGCGCTTTATTGCAATTGCGGATGTTACAATAGCCGGAACTTCCTATACCCTCAGGGCCGACACCTCGACGGAGATAGTAATCGGGTCGTCGAATACAAGCAGCGAACTTCGTGTGGGGGCAAGTTCCACTGAAGGATGGATACCCGGCAGCATGAAACCTGCTGTCGGCGCATGGGTGCAAGGCTTTAATGGTCTGTCCGACAAATATCCCTGCATCACCCAGACCAACTATGCAGGCGGCTTCATCCTGGCCTGCACACCTGGTTCCGGCTATATTCGTGTGTTTGACCCATTGACAGGCAAGGGCACGAGCATTCCTGTTGAAGTCCCATACCAGGTCTTTGGATCATATGTGGAGATTGACAGGATTGTGATTCCGGAATATTTCGGGGACGGCAAACCGCCGACACTGGACGTACAGGTAAGCGGCAGCCTCGAAGTATTCGAACCCCTTACCATTACCCTCAATGCCACAGATGATCAACATCTCAGCCATATTTATGCAAAAATTTTGGGTCAGTCTGTTTATGAGGATACCCTTTCAGGTACAACCGAAGTGAGGACCTTTGATTATACTCCTTCTGCGGCAGGCGATTTGGAGATCGTGGCGGAGGTCTATGACTCTGCCGGAAACAGATCAACGCGTAGGACGATGGTAACAATCAAGGAAGCCGGCTTAATTAATACAACCGATTTCAACAGCGTGAATATTTTACTTGAAGATGGCAGCATTAACATTGATCCGGAGGCAGGCTTTTATGTACGAACAGACCAGCTTGCAAGCGGGGACGCCATTAGTCTCAATGACATGAGAGACCAGGTGGATATCCATTTTGAAAAGGAGGGAGACCCAAGCGCCCGCATTGATGCGGTCGGAGGAACCTCATGCGGGGGTGCTTTCATTCGTGTTTATCCAGCAACTCCCCTGCCTCTTAATACGGACATGAAAATGGTTGTCAATGCTAATCCTGGTTCAAATCCTGATTCAGATGGTGATGGAGGGTCAGGCGACGGTTCAACCTCAGGGACTGTTGTACATTTCAGAACCAAGGGGCTGGACACAGGTGGGATTCTTCTTGGCTCATTCAGAGAGATAAGGGGTCTGGCCGTTTCCGGAAATTATGTCTATGTGGCCGATTACGGAGATGCCAACGGAATAAAAATCGTTAACATCTCTGACCCTACCAACCCTCAATTGGCTGGGAGTCATTCCTTTATCAGGGCGAGGGCGGTAGCCGCGGATTCAGGCAATCTGGTTGTTGTAGGAGGAGGTGGGGGCTCGGACGTACTTCCGGTTCTGAGATATTATAGCCTTGCAAACCCGACAAATCCTGCCAGGATAGGCAGTGGCGTTATCCTTTTTCCGCTAGCCGATCAGGCTATTCCCTCCAATGTCAGGATAAACGGTTCCATTGCATTTGTCAGCACGGTCGGCCTTGGGCTCCAGACGGTTGATCTAAATATGATCAGGGAGGGGGCTCAAATGGGGACATTCCAGATGGGCTCCGCCGCTATTGTCGGTGGGTTCAGCCTGCCCAATCCTGAATTTCAACCCAATATCTCAGGAACTTCCTATGACTCCGCGCTGGGTCTCTCAGGCCTGGTCCTGACAGGAGGACTTGACAGCGGCCTGGTAGTGCTGTCTGCTACATCCGGCGGCTTTGTAAGTCTAATAGACCAAAGGCCCTCCGGCGGAACATGGCCTACCTTGCTGTTTGATTACCCAATCAGCCGCCTTGCCGCGACCAGTGATTTCCTGATCAGAAAAGATACTAATAATGATGGGGCGGTGGATTTTTATCAAAATATCAATCTCGCCGCCGTGAGCCACGGATCAAGCGGGATTTCCCTGGTTGACGTATCCGACCCCGGCCATGCCCAGCCGTTGGGCGGCGTGCTGAACACAGGCTCCAGGGTCCAGGACATGGAGATAGTGGATGGATTTATCTTCACAGGAGACCGTATGGTCAGTATCTATGACCCTGAAAATCCGATCGTCTCAAACCAACTGTCATTTAAACGGCCAAGCGGCGCTGAATATCAGTTTACAGCCGGTGGGGACTTGGCGATATCTACAATCGTTCCGATAAGCACGGGCGACAGGATCGTTACCTTTGTAAGCTCAGACAGCGCAAGGACAGGGCTTCAGATAGGCCAGGTCAAGATCCCGTTCCCCGGTCCTGATTGGGATATAATCCGGACTTTGCCCTTGGAGCCGTGGATTAATCCGGACAATGAGGACTATTTCAATACCGGAGATCCGGTTAACCCATATACAGGTGAATTTGTGTTAACCGAGACAGACCTGACCGTCCCTGGACGGGGCCTTCATTTTGCGTTTACAAGGACATACAGGTCTCAAAATCAGTTCGACGGTGTGATGGGTTTTGGCTGGGACCATAATTATAACAGCAGGCTTTCCGTAGAGATGGTCATGGTGACAGATCCAACTGATCCTGATTACCCATTCAAATACGGTAATGTCATATGGTATGACGGCGGCGGAGGCCTTGCATGTTTTAATATTGACAGCAACAGCGAGTATCATGCGCCTCCAGGTCATTTTTCAGAACTTAAGATGCTTACTGATTCAAGCAATGAGAAATATTTTGAACTGAAAGAAAACGATGGTGTGGTTTTAACATATCGGCTCTCTAAGACAGGGATACAATCCCGCTTTATATTGAGCAGCATAAAAGACCGTTTTGACAATGAGATGATCTTTGAGCACAACAGCACAGATCAATTGACCGATGTCACCGACACTCTGGCAAGGAACTTCCACTTCAGTTATGACGCAAAAGGCAGGCTGACAGCCATTTCTGACTATACCGGCAGAAGCGTTTATTATGCCTATGACTATGACAACAACCTGATCAAGGTCACGGACCCGGCCGGAAAGGCTACCATTTACACATACGATTGCAGCAATATGGAGTTTGACAGAAATGGAAACCCTGTTCCCGAACGCTCGCTCAACCACAATCTCCTGACAGTTACAGACCCAAAAGGTCAATGTTATCTGCAAAATACTTATTATTCCGATCCAAACCAGGTTTCCTTTGACAGGGTTGATACCCAGAGTCTGGGGGTAGCGCCTGATGGAGGGACCTTTCACTTCACCTATGATGGAGACATTGCAACCAGGAAGGTAACCCGCGCCACAACGACCGACCGTATTGGAAAGACGACCGACAGAAATTATGACACAGACGGCCATCTGACCAGGCTTGAAGAAAAGGCCAATGTAGACGGAACCGAAACCACAATAGCGACCGCTTATTCATATACTCCTGACGGCCTTGTCAAAAAGGTCGTTTCACCCGGCGGACTGACAACAGAATTTGAATATAACCCAGGTGCATCAAGTCCGTTACGAAAAGGCGATTTGACCAAAAAGACTATTACACCGGTAGGTGGAGGATCTCCACGGATATTTACATATGATTATAATGGAAGCGCATGGGGCGTGCCTACGGTTATCACTGATCCATCAGGTAATGAAATTAGATATCTGTTGGATAGTGGAGGACTGGGCCTGGTAAAGGAGATACAACTCCCATCCGCTACTCTTGCAGACAATAGCTCTCAGTCTATTATTATCGCCTTTTGCTATAACCGATATGGCCAAATATTGTCGAAAACAGCAGGCGACGGTGTAATCACACGTTATGTTTATAATTATGAAAAAATTGACCCCGTAAGGCCGGCGGATTATCTGAAGACAATGAAGAAGATCATAGACGCCGGAGCAGGCGGCGTACAGGGTATCGAACGAACCGTATCAGGCGATCCATTACAACTGGAGACCGAATTTACGAACGATACATTGGGAAACGTTGTACGAATAAAGGATCCAAGGGGAAATACGACAAACTACGATGTCAACTCTATCAATCAGATTCAAGGTATAAGCGACTGGAGGGGGAACAGATCATATTCCTATGATCAGAATGATAATGTTGAGAGGGTGGAGGATCTTGGCTCAATGGTAATTGAATATAATTACAACAGCCTTGACCTCACAACCGAAGTCAGGCAGACCGCCCCTGATTCCAGCGGCAGTCCTGTCTCCCGGAGGATCACTTACGGCTATGACCCGAATGAACGTCAGAAATCGGCCATTTTCCCTCTTGGAAATACAGCCAGTAAGGATCTCGATGCCCGTGGATTTTCCATAAAGACAATGGACAAACTGGGTGACATTCGGAGCATGAAATACGACAAAGACGGCAATTTAACGGCTGTGGCCGACGCCGAAGGCGATGAAACGACCTTTGAATATAATGGCTTTAATGAACTGTTCAAAATGACAGATCCTAATGGAAATTATACGGAATATTCTTATGATGGTCGAGGCATCTTAATCTCTGAAAAACAATATGATAATTCACAAAGGCTGCTCAAGCAAATAGACTTTGATTTGGATGAACTCGGCAGGACCAGAAAAATACGGGAATACATTCTCGGAGGGCTACAGACTGGAGGCGAGGCCCAGACCTATGAGATGACCTACCTTTATGATAAGTCAGGCAGAATCATCCGGACAAACGACTCGCTCAACCGTGCAACTGTCCGTAAGTACGATGGCCTTGGCCGGGTTGTGTATGAAGAGGATGCCGTCGGAAATACTGCAACCTTGACTTACGATGGTCTTAATGTCCCTTTCAGGGATGGTTGAAATCCCTCGCCTTTAGGCGAAGAAAAGTTAATACATGTCGCTATGCGACGTTATCAACTGGGTGCCCAT
>LT984855.1:602669-616328 GCA_900258555.1 uncultured Desulfobacterium sp. | reverse complement strand
TCATCGCCTTGAAACTACGCTAACTCATTCCGGTCAGAAAAACAATAATCCGACCACAACATATTGGGGGCACCCACACAAATGTGCGATGCGGCGAAAAAATAAGCTCAACAACTGAACATCCATACTGGGTAACTGGGCGGGGATGGACAGCTGCAGGTAAGATTATCAAGGGTGATGAAGTTCTCGATTCAAAAGAAAACTGTCGAAAGGCTGTAACTATAACCCGATTATCACAACCCCAACAGGTCTTTAACTTTGAGGTTGCTGGCTGGCACAGTTACTTTGTAGGGAATTGTGGTGTTTGGGTCCATAACTCTTGCATACAAAAGCCTGTTAAGGTCCCGGTCTTTGATGGAAGACAGATTGTATTTGTTAAGACATCCGGAGGAAAAGGAAAAGTAAGGGCCTTTTACAAATCCACAGGCACAAGTGGCTCTGGCATAAAAGGTGAATGGTATCCTTTTGAAGGAATTGCTGAAATTATTGATAACGGCAAAGATTGGGACTGGATGGTTAAATTGACGGATCATCCCAATACCTCAATTGAAGACGCACGCATTGGCAAATTACTAACGCAACATTTCGAAGGAAAAACTATTACTGAGGTGGATTTAAACACCGCTCAGGTTAATAGACTGCTGGAGAATCATAAGGTAGATTTAGATAGGGCTGTTTATATAACTGAAAGGTCCGAGGCCAGGATGGATTTATTGTTGCGAGGGAAACTTAGGTTTGAGAATTAAAGGATGCATGGCTAATCAACAAGTCAAGTTAAGGGAGACTATGGCATGAAGAAACCATACCTGCCTGCATTGATAATGGCGCTCCTGGCGTTTGTAATAATTATTCCGCCGGGCATTTCAATTGCACAGCCATTGGGCGCAGCTGATATACGTGTGCTTGGTATGACGGTGGATGTTGATACCCGGCCTGATATTGAAGGCGTGCAGTATACAATGACAGCCGTAAAGAATTTTCCCACCGGCGTGCAGACCATGGTGGGTATCCCAGGCGTTTCTTCTCTGCCCAATCTTCCTGCAGGCAGCATGGTAAAAGCCGAGGTCTCGGGGCCTTCTTGGCCGGGTCAGACGATTACCCTTTCAGCCCTTCCCAATCAGATGATGGAAATCCACAACCTGGGGGTTTCAGGCGATCATTTCATTTCCAATATCCGTCTTGAAGACCCGCAGGGAAATATCATTCTTGTGCGCGACCTTTCGCTTGATATGGTGGTTATCAATGTAATTGACAAACTCCTTGTAACAGAGGTTACCTCCAGACCTCTTACTCTTGAGGAAATAAAGGAAAAGGGGATTATTATTGATGACGACAATTACACTGCCATGAATTTCACCATCGGGCTTACCCTTGGAAGTCAACAGATAACAATTGACCTTCCTATGATGATCCCCAACGCCGGTCAGGGCCTGGCATTCATTCCGCCCTCCTATGGTTCCATCGGACTTGGTCCTGCCGTGGAATTTGAGCGGATAGGGATTCCGAACCTGAGTCTTGCAGGTTTTTCCCTTAGGCCTCCACCTGAGATCGAAGAAGAGGAGCTTGGACTTCCGCCGATAAACGGAGTGATTATCATCCCCGGAAATATTGCCTTTTTAAACCAGTTTTTCAGCGTAATCCTTCAGGCGACCAATATCGCACCAGAGGGTTCAGGCCTGGTGTTCCAGGATGCACTTTCCGTTATTGCCCTGCCTCTGGGCGATGATAATATAAAAGGGTCGGGCGATGATCCTTTGCGTATAGCCGAGACCCAGGCAGGCGGTGTTCAGGAGGAACTGCCGCTTGCAGATGATCAGGGAAATGACTCTATTGCACCCCAGGGAACCAACTCTGCTGAATTCCTGGTCGAGGGCCTTATGGAAGGGACCCATGAGGTTACATTCGATATCAGCGGAGATCTTTACGTCCCGTCTCTTGGTAAGACAGTCCCTATGACCGGTAAGGCGGCAGGCGTTGTGCAGGTTAAAAACCCCACATTCAGCATGGTGCTTGCGCACCCTGATGTGGTTCGGGATGGAGAGGAATATTCCCTGTTTGCAACAGTTACCAATACATCTACGTCTCCCGCAAACCTGTTTCAATTGAAATTGAATAAACGCAGCCTTTCAGGTTGCCGCCTGGCAGATGGTGAGACCGACCTTAAGACACTGGAAATGCTTGCTCCAGGCCAGGCCGAGACCTTTAAGTTCCGACTGGTCGCACGCACAACCGGCAAGGTGACGGGGACTGTTTTTCTTGCGGACGAGGGAATCAACGGGAGCTTTGTGTTGACTACTGGCGTTGGAGACACAGGAATACCTTTATCTCCGGACACGCTTGTGCTGCCTCAGACTGTAGATTATCTGCCGGATGATCCTGACGTGGTATTTGCGGCAGTCAGGCTACTGGGGCAGGCATACAGTGTGGCCACCGCCCCGGCAGGAGCCCTCCCGCCTGATATTTCGCGTATATCCAGGAGCCATGTCTTTGACCGGGCCGTAAAACTCGCCCAGGCCGGTCTGCACGTGCGATTTGGTGAAGAAACACTTGCCGCCTGTGAAGATATTATCATGGACTACCTGGGAAATGATCTCGGCAGACTAGATGAACTTTACGAAGACGACGGGGAGGCGCAGGCCGTTGAAACCGATATTTACGCATTTGATGGGCTGAGGAGGGCCGCGGATGCAGGAAATGATTTTTCAGATATAATGGCCGCGTTCCTGGGATCAGGTCTGGTCGGCCAGTCCCTTTCAGAGATGCAGATCAGGTGGGCGGAGTTTTTCGCATCAAGGCCCTCCCACCTCTCCTTTGGCGTCAGCAGCAGGGGTTCGCCTGCATATTTAAGGATCACGGATGATAACGGCAACACCCTGGGCCGTCTCAATGGTTCTGATGAAGTTGCAAGAGATATCCCTTTTGCTGATCGTCTTTCCCTCCGCAATACCGGCGCTGACACAGACGAGATCTTATTTTTGGCTTCCCCTGTTTCAGAATCCTATATCTTCGAATTTGACATCCAGGATACACAGGCAGACGCCTCGGTATCTCTTATCATGCCTTCTGACAGCGGAATGGTCCAGGTTGTTTATGATCCTGTCACCCTGCCTGCAGGAAGTCATGCTAAGATGGAATGGACTCGGGCAGTCAACAACACATTCGCGTTTCAGATAGACACCAACGCTGATGGCATGTTTGACATGACTCTTACCCCCCGGTCTGTCAATGGTGTGCAGGATGGGCCGCCTTACCTTGTTGGGGTAATGCAGTGGGCAAAGGGAAACTGCCCCACAACTCAGAACACATTTGCCACCGGGGACCCCCTGGGAAAGATGGTGGGGGTCCTTTTCAGTGAAGAGGTAGAGGAAGAGGCGGCTGTGGATGTAATCCATTACAGCATGCCGGAGCACAATGTTGCAACTGCGAGCTTTCAGCCAGACAGACGTATGGTGTTTTTGATGCTCGATGAGCCTGTAGGACCATTTGTCACCAGGGAACTGACAGTAAAAGATATTACTGATGTTCGCGGCCTGCCCATGTCAGCGGACGCACTTCCAGTAATCGGCGACCCGGAGCGGGGCGAAGCTGGAGTGGTGTCCGGGGTCGTACAGGGTGCGGATGGGACCCCAATCCCGTTTGCCAGGATCAGATATATGCAGCCTGTAAATTGTCCCACATGCAACTGGCGGGAAGGCTGGATAAAGGACTATATCATATCCACCTATACCGCCGATGCCATGGGCCGGTACCAGATAGATTTTGTCCTGAAAAACGGTCAGGTGGCTGAAGACAATGCAGACATCTGGTTAAATGAAAATTACGCCGGCGGCACAGACAACTTCAAATTAGAGGCCTCTGACCCGCAGTCAGGTGAGATCGGAAAGGTTTCAACACGCATCCACTATGATGGTCAACAGATGGCCCTGAACGTAATCATCCGAGGTTTTGGCGGCATTGAAGGAACAGTATTTGACGAAGACGGAAACATCGTCTCAGGAGGGAACCCGGATTCCCAGGATGTCCTTTATATATATGCCAGGAACCTGAACACTGGAGAGTCCTATCGCTCATGGGTAGATAGCGAGGGGAGATATTCATTCCCTAACTCCTATATTGGTTCTGATGGAAGGGAATTCGATGCCCCGGAGGTGGCCGTGGGCAATATAACGCTTATTGTTGCAAGGCCGAGCGACGCTTATACCGGTGTTGCGACCGCAAACATCCAGGCGGCGGGTGTCACTGTCACACAGGATATTATCCTTGTCTCACCATACAGGTATGGTACTGTTTCAGGCCGTGTGCTTGACTCAGACGGATCTACAGGGGCTGCAAACGTCCTGGTTCAGATTGCGGCCCAGGTGATGACAGGTCTCGATCTATACTCAAGGTCTTACAGTAAAGGGGTTGTTGGTTCTGCATATACCGATGAAACAGGCCATTTCTGTTTTGAAAATATCCCGACAGGCGATGTCGAGGTCAGGGCCTTCCGGCAGTCCACCTATGAACAGGCGGCGGCCAAATCATATTTAGAGGAGGGCGAAGACCTGTCTCTTACAATGATCCTGCCTGGAAGCGGCGGGACTGTGCGCGGATATGTAAGGGATCCCTTCGGGAATTTTGTGCCCGGCGCAAAGGTGGCAGGTGGTCCCACATTGACCCATACTGATGAAAATGGCTTTTTTGAGATCAAGGGGCTTCCGATAGGGAAGTTTACCATATACGGCCAGTCGCCGGAATCTCCTGCAATCGGGACATCATCGGTCCAAATCTTATCTGGTGGCGATATACAGGAGGTGGTCATAACCCTCCAGCCTGTGGGGACCATTCAGGGGACAGTATATCAAGCGGACGGCGTGACACCGGTTGCAGGCCAGACGGTTGTTTTGCGCGGAGAGGGCGCAGGCGGGCAGACAGTCACAAACAGCCTTGGTCAGTATACATTTCAAAAATATCCGGTTATGAAATACACCCTTACTGCCGTTACAGGGGACTACGGCGACGGAGGCCAAGCGTTTACGGAGATACGTTATGCAGGGGATGTGCGCGATGCGGATATCATCTTTCGCGGGTTGGCAAGTGAAATAAAAGGCCGGGTGATTCAGAGTAATGGAACGCCGGTAATCTCAGACGTCATTATCACCCGCAAGGTATGGCGTGTTATATCGGGTGACGGAGATATCGCAGACAATTATTATTTAGATTATCTGGCGCAGTTGCAGGGGCAGACAGACGAGATAACTGCAGGCGCAATACAGGGAGTCCTGGGTCAGGCAGCGGCTGTGGCCGCATCAAATACCTTTTTCATGTTGATGGATGAGCCTGTAATTCTTTCGAGTAATATCTTGGGACCGAATGGGGAGGTTACAGGTCAATTCCGTTTTGAGGGCCCGGCGGCGGCCGGCCCCTATAGCGCGGCGGCCTTTGGTCCATTCCTTGCCCCTACAGAGGTGACAGGAGAGATCCCAAGGGTTTCAGACCCATCCCTGCTGATTGTTGATGTGGGCGATATTGTACTTGAGCCGAGTGTCGGCGAAGTGCAGGGCACTGTATATATGCCGGATGGAAAGAGCCCTGTGGGAGAAAATGTCCTGGTCAGGATACAGTGTCTGGACAATTCCGGCAGTGTGAGAATCCCTGGAAATTACGGAGGCATCATCACCCAGCCTGTGCTCCCTGCATATGACGTAGTGACCGATGAAAACGGGCAGTTTCATTTTCCCTTGGTTTTGCGGGGCAGGTTTATTCTTACAGCGGATACGGGTGTCCCGGATCCGGCAATAGCCGCCCATTCTCCTGCTCAGATGGACACGACAGAGTTTTATCTCCATGATGAGGCCGGTAATCTGGTGCTCGATCAAAACAACAATCCTGTGCGCGCTTTGAATGTCAGACTGTACGGAAGGACAAACGGCGTTGTCCCCGCATACGAGACCATGATAGCGGACATCAGGCTGAATGACGTAGCAGGTATAAGGGTCAATGTCGTTGAAAACAATGGCGAGACCCCGGTCCCATATGCGCAGGTGACTGTGAGGACGGAATCCTCCCTTGACGCTGAGGAAGAGGCGGATTTTTCAGGGCTTATCGCCGATGAAAACGGCGTAATAGAATTTTTTCCGATAATCGAAGGCAAATTTTCCGTCAGTGCAAGGATTCCTAATACGCCGGCAATAGGACAGGCTGAAGGCGAGGTTCCGGAAAATCCGGCAAATGGTTTACAGATTCCAGTCAAGGTAACTCTGGGGGCTGTTACAACAAGTGCAGGTCAGGTGGTTGCAGCGAATATTTTCGGAACAGTATCAGGCACTGTCTATAAGGCTGATGGTGAGACACTTCAGAATCCCGCACAGGTCACTGTAAAGGCCCAGGGGGTCAACCTGTTGACCACAAGCGATACTACAGGCCACTACCAGGTCGAATTTGTCCCAGGCGGCTTTTTCCAGGTTGAGGCGTTTGAACCATTTACTGCAAGGCGCGGGACAGCATCGGGCCAGATTGTTACAGACGGCCAGGTGGCAGATGTACCTGTGACCCTGGTAGGGCTTGGTACAGTGACGGGCCATGTGATGCGCAGCAGCGGCCTTGAGGTTGTACAGGGTGCGGATGTAATCCTCTACCCCAGCGGAAGATTCACCGACAAGCTTATCAGCCGGAGCGACGGAGAGGGAAGGTATGAACTTCCTGGGGTGCCGCTCGGCAAATACACTGTAGAGGCCATGGATTACACAAGCGGCCTTTCAGGCTCAGCCGCAGGCCTGATGGCAAATGACGGTGATTTGAATACCACTGATATTTATCTTGCAGCAAGCGGTTCTATCAGCGGCATTGTTTACGGCCCTGGTGTCTATCTCGATGCAGACGGCAGCCCCATTGATGCAGACGGCGCCCCGTGGCCTGGTGCACCTATTGCAGAAGGGGCGAATATTACCATTTCGGGTACCATCACCAGATCATGCCAGACTGATGATGAGGGCAGGTTCTCCTCCGGTGATTTTCTAACCATGGGTGCGTACATTATTACAGCACGGGCGGCAACAGGAAATGACGGCGCAAAGACAACCACCAGGCTTAGTTATGACGGGGAAAATGTCTCTGTCGCAATGGCCATGAATGGGTCTGGCTCTGTAGATGGTGTTGTCCTCGACTCACTTGGAGAAAACCCGGTATACGCAGCAATGGTGACATTACGGAGCAGCAGCCCGTACAGCTCCGGCGTTTTATCCAGATCAACAGATGCAGACGGCAGATTCAGGTTTGATGATATTCCAGTGGGCGAGTTTTATATCGGTGTTGTGACCACTATCGGGTTGCCGCAGCTTGGGGCCGCCAAAAGCGGGGAAATCTCAAAACACGGTGATATCATATCTTTTGTAAACGATGACGATGATATGATACACAATGCCATATTTTTGCAGGAATCCGGAGAGATTAGAGGCACAGTAGCCCTCTCGGATGGTATTTCACTTGCAGAAGGCGCGGTGGTTGAACTCCTGGGCAGTGGAGTCAAGCTTACACAGTTGACGGATCCAAGCGGTGTGTTTTCATTCCAGGGCCTACCCCTGGGATCATATAATATTTTTATCCTGGAATCCGTTACAAACGGCGTGGCGGCAAGGATTGCTGAGATTACACAAAACGGGGAAGTCAATGACCTGGGGACTATAGTGCTTGATGACGACGCCCCTGTCGTTGTGACAACAACACCGTCGCAAAATGCAGCCCATGTGGAACCTGGAGCAGCTATAACAATCACATTCAGTGAACTGATTGACCCTGCCTCTGTAAATGAAGGCACCTTCAAGGTGTCTGTTGACAATACTCCGGTGGAAGGTTCATACACGGTTTCCGATCAATCACCTGATGTGACATTTACTCCTGAAGGACCCCTGCCGGATCTGAAGCGCATATCTGTTCTCATCAAAGGCGACAAAATAGGCCTTGAAGGCCAGGTGCTGGAATCAGGCATTAAGGATCGTTCAGGACTAGGTCTTGTCTCAGATTACAGCTTTACCTTCACCACCCGTGATTCAACACCGCCGATGGTGGTGAATATAAGTCCCGCAAACGGCTCCGACGGCGTTTCCTCAGCAAGTGTTGTCCGAATTGAATTTTCAGAGCCTGTTGACAGGGCCACTATCAAATCATTTATCCTGGAAAGAAACGGACAGAATGTCGCCGGCGCCATGAACACAACGGCCATATTCGGGGATCAGGTCTTTGTATTTACCCCAAGTGAAAGACTTCTCCCCAATTCCGTCTATACTGCGACACTTACCGGACCTGTGGCCGACCTTGCCGGAAATGCCATGTCGCAGGACAATATTGTCACTACCTTTTACACTGTTGATACTATTCCGCCGACAATACAATCTCTCACATGCCCGGCTGGGACATCATTCACTCAGGGCCGTACTGTATTAATGACGGCAGATCCTGGCGGGGCCACAGATGTAGCCTTTGTTGAGTTTTATCTTAATGGATTGCTGCTGGCCACGGACAGCGTTGCTCCATATTCGTACAATCTTTATCTGGATCCTGCGCTGGGAAATAACGGCGTACTCAGCGCTGTGGCCGTGGACAATTCCGGAAACAGGAGCCCGCAGTCCGTATTTGCTTTCAATATCACAGCCAACCAGCCCCCAACGGTATTGATCACCGCTCCCGGAAATGTTTCAGTAAGTCTTGGCCAGACGGTAACAGTTAGGATTTCAGCCAATGATGATGTCGGAGTGAATCGTATCACGTTTACAGCAAACGAAGGATTGATTGCAAGCGGGTCGAAAAATTTTGCAGGCATAACCCCGGTTGAGACCATTTTTAATTTTACTGTCCCTGTGACTGCACAGGTTGGTTCAACTATTATTATGAGGGCCTCGGCCACAGATACACTTGATCTTAATTCCCCGTCAAACCTTGTGACGCTCACGGTTGAAGACCACCTGGCCCCCACCGTCAACATAGCCAGCCCTGCAAATAACAGCCTCCATGATCCCGGCGAGGAGGTCTCCGTATTTGTTCGGGCCGAAGACAGCAGTTTGATCCGGGAGATAAGGCTAACCTCCGTAGGAGCCTTGAATTTTTCCGAGACACGCAGTATTGATCCCACTGCATCACCGGCAGGGGCTACATTCAATTTAATAATTCCCCCGAATGCATTGCCCAGTCAGTCAGTATTTTTGACCGCAAGGGCAGAGGATACTGCAGGAAATTTCAAGACCCATAGCATTACACTTCGCATTAATGACAGGATAGCACCAAATGTAAGCCTTTCTCCTGTTGGACCGATCGAGGTTGAGCCAGGCACAGTGACATCTGTTCAGGTAATGACCGGAGATGAGACCGGAGTAACGCGCATAACCGTCTCGGCGGATGACTTTTTCACTGAAACACGGGATATAGCCTCCCAGACACAGGCCTCAGAGACATTTACTTTTGTCATACCCGGCAGTTATTCACCAGGCGCTGAGATTACTGTAAATGCCACAGCGAGAGACCAGGCCGGAAATGTTGGAAACGCTCAACCTTTGATTTTGATTGCGTCTGACCTAACCGGTCCGAGTGTGAACATTATTGCACCTGAGCAGGGAAAAGTAGTTATTCCTGGGGAACTACTGGAAATCAATGTAAGGGCTACTGACAACTATGGAGTTTCATCAGTTTCCTATACAGCAACAGGAGGTGCAACCGGAAGCGGGCAGGAGACCATTGATCCCCCAGTTGCAGCTTTCAGCGATTTGGTATTTACCCTGACTGTTCCTGCGGACGCGCAGGCAGGGAGCATGATCAACATCCAGGCCGAAGCACTGGACAGTTCAGGAAACGCAGGGACCGCTCCTGCCATAACAGTCATTGTTGCTGATATCATAGCACCGCATGTAGTTGGGATAATACCGGCAGACGGATCAACCGGTATAGGGCTATCAGATCCTGTTACAATTACATTCGATGAGCCTTTAAATCCCGGCAGTGTAACCAGCGAAACGGTGCTGGTAACGGCAGGAGGCGAAGCGGTTTCGGGAGACATAACGCTAAGTCAAAACAATACCATAATAACCTTCATGCCTGGCGTACCGCTTGAGTATTCCAGCTTATATTCAGTACAGGTGACGACTGATGTGATGGACATATCAGGCAATCAGCTTGTTGCAGCTTTCATGTCTGAGTTCACGACTGCGTCGGCGGATATCATACCTCCTGAAGTGGCATCCATTACACCAGCAGACGGAGAAACGGGAGGCTCAATTATTCAGACAGTCACAGTAACATTCACAGAGGCAATTGATCCAGCTACTGTTACAGGCCAGACCTTTATGGTTTCAACAGGGGGAGAAGAGGTCGCCGGAGCATATTCCTTTGCTCAGGGCTTTACCTCCGTATCATGGACCCCGCTTAATCCTCTAGGTATCGGAGCGGTCTATGTGGTCGCCCTTTCCGGCGGAATTACCGATGCCTATAACAATACCCTTGCGCCTTTTTCATCCAGTTTTACTGTTACGGACTTTGCCATAGTCAGGCCCGGTGATGGAGCTCAAGTGGTTGAGGGGCAGACCATCGAAATCGAGGCCACAGGAGCCAACCTTGAAGATGTCGCCCATGTGGCGTTTACCGCCAATGGCGATGAGATCGGGAGCGTATCTTCTTCTCCATATATTGTTGAATACCTTGTGCCGACCATCGAGGCCATGGGAGGAACCCAGTTGAAGATAGGGGCTGATGCGTTTATCGGGGCAGTAAATGTTGCACCAATCGGATCCGCCTCTGCATCATCTGTTGACTGGGGTGGAACACCCGACAAGGCCATTGATGGAAATACGGACGGCAACTACTGGAACGGAAGCGTGACTCATACAACCAGAGATTCTGAACTCCATGCATGGTGGCAGGTAGATCTCGGCCGATCTGTTGCTATGGACACTTTGGATATCTATTGGAGAACGGATTATGGTCAGTCATGGAATCGCATTGCCGTGCTTGTTGCGGAAGAACCTTTTGTGGAAAGCGATTTTGATGGCTCTTCATTACCTGAGACCTATACTAACGGCGCAGTTGAAATATACAGGACTACAAGCAGTTTCGATCCCGCTCATATTTCCATTGAGGCGATGATATCAGGCAGGTATGTCCGCATAGTACATCTTGAGACAGGCTATATTACGCTCGCAGAGGTCGAGGTCTATGAAGCTGAAAGCAGTGTCAGTGCTCCGGAAATCAGTGTGACAGTACATCCGGGTGAAGAAGACGCTGATGGCGATGGATTAGCAAACGGCGTGGAAATTGAGATCGGGACAGATCCCTTTGATGCGGATAGCGACGACAACGGCACCAACGACGCCCAGGATGATCCGGATGGAGATACACTGACCAACTCACAGGAGGCTGCGCTAGGCACTGACATCAACAACCCTGACAGCGACGGAGACGGCATAAGGGATGACCAGGATCCAAGGCCTATCGAACATAACGCGCCACCTGTATCGGACGGTACGGAGGTTATCTGTGAATCTGGTTCAGATACTGTTATAGCGCTTGAAGGAAATGATCCAAACGGCGACCCCATAACCGCCGTTCTAACCGGATTACCGTTACATGGAACGATCTACCAGACCATGGACGGCGTGACGCGAGGAAACCAGATCATTTCGGTTCCGACAGGTGTGACAGATCCCCTCAGGCGGGTGATCTATGTATCCCAAGGTGGTTTCGGCGGGGTTGATCAATTCCGCTATATGGTAAATGATGGATTTCTTGATTCCAATGAGGCTCAGGTCGTTGTTAGTGTATTGGCTGTGGACACAGACAATGACGGGATTTCTGATTATGACGAGGTCAACACCTATGGCACGGATCCTTTTGATGGTGATACTGATGATGATGGACTTTCTGACGGCGAGGAGGTTCTGACACATGGAACGGATCCGACAAAAAGTGATTCCGATGGTGACGGTTTAAACGATGCAGAAGAATTGTCCTTGGGCACAAATCCCATTGTGGCTGATACTGATTCGGATGGTACAATTGACGGTGAAGACAATTGTCCTGTTGTGACGAATCCTGATCAGGCGGAGAGTGAATTTGGCGGTCTTGATACAATCAATCTCGCCTTGAATGGCGTTGGCACTGCTTCTGCTGTTTATGACGGAAATTTCCCGGCCAGTAATGTCAATAATGGTGATACTGGTGAATACTGGCCCAGTACCCCAACAGGATACTGGCTGCTTCCAGGTGGTACAACAGGTTGGATCCAGGTTGATCTGGGCAAGGAAGAATTCATAGGCAGGCTCAGATGGCTTAATACCCATAATGCCGGATATATGGACAGGGCTACGATTAATTACCATATCGGCCTTTCATCAGATGGCACAACATTTACCACCATTACCAGCGGAACAATGACTTTTACCGGTACCCCTGCATTTCAGGAATATGATCTGTCTTCTCCTGTAGTTGCACGGTATGTCAGATTCTTTGTTGATACCTATTACAGCGCCGGTGGAGGGTTGAATGAACTTGAGATCTACCGTTCGGTCGGCGACGGTTATGGTGACGCCTGCGATAACTGCCCGACTGTTTTCAACCCTGATCAGGCTGACAGGGATGCTGATGGCATCGGCGATTCCTGCGATGATTCCGATGGTGATGGACTATCTGATGCAGACGAGACCAACATATACGGAACCGATCCTGATAACGCTGACCATGATGCAGACGGAATTGTTGACGGTGAGGAGGTCAATGTATATGGAACCGATCCTAAAAGTCAGGATACAGATGGCGACGGCATTGTGGACAGCGACGAAATTAATATATCCAAGACTGATCCGACTATGGATGATACTGACGGCGACGGCCTTAAAGACAGAGAAGAAGATGTTAATGCAAACGGTATTCTTGAACCGACTGAGACTGATCCACTCAATCAGGATACAGATGGGGATGGGATGGCCGATGGGCAGGAGATCCGGTGGGGGCTTAATCCAAGAATTGACGATGCAAACGCCGACAATGACGGAGACGGTTTTGATAACAGAACTGAAGTCCAACTTGGCTCAGATCCGAATACCCCGAACGTCGGTTTAGATACAAGGTTAACCGGAGGCCTCACATTATCGGGAACAAATGTTTATACCTCTATCTACATAGCGCCGAATACGACAGTGAGAGGAGCGGGCTCTGAGCCGTTACGNCTTATCTCTATGGGAGATACGGTTATAGAGGGCAGGATTGATGTAAAGGGAGATGCAGGAGCAAGTGCGCTGAATAACGCTGTGTCTCCCGCCCTTGGAGGAGTGGGAGTAGCAGGAGGAGGCAACGGTGGATTTGGCGGAGTGATGGGAGATGGAGGCAGCGGCATAGGAGATGGTGCCGGAGGAGGCGGCAGGAAGTATTTGACTGACAACGTTGGACAGGGAGGAGGTGGGGCAGGCTATGGCTCACCTGGCTTTGCAGGAACCAGCTATTATAGCCGATCCTCATATGTCGGGGCTGCGGGTGTAACATATGGCTCTATTTATATTGATCCGATAGTAGGAGGTTCCGGCGGAGGAGGCGGAAGCAGTGCCAACAGCCAGTTTGTGCCTTCTGTGAGCTATGGAAGCAATGGTGGTGCCGGAGGGGCCGGAGGAGGGGCAGTATATGTTGAGGCCCTTGGAACACTTACCG
>LT984855.1:595618-598289 GCA_900258555.1 uncultured Desulfobacterium sp. | reverse complement strand
GCTCGGGAGGGGCTATTTATCTTAAGGCGCAGGTTGTGGAGAATAACGGCAGCGTGCATGCAAGCGGAGGAGCAGCGGGCAGCGGGGTTAATGNTATGTCAAATGGCGGCAATGCCGGCACAGGCAGACTACGTGTAGATGCTCAAGTGCTCAGGCAAAATGGCTCTGAAGTAACCGCCGCTGCATTCGGCAATACCACCACTCCTTCGGTAGGATATTTTGGCCCGTACGATAATGGACTGACTATGGTTTCAACCTTTGCCTCAACCCCTATTTCTTCTTACAAATTTGATGCGAGAAATAATATCGTTGTTGATAATTTGTCAGTAAGCGCAACACAACTAAAGGCGGCAGCTAACTTGTGTGATGCTGTAACGAACTGCTGGATAAAAAAAATAGATGACAAGAAAAACAGGTTTGACCTTGAAGGATGCGTTGGAAAAACAGTAGCGAAATTCTATACCATTTGTGACAAGGCAGAGCAAGCCACCCTCAATGAGGATATTGCATTGGATATCTCAAATGGAATTAATGCGATTTATGATAAAATCGTAACGGATTATGATATTAGAGCGAAAAGTGAGACTGCCCTTGGCAAGGCATTGTTAAAGGCGGCAGGGTCCAAGTGCTGTAGTATAATCAATGCCGAAGGCGAAGACATAAAGAAGAACAATGCCGATAAACTGGAACAGGCCGTGTATAAGGCGGATAAAAAATTTAAAGAGAGCTGGAGCAAGGCAATGACCAAGGCAATAAAAAGGGGTGTGAAAAATGCTCCAAACTATCCTTTAATGAGTGTTATAGAAATCTTGATAGAAGATATGCTGTCGTTTTCTGGCGTGGTTGAAATTCCCGGCCTTCTCAAGGCAAGCCAATAAAAGAAACCGCCTGCTTTCCGCATCATTAGCGTAAAACAGGGGGTTTTAGAGGATTTTGTAATTTTGTCTTTTTAAGGCTCAACCATACGGACAACCGCCTTAACAACCTTTGATTCCCCGATTTCGTTTTCCACCTTCAGATAAACTGTCTTAACAAAACCTTTTCCCTTTGGCTCTTCAACTATTCCTGAGAGGTTGAATGAGGCATTGTAGACGCCCTTTTTGGTTGGGGCTCCAAGGGATGCTATGGTACCTGAGGTCTTTACGCCAAAATTGCTATCGCTGCTTATATGGTAGTTGATCGGATTTTTTGATGCCTTAAAGGTTACTGGAACAACGGCATCACCAGTTTTTGCCTTGTTGTTGCCGTTAATCTTGAAGGAAGATACCTTGGGCAGGACCAGCGTGACCTTGACCTTCTTTGCCTTTTTGGTCTCATAGCCATAAAACCCTGCCTTGAAATATATGGTCCTTTTTGTGCCGAAACGTGAATCCTTCGGCGCAAACAACGGTTTTAATTTTAATTCAAGGATATACGAACCCTTATCCGGGTTTGAATCCGTCCACCCGCTTGGTTCGCCATCACCTTCTTCCCATAGTTTGTATTTGTTCGCATCACCCTTGATACTGGCTTCGAGATCTACATCCAACTCAGTCAGCTTTGATCCGCCTATGACCTTAAACGATTTGATTACAGGCGGTTGCGCCTCGGCATCTTTTCCGTCACAATTTTGATCAAAGTTATCGCCCGGGGTATCAAATGCACCAGGATAGATTAATGGATCATCGTCATTACAGTCAGTTCCGCCTGATGCCACTGAAATATATCCGTCTCCATCTGCATCCAGTTCCTCTCCGTCACAATCCTGATCTATGCCGTCGCCAGGAATTTCTGTTGCGTTCGGATGTATTTCAGGATTAGTGTCATCGCAATCAGTTCCCCCCGATTCTTCATCCTCATAGCCGTCTTTATCTTTATCGTTCACGGTCCGAACCGGCCAGACATATGATCCGTTGTAAGTTTTTGTACTATTGCTTAAATAGCCGTCGAGGACGTAGACTTGCCAGGCTGTATTCGGGAGATTTGCATCTGTAGTGGACGACCAGTAGCATTCGACCCGGATATTAAACGGATGGATTTGAGGTAGGGCAGGGTTTGATTGGGAATAATCAATCAGACTTAATAATTCTTTTCTGTTTGGAAGCCGCCAGTCGTTATATGCCGCGGTGTAACCGGTGTCATTGTAGTCTTCAGGAGATATGTTCAAGTCATCAATGGCGTCTAAGGCGTCTAACCAGGGCATATTCCCCAAAAGACCGGTATCCTTGAACCACATCAGGCCGGTCAGGTAATCCGTTACAGTACCGTCCCCATTATCATAAAAACGGGGTTCAGGCCATTGGATTCCTGCCTGGATCTCACCATCCTGACCGGTGCCTGCGCAATCAATTTCGTCGCCGTCTTGATTATAACACCTGGTCTGTCCTGTCCGCCACAGATTTGAAGCGCTACCATCCGCGTTACGAACAGGCCAGGCATACTTTGTTCTAGTGTCAAGCTCGTTGATTTTATCATACTTCGTGACTTGACCATCAACCATATAGATACCCCATGCCTTGGTTGTATCTTCTGAGTAAGTAGTGGCTGACCAATAGCGCTCCATAACCCCTGTAAATCCATTTGCGTTGAGCCATCCATTAATGTCCCTTTCAGGGATGGTTGAAATCCCTCGCCTTTAGGCGAAGAAAAGTTAATACATGTCGCTATGCGACGTTATCAACTGGGTGCCCAT
>LT984855.1:591577-594363 GCA_900258555.1 uncultured Desulfobacterium sp. | reverse complement strand
ATTGGAGGGCAAACCCTATAGGAAAAGTCCGCAAAAATTTGCCTTTTTTCAAACAATTAAATGAACTATCAAATTTTACACAATTAAATTGACACTACCATGCTGTAAGCATGGATTAGTTACGATACGGCATGTATTCCTGCCTTTATTTTTACCAAAGAGATATCTTGTTAAGATCTACCTTCGAGCAATTATCGTGCCACAAAAACCAAGGTTTGGGCATTATTATGGCATTATATTTCAATAAGTTACAAGTCAACAGATTTTGTGGTTCTATATAGGTAAAAATATTCCACAATTTGTAGGAAATAAAGATCTATTTCATGATAAATTATTACATAAAAGGTGTAAAGACTATTTTTGGTCATATTCCTGACTCATTATTTTGCACACATAGAAAGTAATTTCTTGGGCTGGATGAATAAGTATGTCCCGCTATTAATGATGTCCACCTCCGGGCTGCTTTAATACCAAGAGAAATAACCCTGCTACTGGTTAATCGAGAAAACCTGGAAATTGGTCTTGCGCACTGTTTATTTATGGACACGTCTCAGCATATATGATAACAAATATCTATTGTTAAACTTAGATAAGAAAAACAATTAATAATAATTAATAAAAAGTTAACTATACCTTATATTTAATATTATTTGGTTAAAAAAATGTCAAACACGTAAAAATGAGATGTAATGTTCTGCAGATTTTTATGCCAAGACTTAGTTTTTTGTCATAAATCATAAAATTGGGATAGGCCGGGTGTCAGGTATATCTTTTTTGGGGAGGGATTTTTGTGTTGGGCGTGTTCGCCCTTGATCTTTCCGATATATATTTTTTTACCAAAAAATGGAAAACTATTACGTATATAAGCGTGGTAAATTTTTTCATATACGCAACTGTTCTTGCTTTTATTTTAGCGGAACTGTTTGAAATATTAGGATAAAAATAATTTTCAAAATTCATTGGACATGTGGTATGAATATTGCGTTGATATTGGGTGGCACGAAACACATTTTTTTAACAGAATAACAAGCTGGCTTCACCCGGATGCAGAGTCTTTTGCCTCTCACTCTCGATTTAGAATTTAGATTGCTTATGGGCAAAGGGGTTTATGATAATAATGGGGAAGGCGGTCGGGCGCTTTAAAAATATGGATAAGAACGGAGGTGTTTTTATGGAGAGTCTTAAATTTTTTGTGGCAGCCATTTCGGTCCTGGTGCTAACCATTACCTTGCCTGCATATGCAGAGGTAAGGTACTTTTCAGGGGACTTAACAAGTGTTGTTGACCCAGTGGGTCATTTAAACGATGCCTTTATTGACTCGTCCATCAACCTGACTGGGAGTGTGACATTTGATCTCAACAATGTGATTGATATTAATGGGGATCGTTACATTGATGGCCCAACTCAGATTAATATGATGCTGGGGACCCTTTCGTTCAATCAGAATGATAGCCCTTATACCACCAGGCTGTATTTTGATGAATCCGACAATCTCATAGGAATAGATTTTTGCACATCGCAAGAATACAAATACTTTGATGGCAATTCTTATGGTTTTAGGTTTAAGTCAATTGACTATGATAATTTTACTACATTTAAAATTTGGGCTAATGACAATCGCGGAACCACTCTGAGCGGTACCTATGATTTCACTCAAATCCCCATCCCCGGTGCGATCTGGCTTTTGGCCTCCGGACTTATAGGCCTTGCAGGGCTTAAAAGGAAAATTGTAAGGGCATAATTTGCCAATAACACGGAGAGTTGGAGGAAAAAAATGAAAAAAATATCATCTATGTTTGCCGGCCTGGCTTTCTTCCTTTGTATTCTGTTTGCGCCGTCGGTTTTCTCTGCAGTGCCGGGCGATACGGAAGTCGGGGCAGAGCTTATACAATCTAAAATTGACTATATGATATCTTCTCTTAGGGAAAAAATAAAAGAATCCGAACAAATAGATCTTGTGATACCGGATGATTTTAAAGAACACTCCGGGCTGCTGGCATTATACAAGGCCATGCGGGGACCTGATTCCCCTCTTTATCAATATATTAAAGAGGCAGGGGGTCTGCACGCTGAGTCGCTGAAGGACCCCAACAAGAGCACAGAGGCGTATAACAGCCTGAACCAGGCGATCTCAAAGATTTTTGACGAGCTATTGAGGAATCCTGATCTGGATGAAGAGACCCGGAAGATAATCTTAGCACTATATGACACCCTCAACCAAATGGAAACAGCAGAGGGTTATACACGGCCCGGTGTTATTACCAGTGCCGCAGGAGACAATAAAGGGACCGGCAAAGACCCTGTAGAACTTGAGAATATTGAGCCTATTCCACCTGAACCTGAACAAGGTAATTTCAGGTATTACGGAAAACTGTATGATCTTGACACTGATGTAACTTTGGATGACCCTGCTGATACATCGGGTGAATCTAACGGTGTCCTCTGGTTTGGCGTGCCTCAGGATATACTTGGGCCGTATGGATGGGATGAAATCTCCACCCCGTTCCTCACACCATTCTTCAGCGGAGGTGGGATGTATTCTCCCATTGTCAGCGAAGGCGAGGTGAGCAGGACTGGAATGTCAAACGTGGCCGTGCGTAAGTATTCATGGCAGGTGAGCAAGCAATTAATGTCCCTTTCAGGGATGGTTGAAATCCCTCGCCTTTAGGCGAAGAAAAGTTAATACATGTCGCTATGCGACGTTATCAACTGGGTGCCCATACCAAAACAGACCTCAAAGTCCACCAAATCTGGCTTCACAAATATCTGAAGCGCGGAATGGCTGG
>LT984855.1:561086-585177 GCA_900258555.1 uncultured Desulfobacterium sp. | reverse complement strand
TGATCTCTATCCGAGAAGAAAACCAGCGGCATTCCAGGTCATCAATGCATGACCACAACATATTGGGGTCACCCACACAAATGTGCGATGCCCCAATATTATCAATGCTTTTATAAAACACTCCTTGGCCTTTTCCTCCATACCCAGGTAATGATAGTATATCAGTGCCATGTTGTAACGGGTGATACCTATGCCTAGTTCATTGCCGGACAATTTGTCCCATTCTATTAGTTCATCATAGGTATCAATTGCTTCCTTAAATTGTTGTTCTTTCATATAGGTCTTGGCAATATTGTCCAGGGCCTTTGAGGCCTCCGGCTTCATATCAAGCTCTTTATAGATCGTTACTGCTTCACGCAATAATTCCCTGGCCTTTGCTGCTTCCCCTTTTCCTGTATATATAATGGCTATTTCATTTAGATTATGGGCGATCCCCTCCCTGAAATTTTCAGCCCTGGCGATTCTGATGGACTTTTCAAAGCTGACAATGGCCCTATCCACCTCTCCTCTGGAAACCAAGACCTGCCCCTTTTGATAATAATCCTTTGCCCTTTTGATCTGGACAGAACGGACCGAACAGGAGGAGATCAGAACTATTGAAAGAAAAAGAAAGGGGAAACTTAATCTATAGCTGCGTATGAGAAAAGTATTCATATATTTTAACCCCTTTTATTTCTTTAAGTGACTGTCAACGTATCTGGCAAGGATTTCAGATGTAGCGGAGGGGGGCCTGACCAGAAAATAGTTGTCAATGATATGATGTGCCATCTCGTGGGCAAGCATTCCTTCGTGCATGTCGTTAATGTTTATGTAAATCGTGGTATGTGCATATTCATACCATGCCCGGACGGGACATGGCTTGTTGTAGATATCCTGATAAGCCTGATGCAATTGCTCTTTATCATGATGGATATTGATGGTTACTCGCTTGATGTTTTTGCGCATATCCAATATCTGCTGGGCCTTTTCAAATAGGGCGTCCACCTTTTTAACAACCGTTGTCGCAAGGTCTTCTGACCCTCTAAAGAACAGGAAGCCTTTGAGGACCGGGCCTTCTATCCTGTACCTGATCTTGTCAGAAAATTTTTCCAGTTCCTCCTGGGTGCGATAATGGATGATTGTATATTTGGTCTCAACGGTCTGCCAGTCAAGCCCGTTTGCCGCATCAGTGCATGGGATACAGAAAAATAAAAGCAACAATAGCCATACGTAAAGTGAAATGAGAAATTTTTCTGGAAAATGATATGGAGGCATCTAAACGGCAGTCCCGGATCAGGTCTTTAGATTAGCTCTGATATCTTCAAGCAGACGCTCCAAACCTTCAACCGTTTCAGAAGCGGTGTTGTTTGCTCGCGCTGATTCCAGGATATTTTCGATGTCTTGGCTAATATTAACGACCTTTTCACGCAACAGGGCGGTCATATTTGTAATTGACTCAGCCAATTCTGCCGCCTGATCTTTTCGTCTGAGCACAACCTTTTTTGTCAAATCCCCTTTACCGATTTCTTTCAGATCATTTTCAAAGCGGAACATGGGGCCGGCTATTTTATGTGAAATAAATAATGTCACCGCTATGGTGGCAATGGTCAGCAGGCAAATGGTAATCAGACTTGTGTAGATAATGGCGGGGAGTATGGCAGAAGAGGTATTTTCTATTACCAGTCTTGAATCTTTGAATGAGGATGTTAAGGTTCCTTGGGAGAATACAAAAAGGAGAGAGGTTGATATGACAATGCCCAAGAGCATCAGAAGACAGAATTTGATTATAAATCGGACCTGAAACCCTTTTTTAATGAAATAATTCCTTCTTTGATACGATTGTGCGCCCTGGACCATTTCAAGCTCCATTTAAGGTGTTAGGTGTTATGACCTCAGACCCTAAAGAAGGTCCTCCCTGATCTCAATATTTGAATTTTTTCTAAGATTGCTGATCCAATCATCAAGCATCCTGGTCTTTTTTTCCTCTCTGATTTGGGCCTTGATCCCTTCCTTGAGTTTATTTAGATCAGATAGATCCTTCCCTTCAGATTTTTTTATTTCATTGCAGCGGGCATCAATTTCTTCTTCTGATACGTAGACCCTGTTGTTGATCTCGTCGTTTTTTTGTTCCATCAGGTCCCGTATCAATGTGGATTCCCAATAACGTTCAATCGCCCTGATAAACTTATCTCTTCTGTCCAGTTTTAACTTTTTGGCCTCTTGTATCAACAACTCCTTTTTTATTAATTCTTCCAAAAAGGCCTTTTTGGCCTCTTGGGTGAGCTTGAAATCCCTTTCCAGCTCGATTTCCTGGGTAAGCTGTCGCTGGAATTCATTCAGGGGCATACTGTATTCGTTTATCTTGCAAAGGATTTTATCTTGCTCAGTATTGGACCCGGTGCATCCAAAAAAGACCATGGGGACGAGGAGTACAATAAATAAGAAAAGACCTCTTTTCATACCATTCTCCGTCATTTTGAAAAATTAGGGGATAAGACCTTTATAATCTAGGAAAATATTCCTAAGGTTGTCAAGAACTGATGGCCAAAATGTTCTAAATCAAGTGACTTGGAAGCGCCGCAATATTTCGTTCGATAAGATTTATTAATCACGATTTCGGTATAAGTTTTGTTTATTGATCAAGATAAGACCCGGACGGAAAAATTCTAAGCATAAAAATGAAAAATGTTGGAATATCGCAAATTAGCGAGGAATCAGGAGTTTCTAAATGTGGAATAAACTATCCACAAAAAACCTGTTTGGCTTAACATGCTGATATTATGCAGTATCATGTTGCCATGTAATTATCTTGTCTCTCAAGGGTTTAGGTTTTGATATCGGATTTCCCCTGTAAGACTTCATGCTTGCCTCATGTCAAAAATATTTGTCGATCTAACTTAATAACTCCGGCCAGCACCTTTGACATGTTTTTGCCCTTGCTGTAGAAAGCCAAACATCAAAATGATTCTGCAGTAATAAATGCCTCGTCCGAAAAATTTAATAACTCAAGATTTGAAAGCTTAATTTCTCTAATCTGTACCATCCTAAGGTCTTGGTTGAGGAATTTGGAGTGTTAAAGGAACCATAAGCCCTAATTCATGGTTCGGAGTATTTAAGGTATATACCTGCTAAATGCCGGATATTGGATTCTTAGAAGATGGCTTCTTGTTTAATGAGAAGATTTAAGATGTAATTTGTTAAGTAAAGTATGATAAGGTAATAAGGTGCAAGACTTGGGTTTAACAATTTATTCCAGGCAATTAGGGGGCGATGATGAAAACCGCATGGGAAGATATTAAAGCCTATCTAAGGTCAAGACTTCCAGAAAAATCCTATTCAATGTGGATCAACCCTATAACCTATCTCGGTCAGGAAGACCTCTCTGTAGTTCTGGGTTGCCCCAACAGGTTTTCATGCAATTGGGTCGAGGAGAATTATCTGGGAATGATACAGGAAGGATTTAAACAGGCAGCCGAGGGGAAGGTCGATTTAGTCTTAAAGGTCGGACCCCCGACGAAAAAAATCACCACCGAATGTGGTCCTGCTCCTGTTGAGCAATTAATGTTTCCCTCTTTACCATTAAAAAATGCACATAGGAGCGGCCTTAATACAGATTTTACTTTCGGGAGGTTTGTCGTGGGCCCGTGTAATGAGTTCGCCTATTATACCCTAAAGGCCATAGCCCAGCAGAGCACATCTACCTCCAACTGCACCTTTTTATGTTCCGACACCGGTCTGGGCAAGACCCATCTTTCACATGCCGTCGGTCTCGAAATTAAGAAGCAAAAACCATCATGCAGGGTTTTATATGTCACAGCAGAGGCCTTTGCCAATGAAATGGTCTACGCGCTTAAAAACAATAAGATTGAAGAGTTCAAGAATAAGTATCGTCGTTCGTGTGACATACTTTTACTCGAAGAGGTCCATTTCCTGGGCGGTAAGGAAAAGACCCAGGCTGAGCTTGCCTATACCCTGGATGCACTTACAAACGACAACAAAAAGGTGGTCTTTACCAGCTCGCTCACCCCTAAAGACATCCCCAACATGTCAAAAGAACTCAGTTCCCGTTTGACCTCCGGTGTTTTCGCCTCTATTGAGGGTACTGACTATCACACTCGGGAAAAGATTTTAGAAACAAAGGCATCGGAGCATGGCATCTCCCTGTCAAGAGAGATCATAGGATTTATGGCAGGTCGTCTGACTCGTGATGTGCGCCAAATGGAAAGTGCTGTCAAGTCTCTCAAGGCAAGGGCCGAGCTCATGAATGCAAGGGTGGATATGGACTTGGCAAAAGAAGTGGTAGCATGCCTTGTTTCAGGCAAGCGTTCTGTCACAATTCATGATATCAAGGACATGGTTGCAAAATATTATAAAGTGGACCCGGAAATGTTGTGCTCCAAATCCAGGAAAAAAATCTACACATATCCGAGAAATATATTTTCCTTTCTGTGTCGTCACCACACCAATGAGCCCCTGGAAAGGATTGCCCAGGTTATCAATAGGAGCCATTCAACGGTTGTTTACGCCTCGGAACTGGTGGAACGGAATATGAAGAGCGATGACAGGATGCGTCGCGAAATAGAATTTTTAAACCAGAAAATAGACGAAATGAAAAAATGATTCTGGAAAAGCACTCATCAATACAAAAGAAATGCCTATTGGTTTTAATTATCACAGGATTTTTAGTTTCAGCATTGCTGGCATTTGTTTCTATAATTTCAATTCGTACAGGGTTTTCGCACATTGAACATACGGGCTTTTGGGTTCCAGTCCTGTCCGGTATGGCCCTTTTTGCCGCAGCAGTCCATGTCCTTGTCCGTGCAATTAAACGTATAAGGATCTGTTTTAAGACAGAGTAATTGTGTTAATTAAAGGGAGTTCGAACAAGAAAGTTTTGCGGTCTTGTCCTGGAAAAAAGGATTGTCAAAACCCATTAAAGGGGATAAAAGGCCTGATCACTTAACGAATAATGATTCTCGGAGGTAGTGTGGATGGAGGAAATCCAGGACTTTTTTTTGTGTGAAGAATGCTCAGGTAAGGACTTTAAACTAGTTTATAATTTTTCTATCAGGTTTCATAAGGTCAATTTTTCCGATGGGCTTATATATGATCGGCTGGCCGAGGAGATATATCGTTGCACAAATTGTGATAAGGCTTACTCGAAAAAACAAATTGAGGATAGGTTGACGGAGTTCAAGAAAAAACGCAAGGAGAATACCGACTAGTCTTCACATCTCAAGACTTGGGTTAATCCACATCTGTCAGAAAGAGATCTCATATCGTTCCAACTGGAAGCCTTCTTTGGAAACAATTGCAATCCTTTTGTTCAGCCTTTTTTCAAGCGTCTTTAGTGATTGCTGTTCCTCTTCCCTGAGGGTCCTCGCTATAAGTGGGTTTACTGCTACAAGGACGTTGACTTCCTTGTCTGATATGACATCTTCTCTTTCCAGCTCCCTGAAGATTTCATGACAGATGGCGGTCCTGGATTTGAGATTCCCTTTACCCTCACAGTAAAAACATGGTTCGGTCATCAGCCGGTTCAAGCTGGGCCTGGTCCTTTTTCGGGTCATCTCGATAAGACCCAGTTCCGACATGGGCAGAATATTTGTCCTTGTTCTATCTCTTGCCAGGGTGTCTTTCAGTGCCAAATACACCTTTTCTCCGTTACTCCTTTCATCCATACTAATAAAGTCTATTACAATAATACCTCCGATATTTCTGAACCTCAATTGCTTGGCGATTTCTCTTGCCGCTTCGAGATTGGTCTGCAAGAGAGTCTCCTCAAGGTTTTTTTTGCCCACAAAACGACCTGTGTTGACGTCAATGACTGTCAATGCCTCAGTCCGTTCAATTACAATATGCCCCCCTGATTTTAATGGGATCTTGTTTTCAAGCGCCTTGGATATTATGTTTTCGATCCCAAATGCCTCAAAAATGGGCTCCGGATCATTATAATACTCTATGGAGTTTCTTAACTGAGGTGCAAAAGAATCAACGAACTCTATAATCCTATGATATTCCTCGCGGGAATCAATTATAAGCCTTTCAACCTCCTTAGTGAACAGATCCCTGACAGCCCTCAGGGAGATACGAAGGTCTCTATGCAGAAGCCCAGGATTTGACCTGCTTTCCATTTTCTCCTGTATACCTGACCAGACTTTGAGAAGAAAATCCATCTCGGATTTTAAGGCGTTTTCAGAGACGTCCTCACTTGCAGTCCTGATAATGAAACCGCAACCAGCCGGCCTGATCTCACGGACCATGTCCTTGAGTCTTTCTTTTTTTTCTCTGTCTTCAATCCTCCTTGACACGCCTATGTGGTCCACGGTCGGCATCAGGACAAGAAATCTGCCTGGTATGGATATGTGAGAGGTAAGTCTTGCCCCTTTGTCCCCAATGGGTTCTTTTGACACCTGCACCATAAGGTGCTGCCCTTCCCTGAGCAGTTCCTCTATATGATAATGTGGACTTTCAGCACGGCCTCGTTGGGCTGATTCTGATTCCAAAAAATCCGGAATATCATCCGACTCCTCATCATTAAGCATAATCTGATCGAAATCGAGTATATCCTTTCGAACATCTGAGACATATAAAAAGGCTGTCCTTTCAATCCCTATATCTATAAAGGCGGCCTGCATACCGGGGAGAACCCTGATCACTTTACCCCTGTATATATTGCCAAGCAGTTCGCTTTCCGCTATCCTCTCGCAATAGAACTCTATTACTGTCCCGTTTTCAACGAGGGCCACTCTTGTCTCGTAAGATCTTGCATTGATAATAAGTTCATTATGCATGGCTTATTGTTGAGCGGTAAATTAGTCCCCAAGCACCTGTTTTATTTTCAATGTCTTGATTGCCCCTGCCCCAAGGTCTCTTAACGAGAATACACCGGCAATTATCTTTTCTGGTTTCAGTTTGGGCCCTTCTGTGTTTTTGAGAATCAACTTGAGCTTATTGGGCGAAATAATTGCGAGTGATTTTACCAAAGGCCTTGCATCAATGGTATGGTCGCCTTTTTTTGTTGTTTTGACAACAGGAAAATGGTCTGACATAAAAAACCTATTAATGGCTTCTCCATTGGCCTCGTTTCCGGATAAGCTGATTAGATAATGGATTTCTGATAGTCCGGTATTTTTCTTTTTCTGTGAAATGTCGGTCACTGCTATTACCTTAATGCCGAAGGGCAGCTGTTTATTTATAATCCTTTTAATATATGAGGGGTCCGAGGCTTCTGAGATCTCAATGTCAGCACTCTCAGTAATACTTTCTGTACCAACCGGTAAGGCGCTTGCAAAGGATATTTTGGGCATGGGGTGAAAGCCTTTGGAGTAAGAAAGCCTTAGCCCCGCCCTTTTAAATGCCCTGATAAATACCCTGACAAGCTCGAGATGACTTAGATGTCTAGCAGTTTTCAGCTTTGTAAAGATTAGGCGGAATTTACCGGTGAGCTGGATAGCAGGCTCAATATGTGAACCCGCGGCCTTGGGCTGAAAGGACGATTCTGTGAACAGAACCGGTTTTACAGCCTTATGGTCGCAAACTCCGCAGTTGACGCAGAGTTGCCTGCAGTCAGGAGTGAGCAGCCCCTTTTCCGCTCTCTCCATCTCATTCTTAAGAAATGCCTTCGATACCCCCGATTGGATATGGTCCCATGGCAGCACCTCGTCAAAATCCCTTTTTCTGAGGAGATAAAACCCTGCATCAACCCCGCTGCGTAAAAGGGCCTCCTGCCAGATATTGATCTTAAAATGCTCTGTCCAGGCATCGAATTTGGCCCCCAGTTTCCAAGCCTCCAGAATTGTTCTGGATAATCTTCTGTCGCCCCTTGAAAAAATTCCCTCAAGCCAGCTTAGCTCAGGCTGGTTCCATTTGACATGGACCAGGCTGCCCTGAAGTCTGGTGCGGATAAGCTGTATCCGCCTTTTGCTTTCTTCCAGAGCGATCTGATTAACCCACATAAAGGGGGTGTGTGATTTTGGGACGAAGGTGGATATGCTGATATTAAGCCTTGCTCTGCCTCCCCGATTATAAGGTATCTCTGAAATCCGTCTTGAAAGATCAACAATGTCCTCCAGGTCTCTTTCCTCCTCTGATGGAAGACCTATCATAAAATAGAGTTTGATAAGGTTCCACCCGGCTCCATATACCACGCGGGCCATATTGAGGATCTCCTCCGTTGTAAGCCCCTTATTAATAGCCTTTCTAAGGCGTTCGCTTCCAGCCTCTAGGGCCAAGGTAAAGCCGGTCTTTCTCACCCTTTTGATCTGCTCGACCATTAGGGAATTAAGACTGTCCACCCTGAGGGACGGCAGGCTTATTGAAACCTTTTCCAGGGTCAAGATGTCCATCAGGTTTTTCAGGACAGCTCCGATGCAGCTATAGTCTCCAGAGCTTAGGGACAGGAGGGACAAATCTTCATACCCAGTAAGTTTCAATGCCAACTGTGCCTTATCAATTACGGAGTCAGGGCTCCTTTCACGCACAGGACGGTAGATTATTCCCGCTTGACAGAATCTGCATCCTCGCGTACACCCTCGGGATACCTCAATGGCCAGGCGGTCATGAACCAGTTCCGTATAAGGCACTATTTGGCTTACAGGGTATGGGTAGTTGTCAATATCAGACACAATCGCCTTATTGACATGAGGGTACTCAGGATACAGTGGATCAATTGAAAGGACAGGACCTTCAGTATGGTAACTAGCCTTAAAAAAGGATGGTATATAGACGCCTCTTATATCGCGGAGAAGCCTTAGCACCTCTTCCTTGTCTTTTATCCCTTCCTGTTTTTTTTGGCGAACAACCCTGCATACTTCCAAGGACGCAGCCTCTCCATCTCCGATTACCATTACATCAAAGAACTCTGCCATAGGTTCCGGGTTAAAACAGGCAGGTCCCCCGGCGATTATAATCGGGGTATCATGATCTCTTTGTCGTGCATAAAGAGGGATGCCCGCCAGATCAAGCATGGTTAATACATTTGTATAACAAAGTTCATGCTGGAGACTAAAGCCTACAATGTCAAAGCCCAGGATGGGCCGGTTGGATTCAAGACTTGTCAGGGGGAGATTATTATGTCTTAGGGCTTCCTCCATATCAGTCCATGGACAAAAAACCCTTTCAGCGGCCAGCCACTGATGGCTGTTTAATATATGGTAGAGGATCTTTAGACCAAGATGGGACATGCCGACTTCGTAAACGTCGGGAAAGGCGAGGGCGATTGACACCTCTGTCAGTGTCGTGTCCTTTTTTATTGAGCCAATTTCATGTCCAAGGTAACGGCTCGGGCATCTGATATTTGGAAACCAACTCTGATCTATGAGCATTAGATAAGGGCGATACCTAAAGCCTTACATGTTAGCCGCTGCCTGAAAGATCGGAAGGTACATGGCCACAACAATGCTCCCGATGGATCCTCCCAAAAATACCATCAAGAGAGGCTCAAGCATGGAGGTAAGGGCTGCGACTGCAACATCCACCTCTTCGTCATAGAAGTCGGCGATTTTGTCCAGCATTGCATCTAGTGCGCCGGTGGCCTCACCCACGGCGATCATCTGGGTGACCATGCTGGGAAATATGTCGTTTTGGGAAAGAGGCTCAGCCATGGTCTGACCCTCTGAAACATCTGCGCGGACCTCCATTACCACCTCTTCCAGTATAACATTGCCGGAGGTCTTGGCGCATATCTCAAGTGCATCCAGGATGGGGACACCACTGCTGATCATTGTGCCTAATGTGCGGGTAAACCTTGCGACCGCAACCTTCCTTAATAGTGGCCCGAATATCGGCATCTTTAAGAAAATTGCGTCAGTGTGTTTTTTGCCTAAGGCCGACTTTCTCAACTGTTTAAAGCCGATTATCAGAAGGATCAGTGCCACAATAATATGGATGATGTACTTGATCGTGAATTCACTCAGATTGACAACCATCTGTGTCGGCAGAGGAAGCCCCTTTCCGGCGCCTTTAAACATCTCCTGGAATACTGGAATAACAAAGATCATGATTACCGCAAGGACTCCGGCAGCAATTACCATGACTATGATAGGATAGGTCATTGCGCCCTTGATCCTTGATTTTAGTTTTTCTGCCTTTTCAATATAGACGGCAAGGCGCTGGAGGATGGTATCCAGGATACCGCCGACCTCGCCTGCTGCGACAAGGTGTACAAACAGGTCGTCAAAGACATGCGGGTGTTTTTTCAGTGCCTCATTCAGGCTGGCACCGCCTTCCACATCACCTACAACCTGTTTTAAGAGTTTTCTAAAGGAGGGGTTTTCAGTCTGTTCGGCAAGAATGGTCAGACCCTGGACAAGTGGTAGACCTGCATCAATCATGGTGGAGAATTGTCTTGTGAAGATTACCAGGTCCTTCTTCTTGATCTTTGGTTGCAGGAAGGCAATGTTTTCAAAGAGATCCTTTGGCTTTTCCTTTATCTTTTTTACTTCAAGGTTGCGTCTTTTGAGCTGACTTGCCGCAATCTTTTCATCTGCCGCCTCCAGTTCCCCTTTGATTTTTCTGCCCTTCTTTGTTTCTGCAACCCAATTGTAGACTGGCATTATCATCCTCCTTGAGTGTGTACAAATTATAAGCTCTTGTATTGAGATCCAAATATTGTATGTCTTGCATTTTTTATGCCACGCCAATTGAAATTTGAAAGAATCCGACCCTGTGAAGAATGGATATAGTGCATCTTTCATAGACCGGGGATGACAACGGCCAGGATGCAGTTGTTATTTTGCGTGAACGGATTCAATTCGGCCGAATGATCCAGCGAATATAATTAGTTGGTTAATTCGTGTCAAGAAATCCGTGCCTTCCCAGATATTATTCTTGACAAGTCATGTGTGGTAGATGGTATATAGCGCGAATAAAAAAGCTGGGACTAGGTCCTTTGAATTGGGCATCTTCTGGAATTTAAAGGAGAACCTATAAAAAGGGTCTAAAGTAGCGCTGTCAACAAAAACATACAAGGAGGTAAGTATTGTGAGTGAGATCAAGGCGCCTATGGCTGGCAAGATAATAGAAATCAAGATAAAGGTAGGGGACAGTGTGAAGGAAGGCGATGAGGTGATCATCCTTGAGGCGATGAAGATGGAGCTGCCGGTGGTTGCAGAGGTGTCCGGTAAGGTGAGCGCCATCAACTGCAACAAGGGTCAGGGCGTAGAGGGTGAATCAGTGCTGGTGGTGGTTGAATAGAGGTCTGAAGGTTGACAGACATTGAAAATGTCTTCCTAAGATCAGGGCATGCGTGTTGGAGGTATGGATGGATATAAAGGAGAAGATAGCGGAGTTAGAAAGGCGGGATCGTGAGGCCGAACTGGGCGGCGGAGTAAAGCGGATAGAGGATCAGCATGCCAAGGGGAAGATGACCGCGAGGGAGAGGATTGACTATCTTCTTGATAAGGGCACTTTTCAGGAGATTGACAAGTTTGTAGTGCACCGTTGCCATGATTTTGGGATGGAGAAGAAAAAGTATCCGGGTGACGGAGTAATTACGGGCTACGGTACCATAGACGGAAAGCTGGTTTTTTTGTTTTCGCAGGATTTTACCGTTCTTGGGGGCTCCCTTAGCGGACCGTTTGGGGAGAAGGTCTGTAAGGTTATGGACCTTGCGATCAAAAACGGGGCGCCTGTAATAGGGCTTAATGACTCAGGCGGGGCGAGGATACAGGAGGGTGTAGTAAGCCTTGGGAGCTATGGTGAGATATTTAAACGAAATGTATGGTCCAGCGGGGTGGTTCCCCAGATATCTGTTATCATGGGTCCATGTGCAGGCGGTGCGGTTTATTCTCCTGCGCTGACAGACTTTATAATAATGGTGAAGAAGACCAGCAACATGTTTATCACCGGACCTGATGTGATTAAGGCGGTGACCTCAGAGGAGGTGACCCCTGAGGAGCTTGGGGGGGCCATGAGCCACAACACCAAGAGCGGGGTAGCCCATTTTGCCGAAGAATCAGACCAGGCGGCCCTTGACAGGGTAAAAAGGCTTTTGGAGTATCTACCGAGGAACTGCTGGAAATCTCCTCGTTCGATAGTGTGCACTGATAATCCCGACCGCACGGACGAGGCGTTAAACGAGGTGGTTCCCACAAACCCGCGTATGCCTTATGACATAAAGGATATTATATTAAACGTACTGGATCACCATGAGTTTATGGAGGTGCAGGAGCACTTTGCAAAGAACATGGTGGTGGGGTTTGGTCGTTTAAAGGGTATGGTGGTAGGAATCGTCGCCAATCAGCCCAAGTATCTGGCGGGCTGCCTTGACATCAATGCATCGGTTAAGTGCGCCAGGTTTGTAAGGACCTGTGACGCCTTTAATATCCCGCTGGTCACCTTTGTGGACGTGCCCGGGTTTCTGCCTGGCGTCAACCAGGAGTATGGGGGCATAATAAAGCACGGATCAAAGATAATATATGCCTATTGTGAGGCCACGGTTCCGAAGGTGACGGTGGTGACACGCAAGGCCTATGGCGGGGCCTATGATGTAATGTCCAGCAAGCATCACGGGGGTGATATCAATTATGCATATCCCACGGCCGAGATAGCGGTGATGGGACCAGAAGGTGCGGTCAACATAGTGTTCAGGAAGGAGATCTTAGAGGCGGCAGACCCTGATGCAACCAGGCAAAAACTGATTGACGATTACAGGAACAACTTCGCCAGTCCCTTCAAGGCCGCTGAGCTGGGCTATATTGATCAGATAATATATCCTGAATACACAAGACCAAAGCTGATCAGAGCGCTTGAGATGCTCAAGGACAAAAAAGACTCAATTCCGGCAAGAAGACACGGAAATATTCCGCTGTAATATTCTACAGCAATCCAAAGTTGGAAATAAATTGATGGAACTGCCTCAGGGCAATGAACTAAACCACTATCTGTTTAAGGCGGATAGTGGTTTATTTTTGAGGAGGATGACATGCAAAATATTAACCAAGGGTTAACAGATGCACTGAATAACTGGACTGAAGGTGTTGAAAAAAGGCTTGGAAAAAATCCTGAAAGGAAGCAGAATTTTGTCAACACATCGGGGATACCCGTAAACAGACTCTATACCCCTGTAGACATAGCCGACACAGATTATCTGTCCGATATTAATTTCCCCGGAGAATACCCTTATACCAGAGGTGTACAGCCTACCATGTACAGGGCGCGGCACTGGACCATGAGGATGTATGCAGGCTTTGCAACAGCAGAGGAGTCTAACAGGAGGTACAAGTTCCTTTTGGAACAGGGCCAGACAGGGCTTTCTGTCGCATTTGATCTACCTACCCAAATCGGTTATGACTCTGACAGCGAAATGGCCATCGGAGAGGTGGGAAAGGTGGGTGTAGCCATAGATTCCCTAAAGGATATGGAGACCCTGTTTGACGGCATCCCCCTAGATAAGGTGAGCACCTCCATGACCATTAATGCTCCTGCGGCTGTTTTATTGGCCATGTACATAGCAGTCGCTGAAAAGCAGGGCGTTCCACCTGAAAAACTTACAGGCACGATTCAAAACGATATTTTGAAAGAATACTCATCAAGGGGTACATACATCTTTCCTCCAAAACCTTCAATGAGGATTATTACGGACATCTTTTCTTATTGCGCCAAGAGTGTCCCGTCGTGGAATACGATCAGTATCAGCGGTTATCATATCAGGGAGGCGGGCTCTACAGCGGTGCAGGAGGTGGCCTTTACACTGGCTAATGGTATAGCCTATGTTGAAGCGGCCCGGCAGTCAGGGTTGGATGTTGACACCTTTGGTCCGAGGCTTTCCTTCTTTTTCAATGCTCACCTGGATTTTTTTGAAGAGATAGCCAAATTCAGGGCCGCGAGGCGCCTGTGGGCCAAGATCATGAAGGATAGATTCGGCGCGAAAAATCCCAGGAGTCAGATGGTTCGTTTCCACACCCAGACCGCAGGGTGCACACTTACTGCGCAGCAGCCCAAGAACAATATAGTCCGTGTAGCCTTTCAGGCCTTGTCGGCTGTCCTTGGCGGCACACAGTCACTGCACACCAACTCCATGGACGAGGCATTATGTCTTCCTTCGGAAGAGGCAGTGCAGATTGCCCTTAGAACACAGCAGTTGATCGCAAATGAGACAGGTGTTGCCGATACAATAGACCCTCTGGCAGGATCATATTATGTAGAGGCCCTTACCAATGAGATCTATCAAAGGGCCGAGGAATACATCAGGAAGATTGATGAAATGGGCGGGGCTGTCTCCGCCATTGAAAAGGGTTATGTCCAACGAGAGATCCAGGAAAGCGCTTACAAATATCAGCGTGAAATAGAACAGGGGAAGAGGATTGTGGTTGGTTTGAATAAGTTTCAGGTCAAGGAGGAAAAACCGACCAACCTATTGAGAGTGGATCCTACGGTTCGTGTTGATCAGATCGAGAGGTTAAGGAAGGTCAAATCTGAAAGGAATGATAATGAGGTTAATAATACCCTTGCCGCCCTCAGACAAGGTGCTGGAGGAACTGATAATCTTATGCCTCTTATCCTTGATGCGGTCAAGACCTATGCCACCCTGGGAGAGATCTGTGATGTGTTAAGGGGTGTGTTTGGAGAATATCAACAGGTGAGCACACTGGGCAGTTGAGACACCCTGGTTGTGCTGAAAGCTATAGAAGGAGATTGCCGATATGGACAAAAAAATTAGGGTCTTAGCAGCAAAACCAGGGTTGGATGGACACGACAGGGGGGTCAAGGTAGTAACCTCCGCCCTGATGGATGCAGGGATGGAAGTAATTTACACAGGCCTGAGACAAACGCCCGCTCAAATCGTAGAGGCCGCTATCCAGGAAGACGTTGATGTGATCGCCATGAGCATACTTTCAGGCGCTCACGACTATCTGTTTCCAAAGGTTATGGAGCTCTTAAAGGAAAAGGGAGTTGATGACGTGCTTGTAATTGGCGGAGGGATTATACCTGATGAAGACATCCCCGCCCTGAAGCAGGCCGGCATAGCAGAGATATTTGGTCCAGGGACATCTACAGAAGATATTGTCAAATATATAAAGGAAAACATTAAAAGGTAACACATATATTTACTGGCGAGGCGCTATGGGAGGTTATTGACCCTTTGACGCTTTTCATGATATAGAAGACCGATCAGATGTTATTGGACCTTTCCCAAGCCGATAATCCTGATTGCGAAAAATGCGCAAATTTATTCTTCTAGGATCGTCCGTCCTTCTGTGCCTCGCCTTATTTGGGTGTGCAGGTCATACCACACCCTCTACACGCTGCCCATCCAAGAAACTGATCGTACTGCCGGACAAATACAAAGGCCGGGGTTACGAGCCTTATGTAATTAACGGTGTACGATACTATCCCCTACCCGATTCAGAAGGCTTTGTGGAATATGGAAACGCTTCGTGGTACGGAGAAGATTTCCATGGAAGACCCACCTCAAGCGGCGAGATATACGACATGCACAGTATCAGCGCCGCCCATAAGATACTACCTTTGGGCACATATGTCAGGGCAACGAATCTTGCCAATGGAAGGGCAATCGTCGTCAGGATAAATGACCGGGGGCCATTTGTAAAAGGCCGAATCATAGATTTTTCATATGGCGCTGCAAAAAAAATCGGTCTGGTCGGTCCGGGTGTTGCCAGGGTAAAACTTGTTGCCTTGGGAAAAGAGGTGGGAGAGATAGCATCGGCCGACGGGAAAAAGCCTGTAGTAGAGGTTACGGACCTCAGTTGCGGGGAATATGCTATCCAGGTTGGTGCGTTTAAGAGCAGGGAAAATGCATTAAGGTTATGTAGGCAGTTGAAGACCTGCTATGATAATGTTGATGTTGAGTCTTATAATGAGAGGTACGCAGGGCATCTATACAGGGTGCGGGTATCAAAGTCAAAGACCCTGACCGAAGCGAAAAGGATAGAAAAAGAGCTGGAAGAAAAAGGATTTAATGAGGCATTTATTATCGGCCTTTAGCCTCCGTTTATCTTATCACGCAAAACACCGGATGCCTTAAATACAACAACTCTCCTCGCCCTAAGCTGCAGTTCTTCAGTGGTCTGGGGATTCCTTCCTCGTCTCTCCGATTTGCTCTTTACCGCAAATTTTCCAAAACCACTGATTAGTATATCCTCTCCTTTTTCCAGCGACAGTTTGATTATCTCCAGTAGTTTTTCAATGACAGACTGCGACTGACTTTTGCTCAGTCCAACCTGATCGTAGATACTCGTGATTAATTTTTCTTTGGTCAGGGTCATTTTCAACCTCCATCAAATCGAAAAACGCCTTTAAATTCCATTTTCCTTAATAAGTAATATGGCTTGTGACTTTACATGTGTCAAGTGTTTTTTGTTTTTCCGAATTTTTCTTTAAGCCTCAACTCGACAAGATCAGGGACAAGTCCGCTTATGTCCCCGCCAAGGCTTGCCGCCTCTTTGACAATAGTGGAGCTTGTATAAAACCACTTATAATCGGTCATCAGAAAGATGGACTGTACATCACGATTGAGCTTACGGTTCATCAAGGCCATCTGAAATTCATATTCAAAATCTGAAAGCGCCCTGAGTCCTCTTAGGATTACATTTGACTGTTTTAATACTGCATATTCCACTGTGAGGCCTTCAAAGGTGTCCACCTCAATGTTAGGCAAGTCCTTTAATACGTCTGTTATCATGGAAATCCTTTCCTCAGTAGTAAAAAGGGGACTTTTTTGAGGGTTGGTAAGGATTGCTATAATAAGTCTGTCGAATATCTGGAGCGCCCTTTTTACGATACTGATATGACCGTTAGTTATAGGATCAAATGTCCCAGGATAAATTGCCGTCCTTCCGTTCATTATCCCTCCCGGATGTATATATGATTATCTTGGTGTCTCCATAAAGGCGAATATCCGTCACTTTAAGTCGGCTAATAGTATCGGGCAGGTCTTCTTTTCTGGATAGTTCTGCAATCACGCTTGCCCCGTAACGGAGGGTATCCGTCTGAGAAATCCATTCGAGCAAGGGGATTATTAAATCCTTTCCATAAGGCGGGTCAAGAAAAATCAGATCAATGGCCCTGAGCATCTGATGATTTAATCTGAACACCTTTTTGAGATCAGCCTTTAGTATGGTGGCGGAATCTTCGAAGCCACAAAGGGAGAGATTTTTTTTTATCAGATTGAGTGCCTGCTTGGAATTATCAATAAAAACCGCGTGGCCAGCACCCCTGCTAAGTGCTTCAATGCCGAAAATACCGGTGCCTGCAAAAAGATCCAGCACCTTAAGCCCTGACATGTCCTGGCCCAGAATATCAAAAATGGCCTCCCTTACGCGATCAGTTGTAGGACGGATGTCCATCCCCCTGGGAGAAAAAAGGACGCGGCCTCTTATTTTACCACCGGTGATTCTCATATTTCTGTATCTTACCCTTGGTCGTTGACAAGTTACTATCAAAAGATATAAAAGTTATGCTGATTATTCACCTAAAATTTTCTTGGTTCCCCAAAATGAACCAATCACACATAAACAATAAGTGGCCAATGGCCGTGGAAGGGCTCCCTTTTGTTGCCCTGGGTCTTGGCCTTGCCGCTTTTTTTTATTCATTGGAAATATTGTCACTGGCCGTTCCTGCTGGGGTATTTGGCCTGTTCAGTATCTTTTTTTTCAGGGATCCGGACAGGAAGAGCCCCGTCCAGGATAAGGCAGTGCTTTCGCCGGCAGACGGCACAATAATAAAAATTGATAATGTTGATGATGACAACCCGCTTGCGGAACCGGCCTGGAAGGTCAGCATTTTTATGTCAATCTTCAGTGTTCACGTAAACCGCAGCCCTTTGGGTGGAACTGTTAAAAAAATATCCTACCATCCTGGAAAATTTTTTTCTGCAAATCTTGATAAGGCCTCGGAGAAAAACGAAAGAAACACTATCACCGTGGAAAGCTCAGATAGCCGCAAGGTAGTCTTTGTCCAGATTGCGGGTCTGGTGGCAAGGCGTATTGTATGCTGGTTGAGTGAAGGTGATGTAGTGCGGCCTGGCCAGCGCATCGGTCTTATTCGTTTCGGCTCCAGATTGGATGTCTATATACCCCTTGACAGCAAAATCAGTGTAGGCCTTAAGCAAAAAGTCACGGCCGGAGAGACTATTATAGCCTATCTGTCGTAATTTTCAAAAGCTATTATGTCCTGTTGGGTAAATACGGGTTGACATCCAAGAACCGGATTGATATTAGATCCGCCATAGGCACGTAGCTCAGGGGGAGAGCACTACCCTGACACGGTAGGGGTCAAGAGTTCAAATCTCTTCGTGCCTACCATAAAAATTTCAGATAATCATTATATGTCTCCAAGGATCAGGGCCTTTTTTAAGTTACCTAGTAGGCCTTTTTTTTGTTTTTCATTGATTCCACCTGCCTTTGGTTCAAGAAGTATAGCAGATTTGTAAAAATATATATGGTAAACATCATAAATATTTTGCATATTTTGATCGCTTTTATATGCATTTTTCCCTTCTATCCCTCCAAGGCTTATGGATCGGGTTTTGGACTGTTTATGAACGGAGCCGGGGAGCTTGGGATGATGAATGCGGTGATTTCTCATTCTCAAGGCCCGGCGTCAAATTTTTTTAACCCGGCACTCATAGCATTCCTTGATGGGACATTGGTTGAGATCAGCTCTACCATGGTAATGCCATCAATAGAATTCCAAAGTGATTTATCGGGAAAAAAGACAAATAACATAAGACATACAAATTATCCGAGCGCCTTGTTTTTTACTCATAAAACCGGAGAAAGTTTCACGCTCGGGCTCGGTGTCAATAATACGTTCGGCCTTTGCACCAAATGGCCGGTAGACTGGGAAGGAAGATATATTATTACAACAAGTGAATTGATGACATTCAACATTAACCCCAACCTGGCGTGGAAAGTAACAGATAAAATATCCATGGCAGTGGGGGCTGATGTCTTACTGGGGGATGCTTCTATGGAGCAGAACCTGAATCTTTCTCTTTTTGGACTGCCGGACGGCAGACAGAAATTCAGGGGTGATGGAGAAGGGTATGGTTACAATCTTGGTGCTTTATATAAGGTCACGGATGAAGTCTCTTTGGGGCTTTCATGGAGGAGTAGTATAAATCTGCATCTTAAGGGAGATGTCAAATTCGACCTTCCAAAGGCCTTGTCGCCGATTTTGGCCCAAACCTTTCCCGATACTGACGGAGAAACAACCCTTGATCTGCCGCCCCAGTTACATTGCGGACTTTCATACAGGCCTTTGGATAATATAATATTTGAAGTCGGCGGGCGATGGGAAGGTTGGTCATCATATGATCAATTAAAAATCAAGTTTGATGGTAATGTAGCCGGACAAGGTTCGGTTGTCACCCTAAAGAATTGGAAAGATACATACCAGTTCATCGTTGGAGTGAAATATAATGCAGAGCCGACCTTGGCCCTTTTGGCAGGCTACGCCAGAGGGGAAGATCCTGTGCCTGATAATACCTTTGAGCCTTCAATCCCGGTATCAAGTTGCAATAATTTCAGTATTGGCGTCCAAAAAGTATGGGCAAAGTTTTCATGCGCTGTTTGTTATCTCTATAATACCTATCACAGCAGGGATAAAAACAATGATATAGGGGCCTTGTCAGGACTCACTGCAAACGGAAGATATAAGGCAGATGTTAATATTGTCGGAGTGTCCGTAGCATATATGTTCAAATAGGATAAGACACCCTGTCTCCCGCTCTTAAGACATGTATGCATTGATTACTTCTGAAAGTGCAGCCTTAAGCTTTTCATCTTGATAAGGTTTGGATATGGCCGCCTATCTTAAATCAGGCCCCTCTACCCGAAGCGCCGTTTTTTAACTCCCTGAAATATAACAAATATTTTAACAGTATCGCTACGAACCGTCTGCTTTGCGGCAGCGTATCTTTGTGCCTTCTACGACCACATCCGGTGGGTGTACTATGACCCTTTCACCCGCGGAAACACCGGTGATAACCTCGGCGTAAATTCCGCTATTATGGGTTATTGCTACTTTTGTCATCCTCGCCCGGTCATTGATCACTGCAAAGGTCATCCATTCGCCTCCGCGACGAAAGAGAGCGCCTGTCGGGATACGCAGCACATCGTCGCTATGCCAGGTGATTACCCGCGCCTCGATACGGAAGCGGTCGCCAAGCGGCCTTTCGGCTGGCGGCTGATCAACGAAATCTGCCCTGACCTTTACTCGTTGCTCCTCCACGCCGAGGGCTGAGATCTTTGTATAAGCGGCCGGTTCGATCATCGAGACTCGTCCTCTCAATGGTTTATCCCCTCCCCAGCGCTCAATCCACAACTCCGCCCCTGGCTGTACACTGACAGCGTCCTGTGAGAGTAACTCAACCTCGATTTCAAGATCTGTCTGGTCTCCCAGTTCCATCAAGGGGGTACCCGGTGCCACAATGCGTGAATTTTCTTCAAAGACGCTTAGGACTACACCATCAATGGGCGAATGGATTTCAAAAAGTTTAACAGCTCCTTGTTCAGGTTGTTGTGCCTGCACAAGTGCCGCGCGGGCCTGGTTCAACTCAAAGACCGCAACCTTGGATGCAAATTCAGCTGCCCGCATTTCGCGTTCACGGACTGTGGCTTCAGCGTTGATGCGGTCCCATTCCTGGACCGAGATGGAATTGGACGCCTTAAGTTTATTGGCGCGCTGACGCTCTTTATCCATAAGATCTACGGCTGCGCGGATACGTTCGACCTCGGCCGTACGCAATTGGACCGCTGCTTCTGCCGCGGAAACTGCGGCTTCTGCCTGGGTTCGGGTCCTGGGGTCCAAAAATCCTGAAGGCTGTGCATCAAGGGTTGCAACGATGGTTTCTCCAGCCTTTACCCTATCTCCCGCCCGCAGTTCCGTGCGTTGCAGCAAACCACCTAATGGTGGAGAAATCACATAGCGATTACGGATCCGGGTTTTACCCTCCTCCAGCACTGATACGGTCAATTCGCCCCGGCTTACTTCTTTTACCTCGACAGCAATGGGCTTAGGACGTATGGCCAGGATAAGTAAGCAGAACAACACTACCACCACGATCCACCACAAATATTTGCGGCGATTACGTGCAGGGCGAGAAGCATTGTTAAGAGTGGTTTTCCTCTTTATGGAGGATGAACGAGATGGATTAGTTTCGCTGTTTTCCATGATTATTACTCGCACGCCTTCAGCACGCCGATCAAGTCAAGTTTCCGTATACGCCTGCTTACGACGCCGAAGGATATGGTGGCAGCCGACAGTACTATAAGTATGGCTGTGGCATAGCTTTGGGATGTAAGGCGCAGGGGCAGGCGGACGGACTCGGTGCTGGCGGTGGCAATGATACCGGCTGCAAGCACGCTGCCCAGCAAAAGTCCAATAGGAATGGCCGCCAGGGTAAGCAGGATGAGTTCACTCACCAACACGTTGGCTACTTCACGATGGCTGAAGCCAATGACCCGCAGCGTGGCAAGATCGCGGCTTCGCTCAGACAAGGCAATACGCGCGCTGTTGTAAACGACACCAAAAGCTACAATTACTGAAAAGGTAAAATAAATACTTTGTACCAGGCTGATAGTCTCGGCGGTTGTTTTGCGAAAACTGTCGCGCACAGCGTTTTTGATCATCAATGCGGCTATCCGAGGGGTGTTATTTACCTTTTTGAGGAAGTCGGACCAAAGACTTAAATCAAGCGATACATACGCACCGCTCACCGTGGGCCCTTCGTGCATCAGGCGATGCAGGCTCTCCTTGTCCATATAAGCAAAGACGCCTGCGTAATCAGTGATCAAGCCACGAATTATTGTTTCACGTCGAGGTCTACTGCCTTCCTGAATTTCTAAGGTTACTATATCGCCGGGTCCGGCTCCGAAATGCTCCGCAAGTTTGGCTGACACAAGCAGGCCGTCCGGTGGTAGCGGTATAGGCCGCTCGTGGGCATCCAGTACGCGGTTTAAAACCGCGTCGCGTGGAAGCCCGGTTACCATGAGTTTCCTGGAACGGTTGCCAAAGTGAATCCGCGCAGGAACCGAGCGAAATGATTCTACGTGAATTACACCCGGCATGTGTCTTATGTCCGCCGCAGCCGAGGCTGAGGAGGGTTCAATCAGGGCAATGGTTACGTTTTGTCTCTGCGCCACATCCCATTCAAAGCCAAGGAGGTAATCAATTCCCTCACCAAAGGTGCAGGGCACTATGGGGATGCCGGTGGCCAGAGCAAGACCAAATGCGGTGAAGATTGCCTGCCAGGGCCGGCGTTCGATGTTCCGTAACGCCATGCGGAATACGGGCGGCAAATGGCGCGCAAGCCCCAGACGCTCGATTATGGAAGGCCGGTAGCTGACAGGAGGCTCAGGCCTCATAGCCTCAGCAGGCGGGAGTCTCATCGCCTGCCTAACAGATCCCAAAACCCCTAAAAACGCAGAAGCTGCGCTGATAACAAAGGCCATGGCAATGGCAAAGTAATCCGGATGGAATGTCAGGGATGGAAAGCGAAAAAACCGGTGGTAGATGTGTACGACATTGCCTCCGAGCCAAAAGCCGCCTGCCACACCTGCAAGAGTCCCCAGCAGCACAATGACCAGGGCGAACTGGAAGTAGTGCGCGCCAACCTGGCGTGTGGAATAACCAAAGGCCTTTAACTGGGCTATTTGTTCACGTTGAAGGCGTACAAGTCTTGACAACACAGCGCTTGACATAAAGGCGGCTATGCTTAAAAACACAATCGGAAATGCGAAAGCAAGAATGTGCAGGATTTTCAATTCATCATTCAACCTTACAGCCGACGGATGGTCCTTGCGGCTGATCGCGCCAAGCGCCCCGTATTTGGTCAGCAGCCGGTCCAGTTCGGCTATAACGGCCATAATGTCCCCACCCGGTGCGACATCTACGACCACATTATTGAACGCGCCGTCCAGGTCGAGCGCTGTGGCAAGTTCTCGCTCGTTCATCCAGAAGACGCCGAATCGCTTGTTGTCCGGCAGCGTCTCACCGGGACGCGCCTCGAATACGTATTCCGGGGAGAGCGCAATGCCGACAATGGTAAGCATCTCCCTCTGTCCCCTCAAGAGCACGGAAACAGTGTTTCCTGGGCCAAGACCATGGGTATTTGCAAACGCTTCACCGACTACAACCTCTCCACGTCTCCCTGGTTCAGGGTAGCGTCCGTACCGGAGAAATAAACGGTTTAGCCTCTGAGGACGGTCGTCAGGGAGCGACAGGGCAATGCCGTCTGCGGGCTCGGCCAGACCTGGGAGATCAAGCGTCATGCGGCCGGTCACCCTGGTTTCGACCGCAGCAACGTCAGGGATCTCTGTTAGACGATTCCGTAAGAAATTGGGCGCCCGCTTTAGATCAGCGAATACATCACCGAAGCTGTATTGCTGATAATAGGCGTCACGGGTGGATTCAAGGGAAAATATCAGACTCCTCGCCATGATCATCATCGCAAGCCCGCAGGCCATGACGAGACTGACCGCAATGGTCTGGCCCCTCATGCGGCCTAAATCCCGAAATAATTTCAAATGGAGCGGTGATAGACGTTTCACCAGATCAACTCCGATACGGGCCTTCGGCATGTGTTTTTTGTAATCTGCGTGATACGTCCGTCGGATACGTGGATCACGCGGTCAGCCATCTCGGCCATTACCGCGTTGTGGGTGATCACCATAGTAAATGTTCCCAAATCGCGGTTTACCTGCTGTATCGCCTCAAGGACACTGATGCCGGTGCGCACGTCGAGTGCACCCGTGGGTTCGTCGCAGAGCAACACCTCTGGTTGCTTGGCTATGGCGCGGGCAATTGCTACCCTCTGTTGCTCGCCCCCGGACAGTTGCGAGGGAAAGTGATTCATACGCTCAGACAGCCCCACGAGCGCCAAGGCGTCTTCAGGTTCCATTGGAAACAGGGAGATATCGGTTATGAGGGAGACATTTTCCCTGGCTGTCAGGCTTGGAATAAGATTGTAAAACTGGAACACAAAGCCGACCGTGTTACGGCGAAATTGCGTAAGAAAATCTTCGTCAGCTTCGGTCAGGTCAATGTCCCTATAACTAAACCACCCTCGACTATAAGTCGAGGGGTTTTATGAGGGGTCGATTTCAAATCGACTATCATCAGGAATCGGCTCCCCTTCTTGCTTTTG
>LT984855.1:536739-553756 GCA_900258555.1 uncultured Desulfobacterium sp. | reverse complement strand
CAAAAGCAAGAAGGGGAGCCGATTCCTGATGATAGTCGATTTGAAATCGACCCCTCATAAAACCCCTCGACTTATAGTCGAGGGTGGTTTAGTTATGGACAAAGAATACCTAAGAAGCCTTTCCCAAAAAGGCATGTTTTCAACACTGGATTTCCACTTTGCCGGATTCATGGCAGAGCTTGACGGAACAGACGCTTTTGAAGTCTACCTGGCCGCGGCCCTGGTAAGCCATTACAGGGGCATGGGGCATATATGTCTTGATCTCCCGTCAATCGCCGGGAGGCCCCTTTTTACAGAAGGAGATGAGGAAAAGCCTGTCTTGTGTCCGGAACTTGATGCTTGGCGCATAAGGCTGGAAAAAAGCCCTGTGGTTGGAAGGCCGGGCCAATACTCTCCTTTAATACTCGATGACAGCTCAAGACTCTATCTCCATCGGTATTTTGAGTACCAGGAAAGGCTTGCAAGGCTGATCATTGAACGCGCCGGCGATGACGGCCATCCAATAAATGTTTCTATTCTTAAAGAAGGTCTTGAGCGGTTATTTCCCAAGGATGGGACCAAAGACATCAACTGGCAGGAGGTGGCCGCTGTCGCAGCCCTTTACAAGAGATTCTGCGTTGTCACGGGCGGACCTGGAACAGGAAAGACTACAACTGCAGCTAAGATTATTGCACTGATACTGGAGCAGGCAGAAAAGAGTAAGGTGCGCATAGCCCTTGCAGGCCCCACTGGCAAGGCCGCATCAAGACTCAAGGAGGCGATCAAGTCTGCAAAGGAAGAACTCCAATCTGCGGAAAGGATAAAAAAAGCGATACCCGTCGAGGCTTCCACCATACACAGACTGCTTGGCAGCATTCGAGGATCTGCCTATTTCAGATACAATGAGAAAAACCAGCTTCCCTTTGATGTGGTGATTGTTGACGAAGCCTCCATGGTGGACATGGCCCTGATGTCAAAGCTTGTCCAGGCCTTATCACAAAGAGCAAGGCTGATATTGCTGGGCGACAAGGATCAATTGGAATCGGTGGAGGCAGGGGCCGTGCTTGGCGATATCTGTGATTCCGGGTCTGAACATGGTTTTTCTGAGGTCTTTCAAAGTATCCTCAAGGATATTTGCGGATATGATATCGGGTGTGTAGTCGCAAAAGAGGAGAAGAGAATTTCCGACTGCATTGTAGAGTTGAGAAAAAACTATCGCTTTGGAAAGGATAGTGGCATAGGCGAAGCAAGCCGCATGGTCAATGCGGGCGATGCGGAGGCCTGTTTAGGCATTATTACCGGGGAAACTTACAACGACATAAAGTGGAAGACTTTGCCCACTATTTCTAACTTGCCTGTAGCCATAAGGGAGACTGTCATAACCGGCTTTGGGGAGTATATGAAGGCCAAAGACCTGTGGGATGCCTTTAGACTTTTAGAGCGCTTCAGGGTATTGTGCGCCCTCAGAAAAGGACCTTTTGGCGTCACTGCTATTAACCGGATGACTGAAGAGATCTTAAAAAAGACAGGGCTGATAGAGCCGGAAAAGACCTGGTACGCAGGAAGGCCAGTGTTGATCACCAGAAACGATTACAGCTTGGGACTTTTTAACGGCGATATGGGGATAGCGCTCAAGGATCGTGATTCAAACAATGATCTACGCGTTTTTTTCCTTACAGCAGACGGCGAACTAAGAAAGCTTCATCCGGCAAGACTGCCTGAGCATGAGACATCCTACGCCATGACAGTCCATAAGAGCCAGGGATCAGAGTTTGATGATGTCCTGTTTATTCTACCTGACAGGGGCTCAGCGGTTCTCACCAGAGAGCTTATCTACACCGGTATTACAAGGGCGAAAAAGAGTGTTGAAATATGGGGAAATAAAGATGTCTTTAGCTTTGCTATCTCCCGGCGCACCGAGCGAACAAGCGGGCTGAGGGATGCACTGTGGGAGAGATGATCGCAGTTTGGGCCTCAATGTCATTAACTTAATGATTCTTAACAGGCGAAAAAACGCGAATTTGCTGTCGTGAAGGGAATATTTTGAACCGCAGAATATTGAACAAGGAATGTCGAATTTCGAAGTTATGAATCGCTTTTTTATATCCCTACTTCTACATTCGAAATTCCTTGTTCGATATTGGATATTCTCTTAAGTTAATGACATTAGGTTGCGCCTTCCGGCAAACAATTCCACAAAAAAACCCCGCTTGCAGAATGTTACTGATCTACAAGCGGGGCACAATTCATGTTAACTTGCCGTTAAAACAATGCCAGTTACTTTCTCCTATAATCATAGAAGCCGATGCCGTTTTTGACGCCCAGACGTCCTGCTGCCACCATATTTCCGATAAGGGGGCACATACAGTATTTGTCGCCGCCCCTGCGGATGTGGAGGTCTTCCAGTACGTGCTGTACGGTGTCAAGACCGATAAAGTCCATCAACTGGACCGGGCCTACGGGCCAGTTAAAGCCGTTGATGAAGGCTTTGTCAATGTCTTCCTTTGTAGCGACGCCTTCATAAACGCAGTAGGCGACCTCATTCAACAGAGGTGCCATTGTCCTGTTGGTCAGGAACCCCGGACAGTCCACCTTGATGTCGCATGCTTCCTTGCCGATCTCTTTGCAGAACTGCACTGCGGCCTGGCCTGTAGCATCACTTGTCTGAAGGGCGCGTACCACCTCAACAAGCTTCATGTGGGTAGGCGGCTGATGGAAATGGATGATGATGAACTTGTCGGCCCTTTTTACGGCTGATGCCATGGGGGTCGCCTGAAGGGCGGATGTATTGGATGCAAGGATACATTCGGGCTTGCAGATTTCATCCAGTTTCTTGAATACGTCAATCTTGATCTTGATATCTTCAAAAACCGCCTCGATGACCAGGTCTACATCTTTCAAGTCTTCCATCTTATTAACCAGTTTGATGTTACCCAGGATCTGTTTCTTCTGATCTTCAGTCATCTTGCCTTTTTTGATCCGGTCATCAAGGTTTTTTGATGCAAAGGCTACAGCCTTTTCACCTGCACCGGGAACAGAATCAAACCCATAGGTCTCTTTTCCGGCCTGGGCGCATACCTGCAGGATGCCTCTACCCATCTGTCCAAGTCCAACAACAGCAACTTTATTTAGTGCCATATCGTATCTCCTCTTGGCATCTGAACGGAGGGCCGTTCAGATGCAATTTTTAATTTTTAATTGTGAATGCTTAATGAAAGGTCGTTTTCATCAAGCATCCCTCGGGCTAAAACCAGCAAAAAAACTACTTGGCCTCTTTGGGTGGTTTGTAGAGCGGCAGATCAAGGCCCAGGAACTTAATGGCGTTGTTGCGGAGCAGGTTGGCCTTTGTCTGCGGTTTCCAACCTTCCATCTTCATGATCTCCATTTTGCCGCGGGCAAGCCCAAAGCCGTTGGAGCCCCACATCACCTTCTCGCGTCCTACGCCGCTGTTGATGAAGTCGAGGGTTTCCTTGTCAAGACCGCTTGGCATGTAGGCTGCGATGTCGCCATATACGTTTGGATGTTTCCAGAGCATATCAGCCCACTCTGTTCTCCACGGGTAACCTGTGTGGGACAGGTTGATCTTGAGATCCGGGAAGTCCATTACGACTTCGTCAATCAACATTGGATGGCCTACCCAGCTGGGCAGAGGCTCCGCGGAGTGACCGACCTGCATGGAGACGGCTATTTTCAGTTCATTGCAAAGTCCGTAGAGTGGATACATCTTCTTGTCGTTTACCGCGAGACCAAAGGTGATGGGGTGTGCGAACACCATCTGGAAACCCCAATTCTGGACTGCATTTCTGATCCAATCGATACTTTCCGGGATGTGATTGGGGCTGTAACCGGCGACACCGATGATTCTGCCAGGGGCTTCTTTCATCCGGTCGTAAATGAAATCCTCTTTGTAATCAACGATCAACTCGTAAGTATTCCTGTAAGACCACATCCTGAGGGCGCAAAGGCATACGATGTCATATCCCACCTTGTCCATGGCCTGAACCAGGGCTGCTGTTGACTCGTATGGGCAGAAAACTGTGCCAGCCATAAACGGCATACGGGCCAAAAATTCCTTACGTTCTTCAGGAGTAAAAGGAAACCTGCCTGTGGGAAAAAACGGCTTGAATGTGGTTGCTGCCATCTGCCGCCATTCCTGGTATTTGTTGTAATCGTAATTCAGTCCTTCGATCTGTGTCGGCCAATTATTGATATCAATTGCCTTAATATCATCCATAAATTAACTCCTCCTAATTAATGATGGTTTACTTTGAGCACATAGGAGCCGTCCCGAAACAACTTGATCATTTCTGTCGGACTGCTCATCCTCCTAGGCGATAAAATGATCAACTTATTTCGGGGCGGCTCCTTCCTTCCGAAGAGAAACGCCCAGCCTCTTTTTAACCGGCGCCAGACTGAAACCGGATCTTTGCCCCCATTTTCGTGCAAGCCCGCTTCTTATAAAATTAAAGGGCCAACTTTGCAACAGGAAAAATCTCTCGATTTCGTTCTGGCTCCAGTTTCAAAAGAAGCTAAAAAAGCTTCGGTTCTTTACCAGGATGAAGTTTTTTGAACTTCGCAAGCAGTTGCTCTTTTGTTTCCTGGTGATCGGGATCCGGCTCCGGAATTTCAACGGAACAGGTCGCAGCGCATTGAGGGGTACTAAAAAATCCTACGCACTCTGTGCATTTATCAGGATCAATCTCATACTTTTCATTCCCCTCATAAATGGCGTCGTTGGGGCACTCTTCAGCGCAGTTACCGCAATAAATGCAACCTTCTGGAATTCTGTAAGCCATAGTCAAACACCTACCTAAAATTTTGAGTTAATATTAAATTGCCGCTTTACACTTTTTAAGCGGCCTTTTTGGTCAGCCTCTTTACATTATTCGCCTCAAAGAAGATATCAAATTTTCTCTTCATATTGGTCAGGTCAATCTCTCTGGAGTCAGCATCATTGCCCTCATAATTCATACATGGGATGCCGGCCTCGGCCACTGCATTCCGGCTTTCCATGCTGCCAAGCGCCTGCATGGTGCAGCCGATGTTCTGATGGAGCATGCCGCCGTCTGCGTGCCACTGCTTGGCTATCTTCAGAGTCAGTTCATGCAGGACCTCGCCGCAGGCGATATTGTAAGGAGTCTCGGTTGAAAAATGCGACCTGTACCAGACAAGCGCCCTGGCAACCTCTTCTCTTGTGGTCAGCGGCATTCCCAATTCTACTGGAGTTGGAGTCGGGATAAGGTCACCTTTATCGTTTTCAAACTTCCATGACCCGCAAAGACAAATGACATAGGGTGAGCCCACAACCACGCCGCCGTATTCCCTCTCCAGATACCTGTAAAGTTCAAGGGCCGGCCAAGGTGGAATAGCATCAGTGATGATCCTGAACTGCTCGTTCGCCACAGCGGCAATGCCCCTGTTTACCCTGTCCTGCACCTCTTCCTTGAGTTCCTGCATCAAGGCTACGGTATCATCGCCATAGGCCTTGGTCAGGTTGGGGACGATAAATGAAAAGATGGTCTTTTCATCCAGTGGGGCAGGGATCGTCTGGTTTAGAATCATGATGTCACACCATGTTCTGTATGACTTGAATTCATTTTTCACACCCTTAATGAACAATTCATCAATAAAGGGCTGACCAACTGCCTTTTCCGCCTGCTCAATGCAGTCCAGCATCTGGCCCGTCATGTATTTGATCAGGTTTTCATCGTTGTACGGGTATGCCTTGGTCAGGTCAAACAGATACATGGGCGTGTCGGAGTTTTCACACAGGATCTGGAACCACTTGCAATGACAAGGGGCCAGTGAAAAACTGGATGCGAAATCGGGTTTGCCCCATTCACTCAGCATGGTGCCGTCAGGCATGATGTTTTTGTTCAGGAACTGGGCGCCCCATACGCATTTGCTGTATCCGCACAGCTCCCTAGTCATGCCGCGTCTTTCACATTCCTCCATGCACTTCAATCCAAAATCCTTCCAGAAGGCGATATTGGCTGCAAAGGGTTCAGATCCCATGATCACCGCGTTCTCAAATCCGGTGTACTGGGAAATACTCAAGGCAGTAGCACCCAGAAAACGGAGCCTTCCGTTTTTGTGGGCCTCGTGATATTCCTTAAAATGGTTCTGTTTGAATTCCTTGATCCTCTTCCACAACTTCATCGGTTCAGTCTTATATTTGCTCATAAGCTACCTCCAAAAAAAGCCTAATAGATTAATGTCTAAGATCCCCTAAATAATATCCATAGTTGTTTCCAGCATGGCCTCAACACGGGTCCTGAACTGACCGATTGGAATCCGGATGTCGAATTCCAGTGTCAGGGTGGGAATACCCATCGCCTTCATTTCACGCTCGATAACAGCGTTATCAAGCTGATGAGGCTGGCAGAACTTGTGATTGAACAGTATTACCGCATCAACCTTGTAGGTCTTTATCAGGTGCTTAATAAAAGGAATCCTGCGCCTTCTGGGCCAGTCCTTGTTCGGACACGGGGGTCTGTGATTGTAACGGAGGGAGATGGCCATCAGCCTGTCTTCCTGCGGATTGACATCATTAAAATTATACCGGATTCCCGTGCATGTATCATCAATGACGATGGTCGCGGGAAGATCGCACTCGTGCTCCACCATATGCATGAACTCTCGGTCCGTATTTACGCTGCCTATGATCATGATCCTGGTGCCTGGGTCTCTGTCCATTTTTCTATCCGGCAGCTTTTTGAGCACTTCCTTCATCATCGCATTGTGTTCATCCCGATCCATGATCTGACCGGACAGGGCCAGGTCAAGGGCCTCGGAGCCTGTTACCAGGGGATTGTCCTGCTGACGGAACTCGAATATCTGCCGGATCAACTGACGGTTAGTGTTGTAGGATTCAATCCCGCGATCCAGATCTTCATTGGTGATTTCCTTGCCGATCCATTTTTCCAGGGCTGTTTTGAACTTTGCATATTCCACGGCCAGATATTCTTCTCTGCCTATGGTCTGAGTGCTGTGGGGAACCGCCAAAAAGTAAGAAAATTTTACCGGCAGGTGTTTCTGCCACACCCAGAATGCCTCACCGGTATGCAGGCATGTCTGTCCCTGGACAATTCCGTCCAGATAATCGTAATCGCCTTCCAGTCCGCGGCCCAGGGCGTCCCTGCAAAAGGAGCAGCCGATATTGGGGGCGATATATTTTCCTACCTTGTCAGATGATTTATGACCGCCGATGATCCTGACAGGGAGTATGCCTGCGGCCTTAAGAGGCTCTTCCGGTGCATAACTGCAAAAAAAGCCAACGACTTTCCCCCCGGTCCTCTTTTTCCAATCCCTGGCATACTCATGCCGATTTGTAAGTATTTCACTAAATTTTTCGAACATTGATGAGACCTCCCAACTGAAATATTTTCTTTGTGGTTCTTATCGTTTCTGCGTATGAAACATGCCGATAATGTCCCTATTTTTTCGCCTTCTTGTAAAGGGCGTTGGCGTAAATTGCAGCTCCAAGGGCGCCGGCAATCTGGGTGTCCATCTTGGGTACCAGTGCCTCGACTCCTATCAGTTTTTCGATCCTTTTTGCAACTCCCTTGTTCTTGGCTATGCCGCCGGTGATGGCGAAGTCTTTCTCGACTTCGATCCTGTTGAGAAGGTCCACCACCCTTCCCGCCATTGCCGCGCAGTATGCGGCCAACACCTTGTTCTTTGACCAGCCGTCTTTCAAAAGGCCGGTTGCCTCAGACTTTGCAAATACCACGCAGGTGCTGCTCACAGGTGGTGGTTCTTCGTCTATGTCAAAGGACCTGTCGCCAATCTCTGTCACAGGGACCTTCAATATCTCTGCAATGACCTCCATGCCGCGGCCGGTTCCCGCAGCACACTTGTCGTTCATCAGAAAGTTCAGGCATTTTCCCTTTTCGTTCAGACGCAGCGCCTTGCAGTCCTGCCCGCCCATGTCGAGGAGGGTCTTAACCGTGGGGCCATACATGAAATTGGCGCCAATACCGTGGCAGGAAATCTCTGTTATCGCCTTTTGTGCGAAAGGGATGTTGACACGGCCATAGCCTGTGCCGATCAGATAGTGGATATTGTCCAAGGTAAGGCCATTGGCGTCCTTCAGACACAATTCCATGGCGTTCTTGGCGCTGTTAGGGCTGCTAGAACCGCTGCGGGTGTTGCTGTAGGCATAGATCTGGCCGTCACACATGACAACCATCTGTGAGCTGACAGAGCCTACGTCAATACCGGCTGAAACCACCTCTGCCTTTTTCCAGTCAATATCAGGGTTGACGTATGTTGACTCGACCCATCGAAAGTATTCTTTTTTTTCTTCCATGATATTACACCCCCCTTACCCTTGTGCAATTAGCGCCGCGCCAACGGCGTTTGTAAAAATCGGATCTGCAGGCACTGTGACTTTCACTTCCAGAAACCGCTGAAGGCTGTCAAGAAATCCCTTGTTCAAGGCAACGCCGCCAATAGCGGTAACTGTTTCCTCAATCCCGACCCTTCTGGTCATGGATGAAGTCCTTTCTGCAATGGAGTTGTTGATGGCCCTGGAAATATCGGCTGTTGTGGCCGTAGAATTAATCAAAGACACCACCTCTGACTCTGCAAAGACAGCGCACTGTGCGTTTAGAGGGATGTCCTTGTCTGACTGGAAATGATAGTCAATGAATGTTACAAAGTCGGTCTGAAGAGCCCTTGCCATTGACTCAATGAAGGCGCCGGAGCCTGCCGCGCATCTTTCATTTGTGGCGAAGTCCAAAAGCTTTCCTGTCGCATCACACTTTACCGCCCTTGCCTGCTCAGCGCCGACATCAACGACGGTCCTGGATGCAGGCACCTCATACACCGCACCTCTTGCGCCGGATGAGATGTCTGTTACGATGTCATCCGCAAAGTCAACATTCTTCGCGCCGGCGCCTGTGGCCACGATCTTGCCAATGTCCTCCCTTTTGATACCGGCAGCGTCAATTGCCCCATGCAATGCGGCATTAATAACATACTCCTCCTCGCCCTCGGCCATCTGACGAAACTTTGCCAGGATTTTGTTGCCATCCATTATCACAGCTTTAGTGCTGGATGCACCTACATCAATACCTGCTGTAATCATATTGTAAAGCCTCCCTTCACATAAGTTTGAATTTAAACAATAACATCAAAATGTTATCTTGTTTATATCTCCAACCGTATCACCGGAAATTCGATGATACGGTCACCACCCTTTGTTTTTTTATGTTTCTGTTGTCTTCTGAGTCAGTATGCCGAAGAATATCTCAGATATCTCTTTCGGTCCCAGCGGGCCGTCTTCCTTGTACCAGTTGATTATCCAGTTGCACATCCCAAGGATGCCGAGATTGACAATCTTGTAATTGAGATGCTTGAAAAGGGGTGACTCGCTGTGCCCCTGAATCTCCTGGATAATTTTTTCAAACCTTTTTCCGTACTGCCTTCTTTTTGTGTCGTATTTCTCCCTGTTTTTGGGCGATAAGCTTTTTATTTCATTTAGACCAACATTAATGTAATTCCTGTATTTACATATTACCGAAACCTGTTTTTCAAGCGCCACCCTTAGCTTTTCTTCAGCGTCCAGGTTAGGGTCAATGGTGGATTCATTCAAGATGTTGACATACTCCCGAAGCCCTTTATCCATTACCTCCATAAGGATCTCTTCTTTACCCTTGAAGTAATGAAATAAACTGGTCTTATGAAGGCCGACCTGATCTGCTATCTCCTTAAGGGATGTGGCGCTGTAACCCTTTCGGCTGAACAGGGCGCTTGCCACGCTTATTATTTCTTCAACCTTTGAATTGGGAACGGATGTCTTCAGCTTTTCCAAAAAATTACCTAAGATTCTAAGAGAGCTCCAATTTTAAAAAGCCACCAAACCAACCGATTGTTTGGGGAGTGCTGCCAAAAAAATCCCTGATATGGAATGATTCACAGGGAAGAAGCTTTCCTGCAGGGCCACCAAACCAACCGATTGTTTGAAAAAATACCAGAGTCGGAATTTTGTGTCAACAAAAAAAATGCATGCCCATGAAAAAAATTTGTTTGTCGCTCATTAAAAAATCTGTTAGCTTTCAGCAATTAGCATTTAGCTTAAGGATCTTAATCTATTAGATGTAAACATATGGACACCCACGACACAGAACCGGTTATACTCCCGATTGACGGCGTGCTGGATTTGCATGCATTTGCCCCAAAAGATGTTGCATCAGTCGTTGAAGAGTATCTTGCCACATGCCTTGAGAAAGGGATTTATGATGTTCGAATAATTCATGGCAAAGGCATCGGGGAACTCCGCAGGACCGTCCATGCGCTACTTGAAAGATATCCCAATGTCGCCACCTTCAGCCTTGACCCAGGCCCTTCTGGTTGGGGGGCCACGCTGGTCAGTCTCAAGGATTAGGGCCTAAACTATTAACGGCAGCAGGTCTATTTATCTTTTATAAGTCGCTTAATTACCTCCGCATGTTTTGCTGCCGCGCCCTCATTTTGCATCACCGCGCTCTTTGCGCGTTCCCCAGCCCGCCTTAGTTCTTCAGGATGATTGAAAAACCACAAGGCCTTTTCCGCCAGGGTCTCTGAATCCCTTACCCCCACACCAGCATCTTTACCCTCCAACATAGCCTTTGCATCTAAAAAATTATCCATATAAGGGCCGTAAAGGACCGGCTTTCCCCAGACAGCGGGCTCCAATGGATTCTGGCCTCCGAGGGGGACAAGGCTTCCCCCTGAAAAGACAATGGTGGCAATGCTATAAATCTTAAATAATTCACCAAAGGTATTTATAATCAAAATCTGCTTTGTCCTTTTTTCCATCTCAAGACCTGTTCTTAATTGGTATTCAAGGCCATGGGCTTTGAGCATTGAGCATATTTCAGGGGTCCTTTCAATATGTCTGGGTGCTATGATCAGGATAGTGTCAGGAAAGCTGCGCAGGATTTTTTTATAGGCATGGATTACTTGTTCATCCTCCCCACTGCGTGTGCTGCCTGCAACCAGAGCCCTGGCATCCTTTTCAAGATTCAATGCATTACGAATCTCACCCTCCGCGGCAGGATTTGCTGCGCCCGGAAGGAGGTCGTATTTGGCGTTGCCGTTTATTTCGACTTTATCCGGTTCTGCACCAATGGACATAATTCGTTCAGCATCTTTTTCCGTGATCATGCTAAAGGCGTCGAAGTTTTTGAGGACCTCTCTGAAAAAGAAGCGAAATTTGAGATAACCGCCAATTGACTTTTGAGATATTCTGCCGTTGATCAGGGCGGTTCTGATTCCCATGCGGTGGGCCGAATAAAGCCATGTGGGCCAGATCTCAGTTTCAAGGAAGACCATAACGTCAGGCCGGATGGAGTTAAGGGATTTTAAGACAGGGCCGATAAAATCAATTGGTGCATATATTACGGGCAGGTCGTGGCCAAAGGTCTTCTCTGCCATGTTGCGACCGGATTCTGTGGTGGTTGAAAGAATGAAAGAGCAGTCCGGCATCATTCGTCTTAATGCATTTATTATGGATGCTGCAACATTGACCTCCCCAAGGGAGACCGCATGTATCCATATACGGGGCTTACCTGAAATATTCTTGACCACATCAGAAGGCAACAGGCCGAGACGCTCGTTAAAATTTTTGGCATATCTTCCGCTCAGACGTGTATAGGTCCACAGTGATGGAAGAATCAATACAGAAAGGGCACTTGTAATAACCGTATAGGGGAGATAGAATTTGTTCATAATTCTTTTTAAGGATTTGAAATTTCAAATCCTCTTTCAGCCAGCGAATGTAAGAAAAATTAGTAACTGTGTCAAGCTCGATGGTCTGCATGATTCATCTGAGATTCTTGACACTACTTTTATTGTCCTGTACAGATATCCGGCAAGCAGATTCAAGGTTTCGTTGCTTCACCGGTCATTCTTCTCCCCAGCCTTAAACAGGAGACATAACTTAAATGACATTTAAAAAGAAAATGTTGTGTATCGGTGCCGGTTATGTCGGCGGCCCCACTATGGCCATGATCGCCCACAAATGTCCACAATACAAGGTTACTGTTGTGGATATAAATCCGAAACGGATTGCTCAGTGGAATTCGGGTGAACTGCCGATCTATGAACCGGGGCTTGATGAGATCGTAAAGGCGACCAGAGGCGTTAATCTCTTTTTCAGCACAGAGATCGAGAAAGAGATAAGGGAATGTCATATTATTTTTGTAAGCGTCAATACCCCTACCAAGACATTCGGCGCCGGGGCCGGTATGGCCGCTGATTTACAGTACTGGGAAAAGACAGCAAGACAGATCCTTCGGAACGCAGAATCAGACAAGATAATCGTTGAAAAAAGCACCCTGCCGGTCAAGACTGCCCTTGCCATGGAAAGGATACTTACCTCAGGTAATAACAATATACACTTTGACGTGCTGTCCAATCCCGAATTCCTGGCCGAGGGGACGGCTATCAAGGATCTTAAAGACCCTGACCGTGTGCTTATCGGGTCGAGGAGAAGCCCGGAGGGCCTAAGAGCCAGGGATGAGCTGGTGGAGATCTACGCCAACTGGGTGCCCAGTGACCGTATCCTGACATCCAATATTTGGAGCTGTGAGCTCTCAAAGCTTGTCTCCAATGCATTCCTTGCCCAGAAGATCTCTTCAATAAACGCCATCTCAGCCCTTTGTGAAAAGGCAGATGCGGATGTCACAGAGGTCTCCCGGGCAGTGGGCATGGACAACAGGCTGGGGAGCAGGTTTCTGAATGCCAGCGTGGGCTTTGGCGGATCATGTTTTAAAAAGGACATCTTAAATCTGGTTTATCTCTGTCAGTATTACGGGCTAAACGAGGTAGCAGATTACTGGAAGGCGGTGGTCAGCATCAATGACTATCAAAAGGAGCGCTTTGTACTTAACATGATGAATGCGATGTTCAACACTCTTGCCGGAAAAAGGATCTGCCTTTTTGGTTTTGCATTTAAGGCAAACACAGGGGATACCAGGGAAAGCCCCGCCATATTCATCTCAAAGAGGCTTTTGGAGGAAAGGGCGCAACTTATAATAACCGATCCAAAAGCCCTTGATAATGCAAAGTTTGATCTTGAAGGTTTGGAAGGGGCCATATCATACATTGAAGACCCATATGAGGCTGCAACCGGTTGTGACGCCATTGCCGTTATGACTGAATGGGATGTTTATCCTAAACTGGATTTCAAGAAGATCTACGATTCCATGACAAAGCCTGCTTTCGTATTTGATGGAAGGAATATTCTGCCTCATAAGAGGCTGTTTGAGACGGGCTTTAATGTCTTTCCGGTGGGTAAACCCCCTATGACCCATTTTTAGGAAGTTCAGTTTTTTGTCATGACCCCTGTTACTTCTATGGGAGACGAATAATGAAGCACATACAAAAACGCGTATTGGTAACAGGAGGCGCCGGCTTTCTTGGCTCTCATCTCTGCGACCGCCTGATCAAAGAGGGAACTGATGTTATATGCCTTGATAACTTTTTTACCGGCACTAAGGATAATATCCGGCACCTGCTGGGCAATCCTAATTTTGAACTCATCCGTCATGACCTGACCCAACCTGTATTCATTGAGGTGGATGAGATCTATAATCTTGCCTGTCCTGCCTCACCAATTCACTATCAGTACAATCCCGTAAAGACCATCAAGACCAGTGTGATGGGCTCTATCCACATGCTGGGTCTTGCAAAGAGGGTAAAGGCCAAGATACTCCAGGCATCCACCAGTGAAGTCTATGGAGATCCTACCACCCATCCTCAGAGAGAAGATTACTGGGGAAATGTCAACTGCATAGGAATCAGGTCCTGTTATGACGAGGGAAAGCGTTGCGCGGAGACACTTTTTTTCGATTATCACCGCCAAAACAATGTCAACATCAGGGTCGTTAGAATATTTAACACCTATGGTCCCAGGATGCACCCCAATGACGGCAGGGTGGTCAGCAACTTTATCGTACAGGCGTTATCTAATAAGGACATAACAGTCTTCGGTGACGGCAGACAGACTCGGTCTTTCTGTTATGTAGACGATCTTCTTGATGGCATGATCAGGATGATGAACGGGCCTGACGATTTCACCGGTCCTGTTAATCTCGGAAACCCGGGGGAGTTTACCATACTTGAGCTGGCAGAGACCATCATCCGTCTGACCGGCAGTAAGTCCAGGGTCATTTTCTCTCCTCTTCCACAGGATGACCCCATGCAGCGTCAACCGGACATATCCCTGGCCAAAGACAGGCTTGGGTGGGAGCCGAAGATCAAACTGGAAAATGGGCTTAGGATGACGATAGATTATTTTAGAGACATATTATAAGGGCCTGTAGATTATGGAAAACTATCTTCTTGTCACAGGCGGTGCAGGTTTTATCGGTTCGAACTTTATCCGCAGATGCCTTTCTGTCAGGCCTGACTGGTGCATTGTAAACCTGGATGCCCTTACATATGCCGGCAATCCTGCAAACCTTGAAGACCTTGGGCCCAATTTGGCCGCGAGATACCAATTCATACACGGCGACATTAAGGACACTGCATTGATTGACAGGATATTTTCCGAGCACGATCTGGGGGGAATTGTCCACTTTGCTGCAGAATCCCATGTAGACCGTTCCATTGTCGGACCGGAGGCCTTTGTGGATACAAATGTTACGGGCACATTCCGCTTGCTTGAGGCAAGCAGAAGAAACTGGGGAAAGGGGAATGTAAAAAAATTCTTTCGTTTTCTTCATGTCTCCACCGATGAGGTATACGGCAGCCTTGGTTCCCATGGTTATTTTACCGAGGAAACGGCATATGATCCTTCGAGCCCTTATTCTGCGTCCAAGGCGGCATCTGATCACTTTGTAAAGGCATATTTCCGCACATATGGGCTTCCTGCAATGATCACAAATTGCTCCAACAACTATGGCCCATACCAGTTTCCGGAAAAACTTATACCTTTAATGATATTAAACATTATCGAGGAAAGACCTCTACCTGTATATGGCGACGGCAAGAATATCAGAGACTGGCTTTATGTCGTTGATCACTGCGATGCCATAATCAAGGTGCTGGAGGAAGGCAGACCCGGTGAAACATACAACATCGGCGGCGGAGCGGAGAGAGAAAATATTGAGATTGTCCGACTGCTTTGCAATCTGATGGACACCCGCTTGGGTCGTTCAGGCGACAAATCCAGCCACAGGTTAATCCAGTTTGTAGCAGACAGACCAGGCCATGACAGACGTTACGCTATTGATGCCACCAAGATCAAAAACCAACTTGGGTGGAAACCGGGGCACGAGTTTGAAGAGGCGATAGAGGCAACTGTTGACTGGTATATAAATAATCTTAAATGGGTCAACTCGGTTAGAAGCGGCGAATACCGTAAATGGATTGAGACCAACTATCAAGGAAGGTAATGGGGCGGAGATATGAAGGGAATAATTTTGGCGGGTGGTGCCGGGTCACGGCTTTACCCATTGAGCAGGGTTATCAGTAAACAGTTGCAGTCTGTATATGACAAGCCTATGATCTATTATCCCCTGTCCACCTTGATGCTGGCAGGCATAAGAGATATTCTCCTGATCACAACGCCCGAGGATATGCCAAGATTTCAAGACCTCCTGGGTGATGGATCCAGATGGGGAATCAGTATAAGCTACAAAGAGCAACCCAGGCCTGAGGGGATCGCCCAGGCATTTATAATAGGAGAACAATTTATCCGGGTAGACCCGGTTGTCTTGATTTTGGGGGACAACCTATTTTATGGTCCTTACAATTTTCTGAGGGAGGCCTTAAAGAGGAAAACTGGCGCAACAGTGTTTGGCTACTATGTCAAAGACCCGGAAAGATACGGCGTTGTTGCCTTTGATGAGAACGCCAGGGCTGTAAACATTGAAGAAAAACCAAAAAACCCCAAGTCCAATTACGCGGTAACAGGCCTGTATGTCTATGATAACAGGGTTGTAGAGATCGCAAAAAACCTCAAACCATCGGCAAGGGGTGAGCTTGAGATTACAGATGTTAATATGGAATATCTTAAACTCAATGATCTCTATGTGGAAATCATGGGTCGAGGCATTGCATGGCTTGATACCGGCACACACGATAGCCTCCTCGATGCCTCCCAGTTTGTGGCCACCATAGAAAAGAGACAGGGGCTGAAGTTCGGATGTGTGGAGGAAGTGGCCTGGCGCATGAAATTCATTGACGGAAACAAGTTTGAAGATTTGATCAACAGTATCCCTAAATGCCCTTACCAGGAATATCTTCGGGCCATCTTTCAAGAGGGAACCATAAGGCGGAATGCAGAATTAAAAGGCGATAAGCCATAAGATATAATGACATCATTTTTATTGGCAATATTATTCTTGTAATTTTAATGTGATACAGTTATACTTAAAACCGGTAAATTTTTCCGTATCGTATTCCCATTGATATCAGGAGATGCTTGAGATGAATGCATCGGATAGCCTGAAAGAGATAGACAGCATCAAGAACCAGCTTATCGAAAAGTATCGGCCTGAGAAGATAATTCTTTTCGGCTCCGCTGCGTGGGGTGAGGGAGAGATTAATGATATTGATTTACTGATAATCAAATCCGACACGCCGTATTATGGAATAGACCGCATGAGAGAACTTGACAGGCTTATTAAAAGAAATATGGCCGCGGATATGCTTGTTTACAGGCCTGAAGAAATAAAAGAAAGACTTGAATTGGGCGACCCTTTTATCATAAAAATATTTAAGGATGGAAAGGTCCTCTATGGTTCATAAGAAATTGATAAAAGAGTGGCTTGAAAAAGCTGATGAAAATTGTGGCTTTGCGTCATTCGTTATTTATTTATGCCCGTTATGTTGTGCATTTTTTTAAACAATGACAATTTGCACAAAAATATTTTGTAGTATTTATTGGTAGTTGGATCCATTAGATTTTGACAATCCACCCAAGAAGGAGTTAATTCTCAGGAATTATTTATTTATGCCCTGTCCGTTCGCAGTAACAACTGCTTGTCTTGCGGGTTAAAGTCCCGTCCGGGGAGTTGTCCGTACGCCCCGTTAGCTCAAGGGA
>LT984855.1:531794-534914 GCA_900258555.1 uncultured Desulfobacterium sp. | reverse complement strand
AGGCAGCCAAGGTACGGACATTGAGGCACCGCCAGACGAAAGGGGCGGAAACAGATAGGCCGGGCCTAAAGTCGCCAGAACCAGCTCTCTACTCTACCCACTGGCGGCTTTTGGAGAATGAGTGTGATGGGAACCGTAATCAAGACAAAGCAGGACATAATAGACGTGATCAATCATTATGCATCTCATCTCAGATCATTGGGAGTGCGAAGAATCGGTCTGTTCGGTTCTTTTGTTCGGGGCGAACAAACGCCGGATAGCGATATTGACCTCCTTGTAGAATTTGAGCAAGGACGAAAGACTTTTGATTCATTCATGATACTGTGCTTTTTTCTGGAAGAGGTTTTGCAGCATAAAACTGAGCTTGTTACGGTGGAATCTCTAAGTCCCTATATCGGTCCACACATTCTGAAAGAGGTGGAATATGTCGCTTTCGCCGCTTGAATATCTGCGCCACATCCTTGATGAGACCGAATACCTGGTAACCGAATCAGCAGACTTGAGCAAAGAGCAGTTTCTTCAGGAAGCTACACTCAGGCGTGCCTTTGTGAGAAGTATTGAAATCATCGGTGAAGCATCAAAAAAAGTCCCTTCTGATCTAAAGAATAGGTATACAAATGTCGAGTGGAAGGCGATTGCAGGCATGAGAGATCGCCTCATTCACGATTACTTTGGAGTTGACTACGACATCGTTTGGGATGTTATTCAGAATAAGATTCCGAGCCTTCACAAAGACATATTGGAGATAATAAAACAAGAGGATGCGTTTCAATAGCGGACTTGAGGAGATCGGAGGCGAATCAACTCTTTTCCAGCCATCCTTAATCTGATGCGCCTGTGTGCGAAAAGGAAGACCGGTCCTGAATTCTTTTGAACCAGGAAATTAAACACTTTTGTGTATTTTGTGTGTTTCGTGGTTTAAAAAGGAAGTTGGATTTGAATGATTATGTGCTTTCGTTAAACTGACAGATGCAACGGAAGACGGCAGGTTATTTGGTTTTAGGTTTGATTAAGGGGGATGCATGAATAACAAAGTCAACAGAATTTGATGTTACTTATTTTTTTTATGCCCGTTGACCCATGCCAAAGGGGTGCTTGACAATAGACATATGATCCTAAGGTGAGCCAAGAGCAGACCCCTTTCAGTATTTTATTGGCTCCATTAGGCCGATCATGGGGGGCTCTTTTAGGGTGATCAATGACATAAACATTATGCCCGGATAAGAATACCAATAACGTGCTCAAGCGCTGCAAAATCACAGCCATTATCTACTTCCACACAAAACCGTTTCCCAATCTCTATCCGTATCGGGCACGGTCTGCTCATAGATGAAATCGGGACCTTTACAAATGATGGCCCATCAAGCTTATTACCAGAAAGCTTTCTATTCCAGTAATGAAACCTTCCCTCATTAACATTGTTTGCCCTGTAATACTCTGTCGGCCTAAGGCCGCTTGCTTCCCACTCCTTCAAACGCCTTGCCCACTCTTCCCTCAGATGCTCTCTGTCTTCTTTCTTCATGATGGTCCCCCTTCTTTTTTTCGGACCATCATCCCACATCACCGCCTCCTTGGGAAGATGGGGTTAATTTGACGCTTACAGAAAAACCGAATGGACAAAAGGGCAACTGCCCAAAAAAATAGGCCTTTTGCCGTGGCATTCAGTCTCATATATTAAAAATGATGTACCCAGCGTAGATTAACGCGTTTGCCTTGAGGACGGTTTTCCACCTCGGTTTCGTAATAAGTATTCAGGAAAATAAAATCATTCTTTAAAAATTGCCAAACTGCTCCTGGGCCGATCCCAAAAACCTGCTCACGCCTGTTGCCCGGAGCATTTTGGCCATCAATTTTAGTGTCAGTAATTTGTTTGAGGAAAAAACTGTTTAAGCCTACCCGCAACTTGTCTTTAATCGCTTCATAGTCAACTGTAAAATTAGCATGGATCGCCTGTCCAGCCTTTGTGTCTTCGGCTCCGACAAAGTTCCGGTTGGGATCATTGTTTTTATCATTCCATAAGTAATGCAAACGCAATGACGAGGTCCATCTTGGCCCTATGAACAGCGTCCCTGCCCAATAGGGATCGAAAGAAAAAAAGTTGCTGCCAGGATTGAGTTCCTTTTCATCATCATATTTTCCTGTTGGAAGAATCAGTTGTAACTCTACTCGATGAACAAAAAGGGGGCCATTCTCTCCCATGATAGGATCCCATTGGAAAATTGGCGCAATTATTATATCGCCCAAGCCTGAGCTATTGTCAGCGGGAAAACCGGAAACATTTCGGCTGCCATAATCTAAATCAATTGAGACAACGGGTATCAATATATCAAGTCCCCAGGTAGTTCCAAGTGGCAGTTTCTCGGCTGAATAATAGAAAAGCTGTGTTATAGAGATCCACACGTCAAGCTTCTCATCGGCAGAATTCGGCAACAAGCCATTCCCTTCGCTGTTTTTAAATCTTTTCGAAGTCCAGTTGTGGATATATTGGGTAAAATAAAAACCTGGTTGTGCTGGGGGGACGTCAACAAAAGTTGTAAATCCCAGATTTACTGCTGGCAAATCGTAGGATAGCACCTTAGTACAAAGCACCCCGACAACAAGGCTAAAAGCCATAAGAAAAGTATTTATTGATTTCATTCTTTAGCTCATTACTGAAGATTAAAGTGTAATCGGAAAAAATAAATCCAGTTTTAAAGATGAAAAGCTCAGTAATTTCCGGTTAGGAACTTACTAAATTTCCTCCTAAAAAATTTCATCTACTGATCTTAATCCTTCCATCAAGTACAATAAGATCCTTTCTATCGTTGAATACCTTTATAGGATTAAGGTCCAGTTCCCTTATTTCAGGAAAATCTGCCAATAGGATTGAAACCCTCTCAAGGGCATCGGCAATGGAGGCAATGTCGAAGGCCTTTTCGCCGCGACTACCTCTTAAAATGGAAAATCCTCTTATCTCTTTAATCATTTCAAATGACTCCTCCCTGCAGATCGGGGCCAGCCTAAGTGATATGTCATTTAAAGATTCTGAGGCAATTTAAGACCTGGGCATGTACTTGTTGTCTGGGGTGGCGGGAGGCATGGTTTTGTTGAAGTTGAAGAAGGAAAAGAGCTGGGCGAAAG
>LT984855.1:522448-529559 GCA_900258555.1 uncultured Desulfobacterium sp. | reverse complement strand
TTAAAAAATAGCATAAAAAATAGGGCCTACACTTTTGACAAAATTGTACTCGCAAGACATGGTAAAACCGAGCGGGCTATAGCTCGTCAATAAAAAAATACAATATGACCTTCAAAAAAGATCAATTTTTACGGAAGTATTATATAAGGTAGGTCACAAGGTCAAGCGGTGGCTTTGAAGTGAAAATTTGGGTTGATCGAACAAAGAGGGGACGCCAAGGGTAGCTGCCAACGCGGCTTTCCGGCTCTTAAATTGGCTCATTCTACAAAAATACCTCCCATTCCGAACATCACTATCGGTCCAAAGTCGTGATCGTGTTTGCCGCCGATTATCAACTCCATGCCTTCTGGTATCATTTTTTGGAGTATCACTCCATGTATACGAGAAGATTTCCTCATTTTTGTGATTGCATCCATGATATCTATGAAGGCTTCGATAAGTCCTTTTTCATCAGCGATATTTACCCTCACGCCTTTAACATCTGTCTTATGGGAGATGTCGGCAGAACCGATCTTCATCACCACCGGGTAACCGATCTCACCTGCCTTTAACCTGGCCTCTTCCAGGTTATGAGCCATGACCGGTAGTTCGCATTTAATCCCATAGGCCTCTAAAAGTTCCATTGTCATTAGGGTCGGGTGATAAAGTACCCCAGAGTCTAGCCTGGAAAGTATGTGTTTGGCCTTCTCCATTTCTGTTTTCATACTGCGATAGCCAGAGCGCACCCTGTTTAGAAATTTTCTATATCTCCACTGGTTTGATAAGGCAGATACCGCATCTTCCATGGTGTCGAATATGGGAAATTTCTTGGTCATCTTCATTTTAGCCAAGGGAAAAAATCTGATACAAAGTGGAGGGCAATAGGTTTTGCATGCCTTTTGCACACACCCTCAATTTGATCAACCAACTCAGCACATGTAAGGGGAGAGTCATATTCCTTGGTGCGGAATAGAGACAAGGTCGCTCCGGAGACTTCCCTCTGTGACAATACGCTTTCAACAGCATCCAAGATATCCAGGTTGTTGAAAAAACCTCCCAGGTCTACAGGATTGGTAATATTCAGGCGTTTCCATGTTCCCATTTGGGCGATCTTACGGAGCAGGTCTTCAGGTAGTTTTGCCATGCCAAGACCCTGTCTTAGAACAGAGTCCTCACCAATAAGGGCAAGTCCGCCAGAGCCTGCCATAACTGCCACATTTCTGCCATTAAGGATTGGAAGAGTAAGAGCCTTGCACATTTCAAGCATTTCCCTCAGGCTGCCTGCCCTGAGCATCCCTGCCTGGCCCATGGCCGCGTCAGAGACCCTGTCATCCGAGGCAAGGGCTGCAGTATGGGACAATGCTATTTGTGATGTCTTCCCACTGATATTTGATTTGAGGATTATTATTGGCTTCTTAGAAGATCTGGTGTATTCAAACAACTTTCTGCCGTCAGAGAAACCTTCAAGATGAAGGACTATGATTTTTGTCTCAGGATCTTCGATCAGATACCTTAGCAGCTCCAGTTCATCGACATCCAGTTTATTGCCGATGCTTGCAACCTTGCTTATGCCATCCATCTCATGGGACAGGGATGTTGCCGCTATCCAACCGATTGAGCCGCTTTGGGTTATAATCGAGACTCCGCCCTTTTTTACCTGATGTCTGAAAAGGGGTGCAAAAGGCACGCAAACGCCGCTTTCCAAACAAATTACACCCTGACAATTGGGCCCGATGAACCGTATTGAATATCTTGATGCAATCTGTTTTATTTGCTCAGCAAGACGTATCCCTTCGGCCCCTGATTCATTAAATCCGTCTGAAATGATAACCGCCCTGTCGATTCCTGCCTTTCCTGCATCTTCCAATAAATCAGGCACACCAACTGCCGGGACCATGATAACAATGAGATCTGCAGTCTGCGGGATTTCAGTCAATGAACGGTAAATCCTATATCCGTAAACCTCGCCCCCGTTTCTGCCAATGGGAAAGATCTTGCCCCCGAACCTCATCTCAAGAAGGTTTGCAATAATATTGTTCGATACTTTGTCCTTGTCTGCAGAGGCCCCTGCAACAACAATGCTTTTTGGGTGAAAAAACTTATTCATCGGCTATTTCCTTCCGGCGTCTTATGGGCAAGACAGGCTTAGGGCAATGCCTTGCCACCTTATCTGCAACAGATCCCATGCCCATCCCACAATACCACCTACACCGCTAGGACTAACCAAGACAATGTCCACATCGCTACGCGCAGCATATTTACAGATTTCATCGGTTGGTTTACCCGGTATAATAACAGTTCTAGCTGTCACACCTTCCGCCTCCACAGCGGCTTTGACCTTATTTAGATATTCTTCTCTCGGGGTCTTGAGATAATTAAACTCAGCCACCCTATCCTGTCCCCGAAAATGCAGTTTTTGCATTAAGGACCAGCCATGAAATAAGTTTTACAACTTCGCATTCACCTTATTGCCTCTTTGGTACCATCTTCAACAAAATATTGCTTGAATTATGCCAACTAAGCATATACAATAATATCAAAAGGTTAATAGCGCAGACTAAAAGCTGCCAGCGGAATACAACGGAAATACCTCGGCATTTCGATGTAGTATAGATTTTCCGCTCAATAAAGCGGATAACAAAATCGCGCTAGGAGGCTACCTGGGAATGCCGTAACCCTTATGGAAAACAAAGAGACCATATGACCGTAAATAAAGATAATTTCTTTCGCGAGGCCACCATGCGGATATGCGGAAACCTGGATATAGAAACTTCCATGTGGAGTTGCCTTGAATACCTGGAAAAGGTTATACCGATAACCGGAATGGTCTTAGACCTTTTTGACCGTGAATTGGCTACTGCGCATGCCATTGTCCAGGTTTCCCGTTATAGAGATAACCCAAGACTTCCACGGATGATTCCCTTACCGAAGTCGGCTGGAGCAGCACTAAAAAGAAAATGGATAAAGATGCACACCCAGGATGTGATGATCATAAACCGTCCGGAATCAGATCCCCTTAGCCTGACTATGACCCAAATTGTCAAAAAGCCGAATACCTCCATCATGGCCATGCGTCTAAAGATCGAAGACAACAGGTTGGGTGCCCTTGTGATATATGTGGATGGAAAGGACAAATATGCAAATAAACATGCCCGCCTTCTGTCAATGTTGCATGACCCTTTTTCCATCGCAATGTCAAACGCACTTAAGCACGAAGAGGTTATCAAGCTGAAAGACATGCTCGCAGATGATGTACAATATCTCCACCGGGAGCTTCTTCGGCTGTCCGGAGACGAACTTGTGGGTAAAACAGGTGGTCTAGCGGGGGTTATGGAGATGGTTCATCAGGTGGCCTCCTTAAATAGCCCTGTTCTCCTCCTTGGAGAGACCGGGGTCGGAAAGGAGGTCATTGCCAACGCCATACATTATTCCTCCCAACGCAAAGAAGGACCTTTTATCAAGGTGAATTGTGGCGCCATACCGGAAACCCTTATGGACAGCGAGCTTTTCGGTCATGAAAAAGGAGCTTTTACAGGAGCGGTTTCTGAAAAACGAGGCAGGTTTGAAAGGGCCAATATGGGGACCATATTGCTCGATGAGATAGGAGAGATGCCCCTGCATGCGCAGGTAAGGCTTTTAAGGGTACTTCAGAACAAGGAAATCGAACGGATAGGCGGCACTAAGACTATCCCAATCAATGTTAGGGTAATCAGCGCCACACAGATGAATCTGGAAGACATGATCCGGGAAGGAAGGTTTCGAGAAGATCTTTGGTTCAGGCTAAATGTTTTTCCCATTATGATACCCCCCCTGAGGCAGAGAAAAGAAGACATACCGGATCTGGTCCGTCATTTTATCAACAGGAAATCAAGAGAGCTTAAGTTCAAGGCTGAACCTGCCATTTCACCAGATACCCTTGAACGTATGATGTCTTATCACTGGCCGGGCAATGTTCGTGAATTGGAAAATGTGGTTGAGCGGGCCTTGATCCAGAATCGAGGAAAAGACAATAATACCTTTTTGACATTCAAAGATTTTGTCCTTCGAGAAAAACAGGAAAATAATATAACCCCATCAGGATCTAATAGTGATATTATTGGCCTTGACGATGCCGTGGCCAGGCACATCAAATTGGCGCTGAAGACCGCGAATGGAAAGATAGAAGGCCCTGGCGGGGCTGCCATGCTTCTTAAAGTAAACCCGAGCACCCTGAGGACCAAGATGAAAAAACTGGGCGTTCATAGAAGACAAAAATAAATTTTGGGACGAAGAGTCATGGGACGAAGGGGTTGGTTCTAAAGCAAGTTACCAGTCAGAATTTATCACGCTTTTAAAATCCCCGAACCATAAGTCTCATTGGAACCTACATACCCTATCCCCGCAAATTGGCTGTTTCCCAATATCCATTCATCAGAAGAATCAGAACATCTCTTTCTCAAAAGAGGGAAAATAGGGCCAGGCTCTTAGTGAATACTTAGTGAATATTCTGATTGGTCCCACCGGAGTCAGATCAGGAAATATGCGTATTCAAGACTATATCTTTTCTAATCTCCTTATGGAAAGGCGAGATACGGTTCAACGGAATTCCAATGAATGGCGCAACACCAGCCCAGAACGTTAGCCACGGCATCACCTTTGCCCCTCAGGGCAGTCGCGTGTTTCATGACATGACCGTCATGGAGAATCAGGAGAAATTGTCTAACCACGAAACGCACAAAGTACACGAAAAGGGAACCCCATATTGCACTGGAAGAAAAATATGGTGGGTTGTGATTGGGGATCTGAATTTTTTCTGAAATCACCAATGTTTTTCAAAGGATATTATTTTCAACGCCTTTTCCTCATTGACCCACGGAATCCGAAAGACTAATATGCTCGTAATTGTGAGGATCAAAAAGGATTACATATGGAAACTGCCGCAATATCATAATAGAAGGAATGATTTATCCTGTTGCCAACTGATAAATATGCACCTGTGTAGCCTTGCATGTTCCAATTTGTCTAAGGAGAATCACTAAATGTTGACGCAAGACCAACTTGATAAATACGCGGATGTTATGTTGTGGGGGCTTAAGACATCACGGGGCCGTTACAAGAAGAATGAAATTGTTATGATACAATTTGACCTGGAGGCCCTAAAACTTGCTGAGATCATCCATTCAAGGCTCTTGGATATGGGCCTGAACGCTGTAATGCGCCTTGCCATGACATCTGTTATGGAGCAAAACTTTTATAAGAAGGGTGACAATAGACAATTGGTCTTTGTACCGCCCGGACAAAAGGAGCTTTTTGAGAACCTCAATGGTAGCATTCATCTTCGCGCACCTGATTCTTTGACGCACTTAAGCGATGTTGATCCAAAGAGGATCGGCAAGGCCCTTGTCGCAAATAAACCCCTTCGCAGAATTCTGGACAAAAGGGAGGATAAAAGAGAGTATGGCTGGACACTTTGCACCCTTCCCACCCTTGAGCTTGCCAGGCAGGCAAAACTATCTATCAAACAATACTGCAAGCAAATTGTTAAGGCCTGTTATCTTGATGAGGATGATCCGGTGAGACTGTGGAAGGACATTTACAGGGAGGCCTTTGCAATAAAAGGGTGGCTGAACAGTATGGATATAGATTATCTGGATGTCGAGTCAAAAAATATCAGTCTAAGGGTCGTCCCCGGCAAATACAGGAAGTGGGTGGGGATATCCGGCCACAATATACCCAGCTTTGAGATCTTTCTCTCCCCTGACTGGCATGGCACAGAGGGGGCATACTATGCTGATCAGCCGTCTTTCAGAAGCGGTAATTATGTGGAGGGCGTGCGGCTGATTTTTAAAAAGGGATCGGCAGTGAAGATCGAGGCTGAAAAGGGAGAGGAGTTTGTTAAAAAACAGCTTTCAATGGACAAGGGGGCCAGAAGGGCAGGGGAGTTTTCCCTTACAGATAAGAGGTTTTCAAAGATTGATAAATTCATGGCCAATACCCTTTATGATGAAAACTTCGGTGGTCGTTTCGGAAATTGCCACCTGGCCGTGGGCTCATCATATTCGGCCACATATGACGGCGACCCATCGAGGCTTACCTCCAAAGTGAAGGATCAGCTCGGATTCAATGATTCTGCCCTCCACTGGGACCTGGTCAATACAGAGAACAAGTCTGTCACTGCATATTTGAAGAGTGGAAAAAGTGTGGTAATTTATGAGGACGGTATGTTTAAATACTGATAACTGTTTATTCAGTCATCAAGAGTTTCTAAGGGCCTGTCTTTGCTTGAAAACACCTTTATTCACATACAGGGGATAGGTCACAAGACCGAGCGGGGCCTGTGGAGGCGCGGCATAAAAAGCTGGCGGCAATTTCTTGAATATGATGGAATAATATTTTCCAAGGGCCGCGATCAGTTTGTGCGGGACGAGCTTGCTGAGTCCCTGAATAACCTTGGGAATATAGGTTTTTTTGCAGAACGGCTTTCTACACATGAAATGTGGAGGGTCTTTGATTCATTCAGGGAAAAGGCTGTATATCTTGATATAGAAACAAGTGGGGGTTATCAGGGTGTTGATGAAATCACTGTCATAGGCATCTATGACGGCCACGCGGTCAATACCTTTGTAACTGGCATCAATCTCGACAAATTTGAGGTTGCGATAGCTGAATACGATCTGATTGTCACCTTTAACGGCTCATTATTTGATCTCCCTTTTATACGGCGCTCATTCCCAAATATCTATTTGCCTCCCGGGCATATTGACCTGCGATTCCTGCTGAAAAGACTCGGCTTTGCCGGAGGTCTAAAAAAGATTGAAAAGGTCTTTGATATCAAACGCGACCCCCAAATTGACGGTATGAGCGGCTATGATGCGGTATCTTTGTGGAAATCCTACCAGTGGGGTGACAGGGCAGCCCTGGACACGTTGATTCAATACAACCGCGCCGATATTGTTAACTTAGAGCCTCTCATGGAAATCGCCTTTGACAGGATGAAGACGACTCTGGGCCTTGAGGCGTGAAAAGGGCTTTTGGACCAAAGATTTAAATCTAAGCCGCATCGCACATTTGTGTGGGTGCCCCCAATATGTTGTGGTCGGATTATTGTTTTTCTGACCGGAATGAGTTAGCGTAGTTTTAAGGCGATGACGCC
>LT984855.1:386483-521133 GCA_900258555.1 uncultured Desulfobacterium sp. | reverse complement strand
TTGATCTCTATCCGAGAAGAAAACCAGCGGCATTCCAGGTCATCAATGCATGACCACAACATATTGGGGTCACCCACACAAATGTGCGATGCCCCAAATCTAATAAAGTAAGGAGGAAGACAACATGGAGACAACAAGACTCTCAATACCAAATATATCATGCCTTCATTGTGTCAGGGCTATTAAGACGGAACTGGAGAACATAAATGGTGTATTAACGGTGGAGGGAAATCCTGAAAGAAAAGAAATATCGGTGGAATGGGAGTCGCCTGCATCCGTAGAAAAAATCAAGGCGACGTTAAGGCAAATCAACTATCCTGCTGTTGAATAACAGGGCCCGCCGTGTCTGACAAAGATATCATGCTGCCTGTAACCGGCATGAGCTGTGCAAACTGCGCCATGAATATTGAAAGGGCGCTTAGAAAACTCCGTGGAATAAAAGAGGCAAACGTCAATTTTGCAGGAGAGTTTGCAAGCGTCTCATTTGATCCTGATAAGATTCAATTAGAAGATATTATTCTCGCTGTAAAGGATGCCGGCTACAATGTCATTGTCCCTGATGACACAGGAGACGATGCAGAGCAATCTGCACGAAATGCCGAGATAAAAGACCAGAGGAAAAAGTTTTTTGTAGGTGTGGCCTTTGCAGCGCCTCTTTTTTTCCTCAGCATGTCAAGGGACCTGGGTATTCTGGCCGCCTGGGCCCATGGGGCCTGGGTCAACTGGTTGTTCCTGTGCCTTGCAACTCCCGTGCAGTTCTATACGGGATGGGACTATTACAGGGGGGGATGGAAGAGCATTAAAAACAAGAGCGCAAACATGGATGTCCTTGTGGCAATGGGTTCATCCGTGGCTTACCTTTATTCGGTGGCCGTGCTGCTTTTTCCCCTATTAAAAGGCCACGTATATTTTGAAACCTCGGCAGTTATCATAACGCTCATAAGACTTGGAAAAATGCTTGAGACCGGTACAAAGGGACGGACCGGAGGGGCAATCCGCAGCCTCATCGGCCTTAGACCGAAAAAGGCCGCCATAATTGAAAATGGAATAGAACGTGAGGTACCCATCGTTGAGGTAAAAGTCAGCGATGTGCTTGTAGTCAGACCTGGTGAGAGCATCCCCGTTGATGGAAAGGTTATTGATGGGGAATCTGCTGTTGATGAATCCATGCTCACAGGTGAGTCCGTCCCGGTGGATAAGCATCCGGAAGATAATGTTACGGGCGGGACGATCAATTTAAATGGTTTTTTAAAGATAGAGGCGACCAGGGTGGGAAAAGATACAGCACTTGCCCGGGTCATCCGCCTTGTTCAACAGGCGCAGGGGAGCAAGGCCCCTGTTCAGGCCATGGCGGACAGGATTGCTGCGATATTTGTCCCGGGTGTTATTGGTCTGGCCTTTTTTACATTTGCCGTCTGGTGGACCTTTACAGATGATTTTGTCAATGCCATGGTCCGGATGGTCTCGGTTCTCGTTATCGCCTGCCCTTGCGCACTGGGGCTGGCAACCCCTACGGCAGTCATGGCCGGCACCGGCCTTGGCGCAAAAAAAGGCATCCTTTTTAAAAGCAGTCAGGCCCTTGAACTCGCCACAGGCCTGGACACCATCATAATGGATAAGACCGGAACCATAACACATGGAAGACATGTGGTGACAGACCTTATTGTGCTGAATGAAGGGCTTATGGACGAAGATGAAATGCTCAGGATTGCCGCTTCGGCTGAAAAGGCATCCGAACACCCGCTCGGCCGCGCAATAGTCAGCGAGGCGGATGCAAGAGGGCTTAAGCTTGGTCAGATCGGAGAGTTTCGGGCAGTGGGTGGTCTTGGTGTTCAGGCCGGGATTGATGGTGATATTGTCATGGTCGGCAAACCCGAATGGTTTGAGGGTCCGTCACTTGCAGTATCGAATGCGGCAATACGCATTAAGAAATTGCAGGAGGAAGGAAAAACCGTGGCTGTTGTTGCGTTAAATGATAGCCCTGTAGGCCTTATAGCACTTGCAGATGTAATAAGGCCAGAATCCAAAGGGGCAATCAGGCAGCTGCATGAAATGGGTCTTAGAACAGTCATGCTTACAGGAGACAACCTCAGGACAGCCAGAAAGATCGCTTCAGAGCTTGATATTGATGAAGTGATTGCAGAGGTGAGGCCTGGTGAAAAATCACAAAAGGTTCATTCAGTTCAGGAAGAGGGAAGAAAGGTCGCAATGGTAGGAGACGGTATTAATGACGCACCGGCCATTGCACAGGCGGACGTTGGTTTTGCAATCGGAACCGGCACTGATATTGCCATAGAGACAGGGGATGTTATTCTGGTCAGCCCCGATCTCAAAGGTGTTCCAAGGGCTATCAGGCTCAGCCGCGCGACCATGAAAACCATCAGGCAAAATCTCTTTTGGGCCTTTTTTTACAACATGGCACTTATCCCTATTGCAGCGGGGGCCCTGTACCCCATCGAAACCCTGCCGGGCTTTTTAAGACACCTGCACCCTATCCTTGCAGCACTCGCGATGGCGATGAGCAGTATTGCCGTGGTGTCAAACAGCCTCTTGCTCACCAGAAAAAGTGTTGATAGATAACTGAAAAAGGAAAGGGATGGACCTTCTGGTCCAACCCTTTCCTTTTTTTGTTTGGCCCCTATTGCCTACATTTCATCATAATTATAATCCGGTGATGGGTTGGATGAATCTGTTGCCATGGCCTCAACCATTTCAGAAAATGTTGACTTTGGTTCAGAGAGATAAAAATCTTCCTCTGTCTCGCAAACATGCTGGCCGATCAGCTCTGATTTTGTCGCTGCATCCATATAACCTTCTGTCCTCTGCAACAAATCTTGCGCAAGGCTCAATGTGTTGAGGTCTTGATACATGACGGCTGCATCAGACCGGAGAATTTCATCCGCCAGATTTTCGTAATCTTTATGACCTAAAGAATTTTTGTCATAGTCACCTACCGGCAATCCGTAATCAACCGTTTCTCTGAGACGAATATTGTAACGGATTACGGTTTCAAAAACATTGTTACCGAATTCTTTTCTGACCTTATCCAACACCACCCTGGAGTACCTGGTCCTTGCATCATACATTGTTATTAGGGCGCGCGCCCTGCTCTCGTGGCCGGTCTTTTCGTTAAGAAGAATAATTAATTCGGTTAACTTGGATACACCTCGAAGGGAAAATAGGCTCATATCTATCGGTATGATTACCTCATCAGATGCGCGAAGGGCATTAAAACAAAGGTGCCCGATACTGGGGGGGCAGTCAATGATGACATAATCGTATTGCTGCTTAATTGCCCGGATGGCATTAAAGAGTCTGTCTTCCCTACCTTCAATGCCTGAAAGCTCTTGCTCGACCACACTGAGAATCAAGCCTGCAGGCGCTAGATCCAGGTTGTCCTTTATAGGTATGATGATGTCTTCAATTCCGACATCTTGGTTTCCCTTTGGAGTTATTACATCGTAAATGTTCTTTTCAAGCTCGGATGGCTTTATATTCAGTCCCATTGTCGCATGTGCTTGAGGATCAAAATCAATAATCATTACCCGTTGCCCTTTCATTGACAAAGAAGATGAAAGGTTGATGGCGGTAGTAGTCTTGCCACAACCTCCTTTTTGATTTGCGCTTGCAATAATTCTCATTATAATCCTCCTTTTAGTAGTTTATGCCCTTTTTTATTAAAAAAACAGTTGTTATTCTATAACAAAAATAATAGGGGTATTCAAGAAAAAATATACGATATATTGTATTTATTTTTTGAGAGGCCCAACTTATTGTATTTCTACGGTTAAAAAACGTAGCATATATAACTGCTGTCCAGACATGTCAGGAGAGCTGGAGGGTCCAAGGATTCAAGGAGTCAAGGGGTCAAGCGAACAAGGGAATGAATCCTAGAACCCTAGACCCCTTATGACGAAGAGCCAAACATAACTGTCCTTGACAGAAAGGAAGACCATAAAATAATATGCCTTGCGTTTTTCCCGCTGTTCACGCAGAGTTAGACTTTAAGATTATAAGCCTCCGTAATGCCAGTGTGAGCCGACGACAAGGATCGTATTTTTTAATGTTATGGAATTCAAAGACAAAAGGGTCATTATAACAGGTGGGACAAAGGGTATTGGCCGGGCAATCGCCTTGGCCTTTGCACGGGAAGGCGCATGGGTGGCTGCCAATTACTGCTCTGATAAAGAAGGGGCTGCTCAAACAGAGGAACGATTGCAGTCGCTGACAGGCAAGTATATGATTATAAAAGCGGACATCTCTTCAGAGGCCGGGGCAAAGACATTGGTACATCAGGTCCTTGGCAAATGGGACCATGTGGACATCCTGGTCAATAATGCCGGCATCATCAGGGATAAGATGCTGATGTTCCTTAGCGAAGATGACTGGGACAGTGTCCTCAATGTCAACCTTAAGGGTACATATCTCTGCTCACGGCTGGTTATCAAGTCCATGATAGCAAGAAGATTCGGTCGCATTATCAACATGACTTCTCCCAGCGCACTGACAGGGAGGGTCAGTCAGACAAATTATTCCGCCTCCAAAGGCGGTATTGTTTCCTTTGGAAAGTCGCTTTCCAAGGAGGTGGCTCGTCTGGGTATCACGGTCAATGCGGTTTGCCCCGGTGTTATCTTTACGGATATGACTGATGGTCTTAAAAAGAAGACCATGGATGACTTGTTGGGGATGATCCCTGCGGGAAGATTAGGCAGCCCGGAAGATGTAGCCCATGCGGTATTGTTTCTGGCCTCGGAAAGGGCAGGGTATGTCACGGGTCAGGTGTTGACCGTTGATGGCGGATTGACATAATGAAATGGTTTGAGACAGAGGATACGGTTCGATTTAACGAGGTGGATGAGTGGGGTATTGCCTGGTACGGCCATTATATGGCATGGTTTGAGGTAGGCCGCATGGCCCTGTTACGGCAGTTCGACCTTATGCCGAAAGACATGGTGGAGTTGGGCTATATCGCACCGGTGATAAATTTAAAGTGTGACTTCAAACAGCCGGCTAAGTGTGGGGATTCCATTATTATAAGGGTTATGGTTGTGAAACCGGAAATAGCTGCCCTGATATTCAAGTTTGAAATACTGCGCAAGGTAGATAGTGCCCTGCTTGCCAGGGGGGAGACTACCCAGGTCCTTATGACGAATGCGCGGAAGATGATCTATGCCCTGAAGGGCGAAGTAAAGGTGCGAATAATGCAACTGGTTGATTATTTTAGTGATGACTACAATTCACACTAGACGGGTCGCCATAACGGGTATAGGAATTATTTCATCCATCGGAAGTTCCGCTCCTGAATTCAGAAAAGGCCTTTTTGAGGGGAAATGTGGTATCGGGCCCATCAGCCTTTTTGATACATCCGGTTTTTCGTGCAGGAATGCGGCTCAGGTCAATATACAAGAGTTTGAATCCTTTTTTAATGGAGCGCTGCCCAAGAGGGCTTCCAGGTGCGATATCCTTGGCCTGATTGCCGCTGGTGAGGCCATCTCAGATTCCGGTCTTGACCTTGATGAGGGTAGGGAAAATATCGCCATAGTCCTAGGGGGAGGCGCAGGCGGAATGCTGTCATGGGAGAAGTACAGGCGCGCCTTGTGGTCGGGAAAATCAAGGCCAAGGCCGTCACTGCTTTTGCCTGTGGCCCAGTGCTCTGTGACAGACTTTGTGGCCAACCACTTCAAATTCAAAGGAACACGATCAACCATTTCTACAGCTTGTTCGTCAAGCGCCACCTCAATCGGATACGGCTATGACCTGATCAGTTCCGGCACACATGATATTGTTGTAACCGGAGGGAGTGAGGCCCTTTCGGAATTGACCTTTGCCGGGTTTAATTCCCTCAGACAGATTGATCCTCTATATTGCCGTCCGTTTGACAAGAACAGACGGGGGCTCTCCCTGGGCGAAGGTGCGGCTATCCTGGTGCTTGAAGAATATGGGCATGCCCGACAAAGGGGAGCGGATATATATGCAGAGATCAAAGGCTATGCCATTAATGCCGATGCCTTTCATATGACTTCCCCTCATCCAACCGCCATCGGCATGATCAAGGTAATTAAGACCGCTATTTCCAGGGCATGTGTAGATCCTGATGAGGTTGACTACATTAACACCCACGGCACAGGAACAAAGATAAATGATGTGACTGAAACAATGGCTGTAAAAGAGGTATTCGGAGAGGGCCTTGCAGGAAGACTTTCTCTTAGTTCAACAAAATCCATGGTGGGCCACTGTCTGGGGGCATCAGGGGCGATAGAGGCTGTGGCGACCGTACTAGCGATATCAGAGCAGAAAGCGCCTCCCACAGTTCACCTCGATACAGCCGATGAAAAATGCGATCTAAATTACACACCCAATAACGCCCGGCCGCGTAAGATAGATGTTGCACTCAGCAATTCCTTTGCCTTCGGGGGCAATAATACATGTATTGTATTTGGCAAAGCCGGTAATTAGGATTGTGAAAGAACCTATTATGACTGATATCGCAGTAACAGGAGTAAGCGTAATATGCAGTCTGGGAATCGGCCGCAAAGCCTTCTGGGAAGGGCTGACGAACGCCAGGTCAGGGATAAAAAAAATACAGAGTTTTGATACAACCGCCCTGAGATCCAACATTGCCGGTTGCGTGGAGGATTTTGACCCCAGACGGTTTATGCCCACAAATGTCTACAGGCGCATGAGCCGGATATCCCAGATGGCAGTGGCTGCGAGCATGGAGGCCCTGGCGGACAGCGGTTTAAAACTCGATCAAATGGATAGAGACCGGATAGCCGTCATTATGGGCACTGCTTATGGAAGCAGCTCAAGCGTTGAAGATTTTTATGTCAGCTTTCTTTCCGACGGGCCTCGGGGTGCGCAGCCTCTATATTTTCCTGAGACTGTCCCCAATGCCCCTGCAAGTCACATCGCAATGTTCCACGGCATTACCGGCCCAAACACGACATTCTGCCAAAATGGGATCTCTGCTGAAAATGCGGTTTTATACGCGCAAAACATCCTTGCCGGAAATTACGCAGACATCGCCCTTGTAGGCGGGGCGGACGAGTTATCCCCTATCCTCTACAACTGCTACAATACATTTATCCAGGGGATACGGGCCGATGACGACGGCCAAGTTAGACCAAGACCTGGAAATGGAATTGTATTGGGAGAGGGTGCCGGCATTATTGTAATGGAGAGGATGGATTATGCGCTCAGGCGAGGGGCCAGGATTTACGGTATATTAAAATCAGCGGTTCAAACAGGTGGTTATACCCAAATTGGCCATTATGAATACGGCGGGGTGCAGATGCGTCGCGCAATCGAACTTGCCATTGAAATAGCCGGCGTTGGTCCTGAAGAGCTTGATCAAATCTGTGTCTCGGCCAACTATTCAGGCGAGTTAGACCGCATGGAAGCCAGGGGGCTTTCGGGAATTTTTGATCAACAGGCAGATGACCTTATTGTTACTCCCTTAAAGTACCTTGCGGGTGATTTCGGAGGCGCCGGTATTCTAAGTATATCTGCGACCCTTATGGGTCTAAGAAATCAGGTGAGCCTCCCTGGTGTAAGATTGAGCTCCCTGCTGGGAGAATCGGATATGGAGTGGCAAAGGCCAGGGAAGAGTGTAATCGCCTCATCGCTTTTAACCAGCAGCACCTTTGGCGGAGGAAGTGCGGCCATGGTGTTTACCAAATGAAGGTCCTTCTTATATCCCCTAATGTTGAATCCCTGCCTGACCCTGTTTTTCCCCTTGGTCTGGCGTACCTTGCCGGTGCCTTAAGGGAAAAACATATCCCCTACCATGTCGTGGACCTGTGCTTTGAGGATGATTTTGAGGCCGCCATATGTCATGGTATTTCCTCATTTGAGCCCGATATCATCGGTTTGTCACTTAGGAATGTAGACAATGTCAGTTATCCCAATTACATATCCTATCTTCCATTTTATCGTCAGGTGGTTCAGGTTGTCAGAAAGTACAGTAGGGCGGTGGTGGTTGTTGGAGGTAGCGGGTTTGATCTCCTCCCTGACGGGATTATTACGTATCTGGGTGCTGATTTGGGAATTGTAGGTGAGGGAGAGACAGCCTTTGTTAGACTGATTGATCGCCTTGAAAAAGAGGGCAGGTTTTTTGAGTCTTTAAAGAAAAGGGCATTGGACGCCAGGGTGGAAACCATCCAAAGCCTCGATCAGCTCCCTGTCCCTGATCGCTCAAAATTTGACAATGCAGCTTATCTCAACCGGGGCGGCATGGGAAATATACAGACAAAAAGGGGCTGCCCGTTTGGTTGTATTTATTGCACTTATCCTGTTATCCAGGGAAAGACTGTGCGACTAAGGACGCCTGCTCATGTATGCAACGAAATTGAGGGCCTTATTGATGCCGGTATAAATAACATCTTTTTTGTAGACAATGAATTTAACTTTCCCGTTGCGCATGCCCAGGACCTGTGCATCGAGATCATGGAAAGAAGGCTGTCTTTTAGATGGAGCTGCTATTGCCATCCCGGGTTTGTCACAGAAAGGCTTGTGGATCTGATGCTTTCAGCAGGGTGCACAGGTATGGAGTTTGGAAGCGATGTTGCAAATGACTTGATGCTTATTAATATGGGTAAGAATTTTACGGTCCGCGATCTTCAAAAGGTGTCAAAGATCTGCTCTGAAGCGGGCATGTCATTTTGTCACTCGCTTCTCATCGGCGGACCTGGTGAAACAATGGAGTCTGTTAATGAAACATTTGATAATATATTATCCATGTCACCAACCGCTGTGATATGCATGACAGGAATCAGGATATTTCCTGAAACAAGGCTGTATAATATTGCGATTGAAGAAGGAGTGATCAATGAAGATCATGACCTATTGGACAGGGCGTTCTACATATCGCCTCTCATAAAGGATGTAGTTTTCCCTTTCATTGATCGGTTTTCAAAGTTAAATCCCACGTGGATATTCCCTGGCCTTAATATCAACATGAATACTGAATTGCAAAAAAAACTGCGTCGGTTTGGGATAAAGGGGCCTTTATGGGAATACATGAAGGTCGGTGCGAGGTTTAAAGACCTTAGCAAAATGGCAAAGATATTTAAATGATAATAAGACAGGAGAATACTAATCAAAAGGCCCTGATGTCAGGCAATGAGGCCATTGCGAGGGGGGCGTATGAGGCCGGGGTAAGGGTCGCCACGGGTTATCCCGGCACGCCGAGCACAGAGATTATTGAGTCTTTGGTTGAGTATGATGATATCTATGTGGAATGGTCGGCCAATGAAAAGGTGGCCTTCGAAGTTGCCTATGGTGCTTCGGCCTCAGGCGGAAGGGCCATTGTAGCCATGAAACATGTGGGTGTAAATGTTGCAGCCGACCCTTTGTTTGCAGCCTCTTATACAGGGGTGAGGGCGGGTTTTGTAATTGTGACCGCGGACGACCCTGAGATGCACAGCTCCCAGAATGAACAGGACAACAGAAATTACGCCAGGTTTGCAAAGGTGCCGATGCTTGAGCCTTCAGACAGTCAGGAGGCAAAGGATTTTGTGCGGCTTGCCTTTGATATGAGTGAAGAGTTTGATACTCCGGTCTTCCTGCGGACCACAACCAGGCTTTCACATTCAAAATCAGTGGTAAACCTTTCACAGGTTGAAAGCCACCATGTCCCTGATAGGCTTTTTAGGGAGCCTGAGAAGTATGTCCTTCTTCCACGGTATTCCCGGACCAGACACCCTCTGGTGGAAGATCGTATAAAGAGATTGGCAGATTTTGCAGAAACCTCTGCGATAAACCGGGTCGAAATAAATGAAAGGTCAGCGGGCATTATTTGTAGCGGTGTCTGCTACAACTATGCCAAGGAGGTTTTCCCTGATTATTCTTTTTTAAAACTGGGGATGGCGTATCCCCTGCCTCGAAAGAAGATTATGGATTTTGCTGAAACAGTCCGTAAGGTTTACGTGTTTGAAGAGCTTGATCCCTTTTTTGAGGAACAGATAAGGGCCATGGGGATTGATGTCACAGGAAAGGAGATGTTTTCCATGTGTGGCGAATTCAGTCCTGATATTGCTGAAAAAATAAAGGGAAAGTTCGATAACAATGTCAAAAATGGCATGGATAGCCTGCCGGGCCGACAGCCGAATATGTGTCCCGGCTGCCCTTATCGTCCTGTGTTTTATACCCTTAAAAAGCTGGGCCTTTTTATTGCCGGAGATATAGGCTGTTACACCCTTGGGGCCCTTGCACCGCTTGAAGCAATTGATTCAACGGTCTGCATGGGCGCCAGCATCGGCTACGGCATGGGGGTGGACAAGCTGTTGGGGAGACATGCAATGGGTAAGGCAGTTTCAGTTATCGGAGATGCAACATTTCTGCATTCCGGAATCCCCGGGGTCCTTAACATGGTATACAACAAGAGTGCCGTTACGGTGGTTATCCTGGACAACCGTACAATTGCGATGACAGGCAGGCAGGACCATCCTGGAACCGGCTTTACAATCAGGGGGGATAATACACACAGTGTAGATTATGAGGCCCTTTGCAGGTCTTTGGGGGTTAACCATGTCTATACAATTGACCCATTTAAGATGGCCGAATTTGAAACTGTTGTCAAGACTGAGATCCAGCGGCCTGAGCCGTCCGTGATCATTTCAAGGGGGCCTTGTGTCCTGCACAGGAGATTACAGAGGGCGGACAAGATCAGCTTTATGGTCAAAGAACACATGTGTAACGGGTGCGGGGAATGTCAGAGACTGGTCTGTCCGGCCCTTGAATGGCGGAGAAGCAGGGCCGGGAATACGGCATTTATCAACAGGGCTATGTGTTACGGTTGCGGTGTCTGCATGCAGGTCTGCAAAGAAGGCGCTATAGTGGAAAGCAATGAATAAGGTGACAAATATCCTAATGGTCGGGGTCGGCGGCCAGGGTGTTATCCTTGCCAGTGAAATTGTGGCTGAGACAATGATGCTTGCCGGATTTGATGTCAAAAAGAGCGAGGTGCATGGAATGGCCCAGCGGGGTGGTATGGTCAACAGTCATATACGGTTTGGTCCGAATGTATACTCGCCTGTCATCAAAAAGGCGGAGGCGGATTACCTTTTTGCCTTTGAAATGCTTGAGTCCCTGCGGTTCTTGGATTTTCTGGTCAAAGACCCTGTTATCCTGTTAAACAAACAGCAGATACTTCCGCCTTCTGTTACATCCGGCGAAGATGAATATCCTAGGGATATCTGCGGGCTTTTATCCAAACGATATCACCACGTGGATGTTGTGGATTCACTTGCAATTGCCAAAAACGCCGGGAATACAAAGACATCAAATATTGCCTTTTTGGGTTCAGTCTCAACATACTTTGAAATCAAAGAGCAGCTCTGGGAGGACACCATAGCCAAGTTTGTTCCGGAAAGCCTTCTCAATATCAACTTAAAGGCCTTTTCTCTGGGGAGGAAATTTCTGGTATAGCTGCCGAAGGAAATTTTTAACACAATTTGATCACCGGTATTGAGAATATCAGCCTTTGGCGCCATCAGACTGTCATCCTGCGGGTGTGATCTGCGGGTGATTTTACAGTGTCGCTCTCCAGCCTGTAATCATATCCCTTGGAAATATCAGCAGCATAAAGAATGAGTTTAAAGGTTCACAGGGCAGCAAATATTTTCATTTTTAGCCAAGCGCATTGGAAGATGATTGAGTTGCCCTAGAGATTTAAGAGCTTGCATGTTAAAAAAAGCGTTTTAACTTTTTAAAAATTGTTCTTAACCGGAGTATCTGAACTATGAAACTAAGTGAGATGTCTTTTGAGATAGGAGCTATTCGGCCGCCAAGCGAAGGCGGCAGCAATTCGTTGCTGCTCAGATTGACGCGCAATTGCCCTTGGAGCAGGTGCAGGTTCTGCTACGGCATTATGTACGGCAGGGAGAAGTTTGAATTGAGATCGGTTGAAGAAATCAAGGCCGATATTGACACGGTCAAGACCATTGCAGATCAAATCAGTCTTGTGTCATGGGAATTGGGTTATGCCGGGGAGCTGAACCATCAGGTGGCATCCGCCATGGTCAACCGTGATCCAGCCCTGAGACTGAGCGAGTGTTTTGTCATGGTATTCAACTGGTTATATTCCGGTGCAAAAACGGTCTTTCTCCAGGATGCCAACAGCCTTGCCATGCCCACAGCAAAACTGATTGAAGCGATTAACTATCTTAAGGAGAAATTTCCGGGCATAACCAGGATCACCACATATGCCAGGTCCAAAACCCTTGCCAAAAAACCTCTTAATAAATTAAAGGCGCTCAGGCAGGCGGGGCTTACGAGGATTCATGTGGGCCTTGAAACAGGTGATGACGAGTTATTGCGGCGTGTGGAAAAGGGGGTGACATCAGAGGAGCACATCATTGCGGGCAAGAGGGCCAAAGAGGCCGGCTTCGAGCTGTCTGAATATGTGATGATTGACCTTGGAGGAAGGGCCAGGTACAGAGAGCATGCGGAAAATACCGCAAGGGTCTTAAATGAGATAAACCCGGATTTCATCCGGCTAAGACCCCTCAGGCTCATACCCGGGGTCCCCATGCTGGATGACTACGAAAAGGGTGAGCTTGTCCTTTCTTCTCCCCACGAAAGGCTGGAGGAGCTAAAGATATTTGTTCGGCGCCTTAATTTTACCGGTAGATTGTGTTTTGATCATTTCTTAAATGCATGGTACAGGGATGGTACCAGAAGCCGCACGCTGTTTTCGCAGGATTACAGCGGCTATAAGTTCCCTGAACAGAAAGCCGAGGTCCTGGCCTTGATTGACGAAGGCTTAAGGGTAGACGAGTCGGCCCATTTGCATTACAAGGAGATTATGGGGATGAATACCATTTAGCGGTTTGAGAAATCAGGAGGAAGACCATTAGTGGAGATTCAAGATGTTGTCGTTGTAAGCGCGGTCAGGACTGCCCTTGGGGATTTTTTGGGAGCGCTTAAGACAGTCCAGGCAAGAGACCTGGCCATAACAGCAGGCAGGGAGGCCATTAGACGATCAGGGATATCCGCGGATAAGATTGACGAGATATGCATGGGGCAGATTTTCACTGCCTTGCAGGGGTCTTTGCCTGCCAGGCAGGTCGCCATAAGGCTGGGGATGGCGGACAGAAGCGGGGCGGTCTCTGTGAACCAGAACTGCGCCTCGGGCATGCGCGCCTTAGAGATTGCAGCCCATAATATCATGCTGGGTAAGACCGAAATCGCCCTGGTGGTAGCCGTTGAGAGCATGACCAACGCCCCTTATATCCTGGCCAAAGGCCGAATGGGTTATAAAATGGGGCCCGGCACACTTGAAGACCACATGTATTGCGACGGGCTTATTGATGAACTTGTGCCCGGCCATATGGGTGTAACGGCTGAAAATGTCGGTTTGAGATACCATATCAGCCGGAAAGCATGCGATGAACAGGCGGTGATGAGCCATATGAGGGCAAAGGCCGCCATTGACCAGGGCAGATTCAAGAGGGAGATTGTTCCTGTTGAGATAAAATCAAAAAATGGGACCACATTTTTTGATACAGATGAACATGTGGATGGAAACCTCACCATGGAGGCAATGGCGGAAAAGAGGCCTGCATTCAGTGAAAACGGCGTTGTTAACATAGGCAATGTTTCAGGTGTATGCGACGGGGCCGCAGCCGCTGTTGTAATGTCCAAGAAAAAGGCGGCGGAACTCGGCATAAGGCCCATGATGAAATTAATCAATGTCTGCACAGAAGGCATTGCCCCGGACATAATGGGGCTTGGGCCTGCGGTTGCCATCCCCAAGTGCCTGAAACAGGCGGGCATGGGTTTTGGCGACATTGATTACTGGGAGATAAACGAGGCCTTTGCCGTTCAGATCTTAGGCGTGGCAAGGATGCTTAAAGAAGAATGCAATATAATCCTTGACCCGGATTTTCATAATCACAACGGCAGCGGCATATCCCTTGGTCATCCTGTCGGCTGCACCGGACTAAGGCTGATTGTGACCCTCTATTATGAGATGGAGAGGCTTGGCCTTACCACTGGCGGGGCGTCTTTGTGCGTGGGAGGAGGACCTGCAATGGCTTCACTCTGGACAAGGGAGGTGTAAGTGTTGCGTGATACCTTTGATTTAATATCTACAGACGACAGATAAGGGTGAAGAGATGGACGATCATACCGAAGATATAAGCAAAAAAGCGACAGATGATAAACCGGATGAAGCCGACAAAACCGTGTTGGAGGTGGTGCTGGCATCTGATTCTCTGCCTGATATCCTCCCTCTGATGCCGCTTACCCAGAGGCCGGCATTCCCTGGGATGCTCCTTCCTGTGATGCTGCCGGCCGGTCCGCTTGCAGATGCTGCATATGAGGCGGCCACATCCGAGCATAAGTCCATAGGACTCGTACTTACAAAGGAGCCTGTTTCATCAGATGCGATTCCGCAATCGCCGGAGCTTTATGGCTACGGGGCTGCTGCAAAGATATTAAAATCTCAGAAGACTGAAAAAAACGATGTGCAGATGCTGCTCACGACACTGAAACGTTTCCGGATACGCAAGATTATGAGGGAAGGCCCGGCGTTTCTGGCTGCGGTTCAATATTATGATGAACCAAGACCGGAAGATGATGATGATGAGACCCATGCACTCGCCCTTGCCATACTTGGAGAGATTAAACACCTTGCGACCAAAAATCCCCTGTTCTCAGAGGAAATGAAGCTGGTCCTGTCACAGTCGGCCTCCATTGGAGAGCCCGGCAGGCTTGCTGATATGGCCACATCCATCACCACTGTAGACAGGGACATGGCCCAGAAGGTACTGGAGGCAGTGGAAATCAAGGCAAGGATGAGGCTTGCCCTCACCATTCTGAAGAAAGAGCACGCAATAGTTGACCTTCAGGAAGAGATCAGTAAACAGATCGAGGATAAGGTAGGAAAACACCAGCGAGAATTCTTCCTCCGCGAGCAGTTGAAGGCGATCAAGAAGGAGTTGGGTCTTGAGCAGGATGAAAAGAGCGCCGAGATCACAAAGTTCAAAAAGCGCATTGAAGAGCTTCAACTCAATTACCAGGCCAGACGTCAGGCAGAGGAGGAGTTGAACAAACTCTCACTCCTTGAGGTCCATTCACCCGAATTCGGGGTGAGCCGTAATTACCTGGAATGGCTGACAAGCCTCCCCTGGGGCCGGGGCACAGAGGATAGCCTCGACATCAAGCACTCAAGACGTGTGCTGGATAAGAGCCATGCAGGCCTTGATGATATAAAGGAGCGTATCATTGAATTCATTGCAGTGGGGGCCCTTAGAAAGAAGATCACAGGCTCCATCCTCTGCTTTGTAGGCCCACCAGGTGTGGGGAAGACATCCCTTGGCCGGGCCATTGCCGAGGGCCTGGGCAGAAAGTTCTACAGGTTTTCCCTTGGCGGCATGAGGGATGAGGCAGAGATCAAAGGGCACCGCCGCACCTATATCGGCGCCTTGCCTGGAAAGCTGATACAGGCGCTGAAATCAGTAGAGAGCCACAACCCTGTAATCATGCTGGATGAAGTGGATAAGATCGGAAGCAGCTACCAGGGCGACCCGGCCTCTGCTCTTCTTGAGGTGCTTGACCCTGAGCAGAACGTCAGCTTTGTTGATCACTATCTCGATGTACCCTATGACCTTTCACAGGTATTTTTTATCTGTACGGCTAATGTGATGGACACCATTCCCGCGCCGTTGCTCGATCGCATGGAGGTTATCAGGCTGGCAGGTTACATAATGGAGGAAAAGATCCAGATCGGAAAACGTTTCATTGTGCCGAAGCAGCTTGAAAAATCCGGACTGACAACAAAGGATGTAGAAATAGGCGTCCCGACAATAAGGCGGGTGATAGTTGACCATGCCCGCGAGGCAGGGGTCCGCGGACTTGAAAAGGCCATAGGAAAGATCTTTCGCAAGATAGCTACAAAAAAGGCGGAAGGCGATCAGGGGCCATTTGTTGTTACACCCAAGGATATCTCCAAATACCTCGGCAGACCGGTGTTCAGCGATGATCTGCTGCTTAAGACCATGGTCCCGGGTGTAGCAAACGGCCTTGCATGGACAGCTCTAGGAGGATCCGTGCTTACTGTAGAGGCTATGATAGTGGGAAAGGAAAAGTCAGGGATGCTACAGACCGGAAAACTTGGAGAGGTGATGGTGGAGTCGTCAAAAATCGCCTACAGTTACATTACAGGTAATCTTGAGCGCTATGTGTCAGGCTCTGAGTTCCCCAACTGGACAATACACTTACATGTACCTGCGGGCGCAACACCGAAGGACGGGCCTTCTGCAGGCGTGACCATGAGCACAAGCCTTCTCTCCCTTGCAGCGGGGATACCGGTTCAGAAAAATCTGGCCATGACAGGAGAGCTTACCCTCACAGGACGGGTCTTGCCTGTAGGAGGTATAAGAGAGAAGGTGACCGCGGCAAAACGCATGGGGATAACTGATATTATCATTCCAAAGGCCAATAAGGCCGATATCGATGAGGTCCCGCAAGAGGTACGCCGCGGGATTAAATTTCACACTGCCGAGTGGTTCGATGATGTGGTGAAGATTGCATTTTCCGGAAAACTGTAATTTTTCCCTAAAGCTAGCGGCGAACGGCTAATTGCTGGCAGCTCTTTTTGGTGCAACATGGGTCCAGTTCTAGAGATATTGAAGCAGGAAGGTTTTTTGAAGAACCTGTTTGAGACCATCCCTTGGGGGGTTCTTATTGTGGATGGTGAAAGACGCGTTCAGGCGGTAAATGATGTCCTTGAACGGGTCCTCGGGGTTTCTGCCTCTGAGGTGATTGACAAGCGGGCCGGAGGGGCACTGAGTTGTATTCATGCGCTCAAAACGCCTGAAGGCTGCGGCTATGCAGAGGAATGCCAGGTATGCCGCATTCGCGCTACTGCGCTTGAAGCGATTGACGGAAAACGCATACACAGAAATGAGGCCAATGTCCAACTGTTGATTAACGGTAAACGTCGCGATCTGAAACTGCAATTGAGTGCAGCGCCCTTTGAGCACGAAGGCAAGAGGATGGCGATTGTTATCTTGGAGGACATCACCGAACTCCATGAACTGAAAAGGCGCCTAAAAACAGAGCAGAGCTTCAAGGGTATTATAGGGCATGATGCAAATATGCTGGACCTCTTTGAGACCATCAGGGAGGTAAGTGACGTAAATGTCCCTGTGCTTATACTGGGGGAGAGCGGCACTGGTAAGGAATTGGTGGCAGCCGCAATCCACAACGAAGGCAGTCGGGCCAATAAGCCATTTGTGCCTGTAAACTGCGGGGCGCTTCCGGAGGGGCTCCTTGAAAGCGAGTTGTTCGGACATGTAAAAGGGGCGTTTACAGGAGCGCTTAGAGATAAAAAGGGCCGTTTTGAACTTGCAGACGGCGGCACCCTTTTTCTGGACGAGGTGGCTGATCTTTCCAAGGTGGTGCAGGCGAAGCTTTTAAGGGTCCTGCAGGAGGGAAAATTCGAGCGGGTGGGCGATGAAAAGACCATCTCGGTTGATGTCCGCCTTATCAGCGCTGCCAACAGGGACCTCAAGCGTGAGGTGGAGTTGGGTAATTTCCGCGATGACCTCTATTACCGGATAAATGTGGTCCCAATACACCTGCCGCCCCTGAGAGAGCGCAGAAACGATATCCCGCTGCTTGTGGAGCATTTTATCGGGATGGCTGCAAAGGAAGGGCAGAAGACAGCCGGAATTTCATCGGATGCCCTTGCGGTAATGATGGATTATCCATGGCCGGGAAATGTCAGGGAGCTACAGAGCACCATCAGGTTTGCACTTGTAAAGGCAAGGGGTAGAATGATTAGGCCGGAGCACCTGCCCGCGGAGGTGGAAAATTTTAATGGAGGCCGTCCGGCTTCAGGCCATGCAAGGAAGCTTGACGCAAAACGGGTGCTTGAGGCACTTAACAAGGCAGGAGGCAACAAGGCCAAGGCTGCAAGGCTTCTTACAGTCGGCCGCGCAACATTATACCGATTTTTGGCGGATAATCCAGAGGTGGCCGACGGGTAAAATGGAAGACCAGACACAAATCATACTTGACAGCATAGCGGACGGTGTATTTACGGTTGATCAGGATTGGAAAATAACATCCTTTAACCGCGCGGCGGAGCGAATAACAGGGATAAGAAAAGAGGATGCCCTTGGACGTCATTGCTGGGATGTATTCAGGGCCAGTATCTGCGAAAAGTCCTGCGTGTTGCGGCAAACCATGGAAACAGGAAGGCAGGTAATCAACGAGGCCATTTTCATCGTCAATGCAGATGGCGAACGCATCCCTATCAGCATCTCGACCGCAATTTTGAAGGACAAGGGTGGCAATATGATCGGCGGTGTGGAAACATTTCGCGATCTCAGCCTGGTTGAGGCACTGAGAAAAGAACTCTCCGGCAGACATTCCTTCCATGACATAATAAGCAAAGACAAGGAGATGTTGAGACTGTTCTCGATGCTCGAACAGATTTCGGAAAGCGATACTACAGTCCTGCTGGAGGGAGAGAGCGGCACGGGAAAGGAGCTGTTTGCAAAGGCGATTCACTCGCTGAGCCCCAGGGGTGAAGGGCCTATGGTCACCATAAATTGTGGAGCACTACCTGATACCCTTCTGGAATCCGAGATCTTCGGATACAAGGCAGGGGCCTTCACAGATGCAAAAAAGGATAAGCCCGGGCGTCTGGCCCTTGCCAGAGGGGGAACCCTTTTCCTGGATGAAATCGGGGACGTCTCACCGGCATTGCAGGTGAGACTGCTTCGAGTGCTCCAGGACAGGACCTTTGAACCCCTTGGAGGTACAAAACCGGAAACAGCCGACGTCAGGGTTGTTGCGGCCACAAATAAGGATTTGGCAGGCCTTGTAAAGGACGGAGGTTTCAGAGAGGACCTCTATTACAGGATCAATGTAGTCAGGCTTCATCTCCCGCCCTTGAGGCAACGCAAAGGAGACATCCCGCTATTGATAGAATTTTTTATCAAGAAGTTCAACTACCTTAATTCAAAAGACATTCAGGGGCTTACCCCTGCTGCGCTTGCCTTGGTCATGGCCCATGACTATCCAGGAAATATCCGTGAGCTGGAAAACATGATAGAGTACGCCTCAGTGGTATGCAAGGACAGCCTGATAGGTGTTGAATGCCTGCCCGATTATCTGCATGATACATCCGGAACAAAAGAAAAATGTCATGACAAAGAAGGCAGATCCATAAATGATTCATGGGCAGCTACTGAAAAAGACTTTATTTACAAGGCATTAATGAAAAATAGATGGAACAGAAACGCCACAGCCGTTCAGTTGGGCATACACCCCACCACCCTGTGGAGGAAGATAAAGCGGCTTAACATTGATATCCCGGATAAATATGGCAGGACAAAATAATTCGAGCCCTCCAACCATACTGCATTATTGCAATATTGCATTATTAATATTATTGCACAAATGCAATATTGCAATACTGTCTTCCCACTTTCCCAAATGCCTGTTCAAAACCTGAATTTTGTAACTATTTAAAATAAATCATGTTATATTGCTTGTCATTATTCTGGCACGGGAAATGCTTGCCCCGGATAGTAAAGAGAGCATTGCAATGTATATCTCCTGATAATGACCAAGACTTGAAGGCTTGGAACAGTTTTAAACCGAAGGCCGATGAGATCTTCGAAAGGAGGTGTTGATCATGCCTGGATATGATGGTACAGGACCAATGTCAATGGGGCCAATGACAGGTGGAGCTCGGGGGTTGTGCAATGTAAATAACAGATCCTGGACATTGAGAGGCGGCGGGCCCGGATTTGGAATGGGTAGGGGACGAGGGTATCGCAATATGTATTGTCTCACGGCGCGTCCCAGATGGATGAGGGCCGGTCAATCCGGATTCGGAAATTATCCGACCTCTTACACAAAAGAGGAAGAGGTCGGCTTTCTTAAGGATCAGGCGGCAGCCCTGAAGTCAGAGCTGGATGCAATTGACGCCAGATTACAAAAACTCGAATCCTAAGGGCGGCAGCCAAGGTCAGTTGCATGAGAATAGCCATTCCTGTTTGGGACGACAAAATTTCTCCCGTCCTGGATACGGCATCCAAGCTCCTCGTGGTTGAAATGGATGGCCGAAAAGAAACTACTCGTTTTGAGATATACCTTGATGAACGGGAATTGACGAGAAGATGCGTCCGAATACGCCGTATGGAGGTGAACACCTTGATTTGCGGCGCTGTATCACGTCCGTTTTCCAGGATATTGACGGCATCGGGAATTAATATTATTCCAGATATTGCCGGCCACCCGGAAGCGGTGTTGGAGGCATATCTCAAAGGAAATCTTTTAAGGTCAGGGTTTATGATGCCGGGATGCAGGGGCCACGGACAAAAATACGGCGGCAATGATGTATATAAAACCTGCCGCCGAAGGAGAACTCAAAAAGGGATGGGCAAGACTGTATCGCACTATGATTCCAAAGAAAGGAGAACATAACAAATGCAAAGCAAAAGCTGTGGGCTTAGCCACATTGATGATTCTCATGCAAAACAGGACATCGAGATCAAGGAACGGCTCAGTCATATCAAAAACAAAATTCTGGTCATGAGCGGCAAAGGGGGTGTGGGAAAGAGCAGTATTGCGGCTTTCCTTGCTGTTGTCCTGGCAAAAAAGGGTTACAGAGTTGGACTCTTGGATGTAGATTTGCACGGTCCTAGTATACCAAGGCTGTTGGGGCTTAATGGAAAGGTGCTACCCTCTGAACGTCCGGGAAAGATTATGCCGGTTCATTATATGCCCAATCTGTACGTCTTATCCGTTGAAATCCTTATGGGAGAAGACAAAGACGCGGCAACCATATGGAGGGGTCCCCTAAAGATCGGAGTCATCAGGCAGTTTATCTCAGATATTGATTGGTCTGATCTCGATTATCTGATCATAGACTCTCCGCCGGGCACAGGAGATGAACCACTGACAGTGGCCCAGACCATTCCCGATGCCAAGGCGCTGGTGATAACGACCCCCCAGGAAATTTCCCTGGCGGATGTGAGAAAATCCATCAATTTCTGCCGGCAGGTGCATATGCCTATTTTGGGAATTGTAGAAAACATGAGCGGCTTTGTCTGCCCGCACTGCGGGAAGAATATAGACCTGTTCAAGGCACATGGTGGAGAAATGATGGCTGCAAAGGAAAACCTTAAACTTTTGGCCAGACTGCCAATAGAACCCAAGGTGGTAATGAAGGCCGATGCAGGTCTTCTGGCCCAATTGGATGAAGGTGATCTGGCATTCAGCCGCGAGTTTACGAACTTGGCGGATCAGATTATAAACATAACTAAAACCTGACCCGGTTTCCTAGCCGCTAAAAAAGGCAAAGACCTCCTGAATTAATTGTGAAACTGTTTTTTAACAGAAACTTGGCGGGAAACCGGGGAAAGGAGGGCTGGTGTTATGGTGCCCGGAGGACAGGGAAAGGGCTTAGGAGGAATGGGCCGCGGCTCAGGCGGAAAAGGTAAGGGCGGCGGTCCCGGTATGGGGCAGGGAGGAGAATGCATATGTCCGAAATGCGGAGAAAGGCAACCCCATGTGCGGGGCAATCCCTGCTTTGATATCAAGTGCCCCAAATGCGGGAGTTCCATGACCAGGGCTTGATGTCATCAACATACAAGAGCTGAGCACATGTTGCCATGATTGGATTTGGATTAAGGAAATGATCATAAGCATTGCAAGCGGAAAAGGCGGCACCGGCAAGACAACCGTGGCCACTAATCTTGCTGTCTCTGTGGGCAGCAATGTACAGATCCTGGATTGTGATGTAGAAGAGCCCAATGCACACCTTTTTCTTGATCCAGTGATCAGTGAAACCGAGCGGATCACAACCCCGGTACCTGAAGTGGATGAGAAAAAGTGCACCCTCTGTGGAAAATGCGCTGAAATATGTCAGTTCAAGGCCATCATTGTCATTGCCGAAACCATTCTGACATTTCCTGAGATGTGCCATAGCTGCGGAGGTTGTCTTGAGGTCTGTCCTGTAAATGCTATTTCCGAGAAGGGTCGGGAACTGGGTGTTATTGAAAGGGGAAACAGAAATGGACTTGAATTTATACATGGGAGACTGAGGGTCGGAGAGGCCATGTCGCCTCCCTTGATCCGGAAAGTCCGTTCTTTTACAAATCCGGAGATGCTTACGATCATTGATGCCCCTCCAGGGACATCGTGCCCCGTAATTACATCCATGAAGGGTTCAGATTTTGTATTGCTGGTGACCGAGCCCACTCCCTTTGGACTCCATGACCTGATGCTGGCGGTCGAGGCGGTCAAGGTCCTGGGAATAGCCCATGGACTTGTTATTAATCGCTCTGATATAGGAGACAGACAGGTGTATGATTATGCCCAAAAGGAGGCGATCCCGGTATTAATGGAGATTCCGTTCAGCAGAAACATTGCCGAGGCATATTCAAGGGGCGAGCTCATTGTGGATGCAATGCCTGTGTGGAGGGAAATGTTTCTGAAACTATACACACGCATAAATCAAATTGTGGCTCGGGGGTGATCAGGGACATTTTATGAAGGAGTTGGTTATCATAAGCGGCAAGGGCGGAACGGGCAAGACCAGCCTGGTTGCCGCTTTTGCATCTCTGGCTGAAAAGAAAGTTCTGTGCGACGCAGACGTGGATGCCGCAGATCTGCATCTGATTATGAATCCGGATCTCAAACATCGTAACGATTTTCAGGGTGGCAGCAAGGCGATAATCAATAAACAACTCTGCACCGCATGCGGCCTTTGCCGCGATCTTTGCAAGTGGAATGCGATTTCACATGATTTTTCAGTCAACAGTCTTGACTGTGAAGGATGCGGGGTATGTGTATACTTCTGTCCGGAAAAGGCCATTGATTTTCCTGTACAGATCTGTGGGCAATGGTTTATATCAAACACTCGTTTTGGACCGATGGTGCATGCCCGATTGGGCATTGCCGAAGAAAATTCAGGGAGGCTTGTTACATTAGTCAGACAGCAGGCAAAAGGGCTTGCTGAGAAAAATGGGGCTGAACTGATTATTACCGACGGGCCGCCAGGCGTGGGTTGTCCGGTTATCGCCTCCATCGGAGGGGCATCCGCGGTGCTGATTGTTACAGAGCCCACGGTATCGGGGGACCACGACATGGAAAGGGTGGCCCAACTGGCAGGACATTTCAAGGTCCCTGCCATGGTGTGCATAAATAAGTTTGATCTTAATCCTGAACAGGGCATAAAAATTGAGCAGTTTTCACGAGACATGGGCCTGACTGTACTTGGCCGCATACCTTTTGACCCTGTGGTTACAAAGGCTATGGTGCAAGGTCTGACTATTTTTGAATACGACAAAAAGTCTCAGTCGGCCCAGGCAATAGAAAATATCTGGGGGCAGGTAGTCGCCGGAATTTAAATGAATTACAACTGAAGGAGGATCTTATTAGATGGAAAAAGGAAGAATTGCAATTCCCTCAATGGAGACGGGCGGCCTCGACGGCCAGAGGTCCGGGCATTTTGGTCACTGTGACGTGTTTACCCTGGTAGATGTGGAAGACGGGGAGATCAAGAGTGTCACCACTATCCCCAATCACGGGCATGTCCAGGGTGGATGCATGGTGCCTGTCAACATCTTGGCGGGGCACAATGTTAATGCGCTCATAGTCGGAGGGATCGGCATGCGGCCGTTGATGGGATTCAGACAGGTGGGAATTGACGTCTATTATGATGCCACCCGTCCGGAGATAAGACCGGTGGTAGCGGACCTTATTGCAGGCAAACTGCCGTTGATTGGAGATGGTCAGGTTTGTGGCGGCGGAGGCGGCATGATGCCGTAACCGGTTTCCAAAAGATGGGCGATCAGCCATTGACTATCGGCATTGACTATCGGATTAATGAAACCTTGGTCATACTTATACTGTAATAATTGAGGCCTTAATATGGAAAAACAGCAATCAAATCCAGAAACTCTAACAGATGATGTCTACAAGATGCTCAGTGAGTCAGGATATTCTGATAAGGCAATCAGATACTTTCAGAACAAAGACAAGATAGGTGTACTGGAAGATGCGGATCAGATAACAGATCTCACCGGTCCGTGCGGAGACACGATGAAGATCTCCCTGAGCATTGAAAACGGCACCATAGATGATGCCAAGATACAGGTCCTGGGTTGCCCAGGTGCAGTGGCATCCGGATGCGCCCTTGTCAGTCTTGCCAGGGGTAAGACCCTGGATGAGGCAAGGGGGATTGATCTGGATGCGCTTTACAAAGAACTGGAGCGGATGCCGGAGCAGAAGGTGCACTGCGCGCGGCTGGCGGTAAAGACACTCCAGAAGGCGCTGGATCAATACGGACATAAAGGCGACCTAAACGGCGATAAGGAGAAGAAAGGATGAAAATTGCCATCTCATCTGCCGGTACTGATCTGGATTCGCAGGTAGACCCGCGTTTCGGAAGGGCAGCCCACATTATTATCGTGGATTCAGAGACTCTTGAATTTGAGGCCTTGGACAACAAGGAAAACATCAATGCCCTTAAAGGCGCAGGCATTCAGGCCGCAAGCATGATAAGCCGGAAAGGGGCAAAGGTACTGCTCACGGGTTTTTGCGGCCCTAATGCCTTTAAGACACTCAAGGCCGCAAATATCGGTGTGGCCAATGACGCCAAAGGTTCGGTAAGAAATGCGGTAAGGGATTATCTTGACGGAAAATTGCCGTTATCCGATGCGCCGAATGTGGAAGGACAGTGGTAGAGAACAGAGGATCTTATGCTGAAGTTGTTAATTGTTACCACGGACAGGGATAAGCTTTTTGATTTTGCATCGGCGCTGTTAAGGCATGAGGATGTCGAGCTGGCCTGGGCCGACTCAGGTAGGCAGGCCCTGGATATGGTCTCGCGCATGCCGGTGGACCTGGTGGTCACGGATGAAAACCTGGGGGATATGACAGGCCTCAAGCTGGCATTGAGGTTGCTTTCCATTAACCCAATGGTCAATTGTTCGGCCATAAGCTCGCTCAGCGAAGAAGAATTCCATGAGGCAAGTGAAGGGCTTGGGCTGCTTGCCCATCACCCGCCACAGCCAAAAGGAGAAGATGCAGAAGGGCTTTTGACCAGACTAAGGGAAATAAAAAACCTTATGAAGCAGGTCTGATATCTACGGCCAGGCTGTTTTGGCCTTTTTACACTTCAATATTTCACCCGGTGTAACTGGTTGAGTGGATTGTATAACCTTATAGTATTCTTGGCCTCTTAACAAATAATCAGAATATTTGATAAAACACACCAAAAATGGCAAATTAATGCTATAGTGAGGAATAATTTTTTTAACCAAGAAACGCACGAGGTACATGAAAGGATTCGGAAGCTGAGGCGCGAAATATGAACTTGGAGATCATGTCCCAGAAAACATAAAAGCCAGCGCAAAATAAGATTTTGTTTTTGCGCTGGCTTCAGTTTGTAGGTATTACATTTAAGCCGGGTTGATGAGGCCGTGACCTCTTTAGATTGTCACTAAAAACCTAATCACATCTACCTTCAATTAAAAATTCAACATTTAAAATTCAAAATTAGATATGTTTAGTACTCTCCCGGCATCTGTTTTAACTTTGCGAGGGAAAATACCGGCCCGTCCTTGCAGACATATTTATCTCCGATATTACACCTGCCGCAGATACCGATGCCGCATTTCATCCTCATCTCAAGGGAGAGGATGATCCGCTCGGGCGGAAAGCCCAGCTTTTCAAGCACCGGCTGGGTGAATTTGATCATGATCGGAGGGCCGCACACAATGGCTATGGCATTATCGGCACTCGTGATCTTCTTTTCAGTGATGGCAGGCACAAACCCTACGTTGTACTTCCAGTCAGGGTCATCAGTACCGTCCACTGTTATGTGCATGTTGATGTCGTCTCTTTTTTCCCATTCGGCTAGCTCGTCTCTATACAGCAACAGTCCCGGGTTCCTTGCGCCATATACAACCGAGATATCCTTGAACCTTGCTCTGTTCTCTGGCTGTATCATGTAGACAATGCTGGATCTTAGCGTTGTGAATGCAAAACCGCCGCCTACGATCACAATGTTTTTACCTTCCATCTCCTCCCAGGGATACCAGTTGCCCAGCGGCCCCCTGATACCCATTATCTCTCCCTCTTTCATGTTGTGCATGTAATTGGTCACAAGGCCGACCTTGTTTACCGTGAAGGCTACAAAGCCCTTTTCAGTGGGAGAAGACGCAATGCCTATCGGTATCTCGCCCTTGCCAGGAACAGACAGCTCGGCAAACTGGCCCGGGGTATAGGCAAACTTTTTTTCATCCTCGGGATTAAGAAACACGAACCTGAATGTCTTCAGATTTTTGTCTGTAGTCTCTGTCGTAATCTTATCTATACGAACCGGATAGGGTAGATATGGATTTTGCAATGGAACACCCCGCATTCTTCTTAATAATTATTCATCAACTCGGCCACTTGCCGAATATCTATATTTACAGGACAATATCTTACGCAACGGCCGCAGCCTGAACACTGCACGCCGCCCTGATACTTATCAACGTAGTATTTGAGCTTGTGCATAAAGCGCTGACGCACACGCTGAAATTTTTGATCCCTTGGGTTGTGCCCTGAGCCATGGAGGGTAAAAAGCGGAAACATGCATGAATCCCAGTTTCTGATGCGGTCTCCCTGCTTTCCCAACACCTCATCCTGTATATCAAAGCACCAGCAGGTGGGGCAAAGATAGGTGCATGTGCCGCAGTTAAGGCATGCAAACCCCACATCCTGCCAGAAGGGCGCAGCAAACAGATCATTAATCACTTTATCTTTTAATTTGTCTGTGGGGACATCGGCCTTAACCTTCTTTGCTGCCTCGGTTGCAAGTGCCTCTGCCTGCTTAACAGCCGCATCATCGGCGGCTTTGCCGCCTTGTGCCTTGCTAAGGAAAGCCTCACCCTTTTCTGTCAGGCCGCTAACCATAAAATTAGCGCCAAGGTCGTAAATCAGGACATCTAAGACATCCTTATTAAACGGGCCTCCACCCACAGAGGCGCAAAAGCACGTGGAACACGGCTGATTGCAACCAAGCCCAACGAGCACTGTGGATTCAAAGTGCTGTATCCACCATGGATCGCGGTATTCCTTGTTATCGAAATTGGGCTTAACAATTTTAAAGCCATGTGCGTCACATGGTCTTATGCCCACAATCGCTTGAGGGGAATAGTCCTTGGGCGTTTCTTTGATAATATTGGCCTCAGGGTCATTTTCATCCAAAGAATATTCAAACATCCTTTCAGCTTGGGGATATACCAGCGACCTGGCAGAAAGCCTGGTATTCTGAAAATCAAAATCAGGGGCCTTGGTTGCATTCATAGGCTTGAACGTATGGAAGTCCCCGTCTTTTACCGGTACAAACACCTTGTAACTGTCACTGAGGCCTTGAAGAGCCTTTGTCCATTCTTCCTTGGTGAATATCTTATTAGTCATGTAAAAGCACCTTGTATTAAACAGAAAACCTTTCGATTAGCTGTTACTCATTGGCTGTAAGCTGAATGGGTTGACCTTCTACAACCAGCCTTCAGCCTTCTTACTTAACAAAATCGTTATAGTCATCCGGTTTGTATACATCTAAAGGAGGTCTTGCATCCGGATTAAGCCCCGCCTCCCAGGAAAAATATTCAAGTGCATCCTTGTTGAGCTTCTTTGTAAACTGCCTCATCGGGATCCCGACAGGGCACACTCGTTCACATGCGCCGCAGTCGGTGCAACGGCCAGCACAATGGTATGCCCTCATAATATGAAAGGTCATTGTGTCGGTCGGATCAATACTCTTTCCCACCCACTGGGGTTTGGACTCATCAACAAAACAGGTGGGGCAATAACAAAGCGGGCATGAATTCCTGCACGCATAGCATCTGAGGCACCTCTCGATCATCTTGGTGAAGAACCCCCATTTCTTCTCCGGGTCCATCGCCTCGATCTTCTTTACATCCTCAAATGGGTCAACCCCTTCCTGCTCCTTTACCGGGCTTGCCACCATTTCATCGTATATCACAGGGTTTCTGTGTGTACAGACAGCACAATTGGTGCGTAGAAATTTGGCCTTGTCAAATGTCTCGCTAAATCCGTTTCCGCTTACTGTAAACTTGTCCCCTTGCTCCTGGACATCCAGCACCTCTTTATTCCCTACAGCGCGTAACACGGCCCTGTGGTCAATTACACCAGTGCATGGGATTCCAACGATGTATAACTGCTCACGGCTAATCTGGTTTTCTAAAATATGTGTCACAATGTTCCTGGAGTTGCACCCATTGGCTATGATACCAATTTTGTCTTTCCTCTTGGTCAGATAGTTACACAGGTTCAGTCCGCACAGACTGTCCCAGTGCAAGGTGTCCACCTTCTCAGGATCAGATATGACAACAGGCTCGTTCATCATCGGAACGGTCCCTTTTTTATAGCCGATAAATACATCAACCTTTCCGTCTTTCAACAGCTTCTTCGCCGTATCCCTGATGATCGCTGTATATTCGATCATTATGCTACCTCAGCTCTCTTCTTTATTAGATATCTTGCAGGGCCAAGCGCCTTTACACTTGCAGCCACTTGCTGCGCAACATCTACAAACTTGGTCGCCTCAGCCGATGATATCCATGAAAAATTTAGTCTGCCCGGTTCAATGCCTATATGCTCCAGCAGCCCTTTTAACAAGGCAAACTTCCTTCTTGCGTAGTAATTACCTTCCAGGTAATGACAGTCGCCCGGGTGTCACCCGGATACCCATACCCCGTCGGCGCCATGCCTGAATGCCGCCAGGATAAATTTTGGACTGACACGGCCTGAACAAGGGACCCTGATCACCCTGAAATTATGCGGGTATTGTAAACGGCTAACCCCTGCCAGATCCGCAGCTCCATAACTGCACCAGTGGCACAAAAAAGTGGTTATTTTTGGTTCCCAGTCACTCATTACATCCTCTCAATTATATCTCAGTTATATCTCATTTATCATGGCCATAATCTGGTCAGTTCCAAAACCCTTTAGATTCAATGCGCCGGACCGGCAAGAGGCGACACATAGCCCACAACCCTTGCAAAGCGCCGGATTGATCTCCGCCTTTCCTGTGAACGGGCCCTGTTTGATGAATGAAGGAGCAGAATATGGGCATATATCAATACATACGCTGCAACTGCTGCACATCACAGGGTTTGCCTGGGCGACAGTGCCGCTTACCATCACCTTCTTTCTTGCAAGCAGTGTCACCGCCCTCGACACCGCTGCCTGCGCCTGAGCAATACTCTCTTCTATAGGCTTAGGATAATGGGCCATGCCTGCAAGAAATACCCCTTCTGTCGCAAAGTCAACGGGCCTAAGCTTTGCATGGGCCTCCATAAAAAAGCCATCTTCATTTACAGACAGTTTGAACATCTGCGCGAGGGCCTCGTTGTCCTGAGGGATAATGCCGGAGGCCAATACCACCAGATCCGGGTCAATAGCTATACCCTGCTGTAATATGTGATCCTTTATCCTTACAGAAATCCGGCCATTAATATTTTCTACCACGGGCCTTTCTTCAAGGCTGTATCTGATGAAGATCACGCCGCGGTTTCTCGCCTCTTTGTAAAGCTCCTCTCTTTGACCGTAGGTGCGGATATCCCTGTAGAGGACGTACACGTTGGTATCGGGGTTATTCTCCTTGAGATTTATCGCAGACTTTACCGAATGCGTGCAGCAGACCCTTGAACAATAGGGTCTTTCCGGTACCCTGGAGCCCACACACTGTATGAACACCGCATTTTTTACATCTTTTAATCTCTGGTCACCGGCAAGAAACATCTTGTCCAATTCCAGATGGGTGACCACCCTCGGATCTTTCCCGTAGAGGTATTCATTGGGTATATATTCTTTACCACCTGTTGCAATGACCGCAATCCCGTGTTCAATGACGTTTTGGTCATTCAAGGTTGTCTTGAAATTACCTACAAAGCCCTCTACATTGGTCAACTTTGTATCTTTGTATATTTCGATATTTTTGTCAGATTCTACAGAACTGATCAGTTCGGAAAGACGACTTTGAACATCGTCCCCCCTCCAGGTCTTGGAAAGCAATAGGGCGTTTCCTCCAAGAGAGCCCGTCTGCTCGACCAGATATACCTGATAGCCCTGTGAGGAAAGGGTCTTGGCCGCAACCATGCCGGCTATGCCGCCGCCTACAACAAGCGCCCTCTGATCAACCTCAAGCTCTGTCTCCTTGAGCGGTTCCATCAGGGAGACCTTGGCCGCAGCCATGCGGACAAGATCCTTGGCCTTTGCCGTCGCCATCTCGGGGCTGTCCTTGTGCACCCAGGAACACTGGTTCCTGATGTTGGTCATCTCAAACACATATTTATTGAGACCAGCATCAACCAATGTCTCCTGAAACAGCGGCTCATGTGTCTTGGGGGTGCAGGCAGCAACAACCACCCTGTTTAGGCCTTTTTCATTGATGATCTTGGCCATTGTCTCCTGAGAGTCCTGGGAACAGGTGTAGAGACTGTCGGTTGCATATTCCACATAGGGAAGAGTTGCTGCATAATCTCGGACGGACGGGACATTTACAATGCCGCCGATATTGATGCCGCACTGGCATATAAATATACCGATTCGCGGCCTTTCACCTATAATGTTTCGCTCCTCGGGGATATGCTTTTCCTTGGTAAGGGTGTTTCTTGCACTGCTCAGGAGCAGCCCCGCACCTGCAGCGGCAGAGCTTGCCTCGGTAACGGACTGGGGGATATCCTTTGGCCCGGAAAACGCGCCGCACACATAAATGCCCTTTCTGGAGGTCTCAACAGGGGTGAATACCCCGGTTGCGGCGAAGTTATCCGTATCTAGCCCTATACCCAGGGTTTTTGCCGTCTCCACCAATTCCGCCGGTGTCTCCATGCCGACAGAAAGCACCATCATGTCAAAGGTCTCTACCTGGATTTCACCCTTTTCATCTGCATAGCGGACCTTAATGTCCTTGGTTTCAGGGTCTTCCTCCAAGGTGTGGAGTCTGGCGCGGACAAATCTTATGCCATGTTCCTTGGCGCGTTCATAGTACTTTTCAAAGTCCTTGCCGTAGGTACGCATGTCCATAAAAAATATCGCGGCGTCCAGGTCATAGTCTGCATGCTCTTTGGAGATCATTGCCTCTTTTACCGCGTACATGCAGCAGACAGAGGAGCAGTAAGGATGGTCGCAACGGTTGATATCCCGTGATCCCACGCATTGAAGCCACCCGATCTTCTGGGGCTCTTTGTAATCTGAGGGACGCACCAGGTGGCCCTGATATGGACCAGTGGCGCTTAATATTCGTTCATACTCCAGGCTGGTGACCACATTCTCAAAAGATGCGTACTGATAAGTGGGGAATGTGCTGGGGTTAAATGTCTTAAAGCCTGTGGACAGGATTACCGCTCCCGCCTGAAGCACCACTTTTTCTTCCTTGTCTTCGTAATTGATTGCACCTGTAGGGCAGAACTTCTCGCAGGCCCTGCATTTGCCCTTTTTAAAATACAGGCATTCGTCCTTGTTGATCGAATATTTTAAGGGAACCGCTTGGGCATAGTCTACATAAATGGCCTTTCTTTTGCCCATGTTTTCGTTAAATGGGTCATCCACCTTTTTGGGACACTTTTCGGCACATGTACCGCAGGCAATACACTTTGACATATCTATAAAGCGGGGGTGTTTCATCACTTCCACGCTGAAGTTACCTGCCTCACCGTTTATTGCTGTGACTTCCGCAAGGGTAAGAAGCTCTATATTCAGATGCCGGCCGACCTCGACCAGCTTGGGAGAGATAATTCACATTGCGCAGTCATTGGTGGGGAATGTCTTGTCCAACTGTGCCATTACTCCACCGATTGAGGGTGACTTTTCAACCAAATATACATAATAGCCCGCATCGGCCAGATCAAGGGACGATTGCATACCGGCAATTCCCCCGCCTACGACCACTACTGAACCACGGACATTTTTGGATGTTTCTGTCATTTATTGGCTCCTCATGAACAATGATCCATGATGTTTCAAAATTAAAACAGATGTGAAAAAAAACACAAGCGCAAGCGCCTACATATGAAAAAAGGACCTTTGTTGTCAAGTAATATTTTCATCTTAGAAGCCTAAAGGAGACAATATATTATTCAGACAAATGTTATGTCTTGATAACAACTAAATTTCATTTATCATCGCCATAATCTGATCGGTGCCAAACCCCTTAAGATTTAATGCACCCGACCTGCATGAGGCCACGCACAGCCCGCAACCTTTACACAAAACAGGATTAACCTCAGCCCTGCCTGTAAACGGCCCCTGCTTGATGAACGATGGGGCGGAATACGGGCATATATCAACGCAGACGCCGCAACTGCTGCACATCACTGGATTTACCTGGGCCACTGTCCCGCTTACCTTGACCTTCTGCCTGGCAAGCAGTGTAACAGCCCTGGAAACCGCTGCCTGTGCCTGCGCAACAGATTCATCAATGGGCTTGGGATAATGGGCCATGCCGCATAGAAATACGCCGTCTGTTGCAAATTCAGAGGGCCCCAGTTTTGCATGGGCCTCAATGAAAAAGCCGTCTTCATTCATCGGGATCTTGAAGAACTGGGCCAACTTCTCATCCCTTGGAGATACTATGGCAGAGGCAAGGGCCACGAGATCCGCCTTTAGGATTACAGGTCTGCCGATCACCTGGTTGATTACCTTTATCTCAAGGCCGTCTTTGCCTCCTGTCACCTCAGGCTTTTGATCCAGCTCATAGCGGATAAATATAACACCCTTGGCCCTGGCTTCCCTGTAAAGGTATTCACGTTCCCCATAGCTCCTGATATCTCTGAAAAGTATGTACACAGTGATATCCGGATTGAGTTCTTTTAGCTGGATGGCGCTTTCAATGGAATGGGTGCAACAGACCCTGGAACAATAAGGCCTTTCAGGCTCCCTAGAGCCCACGCACTGGATAAAGACCGCGTTTTTTATCTCCTTGAGTTTCTGGTCTTCTGCAAGGAACATCTTATCCAGTTCCAAGTGTGTAACAACCCTCGGATCTTTTCCGTAAAGATACTCATCGGGAGTGTGTTCTTTGCCTCCTGTTGCAATAACGGCGATCCCATGCTCGATTGTCTTATCCGCCCCATCAGCGATCAAGGTCGTCTTGAAGTTTCCGACAAAGCCTTCTACGTTGCCAAGTCTTGTGTTTTTGTATATGTCAATGTTGCCATCTGATTCCACCGAGTTTATCAGTTCTGCCAGATGCCCTTGGACATGTTCGCCCTTCCAGGTCTTATAAAGCGAGAGGGCATTTCCGCCCAGAGAGGCCGACTGCTCGACCAGAGAGACATGGTAGCCCTGTGATGAAAGTGTCTTGGCTGCAACCAGGCCCGAGATGCCAGCGCCCACAACAAGAGCCCTCTGATCCACCTCCAGCTCGCTTTCTCTGAGTGGTTCCATCAGGGCGGCCTTTGCTACTGCCATGCGGACAAGGTCCTTGGCCTTTGCAGTGGCCATTGGAGGGTTGTCCTTATGGACCCAGGAGCACTGGTTCCTGATGTTGGTCATCTCGAATACATATTTATTCAGGCCCGCATCAACAAGGGTCTCCTGAAACAGGGGCTCATGAGTCTTTGGCGTGCAGGCTGCGACTACCACCCTGTTTAGGTTTTTCTCTTTGATAATCTTTGCCATGTTCTCCTGGGAGTCCTGAGAACATGTGTAGAGATTATCACTGGCATATTCCACATAGGGCAGGGTTGCTGCGTAATCCCTGACTGATGGGACATCTACAAGGCCGCCGATATTGATGCCGCACTGACAGACAAATACGCCAACGCGCGGCCTTTCACCTATAATATTGCGTTCCTCAGGGATATCCTTCTCCTTGGTAAGGGTATTTCTCGCGCTGGTCAAAAGTGCGCCGGCCTCTGCCGCAGCAGAACTTGCCTCTATTACTGACTGGGGGATATCCTTTGGCCCTGCAAAGGCCCCGCAGACATAAATGCCGTCCTGCGCGGTTGCAACAGGACGAAATGACGATGTATTTGCAAACTGACCTTCAGTGAGTTCAATGCCCATATTTCTCGCCATCTCCACCACCTTCGGCGAGGTCTCAAGCCCGATTGAAAGGACGACCATATCAAAAGTCTCTTCGTTGGGCTGGCCGTTTTGCAGGGTGTATCTTATCAAGATGTCATCTGAGCCCTTGATCGTCTCAACGGTCGGGACACGGGTATTTATAAAACGGACTCCGTGCTTTCCCCGCGCATCGTCATAGTATCGTTCAAAGTCTTTGCCGTGGGTCCTGATGTCCATGTAGAAGATGGCACAATCCAGGCTCTTGTCTGCATGCTCTTTGGCGATCACCGCCTCCTTTATCGCATACATACAGCAGACCGAAGAACAATAGCCGTGATCGCACTTATTCAGATCCCTTGAACCTACACACTGAAGCCATGCAATCTTTTTGGGCTCTTTCTTGTCCGATGGCCTGACTAAATGCCCCATAGTGGGCCCGGAAGCGGAGAGTATCCTTTCAAATTCCATCGAGGTGACCACATTCGGGTGGCTTGAGTAGTGATAGCTGGCGAATTCCGTGGGATCAAAAGGCCTAAAACCTGGGGCGAGTATTATGGAGCCTACTGTCAACTCGATCACTTCATCTTTCTGGGAGTGATCAATGGCGTTTACTCCGCAAAAATTTGTGCACACCTTGCACCCACCGGTCTTAAAGTGCACACATTTGGTCCTGTCAATGACCGGGGTGTTGGGGATGGCCTGTGCATAAGGCACATAAATGGGCTTTCTGCCTTTGAGTCCCATATCATATTCAGATGGAATCTGCTTGATTTTACGGCCTGTGATATCCTCAAGCTTTATGTGCCCTGTGGGACAGACAGAGGCGCATGCGCCGCATGCCATACATACATCGGTCTGTAGATGAAAAGGGGTGTCCACAACCATGTCAACGCCGCGACCGGTCAGACTGATGGCGCTTCTGCCCATTTTTTCGCACATACGTACACACAGGCCGCAGAGGATACAATCATCATTTTCCTTTTTAAAACGCGGCTCATCTATGCCATAGGCCTTTGCCAGGTCTTTAATTATCGCTACATCAGGGCACCTTGCCAAAAGCATTTCTAATATAAGCATGCGCCCGCTGCGGACCGCCTCTGTGTCCGTAAATACCTCCATACCTTTCCATATAGGATAGTTACATGAAGTGACAAAGCGGGTCCTGCGGCCATCAAAGACTTCAACAGTACACAGTCTGCACATCCCGGCAGGCTCAAGGGCCTTGTGATGGCACAGGGTCGGGATTTCAACACCATATTTCTGGGCGACCTGAAGGATATATTGTCCTTCTTCCCCCTCAACTTCTACGCCATTAAGTTTAAAAGTAACCATTTATTGTAAACCTTATCAGCTTGTAGATCATTACATAGCTCATTTTTCCTACTTAGGAGGGTAGTGCCCATTCTGAATTCTGACTCCTGGCTCCTGAGCAGTTACGATTATTTTATCACTATAGCCCCGAATTTACACCCCTCGTAACAGATTCCGCATTTTATACATTCGTCCTGGTTTAACTTGTGGGGCTTCTTTTTTTCACCGGTAATGGCATTCTTGGGGCATTTCTTGGCGCACAACCCGCAACCAGTGCACAGATCTTCGGCAATATCATAATGGAAAAGGTTTTTACAGACCCCTGCCGGGCATTTTTTGTCCCTGATATGGGCCTCGTATTCTTCACGGAAATACAGGATTGTGGTTAGAACCGGGTTTGGCGCAGACGTGCCGAGACCACACAGGGCAAATTTCTGGATCATGCCGCCCAGTTCCTCGAGCAACTCAATATCCCCCTCCTTTCCGTGGCCTTGACAGATGTCAGTCAAGATTTCCAGCATCTGTTTTATGCCTTCACGGCAGGGATTACATTGCCCGCATGATTCTTCCTTCAAAAATTCTATAAAGTACCTGGCCACATCCACCATGCAGGTATCCTGATCCATAACGATCATGCCGCCGGAGCCCATGATCGAGCCCAGTTTCAGCAGTTCATCATAGTCAACACCCACATCTAGGAACTGTTCGGGGATACAACCCCCTGAAGGGCCTCCGGTCTGGACCGCCTTGAATTTTTTGTTCTTGGGAATGCCGCCCCCGATATCAAAGATGATTTTACGCAGGCTTGTGCCCATGGGGACTTCAACCAAACCGGTGTTATTAACCTTTCCGACAAGAGAAAATATCTTTGTGCCTTTGCTTGTCTTTGTGCCTATTTGAGAATACCAATCAGCGCCTTTATTGATAACTAAAGGGACATTGGCCCATGTCTCAACGTTGTTGAGATTTGAGGGGTCATCACGGAATCCTTTAGCAACGGTGTGTACATATTTTGCCCTCGGTCTTCCCGGTTTTCCCTCAAGGGAGGCCATCAGTGCAGTGGATTCACCGCATACAAATGCCCCGCCGCCGCGGCTGATCTGGATATCAAAATCAAAACCTGAGCCAAGGATATTATTGCCCAGAAGTCCCTTTTCCCTTGCGCTTTTTAATGCGATTTCAAGGTTAGTAACTGCAAGTGGATACTCATGCCGCACGTAAACATAGCCATCGTGGGACTGAATGGCTATGGCCCCTATTATCATCCCCTCAATAACACAATGGGGGTTCCCTTCCAGAAGGATACGATCCATGTATGCGCCGGGGTCCCCTTCGTCTGCGTTGCAAATGACATACCTTCTACCCTCATGACGGCGGCATGTCTCCCACTTGATTCCTGTGGGGAATCCGCCGCCTCCACGGCCGCGGAGGCCTGATGCCTTGATTTGATCAATGATCTGCTCCGACCCCATGTCAAAAAGGGCCTTTTCCATGGCGGTATAACCTCCGACAGCCAGATAATCCTCCATGTTTGTAGGATCAATCAGACTGTTGTTGCCGAAGATCACCCTTTGCTGGAGTTTGTAAAATGGTATATCCTGTTCGTGAACTATCTTTTCTTTGGTAGTGGGATCCTTGAATATAAGGGAGTCAGCAAGCTTACCATTTTTAATGGTTTTTTCTACTACTTCCGGAATATGCTCTTCTTTTACCTGAGGATAAAATATCCGTTCAGGATGAATAACCATGATAGGCCCCTTTTGACAGAAGCCATGACAACAAGAAAGTTTTATTTCAACCTGATCCTGCAGGTTCTGCCTAGACAACTCCGCGGTCAGGGCCTGATGCACCTTTGCCGTTCCATAGGCACCGCATCCGGAGCCGGCGCAAAGTGAAATCAATTTTTTCTTGCTCTGCTGACGCCCGGCTTTAATCGCCTCTCTGAATTTTTTGAGGGCCTCTCTGTTTTCTAATCTGGACATTTTCCGTGTAAAATCTCCTATCCTCCACGCCGTTATGAAGCACGGTGTTTATACTCGTTTATAATTTCAAGTACGCTTGAACGATCAAGACCGCCATGTGTTTCCTTGTTGACATTAACAACAGGCCCCGCGGCGCAACAGCCGATACAGCGGACGGAATCGAGCGTGAACAACCTGTCCTCCGTAGTCTGACCTTCAATAATATTGAGCTTTTCCTCCAATGCGCCCATAATTTTTTCCGCACCCCTGACATGGCAAGCAGTGCCCGTGCAGACGCTGATGATATACTTCCCTCTGGGGGTAAGACTTACAGTTTTGTAAAATGTTGCAACGCTGTAAATCAGGCTCTCCTTTACGCCCAATCTGTCAACCAGCACGGGAATTACCTGTTGCGGTACATAATTGTAAATCTCACCTATATCATGCATTATCATCAGCAGCGCTTCATGATTAGCATTATATTTTGAAATTATATTATCTATTTTTTGCCAGTCAATTTCAATATCATTTTTCATTGCTATCTCTTGTTATGAGATTTGAGCCTCATTTCTAACAGGACAGTTCTCAACGCAGCTCCCGCAACCTGTACAGAGTTCCATGTTAATGCTGCGGGCGCGTTTTTTGATTTTTACCTTAAAATCTCCCTTTGTCCCTTCGACAGATTCCAGATCTGCATATGTTATTATCTCAATGTTTAAGTGCCGGCCGACCTCGACCAGTTTCGGAGAGATAATTCACATTGCACAATCGTTGGTGGGAAAGGTCTTGTCCAGTTGGGACATCACTCCACCAATTGAAGGACCCTCTTCAAGCAGGTAGACATAATAGCCGGAATTCGCCAAATCAAGTGCAGACTGCATGCCAGCTATGCCACCACCCACCACCAAGACCGAACCATTAATCTTACCAGACATGGGTAATCTCCTAAATTAGTAGTCAGGAAATAAAATCCTAACTCGATTCAAATGCGCGAGTATAGGTAAACAGCTTTGGTGTGTCAATAGTGTTTTTGGAGGCCCCGAATTTCTGCGGGTTTGCTAGGATGTATGAGGATGACAGGAAAATGAAAACCCACCCCCTAAACCATGCGTTTAGCGGGTGGGGGAGAGAGAAGGTGCCGTTAGGCCGCCATTTTTAAGGCGTTTTCCGCAGCCATACGAATATCTCTTGGTGTAAATGGTTTTGACAGAAAATCAATGGCGCCAAGCTTAGCGGTCTCAACCGCGGTTTCGATATTTGCATAGCCCGTGACGATAATAACTTTTGTCTCAGGCCTTTTATCTCGAATAATTTTAAGAAGTTCAAGATCTCTTACTCCTGGGATACGAAGGTCAAGAAGGATAAGTTTGTAAGAACTCTCGTCAATCTTTCTAATGGCCTCAGCCTTTGTGATCGCCTGATCAACATGATAGCCTTTCTTGGAGAGGATCTTGCGGATATTATTATTGACTGCCACTTCGTCATCGATCACGAGTATGTGCCTGCTGAACTCCGGTGTGGTGAGTAATTCGCCCCTATTGTTCGCCATCATCTGAGCAACATTTTTCTTGAGTTCATGATAGGGTATAAATGAGAAGCCGTCTCTGTTAAGGTTTTTCACAAATTCAGGGCCAGCAACTGAAATTACCTCTGCATAATTGAAAGGCATGTCAATCCCGATCAGTTTTGTGGAATCAAAGCCTGCATAATCCCTCTGGGCTTTTCTTTCCATGGCCTTTTTTTGAGGGCATTCCTCCTTTTCAGTCCCCGCCTTGCATGTATGGCCGAGTTTTGCAAAGACATCACAAATCCTCTGTCCGAATGGGCAATAGATTTCCTTCTTCTTGGGGAGGGTCCTACCGATGCTGGGCATATCTGATGGGCCCAGCGTCTTGAGGTATTCCTTGCCCACGTATTTCAGTAGTTCTTTCCTGTCAAAGGGGAGGTCTATATCCACCTTGCCGTCAAGGAGATCTGTTCTTTCTCTCTTCATGGGAAATAGAATGGTCTTGGGAGATAGGACCTTTTCAACCTTATCGCGCAGTCCGTCAGGCGTAAATGGTTTTGGAACATAATCTTCTGCACCCAGCCTGATCGCCTTCATTGCTGTGTCTGTGGAGGCATAAGCGGTCATCATTACCACCTTGGTGGAAGGCCATTGCTCCTTAGTACGTTTCAGTAACTCAATGCCATCCACCTCAGGCATAATAATATCAGAAATAAGAAGGGAATAAGACTCCTTAGCCATTTTTTCCAATGCCACTTTGGCGCTTTGTGCATGCGTCACTTGATAATTATTTTTGGAAAGAATCTTTTCCACATTTCGGCAAATGCCGATTTCATCATCTACAACAAGAATCTTATATGCTGCTTTCATAAATCTTCTCCGTTTGAAAGGTCTTAGATGATAAAGATGGGTTCATTTTATTATGATGCAAACCATGTGCCAGGCTTAAAAAAATATTTATTGTATTGAAATTAATAGTTTTTTATCCAATATATCTTTTGGAGGTTAAGAAAAGTGTATAAAATAAATATACGTGGCTAAGATCAGTTGGTTCGTTTGCGATGAAAAGGCCGTTTTGGGCAAAGCAGAGATGATCTGTTTCTAACTAATTGATTTTAAATAGAACAAAAAGCAAAATAGAAAATATATGAGGGCGTCATGTGATTTCTTGACGTGAGTTCTAGCAGGGCATTAATAACCGTATAAAAAATATATACAGAGTATAATTTCAAAATTTATAAGAACAAAACCTTAAAATAATATGCAATCATTTTTCGCTTGCCTGAAATCTCTTCTTACATACTCCTTGACAGAAATTGAACCCATAAACTAGATTCATGGTGACTAAACAGGCGCATGGCGCCTGAGAACAGACAAGAAACTATTAGTTTTCGAATTCTGGTTACATGTTTTTTCAAAAACTAGATTGCTCAGATTTAGGGCTCAGGTTTAATATTATATTATGGACCTATCCACTTTTTTCTCCCCAGAGTCCTTTTGGCAGAGGGATTCATTCCGTTTTATAAAGGCCGAAGAGTTCGTAAAACTCGGCATTGATGAGGCTGACATACCGCTTGGAACCTTTGCTGCCCTTAAGCACCCCTCGCATCTTCCCAGTAAGTTCGGCGGCAACGCTTACGGTTTCGGCCTTTTTGAGGCCTATGACAGGCTTGAGCCCAAAGACATAAAACTGCTTCAGTCCATCACCTTCGAAGAACCGGAAAATATCGGTCACAATTATAAGGCGCTGAATGAACTCTACGGCAGGATAGGTCTGTTGATAAGATATACAAGTCTCGGAAAACCCTTTTATCTGATCCCTGTGCATCTGGCCTCAGACACCTTGACCCACATTAAATCCAAGGTGGATGAAATAACCAAAGTGGTCGGCTTTCATCGCAAGAAATATCTAAAAGAATACCATGATATTGGCCTGGTATCCCATATGGACGAGCTGATATCAAGACAGCTTTCCTTTCGTTTTAAAGAGCACAACTTTGTTGTCATTGACTCCATTGAAAAATTAAGGGACATGACCCAGACACTGGATCTGGTGATCCTCACACAGGACATTTATGATATTATCCTGATGGATAAATTTAATCCTTTCACCCGCCGGATGCCGACAAAAAAGCAGGTCGAACAATTCGCTGTCTATTTTCTCTGGAAGATCTACAATGTCTTAAAACCTAATGGAGAGATCTTTATTATTTCCAATGCCCATACTCCAAAAACCAATAGGATAACGGAACTGGTTTTTAAGAGCATTGAGGAAGAAAAGCTCTTTGCGCTTTTTACCCACATCTTTAAGACAAAAAAGAGATACAGGCCGAAGGGCGAACCCATCCAGGTGAATATCTTCGATTTGGAGAAGTACCTAAGCGGCCTTTATGTAGAACAAGAGGTGATCAGCAGCCTTTTAAAAGGAAAGAATATCAAGGAAATTTCACTCGATGATATTGCCGCCTTGGCCTATCTTGACTTTCCTTTATCTGATTCAATTTTTTTTGGCGACCAGGAAAAGATATGGTCCGAACTCTTAGCCATCCATTTTGACAAGGTTTTTTTAAAACCTCTGGTTCCCTTATCTGTAACCGATGATTGGGATAAGAGATTTTCCACCACAGATTATTCGCCAAAATATATGATGATCTACCTTGGCCAAAAAAAGCCGCTCAAGATCACGTTGGCGGATCTGATGCGTGATGCGGGGGGATCCCATCTCCTTGGTTGTCCTAAAGAATTGTTGGCCGAGCACAGAAACTCATTTTCCTATCTTTTGAAGACACTGCGAGTATTGGAAAGGTTGAAAAAGGGCTCTTATAGTGAGCTTCCCGCCATCTTTATAGATCGCCTGAGGCAACCCCTTATAAACCCGAACCAGAGGTTCAGCTCTCTTAATGATGTTCTTAAATTAGTCGCTAAAATCAGGCGCATTGAAAAGGCCATGGGCTATATCAATCCAGTTTTAACCGAGGGCGAGGAGACATTGGTCTTAGAAAACCTGGAGGCAATGGCTTTTTTCGGGTTTAATTATAATGAGCTGAAGGAAATCATCTATATTGTCTATGGTCACACATCCTTTGGAAGGATCATAGCAGGTAAAACAAGCGAAAAGGCCTTTAAACCTGTTCTGGATCTGGCCCAAACATTTGATACCCAGCAGGCAATCAATTTTCTGCGTTTCTGCCGGCTGATGACCATGGCCGAAACAGAGGCAGATATGGGCTCAGGACTCACAAGTGAACAACTCATTGAGCTTTTTGATTTTTATGAGTCGGCAGTACGGGTCGTAACCAATCAAGGACTAGAGTGGCACGAGGTGCTGGATGAAAAGATCATCTCGCAGGGAGGCATACACAATAAGGTAGTCAGAAAGATCCTCAAAATGATGAATTACTATGAATTCACCAACAACTGGCTGGAATTAGGGCAAAAGGGAAGGATGGAAAAAGAAACCCTTGCCGATTACGATGACAGGAGGGTCGAAAGAATAGAAAACGTCATCAGACTGGTTGAGGCTATAGATGACTTTGAAGAAGGCTACGTCAGTTCAGACCCGCTGGAACTGCCCGCCTTTTACCGAAAGATTCTCGATAAAGAATTTCATGGGACGGGAAACCTGTTTGAAAGGATGGACAGCCGACTGGTTTTTATGCTCCTGTCCATAACGGCGAACCTGTCACGCGGTGAGATCATCAACTTCAACCCACTCCTTGCCGATGTACGGCCTGAGGATATCAAGGAAAGGGTAAGGAAAATAGAAGAAGACACAAGGAGTATAACCATCCGTTATTTCAGGGTGGATGTCTTAAGGCAATTCAGCGAGCAACTTTACAGGCACGGGTCATCGTTCATACTGGGCACCGGATTTATGATAAAGCGGAACGCTGCAACCAATGCCCTGGAAATTGCCTATATTGATGTGGAAAAGGCTATAGAGAATTTGAAATCCTTTATTGAAAAAATTGAAGGACTATCTATCTCAAAAATTTCAACTACAGATCTAAAAAGTATGGAGGCGCTCTTTGCCGACCTCGAAATCTTTTATCAAAGCCATATCATATTCCTTGAAGAATCAAGAGATGCACTCAAGCTGCCATCCACACAGAAGCGTTGGTTTCAGGATACCAAAGATCTTCGGGAGCAACTGCGGTCAAATTTTCTGGTAGTGTTTTTCAGGCCCGCCGATATATACACAAACCTTGATCTGCTTTTCAGATATACACCTACTGTCTTAGCCTTTATCCTGCCCGAATTCATGTCCCTAAATAGCCGACAGATGCCATTACAACTTTACATGACTGCCCCTAGCTCACATTATATCATTTCCGCAACAAGAAAACTCCAGTCCCTTATTACCAATGACAAAGAGCTTTTTCAGGACATACATTTCCTACACAAACTGGCCCAGAGGGAATTCGGACCATTGGCTACGGGCACTGTTGGGGTAAGTGACGCACAGTTAAAAGAGCTCGAAAATATCGCCCATGGACTATTACGAAATCGTCCTCTCTTTGACGCGGTTACAAGGGCATTAATCTTCCAGGACCTTGGGAGACTGCCTGATTTGAGAGAACAGTACAAAGATGATATCAGCCCTGCTGAATGGGCGCAGGCAAGCGCTGTCTTTGTAGAAAAGGAGGATATCGCCCAACGTTACAACCTTGATGAAAGGGGCAAGACCTATCTGATTTTTCTTATAAGGCACCACGGTCTGATGCACCATATATTAAGGGGAGAATTTTCACCTTATGCCCTTAAGGATGTCTTAAGCCCCAAAGACAAGGATCTGTTTGACGCCTTTTTTATCTTTTCCTTTGTAATGTTGTCGGCTATCAGGGACGACCTGATTCTCGAAGACCTTGCAGGACAAATGTTCAAGACAAGAGCCCAATGCGTCAAGATTATTAAAGGGGAAGCAGACTTTGAGCAAAGGCTCAACAGAATTTTTCTTCCTAGGGGAAGCCTTTATTATGCCCTTGAATATTATCAGTCCAAAGGCATTCCGGCAGATATTACTCCTCCAACTTATTTGGAGGCAAAGCCTTGGAGAGAACCTGAGGAAGCTGATCTAATTACGGCTGGAAAGGCGGTTTTCGCACTGGAACGCATATTTAGATTGCGTGGGATCAGACAAATTAAATATAGGGATATTGTAAATTTTATAATAAAGGTCCCCACAAAATATATTTACCAGAAGCGAAGACTCTCAAGCATTGGTTTCGCCTCCTTTGAGAGAGAACTATTCGAAGCATACCGGATTCTTAACACGCTTCAGGATCTTAGAGAAAAAACGCGGAACTTTATATTTACCAAACTTGCAGGCGATGAGGTCCGTATCTTCGGATATGAAAAGGTCAGCGGTTATCTGAATTATGAAAACCAGATCAAGCTATTACTGGTAGGTCTTTTGGGAACCAAAGACTTTGAATCATCTGAGCGTCCGGTGTGTCTTAATTTTTTGGATCTGTGCGAAAAGATCGAAAAGAGGTACGAGGCGGTTAACAGCTTTCTTAATGAGTTTTCCACCGATGAGATCCTGCAAAATGAAAAGAACCTGCGTCGCTTTTTTAGCGCAAAATCAGGGGTTATTCTGAGAAAGGAAGGATATCCGGACGTCTGTTCCATAGATTTCGTTGACAGCGTCAACATGGTGCAGAAGATCTCTTCAATGGCAGCTACAAATGATCCGGAACAGCTCAAAAGTTATTATCTTTCCAGCCTCCGATCAATTACAAAGCACCCTTTCAACACTGATGATTACGAAGAGCAGTTGAACCAAGCATACCAAAAGCGATTAACAGAAATAACAGACATGATCCTGAATCAGACCAAGAATCAGATGAATTACATTGTTGATTTTAAGGAACTGCACAATCTGGTAAATGACTTGCTTGAAAGATCAAGTGAAATCGGATTTTCCGATGATCAGAGGCATAGGCTGAATGACCTTTACGAACTGAGGAAGGATCACCTTAAGAGGGAGAAGTTCTCCGAAATAGACGGTATACTTGAGATGATCCATGACAAAAGAGAATTGCTGGATTACTGGGATAGTATCAAGCCATATTTGCAAAACAATCGGCGGTTTTTTGGAAAGGAATTTGAAAACATCGTAGCAAGAAAATTCGATCATGCGGGGGTAAGGATAGGATGAAGAATATGTGTTGGAGATACTATGGAAATTAGTCTGAAACTTATCATTGACATCCTACTGCATCTTGACAAGTATCTTGATGTGCTTATCGCAGCTATGGGGATGTGGACTTATGTAATTCTGTTTATAATTATCTTCTGTGAAACAGGATTGGTCATAACGCCTTTTCTCCCAGGTGATTCACTCCTTTTTGCAATCGGTACATTTGCCGCCATTGGTTCACTGGATGTCAACATCAGCATAATCCTGCTTTCCATTGCTGCAATTGCCGGGGATACAGCGAATTACTGGATTGGAAATATCATTGGCCCAAGGGTCTTTCATCAGGAGACATCACGATTTTTCAATAAACAGCACCTGGAGCGTACTCACCAGTTCTATGAAAGATACGGAGGAAAAACCATTATTATTGCCCGCTTTGTCCCGATCATCAGGACGTTCGCACCTTTTGTAGCCGGCATAGGCCGTATGACCTATTTAAAATTTATTACATATAATGTGATCGGTGGCATAGGCTGGGTGCTGGCATTCATTTGTTGCGGCTTTTTTTTCGGAAATATACCGGTTGTAAAGAGCAACTTCTCCCTTGTTATCATGGCCATTATTATTATTTCCATTTTGCCTGGGGTTATCGAGTTTATAAGGGAGAAAAGACGGCTGAGTCTGTGTAATGATATTTGATCGTCAAATAGCCTTCTGGGGCGAGGAAAGACAGAGTTTGCTGACCAATGCATCCATCTTTGTTGCAGGGGTGGGTGGCCTTGGATGCCTTCTATCTGAAATCCTGGTCAGATCCGGGGTCGGCAGACTTTATCTATGTGACAGGGGTGAAGTTGACGAAACTGATCTTAATAGACAATTATTTTACACCCAGCATGATATTGGGAAGAAAAAACTTGATGTAGCAGTAGACTGGCTGTCTTCAATTCACAAGTATACAGATGTTGTCCCCGTTACCGGTGATATTATGGAAGAAGATTTTTCGCTGCCTGAGGACATTAACGGGGTTGCTGATTGCCTAGATAATTTTGAGAGCCGGTTCTGCCTTTGGACTCAGTTGAATGAAGGAATGTTTTACGTACATGCAGGTGTCGAACAGTTTTTTGGCCAGGTGATCACCCTGATTAAAGGGGACAGTGCGGGTCTTAAGGAGATATTGGCCAATTATGAAGATAGCAAAAGGACGATCCCTATAAGTGCTAACAGTGCCTCTACTGTTTCATCGCTTGCTGCAACCGAGGTGTTGAACAATATATTCGGCGACCCTAAGCTCTTAAATAAATTGCTGATTATTGATCTTTCAAATTTTACATTCAGTAAAGTGGAGATCAGAGTGAATCAACCGGACGAACCGTAGAGATCATCTTCTCTTTTTCACTAAAAGCTGTAGCCATCTCCTGCGCCTCTTTAAGTGCGGAGTATTTTCCTATCCGCACTGTAAACCAGTCCCTATTGGTGTTATCCGGAAGGGAAACCATTTGAGCTTCATACCCCTTTTCTCTCAACAAGGCTGCCAGATTCTCGGCGTTTTGACTGGAAAGAAAGGCAGCCACTTGAACGCAAAAGGCCAGGCCGGAATTAGTCTCTGGCAATGGAAAGGCGGAATCGGCGCTGGCATTAACGTTCGTCCCTTCCTCTGCTGATTCATTCGCCTTGAGATTGTTATTATCGCCTTTGTACAATATCCATGAACCCTTGCCGTATGGCTTGTCTTCCTTAAACTGGCCGATATATCTGCTGCCGTCCGGCAATGATAATACGCCCTCCCCGTCAAATTTGCCTCCCTTAAATTGGCCTTCATAGCTAAGTCCGGATTGTGAAAACCAGAGCCCTTTTCCCTGATATTTATCGCGCTCAAACCCACCTTCGTACCTCCCGCCGTCCGGGAATGTGATGGCTCCCTGCCCATCAAGATAGCCATCCTTGAACTGTCCAATATATTCTGCGCCATCAGGGAAGATCATTTTACCCTGACCGCATAACTGACTATTTTTAAATTCCCCTGAGTACTTGCCGCCGTCAGAAAACAAGACGTTTCCATTTCCCTGTGGCACGCCTTCCTCAAGCTGACCAACATATTTGCTGCCATCTGAGAACGTGATGGTGCCTTGCGCGCTGTTATTATCCCCTGCAATGGAGTCATGATTTTCCTCACACAGGCAGACATCAGAGGAAATCAAACACACTAGAAAAGCAATAACACAGATTTTCACGAATTGGTCCTCCATTATCTTTTTTTTTGAATTCGAAGGTTTTTTGTCAGCTTATCAAAAAAATTACAATCTTCAAAGTATTATCCTGACGAAAGCAATTAAAAATCGATTAAATAAGATTTAACAGCCGAAAGAGTATTCTTGACTTATTGGCCTGTTACACTATTCTTAGAATATATTTAAAATCACTTATCCAACAAAGAATTAGAAAATTACTTGTAAAACATAAAATAAAAAAGGTTGGTTTACTTATGAAAATTTTAAAGTATTTCCCAGTGTTAACCATTCTATTCGTTTTTCCTGGCATGTCACACCCTGCTGATCTTGGGGACTTGCGCATTAGCCTCATTGAAGGTGATGTCCAGGTAAATACTGAAGACACTGGGGACTGGGTGCCTGCCTCAATCAACATGCCATTGCAGGAAGGCGACCGTATATGGGTCCCGGAAGAGGCGAGGACTGAACTTCAGCTTAGAGACAGGACGTGTGTAAGGCTTAATGAAGAATCGGCCCTTGAGGTGCTCACAGTTGAAGACGATTCTATCCAGACTTTTCTGAATGAAGGACGCGCCTATGTGAACCTCAAAGGACAGAAGGGAACCATTCTCCAGATGGATACTCCGCTTGCCTCAGTGCGCGCCTATGAGCGTTCAATCTTTTTGGTAGATGTTTCCAAGGATGGCCCAAATAAGATTTCTGTTTTAAAGGGTTCAGTAGACGTTGAAAGTGATGACGGCAAGACAACCATTGAACGTGGCTATGCATTAATCCTGGACAGTGACAATTATGCCGAGACATCCTCCTTGGGCGAGCCTGATGATTGGGAAGACTGGAACAGGGAAAGGGACAGGAGGAGTGCCGGATGGAGGTCACCTCCCAGATATCTGCCTGAGGACCTGTATCCGTATTCAGATGACTTTGAAGAAAATGGGAGATGGGTGAATGACAGTGAATATGGATATGTATGGACCCCCACAGTGGTTGTCTCGGCCGGATGGGCGCCATACAGGCTTGGCCGGTGGATGTGGATTCACGGCGACTATGTGTGGATATCACATGAACCCTGGGGCTGGGCCCCATACCATTATGGCAGGTGGGCCTTTAGAAGGACCATAGGCTGGTGCTGGGTGCCGCCGGTAAGGGGATCTGTAATTTGGGGGCCGGGATTTGTCGGCTGGATTCATACCCCGACATATGTAGCCTGGATACCCCTCGGCCCGAGAGACGTATACTATGGCCGCGGTCATTACGGTCATCACAGCGTGAACATAACCAAGGTCAATGTCACCCATATAAATGTAAACAATATCTCATACCATAATGTCCATGTCCGCAATGCAGTGACAATGGTTGATAATGACGACTTTGTCCACGGAAGACACAGATACAAACATGGCAAGGACAATCCATTTTTGAAGGAAAAGATCTCAATCGGGGGCCCTAATATCAGGCCGAAAAAAGATGCCAATTTTCCCATTGTTAAGGAGGGTCATCACAAGAGACGTCCTCCTGCCAGTATCCAGAATGTTAATGTAAATGAATTAAAGGAAAAACGTCACCTTACAAGAGCGCGAGATGCCTCGGTATTAAGGCCTGATTCTGCGCCAAAGGTGATGAAGGTCAAGACTGTTGAAGGCACACCTGTTGAAAGGAAGTGGCAAAAGGTCAAGGGCTCCAAGACAAGATCAGAAGAGGCCAAAAAAACAATGGAAAAAGGGTCAACCCAAACGCTCGACATGGACTCTGAACCCAAAGGGGGCGAATCAACCCAGTTTCCTCAATCAGCCAAAGGAAAAAAGGGGTCAATAAAGTCTGAACAATCTCATGAAGTAATAAATGAAACAGGCCCTGAAGGCCAGTCAGCAGATGAATACCAGGCAGCTGAACCGAGTGAGAAAAGACTGAAGAAAACCAGGACCATTAAGCCGCAAGAAGAGCCTTTGAATAAAACAGTTTCACCGGAGCAGACTACACAAGGTCCTGCTGTAACTGCGCCCCAGGAAGATAAGAAGGAAAGGACCTGGAGATCCAAACGATCCAAAAGAGAGATGCAGGGTTCAGGGTCTAAAGGCAAGGAGATGGAAGGCCCTCAAAATACCAGCCCAGTTGAACAGACATTAGATGGCCAAAAGATATCCAACAGGACAGAAAAATCAAGTAAGAGGTCGGGCAGGAGAGAATATGATGATGTGAAAGATACTCAGTCGTCCGAAATTAACTCAGATACAGGCAGTTATAGCAGAGGCCACGAAAAGACCACAGTCAAGCAACGGGCCAATGAATCTGAGAGGACAAACCTGGAAGGCAGTACAAAGTCAAGGACTTATGAGAAATCAACAGGGGGCTCAAGAAATACCAGATCCATAGAGACAGGCGTGGATAGACCTAAGACTCAGGAAAAGGTTGAACGGCCAAGATCGTCAAGGAAACGAAAGGATTCTGAGACCCCACAGGGTGTAGGGGCAACACCCCTTGATGCCGCAACGCCTTAGAGGAATGGAAACTAGAAAAGTGTATGCCTTTATTGTCGACGGTCACCAACGATGTCAGATCGTAAAACTCATTTTGTACGGGATAGAAATTTAATAAAAAAATAGGCGTTTCAGCAGAAATAGTTGCTGAGGATGGTTCCCCTTTGGCTCGGGCCAAAGCTTATGAAGAACCTCATTTGACAAATCCCTATTTGTGGATATATTGTTTCAAGTTCGAAACTGATTCCGTTAGGAGGCGAATATGTTTGAAGTTACTGAAAAAGCAAGTGATATGATTAAAGATTTTTTAAAAGACAGGGATATTTTTCCCCCTATAAGGGTGATGCTGTCTCAGGGTGGGTGATCGGGTCCATCCCTTGGTCTGGCTCTGGATGAGTCGAGAGATGGTGATGAAATATTTGAGGACAGAGGCCTTAAATTTGTGGTGGAAAAGGATTTTTATGAGAGGATAAAACCAATAAAGGTGGATTATATTGAATCCGTCCTAGGGGCAGGGTTCAGTATTTCTTCCAATATGCCAAAACCCGCAACATCATGCGGGAGCTCGTGCAGTTGTTAAAAACAGCTTGACACAGCATAGAATTTTTAAAAATACAGAAGCCTGGTTTAGAAGCCACTGTTCTATATTATGATATCGTAGGGCGGTGGCTATTTTTTTTATTGCCTTTTTTTGCCCACGTGAACCGCCCTGAATTTTTATCTCCTTAAGCCATCATATTCAACCGATGGTAGTTGACTTGGAGTCATAAAAATACTAATCTCAAGGCCCCTCTTTGGTGAGGTAAGAACTTAATCCGGGAACACTTTCATTTCAGCCAACTGATACAAGAATGGAGGCGTTATGCAAAACAAAAAAATTGTGCTTTCTGAATCAGAGTTGCCGCGTCAATGGTACAATATCCAGCCGGACCTCCCAGACCCTCTGGAGCCGCCGCTTCATCCAGGGACAGGTCAGCCGGTTGGTCCGGATGACCTGACACCCATATTCCCCATGCCGTTGATTGAACAGGAGGTGAGCCAGGAAAGGTTCATCGATATCCCTGAAGAGATCCTTGAAAAGTATTTAATCTGGCGGCCAACACCATTATACAGGGCTTATAACCTCGAAAAATATCTTGGTACCCCTGCCAGGATCTATTACAAAAATGAAGGTGTGAGCCCTGCAGGAAGCCATAAACCCAACACTGCAATGGCCCAGGCCTATTATAACAAAATATCCGGGACCAAACGCATTTGTACTGAGACAGGTGCAGGTCAATGGGGTAGCGCGCTCTCCTTCTGCTGCTCCCTTTTTGGGATTGAATGTAAGGTGTATATGGTAAAGGTCAGCTATGAACAAAAGCCTTATCGCCGGATAATGATGGAGACATGGGGGGGCAATTGTGTTGCAAGTCCCAGCAGTGAAACCAAGGCCGGCCGCACTATTTTGGAACAGAGCCCCAATTCCCCAGGCAGCCTGGGCATCGCCATAAGCGAGGCTATTGAAGATGCTGTCACTCACGAAGGAAGCAAATATTCCCTCGGTAGCGTCCTCAATCATGTAATGCTCCATCAGACCGTAAATGGCTTGGAATGTCAGAAACAGATGGCAATCGCGGGCGATTATCCGGATGTGATAATCGGCTGTGCTGGCGGCGGAAGCAATTTTGCAGGCCACTGTTTACCCTTTGTCCGGGACAAGATCAATGGAAAGGATATTGATATAATAGCAGTTGAGCCGACATCATGCCCGACCTTAACCAGGGGGCCTTTTGCCTACGATTTTGGCGATACTGTGCAGATGACGCCTCTTTTACCAATGCACACCCTTGGCCGCAATTTTGTACCGGAATCCATCCACGCAGGCGGGTTAAGATACCACGGCATGGCACCCATAGTCAGCCAGCTTGTGATGAGCAACCTGGTCAGGCCTATTGCCATCCCGCAGCTTGAAACCTTCCAGGCCGGCATCACCTTTGCAAGGACAGAGGGTTTTATAAGTGCGCCTGAGACCGATCATGCCATAGCGGCTGTCATCCGGGAGGCCATAAAGGCAAAAGAGGAAGGAAAACAAAAGGTAATACTTTTTAACTGGAGCGGCCATGGGTTGGTTGACATGGCGGCCTATGAATCATATCTGTCAGGAAGACTGGCAGATCATGAGCTTGCCGAAGAGGAGATCAAGAGGGCCTTGAAGGATATAGAACCTCTTCCAAAACCCAGACAATACAGGGTGTAACAAAAATAAGGGTTTGCGCAAAGACCTTTGCTGCGTGTTTGTCGCAAGCCCCGCTTATTTTAACGGATCTCCTCGGCGACAAGGAAATCCCGACCCCTAACCATGTCCCGAACACTATTATGGAATTGAAAAAATCACCCCCAGCGGAGGGATACAATATCCGCTGCCCTAGACTTGGTCATCAAATAGAGTTTTCCTACTGCAGGTTTGAAAACAGAGGGCTTCCGTGTTTTAAGGTGCTTGATTGCTGGTATACCCACTTTCAGGTGGCGGATTTTCTGAAGGAGGAGCTCAGCTCTGAGGAATGGGACAAGACCTTTAACAGGCCTCCAATGCCAAAGTTGACCTCACTTGTTGAGTTGATTGAACAGGCAAAAAAGGTGTAGATCTGGATACCATAAAAGGATTAGATCCGGTTATTTTGATTGGCAGAGACCCCAAAAGAACCATGAAGGGCATTGACAGCATTCAGAAAACGCTTTATCTAAATATTATATAATACTCTCAAGATAAAACCTAATCAGGAGGAGCCTTGTTATGCCTACATATGAATTCAAATGTGACAAGTGCGGGAATTCCTACACCCTTCTTTTGACTTTGGCCGAGTACGAAAAGAAAAATTTCAGATGCCCAAAGTGCAAGAGCAAAAATGTCAAACAGCAGATTAGTTCCTTTCAGACAATTACGGCTAAGAAGAGTTAAGTAATGGTAAGTTAATGCGGCCTATATTTTATTAGTTGAGGAGTAAAAAGGGATGAAGTGCCCGTTTTGTGATAAAGAGATACATGAGAGCACCTGTCATAAGTGTGGGGAGACTATTCCTCAGGGCGCAAAGTACTGTATGGAATGTGGGGCATCAATAGCAGACCTATCCACAGAACCTGATGATGACGACTTTGATTTTGAAAACCGTGTCTTATGCCCTGATGGAGCCTGCACTGGAATAATTGAGAACGGACGATGCACTGAGTGCGGCAGGCAGGTAAAGGAAGACTGATTTATGTATGAACTAGAGATCATTTCACATTTTGCAGCAGCGCATCAGTTGAGGGGCTTTGAGGGCGGATGCGAAAACCTGCACGGACATAATTGGAAGGTGGAGGTGTATGTTTCAGGAAACAAACTCGAAGAAAACGGGCTTTTAATTGATTTTAAGATTATCAAGGCACATACCGAAAAGCTTCTTGACAGCCTGGACCACAAGTTTTTAAACGAGCTGGAACCATTTTCGATTCTGAACCCTTCCTCTGAAAATATCGCCTGTCATTTGTTCAGATCCCTTTCCGGTCAGTTGAACACATCGAATATAAAGGTGAGCCGGGTTAGGGTTTGGGAATCTGAGACAGCCTGTGCCTGTTATTCTGAGCCCTGACAACCGGCAGAGCCCTTGAACTTTCTGAGGCCATTTTGAAGAAATACGCCTTTATTCCCGCAAGATATCAGTCCAGTCGTTTCCCCGGAAAGCCCTTGGTGTTGATTGCCGGAAAACCTATGATACAGCGTGTGTATGAGCGTGCCTCATTATGCGCGCAGTTGTCAGATATCTTTGTGGCGACTGATGATGAAAGGATATCGGCCTGTGTAAAAGCATTCGGGGGAAATGTGATTATCACCGACAGTGCCCTGCGTTCAGGCACCGATCGCATCGCCAAGGCCGCTTCCGCTTTAGGCCTTGATCACAATGACATAATAATAAATATACAGGGTGATCAACCTATTTTTGACCCTGATGTGGTTTCCCAACTGGTCAGGCCGTTTGAAAATGAAAATGACATCGTTATGACAACCCTGAGATGTAGAATATCTGATAAGAGTGATATCAACAACCCCAACCATGTCAAGGTGGTGACCGACAGCAAGGGATTCGCCATTTATTTTTCCAGGTATCCTATACCTTACCTCCGTGATAATGATACAACTGTTGATCATTATAAGCACCTTGGTTTTTATGGGTTTAGGTTGAATTTTCTAATTAAGTATACCAATTTGCCTGAAGGATTGCTTGAGGCTGCTGAGAAGCTGGAACAATTGCGGGCGGTTGAGAACGGATTTAAGATAAGGGTAGTAGAGACGTCATCTGATTCTGTTGAGGTTGATGTGCCTGAGGATGTAATGAAGGTGGAAGCTATAATCAGCATGCAATCCGGGCTTTAGATCCAATTTTAACCCGTCAAATGTTGGTCAATCCCAGGGTTGAATTTAAAGTCCGATTTTGAATTGTTAATTTTTAGTTGTAAATGAAAGGAATAGTACGATCGTAATTCAAAATTCAACATTTAAAATTAACAAGTTATTACAACTGTTGCGGAATTTTCTATTGTGAAAGAAAAATAGTGACTTCTAACAAGCTTTGGAAAATAAGGCCTCCCTCTAATCTCACCACAAGGCTTGCCGGTGAAACCGGCCTTTCTCCCCTTATTGCACAACTGCTGATCAACAGGGGCATAGCCGACAAACATACGGCTACAAAATTTATCAAACCTCGTCTTGCTGATATGATTGATCCAATGGGGCTCAAAGACATGGCCGATGCCATGATCCTTATCATCAGAGCGATCGAGCGCGGGGAGAAGATCACGGTATTTGGGGATTATGATGCTGATGGCTTAACCGCTACAGCACTCCTCTATAATTTTTTTTCAGCTATTGGCATTCACGCAGCATTTTACATCCCAAATAGGCTGGGAGAGGGATACGGATTAAACATTGAGGCGGTACAAAAAATCGCAAAGGCGGGTGGCGGCCTGATCATAACTGTTGATTGCGGCGCTTCGAACAGAAAGGAGATAGAACTTGCCCAAAGGCTGGGGCTAGAGATTGTCATAAGCGACCATCACCAGGTGCCTCAGGATTTTATGCCTTGTTGTCCTGTAATAAATCCAAATCAACCCGGTTGCCGTTTTGGCTTCAAGGAACTGGCGGGAGTTGGTGTGGCCTTTTTCCTGGCCGTTGCAATAAGGGCAGGCCTGCGCGACAGGGGATGGTTCAAGAACAGGCCTGAGCCGGATTTAAAGCAGTATCTTGATCTTGTCGCCCTAGGCACAGTTGCAGACAGGGTTCGCTTACTTGGACAAAACAGGATGCTTGTGGCCGCCGGAATGGAGGTAATGGAATCAACACGGTGGTTGGGGTTAAGGGCCATGAAGGATGTGGCCGATGTTCATGATGCAAAGATTACTGCGGAAGACCTTGCTTTCAGAATCGGCCCCAGGTTGAATGCGCCCGGAAGAATAGGCGATGCTTTGATGGGGATGGAGATATTGACTACAGATGATCCGGTTGTGGCAAAGGATCTTGCCTTTAAGATTAATGCGGCAAACAGCCAGCGCCAGGGCCTTGAACGGGATATCTTCGATCAAATACTATATTTGATTTCAGATGGCGGCGGCATTGGGTCCCGCAGGATCATATTCTTTGGAGGATATGCATGGCATAAGGGTGTGCTGGGTATTGTCGCATCCAAATTGGTGGACAAATATTATCGTCCATCCCTGGTGTTTAACATCCAAAACGGGTTCGCCGTGGGATCGGGCAGGAGCATTGACGGTTTCAACATGTTTCAGGCATTGAGCGAGTTTCGTCATCTCTTTGAGAAGTTTGGGGGTCATTCCCATGCAGCAGGCTTTACCTTAAAGAAGGAAAATTTAGGAATACTGGAAGAAGGGCTGGAGTCACTGGCACATGAGAAACTGACCGATGCTGACCTTACCCCTGCAGTTGATATAGACTGTGAAGTCGGCCTTTGTGATGTAACCTTTGATATGATCAGGCAGATAAGATCGTTGGCACCTTTTGGCGAGGCGAATCCTGAGCCATGTTTTTTGGCCAGGAGATTACAAGTCTTGGATTCAAGAGTGGTTGGTGAACGTCATCTCAAACTGCGGGTCAGACAGGGAAATGAGGAACGCCCTTTTGATGCCATTGGCTTTGGGTTCGGTGAAAAACACCCGTTGAATGGCAAGGCAGTTGATGTGGTTTTTACTCCAGAGGTAAGCCGCTGGCAGGGTCTTGAGGGGATTCAGCTCAAGATTGTAGATCTCAGGCCTGCATTGTAGAATATAAAGATGTTATCTCTCCGCCCCCTTTAAATACTTCAAAAATTCCGAATCAGTGGATAACACCACTGTACTTTCCTTGTCCATTGATGTTTTGTAAACATCCAGGGATTTTATGAATGAATAAAAGTCCGGGTCCTTGGTGTAGGCCTCTGCATAGATTTTGGTCGCCTCTGCATCTGCCTTGCCCATTATCTCCTGAGCGGTTTTGTATGCCTCGGATGTGATCCTCTTTAACTCTCTTTCCTGATCACCCTCAATCTTGCGGGCCTCCCCCTGACCCTCGGAGCGGAATTTCTCAGCGATCTGTTTTCTTTCGGCTATCATCCTTGAGAAAACGGAGTTTTGCACCTGTTCAGTATAATTTAATCTCTTTATCTTGAGGTCAACCAGTTCAATGCCAAGATCAGCGAGCTTTGGTCTAGCCTGCTCGATGATCCCCTGGACGATTTTATTCCTTCCTGTGTTTATGATGTCAAGCACCCTCGATGCGTCTTCTGTCTTTTTTTCAATACCGAAGTCCAAAGGACGATTGCTCTTCCTTACGGTTTCAATCAGAGGGTAAGACGTAATCTTATTTCTGATTTCCGAATCCAGGATGTCGTCTAATCTGCTTTGCGCGCCGGTTTCGTTATATACAGTCTTAAAAAATCTCAGGGGGTCAACGATCTTCCATCTCGCAAAGGCATCTACCCATATATAAGTCTTGTCCTGTGTGGGAATCTCACCAGGGTCGCCGTCCCATTCAAGCAGGTTTTTTGCAAAATAATTAGGCTTCTGGATAACCGGTATCTTGAAGTAGATGCCGGGCTTTGTCTTTGCTTCGCCTATGACCTTTCCGAACTGGGTCAGGACCACCTGCTGCGTCTCATCCACAATATAGACACTTTGAAAAAGCACAAACAAAATGACAGCCAGGACAATGATCAGTACCTTTAATTTCATTTTTTTTCTCCTTTGGCCTCGCCCATGTTAAGAAAGGGCAGGAGGTTCTTCTGATCGGCATCCACAATATACTTGGTTCCAAATTTGGGCAGGATTTCCTGGATAGATTCGAGATACATCCTTTTACGGGTGACATCCTGGGCCTTTGAGTATTCCTCATATTGTTGGGAGAATCTCAATGCATCTCCCTTTGCGCGGTTGACGCGGTCAAGGGCATAGCCCTCCGCTGCTTTAATGGTTTTTTCCGCATTTCCGATTGCCGCAGGAATTTCCTTATTGTAGGCCTCTCTGGCCTGGTAGATCATCCTCTCCTTTTCCTGAACCGACTGGTTGACCTCGTTAAAAGACGGTTGGACAGGTTCCGGCACGTTTGTGGTCTTCAATTGAATGTTTACCACCCTGATGCCTGTCTCTGCAAAATCAAGCTCATTTTGTAAGAGTTCCTTTGACTCTGTTTCTATATCCTTTCTGTTACTGATAACCTCGTTAATACTCCTGTCTCCGACCACAAGGCGCATCGCCGCTTCGGAGAGGTCCCTGAGAGTGGTTTGTACGTTTCGCACCTTAAAGAGAAACTTGTAAGGGTCATTGATCCTGAACTGGACAACCCATGGAACCAAGGCCACATTGAGATCTCCTGTCAGCATGAGGGACTCATTAAGATTTGATGAATCGGATGAATAACGCGACCGTATATCCGGTTCGATTGTCCGCAGGCCGAATTCCTCCTTATAGGTGAAATCAACTTTGACCTTTGTGACCTTTTCTATGCCGTTTGGAAGCTTGAAGTTCAGGCCGGGCGACTCGATTCTGACAAATGCCCCAAACCGCTGCACCACGCCTACTTCATTGGGGGCGATCGTATAAAAACAGGTATATAAAAGGACAAAGATAATGAAGGCTATGACAATCAGTGCGGCGCTGCCTGGGATTTTTGCTTTTGTACCCCGAATTTTTTCAATAATATCATCCAACCCCGGGGGCTGACTGTGACTGCCTCCCCCTGGTCTGGATGCCTTGTGCTGTTGCTGAAGTTTGTCCCAATCCCAGGCCATGAGTCTTCGCTCCTTATTTCTTAATGAGTTTAAAGTGTTACAATACAGACAAAATTCCATGTCGTCAAGTAATAATCGCTATTCAGTTGATCCCTTTACCTTTGAAACCTCAGACCTCAAAACATCTAATCTTTGTGATGGTAGTTGACTTGAAAATTCAAAAAAACTAAGTTGATCACATGGGAGATCCATTTGCATCACTAAAGGATGTCATATCCGGATTGTTCACAAACGGCGCTTTGCCCTTCAATCTCGAAGACGCACGCATATGGAAGGTCTGGGATGGGGTAGTTGGTCCAGTGATATCGAGTAATGCCACACCGGTAAGTATTAAAGGTGGGCAGCTCAGGGTAATGGTCTCAGGTCCTATCTGGTTTCAGGAATTGCAGTATATGGAGGAACAAATAAGGAATAAGCTCAATGAAGAATTGGGCAGAAATGCTGTTGACAAGATCGAATTTAAGGTCGGCCACCGGTGATTAAGGAAAATTTCCCTTGCCCGATCAGCGGAGGCAATATCTTAAGCCCTGGTTTCCCGGCCAGACAGGCCTCAATTAGCGCCAGCTTTGCCCCGGAGTTCAAGTTAGGGTAATTGAGTTGCAGCCTCTTGGGCTCAAGATTATGCGGTCTCATCCGTGCCAGGATGTCCGCGAGGCGCTCCGCGGGATATATTATGGCAAGCCTTCCTTTTTTCCTCAAAACAGCCCCCGCTGTTCGCAATATGTCATCAATAGATATTGTGAGTTCGTGCCTGGCGATCGCCCTTCGCATATCAGGATTTAATCTGCCGCTTTTCACCTTGCGGTATGGGGGGTTGCAAACGACTACATTAGCAATCTTACCTTCAAATGGCGGGTGTTTTATGTCCCCTTGGATTATGTAGATTTTTCCTTCTAGTCCATTTAGTGCTACATTTCTTGCCGCCTGATTGGCGAGGTCTTCCTGGATCTCAATCCCAAGCGCATACCTGACAGGTCTTGTGAGACTAAGTATCAGTGGTATGACACCACAGCCTACGCCAAAATCAATAACCACGTCATCCGGCCTTATTGTAACAAATTCGGAAAGGAAGACTGCGTCAACAGAAAATCTGTAACCTTCTTTTGATTGAATAAGTCTTAGCCTGCCGTCCAAAAACAGATTAAGTTCTTCATCCGGGAGCAGTTGGATTTCAGAAGAAGTTGACTGTTTCATTGGGGTCAATTTTATTTAAAACCAGGCCTGTCAATACCTTTGGGTAAAAGAAGGTGGATTTCCGAGGCATGACCAGGGAATTTTGTGCTATTTCTTTGACATGTTCAATCCTAGTGGGATTAAGCAGGAACGCCATCCGGTAGTTGCCGGAAATAACTGCTGAAACAGTCTCTTCCATGTTACTGTTATAATGGAATATATCACTGTTATCCATCTGTCCCTTATCAAAACCTAATGCCATCTCAAATACAAGTATGGAAAGTACCAGTACATCCAATTTTTTTAAAGCGGGATGGAGGTCTGCACCCATTTCATCCCTTGCCCCGGCCTTGAGTGAGAGGATGTAAAACTGACCAGCCTCTTTTGCAAAAAAGGCAATGTCAGTTCCGCCGTTTCCCCCTTCTTCCATTCTTTTTTTGAGGTTAAGACATTCTTCTGAGATGGAAAGTCCTTTAAAAGGCACTTCAGTTAAATTGAACCATCTTTTCAAAATATCAAGAAATGATTTGAGATCAAAAACAGGTGCGTTTTTTATCAGCCGGTGTGAAGGGAGTATCGTCAGACCTTCGTTATCCATGTTTGACAGGTACATCATCACATATTCATATGACCTGTTTACATGCCTTCGGCCATGCCTCTTTCTCATGATATCTCTGAAATTGCGTGATGTCTCATAGCGATGGTGACCATCTGCAATGAAAATGGGCTTGTCCGCCATCACCTGAGCCACCTTTTTGAACAGAGAATGGCTATCTAAGATCCACATTTGGTGCCTTGTGCCATCCTTGAAGTCAAAACTTACCTTGGCCTGTGAGTCTGCCTCCTTTTTGCATTCTCCTACAATGGTGTCAGAAGGATCTTCATAAAGACCGAAAATTTGACTAAACTGGGCATTGCATGCGCTGATCAGTCTTAACCTATCATCCTTGTGGGCTGAAAAGGTCTGTTCGTGGGGGAGAATCACTCCTGAACCCTCGTCCTCAATACGCACAAGGACAATTATGCCCCATCTTGTCCGCAGGGGTTTCCCTTCACCCGGATCATAGGTGTGCGAGGTAAGATATATGCAGGGCTCTTGGGAACGGACTAGGATACCTTCAGATTCCCATCTCTTGAATGTATCCGCAGCGCGGGTGTACCTATTGTCCCAATCAGTATCGCCGATCTTTCTTTTTCCAAGGATGAGACGTATGATATTATGGGGATGGGCTCTGTAAAATTCCTCCTGTTCCCTTTCCGAGATGACATCATAGGGAGGAGTAACAAGCAATGGCATATCGTGTAATGAATGAAAGTTATATGTCATTCCCCTGAAAGGGACAATAACGGCCATATTTTTCTCCTTAAAAAATGTGAGGCATAATTTCACTTATAGTACTTGACTGTGTCAAGGAAATTCGGGGGATTCCAATCTCATGATTAAAAGCATACCTGACCGAATGTATTATCCAAGAAACGATAAGCGCCCCTTTTCAGAGAGGCCCGCCCCTGATTTAATAATAGAAGGCGGAATTATTGTAACCATGAAGGAGGATGAGTCGCCGATCTCTGACGCCAAGGTGCTGATACGTAATGGAAGGATTAGCGAAATACTCAAAAAGGAGTAGATGTGTTATCCTAAGGGTACAGATGAATGCGCATCCAACAATAATCTGGATCTTTTCTGCGAGATGGATTCTGCTGCAAAGCTTGCCAAGGTGATGTAAAATGATCCCTGCCGAAGGCTCGGACGTAAGAGATGTTATTGTAAATGGAAAGGTGCTGATGAAGGATAGAAGGATCCTGACTCTTGACGAGGAGGAAATTATTAAAGTTGTGAAAGAGATCAGCACAAAGATAAATTAATGTGTGCAGAGGGGGAGCCCTTTTTTGGGAAAAATTTCTTTGCCTGTTCGATAAGTCTGTTGAAGAGGCCTTTATCCTTTTGAGATTCAAGTCTGGCCTCGGCTTCATTAATTGTCTTTTGCTGTATTTGTATTTCCGTTACTATTTTATCCTGCCTGTCTTCAAGCTCCGATATCTTCAGCTCCAGCTCTATGCTTTTGAGTTGGGATTCACGATTACTGAAATATTCATCTTTTTGCCTATATAGCAGCTCAATTTCACTGTCCAATTGTGTCAGGGCATCTTGCCTGGACTTGATCAATGATTTTGCGTGATTGATCTGGTCAAGGATGTCTTGATTGCTTTCCATGGTGGAATAAAGAAAAACAAAAGTAATCAGACCTAAGATTGAAGCAAATACTAATAATCTGAATAAATAGGTAAAAGTGGTTGACTCAAGAAGTGCCTCTCTAAGATTTGAAATGGAGTCGACGATGTTGTCTCTTTTTCCATAAGATATGCTTGCTTGTTCTATTGGAGGTGCCGGCGCTTGTGCCGTGGTCTGTTTGTCCTTATCCTTATGAACAAACTGGGTAGGGTGGTCCGGTCTTTTCTCTTTAGAAACAGGCTGAGGCACATGCTCTTCTTGTTCTGATTGGCCCTCCTCCAGTTTGGTTCCCGCTTCTCCATTCTTGGGCTCAGATACTACTTCTACCTGGTTTACGGATATAATATATTCATCAATTTCATCCTGTGTCATTTTCTCCTTGGCCGCAACCTCTTTTTCATCTTTCAGCCTCATGGCTTCTAAGAGCAAGGCCTGTAGATCCGCCTGTACCTTGTTTTCATCCACAGGGCAAAGTTCTTGAATTGCAAGGGTCGCCTCGTCCCAGGCCAGCATTACATAGGCTGCATCTCTGCCGCGTTTATCTTCGATCCTGGCATCTAAGACCTCTCCGTCGCGAAAGAAAAGTACACCCTGGCCGCCTGATTTTTCGTCAGTCAATCTAATTGTACACGTTTTCGACTCCATCTCCATTAACTGCAAGAATGTGCCTGGGGCAATATTGTGCAGGACGCCTCCTTCTGCCTCCCTTTTAAGGATGGCAGTAATTTTTTTCGCCAGGTCTTCGACAATAAACGGCCTTTCCAGGTACCCTGCAATAGCTTTTTCTGAGGCAAATGACTCAGCAGTGATTTGGCCTTGACCTGCAATAATGATTGCCGGAATGTCAGGATAGCCTTCGGATAGACGATCAAGCAGTCCACGCTCACCTTTATTGGGTAGATTGAGTGCAACAACAATGAGGGAGACAGGTTGCCTCTTAAGAATCTCCAGGGCGGCAGGACCATCTTCCGCGCTTAAAGTAGAAAATGTTCGGCTGTATTTTTCGAGATCCCTTATAAGGGTTAGCAGCATCTCCCTATCATGATCAATCACTAGGACCTTCTTTGCCATTTATTTCCTCAGGGGTGGATCTAGAAAAAAGCTCGACCTCAAAAAATGTGGTATTTGGGTTTGACTATAGAAATGAAAATTCCTATTTTATCGGATAATCAAATGATTATAAGAATCTTATGGCATAGTCAATATGGCAAAATCAATATTTTTGATTTTTAATCCATACTTTTAATCCTTTCTTGCTTGACCGTAAAGTGAATTCTAAGTATAGACATTGTGAACCATTTTTTCAAAAATTAAAGTAGCCGCTTCTTTTGCCCAATAATATGTAAAGTAAAAAGTTCAATGGGGATGGATTTAATCTAAATTCATAAACAAGGGGTTTTTAATTGTCATATACACTCCAACAAAACCATCTTGATGGAATTGAAAATATCCTGAAGGATCAGCTCCCACAGGTAGGGATTCATTGTGTTCTCTTTATAGATATGGCAGGAAATATTATTGCCGAATACGAAGCGGAAAATACTAAACATGATATTCCAGCATTGGCGGCGCTTTCAGCGGCCAATTTCGGGGCGGTAAATGCCCTTGCAAAGATGATCGGCGAAGAAGATTTCTCAGTGCTTTTTAATAAAGGTGAAAGAGAAAATATCCACTTTAGCAAAGTGTTGGACGAATTCCTGCTTGTCTGCATCTTTGACAATGAGGTTTCTTTGGGTCTTTTGAGGTTAAAGATTGCAAAGGCTATCGGCAAAATTACAGAAATTCTTAAGTCCTGACGTAGGGTTAAATAATGCCTTTTTTGTAACCTCCCATTTTGTACCATCCACCACCGTTTAACATATTCTTTGTGAGGTACCACCTTTTGGCTTTTATAAATCTGAAAAAAAAAGAAGTTCAAGTAAAGATCGTCTACTATGGTCCCGGCAGAGGGGGGAAAACAACAAATCTTGAATATATTTATCAAAAACTGAGCCGCCGTATAAAGACGGAAATGGTTGCAATCAAGACCCATGGGGACCGTACGCTGTTCTTTGACTTTTTCCCATTTGAGATGGGAAAAATAAAGGGCTACGATATTAAAATACAGTTGTACACTGTCCCAGGACAGGTAAAATATAATGCGACCCGGAAACTGGTATTAAGGGGTGTTGATGGAGTGGTTTTTGTTGGTGATTCTGCAGTAGTGCGTAGAGAGAAGGCGATCCTTTCTTTGGAAAATCTTAAAGAAAATCTAGCTACTTACAACAAAGACATATTTCAGGTTCCTCTTGTTTTGCAATATAACAAGAGAGATCTGGCAGAGCAGGGCATTCCTATCTTGCCTATTGAAACAATGGAACAAGATCTTAACAGCGAACTAAAGGTGCCTTTCTTTGAGGCAAGCGCCCTGGTTGGAAACGGCGTGATTCCCACCTTTAAAAAGATAACTGCAATGACTATTGCTTCCTTGGAAAAAGAACTAAAATAGGAGTTACCATTGGCTAATAAGACTGATCCTAATATCGTAGACGAGGTTGAGAAGCGTCTGGATGATCTTTTTGGTGAAGGCGAAGATTCCCCTGAATTCGAGGAAGACACCTCTACACTTGAAGATGCGCCGGCATTTGAAGAAGACATCAAGGATGTAGAAGATACACCAATTAAGGGATTAAAGTCCGCGGTCCTTTCTATCGAATGGGAGATCAGCGATGAAACCATGAACCGGTTTTTGGACCAGGTGGACAACTTAAAAGAGCCTTACCAGAATGACAAGATTGTGCAAATGTTTCTTCAACTCCTGGCGACTGTTGGAAAATACATAAAAGCCAAAAAGGCCAATGCAGATCCGGATGTTGTCAAGTTACTTAATTCGGCCTATGCCGGCCTGGAGAAGATTATTGTTACCCATGGGATTACTGAAGCAGAGAGGAAGAAGGTCCTATTAGTGGAGATGGACAAGTTCAAAGGGTTGAAGGAACGACTTGCAGCCAAAAGGTCTGCTGCAGAAAAAGGAGGAGGAGTTAAGGCGCCCAAAGAAGTCCCTGCTGCGGAAGTGCCAGAAAAGACTATAGAAGAAATGGCAGAAGAAAAGCCGGAGGGCAAAGTGGAGCCCGAAGAGGCGGTAGTTGAAGCAAAGGAAAAGGAAAAAAAGATCAGTGTTCATATTCCAGCCGTAAAAAAAGCAGGGAGTAAAGGCCTTGGACTGGCAGGCACAATGGGATTAATGGTGCTGGTACCACTTGTTATAATTGCATGTTTTAATTATATCTATGTGAACCAAATGACCGCTATACCCTCCCTAATCAATCAGGTTTTACAAACATATATGGGAATGACAATTGATGGGGCAAGAACAACCGTCTTTGGACTATCCGGTTGTCTGATTGTTTTGATAGGCCTTATTGCATACATCAGAGGGAGAAATACAGCGGTAAAGATTAAGTCCTTGACCAGTGTAATTGAACAATTGGCCGAGGGCAGAATGGATGTCGTTATTGATCTCAAGGAAGAAGGCGAGATTGGCGCATTGGCCGAGGCCGTAAGACACATAAAGGATAAAATAGGATAAATCCCTTCAGCTTATAGACTTATAGAAAAGGCGCATTCGCGCCTTTTCTGTTTCAACCAAAAAAATAACTGCGTTTATTTATAATCTAAAACGCTATTTTGTGGGTCAAAACTTTGACGCAAAAATTTTCCTAACCACTTGTTTCCTCTTGATTTTTTGTCTTAATTGCCGCATCAAACCATAACACGCTGATATTACGGAAAAAAATTATTGGCACGATTTTGGCATAAAAGCTGCTTTAGATCTTTTAGACTCTAAGAATAGGATATAACTCATCCTGTCTTTTTTATGTTAAAAATTCACGAATAAAAATTCAAAATTGCGATGGAACGGCCTTTTCGTTCGTACGCTTCAGGGATGCTGAAATGACACAAGGTATGGAAAATCCGATGATTGATATTGATGCAAAGATAAAGGAAGCCGATGTTTATCATTCCATGGGGTTGATTGGCGAGGCGATTGCTATTTATGAACAGATCCTTTCGTCGGCACCAGATATCGAGTCTGATAAACAGGGCGAGATCAAATCCAGACTGGAGGAATTAGAGAAAAAGTATGTCCACATAGAGACTGAGAGATCCAAGCAGCTATCCTCTGAAGACCTTTCCTATATTAAGGAGACCTTGGCGATTGATGAAGATGTTACGGCGGTTCTTGATAGCGCCTTTGCTTTTAAGGAGCTAGGCCTTTTTAGTGAAGCCGCCTCTGAATATGAAAAACTGCTTGGTCTAGATTATCCTGTGCCTGAAATCGTACCGGATTTAGTACAATGTCTGATTCAGACCCACACCTTACAAGGGGTTATGGAGGAGGTTGGCAGGATTATTGATCAAAAGGAATTGGGCGATAAGGAAAAGGCGGAAGCTAGATTGCTTGCAGGCTCTGAATTGGAAAAGGTGGGGCATAATGAAGAAGCGCTTAAACTATATCAATCCGCCAAAGAACTTGATCCAATGAATGAGGAAGTCAAGGATAAGATCAACTTCCTAATGTCAAGTCTCTCAACAGGGTCAAAATATGACTATCTCCTAAATCAGGAAATGATGGACACTGACCAACTGAAAAAGGCCCTGGAGATGTCGAAGAAGGTTAAGAAGAGCGTAGAGTTTATTCTGATAGAACATTTCAACGTAAAAAAGGAGGAAATGGGAAAATCTCTGTCCCTTTTTTATGGATGTCCCTTTAAGGGCTATACAGAAGAAATTCCGACCCCGATCGAACTTATCGGCAATCTGAAAGAGTCATTCCTTTTGCACGAACTCTGGGTGCCTTTGTCGTGGGATCAGGAGGGGATATTTGTCCTCGTTGACGACCCCAGGAACCTCGGTAAGACAGACAATATAAAGTCCTTGCTGAAGACCAAGAAACTTTTGTTTTCTGTTGGAATAAAGGAGGATATCGAGGCCTTTATCAAACGGTTCTTCAGGAATAAGGATGAAAGCTATGAAGATATGGTGACGTCTTCCGGCGGGGATGTAAATGAGTTGATACCTGACATCTCATTTGAAGAAGAGATGGAGAGAGAAGAAGATACAGGCTCTTACGATGAGGCCTCGGGCAAGGTGGTAAAATTTGTTGACCACATTATTGTGGCCGCTTACCGCAAAAATGCCTCGGATATCCATATTGAACCTTCTCCTGTGACAAAAAATTTGAATATAAGATTTCGTATTGACGGTCTCTGCCAGGAATATATGACTGTGCCGAATTCAATGGCGAGGGCTGTACTTTCCAGGATCAAGATCATGGCAGGTCTTGATATAGCTGAAAGGCGGCTTCCGCAGGATGGAAAGATAAAATTCAAGCGCAAAGGAATACCTCCTTTTGAATTACGACTTGCAACTCTTCCCTCACCAGGGGGGTATGAAGATGCTGTAATGAGGATCCTCGCCAAGTCAGGGGCAATGAAGCTGGATGAGATGGGTTTAATTGAGCGCAATCTTCGGATAATGAAAGAGATTATAGCCAAACCTTACGGCCTTGTGCTTGTGGTGGGGCCTACCGGGTCTGGCAAGACCACATCACTCCACGCAGCCCTCGGCTACATAAACACACCTGAAAGAAAGATCTGGACAGCAGAAGACCCTATTGAAATCTCACAGCTTGGCTTAAGACAGATAGAAGTAAAGCCCCAGATAGGGCTAGATTTTGCAAGGGTCATGCGCGCCTTTCTGAGGGCTGATCCAGATGTAATCATGATCGGTGAAATGCGCGATGAAGAAACCGCCTCCATTGGTATAGAGGCTTCCCTTACCGGTCACTTGGTCTTTTCCACCCTCCATACCAACAGCGCGCCGGAGACCGTGACAAGATTACTGGATATGGGTTTGAATGCCTTAAACTTCTCCGATGCCTTTCTGGGTGTTATGGCACAGAGACTGGTCAGGAGTCTGTGCCCAAAATGCAAGGTTGAGTACCATCCGACAGAGGATGAATTCCAGGATATCGTCACACACTATGGCAAAGACTATTTTGATAAGACCGGTATCACTTACTCTCCTGAGCTTAAATTGTACCGTAAAAAAGGCTGCGATGCCTGTGCAAACGTCGGATATAAAGGAAGACTCGGTATACACGAATTAATGGAAGGTACAGCACAGGTAAAGAGGATGATCAAAAAGGCGGATAATACGGAAAATCTCTTCAGACAGGCCATAGAAGACGGTATGACCACACTCAAACAGGATGGTATCATCAAGGTCTTTAATGGACTGACCGACCTTGATGAGGTCAGAAGGGTCTGCATAAATTAGTTTGGCGGTTTGCTGGTTACGGATTGTGAGTTGTCATTGCCTGATATACGAAGGCGCCCAGTTCCTCACGGCGTGACCATCCAGGACGTGAAACTGTCTTATTTTTTTAAGGGTGACAGGGGAGAATATCCCTATTGGAAGATATATTATTGTCTTCCCCAGCCTTGCGGCCAGGCTTTTGCACCAGCCTGAAGGTGGGGTGGCCGCCACGTAGACCACATGTTTTTCTAACGAATAATCAATAGCGGCCATAAGAAGTCTTTCAGGCTTATTTCTGGCAAGATTGAAGAAGGTGTCTTTCCATATGTCATAGACCCTGAGCGGGGGGTAGGTCAGCATAAATCCGCCGTATTGGCACCTTGATATCCCCGGTCCGTCCATCAACTCACCCGCAGGGGTGCTGTAAAACGACATGTCCGATTCCTGCGAATGCTCGCCCAGCCATGTAACACACCAGGGAAATTCCTCCTTCCCGTCTTTATCCGGGAGGTCAGGGGCAAAAATCACTACAACAGAACCCACCTTTCCCCTTAGAGGTCGCTCCTCCCTGACATAAATCTTTTTTTTCACCAGGTCCCTGATGGTCTCCCTTATGTCCAACCCATCCTGGATGGAACTGGTAAAGGGGACAACCCGGAAGTTTTGTTCGGACTTTATTTCAAGTGCCCTCTTTTTCAGGTGCTCCCCGTATCCCTCGATTACAACATCCTCAGGCGGATAAGAGCAAATGGAATATCCCTTGAATCCTTCACGCCACTGGCCGGGGTAACGTTCTTTTTCCCTGCTCCTTACAGGCACAGGCAAAAGGCGCCTTCTCATCGTCTTTAGTCTCCTGTGGAATCTGATTCTTTTCTGATCAAGGAAAAGGTCTTCCCCTCTTAATCTTAACACCGGCAAGGCCGGATCTTCTGTCTGCCATGGGTATGTGCTTCCAGCCTCCCAGAGCTCATAAGCAAAATTGTCATCTGCCGCCCCCCTTGCAGCGACGATCAACTGATAGAAATTGGGGACAAGGTTGCCGGTGAGAAACGCGTAGTTCCTGGCAAATCTGTTCAAGGTCCTGATCTGATTATGCGACAACTCTTCTTTATTGTTTTTCCTGTGGCCTATCATCGCAGCGTTTATCATTTTAACTATGATCTTGATCCTGTCCAGGTCATCATAATTATCGGAGTTCCTTGCCCCGTCATATTCCGCTGCAAGATAGGGAATTTCAGTCATTATCTCCTGGCTGGAGTCCCTGTGCAAATGGGCAAGCCCCACGCCCTCCCTTCTTATCCGGCCCACAACCTGGGCCTGGGGTTTGTCGAGCAACTTGAAAAGCCCTGGGATATGTGTCAGGCCCCCAACGAACATGACTCTCTCATTGTCCTTGCAAAGACGTTGTAAATGATATGCCATGGTTTTTTCTCTGAGCATATCTTCATGTGTGAGGTGATTATCTGTGCATATGTTAATGTATGTCCGGCAATAGGCAAAATGACCGATCCGGGCAATGGAATAAGGATCAGGCATTGGAGAACGATCAAAAGGGTATGACTCTATATCCCGATCAATAAATTTTACGGGGATATTGTTTGACAGGGCCAGCCTTACCGCCTCAACCTGTCCATCTGTGGGCTCCAATAAAAGATATGTGAATGCCCCATCATCTTCCCTGTAATAGACCACTGAGAGCAGAGGAAGCCTCTTGATCCCTTGCAGGATCTTATCTTCCAGCGTCCCAGGGTATTCTGCAGCAACTATATCAGGTCTGAATTCCTCAAACTGCCTTCTGACCTCAAGGGCAAATTCCATCCTGTTGTGTAATATCGGGACAAACCTTACATTGCGCCATTCGAGTCTATTTATTGTGTCCGTCATCATCTACCATATCGCTGAAAAACCTTGAGGCCGTTACATCCAGTATCATTGCAGCCGATTCTTTCAGATGCCCTTTTATTTGCTCCTTTACTATATGACGACCAGATGCAGGATTTACATTTGTAAGTCTTTTGAGTGCATATCGTGCTATGTTTATCCCGTCCCTGACAGAGTACCGCTCGTCCGCCTGATGGGCGGTCTGGAGAAAATTAACCACATATTCCAGCACCTCATCATCAGCGAACGGGAGATTGTTTTTTAGAATCAGGAGCTCCTCATCTTTTTCAGGAAAGTCGATATGGATCTGGGGTTGAAGCCTTGAATGTATATACTCGGGAAGCTCAAACGTGCTGGCATCATCATTCATGGTGGTGCAGAATCTGAAATCAGGATGAGCCTTGATCTTAATGCCTGCTACAATTGATTCAACATATCTTCTGCTGTCCAGGAGCGGGGCAAGAGAGGCCCAGCTCTTTTCACTCATGCGGTTCCCTTCATCAATAACAGCCACTCCGCCCTTAATCATGGCGGATACTACCGGGCTTGCCATGTACCTGATCTTTCCTGCATCTGAGATTACGGGCGTGACAATAAGGTCTTCAGGCCTGGTATCCATTGTAGCCTGAAAAAGATACACCGGCCTGTTGATTCGCCTGCCGGCATGGTATGCCAGGGTGGTTTTCCCGACCCCTGGTTTCCCCACCAGCCTTGGGCTTAAGGGGATATCCTCATTGCCTATTACAAACCATGCGGCCAGGACCTGCGTAACCAGTTCTTCCTGGCCGACCCAAGACAATGGAACCTCATCAGGTTGAGTCAGATGCAGTTCCACACCATCAATAACCACCTTTTCCATATGATATTAGCCCTCCGAGGCAGAGTACGCATTTGATTTTCTGAGCCTTTACCGTTGCATGACCTTTATATTATAATACATTTTTTTTGCAAAGCAGATATAATGTATGCTAGAAGTTAAAAAATGAAAGCGAACAGGTGGGATGATCATTACACCCGCCGGGCCAGGGATGAAAAATGGCTGGCCAGGTCGGTTTATAAGCTTGAGGAGATAGATAAAAAATTCAATTTGATCCACAAGGGAGACCGTCTTCTCGATCTTGGCTGCTATCCCGGTTCCTGGTCTCAATATGGGATAAAAAAGGTCGGATTACAGGGAAAGGTGATTGGAGTTGACCTGTCAAGCCCGACTAAGCTCGCTTCCCCCAATTTCAGGTTTGTTCAGGCCGATGTATTTTCCCTGGACATGGCGGCACTGGCAGGGGAAGTCGGGCAAATGGACGTGGTCATAAGTGATCTTGCCCCGCAGACAACTGGTGTAAAGTTGACAGATGTCAGCCGGTCAATGGATTTGGTAAGGCGCGCTTTGCAAATTGCCGGTGCCATGCTACGGGTCAAGGGCAATTTTTTGTGTAAGGTCTTTGAAGGAGAGGACCTCAGATCATTTAAGGCTGAGGTGGCAGCCAACTTTGAGGCGGTTCGACTTTTCAGGTCACAGGCGACGCGCAAGCATAGCAGGGAGGTCTACCTTATAGGGTTGGGTTTTGTTGATCGTCAAGCCGGTGTTTAGGGAATTGGATATCAAAAAATATCTGTTGTCAGGAGGGAAACATGTCAGGTCATAATAAATGGAGTTCTATAAAACACAAGAAGGGTGCGGCAGATGCAAAGCGCGGCAAGGTCTTCACAAAGATCATCAGGGAAATAACCGTTGCCGCTCGTACCGGAGGTGGTGACCCCGGAGGCAACCCTCGCCTGAGGGCGGCCATCCTGCTTGCCAAATCGGAAAACATGCCCAAGGATAACATCGAAAGGGCAATAAAAAAGGGCACAGGTGAGCTGGAGGGCGCTTCATATGAGGAGATTACCTATGAGGGATATGGACCTGGCGGTGTTGCCGTCCTTGTTGATTGCCTGACTGATAACAAGAACAGAACGGTATCTGATGTAAAGCACCTCTTTGAACGTCATGGCGGGAGCCTTGGCGCACCCGGCTGTGTGGCCTATTTATTTGCAAAAAGGGGCCTGATTATCATTGAAAAGGAAAAGGTGGATGAAGAGAAGCTGCTGGATCTGGCCCTTGAGGCGGGCGCAGAGGATGTGAAGGAAGAGGGAGAAGAATTCAATGTCATTTCCGGTGTTCCCGAATTTGAGGCGGTAAAAAAGGCAGTTGATAATGCAGGCATTCCTTATACCATGGCGCAGGTTACAATGATTCCGAATAATACCGTAGAGTTGGAGGGCAAGAAGGCTCAGCAGGTAATAAATCTGATGCAGGGCCTTGAGGATCTGGATGATGTCAGCAATGTCTATTCAAACTTTGACATCTCCGACGAGGTAATGGAGGCCCTTGGGTGATGTTGGTGCTCGGGGTTGATCCCGGCTCAAGGGTGACAGGGTATGGGGTTATTGAGAAGAAGAATCAATATGTCTCCTACATAGGCTCGGGCTATATCCGTTCATCCGAACGCATCCCTTTCTATGACAGGGTGTATAACATATTTAAGTCCATGAAGAAAATCATGGATGAATATGGGCCCCATGAGATGGCCATTGAAGATATATTCTACGCCAAAAATGTCCAGAGTTCCTTAAAACTCGGGCATGCCAGGGCAGCGGTCCTGATTGCAGCAGCGGAGCGTGGTCTTAAGATCTTTGAATATACGCCCCTTGAGGTCAAAAAATCCATTGTCGGCTATGGAAGGGCGGGCAAAGAGCAGGTCCGTTCCATGGTCAATGTCATACTGAGACTCAAGCAAAACCTCAATCTGGATACATCCGACGCCCTGGCTGTCGCTATTTGTCATCTGAACTGGACAAGATATTCCCCGCCAGCCGAAATATCCCGATGCAGCAATAAATTCAGTCACTATAAGAAGCTTTGCAAATGATTGCGCACTTACACGGGGTATTGCTTAAGAAGACGACAGAATCAGTGATCATTGATATCGCCGGTGTAGGCTATGAGGTCTTTGTGCCCCTTTCCACATTCTATAAGCTTCCTGAAGAGACCGTGGAGGCAAGTCTCCATATATACACCCATGTCCGGGAAGACGCCCTGAGCCTTTTCGGATTTCATACAATACTTGAAAAAGACATCTTCCTGATGTTAATCTCCGTCTCAGGTATCGGTCCAAGGCTTGCGAATAATATACTTTCAGGCATGGGCCCACAGGACCTGCTTGATGCTATAGCCAGGGGCGACAGCGTTCGCCTTCAAGCCATTCCAGGTTTGGGTAAAAAGACCTCTGAGCGCATTGTGCTTGAACTTAAAGAGCGGGCCGTGAAGGTCTATGGGAAAAAGGATGTCCCTGCCATTCATGTTGCGGGGGTAAAAGAAAAACGCCTTTTCGATGATGCCCTGTCAGCCCTGGTCAATCTGGGGTATACTGTAAAGACCGCCAAACCTGCACTTGAAAAGGCGGCCTCAGCTGTCAAGGAAACCACTCTGGAGGCATTAATCAGGGAGTCTTTGAGGATATTGTCTTAAAAGAGACTTAACTGCTTTAGATCCTCAACAAATTAAAAATTAAGAATTCAAAATCCAAAATTAAATTGTATGGTTGATGACAGAGTCATAAATCCTGAACTTCAGGATGACGAGGTTCGGGCAGAGATATCCCTTCGACCCAGCAGCCTTGATGAATATGTGGGGCAGGAGGAGATGAAAAAGAATCTTGCGGTCTTTATAGCGGCGGCCAAGGCCAGGTCCGAGGCGCTGGATCATGTGCTTTTTCACGGGAGTCCGGGACTTGGAAAGACGTCGCTTGCTCACATCATAGCCAATGAACTGGGCGTAAACATCAGAAGCACATCGGGTCCTGTAATAGAAAAGGCCGGAGACCTGGCCGCGATACTGACCAGCCTTGAGCCCAGAGACGTTCTTTTCATTGATGAAATCCACCGTCTGAATCATGTGGTTGAGGAGATCCTCTACCCGGCTATGGAAGATTTTGAGCTGGATATCATTATTGGTCAGGGCCCTTCCGCCAGGACCATGAAGATACCTCTTCCGCCCTTTACACTTACCGGCGCAACCACCAGGGCAGGTCTTTTAACCCCTCCTCTAAGGGATCGCTTCGGGGTTGTGCTCAGACTTGAGTTCTACGAACCCGAAGACCTGAAAAAGATTGTGGAGAGGTCTGCCAGGATCCTGGATATCCCGATTAAGGAAGAAGGCGCCCTTGAGATAGCCAAGCGTTCAAGGGGGACTCCCAGGGTTGCGAACAGGCTCTTAAGAAGGGTCAGGGACTTTGCCGAGGTAAAAGCGGACGGCATCATATCCAGGGAGGTAGCCGACCATGCACTTCATATGCTGGAGGTGGATGAAAAGGGCCTCGACAAGATGGACCGTCACATACTGAGTACCATCATAAAGAAATTCGATGGGGGGCCTATCGGTCTTGCAAGCCTTTCCGCTGCAGTAAGTGAAGAGAAAGATACAATAGAAGATGTATATGAACCTTTTCTCATTCAGCAAGGATACATCAAAAGGACTCCACAGGGGAGGGTTGCGACCCGGATTGCTTACAATCATCTGGGTATTGAGTTTCGGACAGAATGGGCGCCGGTGCAGAAGAGATTGTTTTAACTTACCATAAGTGATAGGTAATGTACCAAAAATGTTTTAATATGACCTTGTTTGCTGTGGCGCTCCTGTGCCTGTCTGCCGGTTCTGCAAGTGAGGCCCAAGACTTTAACCGCGTCAGGGCGCGCATGGTCAAGGAGCAGATCATTTCAAGGGGTATAAAAGACCCCAGGGTGATAAAGGCGATGGAAACCGTGCCCAGGCACCTTTTTGTGCCTCAGGCCTACAGATCTGCAGCCTATGGGGATTACCCCGTATCTATTGGAGAGGGACAGACTATCTCCCAACCCTATATAGTGGCGTTTATGACCGAGGCCTTAGAGCTTTCCGGTGAGGACAGGGTGCTTGAGATCGGTACCGGTTCAGGCTATCAGGCAGCAATCCTGGCCGGCTTGGCTAACGAGGTCTATACGATCGAGATCGTCGAGGCGCTTGGAAGACGGGCAGAAAAGTTGCTCAAAGAGCTTGGCTATAAGAATGTCCATGTAATGATTGGTGATGGACACAAGGGTTGGCCTGATATGGCTCCCTTTGATGCCATTGTAGTCACCTGCGCGGCAGAGGACATCCCGCAGGCGTTGGTCTCTCAGCTCAAAGACGGGGGCCATATGATCCTCCCTGTGGGGAGGCGAGACGGGGTTCAGCAACTGGTTAAGGTGACAAAGACAGACGATACTGTTCAGAGAAGGGATGTGATGGATGTCCGCTTCGTCCCTATGGTCAAAGAGTAAGTTTAAATTTTAAAAAAGGAGGACTAAAGATGCAGAGATTTATTACTTGTCTGATAATTGTATGCCTGTTTTTGGCTGGGTGCACAGGCTCTTTCAGACTTACAAAAAATGTCCACAATTTCACCAGGGGACAGGCAAACAAATGGCTGGATGAAGCGGTATTTGTTGGTTGCATTATTCTACCGGTGTATCCTTGCGCGATGATTGGAGACGGCGTCTTATTTAACTCCATTGAGTTTTGGTCAGGCAAAAATCCGGTACAAGTTGCTAATCCGAGGGCTGATGGCATTGCTGATCAGGCTGATTCCAGTGGGACTTCTGACTTCAATTATACTATTGAAGACTTAAGTAGCCCTAATGTCCCAGATCAGGGATCCAAGCTGGCCGAGCAGTGAGATCTTTCCTCTTTGTTCGTTTCAGAAAGGTCTCAGTAAGGGGTAATCTCCTGCGTATTGGATCATCCTGTGCCGCCTTTGATGGTCAGGGCCAAGATGTTGTAAGTTCTATAAGTTGCAAAAATGAGGTCAGGCTGCCGCAGAGTTAAAGTTAATGATTTTGGCATCCTTGATGGGTTTATAACTCCAGGCCCCTGCGTCCTGTAACTCCAGTAGCATATCGTAGCGGTTAGGGTTAACTTTTCCCTCTTGGTCTTCAAAGGTTACGTAAGTTATGGATCGCTTCGTAAGCATCTCTAAAATCCAGTCAAGCTGTTCGGGATCGAGGGTGGTGCCCGGCTTTTCAAGAAACGCAAAGCGCGGACCAACCAGTAAGACGCGGGCCAGCACAAGGAATTGCTGATCCTCGAGTGGAAGGCAGTTTTCCCAGTGCTGGCGGTTATCCAAGCCCCCAAAGCGCGCCACGAGCCATTCTATTTTTAATTTGCTTAAAATATCTATTATACGGTCCTCAGAGACCCGTATGCTTTCCATACGATCTATTGCCCCCTGCTCGGGCCAGGGACCGAGGAGCAACTCACGAAGCGTCCCCGGAGGTAAATAGGGCAATTCAGTAATGACCATAATCTGATCCAGCGAGGGGCGGACGATGTGTCCTTCATGAACATGCCAAAGACCGATAGTTGAGTGAAGAAGGGCAGCCCTGGCCGATTCGTCGCTGCCTCGGACAAGGACGCGTGTCCCGTGGTCAATAGAGACTGAAAGCCTTTTTATTAGCAGCCTTCCGCTGTGGGCTGAATAAACGGTCAAGTCTTGGTATGCCACCCGTCCTTCTTCTACTGAATAAGTGGTTTCAGATAATAATGTCGCTTTTTCCCTTTCAGCCGCTTCTATTAGAGAAGAGAGTCTTGCAAGTACAGCAGTGTAAGAGGATATGGATTGAAACTGGGTAACGATGAGCGAAAAGGCTCCCAGCAATTGTGTAAAAGCTATTGCCGACTGGGTAATCACCCCGAATTTGACCGTTCCGTTAATGAAGAGCGGGGCGATAATCAAGGCAGGGATGATCTGTATCATCCAATTATAGCCGGTTATAAAGAAATTTACATTCCTGTTTATTGCAATGATGGAGCGAAAATTCCTGGCAAGATCATCAAGGTTTTTCAGGGCCAGTTGTATAAGGTGTCCTTCACGGCGAGAAATTGCCACTGACTCGGCATTTCCCCTAAGGTATATAAGTGACCCGCGGAAATTTGCCTCCTTGTCCAACTGATCGAAGTTTAGTCTGGCCAGTGGACGGCCAAGAATGAATGTCAGGAAGGTCCCTGCCGAGGCATAGAGCACTGAGACAACAAACAACATCGGGCTGATGGACCACAATACCCCGGAAAAGGCGATCACAGTAAAACTGCCGTTTAATACCATTAATATGAACGAAAGGGTTGTGACGCTGAATGTTCGAATGTCATCAGCGATGCGCTGATCCGGGTTTCCGATTTCACCGCTTAATTTAAGACGGTGGTAGACCCTGTTGTCAGCATAACTGATCAAGGCCTGTTTTGTCGCCCACCTTCTCCAAAGAAGACCTAAACGTTCTTCTGCATAGTGGTAGGAAACTGCAACAATGGTGGAGGCGGCAAACACACCTATATAGAATAGCGCCATACGAATAAATTCGGCCCTGTTTCGGTCCTCGATAGCCGTCATGAAATCCCTGCCGACATAGCTATTCAACACATTTAGACCGTTGATGCCGAATAGAAAGAATATGAGAAGTAAAAAAAGCCACTTGGCTTTTGTGCCTACCTTATCTGCCGATATGAATTGTCTGACGTTGCTGATCAGGCTATGCCATGTTGTTTTGCCGACGAGGACTGGTTTTTTCATGCTATTTCCTTGAAGTCCCGGGTGTTATCTATAACATAGCAAAAAATGTGCCTTTTTAGATAGGAATTTTTTCTATAAGGTCCTCGATTGACCTTCTGATGCTGGAAAAGTCGCGTTGCTCCAGCCAGGCCTTTTTAAAGGTCCCGGCTCCAAATGCCGCGGCGGATGCGCCGGAAGAGAAAAACATCCCTATTGTGTCTACATTGACGCCGCCGCATGCAAGCAGTTCAATGTCATTAAACGGTCCCTTTAGTTCTGCAAAGTATTTCGGGCCAAGTAACCCGGCAGGAAATACCTTGACCATAGTTGCCCCTGCCAGCCAGGCGTTGTAAACTTCCTGCGGAGTAAAAGCACCTGGAAAGACCGGGATACTGTTTTTCGCGCAATATCTGACGACATCAGCTACCAGCACCGGCAGGACGATGAATGTCGCTCCCGCATCAAGGGCTGACTGAAGGTCTTCCATTGTCAAAACTGTGCCTGCACCAACAACCAGCCGATCATCGGCCGCCTTGACTGTTCGCCTGATAAGGTCATGAGCGCCTTTAGTGTTCATGGTTATCTCGATTGTCTTGAGTCCAGAGGCTACTACAGTCTCAATAAGGGGTTCGATTGAATCCTCTTTTATCCCTCGCAATATGCCCAGCAAGGGAAGACTCTTGAATTTGCTGATGTCCATTAAATACCTTAATCCATCTTGGAGCTTAGCAGGTTTTCATAGAATTCAGAGTAGTTATCCTTGTTTTCACTCGCCCTGAGCGCCATTGCAGATCTGGGATGCTCATTTTTCATACCGGTAATCGCATAGGGAATTGTATATCCCCACTCCAAGGTTTCCCTCAATGGGATAAATTCTTCGGCAATCAGATCCAGCACAGGCAAGATATTATATTTGGGGTTTTTCAGAAAACCCAGGAGCAGTTCCAAGTGACAGTTGCCCGCAGCCCTGCCAATGCCGAAGACAGTCCCATCCAGACGGTTAGCATTTTGTATTATGGCCTCGATGGTGTTGCTGAATGCAAGCTGCTGATTGTTGTGGCCGTGAAAACCTAAGTCTTTTGTTTTTATGTAGTTTTTAAACCTTTTCATTAGGTGCTGAATGTTTTCCTGGTAAAGCGCCCCGAAACTGTCAACAACATATATGGCATCGCAGTTGCACTCCTTTTCCATCTGATCAAGCGCTTCGTCAAGTTCAGGCCCCTGATCTCTGGAAATGGCCATGACGTTGATTGTTGTTTCATATCCCTTGTCGTGAAATTCATTGGCCATATTTATAGCCTTGTCTATTTCCTTGACATAGACGGCGGTTCGGATCATATGAACCGGACTCTCCGAGGCAAGTCTTATGTCTGTCATATTAACTCGACCCACATCAGCCATTACCGCAATCTTTGATTTTGATTCTATCCCGTCAATAACCCTTGAGATATCATCATCATCGCAGAATTTCCAGGGCCCGTATTCTTCGGTGGAAAACATCTCCTTTGAATTTTTGTATCCCAGTTCGATGTAGTCAACACCGGCCTTGGAAAGGGCCTCATAAACCTTTCTTACAAATTCATAACTGAACATGTGCTTGTTCATTAGTCCGCCGTCACGTATTGAGCAATCTGTGACCTTTATCTGGGGTCTGTACATGCTGTCACCTTTTCCTATGTAACTGTTTTGATAATAATATTTGCCCTATTAAAAGAGTTGCTTTTTAAAAAGCTTTTACTTATAAACCAATTTCCGCTGTAATTCAATAAAAAGCTTTGACACAAAAGGGTGCTTTTTATGGGAGCTATTGTATGAGAACTCTTGATATTAAAGGGGTAAACGGCGATTCCAGAATTCTGGTCGGTGAGAAGCTTGAACGTCTTGGATCTTACTTGCCGGTCCAAAGGCCTGTTGTGATTACTGACACAACGGTGGAGGGACTCTATGGGGATAAATTTCCCAACTGCGATCTCATTAAAATTTCTACTGGTGAAAAGATAAAAAATCTGGATACGGTCCGATATATCTATGACCAGCTTGTGGACCATGAGGCTGATCGCTCAACATTTATCGTCGGCATAGGGGGCGGCATCGTATGTGACATCGCTGGGTTTGTCGCTTCAACCTATATGAGGGGGTTAAGATTCGGATTTGTTTCTTCCACTCTCTTGGCACAGGTTGACGCCAGCGTTGGCGGGAAAAACGGCGTCAATTTTCACGGATACAAAAACATGATCGGGACATTTAATCAACCGGAATTCGTAATTTGCGACATGGACCTGTTAAAAACCCTGCCAAAGAGGGAGGTTCTTTGCGGTCTGGCAGAGATAGCGAAGCATGCCTTTATCGGGGATGCCTCAATGTGTGACTATCTTGAGAGAAATTTTGAGAGGGCGCTAGATCTGGATGAGGAAGCAATAGGTAAACTGGTTTATGATTCGGTTGTAATAAAATCAGGCGTAGTGAACATGGATGAGCGGGAAAAGGGCGAACGGAAAAAACTCAATTTCGGGCATACATTCGGCCATGCAATCGAGAAGACGACAGATGCATTTCTTCATGGGGAAGCAATTAGCGTTGGCATGGTTGTTGCTTCACAACTTTCCGTTACAAAAACCCTGTTATTACCCTCCGATTTTGAAAGAATTAAGGAATTGCTCGTTAAATTGGACCTCCCTACTACATTAAGAGCAGATAAAGATATGATGGTTGATGCTATTAAAAAAGACAAGAAGAGGGTTGGAGACGACATTGATTTTGTTTTGCTTGAGGGCATTGGTAAGGCAGTCATAAGAAAGATCTCAGTCAAGGAATTGGAAGAGGCGGTTAGTGACCTCTGATAACGTTAGCGCCATTGACTTTAATAGTTAAGATTGATATTTGAATCCAAACACCTGGTAGGTGTATCCGCCATTGAATCTACAAAAATCCCAAGGTTTATTTTCTTTGGCTTGAATTTACCGAACGGGTTATTATCCTTGATAAGGCGGTGCGAGTATCCCTACGTTCCAGGTGTATGGCTAAATTCTGTGCAGGAAGTTAATTTTGGCTGAGATTTAGAGAGGAAAAACATGAAGACCACTTTTGAAGACATCAGTTCAATTAAAAAGAAAATGACAGTGGAGATTGAATCCGGCAATGTTGATCAAAAAATTAATGAGGCATACAGGGAACTGGGAAAAAGGGCGAGGGTGCCTGGATTCAGGCCGGGGAAGGTCCCCAGAAAGATACTCGAACAGCGATTCGGGGATGACATAGCAGACGATGTCACAAAAAACCTTATAGGTGATTCTTTTCCTCAGGCTGTTTCTGATGTAAATGTTACACCCCTGGGCACTCCGCTCATTGAAAAGGAGATTGTCAAACAAGGCCAACCCTTCACATATTCCGTTATTATGGAGATCCGTCCGAAATTTGAGGTCAAGGACTATCTTGGTGTTGAGGTTGAAAAAGAGCTTTATGAGATCACCGACGAAGCCGTTTCTTCAAGGGTTGAGCAGATCAGACAGTCCAATGGAAAACTCCAGTCTGTTGAGGAGGATAGGCCCGTAAAAAATGACGACCATGTTGTTCTGGATTATGTGTCTTTTGAAGGTGAAACGCCATTGGACGATGTCAAAGCGTCAAATTTTCTCCTGAAGGTCGGGAGCAACAATTTTCATCCCAAATTTGAGGAGGGCCTTGTTGGCCTCAAAAAACAGGATGAGGCGGGTATAAAGGTTGATTTCGAAGGTAATTATTATCATTCAAAACTGGCGGGAAAGTCCATACTTTTTAAGGTAAAAGTGATTGATATCAAGCAGATGGTGCTGCCTGAACTTAATGATGAATTTGCAAAGAATCTTGGCGCAGGCTTCAATACAATGGAGGAGCTGAAGGCCAATATCAAAGAGTCTCTTGCAAAACAGGAAGAAAAAAGGGTCGAAGAACAGATGAGAGGCAGACTTATTGCCAAAATCGCCAAGGGTGTGGATTTCGAGATTCCCCAAGTCCTGGTCGAAAGTGAGCTTGATTATGCCATCGAAACCTATAAGCAGAATCTCGCCTGGAGCGGATCAAGCCTTGAAAAAGTTGGAATTTCAGAGGAAAAACTCAGGGCCGATATGAGACCGGTAACGGAACGACGCGTAAAAGAAATGCTTGTCATTGAAGAAATCGCCCAACAGGATAAAATTACAGTAAACGACGAGGACATGGAAAACAAGTTTAAAGAGCTTGCGGCAGGTATGGGACAGACGCCTGCGGTGATCCGCCAGTACTATGAGGCAAAGAACCTTATGGAGTCTCTCAGGTATAAACTGGCAGAGGAAAAAACATTGAATTACCTGGTGCAGAATGCTAGGATTCAATCAGTAGAAAGTGATATGCTGGCAGCTAACGCGTAGGAGGATAGGGATTTACATTATGCTTATACCAATCGTTGTTGAGCAGTCGAGCCGGGGTGAACGGGCCTATGACATCTATTCCAGGCTCCTCAAAGATCGGATTATTTTCCTGGGGGATGCCATTGATGACGCAGTAGCCAATATAGTCATCGCACAGATGCTGTTTTTGGAATCAGAAGACCCTGATAAAGACATAAACCTCTATATAAATTCACCAGGGGGTGCAGTAACTGCCGGCCTGGCCATCTATGATACCATGCAATATATTAAACCAAATATCATAACAATCTGCATGGGACAAAACACCAGCATGGCGGCAGTCCTCCTGGCTGCCGGGACAAAGGGCAAACGCTATGCATTGCCCCATTCAAGGGTAATGATACATCAGCCTCTTGGCGGTGTTCAGGGGCAGGCAACCGACATTGATATACAGGCAAAGGAGATATTAAAGGTTCGCGAAACGCTGAACAAGATCCTTGCCGAGCATACAGGTCAGCCCCTGGAGAAGATAGCCCTCGATACAGAGCGGGACTACTTTATGACCGCCGAGGAATCAAAACAGTACGGGATAGTTGATAGAATTATCACGACAAGAGAGATGCAGGACCAGATAACCAAAAAAGATTAGGAAGGTAATTGCCATGTCAAAAAATAATGACCGCGGTGATGATCTGCTCTGCTCTTTTTGCGGAAAGAGTCAGGAAGAGGTTAAGAAGCTCATTGCAGGCCCGTCAGTCTATATATGCGACGAATGTATCCAACTATGTAATGAGATAATAGATGAAGAATACAGTCGTGAAAAGGCGCAAGATAAGACCGACGGCCTGCCCAAGCCGGCTGAAATGAAGGCTCTGCTGGACCAGTATGTAGTTGAACAGGATATGGCAAAGAAGATCCTGTCGGTGGCGGTCCACAACCACTACAAGCGGATCAGCACCAAGGTAGACATGGAAGGTGTTGAGATCGAAAAGAGCAACATCCTCCTGGTCGGTCCTACCGGTTCAGGAAAGACATTGCTTGCCCAGACCCTGGCCAGGATACTGAAGGTCCCGTTTACGATTGCCGACGCCACCACACTGACAGAGGCGGGTTATGTCGGTGAAGACGTGGAAAATATCATATTAAATCTGGTCCAGATGGCGGATTATGATGTGGAGTCTGCGTGTAAAGGTATTGTTTATATTGATGAAATTGATAAGATCGCCCGTAAGACCGACAGCCCCTCCATCACACGCGACGTCTCAGGAGAGGGGGTGCAGCAGGCCCTCTTAAAGATCATAGAAGGTACCATGGCAAATGTCCCGCCGAAGGGCGGAAGGAAACACCCTCAGCAGGATTTTGTAAAGGTCAACACCCACAATATCCTTTTCATCTGCGGCGGCACATTCAACGGTCTTGATAAGATAATCAGAAACCGGATCGGCGGCAAGACACTGGGTTTTGAGGCGGATATCAAGGGAAAGGATAATATTGACGTCAATGAGGTCATGTCCCTTGTTCAGCCGGAAGACCTTATCAAGTTTGGTATGATACCTGAATTTATCGGCAGGATTCCCATACTGGCGACCCTTGATGAATTGAGCCTTGATGCGCTGGTCAGGATACTCAAAGAGCCCAAAAACGCACTGATAAAGCAGTACAAAAAGCTCTTTGAACTGGAAGACGTCCAACTCAAGTTCACAGATGAGGCCTTGCTGGCTATAGCCAAAAATGCCATACAGCGTAAATCCGGGGCAAGGGGGTTAAGGGCCATTCTGGAGTCCGTCATGCTGGATATCATGTATGATATCCCATCTTCTTCCGGAATCCGCGAGTGCATAATTGGAGAGGATGTTATCCTGAAAAATGAATCACCGCTGTTGACTTACGAAAATCAGGTCGAATACGGATAAAAAATATGTTTAATTCCTTGAAAAAAGATCCGCATAATTTAAATGACGAAGAAAGATATTACTACCCTCTTCTCCCGTTGAGGGACGTGGTAGTCTTTCCAAACATGGTGGTACCCCTTTTCGTTGGAAGAGATAAGTCCATTAAGGCTCTTGAGTATGCCATGTCGCACCAGAAGGAGATATTCCTTGCGGCCCAAAAGGATGCCAAGGTGGATGATCCATCTCCTATGGATATCTATCTTGTTGGTACCCTGGGCATGGTACTTCAATTACTCAAGCTCCCGGACGGGACTGTAAAGGCCCTTATTGAGGGAAAGGAAAGGGGAAAGATAGAAAATTTTGTAGACAAACAAGATTTTTTCATGGTCGAGGTTAAAAAGCTCAAAAGCAACTATGATGCCAATATCGAGACCGTTGCGATTATGCGGAGCATCAGTGTCAGCTTTGAAGAATATGCCAAACTCAACGAGAAGATCGGCCAGGAAATAGTGTCTGCTGTCACCTCAATCGAGGATCCGGTTCGACTGGCCGATACTGTTGCAGGGTATCTGACCATGAAGGGACCGGAAAAGCAGAAGATCCTCGAGCTTGAAGACCTCAATCAGCGGCTTGAGGGCATATACTCAAAACTGGTTGGTGAGATAGACATCCTCAAGCTTGAGCAACGCCTTAGAAAAAGGGTCAAAAAGCAGATGGAAAAGACCCAGAAGGATTACTATCTCAATGAGCAGATGCGGGCGATTCATAAGGAGATGGGGACCCAGGACAGCCACAAGGCGGAGCTTGATGAGTTAGAGAAAAAGATCAAACAGAAGAAGCTCTCCAAGGAGGCCCATGTTCGGGTGAAGCAGGAGTTTAAGAAACTCAAGATGATGTCCCCCATGTCTGCTGAGGCGACCGTGGTGCGGAACTATATTGACTGGATCATCTCTCTGCCCTGGCATGACAAGACAAGGGTTAAGCTGGATATCAAAGAGGCTGAAGACATCCTTAATGAAGATCATTATGGTCTTGATAAACCAAAAGAGCGGATACTTGAATACCTTGCCGTTCAGAGCCTTACGAAGAAGATAAAGGGCCCCATCCTTTGTCTTGTCGGACCCCCTGGTGTGGGGAAAACCTCTTTGGCAAGGTCTGTGGCCAGGGCCACGGGACGCAATTTCATTCGTCTGTCTCTTGGAGGCGTGAGGGACGAGGCGGAAATCAGGGGTCACAGAAGGACATACATAGGGGCGCTTCCCGGAAAGGTTATACAATATCTTAAGAAGGCCAAATCCACTAACCCTGTTTTTTGTCTTGATGAAGTTGATAAAATGAGCACAGATTTCAGGGGAGATCCGTCCGCCGCCCTGCTCGAGGTCCTGGATCCGGAACAGAATTGTGCGTTTAACGATCATTACCTGGATCTGGATTATGATCTTTCCGAGGTGTTCTTTATCACCACTGCCAACAATCTCCACAGCATCCCTCTGCCTCTCCAGGACAGGATGGAGATCATCAGGCTTCCAGGCTATACTGAGCTGGAAAAATTAAATATTGCAAAACAGTTCCTCGTGAAAAAGCAGGTTGGTGAGAACGGTCTTAAATTGGAAAATATCTCTTTTTCCGATACGGCCATCCTGACCATAATAAGAAATTATACCAGGGAGGCAGGCGTAAGGAACCTTGAACGCGAAATCTCCTCAATATGCCGAAAGGTTGCCAGAGAAGTGGTCAGGTGTGGTGAAAATTCAAAGATTGCGGTATCGGCCCAGTCGGTTAACAAGTATTTAGGTGTCCCTAAATACCGCTATGGAAGGGCAGAAGAAAAAGATCTGATTGGTGTGGCGACAGGTCTTGCCTGGACTGAATTTGGCGGGGAACTCCTCCAGACAGAGACGACAATCATGCCTGGTAAGGGAAATCTTTCTCTTACAGGGAAATTGGGAGAGGTTATGCAGGAGTCAGCAAAGGCCGCCATCAGCTACGTCAGGTCCCGGGCGAGGCAGTTGAGGCTCCCTGATAATTTCTATGAGAAGGTTGATATCCACGTACATGTGCCTGAAGGTGCTATCCCAAAGGATGGGCCGTCTGCTGGCATCACCATCGCCACGACAATAATCTCGGCCTTGCTGAGAAAGCCGGTTAATCGCGATATCGCCATGACAGGGGAGATAACCCTTCGCGGCAGCGTACTACCGATAGGAGGGCTAAAAGAGAAGATCCTTGCAGCACACCGGGGGATGATTTCAAAGGTTCTCATCCCCATGCAAAACAAGAAAGATATTGATGAGATACCAAAGAAAATTCTAAAAAAGGTTGAGCTTGTTCTGGTAGAAAATATGGATGAGGTGCTGAAGAACGCCCTTGTCCTTGAGAAAGGAGAAGAGCTGTTTGCGCCGGAAGGAGAATGCCAGACATTTTCCATTAAGGAATTGATGCAGAGCCAGGAAGCCCCTGCGTCGGCAGTAACCGCTCACTGAGAAGACTGCTTAAAATAGCCTCTTAAATTGATCGGTTGTTTGTTGCAAATAGTCTTGACAGATGTAGATAAAGTTGCTACCTATGCCTATCTTCCTTCGGGCGGGTAGCTCAGTTGGGAGAGCACCGGCCTTACAAGCCGGGGGTCACAGGTTCAAGCCCTGTTCCGCCTACCATGGGGGCGTAGTTCAGTTTGGTTAGAACGCCGGCCTGTCACGCCGGAGGTCGCGAGTTCGAGCCTCGTCGTCCCCGCCAGTAAAATCAAGGACTTAGAAGAAATTCTGAGTCCTTTTTTTGTTTAAAGGTAATTGCACCCAACGCTATACCCAACAAATTGGGGCAAATAATAAGTTTCCAGTTCCACAAAAAGTTTCGATTGAGCTTTGCAGTTTCTCTATTCCGGTTCCGTGAGTTCTAGGCGGTATGGCCCGGGTTCTTGCCCGGATATTGGGGGTTAGGAAGGTAAGGGCACAAAAAACCGCCCGTAGGCGGTTGAAGATTGTAGGGGCAGGGGGTCCGGGTCTATGCCGCCCGGGCTTGAACCTGCTGCCCTTCATGCATCATTTCTTTTAATCTGTTGTTCCTGTGTGGACTCATTTTTTAAGTACCGGAATTCAGTACTTGAACCGCCCTGCCTACTTTTTTAACTATCCGGTTTTCCTGACTTTTCATGATTTTTGCTTTGTGGGCATTTAAGACAAAACATACACCCCGCTGGTAAGGTTGACGGTTTAACAATTGTGTGGCGATACCAAAAAAGACGGGGGTTATTTGCCTCTTCCTCAGCAATATTTTTTCTTCGGGCACATTCACCACTGCTGATATTTCCCCTCAAATGCTGACAACGGATTCGTCCAGGTCCGTTTAAAATTTTCTCGTAATCAATCGGTGAAGGATATTTCATCATAGCTCACAGTTGTTTTCGATAAAGAGTAAGGGGGATCCCCGCAATGTGTGAGGGCGACGGAGATCCCCCAGGAGGCAAAGCGCCTGCCCGCATGGGGGCCTCAGTTAAACCGGTTTTACCTTTCTGCCTTGATGATCAAACTTGCGTTGAACCGTCATTGTATGCTCAGAATGAGTTTGGGCTTTACGTCCCATTTCAAAAACGTTGGTTGTCCCAGCTTTCTTTCGACCAGATGATGCTCCTTGTGCCGGTCCTGACAGCCATTTTGTTAGTGTCGGGCATACAGTGTACTCCGCCTGGAACAGCCTGTCCGTGAACCTATCCACGGCCTTCAGTAGAGTCTTGACGGTGCCCTGGAAAGGTAAAAAGTCGTTTAAAACCCTGTATCGCTCGATTTCCTTGAATATCGGGAACCCCAGGTCTTTTTCGATTTTCTCGCCGTCACGGATCGTATTGCTCAAGACACTTAAGGCCGATAATGGTTGGTTGATATTTGGGATATTTAAGAACTCCTCGAGTTGTGCCTGCAACTCACTGCCGACCTTCGACAGCTCCATGAACTTCGCGGTGATCCCTTCGAGCTTTGCAAAATAAGCCGCCTGTGTCCTCTCGTAAGCAGGGACATGCTCACCCCACAAGGTCACAAGTTGTTGCTCTGACCTTAGATCTTCAAGTTGTCCCTGCAAGATCTCAAGGGCCGCATTTGCCTGGTCAATATCCATAGATAACTCGATCAGCCTCGATTTCTGAGTCCCCACAGATGCAGGCTTTTTTTGCTTTCCAATATTCTCCGCCAATAACCTGGCATTGACTTTTTTTGTATGTTCAAGATCCTCGGTCTTGCCCTTTACGTCGCTCTGCAGGACCGATATCTTCTCGGTCAATTCTGAAATTTCTTGCGTTATTGCATCTAGTGTCCTCATGTTACCCCTCCCTTTGACCCGCAAGGGCAAACATTGATTGAATCCACGCCTCATCTTCAGGACTTAGTGCCTCTTGTTTGGCCAGTTTCCTTAATCGTTGCGCCTCTCCGGTTTTGTTCAGAATGTGAAGCTCGGCGTATGTGCCTTTGCTGGCCATAAGATCAGAAACCTTTCCACCATTGGCTAGAAAGGCAAAATCCGAAACTCGTTCGTTTTCCTCGACCTCTCTCGATTGTTGATACTGCTGTTTCGCCTTAAGGGATGTCTGATACTCGAGATCAGACCCGCCTGCGACCTGGCTGGCCCGTGGCTGGCCGTTCGCCTTCTTGTGAAGCCTTGCGTCCGTATCCTCTGCCTTGGCCCTCAAATCCGCCAACTGGGACTCAAGGTCATTGAATGAAGTGCCCCCATGCCTGGCTTTGACTGCCTGACTTTGTGCCCGATAACCAGCCTCTCCAGGTGCAAAGGTCGTTCTCCTAGTGCCCACCTTGGTTATGTAATTCCCGTCTGAATCCCAACCGGTATAACCACTTTCTGTTTTCGTGTAATTCTGCAACATAGCTCTATCTCCTTATTAAGAATTTGTTCGTAAAGTCTTACTGTTCAGTTCAAAGTTAACTGTTTCCGCGTTCTTGCCAATTCTCGAAGGAGATTGTTTTTAGACTTTTTTAATGGCCGAGCAGGCGACCCTGCCCAAATGCCACTATCATCCGGGATTGATCTCGTGACCAGGGAGCAGGCTCCGATGGTTACACCCCTACCGACCCGACACCCTGGCATGACAACGGTATTGGCTCCAAGGAACGCGCCCTCTGCGACCTCGACACCACAAACACCTGTTTCCTGATCACGAAGAATGGTGCATCCCGGCCCTAAAAACACATTGTCTTCGACGATTGTCCCACATGCCAAGATACAACCGGGTTTTAAAACCACATTGCTGCCCAGGACACACCCCTGGCTGATTTTAGAAAAGGATCCGATAACACAGTTTTCACCCAGGTGAACATCAGCCTCGATTACAACAAACGGCTCGATATGGACATTTTCAGGGGTCATAACATTTTTTCCGATAATCACGGTCATTGGTCGTCGAGCCTTTTCCCGATAAACCGGTGTAAACTAACCAAGTGCTCTCGCCATGAACTCCTGGGCAGTAAATCCATTTGAACCCCCTTAGGTGGACAACTATGAATAAATTCACAATTTGTGGTAAAAACAGACAGATGCGGAATGTTGCTCCGCAATACTTTTGCGTTAAAAATGCTTAAACACGCCTCTTCCGGCCTTTCGATCTGAAGCCAATCATCGCTCTGATAAACATGAAATAGAACCTTCACGCTGGCCAAATCTTTCCAGGTCATTATACTGCCGTCTTTCTTTTTGATTGCTGGCATTTCCGGCTTCCCTTGGAGGCTGTGCGGATATACCCTTGACTTAAAAACCGCCTCCTGAAAGCGCATAATCTCATCATGCGCCGATTCAAAATCTGAGGTATCGTAATAAGGCAACGGAATCCCGTACCTTCGTAAAACCTCCCTGGCCAAAGAATAGCAACCAAACACATCGGATCCACTTCCTCCGTATCNAAAAGGTTTTGCTATCAAGTCGTTCAAAAATGGCATGTGTTACTCCGTTTTACGAAAAAAATTGAGGTCAGTACCCGATCCGTGGATGACCGCCCCGGCCTCCCAAGATAGACGGAGGGGGGCATGTGGTCTTTGCCTCTCCTCCTGCTGATCCCTTGCCACTGGCCGTTCGCTCTGCCTGTGCCCCCTTGTCCGCATCATTCTGCCTTGACATCAAGGCCGTTCTTCTTGATCCAGTTGAACAGATTCGGAATGCTGGTTTCATAGCGTCTAGCCACATAGACCTTGGTGCTTCCATTCTTCAATAGAGCTATGATCTCTTCCTTATGATCATCAAGCTTGCTGCGTCCTGGCCCTTTTGGTCTGCCCAACTGAATACCTTTTTCTTTTCGCATTCTCAGTCCTTCCTTAGTCCTTTGCGATATGAAGTCCCGCTCAAGATCGGCGAACAGTGCAAGCATTGTGCTCATGACTTTTGACTGCATATCATCGCCGTTGAGGGATAAGTTTTCCTTTACACTGTAGATACTGATCCCCTTATCTTTTGCTACTTTCAGGATCTCAAGGACCTCCAAGGTTGACCGCCCTAATCTTGAAAGCTCAGGCGTTACGATACGGTCGCCACTGGTAAGCTCATCAATGATTGAACTGATCTTTCGTTCTTTCCAGTTCTTCTTCCCGGATACGGTTTCCTCGACGAATATCACCTGGCCAAAGTCCCGATCATTTGCGAACTTCAAAACATCGGCCTTGTTCTTTTCAGTGTCCTGCTGATCTGTGCTCACTCTTAAATAAGCCATGGTTCGTGGTCCTGATTTGTCTTCGTCAACCTCGACGAAAGTAATGACTGTCTCGTATTTTTTCTCTTTAATACCCTTTGGAACATATACTTTGCGCTTGTTCTCCATTATGATTCCCCCCAAACTTAGGATTGTTAAATGAATACCTCAAAAACTCATTTAAAATATAAGGAATCATAATATGAAAGTCAAGCCTTTTTATTTAATTATTTACGCCATTAAAAACGATCGTTTTCTTAGTTATTCTTCAAGTAATCGCTCGTATGCACCTTTTCTGCCTCGTATTAAAATGTCCTCCAGGTCTTGCTCGCCCTGATCACCCTTGTCCGCTTTCTCGTTGATCGTTGACAGAAGCTTCGAGTATTCCGAAACCAAATTATTGAACTGTTTCAAGTTTTCCGTTGAAGGAAAGGCCTTGTCTCTCTCAAGTTTTTCTGCCAACTTGTCAATCATTTTTGCTATTCTTGATAAAGTTCTATCTGGTGACATTTCTAAAACCTCCTACTGTATACAAAAGGATACGGTCATATGGGTGTTGGCATCATGGAGTGTCTAAAAATCCGACACTTTTCCCAATTTTCCTGTTAAAGAAACGAGTTCCATCAATTTATCCTTTCAATCCAAGCGGTTAAGCCAGCTACTTTCCTTTTTATCCTGGTCTTTTCCCCGGGAAGCAGCTTTAAAGTCCGGATCTGAAATCATGACGAAAGCGTTCTAAACCATGTAAAGACAGCGAACAAATTCATAACAAATACCTTTTCCGGCTAATCCGTGTGATAAGAGCATCCTCAAGTTTTAGAGCTTACGAACACGTCTCTATTCAGTTTAGAACGAATATACGCTATAATAAGCGTATATATTCGCTCTAAAAAAGAGATGATAGAAACGATGTTGTCCGTTCTATTTATTCTATTCATTCTAAAGTCCGAATTTTAAGGATGTCAGCGGTCGTCCCTATTAGTTTTTCGTTTTTCCCTCGGCCTCTTCTTTGAATAGTATCAAAGACGGCATCCGTCCCACTAGTGGCCCAAGATCTGAACGCCTTTGACCTATCAAATGTCAAGCCAGTCTTGGCCCTCAGGGCATCCATAAAAGCCCCAATCGGAATTGGTCCGTCTGACAACAAGTCAAGTGCCGTAGGTAGATATGACGCAAGCGGCGGCAAATCTTTAGCCCTGCCGTTTGCGGATGTTTTTTTTGTTGGTGCTATTTCTCTCCTCACATCAAACCGATAACCTCCCGTTTCTTCATCTTCAGTCCATAGAGCACTAAATGGTTCCTGCGGCCTATAATTTCTAATCATGGTCTCTATCACGGCGGCGTCCCCCTCTGAGACGTGCGGCGTCAAAGTTATGCATGCGTCATAATCACGACCTATGACATTTGAGCCGGCTCCCCTATCGCGTATGTCTCTGTCTCCGGCAAAACCTTTTGCATCATGATGGACGTAGGCAACGGCGGCACCTGTTCTTTCTATTAACTCATCAAACGCTGTGAGGATGATTTTTCCGTCTTCTATGGCGTTTTCAGCACCGGCCATAACTTTGTAAAGTGGGTCAAAAGATATGAGTTCCGGATTATAATTTTTGACAATCTGCGATATTTTTTTGATACCTTCGACCCCGGATAGATTCGAGCCACGACCATTTATGATATGCAATCGGTCCCCCAGGTCAGTGGACGTAATTCCCATAGCTCGACACATTTTTTTGAGGCGTCTATGGTAGTGATTAGGCTGAATTTCATATTGTATATGCACCACACGGCGCGGCTCTGGGACATGCCAATTCAAGAAAGTGCGGCCCGACGCCACACATAGGAGTAACTGCAACTGAAAAAATGTCTTCCTCATTTTCGATGATCCAATAACCGCAAGCTTGTCTCTAACGTCAATTATTCCAGATATAATTTGATCGGGCTCGTTTGGTTCGGAAAGCAGCCATACGCTTGCATCAACAGGTATCGGTTGGCTATAATCAAGCTCTGTTGCGGCGGATAAGATAGCTGAATTTTTCAGATTATTGATGATCTCATCATGCGGCACTTGATTCTTAATGCTGTTCCTAGCGTATGAAGCAAGGGCGAGTAAATCGCGTGTTTTCCTGGCCTCAAGAAGTTGCCCCACATGATACGAGAGTCCCGCCGTCGTGCTGGTCTCATCAACAAGTTGAGCTGGATAATCTGCACCAACTTTCTTCATGTCACCCTGTCGCTGTAGCTGATCACGAAGGGTCAATAGGTCAAGGGGAATTTCATGCTCCCACATATACGAGTATGCAGAGAACAGCGATCTATGTTTTTCGCTCGCAAAATCAGTTGCGATTAGCTCCTTGAGTTCGCCGAAGGCTTCGGGCCGCAACAGAACGGCGCCCAACACAGCTTTCTCAATGTCATTATCACAATATGCATCTAATTCCATGTGGCGACACAACAATTAACGGGTTTCAGGGTCAATTCTGTTTTGCGCAACATATTGCTCAATATCAGCCATTCTGTACCTCACAGATCTCGACAGTTTCGCGTATGCAGGTCCACGCGACTCGTGACGCCAATTGCGCAACGTCTGTACTGCAATGCCAAGGATTCCGGACACTTGACGCTCATCAAGAAGTAATGACGTTTCATGTAGGTTTAAATTCTTTTCCATTTTGCAAGACCTCCGAAAATTTCGCGTTTATCTTGCAAATACTTTACTTTTTCCTTTTGTGGTATGTATACACACGCTAAGGTGCAGCACCTTACGTGTCCATTTTTAGATGTGGAATTGTGGGGAGATCAAAAAAATAAGGAAGGAATTTTAGGTGCTACGGATAGGTAATCTCAAGATATCCTTTAATTGTAAGCCTGCGGTATTCTTTAAGCTCGCGCTCGAAACGTTTTCTGAACCCCTCCGGGTCATTGGTGTACTGTTTGCCATAGAATTGTTTTGCAGCTTCAGGATATGGGATTCTGGTTTTGCTTTTGGCCTGTAGGTTATTATAAAACCGGCCTAGATCTACAATGTAACCATACTCCTTGGAACTTCGTGCTCCCTTTCCACCAGGAGCGAAGTGCTTTTTGGCTATTGTCGGTGTGAGGTAGGAGTCAAAAAGTATTTTAAAAACTTCGGTAAGCTCGACTTTCAAAGATTCAAACGAATTTATTTTCTCAAGGTTAATGTTAACACATAAATGACCATTGTTGACGTCCCATTTCAAATAATGCTCCCAAAACAGGACGGGAAAGAAACATGCCTTTTCAAGACAATCAGGCCCTTCGGTGATATCTTCAAATGACTTTTTCGGATCAATCATGCAGGTAGAATACAGCCCAAATTGTTTACAAAATCCTTTTTCTGTTTGTCCAGCCTCAGATTGTAGATAAGCATCATAAGTTATGAATGTCTTGCCATTCAATTCAAGAGGGATTCCGTTTACAAGATGTTCGTATTTTTTCCGAAGAGGAAGGATATTCTCTGTATATGCTTTTTGATAATTTACATTATCTCGCAAAAACTCCCATCGCCACTTGTACCAGTCAAGCCGTGTGTCTTTAACTTCTTTTCGTGTCTTTTTCATCTTGTGCCCTCCCTATCCCTGGAAAGAATTAAAACTCTTTGTTCTCCATGCTTACGACCTTATTGGTATCTCTACTCGCTGCGTTACTAATAATGTCTCCCGCAAGGTCAGACGCCTTTTTTAACGCATCGTCTCTTAAGTGTGCATACCTTTGCGTCATTCGCGGGTCCTTATGGGTTAAGAGTTTTTGCAAGGTATACATGTCAACTTGCCCACTCGATGCAAGCATCGAAGCGTAAACATGCCTGAGTCCGTGTAGTGGTCTGAAGTCCTTGGGGAGGCCCGCCGCGGTTTTTATTTGATTCACAGCATGGTTTATGTCAACTCTTTGTTTTCCACCCCGTCCAGGAAACACATAGTCACTGCTGTCAGTCTTTATACGTGATTCCAACAAGGTTCTTGCAGCATCATTTAATGGGATCTTCTGATCAAGTCCACCTTTGGGGTCTCTCACAAGGATAAAACCACGCTCAAAGTCAACATTATCCCATTTAAGCTTGAAAAGTTCACTGCGTCTGAGTCCGGTATATAGGGCCATAAGCATCATGGGACCTGCCTGTGGGTGCGAATCTTCTTTAATGGCGTTCAGAAGCCTGGCAAGCTGCTCAGAGGTTAAGTCTTCTATTTTTTCATTGTGGACTTTGGGCTTTTTCACGTGAAAGGGGAGGCCCGGGCAGAGTCCTTTTTTCGTTCCAAAGTTTATGATCCAGGTAAGGAGGTTTAAAACGTGCTTCACACTTTGGGGAGATAAGCCTTTTGACAGTTTTATCCGTAAACGGTCCACATCCAGAGGGAGGATGTCTTTGGGCTCTTTATTCTCAAAGTGAGATTTTAAATACCGCTCGTAACGGCCTTGATCTGTATGAAGCGATTTATTAGCTTTGCGGTCTTTCTGGTATTCAGCCCATAACCTGCCTATAGTCCATTTTCCTGCCTCCGCTTGCTTCCTGGCCTCTTCCTCAAGGCGTCGTGCTTTATTGCTAAGCTCTTTACCCTCAAGGCGCCGTGCTCTTATTCCAGAGGACTTAGCCGCTGTCATATCATCCTGGAACTGACGGCCAGCTTTTTCAGAAATCAACTTTCCATTTTTCCGATAAGTGATATAGAAAATTTTCTCTATTTTATGGGATGAACCAGTCACTCCTTTTCCCTGGATATAATAAACACCCGAATACCCTGTTTTGAATCTTTTCTGAGCTGGCATTCTTACCCCTCCCTTCATATTGAGAAAACAAGCCGGAATTCTTATACCCAACACTATACCCAACACTTTTGATCAATATAAAAGTATTTTTGAGTAAGTCAATAGAAAAGATAACGCTAGGATATGCTTGTAAAATAAAAAAGATAGGAAATAAAGGTAAGTTTAGGTAAGTGTATTTGTACGGCCTGTCACGCCGGAGGTCGCGAGTTCGAGCCTCGTCGTCCCCGCCAGTAAATCACAAGGGGTTATTGGTTGTAGCCAATAATCCCTTTGTATTTTTGGGTACTGCCATGGGGGGTGTACTATAGACAGTATATTGAAAGCTTGGTTAGAACGTCCCGTCAAAAGTGACGGGAAGGTCGTCCCGCTACTTATAGCGGGATCGTCCCCGCCAGTTAAATCAAGGGCCTAAGTTGCAAAAAACTTAAGCCCTTTTTTCATTATGGGCCATTACGTATATATTCTGCAGAGTAAAAAAGATGGAAGCTATTATATTGGCTCCACCCAGGAAATGGCATCAAGACTTGAACGCCATAACCAAGGAAGGAGTAAATATACAAAGTCAAAAAGGCCATGGGATTTGATATACTATGAGGAACATCCTGACAGATCCACGGCAGTGAAAAGAGAAAATTGGATTAAAAACCGCAAGAGTAGAGAATATATTGAAAGCTTGGTTAGAACGTCCCGTCAAAAGTGACGGAAAGGTCGTCCCGCTACTCGTAGCTGGATCGTCCACGCCAGTTAAATCAAGGACTTAGGAGAAAATCCAAGTCCTTTTTTATTTTCTTGGAATTGTCCCCGACACTATCCCCGACAAACAAACCGAATGTTAACTTTTTCAGGCATAAAAAAACCGCCCGAAGGCGGTTAGTTGGTAAGGCTCAAAGGCAGGGTGTCAGGGTCCCCGGTATCAGGCCTGGCCTCGTACAGACATATATCAGGTTTTCTTGTTATCTGATATCCTGAAAATTTAGGAGAAAATATCAATATACAACAACCTGCAATGCTATCCAAGAATGTCCCATTCCAAATCAACTCAAGTTCATCTGCGCGTGTGATAACAATAATGAACAGTAAGATTTCTTGCAATATAATAAATATTTTTGTATATGAGTTTTCATGAATAAAATTTTAACAGCATGGATCGGTTTCACTGACATAAGGGCTTCCAAGGGACTTGAAAAGGATGGTCTTGGCCCGATAGGTCAGGCAGTTCAGACCAGAGAGTTTGATGAGATAAATCTTATTAGCAATTTGCCCTCTGATGAAACCAACCTTTATGTCGAATGGCTCGAATCTTTTGCTAAAAGTAATATCAGATTACATACCGTAGAACTTACCGGGCCGACCCAATTTAGCGAAATATACAAAGCTGCAACTGCTGTGATTTCGGACATCCAAACGCGTCAAGGGAAGGATTCAGCTCTGACTTTTCATCTCAGCCCGGGAACGCCCGCCATGGCTGCGGTCTGGATATTTCTTGCAAAAACGCGTTCTCCTGCTGAACTCATTGAATCTTCGCTGCAGGAAGGCGTAAAAACCGTGTCCATCCCTTTCGATATTTCAGCCGAATTCATCCCGGATCTTCTTCGTAAATCCGATGATCGTTTGGAGCATCTTGCCAAAGGTTTGCCCCCAAAGGCACCAGAGTTTTCGCAGCTTATTCATCGGAGCAGCGCTATGAAAAGGGTCATCCTCAAGGCCCAACTCGTGGCACCTCGCTCTGTTTCGGTTTTGATCGAAGGAGAGACCGGCACTGGAAAGGAATTGTTGGCCCGGGCTATACACGAAGCAAGCCCTCGCCGTGAAAAACCTTTTGTAGCGGTCAACTGTGGTGCAATACCCAATGAGCTTTTGGAGTCTGAGCTTTTCGGGCATGAAAAAGGGGCATTTACCGGTGCGGAAAAACAAAAAAAGGGCTACTTTGAGGCGGCCAGTGAGGGGACCCTTTTCTTGGATGAAATCGGAGAGTTGCCGATTTCCGCCCAGGTGAAGCTATTGAGAGCCCTGCAGGAAAAGGAAATCAATCGAATCGGATCAACCCAACTCATCAAATTCAATGCAAGAATCATTGCAGCAACTCATCGTGATTTGATGGCGGAAATTGCCGGGGGAAGATTCAGAGAAGACCTATTTTACAGGATTGCCGTTGCTGTCTTGAAGCTCCCACCCTTGAGGGAAAGAAGCGGCGATGTGAGTCTGATCATTGAGCGGGTTATAGAACAAATCAATGAGGAAAACGCAGACGAACCTGGCTATATCCGTAAAAAGATTTCTCCAGCCGCAAAAAATGTTATGCTCAACTATGATTGGCCTGGTAATGTGCGGGAGCTCCAGAATACACTTATGAGAGCCGCCATATGGTCAACCGACAAGACCATAGACATTGAGGATATCCGAGAAGCAATGATTCCAATTGCCCGTCCTATGGATGCCGGACTTCTGAACAGGCCATTGAAGGATGGAATCAACCTCCCGAAACTTATGGAACAATTGGCGCAGCATTACTTGAAAAGGGCACTTCAGGAAGCAAACGGCAACAAGACCAAGGCGACTGAACTGGTTGGCCTTGCCAATTATCAGACTTTTTCCAACTGGATGAAAAAATACGATGTTGATTAACTTGGCACAGGCTTTGCTCATGTGCTGTTCATGAACAGAATCATTATGGAATCCATCAATTTTGAATTTCTCCGAGAAAAATGGCCGGAGCTTGCCAGTCTAGGCGGATTCGCCGAACAGTATGCGTGGCCCGATCCCGAGAGTGCGCTGGTCAAACTCAGGAGCTATGCGGAGGCCATAGTTAATCGCTTTTATGATGACAACGGATTTCTAAAGCCATATCAGGCCACTTTTAATGAGCTTCTTCAAGCCGATTCGTTCAAACGAGCCGTTCCTTCAGTAGTTCTCAATACTTTTCACGGCATCAGAATTGCCGGTAATAAGGCGGCCCATGGGGAGCCGATCACCCGCTTCAATGTCCCGAACCTCTTACAGGATGCCTTTTCTCTTGGATGTTGGTTTTTTGTTATCAGTGGCGGCAGCAGGGATGATTGTCCGAGATTTACCCTGCCCAGGCGACCCGCTTACCTTGCTGAAACGACCGAAGCCGTTTTACAGCAAAAACGTCAGATCCAAGAAAAGCTGGCTGCCAATGAAATCGAGATGCAGACGCTTCTGGCCGAGCTGGAGGAAACACGCTCAAAGTCACAAGCAGCGGAAAAAAAGGTGGAAGAGCTCGTAGCTCTTCTGAAGACCGGAGAGGCCGCAGCGGATGTGCTCGGTTTTGATGAAGCAATGACCCGGAAGCGGTTGATCGACACAAGGCTTGCGGCAGCCGGTTGGGATGTGGGAAGCGGCGGGCAAAATACATCCCAGGTTACCCAGGAGGAACCTGTTTCCCATCAGCCGACTGCAACTGGTAAAGGGTATGCGGATTATGTACTCTGGGATGACAACGGGTTGCCCCTGGCAGTCATCGAAGCCAAAAAGACTGCTGTAAGTGCGGAACTCGGTCAGGAACAGGTCAGGCTTTATGCGGACGGTCTCGAAAAAATGCACGGCCGGCGTCCGGTTATTTTCTACACCAATGGCTTTGATGTTTTTATCTGGGACGACGAGCAAGGTTATCCGCCAAGAAGAATTTACGGCTTTTATTCCAAAGACAGCCTCCAGTATCTCATATACCAGAGAAAGAACAAGCTCTCCTTGGATAAGCTTGCGCCAAGGCTAGAAATCGTGGACAGGCTTTATCAGATTGAAGCGATCAAGCGCATTACAGAAAAGTACGCGGTCAATCAGCGAAAGGCCTTAATCGTACAGGCAACCGGAACAGGCAAAACCCGGGTGGCCATCGCACTCACGGATCTGCTGTACCGCGCCAAATGGATTATGCGGATCCTTTTTCTTTGCGATCGAAAAGAGCTTAGAAAACAGGCGAAAAATGCATTTAATGATTTTCTGGACGAACCTATGACCATCGTCTCCTCCGGGACAGCCAAGGACCGTGACAAGCGGATCTATCTGGCTACTTACCCGGCCATGAACAAAATATACGAAACCTTTGATGCGGGATTTTTTTCTCTGATTATTGCAGATGAGTCTCATCGAAGCATCTACAACCGCTACCGGGATATGTTTCGGTATTTTGATTGCCTTCAGGTGGGGCTTACCGCAACACCGGTCCAATATATTTCCAGAAACACCTTTAAGGTCTTTGAATGTGAAGACAAAACTCCGACTGCCTATTATCCCCTGGATCAGGCGGTTGAAGAAGGATTTCTGGTCCCCTATGAAGTCTATTCCCATACCACACAGTTTTTGAGGGAAGGAATCAAATACAAAGACCTGTCCGAAGAACAGAGGCGTCAACTGGAAGAGGACGGAGAAGACCCGGAATCATTTAATGTCCCTTTCAGGGATGGTTGAAATCCCTCGCCTTTAGGCGAAGAAAAGTTAATACATGTCGCTATGCGACGTTATCAACTGGGTGCCCATACCAAAACAGACCTCAAAGTCCACCAAATCTGGCTTCACAAATATCTGAAGCGCGGAATGGCTGGTGCGGTGGCGATACGGACTCGTGATGTTTTGCACGGACGAAATGATCCAGCAATATTTTCAAAAGCAAGAAGGGGAGCCGATTCCTGATGATAGTCGATTTGAAATCGACCCCTCATAAAACCCCTCGACTTATAGTCGAGGGTGGTTTAGTTATGAAAACCATCATGTAGACAGGCAGGTTTTCAACAGAGAAACCAACCGGATCATGTTAAGAAATCTCATGGAAAACGGCCTTGCAGACGAGACCGGCCAGGCCCCGGGAAAATCAATCATTTTTGCCCGAAATCATAACCATGCGGTACTACTTGCGGAAATCTTTAATGAACTATATCCCCAGTACGGGGGCAAGTTCTGCCGCGTCATAGATAACTATGATCCGCGTGCGGAACAATTGATTGATGATTTCAAAAGCGACAAAAACAGCAACCCACGAATTGCCATCTCAGTGGATATGATGGACACGGGCATTGATGTGCCGGAGATCGTCAACCTTGTCTTTGCCAAGCCGATCCGGTCCCTGGTCAAATTCGAGCAGATGATAGGAAGAGGGACCCGCTTGTGCCGGAATCTGTTCGGAAGTAATAAGAATAAAACCCAGTTCAGAATCTTTGACCATTGGGGCAATTTTGATTTTTTTGAAAAACAGTACAAGAAGACAGAGCCTTCCGTGAGCAAGTCTCTCATGCAGCAACTTTTTGAGGCACGGTTGGATCTGGCCCGCTTGTGTCTGGACAAAGGTGAGCCGGGGATGTTCAATACTGCCGTAGATCTTATTCAAATGAGCCTGGAAGGCCTTTCCGAAGATACGATCAGTGTTCGTGAAAAATGGCGGGAAAAACGAACCCTGTCCAAACCTGAAATTCTCCATCAGTTCTCACCCGCCACCGAGCAGGCGTTGCGGGCACAAATGGCTCCCTTGATGAAGTGGCTGGATATCCGGGGAGTTACCGAAGCGTACCTGTTTGACCTTTTGATTGTGAATCTCCAAACAGAGCTTTTGAAAAAATCAGCGCATTTTTCAGACCTAAAGGATCAGATGCTGAACCAGATCAGTCGGCTCCAGATGCATCTCAATCCGGTGCGAGAAAAAGCGGAGCTGATCAACCGCGTAAAAAGCGTTGCCTTCTGGAAAACCGTGACTGGAGACTCCCTTGAAGAAGTCCGAAAGGAACTTAGAGGGATCATGAAGTATACGGAAAAGCTGACCTATGAGCCCGAGCCCCCCAGGCATATTGATGTGTCGGACGGTGGAGTTGAATTTGCTTTAAGGCCCACCAATCTCAAGTTTTCCGATATGCCGGGTTTTAGAAAGAAAGTGCAGGAAGTCCTGATCAAGCTGTTTGATGAGAGTCCGGTTCTTCAAAAGATAAAGGCTGGCGGGAAAGTCTCAAAAAAGGAACTGGACAGCCTGACATCTCTGATTTTGACCAAGAACCCTAATGTGGATCAGGAGGTGCTCAAGGAATTTTTTGAAACAGCCGATCCCCTGGACCATGCCATTCGGAGCATCATAGGAATGGATGCGGGCGTGGTGGAAAAGCGCTTTGCGGAATTCTCCGTAAGATATCCAAAGCTCACCTCCGATCAATTGAACTTTCTAAATCTTCTGAAAAATCACATCAGCCGTTATGGTTCCATTGAAATCGAAGATCTGTATGAGCCTCCCTTTACTACACTGCACAGCGAGGGGTTGGACGGGATCTTCATTGATGAAAAGATGGTCGAAGCACTTCTGACAGTGATCGAATCGTTCAAACCCCAGGAACATGCAACAAAGGTTCACCGCTATGACTTCCAAGACTCGTGAATATCCTGCATATCTTGACGAGCCGGAATCCCGAAGGCTGGAATTTAAGGAAGATTTTCCCGCAGGCGAGAAGCTGGCCCGAACCGCGGCTGCATTTGCCAACGGAGCCGGTGGAAAGATTGTCTTCGGGGTGAGGGATAAGCCAAGAGAGATTATTGGAATTCCGGAAGATCAGTTGTTCCCCCTCGAAGAACGTATCGCGAACAGTATCTTTGACCAGTGCGCGCCGACCATTTCGCCGGAAATTTACATTCAGGCCGCGGGCAACAAGACCTTGCTCGTGGTGGAGATCTTCCCCGGCCCGGACAAACCGTACTATCTTAAAAAGCACGGTAAACAAGACGGCACCTATATCCGAGTCGGTTCAACAAATCGGAAGGCATCGCCGGAAACCCTAGCGGAGTTGGAACGACAACGCCAAAGGGTCTCTTATGATTCCATTCCGGTCTACGATTGTCAGGAAAAGACAGTGTCTCTGGACAGCTTCAAAAAGGATTACAAGACAAAGACCGGAAAGACGTTGAACAAGGCAAAGCTTCAAAACATGGGACTGTTCCGTCAAGACAGGGACCAGGCCTACCCGACCCATGCGGCTTTGCTCCTTTCTGATTCCCATATTCGAAGGCGTTATTTTCCCTATGCAAAGATCGAATGCGCCCGTTTTAAGGGCACGGAAAAACGGGTCTTTCTGGACCAGACAACCATCGAAGGTCCCATTTATGCGGCAGTTGAGCCCTGCATGGCCTTTATCAAAAAGAACATAGCCCTTGGATCCACCATAGGTGAGGTCTACCGCCAGGACAGATGGGAGTACCCCCTGGAGGCGATCCGCGAGGCCTTGATCAATGCGGTCATCCATAGGGACTATGCACTGACAGGAAGTGACATCAAAGTGGCCATTTATGATGATATGCTTGAAATCACAAGCCCCGGCCCATTGCCTGACACCCTTCCCATTGAAGAGCTGGGCACGGGACGAAGTGAAATCAGAAACAGGGTCCTGGCCCCGATCTTTAAGGACCTGAAGCTGATTGAGGCCTGGGGCAGCGGCATCCAGAAAATAAAGAATGAACTCAATGACTATCCTGAAATTGAGCTGGCATTGCATGAGGTGGGGCATGCCTTTCAGGTGCAGTTCCGAAAAAGAGGGGATCCAGGGACCAAGCCGGGACCAAGTAGGGACCAAGCAGGCACTAGGCAGGCACTAAGCAGGCACCAAGTAGGCACCAAGCTTGATTTGAGCCAAGAACAGTATAACATTTTGAAACAATGCGAGAGACCTCGTCCATTAGCAGAGCTTTTGCAAATGGCGGAGCGTTCGGACCGCACCAAGTTCAAGAAAGGCGTACTGAATCAACTTCTAAGTGCGGGATTGCTTGAAATGACTGAGCCGGACAGTCCCAACAGCCCGACGCAAAAATACAGAACCACGGATGAAGGAAGAAGACTTATTGATGATATGAATAGTTAACCGCAGACGGACGCAGACACACGCAGACATTTCACCCGGGCGACCTGCCCGGATGAAAAATGGTATTCGCTTCGCGAAGAAATACAACGCATGGTCCTGGGCCGAAGGGCCTGACTGTAATTTGTCGGTCAAGTCGACCGGCAAATTGTCTGTGCGAGTCTGTGTCTGTCTGTGGTTAAAAAATAAAATGGAACTTAACGACATTACATACAAAATCAATGGCGCCGTCTTCGAGGTAAACCGCATACTGGGTCCTGGTTTTCTTGAGAAAGTCTATGAAAACGCTCTGCTCAAGGAACTAAAACTCCAAGGCTTGCAGGCGGAAAGCCAGGTTACGATAAAGGTCTATTACAAAGAAGAGTCTGTAGGTGATTACTATGCGGATATCCTAGTGGAAGACCAAGTCATTTTAGGATTGAAGACTGTAGATAAAATAGAAAGGATACATGAAGCCCAATTATTGAACTATCTGAAAGCTACAGGTTTACGCATGGGGATGCTCATAAACTTCAAGAACACAAAAGCTGAAATAAAACGCTTTGTTCTTGATTGAGTTTGTCTGTGTCCATCTGTGTGTGTCTGTGGTTAATTGAAAAAAACAGGAGTTACAAATAAACATGATCAACGGTGAATTACGCAGCCAGGTCGACAAACTATGGACCGAGTTCTGGACCGGAGGCATTGCCAACCCGCTGATGGTCATCGAGCAGATATCATTTCTGATGTTTGCCCGGCTATTGGATATTCGGGAAACAAAGGAAGAAAACAAGGCCAGACGGACGAAGAAACCGTTTCGCCGTATCTTTTCGGATTCGAACCAGGAGCTGAGATGGTCCAGTTTCAAACGGGTCACCCCGGCAGAGGAAATGCTCAAGCTGGTGCGGGACAAGGTTTTCCCTCATTTCAAAACAATAGTAATGGACGGAACCCGGTTCGGCGAATACATGAAAGACGCCCAGCTCATGATCCAGAAGCCGAGCCTTCTGGTCTCAGCCGTAAACATGATCGACAAACTTCCCCTGACTGAAGGTGACATCAAGGGGGATCTATATGAATACCTGTTGAGTAAATTGACCACCGCAGGCATTAACGGCCAATTCCGCACCCCGCGCCATATCATCCGCAAGATGGTGGAAATCGTTGATCTCAAACCGGAGGACACAATCGGAGATCCTGCATGCGGTACAGCAGGGTTTCTGGTCTCCGCCATGGAGTACCTGATGGAGACCTACACCTCACCAGAGGCTGTCATAACAGACAAAGAAGGAAACAAACACTACACAGGCGATAAACTGGTTCCCTACATGGATCACATCCAAAACCGAATGTTCAAGGGTTTTGATTTTGACAGCACCATGCTGCGAATTGCCTCCATGAACCTGCTTCTCCACGGTCTGGATGCCCCGGAAATTCATTACCAGGACACATTGAGTAATAACTTTCCGGAGCGGTTTCCTCAATTTGCCAATGATCATTTTGACGTGATCCTGGCCAATCCGCCCTTTAAGGGCAGTCTGGATTACGAGGATGTGCATGCATCCCTATTAAGCAAGGTCAAGACCAAAAAGACAGAACTGCTTTTCGTGACCTTGATTCTCCGGATGTTAAAGATGGGCGGCCGGTCCGCTACGATTGTGCCTGATGGCGTGCTGTTTGGTTCCAGCAAGGCTCACCTGGCGCTGCGCAAGATGCTGGTGGATGAAAATCAGCTTGAGGCAGTCATTTCTTTGCCTTCCGGCGTGTTTAAGCCCTATGCGGGCGTTTCAACGGGGATTATCGTTTTCACCAAGGGCGGACGCACGGATCATATCTTTTATTATGATGTCCAAGCCGATGGGTTTTCTCTGGATGATAAGCGGAACCCGATTGAGGAGAATGATCTCCCGGACATGCTGAAACGGTGGAAAAAACGCAATCCCAAAAAAGACGCAGACAGAACAAAGAAATATTTTTTTGTAACTGCCGAGCAGATCCGCGAAAACAAATATGATCTCTCCATCAACCGATATAAGGAAACAGTTTATGAGGAAGAAAAGTATGACCCGCCCAAGGATATTCTGGACCGGATGGTGGCCTTGGAAAAAGAGATCTTGGCGGATATGGAAGAACAGAGGGGGATGCTGGGATGATAAAGAGTAAATTTCAGATTATACCACTTGAAAACCTTGCTGCGAAAGAAAAGTCCGCCATAAAAATTGGGCCATTTGGTAGCCAGCTAAAAAAGTCAGAACTGGTCAGTTCAGGAATACACATCATTGGAATTGAAAATGTAATTAATGAAAATTTCGACGGACTAGGCGATCGGTTTATTACTAATGCCAAATTTCAAACACTTAAGAGTGTTGCGGTTAAGCCCGGTGATATCTTAATAACAATGATGGGGACCATTGGAGAATTAGCTGTTGTCCCAGAAGGAACCAGCACTTCAATTATGGATTCTCATCTCCTCCGGTTCCGTCCTAACACAGCCTTGTGCGATAGAAAATATATTAGTTGGGCAATAAAATGCAGTTCCGCTGTCAAGCAGTCCTTGGATAAAAATGCCCGTGGTGCTATTATGAGCGGCCTAAACTCAGAGATTATTAGATCGCTCCCAATCCCCCTCCCACCTCTGACAGAGCAAAAGCGCATCGCAGCCATTCTTGACAAAGCCGACGACATCCGCCGTAAGCGCCTGCAGGCAATTCAACTTGTTGAGGAGTTTCTGAAATCCATATTTCTTGATATGTTTGGGGACCCGGTGACAAACCCGAAAGGTTTTAAGATAAAAAGATTGGATAACGTGTTGGACTATATTACAAGTGGATCAAGAGGTTGGGCAAGATACTATTCAGATAGTGGAGCCAAATTTCTTCGAATTCAGAACGTAGGGAGAAATGAAATACTGTTGACAGATTTAGCTCACGTAAACGCACCAAAGGGTGCGGAAGCTGAACGAACCAGAGTCAAATCTGGTGATATACTTCTGAGCATTACTGCAGACCTCGGGCGAACCGGCGTAATTTACCAAGACATTGGGGAAGCATACATAAATCAGCACTTGGCAATTCTACGAGTTTCATCAGCGGAACCAATCTACATTTCGGCCTTTTTGGCCAGCAAGGGCGGACAATTGCAGATAAAGAAATTAGATCGTCAAGGAGTTAAATCTGGACTGAATTTTGACGATATTCGATCTTTAGAAATTCTTGATGCACCTGCGGAGCTACAACGTAAATTCGCTGCTATCTGGAAAAAGGTGCAAAAACACAAAGTCAGATTGATTGAATTTTCGCTCCTAACGGATCTCAATTTCAGAGCATTGTCTTCTAGTGCTTTCCGGGGTGACCTATAAAACAAGATAAGGCTTGTTATGATTTCGAACAACATACAAGAAAAAACCATAAGTGAATTAACAAATGCTTTCCTTGCTATTGGGTATAGGAATGCGTTTGTGAAAAGAAATTATCATTTTAGTGACTTCCTATCAGCAGAGCCAACATTAAGAACAATTAGTCTGGCAGTTTTTGGCCAGGAGCCTATGGACTATCGCTCAGCATGCTTCGGTCTCGAATTTACACCGGAGGTCTCCTCTAAAATAGTTGCGAACCAACTTAGGGCACTAGGCGCTCCTCAAATTTTTCTAATTCAGAACGGTAACGCGGAATGGTGGGTCAACAGGGAAAAGGAAGTTGTTTTTAAAGAGAATATCGCGACTAGACATATTACAAAACTAATAGAGGAGCATTCAGAGGACTGGAAACCTGAGAAAATAATGAGAGTCAAGTCAGGTTTTAAGGAGCCGATGCCCCAACAGCTCGATTTCATAGATTTTGGACTACTGCCCGCCTTGGAACATCAGGCCTCTTCAAAAATCGATTCATTAATAGGACGAATCCTTTACAACGCTGAAAAAGAACTTGAAAAGGGAAAAACAGCCTTTGATGCTGCTCGAATATTTAACGTCGTGTTTCGCTTACTAACTGCAAGGCTTTTAAAGGACAGGGATATCTCAGTGACTCCTGAAATAGATTTTTCTCATCCCTGGGATGTTTTAAATACGGTGGCTAAATATTATGGGGAGGATGAAACTTTGGCATATCAGCCCGGTGTTTTGCCGGAAAGGCTTCTCAGCGATATTGCTAATGAGATACGTCGTTCTTTTTCTTTGAGAAATCTATCTGTCGATACCTTGGCCTATGTTTACGAAAATACATTCGTGTCCCAGAAGAGTCGGAAAAAACTTGGAATTCATAGCACACCATCTTACGTGGCCGATTATGTTTTTGCCCAATTGCCGCTGGAAGATTTACCTCGATCAAAATGGCACATCCTTGATCCGATGTGCGGTCACGGAATATTTCTGATCGCCGCAATGCGTAAAATGAGGAATCTGTTTCCCCCGGATTGGAGTGGCAGACGAAGACATAATTTTTTTGCCGAAAGGTTGCATGGCATAGAAATAGATCCTTTCTCTGTTGAAGTCGCTCGGTTATGTTTGACCCTTGCTGATTTCCCGGAATCGGACGGGTGGGATCTTAGTGTGGAAGACGCATTCAATGGAGAAGCACTAGACCCTCTTATAGATAAGGCGAACATTTTCGTTGGAAATCCTCCCTTTGAGTCAATAGAGGGTATGAAGCCGGAGACGCCAAAACCAAAGGAAATTTTGCGGCGAATCCTACCAAGACTTCAAGAGGGGGCTTTATTTGGATTTGTATTGCCTCATTCGTTTCTTGATGGGTCAGACTATCGGCCTGAAAGACAGATGATTCAAGAATCTTTCGAGATCATAAATATAACGACTTTGCCTGACAGAATTTTTAAATATTCAGATGCCGAAACCGCTGTCCTTGTCGCAAAAAAACATTCAGCATTGAGGATGCCGAAGACCGTTTTCCGCATTGTCCGTGAAGCTGATAGAGAACAATTCAGGTTGTATTATAAGCCTACATTTGAAGACGCCGTCCCTTCTTCTTATTTTGAAGAAAGGGTGCAGGGGCGGTTTATCCTTCCCCCTTTTCGTGAACTATGGGAAAGGTTGGAAAACAATCCAAGATTGAGAGAGTTGGCAGATATAAAGACGGGCGTAGAATATGAACCAGGTTTACTTGAACAAGATCCCGCACAATTGGTCCAAAATGATCCTTTTCCAAACGCGGCTCCTGGTATTTTCAATGTTACAAAAGGCTTTAAACAGTTTGCCCTAACCGATATAGTCTATATGTCCACAAAAAAAGAGCACAGAAGGAAGATGGTGCCAGGCGCGTGGAATTTGGACTGGAATAAGGCAAAGGTCATAGTCCCAAAATCAGTGATGTCACGGGGCCCATGGCGCTTTGCAGCTGCTGTCGATAGGGCAGGCCTTATAGCAAGGCGAAGGTTTTTTGCGGTTTGGCCTAAGGAAAAAGCGTTATCTGTTGAATTTCTGGCCGCAGTATTGAATTCTCCTGTAGCCCAAGCGTTTGCTTTTGCACATAGCAATAAACGTGATATCCCCAAACGAGTCTATGACTATATTCCTATTCCCACCGATTACAAAAATTCTATTCAAGAAGTAAATGATCTGGTTAAGCAATACCTAAAAGTTCATGGCAGTAATGACGAAAGAGCAAAAGAATTAATAATAGAAATCGATTTTGAAATTCTGAGACTTTATGATTTGCCACGTAGGTTGACAAAACGTCTTCTCGCTTTTTTTTCCGGCTATCAACGACCTGTACCATTTGTCTTTCGAGGCTACGATCTAGATAACTTTCTAATAACTAATTTGAAGCCTAAACCATTTGAGATTTCCTTAACCCATGAACAATCTGATTTCTGTGCCCAAAAAGGCCTAACCGGATATCTCAAAAATACAATCGATATTATATTTGAATCTTTCCCTCCAGTAAAAAGTATGCGCTGTCTTTTAGAACAAGACCCAGAAACAGGAGAAAAATGGCTTTTGATTGATGTCGCCATGGATAGCACAACAGAGGAGGTTCTTAGTGCCTATGATAAATATTTAGATCAGTGGATATCGGTAATTCCTGCATCCGCACGTGAATCTATAAGACTTTCATATAGGATATTTTAAGTTATGGAACCTAGACAATTTCAATTTTTGGCTTCTCGTCTCGCTGAAAATGGTGCATACCCGGCTGAATTTCGAACGGCTATAAGTCGTTCATATTACGCGGTCTTTCATTTTGGTTTGGATTTACTCGATAGTTTGGGCTTCAGTATCCCACAAAATCCTAATGCACATGAAGCGGTATATCGACATCTGAATAATAGCGGGGACGCGGATCTGGTAAAAGTGGCTGTTAAGCTGGGTGATCTTCGAACCAAGAGAATTCAGGCGGACTATCGGCTTAATATGTCTGATGTTGAGTCAAAAGAGAATGCCAAGATGTTTGTGCACTCAGCCGAGAGCATCATTGAAACCATGAAGAAATGCTGCCAGGGCAAGGACCGAAACCAGATCATAAGAAACATTAAAGACTGGAAAAACCGGATTACAAAATGATGGCATGTTTACATTTTCTCAAGCGGCAATTATTCTTGAGGATTTTTAGAGGTGAATGTTAGAGGATATTTGTCAGTATCAATAAAAAGATATAAAATAAATTATCTTGCGATAGCATAAGATAAGTTATCTATGCTGGCTGCGTCGCAGCAAGTTATTCCACTATAATCACATCTATAATTTCCTACCAAAACAGATAATATAATATATATCAATATGTTGTTAGTTTAATCGCCAAAAACTTTTTCTTTTTATTTTTTGGCATCCTCCTTGCTATTAGGAAAATAAAATTAATTGCGAAACCATTATCCTATAGGAGGAAACAACAATGACCAAGAAATCAGACCGAAGAGTTTACCACGTAACGCCCGACCAAAACAAAGGCTGGAAAGTAAAAAGGGAAGGCGCGGCGCGCGCATCAGACTGCTTTGAAAATAAAGGCGATGCGATCCAGCGAGGAAAGGAGCTGGCAAAGAGCGCCTCCGAAGGGCAAATCATTATCCACAGAAGGGACGGAAGGATCCAAACCGAACATACTTATAAAAACGATCCGTTTCCACCGAAAGGTTAAGGGAGTTGCACTTGCCAAATCGTTTTCAAATACTTTCCCTGGATGGCGGCGGCATCAAAGGCATTTTCTCGTCTGCGGTCCTCGCCCATCTGGAAGAAGATCTTAAAATAAAAATCACCGACCATTTTGACCTGATCACGGGTACCTCCACTGGTGGAATCATCGCCTTAGGGCTGGGCATCGGCATGCGGCCAAGAAAAATTCTGCGGTTCTATGTGGAAAAAGGGCAGATTATTTTTCCCAATGGCCGGTTTTCCAAACTCAAACAGTTATGGAGAAACAAGTACGATTCAGGCCCGCTGGAAATGGCCTTAAAAGAATGCTTCGGTGATACGCTCCTTGGGGCGAGCAAAAAACGTCTTGTGATCCCTTCCTATAAAATAGGTGACGATGACGTCTATTTGTTTAAGACCCCGCATCACGAACGTCTTACACGAGACTTCAAAGTCCCTATTTGGAAAGTGGCCATGGCCACTACCGCGGCTCCGGCCTATTTCCCATCCTTCAGAAATGTGGATCACATCAGGCTGGTGGATGGCGGAGTGTGGGCAAATAATCCGACAATGGTGGGAATTGTAGAAGCGGTGAGCATGTTCCAAATTCCTTTAGAGTCCATTGCCGTATTCAGTCTGGGTACTACAGATGCCCTTAAAGGAAGATCCAAGCGATTGGATCGTGGTGGATGTTGTCAGTGGGCTATGGAAGCGGTGGATGTGATCATGCGTGGACAGAGCATCGGAGCCAATACCCAGGCCTTACATCTGCTCGGGAAGGACAAATTGCTCCGTCTGGATCCCAAAGTTCAAGACGGCTTGTTTCAACTGGACCGTATGAATGAAGAAGAACTGCTGAGCAAAGCAGCACACATAAGTCGTCATTTCTCGCCCGATTTCAAAGCCACCTTTACTGAACACCATGCAGCCGAGTATAAACCTTTTCACAAATAAGGAGACCAACCGTGACTATCCAAATTAGAGAAGAATACAACAAATTACTCAATAACATTTCTGATGAGCTGGATATCTCTCCAAGCAAGTACAAACAGGCGGGATATGTATGCCTTGCTCCTGACGGGTGAGCTTTTTCCTGTTGGGAGTCGCTTAGCCAACATTTTCAGTTCCAATCTAAGTTAACATTCATACACAGGGGGAAATGTTGTGAAGAAACTATCAGTCTTCTGGGTACAGTGGCCTTGTCTTCCTAGATCCATCAGCCTTCCAAAAGCCTTAAGTACTCTTTTGCTGATTCATAACAGACACCGGCAATGAATTTGAGAAAGGTCTTATCATCCCCATGGTGTGTCCTGTCCAGTGCATTCAAATAGTCGCGCCTCAGGGTGGGCGGTATGATGACAATGGGATACCCGTCCTGAAGAAAGGCGAGGTTCATCAGTAACCGCGCAGCCCTACTGTTGCCGTCAATGAAAGGATGGATGGTCACCAGTTCTTTATGAAGCATGGCTGCAAATTCAACCGGGTGATACGACTGACGGAAATCCGGTATCCTGTCAACAAACGCCCTCATAAGATCCTGAACTTGATCCGGCGCAGGCGGTATAAAATCCGTTCCAGTGATGATAACCTTCTGCCTGCGATACTTCCCTGCCTGTTTCGCGTCTGTCCGGTAATAAAAAAGCCTGTGCAGCGCCTTTATATTCGCCTCTGTAATAGCCCGGCCTTCGCCACTTTGTAGAGCAGGTCATAGGCCTCTGAATGGCCTATTGCCTCAAAGTGATCCTTAAGGGGCTTTCCTCCTATGGTGATGCCGTCCTCTATGACGATTTTGGTCTCAGTTTCAGTCAGGGCGTTACCTTCAAGGGCATTACTTGAATAGGTCAAGCCTATCCGAAAATATTCCTTGATCTGCCCAAAAAGATGTCTGTCAATAGGGCGGTGTTTGTCTATGCGGCCTTTTTACTCGTCAACCTTGCTTAACACATCTTTCGCCATGTCGTATGCTCCTATGCTGAGGAAACTTCCTTTTTCTGATCCTTCGCCGTTTTTGTAACCGCCTTGTTTACGATGTCCCCTGCCAAAGCAGAAGCCTTTTCAACGCCTCATCCCGCAGGTTACAGAAAAATCTTGTAGCCCGCATTTAGCGCTTTTGCCAGCTTCTTGGCGCGTTGAACCCCTATCTGCATCTTTCCGCGTTCCATCATGGAAAGGTGGGACTGTGGGATGTCGGCCCGTGCAATTCAATGTCATGAAGCAATGTAAATAGATTTTCTCTTGCAGTTTTATCAGACAATTCCTGGAGCTGCCGTCCTACCTATGATGGTCACTTCTATATTTCTCTTGCGTGGGCGGTTGTCGTGGTTTATGGCCACGACCTGCTGCCAGGTGCCCAGCCTTAGCCTTCCGAAGCGGACGGGCAGGGTAATAGAAGGACCCATCACGGCTGCCTGGACATGACTGTGCCCGTTGCCGTCGTGCCAGGCCTGTTCGTGGGAGTAGGAAAGCCCGGGCGGAGCCAGGCGGCTTATGGCCTGCTTGAGATCTGATATCACGCCGGGCTCATATTCTATGGTGGTGAGTGATCCGGTCGAGCCTGTCATGAAGACCGAAATAGTGCCTTCGGTGATCCTTGAGCGCACAACACAGGCCGAGAGCTTTTCTGTGATGTCTTTTATATCCGGCCCGGTCGCCAGATTGACCTCTATGGTTTCGCAATGCTGCTGAATGGTTGCTATAGACATTGGCCTTTCTTATTATTTTAATGAAGTATCGAATATCCAATATCTAACAAGGAATTCCGTATGTAGAAGTAAGGATATAAAAAAAGGCGAATCATTACTTAGAAATTCGACATTCCTTGTTCGATATTCTGCGGTTAAGGATATTATTCTAACTGTTGACAGGAAAAAGGCCACCCCCGCCAAATCAACAAGGGTGGCCTTTTGGGAACAAGTTGTAGTTTATTTCTTTACTTCCTCAAAGTCTGCATCCACTACGTCGTCGTCTTTTCGCTGGCCTTGGCCGGGCTCAGGTCCTCCTGGGCCGCCGGCCTGTTGCTGCTGCTGGCTTGCCTGCTGGTACATGATCTCGGCCAGTTTGTGGGAGGCCTTTGTCAATTCCTCTGTAAGCCTCTTTATCTCGTCCTTGTCATCGCCCTCCATGGCCTTTTTAAGCCTTTCAACGGCAGAGTTTATGTCTGCCGTAGCAGATGCATCCAATTTGTCGCCGGCATCTTTTATGGATTTTTCCGTGGAGTATATCAGGGAGTCGGCCATGTTGCGGGCATCTATCAGTTCGCGCTTCTTCTTGTCCTCTTCTGAATGCATTTCCGCATCTTTTATCAGCCGTTTTATCTCCTCTTCGCTCAGCCCGCTTGATGCGGTAATCTCGATGGATTGCTCCTTTCCCGTGCCCATATCCTTGGCAGAGACATGGACAATACCGTTTGCGTCAATATCAAAGGTGACCTCGATCTGCGGAACCCCCCTGGGAGCAGGGGGTATGCCGACTAACTGGAAGCGTCCGAGAGTTTTGTTGTAGGCCGCCATCTCACGCTCTCCCTGAAGGACGTGGATTTCAACTGCCGGTTGATTATCAGCAGCGGTTGAGAAGATCTGGCTCTTCTTTGTGGGGATGGTCGTATTTTTTTCAATCAGCTTTGTAAACACGCCCCCAAGGGTTTCAATACCAAGGGAAAGGGGCGTGACGTCCAAGAGAAGCACGTCTTTTACATCACCTTTTAACACTCCTCCCTGGATGGCTGCGCCAATGGCAACGACCTCGTCCGGGTTAACACCCTTACTGGGTTCTTTGCCGAAGATCTTTTTGACGATTTCCTGGACCTTGGGCATTCGAGTCATACCGCCCACCAGGATAACCTCATCAATTTCGCTGACCTTTAACCCTGAGTCCCTTATCGCCATATTGCAGGGACCTACAACCTTTTCAATCAGGTCATCAACCAGGGCCTCCATCTTGGCTCGTGTCAGCTTGATATTGAGATGCTTTGGTCCGCTGGCGTCTGCGGTGATAAAGGGGAGATTTATATCTGTCTCCATAGAGCCTGACAGTTCTATTTTCGCCTTTTCAGCTGCTTCCTTGAGGCGTTGAAGCGCCATCTTGTCCTTCCTTAGGTCAATGCCCTGGTCCTTCATGAATTCACTGGCCAGAAACTCGACAATCCTTAGATCGAAATCATCGCCTCCAAGGTGTGTGTCTCCGTTGGTGGATTTGACCTCAAAAACACCTTCGCCTATCTCCAGGACCGATATATCAAATGTCCCGCCGCCCAGGTCAAATACTGCTATCTTGCGGTCGCCCTTTTTATCTACACCGTATGCAAGGGATGCGGCAGTGGGTTCATTGATAATCCTTTCTACCTTTAGCCCTGCAATGCGGCCTGCGTCTTTGGTCGCCTGCCTCTGGCTGTCGTTGAAATAAGCAGGGACGGTAATCACGGCCTCCGTAACCTTTTCTCCGAGATAGGCCTCGGCGGTCTCTTTCATCTTTTGGAGTATATATGCAGATATCTCGGCAGGTGTGGATTCTTTACCCCTGATCATAACGCCGGCGTCACCGTTGGCGGATTTGGTGATCTTGTATGGGAGGATCTTTATGTCTCTTTGGACCTCTGCTGAGTCGAATTTTCTGCCGATGAGTCTTTTTACACTGAATACAGTATTTTCCGGATTGGTTACAGCCTGTCTTTTTGCGGTCTGACCCACCAGTTTTTCACCGCTTTCAGTAAAGGCCACCATGGAAGGGGTTGTCCTGCTTCCCTCTGCATTGGCGATCACAACAGGGTCTCCGCCTTCCATTACAGCGACACATGAGTTGGTCGTACCGAGGTCAATACCGATTATTTTTCCCATATTTTGCCTCCTTAACTCAACACGTCATTAAGTTATTAGAAATTTTTAATTATGTCCTCATTCCAGTAGCTATATCTCAGGAATTGTTCTTGCTTACCACGACCATCGAGGGTCTGATCAGTCTGTCATTAAGGAGATAACCCTTCTGGAGTTCCTGAATGATCGTTCCGGACTCTGTATCTTTGGCTTCTCTTTCCATTAGTGCCTCATGGAAATTGGGGTCGAAAGGTCTTCCCATCGCCTCAACCTGCTTCACCCCTGCCTTTTCCATGATGTCCAACAGGCCTTTTAAGGTCAGCTCCACACCTTCCCTGACCGCATCTACGGAATTGCCATCCGTTGAAGAGGATATGGCCTTCTCCATGTTATCCAGGACGGTCAGCAGTTGCCTGATCAGGGATTCATTCGCATATTTTGCCAAGTCGTTTTTATCTTTTTGGAATCTCTTTTTGAGATTTTCTATTTCAGCCAGAGAGCGTATATAGAGGTCATAATTCTTATCCGCAGTCTTTTGTGTCTCCCTCAGCTTTTCGATCAATTCGGCTTTCTTCATATCTTCGAGGGGAATATCCTTGTCCGCCTTGGCTTCCGCTTTGTCTTCCCCAGGGGATTCGTCTACAGAATCCACCTCTTCAACCTTGGAATTTGTCGTCTTCATATCTTCTTTCTTCTCTTGGTCTTTTAGCTTGATATGAACCAAATGCTGTACCTATGTAAGCGATTTCATTTTTGCTTTTTTGTTCGGCAAAACTTTAAGCATCTGAAAAAGCTTTGTCAAGACAGCCTTGGGAAGGTTTTGCGTAACTGATGAGATGGATAGCCTGAAGGCTGAAGGTGGCAGTGAAATCCTTTGCCTTCAGTCTTCGGTCTTCAGACTATACACCTAATTTTTGCGTCCGGACCTGATTATCCGCCTCAGGTCTTCAGCCAGTGTGGGCGCATATTCTTTGGTGAGGCTCCTGGTATGATCGTCGTTTATTCCGGAGGGTTTGATGAACAGGCCGTCGGCCTTGGCCCTGAACATGGCTACAGCATCATTTATAAGCGCCTTTCTGGTATAAAATACTGAGGGCGTATCAGGATAATATTGCCTGGCCTGGCTTAGGTTGTATAGCCCATACTTGTTGTTTTGCCCTATGCCGGCGCATACCTCCTCGAACAAGGAGCGCCAGCAGGCGACAATGGAAAAAAGCCTCTTTAGATACTCGTTGCTGAGATCCCCTTTGAACTCAGAAAGACCGCCATAGACATAGTCAAGGGTGGGAAACCCTCCGATCTTTCCTTCTATTTCAGCCCTGGTCGGGAAATAGGGCTCTGTCACGGCATCATCTTTTCCCCAGAGATCAAGGAGGAAAAGCGAGGGATGGCTCTGCCCCAAGAGCCCTTTGGCCTCTGCAAATGTGTATGCCTGGACAAACTCCATGTCAGGCGCTTGGGGTGCTATTTGGTTTCGCACCAGACTATGTTCAAATTCAGAGTCATCAATGAAGCAGATTGTATATCCCATTGCATTTTTCTCCGAAATTAGGCTTCCAGTCCATGCCCGGTAAGCCTGCTTAAGGCATCGAGGTATTTCCGCCTTGTCTTTTCTATGATATCAGCAGGCAGCTTTGGGGGAGGGGGTTGCTTGGGCCAGCGGATTTTTTCCAGATAATCTCTGAGAAACTGTTTGTCAAAACTCTTCTGGGGGCCTCCTTCCCTGTATTCGTCCATTGGCCAGAATCTCGATGAATCAGGCGTTAAGGCCTCATCAATAAGGATAAGCCTTCCGTCTTTGATCCCGAACTCGAACTTGGTGTCCGCGACGATAATACCCTTTTGTAAGGCTAAGTCTCTTCCATATTCATATATCTTAAGACTGAGTCTTTTGACCTCATGGGCAATCTCTTTTCCGACAATATCCACTGCCCTTTCAAAAGATATGTTCTCATCATGCATGCCGTCTTCGGCCTTTGTTGAGGGTGTAAAGAGCGGTTCGGACAGTTTCTGGGACTCCTTCAATCCCTGTGGTAAAGATATGCCGCACACGCTGCCCGTTGAAAGATAGTCTTTCCAACCAGAGCCGGAAATATAGCCGCGGACAATGCACTCCACGGCCAGGGGCCGGGTTTTTTTGACAAGCATGCTGCGTCCGGCAAGCTGATCAGCATATTTCTGACAGACATGTGGATATTCCATAGGATCGGAGCTGATCAGGTGGTTTTCCACAATTGGGGTGAGCTTATCAAACCAGAACAGGGAGATCTTTGTAAGTATCTTGCCCTTGTCCGGAATAGGGTCGTCCATCACCACATCAAAGGCCGACATCCGGTCGCTTGCCACAATCAACAGCATGTCGTCAATTTCGTAAACGTCTCTCACCTTTCCCCGTTTTAAGAGGTGAAGGCCCTCAAAATTACTCCTTCCCATAACCGCAGCACACATATAAAAACCTCCAGGCAACTACTCACGATTTTCTGCAATATATTCCCTCACCCTAGACCTGTACTCCTCATAGTAGCCCAGGACCTTGTTCCTGAACTCTATGGTCTCATTAAAAGGCGGAATACCATTATATTGACTGACCCTGTGCGGCCCGGCATTGTAAGAGGCCAGGGCCAGGCTCATGTCTCCATTATTTATATTCATCATCTTGGAAAAATACCTGAGACCGTAATCAAGCGACCTGTCAGGATCAAGCCTCTCATCATAACTTGTCTGCAGAAGCTCCATCCTGTAACGCTTAAGCAGCTTATCCCTCCTTTCACCACAGGCAAGGGATTGCTTCATATATCCTACAGCCTGTTGTGCAGGCTCAATGCAGTCTTGATCCTTTATCAGGAAGATCTGGTCAATCGCCTTTTTCCTGAGTGTCCTTTCAAGCCTCATCTGTTCCTGTGCCTCTTTCAAGTAATCAGGATTAAAGATGGAATTCATGCCGAGTTCCAATCCAGTGGCGGGAATGATCTGGGTAAGCCCTGCAGCGCCCACATATGAGACGCTTCGCGGATTGAAATTGGATTCCTGCCGGACCAAGGCGAGAAACAAAATTTCATTAATAGGGTATGGTCCTCTTGATTGTCTCTGAAATACCCTCTCAAATACAGGGACAAAACGGGGCGCAGATTCCTCAATGATCAATTTCCACATGGAATTCAGCCCCTCCTGGTCCTTTTCCGAGTCGAGATTAAATTTGCCTGTTACATCCGGGGGAGCCGTTTTAACAAAGGCGGAGAAGACGTTATTGACAAACTCGACATTGCCTGTATTCAAAGGGTGGCTCCCATCCATTCCCTGACATCTGTTCCAGAGTCCTCCCAGTGCCTCTCTCAGGTTGTAAGAGGCCTTATCAAGTTCCTCTCTGAGCAGTCTTTCCAACAAGTTAAAACAGATTTCATTATTGAGTCTCTCATCCGCACCTGTAGTCACCTTGGACCTGTAGCTCATCATGTGATTCCAGGCAAGTACAACAGTAGTGTTGTAACGGGCAGACAATACCGCAACATTTTTTGCATGGATTTTTGCAGGATCATCCGCATCTGCGTTCTTCATCTCACTTACGGCCCTTTTGAATAATTCTGATGCCTCCTTATAAAATTCGTCCGCCTTTTGATAATCCTGGTCTTGGATGACCTTCAGGCCAAGTGGCTCCGCCATTACCGGATTGATCCTCAGTATCCCCTCTTCACCCCTATAAGATTTGGATGCAAGACTTTTATTTATCTGATCCAGGTTATATTCGGCGGTCAGTTTTGCGAGCAGGCTGGGTTCAGCAAGGGCCGGTGACGAAGAAAAAAGGCAGCATGTTATTGATATGATGGTGATAAAAAAAGATAACATCGGCGCGGCCCACCTCTTAGTCAAAGTGATTGTATCCTCACAAGCATTTCGGAAATCTTTTATCTCTGCCGGCATATGATAACCCTGTTATGTGCTGTGACAATATCTTTAAAGCGTGATCAGCTATATCAGAAGGAACAGACAATTTGAAGCTATTTGTTGTTAGAAGTTTTCTGCAAGATAAAAAAACAAAGTGACCTTGACAACAAGTAGGCACATGTTTATATTCTCACCATCTTTTTAAGATAGCGATTTCAAATAGTTATACATTTTGTTCGTTTTTGCCTATTTGCTTCAAGGTTGTTCGGGCATGCAAATGGGCTTATCTTTAATATTTTACAACGTTAAGGAGGTTAAGAGGGATGAAAATCAGGCCATTAGGTGACAGGATACTGGTTCTCAGGGTTAAAGAGGAAGAAAAGACCTCTGGAGGTATAATTATTCCTGATACAGCGAAAGAAAAGCCCCAGGAAGGTCAGGTAGTTGCTGTTGGTCGGGGGAAGACGGGGGACAAGGGCGAGCGGATTCCCATGACCGTTAAGGCGGGTGACCGCATACTTTTTGGCAAGTACGCAGGAAATGAGATAAAGATAGATGGCGTGGAACATTTAATAATGCATGAAGATGATATCTTGGGTATTGTGGAATAATTAAGGAGGTTTTTAGCTATGGCAGGAAAAGAGATAAATTACAGCTCCAAGGCCAGGGAGAAGATGATGAAGGGCGTTGACACCTTGGCCGAGGCGGTAAAGGTCACCCTTGGTCCCAAAGGGCGCAATGTGCTCATTGACAAATCCTTCGGCTCCCCAAAGATTACTAAAGACGGCGTGACAGTGGCCAAGGAGATAGACCTGGAAGACAAGTTTGAGAATATGGGTGCGCAGATGGTCAAGGAGGTCGCATCCAAGACCTCTGATGTGGCAGGCGATGGAACCACCACGGCAACCATTCTAGCACAGGCCATATATCGTGAGGGCTCAAAGCTGGTGGCAGCAGGCTCAAACCCCATGTCTATCAAACGCGGCATTGATCAGGCCGTTGAGGCGGTGGTGGCTGAACTTAAGAAGATTTCTAAGCCTACAAAGGATAAAAAAGAGATCGCCCAGGTGGGTACCATTTCCGCAAACAACGACTCCACCATAGGCGATGTGATCTCCGAGGCCATGGAAAAGGTGGGCAAGGAAGGCGTGATCACGGTAGAAGAGGCCAAGAGCATGGAGACTACCCTTGATATCGTAGAGGGTATGCAATTCGACAGGGGTTATCTGAGCCCCTACTTTGTCACCAATGCCGAAAAGATGGAGACCCACCTGGAAGAGGCCTATATCTTGCTGAACGAGAGCAAGCTCAGCAGCATGAAAGATCTTGTGCCCATCCTTGAGCAGGTGGCAAAGATGGGAAGACCCATCCTGATTATCGCCGAGGACGTGGAAGGCGAGGCCCTGGCCGCGTTGGTCGTAAATAAGCTTCGCGGGACCCTCAAGTGCGCGGCTGTCAAGGCCCCGGGCTTTGGCGACAGGCGTAAGGCCATGCTTGAGGATATCGCCATATTGACCGGTGGACAGGTGATAAGCGAAGACCTGGGCATAAAGCTTGCCAATATCACCATTAATGATCTGGGCACCGCAAAGCGGATATCCATTGACAAGGACAATACCACTATAGTTGACGGCGGCGGGAGCAGGCAGGCCCTGGAAGGCCGGGTTAAACAGATCCGCGCGCAGATCGATGAGACAACGAGCGACTGGGACAGGGAAAAGCTGCAGGAACGCCTTGCAAAACTGATCGGCGGTGTGGCTGTTATTAATGTAGGGGCTGCCACAGAGACCGAGATGAAGGAGAAAAAAGACCGGGTTGAAGATGCACTGAACGCCACCCGCGCAGCTGTTGAAGAAGGAATAGTCCCCGGAGGAGGCGTCGCCTTTATCCGCACACTCAAGGCCCTGGATGATCTTAAAATCAAGGGCGAGTCGAAGATGGGCGTCAACATAGTCAAGAGGGCGCTTGAAGAGCCGGTAAGGCAGATAGCCAATAATGCCGGATTTGAAGGCTCTGTTGTGGTCCAGAAGGTTAAGGACGGCGAGGGCGCCTTTGGATTTAACGCCGACACCGGTGTCTATGAGGACCTTATGGCGGCAGGTGTTATTGATCCCACAAAGGTGACAAGGTTTGCCCTGCAAAACGCCGCATCCGTTTCCGGGTTACTTTTGACCACCGAGGCGATGGTAGCCGATAAGCCTAAAAAGAAGGACAAGGGCATGGCGCCTGAGATGCCCACGGATGACATGTACTAGACCTGTCAATGCCCGATAAGGCATAGATATTATGAGACCATTCATGATGGCCCTCTCCCCAGGCCGGGAGGGGGCCTTCCAGCACGCCGATCCTTGCAAAATTCATCCCTGTTTGCCGCCGCAGGCCAAAATGAAGCATTTTGGTACTTTTTCATTGAATAGGTGAAGGCTTACACAGATGCCCTTCCTCCATGGCTAATCTCCCGCATCCATTGCAGACATATTTCATATTTGCAAGTTTATCCTTACACATATGGGTGGTATCTACTTTAGGAGCACCGCAAAAGCTACACTTTGTTTCATCCCCGCAAGGATTGCATAAATGCCCCGGCTCGTTCGCTACTGCCCCGCAGGTTTTACATGTATAGGCCATAATTTTATCCTCCTTTCATTTGTTGTATATGTGATAAAAGACGAATTAAGGGATCTCCCCGGCATCTTTATTCTTCGGGAGGTGTTTAGTTAAAGGTTTTTTCTATCTTTCCGTCTTCAATGGGATACATTGAGCATGCTCCTCACTCATCCATGAAAGAAGTCTAACCTTCATATTTATCCCGGATTATAAATGACCTTATTCTGGTAGTTTAAAATCGACAATAGGGCGAATCATCTATTTTGATGATAATAGACGGTAGAAAAAGGCCAATAAAAAAGGTTTTCTTTATTTGGCCGGTCTGCAATACACACGATCAGTTTTCACTTTATGTATCCTGTAGATAAAAAAATGGCATGGCTTCTGGAGTTTAACATCTTTGATACATCATCTTTCCATATCTTTACATCCCCAATACAGCCTGGGTGGTGGATCTATTCTGGAGTACCGGACTTTAAGATTCTAAATACTGTTTCTACCCCATTTTTATTTTTCCAGGCCGATACCATAATTAACCAACCAAATTCTAAATGCCTATAAGAAATGTCCGCGAGTAGGTTGCTCATTCGCACAGTTCGAAATTAGGAGGTGAAGTTTATTATGGCTAAAGGATCTGAAATGATAACTGCAATGGAGAATGAAATTGAGGAGTTAAAGAAAAAGCGAATGTTGTTGAGCGGCAAAATGGGGGAACTGTCTCAAAGTAATGGGTGGGATAAGTTTGAACATGAAATAGACGAAGTCATATTTGGATTGGAATCCGATTTTGAAATAATAATCAAACACCTGGAGAAAATGGAGGCATGATCCATTATGCCATCTTTTAAACAGCAAATTTCCTGCTCTCTGTCTGTCAGGGTTTCAAAATTTGAATCTCCGATTCTTTTTCTCTGTTGGTTGGTGTTTTTAATCAGCGCAAATAGTTCTGAAGAGACTGTACCATCTATAAAATATTCTCCTTCTGAAACCGCTTTCAATGCGCTTATCAGCTTATCAGCCGTAGAAGATTTGATCACATAACCAGCGGCGCCAGCCTTAAATGCCTCAGTAATAATATCAACTTTTTGAATGTATGCTCAGCATATTCATTCTTCCATTGGACTACCTACAGTGGCTGCACAGGCACACTGATCCGGTATTTTTCCAGCAGGCAAGGTGATGATAAATGTGGAGCCTTTGCCAACTGCACTTTTGGCGGTTATAGCTCCGCCGTGCCGTTCCACGATTTTTCGGCAGATGGCCAAACCCATCCCTGTTCCCTCGTATTCCAGTCGGCCGTGCAACCGTTCAAACGGTAGAAAAATTCGATCGAGATACTCCCCGTCGAAACCTATACCATTATCTTCCACATAAATGATGTGAGATGGAAGGCTATTCCCTCCTGGAACATAATCATGCGACTGAATCATCTCCGCCCGCACATAAATGACGGGCGGTTCCCCGGTTCGATGGAACTTAAGGCTGTTTCCGATCAGGTTTTGGAATAACTGGATCATTTGGGAGGGGTCTCCTTCTATCGTCGGAAGGTCTTCCACAATAACTTGGCCGGATGTCTTTTGAAGGAGCATTTCCAGGTTGGATAGTGCCTCCTGCACCGAATTGGTCAGATGGACATGGATGAAGGGTTGCCCCTTTGTCGTCACCCTGGAGAGACTCAGCAGGGCATCAATCATGCTCTGCATACGCGTAGCTGCCTTCTGCATCCTTTCAAGATAGTCCTTCCCCTGATGATCCAGAAGAGGATGGTACTTTTCCTTCAGAATGTCACTGAAAGTCCGGACCTTTCGCAACGGCTCTGACAAATCATGAGAGGCCACAACCGCAAACTGTTCCAGTTCCAGGTTGCTGCGTTTGAGTTCTTCCGCATAGGCCTTTGCCTCATCCCTGGCCCTTCTAAGGGCAGTCACATCAAGGACATTTCCCAGGACAGCGGGTCTGCCGTCAAATTCGACGAGCGTGTTCCTGCGCTGAACCCATATGGTTTTTCCGTCCTTCCTGAGGCCTCTGGCCTCATATTCCGATGGGGCATCCCCTCTCTGCATCCTCTTTTCTCTAATGTCTTTTATAAAGTCCCTGTCTTCTGGAGGCACCAGGGCAAGAGAATCTATTCCTATGATCTCCTCCTTTGAGTAACCATATATTTCAGCAGCCCGAGTATTGGCAAACTTAATTACCCCGTCCTGAATGATGCATATCCCTGTCAGGGAATTCTCAACAACGGTACTGTACCTTTTTTCTGAGACTGCCAGCAAGTCTTCTGCCTTTCCACGTTCCCTGAGATGGATGCTGAGACCGCGAACAGAAAACCCGATGAACATAACGCCGAGGAGCCATAAGACAGCTAAAGAGACTGAATGGGCAACGATTTCATTTCGTTGAGCGGCAAGATAGGGCATTATAGGTAAGGAGACGCTGACCCCGCCGCGGACATCTCCCAATCTGTATCCCTGATGGCCATGACATTTAAGGCACGACTCATCTGTCATCAATGGTCTCATGATGCGAAAACAGGGTGCCCCATTCATGGTCACGAGTTCGGAGGCCTCTCTTGCCCCTGACTCAAGAGTAATAAGAGCGTCCCTTTCCCAGTCATCAGGCGCGGTTTCCTCCCTGAAAAATTTAAGACTTGTAATGTGCCCTCTAACGCCATAAAGATCAGCGCCATCGTCCATCAGTTGTCGAAGCATATAGGCCGGATTCATCAGGGTAAGTGATTTTCCGGAAGGGGTCTTGATATCCCGGTCAGGGACATTGCTTAGAAATGGGTTTGGTGGGGTTTTTCCTGTAACGGGGACATAAACCCCGCCGTGGGATGCTGCCCAGAGGCGTGTTGCAAGGTCCTTGTTAAGATGGACTAGTGCCTCCTTCCTGACCATTTCAGTGGTCTTGTCTTTTATCTCGTAAATGTCCTGCAGGAGCAGTGCGATGACAATCAGGGTCCAGGCTGCAATAAAGGTCCAAAAATACCGGTAAACACGTTTGGAAAAAGGTTCAAGGCGCTCAAGTTCATTCATTTTATTAAGAATTCTTCCTTACCGATCCTGTCTCAGAAGTTACCAGACAGAAGCATCATCAGTAGTTAAATAATTATAACGGTGTTCAGTTCAGAATGTCTATGGGGTGCATCATGTATTCTTGTCCTCAGCGAGTAAGTATTTCTCCAGAAAGGGATCGAAGGTGTAATCTTTGCCGAAAATTAAAATATAAGATTGAGGAGATGCTGGAATTTTTAATCATGTTTGACATAACATGATAATTTCTCTATAGTTATGAACCTAAAAAAGCAAGTTTAATCAAAAAATCCGTCCACGGGTCTTCAGAGATTCAGGTCTCAGGGGTTTAGAATTTATCCAAAATACGCCTGCCGTCTGTCAGGCAGGTCTGAACCTGTGATTCTTTAATTTCAATCCCCCTGTGGGAACGACTCTCCCTAACCTAGCCCTGGTTCCGATTCCGTTGGGAAAGCCTGAACCTCTGAATGTTTAATTTGCAGGTTAGATCATTTCGGAGTCTGACATGGATAAAAATAGTCAAAGGCATACTGGTAAGGACGAGACGGTATCCATTGGCGGCAGTGCCCTTATCCCGGCTGATACTGCGGCAGAGGAGGTTACGTCATCCTCCACCATTGCATTTCGGAAGGCAAAAGACCATATCGGAATCCGCGTCGGGGAAATGACAGCAGAACTGGAACAGGCCAACAGCACGCTTAAGAAGGAGTTCGTGGACCGTAGACGGCCCGACGAGGCAGTGAAAAACGAACGCAAGAGGTTCTATGACGTCCTGGAGACCATGCCTGCCTATCTGGTGCTGCTGACTCCAGATTATCACGTACCCTTTGCCAACCGCTTCTTTCGGGAACGCTTCGGGGAATCCCACGGCCAGCGCTGCTTCGAGTACCTGTTTGGGCGCAATGAACCCTGTGAGACTTGTGAAACCTATACCGTTCTCAAAACTATGACACCCAATGAGTGGGAGTGGACCGGTCCGGACGGTCGCTGTTATTATGTCTATGATTTTCCTTTCACTGACACAGACAGTTCCACCCTCATCATGGAGATGGGCATTGACATAACGGACCGTAAGCGGACGGAAGAGGAACTCCTTATTTACAAGGAGCATCTCGAGGAAATGGTCAGGGAACGGACCGCGGAACTTGAATCAAAAAATCTGCAGCTTGCTGCCGAAATCGCTGAGCGCAAGCAGACCGAAGACGCTCTGCTCCGTGCCAAGGAGGAATGGGAGAGGACTTTCAGTAGTGTCCCGGATATGATCGCCATCTTGGATGACCAGCACCGGATTCTACGTGCGAACCCGGCAATGTCCAGGCGGCTGGGGTGTGGGGCTGACAAGTGTGTGGGGCTGCCATGCTACTCTGTTGTGCATGGTACGGACGCACCGCCGGCATTTTGCCCCCACACCAGAACCTTGGCCGACGGCAAGGGATACACAGCGGAAGTCCACGAGGACCGCCTTGGGGGATACTTTCTGGTAAGCACAACCCCGATCTTGGATGAACAAGGCCGGATGATGGGGAGCGTGCATGTGGCCCGCGATATTACTGAGCGTAAGCTGGTTGAGAAGCAATTGCGCGAGGGCGAGGACGACCTGAACCGGGCCCAGGCCATTGCCAACATCGGAAGCTGGCGGCTAAACATACAGAAAAATGAATTGCTCTGGTCTGAGGAGGCCCATCGGATTTTCGGCGTCCCCAAGGGGACATCCCTGACCTATGAGACGTTTCTCGGAGTTGTTCACCCGGATGACAGGGCATACGTGAACAGGACATGGAATGCCGCCCTTTCAGGCCGGCCTTATGATATCGAACATCGAATCGTTGTCGGCGATGAGATAAAGTGGGTGCGGGAGCGGGCCGAACTGGAGTGGGGCAAGGACGGAAAACTTCTTGGCGGGTTCGGTACTTCCCAAGACGTCACTGAAAAGAAACAATCCGAACAGACTTTGCTTAAGAATCAGGAGCGGTTCAGGCTTCTTTCCGAGACCGCGGGGCAATTGTTGACGACAATGGACCCCCAAAGAATCGTCAATGAGCTGTGCATCAAGGTTATGACCCACCTGGACTGTGATGTATTCTTCAATTTCCTGGCCGATGAAAATACAGGCAGGCTCCGCCTGAACGCCTGCGCCGGGATACCTGAAGAAGAGGTCAGGAAGATAGAATGGCTGGACTATGGCGTGGCTGTCTGCGGCTGTGTGGCGCGGGATGGGCTGCCCATGGTTGCAGAAGATATCTTTCATAACCCTAATCCACTTACTGAGCTGGTCAGGTCCTATGGTATCCAGGCATATGCCTGCAACCCCCTAATGATGCAGGACCGGCTTCTGGGGACGCTTTCTTTCGGCACCAGGACGCGGACATATTTTTCCCCTGATGATCTGGCTTTAATGAAGACGGTAACTGACCAGGTGGCCATTGCCATGGAACGTATAAAACTTCTTGAAGAACTAAGGACGTCTAGGGATGAATTGGAGATCAGAGTGAAGGAACGCACCGCCGAACTGCTGAAGACCAATGAGGCATTGGAGAAAAGCAACCGGGACCTAGAAGACTTTGCTCATGTGTCTTCCCATGACCTTCAGGAGCCTTTGCGAAAGATCCAGACATTTTCCAATATGTTGATCACTGGATATCAGGAGTTACTGGACGATAAGGCCTGCGATTTCCTTAAGAGGATGCAACGCGCCGCAGAAAGGATGCAGGATCTGATTACGGATCTCTTAAAATACTCCCGTGTAAGAACCAGACCGGAGCCCTTTACCATGGTCGGTCTGAAAGACTCGGCAGTGGAGAGTGTAACGGACTTAAATATCATGTGTGAGGAGACACAGGCGGAGATCCTGATTGACGATCTTCCTCTAATCGAGGCTGATCCCGTTCAGATGCGCCAACTTTTTCAAAACCTTTTTGGGAATGCCTTAAAGTACCATGGGAAGCATGCGCCTGTGATTAGGGTCTATTCCGTCCAGAGCCCTTTTGATGGATTCTGTGAGGTCCATGTAAAAGACAACGGCATCGGCTTTGATGAAAAGTACCTCGACAAAATCTTTGATCCATTTCAGCGGTTGCACGGGCAGAGTTCACCCTATTCCGGTACCGGTATGGGACTTGCCATCTGCCGCAGGATTGTGGAGCGTCACGGCGGAAGCATTACCGCGAGGAGTTTGCCCGGAGAGGGTTCAACATTTATTGTGAGGCTGCCGGTAAGGCAAGAAAGTGAAAAGTAAAAAGTTTCACAGATAGATATGAAAGTACTTGATAAACCTGTTGTTGTGATGGCCGATGATGATGAGGATGATTGCCTGCTTGCCAGGGACGCCTTTAAACAATCCGGTAGTCCCGGGGTTTTTCAATGTGTTGAGGACGGAACGAAGCTGCTGGACCTTCTATCCAAATCCCACACTCTTCCTGCCCTGATTTTGCTTGATCTTAATATGCCGCGAAAAGATGGCCGTCAGATACTGAAAGAGATGAAGGATACTTGCAGATTTAAAAACATACCGGTTGTTGTGTTCACCACCTCACGGGAGGAAAAGGATATGACCCTCTGTCGCGAAATCGGGGCGAATTCTTTTGTCACAAAACCGGTTCTATTCGATGATTGGGTCAGGATTATGAGGTCACTGGCAGATAAATGGCTTACTTGTTAAGTTTGATCAATTTGTAAAAAGTCAATTATTAGTGGTGGAAGGCTATGATAGGATAGGAGTAATGCAGTATTTCATTACATTTCTGATCCCCCTTTTGATCATCATGGACCCAATTGGCAACCTGCCCCTCTTCCTTTTGTTCACAGAACAAAATGAACTAAAAGAGCAGCGAAGAATTGCTGCGATCTCGTGCGGAACCGCATGCATCATCTTAATATTTTTTGCCCTTACGGGCGATTTTATCTTGCGCCTGTTCAGGATCAGCCTTCCCGCGTTTCAGCTGGCCGGCGGTTTTATTTTTTTTGTCTATGCACTTCAGATGCTCAGGCTGATTCCAGGCGGAATAAAGACCACGACACAGGAAGAAGAAGAAGGTGTTTCCAAAGAGAATGTGGCTTTGGTGCCACTGGCCACCCCATTGCTTGCCGGGCCCGGCGCCATTACTGCGGTATTGGTGTGGCAGCAAAGTCCTGGCAGTCTTGAGAAGATTCCCCTTTTGTTGACGGCCATTATCACGGCCTGTTTTGTGGTATATGCCATATTTTATTTCGGCAAATGGATACGCAGAATAATGGGAGTGGGTGGGATCAGGGTGGCGACGCGTTTAATGGGGCTGCTGCTTGCGGTAATTGCGGTGCAATTTATGGTTGAGGGAGTCCGGCAGATTCTAAAATAGGGAGGCCTGTCCCATGATCATGCGCGATTCAGGCCTTCAGGAGATGTATTGCTTCATTTTCGTCCAGGTCATACCAATTGCGGTAGGCGTTTGCGCCACAAAATAGGGTGATGATCTGCTAGGGCATACTTTTTGTGCTCCACAAAATGGATTCAGACAGTTTGTCCCAAATTGAAAGGATTCACAAATGGGAAGAGAAAAAGGCTCACTAACGCCTGGACGGAATATGCAAAAAACGTTTGAACGGATGCCGCCTGTACATCAAACATGTTGCCATAGGCGATCCTGCCGAGGAGATCTTGAAGCTTGCGGAGAAAGAAAATGTGGATTTGATTGTCATGGCGAGCCGGGGAGGGAAGGGGCATTTTCGTTTTGGCAGTGTCGCAGAAAAAACTGTTAAAAATTCCTCAATACCAGTTGTCACGATTCCGATATCGCCACTTTAATCCGTATCTTTATCTCAGAAAAGTCATAACTTATGAACTCAATGTTGGGAAGTGCATGCTTTCTCGGATTCCTATCTATGGTCTAGTCAAAAAATTTTTTTAAGGCGCCAATCTTAAACCATTTAATTTTGCTCAAGATAAATGAAGAAAATCCTGACTATGGTGGGATAGATTCTAACGTGGAGTTTGGGCAAGTCGGCAATGAGGCATTATAACTATTTACAACTTAATGTTATTAAGGTAATTTTTTATTTTTTATCATCAATTCAAGGATAAGAAATGACGTTGGAGAACAACGAAACGGTTCGCATACTGCTTGTGGAAGATGACGAAGATGACTATGTGATTTTTCGGGACACATTATTGCAGATCACGGGTTCTCGCATTCTTTTGGAATGGGTGTCGGGTTATGGACAGGCCCTGGAAAAAATGACTCAAAATCAGTATGATATCTATTTTGTGGATTATCGCCTGGGTGATCACAGCGGGCTTGACCTTTTGAGGGCATTTCAAGGGCAAGGTTTTGATATGCCGGTAATTATTTTAACCGGCCATGGGGACTATGAAATTGACATTCAGGCCATGAAAGTCGGAGCCTCAGACTATCTGGAAAAGGAATTTTTAAACCCGAGTCTTCTCGATCGCTCCATCCGTTATTCATTGGAACGGTCGAAAACCATAAAGGAACTGAGCGCCTCCCGGGAGGAACTCCGCTTTCTTTCCAGAAGGCTCCTTGAGGTTCAGGAAAATGAGAGGAAGTTGGTCGCACAAGAGCTTCATGACAGTATAGGCTCCAGCCTGAGCGCCATAAAATTCACTTTAGAGCAAAAAGCAATCGAGATGGATAATAAGGCCCTAGATGATGGAGGGTTATTGTTGGACAGGGCTATTTCAATGGTTCGGTCCACCATGGAAGAGGTCCGCCGAATTTCCACAAACTTGCGGCCCCCGCTGCTGGACAATTTGGGTATCCTCACAACAATTCGATCCCATTGCAGGGAATTTCAGGAGGTGTACTCAGATACGAAGATTAACAGCCAACTGGATATTAAGGAGGAGGATGTGCCTGATGGCTTGAAAATCGTTATCTTCAGAATACTGCAGGAGGCCTTAAATAATGCCGCAAAATACAGCAAAGCAAAGCATGTCCGTGTCTCTTTGAAAAAAACAGGAGTCGGGTTGGAATTTTCCCTGGAAGACGACGGGAAAGGATTTGATCTGAAAGATTTGTCCCGCAGATCTATTGAAAGACAGGGCATGGGTATCTCCGGAATGCGTGAAAGGGTGGAACTGTCCGATGGTTTCTTCAAGATTATATCAGAAAAGGGAAGAGGAACCTTGATTCGGGCCTTCTGGCCAACAAGATCTAAGGCCTATATTACAGATGACTCACTTTGAAACAAGTCCCTTTTCAATTGCATATGATGTCAGGGCTGAGGCCGTATGGAGGTCGAGCTTCTGCATAATATTTGCCCTGTGTTTTTCCACCGTCTTGGGGCTGATACAAAGATAATTAGCGATTTCCTTGTTTTGATAACCCTCACCTACGAGCTTCAGGACCTCCCTTTCCCGGGAGGTAATTTTTCCCCATGAGGATTCTTTTTTTATTTTTTTCCTGCTATCTAAGTATCCTTCAAGAACCTTATCCGAGACTTCCGAACTAATATAGTTTCTACCGGATAAAACAGCCCTTATGGCCATCAGCAATTCTTCATAGGAAGAGGACTTCACGCAATACCCGTCTGCGCCTGAGTTGAAGGCTTCCAGGATATATTCTTCATTCTTGAACATTGTTAAGGCTAGTATTTTTGTCTCTGGAAGTATCTGCTTTATTTCCTTAATGACCGAAATCCCATCCATTTTTGGCATATTAAGATCCAACAAAACCAGATCGGGATTTTGCTCTCGAATGCGCCGTATGGCCTCCATCCCATCCCCCGCCTCTCCTACTACGTCTAGATCGTCACTAGTATTGAGCAGCGCCAACAGACCTTGCCTTAGCACCATATGATCTTCGACGATTACGATCCTATTTTTTCCCTGCATTGAAATGCTCTGAGACTATATATTGAATGCTGATACTTGTCCTACCGGTTTAGTTTTGACTGACTTAGGATAGCTCTGTAAAAAGTCTCTATATGGATATATCAAAAATTTGCATTATGCAATCCATATACTAATTAATGGGTCTGGACAACAAAAATATAGTGTTTAAGATATCCGATATTGTTAATCCTAATACGCTGATAAGAAGAAAAATCGCTTGGCTTATCCATAAGGAGGCTTGAGTTATGTCGGTAGATGTCAAAAAGATCGGTGAACAGGTAGAAAAGGAAAGTGCGGTCATCAACAAGATAAGAACCGAGATCCACAAGGTGATCGTAGGACAGGATGAGCTGATTGATGGATTGATTCTGGCCCTGCTCTGTAATAATCATGTGCTCATTGAAGGTGTTCCCGGGCTTGCCAAGACCCTTTCTGTGACCACACTTGCAAGGATGATCCAGGCATCCTTCAGCCGGATACAGTTTACACCGGATCTTCTGCCTGCCGATGTAATAGGAACACTTATCTATAATCCCAAGTCAGGGGATTTTACGACAAAAAAAGGTCCGATTTTCGCCAACATCATCCTGGCAGACGAGATCAACCGTGCGCCGGCAAAGGTGCAGAGCGCTTTGTTGGAGGCGATGCAGGAAAGACAGGTAACCATAGGAGACCAGAGCTACCCTCTTGAAGACCCGTTTCTGGTGATGGCCACCCAGAACCCAATAGAACAGGAAGGGACATATCCCCTGCCGGAGGCCCAGGTGGACCGTTTCATGTTCAAGATCAGGATATCATATCCGCAAAAGGCCGACGAACACCAGATATTAAAAAGGATGGCAAGGTCGAAACCAGCTACGGATGTGGACCGGATTATCACCCCTTATGACGTAAAGCGCTTAAGGCTGTTGGCGGACGAGATATACATGGATGAAAAGATCGAGGATTACATTGTAAATCTTGTGGAGGCATCCAGAAACCCAAGCGCGTATAAACTGGATATTGGCCAGTATATTCGTTACGGGGCCTCGCCCCGTGCATCCATATTCCTTGCCCTGGCCTCAAAGGCAAACGCCCTGATCGAGGGAAGGGGATATGTCACACCGCAGGATGTCAAGACCATAGCCTATAATGTTTTGCGTCACAGGATTATTCTCACCTATGAGGCTGAGGCCGAAGAAAAGACCACTGAAGACATTATTGATCAGATTCTAAAGACCGTTGATGTACCATGATCCCAAAAGAACTGGCGAAAAAGATACGTTATATACAGATTTACACCAGTAAGGCGGTAAACGATTCCCTGGCCGGCGAATACGGAAGCGTCTTTAAGGGCCGCGGTATGGAGTTTTGTGAGGTCAGGGAGTATCAGGTGGGTGACGAGATCCGATCAATTGACTGGAATGTCACCGCCCGTATGGGGCATCCTTATGTAAAGCTCTTTGTGGAAGAGCGTGAACTGACGGTGATGTTCCTGGTTGATCTTTCAGCCTCAGGGGCCTTTGGAAGCACAAGGCAGATGAAAAATGAGGTTGCTGCCGAGATCTGCGCCCTTATGGCGTTTTCCGCCATTAAGAACAACGACAAGGTGGGGCTGATTGTATTTACAGATCACGTTGAGATGTTTATCCCCCCTGCCAAGGGAACCACCCATGTCCTGCGGCTTATCAGGGATCTGTTGAATTTTACCCCCAGGCAGGCCAGGACCGATATCAGGGCTGGGATTGAATACCTTGGTCGTGTAATCAATAAACGGAGCGTTGTATTTTTAGTATCTGATTTTTTGGGTGAGGGATTTGAAAAACCCATGCGCATACTGGCCAAGCGTCATGATCTGATTGCAGCATCAATTACAGACCCAAGGGAAATCAGGATGCCCAATATAGGCCTTATTCAACTTGAAGATGCAGAGACAGGTCAATTGATTGTAATAGACACCGGCAGCGCATCATTCAGAAAAGACTATGAAGAACTTGGAGCAGGCCGTGAAGGCAGGCTCAGGGATATTTTCAGGTCAATGGGTGTAGATCATATAGATATCTACACAGGAAGGGATTATGTCTTTGATCTCGTAAAATTTTTTAAGACCCGTGAAAGAAGGGCGCAGAGATAAGAAAATGATGAATGATGAATTTTGAGGCGTTAACATGATACAAGGATTTGATTTCAGTCTCCCCGGTGATAAACAAAAAACAGAGGGGTCCCAGTCAAAATTGCTGACGATTCTTATCTGTTTTGTTTTGGTTGCTGTTCTTGCAAACATTGCCCTTGTGCTCTTAAATGGTGAAGACAAAAAACAAGGCGCCACAGGCGCCGCGCTTTCCGCAGAACAGCAAAAGCAACTGGCCTTAAAGCTTGAGAAACAGGGCCTTGAACTCCCCTCAGCAGCAGCATGGAAAAGATATCTCAATGTAGCACTTCCATCCGATGAGGAGGCCGCTAGGATCTGGTACAGGATCGGAAAGCTTTATCAGACAGCAGACCGCTGTGATATGGCCCTGGATGCCTTTTACCGCTCTGAGGGTTTTGCAAGGCCGCAGGACATTGCCCAGGAGATTTCAAGTCGGACACAGGACTGCCTGGAGGCTATGGGGAAGTTTGCAGCGCTGAGGCAAGAGCTTTCAGAACGTGTCGGGATAGACACCGCAAAACCGGGTAACAGTTCAGCACAAAAGGACGATTCGATCGTAGCAGAGATTGGGCCGCAAAAGGTGCTGAAATCAGAGCTCGACAGGATAATAGAGGAACAGATAGATCAAAAGATCTCCCAGTTTGCCGCGTATATGCCCGAAGATGAGCTTAAAAAGAAAAAGGAAGAATTGCTCAAGCAGTATACTACGGATCAACAAAGGCAGCTATTCTTAAACCAGTATATTGTTACGGAACTCCTCTATCGTAAGGCACGGGAGTCAGGAATCAGCGATGATCCCAAGGTCCGGGCCGCGGTAAAGGATCTTGAGCGGTCCATGCTTGCGCAAAAGTTGATGGAAAGGCAGTTCGCAGACGAGATAAAGATCACGCCCGGCGATCTTAAGACCTATTATGAAGCGCACAGTAAGGAATATATTCAGCCTGAAAGGGCAAGAATCGCCCACATACTGGTCAAGGACAAACAGGCTGCAAACGCAGTCCGTGAAAGACTAAGAAAGGGAGATGACTTTGCTGCCCTAGCATCAGAGCTTTCACAGGACACCTCTACCGGGAAAAAGTCAGGTGAGATCTCCGGTTGGGTGGAAAGACGGGAAAAGGGGATTGTCCCCGGGATTGGTCAGTCAAAAGACGCCGTGCCCATAATCTTTTCAACCGACAAGGGCAAGGTCTGCGAAGAAGATATCGAATCTGACAGTGGAATCCATGTCGTAAAGGTCATTGATCAAGAGCCTGAGCGCCAGAAGGGCTTTGATGAGGTAAAGGATGATGTGTCTATTGCCCTGAGGAGCGCAAAGGAGCGAGAGGTCCAACAGGGCCTGCTTTCAAGACTCAAGGATCAATACAATGTAGTCATTCATCAATCCGCCTTCAAAGGGGAAGAAAAGACGCCTGAGGATAGCACTGCCGGTCAATAGGAAATGAAAAGCCGGTATAACAATATTGACCGTTTTGAAATAATTTGGTCATGCCTGACTCGGAGACTGTGTCGTAATTAAGTATACAATTTGTTCTTTGACAATAAAATAGAAGAAAAAGGTGAAGAGTCGATAAAAAGATGTTTATAATGTCAT
>LT984855.1:371798-377503 GCA_900258555.1 uncultured Desulfobacterium sp. | reverse complement strand
TTCAAAAGCAAGAAGGGGAGCCGATTCCTGATGATAGTCGATTTGAAATCGACCCCTCATAAAACCCCTCGACTTATAGTCGAGGGTGGTTTAGTTTTGAATTGTGAATGAAGGAATAGTCCTGTGACAATTAAAAATTCAAAATTAAAAATTCAAGATTATTTGATATGGTCCATTGTCTCAATTGTTGCTGCAATCTCGATTGCTGTTGTCACAGGCATTGTTCATCCTGTAGAGAAGGTAAACGCATTATGGATTGTAACCGCAGCGGCCTGTTTCTATGCAATCTCCTACAGATTTTACGCAGCCTTCATCGCAGCCAAGGCGCTCTCGCTGGATGAGAATCGTCTGACCCCAGCAATCAGACTCAATGACGGCATTGACTATGACCCTACCAATAAATGGGTCTTGTTCGGCCACCATTTTGCCGCCATTGCAGGCGCCGGCCCTCTGATAGGGCCGATGCTTGCAGCCCAGTTCGGATATCTGCCCGGCTTTTTGTGGATACTGATCGGAGCAGCCCTTGCCGGCGGGGTCCATGACATGGTGATCCTTGCCGCATCTGTCAGGAGAGACGGAAAGTCACTAGCCCAGATTGCCAAAGAGGAAATAGGTCCCGTAGGAGGATTTGCTGCATCACTTGCGATTATCTTCATCATTGTTGTGGCCCTGGCAGGTCTGGGTTTGGCCGTGGTCAATGCACTGAAAAACAGCCCGTGGGGGGCCTATACTATCGGGCTTACGATCCCCATAGCCTTTCTTATGGGGTTCTATCTGCGATTTTTTCGTCCGGGCAGGGTAGGGGAGGTGAGCCTGATCGGCGTGATACTGCTCCTGATTGCAGTTGCTACCGGCCATTACATCCCCGGATCATTTCTAGCCCCTGTCTTTAACCTTTCTGAAAAGGCCGTAGTCATTGTCCTTGCAGCATACGGCTTTATCGCCTCTGTGCTGCCGGTCTGGATGCTCTTATGCCCAAGGGACTATCTTTCCACATACATGAAGATCGGAACCATCCTGTTGCTTGCAATTGGCGTAATCGCCATGCACCCTTTATTACAGATGCCGCCGATCACGCAGTTTGCCGATGGGGGAGGACCTATTATCCCAGGCAAGATATTTCCCTTCATGTTTATTACCATCGCGTGCGGGGCCATATCAGGCTTTCACTCCCTGATCGCGTCAGGGACTACTCCCAAGATGATCATGTCAGAGAATCAGATTCCTGCAATAGGATACGGTGCCATGCTTACAGAGGGCTTCGTGTCCATGATGGCCCTTATTGCCGCAACCATATTGATCCCAGGAGATTACTTTGCCATCAATTCAAAACTTTCTCTTGAGGCGATAAGCGCCCTTGGCTTTCCTGCACAAAAGATCATGGAGCTGTCGGAAATGGTCGGCGTAAACGTTCAGGGCCGACCCGGCGGGGCTGTTTCCCTTGCAGTGGGGATGTCCTCGATATTGTCCCACATCCCGGGTATGAAAGGCTTAATGCCCTATTGGTATAACTTCGCACTGATGTTTGAAGCCCTGTTTATCTTAACAACGGTTGACGCAGGCACAAGGGTTGCAAGGTTTCTGATTCAGGAGATGGGCGGCTATGTGATAAAACCCCTGGGCCGTAAAAATTGGATCCCAGGCATGATTATCACAAGCCTCCTGGTGGTATTCGCATGGGCATATCTGATTTATTCAGGTAGTGTTTCAAGTATCTGGCCGATGTTCGGCGTGTCCAATCAATTACTGGCTGCAATTGCCCTGGGGGTAGGCACCACAGTAATCATTAAAGCGGGCAAAATCAGATATGCCTGGACGACGTTCATCCCAATGGTGTTCATGTTCTTCACCACCCTTTTTGCCGCCTGGCGCCTCATGAATATCTTCCGCAACAACGCCATAAAGGCCTTATCAAACGTGGAAAGATTCAATTGCAACCTTGACGCAGTCCTGGTGGCCCTGATGGCCGTTCTGGCCATTATTTCACTAGTGGATATGTTGCACAAATGGTATGGTTTTATCTCAAAGAACTCAGATGCGAAAAGATGGGCTATTAACTATTAGTTTAACACCGATTTTTGCGCTACCAAATAGCTTTACAGTTCAAATAAAGGGAAGCCCTCAAAATCTTATATGAATATGACGGTTAAGAACCCGCGAAAGTCGGCACCAGAAGAGAATGAAATAGTGGATATTTGAAGATGAATAAAAAAAGGGTAATAGTCATAGATGTTCCGGGCCTGAGCTTGAATCATGTAATGTCAAAAGGGTTGATGGCACACTCAAACAGCTTGATGAGTAACGGCCATGTTTACAGGATGAGGACGGTATTTCCAGCAGTGACACTGCCTGTGCAGGCGAGCCTGACCACCGGTGTTTCTCCTGAAGAGCACGGGGTGGTATCAAATGGATTTTATTTTCCTGATTCACATCAGATCTCATTTTGGGAACAGGCTGCGTCTCTTGTTGAGGCCGAGCGTATATGGGACCGCCTCAAAAGAAGGGATGCCGGCATAAAAACCGCCACACTTTTTTTCCAAAACACCCTTTATGCCCAATGCGATGCGGTCATAACACCCAGGCCCATGCATACGGATGAGGGTCTGATTCAGTGGTGTTATTCTAAGCCTGTCGGTCTTTACGAGGAGATCTGCTCCAGTATCGGAGAATTTGATCTTACCCACTACTGGGGACCGATGGCGTCAATCAAATCCAGCCAGTGGATCTCAAAGGCGTCAATCGAGGTTGCGGCCCGTATTAAACCTGATCTGATGTTTGTATATCTGCCACACCTTGATTACTGTATGCAGAAACTCGGTCCTGACCATCCCGGGGTTGAAATGGAACTGAGTCTTGTAGATAATGAGATCGGAAGGATTGTTCAGGGTGTCAATGACCTGGGGCTTGAAGGTGAGACCATCTTCATTATACTTTCCGAATATGTGTTTTCAGGTGTTGCAGGCGATATCGCCATCAATCGCATCTTGCGGGAAAACGGCCTTTTGAGTGTCAGGAGCATAAAGGGCCGTGAATATCTTGATCTTGAGTTAAGCCCAGCCTTTGCAATGGCGGATCATCAGATCGCCCATATCTACATAAAGCCAGGCAGGGAGAAGTCAGTCAGGCAGGTGCTTGAAAAGACAGACGGCATTGACTATGTTTTGGACGCAGACGGGAAAAAGGATCACAAAATAGCACATCCCAGATCTGGTGATATCATTGCAGTAAGTGCAAAAGACCGATGGTTCTCATACTACTGGTGGTTTGACAGGGAAAAGGAACCTGACTTTGCTGCGCACGTGGATATACACAGAAAACCAGGATATGACCCGCTGGAATTATTTATTGAACCAGGGACATTTAAGATTTCACAGGATACCAGCCTCATCCGCGGCTCCCATGGTTATCCAGCAATTTCACAAGACCAGATGACTGTTCTCCTCATAAGCGGACACATCCCTGACAGGATCAAGGTCCCTGACGGTCCAGTTATAACAGACGTTTCAGGAGTGATAGAAACTATTTTGACTGGGGATTAAACCTAAGAAAAGCAGTAAGCAGTTAGCTTTTGGCTGTTAGGCAAAGAATCTCAGACAGTCAGGCTTAAGGCAAGATATTGCCCCTATAAGAGCTGGCCTATATTTTTACAACTTAAGCAGATGTCTGATATTCCCGTTAAAGATATTTTCCTTTTCAGTATCTTCAACATCCATGCCTTTTATTGCGTCAATTGCCTGCCTTGTAAACCTTTCTCCAAGTTCATCGTCATAGGGCATATCAGAAGCAAAAAGCATATGATCTGCGCCGCAAAAGGCGTGTGCGCACATAAGGCCCGGCGCATTTCCGTTTATTGCAGTGTCATAGTAGAACATTTTAAAATATTCAATCGGTCGCTTTGATAGTCCCTCTTCAAATGTTTCCCTCTGCCTCAGCCTTGCATTGTCATAGACGCATTCTATCCTCTGATGAAAATAAGGTACCATTGCGCCGCAATGATGGGTGATAAATTTCAGATTCGGATATTTTTCCAGCACACCGCTGAACACCAGCCTGGTCATTGCGACAGTGGTTTCATACGGCCAGCCGAACAAGAGAAATATCATGTACTTGGACACCTCTTCAGTCTTATAATCCGCATAGGTTACAGGCCTTCCAGGATGAATCCAAATGGGGAGGTCATATTGGGCCATCTTTTCAAAGAGGGGCATGAATTCTCCCGAATCCAACGGCTTGTTATTTATGGGCGTGCCTATCTGCACGCCCTTGAAACCCAGATCCTTGATTGCCCTGTCAGCCTCTTTTAACGCGGCGTCCATATTGTTCATAGGAAGACAAGCTGCTGCGGCCACAAATCTATCAGGGTGTTTATTGACCATTTGGGCCATTTCATCATTTGCGATCCTTGCCAGATCTACAGCCTTGTTTGGATCTGCGATGTCTTCAACTGCTGGAATGCCCAAAGTGATCACCTGCTTAAGATCCTCAAACTTGTCCATGATCCTGAATCTGTGATCCATGTCATTTAATGTCGGCAAGGAATCAATGATCTTACGAACAGGGATCTGGGGCGGAATGGCCCTGTACAAGGCATCCTTGTACTTTTCCGGAATAACATGGCTGTATGCATCTATTTTCATTCATCACCTCCCGAGAAAGTTTATTCTAAAAACGGCTGTTGGCTATTAGCAATTAGCCGTTAGCTTTAAGAAACCGACATATTACAACAACTCCTATCTTCACACACTGGGTGAAACCAGTGAGGTTGTCAACATATCGGAATACCTTGTCTAATGGCTAAAAGCTAATCGCTAACTGCCCTTTTTAGGTTAATACAAGTGCCAGCCCCCATCTACTACGATATTCTGGCCAGTAATAAATGCCGCATCTTCCGATGCAAGGAAAACCGCGGTTCCGACCACATCATCTTCAGATTCATTTCTACCCAATGCAGTCTGCGCCTTTATCACATCAAATGTATCAGGTGGTGTCCCTTTGATGCTCTTGCTTGCCTCGGTCGAAACAAAACCAGGGGTAATTGCATTAATTCTTATGTTAAATGGACCAAATTCCCTTGAAACACACCTTACCATCCCCAATATGGCCGCCTTTGATGTGGCATAATTAAGGAGCATGGGTATCCCCACCAGCCATGTCCCGGAAGAGATATTGATAATGCAGCCTTTATTGGCGCTTTTCATATGGGGCGAAACAGCCTTTATGCTTAACCACGAACCTTTGACATTGACATCATAACTGCGATCCCATTCATCAACTGATATGTATTCGAGAGGCTTGCTTTCAAGCCCATAATATATCGAGGCATTGTTGATGAGGGTGTCAATCTTACCGAATCTTTCCATTGTCTTCTGGGCCATGACCATTGTGTCTTCTTCCTTTGATACATCTGTCTTTATGGCCAGGGCCTCTCCACCCATGTCAATTATTTCCTGTTCAACTTTTTTGGCGTTTTCAAAATTTATCTCAGCTATAACAATCTTCGCGCCTTCGCTGCAAAACCTTAAGGCATATGCCCTGCCAAGCCCCTGGCCGCCACCGGTAATTATTGTTACGTTGTCTTTTAATCTCATAGAAATCCCCCTCTCAATATTTTATGCCGCATCGCACATTTGTGTGGGTGCCCCCAATATGTTGTGGTCGGATTATTGTTTTTCTGACCGGAATGAGTTAGCGTAGTTTTAAGGCGA
>LT984855.1:364682-368818 GCA_900258555.1 uncultured Desulfobacterium sp. | reverse complement strand
TCAAAAGCAAGAAGGGGAGCCGATTCCTGATGATAGTCGATTTGAAATCGACCCCTCATAAAACCCCTCGACTTATAGTCGAGGGTGGTTTAGTTTTCCCAGTTGATCAAAAGCAGGCATGGGTTGCACATAGGTAGAAGGGGCGATAAACTCATCCATCATCACCTGTGCCCTTTTGAAAAATTCCCTGTAGGTGTCTGCGTCTTTTTTGGAGTACTGGGAAATGGACTTACACGTCTTTTCAAGATCATTATATATACACATGGAGCTGCCGTCTGCAAAACTCATGGCAACCTGCACCTCCGGAAATATGTGCTCAAGTTGATGCCTTTCAAGATCAAGATCCTTATAGGCCGGGGCATAGTCCACCATGGGCATGTAGACTGCGTGGGTATTGTGTCTATAGCCCGGCTTCCTGAGCTCTTCCGTTGCAACTCCTCCGCCAAGCTCATTTCTCCTGTCGGTTATGACCACCCTGAGTCCTGCCCTTGCCAGATATGCTGCGGCAGTAAGTCCATTGGGGCCTCCTCCGATTACAACCACATCAAATTCCCTTTTTCCTTTTGGTCGCTGTATAATGGGATAGGTAAAAAAAGACTTCCCTTGTTCCGGGATAAATGCATATGCCTTTTCCGCCTGTTCAGGCCAGTCGGCGGTAAATCGTTTCATTTTCGCTCCTCCATATTAGTAAACGTAACCTTCCCAAGGCTTTTTAAGACCCAGGTCTTCAGCCATCACCTTGTAGACATTGTAACCCTGGGCGCAGTGGGCAAAACCATGACAGTGCCATGCGGTTCCAGTACAGTAAAGCCCCTCAATCCCAGGGACCCTATGACCGGCCAGCTCGGGGATCGGCCGGAATTTTCCGGCCTGTGACGGAAAGTTTTCTATGACGTGCTGATTACCGGAAGGGCCGTAGTTTCTTGCAAACCCTGATGTAAAATGAGGTGTCACCGGCACATAGCCGTTGACAATATCCCAGCTTACGTTGGGCGCATACTTTGCGATCTCTTTTATCATATCATCCGCATGCTTTCTCTCGATCGCCTTCCACTCCTCATCTGAACGGGTCCAGGCAGGCAGGACAAACTGTTCGGTCTGGAGTCTGAAATTCTTTTCAGGATCATCAGGTGGGGCCATGCACTGATCAAAGCTGCAGCTTAAACCAGGTTGATAACCCTGGTACATATACAGCCCATTGAGCGACGTCGGCCAGATCTTCGCCCTCCTGTCGGCGCTCTCCTTTACAAAGGTATTTACATCAGCTTTTGATGATTCGCCTCCAAAGCCGAGTGCAATAGTGTAGCCGGCCTCAGGCACCATATCCTCGCATGTAAACCTGGGCCTTTCAGTCATTGCCCAACTGTACCACATGATTGTGGTCCAGTCTCTGGAGAGGGCGTTTAATTTTCTGCAGATAACGTCATCTACTTTCTCAGACCCTATTAGATTGAAGATAAGCTGAAAAGGGTCAACATTGGTTACAACATATTTTGCGGCAATCTCAGTGCCATCCGCAAGCCTGATACCCTTGGCCCTGTTTCCCTCTATAAGAATCTTATCCACCTTACAGCTTGTCTTTGCTGATCCGCCGTTTTCTGCAATTATCCTGAAGGCTGCATGGGTCAGTGAATGGGTGCCGCCCACAACATAACATGCATAGGGGAACCACGTCATGATGGAAAGGAGCGCGGTCCAGCCCATTGCCTGGTCATCTGCGGAAAATCCGTATGATTGACAGCATCTGTGCCCGTACATCTGAATTTTTGGATGTTCGAATAATGATGCGAATATCTGAGATGTAGTCATAAACAGCCAATGCGGATTAATGCCGGCCTCCGGGGTCGCCATACAAAGCCTGTCCATGGCGTCCATTTCATAGATGGATTTTGCTGGATTATACGCCCATTCCATCATTGCAGGCAGCCAGTATTTTGAGGCCTTATCCCATAGCATCAGCCAAGTGTCGGCATCCTTCTTTGAGTAACGGGCAAAGAGCTCCGCCGTCTTAGTCTGATCAGGGTCTACATCTGGAAATGCAGAATACTGAACAATGCATGTCTGATCATCAAAGATTGTGCCTGTAGCACAACTGGTATAGGCATATCTTGCGCCATAGTCCTCAAACTCAGGAAAGTCCCTGTAGAGCGGCCCCTGATACCAGCCGATATGGCCTGCGGAACAGGTGTTTCCCACATAACCGCCCGCAGGTTCCTCAGAAGACCAGCCTGTCCCCAGTTCGTGTCTTTCCTCAAACAGACATACCTTCATGCCGCCATACTTTGTCAGGTACATTGCTGCGACAAGGGCCTTTTGACCACCTCCAACAAAAACAATATCGTATTCTTTGTCCGCCATAAAAACCTCCTGGTCCTTTATCCTTATGAAAATATTCTTCTCAATTGGTTCATATTAAGAGATTGGAGATCTCTCCCCTTTAAGAGTTGCCTATTATTGGCAATCAAATATGTTTCAAATTAACGCCCGGAATAACGTTTTCGCAGATTGGTCATATCAAAAAATGATGGGGAATTTCCTCCTATAGCTGTTGCATCCTCATCAACCCACTCATCATAAGTGGCGTGCATGGTGCTGTGGGTCCTTTGCAGGTCCAGCATTACATAACCTATAGGGGCCTGATATCCAGGGCCGAAAATAACCCAAGGAGTCAGCAGAAAGAGATAGGGCCTTCCTTTTCTATCATAAAATTCAACATAAAAGCATGCATACATTTCAGGATCAAGGTACATAACCGCTCTTGACACAGGCGCCACCATGTTTTCTTTGGGTTTATACTCAAGTACTACAGCATTTACCCTTTGATATAGCTGATCAACCGCCCTCATGGGCTTTTCCTTCAACTCCTGAATCGAATCCTTTGGCTGACGAGGGCACAGTAATTCTTTTTTTCCAAGAAATTTCCATTCATAATTAGTGGGTTTTCCCTGAAAACCAGTAAGTGAGTCATATGTTAGATCCGTCCCGCCTGGAATTTTATCCCACCTCTGTGCAGTGGACATCCGGCGGACCCGTCTTAGGCTGGTGATATACATCCACATATCATCCTGCTTGTCAGGATCGTCATAACGATAGGTAAGACCCACCATTCCATTTAGATCATACGGAGAATAAAATCCTGTAGAGCTAAAAAACTCGTAATTATTCGGATTAGGCTCATAACTGGGGGTGTGTTCTCCATATAATCTTCCCTTCCACCAGAAATAACATTGTTCTCCTGAGGCATATCTCCTGTTACCATTCCGATCTGTAACACTCTGGTACCAGGAAGAAACCAGGCCTTCACCATAGTTGCGGGAGTTTACAAAATTCCAGGCAATTTCTATTCCTTTCTCTGAGCCGGGAAAGGGATAGCCCGCAACCCAGTTTTCCAAGTGCCCTTTTTCATTAAGGCGCGCTGTACCTTTATTCTTTTCGGTTGTCATTAGTTTCAACTTCACATGCTCGCCCCATTTTTCTACAGGGATGTAGGCAGTCTCGTTTATCCTTACATCTCCCCATAACTCAGGATGCGAACATACATCAAAAAAGAATTCAGGTATGAGTGCCTTGATCTCATCTATTGTTTTTGCTTTATAGCCCCATGAATTTATTATCGTTTGATTTGGAAACACCTCTCCACCGCGAACGCCCTTATACTTTTCCCTGGGGACATCAGGACAATGAATTCCATACCACTTGCCATCATAATCGCCGGGGATCTCTACAGGCAGTTCAAAGGACCAGACGCATTTCACTGTAAAGGCAAAACAGAACATCAAAACAAAGCCCACCAATAATACGAAAAAATTGACTGATTTTTTCATGCGAACATCTCCTCTTCCCTTTTTGATAGTTTAATTTAAATTATCCAAGTGGATGTCTGATCAGGGTCAGGCGAATAGTAACCGGCATGAATACTGGATAAACCCCGAGTAAGTAACGACTCATAATCCGTGAATTGTTTTTTGATGAACCCTTATGGTTGAACCTGAAAAAAGCAGTTAGCTGTTAGCAATTAGCCTTTAGGTTAAGGATTTGGTAGTGTCAATTTTTTTGTGTGAAATTCATCATGGCCAATTCCTTAAAGAAAGGAAGATTCTTTGCGACTTTTCCTATGGGTTTTGATCTCCAGTGGA
>LT984855.1:342040-355307 GCA_900258555.1 uncultured Desulfobacterium sp. | reverse complement strand
CAGGCCTATAAAGAAAAATGTGACGGTCCGGAAAATTGCAATTGCTATTCATGGGCCTTTTTTATAACACAATCTTTTTCAGGAAACCCTAAGTATTTTTAAATACTGGATATAATAGATTCCTTCAGGGTCGTGCCTTTTCTGGCACATTTTTTGAGTATAGATGGGAAAATCGTGTCGTCTTTATTTTAGCTGTTCATAAATCATAGCGACTAAAAACATCGGCTACCTGGTTTTGAGCCGCTTTTGCCCTTTTTCAGATAGATCTTTATGGAGCAGGAGACTCATTATGGCTGAATTAGACAAGGTGCTCAAGGCGGCGGTCGGCGCCAATGCCTCTGATGTCCATGTGGCGCCTGGTGAACCATTTGTATTGCGGCAATTCGGCAGGCTCCGAAAGGTCCAGGGTCCTACGCTTACCCGCGAAAAATGTTCACAGATTATCTTTGAGCTGCTTGAAAATGATCAGAAAAAGGCCCTGGTAAACAATCTCCAGTTGGATTTTGCCTATGAACTGCCTGATGTGGGCCGTTTTCGCGGGAGCGCCATGATGCACCAGGGGGGCTTAAGCGCGTCCTTTCGCATTATCCCGCCCAAGGTCCCGGATTTTGAACGGCTGGGGCTCCCTGAAATAGTAAAAAAGATCATGGATAATCATCAGGGACTGATCCTGGTGACCGGCGCCACGGGTCAGGGCAAATCCACAACACTTGCCGCCATGGTGGATTATGCAAATACGAATCGCGCCCATCATATACTGACGATTGAGGACCCGATTGAATTTGTCCATCCCCTGAAAAAGGGTTCGGTCAACCAGCGCCAACTGGGCAGAGACACCCTGTCTTATGCTAATGCGTTAAGGGGAGCGCTCAGGGAAGACCCTGATATAATTATGGTAGGTGAGCTGAGAGACCTTGAGACCATAGCCCTTGCAATCAGCGCCGCAGAGACCGGCCACCTTGTGCTGGGGACCTTGGCAACCTCAAGCGCCCCGAAGACCGTTGACCGCATCATAGATTCCTTTCCAGCGGCAGAACAGGGTCAGATCCGGGCCATGCTGGCCGAATCCATAAAGGCGGTGATAACGCAGAGGCTGATTCCCAATACGGAACGAAAAGGCATGGCTCTGGCGGTTGAAATCATGATCGGGACGCTTCCCATGGCGAATCTCATACGTGATGGCAAGGTGTTTCAAATACCATCCATGATGCAGATGGGAAAGTCTGTAGGCATGCAATTGATGGATGAATCCATAATGACATTGTTAAAGGATGGAAAAATCACCGCAAAAGAGGCCTATATCAACGCCAATAATAAAAGCCTTTTCAAATCCCTTGCGGAAAAGGAATCAAACTGATACCGGCGACATAAAAGGAGCGGCTTTATATGGCCAGGATTGATACATATTTTAGAGAGATGAAGGATCGGGGGGCAAGCGACCTTCATATGGTCATTGGTTTTCCGCCACTGCTCAGGCTTCGGGGAGATTTGGTGCCCACTGAACATCCCGTGCTTACGCCTGAAATAAACAGGGAAATCCTTTTCGAAATACTCTCTGTTGATCAGCAGACACACCTGGAACAGAATCGCGACTTTGATATGGCTTATGAACTGGAGGGCGTGGCCAGGTTTAGGTGCAATTTTCTCTATCAACACAGGGGGGTAGGGGCAGTCTTCAGAATCATCCCAACCCAGATCCTGACCCTTGAGCAGTTGAAGATGCCTGATACCCTTAAAACCATAGCCATGTTAAAACGCGGCCTGGTCCTCGTAACAGGCCCCACCGGCAGCGGAAAATCCACAACCCTCGCAGGGATAATCAATCACATAAACGAGACGCGTGATGGGCATATTATTACCATTGAAGACCCACTGGAGTTTGTCCATCCCAATAAAAAATGTCTGTTTACCCAGCGGGAAATCGGTGCGCACGCCAGGAGTTTTTCCGACGCCCTCAAGGTTGCAAGCCGTGAAGACCCGGATATCATCCTGGTCGGCGAGATGCGCGATACTGAAACCATATCACTTGCCCTTACCTGTGCGGAACTGGGCATACTGGTCTTCGGTACCCTTCATACCAACAGCGCAGCCAAGACAGTTGACAGGATTATAAACGCCTTTCCCGCAGACCAGCAGGAGCAGGCAAGGACCATGCTGGCCGAGTCATTGACCGCGGTGGTGGCCCAGCAGCTTTTGAGGACAAAAGACGGTAAGGGCAGATGCGCCGCCATTGAGATATTATTGGGCTCTCCTGCATTATCCAGCACTATCAGAGAAGGAAAAATTTCCCAGATAAATTCCCTTATCCAAACAGGTACGGCAAGCGGCATGCAGAGTATGGATCAGCATCTCATACAGCTCATTAAAGAAGACCGGATAACACCGCACGCCGCCTATGAAAAGGCGATTGATAAAAAGATCTTTGAGACGATGATTTCCCGTGAAGATACGACAAAGGAGGGGGCTTAAGGTGCAACTCAAAAAAGACAAACGCAGGGCCACACTCTGCTGGGGCGATGGAAGAAAACAGGATGTCAATTTCTTTTTGCGCCAGTTTGCCGAGAACCATTCAGGGAAGGAATTGATAATTGATGTCCTCAATTCAAAGGCGGCATTCATCCCCCTGGAGGATACCAATACAGGAGACATCCTGTTTGTGAACAAGGCCAGGATGATGTCTATTGAGCTTTATGAACGCGATCTTTCTGATGAGACAATGCCGGATTCCAAGGTGGTAGTGCATGTTGAATTGATTAACGGTGAAACCCTGAGGGGATGTTTTTTGATCGAGATGCCACAGGAGAGATCAAGGGTGAGCGACTATCTCAATTTCTCGCCGGCCTTTATCTATCTGTGCAGTGGTACGAGGGACATAATCATTAATAAGGCGTTTGTATTTTCCGTAAGAGATATTGAACCCATTCCGGAACATTAAATTCCAACCGGCCTCGCGATCCAAGTCCTTTTTCAGTTGCAAGAGATGGCGTTATTTCCCGTCATAAGCCTGCTGCCGCCATGATATCGGGCACCACTTCTTCCTTGCCGATGGCCATGATGTGTACGCCGTCGCACATCTTTTCCTCTTTAATCCTCTTGATCATGCGGCCTGCAATCTCAATGCCCTTTTCAAGTGCGCGGCCCTTGGGCGCTGCGGCCATTTCATCAATCAGCTCCTGCGGTACGTTGACCCCGGCCACATTCTTGTTCATGAACCTGGCCATGGGTGCCGAGGTGAGCAATATTATGCCTGCAAGGATTTTTACGGGAAATTGGCTTGCGTATTCCATGAATTTTTTGAAGTTGTCCAGATCATATACGGCCTGTGTCTGAATGAATTCAGCCCCCGCCTCTATCTTTTTTTCAAACTTGATCAACTGCGGCTCGATAGGGTTGGCCTCAGGGGTTACAATTGCCCCGGCACAGAAGGAGACCCCTCCGTCCAGATCGTTTCCGCCCAGGTCTTTTCCCTTTTCAAGCCTCCTTATGGTCAGAAGCAATTGACTTGAATCCAGGTCAAAGACTCCTTTGGCCTCTTTATGATCTCCCAGGATGACCGAATCGCCTGTCAGGCACAGGACATTGTTTATTCCCCTGCTCGAGGCAAAGAGCAGATCGGCTTGCAGGGCAAGTCTGTTTCTATCTCTACAGGTCATCTGAAGTATCGGCTCTCCTCCCATCTCTTTTACAAGAATCGCCCCCCCCAGGGAAGGAAACCTCATCACGGAGCTTTGATGGTCTGTCACATTCATGGCATCCACCTTGTCTTTCAAGAGTTCAATGTGATGCCTCATCTTCTCAAGATTGGTCCCTTTGGGGGGAGCAACCTCAGAGGTGACAATGAATTTACCTGATTCCAGGGCCTTTTTGAATGAGGATGGCATAGTCCTAAGCTCCTTTTTTTGTGTTGACTTAATTAGCACTCAGCTCTTAGCAGTTAGCTCTTAGCCGAATGACGGCAGGAGGATTACATTATTTCGCTGACAGCTAAACGCTAATAGCTAAAAGCTCACATGCTGTTACGAGGAAGCGAGTCTTAACTTGCCGGGCCGCGGCTCACCGCCATGATGATTTCTTGGCTTCTGTAACGTTTTCATCGCATCCAGACGATCAAGATCTCTCAGCCTGTTGTAGATCATGGTCCAGGCGCAGTCCTTTTTTCTGTCTATTTCGCACATCCCGTCGTTTGTGCCTCCGCAGGGCCCGTTTACCAGCCCCTTGTGACAGGACGTGACAGGACATATGCCGCCTGTCTCACCTATAATACAGGCCCCGCATTGTGAGCAGATCTCATCAAAAAGACCCACATCGGTCTCTTTTCCAATAAACAATGTATCAAGGGCAGGCACGACCACCTTTTTGATCTGCCTTGCAATAGTCTGAACTCCAAAAGCGCAAGACATGACCAGCAGGGCATCGGCCAGTCCGATCTGCTGGCCGCATTCGGCCAGGGCCTCTTTGCTGATGTTGTCACAGGCCACGGGAAGGACAACTGTTCCTGTGATCAACTTCCCCTTTTTTGTCTGGGCTTCCTTCATCGCATCCACCTGAGGTGCACCCCCAGTGTTGGTGAGCGTTGTACATGTGCCGCACCCGACGATAAAAACCCTTCCAAGACCATCGAGAAGACGGTCAAGCTCTTCTTCAGGTTTTTGCTGCGTAATGGATCGAATCATGTCTATCTCCTGTTTTTTTCGATATCACATCTCAGGCACCTCATCGCCTCCCGATGTGCCTGCTCTTCATTGAAACCCATTTCCACCTCCCTGAAATCCTTAACCCGTTCCTCGGGCATTTCAACTTTAACCTTTATCCTGGGTTTTTCTTCCGTTGTCTCTTCGTCGAGTGCAAGCCCGATGTGTTCCTCCATGGATGTCTTCTCATCTGAAATTTCCACCCTGCCTTTTTTACCATGCAGATATTTGTCTATGGCAAGGGCCGCCCTTCTGCCGGATGCTATGGCCTTTATGATGGTGCTCGGGCCGGTGGTAAAATCACCGCCTGCAAATATGCCCTGAATATTGGTCGAAAGGCTGTTATCATCCACCTTGAGGCTACCCCACAAGGCCCTTTCAAGCTGGCTGTCCTTTGAAAGGAACGTTACATCAGGCGCCTGGCCGATTGAGACTATTACGGTATCTGCGTCTACAATAAGCGTGGTCCCCTCATCTACAGTCAGGCGTGAGCCGCCGGCCGGATCAAAGACTGTCATACTGCGTACAAACTCCATCCCGGAGATTTTTCCCCCGGAGTGGATTATCCTTTTTGGTGCCCACAATGGGTTGATGACCACTCCCTCTTCCATGGCCTCTTCAATGTCTTTTTCCCATGCGGGCATTTCGGCAATCGTCCTTCTGTAAAATATCTGGACGTCCTGGCCTCCCACCCGCAGGGCGGTTCTGGCAACATCAATAGCAACATTGCCTCCGCCAATGACTATGACCCTGCCGGCCAGGCGTATATCCTTGCCTGTCCTGATGTCTGTTAAAAACTGGAGGCCACGATATAGATTTTCAACTCCTTCGTCTTCACCCTGTATACCCATCCTGAGGCTTGACTGGGCACCTGCGGCAATAAATACCGCCTTGTAGCCCTCCTCCAGAAGGTCATTTACCGTATGACTGGCATCAATCGGTGAATTATAGCGGATATCCACTCCGCAGCTCTTTATATAATCAATCTCCTGCTCTATAACAGAGCGGGGGAGACGAAATTCAGGGATGGTAATGCCCAGCATGCCTCCGCCGATGGGCTGGGCCTCATATACGATGGCCTTGTAGCCCATCATGGCCAGGTAATATGCACAGGTAAGCCCGGCAGGCCCAGCGCCCACAATGGCGACTGCACCTCCCTGGGTGACTGGAAATGGTTTGTCCCGAACTCCTATATGATCAAAATACCAATCCGATGCAAACCGCTTTAAGGCCCTGATCGCCACCGGGTCATCCAGCTCACCGCGCCTGCATTTATATTCACAGGGGTGGATACAGATCCTGCCGCAGACGGCAGGGAAGGGGTTTCTTTCCCTGATTATATCTACGGCCTTTTCATATTTTCCACCGGCGATTGCGGCAACGTAGTTGGGGACATCAATCCCTGCGGGGCATGCGTGTTGACAAGCGGATATTACCATGGAATCACACGTTGCGCCGGCGCAGCGTTTTTCAAGTATATGATCCCTGAATTCCTTTTCAAAAAATTTGAGTGTAGAAAGTGCGGGCTTTGCGCATGTCTGGCCAAGTCCGCACAGGGACGTCTCTGTTATGGTCTCTCCTAATTCTTTAATGGTATCTATATCGGAAAGTCTGCCCTGGCCCCTTGTAATCCTGGTCAGGATCTCCAGCAATTGAGTTGTGCCCAAACGACAGGGGGCACATTTTCCGCAGGATTCTGACTGGGTAAAGCTCAGGAAAAACCGCGCTATTTCCACCATGCAGTTGTTCTCATCCATGACCACCATGCCGCCGGAGCCCATTATGGCCCCTATCTGTTGAAGCGTATCATAATCAATAGGGAGATTAAGAAACTGCTTGGGGACACAACCGCCTGAGGGCCCGCCCATCTGCACCGCCCGAAACTCCCTGCCTTTTGGAATTCCGCCTCCTATATCAAAGACGACGTCCCTGATGGTGGCCCCTATCGGCACTTCAACCAGACCTGTGTTGTTTACTTTACCCACGAGTGAAAAGATCTTTGTGCCCTTGCTGTTTTCCGTGCCCATCTGCTTATACCAGTCAACACCGTTGTTGATTATCAGAGGCACATTGGCCCAGGTCTCAACATTGTTGATGTTCGTGGGTTTTCCATCAAGACCGGATTGAGCCGGAAACGGGGGTCTGGCCTTGGGCATGCCCCGTTTTCCCTCAATAGAGGCCATAAGCGCCGTCTCTTCGCCGCAGACAAAGGCCCCTGCGCCCATCTTCATGGAAAGATCAAGGTTGAAGTCCTTTCCCATAATGTTCTTCCCCAGAAGACCTATTTGTCTCATCTGGTCCAGGGCTATTCCTATATTTTCCACTGCTACGGGGTATTCCTCCCTGACATATACATAGCCGTATTCCGCTCCAATGGCATAGGCCCCGATAAGCATACCTTCCAGCACCGCATGGGGGTCTCCCTCAAGGACCGAGCGATCCATAAATGCGCCGGGATCACCTTCGTCCGCATTGCATATAATGTACTTGGGGCGGCCTTCTGCCTGGCGGGCGAACCTCCATTTCAGACCGGTGGGAAAACCAGCCCCCCCCCTGCCTCTGAGTTTTGCCTCTATTACGGCTTCAATCACCTGTTCTGGTGTCATCCTGGCCAGGACTTTAGCTATTGCCTGATAACCGCCCGACGCTATGTAATCTGAAATATCAGCAGGATCAATCTGGCCGCAGTTGTGCAGGACCCTTCTCACCTGTTTGCTGAAAAAAGGGATATCTTTTTCTGATCGAATCTTTTTGCGTGTGGCAGGATCTGTATACAAGAGACGCTCTACAGTGCTTCCTTCCACCAGCGTCTTTGTGACGATCTCCTGCACATCCTGCGGTTCAACCTTATTATAAAATGTCTCTTCAGGGGAGATCGCCATCACGGGGCCGTTTTCACAAAAGCCGCGACAGCCGGTTTTTTTGATCAGGATGTTGTCATTGAGGCCCCTTGCGCGAAGTTCCTGATCGAGACCGCGGACAATATCCAGAGATCCGCCGGCGCGGCATCCTGTGCTACAGCATACCTTCACCACATGATCAGCGGGCTTTTTTCTTGTAAGAATATTTTTCCTAAAGGTCTCCAGATCCAAAGGGTCGTTTATTCTTTTCATAGAGTAATCCCCTGTGTTTTGTCCGGTTCCTGTAGAATGCTTTTCTACCTGTCTCGCCTATTCCTTCTCCTTACTGTGATGCGCCAGGATTGCCGTCACCTTTGGAGGAGATAGTTTGCCGAAATATGACCTGTTTATCATCATGGTGGGCGCCAGGGCGCATGCGCCCAGACAGGCTGTGGTCTCGAGTGTAAACTGATAGTCTTCGCCGGTTTCCCCTTCCTCCAGACCCAGCTCTGATTTGATAAGCCTCAAGATACTCCGGCCACCTTTGACATGACAGGCAGTACCGCGGCATACCTTGAGTACATATTTGCCTTTTGGCAGCAGGGAGAAACCCGCGTAAAAGGTTATTACACCTTGAATCTCCACCGGGAAAATATTCAGCGCGTATGCAATAGTCTCGATGGACTCAGGAGGTATGTAACCGAATGCCTCCTGAATCTCCTGTAACAGCGGGATAAGGCTCCATCTTTCGGCCTTGTGTTTATCAATTATTGCTGAGAGTCTTTCACTGTCTATGTCTTTTGGAGTCATGTGTTTTCCCCCCGCAAATATTGTGTGTTTCGGCCTGGTTAACTATTGTATCTTGTCAATTCTGACCTGGCAGGTCTTAAGTCCTCTTGAAGTTCTGTCTTCAAATGGTGTAAGGGGTAACAGTTTCATTGCGTCGTTTTCTTCAAATCCTATGGGAGCAAGGACAAGACCCTGCGCGAGTCCTTTTTCCAAGATGAGTTCTCTTTCTATTGAGCCATGCCGGGATTGAATTCTGATCCTGTCTCCGTTGACCAGATTGAGTTCAAGGCCATCTGAGGGTGAGATCTCCACGTGTCCGTTTTTGCCGAAATTTCCTATGCGTTTTGAATGGCTGGTGCGTGTGCCGCTGCCCAGGTGAAAGCGCGTTGATCCCAGGATTGCAGTAAAGGGATAATTGTCATCATGTGGCCTGTCTTCGGCAAAGGCAACCGGAAAAAAGGAGATAGGCTCACCTTGTCCGTCAGGCTGAAAGAGCCCTTTTTTGCTGGTGTTATTTATCCAGAAAGTCTTCTTTCCGTTACTCAGTCCTTGGTATTCCGGTATATGCCGAACAATCTCGGCCCTAATTTTTTCTAAAGAGTCGTAACGGGTGAAACGGCCCATTTTTTCGGAAACCATATCCAGGATCATCCAGTCAGGCCTTGCCTCAAGGGGAGGGGAAACAACAGGTTCAACGCACTGAATTCTGCCCTCCATATTGGTATATGAGCCTGCCTTTTCGCTGAAACTTGCCCCTGGCAGCACAACATGTGCAACTGTAGATGTTTCGGTTTTAAGTATGTCCTGGACTACCAAAAATTCCAGATTCTGCAGGGCCTTTAAGACCCTCTCCGGCTGGGGGAGGCTGCGAAGGGGGTTCTCTCCCATGATATACAAGGCCTTTAAGGTCCCCTTTTCCGCCTCCGTGATCATGCGGATGGCATTAAGACCTTGATCCGGCGATAATCTGACCTCCCAGGCCCTTTCAAAACGCTGACGCTGACGGCTGTCGCCCAGGTTCTCCCTGCCGGGGAGCAAATCGGGTGCAGATCCCATATCAAGGGCGCCTGCCTGATTATTTTCCCTCGCCAGCAGGTAGAGCCCTCCAGTATCAGTTCCAAGGCTACCCGTCATCAACATGAGGTTTAGTATGGCGTCAGCAGCCCGGGCAGCATTTCTTTGCTGTAGGATTCCGTGGCCGATCACAAAGGCGATTTTTTTGCCTTTGAGCAATTCCACAACTCGTTCCAGAGATATCATGTCAACCCCGGCCTCTACACAAAGCCTTTGATGATTAAACGATGAGAGTCCTTCGCTGTACTTGGTGAAATTTTCTGTAAAGCGGTCTATAAAGCCGGTATCATGACCAAATCGTTTCCACAGCAGCGCCGCCAGACAGTTGATCAGCTGCAAATCCCTCTCAGGCAGTATACGCAGCCAGACAGTGGAAAAGGGTACAAGGTCCGTCCTTCTGGGGTCAACCACGATCATCGGAATCCCTTTTTTGGCCGTCCTCCTGATGTAATAACCCACAACCGGAGCCGAGTTGCCCGGATCTGCGCCGATGACTACAATTGATTCGGCCTTTTCCAGATTGGATAGGGGGCTGACCCGCCATCCGCCGCCTGTCCTTGAATCAATCAGATCCAAACATGATCTGCCGGAAAGATATCCGCCATTATCTACATTGTTTGTTTCCAAGACGGTCCTGGCTATTTTCTGAAAAAGGTAGTTTTCTTCATTGGTGCATTTTGATGAGCCAAGGAAGCCGATACTCTGAGGCCCGAATGTCTTTTTTATCTCCAGCAACCGGCTTGCAACATGATTAACGGCCTCATTCCATGAAACCGGCGCCAGTTTATCTTCCGCGCGCATCAGGGGTTGGGTGAGCCTTTGCTCGGCATTTAAAAAATCGTGGGCAAAGTGACCCCTGACACAGAGTGTGGCCCCGTTTAAAGTTTCAGGAAGGTGTGAGGGATTTGTCTCAACAATCTGTTTCCCGATAACGCCCAGGGTTAGGGAACAGCCGACACCACAGAACCCGCAAACCGAATCAGATTCTCTTTCCGGGGTGCCTGCATGGGTCAGATTTTTTGGGGCCAGGGCGCCTGTGGGGCAGATTGAGACACAGGTGCCGCAAAAGGTGCAATTGGATTGTTCAAGAGGTAGGTCGTGTAATGTGAGGGGCCGTGACTTAAAACCCCTGAAGTTATAATCAATCGCACCGGTCTGGACAAGTTCATGGTCGGCCCTGATGCACTTGCCGCACAGAACACATTTGGTCAGATCCCTGATGATGAACGGGTTTGCCTGTTCAATGGGCTTGTAATTGGGCATGTGATAAAGCCCTGTCTGGCCCAGACCCAATTGAGCTGCAATCTGTCGCAACTGGCACCTGTTGCCCTTGTTGCAGACAATGCATGACTCCGGGTGTTCCGCCATCATAAGACGAACAATATTGCGTCTGTGTCTATTTATTCGGGGGGTGTCGGTCAAGATAGACATATTGGGTGAGGCAGGCATGACACATGAGGCGAGTATTTTGCCGGTCTTTTCGTCTTCGACCAGACATAGACGGCATCCGCCCAATGGTTTTAATTCCGGATGATAGCAGAGTCTGGGGATCTTTATCCCATTTAATTCGGCCGCCTCCAACAGAGAAGATCCGGTCGGGCAGCTCACTCCCTTGCCGTTAATGAAGAGGGTGATGTTTTCCAAATTACCAACTCCTTTTCTCTTTGTGCCTCTTTCGCTGATTAACAGCAGGGGCGCCTAAGGGTTTGATTCAGAAACACATCCAATTTCGGTTCAAGGTTAGGGTTCCAGGATTCAACCGCCGATGGACGATCACATTACTTCGGTATCATCTAAGCTTTGCCGAATCCAAATAAAGTCTTAATTTTTCTTCTCCTCCGATAGTAATAATATGAATCCCCTGACAGAGATCTTTAAGGCCCTTCACGGTCTCGGCAAACAGTTCAATGCTCGCCTTTTGTTTGTCCGGCGCGCTCGCCAGCTTCTTTATTATCCAGTCAGGGACCAGGCCGGATTTAAAATGCCTGTTTAAAAACTGGGCCATTCCGGCGGTCTTTAATATCATTACCTCTGCGATTACGGGGACGCCGAATGTATTTACCCTTTTCATGAATTTTTCAAAGTGGGCCACATCAAACACCGGTGTGGTCAAGAAATAACCGGCACCGATCCTCGTCATCTCTTCCATTTCTTTTAACTCCAGCTCCGGCACATTTTTGCCCCAGCCGGATTCCACACCCGAGCCCAGGACAAACTCTGCCCTTGAGGTAAGCTCCCGGCCCTCGATTGTATGTCCTTCTTTCATGTTCTCCAGCACAGAGGCCAGTTTTCCGGTGTCAACGTGAAAGAACATCATCTCCTGTAAGCTGTCGCCAGTGATCCTGTAATCTTCAGTGAAGACCAGCAGATTATCTACACCGCTTTCATGGGCAAGCAGGAGATCCTTTTGGAGTTGGGGTCTGCTTTTGTCTCGAGTTGTGGTTTGATAGATGGACTCAAAACGGTTTTTGTTCAGGAGTTCACAGGTGCTTATGGCGTCACCCACAATCCCTTCAACCTCCAATTCCGGCACAGTAACGCCGTCAACTCGGCCCCTGATCAGTTCCAGGCGTTTTATAAGCTCCTCCGGGGGTTCATCAATGGGCGCCTGCACCTCAGAGGTGACAACAAATCTCCTTTTTTCCAATGCCTCTTTAAGCTTCATTTGAACACCTCCTCAAATGTGAAATCATTTTTTAACGACTCATACTCATGGGGTTTTACCTCTAAGACCGGTTCACTCAATAAGCCCCAGGAGCCTGGCCACTTCATCCTTTAATTGTGGCAGAGGAAGAGGTTTAGAAAAGCAGATGTCCGCGCCGTTTTCCTTCATCATCTTAAATTTTTCTTCATCCAGATATGCAGACAAGACAATGATTTTTGTATCTTTTGTTTCTTTATCAGACTTTATCTTCCTGCAGACTTCATAGCCTTTTATATCCGGCATCATGATGTCCAGTATCAGGAGGTGGGGCCTGAAATGGCTGACCTGTATTCCCGCTTCAAATCCGTCTGAGGCGGAAATCACCTCATAATCATACTGATCTTCTTCAAGGGCCTGTACAATGGTCTCAACAATTATAGGGTCATCATCCACCACCAGAATCCTCTTTCGGCCCTCGTCCGGCCCTTTGTCCGGTATGGGTATTCCCTGCTTTGCCATAAAACTCTCAAGGTCCGCTTTGTTTATCCGACGGTGGCCTCCTACGGTTTTATAGGCCTTAATATGACCTGCATCTATCCAATTAATAATGGTCTTGGGAGAGACCTTACAGTATTTGCTTGCTTCAAATACGGTCAATATTTCTTCCATAGCATTTCCTCGCTCTCAATCATTGAATTATGGTTTTTATAGATATTATAGATTTAGAATGTTGTCAAGAAAAAAATTAATGTCAAAGAATTTTTTAATTATAAAAGTTATAATAGTGATAATATTAACCTCAAAAATTATCGTCACAAGTGATGATAATTTGTAAAAGTATGCTTAACTATTTAAAACTAGAGATAAATTAATAAAAGCCGATATCTTATTTTAAATTTGGCTTATTATAGATTTTATAATAATTACAGCCTAAGGCTATGTCAAGAAAAAATTTTTAATCCGCGATGGTTTTAATTAGAAATTCTATATTAATTATAAAATGTCTATGTAGTTAGCTCCCAATATCGCGCTTACGTTCTCAAAATTATCAGCTTGGAGCCTGTGCTGAAATTTCCAGGACGTCATTGCGGCGAAGGCCGGAATCCAGTAGCTCTGAGAACAGTTTGATAATATTGATAATCTGGATGCCGGATCAAGAGACTGTGTCGTAATAAAGTTTTTAGAATGCAAATTTCAAATGTTCTTTTAAAAAAATATTAGAAATTAGC
>LT984855.1:331779-333305 GCA_900258555.1 uncultured Desulfobacterium sp. | reverse complement strand
ATCGCCTTAAAACTACGCTAACTCATTCCGGTCAGAAAAACAATAATCCGACCACAACATATTGGGGGCACCCACACAAATGTGCGATGCGGCCTATTATTATCTTGCCGAGGCCTGGCTTATGAAAAAGAATATTACACAGGCCGTTGAATGCAACAATATTGCGGCAGACTTCTTACGAGGAGATTCATCGTGGACTCCCCGTGTGACAGAGCAGAAAAGACGAATCCAGTCCCAATTGAAGCCCCAATAGCGCCCCCCTGATCTTTTGACTTCAGTCTTCAGCCTTCAGCCTAACCATCTAAATACAACTTTTTCCTTGATAATCCATAAGCAAGAGCCTATATTCCCCGCGACATCATTTCGTAAATCTACTGCTTTTATTTGTTTTTTTAGACCTGAATTGAGTGATTAGATTAGACCATTAATTTTCAATGGTTTTTTGCTAACGTCCGTTATAGTAGACAATCGTTCGGGCGCTTAACCGGGAAAAGATTTCAAAATTCCTTTTGCTCATAAAAGGCAACTACCTATGATACTGCTACTTTTAGCGCCGATATGACATGGACCTTGCTTTTTCTGCCTGTCCTGAAAATTTTGAGGAAAGGTAGTTTTTTTTCTAGTGAATCACTTGTTGAACGATAGGATCAGCTACCAAAATTGAAAGGAGCAAGATCATCATGTTGAAGACATTCATAGGACTGTTAGCTGTATTTTTAGTCACGGCTTGTGCCACTTCTTCCAAAAAGCTAAACAAACTGAGCGTCGGAATGAGCAAGGTAGAAGTAGTTCAAATCTTAGGCACGCCAGAGAGTACTAGTGCAACCCGGGGAGTAGAATTTCTCACGTACAGCCTCAGAGAACGGATTGCACGGCCAGGTGAGGCAATTGCACCCATTAGCATCCTAGAAAAGTACTCCGTCAAACTCGTTGACGGAAAGGTTGAGTCATACGGACGGCTTGGCGACTTTGACTCCACGAAGCCATTTGAAACGAAGCATGAGATTGATGTGAACATCAATGAGAAGTAAGTTTGCTGGATAATGCGCTTCAGCAAAGGGGTTGAGGTAAAAGGTTTTCTGTGTGAAAACAACGGAGTCAGGCCTACACATTTGTTGGCCTTCTTAATATCAACAATGACACTGAGCAAATACCATATTCTTGAATTGGAGCGAGGAATTAGAAGCTATGCATTCCCATGCGCATGCTATGATTTTAAAAAGAACTGTCCTCTTGATATGCAAGATATGAAAGAGGTAGAGGAATTTATATCGAGCGATCTTCGAAGTGGAGATGCAGCTTTAGTGAAAAACGGCCTTTCAAATGTACTATATTGGGGCTTCGCTCAAATTGGTTACAGAGATAACCGCGTTAGAACCTTTCGAGAGACCGTTAGTAAAGAAAAACTAAATCGTGCAATAAATCTTTTTAAGCCGCATCGCACATTTGTGTGGGTGCCCCCAATATGTTGTGGTCGGATTATTGTTTTTCTGACCGGAATGAGTTAGCGTAGTTTCAAGGCGATG
>LT984855.1:278569-322724 GCA_900258555.1 uncultured Desulfobacterium sp. | reverse complement strand
CAAAAGCAAGAAGGGGAGCCGATTCCTGATGATAGTCGATTTGAAATCGACCCCTCATAAAACCCCTCGACTTATAGTCGAGGGTGGTTTAGTTTGCTGGCTGAACTCCATCAATATTAATGGCCTTCATGCTTTCATGCGGTAATGCGGAACATGAAAATATGAAAATAAAAATCAACAATAGTTATCTCGCTTCATATTTTCATGTACGTAGTCTACCCAGAAGGATTGCTCAATCATTGCGCCAAAAATCATTAATTTTGAAAGATCCTTCTGAGCAAGAAAATGATCTTCTAGAGCAAGTATAAGAGCATAGTGGGAATAGATATAAAGATGACGAGCTTAAACCTCCATTTAGTTAATCGCCGTTTCATTCACGAAATATCTAAGGAATACAGCGAAAGGACTCTGATTTTCGACGTATCTCTTGGATCTACGAAACTAAGAGTCAAAGGCAAGGGATATGTCACTGAAGGGACAGTTCGTATACATGAAGGAGAACCGCAACTTGCAAGCATCACGTATTTTCCGGGGTGGACCAATCTAGATTTGGCCTTCACACAGCAACAATGCTTCGAGGTTGAAACCCACGTTCCTGCTAATACCTTCCAAACCCTTCTGAGCTATAACGAACGAAATACTTCTTTCATGCTTGTCCTGGAATTCCTCCCTATTACCACCACAAATTTGCAACCAGGGCTACCAGCAGGGCCGTTCGGCTATGAGGTTGACTGGGACATTGAAAAGCAGCACAATGAGCAAGCGAGTAACATACAATTTATTCTAGAATCTACTCATAAGCACACTGATATGTGCAAAGTTGAGTTCCCTTCGGGTGACCATTTGTTAAAAAGAGTAAAACTAAAGTTCGGTTTGGGAAGACAATGAACAGGGCGAACGATCGTGAAGGGCTAGGGGACATCCTCTTCAAAATATCAATCGAAAAACACAAAAGCCCAACCAAAACATGCTGCGGCCTAGCCGCAGATGTTTACGTTATGGATGTAAAAGCCATATAAATAGCCATATAAATATATTGACACACACCTTAATCTATCATATCTTAAGCAAATGGAAGAACGGTCTGATTTCGAGTGGGATTCTGCCAAAGACAAATTGAATCAAAGGAAACATGGCGTATCTTTTGCCATTGCTCATCTTGCTTTTCTGGATTCTAACCGTGTTATTTTAGAAGATCTGGAACATGGAGGGTATGCGAAGCGATATTATTGTATTGGCCGAGTTTCCGACGGAATCATTACCGTAAGATTTACTTATCGAAACAATAAAATCAGAATCATTGGTGCCTTGTATTGGCGGAAAGGCAAAAAGATATATGAAGAAGAAAATAAAATACACTGACGAGCCTATGGGGAAAGTGAAGGTTGTTTCAGATTTTCTACCTTCACCTGGGGACCTGGTTTTAAAGGATGAAACCGTTAAGGTAACTATTGCTTTAAGCAAGGCGAGCGTAGAGTTTTTTAAGAACGAAGCAAAAAAACACAATACTCAGTATCAGAAAATGATTCGCAGGCTGCTGGATGAATATACAGCCCGCCATCCATAACATCAGTCTGGACAATATGTGCGGGAAAGGCATCCGCACAAATGTCAGCCTGGGCGTTGAAAATTGATGAAAAACCAATTAAGTGGATTTTCCTATGCATTTTGATATAATAAAAGAGATTGAGGATATTGAAACCATCGCTGTTGGTGGAAATATTCGAGATATCATGCGCCTTCGCAAACAATATGGTGCTGGAAGATGGCGGAAACTCAAAGGGAACGCCTCTATCCGCCTTCAAAATGGAAAAGTGAGAAAGGCCGAGTTGCATTGGTATGAAGCCCACGGCTTTGGCAGAGTCAAAATGAAAATAAAACAATTTTTGGATTAAGTTTATGGAAAAAATTGAGAACAAACCAAGGTATGTTCTTTGCGTAGAAAATAGGGATTGCGAAGATCTGGAGAAAAGAAAAATTTATCAAGTCCTTCCAGATGAAGATGCACAAAAGGACGGTTATCTGAGAGTGATTGATGAATCAGGTGAAGATTATCTTTATCCCGCATCCTATTTCATTCTCATACAGCTGCCTGTGGAAGCGCAAGAAGCATTACGGATAACAGCCTAATCACTGTCACAATTTTTCCAACCATGGTGTGCAGTTGATCGGCTAATCTTTGCGGTCATAAAAGCTTTCTTACCTATAAATAGGTTCAGCGGCTATGCGGCTTTTTGCGTAATAAATCCGCCGTCAACTGACACCTGTCGTTATGCTGCGTGTTATAGGAGATTTTGAGGATGGACCTATGGAAATTCTTTGATATCACACATCGAGAACACGTTCTGTGCAATCCGATGAGTGTTGAGAAGCTCGAGGAACTTATTGCTCTTCTGCGATTGCGGTCCGGTGCGCGAGTGCTGGAGATCGCCACAGGGAAGGGCGAATTCATCATTCGGCTAGCTGAACGGTACAGGATTGAAGGGGTAGGAGTAGATATCTCACCATACTGTATTTCAGATGCCCGTGAGAAGCAAAGAAAACGTATCCCGGATGCTCAGTTGAAGTTCTTGGAGATGGACGGGATTGATTACAAGCCGGAAGAACCGACAAGCTTCGATTTGGTGGCTTGTATCGGAGCGAGTTGGATTTATGGCGGGCATCGAGGGACTTTGAAGGCACTGACCGGGATGGCAGTTCCCGGAAGTTGGGTGGTAGTTGGGGAGCCGTACTGGCGACAAGAGCCAGCGGCGGCGCATTTGGAGGCCATAGGCGAAAAACGTAGCAACTATGGGACGCATTATGAGAATGCGGAAGTCGGGCGAGAGCTTGGATTAGAGCTGGTCTACACGTTAGTGAGCAGTCAAGATGATTGGGACAGATATGAAGGGTTGCAGTGGTATGCAGCAGCGGCGTGGGCGAGCAGGCATCCGGAAGACCCTGATGTGGAAGAGGTGTTGAAACGGGTACGTGCAAATAGAGAGAATTATCTGAGGTGGGGGCGGGAGGCATTTGGATGGGCAATCTATGTTTTCAAAAAGGATGGCCCTGGCAAATAGTGGGCGGCACAACCGATTACTACACGTTATAGCATCAAGAACAAGTTGTGAGGTGAGAGGAGACTGCACCAGTTGTAGACAAAGTTAATTAGTTGAAGTATATATTTTGCGGTGAGTCAGGAGCAGAAGTTATTGCTGCGTTATGATTTGTATTGAATAGAGGGTAAAAAATAAATGAGGGTGGTGGGACGGTGGTAATTAAGTAAACAACTTACTCTTGTTAATTTGTTTTGGTTGAAGAGGGCGGGTTGGTTATTTTATTGTTACCGTCCCACAGTTCATTACTGGGGACATTTTCTTTAAGGCTATAGTAAGGACAACATTTTTCTAAAAGGTCTTTGTGACATAAAGACCTTTTAGCCAGGTAATAGAACATGGCGGATTATGTGATAATAGGTAATAGAACACCTCGTTTGGATGGGGTTGCCAAAGTAACAGGAGAGGCCAAGTATGCCGATGATCTTTATTCTCCCGGCATGCTTTGGGGAAAGATTCTTCGAAGTCCTTATCCCCATGCCCGTGTTGTTGCAATAGATGTGGACCAAGCCAGACGTCTGCCAGGGGTGAAGGCAGTAGTCACAGGACAAGATACCCTTGGTATCCCATATGGAAGAGGTGACGCGGCGAAATATCTACCGCCTAACCTGGCAGGCAAAGTCGCTAATTATGATAGTGATAAACATCCCCTTGCAATGGAAAAAGTACGTTATATCGGAGATGAGGTTGCAGCCGTTGCAGCTGTAGATGAGGCAACTGCCCTGGAGGCCTTGGAATTAATAAGAGTTGAATATGAATTACTTCCAGGTGTTTTTGATCCTATTAAGGCTATGGACGAGGCTGCACCAAGGGTTCACGATTTTGCAGAAAGAAATATCAGCAACAAAATCTTCTGGGACTTTGGGGATGTTGAAAAGGGGTTTAAAGAGGCATATCTCATCCGTGAAGACAGATTTATTACCAGTGCCGTTACCCATGCCCCTCTTGAGCCAAGGGGATGTATGGCGGTCTTTGACAAGACAGGGAAACTGACCTTGTGGACTTCATCCCAGGCCCCGTATTATCGTCGAAGGCAGCTTTCCATTGTCTTTAACATGCCTGAGAGCAAGATCAGGGTAATAACACCTTTTGTAGGTGGAGGTTTCGGGGGAAAAGTCTGTTTCTGCGAACCTGATTATCAGGCGGCGTTACTTTCACGCATTACAAACAAACCAGTAAAGATTACCTATACCAGGGAAGAGGAGTTCACCTCCACATCAAGGCGTCATCCCATGGTTATTGATCTTAAGACAGGGGTAACCAGGGATGGAATTCTTACAGCCATGCAGTGTAATATCATCGCTGACGGAGGTGCCTATTTTCATACAGGGCCTGTTGTGATGTATTTGGCAGGGGCCTTTCTTGTAACCCTTTATCGGCTGAAAAATGTCCGATACAGTGGCATCAGGGTGTTTACCAATAATATTCCAAGCGGTCCACAGCGAGGCCACGGGGCGGTTCAGCCGCGATTTGCAGCCGAATCCCAGTTGGATATGATTGCAGAAGATCTGGGAATTGATCCGGTGGACATTCGATTGAAAAACGCCCTTCATCCTGGAGATATTACCCCCAACAAGTTCAGGGTACAAACCTGCGGGCTAAGAGAATGCATACAGATAAGCGCGCAACAGACTCGATGGGCTGAAAAGATAAAATCTCCAATACAGGGCCAGGGTGTTGGTATCTCAGCAGGGGCTTTTATATCCGGAATGGCAATCCCACCACATACTACCAGCGGCGCACAGGTGAAACTCCATGAAGACGGGGGTGTGAGCCTATTTACAGGGGTGACAGAAATCGGCCAGGGATCGGATACGGTTTTGGCCCAGATTACTGCTGATGTGCTGGGTGTTGATATTGATGATATCAGGGTAATATCCAGTGACACTGAGGTTACGCCTGTCCATGCGGGCAGCTTTTCAAGCCGAGGCACTTACTGGGGAGGAAAGGCGGTAAGGGCTGCTGCGCTGGATGCAAAAAAACAATTGTTTGAGGTGGCCGCAGCTATTCTTGAGGCAAATCCCGAAGATTTAGAGGCCCGTGACCGTAAAATATTCGTTAAAGGTTCTTTGGATAAGGCTATCCCAATCAAAGATGTTATCCTGGCAAGCATGATGGCAAGGGACGGTAATCCTATAATGGGGAGAGGCTTTTTCAAGGCCCGGGTTGATCCTGTTAATTTTGAAACCGGAGAAGGCAATGTTACCCCTGCATACAGCTTTGAGTCCCAGATTGCCGAGGTGGAGGTAAATCACGAAACCGGAAAAGTCAAACTGGTGAATATGACTGTTGGTCATGATACTGGCACGACCATTAACCCAATGGCAGTTGAAGGGCAACTGGAAGGCTCGGTTTCCATGGGAATGGGCCAGACTCTGATGGAAGAAATAGTCAGTAAAAAAGGGCTGATCATGAACACCTCCTTTCTTGAATATGGAATTCATACCTCCATGGATATGCCTCAGGTGAGGTGTATTCTTGTTGATACTGAAAACCCCGATGACCCCTTTGAACCAAAAGAAGCAGGAGAAGGCACACAGGTGGCAACGCCGTCAGCCATTGCAAATGCGGTCTACAATGCTACAGGGGTGAGGATAAAGGAGTTACCGATCACTCCTGAAAAGATTCTGAAGGCCTTTGGGAAAAGGGAGGATCAGGCTGGCAAACCAAAATAGAAATAAGGTGCCCAATTGTGAAGGAGGCCGAATCTACGCTTGACTCATGTTTAAAATTTTATATAAATAGTGCTGCAATAGGCTATAGGGTTAAAGGGTTCGTTGGCAAAAGTAATATTATTTTAAGATTAGTCAATGGCGGACTTGACCTCTGCGTTATGTTTCACATGAAATAGAGGGTTAAAAAATAAATGGGTTTTATTGTTCCGGAAACTATAGAAACAGAAAGACTGATTCTCAGGCAATTTCGTAACGAGGATTTTAATGATTTATATGAATACTATTCTGATGAAATTGCAACCAGATACACCTTTGGCCGTAAATTATCAGAAATAGACGGGTGGCTTATCATGTGCGGCATGATCGGTCATTGGCAGTTGCGCGGGTATGGCCCTTACGCGGTTGAAGAAAAGGCAAGTGGAAAAGTTCTGGGGCCTGTAGGCTTCTTTTATCCGAATATCTGGCCGGGCCCGGAAATAAAGTGGGCACTGGCTCGTCAGCACTGGGGTAAGGGCTTCGCCAGTGAAGCAGCAAGAGCCGTCCAGAAGGTAGGAAGAGAATATCTGCCTGATGTCTCACTTATAAGTTTCATCCTCTCGGAAAACGTGGCCTCAATTAATCTTGCTGTTGCCATCGGTGCAACCTTTGAAAAAGAGGTTCAGTTTCTTGATCGTCAGTGGCAAATTTTCCGTCACCCAAGGGAGGGAATGGGAAGACCATGAAAGTGTTATTCAACAATTAAAGGCCCTATTATAATCCCCTCATCGTTAGGACCCGCTCAGAAATAACATATACCTTTAAGCATCTCCCCTTCGGGCCATCTTAGCCCAATTCTCAGTCGCAAAATCCTCGAATTAGCGGTGCTAGTCCTGCGGTTTTGCGACTTCGAATTAGCCAAATCTGACCCAAATCTGAGCGCTTAAAGGTATATGTTACTTCTGAGCGGGTCCTTAGCTACAACATATTTTCAGATTTACCTGATACCTTGCACCTTCCTTTTTTTAATGATAACTCTCCGTAGCACCATGCAATAATGGGCACTTCTTTTCCGTTTTTCGGATTGAAGCAGTAGCGATAAGCAAAATTTCTGTCATATTCACGGCATATTTTTTCCCTTCCGCGGACAAAATAGCTGCACTCATTATTATCACAGTAAAGCATATTGTCTCCCCAACCCGTATAGGGAGAGGGTTCCCATGTCATTAACTCCTTTTGACAGTAAGGACATTTTAATTGATGATTATTCATGATACTTCTCCTTCTCTTATTCCTTGGAAAAGATAATGGCATTATATCTCGAGTCAAGACATCCAGTTACTGCATGAAGGCCGATTGAGGACTTGCATTGTCCCCTGGGCTGTTGGCAAATTAATGGGACTTCGGGCTTTTTGGGGCTGGACTCGATGGAAAATGGCAGGGGGACATTTTTTAAACTATGGATAGTGTCATAATAACGATAGGGTTCAGAGATGTAATTTGAACAAAAGTGAGCGCTCAGACAGCGGCTCAATGTAAAGGAATATTTGTGCAGCCTAAAAAATCATTTGCTTCGATTAATTATGATTTATGTAACCCCAATATATGCAATCCCGAAGAAGGGCGGTGCGCCGCTGTGCAGGCATGCGATCACAAAGTGATTAAACAGATGGATGGTGCCTATGAACAACCCATAATATTTCAGGATATGTGCATGGGATGCTGGGATTGCATTGAGGTCTGTCCCTTGGAAGCTGTATTTGCCAAACATGTAACCTGATAACGACGGATTATTTTACCTTGATCCAAAGCATGGTGGCGGGCTCAGGTCCCGGGTTTTTCCATCCTGAAGGGGCCTCGGTTGACAGATATATTATGTCCCCTGCCTTGGCGCTGTGGAATTTGCTCCCCATTTTCAGTTGCAGCTTGCCTGAGAGAACATATCCGATCTCATCCCCCTTGTGGCTGAAGAAATGGGAAGGAAGGCTTTTATCCGGCATTATCTCGATAAGGTAGGGCTCCGCCTTTGGCTCAAGATCCAGGGGTGTCAGGGCCTTTCCCGCAATAGTCTCCCTTGTGGAGACGGAAAACTGCACATCCATCGCCTGTGAAGGGGTGAATATCACCCGCTCAGAGGCCCTGTCCAATTCGCCGAAAAACGAGCTTACCTTTACAGAGAGGATCTCGGACATCTTGATCAACGCCGGTAAGGAAGGGTAGATCTGATTGCTTTCAATCTGGGAAATTGTGCTTGATGTCACACCCACCAGTTTTGCAAGTTCGGTCTGCGACAGGCCCCTTTTTTTGCGCAGGTCCCTGAGTCTTGTGCCCAGGTCCACCTGGCTTGTGGTATGTCTTTCAGAGTCAAAGGTAATGGCGAGGTCTTTGGTCCAGTAATTATAGGTCTTATTCAGTGCCTCCAGGTCACGGTTTTGGGCCTTTACCACTGTAAGAGATGTCTTTCCCCTCTTGAGTGACAGGTCTATGGCGACCTGGGCGATCTTGTTGATATGTGCCTTTAGTCTCGGGGAATGCGCCCCCTTTTCCACAATCCAGTAGGCAATCGTATTGAGTTCATACAACCTTGGGCAGGAGTGTGAATAAAATTTCAGGATCTGATCTTCACCACCCCACAATTCCTGCATCCCGGTAAGGCTGTCAAAAACAAAACGGACATCCCCGGTCATGGTCTTGTGAAGGCTGTAAAAGGCCCCCGTCACATGGTCTGCATTTCGCGGCTTTTCTATCTTGATGATCTTGCATCGCCTGGCCTTATCGCCCTCAGCGTAGAATTTCATAAAAACCTCGGCGCCTTCTCCCTTGCCATGGGTAAAGCAGTCAAGGATAGTCAATTGATCGTAATCAGCTAGAGGGCCCAACTGCTCCAGGAGATTTTTTATTGAACGGTCGAAATTCAGGTAGATAATCGGTTTTTTTTCGGCCCTGGATACCTTGATAAAATTCAGACAAAACGCAGGGGCAAGACTTCCGACATCATCATACCATACCACATTGTCGCCGATGCGGAGCCCTCCAAGGATATGATCGAGCTGACTGACCCCCGAGTCAATTCTTAGGTCTTCTTCCATAACATATGCCTCTTAAGATACCCATAGCCACATGATCAAGATGTGATTTTTACAAAATAAAAGTAAATGAAAGAACAATGCCTGTCAAGCAACAGTCTGTTCATCCAACCGCAGTTTGAAATCTCATTTTGATCCCATTTCTTATTTACGCTACAGAATTGTATGTAATATTTCCAAACAATACAAATTTGTAATAGAAATATTCATTAAACTTATTGTCTACACTGTGGCTTGTGAGACAGAATCCCTCCTCAAGCAAAAACCTTTTAGGCTTTATATTTCTTAACATATTGAAATTAAATTAAATATTTCATTGGAATAAAATCGGGTGTGTCTGGTTTATATGGATATTGTCAACAGCGGCACAACCGTTGCTTTGCTCTAATGTCGAAACACAAATTTGATGCCACGGAGGGATTTGGAGATGAACACGGGAGACACAGCTTTTGTCTTGATGTCGGCGGCCTTGGTGATGTTGATGACACCTGGGCTCGCGCTTTTTTACGGTGGAATGACGCGGAGCAAAAACGTGCTGGGGACCATAATGCAGAGTTTTATCATCCTTGGAATTATCAGCATTGAATGGGTGCTTTGGGGTTATTCCATGGCCTTTGGACCGGATCACGGTGGTGTTATCGGTGGGCTTGACTGGTTGGGACTTGATTCGGTCGGAATGGAGCCCAATGCGGATTATTGCGGCACCATCCCGCATCTGGCATTTATGATTTTTCAATGTATGTTTGCCGTGATTACTCCTGCGCTGATTACAGGGGCGTTTGCGGAGAGGATGAAATTCAGCGCATTTCTCTTGTTTACAATTCTGTGGGCCACGCTGGTCTACAACCCCTTGTGTCACTGGGTATGGGCCGTCGGAGGATGGATCAGGGGCCTGGGCGCACTGGACTTTGCAGGCGGGACCGTTGTCCACATCAGTTCCGGTGTTTCAGCCCTGGCTGCGGCGATCATATTGGGTAAGCGCCTTGGTTACGGCAGCACCGCATATATACCTCATAACCTTCCGATGACCATAACAGGCGCGGCCCTTTTGTGGTTCGGCTGGTTCGGCTTTAATGCGGGCAGTGCCCTTGCATGTAACGGACTTGCTGCCAGCGCTTTTACAGTAACCCACATTGCATCTGCCGCCGCTGCGCTTTCATGGATTATTCTTGAATGGATTCACAGGGGGAAACCAACCACCCTGGGCGCGGCGAGTGGCGCTGTGGCAGGCCTTGTCGCCATTACACCGGGATCCGGTTTCGTGGGGCCGCTCTCTGCGATCATCATCGGGGCCATGGCAGGTCTTATTTGTTACGGCGGTGTGTTGGTAAAATCCAGGCTTGGTTACGACGATTCCCTTGATGTGGTCGGTGTCCATGGACTGGGCGGCACATGGGGAGCGCTGGCAACAGGACTTTTTGCCAGCAAAGCGATTAATCCGGCAGGCGCTGATGGTCTCTTCTTCGGAAACGCGGCTCAACTGTGGGTGCAATTTGTCTCTGTCATTGTGACAATGGCCTTTGCCTTTATTATGACATTTATTATCCTCAAGATCCTTGATATAGTAATCGGCGTCAGAATCACAGAGGAAGAAGAGGTCAGGGGTATGGACGTCAGCCTTCACAATGAGAGCGGATACAGTTTTTAGTCCGATAAGCCGGTATCAACATATCCTTGTCATGAAAACAGGGGATATTTTGAACCGGCTTTGATAACAGAAAGGAGATTATATCATGAAAAAGATTGAAGCCATTATCAAGCCCTTCAAACTGGATGATGTAAAGGACGGACTTTCTAACATCGGTGTAAGGGGATTGTCTGTTACGGAAATAAAGGGGTTCGGACGTCAGAGGGGACATAAGGAGGTCTACAGGGGAGCAGAGTATCAGGTGGATTTTGTCTCGAAGATCAAGATAGAGGTGGTGGTGGATTCGGACCTTGCGTCGGAGGCGGTGAAGACCATACAGGAAAAGGCCTATACCGGACAGATAGGCGACGGAAAGATTTTTATACTGCCTGTTGAGGAGGTAATACGCATCCGGACCGGTGAGAGAGGCAACTCAGCGCTGTAAAAATGGAATCTTTATGAAGACCCTTGCCTTTGAAGAGCTCAAACAGGCCAAAGCATCTCTTGTCAAGCGTTTTGCCGACAACGGCTTACAGGACAATTTTCAGTCCCAATATACTGAGATTATGGATCAGTATTTCAGACAGACCCATGAAGAGAGCATAAACGGCCAGGCTCTGTTTACAGGGAAGCACCCCTTTGCGCTTGTGGCAGTGGGAGGATACGGCAGAAAAGAGCTTTGCCTTCATTCTGACCTGGATGTCATGATCCTGTTCAGATCCAAGATCCCTGATGGCGCAAAGGTGCTGACAGAGGAGATCTTTTTCCCCCTGTGGGATCTGGGTCTGGATATTGGATACGGCATACGCAGCATCAAAGACTGCATTTCCCTTTCACTGGATGATTTCCAGGCCCTTACATCGCTCATGGATGCCCGTTTTGTATGCGGCGACTCGACGATTTATCTCACACTTATGGAGGATCTCCAGAAAAGGGTCCTTCCCAAGAGGGCGGCCTCGTTCGGCAGATGGCTGGAGGACCAGGATAAGATCAGGGGGGAGGAATTCGGAGATGCAAGCTACATGCTTGAGCCGCATCTTAAGGAGGGTATCGGGGGGCTCAGGGATTATCACCATATCCTCTGGCTTGCCAGGGCCTTTTTTAATCTGGGTGTGCCCAGAGATCTGGAATATTATGGCAGGCTCACCCATAAGGAATATAAGGAACTAAGGGATAACCTTGCCTTTATATGGCTGGTCAGAAATCACCTGCACATGCTGTCAGGCAGGAGAAACGACCGGCTCCATTTTCATTATCAGGATAAGATTGCTGAAAAAACCGGATTTAAAGACAAGAAAAATTTCCCTGCTGTGGAGCAATTCCTGGGCAGGCTTCACTGCTCGATGTCGGCGATAAAATCCTTGCACCGTTCCTTCATCTGCGCCCACCTGACCAAGAGGCCGGCGTCTGGGACGGCAGACACGCCGACCGGGCTTTCCAAAGGCCTTTATGTCCATCAGCAGGAGATATATTTTGAATCTTCAACAGTGATCCTCTCTGACCCCCATATCCTCATGGACATCTTTGAAAGGCGCTCTGTATCAGGCATTGAGCTTTCTTTGGAATCTCTGAGGCTTGTTAGGGAGTTTACCTATCTTGTTGATGATGGCTTCAGGAGATCGAAGAGGACGGTTGCGGCCTTTCTCAATATCATTTCCAACAAGTTTGCCCACGACGCCCTTGATCAGATGTTCGAAACCGGACTCCTCGATGCCTTTATCCCTGAATTCGGCGAGATAAAAGATCGTGTTCAGTATGATGCATACCACATGTTTCCTGTAGGCCGACACCTCCTGGAGACATTCAGACACCTGAAAGAGGCCGCGCGGCAGAAGGAACTGGTCTTTCCCGCAATTCTGTCGGAGCTGCCGGATACCCTGCCTCTTTTCCTGGCGGCGCTGCTTCATGATATAGGAAAGACCGGCGAAAACCACAGCATCAAGGGTGCAGACATGGCTGAGAAAATACTTAAGAGATGGGCCTGCGACAGGAAGGTGACAGAAGATGTTGTATTTCTGATAAAAAATCATCTCCTCCTTGCAGAGACCGCCACCCGCCGGGACTTAAACGATGAAAAGATAGTAGTATCCTGCTGCCGGATCATCAGTGACGTCAACCGCCTGAAGATGCTTTATCTGCTTACCTGGGCGGACTCAAAGGCCACAGGACCAAAGGTGTGGAATTCATGGACCTCAAATCTGGTGCAGGAGCTCTTTTTTAAGATACTTCATATCCTGGAGAGGAAAGAGCTTGCAACGGTCAGCGCCTCACAGATCATGGAAGACACCCTGTCCGAGGTCAGGCGCCTTATGGCAGGCAATATTGAGGGGGGGGAACTGGAGGCCTTTTTCGACATTATGACAACGAGGTATATCCTGAATGTCGCACCCAGAGAAATAACACGTCATATAGCCATTGTCAGGGATTTTAAATCCGGGTTGAGCAGCGGCGGGCCTCACGGTTTTTTGCTGGATACAAGGGAAAAACCCGCCGATGGCTGCTGGGAAATCATATTCACAGCCAAAGACAGGCCCGGTGTATTTTCAGAGCTTGCAGGGGTATTCGCCCTCAACAACATAAATATCCTCTCCGCGGACATCTACACATGGCGTGACGGGACAGTGGTGGACATATTCAGGGTCAGTAGACCTCTTGACCCCATCCATCCGGAGGAGACATGGCACAAGGTGGAGAAGGACCTGGAAAATACATTCAAGGGAAGGCTCTCTCTGGGCTATCGCCTCGGGCAAAAGGCAAGGCCTTTCGTATCTTCTGAACAGATAAGACCCTCACGCCCTCCAAAGGTGATAACAGACAATAAGACATCAGACTTTTTTACTATTATCGAGGTGTTTGCAGATGATCGCGTAGGGCTTCTGTATGAGATCACCCAGGTACTGTCTGCGCTCAAACTGGATATACGGATCGCCAAGATAGCCACGAAGGCGGATCAGATCGCGGATATATTCTATGTGCGCGACTTTGACGGTCAGAAGATTGAGGATGAGGGTCAACTGAAAGAGATCAGGGAGGCGCTTCACTACAGGCTGGCCAATCGTCCTATCCCTTATTATAAGTAAACCATCCTTTTCCGGCCTTAATTCCGAAGTGACCTGCATCCACCTTTTTCACCAGAGATGGTCTCGGTCGGAATCTTTCTCCATAGGCCTCATGAAGGGTCCTCAAGATCTTCAGACCCAAATCATTACTGGCCAGGTCCATCAGGGCAAAAGGACCTACCGGGTGTCCAAGGCCCAATCGGCATGCCTTATCAATATCCTCCGGTGATGCAAAACCCTCTTCATAGAGTCTCATGGCTTCACTGGTAAGGGCAGACAGTATTCGGTTGACAATGAAGCCCACACCATCCACGATTTTAACCGGTTCTTTACCGATTGTTATGCAAAAATCATATGCCGCATCCACAGTTTGCTGTGAGGTTTCCTCTCCTTTGACCACTTCAACCAGTTTCATAACTACAGCAGGCGAAAAGAAATGCATTCCTACAAATTGTTCCTTTCTGGAAGAATCCTCAAAACAGGCACCGAGTTTTGTTATGGATATTGAAGAGGTGTTGGATGCGATAATACAGTGTGGCGGGCAAATTTTCTCCAACATCAGATAGTTATCTATCTTTGTCTGCGGGTCTTCAAAAATGGCCTCAATCACAAGATCTACATCTTTGAATTCATCAAAAGAATCCGTAGTGGTAATGTGCCTTACAGCGCCTTTTGCAGCTTCATCGTCAATATCTAATTTACCTTTTGATACCCACTTTTTTAAATTTGAAACCATTCTGGTGTAAGCCGATTGCGCCGATTCCTTATTGAGTTCCTTTACCAGAACCTTATATCCGGCCAGGGCGCAAGACAGCGCGATATCCGAGCCCATCATTCCCCCGCCCAATATTCCTATTTTTTTTATTTCTGCCATGTAACATCCTCTTATTTCATCCAGATTTAGGGCATATTTTAAGTAACACTGCTATAAAAATTAAATATAGCATGGAGATATACGCCATTGTCAAACCGTTATTGCCATTGGTGGAGGATGTGAGAGATGCCCCGATATTTCGGTTGCATTTGATATCGGCAGATGAATCTTATAAAGTCAAAATTGTCCCCGACGCGGAATTCATTCTTTGTTTTTAATGAAAAGGCGATAGGTCTTAATGGACTTTGGCGAATTTTTAAAGTAGCGGTCATTCCAGATACTCCATTGACACATAACTTGGATTTACCTATACTCACTTCTCTAAAAAATTGGAATCCTTATCAACTTTGATAACTTGAGGTTTTATCCTAAAAAAAGCAGTCAGCACTTAGCGGTTAGCTATTAGGCAAGGAGTTTCGACATGTTGACAACTTCAATGGTTTCACCCAATGGGTGAAGATATAAATTGGTGCATTATTTTGAATTCCTTAAGCTAACTGCTGACAGCTAACAGCTTTTTTTAGGTTTATATATCAATCTCTGCCTGCACCGTTTAGGAGGAAAAGCCAAATGATATTGAGTTTGATGAGAAAGCATGCGCAGTCCTGGCTTATAAAGACCTTGATGTTCATTATCGCAGTGGTCTTCATCTTTTATTTTGGCTATTCATTTACGGCCAGACGGGGGTTAAAAACAGCCTATGTAAACGGGGACCTGATTACTACTGAAGAATACCGCAAGGCATATGGTGAACTGGTCGAGTCATTGCAACGCCAGTATAAGGACATGTGGAATGAGGAAATAGTAAAGGCCCTTGATCTCAAGAATCAGGCGTTGACAAACCTTATCAACGAGAGACTGATAAACCAGGAGGCAGAAAGGCTGGGGCTTGAGGTCACAGAAAAGGAGATCCAGCAGGCCATCCAGGAATATTCTGTGTTCCAGGTAAACGGCAGATTTGATATGGGTCAGTACAGGGCTATGTTGAATCGAAACCGCATGAAACCAGAGGATTTTGAGGCTGCAATTTCAAAGGATATGCTTGGGATGAAATTAAAGCAATTCCTGTATTCCTTTTCAGAAGTGACCGACCAGGAGGTATTGGACAACTACACATTTAATAATGAAAAGATAAAGGTCAGCTTCATTCAGGTTAAGCGGGATGCCTTTAAAAAGTCGGTTTCAACGGATGAAGCATCTATAAAGGATTTTTTTGAAAAGAACAGGGAAAAGTACAGGGTCCCGGATCAGATCAAATTCGCCTATGTCGTGATTGATCCAAAATCTTTTGAGCAAGGGATCAAGACTACAGAGGACGAGATCAAGAATTATTACGAAGACAATTTATCCTCCTTCAAAGAAGAAAGAAAGGTAAAGGCAAGTCATATCCTGTTCAAGCTGGACGCCAAGGCGACAGGGGATAAGGAAAATGAAGTTAAAGAAAAGGCCGAATCCGTCCTGAAAGAGGTGCGGGACGGGAAGGATTTTGCGGAACTTGCGAAGAAATACTCTGATTGCCCGTCCAAGGCAAAGGGTGGTGACCTGGGGTATTTTTCCGAAGGCCAGATGGTCAAACCCTTTGAAGAGGCCGCCTTTAAATTAAAGGCAGGGGAGATCAGCGACCTTGTGCGGACCGAATTCGGTTTCCACATTATTAAGGTTGAGGATGTCAAGGAGGCGAGGACAAGACCATTGGAAGAGGTCAGGGGAGAGATTGTAGAGACATTAATCCACAATGCCAGCCTGGAGTTGGCTTACGAAAAGGGGCAGACGCTCATTGACCAGATGCCATATGACGCAGATCTTTCCCAGTATGTAACAGGTCAGGGACTTGAGGCCAAGTTCACGGACTATCTTGCTTCCAACCAACCGATCCCCGGTATTCAGGGCGACAAAAAACTGCTGCAGGGCATATTTTCCCTGGCAAAAGGCGAGGTCAGCGAGTTGCTGGAACTTGGAGAAAAATATTATATATTCCAAGCAGCGGACAAAAAGGCATCCTATCTGCCTGAATTGGCAGAAGTGTTGGAAAAGGTAAAGAGCGATTTGACGGACGACCTGGCTGCAAAGGCGGCGAAGACCGAGGCTGAAGCCCTGCTGGCCGACCTGCAAAAAGGCAGGTCATGGGATGACCTGGCAAAGGAAAAACAGCTACAGATCGAACAGACAGACTTTTTCTCCCGACAGGGTGCGATCCCCAAGATTGGTTATGAGCCGGAATTACAGGAAAAGCTATTCAGGCTCAATGAGGGTAAACGATATCCGGATACGGTATTTGAAAACAGCAATGGTGCCTTCCTTATCAGGTGGGAGGGATACCAGGGCATTGATCAGGCCAAGTTTCAGGGAGAAAAGGAAAAGCAGCGCTTAAGTTTGATGCAGAAAAAGCACTCCAGGCTGTTTGAAGACTGGCTTTATTATTTGAAGGCGCGCGCCGATATCAAGATAATCACTCCTCCGTAAGGAAGAGGGTTTCAAGTTTTAGGTGTGCCTATTCTGATATGCCTTTAATCTCATAATCCCTGCCGCTGACAGGCAGGTAATATGAATCGTTTTTCTCCTCGATGTGTTTGACAAGTTCATAATAGGCTGTACGATTGAAACGGGCGGGAAAGACGGCGTTTTTCACACTGCAATACATCACATTATTGTCTCCCACATAAAGGGTCTCCGGCATCAGATCTTCGTTTGTATCATCGCTCAGAGATAATACAAACCTGTCCTCTTCACCCTTTGAATCCTCCACATAGTGCACATTGCGGACCACAAAGGCCGTGTCCTCCACCTCCACATAACAGGGTTTGCCGCCCCAGTTGATTACATAACAGCCGTCTGGATCAAGCTCCATATTTTGATAAAACAAGCGTATGAAATCGCGTCGGACCATCTCTACACCCTTATGGTGCCAGACGCCCTCTTTGTCAATGAAGATAAGGCACGGGGCCATGTCTTTTGTGTCTGTTTCAGTCATAGGTCCTCTTGAAAATTAAGCATCTTGACGCGGCCAAATATAAAGAAATCTTGCGTGTCAGTCAATGCATTGGGGCCTCGGCCGTTCTAGACCTCATATCCCGAATCCTCTTGACATAGTCAGACCGTTGACTTAACAATTACACAGGACAAAACCTAAGGTCTTTAAAATTTTGAATTCTTAATCGTGAACTTTAAGTTTGAAAAGCAACGTAGTTTAATTAAGGGAACTATGAGGAGGAAGGCATATGCCTGACGCAGCAGGTCTTCTGGATGCCAGGGATACAACCGAGATGCCGCCTGCATCCAAGAGCCTTAGAGGAAAAGATATTAAGGGCGGAGGCAATCTGGGATGGGGCATGAGAAACAGGCTTTCCCGTCTAATCAAATCCGACGGCCATTGCCAGTTTCTCCCCATTGATCACGGCTATTTTCAGGGACCTACCCGCTGTCTTGAGAGGCCCCAGGAGACCATACGCGATCTGCTTCCATACGCAGACGGGCTTTTTGTCACCAGGGGCATGCTTCGCGCCTCGATTGACCCAGACATAGAAACCCCCATTATCCTGAGGGTGTCCGGCGGCACCAGCGTTGTTGGACAGGACCTTGCAAATGAGGTGGTCACCACATCCGTCGAGGAGATGATCAGGCTTAATGTAGCTGCGGTCGGTCTTTCCATCTTTGTCGGAACGGAATATGAGAAGCAGACCTTAAAGAATCTGGCAGACCTTGTTGATATGTGTGAGGGTTGCGGCATACCTGTAATGGCCGTAACTGCTGTGGGAAAGGAATTGGAGAAACGAACCGCGAGATACCTTGCCCTTTCCTGCCGTATAGCCGCCGAACTGGGTGCAAAGATAGTCAAGACCTATTACAGCGCCGAAGACTTCGACAAGGTAACCAACGGCTGCCCTGTCCCTGTTGTTATCGCAGGCGGTCCCCGGTGTGATACAGAGATGGAGGTTTTTGACTTTGTATATGACGGCATGCAAAAAGGCGCCATAGGCGTCAATCTGGGGAGAAACGTATGGCAACACCAGCACCCTGTCGCCATGATGAAGGCGCTTAACTCCATCATCCATGAAAATGCAACACCCAGGCAGGCACTCGATCTTTTCATGACCGTGAAGGGGAGTTGATTTTCGTTAGATATCTTGATCCTGCATCAGACAAATGACAATGCGCGTTTTGATGTATTACAGCAATCTGGACGTACGCGTTCAACAGATGCCGATCCCCGAAATAGGGCCTGGCGAAATCCTGATGAAGGTTGTCGCAAGCGGCATATGCGGAAGCGACGTAATGGAGTGGTACAGACGCGACAAGGTGCCCCTGGTATTGGGCCACGAGGTCTCAGGAGAGGTGATTGAGGCAGGTGAAGGAGTGGAAAGATTTAAGCCAGGAGACAGGATATGCGCAACCCACCACGTGCCCTGTAACACATGCCATTATTGCCTAAGCGGCCATCACACGGTGTGCGATACACTCTTGAGGGGCACATCCTTTTATCCCGGCGGGTTTGCAGAATTTATCAGGATCCCTGCCATAAATGTTGACCGTGGGGTCTTTCATATACCTGAAGGGCTTTCCTTCGAGAAGGCCTCGTTTATGGAACCTCTTGCCTGTGTCTTAAGGGGCCAGAGAAATGCGCGGCTTAGGCCCGGGCAGACTGTCCTGGTCCTGGGGAGCGGCATATCAGGGCTTCTTCACGTGGGACTTGCCAGGGCGCTCGGGGCTGGCGTAATAATAGCCGCAGACACTATACATTTCAGGCTCAAGATGGCCGGAGAGATGGGGGCTGATCTTGCCGTTGAAGCGGATGGAAACCTTATCCCATCAATCCGGGCGGCAAATGCAGGGCGTCTGGCAGACCTTGTCATCATATGTTTTGACGGATTTATCCCCTTGGCCTTTGATGCAGTTGAAAGGGGAGGGACGCTGCTGTTTTTTGCAGGCGCAGCAGAAGGCGCAATGATCCCGGCAACTATTAACGACATCTTCTGGAGAAAAGAGACAACACTGACAAGCTCATATGCGGGAGGGCCGCATGACTGTAAGACAGCCCTTGATCTTTTAAGGGCGGGGACAGTCCCGGTGGAAAAAACCATCACCCACAGGCTGGGAATGGAGGAGGCGGCTTACGGGTTTCGCGCTGTCGCATCCCCGGTGGAGCATCAGTGCGTAAAGGTTATTGTAGAACCCCAAAAAGGGAATTAATTAACGACCGAGGACCAACAAGTTTTAAGTGTTAAGTTTTAAGCTTTAGGTTTCAAGTATTTAATCCTACCGGCAAAACATAACCTAAAACTTAGTACTTACGATCTAAAACATGATGAATTTGACTTCTTACGAATTCATCAATCATAAACCTTCAATCAACTAATTGAGGAGGGTACTATGTATAAGGCGTCAGCAGAATTTGAAAAGGCTCTCGAAATCGGCCGTCCACCAAACGTTGTCCGGTTGTTCCCTAATTCCAGGGCATTGATTGTGAGCGGCAAGGTGATAGACAGGGCCATGATGGCAAAGGGAAAGGCCATGACCATTGCGGCCAACGGAAGAAACCATTTTGTGATTTACGGGGCCATTAGGGCCGCCCAGAGGGCGAATGCAGCCATCATAATCGAGATAGCCAAGTCAGAAGGAGGCACATCCGCCTACTGTGCATGCAACTTCTGGAATCTGGCAAGCAAGGTGGACGCAATCATGAATGAGCTCGGCGTTACCGTACCTGTTGCCATTCATGCGGATCATTACGGCATTAAGGGCGATAAAGATGTTAAGACGGGAAAGACCGAGATACCATCCATGTTTGACGCCGGTATCACATCCATCGCTATTGACGCCTCGCACCTGCCTGACGCTGAAAATCTCCTGGCAAGCATTGCTCTGAGCGCTCAGGTGCCCAAATGGGCCGGCTTTGAGACAGAGGTGGGCGAGATCAAGGGAAAGGAAGGTCTTTCAACCCCTGAAGAAGCGTTATTCCTCGTACAAGGGCTGAACGCCCATGGTATATTTCCTGACTGGATCGCCTTAAATAACGGGACTACCCACGGCATTGAGGCCAGTGACGCAGGTATACAGGTTGAATTAACAAAGAAGATACATGACGTAATTTCAAAGTACAAGGTCTCGGGCGCCCAGCACGGTACATCGGGCAATAATTCCGACCGCCTGAGACGTATCGCACAGGAGACCAACACCACCAAGGCCAATGTGGCCACCGCCCTCCAGATGATTACATGGGGTGTTAAGGTAAACGAATTCGGAAATGCCCAACTGGATGAAAACGGGGATTTTATAAAGGTCCGGGGCGAGGGAGTTACTGAAGAAGTCTGGGCCGATATGGCGGCCTATGCCAAGGAAAAGGGGATTAAGGGAGGTAACTATAAAAAACTTAATCTTCCCTATGAGAATAAACTCCATGCCCAGCCAGCCGATGTGCGTGAGAGGATGATAAAGGGGGTGGAAGACTTTGTATATGACCTTCTGACCAAGGTTTTTAATGCACAGGATACCGCACCCTTGGGCATTGAGGCGATTATTAAGGCCGGGGGCTATGATCTGGGCCCGAAGTGCAGTCGGATCGAAGACCCGGTCCAGTGGACTGAGGCCAAGATCCGCGAAAGGGCGGCATCCATAAATGCAGACAAGGGAAAGAAGGGAAACTTCGAAGATTAGATTCCTTCCTTATTAAAAAATTCAAAATTAAGAATTAAAAATTGTGTCTGAACGGCCTTTTCGTTCAGACACAAATCAGGAGGACCAAATTGAATCAGGATCCCCATCTTCAGCACCTGTTTATTAAGGACATTAAGGAGGAAACAGATATCAAGGGCTGTTACCTGGCCAAAAACAAGAGACTGGGGACAACCAGGGTGGGCAAGTCCTTTATCAATCTTGTCCTGGCCGATCGTACAGGGGAGTTGGAAGCAAAGGTCTGGGATAATGCCGACCAATTGTCATCACTGTTCCATGACGGCGACATTATTGAAGTGACGGGCCGCGCAGGCGCCTATCGCGGCCAGGTGCAGATCACTGTCACAGACTTAAAGCCTCCGGAAGTGGAGCCGGATCCTGCGATATTCATTGAATCAACGGCCGGTAACGTCACTGAGATGATAAAGTCTTTAAGGGATATCTTAAAAGGTGTCAGCGACAAACATCTAAGGGCGCTCAATGACAGGTTCATGTCCGACACCCATTTTGTCTCTCAATTTAAGAAGGCCCCTGCCGCTAAAAACTTTCATCACGGATACCTGGGGGGGCTTCTGGAACATACTCTCTCTGTATGCCGGATGGCTTCAAAGGTGGCTGATCATTATCCGCAACTGGACAGGGACCTGCTGGTAACAGCATCTTTTCTGCACGACATCGGCAAGATCCGTGAATACAGTTGTGATCTTCACATTGATTATACTGATGAAGGAAGACTCCTGGGGCATCTGGTGTTGGGGGTGGAGATGGTGGATGAAAAGCTGAGGGATATGAGGTCATTTCCTCACGATCTCGCCCTTAAGCTTAGACACATGATACTCAGCCACCATGGAGAATACGAATTCGGATCTCCAAAAAGGCCAAAGTTTCTGGAGGCCTTTGCCCTTCACTTATTTGATGACCTGGATGCAAAGATAAACGGCCTTGGCCGTTTTATGGAAAAAGACCGGCAGGATGGTTCGTGGACTGATTATAACAGGTTGTTTGACAGATATTTCCTCAAGGGAGAGATACGTTCTGTTGAAGAAGGCCCCGGAGAAGTGCCGGCAGAAGACGATACCAGTAACAGACAGTGGACGCTTTTTTCTCCTGGATCATGATCATTTCATATGCTCTACAGATTTGACGGAAAAATACCAGAGATCGGCAAAGACACATATGTAAGCGATCTTGCCAGCGTCATTGGAGATGTAACAATCGGCGATAATTGTTACATAGGCCACGGCGCTATCTTGCGGGGAGACTATGGCATGATCTCAGTCGGATCAGGCACTGCCATTGAAGAAGGCGTAATTGTCCATGCGCCGCCCGATGACTTTTGCAGTATAGGTTCCAGGGTTACAATAGGGCATGGTGCAATCATACACTGTAAGAGCATAGGCGATAATGCTGTAATCGGTATGGGTGCGGTGCTCAGTATACGTTCAGTAATCGGCGCCGGAGCAATTGTTGCAGAGGGGGCCATCGTCACCATGAGGCAGGAGATCACACAGAAAGTGATGGTTGCAGGAAATCCTGCCAGGTTTATCCGAGATGTAACAGTAGAGGATGAAAAGATGTGGGCGCGTGCAAAACAGATATATGTTGATCTCGCACTCAAGTATCTAAAAGTTGGCATGCAGAAGGCCTAAGGATTTATGAAGCAATATACAATTGATTATCAACAAAAGGTGTTAAATCTCATTTTAAAGATGGATTTTTTCAGTAGTTTTTCTCCTGAGGATATCAAGACCCTCTCAAAATATAATAGCAGACTATATCCCTTAATCATCAGCCTTTAAAAATTACTTTACATGATTTTCCCAACTGATAGACTCTGATTATGACTGATATTCAATTATGTAGAAGATGTTCCATCACCAGGGTAAATCTGTTGTGCCAGTTGCACGAACAGGCCAACATGCTGGGAGATCTGCAGGCAAAAAAGACGCTTGAGCATTTGGTCCACCTTGCCGGCCAAAGAGGCTATGGTGAGGGCGAACAGATAATGAGAAATGAGCTGCCCAAGCAGACGGTGAGATCCTTGTGCTGGAACATCTCCTCCCTGTTGACTGACGAAGACTTCAAACGACTTGGCCTAAAGGTCGGTAAGGACCAATGACGGAAGAAAATTCAGAATCACCTGAGACAAGCGAACCTGATTTCGATGAATTGCCTGATGGGGATGGTGTGTTGGTCATCTCAAAAGAAGGAAGCATATTGGCGGGCAACCTTCAGGCTGAAAAGATATTCAGGTCTGGATTTAAAAGGGGGGAGTTCCTCAAGTTAGGGCAAGTCATCAATGCTCAGTATCTTCCCCAGGCGGAAGAGGCTCTGCGTGAGGCGCTGAATGAAGGACACTCCCGTTCAAATCTGGTTGCAACAGTGCGCTTGACCTCAGGTCTCCCTGTCTCAGTCACCTACTCGATAATGCCCCTCTATGATATGGATGATAAAATTACCGGCGTTGTTTTAACATTCCGGGACAATAATCCTGTGTCTTCCAAGGCCGCTTTTTTAGGGCCTCTTAGTAATGTGGAATACGATGATCTGTTTGAAAATCTGGCGGAAGGCGTATTCACTATAGACAGGCGCTGGCGGATCACATCATTTAATAAACGGGCGCAGGAGATTACCGGTTATAATCGCGAAGAGGTCTTGGGTCGCAACTGCTGGAACATCTTTAAAAGCGACCTCTGCCAGTCCAGTTGCCCGTTGAAGACCACCCTTGAGACAGGGGTTATGCGTATGGATCAGGATGTCCGCATTGCAGGCAAGTATGGCAAAAGGCTATCCATCCTGGTTAATACATCTGTGCTCAAAAACAAGGACGATGAGGTCTTGGGCGCTGTGGAGACCTTCAGGCCGCTGATATCAACTGAAAAATCGGGCCAGGTAGCTGCACCTGCAACAACGGGAGTGTCCGACATAATCGGAAAAAGCAGCATATTATCCGCAATGCTGAAGCTGCTTCCGGACATAGCCTCATCAGAGGCCTCGGTCGTGCTGGAAGGCGAATCAGGCACCGGCAAGGAGCTTGTAGCCAGGGCCATCCATAACTTGAGCCCCAGATCCGACGGCCCGTTTGTCGCTGTAAACTGTTCTGCCCTGACTGAAACACTGCTGGAATCAGAGCTGTTCGGCCACGAAAAGGCCGCTTTTACCGGCGCCATAAACAGCAAGGTCGGTCGCTTTGAACTGGCCAGAGGAGGCACGCTCTTCCTGGATGAGGTAGGGGAGATCAAGCCCGATATCCAGGTCAAGTTGCTGCGAGTGCTTGAGGAAAGGGTGTTTGAAAGGGTAGGCGGTATCCGGCCTATTTCCATGGATGCCAGATTGATCGCCGCGACCAACCGAAACCTGATTCAGGATGTCCGTCAGGGCCGATTCCGCGAAGACCTCTATTACAGGCTTCGCACCATACCCTTGACTCTTCCTCCCTTAAGGCAAAGGGTAGAAGACATACCCTTGCTGGTAAACCATTTTGTATCAAGGCTGAATGCCAAGTACCAAAAAAATGTCCGTGGACTCGACCCTAAGGTGATGGCGCTTCTGGCGCAATATCACTGGCCCGGTAACATCCGCGAACTCCAACACCTCCTGGAATATGCCTTCGTGTTTGTCAAAGGCCCGGTGATCACCATTGCCCACCTGCCAAAACTGCAGGAAGCTGAAGAGGGGCCGACCTCAAAAGCGCATCCCAATGATGCCGTCATGAGGGAAGATGAACTCCAGGGGATCATCAAGGCCCTGGAAAAATCCGGGGGCAGGCGCGATCACGCTGCCAAAAGTCTGGGTATCAGCCGCAGCACACTTTGGAGGAAGATGAAGGATTACCGTATCACATAATCGGCCAAAGACTCACCAGGACCAGCGTTATGCTATGTTTCACGTTAACGTGAAACTTTTGTCTTTAATCTGCGACATAATTAATCTCCTTTAAATCAATAAGTTATAGTATTATCTAACGCAATGTTTCAGAAATGAAACGTCACATTGATGTTTTCTGAAAGCACCAAATCTTCGTATTTCATGTTTTCCGTGTAATAACAAGAAGTTATCTGATTGGCAAGGTTATTGCTCTAGCGATTAGCAGAATCACAGCTCAATATGCGAAAACACATTAGGAGAAAAATATGAAAGAACAAGCAGAAACTATTGATGAGATACTGGACAGGTATCCGGGGGAGCCCAGGTATCTGATCAGCCTGCTCCAGGACATTCAGGCCGAGCATGGATATATCAGCAGAGAGGCAATGACACTGGTCTGCGGACACACGGGAGTCCCCCTGTCACGGGCCTGGGCCGCCTCTACATTTTACAAATCCTTCAGTGTGGAACCCAGGGGTGAACACACCATCAAGGTCTGTCTCGGTACTGCATGCCACCTGAAGGGTGGTACTCGCCTGGCTGAGGGGCTGGAGAGGGAGTTGGGTGTAAAATCCGGCTGTACCACAAAGGATCTGAGGTTTTCCCTTGATACGGTCAACTGCCTTGGGGCATGCGCCCTGGCGCCTGTTGTTGTGCTGGATGAGGAATACCTGCCCAACACCAATTCAAAAAAGGTTAAACAGTCCATTAAGAGGCTTGATGCCGAGTAAGGAGAAGAGATGACTCAACAAAGTACGGCAGAAAAACTGGATCAATCCCGTTTGAATTCAACTCAAGATCTCTTGTCCCTGACTGAGAGCATACGGGGACGTCGGGATGAAAAAAGGCCTGTCATCATTGTCTGTCACGGCACAGGGTGCCTTGCAAACGGAAGCCCTAATGTGGCAGAGGCCTTGCGCCAGGCGATAAAAGAGGCAGGCATAGCGGCGAAAGTGGTACCCCAGATCAAGACCACCGGCTGTCACGGATTCTGCTCACGGGGCCCGCTTGTGATCATGCAGCCCGCGGGCATTTTTTACCAAAGGGTGCAGCCTGATGATGCCCAGGAGATCATACAGGCCACCCTGGTTGAAGGCAGGCCTGTTGAAAGGCTGCTCTATGAAGACACAAAGACAGGAGAGCGCATCATACACGATTACGAGATCCCATTTTATAAACACCAGCAGAGGATCGTACTTAAAAATATCGGCAAGATTGACCCCACTGATATCTATGACACCATAGGAGCAGGAGGCTACCTGGCCCTGGCCAAGGTCCTAAGCCGGATGAGCCCCGCGGATGTCGTATCCGCCATTGAGACATCAGGACTGAGGGGCCGCGGTGGGGCCGGTTTTCCGACCGGTAGAAAATGGGCAAGCGCGGTGGCCGCATCAAAGAAAAGGCCCGGCCCTGTATATGTGGTGGTAAACGGCGACGAGGGTGACCCAGGGGCGTTCATGGACAGGACCGTGATGGAGGGTGACCCGCATGCGGTCCTGGAAGGTCTTATTATTGGCGCCTATGCAGTGGGTTCCAATCAGGGCTTTATGTATGTCAGGGCGGAATATCCCCTTGCAATAAAGCATCTTAACATCGCCATTGAACAGGCAAGGGAACTGGGACTTCTTGGCAAGAACATCCTGGGGAGCGGCTTTGACTTTGATGTGGAAATCGCAAGGGGCGCAGGGGCGTTTGTCTGCGGCGAGTCAACGGCTCTTTTCACCTCCATTGAGGGCCGGGCGGGAGAACCCAGACCCAAATACATCCGTTCGGTGGAAGAGGGTCTGTGGGGCCGTCCGACAGTACTGAATAACGTTGAGACATGGGCCAATGTCCCACTCATTATAGAACGGGGAGCAGACTGGTACAAAAATATCGGAGTGCCCCACAGCACCGGCACAAAGGTCTTTTCCCTGGTGGGAAAGATCGCAAATGTCGGTCTTGTAGAGGTCCCGATGGGAATACCCCTAAACCGTCTTATTGAGGAAATAGGCGGAGGAACTCCCGGCGCAGGACGATTCAAGGCGGTCCAGACCGGTGGCCCGTCCGGAGGATGTCTTCCCTATGAACTGGGGGATGTGCCGGTGGATTTTGATTCACTGACCAAGGCCGGCTCCATGATGGGCTCGGGCGGCATGATCGTAATGGACGAACATGACTGTGTAGTGGATGTGGCCCGTTACTTTCTGCGCTTTCTTGAGGAGGAATCGTGCGGCAAGTGTCTGCCGTGCAGGCTTGGGCTGAAGGCGATGCTGGAATTCCTGAACCGCTTTGCAAGGGGCGAGGGCTCATTGGAAGACCTGGCAGAGCTTGAGAACCTCGCCAAGGCCGTGCAGGATGGCTCCTTGTGCGCATTGGGGGGAAGCGCCCCAAACCCGGTATTGACCACCATAAGATATTTCCGCGATGAATACGAGGCCCACATCAAGGAAAAGCGTTGCCCTGCCGGGGTTTGTAAGGATCTGATAAGTTACATCATTGATCCTGAAAAATGCACAGGCTGCGGGGCATGCGCCCGTTCCTGCCCGCAGGGATGTATTACAGGTGAGAAGAAAAAACCCCACAACCTGGACCCGGCCCAATGCATACGCTGCGGCATGTGTCTGGATTCCTGCAAGTTCAGCGCTGTCGTGGTCCGATAGGGAGGTGAATTATGAGCAAAAATTCAATAAAAGAAAAAAATATCATCGGCTTTACCATTAATGGTCAGGCCGTGGAGGCCGAAGAGGGTTGGACTGTTCTGGAGACGGCCAGATACAACGGATTTCACATCCCCACCCTGTGTTATCATGAGGCTATTGAACCCAGCGGGGCATGCAGACTCTGCGTGGTTGAGGTCAGGGAAGGAGACTGGTCCAAGGTGGTAATATCCTGCATGTATCCCGTAAAGGAAGGGATTGAGATCCTGACCGACAGCCCCCGTGTTCACAACGTCAGGCGATGGGTGCTGGAGATGCTTTTGGCGGAATGTCCCGCAAGCAAGGAGATTCAGGCCCTGGCCGCAGAATATGGGGTTAGCTCTTCCAGGTTTGCGTCTGTAGATAAAGAAAATCAATGCATGCTCTGCGGCCTCTGTGTCCGGGTGTGTAACGAGATTGTAGGAGTCAATGCAATTTCCTTTGCTTCCCGAGGGACAAGCAAGGAAATTGCCACCCCTTATAAAGTACCCAGCACTGCATGCGTAGCCTGTGGTTCATGCGTAACGGTCTGTCCGACCGGCGCGATGCAGGCGCGCCTTGATCAGGTGCGCGGCGATATCTCGCAACGAACCGGACACGGTCACGCACACTAAAGGAGATGACCTATGAAAGATTCAATAAATGAGAAAAAGGCCAGAATCGGGGTGTTCTTGTGTGAATGCGGAAACAAGATCGCCTCGAAGATAGATCTCAATGCCCTTGAGAATCACGTAAAAAATGACCCCATGGTCACCTATGTCGAGATCAACCCCTACCCATGTTCGGCGCCGGGTTTAAAGGCGGTCAGAAAGGCGGTGGAAGACAAAAAACTTGATCGTATCGTAGTGGCCGGGTGCGAGTCCCGCATAATACTCAAAAAATTCGAAAGGGAACTCCTTGACTCCGGTCTGGAGCAGGGCCAGATAGCAGTGGTAAATCTCAGGGATCATGTGGCCCAGGCATCTGACGGGGAACCGGAGGAACTGGCGGTAAAGGCGGCCAAGCTGATAGGTTCATGGGCAGCGGGTTTGGAAGCCCTTACACCGATGCCCAGGCAGAAGGTCGAGATGAACGGTCCGGTGATGATCGTCGGCGGAGGAATAGCCGGCTATTCAGCAGCCCACGAACTAATCAGGCACCAGATAGATGTGAGGATTGCAGTGGACACCGAAGATATCGAGGATGAGATCCGCACAGTCCATGAATTCTATCCGGGTGAACGACACTATCACAGGCATTTAAGAAAGATAATGCAGGAGGTGATGGAAAGTCCTTATGTGGAAAGGATCACCGGCTGCGACCTGAAAAAGGTTATGGGTCCGGTCGGGGATTATTCGGTCGCCTTCAGCACACAGTACGGACAGACACAGCAGTATAATGCAAGCGCCATAATCGCGGCGCTGGATACACACATGGTTAATCAGGGCGACAACTATGGCCACGATGGAGAAAGGATTCTTTGCCATACGGAATTGGAGGAATATATCTGGCTCCACGGCCCCCTGCATGAAAACCTGGTGTTCTGGGTGAATGACCTTGAAAATGATCAACCATGGGCGCACCTCTCCGCACGTTCTGCATGGAATATGGCGAGATATATCCGTGAGCACTCCGGCCTGGCGCAGTTGACCATCCTCTATAACGACAGGATACAATTGCCCCTGAGCGCTACTGAAAGGGCCAAATCCCGGCAGATGGGCATAAAATGGATCCCATACGACGGGTCTGTCAGACCGACGGTCCTTGCGGGCTATATTACCTATACCCGCAGGGATGTTCAGATCGAGGAGGAGTTAAACTGGGACAGACTGGTGCTCTCACCTGTGCGCGGCATTGGGGTGGAGGTATTAAAGGTGGCGGAAATCCTGGGCTATGACATTGTCGAGGGCCGGTTTCTGGAGAGGAATCCACAGATGGTCAGGCCTGAGCAGGTCGGCCAGGAGGAAAAACTGCTTGCAGGCTCTGCACGCAGGCCGTGCGATCTACAGGAGAGCCTCAGGCAGGGAAGGCGTGCCGCATCAAAGGTCGTCGAAATGGTTGAAAAGGCACGCGCAGGGCAATTGTATGCCCCAAAGGTTATTGTTACAGTGGACGAGTCCAAATGTACAGGCTGCGGGCTGTGCAAGGAGATCTGCGACTGCGGCGGCATTGAGCCGGTCGAGGGTGCCGGAGGGGGCATTCCCAGGCGCGTAGATCCCATGGTCTGCACAGGCGGCGGCACCTGTGCAGCGGCATGTCCTTATAATGCCCTGACACTCCAGACCAATACCTTCGGCCAGATGGAGGCAAGGACAGCAACCCTGGTAAGGCAATTGAAATCAAACGAGGTCATGGGCTTTGCGTGCAACTGGGGAGGGGCTGCCGCGGCTGACCTTGCAGGGCTCAGAGGACTTAAGTCCGATCCGGGCTTTTATCTCCTTCCGATATCCTGTATCGGTCAACTTGACCCCCGGGTGATGGGAAGGGCCTTTCTGGAGGGCGCCAATGGGCTCCTCCTTATCGGCTGCCCGCCAGAGCAATGCCACCACAGCTATGGCCTTGACCATACATGGAGCAGGGTGAATGTCATCAAAAAACTCTTGAGCCTCTGCGGACTGGAACGGGAGAGGATCGCCATGGCCCATGCGGATTTAAACGACCCGAAGCACTATGTGAGGATTGTAGATATCTTCATGGCCACAATGGAAAGGCTTGGACCAATCAGACGCGACACCACAACCAAAGAAAGGCTTCAAGGTCTGTATGAAACATTGCAGAATCCACGGATGAGGTGGGTTCTGGGGGCGGGGCTTAGAAGGCCCAGGGAGGAGACCTATCCCGGCGACCAGAGAAACGCCCTTGCCTATGATGAGACCCTCTCTGATGTGCTGACAGAGGAATTCCTGCGCGCAAGGGTGCTTAATATCCTGAGAGGGGCAGGTGAGATAGTCAGGGGGAATATTGTCGCCAATGCCCTGGGAGAAGACAAATCACAGGTGGCGCAATGCCTGGCCGGAATGGTGAAGGAAGGACTGATCCACAGGATATATAAGGACAGAACTCCATATTACAATATCGGGTAAGAAAAAGTTCCCGTCAGGCGCAATCACAGCGCAACGAAAACCTCCCGAAAACGGGCGGAGGGAAACCCCTCCGCCCACACTCCTGCCTAAAATGATTTCGATGAAGTCAACTCTTCAATAATGCCGCGAATGAATGAACACATTTGAGTTCGTTTGATCCGACGATCTTATGACTAAATCAGCAGTCATCCACATTAATGTATTCCGACCAATCGTCAGTACGAACTCAGTAACTTCCACTTAACTACTTGTATTTCCCTAATAGGTGTGGGAACAGGTCTGTCGAAAATTTATCTCTGATTACCCCCAATGGCATAGATTCCTCACTGGTATCCTATTTCAACAAAGTTTGAAATTACAAAATTTGCCAGTTTATTCTTTGTTGATGAAGCGTCTGCAACGGCTATTATATTCGGGTAAAAAAACTTTTCCATGGTTTGAAGCGATGATTGCCTCAAAAAGGAAACGGTTTGAAAAAATAATAGACTTTTGCAGTCAAAATGGATTTACGCATACCGCATCGTATTGATAATGCCCGCGGCGATATGTTTACAACTATAGAAAATCGGTTGGAAGGGAAGACGACCAGTAGAATGGAACGACGGTTAACATGAGGGTCAATGTGAGCAAGTGGAGTATGAGCGTGTCTCTCAATGTCACTAAGGTTCGCCTTGCATATTATTATAACGGGTTTGATGCATAAGGATAGAACAAGGAAAGGATTGAGCGAGCCGAGCCTGAGCTACGCATGGGCTCCGCTCGGTTCGCTCAATCCATCATTTTATAAAATAAAGATTAGTTTCTTTTTTGCTAGAATTTGAGGGGAATGTTATACCCCGGTGACGAAATGGAGAGTTTTATTTCAGGTCTCCTATTGACAACGCTACTAAAGGATTATCTAATTGTGTCGCTCCTGCTTCCATCTATCTTTAGCCTTCCATCCACAATAATCAAGCCGTTTCCGTCACCTAATACTTTAACAGGGTTAAGATCGATTTCAGAAATTTCCGGAAAGTCGTGCAACAGGATGGAGAACCTCTCCAGCGCGTTTGCAAGGGTGGATACATCAAGGGGCTTTTGACCGCGAACACCTTTTAAAAGAGCAACCCCCTTTAGCTCTTCTATCATTTCATGGGCCTCTTCACAGCAGATAGGAGCCAGTCGAAAAACAACATCTTTTAATGTCTCAACAAAAATTCCCCCCATACCCAGCATGACTACAGGGCCGAAATCTTGATCACATCTGCCGCCAAAGATTAACTCCATTCCTCCGGAAACCATCTTCTGAAGCATTACTCCATGGATGCGCGCCGATCCAGCCCTGTGTTTCACTTCATCCATAATCTCTATGAAAATTTGTTCAAGTTCATTCTCATTTTTAATATTGATCTTCACTCCGCCTACATCTGTCTTATGGGAAATATCAGGGGAGCTGATTTTCATCACAAGAGGATATCCGATTTTGACTGCTTTCAATCTTGCCTCATCTAAGTCTGCGGCAAATTCAGGAATCTCACATGCTATACCGTATGCCTTCGCAAGCCGCAGTGCCATAAGGCCATTATCGGCCGTTTTGTTTTCTGTTATTTCGGAAAATATTTTTTCAGCTTCTATCCTCCCTAATTCCGTGTCCTGATAAGGAGATCTAACCCTCACGGCCATTCTTTGATATTTCCACAGATTGGATAAAGCGCAAACAGCATCTTCCATGGTATCAAAGATGGTAAAATCAGTTTGATTTTTTATTTCAGTTATAAAACAGGGGTCACATACTATGGTCATGGCAATTGGTTTATGATGCTTCCTTGAAATATTTTCAACTCCATCAATAATCTCGTAAGGTCCAAGCTCGTACATGGGCGGCCCTGTTCCGAATACTGACAGGGCGACGCCGTCTATCTTTTCGTTCGATAATATTGCGTCGATAATATCTAAGATATTTGAATTTTGAAAAATGCCTCCGACATCGAGAGGGTTAGTGATGTTATGCAGGGTCCAGTTCCCCATCTGCCCGATTCTTTGAATTAAACTTTTTGAAAAGGGTTCCAGGTTAAGGCTTTCTCTTAAGGCCGTGTCACCACCGATAATCGCCATACCGCCTGAAGAGGCCATCACGGCAAAATTATTCCCTTTTGCGGCTGGTAACGATAAGGCCTTACACATGTCTATCACATCTTTGAATCTGAAGGCCCTTAAAACACCAGCCTGCGCCAGTGCTGCATCTACAACCCTGTCGTCTGATGCGAGTGCAAGGGTATGTGAAAGAGCAAGCTCGGATTCTTTACCACTGATATTGGATTTAAATACAATGATAGGTTTTGGAGAATGCCTGCAAAGCTCAAACAATTTTCTTCCATCAGAGAAACTCTCAAGATAAAGAACAATAATCTTTGTTTCCTTATCCCCTATGAAGTATTCCAGAAGCTCCAGCTCATCTATATCGAGTTTATTCCCAATGCTCGCGACCTTGCTTATCCCTTCAATTTCATGAGAAAGATAGGAAGTGCCTATCCAACCAATAGAACCGCTCTGAGTAATTATGGACACCCTTCCATGTCTTACATGTTCCATGGAAAAGGGAGAAAAGGACACACAGGCTCTCGTGCTTGCACAAATAACACCCTGGCAATTGGGGCCAATAAATCTGATGGAAAATCTGACCGCGATTTCTTTCAATTGTTTTGCCAGCAGATCACCCTTGCCCCCTAACTCATTAAAGCCTGCACTAATAATTACAACCCTTTTAATTCCGGCCTCGCCGGCATCTGCCAACAGCCCGGGCACAAAGTCAGAGGGAACAACAATCACCAGTAGATCAACAGGTTTTGGTATCTCTTTAATAGAAATAAAAATAGGCTTGCCGAAAATTTCCCCCCGATTAGTCCCAATGGCAAAGATTTCTCCCTGGTAGCCTATTTCAACAAGATTTGAAATTACAAAGTTTGCGAGTTTATTCTTTGTTGATGAAGCTCCCGCAACAGCTATGCTATTCGTGTAAAAGAACTTTTTCATTGTTTACCTTTTTTAGTGTATTAGACTTGCTTATAAGGGGCTAGAACCTGACTTAATAAAATACGGTTCAAATATTATCTTTTTGTTAACGACATCAAAAATTCCATTTTGAAGTATCCTAATAAAAGGCAGCCCGGACATAGTCAAAAAGTGAATTGTAAACAAGGGGTCTTCAAGTAAGCAATCCATCTCTTTTATTGCCTTCTTCATTTCCTCCATCTGACCAGACAGCGTTTCTATATCTTCATATGACTGTATCCCTGCAATTGCAAAAGGAAGCTCAGATATTATCTTTCCATTTTTCACAAGAACTACACCGCCGTTTAACTCCAGCATCCTGTTTGTTGCCACAGCCATATCAACATCATCTCTACCCAGAATAACGAGTTTGTTGGTGCAGACTCCAATGCTTGTAGCCAGTCCCCCGATCTTTCCGCCAAAACCGTGCAAAAGGCCGGATGCTACATTTCCATCCGCGCGAATAACGCTCACTTTTATAATGTCTTTTTCATGATCAGGACTGATAATCCCGTTTTGAATTTCAAACTGTTTATCCATGCGTTTGGTTATGGTTTTATTGACGACTTTTATTACCGGAAAAATTGTGAACTTCTCTGATTCATTAGGTGCATATATCTGAAAGTTCAGAGCAGTAAATTTGTTTCCTGGCCAATTTATTGGTAAAAGGCCCTGGTGAGAAATCTCCGGGATTACGACGTCATTACATAACCTTCCCGAACAAGCAACCATCTTCCCGTGTGCAATAACCACTTCAGGGGTGCCCTGCTCCAGCTCTTTTACAATCAGGATGTCTGCGATTTTTCCGGGACTGACACTGCCTATTTCCCCACTAAGCCCGAGATATGTTGCCGGGTTGATCGTGACCATCTGTATCGCAGTAATAGGCTCCACACCACAGTCAACGGCGCATTTCACAAGATAATTCATATAGCCATGAAGCACCATATCCTCAGGGCTCATCCAGTCCAGTATGAGTATGATTCTTGATGTATTGATGCCGGGGTTGCCAGTGACCAGACGGCTTAGCTCCTCCATATCGCTTCTTATGGAGCCATGCCTGAGCATTACATAAAGCCCAAGGCACAATTTTTCCTTGGCTTCACCGGAAGTTATAGACTCGTGACAGGATGTTATACCGGCGGCGGCAAGGGCATTGATCTCATAATTTTTGCATCCCGTCAGATGCCCCTCTACTAATAATCCGTTTGATATTGCGAAATTTATTTTGTCAATAATGTCGTGATGCATGGCCGTTATCCGGGGCCACGAGGTAATCTCACCCAAAGTCAATATGCGCCTGTTTTCAACATATCTTTTCATATCGGACAGCGGGAAGTAATCATAGCCTTCAATTTCCGGCAATGGAGGGATAGAAGACGGCAAACTGAAAAAAAATTTCAAAGGAAGTTTATCTGTGGCGCTTAACATATAGTCCAGGCCTTTTGGACCGACGGAACCGCATATTTCAGTCAACTCGGTCAATAGTGTGGTTGTCCCTGTTGCCAATGCATGTCTTGTAAATGCAGAGGGATTATAGAAATAATCCGCATGGCAATGCGAGTCAACGTAACCTGGCAGGATATAAGAATTGTTACAGTCTATAACCTTTGTTTTAGAGCCAATCATATTCGTTTCAGGACCTACATATGCAATTCTGTTATTCCCGATGGCAACCCCTCTGCCGTGTAAAATGTCGCCTGTCAAAACATTTACAATCCTGCCATTTGCAAGATAAATATCAGATGGAGCTCTTCCACATGCGATTGAAATGAGGGATGGCGGGTCATGGGGTGAAATTTTTATCATTATTATTGCTTTTAAATAAGAACTGGAAATTTCATGATTTCATTCGATTAAGATATTTGGGCACTAAGCTATTTCCCTAATGTCTAGCAAGTTTCTTTCAATCAAGGCCTTGCGGATATCGTGCAGAGGCACACTGTCAAAAGGAGCGCGTCCGGCAGATACTCGATATGCAGATTGCCATGTTTGTAGTGGGACGGAAGTATAGCGTTATTTAGCCCATCAAATGCAACAGGAATGAAGCCGTTGGTTTCACAAGTTTGCAAATCGAAGGCCGGTGTCGTCTTAACCCATTTGTGATCCAAATAAGGCTCTGAATAAACATGCCATGTGAAGCAAAAAAGATTATTAATAATGGGCATTTCAAAGCCTAAACATTTTCTTGATGAGCTTCCTTAAGATGGTCACAAAACGAGTGTCAGAATTATTCTCGAATTATTCTTTTCGTTTTGACATCTTCGCGAGGTAATGTGCCTGGAGGATTAACTTCTATCATCAACCGAACGCTTGTCTTGTCACGGATATCTTCTTCTAAAATTTTACTTAATTTTTGATAATCCGTTTTTTTAATGCCCGGCTTTGCTTCTACCATTACTATGGCGTTAGTCCTTTTAACCCTAATTCGATATTCCGGAGAAAGTCCTTCTATTGACCGGACAGAATTTTCAATCAGGGATGGATAAATATTAGTCCCTTTTATTATAATCAAATCATCAGATCGTGCTTTAATTCCTCCCTTGGCCAGGGGTAATGTTCTCCCACATCTGCATTTCTCATATGAAATCGTCATCCAATCTCCCAACAAAAATCTTATCGTCGGCATACCAAAACGTGTCAACGCAGTGACAACAGTGGCCCCAGGTTCCCCATCACCAACGGGCTTGAGTGTATCAGGATCAACCAGTTCCACTAAGAACGAATCAAGGTTTAAATGATCAGACATATTTTCTTCTTCTGCCTGTTCAGCACAGGAATACATAACCGGCCCGCTTGTCTCAACAGATCCTAACTGATCGTGGGCTTTAGCGGCCCATGCATTTTCCAGATATTTTTTGGTACTTGGAACACAGGCACCGGGCTCACCGGCCATGGTAAGTACTTTTATATTCAGTTCTTTTAAGTTGATTCCAAGCTCCTCTGCCATTTCTACATGCCTCATAGTAAACGTCGGAGTTGCAGCTAAAAACGAATCAACACCAGTAGTTGAGAGGTTTTTGATCAAGCCAAGCCAAGCCTTAGTAGAAAGAGGTCCTTTAGGAACAATTTGACAACCCATTGATTCACATGCCGAATGGCAAAGCCAAAAAGCAATAAATGGCGGATAGCTGAATCCAAAAAATCCCCTCCAGCCAGGACGAATTCCATGTGCATAAAGCCCACGGCTGTAAAGAAATATCCCATTTTCCCAGTCTTCTTTTGTCTCAGTCCAGAGCCTTGGCTTGGCGGTTGTTCCGGAAGTCTGCCAATATTTCAACTGGGTATTCGGCGGAGAAGTGAAGGCCGTCCCGTATGGAGGATTTTCTTTTTGATCATCGCCAAAATCGTATTTTGTCACAATAGGAATATGTCTGATATCATCCCAGCCTCGAATATCTTCAGGTTTAATACCTGCATTATCCCATATTCTTCGATAAAACGGGCTACGAGCATATGCAAATTGCACGATGTTTCTAAATCTTTCCATTTGAATTTCCCGAATTCTCTCTATAGGCAGGGTCTCAACCTTGGACCAGAATTTTTCAGAATACGGTTTTGTCCGGTCCTGTTCCTCGTCAGGATAAACACCATGTCTTTTTCCAACATTCTCTTCTGTAAAAAGGAATTTCACGCTTGACATTATTTGCCTCATTTCTCCTTACACTCGTTTGGCGCGTCAACCCTGATCTTTATAGTAAAATTAATAAAGCCAGGGTTGACGCTAATACTGTTTAATTCGACTATCTTCCAGCTTGGAGAAGTGTCGTCAGTGTTACGTCATCAGGTTTGAGCTCGGTTACCTCCTGGATAAACCAGAAAGTTGAACTGTGGCCAGTCTGTAGATCGTGCATAGGGCCACTACTAGTGCTGACAAAGCTCATATCTTTATAGCTGAGCACTGCACGACACATCCAACTGACCTTCCATAATTTCATCTGCCGGTCATAGCTATCCGATAAATTAATCTCCCATGTGGCAGGCCAGTATGGCCAGGTGTTGACGTAAAAAACCTTCTTTCCGTATATATGTTTAATCTTTGGAATTGCCTCGACCTCATATACAGGCCATATCGCCCACCCAAGCCTACCGAATTTCCTGCCAACATCAAATTGCAGTCGACTATCTAATGTTGCGTCTTTTTTAATGTAGGGAAAAGGTGGGTCTGGCTCGGGCATTAGCATATATTTCAATGTTGCCGATTTAAAATCCCAGTCTGAGTATGGCTCCTGTAAAATACCACCGTCCCCAAATGTCCAGTCTGATCCGCCGATGTTATCCTGCCATGTAGTCGCGCTTATCCTGACTGTCCTTTTAAATGCCGGAAGGTAAGCAAAACCTGCATCATATTTTTTTGCATCATCATAATGCCGAACCGTAAACTGCCCGAGCCCCTTTAGAGCCAGCGGCGAAGTTGTTACGCTGATCCTTTTAAACATAACATCTTCATACCCAGGATATGTGCCGAAAGGAGGCACAAGATGCCTACAATTACAATTTACATAAAGATGATCCATATACAATGTCTTATAGTCTTTCCCATCGGAGCTGTTGAATACTAATATGTTGGGATACTGCCTAACATCGTCTAACACCCATCCATATTTTGTATTAGCCATTGCCTCCAACGCATTTTTAGGCCTTGTAAATGGGCATCCTCCTGGCCAGGGTGTTCCCATTTTTTCGTAATAAACTGTTCCATTTTCATCAATGATTGCCTTTCCATCATTTTTTTTGGTAAGTTCTATAAAAAACTTAGGAACTATTTTGTCAACGGGTAATTGAGGTCTCATTATGAGAACCATACCCTGCCTAATGGCCTCAGCAACGCCTGGCGTTAAATATTCCTTGACCAGATCCATATTGTCTTTGTTTATCAGATCTCCTTCCTTGACTTTTCCATCTGTCAATTCTTCAATGCGGGGCACTTGTGCTTTTTCTTCAATTACATCCTCAATTGACGGAATGCCTGCTCCCTTAAGGGTACCAGGAAAATAGAATATGAGCAAAAAAGCAGTCAAAAAAAGCCATAGGCCAGAGCTTATATTTATATTTTGATCCCTCATATAATAAACCTCCTTTTGATTTAGAATTGATAGGTTATCCTCGCAAAAACCTCGTCGCTCCAATACATGGATGCAAAAGTACCTGCTCTGCGATCAGAACCTCCCAAAAATACCCCGTAGATATCGAAATACCAGTAATCTCCAGGAGCGTACTTAAAACCAGGCACCATGTAGTATGCTCCATCCATGTCATAGATGACTTTTGCATTAATAAGGATTTGATTGCTCCAAAAATACTGATCAGCCAAGAAAGCTAGAACGTTCTGCGTTTTATCAACTTTATTGGATTTTCTATCAAAGGGTGCAGGTGTTGACTTGAGTTTGTCAGGGTTTCCGTCAACAGCCGTCTGGGTAAACTGCATCCTGAGATTCATAGCACTTATGGGTGTCGGAAATACAAAAGTGCTTCGCTGCAATTGAAGAGCCCATTTCCACTGACCTTCCTCAACAATTTCAGGCATTGCTGATTGGATATCGTAATATGGCTGCTCGGGTGTGTAAGTGCCTTCAAATGTTACAGTAGTATCAATAGGGGGTTGTATAGCATAGTTCATGCTTAAGCCATAAATGTCTAATTTGGGGTATTTTATATCAGTGAAAAAAGGTGGCCTAGGGCCGCCAGATACATACTGCCAATAACCGGAATCTGTATATACGTTAAAATAATTCAAGGTGCCAAAAAACTGGCCTACCCTGCCCCCGATTCGAAAACCGAACTCATCATCACCCCACCTTTCTTTTTCATTAGTTACGAATACCGGTGAAGGATCAGGTGTAAATTTATAAGGCGCACCAGGCTGAGGATTTATGTTTGGAGAAACATCCCCCGGGTTATAAAATCCCTCAATGAACGCCTCTGAAAACCACGGCAAGGTGTCTTGATCAAAGTTATAAACCATTCGTGCCGCCCACTCAGGAATTCTAATATTTTCAAATTCCTCGGGCTCAAACATGAAATGCCAACTGTAATCAAGAGGATTTATTATATCCATAATCCTAGCCGAGATCATTTCCCCCCAGACTATCTGCTGTTTTCCAAGCCTGAGCCAGAGATTTCCAAGATCGGCCTCTCCATACAACTCGCAAACTTCAAAAACGATGTTGTCGTCATCAGTAGGCCTTAGATATGATCCGTATCTGGGTGTGCTAAGAGGAAATGCATTATAATCCAACAGGTCATCTTCCAACATATCGGTCTGATCGTGAATCAGCCTCATCTTTGAATAAAATTTAAATACATCATTTGGTTTGAGTATCCACTCTGTCAAAAAAAATGATCTGGAAAGATTTATCCTGTTATTGGAATCTTGATAAGCCTCATTGTTTGGATTTTTTGGGGCCACATGCACCGCAAGCTCCTGTCGAAGAAACCCGGTTAAAATAAATTTGTCCTCCCAAAGCTGAATATCTGCCCTGGCCTCCATAGCTCCGAAGAAGAGAAATAATAAGATAAATAGCCATTTCTTTCCGTCAAGATACGCAGTTTTCATTGTAACCATTTCCTCCTTTCATGCCACTAAGAGTTTAACTTTTCCCAAAAATTTGGGCTTGAAATAAATTACAAGCGCCGGAATAAGTACCAGCGCGCCAATCATGTTTATAAACATAATAATTGCCAGCAACAATCCCATCTCTGCCTGAAACTTCATACTAGAGAAAAAATACCAAAAAATCACTCCAACGACCATTGTTGTCGCTGTAAAAAAGATGGCCTTACCTGTGGTTTTTAAAGCCTCATTAACAAGATCCCGAGAATATTCACCTCGGATCTGAAACTCCTCGCACAATCTCGAAAGGAGATATATGCCATAATCAATTCCAACCCCTACCCCAACAGACACAACAGGTAGAGTATTTATATTGAGGCCTATATCCAGGCCGCTCATGATACTTAAGACAATTATGTTAGTAATATTTAATGGTATAATAAGGAATAATGCAGCCACAATTGACCTGTAGGTAAGCCAACACAAAATAAAAGTTGTCCCCATCACAAGAACAAAATTCAACAACTGTGATTTCTCTACTATGTCATTTATCGCAGCGAGGATGCCAAGATTCCCTGAAGCCAGTTGAAAGGAGCAATGCTTTTTTTTAAGAAGATCTTTGTAATCCTGCATGAATTTCTTTACTCTTGACACAGCACTTCTCAGTGTTTCCCCCTTATGGTCTTTATACCAGATAATTACATTTGCTACACTTCCATCTCTAGAAAAATATAGGTCATAATCTCCAGGTGCGGAATGTGCCTCTATTTGATTAAACATTTGCGCCGATTGGGTCTCTTCCACCGGAAGGGTTTCAAATTTAGGGTGTCCAGCATATATAGACCTATGAATGGTTGGCACTAAATCTGCAACCGAAAGACTTCGCCCTACAAGAGGGCTTTTTTCCATATAACGCTGAAATGTATCTAGCACTTTCAAAAAATCGGGATTCATTACGGCCCTTGGCTCCTTTCCTTCAACTAGTACATATAACTCCTCCGTGCCAGGAAAGCTTTCGTTGATTTGACCAACTGAGATATTGTAATCAGCATCCTCCCAAAGGATTGGGCTGCCAGGGTGAATATCGCCAATTTTAACCTTGGAAGCAATAACACCCGAAACACCAGCCAATATTATCACTACTATAAGGATAATGCCAGGACCTCTTCCAGAACACATCCGACCAACTGCAGTCAATATTGAGTAAACCAGACCCTTTCTGTATTCAACAATTTTGGATATATTTTTTGCGGGAGGTATATAAGAGAGAACAAGAGGAGTAAATATAAGGCCGCTAACAATAATCGAAATTGCCCAAAAGCTACAGAGGTAAGCAAGTTTTTGTATTACCGGGACAGGAGCAACGGCTATGAAAAAAATCCCTAGTGCATCAGTCACTATTCCAAGCGTCCCAGGGGGGAGTATGCTCGTCATGCAAATAATACATGCCTCTTTTACATTACCGACTTTATAATAACATTCAAAATATCTCTCGGTAATCTGCACTGCATGGCTTAAGGCCCTAGCAGTAATTAAAAGCGGAATTACTAAGATAAGTGGCTCAAGATTATAGCCCACCAATCCACAAAAGCCCAGGCCCCATATACCTCCCACCACCGTAGATAAAACGGGTGCAATAATTCCAGGAATGTTCCTGAAATAAATATAAAGAAGGCCGAAAAGGGATAAAAACGTCATTCCGAATATCCACCACATTTCTGATTGGTATTCGTTAACCCAACCCATTAATACGGGTTCCCCAGCCATGTAAATGATATGGTTATCATCGGATTCATCGTCTTTTATCTTTTGAAGCTCTTTAAAAATGGCATCATATTCCATATCGCGTTGGATAAATTCCGCACTAAAAATTGCCGAACTATTATCGCGGGAAGTCCATACTCCAAAAATTCCCGAAGATGATTGGATTATCTCCTTAAATTCATCCATAGAGGATGGGATATCGGGCATAACTGGTTCTGTAAGAATCATATCTTTGTCGATTCTAAGCTTCTTCAGTTTTTGTGACCCAATTGAATATATGTGATTATGATTGACACCTGGAATTGCATCAAGCCTGTCGGTAATCCGCCTGATCTTCTCTAATGTTTTCCTGTTATATATTTCGCCGTCCTTAACCTTTAACATTAAAAACACTTTAAATGGACTACCTAGTTGATCTTTGTATTTCTCGTGAATTTTTATAAAGGGATGATCCGCAGGAAAAAGGTCTTCAAGCTGGGTACGTATTACTATATGCCTGATCTGAAAACCGAAAAAAACAGTAACAATAAAAATTAGACAGAAAGCAATATGTCGGTGCTCAATTAAAGCACTGCTAAATCTTTTTATCATTTATGATCCCCCTCCTTTATAGCCCACGCTGACATCTCATCTATCACTAGGTAATTCTTTGATAATCTATTTTGCGTTAATTCGCGTTAATAAAGCAACGCTTTTGCCTACGATGTAAACATTAGCAAAAGAATCAGACGGTAAAATGAATGCATCTGATAGCCAGGGATAAGGTTTTTTGAGATCCAAACTGATAGGAGCCCATGTACTGCCGCCGTCGTTTGTCTTGGATATTACTCCATTGTCTCCAACAATTATGCCGTAATTACCGTTCATACTAATTTTATAAAGGCTCTTTTCTGCAATTCTTGGAACCTTCTGCCAGTGCTTCCCCCCATCTTCAGTTTTAAGGAAGTAACCGTTTTGTCCCACCACCCATCCTTCCCGGTCATTTTTGAAACAAACAGAAAAAAGAGGCGGTAACAAGCCCATTTGAGAGACATCCCATGTTTCTCCGCCATCCACGCTTTTAAGCACAGTCCCGCAATCGCCGACAATCCAGCCACAAAGTTTATTTGAAAAAAATACATCATAAAGGTTTATGCAAATAATCCCATTTGATATTAACTCCTCTGAAATTATACTTGTCCAGTCTATATCAATCGCTTTCCAAGAGGCGCCGCCATCACTCGTGCTTAGAATCATACCATCTGTCCCCACTGCGATACCTTTTTCCCTGTCAAGAAAAAAAACCGATGTAAGAGGATTTTTTATGTTAGATTGCTGTCTGCTCCAGTTCGCACCTCCATCGCTCGTATGTAAAATTAGGCCCCCATCGCCTACTATCCACCCATTTTCCCCAAAAAAATAAATATCCTTAAAATTTTGGTTTGCTATGTTTATTTTCTCCCAACTTATTCCTCCATCTGGCGTCATCAACGCCAAACCACAATTGCCAACTATCCACCCTCTTTTATCATCAATAAAATGAACTCCGAATGCCATGTCTCTTTGGCTCATTAAAAAACCTTGAGGCATTTGGCAGAAACCGGGAGGGCATCTTTCTCCAAATTTATTGTCTTCTATGGGCAATGGTGGCCCATCCTCACCAAAAGGCGAACGGATTGAAGAGAAAAATATTGCAACAAACAAACAGAATGACAAAATTCCACATTTCCACTTACTGTGCTTACTATATCTGTTATACATAACTTGACGGCTTCCCCCCACATTTTATTATTTTAGAAAAACCTTTCATATATCTATTGACTTGAGCGATATTCATGCCAGCAAAATTAAGCATTATCATTCCTCCATAGTTGCCTTGTATCCAAACCTTTGTTAGCATAGTCCAATAATTGTTTGGATATCAGCCATATTTATAAATGCCAGCATTAAAATGAGATTAAGAGAAAATTGTGATTTTAATATCGTTCGTATTGAAACGTTCCATGCCGAACAATTATATCATAAAAATAGAAAATATATTTTAAAAATCGACTTTTAAAATATTGGCCGCATCGCACATTTGTGTGGGTGCCCCCAATATGTTGTGGTCGGATTATTGTTTTTCTGACCGGAATGAGTTAGCGTAGTTTCAAGGCGATGA
>LT984855.1:246230-277354 GCA_900258555.1 uncultured Desulfobacterium sp. | reverse complement strand
GATCTCTATCCGAGAAGAAAACCAGCGGCATTCCAGGTCATCAATGCATGACCACAACATATTGGGGTCACCCACACAAATGTGCGATGCCCCAAATATTGTAAATATTCTCTACAAATTCAAGAAGTTTTTTGGAACCAATCTGGGTCTCAAGGTGTTTTTCCAGCCTTTGCACTTTCTCATGAAGTTTTGGCAATAATTCAAGGGTGTTATCGGTAACTTTAAGGACAACAAGGCGAGCATCCGATGGATGTGGCTCTTTTTTAACAAGCCCCATAGCCTCAAGGCGCTTTATCATTGATACGGCAGAAGACTTTTTAAGCCTTGCTATTTTAGCAAATTCTCCAAGACTTAAGTCCTTCTCTTCGAAACAAAGGACGCCCAACGCAACTAGCTGCTGAGATGTTATTCCTAATGGACGCAACTGCTTATTATAATAAAGCCTTACTTTTTTTGCTAAATGTGTTGTTAGTGTACAAAAAAGATATTTTGCTGGATATTTTCCTGAATACTTTGATTTAGGAATTTTAACTCTCATAATTCGTTCTATAACTAACGATCATAAAACTGTCAAGAAAAAAATTTTTTATATAAAAGCATTTGTTGACAAATAAACTCATGAGAGACAAGTCTATTTATACAGGTCCAAAAGGTCTATATTATGTACCCATTCCAGCTAATTTGTAATATATGTTTGGCTCATGTTTCACTCGATTGATGATTAACGTCTCATTTTCAGTCAAGAATAAAAACCAGCGACAGCGATCCCTTCTAATCAAGGTGAGTCAAGAGCAGCCCAAAGCCCCATAATTTTTTCATTGACACCCTATTCCAAATTGGAATAGGGTGTCAATGAACGATCGTTTTATCGGGAACGCTTTTATTTTATTCGGATTCTTTAGGGGGAAGTATCTGATGCTGACAAGACCATCTACTGAATATGTTTTGCTGGGCACACTGATGTCCGGTCCAAGGCATGGTTACGAGATTATGCAGTTTCTGGACACAGCCTTTGAATCCACCTGGCATGTTGGCACCAGTCAGCTTTACGCGCTGTTTAAAAGGCTTGAGATGGAAGGCCTTGTGATTTCGAGCCTCAAGGAGCAGGAGGACAGGCCAGCAAAGCGGGTCTTTTCATTGACAAAGGCCGGAGAGAAGTCCTTCCTTGTCTGGTTGAATTGTCCGACAGGAAATGTCAGGGATCTGCGCGTTGAATTTCTAGCCAAACTGTTTTTTTTCAAAGACCTGGGCCTCAAAGAAGGGGATGAGCTGATAACCAGTCAGCTTCAGATGTTAAAGAAGAACAAAGACAGATTGCGGCAACGATATGAAAACGAGGCGGATTCCTATAACAGACTGGTCCTGGAATTCAAGATGTCAACGGTTGAGGCCTGGATTGATTGGCTCGATGTCAGTGCAAGACCATTTATCTTGGATATTGGCGATAATCACTGATCGGTAGTCACTATGTCCTAAGGGCATTCGTGTATTATCGGATTTGGCCTTTAATAAGTAAAAGCGGCTATTGCAACAAAATGGAAGGAATAGAAAGGAAAAGATACATGAGACACCAAGGTATGAAATTGATCCGCATGCTTTTGATCATAGCAGTTTTAATCTGCGGATCGTTCGCGGCGCGGGTGGCCGCAGAATCCAACAACAAAAAACCATCGTCACAGCAGGCGGAATCAGAAAACAGTCAGCCATTCTCACAGCAATCAGAGCCGGTCACTTTAGATGAAATTACCGTGTATGGCAAAGCCTCCGGCACTGGCAAGCCAGATAGCGAGGCGTTTGTAGCGCCTTTGGACGTGTTGGCTCCGTCAAATAAAGAGAGCTATACAACAAAAGGGATCAAGATCTTTGGCAGGCAAGGCAATATTAACGCATTGAAAATAGTTGAGATGTCACCTTCGGTCAACTATACCTCAGTAGATTCTCTCGGCACCAATGAGAATGGGTTTCACGACTCTATCAGGATAAGAGGCAAAAAACAGACAGGACCCGGCAACGTTAAATCGTATGATGGCGTACCTATAAGCGGTAATCCAGGCGGCGGAAAAAGCATATTCGACATGGAAAATATCGAAAGCGTAGACCTGTATAAAGGCTATATTCCAGTAGACAAGGGGCTTGGCTTTTCAAACCTCGTCGGCAAGGTGGATATGAATATCAAAAGGCCAGAACATGACTTTGGATTTGATTTGTCCCAGACATATGGAAGCGACGATCTCCATAGAAGTTTTTTGCGCCTTGATACCGGAGATATCGCCAAGGTATATGCTTTTGGTTCTTTTTCTTATACGGGAAGCGACAAATACAAAGGCAAAGGAGATCTTAGACGCACCAATGAAGCAACAGCGGTGGCGTGGCAGCCGACCGACAAAATCAAAACAGAGCTTTTTTTTACACACAACAGAGATGACCACCACAATTATTACAATCTGACATATGCCGAAACAAGGGATTTGGGGCACAACTTTGATGAGGACTTCAACACCAATAGAGCAAGCTCAAACAACTATGATTACAACAAACAGAACTTTGAAGATTCGGCTTTTCTTGCAAATATAGAGGGTGAGCTGTCTACGGACTCCAAGATTTCTTTCAAGCCGTACTATCTTATTGACAATGGTATGTATTCCTATTCATCGAAAACAAATGTAATCAGGTGGAATATAGACCATGAGCTATACGGGACCATCTTGAAATACGAAAAAAGCTTTTCAAAAGAGCTAAATGCAAAACTGGGATATTGGGTACATAGACAGGCCCCTCCAGGACCCCCGGAAGATCAAAAGAAATATACGGTCGGCGCAAGCGGTCTGACCTATGCGGGATATGCAGTACTGGCGAAAAATGACTATCATGATTTTCACTCACCGTTTACTGAACTCAGCGGCCAGATGGGCAATTTCGTATATTCAGCAGGAGTAAGATATTTAGACTTCGAGCTAGGGGCGCTTAAAAGCTATACTAATGGCACAAACGCCACCACAAGCCAGGACTACAATACGGCTATAAAAACCGGCACATTGGATACATGGGCCAGCGTGGATGCAAAAGACTTCAAAGAGTGGCTGCCTAGCGCTTATCTGGGCTATAACTTGATCAAAGATGCCGTCATCTATTCCGATTATACGCGAACATACGGCTTTGATGTCAATCTCTTCCCCACTTATGTCCAACAGAGATCCAGTTTTGTTCTCCAGAATGTACCTCTCCAAAGCCTGTGGGACAAGCTTGATCTGGAGATAGCAGATAACTTGGACTTGGGGGTCAAATACAAGATCGGCGACATATTTTTTAACCCAAACGCATTTTTCTCCATTGTCAAGAACAAACAGGCAAGGGTTTATGATTCTACATACGGTGTTTTATATCCATACAATGTTGCGGATGCCCTGGCGTACGGCGCGGAAATAGCAGCAGGCGGTAAGATCTTAAGAGATTTAGAATTTCTATTGGCCCTGTCTTACAGCAAATACTACTTTAAGGATGATTTGCAAACTGGCTCTAATACCACAATCTCATCAAAAGGCAAGCAAGTGCCGGATGCGCCCAAGTATATGGCAAAGGCAGCTTTGACCTATAAAATAGCAGATATTTCTCTTACGCCATTTGTCAGATACATGTCAGCTAGATATGGCGATGTTCTGAATGAAGAAAGGATAAGCCCATGCACAATATTGGATTTCGATATCTCATATGAGCTACAAAAGGTACTCGGATCAAAAACCGTAGAATTTCGCTTGACAGCTACAAACCTGTTAAACAAAAAATACATCTCTGCGATAAATACGGCGGATGACGCCTTGGCGGCTACAAATACTGCGGCAACATACCAGACAGGCGCTCCTTTTGGGGTTTTTGGCAACGTTAATTTCATATTTTAGAAATATTAATAGTCGGAAATACTAATGACTCAATAGGTTGATAAAAATATTCGCCCCTTCCCTGGCGGGAGGGAAGTAAAGAAAGGGGGGAAAAACGATAGAGCAAGAAATAAGTTGGTTATCTCCACCCCAGCCCCCCATCACAGGCGGAGGATGAGGTCAAATGATTTAATGTGTATATGATATTGTATATACGATTATGAGACTGATAATAAAAGAGTAATGAAACATTGGACCAGGTTAATCAATTAAAGGAAGAAAGAGACTTTTATAAGCGATCTGCACAAACCTTGCGAACGCTCATTAACGCCATTCCCGAGTTGGCGGTATTGTTAGATCCACAAGGCAAGATCCTTGCGATTAATGAAGCAGCGGCAGTAAGACTTGGAAAGGATGTAGATGAACTCATCGGTTCAGAAATGTTGGCCTGTCTCCTTCCTGATGCCGCTAACTTCAGAAAGGAACAAGGCTCGAGGGTGATCCTTACGGGAAGGCCGGTTCGCTTCAGGGATGAAATCGCCGGGAGAATCTACGACAACAACATATATCCCATATTGGATGTTGAAGGGAATGTGACTTGTATCGCCGCCTTTGCAAGTGATATCACGGAGGTCCTGGAAAAAGAAAAGGCGAAAATGGAGAGCGAGGAAAGGTATCGCTATCTCGTGGAGTCAAGCCCTGATGCGATTGCAGTAATTCAGGACAATCACCACAAACTGATCAATTTTCAATTCACAAAGCTTCTTGGCTACAGTCAGGAAGATATTGATAAGGGGCTAAGCGCCCTTGAAACCGTCAATAAAAAGGCCAGAAAAGAAATATATGAGCGATCTAAAAGACAGTCTACAGGTCTGCGGGAGCCCTTGGGGAAATGGGGCAAGTGGGAAGTGGATCTTGTAGCCAAAGACGGAAGTCTCATACCTTGCGAGACATCGGGAAATATTATTCATTACAACGGACGTCCTGCCGATCTTGTGATCATACGCGACATGACTGAGCATAAACTGGCCAAGGAAGCCATAAGAAAGAGTGAGGAAGAATTGAAAATCAAGGCGCGCGACCTTGAGGAGGTCAATACGGCCTTAAGGGTTCTGCTGAAACAGAGAGATCAGGATAAGGCTGAGCTTGAAAAAAATGTGTCATTGAACATACAGCAAGGGATACATCCCTTTTTGGAAATATTAAAGAAGAGTAGATTAGATCGCCATCAAAAGGCATTTATAGATATCCTTGAATCGAACCTAAACGATACTATCTCATCCTTTTCTTTCAAATTGGATTTCAGATACATGAAACTCACGCGCGCAGAGTTACAAGTATGCAATCTGATAAAGCACGGAAAAACCACGCAGGAAATAGCGGATCTGCTGTATGTTTCCGATAGGACCGTTGCAGCGCACAGGAGAAATATAAGAGCAAAGCTCGGGATCAAGAACAAAGAGCAAAATCTCAGGGCCTACCTCTTAAGCCTGGATAACAAATAGATCGCCATCCCACCATTCATGCATTTACTGATGGCGTGTATCAATCCAACGATATCTTCATACACAAAGATGCCTACATTTTATAGTCATTTCCTCGGCGAATAAATTGGCATTGTGCTTAAGGTTATTCGCTGCTAAACAATATATTAAAGATCTCGTAAAAAGGCCGTCTGTCCCGCCCCGCCATGGCGGGATTGCGCTTTATCGCGGTATTGCGGTTTATCCTTTGTCACTGTGACTGGATTGCGCTTCATCCTGTACCTCTCCCGCTGTGGCGGGACCACCGTGGCTTAGCAATAATTTGTCAGGATTCGCGTGCCTTGCAAACGGATCTTTTTACGAGATCATTATAAAAATGGAGGATAGAATAAATGGAACATAATTATATAATCATCGGCAAAAGATTACCCAGAAAGGAGGATTCCTTGAAGGCCACAGGAAGCGCCAAATATGCCAGTGACATTTCTATGCCGGGTATGTTGCACGGGAAGATATTAAGAAGCCCGTATGCACATGCAAGGATATTAAACATTGATACAAGCAGGGCGGAAAGGCTCCCGGGCGTAAAAAAGGTCGTGACCGGCAAAGATACCCTTGGCGTTAAGTACGGAATACTGGTTATCGCGCCCAAAAGTCAGGACGAGGAGGGAATTGTTACCGAAAAGGTCAGATATATCGGGGACGAAGTAGCTGCGGTTGCAGCAGTTGATAAGGACACTGCCGAAGAGGCGTTGAGCTTAATTGATGTGGAATATGAAGAGCTGCCGGGAGTGTTTACTCCGGAAGAGGCCATGAGGCCCGGGGCGCCTAATATTCATGATCATGTAAAAAACAATATCAGCATTGCCATAAAATCAGAATACGGTGAAATTGAAAGGGCCTTTCAACATTCGGATTTTATAAGGGAGGATGAGTTTATAACCCAGCCTGTAGATCATGCCCCAATGGAAGCGCACGTTGCGATGGCTCATTATGATGCGTCAAAAAAGCTGACACTGTGGGCGACAACACAGACTCCTTATTTTGTCCACAAACACCTGCAAAGAACTCTGGGCTTGATGGAAAGCCAGGTCAGGGTTATTAAGCCCTATATCGGAGGGGGATTCGGAGAAACATCGGACGGAATGTCTCACAGTGATTTCTGTGCGGCCCTGTTGTCTATTAAGACCGGAAAACCTGTAAGGATAAAATATACAAGGGAGGAGGAATTCAGCGTAGGAAGGCGAAGGCACCCAATAAAATTCATTTTAAAAACAGGTCTTAATAAGGACGGCACAATAAATGTCATGCATGTCAAGGGGATTTTGGATACCGGGGCCTATAACAGTTTCGGCACCATATCCGTAGCGCTTCCGTTAATAAACCTGAAGGCCTACAGGATCCCCAATATCAAATATGATTCCACCCTGGTCTACACCAACAATCAACCCTCGGGGGCCATGCGCGGGCATACAGCTCCACAAACGTTTTTTGCAGTAGATCAGCATTTGGATTTAATAGCACAGGACATGGGGATTGACCCGATCGAAATCAGGGTGAAAAATGCAACTCAGAAAGGAGACGTCACTCCTACTAAAGCTAATATCAGAAGCTGTGGGTTTACCAAATGCCTGAATCGTGTGAAGGAAAGCACCGGATGGGGAAAAGACCGTGAGGATATGCGCAATAATGGAAAGGGGCTGGGTGTAGGAACCATGAGTTTTGTATCAGGGGCCACGAACAACTTTTTCGCCACCTCGTCTTCAAGATCGTCCGCGACCTTAAGGGTTCTTGATGACGGCACAGTCACACTCCTGACCGGCGCTTCCGATATAGGCCAGGGATCGGACGAAACGTTATCACAAATCGCCGCGGAAGAGCTCGGCGTACGGCTGGAAGATATGCGTATTACATCCGCTGACACGGAACTTACACCCGTTGATTTCGGCTCTTATTCCAGCAGGGTGACCATGTTTGCGGGAAATGCCGTAAAACTTGCGGCCGCTGATGCAAAGAGACAGCTCTTTGAGGTGGTCGCCGAAAAATTGGAGGCCAATCCTGATGATCTGGAGGTGAGGGACAGGAGGATTTATGTGAAAGGGAGCCCCGAGAGGGGGATGACCTTTATAGAAGCTGTAGCAGCAACGCAATATGCACACAAGGGCAGGCCTATAATAGGGACGGGAAACTTTGAGCCGCCGCGCATATTGAACCTAAGAAAGAGTGAAGGGGATCTTACCCCTGCCTACAGTTTCGGGGCCTATGTGGCGGATGTTGAGATTGACAGGGAAACCGGGCGCCTGAAGGTCAATAATTTTACCTGCGCCCATGATTGCGGCACTGCAATAAATCCCATGAGAGTGGAGGGACAAGTGGAAGGGTCAATTCATATGGGTCTGGGATATGTCTTGGGCGAAGAGCTTGTTCTGGATAAGGGATTGGTCTTAAATCCATCTTTTTTGGATTACAAGATCCCCACCGCCATGGAAACTCCAAGCATTAAGGCCTTTGATGAACCGGATATTGATCCGATCGGTCCCTTCGGCGCCAAAGAGGCTGGGGAAGGGCCGATTGCCCCTGTAGCTGGCGCGATTGCCAACGCGGTCTACGATGCCGTAGGAGTAAGGATAAGGGAACTTCCCATTACCCCGGAAAAGATTCTAAAGGCCCTGGAACAGAAAAAACAAATATCTACAGGTTCGGGATACAATTTTGAGAGAGTTGCAGCTTAGCGAAGACGGTAAGTCAACCACCATCCCGTATTCTCGGGATGGCCTTAGGGTCCAAGGTTTCTGGGGCCAAGGGGCCAAGTGAAAAACGGAAAACATCTAATAATCTCTTGAACCCTTGAATCCTCGACCCCTTGAACCCTTTGGGGATAAAAAGTTGAAACTGAAGTTTTCGCCTAAAAGCGATGGTTTTCTCTCATTCCCAGAAGGAAACAATAAAAGAGGGGCATTTTTATGAAACAGCTTATACAACTGAAGATAAACGGTCAGGTCCGTGATGTCGCCATTGATACAAATGACACGTTGCTGGAAGTACTCAGGGAGAATCTTGGAATGACAGGAACAAAAGAGGCATGCGATCTGGGAGAATGCGGCGCATGCACAGTACTGCTGGACGGAAGGCCTGTTCATTCCTGTCTCACCCTGGCGATAAGGGCCCAGGGCAGGGAAATAGAGACCATAGAAGGACTTGCCCAAAACGATAATCTTCATCCACTTCAGCAGTCATTTGTTGATCGCGGCGCTATTCAATGCGGTTATTGTACACCCGGGATGATATTGACCTCCAAGGCGTTACTCGACGGAAATCCATCTCCTACGGAACACGAGATAAGAAGGGCTATTTCAGGAAACATCTGCCGCTGCACCGGTTACGTCAAGATCGTTGAGGCTATTAAGGCCGTTGCGGAAAAAGAGGCATAACAGGAGATCTACACAATGCGTTTGCCCAGGTTTGAATACAGCGCGCCGACCACCATTGATGAAGCTGTGGCCGAATTATCCGAATATAAAGATGAGGCCATGATTATTGCAGGCGGAACAGATGTCATACCAAGTATGAAGCAAAGGAGATTTACTCCAAAGCGGCTTGTTGATATCAGACAGATCAGGGGACTTGAGTATATCCAGAGCAACAAGGACATAAGGATAGGTTCATTGACGACCCTTGGCTTCATCGAGGAGTCAGGCATTATTAATCAGAGGCTGCCCATGCTTGCAAAGGCGGCCGGAGAGGTGGGCGCACCCCAGCACAGAAATGCTGGAACCATTGGCGGGAACTTGTGCCTTAATACGAGGTGCTGGTATTTCAATCAATCTCCGTTTTTCAGACAATGCAGGCCGGTTTGTTACAAGTTAGGAAAAGATGATGATAAATGCCAGCTTTTCCCAACAAGGAAAGGAAAGGCCAATGTTTGTTACTCTGTTTACAGCGGCGATACAGCCCCGGCGCTGATCGCCCTTGGGGCCGATGTATGCATCGTAGGCCCAGGCGGGGAAAGGGTAATTGCTCTTATGGATCTTTATACCGGAGACGGCAAAAGGCCTATAGCGTTAGGCTTTGGGGACATCCTGAAAGAAGTCATCATCCCCTTTCCCTCCCCTCTTTCTGCCGGGATATACCTAAAGCATCGCTTGCGGGAGGCCATAGATTTTCCCCTGGTGGGCGTCGCTGTAAATATTGCGCTTGATCCCAAGGATGGCTCATGTAAACAGCTCAAAGTGGTCATCGGCGCTGTAGCATCAAAGCCTGTCATTGTTGCAGGTGTAGATGAGATTGTACAGGGGAAAAAATTTACAGACCAATTAGTGGATAAAGTAAGCAGCGCCGCATTTGATAAAGCAAGACCACTTCCCAACCTTCTTGGCTGTTCGCAAAAATATAGGAAAAATATGGTTAAGATACTTACCAAGAGGGCGCTGCCCTTGGCATTGCAGAAACTTACAGACAATTACACTAAATAATAAATATAAGGAGAAAGGAATGAAGACTTATCAAATGTTAATTAATGGAGAATGGGTTAATGCCCTGAGCGGAGAGTTTTTTGACGATCTAAATCCCTATACGGGCGAGTTATATGCGCATGTCGCAAAGGGTGATAAAAAAGATGCGGACAGGGCCATGAGCGCAGCTTATAAGGCCAGAGAACCCTGGTCCTCTATGCCGCCAATTGAACGATCCCGTATTCTTTTTAAGGCCGCCCAATTGCTTGAAGAAAATAAACAGGAATATGCTGAAGTACTGGTTAATGAAGGAGGAGGCGCCATTGGAAAGGTGATGTTTGAAGTTGTTCAAACCGTAGACCTTCTGCAGACAGCAGCCGGAGATTGCAAGTGCATTCTTGGCGAAACCTTTCATTCTGACCCGGGAAAGATCTCAATGACCATGTTGAGCCCCAAGGGAACAGTAGTGGCGATTTCTCCCTGGAATTTTCCTCTGATTCTCTCAATGTATAAAGTAGCTTATGCCTTGGCGACGGGCAATACCGTGGTTCTTAAGCCTGCCAGCGAAACGCCTGTGATAGGCCTTAAGATCGGGGAGTTATTTGAAAAGGCGGGGCTGATGCCAGGGGCGCTAAACATATTAACCGGTCCGGGAAAAGTACTGGGAGATGCACTTATCGGTGATCATCGTTGTTCACTTGTTACCTTAACCGGTGAAACCGGCACAGGACGACATGTCGCCATGAAGGCTGCTGAGAATTTGAAGGAATATATCCTGGAATTGGGAGGTAAAAACCCTCTTATCATTCTGGAGGATGCAGATATTGACTTTGCCGTCAACGCCGCCGCCTTCGGAACCTTTTTGCACCAGGGGCAGGTCTGTATGGCGGTCGGCCGCATTATCATTGCGCAAGAGAAGTCGGAGGAGTTTTCCGTAAAATTAGCAGAAAAGGCTGCATCTCTGTCTAAAGGTGATCCCACCCTGCACAATACCGTGGTGGGCCCCCTGATAAATGATAATCAGGTAAAAAAGGTAGACGCCCTTGTAAGGGATGCTGTGGCCAAGGGGGCGAAACTTCTTCAAGGAGGCAGGTATGAAGGTCGAGTCTACGATCCGACTGTTTTAATGGACGTTAGGCCTGATATGGAAATATATTATGAAGAGACATTCGGCCCCATTGCCTCGATTATTCCGGTAAAAAATGAAAAAGAAGCATTGGATGTCGCCAATGATACCGTATATGGACTTGTTGCCGGTGTAATAACAAAGGATAATCATAAAGCTCTTTACCTGGCTGAAGGTCTGGAAGCCGGGATGGTCCATATAAATGACACATCTATTGATGTGGATGCCTCCTGTCCTTTCGGGGGATACAAAAGAAGCGGCCGTGGTCGAGAGGGCGGACGCTATTCCATTGAAGAGTATAGTGAAGTCAAGTGGGTTACTATACAAAAGAAGGAAAAAATCTTTCCGTTTTAGTGGGTTGAATGGATAAACCCAACGATCTGATGAGTTGAATGGCTTCGTTCAACCCGATTTTCTGCGTTTACAATAAATATCACATCAAAGCGGAATTCCACAAGTTTTGTCTTGCCGAGAAAAAAGACACCTGGTAATTTACCACCAAAAAATACACAGACATGACTGCGGCATCAGGAGATGCGGTGGGAAAGGAATTTGATATGATGGCGAAATTTTCACTCCCAAAGAAAATAATTATCTCGTTTTTTTCAGTAATGTTTGTACTGTCCTCAACCCTGAACTTATCTGCGGCCCAGGACGATCCGGCGATTGGGATGGCCGTGGAATTTACAGACCACGCCGCATGCGCCCACGTAGCCAAAAACAAGGGCTGGTTTAAGGAAGCGGGCCTAAATGTTACGTCTTTCGACAATTATCTCACGGGCTCTGCCCTTGCCGCAGGGCTTGCCAGGGGTGATATCAATGCGGCCTACATGTGTCTGATACCAGCAATCAGCGCATATGCCAACGGTCATGTGCCATTAAAGGTGGTTGCCGGCACACACAAGTATGGTTATGGGCTGATTGTTGATCCAAAGAAGATTACAAGTGTAAAAGATCTGGAAAGGCCTGACATACGCATAGGATGCCCTAACGAGGGGACACCGCTCGATACCCTGCTCCACAAGATGATAGAGCAATATAGTCTTAATGAAGACGTTGTGTTGAGCAAGACCATTAGAATGCCGCCTTCAAAAGTCTTTCTTGCCCTTAAGATGGGAAGGCTGGATGCTGGCATGTTGCCCGAGCAATTCCCAACTATGGGGGAAGAATTGGGCCTGAAGGTGATCTTAGGCGCACAGGACCTCTGGCCGGAAATGCAGGGAAGTGTCTTGGTCGTCAAAGATGCGCTCCTCAATGATCATCCGGAAATTGTAAGTAAACTGGTTGAAGTGACCAGGCAGGGGACTGAGTATATTCATCAACATCCGGCAGATGCGGCCAGGATTTGCGCTCAGGAATTGACCGTCAGCGGGCAAAAGGTCTTTCCGATTGATCTCGAAAAAGACGCAGCGGACATGAATATCACCCCGGATGTCATTTTAAAGTCCATTACTTCCCGGTTGCAGTCTACTACGGATGTTGATCCCCATCAGGTTCAGCAATGCATAGATTACATGACGGAATTGGGCTACATCAAGCGCTTTGAGGCTGAAGAGATACTTGATTTGAGGTTTCTTTCTAATGAATAGACTACGTTGGCTTAAGCCAGGATCAGGCATGTTGCCCATAATAGTATTCTTGGGCCTGTGGGAGGTTGCCGCCCGGATAGGACTTTTCCATGGCAATTTCTTTTTCCCTCCCTTTACACTGGTGATCCGGGAATCCTATCAGTTGACAGTAAATGGCGTGTTGCCGGAAAATTTTCTAAGAAGCCTCCTCAGGGTCCTTGCGGGCTTTTCCACAGGCTCCGCCGCCGGACTCATAATAGGCATATTGATGGGATACCGGGAGTGTGTCAATAAGACGCTTCACCCCATTTTCAGCCTTCTCTACCCCATCCCCGCCCTGGGTTGGCTTCCGGTTTTGATGCTCTGTGTAGGCATCGGAGAAATGCTTCCCATCATCATAATATTTATCTGCTCGTTTTTCCCTGTACTATACAATACCATTACAGGCATAAGGACTGTTGATCCGAACCTTGTCAATGCGGCAAGGACCTTGGGCGCCTCTGAATGGAAGATCTTATTTACCGTTGCCCTGCCACTTGCCCTGCCCCATATATTTACAGGACTCAGACTGGAGGCGGGGATGGCTTGGAGGGTGGTTATAGCAGCAGAGATGGTGGCCATTCCCACAGGCATCGGCGCCTTGCTGATGAAGGCGGAAAGCCTGATCCGCATTGATATCGTTATCGTATGCCTGATGGTACTTGCGGTGATGTGTCTGTCATTTGAAAGGGTTTTTATCTTTGCTGAACGCAAGCTGACCTCAAGGTGGAGATGAAATGCCTGAAATTGTTTTAAGGGCGATCAATAATTTTGTCTGCCGGGATATAACTCTGCGTGTAAATAATGGTGAACTATTGGTGCTCTTAGGACCAACGGGCGCGGGAAAGACTACGCTCCTGAATATTATTGCCGGTCTTATCGCCTACCAGGGCACGGTGTCATTTAACGGCAGCCCTGTAGATAATCTCCCTGCGCGTCTGAGAAGGGTAGGGTACCTGTTTCAGGACCCAGCCCTGTTTCCCCATCTTGATGTGAGATCAAATATCGCCTACGGTTTGAAAATTCAGGGTTGTTCAGAAAAGGAATTATCTTATAGGGTGAACGGCATGCTTCATCTGATGAATATAACTCATTTGTCCCATCGCTACCCGAAGGATTTGAGCGGAGGAGAGAAACAGCGCATTGCCCTTGCGCGCGCCCTGGCCCCTTCGCCCCAAGTACTGTTGCTCGATGAACCCTTCAGCAGCCTGGATTTTAGGACATCCAGATACCTGATGATGGAACTTCGCCGGATACAGAAGCAGTTGGGGATCACAACCGTCTACGTCACACACAATCTGTTAGAGGCCAGGGAAATGGCTGACAGGATTGGCATCATCTGTGATGGAAAACTGGAACAAATCGGTTTGCCCCAGGATGTATTTTTTGAACCTGAAAATGAAAGGGTCTCTGATTTTCTGGGTGCACCCAATGTGCTTGACTGCGAAGGTTGGAGAACATTGGGGGATGGTTTGATCGAGGCGACTTGCGGCGGGATAAAAATTGTCGCGCCTCACGAAGGGGAACAGGTAGAAAAGGTGGTAATTTTTCCTGCGCATATCCATGTGTCAAGGGAAAGACCGCCAGGACCTGCTTTAAACAGATTCAAGGGTGTTATAACAGAGATCCTGGCCACCCAATTTCTTCCCCGGTTCAGGGTTAAGGTCGGAGAGAACATTTTTCTTGCGGAACTTAGTCCTGAGGCTTTTAATGATATGGGATTGGAAAAGGGCGGCGATGTCTTTTTAACAATAAAACTGAAATGGATAAAAATAATTTAAGAGGATGAAAATGTATGATATCCTGAGAAAAAAATTTTCTGAAATTATCGAAGGAAGGGCATTGGGCCTTGAAGAAGTGAACATTACTGCCAGGACCCTTACCCCTGAAGAGGCGATTGGGAATCCGGAAGACAGCGATTATCCTATCCAGAAGGGCAGGGAACGGCTGATGGAGGCGGACTTCAAGGGTTCAAAGGGTCAGGCATTCACTGACATGTTCGGCAATTTTAAGGGTAGCCTGTCAGATATTATTGAAATGGAGCTGGCCAACAATTTCAGGCGTGCTGTATTTGTCTCCAGCATTAATGCGGTGATGAGGCACCTTGGGCTGGTTGAAAAGACCATCCACTGCAAAGACACAGCTCCTATTACCTGCGCTCAGAAGCTGATCAACCATATCAAAAGGGAATTCGGAAATCCAATGGTGGCCATGGTGGGGCTGCAGCCAAGGATGGTAGAGGCCCTTGGCAAAGAATTTGAACTCAGGGTAACGGATCTGGACGAAGAAAATATCGGTAAACAAAAATTTGGTGTTATGATTGATCCGCCGGAGCAGACAGGGGCCAATATTAAGTGGTGTGATATCGCCCTCATCACAGGAAGCACACTGGTAAATGATACTATTGGGGAGTTTAAGACTGACAAGCCTTGCATATTTTTTGGGGTGACAATTGCAGGACCTGCCCGTCTTTTGGGTCTGGCCAATTTTTGTCCTTGCGGTATATAATGGCTCAAGCCAAGATATGGGCCTGGGTCGAACATTACATTAAAGGAACCTTTTAAATGGGAGTTGATCGCATTCCAGATAATATCCAGGAAGGATCAGGCGACTTTGATGGATTTCCCGAAGGTGACGGTGTTTTGATCCTCTCCACGGAGAAAAAAATCATGTCCGCCAATCTCCAGGCCGAAAGACTCCTGCGGATAAAGCTTCCTAAGGGAGAAAACTTTTTTCTAGATCAGATAATAAACGATCAATATCGTGAAAAGGCAGTGTCGGCACTCAACAGTGCACTGGAGGGAGGCCACTCCCACGCGAACCTTGCGGGAAAGACAATCGCGGGTTTTCCGGCGTCTCTTACCTATTCAATAGAACCCCTGCATGATAACAACCGCATAATTGGGGCGGTACTGACCTTCCGGGAGACCGTCCCTTCAGCGCCGGGCCCCTCCAAACAGGTGCGTCTGATAGAGTATGACACCCTTTTTGAACACCTGGCCGAGGGGGTATTCACCATTAACAACAGGTGGCGAATAACATCTTTTAATCAGCGTGCTCAGGAGATTACCGGATTCAAAAGCGAAGAGGTGTTGGGAAGATTCTGCTGGGACATCTTTCAAAGCGACCTGTGTCATACCAACTGCCCCCTGAAACTGACCATGGAAACCGGCATCATTCGCATGGACCAGGACGTTCGGATTCTGGTAAAGGGGGGTAAGAAGCAGTCCATCCTTGTAAACACCTCTGTAATGAAGAACAAGAGGGGACTTTTAATTGGGGCGATAGAAACCTTCAGGCCTGTCGTGGAAATGGACTTGTCGCACGAAGACCATCGTAACGCAGCCTCTTCCCGGCCGGAGATCATCGGCCAAAGTCCCGCCCTTTTAAAACTCCTTGGCATGCTGCCCGATGTGGCCGCCTCAGATGTCAATGTGATCATTGAGGGGGAGTCCGGTACAGGCAAGGAACTGATTGCAAGGTCTATTCACTCCCAAAGCCCTCGTTCCTCAGGTCCGTTTATCCCGGTCAACTGCGCGGCCCTGGCTGAGACCCTTTTGGAATCAGAACTGTTCGGGCATGTCAAGGGTGCCTTTACAGGGGCCGTCAATACCAGGGCAGGACGTTTTGAACTGGCAAAAGGAGGGACCCTTTTCCTTGATGAGATAGCGGAGATCAGACCTGAGATCCAGGTGAAACTGCTCCGTGTACTTGAAGCAAGGGTCTTTGAACGTGTGGGGGGTGCAAGGCCGATATCCATGGATGCGCGGATAATCGCCGCCACCAACAGGGATCTTGAACATGAGGTTAAAGAGGGAAGGTTCAGGGAGGACCTGTTTTACAGATTACGCACGGTTCCCTTGTCCTTGCCGCCCCTAAGGGAACGCATCCAGGACATCCCCATCCTGGTTGCGCATTTCGTCTCGACCTTTAACAAAAAATATCAGAAAAATGTGCGCGGGGTGGATACCAAGGTATTGAACATGTTCAAGAGATATGCCTGGCCTGGAAATCTGCGGGAGCTTGAACGCGCGCTGGAATACGCCTTTGTATTTGTCAAGGGGCCGATTATTACTGTCTCGCACCTACCGGAGTTGAAAGCGAGGCCGGTTGCGCCGAAAATAGGCCTTGAAGATCAATCCACCCCATCCCTCTGGGAGGATGAAAAGATCACAATCAAAAAGGCCCTTGATAAGGCCCAGGGCCGGCGTGATGACGCCTCGCGTTTCCTTGGCATCAGCCGCACTTCCTTGTGGCGGAAGATGAAGACTCATGGCCTTATCTGATTCCCATCTGATCCCATCTGTTGTTTCAATTTGATTCATTGTGTTTCATATTGTTAAACGAAGTCAGATTATATATCTTGGCCTGAAACAGAAGTCTTAACTGCTCCAGATCATTTTATTTCCATAATTACAATAAGTTAAATCGATAACAAGTTTCATTTTGTTGCAGGCATGTAACATTTGCACCTGTCTTTTTTAGGTCTTGGCAAACAATAAATAAGTAAATAGTAATAATAAATACAAATAGTTAAATGGTTTGGCGTAATCCTTGCTCATAATGTGAAACAAAAGAACAGATTGTTCTTTTGTGAAACAAGCTAGCACCTGAACAAGATTTTTTCCGGAGCTAAAAACGGGTGAATGGCAATGGTTGAGGCCACTTGTTCAGGCATAATGCAACCGACAGCAAGGAAAGGATCCTATACGTGAAAAAGCAAACAACAGACATAGACAGTATTATGGAGAAGTACCCTGGCGAGCCCCAGTATTTGATAAGTCTTCTTCAGGATGTACAGGCGCAATACAGCTATATTTCGGAAGAAAATATCAGGTTTATCTGTGACCACGTCGGGGTGCCGGTCACCAAGGCATGGTCTGTTTTGACGTTTTACAGATCTTTCAATATCGAGCCAAGGGGGGAACATCTGGTCAGGGTATGTTGCGGCACTGCATGTCACCTGAAGGGCGCGGAACGTATCGCCGAGGACCTGGAAAGGCACCTGTGTGTGCAACGGGAACATACCACTGAAGATATGCACTTCACGCTCGAAACCATCAACTGCCCTGGTGCCTGCGCAGTTGCACCGGTCGTAATGGTGGATGACGACTACCTTGGAGCCACAAACCAGGCGGATGTTCGAAACTACTTAAAAAAACTGTAAGTTTTGCTGTGGCAAAGGAGAATATTAAATGGAGAGAATAACCAGTATTCAACAACTCGAGTTATTGAAAAACAGCCTGCAAAAGGCCAAAGAATCCGGCCGAAATGTGGTCCGGGTCTGCCTTGGCCCAGGCTGTCGGGCACAAGGGGCCGATAAGGTTGCCGCTGCCTTCAGGGATACGGTCCGGCAGCAGGGACTGCCCGTAAAGATAGAGCCTCTCATAAAAGAAACAGGCTGTCATGGTTTCTGTAAGGAGGGGCCATTGGTCACCCTTGTGCCCTCGGGCCTTTTCTATTCAAGGGTTAAACCGGAAGATGTTGAAGAAATCGTGGAAAAAACCATCAAAAAACAAGAGGTGATTTCCCGTCTGCTCTATAGTGAAAACGGAACATCATACAGGACTGCAAATGAGATACCTTTCTACAAAAGGCAAATGAAGCTTGCCAGCCGTAATGTCGGTGACATTGATCCATTGAATATCGAGGATGCTATCGCAAACGACGCCTATCAGGCAGCGGCAAAGGCATTCAGTTCAATGAGCCCCGACCAGGTGATTAAGGAGGTGGAAATATCCGGTCTGCGCGGCAGGGGTGGTGCGGGGTTCCCCACGGGACGCAAGTGGCGCTCTGCTTCAAATGCGGTAAAAAAGCGTCCCGGCCCGGTTTACGTGGTCTGTAATGGCGATGAAGGGGACCCCGGCGCTTTTATGGATTGCGCCATAATGGAAGGTGACCCTCATTCAGTTATCGAAGGGATGATCATTGCGGCTTATGCCCTGGACGCCAGGCAGGGGTTTATCTACGTGAGGGAGGAATATCCCTTTGCGATCCGAAACCTCACTATAGCCATGGACCAGGCAAGGTCTGTCGGACTCCTGGGTAAGAACATCATGGGGAGCGGTTTTGATTTCGACATCCGAATCAATCGAGGCGCGGGCGCCTATGTCTGTGGTGAATCCACGGCGCTGTTTTTATCTATAGAAGGAAAACCCGGGGAGCCCAGGGCCAAATATATCCGATCTGTTGAACGGGGTTTATGGGACCGGCCCACTGTCTTAAACAATGTGGAAACATGGGCCAATATCCCGGTCATAATCGAAAAAGGCGGGGAATGGTTCTCGAAGATCGGTGTTCCCGGCAGCACAGGCACCAAGGCCTTTTCCCTGGTAGGCAAGGTCAAAAATGTCGGTCTTGTCGAGGTGCCTATGGGTGTTCCACTTTCCACCATCGTGGAGGAAATAGGCGGTGGCATTCCGGGCAAGGGTGCCTTTAAAGCGGTGCAAACAGGCGGTCCCTCCGGGGGCTGTATCCCTTATAAGCTTAAAGACGTATCAGTTGATTACGATTCTCTCACCAAAATTGGATCCATAATGGGATCCGGCGGCATGATCGTCATGGATGACAAAGACTGTGTCGTTGATGTGGCCCGGTATTTCCTGCGTTTTCTTGAAGAGGAATCCTGCGGAAAATGTCTTCCATGCCGTCTCGGATTAGAGGCAATGCTTGAGTTCCTGGATAACTTCACACAGGGCAAGGGTTCCTTGGAGGACATAGAAGAGTTAAAGAGTCTGGCCAAGGCGGTCCAGGATGGTGCGCTTTGCGCCTTGGGAGGCAGCGCGCCGAATCCGATGCTGACCACACTTGAATATTTCCGTGAAGAGTATGAGGCGCATATCGTTGATAAGAGATGCCCTGCGGGTGTGTGCAAGGCACTTATTACCTATCACATTGATCCTGAGGCATGTACGGGATGCGGTTTGTGTGCAGGCATTTGCCCCCAGTCGTGCATCACTGGAGAAGAAAAATCTCCCCATAAGATAGTCCAAAATGCATGCAACAGGTGCGGCTTGTGCATGGATTTATGCAAATTCTCCGCTATCACCGTGTCTTAAAGAGGAAAGACTATGAAAGAAATAGATACCAAAAAACTGATTAATTTCAGCATCAACGGAACACCTGCCCAGGCCAAGGAAGGCTGGACAGTGCTTGATACGGCAAGAAACATGGGCATTCACATCCCCACCCTGTGTCATCACGAGGCGGTCGAACCAAGCGGGGCATGCAGGCTATGTGTGGTTGAGGCCCGTGATGGGGCGTGGTCCAAGGTGGTGGTAAGCTGTATGTACCCCCCGTATGAGGGCGTAGAGATATTGACTGATTCAGAACGTGTCAAAAATGTGCGGCGATGGGTCCTTGAGATGCTTCTTGCCCAATGCCCCGCTTCCAGGGAAATAAAGGCCCTTGCGGCAGAATATGGCGTTAAGTCAACCAGATTCAGGATTAAAAACCCTGAAGAGCAGTGCATGCTCTGCGGATTATGTGTCCGGGTGTGCGCCGAGGTGGTCGGCGTGCAGGCGATTTCTTTGGGCTCAAGGGGTGTCTTAAAACACGTTTCCACCCCCTATATGGTTCCCAATAGGGCATGTATTGCATGCGGGTCATGCGTCACTGTCTGCCCGACAGGGGCGATGCAGGCAAGACTCGACAAGGTCCGGGGAGATGTTTCTCAACGGACAGGTCATGGCTTCGCACATTAAGGAGGTGCAAATATGAAAAATAATGCTAATAAACATGCCGCTACAGGTGGCGAAAACAGGGAAAAGATCGGGGTGTTTTTGTGTGAATGCGGTCGTAAGATCGCCCCTAAGATAGACCTGAAACTCCTTGAAAAGATCCTGAGCAATGATCAGATAATCAGTCATGTAATGACCCTGCCGTATTCCTGTGAATTACCCGGGATTGAAAAGATAAGGGAAATAGTGCAGGACAAGCATATCGGCCGCGTGGTTGTAGCCGGATGTGAGCCGCGGATTATTCTGCCGAAACTGGAAAGGGAGCTGGAAGGTTTTGGTATTGAAAAAGGCCGGATTGATGTTGTCAACATCAGGGGTTATGTGGCCTCTGTAAATCAAGGAGATCCGTCGCAACTGGCCTCAAAAAGCGCCAAGCTCATAAGCTCATCCGCCGCATATCTGGATGCCCTTATTCCTTCACCAAAAACCCGCATAGAATTTAAGGGTCCAGTGATGATCCTTGGTGGCGGAATGGCCACCTACTCAGCGGCCCAGGAACTGGTGAGGCAGAAAATAGAGACAATAATAGCCGTTTATACGGAAGATACTGAAGATGTGATAAGGATGTTGCATGAAAGCTATCCTGGGAAATGGGACTCCCATGAGCGACTAAGGGCGATCATCAACGAGGTGAATGAAAGCCCTTATATAAAACAGATTACGGTCGGCAAGCTCGAAAAGGTAAGGGGCGTGATGGGACATTATGTCGTCACATTTGCTTCCGAAAAAGATAAGCCCCCGCTGTCTTATGAAGTCGGCGCTATCATTGCGGCCCTTGATGGTGAAATGCATAACCAGGGCACGGACTTTGGTCATGACGGCAAAAGGGTCCTCTGCCACACGGAGATGGATGAACACATATGGCTGCACGGGGCCCCCGGCCATCGTGTGGTGTTCTGGATCAACGACCTTGAAACCGAGCGTCCTTACGCCAATCTCTCTGCAAGGACAGCATGGAACATGGCGATCTATATCAGGGAACACAATGTCTTTTCCCGGGTAAGTATCCTCTACAATAATAAGATTAAAATCCTATTGAGCAGCGCAGAGCAAATTATGTCAAGGGAACTGGGTATTGAATGGATACCCTATGACGGTACTATCAGGCCGACGGTCCAAGACGGCTTTATCACCTATAACGACCAGGAAGATCAGATAGAAAAGGAACTGGGATGGGAGCAACTGGTACTGTCTCCTTTAAGACATCCCGGCGTCGAGCAGCTTAAGGTTGCACAGATCCTTGGCCTTCATACTGATGGCAGTAAGTTTCTGGAAAGGAATCCCCAGATGGTCCGGCCCGAGCAGGTGGGGCTCGACAGAAAGTTTATCGCAGGCTCAGCTTGCGAACCCTGTGACCTCAAGGAGACCCTGCGTCAGGGGCGCCGTGCCGCCCACAAGATCACCGAACTCATCGGACTTGCCAATGAAGGCAGGCTCTTTGCCCCCAGCATGGTATGTACTGTAGATCAGGGAAAATGCACCGGCTGCGGGCTGTGCCGCGAGATCTGCGACTGTGGGGGCATAGCGCCGGTGGACGGGCCTGGTGGTAACACGCCGAGGGTCGTTGACCCCATGTCCTGTACCGGAGGGGGCACTTGCGCCGCGGCTTGTCCCTATCATGCGCTCTCACTTCAGAACAATACCACGGCCCAGAGGGAGGCCAGGGTGGCGGCCCTTGCGCGAAGGCTTGATGAAAATGAGGTGATGGGTTACGGATGCAACTGGGGAGGTGTTGCTGCCGCAGACCATGCCGGCTTAAGGGGAATGCATTATAACAGCCGCTTTTATCTGATGCCGGTGGGTTGTATAGGACAACTGGATCTCTCTGTCATGGGGCGTGCCTTTCTTGAAGGAGCCAATGGTCTCCTTCTCATCGGCTGTCCACCTGAGGAATGTCATCACAGCTATGGCCTTGATCATGCATGGAGCAGGGTATTGCTTATCAAAAAAATGCTCGATCTTATCGGAATTGAAAGGGAGAGGATAGCACTGGCCCACGCCGACCTTAACAAACCAGATCAATACATAAAGACCGTGAATAGTTTTGTTGGTATAATAGATAAAATGGGTCCGATTAAAAGGAACGAGATGATGGAGGCCAAAATCAACGACGTATATGATACACTGAACAATTCCAGGGTCAGATGGGTGCTGGGCGCAAGCCTGCGCAGGCCGTGGGAAACGACATATCCATCGGATCAGAGAAGTGCGCTGGCTTATGACGAGACGCTATTTGATGTACTCATGGAGGAATTTCTGAGGATAAGGATTATTAACCTGCTGAAAAAGCAACCAGGCGTGCAACAGTTGCAGGATATCTCCTGCTCCCTGGGAGAGGAAAGACAACAGATTCTCTCTTGCTTAAAAGACCTGACAGAGGAGGGGATAATCTCAAGAATATTCAAGGACAGGATTCCATATTACAGCATCCGGCAAGAATAATTCCTCTCCTTCACTGACTGTGAGGGCATCCCGATCAGGGGCGCCCTCACTGTGACTTTCCCTTACACTGTCTTTTCCTCTACTTGCGCCAGCGGTAAGGGGCTGAGCGATTAAGCCTGCTATACTCCGCCAGGGCCAGATAAAATGCGCCTACTGCGAGTTCTGCACAATGGTAATGACTCTTTGGTAGTGTCTCCAGATAATTTATAACATCTTCCGGGGTGATTTTCCATGCCTCTTCCAGTGATTTGCCTTCCGCCAGTTGGGCGATTGTATTGGCGCATGCATTGGTGTTTAAGCATCCGTTCAAACGAAAAGACACATTTTGGATGCGACCGTATCGAAAGATCAAAAACATCTCTACAGTATCACCGCAATCACCTGTCCTCTTGCCATAGCCATCGGGGTTTGCAGGCGCCTCGTGCCTGTCGGTTCGCATGGCCATCTCAAGATAATTGCGGGAATGGATCTGAAAAAGATCGAATTCTTTAGTTTCCATGATAAATCGGGCTTTTTGTTGCTTGGATTGATAATGAAGACCCCGGCAAGAGCCGGGGTTTTTTATCAGAGATAATGGGTCTTATCCGCGTTGAGTAAGGCCTCCGCAGCCTGTGGCACTGTAAGAGGGATGATAAAATCCTCGATGTTTGACTTGTCGGATATGGAAGAGGCAAAGCCGTCAATCACATGGAATGTCCCGCAGGAAGCAATGGTAATGCCCAATTGTTTGTTTACAAAACGGGCAAGCTGCTCCAGATTGTCCGGCAGGTCACCGGCGGAAAGTCCATTTATCTGACCTGCGACAAGCTCTTTGACTGAGGCGGGGATAGAGAGTTTTGCCAATTCCCCTTTTTTAGTCATTCCAACGCCGTGCGGACCATAGAATATTGTGACATTTTCAACCTTATTAACCTGCTTTGCTACAAACGCCAGGACATAGGATGCATACTGGTTATAAGGTTTATCAGACCCTGTATTGACGATGATTAAAAAGTTTTTAACTCCGGACATCATTTCCTCCTTGTATTGTTGTTAACATCTAATATCTACAATTTGCCATTTCAGGAAAGGAGACTCTCCTTTTCCAGATTTCTGATCCGGGATTCGATCTCATCCATTTGTTTTTTCAGATCTGCCGCCTGATTTTTTAAAAGACTAATAGACTGTTTCCCGGATGAATCAGTCGCTGGTGTCGCCTCTGTCTCACGCCATCCTGACATCCCCATGCCCCGACCCATGCCCCTTCCGCGACCCATACCGAAATCAGGGGTTGATGTCTCCCCTGTCTGATTGAAGCAGCGCATTCCATAATGGTCTGGGGCATTGGCTTTGTTGGTCGGCGCCAGCTCGCCTTTTTTATACCTTTCCACCGCCTCTTTTATGTTCCCCATTTGGCCGACAAACAGCTCAATGCCGGCTACTGCGAGGGTGCGAACTGCATTCGGACCGCAACTGCCGGTTATCACCGCCTTGGCGCCCTTTGATGCGACAAGCTGGGCCGACTGGATGCCTGCTCCGCCGCCCAAGGCGATATTGGCGTTATCAAAGGCCTCAAAGCTCATCCCATCCGTTTCAATAATCAAGAAATAGGCGCATCTGCCAAAGCGCGGGTCAATTTGCGCACCTAAATCGGTTCCGGTGGAGCTGACTGCTATTTTCATAACAAATGCCTCCCCTATATGATTCTTCCTTTTTGGTTCAGCATTTCTTATGCCAAAGTATCAAGATTGATAGTGTCTGTTTAGTAAATTGAAATATAAGGAAAAGTTAATAGCAGGCCAAGATAAGGAAAGACGGGGATATGTTCTATGATTTCAAATTTGCAATGTTGATAATGTAATAAGATTGCAAACATGAAATAGTGTCTGTTGCCTTTGCCTATTTGAGGATTTATTCTTTATACACTTCCTACTGTGGGCCCTTTAATATAATATCACCTACTTTGACGCCGATATGACTGGCTATCACACGGCATTTTGCTACCAGCAGAAAAAATATCCGCCCTTTTTCACCTGAGAGTGCCTCATAATTTCCCTGCCCCTTGCTGATTATAAGTTCTGCTTTTTTGAAAATATCTATAAATTCTGAATTACACGTTTCAAGTATCGCACCGGGTCCATCGGCGCCCGATGATATAATGGTCGCAACCCTGTCAATGCCTGCTGCTGCTGCATCTTCATAAGTGGCATCGTTTATAATGGGCGTTGCCCTTACCGCATACAAAACAGGCTTCTTCATCTCCTCTATCAGTATCCTGTCAAAGACACACTCTCCAGCGTTATCGCCTATGTACAGGATTTCGTTGGCATTATGCAAACAGTCTTTGAATTGATCGTAATCGAATATGGCAAAATCTTTTACACAGATTTCCGTTATCTTACCGTCTAGATCAAAATTCCAGTTTGCGCCAAAGTCTATCACATTTCCGGCAATTGCTAGCCTTATTGCTGTCAACAAACTATCTTCAGAATTCGAGACTCTTCTTTTTAGATCTGGATAAAGTGAAAGGGCCTCTTCAGTGCTTTGATCTTTTATCTTGCGGTAGGGGTCATGATTTCCGGTGAGTTCGGTTATTTTTTGATATATTGATCTTGCGCTCTTAGGAGGCGGATTTTCCATCGGCATATCCCTAAGCATCATTGCAACTTCATCAAGCAATCTTTTGATCTTTTTTTCATCAGCAGTTGCTATCCTCCCGGCCCGGAGCGCCTGCATCAAAAAACAGGGGATACAATCCAGATATGTTTTCATATGTCGTCCGCCTTTTATCAGATTCTTAGCGATTATGTATAGGTTTTTAGCCTCCTAAACAAAACTGGTCACCATTAAAAACGAAAAAAGCCTTCTTTCTCATGAACTGCCTCCTTATGTTTTGGTTCCTTAATTCATGGAATAGTAAAGATCATCCCGGCATTATTCAAAAAGAATATATCCGGAAATTCGTTTGCAAGCAGGCTGGATGTCTGTTTCTCTTGTTGTTTCGCACATTCCATCGCCTTCCATTATTGCAAAAACTTTCATAAATATAAGTTTGGTCCAGTGATAACCCGTGAAATTGCTTGACATAAATATCTAAAGAGGTAGCCTTTTCCGGAAAAGGAAAACTCATAACCAGTTATTATTAAGGATTTGATGGACGAAGACAGCCATTACCAGATCCCCGACCATGTCACAGAGATCATCCTTGAAAGCATCTCCGATGGTGTATTTACAGTTGATCATCAGTGGCGAATTACCACATTTAACCGCGCGGCAGAACAAATCACCGGAATTCACCGTGAACAGGCCGTAGGCAAACACTGTTGGGAAATCTTTCAATCCAATATGTGCGAAGAGGGCTGTGCATTGCGGCGCACTATGAAGCAGGGAAAATCATTTATTGACTCATCCACCTATATTATCACCAAAGAGGGTCGTCGTATCCCGGTGGTTGTTTCAACATCTCTGCTTAAGGATACAAAAGGCAAAACTCTTGGAGGGGTGGAGACCTTCCGCGACATGAGTCTGGTTGAAGAACTGCGCAAGGAGCTTGAAAGACGTTTTCAAATCAGCGACATAGTGAGCAGAAATCCCGGAATGCATAAGATTTTCAGGATACTGCCCCAAGTGGCTGAGAGTGACAGCACGGTGCTGATACAGGGCGAGACCGGGACCGGTAAGGAACTTCTCGCACGCGCCATACACGGGTTAAGTCCGAGGCGCGGAAAACCTTTTATCGCAGTCAACTGCGGTGCGCTGCCTGATACGCTTCTGGAATCTGAAATATTTGGATACAAAAAGGGGGCATTCACTGATGCCGCCAGGGATAAGCCGGGTTTTTTGTCAACAGCAGAGGAGGGAACAATCCTGCTTGACGAAGTCGGCGACCTCAGCGCCGCTTTTCAGGTGCGGCTGCTGAGGGTGCTGCAGGATAAAACCTACCAGCCGCTTGGCGCCACAAAGCCTATTAAGGCAAATGTTCGTATTATCGCTGCGACAAACAGAGACCTTGCTGATTTGGTGGAAAAGGGCCTTTTTAGACAGGATCTGTTCTACCGCATTAATATAATCCGTCTCACTCTCCCCCCTCTCAAGGAACGCAGAGAAGACATCCCGATGCTGGTAAAGCACTTTATCGGAAGATTCAACAGGCTCAAGGGAAAGTCCGTTACCGGAATCAGCCAGGAAGCCCTCTCTATTTTAATGTTCCATGATTATCCCGGAAATATCCGGGAGCTTGAGAACATAATAGAACATGCCTTTGTCCTCTGCCCTGAGGGAGAGATCCAAATCCATTGCCTGCCGGAAAATCTGAGGGTTTCAACACCCCGGCCGGTAATGCCTGGAAGCATGGATGCCGCTATTAAGTCAACAGAAACTCAGGTCATTCTGGACACCCTTGAACGCAACAGCTACAACCAGTTAGCCACTGCACGGGAGCTCGGGATTCATAAAAGCACACTGTTTCGTAAAATCAAGTCTTTAGGCATTGATATGTCCGGCAGAAAGGGCCGCAGCGGGAGAGCGCAACAAAGGTAATATCGCATTCCTGCTACTCCCAATACCTTGCTGATTGCATAAAAGCTACTGCGTCCACTGGTCTAGTGCATTTTTTTTTGATATTTTAAGATATAACTTATTATTATTTAAGTTCTTATCTTACGATCAGGTTCACTTATGTTCCTGGCACATGGCTTGCTCTATTGCCGGATGATAGGAGATCACCCCTCAAGGACAGGTGATATACGACCTTGGATTGGATAATGAAATGTGCCGCTATTTTGAGGATAATTAACAAATTGACGAGGAAGATATCTTCCTGACAGCATTCTTCGCACGATGACTTGATAAAAGGAGAATAGAAAATGAGTTTGAATCATCTGCAGATTGTCATTAAAGGCGCCGGTGAAATGGCCAGCGGGGTTGCCTGGAGGCTTTTCAATTGCGGATTTACGCGGCTGTGCATGACGGATGTGGCACAACCGCAGGCGGTAAGGAGAGAGGTGTCATTCTGTGAGGTTGTCTACGATGAAGTTAAGACCGTGCAAGGTGTCACGGCAAAGCTCATAAAGACCTTTAAAGAGGTTTCAGATGCTTGGGACTGTGGCCAGGTACCTGTTATTGTTGATCCTGAGGCCCGGATAATCAATCATTTTAAACCATCTGTCGTTATAGATGCCATCCTGGCCAAAACCAACCTGGGAACAAAGATAACGGACGCGCCACTGGTTATAGGTTTAGGGCCGGGCTTTTGTGCGGGCGGAGATGTTCATTTGGTGGTGGAAACCAATCGCGGCCACAACCTGGGAAGGCTTATTCGTAATGGTGAAGCGCAAAAAAATACCGGGGTTCCCGGTGTAATAGCGGGGTATGGCGCTGAAAGGGTATTTCGTGCGCCAAAGGAGGGACATCTTACTGTTTTAAGAGAAATTGGAGACATGGTTAAGGAAGGCGACGTGGTTGCCGAGGTTAACGGTTCGCCGGTTAAGGCACTGATCAACGGTGTCATTCGTGGCATGTTAAGGGACGGAACCGGTGTATGGAAGGGAATGAAAACAGGTGATATTGATCCTAGGGGAAATAGAGATTTTTGCTACAGTGTCTCAGAAAAGACCCTGGCCATAGCCGGTGGGGTATTAGAAGGGATACTGTCTTTTTACAATCGTTAGAAAAGCTAAGAATGCTTAGGGATGAGGTGATAACAATCTTTATATCCAATTAAAAACCTATCATCACCCCATCCCTGGTTTATGTTACGAGATATCACGAAACTGCCCTTTTTGGGCGAGCCACTGAAGTGAAGCTTATAGGAACACTTTCATATGGCGTCCTTCGGGTAGTCCTTACCTGTTTTCTATCTCTCATCAGTTTCAGTATGTCAATAGCCTCCTTTTGGCCCTGGTAGAGCTTTGTCATTTCTATTGCGATCCCTGCCAATTGGGCCAGGGCCTGGACAAAGATCACATCTTCCATGGTGAATTCCCAAGGTTCTGAGGTATAGACCCTTAAGATCCCAATATGTTTGTCGTGAATGACTATGGGGACTGACAATATTGAGGCGATCCCTTCTTTTTTCGCCTCATCCGGATATTGGATTCTCGGATCGTCCGTAACATCATAAATGGCAATAGGACCATCCTTTATTGTTTGGGTAATTGAGCGTAAGAAACTTAAAGGGCCTTTATTAAGATATCTGTCACTCAGGCCATGAGAAGCGGCAACTTCCAGTTCATTTGTTTTACGATTGATAAGAAACAGCGCACAAGCCTTAACATCCAAAGCGTTTTTAATATTTTCCACCGTCATCAACATAACTTCTTCCGGATCTCTCGAATGGGAGATGGCTTTTGTGATCTTAATCAAAGTTTCATAATTTATGATCTTTTTATTCATGGCACACTCCCCCTCTTGAAATGTTGAGGTTTAAAAGAATCATCATGAATGATTCCGGGAAAAATCTTGTTTGCTCCCTACAGAGCATCAATGGCCCTGAAGGGAGCAAGGCATGCACATTTTGAGATTTTTTTTCATGATATATTACAGCCCGTTATTGGCCTAGACCTATTTTTGCCTTTACTTCTTTTATAAGCCCCAATTATTTTGTTAATTCAAAGGCCGCGTTTTCTGCCGCAAGCATAATGTGATAAAAGAGTGGCGAGGCGGTCAACATTGGGTGCGTGGCGTATTGCATGGTCGCAAGTTCTTCAGCAGTAAGGCCACGTTGAATGGCTACAGCCAGGATATTGACCATATCGGCAGCCGCCTCTCCTCCGCTTACGTGTCCACCAATAATCTTTCCATTGTCTTTTCTGAATAACAATTTGGCCTTCATATCAGTTATGCATCCAGGCATTCCGCCAGGGTGCCTGTTCGCTGCGACTGCTTCCCCTATTATAACATCGATGCCTTCGTCTGCGGCGGACTTTGTACTGAGTCCTGCGGCCGCAAAACAACGATTCCCGACGCTGGTCGCAAAGGCGCCCAGGGCGCCAAAGGTTTTTCGAGTGTGTTTATATAAATTACTGGCGGCAATCATTCCTTCAGAACAGGCTACAGATGCCAAACGGATGCCGGTTGGCTTTCCGGTGATAAAAGAAAATTTTGAAGCACAGTCGCCGGCAGCATAAATATCAGGATCTTCTGTCTGCATGTATTCATTTACTGCAATGCCGGCGCGCGGGTCAGCCTTCAAGCCCATTTTTTCAGCCAGTTCAATGTTTGGAACAGCTCCGATGCCTATGATGACAAGATCGGCGGCCAGGGTCTCCCCGGTATTGAGAGTTACAACTGAAACAGTTCCGTTACCTTCCATACTTTTTACCTGCCTGTTGGTCAGGACGGTGATCCCCATTTTCCCCAATTCATTTTCAGCCTCAACACAGTATTGTTCTTCACAGGCCAGCATCAGACAGTGGGGCAGCATCTCGACGACAGTAACCTGGACTGAAGAGCCGCTGTCTTGTGTGGAGCAAATATGGTCCTTACTTGCCGCACCCCCCATTTTGGCCACCTGCTCTGCCATTTCAACGCCGATAAATCCCCCTCCGATAACAACTACATTTTTTGCGTTTTTAAGGGCATTATATAATTTCTGCAAATGCTCCGGTTCCTTACTGACTGCAAATACATTTTTTAGATTAATGCCCGGCATAGGAGGCATAAAGGGTTTTGATCCGACGCCAAGGATCAGTTTGTCGTAACCGAGGGTCGAATTATCCACAAACTTGATTATCTTCCGGCTTCGGTCAACTGATGCCACTTCAAGCGTAATGATATCAATTCCCTTATCAAGGAAACCCTGATCCTGAATAATATTTTTTCCCACGTCTTTAAGTATCCCATATATATATGGAATCCCGCATGGAACCGGGGTCTTGCTCACATTACGGATCACAACTATTTTTTTGTCCGGATAACGTTTTTTAACTGTCAATGCCGCCATTAAGCCCGCTGCTGAACCACCGATAACTGCTACGTCTGCTGTTTTCATAGATATTTTCCTTTCTTAGACCGATCTGCCGTCAGTATGCATTTAGGCATCTCCTTCCGGAGAGATGCAACCCACTGTTGTTGAAATTAGAAAAACCCCATTAAAATACCCTCACATTTGTAGAGATACAGCAATGTCAATGCCAAATTCATTCTCTACGCGCAGTAAATAATTTATAATTAAGATGCATTAGAAATTAACAGTTCAACATATTGTATTTGAACAAGAAATTAAAAAGAGTGGGAACGCTGACTCAGGCGTACTGATGGAGAAATTTATGATTATTTGGACAAGGACTTAAACCAAAATTGCATCCTTGCTACCCAAAATAACTTCTTAATGTCCCTTTCAGGGATGGTTGAAATCCCTCGCCTTTAGGCGAAGAAAAGTTAATACATGTCGCTATGCGACGTTATCAACTGGGTGCCCAT
>LT984855.1:240298-245235 GCA_900258555.1 uncultured Desulfobacterium sp. | reverse complement strand
CAAAAGCAAGAAGGGGAGCCGATTCCTGATGATAGTCGATTTGAAATCGACCCCTCATAAAACCCCTCGACTTATAGTCGAGGGTGGTTTAGTTTTTTTGAAAACGCTTTCGGAGGATCACTCCCGGTACGATACGAGGACGTAAAATTCAGGCCCTCTAAAAAGCCGTTTTTTTCCTTGGACAAACGGTTACTCAGAAACGAAAATATCCGACCGCTATGGAACGGCTCGGACATTCAAAAAGTTATTTCACAATTGGCTGTACAGGCCACAAATCATTACAGGCATTTTGAAAGACATCATGAAAAGACCAACGCCAAAATCCGGTGATCTGTCCTGTAATTTTGAAATGATAGTACAAGGAGGATGTAATATCGCTGCCTGCATTGTGTGCAGACAGCGATATTAAGGATAAAGGTTTCACATGCTGTGGACCGAAAATAAAAGATATGGGAAGCAATGAAAATACTCTATGACTTGATTTCGACCCTAGACTTTAACGCCCCGGTAAGAGACATCCGCCAGGGTTTTTTTCACACCGGCGTTCTTACACGCTATTGCGGGCTGGCCTCAACTCTGCCGAAAGATGCATTGAGGCAGGAAGGTCCGCTGGTAAGAGATCCAGGGCACCTGTTGGAAAAAACGTCGGAGGATTTGGTCCGCATGGTGTTTTCCGACAGCATTCTCGAAGCGGCTATAGGCATGGCCGCCATTAATTCGCTTCTTGAACTGGATCAAGACCGTTGTGTAGAGCTTAATGCAGCCGAACTCATCCTGGAAAAGGGTGAGGGCAAAAACATTTCTGTAATAGGTCATTTTCCCTTTCTTCCCAGAGTTCGCCAAAGGGCAAAAAATCTCTGGGTTATTGAAAAAAACCCAATGGAAGGGGACTACCCGGAGAGCGATTATGAACGTTTTATACCCCAATCAGATGTGGTGGCGATTACAGGGACTTCCCTTACCAATCACACACTTGAAAAATTACTGGGGTTATCTCACCCAAAGGCTTATATTGTGCTGCTGGGAGATACAGCCCCGCTTTCCCCTGTTCTTTTCAGCTACGGAATTAATGCCGTATCAGGCACAAGGGTTGTTGACCACAACATGGCCCTTTGGTGTGTCAGCCAGGGAGCAAACTTCAGACAGATCAGAGGAATAAGAAAACTAACACTAATTAAGCCCTGAAAATATGCTACAAGTAAATGTATATGAATCACAATCAACAAGACACAGGGGCTGCACATGAAACAGTAAAGGATCAGGAAACCGCTCATATTGAAAAGATCGCTCTTTCAGCATTTTTATTGAACCTGTGCCTTGCCGCTGTAAAAGCCGCTCTTGCATCCTATTCCAGCAGCCTTGCCGTTACCGCCGGTGCAATTGATTCCGCCACAGACGCCGCTGCGTCTTTGATCCTTTTTGGGGGGCTCAAGCTCTCCACACGCAAGACCCATTCATTTCCTCTTGGACTTTATAAGATCGAAAATTTGATATCGGTCTTTGTAGCTCTGTCAATCTTCTTTGCCGGGTACGAAATCGCACGGGAGGTCCTGACCGGTTCGGAGACGGCGCCGATGATCTCCGGCGGTGTTGTTGCCTTGCTCTTAGCAGGAGTGGCGGCGACATATGTTTTCGGCCGCTATGCACTCGCAGTGGGTCTAAAGACCGGATCTCCGACCCTCATTGCCGAAGGCCGACATCGGCAGGTGGATGTCCTTTCCTCCATAGTGGTTCTTGCCTCAGTTATGCCGGGATATTTTGGGTTTTATTTGAAATACCATAATATTTCTATTGATCAGATCGCTGCCTGCATTGTTATCATTTTTATCGGACGCGCTGGATGGAAACTGCTTTCAGATGGGATGAGGGTATTGTTGGATGCTTCGGTTGATTTTGAAACCCTTGAACGGGCAAAAGAGATTTTAGAAAATAACCCCATGGTGATCAAAGTCATATCTCTTACAGGTAGAAATGCCGGCCGTTTCAGATTTCTTCAGGCAAACGTGATAATGCGAACTGGTGATCTGCAGAAGGCGCACCAAATCAGCGAAATACTGGAGCTTGAGATTAAAAAGATCATTCCCCATGTGGAAAGGATTATTATTCATTACGAACCACAGAATCAATCCCATTGCCGTATTGCGGTTCCTTTGGCTGATCAGGAAGGGACTGTCAGTAATCATTTCGGAGATTCGCCTTGTTTTGCCTTTGTGACAATGCGTCTTGACGGCTGCGAAGTGGATAGTAAGGAAGTGCTTGAAAATCCTCACCGTGATGTGGATGTGGCCAAAGGCATAAGGGTTGCGGAGTGGCTGGTGAAAAAAAACGTTGATTGTGTAATAATGAGGGAAGATCTATCGCGAAAGGGTCCAGGATATGTTATGGCAAACGCCGGGGTCAAGGTTCATATCACGTCCGAGACCGAACTGAGCCAAGCTATTGAAAAAGAGATTTGCGAACGCAAAGGCGGTTTTTAAAGAGATAAAACCGGGGATGAGGCTATGACCGCGATTAAGGGAAATAAAACGGTCACCAAAATACCAGATCAACATCGCGTCAATGAACCTTTTGCCTTCTATAAACTGATTGTTGAAAGTGTGCCGTCTGCCGTTATTACGGTTGATAAGAATCTCAAGATTACGGGTTTCAATCCATGGGCTGAGAGAGTAACGGGTTATAGGGCTGAAGAGGCCAACGGCCGTTACTGCAGAGAGATTCTTCAGGGAGGCATATGTGATTCGCAATGCCCTTTAAGAACTGCTTTGGGAGGACATGAGCCCATCTCCCTGGTGGAATCCACGGTGAAGACAAAGAGCGGAGAGACCATTTCCGTAAGGATGAATGTGGCGGCGCTATTTGATGAAAAAGGCGATCTTATAGGAGGGATTGAATCATTTGAGGATATTTCCGCATTAAAGGCCCTGGAACGGGAGAGGAACAATCTGATTACCACTCTCGCCCATGACATGAAATCTTCTCTCAGCATCATAGGAGGATTTGTGCTCAGACTGCTGAATAAGTCGAATAAATTCGATCCTGAAAAAGAGAAACGCTATCTTGAAATTATCAGGGACGAATCAGCTAAGCTGGATATGCTTATCTCGGATTTTCTGGATTTCGTCCGGCTGCAGACAGGAAGGTTGAAGCTTAATTTCAACGCTGCCTCGTTGGACAAGGAATTAATGGAAATCTGTGAACTATACCAAAGCAAACTGGCAGAAATAGGCCTCAAATTAGAACTCGAGAATGAGCATTCTTTGCCGCCCATAATGTGTGATACCAGGCAGTTGAGAAGGGTTTTTACGAATCTGTTTGATAATGCGATCAAATTCTCTAAGTATGGGGGAAAAATTATAGTCACCGCTGTTGATACCGGAGATGATGTTATCGTAAAGGTCACTGATGAGGGGACAGGCATTTCCAATGATGACCTCCCTTACATCTTTGATGCCTTTCATCGGGGAAATATCCGCACCAAGGCGGAAGGTTTTGGCCTTGGCCTGGCCGCTGTGAAGACGATCATCGAGGCTCACGGAGGGAGGGTCATAGTGGAAAGTAAAGTCAACAGAGGATCCACCTTCACGGTTGTGCTGCCCAAGGGTATAGATCGGGCACAAAAGTATCTGTAACCTTTTTTCCCTTCTGCCAATAACATTAAAATTTCTTCCGCCTCCCTTATTTTCTGATCATAAATCAACAGGTAGCCTCTGCCGAAGGGCCTTTTTTCAAACACCTGACATGTTATCAGACCTTTAATATGCTCGCCTCTTGAATTCTTGATATTTAAGCCCATAACTGTTACTAAACGTCAGGATATTGAACAAAATCAATTCTACCGAGTACAAAAATGAGAAAATTTTTTTACCCAAAAAGTGTTGCAGTGGTCGGGGCTTCTGCCGATGAGGAGAAGGTCACGAACAATATCATCTCAAATCTTCTGGAGATCGGATTTACCGGCAGGATCTATCCTGTAGGCAGGGCCGGGGGTGATGTTTTCGGGCTTCCCATCTATCGCTCTATTAAAGAGATTCCGGGGACTGTAGAACTTCTGGTGATTATGGTCCCAGCAAATGCTGTCCCCGGTTTGCTTGATGATGCAGGCAAGGCGGGTATTGACAGGGTGGTCCTTATTACCGCCGGTTTTAATGAATTGGGCGGAGAGGGAGATATCCTGACGAAAAAAATAAAAGAAATTGCTGAAAAATATTCCATACGATTTATTGGTCCGAACTGCCAGGGTGTGATTTGCACGGAAAGCAATGTGTGCGTGCCTTTTTGGCCTGCACCACGTCAATTGGTCAAAAAAGGCGGGGTGTCCGTCGTCACCCAGAGCGGGTCTCTGGCCTCCACGAGTACTTTTGATCTCTCCCATGAAATAGAGGGTATAAACAAGGTCGCCAGCATCGGCAATAAACTGGATGTTGATGAGTTGGATCTTTTGGAATATCTGATTGATGATCCTGGAACAAAGATTATTGTCCTCCACCTTGAAAGTTTCTCAAATGGAAGGAGATTATTTGAACTTGCAAGGAACTCGGTAAAACCCATCGTTTTATTCAAATCAAATACCGGCGACAGAACCTCTCAGATAGCCATGTCTCATACCGCGGCCCTTGTCTCAGATGATAAGATCGTGAGCTCTGCAACAGCGCAGGCCGGTATTCTGAGGGCCGACTGTTACAGGGACATGGTTGAAATTTGTAAGGCCCTTTCCCTTCCCCTGCTTAGGGGAAAAAACCTGGCAGTGCTGTCGGGCTCCGGCGGCATGGGTATAATCGCAGAAGATACTGCTCAAGGGAAAGATCTACACCTGGCTGGTTTTTCAGAGCCATTGATAAAAAGAGGGGCATCGCACATTTGTGTGGGTGACCCCAATATGTTGTGGTCATGCATTGATGACCTGGAATGCCGCTGGTTTTCTTCTCGGATAGAGATCA
>LT984855.1:198042-239028 GCA_900258555.1 uncultured Desulfobacterium sp. | reverse complement strand
TCATCGCCTTGAAACTACGCTAACTCATTCCGGTCAGAAAAACAATAATCCGACCACAACATATTGGGGGCACCCACACAAATGTGCGATGCGGCTAAAAAGAATCAGCACAATAGGCAATTGGAGGCTGCATAAGATCGCCAATCCTTTAGATCTCGGCGGAATTTATAAGAACTCTGATATACTGAGTATCCTGGATCTGGTTTTGTCCTTTGATGAGCTGGATGGGGCGATCCTTTCTATTTTTGACACCGGTCCTCCCATGTACAAGCCTTTTACATGCCCGGAGGTCGTAACTCAAGTGGAAGGCATTTCAAATAAACTATCAAAGCCTGTTGCCATGCACATAGTTTCAAATCCGTTTTTTATTGCACAGTTAAAAAGGCAAAAGGGCTTTCCGATCTTTGACACCGTGGAAGACGCTGTGGGGGCGTTGTCCACACAGTGGAAATTTCGCAGATACGTGAACAGGATCCGTTCTCCTTTTCGTGATACAAAGAATGATAAGAAAGCGGCAGAGAAAATAATGGCAGAGTTTGACCCTGGGTATCCGAATGACCTCTTTGCCATGCGGCTTGCAATGGCATACGGTATCCAGTGCGAACTGCCATTCATTGCCTATGATCTAGAAGATGCGATGTTGAAGGCCGCCAAAATAGGTTATCCTGTTGTAATGAAAATCAGTTCGCCTGATATAATTCACAAGTCGGATATGGGCTGTGTTAAGACTGATATCAGAGATGAAAAGGAGCTTAAGCAGGCATACTTTGAAATAATGGATGCAGTTGAAAACCGTCTTGGTGCATCAAAAGTAAGCGGTTTAATCGTCCAGAAAATGATTGCAGGAGGCATGGAATTGATTCTTGGGGGAAAGCGCGACTGTAATTTTGGGCCGGTGGTGATGTTTGGGCTCGGTGGGATCTTTGCAGAGGCCTTAAAAGATGCATCTTTCAGGCTTGCCCCCATATGCCGTGAAGAGGCGTATGAGATGATCGAGGAGATAAAGGGTTGTCAATTACTTAAAGGCATCCGTGGAAAAAGGCCCTTCGATATCCCTTCTCTTGCTGACGCCATTGTAAGCCTGTCCCTCCTGCTTAAGGATTTTCCTCAAATAGCCGAATTGGATCTCAATCCTGTTAAGGTATTTGAAAAAGGATTAATAGCAGTAGATGGAAGGATTAGGGCCTGATTTGAACGCCATGCGGTTGTCATGGATTGGTAAATGGTCATTTTTCCGCAGTTATGTTAACCGTTAAACAAGGGGTGGTTATTGACCGTTATAATTATTTGCGCAGTATAGTCAGCTTTACGGTTGAATTTCTATAATGGTACCGTCTGGCACATATGCCCAGATCTCATCCATTTCGGTGTTTGATACGGCGATGCAGCCATTGGTCCAGTCCCTGCTGCGGAAATACCACTTTGTCCAACTGAAATAGTTGGGCACGCCGTGTATCATGACCATGCCGCCGGGGCTCACACCTCTTGATCTTGCTGAGCTTATATCTTCCCTGTTAGGATAGGAAATATGTATGGCCTTGTAAAAATGGCTGTTCCTGTTTCGCCAGTCAAGAATATATATGCCTTCCGGTGTGCGGCAATCTCCCTCTCGCTCTTTGTCTCCAACAGGATTTTTGCCAAGTGAAATATTGTATTCTTTGAGGGTTCTTTGCCCCTTCTTAAGGTAAAGTTTCCTTTCAGATTTTTTTACAAGGACCTTGTCTGCCCGAAGAGGCTCAACAGAACAGACGGCGCCCTTCTTAAGGCTCCCCACACCGGAATAGCCGGGCTCACACATAATCTGGAAATCGCCTGTCGAGTTACATATTGCAGCGCCAAGCAACTCAAGTTGCTGATTGAGATTTAGTGCAAGATTCTTGTTCGCCTGTTTGAACCCCTCCAGGCTGTCCTTCCTTATCTGGTCCAGGATGTTAATGGGGGTCGCCCTGCTTCTAATGTTACTGTCGCCTGATGCGCCAAGGATCATCCTTTGGCCTGTGATGTGGTAACAGACAGCATCAAGCACTGTGCGGGTGTCGTTGATCTCTCCCGGGACTATTAATGCGCCTATTATTGTCAGATATGCTATTGCAGAAATATCTTTATCTACAAATTGCGATTGACTGAATGAGACCAATGTGATCACATCAACATTAAAAGTGGTCTTTATCCTCTCCAGATTATCAAAGCCTCCGTTAACGGCCATATACTCGGACGGAATTTGAATAACTGATTTTACGAATTCATATTTTTTAAGCTGCGCACCGATCTCATCCATCAATGCCGTTCTATCGCTTTCCGTGAGGCTTGAAAGTGTGGGTAGAAGCCTTCTGCTATCGCCGGTCCGGTAGTGACCTGTTTCAGGCACAAAGGCAATTCCCACGTTCATGGGCAGAGTTAAGATCGGTATCTGGGCGGACTTAGCGGTATCATCTCTTTCTGAAAACAGAAACTGCACTGCGCTACTTTTGTAATCTGTTGATGTGGCACACCCCCCCAGTAAAACCAGAGGCATTAAGACAATGATTTTTGACAATAACTTACTTAGCTTCATTTTTTGTTTTTTTAAAAGGGTTTTCCTTGAGGTTTGGTAGTCCCAACGGGAATCGAACCCGTGTCTCCGGCGTGAGAGGCCAGTATCCTAAACCGCTAGACGATGGGACCTGAAATTGAAAAAACGGAACTTAATTTGCATGCCCTAAATAACAAAAAGTCCTAGGCTTTGCAAGCACAAAAGATCCTATATGCTTGCTATGCTCAATTTATTCCTTCCCGCTTTCTTGGAGCTGTATAGTGCCTTATCCGCTGCATTAAGTATCAGGGATTTCACGCATTCTTTTTCTTCCGGCGTATAAGTGGCCACCCCAATGCTTACCGTTGTCTTTATTATCAAACCACCGGCCGCTATTTCCATTTTCTCAATGGCTTTTCTTAGCCGTTCCCCTGTGATTGCGGCGTTCTTGGAGCCTGTTCCGGGCATTATAATAGCAAACTCCTCACCCCCGTACCGGGCGACAATATCGGTAGCCCTAACGCATTCCATCATCTCCTTTGCAATACTTTGCAATACCTTATCGCCTACAGGATGGCCGAAGGCATCATTTATGCCCTTAAAATGGTCCAGGTCAATCATCATCAATGTCAGTGGTGTCTTGTACCTTTTGGACCGGTGCAGTTCCGTGTCGAAAAGGTCCTGAAAATGGCGATGGTTATAAAGCCCTGTAAGGCCATCTTTTATTGACAGCTCTCTCAGTTTGTCGTTGGCCTCTTTTAAGTCATTTGCCAGATGCTCCGCCCTCTGCTTAGCCTCCTTATACTCGATAAGCAGTTGTTCATAAGACAGATTAAGTTTTCCAAGCTCTTCATTGGCTTCCTGTAGAATCTCTGAGAAGGGTTTCAATTCCCCTGCCTCAACCTCAAACAGGGATATCACTCCTGCTGCCTTATTGGCGACCGCATCTATCAGGTTGTCGCAATCCTCTTGTGAAACCCCGTACCTGGTCTGGAGAATGGGTCTTATGGTTCGAATGTTTTTTGAAGAATAAGCGCCATGGTAGAGGGATGAGATCTTGTTTGATAAAAAGAGAACCTGGGACTGACTCTCCCACTGCTCGGGTATATTCTTTTCATGGTGATGATAATATATCGGGATGGAGATTGTTTCCGGTAACCCCCATTCCTTCAGGATTTCCGAGCCAAGTTCCTGATGGTCAAAGCCAAACATCTCCTTTTCTAATTGTGAGATAGGGAGTCCCGTGGTTTTTTTCTCTGCAATCACAGCGGCATACTCATGCGCCAGACAATAGTATAGGATCAGGATGCCGATATCCTGAAGAAGGCCTGTAACGAAGGTGTCGTCACTCCTCTTGCCGATCATAGCTGCTGTGAGTTCTGCGCCGATTGCCGCTGTAATCGCTCGCTTCCAGAAATAATTAAAGTCAAATCGGGCGGAACTCCTACCGCTAAAACCCTGGGAAATGGTAAAGGAAAGGGCGATATTTTTTAATGCGGTAACGCCTAAAACTGAGATGGCCCTTTCAATACTGTCGATCTTTCTTGACAGGCCGTAAAAAGGCGAATTGGCTATTTTCAGTGTCTTTGCAGTCAGGGCAGGATCGGATGATATAATCCCGGCAATCTCTTTGTAGGTGGAAGCGTCATTTTTAACCGCCTTCAGCAGATTCATGGCGATACTTGGCGGAGATGGTACTTTTATGTCTTTATTTAATAGCTTGCTTAATGCACTCATGTCGTTTCGGATAAATATTCAGGGACATTTTAAGGTTTTTATTCGACATCAACTTTTTTGGTGTTGACGAATACCCTTATCATCTCCTGAACAACCTCATTTATCTTCTCGGTTGTCTCAATGAAATGGATGCCGGTATGAAATACCCCTGGTCCCTTTTGCCTGCAATAAGCAACCGCACCTTTGATCTGGATCAATTCTTCTTTTGTGTTCGTAGATGTAATAATAATGAATTTCGAGTTGACAGGGCCGCCTGTTTCCATAAGAAGCCCGCCTTTACTGATGTCCAGGGTCTTTCCCATTCCCTGATACAGCGGATTGGAATTTCCATCTATACATATATACGATATTAAATTGACGGTTTTTAATCGTGCAAATTGTCTTTGTTCATTAATTTTCATGTGCAGATATTGATGCATTCAAATAAGAGGAAAGCGGCGATTCGCCCAAGCCTCTATGGGGTTTAGAAAAGCGGCCGTTCACGTATTGCGAGTTGCAGGTTGTGAGTCGCAATCCGTAAACGGCCGCTAAAAAGAGATCTCTCGACCCAATGCCTTAAGATCTAGGTTGTCATGCTGTTATTGCACCGCATCCTTAAGGGATTTACCCGGTATAAACCTGGGGATTTTCTTGGCCTTTATCTTAATCGGTTCGCCTGTGTTCGGGTTCCTCCCCTTTCTGGCCTTTCTACTTAGCACCTTAAATGTTCCAAAACCTATCAGTGTTACAGAATCCTTCTTTTTCAAGGCCTTGGCAACAGATGAAAGAACGCAATCAACCGCCTGACGGGCAGCCTTTTTCGTGCCAACGACCTTTGCCACTTCATTGATCAAATCCCCTTTGTTCATGATTCCTTCTCCTTTAAGTTAATATGGTTTTACGAGACCGAAGGCGCCTTTAAGCGTCTTCCCCTTCCTCACCTAAGGGCCGAGGCCCTAAACTTGGCGTCTGATTTTGATGAACATGTTTCTTTGAAAAAACAGCCGCTCTTGGAAAGAGACTCTTGCGCGAGCCCTGCAATAGCAGGCTTCGCATTTCAGTATCAAAGGAAAGTCCGTTGATCATTGATTGAATAAAAAAACCGAAAAAGAAGAATCCAAAAATATGGTTCAGTAATATAAGCTGTCTGAAACAAATAGTCAATGAAATTACACATGGTTTAGTGAAGGATTTGTAAGTTTTTAAAATGTTCAGGTAGCATGGGCAGGTAAGGGCCTTTAAGCTGTTTACAAAACCAGTAATGCGATGCTATTAATATATAAGGAATGAACCATAGTTTTCTTACCGAACAGAATAAAATTATGGCTGAGCTATCAACGACACAAAGACTAAAAAGGATACAGGAGCGTCTGGGCATTGAGCCGGATGGCTTGCTGGGGCCTGTCACTCTGACCGCAATTGAAGACATTCTGCCGCCAAAACCCGATCAGCAGGTCCATTCCGTTTATTCACTGATTGTGTCAAAAAAAGGGCTCGATCAGCTCGTCAGGTTTGAGATCTCCTCGGAAGGCTATTACAAACGCTTTTTATCTGCACCTGTATTTCCAGGAGGCTCAAGCGGCGTTACAATAGGAATCGGCTATGATCTGGGCTATAATACCCCGACCCAGATAAAAAGGGATTGGTCTGGAAAAATTCCTGATGCTGCTGTCGAGCTATTGACAGAGGCCGCTGGACTAAAGGGCGAGGCCGCCCAAAGAGAGTCCTCCAGGCTTTCCGGGATTTCCATCCCCCTGGTCGCCGCCATGACGGTCTTTTATGTCTCAGTCATTCCGCGTCATGCTGCAAAGACTGCAAGCGCATATCCTGGAGTAGAGTCGCTGCCGGCTGACGCGCAGGCAGGCATCCTGTCTCTTGTTTACAACAGGGGTTCATCAATGTCAGGACCAAGACGTATCGAAATGAAGGCCATAGCAGGGCTTATTGTAAACAGGGACCTGATTGGGATAGCATCTCAGATCAGGGCGATGAAGAGACTATGGGAGGGCAAAGGTCTTGACGGTCTGCTGAATAGAAGGGATGAAGAGGCGAGCATGGTTGAGAAGGCACAAAGGGAATATAACAATGCAGAGCTGATTTATATTTAGTCCCCATTCATCCACCGTACACGGTAAGCCCGTACCTTCTTCCTCACAACTGCTCAACATCAAAACCCTTCTTTTTTAGCAATTCCACCACACCGTCCTTTCCTGCCAGATGTGCAGCCCCGACAATAACCATATGGTTGTCATCTTTTTCTAGAAGTTTGGTGATCTTAGCCGCCCATGCTATATTGCGATTAATGATCAGTGCCTTATAAATCAGGGGGAAATCCTTAAAGCTCTTAAAGATCACTTGTTCAAGCGCTTTTATATCTCCGTTTGTCCATGCCTCAATAATCGAGCCAAGCTCCTCTTCCATAACATCCAGATCTTTGATGGCCTGGCGGACAAGGTCGTCCTGATTCATTGTTGACATGATGTCAAGCATGTCCATCTGCTGCGCAAAGGTTTCAAGCCCAATCACCATTTTGCCGGATTGGGCGGCCTTGGAGTAGAAATAGGTGTCTATTCCCTTTTGATTGCTGAATCCAAGTCTCTGCATCTTGGCCATAGCAAGTCTCATAACAAAAAGCCACGGTTTGAACCTGTTGAATGTGGCGATATCAAGACCCAACTGGCTTGCCCTTGACTTGGCCAAGTTATATGTCTCTTTGCTGATTACCTTATCCAGCGACTGGCCCTCGGGCAGCAAACCCTTGGCAAGCAGCATCTGTTGTGCCTTGGCATCGCTCATATCCTTTGGGTCTAGCTCAAACACCAGCACCCGGCTGTCATTAAACGCCTTTTCGATTGACGGATTAAGTGCTGTGCTGTTGTCCTTGAGCACGTGGATAGAACCCAGGAGAAATACGGAATTCGTCCCTGATGTTACCCTCCAAAGGCAGCTGCGTTGGATTTCCTTTGACGACGCAATCGCAGACAAACAAAGGGAAAAAATAATTCCAATAGTAATTATCTGTTTTTTGAATTTAATCATTTCAATCCTAATTTAAAGAGTATTTTTTAGAAAATGTTTTAAAATATCAATGAATACTATAAATGATTTATTATGGTTTAATATGTCATTATCTATTTGTTTAAGCATCTTTGATCTAAGTCCCGAGGATATCTCAATCTGCACCCCGCGTCCAGTCCTGCCTCGATTACAGAGGTTTGTTTTTTTGGTTCCCTCCAGGCCCGGCCTTGGTTTGTCCATAACAGCAAATCCGGCCAGGGCAAGCTCATGAGAAAGTCTCTTTATAGAATTTTGATCATTGCCGCCGATGTAAATACTATCATTTTTACCGCTACATCCGTGTATTGTGATGACAAAGTCGGCCTCTTCCGCCACAATTATTCCCTTAGGTTCATCAAATGCCGAGCTTGTGATGTGGAGGCTTGAATTGCCCGATGGTTTTATCCCTTTAAAACAATAGAAAGTATGTTCGTTTCCCGCGACACTGTCTGCGATATCCGTGGTGCCGGGCTCTATACCCCCTCCGTGAGGGGCCATGACTGCAATTCCAGATAGTCCCTTTCTGACGTAGATTTCATAATCCATTCCTTCTTCTTCATGCGTCCTGAGTTCTGAAAAATTTTTGTATCTTCCCATCTCAACAATCGCCGGCGCCGGGAATGGCTACGGAACCACGGGCCTTACATTTCTATTATGGTTTTTAATACATCATTTATCTGATCTGCTGTCATGAATCCCTTTTCATGGAGAATTGCACCGATAAGCCTGTGTTTATTGCCTTCCACGTTTTCTTTTACCTGAAGCGTAATTGCCTCAACAAGTTGCTCAGCGGTAATATATCCCTTTCTAACTGCAATGCTGCCGAAGCGCTGATCAAGATGTGTAATGTGCATATCCTTGAGGCCTCAGTTGAAAAAGTCTGTTTCTGATTACTTGACCCTTGAGTCCTTGATCCTTTGGATCTTCAGGTTATGGAGAGCAAATCAAGAACATTATAATAGTGTTCCGAAGCCAGGGATATGGTTTCCTGAAGATCATCCTCCGTGATCTTCAACCCTTCAAGGACATTTTCATAAAATCTATAGGCAAGCCCGTCGATTCCGCTGCCAATCCCTGTCATCATGGCGACTATTTCCGCCAGATATACAACGGATGTGGCGTAGTCTTCCATGGCCGAAAGATCAGTCATATGATGATTTCTTATCACGTAAGTCAGCTCCGGACTGAAGTCCCATTTTTCAGCGATTATTCCCCCAAGTTCTGCGTGATCAAGGCCTATAACCTCTTCCTCCGCTTCCTTGAAGCTGTAACTATTGCTCAAGACAAGCTCTTCTATTTCTTCAATCGCCCCTGAGACAAATCTGTCCAGGACGATTTTTCCAATGTCTTTGAGAAGTGAGGCAGTGAAGATAAACTGTTTGTTTGAGGCGTCTTTTCGCGCAGCCAGATCTCTGGCCATCAAGGCGGTTGAAACAGAATAACGCCATAGTTCGCCTTCGTTAAGGCCATAGCCGAGAGTTCCCTTTTTCAGATATGCACTGATGGTCTTGATCAGCACAAATTCAATAACCTGATCCAATCCCAGGAGCATTATGGCCTCTTTTACCGAATTTACCTTTCTTGGCAGGGCATAATAGGCAGAGTTGCATGCCTTTATAAGACTGCCGGTAATAACAGGATCATAAATAATTACCTCAGCAATATCCGTCATGGTGCTGTTAGGGTCTTCAGCAATGGCCATAATCTGATTCATTACCTGAGGCATAGGAGCCAGTCTGTCAACCTCGATTATTATTTCATGGATAGACTTCATATCCTTTTCTCTCCATGTCCGGGTATTTCCACGTAGATGTGGCTGTCCTGTATCCTCAGCACGCGATAAAAACTCCCTCCGAAATCTTCATGTGTGGGTGTCAATCTATAACCCGCCAGTATTGCTTTTACCGCCAGGCAATTTCTATGGGCAATATCGTAAGGGGTTTCCTGGTTTATATTATGACTGGCGCCTGCGGCAACAAGCTTTAGGCTGTGGGTCTTGACACCATGTTGCTCCAACTGTTCTAAAAAGGTTTGAATGCCTGAGTCTGCAAACAGGAGGGGGTTTTGTTTTGCCCTTAATTTATTGTTGGCCGAAGATGGGAGCAAAAAATGCAGGATTCCCCCGATGTTAGTCTCTGAGTCGTACGCGGCAAGCCCGATTCCAGCGCCAAGTGATGTTGAAATAAGGACCACATCCCGAGTGTCTTCAATATGCATTTGTGCCGGGCCCGTGATGATTAGCACGCACTCCTCACTGAACATGGAATGTTATATTGTATTGATCAGGTGAGCCTGTCTTTATAGTATTCTCGGCAAAAGATTATTGTAATAATATGGAAAAAAAAGCAAATTCTCAATATATTTCCGCCCCGAGGAGACAAAAATGTTTATTTAACCCTGATAATGCTGTAAGCTTCACAACCTGATAAATTTCTGCCAGCACAACGCAGGGCCTTTACGGAAAAACTATCTTTAAAGGTCCTATGGCATCTATTTAAATCAGGGACACGAAATGAAAGACAGTCTGATATGCCCCCACTGCGGCAAGGTTGTTGAAAAATACAGAAATCCTTTTCCAACGGTTGATATCATTATTGAAATGGAGACAGGCGGGATTGTGCTCATAGACAGGAAAAATCCCCCTTTTGGGTGGGCTCTGCCAGGCGGCTTTGTGGATTACGGTGAAAGTCTTGAGCATGCGGCAGTCAGGGAGGCCGAAGAAGAGACGTCCCTAAAGATAGTTATCCAGTACCTGCTTGGGGCATATTCCGACCCTGCAAGGGACCCGAGACAACACAATATTTCCGCTGTATTTGTGGCCAGGGCCACAGGAAGACCCAGGGCATCTGACGATGCCAAGGATGTGGGCATCTTTTATCAGGATTCCATTCCAAAAGACCTGGCATTTGATCACCATAAGATACTTCGAGATTATTTTAAGAGATGTCCTTAATAAAACTAAGGGCTGTCTGGACTACAATCCTGGTCCTTGTCCTCTTATGCATGTGCCTGGTGGTTTTCTCAGGCATGATGATAAGAAATCCTTCTGTACAGGCATACCTTTTCGGACAATTGGGCCAAACCATCTCTTATGACATTAAGGGGACTGGTCTAAGCCTGTATTTTAAGGGTGGCCTTGGCTTCAGCGCCAGCGACATCGTGGCCAAATCACGATTGAGAGATGAGCGCATAGAGTCGTCAAGGGTCAATATAGTCTTAAACTTAATAGAACTCTTTAAGGGCCGTGTAGTTCCTTTAAGGATAGATATTATTAAACCAAGGATTGAACTGCCCACACTAAAGGCCTTCGGTTACACCAAAGAGGGGGGCGGGACAGTTTTGAGACAAATGATAGAGGCAGGTCTATCCGGCCTCAAATCGGCCTCTATTAAAGATGCATGCCTGGTGGTGAAAGGCCTTCCATATGGGTTTAAAGGCCTTGATTTCGATCTGTACTCTGATACGACAGACCTTACCAGGCTGAGACTGAAGGTCAATGGCGGGTTTAGCTATAATACCGAGACCGTCATGTTTTCCCTTGCCGGCGTAATCACTGAAGGACTGGAAAAAATATCTGCCAAGGCGGAACTGAGCACAGGCAGGATTCCCTTAAATCTGCTCCCCTGCCCCGCGTTTCTGCCGTTTTCAAATGGATCGGCAAAGGTGGATGTAATGCTAAATGCCAGGCTGGGGGGGCCGGTATCTGCTCAGGGTAAGATTTTAGGGGAGAATGCCCATTTTTCAGTAATAGAGCATGGAAGGACAAAGCAATACGATCTGAGTTCATTTGAACTGGCTTTCGATGCATCATACTTTGAACAGGTGCTTGAAATATCGTCGGCTGAGCTTAAGGGCCCGGAATTTTCAGCCATTGCCCATTCGAGGGTTGATTTTAAAGATATAAAAAATCCCCATATCTCCATTAATGTTAAAAGCCCTTTTATGCCCCTTGAGACCTTCAAGAGGGTTTTTCCCACTTCCGTTGTTCCCAGTCTGGTTGAATATGATATCTTCCCGATCTGTTCCGGCGGTGAGGCTAGGCTGAAAGATCTTTCCCTAAACGGCGCATTGGAACAATTCAGGCATTTTTGTCTTCCTGAGAACGGAGATCTGTTGTCCATGAAGGTGGAGTGGAAGGATATGGTTGTTAACAAGGACGGAAAAGGCCTGCCGTTTGAAAAGGTGTCGGGAGATGTTGTCATAGAAAAACAGGGCCTTCTTCTAACCATATCAAATGCAGTTTTTGGGACCTCAATAGTCAAGGGCGCATCGCTTAAGATCAATCCCCTGTGCGGGGATCACTCTTACAACATTACATGTAGCGGGATATTTGAACTGGATGATCTTAAAAAACAGACAGAACTTTCATTCCTGCCCAAGGCAGCAGGAGAAACGCTTAAGGATTTTAAGGCATTGTCTGGAAAAATGGAGGGACAGGTTGAAGTTGCCCTTGGGCCTGGTTTTGTAAGGCCAAGGATAATAAAGGGCCAGTTCTCATTCAAAGAATGTTTAATTGAGCACAATAATATTGTTCTTCCTCTTTTGCTGGACGAGGCCGATATGAGGATTTCCAATCAGGAGATGGGCTGGTTTCAGGGTAGAGGCAAGTGGGGAAAGTCTGAATTCCAGGCCTCTGGTGAAACCTCTGACAGGTGGAAGGACTGCAAGTTCAAGATTGCATCCCGCGCCCAGGCAGATGAACTGCTGGGTCTTTTCTTTAAGACAGGGAAATCTACATTAAGCAGCAGGGACACCGTGCCATGCGAGGTAGAGATAGAAAGGATCAATGATCACTGGGCCTTTAAGGGTGAGGCCCGAATTAAAGATATAGTGATGGACAATGGCACCATGTTTTTAGACCCCCCGGGGGAGAACGACAGGGCTGTCTTTGAACTGGATCTGTACCCTGGAAAGGAGGTCCGGCTGAAAAATCTGTTGCTTGATCTTGATGGTGCCGGTGTTAGATTGAACGGTTCCTTTGACCTGACTAATAAGAATGATTTATGGCTAAGTGTCTCAACAGAAGGACTTTCCCTGACAGGTCTGGGGGTGAGGACTGAAAGAGGGGTAGTAAAACCCAAGGGATTATTGACGTGTAATGCCGACCTTAGAACATTCTTTAAAGAGCCGGGAAAGACTACGATAAACGGTAATGCGTCTGGCCGGGACATATCGTTTGATCTTAAGGGACTTGCCTCGCCGGTGACTGATTGTAATTTCAAACTGGAACTGTCAGGGCAGGAGATGCTCATCCGTTCCCTTCATATGCAGGTGGGACAAAGTCCCATTGATATAAAAGGGCGGCTGAAGGGTTGGGATTTCATAAAAGGGGATCTTACGGCAGATGCCGAGTCCCTGAATTTTGGAGACTTTATTCAGAAAGGTTCTGATTCTGGTCAGAAGACATCGGACGAGACATTATTGTCAGAGGACACTCAAGAGACCGAAACTCCAACAGTTGAAGATCAGGAAGCCTCGGAAAAAACCCTCCTTGGCAGGTCTGAGTTCCAATTCAGTTTGAATGCAAAGAGGGGGAAGTGTAAGAAATTTGACCTTGGCCCGTTGCATGCCAAGTGTGTGTTGAGGTCAGGAGATCTTTATGTGGACAGTGCAGAGGCACAGCTGGAGCATGGTGCCCTTTCGGTCAAAGGATATGTGAAAAAAAGACAGGGGCCTGAGAGGATCAATATTATATCAAACATCAAGATGACAGCTCAGCCTGCCGGTGATCTTTTAAAGAGTCTAGGTACGGATGGCAAGGCACTGGAAGGGACCTTGAACATGGAGTCAAGCCTGAGCTCTAAAGGAGCCGACACCAAAGGGCTGATAGCGGGACTTAAGGGTAATGCAAGTCTGGGGATGGAAAATGGATGCATAACCAGCTCATTCAAGACAGTATTTAAGATCCTCGATGTCTTGAACATTATGAACATCTTTAAGACAAGGCTCCCTGATCTGACCAAAAAAGGCCTGTCTTTTGAGACCATTGAGGCGCATGCAGACATAAAGGACGGCGTGATACACACGGATGATTTTTCAATAAAGGGGCCGATCCTAAACGCGGTAGTTCAGGGGGATGTGGATCTGACAAGGAAGTGGGAGGATTTGATCTTCTGGGCCCAAACCCTTGAAACCCTCGACACCGTTATCAGTTGGGTCCCTATTATAGGTTATATCCTGACGGAGAAGGAAAATGCTCCAAAAGGTGTGGTCATATATCCTGTTCAGATAAGGGGCGACTGGTCTAATCCGGAGGTAAAAATGCTCCCATCAGTGATGAAAATAGGGGGTGGAGTAATAAACATATTTAAGCGCCTCTTAGAGACCCCCGGCAGGATATTTAAAAAAATATCAGGGGTTAAGGATGGATTGGCAAAGGCGGTCGGCCCACTGTCTGAAAACGACAGCAGGGCTGATCAGCCGACAGCATTCAAGGAATACCTTGATTAATTTTACTGCGGCATGTTAACTTCCTTTTTTCATCCCGGCAGTGCGTGCGAATTCACCTTAATATCTTGAGGGCTTATAACCATGGCAAAGACGGACCTTGTAGAACTCTTTACAAAACGAACCAGACACCCGTTCAGACCCAGGGCATCTGATATCATTTCCCGGTTATTTCCCAGTTTTGAGCAGCTTGAAAACCCTGGGAGCTCACTCATTGCAGGGACCTGCTCTTTTATGGATAACCAGATGATAGTAATCGCCCAGCAGAAGCCAAAGCCTGAAAATCTAAGGAGCAGCGAGGACCTGAAAAAACTGAATTACGGGATGCTGACAGCAGAAGATCATTCACTCATCCTTACTCTACTCAAGAAGGCAAGAACTCTGGATACGGAAAATACGATTATATTTTGTATAGTGGATACCTATGGCGCAGATATATCAATGGAATCGGCCCAGCGTTTCCAGGCCTTTTTTATAGCTCACATGATAAAGGAGTTTCTGACCATCCCGATAAGGACTGTTTCGCTGGTCCTTGGAGAAGGCGGGAGCGGCGGGGCACTGGCCATTCAGGTGACCGACATCAGGGGGCAGATGGACGACGCCCTTTATGCCACGGCGCCGCCTGAGAGCATGGCAGCCATTGTATTCAGGGATGCCACACGTATAAGAGATGCCCTAACGATTCTAAAGCCTACAGCAAAGGATCTCAAAGACCTGGATGTTATTGACCGGATTGTCCCTTCGCCCAAGGAGGTGGCCAATCCCAATGAATTTGCGGAAAATGTTCGGGTCTTTCTGACAAAGGCTGTTAAGGATCTGTCCAGGGCAAAAATAAAAAAACTGATCAAAAAAAGGGAGGCCAGGGCTCAAAAATATGGGTTGAACAAGGGCTCCGGCACACTTTACGATATCAGAAGATATATTGAAACGCCCATAAAAAAGGCATTCAGAAAACCGCCTCCAGACATCAAGATCATCCAGCACATAAGCGCGGACCAGGTGGGAGACGACTATGACGGTTATGGTGACATCCGTCACGGTGATGCCGGAGAGGAGCTGGTTGAATGCAGCGTCTCAAAGGGCGGGTGCGGGAGGCTCATCTCCCTCCAGGGCTTACTGGATAACTTCAATGTTTGTCCTGAGTGCGGACATTCCTATATCCTAGGAGCCTCAGGATGGATTGACTGCCTGGCCGATACCGGCAGTTTTCATGAGCTGTATCGAAATCTGACCGTCAATGACCTGCTGGAAGAGGACCTCATCACCGATTATTACAGGGATTTCCTGGCAAAGCAGGAAGGCAAGTCCAATTTTAAGGAATCCCTCGTTGTCGGAGCTGCCCGTATAAACCATTTCCAGGTGGCCATGGCCATTGGTTCATTCAATTGCTGCGGCGGGTCAATGGGTGTTGTGTTTGGGGAAAAATTCAGGAGACTTGTAGACTTTGCCATTGAGGAGCATCTTCCGCTGATTAGTCTGTGCTGCTCAGGAGGAGCCAGGCTTTATGAGGGGATATCAGCGCTGATGCAGATGGTCAAGACCATTGAATCCGTCAATCGTCTGAAAAGAGAGGGGCTTCCTTATATATCCATCCTGACTGATCCTTCAACAGGCGGAGCAATTGCCAGTTACGCGGCCCTGGGAGATGTAATTATTGCCGAGCCCCGGGCACTGGTGATCTTTGCCGGACCCAGGGTCATGGAAAGCCGCGGGTTTAAGGTGGATGAAAAGCTTATTCGCTCCGATTACCTGCACGAGTTGTCAGCCGATATCTATAACCATCTTGATCTGTTTCACGACATAAGGGGTATACAGGAGGTCTGCGAAAGGAAGAACATGAAGCTTGCAGTGGCGAAATATCTGGAACTGTATACCAGAACTAACTACAGGCCTGCCAAGAAACACAAGAAGTTTGTCTTGTCCGGAACAAAGTAATGTTTGATAGTTATCCGTTCCCACGATGAATGGGTGGGAACGGATAGATTCTTCCCAATCCTTTTTATCCCTTTTCGTCGCCCCAGTCGCCTGTTTCTTCCAACAACTCCCGGACAGCCGGTTTAACATAAATCCCGCTGAGATCAAAGCGCCTAAGGGCTGCGGCCAATGTTCGCAACTTTTCCGCAGGGGCGGCTGTGGCATTGACAATGATGAAGTGTTTGTCCCTCACCCTGCAAAGCCCGCCCGATGGAAATGCTGTTTCACTGTCCAGACGTTCATAGCGGACAGGCACACCCAGTTTATGGGCCAATGCCTCGAGATGGTCTATGGCGACTGCCTCATCCAAGCCGGGCACCCCTGAATTCGGACGTCGCCGATTTATAATCGCCAATCCACTATCGGATCAGGAACCCAAACGCTTAAGATCAGCCACGAGGCCGCGGACCGCATCAGCAGACATGTTCAAGGCCTTTTTCTCTTCTTCTGTGAGCTTGATCTCCATAACCTGTTCAACACCATTCTTACCGAGCTTTACAGGTACTCCAATAAAAAGGTCGTTGATGCCATATTCCCCGCTTAGTATTGCAGCGCAGGGGAGTATCTTTTTCTTATCTTTGAGGATCGCCTCAGCCATCTCCACTGCCGCGGCAGATGGGGCATAGTATGCGCTGCCTGTCTTTAGAAGCCCTACGATCTCCGCTCCGCCGTTTCTGGTTCTTTCCACCAGGGACTCGATCCTCTCCGCGCTCATCAATTCAGTTATGGGTATACCAGCAACAGTTGAATACCTGGGGAGGGGTACCATCGTGTCGCCATGACCACCGAGGACAAAGGCGTGGGTATTCTCAACGGAGACATTAAGTTCCATTGCGATGAAAGCGCGAAATCTGGCCGAATCAAGCACCCCGGCCATTCCTATAACCTTGTTTTTGGCAAATCCGCTAGCCTCATAGGCGACGTGGCACATGGCGTCAAGGGGGTTACTGACAATAATCAATATCGCGTTAGGCGCAACCTTTGCCACCTCTGTGGCAACAGAGCGCATAATCCCCATGTTTGTCGTCAAAAGATCATCCCTGCTCATGCCGGGTTTTCTGGGGATGCCTGCTGTTATGATGACGATATCTGAGTCTTTGGCTGCACCGTAATCGTTGGTGACACCCAAGAGATGTGCATCGTGCTTTTCAATGGGAGCGGCCTCCGCCAGATCAAGGGCCTTGCCTGCGGGCACACCCTCGATAACATCAATCAGGACCACATCAGCCAGTTCCTTTTCCGCAAGGCGCATTGCAGCAGTGGCTCCCACTTGGCCTGCACCGATGACGGCTGCTTTTTTAATCATTATTCCTTCTCCTTTCCTAGGTAAAATTTATCCTGGTTTCAAGATGATATAAACCAGGCAGGTACTGTTAAAAAATAAGCGGCAAAATTATAGAGCAAGTATTTTGCAGGGTCAATGGAATAACCGGCAAGCTGAAGAATAAAAAAGGCGAGGCCTTTTAGACCTCGCCTTTGATCAGAGTAAATGACAAGGAGATGTTTAGAATCTTCTCTTAACTCCAACAAGCCCGATTATTCCGGAAACAAGAAGCCATACAGCCGGCGGGATTGGAACGACTACCGGACCGACCTTTGCAATAGTGGTATTTGCTGCGAAGCTAGGAGAGAAATTTAATGAATTGGCTGCTGATAAGCTGCCTTCTATACGTCCCCCTGTGTACGAGCCCATAAGACTGCCCCCAGTGTAAGAAAGATCAGTATAAAAGATTCCCGTACCACTCGAAAATAAGGCCAATGTCAGATTTGAAAAATCAGCCGTAAGCAGAGATCCAGCCGTAAGGCTTCCGTTGCTGAATGTGTAAATATTTGAGGTAGTACCATTGCCGCCAGTCAAACTATAATTTTGGGCCGTCAGGCTGAAATCTACGTCGGGGATATCTATCGGGCCATTATCTGTAATAATTGAAATGGCCGTGGCATCCATGCCCAAAATATTACCGGCACCGGATACCCCCCAGTCTCCGGAGAGGGTTTGAATGTCTAATTGAGGTTTAAGAACAGCAGCATTGACACCGGTACTGAAATACAGTAAACACAATACCGAAAACAAAAGGCCTAATCTTGATCTGATTCTCTTCCCCATAACTCTCCCCTTTCCAAACTAATTATTTATTATTTTGAAAAATATTTATTACGCATACCAATAATTGCTGGAATGCACGTGCAAAACAAAATCCAAGTCGCAGGCTCGGGTACCGGATATGAGGAAGAGACCCGGCCATCTATCTGTGCGGTGAAATCTGAATTGAAGTCAATAGGATCGGAAGTGGGTTTTATGTTTAATAGAAATGAAAACATATTTGACGGGGATGAAAAATCACTCAACAGACTTCCACCGGTAGGACAAAACTGACCAGTTAGATTGCCTAAATAAAAAATACCTATATTAGAATCAGTGAAGCATCCTATTTCAATTATTAATGTCCCTTTCAGGGATGGTTGAAATCCCTCGCCTTTAGGCGAAGAAAAGTTAATACATGTCGCTATGCGACGTTATCAACTGGGTGCCCATACCAAAACAGACCTCAAAGTCCACCAAATCTGGCTTCACAAATATCTGAAGCGCGGAATGGCTGGTGCGGTGGCGATACGGACTCGTGATGTTTTGCACGGACGAAATGATCCAGCAATATTTTCAAAAGCAAGAAGGGGAGCCGATTCCTGATGATAGTCGATTTGAAATCGACCCCTCATAAAACCCCTCGACTTATAGTCGAGGGTGGTTTAGTTGAGAAATATCGCCCTTTAAAAGGACTTTTTCATCTCCTCCAATAACTGTGAGGTCAGGATTACTAGGAGCAGTCCCGAAAAATCCGGTTGTAAGAAAAGAATCTGAAATAGAACTGGTAAAAAGTGCACTGAAAACCAAGCTGCTGCCGGTTAGTATCGGGCTAAGTGACAGATTCTGATAGTCAGTGAGGGTGGCATTCACGTTGATTAAATTATCCGTCGTTGTGTAAGTAGCTGTTCCATCGAAAAATAGTGTAGGGATTGGAAGAGCCTCGGCCTGGATGGCTATACCAAAGAAAACTAAAAATATGCCAAAATATAATATTATTATTGATCTCTTTTTCATAGTAAATACCTCCCATTCATTATTTAAGAGGTTGCACCAGAAACACCGGAATGACGGTAATATATCCTTTTGATATTAACTTTCTCAATAACAGGAAAAGTCTTTTATTTTTTTAACGCAAAGATCATGCCATAAAACAAAAAATAGTTGCATATTAATTTCTGTTGGTATGTAAGGTGCTTACATTAACGAATAATAGGCGATATCCTAAACTATGTAAAAAAATACCAACATTATGAGAAAACTAATTCTATATATTGGCAAAAAATTACCCTATATTTTGGTCGATCCATATGGCGGTTTGACTTTAATAATTTAATTTTATCTGATTTTAATTCGAAATGATCGCCTGCTCACGTGATTCACCTCTCAAGGCTTCGTCGTTCCAGCGAAGGCCTAATTAAAGATCGCAGTGCTATGATTGATAACTAAACTGAGCAATAATGTCAGATTACGATGCCTTTTTCAAAGTAAAAAAGCCCGAAAATTTGGTTAATTAGATATGGCAAATATTGAGAGATCAATCCAGCCTGTATAGCGATACTAAAGCACCTTGACCACCTCAAGCCACCCCGGTCTTTCGGCCAGGACCTGTCCTACGGCCTCGGGAGACCCTAGAACCTTTACAAGGCCTCTTTCCCTTATCTTCTCAAGCTCGCGACCGAATGCCTTGAAATCCGCCTTGCAGGCGCCAAGGACCTGATCCCTCACCTGCTGACGCGCCTCCTCTGTGTCGCCTACGAGATATCTGACCATTGAGGCATGTCCCTTGGCGTCCGGGAGCATGGGTGAATCCATGTCTCCGATGGCGCCGATGATACTCTTATTCAATTCTTCATCGCTAAGCTCTGTGTTAAGGAGAAACGCCGCTGTCTGGTCAAATGCCTCAAGGGTCTTGCTCAGGTTGGGGTCGCGATAGGACACAAAACTCAGCACGCCTGAGAGGCGGTCAAACATGCAAAAGGCCCCGTAGGCCCCTCCCTGTACTCGAACCCGATCCCAGAGAAAGGCATTGCGAAGATAGCGTGTGACGACCAGGGAGGAGGCATGAAACTGATAACCCAGGCTGTAAAGGTCAGCGCCCTTGCCCACATAATTTACAAGGGAAGGAATGGTAAGCCCTTCAAATCGGCCATGACCGCCCATGATCCAGGCCCTTTTATTGACAGCGGCCGCCGGCATGGCTGTCAAGAGATTATCTACATGAGATTCGAAACCAGGCAAATCACGTTCTTCCATGGTGATGTTTACTGTCGCTGCATTTCTGTTTACGAGTATCTTGCGTATATCGGTTAAGACCTCAAGCACCTTAGGCCAGTCTTCGTCCACAGCCTTTGCAAGATCCCTCAGAAAAAATAGATAGCTTATGCCTGACATCTGCTCGTGCGCCCAGTGGGACTCAGCAAAGTTGGCCTTGATCCTTGAGTTTACAATATCGTGTCCGTTCGGGACCAATTTTTGTTCTGTTCGGGCCTTTGCCTCCAGCACCATCTGTCTGAATCGCTCCTGATTGTCCAATTTAACATCGAGTAGCACATCGCGCATGATATTGGTCATTTCCTCTGCCTGGTTAAGCATTGCCTTGCCGCGCAGGAAAAGCCATGCCGTGCTCCTCTTGGAGCCTTTGACAGTGGAAATCAATGTCTGCGGGACAATGCCCCCTGTCTTTCGGCTTATGCGCTGCTGCAGGGAGACAAAATCCTCTGAAAACGTGCCCATCTCAACAAGCGCCCTGCCGAACAGGGGAACATAGGGCAGATATTTTTCAGGCAGCATATGGAGGTCAAAACCCGTTTCCAGGTATACGATGCCATTGGTGAACAGGTCGTGGAACATGACAAGCGCGCCCTGACGATCAAGATGTGCTATGGGAATGGTCTTATTCTTTTTTTCCAGGTCAGAAACCCTCAATACCGGTATGGTCGCAAGGGCCTCAGGGGAATCCGGCGTTTCCTGCAAGCACTTCAGCTCTTTGGTCTGTTCTAAAACTGTATCGAGTTCAGCGGGACTAAATGCCGATCTTACGGCGGCGAGCCGCTGTCTTTCATCCCCATCGTTTTTTTCTTTGAGTTCCGGGTCAGGGGTGAATACCAGGGTGGTGCGATGGGGGTTTGACAAAAACAGGCGTCTAATCATATCTCCAAAAATGCCTGGATCAGACTGTACCCCTGCCTTTATCATCTCAATGGGTTTTTCGAATGCAAACAGGGCCAAGGGATCGCCATCGTAAAGCCATGTGGTTAGGGCGCGGAGCATGAGGAGCAAGCCCCTGGGATAACTCCCGGAGTTATTTTCTCTGAACCGGAATTCTATGGTGTTTAATGCAGCCTCTATGGTCTTTATGTCTATGCCGTTTTGCGCAAGATCTTTCAGGGTGTTAAGAATGAGCGCCTCAACCCTGTCAGCATCTTCAACCTTTATTCCCTTTAGTCCTGTGGAGAAGAATATCTGCCTTATATCGGTCTCAAGTCCCGCTCCTGTAATATCCTCACCCAGACCGGAATCTATCAGGGCCTTTCTAAGGGGCGAGGCCGGCATGCCCAGGAGGATGTATTCGAGGATAATAAGCGCAAAGTTTGTGGTAATATCGGTTGTCTCAGTCAGCAACCAGTTGACGGTGATCATACCCTTTAACGGCTCCTCTCCCTTTCCCACCATAAAGGGATGGTGCATGCGCCTGGGGTCGCGAAAGGGGGCCTGCAATCGGATGGAGGAGTCAATTCGTGCTGCTTCAAAATCCCTGATAAAATCGTCTATTATCTTCAGCCTGTTGTCCGGGTCATCATCGCCGTAAAAATAGAATCGGCCGTTTGTCGGGTGGTAGTATGTCTTGTGGAATTTCGTGAACTGATCAAAGGTGAGATCAGGAATGTTTTTTGGATTTCCGCCGGAGTCCAGACCGTAGGTGTTGTCCGGAAAGACTGACTGAAGTGAATATTCCGAAAGGACATTGTCAGGCGAGGAGTATGCCCCCTTCATCTCATTATAGACCACACCCTTGTAGTTCATCGGGCCTGAGGGATCATCCAGTTCAAAATGCCAGCCTTCCTGCTGGAAGATCTGAGGGGTCAGCCGAGGATAGAATACCGCATCAAGGTAGACATCTATAAGATTATAAAAATCCTGAATATTCTGGCTTGCAACCGGATAGCATGTCTTGTCCGGATAGGTGAAGGCGTTTAAAAAAGTCTTTAAAGATCCTTTGAGCAGTTCCACAAAGGGCTCTTTTACAGGATATTTTCTTGATCCGCACAAAACCGAGTGCTCCAGGATGTGGGCCACACCGGTCGAGTCTTTGGGCGGGGTCCTGAACGTCACCCCAAACACCTTGTTTTCATCATCAGTGGAAAGAGACAGCAGTTCGCAGCCTGTCCTGACATGGCGATAAAGTCTGGCCAGGATCCTAAGCTCCTTGATTTCCTGGACCCTTTGAAGTTCAAAACCGTGTATTGCGGTCATTTATTCCCCCCTGATGGACTTGTTTTTTTCCTTCATACTAGATTTTCCAGAATATTGCTACTGGAAGAGGAGACAAAATTTCGCCTTACTCCTTGATGTAAACTTTTTGTCCTGTGATATCGTCTCCGAGGTTAAAGTCGGCATGTTAACATGATGCTAAGGGTTTTATGATTTGATAAGAGGAGTGAAAAATGAAAAAATATCTTTTTATGTTTGTTGCAGTCGTACTGGGTTTGTCCATTGTGTCATCAGCACAGGCCAGGTCGTTGGAATGTTATGGACCAGGATGCGGTGTGATTTTTGTGAGCGATCATATCAGAGTCCCGTTGCCGCCGTTTCCGTTTTTTCTGCCTCCTCCGCCGTTTATTAGTGTAAGACCATCATATGATTGCGATTACGAGTATGGATGTCATAGGCCGTATCCTAGACATTATCATGGGCATTATCATGAATATTACAGGGGTCATGGAAGTTATCACAGGCCATACGGGCCAGATCGTCATAGGGATTGGCATGACAGAGATAGACGCTTTTAAATGTACTGTTGTATGACATAAAATCCAACCCTCCGGGCGGGATCAGAGAATCCCGCCCGGCGCTTTTCAAATCCAAGTCCCCTCTAAGTCAAGAAATAGCCTTGCGATTAGTTCCCTTTTTTTATATCCTCACTTTAACGCATCGAAAAAATTAATATATTATTGTTTAAGATTCAGTGTGGCTGCTCTGGAGGATTTTATTTAAATGTTGATCTACGATGGCGTCTATCATTGGAAGGGCTGGGGAGGAAAACTTAGGCTCGCAAGCGGCACTTGCAGACTTCGCATATTTGATCAAAAGGAGAAAGCGTCTAACTCCCTGGTTTTATTAAGACCGATTGTAGTGATTGTCTCGGATCTTCCCGGCAATACTGTGTCGATCAGGAGTTGCGCCGGGCATCTTGCCACAACGGTAACGAGGCAGTTTAACATCATTCACCAGCGTATGCTGTGGGTGGAGTTTTATCCCTCGGTTATTTATGGTGCGGACCCAATACGTATAATGCCTGAGAGATACGAGTCGGTGGAATTCAGATGGAAGCAAGACCTGGCCATTGATCCCAAATGGAGGCCGCTTAAACCACCCCTGTTGGATGCAGTAAAACAACTGATGGAGAATAGCCCGAATGAAAAGGAACAATAAAAGAAAGGCGGATAACGGGGTCTCATTGCCTAATTTTTTGTCATCTGATCTAAGAGGCAGGCAATCTGTAAGGGCGACATTCAAACTGACAGAACAGGCGATAAATATTTTGAGTGTTGTGGCCTCACATCTTGGCATAAAACAGAAGTCACTTTTTGATCACTTGATAGAAGATACCCGATCCCTGAAATTAATAGCAAGCAGGATCGAGACAGAGGGGTTTGATAAGTTATCCCGTATTCAAAAGACATATGTGCTTAGCAAAAAGACCATGGCCTGCTTGTGCGAGACATCAAAAAAGTCCGGCGCTCCTCGCGACGCCCTGGTGGAATATTCTATTCAAAGGCTCTTGCCGATTATTATTGAAGAAAGGCAAAAGCATGAAAAACGGAAAGAGTTTCTGGATGAGATTACAGAACACCTGATTCAGGGGGAGGAGATATTAGAAAAAGCGAAGTCTGCATTAGGTGAAGACGACCCTGTAAGCGACAGGCTTGAAACTGCCCTGGCAGCATACCGCAACGGCCAGAGAGACATCAGCGATTTTATCGAAAGGGGAAGGATAATAGAGGAGTTTTGAGAAGTTTACCTATCATTGCTGCACGGCAAAAATCGCCTCTTCTTATGGCTTCTTCTGGCACAAATCTTGAAATATCTCTTTGAGTTGTGATTATTATTTTTCCGGGGGTCCCATAATGAAGCGGCCTAGCTACGAGGAATTGGAACAAAGGATTAAGGAACTGGAAGAAAAGACAGACAAGGCAAGGCAGATTGAAGAAAGGCTGCGGGCGAGTGAAGAACGTCTGACACTTGCCCTGGAGGCCACCAGCGACGGCATTTGGGATTGGGACATTATCAACAGCCGAACCTATGCCTCATCCCGCTGCGAAGAGATATTGGGGTTGACCGGAAATCCGGTCCCTATGAAGACGGCAGACACCTGGTCTTCCCGTATTCACCCTGATGACTATGAACGTGTGAGTAAAATGCTGTTGGATCACCTTGCAGGAAAGGCGCCCTTTGATGTGGAGTACAGACACCGTCATGAATCCGGCGAATATCGCTGGCAGAGCTCGCGTGGCATGGCGCTTTTTGATAAAGACGGCAATCCCTACCGTATGGTCGGATCGATACGTGACATATCTGAGAGAAAACGTGCTGAAGAGGAAAGGGTGAATCTTGAGGCACGGCTTAAGCAGGCACAGAAAATGGAGGCGCTGGGGGCGCTTGCAGGGGGAGTAGCACATGATTTCAACAACCTACTTACTGCCATCCTGGGTAATATTGACCTTTCCCTTTTGTATGTTCACAAAGAGGAAAAGGCCTCCAAAAACCTGCTTAAGGCCAAGAAGGCCTGCAAACGCGCCAAAGATCTGACAAGGCAGTTTATGACATTTGCAAAGGGGATTGAACCTGTGAAGAAGACAGGCCCGATTGGTAAGCTTGTCCGTGACAGTGCAAACCTGGCCCTTGCCGGTTCCAATACAAGATGCGATTTTTCTGTAGCCGATGATCTGTGGCAGGTGGATTACGACAGTGAACAAATGAAACAGGCCATCGGCAACCTGATTGTCAATGCCAGTGACGCCATGCATGAGGAAGGCGTTGTAGAGATTGTGGCTGAAAATTTCCATTCAGGGCAAGACAGTAACCAGAGATATAAAAAGCAGGTGAAGATCTCAGTCACGGATCATGGCAAGGGTATGCCCCAAGATGTCATTGAAAAGATTTTTGATCCATATTATTCGTCAAAAGATGGAGTGACCAAAAAGGGTATGGGCCTTGGCCTGTCAATATGCTATTCAATAATAGAAAAGCACGGTGGCCGTATTGAGGTAAAATCAGAGGTTGGGGTGGGCACAGCCTTTGAGATATATCTTCCTGCCTCTGAAATTTGAAAGCATAATGAAAATACTCCTAATCTATCCCTATTGCCTTGAGCCGAGGCTGCATGTGGAAGAGGTGAGTGTGCCTCCGATCGGCATTTATTATGTGGGGGCAATGCTCAGGGAAAATCACTATGACGTGGAGATACTCAATTGGTATGATGTTCATAAGGCGCCCCAGTTAATCAGGAAAACCCTGATGAAAAAGCGTCCAGATATCATAGGGTTTTCCATACTCCATGCGAACCGTTGGGGGGCCATTGAGATCTCCGGAATCGCAAAAGAACTCAATCCGGAGGTAAAGATTATTTTTGGCGGAATCGGTGCCACATTTTTATGGGAACTCCTGCTCACCAATTTCAAGGCTGTGGATTTCGTGGTAATCGGCGAGGGGGAAAGGACATTCCTAAGCCTGGTTAGGTTTCTTGAGGCAGGGGGGAGGGAAGGGCTCAATGACATCAAGGGGATAGCATTTAGACAGGGTAGTGCTGTGCTAAGGACAGAAGAGGCAGGATTTATCCCTGAGCTTGATGACCTTCCAAACCCCGCCAGGTACTTTGAATATCAACACGTCGCATCCACGCGAGGATGTCCCGGGAAATGCACCTTCTGCGGTTCTCCAAGTTTTTGGGGAAACAGTGTCAGGTTTCATTCTCCAGGATATTTTGTTGAGCAGTTGGAATTGCTTTATAAGAAGGGCATAACATTTTTCTTTTTTTCCGATGATACCTTTACAATTAAGAAAGAGCATGTGATTGAAATATGCAAGGGGATCATTGAAAAGGGGCTTAACATCACATGGGTGGCTATATCCAGGGTCAACTATGTTAATGAAGAGGCCCTTTTCTGGATGAGAAAGGCGGGATGTACCCAGATAAGCTATGGGGTAGAGAGCGGTTCAGACAAGATAAGAAATGGGGTTTTCAATAAAAACATAAAGAAAGACCAAATAAAAACGGCCTTTGATCTCACTATAAGTTACGGTATACTACCCCGTGTCTATTTTATTTATGGCTCTCCAGGAGAAACATGGGCCACCATTGATGAGACTCTGGATCTTATTAGGGATATAAAACCTCTTAGTGCTATCTTCTATATCTTAGACCTGTTCCCGGGGACCGCGCTCTATTCTGATTTTCTTAAACGAACCGGCAATACTGATCAGATATGGCTCAATAAGATAGAAGATATCCTCTACTTTGAAACCGATCCGGAACTGGACCAGCAACAGATACTGGAATTCGGCAAAAAACTTAGAGACGGGTTTCACAGGAGGCTTGCAGAATTTGCCGGTTCAATTGAATTGAACAACATCAAAGAGCTTATCCCGTTTCATGCCGATTTTCTTTCAAGACTTGGGATGACCTTCAGCCACGGGGACTATGCAGGGGTTGAGGCAATTAAAGAAAAAATTAAAATAGCCGAACAATTATTTAAAAGTTCTCTAAATTATCAGTTAAACCACAGGGCATATCTGGGGTTGGGCATGATAAAACAGCAAGATCGGAAATCGGACCAGGCAACCCAGATCCTTATGGAGGGTGTAAAATATTTTCCTGAAAGCGAGCAGTTGAACTTGTGCCTGGCAATAAATTATATGAACACCGGAGAATTTAAAAAGGCGCTTGATTGCCTTTTGAAGTTTAGGCATTCACCAGAGGCCATTCCTTATATCGCCCGCTGTTACGAGGCCCTGGGGGAAAGAGAAAAATTTTCCGGCGTTTAATAACCCGTAACCCGTAAAGCGCAACGCGTAACCCGCAACCCGTATAACCCTTTTGACAAGGGAATAACATGTACCTGGAATATTGGGGCCTTAAAAGTTTTCCATTTGACAACATCCCTGACCCTGACATCTTTTACATGTCCTCTCCTCACGTTGAGGGCCTGACCCGTCTGTTATATGCTGCTAGGAACAAAAAAGCACTTTCAATGTTAACAGGGGATGTCGGGAGTGGAAAGACTGCCCTTATGAAGGTATTCATAAATAAGCTATTATCAGAAGACAGCTATGACATCGCCCAGATATCAAATCCATGCCATGATTCAACAGAGTTCCTTCGTGATATCTTATACAAGCTCGGTATGACAGAGGTGCCGGCTAAGAGATTTGAAATCATTAGGGCGTTGGAACAGATGCTGACCGCAAAGGCAAGGTCAGGCAAGGATATTGTTATAATTGTTGATGAGGCCCAATTGCTCAGCCCCGCAGCATTGGAGGAAGTCAGGCTTTTACAAAATTTCAACGCATCCGCCATGCCTTTTATCTCCATATTTCTTCTTGGGCAGCCCGGACTTTTGGACAATATCAAAAGGCAAAGGCAAGTCTGTCAACGTGTCTCTGTCAGTTATTTTCTAAGACCATTGGACCTCAATGATACTGCCAGGTACATATTCTTTCGACAGCGCAAGGCCGGGCTCAAAAGCAATGTGTTCACCAGGCAGGCTATTGAGATGATATACAGGCACTCCAGGGGGCTTGCCGGCGTAATCAACAACCTGTGCGACATGGCCTTTCTTGTCGGTTTCGGCGAAAAGAAGAAGGCTATAAATCTTGCCATTATCAAGGATGTTATCCAGGATGGTGCGATTTAGCGACTTTATCACGATAGACAGCCTGCATAGAAAAAAGACCCCCGCTCCTCAAAATGAGCCGGATGCCAAAGGCTCCCATATGGATTCGGATCTTGAAAACGCCTTGGATGCCTTGGCCCTGGATGAGTTCCTCAACGAAGTTGCAGGAAGTGATGAAACCAGGTCTTATTACAGCAGGATTTATCAAAATGTGGTAGATATCAGAAAAAGATTACTGGAAGGCCTGCCGATTGACCCTGCGCCTGCAATTGGACTCTTTCGTCATGTCATAGAAAATCACCTTGTTGATGATCTGTTTAGCTTTGCGATTGCTGTCCCGGATCACCTTGGGTCCTCATCAAGCGTTGTCAGCTCAGCCATCGCCCGTTTGAAGATGGGCGAGGAACTGGGTCACGTTACAGAACGGGTCTTAAAATCCGGTTTTGCAGCCCTGCTTCAGATTGCTGACATAGCAGAACTGCCTGATTATATACTGCAGGAAGGGCGCATGATCACGCCTGAAGAGATTGCCGAAATTAAAAAAAGACATGACCCTACCTTTGAATTGCCTACTTATATAACTGCTCTGCACCGCAAGGTGGAAGGGGACCATAAAGTGATATCGTCAATTGAAACAGCTGCTCATGAAAATGAAGAACCTATAAGTGAGACTGCTCGTTCCGGCCTTGTTGACGATACGGAAACGGGCCGGGCTCCGGCAGAGGCCATAAGAGACCACGAACACGCCTATAAGGAATTGGCTGGGATATCTGCGAGAAGAAGATCTTTGCTGCCGGCTAGTTTTTGGGCTATTGTTGTTGCAGCGGCGGCTGTGGTAATTGCCCTGTGGCTGACAGGTGTATTGCCAGTTAACAAGAAAAAAGGGCCGGAACCTGTTTCCGTGACAGAAATCGGCCCCAGCTTTAAGAGGGAAAAAATTACAAAACCACCCGAGGTCGTAACCCCTGAACCTGCTCCTGCAAAAGAAGAAGTCCCAGGGCCTGAAAGTCAGCCTGCAATTGAGGCCGAAAGTCAGACAGCCGGCCAGGAGAAAGCGGTCGCGGAAATCAAGCCGACTGAAGTCGCGCCGGTCCCTGAAACTGCCGCTCCTGAACAAGTGGCTCCAGAACCTGCTGTGCAAAAGGCCGGAGTTGAATCAACACCCACGGCGACAGAGCATTACCCTTACACACTGCACATGGGCTCCCATAAGAGCCTCAGACAAGTGGAGAGATCCAGTGCCGAGTTGAAAAAAAAGGGGCTTAGCCCTTACTGGCTGCATGTCTCCCTGCCGGACAAGGGAAAATGGTACAGGCTTTTTATAGGTACCTTCCGAACAAAGGCCGAGGCTGATGATTTTCAAAAGGCCCATGGCATAAGAGCTGACCGTATATTAATGACCCCTTATTCTGTAAGAATAGGCTCTTTTACATCAAAGGAAGAATCGGATCAAAAAATGTCATCCTTACGTGACTCCGGGTATTGTCCATATATCATTGAACAAAATGGCCGGTATGATCTCCTTGTAGGCGCATATCAGACAAGACTGGCCGCAGAGCAACTGGCGATCCGTCTCAGGGCAAAGGGTATTGATTGTGAGATGATACTCCGGTAGGCGCTATTGTCCCATGCATGATTTAGAAAGATTTTATAATGAATCTTGCGGAGATCGGTAATAAACCGGCAGGTAATTGGAGGATTCCGGAGGTCCTGATTAATACCATGTTTTCTAAGATTGCATATTTTATCCCCGGTAGTGCTTTTCCTTCCTGATATCTCTATCCTCATTTATTGAATAAACACCCACATATTTTTCTTGATATTCAGTAAAACTTACAGTATAAGTTGAACTGTAAGGTTTTCCATCTTGCGGGGTTAAGGTTAATCTAACTGATAATAAGGAGTTGGACATGAAACTGACAGACAGGCAAAAGGCTGTCTTAGGCTTTATCTCCCGATACATCGAGATGTGGGAGATGTCGCCGAGCTTTGACGAGATCTGCTCCGAGTTCGGCTTCAAATCCTATAACACGGTCACCACCTACCTCAAGGTCCTTGAGAGAAAGGGCTATATACGCCTGCCGAAAGAAAAGAACCTCAAACGGGCCATAGAGGTGATCAGTCCTGTGGAGACAAAACGCTTTGAGATCCCTTTGTTGGGGATGGTGGCGGCCGGAAGACCCATTGAGGCGGTGGAGGATATAAGCGCCATAGAGGTCCCCCCTTCTATGGCGGCCGGCGGCGACCATTTCGTCCTCAGGGTAAAAGGGAATTCCATGCAGGAAGACGGCATAATGGACGGCGATTTTGTGGTGGTCAAAAAACAGCCTGACGCTGAAAACGGTCAGACCGTCGTGGCACTTATAGAAAACGAGGCGACCGTAAAAAAGTACTATAAAAAGAAGGGCCGTATAGAACTGCACCCGGCACACTCGGGCATGGAGCCCATCAAGGTCAAAAAGGGGGACATCCGGATCGAGGGGAGGGTGGTTGGTGTTATCAGGTACTTGTGAGGACGGTGCACGGTTCACCGTGTCCCGTGTCCCTTGTACCGTGAACCGCCACATCATCCATTTTCATATCCCGTCTTTTCCCATTGCCGTGGCCCGGGTCTGTTCTCCGAGGCTCAGGGGCCGTCCTGTGGTTGTGGCCCAGGCCCATTCGGAACGCGGCCTTGTGATTTCCGTGTCCGGAGAGGCCAAAAAGGAAGGAGTTTTTAAGGGCATGGCCCTTTCAACGGCTATGAAGCTCTGCCCGGGGATGGCTGTGCTTGCGCCTGATCCGGCGCTCACGAAAAGGGCCTCCAGGGCCATAGAGGATGTGGTTCGGAGGTATAGCCCGCTATTTGAACCAGCCGGACCAGGGCACATATACATTGACATCACCGGTACGGAACGGCTGTGGGGTAGGCCCAGGGATACCGGCCGGCGTCTCGGCAGGGAGATCAAGTCAAGGCTTTGTCTTGCCGGGACAGCAGGTGTGGCAATCAACAAGATGGTCTCAAGCATTGCCTCCCGCATAACACCCTGGCTGGATGTGCTGGATGTTGACCACGGCAGGGAGTATTCATTTATAGCCCCCCTTAAGGTGGGTGTGGTGCCTGGCATAGGAGGTCTTAGGCAGAAGGCCCTGTTGGAAGAGCTTAACATCATAAGGGTCAGGGACCTGGCCCGTCTGGATGTGGGCAGGCTCAGACTTATCTTCGGGAGCCATGCCCCTGTCATCCATCAAAGGGCCATGGGGATTGACCCCACACCTGTCTATCCCAGGACAAAACAGCCGATGGTGGTTGAGGAAATAACACTTTCCGAGGATGAAAACGATGATAAAAGACTTCTGGGCGTTATCTACGGCCTGGTTGAAAGGTGTTCTCAAAGATTGAGGGGTAATGGCCTTGTCCCCGGAAAGGCAGGCCTTTTCATGCGATATTCCGATCACATGGAGAGAAAGCGTCAGATAAGGTTGACTAATTTCAGCACCATTGATTTTGACCTGTATGGCCCGTTGGAACAACTGTTTTTAAACCTCTGCGACAGAAGGGTGAAGGTACGATTTATCCGTGTCTGGTTCCTTGATTTTACTTATCCGAGCAAACAACTGTCGCTCTTCCATACGCCGTCGCCCCTTTCAGAAAAGAACTCCGCAGTCATAAAGGCCCTTGATCGAATAAGGGAAAAGCACGGACAAGGGGCGATTAAGAGTGGAAGAACCATATGAGTTTCATCCATCTAAACGTCCATTCCCACTATTCCAAGGGCTGGGGCATAGGCTCCATTGAGGATCTGTGCCGGAAGTCCCTGGAACTGGGGATGAAGAAACTGGCCCTTACCGACACCAACGGGTTTTACGGCATTGTCTTTTTTGTGCAGACGGCCCGGGAGATGGGCATTGAACCCATTGTGGGAAGTGAGCTTTTGTCAGGCAATAACCGTGCGGTCCTTTTGGTCAAAAACCGGTACGGCTATGAAAACCTCTCAAGGATAATCTCTGATCGCCACTGTGATCAGGACTTTGATCTGATCCGGGCCATCAGACAAAGACGCGAGGGGCTGATTATCCTGACGGATGATTTTCGTCTCCTTACCGCCTTAAGAAAGGACAGCACCAGCGATCTGTTTGTGGAGATGTCCCCTGGCTATCAGATGTCCCAATGCTATGCCTTTTCCCGCAGGAGCGACATTCCGCCTGTCGCCACAAACCGTGTATATCTTCTCACCAAAAACCAGTTTAAGCTCCACAGGATATTGAGGGCCGTGGCCATGAACAGCAAGCTTTCCAGACTTACGGATGAGGATTGCTGCCGTGAGCACAATTTCCTTAATGCAGCAAATGTGATGGAGGATCAGTTCCCCCATGCGCCTATTGCAATATCAAACACAGTGCGGATCGCAGATGCATGTTTTAGGGACTGGGAGTTTGACCGGTTGATATTTCCCCGTTTTGAGCGGATGGATAACGCTGATGCATTTGACCGGTTATACAGGGCGACCCTTGAAGGCTGTAAAAGACGCTACGGGAAGATCACCAGAGAGGTAAAGGACAGGGTGGATCATGAGATGAGGATTATCCGTGAAAAGAATTTCGCCCACTATTTCCTGGTGGTGGCTGATATCACAAAGAGGGCCGGCCGTTCATGCGGGAGAGGAAGCGCTGCTGCATCCATCGTCTCCTATGCCCTGGGGATCACACATGTGGACCCCATCAGGCACAGGCTTTTCTTTGAGCGTTTTTTAAACCCTGGCCGCATGGATCCGCCGGATATTGACGTGGACTTTGCATGGGATGAAAGGGATAGGATCATTGACTATGCATTCGCAAAATACGGCAACCGCAGGACCGCCATGGTGGCCACAACACATTCGGGGCAAGGTCTGCGATAAGGGAGGTGGCGAAGGTATTCGGGCTTACAGACCGGGAAATAGGACGCGTGACCGATAAGATAGGTTATGGCTGGCGTCTCAGGGATATATGGCAGGAGTTGTCCAAAAACCCCAAAATGAGGGGAATAGAATTTAAAAGGCCCTGGGACGAGATCCTGAGCTCTGCGGCAAGGCTGGAGGACCATTTTAGGCATCTATCCACCCACTGCGGGGGCCTGGTGGTGGTACCGGATGAGATAAGGCGCTATTGTCCGGTGGAGATCTCAGCAAGCGGCCTTCAGGTCCTCCAGTGGGAAAAGGACTCTGTGGAAGAAGGGGGCCTTGTAAAGATAGATATCCTGGGAAACCGCACCCTTGCTGTGATCCGGGATACCCTGGATCTGGTGGAGAAAAACTATGGACGCAGGATTGATTATGCGGACTTAAACCCGATTGATGACCCTGAAACAATAAAGATCTTCTATAACGGCGACACATTCGGCGTATTTTATTTCGAAAGCCCGGCCACCAGGCAGGTGCTGAAAAAGGTAAGCCATGGTCTTGATCTTGAAAGGTATCAGGCAATGGACCACTTTCATCTTAATGTGGTTGTCACCTCCATCATAAGGCCTGCCTCAAACAAGGACATCAGGACATGGGTATTAAGACTCCACGGAAGGCCGTGGGATGCACCCCACCCGCTTTTAAGACCGGTGCTTGCAGAGACCCTGGGTGTTATGGTCTTTCAGGAGCAGTTGAGCCAGGCGGCCATTCACATGGCGGGCTTTGGGCCTGCTGATGCAGAGACACTCAGAAAGGTGGTAAATAAGAAACACAGGGAAAAGAGGCTTCGGGACTTTTATGCCATGTTTGTACGGGGTGCAAGGGAGCGCTCTGTGGACGAAAAGGTAATAGAAAAGGTATGGCAAATGATGATGGGCTTTGACGGCTACAGCTTCTGTAAACCACATTCTGCAAGCTATACGCTGGTCGCGTATAAGTCTGCATATCTTAAGGCCTATTACCCGGCGGAGTTCATGGCGTCTGTGATCTCAAACGGCGGGGGCTATTATTCCACCTTCGGGTATCTGTCGGAGGCAAAACGCATGGGGCTAAAGGTATTGCCTCCTGATGTCAACCTAAGCGAAATCAAATACACCGGGAAAGACAGGTCCATCCGCATAGGCCTTATGCAACTAAAGGATATATCCAGAGAGGCAAAGGAGTTCATCGTTCATGAGCGCGAGAAAAACGGACCATTTGTTTCCATGAAGGATTTTCTTGTCAGGACATGGCAGCATGTGCGTTTTGAGGATACAAGGATTCTCATTAAGGCGGGTTGCCTTGACAGCATCTCATGCGGCGCTGCCAGGTCCGGGCTCATGTGGCAGGCTGTTGCATTTTTTCATCAAAAAGAAGACAAAAGGACGCCGACGCTTTTTGAAAAGACCCTTGATTCCATCCGGCCTGATAACCGAGGGGCTTATCAGGGCCAATACCCAAAATCTCTCGTGTTGAAATATGAGATGGATACGCTGGGTTTTTACCTCTCCGCCCATCCCTTGGATCTTTACCTTAACAAGCTGAGGGGTGTAGATTATATCCGGGCAAAAGACATGGGCATTTATGTGGGAAAGACTATCAAAACCATCGGCTGGCTGGTCACAGGCAAGACCGTCACCACCAGGAAGGGCGAGGCCATGAAATTCATATCATTTGAGGATCAAACCGGCATTTATGAGGCAGTATTCTTTCCCAGGGTATATCAGCAATATTGTCACATGCTGAACGCTGCCCGGCCCTTTATACTCAAGGGGAAGGTAGAAGAGGATCTGGGGGCGGTTAGTATTACGGTTGACGCGATCACTTTTGCGGACAGGGTGGATTCTGACGGGTTATGGGTTTCCGGTTGCGGGTTAAGAAAGACAAGCATGAATCCCTATTTCAAGGGGAAATCTGTGAAGGCTTAAAAAAATATTGACTATGCTCCTATATTTGTTGAAGATCTGTAACCAAAAAAATAAAAGATAGCGCAAAAAACGTATGTCTATTGTGTCCTGTTTGTAATAAGGCTCCGACAAAGGGTAGGGGGTCCTGACGACCGAGGGATTAAAATATGACAGAAGACAAGTCCAAGAGACAGCGCATTGCGCCTGAACTAAGGCGGGCAATCAATGAAATGAAGGCGTCCCATTCAGTTGCAACCATATATCCTTGGCCTGAGATGCAGGTGGGTGATTCAGTCCTGTTTCAGGCAGAGCGAGGAGAATCATTACGCCTGCTCAGGAAGAGGATAGCAGGGTCGGCTTCCACTTACGGAAAAGTCTCCGGAAAGACATTTACATCCAAATTGATGCCCAAGGAAAATGGCCTCAGGGTATGGCGGACACATTAAAGATTATCTGATTATGAAAAATAGAGGATTGATCAATGAAAATTGGGAAGATTGAAAAGGACAGGCCTATTCCAGAGGTCAACTCCAGGATAAAATATCCCTGGTCTAATATGGATGTTGGCGATTCGGTATTCTTCAGGGTGGAGAAAGGGGAGTCTATACAACAACTTAAAAGAAAAGTTGTGCCCTCATCACGATACTACGGGGAAAAGACCAATAAGGAATTCAAGACCATGACTGAACGAGACCCTGAAGAGGGCATAAGGGTCTGGAGGGTAAGGTAGGCTTTATGTAACAGCTTGGAGGAATACAAACCGTGTCTTTCACCTTTGAAAAGCAGCACCCCCGGGATAAAAGGGTAAAGAGGGCGCAAGAGGAAACAAATGCAGCCATTGCAGAGATATTTGGAAGATACGAACTCAGTTACGGCGAGGTCTTTTTCATCCTGTCAGAATATCTGAATATCTGCGCAAAGGTAATGATGGATAAAGAGAGGGCGGGCACGGAATCAAGACAAATGTGCCCGGTCTGTGGAGAGCCTAGAGAAAATTGTCAGTGCAGGCATTAGAAATGATATTTTTTTTGACCTGCTGGGTTATAAGCTCAGGTGTAGATAAACAAAATGGGGAAGCCTCATGACCTTTGCAAAGGCCATCCTTCGCGAATGGGTGTGGTTTGCACTGTCAATTTCCGCGAGTTTGATTTTCTGGAATATATATTTCTACATTAAGTACCCTGCTGAGGGGCCAGGCTACTTCTGGGATTTTCTGCTTATGCCGGGAGACTGGGAATTTCGTCTGCCGTCGATTTTAACGGTCATTTTAATCTACACTGTACGAGTTGCGGTCCGGGTATTTAAGAAAAAATAGGCTGCAATGAACAGTACCTTCTATTCTCAAATCAACACTCTGTTTCTTGATGTCGGCAATACGCTAGTCGCCATGGATTTTCCATGGATTGCAAAGGAGCTTGCCTACTTGGGTATTGCATGTCAGGCCCGTGAGCTTCAAAGGGCAGAGGCTGCTGCCCGTCCTATTATATCTGACGGGTTCAAGCGCTGGTCAACAGAGGGCAAAGACGCCTTCGTCTTTTATCTTGAGACGGTCCTAAGCTGCCTGTCTGCTGCTGTTGAGCACGATTCATGGCAGATCAAGGATATTGCGCAAAGGCTTGCCCCGGTTTTGAGACCTGATGGCGAGTCAGATCGCTTGTGGTCAACGGTAATCCCTGGTGTCTTGGAGTCATTGAAGGCACTTAAGGCAATTGGATTCAAGCTCGTTGCGGTTAGCAACTCTGACGGCACTGTTGAGGGCATACTTGTCCGTCTAGGCATTAGACCCTATTTTGATGCCGTCTATGACTCGCGGCTGGTCGGCTTTGAAAAGCCCGATCCGCGCATATTTCTACATGCAATAGAGCAATCTGATGCTGATCCGGATAATACCCTGCACGTGGGAGATCTCTACAACATTGATGTCGTGGGGGCCAGGGCTGCCGGCATTCAAGCTGTCCTGATTGACCCCTTTGATGACTGGTGCGATGTTGATTGCGACCGGGTCCGTGACTTAAGTGAACTTGCGGGCAGAATTCTTAATTTTGAATTGAAAGATCAGGCCTGATAGGAAAATGCCTACATAAGCTCGATGTCTTCTTATAGCCTCCCTCCATTTCTTACAATTAGCATACGTTATCGGACCGTGTGTGCGAGCGTCCCGATTAAAGACTTAATGATGGACTGACCATCCGGCGAGCGAATCATCTCATACATCCCCGTATTTTTGACAAGCCACCATCCTGCTTGATAAGTTGATAAGATAGCATAAAATGGTATTGAACGAATGATGATCCATGTTTTTATTGTAACAGCGAGGCACAAATGATCCAAAACAGTATACCAGACATTCGGGCCTGCGTGCCTGATGGCATTTATAGAACCGCATGCGAACTCTGCCCCTGGGGTTGCGGCATAGAGATCCATATTAAAAACGGTCAAATGGAAAAAGTGCGCGGGAACCGGGATCATCCTCTGAATGAGGGCTTTCTGTGTCCAAAAGGGCTTGCTCTGAAAGATTTCATCTACTCCAGGGAACGTATTACCTATCCCATGAAGAAAGAAAACGGCGATTGGCGGAGGATCTCCTGGGATGAGGCGCTGGATATCTGTGCCGAAAAACTGGAGATCATCAAGGTCAGGTATGGTCCAAAATCGCTGGCAGTCGCCATTGGAATGCCGGTGCTTCTGGGGGGCAATATCACCGTCAGTTTCTTACGCCGTTTCTGCGATATATACGGTACCCCCAATTGCTTTTCAGTGGAAAGCATCTGCTACCGGTGTCGTATCATTGCCAATATCCTGACCCTGGGTAAGTTTCCGGCAGCGGATATTGCCGCGGCCGAGACCATTCTGGTTTGGGGGAACAACCCCCATGAATCCAATCCTCCTGCTGCGCGAAATATCGACAAGGCGGTTAAAAGGGGCGCAAAGCTCATTGTTATTGACCCCAGAAAGACCGCCTCAGCAAAGAAGGCGGACATCCATCTGCAGATTCGTCCGGGCACAGATGGTGCGTTGGCCCTGGGGATGTTGAATATCATCATCAATGAAGGGATCTATGACAAGGATTTTGTCTCGAACTGGACGATTGGATTTGATGAACTTGCAAGGTCGGTGGCAGCCTATGACCCTGAACGTGTAGAAAAGATAACGTGGGTTCCGGCACGGGGCATTAAAAAAGCGGCCCGTCTCTTTGCAGTCAACAGTCCCTCGTGCCTTGTTCAGGGGACAAACTCCCTGGACCAGCACATTAACGGCCTGCAAAACAGCAGGGCGTTGGCCATTCTTTTCGCCATCACGGGCAATGTGGACAGGGAAGGCGGAATGGTGACAACAAGCAAGCTTCGCGTGAATCCATTGAGACTTCCGGAAAAAATGGAAGGGCAACCCCTGGGTGTGGAGCGGTTTCCACTCTTTTATGAAGTCTGGGGCCGAGCCTTTGGGGAAGGGCAGGCCATGGCCCTTGCAGATACGATATTGACCGGGAATCCTTATCCTGTAACCGGATTGATTGTTTCGGGCTCCAATCCGGTCTTGACATGGCCGAATTCATACAAGTTGACAAAGGCGATAAAGGCTCTTGAATTCACTGCTGTCATGGACATGCGCATGACCGCCACTGCTCAGTTGTGTGATCTGTTTCTTCCTGCAGCCACCTTTCTTGAAAGGGTGGAACTCTGCGACTATTACGGCACCCTGCATGCCGTTCCCTTTATCGCATTGCGCCAAAAGATCATGAAAGCAGGTGAGGCCAAAAGTGACATGGAATTCTGGCTTGAGCTGGGCAAACGCATGGGTCATTCGGATCTATTTCCCTGGAATAGAGTTGAAGAGGTCCTGGATTATGCCCTTTCAACCACCGGTGTGACTGTCGAAAAATTAAAGCAACAACCCGGAGGGATCACATATGGTGAAAAGATGATTGAATACTACAAAAAGAAAGGCTTTTCCACACCGTCCGGAAAAATTGAACTGGTATCCGATACGCTGAAATCGCTGGGCCATGATCCAGTCCCGGTCTATCATGAATCACCGGAAAGCCCGGTGACCAACCCGGCCATGGCCGAAGAATATCCCCTGATCCTGACGACCGGCGCCAGAATTCTTGAATTCCTGCACTCTGAGTATCGGGATATTCCCAAATTGAGAAAAAAATGTCCCAAGGCATTTGCGGAGATCCACACGTCTACCGCCAGGACCTTGTCCGTAAAAGACGGGGAAGAGGTTTTTCTGGAAAATGAGATCGGCGCCATGACGATTACGGCGCGTGTCACCGAGGATATTTTACCAGGTGTTGTAAATGTATCACATGGGTGGGAGGATTCCAATATCAATTTGCTTACAAATGATATTTCGATAGATCCCGTCACCGGTTATCCGTTGCTGAAATCACTCTTGTGCCGAATAAGAAAAAAAGCGTAACATAAGGTGCATCCATAAACATGTTAACAATATAAGGGGGTATAGGATATGGCTTACATAAAATGCATTGAACCAAACATGCAAAATGTTACAGATTACGTGGTCACTGCCACTGCAAATGACACCATAGAGCTGCCGGCCGTGGATAGCTGTATGGGTGTAATTTTTATAAAAGATGACTTTAGTATGGTGGCTGGACATATCGGGATGTTCGGTTATGGGCCGACAGCGGATAATGTTGGTGACGGATGCACAAAAATTATTGTAGAAGAAATGCTTAGGCGCGTACATAACCCGAAAGATATCAAACGAGTGATTGTCGTAACTGATATCGCTCAGGGGGACTTAGGTATGGGATATCCGGCTGATCCCAGTTATTTCAATCCTTCAGATCCATCTAGGTTGATATTGGCTCAGGGAGGAGGGCCTTTGTTGGTGACAAAAATAGCTAAAGGAGGCAAATGTGTAGATGTAGTTGTGGTCGGTATGGCTAGCTTTCTACATATATATCAGACTAAAGGTAAACAACTATTATATTCGAAACCCTTCAACCTTCTCCCCGTAGGCGGAGTAACACGATACTAAAGAAGAACACAACAGGTGCAGAACTTAATTATTCATGGCGCGTAATATGTACATGAAAATATGAATCTAGAAACTATTGTAGATTTGTTTCATATTTTAATGTCACTAACTCCGACACTCAATTTAACCCATTTCAAGTACGATCACCTCGAAGCCGCAAAATTTAAATGAATTGTATGGCAACAAAATCAGCAGCTTGTACGCTGCATGTTTTTATTCTGGCTTTAGGTATACAAAGCCACAAGTTAAAAACTTTAGAACGTCACGCTTTTAAAAAGTAAGCTAGAAGTCAGATCTCAGGATTCAGCCCTTAAACGTATCAAGCTTGATTGCCTGACGGTGATATTCCCAATCATTATCCAAGAGCATAAAGTACCCGAAAAGCCGGTACTTGAATTTATCAGGATCGACAGAGCTGTGAAATGGCTCCATGAGATCCGTTGCATAGATCAACTGTCCCAGATACAGACCTTGTGCAATCTCTACAAGTTCATCAAGACAGAAACCTATTGGAAACACACCGCCAATCATTGGATAGCGGTAGTGAAACTGGAAGACCTGTTTTTTCCCCTCTGCGCCATTATTCATTTGAAGCACTGATTCCCGTTCTGAGACGCCTAAGAATATGTAGCCTTGGCGCTTAAAGGGCGAGGGACCTGCCTCGGTTATGTCCTGTATGGGTTTTTCCGGAGTGCAGTAATTCATGTCCAGGGACCTGAATATAGCATCAAACGGGAGAATTCGTGAATCAATGGTGTTGCACCCGAAGACCCAATGCCTTGCCGCTTCATCTTCCCAGAATTCCTTATCTGCCTTGCTCATTCCGTCATCCCATGAACCGCTTTTCAGATAAGGCCCAAACTGGCCTTCATCCTGCCGGAAATGTTTTTCAATTTTTTGCACAAGGTTGTAATGGGGCCTGCTTGCAAAATGGTTTTTTAGATCATTGACCCGCAATGGATATCTCTTTTTCAAATCATGGCTTTCATCAAGAAGCATAGTGAGCTTCCTGCCGCTTATTTTCTCAAATGATTTTCCAGCCCAGGGAAAAATGTAACGGCCTATGTATTTCCATACAAGATTCAATGCATTTGGTTCGCTCATTTCGTTATTTAAAAAGTCAGTCAACTCCTTTGGCCAGGAAAGACCGTCTTCAAACTGTCGGACTTTCTGGTAGTGTCAATTTTTTTGTGTGAAATTCATCATGGCCAATTCCTTAAAGAAAGGAAGATTCTTTGCGACTTTTCCTATGGGTTTTGATCTCCAG
>LT984855.1:193787-196927 GCA_900258555.1 uncultured Desulfobacterium sp. | reverse complement strand
CCTTCTTTTCTGGGTTATTAATTGACCAAAACCCTTATAAAGGAAAAACGCCTTTTTTTCGACCTGTTATGATTTCACACAATAAATTTTACACTACCGACTTTCTCCCTAAAAGTGTCTCCAAAACCCCAATGCAGATTAAGGGTGCAGCCATGATAATGATCAAAGCCTATCAAAGGCTCTTTTGCCCCATACCACTCTCGTTCAGGCAGACCGTTTAGGCATGTGTTATATCCCCTTTTTCCTGATCCCCGGAACAGACCGTTTTGTACCCTGGGAGCGACTCCGGCCCTGAAGATCTGATTCAAGTTATCAAAAAGTTTTAACCGGTCGTCATGCTTAGTTGTTTGATCAATCTCATCCTTTATCCGTTTAATCATCTGGAGGATAGATTCGCCATCATTGAGCATCCGCCTAATATCCGGGTCTTCTTTTCTGGTGGAAGCTTCCGTTACAAATGTAGTGAACTTTTGATAAAGCCCCTTATCTTTTCGCCAGCCATTTGCCCAGTCGTTTATTGCAAAAGGGTCAGCATTGTCTGCTGAGCTGTTCATAACGCCGGTTTTAAAAAAGGTGCTTGTTGCGTCGTATCCAAGTTCGCTGAACCCGGTTTCTCCAGGATGAGGCCTTAGTTCGGGAAATGCATCATCTGCATAGGCCATTTTTGCATGGTCAGTGTCAATCATAAGAAAAAATCCGTTATTCTGGTATCCATAGTCTTGTTGGCTGTCATGAGTATAGACCTCACCCAATTGATGTTCTGCAGTCTTTCCCATAACAGATATTTTCAGTGTACCGGTACTGTAATGTTTTGTGGCCATCACCAATTGACCTAGATATATGCCAGCATCGACCTGGACAAGTTCGTCCACAAGGAGGGTCAAAGGATAAACAGGCCCAAGCACCGGCCAACGGTAATTCAACTGATAGACCTTCTTACCGTTCATTTCAGGTACAACAGATATCCCATTATTGGCAATAAAAAGGCCCCCGGTTTCCTCATAGGGTATGGAGCGCTCCTTGTTGATGTTTTTATAAAGCAGTGTCCCGTCAAAGCCTTTTACAGTTACAGTGCGTGGGCGTTCTTTCAAACTCCATGACTTTTTGAGTATCGGGAGTCCGGCAAGCTGCAACAGATTAGGGTTGTGCGGGGTTCTGAAAAAGTTTCGCCCAATCCGTGAGATATTTTCATCATACAATTTGAGTACTTCAGGATTATTTTCGATCTTTTCAGCAACTGTATTCATTGAAACAGGTTCGAAAGTCTTTCCCATCCATAAACCGGTATTTGCAAATGTAATATTCCAAAGTCTGGCCATCCATTCCAGATTGGCCGCAGAGGAGCGGTCAGCGCCAAACATTTGGGCAGTCTTTTTAAAATAATCACTATCACGGATGGCAATAGTAACTCCTATCATAGGACCATCAAGCGGCACACATTTTCCGCACTTGAAAATAACCGCGAGTTTCTCGTGAATGGAGAACCATTCTTTCTTGCGGCTGTTGTCACCTAGAATATTTTTGTATCCGGAAAAAAGATTAAGGAAGCTTCCTTTTAGTTCTTCATTCAATATCCTTTCAAGAGATTCAGCCAATTTGCTGTCTTCGGGTGCACTAGCAGATGGGAAATGTCTGCTGTCCAAAAAATCACTCATAAGTCCTCCGTGAAAAAAAGGGCACGTGTTAATAGGGAATAGGGGACGCACATCAAAATATCAATAGAAGCCTTATTCGATAAGATATGAGTTGCTTTCAACTATCTCTCTTCCCCTTCTCACCGCGTAAACAATAGCCGTCTGCGTTCGGTTCAACAGTTGTGCCAACTGACTTTGAGTCGTTCCTAACTTTTCAGTAGCCCAGTAGCACAAAATACTTCTTGCCTTTGTCCTTTTCGCATCTCTTAGCCCATCGGTAACCTGGTCCGGGGTTAACTGAGTTATTTCTGCTACACGTTTGATCAACCTGTTCAAATTGTAACCTTTGGCTTTGAGGCGATACTTTTCCTTAAAGCCCTCTTGAGCTTTTTTCAGGACTTCATTCACAAATTGTCCATCACCAAGAATGCGCTCATCGCCTTTCTGATAATTTCCTGTTTCTCGAAGCAATTTGACTCCTGTCCATCCCCCATGACTTCGCAATAAACCGCCTCCGGTTAGATCAGGACGACTCCCTTGCCCAATCCCGCTACGGACAAACCGGCTATATTCAGCCCTAGCGCCTGATTCTATCTTTCCAAAAAGACCCAGAACGTATTCCGTATCCTGCCATTTGATTTGTCTTCGGCCCATAATGGCCCCGTGCCCGCAATATGAATAACCTGATAACTCTTTATATTCCTTAACAAGTCCGGCTCTTATCGGATTAAGGTGGATATAGCGGACAAGTTCCAAAAGGTAGGCGTCTTCCTGGCACAGGATTGATTTATATCGATTTTGGAAAAGATGTCCACAACGATTATGTCGCCTGTTAAAATTAATTGCATAGCCGGTAAGCAGTCTTTTCATTAAGACCGAGATCGGTACATTTCCTGTTTTCAAGAGAAGATGAAAGTGATTGGGGATTAGAGCCCATGCATAGCATGAAGTCTTGGTTTCAATAAGCAGATCGCTAAGACGATCCATAAATGTTGAATAATCCTTTTTATCGTCAAAGATATCCTTGCGATCAATACCTCTAACCATAATATGGTGCAGGGCATTTGGGGCGTCTATGCGTGATTTTCTGGGCATGAATTTCTTTTAACATTCTGTGTCTAAAGAGTCAATTGATATTTTGAGGTGCGTCCCCAATTCTTATACTGAAATAGAATCTTATGTATGGGTAATTTGAAAGGTGCATTGAGTTAAGAGGGCAGGGGGAGGATTGAGTTGTCTAATCACATTATCTTACCCTCCCAAAGCTGCTCAAGAAACTCCTTCCAGGGGAGGATTTCGATGTTATCTTCTGTCTTTCTCGGGGTGCTGTCTTGAGAAACCAATATGCTTCGCCTTGCCGAATATTCTTCTTTGAATTTTCTAAGACCCTTTAGATGCGCGGTATTGGCAACGGTAGTGTAAAATTTATTGTGTGAAATCATAACAGGTCGAAAAAAAGGCGTTTTTCCTTTATAAGGGTTTTGGTCAATTAATAACCCAGAAAAG
>LT984855.1:173902-192372 GCA_900258555.1 uncultured Desulfobacterium sp. | reverse complement strand
TCCACTGGAGATCAAAACCCATAGGAAAAGTCGCAAAGAATCTTCCTTTCTTTAAGGAATTGGCCATGATGAATTTCACACAAAAAAATTGACACTACCTTGGCAACCTCTGCTGATTTGACTTCAATCGCTACTTCGTGATCGCCCAGGACAAAATCAACTTTGAATCCTGATGAGGTCCTCCAGAATGAAATCGGATAAAACTGTTCAGAATAGCTCGCATGAGCCGTTATTTCCATCCATATAAAGTGTTCAAAGGCGCGTCCGAATAGCTCGGAGCCGGGCTCCACCCGTCCACGACTGGTTAGGCTGATAACGGGCGACAGGTCAAAAAAATAAAATTTCGGGCTGGTAATAAGCCGCCGTTTCTTCCTTTTTTGAAAAGCGGTTAAGCTTCGTCCTATAAGGGTATCTTCCAGGATCTGAAAATATTCCTTAACCGTTGGAGAGGACACTCCGCATTCACGGGCGATATTGTTGTAACTGACGATCTGGCCATTGGACAGTGCAGCCACTTCAAGAAACCGGCTAAAGGCAGGAATATTTCTTGTCAGTGCCTCTGCAACGATTTCTTCCTTCAGATAATCTCCAACATACGACTGGATGAGCCTCTCCGGTGTGGGGCTGTTATAGTGCCGGGGGATGAGCCCTGAATTCAGGGCCTTTATCAGTGAGAACCCAGGGATTTCAGGGTAGGTCAAAGGAAACAGTTCATAGCGGACAGCACGGCCGCCTAAAAGATTCGCGTGGCCTCGCTTCAACTTCCGTGCGCTTGATCCGCACAGAATGAACCTGATGCCCTTATTTTCTATAAGCCAATGGACTTCATCAAGAAGGGCTGGAATCTTTTGTATCTCGTCAATAATAATAGGCTCTTTCTGGGAATCTCCGCTAAGTCCTGCAGCCAGACATTGTTCACGAATAATATTGGGTTGACGCAAGAGATTTTGAAACTCCGTGGACAGTAGGAGGTCGTAACGCATTGCTCCGGGAAAAAGGCTTTTTAACAGTGTGCTCTTCCCTGTTTGACGCGGCCCCCAAAGAAAGCAGGTTTCCCCACTGCTCAAGTTCAATTTTTGAATGCGTTGGTACATGATTATCTAAATGTCTATTTTAAATTTACATGTAATTTTAAGGAAACTTTTTTAAAATGCAAGGACTTTTTCACTTCATCTTGACTTAAGTCAATTGAATTTAGTTGATTCCAGCGTACAAAGCTCTAAAATGGAAAAAAATTCGTAACTACTCAGAAGCCAGTAGTCAGGAGCCAGAATTCAGAATAAAATCAAAATAGTACTGATGTATGCCTCTAACGGCATAAGGCCTTCTTCAACTTGGAATATTAACTGCCAAAGTGTCAGCTTAAGCAGGTCCTTTTTCATCCTGACGCCTTGGATTCTGGCTCCTGACTCCTGAGTAGTTACAAAAAGTTCAAGGAATTTTTAAATACCTAATACAGACGAATACCAAGGTCGCCTAATGCTAAGGCCTGTTTTACCGGGTTCCAGTAAAAATCCCATAACAGTCAGTGATATCACCCCCGATTTTGCTGCTGAGGTAAAAAGGCGTTCAGGGACAAGCCCTTGTCTTTGCTGGCATTGTCGTTGCTGTACAAATGGTTGCCCTTTTTATCAGGCAATGGACATTGGTCCCAATGATGTGATTCGTCTGGTTCAATTGGGTCTAAAAGACAGGGCGCTCAGATGCTCTGCCATTTGGGTGTGTGTCGGCTGTCATACCTGTTCCAGTGAATGTCCGATGGCTATAGATATTTCAGCAATTATGGATACCTTGCGGCAAATGGCCCTGGAAGAGGGAATTGAAGTGGTTGAACCTGATATCTTACGATTCCATGAGGAGGTCCTTAAATCTCTCAAAAGGTATGGCAGGGCACACAAGCTTGAGATCATGCTGCGATATAAGGTGAGAAAACGTGATTGGCTCTCAGACATTGATGTGGGATTAAAGATGCTGGCAAAGAGAAAGCTGGATCTTATGCCTTCAAAAATTAAAAAGATCGGCGAATTAAAGAAAATTTTTGTAAAAGAAGATATATAACACTGAACTGTTAACCTAAAAAAAGCAGTTAGCCATTAGCCGTTAGCTATTAGGGTAGGAATCCTGACATGTTAGCAGATATTATATTTAAACCCAATGGGTGAAGGAATGAAGTGGAACAATATGTTGAAATCCTTAACCTAAAGGCTAATTGCTAACAGCTAACTGCTTTTTTCAGGGTTAATCGTTATCATCAGATGGAACATAAGATCCGAATGAAACTATCCTACTTTCCAGGTTGTTCGCTCGCCACTTCTGCGAAGGAAAACAATTGGTCTCTCATTGAGATATGCAGAAAAATAGGCCTCAAGCTGATTGAGCTTGAAGACTGGAACTGTTGCGGCTCCTCTTCTGCCCACAGTCTCAACTCAAGGCTTGCACTGAATCTTGCATCAAGGATTCTATCTTTGGCCCCTCCGGAAAGGCCGCTTTTGGTTGCATGCCCGAGCTGTAATATGAGACTGCGCCATGCCCAGCATTACCTGAAAGAAAATGCGTCTGCCCGTGATGAGTATCAGCGCCTCTGTGGACGGCCTTTTGACCCTTATCTAAAAATCATGCATTTTTTTGAATTATTCGATCAGATCAAACTGTCGGACTTTTGCGGGAAAGAGAATCATGCCTTGAACGGCCTAAGATTTGTCCCTTACTACGGATGCATGTTAACACGGCCTCCTTCAATGAGAAGGGAGAAAAACTACTATGGCCTGATGGAAAACGTTCTTTCTTCTGTTGGTGCAAGCCCTGTTCAGTGGTCATGCGCATCGAGATGCTGTGGCACATTTCTTTCTGCTGCAAAACCCGATTTCGTAGCAGAATTGGTCAACAACATTGTAAGAAGTGCACATAACGCCGCTGCCGAATGCATTGTAACAGCCTGCGCCATGTGCCACTTAAACCTCGAAATACGCTGTAATATGAAAGACCGTATCCCTGTTTTTCATTTTTCGGAATTATTGTCCCTTGTCTTGGGCTCCGGCTTTCCCAAAGGATGGTCTTCCAGGCATATTGTGGATCCAATGCCTATTTTGAAGGCAAGAGAATTGTTCCTTTGAGTGACTGAAGAATGATATTCCCACAGAAGATATTCCATGCTAAACAGATTTCCCGCCTGAGGCCCCCGAATTTACTTGACAAGGGTTGTTTTAAGATGATAGAGAGCAAATAAATATTTGTTGTTCCTGAGATGAAAAGATCAAAAAGTCGGTATCGTAAGCCCTGGAATAATGTCGGGGCTTTTTAATTTTGCATATAGCCGGTCTCAAACCTCCTTATAGATCCTATCATTTTACTCCGCAAAAGGGGTGCTTGAGCCTGCCGCCCGCCATCAACCGGCGGGGCCGGAGAAAGTACAGGTTCACATTCTAAGAAGTTAGGAACAAGATTGTTTCAGCATGGTGACTGAACATGCACCAGTGCGGAATCCATTTCCTTGGACTAGGTATCTGGAAGTCCAAACCATAGTAACCGGCTGTCATCCTTAAAGGAGAGTGTAATTAAACAGAGCATTTGAGATCGGCCAACATGATAAAGGAATTTATGGAATTTAAAGCTTTTAATGTCCCTTTCAGGGATGGTTGAAATCCCTCGCCTTTAGGCGAAGAAAAGTTAATACATGTCGCTATGCGACGTTATCAACTGGGTGCCCATACCAAAACAGACCTCAAAGTCCACCAAATCTGGCTTCACAAATATCTGAAGCGCGGAATGGCTGGTGCGGTGGCGATACGGACTCGTGATGTTTTGCACGGACGAAATGATCCAGCAATATTTTCAAAAGCAAGAAGGGGAGCCGATTCCTGATGATAGTCGATTTGAAATCGACCCCTCATAAAACCCCTCGACTTATAGTCGAGGGTGGTTTAGTTTAAACCCCCGTGTCGAGGCTGGTGTGGCGTCTGCCGGGTTTGTCACGCCAACCCCTATCCAGAGCGAGGCTATCCCGCAGGTGATGAACGGACGGGATATCATGGGCCTGGCACAGACTGGTACAGGCAAGACGGCGGCCTTTGTTCTACCGATTTTGCACCGGCTGATGCGAGGCAAACGCGGCCATGTTCGTTCCCTGATCATGGCTCCCACTCGCGAATTGGCTGAACAGATTTACAACACCCTCAACAACCTGGGAAAAGACACCCCAATAAGGATCGTCGCAGTTTACGGCGGGGTAAACATCAGCACTCAGATTCAAAAACTGAATCGGGGTGCTGAGATTGTTGTTGCCTGCCCAGGTCGGCTCCTTGACCATATAAACCGAAAAACGATAGACATCAGCCAAGTGGAAGTTCTGGTTATTGACGAAGCTGACCATATGTTTGACATGGGATTTCTTCCGGACATTAGACGAATACTGAAAAATCTCCCGCAGGAAAGACAAACGCTTTTGTTTTCCGCCACCATGCCAAAGGAGATTTACAGTTTGGCCCAAGACATACTCAATGACCCGATAACAATAAAAATAGGATCAGCCACACTTGCTGAAACCGTCAGCCACGCGCACTATCCTGTGTCGCAGCATTTGAAAACAGCCTTTTTGTTGAAGCTTCTGGGTCATATCAACTCACGGTCCGTGCTTGTGTTTACACGCACCAAACGCCGCGCCAGGCTCCTGGGAGAACAATTGGGCAGGGCTGGTTTCAGTTCCACCTCGCTGCAGGGCAATCTTTCTCAGAGCCGCCGCCAGGCCGCTCTTGATGGATTCCGCAACGGGAGATTTCAGGTCCTGGTAGCCACTGACATCGCTGCGCGCGGTATTGATGTCTGTGAGATCTCCCACGTTATCAATTACGATATGCCGGACAGCCCGGATGCTTACATCCATCGTATTGGAAGAACCGGCCGGGCAGGCCAGAACGGAGATGCATTCACGCTGATTACCTGTGAGGACAAGCAAATGGTCAATGCCATTGACCGGGTCGTGGGTTCAAGAGTTGAGCACCGCACCTTGAAAGACTTTGATTACAGTGCACCTGTCTCCAAGAAACATATACGAATCGCTCATGGTCCCAGGAGACATGGAAAATTGGAGCTACGTGGCTTTAAACCGGCCACACGTGTTGCTTAGGAAAAGGAATATTTAAATTCAACATTTAGTCACAAAAGGAGATTAGGATGAAGATCTATGTAGGAAATTTGTCATACGAGGTCACCCAAGAGGAAATAAAGCAGGCTTTTGAATCATTCGGCCAGGTTGAATCCGTTAACATTATAAGTGATAAATATAGCGGTCGGTCAAAAGGATTTGGATTTGTAGAAATGGGCTCTGATGCTGAGGGGCAGGCTGCAATAGAAGGCCTGAACGGAAAGGACATGAAGGGAAGAGCACTTAATGTAAATGAGGCTCGGCCCCGAACGGAAAACCAGGGAGGTCAAGGTGGATATTCTGGAGGCCGGGGCGGAGGCGGTTTTAACAGGGATGGGTATGGCGGCCGTGGAGGCGGACGCGGTAAGGGTGGATATGGTGGCGGCAGAGGCGGACGCGGCGGAGGGAGATAAGTCACGGCAGGCTGCAAATCGGGTTAAGAAGAATTTTATATTATCCAATAAGGGCGCAAATGACCGATAATGGAAAGAATGAAATCTATGAATATGGCGTACATGTTTACCGCGCCCGTCATGAAAAGATAAGGGCATTAAAACGCCTGCATTCACCCAGATGTCACGGGTTCAGAGTTTGGCCGTCAAGCTGGTTGCTGATGGATTTCTTTGAGCGCACCATTTTGCCAAAAGGCACGCGGGTAATCGAGGTCGGATGTGGTTGGGGGCTCAGTGGCATTTATTGTGCAAAAAAGTTCGAGGCTACAGTAACCGGTGCAGATAAAGATCCCGAAGTTTTTCCGTACCTGCTTCTGCATGCAGAAATCAACAGAACACCGATAACCACGTTGAATAAGGGTTTCGATGAATTGACCTGCAATTATCTCAAGGATATTGATGTCTTGATCGGCTCCGACATCTGTTTTTGGGATAGTATGGTGCGCCCTTTAGAAACCCTCGTTGGAAGGGCTTTGGACATGGGCGTAAAATTGGTTCTTATTTCCGATCCCGGAAGGTTGCCTTTTGACAAGTTGGGAGAGAATTTGAGCAAAAATATGTCAGGGGAAATGCGGAGCCGTTCATTACATCACCCTTATTCCTTTGAAGGAAAAATTTTCAAGATAGGTACGGTTCCCTTTTAACATATATTTTTTTATTTTCGGCCATGGCCGGATCCGGAAACTAGAAGGCCAAGGCGGATCCGGACATTTCTTTCCCAGGCAGATCGGCCCAGTGCAAGGGTGCCGGCCGGACGGTTTAGGGCTTCAAAATCCCTTTCTGGAGGGAGTCCTTATCCATTGCGTTAATTTGAGCTCCTTGACTTAAGTCAAACCAAATTTTATTTTTTTCTGTTAGATGTCTGGAAAGTCGTTGAGAAGCTGCTAGGTTTCTTTGTCTGAATCACTAAGATATTGTTTACTTGGCGGGGGGTAATGCCCTGTTTAGGATTTGTTTCTTGAACTTTCAGCAAAAGCCATTCACCCACCGGACTATGACACAAATATTGACATCTGTTTTTGTTGGGATATTCATAGGTGTCGGCATATATACATTTCATTATGCCGAGGGGCTATCGTACGTTAGCACAGAACCTCAAGTCTGCGCCAATTGCCACATCATGCGGCCCCAGCTTGATTCGTGGCAGAAATCCAGCCATCACAAGGCGGCGCTGTGCGTGGACTGCCATCTGCCCCACGACTTCATCGGAAAATATATTGCCAAGGCCGATAATGGCCGGCGGCATTCCACAGGGTTCACCTTCCAGAATTTTCACGAACCCATCACGATTACCGAAAAAGACAGTAGGATTCTTCAGAAAAACTGCCTCCGCTGCCACGAACCCATGGTGCAGGACCTTGTCATGATAGGACAAACTGATTCAAACACAACTTATTGCGTCCGCTGCCATGAGGGCGTGGGACATGGAGAACGGGTAGGGCTTGGGCGCATGGACAAAAATGATAAGTGAGGGGGGATAACCTATGATCAGTCTTTTTACAAAGCCATTAAAGGGTTGGCATTACATTGTCATCATTGGGGTGATTGCCATCGGCACAGCGGCTGTAACAGCGTTGCTCGTCAATATCCATGAGAAAAAGATTGAGGCGATAAATCCCTATGTCCGCCTTGTAGAGGTCACTGAAGATGACACAGACCCTGAAAAATGGGGCATCAATTGGCCGCGTGAATATGATTCCTATAAAAAGACAGCGATTGCCACAAAGACCCGTTTCGGCGGACACGGCGGATCAGAGGCCATGCCAGCGGAAAAGATTGAACGTGATCCCTGGCTGAAACGGATGTTTTTAGGCTACGCCTTTTCCATTGATTACCGTGACAGACGCGGCCATGCGTATATGCTGGAAGATCAGGAAAAGACATTGCGCCAGACCAAACCCCAGTCCGGATCATGTCTCCATTGTCACGCATCCATCATGCCCCTTTACCGGAAGCTTGGCAATGGGGACGCCACAAAAGGGATGGAAGAAAGCTACAAGTATTCATATCAGGACCTGAGCAAGATGCTGCACGAAATGGGGAAGGCCTTTCCTGTGAGCTGTGTGGATTGTCATGAGCACAAGACCATGCAACTCCGGGTCACAAGACCTGCGTTCATCGCCGGCATTCAGCGGCTTGCCGATTCCAGTGCCCCTGTCCCCCACCTCCCTTCCGTGGATCTCTGGCGACAGGGAGATCGAAAACAAAAATATCACCCCAACATGGATGCCTCCCGTACGGAGATGCGGGCGCTGGTGTGTGCACAGTGTCATGTGGAATACTATTGCGCGGGCAAGCAGCCCCTTACCTTTCCCTGGGGAGATGGATTAAAGGTGGAGGATGTGGAAAGATTCTGGAATAATTCCACATTTCCTGATGGCACTCATTTCTATGATTTTGCTCATGAAGAATCAGGGGCTAAAGTCTTAAAGGCCCAGCACCCTGAATTCGAATTGTGGAGTCAGGGAATACATGCCAGAAGCGGGGTCGCTTGCGCGGATTGCCATATGCCTTACATGAGGGACGGCGCAACAAAGGTTTCCGATCACTGGGTGAGAAGCCCTCTTTTGAACATAAGCCGTGCCTGCCAGACATGTCACAAATTTTCGGAACAAGAAATTGCTGCGCGTGTGGACGCCATTCAGGAGAGGAATTATCAACTCCTCCAACGTACGGCCAGGGCGCTGATGGACCAGTTGGACGCAATTGAAAAAGCCAAAAAAGAAGGCGCATCAGACAACCAATTGGAAAAGGCCCGCGATTTTCAGCGAAAGGCCCAATGGAGGCTGGATTTTATTGCGGCGGAAAACTCCATGGGGTTTCACGCGCCACAGGAGTCCGCCCGCATCCTTGGAGAGGCTGTAGATTATGCTCGGCAGGGTCAGGTTGATGCTTTTAATTGGAGGGGTGTAGATAACTAAAAAATAACGTTGGTCTACATGGCCTGCAAATTATCGCATATTGTCTTGATCTTATTCATGTCCTTGCCGACAGAAGCTACTGTTTTTGGTGGAGAAGAATGTGCTGCAAGAATGCAATCTATAATGTCTATATTCGTGCTGCTGGAATTAAGAGGAGCCTTGATGAGTTGTGATTTATTCGAATTAACAATGCCTGAGAAATTCAGTATTGCGCTTAACTTCCCCACGATTTCACTTCTAGGAATTTTATAGTATTCTTCCAAGACATATATGCATTCAACAATGACATCGTTAGCGTCCATGATCCAGGATCTTGAGAAAGCATCTCATTTTCGGACGCACCCTGTATTTAAAATTGAAGGCTCTTGAATACCAGATCGGGAATATCTCAACTTCCCTGGTTGATGATCAGATAAATATTCCTGAAAGGGAATATTTTCTTGATTTTGGATTAAACAAAGATTAATATTCCCTATCGGGTATTTATCTGGAGGTATTTTGAAAGAAACGATCAGAAATTCTGGAGATATCGGTAGGATCATCAGGAGTAAAAGGAAAAGGGATGGCCTGACGCTTGCGGAGGCATCTGCGCTTTGTGGCGTGGGATATCGGTTTCTGTCGGAATTGGAAAATGGCAAACACACCGCGGCACTTGGAAAAGTCCTTCAGGTCTTGAGGGGTTTGGGCCTCGAGATTCAAATCCGCTCAAGGGAGTTGACCAATGGGTAAAACAGACAGGGATTCCCTGGATGTATATTACCGGGATAAGCTGATCGGCAAGCTATGGCTGGATGAAAGCCACAGGTTCAATTTCCAATATGATACCGAATGGGTGAAAATAGAAAACGCCGTCCCGCTCTCCTATTCTCTCCCCATCCGGGAAGCGCCTTATAAAGACGATGTAGCAAAACCTTTTTTTTCAAATCTTCTCCCTGAAGGCGGCGTTCGCCGGATGATCGCCAGACGTCTGCGGATATCAGAACAAAATGACTTCGCCATGTTGAGGGAAATCGGAGGCGAATGCGCCGGCGCGGTTTCAGTGCTCCCGTTAGGATTTGCTCCGGCGGGGGCGCCGGGATACCGGAGGATCAGCATAGACGAACTCCACAAACTCATGGCCGACCTTCCCAAAAGGCCATTTCTAGCGGGCGAAAAAGGGATACGACTTTCTTTGGCCGGGGCACAAAATAAACTGCCTGTATATATGGAAGGCCTTGATATATATATTCCCACCGGAAACGCGTCCACCACCCATATCCTGAAACCTGCCATCCCGGAATTTAATGGAACTGTGGAAAATGAGGCTTTCTGCATGAAGTTGGCGGAACTTATGGATTTATCCGTCCCGCAGACGACCATTTACGGCGAACGTGACAGGCTGTATCTGGTGAAGCGTTATGATCGTGTCCAGGATCAGGATGGTAGAGTCTTTCGTCTACATCAGGAAGACTTTTGCCAAGCGCTGGGTCTTCTCCCTGTACAGAAGTATGAAAGCGAAGGAGGCCCATCTCTGGCCCAATGCTTCAATCTCATAAAGGAAGTGAGTATCCGGCCGGCTGCGGATCAGAAATCACTTATTCGATGGATCGCTTACAACATACTCATCGGAAACGCCGATTGTCATGCAAAAAACCTCTCAATCCTCTACACGACTAGTGGTCCGTCGCTGGCGCCCTTTTATGATCTGATCAGCACCCGGGTATATCCGGAGATATCAGGACGACTTGCCATGAAGATTGGAGGAGAAAACCGCCTGAATTGGATTCAACGCCGCCACTGGGAACGGCTTGGTGCGGAAATCAACATAAAACCCCGTTTGATTACACGACTCACGGAAGAAATGTCCACTCGCATCACAGAACATGCCGGTACATTAATGAAAATTTTTTCCGACACCTATGGCCCTTCATCCATCATCGAGAACATCGTGAAAGGCATCACAAAAATAGCAAGACACAGTGGACGATAATGTTGGTTTGTCAAACCCAACATTCTACCCGGCTATATATACAGTTGGCCTGTTTGATCGAGGATGAAACTTTGGAGTTTAAGAAAAAGAAAGATTTAACCGCCCGTTCGCTGTGCTCACTCAAGACGCCAAGAACGCAAAGAAATAGAATAATTTTTGAAACCCAGCGGGCAGAAAACAGCAAAGCCATTATTGTAAAAATACTTTCCTGCCGACAGGCATTATTTCTTTTGCGAATCGTCCGTTCCGATTCGTAAAAGCAATGAAATCTTAAAGCACTTAGCGTCTTGGCGGTTCAATTTTTGAAGTTTCATAAGAGAATTCAGTGGTCAGAATTTAGTCGGAATATTCATCAGTTATTCTGAATCCTGACTTCTGGCTCCTGACTTCTTTTGCACACCTAATTACTTTTTAAGTGCTGCTTCTTCAACGAGTTTAATCAAAATTAGGGGTGCGAAACTTGAGTTATAATTTAAGGGCTTAGCCCCCATCCTCCACTTTTTTTTATAACCTATTGATTTTTAGTATTTATTATGGTATCAAAAAAATTATGGAATCACATCTTTCTGAGTATCATTCTTGAATGGAAGATACTCAGAACAACCCAATCACTTGTAGCAGACGATGAAAGACAAGGGCCTCATTCCACCTGGAGCTTATTGTTACCGTGTTGTCATCATAGGATCTGACGAGGTTCTTTCAACCGATATCGAACGGTTTGGTTATGAACTCCGCGAGTTTCCTTGGCATGGCAATTACAAACAGGTCTTGTGTCCTTACTGGAAGAGGACCGGTTACGGTATGGTTCGCTGCGAATATTTGGAGGTTGAAGGGCTCGATGAAGCCGAGGCAGATGCAAGAAGGAAGGCAATCGCCCATTTTGGTAGTGAAGAGGAATTTTTTAAAGTTGACCGCTCGCGACTGCTTTACGATGAGGTCAAGATATGCGGTGTAAAGGAAGACCAGGAAGAAGATTGGGCCATTTGCCAGAAGGACAAAGACCATATTGCTAACAGTATGAAGGCTGCCGGTTTTTACTCCGCGGTCTTTAGATAAGGTAAGTTTTCAATTTTATCTACTATTCATTTTATCCGACGCTCGATCTGCATGCCGCTTATGCCGAGAATTGGACTCGCAATGATTCTTCATATTCCACATTCATCTGATGTAATTCCCAGAAATTTGAGGGACCAAATCGTGCTTCCAGACGATGATCTCGCCGCTGAGCTGACATTGATGACCGATGCGTTCACTAACGAGCTTTTTGCCTTGCCGGAGGCAACGATACTGCGGTTTCCCATCTCCAGACTTCTCGTGGATGTAGAGCGTTTTCCGGACGACGCCGAGGAACCTATGAGCAAAGTAGGAATGGGGATGATATACGCCCTCACCTCCTCCGGGAAGAAACTCAAGCGGGCGCTCCAACCGCGGGAGATGAGAAATATGGTATCCCTATACTACGAGGCTCACCACGAAGCGCTCCTGAGGGAAGTGAAAAACGAATTGGAAAAGTTTGGAAAGGCGCTAATTGTGGACTGTCACAGTTTTCCAAGCCACCCTTTGCAGTGCGATAAGGACCAATCAATTCCGAGGCCGGAGTTCTGCATCGGCACAGATTCCTTTCACACCCCCAAGGCATTGAGCCAAACAACTGCACTGAACCTCAAAAAGATGGGCTACAGAGTGCGCATGAACAAACCATATGAAGGGACCTTGGTGCCAACGGCATTCTACAGGAAAGATCGCCGGGTAGCGTCAATAATGGTTGAAGTCAATCGCAGCCTATATATGGACGAGACGGCTGGGGAGAAAAACAGCGCATTCGATTCTATCAAAAAGCAGCTACAAAGTCTCTTGCTTTCAATCAGGCAATTCCAACAAGAGAGTCAACCAGACGCGCGGGGCGAGTGGCGAGCAATCACACAACAGTGACGGGCCGCGCGTCGGCTAACCTGAGCATTAATAAAGTAGGTCTTTAAATATGAATGTACCTGACAGAATCAAAGAACTAACCGAGACGTTCGCTTGCAATCTGGAATCGTATAAAAAAGGTATCTACAATGAAACCCAGACGCGCCGCGAATTCATAGATCCTTTTTTCGAGGAATTGGGCTGGGATGTCGCCAACAAACAGGGCTATGCCGAAGCTTACAAGGATGTTATCCATGAAGACGCCATAAAAGTCGGCGGCGTCACCAAGGCGCCGGATTATTGCTTCCGGATCGGCGGCGCCCGCAAGTTTTTTCTCGAAGCGAAGAAACCGTCAATCAACCTCCAGGAAGACATACTTCCGGCCTATCAGTTGCGCCGGTATGGCTGGAGCGCCAAGCTGCCCCTCAGTATTCTGACGGACTTTGAAGAATTCGCCGTTTACGACTGCCGGGTTAAGCCCGTGAAAACCGACAAGGTTTCCCACTCCCGAATCCTTTATCTCAAATACACGGATTATACGGACCGGTGGGAAGAAATCGCCGGCGTCTTTTCCCGTGATGCAATCCTCAAAGGCTCCTTCGACAAATACATCGAGTCCAGCAAAATCAAGAAAGGCACCACGGAGGTTGATGCCGCATTTCTGCAGGAGATCGAACGCTGGCGGGAACTCCTGGCCCGCAATATCGCACTGCGCAATCCGGACCTTTCCCAACGGGAATTGAATTTCGCCGTTCAGCAGACCATAGACCGGATCGTGTTTCTGCGTATCTGCGAAGATCGGGGCATGGAAGCTTACGGCGGATTGATGGCGCTGCGAAACGGGGAGAATATTTACAGACGGCTTTTCCATCTTTTCAACAAAGCAGACGAGAAATACAATTCCGGGCTGTTTCATTTCAAGAAAGAAAAAGACCGCGAAAATTGCGACAACTTGACGCCCTTCCTGCGGATTGACGACAAGCCGCTGAAAGATATTTTCAGTAACCTGTATTATCCGGAAAGCCCTTATGAATTTTCCGTTCTGACCGCCGATATCCTCGGGCAGGTCTACGAAAAGTTTCTGGGCAAGGTCATACGCCTTACCGCCGGACATCAGGCCAAAATCGAGGAAAAACCCGAAGTCCGCAAGGCGGGCGGTGTTTACTACACGCCGGACTACATCGTGGACTATATCGTCAAAAACACGGTGGGTAAGCTGCTGGAAGGCAAAAAGGCCGGCCCCAGGGGCGGCGTGAGCCACCTGAAAATACTTGACCCGGCCTGCGGTTCAGGTTCGTTTCTGATCGGGGCCTACCAGTTTTTGCTGGACTGGCACCGGGACGAATACATCAAGGACGGCCCGCAAAACTGGTCAAAAGGTAAAACGTCTCGCATCTACCAGTCCCTGAAAGGGGAATGGCGGTTGACTACCGAAGAGCGCAAGCGAATCCTGTTGAACAACATTTACGGCGTGGACATTGATCATCAGGCTGTGGAGGTGACAAAGCTGTCCCTGTTGCTCAAGGTGCTGGAAGGCGAGGACGAACAAAGCATCGGCAAGCAGATGAGCCTGTTTCAGGAACGGGTTCTGCCGGACCTGTCGAACAACATCAAATGCGGAAACTCCCTGATCGGGCCGGATTTCTACGAGCATCGGCAGATGAGTTTTTTTGACGAAGAAGAAATCTTTCGGGTCAATGCCTTTGACTGGAATGCTGAATTTGCGGAGGTCATGAAGGAAGGCGGATTTGACGCGGTGATCGGCAATCCGCCGTATGTCCGGCAGGAGGGCTTGATGGATTTCAAACCCTATTTTGAAAAGCGGTTTTCCGTATATAACGGCGTAGCCGATTTATACGTCTATTTTATCGAAAAAGGCGTTTCTCTTTTGAGGCAGGGCGGATTCTTTTCGTATATCGTCGCCAACAAGTGGTTCCGGGCAAATTACGGCAAGCCCCTGCGGCAATGGATGAAACAGCAACACATCCTTGAAATCATCGATTTTGGGGACCTGCCGGTGTTCAAACAGGCAACAACCTATCCCTGCATCGTTGTTATTCAAAATAAAACCCCCGGGGCGTCCTTCCAAGCCTCCAAAATCAGGACGCTGGATTTTAGCAATCTGCAAGCATATGTCAATCAACATCGCCATGATGTACGGCAGGCTGCTCTTGATGAATCGGGCTGGTCCCTGGCGAATCGAAGCACACAGGATGTATTGGATAAACTCCGCAACACCGGCGTCCCCCTGGGGAAATACGTTAATGGGAAAATTTATTATGGGATTAAAACCGGTTTAAATGAAGCGTTGGTGATTGACGATGCGACTCGGGAGAAACTGATCGCAGAGGAGCCCAAAAGCGCGGAAGTGATAAAGCCGTTCCTTGCCGGAAGGGATATCAAACGATACCAACCGGTATTCAGCGAAAAGCATGTAATATTTACAAAACGCGGCATTGATATCGAAAAATATCCCGCCATCAGGAATTATCTGGCGCAGTTCAAGGAAAGGCTCATGCCCCGCCCAAAGGACTGGAAAGGTGAAAAATGGCAGGGCAGAAAGCCGGGGTCTTATCAATGGTATGAAATTCAGGATACCGTGGATTATTACGCCGAATTTGAAAAGCCTAAAATCATCGTTCCTGCAATTGTGAAGTCCGCATCATATGCCTTTGATACAGAAGGTTTTTATTCCAACGACAAGACAACAATAATACCGACAACGGATATGTATCTGCTTGGTTTGATAAGCTCAAGAGCTCTGGATTATTATATTCATTCCATTTCATCTACAAAACAAGGTGGATATTTCGAATACAAACCAATGTACATTTCCAAACTTCCCATCCGCACCATTGACCGTAACGATCCCTCCGACGTTGCCCGGCATGACCAAATGGTCAGCCTTGTTGATCATATGCTAGGGTTAAACAAAAGACTCGCCGAATCCAAGGTCCCCCAGACAACAGAGATGTTGAGAAGGCAAATTGAATCTACAGACATGCAGATTGATCAACTCGTGTATAAATTGTATGATTTAACGGAGGACGAAATCAAAATAGTAGAATCAGAAACTTAAAAAATTTGGAACCCGTTGATGACGATATGCATTTCAGCAAAAATGCTGAATTTCTGGAAGCCGCTATATGACAAAAGTCAGGTAGGGTGCATTTCATGCACCACAAAAGATGCCGGCTGTAACCGAAAACCATGAATGATATGTCAAATGATTGCCCATCATGAAATTCATCCGGTGCGTACAACGCACCCTACAGAATGATTAGGGACAGTCGGGAGTTGGGGACATTTTTCAAAACATAGATACGAAAGATAAAATATTTTTAAATTTTGAAGACAGTTATTTCCCAAAAACCAGTAAGCAGTCCCTTACCGTAAAGATGACAGAAAAGGCAGCCATTTTTGAAAAGACATACAAAAACTATTCAGAGTGTGGCCGCGATTCGTCCTAACCGCGGGATTTTGATTGCGTCGGACTAAATGGGGGAGGTTAATTATGGCTATAACTTATGACTTCGAATGGGACCCCAAAAAAGCACAAACAAATAAAATGAAACATGACGTCAATTTTGAGGAGGCGGCAACCTTATTTCTTGATCCAATGGCTATGACGATATATGATCCAGAGCATAGCAGAGAGGAAGAAAGGTGGGTCACTTTAGGGATATCCAAGAATAGCAGGTTGTTGCTTGTATGCCATACATTTCATGAGAAAGACCTAGACGCTGTAACAATACGTATTTTTTCAAGCCGTAAAGCAACAAAAAGAGAAGTTCAAGAATATGGAGAATTAAAATGAGAAAAGAATATGATTTTTCAAAAGGAGAAAGAGGCAAGTTTTATCGTACAGATGCCAAACTAAATCTGCCGATTTACCTCGATGATGAAATCCTAAAATTTGTTGAAAATATAGCAAAACGAAAAGGAACCGACATGAGTTCTGTTGTAAATAAGCTCCTTCGTGGTGACATGCTTATCTCCGAGGCAATGGAGTAGTTCAATCGGCAAACATCCGCATGCACAAGGACGAACGTGAACTCGCGCCCATGATGCATTCGTAAGGATAGGGGGACTTTCTTTTGGGACTGGACCTGGATATACTGTCGCTTGATGTCTACACCAATGCAGAGATCTTTGCCTCTTACGGCGCTTCCATCAAGCGATTTCTGACCCGTGGCGGCATTATTGTATGTTATTTAAAACCGTTCTCCTTGTGTTTTTGCGCAATGGCGGCAGCCAGGCGGTTTAGGGCTTCAAAATCGGTTTCCGAAGGGAGTCCTTTGCAGAGGACAGGCTCCAGGACCTCCACCTTCAGGTTAGGAATCATGCCCGCAAGGGTTTCCACGGTCTTGCCCCCCCATCCGTATGAGCCGATGATGGAAAGAAATCGCGCCTTGGGCCTCAGGGCATTGGCCAAAAAGGTCGCATAGGCGGCCAGGGGATGTGGCCCGGCCAATACAGTGGGAACGCCCACTACGATTGTGGCCGCATCCACCAGGGACATGGCGAGCTTTCCGATATCCGTAACAGCCAGGTTGAACAGCTCGACCCTCACCCCCTGTTCCACAAGCGCGGATGTCAGGTGATTGACCATTTGCCTGGTGCTGCCGTGCATGGACACAAAGGGCAACACTACAAGGTTGTGGGGCGCACCTGTTACCCAGTCCCTGTATGCATCCATGATCCAGGCCGGCCGGTCGCAGATCTGGCCGTGGCTGGGGGCTATCATCCGGATGTCATATCCCCTTAGTTTTTCAATATTCTTTTCGATCACACTGCGAAAGGGCATCATAATCTCGGCAAAGTAGCGCTTGGCCGCTTCGTAAACCCGGCCCTGGTCTGTCACGAAAAGGTCGGATGTCGCGATATGGGAGCCGAAAAAATCGCAACTGAAAAGAATATGGTCTTCTTCAAGGTATGTTACCATGGTTTCAGGCCAATGGACCCAGGGCGTGTGAATAAACTTGAGGGTTTTATTGCCGAGCGATAATGTCTCGCCGTCTTCCTTTGTAATAAAGGTATGTTCAGGGATCCTTAAAAGGTCCATGAGCATGCCCTTTGCCTTGGGGGTAACCACCACCTTTGCGTCCGGAAACCGTTCCAGCACACGAGGGATGGTTCCGGAATGGTCCTGCTCCGCATGGTGGGAGATGACAAAGTCAATTTTAGGGACATGCTCCAATTGATTCATCAATTCATCGGCCATGGGCGGATCCACTGAATCCAGAAGCGCGGTTTTTTCACTCCCCTCCACCAGGTAGGCATTGTAGGTGGTCCCGTCCGGAAGCGGGATCAGGGAATCAAAGAGGCGCCTGTCCCAATCAACTGCTCCCAGCCAATAGATGTGTTTTTCTATCTGCCGCTTTTGCATATGGATACCTCCTTATGGGATAAAAGAAATTTTATACGAATATACAATATCAATTGCATTAATCCCAGTTCCTTGACTTAAGTCAAGCAGGTTTTCTTTTTTTTCTGTTAAACATCCGACAAAGTCATTGAGAACAGGAATTCAGAATGAGTGCAATCGGGCGGTTCAGGAAATATGTGCAATCGGGTGTTTTCCTGATTACCCTGGGGATCGGTCTGCAATTCTACATCCATGTAAATCAGGCCGCAAAGGGGTTCGCCATCAGCGTCCCAAGACCTCCCGGTGTGGAGGGGTTTCTGCCCATTGGGGGTCTAATGGCCTGGAGGAATTTTTTCGTGACAGGCTCATGGGACCGGGTACACCCGGCGGCCATGGTTATTCTGGGTTATGCCGGAGTGATCTCCCTTTTATTCAGAAAATCCTGTTGCGGGTGGTTCTGTCCGGCGGGCACGCTTTCAGAATGGTTGCACAGGACAGGGGCGAGGGTTTTTGGGATGTGAAGATGCTCTTCTTTTTTACCCGAATGTCTATTACCACCGCCACGGTGTTTGGGATCTTGACTTTATGTTCTCTATTTGTAAAAAATTTCTAGTGTCTAGTCAAGGATCAAGTGTCGGATAAAGTCGCGACAACTTGATTCTTGCCTCCTTGTTGGTAAACTGCCAGTTCACCTTGGCGTTTCTGTTAT
>LT984855.1:162894-172927 GCA_900258555.1 uncultured Desulfobacterium sp. | reverse complement strand
TATTTCTTCATAGTCAAACCTCCTGGATTCTGGATTGATCATGAAGAAATAATAAATCATATTTTACGACATTTCAAGTTTGACGTGACACTAGTGCCGATTCCTGTGCCCTTATGGGGCGCTGATGGGTCTGCTGGCTCTGGCGGGGCCGACACGCATTGAAAGGAATCAGAGATCGTGCATCAACTGCAGGAGATGCACGGATATATGCCCCCACCAATTGCCGGTCCATCAGAAGGCCCGGATAAAAAGCGCGGAATGCAGCGGATGTATGGACTGCACAAGGGTCTGTCCGGTTACGGGCGCCTTACAGCTCAAGACAAAGGGGCTTCCGGTTTGGTCTCAGTTGCGTCTTGGGCTGGTGATCGTTGGTTTATTCATAGCGCTTGTATATACCGCCCGGATTACAGGCCATTGGCAGAGCAGCCTGTCACCTTATGAATTTCACATGAGGTTAGTGGAGATTGAATCGTCTGATTAGGGACGCTGAAAATGTAAATATGCCATTTAAGCGCTCAGATTTAGGCTGGATTTGTTCGATCCGAAATTGTATGGCCGCAGGAATAGCAAGACTATTTTGAGGACCATGCAATTGAGGATCGGGCAAAGACGGCCTGAAGATGAGATGCTAAAATGCTACATTTATATTTTCCGCGTCCCTTATACACATCCGGAGGTGAGATGATACACTGATGTCTGAATATACAGTTGTTTTCCAACCCCATATGATCAAAATCAAGGTCCCCGAAGGTACGACCCTGATCCGTGCGGCCATGGAGGCCGGAGTACATGTAAATGCGTCATGCGGAGGGGAAGGGGTATGCGGTAAATGCCGTGTCCTCATTGAAAAAGGTCAGGTGGAGGGAGGACCCAGTGGGAGACTGAGTGAACAGGATCAGGCAGAGGGTTTTCGTCTCGCCTGTCAGAGTATCGTGAAAGATGATCTGGTGGTGCGAATACCGGTGGAGTCCACGGTTGACGCCAGGGTATTGAATATGAAGCGGCCGCCCCGTCAAACCGCGCAGATCCGGCAATTCAATATGGAGGAGCTCAAGGAACAGGGGCTGTTCTTTCCACCCATAGAAAAACGTTACCTGGAGCTGCCCGTGCCTACAATTGAGGATAATGTGGCCGACGTGACAAGGCTTGTGAATTATCTCAAGGCGATACATGACGAGCACCGGCTGGTGGTGGACCTGTCTGTTATACGCAAGGCGCCGGATGTGATGAGGAGTGATGATTTCAGGGTCACGGCGACCCTGGCCAGGCCCGTCCGGCAAGGCAGGAAGACTCGTATCATAAATATCCATGCGGGCGACACATCGGCCAAAAATTACGCCATCGCCATGGACATCGGCACCACCACCATATACGGTCAGTTGATTGATCTGATCAGCGGGGATGTACTGGGTGAATATGGTGATTTTAATGCACAGATCAGTTACGGTGAGGATGTGATCACCCGGATCGTCTTTGCAGAGAAGGCAGACGGGCTTAAGAAACTGCACGAAATTGTGGCCGGGACGATGAATAGGGTGATCCACGAGATCATCAAACAGGCCGGCGTTGACCAGGATGATATCTCGGCCGTTACGCTTGCCGGAAATACCACCATGACCCAGTTGTTCCTGAGGGTTAATCCAAGGTATATCCGGAGGGGGCCTTATGTGCCGGCTTCGATCCTTTATCCGCCGCTGAGGGCCGCTGAATTGGGTCTGGACCTGCCGGACCATGTGGATGCCCTTATCTATCCGATTATCTCCAGTTATGTTGGGGGTGACATCGTGGCAGGGGTCATGGGTTCCGGCATGTACAGGACTGAGAAGATGACCCTTTTCATTGATATCGGGACCAATGCGGAGATCGTTATCGGCAACGAGGACTGGATGGCCTGCGCCGCCTGTTCCGCGGGCCCCGCCTTTGAGGGGGGCGGGGTCAAGTTCGGCATGCGGGCGGCCAGGGGCGCCATCGAGGATTTTCTTATGGACCCGGTGACGCTTGAGCCAATGATTCTCACCATCGGGAACGTCAGGCCTAAAGGCATATGCGGATCAGGTCTGATAAATATGGTCGCTCTGATGTTTGAAATGGGAGTGATCAACAACCGTGGCAAGTTCGATCGTGATTGCAACACATCCCGAATCCGTGAAAACGACGGCGTATATGAATACGTGCTGGCAATGGCCCATGAAACCCAGATAGACCGTGATATCACCTTGACCGAAAACGACATCGAAAACCTGATCCTGGCCAAAGGGGCCATATTCAGCGGGTGTCAGACGCTTCTGGAGGAGGTGGGGCTTGCCATAAGCGACATTGAACAGGTGATTCTGGCAGGCGGGTTCGGAAGTTATGTGGATCTTTCTAAGGCCATGACCATCGGGCTGTTACCGGAAATGTATCCGGAAAAGATCGTTTACGTGGGAAACGGTTCTCTCATGGGCTGCAAAATGAGTTCTCTGTCAAACCACATCCGCATGGATGTGGCTGACGTGATCAAGCGCATGACCAATTTCGAGCTTTCAGAAACCCCGTCCTATATGAATCATTATATGGCGGCCCTGTTTCTGCCGCATACTGACATGAAATTATTCCCGATGCTGGCATCACGACTGGAGGCGCGGGAAAATCCGTGCAGACGGGATTCTTCACGATAGGAGCCAATGTATAGTTTGAGGCGCATCCACAAGCTTCACCATATCGTCCCTGCCAAGTCCGAAGGGAAGAGTTTTTTCAAATATGAATAAAGAATGGGTGCTTGCCCCAGACCGATACATTTAATGCCTTTCCTGTTCATTTTCAAAGGAAGCAATCTGAGGAGAATTAGAAACCCAGAGGATAAAAAATCATGGCGCCCGCAAACAACAAATTGAGGTTATGTCTGGGATCGCATTTTACCATCCGTTTTTCTTCAATTTCTCCCATGCCTTTTTGCTTTCAGCGGGCATCGCCTCCTTAAAAAATCTGCTGGCCTCCTCGATATAGATCAGTTTCTTTTCTACAGGGAGCGTCCTATATCTTTTCAAGTCCTCAACATCAAAATATTCAGTATCTTCATCGGCCTTCATTTTTTATTTCCTTTATCTTTTGCAAGGCCTTGATGTCTATCTCATCTCTCTTCCTGCCCGCAATCCTTTTTAATTCTATCAGGTCATCTATGTCCATTACGGGTATATCTATCCCCCGTGCAGAAACGACTTCTCGTCTGCTGTATGCGCTATCAAAATCAATATAGTTTTCGACCATGACATCTATATGTTCAAATTCGTTTTGAGGGTTGTAGACAGAAAAGACTTTCAGCTGTTTTTCTTTCTTCCACATCTCCACCTTTTCCGGGTCACCAAATTCCTCTATTTTTACCGGTATCCTCGGACTAAATCCCAGATCCTTCACGAGTGTAATGAACTCGTTGATATTATCTCTCTCAAGGGAAATCATAATATCCAAGTCACCGGTTGCCCGGGGATACCCATGAATATTCACCGCTATTCCGCCAATGACCAGATATCTGACCTTTCTTTGAGCCAACTGGCCGAATATTTGTTCATACAGCATAATTGTCGCCTATCCGCACCTTAAATGCCTAAGATCCAAACTTGTGTACCGGATGTGCCTTTTCAGCCATAAGGATGTTCTTCCCATACGCCGGAATTTCATCTAACGGTTTAAAAACCTTAGAACAAAAAATGGGCATGGTCAAGCTCAAAGGAATACTCCTCACGGTAAATTTGTCCTAAATGCGCAAGGCGCAGGCACATGAGTTTTCAGTCATGCGTAAATAGTAGGGTAGGTTGGGTTGATAAACCCAACGGATTATGGACTGATTGGTTTTGATCAAGATATAGGAGACGGTTTACCTGCCAATTTTGGCAGGTGCAAAATATGAAAAAGTGGTGTATGACATAAGATGGAATTAGTATACACCAACCCAAAACTTACAGCAAAAGAGAGTCAAGTCATAGTCAGGAGGAAATCTTATGAAAAAGCTCGGCGTTGTTTTCTTGTTAATGGTATTGTTCCTATACTGCCCCCCCCCGCGTTTTCGGCTCCCATCTTAATTGAGACCCCCGCCTTTTACTGGGATGACCCGCAGGTCACCATTTTATCTGATGATCTAAGAGCGCAGTTTGTCGAAACCCCCGATTTCACCCCGGTGGTTCTGAGCAGCGATCAACCCTGGGGTGCAGCCATGTAGGTTGCGTTTCCAAACCCAACATTTCCTTGTGTTGGCCTATGAAAATTGTTTGACGGCTGAAAATACATTGGATCTGATCCTGTTGCGCTGGTGTGGGCGCGCTGGTAAAAAACCAAGTTTTATTTTATCAGACTATATCCGTTTTCACGGGCAATGACTTCTCCCTTTTCTACAGAATACCCTACGGCAGGAGGAGATATTTCCAACTGCCTGGCCAACTCTCTGAGCGACACCCCTAACTACATCAGCAAAGATTTCCGATGCGTCGGTTAGTTTGTCCTTCTTGATGAATCCCTGCCATTGAATGTGCATTTAGATTGACACGCTAAGTCTCTATACTTGTAGCACGGGTAAAAAGGAGATAAGCCATGCAGAAGAAATTAACCATAACCATAGATGAAGAAGTATACGCCGGACTATATAAAAACATAGGACCCCGCAGAATCAGTAGATTTGTACAGGAAATTGTCCGCCCCAATTATGAAGATGCCTATGTTGAAATGGCGAAAGACAAAAAACGGGAGGATTAGACTTGAATTGGGCAGAAATAACCTTTAAGAACACGAACAGTGAAACGTTGTGAAGTCTGGTGGGTCAATTTCGATCCTTCTGTTGGCGGGGAGATCAAAAAGAAGCGTCCTGCCGTTATCATCAGCAATGATGCATCAAATAAATTCCTCAATAGAGTCCAGGTGGTTCCTCTTACCAGCAAAACTGATCTATTCCAGTGAGGCATTTGTTTTTGTTGAGGGCAAAGAAAGCAAGGCTATGGCGGATCATTTCATTTGAATTGACCTGTTTTTGCTCAAAGAAAATGACCCACCGCATTCACGGTAATTCATTGCTCGGATTTTTGAGCCACTGTTTTAACATGAGAGTGAAGAATCCTACAGTTAGAAATACTTTTCAACAAATTGACCGGGGGATAAAACGGTACATCCTTTTCTGATGTGCTTCGGAAAATGTTTGAGATTGCCTGTGACTAATGGAACATCCTCGGTCAAGGCCATTTCAAGAAAAGGGGCATCGCCATCATCCGGTATATTGTGGACTACCACACGACTGGATGCATAAGAGGTATTCCTGAAAAGATAGTCAATAACATCTTCCCGATCAGATTCATCAAAATATTTTAAAAAGTATTCTCTCCTAAGAACATCTGCGTATTCGGACAAAATTCTATCATCTACAACGAGTTGTAAAACCCCGGTTCTCATAAAATCTACAATCCTTCCGGAAGGACCGTTAGGGTTTAACATGCCGGATATGAGGACATTTGTGTCTAATACAATTTTCATTTTTCGCTGCGGTGTTTTCTGCTTTTTAGTATCTCATCCCTGATCTCCGATTCCGTTGCCGGAGAAGCAGCGACCCTTTTCCTCGCCCGCATGACCGCAGAGGAAAACAGTGCGCGACGCACCTCATTAAGAGATCCTTCCACATCATCAGGTGGTATCCCAATTATCAGCGCGAAAGGTTGGCCGTCTTTTGTAAGGATCAATTCCCTCTCTTTCTCAAGTTTCTCCCGAAGGGAGCGCGTTTTTTTCAAGTCTTTTACGGCAAGATAGCCCATGATTATCTCCTTATTCGGTTATTATAAGCTTTTAATAATATGATAATATAAATCACCTGTAAACCTGAAATTGATAACTGCGAAAAAAATAATTCCAGGATGGGATGACCTCTGGTCCTGTGATACCAGTTTGCCGGAGAGGCAACGAAGTCAATATGTAACTAGTTGGAACTACAACAAAAGATATCGCCGAAAAAATTTTTACCCAATTCAATTGACAAATACCACGAAGTTTAAATAACTTACCCAGGAGTTTCGGGGATAAGCCAGTCCGGCGAGCAAAAGCCTCTTGATAACAGCCAGTTAAAATTGTAATGGATATGGAGACAGGCAAGTTATTTATAAAAGCGAATTGAAGAGAGGCGACAGACAAATTTTGCTCGACATACTATTGATATAGGCCCGCGTCACCTCCTCACGGCAGATTGACGCCTATCTTCTCAATTATCTCACCTAATCTTTCTCCCTCATGACAGTGGATCTTATAATATTCCACACACCTGTCTATGATTTTCAGTGTCTCCTCCGGATCATAAATTCCGGGGAGTTCTTGGCCGAGCCGTGGATGCCGGCCCAGCTTTCCGCCCACCTGAATTCGATACCCCACTTTACCCTTACTAAGGGCGCCGCTTTGGCAAACGTCCACACACTGGCCGCAGTAAAGACACTTTTCTTGTATTATTCGGGGTCTGTTTCCGATCAGGGAAATGGCGTTTTCCTTACATGTCTCAGCACAAAGGCCGCACTCGTTACAAAAATTATCCGTTACCCTTGGGATACATGCGCCAATCAGACCGATATCGGCAATCTGAGGCCGTGAGCAGGCATTCGGGCAGTCTGAAATGGAGATTCGAAATTCATGATGTAGCTTTAATGGGCCTTCAATTCGTTTTATTAAAAATGACCTCAGTTCTTTCTTTGACATCAACTTCTCCAGTTCCTGGAAAAGCCCCTCTGCTATAATGGCTTTATTGGGGCACTTGCCTGTGTTAAAGCATTTTGTAATTCGATGCCCTTTGACTTCATTTGCCTTACTCCAGTCCATTATATACTTCTCTCGAAATTGTAACGAAAGGCAGCATCACCTGACTTGGTCTGGTGGTTTATTCCCAGATGGAAATTAATCCACGAGGATGTCTTATTCAATTCCCACATGCGGGGCGGCACATAATCTTTCGCCATATCATCAGTCTTATCTATGAGTGCAAATCGTTGATACGCCCGATACCAGACGCAGTATTTTTCAGGATTTACTTCACATTTACCATCCCGGCTGCCTCCGCAGGAACCATTGCGCATGTGTTTAGGGCATTGAGATTCAGGACACAAAAAGCCTAAATGCTGGATGCAGCAGTCACCGCATTGCTGACAATTAAGCAGAATTTTTTTAAAACCTTCTTCAAAAATATTTATGGAATGACGACCGATTTTACTTTGATCCAGTAGGTTACAGATCTTATTGTATAAAGGAGCGTTGGGCGAATCAAAATCGAAAAATACCTGATGCATGTGATACAGAGATTTGAAATGACATTTTTGAAATGAATAGGCTTTGTTTTTTTTCGGAGTTAATCTGTTTACAGAGAGTGGAGAATCGTCTTCTTTTGTAAACATATAAAAGTGATCCGGCTGCGAGTAAGTGAACTCATTCAAAAAATATTCCCAGTCATTTTCGATATCAGCCAGCAGATCAATGATTCTTTTTACGGTCTTAAAATTACGATGGACACCGCCGATGTGTATTCCCCTATAACCTAATCCCTTGCAGACAGCGGCCAGCTTTGCAGCCCGTTCAACGGCAGAAAAATATCCTTTTCTTTTATCTGCTTCCCATTCCTTTGAAATTTGTTTGAAGAGTTCCTTGCTGACTACTGCTCCTGGAACTTTTCCGGAATTCATTACCCGTGCAGACCGTGGTGTCAATAAATAAATTGAGGCAAGAGCCGGTGTTCTAATATTATTTTTTTTCAGGACTTGAATCAGTTTCTGAAACTTACGTGCATCATAACCCAGCTGGGTAATAATGAAATCGGCGCCTGCTGATATTTTCTTGCACAGTTTATAATATTGGAGATAACATTCGGGCTCTGTCCATTTGAAAGGTGAGACAGCACAACCTGTGAAGAAATCATCGCTGATCCCATTATTTTCCGCCTTTTTATTCATCATATGGAAAAAACAAAGAAGACTTACCGAGTCAAGATCAAAAACAGGCGCCGGTTGACCGCCGAAACCTTTTCCTGAGTAATCACCGGTGAGGGCCAGAATATTCTTCATCCCCATTCGTCTTAATTGCAATGCCCTGCTTTCAATCCCGGCCCTGTTCATATCCCTGTATGTGAAATGCACAATAACATCCATACCCCTATCCAGAATTTCCTTACCAAGTACATCCGGACTTAAAGAAGGATTGCCGCCGGGATTATCTGTTATGCTTACCGCTGACAACCTTCCATCGTTAAGCGCATCATCGGCAAATTGTAATACCGTGTCTATTGACCTGCCGATTGATTCGGCTTTCGGGACCAGTTCCATGGTTACAACGAAAAGGTTGGGGTCTGCAAGATCAGTCTGAAAATTTCTCGCCATAATTAATCCGATTTCTTATCTTTTAATTCCTGAAAAGATTCTCTCAGGTGCACCAGATACTCTCACCACCAGAATTCAGGATACTTTCTATCTTTCGAAATATTGTTCAACAAGAGTGCGATTACCAGCATAATTAATGCGCCAAAACCGACAGGAATTATCGCATAGAAATACCCCAAATTGTGAATTTTATCACCTCCAATAACGGCGATTAAGGCGGTAGCGCCGCCAGGGGGATGAAGCGTTTTCGTGGCGTGCATAAAGGCTATGGCAGTTGCAACTGAAATAGCTGCCGCCAGCCAGATACGATCACCAAATATAGAGTAGGAGGCCACCCCGATGACTGCTGATAAGACATGTCCCCCCAAAAGATTCCTGGGCTGGGCCAGCGGACTCTTGATTGCACCGTAGATTAAAACGGCGGAGGCCCCAAAGGAACCGACAATCATTAGCAAATCCATTGGTTCGAAGATTTCGTAGTTAATATAAGCAACGGCGATAATTCCTGTAAAGGCTCCAACCCATGACCAGATAATTTCTGAAATACTTACTGCCGGAGGACTCTTGGTGCCGCCCTTCATTTTATTGAAATACTCCATATATGTCATTCTCTGCTCAATCCCCCGTCTTAGTCGCCAGTTCGCATGAGACCTGAACAATATCCGCCCTTGACACAATCCCGATGAGTCTTCCTTGTCTATCAGTTACCGGAACCCGATTGATCCCTTTTTCCGTCATAATGGCTGCTACCTGTGTCACTGCCGTATCCTCGGTTACCGTAACAACGGGAGATGTCATAATATCCTGTGCCTTCTGTTTTCGCAGGGGCAAGGCGACACAGCCTTTGCTTCTTAAACACTGGGCTATTATGTCCATGAAAGATTTGGCATCCTTTGATCCTAATTGAGATAAAAAATCTGTTTCGGTGACGATCCCGATGACCCTGTTTTCATTATCAATAACCGGAAGACCTGTAACGCCCTTAGATGCCATCACCTGTGCAATTTCTTCTGTTGAAGTTTCGCGGGTAATTGAATAAACCTCTCTGGTCATAACGTCCCCGGCCTTGAAGAACTTTGAAAGCCGTTCAATCGCATGCCTATAGCCAAGACGATACAACTCTTTAAAATCTCCAGGGGTTATATCAATATAACCCTTAATATCTTTCATAGCTTCCATTATATCTTCTTCTGAGATATCAAGAGGTATGCCTGCGTTATATTTTTTTATTTTACTATTCTTGGTCATCTGTTGGACCTCCACTTGTTATGATATTGATTTTTTACCGATAGCTATGTGAAATCAATAAGTTAACCAATATGGGCCGCTACTGTTTCGCTTGATACAGAAAAATTCTCCTCCTTGAACGGTTTAGTCAATTATATCATGTGAAATTGAGGTTGAAAGGGCCTTGACCTAAGTCAAGAACAGATGATATTTTAATAAAAAATGTATGTTTTTCAAAGCACCTGCCCTGTTTACAAACCCTAACCATTTTATAAATTTCATTTCATCTTGACTTAAGTCAATGCAAGCGTTCAAAGGGCAGTGTAAATTGTCATAAAAACACGATGAAAGTCTTAATTATGCCGCATCGCACATTTGTGTGGGTGCCCCCAATATGTTGTGGTCGGATTATTGTTTTTCTGACCGGAATGAGTTAGCGTAGTTTTAAG
>LT984855.1:157554-161599 GCA_900258555.1 uncultured Desulfobacterium sp. | reverse complement strand
TATCCGAGAAGAAAACCAGCGGCATTCCAGGTCATCAATGCATGACCACAACATATTGGGGTCACCCACACAAATGTGCGATGCCCCTTAATTATTATATATTCATTTAATTTAAACAAGGAGGAGATATTATGTTTTGTTATCAATGTGAACAAACGGCAAAGGGCGAAGGGTGCACCAAGATCGGCGTATGCGGAAAACAACCTGATGTTGCGGCCCTTCAGGATTTATTAATCTATAGCTTAAGAGGACTGGCCTTATATGCGGTGGAAGGAAGAAAGGTGGGTATTAATGATGAAGATGTAAATCATTTTACCTGTGAGGCAATGTTTTCCACCCTGACCAATGTGGATTTTGACCCTGATAGATTTGTCCCACTTATCAATCGCACGGTAAAGCTCAGGGATGCCCTGAAGGAAAAGGTCAAGGCAGCAGGTGGAAAAGTTGATTTTCCCCAAGGGCCGGCCACTTTCAAACCGGAGACAAAATTGGAAGGGCTAATCAGGCAGGGTGAAGGTGTCGGCATAAAATCCGACCCGAGCATTAATACTGATATCCATTCGCTACAATGGGTATTGACATATGGCCTTAAGGGCGTATCGGCTTATGCAGATCATGCGAAGATTCTGGGCCAGAGTGATGATGCTGTCTATGCCTTCGTTCATGAGGGCCTGGCTGCCACCCTGAATAAGGACCTCACGCTGAATGACTGGGTGGGGCTTGTCCTTAAATGCGGGGAGATAAACCTTAAAACAATGGAACTTCTTGATGCCGGGAATACCGGCACATACGGTCACCCTGTCCCTACACAGGTGCCTTTGGGCGCAAAAAAGGGTAAGGCCATATTGGTCTCTGGTCATGATCTCAAAGACCTTGAGGAGATATTAAAACAAACAGAAGGCAAGGGCATAAACGTATACACCCACGGTGAGATGTTGCCCACCCACGGTTATCCTGGGCTTAAAAAATACGCTCATTTCTATGGGCACTACGGCACTGCCTGGCAGAATCAGACCAGGGAATTTGTTGAATTTCCCGGGGCCATTTTGATGACAACCAATTGTATACAAAAGCCAAAGGATTCTTACATGGGTAATATCTTCACAACAGGTCTTGTGGGCTGGCCAGGGGTGACACACATTGCGGATAAGAATTTCGGCCCGGTAATTGAAAAGGCCCTTGCCATGCCTGGTTTTACTGAGGATACGGACAAGGGTTCAGTAACAGTAGGGTTTGGGCGCAACGCTGTTTTGGGTGTTGCCGACAAGGTGATCGAGGCGGTAAAGGCAGGCGCGATAAAACGCTTCTTTCTGGTTGCAGGCTGTGACGGTGCAAAACCCGGCAGGAATTACTACACCGAGATAGTGGAAAAAATACCAAAGGACTGCGTAATACTGACCCTTGCCTGCGGAAAGTTCAGGTTCTTTGACAAAAAACTTGGTGATATCGGAGGCATCCCCAGGCTCTTGGATATCGGTCAATGTAATGATGCCTATTCCGCTGTACAGATCGCGGTGGCCATTGCCAATGCCTTTAACTGTGGTGTAAATGATCTGCCGCTTTCCATGATACTGTCATGGTATGAGCAGAAGGCTGTGGCCATATTGTTGACGCTGTTTTACCTGGGAATAAAAGACATCCGGCTGGGGCCGAGCCTTCCGGCCTTTATTACCCCCAACGTGTTAGATGTGCTGGTGAAGAACTTTAATATCATGCCCATCAGCACACCGGATGAAGACTTAAAGGCCATTTTTGGCAGTTAACTGGAAATGAAATGACGGGCGGTTAGCCGTTGACCTTTAGCTGTAAGATTTAGGGAAAACATTTAGTTACAAAAGCTGAATGCTAATTGCTGACAGCTAACAGCCCTTTTAGTAGAGGAGTAACGCCATGAAGTGTCCCGGACAAGATAGCCGATACTGGAAGCCAGGCGCCATATTTGATGCAAAGTGTCCTGAATGCGGTGGAGAGGTGGAGTTTTTCAAGGACGACACCACAAGGCGATGCAAAAACTGCGGGCACCGGATCCTGAATCCCTCCATGGATTTTGGCTGCGCCTCATATTGCAAGTATGCAGCTCAGTGCATCGGGGACCTTCCACCCGAGCTGATAGCACAAAAGGAAGACCTTTTAAAGGACAGGGTAGCACTTGAAATGAAGCGTTACTTTAAGCAGGATTTCAAGCGCATCGGACATGCTACAAGGGTGGCCCGTTATGCAGAGGAGATCGGTAAAGGCGAGAAGGGGAATCTTTCTGTGATCCTGACAGCGGCATACCTACACGATATCGGCATTAAGGATGCTGAACGGCTTTATCAGAGTACTGCGGCCAAGTATCAGGAAGAGCTTGGGCCGCCTATTGCAAGAAAGATACTTGAGGATTTGGGGGCGAAGGACATATTGGTTGAAGAGGTTTGTGACATTGTCGCTCACCATCATCATCCGAGAAATGATGACGGGGTCAACTTCAAGTGTCTGTATGATGCGGACCTGATTGCAAACCTGGAAGAGGAACAGAATAAACAGACTTTAAATCATGATAAGTTGACAGATATCATCAACAAATCTTTTCTGACAGAAACAGGTAAGGGCCTTGCGAAGAGGGTTCTTTTAAGAGTGTAGATAGACCATCACAACCAGGAGTGAGCAGATGAGAGTGAAAAGGAAAATAATTAATATAAATGAAGAGTTATGTGATGGATGCGGACAATGCGTGCCTGCATGTGCTGAGGGTGCTATTGAAATCAGGGATGGAAAGGCCCGTATTGTTGCAGACATATACTGTGACGGCCTCGGTGCCTGCCTTGGCGAATGCCCTAACGGGGCATTGACCATTGAGGAGCGGGAGGCCGATGATTTTGATGAACATGCTGTGGAGGCATACCTGAAGGAAAAAGACGCTTCGAAAGGTCACGCTGAACAGCAGATCCATGCAGCTTGCCCATCGGCCAAGGTTCGGATGTTTACCGCACCATCAACATGTCAGGAAGCCAATAAACCCGTTTCTGTGCAAGGGGTAGGATCAGCACTTTCCCACTGGCCGGTACAAATCCGTCTCATACCACCTGACGCGCCTTTTTTAAAGGGTGCACACCTGTTGATTGCAGCAGACTGCACACCGGTGGCATATCCAAATTTCCACCATGATTTTGTAACAGGCAAGGTCGTGATGATCGGTTGCCCCAAGTTTGATGACAAGGAAGAATATGTCCAAAAGCTTACAGAGATTTTCAAGAAAAATGACATAAAGGGCATTACTACGGTTTTCATGGAGGTGCCATGTTGTTCAGGCCTGCCGATGATCGTGAAAAAGGCGATGGATGCCTCAGGTAAAGACATATTAATTGAGCAGATTGTCATTAACGCAAGGGGAGAAATTTTGGAAAGGCAAAGGAGGTAAGCACTATGAATAAAAGGAATATTTTTAAAGAAAATGACTTCAGTGAGCTGTCAATGAAAAGACTCCTTGTACATGATTCGCCCTATTTCAAAATTCTGAACTTTAACTTCAAGGCCGGTCAGTCCCTGCCCATCCATTCGCATGACGTGGAAGGCCAACTGAGCATTCTTGTCCTTGAAGGCGAAGGAGAATTCCTGGGACAGGACGGCCTGACCATGCCAGCTCAATCAGGAGATATCCTGATTTCCGATATTAGCGAACCCCATGGGGTGAGAGCGAAGACCGACATGCGAGTGGTGGTGACAATTGCACCGCCGATATAGTGTCTGAAGGCCTATTCAGGCACAATTTTGAATTTTTAATTGTGAATATTGAATTAAAAAGAGACATAATATTTAAGGAGTTGTGCATAAATAGGCGGAAATGTTAGTGCCAGTCCTTTGACCCTCATCCCATCACCACATATTGTTGGCTAAAAAGATTTCAAGTTTTTGTTGCATCCCGCCGAAGATACAACTGATTCATCCGATTTAAAATTTGAGCTCTAACTCGAAGGCATAAGCCACTGGCATGCCAGTGGTATGAATAATGGCTTTGCCAGTGATTAGTGTCGAGAAAAATTAATAAATCTCCTAAACTGAGAGT
>LT984855.1:126758-157124 GCA_900258555.1 uncultured Desulfobacterium sp. | reverse complement strand
CTCTAAATCTAAATAAGAATTTGAGATGAGAGTGGTTGGTTTTAGACCCCCCATTTTGGGGGGCTTTTTGATACCACCAGTTCACTGGTGGTATTCATCTACCGGAAGAGAGGAAAGTTTTATGTATCCCATAACTTCAAACTGTCAATGCGCCCCGTCATATTCGAATTATGGCGATATCAGCGAAAGCCGCAAAAGAGTGCAGGCGATGAGCATCCTTGCATCATCCACGATCAGCAAAGACCTTACCATCTATACTGATGAAGGGGATAAGGTTACGATCTCATATGATCGCGAGACGCAGGCATCCTATGAGGATCTTAAGGCACTGACATATCAAGGGACGATTTCCGTAAACGGAGATCAGGCGGTGGTAGACCAAAGCAGTGCAGAACTTATGACAGAAAAATTTCTTTTCGAGGACGAGCAGAACCTTGAGATATCTGTTGACGGTGATCTGAGTGAAGAGGAATTAAAGGATATCAAGAAGGTCATAAAAAGGATAGACAAGCTAATGACAGACCTACTTTACGGTGGCAATATTTCTAAGACAATGAAGCAGGCTGAAAAGACAGGAGGGATTGATACCATTGCAGGCGTTGAGGCCGACTATCAATATGAAACCACTTTTACAATACAACAGCTTGCAGCAGCACAAAACACTACCTATTCAAGGTACGCATTACCTGAGGCACAGCCAACAGACAGCGACACAACCGGGTCAGAGGACATAAGAAAAGTCGTTGATCAAATGGCAAAACTGGTGGACGAATCTGACTTAAAACCCTCCAAATTGATAAAACAGGTAAGGGAGCTGTTTTCAGGCATAATTGAAGAACTTAAGGAAGACAGACCCGGGAACAGGGCAGGAAGGCACTGGGCCGATCTGATAGGTTCAGAGCTTATGAAAAGAATCAAACAAATGGATGATGGAGAAGATGAAGGCTACTCTTCTTCCATTGCATAGCACCGGAAAATTTTGTCTGATTTTTTGAGATCATTAAGCTTATGGCTTTCAGCTAATAGATGAAAGCCTGTTTTCCCTCAACCCCCGCCATTGACACCCAATCGGTGTTTCCACTATATTAGTTCAATTAAAAGGCAAGATAGAATTCCGACTTGTCGGGATATGCGGAATCTGTATCTTTATCCGAGGCAGGCAAATAATGCCCTTATATGAAATTAATAATAAAAGACCTGTTATCGGCACAGGCACATGGGTCGCCCCGAGTGCAGAAATAATTGGTGACGTTGAAATAGGAAATGATTCTTACGTTGGTTTCGGTGCCGTCATAAGGGCTGATTTCGGGCGGATAGTAATTGGCAGCGGAACGTTAGTCGAAGAAAACGTTGTCATACATTCAGGCTCTATTGCAAAAATCGGAGACAATGTCATTATTGGCCACATGGTAATGATCCACGACGCTGAGATTCAGGATCGGGCACTTGTGGGCATGAAGTCAATGATCTGCGATGGGGCTGTGATAGGCAAGTGGGCCATTGTGGCTGAGCAGTCATTGGTAAGGAACAACCATACTATCCCGGCAGGCAAGATATTTGCCGGATCTCCGGCCCGCGAAATTGGTGATGTAACTGAGCGTCACAGATCAAAAATGATCACCGGCCAACAGGCGTATGTAGACATGATCGGACAATATTTTAAGACCTTTAAAAGAATTGGCTGAAGATTATGCATGAGATAAAGAAATTTAGATCCAGGATAACGGTGGAGGCGGACCTTGGAAAGAAAGGCGTAGAAAAGACAGATGTCTATGTATATCAGGACGGCAAACTCATAGAGACCCATTTTGAAAAAACCTTTGATGATATAAGAGAAATCTCCAATGAAATCAGGTCCCTTTATACGGACTCACAGGTGGAGGTGTGCTGTATAGGAGAAGACTGCGCAGGTGGGTTACACAGATGGTCAATTGATGATCAGGAGGACATGGTTTGATATAAACATTCAAAGAGCAGGGCCGTCTGAGGCCCTGCTCTTCTCAGGTTGGATGCTAAATTATCATTGGATGTGCACTGTCACTGAATCGGACCATGTTGAATCAGCTATTTTATCCATGTTATTGTCTATTGCAAAGTAGAAGGTATAATCACCTGCCGGAAGTTTCTTCGAGTCAAGGACAGTTCTACTGACCGTCGTAAGAGCCCCCTGGTAGGAAACCCTGATCCCCGACACCCACAACCGCCTTCCCCATATATAGGAATTCCAGATATTACCGGGTGTATTTGCAGTAATCCACCAGTCAACCTTTTGCCCCGCATAATCACCAGGATTTAATGATACGGAAATACGCAATCTGCTGCCTTTGGCCACAGTAATGGGGCCATCCTGATCATTGGCCTTTATATCCGGCACCGGCGGCTTAATCGCAGAAACATTGACCGTACATGTATCGCTATTCTCTAGCCCTCCATTGTCGGTAACAGTCAATTGAAATACGAGGCTGTCCCCATTCAGCCCGACATCAGGTACAGTAAATGTCGGCTTGATTGCAGAGGAGTCGGAAAGTGTTACAGGAGCGCCGCTTAGCTGAGTCCATCTATATGAGGTTATGTTATTATCTACATCGCTTGAACCTGATCCATCCAGGGTGGTCACGTTCGCCTTGACTGCAGACTGATCAGGACCTGCATTTGCAACAGGTGGGATATTCACATAAGAGATATTCACGATACAGGTATCTGTCGCCTTTAAACCCCCGCTGTCCGTAACCGTCAATTGGAACGTGTATGAGGCGCCATCCGGCCCTACATCGCCGCTGCTGAAAGTCGGTTTGACAGCAGACGAGGAAGAAAGACTCACCTGCGGCCCGGAAACCTGTTCCCACAGATATGTGATCGTATCATTATCCGGATCAGATGAGCCTGAGCCATCAAGAATAACACTGTCCCCCTCTTTTAATGTCTGGTCAGGCCCGGCATCTGCAATGGGCGTAATGTTGACTGAGCAAACATTGACAATGCATGAGTCAGAGGCGGTAAGACCCTTACTGTCAGTAACAGTCAGTTGGAACATGAGTGCTGCACCCTCAGGATCAACACTCGGGGCGGTAAATGTAGTTTGGGCCTTTTCTGGGGATGAAAGGGTAACAGCCTGTCCGCTGACCTGCAGCCAAGCATATGATACTATGCTGTCATTTTCATCAATATCCGTAGAGTTTGCGCCGTTCAGGGTAACGGTTGTGTTTTCATCGGCCTTCTGATCAGGGCCTGCATCAGCAATCGGAGGTCTGTTGTCATGGGCAAAACTTGCGGCAATAGTATGGCTGGTCGTTATATTTTCAAAGATATAGCTGTTGATCGCTCCAACGGAAGTCCCATCAACCAGGACATCAGATACATGGTAATTCTCATTGGGTGCAATTATAAACTGTTTGGTTTCACCATGGTTGACAGTGACCGGGCCATTTGGATTTATGCTGCCGTTTTCGCCCGCAAGAGTTGTAATGGTGTGGGTATCGATTGCAAAAGAGGCCGATATGGTATGGTCCGTAGTCACACTTGAAAAAGTATAAGATGAAAGTGCACCAACCGATACACCGTCCACAATCACATCTAGGACATGATAATTTTGGGCCGGTGAAATTGCGAACGATTGGTTTGATCCATGATTTACCGGTATATCGCCTGCGGGGAATACACCGCCGTTTGTACCTGATGAAGATTTGATAGTATGTGTATCAATGCTAAATGTGGCGGCAACCGTATGGGCCTGAATGACATTAGAGAATGTGTATGTTGTTACCGGGCCGACAGAGACTCCGTCTACCAATACGTTAGATACGTGGTAGTTGGTAGCAGGTGTTATAGTGAAGGTCTGACTGGCAGTCTTATTTACAGTTACGCTGCCTGAAGGTGAAATACTTCCGTTTGAGCCGGCAGAGGCAGTAATAGTGTATGTATCAATGGCAAAGGTGGCAGAAATCGTGTGATTTGCCGTCACGGACGAGAAGGTGTAACTGGTAACTGCTCCGACAGAGCTCCCGTCCACCAGGACGTTAGAAACATGGTAGTTAGTAGCTGGTGTAATAGTAAATGTCTGAGATGAGCCCTGAATTACCGAGACTGCGCCTGTTGGTGTAATAGAGCCGTTCTGTCCTGCAGTGGCGGTAACAGAAAAAGCGACAGGAGGGGCGGCGATCGAGCAAATAGCCTCTTCCGAATAAGTGCTTTCTCCATATCCATTGTATGCGGTCACTGCAAAAAAATAGTCTCCAGAGGCAAGATCAAGCGTGTGAGATGTATTGTTTCCAACATCAACGGGTGCGTTGTAGGCCCTGCTTGCAGAACCATAATAGATCTTATAACCAGTTGATTCTGCAACTGAATTCCACGCCAAGGTTACCTGAGCGCAATCGGCGTATGAAGAAAATGCTGTGATAGTTATAATAAAAGAAAGAACAGGGATGAGAAGTATTGCAAAAAGTTGAGGCAGGATATTGGTTTTATGTTTCATAAAAATCCTCCAATTCCATGTGATACTTGCTAAGTGGGATTGAATCCTTCGAGGAGGTTTGGAAAAAACATTGTTGAATTGAATTCTAATGAGATTCGTGGTCCTTCGTTCCTTTTTTCTCATGAACTAGCCCTTAAAGTTGTATTTGTATTCTGGGAATTGAGCAAACTTGATGCCAGAGGATTTGATTTTTGGCGCTTGCTGAAGATTGTTGAATCTTAATCGTTAAAGGAAAAATCTGATTTTTAAGAAACGACAAGCAGTTGGCTAGGAGAAGAATATCTCAAGATTTTTTTTGGCAGCGATTTTGTGTTGCTCTGATGAGGCGCGACATGTTACTGAAAAAAGGGGCATCAATAATTCAGTTATGCTTTGTTTAATGGGGGAATTTGCAATAAAAAACGATGAGTTAATCAAATGTTGAGAGGCTTTATTTGTATAAATCTGTGTGAGAAAAAGATATGATGTTTTTTAGCCATATGTATCCAAATGTAAACAGCAAGGCATCCATGCTCTATCAGGAAGGCGGCATGGGTTTTGTAAATCCGCAGCCCTTCTTTCGGCAGGCCAAGATTGGAGCCTCATCTTTTGTCCTTTTTATACCCATGACTCGTGTCCCGCACTCAGGGCAGATTTCATCAACCGGTTCATCCCACATGGCGAAACGGCATTCAGGATATTGGTTGCAGGAATAAAAGAGTCTTCCTTTCTTGGATGCCTTTTCTACCACCATGCCCTTACAGCCCTGACTGGGGCAGGGCACATTGGTGCTCACCGATTCTGTATGGGTGCATTTTGGGTATTGCTCGCAGGCCAGAAAACGTTGACCTCCACGGCTCTTTTTCACAATCATCCTGGCGCCGCATATTTTGCACCTTATCCCTGAAGTCTCCACGGGCTGATCTGTTTCATCCCTCGGTCTTACTGGTCTTGTATTCTTACATTCCGGATAGCCTGAGCAGGCAAAAAAAGGCCCAAATTTTCCGCTTCTTAGTACCATGGGCATCCCACATTTCTCGCAAGGCTCATTATCATTTTCCACTTCAGGAGTAAATTCTACAATGATCTTGCCGTGTTCGTCCCTCTGGAAATTTGATGTGCTCTTACATTCAGGATAACCGGTGCAGGCAAGGAAGACCCCATTTTTACCGGATTTTATCACCATCGGTCGATTGCATTTGGGGCATGAGATATCTGTCGGGACCTCGCCTTTCATATCGTCCTTTGCATTATCCAAGTCGTTCTTGAAAGATTTGTAGAAATTTTGCAGCACGTTGGTCCATCCCATCTCTCCTCTTTCAATCCTGTCCAGGTCTTCCTCCATCTTTGCGGTAAAGGAAGTGTTAAGTATGTCGGGGAAATTCCTGACCAGGAGATCTGTCACCAAAAATCCCAACTCTGTTGGTTTAAAACGCTTTTTTTCAATAATCACATAGTCCCTATCGCTGATATTGGCCAGGATGGCCGCATAGGTCGAGGGTCTGCCGATCCCGTTTTCTTCCAGGGCTTTTATAAGGGTCGCCTCTGTGTATCTTGGCGGGGGCTGGGTGAAATGCTGGGCGGGTTCCAGTTTTATCAGGTTAAGGAGCTGATCTTTTTCCAGTGGTGGAAGGGGTGTGTCATCGCCCTTGTCCGGTTCAGTCCCGTTTAATGGTTTCTGATACAGTTCAGTGAATCCCCTGAAGACGGTCACTGAGCCAGATGCACTGAAGGTCGCCTTACCCGCTGCAATATCCGCCTGTGTCTGGTCCAATATTGCAGGGGCCATCTGACATGCAATGAATCTCTTCCATATGAGTGTATAGAGTGCCAGTTGATCCTTTGTCAGATATGGACTGACAGTTTGCGGATCAAGCTCAGTAAAAGTCGGCCTGATGGCCTCATGTGCCTCCTGGGCACCCTTATGACTCTTGAAGTGATTAGGCCTGTCCGGCAAGTAATCACTGCCAAACGATTGCAGGATATAGTCTCTTGCCAGGGAGACAGCGTCATCTGAAAGACGAAATGAATCTGTCCTCATGTAAGTGATAAGACCTATCTGGCCCCTCTCTCCGATTTCTATGCCTTCGTACAGGTTTTGGGCGACAGACATTGTTTTTTTTGCTGTAAAGTTGAGCTTTCCGTGCGCCTCCTGCTGCAGGAGGCTGGTTATAAAAGGCGGAGGGGCATTTTTCTTTTTCTGCTTCTTAACAACGCTGCTAACCCGGTATTCTTTACCATCTATCTCAGAGATGATATTATACACCTGCCCATTATTTTTCAGGTCAATCTTTTTACCTTCATATTTTACAAGTCTGGCAGTGAAGGCCGGCGGCTCTTTTGACTCCAGGTGGGCTGTTAGGGACCAATATTCCTCAGAACGAAATGCATGGATCTCCCTTTCCCTGTCACAGATCATTTTTACGGCAACAGACTGGACCCTACCGGCGCTTAGGCCCCGTTTTACCCTGGTCCAAAGAAGTGGAGACAATTGGTATCCAACTAGTCTGTCAAGGATGCGCCTTGCCTGCTGGGAGGCAAATTTGTCTTCATTCAAATGCTGTGGAGATCTGACCGCCTCCCTGATTGCCTTTGCAGTAAGTTCGTTAAAAAGCACACGGAATATCTTGTTCTTATCCTTTTTTAACTCCTGGGCTATATGCCAGGCAATCGCTTCACCCTCCCTGTCAGGGTCCGGCGCCAGATAGACCACGTCCGCTGTTTTTCCAGCCTCTTTCAAGTCCTTAAGCACCTTGCTTTTACCTTTTATGGTGACATATTCGGGTCTGAAGCTGTTTTCAATATCCACGCCCAATTTTTTGACCGGCAGGTCTTTTACATGGCCAACTGACGCCATAATTTTGAAATCAGGCCCCAGATATTTCTTGATTGTCCTGGCCTTGGCCGGAGATTCGACAATGAGTAGATTTTTAGACATATCTTATTCCATTTCTTTAGCTACTTATCTAACAAACATCTTTCCCATCAACTGCCTTACAAGTCCTTTGAGTTCCAGACCCATTAGGGCGCTGGACACCTCCCCAGTGCCCATATTGCCCATCCTGACTATTTCATCAATATGAAGGGGGTATTCTCCAAGCAATTCATAGATCTTTTTTTCCGGTTCATTCATCTCAGGCATATTTCCTTCCTTGTTTCCAAAGATGAATTTCTCCTGGTGCGGTGAATCGTTATAGCCGAATTCATCCAGGATATCATCCGCATTTTCGACAAGCTTTGCCCCCCGCTTTATCAAAAAATGTGCTCCCGTGCTTTTGAAGGAATCAATGCTGCCTGGCACTGCAAACACATCGCGGCCCTGCTCCAGTGCCAATGAGGCTGTAATCAGAGACCCGCTGTTTCTGGTGGCCTCCACAACTACCACACCGCGGCTGAGCCCGCTGATGGTCCTGTTCCTAATAGGAAAATTCTTGGGCTCAGGCGGACTGCCGATGGGAAACTCTGAGATAACAGCGCCACTTTCAGTTATCTGCTCTGCAAGCCCCTTGTTTGAGGCTGGGTAGACTTGATCAATACCGGTTCCTATGACAGCAATGGTAAAACCATTCGCCCTCATACAACCCACATGGGCTGCGGAGTCAATTCCTTTTGCCATCCCGCTTACTACACCAACGCCACGCTTTGCAAGCCCAAAGGCAATATTTTCTGCCGCCCTTGTCCCATAATGGGTCGGATTTCTGGACCCCACCGCTGCGATAAGTGTTTGGTTTGCTGGGATATTTTTGCCCTTTATATAAAGCAGCATGGGGGGCGAATGAATTTCCTTGAGCAACCTGGGGTAGGATGGATCAAGATAAGTGATGATCCTGGCCCCGTTATCTTCCACTCTTCTAATCTCTTTTTCAGGGTCGCAGGTGTATTGTCTTGCAACTATCCTGCGTGCAACCTCTTCGCGAACGCCTTCCACGCCTACAAGACCGGAAAAACCGGCATCAAACACCGCCTTTGCACTGCCGAAGCGCGCAATCAGATTGCCAAATGCTCGGTTTCCCAGACCTGGAATCAAATATAGACCAACCCAGGAAAGTATTTCGTTTGAAGAAGCCTTCATTAAAATGCAGAGAATAATTGGGAAATTTATTGCCTGTGAATCACACCAGGAAAAGACCAAGGGAATAAAACAGAGAGATATTAGTTAGTCAAGGGTTTTCTTTGGCGACCATTAAAAACAAAAGTTGTTTTGGTTGACAACAGGGTCAGTTACAGTTAAATTTCGGCTTAATCTTTCCGACACGAAAAAATAACCGCAGAGGCCAATCTATGAGACGTATTACCAAGGCAGCGATATGGTTAGGGATAGGAGGAGCGCTTTATTTGATTTCCTGCAATCACTTTATTTACTTTGGTGGTAGGACGGTAAAGCTGCTCAAAAAGAAGCAACCCACACTTAGCAGGACCTTTTTCAGTACATCGCTGAAAACCAATGATGTCATATTAAGGGATGACGTCCTTCGTGAGGCCGGAATTGCTGACCTTCTGGTTGAGATGCACCTTATGAGTGAGGCAGAAAAGAAGCGGCTTATGGCCAAGTATGAAAAAGAGGAATAAGCCGGGGCTATAATCAGGATAACTACACCTCAAAATCCACTTTTATTTTAAAGGTCTTTGTTGCGGGAAGACTCCTTATCTGTGTCACCCCTGTTTCCGCTGAAATACTTTGTAAGACCTTATCAATAGTGTCCATGTCCTCGGCAATAAACGTGAACCATATGTTGTAATCGTGGCTTCTCATATAGTTATGAGTAACGCCGGGGTAGCGGTTCACCACTTCTACAAAATGCTCAATTTTTTCATCCGGCACCTTTGCAGCACACAGGGTGCTTGCAAAATTGAGTTTACTGGAATGAAAATTACCGCCGATACGCCTTATTACGTCCCTGTCTTTGAGCTTTCTAACGCAATTGATAACCTCCGATTCAGATAGTCCCAGCCGATTTGCCAATTCCAGGTATGGCCTGCTTACGATTGGAAAATCGGTCTGGATTTCATTTAATATCCTCTTATCTGTCTCATTCATTGTCCGACCTTTTCGATAACGGCTCGTATGCGCAAAGGGGTTCTTCCGCCAGAAAATCGCCTGTAGCTTCAAAGGCCCTTGCCCTGCAACCGCCGCAGACCCTGATATATTCGCATCGCCCGCATTTACCCTTGTAGGCTGAAAACTCCCTCAACTGACCAAACTTCTCCGATCCATGCCAGATGGTGCTGAAAGTAGATTGTTTGAGGTCCCCGCAATTAAGCTCCAGATATCCACACGGCTGAACAATCCCGTCGTAAGAGATGAAGCAAAAGGATGTCCCCCCAAGGCAGCCCCTGGTCATCGCATCAAGGCCATAGGTCTCAATGGTTACCTTTTCCCCCTTACTGCTGGCCTCCTGACGAAGTATCCTATAATAGTGTGGTGCGCACGTTGCCTTTAAATGAAGGGGAACCTTGTCCCTCATCTGATAAAACCAGTGAAGCAATTGTTCATATTCTGCGGCCCCGATCTCCTGATCCTTCATTTCCCTTGCCCTGCCCGTGGGTACAAGCAGAAACAAATGATGGGCCACAGCCCCGAGGCTGACGCTGAGACCAAGAATGTCACTGATATTATGAAAATTGTGTCTGGTTACAGTGGTATTGATCTGAAACTCAACCCCGGCCTCTTGGAGTTGTCTCACCCCACTGAGGGATTTTTCAAATGCACCATCCACCATTCGAAATTGATCGTGCTGCCCCTTATCAGCGCCGTCAATAGAGACACTAACCCTCTTGATCCCTGATGATTTTATCTTACGAATGATTTCCGGGGTAAGCAGAGATCCATTTGTGGCCATAACCATGCGAAGTCCTTTTGCGGTGCCGTGTTTCGCCAGATCAAAGATATCCCCCCGCAACAACGGCTCGCCGCCGGTCAGGATCACTATAGGAGAGCCGATTGAACTGATCTCATTCAGTATCTCGATAGATTTATTAGTATCAAGCTCACCGGCATAGGGGCCGCGACCGGATGCGGCCCTGCAATGGATGCAATTGAGATTGCAGCTCCGCGTAACCTCCCATGCGACCAGTCTCAACTGGTTTTTCTGCGAATGACCCACTTGTTTTGACATATCCTTTTAAATTTTCCCTGTTAGAAGGAGTGCTGCATCCTTTGCAAAGTATGTCAGTATGATATCCGCCCCAGCTCTTTTTATGGATGTAAGCATCTCCATCATAACTCTTTTCCCGTCAATCCACCCCTTTTCCTCAGCAGCCTTCAGCATTGAGTACTCACCGCTGACACAGTAAGCCGCGACCGGGACCAGGCTGATATCCTTAACGCGTCTTACTATATCCAGGTAAGGCAAGGCTGGTTTCACCATAATAATATCGGCCCCCTCATCCATATCCAGTTCAGCCTCCCTGAGGGCCTCAATCGCGTTGGCAGGGTCCATCTGGTAGCCTGAACGGTCTCCGAATTGGGGCGCTGAGTCAGCCGCATCCCTGAAAGGTCCGTAAAATCCCGATGCATATTTGACTGCATAAGAGATAATGCCTTTATTCATAAATCCTTCCCTGTCAAGTGCGGCCCTGATCGCGGCCACCCTGCCGTCCATCATGTCTGAAGGAGCAACAAAGTCCGCACCGGCCCTGGCATGGGATACGGCCTGCCGGCTGAGCAATTCCAATGTGGCGTCGTTATCTACATCCGCACCTTTGATTACACCGCAATGACCGTGATCCGTATATTCGCAAAGGCACACATCAGTGACAACGACCATCTCGGGCAACCGATCCTTTATGGCGGCAACTGCCCTCTGTACAACACCATCCGCAGCCCAGGACCTGCTACCTATGGCATCCTTGCTGTCAGGCAGTCCGAACAAGATAATAGAAGGTACACCCAAGGACCACACCCCTTCCGCCTCAGTGACAACCGTATCCACTGAGAATTGATACTGGCCGGGCATGGAAGGAATAGGATTCTTCAGCCCTTTACCAGGTAACACAAAAAGCGGTGCAATAAAGTCTTTTACAGAAAGGGTGGTCTCACGGACCATATCTCTTATAGCACTGGTCCTTCTAAGTCTGCGAGGTCGAATAATCATTAAAAACCCTCACTAAAAAGTTCTCAATTCGTCAGTCTTCACCCTTCACACTTCTATCTTCAATCTCCTCATCCGTAAGATAACAGGCGGGATCAGGGGCCCAGAGGTCATTTTTTGCGGCCTCAGCCCTGACCCTGAAATTGCCCGCGCATATGTCAAGCCAGCGGCATTCTGCGCATCGGCCTGTCACGTACTTCTTTTTTTCTTTAAGTCTTGCCATCAGGGGATTGGAAAGATCGCTCCATATCTCGCTGAACGGCCTTTCGAGTACATTTCCAAAACTATAATGACGCCAGAACTGATCCGCATGCACAGAGCCATCCCAACTGATGCATCCTATACCCCTGCCGGAATTATTGCCTTCATTCATTTCGAGGAGTTGGAGCACATCGCCAGCACGCGAGTTATTCTCCCTAAGCATCCTAAGATATACGTAGGGGCCGTCTGCGTGGTTGTCTACGGTCAGCACCTCGGCAGGCATCCCCTTTTGGTGCAGATCTCTGGTCCTGTCTATAATAAGATCAACCGCCTTTCTTGTCTCGTCATGCCCAAGATCCTGATCCATAAGATCTGATCCACGTCCTGCATAGACCAGGTGATAAAAACATACCCTTGGTATCGTATTTTCCTCCAGGATATCAAATATACGGGGGATTTCATCCACGTTCATACGATTTATTGTAAAACGAAGACCTACCTTTAGCCCCGCCTCCTGACAGTTTCTGATACCCTGCATCGCCTCTTTGAATGCGCCCTTTTTGCCGCGAAAGCTGTCATTGACCGCCTCCATTCCATCAAGGCTGACCCCGACGTAAGACAGGCCTATCTGCTTTAACTCGCGGGCCTTTTCCCTGCTGATCAAGGTCCCGTTGGTTGATATCACTGCCCTCATCCCTTTTTTAACTGCATAGTTTGCCAGTTCAGGCAGATCGGGCCGCAAAATGGGCTCCCCTCCTGAGAAGAGTATAACAGGGACGCCGAATAGGGCCAGGTCGTCAATCAAGGTTATTCCCTGTTCATGGGTAAGCTCCTTTTCCCTGGTACGCTCAACTGCGCGCGCATAGCAGTGCAGACAATTCAGATTGCATGCCCTGGTTACATTCCATACGACAACAGGCTTTTTATCAATGGAAAACTGCAAGAGCTGGGATGGCAGTTCCTTTGAATGGCGGCCATAACGAAGCGCATCGGACGGTTCAACCGTTCCGCAATATAATTTTGAAATCCCTATCATTCCTGTCTCCTGGTAAAAAAACAGGGGTAATCACTCCAGATTACCCCTGTATCTCACCTGCACAGCCACAAGTCCAAGATCTACCTGAGGCTGTAATATCTCATCACTCATCATCGGCCTGGATATTGCTTGACTCCTGGAAGCTCTCCCTACGGGGATAGTCCTTCATCATATTATCAATAAACCCCTCCATATTGGTCACAGCCTCATCGGTAATCAGAAAGTCATTGACCCCGGATCGGGCCTTGACGAGGTTCAGACCATATTCAAGCCTTTTGACCAGCTTTTCTGCAAGTGGCCCCGCCTTTTGATCGGTTTCAATCGCCCGGGCGATTATCGCATCCACAACACTCTCATCAAAGGCGACATGGACATCCACCTTCTGGGTAAGAACCGTTTCTTCAATCTTCACTGCATTATACATTTCAAGAAAATAATCAAACATGGCGTTAAAATCTGAAGTGGATTTCATGTATTGATTGGCCAGGATATCAGTCTTTTTCTCAGAAAGTTCCAGACCTGACATTCGATAGAAGTCCTCGGCCTTAGAGGAAATATATTCCCGGATCTTCTTGAATTCCTCGTCCTTGACCGACGAAAACCGCTCTTCAACTGCCGGGTCATCCGGATTAGCCAGGAGCAGCAAAAGCTGTTCATAGGGAGAATCAACCACCTCAGGGGTGACCAGAAATTTTTTGATCTTTACAGAAGGCAACCTTTTTTCAAAGGGGATCAGGACCTTTTCGATTACGCTTACAAGGCCTCTTGCTCCGGTCTTTTCCTTGGCCGCAATCTCAGCGATCTTGGCCAATGCCCCATCTTCAAATCGAATGTCAATCCCATATGCCCTGAAGTCCAGGCGCTTGCTGATAATAATGGGATTGTTTGGGTTTTTCAGGATCTCAGTCAGGTCCTCCTTGGTCAGTTCGTCAAATACCACAATAACAGGGAGCCTGCCGATAAACTCAGACTCAAAACCATATTCGATCAGGTCCTGGGCGGTCACCTGTTTCAGGATCTCCCAAGGGATTTCGGTGGATCTGACGTCCGCCTCAAAACCAATCCCCTGCCTCTGGAGCCTTTTTTTGATGATCTCTGTCAGATCACCAAAGGCCCCGCTCATAATAAACAGGATGTTTTTGGTGTTTACCACGCGCTTTTCGCGCTTGCCGGTCTTCCTGTAATTTTCTATGGCCTGGATCTGAGATATCGGGTCATGGGGGACCTTGAGATCAACGTCGGTCTCTTCCATTGGTTTTAAAAGCGCCCTCTGTACACCTGTCCTTGAGACATCGTGGCCGATAAAATTCTTGGAAGAAGATATCTTGTCTATTTCATCTACATATATTATCCCATTTTCCGCCTTTTCAATGTTATCACCGGCCTCGTAAACAAGATCCCGGACAAGGTCTTCCACGTCTCCCCCGACATAACCTGTCTCACTGAATTTGGTGGCGTCTCCCTTGGCAAAAGGCACACCGAGCTTTTGGGCAATCAGCTTGATCATATAGGTCTTGCCCACACCGGTCGGCCCGATCATCAGCACATTGTTCTTTATCATGCCGACCCTTGATTTCTTGCCCTTGCTGTCCTTTTTCTTGGAGTGTTTGATCCTGTTAAAGTGGGTACAGATTTTTGTAGCCAGGACCGCCTTGGCCTCATTCTGTTTTACGACAAAGCTGTCCAGGTAACTTTCGAGCTCCTCGGGCAGCAGGTCGAATTCAAACAGGTCTTCTGAGCCCGCAGAAATTCCCTCATCAGTCGCAGCCTCATCGGCCTTAGGAAAGAAAAACGGAGAGATTATCTTTACGCGGCTTCCGTATTTCTTGGAAAGATACTCGCTCAACTCCTTTTCCAATTCCCTCTGGTTTGGTATCCTTCCACTGCCGTCATTTTCAGGATGTATTATTTCATCTTTCATTTCTAAAATAGCTCCGATAATCAGCGCTAAATATCATTTTCCAGCGCTGTGTTAGGTTTAAATCCAATATATTCATCGGTATCAGCTATTGCAACCTTTATATTCAGGCCGTATTCTGTTGACTCACCCGGTCAATTCCATTAATTAAATGCCCAAGGAGCTTTTTTATAATTCCGCATTTTTTCAGTCTATTAAAGGCAGGGGCATACATGGCTTCAAGATTGGAAATCAGGCTTAAAAAGGAACTCGTTGACGCTGAAGGGGCAGGCGTCAGGCGCAAGGCCAGGGAATATTTCGGATTTGAAGTTGAAGATGTCCGCGTAATCCGTGTGTTGACCTTCGATACGGACCTTGGCCCCGACCAACTGGAACGTGTCCGCGTCGAGATATTCACAAATCCCGTTACTGAGGAATCTTCTTTTTCACCAATCACCTCTTTTTTTGACTGGCTGATATGGATCGGGTTTCTGCCTGGTGTCAGAGACACCCAGGGAAGTACGGCAAAGGAAGCGATCGAAGACCTGTTGGGTATCAGGATCGGTCCTGAACAGGGTTTATACACATCAAAGATCTATGAATTTAGGGGAAACCTGGCCTTTGAACAGGTTAACAATATTGCAGCGGCCCTCCTTGCAAACGATATCATCCAGCAATGGCGGATATTTTCAAATAAGGACTGGAATAAAGACCAGGGAATCGGTTTTCCGATCCCAAAGGTCATACTGAACCATAAACCCCAGGTAAGCACCATACCGATAAAGAGTGACGAGGAATTAAAGAAGATATCCCTTGAACGAAATCTTGCCTTACAGGACCGGGACATCCCGGTTATCCGTGAATATTTTTCAAGGCAGGACGTACTTGCAGCCAGGAAAGAGGTAGGCCTTGACCTCCCCACAGACGTTGAGCTGGAATACATCTCACAGGCCCGCAGCGACCACTGCAATCACAACACCTTCAGGGGCAGATTCAGATACCATGACCTCGCCACGGGACACAGAGAAGAGGTAAACAATCTCTTTAAAACCTGTATCGAGGCCCCAACCCTTAAGATTAAGGAAGAGAAAGACTGGGTCAAATCCGTATTGTGGGATAACGCCGGTGTGGGCAAATTCGATGATGATCATTACTATGTAATCACGGGCGAGACCCACAACAGCCCATCCAATATGGAGGCATATGGCGGGGCCATCACCGGAATCGTCGGGATATACCGAGATCCGATGGGAACGGGAAAGGGCTCAAGGCTGATACTGGGGATGTACGGTTACTGCGTCGGCCCAAGGGATTATGACGGGGAACTGAGGCCTCATCTCCATCCGCGAAGGCTCCTTGATGGAATAATCGAAGGTGTAAAGGACGGCGGAAACAAGAGCGGGATACCGACACCGTTTGGTTTACTGGTGTTCGACGAAGGCTATCTGGGAAAGTGTCTTGTCTTTGTAACCGCCATGGGCATAATGCCGGCTATGATCGCCGGCGAGCCTTCCTATGAAAAGACCACCAGCCCGGGCGATCTGATCATCATGTCCGGCGGCAGGGTGGGAAAAGACGGCATACACGGTGTTACTGCATCATCAGAGGTCTATAGTGAGCACACCCCTGCAGGGCATGTGCAGATAGGCGATCCTTATACACAAAAAAAGATGCACGACTTTCTGCTGGAGGCAAGGGATGAGGGCCTTATCACCTTTATCACTGATAACGGCGGAGGGGGTCTGTCTTCTTCGATAGGGGAGTCATCCAGGTTCAGTAACGGCTGCCTGGTCCACCTCGATAAGGTACCCTTAAAATACGACGGCCTGGATCAATGGGAAATCTGGATTTCTGAATCGCAGGAGAGGATGACGATAGCTATCAGGCCTGAGAATCTTGATCGCTTTATGGCCCTTTCGGAAAAACACGCTGTTGAGAGCACGGTGATAGGCCAGTACAATGATTCCGGCTATCTTCGCCTGGACTATGAAGGCAGGACATGCGCCTATATCCGAATGGATCTGCTGGAATCGGATTTCCCCCAATGGGAATTTGACGCCCAGTGGATCCCCCCTCATTTAAGGGGGCTCACGGAGCCGGTGATCACCGAACCGGAGAATTACGGGGCGCTCCTGAACGAAATCCTTTCAAGACCCAATATATGCAGCCGAAATTGGATCGCAAGACAATATGACCACGAGGTCCAGGGCGGCAGTGTAATAAAGCCCCTGGTGGGCATAAGATGTGATATCCCGTCTGACGCAGCTGTATCGCGACCTGTACTGGGCTCAAACAGGGGCATTGCTTTTTCTCAGGCGATCATCCCGTTTTATTCCACGATTGACACGTATAACATGACGGCGGCCACAATTGATGAGGCCGTAAGAAAGATACTGGCTGTCGGAGGAGATCCTGGCCACATAGGAGGCGTAGATAATTTCTGCTGGCCCACCATTGAGTATCACCCAACAAAGAACCCTGACGGCAAATTCAAGGCCGCCCAGCTTGTGAGATCAAACTGGGCATTAAGGGACTACTGCCTTGCATACGGCATACCCCTTCTTTCAGGAAAAGACAGCATGTATATTGACGGGAACCTGGAGGGTCCATATGGAGAGAGGCGAAAGGTCTCGGGGTTGCCCACGCTCCTGTTCACTGCGTGCGGCGTAATTGATGACATCTCAAAGTGCATAACCATGGATGCCAAATTTCCCGGGGACCTTGTATATATTCTGGGAGAGACAAAGAATGAACTTGGTGGAGGTGAATATTACCATATGATGGGCTACACAGGCCTTAATGTCCCGGCAGTTAATGCACAGGGGCTTCTGCCGCAATACCGTGCCCTCCATAAGGCGATATCAGAAGGTTTGGTCTCATCATGTCATTCAGTTGCACGGGGGGGGTTGGCCGTACATCTTTCCATGGTCGCCATGGCAGGAGAGTTGGGTATGGAGATAGATCTGGGCAAGGTCCCGGCGGTTGAAGGACTTACATCTACTCAATTATTGTACTCTGAGACATGCGGGAGGTTTATAATAACTGTAGCGCCTGAAAACAGAAAATCCTTTGAGGATATCCTGGCTGGTGCAAGTCCGGGCCTTATCGGTGTTGTCAAGGAAAAGAAGGAGCTGACTGTCAGCGACAGCCACGGACGGACAATCATCCGTGAAGAGGTAAGCACTCTGAAAGCATCATGGAAAAGGTCCTTTGGAGATTTGATATGACCCGGATCAGTAACAACAATAAATCCCGACAGGGACAGGTCAGGGCATTGGTCCTTACAGGCTATGGGCTCAACTGCGATTATGAAACTGATTACTCCCTGAGACTCGCAGGAGCCCAATCCCGCAGGGCGCATATCAATGAGATAATAGCGCGCGCAAAGAAAGGTCTTTCTGACTATCACATACTGGTATTCGGCGGAGGATTCAGTTGGGCGGATGACCACGGTGCAGGTGTGCTTATGGCTACAAAGCTAAGACACCAGTTAGGCGACCAGATCAAGCAATTTATAGAGGACGGCAGATTGGTAATCGGCATTTGTAACGGCTTTCAATGTCTGGTAAACATGGGACTCCTTCCCGGCTTTGACAATGTATACGAAGAAAGACGCGTGGCCCTCACATTCAATGATTCAGGAAATTTTATTGACGCATGGGTAAAACTCAGAGTCAATCAGAATTCTCATTGTATCTTCACGAAAGGGATTAAGACCATGGACCTTCCTGTAAGACATGGAGAGGGAAAAATTGTGGCAGATGATGATACCATCAGCGCCCTCTTTTCAAACAACCAGGTCGCAATGCAGTATGCAGATGAAAGCGGCGACCAGGCAAATGGCGCATGGCCCTTTAACCCCAATGGATCAATAAAAGATATTGCAGGCATATGTGATAAGAGCGGAAGGATCTTCGGGCTTATGCCACATCCGGAGGCATTTAACCACTACACAAATCATCCGGGCTGGACAAGAAAAAAAGAGGAACTCAGAAGGCAGGGAAAGACGATCGAAACAGAGCAAGGAGAAGGAATCAGAATCTTTAAAAACGCTGTAGATTATATCAGGGCCACTGTTATGGAGATTTGAATGAACCAAATGAATACCCGAACGATAAGATGTACTAAATGTGGCACTAAAAACAGAATTCCAATTGATAAGGCAGAGGCTCATGCCAAATGTGGTAAATGCTCTTCCCCTCTTGATACGAGTGATCTGCTGAACAGAAGCCCTGTAAATGTTACGGATGATAATTTCGCGACAAAGGCCTTGAGGTCTCCGATTCCTGTGTTGGTTGACTGCTGGGCACCCTGGTGCGGGCCTTGCAGAATGGTAGGCCCGATCATGGAAGAACTTGCTGAAGAATATTGCGGTAAGATAAGGGTATGCAAGCTGAATGTTGATGAAAATCCTGCAACTGCCTCAAGATTCAGGATAAGCAGCATTCCTACAATGCTGATATTTGATAAAGGGGAGTTTAAGGATACGATCGTTGGAGCAGTTCCCAAGCAGCAGATTATTGGCAGGATATCTTATTTGATCTTATAGGAAAGATATTCATAAAAAGATTGGCCGTATTCATTTCTTTTAAATGAATAGGGATATTCATTAAGTTATTTTAAAGTCCGGACTCTGTCTTTTCGGGAGGGATGGGATGTGTTAGTAGGAATCGGATATTGCAATGAGGAAGGCGCTTTTTCTTCAGGAAAAAAGGCGGCGGAGATCGCCATGAGGCATGGCGGTATAAAAAACGCTGATCTTGTGATCGCTTTTTGTCATGGACTTATGGATCATCATGAATTCTTCAGGGGCCTCAGGGCCATAGCAGGTCCGGATGCGCCAATAATCGGAGGCTCTGCAATAGGTGTCATTACAAATGATCATTTGTCCTACAGGGGGTTTCCGGCTTGCGCAGCAATGATAGAATCTCACGACATAAGATGGAGCATAGCAGCAGAAGGAGGGCTGGGTTCTGATGGGAAACAGGCGGGGAGGAATCTGGCCGCAAGATTGTCTTCAACAGCGGCAGACCAGCTACTGTTTATCCTTTACGATTCCATAAAAAGCTGTGCAAGGGACAATGCACCTCCTCAGCTAAATGCCTCTTCCCTATTGCTGGAGGGCATTGAACAGGTGCTGACGCCAGGTATGCCCATCATAGGTGCAGGCCTACTGGGTGATTATGACATGAATCCAGCAAAGCAGTTTTGCGGTTCTTATGTGGCGGACCAGAGTGTTGTCGGTGTGTTGCTGGGAGGCGGTTTTACCCCATATTATCGTATCATGCACGGCTGCATACCCCTGGACGGCATATATCATACGATCACCAGGATGGAAGGCCCTTTCCTGTATGAACTGGACGGAAGACCAATAGCCAATATGATAGACGACATTTACGGCAATCAGAACTGGCGGAACATAAATCCGGTCAGTCTCCTGACCATAGGGGTTAACCACGGCGAGAGGTTTGGTGAGACTGATGAAGCCCATTATGTCAACAGGCTTATTGTCGGGGCTTTGCCCGGTGGAGAAGGGGTGAGTCTTTTTGAACCTGATCTTGAGACAGGAATGCATGTCCAGTTCATGCTCAGGGACACTGAGATGATGATAGTATCGGCAAGAAAAAATTCCGAACAGCTGATCGAACAGATTTTTGCGCATGGCAAAAGACCGGTGTTCGGCATATATATTGACTGCGCCGGACGGGCTGCAGGGTATCTAAGTGTCATGAAAGAGGAGGCAAACGAGGTGCAGGGAGTCTTAAACCGGCATAAGATCCCGATGTTGGGCTTTTACTCCGGTGTTGAAATTGCCCCTCTTCTTAACAAGAGCAGGGGGCTGGACTGGACAGGGGTATTGCTGGTGTTTGCAAAGGATTAGACCATGATGGAAGCAATTCTTAGTATAGAGGAAAGAGTCTCTGCGCTTGAAAAACAATTGAGAGAATCCAGACAGGAGACGGATTACTACAAGAGAATAGCACAGGATACGGGTAGAAGACGGCTGAGGGATATACACGAACTGTCAAGACTTATTGTCGAGCAGAATGCCGCGCAGGAGGAAAAGTCAAGACTTGAGGCGAAACTACGTGACGCAAAAAAAATGGAGGCCATTGCCACGCTTGCGGGCGGTATCGCACATGAGTTCAACAATGCACTGTTTACACTTTTCGGCAGTATAGAGTTGATGCAGATGGATATTCCCAGTCAAGGTATACTGAAGAAATATACCGAGACAATGAAAAAGGCCTCCTACCGCATGTCGAATCTGACCAACAAGCTGCTCGCTTATGCGCAGGGAGGAAAATACCAGGCCAAGCCCATATCCCTAAGCGACTATATTGGAGAGACATTGCCGTTTCTGACGCCCATGACCGAAAATTCCATAAGGATCGAGACTGATCTGCCGAGGGATCTCCCCGATATAATGGCTGATCTTACCCAATTGCAATTGGTCCTGTCAGCAGTATTGACTAATGCATCAGAGGCCATTGAGGGGGAGGGCAGAATTCGGATCAGCGTGAAAGAAGACAATGTTGATGAAGACTATGTGCGAAGAAATCCTGATGCCAGGGCAGGTCGTTGTGTAAGACTTACGGTCGAGGATGACGGAAAGGGAATGGACCTTGAAACACAACAAAGGATATTTGAGCCGTTTTTTACAACCAAGTTTCAGGGCCGCGGACTGGACATGGCCGCTGTCTATGGCATTATAAGAAATCATGATGGGTGGATAACTATTGATTCCGAAGAAGGGAAGGGGACTACAATCCACATTTATATCCCGGTTGTCAATCTACAGGGCGACAAAGATGTTGCACCACCCATAGAAATCCATACCGGTAGGGGAACAATCCTTGTCATTGAAGATGAGAAATCTGTTATGGAAATAACCAGGCAGATGTTACAAAGGATGGGGTTTCGCACTTTGGAGGCTGCCACAGGCAGGGATGGACTAGCTTCTATAGAAATATCAGGCAGTGATATAAAGTTGGTAATACTTGACATAGGCCTTCCGGACATGAAAGGAGGCAATGTATTTTCCAAAATTAAAAAGCGGCATCCTGACATGAAAGTGCTGCTATGCAGCGGTTATTCGATTGACGGGCCGGTTCAGGAGATCTTAAACGAGGGCGCACACGGATTTCTGCAAAAGCCCTTTTCATTTAACACCCTATCAGCAAAATTGCAAAATTTATTGGCGAATGGTTAGAAATAGTGTAACCGTTTGCGAGTCGAGGAGCACGGGTTTCGGGGCTCAAATTTCTACCCCGAAACCGGTAGATGATTTTGTAATATATGGATGCTTCTCTCATCTTAGATAAGCTAATTGTTATATTTAAAATGATATTGACAGCGTGGCCCCTCCGAAAAAGTAACTGGAATCGCATTCCAGGCCGGCTTCCCTGTTGTCATATGTGATAAGGTCATCTGCGTTATCTACCAGCGGGAATGAATATGCCATCATCGGGATTAATGTAAGATAGTTATTAATCGGGATGGTCAGTCCTAAGGATATAAGCCCGTCGTGTAGACTTTTGTATCTCTTATCTGTCGGGTTTAAGTGGTTGTCTACTTCGACGAAATCATTGTCGTCGGAATAATAATATCCGGCAGAGCCCGCCAGATCAAGTGTTATTACTCCCATTACCGGGAAGGAATGAGAGATTCCAAGGTTAAGATACCATCCTTGGGCGTCTGCAACTTCCCTGTATATTGTCAATGTTGGTAAAACCGGACATTTGCTGACGCAAATGCTGGCAAAAAATTCTTCACAATCATCTGCGTCATCAATATTGTAATATACATATCCAATGCCGAAATCATAGTCTCCGATACTTGTATCATAGGAGACAGTTACATCTGTCTCATTATATTCAGGGTCATCTGTAATCTTGTTGTCGGTGTCAATATTTTCCCACAAATTTATACTGAACCATTTATACGCGGCAGTAAGAGAAGGTTGAATTACAACACTGTCTTCACTATATTGCCAGCCGCGCCAGACATATTTGCTGAACGCCCCCACATCTAATGACGCAGAGAATGTCTCTTCTTCCTCGGCCAGGGTGCAATAGGGGCCTGTAAAAATTACCGCCAAAACAGTCACGATCAATTTAACAGTAGAACTTTTCATTTTTTCCTCCTCATTTCCTGATCAATAGTAGTGCAGGATATGTTTAATCCGTTCAGCTTCAGTTGAAATGCAACGCACGTGCCAAAAGGAGAGTAGCCTTTGATGTACAGCTAGTTATGACTTTTGAAGATAAGAACATGAAAATTTAGGATTACAATTATGTTGATTGGGATTGAGTAGGTTACAAAAATGTATATAAGGATTTATTCCCTCTGCCGCTTGTCATCTATGCGGAGCTAAAGAAGGATATCAGTCGCATCATAATGAGTCTCTTATCCAGTCTGCTGCTGAATCCAGTCCTTTCAGCCACGGATCGGCCATGTTATCTGATGGCGCGCGCCAGTCCCCTCTCGGGGAAAGAGATCCTCCTGAGCCCACCTTGGGACCATTGGGTATGGCGGAGCGTTTGAACTGGCTCTTCAAGAAGAAACGCTCCAGAAATACCCGCTGCCATTTTAATATGTCAGTGATGCCATAAGGTGTATCGTTTGAATGAAACGGCAGGTCATTGGCCCAGGCGTGGGTTGCAAGAAATATTACTTTTGAAGGGATGTAACCTCGTCTTGTTATATAGTACAGACTGAAATCATGCAGGTCATATGGCCCGATCGCCTCTTCAGTATCCTGGCTGGGACCGTCTGCCGCCTCCCCAGGGATCAACTCAGGGCTTATCCTGGATGAAAGGATTTTTCTCAAAACCCTTGCCGTTTCCGCTTTTACCTCCTTGTGGTCCGCCACCCACTCGATCAGATACCGGATTAGGGTCTTTGGCACAGAGGCGTTGACATTGTAATGAGACATATGATCGCCGACGCCGTAAGTGCACCATCCCAGGGCAAGTTCGCTTAGGTCACCGGTTCCCACCACCAGTGCACTGTGGTGGTTGGCCAGGCGAAACAGGTGATTGGTGCGCTCTCCTGCCTGCACGTTTTCGAATGTGACATCATAGAGCTTTTTGCCGGATGCAAAGGGATGGGCTATGTCTTTAAACATCTGCTTACATGATGGCCGTACGTCTATCTCGCCCAAGCTGACCCTTAGAGCCTTCATCAGGTCCAATGCATTTGTGTGCGTGGCCGCAGATGTGGCGTAGCCCGGCATGGTGTAAGCCAGGACGTTTTGTCTGGGAAGTCCAAGCCGGTCCATGGCCCTTGCAGCGACAATCAGGGCGTGAGAGGAATCAAGTCCTCCTGAGACTCCTATGACCACCTTGATTACACCAGCGGCCCTGAGCCTCTGGACAAGGCCGCTTACCTGGATATTATAGGCCTCATAGCAGCGGTCATCCCGCCTGGTCTTATCTGTGGGAACGAAGGGAAATCTTTCGATATTGCGTTTCAAGTGGAAGATATGATCGGAAGGAGAGAATGAAAACGGGATGATACGGATTTCCCGGAGCCTCTGACCGTGATCCGTTGCACAGTCAACAAGGCTGGTCATTCTGGCCCTTTCCTGGGTAAGGCGGTCAAGATCAATGTCGGCGAATACCAACTGACTCTTGTCGCTGAAACGTTTTGATTCGGCCAGGATCTCGCCGTTTTCACAGACAATGGTGTGGCCGTCCCACGCAAGATCAGAGGTGGATTCCCCCGACCCTGCACCGGAATAGAGATACGCAGATATTGTCTTTGCGGATTGGGCAAGGGCCAGTTGCCTGCGGTAAGCGGATTTTCCTATTGTGATGTTCGATGCGGATAGATTGACAAGAATGGTTGCGCCTGCAAGGGCAGCATAAGACGACGGGGGAATAGGCGTCCAGACATCTTCGCAGATCTCCGCATGCACACAAAAATCCTGGTTTAGCCGGTCGCGAAAGATGATACCGGCCCCGAATGGTATCTCATGGCCCAGACAGGTTACCGTATCTGAAAGGGCGTCCCTTGCTGCCGCAAACTGCCGCTTTTCATAAAATTCGCGATAATTGGGCACATAACTCTTGGGCACGATTCCAAGTATCCTGCCGGATGAGATCAGCACAGCACAGTTAAAAAGCCTGCCTTGAAGGCGCAACGGCGCCCCGACGATTAGAATACAAGGATTGGAGGATGTCTCATCCAATAGAAGGCTCAGCGCTTCAAGCACAGAGCCGAGCAGGGCATCCTGCTGATGGAGGTCGTCAAGCGAATAGCCGCTTAAGGACAGCTCGGGGAACAGGACAAGGGCCGCGCCATCTTTTGTTGCAAGTGCATGGAGCCTTGCGATCTCGGTTGCATTTTTAAGCGGTGCAGCAAGGTGCACGTGTGGAGCTGCAATGGCGACGCGGAGAAAATTGTGTGAATAGATATCAAAAAAACTGCGTGTTGGATTTTTCATGTGGCGACTCCTGATAAAAGAAAGACAACCGTTCACCTGATCTCTCCCCCCTTCGGGACCTGGAGATTCAGTATTTTAGGTCAGGCTCATGACTTAGATCAACCGGATTCTTTTTGGGAGATTCCCCTTTCTCAACGTTGTCTTATATCCTTTATCAATGGAACTCTCTTCCTCTTCTGTCATTTTGTGCCCTGCAAGGGTACCGAGATCAGGCAGGCATGGGGGCCTGTCCCCATTGAATTGATCGCGCAGGTTATCATGAAATTCGGTTCTTCTTCAGTGAAGCCGTAATGCACGCCAAGGTCATAGTCAATCACTGGTATTGCAGTTGAAGAATCACTACAGCGCATCCCGGTTTGTCAAATTTCAAGCCGTGACCACAGTTTTCCTTATTGAGATCAATCATCCGCCATCGTAATCACAAGATTCGCCACGGGCCTTTTCAAATGCCTCCATCCCTTCCCTGAAAGAGAGGACCGCTATCAAAATTGCACCTATGGAGTCAATTCCACCAATATTTGTCAATTCAAAACCCGCGCTTGCCAGCAATAAGGTAAAAGAAAGATAAAGGCAGAACTTTGTACAATTGGCATCTTCTAAAATCGCTTCAGAATTCAACTGAGTTCCGATTTTCACCTTAAAATGGATCAAAGCCCACATAGTGAAAATGGATATTAAAGCAATGACAATTCCCCAGAAAGTAGTTTCTGGCCGATGGCCGTGATATAGATTAATTCCTGCAGTAATTACCAGGCCGATCGCAAGGATGTAAAAAGAAACGCCTGTGATTTTAAGTGCTCTTTCTTCGAAGGGTCCCGTACTGGCCTCAGGATTGTTCCTCAGTCGGCGGACCATATTCAGGATACCGATGCCTGATAAAACCTCTACAAAGGAATCAACCCCGAAGCCGAATAAGGAAAGAGTTTCATCTTCAGCACCGAAAAAAACCGATACAATCCCTTCAAGGAGATTGTAATAAATTGTAATATGGGCGAGCAGAGAGGCTGTTTTATAAAATTTTAACTGATTTTCGTTAGTTCTATCTTGTTGCATGGCTTTCCTGAATGAAGCCCAGTAACACAAAATACTTCTGGCCTTTGTCCTTTTCGCATATCAATTGATATTTTGAGGTGCGTCCCGTATTACGTACGTATTACGTACGTCTATTTCCATATGATCCAGAAAGCGGTTTGTATCGGTTCCATAGAAACGAGCGCATCGAATGATGGCATCAGGAAAAAGGCGATGGCGGTTTTTCCCAAAAAGTAACACTGCACCAAAAGTGGGGATATCCTTTCCCCCCTGACTGACAATAAGACCTAATGTTTTGCTGACTGAAGGGGTCAATTTCCTGGACACGGATGCAAAGGACTCGGAAGCAGCTAGGAAGTCGATATCTTCCGAGCTGATTTCCGTGTAAAGCTGCTCATCAAACGAAACATTCCGCGCCAGACGGCGAATTGCTTCGATCATTTCAGGGTCTGCCCTCCGGTTGGTGGACCCCAGCCGAACGTAAACACCCTTTTCAGACCCCTCGGACTGCACATAATATGGTCCTATTGCATGTGGCACCGACACAATCATCAGGTTCCTGTCACGAAATGAACTGATTCTGATGTCCGGAATCATAAGAGGCCGTATCCCATCGGCAAAAGCGTTTGAAAGACGTTCCTCTTCTTTCAGTGGGTCAGCCAGTCCGACCACCTCTTTGGTTTTGTCACGGACCCCGATGATTAATGTACCCCCGGCCGTATTGGCAAAAGCCACAACTGTTTGGACAATCTTGGGAAGTGATAAACAATTCTCTTTAAATTCGATTGTCTTGCCTTCATTTTGTTTAAGATATTGGATAAGCTCCATGATGCTGTGACCTACTCTGAAGTTGATGCGGCAGGGCCGCCTGTAGAATAATCTAAAACATCGCCGATAGTAATCCTGACATTGCTCTTATTCCATCTTTGCTCTCAGCCAGTTGAATACAGCCCAGGTGGCTTCAAGGTTTTCTCGGTTGTAATCAAGGATTTTGCTCATGCCTTTATTTCTTAAGTCCGGTCTTCCCAGAAAACCTGAGTTCCCCAGGGGCGCTTGAATTCCGCCAATGTGTTTTCATCAAAATTCTGCAATAGATTTTTTATCCTAAAAAAAGCAGTTAGCCTTTAGCTATTAGGCAAGGCATTTCGACAAGCCGCACACTATTTATCAATAATTTCCCAGTGGCCACCCCTTGCAGGGCCGATACGCTTCAATCGCCCGTCTTTTCGTAAGCTGGAAATCTGTTTTTCAATTGCTCTTTTCGTTTTCCCAATCTCCTGCGCCAATTCAGGTATGGTTATAAAAGAATTCTGTCTCATTAATTCAAGAATCTTCTCCCCCGTTTTCACCGAACTTTTCACCGAACTTTTCACCGAACTTTTCACCTGCGTTTCTTCTTCTCGCGCGTTAAATTTTCCGCTGGTATCTCGACCGAAAATAATGGTGAAAAAACTGTCAAACTCAAATCGCGGATCCTGGCACCCGGTATCCATCAAAAGTCGTCTGATCTTATTGATACCTGTGCCCATATTTTCCACCAGATGCACTCTCTGCAGGAGGGACGCAATAATCTGATTCCGGCGCACGGCTTTTTTACCGAACTCTTTTTCGGTCAATCCTTTCGGTAATCCGCCAGGATTGGAGATCTCAATACGGTCGTCAAAGATTTCCACCGTCGTGTGGCTGCCGGTTTGTATATAATCCCGGTGAGAAACTGCGTTGACCAGAGCTTCCCGAATCGCATCAAGCGGGATTTCATAAATCTCTTTTCTTCGCGGTGCACCGGTCATTTCATAACGGACCCGCAGCTCCTTTCGAATGAAATGCATGGACATATCAATATTGGAGATCAGATCTTCCTGATAGTCCTTGCGGTTCACTATCTGAAAACGATCTGTCCCTTCAAATGCGCCGCAGGTAATAGTGGCCTGTTCGCAGAGTAGTTCAATTGAGTTGGCAAAGAAAAGAACGCCTGCATTTTTCATTGTAAGCCGGTTATTGAGAAGATCTGCTACACCCAGGTTTTCAAGAATGGTTTTATCATCCAATTCCTTTCTTATTCCCGCAAGCCTTAAGAAGGCATTGAGTTTTTCAGGGTTATAATGTCTTTCAAAATCAAAGCGGGGATGATATTGTTCCTCAAAACGAAGCTTGCCTTCGGCCTGTAAAAAATCAACGAGCTGGTCACGACCCATCTTCTGGGAATTTGCGCCCATGCGGATAAAAAAGCCGTCGCTGCATTGGTATGGTTTATCTTTACCCTCGGGCACTGAGATGATCACAACATCTGCAAAAGATGTAATGTGAACCGTAACGGAAGGTTGGCAGTTAAATGCAATATCTTGAATCTGAGAACGAAGCGTGTTTGTATTTTTAATTCCTTTGACGTTTCCATGATCATCAACCCCAAGGAATATTCTGCCCCCAGATGCATTGGCAAAAGCCGCCAATTCACGTGACAGGGATCTGCTCACCCTCTCCTTGAATTCAACAAGATAACTTTCTCCCTCCTGAAGGATATATTCCAACTCTTTGATGTTCATTCCTATATTCTCATCTGTTATAATTCAAAAAGTTAAACGGATACTTGATTCCAATATATTTACAGTATCAACGTTTTCAAACCCGCCTCCCCATAGGTCTCCTCTATTGATCTCTCAAAGAGGGTCGTGTCAATTGGGATACCCCAGGTCCCAAAGAGACTGCTTATAATAATAAACCCTCAAATCCAACTTCTCTGCGGCAAAGCATTCCTTATATGTAAAAGTGGTAGCTGAAAAGATGAATCCAAACATTTATTGTAGATTTTCATTTTCATATTTTCATGTGCTAAGGCAAAGAGTTCTCGGTGTTATAAGGTTTCTGAAACTTAACAACCTAACGCCGCCCCACTCTCATATCATTGATGAAAAATTTCATTGAATTCTATTGGACTAATAACCTTTACATTGCTAATTTTAACAATTTTATCACTATATGATAATATCGTACGCTCATCCGTGGTTATAAAATATTGGATGTTATTCTTTGAAGCTTGAAAAATATGTTCGGCATCCTTCTCATCGCGGAGCAAATTCTTAAGAGCGATATAAATAGGATCAGGTACAGGTGTACTGGCCCCTAAGCTCAAACCCATACCTAGCCCCATAGATCCTCCGGGATATATAGTGACAGTTCTGGCAACTGGGACGTCTGCGATTAAATAATAAATTGACTCATGGCTGCCACGGTATTGTTCTGGTATTTTTTCAATCTCATCCTTTGCAATTCGGGAAGTCACTATAAAAACTTTTCCTTCCTTCCTATTCTTCAAAATCTCCGACATGGCTTTTTGTTGCTCTGGCTTTAGGTCTTGTTTTGCTATGCCACTAACAATGCAGGTGTCGAGATATGCAGTCAAAGGTGCCATATTTTATTTGTCCAAGGTGATGGAAAACCAGTCTCCTTCTGCTTCGATCGGGGGAGGTTGAAGACCATGGGCCGCCACAGACTCCCTGATCCGCTTAATGCCCGAGCCGATATGTTCCACCAGATCCATGCGGGCCATTAAAGAAAACAGCAATAAATTTCGCGGACGACTGACGTGGCCAAGGTTCTTTAATCTCTCTGGGGGTCTAATTCCCCGCAGCTTGCTGTGTTCCCTTTAGAAACCATTGTCTTTGATACCCCGTAGCTTGCTGGTGGGTAGTCCATTGGGTCTTAAAGGATAAGTTATGGCATAATTACATAAGATATTTGAAGAAATCTAGAAAATTCTGAAAAGTATACCAAGTCAATACCATTTTTGGGCATAATCTCCCATCTACTTTAAGAAAAGGCATTTTTGAATATTGAAATCATAACAAATCAAAATGTGGAATAAATTGAAAAGGGTTCTGGGAAATAAGATAAGAAAATTCAGATATCATCGTCGTACACCAGAATATCCACCGGCCAAAAAACCGGAGATATGTCTGCACTGAATTTGCCATCCTGATTTCTAAAGACATAGGAGCTGTCCACACTGAAGAAAGTCTTCCTTTGACTCTTGCTACCGCAATTTTATAACGATAAGAGTCAAGGGCAGGGGTTTATAGAGGAAGACGGGATTTGACATTTGGATTACCGTTTGTAATTATGCCGCATCGCACATTTGTGTGGGTGCCCCCAATATGTTGTGGTCGGATTATTGTTTTTCTGACCGGAATGAGTTAGCGTAGTTTTAAG
>LT984855.1:101783-123043 GCA_900258555.1 uncultured Desulfobacterium sp. | reverse complement strand
GTCCACCAAATCTGGCTTCACAAATATCTGAAGCGCGGAATGGCTGGTGCGGTGGCGATACGGACTCGTGATGTTTTGCACGGACGAAATGATCNAGCAATATTTTCAAAAGCAAGAAGGGGAGCCGATTCCTGATGATAGTCGATTTGAAATCGACCCCTCATAAAACCCCTCGACTTATAGTCGAGGGTGGTTTAGTTACACTCATTCAGCTAACTGCTAATAGCTAATTGCTTTACATAGGATTAACTGACAACATCTGAATGAATCAGTCCATAACCATGCTCGCCGTGCAGGGATTGATCCAGACCTTCCAGTTCCTTTTCCCTGTCAATGCGGAAACCCACGGTCTTTTCCACTATGAAATAAATTATACATGTCCCGGCTGCGGCTATGGCGATGGTAGAGCCCATGCCTTTTGCCTGAATCAAAAACTGGTCCCACGCGGACCATCCACCGGCGCCGGCCGCGGTTGCGGCCTTTGCCATCCAACTGTCTCTGATGAAAAAGGACAGCAGCAGGACCCCAAAACCACTGCCGATTCCGTGTATACCGAAGCAGTCCAGGCTGTCGTCATAACCAAGGCGTGTCTTTGCGTTGAGGGCAAGGTAGCAGACGATAGCGGACATGGCGCCGAGACTCATAGCTCCTATCGGTTTTACGACCCCTGCCGCCGGTGTTATCGCGACCAGCCCCGCCAGAATACCCGATGCAAAGCCAAGGGAAGTGGCCTTGCGGAAAACGACCGCCTCGATAATTATCCACATGAGCGCCCCACTTGCAGCAGACACCTGTGTCATGGTAAGGGCCCGGGCCGTATCAAGTCCGCTTTGAACCGTAGAGCCTGCATTGAAGCCGAACCATCCTACCCACAAGAGCCCCGCGCCCGTAAGGGTCATCACCAGGTTGTTCGGATGGATTGCGGTCTTTGGGTAGCCGTGTCTCGCACCCAGAAGAATTGCTATTACAAGGGCGCTTATGCCGGCAGATACATGGATGACAGTTCCCCCTGCAAGATCAATAATGCCTGAAGGCCCTGAGTTGAAAAGCCACCCGTCAGCGGCCCAGACCCAGTGACACAGGGGGCAGTATATGCACAGGAACCACAGGATAATAAACATGATGTAACCCCTGAAACTGACCCGTTCGGCAAGGGCCCCGCTTATCAGTGCAGGCGTAATGATTGCAAACTTACCCTGAAACATTGCCAGCACATACTCAGGCACGGGACCAGTGATCCTGTCGTCTATCCCGCTCAGAAAGAAATAATCATTATTCCAGCCCACAAATCCGCCAAGGATGCCTTTGCCGAATGCAAGGGAATAGCCGCATACTGCCCAGAGCACACCTATGACCGCCATTGCTACAAAACTGTGCATCATGGTGCCCAGGACGTTTTTGGTCCTGACAAGCCCGCCGTAGAACATGGCAAGCCCCGGCACCATCAGCAACACCAGGGCGGTGGATGTCAACATCCAGGCGGTTGTGCCGGAATCAACAGGCGCATTTTCTGCGGCCCATGTAACATTAGTATTCAGCAGTAAAGGTATTAAAACTGTTAATATGGTATAGACATGCTTACTCTTCATGGTAATTTCACCCAAGTCATAGGAATATCAGTAGGGCCTTGTTCTTCATGATGGATTCGAATTCGGTCAGATGGCTTCATTTCCGCTCTCTCCTGTCCTAACCCTGATAACCTGTTCCACGGGAAGGACAAATATTTTGCCGTCTCCTATCTTTCCGGTACTCGCGGCCTTTTGTATGGTGTCTACGACCTGGGCCGCCATGTCTGAGTCCAGGACTATTTCAATCTTAATCTTTGGTATGAAGTCCACCACGTATTCTGAGCCGCGGTATATCTCCCTGTGGCCCTTCTGTCTTCCATAACCCTTGACTTCCGAGATGGTCATGCCATGAATACCGATCTTGTTTAGAGCGGCCTTGACGTCGTCCAGCTTGAAAGGTTTTATTATGGCCTCAACCTTTTTCATAACTGATCCCCCTGCACAATATGATAACGACAGATAGCAATAGATATGCCACCGGCATCGAGATTAAATTTTACTTTAAATTCAAATTGATATGGAGATTAATCAAAAAAAGGGGACTTTAAAAATACATTTTTGTAGAGGATAAAAGGGGTGATATACAAAATTGTGTATTTGATCAGGGCGTTTTAAATGCCTCGTCCCAGAGCCTGACAACTGTATGGCGCTGATCAGCAAATTCATTATCACCTGCCATGGCGGGTTTTTCCTCAAGGCTGAGCCTGTGTACCGCCGACCTGTAAGTCAGGTAGGTCTCTTTTAAAATGCGATGGGTGTTATTATCAATGATCCCGATTCCCGCCATGGTCTCAAGGAGCCTCACATTATCTGTCCATTTAATGATCTCATGGTGACCGTGTGCGTGCAACAGCGCCAGATACTGGACCAGAAATTCAATGTCAACAATACCTCCTTCTCCCTGTTTGATGTCGAATGTCCCTGCTCGAGGCCTGTGTAACTGCATGCGCATGCGTTCGCGCATGGCGGCTATATCTTCCCGGAGCCTTTTTTCGTCTCTTTGTATTACAAGGACGCCCTGCCTGATATCTTCAAACCTCTTTATCAACTCCCTGTCTCCGCATATCGGCCGCGCCTTTATCAGTGCCTGGTGTTCCCATGTCCAGGCCTTTTTTTCCTGATATTCCCTGAATGCCTCAATATCTACAACCAGTATGCCGGAGCTGCCGTCAGGACGCAGCCTCATATCGGTCTCATATAAGACCCCGGCAGGGTTTGCAGTGGTTAATATGTGGATGATTTTCTGCCCGAGTCTTGTATAGAACAGTTTGTCGTCAATCGGCTGTTCCCCTCCTTCTGTCTCACCGCCCTGGCCGTGATGGATAAAGACCAGATCAAGATCAGATCCATAGCCCAGTTCAATCCCTCCCAGCTTTCCATAGCCGATTATGGCAAATGCCCTGGCATCTGCCTCCGGAGAGATATCTCCTGCCGGACTGCCGTGTCTTTTTACCAGGATCTGCCATGAAAGGTCCAGGACTTCACTCAAGACGGTTTCGGCGATTTCAGTCAAATGATCACTGACCCTCATCAATGGGAGAGTTTCTGTCACATCCGCAGCAGCCACCCTGAGTGTGTTCACCTGTCTGAAGATACAAAGCTCTATCATCTGATATTCCAGATCGTCAGACGGTGCGCGTTCAATCCTCATTTTTATTTGCCGCATGAGTTGTGTCTTATCAGGAGGAGAGTAAAGTGTGCGGGGATCCAAGAGTTCATCCAGGAGCACAGGATACCTGGAAAGGAGAGAGGCTATCCAACTGCTTGCGCTGATAAGCCTGAACAGGTGGATAAGGGCCGACGGATTTTCAAGGAGCAGGGCAAGATAGGTTGTTCGTCCCTGTATAGCCTTGATCAGCTCTATGATACGATTAAGCACTGTTTCAGGCTGATTGGTCCTGCCTGTCTCCTTTAGCAACAGAGGCATCAGCTTATCCAAGCGCGTCCGTCCCTTACTGCTCAGGGACTTCGTAGCAGAGCTGTTGCGAAGATTGGCCAAAAGATGAACCACCTCTTTTGGTCTGGTGTAACCCGCCTCGATCAGGATATGGTCAAGACCTTCATCCTGTTTAATATCATGCCACACGGCCTTTAATCCATTTATGGAGCCCTGTTTCTGGTCGGTTGCCTCCCGGCTTTCTTCCGGCCCAAGCAGCTTGCTGAAATGTCCGTGGACCACATCCATGTGAAGCTTCAGGCGGCCGGCAAAAGACTCCCAGTCCTCAAACCCCATGGAAAGGGCGAGGCGCTCTTTTCCGAGCTCATCTCCTGGCAGTTGGTGTATCTGTTGATCGGAGAATTCCTGCAGGCGGTTTTCCGTATTTCTCAGAAATTCATACGCGCTCATAAGGCCATTGCATACATCCTGTGAGATGTAGCCTTCATCCTCCAGGATCTTAAGCACTTGCTGTATTCCCTGCGTTTGCAGTGCAGGGAGAACACCCCCCCTGATAAGTTGAAATATCTGACCAAAAAACTCGATTTCGCGAATGCCTCCTGGTCCAAGCTTTATGTTGTCCTCTATTGCCTTTTGCCTCACCTCAAGGGAGATCTTGTGTTTCATATCCCGCATGGATTCAAAGGCCCCGAAATCCAGATACCTGCGATATACAAAGGGATTAAGCAGGGCGATCAGCCTGTTTCCCGCATCAATGTCCCCGGCGACCGACCTCGCCTTGATCCAGGCGTAGCGTTCCCATTCCCGGCCCTGGTCCTGGTAGTAGGCCTCCATTGCGTCAAAACTCATGACCAGCGGCCCCCCCTCTCCAAAGGGTCTGAGCCTCATGTCCACACGAAAGGCGATCCCGTCAGCGGTTTTGGTGCCGATTGCGTTTATCATGCGTTGGCAGAGACGGGCAAAAAACTCCTGGTTGCTCAAGGACACCGGGCCTCTTGTGGTCATACCGTCCGCCGGATATGCAAAGATCAGGTCCACGTCGGATGAAAAGTTGAGTTCCAATCCCCCAAGTTTTCCCATGCCGATGACAACCAGTTGCTGGGCCTGGCCGTCGGGGTCTAGCGGGATGCCGTATTCCATGCACTGCCAGTGATAGAGGACAGAAAGGGTATGATCTATGACGGCATCCGCAAGACCTGAAAGATCAGTCATGGTCTCTGACAGTTCCGCCCAGGATGCAAGGTCACGCCATGCGATTCTGACCATCTCCCTCAGGCGTAAGCGGCGGATAAGATGCAATAGAAGTGTCTCGTTTTTTTCTATGGTGAGTGGTGACAGTATAACCCTCAGTCTGTCGGCGAATTCCGCACTTCCGTATCTTTTTTTAAGATCGCCGGTTAAGATCAGTTCGTTTAATATATCAGGGTTTATAATGCAGGAGTTTGCAACAAAATCGCTTAAGGCAAAGATAGGTCTGATTCGGGAGAGAATTTCAAGGTCTCCTGGCAGGGCAATATTGGATTTTTGAGCGGCGATACTGAATTCATCCCACTTGTTATTGTAATCCTTTTCTAGCTTTTCGGGAAGGATCATGCCGGGTAAAGAAAATCGCCTTGATTGTTTAACGATCGAGAATAAGTTTTGCGATAGAATGCACTGATCAGCTATTTTTTCAATATACTGGATATTGTCAAGGTCATTTTCCTCTCACTCCTGCTCCATACCAGGATTGGTTGCGGATGTCGGCAGGCTAGATAGCAGACATAAAGACCCTCATTGCCTGAAAGGTTTTTCAAGCCTGAAGTCCGGCAGGAATGGGGAGGTTTCTTGTAGATCATCCGAACCTGTTTCCGGAAACTGCACAAAAAGGTGCTCAAAACCCAGGTCATTGGCGTGGGATAAGACCTGGTCAAATTCCTCTTTTGATACAGACCGGTTCAGACATTCGTCAGCGTGCGGCAAGACAGGGTGGTATTGGGACATAAGGCTTATAGGAAGCTGTGCCCCGAATTCCAGAAAAAGGCTGGTCAGGGCGTTTATGGAATTTTCAACCTGTCCCGGCAGGATCAGGTGCCTGACCAGTACTCCCTTTTTTGCGATATCAAGATCGCTCAGGCAGGCATCTAAAAAACCCTTCTGCCTTAACATCTCCGAAATGGCGTCCAGGGCAACTGCCGGATAGTCCGGGCACTTGGATAGTCTTGCGGCCATGGAAGAGTCTGAATATTTGTAATCAGGCAGATAGATATCCGAGTGCTCCTCTGCGTGCTTCAACATCTCAACCGACTGGTAACCGGAGGTATTGAAGACTATTGGTATATCCAGGCCAAGTTTTCTCAACAGTGACACGATATAAAAGATATGGGGGAAAAAGTGATCAGGGGTGACGAAGTTTATGTTGTGGACATGATGGGTGCCAATCATGTCTTGAATTTTGTTAAAGAGTTCTACAGGGCCGATGGATGTGCCCAAGCCATGATGGGATATCTGATGATTCTGACAGAATGAGCATTTCAGGGAGCATCCACTCAAAAAAACCGTACCGGAGCCATTTGTGCCGGTTATCGGGGGTTCCTCGCCGAAGTGAGGCCCTATATAGCCCACCCTGAGCTGGTCTGTTTCACCACAGAAACCCTTTTTGGGGACGCAGACTCCGCCACGCCTGCTGATGTTACAATTTCGGGGGCACAAGCGGCAACTGGAGTAAAGCTCCTGATAATCCTGATAAGATGTTGATCCTTCAGGTCTCAAGGTTCTGTCCTCGACCTGTCGGAATTTTTTCTCTTACCCTTTCTGTACCTGTCGTCATCTGCCTGCCTTTTTTGCCGTTGTTTTTGCCTGTACATATTCTTGATCTCCTGAAAGCGTTCATTTCCCAGGACCTTTCTTGATTGCATCAGAAACTCAAAACGCTCGTCTGAAAGCCGGCCGCGAGCCTTTTCAAGCCTTCTGAACTGGTCTTTTGCTGCACGTTCATCAAGATTATTCCTTTCGATAAGGGATTGCAGTTCCAGTTGTTCCTGTTCCACTCTTCCCTTCAGTTTGATCATCCTGCGCCTGCTTTCCACGAACTTACTGTCCAGTTGGGCCTTTTCCTCATCGGACAGCTTGAGCCTTCTTGACACACCAGGATTGTGCCACCATTTTCCTTCAGGCCCATCCTGGGCGCTTACCACAACCGGCAGGGCGACAATCGCTAACAAGAGCAACCCGCTTATTAACCTTTTTAGCATGGTTTGTCTCCTTTGTAATTTGAGTCCTCGCTCAATGGTTCATCCTCAACGGCAGGGGCCATAAACTCCATGAATCCTTCATCTATCTTTGGGTCTGATCCTGCCGCAATATCCATATATTCCTCCGGCAGGGCGTTTTTGGAGAGCGCAGTTATATTTGTCATCAGTCCTTCATCTTCAAATGTATCCGCTCCCGCTGTATCCCGGGTTTGCACAACTGGTTTTTGAGATCTGATGGTCTTGAAAATGTCCTGTTCGCCCATGACGAATATTACTAATATGGCTGCGATCGCCAGACCAAAGGCGGTCTTAACCCTCCAGGACCATATCCAAAAAGACCTTGTTTCAGCCGGCAGACTTAACCGCCTCTTTGGCAGAGGAGAAAGACTGCGGGCCAATCGGCCAAGCCTTGAAAGATCCCCTTCAACCCTGCTCTTGTGCTCCTGACACTGTAGGCACGAGGAAAGGTGCTCCTTATAATATGGAGACAGATCTTCATCACCCACGACTGCCAACAGGATCTGATCCTCGCTAAGATGCATGTCTTGATTAAGCTTCATGTCTTGTCCCCCTCAAAGTATTCCAAGATGACAGAGGAACCTCTGAATTTCTTTAGCGCCCTGTAAAGATGGGTTTTTATTGTGCTTTGGTCTTTCTTTAATATCTGGGATATCTCTTTTATTTCCAATTGGTCCATAAACCTCAAGATGAATACCTCCCTTTCCATGGCCGGAAATCCTTTCAGGATCAGTTCCACCTTCTTCCAGAAATCCAGGCTTATCAAGTTATCCAGTTGATCGGGTTTTTCTTGAGTCCCTGATCCCTCATCGTTGTCCTTTTGAATGACAGAGGAGAAGTTAAACAACCTTTGAATCCTTTTCCTCCTATGAAAATCGCGCACCCGGTTCACTGCAATACTGAAAAGCCAGCTCTTAAAACGGTCCACTGACTTGAGTTCCGGTAGACTCTTAAACGCCTGAAGGAATATGTCCTGCGTCAGGTCTTCCGCATCCATTTGGGAACGGGTACGGAAATAAACCATTCGGAAAACATCATGGTGGAACAAGTCCGCCAGCTTTTCAAAGGCAAGCCTGTTGCCTGCCCTGGCCTTTTCTACCAATTCAATATGGACAGAGGCATTTGCTTTGCCGGCATGGCGCTGTTGATCAGACTGCTGCATGGGTTAAGTAATACAGGGTTCGCGATCAACTGTCCACATCTGTTGTAATCAGCACAGAGGATGAGCCCCATTTTAAGCAATTACCGGGCACAGGGATTCCTTTAAAACGGCAGAATTTACAATTTCTCCGACTAAGAATTTAGCCTGTTAGACGAACAATAGCAGCTATTTGTCTACAACCGGGGAAAGTTTTCTGCCCGGTGCCTTAAAAAACTGAGGGCCATATTGCGTATCCGCCCCGCTCGAATTTTTTTGTTGACATTCATTAAAATTGTCAATATCAATTCCCGCCAGATTCAGGCGCTCATATTGAGCATAAAAGGGAACCCCGTGTAATTCGGGGACGGGCCCGCCGCTGTAATCGGGGACGAAAGCCGCGTAATGCCACTGCCTGTTCTTTAACAGGTGGGAAGGTGCGGCAAGTAGGGGCAGACCTTGCGTCTGCACATCCGAAAGTCAGAAGACCTGCCTGAAGGTGTTGTGTATTCTCCGCGGCAAACAGAGCACAAAAAGGATCTTGAGGATAAAAATGGGAAATCCCCGGGTCGAAATATTCGGTCCGGGGATTTTTTTTGCTCCGGGCTGGAAGACCAAAATTATTTCAAAACGGAGGCAGGAACGGAAATGTATTATTTTATGACGGTCATAATTGTTTTATCATTAGCAGCGTTTGTCCAGGCGGAAGAGGGCTTAAAGAATACTGAGTCTGCAACGACCATGGAAGAGGTAGTAGTTACGGCAACAAAGACGGAGGAGAAACGAAAAGATATTGCCAACTCCGTCATCGTTGTTAATGAAACTGATATCAGGGAATCCTCAGCCGCAAGCGTGGGAGAAGTGCTGGCCAATGAATTAGGTGTAGACTGGAGGACCCAGGGTAATTACGGAGGGGCAGGTCAGGAGATACATATCAGGGGCATGGACGCAAATGGCACTCAGGTGCTCGTCAATGGGGTAAGTGTAAATTCCCCTTCTTTGGGATTAGCAGATGTATCCAAGATACCTCTGAACAACATAGAAAAGATCGAGGTGGTTAAGGGGTCCGGATCGCTGTTATATGGAACAGGCGCCATGGGCGGGACGGTAAACATAATTACCAAGGGGCCAAAAAAGGACATAAGGGAATTGAAAGTCAGCTCAGGTTATGGTTCGGAAGATACCTATGAGATCTCTGCGGAGCAAGGTATGTTTGCTATCGGAGATCTCGGCTATTATTTAACCGCAACCAAACGCGATACCGATGGATTCCGCGATAACGGCGAGCTCAATCACAAAGATGCCTCGGCCAAGCTTGTATATGACAGAGGGGATGACTTAACTCTGAGCTTGTATGGAGATTATATAGACAGGGATTACGGTTTACCAGGTGTGAAGCCCCCAAAGGGCACAAATGATTATTATATAAACGGTCAGAAGGTTTTTGACAGCGAGGCTTCAAGCTTACTCGACAATGGCTCTGACAATGATGGGCATGTAATATTTGACGCCAAGAGCAGTCCGTTTGATTGGTTAAGTCTTTCCATGATGGGAAATTATACTGATATGAAAAACTATATATACAGCCGCTATGTTGACCTGTATGGGACAGGCGATCTCCTTGGGTTTGAAGGAACTGTGATAAACAGGATCTACGGAGCAGAGGCGAATGTTGATGTAAGTCCCTTTGAGTGCTTAGGGATATTGCTGGGTTTTGAATATAAGAAATACGACTGGGAAAACAAAGGCGTGGACCTGGATGCAACAGGTGAAAAGATTGCTGCCACAAAGTCCAATATTGAGGCAGATCTCCACTCTACAGGGACTTATATTGAGGCTGATTACCGGCCATGCAGGTATTTCAAGACAATAATGGGTGTGAGGCATGAAGATCATTCTGAATTCGGAACAATAGACCTGCCGCGCATAGGGATGATTTTTAATCTTACCGAAACCACTGCCCTCAAGTTTAACCACGGTAGGCACTTTCGTGCCCCGACGCCCAATGATCTGTTTTGGCCGTACCAGGATTACGGATATTGGTCTTTCGGCGGCAATCCCGATCTGAAGCCTGAAAAGGGCTGGCACACGGATATCTCTGTTGATCAAAGCCTCTTGGAGGATAGGCTTTTCTTGACCGCGTCATATTTTCATTGGAGTCTGAAAGATAAGATTCTTTGGGAAAGTGACATCAATTGGCATTATGGGCCTCTAAATCTTGACACCTATAAGGCGGATGGGCTTGAATTGGGCACAAAGATCGGTCCGTTCTATGATATGGATTTATCCTTTGATTACACATATACAGATGCAGAGGAAGAAAATGAGTTCGTTACGAGGCAGGCCACATACACCCCAAAACACCTCTTCAAGACTGATCTAACCTATCGGAGCAACTTTGGGCTAATGGCCAAGGCCACAGCACGTTACACAGGTAAGAGGAAATATTACGGCGGCGATAAGACAACCGAAGACCCGGTTGAGACGCTGAATGCCTACTGGACTGTAGATCTCAATTTCGAGCAACGCCTTTATAAACACTGGCTGTTTGCCCTGTGTCTGAACAACTTATTGGATAAGGAATATGACACTTATCTTGCAAGTTTTACCGATCCCAACACCTTTATAAGGTCTATTGCCGGCTACCCGGGGGCTGGAAGATATGCATTTTTTAAGGTCACTTATGAATATTAGCCGGGATTTTATCGAATCCATGAAATTGCCGGCGGTTATCAAAATGGCGGTAAACTCGATATTAGACGGCATGTATCCAACAAAGGAACCCACGTCCTTGATTAAGCCCATAAGGGTAAAATAGAGGGGAATGGTTTGATCATTTTAGTAATTTTGGGTATCCTTACATAAATTTCAGTGTAAACCCGGATAGAAAACCGTAATGCAACAGATAGCCAAGGTTATCTTATTTATAATTGTCATGACATTGATATCCCTGCCTTTATATGCAGAATGCAGGAACTTTAAAGATCAGTTGGGTCGTCAGGTTGTAATCCAGGACAGCCCTCAGCGTATTATCTCTTTGGCGCCCAGCATTACTGAGATAGTCTATGCACTGGGTGAGGGACATCGCCTTAAGGGCGTCACACAGTACAGTGATTTTCCTCCGGAGGCAAAACATCTGCCCGTAGTTGGATCTTTTGTAAATATGGATGTTGAAAAGGTGATCGTCCTAAGACCTGATCTGTGCATTGCAGTCAGGGACGGGAACTCCAGGGATGACGTCAAGAACCTGGAGGCCTTAAAGGTGCCTGTCTATGCAGTCAATCCGATGAGCCTTGATTCGGTAATGAATACGGTCCTGGATGTAGGTGATCTGCTTGATGTTTCAGACAAGGCAGAAGCTATTGTGGCAGATATGCGCACACGAATAGGGCGAGTGGATGCCTTGATTTCCACAACCGCTCACCGTCCGCGCGTGTTTTTTCAGATCGGTATTGCACCGATTGTATCTGTGGGGACCAATACCTTTGCTAACGAACTTATTGCCCGCGCAGGCGGCATAAACCTTGCCTCAGGACCTATCCCTTATCCGAGATACTCCCGCGAGCAGGTCCTGGCCCTGTCGCCCGAGGTCTTTATTATTTCCTCAATGGAAAGAGGAGAGGTCTTTGAACGCGTAAAGGCAGAGTGGAGCAGGTGGAAAGATATTCCTGCGGTGCGGGACAACAGGATCTGCCTTGCTGATTCCAATATCCTCGATCGCCCCACTCCCAGAGCGGTAGATGGTCTGGAGCTGTTGGCAAGGATTATCCATCCGGAAATATTTGGGCCGGAGATCGGAGGCAACAAGCAGTGATCCAAGCGCCCCCTTCGGTGTTAAAGAGGCTTGTGACGGTTTCATCCGTTCTTTTTCTTTTGATGGTGATCGCTGTTTTTGCCGGCCTGTCGCTTGGTTCCACGGGCGGTGGGTTCAGCAGTGTCTGGCAATCCATTACAGGTAAGTTGGCGGACGATTCGATGCTTAATACTATTATATGGCAGGTCCGTTTTCCCCGCGTGCTCATGGCGGTTTTGGTAGGGGCCACACTATCCTTGGGGGGTCTTGTGTTCCAGGCCCTGCTCAGAAACCCGCTGGCTGAGCCTTATATACTGGGGGTTTCAGGCGGTTCCGCCATCGGCGCCATCATCGGCATACTCTTCGGGTTTTCGAGGTTTCCAGGTGTGTGCCTTATGGCCTTTCTGGGCAGTATAGGTACACTGTTTCTGATACTGGTGATGACCACAGGGCAGTCCATATTAAGGAGGGATTCCCTCCTCCTTTCAGGCGTTATGGTCAATGCCTTCTGCGCTGCGGTGATCATGTTTCTGATATCCATGGCCAGGGACACAAAGATCCATAACATAATGTTCTGGCTGATGGGTGACCTTTCCATGATCGAGATGTGGAACGTGGGAATGCTTGCCATGATACTTGTGCCGTGTTTTATCCTCATCTTCTGGTTTTCAAATGCCATGAACCTGCTGCTCTTGGGTAAAGAAATGGCTATGTCCATGGGAATCAATATCAAGGCTGTCACTGTTACGCTGTTAGTTGCAACATCACTGATGGTCAGCGCCACGGTCAGCCACTGTGGGCTTTTAGGGTTTGTAGGCCTTGTGATGCCCCATCTTTTGCGCATACCACTTGGCGCAGATCACCGCATACTGGTCCCGGCCTGCGTGCTGGGGGGAGGTGCCTACATGGTGTTATGCGACCTGCTGTCAAGGAGTCTTCCCCAGCAGGGAGAGATGCCTGTGGGTGTTATTACCGCCATGATCGGCGCACCAGTGTTTATAATCCTGTTGAAAAAATCGGGCCGATGAACCCTGCAATAGAAATAAAAAATCTCACCTGTTCGTACGGTAACAACTCGGTACTGAGAGATATTTCCTTTCTGGTACCAAAAGGCGATTTTTACGTGATAATAGGCCCAAACGGCTCTGGTAAAACCACACTGTTAAAGACCATGTCTGCCTCCATAAGATACCAGCAAGGCGCTATTGAGATCCAGGGTCGCCCCCTGGAAAATTATACTAAAAGGTCTCTGGCAAGGACCGTGGCCCTGGTACCCCAGCATATCCCCTTGGATTTTCCATTTACAGTTATGGAACTGGTACTGATGGGTCGCTCGCCTCACCTGGGAATCCTCGGATTTCCGCAGAAAGAGGATATAGAGATAGCAAGACAGGCCTTGTCTTTTACAGGGGTGGGCCAACTTGCCGAACGCAAACTTGATCAATTGAGCGGTGGAGAAAGACAACTGGTGTTTATTGCACGGGCCATATGTCAGCAGCCGCAGGTCATATTCCTGGATGAGCCCACTGCGTCTCTTGATCTTTCCCATCAGACAAGGATAATGGATCTGATGGAGGATTTGAAAACCACGAAGGCCATAACAATTGTAATGGTCTCGCATGATCTTAATCTCGCTGCAATGTACGGGGATAACTTGCTCCTGCTGAAGGCCGGGGAAGTGGTAAGGCAAGGAAGGCCAATGGATGTATTGTCATTCAAGGTCCTGGAAGAGACATACGGATGCCCCCTTCTGGTGGATCAGGGCGGCCTGGGAGGTTTTCCCAGGGTAACGCCGGTGCCGGGGAGATTCATTTCCAGGAGTTTGGGTCAAAAAGAAAGGGAGGTGGAGAAGTGATAGAGTTTTTTCTTAAAGGCGGACCTGTTATGTATCCGTTGTTATTATGTTCCATCATTTCATTAACATTGATAATTGAGCGCAGCATCTTCTGGATCAGTGTAGGCATGGGCAGAAACAAGGCTCTGGTGGACGAGGTCCTTGATCTGTGCCGCAGGGGCGACTGGGAAGGTGTGAGGTCAAAGGCGGCCGGGGCAAAAAACTATGTCATAAGGGTCCTAATAAGCGGAATCCTGCATCGTGAATATTCCATGACCAAGGCAATGGAGTCTGCGGCCGCAGAAGAAATCAGGCGAATGAGCAAGTTCATGGGTATATTGGACACGATAATTACCGTTGCACCGCTCCTCGGTATCCTGGGAACAGTTACAGGCATAATAAAGTCCTTTGAAGTGCTGGGTTCAGGCGGGATCAACCAGGCCCAATCAGTTACAGGCGGGATCGCCGAGGCCCTGATTACAACCGCCGCAGGTCTTTCTATCGCTATACCGACATTATTTTGTTACAACTACTTCAACTCCTATATCGAACGCGCGGCACAGATCATTGAGAAATATGCGACGAGTTTTGAGATTGTATATGAAAAGATCATTATGGCCACTGAGAAAAAGGGAGATGATCAATGAAAGTCAAACTTTCACACACACGCAAGAGCAGGATCGAGATGATCCCTCTTATTGACATCGTCTTTTTGATCATGGTCACCTTTATTTATTCCACACTTTCCATGGCCGTGCACAGGGGGTTGTCGGTGTTTCTCCCTACTTCATCTGTTGTCGAGGTCGAAAAACAATTGATTCTTTCAGTAACAATTACAGGTGACAAAAAACTCTATGTTGACAAGGAACCAATTGAGCTTGATCGATTGACTCAGACCCTTTCGGCGAAAATCCAGGGACAGGCCAACCCTGGAGTTCTGCTGTTTGCGGACAATGCCATCACATATCAGGATCTTTTTAAGGTCCTGGACCATATCAGAATGGCAGGCCTGAGCAGGATATCACTTCAGGCAGAGGTCAAATAGTAGATGAAACGCCTGTTGTCAGCCGCTTTGCTGGCGGTCATTTTGCATGCGTGGCTGTTCAGTCTTAAGCTTACCTGGCTGATAAATAAGACAGTGCGGCAACAATCTGATATAACCCCCATAACGATAACCATGTCATACAGGCTGCCTGAGGTTGCACCAGAAAAAAAAGAGCCTGCAGGGCAAACGGCGCCAAAACCAAAGGAAGTAAAACCGGAGAAACAACCAAAACAGGAAAGGCCCAGGAAAATAATAAATGCCGCTTTAAGGCCGGTTGGCCAAGATAAGGCTGAAAGGCCCGAACCTGTAACTGTCGGGGAAGGGGCTGAAAATAAAGTTGTCGAGGAAACAGTGGCAATATCCTCGGATATGGATGAAAAGGAAGAAAATAATAATTCCGCCTCTGATAGCGTAAGTGCCCGGATCACAAGGGAAGCTGTCCCTTCTTATAGGGTCAATCCATCACCGGAATATCCGCGGATAGCCAGGAGAAGGGGATGGCAGGGCATTGTGATTTTAAGCGTCTTTGTAAATGAAAAGGGAAGGGTTTCAAATCTGTGGGTGTCAAACTCAAGCGGATACACTGTGCTGGATAATGCTGCTGTGGAGGCTGTTAGGAAATGGTCCTTTGAACCGGGGGCAAAGGGCGACATGAAAGTTGCAATGTGGGTCAAGGTACCGATCAGATTTGAGTTAAAACCGTAGGCGCGAACCCCGTGTTCGCCCTTTAAATTATTTAGAAATACCAAATGAACAATAACCAATCCAAGCCCCTAATGTTCCTTGGCGCAGGCAGCGATGTGGGAAAATCTATTGCCGTAACAGCATTCTGCCGGATATTTAAGAGAAGAGGTTTTAATGTTGCGCCTTTTAAGGCCCAGAACATGTCTAACAATTCATATGTGACAATAGAAGGCGGTGAGATCGGCAGGGCACAGGTGGTGCAGGCGGAAGCATGCGGGCTCCTGCCTTCAGTGGATATGAATCCAATACTTCTTAAGCCAACCAATGCCCTGGGTTCCCAGATCATTTTGCAAGGGAAAATTTTTAATCAGATGGATGCGGCCGACTATCATGATTTTAAACCCGGGCTTAGAAAGGCTGTCATGGATTCATACGGTCGTCTTGCAGCAAAACATGACCTGATCATAATGGAAGGGGCCGGCAGTTGCTGTGAAATGAATCTGAAGGATAATGACCTGGTTAATTTTCCTATGGCGCTGGCGGTAAAGGCCTCTTGTATACTTGTGGCGGATATTGACCGGGGAGGAGTCTTTGCCCAGATCATAGGCACATATAATCTGATGAACAAAAGAGAAAAGGCACTTACCATCGGTTTCCTGATCAATAAGTTCCGCGGAGATCCATGTCTTTTTGAGTCAGGGATTGATTACATCGAGAAGAAGACCGGTAAACCCGTATTGGGTCTTGTCCCCTTTTATCGAGATATCATCATTGAGTCGGAAGATTCTGTAGCGGTGCAGGAAGACAGGTTAACTCCCATGCCAACAGACCCGAGTATGGTCAATATTGCAGTGTTAAGACTTCCCGCAATCTCAAATTTCACCGATATTCAAGCGCTCTTGCATGAAAAGGATGTTACAGTAAACTATCTTTCGCGCCCTGAAACCTTGGTGAGTGCTTATGACTGCCTCATCATTCCAGGCACAAAAAATGTTATGGAAGACGCGGCCTGGGTAGCTGATCTTGGATGGACAAGCGCCATAAAACGTTTTGCGCGGCGTAAAATGGTGTTTGGCATATGTGGCGGGTATCAGTTGCTGGGAGGAAAGATCATGGACCCATACGGGGTTGAGTCTGATCGAAAAGAGATTGACGGCATTGGGCTTCTGCCTGTTGAGACAGTGCTTGAAAAACAGAAAATCGTCCGGAAGGTTATCGGCCTGTGCATATCAAATGGAAGGCGCATCGAGGGATATGAGATCCACATGGGTCAGAGCAGGATACTGGATAAAAACTGCAAACCCTTTCTTAAGATTCATGAGCCCGGCAAGGATGATTGGTGGATGGACGGATGCAGCGCAAGATATGGGCATATCGCAGGCTCATACGTCCACGGTATCCTTGATATGCCTGGTTTCAGAACGGTGATTTTGAATGCTGTCAGGAGGTCAAAGGGTCTAAAGGAGACAAGCCCGAGACGGGGAAGACATTCAAGGCCTGACCAATACGACCTCCTAGCAGATCACTTTGAGAAAAACTGTAATGTTGACAGAATTATTTCGTACATCTGAAAGGTGCCAATGTTTAAGACAAAATTTAACAAGGGCTGTATGTTGGTTATGGGAGGGGCCAAAAGCGGTAAAAGTTCACTTGCCCTGAAAATATGCGATGACCTGCCGTTTAGGCGTATTTTTCTGGCCACGGCCCAGGCATTTGATAAGGAGATGGGGGATCGCATTGCCCGCCACCGGGAAGAGCGGGACAAAAAATGGTGTACTGTGGAAGAACCCCTTGACATTGCAGCCAAGATACGTGAACTGGATAATAATAATACGGTCATACTGATTGATTGCCTTACGCTCTGGCTGAATAATTTATTTCTTAAATACGAGACCGGTAATGATGAATCAATATATCAGTCTATCAATGAACTTGCCGGTCAATTGTCCAATATGCAGGGCGCTGTAGTGGCCGTCAGTAATGATGTGGGCATGGGCATTGTCCCGGATAATGCGCTTGGCCGCAGATTTCGGGATGCAGCGGGGACGATGAATCAAAAGATTGCATCTGTCGCGAGTAAGGCGGTCGTAATTTTTGCGGGATTACCATTGGTATTAAAGGATGAATAATAGTGATGGCATGGGGTCTGATATGAAGGGATATGTACAGGTGTATACCGGAGACGGAAAAGGCAAGACCACAGCGGCATTGGGGCTTGCCATGCGCGCGGCGGGTGCTGGACTGCGGGTGTATATCGCCCAGTTCGTCAAGGGGATGAAATATGCGGAGTTGATCACCCTGGCAAGACTCTCAGAAAATATTACACTGAAGCAATATGGAAGGAATTGCTTTATTAAGAACAGCCCCCAGGAAGAGGATATCCGCATTGCGCAGGAAGGGCTAAGAGAGGTCAAAGAGATAATGCTCTCCGGAAATTATGATGTGGTTATACTGGATGAGGCCAATATCGCCACATTTTATAATCTATTCAGCGTTGAAGATCTGATTAATTTCATTAATGAAAAACCAGAAGGCGTGGAGCTTGTGATAACAGGCAGAAAGGCAGATCCAATGATAATTGACAGGGCCGATCTCGTTACGGAGATGAAAGAGATCAAACACTATTACAAAGACGGTGTGCAGGCAAGAGATGGAATTGAAAAATAGGGAAGTTATTGATATGGGAGAGACCGTTATTTCAGGACGTTAGCAACTTATCTTGGGGATTGCAAAAAGGCCGTAAGTATCCTCTTCTCAGATGAGAGTCTTTTTGCAGTTCCGGACACCCATCTGAGCGCTGTCCATAATTTAATGGGGACCACCTTCACAGAATAACTTACAGCTTACCATCTACGGGAGCAACAATCCTCTGGTGGTCTATGCCGTCTCAGTTTTCCGCTCCTGCCGGTGTGAAACGATCCAACAGATCCCGAAGCATATCTTCTTCTCGTTTCAAGATCAATTTATAGTCGTGATTTTTTGTGCGGCGGAATTCCACCCGGACATCCTCCAACTCCTTTGTCAGGATATCACCCATAAATTTTTGTTCATCTTTAGAGATATCAATGTTCATAATATATACCTCCTCCCTTGTGTTCTATTAGAAAATTAATATTCATATTTAGGGTTTCAACTTGGGAGGCGTTTTTTGAGGAAATCAAATTGACTAAACCGTGAACAATAGATTATTTTTTATAATAAAGATTTTAATTACCTAACCTATATCTCAGGCTATAGCTAAGGGAGGTAGATCTAAATGCGTATTGACGTCACTCGCTTCCGTCGAGCTTCCATTGTCAACCTGATGCGCACATGGCGCGGTCTTAAGGGGACGGCCCGGCATGCTATTAAAGGCAAAGTCGATGCAGAACTGCCCAAAGAGGATATGGAATATCTGCACAGGCGAATGATTGAATGCGTTGAGGGCAAGGGTGGAGAGGTAAGTGCCCGCGCCCGCTCAGCAGAGCTGGGGCATATATATATGCACTTGAACAAAAAAGGCAGGGAGAGGTTTCTTAAGATGCTGGGCCGCGATTTCAATCTTGAAAATGAAAGGGTGATTTCACACCTTGAGAGGTTCAAAAATGCAAGAAGCGAGCAGGAGAGGCTTTCAGCAGAGCTTGGTTTGCGTGAGGCCCTTAATTCACCAAGGCTTCAAATATTAAGGCAGTTCAATACCTTAAGCGATGGGTTTAAGTTTTTGGTTGATATGAGGACCGATCTTTTGGCCTTGAATAAGAATGACATATATCTTCAGAGACTTGAAAAAGACATCAAATTTCTCCTTCGGTCATTTTTTGATATCGGATTGCTTAATCTGTCGGAGATCAGTTGGAATTCACCTGCTGCATTGCTGGAAAAACTGATTAGATATGAGGCGGTCCATGAAATTTCCTCCTGGGCCGATTTAAAAAACAGGCTTGACTCAGACCGCCGCTGTTTTGCCTTTTTCCACAACAAGATGCCTGATGAGCCGCTGATATTCATTGAGGTGGCGCTTGTAAAAGGCATGGCCGATAATGTGCAGGTTCTTCTCGACCAGCGCAGTCCTGCCCAGGACCCTGAGGAGGCTGATACCGCAATCTTTTATTCCATAAACAACACCCAAAGGGGGTTGACAGGAATCAGCTTTGGCAATTTTCTGATCAAATGGGTGGTAGCCGAACTGTCGGCAACCCTTAAAAACCTCAAGGTCTTTGCAACCCTTTCCCCTGTCCCTGGTTTTCGCAAGTGGCTCGACCCCTTGCTCCAAAAGGGAGACACGAGCCTATTCAGTCAGCCGGATATCCAGGCAATTAACCGGCTAAGACCCGGGGAAAACGCCGGACATGGTCTGCTTGAGATCTTAAACCGCGATTGGCCAAAGGATGAAAAAACATGCGGCATTATAAAGCAACCACTCATGGGATTTGCTGCTCATTATCTTGTTCATGAAAAAAAGGGCCAAAACGCCATTGACCCGGTGGCCCATTTTCATCTGTCAAATGGAGCCTGTCTTGAGAGGATCAACTGGCTTGCGGACACCTCGGAAAAAGGCATTAGGGAATCAGCTACTGTTATGGTAAACTACCTGTACAAGCTTACCCATATTGATGACTACCACGAGGCATATACAGACGATGGCAAGATAAGTATCTCAAAACAGGTAAAAGATTTACTTAAATAGAGTATTAGAGAGACAAGACTGCCGATGAAATACGACACAGCACTAAGACCTTACCTGGCAAAGAGGATCGAGGAGATTGAATCTGCTGATATCCTTATTGGTATCCCCTGTTACAACAATGAAGGAACCATAGCCCATGTTGTCCAGATGGTCACGCATGGCCTGTCTAAATATTACAAGGACAAGAGAAGCGTTATCCTGATTGCTGATGGGGGCTCTACTGATGACACGCGGGAGGTGGCCAAGGAATTCCAGATAAAGCCGTGGCAGGAAAAAATTGTCATCATATATCGCGGGCCTGCTGGTAAGGGTACCGCCCTGAGGGCCATATTTGAGTCAGCCAGCAGGTTGAATGTCAAGGTCTGTGGTATGGTAGATGCCGATCTTCGCAGCATTACCCCGGATTGGGTAAAATATCTGCTTGAACCTGTGCTTGAGAAAGGATATCAGTTTGTCGCCCCGGTTTATGTCAGGCACAAATATGATGGAACCATTACAAATAACATTGTATACAATCTGACACGCACCCTGTTTGGGAAGAGGATTAGACAACCAATAGGTGGAGATTTTGCCATATCGAAAGATGTGGCAAAGTTCTATATCGAGCAGGATGTGTGGGAGACGGATGTTGCCCGTTTCGGGATTGATATCTGGATGACGATCAGTGCCATTACACAGGGCTTTCGTATCTGCCAGTCCAATCTGGGGGTAAAGATCCACGATGCAAAGGACCCTGGCCAGCACCTTGGGCCCATGTTCCGTCAGGTGCTCTCAGCCCTCTTTACTCTTATGGAGCGTCATGAGGGCTATTGGAAGGGTATCAGCGGGAGCGAACCGGTTGAGACATTCGGATTTGAGGGATATATGGAGCCTGAGCCTGTAAAGGTCAACCTGGAAGGAATGATTGAACTTTTTAAAACAGGCTTTCAGCAATTCAGCCCTTTATGGAAAGAGATTTTCAGCGATATGTGTTTTACACAGATATCCAGGACAGCACAGATGGAACCAAGTGAATTTTACTTTCCCACGGGCGTATGGGGACCAACCCTGTATGAATTGGCTGCGACATTTCACAACTGGACTGCAAACAGGAACAAGTTGCTTGATTTAATGACCCCTCTTTATTTTGCCCGTGTCGCATCTTTTGTCAGACAGACCTTGGATATGTCTTCCCAGGAGGCCGAGGCCCTTGTGGAGGAGCAGGCCATGAAATTTGAGGAACACAAGGACTACCTTATAAAGGTTTGGGATAAAAAACTGGGTCACAAGGCGTTGTAATCATTTTTGTAACTATTCAGTGAATCTTCCACAAAAGTTAAAAAAAAGACTTGACAGTGTTTTTCTTGCAAAGCCCAAAAAGGTAGTCTTGTGAAGGAGATGTGCA
>LT984855.1:98522-100318 GCA_900258555.1 uncultured Desulfobacterium sp. | reverse complement strand
AGGCAAGCCATGCTTTGGATCTCTTGTTTAACGGCAAATTACCAGATTTCCTTACGTAGTTTTTAGGCACTTTTGAAATAACGCTGAATAGTTACTCATTTTTTAATATTCATTCCAGTTCTCCAGATCAACGGATTCAAATTCCTGGGCTATCGATAGGCTTTCTTTTGCTGACGGCTTATATCCCTCTTCCAGAAGTGCGTCTGTTGTTTCTTTCTGCTTTTCTGCAAGTTGCTTCCTCTCACCCAGCAGCAGGGCCTCCTGGGCGCCTTTCTCTTTATTGTCCCTGCCATCATCCTCTCGGGCTTTGCCACCCCTATCGCCAACATGCCGCCCCTGGTGCAGGACCTGACGCTCATCAATCCCATGCGGTACTTCATGATCATCCTGCGGTCGGTCTTTCTGGAAGGCTCGACCGCATAGCTTCTGTAGTCCCAATACTGGCCCATGGCCCTTATCGGGCTCGTCAATCTGACCATTTCAAGCCTGTTATTTCGACGCCGGCTCTACTAAAAGGCTGTCCGAGAATGGCTATTTTTTCCAACCTCTGCATCAGACAAAATTTCGCCCTCGTGTGTTATATTTTTAATATGTATTTGAAATACAATGTGGATTTCTTGGAGACTATTGCTCTTTTTAATTGACAAAATCATTTTTTTTGCTGTATAAAAACTCCCGAAAATGCTATAAATACACCCATATAACTTTTAAGAAACTTATTTGAATTCAACAAATTTTCAATATCAAATTTCAATGAAGATTGAGCAGATTTTCGGCCAATTCTGGTACAAGCAAAGTAGACAAAATGATATATAAGCCAACTTAAAACTTACTGTCGAAGAAAGCTTGTATACTCCCAGGAGGAAAGTTAATGAAAAAAGCTCACTATTATTTTCTTGTCCGCAGTGATTTTTCTGCATCGTCCCCCCCCCCCCATTTTCAGCTCTCATTTAATTGATTTCCCCACTTCATATTTGGATGACCCATAGGTCATCATTTCGTCTGTTAATTTAAGCGTACAGATTGCCAAAACTAAGATTTTTATTCCCGAGGTCCTGAGCATTGGTACACTGCGGGGGTGTTAGCGTTTTATTCAAGTTTCCGAACTTCAGTATCACATCAATCTAGCGGCGTCAGCGACAAGTAAAGGTAACTGTCCAGAAAAGCGCCGGATGCAACAAATAAAACATGTTACCGGTTCTTTTAGGCAGGAATGGAAATTATAATTTCCAGAGGACAGGGAGATAAGCGATGACGATATCAAAAAAACTTTCAATAATTTCCTACAGTCTTATCATTGCCGCTATTGTCGGAAGTAATATTTACCTGTTGAATTATTTTTGCTCTCTTTACGAAAGTGAAATCATATCATGTAAGACAAAGATTTTGTTAAGTCTCATTTTGATCATACCAAGTCTCGTTATGGCTATGATGGCATTAATATCCTTCCACAAAGAAGAAATGGATATTAACTATATCCGCGCATTTATTCCTTTGTTGGTATTTTATTTAGGCTTTTTTGGTGTTCTAAAATACGTGCTTGCGCCGACATCGCATGCATACATCCCCATGCTGAATGAAGGAACGATTGGCTTCAGGGCCTGGGGCGCTAAGGTATACATTAGCGACGTGACAATCACTTACATTTCAAATGATGATGTAATTAGGCGAGTTAGTCAGGAGTATTTTAATAAAAAGGGTAGTGTAAAATTTATTGTGTGAAATCATAACAGGTCGAAAAAAAGGCGTTTTTCCTTTATAAGGGTTTTGGTCAATTAATAACCCAGAAAAGAAGG
>LT984855.1:88964-91157 GCA_900258555.1 uncultured Desulfobacterium sp. | reverse complement strand
TCCACTGGAGATCAAAACCCATAGGAAAAGTCGCAAAGAATCTTCCTTTCTTTAAGGAATTGGCCATGATGAATTTCACACAAAAAAATTGACACTACCATAAAAAGTATTTCTATAAGGCATGGGAAGAAGGAACAACTAATTTGAATTATAGCCGCAGTGCTATAAAAAGGTGGATTAATACAATTATTAACAGAGAACTCGAACATAAGCCTTTTATTGATCGCAATAAATTAAAATTGGAAATTCAACGAGATGCAATAGCCCTCTTCAAAACTAATGCGGAATTTATTGATAAAGAAAATGAAAATGATTTATCTTCTTCTGCTTCGTCAAAAAAAAGTCCAGTAATGCTACTAGAAAATTGTGGTTTTTATTTTGATGATGCAGAATTAATTAAGAATATTAAAAAATATATAAAAATTGAAGCAACGGTAATATTTGACAGGCAATACAATAAAGGACATTTTAACAACAAATATGTTGAAAGGGGTATTCCCTTGTTTGAGTGTAGTACGGTACAATTCTGTTTTAATGTGCCCCGGTTGAGGGATCGGACACTTCTAACAGAGAAAAGGGAAGAATCAAAAGACGATCACTCGCCATACCTGTATCAGGATGGAAAAGGAGAGTTGATCTTGAATCGTGCTCCTGAAATATATTTAGGATGCGAGGTATATGGGAGCCGTCTTGAGTGGTCAAAGGTATGGATTCCAGATATTGATTTTCAACCTGGAATGACCTTCCAAGATCCTGAGTTTAAACGTCTGAATTATGGTTTTCCTAAAATACTTGAATTAGGGAAACCATATAAATTTTTAGCAGTTAGCTATGGAGGTATCGTAAAGCTACAGGGAATAAATGAAAATGGACATGCTGTAACATTATATGAGGGGACTTTAGAACAAAGTAAAGATGAACAAAGCCACAATAAGTGTGCGCCTGATATCACGTCTGGACTTGGGGAAAATGACAACTCAGGAAAAAAGATCAAAAGTCTTCCCAACGATCGGTCAAAACCAGAGATCGGAGGGTAAGAACTGATCCGATCCTAATATGGTCGCCTCAATACACTATAGTAATTTTAATGAATCAATATGCTAGACGAACTTTTTTGGCGAAAATATTTCAAGGTCTATGATGCATTGAATCTTTTTTTGCCATATCAACAAATGCTCAATGCGATTGCCGAAGAATTGGATATTAAAACAGGCGAATTAGCACTGGATGCGGGTTGCGGTTCCGGTAATCTAGCAGTTAAGCTAAGGCAGCGAGGCGCCACCGTGATTGGTGCGGATTTTTGTAAAGCTGCATTGGATATCTGCAAAGCGAAGGATCCTTCGATCAGGGTTCAGCTAATAGATCTAACAAGAGAACTGCCATTTTCAAATGAATATTTTGATAAGATAGCTTGTAATAATGTCATTTACACAATTTCGAGAGAGGGCCAATTAAACACGTTACACGAATTGTATAGGGTTTTAAAAAAGGGAGGCTGTTTTGCCATGGTGAACCCGATGAAAGGATGGTCTCCAAAAGAAATTTATCTGGAAGGATTTAAGGCCCATATAAAGCAAGACGGCTTGCTGAAGGCTTTCTCTATTTTTGGTCGCATGATTATTCCAACCGCTAGAATATTTTTCTACAATTCCCGCATTAACAAGGAGGATCAGTATTACTTCTTTGATTTGGATGAACAGGAAAAACTCCTTCGCCAAATAGGATTTAAAGAGGTATCCAAGACTAAACTGGTTTATGGTAATCAGGGCTTATTAACGAAGGCGAAAAAATAGACCCAAGCGGGTGGAAAGGAAATGAATAAACACATTAGATAGCTACCTTTTACCGGGACATCGCGATGAAAATCCAAAAAGGTCTTAACGAAATAGATATCCGTATTGTTAATTCCCCTGAAATGTTTTATGAGGCAATGAAGGTTCGTCATCGTGTCTACATCGATGATATTAAATGGCTTACAGAAGAGACCCTTATAGATAAATGGGATGATGTTTGCGTCCATTTTATCGCATATAAGCAAGGAGAACCGGTCGCAACTAGACGCCTAAATGAGCAGCCTTCTGGATTTGAGATTGAACAATATATGGTAGTGTCAATTTAATTGTGTAAAATTTGATAGTTCATTTAATTGTTTGAAAAAAGGCAAATTTTTGCGGACTTTTCCTATAGGGTTTG
>LT984855.1:49334-87859 GCA_900258555.1 uncultured Desulfobacterium sp. | reverse complement strand
TAATTGGTTTGTCGTAAAACCCTTATAAAGGAAAAGCGCCTTTTTTTCGACAAGTTATAATTTTACACAAAAGATTTTACACTACCCAATATATTGACTTGTCTGAAATGCGAAACAATGGAGGCTGCGCTGAAGTAAGCCGTCTCTCCATTCTGCCGGAATTTAGAGGTTCGCTGGTCTCGCTCGCTATGTTTAGGGCATTCTATCGGTATGCATCAGCAAGAGGTATTGAATATTTCTGCATCAGTGTTCCATATAACCATATCCCTTTGTATCAGAACCTTGGATTTATGCATTTTGCTGGTCCTTATTTTAATAAACTGTTAGGCGTGAATTTGTCAATTTACAAGGTTAGGATTGCCGAGGGTCTAGAAAAATTGAGGTTGCGGCCTCCTCGGATGTGGGATTATTTTTTACAGCCTCTGCCTGGAATCGGATAATTTCAGAAGTCTATAAACTTTATTTGTTAGACAAATGCTGGCGAGCCCAATGGAAAATTATTTTTGTATTTCAGCGTATTGTTTAATCTTAATAATATTGCTGATAATATTTTTCCTCCCATCAGCCGCAATTGCCTCCGGGCTCTCAGTCTATGCACATGGGGCTGATGCTCTGGCTGCTAATAATAATGTTGTTTGACATGACAGAAACCAGTCTATCTACTGGCATAAGATATGAAGGAACGCCTGTTCCTGATGAGACATTTGAGCCGACCGTCACTGCTTCAAAGATGGCTATGGGCTAGGGGTCCAAAGACTTGTTGGAAACTTTAGAATTTCATTACTTTATTATTATCAGTGGTTCAGGGAAAGGAATAAAAATAATGTGAGTGAGGGATTTGGGGGAGCAGCCAATGGAGAGTATAGCCAGAACTTGCATTCTATTGGCATGTCAGTAATGTATTCTTCTTAAGTATCTCCTTCGCTCTTGAACTTGTAAAAGTGGGGTTGTGTATGAATCTAAATGATATATTTGTATTTAAAGCCAGGCAGGCCAAATCGATTGAAAAAGTCATGGACATCAGATGGTCTGGTTATAAAAAATATCAACTAGAAAGAAATTCAATCGAAGACATCTATGATCATCAAGAAAATTGTACATTGCTACTTGCAGAAGACAGCACTGGAAATGCTATCGGTACTATTCGAGTCATGAATAGAATTAAAGGAAGAATAGAATTGGATGATTTTCTTGACCTCGATAATATACTGAATGAAACTGAAATTTACTGTGCGGAGGCAAGCCGTCTTTCTGTTCCTCAAGGGCCTAAGTCAAAGGAAGTAAAATTAGCGTTATGGAAAGCATACCATAGATATTGTCTGGCGCATCAGATTACTACAATGGTCATTGCTGCAAGGCCCGGCGCATCACGGGACTACCAAAAACTGTTATTTAAAAAAGTCGGGGGGGGGGGGACAATTTAAGCACCCATTGCTTGGAAACAAAATTCATCAGGTCTATAAACTAGACATAATTACTGCTGAAGCTAACTATAGGGAGCAGGGCCATTTTTTATATTCTTTTGCTTTTAGAGAAGTTCACCCTAATATTTCATTCCTTTAACAAAAGTGGTGTGATTGATGAAAGTGATAGAATCAACTTGCATTTTATTTAAATACCTACCTAACCGTATGTCGCTTCAATTTAATAATCATTTTCAGAACAGAGGTTGTGTTTCATATTTTTATGTAACACTACAATAAATGAATAAAGAGCCTCTGTCCCTAATCCTCTATTCTGATCATTGAATCCCGAAGGTCGCCAACTCTTGTGCATGTCCACCAGTTCCGGGGTAATCTTCTCTTTGGAAAGGAGCATTTTAAACACCTTATGCACAAAAAGCTCTTCACATTCTTTTTCTTTATATGAATAAATCGGCTATGTTGCAAAGCGGCCATACCATTATTTTCTCGTGTACAGGATACTCGTGTTGTCCGGGATAGATTAACCATAATTGATCCAGACGCAGGTCTTGGAGGGCAATTCGCATTGATCGCGTGATATTAGGGGCCTCACTGAATTTGATTTCAACTCCGTATCGTTTGCCATGATGCAGAAAAAATAGATCAATCTCTGCGCCGCCATAGGTTGCCCAAAAATACGATTCTGCAATTGGCATGACCTGAAGGAACTGCTCCAGCGCAAAACCCTCCCAGGAAGCGCCTACCTTTGGATGGGCAAAAAGAGAGGTTGAGTCATTAATACTTAGCAGACTGTGGAGAAGGCCTGAATCTCTTAAATATATTTTGGGTGCCTTAACCTGACGCTTACGTATATTTTCATGCCATGGCTGGAGTTGTCGCACCATAAAAGTGCCTGTTAGAATATCAAGATAAAGACGTACCGTTTTGTCTGACAATCCCATTGAACGAGCCAGTTCCGAAGAATTCCATGTCTGTCCGTGGTAGTGAGCCAGCATGGTCCAGAATCGACGCATCGCTGTGGATGTGATATGAATACCTAGCTGCGGAATGTCCCTTTCCAAAAAAGTCTTTATGAAGCCTTCCCGCCATGCCAGACTGTCATCATCAGAGTCAGAAATAAAAGACCTAGGAAAACCACCTCGCAGCCAGAGACTTTTCCATGAATCTTCTCCTGTCTCGCTCAGGTCAAACCCTGACAGTTCTATGAACTCTACACGTCCTGCAAGTGTTTCGGAGACATTCTTAACAATGGCAGGCGAAGCACTGCCAAGGATGAGAAACCGTGCACGGTTTCCATTACGATCAACAAGAACTTTTAAAACACGAAACAGTTCCGGCATAGTCTGAATTTCATCGAGAACTACCAGCCCTTGAAGGCCTCCAAGCACAAGTTCGGGATTTTGCAGACGTTGTAAATCCGGCTGAGACTCAAGATCAAAATAAATCGCTTCTCTATCCTGACCAAAAATACGGGCCAAAGTCGTCTTGCCGCATTGTCTAGGGCCGAGAAGTGCTGTAACAGGCGAACGCCTAACCGCATTCGACAGTTTTTTTATGTATGCTGGCCTTTGAATCATAGAATAGCTTTTATCAATGAAAATTCGGAATGTCAATCCGGATTTTCATGAAAGAATCGATTAAGATTTGCACAATCTGGAATTTCAATCACTCTAAGCCAATGCCCGATTGAAAAATTGGGACAGGCTTCTATTGAGTGATTTAATGGCACAGGGGTTTATTATCGTGATGATGTAACTCTCCTTTCTGTAAAAGAATTTCTGAATAGTTACATCACGGTCTAACTTTTCATAAAACTTGGGTCCAGTAATGAAGGCTATGGGAGATCATGCGGAAAAAGATTCTGCCCCTTTTGGCCAAAAATACACCTATCACTTGCAAAAACTACTATCGCAAAAGGCTCAATCTCCGAAAAGGAACTGAAATTAGCCGCATAGTTTTTCAAAGAACTAAAGTCTTACAGTTTTTTTAAATATCATTTAAAAAGAATCGAACATATCAAGACGCTGCCTATTACCCCGGCCAGATCGGCAATCAAGGCTGCGGCCAGGGCGTGGCGTAAACGCCTGATCTGCACAGCCCCGAAATAAACCGCCAGTACATAAAAGGTAGTCTCTGTTGAGCCCTGAATTGTTGAAACCAGGTACCCCGTGTAGCTGTCCGGGCCGATAGCCGGGTTGTTAATGACTGATGCCAAAACAGCATATGCCCCTGAGCCTGATAGCGTCCGGATAAGTGCCATGGTCAGGCCCTCGGCAGGAAGCCCTATTTTTTGTGTGTATACACCCAGAGTGCCTACTATGGCGTCCATTGCACCACTGGCACGGAGCATTCCAACCGCAACAAGGATGGCCACTAAAAAGGGTATTATTCTGATCGCTACCTGAAAGCCCTCTTTTGCGCCTTCCACAAAGACCTCGTAAATGTGTACCCTCCTGAGAACCCCGAAGCAGAGAAACCCCAGGATAAGGGCAGGTATGATCCATGGTGATATGGCCTTGCCATAAAAAATGGTAATGGGGATTAGAGAAATCAGTAGACCTAACGCAGCAGTGCTTATCCATCCTGGATAGCCTGGAGGAGATTCATCCCTTATGTCCTCGTTCTCCTCCGACGAATAGGATGAGGTTGTCATGTCTTGTACTTTAGTGGTTTTTTTCTTTATAAAGGACCTCGCAAGAAGTTTTGCTGCAATTATGGCTGTTACAGTAGAACAAGTGGTGGCAAAAAGGGTTGTAGGCAGTATCCCCGCAGGATCACTAGATCCCGCCGCAGCCCTGAGGGCTATGACCCCGGTGGGCAGGAGAGTTATATTGGAGGTGTTAATCGCGATGAAAAGGACCATGGCATTGGTGGCCGTGCCTGGCTGCTTATTCAGCCTGTTGAGTTCCTGCATAGCCCGGATGCCGAAAGGGGTGGCTGCGTTTCCCAGCCCCATAACATTTGCTGACAGATTGAGGATCATGCTTCCCATAGCGGGATGGTCTGCGGGAATTTCAGGAAAGAGCCTGACCATCAGGGGTCTTATGAGGCGGGCAAGCATTGTAAGCATTCCCCCTGCCTCGGCTACCTTCATCAGACCCAGAAACAATGTCATCATTCCCACAAGGCCTATGGCCAGCTCTACAGAACCAGAGGCCGAATCCATAACGGCCTTTGTCAAAGACTCCATAGGAGATGGGCCGGCCGAATCGAAACACCAGTTGATATGACGCCACCCTGCTGTGACAAAGGCGATAAAGATAAATATGAAAAAGATAACATTCATTGTGAGCGCAATTTCCGAGACTGTACCGCCCGTGCCATTATTGATTAAAAAATTTTAAAATATCTTTTAATCTATGGAAATGACGAGTTTTTTGCTTGCGTCTTCTATCTCTATCAAAGTACCTTTCAAGCCTTTTTTTTGTGCTATGTCCTTTAACATGGCCAGATCTATCCCCTCTTTTGTCATGTCATCCTTTATCTTTTTAGGGATCAACGACAGGGATACCTGTATAACAGAAACAGGGATTTTTACCTTCTTTTCAGCCTCTTTTTGTCCTGCTGCATAAGATGCGATGATAAGATTCATGTTTACACCTCCTGATTAGGATTGACGGTTTAAGGTATTCCAGTAAGGGCCTGTTGACAAAGACCATTTATCCCTATGCAATCTCGACCCTGTCACCATAACCCCGGAAATAAAATCCTCGGGTGGAAGATATCGGTGACCCAAGACATAATGTATCAGGAGATCCGGGGCGGCATATGCCGCCCTGTTTCCCTTAACACGTATCTCGGCTGAGCCCAGAATAAAACTGTTTCCTTCATGACTGATTAAGTGAAAACCAAAAGCCCCGGGCTGACAAAGCGTGCATCTGTGTATCCCCGGGGTGTGTTTTACAGTTGAATATATAGTCAGCCAGGCCAGCCTTTCAATAAACTCTTCTGATGTGTCACCCTTTTGAAAGTCATGGTTTTTATCAAGCCACCCTATATTTAAGCTGTTGCCTTCCTCTGAGATATATGAATAGGGCGAAAGATCATCAAAATAGGTCATGGAACAAAAAGCCCGCTTTTTTCCCAATCTTTATGGACTTCTTGAAAGGATTTTAAATAGCTGCGGCCTTTTTTGTCACGCAGATCGAATATGCTGTGCCTCAACAACGTGACCGGGATGCCACCCTTCAGATTGACAGTAATTTCATAGCGGCTGAAACCAGCAATTACACCCCTGACCATTTCTCCCTCAAGGAGGGTAAAAAAGACAACAGTTTTTTCTATCATCAAGGGGAACAAGGACTTGTTCTTGATATGATATCTTTTAGCCGGAGCAAGGATAGGTTCCAGATTAAGATCCTTTACCTTGTCGTCTGTCTTGATCAGACCTGACACAGTTTCTGCCTGGGTCAAGGGATATAGCATTTTGATGTTGACCTTTGGTATGACTTCATTCCCTAAGTCTTTAATCTCAATCTTAATATCATATTTGAGGTTTTCGATCAACTTGGCCTTGATGACACGAAATTTGTGCAAATACATTTCCCACGTATCTTGGGAGGAGACAGCCTGATCGAAGATTGAAAATTCATATGATTCATTAAGATATTGCTGTAACCCTTTAAGATATCCCATCTTATCCTCTTTGATTGTTAAAAATCAATGATGAGGTATTTATACTTATTCCTCTTCTTCAGTTTCCATGACAATATGGTCTTCAAGCCTGAATGAAGCGCCATTGACTTGTTCTATATACAGGGATTCTCTTAATCTTACTGGATGACCTTCAATCTTTACGATGGTACCTTTCGGGACTTTTATGGTAAGTTTTTTCTCCTTTTTGTCTTCTTCGTTCATCATATCTCCTTTGAATTACGTCACCATGGACCTTTTTGACAGTTCGACCATTATGAAATGGCCGAGGTCAATATTTCATAGTATTCAGGTCGTCTGTCCAGAAAACGGTCATTGCGGGGCGTAATGGCCTTGTTTCTGGCTTGGACAGGGTCAATGTCTGAAACCGCAATGCCTGTTTCAGTTTTTCCCATCCTTACCTTTATTTCTCCAAAATTATCTATAAGTTGGCTTCCACCTGTAAAAGTCAGAGGGTCTTTTCCGCTCCGGCCCTCTGTTCCAACTCGATTTGCCGTAACAGTGAAAACACCATTTTCCAATGATCTGGTGATCATCGCTGTCTGGCAATTGGGTAGAACAAGGTTGGCACAATGGCATATAATATCAGCGCCCGCAAGCGAAAGCGCTCTGGCTGATTCAGGGAACCACCAGTCAAAGCAGATCATGATTCCGATCTTTGCCCCGCCGATGTCAAATACACAAAAGCCTGTGTCCCCGGGTGAAAAAAAATCGGATTCTTCAAAAAACAGGTGTGTTTTCCTGTACGTTCCAACATAGCCTTCCGGACCAACCAGGACTGAGGAATTAAAATAGTTGTCGCCGTCCCTTTCTGCCATACCAAATACGATAAACATGCCTTTTTCGCGGGCCAGCGCCGACATTCGCCTGCAGGTATTCCCTTTCGGGATCTGCTCTGCGAGCTCGTGAACCTCTTCCATTGTTGTAAATTGATATCCGGTGTTGAAGAGTTCCGGAAGGACAAAAAGATCCGCATCCGTTAGAGATATATCTATGACGGCCTTTTCAACATTTTTTCCGGTTGCTCCAAACTCCGGATGATTCTGATAGATTCCTATTCTCATAAAGAAAAGACATCAGACGCCCGGTTATAGGCAAGAGTAAATGACACAAATTTGGCCGTCTGTCAAAGGTATTGCTTGATAAGAACCAATTGAGGTTTCATCGCCTGATGTGCAAAGAAGGCAGGAATGGATTGTATTGCCTCTAAGGCCTCTTTTTTTGTGCTGTAAATGCCCCAGAAGACGGCAAAGCACGGTCTTTCCTTTATCTGTCTTGGGAGGATGAACATCCTTCTGTCAAAGTTTCCTTTTTCAAATGCAAGCTGAACCGACTCGTCAAGGCAGACGACCTCTATCTTAAGTGTGTATGCATTTGAGTACTGTTTGATACCGTCTTTGTATGCCTTGGCGGCATTTTTAAACTCTGATTTTCTTATCATGTCCATAAGGTCTGGAATAAGATACCTTGGGGCCTGGGCCTCTTTTGACTTCACCTCCTTCTTCTCGTCGGCCTTAATTATGTCTTTTTCCTTTGCAGGAGCTTGGCCGGTCTGGGTTTTGTTCTGTTGTATCTCCGGTTTTCTGGCTTGAGGCGCTTCGACCTTGGAGCTTTCGACGGTAAGATCAAAGGCGGGCAATGAAGCAGTAGCATTATTGTCGCTTACCAGGATGACTATGTCCTTATAAACACCGATATCAGCGTGGCCTGGTGTACCGGTCAAGGCTCCCGTAGACGTGTCAAATTTCATCCAGGCAGGCTGATTTGTAACAAAAAACATGAGCTTATCACCTGGATCAGGATCGGTTGCCTGAGGTGTGAAACTGAAGGAAGCTCCTTCGACAATGCTTGTCACTGGAGTTCCTGTAATTATGGGCGCGGAATTTACTTTTTGAACCTGCTCAGGGGCAGGCCCAGCAACTGTTGGAGGCGCCTCAGCAGGGGCCTGCTCTATGGCCTTTATAGGTTTTTCTTCCATATTCCCGATGACAAGAGTTTGAGGTTTATCTCCTGCTCCTTTACCTATCTTGACCGGCATGGAACCTGTTTCAAGGAACAAATAGACAAAAGCCACTGCAATCAGGCCTACTATTAGAAGAAAGCTGAAAAATACAAATGATTTTTTCTTTCTAAAATCGTCTCCTTCTCCATGAGCTGGTATTTCTACCACTTCCTCCCATGGCGGGGCCTCCGGTTCTTCATTCATCAAGTCGGCAAATTCCCTGAAGTCATCATCAGTCGGCATAGGATCTTCATCTGCCACTACTTGTTGAGCCGCGGTAGGCTTCTCTTGTTCATGCGGAGATTCAATCTCATCTTGAGCTATGGGTATAAACCTTTCCTCACCCGGGCCCTTATCTTCCTGAACATTACGAACTGAAGTGTTTTCAAAATCCTCATGTATTTTTATACCCGCCTTATTTTGGTTCTCTTCAGAGTGACTTTCAACTTGTTCAATTTCCTCAAAGGGCTTGTTGAATTCTATTGTCTCCTCTGTCTTTCCTGTGATCTCTATGGCATTATCAAGGGCTATTTCTTCTTCGTCTTCCTCAAAGATCCGTTCCTCCTTACCGGAAGACCCTTTTTTCTCACTGGCTAAAGGTATCCAGGACTCGTCTTCACCAGTGGCAGAATTTGTTTTTGTCTCATCCAAGGCATCTTCATCTTTAAACATGAGCTCATATTCACCGCTTAGAGGCTCATTGACTATCTTATCCGTCTTTTGGTCTGCATCAACTTCCCCATCAAATAGTCCTATGTTTTCAGGTCCGGATTCATCCGATTTTTCATCTGTCTTATCTTCGTCAAAGAGATCTTTTCCCATCCTATTGCCCCTGGAAATGATATTACGATGAAGTGACAGCGTGGGTTGATATAGTCTTTTACAGATAAAAAACAGATAACCGCCGCTGCTTGATTTGCTTAATTATAAATATGCTGCCCTGTAAAATCAAAAGTGTCAACCCCTTAGTCAAATTTGAATCCATCCTCCTCGAAAACGCTCAGACATGCGTCAACGACTTGAGGGTCATAAATGACCCCCCTGTTTGATGATATCTCATCCAGTGCCTTCTTAATGCCGAGGGATGGTCTGTAAGGACGATGGGAGGCCATGGCCTCAACCACATCTGCCACTCCCAGGATCTTTGCCTCCAATAGTATTTCCTTGTCTGAAAGCCCCTGGGGATAACCCTTGCCATCTATCCTTTCGTGGTGTTGAAAAACCATCTGGGCAATTGGCCAGGGAAATTCGATGCCCTTCAGTATATCATAGCCAACCTTTGAGTGTGTCCTTATAAGATGGAATTCTAATTCTGTTATCAGGCCCGGCTTGCTTAAGATCTCCGCCGGAACAGATATTTTTCCTATATCATGAATCATAGCCGCCAACCGGACGCCCTGGATCTGTTCCTCTGAAAAACCCATTTTATTGCCAATTGCTGTAACCAGGCTCGCCACACGCTGCTGGTGGCCGGCAGTATAGGGATCTCTCATCTCAAGGGTCAATGCCATGGCATGAATTATTCCTTCAAGGGCCCTCCTCCACCTGTCAAGGTTCTTTTGTATCTCTTTTGCCGCCCTGATACGGTCGGATATATCAATGGCGACCACCAGCACTGCGGTCATGTCGCCTTTGGCTCCAAATATTGGATAGGATGTAAACAGGGCCTGAATTTCCTCTCCTGGCTTACGGGTCAGGGTAACCTCTCGGGTAAAGCCCACTTCCCCATCCTTTGCCCGTGCAGGTACCTCCCGGGGGTCAATCATGTCTTCCGGTATAGAAAGCAAGGATGCAGGTCTGCCGATTACCTCTCTTCTATCGTATCCGAACAGATGCTCTGCACCGGGGCTAAATTCGATCATCTTGTTCTTTTTTTCGACATGGTCTATCAGTATGAATGCCACATGCTTTGCCGCCTCAAAGATGGCCCTGAGTCTGGCCTCACTCTGTTGAAGTGCGGCTGTGCGGTCCTCAACCTTCATTTCGAGGTTTTTTCTATATATCCGGTTGTCTATCTCCAGCTCGCGGCGTCGTAAGGCATTTGCAAGGCTGATCAGGACGCCGTTGAGTTCAAATGGCTTGGTAATATAATCATACACGCCTATCTGCAGGGCATGGTCAGCGACTAAGGGATCATCCATGGCGGTAATCATCAGAGTTGCAGTATCTGGAAAATCGGAAACCACATGCTGTATAAAGTCCAATCCTGATTCACCGGGCATGTTGATATCACAGAGAACCAATTCAAAACTGCTTTTCTGCATAATCCCACGGGCCTCCAATGCATTGGAGGCCAAGGTGCAGTCATACCCGTTCATCGTGAGCATTTCGCCCAGCAGATCCCTGATATGTTCCTCGTCGTCAATGATCAAAACACGTTCCATGGGCAAAAATACCGTTTTATGTTTATTAAAAATGACATTATTCAACGCTGAACAAACAGGAGTTATAATCCCTTGCTCATGATACTTATTGGCCTATTTATTGGAGTTCTTAAGAGACGGTTAAAAAACGCAACTCTGTGTTGAAATAGTTATATATAGTGATCTTGGCTTGGTCAAGGATGTTCATCAGGTGCTGTTTACCTTGACAATGTTTTGCCTGTAGGATTAGGAAAAGAAGAGTATAGTATGATCACAGTGAGCCATTATGGAAATAGGCATGGACGAGCGCAATAAATTGCAAACACTTGCAAAAACTGTGGGAGAGTCCCTGGAGGGACTGGATAATTGTCTGCTCATTGGTGTTACCGGGGGTATTGCCTGCGGAAAGAGCACTATTACGGATATTCTTGTAAGTCTTGGTGCATTTCTTATTGATTATGACGTTATTGCAAGACAAGTGGTTGAGCCCGACCTGCCTGCTTGGAAGGATATTGTTGACTACTTCGGGTGTAAGATCCTTAATCCTGACAGGACCATTGACCGAAAGGCCTTAGGCAGAATTGTCTTTCAGGATTCAAAAAAGAGGAAGAAGCTGGAATCATTCACCCATCCCCGAATTCATGGTCAATTTATAAGACAACTTAAGGATAATACAGCCAGACGCCCTGGTGCAATCACATTGGTGTCCATCCCCCTGATGGTTGAGCAGGATTTACAGGGAATGTTCGATTACGTCCTTGTTGTCTATATCCCTCAGGAAAAACAGTTGGAACGACTGATTGCACGGGATGGGATAAAAGAGGAAGATGCACGCCGGATACTTGATGCTCAGATGCCCATTGATGAAAAGCTTGGCTACGCTGACTTTGTGATCAATAACAGCGGCTCCCTTGAGGAATCAAAAAGGCAGGCTGAAGATCTCTGGCGGAAGCTGACAGAACTTCAGGAAAGGGCGGGCCAATAGGAGGCTGTCCGTTAAATGGACAACTTCCTGTAAAAGACAGTCATGGGTTATTCTGCGTTTTGGAAATCAGGCGGCCGTTTTTCAAACTTGGCCTTCACTGCCTCAACCTGGTTTGGGGAGCCCAGCAAGGATTTTTGGAGTTCTTCCTCCATTTTCAATCCGACCTCCGGAGGGCTTAGCCATGAGGTCTCTATCAGACGTTTTCCTGCAATTATGGCATCGGGTGATTTTTTAGCTATCTCATGGGCCATCTTAAGGGCCTCAGCCAGGGGGTCATCACATACGCGTGTAACAAGTCCCAGTTTCTGCGCTTCTTCTCCGCTTAAGATCCTGCCCGTCCAAATCAGTTCCTTTGCAACATCTATCCTCACAAGACCGCGAAGTGTTTGCGATGCGGCCATATCCGGAATCAGGCCCCAGTTAACCTCCATTATACATAGACGGGCATCGGGACTTGCCAGACGGATGTCAGCACCAAGAGCAATCTGGATGCCCCCCCCAAAAGCGCTCCCGTGTATGGCGGCAATTACAGGAACGCGTAATGTCTTCCAGATATAAGCAGCGTTTTGAAAAGGGTTCGGGTATGTTCCATCGGTCTTCTCTGCCAGCACAGCATTTCCAATGGATTGAACCTTTGCAAATGTCTCCATATCCAGCCCTGCACAAAAGCCTTTTCCTTCCCCTGAAAGCACCACTGCGCGTACAGAAAGGTTGGCCGCAATTGACTGACCTGCTGCTACAACGGCCTCAAACATCTCCGGACTGAGCGAATTGTATCTGTCAGGCCGATTGAGCCTTACGTCGGCCACACCACCTCCAATGATAATTTTAACGAGATCAGACATGAATTCTCCTTTCTAAAAAAGCAGTCTATCTTGTGGATGTTGCTCTCACCGGCCCAAACATGATCAAAGGGTTGCATAGATTATTAATCAGGAAGTCAAATGTCAAAGAAATCTAATCCGGTCTCTCTAGGACTTGCATTTTATTAGTCATTCAAGTATGATATCAGACAAGTATTTTGAATGTTTCCTTGTGAGTCTAATAATCATATCTTATCCGTCGAAGAAAGGAGTTAATGTGGTTGCCTCAATAACAAGGCTCATTGCCCTGACGGCATTTATTGGTTTTATCCCTTTATTTGCCTGCATACCCACCGCGGTTGCAAAGGATGCCGTAATAACCGATATTGAGGTCAATAATGTAGAGAGTTCTCTTCTGTTGCACTTTCGTGTGAAAAATTGTTTTACCCGAGACATGAAAAAGGCTATTGAAAGTGGGATCAACACTACCTTCAGTTTTTTTGTAAGGGCTTATGAGATAAGGGATTATTGGTGGGATAGAAAGATAGCGGATATCAAAATCTCCCATGACGTCCTATATGACAGCCTAAAAAATGTCTATGTGATAAAGTTATCTGAGAATGATAATAAGCCCATATTAGTTTATGATTTTGATGAGGCGAAAAAAATCTTGTCTGAGGTTACAGGGCTGAGGGTCGCTGAACTTCAGAACCTTCAAAAGGGCGGCCATTACCAGGTCAGCATGATGGCTGAACTTGATAAAATCAGGCTGCCTTTTTATCTACACAATGTCTTCTTTTTTTTATCGTTGTGGGATTTTGAGACCGATTGGTACACAGTGGATTTTGTATATTGAGATCTGAATGAAAGATTACTTAGAGGCGGAAAGGCTCGATCTCAAAAGGAAACGCAGGGAAAGATACATTATCGTATTTTTGATCTGCGTTATATCCCTCCTCACATACCTGGGGATGCAGGCCCTTGACCTTGGCGTCAATCTCCCCTTTTCAGGCAGCATACTGGTCTTTGCGTTGATTAATATCAACGTGATATTGCTCCTGCTGATGTTGTTTCTTATTGTGAGAAATGTCGTCAAGCTGCTGTTTGAAAGAAAGAAAGATATCATGGGGGCAAAACTCAGGACCAAACTTGTCCTGGCATTTGTCACCTTGACCCTTTTGCCTACCATCGTCCTCTTTTTCGCCTCTGTACAGTTTATTTCCTCCTCCATTGATTACTGGTCGAGCCTGCAGATAGAGCAATCTTTAAAAAATTCGTTGGAAGTAGGTCAGGATTATTATGATCGCCTCACCAGCGAGATACTATTTTTCGGCAACAAGATGAGCAGGGTGATTACATATGAAGGATATATGTTGCAGGCAAACAAAGAGACCCTTGCCAGGTATGTTCATGAAAAGCAGATGGAATACTCCATGTCTTCCATAAAGATAGTTTTGAAAAACCTTGAAATTAAAACGGTCTCACAAGACACCAAAATTGACTTGAGCCCCTTTGAGGGGGCTGATGAAAGATTGCTGAACAAAGCCCTCGAGAAAGGAAGGGATGAACATCACATACAGATATCACCTCACGGAGATCTGGTGATGGGAATTGTCCCCATTTTCTCCCGAACAAGGTCCAAGGCTGTTGTGGGCCTGATTGTGGTTGCCAAATTTATCCCACGCAGTTTTGAAAATCGCCTCAAGGCCATCTCAGTCGGGCTTCAGGAGTATCAGCAGCTTAAGATGCTAAAAAAACCCATGAAAATCAGTAACATGATATGGCTTTCCATTGTCACATTCCTAATTGTATTTTCATCAATATGGTTTGGATTTTATCTATCCAAGGAACTTACCATCCCCATTAAGGAACTGGCGGAAGGGACGAAAAGGATTGCCTCCGGCGATTATGATTTTTTTATTGACCTGGAATCCAAGGATGAGATCGGCGTCCTGGTAAACTCGTTCAACAAAATGACAATGGACCTAAAAACAAGTAAGGATAAGCTTGAAGAAACAAACCGGGAACTGATTAAGAGCAATGTAGAATTGGAGCAACGCAGACACTACATGGAATTTGTCCTCGCCAATGTCGCGGCAGGTGTAATTTCCGCTGATGTAGCTGGCAATATCCTTACCATTAACAAATCTGCGGAGAGCATGCTCGACACAAAGGCTAATGAGATTATCGGTAAATGTTACAAAGACGTCCTTGAAGAAGATTATATCAAGATACTAAGGGGTTTTTTGGAAGACCCCGGGCTTCTTAGGAAGGGTTCTTTTAAGAAGCAGGTTCGCATATCCGCAAAGAACAAAAAATTTAGTTTATTGGTTTCAATCAATGTGTTGCGTGATGACAAGGGAGAATACATCGGCCTTGTTGCTGTTTTCGAGGACTTGAGTGATATTGAAAAGGCGCAGAGAATGGCTGCCTGGCGTGAGGTGGCCAGGCGCATTGCGCATGAGGTTAAAAACCCCCTGACGCCGATTCAGCTTTCTGCGCAGCGCCTCAAAAAAAAATACGGAGCAAGGCTTCCTGATGACGAGGGGAGGGTGTTTCATGAATGCACCGATATGATCATAAGGCAGGTGGAAGAACTTAAAGGGCTTGTAAATGAATTTTCGAGCTTCGCCCGCATGCCCGCGGCCAATCCTGCGCCTGCGGACATCAGTCAGATAATAAATGAAGCACTTAGTCTATACAGGGAGGCCCATAAGGATCTCGTATTGATCTTTAATGACTCCAAGAACATCCCCCTCTTCAATCTGGACAGGGAACAGATAAAGAGGGCCATGATCAATCTGATGGAAAACGCCATAGATTCAATGGGGGGTAAGGGAGAAATATTTGTAGGCCTGAGTTATGATGAGATCTTGCGGACAGTAAGAATTGAGGTGGCGGATCAAGGGATGGGGATACCGCCTGAGCATAAGGCCCGACTTTTTGAACCCTATTTTTCGACCAAGAAACATGGGACAGGCCTTGGCCTTGTTATGGTAAATACGATAGTAACCGATCATAACGGATTTATCAGGGTTCAGGACAATCATCCAAAGGGGACAAAATTTATTATAGAATTGCCTGTAAGGGTTTAGTCCCGCCTCGGGAAAAAATGTTTTCATGTATTTATCAATTTCTATGGACATTGGCGTATTTATTCTTTGTGGCAATGGCCGTTTTATTTAAAAACAGGAGGTTATATGAAAGACTGGCTCTAAACCTGCCTTCAACTTGCCTTGGCGAAAACTCCATATGGGTGCACGCTCTTTCTGTGGGTGAGGTTATATCCGCCGTTGCACTGGTAAAAACACTGTTGTTGAAATATCCTGATAGACCAATTGTCTTTTCCGTTACAACCGCCAAGGGGATGGAAGTTGCAAGGGATGAATTGGAAGGCAAGGTAAAGGCATTAATCACCATGCCTGTTGATACATGGTTTTGCATACACAGGATTGTCCGCTTCATTAATCCTCAGGTCTTTGTACTTGTTGAGACAGACATTTGGCCAGGGCTACTTGGATTTCTGAAAAAACGCGGGGTCAAGGCAATCTTGGTCAATGGCAGGGTTTCTCCGCGCACCTTCAAACTCTACCGCAAGGCCCCATTCATATCGAGAAGGCTTTTTGAACCGTTTGTATTTTGTCTGATGCAATCAGATATTGATAGTAAAAGGCTGCTGGAGATCGGCGTTAATCCTTTTGAAAAGGTGATAACAACAGGAAATATCAAGTTTGACCGTGACTGGAATCCCCTTGAAAGGGAGGAACGCACAAGGCTATTGGAGTCCTTGAGCCTCGGCTCTGAAGAAACAATATGGGTGGCTGGAAGCACCCATCCAGGCGAAGAAGAGATCATTTTCAGGGTCTTTAAGAGGCTGAAGAAGAATTGGTCTCCCTTGCGTCTGATCATAGCGCCCAGGCAGATAGAGCAGTCTGAAGGGATATTGAAGATGATAAGCAGCATGGGATTAAACGGCTTGTTGAAGACTGATTGTTTATCCCATACCGGCTATTATGACATATTGATCTTAGATACGATTGGCGAGCTTGGCCGAATCTACGGACTGGGAAAGATAAGTTTTGTGGGCGGAAGTCTTGTGCCGTTCGGCGGCCATAATCTGCTGGAGCCGGCAAGCTTCGGCTGCCCGGTATTATTTGGTCCGTATACACACAATTTTGTACTTATGTCCGAGCAACTGACAGAGACTGGTGGCGGATTGAGGGTGGATGGCGAAGAAGGGTTATTCATGGCCATGGATTCTCTCCTGCGCAATGACCTTGCCCGAAATAATATGGGAAGGCTTGCCAGGGAGTTTGTAGAAAACAACCGCGGCGCGCTTAAACGGGTTGAGTCGTTTATTGACATATGCCTCGAAAGGGGGCATTAATGAGTAGCTTTGGTCCTGACTGGTCCGTGATTCACCAAGACAGGTCAGTTGGGCTTAAGTCCCTGCCCCTTGCACTTTTGTCTGTTCCATATGGTCTGGCCTTAGGATTAAGGCCACGGTTATATTCCTTCGGCATGATCAGAAAAAGGTCTCTTCCCGGAACCGTGATAAGTATCGGCAACCTGACTGTAGGAGGTACCGGAAAGACACCCGCTGTGGCAATGGTGTCAAGATGGGCAAAGGAAAAGGGATTTAATGTTGCCATTCTTTCAAGGGGCTACGGTGGAGTTTACAAGGGAAAGGTCCTGGAGGTGTCCGATGGAAAGAGCATTAAGGCCGGTCCACGGCAGGCTGGCGACGAACCTTATCTCTTAGCAAAGAGGCTTCCGGGAGTACCTCTGGTCATATCCAAGATGCGATACCTAGCCGGTTTATTCGCCCATGAAAAATTTGGCTCTGATTTTTTTATCCTTGATGACGGTTTTCAGCATATTGCGCTAAAGAGAGATCTTGATGTGGTGTTGATTGATGCGGTTAATCCATTCGGCAATGGGCATTTACTGCCTTGGGGGCCTCTGAGGGAACCCGTTAATCACCTGGTCAGGGCGGATGTCTTTATTATCACTCGCGCTGTTTCACCTTCATCAACAGAATTGGCGAGAGGTATTGAAAAATTTCCGTCTACACCTGTTTTTTTTGCCGATCACAGGCCGTCTGAGATTGTGTTTCCATGTACAAGCAATGTCTTTGAAGCAAGCTTTATCAAGGGGAAGAAAATACTGGCATTTGCAGGTATCGCAAACCCTAGGCTTTTCAGGGAAACGCTGATAAGGTTGGGCGCCGACGTAGTCTTTTTTAAGGGCTTTAAGGATCATTATCAATTTAAACGGGAAGATTTATCTTCGTTGATCAGGGAAAAGGAAGGGTCAAAGGCCCAATACATGATCACAACTGAAAAAGACTGGATGAGGATATCATCATTGGATCTGACATGCAGGGAACTGGCCTATCTGGCGATAGAATTTGTTTTGTTGTCTGACAATAACAGGTTTTTTGATATCGTAGAGAAAAGGGTAATGCAGAGAACCAAACCCGTAACTCGCAACCTGTAACAGAAACTTAGGGGACGCACCACGTGAGAAGGCCTGCTGTTTTTATTGATAGAGATGGCACTATAAACGAACAGATGGGGTATATCAACCACTTGAGTAGATTTGTTATGTTTCCATGGTCGGCGGAGGCCATAAGGTCTTTGAACAGACATCAGTATCTTGCGATAGTGGTGTCCAATCAGTCAGGAGTCGCCAGGGGCTACTATCCTATAGATCTGGTTGAAGAGGTCCATGATCATATGAGGGGTTTGCTCGCAAAAGAGGATGCCTTTGTTGATGCTGTTTTTTTCTGTCCCCATTACCCAAAAGGAAATGTGGAGGAATACAGCATCGAATGCAACTGCAGGAAGCCCGGAACAGGACAGATAGAGGCAGCCTGCAACGCCTTTGATATTGACATGGATAATTCATTTGTGGTCGGCGACAGATATTCTGATATTGAACTGGCAAAACGATCAGGGCTGAAATCAGCGCTTGTTATGACCGGTTACGGCCTGGGAGATATCAATTACGTGTTTCCAAGGCTCTCATTCAGACCTGACCATGTTGCAAAAAACCTGCTCCAGGCCGTTCAATGGGTCATTGAACAAAAAATCGAGGCCTGATTTTGAAGACTGCCGGAAAAATGCAGGGATTTACAAGCATCCTTATCGTAAAATTAAGTTCAATCGGTGATGTAGTACATTCACTGCCGTTTCTGGAGGCACTTAAAGAAAACAACCCCGGCGCTAAGATAGACTGGGTTGTAGAAAGAGAGGCATTAGAGGTCTTAAACGGTCACCCTGCAATTGACAGGATTATTGTTTCTGACAGAAAGACATGGCAAAAGGCATTGTTTAACGGCTCTGGCTGTGTGTCGGTATTTAAGGAAGCCGTGCAACTTCTTAGACTGATAAGACAGTGTAAGTATGATCTTGTTGTTGATCTTCAGGGACTTTTTAAAAGCGGAGTCCTGGTCGGGATTTCAAGAGGTGGAAGAAAGATCGGCATGGCAGGTTCAAGGGAGGGAGCAGGAGTCTTTCTTAGTGAAAGGCCTGTTCCGGTCAGCTATGAACAGCACGCAGTTGATCGTTATCTTGAGGTCGCTAAACACATTGGATGCACTGTTAGATCAATAAAGGGTCCTATCCCATTTTCTGATTCAGACAAGCGAAGAATTAAAGAGCTTATTTTAAGTTGCGGGGAGGAAAAGAGATCTCTTATTGCAATTAATCCAATGGCCAGATGGAAGACAAAACTGTGGGAACAGGATAGATTTGCACTGCTTGCCGACATGCTGATAGAAGAACTGGGATGTAGGGTTGTTTTTACAGGAAGCAGTCAGGATGTGACGGTTATTGAAGAGATCTCTGATATGATGAAACACAAACCCATAAACCTTGCGGGAAGGACCAGCCTTAAGGAACTTGCCTGTCTGTATTCCATGTGTAACGCACTTATAACCACAGACACCGGTCCTATGCACATCGCAGCAACAATGGGGTGTAAGGTGATAGCCCTTTTCGGGCCCACTGACCCGGTAAGGACCGGACCATACGGGCAAGGACACAGGGTTATTCGCACAGCCATTGAGTGCAGCCCATGTTTCAAGAAAAAGTGTGACCACCGCACGTGTATGAAGGATATTACGGTCGAAAGGTGTTTTGATACGGTTAGCCGGACTTTGAATAACGGTTGACAAACACCTAACATGTTACACAAAAACAAGTGTTCGTCCAGAAAGGAGGGTGAAATGGCTATTAGCAAAGAGCTGTTGGATATCCTTGCATGTCCAAAGTGTAAGGGTGATATATATCTGAATGATGCGGGTAATGGGCTTATCTGCGATAATTGCAGATTGCTCTACGAGATAAAGGATGATATTCCTATCATGCTGATAGATGAGGCAAAACCTTTGGATTGACGGTTCCCACCCGGAAAATAAAAGGCCTCTTCTCCTTGATCAGGAAATAGGCCTTTGCCTGTCTTCTTTGGATTGCTGTAGAATATTACAGCGGAATATTTCCGTGTCTTCTTGCCGGAATTGAGTCTTTTTTGTCCTTGAGCATCTCAAGCGCTCTGATCAGCTTTGGTCTTGTGTATTCAGGATATATTATCTGATCAATATAGCCCAGCTCAGCGGCCTTGAAGGGACTGGCGAAGTTGTTCCTGTAATCGTCAATCAGTTTTTGCCTGGTTGCATCAGGGTCTGCCGCCTCTAAGATCTCCTTCCTGAACACTATGTTGACCGCACCTTCTGGTCCCATCACCGCTATCTCGGCCGTGGGATATGCATAATTGATATCACCCCCGTGATGCTTGCTGGACATTACATCATAGGCCCCGCCATAGGCCTTGCGTGTCACCACCGTCACCTTCGGAACCGTGGCCTCACAATAGGCATATATTATCTTTGATCCGTGCTTTATTATGCCCCCATACTCCTGGTTGACGCCAGGCAGAAACCCGGGCACGTCCACAAAGGTGACCAGCGGGATATTAAAGGCGTCACAGGTCCTTACAAACCTGGCGCACTTAACCGATGCATTGATGTCAAGGCAGCCCGCCAGATACTTGGGCTGATTGGCGACGATTCCTACCACCATACCCTTTAAACGACCAAACCCCACCACCATGTTCTTTGCAAAGTGCTCCTGCACCTCCATAAACTCATGGTGATCCAGTACGTTTAATATAATATCCTTTATGTCATAAGGCATACGCGGGTTTGTGGGAACCACCTCGTTTAACGCCTCGTCCGTGCGGTCGGGATTATCAGTGCACACTATCGAACGAGGAGATTTCCAGCAGTTCCTCGGTAGATACTCCAAAAGCCTTTTTACCCTGTCAAGGGCCGCCTGGTCTGATTCTTCGGCAAAATGGGCTACCCCGCTCTTGGTGTTGTGGCTCATGGCCCCCCCAAGCTCCTCAGGGGTCACCTCCTCTGAGGTCACCGCCTTAATCACATCAGGTCCGGTGATAAACATGTTGCTGGTCTTCTTCACCATTATTATAAAGTCTGTCAGCGCAGGAGAATAAACCGCACCGCCTGCACATGGACCCATGATAACAGATATCTGGGGAACCACCCCGCTGGACCATACATTTCGTTTAAATATCTCACCATAGCTCCCAAGGCTTACTACACCCTCCTGTATCCTCGCCCCGCCTGAGTCATTAAGCCCTATTACAGGCGCCCCGTTTTTGATCGCAAGGTCCATAACCTTACAGACCTTCTCCCCAAACGGTCCGCTAAGGGAGCCCCCAAGAACGGTAAAATCCTGCGAAAACAAAAAAACCAGCTTTCCGTCTATGGTACCGTAGCCCGTAATTACTCCGTCACCCGGATACTTTTTCTTCTCCATCCCAAAATCATGGCAACGGTGCACTACAAACTTGTCAATCTCCTGAAAAGTGCCCTTATCAAGAAGATAGTCAATCCTCTCCCTCGCGGTCATCTTCCCCTTGGCATGCTGATCCTCTATCCGCTTTACTCCGCCGCCCAGTTCGGCCTCACGATCCCGCCTTTCTAACTCCGCTATCTTCTCCTTTATATCCATCCATACCTCCAACACGCATGCCCTGATCTTAGGAAGACATTTTCAATGTCTGTCAACCTTCAGACCTCTATTCAACCACCACCAGCACTGATTCACCCTCTACGCCCTGACCCTTGTTGCAGTTGATGGCGCTCACCTTACCGGACACCTCTGCAACCACCGGCAGCTCCATCTTCATCGCCTCAAGGATGATCACCTCATCGCCTTCCTTCACACTGTCCCCTACCTTTATCTTGATTTCTATTATCTTGCCAGCCATAGGCGCCTTGATCTCACTCACAATACTTACCTCCTTGTATGTTTTTTTTGACAGCGCTATATACCATCAATAATAGAGTGTTTGTCAAGAATAAACGATAGCCTGTCTACGAGTTATTGTCTTGACAATACTGACCATTTCTGTTAGAGAAGTTTTCCCTCATTTTAATAATGAGTTAGAGGGATAGAGAAATATCATTATAATAATTAAGCTAAGAGCTAACGGCTAATCGCTAAATTTAGCCGATAACATTAAACAACGTTTAAAGGAAGAAATGCCGAAATGATACCTTACGAATTGAACGAAGATCAAAAGATGTTTCAGGATACCATCAGAAGGATGGTTAAGGAAAAACTTGCGCCAAAGGCGCAGAAGGTAGATGAGAGCAGCGAATTTCCTTGGGACTCATTTGAACTGTTTAGAGAATATGGCCTACCCGGTATTAATATCCCTGAAGAATTAGGGGGGGTAGGTGCAGATTGCCTTACCTGCGCCATTGTTCTCGAAGAGATAGGCAAGACATGTAATACCTCAGCCCTGGTATTAGGTTCGTGCTTTATTTCAAATCTGATCCTGTTGCATGCAGGCAATGAAGACCAAAAAACCAGGTTTCTTTCCAGGATTGCCGAGGGTGAGTCTATAAGCGCAATTTCGCTGATTGAACCTGGAATGCCTTTTAACATTAATGAAATCAGTGTCACGGCAACCTCGACTGATGACGGCTATCTATTGAATGGTAAAACGGCTGTTATTTCAAATGCGGATGTTGCGGATTTTATCATCATACTGGCCAGAAAGGAAAACTCCAGCGATCCCAAAGACGTTTATGCCTTTGTCGTTGAAAAGGAAGGCTCAAAGTATTTATGCGGAAAAAAAGGAGAACTTCTTGGCGAAGGATCGCGTCAGGCCTGTGAAGTGGCCTTTAGTGATTGCAAGGTGCCTAACGAAAACAGGCTTAACCCAGAGGGCGGGGCATACCAGAAGGTTATCCAGGTGCTGGAAGAGAACAACTACATTACAGCGGCAAGGGCGCTTGGCCTGAGTCAGGGTGCACTGGAGCATGCGCTGGATTATGCAAAGACAAGGGTCCAGTTTGGGAAGGCCATTATAAAATTTCAGGGAATACAGTTTATGATCGCTGAAATGGCGGTCAAAATAGAGTCGGTTCGTCAAATGCTTTATAAGGCCTGTACTGAGATATCAAAGGGTAGCAGGGAGGCGATAAGGCTTGGTGCGATGGTCAAGTCTCTCGCGAGCGATGTTGCCATGGATGTTGCAGTAAACGCTATACAGGTCTTTGGCGGATATGGGGTCACTACGGAATATCCGGTTGCGCGGTACTATAGAAACGCAAAGCCCATTTCTTTTGTGGAAGGCTCAAAAGACGTTCATAAAAATGTAATAGCCAGAGAAGTTTACGGAGGCTAACCCCCTTTTCCCGTCTGTTATTGGTTTTCAAGTGGCAGCGCATGCCCTTGCGCTGCCTTTTTTGTCCCCTGTTCCAAAGCCCTTTTAAAAAGTGTATTATAAGTTACCACATTAAAGAAGAACATTTCCTATAAAAATAGTATTCTTTTTCACAATCAATATTTTTGAAAATTGGCATTAGGATAACTTATTGATATAATAGAAACTAATGTGTCAATCTTTTAATTGTTAATTCGGCATGACATTTGCTGACAATAGGGCATATGATAATCATGTGTGTCTAGAGGTCTGCTGATATTGAATATCGCATACGAATTGGAAAACGAACTTGTTTATTTGGGTTTGCTGGATAAGGCCCGGGAGATCTACTCCGAATTGGGGGAAGATGCTGTCCTTTCTTATATCAGGTCCAGCTATCGGCTTTTAAGCAAGGTATATCATCCTGACCATAATCCAAGGAACAGAGGAAAGGCTGAAGCGATACAACAGAGGCTTAACAGATTCAATAAGATTCTTGACCAAATGCCGGACGACGTTTTGGTTGATTTAATCATGAAAGGAATACCAAGTCAGACCAGCACAAAGAAGCGCATTTTGATCGTGGAAGATGAGGATTCGCTACGGGAGTTGTTCAAGGATGTATTGCTTGTAGAGGGATATGATGTCAGGGTGGCCGGCGATGGGCTCAGTGGATATAAGCAGTTTTGCCAATTCGAACCAGATCTGCTTTTGGCCGATGTGGTTATTCCCAAAATCACTGGTCTTGCCCTGGTAAGAAAGCTCAGGAGGATGGCTCCAAGGATCAAGGTGATTTTCGTCAGTGGTTTTTTTGGGATAGAACGATTGAAGAAAGAGCTTGATCAGGAGATTTCAAAATATGGTTACGGGGTCCTTTCAAAACCCTTTAAAATAAGTCAACTGCTTGAACTCGTTGAAATATTTGTCCAAGATTCCTTTGAGGAGCCAGGTAAATTGAATGTGTATATATAATGATATAAAATCGGACAGATTCCTAGTGCTTGACATGATCCTTAAGTTTTGGCATGCTCCAAGACTAAATTAATGCTTGTTTAAAAAGAGAAGTAATCAATGAAAAGATGTTCAGAATGTGGAAAATTGAAAAATGAAGACAGTTTCCCAAAGGACAAGACCAGAAAGGACGGCCTTCATCAACGATGTAAAGAATGCAAGAATAAGTATAACCGCAAACGTTATAAAACCTCTCAGTCTATGAAGGAAAAAATTGCAGAAGAAGAGGTCTTAAAAAGCTGTTCAAGGTGCGGTGAGTTGAAGAGCGTAAGTGAATTTTCCAGGGATAGGACTAAGAAAGACGGTTATTATCACCTTTGCAAGGTTTGCAGAAGCACTTATAGACGTAAAGGCAAAATGGCCGGAACGGCTCTTGAAGAAGGCAGTTTGAAAAACGAGACAAAAAAATCCGCTGCCAGAGGTGTTAATGTGTTGGCGATAGTATATACCGGTGACGACTATGTGGAATGTAGCCTATGCGGCAAGGGCCTTGTGGGCTATGTGCCCGGCTACCTCCATGGTCAGCCTGTATGCAAAGAATGTATAGTCATTAATTTAAAAACTATGTTCATTAAGAAACAGATCTTGGCTTGAATGATAAACCTTAAAAAATAAGTTTGATTGCAGGGCAATTTCAAGATTGCCGCCCTCTCTCCATTATCCACCACACCCTTCTCTGGACTTCAAGAAAATGATTTTGTCTTCAGCCCGTGCAGATTCCCCCTGGCAAGATTATAACAATGAATCCGCACAGACATATTTCCGATATCCCGCCACCAGGGGGACATAACCAATTTCACCAGAAATAACCCTGTCCAAAATATTTTTATTGAAATCCGCAGTGTGTTTAACAGACCAATACATCTAATGGGCAGGTACGACCGTCTTAAAATTGCCCTTATGTCTATCAGTCAAAAAGGCGATAAATATTATGCCTTCTCGTAAACCCCCTTACGGACGCTTTTGATTTCGCCGCGTTTTTTTAGCCTGTATACAATCATCCGAATATTGTTATCTTTAAATTTTGTCTTCTTCTTAAGCATGGTGGTGTCAACAGGGACATTGCTGTTTCTGATGAAGCTTAAAATTGTGTCGCTGGCAGTCATCTTCTTGGCCTTTTTTGGGGCCGCCTTCTTAGCGCTGACTGCAACTTTTTTGCTACGCACAGCCTTGGGCTTTACACCTGCCTTGGCTTTTGCCTTGGGTTTGGCTTTGGCTTTGGGCTTGGCTTTGGGCTTGGCTTTGGGCTTTGCGGCAGGTTTTGCCTTTTTGGTGCTCTCAAGCTTTACTATTTTTGCGCCGAGTTTTTCAGCCTTTTTTGTCAATTGCTTGAGATCCCTCATAACTGTCTTCATTTCCTTTTTCAATTCTTTCATGTCTGTATACCTCCTAAAAAAATAAGTTACTTTAAACACCCTAAGACGGCCTTTAACAAATGTCAAGCATATTTATGCGTTATAAACAACTAGTAGAAGATCGTTAGCGACATTTATTTGTAACGACACAATTACATAGGAAATGAGCTGATCTCGCCTATCGCTTTGATGCATAACGCTTAATAGTTGCTTCATTTCTTGTTGGATGAAATCCATTTAAAAAATATCTCAACGCAATCAGGACAGAGTTGCGTGCCCTTTGCATCATTGACAATCTGAAGAGCCTTTTCTTGCGGCATGCCATTTCGGTAAGGCCGGTCGCTTGTCAGGGCATTGTATGTATCAGCTACTGCAGTCATGCGGGCGTTAAGAGGTATCTGTTTACTTTTAAGACCATTTGGATAGCCTTTTCCATCCATACGTTCGTGGTGACACTGTACTATTGAAACTATGTCAGTAAGACTGGGGATGGATTCTAGGATCTTTGCTCCTACTGCGGGATGCACCTTTATTTGGGAAAACTCATCATCGGTAAGCGCTCCTGGTTTTAAAAGCACACTGTCTCTGACGCCAATTTTTCCTATATCGTGCAATTGTCCGCCTATTATAATTCTATTGATCTCTTCCTGATTAGCACCCATGAGGCCGGCCATTCCTCCAACTATCGTTGCAACACTCTCTGAATGACCCCTAGTATATGAATCACGAGCTTCCAGCGCCGAAACCAGACTGGTAATGCTTGCAAGCATCAGACTCTGTTCTGAATCAAGGCGTTCTTTTTCTTTTAGCAACAGCAGAAATTGATCGGATAGGAGTTTTTCTACCAGGATGACTAACTGATCTGTATTGAACGGCTTGGTTATGTATGCCTCGGCACCATATTGAAGCATTCTTTTCATGTGAGCTCTGTCGCTGTTTGAACTCATAACCACAAACGGAATGGCTGCAAGATCCGGATTGGAGTTTACCTCACTACAAAACTCAAATCCATTCATTTCCGGCATGTCAATATCGCTTAAGATAAGGTCTGGTTTGACGTGTTTGATTATATTCAGGGCTTCTTTACCGTTAGTGGCGGTCGCCACCTTGAAGCCGGCTTGGGCAAGACCTTCTTCAACTATCTTGCGGATGGTTTTGGAATCATCTACAACCAGAATTGTCTGTCGGCTGTGTAAGGTTGCTTGTGATAATATTTTACTAATGGTTTCAAGGGCTTGTGTCTGAACTTCTTTTTTAGATATATATGCTGCCGCACCTACTTGAAAGCCCTTTTCGATGTCGGAATCAGAGTCAAAGGAGCTGACCATCACCACAGGAATTCCGCGTGTGGATGGTTCCCCCTTCAGCCTTCGGCATAATTCAACACCATCCATGTTAGGCATGTTTACATCGGTTACGATCAGATCGAAGTTGTTTTCAAAGGCCATATCCAGCCCCATCTGTCCGTCAACCGCTTCATAGACGTCAAGTTTCAGGGGCTCAAGGAAAATCCTCATCGCCCTGCGCATCATTGCACTGTCATCAACAATTAATACGCGGTGTTCGGTCATTGCCAATTCCCAACTGACTGACAAAATGACGGATGGTAATCACAAGTCACCTTTTGTTTTACTAACTGAGGTGTTGCAGCAGATACTTGAACGAAATGTGAGTTAAACTTATATGAAAAAGTAGGCTGAGTGTCAACAAAAAAAGTTCTAAATCAGATCATGAGAGATTTTTTGATAATGGATTCCGACAAAACACGAATCCTCACATCAACCTGTTCATGAGGAATGTGTATCTTCTCTCCATTTTATTATTTTTGATCCCTATGGTCAACGCCTTCCTGGCCCCCACCATTACTACGAGTTTTTTGCCCCTGGTCACGGCGGTATAAATAAGATTGCGCTGTAAAAGCATGTAATGCTGGGTAAGAACAGGAAATATGACCGCTGGATATTCTGATCCTTGGGATTTATGTACTGAAATGGCATAGGCCAGAACAATTTCGTCCAGCTCGGAAAAATCATAAACAACAACATGGCGTCCTTCAAAAGATATTTTCACCTCCTGAGCCTCAATATCAATATCCCTAATCTTTCCCATATCGCCGTTAAAGACCTCTTTTTCATAGTTGTTTCTTATCTGCATCACTTTGTCATTCAATCTGAAATTTCGACTACCTCGTACCAGCCCTTCTGACAAGGGGTTTAGGGCCTTTTGTAATTCTCTGTTTAGATTTTCGGTCCCCACTATACCCTTGTGCATTGGAGACAGCACCTGGATATCTTCAACCGGATCAAAACCAAAGCGCCTTGGTATGCGCTCCTTTGTAATCTCCAGTATGATCTTTAGGACATCATTAGGCTCTTCCTGCTCTATAAAGTAAAAATCATCAAGTTTTTGTTGTGATGGCCTCAGCAACGGCACAATACCGGAATTAATCTTGTGGGCGCTGGTGATAATCAGGCTTTCCTTTGCCTGGCGGAAGATTTCGTTTAGTTCAACAACCTGAATTCGACCTGAGGCGATGATATCTTTCAGGACATTTCCTGCGCCTACCGAGGGAAGTTGATTCACATCCCCTACCAGTATTAATGTTGCATCAAGTGGAATAGGCTTTAAAAGGTGATGCATAAGGACTGCATCAATCATCGAGGCCTCGTCAACAATCAATATATCACAGTCAAGGGGATCTTTTTCGTCTTTTTGGAATCCGCCCTTAACCAGACTATACTCAAGCATACGATGAATGGTCTTGGCCTCGCAACCAGTGGCCTCGATCATACGCTTTGCAGCCCTGCCTGTAGGCGCTGCGAGCAATATCCTGGCCTTTATTCTTGAAAATATCTTAATAATGGCATGTATGATCGTAGTCTTGCCCGTGCCTGGTCCGCCCGTGATCACAATCACCTTGTTCTCAATGCCGCATCTTATCGCCTCCACCTGATTTTGCGCCAGCGCAATGGAAAGCTGGCCCTGGACCCAACTGATTGCCTTGTCCGCATCTATCCTGCGCATCTTCTTGGATGCTGCCGTCAAGGTCTTCAGGCTGGCCGCGATTCCTGTCTCGCATACATGATATTTGGCCAAATAGACAGCCTTGTTATTTTTCTTTAAATCATCGCCTCCGTCCTTCAACTCTTCAATGACAATCCTATTTTCAATGGCGATTGCGCCAAGGGCCCCGGTAACAATTACAGGATCTATCTTGAGAATTTCAGCACATTTTTTCACCAGGAGGTCGTAGGGATAATAGACATGACCATCATCTGCAAGTTCATGCAGTACATAGATTATGCCCGCCTCGGCCCTCAATTCGGAGTCTTTTGAAAATCCCAGTTTCTCTGCAATGCCGTCGGCGGTAACAAAGCCTATGCCAAAGACATCCATTGCAAGGCGATATGGGTTTTCTCTGACAACGGCTATGGAACGGACACCGTATTGTTTGAATATCTTAGTTGCATACGCTGAGCTTACACCATGAGACTGTAAGAAGAGCATAACGTTTCGGATCTCTTTTTGATCATCCCATGCCTTTTTGATCATCCCGATACGTTTGTTCCCGATCCCATTGACCTCAGAGAGTATTTCAATATTGTCTTCTATGATGTTGAGCGTCTCCTTACCGAACTTCCTGACGATCCGTTTGGCCATTACAGGGCCGATGCCCTTGATAAGACCGCTACCCAGATATTTCTGGATGCCGTAAACCGTGGCAGGCACAGAGGTCTCGCATTGGACGATTTTGAATTGTTCACCGTATTTTGGATGATTGATCCACTCGCCCTTCATCTTGACTACTTCACCGGGCACCGGATCCATCATGCTGCCGACAACAGTTACAAGATCACGGTTGCCGTAAGTCTTCACCCTGGCAATGGTGTAACCGTTTTCCTGATTGGTGAATGTAATCCTTTCTATCTGGCCTTGCAGTTCAGCCAACATTAACTGACCCTGGCTATAAAATGGGAAGGGGTGTGAGGATCTTTGTTCTATGGACGCTCCGAAAATAATGGGTGTAGCCGACCTCCCGCGCAAGTTTTAATGCAAGATCAAAATTGCGTCCGACCTCGTTCGGGCTGTGGGCGTCTGAGCCAAAGCATATGGGTATGCCTCTTTCAAAGGCCATTGAAAGAATAAGGGCAGAAGGATATATCTCCGCCACAGGTTTTGAAAGGCCGGAGGTATTAAGCTCTATTCCCATCTGAGCTACTGAAATGCGATCAAGCGCAGGTTGAACCATCTCTTTTAGTTCCTTGTCTGAAGGCCGATACCCGAATTTTTTCGGCAGATCAATATGGCCGACTGCGTCATACAGGCCTGAATCCGCAAGCCTGCTCACAATCTCAAAATAATTTCGCCAGGTGGAGGTAACATCAACCGAATCCCAAACCTGACGCTGATCCGGGTTGTCAAAGCCCCAGGCATCAATAAAATGAACAGAGCCGAGGACAAAATCAAAGCCCTGGGCCGGGAGCCAGCGGGCTAAAAACAGCTCACAGCCCTCATAGTAATCCGCCTCAATTCCGAAAATCACATTGGGAGGATCGCTATCTTTAACGCCCAATACCATGGATTTATAAAGAGAGATCTGTGAAAGATCCATCCTGTGGGCAGTGTCGTAACCATTGTGACTGGGGACATGGTCTGTAAAGCAGATCTCGGGGATCTGTCTTTCACGTGCAGCAGATTTATAATCAGCCGTTTCCCCGTTTGCGTGCTTACAAAGGACTGTGTGTATATGGTAGTCCGGCAACATAATGTAATCCATTTTTTAAGAGATGTATCTTACTGGAAAATGAGATATCAGGATTTGATGTTATATGTCAATAAAAGATAAGCCATTAGCTGTTAGCCATTAGCTATTAGCTGAATGATTACATATGGTTGAATTATCCAACCTATTATCGGACAAGTATCAGTCTCACATCCATCACGTTAGTATTGGTCGGCCCTGTTATCAGCAGGTCTTCCGTTTTTTTAAGAAAATGATAGGAATCGTTGTTGTTCAGATAATCAATTGCATTCAGTCCCGCATCTTTTCCCCGTTTTACGGTTAAAGGGTCCGCGATTGCCCCTGCCGCATCGGTCGGGCCGTCATTTCCGTCTGTACCGGCGCTGAAAATAACTACCCGGTGAGGTAGCCCTGATATTTCAATGGCTGCGGCCAGACAGAATTCCTGATTTCTGCCGCCGAGGCCGTTCCCATGGATCGTAACTGTAGTTTCACCCCCTGAGATAATGCATGCAGGCGGGGAAATGGGCCTGCCTGTCTTCAAGATCTCCTTGGCTATTGCAGTATGGAACATGGCTGCGTATCTTGTTTCACCCTCTATCATGGATGAGAGTATGAGTGAATTGTATCCCAGAGCCGTTGCCTTTTTCTCAGCAGCCTTTAATGCCAGGATATTACTGCCGACGATAAGGTTATGAACCAGTTCAAAGATCGGATCGCCTTCTTTGGGCGTCTCCTGTATATCCTCATTAACGCCTGCCCGAATATGACGTCGAATATTCTCAGGGATGTCCTTCAAATTATATTTTTCAAATATCCCCAGTGCATCAATAAACGTAGACGGATCAGGGGTAAACGGGCCTGATGCAATGACATCCACCATGTCTCCCACAACATCAGAGAGCATCAGGTTTATAACGGTCGCCGGATACGCAGCCCGGGCCATCTGCCCGCCCTTGCAAGCTGATATGTGTTTTCTTGTCGCGTTGATTTCATAAATTGTAGCGCCGCAGGCAAGGAGCATCCTGGTAACACTCTGCTTTTCTTCAAGGGTGATATCTCCTGAAGGCTGACAGAGCAACGCCGAGCCGCCGCCTGAGATCAGAGAAATGATCAAATCCCTTGGTCCGGCCTCTTGGAGAATATCAAGGATCATACGGCTCCCTCTAACCCCATTATGATCTGGTACAGGATGAGCAGCCTCGATAATTTCCGTACGCATGAGGTTCGTGGTGAAACCGTACTTTACGACAATAAGCCCCGAGTGGATTTTTTCCCCCAACAGCTCTTCAATGGCCTTGGCCATCGGCGCTGTAGCCTTTCCAGCGCCGACAACAAAGATACGATCATATTTGCCGAGATCAAAGGTAACAGTGCCTTCGTCCTCTGTGCCTAAAACCAGAAGATTTCTTTTTACCAGGACAAGACTTTTTATTGCCTTATAAGGATCCACGGCCTCAACGCCGGCTGCGAATATCTCTTTTGCCTCAGAACGTATGGAATTTAGCTCTATCATATTATTTCTCCTCGCGCGTAGACGCTGAGGCGCAGAGACAATTATTTAAATTTTTCTCTTCCCTCCGCGTCACAGCGTCTCCGCGCGAGTTATCTTCCTTTTTCCTGGCCCTCAGACCTTGTATTCCCTAAAACCCGCAAGCAATTGCCGAAATGAAGCAGGCTTGTATTTTTCCATACTTTCTTCGTCCACATAAACAAAGTCATATTTCACATCCGACTGGACCCGGTTGATATCTTCACACCACTGTCGCAGACGCGCCATCTTAAGCGGCACATCCGGATCTTCCTGTCCCTTCGTTTCAACAATCACAATGCGCTTATCAGACAGTTTGACCAGAAAGTCCGGGTAATAGTTGGAAATATCGCCACAAGCGTTCACGTAGTCCAATTTAAAATGCACAGCCAGATAGTTTTTCGCAAAAGAGACCACATCACTGCAATCTTCCAGAAAGGCTGCAAACCGAAGCTCCAGTTGGCTGTCGCCGATTATCCGGTTAAAGACGCTTTTTTTCGGAACAAGGTAGCCTTGGTCCCTGGCGACAAAAGGGCGTGTCCGGCGCAACTTGATCGTATCCCGTACTTCAGCGTCGCCCTTATCCTGTACGGTCATGGCGTTGACAGCCTTCTTGAATGTTTCGATCAACGTTTTGGTAGCAGCCGGCTCCGACAGATTGCGCATGGTATTGAGGTTTTCAAGTTCAACAGGGTGGTCAAACAAATGCTCCTGAATGAACACCTTGACCTTGCCGTACAGCACATCATAGCCGCTGACCAGACGCAGCTCCTTCATGATGGTCTGTGCAAAAAAGCCGATCACACTTCGGTAGTCGGCAACTCCCGCTGAATCGAGGATGGTGGTATGAGTGATTTCACCGTTGGAGATATCCTTAAATACAATCTCACGTTGCTCTTCCTCACTAAATTGCCTGTAGGCCACACGCTGATGTCCCAGTGCGCTTATATCCAAATCGGCAAGGTTCTTATACTCCCGGTAGACACGCGGGGTCAGCACCGGGATTTCAATATCGAGGACGGAAATATCCTTTTTCTCGTTTTCCCTGTCAACTTCGATCACCAGTGGAGTCTTTGGCCCTGTCCCTTCCCCCATCGCCTTTCGCTCCAAGATTACACCTTCGGCCTGGATGGATTCCACAAACTCCATAAAGGCATTGGTGCCAACCACGCTGACGAACTCTTCCACATCGCCTGCATACATCCTGCGCAGACCCCGGCCCAGGGTCTGTTCGGGCAGGATATTGCTCTTTGCGGAATAGGCGCGTAGTCCCACGATGGTGGTTACATTTTTCACATCCCAGCCTTCTTTTAGCATCATCACTGAAACTATTGCCTTATATGGGCTTTCCATACCGTCAATCTCATTGGCCTGTTTTCGGAGTCTTTCCAGTTCCTCCTTGTCCTTGCCCAAGGCCGCCTCTGAGATCTCACCATTGTTTTTAGTGTGAATGACAAGCACTGCGTCTTTCAGGTCCGGGTAGCGGCCCTCCAGATATGCGGCCACATCGTCACAGTTTCTGGTATCGTCGGTCATGACAAAAAGTATGGCCTTCTTTTCCATCTTTGCATGTTCTTCATAGGTCTTGCGCCATTCGATTACGCCCAGATGAATGTAGTCTGCGTATTTTTCAGTGTACTTTGCGCTCTGCCGCTCACTCAGTTTTGCGCGGCTGGCGGCGTCAGGAAGCACCGGGTGCTTGACCACATTTTGTGATATGGCCTCCACCAGAGGGTAATCTGCCACGGTCTGGACAAAAATCGCCCCATTGTTGTGTCTGGGTGTGGCAGTAGTGTCCACCTGCATGGAAAGGGCCGCCCCCTTCTGCTTCAGCCGGTTGTGGATATCTTCAATGGATTTGAACCAGGCCATGCGCGGATCATGAATATGGTGGGCCTCATCGTTTAGCACCATCAGCTCGTCAATATCCCGGACGATCATGCCCAAATCCACCTTTGAATCAGTAGTGGCGCCGGTGGGTCGCCTCCCCAGAAAATAGTCCATCGTGTTTTCATCATCAGCCGAAGGAAGGGTGTCATCGCCGGAATAGACGCGGTGGATGTTGGTAAGGAAGATATTACCGGTACGGCGCGTAACGCGCACCTGGTCCTGAACATGCAGGGTCAACTGAAAATCATCTCGCCAATTGCGGCCGTCCACCCCGTTTTCAGGGATCACCGGGTCTTCAAAAAAGATCCTTAGCCCCTGAAAGTCCTTGTATATGCGGTCAAGCACGATGATGTTGGGTGTAATAACGAGAAAATTCCTAGAAAGAGTAGATTCAGGTTCATATAGTTTGTGGTAAAAGCTCCACGCCAGGGCCAGGCTCAGGACCTTGGTCTTACCGCTGCCTGTAGCCATCTTGACCACAAACCGCCGCCATGTCTCGTCGAATTTGTCCCCTGATACAAGACCGCTTGCGTCAAAACGCATCAGATCGTATTTATCCCGCACCGCCGCCACATCGTAAAGATAGATGATCGTTTCCAGTGCCTCACGCTGGGCGAAGTAATATTCAAACTCCGTTATGGTCCCGTCACTCTTCGGCAACAGGTGCGGGGTGTTGAACCACCAATTCAAAAGACTCCGGCTGGTGTCCGCGGCACCCGCATAGCCTCCTTCCCGGAAATCCTTTACCTTTTTGCGAAGCTCCGCCACCAAGGGCGGCATAAGCTTTTCCATGCTTGTTTCCCGCAACGCCTCATCAGCAGGAAACCAGCGGATTGCAGGGTCGAGGATTGCATGGGGGGATTGGGGAAAATCTTTATGTAGAGCCATGTTCGGTTACTCGTTTTTCTTTTTTGCAGCCGTCTTAGCGTTACCGAGCTGCTTGCGCTGTTTGGTTTCGATTTTATGGATGCTTTCGGCTACTGGTAAATTTTCCGGCATTGTGCCGCCCAATTCCCGGATGGTTTGCCGCACCTTTGCGCCTACTTCACGATGTGTCCGGTTCGCCGCTTCTTTCTCCCTAACATCATCCCGGCGCAGTTTTTCCTCCGCCTGGGTCGCCCTGAACAGATTGGCCGCCAATTCCGTGCTGCCCATATGATCCAGAATCTTCTGGCTCTTTTTCAAGCCTTTCCGCCGGTGAATGTCTTCCTGTTTTAGTCCGCCATAAAGCCCCATGTACCCGTGATTTTGAAAAATGGCGTAGTCTATGGGTTGGATGACGCCCGCACCTTTGGCGGCGTCTGCCAGTTGCACATTGTGACGGCGCATCTCCTCGCGCAAAAGGATTCGCCTTTCTTCCTCGATGCGCTCATCCTCCAGTTCCTGCCGCCGCGTTTGGACAGCGAAATAGGTTTGCCCCTGTGCAACAATTTCTTTTTTGGGATCAGCGTTTTGGATAGCCAGATAACAGGCATAACGCGACATGAGCACGGATTTGACAACCCGTTGGCCCCCCTTTCCAATTTCGATCATTTCGGTGACGTCAACGAAATGATCCTCGATGCGGTGTCCACTGTTGAAACAAGACAGCCGGGCCTTCTCAATCACGCCCTCAAAATTGCGGTAATCACCATAGCCCAATACTCCAGCAAATTCGCGACTTGTCCAAAACTCCATACCCGCATCGTTGGTGTGCTTGATCCGTTCGAAGGGCGACACATGCCCACCGGTTGTTGTCGCAATTTTCTTCGTCATTATCTCTTCCCTCCGATGTTCACATCCACAATCGTCATTGTATCATTACCGAAGATATCCACCACCTTGACCGCTATCTTCCTCCTGCCCGGCGCGCATTCGTGGAAGACGCTTTTAAGCTCCAGAGAGCGGTCCTTTTTGGTTCGAAAGCTCTGCCACTCATTCTCGAAGATATAGTCTCCCGTCCAGACCTCTTCCCACCCCGCTTCATTCTCGCGCAGAGACGCAGAGGCGCTGAGAGATTTTTTTACATCTTTTTCTTTGCTCTGCCTCACAGCGTCTCCGCGCGAGTCATCCTTTTTCACCCTCACGATCTCACGCTTACTCTCGAAGTTGAAGTCCACTGCCCAGTAATCAATCCAGTCCGTCCAATTCTTGGTGAGCACCTCGCGAGTAACAACTCCATGCGCGTCTTTGCTCACCTTAACAATTTGCCCCTTTTCCACTACGATCCGGCTTCCCTTGTTTTTGATCGCCGCCTCGGCATTTGCGATGGAGTCCTGTGAATAAAATACCGAAAAGTCCGTCAATTCCACTGCTACAGCAGGGGCCACGCCTTTTTTGCCTTCGCGGACATGAGGCTTTACCTCGATGGCCGCAACGTCGTGAAACACCACCTGGTTTTTCTCCACAGCCCTTTTATCAAACACCTCGGCGGGGATATACTTGGGTGCGATGTCAATGCCCTTGGCCCGGGCCTCGTCCAGCACATTGGGAAAAAGCCCCATCTCAAACTCAAAGCCCAGGATGTCCACGCGGGTGATGTGCTTTTTGCGGCATTCAAGGATTATCTCTTCAACAAAGAGCCGAGTGACCGGCAGATTGACCGGCCCCACAGCCACCAGCCGGCCTGCCTTTTTCCCATGAAACGCGGTAAACCCCGTAGTCTTTTCCGCCCGGTAGGCCCGCAGGATCAGGTCAAGAAAGGCCGCCTCCTTTTCCTCTATCTGTTTACGCTGCTCCTCCTCCCGAAGGTTGGGGTTGACGCCGATGTAGTGCTGCCGTTCGTATTTTCCCAGATTGAGGATTTCAAAGGCGCGGTAGTCCTTGCCATCGGTCTTGAGCGCTCGTTGCACACCGATCATACGCTTGCGGGTGGTGTGGACGGCGAATTTTCCCAGGTCGCTTACGATCCACTTGCGGCCAAGCTTTTCGGCCACAGCAGCGGTGGTGCCGGAGCCGCAAAAAAAGTCAGCTACGAGGTCGCCTTGGTTTGATGAGGCTTTGATGATACGTTCGAGAAGGGCTTCGGGTTTTTGGGTGGCGTAGCCTGCTTGCTCGTTATGCCAAGATCGAAGTGATTCGACATCTGACCAAATATCTTGGGCTGGCATCCCATCACTTTCGTCCAAGTAACGCTTGATCCTCGGAATACCATTTTTCGTGTAATAGATTCGCTTTTCACTGTCGAGGCGTACCATCGTTTTCTCAGGGAGGCGCCAAACGCGGCGAACGCCTTTCCATGTGTAATCGTAACCGCCTCCTTGCAGACCAGCAGCCCCAGCATCACCAGACATCCATTTTCTTCCATCAGGATCGGAATACCGGTAATAGTTTTCGACATATTCCTTATCGTAGGGTTGATAAGGCTGATTCCAAATCCATGAGTCGGTTTTCGTAAAATATTGAATAACATCATGGCTGCTCCCATAGCGGCCTGCATCACTGTGACCAGAAGTCCGCTTCCAGATGATTTCACTGCGAAAACGTTCTCGACCAAACACCTCGTCTAACGCGAGCCGGATTATCGGATTAATCTTCCAATCACAATGCACATAAATACTCCCATCATCGGCCAGCAAATCCCGCATCAACACCAGCCTCTCGTAGATCATGGCGATGAAGGAATCCGCGCCTCTTCCCCATGTGTCGCGGTATGCGATCTCTTCCAGGATGTTGGGCTTCTTGGTGAAGGTGTCGCCGCCGATCTCAATGTCCATGGAAAAATCCGCGCCCACGTCAAAGGGCGGGTCAATGTAGATCAGCTTCAGGCCGCCCTGCTTTTCAATCTCCTCACGCAGCGGGCCATTCTTGAGACTTGCAAGGATGAGCTTGTTATCTCCCCATATAAGCTTATTGGTCCAGCCCTTAAGCTGGCGTCCCCGGGCGTCCAGGTCAAACAGGCTCAACTGCAATGCAGTCTCTTCAGGCCTTTCGGCGCGGGGCTCATCCACCTGCTCGATCACCTGAAAGGGAAGGACAATGTTACAAACCTCACTGGTCTTACCGTTCCAGACCAGCTCCACCTCTCGCTTTTCTTCAAACAGCAAAAAGCGGTACTTGTCCGGCAAAGGCCTATCGGCCTCGATAAAACGGATGATATCCTGCTGTTCCTGTTCGGTTAGTCGTGGCATGAAGGTCCTCTTTTTTCGATATTCAACCTGTTGGCATGTAGAGAAGCTTGGCTGAACATTTAGGCTCGCACGAATAGTGCGGGCCATACCACCGGAATAAAAACATTTCAAACTTAACCCACGTGTTAGTATCCCGCATTATCTTTAAAAAAGTTTTTATATTTCTTGACAACCGGCGCAAAAACTATCCGGGAATCACTTCCATCTATCAAAAAATATCTTTGTCCGAGATGATCGCCACATCTACTAAGGCCACACCTGAAGCCATTAACTTGCATAAGCTTCCTGCTAATCTTGTGATGTTTAGATCCGTTACAAATTTCACGTATAGTTTGGAATTCATCCATTCCCCAAAGATCACTAAATAGCCTCTGAGCTGAGGTCCTTTTCTTGGTGTCTATTTTTTCTATCTCTTTATAATTTTGTCCCCCGACTACCAATTCACGAAGGTGGTATAAGAGGAAGATTAATATCACAAAGTCGCTTGTGGAGGGATTCTTATAATAACGCTGAAAAGCTTCTTCAACGAGGTTAAACATTCCAAACGGTGATTTAAGATACGTGATTTCGTCCATAAAACGACAAAGCTAATCAAGCAAAGATTAAACGCCAGATGTATCCGTTAGTTGCTGTTCCTTTTGGTAGTGATTGTCAAGTTCATTTAAAATGCTTGGATTGAAAAACCATGTCTTCGCACTTTTTGGATTTCCAGGAAATAGCTGCCGCATCATGGCATACCGGGGGTCCTCTCGAAATTCTTTGCGGAGGTTATGGTACTTCTTTGTAAGTTTGAAATCGGTATATCGGCTAATACATTCTTTGGTAGTGTAAAATCTTTTGTGTAAAATTATAACTTGTCGAAAAAAAGGCGCTTTTCCTTTATAAGGGTTTTACGACAAACCAATTAAAAAAAGG
>LT984855.1:41208-48219 GCA_900258555.1 uncultured Desulfobacterium sp. | reverse complement strand
AGGGCAAACCCTATAGGAAAAGTCCGCAAAAATTTGCCTTTTTTCAAACAATTAAATGAACTATCAAATTTTACACAATTAAATTGACACTACCCATTCTTTAGTGAGTGTATTGTAATCCCAAGGATACCTATCTTTGATCTGTTCCTCCGTAAAGCGAATTTCTCTTGCATTCGGGTTCTTGCTAAGTCTAACATCAAGAGCGTCTTTCGCTTTTGAGCGGGTAAAAGTCACCTCAACATTGATTGTCACCGAGAAACGTCCATTGTTTTGGGTGCCTACGGATTCCAGGGTATCAATAAACCTTAAAAAGTTCTTTTCTTCGCTATTAAGCAGAATGGCTTTTGAACATGCAGGAGGCGCAATAAATGCCAGCGGCATCAGGTAGAAGTTGAAATCAGAAAGGTCCCTTTCGAACCATTCACCTACTAAGACAACAAAATTCCTTAGACTTGCAGCTCCAATCTCCTGAAGGCGCAAGGAAAAAGCATTTCCCCGGTTGTAAAAATGTACAGAGGTGTCCCTCATTTCAAGTAACGCCTGGATATTACGCCACACCATATCATCAAGCGTTTTAGATTCGAGTAGTTTCTTCGCGAGGTAGTCAATGCTATGGGTGAACGGGTTCCCGCTCCGAGTCAGTTTAACTTTCTGACGTTTACCCTTGGCGCCATCTTTCTTTATGATAGGTTCATAGACATAGAGACTTTGAACTCTGTTATCATGATCGGTAAGCCATTTAGCCTTCAGGATCAGCTCCCAGCCAGCCACCGCCAAAATTGCGAATGTCTCCTCCCGGTACAGAAAGTCCGGTTTATTATAGATCTCGATAGCAGCGGCGGTTGCCGCTATTGCTCTATCAACCAATTCCTTTGATCGTGCCTTCATTCCCTCATATATCCGTCTTTTGCTACAGCCGAGCTGAGTGGGTTGGGTTGCTTCGCCTAACCCAACGGGCTTTTGCCTCAGAACGTATGTAATGCAGCGGCATCATATTTCTCCTCGCGCAGAGACGCAGTGTCGCTGAGATAAATTTTTTCACCAAGTCTGTTTACAGTTCTTACAATACCTTCCCTCCCCGCTTGTTCAGTTCATATGCCAGAACAATCTCATATACTGACTCCAAAAGATCCGGCCCCAACTGACGATGCACGTCAATAGCGGTCTTGATAAGAATTTCGCCGATTTAATTTTCAGTCAATTCTGTTCACCAGTGTCCATGTGTCTCCGCGCGAGTCATGTTTTTTTCACCCGCACTATTTCACGCTTGATATCAAATTGGAAAAAGCATCTCCTTCTCGAACAGCCTCCAAGCAGAACCACTATTTTTCTTTTGCGTCAAGTCGCTTGATGCCTGTATTGTCCGTCAGCAGTTTCATCTGCTGAATGGCTATTTTGTTGAGCTTGGCGAGCCTCTCGGACTGTGGCATTCCCTCATTGATGAAAAGGGCATTCAGGTTTTCCAGATTGGAAAGGCAAACAAGTTGTGATACGTCCGCATAATCCCGAATATTACCTTTTTCGCCCGGATGGCTGTCGCGCCACTGTTTCGCAGTCATACCGAACAGCGCCATATTCAGAACATCCGCCTCCGAGGCATAAACCAAGTTTGTCTGACACAAGGTCAATTCCGGTGGAATAAGGTTCTCTTTGATCGCATTGGTGTGAATCCGGTAGTTGATTTTGGCCAGATTGCGCCGAATGTCCCAGCCAAGCTGCTTTCTCTCATCCTCTTTTAGACGCTGGAACTCTTTTATCAGATACAATTTGAACTCAACGGATATCCAGGATGCAAATTCGAAGGCGATGTCCTTGTGGGCGTAAGTGCCGCCATAGCGACCCGGTTTAGAGATGATGCCAATTGCGTTTGTTTTTTCAATCCATTGGCTGGGTGTTAATGTAAAACTGTTGAGCCCAGCTTGTTTTTTAAACCCGTCGAATTCGACGGGTTTAAAATCAGGATTGTTCAACTGTTCCCAAACCCCTAAAAATTCAATCGTGTTCCTGTTTCTTAGCCAGTTTCTAATTAAGTCATCCGTTCTGTCAGAATTTTTGTATTTCGCAATATCTGTAATGCAGATATAGTCTTCTTCTTGTTTGTTGAATATGGCTATATCTGTGCCCTTAACATTCAACCTTGCCATTATCTCTTCCCTCCGATATTCACATCCACAATTGTCATTGTGTCATCACCGAAGATATTCACCACCTTCACAGCGATTTTCAGCCTCCCCGGCGCACATTCGTGGAAGACGCTTTTGAACTCCAGATAGCGGTCTTTTGTGATACTTGTCCGGCAAAGGCCTGCCCGCTTCAATGTAGCGAATAATGTCCTGTTGCTCCTGTTCTGTTAATCGTGGCATTAAAGTCCTCTTTTCTCGGTGTTCTGCATGGCATTAGCGCCGAGGGGCGTGATTGAAAATATAAAAAAAGTCACCGACAGGTGTGAAATGTAGCAAATCATAGGTCAGGTAAACTGATAGATTAACCTTAATCAACTAATTCTACCGATTAATATATTCTTTAGATGTTTCTCTAAAGCTGACTCAACCTCTGGTTTCCCACCTATGGTATTATCGTAAAAAATTACTCTATATCCACTGATATCAAATGGTAGGTCGCTATCCCTATTTGCCAGTAAAATTGTTGGCTTTTCTAAGGCATGTGCATATCCAAGCTCATAAAATATATTCGGATTATCAGGAGTAATTTCTGCAATGATTATATCAGATGCAACCAATGCTTGTATGATGTCCTGTAATATAATACCAGGTCTGAAAACATCATCCGCTCGAAATGCATCAAACCCGGCCTTTTTACAAACAGGCACAACAACATCTTTATACAGACTGTCAAAAGGTTCAGAAAATTGCATAACTACAAATGCGCGGGGATTATCCCCAGACCATTTTAAATTATTGAAAATAACAGGCCCAGGACCCCATGCGAAGAGACCTGCTTGTCCTCCTCCTAATGGAGAAGGAAGTGTGTGGTCCATTATCCGAATACCATCAATACTGAGGGTTACATTCTGACCATGGATTTCTACTAAAACTTCGTATGTACGTTTTCCATCAAGCTGTGATTTGTTCCCTTCCACTCTTATTCCTCGCCATGCTTGACCAGGTACAAACGCATCAATCACATAGGCATAATTATAACCGCCAAGACCAATAGAATAATATGCACCTGTCACCGTATTGTAACCCAAAAGAATCCGACCGGCATTCTTATCGGAATCATTAAGACATATTTCTACAGAAATATGGCCATTTCTCACACGGGCCGATGAAAGTGCTATTCCTACCGGAATATTTAAATCATCAGGAGCAATATAATCAGCTTTGTTTGTACTAATCTTCCATTGACCGGAAATTGGTGCCCAATTAGGTGCCGTTTTATTTCGGCTAACCATAGTATCTCCTTTATGTTTAAATTAAGTAACGAAGCGGGGGAAGGTTATCATCTTGAATTTATTTTGTTTCACGATTTTTCAGCCAACATGTTATTAATCAGAATAACTTATGCTTGGCCAGGATTTCTTTCCTTCAATTCTTTTCCACAAGTGTTTACATTCAGAGCCTGTAATCTTTGCGCCTGTAGGCAATGATTTCTGCCAGATGCGGATATCGGTTTTTCAAGCCATTGGTCTAAGGTCTCCAATGATATATTTTCACTCCGAACTGTATTTGCCATGTTCTCAGCAATGAATTTCGGGACATTCAGCATCCTGAGAGCGATTGCCTCCTTTGTCTTCACCCAGTGCAAAATCATCGTGGGAATAAGATCCATATCTGTCCAGTTGATTTGCTCATCTCCGGCAAACGAAATCCGTTGTATTGCCTGCATTCCCCACGGAACGAGTTCATGATTATACACAAAAGATGAACACATTTAGATGTCAATCTGTTAATCTGTATTATAACGGAAGTCGGATCACCATTTACCTTTTATAGGCATCCTTTCTATGACGAATATGATAGATAACAACAGTCTTATTTTGCTGATCTACTTGATAAATTATGCGATAATCTCCAACACGTAAGCGATAGCTTGCCTCAGAATCTTTTAGTTTTTTGGACTGAACAGGGAATGGATTTTCTGCGAGGCTTTCAATTGCTTCTAGGATTCTTGGAATATATTGCCTGTCAATTCTTTTGAGATCATGTTCAGTCGAACCTTTTGGATCTATTTTAAAGAAACCCATCAGCTTTTAACCTTAATTTAAGTTCTTCAAAATCGATAGTAGGTTCATCTTTCCTCTCTGCGATGACTGCAAGATCATGAATATCTTCCAAAAGTTCCTCATACTCTGCAACAGGCAAAATCACGGCGGTCTTCCTGCCTGATTCATCCACAATGAATTGAGTGTCCATTTAACGTCTCCTTTTCTAATCCCTTTAAGTAATATGGGCAGAGGGGAACGCTGTAAGGTTGTTAACATATGCTACCACGTCACCACTAAGCCCAAGCCTACACAACAACTTGCCTGATGAATACCAGATACGCCAATTAATGTCTCTTGTTTTAAGATTTCCTTTTCCTCATTGCTTCTTCAGCCCGGATTTCCATCGGAACCTCGGACAAGTCTTTCTTCACTATCATAATGTCTCCAAACTTTTTGTTATTATAGAAAAGATATTGTTTTTCACAATCTTCAGTTTCCCCACTCTCTCAAAAGCAACCATGTTCGGAATGTCGGTTGAAATATCAATAAGCTGCGCCACAATGTTAGGCAGTTTAAGCTTACTTGTCATTTTTTTGAGTTAAAATTGTCTATATTCCTTCTGAAGACTATTAGATATCAGTCAACTTATCACCGAAAGGCTAATTCGGTCAACCACATACTCATACTTCGGGGTCACAATGGGTATTGGAGGGGGGGTGAGTCATGAGGTCAAGAATGAAAAGCTCTCATTGTTCTTGTAGGTCATTGACGACGGACCTGTACTTCTCATGAATCATGTTCCTGTCGAATTCCCAGAATTGGGCGAGCATTGCCTGGTCTTCTGCGTCAGAAAAGTAGGTTCGGGATGCAGGGAAGAAAACCTTGTCCTCTTTTTCAATGTGTTTGGGATAAAAATCAATGAGTGTGCGGAGGCAACCAGTAATTTCTTTCAAGGCTGAGTGATCGCCATTTCTATAACGTGTGTTCGCTTCGACCAGCACCTTGGTGTTATCCCGTCCGAAAACATGTTCTTCCATGAGCTCATTCATAAGTTGCCTGTCTTTCTCAGACAGGTCCTTTTTCTTCAAATCCCTAAACAGAATCTCTTCTTCCTTTCCATGGTGAGTTCGGTCCGCATACATGCGGATAAAATCAACTGCCTTGTCAACGAACATAGGATCAATCTTCCGGGTTTCTTCGACCAGCGCCAATTTATTCCTTATTATAGAAATCATTCGTTCTATAAGCCGATGTTCTATCATGAGGGGTCCTCGTGCCTGCATACGCTTGTCTCCTTTCCTGTCTGTGCGACTCAAACGAGCCCTATAATTTTGTCGCAATCCATCCGACAATAAGCACCAATATCCATGCCCATAAAATAAACCACAGGGCGTTCTTCCACCTATCTCCAAAATATCTCTTGGTGGATTGAACAATCCATGTCCAATTAAACCAAAGGTGAAAAACCAAAAGCGTTAACAAAAGTATGGAAAGAAAAAGATGAATATCCACCCACTCATGTCTATGGAGTCCAAGAAAATAATTTGATCCCTGTTCTCCTCTTGGTATTACAAAGCCCAGCAACAATCCGATCGCAGCAATTGAACATACATCTATAAAAAGTACGGTATTGATTATATATTTTAATGCATTTTTATTCATTTAATTCACTTTATATGGGCTAAGCAGGTTTAAAGACCTCTCATCCACTCGGGTCTCAACCCCACATCACCCCTGATAGCCGCATCTATCAGATCAAGGGCCTCCTGTTTTCCCCTGGGGAGTCTTGCCCTGATGGGTAGATAATTGGATGCATGGTTGGAAAAGAACTGACCCCGGCTGAGGTTGGTATGCGCAAGCATCTCGCGCAATTCCGGCAGAATTTCTTTTTCAGAAAGAAGTTCAAACCTTCCGTTACAATAATCTGTATAGAGTTCCGTGTTGTGTCTGAACATCACTGTAAGCGCTCCCACATAGTTGGGGTCCATGGCGCTCAGGACCTCTCCTGTGGCCCTGGCATGTTGCATTGAGCCTTCCCTTCCTGCAATACCAAGCAGTACAGTGACTGAGAGCTTTATCCCGGCATCCCGCACCTTTCTGCCCATCCTTATAAGGTTTTCCGCGGTCGTGCCTTTTTTGACTTTTTTTAAGACCTCATCATCACCGCTTTCAACGCCCAGGTACAGGATACCGAGGCCATTTGCCTTCAATTCCGCCAGTTCATCCGGAGATTTCATCTTTATGCTTTTGTGATTGGCATAGGCCCCCACCCTTTTCACCCATGGCAGGTGCTCACGAATACGATCAAGTATCCACATCAGTCTCTTCTGTGGTATTATCAGGGCATCACCGTCCATCAGGAATACCCGGTCCTGCCGCTTCATATATCTTGAGGCAAACAGGATGTCGCTCAAGATTATGCGCTCATCCTTGATGGCAAACCTTTTTTCCTTATATGCCCCGCAGAAGGTGCACTTGTTGTGAGAGCAGCCCAGGGTAACCTGCAGGAGGATGCTGAAGGCCTCGCTGGGAGGTCTGATGCAGGCGCCCTCATAGTGCATGTCATCGTTTTCAATCTCGCAGTCCATTTAATCCCCTTTGTGATTAAGTATTCAATTTACAGGCTCAGGGAGAAAAATGTCAATCTTTACAGAGAGCCTCCTGGTTTTGGATTGATCATTGAGCTCCATCAATTATATACTAAGGTCGTAATTTCTTTGAAATTGAGAGCCCATCGTTATCCCGTCATGCGGGACTTGGAGACTGTGTCGTAATTAAGTATACAATTTGTTCTTTGACAATAAAATAGAAGAAAAAGGTGAAGAGTCGATAAAAAGATGTTT
>LT984855.1:25398-39663 GCA_900258555.1 uncultured Desulfobacterium sp. | reverse complement strand
CTTTGAGTTTCAGCTAATTTCTAATATTTTTTTAAAAGAACATTTGAAATTTGCATTCTAAAAACTTTATTACGACACAGTCTCTTGATCCGGCATCCAGGTGTCTTACTGGATTCCGGCCTTCGCCGGAATGACATAAGCGGCTGTTTTTCGACCTTTTACGAATCTATAAAATCTGAAATAGGAGGGGACAATGAAAGTAAGCCGGGTTTCAGAGATGAGAGAACTGGACAGGACAGCCAGTGTTCAGTTCGGAATAAAAGAGGAGTTGTTGATGGAAAACGCAGGCCTTGCAACATGTTCTGTCATTGCAAGGCATTTCGGGATAACAGGCAAGAGATTTATCGTGTTTTGCGGCGTGGGCAATAATGGGGGCGATGGATTTGTCATAGCAAGAAAGATCCACTCTGATGGAGGCCACGTAAAAGTCTTCGTCCTTGGAAACCGTGACAATTTCAAGGGTGTCGCCGCAATGAATCTCAATATAACATCCCTTCTTCCCATTGAGATTATCCAGGTGGAAACCGCTGATTCTATAAAAACAGATATCTCCCATTGCGATGCAATTGTTGACGCGATATTCGGCACAGGACTTGCCAGGGATGTAAAGGGAATTTATCAGGATGTGATTACACTGATAAACGAAAGCGGAAAGACAGTATTCAGCGCAGATATCCCCTCTGGTGTATCAGGGGATACAGGGAATATCATGGGTACAGCCGTTAAGGCGGATTACACCGTGAGCTTCGGGCTTCCAAAGATAGGTAACCTCTTATACCCAGGATACGCGATGCAGGGCAAACTCTACACCACACACATCTCGTTTCCCAGGTCAATATTTACAAAGGACTCCCTGAAGATTGAGATCAATTACCCTCCGCCCATTCCCCCAAGGGAAAGGCACGGGCACAAGGGTGATTTCGGCGACGTACTATTTATTGCAGGGGCCGCCGGTTACTTTGGCGCGCCCTATTTTGCAGCCATGTCATTTATGAAGGCCGGCGGCGGTTACGCAAGACTCGCCTCACCCTCCTCCATTACACCTTTTATAGCCAACAAGGGGAGCGAGATTGTGTTCGTGCCACAGAAAGAAACCCAAGCAGGCAGCATCTCACTTGAAAACAAAGACGCATTGATTGAACTTTCAGAAAAGGCAGACATGGTTGTAATCGGCCCGGGGCTGTCACTTAATGAAGAGACCCAGGATCTTGTCAGAATGCTGGCAGAAAAGATCAACAAACCCATCCTGATTGACGGTGACGGCATAACCGCCATCTGCAAAGATTTGGGCATCATAAAGAAAAGGAAGGCGGAGACCATTCTCACCCCCCATCTTGGTGAGATGAGCAGGATCACAAACCTTGCAGTCAGCGAAGTCAATGACAGCAAGGTGGATATTTTACAGAAGACAAGTAAAGATCTTGGTGCAATCATCGTATTAAAAGGCGCCCACTCGCTAATTGGTTATCCGGATGAACGTGTGTTTATCAACATGACCGGCAACTCGGGCATGGCTACCGCCGGCTCAGGCGACCTGCTCACTGGGACCATTGCAGCCATGTTCGGCCTGGGCATGCCGTTACAGGAGGCGGTTTCAAAAGGTGTATTTATTCATGGTCTCGCAGGGGACATGGCGGCCATGTCCATTGGTGAAGACGGTATGACGGCCCAGGATATTTTGGAAAATCTCCCTCTTGCAGTTAGGGCTGACAGGGAAGGGCTGGATGAAGAATTAAGAGAAGAGTATTTCACTGAGAGGATTGTATGAAGGATCTTTGATATTACTTAGTCCGAGGCATCATTTAAAGGTCAACCCGTAACCCCTTACCCTGTTCTCTTCAAATGAACCTGTATGGCCATAATAGCTGCGGGTGTAACGCCTGCGATCCTGGATGCCTGCCCCAGGGATATCGGCCTGACCTTGGTCAGTTTTTCCCTGACCTCCGTGGTCAGCCCATAAACTCCATAATAATCCAGCGTCTCCGGAATCCTTACTCCTTCTATTCGTTTCAGCTTTTCCACCTGACGTTCCTGTCTTTCAATGTAGCCCTGGTATTTTATCCTGGTCTCCACTTCAGCCGCAACCTGTTCATCAATACCTGAAAGCGCTGGGTCAAAGATTTTCAGGTGCTCGAACTGGATTTCATATCTCTTCAAAAGCTGCTCAAGGGAACTCACACTCTTGATCGGCTGAGACCCAAACTCTTTCAGCCTTTCCATGACACACGGCTCAGGCCTCACCCTGAACTCCTTCAACCTGGTTAGAAGCCCTTCAACCTTTTCCCTTTTAAGGCAAAACCGCCTGTAGATGTCATCAGATACAAGCCCCAGTTGATGACCGATATCCCTTAGCCTGAAATCGGCATTGTCCTCTCTTAAGAGCAAACGATGCTCCGCCCTGGATGTAAACATCCGGTAGGGCTCTTTTGTACCCTTTGTAACCAGATCATCTATCATCACTCCTGCATATGCCTGGGACCTATCAAGTATCAGTGGCGTATCTCCCCGCACCTTCAGTACCGCGTTAATACCTGCCAGAAGCCCCTGTGCCGCAGCTTCTTCGTAACCGGATGTCCCGTTTATCTGGCCTGCATGAAAAAGCCCTTCAAGCAGCTTTGTCTCCTGAGTGGGTTTTAATTGAATAGGATCAATGTAGTCATACTCAATTGCATAGCCAGGTCTTAGTATTTCAGCCCTTTCAAGCCCTGGTACTGAATGCACCATATTTATCTGCACATCAATTGGAAGGCTGGTCGGCATTCCATTGGGATAAACTTCATTGGTCTCAAGCCCTTCTGGCTCAAGGAATATCTGGTGTCTGTCCTTTTCAGAGAAACGGACGACCTTGTCTTCAATGGATGGGCAATACCTGGCGCCCACCCCCTTAATAACTCCACTGAACAGTGGTGATCGTTCAAGCCCCTGCCTTATGATCTCATGAGTTTTGTCATTTGTATAAGTAATGTGACAGGGGACCTGGGGGAGAGGTATTGCAGTCGTGGAAAACGAAAAGGGCACAGGCCTTTGATCTCCATACTGTACGGCCAGGCCATTATAATCAATAGTGCGGCCATTAAGCCGTGGTGTAGTGCCTGTCTTTAATCTTCCTATTTCAAAACCAAGTGCCTTCAACTGTTCTGAAAGACGGACGGAGGGAGGATCTCCCATGCGGCCTGCCGGAAAATTGGTAAGACCTATGTGAATCAGGCCCCCTAAAAATGTCCCTGTTGTCAGGATTACGGCCTTGGAGATGAATTTTTCACCTATGTGGGTTTCTATCCCAGAGACCCTGCCATCCCGTATTAAAAGGGAGTCAACCATGGCCTGCCTGATATCCAGGTCGGGTTGAGATTCAACCACGGACTTCATCCGTCTACGATAGAGATCCCGGTCATTCTGCGACCTTGAACCCTGCACCGCAAGCCCCTTGCGGGTGTTTAGGCGCCTGAACTGGATGGCGGTCCGATCCGCGACCTTGGCCATCTCTCCGCCCAGTGCATCTATCTCCTTGACCAAATGGCCTTTTGCTAGGCCTCCGATGGCGGGGTTACAGCTCATGGCCGCGATATGATCCAGGTTTATGGTCAAGAGCAGGGTAGCGTGCCCCATCCTGGCCGCAGCCAGCGCAGCCTCGCACCCGGCGTGCCCTGCGCCCACCACGATCACATCATATTGCTTGTCATATGTCGGCATGATGAAAGAGATAGAAGCCAGGAGCCAGTATCCAGGATCCAGAATGGACAAGGTCTTTTATCATTTTCCTTCTGAATTCTGACTTCTGGCTCCTAAATTCTGTTTTTTGTCTTCTCAGAAGGGTTCCTTAACGACTATCGTATCTTCCCTTCCAGGGCCTACTGAGATGATAGATACGGGAATGCCGGTCTTGTCCTCTATAACCTTTATATAGTCCCTGGCATTTTTGGGCAATTGGTCTACTGTCCTTGCCTTGGAGATATCTTCCTGCCATCCGGGCATTTCCTGATAAACTGGTTTGCATCCACCCATTCTCTTCATACTGGAGGGCCTGTAATTAATCGTCTCGCCTTCAACAGTGTACCCCACACACACCTTTAGCCTTTCCAGGCCTGTGAGCACATCGAGCTTTGTTATGGCAAGGCTATTAAGGCCGTTAAGCCTCGCAGAATCATGTACCACTACTAGATCAAGCCAGCCGCAGCGCCTCCTTCGGCCTGTGGTAGCCCCGAATTCCTTTCCCCTGTCCTGTATATAGTTACCGGTTTCGTCGTCAAGCTCGGTTACAAAGGGACCAGCGCCTACTCTGGTGGTATAAGCCTTGACAATTCCCAGGATATGGTGGAGTTGATTGGGTCCTATGCCGGTTCCGATTGCGGCATTGGCGGCAACCGGGTTTGATGATGTCACAAACGGGTAAGTCCCGTGATCAATATCCAGGTGTGTGCCCTGAGCCCCCTCAAAGAGGACGTTTCCACCTTTCTTTAACGCCCCATCCAGTTCCAGAGAAACGTCGGATATAAAAGGCTTAAGTGTCTCGGCCATGGCGAGGTATTGCTCCAGAATGGGGGCAGGATCAAGGGGCTCTGCACCTAGAAACTTTGACAGATAGAAGTTTTTTTCTTTGAGATTGGCCCTGACCTTTTCCCCCAGGACCTCAGGATCTGTTAAATCAATCGTCCTGACGCCGCACCTGGCCACCTTGTCTTCATAGCAGGGACCGATTCCCCGGCCTGTTGTTCCGATTTTGTCCCTTCCCTTGGCCGCCTCTCTGGCGATATCAATGGCCCTGTGATAGGGCATGATAATATGTGCCCTCTCACTCAGAGACAACCTCTTTGAATCCACGGCTATTCCGGCCTTTTTAAGATTCTCCATCTCCTTGATCAGCACCTCTGGATCAACCACCACCCCGTTACCGATCAGACATTTCTTTCCTTTATATAATATTCCCGACGGAATAAGGTGGAATATGAACTGCCTTCCTTCCACAACAAGGGTATGGCCTGCATTATTTCCCCCCTGGTATCTTACCACCATATCTGCCTTTGCAGTCAGCAGGTCAACCACCTTGCCTTTGCCTTCATCTCCCCATTGTGTTCCTACAACCACCAGATTTGACATAATTTTTCTCCAAGATGCACAATAAGCTGCGGCCACATAAGGTCTCAGCAACAAAATCAACCAAGTTGTTTGTCCCGTTATCCGATATCCGAAAGCTAAAGCTGTGTCAATTGGTTTTACATATTATCACCGTTTCCGGTCATGGCCATTGGGTATGGGGACCTTGGATTTTTAATTACTTACGGTTATCATCCCTCACGTGGATACCCAGTGTTTCCCTTGACATTGAATTCGGCAAGGAATGGACAGGCAAAGCCGAGCCAATTTTGACACATGAAGGCGGGATTTCACGGTCACAGAAAAATCGAACTATGACGCAGTGTGCTTTCATGCGCAGCAGTGTATAGAAAAGCTAAGGAACTTCCAGGGCTGAAGTGATCAAATTCAGATCGGAGACATTAGGTTTTTCTGTCAGCAATGAATGAAAATTGTGCTTCATCATTCCGGCATGTAAGGCATTGGGGTCAAATGTTAATTGCTTAATATTGAAAGAGTAGCCAGTGTTTTCAATAAGCAATAATTAGGATGTGACCTCGTTGTTCCCTTGGCCACTTATTTCTTGACAGCTCAGAAGACCAGGTTATGCCGTTTTCGCATGAAAGTGTAAACCAGGCCTGAGACCTCACGGATGACATTGCCCCGGTCCCGCATCCAGAAGCCGTAATCACCTGGCCGGGCAGCCTTTTGTATGATACCGATGAAGGTATAACGATACCTCCTGCCATTGCGACCCTTAGCCTCCAGGACTCCCATGTCCCCACAGAGGTGGGCGGTAGTGCCGGTCTTATGATAGAGCCTGACATTTCGTGACACACCGGCGGCCCCATCCTGAATCCGGTCGCGGTTGGGTAACCCCATGTAATGCTTGATTTCACCGGCATAAGGCAGCCGGTTACCACACATGGCACATAGAAACCGGCTGTAGTCGTGGGCCGAGGCCTTGTTGCGATAGGACCGGCCGCCATGCGGGATGAACTCTACAATTGATGTCTGTTGGAAAATACCGCACGCATGGCGCTTAAGCACCCGCTCCACCTCACGCGGACGCTGATTGACAGGAAAGTCACGGCCTATACGATTGATGAAAAAATTTGCCGCACTGTTGTCACTATGCCGGATCATGCTCTCCATCTTTAGCTTAACCCTCTTGTCATACGGATAGCGGTGTTTGTTAGCCCGGTGGCGGAAGAAATAGGCCTGAGCCAGGAATGGCTTGATCATGCTGGCTGCCTGAAGAGGTTGATCTTCATTGATAGACACCAGCTTGTGGCCGGTCGTGAAGTCATATACAGACCATGCGGTTTGCTCGTCTGATGGGATTCGACCGGCCCGGCGCAGTTTCCGAATGTAGGCGTTGACCCGATACTCCAGTGATATCCCCTCAGCAGCCAATGACTGCAATGCCGGCCAATTGCCCATGATGCCGGCCGCGGTGGTGCCCGCAATCAACCGCATGAACCGTCTGCGGGTCAACGGCAGTTGTATATGAGCTCGTGACATAAGGATTTGCTCCTTTTTAGGTGGTTCACTTTCTTGTATGCACTACGATTGCAATCCATTTCGGCGTGAAGTAATAGGAAAAATGAATGTCTTAAAAAAGACTCTATATATTTGTCTGCTTTCTTTCAAACAATATGCGCTGAAGCTCGCGGTGGGTAAAATAGGGGTCGGCGTTTCGCAGGTAGGGAAGCAGGATCTTTTTCTTTCTGAGCAGTTCCCTGGAGAGCTCACCTACGATCTGACCTTCCTCATACATCTTGGCCTTGACTAAATGCTTGCCAAAGGGGTCCAGGATCTCGCTGCCACCCCAGAATCGGTAAGGATGCAGGTTTTCTTCTGATAGAGGATCTTCAAGATTACTGAAAGCGGTTCCCATGGAGCCCTGCGAGGAACTGAATATGAAAAGGAAGATGCCTGCTTTCTGGCTGACACCCAGATACGGAACACAGGGGTGCCGGAGGTCATTACAGATGAAGACCGCGATGTCTTTTATACCGTGGTCTTTTGCCAGGCAATAGGCGGCGACCAGACCATGGAGACTGCCCTCTATGATTACCGCATCATAAAGGGATTTGACTGGAGATTTTTTCCAGAGCTGTCTGTATCTTGCTATCATGAAACTACCGCGGTTGACAAAGGTTCTTCTCTGCCCAAAAAGGCCGCGTGATTTGAATCAAATTTTTCAACTCCAAGGGAATGGACTTTTGGAAACCGGCAGCAGTTCACCCTTTTCATAGCGATCGAATCGAAATGGTTCCAGCAGCGCCTGCTTCTCTCCCATGATCTCTTTGGCCACCAACTGACCCAGGCCGATCATCTTATAGCCATGACTGGAGTCAGCGATAAAATAGCAGTTTTGCCTCATGACATCGAAAATGGGGAAATTGTCTGGCGTAAACGCCCCCAACCCTCCGGATGGTTTATTCCGATAACACAGGAACTGGTCTTCATATCTCTTCTGGCAGTGGGCCAGGGCGGATGTCCACATATGGGCGAAATCCGGACCGGATATAAATTCCGGAGCGTCTATGCCATAAGGGTCAACATTTACCTTTTCCTTTTCAACCACATAAGGCATGCTGCCGCCCTGGATACCCATAAAATGGTAATCCGGCTTATAGTAGATTCCCCACATATCTTCGGTAATCAGGGAGCCGTCTTCACTGGAATGCAAAGGCGCGTCCGTATCCACATGTATAACAGGGGGCATCTTGCCCCTGTTATCCAGGCCAAAGTGCGGGTCCACCCCCAGTGTCCCCTCCTGAAGACACATATAGGTCCACATCTTTATGTCCTCGTGGACCTTTCCCTCCTGATCCTTGATGTTAATCCTGTCCGGCAGTTCCAGCATGTCCCAAAATGTCTTGGCCCAGGGGCCTGCGCCAACAACAACATAATCGCAATAAATTCGGCCCTTGGCAGTTTCGACAGCGGTTATGCTGCCGTTGGCGACAAACCCCTTGACCTCTAGGCCGGTCAGGATCCGGACCCCTTCGGCCTCCGCCTTGTCAGCCAGACGGTAAAGTGCCTTGGCATTGTGGGCATATCCTCCCCTTTTTTCATGGAGGACGGAGGTAATATTTCCGGCCTGCCAGTCTTCAAAGACATTGCCTTTCATATAATTGAGGCAGTCTTTTTCCCCCTCAATAAATTCGGATTCATAGTTGATGTCTTTCTGGCGTTCGTATATTTGAGCCACATCTTCATGCATGGACTCGGGGGATATTTGCATATAACCCACTGGAAGATAACCATAGCCTCGGGCATCCTCTTCCCAGGTATCCACGCTGTGGGCTATAAGCTCCTGCATAGCCGGCTGGTAGTAGTTGTTGCGGATGACCCCGCAGGCTATACCGGAAGCGCCGGCACCGATTGAGGTCTTATCAACAACAAGGATGTCTTTGCCGGAGCCTCGGTTCCTGCTTCTCAACTCCTTTGCCAGATGAAAGGCGGTGCTGAGACCGTGCATTCCGGCCCCTATGATCAAGTATTTGTTATGGGTAGGCAGTGCCATATTTTTTCCTCCTGAATATTTTTTAGGTTATCATCAAGGATCTGGTCGGAATCATCGCCTCCTTATTCGATGAATATCAAAATCGATGATTCCGTGATTCCGTAAAAAGTCGAAAAACAACATGTTTCGTAATTCCGGCAAAAGTTGAAATATAGTAATTTCAACAGTTTCTGGGTGCAGGATAAAGTCCGGCATGACGCTTGGACGATTTTTTACGGGATCATCAAAATTTATATCCATGCATTTCAATCTCTTTAGCAAATGCCTTTTCAATTATTTGCCTTTGCTTTTTGGTAATAATTTGTTGATATGGTCTCCTGTCTTTTCGATATTCTGATTTTGCTCTTACACTAAGCGTACCTCCAAACGGCACACCCAACTTTTTGAAGATTCGGGTGAGTTCGACATTGAGCGAACCATATTCTATGACCTTATTAACCATTAAGTTGAAATTAGGGTCTGTATACTTGGGGTAGTTTAGACAGAATTTTCCTCCATCAAGGTATTGATCAAATGTAATGTTTTTGCCTGATTTGGCATTAATATAATAGTAATGTGACAGAGTCTTGTCCCATGGGTTTCTTTCAACGCAAAACTTAAAGTAGTCGTTCCATGTTTTTTTTGATATTCGATTCTTAATAGTTCGAGCAGGGATATGGTTGTAGAATTTATTTTGTTTGAGGACTTTTTTTAGAGTTGATTTAAGCCTGAGACCTTTATTTTCGACTATTTCCGGAAAAGGATTCCAAATTGCCTTGTAGTTTCTTGCAAGGTGTGGTGCTACGTGTGGATTAATGGGAGTTAGAATATCGTTTTTGCCGCAATGTTTAGAAAGGTAGACCTCAATACTTGTTCCCGCTGTCTTTTGGGTCTTTATAAAAATAAATTTGTATTTGTAGGAAATTATCATCGGTCCCCTCCTTTCAATATATAAAATTCGTAATATGTCCTTTTTCTGATGAACTCGTAGTTCCGTATTAATTTGCATTGCAGACAAATTGCGCCGCTAGAATTATGGGCATAGCAAAAAAGTATCAATCCCTGTAAAGGAATAGTGTATACAGCGTTAACAGATTGTCTTACACCTCCATGTCTTCATGGTCGTGTTTCAAACTCCCGTCTATTGTGCCTCGGACACGCTCCCTTTCTTCCGCAAAATCAAAGCCAGTCCAGATACCGATTGATCCTAGGATTGAATCCTGGGGATGAAACTGCCGGAAGATTTTGTAGTAATAGGCAGCCTCCCGACTGTTGATGGTCGCCTTTGGATTCTCTGCCCTGATCCGTTCGAATTCATCCCAACTTATTTGCCTCTCGGCCAGGGTCTCCCCAAGGCTCTCGCAACCTGCCCCCTGAGTATACTGAACCTTATAACGCCAGAGGATCTCATCCGGCAGATATCCTGTGCCTTCAAATGCCTTTCTGAAGATCCACTTCTCAATCTTTGAGCCATTGTGATCACGGATCTTAAGCTCCGGCGGGATCTTCATGGCCAGATCTATCATCTCCACATCCAGAAACGGGACCCTCAATTCCAGGCTGAAAAACATCCCCATTCGATCTGCCCGCTGTAGGTTGATATTGTGCAGATTGCCTATGCAGCGTCTGGCCTCATAATTAAGTCTATCCATAGGAAAATGCTTCATATAATGATAGCCGGTAAACAGCTCATCCGCTCCCTCGCCCGTAAGGGCCACGGTCACATAGTCCGCGGCAAGCTTGCATGTGAAATAGCAGGGGATTGCGCATCTGACCAGTGATGGGTCGTAGCTTTCCAATTCCTTGATAACGATAGGCAAGGCCTCGTAGTATTGATCCTCTGTAAAGAGCAATTCGTGGTGGGTGGAGCCGACATGCCGGGCGGCTATCCTGGCCGCCTTTATGTCATCGCTTACATCTCCATATTCATCCTCCATGCCTACGACAAAGGTATGCAGGTTGGGGATCTCATCAGCGGCAATTGCCGCAACCAGACTGCTGTCAAGACCGCCGCTGCAAAAAGAGCCGACAGGCACCTCCGGATCTGCAAGCAGGCGCTTTTTCACCGACCGGATGAAGGTGTTCCGGATAAGCTCGCAAGCCTCCTCAATATCGGTAAGCATATGGTCTTCGACTTTTGGGATACCGTAATATTTTTTAAAACCTTCCATTGGTGTGTAATAGTGACCGGGGGGAAATTCATGGACTTCATCCAGTCCGGCAAGGCTCATTGCCCCCAGCTCCGAGCTGAAATAGAGCCTGCCGTTTGAGTTACCGTAATAGAGGGGTTTTATGCCGATCGGGTCCCTTGCTAGCATATAATCCTCTCCGTCAAAGAGGGCGAATGCGAACATGCCGTCCAGGTCCTTAACGCACTCAGGTCCCTTGTCCTGGTAAAGATGGAGGATGACCTCTGAGTCCGATTTGGTCTTGAAACTATGGTGAGGACTTAATTGGGTCCTGAGCCTTTTAAAATTATAGATCTCTCCATTACAGATAATCCCGCTGCTGCCGCCATTTCCAAGAATGGGTTGATGGCCTGATGCCACATCCACAATGGAAAGCCTTGTATGTCCAAAGACACTTTCTCCATGACAGTGAAGCCCCCTGTCATTAGGACCACGATGAGGGAGGGCATCCAGCATACGGTTAACGGTTTTGATATCTTTATCTCCAATACATCCGGCAATGCCACACATGGTTCTGTATTCTCCTAGGTGTCTACAATGAAATTTCAGGCCTTAGCCCAGATATGATGGGAACAGCCAGTTGCTACGAACGGAATTCTCTAACAGGCAGCCTTCCTGATATTTTTCCTGACAGTTCAATCGCCCTTTTCTTTGTCCCGCGGGTTCTTTCTCCTCCAATTTCAACCACGGAATACTGCTTAAGACCTTTGAATGCCTCCACAATAAGACCGATAAAAATACCGAGGGCTAGAAGAACTTGCGAAAAAAGCAAGACCGGGCCTGTTATAAGTTGATCTTTAAAAACGTTTGAGGTTTTCATGATTGTGTTTCTCCTTCTGGTTAATCTCGGCTATTCAATAAAAATTTTCCCCACATTCGCAGTAGTCAGGGGGTCGTCCATGTACATACCCAACCCGATCCTTTTAATGTCCCTTTCAGGGATGGTTGAAATCCCTCGCCTTTAGGCGAAGAAAAGTTAATACATGTCGCTATGCGACGTTATCAACTGGGTGCCCATACCAAAACAGACCTCAAAGTCCACCAAATCTGGCTTCACAAATATCTGAAGCGCGGAATGGCTGGTGCGGTGGCGATACGGACTCGTGATGTTTTGCACGGACGAAATGATCCAGCAATATTTTCAAAAGCAAGAAGGGGAGCCGATTCCTGATGATAGTCGATTTGAAATCGACCCCTCATAAAACCCCTCGACTTATAGTCGAGGGTGGTTTAGTAGACTCCATGGCCCGCTCGTCGTACCCCGGCATCTCGACTTCAGGGGCATCCGACGGGCCTGTCTCTTCTGCAATTCGGATGGCGGTTTCCAATTTTTCAAATGAAAAATCAATTAGATACCTAAGAAAGGCAAATGGATGGCGGATCATGTGGAATCCGTATTTCATGCACATGGCCTGGCCCATCCTCGCATCATCATATGCGCGCTGAGTAAGGTGTTCCTCGTGGGTGGTCCCCGCGCTTTGAAAAGCCGGGATATCCAGCATCAGGTTTAGATGACACATCAGGATATTAAGCAGGTTGTGGCTGACAAGGCCATAATTGGGATTGTATTCGAGCCTGGGATCGGCGATAGTCGGAAATCCGGCGTGAACACAGGTTACTCCCGGATTCAGCAGTTGCGCAACACAGATCCCAAAAAGGACCTCTGCATGGGTCATTGCCAGGACGCCGTTATAACTATAAGGGGCGCTAATGCCCGCCAGGGGCATGGCAGAGACAAATAACGGGAGGCCAGCCTTAGCTACTTTTACATAGGAATCGGAAAAATTTTCATTTACCTCCAAGGGAGGTCTGGTAAGGCAGAATACGATCATGATATTTCTTCTTTCCTCAAAGATCTCCACGGCCCTGTTTAGTGATTCATCCGATGTTACTGCAAAATAAAGAGGTTTGGTGCAGTTCTCATGCATAATATTCATCTGCGCTACCTCGTCCTTCAGCTTTATGCCCCTTCCCATACCTGCTACGATTTGGTTTTCCTCAGCAATCTGTGCGATCTTTTTTGCATGCTCGGGGGTAGGAAATATCCCGCCCTTGCCGCCCTTGTCGTCATAAACATAGGGCGCGGTGCCTCCGATAAAAAAACTGCTCATTGGCACAAAAAAATCATTTACCCCTGGAACTGTCTTAAGACATCGTTCAACAAGGGCGCTGGTAAGAAATATCCGGTCTTCATAAACAATGGCCTCTCCATCTGACTCAAAACCCTGAAAAGCGGCCTGCATTTCCGGATGCTTGCAGCCGACACCGAGGTTTTCAAGCATCCACAGTGCGTCCTGGTGGACCTGAAGGAGCATTTCTACTGTCTCTTTTCCCAGCAAGGATTTTGATCTTTCTACCTGTTCTTGGTTCACTTGGTTCTCCTTAAGTATTTTCCCAAAATCATAGCCCGGCCTGGCTGAGATGTTATTTCAGCGAGGAAATTGAAATAATCAGCGCTGTTGATTTCACCCTTATGCGGTTAACCCCCCATGTGTGTTGCACATAAGACCACTGCCATAAAGGCAATGGCATCTGACAACGCTCGGGGAGCCAGCCAGGAGGAAAAATCGGTCTTCGCAGATAATCGTCTGGGCGATATGAAATAGGAGCGGTTAAAATCGCTCCTATTGGTATTGTATCATTACAAATAATTTCAGTTGAAACAATATGGGATCTTTATATCTATGTCAAGGATTTTATCAAAAATATTGTTTTTTTATAGATAATACAATAAGATAAAGACTGAAAAGTTACATGAACTGACAGTGGCAAGGATAAGATCCGGGAGGGGCTTTTGGAGGCTCTATTCTACTTCCAGATCTTGTACATCAAGCATATCGGTGAGTTCCTTGAGGGATAGGATAAGCTGCATTATCTTTTTTTCCGGCAGCCTTTTCAGGCCATCCACTATCTTTTTCTGAAAAGGAGGAGGGGCGTTCTTGGCAAGTTTTTTACCTTCTTGCGTCAACTCAATGGTAATTACACGACGGTCAGGGGAATTTCTCACCCGCGCAACAAGGCCTTTATGTTCAAGCCTATCCACCACACCTGTCACTGTGCTGGACTTGACCATCATATGCCTGGCGATTTGAGATGGAGGCAAAGGGCCGTGGTCTTGAAGTGCCAATAAGCAGTTGAGCTGAGCAGCACTGATCATGTACTTTCTGTTTAATTCCTTTGAGTATAGCTCGCCTCCCTGCATTAGCTTACGAATCTGGAATATGATTTCTTTGGTGTGGCCGATTTCTGGATCCGAAAGGATCGGTTGATCAGGCTTTTTGTCAACTGTCATAACGCAAGTCCTTACAGTTAAGGGATATTGTATTTGAGACTGGGGCAGAAAATGAAATTAAAAGTAACTTTTTAAGTGGGCTCATTTTTTTAAATCCCGAACTAAACCACCCTCGACTATAAGTCGAGGGGTTTTATGAGGGGTCGATTTCAAATCGACTATCATCAGGAATCGGCTCCCCTTCTTGCTTTTGA
>LT984855.1:0-23813 GCA_900258555.1 uncultured Desulfobacterium sp. | reverse complement strand
AGATCAAAACCCATAGGAAAAGTCGCAAAGAATCTTCCTTTCTTTAAGGAATTGGCCATGATGAATTTCACACAAAAAAATTGACACTACCATTAAAGGAAAAACGGCCAATGCTTTTGTTGAGACATAAGGGAAATTAATCTCTGCCGTTGATTCTGTGGTTAACTAATGGTCCCTATTATGGCTTGGCCAATTTTATGAATGCTAATATTTTTTGCACAAAAAGGCCCCAACATTTCAGGCACCAAAGTACATGCCAACCAAATATATCATTATTACCGGCGGTGTCTTATCAGGTCCTGGTAAGGGCATTGCCGCCGCATCAATTGGCCACCTCATTTTTTAAAAACTAAAGATTATCTCCATTAAATGTAACGGTTATCTTAATGTTGATCCCGGCACTATGAATCCGTTTGAACACGGGGAGGTTATTGTTCTGGACGACGGGAGAGGTGGACATGGATCTTGGTCACAATGAGCGCTTCCTGGGGGTGAGCTGCAAATCCAAATGGAATCTGATCATGGGGAAGGTGTTTGATATGGTCAGAAAAAAGGAGAGGCGAGGGGATTACCTGGGCAAGGCCGTTCAATATATCCCACATGTAACCGATGTGATCAAAACTCATACGGCCAGCATGATTAAACGAATGCTAAGAAGCTGATAGTGAGCGCTTTAAATGTTAATCTTGAAGCCAAGTCGGTTTTTTGATAGTCCTAGATAATAAAAAGGGGTTTCATGATAATTTAGTGTCCATCAGTCAATCAATATCTAGTTATCCTCTTGAAAAAATCCTTATCAAGGCCTCTTTCTTCTTTTATTTAAAGGTTGTTTTTCTTTTTATTCGGATACCCCCTAAAAATTTTAAGCGCTATCCCCAAAATTCATTGTCTTGGATATTTTTTCCTTGACATTTTGCCGTCCAAAATCGCAATATTCCAACCGAGTGAAGGCTGGTAGTTTACTAAAACCTTATAAATCGTTCGAGTCTGACTATGACATATTGGCGAACTCCGCTTGATGCCAATGACATTGAGATAAAAAAGGGTGTGGTATACATCATTGATGATCGGTGCAAGGGGTGTGGCTATTGTATTGAATTTTGCCCAAGGGACATACTTGGGTTCTCCTCCCGCTTTAATAAAAAGGGTTACCACCCACCAGAGGTCAAGAAGCAGGGCGAGTGCCTGAATTGTCATTACTGTGAAATTATTTGTCCTGAATTTGCTATCTATTCGGCGGAGGCAGGCCAGGAGTCATCTGAGCAATAGCATCTCGATCGGGGAAAAAATGAAACCCGCAGTACTTACAGGTGAGCATTTTATTGTCGGCGATGTCGCGTGTGCAGAGGGTGCGCTTGCGGCAGGCTGCCGTTTTTTTGCAGGCTACCCCATAACGCCCGCAACCGAGGTGGCGGAGCACATGTCTGAACGGCTGCCGGAGGTGGGCGGCACATATATCCAGATGGAGGATGAGATAGCGGCCATGACCGCCGTTATTGGGGCCTCGTGTGCCGGGGTAAAGAGCATGACTTCCACATCCGGCCCCGGCTTCAGCCTTATGATGGAAAGCATTGGGCTGGCAGTCTGTACCGAGACACCGTGCGTTGTTGTCAATGTGCAGCGTGCTGGGCCATCAACAGGGCTGCCCACCCAGGGCGCGCAGGGCGACATGATGCAGGCCAGGTGGGGAGCCCACGGCCACAATGAACTTATAGCCCTTTCACCATCTTCGCCGCAGGAACTCTTTTACCAGACGATCACGGCGTTTAATTTGAGCGAAAAATACCGTCTGCCTGTGATTATTATGACAGACGAGATGGTGGGACACTTGAGTGAACGTGTAACCATTCCCAAGGCAAAGGATATTGTTACCGTATCAAGGCCCAGGCCCAAGGGGAGGAAAGACCGTTTTAAACCCTTTGAGCCCGGACCTAATGGTGTTGCGCCGATGGCCTTTGCAGGGGAGGGGTATAATATACACGTCACAGGACTGACTCACGACGAGAACGGCTACCCGGTGATGGATGTGGAGACCCAGGCCAGGATGATGCACCGTCTTATATCAAAGGTCCGCAACAACCTCGATGATATTATAATGACGGAAAAATACAGGCTCGATGATGCAGATATCGTCATCGTGTCATATGGAGTATCCGGCAGGACCAGTCTCGCCGCAGTGGACGAGGCGCGTGAGATGGGCATAAAGGCGGGACTGCTGAGGTTGATAACCGTATGGCCGTTTCCTGAAGACGAGATAAAAAGACTTGCCCGGAGGGTAAAGGGCTTTGTCACCGTAGAGATTAATATGGGACAGATCCATTTCGAGGTGGAAAGGTGCGCAATGGGAATGGCACCTGCCTTGCTGGTCGGCCATCCGGGCGGCACCATCATCCCCCCTGAGAGTGTATTGGAAACACTGAAGCAGGCATTTTGAGGGCAATAATGAATCAGAAACAAGCGCCGGGCCATCCGCTGGACGACCTGTTGAGGACAGACCGTATCCCCCACATCTGGTGCCCCGGCTGCGGTATAGGGACGGCATTTTCCTCGTGCCTTTTGGCGATCAAAAAAAGCGGAATTGATCTCAAAAACACGGTGATGGTCTCGGGCATCGGCTGCACCGGCAGGGGGGCCGGATATGCAAGACTGGACTCCTATCACACAACCCATGGAAGGGCGATACCCTTTGCCACCGGCATGAAGCTGGCAAACCCTAGACTGAATGTGGTGATCTTCAGCGGTGATGGTGATATCTTTGCAATCGGCGGAAACCACTTTATTCATGCAGCGCGCAGAAATATTGACATTACCCTTGTCTGTGTCAACAACCTGAACTACGGTATGACCGGAGGTCAGGTGGCGGCTACAACCCCCTATGGTGCAAAGACCACCACAACACCAATGGGAAACCCTGAGCCGCCCTTTAATCTGCCTTTGCTCGCATATGCATCCGGCGCGTCCTATGTGGCCAGGTGGACGATTCTGCACACGCGCGATATGACAGAATCCATTAAGGAGGCCTTGTTAAAACCGGGTTTTTCCTTTATTGAGGTCCTCTCGCCATGCCCTGTCAACTATGGGCGCAGAAACAAGGAAAGTGCCTTTGACACGCTGAAGTTCTATCAGGAAAAGACCATCATCAAAAATAACGCCCACCCTGCCGAGCTTGACATTGACTTCAAACGGGGTGTGATTCTGGGCAAATTTGTTGATCTGGATCGCGACACCTGCTCTGAAAGGTATGACAGGATGTGTAGGCCGAATGATCAGGCGGAAGAGGCCGTTGCGGAGAAGGGTATATGAAAAAGGCGATTGATGACATAACAAGAACTGAGATCATTATAACCGGCTTCGGCGGCCAGGGCATAGTGCTCGCGGGAAAGATTCTCGGAAAGGCCGCGGTCTTGGGCGACAATAAAGAGAGCACCCTGGTTCAGGCCTATGGCCCGGAGGCGCGCGGCGGTGCATGCAGCGCACAGGTGATAATCTCTGAAGGCTCCATTCACTATCCTTATGTGAGACGGCCCCATGTGCTGGTGTGTATGTCACAGGGAGGCTTTGATAAGTTCGTCTCTCAATTGAGAGACGGTGGGACTCTGATAATTGATCAGGATCTGGTCAAAGCGCGCGGTTATGATCATCCGATATTTTCCATCCCGTCAACACGCCTGGCCGAAGAAATGGGCAGAAAGATGATGGCGAACATAATTATGCTGGGTTTTTTAACCGCTGTGACAGGCGTTGTATCTATAAAGGCGGCGCTCAACGCCGTGATCGAGTCAGTGCCTAAGGGTACTGAAAATACCAATAAAACGGCCTTCAACAAGGGTTGTGACTATGGTCTTGCAGTGCTCAAGGGCAAGGAGAAGAAGGCAATCGGAAAGACAGGTGCCTGAACATGAAGCAGCCTAAAAATCGTTTGCACAAGGTTATTGTCATCGGTGCCACGCCCGCAGGAATCGCAGCAACCAATAAGCTTGGCGAACTAGGAATCCCTGTAACCATGGTTGATGCCAGCGCGGATTTGGATCAGAAGCTTGCTGCAGAGCAGTGGAGGCTTTTATCCGGCGCACCATTCAATTACGCCCATCGCTCGGGGCTGTTGAGGATACTTAGAAACCCTCTTGTGCAATGCATCATGCCTGCAAGGGTCACCTCTTTGAAGCATACCCATCAGGGCTTCAGTGCAAAAATCCTCAGCCGCGAGACCTTTATTGACCCTTCACTCTGTACTCTTTGCGGACGTTGCGCCGAGATTTGCCCTGTTACAACTCCCTCCGGGAAAAGGCCTATTTTACTTGAAAGCCGCATGGCCATTCCTGGAAGGCCTGTCATTGAAAAGGGGCCTGAGCCGCCCTGCCAGGGGAACTGTCCTCTGGGGGTAAACGCGCAGGGTTACATTGCACTTGCCGGGTCCGGCAGGTTTAAAGAGGCCCTTAATCTGGTCAGGCGTGACAACATATTGCCAGGGATCTGCGGCAGGGTGTGCACACATCCCTGTGAGGAGGCATGCAGAAGGGGTGAGTTGGATGCGGCGGTCTCGATCAGGAACATCAAACGTTTTCTGGCGGATTATGAGCTTAACAGCGATCACGATTCCCAAGTCACTGAAATTGAAATCAAGAACAGAGAAGAAAAGATCGCTGTAATAGGTTCAGGGCCCGCAGGCCTTGCGGCCTCTGGTGATCTTGCAAGGTTGGGCTATAAAGTAACCGTTTTTGAAAAAGAAAAAGAGCCTGGAGGGCTGTTGCGTTACGGCATAGGCGCATATCGGCTTCCGAGGGAGATCCTGGATTATGAAATTCGCTATATTCAAAGGCTCGGCGTAGAATTTGTCCTATCACATCCTGTTGACCTGTTAAATGATCTACAAGGTCTGCAAGATGATTATGATGCCGTAATTCTGGCCGGTGGTGCATGGGCCGACCGTAGACTGGGGGTGCCCGGAGAGGATCTTGACGGGGTTCAAGGGTGTATATCTTTTTTGAGCAGTTTTTATAGAGGTGAGATCAATAAAATAAAAAGAGATGTCGCAGTAATCGGCGACGGCAATGCTGCTTTTGATCTTGCGCGCACTCTAAGACGTCTTGGTGCTGAAGTTACCATTGTTTCATGGTTTCCTGAAGGTCAAATACCCGCCGACCCGGAAGAAGTGACTGGGGCCAAGGAAGAGGGTATTATAATAAAGGATCGTACACAGGTAATCGCCTTTGAAGGGGAGAACAATAGATTGAGTCTCATTCGCTGCATGCCCACTGAGCCCGGAGCAACTGATTTCAAGGGTATTGCCTGGCCGGTTATTGTTCGGGGGGGCAAGGAATTTGATCTTAAATTCGATCTCGCCTTTGTAGCTATCGGCCAAAAGGGTCCGTTTGATGCAGAAGACAAAAATTGCGGTGTCAGTATCACATCCGATGGTTTTATTGAAGTTGACGGATCATTGCATACATCCGGTTCAAAAGTTTACGCAGCAGGAGATGCAGTCACCGGCCCGTCCTCTGTAGTGGGCGCGATGGCAAGAGGTCGCGCCGTGGCTTGCTCTGTTCACGTGAAATTGGAGGGAGTAAAGGAGGAAAAACAGATCAGGTCCAGGCCTGTGGGAAAGGACTTTGCTGAAATACCACGTGATATCCCCTCCATGGCGCGGCCCAAGATACCTGAAAGGCAGCCTGCTTCCAGACTTAATAACTTCATGGAGGTGTCTTTGGGACTGAACAATGCCCAGGTCTTTGCTGAGACAGAGCGTTGTCTACAGTGCGGTATATGTTCAGAGTGTCTTCTGTGTGCCGAGGCCTGCCGGGAAATCGGGGCAATAAACCATTACAGAAATCCTTCTGAAGAGGTCATAGAAAATGCTGGTGTTGTAGTCATTGCAGACCCGGAGGCTGCGCCTTCCATCAAGGGAGAGGATGTAATAAGGGCTTATGGACCAAAGGCGGCCAAGAGCGACATATATGCAATGATCACACGTGGGTTTGCAGCCGCCTCAGATGTAATGACGCTTCTGGGCGGGACATCTCAAAGACCAAAGGGCCATGGCGTCTTTTCTCCGGCCCCTGACCCGGAGCTGTCTTTGGATATCCGCATAGGTGTATTTGTTTGCCGGTGTAATGATTCTCTGGGGTGGCTTCCCGGCATGGACGAATTTGTAGACAAACTTACAGGCATGGAAGACGTGATACATGTGGAGACCATGTCCTCTGCCTGTGTAAAAGAAGGGACGGCGAACATATTGAGGGTCATCCGTGAAAAGGGAATTACCCGTGTTGTGCTTGCCTCATGTGTATGCTGCCCCCTTGACTTTATATGCAGCGCCTGCACAGATCAGCGGACTCGTCTTAAAAACGCATTGTTCAAAGCCTCAGGGGTGAGCCGCGCGATGGTTGAGACCTGTAACCTCAGGGGTGAGGCGCTCCGCCACATGAAACATGCCCCGTCAATGGCGCTTGAAAACTTTAAGGGCCTTATAGGCCGGGCCATTCAAAGGGCGAAGAAGCTCATTCCTTTGCCCACTCCTTCAAGGACATACAACTTCGCTACTGCTGTCATAGGGGAATCCGAAGCTACTGTGGAAAGCGCACTTGCCATTGCAGATGCGGGTCTTGAGGTCCTGATGTTCGGGACGCCTGAAAAACCTCTGTCGGAGAAACTGAATCATTTTAATATACAGTGTTTTGACGGCTCGTCAGTAAATGCTATAAGCGGTACCCTGGGTAATTTTCAGATTTATGTCCAGACGGAAGAACTTAGTCAGGTCTTGCAGGTTGGGGCGGTAATTGTTGGAGAGAGGTTTGACGACACTATAAAATACAGCCCCCAAGAGGGACTTCATGGCCGCGATGTCACATCTGTGATGCAAAAACGCGGCGTCACCGGCATCCCCTTTCTTCTGCCAGGCATGACATCCGTGAAGGGACTTTTTCTTGCGAGTCCCCCCGGGCTTAATGTGTCTGAAAGGAAAAAGGGTGCAGCAGCCGCGGTTCTTGCAGCAGCAATCATGCCAAAGGGCCCCAGGCCCAGCAGGGGATACACCGTGGTCGTAGATGAACTCAGGTGCCGTGGATGCGGTCGCTGCATTACACACTGCCCCTATCAGGCTGTGACCTTTCAGAGGAACGCAATAGGCGGATGGTTTGCCAGGGTGGATGAGGCATTGTGCAAGGGATGCGGAAACTGTATATCAGTGTGTCCTACAAATGCCGCCGACAGCCCCTATCGCAGCCAGACCAATCTTGAGCAGATGCTGGAAGAGGTGCTGGCGCAGTAAAGGAGGCAGAGTTTGAAGACAGATCTCAAAATCATCCTTTTTTTGTGTAACTGGGGGCCGCATGCGGCTTTTCAGACGTTACAGGATACTGCATCAGATATTCCGGCGGAGATAAAGATGGTCCGCATCCCGTGTGCAGGAAGGATCAACAAGGCATTGCTGCTCAAGTCCTTTGAGATGGGCGCCGATGGTGTTGCTCTGGTCGGCTGCGAATCCGGATCATGCCGGTATGGCGTTGGTACTGAGACATCTGGGATAAATGTAGAGGAGGCCAGGGGTATACTTGATCTGCTGGGACTGGGCAAGGACCGCCTCCGCCTGGGCAATTTCATGCCGGATAAGCCGGAGATGCTGTTGAGGTTTTTAATAGAGTTCGCAGATGTGATTAAGAATATCGGGAAAAGCCCTGTGTTGCCTGCACCAAAGTCACCATCAGTTATAGACAGCAGAGAGATGATGCGCAGGATTGTTGCAGAGCATGATATTTATGCCTGTCAGGACTGCGGCAAATGCTCATCCGCATGCCCGCTTACTTTGGCAGGCAAACTCTTTTCACCCCGGGCCATTGCAAACTCAATCATTGCGGGCGACCTTGATTCTGATTCAGTCAGGAAGGACATCTGGGCGTGTCTTACCTGTGGGATATGCTATGACCGCTGTCCGTCTGCGGTCAACTTTCCAGATTTTATCCGCGACATGCGATACCTGATGAGGAAGATGAATCTGCCGACAATAAGATCACACGGAGGGTTCTTCCAGTCCCTGATGCGGACAATGACGACAAAGGATCTCGGGATCAGACACTGGCAGTGGCTGCCTGATGACATTAAAGTAAGTGACGACAGTGAATATCTGTTCTTCGGTGGTTGCGCCCCGTACTTTGACATCTTTTTTAAAAGACACCTGAAGGTCAAGACCATGGATATCCTTTTAGACAGCCTGAGGCTGCTGAACTTCTTTGATATCCACCCGCAAGTGCTTAAGGCTGAGAGATGCTGCGGTCATGATCTGTTATGGTCCGGAGACAAAGAAAACTTTCTTAGGTTGGCGGAATTGAATACGGATGATATCCGGCGATCAGGGGCCAAAAAGATTATCACTGCCTGTCCCGAATGTTACAGGACTTTGAGCCGCGACTACCCGCGTCAGGGCCTTAAGACAGATTTTGAGGTCATTCATATCTTCGACTTTCTGGAAAACGAGATAGACAAGGGAGCTGTGGGCTTTAAGAGACTTCCCAAGTCATTTACTTTCCAGGACCCTTGCAGGTTGAGCAGGCTTGAAAACAGGCCGGATCTCCCAAGGAGATTGCTCAACAGGATCAGTTCTAAGAACTTCCATGAAATGGAGGAAAAGGGGGCAAGCGCCATTTGCTGCGGCAACTGCGCCTGGACCAGTTGCGATTCCTTCAGTAAGGCCTTACAGGTAAAGCGCATAAGGCAGGCGCACGATACCAAGACTGACATGTTGGTCACCGCCTGCCCGAAGTGTCAGATACATTTCAGTTGTGCAATGGAAGACCCGTTTTTAGGTGAAGAACTCAGCATGGAGATGATAGACCTGACCAGCCTGCTGGCAAAGACGATACAGTGGGAATAAACAGCCATCGGCTGAAAACGACGGCTTTATGGGTCAAGGATTCAAGGAATCGATGGTTCAAGTGAACAAGGGAAAACAATATGGAAGGCGCTAACGTAAAGACTACCTACGATATCAAAGAGCTTCCTCGCATCGGAGTATATGTCTGCCACTGCGGCCTGAACATCGGAAGAACAGTGGACTGTGAGAAGGTTGCCGAATCCGTGTCATCCGAAAATGGTGTGGCGATCTCAAAACATATCGGCTACGCCTGTTCAGAGCCCGGGCAGCAACAGATAAAGACGGATATAAAAGAGCATAATCTTAACCGCATAGTTATGGCCTCCTGCTCGCCCAGGCTCCATGAAGCCACCTTCAGGCAGGTGCTGAAGGAATCGGGACTGAACCCCTTTATCCTTGAGATGGCCAATCTGCGAGAGCAGTGCAGTTGGGTACATATCAATGAACCTGAGGAAGCGACAAAGAAGGCTTTAGACTTAGTCAGGATGGCGATTTCACGGGCAAGGCTCCTTGAGCCGCTTCAGGAGGAAACCCTTTCTCTTACCAAGCGAACTCTCGTAATCGGGGGAGGTGTTGCAGGCATTCAGGCCGCCCTGGATCTTGCGGATAACGGCTTTGATGTAGTCCTTGTGGAGAAAAGACCTTCCATTGGGGGAGGGATGGCCCAGCTTGACAAGACCTTCCCTACCATGGACTGCTCCATCTGAATATTGGGGCCCAAAATGACGGATGTCGGTCGGCATCCCGGAATTAAGCTCCTCACCATGAGTGAAGTAACAGATGTAAAAGGCTATGTGGGAAACTTTGATGTCAGCATACTAAAGAGGGCCAGATATGTAAACGAAAAGGAATGCACCGCGTGCGGGGAATGCAGCAAGGTCTGTCCCGTGATCCGGCCTGATGAATTCAACCTGGGTCTGTCATCCCGAAGGGCCATATATTCCCCATTTCCCCAGGCAGTGCCCTCCGCATATGTGATAAATATCGGCGAGTGCCTGGGTCATAATCCCGTCGTGTGCGCAAAGTGTGTAGAGGTCTGTGACAAGGGCTGCATCAACTTCCGCATGTCCGACGAAGAAATTCAGGAAAAGGTGGGCTCCATCATAGTGGCCACAGGCATGGATGTCTACGACCCCACTGAGCTTGACGAGTATGGCTACACCCGATTTGAAAATGTTCTCACGAGCCTTGAGTTTGAGCGGCTTATCAATGCCGGAGGACCTACCAGCGGGGAATTGATCCGCCCCACAGACAGAAAACGGCCCTCGTCCATCGGCTTTATCCAGTGTGTCGGCTCCCGCTCGGCCAGAAAGGGGAGTCAGTACTGCTCCAACGTCTGCTGCATGAACACAGTAAAGAGCACCCTGATGATCAAGGAACATTACCCGGACATTGACATAAAGGTCTTCTACATTGATATTCGCGCCTTCGGCAAGGGCTTTGAGGACCTCTACAAGCGAAGCAGAAGGCTTGGTGTGCAATATGTAAGGGGACTGCCCGGCACCGTTGAACAGGACGAAAATCGCAGCCTCCGTGTAGCAGTTGAAAACACATCGAAAGGCGGGCTCGACATATACAATCTTGACATGCTTGTCCTTGCAGTGGGCATGAAGCCATCACTTTCAACCCAAAGGCTTCAGGAGATGCTGGGGCTACAGCTCACTCCGGACGGATTTTTCCTGGAGGCCCATCCTAAACTCCAGCCGGTTGATGCCGCTACGAGGGGAATATTTTTTGCCGGATGCGCTGAATCGCCAAAAGACATCAAAGAAAGCGTCACGCAGGCCTCTGCCGCTGCGGCCCGTGCGATCAGACTGATGCATAAGGGCGAGATAACTACAGATCCCATTACGTCCGAGGTAAACCAGGAGCTTTGCAAGTCGTGCGGAAAATGCGCAGAGGTCTGTCCCTATAATGCCATTACTGTCGAGGTGAAAAAGAAGGTTCCTGCGGTTGTAAACACCGCAGCATGCGCCGGCTGCGGCACATGCGCGGCAGAGTGCCCATTTGATGCCATCACCATGAACCACTTTACAGACCAGCAGATCCTTTCGCAGGTAGAAACCCTCCTGGAAGATAACCCGCAGGAAAAGATCCTGGCATTCGCCTGCAACTGGTGCTCATATGCAGGGGCGGATTATGCGGGAGTTTCACGGCTCCAGTACCCCCCTAATGTGAGGCTTATTAGAACGATGTGCTCCGGCCGGGTGGATGAAAAATTCATCTGGGACGGTTTCACGAAGGGAGCACCTGTAATTCTTGTAAGCGGTTGTCATATAGGAGACTGCCACTACATAAATGCAAACCATTGGACGGAAAAACGTGTAGAAAAGGTGCACAGAAAAATGACCAAACTGGGTTTAAGACCTGAACGTCTGCAACTGGAGTGGATCAGCGCCGCAGAGGGTATCCGTTTTCAAGAGACCATGAAAAGGATGGAGGAGTTAAGAAAGACAGTCACTGCTGAGGAGATTGCTCATACTATTAAGACATTGAAATCTCAAAAGAAATAATGATATTGCCGTGACAGAAGAAGTCGGCAATCCCTGTATAATTTGATAATACATATGACCGTTATCCATGGATTGCCTATAGCTATTAGATTTGATTATGTATTCACCTGCATAACGGCCTGGCACGAATATACCTTTCCTGTAATTTAACCGATCAATAACATGTTTTGTTTTACTTGTTTTCTTGACTTTTCAGAATGTTGTCTGTTAAATAGAGTAAATTAAAAGCTATAAAGTCTCTGATGCTTTTTTGGCCTATTGCAATTATTAAGCAAAAAAGGCTGTTTTTTCTCATCAATTAAAGTCGGTAGTTCAAAAATTTGTAACATCCTAATTGTTTGAAAAAAGGCGTTTCTGGCAGCGGGGGTCTGTTTTAAATAAGGTTATTGACGAGCCCAGGAAGATCTTGAAGGCCCTTAACAAGGCCGACTGGAACAAGGCCAAGGTCGCAAGGATGCTTGGAATCAGCCGTCAGACCATCTACAGGAAGATAGAGGAGTATAATATCTACAGGTCCGGCGATTAATGGGAGATAACATTTACAGGATCGGTATTGACCTTGGCGGCACCAAGACAGAGGCAATAGTCCTTGGTCAGGATGACTGCCAATTGCACCGTGAGAGGAGGTCGACCCCGGAAGGAAACACCTATCAAAGGATCTTGGTTTCAGTCCTGGATCTCATTGATGATGCGTACAAAAAGATTCCTGTGGGAGAGGGATATTCCGTGGGCATAGGAATCCCGGGCTCGATAGATTATGACACAGGCCTTGTACACAACGCAAACACCACCTGCCTCATTGGCAGGCCATTTAAAAATGATCTTGAAGACAGCCTTGGAAGAAAGATTGCAATGGAAAATGACGCCAACTGCTTCACCTTGGCTGAATGCAGACATGGCGCAGCAAAGGGTTACGGCCTGGTCTTCGGCGTTATCATGGGTACAGGGTGCGGCGGCGGTATCTGCATCAACGGCAATGTGTGGCGGGGAGGCCACGGAATAGCAGGCGAATGGGGCCATTTTTCAGTAGACCCAAATGGGGCACCGTGCTACTGCGGAAACAAGGGGTGTATAGAGACAAAGATCAGCGGTTCTGGCGTTGAATCCGCCTTTTTCAAGTTATACGGAAGAAGGCTTAAGATGCACGAGATCGTTCAGAATTTTCGTAACGGCGATCCTGAATGCCGGGAGACCTTTTTAATGTTTATGGATGATTTCGGCAGATCCCTGGGTGGATTGATATCCATTCTTGACCCTGATGCAGTAGTCCTGGGAGGAGGGCTTTCCAATATTAACGAGCTGTATACATTCGGCATTGATAAAGTAAGGCAATACGCATTTCACAGACAGATTAGGACTCCCATACTGAAGAACAGTCTAGGTGATTCCGCCGGCGTATTCGGCGCTGCATGGATAGGGAAATAGGGTAAATTCTCAAAAGTCCGGATAGCCGCGGGCTGAGTGGGGACGATTTTCATGTTTTCATATTTATGTGCCGCTCCGAACACACGGCGGCTTTATACGCAACTTTTCATGCGATGAATCAATAGGTTTGCCTGCCGCTCATACAAAGTCTTTTCCGCCTGTAAGTCTATTGAAATCACGGGTGGGTGCAATTGTTAACTTATGGTATTGGTGATGCAAACATGAAAATCGTCCCCACTCAGCCCGGGGCTACCCGGGCTTTTTGAGAAGATACAAAATAGGCAGATAAGACCCTATGACCATTTCAGAAAAGATTGTTCAGCAACCGGCCCCCGGTCAACACATCCTCGCCTTTCGCGGCGATACACAGACCTTTATATTGTCAACACCCCATGGGAAAAAGGGCGGTGCGTGGCTGAGAACAAACATCGGTCACTCTGACACAAGAAAGGATGAGATAATAGGTGAAGTAGCCCATGATGAAACCAGACTTCACAGGGACTGGTATGACATTCCATTAAAAAAGGTCTCTGACGGCACGTTCTCTGTTACTGTGGGCCTGGGTGAGGTAGGCCACTTTGATGCGAAATGCTATTTTCTCCCTGAGGGTGCAACGGAACCTGTGTGGCCGCCTGGAGATAACACCTTAATAAACGTTGAGCCTGCCGATACATGTTGTGCTAACATTATCTACAATGCATTTGTGCGGCAGTTCGGGCCCAATAAGGCAAAGAGAAAGGAATTGGGCCGGCAGGCCGGTAACGTCATACAAGATCTTGATAACGACGGTTATTCAGTAATACCGCCTTCCGGGACATTCAGAGATCTGATAAAAGAGCTTGATTTTATCATCGGGACACTGGGTTGCAGAGTTATTCAGTTACTCCCCATCCACCCCACGCCGACCACCTATGCCAGGATGGGGAGATTCGGCAGTCCCTATGCGGCCTTGAGCTTCACAACGGTAAACCCGGCCCTTGCGGAATTTGATCCAAGGGCTACCCCTACGGAGCAATTCGCCGAGCTTGTTGATGCGGTCCACAGCCGCAATGCAAAGGTTATTATTGATATTGCGATTAACCACACAGGTTGGGCGGCCAGACTCCACAACACACATCCGCAATGGCTTGTCCGCGACAAGGATGGAAAGATTCAGGCCCCAGGGGCATGGGGTGTCACGTGGGAGGATCTGACAAAACTCGATTATTCCCATAAGGACCTTTGGCGTTATATGGCCGAGATGTTCCTTTTGTGGACCAGAAGGGGTGTTGACGGTTTCAGATGTGACGCCGGGTACATGATCCCAATGCCTGCCTGGAGATATATCACGGCCAAGGTGAGAAAGCAGTTTCCTGATACCATATTTCTGCTGGAGGGGCTGGGCGGCAATATATCAGTCAGCCGCGATATACTCAATAATGCAAACCTTAACTGGGCCTATTCAGAACTATTTCAAAACTATGATCGCGGACAAATTGAACGCTACCTGCCTGAGCCGATTGAAATAGGCCGCACAGACGGCGTGATGATCCACTTTGCCGAGACACACGACAATCCACGTCTTGCAAAGGTTTCTGAAACATATGCAAAGATGCGCACTGCCCTTTGCGCCCTTTTTTCCCAGCACGGAGGATTCGGCTTTGCAAACGGTGTAGAATGGTTTGCAACGGAAAAGATAGATGTGCACGATGCAAATCCCCTCAACTGGGGAACTGAAGAAAATCAGGTCGAACATATACGCCGTTTAAATACCTTACTTAAGATACACCCCGCATTCCATGATTCTGTTGATCTTATAATGATCCAAAAGGGCGGTGGAAACTTTGTTGCACTGTTGCGTCATCACAGGCCCAGCGGAAAAAGACTTCTTATTGTAGTAAACCTGGATCATAAAAATAATGCCATTGCTGCATGGGATACCAGGAAGGCGGAAATGGATGGAGAGGTATTGATAGACCTGATATCTGAAAAAGAGATCCATGTCACAAGGTCCGGTGACGCTACATCACGCAATCTTGACCCTGGTCAGGTCCTGTGCCTTACCAGTGACAGGGATGACATCAGACTCATAAAAAGTATATCAGACAATCAATTTTATGTGCCTGACATGATAAAGGAACAGTTGCTACGCGCAAAGGCCATGGATGTGCACAGATTTTATCATGGCACTGAGGACCTTGGAGATTTTGATCCGGTAAGTGCTGCTGGTGCGCTGCGCAAAGACCCTGTGGAGTATTGCCGCAGCATTAACATATACAGTGAAGAGCCGCGGGTTGTGACATGGTGGTGGCCGCGTGACCTCAAGCGCGAAGTAATGATCCCGCCGGATCATTTCCTGCTGGTGCGCGCTCAATCCTCATTTCGTGCAAGGGTAGTGGAAAATATCGGAGAGGAAAAGGTGACCCTTGCCTGTGAAAACAGCCTTCAATCCGACGATGGGTCATTTTTCGCCCTGTTTTCACCGCTGCCTGTTGCTTCATGCGGCCGCAGTCTCGATCTTGATTTATCCGTATACGGGCAAGCGCCTTGTCAACACAGGATATCACAACTCTTGTTCCTGCCAAGGCCGGAAGGCCTGACAGTTAAGAGGGCATTTCAAAGATTCGAGCTGCTGCGCAATCCCCTTTTACTATTGGGCACAAACGGCATGGGGGGGATGCTCCGTGCAAATGTAATATGGGGGAGGCTTTTAAGCAAGTATGATGCACTCCTTGCAGCAAACCTGAGCCCCGATTTTCCTGTTGATCGCTGGATAATGCTTACACGGTGCAGGATATGGGTTGTATATCAGGGCTATTCAACTGAGATCAACAATGATTGTATTGAATCATTTTACTACGATGAAGATTTCTGCGGCTACTGGAGATACAATATCCCGACAGGCCAAGGTCAGCAGGTGTATCTGACAATCGCTGTTGAGATGGCCGAGCGGAAAAATGCAATAAGGATATCGTTTCATCGTCACTTGTCGCAAGATGCGGCAGGCGGTCTTTCCGATTCTAAACAAGTGGCGCTGATAATCAGGCCTGATATAGAGGACAGAAACTTCCATGAAACCACCAAGGCCTATTCAGGGCCTGAGAGGTCATGGCCTCATGCGGTCACGGCCCTTTCAAACGGCCTTGTCTTTTCGCCCGCCTCAGGCCGTATTTTAAGAGTTAACATCTCAAAGGGGGCATTTTTTGCCGAGCAGGAATGGTATTACATGGTCCACCGCCAGCTTGAGGCTGAAAGGGGAATGGATGCGGATTCGGACCTTTTCAGCCCGGGCTATTTTCGGACAATGCTCTATGGCGGTGAAACAGTCACCCTGACCGCCCAGGCTGTAAAATCAAATGATGAGACTGCTGCCGACTGGAGGCCTCTGCACAGGCTGGTTACAGAGACCAAGGGCGAGACTGACGCGGACTGCGGATTTGAAGACGCCCTTACGCAAGCCCTTTCCTCATATGTAGTCCGACGTGATAACTCAAAGACCGTCATTGCAGGATATCCTTGGTTTCTTGACTGGGGCAGAGATACCCTCATCTTTGTAAGGGGCCTGATAGCCGCAGGAAAGACAGAAGATGCAAGGGCGATTCTACGACAATTCGGGCAGTTTGAACAAAATGGAACCATCCCGAACATGATCCGGGGAGACAATGCCGGCAACAGGGACACCTCTGATGCGCCGCTCTGGTTTTTTACCGCATGTTCGGATATAACAGATTTTGAGCAAGATCTCTCTGTCCTTGATATGGACTGCGCGGGCCGGTCCCTTCGGGACGTGCTGATAAATATGGGCCGCTCAATTATGACCGGGACACCCAATGGGATAAAAATGGACCCTGAATCCGGTCTGATATTCAGTCCATCGCACTTTACCTGGATGGACACTAACTATCCTGCATGCACACCGCGCGAGGGCTATCCCATTGAGATCCAGGCACTATGGCACAAGGCCTTGTCATTTCTGGCCGAGATTGATATATCTAAAAACAACGGACAATGGAAGGAAACCGCCCTATTAGTCCGCAAGTCCATAACAGAGTTGTTTTTGCTTGAAAAAGAAGGATTTTTTTCTGATTGTCTGCATGCAGGGAGTGCAACACCGGCAAGAAGGGCCAAACCGGATGATGCACTCAGGCCTAATCAGTTATTTGCAGTGACCCTTGGCGCTGTGAATGATAAGGGGATCTGCCGGAAGATCGTTGCTGCATGTGAAGAACTGCTTGTCCCGGGTGCAATACGAACCCTTGCAGACCGGGAGGTAAAGCACCTGCTTAAAATTACATTACAGGGCAAGACCATTAACGATCCCCGGCTTCCCTATTACGGGACCTATGAAGGAGATGAGGATACAAGGCGAAAGCCTGCCTATCATAATGGCACTGCCTGGACCTGGGTGTTTCCATCTTTTTGTGAAGCATGGGTGATTGCATATGGTGACAGCGGCAAAGATGCAGCCCTTTCGTGGCTTGCAAGCAGCATCAGGCATATTAACTATGGCTGCACAGGGCATGTTCCAGAGATACTTGACGGCGATTATCCCCACAATCAACGGGGTTGTGATGCACAGGCCTGGGGCCTGAGTGAACTGTTGCGTGTGTGGAAAAAAATAAAAACGTAACTGCTTAGGAGCCGGGAGTCAGGAGACAGTAGAAGAGGCTGTCTTGTGGCCGGCTACCTCAAAATTAACATATCAAAACAAGGAGGGCGTCATGAGTATCATCAAGAAGTACATCAAAAACAAGCCGATGTGCAAGGTCACCTTCAAATTGACCAAAGAAGAGGCCCAATCCGCCGAAAAAGTTCATATCGTCGGTGAATTCAATAACTGGGACGGCCTGGCGACTCCGATGAAGAAATTGAAAAACGGGGACTACACGGCCACTGTTGATTTGAAAAGGCACAATGAATATCAATTCAGATACCTTAAGAATAATGAGGAATGGGACAATGACCCTGACGCTGATAAATACGTGTCTACTCCATTCGGAGACACAACAAATTCAGTGGTTGTAGTGTAGATCTGATGTAATGGATATCAGTCCGGGTCACCAATAACGGCTTATAGTGCTCCGCTGTCATTTTGTATAGATTATATCCAGATGAAACGACAAGATCCTGTTGAAAGGCTTTTAAAGGGTGATCCCTATCTCAGACCATACGAGGGGGTCATAAGGCGACGTGCCGGGCGTATCTCTGAAAAGGAAAGGAAGCTTACCCAGGGTAAGGTAAGTCTTGCCGATTTTGCCTCAGGACATGAATACTTCGGCCTGCATCTGCGAGAGGGCGAGTGGGTCTTTCGTGAATGGGCGCCCAATGCCACGGCGATCTTCATGATCGGGGATATAACCGGTTGGAAGGAGAAAAAGTCTTATGCCCTGAAGAGGATCAACTCAGAGGGTGTGTGGGAAGTTTGCCTTCCAAGAGCGACCTTAGACCACGGAGATCTTTACAGGCTCAGGATACACTGGAAGGGCGGGGCAGGGGACCGAATACCTGCTTATGCAAGACGAGTTGTTCAGGACCCCGTCACCATGATATTTAACGCCCAGGTCTGGCTGCCCCAAAGTCCTTATGTCTGGAAGCGGCCTAATTTCAGGCCCGTACCGGGTGCGCTGTTTGTCTACGAGACCCATGTAGGCATGGCCCAGGAGGAAGAAAAGGTCGGCTCCTTTCAGGAGTTCACTGCAAATGTCCTTCCGCGAATTGTCAGATCAGGCTATAACACTATCCAGTTAATGGCCATACCGGAGCATCCCTATTATGGGTCTTTTGGATATCATGTCTCCAGCTTTTTTGCCGCCTCATCGCGTTTCGGGACCCCTGAAGAGCTGAAAGAACTGATTGACTCGGCCCATGAACAAGGGCTCGCTGTGATCATGGATCTTGTGCATTCGCACGCGGTGGCCAATCAGGTAGAGGGCCTAGGCCTTTTTGACGGCACCCCCTATATTTACTTCCATGACGGGCCCCGTGGAAGACACACCGCCTGGGATTCCATGTGCTTTGACTATGGTAAACACCAGGTCCTCCATTTTCTCCTTTCAAACTGCCGTTTCTGGCTGGACGAATATCATTTTGACGGCTTTCGCTTTGATGGTGTCACAAGCATGCTCTATCTGGATCACGGTCTGGGAAAGGCCTTTACCTCATATGACTGCTACTTCAAGGAAAACGTGGATGAAGACGCCCTCACCTATCTGGACCTTGCCAACAAACTGATACACCAGGTCAATCCCTATGCGATAACCATTGCCGAGGATATCAGCGGCATGCCGGGGCTTGCCGCCCCAAGATCAAAAGGCGGCATCGGATTTGACTACCGCATGGCGATGGGCGTCCCCGACCTCTGGATAAAACTGCTAAAAGAGATAAAGGACGAGAACTGGCCTATAAGTCATTTGTGGCATGAATTGACCAACAGGAGGGCTGATGAGAAGACCATCGGATATGCAGAGTCTCATGACCAGGCCCTTGTTGGTGATAAGACGGTCATATTCTGGCTGATGGATGCTGACATGTATTATCACATGCGTGTGGAAGATAAGAATCTGAGGGTGGATCGAGGTATGGCCCTGCACAAGCTTATCCGTCTTATCACGCTTGCCACCTCAGGCAGCGGCTATCTCAATTTCATGGGAAATGAATTCGGACACCCAGAGTGGATTGATTTTCCACGAAGTGGCAATGGATGGTCTTACAAGTACTCCAGACGCCAGTGGCGGCTTGTAGATGACCCTGGACTCAAGTATTCCTTTCTGGCCCGTTTTGACCGGGACATGATCAATCTGGCAAGACGTTATGAGGTGCTCAGCGTCCAGTGGCCCAATTTGCTGCACGAGCATTCAGATGACAAGGTCATTGCCTTTGAACGGGCAGGCCTTATTTTTGTGTTCAATTTTCATCCGGTTCGGTCATATACAGATTATTGCATCCGGGTCCCTGCCGGAAAATATCAGATGATTATGGATACAGACTCCCATGAATACGGCGGGCATGCAAGACTTACCAAAGACCAGTATCACTTTACCATTCACGATAGATCGAAACGGCACAAGACACACAGACTCAGCCTTTATCTCCCATCACGGACCGCCATGATCCTCAGGCCCATAAAGCCCGCACCTGCAAGGATTGATTCTGTTTTGTAACCACAAACAGATTGAAATATGCTCTGTTACCTGAAACCGGCCTGAAGAGGTGTCATATGGAAGTATGTGTAATGTGACATATTTATAATTGTTACGCTGTCCAATAGCTTTATTAACATCGGTTTCATGCGGCAGAAATTTAATAACTTTTTGATATAATTATAAATTGAAAATTAATACCATTATATTATTTTTTGGCACGAATCTTGATAAATATTTGTTTCAAAGTTTTTAATAAGTTCCCATCTTCCCCGCAAGAATATTGGGAAAGGTGGATAAGGAGAGACCGAATTTATTCGTTGTCAGAGTCTTGCCGACACTTAATGTATGTTAAATGGTAATTCGCCCAATTGGTTAACTACGTCCGTTAGAGGACGAAGCGCCGGGTTGGCAACCATGTTCAGCAGTTCTTTCAGGGTCTTTAGCGCAGCGGGTATATGGATCTCAAAATGCGGCTTTTTGCGAACCTTAGTCAGAAAGGAAAAGGCACCAAGTATCTGGAGATTTCTTTGTATCGCAAGGTAGGCGAACGATTTTTTTGTGGGTTCAACCCACGAGGCATTATAATTCTTTATGAGGAGCAGGTAGAAATTTAAGAGATGGTCCTTTTGTTGAGCGGAAAGCCCGGTATATGGGTCAATGAGCAGGGAGGCCAGGTCATAAGCCAATGGTCCAAGCCTTGCACCCTGCCAGTCTACTATGCCGATTTTGTCGTTGGAGATCATAATATTCCTTGACTGAAAGTCGCGATGTAGAAAAAAACGACTCTCCGGCATGGAAGCCATCTCGGCCAGATGATCAAAAGGGGCTTCGAGATCATGCCATTGTCTCTTAAGTCCAAGATAGCCGATAAGGAAGGCATCTCTGAAATAATTGGACTCGTATTGGCGCATCAAAGAGCGGTCGTATCTCTGGGTCTGGCAGCACCATGAGATGTCAAAGCCCTTTGCCCCTTCCACCTGAAGCCGGAGAAGAATTTCGATCACCTTCTCATAGATGATGACAGACCTGGCAGTCGAGGAAAAATGATCCTGAAGGCTGGTCCTGCCAAGGTCTTCCATAATGACCCAGCCGCGTGAACGGTCAAAACAGTATATCTCCGGGACCGGCAGGTGTTTTGAATGGAGGTGTCTTCCAATCATCACATAGGCGTGGTTCTCCCGTATTGTGAAATCATCAGCAGGGGGATTCGTCATTGCAATGTAGGAGGTATCTGATGAGGCGGGCGTAAAACGCCAAAAGACCCGTTTGGAGCCATCCTGGGGGATAGGTTCCATGCTAAGCTGATCTGAGGTCAGGCCTCTGGTCTTTAAGAATTCCAGGATGTAATTTTTTAGATTTGGCGGCATCATAATAAGACCAGATTTTTATTTAATGTCATGTACAACATACTGTTAAGACCAAGTGTCTTCAATAGATAAAATGTTCAAGCCACGATTAGGAGAAAAATATGGAAGTTTATGTCGCGAGACAACCAATTCTTGGCAAGAATAGAACCACCTATGGGTATGAACTCCTTTTCAGGGGCGGAATGACCAACGCCTTTCCGGATATTGATGGTGATACTGCAACATCCAGCGTCCTGTCCAACAGTTTTTTCTCTATCGGCATGGAGCAGATAATCGGTGGTAAGAAGGCACTGATAAACTTCACGCAGGAGCTTCTTGTCAAAAAGGTGCCCATGATTTTTCCCAACAAGAAGATCGTTGTTGAGGTACTCGAAGATGTGGAACCGGCCGAGGATGTCATTGCCGCCTGTAAGAGGATTAAAGATGGCGGATTCGATCTTGCCCTGGATGACTTTTTCTATAAGTCAGGCATGGAGCCCTTGATAGAGCTGGCAAAGATCATAAAGATAGATTTTATGGCGACCCCCATTGATGAAATAAGGGAAATGGTGAATCAGTTGTCTAAATACGGTGTGATATTCCTGGCGGAAAAGGTGGAGACCTATGAAGAATTCAGGCAGGCGGTGGACATGGGTTTTGAATACTTCCAGGGCTATTTTTTCAGCAGGCCCGAGATCATGAAGGGGAAGGATGTTTCGCCATCCAAACTTACCCTTATGCAGATCGTCGCCGAGGCAAACAAGCCGGATTTCAGCTTTGATAAGTTGGAAAAGCTGATATCCCAGGATGTTTCCATATCCTATAAGCTGCTGCGCTACATTAATTCTGCTTATTTCAGGAGGCTTCAGGAGATTTCCTCCATCAAGCGTGCTATTGCGATGCTGGGAGAGAGGGAGGTCAGACGCTTCATATCACTGATGGGCCTGGCAAAACTGGCCGACGACAAGCCAGACGAACTGATACGAGCCTCAGTCATAAAGGCCAGGCTGTGTGAACTCATTGGAAAAAACAGCGCCAATAAGGTGGATGCGTCCGAGCTGTTCACCCTGGGGCTTTTTTCCTGCATTGACGCGATCATGGACGACAGCATGGAACACCTGATGGGAAACCTGCCCCTTTCGGAAAATATCAAGTCTGCGCTGCTGGGAAAAGACGGAAAACTGTCAGACTTTATTAATCTTGCCAGATCTTATGAGAGCGGTGACTGGGAGGGGATGCAGCAAAAGGCCAAAAACGTCGGCATTGAGGATGAAAAAATCCCCGAGCTATATCTGGATGCAGTGGGATGGGCTGACACCTTGGCTAATTTTCAGTAGGTTTCCCCTATCAGGTCTTTTTCCACCTGCCTGTGGGATGTGACCACGCTGTCAATAATCCTTATTCCTTTCTTTACTGTTACGCCTTTCCAAAGGACAGATCCTCTGACCTCAGAGTCTTCTTCAAGACAGGCCCCTTCGCCGATGACCGCCCAATCTATCAACCTAACGGAGCCGTGCATACGTAAATCCGGACCAAAAAGGAACGGATTTTGTCTTAATGCCTCTTTATTGGCGTCGAGATAGCTCTTGATGGAGCCGATATCCCTCCAGTAATGACCTTCCGATACATACGCCCTGACAGGCCTGCCCGATTTAATTAACTGTTTGTAACAATCAATGATATTGTAGAATACACCCTCTGGTATGCAGTCCAACAGCTCAGGCTCGATAATATGTATGCCGCTGAAGGCGAGCCTGCCAGAACATGCCCTGTCGCCAATGTCAACGATGTTACGACTATCGTCAATCTCAATCTGATTAAATTCATGGTAGTCATGAAGTATAAGGGTTACAAGGTTCTTGCTTTGCAAATGGCAGGATAAGGCCTCAGTCAAATTGATATCCGTAATGATATCGCCGTTGACTACAAAAAAGGGGTGATGATCCCAGAAATCTTCCGTGTTTTTCATGCCGCCGCCTGTCCCCAGAATATCCGGCTCCACCCTGACCTCGATATCCATTCCAAAAGGTCTTCCCCCGTCCAGATACTCTGAGAGCTCTTGATGACAATGATGGGCATTGACAATAACATCATATACGCCATGTCTTTTGAGGTGTTCTAGGGTCAGGTCAATAACAGGTCTGTTTCCGACAGGAACCAACGGCTTCGGCGTATGTGATGTCAGCGGCCTGAGCCTGGTCCCAAGGCCTGCTGCAAGGATCATTGCCTTCATGATATACAAAATGCCTTCCGGGTAATTTTTCAATGAATTAGATTCTCAGTATAGCCTTTAACAGAGATTTTTCAAACTAAAATAAGCTGTCAGCAGTTAGCATTTAGCTTAACGAATTCAAAATATTGCAAAAAATTATATCTACACCCATTGGGTGCATCCATTGAAGTTGTCAATATTTCGATATTTCTTGCCTAATAGCTAAAAGCTAACTCGAAGGCATAAGCCACTGGCATGCCAGTGGTATGAATAATGGCTTTGCCAGTGATTAGTGTCGAGAAAAATTAATAAATCTCCTAAACTGAGAGT
>LT984854.1:2627646-2631610 GCA_900258555.1 uncultured Desulfobacterium sp. | reverse complement strand
GCAAGCCATGCTTTGGATCTCTTGTTTAACGGCAAATTACCAGATTTCCTTACGTAGTTTTTAGGCACTTTTGAAATAACGCTGAATAGTTACAACGATCAAACATGGTCTCATAGAGTGCGGTCTTATCAATGGTCTTTGCCTGGAGCAGGATCTCCTGCGGAAGCGTTACCGAGGCGTATTCCTTTTGGGTATCCATCCTGAAGGCCAGTTTTCTTTCCCGCGGTACTCGTTCGCCCAAGAGACGATTTTCTATGCCGTCAAAAAAGGCCTCCGTGATCTCCAGCTTTTCTCCGGTAAAATTGCATTTTTCAGTGGAGCCCATCTCAAAGTTTATTGCAAACAGGTAGTTTTGAATGTCTCTTGAGATCTGCTGTTCGTTATAATAGTAAAGGGATTCCTTGACCTCCTGCAGGACCGTGTAGTTATACATGTGGACCAGCGAGTCCAAAAAACCATTGGGAATAGACTGGCTCAGATCTTTACTGACCTTGGTGAAGAAGTTATATAAGAATGACATGTTTATCAGCTTGTCTTTTGCGTAAGCAGAATAAAATTCATTGAAAATTTTTATGGAATCCCTGCCTGAAAACCCCTGCATACCCTCTTTTTCAGATTCGGCGATGATCCTCCGCCTGCGTTTTGCTGTAAATTTCTTTCTGTCCTCCTCAGTAAGCCAACTGGGAATCACCCCTGAATAGATCGCCATTTTTAAGAGCAGCAAATTTTCGTCGCAGTAGAGCTTGTATTTTTCAGGTTCTCCTATCCACTCAAGCATTGCCTCTGATTTGAGGTTCAGCCTGGAGGAGATAATGACCCTTGCAAAACTTCTCAAAACCCTGGGAAGGAAGCTTGCGTCAATGCGCTTTCCGAATATATTTCTGTAGATTTCTACCTCAGTGTTTACATCCAGGACGTATGGGATCTGAATATACTCAATGCGGTCGGCAAATGACTGGAGGTCTTTGATATGTTCCTTGTCCTCAGGATTCATCAGCGCAATGAAAAGTGAGTTGACGTTTTCCTCGATATCCCCGACCTTGTGCAGACCTTCACTTACAATATTATGCAGCTCAATGAGACGATCCCTGTTATGTGTCTTGATGTCCATAAGGGCGTAAATCCCGTTGTTTGTACTGGCATACCTTGAATAGTAGTACTTGACCTGGTCGCTGTCCCGGAACAGCCGGCTTATCCGGCTCTGAAGCATGGGATTTGTGCGGGTAATTTCTTTTGTCGGTTTGTCTCCCGGATTAAATACACTGATCCCCTCCCCGAGGCGCCTGTTATATTTATAAGGCCTTGCAAATACCATATCAAATATGTCCATGGGGTGCTTAACCCTTGAAATGAGGGCACTGTAAAGCGAGCTGCAAATGGTGCAGGGGTTATCCCTGAACACCCACTCATATGCCTTTTCAGTAAAAAGCCGCCACTTGAATTCATCGTTTTCCAGCAGATCGTCAAAGAATTCCCTGCGGTATTGTTTGGGGATGAGCATTATGGGATTATCATGACTGGGGCACGGCACCTCGATAAAATCATCCGTAACTGTCACAGGGCTGTGGACGCCGGCATGCCCATCAAATTCCAGGGCCTTGTCCTCTTCCATTTCAATCAACCTTTCAAACACACCTATTGTAGCTGCGTCCTGATGACTGCCGAGGGTCTTGAAGTTGAGTCTCCAGACTATTTCAAAACGCTGTCCCTCAGCTGTGTTGGCATATTCCTCGAACTTCATCACAAGATTGTTCAAGAAGGTGCTCTTGCCGCAACCGTGAGGACCTTCAAAGATATAGATCTTATTTTGCTGCGCCCCACGCCTTAAGGCCTCAACAAGGTTTACAAGCCTGTTGGCAAAAGGCCTGTCCGCAAAAAAGGGGTGATCCGAGCCATCTACAAACAGGCGGTTGCAGTCGTAATATACAAAGCCTATGGACTCAGGGTCATCGGGATATTCGTCAACCCCCTCTCCCAGGTAGTGTTTAATCATGTCGTGAAACACCTGAAAGACATTGCGTATCACCCTGTAAGGAGAGGTGGCCAATAAATTGAGAAATTCCTGAAAGGGTATGGGTCCTCCCTGATCATTCTGCTCACCAATTGATCGGGTGATATGCTTCATGGCCCTGTGTATGTTATCGTTTGTAAGATATCCCATGCCGCCTCAAATATTTTTCTTTGAAAGCCTTCGGTCTTTCATTGTATACAAGACCCTGCGCCATTTAATCTCAAGCTCTTTTTGTTTTTCCTGCTGGGAGGGCATTCCGGCACTCAGGCCATTTTTCGGAGGAGGGGAAATGGACTCTACCTGACTGGTTTCAAGCTGCACAGGCCCCCCCCAGAGATACTCTATCCCCATCATGGTGTTGTTTATGAACTCTTCCACCAGCGGTTTTCCTTCAAAATGATGTCTCATATAAAGAAGGCCGTTCTCGCCTTTTTTCTGATCAATTTCAATGTGGGGTGGATGATAGAGGCTATCCAGGAGCATCTGCCTGTAGCCATGGGCGTCTTTGCTCTTTACGTAATATTCCCAGGTCATCTTTGACTCATTTAATCTCTTTCCTGCTACAAAAAGATTGTGGCGATTCACAAAATCCTGGTCAATGAATGTGTTGATAAATGTGAAATCACAGAAGTTTTCTCTTAGCCGGAAAATAAAATCCCTTCCCTGCCCGGTCTTTTTATCAAAATTCTTTCTGCCTTCCGCATCAGCCAGCCTCTGGAATTCAATGGAATACCTGCCCTTGTCCGCCATATCTTCCAGATAGTAGAACAAGCGCATCCCCAGTGCATACGGATTCAGACCCACCCGGGGCATGGCTGTAACCCCTGAATTGACCCTGGCAAATTCCACCTCATGACCGCTTATCCGATCATCATTTAGAAACAGCATCTCATGCCAGTAGCTAGCCCACCCCTCATTCATGATCTTTGTTCTGATTTGAGGCTGGAAAAACAGGGATGTCTTGCGGACCACCTGCAGGACCGACTTCATCCATTTGTTCGCCTCCTTGTTTAAAAAGTCGGAATACTCCATCAAAAATTGGATAATATCAAGCCTGGACTCACCACTATTCTCAATGCTCTTTTTGTATAGTGCATCAAATTCAGGATATTTTTTTGCAACCTCCAGAAAAAAAGACTGCTCACCCATTTTTCCGTGGTCCCTATTGGAATGATTATAGCGTTCCACCTCCTTGATAAATTCGTTAATGGTCACCTTTTTGACCGACTGGAGGAAGACGTCAAAGTAATAGTCAAGCCTTGTTGACAGCATGGAAGAGGCGCGATTAAACTGCGACAGGGTGTCATAGTATCCCACGAGATTATCAATCCCGCGGCTGAATTCAATAACATAATCCACCCACCTGCCCTTTTCAGACCGCAAGGCCGCTATAGTCCTCTTGTCAGAAAGGGCCTGGCCCGTGAAATCATCATCCCATGTATTTCGGAAATAGAGATTATTCTGAAAAAAATCTATGTGCGCAATAACATGGTAGAAGATCATCACATTCAACCAGTCCGGATTATTGTCATTGTAAAAAGAAATCGCGGGCCTGGTATTGATAACAGTCTCATAGGGGTTTGAAGGGTAGAGCTCATATTTTCCCTTTTCCTTTAGTACCTCTACATCATGTACCCAGTAGTCATACAGAGTGGGGATCATCATTTTAGGCGAAAGCTCCAAAAGATCCCTGTTTGTCACAATATACTCCAGGGTCTCGTCTCCAAAAATGAGCCCGGCCTTCTTGGCCCGCTCCTTACAGCCTTCCATGATCTCTTTTGTATGCTGGTTTACAAGTTCCATAGTTCAAAAAAAGCTGTTAGTCCCGCCATGGCTGGATTAGCTGGAGGCTAGCTTATTAATGTCCCTTTCAGGGATGGTTGAAATCCCTCGCCTTTAGGCGAAGAAAAGTTAATACATGTCGCTATGCGACGTTATCAACTGGGTGCCCAT
>LT984854.1:2600767-2620646 GCA_900258555.1 uncultured Desulfobacterium sp. | reverse complement strand
TTCAAAAGCAAGAAGGGGAGCCGATTCCTGATGATAGTCGATTTGAAATCGACCCCTCATAAAACCCCTCGACTTATAGTCGAGGGTGGTTTAGTGTTTAAATTCAATGTATTGCGTTAAGACAGGACGGGGCCATTTATACTTGGTCACAGAGAAAGTCGTAACATTGACACCATTGTAACACGACAGAAATGTAACATCTAACACTTTTTGGTGTCTATGGTTGAATCACCAAAACAGAACAAGCCGGAGAATTCAGATTTTAAAAGCCATTTCTTCAAGCTTTCTCATTATGTCTTCTTTGGCAAAGGGCTTTACAATGTAATTATTGCATCCCGCGTTTATACAGCGCATGACAAGACTCCTCTCGGAATGAGAGGTCACCATCATTATTTTTACCTGCCTCAACTCTGATCCGGTCTTTTGCATTTCTTTTTCCAAGGCCCTGATTTTTTTAAGTGTCCTCAATCCGTCCGTGTCAGGTATTATGATATCAAGGGTTATCAGATCAAATGGATTTCCTTTTTCCAGAGAGTCCTTATACGCTGCTAAAGCGCCCATTCCGGTTTCAGCAGTCTCGCATTCGCCAAAGGTTTCCATGATCTTTTGCATCTTTTTTTTGCTAACGATCTCGTCATCAACGACAAGGGTTCTCATATGTCTTTCCTTAGGATTCTTCCAATTCAACCATCACCATTCACTGGTCAGTTGCCGTTCAACCGCACTCCAGTTTGAGTTTATATTTTTAACGGCATCAACGGCGATGTCCAGGTGTTTTTCCATGTAATTGGTGTATATTTCTTCCTGCTTTTTCTTGTCTTTTATTCCCCTCCTCTGCAGCGGCATGTCAGAGACCAGCATGATGGAGCCGATCGGGACCTCAAAACGATAGGCCACTGAAAAAAGGGTCGCAAGCTCCATGTCAATTGCCAGGATTCGCTGGTTGCGAAGATAGTCCTCAAATTCGTCGTCAAATTCCCATAGCCGCCTGTCTGTGGTGTAGACGATGCCGCAACGGGGGCTCAACCCCATCTGGCGGACAGCCCCAATGCAGTAAAGATTGACCGAGGAGGTGGGTATGGCGGGGAATTCAGGGGGAAGATAGTGCCTGCTGGTTCCCTCTCCGCGGATGGCAGCCGATGGAACGATAAAATCGCCTTCCTCCAGTACATCGTCAATCCCGCCGCACATGCCCAGCATTATTACTGTTTTGAGTGTATCAAGGTATGCCAGGCAATTTATTATCAGGGCCGCCTGAGGAGAGCCGATACCGAAATCTATCATGGTGCAGTTTAATTCCTTGACGTTTACAAGACGAAAATTCCCCTCATAGTATTGCCCCTTCATTTTGTCGCGGAACCGCTCAATGTATTTTTTGAAATTGGTGATCAGGATATAATCGCCGAAGTCTTCCAGACAGCAGCCTGTGTATCTCTCCAGGGTCTGGCGCACGTATTCGTGTTCTTTTAATTGCATCATTCACCTCTCTTCTTTTGTAAACGTTCAAGGGTTGAATTTATACCACTAAGACAATATGTCAAGGTCTTTTCAAATAATGAAGAAGACTTAGGCACATCCATTGTGTCTGCGGGCGCATCTTGGCTTGCATCCCGGCATAGACATCTGATAAAAGAAGAAGCCGTCGTTTCTTATTATCGAAACAGGTCATTTTATTTTGCCCGCGATTTTGAGGAGATATGAGTGAAGTATTTTGATGACTTTTTTCCAGGCGAAGTCGAAAAGGTGGGGGAATACCACCTCAATCAGGAAGAGATCATTGAGTTTGCCCTGAAATGGGACCCCCAGCCCTTCCATATTGACCCTATAGATGCCAAAAAGTCCGTCTTTTCAGGCCTTATTGCAGCAGGGCCTCATCTGCTGGCTATTACAGTGCGCCTATTGGGAATTTTTCAACCAAAGGTCGCGGTCCTGGCCGGGCTGGGGTGGGATGAGGTCCGTTTTCTTGAACCGGCTCGTCCTGGAGACACTTTGAGCATCTTTCGGGAATGTCTGGAAGTCAGGCCATCAACCTCCAAGTCTGATCGCGGGATAGTCCGTAACCGGCTCACTCTCAAAAACCAAAAAGGTCAGCATGTAATGTCTCTTGTTGCCACTGCACTTGTTGCAAAAAAGCCCTTTTATTAAAAGGATTTTCAGAGGGCTTTTGAAATATTCTCTATTGCTGCATGCAATAACATAAAGAAAGTGCTTGCAATTAGGGCGTTAGATATGGAACATGCAAAAATGCATCATTTTGGTAACAATAAAGATAATAAGAGCTTAACGTAAAGGTCTTTAACCTATGGAAAATAAACGGCTTGAAAATTATATCATGCATTACATTGAAACCCACAACACGATGTCTTTGGCGACAGAAAGGGATGGAAAACCGCACGCCGCCACTGTATTCTTCATAAATATCGGGTTTGATCTTTATTTTTTCAGCAGCCCCACCAGCAGACATGGAGAGAATTTTTCGCTTAACCCCATGGTCTCTGCAACGATCAATGAGGATTATTCCGATTGGCAGAGCATTAAAGGCATTCAACTGGAGGGTGTTGTCACCATGGTTGGGGGGATACTGGAAAATATACGTCTTTCCAGACTGTATATAAAGAAATTTCCTGATGTTGTGGATTTTCTTTTTTCACCTCAAAAGCTTGGTGCAGCAATAGCAAGAAAAGTGGCGGGCGTCAATTATTATAAACTGGAACCATCCAAAATCTACTTTCTTAACAACGAATTGGGGTTTGGACATAGGGATGAATTGATTCTCAAGTAGCAGATTGATATCATTATTCGAAATTCCTTGTTCGACATTCAATATTCGGCTTCAACTGAGCATGCGGGCCTGTGGCTTCTGTATTCTGAATTTTCACGTTAACTTAGTGTATCTCTATCATGAAACCCGTTGATTTGATCAAACCCTACTTTGTTGAAAAGCGTGTACAGATACTCCTGGGTCTGGCATCCCTCATCATAGTGGATCTTCTCCAGCTCTTCGTCCCCAGGATAATCAAACACGCTGTTGACGGGCTGACCGCCTTTGAGATCGGGCGTTCCGAACTGTTGAGGTATGCCCTTTATATAGCAGGCATTGCCGTGTTGATGGGGATTTTTCGCTATCTGTGGCGCCTGTGGCTATTGGGCACATCAAGGCGTGTAGAGGAAGGCCTTAGAAACACATTGTTTGATCACATACAAACCCTTTCAGCGCCGTATTTTGACGGGGTAAAGACCGGAGATATCATGGCCCATGCCACAAACGACATCCAGCAGGTACGTATGGCGACCGGCATGGGTCTGGTAGCGCTGAACGACGCGGTTTTGATGGGCTCTGCCGCCATAGGCTTTATGCTCTACATCAACATCAGACTCACTTTGTTTGTCCTGATACCCATGCCTTTTATTGTCTTCGGCACCCGTTTTTTCAGCAGGAAGATGCACAAACGCTACCAAGACGTACAGGCAGCGTTTTCAGATATAATGGAGGCGGCCAGAGAGAGGTTTTCCGGCATTCGCGTGATCAAGTCATACTGCCTCGAAGCCAAAGAGGCGGGGAAAATTGAGGACCTTTCGAGGGGCTATATCAACCGCAACATCAGCCTGGTTAAGGTCACAGGTTCTTTTTATCCCATGGTAATGTTTTTTACAAACCTAAGCCTTGCCGCAGTACTTTTTTTTGGCGGCAGGCAGACCATAGCCTTGACCATTACACCCGGTGACTTTGTGGCCTTTATCAGCTACCTGGGGTTACTTACCTGGCCGATGATGGCCATGGGATGGGTTACAAACCTGATACAACGTGGTCGGGCCTCGCTGGACCGCATCAGCCATATACTGGATAAGCGACCTGAGATCGTTGAGGCAGCCGGGGCTGTCAGTATAAAGGGAGTGAATGACAGCATCATATTTGATGATGTCTCATTTGCATATGATTCCTCGGCCGGTCCGGTCCTTTCCCGGATCAACTTCCGTCTCGGCTCCGGCCGGGTTTTGGGTATAGTGGGGCCACCGGGAAGCGGCAAGACCTCACTCATAAATCTTGTCCCCAGGATATACGACGTCCGGGGCGGACGTATTCTTATAGATGGCCGGGACATAAGACAGATAACAATCAAAGACCTCAGGTCGCTGATTGCATTCGTACCACAGGAGCCGTTTTTATTCGCGCGGACCATCAGGGACAACATCGCCTTCGGGACCAGATCCTTAAGTGAAGAGACCCTTATCCACGCAACACAGATGTCTGCACTGCTGGATACGATCAGGTCTTTTCCCGAGGGCTTTGATACCATTGTAGGAGAGCGCGGCATTATCCTGTCCGGGGGCCAGAAGCAGCGGATAGCCCTTGCCCGGGCGCTCTTGACGGACAGACCGGTATTGATCCTTGATGACCCTATCAGCCAGGTGGACTTTGAAACCGGCGCTGTTATCATCAACACCATAAGGTCCCTGGCGGCAGATAAGACCATTTTCATAGTCTCACACCGTATTTCCGCAGTAAGCTTTGCCGACCAGATCATCACCCTGGACAAAGGCCGAATCATTGAATCGGGCACTCATGACGAACTGATGAAAAGCAGGGGCTATTACGCCATCACCTATCGTCATCAAGAGATAGAGGAGGATTTGGGTGGAGTCTGATTACGGATACTTTGAAGAAACCCGTTTGGGAAGGCCTTATGACCTGAAGCTGCTTGGAAGGCTTTACCCTTTCACCAGGCCATACAGACTGTTGCTGTTTGGTTCCATCTTACTTGTCGTCCTTATTACATTATGCGAGCTTTCCCTCCCTTATGTTACAAAGATTGCCATAGACCGCTATATAGTACCCAAGACCGCCCTCCATGGTGTAGATAATGCCGGGGCAGTACAAGGACAGACAAGGGATTACAGCGTGGACTTGAAAGACCCGGAGGCAGCGGCAATTGTCAATAAATATCCGGGCCTTTTCAGAGTAGAGGAAAATTCAGCGATAATCCCCTTTGAGGGACTAAGAAATCTTTCAAAAGATGACCTGACCCGACTCAGGAGGAGTGATATGGCGGGTATTGCAACTGTCTCAGTTTTGTTCTTATGCCTGATCGGCGCCGGCTTTTTCCTCAATTTCTTTCAGGTCCTGATAATGGAGTATGCCGGGCAGAAGATGATGCACGACCTGCGGATGAGGCTTTTTACCCACATACAGGGGCTGTCGGTGTCATTCTTCACCCGTAATGCCGTGGCCCGTCTTGTTACAAGGGTGACAAACGATATTGACAACATGTACGAGCTGTTCACCTCTGTGATCGGATTTGTTTTTACAGACCTTTTCCTTTTTATCGGAATCGTTGTAGTCCTGACCAGCATTAACCTGAGGCTCGCACTTATCTCTTTTGCTGTGATTCCGGTCGTGCTGTATGCATCTGTCAGCTTTTCCAGGCGGGCGCGCGACATATTCAGGATACTGAGGATCAAGCTTGCCGAGATAAACACCTGGTTTTCTGAAAGCATCAACGGGATCAAGGTCATACAGCTTTACAATTGCGAGAGAAATAATGCAGAGTCCTTTGGTGATTTAAATCATGAAAACTATGAGGCCGGCATGCGACAGATTCGCGTGCTTGCGGTTTTTTTACCCATTGTAGAGTTGCTGGGCATGTGCGCCATTGCCCTTGTAATACTCTATGGAGGAAAGAGTGTCCTTGCGGGCGCTGTTTCATTGGGCTCCCTTGTCGCCTTTATATCTTATATGAGGATGTTTTTTAGGCCCATCCGCGACCTGGCGGAAAAATACAACATTCTGCAAAATGCCATGGCATCGGCGGAAAGGATCTTCATAATCCTGGATACTGTTAATGATGTGCCGCCGCCTCTGACACCATCTATTCCGATGTTCGCTGCAAAGGAAAAGATCGAGGCGCTTTCGCTGGTAGATGTATCTTTCGGTTATGTCCCTGGTGAAACCGTGCTGAAGGATATATCCTTTACACTGCGCGCAGGTGAGACTGTCGGTGTGGTGGGACCTACAGGTTCCGGAAAGACTTCTCTAATCAATCTGATCCAAAGGTTTTATGACCCTGTTGCAGGACGCATCCTGATAAACGGCTGCGATATTAAAGATTATGACCCGGCATGGTTCAGGTCCAAAATGGCCCTTGTGATGCAGGACCCTTTTTTATTTTCTGCATCTATCAGGGAAAACATTTTTTTAAAGAACAGCTTCGCCACAGGGGCCCAAACAGAACAAATCCTTTACTCCTCCAATTGTAAGGCTCTTGTGGAGAATTTACCCGATGGTCTTGACACGGTGCTTGCGGAGGCCGGAGGGTCAATATCAAGCGGCGAGCGGCAGTTGATCTCCATAGCCAGGGCCATAGCATATGACCCCCAGATCATCCTGTTTGACGAGGCCACCTCCTATATTGACTCCCAAACGGAAATAAAGATCCAGGAGGCCATAGACAGGATGATGAAGGACAGGACTGCGCTGATAGTCGCCCACCGTCTATCCACTGTTCGTAACGCAGACCGCATAATAGTCCTTAACCGCGGGAGGATAATTGAGACCGGTACACATCAGGAACTGATGGGACTACGGGGATTTTATTTCAGGCTCCATCAGTTGCAGCATAACGGGGTCAGTTCAGGTGGGCTTAGCCAATAAGCGGTTTCAGGTTACGGGCCGGGTCTTGCGTATTGATTACACAATATCAACCGCAGAATTCCCCGTTATCAAATTTCCCTGCTATCTTGCCCCAATGTGGAAAGGTCAATACCCCTTTGAAAAATGGGGCATGATTAGATGTAAAAAAGGGTGGATCATTATGGAGGATGCTTTTTATCAGGGTTTTCCTCTTGAACTGCTTTGCTATAAATTGTCTTACCATGTTCCTGTTCCATCCCTTTGGGTGTATAAACTCCCTGTAAAGGGAGAGATCTCCCTGATAAAACGGAACAGTGCTGAGCCCTTCCGCCTCTTTGCTGTAAGCAGGAAGGTTGAAAACTGCGAGATTGAGAAAATCAATGAACTCTGCATGGGCGAGGGTAAAATCAAGCGTCATTGCGGCGCTGGACCCGTTCTCCTGGGGAGTTCCGAACAGCAGATATACATAGGTGGCAATGGAGGCGGCCTTAATGGTTCTGAGTGCATTGGACGCGGTAGTAATGTCTATCCCTTTTTGAAGATCATCCAGTACGGCCTGATCCCCTGACTCTATTCCCAATTTTAACATGACACAGCCCGAATCTTTTAGACCCCTTACAAAATCCGGATCAGTAAGATGGGGCGTTATTCTGGCAAAGCCGTACCAGGGTGTCCCCAGCGGATTCTCTGCCAGGTGTTTTAATAACTTCGGGCTAAGCGCATTATCAACAAAATGGATCAGGCATGGGGAGATCATCCTTTTTAAGCGATGGATATCCTCTATAACATCATGCGGCTCTGATGGAACATAGGCGCTGTTTTCCGCCTGTTCAGGGCAGAATGCACATTTTTTCCAGTAGCAACCCCTGGAGCCACTATAGGGCAGCACAGGACCAGGAGAAAGGTACTGGTTGAGATTAAAGTCCCCATAGTCATATCTATTGCCGGATGAACGACAAGAGGTCTCTTGCCTGCACATTGAAAGCAGGGCGGCCTCTCCTGGGCCTGAGACCAATTGATCGGCGATGCCGTTAAAGGGGTTTTTAAACCCCGGGATGTTCATCCATGAGGTGATAAGACCACCGCCGAGCACGATCAAGATATTGGGGGCCAGATTTTTTATAAATCCTGCCATTGCAAAGGCGCAGAGGGCCTGGCTGAAAAAATTTATGGAAAACCCAACAATGTCCGGTTGATGTTGCAGAAATGATTCAGTCAGTCTCTTTTTAAAATATGGGAAAAACGGGTTCTTATCAAAGCATTCGGCTGCCTTCAGGAGGTCGCTGCTTCGCACAGGCAAGAGGGATGGGGAGCTGTAGTTGGAAAGGGTGATATCGACTCCATAATCCCGGCCCGCCATATGAAGAAGCCTGTTTACATCCATCACAGCCCTCTTGTATTTGTCCGGGTTGGAGTAGACTGCCCATGACCTGAGTGACTTGAGGTTGATATCTATATTGCGGCAAGCCCTGCCGGACCAGGTGTCAGTAGATGCTACAGGACCTCCCAGCAGATGACATATTCCCTCAAGATTGGCATCTATGACCGTGCAGCTTACACTGTTTTCCCTGAGCGCCCCAAGGATCTTGGCCAAGCCCGGAGGCGGCTCACAGGGTTTGGATACTGGAGGGTGAATGAGCAATATCGTCTTTTTATCGCGCGATATCTGGATGTCCATAAAAAACCAAGAAAAGAAAAAAAAGGCCGTGATTCAGAGTAGAAACGGCGTATTTCTAAAAAAACTCAGGGGCTATTATCCGACGAGTGAGCAGTTTTTTTCAACTCATTCTGCACCCCGGAAAAATTTTTTTTGAATAGTTACCAATAATCCCCCTAAGAAATTCAGCTTACGGGTTGATCTCGGTCAAACTGAAACGTTCCAGGACCGGTCTTTCCCCTTACGGAACTCTTTGGGAATAAAGTATTATTCGCGGCCATCAACGCACGCGCGTCACAATATGAAAATGCATCCGATCGGTCTGGAACTGATGACCTTGGCCGCTGGGCTGTCCCCTGTGCGGGCCGTCTGAAAAGGGTAATGGGTAAGTAAAGGCCATAACCGCGCTATCTTCAACCCTAAATTCCGCTTTGGTCCCAGCGTGGCAATCATCTTGACATTTGAGCCGGGTTCCCTTTATTTTCCTCTTTGACTTCGGGTGGTTTTGTCTGAATTAAACAAGGATCTTTTAAATGAAACAGATTATTCTAGGCACCGCCGGCCATATTGACCATGGTAAGACATCGCTTATAAAAGCACTGACCGGCATTGACACCGATCGTCTCAAGGAAGAAAAAGAGCGCGGTATAACCATTGAGCTTGGCTTTGCCCATTTCAAGCTCCCCTCAGGACAGGTGCTCGGTATTGTTGATGTGCCCGGTCATGAAAAATTTGTAAAGAACATGGTCGCAGGCGCCACAGGCATTGATATCGTGGCCCTTGTAATTGCAGCGGACGAGGGGGTGATGCCACAGACAAGGGAGCACCTTGAGATCTGTCAGCTCCTTAAGATCCGTCGTGGTCTGGTTGTACTTACCAAGATTGACATGGTGGACGCGGACTGGCTCGAACTCGTAAAAGAAGATGTATCTCAATACCTTTCCGAGACCTTCCTTGCCAATGCGCCTGTGATGGAGGTCTCTTCGGCAACAGGCCAGGGGCTGCCGGAATTGACCTCTGTGCTTGACAAGATGGCCAACGAGATCCCGGAAAGGGATGCAGGGCACATCTTCCGGGTGCCGGTTGACAGGGTTTTTACCATGAAGGGGTTTGGGACGGTGATCACCGGAACCAGCGTGTCCGGCAAGATCAGGACCGGAGAAGAGGTCACTATCTATCCCCAGGGAATTAATTCCCGCATCAGAGGGCTGCAGGTCCACAACAAAGAGGTTGAAGAGGTCCATGCGGGCCTGAGGACTGCTGTAAACCTGCAAGGCATAGAAAAGGCCATAATACAAAGAGGTGATGTCCTGGCCACAAAGGATGCAATGCGACCGACTTTTATGGTGGACGCAAATCTGCACCTGCTCGCGAGCTCCCCGCGCAATATCAAAAACCGGGCCAGGGTACGTTTTCATTCAGGGACAAGCGAGATCATGGCACGGGCGGTGCTTCTGGATCGGGATGAATTAAAGCCGGGGGAATCCTGCTATGCCCAGATTAGGCTTGATGAGCCGACTGCTGTACTTAGAAACGACCACTATGTGGTCCGAAGTTATTCGCCGGTACGCACCATCGGCGGCGGAGAGATATTGAACGCCCATCCCCGCGGAAAAAAGAAGCGATTTTCTACATCTGTGCTTGATGAAATGAAGACCTTGGATACAGGTGAGATAAACAATTTGATTGAGCTGTTTGTCTCCATTTCCAGGTTTCAGGGATTGGACCAGGGGGATCTTCCGTTTCTCACCAACACCAACAAAAAGAAGCTGGATGAAATCCTAAAAAAGCTCCTGGCACAAAAAAGAATTTCACTGTTCGACAAAGAGCGCGGTGCCCTGATCCATGAAAATTTTCTTAATAGTGCAAGGGCAGAGGTCCTGTCTACAATCGCTCAATATCACAAGGACCAACCCCTGAAAGTGGGTCTTTTAAAGGAGGAGCTGCGCTCCAGGACAACCGGCGCTGGGAACCCCAAGCTCTTCAATCACCTAATCGGCATGCTGACACAGGAAGGCGCTATTGTGCAGGAAAAGGAGGTCGTGCGCATCAAGGATCATCAGGTGACCCTGGCGGAAGACCAGGAGGAGACCAGAAAGAGATTAGAGAAAATATACAAGAAAAGCGGGATAGAGCCCCCTTATGTAAAGGACTGGAAGGATCAGTTTCCGGGAAACTCAGGCCTGGATGTGCTTCAGGTAATGGCAAAGGACGGGGTGTTGCTTAAGGTTACAGAAGAACTCTATTTTCATCGTGACGCTATAGCAGAACTGGAAAACAGACTTGTAGATTTTCTGAAGAATCATGGGGAGATAACCACACCCCAGTTCAAAGAGCTTACAGGCACATCCAGAAAGTACGCAATACCGCTCATAGAATACTTTGATCAGCACCAGGTGACGGTCAGGGTAGGAGACAGCCGCGTGCTGAGGAAAAAGTAATAAGGAAATCAATATGACAACACACTCACACCGATTTGTAGAAACATATGACGGTCTGGTGGGTTTCGGCCTGGACAGAAAGACAGATGAGGCCACCCTGATCTGTTATCTGCAGAAATTTTCCGATGACGACCTCGCAGCCTTGATTATGCCAAGGCTGACAGAAACTGAAATGGAAGGTCTCTTTGACCAGATAAACCGCCTGATGAAAAATCACATGAGCGAAGAGGAATATCACAAATATTTCCTGAAGGATGTGTAGACGCAGAAGGGCAACATAGAATCCTAAGTAAGAAAGGGCTTATGTCCAGCTGTAACTTAAGTTAGCAATAAATGTATTAATGAACGAATTGTAGGTTTTGCGGGATCTGAGGAGGAGAGTATCCCGGACCGTTTATTGTTACAGCGAAATCATCACTCAGGCCAAATGCGGAAATTGTTATATCACCTCGGGCATCGCTCATTATATCATTAGTTGTTTCTATTGCGCCTGTGTAAGTATTAAACTGTTCAACCTGATAGTTTGTATTCGGCTTCATCTGAAAGGTTACTGCCCCGGACTGAGGTTCAATCGTGTCACATTCCTGCAATCCCATTACATTATACCAGTTGTGGTTCCTGTTCTGTATCCAACAGTAGGCTTTGTTTCGAGTGAGGTTTTTTTGTCCAAAGACTCGTATGCCAGGATTAGTTGAGGTTGCCGACAAATCCTCATACCCCCCCAAATTTATATCCAGGCGGCTGACAAAATTGTAAAATGGCATTGAAATCTGCTGACGATTGATCGACTTGAAGTGTTCATTCCACCAATAGTTGGGTGAGGTTATCACGGATCCGGAATTAAGCTGAGCCCATAAAATATTGTGGTACCAAATGCCCGTGTTAGCTTGTTTTAATGCCTCGAAGTATATGGTTCCCGGTTCTCCTATTCCTGTTTCTCCCAGAATTACCGGGATGTTGGCCGGATTACTATTAATTGTATGTCCTAAGGAACCCATCCATTCCACCATATCGCGTCCAAGTTTACTTTCTTTTGTGTATTGATGCAGATCAGCGTAATCCACATCCGGATATTGGGTACGATCTCCCCAAAAATCCGGAATCCAGCAACACCAGAAAGAAGTTGTCGCCAAGTGGGGGTGGGAATCATTCTGATGCATAAATTTTGCAAAGTCCTGGGTATGCCGGTATACTGCTTTATCGTTAGGGTCTGCTTCATTGCATAATTCCCAGGAATGTACCGCTGTTGAATACCCCCAGCGAGCGATAATGTAACGCCACCACTGATTTTGAAGCCATTTGGCCTTGGTTCCGTCTTCTTGAAAATAGCCGTCTCCCTCCTCTTGAAAAACTCCTACGCCTTTAAGGTGTAGCGGGATCCAATCATTTTTATCCTGAACGACGTATTTGAAATAAACATCATTTTCCTCTCCTTGTTGAACTTGCCAGTCAAAGTAGGCGGCAGGCCTCTGTTCCACATAATTGTGGATATCGGCCTTTGAATGGCGAATCAACTCACCCCCATAGCTGCTATCTGGCAAAATTTCTTTGATGGAAAATTGGTCAATAAAAACTTTGCCACTTGTTATGTTGTCCAGGTAGAGACTGATATATTGATTCAGTCCATCCTGCTGCGTTGTTTTATATTTTACTACCACCGTGTGCCAGTCCCGATTCTGACTAATCACGGGGATCATAGAGACGTAAGTCCTGAGATCTTTTTCCAGGGTTTCAGTGGGAAAGCCGTGGGTTTTAATCATAAATCCATAGGGAGCGTTCGGATCAACCGGTCCCGTAATCCCGCTGGTCTTAAGCCGCAGTTTAATCAGATAGTCAGTAAAAGGTTTCAAGTCCGGGAAAAATTCCTCGTCTCCCCAGAGTCCCATTAAGATCCGATGCCCTTGCGAGTAAGAGATTTCACGTGAGAGCTCATGGGTCGGATAGTGTTCAAAAAAGGTGAGCGGACTTTCAAATCCCTCATTTCCCATTTTCTTGTCTGTCCGAATCCAGCGGGACCAGTTGGTACTGTATGCGGCAATTCCAGCCATCCATGGCCGTTCGAGGTTTAACCCTGTCCCCGAATAGACCTTATAATCCGGTCCCCACGCAGGGCCAATAGGAAAAAATAGTTTTCCATTGGTGAATTCAAAGTAGCGAGGGTCGTCGGAGCTCACCCGAATGAATCCCTTTCTTCGCGGGGAAAGCGCATTAAAAATTCCTGCTGGGTTCTCTGTGGTGCCTGAAGCATCCCGAGCGATCAAAGTGACTGAATATTGCCCTGTCTCCATAGGACTCAGGCGGACTATCCACATGGTCTGTTGGGTCTCCTCATAATGGGCTCGTCCACCTGTTTCAGAGCGGAGTACCTTGCGACAGAAAAATCCCGGCTGGTGAAGGATTTTTCCAGAAGGGGATGTGAAAACACCCTCTACTGTGATTCCGATTTGGGGGTCAACGCCGGGGGGAGGAGTTTCATCATATTGAAAGAAGGGGTTATCAGCTACGGATTCCACGTCAAACTGTATTTCAAATTTTTCATACATACTGACTTCTTGCTTTGGGACGGAGATATTGGAGATTACAGGGGCTGAGAGCGGATGGGTCACAATAACCTGTTCAGTGCAAACTGATCCGGCCGAGTCAGTGGCAGTAATCAGGATCTCATTTCTGCCAGGCTTCAGGGGGATTGAATTGATATTCCAATTTAAAGAAGCGGAGGGATTAATCGGAGCGATACCAGCCTTATCAAGGGATATATTGTCCCAGACAAGTGTTACAACCTCACGCCCTGGCAAGGCTGTGGCAGACCCGGATATAGAGGTTTCCGAATCATCTTCCACATAATCTTCCGTGTTCAAAGGTTTTGTGATCGCAATAATCGGATTGTTGTCCTTGAGGACCTTGACCTTCAGATTCTTGGTTGCGGATGCACCTTGATCATCCCATACACGCAAGCATACATCATATGTACCGCTACGAAAGAATGTATGGCTTGGATCACTGGTAGTGGCCACTGTTCCGTCACCGAAATCCCATTGATAGGTCGCGATGGCCCCGTCCGGATCATCTGAATTTGCAGAAAATTTGACAGAAAGCGGTGCCTCCCCTGAGCTGATGTCCAAAGAGGGGTTGGCAACGGGAGGCAGATTGTCCGTCTTTTCATATAACATCAGGTCATCAAAGGCCATGTCTACAGTCTCTTTCGGACCAAATACGCCGAAGTTGATTTGCACACGGTTCGTACTGGGGGTAAACGAAACAGCAAGCTTGTTCCATGTATCTTTCTGATAAATTGCATGCAGGTTGTTTATGTTGCCTTCAGTTTCCCAATCTGAATTGATTATTCCAAAGGTATCATAACCCCATTCGCTACCGGAAAAGGCAGACCACTTAAACCAGCCTGTGAGCACATATGACTTACCGGGACTAACAGGGATCCAAAGCTGAACCAGTTTTTGTGCTGAAGGAAGATGGACACCGTAACTACCGCTGTGGGCTCCTTTCTCAGACACTTGGGCGTCTGTCATTTCCTGCCAGGGAGAGATCCCTCCGCTCTCGAAATCTCCGTTCGCAAGTAGGTTGACGGTTTGGTGTTGGTCATTGTTTACGGGGTCGTCTCCATTGGTAACATCGGGGGGATAACCTCCATCTGAGCTGGAATCGGCTTGCAGTAAGGCCACAAGATTCTGCAGTCTGTAAATGTCCTTGGCATCATAATTCTCAAAAGGCAATGGCAAATATGGCGCCAATTCTTCAAAACTGAAGCCAAGTATATATGCCTTGGCTTGAAACATGTCTGAGGCGAGTTTTACAGAAAAACTGTCATCTTCATGAAGGCCCACGGCCACCTGATGTCCATAGTCGCCCAAGTACCACCAGGGATTATATTTTTCAATTGATTGCATAAGATCACCTAAATGATCTGAAAAGTGATCTCTTACAAGGGTGTTCAATTCAGGATAAAAAGGGTGAAAACCCACAAGGTAGAAGGGATAGCATTGCCTGGTCCCCGCAAACTTCACCACAAGGTCTCCGGACCGTGTTATTGAATAGGGCTGACGATAATCATTGTCTTTGTCTAAGTAGCCGCCTGCCGGCATGGGTGAAACAGATTGTTCGAAACCCCAATCCTCCCAGTCAGAATAATCATTGCGCACCAGCCCTCCTGTATCATACAGGCCCCTTACATAGTTGCCCCAGGTAATTCGAGCGCTACACATTCTGTCGTAATAGGCAGCGGCTTCTGCATGCGTCGTCGAATCTCCGACCCGTGTCGCCATCTCTTTCAATGCATACATGGCGCCTAGCTGAAGGTTAAAATTGATTCTCCCGGACAGCCACTCAGGCCACAGGAAAAAACCTGCTTCGGAATCCCAATCCGTCTCAATTGCTGAGTACATGGTCTGGACGATAAAATGCCAGTTATCCTGAATAAAGGACCAGTCACCGGCCTTTTCAGCATATTTAAAAACCGCATAAATTCTTTCAGCAATCAGATTTTTGTTGTTCCAATACCAGCTTGCGGAAATGCCTGTTCCATCACATGGGTCCTGAATCTCGCCGGAATCGTAATCTATGCAGGCCTTTTGATAGGTATAGTAGTGAGTGTTAAAAATATATTCTTGTATTTGCTTTTTTAAAAAGCTCTTTAGTTCTGCCTTCAGCGGCTCACCAATATAGTCCAAAGTCTGGGACAAGGTTCTGATAACTTCCCCGGTGTGCCATATGATCGTGTCGTCTAAACTCGATACAGTGTCAACCCACATCCTGGAAACCGGGTTCAGATTTTCGTTTTCCTGCACTATCTTCTGAATGCTGTTGCTTAGCATTTGTATCGCCTGCTCCCGGGTTATGGCCGGAGGATGTTGTTTGTCGAGATCCAACGCCATGTATTCCCTGGTTGGTTGAGTTCGCTCTGAAGACAGGGCATATAGGTGCCCCCAACTGGTCATAAATGCAACATTACCCGAAATTACCAATGGGCTGGTGGCATCGTATGCCCCTCCAAAACCGCCTGGTCCGGAACTGCCAAAGCGGGTAAAATGCTTATGCCATCCACCAAATACTGTTGTGCCGGGAAGCTCGGCAAGTTCCAACGGCTTTCTATGAGTACCGAATCCATTACCGAATATATCCAAATTCCTAGCCCCTTTTGCCACGTCGTAAAAGCCAACATCTTCACTTATGTTCTGGTAATACTTGTCGTTGACCAGGGTGCCTCTGCCAACCTCATCAAACCTGAGTTTAAACTGCTCCGCTGCGGCGACCTGTGTGTATTCGCCGGTCTGAAGATTGATTTTCCACAGCCTTTCATCATGGTTTAGACTATGATCTCCGCCGCTGCCTGAGGCGGCGAGCCAGGCAAAGCCCTTGTCGTCTACCAAGGGGGAATCCCCTCCCCAGTAAGGAAGGTACAAAGGTGCGTATCGGGCACCTTGCCATAGGTCTGCTCCGGTGACCGCGTCAAAATAATACAGGGTTCTTCTTTTTGGATATTTTCTGTAGTAGCGATCCCATGCAGCGACCACGGTGGTGCCGTTCTGGGGAATACCTTGTAGTTCCGACGGGAGGTTTTCCATTGGTTCGGAATAATCTCTTCCAGCCTTTCTGGTTAGAAACATGATAACACGTTTACCTTTTGCTCCTTTTCCGTACACTGCATAAGTTCTTTTCGTGAATGCCCCGTGCATCTGTTTAGTCCATAAAATTGTACCATCGGTACGAAAGGCGTATGCTACATTGTTTCCGGTTTGAAAAAAGATGCCCTTTCGGTCAGATCCAACATCACCCAAGGCCGCCGTACAGGAAATGGGGCCGCTGGTTTCAGCGCGCCAAATTTGACCTCCATCCGAAAAATTCAGGGCATAGAACGTTCTATCCAGACTGCCGATGAAGACAGTGTTATCATATACACAGGCAGTTGACATGATAGGTGCCCCTGTCTGAAAGGTCCAAAGAATATTACCCAATCGGGCATCTAGGCAATAGATCTTGCCGTCTAGGCAGCCAAAGACAATGCGGAGCTGATCATTATGATAAGACAGTGCGGGTGTGTCCGTAATCGGGCCGGAGGCGGTAAAGACCCATTTTGTGGCACCAGTTTCTTTTTCCAACGCGTAAAGTTTGCCATTCATAATCCCGATAAAAACGGTATCCTCTACGACTGTTGGTTCCATTTCAACTTCAATGCGTTCACCAAAAAACCTTTTCCACTTGAGATTGAGATGTCCCTGATCGAGCGGCAATTCCTCCTGGACAAATGCAGACCTGTTCATCGTTCTGGCGCGTGTAGGCCAGTCCGCAGCATAAACCTGACCAGTAAAAGCAGCCAAAAGATATAATATTGCAAAATGGATACTTGAGAATTTCATATCTTCCGGTCTCCTGTTTTATTGAGGAGTGATAGTGAGAAACGAGCAAAATTTTGTTGTTGTAAATATGTGCAAGTATCGCGCCAGCCCAGTTTGCCTCCTGGTTAAAAAAATTGTAAGGCCTTGTTGATGTTCTGGATGAAATTATAAAACAATTTTTAAGAAAAAGAACCCCAATGTCAGGATAAATAACAAGGACACTATTAATTGTTAGGTGTATGCTTTTTTTTATACGCAAACGGGGTTAATGGCCCTGTATTCTATTTGTTAGGTATGCATAAAATATTACCATTAAGTGGAATTAGTTTTCACAAAAAAAGTAGAAATATATTTCCCACTTTTTGTGTTTCGCCATTTCTTTATAGTTAACTAGCTGAAATTAAAACATTATAATGCCCAGTAAATTTGGCATGGTATTTGTAAAAAGAAACTTTAACTGTCTGCAGTCCAAAGACAAGCGAATATTGGATTGGGCAAGAAAAGAATATGAATCATTATGCTCTGTTCAGAAATACGGTAAATTTTTTTTGTCCATTATTCCAAATTCTCGGGCGAAAGGGAGCTGTCATCCTGATCAGAATTCCGGGTAATCTTCTAACAACTCCTTATCCAAATTTAGAGGTTATTGGGAAGTGATATGGCATTTAATGAGGCATGGCGAAATTAATTCAAATATTAATGGTACATATGCCGGATGGAATGATGAAGGGTTGACTCCGAATGGCAAGCAACAGGTAAAGGATGCATCGAAAGAGCTTGCCAACCGTAAGATTGATGCTATCTTCTGTAGTCCGCAAAAAAGGGCTGTTCAGACAGCGGAGATTCTGAGTGACGCCTTAGGTGTGAAATATATAACTCGTGACAGCTTTAGAGAATTAAAGCTAGGAAGATGGGAAGGCAAGAGCGAGGAATTAATAAGAAAACTATATGTTAATGAATGGGATATTTGGAATACGAGACCAGCAGAACTTATAGTAGAAGGGCGGGAAACCCTTGGAGAGTTGATGGACAGGGTTTTGAGAGGGATCAGGGAGGTGAAGGGCGCGTTTCGATTTGTTTGCCCATTGATTGTTACTCATGTTTCTGTCGTCAGAGCGCTGATTCTTTATTCCAAGAAAATGGATTTGAACCTCTATAGAACAATTTTAGTCCCAAATGCTAAGCTGTTTGAAGTTCCTGATATGCTTTTAGAAGGACGAACATTATAAGTTGCTTTTTAAAAAAGGGCTGATTTCGCTCTTAATCGGTAATAGACTAATTATATTGGTTTGTGCTTAACATGCTTAAGGCTTTTATACTCGCAGCAGGGTTGGGGACAAGACTCAAGCCCATTACGGATAATATTCCAAAATGCCTATTGCCTTTTGGTAATAAACCACTGCTTCAAGTCACACTGGAACTATTGGACCAACATGGAGTGGATGAAGTACTGGTAAACAGCCATGCCCACTATGATTCAGTAAAATCGTTTTTGGACACCTTGAATTTAAAAAAACCTCATATCACTTGTGTATATGAACACGAACTTTTGGGAAGTGCAGGGACGTTGATGGCAAACAGAGATTGGATTGAGGACCAACAACCTTTTCTTATTTTATATGGGGATAATTTAACCAATGTAAATCTTTCAGCTATGTATTCTTTTCATGTGACACACGGCTTACCTTTTACGCTTGGTACATTCAAGACAAATGCACCAAACTGCTGTGGTATAGCGGAGGTAGGTGCAGATGGAGTCGTCGAAAGTTTTGAGGAAAAGCCCCGTCATCCGAAGTCCGACCTGGCTGCAGCAGGCATTTATGTAACTGACAGGAGGATATTTGATTTTTTCCCTCAAGAAGCAAAACTCTTAAAGCCATTGGATCTAGGTTTTCATATCATTCCTAATTTGGTTGGAAAGATGAAGTCTTACTTTATTAGTGATTTTCTAATGGATATAGGGACCCCAGAATCTTATCAAGCGGCACAGATGGCATATGCTGAAATTTTTCAAGCACCTGTGGAAAGGATTTAGTTATGAATATTTTATCATTCCAATATATTTCAGAACTCAAAGCAATTCTCGATAACTTTCCTCATAAGCAATTCGAACGTTTTATAGAAGCTCTCATGGATGCATACGACCAGGACAAAAGGATTTTCGTCATGGGAAATGGGGGCAGCGCTGCTACAGCATCACATTTGGCTACTGATTTAGGAAAGGGCCCTTTTTCAATCGGTTTAAAACGATTCAAGATATTGAGTCTGAATGATAATATTTCCACGATGCTTGCATACGCAAATGACTTATCATATGCTGATATTTTTGTGGAGCAGTTAATCAACCTTTTTGTCCCGGGGGATTTGGTAATTGGAATCTCAGGGAGCGGGAATTCCGTCAAGGTGCTTAAGGCCATTGAATACGCAAACAATTATGATGGTATAACAGTAGGATTTTGTGGCTTTTCAGGGGGAAAACTATATTCGATGGTAGATATCCCCTTACTTATAAAGACTGATGACATGCAAAAGGTTGAGGACATCCATTTGGTTGTTGCGCATATGACCATGCAACGGGCTTTTGAAACTATTTCTCAGAATTATCTGTCCAAAAACATTAAACCTATGCCGTATGAGGCTCAAGTTGAGTTAAGGAGGTTTTCATGAGAAAAAACATTTTTGGTTTTTTTATTGTACTTTCTCTCAGTAATTTCCGGTTAAGTATTTGCATAGGTTGAATTTGTTGAAGGAATTATGTTGCTGTCAAATTCAGAATCAAGAGAGTGATTTTCAGCATCAAGCA
>LT984854.1:2562082-2599737 GCA_900258555.1 uncultured Desulfobacterium sp. | reverse complement strand
AATCGGGGTGTCAAGCAAAAAATGCTCTAACTCACTAATTTTTCAATATTTTTCTAAACCCCCCTATGCAATTTTCTAACCGGAAATTACTGACTTTTCAGGCTTTTAATAAAAGCGAAAGGAGATCGGAAGATGAGAATAAAACAAAAAACTGAGGCGAATAATATGGATATCAGGAGCTATGGCATGAAAAAAACAGGGCTGATTCAGACAGCCTTATCTTCTCTTATGATGAATGGACAGCCGCCTGAAGTAAGTTGCATCTATTCAGACCGGGCGGTCCTGGCCGCGTGTATTATTGTGATACTGGCTGTTTTGGTCTTTCATCCGTCTCTGTCTTACGGCCAGTCCGACGGGCCTGATATTGTTGTTTCACCGACATCCGGGGACTTCGGGACAATGGCGGCCGATAATACTGTCTCACGCAAATTCAAGGTTTCAAACCAGGGGAAGACGACGCTTATTTTGGGTGATGTCACTATTGACGGGACAGACAGCAGCCAATTTGCCGTAAAAAAGGACGGATGTTCGGGAAAGAGCCTTAAGCCCAAACGCTCGTGCTCCGTTACACTCCTTTTCGCCCCTTCCTCTCCCGACACCAAAGAGGCAACCATGCACATCCCCTCTAACGATGCGGATACGGCCGATCTGGCGGTCCCTCTGGCGGGTGTGGGTGAAAATCGGGTTACTATATCGCCTTCACAAAAGGATTTCGGTTCCATAGCTACGGGAAAGACGGCATCATGCAAGTTCAAAATCAGGAACAAGGGGGCTGCATCATTGACCATGGGGACAGTGAGCCTTGACGGTAATGAGGATTTTATTTTGAAGAAGGACGGCTGTTCCGGAAAGACTCTGAAATCCAAAGGCACATGTTCCATTATACTCCTTTTCGCTCCCTCTTGTCCAGGCACAACAACGGCAGCAATGCGTGTCCCATCCAGTGATCCTGATACCCCTGAAATTTCGGTTGATCTGTCAGGTTCAGGCGTGGGTGAATCGGTATTGGAGACAATAGATTGGTCGGCGTACCTCAACCTTGGGGTTGGTCGTTTCTGGCATTACAATACCCGTGGAGATGGTAACGAAGAATACTACGCTTATGTAAAAGAGGCGACAACGAAGAACGGATATGATGTCTTTGTAAAAGGATGGAGCTCAAACTGGTCAGACCAGCTCGACTACTTAAGCTTTCAGGACGATGGGGTGTATTTTGTAGGCTATTACGATGAGGAGCAGATGACGGATGTGTTTTTTCCCTCACCCGTCCTGATGTATAGAACGAATGTCGTATTCGGCAGGGATTACAGCATCGGTCCTTTCGGCAATGTCACATACCAATTGGTTTCACGGCCTGTCACCGTCCCCTACGGGACATTCACCGAAGTTATCAAGGTCACAATGCCTGATCTGGATAGTCCCAAAAAGTCAAGAATCAGGTGGTACGCCAGGAATGTCGGCGAAATTAAAGCATATAAACAGGCACCCAAACGGACCGATTATCTTTACGATATTGAAAATCTTGGTGCACTCCCCTTTTCCTTTTCTTCCTGCTCTTCAGGAGGGGACTCCATAATGGTTTCCAGTGTCACCGGCTCTTCGGATACAATAGAGGCAGGCGCCAGGTTCCAGGTTTGTGGAACTTATATCTTAAATTCCAGGGACGCAGCATTGATAGTTGCAGCCCCCTATGGAGGTTCGGCAGACACACCGCCGCTAGAGATCAATAATGGAATTGGATCATACTGCGTGGGTTTCACTGTGTCCAGTAACGTCAGTCCCGTCTTTGAGAAGAGTATAAGCATAGGCTTTTACCCAGCCACGGGAGGGAACCAGTTCTTCGGGTCGAATTACGGTTGTGGTGACATCATCATCACGCAATGAGGGACAGGTAGGTTGAAATCGGGTTGCGGGCCTTACATGGAGCCTGATGCACGATTTCACAATACTATTTGTATTAGAATGAGAAAAAATTTCCGATTGCTTTGGCTTGTTGATGCGTCCACATACATAATAGTTACGCAAATACCATTTCAAAGCCTTTATGTCAGCCGATTTATTTCATTAAGCCAATTATTTAGTGGCTACAAGTAAATTACCATTCCTAAAAAAGGTGGCTTGTAAATGAAAATATTTTCTTAGAGTCTCTCAACAGTATAACTGTTTCAGCAAAGGAGTGGGACCTCCGTCCCCACACCCCAAAACCGCCTATGGCGGTGGTTTTGACCCATAAATAAAAGGCAGTGACTGATATTCATGGAAGAATCCCTTTACAAAAATAAGCGTTCTATTATGATGAGAACAATTATGGTGTCGCTTATTCTGGCGGGTCTTGCCGTCCTGATCTGTTTTTATTATTTTGGTCGACTATCGAATTCAAAAAATAAAAATCGAGGTGCCTCCCATTATCACTTCCCAAAGCCTGAGCATGATATTCGCGGTTTTCGTTTCGATGCTATGGATGGGGAGGCCAAGGTCATTTCAATTGAGGCTGATCGGTTTTGTATCGCGAAAAAAAAGCTTTATCTATTCAGCTTCGGTATGCTCAATGAGGTCAGACTTGAAAACGCCTCTGTCCACATCTTTGGGAGAGGAAAACCGGCTGCGCCAAGATCCGATGGGTCGGATGTCAATATACCTTGGGAAAATCCGACATTTAAGAATGTGATTTCAAAAGATGTATTGTCTTCATTTCCCGTTAAAAAACTCCTTTACATTGAGATGGAACCGGTCTCTGTTATGCTTCATGATAAAAAATCTGTTGTGACCCGGATATCCGCGGACTCTGCATCCATCCGTCAGGTATATAAGGACATTATTTTTAGAGGACATGTCAAGGTAATATCGGGTTCGAGGATTCTAATCACTGATCAACTCAGCTTCTCGCCTGAAGAGGGCGTAATAAAAGCAGATAGACATTTTGAACTCAAAACGCCTCAAGAACAAACAGATGGGAAAAACCTGATCACCGACGTTTTCTTGAAACCCATGGAAAGAAAAAATTTTATTATAAATCAAAAGTGAGCATTATTGCCATTATGGCTATAACCGCTGTGATTTTTGCAGTTACACTTAGTATATTTAATTTTTATGTGAAGCAGGAGAAACAGGAAGGCAGCTTAGGAGCGAGCAATGGGGCAAGGGTCGCTATCTGGCAGCACAGTTTCGCAATATTTCTTGAACAACCGATATTTGGCGTTGGCCCTTACAATTATTATGATTACTCGCTTTATGTAGCCTCAAAAAGGAACAATGGCGATCAGCAAAAAGGTGTGATGACAAGCCCACATGGTCAATATGTTCAATTGCTCGTCGAGACGGGAATCATAGGTGTCGCAGCTTTCTTATGGTTCATAATTGAACTTTTCAAGCTGATCAAATACTTCCTGACAGATAAAAAGGATTTTAGAATTAATATTATCGCTTCTGCCCTATCCGCAATTTTAATTTCTCGTCTTGCGGCCGGAATATTAGGAGATTACATAATTCCTCAATATCATAACGGTGGTCTTCAGTCCTTTTGCTCGACAATATATTTTTGGGTAGCTGTTGGCATTTTGGTAGGTCTAAAAAGGGTGCATTTACTTGAACAGAAGAAAAATGGAATACATACCCCGAACTGATCTTGCACAACCAAAAGATCAAAATCCGAATGCTGTCAAAAAGATCAGATCGTTTCATTTTGCCTGCGCAGTCGTCTTACACTCACCCAGGCAATCACCAGGGTGGGAATGCACATCAGAAAGAAGCTCTTCATAAATACCGGAGTCAAAAGTTCAGGGGTGGTCCTGCTTGCCAGATACATACTTATGCATAGTTCCAAAATCAGCAGGATATCCGTAATAATCACGACCAATTTTTGATTCCAGCTCATAATATACACCCCATTTCCTGATTTATAGTTTTTTGGGGGGCGATCCGCGAATCGCCCCCCATGACGGGGGTCTAGGTGGACCCTACCGGTGCAGCATTAAAAAAATATGTTACTTTTTAAAGATGTCCGTCTGGCTGACGTTCATCAGCCTGAGGGATTTTCCTTGCTCTTTGTAGTATATCCTTACCTCATCCCCAAATGTCCATGTATCTGAAGGCATGGCCGCGTATTGTTCCGGGACAGTGAATGTCACAAGGGTCTTGAGCTTGCCAAGATATGTAGTTATTGTCTTTTTCTGGTTATCAATAATGGGAAATGACTTGGGCTTATTCGCAGACTTGTCAAAAACCAAAGGATCGCTTGCAGGAACATTTTTCTGTTCCACTAGTGTAAAAGCTATGGTCATAAGGTCTTTCTGTTCCGCGTTGTAGACCAAGAGTTCTTTCTTATCCAGGTCAAGCTTCATAAGCCTCCCTGGTTTTGGTTCAGGTCCCATCTCATTCGGATCATCCGGCAGCTTATATTCCACCGCGGGCAAGAGGCTGTAATCCGGCTTCTTGCGATCTAAACTCTTGTCCAGAATTATGGTCATTGTTTTGTTGGCCTTGTCATAGGCGATTACCCTTCCCTGGTCTACATTGCCGTAGTCTCCACATCCTATGAGGATAAAGACAAACATGAGGCTGATTAAAATTGAATATTTTTTGAGCATAGGTCACCCCTCCTGAATATGTAAATGAGCCTATTTCGCCTTTCTGTCGGCGATTTCTTTCTTTGCGCCTTTGATCATCTGGAAAAAGATGTATAAGGACATCGCACTTACAAGTCCAAGGATAAGTGCGGTAGAGGTGTTATCAAAAATCGCCTGGTATTTCGGCATGCCCTTGGCAAGCAGTTTCAGGATTATTGACAAGGCGCATCCGATGACTGCGCAGCCGAATGCTATACGAATGCCGTATCCCTTTATGTATTTGGTTGCGACTGTTCCTACCTGAGCCCCGATAGAGGCGCCTACCAACATGATGATGGCCGCGACCAGTTCGGTGCGTCCTTTAAATGTGTAGGTAGCAGCGCCATAAAGACCCGAGATCATTACCTCAAACAGGTCTGTACCAACTGCCACGTGGGTCGGGCAGCCGACCAGATATATCAGGGCGGGCATCCGGATAAGGCCGCCTCCGATTCCTAAGATTCCTGCCAGCCATCCGGTAAGGAAGCTTATAAAAATCGGCAACCATGCAGAACAGTAAATCCCTGCCTCCTTGAAATTGATCATCGGGGGGATCTTGATCTTGTGCAAAGTCTTGTGCCATTCAATTCCGGTGGCTAGCTTGTCATCCTCTACACCTGCCTTTTTCGCTTCCTGCTCTTTTCGTCTCTTTTTGGCGACATCCGTAAACACCAAAAGGGCAATGGCCGCCAAGAGAATGAGATACAGATAACGTACGACCAGATCAACATTGCCCAGGCGTTCAAGCCACATCACCATCTGAGCTCCCACCTCAAAGCCTACCACCGTTCCGATCAGCATTATCAGACCGAGCCTGTAATCTACATTACCGAATTTTCCGTGTCGCATGGTTGCAATGAGGGATTTGCCCGCCATATGGGCAATATCCGTTCCAATGGCAAAGGCCATGGGAAAGCCCAGGATATTCAACCCGGGTGTGACCATCCACGCACCGCCCATTCCAAAAAACCCGCCTATAATTCCGACGCCGATCCCCAGGATAATTAATCCGGGCCAGAAAATATCCACCCCTGCGATCGGCATATGTACATACAACCAATCCATAAATTACCTCCTTGTGCGCTGTAACAGGTCTGTCCCTGTTGAGTTCGAATTAATGCTCAGCCAGTTCTCGTGATTTGAGATCAATACCCATGTGGGACATTATTAAATCAGCCACTACGCCAAACAAAACTCCGATTATGGGTATCAACACCACTGTGAGCGCTGAAAACCAGGCATGGCTTTCATTGTAAAGACTCCCCCACCACTTCATCAGCCCTGTGAGCCCTCGGGTGTCCGCAACAATTACGATAGCCGCAGCCTTTTCCCCTGCGGCCAGGAGGAATCCCGGCCACAGGGCGGCAATCATTCCGATCAATCCGCATAACAATTTCAGCTTGTTAATCAACATAATCTCTCCTCATGTTAGCTACGTTTAAAAGATGTCTTGGGACGTTTATACATTAATAATCTCATCCTTCATTTTAGCGCGCTATTCATTTGACTATCATAACCGAGCAGGGTGCGTGAGAGATCACCCTGAATGCGACACTGCCGAGGAAGAACCTTTCCATCTTGGCATTCATGCCCTTATGACCCATTACTATAAGCTTGACCTTATATTCTTCTGCGCAGGTGATGATATTATCCGCAGGGGCCAATCCTTCTTCCAGAATCTCTGTGGTCTTTATGCCGTGCTCCTCCGCCGTTTTTGAGGCCTGTGTAAGTATCTTTTTCCCGGCCTTTTTCAGCTTTTCAACAAAACCTGCCGGGAGTTCATCTATGACGCCCATATGGGGTATGACAGTCATGATAACGAGCTCTGAAGATTCATGCTTTGCTAATTTGATCGCCTCGTCGAGAGCGTGTCTTGCAAAGTCGGAATCATCCATTGCAACCAATATCTTCATAAGCACCTCCCATGATTTATTTTTACTTTAATAAAGTATTCATGCCGTGATGCCGGCTTTTCAAGCTCATAAAGCATCATTTGTGCCACAGTCGAATATGTGTAAATAGATTCAGTATTTCAGAGCCTTAGATTGCAGGCCCAAAGCAGGCCTTTTCAAAGTCATGTGGGTTTTAGAAAAACTTCTAAGCCCGTCTTAGAAGTTTTTCTAACAGTTATATGAATCTATATGAATCAGAGTGACATCCGGCACAGGATAAGAAAATTATCCCTTTGTCTGCGTTTCCGGATACCGTGTTCACGGTAAAGAGGAAATGTTGATGAGGCCGACCTCTATTTGTGTTATGGCGGGATTATAGAAAGGGGGTATTGATCATTTCTCCTGATCCTCTCTGTGCTCTTTTTTATAATCCTGGGTCACCTTTTCTGTCAGCCTCTGAACCAGTTGCTGATAGGAAGACTTGGTAAGGATGCTGTTGAACTGGGCCCGATAATTGTTGACCAGGCTTACGCCTTCGATAAAGATATCGTAGACAAACCAATCTTCACTTTTGTTCCTCAAGCGATATTCCACCTGAATCTCCTGGTCTTTGGTGGTGATGATCTTCACCTTGACAGTGCCATAGCCGTTGTCAATTACGTCCCCCAGATAGATGACTTTTTCACCGGAATAGGATTCCACTTTGTCCAGATAGGTTCTCTCAAGCAGTTTTTTATAGAGTCCTACAAACTCTTTGATTTCATCCGGAGTCCTTTTGGCCCAGTGCGGCCCCAGGGAACGACGGGCCATTTCTTCCCAATCAAACCTTTCGTCAAGGACTGCCCGAATCTTTGCCCTTCTCTGTTCAGCCTTTTCAGGTGCCTTCAGGGCAGGGTCCGAGACTATCGCCAGGATCTTGTCTGTGGTGTCTTTGATCTTATCGGTCGGGGCGGCTGCCTGGGCGGATATTGCTGCATACAGACAAAGAACAAGTGAATAAAAAACCAGACAAAATATTTTTTTAAGCATGTTAGACCTCCCTTTAAATAACCTTAGATTTTTCCGAAAATGAAATTTGATATAAGCTGTTCAAGATCTATCGCAGGCTGTGTTTCCCTAATCCGTTCCCCTGCTTTGATCAGGGTGTCGGATCCTCCGGGGGTAATCTCGATATACTTTTCCCCGATCAGACCCTTGGTCTTTATTGAGGCAATAGCATCCTCCTGGATCTTCACGTTATCGGGCAGATTCATGATAATCCGGGCCTGGTATTCATCAAGTGCGACATCTTTTACCTTTCCCACGTCAACGCCCGCAATCTTAACGGATGATCCAGTCTTGAGTCCCCCGCTGTTGGTGAATATGGCTATGATATCATAACCCTTTTCTCCCAACACCTCCATCCTGCCCAGCTTTATTGAAAGATACCCCAGACAAATGATCCCTGCAATAATAAATACCCCTACTGCAAGCTCTATATCAAACCTTTTCATCTCTTTTACTCCCTTAACCTATATTGCTCCTGTGCCATAGATTATTTAACAGCCCCATCTGTGGCCGCTTGTACAAAAGGACGGATAATGGGGTCATCGGAAGTCATGATCTCTGAAGGAGAGCCATGAAACAATACGACCCCCTCATGCAAAAGGGCCACCTGATCAACAACGGAAAATACCCTTGGTATCTCATGGGTAACGATGATCCCTGTAAACCCTATACGCCTATGGCACGAATCTATAAGCGCCAATATTGACTTACCGGTGATGGGATCAAGTCCGGTGGTGGGCTCATCAAAGAGCATAATATCGGGCTCTTCTATTAGAGCACGGGCAAGAGAGGCCCTCTTGATCATTCCACCGCTAATCTGAGACGGGAATTTCCCCTCGGAGCCGATCAGCCCGACCTGTTCCAGTTCAGTCAACACCCTTTCACGGATCTGCCTTTCGGTCATCCTCGTCTTCTCTCTCAATGGAAATGCGACATTGTCAAAGATGGTCATGGAGTCAAAAAGTGCACCGTTTTGAAAGAGAAACCCAAACCTCTCTATTAATTTAAGCAGGTTTCTCCCCCTGAGATTACACAGATCACTGCCGTTGATGAAGACATGTCCCTTATCAGGTTTAAGCAATCCCGCCACATGCTTCAGGATAACACTCTTGCCGTACCCGCTCCTGCCGATCAGCGCAAGGATGTCGCCCTGCGGGACTTCGAATGACACCCCCTTGAGCACCTGGGCCTTACCGAATGACTTGTAGATTTCTTGGACGCGGATCATATTTCTCTTAAAACATTGTAGATGTCAGGAAATAATCCCATACCAGTATCAGCACGGAGGATAGAACTACCGCCTCGGTCGTCGCCTTGCTAACACCCTCTGCGCCGAAGCCGGTGTAGATTCCGGTGTAATAGCCCTTAAAACAGCACACCCAACTGATGATCAGGCCGAAATTGAGCGACTTCCACAACCCCTCCGAAATGTCTTTCATGTCTACATAATCAAACATCTCTCCGAAGTAGGTACCAGGCACCATGCCTAAGAGTTTTACCCCTACAAGGTATCCTCCGAATATGCCGACGACGTCAAATATGGCGGTCAATAGGGGAAGGCAGATTATGCTCGCCCAGATATTGGGGACAATGAGGTATCGGTAAGGCTCAAGGCCCATAAGACGAAGGGCGTCAATTTGCTCGCTTATCCTCATAATCCCGATCTGGGCGGTGATAGATGATCCGGCCCTGCCTGTGACCATTAAGGCGGAGATCACCGGGCCCATTTCTTTAATAAGAGAAAGGGCAACCATCGGTCCCAGAAAGGCATCAGATCCGAATCTGCTCAGGGTGGTGTATCCCTGGTATCCCAGGACCATCCCGGTAAATGCACCTGTGAGGAATATGACCAGGATGGATTGAAAACCGATAAACTGTATCTGCTTTATTAAAAGGGCGAATTTTAAGGGCGGTGTAAGGGCGCAAAATACACCTTTGCACATAAAAACACCCATATGACCCAGTTTATGAACCGCTTTTAATGTGGCTTCCCCAAGTTTTCTAATGACGTTTCTCATGGATATCAACGCTATGGATTTCAGGAAGATGTTTTTATCCAGACCTTCTATAGGCGAGTTGGTATGAAGTGTCAAGTTAAGAATAGGGTCTGTCCGACCAATTCCAAACAAATTTAACTAGTTATTTTATAGAGTTGAAAAACTGCGAAAGACGGTTAGAAAATCTTCAAGATTATTGATAAGGTTTAAGGTCAGCAGGAGCAGGTGTGACATGGAATTACTATAAATATCATAGCATTAAACACGTTGGTCTGTTATGGCATATTTTATGCTGAATCTTCTACATAAATAAGTCTTAAACAAAGATTGTTAACTTATATAACTAATGAAAGGAGGAAGTAATATGCCCAAGATTGATCCTCAAGAATTGCAGATTCGAATTATGAAAAAGGGGGATATAGACGCCATTGTAAATATAGACGCCAGTGTCTTTGGGGAAAAGCGCACGGATTATTATGAACGAAAGTGTGCATTGGCTCTGGACCAATCCAACCAGATGGTTACCTCTTTGGTGGCGGAATATAAAGGAAAGATAATTGGATTCATAATGTCTAATACTTATCTGGGCGAGTTCGGCATCCCGGAGCCAACCGCCTCCCTGGATACCATCGGTGTTGATCCCGAATACCAAAAGCAGGGTGTAGCACTCGCACTAATGAAACAGTTTATTGCCAATGCAAAAAAGGCTCATATAGAGGATATCTATGCCCTGGTCAATTGGAACGACTGGGATATGCTTAAATTCTTTGAAAGATCAGGATTTGTCCCATCAAAGGCGATAAAACTGGAGCTGAAGCTGTGATGATTTTTATTTTTGCCGGCCGGGCTGCCTCTGGCCCGGCCACAGAGGTTCAATCACTCTGTTTGATCGGCAACTCCACCCTTATGACGACAATATCCTCTTCTTCTGCTGATATATCTATCTTACCCCCATGCCTGTGAATTATCACCTTGGAAAGGGGCATGTCCTCACCCGCCTTATCGACTTTATTGGTAAACCTGGGGAAGAAAAATTGTTCCAGGTCTTCATCTGAAAGGCCATGCTCTCTGTATTTCATAATCACGACAACATGATCATTTTCCGAGGATGTGGACAGCAGGAATCGCCCCTTTTCCGGCATTGAAAGAATTGCATGGACTATAAGGCTTTTAAATGCCCGATGTAGCATATTCTCGTCACATGCGATCTTTGGCAGATCAGGCGATAAGGATTGTTCAAGATCAATCTGTCTTTGGCTGATAATGGAACTGTATTCACTTATCAACGATCGCAATATATTGTTACAATCAAAGGCAGACATATAAAGTGTAAAAGGCCTGATAGAAGAAAGCATGATGCGCAGGATCTGCTCCAACCTCGCCACCTCAGCTACAATGATGCCTGCAATATCATGCTTTTTATCGTCTTTAGGCAGGGAATCCTGAAGTCTTCTGGCGAATCCGCCGACGGTGACCAGTGGGTTTCGGATTTCATGCGCGAACCTCGCGGATATTTCTCCCAGCAGCTTTATTTCCTCGGTTTGCATAGCCCGTTCCTGCAACCTTTTTAATTCCGTTATATCCACCATTATTCCGTCAATCCACTTGATATTCCCTGCCTCGTCTCTCATTGGTATCATTCGGTCAATGAATGTCAGTATATTTCCGCTCTTGTCTTTAACTACCCTCTCAGCGCGATATTCTTTGCCGTCTTCAGCAAAGGTAGACAAAAAACTATCGCGATCACCATGATCTTTACCGTATATCATCTTCCACCAGAAGGTCCTGTCGCTGACGGCCTCTTCCACAGTGTAGCCAAGCTTTTTTGCAAAATATGGATTGATAAACTCAACAGATCCATCCTCCAGGAGTCTGTAGACAATAAGCGGAAGGTGCTCAATAAGGGTGCGGTATTTCTCTTCTGATATAACCAGATCATATGTCCTTTCTGCAACCTTTTTCTCCAGTGTCTTTGCATAGTCCTCTATCTGGCGGCGTCTTTGCGTCAGAGATTCAAGCATGGAATTAAGTGACCTTGTAAGAACGCCTATCTCATCCTCGGGTCGCGGGTCCAGATGGATTTCCCTCTTGTCCTCGGCTATCTCCTGAGCGAATTTGACTATCTGCCTTATAGGTCGGGTAACTTGTGAAGATACCGTCCATATCACGATAAATGAAACCACAATACCTGAAAGTCCATCCAGTACCATAAGGTTTCTGGTATGATTGAGGCGGTCCATTATTGCCGAACGGTTTTTCTCAATCTTTACCAGAGCGACTACATTTCCGTTGTAATCCCTAATCGGACCAAGCGTGAAGGATTTTTGTGGATAATTATCAGGTGCGATTATCACTGTCGGTTCATCGGCGCCTGAATCTTTCAGGTAATGAATCAGCCTCAATTCATCACAAAAATTCAGGGTTGTTGCAAGGCAGTGGTAGGTGTTGTCTCCGTTTTTCTCGTATACGGTAAAATCAGGCCCCCATTTTACCTTGAGATCCTGTAAAAATTCCTGACCGAAGGGATATCCTATCTCAATGGTTCCGATCAGCAGGCCTTTGTAAAATACCGGGGAAACCCCCCGAATGCCCAGTCCCGCAATGCCGCGCTCCAGCCCGGCGACCCCATGCCGTTGGTTAACTGCATCAACAATGGTCTTTCTGTAAGCAAGGGATTCGCCATATTCTTCCGGCAGATGAAGACGCAAAAAGGATCTGATATCCGGGGTATGAAAATGAAACTGCGAGATCTCAGAGTCTTTTTTCAATTTTTCAAAGAGGGGGAGCATCTGTTTTTTCAGCTCCTCTCTGTCTCGGTTTGCCAGGAGAGCCTGTGCCTTGGGGTTTTCAGCTATAACAGATGCAAGAGACAGTGCCCTTCTCTTTGTATATTCCATCTTTTCCACAAAGAGGTAATAAAAGTTGCGGATCTCTTTCCTTTCCTCATTCTTGATCATGTTCTGCTGCGAGGTAAGCCCGATATAGGCCATGGTCGCACTCAAAACAAAGGTCAAAAACAGAAGAGGGATGAGCAGCTTAAAGAGCAGACTGATGCCTTTGATTTTCCACAGGTACTCAGAAATCATAAAGCGAATGCTAAACAGCCCTTTTGAGGATTAATGATTTTGTGTCGTGAGAGAAAGACACCTGAGATCAAGTTATTCCCAATTTAAAAACATCTAAACCTAAAAGAACTATTTGTCAATTAACTTCGGTTGTTACATGAATATTGCACTGGCTTCCGAATAAGATGCAAGAATATCTTTGAGAGGTATTCTGCGGAGGAAACCCTCAGCGGTTGACGGCTGGGTCAATAATAATACAGTAATAATACAGCACACCGGGTAGCGGTTTCATTTAAGATTTGCGCTTGACAGCGTAATGCAATATCCCTATACTCCATTCACAATATATTAATTTTATCAAAGAGTTAGTTTATTATCGGTAACTTTTCAGTGCTCATTCATGCGTGGGCTGTACTGTAAGATAGATGCAAAAACTCTCGCCACGGAAAAGCCCTTTTTCCACCGAATCTACTGGAACCTGCGTATTTGTAAGTGCAGGCCGAGGCCCTTATGAAAACACCCTCCATGTCTTGAGCAATATTGATCTTTCCCCTTCCAGGGGAAAACGCGTGCTCTTAAAACCCAATGCAGGCCGTGTTGCCCTCCCTGGAGACGCCATCACAACCGAGGCGCAGGTTGTGGCGGCGGCAGTAGATGCCTTTCGCGATGCAGGCGCCCATGTTTCTATCGGCGAAAGCCCGATTGCGGGCGTTAATGTCCTTGAGGCCTTTGAATCCTGTGGTATTGCTGAGATAGCCCGACACCGAAATTGCCCCCTGATTGATATGGATGCACGGCCCGGGGTTGACATCGAGGTCCCGAACGGACTGGCGGTTAACTGCCTAAAGATATGTTCCGACGTGCTGGAACATGATCTTATTATATCCATACCGGTGATGAAGATGCATATGCACACAGGCGTAACCCTGGCGGTAAAAAACATGAAGGGCTGTCTGTGGAAGCGAAGCAAGGTAAAACTCCACATGCTCCCGCCGGTTATAGGCTATGATGAAAAATCCATAAACATCGCAATCTCGGATATGGCAGGTGTATTGCGTCCTGACCTTTCCATCATAGACGGCACAGTGGGGATGCAGGGGCTTGGCCCCAGCGCCGGGGAGGTCAAAGAGCTGGGTGTGGTTGTTGCAGGGGCTGATCCATTCGCAGCCGATGCAGTCGCATGCCGGCTGATGGGTACTGACCCAAAGATGATTCCTCATCTGGCCATAAGCGCTGAACGGGGTTATGGCGTCATTGATCTTGACCGGATCACGGTTAGCCCGACAAATTGGCAGGACTGGGCCAAGGTATTTGATAAACCTCCAGAGAATCTCTCAATCAGTTTTCCCAATGTAACTATATTTGACGAAAGCTCATGCAGCGCATGCCAGTCCACGGTGCTTCTCTTTCTCAAGCGACACGGAGACAAGCTCTTTGATTACTTCCCGAAAGACGTCAAGTTAAACATTGCCATAGGTAAGGGCCACAAGAATCTACCCATTGGCACGCTTTGCATAGGAAATTGTACGGCTCAGCACCGCGACCGGGGAATATTCGTAAAGGGCTGCCCGCCGGTGGGAAGCGAAATCATGCAGACCATCTCAGGAAATCCTTCTGATGACACAGGCTAGGGAGTTTGTCACAGATGCATGAAAAAAGACGCACAAGGCGACTGATGGAAGAAAATGAGATAACAGTTGAAATTGTCTCAAATGTAACAGAGCCTCTCAAAAAAAAGGTGGTATACAACATCAGTAAAGATATCTCATATGCAGGCGCAAGGATACAAACAAACACCTTTTTGCCGCTTAACACCATGCTCAAGATACAACTGACCCTAAGTCAGCCGCCCAGGATGGTCAGCGCCCTGGGCAAGGTTAAATGGGTGAGAGCTCTATACGGAGATGAGTCCTTTGAGGCGGGATTGGAGTTTGTAGATACCTCTGCCGATACTATTAAGATACTGGCCGATCACGCGGCGAAGAGTGCAATAGAGTGAGAGTCAAATATGAACAGGTTCATCATAACCACATTATTACTATGTTGCAGCAATGTATTCATGACCTTTGCATGGTACGGGCATCTTAGAAATCTTTCCCACAAACCTTTTATTGTTGCAGCCCTTATAAGCTGGGGAATTGCACTGTTTGAGTATCTCCTGCAGGTGCCGGCCAACAGGGTAGGGCATGAGGTTATGTCCATTGGAGAGCTCAAACTTCTGCAGGAGGTAATAACCCTTTCAGTATTTGTGCCCTTTTCAATCCTTTACATGAAAGAAAAGCTCTCAATGGATTACCTGTGGGCTGGGCTTTGTCTGCTGGGTGCTGTATTTTTCCTCTTTCGGGGCAGGTTAATAGGGGCATGAAAGATTTGATTATGATGCTCTATTAGATCACTCTTGGCCGAACCCCGGGAAGGTGACTAAAAATATTCACGGTTCCAAAGGGCCTCTAAGAATTCTCTGAGGGGCAGTATGGTAAGATTATTCAAAATTCGCCTCCGTGGTTCGAGACTGACACAGAGATAACGCTTCAAAAGATTTTCTTCAGCAAGAGCACGGAGGGATTTTAGATCTTGCGTTGAAAGATTCTCTTTTGCCTTAGCTTCTATCGCAGTGTGATCACCCAGAATAAAATCAACCTCAAATCCTGAAGTTGACCGCCAGTAGTTCAGCGGTTCCCCGGAAATGTAATCACAATAGCTCCTTAATTCATGCATGAGGTATGTCTCAAAGGCCTCACCGAATTCCGGGGTGCCCGCCCTAAATTTGCGGCCTTGGAGCGTGGCCATAACACCCACATCAAAAAAATAGTATTTTGAAGAGGCCAACGGCTTTCTCTGCTTTGATTTTCTCCACGAAGGAAGTTCGTAAAGGAGCAGAGTATCCTTAAGGATTTCAAAATATTCATAAACAGTCGTGCGCGGTACCCGGGCGTCGTTAGAGACGTTTGTAAAATTCACTATCGTGCCGTTACAGAGAGCCGCCGCTTTCAGAAAACGGCTGAAAGCAGGTATATATTACGGGTGCTCCCTTCGGCAACGATCTCCTGCTGCAGATAAGAGCCTGTATAGGCTTCAAGGTCAGCGAGGGGATCATCCGATAGATAGATAGAAGGAAGAAGTCCTCGTTCGGTGGCCTTGTAAAGATCAAATTGGTTTCCAAGCTCCAGAAAGGTGAGGGGGTGCATGTACTTAGTTCGCGCCCGTCCGCCTAAGAGGTTTACCCCTCCTCGTCTCAGTTTCCTTGCGCTGGATCCGGTAAGGAGAAAACGAATGCCGCGCTCTTCTATTATCCGGTGGATTTCGTTAAGGAGAACAGGTAAACGCTGGATTTCATCCACAACAACGATTTCATCAGTAGGATCAATTTCCTGAAAAATGCGACCTGGATTCTGGCTCAATGCCAAAAAAATGGAGGTGTCGAGGAGATCATAGGTTTTTACTCCTTTCAAGGAGCGACGAATGAGAGAGGTTTTTCCCGTCTGCCGTGGTCCTAAAAGGAAATGGGATTTCTTCTGAAGAAGAGTGGGGAGATCCATAATCCTCTGGATGTATATAGATTCATTAGGTATTTTGTTTGTTGTCGCCATAATCGTCAAATATCATGTCAATCCTTTTCCCAGCAATAAGGGATGCGGAAAATGTAAATATGCCTTTTAACGGATCACTTCAATTGCAAAAAAATTCATGTTCTCTTCTCGCTGATAGGATAAACGAAATCGGCCCGCAAAGCTTCTGCAGCGAATGCTAGCGCAGCTCTTACCGCTTCTTTAGTCAGTCTAGGGTGGGCTTCTATAATTTGCTCAATGGGCTCTCCCTCTGCAAGTTTCTCAACAATTAATTCGACTGTTACGCGTGTTCCGGTTATAAGCGGTTTGCCCATCATCACTGAAGGATTTGATTTAATGTCCCTTTCAGGGATGGTTGAAATCCCTCGCCTTTAGGCGAAGAAAAGTTAATACATGTCGCTATGCGACGTTATCAACTGGGTGCCCATACCAAAACAGACCTCAAAGTCCACCAAATCTGGCTTCACAAATATCTGAAGCGCGGAATGGCTGGTGCGGTGGCGATACGGACTCGTGATGTTTTGCACGGACGAAATGATCCAGCAATATTTTCAAAAGCAAGAAGGGGAGCCGATTCCTGATGATAGTCGATTTGAAATCGACCCCTCATAAAACCCCTCGACTTATAGTCGAGGGTGGTTTAGTTAATTTGGCTCCCATTTTCATAGAAGTCCCCACTTTCACACACTTTAAGAATTAAGCAAAGGTAAGGCGCCGCCCTTTTGGAGAAGGAATGGGATCATTGAATTCTTTTGCTGTATTAATCCATAGTTCCATGGCCGTTTTGATATTGGATAAAGCATCCTCTTGGGCGGCACCATGCGCTATGCAACCTGGTAGCTCTGGAACTTCTGCAATAAATGCTTGATCCTCATTGCTCCAGTAAATAATAATTTCGTATCTATCCATTAATCTTTATCTCCTATGACAATTGATATTTTGATTCCTGAGAAGCAACTCACTTTGAAGTGGATCGTCACGATATGCTATTTCCAATATCCGGTAAATATTACAGAATATGATAATGCGAACCGTCATTATTTCAAAAAACAGAGTTACTTCTCAGGAATCATATTTTGAGCTACGTCCCCTATCGTACTACTATGTCACACATTGATATACAGACAATAGTACAATAAGGCCTGTTGTCTGCCAATTTGCAAACCACGCTGAAGTTGCGATCGGTACGAAATAAAAAAGGAAAAAATTAAGCTGATTGCCCGTTGCGTAATCAAGAAGGCCGACCAATAGGGTAAGAACTACGCAGATAGAGGCAACGGAGAAATTGTTTCTGGGAAATCTCAGAAAGAGTCTATGCGCCAAATCTTCAAAAGTGCCCTTGTTCATCACATACCCCCGCAAGAAGGTTTTACGGCTTAATCAGGATATTAGGTAAGCCTATCATGTGTGTCAAGGTAAGCCATCTCGAAGATAGAGACACTGTTGATATTATCAGATATGGATACGCATGGGCAACACCACCATGGTAACACCCTTCCATAGAAGTCGGCGCTGAATCGCAAGGGCTGTTTCATTATGCAGCACTTTTTGGAGCAGGTTTTCATGGCGAAAAATCACCTTTCCGGCAAAAACAGTGGCCATAGGAAACTCGTGCGCAAGCCCTTCACATATCTGGGTTGCGGTGTCCACCACATCGGTGCCTACGCCCATTCGATATTCGGAACAGAGTCCCTCGGATCTGGTGAGGGTTACGTACTTTTCGAGCCCACTTTGAACCGAACTCTTCAAACGCTCTACCTCCGCAATTCCCTTGAATACGCCGGAGTCTATCTCTGCTACGGAAACGAAGATGCAGTTTACGTATATACCGGGGAAGTGCCGCATGATCGAAAGCCAGAGATGAAGGCCGAAGCCATTGTATCCGCTTACAAGGATGATGGCGGTCATTTGCGTGGGATCTATCGGTATTGCAGGGGCTTTCAAGGGCTTGGGGACTACAACCATGTCTGTCTCAAGTCTTTTGATATCCTCTCGCACCTTCTTGTAGTGACGCCGGATGGCATAGCACAATGCGAGGAACGCAGAGGTGATCAGAAGCGTAACCCAGCCGCCCTCTGTAAACTTTTCAAACACGGTAATTAAAAGGATGGTCAGGCAGAGGAAAAGCCCGAGGATATGGACCACTATGTGCCTTTTCCACTTTTTATCCCTGTCCCGGTTTTGGAGGAAGAAACGGGTCATGCCCAACTGAGAAAGTGAGAAGGTTATAAAGACATTAATAGCATACATGACCACCAGGTGAGAAATAGATCCTCCGGTGTAAACCAGCAGGGCGCTAGCGGCTCCTCCCATAAGAAACACCCCGTTTTGCATGGTAAGGCGCTCGGAGAGTGCCGCAAAACGCCGCGGCAGCCAGCCGTCAATGGCCATGTTGGCCATAACCCGCGGCCCGTCCACAAATCCCGCCTGGGCGGCCACGAAAAGCAGCATTCCTTCTGAAAGGATTGTCACCAATTCCAGAGCGTTTCCGACAGGCCAATCCGAGAAAACTGCATCCGACAGCACTGCGTTCATGGTTCGGCCCTGGACCGGTTTTATATCAAAAAGGCAATAGCACACCAGAAGCCCTCCGGCAGTAAGCGCAAGGGATACCGCCATGTAGGCCATTGTCCTCTTGCCTGTCTGTACCTTGGGATCCCGCATGATCTGTATCCCATTGGAAACTGCTTCAATGCCAGTATAGGTGCCCCCACCGATTGAAAAGGCCCTAAGAAAAACAGCAGACACCCCGATAAGGCCGATAGTCGAAAGGTCCTGCATAAGGTCTGCCTGAAAAGTAGCCACCACCGGTCCCAGTCTGCCGACATGAGTGAACAGCCCGTTTCCGATCAACAGCGCGTGGGTCACCAAGAATATGAAAAATATGGGCGCAAGAACCGTCACCGACTCCTTTACTCCTCTAAGATTCAGTATGATAAGAACAAGAATCAAAAAGATTACAAAAACAGGCTTTAAGTGATGAAAGGAAACAGGAAAAAAGCTGAAGACGGCGTCCCCGCAGGATGCAAGGGATACGGTGATGGTCAACATATAATCTACAAGGAGTGCGCAACCGGAAACAACCCCTGCATGGCTTCCAATGGTGTGGCTGGCCACGATGTATCCGCCGCCGCCGTGGGGAAAATGCTCAATGATTCGGCTGTAGGCATAAGAAATGACAAAAACAGTCAAGGCGGTCGCCAAGGCCAAAAGGACCGCCAAATAAGTGTGTGCCCCCAAGGTCTTGAAGGCCTCCTCCGGACCATATGAAGAGGAGGAAAGGCCGTCTGCACCAAGACCGATCCATGCAAGAACCGGGATAAGCGAAATCTTTTGAAATAGAGATGGCTCCTCTATGCTTCTGGGGGTGCCGATAAGCCTTCGCCATACCCTTTCTAATAAGTGCGACTCATTTTCGGAACCGTTGTTTTCCATGGAGGGTCACCGCAGCGTGTCTGATTGATTGCAACCTACACTGGATCCCATTAGGTAGTCTTAAAGTTTAAATAAATAACTCTGCAAGTCAAGTCTCTGTCCCTCCAACGCAGATTTCTCCCCTGGTCCGGGAAAATATGCCGGGGGACCTAGGACATTGGCCCATGGAAAAAGAGACTTCATGCCTATTTACAAGCATTGGTTAAGAGTGTAACAGGTGGTTATATTTATTAGGGTAAATGTCCCGAACAATATCCCTTTGGCCTAAGTTGTCAGACCAGACTTAGAACTTATCCGTAAATAAACGTTGACTTTATCCCGACTTTGGCCTCAATTTTCCGCAACATATAACGCGGAGGAAATATGGCGAAGATTCAATCATGGGAGGTCTCCGATGTCTTTTGGAAAAAAGTTGAGCCGTTGATACCACCAGTTCAGCGAGAGCCAAATAAAACGTATAAACGCAAAGCTGGAGGTGGCAAAAAGCCAATGCCACCTCGCAGGATTTTTGAAGCTATTATGTATGTACTGCGAACTGAAAATACACCCGCGGAAAGACAAAAATACATAGAATACCCCATTTACTTTCTCACACGCTACTAATAAAAATGTATATCAAGGTAGTATCTCTAGCACTCAAAGCAACCCTAAAAGGGGTAAAGTGGTGGAAAGAAGAATTCTGTACTTTATTTTTATCACAGTTATATTGTTGCTGCTCAACTCTCCTATACGGGCAACTGATATGGGTGCAGACACCATAATGCACGAGATGAAGGAAGCATTGGAGCCGGGGATTTCCTGCACAAGGAAGATGGTTTTTACATTGAAAAACCATGATAAAATAACAAACACCTGGATTGCCCGTGAAGCCCGCAAAAAGCTTGCAGATGGAAAGATGATGTTGTTCGTCATATTAGAACCAGACGAAGCGAAAGGAGTTGCAAGGCTAGTTTGCGAGCGAGAAAATCGCACAAGCATCGAGTGGATGTACTTCCCCGCCATGAAGAGAGTTGTGAAAATGGCCCCCGTAATGGCTTATGACTCATTTCAGGGCACAGATTTCACTTGCTCCGACATTGGGTTTATCAATATTCGAGGGACCCACAAGCTTCTTGGCGAAGAAGAACATTCAGGGAATAAGACATATAAAGTTGAAACGATACCGGAAAATAAAGGGTACTATTCCCGAATCATCACCTGGGTCTCGACCGAGAGTTTTCTCCCTTTGGAACGTGACTATTATGATGTTGTAGGTATTCTTTGGAAAACTATGTTTTTTGAGAACGCGGTAGTCATAAACAATACACTGACCCCTATTAGGGTTCGAATGATAGACGTACAAGCAGAAACAAGCACGGAGTACGAGGTGAGTGATGTTTGTTACGGTGCTAACATTCCAGATGAGACTTTTAGACCAGGAGACTTACCGGATGCCCTGAATGCACCCTTTTGCCATCTACCAATGGGGGGTTACCGAAAATAAGCGTACAATCAAGACGGATAATGCACTGAAAGAAAATAGAAATGAAAAGCCCCACTTGAAAAGCAGGGCTTGTGTGCGTGAATGGGACATCATTTAAATTAGAAAATAACTATCTTATAACTCACAGCTTTTTGATAATTTACAGTCGTACCATTTCACATTAATTGAAATATTTTCTTTATTACCAAACTATTCCCATGACAAAGAATGGATTTATAGCGATTTTGAAAAAGGTGCCCAGATCGTCCATAGCGCCGACTGTAACTGACGGCATATCCGGTAAATAATCTTTTCATAATATTTGAAATCGAGTCATTCCTGTCCTTGATAAGAGTTAAAAATGATTCGATATTAATGCCCGCGCATAGCAGGATGACTTGCTCTAGGTCAATAAGTGGCCAAGACGCTCCAAGAAATTATTATAGTCCTTTCTATCGGAAAAGATTTCCTGCCGGTTAATACCACGCCCGATTACGTGATGGATGGCGCCTGAGGCATCTATTTGTTTTCCTTGGCATTAGGATAACCTTCCAATGGGCAATTGCAATGTTAATGCATACTTTCATATATGTCCCCTAGCCGCGCTCCTTGTTTTTTGTTGACATGCAACCGCAAAAGGGTAAAAATTTTTGCATACTGTTATATTTTGCTCCTGATCAATATCAATCCATCATTACAGCGCTTTTACCCCATTAAAACCATTTTCTGAAAGTCGGAAAGGGCAATATCGTGCATTTCTCTCACAAAATGCCGCTCGCGAAGTCTCTTGGTGAATAATTTTCAAAACTCGATTCCCGAACTGCCCGGATGTTACGGTTTGACTATATAAAAACGGTGAAAGGCATAATTCAGGATAGGTAAAGGTGGTAATGGAGAGAAGGGGCAATTGACCCTGTGCAGACGCACTGCCGGGCTCTCGCATGGACTAGGCTTACCTGAAACGGATGGGCATGTGAGATGCGAAACAACACGCTTATGCAACCGGAGCATAAATCCGTGGGCCGTCAGTTTCATCGATTTAAGGTGTTGGCAGAGGAACTGTGTATCCGGGGACCTCCGGTAGCAAATAAACCGTCCTGTGATATTGAATGACAATCGTTGCGCCAAACACCCACATGAATAGGATTGAAGGAGGTATCAGAATGAGAACTATGCATGTAAGCAGGGTTTTTATTATGTTTCTGGTTGCCGCGCTCGGCGTTGTGTCAGCGGCAGCAGCCGCCACCTCGACCGAGGGAAGCAAGGAGGAGAAGATTCTGGATAAAGTATCAAAGGAAGGATTCGCTGCCATACAGGAAGTACGCCATGCGCGGGTGGCGATCTTTGACGGTCAGCCGCAAGAGGCCGAAGACCTCCTTGGGCAGGCCAAAAAGAACCTTTCCGCCGTTGAGAAGAATGCGCCAGCGATTACAGTCACTGTAAAGGCGGTGGAGAAAGTAGGGGGCAAGACAATCGATACGAAAACCACCTCCGAGACCACCGAGCTGATTCCAATCGATGCCGGGCTGGTCCTCTCCGAAGATTTCGTGGCAACCCCCGAGAAGACCGCGAAAATACAAGAAGCCAACAAGCACTTGAAAAAGGGCGATAAGACCAAGGCGGTGGAGTCCCTCCGCGAGACGGACATCGCTGTATCAGTCTCCCGCGTGCTGATGCCCTTGAAGTCCACCGTCAACTCCGTGGACAAGGCGATTTCGTTGTTAAAGGAAGAGAAATACTACGAGGCAAACCTCGCCCTCAAGGGAGTGGAGGACGGTTTGATTGTTGATACGGTTCTTCTATCTCAGCCTGAGCCACCCGCCAAAGCTGAAAAGAAATAAACGATCAATTTGCCCATTTCGTCCAAGAGGGCTCGGAGATTGACTCCTGGCCCTCTTTCAACTGTACAACGAGGAAAACGCAATGACCGGTCCTCTCACTATCGATCACGGGTGGAGCCAAAAAGGAAATCCGGGGAAAAAGGTCTGGGCCGATAGCTCTACGGCCAGGGGAAGAATGATGGATGCCCCATCAGAGCCTATCAGTAATCCAAATGGCGGTGGGGGATCTCAAAATAAGTCCTACTTCTCAAAGTGAGTTAATAGGGAGAATAACCCCTCGGAGGAAAAAGGGTGAGCCCTCACATTGCCAGGCTAACTCTGGTGCTATTATTTTTGATAATTCCTGGTGCGCTAGCCGTTGGCGTATGTCTACTCGTCTTGATTTTTCCAATTACGTTAATAATTTCATTGGCACTGTTTTAGTTTGACATATTTTAGATGGAACATTATAATAAGAGCTATAAATGGAAAGACTTTTTATAACAAATTATTTTTCTGCCTATAGAATATTTTTCCAAGATATCGAATCTAAATGTGAACATTAAGGAGTTATAAGTAAAGGGTGGTTTTTTCGTCCGCTTGAACATCAATATTTACCCTAACGCCGCCTATTAAGGAGGAGGACAATGAAAAAGTCATCTAATATTTTGGTTTGTGCATTATCCTTAATTATTTTTCAAGGCTGTGGAACGTTTAAGCACGGGTTTCATCCCCTACCGCCAGTTACTTTCGAAGAGGTTATCCGACTGACGCAGGACAAGGTCCCACCTGATACAATTATTAAAAAAATCCGGGAATCCCATACTGTTTTCCGCCTGAACTCTGAAGAGGTGACAGAGCTCCGAAGGCAGGGAGTGGACCCAAAGGTTGTGGATTTTATGATGAATACCTATGTAGAACAGCTACGCCGGAAGCAGGAAATGGAGGACTGGAACAGATGGTGGTTTTATGGCGGGCACTATTACTGGTGGCCTGACTGGGATGATTACTATTATCCTCGTATCTACAGACAGCATCACTTTAGATGAAGTTGAAAAAGAAAAACCCCAACCAGAAGTCATTAAGAAGCATGCCGCAGGAGTCCACGAAAACATAAAGAAGGCCGAATCGGAGCATCATGAGGTCATGAAAAAGACCGGCATAAAGGATTCAGAAGAGCCTGTAAGTAAGTAACTATTCAGCAACAAACAACCCAAACTCCTGCCCAAGAGGGGTTGGGTTTATCCCCTAATATATTCGGTATGGAGAGGTCATAATGAAAAAAACCTTTTTGTCAGGTATGGTTTCGGCATTTCTATTTGTTTCCATGGTGAGCCTTGGATATGCTGTTGAACTGGATGATTCCGATGAATGTGAGTGCGCCAACGGAACCATCAACATCGGGGATTTGAAGTATGATGTCATTAAAAAATGCGGCGAACCAACAACTCGAGAAGACCGTGGAACTGTTTGGGTGTACGATTTTGGACCCACAAGATTCATTTATTATATTAGATTCATAGAAGACAAGGTTGAACGTATTCAGTTTGGCGAATATGGCCATTCAAAATGATGTGGACAGGGTCAACAAAAGGGGAATAGAATTTCTTTGTAGGATTTGATCCTGTTGGAAGGGTCGTCACCTGCCTTTCATAACAGCTGAAAGAACCTTGCACAGGCAGTGAGCATAAATATTTTATATATTTTCGTCATGCGGCCCATGGTGACAACACTCTTGATGATCACTATCCTGCTGACAGGCCTTCAAAAAGCAGTGGAGAGAGGACTTGTCAAGACCGGGAGGTGGGCGTTCTGAATTCGACAGCGCACCGCCTTAACTTTGCAGTATTTCAGGAGATGTATTTCAATAACACCTTTTTACCTGAGTTTAACGTAAGGCCAAAACCAGAGCTGGAAAACGCCCCCATCCAGGTCAGGTCCGACAGGCTTTCAAAATATTCTGAGCAGGGAAAGCCCCTTGTTGGAGATGACATGGATCTATTTGTCCTAGAAATGGCAGCAGAGATAGCGCAGGCATACTGGATCTGAAAAAGAAATAGACAGTGCTAAACATCAGATTCATTGTTGTTGACTGCATAAGATCCCCCTTCCTTGCCCAAGGGGAGTCTTTCTATCTGGAACGCCTCAAGAGATACGTAAATACAGAATGGATAGAAATAAAACCAGCCAGCATCAAAAGAGGAAAGCCCATTCATACCATACTAGCAGAAGAAGGAGACGCTATAGCTAAGAGGTTACTTGCCAGGGACTATGTTATTGTCCTGGACCTATAAGGCAGATAGTATTATTCAGAGGGCCTTGCAGCAAGGATAAAGCATTTATCAGCGCAACACAGCCAGCTTGCCTTCGTTATCGGCTGGCCTTTAGGATTGTCAGAAAAGGTTTTGGAAAATGCGCATGAGTCGCTCAGGCTCTCGAAACTTACCTTTGCTCATGAAAAGAGCAGCCCATTGCTCCTTGAGCAACTCTACCGGGCGTTTACCATAATAAACAACGAGAAATATCATAAATAGCTACTGCTCCTCCCCGGTGTTTGTCTCCTTTGGATAACGGAACAGTGTCCTATGATGACAACAGCAACCCCCGTACTGTTAGGAAAAGGCAAGTTGCCGGTTGATCAGATATCAATACGAAGGTACATTCCTTATATGGTAACTCTCTTATATAGCAATCGGCAGTGGATCGCAAAGTCTGTTAGGTTATGCAGCACTCTTTGAAAAGCTTTTACAGGGCGATTCGGGAATTCTAAGATAACTTATGACCGTTCACAGGGAGGCATCCATTTTGATATGTCTATTGAGCAGTTGATCGACACATACGGATATCTGGCCGTTTTAATCGGCACCTTTCTTGAGGGAGAAACAGTTCTGGTATTTGCAGGCTTTGCAGCCCACAGGGGGTATCTTCACCTGGACGGGGTAATCATTTCAGCCTTCTTTGGCAGTCTCTGTGGTGATCAATTGTTTTTTTTCTTGGGTCGATGGCATTCCCAGAAACTCATGAAAAAACACCCCTCGTGGCATGTGCAGGTGGATCGGATCCAGGCCATGATGGAAAGATTCCGGAGCCCTTTTATCCTTGTATTCCGGTTCCTTTACGGTCTGCGCACCATTGCCCCCTTTGCAATCGGCATGAGCTCTGTTCCAATATCCAAATTTATCCTTCTCAATGCAATCGGAGCCATAGGTTGGGCATGTGCAGTGGGAGCAGGCGGGTATTTTCTGGGAAATGTCCTGGAGACCATCATAGGAGATATCAAGGAATATGAGACCCATGTGTTTTTGGGGATCGCAATTATAGGGTTAATTGTCTGGATCTTGTATTTTTTTTCCAAAAAGCGGCGGGAAAAAAAGTATGGAAAAATACCTCTCTCATAACAAATTCCGTATATTGTCCTTTTCTGGTTTCGGCAACAGGTTTTCGATGTTCATTTTGGGGCCTGTTTGCGAAGCCTCAGGAACTGAATGGATTGGAAGCCGATTCCAGTGGCGGCAAGCGCAGTAAACACAATGGTAAGTGTCGGTTGGTTCGCAGGGATATTGGAGACAATGGCACTGGCGCCGGCAAGACCTGAAAGGAAGATAAGTGCCCAATCCATAAGCAGCATTGCCGAAATAGCCCCGACAATACCACCTACAAAAATAAGAGCTAAGGGTTCTATACTCGCCCCAAGGCCCATGAACACTGTCAGTGTCCCATAGGCGCCTGCAAAAAATCCGCTGATTCCGAAAGCAACACGCTCAAGAAAAAGGGCAGCAAGGATGCCCAAAAACCCTAAAAAAATGGCAAAGAACAGGATCATCCACTGAGGATGCCCGGCAAAAGCCAATTCTCCGAATTGGACACCCGCAAGGAAGCCCGCGATGCCTACAAACAGCCAAAACAGCCTTCTGCCGAAAAAAAGAATCAATATGCCCAGTATGAAATGAATTATATTCATCTATTATGACTCCAATACATTAAAGTTAAAGCAAGGGAGCGAAAAGTCGCCCGACTCCCTCGATCAAGGAAATAGTCTGATTTTTGTGCTGCGAACGTTCAATGCAATTATCCATCAGTTGCTGCATCCAGTCTTTCAACTGTATGATTACCTCCCGGTGGTAGATAAACAAGGCAAGTTCATAATTAAGCAGGAGACTGCGCATATCCATGTTGGCCGAGCCTGTGATTGCAACCCTGTCATCCATTATGATCGCCTTGGCGTGCAGCATGCCGGGAAGGTAAAGAAAGACCGATGCACCACATTCCTGGAGTTGGGATAAGTACCCCTCCCGAGCAAGATCCGCCAGAACATGGTTTGACTTTTTCGGAATTACCACACGAAGATCAATGCCCCTCTTTGCTGCCAGACAAAGTGCGTCAAGCAATAATTCATCGGGTACAAAATAGGGTGTTACAATCCAGATCCGTGATTCAGCATGAAAGAGGGCGGTAACGATCATGTCACGCAGTGCATCTTCTTTGACATCCGGACCGCTGGCCATGACCTGGAAAAGGACGTCTGGCCGATCCTCTGTCCGAAGTCCCAATGCTACAGGCCTTTCCGAATCTTTGCCCGAGGCAAATAGCCAGTCGGACAGGAAGATGCCATATATTTGTGTGCAAACCGGGCCGTTGATTAGCATGGAAAGGTCCTGCCAACGTTTTGGAGTAGTTCCTAGGCCCATATATTCGTCCGCAAGGTTCATCCCTCCCACGATGGCGGATTTACCGTCTGCAATAACCATCTTGCGGTGATTTCTTAAATTAGCACGGCCTCGAAAAGGAAGATGCAGCATAGGCATGAAGAAGGCCGTTCGTCCCCCAGCCTTTATGAGGGGTGCAAGAAACCTCTTTCTGACACTTACTGAGCCAAGGGCGTCCAGGAGCAAAAAGACACTTATACCTTCTTTTGCCTTTTCCGTCAGGGCAGCCACAATCGCCTTACCCGTGTCATCCTGACCCAATATGAAAGTGGCAACACAAACAGACTGTCTCGCACTTCTAATCAAATCAAGTGTAGCCCAATATGCCTTCTCACCATCCGAAAAGACTGATACTCGATTCATATCTACGGCTTGAGGGGGTCCTTTCAGGGCTGATGGTGCGGCCAGAGGATTTATCTGTTCCGCCTGGAATGCCCTGCCTATTGAAGGGTCTTTAACAAGTATTTTTTCAGCAACCTTTCGCTTCATTTTCCTGCCCCCGAACATCAGATAAAATGGAACCCCGATATACGGAATAAAGATTATGGTCAGAAGCCATGCCAAGGTGCTTGTGGGGGATCTACGCTGCCGAAGTATATGGGCCAATAGGATCACGGCGAGTATAAAGCCCAATGATGGCAGAAAGTGTAGGATAATACCATGTATCTTTATCATATGCGCCCCCTTTTCCTATTATCGATACCAGAAGATGAGGTCAGCCTCAATAGGGACAAGGGCACCGTCAAGTGCCGGTATGATGCGCGGGGTATACTCAACAGCAGGTCTTTTTGCAGGGATTCGGGCACTGTAAAATATACGTGCCGAGGAATCCGTCTCCCCCCTCTCACGAATCATAGGATAAATATCCGGGGCTTCTCCCTCCTTGGGCTCTGCATAAAGCTGAACCAGGATATCCTCGTGATTCAGGCCCTTAAGAAAAACAGGGACCTTGAATATTAAGTCCTCCCTATCCTTAACAATTTCCAGTTCCCCGAAATCCAATTTAGGCCAGCCTGCTTTTAGCTCTTTAACCTTCTGGTAAATAAGTTGCGCCTTTTTTGCGCCGTCTGCCGTACGGTCGCGGTATGTTTGGGCGGCAGGCAGGTAAAGGCTTTCCAGGTATTCACGGACCATGCGATTGGCGCTGAAGCGAGGTGTAAGCTCGGCCATGCTGAACCGCATGCGCTGAACCCAGGCACCTGGTATGCCGTCTGGGCCTCGATCGTAAAAGGCCGGGAGCACCTCCTGTTCCAACAACCAGTAGAGTTGCTCCGCCTCCCGGGCATCCCAGGCAGGATCATCCCCGTGTTCACTGCCGTCTCCAATCGCCCAGCCCACTTCCGGCCGATAGGCCTCTGCCCACCACCCGTCCAGTTCCGAGAGATTGAGCCCTCCGTTGACCAAGACCTTCATCCCACTGGTGCCGCTTGCCTCCCACGGCCTGCGGGGGGTGTTGATCCACAGATCCACTCCCTGCACCAGACGTTCGGCAAGGACCATGTCGTAGTCCGCAAGAAAGACCACATGAGATCGAATTTCCGGCCGACGAATGAAGTCAGTCCAGGCCCGGACAAGGGCCTTGCCGGTGGCATCCTGGGGATGGGCCTTACCTGCTATGATCAGTTGGACAGGACGTTCGGAACTTAAGAGCAGACTGGCCAAGCGGTCCGGGTAGTGTAACAGCAGGTTGGGCCGTTTGTAAGCGGCGAACCTGCGCGCAAAGCCCATAGTAAGGGCGTTGGGATCAAGATATTTTTCGGCTGCAAGCAAATCACTTTCGGCGCCGCCCCGGGCCTCGATCTGCCGAATGAGTCGCTCTCGCGCATAATGCACGAGCTGACCGCATCCTTCGTTGCGAAATGCCCAGAGTGTTTGGTCGGAGATGTCTTTGAGCAAATCTTCAATGGTGTCAATGCTGCCCATCCAACGCCTTTTTCCGCAGGTTTCATGCCATAGGGCATCAGCAGCGGCCGAGTCCCACGAAGGAACATGCACACCATTGGTAACATGGGTAATAGGGACTTCAGGCTCCGGCCAACGGGGAAACAGGGGCTGAAAAATGCGACGGCTGACCCTTCCGTGGAGTCTGCTCACAGCATTGACCCTGCCCGAACCACGGATGGCCAAATAGGCCATGTTGAAGGGTTCTTGTTCATTTTTCGGGTCCATTCGCCCAAGGGCCAGGAGTCCTTCAAGACCTATGCCCAATTGATCTGCGTAGGCCCCCAGGTATTGCCTGGCCATGGACTGCGGGAAACGATCAAAACCTGCCTCCACCGGGGTATGTGTGGTAAAGAGGTTTCCTGCCCTCGTGGCGGTCAGTGCAACTTCAAAGGGCTGACCTGTGTCTTCCATGCATGATCGCACCCTTTCAAGGACCGCCAGAGCTGCATGGCCCTCGTTTAGGTGGCAAACATCAATATTGATTCCCAGGAGTCTGAGCAAATGCCAGCCGCCTATTCCCAGCACCATCTCTTGCTGCAGCCGCAGCTCAGGCCCTCCTCCGTATAGCTCTGCCGTAATGCACTGGTCAGCAGGGCTGTTTGCAGGATCATTGCTGTCAAGGAGATACAATTTCACCCGACCCACCTTGGCTTCCCAAACCCGGATATGCACCTTGCGGCCTGGAAGGTCCACCTTCACCTTAAGCCATTCTCCCTCCGAATCCCGCACCGGTAAGATCGGCAACTGGCTCGGATCGTTGTAAGGGTAAAACTCGGTTTGAGCGCCGCCTGCATCAATTACCTGGCGAAAATAGCCCTGCTGATAGAGTAGACCTATACCCACCAACGGCACCCCGAGATCGCTTGCTGTTTTCAGGTAATCTCCAGCCAGTATGCCAAGCCCGCCGGAGTAAATGGGGAGGGCCTCGCTCAGCCCGAATTCCATACTGAAATATGCTGATGTCAGAGGGGTTGCGGAATGATTTTCAGAATACCATGAGGGCTCATCAAGGGCCGCGCGGTGCTCTGCGAGGTGCTTTTGCACCTGGTCTGTGAAGGCTGAATCCCGGGCCAGCGTTTCAAGGCGGGCAGAGGAAACAGATTGCAAAATCAGCCATGGATTGCGGGTCAGTTCCCATAGTTCAGGATCGATGCGCTGCCAGAGGGCATCGGTCGCATGACTCCATGACCATCGCAGGTCCAGTCCCAGCTCGGCCAGCCCTTCCAGCCCTTGCGGCAAAGGAGGAATGAGATAATAGCGAGAAAAGATCATAATAGCCTTCCTTCACTGATGTCCAAAACTGTTGTGAAAGACTTGTATCCAAGATTTTAGATGGTGTCGTTCCAACCTGGTCTGGTAGAATATCCCAGGGAATCCGAGATGCCGGACCGTGTAAAAAAGGTCTTCCACCCCATTTTTAAAACAAACCAAAGTGTGAAGAATCAATTGTATAAATTATATAAGGGGGACTATTATTTTAAATTCCTTAAGGTGGTTCAATTAGATTCGCCGGACTTTTACTATTAATAAACTAAACAGATCCGCACTCCCTTAAACGAGTTCTTGCTTGGCACTATCGTTTGCCACCGATACCAAATGTTAGTTGTTAATACCATAAATAATATTGAATATCAAAAAGTTAACGCTTCCATTTTCTAATATTCGGCGGAAAAGGCATTTATAATCCTAAAAAAGGCTTTTAGCTGTTAGCCATTAGCCGTTAGCTTAAAAAATTAAAGATGTTGTACCAATTTACATCTTCACCCACCGGGTGCAATTATTGAAGTTGTCGTAATGTTGAAATTTTTTAACTGACAGCTAAACGCCAATCGCAACCTGCTCTTCCCAGGATGAATTATGGGGCGCTTTGCCAAATAGGATCGAAAACTTGACAGCCTTTCATTTGTAACAGGTTCCCCCCTGTTCAGGCCCCTTTCCTCCAGCATCTCCGCCGCCCCGTGGCCTTATTGCTAAGGTTGAAGGAGCTTTGTTCGACAGACTCTCAGGTACTGTGGGCCTGTCTGTCTGCGCCCCCTGTGCCTCTCCAGCAAAGTGGGTGAGAGATAACAAAAAACATGTCTCACACAGCCCGGCCTGGCGCCACTCCGCTGAGTGCTACCCAATACTGCGGAACCAGATCTGGGCAGGGAGTCACATAGATCACAGGGGTTATCGTGAATAGTATATTGACAGGATTAGTCTTGCTATATATACTGTATATACGATTTATCTTTTATTCGGGGGTTAGCATGTCCACACAAATGATCGTCCGCATAGAACCTGAGTTAAAAAAGAAGGTCAATACCCTCGCAAAGGCCGAGGGCAAGACCACAAGCGAGATAGTCCGTGAGTTACTGGAGGATTATGTCCGCAACCGCGACATAGGAGTATATATTAATGATCTATGGGGACGAGTCGGCAAAAAATTAGCTTCCCGCAATATTGGCCCCCTTGACATTGAGCAGGCGATTAAAGATGTAAGGGGACGAAAGTGATCAAAGCGGTCGTTGATACCAATGTCTTTATCTCCTCATTTTTTGGCGGCAACCCGAGGAAGATCATTGATCTGTGGAAGACAGGCCAAATTTTCATTTGTCTCTCAAGAGATATTGTAGATGAGTACGTCAAGGTACTTCACCGTCTTGGCTTGGAAAACGAACCTGCGCTTGAGGAAATCCTGAGGATTTTTGCGTCCGGGTTTCATATTGTTTTCACAACCAGGACGCCGAAGCTGCATCTAATTGAAAAAGACCCGGATGACGACAAATTCATAGAATGTGCAGTTGCGCTGAAGGCCGATTACATCATTTCGGGAGACAAGGTGCTCCTTTCTGTGGAAGACTATATGGGCATCAAGATCGTCACACCGAAAAAATTTATTGATCTCCTCCAGGAATGATTTACTCTGAATTCGACATGCTTTATTCAATATTCTGCGGTTCAAAATAATTTCTTCACGGTGATAAACCCGGATTGTAAGGCTTTATTAATCGTTAAGTTAATGACATTGACTTCCAACTTCTCTCTTCAAGCTTCAGCGAGAGGAGGATCTATGCATCGAAGGTACGCCGCAAGCGATGTCGGAACGCTTTTTCCCATCGGCAACCACACAATAGCCCCCTTCTGCTTGACGATTATCACAGCAGACGTATAATGACTGGAAAAACCCAGTGAAGGGCCGACCGCCATGACCGTCAAAAGGAACGATTGATCTGGACAAAGGACTACCTCGCTCTCCTGGCTTCTGCGCGGCAGGCGTTTTTTCAAGAGAAGTGGTGAGTTGGCCCGAGGTGGCCAGGCTTGCGGGGCGACAAAGAGGCGAAGCGCCCGCACACAATAGCTTGTTCAGAAGTGAAACATAGGAGGTGATCTCGGTGAGAATTCTTGACGATCTGACCCTCAGAAAAAACGAGAAAGACGCCATAAGGGCGGCCACAAAAATTCTCAAAACAAGGTTTCCTGTTAGGGATGTCATACTCTTCGGCTCGAAGGCGCGTGGGGATAGCGACAAGGAATCAGACATTGATCTACTTCTGTTGACGGGTAAACCTCTTCACTGGAAGGAGCGACACGCAATCATTGAAGCACTTTTTGACGTAGAGATGAAGCATGATGTCGTGATCAGTATTGTGGTCAACACGGTTTACGATTGGCAGGAGGGGATATGCACGGTTCTCCCGATCCATGAGGAAATCAAAAGGGAGGGAGTCCCAATCCAATGACAGAAAAAAGCCCTATTGATAAAGGCCATAAAGCAACATTGATAAGTTACTGGATGGAGAAGGCCCGTGAATCCATGGAAACCGCTCGGAGCGAATACAATTCAGGAAGATATACACCGGCAGTGCGAAATCTTTACTATGGCTGCTTTTATGCCTTGACAGCGGTATTGCTGAAAGAAGGACACTCATTTAAAAAGCATACAGCGGTGAAGGCAGCTCTCCATAAAAACCTCATAAGGGCAGGCATCGTGGAGCCAGGCTGGGGTAAATTCTATAACAAGATTTTTGACAGTCGTCATGAAGGCGATTACCAGCCTCTCCGCACCTTCGATGCAGAAGAGGTCGAGGTATTCCTTGACCAAGGTACTGGTTTCATCGCACTGATGGAAACTCTATTGTCTCGGTGAGGCAAGTCTATGGCATTGAGCTACAGTGAACGAATCGGGAAGGGATTGCATCTTTTAACGCCAATTTTACTGTATAGGAGCATGTGCGTAATGGGGGACCGTAAATAATCAAATTTATATGTCATAGAACAAGGTTGTTTTTCAATTTAGGAGAATCATTAAAAAATAATGGCTAACCCCCATTAAACCGATGCCGAAAAGCCCGGAGGCGCTGAGGCAGCAGGGTTATTGGCGGCGCGGCTTATGCCGAGTGTGTGTCAGGGAATGGCTAACTTGCATGAAAATATGAAAACAAAAATCTACAATGCGTGCCTCGATTATGCGGGATAAATCAGAAGATATGGTACTGTGTTCATTTGTTGCAGACTCTCTGGCCCTGGGGGTGCACTGGATTTATGACACTACCAGACTGGCCGCCGAGTATGGACGAATAGAGGATCTGCTTAGTCCCAAAAAAAGCCCTTATCATGCCAACAGGGAAAAGGGTGGTTTTACCCATTACGGTGATCAGACATTGGTCCTCCTGGAGTCTGTTTCCGCCTGCAACGGATTTGATCTGTTGGATTTTTCACGCCGTTGGCAGGAGCTTTTCAAGGATTATAACGGATACATGGACGAGGCCACCAAGGGGACTATAGGAAACTTTGCAAAGGGTAGGGGGCCTGAACATTCCGGCTCCCCTTCTAATGATCTGGCTGGTGCAGCCCGGATTTCTCCCTTGTTTCTATGCTGTCGTGACAACCTGGATCAACTGATTACTGCCGCGCGATCTCAGACCGCAATGACCCATAGTGATCCTCTCACGGTGGACAGCGCGGAATTTTTTGCCCGGGTCGCCTGGAAGACGCTCAGGGGAATTGCTCCTTCGGTTGCGGCCGTGGAAGTGGTTGAGGAAAGATTTTCAGATTCCCCGATCGCAGAGTGGACTGAAAGGGGACTGGCGTCCAAGTCAGAGAAAAGTGTTTCTGCTATTGTTCGTTTCGGGCAATCCTGTCACACACCGGAAGCGTTTCCCGGGGTCGTCCACCTTATCGCGAAGTACGAGTATGAGCTCGCAGAGGCCCTGGTCCAGGCAGTCATGGCCGGCGGAGATAATGCCGCACGCGGCATGATGGTGGCCACAGTCCTCGGCGCTCATTTGGGCAGGGAACAACTCCCTGTGCGATGGGTTGAGGGGCTTAAAAAGGCCACGGAAATTAAACATTTTATGGATAAGATCGGGTGAGTGGTCGTGCGTTCTTAAGATGAGTGAATAAGTCTCAGATATTCAAGCATGAAAGAGCCCACTGCCCGGCTGACCGGACTTATTGAGTTAAGCCTAGGGGCCCTCGCTTTCCACTGGATCAGGACATCGCAGATGTCATTCCATTGAACGGCAGAATGAGCACGAAATTTTTCCCGAATAACCCCATAGTACGTCAGCCCGCTTGTACCTGCATTCTCTCTGCCTGTCCCGCGAATTACCTTATAAGACTTGACAGATTGTTTATTGAGTCATAAATTACCCTTAATAAGTTTAAAGGGGTTTTATATGACCAAAAGAACGCCTTCTCAGTTTGGTCTTCCTCCAGAACTGGTTGATACTGTTTCAAAGTTGGGGAACCACATCCGAGTGGCCAGAAAACGGCGTGAGATGACCCTTGATGATTTGGCTTCCAGAATGTTTGTGACCCGAAAGACCCTGTCTCGGCTGGAAAACGGCGATCCGGGTGTTTCTCTTGCGGTCCTGGCATCCGCCTTGTGGGCCTTGGGGTTTGAAAAGGACCTTCTGGAAATTGTCCATCCGGAAAAGGACAATCTGGGTATGTACCTGGAACAACGAAGGCTTCCAAAACGGGTGAGACGTTCTAAGACCGGTGATGATTTGGACTTCTGATGATGACGCAAAAGAAGGTCGTGGTTTTCATTTATTTGCCCGGAGAAACACTGGCGGTCCCAGCGGGAATTTTCACCCATGAAAGCGATGCGGGGATTGGGTCATTCGCTTACGGCCGGAGGTATTTGGAGAGAAAGAACGCCCTGCCGGTGGATCCGGCGGCCCTGCCTCTTGGCGCCATGCCCCGCGAAGTAGCGACCAACAAGGGATTGTATGGTGCATTCCGTGATGCGGCCCCGGACTATTGGGGACGCCTGGTTATTGCAGCGGAACGAAGAGTCCCCCCTGAGGTCCTTTCAGAGATGGACTTCCTTTTGGATGGTAATGCCACCCGGGTGGGGAACCTTGATTTCCGGGCAACCATTGATGATCCTGAACCGGCCCTGGAACCACCCCATTTTAACCGACTGGAAGAGGTTATGGATGCCGCCTTTAAAATCGAGACGGGCGAACAAGTCGCTCATCATCTGATGCGCCTTTTGCGGCAGGGGACCAGTGTGGGCGGGGCTCGGCCCAAATGTACTGTCCAATGGCGGGACGCATTATGGATCGCCAAGTTTCCTGCCAGGAACGACTCCGTGAACATTCCCCGCATAGAATACGCCGCCATGACACTGGCAGGGAAATGCGGGATAAATGTACCGACCATGTATCTGCAATCCATAGGGGGCAAGGATGTCCTTTTGGTCCGGCGTTTTGACCGAGTGAGACACAAAGACGGCTGGGTCCGGAAAGGTTTTTTGAGTGCCCTTTCCATCATGCAATGGGATGAGGCCGACCGTCTGAGTTGGAATTATGGGGCTATCGCAGACACCATGCGCCGCCATACTTCCGTCAATGATATAAAAGAGTTGTTCCGGCGTATGGTGTTCAATATTCTTGTGCGCAACACGGACGACCACCCCAGGAATTACGGGTTTCTTTTCGATGATTCCGGACTGAAATTGTCCCCGGCCTATGACATAGTCCCATCTCTGAGTCAGCCCGGAGTGGCAACAGAGTTTTTCCTTGCCATGTCGGTTGGAAAAAGAGGCAGGGAGGCATCCCTGGAAAACGCTCTGAGCCATGCGATCCGATTTGGATTATCCGGGGAAGAGTCAAGGGTGGTTGTGGAAAAGTTGGTTGAGAAAGTGGGTGGTTGGCGCGACCACTTCGCATCAGTCGGTTGTTCTGATTCCGAAATACGGGCGTTGGATCCGTCGTTTGCTCGTTGTATGGATTCCATCTAAGAATGATCACTACAGCAAATGGAAAGCCAAGGAACTTGCAAAGGCTTTCTGAGAAGTTACTGCATGACGACCATCCCGATCGGTATTCCGAAAAAGTCAAGACCATTTCGGAGTGTAGGCCGGTAAAGTCAATAATCCGGGTGTTTGTCCTCTACGTAAATTTTATTAACCCGGCAAGTAAATAGGAAAATGCCGTCATGCCGGACCCCGATCCGGCATCCAGTTCTGTACCAGCCTGTAATTATTCTGGATTCCGGGTCAAGCCCGGAATGACGGAAGAAGTGTATTTAATCGGGTCCAGGGCGGAGGCATGGTCGCGGATTTTTTTTGGAGACGCATTTTGGCCCAATACGAACACCTGCCGATCTACAAGGCTGCCTTTGATCTTCTTTTGTACCTGGAAAAGATAGTGGCGAATTTTTCCAGGTATAACGGTGAAGTGAGCGGCGCGCGTTACGCTGCCCGATTAAAACCATAGCGTTTCCCGCGTCCGCTCGACTGCCGGGTTAGGAGTTCTAAGGCCATTGCATCTTATTGAAAGTGCTTTTAACTTGTGAGCATGTATCAGGACTTTTGCCGTTTGCTTGTTGTTCCGCATGATACTTTACGCCATTCATAAAAATCGGCAAGTAGATTTTCTGATCTGATGATCCTGGTGGGAACTTCCTATCCATCCAAGCCCCAACCCGGCGCATAGCATCATCAGTATCAACACCACATGCGATCGCTCGCCCCAAAATGACTGCATATGTCGTTAATTTATCAATATCATCCTCAGAAGCGGTAGTGTAAAATCTTTTGTGTAAAATTATAACTTGTCGAAAAAAAGGCGCTTTTCCTTTATAAGGGTTTTACGACAAACCAATTAAAAAAAGGAGAA
>LT984854.1:2556237-2560879 GCA_900258555.1 uncultured Desulfobacterium sp. | reverse complement strand
AAACAATTAAATGAACTATCAAATTTTACACAATTAAATTGACACTACCTCAGAAGCTGCTACTGCAAGTTTCGGAATAAAGATTGAGCTTATAAAAACGAAAAACAGTAAGGTGCTGATGCATACTATTCTCAACATTTTGCTACCTCCTAACAGCATGGTCACCGGCGCAAGGGACGAGCGTTCGGTGCACTAAAACGTTTGCCCTTATTTTTGCTAAACGATCTTTGATGTCACATTAATACCTGTGCTTTCAACCAAGCAAGAAGGGATTGAACAGTGAAACCAACGCCTGAATCGATGACAGACTCCTTAGCTTTTTTCCACAGAGAATCATCCCGTGCAGCATTTAGAAAGTCTTGCCCGTTCCAGGTAAGGTTAATTCCTATATATTCGTCTTCCTGCTGGAAGCCCCCAGCAACATCCTTCACTTCAATAAGGCCGCTATCAACAAGGAGTCTAAGATGGTAGGCTATTTGACTTTCACTATACCCTTCAATAATAGGAGAGTTGATGCCATAAGAGGCTTCGCACGCTTCTACTGCTCGTAGTATTTCCCGAATAAGATCCATATTCCGTTTCATGAAAATACATCCTCCTACGATGGGATTTTGTAACCCAGCACAATGAACAGCAATATTTTATACATGTCAGGCATAATGCTAACATAAGTAGGTGCCAGGTATCCAGGTAAGCCGCTTCATTGTATGATCATGCTTATTTCCCAGATAATTTATCGAGAATAGATTTTCTATCATAAATATTTACAACCTTGTGTGACGGGACAGGAAGTTTCTTGCCCGTTAAAGGATCGCCTAAATAGAACTTTTCGAGAGTATATGCTTGTATTTTGTCGTTTTTCCAGTAAAAGGTGTTTTTATCAAACTGGCCTTTCCATTTCTTTTTCTCCGCCGCACTGAACAGGCTATCGTAATCTGCTTTCCATACTTCATCATATTTTACTTGAAGTTCACGAACACCCGCCAAGGATACCTCTTTCATGGCAGGAGGTAAGGTATTACTATACTGAATATACGGTGCCCAGAGCTGTAGTTTACATTTACCTATTTTCTTTTGGATCTTAGCTTTTGTGAAGTCACCAAAGAAAGAATCCCGTAATTGTGCCTTCTCACTCATCTGGGCATGAGATATTGATGATAACAGAATTAGAAATGTAAGAAAAAACGTAGCGAACCAGTTACTTATCTTGTTCATATCACACCTCTTTCTTATGCATAACAAATGGTTGAGCTGTTCTGAGTATGTTCCATTCAGGAATAATACTCAGAAAGAATAGTCAACGTTTTCTTGTAATATTGAGTCGATTTTACAAAAATAATGCTATAATATGGCAACTGAAACAAAACTTCAACTCGCCAAACCAACTTTAATTTGGCACTATCGTTTGCCAACCATACCAAATGTTAGTTGTTAGTACTATATATAACATTGAATATCAAGGAGTTAACGTTCCCACCTTCTAATATTCGGCGGAAAAGTCATTTGTAATCCCAAAAAAGGCTGTTAGCTGTTAGCCATTAGCCGTTAGCTTAAAAAAGTCAAGATGTTGTACCAATTTACATCTTCACCCACTGGGTGCAATTATTGAAGTTGTCGTAATGTTGAAATTTCTTGGCTGACAGCTAAACGCTAATCGCAACCTGCTCTTCCCAGGATGAATTATGGGGCGCTTTGTGAAATAGAATCGAAAACTTGACAGCCTTTCATTTGGCCGATATATAAATTTTCAATTGGCCGAATGCTCAACCTTCAAATGGACGCAATGGCTGAGCCAACCCTATACCCGCGATTTGTACGCAGCCGCTTGGAGGGGGTGCTAAAGGACACCCCGGCGGCGTTAATCCACGGACCGCGCCAGTGCGGAAAACCACCTTGGCATGTGAAAAAATTATTGATCCATTTATCGGAAACCGGTCAAGGAACTCTATCTCTCGCCAGGCACACCGGCCAGTTCATCAGAACGAGGTCTCTCGCCGGAGAAGCGTCGGGAAAGCGTCTGCAATGATTTTGGATGCCTGCCGGAAGAAAAGCGTCATCACCATACCGGAGCTGGCCGCACAGATAGGCATTACCGAGCGCTCGATTGAACGAAACATACAGAAACTCCAGGCTAACGGCTTGTTGCGGCGCGTCGGTGGAAGGAAGGAAGGGCGTTGGGAGGTCACTGAATGATGAGCCGCAACCGCAGGTCTATAAGGTGCGGGATACGACTATTAATTGAGAATCAAGAAACCTGCGTCAAACTCCAGACTCGAATGCCGAGTTGCCATGCAAGGAACGGGCGAATGACTGAAATAATCCCATAAAGGGCCGACCGCCATGACCGTCAAACGGATACTGATAATTGCTCCGACGCTTATAATAATCTTTCTGTTACAGTCCTACCTGTGGGTGCCGACCTATGAGGAACAGACAAAGGGTAATCCCGAGCGCATGAATCAGTATATCACCGCCTCCATTGGGGACGCCAGTCTGTTAAACCCAATCCTTTCCGCCGATGCCTCAAGCAGCCAGATCGAGACCCTGGTCTTTGAAGGGCTGATTGACCGGGATGAAGAACTGCGCTTCAGGGGCAGGCTCGCCACATCGTGGGAGATCTTTGAAGAGGCGTTTTTTTACGTAAACCAGTCTCAACAGATTCCAGGTCTTGCAGGTGCAACAGGCGAAGATGTAATTGAATCCATAAATAATGCCAGGGGCCGTGTTGACTCCCTAACTCCCGAGCTTGCCTCCACACTTGCCAATATTAAGGAAATCTCACTGCTCCCCTCAAGGGAATCTGCTCACACTGTCAAGACCGATGACAAAGAAAAACCCGCGATCACGATACGCGTGAGGGAACCCGCAAGGATAATGCTTACCCTCAATAAGGTGGATCAGGACCTGTTTAAAAATCTTTCACTCCTACTCGGCAGAGATTATTTTTCATCCTTTGATGGAGTAAGATACCTTTATGCGGATGATAAAGTTGATAAAGAGACGCTGAAAAAATATGCGGCCGAACTCTTACCAGCCACAGAACACAACCCGGTTATCGTATTTCATCTCAGGCCAGATGTAAGGTTCCATGACGGCCATACCTTTGACGCAGAGGATGTAAGGTTCACATATGAGGCCATTATGGACCCAAGGAACCTCTCCCCCCGTGTCTCAGACTATGAGTCGGTGAAGTCAGTGCAGGTCCTCGACCCCTTGACTGTCAGGATCGTATACAAACGCCTTTATTCCCCTGCAATCGGCACCTGGGCGATGGGGATCTTGCCCGAACACCTTTTAAACAGTGATTCTCTAAAGCAGGAGGCCCTTCGACTGGGAAAAGATCCTTCGGATTATTCCATCCGTCAAAGCGGCTTTAATCGCCATCCCGTCGGGTGCGGCCCTTTTGTATTCCGCCAGTGGAAGTCGGACCAATACATCCGCCTTGATCGTTTTGATGATTACTGGGAAGGACCTCCAAACTACAGGACATATCTCTTTCGGATTATCCCAGATCTTTTGACCCAGGAGATGGAGTTTTACGCCGGGACGGTTGATGACTACAATGTGCAACCCCACCAGGTAGATCGTCTCAGGGAAGACAAAAGGTATCAGAATTTTTCCGGGACATCCTTTGGCTACACATACATAGGCTACAACATCAGGAGAGAACCTTTTGATGATCCCAGGGTGCGTAAGGCCCTGGGCATGGCGATAGATGTAGATAAAATAATCTCCTATGTACTATACGGTCAGGGGGAGAGGATTACAGGCCCATTTGTAAAGGAGAGCGATTATTACAACCAGGCAATTGCTCCCCTGCCTTACGACCCGCAAGGGGCGCTGAGGCTTCTGGAGGAAGCAGGGTGGAAACGCAATAAAGAGGGCTTACTTGAAAAAGACGGCAAGAGCCTTCGATTTACCCTGATCACCAACAGTGGTAATGACTTAAGAAAGGCGGTCCTGGCAATCGCCCAAGAGGCCTGGAAGCAGATAGGCATTGCTGTCAACACCGATCTTCTGGAGTGGTCGGTGTTTATCCAGGAAAGGGTGAACAAGTCGGATTTTGATGCACTTATTTTGGGCTGGAATATGGGCATTGACCCTGACCTCTACCAGATCTGGCATTCCAGCCAGACCAATCCACATCAGTTGAATTTCGTGGGATTTAAAAATCAGGAGGCAGATGATCTCATCATAAGGATCAGGCAGGAGTATGACAATCAGACACAGGTAAAATACTGCCACAGGCTCCATGAGATCATAGCTGACGAACAACCATATACATTTCTCTATGTCAGCAGGTGGACTGCAATACTTGACAGGCGTATAGTAATAATGGACAAAGATGACAGGGGAGAGGCGGTTTACAAAAAGATCAAACCGACCAAGACAGGGAATTATACATTTTATTTCAATAAATGGATCAAGCTTAGGGAGGTGCCCAGTTTTTCACCGGAAGGATGATCAACAATATAAGGGTTTGAGGGGTCTAGGGTTCAAGGGGTATTAAGATATTAAACCGGCAATTAAATAGTCAAACCTTGTCATGCCGGACTTGGAGACTGTGTCGTAATTAAGTATACAATTTGTTCTTTGACAATAAAATAGAAGAAAAAGGTGAAGAGTCGATAAAAAGATGTTT
>LT984854.1:2544236-2554617 GCA_900258555.1 uncultured Desulfobacterium sp. | reverse complement strand
AGTTTCAGCTAATTTCTAATATTTTTTTAAAAGAACATTTGAAATTTGCATTCTAAAAACTTTATTACGACACAGTCTCTTGATCCGGCATCCAGTGTTTTCCTGGATTCCTGCCTTCGCCGGAATGACGGTTTTAAGGTATTTAGTTGCCAGAGTGATATATTTCTCATTGTTCCCTTGACCCCTTGGCCCCTTGAATCCTCGGACCCCTAAGCCATCCCGCCATGTTAGGATGATAGTTAACTTTAGGCACTCAATTTATGTTATCATTCATAGCACGCAGCATCATACAAAAGATCATCACATTGTTTTTCGTCTCTGTGGTGTCTTTTATGATCATTCACCTCGCCCCTGGTGAACCAAGCCAGGTTGACCCCATGAACCCGAAATTTACACCGGAGATGGTGGAAAGGTTCCGCAGCCAATTTCATTTGGACAAACCCCTTTATATACAATATGTACTTTTCTACAAGGACCTGTTCACCGGGAAGACCATCTCCTGGAAAGACAACCAATCAGTGCTCAAAAAGATATGGGAGAGATTCTTAAACAGCCTCTATCTCTTCATTGTGGGCACTATCCTTACATGGACCATTTCCTTTCCGGTCGGCATACGTGCTGCGATTTTGAGGGGCGGGGCATATGACAGGACCGCCACCTTCCTGTCTTATCTGTTGATATCCATCCCCGGATTTTTTTTCGCATACATATTGATCATCCTTGTTGTCACCAATTTTCATGTGCCGGTAATAGGCATGGAGACATTCGGCATATCTACCGGCTCTGCTCCTCACATGGTCATGGACAGGGTCTGGCATCTTCTGATCCCTTCTATTTTAGGCGCTACGGCAGAGGTGGCGGTGCTGTCAAGATATGTCAGAGGTCAGATGCTTGAGGTGGAGGGTCAGGATTATGTGCGCACTGCAAAGGCCAAAGGACTTCCGCCCGATCAGGTCCATTACAGGCACGCATTGCGAAACGCGCTTTTGCCGTTCGTCACGATGTTCGGATTGATCCTTCCCGGACTTATCGGAGGCTCTGTCATAATAGAGTCAATTTTTTCATGGCCCGGCATGGGTAGGATGGCCTATGAAGCGATCCTGAGCCGCGACTATCCTGTCATACTGACCATTAATTTTATCTCGGCAGTGCTGGTCCTCATCGGCACACTTATATCAGACATACTTTACACATTTGTAGATCCCAGGATAAGGCTGTGAAAAAGGCGGATAAATGTACTGTAGATCTTGATTTTAACCAATCCCTGGCGCCTAAGGAGTCAAGGTGGAGCAGGTCCTGGCTTATTTTCAGGCAAAACAGGATGGCTATGGCAGGGCTTATAATATTTGTTATGTTCTTCATTACAGCCCTCTCGGGACTCTTTCTGACATCAGGGATCAGTCCTGTATTCGATCCTTCCCTGATAAGGCTTCAGGAAAAGCTCCGGCCGCCCCTTTCAAGGCCTAATGCTGCGACACTCAGCTACAATGAATTCCCGACGCTCGGGATTTATCTCTTTGGGACGGATGACCTGGGACGGGATATATTCTCCAGGATGCTGGAGGGCGCGTGGGTGTCCCTTACCGTCGGCTTTGTTGCTGTTGGTCTCTCGGTAATCATCGGGATTTTCATGGGGGGTATTGCAGGCTATTACGGCCAAAACAACGCCAAACTGGATACCCTGATTATGCGTTTTGTAGACATCATGCTGTGTTTCCCCAGTTTCTTTCTGATACTTACCGTGGTGGCGCTTCTTCCTGCAAGCATGTACAATATCATGATTGTAATAGGCCTTACCAGTTGGATGGGGACCACCAGATTGGTCAGGGCGGAATTCCTGTCCTTACGGGAGCAGGATTTTGTAACCGCTGCAAGGGCACTGGGCATTGGTAATCTGCGCATAATTTTCAGGCACATGATGCCGAATGCCATCGCGCCTGTGCTGGTATCAGCCACAATCGGCATAGCCTCAGCCATTATGACCGAGGCGGGCTTGAGCTTTCTGGGTTTTGGTGTGCCGCCCCCTCATGCAACATGGGGCAATATCCTTTCTGACGGCAAGAACTATATATTCGACGCCCCGTGGATCACGTTCATCCCTGGCACTGCCATACTGATTGTTGTGCTGTCCTTTAACCTGTTCGGAGAGGGTCTGAGGGATATCCTCAACCCCAAATTAAGGGGGAGATAACCGTGCCTCTTCTATCGGTCCAGGGCCTCAAGGTGAACTTTAAGTCGAATACAGGTGTCTCGCGCGCCGTGGACGGTATAAGCTTTGATGTTGAAAAGGGAGAGACCGTCTGCCTGGTGGGAGAGTCCGGGTGCGGAAAGACCGTTTCATCCCTTGCCATAATGGGACTGGTGCCCAGTCCGCCGGGTGAGATTGCCGAAGGAAAGGTGTTATTCAAGGGCATGGACCTTCTTGATCTTGATGATGACCGGATGCGCGATATCCGTGGAAACCAGATCGCCATGGTCTTCCAGGAGCCCATGAATTCGCTTAATCCCGTGTTTACTATCGGAGATCAGATAAAAGAGGCGATAACCACCCATGAAAACGTAGATGAGAGGGAGGCGCGTCAACGCAGTGAAAGACTGCTCAGGGACGTCGGAATCCCGTCTCCCAAAGAGCGTCTCATGGATTATCCCCATCAACTGAGCGGTGGACAGAGGCAGAGGGTGATGATTGCAATGGCCCTTGCATGCAACCCTGATCTTGTAATTGCGGACGAGCCGACCACGGCCCTTGACGTCACTGTTCAGGCCCAGATCCTTCAGCTATTCGGGGTAATCCAGGAAGAGCGAAAGATGTCGCTATTGTATATTACTCACGACCTTGGTGTTGTAGCAGATATCGCCCATCGCATATATGTTATGTATGCGGGCGTGATTGCAGAACAGGCAAGGTCTTCTGATATCTTTAAGAATCCGTGTCATCCATACACAAGGGGACTTCTGGAGTCGCTTCCCAGCAGGGCCAACAGGGGAAAGCCATTATATAGTATACGCGGAGATGTACCTGATCCCGCCTATAAACCAAAGGGCTGCCCCTTTCATCCCAGATGCGATTATGCGGTAAAATCCTGTAGATCCGAATTTCCTGATATGTACGATTTTGGTGACGGACATAAGGCCAGATGCCCGGTCCTGGCCAATGGAGGAGATAGAAGATGAAAAAGACCAAAGTCCTTCGCGTTGTTTTTCCTGTCCTAATTATTTTTGGTGTTGTCGCCCTGACCTATCTTCTTTACGAGAAGAATGAAAAGGAGGCGCATTCGCTTATATTTTACGGAAACATAGATATTCGCCAGGTGCGTCTTGCATTCAATGCCTCCGGTCGCATCAACGAACTTTTGGCACAAGAGGGTGACGAGGTAAAACCAGGCCAGCTTATCGGCCGTCTTGACCCTGTTCGTTACGAAGCGGCACTAGCGCAGGCAAGGGCACAGGTAGCGGCCCAGGGGGAGATACTCGCGCGACTTGTTGCGGGGAGCCGCCCTGAGGAGATCGCGGAGGCGAAGGCAAGGGTAAAGGCCGCTGAGGCGACGCTGATTGATGCGGGGCTTTCCTACGACCGCATCAAAAGACTGGCATTGACCAAATCCACTCCACAACAGAACCTGGACAATGCCGAGGCGGCGCTTAAGCTTGCCCGTGCCAGACTGGATGAGGCAAGGCAGGTCCTGATTCTCGCGGAAAAAGGCCCGCGGGATGAGGACATAAGGGCGGCCAGGGCTCAGCTTGAGGCATATGAGGCGGCGTTAAAATTAAGGGAGCAGGAGTTGGCAGACACCAGTCTGTACGCCTCTGATTCAGGTATTATCCAGGACAGAATTCTTGAGCCTGGTGATATGGCCTCTCCCCAGATGCCCGTCTACACGGTCGCCCTGACAGACCCTGTCTGGGTCCGTGCCTACGTCCCCGAAGCTGATCTGGGCAAGATTATCCCCGGAATGAAGGCAGAGGTGAAATCTGACAGCTTTCCTGAAATTTCTTATCAGGGCTGGGTCGGCTACATTTCCCCCACGGCTGAATTCACACCAAAGCAGATTGAAACCCCTGATCTTCGCACAAGGCTTGTATATCAGGTCCGAGTCTTTGTGTCCAATCCCCAAAATCAACTCCGCCTGGGCATGCCTGTTACAGTCTATTTTCCCTTGAATCAGCCTGCCGGATCTCAGACGGGTACCGGCCAAGAGGGGGGCTGACATGCAGCCTGACGAGATCAATTCATCAAATGAGCAAAAGGCAATTGAGGCTGGGTCGGTCAGCAAGGGTTTTAAGATAAAGGGCCGTGTGGTTCAGGCACTTGATTCTGTCTCGTTTGATGTCAAACGCGGGATTGTCACCGGTCTTATTGGTCCTGACAGCGCAGGAAAGACCACCCTGATGCGGCTGATCGCAGGGTTGCTTCTGCCTGATGCAGGCTCTATCAATGTCTTTGATGTAGATGTCGGAGTTGATCCCATAAAGGTCCAGGAGATTATCAGCTATATGCCTCAGCGCTTCGGCCTGTATGAAGACCTGACTGTTCAGCAAAATCTGGATCTTTATGCAGATCTGCAAGGCGTACCTGTTGGACGCCGCGCAGAGCGATATGCCGAGCTGATGCACATGACAGGCCTTTTGCCCTTTACGGCCAGGCTTGCAGGCAGGCTTTCGGGCGGCATGAAGCAGAAACTGGGGCTTGCCTGCACTCTGGTCCGCGCCCCCAGACTCCTGCTCCTGGATGAACCCACGGTCGGAGTTGATCCGGTCTCGCGCAGAGAGCTTTGGGCCATAGTATATCGCCTGGTGGAAGAGGAGGGGATGACGGTGCTTTTGAGTACCTCGTATCTGGATGAGGCGGAAAGATGCGCTGACGTCATTCTCATCCACCAGGGGAAGATCCTGGGGCAGGACGGGCCCAAGGGGTTTAGCGCCCCCATGTCCGGACGCAGTTTTCAGGTGACCGCCCCGGACATCAACAAGAGATTCCTTCAGGGCCGGCTTGCAAATGCCCCGGGGGTTGTTGACGCTATAATACATGGCGGTGGGATCAGGGTGGTTGTAGAGGGCGGTGCTGATCCGGTCAAGCTGGGTATTTCGGCTGAACTGGCGGGTTCAAGGATAACCCCGGTTTCTCCGCGATTTGAAGACAGGTTTGTTGATATGCTCAGGCGGCAAAGGCCCGAAAGGCCCTCTTCGGAAGCGGCTCCCTTTGCTCGCGCCTCAGGGCTTCAAGGTGAGGATGTTATTGTAGTGAAAAACGTCAAAAGGCGTTTTGGGGATTTTTACGCAGTAAGGGATGTCTCCTTCAGTGTTAAACAGGGAGAGGTGTTCGGGCTTCTGGGTGCAAACGGGGCGGGAAAATCCACTACATTTCGCATGCTCTGCGGCCTTTTGCCGCCATCAGAAGGGGCGCTTCAGGTGGCCGGCGAGGACCTCAGACGGGCCGCGGCAAGCGCGCGGGGCCGCATAGGGTATATGGCCCAGCGTTTTTCACTCTACGAGGACCTCTCCGTTATGGAAAACCTGAGGTTTTTCAGCAGCGCCTATGGCCTTTACGGCACTCGCCAAAGGGCGCGGATTGACTGGGCAATGGAGGAATTTGAACTGTCAAAGTATACGGATTTCAGAAGCGGTGATCTGCCGCTGGGTTACAAGCAGCGCCTGGCCCTTTCAGCGGCCATGATGCACGAGCCCAGGATACTTTTCCTCGATGAGCCCACCTCAGGCGTTGACCCTCTGGCCCGAAGGGAGTTCTGGCGCCGCATCAACGCCCTCTCGGAAGAAGGGGTGACGGTGCTTGTTACCACCCATTTTATGGAGGAGGCGGAGTACTGTGACAGGCTGGTTATAATGGCGGAGGGAATTATCCTGGCCCAGGGGACGCCTGAGGAGATGAGGGAGAATTTTCGATCACAGGACCGTCCTGAACCGTCACTGGAAGATGCCTTTATCGGCCTGATCGAGATGCAACAAAACCTGGTGTAAAGGGCAGGAGTTAAAAGAGAGGTGCGCAATGCCTGATGATAAGTTTCGGATAAATATTTTCGATATGGTTACCTCTATCGCCAGGGTTGTTGACATGATGAGCCCGGCCATTGGCAACCATAATCTGCAGGTCTCCTACCTGGCCTATCGAATGGGCGAGGGGCTTGGGCTGGCTGTTGAAGACAGAAATGAACTGCTGGTTGCAGGTGCACTTCATGATATAGGTGCCTTTTCCTTAAAGGAATGGAATGACTTGCTCGAATTCGAATGCACTATGCCGGGTAGGCATTCTTTGGCCGGATATTTCCTGCTGAAAGATTTCAAGCCGTTCAGTAGCGTTTCCGAGATGATTAGATACCATCATGTCCCTTGGAAGGACTCGGATAATTTTTCCACTACAGTCCAATCGGTCCCCCTCGGCAGTCACATTATCCATCTGGCGGACCGTATTTCGGTGAGGATCGAAAAGGCCAAACCAGTGCTGGGACAAGTCCCGGACATCTGTGATGCTATTTCAGCAGGGCGCAACAAAGACTTTGCGCCACAGGCTGTTGATATAATGTTGGACCTGGCAAGTCATGACTACATCTGGATGGAATTGTCCTCTGATTTTCTGGAAAAAATCTTGCAGAGAAATTTTATGAATCGCACCAGGGAACTAGTTATTGACGAATTCCTGGATTTTGCAACTCTTATCTGCAGACTCATTGATTTTAAGAGTGAATTTACCGCTACACATTCCACTGGTGTTGCCACCACCGCTGTTGAAATTGCAAGACTGTGCGGATTTTCAAAATACGAATGCAAACTCATAAAGATAGCCGCATGCCTCCATGACCTGGGGAAGGTCGCCATTCCTTCTGAAATTCTTGAAAAAAAGGGAAAACTCTCTGAGTCTGAATGGCATGTCATGCGTTCCCATGCATATTATTCATACCAGATATTAGAACCTTTTGACGCACTCGGGGCAGTATGCTCCTGGGGTACGCTTCACCAGGAAAGGCTGAATGGCACAGGATATCCATTCGGTTATAAAGTGGATGAATTGCCACTGGGCGCAAGGATAATGGCTGCGGCCGACGTATTCACGGCTATTACGGAAAATCGGCCTTATAGAGCTGGGATGGATAAGAAAAGCGCCATTGCCGTCCTTACATCAATGGCTACAAACGGCGAACTGGATCAAGTGATTGTCAACCTGATTCTGAAAAACTACGATGAGATAAATCAAATCCGTGATGCCAGCCAACATGAGGCTACAAAAAATTTTACTGAATTTCAAAAAATGATAGACAGCGTCTATCCAGAGATGAACAAATGACTCTAAGCGATTTAGTTGTAAACTACCTTCAGCAGTTTAAAGTGGGATATGTCTTCAGTGTCCCCGGAGGTCCCATCATCCCCCTTTATGACGCCTTGGCCAGGCGCGAAAAAATGGGCGGGCCAAGGTCAGTGCTTGCAAGGCATGAAAGCGGCGCGGCCTTCATGGCGGACGGCTATGCCAGGGCAAGCGGCAGGATAGGTGTATGCATGGCAACCACTGGTCCCGGCGCCACCAACATGATAACAGGCGTGGCAGAGGCCTATGAGGATCATATCCCCATGCTGGTGATAACCGCACAGACACCAATACCCGCCTTCAGCCTTGGAGCTTTTCAGGAATCCTCAGCCGATGTTACTGATATTGTCGGCATGTTTGAACACGTCACGAAATACAATACGCTGGTCTCCCATCCTGATCAGTTGGAAAATAAATTGGCTGCCGCGCTTACATTGGCGCTCACTCCGCCAAGGGGGCCGGCTCATCTGAGTATGCCCACTGACATCCTGCGGGCCCAGGCAGCGGGACCGATCAGACACCGGAACCTTAATTCCGTATTGACGCAGCCCGAGGCCAGGGTGGACCTTGCTGCGCTTAAAAGCCTTGTCGAGAAGGTGCAGGATGTCTTAAGTGCTGATCGCCGTGTGGTTCTGCTGGTGGGCCACGATTGCGAAGGGGCCGCCCAGGCGATCATGAACTTTGCGGAGCTTATCGGCGCAAATATTATCAGCACCCAGCGTGGCAAGTCGTGGGTCAACCCGTATCATCCTTTGTATAAAGGCGTATTCGGCTTTGCAGGACACCCTACCGCCCGCATGGCCTTGAGCGATGAATCAGTGGGACTGATTGTGGCTGCGGGCACCAGCTTGAGCGAATGGGCAACGGCCGGGTGGGACAGGGTGTTGATGAACCATAGGCTCGTCCATATCCATAATCATGCATCAGCCTTTGCCCGCTCTCCCATGTCGTGTCTACACGTCTTGGGGACGATCAGCACCATATTTGAGGAACTGGTGATCAGAATAAAGAAGGCGGATGATCGGCATGCTGTTACGCCATCATATCCGGCCACTAAAAATGAAAAAATCCCTTACATTCCAGGCCAGATTGAGGTCCAGGCGCCTGAGGCATGCCTCTTTGAAAAGGCCTTTGGCGCAATCACGCCTCAGTTGTTGATAAGTGAAATCATACAGCGTCTTCCCGGTAAGACCCGCTTTTTTGTAGATAACAGCAACAGTGTGCCATGGACAATCCACTATTTCTTCAGCCATTGTCCTGAGGACTATCACCTCTCAATCGGGTTCGCTTCAATGGGCTGGGCGATCGGTGCATCGGTGGGCGCGGCCCTGGCGTCACCGGATAGTCCTTCTGTATGCTTTACAGGTGATGGGTGTTTTCTTATGAGCGGACAGGAGATCACTGTAGCCGTAACGGAAAAACTGCCGGTAATATTTGTTGTCCTGAATGATCAGGCCTATGGAATGATCAGACACGCACACAGGCTGACAGGAAAAGAGCGGGTGGATCTTTCGATCCCGCCTGTTGATTTCAGCATGATGGCCCGTGCTGTCGGGGCAGATGCACACACAATCAGGAGCCCCGAGGACCTTGAAAGAATAGATTTTCCTTCCTTATGCAGCAAAAGCGGCCCTACCTTGCTGGATGTCCATATTGACCCTGATGAGGTCCCACCCCTGGGGATGTTCTAGGAGGCTGTCCGAGAATGCCCTTTCCCCCAAACTCTTTGTTATGCCCGAAAAAATTATCCTCGAAATATCAACTTAAAAAAGGCTGTTAGCTGTTAGCGATTAGCCGTTAGCTTCAAGAAATCAATATATTGAAACAATTTTTATGTTCACCCACCGGGTGCAACCATTAAATTTGTCAAGATGTCTAAATTTCTTGCCTAATAGCTAAGGGCTAACTGCTAACTGCTTTTTTTAGGATAAACCATATGCCTGCGGTAATTTTCTCGGGCATGCCTCGATCCATTCTGCCCTTTAAAAAAATTCTTGACACACATATTTAAAAGACTATATTCCTAAAAAAGAATATAAAAACAGGTTTATCCAGATGAAGAATTTTTTGAGGTTAATGAAGGCCCTTTCAGATCCCAACAGGGTCAAGATCATCAAGATGCTCCAGCACAAGCCCATGTGTGTATGTGAGATACGGGAGGCCTTACATGTCTCTCAGCCCAGCGTTTCCAAGAACCTGAAGATCCTCGAAGATGCGGGACTTGTAGATTTCAGGAAGGACGGTCTCTGGGTGGAATACCACTTGACGGATGGAAGCTCATCCCCTTATGCAGCGAGCCTGCTGGGCAATCTCAGACACTGGCTGGAGGATGAAGATGAGGTAAAGGAACTCAAAAAGAGGATTCCTTTTATCCGCAGGGAAGAGGTCTGTAAAAAGTAGCACATATTTTTTTGTCTTTTTTATATTACTAGATAGGCATATTTAAATATTATGGAGAGTCGTATGACAGAGATCGAAATAACACGTATAAAGGTGGGCGGTCAGCCCACCGGCATTATCGGACTTAAGCAGGCGTTGGAGGAGGTTCTTGCAGAGGCAGGCGATCGATCCGACAAAGAAATAAAAGAGGAACTGATAAAGCGGCTTTCCAAGAGCAATTATATCGCGGAAAAAACCAGAGACATGTATGGCAAGGCCTTCCTGCGTGAATACAAAAAATTCATTGGTCAGCCGTTTGAGGAAGAAGTTTCTGGCGGCATCGAAATCAAGGTGCTGGGACAGGGTTGTCCACGATGCCATCAACTCACACAGGACCTGATGAATTTAATTGTAGAAACAGGTGTTAATGCGGATCTGGAACATGTGACGGATATCAAGGCGATTGCCGGCTATGGCGTCATGGCTACCCCCGGGCTCATCATCAATGGCGAGGTAGTCTTCGTGGGATCGGTTCCGCCAAAGGCCAAGTTGAAGGAATTGGTGATGCAGGCCGCTCAAAAATAATTTTGAATTTTTAATGTCCCTTTCAGGGATGGTTGAAATCCCTCGCCTTTAGGCGAAGAAAAGTTAATACATGTCGCTATGCGACGTTATCAACTGGGTGCC
>LT984854.1:2486884-2541541 GCA_900258555.1 uncultured Desulfobacterium sp. | reverse complement strand
ATCTTTTTCGGCTTTGAGTTTCAGCTAATTTCTAATATTTTTTTAAAAGAACATTTGAAATTTGCATTCTAAAAACTTTATTACGACACAGTCTCCAGGTCCGGCATGACAAGAGACGTTGGACTCTCAAGTTAATCGAATGTAACCATAATTAGAATATCAGATCAGAAGGGTAAAAATGGAGTAGTCAAATGGAACCAAAAAAAACATCCAATCGGTTTGTGCTGTGCATGACGGTTATATTTTTACTGGCATTTGCCCAGCATGCATGCAGTAATAGTGAACAATCTTCCATGGATACTGCAAAAAGCAACACATCCGTAGAAAAGCCAAACGCCCAACTCACAGGGCAAGCCAATGGTCACCAGGTGATTGTATATTATTTCCATGGAAACTTTCGTTGTGCTACATGCAGGCGGATTGAGCAACTCACACGAGAGGCTGTCAGCGAGAATTTCGGCGCAGAGCTTAGCTCTGGCGCACTGGAGATGCGGGTCATCAATGTTGAAGAGCCGGAAAACAGCCACTTTTCCAAAGATTACAAGTTATTTACAAAATCTGTGGTTGTTTCCGATATGGTCAATGGAAAGGAAACGCAGTGGAAGAACCTCCAAAAGGTATGGGAACTGGTTCACCAGCAAAAGGCGTTTAAGGACTATATCCGCGATGAAATCAGGTCGTATCTCTCATAAGGGCAATACCATATGACACCATTGATAATGAGCATGGGCATGGCCCTGTGGTTTGGAATACTTACATCCATCAGCCCATGCCCCCTTGCAACCAACATTGCAGCCGTAAGCTATATCGGAAGCAGGATATCCACCCAAAGAGGCGTCTTTCTGGCCGGGGTGCTCTATATGCTTGGCCGGATGCTTACCTATACGGTGTTGGGGGTTATTTTGGTATCAAGCGCGCAGTCCGTGCCTGCGGTGGCGAATTTTCTTCAGAAGTACATGAACATTCTACTGGGGCCTCTTTTGATCCTGATAGGTCTTATTTTGCTTGAGATCATCAAGTTCAATTTAGGCGGCGGCTCGGGGATTATCGCCAATAAATTGCGTGGCCGTATTGATCGGATAGGGCCTTTGGGCGCCTGTATACTGGGAATTATTTTTGCGCTTTCATTCTGTCCCGTATCCGCGGCCTTGTTTTTTGGGAGCCTTTTTTCAATTGCGGTAAAAAATGACTCGGCAATTTTGCTTCCATCCGTATATGGCATCGGCACCGCGCTGCCTGTCCTGGTATTTTCGATCCTGATGGGGTTTTCAGGCAGAATGGCGGCCAGGGCCGTAAACAGGATATCTGTTTTTGAAACCTGGGCCAGACGCATAACAGCAATGGTATTCATACTCGCAGGGGTATATTACTGCGTTACATTTTTGCCTGAGGTGTTTTAAGCAGCGCCTGACAGATAACGCAGTACAAAATGTTTTATTAAATTCTATGTCACCAAAACAACTCAACAGGAGGTAAAAATCATGTCTGATCATCATCTCTCAAAGAAACTCTCCTTTTTGGACCGTTACCTGACCCTGTGGATTTTTCTGGCCATGGCCATCGGAGTTTTCGGCGGCTATCTTTATCCCGGCGTGCGGGGTGTCATTAACATCTTTCAGGTGGGGACCACTAACATACCCATCGCCGTCGGTTTGATTCTGATGATGTATCCACCGCTGGCCAAGGTGCGGTACGAAAAACTGGGGTTTGTCTTTCGCGATTTTAAAATTTTGGGACTGTCCCTGGTTCAGAACTGGGTGATTGGACCGATCCTGATGTTTCTGCTCGCCATCTCTTTTCTTTCCGGACATCACGAATACATGGTCGGATTGATCATGATCGGTCTGGCGCGATGCATCGCCATGGTCCTGGTCTGGAACGAATTGGCCCAAGGCGACACCGAATACTGCGCCGGACTGGTGGCCTTCAACTCCATTTTCCAGGTGATATTTTTTTCTGTTTATGCCTGGGTTTTCATCACCATCCTGCCGCAATGGTTCGGGATCAAGGGTGCGGTCGTCAATGTCACCATCGGACAGATCGCCGAAAGCGTTTTCATCTACCTGGGTATTCCGTTCATCGCCGGGGTCATTACCCGCATCATCGGCCTGAAGACCAAGGGGGAACAGTGGTACAATAAGAAATTTATCCCCAGGATCAGTCCCATCACCCTGATTGCGCTGCTCTTCACCATCTTGGTCATGTTCTCCTTGAAAGGAGAATACATCGTTAAACTCCCCTTGGACGTGGTCCGCATCGCCATACCGCTGTGCATCTATTTTCTGCTCATGTTTCTGCTCACATTTTTCATGTCCACGAAGTTCCGGGCCACTTACGAGCAGACCGCCACCCTTTCCTTCACCGCGGCATCGAACAACTTCGAGCTTGCTATAGCGGTGGCCGTGGCGGTGTTCGGAATCAATTCGGGCGAGGCTTTCGCAGCGGTCATTGGCCCGCTTGTTGAAGTACCGGTCCTGATCAGTCTGGTCAATGTGGCCATGTGGTTTAAAAAGAAATATTTCCCTTTTACAAAGGCGACACCTACGGGCGTATGTCATGTAACGTGTGAACCATAGAGGCGACAAGGAGGGCAACAAATGGCTAAAGATTTTGTGGTTATAAAGGTTCTTGACCTTTCCGGAGGCGGGGGCGGCTGTTCCTGTATGCGCGAGCATGGTCCAGAACTCGATATCATCAAAAAGCAGAAATTTGAAGAGTTGAAGGAGGCACTGGCCAATGCCTATCCGGGGAGGGTCAGCGCAGAATATGTAGATTTGCAACAGTCCGAGGAAGAACAGCGCACGGAGGCAGGACAACAATTACTGAATAATACCTATCCTCCTCCAATTGTTGTCATTGACGGTGAGGCCAGGTTTGCCGGGAGTATCCAGATAGACAAGATTATAAAGGAAACGGGGAAGATCCTGAACGCATAAGGAGAATATAACATGGATGGATTTTTGGAGACGCGTCACGACAAGTTTATTTTCAGGGTGAAAGAAGGGTGTTTTTACAACAGGGAAGACTTCTGGGCCGATGTGCAGGGTAACATTGCGACGGTAGGTGTGACTGATTTTCTTCAGCAGATCAGAGGGGATGTTGCTTTCCTGGAAACGGTGGAAGAAGGCTCTGCAGTAATTCAGGGACAGGAAATGGGAAAGATCGAGACTATCAAAGTCACTTTCGGAATTATCTCACCGGTTACGGGAGCAATTATTGAAGTGAACCCCCAACTTGATTCCAGCCCTTACCTGATCAATGAGGACCCATACGGGGAGGGTTGGATTTATAAGATTGAGATGAGGGATTTTGAAGGGGATAAAGGGGAACTTCTACAGGCCGAGGCCTATCTGGAATTAATGAAAGCGAAAATAGAACAAGAGGCAAAGAAAAAATGAGCATTAAAAAAAATGATGTAGTCGTGCTTCCCTGTAGCGGTATCGGCAAGGCATACGGCACCCTGGCCCGCGAGACGGCCTATGAATTGGTGGAGCGGGTAAGGCCCGGCCTGGCCAAACTGACATGCCTTCCCCTGCTTGTGATCAATGACCCACAGGCAAAACAGTTGGTGATGAATAATCCGGTCATTACCATTGACGGATGCCCCAAAGGATGCGCCCATAAGAGTGTGGAATCAGTGGGCGCTCAGGTGGCAAAGGCGTATCAGGCCATTGATTTTTATAAGGCGCATAAAGAGCTTAAGCCTGACGGCATCACGGAATTGAATGACGCGGGCCGAAGGCTTGCCGCGGTTGCGGCCGAAGAGCTGTCCCAGGTTGTGGACGCCTTGGCTGCCGGGGAGGAAGGATAATGGCTATAGAATTGATGAAGGTCGGCATTATCTCATGCAGCGGGGAGGAACTGCCCGGAGGGACGGTTTCGCGCATTGCCTGCCGCAAAGTGCTTGATGATTTGAGGGCTACGGAGACAGTAACTATATGCCTGCCTCTTTTTATAGCAGGCGACCAGGGTCAACGCGAGTTCGCCAGTAACTACCCGACAATTACAGTGGACGGTTGCGACAAATATTGCGCAAAAAAAAGCACGGAACTGCTTTCCGGAACTCCCAAAAAATACATCCTTGTTCCTGAAATTTTAAAAAGGCACGGTCTGGAAGCACCCATCCACCGCAGGGACCTGAATGAAAAGGAAAAGGCTGCCGCCGATGTGGTGGCCGAGGAAATTGCAAGGGCTGTGGATGAGGTCCTTAACGAATAAGAGATAGTTCAATAAGGAGAAATGAATGTCAATCTACAAGAACAGGGTGGAATGGCGTGGCGAGCACAAGGGCTTCACATGGTGCCAGAATGGAACGGAGATGGTGTTTTCAGCTCCTCCTGATCTCTTCGGCTTAGCGGATGTGCTGACTCCCGAAGACGCCTTTATGGCCGCCGCCAATACTTGCTACCATATGATGGTCATCTGGGCCATGGAGCGGTTCAAGATTGATCTGGTCTCTTTCGAGTGTGAGGCCGCTGGTGAGGTGGAAGAGCATATTGACCGCACATCGTGGTTCAAGACCGTGAAACTTGCCCCTAGACTGGTTGTCAGGGATAAGCCCTCAGAGGTGGTCCGTAGGGCGCTTGATATGGCGCTCAAGTACTCAACGATATGTCAATCGCTTAAAAGTAAAATCGTGATTCAGCCGACTATTATTGTCCAGTGATACCAAGGTTCATTCAAAAAGATAGCAAGGCGGCGAGGAGGTTTTTCCGCAGGCGTATATTTAATACGCCGAGGACAGAACCGACGAAGCCAACACAGCTAGCATTTGAATGCAACTTGGTATGAGGAATTCCGGTATGCAGGGGAAATACGACATAGTCTTTTTGGGTGGCGGCCCAGCAGGTTACCAGGGCGCTATCCGCGCGGCTCAACTGGGGGCGAAAGTGGCGGTTGTAGAGGAACAACAAGTGGGCGGCGTCTGCCTCAACCGCGGCTGTATCCCCACTAAGACCGTGCGTGCTTCAGTTGAAGTGGGCAGATTAATACGACGGGCGCGTGAGTATGGTTTTAGAGCGGTGGAAGTGTCGCCCGATATTGCAGCCATTGTCACCCGCAAAAACAGGATCGTAAAAGGCCTGCGAACGAGTGTGGAGAGACTATTCAGCGCAAACAAGATAGATTTGATACCTGGCCGGGGTGTGCTCCTGAATCCTTGCGGTATCGAAGTGAAAGGCGCTGAAGGATCTCAACTGATAGAGGCTGCAAAGGTGGTAATCGCCACTGGCTCCAATCCGGAAACACTGCCGATTTTTCCAGAAAGTCCGCATATCTTTACGGCGGATGCCATACTGGATATCGGCTATTTGCCCAAGCATCTTCTTGTTGTGGGCGGAGGCGCTATCGGAGTGGAAATGGCGGCAATTTTTCGTGAGCTGGGTAGCCATGTAACCCTTGTGGAAGCAGAGGCAAGTCTTTTGCCAAGTGAAGACGCAGAGATGGTTGCTTATCTGATGAATGTCTTAAAACGGCGCAAGATAAATGTCCGCTGCAATGTAACGGTGGAATCTGTGGGGGAAACAATTGAGGGATTCATTATCCGGCTTACTGATGGAACAGATCTGGTTTCGGACACTATCATTCAGGCCGTGGGCAGGCGTTTAAATACTGATGGGATCGGTCTCGAAGGGCTTGGGGTGGAGACATCCGAAGGTCGTATCATAGTAAATGAAAATCTTGAGACCAATGTAGCCGGTATTTATGCGGCAGGTGATGTAATCGGAGGGTGGCTGCTGGCGCATGTAGCATTCTTTGAGGGGATCTGCGCCGCGGAAAACGCCTTGGGGAAGACGAAAAAGATTGACTATCGCGTCGTGCCAAGATGCATTTTCAGCCTGCCCGAATATGCGGCAGTTGGTATCTCGGAAGAAGAAGCGCGGCCCAAAAACAGCGTTCGTGTCGGCCGCTTTCCGTTCAAGTCCCTCGGCATGGCCCAGGCCATGGGGGAAATGGAAGGGCTGGTCAAGATCATAATGGATACACGAACGGATCGAATACTGGGGGCGCATATCATTGGTCCGCACGCATCGGATATGATAGCAGAAACAGCGCTCGCCATGCGTGCGGACCTGCCTAGCAGCATGATTGAGGACACCATCCATGCCCACCCCACCCTATCGGAGGCGGTTCTGGAAGTAGCACAGGCATTGCATGGCCGGGCCATTCACATTCCTGAGCAGGTGGAAGGGGCCTTTTTATGAAACCTGTTGCGCCTAAGTGGCTTATGGCGGAAGTTCGCAGGGCCAAAAAAGGGCAAGGCCATGAAGCTATTGAAAAAACAGGCCGCATTTTAGCGCATCTGGGCCTTAGCACCGTCTGCGATGAAGCCGGATGCCCCAATCGTGGTGAGTGCTTTTCCCATGGCACAGCCACTTTTCTGATCCTCGGGGATGTATGCACGCGAAGGTGCGCCTTCTGCGCCGTCAAACATGGCCCTCCGCAACATCCTGACCCGGACGAACCGGAACATCTTGCCCTAGCCGTAGATCAACTGGGTCTCACCCATGTGGTAATCACATCTGTTACACGCGATGACCTGCCTGACGGAGGGTCGAACCATTACGCCGCTGTGGTGCTGGCCTTGCGCAGGCGTTGCCCTGAGGTGAGAATCGAGCTTTTGGTCCCGGACTTCAGGGGATCGAACAGTGCGCTGGAAACAGTGGTTGCGGCACATCCCGATGTGTTGGCCCACAATGTGGAGACGGTTCCCGGACTTTATGAAAAGGTTCGGCCCGGGGCGGATTATGCCAGGTCTCTTGCCCTCCTTAAACGGGCAAAGAAACTTTCCCCCGGAATTATCACCAAATCGGGTTTCATGTTAGGATTGGGCGAAGAAAGAGAGGAAATCGGTTTGGTGTTAAATGATCTGCTCGCTGCGGGGTGTGACATGGTGACTATAGGTCAGTATCTTGCGCCTTCACTTGCCCATCTGCTTGTGTCCCGCTATGTTTCCCCGTCTGAGTTCAATCATTGGAGAGAAAAGGCCTTGTATCTTGGCTTCCGGAGCGTAGCCGCGGGGCCTCTGGTGAGAAGCTCGTATATGGCACAGTCGTTTTTTAAGGAGGTTGCATGAAAGTATGGCGTTCCCTCGATACCGGGGCCATGGATGGTCCGCTGAATATGGGTATAGATCAGGCCCTGCTTCAGTTGCACGTCCGCGGAGAATCTCCTCCCACCCTGCGCTTTTATCAATGGGAGCCGCCTGCGGTTTCCCTGGGATATTTTCAAAAGAGACAAGACATTGATCCTTTGATGTGCCGGAGTCTGGGGATAGACATTGTGAGACGGCCCACCGGGGGACGGGCGGTGCTGCATCAGAATGATCTCACTTACAGTCTGATTGCGGGCGGAACAGAAGGTATCCCCTCTACCGTTACAGACGCCTACCGCCTGGTGTGTAAAGGTCTGTTTGCGGGTTTTAGCCTTATGGGGATAGAACCAGAGCCGGGACGAGAAAGTTTGAAATCACCTCTGCCGGATGTGTGCTTTCTGAGGTTCGGAATCGGAGACATTGTTCATCAGGGTAAAAAATTCGTGGGAAGCGCCCAGACGTGGATATCATCTTCAATGCTCCAGCACGGATCAATTATTCTTGAACCGCAGGTCGAGGCATGGGCGGACCTGTTGAAGACAAATGGCGAAACCCGTAACGAGATCATGAAAAGGCTTGGAAGCCGGATAACATCACTTAATGAAATACTCGGTCGCACGGTTGATTGCGGCGAATTAAAAGACGCGCTCAAGGAAGGCATGGCCCAAACACTGGGAATAAGATTTGAAGACGGCAGCCTCACTCAGGAAGAATGGATACTGGCCCGTCAAATAGCCGTTGGACAGCAAGGCAGTGCATGATTTTGCCTCTGCCTTCGATGATATCCCTATTGTTTGAAACATATTCGCAACTGACTGTAACGGCCTGGTTGGTGATCATTTAAAAGGAGAAAAAAGATGTTGCTAAAGACCTACACAAAAGAAATTTTCAGGGCAAAGTGCAATCCCGGATTTCAGAACGTGCATTGCATTGCGCACCTGGATCAGGATATCGGAGAGGTCATTCCCTTTCTCAATGCCGAATTGGGCGGGTTTGAATATTATAACGACCCTCCGGCGGTAACGTTTAAGAACCAAGGCAGGTTAATTACCGTGCACCCGGATAAAATCGCTATAAACGCCCTTGAAGATGAAGCAGAGGCGGAAAAAATATTGGAGTGGCTAAAACGGGAGATCAACGAGACATGGGAAAAACGGGCCGAGATCACACCAAGCTACAAGAGCGCACCCAGACCGCAGATCATAGAGATCCTGAAGCTCCTGCCAAAGACTAGTTGTCGCGAATGCGGCCAGCCCACCTGCATGGTTTTTTCAACGCTTGTGGCAGAAGGCGCAAAAGGGCCGGGAGATTGTCCCCAACTCATTGGGGAAAACAAGACAAAACTTGATGAATATCTTAACAAGTTTAATTTTGAAGTATAAACGATGATGAGCTTAGAACTAAAATCCAGCCCCTTTTACCACGAAACCAGATACGGAGATATCTGTGCTCGTGCACATGAGGAAGATTCAGCAATCGCCAGAGTTGATTTGCAGTTTCTTTCAGTCACAACTAACTCTTTACGCAGCATAATCAAAAGGCCTATAAGGCCCCCTGATTTTTCAAACGCTACAGGCAACCCCCAAAGGCTTGGTGCAATCAAGTGAGGTGCTGACGGATGTATAGGATACAGAAAAAACAGATTTTGAGCGATACAGTCAAACTGATGGAGGTCAATGCCCCACAGGTGGCGCGCAAGGCCAGGGCCGGGCAGTTCGTTATGGTGCGGACGCGCGAGGAAAGCGAACGTATCCCTCTTACGATTGCCGATTATGATAAGGATGCCCAGACCATCACTCTGGTCATTCAAGGGGTCGGAAAATCCACCATGGAGATGTGCAGGCTTAATGCAGGCGATGAATTCGCCACGGTGAGCGGGCCGCTTGGGCAACCCACAAAAATCGAGAATTTTGGGACAGTGCTCTGCATAGCAGGCGGGGTAGGCATAGCGCTGCTCTATCCGATTGCCAGAGAACTAAAGGCCGCGGGAAACCGCATTATTACAATCATTGGCGTCCGAACCAAAGGCATGCTTTTCTGGGAGGAGCGGATGCAATCGGTCTCCAATGTGATGATTATCACCACAGACGACGGGTCGTACGGCCGCAAAGGCGTGGTGACAGAGCCGCTTAAAGAGCTACTTGAGGAGCGCGGGGACATCGCCCATGTGTGGGCGATAGGCCCGGCGATTATGATGAAGTTTATCGCGGAGACGACCAGGCCGTTTAATATCCCGACCATAGTCAGTCTCAACACGATAATGATTGACGGCACGGGCATGTGCGGAAGCTGTCGCGTCTTGACGGACGACGGCCCGAAGTTTGTCTGCGTGGACGGGCCCGAGTTTGATGCACACAAGGTGGACTGGAACAATATGATGCAGCGGTTGGAATTCTATCGGGATGAAGAACAGGCGGCACTGGAACACTGGAGACACAAATGCCAAATGGATGCAGCAGCCGCCGGAGTGAAAGAAAAAGATGCCTAAAAAAATCATCATACCCAAAAAGACTCAGATGCTTGGGCAAGCTCCCGCGGACAGAATCAACAATTTTAATGAGGTGACCTGGGGATATACGGAAGAGCAGGCCATGGCCGAGGCCGGACGCTGCATGGAATGCGCCAGGCCCGGGTGCATAGAAGGCTGTCCGGTAAATATAAACATCCCGGGCTTTATAAAGCTGGTAGCCGAGGGTGATTTCCGGGCCGCGGTCAACCTGGTCAAAGAGACAAATGCCCTGCCTGCCATCACAGGCCGTGTATGCCCACAGGAGGGCCAGTGCGAAGGCTTGTGCGCACTCGGCAAAAAACACGAACCCGTTGGGATTGGCAATCTGGAGCGCTTTGTCGCAGATTGGGAGGCCTTGCAAGGTAATCTCCATGTGCCAATAATTGCTCCTGCAACCGGAAAAAAAGTCGCTGTTGCAGGCTCCGGTCCGGCAGGGCTCACGGTCGCTGCCGAACTTGCCCGGTCGGGTCATAGCGTCACTGTTTTTGAGGCCCTTCACGAGGCGGGAGGGGTGCTTGCATACGGTATCCCCGAGTTTCGATTACCCAAGGCCATAGTCCGACGCGAGGTAGAATTCGTGTGCAGCCTGGGTGTCAGATTGGTAAGGGATTTTATTGTAGGCAACACTGCAACCGTAGATGAATTGCTGGAGGAATTTGACGCGGTATTCCTGGGAACCGGAGCCGGGCTTCCCTGGTTTTTAGGTATCGCCGGTGAAAACCTTGCGGGAGTGTATTCCGCCAATGAATATCTCACACGCTCCAATCTGATGAAGGCCTACCGTTTCCCCGAATACGATACGCCGATTGCGCATGGAAGGCGTGTGATAACCATCGGAGGTGGGAATGTGGCAATGGACGCGGCAAGGACCGCACTTAGACTTGGTGCGCAGGAATCCATCATAGTCTACCGCCGTACCCGCAACGAGATGCCGGCGCGACTGGAAGAGATTCGCCACGCAGAAGAAGAAGGCATTGTATTCGAACTGCTGACAACACCAGTGGCCTTCCACGGCGCCGATGGTCGCGTAACTGAGGCAGAGTGTATACGAAACAAATTGGGCAAGCCAGATGCCTCAGGTCGCAGTCGGCCAGTGCCTGTATCGAACTCCAATTTTTGCATTGCCGCCGATATTGTAGTGATTGCGGTGGGGCAAAGCCCTAGCCCGCTGATCCACAGGACTACGCCAGATATAGATATCGGCAGGGCCGGTGCAGTGGCAGTTGACGAAAAGACGATGAAGACCTCTAAAAAGGGCGTATTTGCCGGAGGCGACGTTGCTACTGGTGGTGCGACCGTCATCCTTGCAATGGGTCAGGCGAAGATCGCATCAAGGGCAATCGCCGAGTACTTGAGGACGGGTGAATGGTAGGATAATAATCTACAGGTGATCCTGTAATCATTCTCATGTTGTTTGGCGCAAGGCGGCCGATTTTTAAGACAGCATAGGGGAATATCAAAAAGTAGAAAACCAGGAGTGCGCAATGGAAACAAAAACAAGGGAAGATATTCGTAAAGCAGTTCAGGAATCCTACGGGAAAGTGGCAAGGACCGGCGGCATCGGATCTGGAACAACCCTGCTGAGGTCCTGCTGCGGTTTGACGCAGATCTCACTTAAACCCCGGGAATCGAACTGCTGCGGCCCGCAAGGAGTGTCTGTGGAAAGGCTGTCACAGACACTGGGATATACAAAGGAAGATCTGGACAGTGTCCCTGATGGAGCCAACATGGGGCTTGGCTGCGGCAATCCCGTGGCCATTGCCTCTCTTAAGCCGGGAGAGACAGTTGTGGACTTGGGAAGCGGCGGCGGTTTTGACTGCTTCCTGGCGGCCAGGGCGGTCGGGCCGAATGGCAGGGTCATCGGCGTGGACATGACTCCTGATATGGTGCAAAAGGCCAGAGAAAATGCAAGAAATTCCGGGGTTGCTAACGTTGAATTCCGATTGGGAGAGATTGAACATTTGCCCGTTGCAGACAACACCGCGGATGTAATAATGTCCAACTGTGTGATCAACCTTTCGCCTGATAAACTGAGTGTATATCGTGAAGCCTTTCGGGTGCTCAAGCCGGGGGGACGATTGGCTATTTCTGATATCCTGGCCACAACTCCACTTCCGGACGAAATCTCCAATGACCTTGACCTTGTCTGCGCCTGCCTTGGAGGCGCCACGACTATTGGCGACACCGAACAGATGCTCAGACAGTCAGGCTTTCAGGACATCAATATAAAAACCCACACCCTAAGTCCGGAGATTTTTCGGGAATGGGGCGCGGGCAATGTTGAAAAAGCGGTTGAGCTTTTGGTTTCCGTCTACGTCGAGGCCACTAAGCCCTATTGAACGCTCTTTATAAATAGGATAGATTTTATGACGGAAAAACTGAAAATCTTGCTTTTGTGCACCGGCTAATTCCTGCGGAAGCCGAATGGCCGAGGGCATCAAGGGTGCGGAAGACTGTCCGCCCCTCAATAGAGGGAGAAAATCAAGTCTTGAGGAATACATGAGCAGGTTTAACCTTAAATTATAGTTAAAAGCAAGATGAGCTTAGAGAGAATGTCCCCCCTTCTCAGACGTCAAAGCAGACTCTTGATCGTGACCATATTGATGGTGGCCTCGGTGCTCATCACCTATTATTTTCATGCTGTTTTAAAAAGCGGGGCCGTTTTTACCCATTTCTTTTATATTCCTGTCATTCTTTCAGCCCTCTGGTGGCAGCGCAGAGGATTGATTGTTGCCTTAATCCTCTCTGCATATCTCCTTATCAGTCACTATTTTTTTGGGGGAGATGAGGTAACTCTGAACGACTATCTGCGAGTGCTCAGTTTTCTTGTGATCTCCGCTGTAGTGGGGCTTTTAAGTGAAAGACTTTGGAGGACTGAGCTGGTCCTGAAAAAGGCACAAGAGGAACTTGAACAAAAGGTAGAAGAACGAACCCGGGAGTTGATGAAAATCAATGAAAAACTTCGTTCCGAGGTGGAGAACCGCCAGAAGGCGGAGGCGGCGCTCAGGGAAAGCTCTGAAAAGGTCAAGATGTTTGCCTATTCCGTCTGTCATGACCTAAAGAGCCCCGCCATTGCCATCTATGGCCTTACGCGGTTGCTTAAAGAGCGGTGTGCTCATCTCTTGGATGTAAAAGGAACCGCCCATTTTGATCAGATCCTTAAGGCCTCTCTTGAGCTGGAGACCCTGGTTGAGGCGATCAACGCCTATATTAACACCAAGGAAGCCCTCATGCAGTTTGAGACGGTGAAGGCGGATGAACTCCTTCGTGAGATTTCAAAGGCCTTTGAAGAACAGTTCTTAACAAGGGGCATCCAATGTTACTTGGGCCGAAACGGGGCCGTACTTAGAGCAGACCGTATCGCCCTGATAAGGGCTTTCAGAAATCTGGTGGGATGTGTATCCCGTGTTCGGGATACGAACGTTAGACAACCATTAATGAAAGGAGATTACGATGAATACCTCTGATGAAATGTACAAGGCGGGATTGCTTCTTCACGGGCACAAATGCCCGGCAATGCCTATGGGATTGAGGGTCGGCAAGGCTGCATTAACCGCATTAGGCGTGGAACGGGCAAAAGACGGACAACTTATGGCTCTGGTCGAATTGGGTGATAACCATTGCGCAACCTGTTTTGCGGACGGTGTGCAGATGGCGACCGGCTGTACCTTCGGCAAAGGCAATATTCAAAAACTTCATTACGGGAAATGGGGTGTGACCCTGATTGATAAAAAAACACAGAAGGCGGTCCGGGTATTTCCCAAAGCCGAAGCCATGATGGCGAACAAAAAATCGGTTTTCTTTACCGAATATCGGGAAAAGGGCGTTCCCGCATCTCAGGTGCCGGCGGAAGTAGTTGAGCCGATGGTGGAGCGGGTGCTTGGAATGCCCGATGATCAACTGATGAATATCAGCGATGTCTTTGCCTATACATGGCAAGATAAACCGCATACTTTTTCTTCGTTTGTCTGCGAGAGTTGCGGCGAAATGACGGTTGAATGCTACGGACGTATTTTCGGAGAAAAAAAAGTCTGCATTTCCTGCCAGCAGCGCATGATGGGACTGTAACAATCCGGTTCTGCAATTTGAGTCCAGCGATTGCGGTGATGGCGCTTTGCTGTGTCAACTGGCCTGCAACATGGATAGTGATTCAAGGAAGTGAGTTGATCTTTTCCAAAGGATTCACGTTATGAAATTCGAAGAACATGGAAATTCTGTTGAAACCGCGGGTTCCGGAATGAGGGATCTGTCCCTGACCCGCATGGCGGGAATTTTCCTTAAACTCGGCGCCATCGGATTCGGGGGCGGCATGGCCGTCATAGCGCTTATGGAACACGAATTTGTGAAAAAACGACAGGATGTTACAACGGAAGAATTCCTTCACGGCGTGGGACTGGCCCAGATTTTAGGGCCCTTTGCGCCCAACACCGCGTTTTTTTTAGGGTACAGGCGGTACGGCTTGCCGGGAGCAATGATAGCGGTTGTCTCCTTTCTGCTTCCGTCCGTGACCATGGTGATCCTCCTTTCATTCCTATATTTCCGGTATCACACCATCCCTGCGCTTCAGGGCGTTCTGGCGGGCCTGGGTCCCGTTGTTATTGCACTTATTTTTTCCGCAGCCTGGTCCATGGGCCGCAAGGCCCTGACCCGATGGCCCGCTTTTGTTTTTGCAGCATCCGGCGCTGCGGCAGGGGCCTTTCGAGTGAATCCCGCATGGGTGCTCCTGACGGCGGGGATCATCGGGCTTCTGGTCGGCCGGCAACGCATGAACCCAGGCGTGGGCCAGAAAGGCCCGGATCCCAAAACACAATCGAAAAACGAAGCCCCGCCGAAAAGCGGGATCGCCGCATCCCTGGCGGTCCCCCTGGCGGCGGCACAAGGCGCAACTCTCCCGCTTGCCAATATGGGTCTGGCCTTCCTCAAGGTAGGTATGGTTTTTTTCGGGGGCGGTTTTGTTCTCATCCCGATTCTTCACCAGCGGATCGTCGAATATTACCATTGGCTGACCCCTCAGGAATTCATTGACGGCGTGGCCATCAGCAATTTGACACCCGGCCCTATCGCCGTGCTGGCCACCTTTACCGGCTACCACTTGCAGGGTGTTCCAGGTGCCGTGCTGGCCACCGTGGCGCTGTTTGCCCCCGCCATGATCCTCATGACGATTATTTCCGCCGGCTATGAATATTTTAAAGGATCTTCGCGCACCAAGGATTTCCTGTCCGGTGTGACCCCCGCAGTTGTAGGTTTGGTGGCATCCGCCGCATTCCTTCTCTGGCATTCGGCCATCCCTTCATGGCGGGCGCTGATTCTCATGGCTGCGGCCCTGGTCCTGCTGGTCCAATTCAAGTGGCATCCCGCCTTTGTCCTGGCCCTTGGTGCAGGCCTTGCCGGGATAGGGGTTGTCCCATGAAGAACTATTTCAAATCGCTTTTCCGCAACAACTTGCTGACATGGATTTTTTCTGGATTCCCGATCTCATCCCATGGAATGGGATTCGTCCGGAATGTCGTTTTTTGCGGATTGTGACACAGTCTCCTTCGCCGGAGAGCGCAAAATGGAAGGATCTCTTCATATGAACTGGCTTTTTTGCGCGATAGTCCCATTGTTTCTTTACACACAATTCGCTTTGGCCGAGACAGACAGGCCCATGAGTCAGGATGATTTGCCATGGAAACAGCTTCGAATGGATCCACTCAACCTTTCAATCGGCGGCGCCTTTCGTCTCAGAGGCGAGCTTGATGATGAATACAACATTAAAGAATATGGGACCGGAAAAACGGAAGATTTCCTTCTGTCCCGTTTCCGGCTGAATTTTGATCTGGAAGTTTTCCAAAAGTTGCGATCTTTTGTCCAATTTCAGGATGCACGTATCTTCGGGAGCTCCTTTGATGATTCAGACTTTAAGCCCAGCAATCCTTATCATGACGACATGGATATCCGTCAGGCCTATATCGATTACGACGCATGGGAACGTCTTGAAATAAAGCTGGGAAGACAGGAAATCGCCTTTGCCGATCGTCGAATCTTCGGCCCGGGGGATTGGGGAAACACCGGCCGCTATGTGTGGGACGCAGCCAGGGTGACGTACCATGATTCCCTTATCGACAGCCATTGTCTGGTGGGGAGATATATTATCCCGGATCCTGACAGGTGGCCCAACAAGCATGCGGACGGCCCCACCGCCTACGCCAATTATACCACGATCAAAAATCTCCCTCTTGATCTTGACGTTTTTTATGTGCTCAAAGAAGATGACCACGGTGATACGCAGGGCGAAAGCGGAGAAGGAAGTCTGACATCCCACAGCATCGGCTTCAGAATCGACGGCACAAGCGGTCCATGGGATTATGGAGCGACTTTTGTCGAACAGTTCGGCAGGTGGGGACAGGATAAAATCAGTGCATATGGACTTGCCACAAGGTTGGGCTTTACCTTTGACCGGCCGTGGCGTCCTCACCTGATGGCCCAGTTTATCAATGGTTCCGGTGATAATGACCCTAAGGATGGAATAAAAGGGACTTTTGATGGAGTCTTTGGCGGGGCAGACACAGTCTTGTATGGATGGATGAACCTCTTTTTCTGGAGTAATCTCCGGGAATACAGATTGGACCTGGACTTATCCCCTGCGGATAAGCTTTCCTTCCGGGGTGAATACCATTACTTCACCCTGGATGAAAAAAGTGATGCCTGGTATTACCCGGGAAAGCCACAGCGCCGGGATGTGAGCGGGGATTCAGGGAGGGAACTGGGCCATGAGGTGGATCTGACTTTCCATTTTACACCTGTAAAGTGGCTTGACATCCTGGGCGGCTACTGTTTTTTCGTTCCGGGTGAATTTATTGAGAAAACCGGCCCGCACCCTATAACACAATGGGTATTTCTGCAAACTGAGATATTTTTTTAGTAATGGAGAAATGAAGATGAAAAAAATAGTGTATGCAAGCCTGACCCTGCTTTTTGCCGGATTGATTGCGGCTTGCGGTGGAAACCTTGAACCGTCCGGTGTACCTGGACCTCAGGATAAAACAGACAAGTCCCTTGGGGTCTGCCCGCCGTTTCCGTTGCGCGATGAGGCAGGAAATGTGATTGATCCTATTAAGGGAGTAAACAATACCGTGCCATATTCCCCCAGGCAGACCTGCGGCGCGAACGGTTGCCATGATTACAACAAGATTACTGAAGGCTTCCACTTCACACAGGGCAAAGGCGAGACTCCACCTATGGAGTTTGCCGCCCGCTACAACTGGGTTACATCGCCCGGCAACTACGGCGGCAATTGGTGTTCGCCCGCACCGCTATACCGGCAGCTTGCGAAAAAAAAGAACACCAATGCCCGCACCATTGATATGACGTCGTTCGATTTCGTCACCGCCACCTGCGGCAACTGCCATCCGGGCGGCGGCCCGCTGGAGTTTGACCGGGACAACAGGCGCTACGACTCATGGATGCGTGATCCGTCATCCGGCTTCTCACCTGGCGCAGACAACAGCCTTGACGGCGACTACTACAAGGCGCGCTGGTCCGAGACCGGGGTGATCGAGGCGGACTGCCTGCTGTGCCATATGCCGGAATATAATCTTAAAAAGCGCAACGCGGAACTTGCCAATCTCAACTTCCGTTGGGCAGCGACCGCCGGTGCGGGCTTCGGCAAGGTCAACGGCAAGGTCCAGGCAGGCGATCATCCGACTATTGTTTACGACAAAACGAAGTTTGACCCCGACGGTAACCTCATCATCCATATCGCCCCTGAGCCCAGAAACGAGACCTGTCTAGGATGTCATTTCAAACCGGACTGGAAAAAGCGCGGGGCCTCATACTCTACTCGTACCGATGTCCACATGGCCGCGAATCTACGATGCGTGGACTGCCATGCGGCCGGAAGCAAGGCCTTTGACCCGCGCATCCGCGGCCGCGAGGTTCATCAGTTCGGCAAAGGGGACGATCCATCCGGCTGGGTGCGGAACGACTTGGACAATACGGTACGGACCTGCGAAAGCTGTCATGTGGAGGGATGGCGAAACGCCCCGCGCGCGAAGCATGCCTGGCTGCCGCCCCTGCACCTGGAGAAAATTGCCTGTCAAGCCTGTCACATTCCCTCGCGTGCGGTCAAAAGCGCACTCGTCCAGGCAAGCGATGTATACAACCCCGCGCCCAGGATCACGCCGCCCCCAAAGCATATCTGGACCTTCTATGATCAGGAGATGGCCTTCTGGAACCATTACGGCGAGTTGGATCTCTTCACTGTAGAGGACAAACCGACCAATGTCACCAGACCCACTATCATCCGCTACAAGGATAAGTTCTTTCCTGCCAACCGGATACACAGCGCATGGGTCGGCTTCGAGGAAGAGGGCAAGCCCGGTCTGAACCAGCTCTTCATGAAGGATTTTTTTCAGATGTGGACCCAGCACCGGGCCGATCCGAAAGGCAAATTTCCGGAGCTTGCTAATGTTACCGACGACAACAAGGATGGAATGATCGAAGTGAACAGGCCGGAAGAAATTGCAGCCATGCTTGATGCAACAAAGGCTTATCTTGCCGCGACAGGTTTTCCGATGGAAGGGAAGCGTCTGGTCTGGGTGTATGATAACAGGGCCTATTATTCTTCCAGCGATTGGCGTGAACTTCCCCGTGAAGAAGGATATGAGGCTACTGCCTACGCATCTGTCTACAAGTTCTCGCACGATATCGCGCCAGCCCGCGCAGCGCTCGGTTCAGGAGGGTGCATTGAATGCCATCAGGCAGGCTCCGCCTTTTTTCAGGGTGCTGTCCTGGACACAGCCTTTTCACCAACCGATGCGCAACCGGAATGGATCCCAAATTATCAGATCCTTGGCATATCACCCGCCTGGATCAGGCTTGGAGTGGTGCGCGAAGACATTATAAAACCCCTGCTTTATGGTTTTATGTGCGCAATGGCTGTTGTATTCCTGGTGATGATTCTTGGGAATTTCGCGGTTCAAACTCAAGGGATCAATATCCGGCTTGTCCGTGGATTATCCATTGTTGTTATCGCTGCCGGGCTTTTAGGCGGAATCGTTATTTTTCGTATCCCCGGTCTCCTCGAGTATATGACCATAAGCCGGTTCAATCTGGATGCGCAGCATTTTCCCATAGCATGCGCCGTGCTCTTGGCGGGTCTTTTCACCATATTGTACCAGAGGCCCCATCAGCAGCGTGCGCCCTTCTTTGTTTCAATATTGTGCTGGTGCGGTTGGATCGCGCTGGTTCTTACCGGTATTTCCGGGTGTTTGATGCTTCTTAAGTTTTCCTGGACCGAGACACTCACCAAACTTGCCTATACCATTTTCGACATGGGTCTGTTGATGTCTGCAACCGTTACTACAATCCTGCTGCTGCTTCGATTAATCGCGCCGTCGGCCCCAAACACGATGGATAAGGAATAATGGCGCTTGCAAGGATCGCAAGTCGTTTGATGTTTTAAGAGGGAGGAAAAAGTTATGCCAGAAAAACGGAAGATCTTGTTTTTGTGCGCAGGAAATTCCTGTAGAAGCCAGATGGCGGAGGCTTGGACTCGCCACCTGAAAGGCGATCTGTTTGATGTCTATTCGGCAGGGGTTGAACCCAAGGAAGTAGATCCAAGGGCAATCAAGGCAATGGCTGAAGCGGGCATTGATATCTCAGGGCGGAAATCAAAGGACGTAAGCACATTGGGAGACCTTGAATTTGACTACGTTGTCACATTGTGTGATCATGCAAGTGAGGCCTGTCCATTTTTTCCGGCAAAGACCAGAGTTATGCATCGTAGTTTTGATGATCCGCCAAAGCTTGCTGCAGATGCAAGGAATGAGGAAGAGGCCATGAACTCTTACCGCCGGGTGCGTGATGAAATCCGGGCATTTATAGAGGCAATGCCGGATGTTTTGACTAAGCCGTTAGATGAGTAGCCTGTGAAGGAGCGCTTTCTGTTTGGGGAAGTAAGTGTTAAGCTTCACCGATAAACATCTTTACGATGCCCAACCTTTACCACCCAGACGGTCAGTTCATCATCTTGGATTGAATAAATAATGCGATATCGTCCCTGTCGAAAACGGTACCGTTCCTGCCCGGATAGTTTTCGACATCCTGGAGGTCTTGGATCTTTGCCCAGCGATTCGATAGCCTTTAGGATCTTTTTTAAATTGCTTTTCGGAATTGACTCAAAGTCTTTCCAAACCGACTTTTTGAAAAATACCTTATATTCGGCCATCTTTTTTAAGCCTCTTGACCATTTCATCATAGCTGATCAGAGGCTCGCCCGCCCTCTCATCAAAAGCTGCAAGGTCCTCAGCGTCTTCGGCAAGGGCTTCTCTTATAGCTGCATTCACAAGGTCAGAGATAGAGCGAGAAGTTTCAAAAGCCTTTAATTTAAGTGCGCTATGTAAGACAGGATCTAAATATACCGTGGCGCGTTTTGCGGCTGTCGCCATAATGTCACCTCCAGATGTGTTTGGGACATCATAGCGCTTTAACGTCATGACGTCAAGAACAATTTCTGGGGCGAAACGCTTTGCGTTAGCGGTGTTGCTCATAAATTTTTCCAAAAGCAACCAAGCGCCATGTCGTCCGTTTGACACCATGGCCGATTTCTATTAATCACGCTGTCTCCCGCAAACACGAACCATAAGGAGGGACAAAGATAAAAAGATCACAATGGAAACAAAGGAACAAGAGAAGCGATTCGTAAAGCGGTTCAGAAACCTATGGGAAGGTGGCAGGGGTTGGAGGCATGGGCTTAAAATCAGATGCACAGCTATCATGCTGCAGCCCGACCCAAATCGCCCCTCAACCCTATAAGGCATCCACCGAGGACGACCAATCGCTAAACACTTTGATTAGAATTCGATTTTTCATCTTGACAGCGATGTGGGTGTCAGGCATATTAAATTAACAAAAGTGCTAATTTGGTATACTTGATGAAACCTTTTGAACTGAAAAATATCAAAAAGTTTTATTTTGGTTATGAGGATATCGCCAGATCTCTGGGAATCAGCGCTGCCTCAGCCAAGGTAACTGCGAGCCGTTATGTAAGGCAGGGAATCCTGCTGCGCATCAAGAAGAATATGTATGTATTGAAAGAGGCATGGCATGCAGCCGGACAGGAAAATATATTTCTGATCGCCAACATGGGGCAGGTTCCTTCCTACATATCGCTCATGACTGCCCTGGAGTATTACGAAATCACAACGCAGGTGCAGAGGGATTTTTTCGAATCTGTCGCCATAAAAAGGACAAAGGAAATCCATATCGAAAAATGCGTCTTTCGATATATCAAAATACGCGCCGAATTGTACAATGGATTTAAGAAAGAGAAAGGGTTCTTCATCGCAACCCCCGAAAAAGCGCTTTTGGATGCATTTTACCTCATGTCCTATGGCCGTTACAGCCTTGATGTTGCGGCCTTGGATGCGACGAAACTAAACATGAAAGAACTCGTGCGGTTGAGTCGCCCATTTCCATTAAAAACAAAAACGCTTCTGAAGAGATATGGATACCTTGAGACAACACGAGCTGTTTGAAATTGAAACCCTGGAAAAGATGAACAGCTCCAAGGCCCTTGATCCGCTTGTTTTTGGCGGTGGAACCATGCTGCGGCTCTGCCACGATCTGAAACGGTATTCAGCAGACCTCGATTTTTGGTTCGTCAAAAATACGCCTCAGGAGGAGTATTTTGATAAACTCAGAGCGGCGTTTGAGAAGGACTATGAAATCACGGATTCGCAGATAAAGCATTTCACGCTTTTACTGGAATTACGATCTGCATCCTATCCTAAACGGCTGAAGGTCGAAATCCGAAAAGAAATAAGAGATTGTGATTACCAAAAGACGATCGCATTTTCCAAATTCAGCACCAAACAGGTGATATTAAAGGCCCACACCTTGGAGCAGACCATGAAAAACAAGATTGAGGCGTTTCTGGAACGTGAAGAAATCAGGGATTGCTTTGATATGGAGTTTCTGCTGCGAAGGGGTATTGACTTAGGTATCACATCTAAAGACAAAATTATTGAGCTCCAGAAAAAAATTGGTGGATTTAAATCAGTGGATTTTAGAGTGAAACTCGGTTCTATTCTTGAGAAGGATATCCGCGATTATTATGTTGATAATGGATTTCGTTACCTCAGCGAAAAACTCAATTCAGTGTTGATTACCTTGTAATCACTCTTCAAAATAGCTCCATGTTGTTTAAAACCTTTAGTCCACATGGAGAACAACGGTAGATGCATTAAAGGCGATCCACACTGTATCGTTTTCATGGATGTCCAGCATTTTTCTGCCCTTTTCAGTGATGACGGAGCATAGTTCCATGCTGTCGGAGATGCGTACGACCACCTCGGTGGTAATTTTTCCATTGCTTATTCTGTGGACACTGCCGCAGAAGATATTTTCAGCCGTGGTGCGGGGCTCTTCATCACCTTTGTAGATCATCACCCAGGGCGCCTTGACCTCTGCCATAACCAGTGTGCCGCGTTTCAGGCCAAGTCTGGCAAGGCTGTGATTGGTGATGACGGCGCTTATTCTATGTCCCCCTAAAGCTACAATCTCTACTATCGCCTGGATATCGCCTTTTTGAATTTGGTTGATCTTGCCAAAGAAGGCATTACGCGCGCTTGTTTTTCGCTGATTCTCTCTGTCAACAAAAAACCGGACTGCATTATGGATCTCCTCATCGGAGAATTCAAGATATGAGGCTGCCAGGTTTGGGGTTGAATGCCCAAGGATCTTTTGTACCACCGGCAATGGCATGTTGCCTTGAATAAGTTCCACGGCCCTGGACCTTCGTATGGCATCAGGGGCGCCCAATTCCCGCGGGATGCCGCATGCTTCAGCCCTCTCGTAAAATTTCCTTCGGACATGGCCAGGATCAATGCGAAAGACACCGCCGGGGGTCTGTTTTAATTGCTGGACATCAAGTAATCTTTTGATCTCAGATGAAAGCGCTTCAGAGACTTCTACGACCCTGTATGCCCGATCTGTTTCATCTGTGCCCTTTTTAAGATGAACAATGTGACTTTTGAAATCGATTTCGGTTAAAGGATCTAAATTAAGCACCTCATTAAGTCTTGCCCCAGTGTAACGTATTAAAAGAAAGATCAGGAGTATGCGCCTTCTTGACAGCTTGGTGTCAGGCCGTTTTGATGCCTCGGCCCATGATCTGAAAGACCTTTCAAGCCCCTCAAGCTGCACTGTATCGAGACAGCGGCCTGTATCGGTGACTGGAGAGGTCCTTTCATGATTAACAACCTTGGTCATCACTTGTCGTATGCATCCGTTGCTAGGTTTTAATTGGGGGAAAATATATTCAGTATTTCTTTGATGATTAAATCCTAAACGCCATTTTGGGTTTTTTCAAGAGGATTGAATAAAGACTTGACAAAATAGGGTGGGGAGGTTAACGCTTTAATGACACGATAATTCTAATTTACGTGTCATATGAGTATAAGGAATGGGGGGCAATATGGAAAAGGACGGATCCGCATCAGGCCGTTTTCGCTTTGATCGCGTTGAGTTTGCCGGTTCATTGGGAGACCTGGGGACACTTCTACCCATCGTGGTTGCCATGATCCTGATCAACAAATTAAGCCCGACAACGGTGTTTCTTGCCTTTGGATTATTCTATATGATGTCCGGACTCTATTACCGGCTGCCTATTCCTGTTCAGCCTTTAAAGGCTGTAGGGGCCATAGCCATAGCAAATCCGGTGCAGATAACCGAATCCGTAATCGGTGCTTCAGCCATAATATTCGGGTTGTTTCTCCTGTTTGTCTCGCTTTCGGGACTTATGGACAGAATCGCAAGGCTTTTCACCCAGGAGGTGGTCAGGGGCATACAACTGGCCCTTGGGCTGATATTCCTCAAGAAAGGAATAGAGCTGATAGTAAGCAAGGGCCTGTTTATTTCAGGCATAGAAGGCTATTTTACGGAATACCATATCAACCTTTTCCTTGGAATTGTTGTGTTCGCTGTTGTCCTCGCCATGTTGGATAATAAAAAGTTTCCGGCGGCCATAGTGGCGCTGGCCATCGGGCTTCTTGCAGGACTGGGCCTTGGGGGGCTCAACGGTAGTCAATCCGCAGCCGGTCCGAGCGGGATGCACCTTATTTCACCTTCCATTAATGATTTCTGGACCGCTTTCATCATGCTCATCCTGCCCCAGATCCCCCTGACAGTAGGTAACGCATGCGTAGGGACCGCTGATACATGCAGCGTCCTGTTTCCTGACAGTCCGCTCCTTTCAAGGACAAAGGCGGGCAGATTCGCCCTGACAATGGGTATAGCCAATCTCCCGGCAGGTTTATTCGGCGCTGTTCCAATGTGTCATGGCACAGGAGGGCTTGCAGCCCATTACCGTTTCGGAGCAAGGACCGGGGCAGCCCCTGTGATGATCGGGGCCTTTTTTGTCATCCTGGCCCTTGCGCTGGGCGACATGGGGCTTACTGTGCTTTCCCTGCTACCCAATTCCGTGCTTGGAGTCCTGCTGGTGTTCGCAGGCCTTGAACTCTGCCCCCTGGTCAGGAGTCTCAAGACCAATGAGGAGTATTTCATCGCCATTCTTATTGCAGGAATCGCCCTGACCGTCCCCAATATGGCGTGGGCCTTTGGAATCGGAATCTTAGCTGATCTTTTTATCCGCAAGGCGAATATAAAAATCTAATCCCATATGATCACGCCAGAACAACCCTGTTATGGGATATAACCCGAAAATCTTTGACAGCACTTTTTCCTTCAGCAACACAAGGAAAACGATCGGGGCCGAGGCAAGGGCTGGCAGGGAAACAGATGTCCCCGCGCAACTAAAATAGAACGGGGGTGAGAAAACCAATGGTTAGTGTCCGAAGTCTGAGTTATTGGAACCGGATTTGATCTCCTTCACCCGTTGGTTATAGAATTCGATTACCTCCCGCCTATCCAGCATGCCAAGCAGGCAAGTGTGGTCTTCGTCCTTTACTACCGGCAGCCTATTAAGATTGCGAATAGTGAATTTTTTTAGCACCTCATTTAGGTCTTCAGAAGGTGTGGTAAAAATGATATTGGGATCTGCAATATCTTTCATGCGCACCAAGTCCCCAATTTCCTGATTAAAAATAACCTTTCGAACATCGTTAATGGAGAAGATTCCCGTCAGTTTATTCTCCTGATTTACTACAGGAAAATATTGCTGCTCACTGGAACTGAAGACCTCACGAAACTGGTTAAACGACATGTCCTCCGGTATGAGTTTTACCTTCCTGATTCCTTTGATAAGCTCCTTGACCCTTATGGAGGCAAGGACATCAATAAAAAAGTCACCACGGTGGGCATTGGAATCAACCCTGGAAAACACCTGCTTGCTATAGATGGTCCATTTGCGTGACAGCAAAAAGGCCAATGAGCAGACCAACAGACTGGGAAGCAACAGGTGGTAAGAATTGGTCATTTCGCTGACAAAGATAATAGTTGAAATCGGCGTCTTGGAAACAGCAGCAAAAAATCCGGCCATTCCAACCACTACAAATGCACCGGGCTGGGTTACAATGTTTGGCATGACCGCGTGAAACATCCTGCCGAAAGCGCCTCCCAATGCACCTCCGATCACAATGGATGGTCCGAAGACCCCACCGCTTCCGCCGGAACCGATAGAAAAAGAAGTGGTCAGGATCTTTCCAAAGGCCAGCCCCAAGAGAAAAAGGACTGGGAGTTGATTATCAAGGGCCTGCTGAGCAAATCCATAACCGAAAGACAGTGTCTGAGGCAGAAAGAATCCAATAATGCCTGTACACAGCCCGCCAAGAGCGGGTTTTAAATGGTTCGGGATTTTTATCCTCTTAAAAAAGTCATTTATGCCGTAGAAGGACTTTATATAAAACACACCTGATACCACCAAGACCAGGGTAAGCAGTACATAGGGTCCAAGCTCCAGGGGATTCTGGAAAACAAAGTCCTGCGACTGAAAAAGGGAACCCCACCCGAACACAAAGCAGAACAGACAATAGCCCACAACAGAGGCGATACCGGCAGGGATAATAACGTCTGATTCGAACTCGGAATCACGATATAGGACCTCTGCTGCAAACAAGGCGCCTGCCAGAGGTGCCCTGAATATGGCCCCTACCCCGGCCCCCATACCCGCAGCCATCATAATCCGTCTTTCTCGATCAGAAAGCTTTAATGTCCCTTTCAGGGATGGTTGAAATCCCTCGCCTTTAGGCGAAGAAAAGTTAATACATGTCGCTATGCGACGTTATCAACTGGGTGCCCATACCAAAACAGACCTCAAAGTCCACCAAATCTGGCTTCACAAATATCTGAAGCGCGGAATGGCTGGTGCGGTGGCGATACGGACTCGTGATGTTTTGCACGGACGAAATGATCCAGCAATATTTTCAAAAGCAAGAAGGGGAGCCGATTCCTGATGATAGTCGATTTGAAATCGACCCCTCATAAAACCCCTCGACTTATAGTCGAGGGTGGTTTAGTTTAGTGGCAAAAAATGAGCCGAACCCTGCTCCTATCTGGGCGATCGGGCCCTCCCTCCCGCCTGATCCGCCTGAGCTAATTGTTAGGGCAGATGCAATGGTCTTGATGATGGGTATCCTTCCTCGAATAAAGCCCCCTTTATTGTGATATGCATCTATGGCCGCATCCGTGCCGTGGCCTTCTGCCTCCGGTGCGAATGTGTAAACAATAACGCCGCTTAGAATCCCACCTAAAGCAGGGACAAACAAGAGCATCCAACGAATAAAGGGTCTATTTGTGGGATCTAGAATCGGCTTTTCCCCATGGGGATCTGGAGGACGATATCCCGCCATTTGGTCAAGGAAAAAATGCGTGCCGACATGACAAAGATAGTGAAATGCAATAGCCCCCAATCCTGCAATAAGCCCTATAATAACAAAATAACTTATCCACCTTCCTGCCTTGGTCAAACGGATGGTACCCACCATAAAGGCATGCGCATCAGGAAAATTAGATTTCAGTAGACTAAACATCCTTTGTTCGTGCTCTAATGGTTTTTAGAAACGAAAGCATTGACTATACACTCAAACAAGCTTTGACTTCAAGCCCATGTTGGAAAAATAAGCTGTATAGCCTATGAGCACAAGACTCAAATGTTTCACCAATCATATTGGAATTCGGGGAAAACCTGTGCAAGGAAGTGCATTACACATCAATGGTCCCTCTCCGGTGGAGCGGCATTTTCTTTAGGCGTCAGAGGAAGTGAAAAGACTGGAAAAGGACAAACAGCCGAACATCCGGAAAACGAGGAAGTCGTAACGCAAATAAGCTCACCTGTCTGGAAAGAAATCTATTTTCCCTTGACAATATATCCATGTCTGCATTAATATAAATTTCATGTTTTCAAAAGGAACGAATAATATGTTAATTTTACGAAACAATTGGTGGTGGTGCAGCTCTTTGTAAGAGATGCCCCAGCATACAGAAAACAGCGCTTTATAGACCGTGGGCATCTCCGTGCAGAAACCCGCGGTTTTTTATTTTATAAAAAGGCCTCGGGTAATAACCCGGGGCCTTTTTTATGGAGTTAAAGCTTGAAAATAAAACCTGCATTATCCGAGTTTAAACAGATGGCGTGTGAGGGGGATCTTATCCCTGTGTATGAAGGATTCCTCGCCGACATTGAAACGCCTGTCTCTGCCTACCTGAAGATAAAGGACAAGGGCTTTTCCTATCTGCTTGAGAGTGCTGAGGGCGGGCAAAGATGGGGCCGCTACAGTTTTATCGGCTACAAACCCCATGTGGTGGTCCTGTCAAAGGGCCGTGATGTGGAGATACTCAAGGGTGAGGATAAGACATTAATAAAAGATGTAGACAACCCCATTGTGACCTTAAGGGAAATAAGCCGCAAATTTAAGCCCGTGACCGTAGAAGATCTCCCACCATTTCAGGGGGGGCTTGTCGGGTTCTTCAATTTTGACCTGATAAGAAAATGGGAATATCTCCCGGTACTCTCCTCTGATAATAATGATACTCCTGAGTGCATATTCACAGCCGCAAGCCGCCTTATAATCTTTGACCACTTCAAGCACAGGATGACCGTGGTGGCGTTTGCCCGGCTGCAGGAAGGCCATGACCCGGAGGAGGCCTATATCAAGGCATGTCAGGAGATAGCCGAGATGAAAGGAGAGCTTGGCAGGCCCCTTCCAGCCTATTCTGAAAGTCCGGAATTTGCCCTTTCAGAACTTAGCCCCAATTTCAGGAAAGAGGAATTTGAAAGGGCGGTCAACAAGGCAAAGGAATACATTGTAGCGGGCGATATCATTCAGGTGGTACTGTCTCAGAGGTTTTCAGGGGAATTTTCAGGCGAGGATTTTCTCCTGTATCGAAATCTGAGGAGCGTAAACCCTTCACCATATATGTTTTATCTCAACTTCGGCGAGATAAAGCTTATCGGCGCCTCTCCTGAAATCCTGGTCCGGCTGACCGATGGAAAGATCGAGCTTAGGCCAATCGCAGGTACCCGTCCCAGGGGTGCTGATAAAAAGGAGGATATCGCCCTTGAGCAGGAACTGCTTGCCGACCCAAAGGAGCGGGCCGAACATATCATGCTGGTGGATCTTGGGAGAAATGACGTGGGGAAGGTTGCAGTCGCAGGCTCTGTGTCAGTGCCTGACCTGATGGTGGTGGAGCGCTACTCACATGTGATGCATATCGTCTCATCTGTTGAAGGGACGCTAAATCCAGGTATGGACGCATTTGATCTGTTTATGTCCGCATTTCCCGCAGGCACGGTCTCAGGGGCGCCCAAGATCAGGGCAATGGAGATCATAGGCGAACTTGAGCCCACATCGAGGGGCCCGTATGCAGGGGCTGTGGGCTACTTTGCCTTTAACGGCAACATGGATTTCTGTATCACCATCCGCACCATTTCCATCATAAATAACCAGCTATCCATACAGGTGGGTGCAGGCATCGTTGCGGACTCGTCCCCTGAAGGGGAATATCAGGAGACTCTAAGAAAGGGTGGCGCCATGTTCAGGGCCATTGAGAGGGTGAGAGAATAATGATCGTACTCATTGACAACTACGACTCCTTTACCTACAACCTGGTCCAGATGATAGAAAAAATGGGGTATGAGGTCGCGGTCTTCCGCAACGACAAGATTGATCTTAAAGGGATTGAAAGGCTTAACCCCTCAGAGATGATCATATCCCCCGGGCCATGCACCCCGAATGAGGCGGGAGTCTCTGTTGCGGCCATACGCCATTTTGCAGCCAGGATACCTGTGATGGGGGTTTGCCTGGGTCATCAGTCCATAGGGGCGGCATTTGGCGGCAAGGTAGTCAGGGCGGAAAGGATCATGCACGGAAAGAGTTCCATGATCCACCATGATGGCAAGACCATATTTGAGGGTCTTCCAAACCCGTTTGAGGCGATCCGCTATCACTCGCTGCTGGTGGAGAGGGGAACTCTGCCGGATAGCCTTGAGATAAGCGCCTGGACCGAGGAGGGGGAGATCATGGGGCTGAGGCACAAGAAGTATAATGTAGAAGGGGTACAGTTTCACCCTGAATCCATCCTGACAAAGGAGGGACCTAAACTTGTAGGCCGGTTTTTATCAAATGCAACAAAAGGGGACATAAAGGTATGATCAGGGAATCCATAGCCAGGGTGGTGGCAGGAGGCGATCTTTCTCAGGCCGAGATGGAAGAGACCATGAACGAGATCATGACAGGCGCTGCCACCCCTGCCCAGATCGGGGCCTTTATCACGGCACTGAGGATGAAGGGGGAAACCGTTGAGGAGATCACCGGTGCTGCCAGGGTGATGAGGGCCAAGGCCGCCAAGATTGATATCTCAACATTTTTGAAGGATAAGACCATACTGGATACCTGCGGCACAGGCGGAGACGGGGCAGGTTCCTTTAATGTCTCCACTGCCGTGGCATTTGTAGCGGCAGGAGGCGGGGTGATAGTTGCAAAACACGGAAACCGCGCGGTGTCCAGCAAGTGCGGGAGCGCAGATGTGCTTGAGGCATTGGGCGTAAAACTGGATATCACCCACCAGGATGTCGCAAGGTGCCTGAGGGAGGTGGGCATCGGTTTTTTATTCGCCCCAATGTTTCATTCGGCCATGAAATATGCTGCAGGGCCAAGGCAGGAGATAGGTCTTAGGACCATATTCAATCTGCTTGGGCCGCTTACAAACCCGGCCGGTGCTACAGCGCAGCTCCTTGGCGTATATGACCAGGGGCTTACTGAGAAGATCGCAAAGGTGCTGGGAAGACTTGGGACAAAAGAGGCCTTTGTGGTATGCGCTGAAGGGACCTATGACGAGATCAGCATAACGAGCGCTACCACGGTATCTCACTTAAGAGAGGGAAATGTCCGGACATTTAAAATAACCCCTGAAGAATATGGCCTTGCAAGGGCGGACGCTGAGGCAATAAGGGGTGGTGACGCCCGGGAAAATGCAGATATCATACAAGGCATACTAAAGGGAGAAAAAGGCCCCAAAAGGGACATGGTCCTCCTGAATGCAGGCGCTGCATTTGCCGCTGCAGGGCTTGCCCCGGACATTGCAGAGGGCATGAAGCTTGCCGTGGATTCCATTGATTCCGGAAGGGCGATGGAAAAGCTTGAGACCTTGATCGCCTTTACTCAGGGTTGTAGAGCATGAACTACTTTAACTATTTTAACTCTTTTAACCCTTTTATCCGGACTTTTAAAAGCATATGCATTCAAGACTAATTGAAATCCTGGATGAAAAAAGGCGTGAGGTCCAAAGGCTTAAAGCACAAGGCCTGCCGACAATGGGCACGAAATATGATGGGCGCGAAATCCGGGACTTTAAAAAGGCTATTTCAACACCGGATGGGACCCAACTGATTGCAGAGATAAAATTCGCATCTCCTTCCGCAGGCATTATCCGCGAAGGAACTGATCCCATTGCAATCGGCAGGATGTATGAGCAGTCAGGCGCTGCGGCCATTTCACTTCTAACAGATGAAAAGTTTTTTGGCGGCAACATCAAGAACCTCCCCCTGCTGAAAGAGGCGGTCAGGATACCGATATTGCGGAAGGACTTTATAATTGATGAGATCCAGATAAAGGAATCGCTTCTTTATGGGGCGGATGCTATACTGCTGATCGTCCGTATACTTGAGCGGCAAAGACTTGTAGGGCTTTTGTCTGCGGCCAGGGAATCCGGGCTTGGCGTGCTCACCGAGATCCATGACCGATCAGAACTTGAAGTTGCAATTGATTCAGGGGCACAGATTATAGGGATCAACAACCGGGATCTGGATACATTTAGTGTAGATATCGCAACCACCCTTGAGATCGCCCCCATGGTTCCAAAGGATCGTGTTGTAGTAAGCGAGAGCGGCATCTTTACTGCGGAAGATATCAACCTTGTTAAAGGCAGCGGGGTCAATGCGGTCCTGGTGGGGACATCCATCATGAAGAGCGATGACCCAGGCCAAAAGGTGAAGGAACTTGTCGTGGCCGGGAAAAGGATAGAATAATAAAATCCTTAATTTAAAGGCTAATTGCTAACAGCTAACAGCTTATTTTATCATGAAAGTCAAGATCTGCGGTATAACAAATATAGAAGATGCACTAAAGGCTGTTGAGCTCGGTATAGACGCCCTCGGGTTTATCTTTGCAAAGAGTCCTAGGAAAGTAGAGCCTGAAAAGGCAGCCGGCATTATCAGGTCTCTCCCGCTGTTTATTAAAACCGTAGGGGTCTTTGTAAATGAAGAGCCAAACAGGATAAGACAGATTGTTGATCTATGCGGTCTGGACATTATACAATTTCATGGGGATGAGCCGCCTGAGGTATTGGCGGAATTTGCCCCCAGGGCGATCAAGGCCTTCAGGCTTAAGGATGAATCAAGCCTTGAGCCGATAAAATCATACCAGGGAAAGGTGCGTGCCACACTCCTGGACACTTACTCAGACAATAAGTTTGGCGGGACGGGAAAGACCTTTGACTGGGGCCTGGCAATCAAGGCAAAGGCCTTTGGCATACCGTTAATACTTTCAGGTGGGCTGAGTCCTGATAATATACAGGAGGCGATCAGGGCGGTTCAACCTTATGCCGTTGATGTCAACAGCGGTGTAGAGGAAGGCCCCGGGAAAAAGGACCACATCCTTATGACGCAATTGATGGAAAATATCAGGAGGGTTTCCATTTGATAACAACACGCTATTACGGACAATTCGGCGGGGCCTATTTGCCGGAGATACTTGTCGCCACATTTGATCAGCTTGTAACCGCATTTGAGGCGGCGAAAAATGACCCCACCTTCTGGCAGGAATATCAGAATGTGATGTCAACATACTCTTGCAGACCCACGCCGCTGACATTTGCAGAGAATCTGACCAGACACTTTGGCGGAGCGCGCATATACATAAAGCGTGAAGATCTTAACCACACCGGGGCACACAAGGCAAATAATGTGATGGGCCAGGGTCTTCTGGTAAAGAGGATGGGAAAGACACGCGTTATTGCAGAGACGGGCGCAGGCCAGCACGGGGTAGCCACTGCAACCATGGCCGCCAGGTTCGGTTTCAGGTGCACAATATACATGGGTGAGGTGGATGTCTGGCGGCAGAGGCCCAATGTATTCTGGATGGAGAGGCTCGGTGCGCGGGTGATCCCTGTAAAGGAGGGTACAAGGATATTAAAAGATGCAATCAACGAGGCCTTCCGAGACTGGGTGAGCAACATGGACGACACCCATTATGTCCTCGGAACCGCCTGCGGCCCGCACCCTTATCCTGAGATGGTCGCATATCTACAATCCATTATAGGAAAAGAGGCCAGGGCACAGGTCCTTGAAATCGAGGGCAGACTCCCCACCCGCGTTTACGCCTGCGTAGGCGGCGGATCAAACGCAATGGGGATATTCAGCGGTTTCTTTGATGATCCGGTGGAACTTGTAGGCGTTGAGGCAGGCGGTGACGGACTGGATACGGGACGACACGCATCCCGCCTTGCATCAAGGGACGGCTCAATAGGTGTGGCCCAGGGATACAAGACCTGTTTTCTCCAAAACACAGACGGCCAGATGAGGGAGACCCACAGCGTTGCCGCAGGACTTGACTATGTGGGGGTGTCACCGATTCTGGCCTCCATGAAGGAAAGCGGCAGGGTCAGATTTGAGGCGGCAACCGATAAAGAGGTCCTGGAGGCCGCGGCCCTTACCATCAGAAAAGAGGGCCTGATTCCGGCCCTGGAAAGCGCCCATGCATTCGCACAGGCCTTTAAAGAGGCCCCGAACATGTCTTCAGACGACCTCATCATTATCAATCAGTCCGGCAGGGGGGATAAGGACATCTTTACCATAGCAGATGCATTTGAAGACCCGGAATGGAGGAAATTCATCATCAAAAAGGCGGAGGGATATCGTGCTTGAATCATATCTGAGATCAAGACTGAAACAAAAGGACATCCTGCTGATGACCCATCTGGTGGTGGGATACCCTTCATTTGAGGCGTCTTTTAAGATCATAGAGGCGATGGTAAATGCCGGTGTAGATCTTATGGAGTTGCAGGTGCCCTTTTCCGAGCCCATCGCAGACGGCCCCGTAATACTTCGCGCCAATCAGAAGGCCCTTGAATCAGGCGCAACCGTGCAGAAATCCCTTGACCTCGCAAAGAGTGTCGCCCGGAATTTTGACATCCCCTTTTTGATCATGACCTACTATAATATCCTGTTTAAATACGGAACAGACCGTTTTGTAGCTGAAATGGCCGAAAGAAATCTAAAGGGCGCAATCATCCCGGATCTGCCGCCGGAAGAGGGCGCAGATTATCTACAGGCCATGGAAAAATATGGTCTCGCGCCCATCATGATCTATTCGCCCACAACTCCTTTAGAGCGGATGATGTATCTTTCCACCTTTGCCAGGGGCTTTATTTACTGCGTAGCCAGAAAGGGGGTTACTGGTCAGGATACCAGATTTTCCGAGGAATTGGTCTCTTACCTCTCCAACTGCCGCAAGGCCACAAAGCTTCCCTTGGCCGTCGGATTCGGCGTAAAGCAAAAGGAGGATGTAGATTTTCTGAAGGGAAAGGCGGACATAGCAGTAATAGGCACCCAAACAATTCGCATTGTGGAAGAACAGGGAGTAGAAGCAGTTGGGGATTTTATCAGGGGTTTGAGGTAATCCACTTGTCTTTAAGAATCTTAGACCGTTTTGTGCCTCTTGCGCATGGTGGAACTGATCTAAACGAAAACCCTTTATTGTCTCCACTTATATGCACCCGAGAGTTGTTCCATATTTTGCTTGATTGCCCATAAATAAGAGCCTACATTTATTAGGACTTTTTTATAGACCGACTGCTTCTGTCTGCTTTTATATTTTCATTGGTTATTTTATAGAATTAGAAAATAAAATTAAAGTTGTCTGCGGGATCACGCCGGTATTGAGCAGTAGCTGGTTCTAGCAAAAACAAAATGAATGAACGCCGAATTCATTTTAAGGGGCTGAACCGGTCCTTAGTTCCTGAACAGAATTTTCCTATGATGGCAAACTGGTAGGGGATTTTTCAAGATGCCTCGTATATTCGACAACATCAATGAAACCATGCTTTCAGCCCTCTGTGAGACACTTGCGCTTTCCGACCGGAGCGACTTCTGCATCGGCTACTTTAACCTACGCGGATGGAGGTAACTGGATGACACTCCCTTTTTTGTGTCAGAGAATTTTCAAACAGTCTGTGTCCTTGATCCGAATGGTAGACGAATTGTAGCCCACAAAGATATGCTTTTATTATGTGCCATTTTCAACAGCTTCGTCTTTGATGCAATTATTAGGCTCAAGGTCACAGCAAATATGAATTTCTTTTTCGTATATACTACACAGATATCTAATAAAGGAACTGCTCTTGATCCGGGGATTATCAAACGCGCCGCCCGTCTCATCTGCACCACTCCGGAATTTGACGACCTTGCGAGGGAGGTCGGATTAAAAAACCACCGTGAAGGCGCAACCAACGCGGTTGAGCGGGCAAGGCTCCGTGCTGAGCTGGACGGCCTTATCGCCCACCTCTATGGCCTGACAGAGGAGGAATTCAGCTATATCCTTACCACCTTTCCACTGGTGCCGGACCCAATAAAAACATCTGCCCGTAACGCATACAGGGATGTTGAGAAAGGATTGATAAAATGAAAATAAATGCTTTCCTAGAAAAAACATTAGTATCATGTAAAGAGACCAGGGTTAGGATAGCTTGGTTCCACAAATTTTTACTCTTGACCACGTTTTCCTTTTTATTTTATACTCGGTTCTCACTTAAGCAGTAATTTTAATTTATTAGGTTATAGAAATGATGAAAATCAAACCAGAAATCAGCGGTGTGAGCATCGTTTTAGTGGGAAGTTTTAATCCTCCCATATTTCACCCCGAATGGTTTGAAAGGCATGGCCTTATTAATGATAAAGAAAAAGAAGCTGCTGAAATTGCGATCATTCATAGACAAATTGCAGCGTTTCGTATGGAGTGGCTGGCTATTAATATAGAGCCTGTGCGTTTCGTCGCCGAAACCCAAGAAGGCCCATTCATTCGGCTGGCAGATTTTGTAGTGAAAACTTTTAAGGACTATCTGTATCATACCCCAATAGGCATGATGGGTATTAACCGACAGGTGCACTTTAGTGTGGGGAGCGAGGAGGAGCGAAACCGAATTGGAAAGATGCTTGCTCCGCATGAGGGTTGGGGTGAATGGGGGAAAGATCTCGAGGGGAAATCTCCTAAGAAACGAGGAGGGATGATTTCCTTAACCATGTTACAGCAAGACCTGGATGACAGAAAAAAAGGGTATATTAAAGCAAAAATAGAACCATCAAATAAGATCAAAGATAATGCCGGAATTGATATGGAGGTAAACGACCATTACGAAGTTGAAAATCCAGCCCAAAACCAGGATTGTAAAGAGCTTATGGATATTTTGGAGAGTAAATTTGACAATTCCATTAAGCACTCTGAATGGATTATTGATCAAATTATGAAGCTAACGGATATCAAATGACAACGGCAACAAATTTATCGGCAGACACACTTTGGCAAGGTAGTTTTGACAATACTAAGGATACTAGCAGCACATTAGCTACCTATGGGAATTTTATTCTTGATACTGCCCAAAGATGCTTTCCTTCAGAGCAACAAAGCCAAATAGATTTGCAGGAAAATCAGCCCCATTCTTTCAATGATACAGCGAAGCAACAGGTAATAAATATTGATTCCTTGATTCCTCATCAACCAGAGATACCACCTGGGAGAACGACTTTTACGCCTTTACAGGAGTGGGAAGGCTATGTAGCAGAAATAGGCGATGAGACTTTTACTGCACGCTTAATTGACCTTACAGCAGATGCGGAGCAGGAAGAGGAGGAAGCGGATTTTCCTATTTCAGAACTCTCTGACACGGACAAACAGCTTTTACGACCGGGTGCGATTTTTAGGTGGGCCATTGGTTATCGTAGAACTCGCAGTGGGAGTAAAGAACGAGTCTCATTCATTGTCTTTCGCCGTCTGCCTGCGTGGACTGATCATGAGTTAAAAGAAAACCGAAGAAAAGCTGAATTGCTGGCTGCAACCTTGCAGGGAGAATAGCCAATATTGCCTCCAAATCCAGATCAAATTGAAATCACTCTGTTTGGTCCGGGGTATGGTGAGTCCGTTGTTGTTCATCTGGGAAATAATCATTGGATAATCATTGATTCATGTATTGATTCAGAAACTCAACAACCCGCACCTCTTGCCTATTTTCAACATATCGGTATCAAACCTGAAGAGGCCGTGCGTCTGATCATTGCGACTCATTGGCATGATGATCATATCCGCGGGCTCAGCCGCATCCTTTCTGAGAGTAAAAATGCCCGTTTCTGCTGTTCTGCAGCATTAACGCACAAAGAATTCCTGACAACAGTTCTGGATTATGCAGCAAAGCCTGCAATGGCTTTGACATCAGGATTAAAAGAGATCTTCGAAGTCTATAGGGAGCTTGAAGCGAGATCTAAACCGGAATGTCACCCAATCCACGCTATTTCGAATAGAAATGTATTTTTTTTACAGTCAGAGAACAGCGGACACGGATTTGAATGCCGCGTCTGGACCCTTTCCCCATCAGATAGTCAATATCAGAAATTTCTTAATAACTTGACGAGACTTATGCCTCGGGTCAAAGGGACCAAAAGGCGAGCAACCGTGCAAGGTCCGAATAATGTATCGGTTGTTACGTGGATAGGTATAGGTGATGTCGCTTTACTCCTTGGGGCTGACTTAGAAGAAGTAGAGGATGTGGGTTTGGGCTGGTCGGTTATCGTTAATTCTTCAGAAAGACCCCGAGGTGAAGCATCCATTTTCAAGATTCCTCATCACGGATCAAAAACAGCTCATAATGAGATGGTATGGCAACAAATGGTGGCAAAACCCAACTATTCAATTTTGTCTCCTTACAGGCATGGTCCAAAAAAGCTCCCCTCACCCGAAGATGTAGAGCGTATTATGTCTTATACAGCGCATGGCTATTCAACCTCAAAAATGCAAATCTCCACTTCTAAAAAAGAAAGACCTACTGAGGTAATCAAAACAATCCGCGAGACTGTTGGGAAAATAAGAAGGGTGCAACCGCCTACAGGTTGGGTTAGGCTTCGCAATGGCGGACGTCAGGCTCACGACACTTGGTCTGTGGAACTATCAGGAAGTGCCTGTCATTTAGATCAACTGTACAGCACCGAGCAATAGACCACCTCAGCGAATTGAGCCGGATGCAATTGATCCCATGCTGGAGCATCGGCTGGCGGTTATTTCCGAATGTGAAAACCGTGTGCTTCGTGTTATAATCAATCCCCATACAAACCCTGTAAGAGTGATTACCCTTTTTTTTGATCGTAAGATCCGAGGTAAGATATGAAACTAAAAATTGATAATGAAGCCGACGCCCTTTACCTGACCCTTGATGAATCTGATGCCGTGGAATCGGAAGAGGTTTCACCCGGCATTATTGTGGACTATAATGCCGACAACCATGTGGTCGGTATTGAAATGCTTTACCTGTCAAAAAGGACTCCAAAGCTGGACACAGCAAGGCTGCTTTTTGAAATGGCGCCAGCATCAAGTCCGGTAAAATCTGAAAGGGTGGAGCTGTCTAAATCCTGATGATGCCCAGTGTTGAAACCAAACCGGATGCCGGATTAAAGATAAAGCATGCTCCTTATACAATTGCCCGATTTCATCCAGATTACCCTCCCTCACTGATCTCACTTCTTGGTTCAGAGGCCCCGGAAAGGCTATGGGCTATTGGACGCTTGGAACTGCTAAATCTGCCCAAAACAGCATTGTTCTGCTCCAATCGTTGTCCTGGCGATGCTATCCTGGCCGCCTATGATCAGGCCCAGAAGTGGCGCGATAAGGGGCGGTGTGTTATTAGCGGGTTTCATTCGGCCATGGAAAAGGAATGCCTGCAAATCCTGCTGCGGGGCCCTCAGTCCATCATTATATGCCCTGGCCGCAGTATAGAATCCATGCGCCTCCCCAGAGAATGGCGACTCGGAATAGAAGATGGCCGTATTTTGCTTTTGTCGCCCTTTGAATCCTCTCATCGCCGCGCCACAGTTGCATTGGCAGAACATCGCAACCGACTTGTGGCTGCCCTGGCTGACGAGATCTACTTCGCCCACATCACACCAAGCGGTGGGGTAGCTCGACTTGCCGCGCATGTTGTAATGTGGGGAATTTCCGTGTACGGAAGATACGGTATGAAAAAGGGCATTCTCGGACAGCCGCCTATTCTACAGGAGAATGGGGACACTGCTATGCCCAAAATTCTGATGGTTAATCATAATGAATAACTTAAAAAGGAGCAAATTATGGCGGTAGGCTGGTCCCGAGATGGGGATGTACAGGGGCAAATAGACGCCACCGTAAAATCCGGAGTACAATTAGCCAGGAGTCGGCTGTCTAAGGGTGAAAGCTTGACTCATTGCGAGGAATGCGGGATTGTTATTCCAGATGCTCGTCGTAAGGCTATCCCAGGAGTTCGTTTTTGTATCAGTTGTCAATCAGAGATCGAAAAAGGACAAAAAGCCTTCACCCTCTTCAATCGAGCCGGTAGCAAAGACAGTCAGTTGAAGTGATTGGTCACTATTGAATTGGCTCTACGAAGGGAAAGGGGCTGTGAATCCAGCTCTTAAGTTTTTCAGTTTCTAAATTGTATAAGTAACGTGGAACGGTTTTAGTTTTTTCTGGGATTAATCCCGCAAGTGGGAGTTAAAACCAATGGAACAGTTAAATCATATCGCAAGCATCATCGCCCTTACCATGGGTGCTTCATGGGCGAGTGGCATCAATCTGTATGCAACCATACTTATGCTCGGCATCATGGGATCTGCCGGCCATATGACGCTGCCGCCCGATCTGCAGATCCTTGCCAATCCCCTGGTCATTTTTGCGGCAGGTGTAATGTACTGCGTTGAATTCTTTGCAGACAAAGTTCCGGGGGTTGATACAGGCTGGGATACCATTCACACCTTTATCCGGATTCCTGGCGGTGCCCTGTTGGCTGCAGGCGCTGTCGGGAATATTGATCCCGCTGCTTCACTGGCCGCGGCAATTGTCGGGGGTGGAATTGCCGCCGGAACCCACGCTACAAAGGCAGGCACCCGTGTCCTGATCAATGCTTCCCCAGAGCCGGTGACCAATTGGACTGCATCAATCGTAGAGGATCTGGCGGTCATCGGCGGGCTATGGACGGCATTAAAACACCCATGGATATTTTTTGCCTTACTGGCTGCTTTTATAATGGTTATGATATGGTGGCTTCCCAAGATCTGGCGGGGTATAAAAAAAATAATAGGCGCGATCGGACGGCTTTTCGGAATAAAGACGAAATCCGATTTGTCTCAGGATACAGGGCAACATCCCCCGGAAACCGATGTCTTTGATAAAAACATTGACATAGGTACAAGACTTGAAAAGCTAAAAGCGCTTTCTGATAAGGGCCTTATTAGTCAGGAAGAATATCAAAAGAAAAAAGAAGAACTGCTCAGAGGACTATGAACAGCCCAATCAACACAGGGTAACCGGTTGCAATGGGCTAAGGCAAAGTCAGCGGATGTAGTCCGGTTTGAGGCCCTTCACTTTATGGTCTTGATCGCGTCCAATAGATCAAGATAGAGCTGGGCCAGTTCGGGTGTGATTTTGGTGCTGCGGCTCCTGAAGCCCTTTGGCATCAGTTGCTTTGATTCCAGGATCGAACCCATGAATTCCTGGTTGTTATCGAAGAATCGGTAGACTCCCTGATCCCTTTTGAGTGTCCCGATCTTCTCCCCTGTTTTGTTTTGCATCTCCCACGTATCTTTCTCCTTTTCCTTGAGTATAATTTCGCCTGAAAAGGACTGTGAGGAGCTGAACAAAAAAACGAAAAGAACCGCTAGGCATAATATGGCTTTTTTCATGATGTTTTCTCCTTGATAAGCTTTGTTTAAGCCCTAAATGTCCAAAGGCCATCTGTGAATTCGGCCGAAGAAGTCCTCTCCTTCGCAGGAGACTTCCACCATTGCATCCTTATAACGGCCCCTCAAATCCTCAACCACCATCTTTATGTCGTCGTAACATCGGTCAAAATGGGTCTCGATCAACTTCCCTTCCAGGTACACATACATCTCCGTCTTTTCAATCCCTTTTCTCCCAAGATCAACATCCACCAATATCTTTGCCAATTCCATCAGACCAATCTCCTAACCGCCTGCTATCTACCCTCCTATGGGAACCTTTATGAGGAGTTTAGTGCCTTTTCCATAATAAGACTCTATTTTAATTTCCCCGCCGAGAAGGCTGACCCTCTCTTTCATGCTCCTGAGGCCCAAACGTTTCTCAGCTATGGAGGCCTGCTCTCGTTCATCAACGTCAAATCCTTTGCCGTCATCCTCTATGGTCAGTATAATCTCATGGGGATCGGCCACCATGCTTATCTTGACATTGGATGCATCTGCATGCTTTCGAATGTTATTCAGTCCTTCCTGCACCAGACGGTAGAGGTTTATTTCTGCCTCAGGGCCGATAGTCAAGGCCTGAGTGCCGGAGGAATTAAATGTTACATTGGTCCCGTTTCTTTCAGAAAAATCATGGCAGCAGTTGTCGAGTGTTTTGACAAGACCCCATTGCTTAAGACCGGCAGGATGTAAATCATAGGCCAGATTTCGAAGAGATGTAATGGCTTGCTGTAGTATATCTGATTGCTCTTTTGTCCATTGTCTTACTTTGGCAGGCAATTCTTCCTGGTCAAAGAGCAACATATCTGTTTTAAGTTTTAAGGCTACCAGGTCCTGCAATGTTGTGTCATGCAATTCACGTGCAATGGTCGAACGTTCCCGCTCCTGAGCCCTTATCAATTCATGGGTAAGAGACTGAATGCGTTTTTCAGTGCGCTTGCGCTCTGTGATATCACTTAAAAAATTCAATGAAGCGGGCCTGCCTCCCCAGTTGATCTGAACCGCGTTGTTACTCAGCCACTTGAGTTGCCCATCCGCGCTGATTATCCTGAAGTCGCATGTCACTGGTTTATGACCATCGGTGATCAACTTCACCAAGTATTCGGCCACCATTGATTTGTCTTCGGGATAAACAATGTCCATCAGAGAGCCTGAGGTGAATTCTTCCATTTTATAACCAAAGATCTCCGCAAACCTGGGGTTATAAAACTTTACCATCTGTGCTTGTTCAACCATGATGCCTTCACCGGCATTGTCAACCACAAGCCGGTATTTTTCTTCGGCCTCCCTCAACAGGTCTTTGGTTTCCTTTTCCCGAATGACCTTTTCGATTACGCTCGGGAGCAGGGTAAAAAAATCCGCGGACTTGACCAGATAATCCCATGCACCCAGCTTCATGGCCCGCACCGCAATATCCTCGCCGCCCTGGCCGGTGATGATAATAACGGGTATATCCAGTCCCCTGCCATTAACCGCCTCCAGAAGATCTATGCCGTTCATGCCCGGCATGAGATAATCGCTGATGATAATGCCTGGATTTATCTGATCAATTGTTTCCAGGCATGTGGCTGCGTCTTCAAAATGATGGATCTCAGCGGAATTAAATGCCTTTAAAATGGCGCGCTTCATCAGACTTAAGTGGGCGATTTCGTCTTCGATAATTGCAATACAAAGGGGAGACATCATTAATACCTGCTGAATGGTTTCATTACTGGCACCTTGGAGGCTCATTCAGGATCATCCAATAGAAATCTATCTGCCTGATCTTCTCTTCAAATTCTTTATAACCCACCGGCTTGGTCAGGTAGCTGTTGGCATAGTTCTTATAGGAACTGATAACGTCTGCGTCCCTCTCCGAAGAGGTGAGCATGATCACGGGAATTTTTCTCAGATTTTGATCTTCCTTTATCGCCTTCAGGACCTCTATGCCGTCAATGCCGGGCAGCTTTATGTCCAACAGGATCAGTCCCGGCATGGGATACTGGGACCTGTCAGCATAGGCACCACGGTTGAAGACATAATCCAGGGCATCCTCACCGCTTGTTACCACATCCAGCCGGTTGGCATTGCCGGATTTGCGGACGGCCCGTTTTGTCAGTTCAGCGTGCGCCTCCTCATCTTCCACGAGCAGGATATGAGAGGGTTGATAATCCATTCCTAAACCTCCTTGTCTTTGATGGTGAAAAAAAATGTTGAACCCTCACCGGGTTTGGATTCAAGCCAGATTCTGCCGCCATGATGTTCGATAATCCTTTTTACAATGGTAAGGCCCATTCCTGTTCCTTCTGCTATTTTTTTTGCAGGGGCAAGTCGCTGGAAGACCTGAAAGATCTTTTCAAAATAGGCCTTCTCGATCCCTATGCCGTTATCTCGGACGAAAAAAACTTTTTCCCGATCCATTGTCATGGCTCCCACCTCGATGACGGGGGTGACATTATCTTTTCTAATGTACTTGATTGCATTGCTCAACAGGTTTTCCATTACCTGACGTAACCTTTTTTCTTCCGCATAGACCAGAGGAAGATCCTGTTGGACCGTCACCTTGATACCCTTTTCCCGTATTGCCGGTTGAAATGCCGCGACTACCTCTTCCGCAAGCCTTGCGAATTGAAGCTCCCCCTTGTTTTCCGTCAGACGCCCGATCCTTGACAGATCGAGAAGATCGCTGATCAGGAGCCCCATTTTTCTGGTTGCGTCGCTTATAAAATTGAGATATTTCTTGCCCTCCTCCGGGATCACGTCTTTGAAATCCTCACGCAAGGCGCCTACAAAACCCTCTATTGTAATAATCGGCGTCTTCAAATCATGTGAGACCGTGTATACAAAGGTCTCCAGTTCTTCGTTCTTGGAAGCCAGTTCAGAGAGGAGGGATTCAAGTACCTTCTCGTTTTTCTTAAGCCTTTCTTCGGCCTTTGTACGCTCTTTGACCTCTTCATAGGCCTGATTCCTTGCCGCCCTGTACAATTCCATGCGCCGGAAGAGATAATTGAGGAGCATAAAAACAGCGATTGAAATCGTAAGGCCGAATGCCAATACAGGCCAATTTTTGAGGTGCTCATAAGGATACATTGCAGCCTTTGGCCTAAGTTCCATCCGCCAGATTTTTCCTAAAAAGCTGATATCATCGAAGGGTTGGATAGACTTGAATGTGTGTCCGGTTTCATAGGGTCTTTCATCCCCGCTATTGTAAATAAGCCTTTCACCTTCAAATATTTTCATGGAAAAATCTTGAAGAATTATTTTTCCCACGCTTACTTCCATTAAGTGGGTGATTTGAAAGACACCGTTGAGATATCCCTGTAACTGTCCATTATGGACCAAGGGCCAAAATATCTCAAACCCAAGTCCTCCGGAAAAGAGTTCGACACACGGGGATACCCCTTCCTGAAGGCTTGTCCCGGCCTGTTCAAAGGCCTTTCTGTAACCGGGATCACCATGGGCCGCAGGCCTCTTGCCCATGAGCAGGGGGCCTTTGTCCTCGGGAAAGACCCAACAGATCACGCCGGATGGATCTATCCAGTTGATCGCAGCAAAACCGGGGTAATGGATGTATATGCCTTCGGCGAACTGGAGAAATCGCTCTCTGCTGAAATCAGGGGGGGTCCTTTCAACCCACCTTTCAGCCAGTAACTTGAGAGAGGAAATCCTGGCGTTAATCAGGCCTTCTACACGGATTTTAATCTGTGTTGCAGTGGTTTGGGTACTGGTAAGGATAATTTCCTTTTTATGGGCATTTTCATTTTGCCATATAACGACGGAAATGGTGATTAACAGCAAAAACGAAACCCAGGGGACCACCTTTTTAAAAATGGAAAAGGCCATTTTATTGATTAACCGCTAATAAATCCGATTCTCATCAGTATGTAAGTTGGCGGCAATACCAACATGCCTATAAGGTGATTTCAAAGAGTCCATTGTTGATTGTTGAAGGATTTGTAATGTGTAACGCAATAGTTTTCAGTTGTCAATAGGATATAATTGTGTATGCTAATTTTAATGTATTTATGCTATTTTATTTTAGTTAAAAGAACAGGCTGTAAAACAGCTTGACATCAGGGATGGAGAAATGATTATTTTTCAATTGATCGAGGGGCTAAGGTATCTTATTTTATTGAAATTTTATTTTAAATATTAATATGTTATATGTGAAAGCCTTTGATTCCGGCTATGGAGTGTTTAATGGATTTCTTGCTTGTTGATCCTCCTCATAAGATATGGGAATTCCTGAGGGCATGGGTGCCCAGTCCCGCATGCCTGCAGCTTGCTGCATATATTGAAAATGACTTTCAAATGGAATTCCTTGACTGCACCATCCAGCAAAACCCCTGGCGCGATCTTGAGGAAAAGGTAAAAAGGCTCAGGCCTGATGTGGTCGGGATAAGCAATATCTGTACCTACTTCTTAAATGATACCATGAACGCCGCAAGACTTGTCAAAGAGGCGAGCCCCGACAGCATAGTCATAGTCGGCGGGGGCCAGCCCTCTCTGATACCGGAGGAACTCTTAAGGAAGTGCAGGGCCATAGATTATATCTGTGTCGGGGAAGGTGAGATCACGCTGCACGAGTTCCTAGGCTGTATTGTAAAAAGACAGGATGTGGCAAAAATAAAGGGCCTGGCCTTTCTGGATGAAAAAGGCGCTTTTGTCTTTACGGGTCAAAGGCCGCTGATAGCAGACCTGGATACCCTTCCCATGCCTGCCTATCACCTTTACAATATGGAGCACCCCTATATCGGGCTTCCTTCGGAATCAGAGCGGGGATTTCTGGTCAATTTTGCACGCGGCTGTTCATATGACTGTACATTTTGTTCAGAAGCGGTCTTTTGGCAGAACAAATGGCGCACAAGAAGCCCGAAGAAGATCGCCGAAGAGATGGAGATCCTAAAGGACCGCTACAACCGCGACACCTTTTATGTTGGGGACAATATCTTCAATCTTACACGGGAAAAGGGTGAAGGGTTTATCAGGGAGATGACCGCCAGAAGAACAGGACAGAATTTCTGGCTCCAGTCAAGGTCCAATCTGATTATCAGGGATCAGGACCTTATGGAAGGTTTCAGGGATGCGGGTGTCTATCAGTTCATGCTTGGCATAGAGCACAGCAGGCAGAATCTCCTGGATGGGGTCAACAAACGCATTACCGCCAGGGAAAACGAAGAGGCCATGAAGATACTCAAAAAACACGGCTTCATGGTAATGGCCACCCTTATTATAGGGCTTTGGGAGGAGACCAGTAAGGACAGAATGGACCTGATGAATTTCCTGCGGCCCTATGTGGATCATCTGGGCCTAAATGTGGTAACCCCTTATCCTGGCACGGAATATTACAAGGAAATGAAAAGGCTTGGCAGGATCAGGACCGATGATTATTCAAGATACGATCAGATCCAGGCCATAATGCCCACCAGGGAAGAGCCCGACATCAGCAAGATCACTGAGGAGCATATCTCACTGATGAGAAAATATTACTGGCAGCCCAAAGAAGTCTTAAAGGCCTTTTTCTCCAGGAACAAGATCTTGAGACATCATCACAGACATTTTTTGGGTATCGGCATAACCGCCTTCAAACACGAGGTCTTCGGCTCACCCATGTGGCAGCAGGAGACCTATCAGCAGTTTGAAGACTATATAAAGGAACGCGGTTATCCATTGGAGGAACGGCCATGACAACAAATCTTATTATTTCTTTATTATTCATGGCCTTATTTTTCCCTGTCGAGGTGTCAGCAGTATGTATTCAAGGCGGATGCAAGGATGGTCAGGGGATATATGAATATGATGACGGCGGAAAATATGAAGGTCAATGGAAGGACGGACAAAGGTCCGGATGGGGCATATATACATATTCAGACCAGGCAATAAAAGGCAGGGAAGGCTCATATTCAGCAGACGGCCCCAGGAGGAACAGATTCACCGGTGTGTGGAAAGATGATAGGAGAAACGGATGGGGATCTGCATTATATGACGACGGCAGCAGATATATCGGCCTTTGGAGGGATGACAAACCCAACGGCAAGGGTGCGTTCAAATACCCGGACGGGAAGACATATGAAGGACAATTCCATAACGGCAAAGGGATTTACGGTACAATTTCATGGCCTGACGGCGCTGTCTACATAGGGCAGACAAACGATATTGTCAGGCATGGCCAGGGGGTCTGTACCCTTGCAGACGGCACCAAATATGAGGGTCAGTGGAGAGACGACCAATATGACGGACAGGGTGACATTAAATTACCGGATGGGGGGAGATATACAGGCGGTTTCAGGAAAGGCCAATATTGCGGCCAAGGGGTGTTGATCTTTAAAGACGGCAGGTCTTACAGGGGATATTTCAAGGACGGTAAGTATGATGGTGAAGGCGTCTTCACATTCGCGGACGGCAAAAGATATGTAGGCCATTGGTCGGCAGGCAAATTTCACGGCAACGGCACAATTATATACCCTGACGGCAAACAGTCCTCTGGCCTGTGGACTGCCGGAAGACCGGAAGGCCGGGGCACAGTGAACTATTCCGACGGCAGGATATATGAAGGACAGTGGGTAAACGGCATGCCCAACGGCAACGGCACAATCATCCTTCCGGATGGGAGCATATATGCCGGAGAGTTTGTAAACGGCAGGTATCACGGTTCAGGAACCATTGTTTATCCGGACGGAAAGGTATTTGAAGGGCAATTTATCAACGGGAGGCCTGTTGACAAAAAATAACCTTTTATGGTCATGATGTGAAATTTACAATATTTAAGAGACTGGTCGTCAGCTACATGGTCATAATGTTGTTTGTAGTCCTTCTTGCCGGCTATATGACCATAAATGTCAACCACATAAATAACCTCACCCATTCCATTGCATTTGTCAGTACCACCACCATAGGTTTGGTAGAACGCATCCTGGATTCTATCCTTTCGCAGGTCGGTTTTGAAAAGAAATATTTCATCTCAAAGGACAAGGATTTCTTGCAAAAATTTATGGAGATACAGGAATATGTGATCGAGGATTTGAGCAGGTTGCAGGAGGCTGTTGATAATACCTCCGAAAAAAAGCAGTTGTGTGTCGAGGCAAGACAGTTGTATGAACACTATGCCTTCCTGTTTAACAGGGAATCCGATCTATTCACATCCGGAAGATCGTATCCAATGAAGCAATACCAGGAGGAAAGGGAAGGGGTATTAGGAGATATTAATCAAAGGCTCAGAAAAATTATTGATGTGGCACGTTATGAAAGGGAGCAGATGATCGAGGAATCAGTCAAGACCTCTTTCCGTGTAGTAAAAGTGGTGATAATTACCTCCGGGTCTGCGATCATACTGGGGATACTGATCAGTTTTTTTACCACCAGGGGTATTAACCGTGCCATCTTACTGCTCCAGGAAAAGACAGACACCATAGCGAAGGGGCGGTTTGAAAAGGTCCCCGACATAGCATCTCCGCCGGAGATAAAGGCCCTTGCAGATGATTTTAATATAATGTGCGACAGACTGAGGGAGCTTGACCAGATGAAGATTGATTTCATAAGCCATGTCTCTCACGATCTTAGAACCCCCCTGACAGCAATACGTGAGGCATCAAGCATGTTGCTGGAAGGCACTTACGCCTCGAGCCCCGAAAAACAACACGAGCTTCTTGCCATTACAAAAGAGGAATGTGAAAGGCTTATTGATTCCGTTAACAAGATATTGGACCTGTCCAGGATGGAAGCGAGGATGATGGACTATCATTTTACAAAATGCAACCTTGCCCCTGTTGTCCAGAGGGGGGTATTGAAAGTCGCCCCCATTGCGCTCAGCAAGAATGTCAGCCTGGAACTTAATCCTCCACCGGATATCCCTCCCGTCAACATTGACGAAGAGAGGATCTTTCAAGTGGTTCAGAATCTGATCGGCAATGCCCTCAAGTTTACCAGGGAGGGTGATTCAATTGTCATCTCCATCTCGTTGCTGGATAATAAGAGGGATTTTGTTGTGGTATCCGTGTCGGATACCGGTTGCGGCATTCATAAGGATCATCTGGGCCTTATATTTGACAAATTCAGGAGAATAGACTCAGGAATTGAAACAGACAGGGGGACAGGTCTGGGTCTTTCCATTTCCAAACACATTATCACTGCTCATGGAGGTAAAATATGGGCGGAAAGCGAGTTGGGAAAGGGCAGCACCTTCTCTTTTACGCTGCCTGTTTTATTATAATCAACTTTGGCTGTGGATGCGTTCATAACCGTGCGTTATTGGAGGCAAACCATCACCTTGCCAATGCAAAATACCTGATAGCGGTGCAGGATTACGAGCAGGCCATCAAGGAATCGGAGCAGGCACTGAATTTTGCTCCTGAAACCAATGGGGATCAGGCCCTGTTTTTGATGGGGGTTATTTACGCCCACCCCAAAAACCCTCGTTCCGATCGGGTCAGATCCCTTAAGTGTTTTGAGGATATGTTGAAAAGATATCCGCGGAGCGAACTAATATCGGCCACGGAATTGTATATTTCAATGCTGGGCAGGATAAATGACCTGGACAAGGAGATCTTGGAAATAAAAAAGACAAATACTGAAAAGCAAAAGGAAATAGATAAACTTATGAACCAGATATATAACTTAAAAAATGTTGAAATCAAAAAACTCCAGACTCAGTTGGATGGCTTGAAGAAGATTGATCTGGGTACGGAAGAAGACAAGAGAAAAGCGTTGCCTCGTTAACAGGAAGAAGGTCATGGAAAAGATTTTGGTGGTTGATGATGATCAAAGCGTTTTAAAGGTTATTAAAATGAGGCTTGAGGCCGGGGATTATAAGGCGGAAGCCTCTACAGATTCGAAAAAGGCAATCGAAATGGCGCGGCATGAGATATTTGATCTGGCCCTTGTTGATCTGAGACTCGGCAGCCACAACGGCATAGAATTGATGGAAGAGCTTCATCAGACCAATCCTGAAATGCCAATAATAATATTTACAGCATACGGCACAATAGAAAATGCCGTGGAGGCCATGAGGAGGGGTGCATACAGTTATCTGACCAAGCCTTTTGATTACAATGATCTGTTGACGGAGATAAAGGACTGCCTCGGCAAGAGCAAACTGTCAAAGGAGATAAAAAGCCTTAGGGATCAGGTGAAACAACGCTATGGCTTTGAGCATATTGTATACAAGAGCGAGAAGATGCAAAAGGTGCTTGAACAGGTCACTCATGCAGGCGCTGTTGATTCAAATGTCTATATAGAGGGGGAAAGCGGAACAGGCAAGGAGCTGATAGCCAAGACACTTCACGTGGCCAGCGCCAGAAAGGACCACCCCTTTGTGGCGATCAACTGCGCTGCGATTCCAGAGACACTGCTGGAGGGAGAACTCTTCGGCTATGAAAGGGGTGCATTCACAGGGGCCGCCAGGGGCAGAAAAGGGCTTTTCGCCCTGGCCCATACCGGCACATTCTTTCTGGATGAGATATCAGAGATGCCCTTATCCATGCAGGTAAAACTGCTTCGCGCCCTTGAAGAAAAGGAATTCTATCCCCTGGGAGGCGACAGGCCCGTGAAGGTGGACGTCAGGATAATTGCTGCGACAAATAAGAACCTGGAGGAAGAGACAAGAAAGGGCACTTTCCGTAAAGACCTTTATTACCGCATCCATGTTATACCAATAAGGCTGCCCCCTCTAAGAGAAAGGAAAGAGGAAATTCCATATCTGGCGAGATTTTTTCTGGAAAAAAATGCAAAGAAAATGAATAAACAGATTAAGGAATTTTCTGCCGCTGCCCTCCAGAAGCTCTTATTGCATTCATGGCCCGGAAATGTAAGGGAACTGGAAAATACGGTTGAATGCGCTGTGGCGCTTGCAACCCAGGATACCATAACCGACGATCTCCTGCTAAACTTTCGGCAGGCAGGCCCAGCCGGTCCTAACTCATTTAAGAGTGCTAAGGAAAATTTCGAACGTGATTATCTTATCCAATTGATAGAACTCACCCGCGGCAACGTAAGCCAGGCGGCCAAACTTGCGGGAAAATACAGGGCCGATCTGTACGAACTCCTAAAGAAATATGAAATCAATCCCTCTGATTTCAGGGAATCCAGGGGGGTGACAAATTTTTAGGTGAAAGGAGCAAAGAAATCAATGAGCCACCTGATCACACCACACGGAGGCGTCCTCGTTGACCTGATGGCCGATGACGGCAGAAAGGAGGTGCTCAAGGATCTTTCTCTGCACATCCCTTCTATTGTGCTTTCTGAACGGCAGATGTGCGATCTTGAGCTGCTGATGAATGGTTCTTTTTCTCCTTTGACCGGTTTTATGACCCATCCGGACTATGAGGCGGTGCTCGACAGGATGAGACTTCAGGACAACACTGTCTGGCCTATCCCTATATGCCTTGACGTGACGGAGTTGGAGGCCGGGCGCCTTGAGGCCGGTCAATCCGCAGCTCTTAGAGACCCTGAGGGCTTTATGCTCGGTGTGATGCATATTGAGGAGATCTGGCCTATTGATAAACAGAGGGAGGCCCTGGCCGTCTACGGGACTGCAGACGCGGATCACCCTGGTGTATATCAGCTTTTTCACCAGACAGGCAGTCACTATGTGGGGGGCAAGGTAGAGGGCGTCAATATGCCCCTTCACTTTGACTTCAAGCAGCTGCGTCTGACACCCCTTGAGGTAAGAAATGCCTGCTTAAAGCTGGGCTGGCGGCGGTTGGTCGGATTCCATACCAGAAACATCCTCCATCGCGCCCAGTTTGAGATGACCCTGGGCGCCATGAGAGAATCAAGGGCGAATCTGCTGTTTCAACCTACTGTGGGCCCGGTTAGACCTGGAGATATTGATTATTATACAAGGGTCAGGTGTTATCAAAAGACGGCCCACCACTATCCCCCTAATATGATGCTCCTGTCGCTGTTGCCTCTTGCCGTAAGGATGGCTGGCCCGCGTTCTGCCCTGTGGCATGCCTTGATCCGAAAAAACTACGGGTGCACCCATTTTATTGTGGGCAGGGATCATGGGGGTCCGGGACTGGACAATGCAGGAAGGCCCTTTTACGAACCTTATGCATCCCGCGAACTGCTGGAGAAATTTAAGGATGAGCTCGGCATACATATCATACCCTTTGAGGAAATGGTCTACACCCCTGAGAAGGAAAAATACGTCCCTCGGAGCGAGATAAAAGGAAATGTAGGCTATAAGACACTTTCAGGGACAGAGTTGGTAAAACTGGTGCGGGCAGGCCTTGAAATACCTGCATGGTTTACATTTGAAGAGGTTGTAGAGGAACTGCGTAATGCATATCCGCCAAGACACAAGCAGGGCTTTACGGTCTTCTTTACAGGGCTTTCCGGGTCCGGCAAATCTACAGTCGCTCAGGTGCTGATTTCAAGATTTCTTGAAATAGGGGACAGGCCTGTAACCCTGCTGGACGGCGATATAGTCCGAAGGCACCTTTCAAGTGAATTGGGCTTTTCAAAGGAAGACAGGGATATTAATGTAAGGCGCATAGGTTTTGTCGCCAGTGAGATCACCAAGAACAGGGGCATCGCCGTATGCGCCCCTATTGCTCCATACAGATTGACCAGAAGACAGGTACGGGAAATGATAGAGCAGTATGGTGGTTTTATTGAGGTGCACGTGGCCACCTCCCTGGAAGTCTGTGAAAAACGAGATCGAAAGGGAATTTATGCCAAGGCCAGGGCGGGTCTGATAAAGGGGTTTACAGGAATTGATGACCCTTATGAAGACCCTGAAAGGCCGGAGCTGCGCATAGATACCACTGAAATAACGCCGGACGAGGCGGCCCAGGAGGTGCTGCTGGAGTTGCAAAGAGAGGGATATATCAAATAGTGAAAGAAAGAATCCACCTCTTAAGCACTTAGGGTGGATCCTTTCCCATCCCTTTTTCTACTTTACTACAATTCGATCCTTATTGGCCTCGAAGATTTTGGGACCAATCCCCTTAACATTCATAATGTCCTCGGGCTTTGAGAACTGACCATTGGCCTCGCGGTACTCCACTATCCTCTTGGCGTAAGCCTCACCGACCTTATCCAACTTGGCCAATTCCTCGGCGCTGGCAGTATTGATATTGATTTTGCCCTCATCAGCAGAGAATGATGGAACCGAAAAACACAATACAAGGAATAAAGCAATCATCATCAACGACCATTTTTTTACAACAATCATACGACCCTCCTAATTAAAAGTTAATAAATTATTAGAACAATACTTTGTACAATTCGAAAAAATCTATTATTTAAAAACGTATTAACTGTCAAGTTAAATTTTTAATTTAGTGATAATTAATATCCTTTAAAGGGCAATGTATTAACAAATACATATAATTTATTAATATAAATTAATAATAACAGCAAAAGATTAGTTTTGTATTAATTGTGAGTTAATGACTCGTTCAGATTTATTTAAAATAAGAGGTGGCTTATTATCTCTGGATTTTGAAAGGCAAGAATACGGGATGCTTTCAACAGAATATGTTATTTGAAGACGCTATACAAACGTCAAAGGAAAGGCTATGGTCTCCAATGCCTTTATTTTATACCCAAACCTTAGGCTACTTTATTCGCCAAACTCGGCAACTCTTCGTATCCATGTCAAAGAGGGACTTGAATCTTTTGCCGGTCTTGTTCCCATAATATTGTGCGGAGGAAACAACGCTACGTCTAAACCAGGCTAGTTCCTCTCCCTCCTCCGCCCTAATTAATACTGAGTCGCCGACATGCATGTCCGACCATGGAAATTTGTATTTTGATATCACTTCAGGGATTTTTACATTGTTTTTTGTGTTACGGCTTTTCATTTGTACAATTTTCCTTTTCAATCTTATAACCAAAAAAGAAAAAGGCGCAATCTCAAGAGATTCCGCCTGAAAATACAGCTATGGTGCCGAAGGCGGGACTTGAACCCGTCCTAGTGCATTAAATATCAACGAGTTACGGCCTTCGTGGCAAAAAAACGGCAAAACGTATTGCATGGGATTCATGTAATTTCTTCGACTACTTATTTAAGTGCGCCTTCCCTTTAAATTTTCTTCTCTACCCAGCTTCATAATTCTATCCGTGGTCGCAGTCAAGGGCTAACTTGTATCGATATAGTTCAGCGCGTGTGCGCCTGCGGCGAAATTTGGCGGTCGGACGGCGGAGCCTTGATAAGCTATGGAATGCGGTCTTCAAGGTAGTTCCTAAAGACTAACCCGAAAACGTTCTAATGGAAGTATAGAGGTAGTGACTCGCCTTCAGTGGAAAGGGGTGGGGGGTGTGCGACCGCTGGAAAGCGGGAGCACACCCAAACACCCCCTTTAACTTGATACTTCATAGCATAATTCCGATTTTTTTAAATTTGTTAGCAAAAATAAAGAGTTGTGTAAAAGAAATAACTTGATAGTGATATCAAAATGATATCATTTTGAGTATTAGCTTGTTAAAGGTCTAAACTGTAAACGGTGTCAATATATCAATTAAAAAAATATTGACATATTGGAACCAATGGAATACAAGGGAACCATAGGTTATGACTTATTTGTCAGCTTAATAACCTTACGAGCCCCCTAAATGACAATTTTTTATAGAGGTGAATTTATGAGCGTGGATAAAACAAAGGTATCGTTTTGGGTCCCTAATGATGTCTTAGCCCGAATTGATAAGCTTGCTGAAATGGCTGATATTGAAAGATCAAGGCTGATAATCAATATGCTTGATGAAATGTCAAAGTCTTTGATGGCGGTTAAGTCGGTTGGATTTCTTCAAATCGCCTTGATTATTCGAGATGCTGGGGAAAAATTGAGTGATTGGGTAAAAGACTTGAATGCCCGGGTTGAAATAAAGGGCATTAAAAAAGACTAAGGTTCTTCAATGGCAAAAACACTGGTAAGATATTCCGATGAACTTCATTCACGGGCTCGGTTGTATTGCAAGAAAACTGGGTTAACACTTAATGCTTTTGTGATTGCTGCTATGGCTGATTATTTGGGCTTTAGAGAAGTTGTTGAAGTAAAGGAAAAGGTTGAGTCTCATAAAAGCTTGTCTTCTCCTCCTAGTCGTTCTAAGACGTCTGTGGGTAGGAATTCTCCGTGTCCTTGTGGTTCAGGTCTGAAATATAAAAAGTGCTGCGGTAAATAGGTTTTTATTCTTTTAAGGCTTTTGAAAGATATTTCCAGCATGAATTTGAAGATGAATTGAAAATCTATGAAAAAAGAAACCAGCTTAGGCGCAAGGCTCAAGCTGGCAAAGAATTGGCAAAAGGTTTTAAGGGTGTTAACAAAGATAACTTGTTGAAATTAAAGACTTAAGATGGTGCCGAAGGCGGGACTTGAACCCGCACGGGCGTGACCCACTACCCCCTCAAGGCATGCACCAGTTTTTTACAACCCTTTGAAATAAGATAGCTTATTGATGTTACTCGTTTTTCATGTTGGAACATTTTAGAGCATTTTCCCATCAAAATACCAATTTCAAAGATTTTCTTTAGCCATTCTTTAGCCAGGAATTCACATCAAATTTCTAATCATTACTACCGCCTTTTACCACTAAACACACACTATTTCGGGTTTCCTGAAAAAGATTGTGTTATAAAAAAGGCCCATGAATAGCAATTGCAATTTTCCGGACCGTCACATTTTTCTTTAT
>LT984854.1:2429199-2477186 GCA_900258555.1 uncultured Desulfobacterium sp. | reverse complement strand
TCAGAAACCAAGAAAAAATTGATATGTCTCAAGAAGACGACCTCTAAATCTAAATAAGAATTTGAGATGAGAGTGGTTGGTTTTAGACCCCCCATTTGGGGGGGCTTTTTGATACCACCAGTTCACTGGTGGTATTCATTTGACAGGTCATAAGGTTGGCCGATCCCGTTAGAAGATATTGCCACGGTCAGGAGCACGACCGGGAAGTATTTGAGGGACTGGAGAATTTGATCCTGTAAATATCGCCGTATCATGGCTAATATTTAGCCGCGTGGTGGCTAATTTGTCAAACAATAAGAAAAAAGTCAAAAGAGCATTCTCGGACAGCCTCCTGGGAGGGGATTACTGCCTTTTGCTCCTTCTAATATCCTTTGCCTCCTCTTTCCACCCCCTGGGTTTTCTCCCCTTGGCCCTTCGTTTAAGGTCCGGGTCGCGGTTTACATCCAAGACAAATGAACCTGGCGTAATGGCGGGCTTTTTGATCATAGGCCTTTCCTTTCTTTCTATCTCAACCTCCGCTCGCGCCTCAAGGATCTCCTTAGAAACCGGCGGGCCTGATATGAAGGCGATGGGGATCTCCGGACTTAGAAACAGGTCACCAAATGCATAAAATACAATACCTGCCTTGCTCGCCCTATCTGCTGCAACCTTTAATAAAACCGGGGCCGGATCTCTGCGTCTGCCGATTCTACGTGCCATGACCTCGTCTGCGGACAGGACAAAATGCCTCCCTGCGCCGGACGAAAGCCCCATTTCCATCACCATGGGATGGGCCTTTTTTCTTACAGTAATAAAAAGGATATTGGGAAGGTCATTGACATGGCTATTGAGATTAAGGCTCCATTTTATTTCAAGCGCCCTTATTTTATTTTCGGCTGTTTGAAACAGGTTCCTGCCTCTTCCAAGGAGGACCTCGTTTATATGGGATTGCCTGACATAGCTAAAACCAGGCTCTTCGTTTACGGCCCGGATCAGGTCCTTGTATTTAATAAACCCGTCCTGATCAGGGATAAGGCCGAATTCATCCGGCCTGCGCCCGAGCACGTAAAGGAGAAATCTGCCAAGATCATCCACCCGGAACTGATGGTTGCGCCTACCCAAGCTCTAGCCCCAGGTCTGTTATCTGAGAGATGACAAAGTTACGGATCTGTTTTGGCGAAGGGGCCTTTGTCTTCATTTTCCCTCTTGAAATAAGCGGCACTAGAAGATCCTTCTGCCTTCCCCCGCACTGGCATTTAGTGGGTTTTTTACCTGCGGGCCGCACCTGTGTCTTGTGGCACTTGGCGCACATTAACACCGCCTTTGAACCGGATTGTTTTCCACGTTTGGCGATTGGGGCACCGTCTATTTCAATTATGTCCATTGAAAAATCAACGACCGGTGCGCTGCTTATGGCAGTGCCAACCCCGTAAGCGTCTGCAACCGGGTTGTACTTAAGGATCTGATGCTCATCCAGGCCCCCGCTTAAAAAGATCTTCACATGGTTAAATCCCCTAAGATCAAGTTCCCAGCGCACCTCTTCTGTTATCTTAAGAAAGTCCCCCCGTCTCGACCCGGGCGTGTCAAGACGGATACCGTAAAGATCTCTCCCCATTGCCTCTGCTACATTGATCGCCTCTATCTTTTCATCGTTAAAGGTGTCAATGAGGCTGACCCTTTTTACATGGGGTTCGATAACTTCGTGAAATGCCCGTGTGGCACTGACAGTATCTCCCATTATCAAGATCAATGCATGGGGCATTGTTCCCACGGGCTCTGTGCCGGTAAGTTTCGCCCCAAGGCCGACCGCCACACCATCGCATCCACCGATATAGGCATTTCTTTCAACCATTGGGGCTATGGCGGGATGCATGCGTCTTGCGCCGAAGCTTATCACCTGCCGGTCCTGTGCGGCGATCCTGCACCTTGCAGCCATAGTGGCTACCCCTGAGGCCTGACACATAAAACCAAGGAGCGTAGTTTCATATCTTCCAAAATCAAGGTACCTTCCGTGGATCTCCATCACAGGGTCATAAGGGTTAAACACCTGACCCTCCTTCATCATCCTTACATCCACAGGCAGGTCTTTCAGCAGGCTGATACACTCCTCTAAACCTGCAAAGACCGCCCATGACCAATCCTTAGGAAGGGCTTTTGCAATGAATTCTGCCCTTACTTCTTTATCCAATCCCCTGGCCTTAAGGATCTTTTCGGTCCTCTCAAAATATACATCTGTTACCAGACCTTTTCTGATCTGCTCGGAGCTTGCAGTGTGAATCACGGCCTGTTACCTCCTTTTGATAGCACCTATGGTTGTCTTATTATAGAAGTGATCTGACCGCTTCAAATTAAAGCATATTGTCATATGACTGTCAAATTTGCGGAACCTACCCGGCTAAACAGTATGGGTGGTGTTGAGAATTCAGATCAGGTGATGTTATGCTGCGAAGATATTAAGATGTTGAGGAGAGCAGGAAATTTCTTGTTGGAGGACGTTAATAAAGACAAGGAGATCTTAGTGAGCAGACTCCTTTTTATTTAATTCTTTATCAATCACCGTCTGAAATCCTTTAAGCGAACGCTCTTTCAGCATCCTGCCGTTTATGAAAACTGAAGGGACGGAACGGACGCCGGCTTTTTGTCCGTCCTGAAGGTCTTTCTGAATTATGGAGAGGATCTGAGGATTACCCATTTCTCTTTCAAAGTCTTTTTGATTGATGCCCAACTGTGCCGCGATATCCAAAAACTTCTGGTCGCTTAGCTGTCCCTGGCTGTCGAAAAGCCGGTCGTGATATTGCCAGAACAGATCATAGCTGTTTGCTGCAAGTGCGGCAATGGCGGCCTTTGAGGCAAGTTTATGCATCTTTAGTGGGAAGTTCTTGAAGACAATCTTGATCTTATCAGGGTATAGATCTGCTACCTGATCGAGCAACGGTAAAAGCGCCTTACAATACTCGCATTGAAAATCGCTGAATATTGCGATGACAACCGGTGCATCCACAGGGCCTTTGAATGGAGATTCGATTATATTGATATCTTTTATAAATTCCAGGGCCAAGACCTGTATGGTCTTGTTTTGCCTGCTCTTTAGCAGGAGCAACTCCTCCCTTGGTCCCACCTCGATCTGGTCAATATGGTTCCCGACCTTGATCCTATCCTCGAGATTGCCATCCAAAAATATAAGGATGTCACTCTGTTCTGTAAGGACAAATATCCATCTTCCATTGACGGAAACCGCCACATCGAGGGGCTGGGCATCAAGGTTGAGCGTCCTGTAGATGCTCCACTCAACCTTGGCATGGCCCTGTGAAGGCAGGATGGGAAAAATCAGCAGTATTAAAAGGGAAACTAAATGCCGCAGCCTCATCCAAGACCCAATTTCAATGCCTTGTACTATTTATAGTTTTATTTCCTCATTCCTGTCTGATTATTACTACTCATCAGTCCAACCTGTCAAGCCGGTACCCGGATTTTCCGGTGTGCCGGGTTGATCAACTTCTACGATGGCGCCGGTACTGGTCTGGACAAAGGCCTTGCTCCCTTTGTGTTTACCCACGTGCAGGTTAGGTGTGGTCGCCATACCCCTGCCGAGGTCAACATGATCGGTAACGTTGTCCTCATTATCCGGGCCTCTTCCAAACACATCGGGATAATAGGCTGTTCCTGTTTTGTAGTAAAGGCCATACAAATAAGCCAAACCTTCAGGCAGACAGACATCATTATAAGGCTGGTAGGTGGTAAATGACAATAATCCACCTAATAGCGTTCCCTGGCCCAGATTCCTTTCCCTTGGTTCGTAGAAATCTTTATACCACCCGTCCTTTCCGATAGAAGAACCTTCATTACACCTGATGCCTGTCCCCGCAATGTAGTCCGTGAGTTCATTGAAGGTGGTGATCGGGGTCCCGGTTACTCCTAAAGGCAGGCAGTTGGTTGTCCCGTCCGCGCAGGAAAGAAGGCCAGTCCGATAACGGACCCTGATATCACTGACATCTACCAGTCCCTGACCCCCTGGAGTATTATCTCCTTCTGTCGGTAATACTTCCACTTGCGACCACGTAAAACTCCCGGTGCATCGTGAGTCATCAAGTGTAAAGGTCATCGGTTCCTTTATACCATAATAGGTCTGCTGGGCATTACTGCTTATATCCGACTTGTCATTGCCGTCAAAAAAGCGACCGGTACCAAAAAACACCCAGAAGTTCGTTCCGTCATATCCGACGGTTGCTCCTGCTGTTACAGGTTTTCCCACATCTATCAGGGGAAGAGGATTGCTGAGGGGATTTATCAATGATTGCCAGTCGCTGGGTGTGGTAACGATCTGGTTGCCGCCGGCGTCCAGATCTCTGGTGACCAGTCTGTAGAGCTTTCCTCCCCAGTCGCCCCACGTTCCTGAGACCGTTCCGAAATAGACCGCGTCACCCTTGTAATTTACATTAAGATCAAAGTCTACTGTTATCAGATCGGAGATGAAGCTGTTGGCATCAGAAAGGGTAAAGCATCCCCCCTCACTATTCGCTACTGATGGCACAGCATCCGGAATTCGCAATGCCCTTTGACTTCCGCTCATCAGCCAGTTAAGTGGCAGGACCGCAAGTCTGGCATTCTGTGTGCTTTTGCCGTCCAGCTCTGTTGGTCCGCTGCCCATGATCAGATACCATGTCGTATCGTTGACATTTAAGCCATTGGTCATGGTTACCATTGTTGGGATGGCCTTGGTAAAGCCAAAATCCACATCTCCGCCATTGGTCGTTTTTGTGGTCTCGCCAAGCAGGACCGGCGGTGCTTCGGGGTTTGTAATGTCGAAAATAAAGTAAGATGAGGTGAATTCCCTGTTGTCGGTAGGCGAATCTGCGCCACCTGCACCATCCAGGTCAAGTGTGCCTGCCTGGATCTTGGCCCCTCCAAAGCCCATGGCCCCAACCAGGATCGTCCCCCAACCGTTGGTGTGGATACCGTCATTTGGATCAAAAATTCTTACATCAAATACACGAACCCTCTGATCCACATAGTATTTATGCACATAGCCTTCTTCCCTCAGGCACTTGAGATGAGGAAGGATATTATAAGGTACATAGGCCCACATTTCAGCACCAAGCTCAGGGGATGAATTGGGTATAGCGCCTTCATCCGTGCATGCGGCATTTCTGCAGAATCTGTTATAAGCTTCATCATAAAACCCGCCGTTTACGGCATGTAACATGCCGTCATTACCGCCAAAATAAATCATGTGCCTGCGGTGCTTGTACTGGGCGGCAAATGCGGCATAAGAACTGTCTCTGTACAGCATGTGAAAGCCTTCGCTCGGGCTCGAGACGGACATGGGCGTAGAATGGACCACGTCCCCAAGCCTCCAGGTCACATTGGTGTCTACGCCGTCATGATCAAAATCATAAGGCATCTGCCGACTTCTCTGCCCTTCCTGATCAAGGCCCCTCACCCAATCTATGATCTCTTCCACCTCAGCAATGGTCCGGACGCCGAAATCCAGGGTCACGGAGCCGCGGGATGACGGGGCAAGTGCTGCCCAGTCAGTATTGGTGGTATCAAAGACCAGTTTTTCATCGTTGTCTACAATGCCGTCATTATCCAGATCATTCCAGGTGAATATATAACGCTTTTTTTCAGTGGACATATAGGAACTTCTGTTTACAAGGATATCCTGGTCTGCATTAGAGGCTGTGGGAGCGATATTGGCCAGCCATTCTGCGGCAGACCACAAATAATGGACCTCGTGCATTGCCTTTGATGTTCCATTGCATGTCCCGTCTGAATTAAGCGTGCCATAGCATGCCATTGTCTCTCCGGTTTCCTCATCGTAATAAAAGATGACACGTTCATCGGTTAGAGGATCAAGGGCATTGTTGTTATTGGTATCCTCATGCAGAAGTCCCTGTGAATCAACCAGCAGGGAATGGACCTCACCTGTCCATTTCACAGATCCGCCTGAGGGCAGATCAATCTCAGGCCAGAATATCGCCTGATAGGTAGCGCCCTCTCCGCCGCGGGAGGAAGAAATGACCGAGGCCGCGGAGCCTGCCGCTGCCCCTGCCCTGATTTTGTAAAAGGCCTCCCTGAGAGTATCTTCCAGTTGGGCCGGGTCTGAGGCAGTATACAGTTCTGTGCCCCCGTTTTCTGCCGCATTTTCAAGAAGCACATCAGGGCTGCACTCATTTGTCCCGGTAGATCGCAAGGTGCCCGCAACAACAATATGGGTGGTAATATTCTTTTTTGTCTCATCATTCATTAATAATTCGTGAAGGTTTGGGCTGTTATGGGCGTAGTATGTCAGATCATCCAGGTATGGACTCCCAGAGAGGACACCGCAGGTTACACTATCATTGCTATCTGTATCATTCCGGCCATCTGTGTCAATAAAGTCCGCTACTATCGGATTCAGGTCCGCGGTGGACGCCCCTTCAGTGATAATAAGGACATTGTTGTCCTGGCAGTATGCGGTTATAGGATAATGGTCATCACCTGTCTGAAAATCATTGGCGTCAAGCCGCAGAAGGTTGCTTGGATTCTGTGTGTAATAACCGATGGCGTTATAAAAGGCCTCTGCAATGGGTGTCCAGGAGTTGGCCTTGATGTCGTTTATTGCAGAGATAAGCGCCGTTGTATGTGCATCTGACTGATCAATCTCAGAGATGATTTCTCCACCATCCCGGTTGGAAGCATTTGCACAGTTATACAGGACGTAAGGATCCGGCTGTGTGCATTCACTCTTTGAGCCTTCCTTGTTAAAGACCATGGCGCCCATCCTGATGTCGTCTGCAAATTCCTCTATAAGACCGGTTGGTGCAGTGGGTTCAAGGATACGTCCCTTAAGGACTACCAGCGGCTGGTCAAGCTGGGCAACTACGCCAGAATCAATAAGCACGGCAGGGATGTTCCAGAATGTGTCCGTGGTGGCCGGGGCATCACCCACCTGATCACTGGGGTCAATGACCTCCGGGATTGACATGTCACCGCAGTAGTCCATGAGGGCCTGATTTATACATGCATCTACGCTGGCATAGCCGGCCGCATCCCAATGGGGATCGGTGCCGCCCACATAACCCCATTGTTGACAGCTTCCATCTTTTTTGTATTTGATACATTGATACGTAGCCCCTGCCCCAGGGTGCCAGCAGCGGCCAACATAGCCGTGTTGATTGGCAGGGTCAGCGTTATATACCCCATAGCAAACATAGGCAGTGTCATCAGGCGTGATATCCCATGGCATTATTGGAGATGTCGTATCGGTATACAATCGTTCGCAGGCATTCTGGGTTGCCTGCTGGCCCTGAGCATTCCAAGTATCATGTTTTGCCCAATACCAGCAGTTTTGTACAGACTGATTAAAGGCGGCATTAGAATAGCCGGCAATAGTGTTTTGTCCACCAGAGGTGTATCCCATGCACGAATCAATATCTTGGCTTATCTGGCCCAGCGTTGGATTTGTGCTTCCCATTTCTGTAACAGCATTATCACAAGGAACATTATTAAATCCTGTCGTATTGACCTTGAAGATCTCAATTTGTGTCAGATCGTATGTTTCCCAATCAGTTATACCTGTATCATTATCAACACCGGTGCCGTTTGCCGTACCGCCGGTTGCTGTGATATACATTCTGCCCTCATCAAGGGTGTTTGTTTTACTCGGGTCAGTGACGATACTGCCCGCCGGATAGGTTGTGCCGTTATGCCATTCGGTGCCGTAATACAATGCCCAGCTCACCCCGGTATCATTGTCCGGTCCGGTCCCATTGGATGTCCCCGCGGTGGTGGCCCTGTAAAGATCCCCCCAGTAGCTTACAATACTTCCCACCACATATGCAGTTCCATTTGCCCACGGATCGAACTCCTGTGGCCGCGGCGGCCGGATGCCAAGCGTCAAGTAGTTTACAACACCCCCTGAATCCGTTACCGCCACGGATTTCACGAAGCGCCTTTCACCGCAGCCCCTGCATTCCATTATGAGCTGCTGTGTTGCGGCGTCATACTTGCCGCCTGTAAGAATCTTTTTTTGTATATCCAGCTTGGAGGCCATTGCCCAGTTTAAAAAATTGCCCCTGCCGCCGAATTGGCTAACGCTTATCAACGCGCCGCCTGAAACAATTCCGCTGATTGTAACATCGCTGTTTTTATAGCTGGCCGCGGCAATATAGGCTAAGCGTTGGGCATCGGTTAATTTTTCAAATCGGCCGGATATCAGGTTATACCCATACCAACCATCGGTTTCAAAATAGCCCGCATAGGTGGTTGCCGTATTGTATGTGTTGTCGAAGCAGTTGCTGTTCGTATCTATATAGGCAAGATCAAGCATGCTTCCGGAATTGTCTATTAAAAGGAGCAGGTTCGGATCTACGCCTGCACTAAGAAAAGGCGGCGTCGCCGCACCGATCCCGCAATAGTCAGAACCGAGGCTATTGGCATTTTGCGGAATCAGTCCGCTCAGTATAAACAAAAACGTTATGGAAAGTATAAACGGTTTATATTTCCGTATGATTTTCATGGCGTGATCCCCCGTTTAATATCTTCTAAGCCCTTTAAAGATGAAATAAGTCCCATTAAGTCTTTATATAAATCAACCAAATTACGTGCCAAATAAACTCCTAATAATTACAACTACCTTGCTGCCCGATAGCATGACGCCACCTGACGTGGATGGTTGACTCTTCACTGGTTTCTATGCGCCTGGAAAATACGTCATACATGATAAGCCCACCGCCGCCGGCGGAACCTCTTCCCTTTGACTCATATCCCGCATTCTGCTGAATGGCGCTTCCTTCGGCGAACACCGTGTTCCCTCCGGCAGTCAGAAGTGTATGAGGGCTGGAGATGGTAGGATAATAAAAATCACTTGTTGCAGCACTTGTCGGTTCCACCGCCGAGGTGTTCAGCCAGAAGTTCAGGTCGTTGACCGTAACACTTCCAATAACAGCGGTTGAAAATCCAGTTATGCAGGCGATATTTTGTTCCAACACCTCGCATGCTACCTGTGTGCCGCCATCAGCCCCATAAAATGCTACTTTATGACGTCTGTGTTGACCGGACATCTCCTGGTCTATGGAAGATGTGTTTATGACGGCAATACCGATTACCGTCAGAAGTACCATAAGCAAAAGGACGACAACCACAGGCGAGCCGTCCTCGTTATTGAGAATGGATAACAAAGTCTTCTTGTAAAATTTCATTAGATATCCGCCTTGTAATAGGTAAATGAAACGGTTCTGTCCATGCTGTTATCGTCCCAGGTTACGCTAACAGTTATTGTCTTAATGTTGTTCATGAGCAGATTATCCGCAACAGTCCAGTTTATGGTATATCTGTCCTCTGTCACCGGACCATGCGCTCCGTTTGTCAGATCTGCGTGGTCATAAGGTAGGGATATTAATTTTTCCACCCGATCCGATGCCCATACAGTGGCCTCTGTGTTGCATCTCGCCCTGGCTGTACCCTGAGTTCCCGACATCTGCATCGAGGCAATCGCAAGAAGACCAACTGAAAAAATGCAGACTGCAATCATTATTTCAACAAGGGTGAATCCTGCTTCAGTATTTTTTAATTTTGGACCGTATTTCATATCAGTAACTTTCTCCTAAAATAATCACATGACACTAACCGAAATGTTTTATATTTAGAGCCCAAGGTTCCGGCACCTTATGTCCATGATCATCATTTCACGTCTGGTGCTGTCATTTGGCGTTATCACCTGGTTTGAGACGACGTATATTGTATTGTTGGAAAAGCCATCGTCTTCCCTGTCCGCCCTGGCAAGCAGCCATACCCTTACAGCTCGAATATCTTCTGCCCTTGGGGCGCCCGCTAAGGCAGCGCCGTTTATTGTCCCGTTTCCGTCCGTATCATCTGCAGCATCAATATTTCCGTCCCCATTGGTGTCCAGGTTCAGATCAAGGATACCGTCTGCGTTGGTGTCAACCGCCCAGATGGTATTGCCTCCTGCATCCGTATCCAGTTCTCCGTCCACGGGGTTATTGTCAAAGGCATATGCAAAACCTATGGCCTGAATGCCGTCTGCTATCCTTAGGTTTGCGCCCTGAACAACAGATGAAAGCGCATCGTTTACTCCATCAGCGTCAGTGTCTATAAGGGAATATGTGATAGTGAACAGCTCGCCCGAGTCCCAGGTTCCGTCTCCGTCATAATCCGCAAAGGTCTCCGCACCATTTTGGTCTCCACTGTTATCCAGGTCCCTGAAGGGTTCGGTGAATTGCCTGGTAAAGGTGATGCTGTTACTGCCGGCCGCTGTGATCTCCGCATCAAGACCGTTTCCCGGATCAAAGCCCGCCATCCTTAATCCTTTTTGCAGAAAGTATATGCCAGCCCTTAGATTTTCCTGCATGGTGACGGTCTGCTCCTGGGCAAGATATGATTTATGCTGCGATCTATAAGCGGAATAGACTGCGATCATAACAAAGCCTGATATGGCCAATGTAATCATAAGCTCTACAATGGTAAAACCGTTTTCCCGTCTCACTTTAGTATTCTCCCAAATTTGACCCTGGCTAATCCCAGGCCCCATTTCGCCATTTTGTTTGAACGATGGCACCGGCCAGTGTGGGCGTCCCAACGGCAATACAGGCCCCGTCATCGTTTCTCAGATATACATAACCGGTTTCAAACAAGATCCCCTTAGGATCAAAAAGGATATAGTCACCTAGCGCGTAATCCCAGGGGTCGGCTCCGGCAGCCCATGCTCCTCCTGTTACATGGGTTGTTGCGTTTCCAGGACCGAAGCGCACCCCGTTTCCATATGCCTCCAAGAGGCCGGTATGAAGTAGTTCATCGTCGCCACTAGGGACCGGCGGACCATTAAAAATACCATCATTTCCACCAGATACCAGATGATAAGAATTGGCCGCGTTATCAAAGAAAATCACACATTCCGCATTCAACCTAGCCGCCTGGATCTTTGCCTGTTGAAGCCTGGAAACCAAGTTATCCGCCGCCGTCTTTAACCTGTAATCCGGAAGCCAGTTTATTACTGATGGGACCGCCGTGGCCCCAAGGATCGCAATAACTGCAATTATTACCATCAATTCCACCAGGGAAAATCCATCCCGTTTTTTTTCAGCCCAATTATTTTTTCTCATATCGTTTACGAAGCCGTCCTGTTGCTTAGTGGTTTAACTTCCACTAAGCAAAAATCATGCCCCTAAAATATGTCGGCGATATGAATAATTTATGCTGAAATTCAAATTGGTTACATGTTGCTGTGTGAAACTTTGGGGGATATGATGCAGGTATTTACGGAGATTCCGTAATTTTTGCCGGAAAACAGGAATCCGGTATTGTTTTACAGTAATATTATAGATGGAAGGTGACTAGGCGGGTATCTTATATTTTCTAAGAAGGTCATACAGCCGGGATGGAGAAAGGCCTGAGAGCCGGGAGGCATCTTTTATGTTGCTGCCGGTATTCCACATCAGTTTGATCAAATATTGTTTTTCTCCGTCTTCGATCAGGGCCTTGCGATAATCACGCCATGTGGAAACATCATTATATAATATGTTGATTTCTTTTTTATCAGTTTGCGCCACGTCAGGCTGGGCTTCCATATGTTCGTTAATTTGAGACCTGACGACCTGGGCGCGGATGTTGGTGGGCAAGTGTCTTGGAAAGATTGTGGTCTCATATTGTGCTTGAATAAAAGCGGATTCAAGTGCATTGAACAATTCCCGGATATTTCCCGGCCAGTGATATGACCTCAGCACACTAAAAAAGTCGGAGGAGACCCCCTTCATTCCTGTTTTGTGCGAATCACAAAGCTTTTCCAAGTAATTAAGCGCAAGATATTTTATGTCTTCCTCTCGTTCACGCAGTGGCGGTAAGGTAATTGTCACTGTTCTCAGTCTAAAAAGGAGGTCTTCCCGAAATACGCCCGTTTTTTCCAGTTCGTCCAGATTCCTGTTTGTCGCCGATATCAACCTGAAGTCACTCTCCAGTTCGAGGGAGCCTCCTACCGGATGAAAGCTACGTTCCTGCAGGACACGGAGAAAGCTCTTCTGTATGGGCATGGGTAGATCGCCCACCTCATCGAGGAAAAGGGTTCCGCCATGTGCACGCATAATTAAGCCTTCCTCGGCCTTATCTGCGCCGGTAAAGGCCCCTTTTGTATGCCCAAAAAGCAGACTCTCCACAAGTGATTCAGGAAGAGATGCACAATCAACCGGTACAAAACCCATCTGGCTACGCGGGCTGTTTGCATGAATGGCCCGGGCAAAAAGCTCTTTACCTGTGCCTGTTTCTCCGACGATGAGGATATTGGCCATGCTGTTTGCGGCGCGGGCGACCAGATCAAGACATTCCTTTACTTGGGGACTTTCGCCGATAATGCCCATCCTGTTAAGGCTTACTGCCGCCTTGTTGGCACTTTTTCCGTCCCGATATTGCTGCGCCCTAGTGATTGCAAGGGTGATGGAGTCAATGGAGGCCGGTTTTTTTATGTAATCCCAGGCATGATTCCTGATCGCAAGCTCCGCGCCGTCTGGATCAGCATATCCTGTTATAATAATAACCTCCGGCAGGGATGGTGAGGCCTGAAAAATCGGGAGTTTTTCAAGACCATTTCCGTCTGGCAGGCGAACGTCGAGAAATACTATGTCAAAGTCATCTGACAAGGCCTTCTCCAGACCATGATTCAGGGTCAGGGCATAGGTGACGTTATGCCCCATGTCTCTTATAATACGGGACATTGTCTCGCAGATCATCTTGTCGTCATCAACGATTAATATCCTTGACATCTCAGCTTATATCTCCCCTTGCTTCCTGTCCGATATTAATGGTGCTGTAAACAGCTTCAACTATTCCAGCAACACCCAAGGGCTTTGTTATAACCCTTTTTATGCCGATTGCCGCAGATTGCTCTTCAATAGTGTGATCAAAAAAGCCGGTGCAGAGTATTATCGGGATATCCGGCCGGATGGACAGTAGCTCCTTAGCCAAATCCATTCCTGTCATCTGGGGCATGGTGAGATCGGTAATAACGAGATCAATCTGATTTTCCGAATGCTTAAACAGTTTCAAGGCCTCCACGCTGTCTGTCTTGCCTATGACCTTGTAACCGTAATGTTCTAATGCCTTTTCAATAAAATCTATCAATAATTCATCATCATCAACAACCATAATATTGCCATATCCTTTTTTAAAAGCCGGAAGAGATGCCTTTGGGGAACCATCTTCTTTGATCATAGGCAAAAATACATCGAAAGTGGTGCCCTTTCCCTGCTCGGTCATGACCTTGATAAGGCCGCCAAGGGTCCTTACGATCCCGTGTACGACCGCGAGGCCCATGCCTGTTCCTTCTCCAGGGCCTTTTGTTGTATAAAACGGTTCAAAAATCTTTTCCACTATCTCCGGGGCCATGCCCCTCCCTGTGTCACTTACCGATAGTTTAATATATGGTTCGGGTCCAACGTCTGTATGATTGGTTGTTTCGTTTGGATTAAAAACCTCTTCCGAAAGATTTACTGTAAGCGTCCCCCCATTGCCTCCCATGGCCTGCGAGGCGTTTGAAAGCAAGTTTATGAGAATCTGGTTTATAAGGGCAGGGGAGGTCATAGCCATTGCCGTCTCAGCGCGGATATTACTTTCAATCTCAATGGAATCAGGCAATGAATGCCTAAAAATTTTTATAGCTTCCTTTACCATTGGACAGATGGTCAATGGAAGAAGCTCAGAGCTCTCCTTGCTGCTAAAGGTCAGAATCTGTTCCACAAGATCCCTGGCGCGATATGAGGCCTCAAGCGCCATACCCAGACTCTCGCATACCGGCTGGTCTTGCTGAATTTTTTTTAAGGCAAATTCAGTGCTTAGCACTATAGTCATCAGCAGGTTATTGAACTCGTGCGCTACCCCTCCGGCCAATGTCCCTATTGCCTCCATCTTCTGGGCCTGGAGCAGCCTTCTTTCCAGTTCCTTTTTTTCTGTGATATCGTAGCGTACTCCCTGAATTATGATCGGCTTTGTTGAATCAATGCAGTTTGAACTCAGGACCTCATATATCCATCTTATGCTACCCCCATTTTGTATGATTCTGTATTCTCCCTGTGTAAAGGAGTTCGGGACTGACATAATGTGGTCAACTCGTTCCTTCATATATAAGACATCATCAGGATGAACGATTTCATCCCAACCGGGCTCACCCGAAAGCATTTGGGCTTCAGTATAGCCGGTGATCTTCTCTATGGTGCCGTGTATAAAAGCGGGCGCTAAAGGGTTTGGTCCCTGGAATGCAATTCCTTGAAAATTCTGCATGAATAGACGGTATCGTTGCTCGCTCTCCCGTAAAGCCCCCTCGGTTTGCCCTCGGATCTCTATCTCATGCCTCAATAGCTCATTAGCCTTAGTAAGTTCCGCCGCCCAATCCTCCAACTTCTCAAGCATCCTATTAAATTCTATTGCAAGTGTGCCTATTTCATCATTACGGTCAAGGGAGATCCTCTCGGAAAGGTCACCGGTCTCCTTGATTGACAGGGCTAATCTTGTCAAATTAGATATTGGCCCGAGCACAGTCCTCTGGAGAAAGAACAGCATCACCGACAAGAGCGCCACTGTTGATAACAACATGAAGACAAGCGCATAAAGAATGGTGGAATGTCCTTTAGAGGAGATTCTTTTGACAAATTTTGCCTTTATTATAAGAGCAGGATTACCTTTGATGTCTGAATAGGCAGCATAAATCAGTAGATCATTATTGCTGTTTTCTTCGATCCAGTATGGGGACGTGGTGTTGGGCGCGCTGCTGAAATCTATCTCCTTTTTGGGTAATGAATCGGACGAAATCGGAGACAGATCAAAGCTCACCTGAGTCTGATCAACAAGGGGCCTTATCATATTATTGTTAAGAAACCGGCCAATAATAAGAAAGCCTCGAGCAGGCCCTTTATTATTGCTGGTAAGAATCGGGCATGATGCAATTATCATGGGACCTTTTGCAGTCATGAATACCCCTGAAACACCGGCCTTTGAACGGTCTTTGATTTCAGGATCGTAAGAAATCAAAGGATGTGACAAGGGAAAGGCATCCTGCTGAAAATCGGACAAAATTATTTTCTTTTTTCTTTTGATATCATACACCTGAGACCAAACGACTTTTCCTGTGATATTGACAAGGCAAAAGAGATTGATTGAATTGTCCTTAAAGACGCTGTTCGGCAGATTTGACTCAATGTATTGTTTGGATCTGGTTTCAGCAAAATCATAGGTGTCATCCCGAGCCGACCAATCCCAGCAAAAAGTTCGCAGGTGATAGATTTCTCTTTGGATTGAGCCTACTACACGCTTCATGTCCTGTGCGGCTTCATAATGCTCCAGATATTCAAATCCAGGGAATACTGAAAAACGCAGGATCGCATATTCGACTGATATGAACAAGACCACAATCGCCAACAAAATAATAACTACTTTTGATCGCAGCCCCTTTATTCTCTTAAACAATTTCATCACAGTTGATGACGCTCGCGGAATACTCGGCAAATATTTAAGGACAGCCTTTTAGGAATTTCGGCAAAATTTTGCCTTGGTTATTTTCCTGAATTCCGCTTTGTTGACTGTGAGCGGAAATCCAGGAAAAACGCTCATGCGGTGAGATAATAGTTGGATGTAAAAGTTAAGAGTATATCTCAGCGTTCAAAATCCCTGAATTTTGCTTCTATGGTGCTGATATCTTCGATACGGATCAGGGCGTCGAAGAAATCTCTTCCTCCGTCAAGCTTTTCCAGATGGATCAGGTCCTTTCCGACTGCCTTGAGAATACCTGAAAGGGTTTGACCCGTGCCAACAGTAACACTCACATTTTTCCCAACAAGGGCTTTAAGGTTGTCTTCCAGGGAAGAATCCACATTGTATGCCATACCCTCAATGGGTATGACTTTAGCCGCAGCCAGTGCATCTCCCTTAAGCGCGGGAAAAACTGAAAAAAATATCGCCACCAGAACAATAACACCAAACAAACCCATTCTCTTTTCCATAATGTATCCCCCTTATAGTTTTTCAAACACAAATAGCATTTTCTATCTTGGCAGTCAAAAGTTGTTTGAAATAAGGGATAATCGAGGGACCAACTATTGATATGGGTTGCAATTCCTTAAGCAAGAGAAAGGACTTCGATTTTGAAAACACTAAATTGGAAGCTCGCAGAATTGGGCAAGACCCAAAGGGGTGGGCAAGAAATGCAAAAAAGAAAATAGCCAGTCTAAAATTTTAAGGCATATTCAGCGCCTTTTTGGAGCCCCTTTCGGTTCAGCTCCATCAACGAGGCCTTTTTTGCCTTTACGATCTCGGAGAGCCCATTCATGATGGAATCCTGTGTGGTAATGCCGGTCTTTGCAACCAGGGCGCCCAGCATAATCATATTAATGGTGCGGTCACTGCCCAGTTCCCTGGCAATATCATTGGCGGGGATTCGCACAAACCCCACGTCTTTTCTTGAGGGAGAATCAGAAACCAGGCTTGAATTGATTATGATAAGACCCCCCTCGCTCATCAGCGGCTCGTATTTGACTAAAGAGGGCTTGTTCATCAGGACTGCATAGTCCAGGGTCGAGGCCACAGGCGAGAATATCTCTTCATCAGAGACAACGACCGTGCAGTTGGCAGTCCCACCGCGCACTTCAGCTCCATATGTCGGAAGATATGTCACATGTCTGCCGTCTTTCATTGCCGATACAGCCAGGACATAACCCATCATCAGTACGCCCTGTCCGCCGAAACCTGAAAAAACCGTCTTCTTTATCATAACACTGCTAACCTTAAACCTTGAATCCCGCCTATGGCGGGAAACCCTGAACCGTTCTCTTAAATCTTCCCCACTTCGTCCTTGATCACCTTAATGGGAAAAAATTTTGTCATATCATTTTCTACCCACTTTAGCGCCTCCACCGGCGTCATCTTCCAGTTGGTGGGGCAGGGGGATAGGATTTCGATGAGGGAAAAACCAAGACCCTCCATTTGGACCCTGAATGCCTTTGTAATGGCCTTCTTGGTGTCTTTTATCCTCTTTGGGGAATTGACTGCTGTCCTTTCGATATATTTAGTGCCATTTGTAATGGCCAGCATCTGGCTCAAATCCAGGGGGGAGCCGTCTCTTTGAACATTTCTGCCCCCAGGGGTGGTGGTTGAGCTTTGGCCGGTAATGGTTGTGGGCGCCATCTGTCCGCCTGTCATTCCGTATACGCCATTGTTTACAAAGATTACTGTAATGTTTTCTCCCCTGTTTGCAGCATGGATGGTCTCTGCGGTCCCTATGGCCGCAATATCGCCGTCACCCTGATAAGAGAAGACAATTCTATCCGGCAACACCCTTTTTATCCCTGTAGCCAAGGCCGGGCCTCTGCCGTGGGGGGCCTCTCCCATATCCACATCCAGATAATTATATGCAAGTACAGCGCAGCCAGCTGGCGGGACGCATATCACCCTGTCTCTTATGTCGAGTTCTTCGAATATCTCTGCAAGGAGGCGATGAATGATGCTATGCCCGCAACCGGGGCAGTAATGAAAAACCGCATCCTTGAGATATTTTGGTTTAGTGAAAACCTTTTTTGCCATCTTATTCCTCTCTAACACAAGCTTTTAGCTATTAGCTCAATTGATGATAAGGTATTGTGACTGTATATTATCATTCGGCTAATAGCTTTTAGCTAAACTCTAATCGCTCAACTTATTCCCCATCAAGCTGCCGGCTTTGATAGAGCCCTTGTATTTCACCGGCGATTTCCTCAGGTGTTGATATAACACCACCAGGACGGCCGTAAAAGTGTACGTTGGCCCTTCCCTCTATTGCAAGCCTTACATCCTCCAGCATCTGTCCGGTGCTCATTTCAAAGACGAGGAATTCTTTGATACGGCCGGTCATTTCATGAAGCACCCGCGAAGGAAACGGCCAGAGGGTGATAGGCCTTATCAGCCCCACCTTCATGCCCCTTTCCCTGGCCTTTCTGACTGCGCCCTTAGCGATCCTGGCTGCGGTTCCGTAAGCAACTACCACCAGACGGGCGTCGTCTGTCTGATATTCCTCCCAACTGGTAATCTCCCGGCTGATGGTTTCATATTTCTTCACCAGCTTCCAGTTGTGTGCCTCCTCCAGGGCAATATCAAGGATCAGGGATCTAATTAATCTGCTGGGCCTTCCTTTCGCCCCATCCAGGATCCAGGGCTTTGTCGGAAGTTTCTTAATGTCAATGGGATCTGGAAATTCAACCGGCTCCATCATCTGACCGATCATGCCGTCGCCTATGATCATCACAGGTGTCAGGTAGTGATCAGCGTAATCAAAGGCCTTTCTGGTCAGGTCTGCCAGTTCCTGACCGGAGGCAGGGCCAATGACTATGGTCCTGTAGTCGCCATGACCCCCTCCGCGGGTGGCCTGAAAATAGTCCCCCTGGGCAGGGGCGATGTTACCCAGACCAGGGCCGCCTCGCATGGTGTTTACCACCAGTAGCGGAAGCTCCATGGCCGCGGCGAATGAGATGCCCTCCTGTTTCAGGCTGATCCCCGGACTTGAGGAGCTGGTCATGGCCCTGGCCCCCGCCATGGAAGCGCCAATGACCATATTGATTGCAGCGATCTCGCTTTCCGCCTGTATGAAAGTACCGCCCGGGGTCCTTACCATTGCAGCAGCAGAATATTCAGTCAGCTCATTCTGGGGTGTGATGGGGTAGCCTGCATAAAAACGGCATCCTGCACGTACCGCAGCCTCAGCAATTACGTGGCTTCCGCTCATCAATTTCTTCTCACTCACGATACACCTCTATTACAACATCAGGACATATGGTGGCGCATGTGGCGCACCCTGTGCATCTCCTGTCATCTTTTTCCGGGTCAGGAGCAATGATTTCCGCGGGATAATAGCCCTTTTGATTCAACCTCTGAGATACTCCGATCAGCTTTTCAGGGCAGACCGATATGCACAGATAGCAGGCCTTGCAGGCCTCACTGTCCAGTGTTATATATCCAACCTTTTTCGCCATAATGTCATACCACTCATCGTTATTACTATGTGCCTGAGCCTATTATAAAGATATGTCAGGCGACAAGCGGTGAAAATTATTATTTCTGTCCTGTTTTGTCAAACATAATTACACATGTCCCAAAGGGCCTATTAGTGCAATAAAAGTTCCTTGACAAAACGATAAGATCTTCTATAAGGGACCAAACGTGCAATTTTTCACATTTTTAATAACCTGTTAGGGATATTCCGGTGGAACTGGCAAAGCAAATTACACAAAGGCAGAGCGACTTCTGTATGGAATGCGGCGTTTGTACTGGAAGTTGCCCCATGAGTCGTGTATTACCTGATTTTTCACCCAGACAGATGATAAAACGTGCGATGATTGACCCGGACGGGGAATTGCTTCAGGGTAAAGAGATTTGGGAATGTTTGACCTGCGGCCGTTGTAGCTCCCGATGCCCGGTTGAGATTGATGTCCCCGAATTCATCCGTTCCTGTCGCTTAAAGGCTCTCAAGGCAGGCAACTTGCCCATGGAAAGCCATCAAGGCATCTTCCAGACCATCGCCGGTCTTCAAACTGGTGATCTCAAACAACAGCGCACCTCCTGGGCTGAAGGGGCCGGCAAGTTCTCAAACTCAGGCGATTTTTTCTATTTTGTCGGGTGCTTGCCTTACTTTGATCCTGTTTTCAGCTACCTGGGCTTGTCTCCTGTTGAAAGCGCAAGAGGCGTGCTCGGTCTTTTAAATAAAATCGGAATTGAACCGGTGATCAGTAACGATGAACGCTGCTGTGGTCACGATGCCTTGTGGAGTGGAAATGAGGCGACCTTCCGCAGATTGGCCGAACTTAATTTAGAGGTGATCAGGTCCTCCGGCGCCAGGACGGTTGTCTTCAGTTGCCCTGAGGGATACTCCACCTTTAAGGTCCAGTATCCCAAGTATGTGGGTGAACTACCCTTTGAGGTGCTCCATGTGACGGAACTTCTTGGTCGTGAGTTGGCTGGAAAAGATATTGCATTTAAGCCTTCTTCCAATGGCGTGATCACCTACCACGATCCGTGCAGGCTGGGAAGAGGTGCCGGCATCTATGACCAGCCCAGGCAATTGCTGGGGCTCATTCCTGAGACCAGTCTGGTGGAAATGCCCCGCAACAGGGAAAACTCCCTTTGCTGCGGGACAAGCGCATGGATGGAGTGTTCCAACTGTTCCAAGTCCGTCAGGCTGGATAGGCTTTCTGAGGCCGAGCGGACCGGGGCCGGTACGTTGGTTACTGCATGCCCGAAGTGCCAGATCCATTTCACATGCGCCAGGCTGAACAGTGATCTTAAGATTGAGGTAAAGGACCTCTACACCTATCTTCTGGAAAATATCAAGGGAGACTAAGCAAGGAAACGCTTATGTTTTTTTCTATCTCTTTATATATCGCGTTATTGGTCTTCGGACTGGGTCTGATTTACAAGATATCGTCCTGGTTCCGGTACAGCGTCGGCGCAGCGGATATTCCTGTATCAAGAAGAGTGGCTGCTGCGATAAAAGGCATCCTTTCAACCCTTTTCAGTCCCAAGATTGTTACCCTGATCAAGGTCCTTGTACTTGATGTCGTTGTGCAGCAAAAGATCCTGAGGCAGGACAAGATGCGATGGGTAATGCACATGTGCATATATCTCGCGTTCATGCTGCTCTTGCTGATGCACGCTTTGGAACAGTATATATCAGCCAACCTTTTTTCAGATTACTACTCCACAGTCAATCCCTTCATGTTCCTAAGAGACCTATTCGGAGTCATAGTTCTTGTCGGGGCAGGTGTTGCGATCTACCGCCGTTTCATATTAAAGCCGCCGCGGCTCAAAACCAATTCAATGGATCATTATGCCATCATTATTGTCGCCGTAATTATGGTCTCCGGTATCCTCCTTGAGGGCGCGAAGATCATCTCTCACAGCAGGTTTCAGTCCATGGTGGAGGAATATGGAGACCTTGACGACGAAGATGAGATAGCGGCCCTTGAGAGCTTCTGGGTTGCAGAATACGGCGTCGTATCCCCGAACGTCAAGGCGCCCTTTGACGAGGATGTCCTGGCCCAGGGCCGGGAAACACATGAGGCGGCCTGTGCCGATTGCCACACCAACCCTAGGTGGGCCTTTACAGGATATGCGGCGGGCAAGATTTTAAGCCCCATGGCCCTTTCCCTGGATAAGATCGGTTTTTCTGATATCCTGTGGTATATACACTTTCTTGCATGTTTCATTGGTCTGGCATACCTGCCCTTCAGTAAGATGTTTCACATAATAACCAGCCCGTTGAGCCTGATGGTCAATGGGGTTATGGCAAAGGGAGGATCAGACCCGGCCAATATTGCAACCAGGCAGGTGATGGAGCTGGATGCGTGCACCCATTGCTGTACCTGTTCTTTGAACTGTTCTGCCGGCGCCTTTTATTCCCATTTTTCAAACGAAAATATCCTGCCCTCTGAAAAGATGGCCTCGGTCAAGGCCCTTATCTCCGGCAAGAATCTCAGTGAAAAACAGATCAGGGAGATCCAGGAGGGCGTCTATGTATGCACCAACTGTAAACGCTGTACTGTAGTCTGTCCGGTGGGCATCAACCTCCAGGACCTCTGGTTCAATGTAAGGGAAACATTGTTGAGAAAAGGCCAGCCGGAACCTTTTACCCTTTCCCAGCTATCTTATTACAGAGGATCAAGAAAAGAAGAAATTGCTGCTGCCGCATATCTTGATCCACTGAACAGGGCGAGACAGGCTATTGTCGGCAGACATGAATTGAAAAAGAGAAAAGACGATGTCCTTGCCATGAGCGGCATTGACAAGGGTTTCAGAGATCGGCTCAATTTATCTGATCAGGCAAATACCTTTGCGGTGTGCTTTGGCTGTGAGACCTGCACAAGCGTCTGCCCTGTGGTGGCAAACTATGATAATCCGGCAGAGGAGCTTGACCTGTTGCCCCATCAGGTAATGCATTCGTGCGCATTGGGCATGAAGAGTCTGGCAATAGGCTCAAACATGCTGTGGGACTGCCTGACCTGTTATCGCTGCCAGGAGCAGTGCCCGCAAGGGGTATGCATCACTGATGTCTTTTACGAACTTAAAAACGAAGCAGTGCGGGTCGCGATAGGAAAAGGCGTATGAAATTTGCACTATTTTTGGGCTGCAACATCCCGGCCCGTGTGGGCCAATATGAATCATCGGCAAGGGCGGTGTTAAAAAAACTGGATGTAGATCTGGTTGACATAGCGGAGTTTAATTGTTGCGGATATCCCGTCAGAAATATTGATAACGATGCCTTTGTGCTGGCTTCCGCCAGAAATCTTGCCCTTGCTGCAAAACAGGGCCTTGATATGGTCTGTCTGTGTAAATGTTGCTTTGGGAGCATGAAAAAGGCCGCTTTTCTATTGAAGGAAGATCCTCTATTGCGTGACAAGGTAAACGGGCAACTGGTCAAAGAAGGCCTGACATATGAGAAAGAGATAGGCGTTCGTCATTTTCTGTCTGTCCTTTATCACGATGTCGGGCTCGACAATATAAAGGAAAAGGTGCAACGGCCATTTACTGATCTAAAGATCGCAGCTCACTATGGCTGTCACGCGCTGAGACCCAGCAAGATAACCCAATTCGACGACCCGGTTAACCCGACCATCTTTGATAAACTGGTGGAGGCAACAGGGGCAAAGAGTGTTGATTGGTCTTTAAGATTAGATTGCTGCGGTGCGCCTCTGCTGGGAATGAACGACAAACTTTCAATGGACCTGACAGAGAAGAAACTGGCGAGCGGAAAACAGGCGGGTGCGGCCTTTCTTTGCACCGCATGCCCATATTGTCAGATGCAATTTGATTCGGTTCAAAAGATGATTTCAAAGACCAGGGGGACCAATCACGAGCTGCCCCCTGTTATCTATACCCAGCTTTTGGGACTCAGCATGGGTATTGATCAAGCCCTTTTAGGCCTGGATATGAATCAGATCAGGCTTGACGGGCTGAACGGATTTCTGTCGAACGGGAAGAAGAATTAAAAAAAGCTGTTAGCTGTTAGCTATTGGCAATTAGCTGAAGAATTACAAAGAGTATACAACTTCAACAGTAACACGAAACAGGCTAATGTATTAATTGTATATGATGATCTTAAATCATTCGGCTAACAGCTAATGGCTAATAGCTAACAGCCTTCTTGAGGAAAAAACAAATGTCAAAAAAGACAGTGGCTTCAGTACTTGTCGCAGGGGGGGGCATTGCCGGTATGCAGGCAGCACTCGACCTGGCAAATTCCGGCTTCTATGTCTATCTGGTCGAAAAGTCTCCCTCCATTGGCGGGGTAATGTCGCAGCTTGACAAGACATTTCCCACCAATGACTGCGCGATGTGAATTATCTCACCCAAGCTGGTCGAGGTCGGCCGGCACCTGAACATCGAGCTTTTGACCGTTTCCGAGATACAGGGGATATCCGGAGAAGAGGGGGATTTTGAGGTCAGGATATTAAAGCGGCCGCGATATGTTGACATGGAAAAATGCATCGCCTGCGGGGCCTGTGCAGAAAAGTGTCCGACTAAGGTCTCAAACGAATACGATGCAGGGTTGAATAAAAGAAAAGCCATTTATGTGAAATACGCCCAGGCAGTCCCGTTAAAATATTCCATTGACAGCGAACAGTGTATCTTCCTCAAAAAGGGAAAATGTCGGGCCTGCGAAAAACTATGCCCGGCAGGTGCTGTAAATTTTGAGGAAAAGGCACAGGAAATAACAATTAATGTCGGTGCGGTTATAGTAGCTCCGGGTTGTGAGGCCTTTGATCCGGCAACATACGATGTCTACGGATATGGAAAATCGCCCAATATCGTAACCAGCCTGGAGTTTGAGAGGATACTTGCTGCAACGGGGCCGTTCGGCGGCCATCTGGTAAGGCCTTCAGATCATAAGGAGCCCCGGAAGGTTGCCTGGATTCAGTGCGTTGGCTCAAGAGATATACATGCAGGCTCCCGGTCATATTGCTCCGGTGTGTGCTGCACATATGCGATAAAAGAGGCAATCATTGCAAAGGAGCACCAGAAGGGCGCCCTTGACACCGCGATCTTCTACATTGATCTCAGGACATACGGAAAGGACTTTGAGAGATATTATAACAGGGCTGTAGATGCAAAGGTCAGGTTTATTAAATCCAAGATCGCAGGTATTACCACTGACCCGGCCACCCAGAATCAGATCATCGATTATATTGATGAGTCAGGCAGGAGGGTTGAAGAGAGCTTTGATCTGGCGGTGCTTTCTGTGGGCTTTAGGTCTTCACAAGAGGCGATCACCCTGGCAGAGAGACTGGGTGTAGATCTTGATCAGTATGGCCTTGCAAAGACAAGTGATTTTCAATCGGTTAAGACCTCGAAGCCAGGTATATTTGTCTGCGGCAGTTTCCAGGCACCGAAGGATATCCCCCACTCGGTTATCGAGGCAAGTGCTACTGCTGCTGAGGTGGAAAGTGTCCTGGCGCAATCCCGTGGGTCATTGGTCAGGACAAAGGAGGCGCCAAAGGAAAAGGACGTCAGCGGTGAGCCTCCAAGGATAGGGGTCTTTGTCTGCTGTTGCGGGACAAATATCGCCGGTTTTTTGGATGTCCCCGGGGTTGTGGAATATGCACAGACCCTGCCCGGGGTGGTATTTGCAGATAAGAATCTTTTTAGCTGCTCCCAGGACACACAGGAGAAGATGGCGGATATCATCAGAGAAAAGGGTCTGAACAGGGTGGTCGTAGCGGCCTGCACCCCGAGGACCCATGAGCCGCTTTTTCAAGAGACCGTTTTAAATGCCAACATAAATAAGTACCTCTTCGAGATGGCAAATATCCGCAATCAGTGCTCCTGGGTGCACAGCAATGACAAAGACGCTGCCACTCAAAAGGCAAAGGATCTGGTCCGCATGGCGGTATCCAGGGTGGGCCTTTTAGAGCCGCTCTATGACCCTGAGATATCCATGAACAATGCCGCAATGGTCATAGGCGGAGGTCTTTCAGGGATCGCTGCGAGCCTCAACCTTGCTGATCAGGGTTTTCCGGTATATCTGGTGGAAAAAACGGACCGCCTCGGCGGAAATGCACTAAATATACACAAGACCTGGCAGGGTGAAGATGTTCAGCAGAAGCTTGGCGAGATGATAGGTCAGGCCGCCTCACACAAAAATATCACCGTCCTTACCAACTCTGAGTTGAAGAAGGTGGATGGTTTTGTGGGAAACTTCAAGACCACGGTGGAAACAAACGGATCAGAGCGCGCGATAGAGCATGGGATAGCCATCATTGCAACCGGCGCTGTTGAATCAAAACCGGATCAGTATCTGTACGGAACCGATCCCAATGTTCTTACAGGCCTTGAGCTGGACAGTCGTTTTAATGACAGGGGTTTTTCCGCAGAGGGTATAAAATCCGCGGTATTCATACAGTGTGTGGGCTCCCGTATTAAGGAAAGGCCCTATTGCTCAAAGATATGCTGCACCCAGTCGGTCAGAAACGCCCTTAGGCTCAAGGAATTGAATCCTGATATGGATGTTTTTATTATATACAGGGATATGAGGACTTATGGGCTCAGGGAGGAACTCTACCGACAGGCGAGGGCGAAAGGTGTCATCTTTATACGTTACGATTTTGAAAAGGGTCTGACAGTTGACAAGGATAACAACAACATCAGGGTCAGTTTTACCAACTATGCCCTCAATCGCCGTATGGAGATCAGGCCTGACCTGCTGGTCCTGGCTACAGGGATTAATCCGATAAGAGAAAATCCCCTGGCAACGCTGTTCAAGGTGCAGGTCAATGATGACGGATTTTTTGTAGAGGCCCATGCAAAGTTAAGACCTGTTGAATTCGCTACAGAAGGCATATTTGTGGCAGGCCTTGCCCACTGCCCCAAGCCCATTGACGAGAGCATCGAGCAGGCAAAGGCCGCTGCGTCAAAGGCCTCGGCACTACTTTCAAAGGAAAAGGTAACGGTCGAGGGTGTTGTCTCCCGTGTGGATGAGGCTTATTGCGTGGGCTGCGGCAGATGTGAACAGGCGTGCCCGTTTAATGCCATAACACTTGTAACGCGCGAAGGTGGAAACAAGGTTTCATATGTGCAGGAGGCGCTCTGTAAGGGTTGCGGCTCCTGTGCTGCGGTATGCCCCACAGGTGCCGCATCGGTCTTTCACTTTGATGACCAGGAAGTATTGAGCATGGTCAAGACCGCGTTTGAATGAAGGAAAAAAAGTTGCCTAATGCTCGGTTTTAAGTTTTAGGTGTCAGGTTTTAAGCATTCAACTTAGCGGGCAAAGTATGACCTAAAACTTAGCACTTGAAACCTAAAACCTGTTTCAACGGAGAAGGATTGTGAGTAGAGATATTCTTGTTATTGGGGGCGGCATTGCGGGGATACAGTCGTCGCTGGATCTTGCCGAGATGGGGTTTAAAGTCCATCTCGTTGAACGATTGCCCAGTATCGGCGGAAAGATGGCCCAATTGGACAAGACATTCCCCACCAATGACTGCGCCATCTGAATACTGTCGCCGAAGATGCTGGATGTCGGTCGGCATCCAAACATTGAGCTTCTGGCCTACAGTGAGGTGGAAAAAGTTGAGGGCGAGGCCGGAGATTTCAGGATAACGGTGCGCAGAAAGGCACGTTATGTTGATGAAGACAAGTGCACCGGATGCGGAGCTTGCAAGGAAAAATGTCCTACCATAGTGCCGGATGCGTTTAATCGAGGACTTGGGCAAAGAAAGGCAATCTACAGTTGGTTCGCCCAGGGCATACCCTCCACCCATACCATTGACCCTCAGTATTGTAGACAATTAAATGGAAAGAAATGCGGCGTATGCAAGAAGGGATGCAAGGCCGATGCAATAAATTTCGACCAGAAGGAAAGGATCATAGAGCTTGAAGTTGCGTCCATCATTGTGGCTACGGGATATGATATTTTTGATCCGGCACTGATACATGAATATCAATATGGAAAGATCGCAAATGTTGTAACCGCAATAGAGTTTGAAAGGCTCCTGAGCGCAAGCGGCCCCACAGGGGGCCATCTGGACAGGCCCTCTGACCGGGCCATAGAGGCTGAAATTGAGGAACTGGAAAAGAAAGCTGCAAAATCCCAGAAGGTGATCGGAAAATTTGAGGAGCAGCATGGCGAGTCATCCGCTGAATTTTATACGAGATATGAAAAGGGCGAATTCAAGGGTGATGAAGAACGGGAAAAATGGGCGGAAAGGTATAAGGAGCACCTGGCGATTGTTGAACCTTTAGAGGCCTTGAAAAAGAGGGCAGAGGGGTTTTCAGCGGCAAAAAGGCTTGCCTTCATCCAGTGTGTAGGTTCAAGGGATGCCAGGTTCTATCCCTTCTGCTCCGGCTACTGCTGCATGCACTCGATCAAGGAGGCCATTATTGCCCATGAGCATGGATCAGAGACCACATCTACAATATTTGGTATGGACATTCGCGCTGTGGGCAAGGGCTTTGAAGAATATAAGGTGAGGGGCGGAAATAATTCCAACATCCGCTATGCCCGGGGCCGTGTTGCAGAGATCATTGAAGGGCCGGATAACAACCCTATTGTAGTCTATGAAGATACACGGGAAAGAAAGGTGAAGGAAGAGGAATTTGACCTTGTGATCCTTGCAACTGCTTGTGCGCCCAACAGCGGTGTAAAGCAATTGGCCGAAATTCTGGATATAGAAATTGACAGATTCGGATTTTACAAGACCAGTGCCAATCAGCCTTTAGACACCTCAAGGCCGGGCATCTTTGTGTGCGGCTGCGCCCACGGGCCTATGGATATCCCGGAATCTGTCGCCCAGGCGAGCAGTGCTGCCGCAAGGGCCGTGCAGATAGTGACGGCTTCTGAAAAGTTGCGCAAGGCTTCGTAAGGGGACTGTTGATTATGACTGATAAAATGGATGAAAAAAAGGGCGGCCTGGAAGAGATTAGAATCGGCATTTTCATATGCGACTGCGGCACCAATATAGCCGGTCATATAGATTGTAGCGCCGTGACAAGCTATGCTGCGACTCTTCCCAATGTCGTTTATGCAAAGGAGAACCTCTACACCTGTTCTGAATCAGGAATTGCAGAAATTATAAACGGTATTAAACAACATAACCTTAATCGTGTTGTGGTGGCCTCCTGCTCACCCAGGACGCATCAGCCCCTGTTCCAGAGTTCATGTTCCCAGGCGGGAATGAATCCCTATTTGTTTGAAATGGCCAATATCCGAGACCAATGCTCCTGGGTCCATATGCAGCAAAGAGAGGGCGGAACTGAAAAGGCCAAGGATTTGGTCAGGATGGCCGCGGCCAAGGCGGCCTTTCTTGAACCGCAAAAGGATATAGAGGCATCGCTGGTCGCAAGGACCCTGGTGATCGGAGGCGGTGTTGCAGGGCTCTCCGCTGCCGAAGGATTGGCAGGCATGGGTATTGAGGTAATATTGATCGAGCAGAAATCTGAATTGGGTGGGCTTCTACGTCAGATTGATACACTGGGGCCGGAAGGCGATAAGGCATCTGAACGTATTTCAGGATTAATCGGGGCGCTCAAGGCGTGTCCCAATGTAACCATCCACACTGATTCAAAAATGCAGGACATTGCAGGCTATATAGGAAATTATGATGTTACCATCCATCAGGAGGGAAGAGAAGAGCCTATAAAAGAAAAGGTCGGCTGCATTGTTGTGGCCACAGGCGCACTGCCGCTTAGGCCTGAAGGGCTTTTTGGCTACAATGGCACTAACGTCATCACCCAGATTGAACTAGAACAGATGCTGAAGAACAAGTCCTTTGACGCCAAAGATATAGTGATGATCCAGTGCGCCGGTGCAAGGTGCAAAGAGAGGCAATACTGCTCCAGGATCTGCTGCATGATTGCAGTCAAAAACGCCATGATCATCAAGAAGCAAAACCCAGGGGCCAATGTCCATGTCCTGTATAGAGACATGCAGATGTACGGTACGGAAAAGGAGCAGATGCTGTGGGACGCCCGTGGAATGGGGGTCAGATTCGACATATACGATCCTGATCAGCCGCCTGAAGTAAAAGACGGCAATGTCCGTTTTTTCCAGCCCCTGTTGGGAAAACCGCGTGACATCAGTTATGACCTTGTAGTCTTATCAACTCCGATGGTCCCGCGCGAGGATGCGCCCAATCTTTCCCAGATGATGAGGGTTGCCATTGATCAGAATAATTTCTTCATGGAGGCCCATGCCAAGCTGAGGCCTTTGGACTTTGCAACAGACGGGATCTTTGTGGCGGGCTCCGCGCGATACCCTGCAACTGTAGAGGAGGCAAGGAGCCAGGGCCTTGGAGTGGCCTCAAGGGTCGCCACCATCCTGTTTAAGGACAAACTCGTCACAAGCGCGATTGTCGCAGAAATAAACCCTGAGACCTGTGTAGGCTGCCTGGGCTGTCAGCAGATGTGCCCATATGAGGCTATCACCTATAATCCCGAGCTTAATGCCTGCGAGGTCAATACGATCCTTTGCAAGGGATGCGGTTGCTGCGCCTCCACCTGTCCGTCGCACAGTGCTCAGTTAAAGGGCTTTAAGCCGCAACAGTTATTAAGACAGATTAGGGCGGTATAATAAAAAAGGAAAAGTTATGGCCGATACCAATTTTGAACCCAAGGTTTTGTGTTTTCTCTGCACCTGGTGAGCATACGCTGCTGCTGACCTGGCTGGGGTCAGTCGGTTGCAATATCCTGCAAACATCAGGACTGTCAGGGTGATGTGCTCTGCCAGTGTGTCGCCTCACCACATACTGCTCGCCTTTCACCAGGGGGTGGACGGTGTGTTTGTCGGCGGCTGACACCTTGGAGAATGTCATTACCTGTATGGTAATTACGCAACAAATAAGCGGATAAAGTTCATGAAACAATTGCTCTCCTTCAGCGGAATTGAAGAAGAGCGGCTGCATTCAAAGTGGATATCATCTGCAGAAGGGCCTGAGTTCGCCGAAGAGATGAGAAAATTTGTTGAAAATCTGCGGGCATTGGGTCCGTCGCCTTTAAAGGATGTAAACAAAGGAAAGAAGGCTGCTTAATAGCAATTAGCTGTTAGCGATTAGCTGTTAGATTAATGATGATAGGATATTATTGTTAACAGTCGCATAATTGTATGTACTCCGTCATTCCGGCGGAGGCCGGAATCCAGGGTCTTCTGGATGCCGGATCAAGTCCGGCATGACAAAAATATTTCGAGACGGTTAATATGTCAGATAAAGTAAAAGATAAAGTCAAAGAACTTTTGTCATCCGGAAAGATCAAGGGTTTCCTGGGCCTTTGCAGCAGGGACGGCAATATAGCACCCCATCTCTTTGTTACTGAAGATGAGCTTGATAACCTTGTGGTCGGGGATAAGTCGGCCCCTGGAGACAGCAGGTACCCATTAAACAGGCAACTGATCAATCTTGTCCGTGCCTATCCTGATGACACATTCGGGATACTGGTCCGCGGGTGTGATGAAAGGGGCCTTGCGGCCCTTGCCTCCTGGAACCAGATCAACCCAAACAAGATAGAGATGGTGGGCATTGCATGCCCCCAGGAACTGGCCATCGCCTGTGAATGCCTCAAGCCTTATCCTGAAAGCTTTGTGGATGGCGAAAAATGCGAGGGGGTAACGGCTGAAACTGTTGCCAGGATTGACAGTCTTAAGGTCAAAGAGCGCTTTGATCTCTGGCTGAACGAATTTTCCAAGTGCATCAAATGCTATGGCTGCAGGAATATTTGCCCCATGTGCTTTTGTAATGAATGCAGCCTTGAAAATGATGAGCTGATCAGAAAGGGTGAGATCCCCCCTGAAATTCCAACTTTTCATCTGACACGGGCGGTCCATATGGCCGGCAGATGTATTGACTGCGGCCTTTGCAGTGAGGCATGTCCTGCTGATATCCCATTGAGGACCCTGTATAAGAAGGTGGCCGATATCATTTACAAACAGTATAATTTCAGGGCCGGATACGACGCAGGCCAGAAATCGCCTCTGAATTTTTTGGGCGGCCTGCCTGAATAAAAGGGCAAGAGAGGATTAGCTATGGACTACAGGACAGTTCTTACCACCTGCACACACTGCGGCTGCGGGTGTAATTTTTATCTGGAGGTGCTTGATGGTAAGGTTATAGGCACCATACCCTGTAAGACCAGTCCGACAAACGAGGGTAAACTCTGTATTAAGGGCTGGAACGTGCATGAATTTATCCAGAGTGAAAAGAGACTCACACAGCCGTTGTTGCGAAAGGACGGTGAACTTAAAGAGGTCTCATGGGACGAGGCCCTGGATTTTACCGCCAAAAGGCTCAGGGAGATAAAGGATACCCACGGGGCCGACAGCATAGGGTTTTTGACATCCGCCAGGGTCACCAATGAAGAAAATTATCTGTTGCAGAAATTCTGCCGCGCGGCCATCGGCACAAACAATGTAGATCACTGTGCGCGGCTCTGACACTCTGCAACAGTGGCAGGTCTTGCCGCATCGTTTGGCAGCGGAGCCATGACAAACTCCATCGCCGAACTGGAAAACGCAGATTGTATATTAGTTATAGGCTCAAACACCACATCATCCCATCCTCTGATTGCAATGCGTATCTTCCGGGCCAAGCAAAAAGGGGCGCGGCTGATCGTAGCCGACCCCAGGAGGATTCAGCTCGCTCTGATGGCGGATTTACACGTGCGTCATAACCTGGGCACTGATGTAGCTCTTATAAATGCCATGATGCATGTGATCATCAAAGAAGGCTGGCACAACCAGGCCTTTATTGATGAGAGGACAGAAGGCTTTGAAGATCTCAAAAAGATATTAGATGCCTACACCCCCGAAAAGGCTGCTGAGATTACCGGCGTTGCGGCAGATGACATCATCAGGATGGCCGAATACTATGCAAAGGCAAAGGCAGGCTCCATTGTCTATTGCATGGGGATAACCCAGCACACAACCGGTGTAGATAATGTAAGGACTCTTGCCAACCTTTCCATGATCACAGGTCACATCGGCAGGGAATCCACAGGGGTCAACCCCCTTCGTGGTCAGAACAATGTCCAGGGCGCATGTGACATGGGCGGACTCCCCAATGTATACCCTGCCTACCAGGCCGTAACAGACCCCGATAATAAAAAGAAATTTGAGTCTGCCTGGAACGCAGCACTTTCCGACAAGGTGGGGCTTACAGTGTCAGAAATGATGTCAGGACTTTCACACGGACCACTTAAGGCCCTCTACATCCTGGGTGAGAACCCCATGGTGAGCGACCCTGACACGGCCCATGTGGAGAAGGCCCTTAAGAGTGCTGAACTCCTGGTGGTGCAGGACATCTTTTTGACCGAAACCGCCAGATTGGCCCATGTTGTACTGCCAGGGGCAACCTTCGCCGAGAAGGACGGCACATTTTCAAACACGGAAAGGCGTGTTATGCGTGTAAGAAAGGCCATTGATCCGGTGGGTAACGCTAAGGCAGACTGGGAGATTATCAAGGAGATCTCAAACCGCTTTGGTTACCCTATGGAATATGGAACCCCTGAGGAGATCATGAAGGAGATTTCCTCTGTTACTCCTTCCTATGGGGGTATCACCTACCAGAGGCTTGACGGAGAGGGTTTGCTGTGGCCCTGCCCCACAACCGACCACCCGGGCACCAAGTTTCTGCACAAGGACAAATTTGTTCGCGGCAAGGGACTTTTTTATGCTGTAGAGTTTAAGCCCCCTGCCGAGGTAGTGGATGAGGAATTTCCATTCTGGTTTACTACAGGCCGGGTGTTCGCCCACTACCATACCGGGACCATGACCAGAAACTGCCCCACACTGGATTCCGAGATACATGAAGGGTTCCTGGAGGTAAATCCTGGTGATGCGGAAGGTCTCGGTCTCAGACATGGTGATGCGGTAAACATCTCTTCCAGGCGCGGACTGATGACGGCAAAGACCATGGTGACGGACAGGGTGACCAAAGGTGTCGTGTTTATGCCCTTCCATTTTGCCGAAAGCAGCGCCAACGTCCTGACCAATACCGTGCTAGATCCTGTCTGCAAGATCCCGGAACTCAAGGTCTGCGCGGTCAGACTGGAAAAGGTGGCGTAGGAGGCTGTCCGAAAATTCCAATTTTGAATTTTTAATGTCCCTTTCAGGGATGGTTGAAATCCCTCGCCTTTAGGCGAAGAAAAGTTAATACATGTCGCTATGCGACGTTATCAACTGGGTGCCCATACCAAAACAGACCTCAAAGTCCACCAAATCTGGCTTCACAAATATCTGAAGCGCGGAATGGCTGGTGCGGTGGCGATACGGACTCGTGATGTTTTGCACGGACGAAATGATCCAGCAATATTTTCAAAAGCAAGAAGGGGAGCCGATTCCTGATGATAGTCGATTTGAAATCGACCCCTCATAAAACCCCTCGACTTATAGTCGAGGGTGGTTTAGTTCAAAATTAAACATTTAAAATTCAAAATTAGTTGTCTTCCGGCTCAGCCCATATGATGTGGTTTTTGTTGATAAAAAGTACCTTGGCTGATGCACCCTTGTGTTCAGCGTCATACAAGACAATAAATTGAGTTGCCGCCTTTGTAAACAAGTCTGACACCCTTTCCTTTATGCCGATGTTTACATAACCCGAAATGGTATCTCCATCAGTTGTCTTGACAGTGATGTATCTGGGCTCAACCTTATACCGCGACTTTATTTGTTCCATAGGTCTTCTCCTTAAAGCATATAACATACAAATTCCGTTTTTTTCATGGCAGTTGCCATAATCAGCCTTTGTTCTTCGCCTCTCTTTATCTTTACCGGAGTCTGTGTCCCTTCTTTTGCGTCGCTGTAAGATGCGGTAATGGAAGCGGCAAGCGCCAGGGAAGAATCTGTAAAATCCCCCAGGGCAAGGACCACCGGCCCCGGCCCATTTGCCGAGGTCAATATGTAGTCCGTGTCCTTTGATAAGGCAAGTATGGCCTCATTTTCTGTTTTGTTCCTTCCCACCACGATCTTTTCAACAGGGGCGAGTCTGAAGTGCCTTCCCAGTTTTAAGATCTCAATTTCTCTGATTTCAGTTTCCTCGCCTTGGGTAAAGAGATCCTTAAGTCGTCGGGAGAAGACCTTTTCGGTCAAGAGGCATCCGCCTGCAGGCGATGGGTAGTCATTGAAGTTCCGGAGAGCCGCCATCTCCATTTGGGGCTTTCTTGTCCTGCCCTGGAAATCCATCAAAAGGTCCCTGTTCACCCAGCCCTTTTCCTCCGGCAGGGTCAAAGGGAGAAGTTTTGCCGATAAAGGTCTTAAGAGCAGATTCGCATATCCGCTTTCAGAGGCCACCATTCTAAGAGACTGTTTGTTCTGAGACATGGGCCTTTGGCCAAGGACCTCTCCTGTTATAATAAAATCTGCGCGCTCCTGATCGAGCATCTCACCTGCGATTCTGAACATCAAGGCATGGCAGTCAATGCACGGATTCATGTTACCGCCGTAACCATGAATGGGGTTTCTTACGACTTTTAGATGTCGTTTTGTGATGTCTACGACCTTCAGTGGAATATCGATTGAGCCGGCGGATTTGACTGCCCTTTGTGCGGTAAAAAACGGGGTCTCAAAAAAAAGGGCCAGGACATCTATGCCCTGGGCCCTTATCAGATCTGCGGCAAGCATGCTGTCCAGGCCGCCTGAAAAGACGCATAAGGCCTTCATAATCTTGTTGCTGTATCTCCTACAACCCTGCCTCTGCCAAGGACTTAATAAGGGCTTTCTGTTTCTTGTTCAATTGCCTTGGGACTTCGATGCTGATCTCTGCATATGCATCTCCCTTGCCATTGCCCTTAGCGCTTGGAAGGCCGTAAGACTTGAGCCTGAACTTTGCATTATTTTGTGTCCCTGGCGGTATCTTGAGTTTAAGCCTTTTCTGATCAATTGTGGGGATCTCTATTTCAGTGCCTAACACCGCCTCTGAAAACTTGATTTCGTGTTTAGAATAAAGATCGTCTTCTTCCCTTCTGAACAAGGGATGTTCTTTGATATTGATCTTAATGTACAGGTCCCCGGGCGACCCACCATAAGGGCTGGGACTGCCCTTGCCCTTAAGCCTGAGTTTCTGGCCGTCAACAATGCCTGCTGGCACCTTGAGAGAGACCATCTCCTGGTGGCCATTGACCTGATAGGATATCACCTTTTCAGTGGTCTGTGCGACTTCCTCAAGTGTCAGATTGAGATCGTAAACCAGATCTGACCCTTTAATATCCTGTGCGTGTCCATGTCCTCTGCTGCTGCCGGAGAAAGAGCCGAATGGAGCACCATTACTGTAATAATGTTGTTGTCCCGAGCCCCCCATTCCACCAAAGAACTGGCTGAAAGGACTTCCCCCTCTTGCCGCTCCACCTCCAAAGCCGAATTCTCTAAGGATGCTCGCAAAGTCAAACCCCTTAAAGATATCTTCCTGGGAGTATCTGTTCTGGAACCCTTCAGCGCCAAACATATCATAGTTTTTCTTTTTTTCCGGGTTACTAAGGACAGCATAGGCCTCGTTTATCTCCTTGAACCTTTCTTCGGCTGCCTTGTCTCCTTTATTTTGATCCGGATGATATTTCATGGCCATTTTACGGTAGGCCTTTTTGATTTCTTCCTGAGAGGCGGATTTTGAAACACCTAAGATTTTATAGTAGTCCTTTCCGGCCATATAACCCTCGCAACCCTTTTCCCTGCCGGCCCTTTGGGCCTTAGACATAAATGGGCTAAAAAAACTCAATTGAAATTAATCACAGGCATCAGGAAGTCAAGGTAATACAAGGGCATAAATTTATAAAGAGAACAGAGATGAGAATTTTGATATTCGTGTGGATCAATCACATTTCCAGCATCAGGCAAGGCTATCGCCCTGCCGTCGTTCCAGGCAGTCTGTTGGCAGCCTTATGCAATGGTTTTTGTATCTTGATTTGTGAAAAAACTTTTTATATCTTGTATCATACTTAACCACTTCTAATTCCACAAGTTAAAGAGAATGATATGGAACAGGGCAGGCAAATAAAAATAGCTGTTGTCGGTGTCGGTAATTGCGCTGCCTCTCTGCTCCAGGGGATTGCCTATTACCGTCAGGATGCCTTGAGGGACAATCATTTGGGATTACTTCATTATGATCTTGGCGGTTATACGCCCAGAGACATTGAACTGGTGGCGGCATTTGATATTGACAAGAGGAAGGTTGGACAAACCATTGATCAGGCCATTGCCGCTCCTCCCAATTGTGTCTATCCCATACAGAAATCAATCGGTAAAAAAAACGTTATAGTAAAGATGGGGCCGGTCCTTGACGGAGTTTCAGCTCATATGAGGCAACAGCCCGAGCATCGTACATTTTTGCCGTCTGACGAGTCCCCTGTTGATGTTGTAAGCGAACTGATTAAAAGCGAGGCCGAGATCCTCTTGAATTATCTGCCTGTGGGCTCTGAGCAGGCCGCCCGGTTCTATGCCGAATGCTGCTTGTCAGCAGGAGTCAGTCTGATAAACTGCATTCCTGTTTTTATCGTATCAGACCCTGAGTGGGCGCGTCGCTTTGAAAAAAAGGGAATCCCGTGTGTTGGCGACGATGTCAAATCCCAGATAGGCGCTACGATAATCCACAGGACGCTGACAAAACTCTTTAATGATCGCGGTATAAAACTTGACAGGACCTATCAATTAAATACAGGGGGAAACACCGATTTTCTAAACATGCTGGACAGGAATCGCCTTGAATCCAAGAAGATCTCCAAGACAGAGGCGGTTCAATCACAGTTGGATCAGCCTATGGATAGTGAAAATATACATATCGGTCCTTCTGATTATGTCCCCTGGCAGAAGGACAATAAGGTATGTTTTATCCGCATGGAGGGACGGATGTTCGGAGGTGTTCCCATGGATCTTGAATTGCGGCTTTCTGTCCAGGACTCCCCGAATTCGGCCGGTGTCACCATTGATGCCATCCGTTGCTGTCGGCTTGCGCGTGACAGGAATACCGGCGGACCATTGACCAGCATGTCCGCCTTCGGCATGAAGCATCCGCCGATTCAATACAGCGACAGCGAGGCAAGGGATCTGGTCAATCAGTTCATCAGAGGTGTTATTGAGAGATAGGGTAGGAGTTGAAAGAAGAGTTAAGACAGATAAAAGAGTTAAAATGGTTGAATAAGTTGAAATAGTTGAAAAAGTTAAATGGGTTGAAGAAGTCGGAGAGGGTTTCCGGCCTTTTAGAATTCCATGTTGAGAAAAATAGTCGGCAATTATGTTGAAAAAATTTTGTCCGGCCCCGCCTCTGCATTACACCGTCGCGGCATTACCCCAAATTCCCTTACGGTTACCGGCCTGATCATAAACGGAATTGGAGCATACCTCTATTACCTTGGATTATTGAAAACCGCCGGGGTAATCATCTTGTTTGCCGGGATGCTTGATATGCTGGACGGCGCTGTGGCGCGGGCCGGGAATAGTCAGTCCAAGAGCGGTGGATTTGTTGATTCCGTTGTTGATCGCTATTCTGACTTTCTCATATTTGGCGGCGTATTGGCCTTTTTTGCAAGGGCCAATAATTTTAGCGGGGTCATCATCACCCTTGCCATAATATGTGGGTCGTTCATGGTCAGCTATGTCCGGGCAAGGGCGGAGTTGGTGATACCCAAATGCGATGTGGGACTGCTTGAAAGACCTGAGCGCATAATTATTTTGGCCGCGGGCTCGATATTAAACTCCTTCAACGCTGCGCTCTGGATACTGGCTGTCTTTACCCATTTTACCGCCTGCTACAGGATTTACTATACGCTTAGGCATGCTCATTAGTTTTTTCCTTGCAGCAGGCGGTTTGTAGCGCCCGCGGCCCTTGAGCAATATCTTATCTTCATTGAGCTGATAGCAGATATCCGACAGTTAATCACTTTTCTTATGCTAGAACAGATAGTTCAGTTCAAATCTGATATCGCTGTAAGAAGGATCTACGCTTGATCCGAATTTATTATAGGTTGCGGCGTTTGTCCTATCGTCTCCATCAAGCCATTTAAAACGCACCCTCGCCTCCAGATCCGGAAGAGACTGAAATCTATACCATAGATCTGAATGAACAACATATCGGTCTGTGCCCAGACTGTCGCCGTTAAGGTGTTCCTTTAAATCATCTTCGTCACTCGTAACAAAGTCAATGCTCGCCCTGAACCCTTTTATCATCCCTGCCTTGTCAAAATCATAGAAGGCCAGGAACATCCACGACGCACAGTCAGCCTGCCAGTTGGACTCCCCCATTGTCCGTGTGTATCCGCCCGTGGGAAAACCCCTCCACGGGGTGATCAGGTCCGCCTCGTCTGCGATCTTGGAATAGCCTACCATTACATTGCCTGCGCCTTTTTTGAGTACAAGTCTTGCTGCATACATCTTTGAGTCAACATTGTCTGCGTCCCTGTATCCCCTGTAATGCCCTGATGGAACTACCGGCCTGCCTGTTACTGGATCAAAGCCTGTGACAAGTTTTCCGTTAAGGGCCGCACCTCCAATCTCCCCAGCGCCATTATCAAACTGCTGCATGTATCTGAAACCCGGGGTTAAAATCCAGCCATCCGGCAATGCTATGTCATAATTGGGCTCCGCCATCAGGGAATAGAACAGATCCGGCACTCCTGTGTACCACACATCAAACGTCAGATTTTTTATAGACTTGTTGCTCACTCCTGCAATCACAAGGTCATTTTCCACATCCTCTCCGGCGGCCTTGAGCTTAAGGTATGATAGACCCTTGTGGGCAGAGCCGTCGTCCATATCGTTAAACGCCCTGAGATATACATTATTGCCTTTATAGTTATATACTTCGTCCTGGCGGTCATCATAGGTGATGACATCATGAAAGGTGGTGTGATCCCTTAGTTTCATCGCCGTCAACCATGCAAGGCTCAGGGTGGTTGCCGGGACGTATTCCGAATAAATGGTATAGCCCTCAAATGTTACAGGTATGAATTTAGTATCGTTTGATGTGGTCAAGAAGCTTTCATAAATTTGTCTACCCACCTTGAGGTCTGTCTTAAAAATGCTGTATTGGGCGTATGCCTGGGCAAGGACATTCATGCCCCAGTCTCCATCCTTAAGTCTGTCATAACGTGAAAAGGTGTCTTTTCCGGTCTTGCCGAACAGGGCATCTTCTTTATCAAGCAGCCCGAGATTCTGGGCTGTATAAAATCCGGCGGTTGCGCTCAGGCCATGAAGGGGCGCTGTCTTGTAAATAAGGCTGCCTCCAACAGCAAAGCCGGTAGGGTCATGCAGGGAAGAGGCGTAATTATCATAATAGAAATAATTCAATCTCAGCCTTCCGTAATACATTCCCTTTGTAAATATCTCGGAAAAGCAAGTTGCAGGATCCGGCAATATGTTATAGACCTCTGACATATTGTTTTTTAAGGTACGCTTTGGCATGGGCTTTGATTCCGCGGACCAGGTAAAATCAGCCAAAAAGACTAGTGTAAAAAGCGCAGTGATACTCAGCAACAGACTAATTTTTCTCATAATTTCTCCTTTTCTGCAAAAAAGTCAGGGTCGCGCAGTAAGAGACCTTATAATTCATAAGGAAACCTGTGGTCAAACCCATTTGACTCCATGGACAATAATCTGACTGCAACCCAGCATAAAATATGCCATGCCTGCTGTCCTTAATTATTACCTGATAATTTGAACGATTCCGAAGGGTTTGGTTCAAAAAGCCTCGGCCCGGAAATTGTGAGATAGAAAAACTTCAATTTATAAATAGAAAAACTTAGATCATTAGAGATTTTTCTTCATCCTGAACCGTCTTCCGATGCCTCTATGTATGTGGTCAATTAAGCTCAATACAGAGGGATATTTCTTGACTTGACCAGCGGCGAGATAGTCTTTAAAGTCTATAATCCTCAGGCAAGGGTGTTTTCTATCCTGTAGTCCCCACCTCCTAACGGCCATTTGATAAATTGATAAGATGTCGGATCTAAACTTAAGACTCTTTACCAGCAACCGTCTGGAAATCCTGGCCGATCAACTGGCAGGGGTGATCAGCTCTCCCCTTTCATCTGTCTTTGATGCGGAGATCATTGTTGTGCAGAGCAGGGGAATGGAGCGCTGGCTATCTATGGAGATGGCCCTTCGTCACGGCGTGTGCGCCAATATCAGATTTCCTTTTCCGAATGCATTTATTAATCAGATCGCCCAGCAGGTGTTTTCCACAAGTCCCGAGCAGTCCGGCTTTGAGCCAAAGATGATGATGTGGAGGATTATGGGCATCCTTCCATCATTATTACAGAGGCCAGGGTTTGAGCCGCTTAAGGGCTATCTTGGAAAAGAACATGAAGGGATGAAGCTCTTTCAGCTATCATCTCGCGTAGCAGATCTGTTTGACCAGTATCTATTGTTTCGTCCTGAAATGGTGCTCGGGTGGGAAAAGGGCATGGAACATCACTGGCAGGCCGTGTTGTGGCGTGAGCTTATCAGGGGCAGTAATGAAAAACACCGTGCGGCCCTGGGTAAGGCCCTTATCGAAGTCCTCTCAGGTCCTTCCTTTGAGCTGAGGACCCTTCCTGAACGGATATCGGTCTTCGGTATATCAACCCTGCCGGTATTTCACCTCCAGGTGTTTGCCGCCATATCCAGGTTTTCCCAAGTGAACCTTTTTCTGATGAATCCTTGTATGGAATACTGGGGAGATATCTTTTCCGACCGGGAGATGAAAAGGATATCTGACAGGGGCCAGGGACGGAACATCACCCATGAAGACCTGCACATGGAGAAGGGTAACAGTCTGCTGGTTTCCATGGGAAGACTGGGCCGGGATTTCTTTGACATAATCAATGAATTCGATTGCGAGGATATTCAGTCATTCGATCAGCAGGAAGAGACAAGCCTTCTTGCATCCATTCAATCCGATATCCTGAACCTGAGGGAACCTGGTAAGACAATAGGGACTAAGACCTTGATCAGCTCAAAGGATAAATCCATCCAGGTCCATTCGTGTCACAGCCCCATGAGGGAGGTGGAGGTTTTGCACGATATGCTCCTTGATATATTGGAAAAGGATCAGGAGCTTAAGCCCAGGGACATCCTGGTGATGACGCCCGATATTGAGGTCTATGCACCTTATATCAAGGCGGTGTTCGACGGTCCGGCGGACGACGCAACAAGGATTCCCTTCAGTGTTGCAGATCAGAGCGTAAAGAGGGAAGGCAGAATTATTGAGATATTTCTTGGAATATTGGCACTTGCGGATGGCAGGTTTTCTGCGCCGGAGGTCATGGCCGTGCTTGAGGCAGAGGCGGTCCATAAGAGATTTGGTTTCTCCGAACCAGAACTCGACCTGGTCCGAAAATGGGTGGAGGACACCCTTATCAGATGGGGTATTGATGCAGAGGACAGGGGCCTTATGGGCCTGCCTGATCTGCCCGAAAACACGTGGAAGGCGGGCCTTGAAAGGCTCCTCTTGGGTTATGCCATGATGGCCAAGGATGATAAAACCTTTGCGGGTGTATATCCCTATGACAACATGGAGGGTGGAGATACTGCGGCCCTGGGGAAGTTTATGGATTTTGCCGATGGCTTATCCCTTTTTGTGCGCTCCATTATCCTGTCCAGGACACTTTCCGAGTGGTCGGACACCCTGACTGACATGCTCGATAGATTTTTTCTTGCCGATGATGACACGGAAAACGAGATACAATTGATTAGAAAAACCCTTAAAGAACTTGCTGAAAAAGAGACACTCGCAGGCTTTAAAAGCAAAGTGGATGTTAATGTCATAAAAAGTCATCTTACACATTGTTTTTCAATGGAAGGCTTCGGACTTGGCTTTATCTCCGGAGGTGTGACGTTCTGCGCAATGCTCCCCATGCGAAGCATACCCTTTAAGATCATATGTCTGATCGGTATGGACCATGACGCATACCCCGGACAGTCGCGGCCGCTAGGCTTCGATCTGATGGCAAGGCATCCAAAAAAGGGCGACAGGTCTAAGAAAAATGATGACCGATACCTGTTTCTCGAGGCGATTGTATCTGCAAGAAAGACTTTGCATGTCAGCTATGTTGGACAGGACATCAGGGATAACAAGACCCTTTTGCCATCAGTACTTGTAACCGAGCTGATGGATTACATCGGCCACGGCTTTATGCTGCAAGGTAATATCCGCGATCATATACATACCACACACAGGCTTCAACCCTTCAGCCCTGAGTATTTCAAAAAGGGGGGAAGGCTCTTTAGTTTTTCCAAGGAAAATTTTTATGGGGCAAGACGTCTTCTTGAGCCCCGTGACACGCCTCCCCCGTTTATTTCAAAAGGTCTGTCTCAACCTGGCGAGGAATGGAAAGAGTTGACTGTAGAGGATCTGTGCGGCTTTTTTATTAATCCTGCCAGATTCCTTCTTAACAGACGCCTTGGCCTTTATCTGGATGAAGACTCATCCAGGCTTGAGGATATTGAACCCCTGGAGTTAGGAAGTCTGGAGCAATATATACTTGCCGGCCATATAGTGGAAAAGAGCCTTGCGGGTGGAGTGCCTGAGTCACACTTTGATGCGGTAAAGGCCCAGGGCATTCTTCCTCACGGCGCTGTCGGGAGATGCGCTTATGACAGATTAAAAAGAAGTGTAGATGACTTTTCAGATAAAATGAGGCCGTATATCCGGGAAGGCACACTTGCCGCCCTCGATGTGGATATTGATATTGCAGGCTTTCATCTGACAGGTGTTGTATCAGGCATATATCCTGAAAGGCTTTTGCGATATCGCCAAGCAGGTGTAAAGCCAAAGGACAGGATAAGGACATGGATCAACCATCTGATATTAAACGCCATCAATCCCCCAGGCTATCCCAGGACAAGCATGGTTGCAGGCCTTGATGGAAGATGGTCTGCATGGGAGTATTTGCCTGTAGATAACGGCCTTGAGTTTCTAACGGGCCTGCTTGAAATATACTGGCAGGGACTTGTAAAACCCATTCATTTTTTTCCGATATCATCATGGCAATATGCAGAGGCCCTACTTGAGAAACAAAAACACGAAGAGATCGCCTTATCAAATGCAAGACAGACATGGATGGGCAATGATTTTATGACAGGGGAAAAGGATGATAACTATCTTGCATTTTGTTTTGCAGACACTGATCCCATTGATCAGGATTTTGAGGATATGGCCATAGAGGTCTATGGACCAATGTTGGATTATCAGAAAAAGGTTTAGATGCCCGAATGGATCACGGTACTATAAAAGATTTTGATCTGTTAAACAGCCCGCTTAATGCCGCAAGCCTGATTGAGGCTAGCGCCGGCACGGGAAAGACATACTGTATATCAGGGCTTTTCCTCAGACTTATCGTTGAGAAGAATCTTTCGGTAGATCAGATACTGGTTGTCACATTTACTGAGGCGGCAACCAGAGAGTTGAAGGAGAGGATCCGCGCAAAGCTAAGAGAGGCCTCGGATGCGTTTTTTACTGGAATGTCGCGGGATGAATTCTTAAACAGTCTCGTTGCAAAGATTACCGACAGGCAGATGGCCCTTGGCCGCGTCATGGAGGCGATCCGCTCATTTGACGAGGCTGCGATTTATACCATACACGGTTTTTGCAGGAGGATGCTCCACGAAAACGCATTTGAAAGCGGGGGACTGTTTGATACGGAATTGATCGCAGATCAGGTGGAAGTCACAAGGCAGATCGTCTTGGACTTCTGGCGAAATAACATATATAAGGCCTCAACACTCTTTGTAAATTACCTGATTATGAACAAGGTTAAACCGGAAGGACTTATGGCCCTTTTCGGCAGCCGTGTCTCAAGCCCGGGCCTTAAGGTTATCCCTGCCTTTGATCCGCCGGATATGTCCCAGGAAGAAAGAAATTTTAAAGAGGCATTTAATGAAATATCAAGGACGTGGCCGTTTGTAAGGGCCGAGATAGAGGCAATCCTGTTAAACAGTGAAGGACTGAAACTCACCCATTATCCAAAGGCCAGGATCCCTGTCTGGATCGGGGCAATGGACGGCTTTGCATCCTCGGACGGCATGGACCTTGGACTTTTTGATGGTTTTAAGAAGTTTTCTTCAAAAGAGCTTGCTGCCGGCACCAAGAAAGGTGTTTTACCCCCGGTCCACCCCTTCTTTGACCTTTGCGAAACCATGCTGGAAAGGTGCGAGGCCCTTAAAATGGCCTATGACAGACGTATACTGTCCCTTAAGACAGGGCTGTTTCATTATCTACAGGATGAACTTGGAAAGAGAAAACAAAGAAAAAACATCCAGTTTTTTGATGATCTTCTGGCCAACCTCTACGCAGCCCTTGCGGGAGATAAGGGAAAGGCCCTTACTCGAAATATCAGAGAAAAGTTCAAGGCGGGCCTTATAGATGAATTCCAGGATACAGATCCATTACAATATGCAATCTTTAGACAGATCTTCGGTCAGGGCGGCATCCTCTTTCTTATAGGAGACCCGAAGCAGGCCATATACGGCTTCAGGGGGGCTGACATATTCGCATACATGGATGCGGCCAGAGACGTCCACACACGGTATACGCTCAGGGAAAACTGGCGTTCTGAGCCCGGGCTTATTGATGCGGTAAATTGCCTCTTTGACGGTATTGATCGGCCTTTTATCTTTGATGATATCCGCTTTGAGAGGGCAAAGGCGCCAGTAGACAAGACGGACTTTGAACTGTTGATCAACGATGGCAGGCCGGAAGCGGCGCTTAATCTGTGGTTTGTGGACGCAGGCGACATCACCGGCTCTGACAGGGCACTGAGTAAATCCATTGCACGGGAGATGATATCCAGGGCCGTGGCCGCCCGAATCTCACAATTAGTAGGCCAGGGCGAGCGCTCCCTTTGCCTCATAGGCAAAAGGCCGTTACAAAAAAACGACATTGCAGTCCTGGTCAGGTTCAATTCAGAGGCCGGGATAATACGCCGGGCCCTGCTGGATCTTAATATCCCCGCGGTGATGTATACCACGGAGAGCGTGTTTACATCCAGTGAGGCCCTTCAAATGGAGAGACTCTTGACTGCTGTCCTAAAGCCCAATGATGAAAGGGTCCTTAGGGCCGGTATTACAACTGATATCATCGGGGTCAAGGGCGAGGACCTGGAGCTGCTTGAAAGGGACGAAGAAAGATGGGAAGGGTGGCTCATCCGCTTTATGGATTACCACAGACAATGGAATGAACATGGTTTTATGAGGATGTTTAAATCCATGGTCTCAGAGGAAGACTTGATAGGGCGTCTTTCATCATATCCTGACGGAGAACGTCGGGCCACGAATCTGCTGCATCTATCAGAGTTGCTCCACAATGCCTCTGTAGAAAAGGGGCTTGGCATGGCAGGCCTTGTCAAGTGGCTGTCTGAAAAAAGGGCCGGAGATACGGAGACAAGTGAAGATTACCAGCTTCGTCTTGAAAGCGATGAAAACGCGGTGAAGATTGTCACCATCCACAAGAGCAAGGGTTTGCAGTATCCTGTTGTATTTATCCCATTTTCCTTCGGCGGATCTAAAAACAGGGATAAAAATGCCCCATTGTTGTTTCATGACAACGCAGGCGACAGGTGTTTGACACTTGACTTCGGCTCGGACCACATGGAGAGAAACAGGATAGAGGCTGAAAAGGAGCTGCTTGCCGAGAACATGAGGCTCCTTTATGTGGCGCTCACCAGGGCAAAGAACAGGTGTTATCTTGTATGGGGCCGTATTAACGAGGGGGAATCCTCAGGCCCTGCCTATCTGTTCCATTCAAGAGATCTCCCCGAACACGTCGAAGATGTTGTAAAGGCTGTAGGTGAGAAATTCAACACGCTCGGCGACAGGGACGTCTACAGGGATTTAAAGGCCATATGCGAAAGGGCAGGGGAGAGCATAATAGTCACCGGCATGCCAAATGAAACCGGCTACAGTTATACAGCGCCGGAACTGCCGATTGAGACCTTAGAACTAAGGTCATTTAAGGGAAAGATTGATCGCGGTTTTCGGATCTCCAGCTTTTCATCTCTGATATCAAACATGCCGCAAAGGGCTGAGGCGGCTGACTATGATCGAGTCCCTGAAACAGATAAGCAGGAAGAAGATGAAGATCCGGGCCGTCCGGGGGAGCCTTCCGGTATATTTTCATTTCCAAGGGGCGCAAGGGCGGGCAGATTTATCCATGATGTCTTTGAGCACCTGGATTTTACCGACCAATCCCGGGCAGGGGCCTTGGTGAAAGAGAAGCTTCCGGAATACGGCTTTGACACCGTTTGGATGGATGATATCTTAACTATGATCAACAATGTATTATCAGCCCCATTAGGTGATGAAGGTGGATATTTCTCATTATCTGAAATTCCAAACCGGGATAGGCTCAGTGAACTGGCCTTTTATTTTCCACTTAAGGCGATTACGCCGGCAAGGCTTAAGGCCATATTTGAAACCCGGGGTCTTCCGATAAACCTGAAAGATTTTCCAAAAGAGATCGGGAGGCTTAATTTTGCGCCGGTAAGCGGGTTCATGAAGGGATTTATTGACCTTGTATTTCAATACCGCGGCAGATTCTACCTGGTTGACTGGAAGAGCAATATGCTTGGAGGTAAGGTCCAGGACTACAACCATGATGCGTTGGCTACAGTCATGAAGGAAGATCAATATATACTACAATATCACATCTATACTGTAGCACTCAATCAATACCTCAAGATGCGGTTGCCGGGCTACTCATATGAAAGCCATTTTGGCGGGGTGTTTTATATGTTTGTGCGTGGAGTTGATCCAGGTGTAGGCCGTGAGTTGGGGATTTACCGGGATAGGCCGTCTAAAGAATTGCTGGATGAATTGTGCATGGGTTTGATTGATATATGAGCATGGGATTCTGTTTTTTCTTGGCGTCTTGAGTGAGTGAAACGAACGGGCGGTGAAGATTTACTAAGATGAAGTAAAAAATATGACCATCTGCACGGTTAACAACCGAATTTTACTGCAATTATGCTGTTATTGTCTGTACTTGTGATGGAACCTTGTTCAGGATAATTTCATTGAGATTAATTTTATGTCTGGCATTATCAATATCAATTCCTGTAATATTCCCCTCAGCATCATAATCCAGGACAACACCTTCGGATATTTCAACACTTTCCTTGCTCGGTTTCGATGATAAATCAATATATAGCGAATCAGTCTCTGCGTAATAGTTCAATTTCATAGTACGAACCTCCTGTCAGAAGAGGCGTTGTGTATGGTTTTTTTATCATCAAGTGTTATCACTCGCAAGACCCTGCCGCCAAATTCTTCAACTTCCCCCCAAAATCGAAAACGATTACTTTCTTGACGTTCGACTTTAGGCTTCTATCTGAGTTAAATAGGGCAATTGGAACCTTCCTGCAATGACGCCCGGCACGGTTATGTCTTCATCGAGAGATTCCCATCTTAATGCAAATCCATTCAAACGCAAAGTAACTTCTTTGAGTTGTTCGTCGGTTGCCTTAGACAAAATCTTAAAGCGATCAGCGGGAAATCCGATAATCCGGCCGTCAGTAAGTTCGATAAATATAGTTCGCCGTTCCGTCCATGCCCTGATAGCAGCAGGTTCGGTTTCTTCGTTTTCAACGGTTATGGATTTCATGAAATTTATCCTTTAGAAATATGAGATTTTCAAAAACCATTTTTTCAAGACCCCGGATTGTCTTTGGTGAAACTCCCTTGTTCCGTGCCAGTCGTACAGGGTCAAGCCAGAATTTACATTCTCCTTCAGGGGTGGCTATATGAATGTGTGGCGGTTCTCCCCCTTCATCAGAGTAAAAATGAAATCGGTATGACCCAATTTTTAAAACTGTTGGCATAAATGTCAGAAGGCCTGTCGTGACTGTGATGACCCTTAATTGAACCTAATAATAACCAAAATAGCCTTTTAAGGTTCAAGAGTCAACCGGTACATCTGGATTTTATTGGTAACTTAAGGGCTTGAGAGTTCAAAGTCTTCCGTCATGCCGGACCTGGAGACTGTGTCGTAATAAAGTTTTTAGAATGCAAATTTCAAATGTTCTTTTAAAAAAATATTAGAAATTAGCTGAAACTCAAAGCCGAAAAAGATATC
>LT984854.1:2420922-2422504 GCA_900258555.1 uncultured Desulfobacterium sp. | reverse complement strand
GAGATTCCATCCATTCAAATAATTTCCCTTGATGCATTATGATTATCAGAGGGCCTGGGGTTTTACTGATCCTGGATCTTTCTTTCAGGATCAGTAAAGACCCACCCAAAGACCCTTTGCGTGCTTCGCGCCTTCGCGGTTCAAAAACACTTTCTTATCTTGCAGCAGGCGTTATTGTCACCTCATTGGACGCCCCGCCTTCAACACCCTGGCATACACTCTTTACCATATAGTAGTAGGTAGTTCCGATAGTGACACCCGCATCCAGATATGTGGAATAGGTTGAGGTGGTGTTTGCAATCAACTCATACACACCGCCGTTTGTCTTACGGTACACATTATAGGAATCAGCACCCACATGGGTCCACAAAAGCGAGACCTTGGTTAATTTTGCCCTGGCGGATAGATTGGTTACATTTGGGCAGAACCCTTCATCAACCTGGCCGTCGCAATTGTTGCCCATCCCGACTCCGCACGTTTCAGAAGTGTCACTATGAGCCTGGTCCCTATTTCCACTTTACTGCCACCTTCGGCCTTCAGTCTAACTACCTGAGAAGTTACAAGTGGATTTAAAAAATTGCAGTGACATGAAGATTATAGCTTGCAAAGTATCTCACCATGTGTTACATTCTTTTACATGCGGGTATTTAAAAACAAATGGTTCAGTCGTTGGGCGCGTGGCGAAAATATCCCGGACGCCACTTTGCTTAAGGTTGCGGCGGAGGTTGTTGCAGGAAAGGTTGAAGCCAATCTTGGCGGCTGCCTGTTCAAAAAGCGGATTGCACGGACAGGCGAAGGAAAGAGCGGCGGATATCGTGCCATTGTAGGCTATAAAAGGCCAAACTCGGAGCGGATTATTTTTTTGTATGCCTTTGCCAAAAACGTAAAGGCAAATATTTCCAACAAAGAGGAGGAGGCTTTAAACCTTGCCGCCGAGGCTTTTATTTCCGCAGACGACATGAAAATTAACAGGCTTTTGGCGGAAGGCTCTATAGGGGAGGTACAGCATCATGAGTGAACTCTTAGACATTGCACATGAAATGGCGCATGACCTTTTCAAGGTCGGAGCCATGGACGAAATCACCATGCGCAAGATGGACGCGCTTTGTTTACCGATCAAGCGCCCATTTAAACCCGAGGACATCCGGCGGATCAGGACGGCTAACCATGTCAGCCAGGCCGTTTTTGCGGCCATCCTTGGCATTGGCAAGACGACCGTGCAACAGTGGGAGCAGGGACAAAAGAAGCCAAGTGGCCCCGCGCAACGCCTTCTCGATCTTATTGACCGTAAAGGACTGGCCGCACTTGGCTAACAGGGCCGGTTTCCCGGACGCGCCGCCCGAGGCCGTTAATGTCGTATTTCGTGACGATTGCGCCCGATCGTCACGCCGTGAAGGAATGGTAGTTAGGTTTTAGGGTTTAGAATCGATGGAGTATAAGCGGCTTAAAAGAACTTTAAAACCTTACAGCGTCCCTGTTTCTACACATATTTTATTGAAGAAAATTCAGTTTATATTAATTCTGTTCGTCTCTTCTTTGAAGCAATGGATAGGGGTGACTTCACTGTTGTTACTTCAACCGT
>LT984854.1:2405256-2418792 GCA_900258555.1 uncultured Desulfobacterium sp. | reverse complement strand
TCAAAAGCAAGAAGGGGAGCCGATTCCTGATGATAGTCGATTTGAAATCGACCCCTCATAAAACCCCTCGACTTATAGTCGAGGGTGGTTTAGTTAGTTTGGCGGAGAAATCAACAGGCCGAAGTCGTTCCAGCGGATCGTCCAAAAAACGGACACCCGGTGAACTTCGCGTTCAATAAGGCTAAAAAAAGCTGTTCGATATTAGCCGTTAGCAATTGGCCATTAAGGAGTAATTTTGACAATATCAAAAGATGAAAATAAGAGAAGATATAAATTGGCATAATATTTTTACATCCTTAAGCTAAAGGCTAATCCCGCCCTGGCGGGACTAACAGCTAATTAAAGTTGGAGACAACTCAAATGGCCCACAGACGTAAATCCAGGCATTCGCAAAGATTGTTTCTTTCCTTCCATAATTCAAAATTAAACATTCACAATTCAAAATTATTCCCTATCTATCTATCTATCTATCTATCATCCTCATCCTTCCAGGGTTTTTAACCCAGCCCACGCCAAGGAACAAATCCTCGCCGACACCGGTTAGACGGATATTACAACATCAATCCCAATTTTTTTTAACCGCAAAGAGCGCAAAGAACACAAAGGTGTTTTTGTTTGGTCTTTTTTGATCCTGGAAGAAAAACTCAGGATCAGAAAAACACCAATCCCTGACGGGCGGGGCAATGGTTTTTTTGAAGGTGAATGAGATGAACGATAAACTGGTATCGGTTTTTAATGCCGCAAGGCCTGTTGCGATTGTTTTCCTTTGCCCCAAAGGAAAACAATAAAAGAAAGTGGGTATGCAGTTTACTCAACCATCTACCATATGTTGTGTTTGGCCACCTATGATCATTTTGCGTGGCACGGGATTACAATCTATGGCCTGCTCCATCAGACGATAGAAGAGCAGACCACGGGCCTTGGATGTACGCCTGTTAAACCTGAATGTAAATTCATCAAGATAGTAATCAAGATGCGACGGTCTGATCGCACCTTGATGAATGCCAAGCCACCATCGATCAAGTAAGGATGCAACACGATGAACACGCGGCATAATAACATGCGCAGGATCCCCGGTATCCGAGATATTCGTTACAATATGGTTGTAGCCCATAGCCTCTATACCGTTATACCCAGACCAAGCATCAGTTCTAAGCACGGTTCCTCTTTGCACGTTATCCCTGACGAATCTCCGAAGGGTTGGTGCCGACAAGTCAGGAATCTTTGCCATGCGAATTCTACCCGGACCACGACCACGCACTTCCGCTGCTATTGCAACGATCGCCTTTTTTTTGGCACCTCGGCCGCGAACCTTCTTTCCGATTCCCCCAACGTATTTTTCATCTACTTCAACCTCTTCGGTCAACTGATCCCGTCCAGGGCGGACCATTGCACGGCGCAGTTTATGCAGCCAATTCCATGCAGTATTATAACTGCCAAGACCAATAACCCTTTTCAATCCCAGAGCACTGGCTCCATGTTTTTGACTCGTCACGAACCACATAGCAAGAAACCACGTCCGAAGCGGTTTGTGACTGCCATGAAACAAAGTTCCCGCAGTAATGGATGCTTGCCTTTTACATTTTCGACAGAGGTAAAGCCCACGCCCCATCAAGGACGGTTTGTCAGTTTTTTCTCCACAACCGGGGCAAACAAAACCTTCAGGCCATCGGAGTTTCGCGATATATTCAAGACAAGCATTTTCGCTACTAAACCATTTATCAAAGTCCTGGAATATTCCAGGATAATCAATGCTCGAAACGGGGTGCCTTGGCTCTTCCATGACCACATTCTACATTTTGTGGCCGGTTGAGTAAAGTGCATACCCACTTAAAAGAATAACCTTGGCGAACTTTGCGCCTTAGCGGTGAAAACCTTTTGATATAAAACGGTCTGTTTAAATCAGTTGTAGCTAATCGAACAACTCACTTTAATCAAGGAGGAAAACAAAGTGCAAAAGATGAAAAAATCAAAACAAATTTTACTAATGTCGGTATTACTGGCTGTAACATGGCCTTTTCTGGCGTTTGCGGGCGAGGTTTCTCTGCCCAAGACAGGGCAGACCACCTGCTATGATGAAAGCGGCAACGTGATTGATTGTGGAAGTACAGGACAGGACGGCGATATACAGGCAGGGGTTGACTGGCCGGAGCCAAGGTTTGTGGATAACGGTGACGGCACGGTCACTGATCACCTTACGGGGCTTATCTGGCTGAAGAACGCCGGTTGTGCAGGAAAGATGACATGGGATGCTGCTGTGACATACAGCAATAGTTTGGCAAGCGGGACATGCGGGCTCACGGACGGATCTGTTGCAGGTGACTGGAGGCTTCCCAACATTGTTGAGTTGGAAAGCCTGGTCAATGCGGAACGTGCAAACTCGGCCACTTGGCTTAACAGCCAGGGGTTTACAAATGTGCAGTCGTCCGGTTACTGGTCGGCTACTACCTACGCAGGCAATACCGGCATTGCGTGGGTCGTCTACATGAACCATGGCGACGTGAACCGCTACAATAAGACGTTCAGCCCCTACTACGCGTGGCCGGTTCGCGGCGGACAGAATGGACCCGCACAGGCATGGCAGACCGGACAAAAAACCAGTTATGCGGCAGGTGATGACGGAGATCTAGAAAAAGGTGTCGCCTGGCCGGACCCACGTTTTACTGATAACGCCAACGGAACAGTCACTGACAACTTGACAGGATTGATTTGGCTGAAGAATGCAACTTGCGCAGGATATATGACCTGGAACAATGCCTTGAATTTTTGCAACAATCTTTCGAGCGGGTCATACGGGCTTTCAGACGGATCAGCCGCGGGCGACTGGCGGCTTCCCAACAGAAAGGAGCTGTTAAGCCTTATTGACTATTCAAGATGTGATCCTGCCATTCCCCAGGGGCATCCGTTTCTTTATGTAGAGTCTGATTCTTACTGGTCGGCTACTACCGTCGCGGACTATACCGGCTGTGCGTGGATCGTCGGCATGGGCAATGGCCGCGTGGACTACGGCAATAAGACGCTCAACGGCTACGACCGCTACGTGTGGCCGGTTCGTGGCGGACAGTGTGGGTCATTGGGTAATTTGACCATTTCATACCCCAACGGCGGAGAAACCTTGTCAAAGGGCGCGAACTACACCATAACCTGGAACAGCACAGACATCACAGGGACAGTCAAGATTGAACTGTATAAAGGCGGAACAACATCTGGGAACAAGGTATTGGAGATTGCTTCGGCTGCTGAAAACAATGGCGTATGTACCTTCATCCCTCCTTTTTCACTTGCAGATGGAACGGACTATTATCTTGGAATCAGCGCAGAAAGCGGCACGGTGACGGACTTCAGCGATTCGGCATTTTCCGTTGCTACAATGCCAAATTTGACAATTACATATCCTAACGGTGGAGAGAAACTGACAAAAGGCGGCAATTACACCATAACCTGGGACAGCACAAGCGTCACAGGATCGGTAGCAATTGGCCTCTATAAAAGCGGTACGGAAGCTGGTAACATTGTGCTACAACTTGCGGCGGCTACAGATAATGATGGGCAATATACATTTACACCCTCATTTTCTCTTGAAGACGGAAGTGATTATTACATTGGCATCACTGCAGAAATGGGGGCCGTAACCGATTTCAGCAATTCTTCACTTTCTATTGGATCTGCGCCTGATCCTGCATGCGTGAGTCAAAAAGTGAAGACAGCCAGCACATTATGCACCGCTTTGATCAATTGCTGGGTAAAAGAGATAAAGGATGTAAAGGGCAAGTATGAGGTTAAGGATTTTACTGGTTTGGCAACACAAAAGTTTGGAATCGCCTGGGATAAAGCTCAGAATAAGGCTGTCGGTGAAGTGCTGAATTGCGATGCAGGCTCAGCGGAAGAGATCGGAGTCACAATCAACGATGCGCTTGAAGATATCTACAACCAGATCAACAGCGAAACCGATCAAGGAAACAAGAATTCCGTAAGCCTGGGCAGCACCCTCTTGAAGGCCGCAGGCAAAAGATGTAGCAGCTTATTAAAAGCAAGAAGCGCATACATAAAGGACAAGGCTGCTAATAAGGATGCAAAGCTTGACGCTGCAATCGCCAAGGCGAATACAGCTTTCTCTAATAGCTTTAACAAGGCAAAGGCCAAAGCGGCAAAAAAGGGGCTGACCTGTGACGATTCAATAAAGACTTATCTTGAAGGTGCGATAAATGACTTGGAATCAAACATCCTGTCCGCAATGGAAGTGACTGCGCCATAGTGGATATGAAAGAGCGTATGCCAGGGTGATGAAGGCGGGGCGTCCAATGAGGTGACAATTACACCTACTGCAAGATAAGAAAGTGTTTTTGAACCGCAAAGGCGCGAAGAACGCAAAGGGTTTTGGGGGGTTTACTGATCCTGAAAAAAAGATACAGGATCAGTAAAACCCCAGGCCCTCTGATAATCATAATGCATCAAGGGAAATTATTTGAATGGATGGAATCTCGGGGAGTCTGACATCGTTTGTAAAAAAATAGGATGCCCCCGCATTTAAGGCCGCGCCTATTTGAATTGCATCGGGAGTGCGGATATTGTGAATTGCCCTTAGCCGGGCGGCTCGTTCCGCGATAGCATTTGAGATTTCCAATGTGACCAACCTTGAGTTGAGCAAAATGTCTCGATACTCCATTGCAAGTTTTTTGTTATTGCTGCGTAAGGGATGAATCAGCACTTCCAATAAGGTCACGGTTGAAGTAACAACAGTGAAGTCACCCCTATCCATTGCTTCAAAGAAGAGACGAACAGAATTAATATAAACTGAATTTTCTTCAATAAAATATGTGTAGAAACAGGGACGCTGTAAGGTTTTAAAGTTCTTTTAAGCCGCTTATACTCCATCGATTCTAAACCCTAAAACCTAACTACCATTCCTTCACGGCGTGACGATCGGGCGCAATCGTCACGAAATACGACATTAACGGCCTCGGGCGGCGCGTCCGGGAAACCGGCCCTGTTAGCCAAGTGCGGCCAGTCCTTTACGGTCAATAAGATCGAGAAGGCGTTGCGCGGGGCCACTTGGCTTCTTTTGTCCCTGCTCCCACTGTTGCACGGTCGTCTTGCCAATGCCAAGGATGGCCGCAAAAACGGCCTGGCTGACATGGTTAGCCGTCCTGATCCGCCGGATGTCCTCGGGTTTAAATGGGCGCTTGATCGGTAAACAAAGCGCGTCCATCTTGCGCATGGTGATTTCGTCCATGGCTCCGACCTTGAAAAGGTCATGCGCCATTTCATGTGCAATGTCTAAGAGTTCACTCATGATGCTGTACCTCCCCTATAGAGCCTTCCGCCAAAAGCCTGTTAATTTTCATGTCGTCTGCGGAAATAAAAGCCTCGGCGGCAAGGTTTAAAGCCTCCTCCTCTTTGTTGGAAATATTTGCCTTTACGTTTTTGGCAAAGGCATACAAAAAAATAATCCGCTCCGAGTTTGGCCTTTTATAGCCTACAATGGCACGATATCCGCCGCTCTTTCCTTCGCCTGTCCGTGCAATCCGCTTTTTGAACAGGCAGCCGCCAAGATTGGCTTCAACCTTTCCTGCAACAACCTCCGCCGCAACCTTAAGCAAAGTGGCGTCCGGGATATTTTCGCCACGCGCCCAACGACTGAACCATTTGTTTTTAAATACCCGCATGTAAAAGAATGTAACACATGGTGAGATACTTTGCAAGCTATAATCTTCATGTCACTGCAATTTTTTAAATCCACTTGTAACTTCTCAGGTAGTTAGACTGAAGGCCGAAGGTGGCAGTAAAGTGGAAATAGGGACCAGGCTCATAGTGACACTTCTGAAACGTGCGGAGTCGGGATGGGCAACAATTGCGACGGCCAGGTTGATGAAGGGTTCTGCCCAAATGTAACCAATCTATCCGCCAGGGCAAAATTAACCAAGGTCTCGCTTTTGTGGACCCATGTGGGTGCTGATTCCTATAATGTGTACCGTAAGACAAACGGCGGTGTGTATGAGTTGATTGCAAACACCACCTCAACCTATTCCACATATCTGGATGCGGGTGTCACTATCGGAACTACCTACTACTATATGGTAAAGAGTGTATGCCAGGGTGTTGAAGGCGGGGCGTCCAATGAGGTGACAATAACGCCTGCTGCAAGATAAGAAAGTGTTTTTGAACCGCGAAGGCGCGAAGCACGCAAAGGGTCTTTGGGTGGGTCTTTACTGATCCTGAAAGAAAGATCCAGGATCAGTAAAACCCCAGGCCCTCTGATAATCATAATGCATCAAGGGAAATTATTTGAATGGATGGAATCTCAGGGAGTCTGACATCGTTTGTAAAAAAATAGGATGCACCCGCATTTAAGGCCGCGCCTATTTGAATTGCATCGGGAGTGCGGATATTGTGAATTGCCCTGAGCCGGGCGGCTCGTTCCGCGATAGCATTTGAGATTTCCAATGTGACCAACCTTGAGTTGAGCAAAATGTCTCGATACTCCGTTGCAAGTTTTTTGTTGTTGCTGCGTAAGGGATGAATCAGCACTTCCAATAAGGTCACGGTTGAAGTAACAACAGTGAAGTCACCCCTATCCATTGCTTCAAAGAAGAGACGAACAGAATTAATATAAACTGAATTTTCTTCAATAAAATAGATCAGCGGAGCTGTATCGAGGCCAACTGTCTTTCCTTGAAATTGATTTATCCATTCCAAGAAGATCTTTCCTCATTAATGTATTTTTTTACACTAAGGCCTTTCCAGATATCCTTGCCTTTTCCTTGCAGTTCCAGAATACTTCGTGACTGGGTCCTGCTTGTTCTTGTGCGAATCAGCGCCGCCATCTCTTCCAAAAGACGAAGCTGGTCTGACAAATTTAGAGATTTTATCTCAGCTATAAGATGGGCATAGTTGACTTCCGGCATTGTCGGCCTCCCTTAGGTTTCAGGTAACGATCTGAATCCCATGCAATGGATTTATCATGATTTTATGGCCATAAGTACAATCTGTCAACGCGAAAAAAGGAAAAATGTCAGCATGATATTAGAGAACAGAAACAGGTTCTTAGCGCTCTTTTTTCCTGCAACCCTTGATTTCACTGCCCGGAGCCTGCCCCCTATTGCTCCTAAGCCCCGGCATCGCAGGTTTGGCGGGTTTAAGGAAGCGGTTCGGGAAGAGAAAGATGTAACACAAAGAATATATCTCACACAGCCCGCCCTGGCGTGACTTTTCGGGATAGCACTCGGTATTTCGGAAACCAGGTCTGGGCCAGGGAGGCACGGAGAGCACAGAGGTTATTGGTTTGTTGGTCAAAATTCAGGTTATTATCGCGACTGGTCGGCCTGAAAAATAGCTGGTCGAGGTCTTTAAGTTCATTCATATTTCCCCCTGTGAACTCTGTGCCTCTAGCGAAGCGGGTGGGAGAACCCTTCTTTTTAGGACGGGATCTCGCTGGAGTTCGCAGAGGAAAAATGGGGGCCAGCCTCTTTTTGCTCCGTTGGATTTGAAATTTAATTCTTGACTTATCGCATCTTGGTATTACAATGTCTTACTATGAATATGCTAACCATAAGATTACCAAACGAACTAAGATCTGATTTGCAAAAGCTCAGTCAGGAACAGAATAAACCTGTTAGTGACATTGTGCGGGAATCAATACGGCGATACGTTGCAGTCGAAAAATTTCGTGTCCTCCGAAAAAAGGCATTACCTTTTGCTGAAGCTCAAGGTTTTTTAACCGATGAGGACGTCTTTAGTGCTATTTCATGAAGATTGTCCTTGACGCCAATGTCATTATTGCTGCCTTTGCCGTCCGTGGGCTTTGCGAATCCGTTATGGATGTATGTCTCAGCGATCATGAGGTTATGCTCAGTGAAGATCTACTCGATGAAATTCTAAGAAATCTCCGTCTCAAGCTCAAACTTCCTTCAAACATTGTTTACGATATCAGTAAGTTTATTCGTGAGCATGCGAATATCTCAATCCCGGTATCTCTCCCATTAGATGTCTGTCGTGATCCTGATGATATAAAAATTCTTGGTTTAGCTGTTGCCTCAAATGCAGATTACATTGTCACGGGTGATAAAGATTTACTGGTATTAGAAAGTTTCCAAGGCATCCCGATCCTAACTCCAAGATCATTTTCGGAAATTCTCCGTAGCGGAGAAAAATGAATGAACCAAACAATGAAACAACGAATTAGGGACAGACGAAAAACGCTATGAATAATAGTGATCGGGAAGGAAATGGCGGACAAGGGCGATCCCCTGGTGTACCCTGAGTCTTGAGTAAGCAAAACATCCCTTTGGGCTTGGAGAATCATATCTATAATCCTGTCAATGCTGCTGGATAACATTCCCCAATTGAGTTTCCAGGAAAATCGTGCTAATTTTAGAAATGAATAATTTCTTGAAAGTGTAAGGGATTGCCTGTGTGACAGAGATTATTGCAAAGGTCAAAAAGACCATATCCAGATTTGACATGATCAGGCCGAAAGACCGGGTGGTGGTTGCGGTTTCAGGGGGGGCTGATTCTGTTTGTCTGCTTGATATATTAAACCGCATCAAGGATGATTTTGAGATTACCCTTTTTGTTGCACACTTTGATCATGGTCTCAGGCCTGCCGAGGATGATGAGGAGACCGCTTTTGTGGAGGCACTTGCAGGGGCTTTGGATATTCCTTTTGTCACTCAAAAGGCCGGTTTGGACATCTCCGAGGGCGATGGGCCGTTGGAGGAAAGGGCCAGGGCCGCCAGGTACAGGTTTTTCGACCAGGTCATGGATGAGTTTTCCGCCCAAAGGATTGCAGTGGGTCACACACTAAACGATCAGGCCGAGACCGTTATCATGAGGTTGATGAGGGGGAGCGGTACAACAGGTCTGTCTGCCATACCGCCTGTAAGAGACGGCAGGATAATAAGGCCTTTAATTGAGACAGGCCGTAAAGAGATCGTACGCTATCTTGAAAAGAGGGGCCTTAAGTTTGTAACAGATTCCAGTAATCTTAAAACCAAGTATCTGAGAAACAGGATCAGGCTGGAGTTGTTACCCAGGCTGATGGAGATACAGCCTCGCATTATAGAGCTACTGGGCCAGACCGCCGAGATCATGCGGATTGAAGACCAATGGATGGAGGCTGAAGCTGAAAAATGGCTTAAAGAGTCATCGCATTTTGTAGATTTTAACGAGGTTGTGATTCCTTTATCTTTGTTTCGTAATATTCCGGAGGCGCTTCAACAACGTGTCATAAGACACGCCCTGGCAAAGGCAGCAGGTAACATCAGGCGGATCAGCCTGCGTCATATCAAGGCGGTCAACGGCATTGCCCTTGGCACTAGATCATGCGCTGCTCTAAACCTGCCAAAGGGCCTGACTATTACAAAAAGCTATGACAGTCTGATTTTCAAAACAGGGGATGAGAAAGAGGAAAAGGGTTTTTGTTATACACTTGACGGTCCGGGCCGGTTTTTCCTGAATGAGCTGGATAGCAGTATCATTCTTGAAGAAACAGAGGAAATCATGCAGCCGGTTAAACAGGTTTCTTTGATGACGGCTTTTCTTGATGCGGATCTCATCAAATATCCTTTGACGGTCCGAAACCTTAGGCCTGGCGACAGATTTATACCCCTTGGGATGTCCGGCCACAAGAAGCTCAAGAATTTCTTTATTGATCTCAAGATCCCTGCAAATCAGCGCCGCCGCATACCCATATTGACTATTGATGATACGCCCATATGGATATGCGGTTACAGAATAGATGATCGCTACAGGGTGAAATCGGAAACCGGAAAGGTACTCAAGGTAACGTTGAACCGGCAAGAACCTTTTTGATCCCTTTTTGAAACGGGGGCCTGATCACGCCCTGTTCCGTGATAATGGCGGATACATATCTTGCAGGCGTAATGTCAAATACGGGGTTAATTGCGCTGACACCCGAGGGCCCCATCATTTTACCGCCGATTCTGCATATTTCTTCCGGGGCTCTTTCCTCTACAGGGATCATGTCTCCGTTTTTTGTGGCCGGATCTATTGTTGAAATGGGCGCAGCCACATAAAAGGGTATTTTGTTCTCCTTTGCCAGGACCGCCACCTGATAGGTGCCTATCTTGTTGGCTACATCGCCGTTTGCAGCTATCCTGTCTGCTCCGGTAATCACAAGTTCAATTCTCTTCTGCCGCATAAGACTCCCAGCGGCGTTATCGGCAATCACGGAAACATCAATACCGTCCTGCATCAATTCAAAGGCGGTCAGCCTCAGGCCCTGTAACCAGGGTCTTGTTTCATCCGCAATCACCTTTATCTTTTTTCCGTTTTCATGGGCTGCACGGATTACCCCGAGGGCTGTGCCGTAACCGCCGGTCGCCAATGAACCGGCGTTACAATGTGTGAGTATCGTCGCCCCCTTTGGGATGAGGGTTAGGCCGTTTTTGCCCATTTTACGGTTGATCTCGATGTCTTCTGCAAGGACCGCTTCAGACTCTTTCCTAATGGCTGATTTTATGTCATCAACAGGCAGGCCTTCCATTGAATCAACAATGCCTGTCATCCTGTCAATCGCCCATCTCAGGTTTACCGCTGTAGGCCTGGCAATGAGCATTTCATCTGCCATCCTTCTGAAGCGGTCTTTAAATACGCCGTATGAGGCTGTCCTGATAGAGCGGGCCCCGAGGGCAAGACCCATTGCCGCAGCGACTCCTATGGCGGGCGCACCGCGGATCACCATATCTTTTATGCCGCTGATAACATCCCTGTACCCCCTGCAGATGAACCAATCCACCTTCGCGGGTAGCTTTCTCTGATCAATCATGCGGACGATCTGTCCGCTCCATTCAATCGTAGGGATCATGTAACCTTTAAAAAGCTGTAAGCAATTAGCTGATAGCAAAAATTAGTCAATGTGTATTACCCATCCATGCGGATCTTTCTTTTTCCCGTATTGGATGGCTGTGATCTCATCATATAACCTTTGAGAGATTTCTCCCATCTTTCCGCCTGCCACTATATGGTCTTTACCCTTATAGGTTATCTGTCCCACCGGAGAAATCACCGCTGCCGTGCCTGTGCCGAAGGCCTCCTTCAGCCTGCCGTCCTGAGCGGCACTTATCACCTCGTCAATGGAAAGGGCGCGTTCCTCGAATTTCATGCCCCAGTCCCTGACCAGTTGAATGGCCGAATCCCTTGTAATGCCTGCGAGCACGCTGCCTCCCAGCGGTGAGGTGATGACCGTGTCGTCAATAACGAAGAACATGTTCATTGTCCCCACCTCTTCAACATACTTATGCTCAGCTGCATCAAGCCACAAGACCTGTGTGAAGCCCTTCGCCTTGGCCTCTTCCGCTGCAAAAAGGCTTGCTGCATAGTTGCCCGCTGTCTTGGCTTCTCCTGTACCTCCCCTTGCAGCCCTGACATAAAAATCCTCCACATAGATCTTTACCGGGTTGAGCCCCTCTTTGTAATAGGCGCCTACCGGGCCTATAATGACGAAGAACAGGTACTCCTTAGCCGGCCTGACGCCGAGATGGGGCTCTGTGGCGATCATGGTCGGTCTGATGTAAAGGGATGTCCCCGGACTTTTCGGTATCCATTCCCTGTCAAGGAGGATCAGTTCCGCCGTCCCGGTAATGGCCAGGTCTATATCCACCTCAGGCATGCACATCCTCCTGGCGGAGCGGTTAAATCTGTCATAATTGTCTCTGGGCCTGAACAGAGAAATTCCCCCGTTATCACCATGATAGGCCTTGAGCCCCTCAAATATCTCCTGACCGTAATGGATTGCCATGGCGGCCGGTTCAATCGAGATCTTTGAGTACGGCTCGACCCTGGGGTTAAACCAACCCTTGGCTGATTCGTAGTTCATCAGGAACATGTGATCTGTAAAAATATCCCCGAAACCCAGATTTGATTCATCGGCAGGTTTTGGTTTAAGCTGATCAGGACCTGCCTTTACTATACTGATTTCCATGACAAAATCTCCTTTCGAGCAAGAAGTCAGCATTAAAGCGCATTTAAACTGACTAATATTCTTAGGGCGTTCCTCATAACACAACTTTTTCCCAAAGACAACATTGTGGATATCAGGTTGTCTGTTTTTATTTAAGCATTAAGCCTTTGACCTGAATACCTACTTTTGGCTTTCACAAAACCCGAATTTGAAGTAGACTTACGAGGTTGATAGTCAAGGAGTAATTATGCTGTTTGCCATTACCCTCAAGAGGGTGATTTTATTTATATCCGGTATTTTGGTCCTTATCGCGGCCCTGTTGGCTGCCGGTTTTGAATATTACCTGTCAAGACCTGCTGAACAGGTGGCTCCCGACCATGTTTTCTTTGTCGTTCAGGGCTCGACCTTAAGCAGTGTGGCGCAACGGCTTGAGAAAAAGGGGATCATTCTAAGTAAAAAGGCCCTATTGATCTGGGCAGGTATCTGTGGATTTGACCGGAATATTAAGGCGGGTGATTATATGCTGAGCGCATCCATGCCGCCCCTTAAGATCCTGAATATCCTCAACAGGGGACTCGTTCTCACTTACAGTGTCACTATCCCTGAGGGATATACAAGACAACAGATCGCTGCGATCCTTGAACAAAAGGGTCTGGCCCAAAAAGACAAGTTTCTGGCCCTTACGGGCGATCCGGATGTTGCAAGGGTTTATGGCATATCAGGGCCTGATCTGGAGGGGTACCTGTATCCTGACACCTATCAATTCAGCCGTGGTTTGCCCCCCAAGGCCATTGTTGATGTTATGGTGGGACATTTTATGGAGGTTGTATCTCCTCTGAGGACACGGATGGAGGAATTGGGGATTCCAATTGAACAGGCAGTGATTTTAGCATCTATCGTTGAAAAGGAGACAGGCTGTGAGGAGGAAAGACCTCTTATTGCCAGCGTATTTCTGAACCGCCTGAAGAACAATATGAGGCTTGATAGTGATCCAACGGTGATATACGGGATAAAAGATTTCAATGGAAATCTGACAAAAAATGACCTTATTACACCAACTCCTTACAACACCTATGTTGTGCAGGGGTTGCCGCCCGGGGCCATAGCAAATCCCGGAGTGGGTTCGTTAAAGGCGGTCCTTTACCCTGCTCAAACCAATTATCTCTACTTTGTATCCAAAAATAACGGCAGCCATTACTTTTCCGAGACCATTGACGAGCACAAGCAGGCTGTAAAACAGTATCAGATAGAGGGACAGGGTAAAGAGAATCATAAAGGAAAGAACAAACCGGGATAGCCTTATTGTTAATGTCCCTTTCAGGGATGGTTGAAATCCCTCGCCTTTAGGCGAAGAAAAGTTAATACATGTCGCTATGCGACGTTATCAACTGGGTGCCCATACCAAAACAGACCTCAAAGTCCACCAAATCTGGCTTCACAAATATCTGAAGCGCGGAATGGCTGGTGCGGTGGCGATACGGACTCGTGATAAATATTACGGACGAAATGATCCAGCAATATATTCAAGAGCAAGAAGGGGAGCCTATTTCGGATGATAGTCGATTTGAAATCGACCCCTCATAAAACCCCTCGACTTATAGTCGAGGGTGGTTTAG
>LT984854.1:2378393-2403076 GCA_900258555.1 uncultured Desulfobacterium sp. | reverse complement strand
TTTAATGTCCCTTTCAGGGATGGTTGAAATCCCTCGCCTTTAGGCGAAGAAAAGTTAATACATGTCGCTATGCGACGTTATCAACTGGGTGCCCATACCAAAACAGACCTCAAAGTCCACCAAATCTGGCTTCACAAATATCTGAAGCGCGGAATGGCTGGTGCGGTGGCGATACGGACTCGTGATNNNTNNNACGGACGAAATGATCCAGCAATATATTCAAGAGCAAGAAGGGGAGCCTATTTCGGATGATAGTCGATTTGAAATCGACCCCTCATAAAACCCCTCGACTTATAGTCGAGGGTGGTTTAGTTTTTAATGTTTAATTTTTTGATATTGAATTATCATCGGATTATTCCTTTCATTTACAACTAAAAATCAATAATTCAGAATTTGGCCTTGGCCTGACTTAGAGATTGGGCAAAAGTGGGCATTTTGAAACTGGTTCATACCGAAAGAACGATAGTCTTATGCACAGTGAATATAGCCTGAATACCAAGATCGGCAGGCTCTTTATGGCCGGCATACCAGGCAAAAGCCTTGATGATGACACCGATGCCTTAATCCGCAATTATTGCATCGGGGGAGTGATATTATTCAGCAGGAACATCGAAGACCCGATGCAACTGGCGACATTATGCAATGACCTCCAGGACAGGGCGATCAGATACCACGGGATACCCCTGTTTCTGGCGATTGATCAGGAGGGGGGTCGTGTTGCAAGGCTTAGGCCGCCTTTTACGGTCTTTGCAGGAAATACGTCTATTGGAGATGATCCCAATCCGGTTGAAAGTGCAGCAGAGTTTGGTCGTATCACAGCAGAGGAGATGAGGGTCGTGGGCCTCAATATGGACCTGGCCCCTGTTGTGGATGTAAGGAGGGGTGAGCCGGAAAGCCACCTTGTTGGTCGCACATTCAGCGATGACCCCGAAAAGGTCGCCCTTCTTGGCAGGATCGTTGTCAGGGCTCTCCAGAAAAACGGTGTGATGGCGACGGCCAAGCACTTTCCCGGCCTTGGAAGGACCGCACTTGACCCGCATTTTCACCTCCCGACTATAGATGCAAACCTGGAAGAGATAAAAAGCCATAATCTTCCGCCTTTTCAAGCCGCAATTGAGGAAGGCGTTTCCGCCATAATGACTTCTCATGCAATATACCCGGCACTGGACACGGATAATCCGGCAACGCTCTCATATAAGATCCTGACGGATATGCTCAGGAGGAATCTGGGTTTTAAGGGCATGGTGATATCCGATGACCTGGAAATGGGGGCGATCAAAAAGCACTGGGGTGTTTCTGAAGGGGCAGTGGCGTCATTTATGGCCGGAAATGATATCCTGTTGATCTGCCATAATCAGGGGTTTATTATTGAAGGGGTCAATTCACTGAGGAAAAAGATTATCGTGGGCGAGATATCCCCTGATAGACTTGATCTGTCTTTAAGTCGAATTGAAAGGGCCAAAACAGAATTTTTGAAAGATACCAGGCCAGTTTCGCTTGAAGAGGTCTCCTCTTATTTCAAGCTTTGATTGCAACAATTGGAGTTATATTATCAAAAAGTGTTGCAACGTGATCTTAGCGCTGATAAATTAAACTCAATATCGTTTCACAAAAATTAATTAGAAAGGGGGTGAACTTCTTCTGCTTTTGAGTCATTGGCATAAACCTTAATGCAAAGGAGGACACATATGGCTGGGAGCACATATAAGATTATTGAACTGGTTGGAACAAGCGATAAGTCATGGGAAGATGCAGCAAAACTTGCAGTCGAAACAGCCGGGGAGTCTTTAAAGGATTTGAGGGTGGCCGAAATAACCAAACTGGATATGACAATTGAAGATGGCAAGGTGACTAGTTATCGGGCAAGGGTTAATGTATCGTTTAAATATATCAAATCGTAAGTGTTAAAAATGTCAACCAAACCTTTGTTTCCTGCTGTGGAGGCTGCTTGAAAGAAGCAAAGTCTTTTCAGCCTCTACGGCAGGATTTTTTTACCCTTATCAAATATCAGTATATGTCTTTTTATTTCCTTTCCGGGTAATATGTAGGGGATCGTCATTACTAGGGATAGGCCGTGGCGGGCCAAGACATCAGTGCTCTCTTTGACAATCTGATCATAATCCACTCCTAAAAATGCAACTACCTGCCCTCCTTTAATAAGATGCGGCCCACACCAGGTAATGACCTGGGACAAATGGGCGAGGGCCCGTGCTGTAATAACATGATATCCTTCAGGATGCAGAAGCTTATGGCTATTTTCAATCCGCCCTTGGATCACGCTTATTTTGCTGAGACCGGCTAACCTTATCACATGCCTTAGGAAAACGACCTTCTTGGAGTTGGCCTCCACCAGATCCATTATCAGTGCCGGTTTTGATATCTTTAGAGGGATAGCCGGCATGCCTGCACCGGAGCCCAAGTCCAGGAGTCTTCCTTCATGGGGCAGGAACCTGGATGGGATCAGGGAATCCACAAGAAGATCATCTATAATTTGTTCCTTTGAATAAAGCCCTGTCAGGTTGATCTTTCTGTTCCAATCCCATAACTCGTCGAGATAAACGGACAGGAGCCGGATCTGGTCTAATGACAGGTCCACCCCAAAACTTTGGAGCAGGAAAGGTAGGTCGCTATACCCTTTGATTTTCAAATTTAAATAACAACCCTTCTCTTTATAATGCTGACCGCTTCTTCAGGCGAGTCCACTACGTTGAAGATCTCAAAATCAGGTTTGGAGATAGTCTTTTCTTTTAACATGGTATCTATGATCCAGTCTAACAGCCCGCTCCAGAAGCCTGAATCCATAAGGATGATAGGAAAATATCTGATCCTCTTGGTCTGAATAAGGGTGATGGCCTCAAAAAGCTCGTCAAGGGTCCCAAATCCGCCAGGCATGATAATATAGGCCACGGCATATTTTACAAACATGACCTTTCTTACGAAAAAGTAGTCGTACTTTAGTTGGATGTTGGCATATTCGTTTGCCTTCTGTTCTTTGGGGAGGTTGATGTGAAGGCCAACGGATTTGCCGCCTGCTTCGGCCGCCCCCTTATTGGCGGCCTCCATAATGCCCGGACCCCCTCCGGAGATAATATTAAAGCCGTTTTCGACAAGCATACGGGCAACTGTTACGGTGGTTTTGTAGTTTTTACTCTGGGGTTTGGCCCTGGCTGAACCGAAGATGCTGACTGCGGGATATACCTCCGGCAGGGTCTCAAAGCCCTCTACGAATTCAGCCATAATGTGAAAAATTCTCCATGAGTCCTTTAGCGTCAGGTCGTCAACAACATATTGTTTTTCTTTCATAAGCGCTTCCTTTTGTAATAAGGCATACGGACCGGGTTTAGTGCTGATCAAAACATTAGAAAAAAATTGATTTTTGGTGTACTATTAACTAACTTTTTCCAGCATTGACCCAAACAATAGGACTTGTGTTCTGAGGTGTCAAGGAATAGACCTTACAGTTTTCGATTATACCTTAAGGAGAGAATTTATGGACAGGGTAGCCAGGGTTACAGAGGTCATTGCCGCCTCGCCGATTAATTTTGATGAGGCCATAAGGGCAGGTTTTAAAAGGGCCAACAAGACACTGCGAGGAATCACCGGTATGAGGGTTATTGAGCAGAGGGTCTCAGTAAAAGACGGTGAGATAGACGAATACCGGGTCAGACTGGAAGTGATATTTGTGTTGGAGAGTTGAAAACATAGCTCGAAGGGATTTTATCAGACAATGATTGTTATTGATATTCAATGTATCAATGGCCATACCTTTGAAGGTTGGTTTGACAGCATCCAATCATTTGAGGAACAGAACCTTAAGAAACTGGTGAGCTGTCCCTACTGTGAGGGCACAGAGATAAAGAGGGTCTTATCTCCTGTTGCCCTGAAGAGGGCTGTTACTGCGGAGACATCAGATTTGCCCCCAATTGATTACGAAAGGCTTGCAAAAGAGGTTGTAGACTATATTTACAAGAATTCGGATGATGTGGGGTCAAAATTTGCTGCTGAGGCCCTGAAAATGCACTATGGCGTGACCGAGAAGAGGAATATAAGGGGGTCAGCCACGTCTGATGAGGAAAAAACACTTAAGGATGAGGGTATTATTTTCTTTAAATTTCCGACCCCTAAGACAGATGATGATAAGACGAATTGAAGGGTGTTTAATCCTGCAGGAGTTTATTGATGGGAAAGATTGAAAGAGCAATAATCAGTGTTACGGACAAGTCAGGTATTGTTGATTTTGCAGGTGCCCTCTCCGGGTTCGGTGTTCAGGTTTTATCTACCGGGGGCACAGCAGGTGCATTGCGAAGCGGGGGAATTTCAGTGACAGATGTTTCTGATTATACCGGGTTTCCTGAAATGATGGATGGCCGGGTAAAGACCCTCCACCCAAAGGTCCATGGCGGGTTGCTGGCCTTGCGCGACAACCCCGAACACGTTAAGATGATGGAAAAACACGGCATCCTGCCGATTGATATGGTTGTGATCAACCTCTATCAGTTTGAAAAGACGGTGGGAAGGCCGAACGTGACCTTGGAAGAGGCGATTGAAAATATTGACATCGGAGGTCCTGCCATGCTCCGGTCCTCTGCCAAGAATTTCAAGTATGTCACAGTGATTGTGGACCCTGCCGATTACGCGGTGGTGTTGAATGAAATGAAGGAAACAGGCGGCGGCACCACGCTGAAGACCAGGTTCAGGCTTGCAAGAAAGGTCTTTGAACTGACACACCGCTATGACGGAGCTATAGCAGCATATCTGAAGACAAGGGAGTCCTAAAAAGCCCGGCCCTCTTCATCGCCGGACCGGGAGGCCTCCTGCAGTTTTTCCTTTTGAGGGCACGGCATATTCTTATGGACATGCCGGCCCATTTTTGTACAGTATATTGCCTGGAATGTCCTGCAACTTCCTGAGCCGTCAAGCCCGTTGTCCTTGGCCCATGAGGCGAAAGCACAATTCAAATCACAGAATTCCATATCAATGCACCAAAAAGACCCTATTGAATAGTCACACCCCCCATGGGCTCCTCAATAGACTGTATGTGCCCGAATTCCTTTTCGTATCGCGCAATGTTTTCCTGGAGGGCCTTAACGATCCTCTTGACATGGCCGGGGCTGACTATGATCCGGCCGGTCACTGCGCCTGATGGCGGTGCAATCATCAAAAAGTCCATGATGAATTCTTCCCTTGTATGGGTCACAGCCATGTTATTGGAATATGCGCCGCCGATAAGCTCCTTTGGAAAATCAATCCTGATTTCTTTGGGTTTGTCTTCCACTTTTTCTCCTTCGCAAAGTCGCTGGATATATGAAATAGGGGTTGAGTTTCATTATTTATACTCATTAACCTCCCATTGCCACTTATCACTTTGCCCTGATATATTCTATGACCCTTGAAAGACGATCTAGTACCTCTTCCTTTCCCAACACCTCCATAATTTCGAATATACCCGGGCTTACGGTCCTGCCGGTAAGGGCCACCCTGAGAGGCTGGGCTATTTTTCCCAGCTTTATTTTCTTTTCATCTAAAAATAATGTAAATATTTCTTCAAGTTCTACTTTAGAAAATTCAGCCATTCCATTTAATCTGCCTTTAATGTCCTCCAGTAAATCCATGACATCAGGAGTAAGGAATTTCTTATCTGCGTTTTCCTCGTATTGCAGGTTTTTCTGGAAATAAAACCGGGCACTTTCGGCCATTTCAATCAGGGTCTTGCTTCTTTCTTTGAGTGTGCCCACTGCGCCTAGGAGCCTTCTTTCATCAAGGTCTTCTATCCCCAGACCCTTTAAAAAAGGCTTTAGCTGTCCAGCAAGAGATTCATTGGAAGACTCTTTGATATACCAGGCGTTTAGATCCAGGAGCTTTTCAGCATTGAACACACCGGCGGATTTGCCTACATTTTCGAGTGAAAACTTTTCTATCAGCTCTTCTCTGGTAAATTTTTCCTGATCACCATAGGACCATCCCAACCGGGCAAGAGAGTTGAGTAGTGCGTGGGGGAGATACCCCATGTCCCTGTAAGCCAAAACAGAAGTAGCGCCGTGGCGTTTACTCAGCCTCGTCTTGTCTGCCCCAAGGATCATGGGGACATGGGCATAATGTGGAATCGGCTCGCCTAGTGCCTTATAGATAAGGATCTGTCGCGGTGTGTTGTTTACGTGGTCGTCTCCCCTTATTATATAATTGACCCCAAGACTGATATCGTCTGCGACAACCGCCATATGATATGTGGGGCTGCCATCTGATCTTTTCAATATCAGATCGTCCAGTTCTTCATTTTTGAATGTAATAGTCCCTTTAACAAAGTCATGAAACTGTGTCATGCCAGACTGAGGGGTCTTGAGCCTTACCACTGATCCTGGGGCAGGGCCAAGTCCCAGGTCCCTGCACAGCCCGTCATATTTTGGTTTCAGGCCCTTGGCCTTTGCCTCAGCCCTTCTCGTGTCCAACTCTTCAGGGGTGCAGTGACAATGGTAGGCCTGGCCGGATTCAATTAATCTTTCAATGTAGGAATTGTAGATATCGTATCGTTCTGACTGGAAATAGGGGCCTTCGTCCCAATCAAGGCCCAGCCATTCCATGGACTCAATGATGGCCCTTGTGGCTTGTTCGGATGATCTTTCCCTATCAGTATCCTCTATTCTCAGGATAAACTTCCCGCCCCTTTGTCTGGCAAACAGCCAGTTAAACAGGGCTGTCCTTGCACCTCCAATATGGAGATAACCGGTAGGACTGGGTGGAAAACGTGTGATAATCTGATCTGTGGTCATTTGTTAAGGTCAGCCTCCTGCATCAATTTTGGGCGACACTACCACAGGGACAATTATCAGGCAAGGAGGAAGATGAAAAACTTCGCGGGTTGGTATACCTTAGCTTGTGGTGGAATAGACCCAGTTGTAACTGATGGGCTTTGCCTCCAGTGCATCAATCTTGGGGTGGAGGAATTCGTCTCTCAGTTTCAGCCAGTTATATGCGGGATTAATCTTGCGGATCTTTCCGTCCTCAGGCGGTTTGGAATGAACGGTATGCATATAATAGGCCTCTGAAATTCCAATATCATAGCCATCAGCAGGATAGAGATAGGATGCCTTGAACTTGTCTACGTCCATGCCCTCTTTTTGGGCAAGGGCCTCGACCTGTTTGACGGAAAGCTGTATTAGAAAGAATCTGGACACAGCCCTCTCGGAATATTTATACATGGCCCTGGATTCAGAACTGGAGACAAAGATGGTGGATATGCAGTCAAGCTTCTTTAATAATTGTGCTGCAATCAATCCTGCTGTCCGTCTTCCTCCTACGCTATGATGGCATCCGTAAAATTCAAAAAGCTTGTTCTGGAGCATCCGGGCCTGCAAGTCTCCGTTTTCATGCAGGTTGTTTTGGATGTATCTTAAATATCTTGCCAGGTCTTCAGCCGCGTCCGCAATTGGCCAGTCAATCTTGACATGAAAGTGACTCAAGGAATAGCGGTTTTTCTTGGTCTGTGAGGAATCCTGCTGTATGAGCAGGGCGTAGTCAATATCTATAAGATTTTCGAGGAGATCCATAAAACCAGGATTATCGAAATAGCGAAGGTTGTTGTGGAACCGTTTGTGCAGGGAATAAGTTGCCAGATATTCCAGGTTCTTCTTTATTACTCTGTTTTCTGGAAAAAATCTGATATAGTTTTTTAACTGGGGGCTGACAATACCTTCGCAGAAGATAACGATAAAGGTATTGAATAACTCTGATTCCTTTTCCATCTTTTTAGACTTTGGTTTTAGCTCGCTCTTATCGAGAAATGTGTATTCTATACCGTTTTTCTGGTACTTATAAAAGGAATCGATCAGCGATATCTTCATCAGACGACGTTCAATCGCATCTCTTAGGACCTCATAAAGGGAACGCCTGAGTTTCTCGTGGTAATTGAGTCGTTCTCTGTATCTCCACATAGGCAAGCTGATAAAAATTGGAAGAATCATGGAAGGTGGCAATCAGCATCCGATTTGCAGATGGGCATACCGGAGGCAACAGTAGCACTTTGTTCAAGGAATATCTCTTATTTATAAAAAGTGTCAAGAAAATAAAATTGTGGATATTTCTGGTCGGGTCCTATCAGGCGTTTTCAACTATGTCTCCTTGGTCCATGCGATTGATCCTCTACTAATTTTCTTGACAAAATACGGCTGTATTATATACTCCCCATTTTTATTTAAGGCTCACTTAAGGCCACTTCATCAAGTGTTAGGTTTTAAGTGTTAAGTTTTAGTTTTTGCTTTATGTTTTAAGATAGACACTTAAAACCTAACACCTAAAACTTAAAACCGAAGTTTTGCTTTTATTGCTCTTTACAGGTTTGTTTCAAATGATTGTTGACCTGAAGTCAATCACAGATGTGCCCCGCCGATTTGATTTTGTCCTTGACCCGGATTGGTGGCAGGATGATGACAATATCGGCCAAGTCCTGGGGCTTGACGGCACACTGACATGCAGAATAAATATTGTCAGGGCCGGGGTCAGATATATTATTGACGGAGGTCTTTTGGGTGCTTTCTTCTCAAGGTGTGACCGATGTCTTGAAACCTACCGCCGTGAATTGGATCTGAATTTCAGGTTATTTATATCCTCCAATTATCCGGAAGAAGCAGAAGGCGAGGTTGAACTTTCAGAGGATGATCTATCCGTCCAATTCATTAAGGGCGATGAGGTTGAACTGAATGATGTTATAAAAGAACAGATTTATCTGTCACTGCCCATTAAATCCCTTTGCCGAACAGACTGTGCCGGGTTGTGTCCGGTCTGCGGAACCGATTTGAACAAGGCTAAGTGTCAATGTCAACGTGGGAAAGGGCATATAGGTTTTGGAAAGTTAAAGGCCCTAATACTCAATGGAGAACAATAAGTTATGCCTACACCAAAGAAGAAAAAATCAAAGTCAAAACGGGATATGCGGCGATCTCACGACAGCATCAAAATGCCAAATCTTGCCACTTGTCCTCAATGTCACGAACCGGTATTACCACACCATGTCTGCCTTGAATGCGGGACTTATGACGGCAAGAAAATAATCACAAAAGAAGAGAAATAGTATGAATATCGCCGTGGACGCCATGGGTGGAGATTATGCTCCACAGGCGGCCGTACTGGGCGCTATAGAGGCAGCTTTAGAACTGGGGATCAAAGTCACACTAGTGGGAAGTGGTGACGTTATTCAAAAAGAGTTGGCCTCCCATCCGTCTGCTGGGTGTGTAAGCATTTTTCATTGTAGTGAAAAGATTCAAATGGATGAGGCCCCTTTGAAGGCGTTAAGACAGAAAAAGGACTCATCAATAATGGTTGCCTTTGATCTTGTCAAAAGGGGCGATGCCGACGCAGTGGTGAGCGCCGGAAACTCCGGAGCTACCCTCGCATCGGCAGTACTTGCCCTCGGAAAAATCGAGGGTGTTGAAAGGCCGGCCATTGCGGGCGTCTTTCCTGTTGAAAGTGGTTATGTGCTCCTGATGGATGTTGGGGCCAATGTTGACTGCCGTCCGACACATCTATTTCAATTCGGCGCCATGGCCCATGTCTTTGCGGAGTCTTGCCTTGGTATGAAAAATCCATCTATTGGGCTTTTAAGTATTGGTGAAGAAGGCGCCAAGGGAAACGAACTGGTCAGGCTTGCCAGACTACTATTAGAACAAAGCCGAATGAACTTTATTGGAAATGTCGAGGGCCGGGACATATTTGCTGGAGATGTGTCTATTATAATATGTGATGGTTTTGTCGGAAATGTGGCCTTGAAATTAAGCGAAGGCATGGCAGAAGCTATGACAGGATGGTTAAAGTCTGAATTAAAGAATTCTCTGGCAGGAAAGGCCGCATTGTTGCTTGGAAGGCGTTCTTTTGAGAATTTCAAGCGGAAATTGAATTACGAAGAATATGGTGGGGCGCCTCTATTGGGGATAAATGGCGTGGGGATAATCTGCCACGGCAAATCCTCTGCAAGCGCCATAAAAAATGCCATCAGGCTGGCTGTCCAATATGTAAACAATCGTCTGATGGATAATATGGTCCGGCAACTGCCTCTGTGGTTAAAAAATCAACAGGCCATGGGAGGGCATAATAATTAACCAGGAGTAAAGAGAGAAAGATGAATGATTCTTCTTCAAGGGTTGTTGTTATCACCGGGGGTTCCAAGGGAATCGGCAGGACAATAGCCCTAAGATTTGCACATGAAAAGGCCCGTATCGTTATCCTCCATTACGACGTAGATGAAAGCGCATCTGAAAGCACCTTGAAAATGCTTAGCCAAAGGGGCATAGGGGCTGAAAGCCACAAGGTGGATGTGTCGTCTTTTGCCGCAGTTGAGGGTATCTTTAAGGATATCCTGTCAAGGTTTCAGCGGATTGATGTCCTTATAAACAATGCTGGAATCACCAAGGATACCCTGCTGATGCGAATGACCGAGGCGGACTGGGATGCAGTCATTAATATTAATCTAAAAAGCGTCTTTAACTGCACTCAGAATGTGATCAGATCAATGGTCAAACAAAGAGGCGGAAAGATCGTCAATATTTCATCAGTTGTCGGTCAGATAGGAAACGCCGGCCAGGCGAACTATTCCGCATCAAAGGCGGGGATAATGGGATTCACCAAGACTGTGGCAAGGGAAGTTGCGGCGAGGGGCATTAATGTCAATGCAGTTGCGCCGGGCTTTATTGACACGGATATGACAGCCGTGCTCCCGGAAAAAATCAAAGAGACATTCATTCAGCAGATACCTTTGGGGAGGTTCGGGCAACCGGAAGATGTAGCAGAGACTGTTTATTGGCTTTGTTCTGATGCGGCCTCTTATATTACCGGCCAAGTCATTCATGTAAGCGGCGGCATGTATATGTGAGGCTGGATAAGCCCGTGTGTGCCGTTTTTTTCAAATTATTATTCAAGCAGGGGAGGTAAAGACTAAATGGGTGAATTGGAAGATAAAGTCATAGCGATTATTTGCGAGCAGTTGGATGTGGCCGAAGCGGATGTTCGTCCTGAGGTGTCCTTTTCAGAAGATCTCGGGGCCGATTCTCTTGATCTGGTGGAACTTATTATGGCGATGGAGGAAAAATTTGACATCTCTATCCCTGATGAAGATGCTGAAAAAATTGTGACAGTTCAGGACGCCATTAATTACATCAAGAACGCGAAGGGAAAATAATTTGCCAAAATAAGGAGCAGTAACATGACCAGAAGGGTTGTGGTTACAGGTCTGGGAATGGTCACTCCGCTGGGTACCGGTGTCGAAGAAAACTGGGAGGCCGTGTGCGCCGGTAAATCAGGAATAGGGCCTGTTACAAGATTTGATTCCACTGAATTTCCATCAAGGATAGCCGGTGAGGTCAAGAATTTCAATCCGGAGGATTACCTGGAAAAACAGATGATCCGGCGTTTTGATGATTTCATCCACTATGCCCTGGCAGGGGCCAGGATGGCAATGGATGATTCAGGCCTGAAGGTTGATGAAAATAATGCACACAGGATTGGCTGCGTTACAGGCACTGGTCTGGGCGGTCTTTCCATGCTGGAACATTTTCACTCCGTTCTTATGGAAAAGGGTCCTAAAAGGGTTAGTCCGTTTTTTATCCCGGGCATAATTGTGAATATGGTGCCTGGGCAGATCGCCATCGAGTACGGCGCGAGGGGGCCGAACCTGACCACGGTCACTGCCTGTGCAGCCAGCTCTCACGCTATAGGTGAGGCATTCAGGATGATCCGAGAGGGCATTTCCGACGCCATAATTACGGGCGGTGCAGAGGCTACTGTAACTCCTTTGGCATTTGCCGGCTTCTGTTCCATGCGGGCCCTTTCAACCAGAAATGATGCCCCGCAAAAGGCCTCCAGACCCTTTGACCTTGATAGAGATGGATTTGTTATGTCCGAAGGAGCCGGTATATTGATCTTGGAAGAATTGCAACATGCATTAAACAGGAACGCCAAGATTTACGCAGAAATGGTGGGCTACGGGTTGACCGGCGACGCCTACCATGTATCAGCGCCGGAACCGGAAGGGGCAGGGGCTGTCGCATGCATGAAGATGGCCCTCGATTACGCAGAGATGGCGCCTGAAGATGTGGACTATATCAATGCGCATGGGACATCAACCAAATTAAACGACCTCTCGGAAAATAAGGCGATAAAGATTGTATTCGGCGATCATGCTTACAAACTTGCCTTAAGCTCCACAAAATCCATGACAGGGCACCTCCTTGGGGCCACAGGCGGCGTGGAGGCCATCTTTTCAGTGCTCTCGATTAAACATGGAATCATACCCCCGACAATAAACTATGAAACACCTGATCCTGATTGCGATTTGGACTATGTCCCGAACAAGGCAAGACAGGCTAAGTTAAGGGCTGTGATGTCGAATTCTTTTGGTTTCGGGGGCACCAACGCCAGTTTGATCTTCAAGGCTTACGAACCATGAATGGAGTCATCTTATGAAGGTCATCGTTGGTTCTGATCATGCCGGATTTGATCTTAAGGAGGCTTGCAAGACGCACCTCATCAAACAGAAGGACTTAACTGTAGATGATGTCGGGGTGTTTAGTAAGGATTCTGCTGATTATCCAAGGGTGGCGCACATGGTTGCCAGGGCGATATCTGAGGGAGAATACGATCGCGGGATATTGATATGCGGCTCAGGCATAGGGATGAGCATTGTAGCCAATCGTTACAAGGGGGTAAGGGCTGCACTCTGTCATAATGGTTATGTTGCCCGAATGGCCAGGATGCATAACAACGCCAATATCCTGGCAATGGGAGAAAGGATGATAGGTGTAGGGGTTGCCCTTGACATGGTGGACAATTTTTTAAATACACCTTTCGAGGGGGGCCGTCATCAGTCAAGATTGGATCAAATTGACAGTGGCGCCTGAACAAAAACGCTGTTCAGGTGCAATTGTGAATTTTGAATGATGAATTTTTAATTGAAAACGAAACATGGTTTTTTCTGATAATAATTTTACACTATAGGACGAGTTTTGGACGAAAGAAGATTGAGAGAAATAGACCCTGAGGTCTATGCCGCTATCAGGTCGGAGATCAACAGGGAGAAAAACAACCTCTTGATGATTGCCTCGGAAAACTATGCAAGCCTTGCTGTCATAGAGGCTCAGGCCAATGTGATGACCAACAAGTATGCTGAAGGTTATCCGGGTGCCAGGTACTATGGGGGCTGTGAGTTTGTTGATGTTGTGGAAAGGCTTGCCATAGAGAGGGCAAAGAAGCTGTTCGGGGCCGAGCATGTAAATGTACAGCCGCACAGCGGATCTCAGGCCAATATGGCGGTTTACCTGTCCTTTTTTAAGCCTGGCGATGTGATTATGGGTATGGACCTGTCTCACGGCGGTCACCTTACACATGGAAGCCCTGCAAGCTTCTCAGGCACCATGTTCAAGTCAGTATCCTATGGCCTTAATCCCAAATCGCAACGTATTGACTATGATCAAATAAGGGATGTGGCAAAAAAACACAGTCCCAGGGTGATTGTTGCAGGCGCCAGCGCTTATCCCAGGATAATTGACTTTAAACTGTTTAAAGAGATTGCCGAGGAAAACAATGCCTATCTGATGGCTGATATGGCCCATATCGCAGGCCTTGTCGCTACCGGGCTCCATCCCAGCCCGGTGGGGGTTGCGGATTTCGTTACAACAACCACCCATAAGACACTGCGCGGGCCAAGGGGGGGGCTGATACTGGCTCAGCAGAAGTATGCTGAAAAGCTTGATAAGGCCTTATTCCCCGGGATACAGGGAGGTCCTTTGATGCATATCATTGCAGCAAAGGCTGTCTCATTTCAAGAGGCCCTTAGAGCAGAGTTCTCCATATACCAGAGACAGGTGGTAGATAATGCCAGGGTGCTGGCGGAAGAATTATTGAATTATGGCTTTGATCTTGTAACAGGAGGAACGGATAATCACCTTATTTTAGTGGACCTGACTAAGAGGGGGATAACAGGCCTGGATGCTGAAAGGGCGCTGGGACTGGCAGGTATTGTTGCAAATAAGAATGCAGTCCCCTTTGACAAGAGAGGCCCCAAGACAACCAGCGGCCTGAGGCTTGGAACCCCGGCCCTGACCACGAGGGGAATGAAGGAAAATGAGATGAGTATTGTGGCAGGGCTCATAAGAGAGGCGTTGGAGCATCCCGAATCCGAAACTGTATTGCAGGATATCAGCAGGAGCGTAGCAGAGCTGTGCAGCCTTTTTCCCGTTTACGAAAACCTGGACAGGGGGCATGATCTTTGAGACCTTCCTGGTCGGAATATTTCATGTCAATCACCAAAATGGTGGCCAAGAGGTCCACATGTCTGCGGCGTCAGGTGGGTGCGGTTTTGGTGAAGGACAGGAGAATTCTTGCAACAGGCTATAACGGCGCGCCTGCCGGGCTCAGACACTGTGAAGAGGTGGGGTGCTTGAGGCAGGATAACTCCATTCCTTCGGGCGAGAGGCATGAGCTGTGCCGCGGGCTTCACGCAGAACAAAACGCAATTATCCAGGCTGCTTATCATGGAATTGCAATCTCAGGCTCAACCTTATATTGCACTAATAAGCCGTGTGTTATATGCTCCAAGATGTTGATTAATGCAGGTATAAAAAAGATTGTTTACGAAGAAGGTTATAACGACGCATTGGCCGATCAGATGTTAAATGAGGCAGGAATAGAAGAGGAAGGGGTCATCCTATGAAATGCCCGTACTGCATGAAACTTGACAACAAGGTGATTGACTCCCGTCTGAGCAAAGATGGAAGGATGATAAGAAGGAGAAGAGAGTGCCTTGGCTGTGGGAGAAGGTTCACTACCTATGAAAAATTGGAAGACGTCCTGCCGATGGTAGTTAAAAAGGACGGCAGGAGGGAGCCGTTCAATCGTGAAAAGATTATTGCCGGGATAAGCATGGCATGCCGGAAGCGTCCGATCAGCATGGCTAATATAGAAGAATTCGTAGATTCCCTTGAGATCTATTTTCAGGAACTCGGCAAAAAAGAGATAGACAGCTCAGAGATAGGGGAGAGGGTTGTATCAGAACTCAAGAGATGGGATGAAGTGGCCTATGTCCGCTTTGCCTCTGTTTACAGGCAATTCAAGGACATAAGTGAATTTATGTCAGAACTGGAGGAGATCATAAAGGCAAGAAAAGAAGTGAGAAATCAGTAAATTTTCTTCTGCTCTCTGAAATCAACCAGCCCGCCGGACCTATATTCTTTACGCTAATCAGCCGGTTCTGCCCTTTTTTATGTGGTTGCTCAATGAAAGAATCTCAGAAAATAACGGATGAAAGGTTTATGCGGGAGGCCTTGCGCCAGGCACGTAAAGGACTCGGTCTGACATCCCCCAACCCCGCTGTGGGAGCCGTGATTGTCAAGGATGGCGTAAAGATTTCAGCGGGCTATCATAAAAAGGCAGGGTTTCCCCACGCTGAGATCGAGGCATTAAAAAAGCTCGGAGGCAATGCGCATGGATGCACCATCTATGTTACGCTCGAGCCTTGCAACCACTATGGAAGAACCCCTCCCTGCACCGAGGCGATCCTGGCAAGCGGCATAACAAGGGTTGTTGTGGGAGCTAAGGACCCAAACCCCGGGGTGCCGGGCCGGGGCTCGCAGTTTTTGAAGGAGCATGGCATTGAGGTTACCCTTGGTGTCCTCGAAGAAGAATGCCGAACCCTCAATGAGGCCTTTAACAAATATATTACAGCCAGGAGGCCATTTCTAATTGCAAAATCCGCCATCACACTGGATGGCTGGACCGGAACTTCCACTGGGCAGTCCAGGTGGATCACAAATGAAAAATCCCGTCAATTTGTCCACAGGCTAAGGGCACAGGCAGACGCTGTGCTGGTTGGTGTGGGGACAGTGCTTGCAGATAATCCCCGACTTACCGTCCGCTTAAGACACAGCACAAAAAAACAACCCATGCGTATAATAGTGGACACCCATTTAAGGACACCTCTGGATGCCAGGGTCCTGGACCGCATTTCTAACTCACAGACTCTGATTGCCATAGGTCCGGACGTTTCCCGTGAAGTCTTAGAGCGGCATGAAAAGTCCGGCTCAACCGTGGTTGTATGTCCAGTGGATCAAGGCAGGATTGACTTAACTGCGTTAATGGATATACTGGCTGCAAGAGAGATAACCAGTATTCTTGTTGAAGGGGGCTCCTCAATAATAGGTTCCGTGCTTCGCAAGGCCCTTGTTGACAAGTATTATATCTTTATGGCTCCGAAGATACTGGGGGGAGGAAACGGTATCCCGATGGCCGCTGGGATTGGGCCCAAGAGTATGGATGGCTGTATCGGCCTGAGGGATATGCAGGTAAGAAGATTTGATGATGATATAATGATTGTAGGCTATCCATATTACGGTTGAACTTAAAGTCAAATTTATAACTTTAGGGTTCAAGAATTCAAGGGGCCAATGGGACAAGTGAACAGGAGAGAAAAAAGATGTTCACCGGTTTAGTTGAAGGTGTCGGAAAGGTCAAGGGTGTTAATCGTAGCGGGGAAGATATGAGAGTCACCATCACCCCTCCTTTTGATCTTACCGACTGTCGGATTGGGGACAGCATTGCGGTTGACGGTGTATGCCTGACTGTGACGGATCTTTCTCAAGGCTCCTTTGGCATGGATGTTTCCGGTGAGACCCTTGGAAGAAGCACCCTGGGGGGCCTGAGACAGGGGGCTGAAGTCAACCTGGAGAGGGCCTTACGTCTGTCTGATCGGTTGGGCGGGCATTTGGTTTTAGGCCATGTGGATGGTGTTGGAAGGATAATCAAGAAAGATCCTCAGCAGAGGTCATGGATATTGCGGATTTCACTTGACCATGGACTTACCCGGTATGTAATCGAAAAGGGATCCATTGCCGTGGATGGGATAAGCCTGACGGTCAACCGCTGTGAGGATGCGTTTTTTGAAGTCAATATAATTGTGCATACAGGAAAGCAAACATCATTATTAAAAAAGAAGATTGGTGAGCGGGTTAATATTGAGACTGACCTTGTAGGGAAATATATTGAAAAACTATTTTCAGGTAACCGGTCAGGTCAGGAGTCAAGCCCGGGCATCAATCTGGAAATGCTTATAAGAAACGGATTTGGTGAGTAATATGCCTATTTCAAGTATTGAAGAGATCTTGCAAGACCTTAGAGAAGGCAAGATGATTATCCTTGTAGATGACGAGGACAGGGAAAATGAAGGAGATTTAACCATTGCTGCGGAGAAGGTTACTCCTGAGGCGATCAATTTCATGGCCAAATACGGCAGAGGCCTTATTTGCCTTGCCCTTGCCCCGGATATTGTTGATCAATTGCAGTTGGCGCAGATGGTATATGATAACCGCTCCCCCTATAAGACCGCGTTTACTACATCTATTGAGGCGCGTCATGGTGTGACCACCGGGATTTCCGCACATGATAGGGCACATACCATAATGACCGCTGTTGCAAAGGATGCCAAACCATTCGATCTTGTTCAGCCCGGTCACGTTTTTCCACTCAGGGCAAGAAGGGGAGGGGTGCTTTTCAGGACAGGGCAGACAGAAGGCTCTGTAGATCTTGCCCGGCTTGCGGGCTTGCGTCCCGCAGGGGTTATATGCGAGGTCATGAAGGATGATGGCACCATGGCCCGGATGCCGGATCTTGAAGCCTTTGGAGAAAAGCACGGAATGAAGATCGCTACAGTTGCTGATATCATCAAATACCGGATGAGGACGGAGTCATTTGTCCATATGGCTGCTGAGACGGTACTACCCACAGCCTATGGAGAATTTAGGGCGGTATGTTTTATCAACGACATAGATGAATATGAGCACGTTGCCTTGATCAAGGGAGAAATAAGCAATGACAAGGAAATCATGGTCAGGGTCCATTCAGGGTGCCTGACCGGCGATGTATTCGGCTCTTTCAGGTGTGATTGCGGAGAGCAGCTCCAAAAGGCGATGTCCATGGTCAATGAGGCGGGCAATGGAATCATCTTATACCTTCAGCAGGAGGGAAGGGGCATTGGGCTTGCCAACAAGCTAAAGGCCTACGCCCTCCAGGATAAGGGCCTGGACACTGTGGAGGCCAATCAGGAACTGGGTTTTGATGCGGATCTCAGGGACTACGGTGTCGGCGCTCAGATCCTGGTCGCCCTTGGCGTGAAAAAGATGAAGATCATAACCAACAATCCCAAAAAGATTATTGGTCTTGAGGGCTATAATATCGAGGTTACAGGAAGGATACCCATTGATATCAAACCCAGGCAGGAAAACCGCAGATATCTCGAGTGTAAATCGAAAAAAATGGGTCACCTGCTTAAGTATATAAAGGAAACGTGTTAGGCTTTCAGGGTAACTAACATATAATTGAACTGAAATTCAGGGGGATACTATGGCCGCTAACATTCTTGAAGGAAGACTTCTGGCAGAGGGACTGCGCTTTGCGATTGTCGTGAGTCGCTTCAATGACTTTATCTGCTCAAGACTGGTTGAAGGGGCAATGGATGCCCTTATCAGACACGGGGCCTCACCAAAACAGATTGTTCAGGTAAGGGTGCCTGGCGCATTTGAGATACCCCTTGCCGCAAAAAAACTCGCTGTCAGCGGCAAGTATGACGCTGTAATATGTCTTGGTGCGGTGATAAGGGGGGCGACCCCACATTTTGATTATGTGGCCGCTGAGGTATCAAAAGGCGTAGCAAGCGTGGCCCTGGACAGCAGTGTCCCTGTTACGTTCGGTGTTCTGACGACAGATTCCATCGAACAGGCTATTGAAAGGGCCGGCTCCAAGTCCGGAAACAAGGGCTATGACGCGGCAATGGCGGCAATTGAGATGGCGGACCTGTTCAAAGAGCTAAAATGACCATCAGCACCGCACAGCACACGATGAACCGCATACCGTGCACCATGCACCGTAAACCGTGTACCGTTAATTATGGGTAAGAGAAGGCAGGGCCGGGAGCTCGCGATTCAGGCCCTTTTTCATCTGGAATATAATCCTGACAATCATCCCGATAAGGCCTTTGACTTGATATGTGATAACTTTGACTCATTAGAGTCAATCAGGCCTTTTTCAAGACATTTGGTTCTGGGTGTATGCGAAAAAAGAGATCAACTGGACGAACTTATACGCAATGCATCAAAGAACTGGCGGCTTGAAAGGATGTCTGTCCTCGACAGGTGCATATTGAGATTGGCTGCATTTGAGATCCTGTTCATGGAAGATGTGCCGCCAAAGGTATCCATTGATGAGGCGCTCGAAATGGGCAAGAAATTCGGAAGCGAGGACTCCAGCAGCTTCATAAACGGCATATTGGACAACATCTACAATACATTGAGGGAGCAAGGGCTGTTGAAAGGCAAGGAGAATGGAGCATGAAATATAACCCTCAGCAACTGGAGGCCAAGTGGCAGGCCGCCTGGGATAAGAATGGCCTGTTTAATGTATCGGAAGACCCTTTACGGGAAAAATACTATCTGCTTGAGATGTTCCCTTATCCATCGGGCAAGATCCACATGGGGCATGTTCGCAATTACACCATAGGGGATGTGATTGCGCGATACAAAAGGATGTGCGGCAAAAATGTGCTTCACCCCATGGGATGGGATGCGTTCGGATTACCCGCTGAAAACGCGGCAATTGAAAACAATACCCATCCCGCGAGATGGACCTATGACAACATAAATGCCATGAAGGCCCAGCTCAAGACAATGGGCTTCAGTTACGACTGGGATCGGGAAATCGCCACATGCGATCCGGAATATTACCGATGGGAACAACTGGTATTCCTCAAGATGTATGAAAAGGGACTTGCCTACAAAAAAAGGACCCACGTCAACTGGTGTGAAAAATGCCAGAGCGTGCTTGCCAACGAGCAGGTGGAAAACGGTTGCTGCTGGCGTCACACTCAGGAGGAGGTAAGCATCAGGGAGATGGACAGTTGGTTCTTAAAGATCACCGACTATGCTGAGGAACTCCTTGAATACTGCGGAAAACTCAGCGGGTGGCCTGAGAGTGTTACGGCCATGCAGAAAAACTGGATAGGAAAGAGTCGCGGCACGATCATCCGTTTTCCAGTGGCAGATTCCAAGGAAGTCATAGAGGTCTTCACCACCAGACCTGACACCCTGTTCGGAGCAACCTTCATGTGTCTTGCGCCGGAACACCCGATGATAAAAGGGTTGATCAAGGGAGGATCAATGGAAGCCCAGGTGATGGACTTTATTGATCGGACCCTAAAGATAGACAGCTACATGCGAACTGCTGATTTCACGGTAAAAGAGGGGATATATACAGGGGTTGACTGCATCAATCCTGTAACAGATGAACGGATCCCCATATACGTTGCTAATTTTGTCCTTATTGAATACGGTACCGGCGCTATCATGTCGGTCCCCACACACGATCAGAGGGACTTTGAATTTGCAAAGAAATACGGACTTAAACTCCGTGTAGTCATTCAACCTGAAGATAGGCCTCTTAAAGAAGAAGATATGCAGGAGGCCTACGAAGTACCAGGTATCCTGGTCAACTCAGGCCGGTTTAACGGCCAAGGAAATATTGATGCCCAGGACAATATCACCGAATATCTACAATCACAGGGTAAGGGATACAAGACTGTAAAGTTCAGGATCAGGGATTGGGGCATTTCAAGGCAGCGCTATTGGGGTGCACCCATCCCCATTGTCTACTGTGACAAATGCGGTACTGTGCCTGTGCCTGCAGATGATCTTCCGGTTGTGTTGCCCCTTGACCTTGACATGTTGCCTAACGGTGGTTCACCCCTGCCTGTGACCCAGTCATTTTACGAGACAACCTGTCCCAAATGCAGAGGCAAGGCCAGGAGAGAGACAGACACCATGGACACCTTTGTGGAGTCATCATGGTACTTCACCAGATATGCATGCCCTGATTATAACAAGGGCCCCCTTGATCAAAAGAGGGTGGATTACTGGATGCCGGTTGACCAGTACATCGGTGGGATAGAGCATGCCATATTACATCTCCTCTACGCCAGATTCTTTACAAGGGTGATGAATGATCTTGGGCATGTAAAGGTGAGGGAACCCTTTACCAACCTCCTGACCCAGGGCATGGTATGCAAGGAAACGCAGGAATGCCCGACCCACGGATATCTATTCCCCAAAGAGGTTAAAGAAGGCCGCTGTATTAAGTGCCAGGCCGAGGTGATTACCGGTAACACCCTTAAGATGTCCAAATCCAAGAAGAACGTCATTGACCCCCAGGAGCTGATTGATCAATACGGCGCTGACACGGTCCGCATGTTCTGCCTTTTTGCAGCGCCTCCTGAAAAGGGGCTTGAATGGAGCGACCAGGGTGTAGAGGGCGTATTTAGATTTTTGAACAGGGTATGGCGTGTTGTTGTTGATCACCTTGCTGATATTACAGGGGTAAGCCCCTATGATGGAGCAAAGCCCCTTGAAGGCATGGCAAGGGATCTTCACCGAAAGACCCACCAGACCATTAAGAGGGTGACCAATGACATTGATACCCGTTTTCACTTCAATACCGCAATAGCCGCTGTAATGGAACTGGTAAATGAGATCATGCAGCTTGTCATTTCTGAAGACCCGAAGGACAACACCTCATGGGCTGTAATCCGAGAGGCGGTTGAGGCGGCGATTGTGCTGCTCTCACCTGTTTCACCACACATTACCGAGGAATTATGGCGGATGCTCGGTCATCAGCAACACCTTATCGAGGTCCCTTGGCCTGTTTACCGTGAAGAGGCCTTGATTGAGGAAAATATTCTTGTCGTATTGCAGGTAAACGGCAAGGTGAGGAGCAAGATAGAGGTACCGGCATCTTATGATGAAAAACAGATCGAAGAATTTGCGCTCAAAGATCAACGGGTCGTAACCTTCGTTGGTGGAAAACAGGTCAAGAAGGTGATCGTTGTTAAGAAGAAACTGGTAAATGTTGTGGTATAGTGTGTGAATCATGAAAAGGACTAATATCTGCAATTACTGTTTTTTTATTGTATTTATGATGTGTATCCCCTTTTTTGCAGGGTGCGGTTATCATCTGCATGCTGCGGGGGAGACTGTCGGAGTTGAGATCAAAAGCCTTGCAATCCCAATGATGACCAGTACCTCCTCTGTATTGGGGTTTGAAGGAGATTTCACAGAGGTCATCCGCGAGGAGTTTATAAGCCATTCAGATGTTCCCCTGGTGCCAAGGGATGAGGCGCAGATGGTCCTTCTAGGCAATATCAGACAGATAGAGACAGCGCCTTTAACATATGGCATCAATGAGACCCAGGTGGATAACAGGGACACCTACTATGAAGTAACGGATTCGCGGCGTTTAAGGATCAGGCTGGACGCCAAGCTCATTGACAGGGGCACAGGCAGGGTCATGTGGGAAGAGCGGGGCATGGAGGAAAAGGCCAGATTTTACGTTACAACCGACCCTTTGACCAATCGCTACAACGAGAAAAAGGCCATTAAGGATATTGCAAAGAGGCTGGCTGACCGAATCTATTTGAGAACAGTGGAAAGGTTTTGATGGCCGTTGAACTGTCGCCGGAGGATGTCCTCTCTCAGCTTGATCAGGGGCGTATTGCCCCTTTTTATCTCTTCTATGGCCCCAGCGAATATCGCCTGGAAAAGGTCCTGGATGCCATTCGCGAAAGGCTTATCCCGGAATCCGCAAGAGACCTCAATCTACGTATATTTTACGGCGATGAAATAAAATCAAATCACGGGGAAATAATAGATACGGCCAACTCTTTTCCCTTCCTGGCCGATCACAGGCTGATAATTGTAAGGAGGACGGAAGATGTCTCCGCCTCTGCACTGGACAGTTTTGTCTCCTACCTTGAAAGGCCCGTGGAGACAACCTGCCTGATCTTTGTTTCTTCAAAGCCGGATTTTAGAAAAAAATTTTATAAGACTATAAAGGCAATGGGTCTGGACGTCAATTTCAGGGAATTATATGACAACCAGGTAGTTCCATGGATCATGAAAATGGCCAGATCCATTGGGCTCAACATTGACTCCAGTGCCTGCGGCTATCTACATCAGATTGTAGGTAACAGGTTGAGGGACCTTGCTTCTGAACTGGAAAAGATCTATCTCCATTACGGGAAAAGGCCTGTAGGGGTTGCGGAGGTAAAAGAAATCGCCCTTTTCAGCCGCAGCTTTACAATCTTCGAACTGGTGGACCACATCTCTTTTAAAAGGCGCAAGGAGGCTATTGCCGTATTAAAACGATACATGGAAGAAGAAGGGGCGGATGCGGCCTTAAGCATAATCGGTATGCTGACCAGGCAGATCAGGTTGTTGTGGCAGACTAAATCGGTAGTTGATGGCGGGGGCCGCTCTCCTGATATTGTTAAGAAACTCGGCGTGCAGAACTTCCTGGCGGAAAAACTGAGGAGACAATCAGAGCATTGGAGCGAGGCAGACCTGGAGCGTGCTTTTGAACTCCTATATCAGGCAGACGGACTGATAAAGTCAGGATCAGGAGGCCAACTGGTGTTGGAGAATGTTCTGTTTTCGATGTGAAGTGATTTAACCCAAAATAAGCGGTTTAGCTATTAGCAGTTATTATGCTAATGGTTCACCGCTTATTGCTCATATTGGATTTTATCGGGCTGCCGCTGGCGCGGCGGAGGCAAGTTGGTTTAATCTGCGCGCAAGACGCGACACCTTTCTCGCTGCCTGGTTTTTGTGGATAACACCATTGGAGGCGGTCTTCTGAATGATGGAAACAGCCTTCTTAAAGGTCTGCTGGGCCTGTTCGACTGAGTTGCCTTCTATAGCAGTCCTGACTTCACGGACTGCCTTTCTGGCCCTTGTCTTATAGCCCTTGTTTCTTATCCTCTTAACCTCGTTTTGCTTTGCCCTCTTGATTGCGGATTGATGATTTGCCAAACCTGACCTCCTAAAATTTAAATAAATAATTTTAATACAGCAGTATAAGTTTATGTGTCAAGAAATTTCTGTTGATATCCATTATGGATTGTGAGTTCGGGCTCGTAATTAATGCCTTTAAGTAGGTGTGAAAACCTGATGAATATGCGCTAAGAAGACTTGTCCTTGGCGGGTTTCTTTGCTATTTTTTTTATACATATTTTATCTTCTCTTACTATTGCGCACAGTGTTGGATTTTCATACTCCTTACAGTTTACGTGGTTATAAAGCGGGCATTCTGGATATTGTTTTGACACAGCAGTACCTTATTCATATCTAGGAAAATGAGCAACATTCAAATCGCTCTTTTTTCATTCAGCATCATACTGGCAATTTCACCACCTTGGGCCTTTTATCCGGGTTGAGAAGGCCAAAGAGGGTGTGCGAAGTTAATATTCTTCTTGGCCTGGTAAGCGGTTTCAAGCTTGATTTATTCTATCCCTCAACACAGGAGAGCATCTAAAGACCACAACTTTCCTGGGATCAAGCATCAAATCATCGCCTGTCGCGGGATTTCTTCCTCTTCTTTCTTTTTTTGCCTTAATACAGAATTTACCAAACCCACTGACCATGACGTCTTCCCCCTGTTCGAGCGTACGCTTAATGATCTCCAAGAGCATTTCAATGATTTTAGAAGACTCATCTCTGGGGATTTCATGATTTTTGTGTATTAATGTCCCTTTCAGGGATGGTTGAAATCCCTCGCCTTTAGGCGAAGAAAAGTTAATACATGTCGCTATGCGACGTTATCAACTGGGTGCCCAT
>LT984854.1:2301065-2375678 GCA_900258555.1 uncultured Desulfobacterium sp. | reverse complement strand
AGCAATATTTTCAAAAGCAAGAAGGGGAGCCGATTCCTGATGATAGTCGATTTGAAATCGACCCCTCATAAAACCCCTCGACTTATAGTCGAGGGTGGTTTAGTGAGCCTGAGACTCGTATAACTGTTCCTGGTGGCAATGAGCGCATTCTGTTTGTAGATGACGAAGAATCCATTGCAAGGATGGGAAAAAAGATGCTGGAGGGCCTGGGTTACAAGGTAAGAGCGGAGACATCGAGCATCAAGGCGCTCAAGCTCTTCAGTGCAGCGCCTGAAAAATACGATCTGGTCATTACAGGAATGACCCTGCCGAAGATGGCAGGGGATGAGTTTTCAAGGGAGCTGATCCGGATAAGGCCCGACATCCCGATAATCCTCTGCACAGGTTATAGTGAAACCATAACAGAGCAGAGGGTTAAGCAGATCGGTATTAAGGCCTTTCTTATGAAGCCTGTCAATATGAATAAAATGGCAAAAACAATCAGAAAATTGCTTGATATTCCTTGATCTCAGCCATTACCACTTAAGCCCCGGCTTTTCCTGCATATACTGGGGAATTTCCACTCATACCTCCATCAGTCTGCGCAGACCATCACTTTTAAATTGACATGACTGCTGCAATGACGTAATTTATCAAAACATTCTAATTCATGTCCATCCAGAAATGGTTTTTTTCAAATCCTTATATTATGCTCATCCTAGTTTAGTCAGTCTAATCATTATAGGATCCGGACATGGGCCTTTGAATAGGAAAAAACTGATCGGCTGGCGCGCACAAAATTCGTGAAAGGAAGGTATAATGAGGATCAGATTCTGGGGGACGCGCGGTTCTATTCCTGTCCCCGGTAAAGACACTATTGTCTATGGTGGCAATACAACCTGTGTTCAAATTACTCTTGAAAGCGGCAGGACTATTATCGTTGACTCCGGAACCGGCATCCGCCCATTGGGCGAACACTTACTCGGCCAGGGAAACCCCGTTGACATCCACATGCTGATAACCCACATCCACTGGGATCATATCAATGGTTTCCCTTTTTTTGCTCCTGTACACAAATCCGAGACAAAGATAGCTGTTGATGGAGCCCCTTCCTGCATGAAGGGACTTTCCATCCCGTTTGAAAGCAAGATGAATGACGGGTTTTTCCCTGTCAGATTCAGCGACCTGAAGGCTGAAATCAGCTATATTGATAGAATTAAATATGGTCCGCTCAGAGTTGATGATGTAACAGTGGACAGCATCCTTCTTCAACACCCTCAGGGTGGTCTTGGGTTCCGTTTTAGTGCTGGGAAAAAGAAATTTGTTTTTATTACTGACAATGAACTGGGACAGGTGTCACATGGCGGGCGGAATGCGAACGATTATATTTCGTTCTGTATGGATGCGGACATCCTTGTTCATGATGCTCAATATCTGCCTGAAGAAATCTCCGGACGTCGAGGCTGGGGCCATTCGGACTATGTGGCCGCAATTAATCTTGCTAAAAAGGCGCACGTAAAAAGGCTGGTGCTGTTCCACCATGATCCATACCGAACCGACGCTGCTATGTCAGAGATAATTATTCGTTCCCAGGAACTTGCAGCAGGTCTGGACCTTGTTGTTGATGCAGCAAAAGAGGAAGACGAATTGGTCTGTTAGTGCATCGCGTCATTTTTCCGCCAGATCCATAACCTTGTGCATCCCCCTGATTAGCGCCTGTATGGATTCAGGGACTCCTTCCAGGCTTAAGTTAGAAGTCATATTTTCTATATATCTTGATGCTTCATAGAGGTCGTTAAGTCCAAGATTAATCGCAGCGCCTTTAACAGAATGGGCAAGCTTTGCCAGTCTTTCCATATTATCTTCCTCAAGGGCCGACATCATTTCTTCTATCTCTGATTGACTCTTTTCAATAAATATATTGAGCAGATCCAGATACTCGTCGGGCTCAAGTTCCAATCTTTCAGCCAATTCATTAAGATTCATAATTCCCCCATTGTGATCAATCCTTGATAGGTCCTTCCCCCAAGATCTTGAGCCAGTGCCGCGTGTAATGGAGACCGGATAAAATGGTCATTGCCCCTGTGGCCCATAAAAGCCATGGGCTATATGAATAAATAGTGGAGAAGTAATCCTTGGTCAGTACAACAAAAACAGTCATAAGCTGAAGGCAGGTTGTCATCTTGCTCCAAACAGAGGGTCTGGCCGCGAAATTCTGGTTGTTTAAGAAAAGTATCAGCACACCAAGCATTATTAAGAGATCCCGGCTTATCACTATTACAGCCAACCAGGGCTGTATAAGGCCCTTTGCCGAGAGCATTACAAATGCAGACACCAGAAGGATCTTGTCTGCAAGGGGGTCCATGAAAGAACCCAGCTTGCTTTTTTGATTGAACATCCTGGCGATGAAACCGTCGGCGGCATCACTTACCCCGGCAATGATAAAAATGAAGAGGGCAGGCAGAAAATTATCATCTATCAGATTGATAATGAAGATTGGCGTGAGTATAATCCTGAAGATCGTGATCAAATTCGGGATTGTCATATGTAATCCATCACTGCCCTAAAAATTCCTTGGCCCTGGAAAGTATTGCCTCAAAATCATCCGGGCCCAACCAGATACATTCAGGGTCTGCCTTAAACCATGTGAGTTGTCTCTTGGCGTATCTGCGCGTATCCCGTTGCATATTGTATATCGTCTCTTCCATGGACCATCCGCCCTGTAGAAACCGGATCATGTGCCGGTAGCCAATGGACTTCATGGGTTTGAGATCAGGAGAAAACCCAGCTGAAAGAAGCCTTTCTGTTTCATCTGCAAGACCCGCGTCAACCATTGAGATGCTCCGCTCATTGATGCGTTTGTAAAGTACTTGTCTATCCACTTCCATGCAGATCTTAAGAGGTCTTAAAACAACATCTGAAAACCCATGCTCTTTTATGAGCTCTGAAGACGAACGTTTGGTCAGATGGTATATCTCCAGTGCCCTTATGATCCTGAATATGTCATTGGGGTGTATCCTCTTCGCGGAATCAGGGTCAATCAGTCCCAGTTGTTGATGAAGAGATTCCGACCCATCGGTCTCGCATTTACGATACATCGATTCTCTAAATTCAAGGTCAGCCGCAGGACAATTAAAGAGCCCTCTTGTAAGGCTCTTGATATACAAACCTGTTCCGCCGGTAATAAAGCATACCTTTTGCCTTGATACAATATTATTTATCAGGGGAATGGCCAAAGAGCGGTAGGTGGCGGCGTTAAAATCTTGATCAGGATCAACAACATCGAGCAGCAGATGGGGGACGCCCCTTTGTTCTTTGGTTGTCGGTTTTGCTGTGCCGATATCCATGCCCCTGTAAACCTGCATAGAGTCGGCGTTTACGATCTCTCCGTCCAGGGCCAGGGCCAACTCAACGCTCAGGCATGTCTTGCCTGTGGCAGTGGGGCCTGCAATTATTATGCATTTTGGTCTGACAGTCAAACAATCCTCTTAAACATCTTTTCAATCTCATGATACGTAATTAGCCTGGATACAGGCCGACCATGAGGGCAATTTGTGGGCAGGGCGGTTGCCTCCAGTTGATCCAAAAGGAGGGCCATTTCATCCAGGCTCATCCGATCTCCCGCCCGGACTGCCCCGTGGCATGCCATGACGGTCAGGACGTTGTCAAGCAGCGATTCCTTCTCGCCCCTTCCTTCATAAAGGCATGCAAGCAATTCCGAGAAAAATGAGTCCCAATTAACGTCTTTTAATATTGCCGGATGTGCCCTCAAAAGGAATGAGTTTCCCCCAAAATGGTCAACTTCAATACCGATGTCTGCCAATAAACCGGCCTTTTCAACAGCGATCCTGGCTTCTTTTGCAGACAGTTCCAGTTCAATAGGCAATAAAAGGGCCTGCACCTCTATATGTGATTTGTTAATACCTTTTTTAAGGTTTTCATAAACGACCCTTTCATGCGCCGCGTGCTGATCCACCATTATCAATCCGTCTTTTCCCTGGCACAGAATATAGGTGCCCCCCAATTGTCCTATGACAGACGGGGGCTCTTTAACCATTGCGGCCTCTGGATGCTCGACACCGGCCTTTATTTGTTGATCCGTCTTGATTGTCTCAACTAATGATAAATAATCGGGTTTTGTCTTATATGTGATTCGGGGCTCTGCCACAGAGAAAAAGGCCGGTTCAGTCTCATGAGATGTTTCTTCCTTATCTGCGCTTTGACTAGGGAAAACAAATGGATGAAGAGAATGCGACAGGGCCTTTTCAATTGCGGATGCAATGGTGTCAAAGACAGCACGGCTATTGTGAAACCGAACCTCTTGTTTGGTCGGGTGTATGTTTACATCTACTTTTGACGGTTCAATCTCGACAAAGACAACGGCCTGCGGGTATCTGCCCTTCATCAGCCTCTGCCCATATCCGCTGAAAATTGCCTTGGTGATCAGATTGTCACGTATGTTTCTCCTGTTTACGTAAACATAAAGGCGATCAGCCCTTGTCCTGTTTAGTTCCGGAGGGGCCAGGTACAGTTTTAGGGTCAGATCCCCTGCTGCCTCATCTGCTAGGATCATAGATTCCGTGACCTTTCGCCCTAAAAGGGAAAAAAGCCTATCGAGTGGTCGCCCTGAAGCAGGAAAATTCAGAATCGTCTTTGTTGAATCCTCCAATTTGAAACTGACACCAAAATACGGGAGGGCTGAACGCGAAAAAGTCTCAATAATGTAATCCAGTTCGGTGTTGGCTGACCGCATGAAGTTTCGCCTGACAGGGATGTTAAAAAAAAGATCCCTCACCTCGACGGTTGTGCCTGCGGGTCCGCCGGTCTCTTCAACAGCCGTAAGTTTCCCTCCTGACATCTTGAGCCTGAATGCTCCAAGCTGATCTTTCGGCCTTGAGGTGATCTCAAGCCTCGACACAGATCCGATGCTGGGAATCGCCTCTCCCCTGAACCCTAGGGAACTGACTGTGTAAAGATCTGACGCGGTTCTGATCTTACTTGTGGCGTGCCTTTCTATACACAGGAGCAGATCATCCCTTGTCATGCCCACGCCATTGTCGCTTACCCTGATAAGACTCTTCCCGCCTCCTTCCACCTTTACTGCGATCCTTTCGGAGCCAGCATCAATGCTATTGTCTAGCAATTCCCTCACAACTGAAGCCGGCCTGTCAATCACCTCGCCAGCTGCGATCTGAGACGCCACATTTTCAGGTAATATCCTGATGGTGTTCATAGTTTCAAGAGTCTCTGGTCCACGGGAAATGATTTTGAAGGCCGTTTTGTCCTGAACAATCTGATCAGGGATGTGCTCTGTTTGGCGAGGTACAAATTTCTCAATCCGATCGGATCATGCAGAAGACATGCGGATGACTCTGGATATCTTAAAAAACCGTTTACCACACGTAGGGTAAGCCCGATCATAACTGCCCCATATTCGTCAAATCCCCGGTGGTCAATTCTCTTGAATGGAAATAATACATGACGGGTTGTGTAAGCACGGTCAGAGAACTTTACCGACTGGGTGAATATCAATTTTCTGGCGCCGATTGCCTTTTTCCTCTTTCCTGTTATTGACCTCAACAGGTTGTCGCAGATGTAGTGGTCCATTGCGAGCACCCCTCTGGCGATCTTGGTGTATTCCGGGCCGACCAGATAATCGGCCCTTATCTCCCAGTAAAGATGACTTCGTTTCCTAATTGCGCGGTATTCACTGATCATATTGGGGACAAATATATTATGCGCCACCACATCAGCGGCAAGGTGGGAGAGAAATCCATAGGCGTAAGCCTTTTCTTGGACATCACCTGCCTCGCCGAGTAATTTTAACCCTCCCTGCCAGTTGTGTGCCCGGCCCGCCTTTTTCATCCTGCTCTTACCGACAAAAAAATCCGCGGCCAGGCATCCATAAAGATACTCAACAGGAAATGCAGTGATGATCTCTGCAATTGACGGCAAGATCAGACTGACATCGCTAAGAATATTAAGGGCGATCACTGTGTGAACGCCTGGCCCCCATGCAAAGACATCGCTTGGGCACAGAATTTGGAATATGAAAGAAAAAATTAAAAAAATGAACACGATCGGTATAAACACAAAGACAACCTCCCATATTATTTTAATCGGATACTTTACTCTATTCCAGACAAAAGTTGCTACAAGAAAGTATCCAGACAGCCATGAACCAGAATCTGGAGTTTATTTCCTGACTGCCGGCTCCTGTATTATTCAGAAAAATGGCATATCTTATGCAAATTTTTAAACGCGGGATGTTGACATAAGGAGACTAATGTCATATGTTTCACCACCTAGAATCAGGCCATTTCGTTCTATTGGCAATCCCCCAAAAAAATGAATACTAAATCACACCCACTGGTATTGTCATATGGACAAACAAGGTTGGCAGGAAAAGGGTAGGGGTCATCGTGAAAGGCTCAGAAAGAGGTTTTTAGCGGGAGGATTCGACAGGTTTTCTGATGAGGAGGTAATAGAATTTCTCCTTACGCTGGGAACACCCAGGGCCGATGTAAAGCCTTCTGCGCGAGAGGCGCTGAAGAGGTTTGGAAGCTTGTCAGGGGTGTTGTCATCGCCCACTGAAAAACTGACTGAAGTGAACGGAATAGGACCAAAAAACGCCATGTACCTGAAATTTGTCCACCAGGTGGCAGGGAGATATCTAAAAGACCGTGCTGAGGGGATGCCCTTTTTTACCTCTTCACAGGCTATCTTTGATTATCTGTTTCATTCTATGAGGGACCTCAAAAGAGAGGTGTTTAAGGTCCTGTTTTTGAATCGAAAGAATGAACTGATCGCAGTTGAGGACGTCTTTTCCGGCACACTTACGGGAAGCGCTGTTTATCCGCGGGAGATTATGATATTGGCGCTGGAGCATAGTGCTGCAGGCCTTGTCTTTGTTCATAACCATCCCTCGGGAGATCCAACACCCTCAAACGAGGACAAAAATCTCACAAGGGATTTAATCTGGGCAGCAAGGCTATTGATGATACAGGTGGTGGACCATGTAATTATTGGAAACAACAGATATTACAGTTTTGCCGATCAGGACCTAGTAAGGCGATTCATAAACGAGTACGAACAGATTTTTAATCGCCCCAGAGAAGTTACTTGAGATCTTGACAGGTGATCAGAAATGCTTATTGTTACTGACCTGATGGTTAGTGAATATTGCGAGAGTGGCGGAACTGGCAGACGCGCTGGACTTAGGATCCAGTGGCTTTGTCCGTAGGGGTTCGACTCCCCTCTCTCGCACCAAAGGAGATAGCTATGGAAGAACGTCTGAAAAAGTGCAAGCATGGAATGTATGTTGAGTCTTGTGCTTTTTGCAAGGGACTTGTGACCAAAAAGAATCAGACCAAGGCCTATGTGCCGGCAAGGGATGCGGACTTTAGAGACCTTGAAAACGATGATGACCGGGATGATCAAACATTAGTTGAGGATTTATCCGAGGTCTTTGGGGAAGAAATCGATGAGCGAATTCTGCCCGTTGATTTAAATGATGCCCCTGGTACAGGCCCGTCAAACGATTCGGATACATAGAAACATTGGCATATAGACTAAAGGCTGAAGGTTAAAAAAAGAAGGATAACAGGTTGTTTTTCCTTTCAGCCTTAAGCATTCTGCCTGCCTACCTGATTATTCCACTTCTATGTAAGGGCCTTGGCCCTGGCAAGACCTGCACGTCTCTCCATCATTTTTGGGATAAGCCTCATGACATACAGGGCAAATAACAATGTCGCCGCGACTCTTCTTTTTAAGAAACTGTGTATGAATTCTAACCTTTTGAATGGTGTAAATGCTTGTTGCTGCAGCCCGGATTTGATCAAGCAGTAATTGGGAGTCCTGCTCTTTTTTGGGCTTTAGTTTGAAGAACCATGCCTTGATCTCGGGCCAATGTTCGATCTTTTTCGGGTCTAGAAACACCCTGACACCCGTACCCTGATTTTTTTCATAGAAGCTGAGTGCGTAACGGCCGAAGTTGAGTATCTTGAGCCAGCCGTTTCCAATGGTATTCGGGGTCAGGATTTGAATAGCATCAGGAAGACACTTCGGTGTTTCACAGACCACGTCAAATAATTCCCCTTCAGGAAGGTTTTTTAATGCCAGATCAACCATGAATCCACCCATGATGACCCCTGGGGCGGCGTTACCATGAAATGATTTGACAAGGTCTACAAATTCATCAAACGAGTATGATCCTATATTCATAATTAATTATCAATATATTCAGATTCTGTCTTTTTAATTTGGTCAAGATCGATCAGTTTTTCATATTCCTTAAAATCCACCATTTCAACTGAGACCCCCTCTGTGGTGCCGTGGTTCTTCAAGTATGTCAGACAAGTCATCATTGCGGCTGTTGCTGCAAAAAGCCCGGACAAGGGAAAGGCGACAAGCTTGAAACCAAGTTCCTCCAATTCCTGGGCCGACAAAAAAGGGGTCTTTCCTCCCTCAACCATGTTTGCGAAAAGGGGTACATCAGTAAATGCTTGAGCTATCGCCTTTAGCTCTTTTAATGTCTGCGGGGCCTCAATAAATATTACATCAGCCCCAGCCTCAAAATATGCCCTGCCCCGTTCAATGGCCTGATCAAGTCCCAGAGGGGCCAAGGCGTCTGTCCGGGCTATGATGACAAGTCCGCTCTCAGCGCGTGCCTCAACTGCAGCCCTGATCTTCTCCACGTGCTCGGATTTGCTGATCAGGCGCTTTCCATCCATATGGCCGCATTTCTTGGGCCATTGCTGATCTTCGAGAATCAGGCCTGCAATACCCAATTGCACGAAGTCGCTTACTGTACGGATTACGTTCAAAGGATTTCCATACCCTGTATCTGCATCGGCAATCAGTGGAATGGAGATTGACCGGACAATCCGACCGACAGTGTAAAGCATCTCCGTTGCGGTCAACAGGCCATAGTCAGGTTTACCCAGTGTTGAGCCCGAGATGCCGAAACCACTTGTAAAAACAAGTTTAAACCCAAGCTTTTCTGCAATCTTGGCCCCCAGGCAATCGTATATACCAGGCCCTATCTTGATGCCCGCACTGTTAATAAGCTCTCTGAGTTCATTAGCCTTGTTCAATTCTTTCTGTAATATGACTCTTGTCTAAATTAATAAAATTCATATCTGGGCCTTTTTCCTTTTATCATTCAGAGATGTCAAGGTCGAATATTTATCTTTATAAAAAAAGCAATTTTTTCATGAATTTTTGATTCTATTCTGTTAAACTCCCCACCTGACCACAATTCCCCTTTGAAAATAGATGTCTCAATGAAATATATTCTGAATAACCCTCGTCTTATCGGGAATAAGTTGGAGGTGTAATGATGGCGAAAAAGAAAGGGCTTTCCAATCCTATCATCCTGTTTTTAGTGATAATAGGCCTGGCAGGCGCTGGCGCATATTATTTCTGGCAAAGTGATAACCTTCAGGAAAAGGTTCAGAAAATGATTTCGCCGCCTCTTGATCAGCCGAAGACCGCCGAAGATCAGGAAAAAGGGGCTTATGAGATAAAGGAGGAAGAAACAACGAAACAGCCTGAGGTCGCTGCGCCAGAAGGGCAGCAGATTGAAGAGCCCCAACCACAAGAGGATCCTTATGCGCAGATGGAAAAGGAAATGGCTGAATATTTTAGCTACCTGGATGGGAGGGAGTATATTCGAAAGTTGCTGCAGAAGACCGATAGCTATAGCAGATTTAAAAAGGTCATAAGGAAACTTGCGGCCAGTCCTCCCACACCTTCGGGAGAGTCAATGGTCAAAGGGGGCATTGCCAGGAATGCTACCCATTTTTATCGCGTATTGGGTAGGGATGATTTATTCCTGATCAAGGAGATAATCTCAAAGGAGCGTAAGTCTCTGGAATTTGACCTTAAGATGTTTTACAGGTGGGCAACGCTTGGCGATAGTTATCCAAACCCTGAGAACATAAGGCCAAAGAGCGATGTGGTTTATAGATATGCGGGTTTTCTTCTTGATACCATTGGGGGAAGGGCCTATCTGTTCAGGCGGCCAGTGGCAATCAGACTCCTTGTCAGTTATTACTGCGTGCTGATCGTTCACGATGCTGAAAAGGCAGGAAAAAATACATACGGCATTGACTTATTACCTAGTATAAAGATCCTTAAGGAAGAAATCGGCAATTATCCTGAATTTAAGTTTACTCAGGAATATGTTGATCAGTTGAACATTATTGAGGATTATTATGAACAAAATAGACACTAGGAGATTTAAAATGAGAAAATGTTTTTTGCTTTTAGCAACTGTTATGTTGTTTTCAGTTTCATCATCGGTAGTTGCAGGGGAATTTAAGGTGTACCCTGGCGCAAAACTGGATGAAAGGGCCAGCAATGATGCCAATGAGATGGCCAAACAGTCAAAGATGACATCAAAGTCAAAGGTCTATACCACTGATGATGCCTTTGATCAGGTAGTTTCTTTTTATAAAGGAATTGGGAAGGAATACAATATGCCCGGCGGTCCCAGCAAAGGCCCTCAATGTGCATTTATCCTTTTTGACGAGGCAAAAGATCTCAGCACATCCAAGCTATGGGCCAAGATCCAAAGGCCGGCCCTGGGTCTTTATAAGGAAGATCTACAGGAGATGAAATCCAGGGACATTACCGTAATCGTCTTGGTGGAAAAATAGACGATTGGTGTTAAGGGCTCGATCCAAAATAATTTTCTTCAGGCTTTAATAAACTCCGAGATTGCCCCTTTTAGTGTCTCGGCGTCAAATGGCTTGTATATTATCTTGTCTACACCAGCCTTGTAGGCCGCCTCATTATCCTGCGCATCGTTCTGGGTGGTGACCATAATGATTGGCAGATCCCGGGTGGAATACTTGGAGCGGGTCTTTTCCGTAAGCTGTATGCCCGTGATCTCGGGCATGTTCAGATCTGTAAACAGAAGGTCCGGTTTTTCATTTTCAAGCCACTCGATTGCGCTTTTAGGAAATTCAAAAAGGATAGGTTCAAATCCGAGCTTGTGAAGGGTGCTCTTGTAAATATTGAGTATCATCCTTGAATCATCTACAACACAAGCCTTGCGTTTTTTAACTTTCCTTTCTGCTTTTGGCTGGACCTTTTCTGCAAACTCCATCATTCCGTGGGCCTTCAGAAGGTTGTAGTAATGGGTGCATACATCCTTATGAGCCTTTGATAAAAACTTAATCGCCAAGTCTTGGAAGTATGTCTCAGGCGCCAGATCAATGAATGCCTTGTTCGCCTGGGCAACAATAATGGTCTCCACAACCATGAAAGCGTCTTCGTCTTTGTAGCTCACCATGTTTTTGATACCGGCGCTCAGGACATCATTGTAATTTCTGTCAATGGCCCTTGCCGCTGCTACGCGGACATTCTCCACAGGGTCTGTGAGGCCCCCTGCCAGCACGTACGCCCCTTTTTGTAGTGGTAACAGAGACAAGGCCTCATATGCTGCAAATCGGACATTGGGGTCTTTGGAACCGCTGCTCAGCAGCTTTCTGATCGGGGCTATTGCGCTTGCGTCGCCAATCTGGCCAAGGGCATTTAATATCAGTATCTGCATGTCAGGGTCGTCATGATAAAGGTTTTCCATCAGCATCGGCACGGACTTCTCTCCTATTTCAACCAGGCTGGCCCTTGCGAAATTGCGCATATGGGCGTAATGGGATCCTAGGGTCTCAATCAGTTTGGTCAAGGAGATGATGTCCTGCACCTCTGAGAATACTTGCAGAATCAACAGATCCAGCTCATTGTCGGTCCCCATACGTTCAGAGAGCCTCCTCATGGCGGTAGGTGTCCCCACCTTCCCAAGCGCCCTGATCGCTGTGATAACCAACTCCCTCTTGCCAGAGTAGAGATAGTCCGTAAGGGCGTTTGTGGCTGTAGGGTCCGCTATCTGACCCAATGTACTGATTACAAGCTTAATAGTGCCTGTGTCTTCGGAGGTGCTGAGGATTTCCAGAAGGGATGGTATCATCTTTTCTGGTCTGATTTCACCTGCAATCTGAAAAAAGACGGATTTATCCTCTATCTTTTTGTCACAGAGAAACCGTGTCAACAATGTGGGATCTTCTATGAGTTTGTAGATCATCAATTCCTTAATGATCGGCTGAGACTCGCAGACTTTTTCCTGATGGGTCATCAGATGGGCCAGCATGGGCACGACAAATTCCGGCTCGCCAAGCTTCAACTCGGAAAGAAGAATCTCTTGGGTCTCTCCATCAATATGCTCGATATATGAAAGGACTATTAATGCCTTTCTCAAGTCCTTCCTTGCAAGATCGTATCTTAGTTCATCAACCATATCCTTAACATTGGGATGGGCCATAAGTTCCTTTATTCCTGGATGCTGTTAATTGACGTTATCCTGCATTCTGACTACTGGATTCCGGCCTTTGTCTTTTTATTAATTACTACAAAAGTAACTTCTCACTAAGTCAGGATGCGAGCGGGCAGGGGGTAGGGGTCTGTTTTGAAACGGCGCATAATTTCTCCGATGCTACTGCAACGCCCCCGTTACCCTGAAAAATGTCCGAACAGGCAGAGAAGGCTATCTCTCAAGCGGGCACTGTCCTTTGAAGCTGTTCGGATAAAACTTCGGGCTAATGCTGCCGTTGTCTGGAATGACTTAAAGATATGCGCCCTATCAAAACAGACCCCTACCCCCTGCCCGATCGCACCCGGACTTAGTGAGAAATTAACTACAAAATTTATGCCAGGGGGTGCAGAATGGAGATCAAAATAATTTCTGTAATATTTTAGATATGTTGATAGCATGCCGGATTTAGACAGGACTTATGGATGCCCTAATAAAGCGTCAGTATAACAGAAGAAAAATGTCACGGAAATGGCAATTGGTACGTTTTTAAGAACTAATGCTTAAATGCCCTCTGCCCGGTAAACACCATACTAACCTGAGGGCTTGCCTGGTTACAGGCCTCTATGACCTCAAAATCCCTCATGGAACCGCCAGGTTGAACAATGGCGGTGATTCCCTCGCGTATGGCAACGTCAACCCCGTCCCTGAATGGAAAAAAGGCGTCGGAAATCATACAGGAGCCTATAAGACCTCCTTTGACCTGCCTTGTCTCCTGGTCCACCTGGTCCAAAAGCGCCCTGTCCTTCCCTGTCTTTTGCAGTTCAAGCTCCAGATCCTTATATGGAAGGCCGTGTTTTCTGAAACAAAGGGAGTCCGCATACTTTGTGTAAGCCTTGAATATCGCTATCTCTGCAACTCCCACACGGTCCTGCTCGCCCGTGCCGATGCCGACGGTAACACCATTTTTAACATATATTACAGAGTTGGATGTAATGCCCTGTTCCACCTGCCATCCGAACAACATATCCGCGCATTCCTCTTCAGTAGGCTTTCGTTCGATATTGTAGGTCTTACCCCGGTATTCGACCAACGGGTTAATAAAGTCTTCAAATGACCTGATGCGGTTCAGCGGAGATTGCTGTACGATAATCCCGCCGTCTATAAGGCTCTTGAACTCCACGAACCTCTTGTTGCCGTATTCACTGAGCCTGTCCATCCGGCTTATGCGAAGTATCCTAAGATTTGTCCTCTTGGAAATAATTCCGATTGCCCCCTCTTCATAATCAGGTGCGGCAACCACTTCCAGATAATTGTCGGAGATCATTTCGGCGGTGGTTATATCAATTGGCCGGTTAAACAGGGCGCAGCCGCCGAAGGCAGCGATACGGTCCGCCATATTCGCCTTGTCGTACGCCTCTGCCAGTGTCGGTCCGTAAGCTACGCCGCAAGGGTTATTGTGCTTGACGATCACAACCGCAGGGCCGGAGGTTAGATATTTCATTATATTGCAGGCATTGTCCACATCGGTCAGATTGGTCTTACCCGGGTGTTTCCCGCTCTGAATCATGTCTTCTTCGGTAAGGGCCGACACCAACCCAAGAGCAGGTTCAATAAATTGACACCCTCCAAGGATCAAATTGCCGTTTAACAGTTCATACAGCGCCGCCTCCTGACCCGGATTTTCTCCATAGCGAAGGCCTTTTTCTATCAGGTCTCCCGAGCCCTCATCAGCGATTTTCCAGGTCCTCTTTCTATAAACAAGCACCTGGTCTCCAAATGATATAGTCATCTGTGACGGGAAATGGTCATCCATCACAGTCCGATACATTTTCTTTAGGTCATCAGCCATTCCAGCCCCTTAATTTGTATTGCTCGCCTGTTATGCTATTTCTTTGTCTGTCTTGCGTTTTTCTATGTATGCGTATGCATTGTGATTGTGGATGGATTCAAAGTTTTCAGATTCAACGGAAAACCAGGTGATGTTCGGGTCTTCATTTAATTTTACCGCAATATCCCTGACAATATCCTCCACGAACTTGGGGTTTTGATATGCACGCTCAGTGACATACTTTTCATCCTCGCGTTTGAGAACGGAATATACATCGCTCGATGCGGACTCCTCCACCAGCCTAATCAGGTCTTCGATCCAGACGAATTTCTTAAATCGTGCCTGCAGCCGCACTTCTCCCCGTTGATTGTGCGCGCCAAAGTCGCTTATTTCCTTGGAACAGGGACAAAGTGTTGATATAGGCACATGGATGATTATAACCAGATCGCTCCCCTTATTAAGCGAGCCCTTGAATGCGCACTGATATTCCATCAGCCCTTGTGAGCCTGACACCGGGGCAGCCTTGTTTATGAAATAGGGGAAGGATATCTCCATGTGGGCGCTTTCCGCATTGAGCCTTTCCTTCATTTCCTCCAGGATTTCGGTAAAGTTTTGAAGGGATATGCGTCTGCTGTGCTCGTTCAATATCTCAACAAAACGGCTCATGTGTGTCCCCTTATAATAACGGGGCAGATTCACGTACATATTTATTTCTGCGACTGTCTGTTGACTTCCCTGGTCTTTGTCACGCACGGTGATAGGGTAACGAATGCCCTTCACGCCCACCTGATCAATATCTATGTTTCTAAAATCTTTTTTGTTTTGTATATCAAGCATGGTTGTCTCTGTTTGATGCCTTACCTCAATTCCAGGTATATTATATAATAGGCAAAGTCAATAAAAAGGTCGACAGGAAGGCAAATTCATTATGCTTGACCCAGGCAGGCGAAGTTATGCCTGGGTGTGTTTCAAGCATTAAGGCTTTATGAATTATCAAGATGTTCGGGAAAGCAATAATCAGACTGTGCTCGGCATCCGGTTCGCAGATATTATGTGGTGGGTCTCCCCTTATCCATAAGACTCCAATATTCCATATACAATCATATTATTTCTCCGGTAGTCCCGCTCCATCAGAGAACATGAATCTTCTCATACTGATATTCATCAAAAGGCCCATGGAGGCCATTATCGCTACGATTGATGATCCACCATAACTGAAAAGCACCAGCGGTATACCGACTACAGGGAGGAGCCCCGTAACCATCGCCACATTGGTCACTATCTGCCAGAAGGCAATGGACACAATACCAACAGCCAGGAGTGAGCCGAACCTGTTTTTTGCAGCTTTTGCGATATTAAGGCCCCAGAGTACCAAAAATAGATACAACACTAGCAGTATGATTGAGCCCAAAAAACCCCATTCTTCCGCCAAAACCGAAAAGGCGAAATCCGTGTGTTGTTCCGGCAGGAACTGTAAGCGGGTCTGTGTGCCGTGCAGGAAACCTTTACCCCAGAATTGACCTGATCCAATGGCTATCTTTGATTGATTGATATGGTATCCTGCGCCCAGCGGATCCATATCCGGGTTCAAGAAGATCAGGATACGGGCTTTTTGATAGTCTTTTAAAACAAACCATACTAAAGGGGACATGCATATGACAGGCACCGCCAGTATTGCCACAGATTTCCAATTCAGTCTTACAAATATCAAAATTGAAAGGGCTGCAGCGGTCAGATGGAGGGTGGTGCCAAGATCAGGTTGTTTGAGTATCAAAAATGCAGGCAGTCCGATTAAAAATAACGGTGCAAGGAGATCCAGCCAGCCATATTCGTGATATCTGTCTCCCTCGCCGAAGAATTTCGCAAGCACCAGGACTATAGATATTTTTACAAACTCAGACGGCTGAATGGAGATGGGCCCAAAGTCAAGCCACCTCTGCGAGCCAGAGGTTGTCTTTCCAATCAAAAGCACGAGTATCAAGAGGGCTACAGAGGCGAAATAAACAGGATATGCAAACTGAAGAAGTTTATAGTAATTGAAGGTGGTCATAATTAAAAATACAGAAAAACCAAGTAGATACCAGTAGATCTGTTTGACAAATATCTGTGATCCGCCCATATTCCTTATTTGATAAGTTGCACTGTATAGGTTGACAATGCTGATTGCCGCCAGAAGCAAGAGCAGCAACAGTAAAATCCAATCCCAGTTTTCAATCAGCCTGCGATCGAGCATATCATTCTCTCATTAAATAGGCCTGGAATAACTCTTTTGCAATAGGGGCTGCAGTGCTTCCCCCATGCCCTCCGTGCTCCACCACTATGGCTACTGCAATCTTCGGGTCTTCAACCGGGGCGACAGCTACAAACCACGCATGATCCTTGTAATGTACAGGGATATATTTGTTTGAACCGCTTTCATCCTTCTTAAGGCCGACCACTTGGGCTGTTCCGGTCTTACCTGCTACGGTGAAATTGACAAACCTGGACTTTGAGCCTGTTCCTCCCCCCTCATTTACAACCCCTATGAGGGCCTTTTTAACAATTTCCAGGTGAGCTTGTGTAATGTCAACCTTTCTAATAACTTCAGGGGCAAATTCATGGTCCTTATTGGCCTCAGACTTCCCGACCCATTTTGTGGCCTGAGGTCTGTATATAATGCCGCCATTGAAGACTGATGAAATCATCGTCGCCATTTGAATAGGTGTAACCAGCATAAAGCTTTGCCCGATCGATGTTGATATGGTCTCGCCTTCCTGCCAGGGAACCCCATATTTTTTTAATTTCCAACTCCTTGTGGGGACAAGCCCATCTTTTTCGTGGCCTATGTCAAGCCCGGTTTCTTTCCCAAAACCCAGCATTCTTGCATAACGGGCAATCCTGTCAACTCCCAGCCTTTTTCCCATTTGATAAAAATATACATCACATGACTGCACCAGTGCCCTGTGGAGATCAACCCTTCCATGTCCTTGTTTCCTCCAGCACCCGAATCTGTGCCCTCCAAGAAAGTAATATCCGGGGCAAAAGATGGCCTCCCTGCTATCAATTCGGCCTTCTTCAAGGCCTGCTAGGGCGACAATTATCTTGAATACGGATGCAGGAGGATATTGTCCTGTCAGTGCCCTGTTCTGTAAAGGGAAATCATTGGACTGGGCTATTTCCTTCCATATTGTCTTGTTTGTTCCGCCTACAAAAAGGTTGGGATCGACCGTAGGACTGCTGGCCAACGCCAGTACCTGCCCAGAGGTAGGGTCTAGAGCAACTATGGCCCCTTTTTTCCCTGCCAGGGCGTTTTGGGCTGTCAACTGAAGATCCTTGTCTATTGTAAGACAGACATTCGACCCGGACCCTGGTAACCTTATAGAGATTGTCCGTATCTTTCTTCCCTCAGCATCAACTTCAATCTGCTCACCTCCCCTCAATCCGCTAAGTGATGTCTGCCAACTGGCTTCCACCCCTGACTTTCCGATCATATCACCTGGCTTGCTATCAGGATACTGCCCGCTGTCGAGCTGCTCTTCGCTGATCTCTCCCAGGTAGCCCAGCAGATGGAAAGCAAGGTCGCCGTATACATAGTGCCTGCCAGGCTCGACCTTTATTACCACCCCAGGCAGATTGAATTTATACATTTCAACTATGGCCAGCATGTCACGGGACATATCTTTTAAGAGACAAACAGGCCTGAATGGCACTGTGGCGGACGCACTCAATCTTTGGGCGGCCGATTGTGGATCAAGACACACCAGTCGTTGTAAGTCCTGAAGGAGTTTTGATCTGTCTCTGACATCTTCTGGGATAACAAAGAGATCAAAGGATGGCCGATTGCCGACAAGTAAGTTGCCGTTGCGGTCAAGGATCATACCTCTGACTGGTGGAATATCATGTAATCGTAAGCGGTTATGTTCTGATTTTGCCCTATAGACCGGCCCACTTACAACCTGTAAAAACCACAACCTGATGACCAGGACAATAAACAAGGCAAGGACAAGCAGGGTAGCGTTTCTTATTCGCGTATTAAATATCCTAACAGAAACAGGATCGAAATTTGATATCTTCAACGTCTATTTCCGCCTGTTAAGACTAATAAAGTAAAGACCAATATTACAACCTGCAATGGCCGGCAGAAAGACCATCAAAGGGCCGCTAACCAAAAATGTTAAGTATATTTAACCAAATTCAAGCGGTCAAATAGATTGAAAAATAATGGTGCGGTAACTGCGGTGATCAGCACTGTTGTTAAAGCGACCCAAAGAAAAGAGGATGAAAAAATGGCGAGTTGAGAAAAAATTTTCATAACCAGGAAAAAGGATAGATATTTTATGGTCATAACAAGACAGACAATGGTGGCTTGGCCCCTTGGGGAATGAATGTTTAAAAATCTGGAGCAGAGTAAAATTCCTCCACAAACACTTAAATAGAGCAAGGTGAAGATACCATTGACACCGCCTGAAAAAAGATCAACAAAAAGGCCCTGACTCAAAGCGAAAACAGAGGAACCTGCGACGCCATAGAGTAGAAAAATATATGCAATGATTATGGTCAGTACATCCGGAACAAAAAACTCCCCGCCCAATAAGATGGTAACTCTCCCGCTGGTCAGTGTAAATGCCATGGACAGCAGAGTCAGTACAAAAAATGACCCTATTCCGTTTTTGTCTGATCTAGCGATGGCACATGCTCCTTTGCGATCAACAGGACTGCCTCTAATCTCGAAAAATCTACAGCCGGCTTAATATTAATGTCCTTAAAAAGCTCTCCTGGCACATCTTTTATATCCAAGACCTCTCCAACCGGCAGACCCTTGGGAAACACTCCGGCAAGACCAGAGGAGACAATTATATCTCCGACTACAACATCACCTGATTCCTGAACGTAATTGAGTTTGCAGATATTGGTGGAAAGCCCTACTGCTATCCCCCTTTCCCTTGACCTCTGAACAAGACAGTCTACAGCGCTATTTTGGTCAATAATCAACAATACCTTTGAATAATTCTGCGACACCGAGACGACTCTACCGATAATGCCATCAGCATTGACGACTGACATGTCCAGTTTGACCCCTTGTTTTTCACCCTTGTCAATGATAACCGATTTGAACCAGCCTGTAGGGTCTAGTCCAATTACCCGGGCGGCCAACGAAGGCCGGTCTGAGGACTCTTTGAATTGAAGAAGTTCCTCGAATCTCCTATAATCGGATAACATCTCGCGGTAGCGGCTGTTTTCCAACTTCAGCGCATCAACAGACGCCTTTAATTGTGCGTTTTCCTCGCGAACTTTAATCAGATGAAAATATGTCAGCCAAAACCCTTCTACTGCACTGCATATTTTGGCGGTGAGATTTTGAAAGGGGGCGGTAATATCAATCACCGATCGGGCGATAGGCCCCCAGGGGGTAATCTTTCCTGATCCGGAGGAGAGCAAAAACAGTATCAAACCAATAAAGCAGACTGCGATCCATAGCTTAGGAGAGTTCTTTTTCCTTTTCAATGGCCGAATCTAACTCCACTTTGATTTGGCCCGCTGGTTGCTCAGATATTGAATTCGTTCGCTGATCGGCAAACCTCAAGGCCGGAATGAATTTGTGAGCATTTAGTATTACTGAATTGCGACCTCTCTTAAAATAGCCCAGTTATCTAAGGCCTTTCCTGAGCCGAGAACCACGGTTGAGAGGGGATCTTCTGCGATGATAATCGGAAGCTTTGTCTCTTCTCGAAGCCTGACGTCAAGACCCTTTAATAGTGAGCCTCCTCCTGTCAGTACTATTCCCCTGTCTACGATATCCGCCGACAGCTCCGGGGGAGTCTGCTCAAGGGCGACATGCACCGCTTCAACGATCGCTTCAACCTGCTCTGAAATCGCCTCTCGAATCTCTTCCGAATCAATGGTCAGAATTTTAGGTATTCCAGTGACCAGGTCTCGGCCTTTTACCTCGATGGTTTCAATCTGTTCGCCGGGATAGGCATTTCCGATTGTTGTCTTTATTACCTCTGAAGTGGTTATGCCTATCAATAAATTGTATTTTCTCTTGATATGCTGCAATATCGCTTCGTCCATCTTGTCTCCTCCCACTCTGGTGGATGTGCTGTAGACAATTCCTGCAAGCGAAATTACAGCAACCTCTGTGGTGCCTCCGCCTATGTCAACAACCATGTTACAGGTGGGGTCGGTTATGGGGAGTCCCGCTCCGATTGCGGCGGCCATAGGCTCTTCAATAAGAAACACCTCTCTTGCGCCTGCCGACTCGGCTGATTCCCGTACAGCACGTTTTTCAACCTGGGTGATTCCACTGGGTACACATATAATGATTCTAGGGCTGACAAGCCTTCTGCGATTGTGTGCCTTCCTGATGAAATGACGAAGCATTGCCTCAGTAATCTCGAAATCGGCGATTACCCCATCCTTCATTGGACGCACGGCTTCAATGTTGCCGGGGGTTCTGCCCAGCATCATCTTTGCCTCCTTCCCGACCGCTAATACCTTGCTTATGCCTTTTACGTCTTTTCTCACCGCTACTACAGAGGGCTCGCTAAGAACGATCCCTTTTCCCTTCATATAAACGAGAGTATTGGCTGTGCCTAGGTCAATAGCCAAATCATTTGAGAATAATCCGAAGAGGGGATCAAAAAGCATTACCGTCTCCTTTCTTTTTTTAATCTCATGTTGGTTTATCAAAACTTGTCTTATCAATACTGCATAGTCGAGATGTGGGGAAGATACACCCAAAAGATAAAATAAACAACTGATTTTATCTTGACAAAATATGCTGCCCATGTTTGTATTTAAATTTATGCCAGATCAAGAGGGACGTTTGGTGAAGCCATGAAAAGAACTTATCAACCAAGTAATATCAAAAGGGCAAGAACCCATGGGTTCAGGGCGAGAATGAAGACAAAAGGCGGTATAGAAGTATTAAGACGAAGAAGGGCAAAAGGCCGCAAGCAATTATCAGTTAAATATTATTTGTAGTCCTTCCGGGCTGTTCCGGACTTAATGGGATCTTTTTCGTTTCCGCAGTCTGAAAGAATATTGAAGCGGGCAGATTTTGTCAATCTGAATCGCTCTGGTAAGCGCCTCTATACAAAACACTTTACCCTAATTCTTAAACCTAACGGGCAAGGCGTTACAAGACTGGGGGTTACTGTCGGAAAAAAATTCGGTAATGCGGTCAGGAGAAACAGGTTGAAACGTCTGGTCAGAGAATATTACAGGCTCAACAAGGCATGTCTCCCCCACGGATACGATATCGTCATTATCGCAAAGAACAATGATGCCAGCTACCTGGACCTGTGGAAGATTAATGAGGAAATCCAAAACGTTTTTAATAATAAACTTTGTGAATAATATAAGATATATACCTGTCGCCATGATAGATATATACCAAAAATGTATTTCACCTTTTTTTCCTCCTTCCTGTCGTTTCCATCCAACTTGTTCGACCTATGCCCGGTGTGCCATCGTTAAATATGGCATTTTAGGGGGGGGGCTTCGAGCTATTCTTAGAATAGCTAAGTGTCACCCCTTCCATCCAGGTGGGTATGATCCCCTTGTATGAGCCGTTTACCCGATAGATTACTATGACATTTCATTTTAATCAGCAGTTGATCCTTTCGGGATTTTAATGATCAGGTAAGATGTTATGGAAAAGAGAACAATACTGGCTTTTGTGCTGTCTTTTTTAGTGCTCCTCATTTGGAGTCACTTCTTTACTACAAAACAGGATAAAACGGTAAGGGAGAAACCCCCTGCATCTCATGAACAGCAGAAAGAAATTAACCCCGATATCTCACGAGCAGGCGATGAGTCTTCCCCCGCATCTTCACAGGGCCAAGTTGATCAAGTCTCCCGAGAATGCCCAAAAATTGAAGAAAAGGAGATAATCGTTGACACGCCGCTTTACAAGGCCGTTTTTTCGAACCGAGGTCCTTCAATAAGGAGTTTTCAGCTAAAGAATTATCGCCAGACAGTTGACCCTGATTCCCCTCCAATAGAGTTGGTACATCTTGAAAATAATACTGCCGATTTTTTCCTGATCAGTTTTTCCACCCAGACCTCCATTCCGGATAAGACAATGGCCTACGAGGCAGATCATCAAAACCTCATGCTGGAAAACGGAGGCGAGGCCAAGGATGTTGTTTTTCATTCCGCCACTCCTGAAGGCCTTTTAATCCGGCAGTCCTTCCGTTTCTACCCTGATCACTACCGTATTGACATGGTCATGGATGTGGTCAACCAATCTCAATCATCTAAAGAGGGGGTTTTTGTCACGGATATGACCACATTGCCTCCCAAGAAAAAGAGCGGTTATTCTTCCTTTGCCGGCCTGGCCCTTTACGTGAACAGGAAACTAACAGAGCTCAAAATCGAAAAGGCCTCTGAACAGCCGGTAATTAATGGTCAGATTGATTGGATGGCCTATGAGGACGGCTACTTCATGTCTGCCATTATCCCATCAGAGATATCCCAGAGGACATTTAAGGGCTCTTTATTACCATCAGGACTGTTAAAAGGCTCATGCCTTTCCCCCCCTATCTCTATAATGCCTTCTCAGCAGATTTCATCTCAGTACACCTTATACTTTGGACCCCGTGATCTAGCAAAATTGAAGGAAGTGGGCAGAGACCTTGACAGGGCGGTGGAGTTCGGCTGGTTTGATATCATCGCCAAGGGATTATTGTTTGTTTTGGTCTATTTTAATAAATTTATAAATAATTATGGTGTATCTATAATTCTTTTAACAGTTCTTATTAAAATCCTTTTTGCGCCTCTTACTCATAAGAGCTACAAGTCCATGAAAGAGATGCAAAAGTTGCAGCCCATTATGGCCAAGATCAGGGAGCGGCATAAGGATGACAAACAGAAGATGAACCAGGAGATGATGGCTCTTTATAAAACATACAAGGTCAATCCGATGAGCGGGTGCCTGCCCATGATTATACAAATCCCGGTGTTCATTGCACTGTTCAGGCTTCTGGGAAGTTCTATTGAATTGAGGCATGCGCCGTTTTTTTTCTGGATAAACGACCTGTCAGCGCCTGATCGTCTGTTCAGTTTTTCTTTCGCTATCCCGTTTATGACCCCGCCGTATGGTATACCAGTGCTCACATTGCTGATGGGTGCCTCTATGTTTATTCAGCAGAAAATGACGCCAACACCCGGAGATCCGGCACAGGCCAAGATAATGTTGTTTCTGCCCTTAATATTCACTTTTATGTTTATTAACTTTCCTTCCGGCCTGGTCCTTTACTGGTTTACCAATAATATACTTTCAATAGGGCAGCAATACTTAATTCTGAAAAAAAGCTCTGCATAAGACTTGGAGGTCAAAAATGGAAACTTTTGAATTTCAGGGGAAAAACACTGAGGATGCGATTGAAAACGCCTGTCGCAAGCTGAATCTGACAAGAGATGATATTGAAATAGAGGTAATTGAACCTGGATCAGCAGGCATATTCGGCCTTGTAGGTGGTAGAAAGGCCAGAATCAGGGTGATTGTTTCTGCGAAAGAGCCTCAACCTCTTGAAAAATTTGGACCTGGTACCGTAGAAGAGATCGAAGAAGACAAATACGCTGAATCAGAGCAGATGGTTGAGCCAATATTTGAAGACAAAATCGGTGCTAACATAGAGTCTCCAGAAGATAAAAACGGGCTGATTGTCGCAAAGGATGCCCTTGAAAAGATTCTGAACTTGATCCCCGTAGAGGGAGCAAGTGTAACTGCCTCACAGATGGATGGGATAATATCTCTCTATATTGAGGGTGACAAATCTGGTCTTTTGATAGGCCGTAAAGGGCGGACCCTGGATGCCCTGCAATTCGTCGTCAATAAGATAGTCAACAAGACCTTGGAGAAGAGGACACATGTTGTTATTGATTCTGAAAGTTATCGTCAGAGGAGAAAGGAATTTTTGACTCAGATGGCCCTGCAGATGGGCTCAAAGGCCAAGAAGATTAAAAAACCCGTTGTTACCAACCTGTTATATCCCCATGATCGGAGGATCGTTCACCTGGCCCTGAAGGATGACAATGAATTAAGCACCAAGAGTCGTGGGGAAGGCCTGTTTAAAAAAGTCATTATCATCCCCAAGGGATAGGGGATTACGGGTTGCGGGTTGCGGGTGACTCGCAACCCGCAACCCGCAACAGTGAGCAGGCTATGAACAATGGGCGAGAGATAAAGGATGCTGAAAATATATTTTCAGATCCGGATACCATTGCAGCCATTGCAACGCCTATCGGTCAGGCCGGCATAGGAATAATTCGTATCAGCGGGCCATTGTCTCTCGACATTGCTAGAAAGATATTCCGGCCAAAAAATTCCGTAGAAAATTTTAAGAGTCATTTCCTTTATCTTGGAGAAGTATATGATCCTTCTTCAATGTCTTTGATTGATGAGGTGCTCTTATCCTACATGAAGGCCCCGCATTCCTACACTCGAGAAGACGTTATAGAGATCAACTCACACAGCGGCTATCTCATTCTGTCTATGATACTTCAGGTTGTAATTGACGAAGGGGCAAGGCTTGCAAGGCCTGGAGAATTCACCTTCAGGGCCTTTTTAAACGGAAGGATAGATCTGACCCAGGCCGAGGCTGTAATGAATCTGATTAACTCACAATCGTCAAAGGGGCTTCATCTTGCCTGTCAACAGGTCCAGGGGGTGTTCAGACAGCAGATCGAAATCTTACGCCAAAGGGTGGTTGATATGCTTGCACAGGTGGAAGTAGCTATAGATTTTCCTGAAGCTGATGTAGAAATCCTTTCCAGGGTGGATGCTGTTAGTGCGATCAAAAAAAATCTCCTATCTCCTGTTAAGGCATTGATAGCTGCCCATTCGAGCAGGAGTTTTTGGATTGACGGTGTCAATACCGTCATTGCCGGCCGCGTTAATGCCGGGAAATCAAGCCTTTTTAACAGGCTGTTAAATGAACAACGGGCGATTGTGACTTCGGTGCCTGGTACAACGAGGGATGTGATAGGCTCACATGTCTCCGTTAACGGGGTACCGTTGCGGCTGATGGATACTGCTGGTTTTGGGCATACGAGAGACGAGGTGGACAGAATTGGCGTCCAGTTGGCGGAACAGAAGATGATGGAGGCCGATTTTGTCATGGTTGTTATTGACCAAAGCAGGCCTTTAAACGATGATGATTTAGGTATTATCAAAATGGTGAGAGGAAAGAGTTCACTGATGGTTATAAACAAAATTGACCTGCCTTGCGCCTTGGATCAGGGGTCTTATCTGGACGGATTACCCATTGTCCGGATTTCGGCGCTAACCGGCCAAGGTATTGACGACCTTAAAAAGACTATTGTGCAGTGTTTTCTTAAGGATGACATGAACCTGGTCTCATCAAATGTCGTCCCCAACGTAAGGCATAAAAAGGCCTTGGTTGAGGCAGAAGGTTATTTCAATGGCGCGATGAAAAACCTGGAGAAAGATTCGCCTATGGAGGTTGTCGCCGTGGAACTGAAAAGCGGACTGGATGCATTGGGGGAGATCATAGGTGAGACAACAGGAGAGGAGGTATGGGACAGTATCTTCAGTCAGTTTTGTTTGGGCAAATAATATCTACACTTATGTATAAACTAACAAATTATTAAAACTAAAAAAAGCTGTTAGCTGTCAACATTTAGCATTTAGCTTAAGGAATTCAAGATATTGCACCAATTTATATCTTCACCCATTGGGTGAAACCATTGGAGTTGTCAACATGTCGAAATTCCTTGCCTAATAGCTAACCGCTAAGTGGTAACTGCTTTTTTTAGGTTAAAACCATCTGCAAAACTTTCAGAATACCATGATAAAAAATAAGCATTTTATTCGATGTATCGTTGATTTGCTTGGCATGATGCTGATACCATATATCCGGTTAGCGGTGGTCATCCGATTAAACACCAACGATTGAACAAGATCTTTTCTAACGGCCATGAAGAGAAATAGGGCATATCACCTCAGAAGGTTTTTCCTGCATCTGCTTGTAATGACCCCTTTGTACATGATACTCCTGGGTCTGATTTTCTTTGTGGTTGGTAATGAAATAAAGACCTCAAAATTACAAGCAAAGATATTCACACGCATTGCTTCTAAACTTACATACCGAAATGAAGCCGGAAAAAGCAATTCAATTTGTTTTCCAGCTGCAGGTCCTTTTGACTTGCGGATGGGTTATTCACAGATCCCAGAGTGGGTTTCCATGCTAGAAAAGAGGTATGAGGTAAAGCTACAGGCGCGTTTTTCACCTCTTCTCCTGGAATTGACCCAATGGGGCCTGTTTCCCCCGTATCATGAAAAGACACAGGTGGGGTTAAATGTTTCTGATTGTAGTGGTGAGAAGATATTCGAGGCAAGTTATCCACAGCGTGTATATAAAAGCTTCGACTCCATCCCCTCGCATGTAGTTAATGCCCTATTATATATAGAAAACCGCGAACTGCTTGACAACAGGTATCCCTGGAAAAATCCCGCTGTTGACTGGGGGCGACTGGGAAGGTCTGTTATTGATCTGGGTTTGTCCATAGTAGACGAAGGACACAAAAAGATAGGCGGCAGCACTCTGGCTACTCAACTGGAAAAATACCGGCATTCACCGGAGGGTGTTACAGGCTCGGTGGTCGAAAAACTTCGTCAGATGGTCTCAGCTTCTCTGAGATCTTATATGGATGGTCCCTGGACACTCAACACCAGAAAAAGGATAGTATTGGATTATATCAATTCCATCCCTCTTGCTGCTGCGGCTGGTTACGGTGAGGTGAACGGGCTGGGTGACGGTCTGTGGGCATGGTTCGGGGCGGATTTTGACGAGGTCAATTCCTTGCTTGGGGCGGGAAAAGAAAATATTGGCTCTGGAGATCTGGGCAAGACCGCATTGGCCTACAGACAGATGTTGAGCCTTTTCCTGGCGCATCGCAGGCCTTCTGCTTATCTGATCACTGAGCGTTCTTCTTTGCATGAGCTTGCTGACAGCTATCTGAAATTAATGGCCGACGACGGATTTATTTCTACTGAGCTGCGTGATGCAGCGTTGCAGGTCAGGCCTGTCTTCAGAAAGGATAGACAGTTCAACTACCCGTCATCTTCAAACCGCTGGAAGGCGGTGAACCTGCTGCGCACCAAGTTACTTTCCACATTGGACGTGCCCAATTTCTATATGCTTGACAGGCTGGATCTTTCCACCCAAAGCACCATACGCATGGATATTCAGGAAGAGGTTACAGAGGTCTTTAAGAATCTCAAGAGGCCTGATGTCGCATATGCGGCAGGCCTAAGAAGCCATTACCTTTTGGAGACGGGAGATCCGTCAAATCTGATATATAGCTTCAGTCTGTACGAAAGCGGTAAAAGCGCAAACTACCTGAGGGTCCAAACAAACAATTATGACGGTCCGTTTAATATTGACGAGAGTATGAAGCTCGATCTTGGATCAACCGCTAAGTTTCGCACGCTTGTGAATTACCTGGAAATCATAGCTGATTTACACAATCGTTATTCAGAGGTTTCAAGGGCGGTCCTGGATATACAAACCGATCTCATCAGAAAGGACGGTGACAGACTCACCCTTTGGGCGTTGGAGTATCTGTCAAATTCTCCGGACAAGGGTCTCAGGCCGATGCTTGAGGCGGCAGTGGACCGAACATATTCGGCCAGTCCGGCAGAAAGTTTTTTTACAGCAGGTGGACTGCATACGTTCCATAATTTTCATAAGACCGATGACACCAGGATTATGACGGTCCGTGAGGCGTTCAGAAACTCTGTCAATCTGGTGTTTATCAGATTAATGAGAGACATCGCAAACCATTATATGTTTCAGGCAGTCGGCCTTAACCCCGCCCATCTTGAGTTTATGGAAGAAGCAGAAAGACGGCAATACCTTATGAAATTTGCAGACCGGGAGGGCAAAACATTTTTAAATAGGTTTTACCAAAAATATGCCAATAAAAAACCCGAAGAGGCCTTTGATCGCCTGGTTTCAGGTATACAGAACAATCCCGCGCGTCTTGCCGCTGTATATCGTTTTGTAAAATCATCTGATGGAATAGAAAAGTTTTCAGATTTTATTACTGACCGTCTTCCCAATTCCACCCTTTCACCCGAGACCCTTTATCATCTCTACGAGAAATACGGCCCTGATTCCTTTTCCCTTGCAGACAGGGGCTATATTGCACGGATTCATCCCTTGGAGTTGTGGGTTGTCAGGTATAAATACAGCCATCCGGATGCAGGTCTGACTGAGTTTATAGGGGCCAGCGCCAAAGAAAGGCAGGAAGTTTATAAGTGGCTTTTCAAGACTAGATACAAGGGGGCGCAGATAAGGCGCATCCGGACCATATTGGAACTGGAATCATTTCAGGTAATTCATAAGGAATGGAAAAAACTCGGTTATCCTTTTGATTTTTTGGTTCCCTCTTATGCTACATCCATTGGTAGTTCCGCAGACAGGCCGCATGCCCTTGCCGATCTTATCGGAATTATTGTAAACGACGGGGTAAAGTACCCGGTAATCCGCTTTGAACGGCTCCATTTTGCCAAGGATACACCATATGAAACCATATTGGAGCCTGATCCATCGTCTGGTGAACGGGTATTACCCGCAGAGGTTGCCAAGGTGGTTAAGGGACTCCTGCTGGATGTTGTTCAGGCGGGGACCGCAAGGCGTGTTGCTAACGTCCTGCTGGATAATGACGGAAAGGCCATTGATGTCGGCGGAAAGACCGGCACAGGAGATAATCGATATAAGACCTTTGGGGCAGGCGCCCAGTTGATTGGCTCAAAGGTGGTAAGCCGCACAGCGGTATTCGTATTCCTGATAGGAGATCGTTTTTACGGTGTGCTTACCGCATACGTCGCGGGAGAAGAAGCCGAAAGATATTCATTTACCAGCGCATTGCCGGTGCAGGTGCTAAAAATCCTCTGGCCCAAGATAAAACCGCTTATAACCGGCTGACATATTAAGGGTTGCGGGTTACGAGCTGCGGGTGAGCTTAGAAGGCAAAATCCAGTTTAAATGCAATATTGCTTATGAAAGGTGACATCCTTGAGTCGTTATCAGAAAGATATTGCATTTCGTCATAATCGCGAAATCTTCCCATACCCATAAGAGAGAACCTGGATGAACTTGTGAGATTCAGGCCCAGCCCAATTCCAACCTCATAGGAATTTACATCCTGTGACATGCCTGATGGCCAGTAATAATCATCTTTCTGGTTCCAGGTGCGGGCAGACATCGCAATTGACCAGCGGGAGGCCTTGGGCTTGAGGACTGTATCAAGACCCAAGATGTGAAGAGGCATATAGTCCTGGTTCTTATAAAGACCCCTTTCACTAATGCGGGTAAATGAGGGGGTAATCGTCAACCAGTTAAAGGGTGTCATGTCCGTAAAGACCCTAACGCCCTGCCTTGCATCGAGGTCCGGCATTGTTTCTTCGATCCTTTGATCCAAACCGCGCAGATTCATCCTTGTCTTATAATGGTCGTTTGACTGTGGTGTCATATTAACAAAGGTGTCCACATTGAGGTTGATGGAACTGAGAAGAGGGCTTGAATAACCCATTTCAAGAGATTGCAATGACCTGTCAAAGCGACTGTCGCCGGAAAGTGCTAAAAGCTCCCTCATGCCTGAGAGTCCAAGGTTATCAGACAGTGAGGAAGTTCCGGAATTCCTTGCTCGTTTGGAGGAGACAAACCTGTTTTTCCAGTAGCTTTGGCTGAGACTGGATATATTAACCCCTGATCTCCTGTTGGCATGAATAAACTTGCCGTCTGACATATAAATTCCTACATGGGTAATCCCCCTTTTTCTGGCGCCGAAGAAGAGCAAGTCTCCTGTCTTAAGCCCGTCATCCATTGGGGATATGTCCTCCAGTTCGTCCAACCTGCTCTGTGCGGCTGAGTTATGTGGAAGATCAATACCCAGAAATTGAGAATAGATGCACTTTGTCAGGCCGGAACAATCCATGCCTCTTCTGGTGGAGCCCCCTAACCGATAAGGGATGCCAAGAAATTTTCTAAGTTGTTCTCTGAGGCATTGTTCTGATTGAGATAGTGCAGAAGAGTTGTTTTCCCCTGGCTGCTTTTTTATACGGGTCCTGTCCTTCTGTTGTGCGGCCAGAACGCCTTCAATAGGGGTCAAAAAGAAGAAAAATATTGTGATCCAGCAGATTAGCCGATTAAAAGGCCCTTGTCGGTGAGGTGGTGGTTGCATTTAGTCAGTCTGAAAAATCAAGTGCTAATGGGATTAATAATCTGTCAAAAGACGAACTTCATGAACAGCTTGAGACTGTAACCAGGTATTTTATTTGATTAAAGCGCCCCTAACAGTAGGCCGTAAGACAATATTGACCTCTTATGAGTTCGGCAGAATAATTGAAAGGGACCTGCTTGTCAACCCACTTTCTGCCATATTGTTAAAAAATAAAGGCCGGGATATCAAAAAATATCAGATTACTCTCCAAATAATCAGCTTCTTGATAATGCATTATTTATGCCAATAATCTTATCGAACTGGCCATGTAATACGCTTATTTCCCAAGGTATTCCCTGACCTGTTTAATCGCACAGTATTTCCCGCACATTGTGCAGACATCATCCTCTGAAGGCGGATTTTGCTTCCGGTATGTCCTAGCCTTTTCAGATGAGATGGCAAGCCCTATTTGGGCATCCCAATCGAGATTTTTCCTGGCCAGCGCCATTTTTTTGTCTCTTTCTATAGCGGACTTATTCCCGCGGGCGATATCAGCCGCGTGGGCAGCGATCTTTGTGACAATGACTCCTTCCCTTACATCCTCAACATTGGGCAGGCAGAGATGCTCAGCCGGGGTCACATAGCAAAGGAAATCCGCACCTGCGGCCCCTGCAATGGCGCCGCCAATGGCGCACACCACATGGTCATAGCCGGTGCCGATATCAGTAACCAGGGGACCAAGGACATAAAATGGGGCGTTATGGCATAGCTTTTTTTGTAAAAGTACGTTGGCCTGGATCTGCTCAATGGGCATATGCCCGGGGCCTTCTATCATCACCTGGACATCTTCTTCCCACGCCAGTTGTGTCAGGTGACCCAGGGTTATCAGTTCATGGATCTGCGCCCTGTCTGTGGCGTCTGCCAGACACCCTGGTCTTAACCCGTCACCAAGGCTGAGGGTCAAATCATATTTTTTGGCAATGGACAGGAGCCTGTCATAGTTTTCATATAAAGGATTCTCCCTCTGATGATGCAACATCCAGCAGGTCAGAAATGCGCCGCCTCTGCTTACAATATCAGTGATCCTCCCCTGTTTCTTTAGCATTTCCAGTGCGGCCATTGTAAGACCGCAGTGCACTGTAATAAAATCCACCCCGTCAGCCGCCTGCCGCTCAATTACATCAAATATTTTGTCAACCGTAAGGTGAATCAACCCACCTTTGTCGTCAATGGCTTCTACCACGGCCTGATAAATGGGCACCGTACCAATGGCAACGGATGATTCTTTTATAATAGCCCTTCGTGAGGTATCTAAATTGCTTCCTGTGGATAGATCCATTACTGTGTCTGCACCCGCATCAATAGCTACCTTGAGTTTTTTTAGCTCTTCTTCAAGGTCAGACCTGTCAGAGGATGTTCCGATGTTGGCGTTTACCTTTACAGAAAGTCCTTCTCCTATACCGCAGGGTACAAGGTTATGGTGTCTGGGATTGACTGGGATTACTGCTTTTCCTTTTGCCACCTGGTTTCCTAGCCAGGCGGCATCAACTTGTTCAGCCTCAGCCACTATCTTGATTTCCGGAGTTATGTTTCCGGATCTGGCCTTTTTAAATTGAGTCATTAGCTTACCTTTTAAAAAATCCCCAATCTTCTATATTGCCCTGGACAGGGAAATCCATCCTGAATCTATGTGCATTAACCAAAAGATTATATAGCAATAATCGCCAAAATTCTAAAAACAAAAAAGGGGCTTAGAATCAGCCCCTTTCTGAATTGGTTAGTACCTGTTTTTCCTAGAACAGTCCTGACACCTTGCCGGTGTTGACATCAACATCTATTCTTCTCAGTGCAGGATTTGATCCTGTTCCCGGCATCAGACTAATTGTTCCGGCGCACGGACAGAGGAACTTGGCGCCAGAATAGATCAGCACGTCGCGGATAGGTAGGGTCCAGCCCTTGGGCACACCCTTTAGTGTTGGTTCATGAGAGAGGCTCAAGTGGGTCTTGACCATCATGGTTGCGTAGTCGGCATACTTGGGGTCGCTCTCCAGCATTTTGGCCTTGGCCTCCGCCTCAGGACTCCAGGAAACACCGTCTGCGCCATAGACCTCTTTGGCGATGGTTGCAACGCGGTCACGGAGTTTCATCTCCAGGGGATACAGGAACTTGAAGTCGTTGCCCTCATTGCATGCATCAATAACTGCATCTGCGAACTCAAGGGCGCCTTCGCCGCCCAGTTCCCAATGCTTGGATTCCGCACAGCGGGCGCCTGCTGCCTCTGCAATCCTCTTGACCACAGTGCACTCTGCGTTGGTGTCCGTGTAAAAACGATTGATGCAGACAACCGGGTTGATGCCTGCCTTTCTGATGGACTTGATGTGATGGACCATGTTCTCACAGCCTTTTTCCACCAGCTCAAGATTCTCCTTGGTGTATTCCTGCGGCAGTGCAATGCCCGGGACGACCTTTGGGCCGCCGCCGTGCATCTTGAGCGCGCGGATGGTGGTGGTAAGGACAGAGACGTGGGGCTTCAGGCCGCTAAATCGGCACTTGACGTTCCAGAATTTCTCAAAGCCTATGTCTGCTGCAAAACCACTCTCTGTTACGTGGTAATCGAACATTTTTAGGCCAACCCTGTCGGCGATGATCGAGGACTGGCCGACAGCGATATTGGCGAATGGGCCTGCGTGTACAAAGCACGGATTGTATTCTGCTGTGCACATCAGGGTGGGGTTAATAGTGTTTCGCATAAATGCGGTCATGGCGTTTCCCACCTCGAGGTCGCCGGTGGTAACCGGTTTGCCGCTCTTATCAAAGGCAACCGTGATATCATTCAACCGTTTTTTCAGGTCTGCCAGGTCCCTGATTACAGCCAGAATGGCCATACATTCCGAACCCACGGCAATACCGAATTTGGATTGCATGGTAAAGCCGTCGTTTCTGCCGCCAATGCCTATTATGATGTTTCTAAGGGACTGGGCGCAGAAATCCATGATCCAGCCCATCTCAACACGTGTGGGATCAACATCCAGTCTGCGCATACCGGTCAGGCGCTTTAGCTGCTCGTCATTGTAATTGCGCTCATGCTGCATGCGGGCGGTCAAGGCTACCATGGCCAGGTTGTGGGCGTTCATGATGTCGTTGATGTCGCCGGTGAGCCCAAGGGAAAACTCGGTCATGGGGATCAAGAGCGAGTTTCCGCCGCCTGCGGCAGTACCCTTTACGTTCATGGTGGGACCACCGGAAGGCTGCCTCAATGCGCCGCCTACACTCTTGTTTCGTTTTCCCAGACCCTCCATCAGACCGCATGATGTCGTGCTTTTTCCTTCCCCCAAAGGTGTCGGGGTTATGGCAGTTACCTCGATATATTTTCCATCCGGTTTATTTTTCAATCGGTCTATTACCTTTAGAAAGTCAATCTTGGCCAGTCTGCCCATGGGCAGCATCTCGTCTTTTTGAAGGCCGAGTTTTTCTCTCCACTCATCCGGCGTAGGCATATTAACTTCTGCTGCCTCGGAGATCTGCCAGTCAGCCATTTCTACTGCATTGTAAGCCATGAATCTAATCCTCCTTAGTTTTTAATAAGTTAAAGATTTTTTGTGCCCAACAGGGGATTTTCCCCTTTCTAATCTATAATAACTAGCCAGATTATTTGGCTTTTATCGTGGATTGGATTGCCTATCACAAAAAGAAAAGTGCGTCAAGGATTATCGTTTAGTAATTCTGCCTCCTGATTGATGTGTAGCCACGATGTCCTTTGCATATTCGTCTATATGATGATATGGTTCTTAGCAATCATACTAGCAAAGGGGTGCTGACGATGACTGAAAGACAAAAGATCGGTTTTATAGGCGCAGGCAATATGGCCACCGCCTTGATAAAGGGGCTTCTTAATAGTGGAGTTTATGATAGAGAACAGATCCTCGCCTCTGATAAAGTGGATGCGGCTGTAAAAAAAGTATCAGAACAATTCGGTTTGACGTGTTGCGCCTCAAATGGGGAATTGATGCAACGGTGTTCCATCGTTGTTCTTTCTGTAAAGCCACAAAACCTCCGGGATGTCCTTGAAGAAATAAAGGGGGAAGTTCGTGATGACCACCTGTTAATATCAATAGCAGCAGGAATCCCGCTTTCAATGATTCAGCAGATTATCGGCAAGGATATAGCGCTCATCCGTGTTATGCCGAATACTCCGGCCCTGGTGCAAAAAGGCGTCAGTGCCTTGGCCGCGGGAAAATGGGCCGGGCCGGATCACCTGGCGTTGGCCAGGGAGATCTTTAATTCGGTAGGTAAAACCGTAGATGTTAATGAACAAATGATGGATGCGGTGACAGCCGTGTCCGGGAGTGGGCCGGGCTATGTTTTCAGGATAATGGAATGCATGGTGGATGCCGGGGTGGCGGTAGGGCTTGAAGGTAAAGCAGCACTTGACCTTGTTGTGGAGACCTTCCTGGGTGCGGCGTGCCTTGCAAGAGAATCAGGGCAATCACTGGCAAGTTTAAGGGAAATGGTCACCTCTCCAGGCGGCACAACGGCTGAAGGCCTTGCAGCATTTGACAAGTTGGGTCTTGCAGATATGACGATTAAAGCGGTTCAGGCCGCATGCCGCAGGTCTATTGAGCTTGGGAAGAATTATTGATCCCGATTTCTTCAACATTCTTGTTTTCGAGGTGATAGATGGTTGCACCTATGGGAGCAAAGGACAAAAACAGGATGTTTACTACAGGAATCAAGAAGAGAAGACCAAAACCCAAATGAAACAAAACGTTTTTCCGCAGGAATCTTAGACGATTTTTGAAACTCACAAGTCTTCTGGCCGGCACTAGGTCTGTATTATCCCACGCAAGAAACACAGCGGCCATACAACTGGATATGATCGCCAATAGCGGTCCTAATGGGGTAAGCCCTCCTATCATGAGCACCAGGGAAAAGGTCACTGGGATTATCGCCCGTGGAATCTCCTGTCTGATCAGGTAGACAAACAGCCTTGCAACTGAGATCTTCTCAGGTTCTTTGATTGACCCTGTGATCTTGATTTCCGTTATACGGGACATGTAATCCATGATAAGCACGCTGAACAGGACCTGTGAAATCAAAAAGGAGATCAGGGCGGAGATTCCCACAAGAATGAAAGAAAGCAGCCATGACAGAATATACCACAGCCAGAGGACCCAATTACTGCCAGGCTTTTGCCACAATGCATTCATGATTTCCTGATGAAAGGAAAGGATGACGGTGGCTGAGATAATCGTAATGATAATTATAACAAGCAGCCGCACCAGGCCCCAGAACAGTAGTTTCGGGGTCTTTAATCCGATTAAGAGCCCACGAAGGTTATAGCTGATTCCTTTGAATAGATTCATTCGACACCTGCCTTTTTGCCCCGAGTCTGTAAGAAAAGTTTGCCCTGATATTTAATTTTTTGACTGTTACAGAGCCTGGAAAGGGAGGGAAGGGAGCTGAAGTCCTGATGGTATGGGTAGTTTCATTGTCCAGGATTTCATACCGGGAAGGTTCCATGATGGTTAAGTCCAAGAGTCCTCCCTGTCTGTCAATGCTGAAAAGTATGGTTATTTCTCCCTCAATCAGGTTTTCCCATGCCTCCTTTGGGTATTTCCAGTTCTGCATCAGCCTGGATTTTATGATCTTGGCATATGATGTATACCTGGAGTCCTTCGTATCCAGGGAGATAGTATCCTCTGTGTTTTCATTATGTTCCTCCTTGGTCATATTCTTTGAAAGACGATTGCCTGCACCATCCTTATCAAGCTCATCAACGGGGAGCCTGATCATTTCGACATGATAGACACGCAACGGTTCCTTTATCCAGTTGATATGAAATGTCTTTTGTAAGCTGATGAGAAGAAGGCAGTGAAAGAGCAGTGAAATGAAAAGACTGCCTTTCATCACCGGAGCTGTCTTCATTGTAATCGCCCTGCTAATCTCGATTTTTGTTTCTCGAACCATTGACCCACCAGTCTGTCTTTTTGTCGAACCACCAACTGGTACAGTCTGTTTCCATGATTTCGCCGGCCATTTCCTTGGCATCTTCCATTACAAGCCTTTCCAGTGCGAAATTCAGCCAATCCTTGGCATTAGGGTTACCGAAATCCAGTTGCTCTTTAAGTTCAAGGATCAGATCCAGTTGATCCGCATCTCTGGCAAGTTGCGCTTCAAGGGTCTTGTCTTCATTGAATTCATCTGCAAGCCTTATCACTTCCCTGGCAAAAGGGAGATCTTTCAACTGATCTCTGAGGGCGCGTTTTTCATCTGCAGTCACATATTTCTTGTTAACATAATTATGGTCTCCGGTCCTTGCCTCAGGAAAATCATGAAAAAGGCACATTAAGACCACCTTCATTCGATCCGCATTCGGGAGACGCGATGCCAATGCATAACCAATAACAGCGGTCCTGAACGAATGGTCCGCCACTGACTCCCCCCCTGAGCCAAGAAACTGATAACCTGTGCGCGGGGTCTTCTTGAGCATGCCCACTTCAAACAGAAATTCCACAAGCCTCTTCATTAAGGTCTCTCCATGACGCAATTCAAGCTATGCAAATTATGTTCCTATATTTGTGGCAGGGTAGATGCTGAAGGCCAGAATCTAATATCCACAACCAATAATTCAACATTAAAAATTCAAAATTAACAATTATTTTAAAGTCCTTTGAATAGGTTTATGCCCTTGAAAAGTCAAGCAGGTTTTGGTGGGTGTATCTGCTTGATTTCTTGTGCCGGAGCTATTAATATCAACTAATATGTTTTTATAAAAGGATTGTTTCTGAAAATGAAGATATATACTTACCCTGATCCGGTATTAAGGGCGCACGCTGAACCGGTGGAAAAAATTGATAATGGTATACAGGAACTAATTGATAATATGATCGAGACCATGTATGCGGCACCTGGCATTGGATTAGCCGCCAATCAGGTCGGCGCGCTGAAGAGAGTAATAGTCTTTGAAGCATTTCCCAAGGAGAAAAAAGGTGTGCCTGAAGTATTGGTCAACCCCGAAATCATTGTTTCAGATGGCAAGATATGTGCTGAGGAGGCATGCCTAAGTGTCGTTGATTATGCGGCAGATGTCACCAGGGCCTCCTACATAAGGGCAAGGGGGCTGGACAGGAACGGAAATGTGGTTGAGATTGAAGCGGAAGATCTAAAGGCCATCTGCCTCCAACACGAGATAGACCACCTTAACGGCGTCCTTTTTATTGACCATATCAGCAGCCTTAAAAGGTCATTATACAAAAAAAGGCTCAAAAAAAGACTTAAGGAAAGTGAAACACCAGCCTAGAGAAAAACTGCCCGAACGGCCGCGGATCATCTTTATGGGTACTCCGGAGTTTGCCGTGCCCTCCCTTAGGGCTCTTGTTGACAGCGGCCATAATATCCTTGCAGTGGTTACTCAACCAGACCGACCAAAGGGGCGAGGCAGGCATATAGTGTCATCGCCCATAAAACAGGCGGCAATTGGGTATGGACTGAAGCTATTTCAACCAGAGATGGTGTCTGATGAGGAATTTTGCGCGTCCATAAGGCCCTTGTCCCCTGATATCTGTATAATTGTAGCCTTCGGTCAGATACTAAAAAAGATCTTTTTGGATATCCCCTCATGGGGATCGCTGAATATACACGCCTCTCTTTTGCCCAAATATCGCGGGGCCGCCCCTATCCAGCGGGCAATCTTTAATGGTGAAGATCATACAGGTCTAACAGCGATGAGAATGGAACAAGGGCTGGACAGCGGCCCTATTGTCCTTCAGGAGGAAGTTGCCATCCTTCATGATGAGACCGCAGGAGAACTTCATGACAGGCTTTCTCAACTATCTGGTAATCTTCTGATAAATGCCCTCGAAGGCCTTTCTGATGGCAGCCTTTTCGAGACTCCGCAGGATGAAACGGAGGCCACCTATGCCCCGAAGATTGACCGAAACATGACCCTTGTAAAATGGGATCAACCGGCAGCGGCCATATCCTCACTGATAAGGGCGCTTGACCCGGTGCCGGGGGCATATACCATGCTGAATGGAAAAGAGATTAAACTGTTTTCAGCCAGGATCCTGGATGAAAAGTACAGCGATGGCGTTCCCGGAAAAGTCCTTGGCTGCTCAAAAGACGGGCTTGAAGTGGAAACCGCAAAAGGCGTGGTGCTTATAAGGCAGTTACAGGCCCAGGGAAAGAAGAGGCTCCCGGCAAGGGAGTTTCTCATGGGCTTTCCTTTTAATAAAGATGCGGTGCTGGGATGAACATATCTGCGGACATGTCCATAGACAGAAAGGACGATATGGTTACGCCCCCAAAAAAGGGACTGTTTATCGCGCTGCTGCTCCTTGCCTGTATTGTGCTCACCGGCCTTGCATTTATACTCTGGTGGATCCCTTACATTGGGCTGACCAATATACACCAGGATTTGCCGTTCATATTGGCTGTTGTTTTCGGCTGTATCGTGCTCTTCGGGCTTGGAGGGGCATTGACCCTTGTCTTTACCATTGTCAGAGGCAAAAATCTCTTCTTCAACCGAAAGATAAGGGGAGTGGTCATCAGGATACTGTTTCCTCTGCTGGTGGTGGTCGGGAGATTTATAGGGGTCAGCACCAAGGAGATCAGGAGGTCATTTGTGGCAGTAAATAATCGCCTTGTTCTTGCAGAGGCAAAGAAGGTTAGCCCTGAAAAACTGCTACTTTTAGTGCCGCACTGTCTTCAGAATCATGAGTGCACCTTGAGAATCACCGGAGACGTCAATAACTGTAAGGGCTGCGGGAAATGTAAGATAAAAGACCTTGTAGAGCTTGCACACAAATATAACATACCCACATTCGTTGCTACCGGCGGGACCCTGGCAAGAAAGATAGTGTCGGAGAGAAAATCAGAGGTGATTATCGGGGTCGCCTGCGAACAGGACCTTACCAGCGGGATACAGCACAGCTATCCCATCCCTGTCTTCGGTATACTGAACCAGCGACCTTTTGGCCCCTGTTATGACACAGATATAGACATCAATCTGGTTAAAAAGGGGATCAGCACCTTTTTGGACTGTAAGGTGGATTGAGTTGATTAATGCATGCCAGAGATATCGCATTGGCGGTGTTAAACAACCTGGACAAGAAACCAGGCTTGGCGGATGTGCTGATTGAGCGGGCCTTTGACGAGCATCATCTTAACCCTCGGGATCGGGCCTTTGTCATCGCCCTGGTACAGGGGACATTGAGATGGAGGCTCAGGTTTGACTGGATCATCGCACAGGCTGTCAGATTTCCCTTCAGAAAGATTGAATCCGCTATTCTGAACATATTGCGTATGGCCCTCTGCCAGGTTTTTTTTATGGACAGGGTGCCGGAATCTGCTGTTGTCAATGAGGCGGTAAAACAGGCAAAGGTTACAGGAAGGGGTCACACAGCGGGGTTTGTAAACGGCATCCTAAGGCATGTCACTCGCAATAAAAATCAGATTCAATTTCCAGGTCGGGACGATGATCCCGCCCAATATCTCTCGGTTGTCAACTCATACCCTTTATGGCTGGTAAATAAGTGGGCAAGGGAGTTTCAACTTGATCGTGCCGTCCGGATCATGGAGGCGCAGAATCACATCCCTGACATGGTTGTCAGGACAAATACCCTGGCAGTAGACCGTCAGGGACTGATTCAAATGTTAAAGGAGGAGGGGGTGGATGCAACGCCTACCCCTTATTCGCCTGAGGGTATCAGGCTCTGCGGGCTAAAGGGGGCTGTAACCGAACTCAAGGCCTTTGAAATGGGTATGTTCCAGGTTCAGGGTGAGGCGGCTCAGATATGTTCACACCTCCTTTTTCCCGGCAAGGGTGAGAAAGTAGCGGATATGTGTGCAGGTCTTGGGGGAAAATCGTCCCATATGGCGGCGCTTATGGAAGATAAGGGAATAATAGTCTCTGTTGATATAAGCGGCCATAGGCTTAGGAGGCTTTCAGACAACTCGCGCCGGCTTGGAGTCGGTTGCATCAGGGCCGTGGTCGCAGATGCCGGCGCGGGCATGTATTTCAGGAGTTCATTTGACAAGATAATGGTAGATGGGCCATGCTCAGGTTTGGGCGTCATATCAAGACACCCTGATATTAAGTGGGCAAGGGATGAAGCAGATATTACCAGACTTGCTATGTTGCAGAAAAAAATTTTGAACCATGCGGGGAGACTCCTTCGAAAGGGCGGCTATATGCTCTATGTGACCTGTACCCTATCCAGGGAAGAAAATGAAGAAGTTGCAGGGGCGTTTCTGGATGCAAACAGGGGGATGGTCCAGGTGGATCTAAGATCTCATGCGCCTGAATTTGCGCGCAACTTAATTGACGGACAAGGTTTTTTTAAGGCCATTCCCGATACTGATGGGATGGACGGCTTTTTTGCAGCATTGTTTAAACGGGAAGATTAGTGACTGAAGAAAAAATTAATCAAGGAGACAAATACACATGGGAAAAATAGCTCCATCAATACTTTCAGCGGATTTTGCCAGACTGGGGGAAGAGGTAAGGGCTGTTCAAGAGGCAGGGGCCGATTACATCCACATTGATGTCATGGATGGGCATTTTGTACCCAATATTACCATCGGACCGTTGATCGTTGAGGCGGTAAACCGGGTGACGGATCTTCCTTTGGATGTTCATCTGATGATATCCGAGCCTGGCCGCTATATTGATGACTTTGCCAAGGCCGGGGCAGATATTATTACAGTTCACCCGGAGACAATAAATCACCTCCACAGGACAATCCAACTGATTAAGGGCAAAGGAGTCAGGGCGGGTGTCAGCCTTAATCCGGCCACTCCTCTGAACATCCTTGAATACATGCTGGACGGCTTGGACATTATAATGCTTATGACAGTCAATCCAGGGTTTGGAGGACAGAAATTTATCCCTGAAGTGGTCCCGAAGATCAGCAGGTTAAGGGAGATGCTTAATAAAAAGGGGCTGAACACGGAAATTGAGATTGATGGCGGCATAGGCCCTGAGACCATTGGCCGGGTTTCATCAGCCGGTGCAGATGTCTTTGTAGCAGGCTCCGCCATTTTTTACAGTGGTGATTATAAGAAGACCATACAACTGATGCGGGAAGGGATGATTGCAACTGATGGCAGCGCCTGATAAGGAGGTGTTTTTTTTGATTGATGCTTGACAAATTGCCTTTGGATAATAATAATCCGGCTGTCCCAGTCAAAATAGAGGGTTTGCATTGCTTTGTAACAGTCGGTAAGACCATTACCAGAGTTGCAACCTGATTAAATGGGGTAATTTTTAAGATGGAGGTCTTTGCTTTGGCGGAAGGAGTTGTTAAGTGGTTCAGCGGTAAGAAGGGGTATGGTTTTATCGAAGCAGAAGAAGGAGACGTGTTTGTTCATTATTCTTCCATTGAAATGTCCGGTTTTAAGACCCTAAACGAGGGTGAAAAAGTCCAATTCGATTTGGAAGATGGGGAAAGGGGTCCTGTTGCCAAAAACGTAAGCAAGGTATAATTCGCCGTAATTTCTGTTCGGGGGCATTTCATCGGCACTGGATGAGGTGCCTTTTTGTTTAATATGTCCAGGACGGGCGCTTTAACCAGCCATTGCGCCCAGAGAATATTTGTATTACCGTTCGGCTGGTGTTATTATTCATGGTCAGGATCGGAGGGATGGCCGAGTGGTTTAAGGCGGCGGTCTTGAAAACCGTTGAGTGTCAAAGCTCCGTGGGTTCGAATCCTACTCCCTCCGCCAGCCTTAAAAGGGTGTTAGGCTCAAGGCTTATTAATGAAGGTGTTTTGAAAATGGAGAGATGGCCGAGTAGGCTGAAGGCGCTCGCCTGCTAAGCGAGTGTAGGGCGAAAGTTCTACCGAGGGTTCGAATCCCTCTCTCTCCGCCACTAAGATCTGGTAGATCTTAAACTTAATCGAGTTCGATCATGGCAATTTTTTCAGCACCCGGTCAGGATGAATTTTCCATGCAATTGAAACGACAACATATTGGTTTTTTATTGCCAGCCCTGATATTTTTTTTCATGACAGTGGCGATTTCATGCACATCTAAAGAGGCTTATGAAGGTGTATATGCCGCACAGGGCGGACGATCCGAAAAATACAGCAACAGCCAGTTGGAACTAAAAGAAAAGGGTGTAGCTGTCTGGAGCGTGCCGAATGATGAAGTGTCTTTCAGGTGGGACGTAAAAGGCAGTGAAATCTGGTTGAGTTCCAAGTCCGGGGGGATCATTATAGGAAAGATTAAAGGCGATACGATTGAAGTGACTCTGCCAGGCGCAAAAGAACCTTGTTTTTTCAAGAAGATGTCGGTTAGGTGAAGACCCTTTCCCAGAATTGTATTCCAAATTCGAATAGTATGTCAGTCTTGGTGAGTATGCTATAGGCCGCACACTTATTTGAGGCCCTATTGTTTTCCCAGAAGGCCATCTGATTAACAGGTTTTAGGTTTTCAGTGTTAAGTTTTATGTTTAAATTGTCTTTTGATTTTAAACTGTTAAAACATAACACCTAAAACTTAGAACCGAGTAAAAAGACCATTTCTCACTTTTTAATTCCTCTGTAGGTCTCATTCCCCGCAGCTTGCTGCGTTCCCTTTAGAAAACATTGTCTTTGATACCCCGCTGCTTGCTGCGGGGTGGTTCATTCTTTGCCCTTAAAAATGGCATTAAAAAAGGCAAGGGTTTTAGTTCCCTTGCCTTTTGAGCGCCACCTTTAAGCTCTCTGTTCACAAATTTAACCTTTGAGGGCTTTTAACCGTCACATGGTCTATTTTATGATTGTTAAAGCTGTGGGTAGCGCGTATACGCAATTTTACCTCTTTATCTCTTATAAAAAATATTAATCACCTTTGATATGAGGTTCAAGATATGACCAGCTTATGACGGGATAATTGCAGGACTAACTCGAAGGTATAAGCCACTGGCATGCCAGTGGTATAAACTCTGGCTCTTCATTTTTCAATATACAAAATTTTGTAAAGATTAAAAACAGAAAGCAACGCATTACAACGCAATTTGAAATTATCAAACTTCCTCAATTTCAAACGCGATAGTATAAACCACACATTCATCAACTACTCTACCTTCCCAATCCTCTTGCGGTCGCATACATATTTCACAAGGGCTATCTTTCCTATCCCTGTAAATGCCGAGCCGAGGACCAATCAGGCCGTTCCTGAATACCCGATAATAATATATGCAACCGCATTCCAGAGTGAAAAACTTTAGTCCTCTGATGCATTGAGGGTATTCATTTAAGATCTTTTCAGCAAGCCTCAGGTGCTTATCGCTTTGGGTTGAGACCATATGTTTTTGATCCATCTCGTAATCAATGTGTAACCGTCTTTGAAAAGAGGTTTATTACCACCACACCGGATACAATAAGGCTGATACCGATGATTGCCGCTATGTCGAGAGATTGTTGATATACGACCCATCCAATCATCGTGATCAAAGCAAGCCCAATGCCTGACCAGATAGCGTACGCAATTCCAAGAGGGATAGTGCGCAGCGTCAGAGAAAGAAAATAAAACGCTGATGCATATCCGACAACAACAACAAATGAGGGACACCAACGGGTAAAGCCCTCTGCTGCTTTAAGGGCTGAAGTTGCTATAACTTCAGATACGATTGCGATTATCAAATATACCCACTGCATATTTCCTCATGTAACCAGCAAGACAAATCAGCCCGGAACCTAACAACCATATTTCGGATGGGATAGGAACAGGGCGATATCATATTCCATTATAAAAAAATATTCATTTCAGACATACTTTAAGAGTAGTATCCTTGGGAAGTGCATGTCTTGTTAGAGATTAATAGGGGATGGTAATCGCTGACTTTAAACTTAAAAAAATAAAGCCCAAAATGCAAGACAAAATTCTTTGAGTTAAAACCAAGAGGTCATTTAAATCGAAACAAGAAAGTCCGAGATTTTGGGCTTTTGGCATGAGTTATAGGAATAATATGCATCTTGTCTCACACATGAGAGAAATACGGTTGGAAATTCATTTTCAGGGCAAAAAAATGCTAAATTGCTACATAACTATCTGATATTATTATTGGCGTCCCCAACGAGATTTGAACTCGTGTTGCCGGCGTGAAAGGCCGGTGTCCTGGACCTGGCTAGACGATGGGGACGCTATCTGTGAGACGAATCAGGGATAGGGTCTAAGAATGGTCACCGTCGAGGGATACCCTCAGATGCGGTCCTTCTGGCATCAATTTTCATCAGTCTTTGAGTGAGAGCTGAAAAATTATAATTTTTGATATTTAACACGGACTTTTTTATATGTCAATAAAGAAGTGAGCAAAGATCACCTTAAATGGCAGTACGGATGAATAATGATCCTTGTGGATCAGTAATTATATTGAACTATGTGGGCCTCTGGTGAGGGGGCTGATTCGCCTATAAATTTGACACACTCATTAACCAGGAAGGCTCCGCACCTTCTGTAGGGTTTTTTGTCTCCTGGATGACTACCCTGGTAAGGGTGCCTTTTACGACGAGTGAAGCGTTTCGACCTCTTATTGATGTTCGGTCATATATATTTTCCGTAACCTTGACCCATGATGAGACGTTCCTTATTTTTGAAAGCTCAAGCATACTCTTTATATCGTCCTGAAGCTCAGATATCTCCTTTGTCAATTTTGCTATCTCATCATTATACCCTGCGATAGTCGCTTCTGTCTGTTCTTGCTCTTTCAAAAGGTCATCAATATCCTTCTGCATTTTTTCGAGCTTGACATTGATGGCCTTCATTATTGTCAGGACCTTTATGATATTGATTCGATCATTGGCCTTTTGGAGGCTTTTCAGGGTTTCCTTGAGGCTCCTTTGTTTCACAGTTACATTGTCCTGCTCCTGGGCAAGCTCACCTATGCGGGTCTCCAACATATCCGGTTTATCCTTGAGCTCATCAAGGAGTTTTGATTTTGCTTCTCGTTCCTTTTCTTTTTCTGAGATATTAAGATTTTTAACTGTAATTTGTTTTTCCAGCCTGTTGTCAATACCGATTATCAGTGTGCAGGGGTTTGATGCGGTTGATCCGATCTCAGCGGCAGTTATCCCCTTCATGGCTGAAATCCTTGAGTCCATGACTGTTCCACGATCTATATTGAGCGTGCCGTTTGTCTCGATATGGGATTCGTATACCTCGCGCTCAATAATGACATCGCCCAACGCATCAATGGAAGTATTACGGATATGCCTGGCCCTGACAGGGCCGTCTGTGTATATTTTCGCGCCGATGATGCCTTTGTTTACAATTATTTCACCCTCTGTTTCAATCTCTGCATTATTAATCTCGTCAGCCCGAAGCGTTTTAGCCTTTACCCTGTACCCATCCTGCACAGACCCTTTTACCTGAACATGCCCCGGAAATATTATATGCCCGGTTTCTATTCCAATATCACCCGAGATCGGAAGGGTTTCAGTCACACTGATTGTGCCGTTAGGTGACAGTTCGGGCCTGCCATCAGCCTCAGCAAAAAACTTAAGGCCGTCCTCGCTCTTTTTTACACCCTTGCCGCAGGACAGGCTGACCATGTCCGGCGGCGGTGGGTCAATTGGATAACCATAGACGTCTTTTCCCTGTTTTCCATCAGTCCCCGGGATTAGCTCTGCCAGCAGATCCTGGGCCTTTGACCATGGGATTTCCCCCCTGTTTTTGAAATCTATGCTTCCATCATCATGGATTGTCGCAACCTTAAACGGGTTGGTTTCAAAGTGGCACCTGATCTCTGTCTGCCTGCCTAGGTCCACTGGTATACCGCGGGCTACCTTGCATAGGCTGCCTTTGTTGGGTTTAGACATGAGGTACTGATTGATTATATCATCCTTGACAATCCCGATTTTCAGGCCTTCCATTGCAATCAGACCCTTTATGCTATCAAGGCTGACTCCAGATGGGTTGTCATCTATCGGGTAGATATATGCCTTCATCCTGTCCTGTGTAACTGCCAACTCAAAACCGGAACCATTCTGGACACTTTTTGCCCCGTCCACATCAGGAGTCCCTTCATCTATATCTTCCTCTATAAGTTCATATCCCTCAGGCCCTATTTGCTTGTCGGGCTGATGGTCCTTCTTCTGTATATCCGAGGGCTTTTTTAGCTCGCTTTTTGTTGACAGCACGGTCTTTTGTTGAAATACCTTTTCCTCAGATTCGGTCGCTGGTTTCTGCTTCTGAGGGGTGGCGACGGATTCTCTTTGAGTTGAAAGTATTATCTTTTTCTGGAATACCTTTTCCTCTGGATCAGGCGGTTTTTTCTGGGCCTGAGAAGCGACTACGGGCTTTCCTTGAGTTGAAAGGGTGGATTTTTTCTGCTCTTCGCTACTAAGAGCCCCGGATCCTTTTTCCTGTGCCTCCATAAACTCCTTAAGCTCTCTTTGTGTCGCAAGTATTGCCTTTTTTTGCTCTTCTGTAATTGCCTTAGCCTCAACCAGGATATCTGCGACAAAAAAAGACTTACCTTGCTCTGCTCGGAGTTTTTGTTCGTCAAAGGCCTTAGTGAGCTGATCTTTTGTGGTAAAGCCCTTTTGGATAACCATCAGTCCGAATTTACGTTCCAAGACGCTTAGATTGATCATTAATTACACTCTTTCCTGCTTGTTTCTTGGATTTTGGGGTTCGGCAATATTGTCAATTTATGCTAATAACTCGTAGCAAATACACCGGAAACTGGACTTGAGTTAGTGCCTTTGACTGACAATCCCTAATGATTTTTTATTCTATTAACATGATCGTTGCACCAGTGCCAAGCATATTTAGGGGCTGTTTGAACGACCTGACATGTAAAATTACCTATTCAGCCCAGCGCTCCTACCGAGGGTTTCTTGGCAAAATATTTAACAATAACATAGATATCGGCAGCAATGAAAAAATCTAAAGATTGCAGGGCAATGGCGAACTTTTTTTGATTATTTATACTATTATTTTTAAGTTTTCAAGTGAAGAAAACCTGGGTATTCTTGTTTGCCTTGACTCTGAGAAATGCCCTTGATAGATATTGCGGCTGATTCTTGTCGGGCTGGAGACTCGGAAATGATGCAATATGAAAGTCCACCAATAAGGCCGCCCAGTGAATCCCGTTCTCTGCTTGTGAGGGCCACGAGGTATTGCCCCTGGGGCAGATGTATATTCTGTTATGGTGTCCTGTGGGATTACCGAAAGCTTGAGCTGAGGCAGGTTGAAGACATAAAAAGGGATATCCTGGCGATGAAGTCCCATGCCGACATGATAAGAAGGTGGGCCGCTGATAATAATGCAGAAGACAGGATAGAACAGTTGGCCATCCGGAACAATGTCCTTTGGCTAAGTAATGAAGGGGTGAAGACCGCATTTATCGGCGACTCAGACAGCCTTGTCATGAAGGTGGATGACTTGGTGGAGGTCATAGAATTCATGTACAAGACATTTCCCACCCTTGAAAGGGTAACCAGTTATGCCAGGGCAAAGACTGCGCTAAAAAAAACTCCTGAGTCTTTGAAACGCTTGCATGAGGCGGGGCTAAGCAGGCTCCATCTGGGTCTTGAGACGGGAGATGATCAAGTCCTGAAATTTATAGATAAGGGGGTAACGTCTGCGGAGATGATCGAAGCAGGCAGGAGAATACGGGAAAGCGGCATATCTCTGTCAGAGTATGTGCTTTTGGGTATTGGAGGCCAACAGTGGTGGCAAAGGCATGCAGAGGGAACAGCCAGGGTGCTGAACGCAATTGATCCTGATTTTATCAGGGCTCGCACCTTGATAGCCGTCCCAGGGACCCCGCTCTACGACAAAGTCGTCTCTGGAGAATTCAAGAAGCTTACGCCTGCAGGTATATTGAAGGAGGAAAGGTTATTGATTGATGCTCTGGACGTGACATCGGAATTTGTAAGCGACCATGTTTCCAATTATCTTCCACTAAACGGAAAGTTGCCGGAAGCAAAAGCACATATGCTCCAACTGATTGACAAGTTCATGGCCGCCCCGGAGGAGGTAAGAGACAGTTATTTACAACCCGAGGAATTAAGACATCCTTGATATTCATAGGAGAGCGAAAATGACAGCAGCATGTGGCGTAGATTGTGAAGTCTGTGATTTAAAGGCCAGAAAAAAGTGCGGGGGTTGCGTCCCAGGCGACCACCCCAAGGCAATGGAAAGATCTGAAGAGATCAAGCATGTAATGGGTGCGTATTGCCCTGCAATGAAATGTGCGGCTGAGAGAAAACAGCCCTATTGCCTTAGCTGTAAAGAGTTTCCTTGCAAGGTTCATTATAAGTGGGAGATACCTTACAGCAGCAGTCTATTAAAACTTATAGAGAAGTCAAAATAAAGCAAGTGGTCGGTTTTTGGCTGTGCATGAAATGCCCATGAGCGAAAATACCCCAAAGACGGCAGAAATCAGATTAAAGGTCCCTTTCCATGATCTTGATCCGGCTCAGATCGTCTGGCATGGAAATTATCTGAGGTATTTTGACATGGCCCGGTTTACCCTGTTTAAGGAAGCAGGCGTGGACCTCTATGACTATTTCACTGGTAAGAGATATGCCTTCCCCGTGATCAAGACATCAACCAAACACATTGCACCCCTCAAATACGGCGATGAATTCATTTGTCGGGTGACTGTCCTGGAGGCCCGCATAAAAATTTCGTTGGGCTTTGAGATCATGCTTGCTGAAAGCGGCCTTGTCTGTACCAGGGGAATGGGTGATCAGGTAGCTGTAAAGATGCCTGAAATGGAGTTGCAACTGGAGATCCCTTTTGAGATCAGAAAGGCACTGGGATTCGGGTGATGGAGCAGGATCTTCAACAGGCCTTTATCGCAGGCTACGAGCGTCTTGCCTACTGGGCTGAACTCCTTGACCGCATAAATGTCTTTCCGGTTCCAGACGCTGATACAGGTTCTAATCTGAGAATCAGCCTTGCACCCCTTCGACAATTCAATGGAAATAGTGCGCAAGTTGTAGAACAACTTTTGGTATCCGCCGTTGGCAATTCCGGAAATATTGCGGCCCGTTTTTTCTCAGGCCTGCTGACAGCAAAATCTTCTAAAGACTTACCTGATGCTGCAAGGTCCGGGAGGAACTTTGCATGGGAGGCGATTTGGGAGCCCAAGCCCGGCACCATGCTGACAGTTTTTGACGAACTGGTCGTTGGCCTTGAAAGAGGCGCTTTTGATAAGGATACGAACATGCTTTCAGGCCTTATAGAGCGTCTTAAAGATGCGGTTTCGGCAACAACGGAACTACTCCCTGACCTTAAAAGGGCAGGAGTTGTTGACGCAGGGGCCTTGGGGATGTTTATTTATCTTGAGGGTTTTTTAAGATGGCTTTTTGATCAGAGAAAGCCCTTTATCAATATCCACGATGTGTTCAGAGGGAGGCTTATAATATCTCCTTCATACCGTCCTGAACCTACAAACAGTTTTTGCGTGGATACCCTTATTCGTGTGGAGGGTCAACCTACGGATAGTTTCAGACAGATATCTACCTATGGGCAAAGCGTGGTGGCCTTCCCTGACAGATCCTGTCTGAAAATACACCTGCACACGGAAAATCCCATTATACTGCGGGAACAATTGCAATCGCTTGGAGAAATTGTCGAATGGGGTGATGATGACATAGGAAAACAGGTGATGAATTTTTCACTTGAGTCGCCTGTCCGCCAGGCCCTTCACATCATGACAGATGCAGCAGGCTCTGTCAGCCGTGAAACCGCCCGAAGTCTTGGAATGACACTGCTCGACAGTTACATAATCATCGGCGAGAAATCCCTGCCGGAAACCTGTGCAGACTCAACGCAGATCTACTCTCTTATGAAAAACGGAAAAAGGGTTTCAACCGCCCAGGCATCTACCTCTGAACGCAGACAGTGCTATCAAAGCGCGGTCGAGCAGCACGGACGTGTCTTATATCTCTGCGTCGGCTCTGTTTTTACCGGGAACTATGATGCGGCAATGGCATGGAAAGACGAAAATGATCCGGATGACCGGCTGGTGGTAATTGACTCAGGCGCTGCGTCAGGCAGACTGGGAGCCGTTGCAATCGCGACTGCGCAGTATTCGATAGGTGCGGCTGATGCTGAGAGTGTGATAAGTTTTGCCTTACAGGCCGTTGCGAGGTCTGAGGAATATGTCTTTTTGGACAGGCTGGAATATCTTGTGGCCGGCGGGAGACTGTCTAAGACCAGTGGATTTTTTGGCGACCTGCTCCACATTAAGCCGGTTATAAGCCCTACTACCAAAGGAACAATCAAGGTCGGCTCTACAAGAAACAGCGATGAACAGATCGAATTCGCCCTCAAACAGATAAAAAGATCCGTTTCGGATGGATCTCATCCGTTTATTATGTTGGAATATTCCGATAACTTTAAATGGGTGCGGGATAAGGTCGAGGGTGAAATAAGATCACATTACCCACTGGCCGACATCCTGCTGCAACCCCTTTCCCTTAGCTCTGGAGTCCACATGGGGCCAGGGACATGGGCAGTGGCAATCCTACCCGGGCAGGGATACTGAAAAGATAATCCGGGTTAAAAGGATTCATTTGGATAATATACTAAGTAACATAAAGGGTAGGTTCGCCGTTGTCATTCCGGCCTATAATCATGATCACAAGATCAGGGATGTCGTAGAAGAGACATTAAAACTTGGGATGCCTGTGATTGTGGTGGATGACGGTTCAATAGATTCAACATTTGAAAGAATAAGCACAATTGATGGGATATTAGTCCTGCGCCACCAGACCAACCAGGGTAAGGGGGCTGCTATAATGACGGGTTTTGCCGAGGCGGTGAAGGTCGCTGATTGGGCGATCACAATAGATGCCGACGGTCAGCACCACCCCGCAGACGCAATAGGTTTGATCAAAGCAATTCCTGAAGGTCGGAGACCCATTGTGGTCGGCACAAGGCAGAATATGCAAAACACATCCGCTCCTTGGACCAGTCGGTTCGGCAGGAGTTTTTCAAATTTTTGGGTGTGGGTTTCTGGCGGCCCACTGATAACAGACTCCCAAAGCGGGTTCAGGATTTACCCCTTACCGGAAGTAATGGGGCTGGATGTCAGGGCAAAGAGATTCCAGTTCGAGGTCGAGGTCTTGGTTAGGGCAAAAAGAAGACATATTGATGTCATTGAGGCCCCGGTCAGCGTCATATATAATGATGGTTCACAGAGGATATCCCACTTCCGGCCATTTGTGGATTTTTTAAGAAATTTCCGGACGTTCAGCCTACTGATTACACAGAGGATCTGCTCTGCTGGTACTAAACCTCAGCGTTTAAAACAATGAAGGCAGTTTTTTATATCTTCTTGATCCGGCTTTCCAGGGTGTTTGGTTCATGGGTGTTTGTATTAATTTCCAGGTTAATTGCTGCATGTTATTATATCTTATTCCCCAATAAGGCGGCTGTCAGCGTTCGCTTTTATCGCACTGTTTTTCCCGGTCATTGTTTGATCTACTATCTCATATGCGCATGGAAACAATATAAGAACTTCACTTACGTCTTCCTGGACAGATTTCTTGTGCGTGATCTTAATGACATCACCTATACCTCCGAAGGGCATCAACACCTTGAGACAGCCGTAGGGAGGACAGGGGGAATCCTTTTGATGTCCCATTTAGGCAACTGGGATGTTGCGGCAAATCTACTGAAAAAAAAATACGACAGACTGAAAATCCTCCTTTATATGGGGATTCGCAACAAAGAACAGATCGAGGCCATTCAGAAAGAAGATCTTGCGGAAAAAGGCGTAGAGATCGTGGCAGTGGATCAGGAGGGGGGGTCTCCGTTTGATATCATTAAGGGTATAGAATTTATAAGGTCAGGTGGACTGGTCTCTATGACCGGAGATGTCTTATGGAGAAAAGGCCAACGTAGCGTTTCAGTGAAAATTCTGGGCCATGAGGCCTTACTCCCTGATGTTCCCTATCTTTTCGCCCACCTTTCCGGAGCACCCTTATTTATTTTTTTCGCTTTCCGTACAGGAGACAAAAGTTATCATTTTAACATCTCAGAGCCAATCCAGATAAATTGCCCTTCGCGTGCCAAAAGGGATGAGATTATCCGAAAGTCCGCTCAGAAGTACGCTGATATCCTGGAGCAAACAATCCTTATGCACCCATTCGAATGGTATCATTTTGAACCTTTTTTAATCCCACGTAATCCAGACAGGTAAATGGCGTTCTTTTTGTATGGAAAGTTGTGTATTGCAACTTTCCAATTAATACAGAGGCCAAAAAAATATCGAAGTGTTCAAGTTTATTTAATGAAAAGGCGATAGAGAATAGAGTGTTTTTACTAGTTACCTGGGAGATATACACATGGTCCTGCTGAGCAACAAAAAAGAGATACCTCGTACTGTAAGACTCAAGTACAGAAACGGGGAACTCATTATAAAAGAAGGAGATTACGGTATATCTATCTATAAGATCATAAAAGGCGTGGTTGAAATTTTTAACCAGTCAGATGATCGGAATATCACCCTGACTCACCTGGGGCCAAGTGAGGTTTTTGGTGAAACAGCCTTTTTGACTGAAGGCACCACGGTCAGATCCGCTTCTGTAAGGGCAGTCGGGGATGTGGAAGTCGAGATATGGCATGCGAATACTCTCTTAGGTGAATTCAATGAAATGCCTCCGATGCTTAAACACATAACCAAAGAGGCGGTAAAGCGCCTGACCAGGATGAACAACCTCGTGTCACAAATGACCGTCCAAAGAGAAGACGAAAAAGACGAAAGGAGCGCCGACAAGGCGGCGCTTGAGAAAAGACGTCATTACAGAAAAAAAGTGGATCTTGATTGTTTTTACAGCCCGGTCGGAGTTTATCCAAGGCCCCGCCTGAAGGCTGTGATTAGGAATATAAGCCTCAGAGGTATGAGAATGGATGTCACGATCAAACCGGGAACAAATTTTTCACTGGATCAGGGTGATGAATTTTTTGTCGAGGCAAATCTTCCAAATGGAAAGGACATAAAACTTACGGCAAAAATTTTATCAATTAGAGAGCCCAAGATTCCGGGAAGGTTTTCGTTAGGGATGTTCTTTACCGGCATGAGAGAAGGGACCGAAAAAGAGCTGGGCTTTTATCTGATGCCGTAAAAAAAGGGGTGCTGTCTATGGGTGAAGACCAGATTGTATATGCCTATGTGGTGGATGAAGAAATACACCCGGATAAGGCGGTTATTATCCAGGAAGGCAGTAAGTCGGACCTGGTTTTTGTCATACTGGACGGACGGGTAAAGATAAAAAAAAGGACATCGAGGGGGACTGTTACCCTGGCCACACTTAAACAAGGGGATATCCTCGGTGAAATTGCCTTTCTCTCAAGCGAGGAGGGCCTCCACAGCGCCTCTGCTGTGGCATCGGCTGGACCTGTCCGCCTTGGACTACTTGATATTCACCGTATGCGTCGTGAATATGAATCAATTGATCCCAAATTAAAGGGTCTGGTAAGGACACTGATGGAGAGGATCAAGAAGACCAATGAAAGGGTTTGTGAATTAGTGGCGGAAGAAAGGTAATCGTTGAAACAGTGTCTCAGTCATTATCCTTCACATTAAATTTTCTCCTTATTGCCTCCGCGACCTCTTCAGGACCGGGCCTTTGGCTGATAGCCTCCCTTCGTTGAGTCTCCGCCTGTGCGTCTTTAATTATATTTGTCATAAAGGTGTCATTTTCAATACTCCATGAACTCCAGCCATCCGCGTCAATATATTCTTCAAAGGATGTTGCGTAGTATGGATCGTATATCCTGACTCCCTTTTCCCTGTCATATTCGTAACGGACAAATTTGCCGTCGAACAATTCAAAGTCTCTGTCACAAAGGCCCAGACCCCGCAAAAGATCCTTGTGCTCTTCCTTTACTTCCATGTCATACCTCATAATGTCTCGTATTCAAGTTCTTTTTTGGCTGCCTCAAGTCTTTGTTGGCCATCCTCCCACTGTTTAAACAATGCGTCCAACTCTTTTCTGACTGCCTTGTATTGGCTAAGAACCGAAACGCTCTTGTTTTTATCGCTGAAAACACCCGGCTCTGCAAGTGTTTTTTCTAACCCTTCCTGCATCTTCTCAAGTTCTGAAATCCGCCTTTCCAGCAGTTCTACCTCCTTGGCGATTGGTTTAATGGTGCCGGATATTAATTGCCGTCTTTCCGCTCTTTGTCTTTTCTCATCCTTGCGACTATGCCCTTTTTTTGATTTTAACTTATCTTCACCATTTCTATGGTTAACATTATAAGTAGTGTCCGGAAATCGCTTTTCTCTCAGACTGACATGGTAATAATATTCTTCCAGGTTGCCGGGATATTCTGCTATCTCTTTATTTCTGATATCCCATACTTTGGTCGCAAGTCTGTTTATGAATGACTGATTGTGGGATACAAACAGCAATGTCCCGTTGTATCCTGTAAGGGCCTTTATCAGGGCCTCTGATGAGGAAATATCGAGGTGATTTGTTGGTTCATCCATCACCAGGAAATTGCCTGGTTTGACAAGGATCTTTGCCAGAGAAACCCTGGCCCTTTCTCCCCCTGAAAGGACGCTGATCGGTTTATCCACGTCCTGCCCGGAAAATAGAAATGCCCCGCACACACCCCTGACAAATCCTATACCCTGATTTGGAACAACATTATACACCTCCTCAATCACCGTTTTTTGGGGGTCGAGCATTTCTGAATGGTGCTGGGCGAAATACGACATGGTTACACCATGTCCCAGTGATAACTCGCCACCATCCGGATCAATTTCACCGGATACGATCTTTAACAAGGTCGTCTTGCCGCAGCCGTTCGGCCCTATAACAGCTATCCTATCACCCCTCAAGACCATAAGATTCAGGTCTTGATACAGTTTTTTTCCTGCAAATTGTTTTGACAGCCCCCTGGTTGTCATTACCGCCCTGCCGCTTTGCGGGACATCAGGAAAGGAGAAACGGGTGACTATATCGCTGCGGTGGGTCTTGATCAGTTCGATTTTTTTGACTAATTTGATCTTGCTCTGGGCCTGTCTTGCCTTGCTGGACTTGGCGCGGAATCTTTCAATAAATTTTTCCGCCTCCTTTATCCTCTGTTCCTGCCTCCTGGCCTGTGAGTCAAGGGATTTTTGTTCTTCTTCCCTCGCCTTGAGGTAGGCATCGTAATTTCCACTGTATGCCTTTATCCCCTCAGGTTCAAAGCTGATAGTCTTTCTAATCTGGCGATTGATAAAGTCTCTGTCATGGGACACAAGTATCATTGCCCCACTGAAATCCGCCAGATACTGTTCGAGCCAGTGTATGGAAGGGATATCAAGGTGATTTGTGGGCTCATCTAAGAGTAGGAGATCCGGCCTCTGATAGAGCAGGCTTGCAAGGGCCGCTCTCATCTTCCATCCACCGCTTAAAGAAGAGACCGGCTGCATAAGATTAGAGGCATCAAAGCCTAATCCCACAAGTATCTTTTCCGCCTGATGACGGGGATAATTTGTTTCCAGCAGATTGATCTCCATATGTATTTCAGCCAGCCTTTCTGCCAATTGCGTCTGATCCTCATTGGATGACCCTGCCTTAAGTAATACCTCGACCCTCTTCAATCCCTTTGCCATATTTTTACGACCGGGCGCAGAATTGTATATTGATTCCAGCAGGGGACCATCCAGGGTTTCCTGAATATCCTGGGGCAGGTAACCTACCATTGTACCCTTTGTCAGGCGCACCTCCCCGCTTTCAGGCGGGATCTCCCCCATTATCAATCTGAGCAATGTGGTTTTTCCTGACCCATTGGGCCCGACAAGCCCTATGCGGTCATGAGATTCAACATTAAGTCCCATTTCGTGAAAGATCTTCTTTCCTCCAAATGAATGAGACATTTTTATTATGTTCAGCAGGCTCATCCTAATTCATACACCATGAGGTAAAAATAACTATGGCTTTTTCTCTTTATTGGAACATAACCAAAGGTAAATAATCTTTCAAGACATAATGCCCATACTGCCAGGCCGAAGAATCAGGATTTAGAGTGATTAAATGGCCTCTTAGAAAGTCTTTGTCTGCTGTTAAGTATATATTTTTTTGAGTACGGATCATGGAGCAGAGCCTAAAGAATTCATTATCTTATGCCGATTAAAACATATGATCGGACTCATCGTGGTGTTTGTATTCGAGTAAAAAAGAAAATGCCGCCAGGTTGATAATTAACGAGTCTTTTAAGAGAAAATGTCTGACGAACCAAAAGAGATAATGAGCCAGGAAGATATTGATGCCTATCTATCTTCTGTAAGCGAGAATAATAATCCGGTACAAGGGCAAGATAGTCCTTTGCCTCAACATGCCGGTGCTGACGATAAGCTTATCTCTCAGGATGACATTGATGCCCTAATTAGTCTAAGTCGGCAGGTGGATGTGGACAGCCCTCCTCAAGCGGAACAAGGCAAAGAGCAGGTTCAGGAAGAATCTGAAACAGAAGCGTTTTTTAAAAATGACATTGATGCGTTGATCAGACATGGTCAGCAATCGGATGAATATAAAACTCACAATTCAGAGCAAAGAGAGACTGGAGCAGCTTTGCAGGAGCACATTGATGCATTGCTTAACCAGCACCAGGCTGAGAAAGGTAGTGTGGTATCCGGGAGTAACGTCCTCGATCCTGATTCAGGCGTCCAGCCTCATAAAAATGCAAATGCGGGTAAAGACAAAGAGGTGTGGGAAACACTTGACCAGAACATTTTATCGCAGGAAGAAATTGATGCACTATTGAAAGGGTTTGCAAAACCTGAGTCAGAGTTGTGTATTGAGGGCGAATCAGAAGTCGCTTCCTCTGTTGAGCACAGTGATTTCCATGTTAATTCGGATAATATTTTCATTAATGAAAATCGTTATGAAGATAGAATCAGACAGAGGGAGGAGGCGATAATAAAGAAAAAACAAAAGGCAGCCGCAATTATTCAGGAATTATTGAAATCAGAAGAGGCTAGAATCAATAGTATTATGGCCTTAAAAGGAATGACAGTTAATGAAGACCTGTTCGCCAGGTATGAAATAATACGGCCTGACAGGACAAAGGTGATAGTATCCATGTCTGATAATACTATCATGGAATACAGGCAAATACACCCGGATTGTTGTGTTTATAGAAGTTGATCTGCCCCTAAAACCGTTCAAAAGAGGAAGGATGTGGGCTGAAAGGGCAGGAATAGGCACTGGCGCGACCGTTGTCTTGCGCTTTCCGCTGTTGCCGTAACGCAATATGGGCTTTAAGCCCTAATGCTTACTTCACAATCCCTAACTCGCAACTCACAACCTTCGATTCTCAGTCCGTGAACATTTGTTCCGGCTCTATTGCATATCTTCAGCCACAGAAACCGTTCTGTCACCCAGCATATTTACATAGCTTCCCAGTTCATTGTCGTACCATCCGTATATAACCGCCTGTGTGATGGCGATCCTCACAATGCCGGGTTGATTTTTAGATGATTCTTTACCATCAACCGGACAGACTTTTCCAAGGTCAATGTTCACAACGGCGGTGCGGGTATGAGTTTCATTACCTTCAATAATAGTGGCGGCCCTTGGGAGGCCAATAATATCACAGGATACATTCTGCTCATTACTAAATTGTAAATAGCCACGCGGATCATTCTTAGCTGCATCACTGTAAATATTATTTATTACCTCCCTGCGGATGGATTCTCCTGATGATTCTTCCTGCAAATTCACCACCAGGATGATCAATGACCCGGTTGATGTAGGAATGCGCACGGATTCGGCTATAAAGCCGATGTGTTTCATCTCAGGTATTACGAGGCCAAGGGTATTCGCAGCGCCTGTTGTTGTAAGGATGATATTGTTCATAACGCTACGATTTTTCCTCAAGTCTGTGGCGCCGGCCTTCGGCAGTCTATCCAGAACCTCTTGTGAACCTGTCACTGCATGTACTGTGGCCATAGAGGCCGTTAGTATCCTTTGGGACCCGAAAACATCAAAGAGAGGCTTTATCATGTGGGCAAGGCACGTGGTAGTGCATGAGGCATTTGAAATAATCTTGTGGACACGGGGGTTGTAATCGTTTTCGTTTATTCCCATAACAGTAGTGACGGCGTCTTCCGGCATTGGTTTGGATTTGTCTTTTATCTTGAACGGCGCAGATGCTATTACTTTTAAAGCCCCTGCCTCAAGATGCCCCCTTATTGAGCCTTTTGGACTATCCGGCGGAGCAGTCGGGTCTAAAAATTGCCCTGTGGTGTCAACTACAAGATTGATTCCGTGACTGTGCCAGTCAATATCCTTTGGGTTTCTTGCCTTTCGCAAAATCCTTACCTTTATTCCGTCAATTGTCATCACCCCTGAATTATTGTCCATATCAGAAATGACATTTCCCCCTTTGTAACCATAAATAAAGGCGCCAAGGGAGCCGTAACTGGAATCTCTGACCAGGTAATGGGCAAGGTCTTTAAGTGAAGAGCCGACGTCACGACCGACGTTAACAACAAGTTCGTCAAAAAATTTTCTTGCAATATGATGCCATAAGGTAAGCTTACCTATTCGGCCAAGACCATTGATACCCAGCTTCATGCCGCTTTTCGTCCTTCCGCCAGATGAATTTTCCATATCACATTCCCTCCGTTTCTCTAATTTTTAATTTTCCAAGATATACTGAACCTTCAAGTCCGTTAATGCTTAAAAAATCCCCCGATTTTAACTTGTTTTGCTCCATTGAACAAAAGCTGTCCCTTTCATTACATATAAGTTTTGAACAACCGACTACACATGTTTTGCCCAACCTGTGCGCAACAATTGCAGCGTGTGATGTAGATCCGCCCCTGGCTGTAAGCAGACCGTCCGCCTCGTAGATCTCTTTGATGTCGTCCGGCACTGTATCAGTCCTGACCATAATAAGCGGTGTCTCGGGCTCGACCTTGCGCCAGCGCCTGATCTCCTCAAGGCTAAAAACCACCCTGCCTGTCATGGCTCCGCCGCTAACCCCTATGCCATGGTCAAGCAGTTTTGCCGGTTGCTGGTCAGAAAAATCAAATGAATATACCTTTCTCCTCTGCCGTATGACCATGTCACGGGTCTGTAAAAAATAAAGGTCTTTTCTATCAGGCCCTTCGAAGGTAAATTCCATCTCCTGCGGCCCCATGTCTTTTTCATAAAAGATTTTCATGGCCCATTCTTTCATGACCCTGTATATCTGGGGGAACATTACCTCGAGGGAGGTCTCAACTGGTCTGTTTTCCGCCTCTGCCTGAGTTTTTGAAATCGGCTGGGTCCTGACAAGGCCGGAGACCACATCCTCGCCCTGATCACCTGTCGTAAAATCTCCCCACAATTGTACCATATCCCCTGACCATCTGGGGTTATGGGTAAAAATGACTCCGGAGCCGGATGTGGGGGAGAAGTTTCCGAAGACCATCGTCTGGATGGTAACAGCGGTTCCCCAGTCATCAGAGATGGACAGGATCTTTCTAAATGTAGTGGCCTTCAGGGAATACCATGAATCAAAGACCTTGTCTATTGCGATAAAAAGCTGTTCAAGAGGTGAGTTTTCAAGAACAATATTGTTTTTGAAAAGTAATTCCTTGTAAGCCTGTGCGACATCATACATCTGATTTCCTGAAAAATCCCTTTTATACGGGATGTCGAAGGACTTTTTAAAACCGGCGATTATGTCGTCAAAATTATTTCTGGAAAGGCCGAAGGCCATACCATAAGACTGCAAAAACCTGCGGTAGGTGTCCCAGGAAAACCATTTGTTGCCAGTAATATTGATCATGCCCTGGACAATATCCTCATTTATCCCCACATTCAGAAATGTCTCCATCATGCCTGGCAGAGAGATGGATGATCCGCTCCTTACAGAAAGGAGCAATGGGTTTTTCGGGTCGCCGAAGCTTTTCCCAGTAATTTTTTCAAGAGCGCTTATCTCGTTAGAAACCTGTTCTTTGAATCGCTTTTTTGCAGGATTGTAGTATTCTATGATCTTTCTGCATCTGAAGACCTCTGTAGTTATAATAAAGCCCGGGGGAACGGGCAGTCCGAAGGTCTTCATCTTGACAAGATTGAGTCCTTTGTTTCCGAGATGGATAATATTAAGGACGCCGCTTTTGGGCGGATAAATCGGAGTAATAGCCTTTTGCGGGTCGCTGCTCAAGAGCATTTGAAGCATATCTTCAGAAAGCTCATTTAACTGCCTATAAAGGGTGGTCATGATACGGCTCAAAAAAATGTCCAATTGCTGTAGGCCAAGTGATGAGGCGATTCTCTCTCGCAAAAAGACCTCTGTAACACGATGAACGAGCCTTTCCATGTCTACGGATTGATCTTGTGGCAGATATTTCGGCATTAGCTTTTCAATGGATATCCGGTTGAAGATTGTAAGCAGGTTCTCCTGATGTATGTTGTTGAAATAGTCACTTACGATGTTGTTCACTGCCTGGGTAAAACCACGAAAGATATCCAGGTACTGTGTTGCTGAAAAACTCCGTATCTCAAGCGCATGGGCGAGAACATCCAATTGTCTTGCCAATTCAGATGAATTAATTCCGTCAAGGCGTAACGCCCAATCAAACAGTCGCAAGTATTCATGTATCTCGGAGATTGTTGCCCTTGTAATCACAACCAGATTTAATGACTCGACAATCTCCTCAAACAGGACATTAATTATTGATTCCAATCTGAAGGTCAGGCCCAGGGCGTCAAACTTCATCTCATGATAACTGCCATACATTGATGGTATATCTACAGTGAAGTGCCTTTTGCGATAAATGTCTTCTCGGATCTCATAGTCTTCTGAGGCAAGTATCACTCTTTCAAGCTTTTCAAGATATCCTAATAGGAGCTTAAGCCTGCGTTTGGCGACTTTTTCCTCAAGCCCTTTCTTTAATGTTTCAAGCTCCGGCAGACCGCTTGACTGAAGCTGGGACAGATAAGAAGTCATTTCCGTAAAGCCCAGATGATATTTCTGATAAAGAAGTTTGTACAGATGGACGGCCAGTTCCACCCTCTTTATATCCAGGTCGGATACTCCATGAAGATTGCAGGCCAAAGTCTTTATTTCATCTTCCTGAACGTCCAGGAGATCGGATATGGCTGACCAGCCCTTGACATCAAAGAGGTTACTTATGAGTATGTGGACCCCATCTATATAACTCCCCTCGGTTTCTATCTGATTATATATATTGGGGGGGACAAATGGCATTACAACAGCCTTGGAGCCGATCCTCCAAAAATTGAGTACCGCTTCCATAAGCAAGATAATCTGATTGCTGCTTTCAACGTGACTTTGCTTCCTTAGAAAGTGTATGAGGATGTCCTTTCTGTGGCCGAGCTCGTCAATCTCTGTGGAGATATCCCTCAAGTTTCCTTCCGCGCCGATATCGTTAAAGTAGGTCGGAAATAGTCGCGCCAGTTGTTTGACCAGATTATATGCGGGGCCTATATCACGGTTTAAAAGTCTTGTAATATCCCTGGGAAAAAGGTCTGTATCCTTGATGAATACCCCGCCGATAGAAAGGTTGATAATCAAGGATGATAAAAGTTTTTTGGACCACTTGGGGTTTAGCCCTATCAGTTCAAGCCAGACACGGATATTTTGGATGTGATTCGGGTTAACTCTGATCTGCCAATCGTCTCCAACCCCCTTGATTTCCGGAAACTGAAAATCGATTGATACTACTGAGTCAATAAACATATCCACCAGGTCACCCTCGTCAGTCTTGTAAACTCCGTGACCCATGTTCAATATACAGCTTAAGGCAGTGCCGGGGTATTTTCCGGCGCTCTCCTTGAGCATTGCAAATGTCTTGTCCAAAAATCTTTTGATCACTGAAATGTCTTCTTTGCTGATCAGCCAGGCAAGTGTGCGGTTTATATCCCTTAAGGCCTCCTCATGTATGGAAGAAAGACCTTTGTTGTTCATAATAAGAAGCAGAAAGATCAGTTTCCACTGATTTGCCTGCCTTTCCTCGGGTACAGCGTTAATTATTTTCTGTGGGACCCTGCTGTAGATAGAAACAATCTGCCCGAAACCTGGTAGTTCAATCATTTTTTCCAAAGTGTTTCTTGCACTGTAATCAGAGGAACGAAAGAGCTCTTCAAGTTGATTGAGGCATTTTTTAAGCAGCTTGTGTGAAATGGTCTCAAATATCTCTTTTAATGCCGTGTCAGTAACAGCAACACCGGAGCCGGCTTCAAATCCTTCAAGCGGATCAGTATGATTGATCCAATAGTTATATGTATGGATGTAATATTTGTGTATTAGTCTGTTGACTACACCAAAGTCATGGTCTTCGGAAAAAGCCTGCAATAAGGAATCCGCGATCTTGTTCAACTGATAAAAGCTCTTGACAAAGAGGAAAAAGATATCGTCCGCATATTCGGTGATCCTTTTAAAGGCATAATCAATGACCCAAAGGAACCTGTTAAGTTCGGTGCCTGAAGTCTTGATTATTTTTTGCATGAAAATGAGTAGATTGTCTGTTGCGTCCACCCTTACCTGATCTGAGACGGTTGATTCAATCGTCTCGAAAAAAATATCTACATAAAGCCTGGCAGCATCGGGTCCTTTGGGGTGGGATTTAAGTACGTGGATGTAATTAAGGGAGAAGTTCCTGGCCTCCTGGACGATAAATTCCCAGTTTCTGTATGGATGGCACATCTCTTCCAGAAAGGTCTGCAAGCCCTTCCTGAGGCCATAGAATTTTCCCATAACCTCATTGAGGACCTCATACCTCTTGTCAACAACCACTTCCACCTGGCTTAAGGCTATATTTACCTCAAGGGCTTTTGAAGCCATTATTTTACTCCCCGGCTGGATACACCCCATTCAAATCAGGTTGGTTGGAAAAGATTCCTGCTCCAAGGGTATGTATTACAGCCCTATTCTGATCAATTTTTGGCATACAGACGGTGAATATTGCGTAATCATCCTTTTGTACAAACGACAAAAGCCCCCCCATGTCCTTAAGTAACCGGTAACAAAGCGGAAGACCGATACTCTGGCCGCCTTCGGCAAAGGGCATGAACAGAGTTTCGGTTTGTCTTACAGAGAGCTCCGGGGCCTGATTTTTAAAGTCAATGCGAATTTCTTTGTCGTTTTCATAGGCGCTAATGATTAAAAAACCGCCCTTTTCCATCGCCTTAGCAGCATTACGAATCAGATTGATGAATATTTGTGCAAGCACCTCGGGGTCAGCATAGACAAAGGGCAGTCCGGGGGCAAGATTTAATTTACATTCAATCTGCTTCTTTTCCGTTTCAGGAGATAAGAGAACCAAACAATCAGTAATAATTGCGCCTACAGTGCATTTTTTCGGGTTAATATCAACAGGCTCCAGGTAATTTCTGATTCTGGAAAGTATCTTCTCCAGCCGTTCCGATTCATTCAGTATTATTTCACACTCACGCAAATTCGGGTATTTCTGTCTAAGTCTCTGGGCAAAACCGCCGATCGAGACCAGGGGATTTCGAATTTCATGGGCGACCTCAGCGGCAATGGCACCCAATGTCTTTAGCTTTTCCCTCTGCACCAGGGTCTTTTCAAGAAAGACCCTATCGCTGATGTCCACTATAAAACCCTCCAGGCGCTCATCTCCTGTTTCAGCCACGGATTTGGCCATGGGTATGGATTTCATTATAACATGTATTTCATGGCCGTCTTTATGGAGAAATTTGCATTCCATTGACACCGGAGATCCTGATGCAAAGGCAAATAAAAACATCTTTTTGGCCTCGTCACGGTCATCGGGATGTATCCTGTCCAAAAACCAGCCGGTTGGATTCATGGCTTCTTGAGGAGTAAAGCCTAACATGTCCAGGCAGGCATCGTTGATGAATTCCAGCTGAAAATCAGGACTAAGCACAAATATCAACAGAGGTATGTTTTGAACCAACTGCAAATGGCGCTGTTCGGCAAGTTTGATCCTCTCCCTCAGGATCTGCCTTTCCTCAAAGCGTCTAAGGCAAAGGCTGAATTCGCTGAGGCTGATTGGTTTTTTTAAAAAATCATACGCCCCGATCTTTATAGCCTGCACCGCATTATCAAGAGATCCATAACCAGTGACGAACACCACCTCGCACATCGGGTCGTCATTTTTCAATATGGAGGCAAGCTCAAGGCCGCTCATTCCAGGCAGATTGATGTCTATAAACGCCAGACTGATCGTATGTCTTTTGCATGCTGTCAGGGCGTCATCAGGATGATTGTAGACAATTGGATTATAACCTTCAGCATCGAGGGCTATAGCCAAAAGCCTACAAATAGAGACCTCATCGTCAACTACAAGTATATTTTTGAGATCTGATTTATCTTCGTCTGACATTGCTTTACCCTCTTTGTGGATCTGAGTCATTTGTAGACTTGGACAGAAATATCTGGGACTGCGTTATTGGTTTTACAGCGTAGCTGTTTATCAAAGGTCGTTTCAACATCTGTTCATAGAGCCTAATATACTGCCGGGCGGTTGTTTCTGGGCTAAAGTTCTTTGCGCTTTGTGCCATTATCCGTTCTATCTGATTTCTCTTAACATTTTTAGGCTTGTTGTAAAAAACCATCGCCTCTCTGACAGCCTTACAAAGTCCTAAACTGCCATGATTTTCAAATAAGAAACCATTACCCTCGTCTTTTTTAATGTCAAGGGGCCGGATAGTATCACGTATGCCTCCGGTTTTGTGCGCAACAGGAAGGGCCCCGTAAGCCGCCCCGATCATCTGCGAAAGCCCGCAGGGCTCAAACAGTGACGGCATAAGAACAAAATCTGCTGCTGCGTAGGCAAGGCGAGAAAGCCTCTCTTCAAAGTCGCACACCGCAATCCTTTCTACAAAGTTGTAACTTTGAACAGTGTTTTTTAACTGGTATTTGAACTCTCCATCGGCAACAAAGACCAATTGAAGATTCTGCTCCCAAAAGGACGAGACAACCTCATAAAGTATATGGGTCATAAGACCGCAACCCTTTTGAACGACGTCAAGCCTGGAAGGCCAGAAAAAAAGCGGCGCATTGATATCCCTGATCAGGTTTAAGGACTCCTGGAGAAATTGTTTGTTTTTTTGTTTACCTTTTACATGGTCTTCAGGGCCATATTGACAGACGAGGGCCTTATCGGTCCGTGGCGTATAGGAAGCGTCTGGGGCGTTTAATATCGCCGAGACGCATCCCGTCTCCATTTTGTTCAACAACTCCTTGCGGGTAGGTTGATTTATAAAAGGGTGACGACCGTCAAGTATCTCTCTGAGGAAGGTAGGGCTTACTGTGTTTACAAAATGGGCGGCGGAGATGCCGCTTGTGAGAAAATCAACACGGCAAGAATCCCTGTCCTCAATTAGTTGAGGAGAGTCAAAAAACAGGTAGGGCCATAAAGAGCTCGTATCAATGCCCTGTTGCTCTATGTATGACATACGGCATTTTGCAGTATGAACATTATGAATTGTAAACAGACATTGAATGTCCATCTTCCTTGACATTGCCGGGATAAGGCCTGTCATCCAGTCGTTGCAATGAATCAGGTCCGGTTTAACCCGGGGAACAATAGTATTAATTACCTCCCTCTGAAATGCCAACGCGGCCTTTGCGTTTTCTTCTCTGTAAGTTGAATATACTGCTTGGAGATCATAAAAGAGCCTGTCTTCTGCCAGGTGTATCCTATCCCCGGTGGCCCTTCTCTCTTTTTTGCTCAATTGCTTGATGTTAAAAGGAGCAGAATTGGAATCAAAAATGGAGCGGTAATCAGGAAGAGCGACATGGACGTCAGCCCCCATCTCGAACAATGCATTTATAAGGGCGGCGGCTACATCTGCCAGCCCCCCAGCCTTAGCGGAAAAACCGCTTTTAGAGATATCCATTCCCCCAGGCAAATAGGTGATTTCAGGTGTGACAACAAGAATGCGGGGATTTGAAGTTGACTTGTTCAATGACATAATCTCGTAACGCACTTACAATAAATCGTGACCAAGGTTATGGCCTGAATGGAATACCGAAGTGCCCGATAAAATACAGACGGGCCTTTAATTAGATGGAGCAGCGCCTGATAAAATGTCTTCAATCAGCGCCAGGACCGAATTTGCAACAGATGGTGAGCCCTTTGAAAAGAAATAGTCAGCCCCATATTGCGTTGCAGCCTTTCGGTATTCGGGCATATCATAACTCGTAAGTATGACAACAACAATATCAGGATAAGCTATTTTGACCTTTTTGGTCAATTCCAAACCGCTTTCCCCGGGCAATTTAATGTCGAAAAAGATAATATCAGGCGAAAATTCATGGATAATTTTAAAGGCCTCAAGGCTATCTTCCGCCTCGGCTACTTCCATCAATGGAAACTGGTATGATAAGAGATTAACAAGGATTTGACGAAAGGTGGCGTTGTCTTCAACAATAAGAGTACGATGGATCTTACTCATATTCCTCTCTAAATAAAACAAAGTATATAATCCTTCTTTACGATGCTGCTGCATTATGGTAAATAAGATGAATGCCTTATTTTCCAATAAAAAACACTGTATTTTCTCCGGTCAGACGGGACACTGTCAGTTCTGCGGGCGAACACAAGATTCGTGGATGAACAGGACGAACACAAGGTTCGCCCCTATTAATTGGTGCAAGGGGCCGGGCGATTTCAGGGCAATCAGAGGGGATTGCCCCTACAATTATGAAAAAGAAATCCAGAATACTCATTGCCGAAGATCACACCATCCTCAGAGAGGGTCTGCGTGCGCTGCTTTGCACTGATCCTGATATTGAGATAATAGGCGAGGCCCGGGATGGGCGCGAGGCTGTTCGCTGCGTGGAAAACCTGGTCCCAGATCTTGTCCTGATGGACCTTTCAATGCCCAAGATGGATGGCCTTTCTGCCATTAAGGAGATAAAAAAAACAAGACCTGGGACAAAGATAATTGCCCTTACAGTTCACAAGACAGATGAATACGTCTTATGGGCACTTCAATCCGGTGTTGATGGGTATGTTTTAAAGGATGCATCACGCACTGAGCTTGCAATGGCCATTAAAAATGTAGTTGAAGGTAAGCGTTATTTGAGCCCGGAAATCTCCGGAAAGGTGATTGAAGGCTATTTGGAAGGAAAAGGCATTATAAAGACCAAATCAACGTGGGATGGGCTTACTGAGAGAGAAAGAGAGATACTTAAGCTGATCGCCGAAGGATACAAGAATAGAGAAATAGCAGAGTACCTGTGTATAAGCTTGAAGACAGCGGAAAAACACCGCTCAAACCTGATGAGGAAACTTGACGTCCACAATACCGCTGCATTGACCGCCTTTGCCGTGGAAAGAGGTCTTGTCATCAAATAGATCCGATTGACCACCATGCCTCGACTGTCGTCCCAGTACCCTTAACAGACTCTGTCATGAAAGACCCCCCCTGACAGTTCAGCCCTCTCTTTCATGCTGGCAAGACCAAGCCCCTTGCCTGACTGTTCCGAGTTTAGCGTACGTTCAACATCAAATCCCCCACCGTTGTCTTTAATTGTCAAAAGGATTCTGCAGTCCGCCTGTTTAAGGGACAGATCCACAAGGCTTGCATCACTATGTCTTGCAATATTATTGAATGATTCCTGCATGATCCTGAATATGACGATCTTGAGCTGGTCAAGGATGCTTTTTTCATCAATATCAATATACTCCCGGATCTTTATCTTTGAACTGGTCTTTTCAAATTCCCTGCACAGCCACGACACTGTCGGTAATATGCCAAGGTTATCCAACATGGCGGGTCTTAGATTTCTGGAGACTCTTCGTATTTCTTCAACAGCTATCTGTGATATTGCAATAATTGAATCCAGCGATTTTCCAACCTCGGCAGGGTCATTTTTCTCGATCTGCATCTTTGCTGTCTCAGCCCTCATCTTGATAGTGCTCACTGTCTGGGCGATTCCGTCATGGAGTTCTGCTCCAATCCGTTTACTTTCATTTTCATGGATATTCATCAATTGGGAAGAAAGAGGTTTGAGTTCGGTCCTTGATTTTTTAAGGTCATTTTCAGCCCTTTTTCGCACTGTTATATCACGGCCAACACCCCGATATCCTGCAAGTTTTCCGTCGGTATTAAAAAAAGGCCATCCTTGTGCTGATGAAAATGTTCTTTGGCAATAAAGGGCCTTGCATTGCTTGAAAATGTTATAAACATTGCCGCCATGCGCTCGGACTAGGCTGGTTCCATCTGAGAGAAAAAAGATCTGCCGATCAGTTCCTCCGGCTTGTATCCCAGGATGGTATTCACACTGGGGTTTACATAGGAAAAAACGCCGTGTGAATCCACCTCCCAGATTATATCGCTGGTGGTCTCAACCATAGATCGGTATTTTTCTTCGCTTGCCCGCAGTGTGTTTTCCTCTTCCTTCTGTTTGGCAATCTGTCTTTTAAGTTTCCTGGCTTGTTTAGCTAATTCTTCGTGAGTTGGACTTCCGCCCATTTTTAAACCTCCCAGGGAGGATGATTATTCGTCTTTTGAGGGTTAAAAAATCTTTGGCGGTATTCTTCTCGCCGGAGTTATAACCACAACTGGCAGGAGAAAATCAGACAACATTTAACCAGTATCATTCGATAGACCCGAATGGTGATCTATCAAGAAAATATTAGCTAATATTGAATAATCCAAAATTAACATAAGTCAAGAAAAATATAATAGTTGTATATATAATAAGTTTCTGACTGACCAAAAATATTGCTGAAAGTGATGAGTTGCAGTGCTCATTCTCATAGAGAACAGGATAATATTTTACTAAAAAGTGGTATTTATTTATATTATAAAAGTAGAATTTATTTACATACATTATATTTTATAAGAGCGGCTAAACCCCAAGATCTTGATAATTCATTAAATTTATTTTATTTCTAATCATATTCAATATGGCATAAGGTTTGCTGATAAGAACTGCAAATAGATATTAAGATGTCCAAACTCTTTACAAGAAATCATGTTTATTGAGATAGACTTTAACCCTAAAACACAAGGAGGACCTCATGAGAAAGATACGTGTGCTATTAATACTAATTGGAATATGTTTGGCATTGGCAACAACTTGTAAGGCAGACATGTTGGTAATTGACATAGACCCGCCTGACTCAGATACCAATCCCCAGTGGGTGACCCCTTCTAGCGTTAGTGAAGAGGAGTCTTGGCTGGAGGGTCTGCTTGGCGGAGTAAATGTCTTTTATCTTGGTAAAGATTCATCTCCAGGAGACTATAATGATGGTTTTTGGGATAAGGACGTGGAGGGAGACGATCTTATGCCAGCTGTTGATTGGGTTTACGCAATATTGAAATACGGCGTTGGCAAACCAGATGTTACAAATCCAGACCATTGGGCAATTATTGATAACGATGATGATAACTTGGTGGATTTTGCCGGACTAGGCCTAGGAGTGGATAGTTTAAGCCATATCACCTACTTTGGACCCAGTCCAGTCCCCGAACCAGCCACTATGATGCTATTAGGTACTGGACTTGTAGGCTTAGGATGGTTCGGGCGCAGGAGAAAAGCGTAAGTCAAGACCCTTAGGAAAATTAATATGGTGTTTAATGAATCACAGGGCCGGTGGAGACCTAACCGGCCCTTTTCTTTTGCTTATTCAACCCGTTCGCCGTTACCCACGATAGATATCCCCACCAGATAATGGCCGACATACCGTCCTTCGTCTGTTTTTGTTATATGTTCTATCTTTGTTTTAAAATATTCGGCTGGTTCTTTTGTCTTCAAGCCATGGTATTTCATGTCCAGGACATCGCCGACGGTTATATACCTCAGAACGTCAGAATCCTCTTTAACAAGCAAACACATCCCCTGCTCAGACATGTTCCATATCCTGAATTGGTAGCAAAGAGAGAATTCTCCGATCGAGAACTCCACACTGTAGTATTTATCAACTACCTTTCTGGGCCCGGATCTTCTTTCCGGTGGATGATTAGGCATATTGAAACCTCTGCAGCATTTGCCTCGACTTAGGTAAAATCATGTGAGCCGGATGTTGAGACGCCTTTTTCAATTGCGGAATTTCTCAGTGTCAATACCTTGGAGACGTATACCAATGACACCCCCAACTTTTCAAAATTCCCCAGGGATCTTCCTATAGCCTTTGCAGTCTCTGTATAAGGATGCCCTATTCCTATTGCATGACCATAGGTTATAGCATATTTTATCAGATTGTTAAGCTGAAAATATATGACCTTTTCATCAGGTATGTTGTCTAAAAACCTGTCCCTGTATGAGGCCGCCATATGCAGTTTTTTTGCAGTCCTGTAAGCCATGGAATGATTGGTGGTCAGGCTGTCAACAAAAAAGAGTCCTGTCCTGTTGACCACACCAAGCGCATCGCCCACTTCCTTTTTACACTCGGTGAATTTTGAACCCATATGGTTGTTCATGCCGACAGCAAAAGGAATGGCCCTGATGTTCTCTTCCATAATTCCTGTTATTTCATCACCCGAAAACCCTGAATAGAGCGCGCCGGGGCCAGGGTCTAGGTCAGGATTGTAAGGTTCCATGGGCTGATGGAGCATGATCTCATGGCCGTGTTCATGGATTTCAAAGGCAAGATCTTGCGATCTTTCGAGGCGGGGAAGGATGGAAAACGTGATAGGGGTATTCAGGCTCAGGAATTGCCTTGCATGGGTCTCACTAAACCCTATGTCATCAATTATCAAGGCGACGCGGGGAGGGGAAAAACCAGTAAGGGTATTGTCTTTCTCAATAGCAAAGGCCTTTGAAATACCACTTAGTCCAAAAAGGCTTCCAGCCATAAGACAGGCGCTTCTAGCCAGGAACTCCCTTCTATCCATATGGTTTTCCTCTATTGCGATATAAGGTCTTGATATTTTTTCAACTTATGGGGTCAGACAGCGTGATCCGGTATTGGTTGAAAAGCAGATAATGCGTTTCCCTCCATAATATTCATTGACGGAATTTACATACAACTTATTGAGGTGAATGTCAATAGAAAATACAATATATTGTTAAAAACCGAGCAATGATTGCTATCGCCCTGGATAACGAGACGTAAGTCGTAAGACATGATAAAAAAAGGAGTCTGCTAGGGGTGGGAGGTCCTGAAACGATTCAATCCAGCGTCGTTTTTTGTTTTAGCCAGACTAAAATTTTATTGAATTCACTACGCAAACCTGCCATGGCCCTCCCACGGTGACTGACACGGTTTTTTTCTTCCGTTGTCAACTGGGCAAAGGTCTTTTTAAGGGGTGGATAATAAAATAGAGGGTCATAGCCAAAACCATTGGAACCGGTTAATTCGTCAGTAATAACGCCATCACATTTTCCCTGATATACCAGGGTGGAACCATTTGGGGCGGATATGGCGATCACGCACATAAAATATGCCTCTCTATCCTGGATCCCTTCCATTTCCTTCAGTAATTTTAGATTGTTTTCCCTGTCTGAAGAGCCTCCATATCGTGCTGACCGGACACCAGGTCTGCCGTCCAGCGCTTTTACAACAAGTCCTGAATCATCCGCCAGGACAGGCAATCCCAGCGCTTTTGCCGTAAGGCTGGCTTTTTTAACGGCATTTTCTTCAAAAGTCTTTCCATCTTCTTTGATTGCAGGGATAGGTCCAAATTCCCTCAGCCCTTTTATTTCAACATCAAAATCCGTTAACAACAGTTTGAATTCTTCTACCTTTCCGTTGTTTGTTGTAGCCAGGACCAGTGTGGTCCTGGCCTTTTTATCGCCTGAATATGTCACACCAAAACCCAAGATAATTATAAATTTAATTGTAGAATATTGTTACAAAATTTCTAGAAACATAGGCTTGTATTTTTTCATCAGATCCCTAATCCTATTGAAGTCCTCTTCCTTTGAGATGGCAACCCCTTGAAAACACTTTTCCGTCTTGATGACCTCTAGCAGGAAATAACCGTGTCTGGATGTTACAAGGACTTCTTCCACCTCATCTTCCTCAAAATGAATGCCCCCAAGGGTCTTATTCATAAAATTGACAACCATGGCAAAGACTGAAGCAGCGCGTTGAGAATTGAATTCTCTGTCAAAAGTGCCATGAATTGCATATGCCAATTCCTTTCCGTCAAAATCAACGATTCCGGCGGCGACGGACTCAAGTTTGGCCTCTTTAATAAAGTCTTCCAATAAATTCTGCAGCTTCTCAGACATGGCTCTCTCCTCATATAAAATTGATAATGAAAACCTTTAATCAAAGCACCTTGAAAATCTGTTGTACCATGGCATGAATTATCTTCCTTAATCACCTCCTTCTCGGACTCGCATCTGGCGCTACAACGGCGCCTTCAATAAATGTATATCATCAACCCAGACTGTGCCCTTTCCGTTTACCACTATATTAATCTTGACATTATCAGGATTTTCGCCCTTTTTTAGAAAAAAAGGCGTTTCCTGTGAGACCCACTCATTGGTCCCTGATAAAGGAGACTGCATGGCGCGGGAGAAGAATTCTCCTTTCTCAGGGAAATGACACCACATCTCAATAAACACCTGGCCATCTATATTTTCCGTGCGGAGCTTCGCCTGATAAAGAAGCCGGCAGTCTTCAATATCAATATCACCGGTCTCATAAAGCCTGATGGTTGAGGGCCTTTCTCCGGTTATCCGCAGCGAACCATTGCCGTCAGAGCTTATGTCCTTATCAAACTGCACGCCGGTCTTGCTGATAACTCCATCCATGCTGTTTACAGGATAGTATTTCACTTCGTTGACACTGGCGGTCTTTTTTGAACATGAGACAATAAAAATTACCATAAGACAAACAAGTGACAAAACCAGTGAATTAATAAATCTCATTTTTTCTCCTCCTTTGAGGATTGTTCAGTGTCTTCATCTCAAATATACAGGGTTTGAAAATATCCAAGGCCGCAGACCAAAGGGAAAGCGGCGCAAAAAAAGCTCAACACGATATACGCCTTTGTCCACTGCTCGAAAGCAAGCATTCTGTCCGTAATGTCTTAACTGCAATTCACCGTTTTTTATGAGTCTTATCTCACTACGTTGTGGCGCGTCTACATGTATATCCCCAGGCTCGAACATGAATTCTTCACCCATGTGAACTAAGCTCCCACTGTCAGAGGTAAAATAGAATCTGAAGCCATTGGCCCTTACGAGCCTGTCATGGGCGATGAAAAGCCTGCCATGTCTCATTGCATCATACACCTGGGCCTTGGCTAACGTAACATCATCTGATATGGCCGTGTCAAGCAGGATATGCACATTGACGCTGTTCAGGGCGTATTTATAAGGAAGAGGGCTCAACCGGACGGGACCCCATCTGAACACGGCTCCGTGGGCGTCAGAGCCGCCTATGGCGGTTAATCTCCTTTCCTGACATAATCGGTCCCAGAAATAAAGGGTCTCCCGGCTGGGACCTTTTAACAATTTTGATTTAAAAAGAAGGTGCAACAGACCGTGAACAGGGCTCTTGATGCGTTCCTTCCACCTGGATGCAAAATTCCAGATCTCAATGCCGGCAAAACCGGTGACGCTGAGCTCATTCCAGGTGTAAGAGATTGACTTGTCATGAAAAGGCATACCCTTTTCAAACGGATGGGCAAGAAAACCAAATCCTCCCTGTTTGTCTACAAGATCAATCACCTCCTGCGGGCTTAAGTTTTTTGAGTTTACCTTATCTTTTATATTGAAAGCAAGATAGTGATGCGAGTTGTAACCTATCTCAAGGCCAATGAGAACGAGAAGGCCGCTGTAAAAACCTTCCTCATCGGTGTGAAGGCTGTCTGTCATATGGTCATGATCGTTTATAACAACAAAATCAAGCCCCAGGGATGCCGCTGACTTGGCTATTTCAGGGACAGTTCCTGCACCATCTGAAAAGATTGAGTGTATGTGGAGATTGCCCACATATTCATGTTGCTTATCATCCTTCATAGTCTTCTAAGGCCTTAATTCCCAGCTTCATGGGAAAATATACAGCAAGGGAAACCAGTACAAAGGCGATTGTGAATGAAAGAAACATTAAAACAAATTGGGATCGGACCTAAGTTTGGCCTGAGATGTCAGCGGTGAATATAACATAAACAGGTCAAGCCTCAAGGACCAAAACATATACGATGATTGGTGAGACTGATCAGCTTGATCATGGAAATCCATCTGACAATGTTAACGGTATGCCAATATCTCCAGTCCTATCCTGCCAACAAGCGCAATAATGCCGACCTGTCTGTTTACCCCTCCTGTAGAGAGCTTTATGTGGGTCACATCAGCGGGCATTTGATTTAGCGTCGGGTCTGCTGAAATCCATTGTCCCAAATAGATCTCACACCAGGCGGGTAGTGTAAAATCTTTTGTGTAAAATTATAACTTGTCGAAAAAAAGGCGCTTTTCCTTTATAAGGGTTTTACGACAAACCAATTAAAAAAAAGGAGAA
>LT984854.1:2273509-2296880 GCA_900258555.1 uncultured Desulfobacterium sp. | reverse complement strand
TTAAAAAATAGCATAAAAAATAGGGCCTACACTTTTGACAAAATTGTACTCGCAAGACATGGTAAAACCGAGCGGGCTATAGCTCGTCAATAAAAAAATACAATATGACCTTCAAAAAAGATCAATTTTTACGGAAGTATTATATAAGGTAGGTCACAAGGTCAAGCGGTGGCTTTGAAGTGAAAATTTGGGTTGATCGAACAAAGAGGGGACGCCAAGGGTAGCTGCCAACGCGGCTTTCCGGCTCTTAAATTGGCTCAAGATCTTTACCTGCGATTTTTGCTGTCATGGTCTCTTTTGCCATGGTGGAAGGGTCAAGTATCGGAAAAGAAAAGGACTGCCCCACCTCTATGTGCCTGTTCTTAAAGAAATGTGTTATCACAGGGGCTACCATCGGTGTTTCAGTCAGTTCAACGGACTCGGTCCGCCGCTCCTTGCCTTCCCCGGTTTCAATCACCAACCTACCTTTCTCCACATTTCCTGAGACACGAAATTGAACGGCATCTGATGTCATTTTGAAGGTAAAGCTTTTCAACTGAAATTGATGCCCCACCACACAGCGTGTAACAGAGTTTACAATGCCGGGTTTTCCCATGAGATTGAGGGAAAGAACGATCTCTTCCTCAACAAGATAATCTTCCTGAACCGGGCTGATCTGGTTTGCACTATAACCCACCTTTTCATCATTCAGGTATATCTCCATCCAGTCGCTTGGGGCAGATGCAATTTCGGCTGTTTCACTTGAAAGCATTTCAGGGGTATGATTATCAGCATAATTGGACTTTTTGCTCAAAAGCCCGATCAATATAAACCCCAAAAGAACAATGAGAGTGCCGAATAGATTGAAAAGACGTTTTTTCATCGGTAATCCCCACTGTGATAGGGATGAATCATCGCGGGGATATAAAGAGGGGTTTGTTGGATCAGTATTCATGGCCTTAATTAGTAAGGGACCGGGAGACGGAAGAGAAATGACGGAATTATTCACTCAGGAGGCTATTTCAACAGAAAGCATGCGGACAGATAGATCCGCTTACATCTTATATTTCCCAAAATCTTCGGGGTTAAGCCCTTCTAATATTTTTTGCCACTTCTTTCCTTGCTCTGATTTATCCCGTGCCTCAGATTTCAAATCTATCTCTCTGGATTTATGAATAATATCCTCGGCAACGAATATCGGTGCCTTTACCCTCAGTGAGAGGGCAAGCGCATCGGAAGGCCTTGCATCAATGGACATCTCTGCATCGCCCTGTCTGAAATGTATCTGGGCATAATAGGTGTTGTCCCGAAGGTCGCAGACCTCGATCTTGGTTACCTGGATCTCCACCATGGAAAGTATGTTTTTTAAAAGATCGTGGGTCATGGGCCTCGAGAATTTGATTCCCTCCAATTCACTGGCAATGGCTGTAGCCTCCAACAACCCAATCCATATCGGCAGGGTCTTGTCGCCGTCAACCTCTCTTAGGATTACAATAGGGCTGTTTGTCAGCGGATCTACTGTAAGACCTGAAATTGTCATCAGTGTATACATGATTTTCTCCACGGATATTGGCGCAATTAAATGATTGGGAAGTCATTATTTCAGTGATTCTTAAACATACATTTTTTTTTGTCAACCTTGATGGTTAGGCTGGCCTGACTAATTGAAAACTTGTTTTAAAAAAAGGCTCTTTTGGCATTATTGACCCTGAACAGGACTTAGATCTTACCATAGGGACCCGGACGGACTCTGTTGGCTATAAAGAAAGAATTAACGGTGAAAGTTCAGCCTTATGAAAAACAACCATTACACAATATGGACTCAGTCTCCAGGGCTCCCTCCTTAAGGATGAACTGGCAGTCGTTATAAGTTTCTTCAATAGCCGGGTTGTGCATTCCGGCAGTTGCCATAATGTCCTCCAACGACAATTAATATCAGACGGCCTTTAAATAGTCCGGCAACAAATCTGATGTCTCCTTGGGCGAAAGTGGGGTCTTTCGTCTGTCTATTTTAAACCCTGCATTACCTTCATCAATAGATGAAATATCAAATGGATCTTGGGGCCTTGAGACAGCATTGCCGTATCTGTCTGTTATCGGGATACAGATCGGGCCGACACTGTCAACTACATAGGCCAGTTGGCCGTTTTGAAGGTATACAACACTCCCGGAGGGGTAAATCCCCACGATGCTCACAAACGCATGCAGGATAATCTGGAGCACTATATCTTCTTTTCCTGCATATTTTCTGAATATCTCTGTTACTACGGTTACCGGATTTTCAGCTTCCTTGTAGGATCGTTTTGAGGTCATGGAATCATACAGATCCGCGAGTTTACAGATTTTCACATAAGGAGGGATCTCTATGGGAAGTCTGTCTGTTGGATAGGTCTTGGTTTCTGCAGAGTAGAGGGCGGAATGATGGTATTTTACCACGTTGCTGATAAAGGCATTATATATACCATTTTTTTCCAGCAGTTTCGCCCCCAGCTCATAGCTGTGTGTATTTAGCAACTGGAGTTCGTCGTTTGTTATCTTCTCTTTCTTATTGAGCACCTGTTCGGAGATTAGCACTTTGCCTATGTCATGCAGAAACATCCCGACTGAGATCTCTTTCAACTCCTCGGGATAATACAGGATATACGACGTCATGTTCTCAGATACTGACAATCTGGTGTCGTGGCGGTACAACTGATTCAACTGCTTATTGATCATTTCTCCAAACTCTTCGCAGAACCTAAGCAGCACCGCTGTCCCCAGGGTGCAGACATTTACGGAATGGTTATATAGAAATTCGTCATAGGTAAATATTTCCTTTGTAAGGTAACTGAAGGCATTGCCCTTTCTGGTAAGAAAAATGAATAATTCATCAACAATGCCTTCTATAATATTTTGATCAAATTTACCGCCAGACCTTTTAATTTCCTTTATGACTTTTTTTATATTTTCTTTTGCACGTTGATGAAGTGCTTTCGCTTCCGCCTTAAGCTCCATCACCTCCTCAACCTTTTTTTTAAGTTCGGATAGTGCTGTCTCCTTGTTTGTCCTGACCTGATCGCTGGCCCTTTTCCTGGTTTCCACCAATAGCCCGTTTCTGTCCCACATGCCGCCGGCCTTTTTGTAGTCAATGGGGACATCAAACAACCCGTTTTGTTTCAACGTCAAAAGGATATTGACGCTCCTTATGGACACATCCTTTTCTATCAGCAATATTCCCCTTTTGTTGTATACATCCACGCCGGTCTGTACCACTCCACCCTTACGAACGACCTCAATAAGCTCATCAATTTTTATGGGTGTCTTCATGTCAGGATCCTCTTACGGTTTGTTTGCCATATCGGCAAAGTTAGATTATATCTCGGCCTGTGTCAAGCATACACGATTATTGGCTATTTACCGGCAACAGAAACTGTCCCGATCCAAAGTGAAATTATAATCTGGCACACTCGTTGCATTTTGAATTCTGACTGAGACGCCGAGGCAGGGGCAGATCAGGGCAGATTGCCGTACAATCAAATAAAAGGAGCAGATCCATGGGGATAAACAATGTCATTTTTTTAGAAGTAATAGAGTGGTTTGATGAAACCGGCAAGGAATTGGTGCACAGGATACCTCAAAATGGATCAGGGGAGATCAAATTCGGCGCCCAGTTGATAATCCGTGAAAGCCAGGCAGGTGTGCTCTTTTACAAGGGAAGGGCCTGTGACGCTTTTGGGCCGGGCCGTCATACGCTTAAAACCGCAAATATTCCGGTATTGACAAAACTCCTGTCTGTACCCTGGGCAATGACAAGCCCCCTTCGGGCCGAAGTGTATCTGACAAATATGAAGGTCTTTGCCGACCTAAAGTGGGGGACAAGCGACCCGGTTGCATTCAGGGATTCGGAGTTGGGGTTAATACGGCTTAGGGCCCACGGGGTTTTTAACATCCAGGTGGTTCAGCCTGTCCTTTTCATAAACAGTCTGGTGGGCACCATGGGTCAGTATACAACAGAGCAGATCGAGGAATACTTAAAAAGTGTGATAGTCTCCCGCTTTAATGACCATCTTGGTGAACATCTCGACAGCATTTTGAATCTCCCAGGCAAATATGATGAATTGAGCGTCGGGCTCCAAAAAAGGCTACAGGAGGATTTCAGTCACTTCGGGCTTGCATTGAGACATCTTTACATCACATCCATTACGCCGCCCCAGGAGGTGCAAAAGGCGATTGATGATAAGAGCCGTCTTAACATCATCCAGGATTTGGACAAACTGATTAAGATGAAGGCCGCCATGGCCATGGAAAAGGCGGCTGAATCACCAAACGGCAATGGGGCTGCCGGTATGGCAATGGGGTTGGGGCTGATGATGCCGGCGATGTTCGCTGACAGTCTGATCCAAAGGCAAATGCCTGCCGGCGTGATCGGGGCTGAACAGGCACCATCGGAGATCAGATGCCCTGATTGCGGAAACCCCATTTCAAGGGAGGCAAGGTTCTGCCCGTTGTGCGGCCACCAGCAGGTTGTCCTGCGCCAGTGCTTCAACTGCGGAAAAAACCTGCCTGCCAATGCCAGGTTCTGCCCAAAATGCGGCAGACCGGCGGATGAAAAACCAGTGTCTCCCACATGTCCTCACTGTCAGTCGGAAAATTTACCCGGCTCAACCTTTTGCAATCAATGCGGAAACAAGATGGTTTGACATGGGATTTACTGTAGAGCAGGAATGCCCGCAGTGCGGGGGTCGTATTGATCTGGATGAAACCGATCATATTTTGCGCTGCCCATATTGCGGGACAGAGAATTATCTTTATTCCCCCGACTATTTTCGATTTGTCCTCCCCCATAAATCACTTGACAAGGAGGTGGTATATGCCCCTTATCTTCGCTTTAAGGGAAACGTATATTATTGCATGGATCTTAACCTGGGCCAGCGTGTGGTGGACATTACCCATATAGGGGTCTCTTTAAATGGCATTCCGTCTTCCCTTGGGCTCAGGCCCCAGGCGATGAAGATGAAGTTTGTCTCCCAGTCAACACAGGGCTCGTTTTTGAAATTCTCTCTAAAGGCGACGGACATCGTCAAAAAGGCCGCGGCCCTCACCTCATCCGGCATGTCAGGCCGGCTTTATCACCGTGCCTTCATAGGTGAGAGCATCAGTCTTATATACATGCCGTTTTTTGTGCAGGGAGGGGATATCTTTGATGCAATATTGAACAGGCCAATCGCCGTGACCCGGGAAGATGCGGCAGGTTTTCCGGACCAGGTCAGCGCTTCCAAATGGAAGATTAGTTTTATACCGACATTGTGCCCCCAGTGCGGATGGAATTTTACGGCCGAAAAAGACAGCGTCGTCCTTTTATGCGGAAACTGCTCAACAGCGTGGGAGGTATCTGAGGGCAGGTTTCAGAAAGTTCAAGCCTTCACCGTTGAGGCAAGAAAAGGCACGGACGCATATCTGCCGTTCTGGAAGATCTCTGCTGCAGTAAAAGGCCTTGATATCGCCTCATTTGCAGATTTTATTCGGGTGACGAATCAGCCGATTGTTATTTCAGGCCAATGGGAAAATGAAGAGATGTGCTTCTGGAGCCCTGCCTTCAAGATCAGACCCAAGGTCTTTCTGCAATTGTCAAAACAGGTAACCGTATTTCAGAGATTGCTCTCACCGGTTAAGTTGCTACCCAAGAAAAACCTACACCCTGTGACTATGCCTGTGTCAGAGGCAGAGCAGGCAATGAAGATAATACTGGCTGCTTCGGCGGTGACAAAAAATAACGTGTTTCCTTTTCTGCCGGAGATCAGCTTTGAAGTTAAGGGCAGATCCCTTGTATATCTTCCATTTACAGACACCGGAAGCGATATGGTGCTCCAGGACGCACGCATCAGCGTCAACAGGCAGGCACTGGAATACGGTAGGAGGCTCTAGAAGGCTGCCCGGTGAGGCCAGTTTTTCCTAACCCTCAACTCGTAACCCAATGCCATTAACTTAAGAGAATATCCAATATCTCACAATGAATTACGAATTAAGAAGTAAAGATAAGAAAAGAGGCGATTCATTGTTTCGACATTCAACATTCCTTGTTTGATATTCTGCGGTTCAAAATATTTCCTTCACGAAAGCGAATCCGGTTCCTTTCGCTTAATAAGAATCGTTAGGTTAATGACATTGACTCGTAACCCGCAACCCGAAATATGAGCTTACCTCAGTCCGTAAAATTCAGCCCGAAACATCTGTTCAATGGCCTCCCTGTCGTGTTTCCCGCTTGGGGTGGATGGAATTTGATCTACAATCCTTATGACTCTAGGTATGGCATAGGGCTCAAGCAGGCTTGAAAGGGCCTTTCGCAGTTCCGCCTTGTCCGGACTCCCCTCAATAACTGCTGCGATAGCATTTTCTCTCCCCTTTCCTATAAAAATGGAGATTACAACCGAGTCCCTGACCCCAGCGATTTTTCTGAGCTTGTCACGGATCTCTTCCATGTCTACCCTTTTCCCGGCCACCTTGATAACAGCATCAGACCGTCCGAGGATCACAAACCCGTTTTCACCCTCAGGCATTACGCGGTCATCGGTCTTATAGAAACCGTTCTTGTCGGTTTTTATCTCAGGGGAAATGAATCCTGATCGTATGTATAGCCTTTGGTCCTTTATCTTCCATTTGATGTCATCAAAGACCGTAAAGCCGGTTTCTCCCTTTGACCTGCATCGGGATGCGATACCGCCGGTCTCTGTTGATCCGTAGATCTCAATAATACCGACCCCATTTTGTCTGAAAAAATCGCTTCCATCTTCCTCTGCAAGAGCGCCTGTCGAGGAAAAGGCCATATTTAATGAGTTTCCCGTGATGGGATGATCCCGCAATGCCCTGTAATGTATGGGGACACCAATTAATATGGTGGCAGAGTGTTGTTGAATCGCCGTGATTATCTCATTGGGAAAGGCGCAGATTTCGTCAATTACGCAGGCGGAAGACACCAGTGGGACAAGGATTGAAAAGAGCAGACCATAAATATGGTAAGGAGAGACCGTGGAGACCAAGATATCGGCCGGAGAAAAATGATGTTTGCGTGATTGATAAAGGGCCTCACTGAGCAGGTTGCTTACTGTCTTTGACCAGATCCTGGGCGTACCTGTCGAGCCTCCGGTATAAAGCATAAGCCACTGCCTGTCAGGATCGGTCTCGACCTTTAATAGCCTTTTTGCTGGCAGTTGGCCCAATTCCGGGATAATGACCTCCACTCCCTCAGGGAGGGCCATATCCGTATCTGAGACCGCAAATCTAAATCCCGTTGAGTCATGCATTTCAGAAAGAACATTAATGGAATGAGAATACGGAAGCAGAAGGGGAGGGCCGTCAAAGAGAGCTGCAAGGAGGGATGCTGCAATAACAGCCTTGTTCTTTGCGCAAAGGCAAATAGGCCTATCACCGTGATCCATAGAAGAAAACAGGGAGGCAAACTCCAGAGACATTTGATAGACCTCACCGTAGGTGTAACCTTGAAGAGTGTAATATTTTTCAGGATACCTTGGGACTGAGAGGATTTTTTGAATCTGTTCTTCAAGGTATTTGTCTGAATGTGTTGGCATATACCTTCCTATATTGTTTTCTCACAAAGATCAGGTTCAAAATTGCGCCTTGCCTCCAAAAAAGTGGACAGATGACGCAGCATATATATAAGACTTTTCCTGTGCTCCCAGAGTCTGCTTCTGAATTTTGTCCTCCAGGCTCTGCCTGAATAGAACCTCTTTACATGCTGATTGTAAAGATGGTCGAGCGTCTCTCTTGATGCAACGCCTTTAGGAACAAATACAAAGTTGAGGCAATTCATCTTGCGCCAGTCATTGTCAAAAGAGCCTTGTTCCTTTATTGTCGGCCATACTGGTGCCCCTGGAAAGGGTGTGAACTTGGACATGTTCATGTCATCAAGATCAAGGGACATTACAAAGTCACTGGTCCTGCGGATTGACTCCTCTGTATCACCAGGAAGCCCCATCATAAATAAGCCCTTGGCCCTGAGCCCGTGGGCCTGAATAAGCCTGACAGTTTCCTCGACCTTTTGAAGTGTAACCCCGGATTTGTGGACCTTTATCAGGGAAGGGTCTCCTGTCTCGATACCCAAAGACACCTGCAGGCACCCTGCGGCCTTGAGCATCTTCAATAATTCATCATCCACATGTCCCACACGGACTGCACAATTAAACTGCATGGCCAAAGGCATTGAAATCAATTTTTCACAAAGGCCGCTTATCCGCTCTCGGTTGGTCGTAAAAAGGTCATCGTAGATATTGATGTGCCTTACCCCGAAATCGGTTTTCAAATACCTCATATGTTCATATACATATTCAGCAGAGTTATACCTGAAGCCATGTTTGAATACCGATCTGTCGCAGTATGAACACTGATAGAGGCACCCGCGGCTTGTGATCATCGTAGCACCGGGGGTCATGATATAACTGAAAAGGGGGAGATTATATCCCTTGGGAAATCCCGCAAGCTTCTGGTATGCAGGAAATGGGAGTGAGTCGAGATCAGGTATCTGGGCGCGTGCGGGGTTTTTAACAGGTTTGTCACCATCTTTCCAGACAAGGCCGTTAATCAGTCTTGGATCACGCCCTGCCGCCAATTCTGATATGGTAATTTCCCCTTCACCAATGCAAAGAAAATCAATATCTCCAAATTGATCAAGCAGGGTTGCGCCCATTGCCGAGATATGGACTCCGCCGAAGATGGTCATGACCTGCGGCCTGATACTTTTTATCCTGCTTGCTATTTCATAGCCGTCAAGAAAACCCGATGTGGTGGCGGATATACCTATAAGATCAGGGTTGCGGGCAAGTATGGCACTGATATTGGAATCAATATCCGGCGGCGCTTTAGGTCCGAGGCAGTCGTGGACAAAGACATCGTGTCCCTGGCCTTCAAGGTGCGCCGCAATGGAAAGAAGGCCCAGAGGTGCCATCCGGTTGGCCGTTGCCGTGATATCCCTTTTGCCTGGGACCCAGTTGGAGCCTGCTGGATGGACGAGCACTACCCTCATTTGCGGACCTTTATTTTGTTCCTTTTCTTCGTTATTTCAAAAGACTGGGAAATAAAAAAGGCTACAGCCGCAACCATCACTATAGTGGCCCCGGAGGTAAGGTTATAGCTGTAAGAAAGCCACAGGCCCAAGACCGTAAACAATATCCCCAACAGACACGCAAGGGCCATCATCCTGCCCAGTGACCTGGTGTATTTTTCCGCAATATAAGGGGGTATGGTCAGAAGGGCGATGACCAGGATAAGACCTACAACCCTTATCACCATCACAACACAAAGGGCGGTCATGCCAAGCAGGAAGAAGTAAAGAAGCCTTACAGGTATCCCTGCAATAAAGGTGAATTCTTCATCGTAGGACATTGCAAGAAATTCTTTATAAAGGATAACAACGGATGATACAATTATGATGTCCAAGGGGATCATATACCAGATGTCGGATTTGGGCACGGCAAGGATGCTCCCGAAGAGATAACTCATCAGATCAACATTGTATCCAGGCGTAATATCAATAAGGATAATCCCCAATGCCATGCCGACCGCCCATATGACCCCTATAATAGTGTCCGCCCTGTGCCTGTTTTTAAAACTCACTGCGGCCATGATCATGGAAAACGCTACGCTGAAAAGGGCCGCACCCAGGATGGGAGGGGTGCCTGTAAAAAACGCCAGTCCTATTCCACCATAGGCTGCATGGGCAAGCCCCCCTGATATAAAGACAATACGGTTAACTACAACAAGGCTGCCTATTATCCCGCACGAGATGCTGACCAAAATCCCCGCAAGCAATGCGTTTCTCATAAATTCAAATTGAAGTGCCTCACACATCTCATTTCTCCTCATGATCAGCAAAGACCCGGTGGGGTAAGCCGTGGGCCACCAGATCAACCGGGCACTGATAGGCCATGTCAATCATCTCAGGGGTAATCTTTCCCTGTTCGTGGAATATCATTGTGCGATTGACACATGCAACAGACTTTACATTGCTGGATATAACGCCGATGTCATGGGTGACCACCACTATGGTCGCCTCTTTATTGAGTTCCTTTAAAAAACTGAACAGGTCTGTCTCAAAATGTGGGTCAATACCGGCTGTTGGTTCATCCAGAAAAAATATCTCCGGCATAGCAGCCAAGGCCCTTGCAATAAATACGCGCTGCCTTTGTCCCCCGGAAAGTTCACCTATGTGAGTGTGCCTGTATTCGGCCATACCGACCCTGTCAAGAGCCTTTTCCGCGTTAGAGCGGTCTTTGCGAGAATAGGGCCTTCCAATGCTGGACCTCCTTAATCTGCCCATCAACACAATATCAATTGCAGAGACAGGGAACCTGAGGTTGAAATCCGTGTGCTGAGGCACATAGCCGATGCGGTGTTTGGCGTCATGAGGCGCTTCGCCCAACACAAGGATCTCCCCCTTGTCAGGCGCAAGGATACCCAGCAAAAGTTTTAAAAGCGTTGTCTTCCCGCCGCCATTAGGCCCGATTATGCCCAGGAAATCCCCCTGTTTCAACGTAAAGGTGATATCCTGCAAAATAGCCGTCTTGTCATATGAAAAGCTTAGATTTCTAACCTGGATAGCATCAGGTTTCATTATTTCCTCAAAGGGTACACGATGCATGGCATACGGTTTACGGTATAAGGTGTACTGTGCATGGTTTACGGTGTAAGGGGTGCGGTGTGACTTGCACTCTTCTGAAAAGATTAATTAACCCGTTTTTGGGAAAAATTCAACGGAGTTCTGAGGCTATTCATTGCTCTTTGCGAGTGATATTAAAGCGACCAAAATAATGCTTATAGATTTTAGCAAAAAAATGCCGGACAAAGTCCGGCACCACACTGAAGTTCGTCGCAGATTGCTGCGGAGTCCTTCATTGATTTTAGCTTTTGGTATGAGGCTTAAAAAAGGGTTTTAGTTTCGGTATTGTCTAAAAAGATGTAAATAACAACGAAAAAAACGATTCAAACACAAGTGCCCCGGTAAACCCGAGTAACTCAAGCAAACCCTGCTGCAAAGGCGGCCCTCCTATCCTTGCCGGATCGCCGGTTGAAATGCCTCATTTCGATAACTTTGCCACCTTCCCCATATCTTTTTTCGGCATCTGAACCGCTTCTGCGGTCTTCGACAATCCTGCGATTTACACCGTTTCGGCGATCAAGACCGTTTCTGCGCTCTTGTCCGCTTCTTCTTTCCGGTATATGACCGGTATAGGAAAACTGCCTCAGATCAATACCTGAACGTCTGCCGCCATTGTCTCTTAAGCTCAAATTATTAAGCAAGATGTTCACATTAACTGACTCCATTTTTGATATGGGCAGAGATAAAGGCAATCGGAAATCACCTGCTTCCCCGTAAGGTTAAAAACAAAAACTTTTTAAATACCACCCGCTCATACACCCGGCAGACATGCAAGGCAATGCTCCTTTTAATGCCCATATCCCTGAGCCTGCAGTATACATGGAGCGGGTTCATATAATGTTTGAGGGTTGATACCACGAAATTATTCTCAAATAAAAAATGATGCGCCGGACGATGCTGATATTAAAAATTCAACATAATCTGGTAGTGCATAAATTACTCTCTCCCGCTCAACATAATGTGGGGAGACGACTATTAACCTGGGCTGAGCTTTCCTTTAATGGAACTTAGATTGGTTCCGAAGCACAAAGGTAAAAAGAAAATCCCTTAAATCAGGTCGTATCAACTTAATCCGGTTCTCCTAAAAGCCCTGTCCTCTGTTTGGGGTCTTTGGACCCGTCTTACTTGGTCCAAAGACCCGACTGACTTGCAACAAAGGAAATTACGCATTCTTAACTGACCTCTTACGTCCAAAAACACCCATTCCGACAAGGCCAGCGCCAAGGAGTAACATGGTTGCTGGTTCTGGAACAGGGGCACCAGGGGCGTCCACTGTGATTTTATCCATATAATAATGGCAGTCTGGATCAATGCCAATTACAAATCCGTCACTGCCAGTCATCATCCCTCGCAATGCATCATCAACAAGGATTGAAAACTGGACATCATAACGATCATAAGGCAATGGATTATTAGGATAAGTGTATGAGCCTAACGATGTCCAAGTTGTGGTAGGCCAAGGAGGAGAGGTTATGGATGAACTATCAGTACCAATAGCCGTGATAGAAGGTGTCCCGATATCAAAAGGATAGTTTGCAATGTAAAGCGCCAACCTGTCATTTATTTCATTACTATTATCATAAAGATTATGAAATACAATATTTAGGTTCCCATCGGGGATCGAAACAACATCTGGAATTTGCATATAATAATACCTGCTATGGTCCAGACCGGCTGAATAGGATAGTGATGCAAGTTGTACATTTTCATCAGGCATTTCATAGCTTCCAGGATCAAATTGGAAAACCGTAGCCATCGCACTGCCTGCAACAACAAAAACCAAAAATACTCCGCATAAAATTCCGATTAGTTTTTTCATGTTAACTCCTTTTATTTATGTTTATAATTTAACAAAAAATACGATACGCAATTAGTAAATTTCTGTAATACTTTTTTTATTCTATTTCCAAAAATCCCCCCTTCCGCTCAAAAAAGGTTAAAGCCAAGTGGCTTGGGTAAACCAACAGCCTTTCCGTCATGCCCTGCAGATCCTCTTCCGTCCCGCCGCAGTTAGCCCCACAAGGCCGCAACCCAAGAGCAGCATAGTGGCCGGCTCAGGCACTGGGGCCACTGCCCCTTTTCCCATCAGGTTGTCATTGCCGCAATCCATTGTGATATGGGCGGTGAATTCCTTTCCTGCAAGAAAGCTTAGGCCTGAAAGATCTAAAGACAGGGTGTGGTGATTTCCCCCTAACAATTCAGTATAGGCGTCGGTCAAGCCGCCTTGATATGTGAGTGCCAGATTTTCCTTTATAATTTTTCCGCTATCCCGATATTTCCAAGGGCTAGATTCGGGGCTGTTGTAATCTTCTATTACATCATAAAGCCTCGTATCTGCGATCAACTCAATAGCGCTAAAGCTGCCCCCTGAAACATTGAGGTCCAAAACATAGTCATAGCCTGAAAAATCTGTTAAGCTAGCGGTTGTCCCATAAGATGCATCACCGTCAGTATCAAGGAATAGATCCCCAATAGTATAAATGTGGCCGTTATAAGAATATCCACTCAGGAAATTAAAACCTCCGACAATGGTCAGTAACGACCCGTCTAGGAAGAAACCCTCAAGATCCCAATTTTGGTTATTAATCATTCCAGGTTCTGTCTCCTGGTCTTCGCTAGGGTTTGTTAGGCTTCCGACTCCCCTATTATCCCATATTGTGATATTATCGCCGAAAGGACCTGCAAACGCATTTCCCGCCCCAGCTAAAAAGGCAATCACCATGATCGACAAAAAAATATTTTTAATCTTCATTCTATTTCTCCTTTACCAGGGATTATCGCTGATCAACAGGCCGTTAGGTTTTTTACAAAACAACCTTGTTGGTTCAGTTGCATCTATAGGCAATTAACATGCCACAAAGGGGCGTATTTCAAAATTTGGAGAAAACAATGGAAAAAATTAATCTTATCTTTAATTTCAATAAGTTATGTAGATATAATCTTGCAGTGGATTTCTTAAAAGCTGGATATTTCAGGCGGATAAGCCTGCTGTGTAATATTTTTCTACTTTTATAGGGTAAAACTTTGCTATGTTGTGGAATAAAATTATATACTAAAAAATTAGGGATAGGGGAGGGAAGAAAGATGAAGTGTGAAGTGTGAAAGGTGAAGAGGGGTTCATCCTTTTCTTTTTTCTACGGTTTCAGGTCAAATTCCTCGATTCGGTTAAGAAGTGTCTTGTAGCTGATTCTTAAAAGCCTCGCGGCCTTTTTCCTGTTCCATTGTGTCTGCCTCAGCATATCCAGTATGGCCTTTTTCTCTGCCTCTGACACGTAGGTCTTGCTGACCTTTTTTAAGGAAAAGCCCCTTTCATTAAACGTCCTTTGGATCTTTTCGTCATCCCAACTCAACTGAGGAGGAAGGGGTTGCGGCGGCCCGACGGCCCCTTTTTTTTGTTTGATGTTATTGATATTGAGTTCCTTGAATGCAAAGTTCCAGTCTCTCAAGATAACCGCCAGTCGTATGACATTTTCAAGCTCCCTGATATTTCCTGGCCAGTGATATTCCATAAAGAGGTTGAGTATATGGTCGGGCATCTCCAGGGGTTCTTTCTTGAATTCAAAGCAGTATCTGTTAATAAAGTAATGGACCAGGAGGGGGATGTCATCCCTCCTATCCCTTAAAGGCGGGGCTGTGATATTTACTATGTTCAGGCGGTAAAATAGATCCTTTCTGAAGGCCCCTTTCCTCACCAGCTCATGTAAATCAGAATTTGTGGCAGCAACCACGCGGGTGTTTATGATCTTATCTTCTGTCCCGCCAAGCCTGGTAAAGGTCTTTTCCTCCAGCACTTGTAAGAATTTGACCTGCAAAGACAGCGAAAGATTTCCTATTTCATCAATAAAAAGTGTGCCTCCGTGGGCCATTTCGAGGCGGCCGGGCTTATCCCTGTGAGCATCCGTGAATGCCCCCCTCTGGAAGCCAAAGACCTCGCTTTCCAGGAGGTCATCCGGCAGCGCCCCGCAGTTTATCTTTACAAGTGGCCCCTTGTTCCTAAGAGAATGAAAATGGATGGAGCGGGCGATCAGTTCCTTACCTGTACCTGTTTCCCCAGTAATAAGGACCGTAATGTCTTTGTCTGAGACATTCTGAATCTTTTGCCTTATGGCCATACATTCTCTGCCCTGACCTATAACCACCTGAAAGTTGGGTCTTAAGGTGCTCTCGGCCTTGTGTTTGAGAGACATTTCTATGGCTTTGGAAATTTCGTCTGATGAGGGCTCCAGGCTGAGATAATGTATCCCGTCAAATGGGGCTGCGGAAAGCCCGCCTGGCACGCAGATTTCCTTGCGTGAGGTCAGGACCGGCATCGCGGGGTTTACGATCTTGAGCGCATGGATGCACCTTAGGACCTCGTCATTATTAAGAGAAGGCCCAATAATGGCCAGTTGAGGATTTAGAGCCTCCAATTGGCCGATGGGTGTGTCTTGAGTTGCAGTACACCACAGGGAGAATCCCGCATCCTTTATCCGCGACTCTAACTTTGAAAAAACTACAGTGGGAGACTGTATAATGAGGATATTCAAATTGGAGTTCATTTAGACACCGATGGAAAGAAAACAGCTAAGGTTGTGTCATTAACCTACGAACCATACCGATATGTATCTTGGTTGTCAAGGTAATCAATTGAACCTAAAAAAGGCTTTTAGCCGTAAGCGATTAGCCGTTAGCTTAAAGAACCTAACATATTGCACCAAGTTACATCTTCAACCTGTGGGTGAAACCATTTTACTCCTCGTCCTTGTCCTCAAGAAACCTGTCTATTGTCTCCTTCAAGACAGACATCTTGATGGGTTTGGCCAGCACCAGATCCGCCTTTTTTTCCATTGCCGCAGCCTCAGGCTCTTTGCCATAGCCGGTCATGGCAATTACCGGGACATTCGGCATTCTTTCCTTCAATGCTGTTACAACACCCACACCGCTTATAAAGGGCATAACGATATCGGTGATAACAAGATCAAAGCCTCCAGATTCCAGGCTCTTCAATCCCTCCATGCCGTCCGAAGCAGAAATGACATCATGGCCCATATAATTCAATTGCTTGGTGACAGTGGAAAGGACATCTGGATCATCTTCAATAACCAGGATAGTTTTTTTCTTAGCCGCTTTTTTCATCGTTATGACCTCAAAAGTTTAAGAGGATGGTTAAGGTGATTTATTTATCCTGTAAATTTACCAGGAAAACACTTTCATTATGACTATTGGCTCTTTACTTCTGTCACCGGCCTTCCTGATTTATTGATTTCCTTTAAGATCCTGTCCGCTTCTTCAGCGCCTTTGAAATTGCTGTTGATCTTCAGCGCCTTTTCAAGAAATTCCCTGGCCGCGTCAGGTTGATTGTTTTTGTAATAGGCCATTCCCATATGATAGTTGATTACCGGGTTGTTTGGTTCCTGATCCAGGCTGTCCTGAAACTCTGCTATGGCACTCATATAGCCCCCCTTGTGATAGTATAGCCACCCAAGGGTATCCATGACAGATGAATTCTTTGGCATCTTCTCCTTTGCTATCTGGGCGAAGCCAAGGGCCTCGTCCATATTCCCACCCCTTTCGAGCAGATTCCATGCCAGGTTATTGGCGGCGGGGGCAAAGTCATGCTTTATCTCCAAGGCCTTTCTGTAGCCGGCCTCCGCCTTTGCACCTTCTCCCTGCTGATCATACATGGTGGCAAGCCCCATGTGCCCGGCAAGAGATTTGGGATCCTTCTTGAGTAATGCCTCGTATTGAGAAATGGCCTCGTCTATTCTGTTTTCCTTTCTGTAGAGACTCGCAAGCGCTACATAGGCCTGAAGGATATTTGCATCGGTTAAGATTGCTGTCCTGTAATGTTCCATAGCCTTTTGAGTATCGTTTGCAGCCAGGGATATGTTGCCCTCTATAAATTCAATAAGCGCAAGGTACAGGGTATTATCTTTCTTAACCTCTTTTTGCGTCTGGCACAGTTTATAGGCCTTGTCAAAGGCCTTATCCTTTATGTAAATGCCCACCGCAAGAGACAGGGCGTCCACCTGCCTTGGATCAATTTCCAATGCCTTGTTCAAATGAGTGAGGGCGTTTTCCTGTTGCCCTCTGATGCTGTAAAGGAGCCCGAGCTTGATATAGGCCGGGGCATATTTGGGGTCATTGGCGATAACCTGTTTGAAGGCAAGTTCGGCGCCATCAATGTCCTGGCCAAGGACCTTCAGATTGCCTTGCAACATCAAGCCGCTGATATTCTTTGGGTCCTGCGCAATGACCGCATCAATCTGCTGCCTTGCAAGTTCCTTGTCCCTCTTTCTGAGATATGTCTCCGCCAGTATCAATCTGGCGTCTATCATCCTGGGGTTTAACTCCACTGTCTTGATCAACTCTTCCTGTGCAAGCTCAGCATCCCCCTTTCCAATGAGACAGAGGGCCTTGAAATAATGTGCCATCGGACTGCGGGGCCTTTCTTTCACCGTCAGATCCAACAACGGTAGGGCATTGGCGAAGTCTTTGTTATAGAGACATAATCTTCCCTTCAAAAAATTGGCCTCCACATGCCCTTTGTCTTTCTTTAGGATATCATCAAGTATCTGGTTCGCCTTTTCCATCTGTTTGGATTCAATATGAAGTTCTGCTATGCCCACTTGGATGTCGAGGTCGTCTTTTTTTATGGCAGCGGCCTTGTTCATCGCCTCAAGAGCCTTTTCATAGGCCTTTCTGCGACTGTAATATCTGCCAAGGCTTATCAGAGGGATAGGATCATCCTTGGCCCCGGAGGCAACCGCATCAAGATAATTCTTTTCAGCCTGATCCCAATCCTTGAGTGTCTCATAGAACCTGCCGAGTTCAAAAAGGTTTTGATAAGTGGAGCCTGAGACCTTGATCATCTCTTTTAATTCTGTCTCAGCCTGATCCCATTTCTTTTCTGCGCTGTATATTCGGGACAAACTCAGGTAAGGTGTAGGGGATTTGGGATCAATGGATTTTGCCTTCATGTAGTCACCCTTGGCCTTGTCAATGTCCCTTTTTAAGAGAAACAGGCTTCCACGTGACAGATAAAGTTTAAAATTGTTCGGATCTAGGGCAATACCCTTTTCCAGTGTATTTAACGCGGAATCAACATCCTTTTCCTGTACCTGCACACCTGCAAGCAGGATCAATGCCTCAATGTTTTTAGGGAATTTTTCCAGGACCAGGTTGGCCTTCTGTTTGGCTTCCTCTGTCTTTGCCGCCAAAAGAAGAATCTGACCGGTTTTAAGCTGGGCATCCAAGTTGCCTGGGTTCGCCGATACGGCAAGGGAAAAGGCCTGGAAAGCCTCTTGAGGCTGTTTCAGTTTCAGATATGTCTCACCTAATTGATATTGGGCCGCATCATTTTTGGGGTTGATCTGAACAACATTTCTCAGCTCGATAACCGCCTTTTTGAAATCTTCCTTTTCTATGTATTCCTTCGCCCTCTTAAAATGTTTGCCTTCATTTTCTTCCTTTGAGGCGCAACCTGTCATAAAGAACAAGAACAACACAAACACGAGCACCGCAGATCGAGCTAGGCATTTGTCCGCTTTCATTTTAATTCCCTTTCATGTTGATATTTGGTTGCAGCTTGAAACAGGTGACGTTTAGCGTCATGAAAAAACAACCATGGAAATCGCTATCTAATACATTTATTATTATTCGAGGTTTCGATGGACAAAAGCGATTTCGATCCCGATTTCGATGGTTGCCTTTTGGAAAGCACTAAGCTGTCACGGAAACAGAAATTTTTGGCTATGCGGGAACTTACTCCTATAAGAGACTAATGTCAAACTATTCCCATTAGTTCCATCTATGATCGAAAAAAATGAGCTATAACCAGGAACTCAGAACCTACAATGAAATCAAGTACAACCGGATTTTTGGTAAAAGTTATACAAAGAGATTTTTCTTTATCCATTTTTTAGTCAATACAAATAAAAAAGGGTTAGTTTTTTAAGCTAACCCTTTGATTTTACAGCTGGTGCCGAGACACAGAATCGAACTGTGGACACGGGGATTTTCAGTCCCCTGCTCTACCGACTGAGCTATCTCGGCACAAACCAATTTGCGATGTATTTGTGCATCCATCTTTAGGGTAAAGCGGGACTGATGTCAAGACTAATTATCTAGTTTGTCTAGGTCAAGATCAAGATCCACGAGCTCAAGTTCTGATGAAAAATCATGGTCATTTCCCATTTTGATAGAAGGAGGAGAAGTATACTGATTTTTTTCTCCTTTTTGGTTTGAAGCAGACTCTTCCAGGTCAAAAACGATCTGCTCTTCATCATCGGAAAATTTTATTGCAATGTTCTGATCAAGTTCTGTTATTGCTGCACTTTCAATCCCTGCGGAAGGTGATTTGTCTATGATCTCGTCCAGGATAATGGGCTTTTGCTGATTAGAGTCTTTTATGTCTAAATCAAATGCAACTGCTTCTGCTTTATTATTGGTGTTGCTGATTTCGTCATCAGGAGAGTCTATCACAAAGTCATCTGAATCTAGATCCATTTCTTCTTCATCGTCAAAAGACAGTTCGAGCTCTTTTTCAATACTGTCCGAGCTGACTGCCGACTCAATTGGCGTTTCTTTAGCATTAGCGTCTTTCAAAATAGGATCAATTTCGCCAGATGCATCTTCCTCATCATCAAATGATAAATCCAATTTTTCTTCCACAGATTTTGGCAGAGAGAAATCAACCTTAACCTCGGGTGGTTTTGTGTTAGGTTCTTCAAGAGAAAGGCCTTCTATATCAATTGACAATTCATCGCCATCGTCTTTAAAGGCCAGATCCAGGCCTGCCTCAATCGAATCTTCAGTAATACTTATCTCTTTTTTGGGAGCTGGTGTAGGGATTGTATTGGATGCAGAAGGCTCATCAAAGTCGAATGTCAGATCATCCGATTCATCTTCCAATGAGAAATCTATTTCTTCTTCATCAATACTTATTGGCTGTGCTGGCGCAGCCTTTTGCCGTGATTTGGAAGCCGCGCCATCGGAAATCTTTATTTCCATTTTTTCTTCCATATCCAATCTGTTTCCCTTTGGACCGGTTTCGAGTGTGCTTTCATCTGACATCGCAGCAGATCCGGCTACATCAAAAATTGCAGGACGAAATGACGGTGTATTTAATTTAGCCCGCAACTCGGAGAGATCTTTTTTACATTTTGGGCAAGACTGATTGAAATCAAAGCTAATAAAACTGCACTTTGGACATTTCATATTATTTTCTCCCGAATATGTGGATATGTTTTTAATATTATAACAAAATAACAAAGGATGCCGATAATTGTTACATTGACGGCATGAGTTTTCACCCGAGAAATCATATATCTATTTTCGGCTCTTAGTTACTAAACTTTAGGGATTTGAAAAATTATGGCTGTTTCGCATCAAATTTAGGAGATATTCCTGGTATTCGGTGGTCTGATAGGATAGAGCAGCCAAGTACAAGCCCGCATGTGCTAAGTGAAAATGCCATATTACGCTTGCTCTCGATCTAATTCTCTACCGCTTTGCTAATTGCGTCTTTGGCCAATTGATCACATCGCTCGTTGTATGGGTGGCCGTTGTGTCCCTTAATCCACTTCCACTGTATGTTATGAGTTTTGTTCAGCCTTATCAGTTCTTCCCACAAGCCCCTGTTAAGCACGGGCTTTTTTTCAGAGGTCATCCAATTTTTTCTGATCCAGCCTTGAATCCATTTTGTCATTCCCTTCACAACATACTGGGAATCAGTGACTACCATTACATTGCAAGGCCTTTTCAATTGGCGTAAGGCCTCAATCACTGCCATCATCTCCATTCTGTTATTTGTCGTTTCGATCTCATATCCTGAGATTTCTTTGATGTTTTCACCATATTTCAATATAGCTCCATAACCGCCTGGGCCAGGGTTGCCTTTGCAAGCGCCATCTCCAAAGATTTCGACAATATTATTTTTTTTGACCAATTCTTTTTTGTCCATACCAAAAATCAGGGGGGCTCAAACCGGGGTGTGAAATTAACTGCCCCTAACTTAAGCTAATTCTTGCTCAGTGCTCAATATGGGCTGCTAATACAATAAGGTCGAAATCAGGCGTCTCCCCACCGGTTTCAGCAGCCTAGTTTTTGATGGAGTTTGTAGGTAAGCATATCAAGCTTAATTGTAAAATCAATATTCTCAACCATGCAATAGTCTGGGACCCTTAACATGCCAGGAGAAAAATTTACAATTGCATATACCTTGGAACTTAATAACAAGTCCGCGACAGCCTGGGCAGCCGATGAAATAGTGGTAATCACTCCTATTTCAATTTTGAGCTCTTTTACGATCTTAGGGAGTAGACTGACATTCAATATCTCCAATCCAATTTGAGTGATCTTGCCAATCTTTGCCGGGTCATTGTCAAAGGCGGCCAAACACTTGAATCCCCTTTCCTGTAAATTTTGATGCTGCATAATTGCCGAGCCCAGATTCCCTATACCCACAATACATAGGTTCCAGTCACGGTTAACAGCGAGGATTTTCTTTATTTCCAGTTGAAGGTCTATAACATCATAACCAACGCCACGGACTCCAAACTCTCCAAAATATCCCAGGTCTTTCCTCACCTGGGCCGGATTCACCTGGCACAGCCACGCAAGTTTTTCCGAGGAAACCATACGGTAGCCGTCAAACTCGAGGAGTTCGAGCTGTCTATAATAAAGGGAGAGCCTAGTAATAGTCGCTTTAGGTATTTTTATTGATTTATCCATATGTAACCCTGGTATTGTCTTGTCCGCATACGCCTCAATCAGCAGCACAAGTCCTTGTTATTTCCGCGCAGGCCGAAAATTAGTCTTGTGTTCAAAGTGTTATAAAAATTGAATGCCGGAATAAGTCCGTATGACAGAATGATTTTTCTCAAGTTAAATAACTATAATCAAGTTATGAAAAGTGAGCAAGATACATTTGAAACAATTTAGGAGAATGGCCTTTAAAAATTCGGAAGCCGATTTAGTGGAACATCCTTACATTGATAATGACAATTTTTTTGTTATTGGATATTCTTTAAGGGGTAAAAGGAGCTAGCTGTTATTGAGAGGGGTGCAATGGAAAAGGAAATCCTGATTTCTAGGGAGCGAATTAGAGAGCGAGTTAAAGACCTTGCAAGGCAAATATCTTCTGATTATGAAGGGAAAAGCCCTCTTTTAATAGGAATATTAAAGGGTTCCGTCTTTTTTTTCGCGGACCTTGTCAGGGAAATTAGCATCCCGGTTGACATAGATTTTATAGGGGCATCAAGTTATGGCTCTCAAATGGAATCCAGCGGAAAAATACGCCTCACTAAGCAAGTGGACTCACTCCTTTGTGCAAGGCCTGTTATTCTGGTCGAAGATATCGTCGACACCGGATTAACATTAACCCATCTTGTAAAGACAATTGAGTCTAACAGCCCTGAATCAATTAAGATATGTGCTCTTATAGACAAGCTTGAGCGAAGGGAAAGGACCGTCTGTGTGGATTACTGCGGCTTTCAGATTGAAAAGGGCTTCATTGTCGGCTATGGCCTTGACTATAATGAAAAATACAGACAGTTGCCTGACATCTATATCATAAAGTAGATGCAATATCGTATAATTAACTTAAGTTCTTCCAATAGGGTTTTTTATTGCAGCCTTTGATTGCTCAAACGGGAGAAAAGACGACATGATTATCCTATGTGAAAAGTGCCGGACAAAATTTCAGATAAATGAAGAGTTGTTAAGCCATGAAGGCTCCAGGGTCAGGTGCTCCTTGTGCAAACACGTTTTCGTGGCATACCCCTTGAACCTGAGGGGAAACGAAGAACAAAAAGATAAGGCTGAAAACCATGTATGGCCTGATATCAAAGAGCAAGTCTTTGAGCCGCAGGATAAGGAAGTACTAGAGAGTGATACTGATTTTATGGAAGATTCCATGGAGGATATCAGTAAGCTGGAGCTGGAATACGAAAAAAGCCATGGTCTTGCAGAAGGCAATGCCGATATGGGAAAAGCATCACCACGGTATGAGATGGAAGGTGAAGGGATACCTGCTGAAACGGAAAGACCAAGCCCGTTATTTTCAGGGAAAAAGACAGCTCCCAGATCTTTGGCACCTCTGTTTATACTGTTATCCTTTTTAGCTCTTATTGTTGCGGCCGCTTTGGTATATATTTATGCCCCCCATTTAATCCCTTCTTTTCTACCAGGAGCGACAGGGCTGTCAGAAATAAAGAAAGGTTCAGATTCGGGTACAAGCAGGCTTGAGATAGTTTCCGTTGAAAGCTCATTTGTTGATTCGAAGATGGCCGGACGTTTGTTTGTTGTCAGGGGTAAAGTGACCAACAGATACCCTGAGGAAAGAAGCTTTATTTTTGTAAAGGGGAGCGTCCTGGACGACAAAGGTCAGGTGGTTAAAGAAGAATCCGTATATGCTGGAAATACCTTTACTAATGAAGAACTCATAATAATGCCTTTTGAAAAAATCAGTCAGGCCGTAAACAACCGTCGGGGTGCTGATGACAATAACGTAAACATCAAGCCGGGCGAAGCCGTCAATTTCATGATTGTGTTTGAAAAGTTACCCGCAAATCTCAACGAGTTCACTGTGGGGGCTGTGAGTTCATTGCCCGGCAATCCCGGGTCTGGGAGTTAAGATCTCCAAATTCCATTTTTATTAAATTGGCCGCATCGCACATTTGTGTGGGTGCCCCCAATATGTTGTGGTCGGATTATTGTTTTTCTGACCGGAATGAGTTAGCGTAGTTTTAAGGCGATGACGCC
>LT984854.1:2259598-2273309 GCA_900258555.1 uncultured Desulfobacterium sp. | reverse complement strand
CTTGCCCCAAATGTCAAAGGCTGTGTTCCGTGTATGACCACACATGTGAAAGGGAGTNCCGGCATTTGAATGTGTTTCAGATGGCTACATTTATCCATGTGAATCTTCCCCGGATCGAGTGTCCGGAACATGGGGTTTTGCAGATCATCTCCGGCCTTGGAGAAGATAATTCGGGCATGACTTATGAATTCGAGAGCCTTGTCCTGGATCTGGAGCAAGAGTGCAGTATTGAGAGTGTTTGTCGTTTGCTGGATATGAACTGGCATCCTTGCTGGGGGGTAATGAAGAGGGCGGTTGAGCGCGGCATAGAGAGAAAGGCGCATAGGATTCCGGAACGGATCGGGGTTGACGAGAAATCCTTCTCGAAAGGACATCGTTACGAAACGCTGGTCTATGATATAGACTCTGCTACGGTTGACTATGTAGGGGACAAGCGAGATCAGAACAGTCTTGAGGAATACTATAAGCAGTTTAGCCTTGAGCAACGAGAGAAGGTAAAATCCGTTGCGATGGATATGTGGGACCCCTACATTGCGGCTACCAAGGCCTACATCCCTGAAGCGGAGAAAAAGATTACCTTCGATCGATATCATGTCATGCGCCTCGTGGTAGACGCGGTGGATAAGGTTCGCAAGCAAGAGCATCGGGCCTTGATGGAAGAGGGCAATNACATTCTGAAGGGGACCAAGTATCTGTGGTTATGGAACGAANAAAACATCCCGCCATATCGCTGGACTGAATTTGAACACCTCCGTTCACTGGATCTCAAGGTCTGTCGTGCTCGCGCTATCAAAGACAACCTCCGTAACCTCTGGAACTATCATAAAGAAGGTTGGATGAGGAGATACTTCTCTCGCTGGTATTTCTGGGCCACGCACTCTCGGCTGGGCCCGATAGTCAAGGCTGCAAAGAGCCTTAAATCTCATATTGACAATATCGTAACCTATGCCAGACACCGGATAACCAATGCCTTGGGGGAAAGCCTCAACAGCAAGATTGAGAAGGTGAAAAGGCTTGCCTGCGGCTATAGGAATCGGGACCACTACAAGACCGCTATCTACTTTCACTGCGGAGGCCTTGATCTCTATCCGAGAAGAAAACCAGCGGCATTCCAGGTCATCAATGCATGACCACAACATATTGGGGTCACCCACACAAATGTGCGATGCCCCTTAAATTGTTTATCCGAATTCTGACATTGAAACATCCGTCTTTTTCATAAGTTACTGATGATCTAAATAATCATCAGAGTTGAAAGGGGATACCTTTGGTATGAAGACAGCAGAAGACATCCTGTCCGAAGGAGTTTTTAACCTGGTCGTGGTTACGCCTGATACAACCGTTTACGATTCGGTTAATGTGATGGTAAACAATAAGATCGGCTCACTGCTCATCAAAGAGGGGGAGAAAATAGTGGGTGTCTGGACAGAACGCGATTTCATGCGCGATTTTATCAATCCAGACTTTGACCCAAAGGCCGTCCCTATTGGAGCGTGCATGAAGACGGGCTTTGGACTCATCTCCCATTCAGCCCCAATTTACAAGCTTGTTGACATGTTTAGCGAATCGGACATTCGTCATTTGATAGTTGAGAAAAACGGCAGACACATTGGGCTCATCTCCGCCGAGGAAGTAAACAAGATAGCTATAGAAGAGATAAGCAAGAATTACAAGAGCCTTTTTGAACATGTTGGCTGCGGGGTATATATCAGCAGCAAGGAAGGAAGATTCCTTGATGCCAACCCGACATTGCTGGCTATGTTGGGCTATGAAGATAAAAAGGAATTTCTTGAAATGGACATTGCGAAGGACCTTTACTTGAGGCCGGATGATCGAAAAAAATTTCAGACATTAATAGAAATAGACGGGCAGGTGGTAAACTATGAGGTGGATTTCAAACGCAAAGACAGTAACGTTATTCATGTATTGCTCACAGCCCATGTCCGTTACGACCGGCAAGGAAATGTGTCAGGATACGAGGGGATATGTGTTGATCAGTCTCACACAAAAAAGGTTGAAGAAGATTACAAGAGGCTCTTTGAGCACGTCGGCTGCGGCGTTTACATAAGCAGAAAGGAGGGAAAATTTCTTAACGTCAATCAGGCATTAGTCAATATGTTAGGTTACGAGAGCAAAGAGGAATTATTCAAAATTGATATTGCAAAGGACCTGTATTATAGGCCCGGAGACCGCCGAAAGTTTCAGGAAATGGTCGAAAGAGATGGGAGTGTGATAAACTATGAAGTTGACTTCAAACACAAGGATGGAAGGAAGATTCCGGTGCTGCTTACCGCCCATGTACTTTATGATCATTATGGTAATGTCTTAGGATATGAGGGTATAAATGTTGATCAATCCCAGAAAAAACAAATGGAACAAGATTTGAGAGAGGCCCATGACTTTCTAAACGAGATCATACAGAGTTCACCCAATGCCATCATAGCAACGGATTTGAATGGCATGATTATTATCTGGAACAGGATTGCTGAAGATATGCTGGGATACAAGGCTGAAGATGTTCTAAACAAAATGAACATCGAGAAGATCTATTCAGAAGGAATGGCCAACAAGGTCATGCAGATGGTGCGAAGCAAGCAATACGGCGGCGTCGGCCTGTTAAGGGAATATCCAATGGTATATGTAAGACAGGATGGCCGTATAGTAGAGGGCAATATTTCAGCATCCCTTATCTACGACGCAAATGGAAAAGAAATGGCCTATGTCGGAATTTTTGTTGATCTCGAGGAACGTCTTAAGATGGAGAGAGAATTGAGACAGACCCAGGAGCAATTGCTCCAGTCTGAAAAGCTTGCGGCCATGGGCAGATTAACATCACAGATAGCACATGAGCTTAACAACCCCCTATATGGGATAATGAATACTCTGGAGTTGATGAAGACCGAGATTTCGCCCCAAAACAAGAGAAGAAAAATCCTGGACATGGCGCTTTCCGAAACTGTAAGACTTGCAGAAATGTTGCGTAAGATGCTTTCCTTTTCTAAGCCTGATGAGGAAAAAAGACAACTGACGAATGTCAATACCCTAATTGATGAAATTCTGCTTTTATATGAAAAACAGCTTCGGGAAAACAATATCAAAATAAGATCTTTTTTTGCAGAGGATTTAGGAGAGGTCTACGCCTCAAAAAATCAGCTCCGTCAAGTATTTCTAAACGTAATAGCCAACGCCAGAGATGCGATGCCGGAAGGAGGAATTCTAAAAGTTGAAACAAAGATGGCTGTCGGCAAGGTAATAATAATAATTTCTGATACCGGTGTAGGCATCAGACCTGAGAATCTAGACAAGATATTTGAGGCATTTTTCACCACGAAAGATAAAATTAAGGGCGTGGGACTTGGTCTATCTGTATGCTATGGTTTTATAAAGGATCATGGAGGGGATATAAAAGTGGAGAGCAAATACGGCTCAGGGACGACCTTTACAATAATCCTGCCGGTACACAAGAGACAGGAGCCGGTGCGATAGAAATTCCATTGCGATGGGGAACGGTATTTATGATACAGTTGGTTAGCCTTTTTCCTTGCCTATCACTATGATATCGGTAATTCTCGTAGATGGATATTGGCCGTTTTCATCTTTTTCCAGATACTTTACCATATCCCAGATTGTATTAAGGGCAATGCTCACCCCTACAAGAGCTTCCATCTCGACACCTGTGCGACCATGGGTGCGCGCGATACACCTGGCTTCAATGCAAACCTCTGATACATCGAAGGTCACCTGAACCATATCAAGAGGTATCTGATGACAGTGTGGTATAAGCAGATGGGTCTGCTTAGAGGCATTCATAGCCGCCACCTCGGCGACCAGAAAGGGGTCTCCCTTTTTTATCTGTCCCTGTTTAATCTTTCGGATTGTGTCAGGGGACAGATATATCCTGCCTCCTGCCTCTGCCTGACGCTTGATAACAGGCTTTTCCGTTACATCCACCATGCCCATGTCAAAAGATCTCCTTCTTCGCAGTACCTTCCTTCTTGATACGGTTGACCGTCTCGACAAGGGCCGGAAACACGTGGTCTCTTATGTCGCCGCCCACCGCCACGAACATGATTTCATCGCCCACTTTAAGCCTGCCACCAAATGTTTTAATCAACACCTCAAAAATACCCGGCAGTGCTTTAATATTTTTTGCAATAGCGTCAATCTTATCCTGATGAAACTCCACTTCTATCTCTTTTACCTCACGGCCGTTAAGAGATGTGCCTCGAACGATGCCCAGGTGGCTTGCAATCATCCCCATCTTAGGAAAATCAGGATGAGCCCTTAGCTGATCAATAATTTTGTTGATATCCATGTCTTTCGTATTACTCCTTACATTCTAAAAAAGTTGTTAACATTTAGCAATTATCTGTCATTCCAAATTAAACAACCTCCTTACCACATCAAGGTAATTGTTTAATGTGGGTCTTGCAGACCTGCCTTTTAAAAAAGAAATCGGATCAGTGAGCAGTTTTTCAGCAATGGATCTTGCCAAGATCTCTACTGCCTGTTTCTGTTCATGCGATAGCACGGCCAAAGTGGAGTTACTCTTTTTTAATTCCGCAGCAATTATGGATTCTGCCTTCTCTTTCAGCGAGACAATGGTGGGCACGACTGCAAGGGTCTTCAGCCACTTCTCGAATTTTACCACCTCCTCTTGGATGATCCTTTCAGCCTTCACCGCCTCAAGTTTTCGCTGTTCTACATTGATCTGAATTATGCCCTTGAGCTCATCAATATCATAGACATATACATTATTCAGGTCATTTATCTCAGGCTGAACATTCCTGGGCACTGCGATATCAATAAAAAAAAGCGGCCTGTTTTTCCTTTTTCTGAGACAGGCCTTGACCTGTTCATAAGTAAACAAAAAGTCCTGAGCAGCCGTGGATGTAATTACTATATCCACTTCAAGGAGCTGCGATACAATTTCATCAAAATATACAGGCCTTGCCTTAAAGATTTCAGCCACCTCTAATGCCCGGTCAAAAGTGCGATTTGCTACAACAATGGATGTAACACCGTGAGACAACAGGTGGCGTGCCGCCAGCTCGGCCATCTGGCCCGCACCGATCAAAAGTACCTTTTTCCCTTCCAGCGCATGAAAGATTTTTTTTGCCAGCTCAACCGCAGCATAACTGATGGAGACCGCAGACTCACATATCCCTGTTTCGGTCCTTACCCTCTTGGCCGCATGAAAAGCTCTATGCATCAACCGGTTGAGGATGACTCCTGAGGCCTTTTGTCTGATCGCCCCCGCATATGCCTCTTTGATCTGGCCAAGGATCTGCGGTTCTCCAACCACCATAGAATCAAGGCTTGAGGCCACCATGAACATGTGCCTTACCGCATCCATACCCTGTAAAATGTAAAGGTTAGGTAAGAGGCCTTCTTCAGGAAGGTTTCCCATGCCTGCCATCATGGAAATAACCTTTTTCTTGGCCTCTTCCTCTTCTTCTGTAACAACAAGGGCCTCAACCCGGTTGCACGTGGATAGGAAAAAAGCCTCTTTGATGCATTCCATATTACGCATAACATCAAAGGCCTTAGTGCTGTTATTCGGATCTGTTGCCAGACACTCCCTTAAGGCGACCGGCGCGCTGTCATGGTTCATACCTATGTTGATGATCTTTATCAAAGCGCCTTTCTAGCCCCCAAATTCTCAAAGCTATGATAGCCCCCGAACCAGAGGCTGACACCCGCAAAGGTGAAGATAAGAATGCAGAAACATATAATAGACATCACAGCCGCCCGCCTGCCACGCCAGCCTACAGCAAGCCTTTCATGGATCAACACCGCATAGGACAGCCATGTTATAAGCGACCACACCTCTTTGGGGTCCCATTTCCAGTATGTGCCCATGATAAACTGTGCGTATATTGAACCTGTGATCATCCCCAAGGTAAGAAGTATAAAACCATAAACCAGGGAGTAGTAATTGATGGAGTCCAGCGTAGCAAGCGATGGAAGTCTGCTGTAGAAAGAGCCAAGCTTCTTTTTCTTTATTGAACGCTCTAGGATAAGATACATGATTGCGCCCAAAAATGTTATGGCGAACATGCCATTACCCATAAAGGCTGCAATAATATGAATGGTCAGCCAAAGGCTTTTGAACTGATTACCCACAGGGCCGTTTGTATTGGGCAATGCCGAGGATATTATCATTAAGAATGCAGCAAAAGGAGTGATGAACGAGGCAAGTACGCGCAACCTGAACTTTACATGAAAGACAAGATAGGCCAGGATGATAGACCATGAGAAAAATGACAGGGCGGATCGAAATTCAAGTACCGGGATCGCCCCTGTGGCCATATAACTGTCCCACAGAAATATTGTATGGAAAATGAAGCCTCCGAGGAGAGCCCAGGAAGAATAACGGAATAAGGCCTTTTGCTGTTTTATCAGATAGAAGATAAACCCTACACCGGCCAGCAGTTCAAAGACGAGCGCCATGTTGAACCATATAGCGGTCATAGTTTCTCCTTTGAGAGTAAGTGCTTCAGATCCAGTGTCGGCGGCAATATCCTTCTAAGTTCTGCCTCCACACTCTGCCAATCATATTCGGCCAGGGCCTTCAATATATCTGAGTCTACAATGTTGTGGAAGATCCGGCTGTTTTCTTCCTGAGAAAATCCTGCTGAAAGGACCTCCTTACGCAAGCGGCCCATCAGGTCCAAAAAGGCCTCATACTCTTTTCCGAACTGATGCTCAAGCTGCCTTCTTATGGCCTTGGCAAGGGCCGGGCTTTTCCCGGAAGTTGAAATTGCAATGGTAAGATCCTTTCTTCTGACTATGGAAGGGACAATAAAGCTACAGTCCTCCGGCTGATCAACCGCGTTTACCAAAATGCCCCTTCTAATAGCCCCCTGGCTTACTTTGTGATTCAACCTGCTGTCATTGGTGGCTGAAAAAACAAGGGCCACGCCGTCCAGGTGTAGTTCCTCATACTCCTGTCCGATCCAAAGGATAAATCCGCCTTCAACCAATGCTCTAAGTCTGTGTGTCAGTTCCCTGGCGACAATACGTACAGACGCCCCACATTCAATCAGGGTTTCCACCTTTCGCTCGGATACACGTCCTCCCCCTACCACAAGGACAACTACGCCATCCATTTTAAGAAAGACCGGATAATAGACCATTTCAAATATAGCTATCCCCCATTTCGGTTATGAATCTTTCTACTCCATCAGGTCCTTGTTTTAATGAGATGTCTTTAATCAGATTCCGGATCTTGCCATAGGTTGAGGGGTCGAATGTCAAATCATCTGTGGATCTATATGCTCCGCCTCTGCGGCCCACCCTGTAAATAATCCTTTCCTGTTCAGGCAGGGCCTGATACTTACTTATTACATTAAGCATCTTGCCCTTGTCATCAGGAAGCCTTCCAGTGATCTCTTCCAAGAGATTGCTGATATGGTCACTTGTTATAATGCTGCTGATTCCGTCCAGCGTGTTTATGAAAAGCTTTATCTCCTCAACCACCATATCATCGCTCTGCCTGGTAAAACTGCCCTCTGCCATTTTTTCATAAAGAGCCACTATAGGCAATACCCTGAGGCTACGTAAGCGGATAAAATCAGGGTTTATCTGATTAAGCACCTTTGCCGTTTCAACCGCGTGCTCCGCCCACATCTCCTGCCCGCCAAGACCCGGCATGACGTATTCGGAGACCTCCATTCCCGCCATTTTCACCTTTTGGCCTGCCTCGATGTGCTGGGCCGCGGTAACACCCTTTTTCATGTACTTGAGCAGGGGATCATAACCTGTTTCAAGCCCGATATGAACCCTGTTCAACCCCGACTTTCTGATCTCTGTAAGGGATTCGACTTTTTTTCTAACAATGGTGCGGGATCTGGAATAGGTTGTCACCCGCGTAATCTGCGGGAATCTTTCCCGCAGAAATTTCAGGACATCAACAAGGTAATCACTCTTCATGACCAGGTTATCCGCATCCTGAAGAAAACATGCGCCGGTCCCATAATACATCCACATGGCTATGCTGCGGAAATTTTCGCTATAGCCGGACTCACCGAATATGTGACTGATCACCCTGTCATCCACTCTGCCGCCTGAACCGGCTTTCAAGGATATTGCAAGTATTTCATCTGCAATATCCCTTGCCGTCTGGATGTCCTGTTTGATTTCATCCACCGACCGCAGAGAAAATTTGCGCTTCTTGTAAGTCCTGCAAAACAGGCACTGGTTCCAGGGGCAATTTCTTGTCACCCGCAGAAGGAGACTCCTTGCCTCACTGGGCGGCCTGATCGGGCCCAGCTCAAAAGAAAGCTCATTTTTGTTCAACTTCAAGCCCTCTGCAGGTTGCATCCATCATTTCTGGTCCTGGATCCCGACTTCTGGATCCTTAACTCCAGCTTCCAGCCTGTTCATCAGATTGGAAGCCAACAAAAGAGCGTTATCCCTGTCTTGCACCTGCCCTTCATCCTGAGCCTGTCTGACTTGCTTCAAAATCATTCCCATACCAGGTCCTGGATCCATACCAAGAGCAATCAGGTCCTTTCCGCTGATCAGATCCTGGCGCTCCAATTGCCTTTTTATATGGCCGTAATAGGCGGTCACGGTCTTTTTAGACCATTCAATAAAGTAATCCTGCTCCGCCAGCTTGGAATCCGGCCCCAGGGTGGCCATAGTATCCGCCATTTCCAGGATTATCAAGGCAATGATATTATCTCCCAATTTTCTAAACCAGCGCATGAGTGTTGCGGTCTTTACACCAGACCGCGAAAGACTCAAAAGATGCATGTGTTCAGCTATCATGGTGCAAAGGAATTCCAGGTGCTGATTGGACATCTTAAGTCTTGATGCTATTGAGGCAACGATCTCGGCCCCCCTCTCCGGATGACCGTAAAAGGTGATATGTGAATCGCGTGGACTATTGCCACGGCACTCGGGCTTTGCAACATCGTGAAAAAGCGCCGCCAATTTGAGCAAAGCGAGTCTGTTGCCGACTTGAAGATTGTTGATGACACTTTCATAAACAGCACCAAAGAACTTATGAAGGTGGTTGATGATATATTCACAATGGCCTGTGGTCATTAGTGAATGGTCCCACACGTCGAGGTGATGGTAGTTATTCTGTTTGCAGCCCTTCATCGGCCCCACTTCCGGAAACAGGACATCAATTAATCCGGATTTATCCATCATCTTTATGAAATCAGTGGAGTGTGATGTATTTAAGATCGCAATCAGCTCCACTAATATCCTTTCGGAAGATACTGTTAAAATCAAAGGTGTGGCGTTTTTTATAGCGGAAAGGGTAGAGGGCTCTATTAAAAAACCAAGGTCGGCAGCAAACCTAAAGGCCCTCAGCATTCTCAAAGGGTCCTTAAAAAAAGCCTCAGGCCGTACAACCCTGATCAACTGATTTTTAAGATCATAGGACCCGTTCAACGGGTCTATGATATCCCCGGGCTTTCCGCAAGGGCCGATCTTAAGGGCCATTGCATTAATGGTAAAATCTCTTAGGAGTAAGTCATCTGCTATTGTCAAGCCACGGACAGGGGCGATATCCACATATACCTCCGGTTCATCCCTGTCCAGCACCCTGACACATTCCTTATCTGTTCCCTCCCTGAATGCGATAACTGCGGCATTCCTGTCGCGCGCAATCAGTCTTGCCAATATCTCTGGTTTACTGGTTATAAGATCAATGTCTTTGGTAGGACGACCTAACAGAAAATCGCGCACCGCGCCGCCAACCAGATAGCAATCAGGGTCAGCTTCTTTTAGTGATGAAAACCACTTGTTCAAAATTTCCGTTATCTGGCCCAAGGGGACTCCTGTGCTCTTAAAATGTAACTATTATTGAAGAACGGTTAGGGGGCCACACGCCAATTGACTCAGTCATTGTTAAACCCCCAATTTTAAAAAAATCAAAAAATTTTGGACAAGTTCAAATAGATGGGTCAAACAGAGATTAGCTATTCATGGACTTCAGTACATGATCAATCTGTTCCATGTTAAGGATTCCCTGTTCAAACAGTATCTTGCCGATTAGATCATGATCTCCTGTGGAAATATCCTCTGCCACCTGTACTGCCAGAGCCTCAACAAGCTGATCTGAAGTGATAAAACCTAATTTAACGGCGGTGACCCCAAAACGCTTTTCAATATGCTCAATATCCATAAATTTCCCCTTTACTGATTCATACACCTAAATCATAAAAATTATCCTAGGAATACTTCCATATGATTCATGCCCCCATGAAACGTTTGATTTACTGTATCCATGAGTATCTCAGCAGCTCCGGTGCGATAGGGATTTAATATTCTGCTGAAGGGTATTTCTTCTCCATTTATTTGTATTGAGGCAGTTCCCAGGCCGATGCTATTGATATGATATTGAACCTCTACCATTCTATCAGCGATCTCTATATCCACCCGCAGTCCATCAAGGGACTTAGGGATAACAGGGTCAATAATAAGCCTGGTTTTCTGCCGGCAAAGCCCCAGAAAGCACTCAATGATAAGCCTGGTTGCTATACCTGGTCCGCTTGAATATATACGCCATCCGCCATCAAGTCCGACCTCTCCTTTCCTGATACGGTCATACTCGGCAGATGCCTGATAGCGATCTCTAAAGGCGGCATCCGAGCTTGAATAATAACAATTGGCCTGACGTGGTTTAGCACCTGAGACCAACTTACATATATCTATGGGGTTTGCCTGGCGTAGGGCAAGAAAAAAACCGTCTACATCACCATAATGGGCCAGGGCCTCTGCATAACGCAGATGGGCGTGGGTGTACATGAGTCCTATTTCACGGCCAAAGAATGCGGCGCTTTCAGCCCTCTGAAAATAGTGCTGGGGGCCGCCCCGATATTTCATAGGCCGATCAAATAGCCTTGCCCCGTCCGGCCCAAGTAAATGCGCACCTATCAGTTCCAGGTGCTTTTTCGCCTCATCCTTTGTAAGAAGATTACTGATTATGGCATGTATCATTGGTAGCAGGCTGTATGAGACACCAGTTTTGCGGTCGGATGGATGCAGGAGATATTCAACCTGATCCTTGTTAAGAAAATATGCGTAGCCTGGCAGGATCTCATCTACAATCAACAGACGCCTAAAGTCATTGCGTACCTCAGCGGCGATAGCCTCTATTCTGGTTGCATGATCAGCCATGTCAAGCCTGCGTAAAGACTCTGCCAGGGTAAGGAGCACCTGATAATGGAGCGTCACAGTCCATGTGCTGCACAATTGCTCACGCATGGCTGGTTGAGCTGGTTGCAATGAGTCATTCCAATCGCCATGTCCATATGCTGCGAGCCTTGTATCAGGAATTACCCTGCCGGCAATCACGGCAAGAGCGCGCTCGATGTGCCCCCACAATGACTCCTTTTCTGCATTCAGGTCGCATTCAGGATGAAAAAATGGGACTACTTCCTCAAGTAGTTTCCTGTCTTCAGTTGCGGAAAGATAACGGGCCATGGCCAGAATAGGCCAGAACACGATGTCTCCGTGTGAATCAGCTGCCCTTGTATTGCGTTCCCTGTCAAAAAACATGAACCACTGGGGCCAGTCGCCGTCAGGGTTTTGATTCCTGAACACTTGAATAAGCAGATCGCGGACCGGCCCGGAGTGATCAAGGCTTAGGAGCAACTCCACCGGACCCTGACAGATGTCTCTAGTGCCCCAGTTGCCGCCGGTGTATTGTTCTGTCCCACGCGGGGCAAGGCAATGAACAAGGCTGTTATGTATGAACCATGGGAGAATTTCACCGAGCCTGCTTACATCTTGGGACAATCGGCTGGAAGCAGGTGGATGAAATCGGATATGACTGGTCAGATGCGCCCAGAAATCAGCCTCGCTAGGCCCGGACCCATGATCTGCGGGTTCGGATATTAAATGTCCTGTTAATCGGAACTCAGCATAATCATTCGGTGCTGTTATAATACAGACAAACGGCTGTTTGCGGGATTTTCCATCGGTGAAAAGCATCTCATCGCCGCCCACCCACTCGATAATGGTGCCTGAAAGGGGAGCAAAACGAAATCCTCCTTCCTGAAAACGCCTGCCCAGATCTGTGCCTTTTGAGGGTCGAAAGAACACGGCTTCCCCGTTAAAGGCATATTGGACAGGGATTTCATTGCTGCCGTCATCACCATTGATGGCCACATGGTTGGAGATAAAAAACCTGGCTGGAGGCCCTGATAGAACTTTTATTGAAAGTGTCAGTTCATTACGTTCCGTAAGTGCCTCTGCCTTTACCTCTATTAGTCCGTCACCATGTTTGTAAATCCAGCGGCAGCCCTGGGGGGTCATTTCAAATGCTGATGGGACGTCCAGCAGCCACCATCTACCATCGTTTTCCACAAATATCCTTTGCCCGTTTGAGCGAAAAATTCCGAGGTAGCTGTGGGTGGCGGACAGGAGCCGGTTGATACTGACATGACCCTGAGTCACCATTGAATGGAACACCCCGGCCATGCAGCAGGTGGAGGTCAGTGATCCCTCGTCCGGGGTCAACCGGCTTCCGGTGCGGATAATGTGCATATGGGGTCGCAGGACTGCAAGTTCCTTTTCTTTCAAAGCAACATGACTGTAATTGCCGACAAAAAAGGAAAGCAGTTTGCCGTTTACTATTTCTTCCTCCCGAATACCCGGGCCGAATATTTTTTCTATCTCGTCCCTATTTAGTCCCATTGATTGCATTAAGGTTGACCTGCTGAATAAAGTAGCGGCAGGTCTTATGCTTATAGCAGCTCTATCCCCTATCACTTGTTTTGCCTCGGGAAGGGCCATCGCCCTTTCAACAAAGGCCAAATCCTCCTCAGAGGATGCTGCCGGATGGTCTGCCTCAAACCAGCCAAAAAATCCCAACATGGACTTCGCTCCAGGCTCAATCGTCACAGGACCTTCTTGAAGTGTAACCAATGAGTGCTCGTGTTGCAGACGAACCCCGGGTAAACCTTTTGTCAGGCCCACTGGGGGCTCACCTGCCCTGGCGGACAGGGAATAGAACTGAAGGGCATCTGTACTGAAACCTGTGCAGTGGCCAATGGCCCCGATCAGTGTCCATGGATTTTTCCCGGCCATAGAAAGGTTTTGTCGTGACGCAATAACAGTGCCGTGTTTCGGGTGAGAAAGGGGTGAATGATCAACATAATGACTGCTGTAATACTCGTTTATCCGCACGGCCCAGTAATCGGCCAGACCCAGGTCCTGGGCGTAGATAAGATCCATGGTTTGAGGGGCGCTTCCGGTATTTTTGATATCAAGATGCCAAAACCATGCAGGGGCGGATTGAGCCAGTCTCAGTGAAAGATAAAAGGCTAATTCCTGCCATTCCCCAGTGGCGTTGAGGCCCTCTGTATTGGTGGAAAATGCTGAAGGACTACGCGGACCCAAGAGCGGCACTGCCTCAAGACTACTGCTGTGACGTCTTAGATATAAGTTGGTCGGACCGCCCTCTATTTCTGCACCCGGAAAGAGATTTATGATGATGTTATGATAGTCCATCCTTCGGATTGAGCCATTGGTATTAACCAGTATGCTCATACCGGAAGGGCTGTTGAGATGCAGGGGGAGCCTTTCTGAAGATTGTTTTTGTGAATTCATCATTACTTTCAGAGGTAGATTTTTAAGATGGGCATCTGGGTAGTGTAAAATTTATTGTGTGAAATCATAACAGGTCGAAAAAAAGGCGTTTTTCCTTTATAAGGGTTTTGGTCAATTAATAACCCAGAAAAGAAGG
>LT984854.1:2248231-2258503 GCA_900258555.1 uncultured Desulfobacterium sp. | reverse complement strand
TCCACTGGAGATCAAAACCCATAGGAAAAGTCGCAAAGAATCTTCCTTTCTTTAAGGAATTGGCCATGATGAATTTCACACAAAAAAATTGACACTACCGGCATCTGTTATTACTGAGTATTAAATTCACAGCGCAACAACAAGGGACAGACATCAATTCCTTTTTGTAAGTCCATTATAGTCAAAGGGGAACCTATAATCAATAGTGATAAAACTGGCCTATCTGACTGATAAAAAACGGATTCTAAAGTGTGTAATATCAGTCATGCCATTTTTTTAAGGATCATTTAATATAGGTGAAAGAAGAGTTTGAAATTTTTTCAGTCTGTGTTAATATTAGATTATAGGAACTATGTGGACTCTTACCTACTGGCAATTCGATTGAGGGTTTCCAGACCCGTGGTTATGAGGACAGACTAACCCTTCGGGACAAGAAAGGAAACATAAGATGTCTACCTACCTCATCATTGAATCAAAGGTTAAGGACCGGCATAAGTACACGGAATTTATGTCTGCCTTTTCAGGCATTATTTCAAACTATGGGGGACGATGTCTGGTGGGAGGTGGCCGAATTGTCCAATTAGACGAAGGAATAAAGATAGATCGAAGACAACCGGAAAAAATGGTAGTACTGGAGTTTCCTTCCGAGATCAACGTCAGGAGGTGTTTCGCCTCTCCTGAGTACCAGTCCATATCATCACTGCGGAATGCCGGGGCTCAAACGCGGACGGTATTGCTTGAAGGACTAAAATGTGACTGAAAGTGCTGTTAAGCCGATTCCGCTTCACACGACGCCAACTAGTCCAACCACCCTATCTTTGCTATCTCAAAAAGATCAGACCCAGTTGCCAGGGAATCACAATTAGAAATGGAACAGGCAGGAAAAATAATAATATCCGCGCCTTTAACTTGGTCTTAAATATATAAGAATCCTTGCATAATACTACGAGCAAGACCGATAGGCTGGTTAAGAGGTATTTGATCCAAATAAAATGCCAAGGGCTGATACCCAGAAAATAGGCCAGAACCGGGTTTAGCTCTTCAGCACCTCTGCCCACCAGGATCAGTGTAAAAAGGGCGTCCATTATACTCAGAAAGAGAATACCCATAATAATGGGAAGCAGTTTTGCGCTATATCTGTCAATAAGTTGGGGGTATTTTCTGTCTTCCTTCCTCCTTAAGTGCCGACGTCTGCCGATGAGGCGATGTCTACTGATTATCCTATGTGTGTTCTTTCTACGGTCATTACCGGAACGTCGTTCTATATTTATCATGGATATCCTCTACATGGAGAAATAATGCTGCAATTGAAGGACTTAATTTTTCTTGTCCTAAAAGGCCCATTAAGGGGATCTATTCTCCTACATAGCCAAGATTATGCCAAAACCATGCTTAAAAAAAATTCCTGTAATGTTAAATAGTTAAAAAAATGATTTTTAAAATTACGCCTGAGTGTAGAAAAAAGTTCTTTCTCTTAATAGAAATTAGATGCTACTTAATAGTAATTATTTACACATCGGTGTAATAACCGGCCCATGTCGCTTTTAACCGTATTTTCGCACTGGTGCAGGACCTTTTTATTTGACCTCATTAATCACTTCCTGATACATAGGAACCGATGGCACACTTAATACGGAGAGATGTCCGAGCTGGCCGAAGGAGCGCGACTGGAAATCGCGTGTGCTACCACAAAGTGGCACCGAGGGTTCGAATCCCTCTCTCTCCGCCACAACTGTCGTGGTTTTACAATTACCCAATTAATTGTTTGAGTGAGGGCCTCGGGACAAATCCAGAGGGACTCAAGCTCTCATTTTGTTTATGTCAAGGTGAACATGTCCTATGAGGTTCTAGCCAGAAAATGGCGGCCCCAGGTCTTCGAGGACGTCATTGGTCAGGAGCATATAACACAGACCCTAATCAATGCCATAAAGAGCGGCAGGCTTGCCCATGCCTATCTTTTTAGCGGGCCAAGGGGCATAGGCAAGACCTCTGTTGCCAGGATACTTGCCAAGGCCATGAACTGCACAAACGGCGAGCCTGGGGTACCCTGCAATCACTGTCAGTCTTGTGTTGAGATTACCGAAGGTTCATCAGTTGATGTTCAGGAGATAGACGGGGCGTCCAACAGAGGCATTGATGAGATCAGGGAACTCAGGGAAAATGTCAAGTACATGCCGTCATCCAGCAATTATCGGGTCTATATTATTGATGAAGTGCATATGCTGACCCTCCACGCCTTTAATGCCCTCCTAAAGACCCTTGAAGAGCCTCCAGGTCATGTAAAATTCATATTTGCAACCACTGAGACCCACAAGGTGCCGGTGACCATACTGTCGCGTTGCCAGAGGTTTGACTTTAAAAAGATTACCCTTCCGCATCTCATTGCCCACCTTAAAAGAATAACAACAGATGAAAACATCCAGATAAGCCCGTCAGGGCTGGCCCTGATAGCAAGAGAGGCGGAGGGATGCGTGCGTGATGCACAGAGTCTCTTGGATCAGGTAATATCATTTGCAGGGCAACGGGTTGAGGATGCCCATGTAATTGAGATCCTGGGAGTTATTGACAGGCATATCCTGTTTGAGGCATCAGGCGCGATTATTGAAGGCTCTCCGGAAACATGCCTCAGGATCGTAGAGCAGATCTATAATTACGGTTATGACATAAAAGAATTTTATAAGGCCTTGATGGGTCAGTTCAGAAATCTTCTGGTCAGCGTACTCACATCAGATGACAATATGCTGGATATTACTGACGCGGAAAGGGATGAGGCAAGGCGGCAGGCACGACTTGCAGGAATAGAAAAACTTCAGATCATACTGAACTTCCTGATCCAGAGGGAGCAGGGAATCAGGTTTGCCTCAAGTCCCCGGCTTATTCTTGAAACGACAATGATAAGACTTTGTCATGTCGGTGATTTTTTGTCTTTTGACGGATTGTTGGAAAAAATCAGCTCTCTGGAAAAAAGGCTGCTTTCAGCCGCTCCTTCGGGTGAGATGCCAAGCTCAGATCATATATCCGATCCAGCGGCCAGGTGGGTTTCAGTAAAGGCGGAAAAAAAAGAAGTTAAACATGAACAAAGGCTGTCAACTAATTATAATAACATCGTTTATGGTAAAGATTGGGTTGACTTTTTGGATTTCCTTAAATCAAAAAGTCCGCCGATTTATAATGTGCTGAAGGATTGGGAATTTTTAAACCTGTCGGACGGGACACTTGAGATAGCCCGGGCGAGCCAGGCTTTTTCATCAGCATACTTTGATGATAAAGACAGATTTGAGCAACTGGCCTCTTTCTGCCGTGAGTTTTTCCAGAAAGATATCCTGGTAAAGATCGTCAAGAATAACCAAACAGCCCCCCAGAAAGGTCGGCCATCAAAAAAAGAGGTCTCAGGTGATAAAATTCCCAAAAATGCGGATCTCCCCAGGCATGTACAGGAGGTTTTAAAAATGTTTGAGGGTGATATCAAGGATACAAGACAATAATAAAAGGAGGCTTTAATGAAGGGTATACCAAATATGGGCAATATCATGAAACAGGCCCAGCAACTTCAGGCCAGGATGGCCAAGGTGCAGGAGGAATTGAGCGAGAAGACAGTGGAGGCGACTGCCGGGGGAGGGATGGTGGCTGTTGTCGCCAATGGCAGACAGGAGATCATCTCCATCCGTATAGAAAAAGAGGTGATCGACCCTGATGACCCGGAAATGCTCCAGGACCTTGTGCTTGCGGCTGTAAATGATGCCTTGACCAGGGCAAAAGATATGATGAACCAAGAGATGGGAAAACTGACAAAAGGCATGAATATCCCAGGGTTATCCGGATTATTTTAGGTATGGCTTTTATTTTAAGCATGAATTTTTCAATCCTTGATACGTTCTCAGAATTTCAGCACAATGGGCATCTATCCTCAATCCCTTGAAAAATTAATAGAACAACTTTCCAGGCTCCCCGGCATCGGACAAAAGTCTGCTACAAGGGTTGCTCTGTTTATCCTCAGGAGTGACAGGGAACTTGCTGAGACACTGGCCAAGTGTCTTGTGGATGTAAAGGAAAAAATCAAGTTTTGTTCTGTCTGCTTTAATTTGACAGATGATGATCTGTGCCCCATATGCAGAAATGATAACCGGGCAGACGGCACCATCTGTGTTGTAGAGGGCACAGGAGATCAACTCGCCCTTGAGGAGGCCGGCATATTCAAAGGAAGGTACCATGTCCTGCAAGGGGCGCTCTCACCTCTTGACGGGATTGGTCCGGAAGACCTGCGTATCTCTGAACTACTTAAAAGACTGGATAGCGAAAAAATATCTGAACTCATCATTGCAACTAATCCCACTACCGAAGGAGAGGCCACCGCCTCATTTCTCTTTAAGATCATAAATGAAAAGAACCCTGCTCTCAAGATATCGCGGATCGCCCTCGGCATACCCATGGGCGGAGATCTTAAGTATACGGATCGTATGACAATCGAACACGCCCTTAAAAGCCGCGTTCAGATAACCGAATGATCTCCAAAAGCACATTAAGAAAAATAGGTCATATTGTTGGGGCAGATTATCTGGTTCATTCCGGCGATATGATGGCGGATTATGCCACTGACGGCACAAGGCTTGAGTATATGCCTGATGCGGTCGTCTTTCCCGCGGACAGCGATCAGGTCTCACAGATCCTTTTCCTCGCCACAAAAAAAGGATTTCCGGTAATCCCAAGGGGAGGGGGGAGCGGCATGAGCGGTGGCGCCCTGGCAGTTCGCGGCGGCCTTGTCATGGCAATGAACCGTTTTAACCGAATCCTGTTCATTGACCAGGAGAATCTGATCTCCAAGGTGGAGCCCGGTGTTATCACCTCTGATCTGCAGGATGCTGTCGAGGAATTGGGGCTCTTTTATCCTCCTGACCCGGCCAGCATCAAGCTCTGCACCCTTGGCGGAAACATTGCTGAATGTGCGGGGGGCCTAAGGGCTGTTAAGTATGGCGTTACAAGGGATTATGTGCTTGGCCTTACAATAGTGCTTCCCACTGGAGAAATTATCAGGACCGGAGTTGAAACCATGAAGGGGGTTGCGGGTTATGATCTGACAAGACTTATCGTGGGTTCAGAAGGAACCCTGGCGGTCGTCACCGACATTACCCTGCGGCTGGTTCCAAGACCACAGTCAAAAAAGACAATGATCGCGTTTTTTCCGGATGTTGAATCTGCAATAAGGACTGTCACCAATATTATTCGCACAAAGATCATTCCTACTATCCTTGAATTTATTGACCGACTCTGCCTTGATTGTGTGATGGACAAGATCAGCATCCCTGTTCCCGAAAGGGCAAAAGGTATGCTTTTGATTGAGACTGATGGAGATGAGACCTTGGTGGAAAAGGGCGCAGGACTGATCAGGGAGGTATGTAACAAATCCGGATGCCTCTACTTTGAAGAGGCGGCAAACGAGGAGCAAGCGGAAAGGCTGTGGGAGGCCAGAAGAAATGTTTCTCCATCACTTCTTACGCTAAGACCCCACAAAATCAGCGAGGACATTGTTGTGCCGCGCAGCAGGATGCCCGAGCTGTTCGCATACCTGGAAGAGCTCAGTCATCAATTCGGATTGCCGGTTCCTGCCTTTGGACACGCCGGCGACGGCAACATCCATGTAAACGTCATGCTGGATAAGGATAATCAAAAAGAAGAGCAAAATGCCCATGCTTTGGTAATAGCCCTCTTTAAGAGAGTCATTATAATGGGTGGCACTATCACCGGCGAGCATGGTATCGGGATTACCAAATCACCATACCTTGAAATGGAGATCTCAAGACCAGGGCTGGAACTGATGAAACGGATAAAAAAGGCATTTGATCCAAAGGGGATTTTAAACCCCGGCAAGATATTTAGGGTATAAGAATCAATTGTGTCATTCTAATTAAGGGGGGAACGAGTGTTTTCATTATTACGAAATATATCAAAGAGGATGGTCATCGTCCTGCTCGTGGCCGTGGTTATTGCCGGTTGTGCGGCATCACGCTCGGATATGACTGGGTTATTCTCACTTCCCACAGAGAAGAATTTTGGGGCAGAGAAGGTGAGTGTCTTATTTCTATTCAGACATTTGGAGCAGCAACACGGATTTGATTCCATCCCAAAGCTGAAAAGTTATTGGGTCAAGGATTTTGACAATCTTTTCAATGACGCGCTTACGGAGATCAGCAATATCTCCCAATACAACACCTTCACGGAATTGCCGGATGATGTCAATAAGCCCAATCGCCGGCAGGAATGCGAGGCGCTCAAGGGCTCCCATGATTATACCCTCGATATCAGCTTTTTTGAGGAATCATCGTTCAAACAACAGTGTCTGAGCGGCACGATAAGTATTCTTACTATGACCCTGATGCCTATGCCCTACTCATGGGACTATACCATTACCGCCACCATCTTTGACAACAACGGTGCTATGATACGCTCATATCAACGCAAGGCCACGCTTAATAACTGGGTGGAGGCCTTGTTGATTTTTGCCTATCCCTTCCACCCTCTTGAAGGAAAGCGGGAGCAGATCTATGCTGAATCGCTTCATGATATATTTCGACAGATTGAGACTGAAAAGGTGCTGAAGAAATAAGGAATACAAACGAAAGACAGAGTTTGAATACAACTGCCTTGGCTTTTGTATACACCAGGACCCGGCATCAGCCCTTTTCATCATGCCCACCATTGACCTTGCGCGCTATGCAATTCCTAAGACTGACTACTTTGCTATTTTCCTAGTCTCACTTTAATGTCTTGCCCCCACTCAGTTATAAGTCGCTCTTGCTTCTTTCCTGCGCCAAAGGAATTTATGGAATGACTATTCCTTTTCCTCTAGGTTTTTCTGCTGCAACTTTGCGGTCCTCAACGACGCTTTAATATCTGTATTATGTGGGTCAATTGCAAGGAGGTCCTCCCACAGCACGATCGCCATGTTGAGGTTGCCTTTTCGGTATTCTTGAAATCCCTGTTTGGAAATAGCCTTCTTGCAGTAACAAAGTTTTTCATTCAGATGGATGCTTTTAAATGAGAGATCCTTGTCAAAGCCATTGAAGTGAGGGTAGTTTTTCAGTAACAAATTGTAGTTTCTGCCTGCGGATACAAATTGTTCCTTATCTAATGCCTTGTCGGCAACTAACTTTATATCCTCGATGGCCTGCACATACTCCCTCAGCAGTGATTGATCATGCGGGTGCTTTCGGCACTCAACATTGTAGACATCAATAGCCTTCTGGTACTCGCCTGCCTCCATATGTTTTTTTGCGAGATTGGCGGCGTTAGCTGATGCTTGATTGGATTTTTGTGAAGTAGGCTTGACAGGATGCGATTTCTTAAAAGAATCCTTTTTTGTAGGATTGGCAGTTTTAGCTGATGCTTGAGTGGATTTATTTGAAGTAGGCGTTACAGGAGCCGATGTATTAATAGATCTTTTTGGTAATATCCAAGTTTTTACCCCCGCACACGACTGGATGATGAGTGAGAGCATAAGTATGAGCACAAGCAGTATTGACATACGAAAATTAGTCATCATACGGCCTCCGCAACAGGGATGGGAGTATCCTGAACACGGTTCTTTTCCATAAGTTCAAGAAAGACCCCTACCAAATACGGACGGAACTGTGTTCCTGACATACGAGCAATCTCGCGCAGGGCTTCCTCTTCAAAACGCCCCTTCCTGTAAGGTCTATCGGAAGTCATTGCGTCAAATGCATCTGCTATGCTTATTATCGCTGCAAACAATGGGATATCATTGCCAATTAGCCCATCAGGATAACCCTTGCCGTTGTGCCATTCGTGGTGGTGGCGGGTGGAAGGGATATACTTGGCCAATGATGGCGCCCAGCTAAGGATGACTGCTCCGTACTGCGCGTGTTGCATCATCTCCTGGTATTCAGCTTGGTTGAGTCTACCTGGCTTGAGCAAAATGGAGTCTGGCGTCTTTATCTTGCCTACATCGTGAAACAGACACGCCACCTCCAGATCTCCGAGCTCCACTTCGGACAGGCCTATCTGTTTGCCAATGAGGAGAGATAACTGAGCAACCCGCGCGGAATGACCATGGGTATAGGAGTCTCTCGCGTCTATGGCTGCAGCCACCACTTTCACTATGGAAACATACGCCTCTTCAAGATCACGAGTATACTTGGCGAGTTTTCCGCGCTGATCAGCTATCAATGCTGACATTTCATTAAAGTTACGTGTCAGTCTTCCAAGCTCATCCTGAGAGTAGATCCTGAGAGGATCTTTTGCGGTTCCATGCTTTAATTCCTCCACGCCTGCCGAGAGCTCCTTTATGGGTTTTATCAGAAAAGATGCCAGCAACGAACTCGCGAATATCCCGAGAATGACAATGATCCCGAAGACTATCAATATCATATTGCCGACTTTTCTCTGTGCTTCCAGCAGTACGGACCTGTTCATGCCAATGATCACACTACCCAGTGACTTCTTCATAAAGACTATTGGGCACAATATTTCGAAAATAGTACCCGATGGATTTGGCAATTCTTTTACAATGGTCCCGTCAGCAGCCTCCCTGTAAAGCCGACCCTGGGCGACTGGGATGGTCTCCCCGATCATCGGTTCATTACTATGGACAAGTGTCTTCATGTCTGGATCGATTATGGCTACATAAGGCATATCGCTATTTGATGACTTCGCCTTAAAGACAAGATTGTCAAGGCCCAGGAGATCCCTCGACAGAAGACTGTATCCTGCCGCAGCAGAAATACTCTTACCTACTGATTCCCCTCTCTTGATTATCTCATTCAGTATGTAATTGTTCATTATCTGGACCGTTATAATACTGAGTATAAAAGAGGTGCTTGTCAAAAGAATAACCACAAAGAAAGCAATCTTAAATCGGAGAGTTGCAGATCGATATCTTTGTGTCATCAGCAACAGTGCAGCCTGGAAGAACTTTAAAAGTGCATGAAGGTAAGAAATTGTTTTAAGCGCAAATGAACGTAGGTTCGCGATCATAGTGATTTCCAATCATCAAAGCATTTTCCAAATTATTAGTACTATCTTGATTATCGGCTAGACATAAGGATGACTTTAAATATGAAGTGAAGACTGGCCTGTGAAGGGTAGGGGATGCACCTCAAAATATCAATTGACTCTTTGGCCGTGTGGCCTGGCAGCCGTGTAGAAGGTTGGGTTGCCAACCCCAACATTCTTTAATGGGGGATACATTCAACTTGTGGTGTGATAGCTATGTAGGTTGGGTTTTCAAACCAATATTTCAAGATAGAGAAAATATGACAGATTTTTTTTGATTGACGTTTCGGATTCAAAATCGGCACTGTAAGAGCATGAGATAATCGTATGAATATCCGCCAGAGGAAGGTTGGTTGGCCGAGGTCGTCAAACCCAAGATTTCTTCTTGACATATAAGTTGTCGCTTCTTATTCTTTTGTTCTAAAAAATGAATGTGTTATCAATTACATAGCATTATCAATAATTCACATGGCCGGAGACCGGGCTGGGTATCATAGGATGAGGGTCTGTAACCTAAGAATTATTTTCTGGTTTGATATAGAAAAAGATATTGTTTACGTGGATCATATCGGCCCAAGGGGCGACGTCTATAAATAGGTTTGTAATTGCACCGTGAAGAAATAGCGACGGTCTAACTTTTTAAGTTTTTGCTGCTGTCAGCGCCGTGTAGCTAAGCAGTCTGTGCGTGAAAATGTGCAGTATAACGTGTTTAAGCTTGTAAAGATTGCAGGGGGCGCATTCGTGTATAAGACAGACCTCTTGTGCGAAACTGGTTACGGCTATTCACTTAAAAGGAGAAATAACTTATGATAGGCTCCGAAATTGTTGTATTGATTGCAAGCGGAATACTTGTAGGTATAGGAGCATCGTTTACAGGATTGGGAGGGGGCTTTTTGATCGTTCCCCTGATGCTTTTTATGGGATATCCTGCGCAAAAGGCCGTAGGGACATCATTTCTTGCAATACTGGTGATATCAGTATCTGCACTTATCGCGCACAATAAGCTCGCCAATGTGGACTACAAGCTCGGCATTCTGCTGGGGATAGGCGGCGTTATCGGTGCACAGATCGGCTCCAGACTGGTCGAGCAAATATCAACAGTGAATTTCAAAAAGATTTTCGCACTAATACTTGTGGCCCTTGCGTCATACATTTTTTTAAAGAAATAAAATAGGGGCATCGCACATTTGTGTGGGTGACCCCAATATGTTGTGGTCATGCATTGATGACCTGGAATGCCGCTGGTTTTCTTCTCGGATAGAGATC
>LT984854.1:2229502-2246946 GCA_900258555.1 uncultured Desulfobacterium sp. | reverse complement strand
TCATCGCCTTAAAACTACGCTAACTCATTCCGGTCAGAAAAACAATAATCCGACCACAACATATTGGGGGCACCCACACAAATGTGCGATGCGGCATAAAATAAATTCTCATCGATACAGTAGTATCCAGGAAAAATTGGCGAAATGACAAAAAGGCCCATAAAGGAGGATGCTCTGCCAAAATTTTTAAGAATAGATAGCAGCTCATTTGGGCTGATAGTAATTGATGGAAGACAATATATCTCTGATCTGGTGATATTCCCTGACGGTCATGTTGATGAAACCTGGTGGCGCAAGAGCAGTCACAGGCTTTCGATTGATGATATAGAAAAACTCGTCGCCTCCGGCCCCGATGTAATTGTCGTGGGCACAGGGGTAAACGGATTGATGGACCCTGAGCCCGGACTAAAAATGAAATTGTCTGAAAAGGGAATTGATCTCCTTGCCTTGCCGAATCCAAAGGCGATAGAGCGATTCAATGAGCTGTGTGCAATAAAAAAGGTCGGAGCCTGTTTTCACCTCACCTGTTAGCCCGGGTCAATAATATGGCGTTCAGTCAAATTTATTTTTAAATATCCCCACACATTGTCTGGAAATGGACATTGTTTATCGTACTATATCTTTGATGAATTCGTAAAAAGTCGAATTCATCAGATTTTAGGTTTTAAGTGTTAAGTTTTATGTTCAAATTATCTTTTGAATTTAACCTGTTAAAACATAACACCCAAAACTTAAGACCGAGTAAAAAGGCGATTTCTGACTTTTTACGAGATCATCATCTTTAAATTAAATCATTATTTGCCATAATCATTCTCTGGCATAAATCATGCATTTCTCAGGGATAAGCAAGAGATTTTCCTGTAAAATAATCCTTTGGGATGAGACATGGACTTTTCTGATTCGGGACTGACATCTGAAGAACTCCAGGGTGTTAAGGATTTTATCGCATCCTTTTTGATTGGTGTGAAAAACTACTGCCTTTACCCTGAAAACCACAGCATTTCCCAGAAGTCTGTGGCTAATTCCGCTATGCGGCTTGAGGGTTTTCTCAAAGACTTTCATGATCTCCGGCTGGATGTTCAGAGAGACCGGCTTTTATTTAAAAACGTGATCGTCTTTCAGGAAGCAACCGATGCGGAAAATCTGGCCACGATCCTTTTTCGGGACGGCATACAATGGATCCGGTTTTCAGAGGGTTTTGGTTTCCAGGAATTACAGGAATTTTTCAGAATTTTAAAAGAGAACAAAAACTGGAATGAGGATGCGGAGGGAGATATTGTAACCGCATTGTGGGAGGCGAATTTTTCCAATTTAAGGTACATGGCTGTAGATGTATATTGGGAGTCAGAACCCCTTATTGATTATTCCACCCTGAATGCCCAGACGATTGAAGGACACCATAGCACAAGTCCGGATAATCAACAGATAATCTCACCTGTCAGTGTATTAATCGATTCCGGCGATTCATTATTGAAGTTGACCGAAGAAGAGGCAGAAGTACTTAATAAAATGATTTCAGAGGAGGAAAAACGTGACTGCCTCAATGACCTATTATTTATTGTATTTGCACTGCTGAACGACAGAGATGAAAATAACGACCTGGCCAGTGCACTGCAATTCCTGGAGGGAGAAGTTCAAGCCTCTCTTTCCCAAGGTGATTTCAAATCAGCATACAGGCTGATCAGCGGGGTGGAAAAAATGCACAAAGGCGCCCAGAATAAGGAAAGCTGGGCCTTAAGTTATCTTGATCAATTTTTCCTAAACATCTCAAACCCCAAAACGTTGAGTGTTGTCCCCAGCAGTCTGAGGTCAATTGATGCAATAAATTCAGAAGATCTGAAACTCCTCAATCAGTTCTTCATGCTTCTCCACCCGAAGGCAATCTGTTCGCTTGCTCTGCTGTTAAGCGAGACACGTTCATTAAACATCAGGCAAAATATCCAACGTTTAATTACTTTCCATGCCCAACGTGATATGGGCTCCCTTGAAGTCACAATAAAAAAGGCCAATGACTCAGTGGTTGAAAGGCTCGTTCCAGTACTGGGACAACTTGAAGGAGAAAGGCCGTTTCAGATCATAATAAAGTTGCTTAGACACCAGTCTGCGGGCGTTCGCAAACAGGCCATCAAACAACTTAAAAATATAGATGGAGAGGCGACAAAATGGCTCTTCGCACTTGCGGAAGACCCCGATGAATCAGTCCGCAACGCGGTGTTGACAAAGCTTGGTAAAAGCAGGAATCAAACTGCCGAAGGTCTCTTATTGAAATACCTTGAAAAACGCCAGTACACCATATCAGATCACAAACATCTGTTGGCCTGTTACCGCGCCTTGGGCAGGTGCGGCTCTTCCAGGTGTATTAATTTTCTGCAAGAGGCCCTTTTTTCCAGGGCCTGGTTTTTGGACTTTGGAAAATCTGTCCACCGTATAGGCGCTATCGTCGCCTTAGTTGCCCTTGGGACAAATGAAGCAAATGAACTTTTAAAAAAGGCCTCAAATAGTCTTTTTCCAGCAGTGCGATTGGCATATAGAAAGGCATTGGAAGTCAGCCGATGACAGAGATAACCAAGCTTACAACAGAGGGAAATCAGAAGCGCAGGAGTTTGCTGGGGGAAAAGTTTCTCATAGCCCTCTACAGAGTTACCGCCACAAGCAAGATGTATCAAAGCAACAATGCCGTGCTTATTGACTGCGCAAGGGAATTCATAGGCACTGTCTCAAACTGGGTATTAGAAGATGGCTATCTCAGTGTAAACATATCGCGCGGTCATTTTTTCATGCAGGATGAAAAGCTTGTTTTCCAGCGTGAAAACATCAACATCGTCAAGGAGATGTCCGCCTATTTTGAACAACGGTTGATCAAGGGTTTCCGTTTCAATCGCTCTTTTAATGAGGTATCTATCGAGCAGGTCCTGGAATTCATTCGTCTATTAAACAGTTCCAAGGAAGATGAAGAACCGTTGGTCTGGCTTGTTACCCGTTTGGAAGACGGGGCTTTTTCGTGGATAGAGTTTATCAGCGACTCTGATGCATCTGCAAAGGCTCAAAATGAGGCTTCAAAGGAACTGGCCAGAAAATCGTATTCGTACGCCCTTGCGTCCTTAAAAGAGGTTTCCCAGAAGATTGTCTCTGAAAGTCGTGCAGGGGTACGCAAAATCAAGCGAGTTGTGCAGGATATGGTTGATCTCCTGTCCATAGACAAAGCACTGCTGCTTGGCATGAGCACTGTCCGTGACTACGATGACTATACATACACACATTCCGTCAATGTGGCGATCCTATCGCTGTGCCTTGGGAAAGCTATTGGGCTTTCGCGGCTTTCCCTGAGTAACCTTGGGTTATGCGGCCTTGTTCATGATCTTGGTAAGGTAGAGACCCCTAAGGAAATCCTCAAAAAGCCGGGGAAGCTGACCGCCGAAGAATTCATGGAAATGGAAAAGCACCCCTTAAGGAGTGTAGGTCAGATACTCAAACTACAGGCAGAGCGTGACCTCAAGGCAAAGGTGCTGCTCCCACCGCTTGAGCATCATATGAAATATGATTCTTCAGGCTATCCAAGGGTGCGCAGGAGACAGACCGTAAGTCTTTTTGGAAGGATCATCACCATAGCCGATTTCTTCGATGCCCTTTCATCCCCCAGGATATACCGCCCAGTGGCCTACAGCCCTGATAAGGTCCTGGGCCTGATGTTGCAACGTTCAGGTAAGGACTTTGATCCCATCCTCTTAAAGGTCTTCATCAATATGGTAGGGGCCTATCCCATGGGCACACTGATTGAACTGGATACAGGAGATTTGGGTCTGGTGTTGCCTTCCACAGGAGAAAGTAACAAAGTAAGGCCAAGGGTGGTACTCCTGGTGTCTGGCAATGGGGGAGGATATAAAAAAGGGGAGAGGGTTGACCTGGCGGAAAAGGATGCTGCAACAGGCTCCTACATAAGAAACATCGTCAACACATTCAATCCGTCCGAATACAACATCCAGCCCGCAGAATTCATTTTATCCTAAAAAAAGCAGTTAGCACTTAGCGGTTAGCTATTAGGCAAGGAATTTCGACATGTTGACAACTTCAATGGTTTCACCCAATGGGTGTAGATATAAATTGGTGCAATATTTTGAATTCCTTAAGCTAAATGCTAAATGCTGATAGCTAACAGCTTTTTTTAGGTTTATAATAATAGGCCTCCAATATAAACTCGTGGAACAGAATTATCCCGCCGGGTTCAAGGATCGAGGAAACCTTTTTAATTATCCTCCTGCCGGCCTCAGGGCCTTCACTATGGATCGAATTATGGCATGATTTTTGAAAAGAAATTTGAATATGCTGGAAATCTGGTTGAACAGCATGCTTTTTAAGCATTTTTTGATAAAAAATCAATGGCATACCCCTATGCAGGGTGATATTGCCCGATGACTATGAAAATACCTGTAATGACTGTCTGCCAAAAATACGACATAAAAAATAGACTTTTGACACGTCAAAGTAAGAGCCCGGCTTCTGACAATATACTGAGGGACCAGGATATTCTACCACTTACTAAAGGACTTGTTTATACTTTTTATACCAGGAGGGAATGTTATCATGAATAGTCACGTGGCAAGTAGGGTAACAATGGAAAGCATTCGTGACAGGATGATTGAAGTTGAAAAAATACACAGACAAGGCAAACAGGTTGCAATTACTGATACACTGGTAAAAGATGTAGGGTGGCTGTTTAGAAGGATAGAATTTCTGACAACCCAGGTAAGAAGGCTTGAGTCTGAGTTGGAGGCCCTGACCAAATCCGATGGTGACATCACCAGCAATAGGCTAAAGATGTTGATGGAAAGGGTTCAGGATGCGGAAGAAAAAATGCGGGTTTCAGAAGAAGAGAAAAAACCTCTTATCAGAGAAAACAATGCATTAAAGCAGGACATGAAGCTTCTATTAGTGCGCGCTCAACGTGCTGAAATCCGGGTAAAGGAATTATCAGAAAAACTGGAGAGGATCGAAAATGGTACAGAAACCCGGGTCAAAGAGGAATCTCAGGATGTGGATGTCCTGGCCTCGTTAGGTTGACAAGATAGGCGGTCGGCTGTCGGTTTTTAGCCCATAGCTAAAAAAGGGACCATAAAAACATGTAACAGAAAAACACCCATGTCGGCCCTGCATTATCAAATCAAAAAATTCTTATTTATCTCCGCTTTTGTCTTTTCCGCCCACATCTGTCAGAATTCTGCATACGCCGAAAATATCTCTCAGGAAAACATGATCACAAATTCCATTGGCATGAAATTCATCCTGATACAGGCGGGGAAATTCATGATGGGAAGCAAACTCACCCCAGAAGAAATCAAAGAGAAGTATGGAGGAGATGCGAAATGGTATAACGACGAGAGCCCGCAGCATGAGGTTACAATAACAACATCCTATTATATTCAGTCCACAGAGGTCACTCAGGGACAGTGGAAGGCAGTTATGGGTGTTAATCCGTCAGGCCTGAAGAACTGCGGCGTAACCTGTCCCATCGAAAAGGTATCATGGTTTGATGTGGAAGAATTTATCAATAGGCTTAATCAAAAAGAAGATACAAATACCTACAGGCTTCCAACTGAGGCAGAGTGGGAATATGCCTGCAGGGCAGGAAGCTCTACAGAATTTTACTTTGGCGATGACAAAAACAAACTCGAATATTATGCATGGAATAATTCCAATTCCGACGACTGGACACACCGTGTAAATCTTAAAAGACCCAATGCATGGGGTCTCTATGACATGCACGGAAATGTCTGGGAGTGGTGCCAGGATTGGTATAGTGAATATCCGTCCGGACCAGTAACAGACCCTGCAGGGCCGGAAACAGGGTCTCAAAGGGTTTCAAGGGGTGGAAGTTGGCGAAGCGCTGCGATGTTCTGCCGCTCACCGCATCGTTATGGAGTGGATCCAAATTTCAGAAGGCCTACCAGGGGGTTCCGCCTGGTAAAAAATCGTTAAAAAAGCGATCAGCTTTTAGCAATTAGCTACACCTAATAGCTAATGGCCAACAGCTTTTTTGAATCAATCATTGTCATTGAACACACTGCCTGGATCAGTCCTCAGCCGTTCAAGCTTTTCGCTGAAACCCTTTCCCAGATCCACCCCCATCTCCTTTGCCCTCTTTTGTGCTGCAAGCCCTATGTTGCGGCTATCGGAATAAAAGCTGTCAGCCTGCCTTGCGCCGGGGTCAAATGACGCCAAACGATCCCCTTCAGACAGGTGATAAGCCACCCTCGATATGAGTCTTTTGGTCTCACGACCACCGCACTTAGGGCAGCTAAGTTCGTTTTCTTCCTCTTTTTTCAGGATAAGTTTCTGAAACTCACATTTGCAGCCCAGGCAATGATATTCATATATCGGCATTGATACACGCTCCTTATTCAACCATCTTTTTTATTTTTTACCAAAGAATGACTGATTGATCAAGAAGCATGGAGAGGCCACTGCTATTGATTGAAAAAGCCAACTATAAAAATAGGTATTTGGCTAATTGAAGTTGGGAATAATACTATCTCTTGTAAGAAACCTGGTGTAATGCCAAAACTGCCTGATTGACCAGCATCTTAACACTCTGCAATTCAAGTTCGGATATGAAAGGCTGCTTCTTGGAGCGCCGGGCAAAATTATTCAAGGTATCAGGTGCAGGATAACTCTTTGTTGAACAATTAAAATTAGATGATATTAGCAGAATCGGATATTAGACAATAGGCATATGCTACTGAATCTCAAGGATCTCGAATTCGAGAATTCCCCCTGGCGTTTTAGCCTTTACCTCATCGCCTTGTTGTCTTCCTATCAGCGCCTGACCTATAGGTGAGGTGACAGAAATTTTTCCGTTTTCAGGGTCTGACTCATAAGGCCCTATCAGTTGGTAGCTTATTTCCTCATCCTTTCCGACGTCATACAATAAGACTGTCCTGCCGAAGACAACACGGTCTGTGGGCCCGTCATCCGGATCTATTATATCAGCCCTGTTTATCACATCCTGCAGTTCATTTATCCTGCCTTCGAGAAAAGACTGCCTCTCCTTGGCAGCATGATATTCGGCATTTTCGCTAAGATCCCCATGGCTTCGCGCCTCCTCTATGGCCCTGATGTTGTCAGGTCTTTCAACCTTAACCAGATGACTCAATTCGTGTTTAAGTTTCTCCAGGCCTTGTTTTGTAAACGGAATTTTTTCCATGGGTCTTCTTGCTCCGTCAATAAAAAAACCACGAGAGGATAATCCCTAAAACAAAAAGCCCTCGTGGCAAAAAACCGATCATATCTCAGATGTGCCCATTTGATATTGCACGTTCGGTGTTTTGTCAAGAGCTATTTAATGGTATGTATTGACTTTTTTCCTCTACTCGCTTAGGGAAAGGGAAACCATCATCAGGAGATGATAACCAATGATTGAAAAGTTAAAAGAGAGTACCCGGTTTTTAAGGTCGCAATTAGGAAAGAAACCTGAGATCGGGATGATAACGGGTACTGGCCTGGGCTCGCTTACCCAGGGTCTGTCAAAACCTCTTCGCATTCCCTATGAAGACATCCCGAATTTCCCAAGATCAACGACACAGGGTCATGCCGGCGAGCTTGTTTTTGGGATGATTGCAGGAAAGACGGTGGTTGCCATGGATGGCCGTTTTCACATGTATGAGGGCTATTCGGCTGAGGAGGTCACCTTCCCGGTCAGAGTACTTGCCATGCTGGGGATACAGATCTTATTGATATCAAGCGCAGCAGGCGGGCTTAATCCCCAATTCGATAAGGGGGATCTGATGATTGTTTCCGATCATATCAATCTTACAGGAGCCAATCCCCTAATCGGTCCTAATTTGAATGAATTAGGACCAAGATTCCCTGATATGTCTAAGGCCTATGACAGTGGCCTGATTCTGCTGGGGAAAAAGATTGCCCTTGATCTTAAGATCCCTCTCAGACAGGGGGTATATGCAGGTGTGCTAGGCCCAAGCTTGGAGACCCCTGCAGAGACCCGCTTTTTTAGGAATATAGGTGCGGATGCAGTAGGGATGTCAACCGTATTGGAGGCAATTGTTGCTGTTCACTGCGGACTTAGAATAATGGCTATTGTTGTCTTGACCAATATAAACCTGTCCGACTGCATGGAAAAGACAACCATTGAGGAGGTAATAGCCTCGGCACAGCAATCAGGAAAAACCCTCTCCTTGCTGTGGGAAAAGATTATCGGGGGGATAAGCGCTTAAAATCGGCCTAAGTAGGGAATCTATCGAGGTCTGGCATGAGTCACATGGATATATTGCTAAAAAACGGGATCATCCTGACGATGGATCGCGCCAATTCGATCATAAAAAACGGATGCCTTGGCATCGTTGGCGATTCCATAGCTTTTTTGGGGGAAGAAACACATCAATTACAGGCTGATAAAATTATTGACGCAAACGGAGGCATCATACTTCCCGGACTTATAAACGGTCATACACATGCGGCCATGAGCCTATTTAGGGGCCTTGCAGATGACCTCCCCCTCATGGAATGGCTTAACAACTATATATTTCCTGTTGAAAGAAGAATGGACGGGGATTTTGTTTACACCGGGACTATGCTCTCCTGCGCTGAGATGATCATGAGCGGCACAACCACTTTCTGCGATATGTATCTCTTTGAGGAAGAGGTCGCCAGAGCTGCCAGTCATGCACAGCTCAGATGTATTGTGGGAGAGGTACTTTATGATTTCCCATCACCCTGCTATGGAATTTTAGAAAATGGTTTCAAGTACACTGAATCATTAATAAATAAGTGGCATAATCATCCGCTGGTTTCCATAGCGGTTGAGCCGCATTCACTTTTCACATGCAGCCCTGAGCTGCTTGTGGCGGCAAATCAAATGGCCGCCAGATACAATGTGCCACTGATCATTCATGTGGCTGAGACCTTGCAGGAACTGGCGGAAATAAGAAAGAAGTATGGGGTGAAACCCATTAAACATATGAAATCGCTTGGCTTGTTAGGTCCCCGTCTCATTGCTGATCACTGTGTACATATTGATGAGGCGGATCTGGCGACAATGGCGGAATATGGTGTGAAAATTATCCACAATCCCGAGAGCAACATGAAACTGGCTTCGGGCATTGCACCAGTCCATAAGATGTTGTCTAAAGGCATAACTGTGGGACTTGGCACAGATGGCTGCGCATCAAACAATGATCTTGATATGTTCACTGAGATGGATATGGCCTCCAAGCTACAGAAGATCCAGACAATGGATCCAACGGTAATGGATGCTGTCACGGTGCTCAGGATGGCTACAATAGAAGGAGCAAAGGCTTTGGGCATTGGACATAAGACAGGGTCGCTTGAGGCGGGAAAAAAGGCTGATGTCATTGTGGTTGATACAAACAAACCTCACCTTACGCCCATGTATAATCCTTATTCGCATATTGTGTATTCGGCAAGTGGAAGAGACGTAGTCCATACCATTATAAATGGCAAATTGGTTATGGAGGCCAGACACCTGCTTACTATTGATATCGAAGAGGTCATGGAGCGGGCGACGGAAAAATCCCTTTATGTAAAGCAATGGCTGTCGCAATGAATTTTATTCTCGATTAAAATGCTATGGAAGATCACAGATTCATTGCACTAGGAAGCAGGCTTAGGGGGGTGCCGGAGGTGTTGACCCTTGGGGTCAAGCCCAACTTCATGCAGTACACGGCCCAACAGCGGGAATTGATTTTGCGGGCAGAGCGAATCCTTTTCCCGTCACTTAATTATGCCCAGTTTTTCACTACAATAGGAAAGAAGATATTTCCAAGCCTTGAAACCCATCTGTATGCAGATGAAAAGATCAAACAGACCACCCTTTTCTATATGTTGGGAATACCTCATCCCCGCACCAGGGTCTATTACCATCTTCACCACGCCGGCATCCTTGAGGATTTTGAATTCCCCTTTATCGCCAAACTTGCCAGAAACTCTGCGCGGGGAAGGGGGGTTTATTTAATCAGGGACAGGGAAGAACTCGATCAATATCTGCGGACCGTCAGGGTTGCTTATATACAGGAATTTTTGCCCCATGAGCGTGATCTTCGTGTGGTGCTTATTAACTATCAGCCGGTTCTGGCCTACTGGCGTATCAGCAGGCCGGATAATTTTAAGACCAATGTTTCTCTGGGAGGTGAAATCAGTTTTGATGACGTACCTGTTGAAGGAATTAAAATAGCGCAGGAATCCGCCATCAGGTGCAGGTTTGATGATGTTGGTCTGGACCTGATAAAATCAAAGGAAAAATGGTATCTGATAGAAGCAAACATGAAATATGGACGGAAGGGATTACAGATGAAGGGACTGGAGCTAAAGGAGATCATAAGGGCGGGGCTGCTGTCAGGTGAGATATGACCTTACCTTGATTTCTAAAAGTAGATAAGTTGATTTTCAGCATGACCAGTAAGAAGAAGAAAATAATTATTTTAGCGGCCTGTATTTTGTTCCTTGTACCTGTTTGCTATGTAGGCTATGAGGTTTATTGTGTAACCCGTGACGCATCAATCAGGATACAGCGAGGCGCCATTGACCGCATATTTACCTCTGAAAGCTCTGTATATTATGACGATGGAAAGACACCCATCGGTGTTTTTTTCGACAAGACTCACTGCAAGTATATTACTTACAAAGAGATTCCAAAGGTTTTTATCAAGGCGCTTGTTGCCGCCGAGGATGCAGATTATTTTCGTCATAACGGGGTTGATATCAAGGCTATAATAAGGGCTTTCATTACTAATATCAGGTCCAGGAAAGTGGTTCAGGGCGGCAGTACAATAACACAGCAGGCGGCAAAAAATATATTTAAGAGAGAAAAAAGATCCTATATGGCCAAATTCAGAGAGTTGTTTCAGGCCTTCCTTCTTGAAAGAAAATACACCAAGGAAGAAATCCTTGAAATGTATACTAACCAATTCTTTGTAACCGGATATGGAAACGGTCTCGGGATTGCCGCACAGTGTTTTTTTGACAAGGATGCGAGGAACTTGGATCTGATTGAGGCAGCCTTTATCGCTGGATCTGTTAAGGGTCCAAATCGCTACAATCCTTTCATCAAAAAAAATGAAGAGGAGCAAAAAAAGGCCAGACAAATGGCCAAGGAGCGCAAGGACTATGTACTAACAAAGATGCTCGATCTCAATTTCATTACAAAGGAACAATATCAGGAGGCAAAAGACAAGGAAGTGCCTTTCAAGGAAGGCAGGATTTCTTACCGTCTCAATGTGATTATGGATTACATTCGCGATCAACTGGAGTCTGATTATTTTCGCACCATCTTAAGGGAACAGGGCATAGAAAATGCGGAATCATCCGGGATAAGCGTATACACTTCAATAAACAAGGAAATTCAGGAAGCGGCCCTGGCAAGCCTCAGAACGCATCTCCCGTTGATGGATGCCAGGCTAAGCGGTTACAGCGTAACCGAAGTCCCGGAAAAATATTGGGACCTGTTCAAATCGGACTCAACGGGATCAGGAGCCGGCCTGCCCTTTCTGGCAAAGATTACCAAAATCAGTTGTGACAAAAACCTATGTCAGATAAACGTACAATGGAACGAAGTTGAAAAAGGGATTGTAGAGGAGGAAGGGCTCAAGCCCATGGCCGAGGCGTGGTTGAAGTGGAAGAATGGGAAATGGGCCGGAGTGGATAAGACATCCCTCCGTTCTTTTTTGGCTAATTTTAAAGAGGGGGATATTGTCCCTGTCCAGTTTATACAGACGGAGAAAACCGCGACCAGGCTTTGTCTTTCAAAAATACCAGAGCTTGAAGCGGGCATGATTGTCCTTAATAAGGGGATGGTAAAGGCAATGGTAGGGGGATTCCTTGACCGGTTTTTCAACAGGGCTGTTGACGCAAGACGTCAGTTAGGTTCGATATTTAAGCCTATAGTATACACCTCTGCACTACAACTCAAGTGGAACATCCTTGATCCCTTAAAAAACGTCAGGGACACCTTTAAATTTGAAGGCGAGTATTATCAGCCGAGACCGGATCACACACCGACAAGCGATACTGTCTCCATGGCATGGGCCGGCGCCAAATCTGAAAACCTGGCCACTGTCTGGTTACTATACCATCTTACTGATCAACTAAACAGAGGTGAATTTAAAAAGGTAGCACAATTGGTAGGGCTCGATAGAGGTGAAGATGAATCTTATCTGGAATACAAAAAGAGGATAAGAGATAAATACGGCATTTTTGTCAATACAAGGGTAATGACGGACGCGGCATTTGAAAAATCCAAGGAAGATGTTGAACCGGATATAATTTTTGGAAATTATGATCAGATCCTGCCTGAGCTTAACTGGCTTGATTATGACGCGGATACAAATCAACCTGATCCAAAAGGAGACAAAAAGTATCTGCAAACCAGATACAGCTTTAAGAGGCTTTGCGACCTCAATACAAGGATGAAGGCTGACTATGTAGAACTGATAGGTTCACTCGACAGGATCAGATACGATGGATCCGGCTTTGATGGAGATGAAGGGCTATTGCAGCCATTCAGCCGTTTTTATAGAACAATATCCGAACAGGGACAGGAAAGGATCATATACACGAATGATCCCACTGCCCTGTACCCTCCTGCCCTTGTACCTGTTACTGCGGAATGGGCAATTAGCAGGGAGGCGATGTTCAAAAGCGATGAAGTTTGGGTTGATGGCCTATTCCCGTCTGAGGTGTTGGACATACTCCAGAAAAAGACCAGCGAAAATTTGAGGTCAATGCTCACATATAAGCGCTATGATCCAAACGGGCTATATTGGGTTCGCGACTTCAGGACGCTTGTTAATCTTTTGTATCTGGTTCATATGTCAAGGCATATAGGCATATCAACTCCATTGGATCCTGTTCTGTCTCTTGCCCTTGGTTCAGGCTCCATAAGTCTTAAGGACGCGGCCCTGGCATACCAGGCAATTATGACAGGCCAAGTATATCCAATCAGTCCTGGATCTGACCTTTCAATGGCACCAATAATCACCAAAATAGTTGACCGTGAGGGTGAAGTCTTGTGGGAATATGAACCAAGGCCAGTTAAAATTTTGGGAGATACTGTCTCAGGCCAGGTGACTGAGATATTAAGAAAGGTCATGGAGGAAGGGACCGGCCAAAGGGCAAAAAATTCAGTGAACATATCCGGCATCCCCATCCCGACTTTTGGAAAGACAGGTACGTCCAACCGATATAGGAATTCAAGTTTCGTGGGTTTTATACCAGGTCCAAACCAAAAGACAGGTAAGCTTGACCTAATGGAAGGCTACGTCATTGCCGGTTATGTGGGCTTTGATGACAACCGGCCTATGAAGTCAAAAAATTGGTCTATATATGGGGCGACCGGTGCACTCCCCCTCTGGACAGATACTGCAAACGCAATTGTGAATAACCAAGGTTATAAAAAATATATTAGTCCGGCAGACCTTGCTTTTGAACCCTATTCTGGTCTATTCTCTGACAACAATCAATTTCTGGCCGCGACGGTCTCACCTTTCTCCGGGCTGCCGGAGCAGACCGAGGAAGGAGAACTGTCTCCTGATCTAATGGTTGATGCTGTAAATCAGGATGGCAAGCTGATATTGAAAAGGCATTTTGAGCCTTTATCTGGAGCAATAAAATGAAAAAAACAATAATATGCCTTTTGACCCTACTTATGATACCTGCAATTGCCTGTGTTCATGCACCGGAAATCCGTCCCTTGGTTCCAGATGCAGGCCAAACAAAGACAACGCCCTTAATTGCTTCAAAGGCTATTGAAGATAAGGTACGATTTTTAAATGGCATATTAAAACAGGATGGGATTTCCGAAGAGGATAAAAAAATTGCACGTCAATTGTTGAATACATATACAGAACTGAAGAAATTGTCCACTGCAAGCGCCGCACATGACTCCGGAGTTTTACAAGATCTATTTTATGTCCTTGCGACTGTGGATGAAAAATACTTTTCCGGGATACAAAAAAAGGATCAAGATTTTTCAAAGCCAATGGCGCTTTTTTCCATCAAACGACATGATATCCTAGATGCCTATTTGTCAGGTGATTACAATGAGGTGGTTAGTTTATGTAAAGAATTGAAACATTTTTTCGGACCAGATGCCATTACCCCGGGGATTGGAATTTTATATGCCGTTTCTCTGGCAAACACCCAGATGACAGATGAGGCTATAGCAGTGGGAGAAGAAACCGCCCGTCAGTTTGAAACCGGACCTGACCTTGTTTATCTAAGAATAAAAATAGCAGAATCTTATCTCCAGCAGATGAACAAGGAAAAGGCGACAGCAGTTTATGAAAAGCTTGCAGATACATTGGATGAACAACAAATCGCTGTTAAGACACTCAGCAATAAGATTGCCGAATTGGAAAGGCAAGCGGAAGCTCAACCGATTACTGATGTGAATCGGCCAGAGGGGACAGCACCGGCGAGTGAAAATCATCCTCAGGATGTGACAGAAACACTTCAAAAGGAAGAAAACCAAATTTCCACTGAGGCAACCGGAGAAGAAGTAAAATCGGTTGATGAAGTACTCGAAGAAGTGGAAAAGTTGCTTGAAAAGAACATGTTCAGTGAGGCCAGAGACCTGCTCATTTCATATAGCGGCAAAGACTTGTCCCCACGTGAAGCGGAGGTGCTGCGCCAGGCCCTTGGCAAGGTTGAATTTGCTGAAGAGAATTATCTGGAGGAGAAGTTGTCCAGAATTTCTATTAAAAAAGACACTGAACAGGCCCGCAGGCTCATGGAGGAAGATAGGTATGAGGAGGCTATTTCAAAGCTTGAGCCGCCTGAATCAGATCAGGAGGCGAACAGGGAGGTACAAGAACTAAAGCAATTTGCAGTTGAAAAATTGATTGACAGGGAAAGAAACAAGGCAGCCAAGCTCTTCCTGACAGCAAAGGAAACACAGGATCCTGTCAAAAAAGAGAAATATCTTATGGACGTGCATAGTATCCTTAACTCATTGATCATTAATTATCCTTCCTCTCCATTAAATGAGAAACTGAAATCCAATATCAAGATAGTGGAGGAAGAACTTGCCAAATTAAGGAACGGTGCTGCAACTAATCACTGATAAAATCAAGACGCGGAGTGAGATGCCGGTTTTTTATCTGTCCCCAAAATTTCCTTTAATTTTTTTGACAGCGCTCCGAAATTAAATGGTTTTTGTATAAAGCCCTGGGCGCCTGCTTCGATTATTTCCTGAACAGGGCCATCCAAGTTATAACCGCTGCATACGATTACCTTGAGATTCTTTCTCGCCTCTTTCAGAAAGGGGTACAAACTGCCGCCGTCCATATCCGGCAAGTCTATGTCCAGAAGGGCCAGATCAATTTCTCCTTCAAAAGATTTTGCTATGCTGATCGCTTCGGCCCCTGTCTTTGCCTCCAACACGAAGTAATTGAGATTCTTTAGCATTGCCCCGCAGACATCAAGGACCAAGTCTTCGTCCTCTATCAAGAGAATAGTGCCTGATCCCTTTTCCAGCCTGATTTTCTCCTCCTCCTTTTTGATTTCCACATCTTTAAATGCCGGCAAATATATCAAGACCGTTGTACCCTTGCCCGGTTCAGAGTCCACCGAAACCCAGCCATTATGGTTTTTGATAATTCCATAGACAGCGGCCATGCCAAGGCCCCTTCCCTGAAAATATGTTGTAAAAAACGGCTCAAATATCCTCACCCTTGTCTCCTCATCCATTCCTTTTCCGTCATCTTCAACGCTTATACAGGCATACAAACCCGGCAAGAGATGGGGATGGCCATCTTGGATATTATATTCTGAAACTGTTAGTCTTACGTGACCTTGCCCTTCAATAGCCTCAGCGGCATTGTTCAAAACAGATGAAAGAACCATCTGTAATTGGGTTATATCAGCCTCAACATTCAGGGCAGAAGGAGGCAAATTTTTTTCAACAAATACGGAATGCCCGAGAGAATGTTGTATTAATGGCAGAGTATTCTCAATGAATTTACCCAATGAGATGATCTTGGGATTATATTTTCCTCCCCTGGCATAGGCCAACAACTGGCTGGTAAGCGCTGACATACGGTATGCGGCATTCTTTATGGGATCAAGAAATTCTGTGCCGCGATCATCGTCTGTCAAATCGATTTTTAAGAGTTCAATATTTCCAATAATAACCGATAGGGCATTGTTGAATTGATGTGCAATTCCACCGGCCAGGGTTGCAATTGACTCCATCATCTGGGCCTGCCGGATCTGGGTCTCGAGTTTCTTTCGTTCACTAATATCGTTGATTAGAACAATATAAATCCCCTGAACATTGTCTCTGGCCTTCAAAATATTTAATACAACCTGCTTGCTATTAATAAAAACAGGAGAATCCTCTCCAATTGTCAGAGGTTGATTACCTGTTTCAACCAACAACTCCTTAATGACACGCTGATGTTCTTCATCGAATAGATCAGTGAATGCGGAAGATATTAATGACTCCTCTGGAACTCCGATTAATGAAATCGCAGAAGGATTTGCATATACTATCCTCGTCTCAGAATTAAGCTCAAGAATGCCTTCTGACATGTTATTCAAAATGCTCTCCAGGTGCATCCTGGATGATATCAACTCCTTAGTTACCTCCCTTTTGGCAATATCTTCCAGGCCGATCACCTGATCCGTCCAAACACCAGGGCCATCAAGTTCAGCCCTTTGGAGAATATGAAGGACATGGCGCCCCAGCTTGTCAAACGGCCCCTTGGCAATACAGGCATTTACACCCAACATGGCAAAATCCAGGTCTTGCTCTGCAGCTATACCAGAAAGTATTACAACAAAGACGTCTTTCATTTCAGGCATGCTTCGAATAATCCTGCAGAGTTTTTCTCCGGATATATTCGGCATTACCAGATCAACAAAGATCACATCGGGAGTGAATGTCCTTAAAAGATCCAAAGCGGAAAGACCGTCGTGGGCAGTCAGGACATGATGACCATGTTTTCCAAGGAGATTGGACATAAACTTCAACACGACGGGGTGGTTGTCAACAACAAGTATTTTTTTCATATACCTAGCCCGCTTGCTTTATGAATTGGTGGCACCTTTTATTATTCATTACAATTTATGAGAAAAGCAATTTAATATTGGGTCCTAAATATCAGTCAAATTGCTTGACATGGGAAATCATATTAATGTCTTATAATCAATAACAACTTTTGAAAGGATTGCAAAATGATCATACGCATCAGGATCATCAGTATATTATTTAAAATCTTGCCGCATCGCACATTTGTGTGGGTGCCCCCAATATGTTGTGGTCGGATTATTGTTTTTCTGACCGGAATGAGTTAGCGTAGTTTCAAGGCGATGACGCCTGGGGCTGACGGAGAGNCCCTCGGCCATCTCGGAGTCGGCCTCCGGCGTCATCGCCTTGAAACTACTGATTAGTCGAGAGCTACTATGAAAGATACATCTTT
>LT984854.1:2215481-2228372 GCA_900258555.1 uncultured Desulfobacterium sp. | reverse complement strand
TGATCTCTATCCGAGAAGAAAACCAGCGGCATTCCAGGTCATCAATGCATGACCACAACATATTGGGGTCACCCACACAAATGTGCGATGCCCCAAAATCTTTTTTTTGGTATTATCAACCTCATTTGTTGCTTACGCTCAACCTCTTGGAATCTTATCCTCCGAAGGCCGGCAGGAATCCAAAAAACAAGTTCTGTCATCTCCAGGGGGCCGGTTTGTATTTGGTCAGATCTCCGATTCCGGTAAGGACCAGTTTATGCTCGACACCAAGACAGGCCGTTTATGGCGACTTACCGAACGTGGTGACATCGGAATGTACCTAATTAATATCCCTTATTGTATAGCAGAGGGTAAGTATGCCCCTTTGCCGGAACAAACAATAAATTCAGCGGACAAATAACGGTACCCTTTCCCTCATAAATATGGTGAATATTTTAGGTCTCCCTTGACGTTTTTTTGTGGCTGATTAATTTCAATTATAAACGACAGTGAGCGCCGACCGGCCTCACCACCAAAATAACGGACCGATTGAGTGGATAAAAACCCTTAGGTCTGTTTTTAGACCGGTGCGGTGCTTAAGGCGAGCTTCCTGGGTAAATATGATTTTCAATGTCTGTCGAATTGAAATTCAATTAACATCTGACCGTGAAAAGGCCCTGGAAGCGCGCCAGTGTTGTTGGAGCGTTGTCAACTAATAGCCTAACCAAGCTGTCCATGTTGTGCTTTTAATGGTGGAAATCAACTAAAAGAAACCCGCAGGTTTTTTACCTGCGGGTTTCTTATTTCCAGATACTTACCGGACACACAAGGGAAAAATAATCCCCTGAATATCTGTAGGGGGGTGGAGATTCAGGGGATTTTAAAAGAAGAAAAGCTTAGGGAATATAATTAGTTATACATAGTATCGGCAGTCCGCCAGGTAACTTTAGTGAATAACTTTAAAAAAACGGCTGAGATATCAGCCGTTAACTTTTTAAGACAGCCAATACGATACTCGCCTGTTCAGATCAGACCTCTTACGGTAAGATTCGTGAGAACCATTTGGGAAAATGGGGTAAGAATCCCCCACATCTTTTTCCTGATCACATCCAGACGGAAAAAACCCCCTTTTTCTATCTCTTTTTTATTTAGCTTGAAAGGTCCGTCAGAATAAGCCCTGAATACGGCAGAAAATTCACTTTCATTAATGTGCCTTAGCAAGTACTTTTCAAGATATTCAACCTTAAGGTCTATCCCGATTTCCTCTATTATCTCCCTTCTAATCGTCTGTTCATATGTTTCCCCTTGATCTACATGCCCTGCAACTGATATTGACCACAAACTTGGACATGTGTCCTTGGTATTCGACCGCTTGTGTAAAAACAATCTTCCATCGGAGCTGAATATCAGGGCATATGCTGCACGGTGAATTAGATTTGGATTACTGTTGCACTCTCTTCGTGTGGCCGAACCGATCACCATGTCGGATTCATCAACCACATCGAGAAATTGATCCAAGTTGTCAGTCACCATATTATTATTCATAGGTTAATCTCTTTGTGCTACTGAATTGCTAAAAAATATGCCCAACACCAATTTTAGACCACGGAGCGGATTCCTTTATTCTATTGGTGGAGTAACCCTCTTGTCTACCAATTATATTACCGCCAAGTATGGGCTGAAGGGGTTTAATCCTGAAACATTCAGTTTTGTGTGGACAACGGCTGCTGCTGTTTATGCCTCGATAATTGCATTGGCAATAAGGGCCAGTAGGGATCAGATATACCCCAAAAAGAGTATAAAAGCGATGCTTGGCCTTGGGGTGTCAACCGGCGTCTGCATGGTGCTGAGCTGGTCTGGTCTGGCATGTCTTAATCCGGTCTTGTCGTCTCTCATCTGGCGTTTTTTTCCGGTACTTGCAATTCTTTCCGGTGTATTGTTCTTAAAAGAGAAACTATCCAGATATGAAGTTGTTTCAATGATAATTATGCTCCTGGGCAGCTTCATAAGTGTCTGCGGCAGATGGCAACTGGTTGGAAAAGGCGTAATACTGACATTACTTGCGGCCGTTGTTGGTGCTATTCAGCTCCTGATCGCTAAGACACAGACAGATAAGGTCCACCCAAATATATTGGTTGCATACAGAGTCGGTATCGGAGCGGTTATTACCGCCATCTGGGCGTTTGTATCTGGAAGGGCCGATTTTGACGTTGAAGCCAGGTATTGGGCTGTAACCCTTGCAGGGGCATTTCTGGGACCATGCGCAAGCTTTCTTCTAACCTTCCGTTCTTATCGCTACTGGGCACTGTCGCAATCCAGCTTGGTCCTCACCATACAACCCTTACTTGTGCTGCCGCTGGCCTATGTATTTCTCAACTCTCTACCAACTTTTAAAGATATTGTTGGAGGTGTGATAATACTTACAGGGGCCTTTTGGCTTGCATGGATACATATCCACCGAGCAAGTAATCACTCTAAATAGCCCCAGGGGTATTTAACAGAGCTTTTCCTGAAATTTCTCCTTTAAAAGGGTAATGGTTTACGATATAACTGACGTATGTCATTAGAAAAAAGCAATAAAGGCATAAGGTTCAACTCGTTGAATCTTTTTATCTTCGCAATACTGATCCTTATTGTCTTTTGTACAATCCCTGGTTGCCATCTCATGGGGGATTCGTCTTCAGAGGCCTCTTATAAAGACAAAGGGGATGAAATATACCAAGATATCCTAAGCATTCTTGACGGAGCAGGAAATAAGATAGATTACCATAAGCTGCTGTATGTTTATAATGAGATTAGCGACTTCCAAGGCAATATCCCCCACATTGATTACTTGTTAGAGTCATTGATAAAAAAGAGAAATGAAGATCCAAGAATTGATCAGATGATCCTGATTTTTGCCTCCCTTCTTATTGAAAACAGTAAGCACCCTATTCCAGAAGTACAAAGGCTGTTCGTGCTTTTGTTGGAAAAGGACGATAATCGCCTTACAGAATGGGTTATTAGTTTTGTGGCGTCAGCGATTGGTAATTATCCGTTTGATATGCCCGACGGCGACAAACTTGCTGACCTTGTCGAGGAACGGCTTGATTTCGTTGCATCTAATAAATCACATTCACAGGAATATTTCGGATTTCATTTTCTGCCACCTCCGGACAGTGAATACATTAAATCATACCTGAAAGGGATTAAGGAACAACGCAATAGAGAAATTGAGAGGATTTTCTATTATTCAATGATAGCGAACAATGTTCCTGAGAGCCAGATTGAAACAATCCTAAGACAAATACAATCTAACGGCATACCGGAGACAGGGGAGACGTGCCCGCTCCCCATGAAATATATTTTTAATAATATTAACAAATTAAATATCCAAATTAATTCTAAAGATAAAATTAAGGAGGCCGATTAGGAATATTGAAAGATCCAAAAACTTACTCCGAAATTCGACCACCTTATAGGTAACAAATAGGGAGGGACTAAAATGGATGTCAGATATATCAATCCTTTTTTAAAGGCTGTAAGGAACTTATTTGACACGATGATTAATATACCGTTTAACCTGGGAAAGCCCTTGCTGAAAAAGGACATGGCTCCTTCATATGAAGTCAGTGGGATCATTGGAATTTCTGGAGAAGTAACAGGCTGTGTGGTTGTAAGCCTGTCTGAAGGCATAGCCGTCCAACTGGCATCTGCACTCATTGGAGAGGAAGTCGCGGAAATCAATAGCGATTGTACGGACGCAATAGGTGAAATAGCCAACATGGTGGCTGGTGACGCTAAAAGAGATTTCCCCAAAGGAAATACCTCAGTATCAGTCCCTACCGTAATTATCGGTAAACACAAGGTGGCTTATCCTACTGACGTCCCTATTATATCTATTCCATGCTCAACCAGTGGAGGACAACTTTCAATTGATGTCGCACTGAAGGAGGCGACTTAACCGGATATTCAGATTTTCAAGATATTAAAAATAATCTAATAACTGAGTTTATTAAATGCCTATAATACATACTGACAAAATAAAAGATAATATGATATTATCTGAAGATGTAAAAGATATTAACGGTCGCATTTTATTAAAAAAAAGCCTACAAATGAACTCCAGCCACATCAGGATATTGAAGATGTGGGGGATTACGGAAGTAAGTATTGCGGAAGAAGAGGGCATTAAAGAAAACACGGAATCTGCTGCCGATCAGGAACATCTTGAAAAGATTAGGGAAGAGGTAAAGCAGGACTTCAGGCACGTTGATCTCGATCATCCTGCTGCTAGAGAGCTGTTCCGCTTGGCCGTTCAATTCAGATGCGAGAAAGGATCGCCACACAAGAATAACATACCGCAGGGCATTGAACTCAACGGTTCCCCAGGGCTTATTAAACCCGATATACAAAAAAAGATCATGCTACAAGACGTAAAACTACCGGAAATTCCCTCAATTATCTTTGAATTAAACGATATCATGGCAGATCCCATGGCCTCTGCCGATGATATAGCCCGTATCGTCTCGAAAAGCCCCAGCCTGGCAACCGTCCTATTAAAGATCGTAAATTCAGCTTTTTATGGATTCCCATCAAAAATTGATAACATTACAAGGGCTGTGACCATAATAGGCACAAGAGAGATCGGAAGCCTCGCGCTTGGAATCAGCGTAATAACCATTTTTGAAGGGATACCTGAAACGCTTATGAACATGTTTGCTTTCATGAGGCATGGTTTTGCTTGCGGTATTATTTCAAGGATATTGACTGCACAAAAGAATATGCCTCAGACAGAACAGTTGTTTGTTTCAGGATTACTCCATGATATTGGGAGGGCGATAATCTACAAGTATTTCCCCGATCATGCAGGCCTCCTGCTGAACCGCTCATTTAAATCCGGAAAACTACTATACCAGGAAGAGGGCGATTGTCTGGGGTGCAGCCACACTGACATTGGCATGATGTTGCTGAAAAAATGGAAGCTCCCGTTCAATCTTGAAAGTAACATATCATTTCACCATAACCCTTCCTCCGCTCCCAGTCCAACCCATGCCGGGATAGTACATCTGGCGGATATAATAACAAATGCCTTGGGATTAGGCAGCAGCGGTGAACGTCTGGTTCCTCCTCTGGACTCCATTGCATGGAACAATCTTGGGATTTCCACGAGCTGTTTTGATGTTGTAATCAGACAGGCCGTCAATCAGCTTTCAGCCTTTGATAGTTTCCTTAAACAATAATAGGGATTGAGATGCTGAATTCTGCTGATCTTGAAAGGCTTCTTGCCCGAATTGATTATCTTGAGGAAAACAGACGTTATGTCCAAAACTCCCTGGAAACAGTCCTGTCTGTAAGCGACTTTCAGCAGGATGTCACCAGACTAAGCAGTACGGATGAAGTCCTGATAGAGGCGCAGCAGAGGATTAACGGTCTTATTCAATTTGAAGCGAGTGCATTATTTCTTATAGATAAGGATACCTCAGAGTTTTTCTTAAGGGTATGCAGCCCCTTGCACGCCAGGGAACTGATCAGTCTACACGTTGACTTCATGGTGGATAAGGGATTTTTCGGGTGGGCCATTCGTGAAAAAAGGGGGGTACTAATTGATTCAGAGGATGGATCGAGACAATTCCTATTTCATCCCCTTTCAACGCATTCTCAACTCAAAGGCATGTTTGTGGGACTTATCGGGCCACAACGTAAGATTCCTGAAACATCCAGTTCGTTGCTTTCCATTGTCCTTTTAAACACCGCCAATGCCCTTGAAAGCATTGAATTTCACAACCTTGTTCAAAAACAAAATCTTGAACTGGAGGCAAAGGTAGAGCAAAGGACAAAAGAGCTGGAACAGAGGGTCAATGAACTGGAAGAGGAGATTGCGAAGCGCAAAAAGGCCGAGGAGTCATTGTTGACAAAGGAGAAAGAGCTTCAGCAGGCAAAGGAGTCTGCTGAATCGGCAAATAGGGCCAAGAGCGAATTTCTGGCGAATATGAGCCACGAGATTCGCACACCCATGAATGGAATCATGGGTATGGCGGGACTGTTACTGAATTCGACACTGGCCGAGGAGCAATGTGAATATGTTGGCCTGATAATGGGCAGCGCTGAATCTTTAATGGAAATCATCAACGACATCTTAGACTTTTCAAAAATTGAGGCCAAAAAACTGACTCTAGACCCTATTGATTTCAACCTGCGCACAGCCCTTGAAGACGCGGCGGATCTCTTGTCTATCCGGGCACAGGAAAAGGGACTTGAATTCGTATGTATCATTGAGCCTGAAATACCTTCGCTCTTAAACGGCGACCCGGGCAGACTGCGGCAGATAGTAATAAATCTGGTCGGAAATGCAATTAAGTTTACCTCTTTTGGAGAGGTGACGGTGCATGTCTACCTTGTGACCGAAGAGGAAGAGTATATCAAAATCAAGGTAGAAGTCAGTGATACCGGAGTTGGCATCCCGCATGACCGCCAGGGCTCCCTTTTCAATGCATTTACCCAGGCGGATGCATCCACCACCCGTAGATTTGGTGGTACAGGACTGGGACTTGCAATTGCAAAACATCTGACCAACATGATGTCGGGGGAAATCGGCTTTAAGAGCACAGAGGCCAAGGGGTCAGTATTCTGGTTCACAGCTGTCCTGAAAAAACAAAAGGACAAGTATGATAATATTAAAAAGCCGAGCGGGCTTTTTACCCCTGATCTTAAGAGAATCCGAATCCTTATTGTTGACGATAATATGACCAATAGGAAATGGCTTTCTGTGATGTTGGATTCGTGGCATTGTAGACACGATGAGGCATCCAATGCGGAGATCGCCTTTGAAAAGCTAAAAACCGCATCAATTCAAAATGATCCTTTCCACATTGCCATTCTTGATAAGGCCATGCCAGGCATGAGTGGTGAAATGCTGGGGGAAATGATAAAAGATGACCCTGGCATTAAAGATACCTCTCTGATAATGATGACGAGTCTTGGCGGGCGTGGAGACGCCCGCAGGGCAAAGGCCATTGGCTTTGCCGCTTATCTTTCAAAGCCTGTCAAGCAGTCAATATTGTATGATTGTCTTCTGACCGTCCTCGACAAGTCCCGGCTGCCTCAAAGAGAACAACCCATCGTCACCAAGTATTCCATCATTGAGGAAAGACAAAGAAATACGCGCATACTTCTTGCTGAAGACAATATTACAAACCAGAAAGTGGCTCTTGGAATATTAAAAAAGCTGGGTTTCACCGCTGATGCTGTGGGTAACGGTCTGGAAGCTATACACGCGTTGGAAAATACAGCCTATGATCTTGTATTAATGGATTGTCAAATGCCTGAGATGGACGGCTATGAGGCGACCCGCCAAATCAGGGCCAAGGAGAGACCTGATGCCGACCCTCAAAAGATCAGACACATACCAATAATCGCCATGACGGCGGATGCCATGGATGGCGTTAGGGAGAGATGCTTCGAAGCTGGAATGGATGATTATATCTCAAAACCTGTCAATCCCAGTGTACTGTTAAAAAAGATAGAAACGTGCATCAGTAATACAATACAAACACTGTCTTGATTATATAGCAAATCATCAGACCAGGCGTTTATAACAATATGAAGGAATTTGGAATTACAACCCCTAATTATCAGGATATTATTAATGGAGATTGACAAACCATGATTCGCAAGGACAATAGTCACTTTTCAAAAAAACATCCTCCCGATCTCAAAATTGATACTGAAACGGCAGAGGCTTTAAAAAAATATATTTCAAATAAGCAGATATCATGCGAGGCGGCCCACAAGGTAGCTGTAGATTTACAAAAACCGCCGGAGTTAGTGGGGGTTACTCTGGACTTTCTAGATGTGCGTATCACTAAATGTCAACTTGGGCTTTTCGGGTATCAGCCTGAAAAAAAAATCATAAGTCCTGCGGAATCAATAGCCCAAGGAATGGAAAGCCAACTGCGACATAGGATGACAGGCAACCGTCTTTCCTGCAAATCTATCTGGGACTTGGCGGAAGAATTCAAGAAAGATAGGATTGAAATCGCCTCTGTCTGTGAGGCCCTGAAAATAAAAATAAAGCCATGTCAGCTTGGGGCATTTTAGAGACTCAGCGGCCCTTGTTGAAGATCTGAGAAAATGGATTGTTAAATAGACCCTTTTTGGGGCTGTTCCATTTTGAAACCTCCTTTGATCCAGACTTCGGCCTTTCGACAGGTCTTGTTGTCCTTTTTACTTCATCGTCCATACCGATCATTGAAAGGGATACCCTGTTCCTTTCAAGATCCACATCCACTACCCTAACTTTGACCTTTTGCTGGACCTTGACTATGTCATTGGGGTCTTTTACAAAATGGTTCGCCATTTTGCTGATATGAACCAGACCATCCTGATGGACCCCCACATCCACAAAAACGCCGAATGCAGTGATATTTGTTACTATCCCTGTAAGTTCCATGCCGGTTTTGAGATCACATATTTCTGTAACTCCCTCGGCAAAGGAGACACTCTCAAACTCGCGGCGCGGATCACGGCCAGGTTTCACCAACTCTTCCATTATGTCGTTCAGGGTTGGCAGGCCGACATTGTCGGTAATATAATTTTCTAATTTTATCTTTTTTCTCACTTCCCCGTCATGCATAAGCTCTTCAACATTACAGCTGATGTCTCTCGCCATTGCCTCAACAATGGGGTAGGATTCCGGGTGCACTGCGCTTGCGTCCAAGGGGTTTTCCCCGGAGATAATACGCAGAAAGCCCGCTGCCTGTTCAAAGGCCTTCTCGCCCAAGCGCGGCACATGTTTAAGCGCATGTCTCGATGTAAAGGGGCCATGTTCATCCCTGTATCTGACGATGTTTTGGGCCAGTTGCGGACCTAGACCTGATACATAGGTCAGCAATTGTTTGCTTGCAGTATTTACCTCTACACCAACGGCATTGACGCAGCTTACAACGATATCGTCGAGCCTCATACTGAGCGCCTTTTGATCTACATCATGCTGATATTGCCCGACACCTATGGATTTAGGATCAATTTTGACCAGTTCCGCCAGAGGGTCCATCAGTCTCCTGCCGATAGAAACCGCACCGCGGACTGTGACGTCATGATCAGGAAATTCCTCCCGACCTGCTTCAGAGGCCGAATAGACAGAGGCCCCACTTTCATTGACCATTACCAGCATGATTTTTTCAGAAAGCCCTAACCCTTCTATAAAAGCCTTTGTCTCTCTTCCTCCGGTACCGTTTCCAATGGCAATGGCCTCAATGTTGAACCTGGCGCAAAGGTCACTTACCTTTTCAGCGGCTGCATCCCTGGCCTTATCGGAAAGAGTGGGATAGACAGTATCAGTATATAAAAGCTTTCCTTGTGGATTAAGACATACAAGCTTACATCCGGTTCGGAATCCAGGGTCAATGGCCATGACCCTTTTTTGCCCCATTGGCGGCGACATCAGTAGTTGCCTCACGTTACCGCCAAAGATTCGAATAGCCTCCTCATCTGCCCGCTTTTTTGACTCCAGCCGTATCTCTGTCTCCATTGAATGTGAAAGGAGCCTCTTATAGCAATCCTCCACTGCCATTTTTACTTGGACAGACGCAGGTGAGTCGGCCTTGACAAACAGTGACCCCAGCATGGCGCAGGCCTGATCCAGGTCCGGCGGAGCAACACTTAGGTCCAAAAAACCTTCCTTTTCGCCCCTTCGCATTGCCAGGATACGATGAGAAGGCGCAGTTGCGACCGGTTCCAGCCAGTCAAAGTAATCCCTATATTTTGCACCATCTGACTCTTTACCTGAAACCACTTTTGTTGTGAAAACCCCTTTCTCTGAAAAATATGTTCGCATCGCGGCACGCGCACCCTGATCCTCAGTTATCCATTCGGCAATGATGTCCCTGGCGCCGGACAAGGCCTCTGCCGATGATAAAACGCCCGTTTCAGGATCAACAAAAGAGGCGGCCTCTGATTCAGGGTCCGTGTCGCTAGCCTGGAAAAAGATTTTCTCGGCCAATGGTTCCAGACCCTTTTCCCTGGCAATGGTTGCCCTTGTGCGCCTCTTTGGCCGAAATGGCAGATATATGTCTTCTAAAACTGACAGTGTCTCAGCGTGCAGGATTTTTTCCATTAAATCGTCAGTCAGCTTTCCCTGCTCGGTAAGGGACTTGAATATCGCCTCTCGGCGTTTATCAAGCTCCTCAAGCTGAGACATCCGGTCGCGGATATCTGCTATAGCTACTTCATCAAGGGAACCTGTCGCCTCTTTTCTGTACCTGGCGATAAAAGGGACTGTCGCGCCTTCAACTAATAGCAATGCAGTTGCCTCAACCTGCCAGTGCTGAACTTTCAATTCATCAGCAATTTTCTCTATATGATGCTTTTCCATTAACGGTCTTTTCTATTATCCTTTAGACTGTCTAAGGCCCTGCCAAGGGCCTGGGAATGGATATGTCCGGCAAAGTGAACCGGGCTTTTTCCATAGATCGGATCCCAACCAGCGGGGTTGGCGCTACAAAAAAACTGCGTCTCAAGGCCCATGCGCACTCGCGCCTCATCAACAGGCACACCCTTAAGACGTTCTGCTGCCTTCCATGTTGCTCCGCATGGCGCCCCCCTAATTACCTTAATGTCTATCACCCTTCCTTCCGATTCCTCAACATCAAATTCAGGAGAGCCGAACATGTCTCCGTATGTCCCAAGACAGACCTGTCTTGAAAGCCCACATCAGGTAGGGGGTTTAAATGCCCATTTGTCGGTGTGTTTCTTTCCTGATGCAACTATTGGAATATTTTTTTTGTGACACAAACGGGCGAGATCCAATGAGAGGTCGGGGTGCCGCAGGAAATCGAGTACAACATCGGCAGAGAAATCTTTGGGCAGATATGCCCTTGAATCCTCAATAAGCCCTGGAAGGGGTTCATCAATGGAGATAACCTCAATATCAAAGAGTCCCTGACCAAATTCCCTTATCCCTGCTATTTTGCTCTCGGCGCTGCCATTTTGCTGAAAAACCAGGATCCGTTGAGGAATTTTGATCTGTATAGCTCTGTCAGCCTTTGAGCATATATTATCACTTTCCATACTCTAAGCCCTTTAAGACCACAATAAACCTTTAAATTTTACCTTCTTCAACTCTCACCCGCGCCTTTTATAAAACAACTCCTGTTAAACGTCCACAAATTAGAGGTTCCCTAGTATAAAAATATGTGGTAAAAAGGGCTGAAATAAATTTCATGGGGGTAACACGATGAGTCGCACAGCCGTATCTATTCTCGCTTCCTTATTTTTTTTGTTTTTTTGTTCCGTCTCGCTGCACGCCGAACCTTCAGCTGATAATTACAATATATCTTCAGACCAGGGGCAACAATTCAACCTTTCAGATAACGAAATAAGTCCTAAGGAAGAATTCGAAGAGCAGCCTGTCGACACTGTATTTGATCCCCTTTCCGGATATAACAGGGTCATGACTGTTGTTAACGATAAACTGTATTTTTGGGCGCTTAAACCGCTCGCAAGGGGCCTTGCATGGATCATCCCAAAAAAAGGACGACTGGCAATAAACCGCTGTTTCAGGAATTTGATGTTCCCGGTCCGTTTTGTGAACAACCTCCTTCAGCTCAAAATAAAAAGAGTCGGCATAGAAAGCGCCCGATTCGGAGTAAACACGACTATCGGCATCCTTGGTTTCTCAGACCCTGCAAAGAATTGGTTGGGCCTTAAGGCATATGATGAGGATTTTGGACAGACCATGGGACATTACGGTTTGGGAGGAGGCTTTCATCTGGTCCTTCCCGTGTTTGGGCCATCGAACGTCCGCGACGCAATAGGGATGGTCCCTGACTTTTTTTTAAACCCGCTCAGTTACATAGACGACAATTTGCTTGAAACTGGTATCAAGGCATTTGAAGAAATTAATTACACCTCCCTCCATATCGGGGAATATGAAAGTTTTAAAAATGATGCACTTGATCTATACGAAGCCCTAAGGGATGCATATGAACAGAACAGGAAGAAGAAGATCAAGGAATAGATAACTTATTGAGATAAATTGCGGCTTTTTAGATAACTGCATCCTTTTGCCTGGTCATCTGAGGTAACGGACATGCGACTACAATTTGAGCCTATCAGGCTTGATCGCCAAGAGGAATATCTTAGGCGTCTTTCAATGTGTCCGCAAATGGCCTCGGACTATAGCTTTGTCAATCTGTGGTCATGGGCTGAAGACTACGGTCTTTTATGGGCGTGGACAGATCTGCTTGTACTAATAAGGCAGACTCTGCCTGTAGATTTTTATTGGGCACCCGTGGGCCCGTGGAATGATATAAGATGGAAGGCATTTTTAGAAGCCTGTTTTTCGGATCAGACTTCATTTATCCGTGTTCCTCAGTTGCTCTTAGACATTTGGAAGGACAACATTGGAAATCACCTGGTCATTGATGAGACTAGGGGTCAGTGGGATTATATTTATGACATCCATGACCTAACCGCATTAAGAGGGAATCTTTTTCACAAGAAAAAAAATCTTCTCAATCAATTTATTAAAAATTATCAATACAGATTCGTTCCTCTACAGGAGGAACTCATCAATCTTACATTGGATATGCAGCAAACATGGTGCGTCTGGCGTGACTGTCAGTCGGTTGAAAGCCTTTCATATGAAAACAGGGCGATCCAGCGGGTGCTGAACCACTGGAATGAACTGATGAGACTCAAGGGAGGGGCCATACTGGTCGGAGACAAAATCGCCGCATACACCATCGGCGAACAACTTGATGAATATACACTCCTAATACATTTTGAAAAAGGTGATTCTGACTATAAGGGAATTTACCAGGCGATTAACAATATGGGGGCATCGCACATTTGTGTGGGTGACCCCAATATGTTGTGGTCATGCATTGATGACCTGGAATGCCGCTGGTTTTCTTCTCGGATAGAGATCAA
>LT984854.1:2086974-2214190 GCA_900258555.1 uncultured Desulfobacterium sp. | reverse complement strand
AACTCATTCCGGTCAGAAAAACAATAATCCGACCACAACATATTGGGGGCACCCACACAAATGTGCGATGCGGCACAATATGTTCCTTAATTATGTCGTCTCCGATAAATCGTGCAAGGAGATAACATTTGTTAACAGGGAGCAGGACCTTGACGAGGAAGGACTTAGGGAGGCGAAACTTTCGTATCACCCGGTCGGGTTTTTAAAAAAATATCGGGTTATGATACAGGGTTTTGAAAAATGATTGACCGTCTTAGGATGGAGGCTGTTTAATTGAAAAAAAATCCCTTAGGATATGGTAGTCCTTTTTTGAGATCTTGTTGAATTTTACACCCATTCCGGGGAGTTTGGAAGGCTTATCAGTCTCGCCATTACTGTTCCAAACGACCTTACAGCTTATATGCAAGGATGAGGATTTGCCTGGAAGGGATAACTTCACCAGTATTTCCTGCCCTGGGTCCATTTGATGTTCCGTAACAATGAAAAGCCCGCTGGCGCTTACATCAACGGTATGAGCACGATAACTTTTCTGCCCGTCGGAAAAAAATAAAGGAAGTATCTTCTGGCTTCTGGGTTCAGTCCGTAAAATGAATTCCGAAAACCGGTCTAAAATCTTTCTGGACCTGCGGGCCATCGTTTCAAATATGCCCCTTAACTGACCGGAAAGTTGGTTGTATTCCCTATCCAAAAACTCGCGATCAATCAGACCCAGGGTCGTAAGTCCTATAGCCCGCACAGTGGTGGTTCTTTTCATCCTTCCTACATATTCGATAACTCCAAATACATCCCCTGATTGGAGTATCTCGATAATATACTTTTTTCCCGCGATGTTTTTGGAAACCTCTACAAGTCCCGACAGTATAACATACACCCAATCGCCGGAATTGCCTTCCTCATAAACCACCTGTCCGTAATGATAGGTCTCTTCTGTGGATACTATATATACTGCCTTGTCTTTCATGGCTCAACTATTGAAAAAAAAGGAAATCCAGCTTAGAAACTGCGTTAATCAAGAATGGCGAACAACTCTTGGCCGCGTTTTATAATATCAAGCGCTTCTTCGATCATCATCTTTAGTTTATCATTATCAAAATCGGGAAACAACTGACTCAGAAAAGTCCAATGACATGAAGAAAGTTCACATGGAAAGCCCGAAAAATCATCAGAGAGTTCTCCGTGGAAAATTGCTTCATGATACAAATAGTCTGCAAGCCCAATAATAGCAGCGAATTGTGAATGACTGGAAGCTGAAAAGGGTTGGTGATGAAAGGCTATCCCGTGGACCAACGCCTCAGGCAACTTCCAGTTTGAAGATAATACTTCTCCTATTATTGCGTGATTTATGCCGAACTTTTCCTCTTCCAAATCATATAGGGGAAGGTCATATTTCCTGGCCTCAACATGCACCTGGCCGTAAAGCTCAGGAAATTTTTCAACAATAAGTATCTTTCCAAAATCATGAAGCAGCCCTGCCGTGAAGACTCCGAGCTTTCGGTATTCAGGAAATGCCTTACACAAATTTTCCGCTATAAGCCCTGTGCACATTGAATGACGCCACAATGCCTTTGGAGAATATATGCCTTTGAGATGTGCAGGTTCGAAGAGCTTTACAGTTGAAATGCCAAAGGCAAGGGCGATAATTTCTCTTGTACCCAGCAGCATCACCGCCTGCTTCACAGTCCCTATCTTCTGGGCAAAGCCGTAATATGCCGAGTTGATAATTTTTAGAATCCTGGAGGTCAGAGATGGATCATTCATGATCACCTCCGTAAGATCACCGGCGGACGAATCAGGGTCGGAAGCAATCATCAATAGACGAGAGGCTATAGATGGCAAAGTGGGCAGAGACTCCAACCTGTTTAAGACGGAAAGTATCTCATCCTGATTCTTTTTTCGCTCATTAAGCCCCTCTTCAAGCTCCATATAATATACTATTGTCTCAAGTTCTTCTTGCAAAGCGCTGTCTGAAACCGGCTGAGTTTGGGAATCTATAGCCTCTTTTAAGATCAGCACAAGCGGAGAATCAAAAGGAAGTCTTGCCAAAAATTCCCTCTGCTTGTCCTTGGAAAGCTGACTCAGACCCAACAAAAGGCTCTGAGGATCCATGTTCAGAAGCCTCTTAAATATCTTGCCCCGTGCCTCAGTGAAGCAGACCTGAATAGGTGTAAGAGTGCCCCCGGCCCTCGAAAACACATAGGGTATATCGCCCGTAATATCAGGTTGTTCAACTAAAGAACCACTTTCCCTGTTTGAGGCTGCTGCCAGCAATAGCTTGGGCAGGCTTCTGCCTTCGTCGGGATAGAGCGCATATCCCATGCTGACCCTGACACCGGCCAAATGTTCATTAATAACAGCGATGATTTTTTCCTTAATGTAATCAGCTCCTTCCCTGCCTGTAGAAAGGCCGATCACAATAAAGCGGATGTCATCAATGCCAATAACCGTATCGCTCCCCCTGAAATAATCAGAAATCCCTTCTGAAAAAGGCCCAAGCATGGATGGAAGCGCTTCCCCAGCCTCCTCGGCCTCTAATTGCACCAAAAAAAGGATAAGGCCAACCTTTGCCCTGATCGCCTTTCCCAATTCCCTCTTCATGAGCCGGTAATGCCGATCAAAAATAGGAAACGGGTAAGCAGATCCGGTAATGACCTGCTCTATCCTAGTGTGGCACCCCAGATCCATGAGCCTTGCTTGGATCTTTTTCGCCTGGTTTTGATTTGGGAAATAATGGAGTATACGGGGTGGATTGGCCAGCAGGACCTGGATCTCCTCTTTTGACACTGAGGTGTTTTCCGCGAGAAAACTGACTGGCTTTTGAAGCCTAACGTCCTTATCCAATTCTTCAAGTATCAGACAGTATTGTATGTCACTCATGGATCTCGATATGCCGCCTTTCAAGGAGTCTGTTGACGGAGATCATAACATGTCGCCCGATTTGATTGTATGGATAGAAGCTTACCAACCTCCTTTTATTCGGGCAATATATTGTAAGTTGAATTGGGGGTCAACATAAATCTATCATAAGCATTCATAGCCCCAGGGTACAAAGGTTAATGGAAAAGTACTTACCGGTTGATTCCATAGCATTCAAAAAGCATGCCATTAAAATATGAGAGATTCAATAAGTGGTTTTGTGATGACCCATGTGCCTTTTTCAACAAGATGACTTTCCCAAGCAGGGAGCTAAATCCTTAGTCAGGTTTAAAAGATTACAAGCACCTCTCCTTTCCGATTCATATTGGACAGATCTGAGTCATGTTCACAAATTCAGTCGAGGATTTTAGGGATAAGCGCACAGTTGACATTTCTAGAAGTTATCTCTACTATTGGCCTCCGTTTTTAATGATGTTTTATCTTCTGCCCAGATGGTCTTATGAAATAACATTTTTATGCTGATTGCTCCAGATAGGGTATGTTTTTAAAGAAATGATCACTATTATAGCCATCCTCCTTGTCTCGGTTATCATCTTCCTGTTTATAGAGTACCTAGTTCATTTCCATCATCTAAAATCCATACCTGTTCGCATCCATGTAAACGGCACACGAGGCAAATCTTCCATTACAAGACTTATAGCAGCTGCCTTGCGTGAACACGGTATGAAGACCTATGCAAAAACGACCGGAACCCTGCCCCGTATGATAATGAGGGATGGCCGTGAGTTTCCCATCTATCGTCCTACAGGGGCCAATATTATAGAACAGCTCCGTATAGTCGCCCTTGCAGCGGACAGCAAAGCCGATGTACTTGTTGTCGAGTGCATGGCACTTCAACCCTATCTTCAGTCGCTTACGGAACTAAAATTTATACGCTCCACCCACGGAGTCATAACCAATGCCCGCGCCGACCACCTGGACGTGATGGGACCGAGCGAAAGGGATGTGGCCCTTGCCCTTCTGGGGACAACCCCGCGCAAGGGGATCTTATTCACCGGGGAGAGGGATTATCCCAATGAATTTGCATCGGCATGCAGGGATAGAAAGAGCGAGCTGAGGGTTGTTGAACTTGCTGAAATCGAGGCGATCAGCGATGAAGAAATCTCGGGTTTTTCATATGTGGAACATAAGGAAAATGTGGCCCTTGCCCTTAAGGTGGCGGAGTCCCTTGGTGTTCCGCGCCAAGTGGCGTTAAAGGGAATGTGGAATGCCCGGCCTGACTTTGGCGCCATGAGCGAATCTGAAATTGATTTCTTCGGTCGAAAGGTGATGTTCGTAAACGGTTTTGCAGCAAATGATCCAGAATCGTCTGAACGGGTCTGGCGGATGTCTTTTGAAAAATACGGGCATATGAAAAAAAAGATAATGGTCTTGAATTCACGGGCTGACCGGCCTGACCGCTCAAAACAACTGGGCGAGGCAATGGGTGAGTGGCCTAGGGCTGATAAGTATATTTTGATAGGCAGCGGTGTTTATGTCCTTTTTAAGAGGGCGGTGGCCGGCGGTATAGAGCCGTCCAGATTCGTTTATGCGGAAGGAATGAAGGTTGACAGGATTTTTGAAGAGATAATGGCTGCTTCAGGAAAATCGGCCATGGTTACCGGCATCGGCAATATAGGAGGACCTGGAATTGAACTGGTTAATTATTTTCGTAACAGGACAACACTTCCTTAGGGGGATAAAATGGATGCGCTCATAAGTCTCTCTATCGGGCTTGGCCTTGTCGTAAGCCTCTTTTTCTCTGAGATGCTGGGTCTGGCGGCAGGAGGTATGGTAGTCCCTGGTTACGTCGCGTTGTATCTTGATCGTCCTGTTATAATACTGATCACTGTGATAGTCAGCTACCTGACATATTTTATCGTGCATTCGCTCAGCGCTGTGATGATTATCTATGGCCGCCGCCGCACAGTGCTTATGATCCTTGTCGGCTATTCAATGGGCTATCTGATCAGGTCATTCGGCTATCTTGAGTTACCTGCGGGCAGCATTGAGTTGACAGTCATTGGTTATATTATTCCGGGGCTTATTGCGATCTGGATAGACAGACAGGGGCTGATAGAGAGCCTTTCTGCACTCGCTATTGCCAGCGTCATAGTCCGTATGCTCTTGATTCTTATCACTGGAGGGGAACTGAAGATATGAAAAAGGTTTACTGGCGTCCAACCAAGGTCCCCCGGATAATACTTATCGTTATCTCAATGTTTGCGATTGCAGGCATGCTTTCCGTAGAGTATTTCAAGGTCCAGAACAAGCAGCCCTATTATGATGAAAAAATGCTGGCAGCCCGTACTATGAGAAAGGGCATCGAAGAAATCAAAAAACAGCGCGAAAAAATTGTAGGTCCGATTGACAGAGAAGTTGATCCCGCCGACTCAGGAATAATAGGGGTGCCTTCCTCTCTCATAACTACAAATATTGGTTACTTGCCTGCAAAACAGACCACCATTAATCCCAACTGGGCGGCGGTTATGGTAGATATGCTCAAAGAGGCGCGTGTAAAAAAAGGCGACTTTGTCGCAATGGGTCTGTCCGGTTCTTTTCCTGCAATGAATCTTGCCGCCTATGCAGCAGCAGATGCGCTTAAACTGAAAATCATTGCTATAAGCACTGCCAGTGGATCAACATGGGGCGCGAATGTGCCGGAATTCACTTGGCTTGACATGGAAAGGGTCCTGGAGAAGGCAGGCATTATCTCATGTCGCTCTGTCGCGGCGTCCCTGGGGGGAGAAAAGGACAATGGGATGGGGCTTTCCAAAAAGGCCCGCGAGGCCATGCTTGATGCCATCAAGAGAAACAACCTGCCTTACTTGGAGGTAAGCGGCGTAGAGGAAAGTATTGAAAAACGGATGAGCCTGTTTAATGAATTTGCGCAGGGGAAAAGGATAGCAGCATATATAAATATAGGTGGAGGCAGGGCGTCTGTAGGCCCCAGGATAGGAAAGATACGTTACAGCCCGGGGTTAAACAAAAGGCCATCAAAATATGCCATAAAAATAGACAGCGTTACCACCAGATTCGCAAAGCAAAATGTACCTATCATCCATATTTACAGGATTGAGCAGCTTGCAGACACTTATGGATTGCCAAAATGCCCTGTAAGTTTGCCACTTGTCGGAGGCGGCCATATCTTTGTCAAACTGGAATATAATCAGATTTTGGTAGGAGGAAGTTTAATCTTATTGTTGTTCATTTCTTATCTTTTTTTGAAATTGGATATAGGCTACCGTATCTTCGGATCAAGGCGAATCACCGAAGCTCCTACTCACCCGGAGCCGATGGTTTGAGTCCAGCCTAAGGCCGAAAAGTTCATAGGCTGTATATAACATGCGGCCTGCGGCCCCAGTATACCAACTCCAGCCGCCTCTACCCTCATAGCCTGGCCCGTATGAGATGTCGGCAGCCTGCTGGTGTGGGGGAAGGCCATAAACGGCCATATCATTGTCCGGCATATGGGAAAGAGGGGAGATCTTTATCCACAATTGCACCGCCTGTAATCTGAACAAGTCTGCCTTTTCGGTCATGCCTTTTTCTCTTGCCATATCTGAAAGCAAGAGCAGTGCATCCACAAGCCAGGTTGCGCCGTGGGAATACTGTCCGGCGTTTTCCCTGACCCCGGGTGGGTAATCGCTTAGTCTCCCCGGGTAAATCTTGTCGTCTTCCGTATAGGGTGGGCTGAATAACAGGACAAGGTTATGCCTTTCAAGCTCATTTAATGCCGTCTCCATGACGATGCAGCCCCTATCAAAGTCTGCTATCCCTGAGATAATTGGCCAAGACGCCATAAGCGCGTCGGCCCTTAAGATTTCTTCGCCTTTGTCCGTGATAGCCCTAACATATCGGTCTTTGCGCCACATGGAGTCCAGCGATGATCTTAGGGCAAAGGCCTTTTGCTCATAGTGGACCTTTCGGCAACCTCCTTCCTTCATGCCCACAATGTCGCTGAAGCGCCTAAGAACATCGTAGAGGAAAAACCCTAGCCAGACGCTCTCAGCCTTGCCCCTAAAACCTGCGATATCCATACCGTCATTCCAGTCTCCAGTACCGAGAAGAGGAAGACCATGGGTGCCCATCCTATTAAGAGTCAAATCAATGGCCTTCAGGCAATGGATATACAGACTTGCGGATTCCCTGGACTGCCTTGGAGCTAACAGAATTCCCTCTGAACGTTTTGAAACGATATTACCTTCCAGGAAGGGGGTCTCTTCATTCAAAATCGCCGTATCACCTGTTGCCTTGACATAGTGAGAAACTAAATAAGGGAGCCAAAGGTGAGGATCTGATGAGCGACCCCTAAATCCGACCCCTGTTTTTCCTTCCCAGCTCTGGTGCCACCATTGCAGCACATCTCCTTCAAGGAATTGCTGGGCGGAATGAAGAAGGACCTGCCGTCTGGCGAGGTCAGGGGAAAAGTAAATAAACGGCAGGACATCCTGTAACTGGTCTCTGAAACCATAAGCGCCGCTTCTCTGATTGGGCCCAAGCTTTCCCCATAACCTTGAGACCAGGACCTGATATGGAAGCCAGGTGTTTACCATCATATCAATATCTGCATCATTGCTCTTAACCTGCAAGAGGGGGATGTGATTTTTCCAAAAGTTTTTTGTCGTGGAAAAGGCTTCATCTGCCATATTTAGGTCCAAGTAATTTCTGATTATTACCGCGGCCTGTTCCTTTTCCTTGGTCTGACCAACAATAACAATCACTGACTCCTCAGCCATTGCGGGGACATTTAATCCCCCAACAAGCCCTGCAATCCTGAAGCCGTCATCAGGCTGGGATTCATCGGATGCGCCATTTTCCAACATATAGGGATTAGTCAGGTCCCTATCGGGGCCGCCGATAAATCTACTTCTTATCGTCTCGACAGAATCCAGGGAAATATTTGTAGCAACAAAGGCCCATCCCTTAAAGAAATCGTTTTCCGGGTTGGAAAAGAAAAGTACATTCTGATCCGGGCCCTTATCTGTCTGAATTTTTCCCCTGGTATCTATAGGCATCTCGCCCAGTATGATCTGGGCAAATATGGCCACGCGCAGATGAAGGTCTTTACTGCCCCTGTTTTTGATTTTTAAGATCCTTACCTCAGCGGGCTCATGGGCAAGGATGAACTGGGTCAGTTCCATTTCGGCAATATTACTTAACTTTCTGAACACTGCATATCCTCTCCCCAAAGTGACATCAGAAATAGCCTGTTTTTTTCGGAACGGGATATAGGTGGGCGAGTCTGTCTCACCTGTGTCAAGATCCATAATATAGAGCACTTGTCCTGGTGACTGGGAGGAGACAGCATCAAAATCAAACGGGGTGATACCGTTTTGCTGGGAATTTCCCATAAAGGAATACATTGAGCCGTGGTTTGTGACCAGAGCTCCATAGCCCAGAGGGTTGGCCATAACGTGGGCCCAGGGCTGTGGTGTATTCCAACCAACACGAATTTCCTCACCATTTTCAGAAAACGAATAAGGGACAGAATACCCTTGGAATTTGTTTTTTCCGTTTGCTTGAGCAGTTGTTTCGTTAACTCCCCTGGGTGTTGAAAATGCCTTCCATGTCTTACAATATGGATCGGGTCTGATCCCTGTATGACGGGCAAGGAGGCTGATCGCCTCTTGCTCGTTTGGTGCATATCCGTCCAGGAAATCAACTTCTGCCGAACCGAGTGGCGCAAGGTCTAACTGAATTCTGAGACTGGCTATGGGATCGAAGGTATAAAGGAGTCCTTCGTCCTCGGGGTTTCGCATGCCTCCTTCAATGGCCGCAGGATTTTTGAGCGTATCATTGCCTATGAATCCTGATCTTGAGTCCTCATAGCCCAGCAACCTGACGCCGGCCGCTGGTTTTAAGGCATGAAAGGCGGTCTCTTTGGTCATTCTCCTTTTGGTGGGGTCAGTATTAGAATCTTTCAGCAGCCTGTTTCCGGCCAGCAGCATGGCCATTGGCCTTACAAATCTGGTGCCGGCGTGCAGGTGGTTGAAAAAGGGATGGCGCCTGTATGCATCTGTTTGATTCATACCGAATTCCTGATAGCTTATCAACTCGATACGCCTTGCGAAATTTTCCATGTTAAAAAGCCTGACACGCCAGAGCTCAACCGTTTCATCGGTATTAAGGCGTAGGTGTGCCTCCGACTTAATACCTGCGTACGAGCAGGTTAATATCAGTGATAGCGGATTTGGTTGGATGACACTGTATTGAGCCCCCTCACGCCACACTGGGCAAGATCCTATGGACCAGAATCTTTCAGGATTTCCAACCTGTTTTTCCCTGTCCACCAGGTAAAAGAATTTTCCCTGCATATGTAGAGGATCATCAGGGCGTCTGGTGATATCCAGCTCAAAGCCCTTTCTGTAAGCGCTGTATACACGACTATAACCCGCGCCGTTATCCATTACTTCCACTGTATAGACACCATTGGTTAGGATGTGTGCTCTGACCTTAGAACGTGAGACCCCAAAACCGGTCTGCATCCCGGCAATATCTTTGGTCCTGATTGCAGCTTCCAGTCTTCTAATGCCGAAGACCGTGCCGATACCCAGTGTAATGAGCAGAAAAAACCCTGCGAGGTAATCGACAGCAGGCCAATGACCATCCGCCGAGAGTTCCCTGTAAAGAATTGCGGAGCGGGTCCAGACATAATCCCAGTCAGCACCACGGGGGAGATAAAATGGAATTAGCAGTGGAGCCCAGGTAAAAAAATGCCTGAGACCTTCAGGGATGCATCTCGCACGGGCAGAGTGGCCAATGGCCCTTGCAGCTTTTTCATCCAGCAGGTCCGCCCCGACAAACGAGAGGTTTACCATGGTGGCCACCCTAAGCCCCATATGGTCAATGAATATCAGGACCCTTAGCCAGTCATGGACCAGGATGCCCAAAAAAACACTTAGACTCCATGACCTAAAGTCGCTTGGCTCCAGGGTCCAGGACTTGATCGTTGTCACTATTGTGCGTATGGCTCCATCCTGATTGTACCATGTCGGATCCTGCGACATCCTGAGTAAGGAGTATATTACAGGGGCCATCCACAGCCCCCATCTAAGGACCCTCACTGTCTGTTCCACGAGCGTGACAAGACCTTTTTCTGTGAATAGTTCTTTTATGGGGCCGATGGTGCGTTTGAAAAAGGCGGTCAGAACGATCAGATTTATGCCGAACAGGGGTGCCGCAAGTGACCAGTTGATGACACCGGACAGGGCCTCGTTGTATAAAAGCCTGACACCTCCTGTTGCCTGGCCCAGATCCATTGCACCCCACTTGCTGCAGAGAGGATAGATTACATAACTTTCAACGACTATGCCGGATGCATAAAAGTTATAACTGGCGTATTTGATCACCTTATGAACTACTGTCTGTATCTGTTGGCCATCAAGATACCATGCAAGCCCACCTCCCACTGCCCCGCCAAGGCAGGCTTCCAGGCAATATATCCTCCAGGATTGTAGCTTTTTCCTATTGCCCAACATTATATTAAAGGCGTCGGTAAGAATATTTACCCCGGCATAGGCGCTTGCCCCTGCGCAAAGACCAAACAAAAAACGATCGGTTCCTGATGCACTTAAAAACCCAGTTGATATGCAGTATCCTACAAATACGCCGATTACTGTGCCCCTGATATAGTTGAGATCATCCAAAAAGCTCAGTGCTGCCCTCTTAAGGAATCTCGCGCTGCCGTCAAAGGTTTCAATGATTGTCTTGAAAAGGGGAAAAAGCAATGCGCCTGCAATGGAACATGATAAATAGGGGTGTGCGATGGTAAGGAAAAGGAATGCCTTTTCTCCAATCACCAAAGAAGCGGTGTAAATCATACACATGAAGACAAGACCATATACCGCGCCTTTTAAGAACCCCATTCGATAGTGCCAGGAGTCCCAATACCACGAGGGCTTTTTACCGTGAATGGCGTCTATGAATACACCGGTTATAAGAAACGTCTGGGACCATAGACCTGCCTGAGAGATCATGACGGCAATAAGTGTTATGGGAAGAGCAAGGGACATGGGTAGAGTGGCCAGGAAATCGCCTGAACCAAAATCTGCAACCTCCGGGGTAAGCGAAGCCCCGCCCGCGCTCAATACGAGGAGTACATGAATCCGAATGTCTTTTATCCACCTCTTTGTAAGCAAAAGGCTGATACAGGAAAGGACGATTTCGTTAAAAATTGCGATGACTGCGGTTCGTCCAATGATACGAACGGCCCACGGTGCTGTAGCAAGGCCGCTGGCCAGGGTATTTCCCAATTTTTCCATCAACCCTGTTGCGCCCAATATGAGCAGTCCATTAAAAAGATAGGGGATCAGGAGAATAACCACCCCTGCTGTTGATCCCAAATGTCTTCCTGTGACAGCCAGACAGTAGATAAGGGCGGTAAAATAGAAAAGGCAGAATAGGGCTGATCCAAGGTCAGTGAGTGTAAGGATCTGACCCCAGGAGGAAGGGACCTGCCAGAGGTGCGTTTCAGCACAAAACGACGCGGCAAAGATAGCCGGGATAAGACTATCCTGAATGGCCTCGGTTATGGACAGGAATTTTCTTGTGAAGTGATATTTTAATAGAATGCCCGCAACCAGCCCAAGGAAACCTGCAAAGACGGATGAAGAACGACCCTGGCATATAACAAGGCATACACCGGCTGCAGAAATGATACCGCCTGCATAAGTAATGGCATAAACAAGCAGGTTGCAGCCGGTGATGGTTCTTTTTGGGTTCGACACTTCAACGAGGTCTCAAACAGATGGGAGGAGAATATCTAGGAGGCTGGCCGAGAATAGCAATTTTTTCCAAAATTGGGGCATGCCCAAAAAAATTACCGGGGGCATATGCTTGATATGTTGAGGATAATTTTTTCGGGCATAACAAAGAGTTTGGGAAAAAGGGCATTCTCGGACAGCCTCCTAAGGTTGGTAAACATAACTCCATGTTTCAGTCAGGATATCTTTGTCCAATTTCAGGAATGCCCGCAGTTCAATAGGATCTTTTAAAATTTTGTTCTTACCAGCACGATCTCCCGGGATGATCTCAAATACCATGCGCCATCTGTTGTTTACCCTGTTTTTGGAAATCTGCTTTTCCACAAGTTTGGCGTTTGCGCTTACGCTGATAACCGCCTCAACGGATTTGTCCGCGGGAAGAGACTCAAGCATGCCCCCACCAAAATCCACAATAAATTTTTTTGATCTCTCGCCTTTGCCTGCGGCTGTCATGGTTGCTAATGCAAACCCTGTGGGTGGTCTCATTCCGTCAGAAAAATAGTGCCAGCTCATACGGTAATTGAACTCAATCGGCACTCCTGGATCAGGAAGATTGGAAGGTATCCACAGCGAAACGATATTGTCATGGATTTCTTCCTCAGTGTGGATTTGTATAAGCTCCAGTCTGCCTTCACCCCAATCGCTTGTGGGGCTGATCCATAGACTTGGACGGTTTTCATAATGGCTCTCCATATCCAGATATTTTTCATAGTCCTGATCCCTCTGACAGAGGCCGAAGCCTTTGGGATTGGTGGTCTGGAAGGATGTTACAAGGAGTGTCCTGGGATTTACCAGTGGACGCCATATCCATTCCCCAGTGCCTGTCGCCAACATGAGACCATCAGAGTCATGGATTTCCGGCCTGAAGTCGTCAATAGGTCTTATAGAGGAATTTTCACCATAAAAAAACATGCTTGTCATGGGTGCAACTCCAAGTTTTTGGACCTTTTTTCTCAAAAATATTGTGCTCTTGACATCCATCACCGTTTCTTTGCCTGGGTAAACAATGAATTGATAGGCGCCTGAAAGGCTCGGGCTGTCCATCAGGGCGTAAAAGGTGATTTCTGTGGAATTTATTGTAGGGGTTATGATCCAGAATTTTCTGAAATATGGGAACTCTTCACCGGTGGGGAGGTAAGTGTCAATGGCAAGTCCTCTGGCGGACAGACCGTAATTCATGTGCTGGCCGACTGCCCGGAAATAACTTGCCCCTAGAAAAACGCATACCTCATCCTGGTAATCTTTTGTGTTTAGGGGATAATGTATACGGAACCCGGAAAAGCCTAAGTCTTTTGGCACAAGGTCCTTTACCCTCTTGCTCTTATAGTCAAAGAGGTCCTTTGAAAATTGGACCGGGCTGACATTACCCTCCATATCAACGGTATTAATGCTTACAGTGCGATCAAAATAAAGTCCTGGATGGAAGAACTGGACTGTGAACGGAAGTCCTTCCCGCCTCCATAAGGCCTTTGCCGGTATAAACCTGATGTCTCTATGTTCATCATAGGTGATGTTGAGTAGTGAATCAGGCACTTCGCCTTTTGGACTTTTATAGGCAGATCCGGCCGTTTCTCTTGCAAGTTCAACAACATTTTGAAACTGGAATGGGGAATCTGCGAATGTTACATCAGTATTTGTAATCCCCTGAGCGAAAAAAAACAGAAACCACAGGGAGAAAAAAATGGCGTTTCCGGCAACAGTACGAATGAAGCCTCTAGATTTTATGTCATTATTTGATTTGTAATCTGCAGCAGTATGAACATGGGTCTCCATAAGTCTTTCCTTATTTGTTTTGTAAATTATGCCGTGAAATTAATATGTTATTGTTTTTCAATAAATAAAACTGCCGGGCATGTTAAGATGTGTTTAAGAAAAATTCAAAAGAATTTTGCGGTAGTTTCCAACGTGTCGCCTTTAGTGAGTAGATAACTGATTGATGAAAAAATAGGGTCTTAGGTAGCGGAAGTGATAATGATCATAAGATATGAATTTAAGAAGAACAAGTTTCTAAAAATTTGAACATGACGCATTTTCTGCGCCCCAAAGGGGCGCAGAAAATTTTTTAATTTCCGGATATGGCACACTACCCAACGCCCTTGCTTAGACGTTAGGCAGAATGCCATATACAAACCGTCTGTGCCTCCCCCTTCGCGTCTCAGGGGTTTTTGGCTTTGAGTGAGCCAGGAGGCGGTTACTTCATCATTCCTTTTTTGAACATCTTTTCGCACTTTACAGAGCATTCCTCGGCCTGTGCGGCTGCCTTGTCAGCCTTCTCAGCGGCGTCATTTGCTACAGCAGATGCCTTTGCAGCATCAGCCTTAGCCTTCTCGGCTTCCATCAAGGCCTTATCAGCTGTGCTTTGTGCCTTCTCGGTCTTGGTTTGAAGGTCTTTAACCTGTGATGAGGTTGCACAGCCTACGAGGCCCATGCCCAACCACAGCATAACAGAAACGATTGCTACCCATCTTAAACTCTTGCGCATAACTCTCCTCCAATAAAATAAATTGTTAATCCCTAAAGACCAAAACTTTGACTTACCTTAAACATTACTCATCGCTAAATCAAGTCATTTATGCAAAAAACCTTAACACTTTTCATATGTTTCTTCCTGGCTATCCCCCCCTTCTTAAAATTGTGTGTGTTTACAATTAACTACAATGATCATCTGTGGACAAAAACTCTTTCTCAGGTAGCAGGAAAAAAGTTGCTTCCCCTGGTAATCGTTGTCGGCGATCTTTTTTAGCTTTAGCAAATATCGGACCAAACAGATAACACCTTGAAATTTAGATGTTAATCATTTTAAGAACATCTTTATGTGAATTCTATATTCCGATTGGCATTGATATGTCAAGCATATTTATGAGATGAAAACATGAATTTTTGGAGACAAGTTATTTAAATAATGATGAAACAGGTAACGAGAATTATTTGTTCCGATTATGATAAAATGGGAATTGAAAATTCCTGATAAGAGGATTAGACTGCCCTCTTTAGAGGGATCTCCTTTTTTATAACGATTCCCTAACGGGCATATTTTTTCCTTCTTATCGTTAAAATTGAAGAAATTGTAATAAGCTGGAGGCTCATGCCAATAGTACTTATAGCATCTGAAACCAAATCAGCAATCAATTCCATTGAATCATCTCTTGAGTCAGACTACATAGTTGAAAAAGTATCTGATAGAAGTGCCGCGCTGAAAATTGTCGCCAAGAGGCATCCAGAATTCATATTTCTTGATATAGATCTTCTGTGGGAGAATAGCGAAGGTCTCAACTACAAGGAGGTTTTGCAACATATCTGGGCCATATCTCCTGCCTCCGACGTCATCGTCATGTCACCCAAGGATAGGATTAGAGATGCGGTAAAGGCATTGAGGGCAGGGGCAAGTGAATATATCACTTATCCCATTATTAATGAAGAAGTAATGCATGTTATTGATAATATACGAGAATATTCATGCATGCAGACGGAGCTGGATTATCTAAGGGATAAATTTTGGGCCTCTGATTCCCTTGAGATAATTCAGACTGAGCACTCTTCAATGAAGGAGATTTTTGAAAAGATTCGTCTGGTTGCGCCCACCAGGACCACGGTTCTCGTCACTGGAGAAACTGGGACTGGAAAGGGCATTTTGGCCAAGCTGATTCATCATCATAGCAACAGAAAGAATGATCAGTTTATTCAGGTCCATTGCGGTTCTATTCCTGATACGCTCCTGGAAAGTGAACTATTTGGCCACGAAAAAGGCGCTTTCACAGGGGCGATCAATCGGAAGCTTGGCAAATTTGAAATTGCCAATGGCGGCACAATCTTTCTGGATGAGGTTGGCACCCTGACTCCTTCCGCCCAGATCAAGCTCTTACAGGTCTTGCAGGAGGGAATTTTTCAACGGGTCGGAGGGGAAGAGACCATTGAAGTGGATGTTAGAGTAATTTCTGCAACTAATCTTGAAATGAAAGAGGCGTGCGAGAGTGGAAAATTTCGAAAAGACCTCTATTATCGTTTAAATGTTTTTTCTATTGAAGTGCCGCCTCTGAGGGAAAGGATTAATGATATACCCCACTTCATTGACTTATTTCTAAAAAAACTAGAAAGGACCGGTCAAAAAAACATTCATGGCGTGCATCCTGATGTCGTAAGGGCGTTTAAGTACTATCCGTGGCCGGGAAACATCCGAGAACTGGAAAACATTATGGAGAGGGCGTATATCCTGGGTAAAGCCCCAATGCTTGAGCAAAAAGATTTCCCTGAAGAAATTGTCAAGTCAGATATTGGCGCAGTAGACCTGGACTCTGATTCTTTAATTTCTCTTGCAGAAGTCAGACGAAAGGCCGTGGATATTGCTGAAAATCAATACCTCAGAGATCTGCTTGCCAGATGCAATGGAAAGATACAGGAATCAGCAATAGCGGCTGGTATAACAACGCGTCAGTTGAACAAATTGATGGTAAAGCACAATATCAACAAGAAAGAATTTAAGGTAAAGTAAAAATCTAGAAAAAGTATTTACCATAACCTGGAGATTGAGAGTTTGTTGTTTTTCGGGAACTTTAAGTTCTGGTTTTTGACATACAGGAACAAGGATTTCTTGTTCATATTTCCCTTTTCACTTCAGGCTATTAGAGGCTATCCCTTTCTTTTTTTTATACGTTCTGAGCTCGTTTTGTGAAATAACCCAAGAACTGTGAGTTCCTGTGGCGGTGTAATAGTTAGGAAATATGTTGTTAAATTAAGTAATTAGTTTATTGGTATAATTATTGCTTTGTGAACTTTTGGCGATGCACAATCTAGGACCGGCAACTGGAAAGTCTTCTTTTTAACCTGAGGAAGCGCGGTGGAGGTTCGTAATCATTCCACCAATTTTAAGGCGGGGATGGGACATTTTAGAGGTTGTAGAATTTGGGGAAGAAAAAAAGACACTCTGATTTGATTACAATTCGAGGTGTTATTATACCTGCGGACTGGGATGAAAAAGGATCAGTTATATCCATAAATATCGCAACCTTTGATGAGGAGGAGTATTTCATAGAAAGAAATGACTTGGCCAATGAGCTTTTTACTCGGCTAGGCCAGGGAGTAGAGGTAACAGGCCGCTTAAAAAAAATCAACGGCAAAAATATATTGAAGGTAATTAGTATTGACAAAGAGGAAATCAGTTCAGAAGGCAAATAACATCCTGTTGCTAACTGGATATGTGGTCAGTTCTTTTTAAGGCCTATTTGGCTGGTTCAAACTGATAATTAATGACCCGCCCCGGACCCGTGATCATGGGTTTCTTGCCATAAACCTCACTGGCTCTTCTCGTCAGCTACTTGCAGATAGGTTGACATAAAAAGACTTTTAGGCTTAATATCTCTTTATGTGGGGTTTTATAAATAACCTCTTAAATTATTTAAGGAAATATAAGATGTCTCCTCCAAATGAAACCCCTGATACACGGGTTAAAGGCTGTTTTGAGTTTTTAATGCGTAAACTTATATTATTATTTATTCCTATAATTTTTTGTGTATATTCGTTTGATAGTGTGTTCTACGCCACGGCGGAGGCCAAGCAGGCATTTAGCTTCCAAAATGTCATAGATAAGGCAAGCGAGCTTTCAAAACAATCATACAACAAAAACGATGGAAAGGTTCCTGAGTTTTTGTTGAATATTTCATATGATAACTGGCGGGATATCAGGTTTAAACCAGAACACGCCTTATGGGCCAAGGATAAATTGCTTTTTACTGCCCAATTCTTTCATCCCGGTCTTTATTATGATAGAACCATCAAAATCCATGTCATTGATCCTTCAGGTGTAAGTGACGTGCCTTTTTCGCCTGATCTATTTGATTATGGGAGAAATAATTTTAAGACCATGGTCCCTCCTGATTTGGGCTTTGCCGGTTTCCGACTGCATTACCCAATTAATAATCTTGACTATTATGACGAGGTGGTGGTGTTTCTTGGGGCGAGCTATCTGAGGGCGGTCGGCCAGAAGATGAATTATGGCATCTCAGCAAGGGGGCTTGCAATTAATACGGCCCTTTCCAGTGGAGAGGAGTTCCCGTATTTTAAAGAATTCTGGCTGGTAAAACCCTCTGCCGGCACAAGACATATCACTATTTATGCCCTCCTTGACAGCCCAAGCGTGACAGGGGCCTATAAGTATATCATATACCCATGGAAAGAGACTTTGATGAGGGTTACAAGCAGGATCTTTTTGCGCAACTCTGTAGAAAAACTTGGTATTGCCCCTCTTACGAGCATGTTTTTCTATGGTGAGAACACCAATCAACGACCGGTAGATGATTTTCGTTTGGAGGTTCATGACTCGGACGGCCTTATGATGGCTACCGGTTCCGGCGAGTGGATATGGCGGCCATTGAGGAACCCCAAATCCCTTCTGGTCACCTCTTTTCAGGATTCAAACCCGGTAGGGTTCGGTCTGATTCAGCGTGACCGCCATTTCTGTCACTATCAGGATCTGGAGTCCCATTATGAGTCCAGACCCAGTGTCTGGGTAACTCCGGTCGGAAACTGGGGAGAAGGCCGCGTGGAGCTGATCCAACTACCTCTGATTGCAAGCGAGAATAACAACAATATTGTTTTATTCTGGGTTCCTTCCAATCTGTCGGAATCCAAGCAATCTTATGCTTTTTCTTATGAATTGAATTGGCATTTGTCTGGTCGCACAAGACCCCCTATGGGTCGAGTGATAGCTACACGCACTGCAAGGCCCAAAGAAAATATAGTAAAGTTTGTTATTGATTATGTCGGTGAAAGGCTGCAATCCCTTCCTTCCGACTCTCCCTTGACCGCCGTGATAAGTATGGACCCGAAGGCAACGTTGGTAGAACAGCAACTCTATAAAAACAGAGAGACAAGAGGCTGGCGTCTTGTCTTTCAGATCGCCCTTGAAGAATCCAGCCCTATTGAAGCACTGCTGCCGCCGGACAAGAAGGCAACCCTGGAGTTGCGGGCCTTTTTAAAACTCAATGAAAGCAAATTGACCGAAACATGGAGCTATGCCTACCAGCCATGAAGAGCGTCATAGGATTTTTATCTAACGTCGGTATGGCTCCTCAAGTGCACATCCGGGGAGGAGAATGTCTTAATCCGGAAGAAGAACAGGAGTGGCAGAGGGCACAGCGCAGGGTTTTGCTCTATCTCCATATGCTTGATATACCTGCTGTGGAGACACTCGACCTGGCCCTGGAGGCACTAAGACGTGCAAGGGATAAAAATTCCTTGGTAGAAACAAGCCCAACTGCCGGGGCCATGCGGGCGATTCACAGTCTGTTGATTGAGCGGGGTTATTACTCAGACAGTGAGACCCCCTGTTTCGGACTTACAATGCGCCTCTGGCGTTTTCCGGAAAGTCCGGATAAGAAAGAAATCAGGGCCATGCCCACCCTGAATAGGGGCTTTATGCTTCCCAGGAGGCGATAAGTCGCCGAATCTGTCATGCCAGAATCTTCCAATAAAACATCTGAAATCCCTGCAAAAAAGAAGGATCCCTTAAGAAACTGGGAAAGGCATGCAAAGCTGCGTCGTTTTGTCCTTGTGGCCATCTTACTTTCCAGTACATATGCCGGCGGCTATTATATCGCTGATATCCTGCCGGGCAGGGGCAATACAACACTTGAATCCGCAATAGTAGCAGTTTTCGCAATCCTTTTCGCCTGGATTTCCATAGGATTCTGGGAGGCGATGGCGGGTTTATTCAACCTGGTGCGGCCATTTGATCGTTTCAATATCACCAGGGCAGGGCCATTGAAGGTCAGCCTTGACGGCACCGAAGGCCGTACCGCCATCCTGATGCCCATATGCAATGAAGACGTGGACAGGGTGTTCGCCGGTCTTGCTGCTACCTATCAATCGCTTGAAGGAACAGGACAAGTCGAACAATTTGATTTTTTTGTATTAAGCGATTCAAGCGATCCTGATAGATGGGTCGAGGAAGAGATAGCATGGGCGGAAACGTGCCGGAGTCTAAACTCGCACAATCATCTTTTTTATCGTCACCGTCGGGTGAATCTCAAGCGAAAGAGCGGAAATATTGCCGACTTTTGCAGGCGTTGGGGACGAAGCTATAAATACATGATCGTGATGGATGCCGACAGCCTGATAAGCGGTGAGACACTTGTCAGGATGGTCTGTCTGATGTCACAGCATCCAAAGACCGGCATAATCCAGACTGTGCCCCATCCCGTAAACCGTGAGACACTTGTAGCCCGTCTTCAGCAGTTTTCAAGCAGACTCTACGGGCCTATGTTTAACGCAGGTCTCCATTTTATGCAACTTGGCGATTCTCATTTCTGGGGCCATAACGCCATAATACGTGTTGAGCCGTTCATGGAACATTGCGGGCTCCCCGAACTTCCTGGTAAACCGCCAAGGGGCGGTTATATTATGAGCCACGACTTTGTCGAGGCTGCTTTCATGCGCCGTGGCGGTTGGGAGGTATGGTTTGCCTATGAGCTGGAAGGGAGCTATGAAGAGATACCGCCTACATTACTGGATGAACTCAAGAGGGAGCAGAGATGGTGTTCAGGCAATATCCAGCATATTCGATTGCTTTTTATGCGGGGCCTTTTTCTGGCACATCGTGCCTTATTCCTTCAAGGGGTCCTGTCCTATGTGGCATCTCCCTTATGGGTATCTTTTCTTTGCCTTAGTACGGCAGAGGCCATCACCGAAGTCTTTCGCTCCCCGGTCTATTTTCCCGAGGGATATGCCCTTTTCCCTCAGTGGCCGACTTGGTACACGCAGTGGGCGCATGCGCTTCTATATGCAACCTCTATCATCCTGTTTACACCGAAGCTTCTAAGCATGCTTTTAGTCGTGTTTCGAAAGGGACATGGAAAGTCCTTTGGCGGTCTCTTAAGGCTCTTTTTCAGTATGATATTTGAGGTCTTATTTGCAGTCCTTTTTGCTCCTGTGAGGATGCTATTCCATACAAAATTTGTTCTATTTTCATTGTTTGGCCGTACAGTAGAATGGATACCTCAAAAGCGTTTGGATCACGAAACAGGATGGTTTGATGCACTGCGCTTCCACGGCTTCGGGACCTTTCTGGGGCTTTTATGGGGATTTATGCTTTTTTTCTATAATGAGGCATTTTTTTGGTGGAATATTCCCATTATTATGCCTCTTATATTGTCTGTACCCCTTTCTGTGCTGACCAGTCGCGGAAGTGTCGGCCGGTTTTTCCGAAAACTGGGTCTGTTCTTGATACCTGAAGAGTTAGAAACACCACCTGTCTTAAAATTATTGCAGAAACACTTAGAGAAGATCAGCGAATCTTTGTCGCGAACAAACCTCACTTCAAAAGGAGGTTTTGTGCTTGCTGTCGTTGATCCCCTTATAAATGCCTTGCACAGGTCTTTCCTGCCAAAAGAGAGGAAGCTCTTGCCCGAAATCCGGGAGCGACGCAATAGACTTGTGGAAAAGGCATTATCGAACGGTCCGCAAGGACTGAACCCCAAGGAGAAGAGGGAAATACTCTCCGATCCTTTCTCCATGCGCCGGCTTCACGTGCAGGTATGGGAGACATCTGATAAAAAACTAAGTGAAATGTGGGGCCTGTAAGAGACTATTCGAAAAGGCTATATTTTCCGACTTCTAGGTCAAAAGTAATTATAATTCTTCTGGCTTATGACAGTGACTTGACGCTGCGCATCAATGTCTCTATCTCCTCCGCCTCTATCGGGATCTCTTTTGTCAGGTCAACAGGGCCTTGCTCAGTTATCAGTATATCGTTTTCAAGACGAATACCTATTGCCTCTTCTCTTATGTATATCCCAGGTTCACACGTAACGACCATGCCCGAACTGAATAGCCCGCGTCTTGCACCGTAATCGTGGACATCAAGCCCAAGGTGATGGGATATTCCGTGCATGAAATATTTCTTATACAGGGGCATTTCTTTTGGCTGATTTTTTACTGCGCCTGAATCAAGGAGCCCAAGCCCGATAAGTTCGGCCTGAACAATTTCGCCTACTTCTTTGCTGTAATCTTCAAATGTGTTTTCCGGCCTCAGTAGTTTAATAGCGGCCTTCTGTATCCTAAGGACTGCGTTGTAGACATCCCTCTGACGATCGGTGAAACGTCCGTTTACCGGCAGTGTCCTTGTGACATCCGATGCATAGTGGGCATATTCAGCCCCGAAGTCTATGAGCAAAAGCTCTCCGTCTAGGCATTGACGATTATTTTTTGTGTAGTGCAGCACGCAGGAATTGAGCCCTGATGCTATAACAGAAGGGTAAGCCGGGCCTATTGATCTGTTCTTCAGAAATTCGTGAAAGATTTCCGCTTCGATTTCAAATTCAAAGACACCCGGTCTGACAAAGTCTAACAGTCGCAAGAAGGCCTGTTTCGTAATCAGGCAAGCACGTTGTATCAGAGAAATCTCTAACTCAGATTTGACAGTACGCAGCTCATGCATAATCGGGGCAAGACGTCTGTATTTGTGCAGAGGAAATGTGGTCTTGCACCATCTAAGAAATCTGGTGTCGCGAGTCTCAACCGTGACATCTGCGCGTACATGTTCATTGGTATTGAGGTAAATGGCCTTGCTTTCAAAGACCGTTTCTTTAAAGACCTTTTCAAACTCCCGCGTCCAGTAAACAGTCTCAATGCCGGATGCTGCTGTCGCCTGAGTCTTGGTATATTTATCTCCTTCCCATATGGCGGTATCTTCACCGGCCTCCTTGATGAAAAGTACCTCCTTGTGGCTTTTTTCAACTGCATCAGGGCATATCACTAGGATGGTTTCTTCCTGATCAATTCCTGTCAGATAAAACAGGTCGGTGTTCTGCACAAAGCTGTGGGAGGCATCGGCATTGGTCGGCATTATGTCATTTGAATTAATTACTGCAATCGAGCCGGGCTTGAGTCTTTGTACAAGCCTTGCGCGGTTGGAGATAAAAAGATTTTTGTCAATAGGTGCATATCTCATGGCTTTACCCAAAGGGAAATCTTTGCATGGCCTTGCAGAGGTTTTTTCCTTATAAAAATGTATTACTTGCCAACTGTTTGTTCCCTATCCCTTTGTGCCCTCATGGCATGGGCTAATTCTTTTATCTCCGTAAGGTCCTCTACCATCTTTGCGTAACCATACCATGTGGAGTAATCATAATTAAGATGAAAGGCGCCCTGAAATGTCTTCATTCTGTGGTCCATAAACATTTCATACAGGATTGATTCAACCTTTGTATCAACATCATAAAACGCCAGAAGATCCGGGTAGGCGGGCGCCCCGGCCTTTTTATTTATAATACCGTCCTTGTAAAGTCCGGCTACGATCTCGATGGCCTCTGAAAACAGCCTGTCCGCCTCTTTTACCATCAGATCGGCATTTTTCATGTTTTCGTTTACAAAGTTTGGTGTATGACATTGTTTGCATACATTTGTAAAAAGTTCTCTTTCCGATTGAAACTCTTCCTTTGTCAGTCGTGCGACTTTGCCGTTCTTTACAATTTCGAGCCGTCGCGTCGGCTGTCCCTTCTCATCCAGGACACCCAAGGCCTTAAGTATTGTAGCTCGAAATCCCATCCATTCCTTGTCTTCTTCAGGGAGACGGACCGCCAAAAAACCCCATGCGGAAAACACACGATGATTACCTTGCGGCATGTGACATATCTGGCATTTGGGTGCACGATCCCTGTTTTTGGGGTCAATGTCCCGGTTCATCAGATATGTCACCCCGTGCTTTGAACCGGAATACATCTCCCACTGGGCATGATCAAAGCCCATATGACATGTCATGCATGCCTCAGGTTCAGAGGCCTCTTTTTTTGAAAATGCATGGCGGGTATGGCAGCTCTGGCAGTCCATGCCATACCGATAGTATTTTCGATTCTCGCTCTGTCTTGCCTTTTGGTCGCGTAATCCCAGGGTGTGACAGCCTCCGCACCCCTTTTGCCCCTGGATAAGTGCCTTTGGCTGCATATGTGTATAAGGCATTGCCTCAAGCGCCATAAGCCCGAGTGCGTGTTTACCAGAGAGGTATTGTCCTGCCTGATCAGGATGACACTCCTCACAAGTGGCTATTGTTGGAAGCTCCACCTTTTCAACATCCTTTTCACTCTTATGTTCCACCCCGTGGCAATCGCTGCAGGAGATTTCCGCGGACATCACAGATCGGTTAAAATCCTTTATGATCCCTGGAGTTATTTTTATGTGGCATTCTTGGCAACTGGTATCCTTGGCCCACAAAGATCCATATCCATCAGAAAAACTGAGTAGGCAACATGCTAATAAGACAAAAATTATTTTGGACACTTTTTTCTCCTTGACTGAAATATTCAGATTTCTGAATGGGCATCCGAAAGAAAACGATAGAGTGTTGCACGACCTACACCTAGGAACCTGGCTGCCTTGGCCTTGTTCCCTCCTGTATGGGCAAGGGCAGCGCGAACCTCCTCAGGGATGAGCTTTTTTGCGGAACGGCGTCGGCCTTGCTCACTTTTATATGCCTTTAGTTCAGATGGCAGATGTCCCGGCTGAATGATTTCACCCCTGGACTTAATAATTGCAAAACGGATGGCGCTCTGTAGTTCACGCACGTTTCCCGGCCATGGGTAGTCAATCATAAAGGCCAATGCCTCTTTTGAGACACCTTTTGACTTCTGCCCTGCCTTCGTAGCCTCTTGCAGAGAGTTTTCAACAAGAAGAGGGATATCTCCTTTTCTCCGTCTTAGGGCCGGCATGTAAATCGGCACCACATTGATCCGGTAAAAAAGATCATCCCGAAAATTACCTTTTTCCACCTCACGCTTAAGATCACGATTGGCAGCGCTGATAAGACGCACATCCACTGATATGGTCTTTTCATCGCCCACACGCTCGAAAGTGCCTTCCTGAAGGACCCTCAAGAGTTTGGCCTGCACTACCTTAGGCAGATCCGCCACCTCGTCAAGAAAGAGTGTTCCCCCGTGCGCCAGCTCGAAACGGCCCTTTTTGTCACGAATGGCCCCTGTGAAGGCCCCTTTTACGTGGCCGAAGAGTTCACTTTCAAGCAATCCCTCCGGCAGCGCGCTGCAGTTTACCGGGACAAAAGGTTTTTTTGCCCTGGGCCCTTCATTATGTATTGCATATGCGACCAACTCCTTGCCTGTGCCGCTCTCCCCCTGTATCAGCACCGGAACATCTATGTCGCTTAAATCCTTTACGGTCTCAAAGAGTTCGCGCATCCGGGGGTCTGTGCCTATGATGCCGGAAAAGCCTTGTTTTTCCCTTACCTGTTCACTGATATCCTGGACAGTGCCAAGAGAACGAACAGGGTTTCCATGTTCATCATACTCGGTCCTGCATCTTTCCTGTACATATTTAACTGTTCCGTCCTTCAACAACAGGCGATGGACAATGCTGTAGCCGGTCTTATTCTTGATTGAACTGGTGAATGCCCTGTCAACCAATTCCAGGTCATCAGGATGGACATGTTCCAAGAAGGCCTCGTAAGTGGCACCGAATGACTGAGGACTCTGCCCAAATATTTCGTATATCTCATCAGACCAGTAAAGGGTATTTTTAACCAAATCCAACTCCCAGTGACCCAAAAGGGCCATATGGGCGGCCTCCTTAAGCCTTGCCTCTCTTTTTAATATCTCTCTCTGAGTCTGAATTCTCTCGGTTGCATCATCAATGGCCAGCATAATAAATCGGGACTTGTTGTTGTCATTATGTGTCTTGCGTGCATTGAGATATAATATCTTGTAACCGATTCCCTTGAATTCATGTTCGAACTTGAAGTCCTCGATTTCAGCGTCATTTAAAGAAATATCTTCCAGGAGGGTCTTTAATTCAGGTATGTCCCATTGGCCGTTGTTGGCCTGGTGAAGGAGCTTACCCTGAATCTGTCCCGGTGTTGTCCTGAATAATCTATAAAACGAACGTGTAGCCGTCACTATCTTCAAATTTTCATCCAAAATGACGAGTGGTTCACGTACGGTGTCTACCAGATTTTTTGCAAAATCGCGTGTCTTCTGGACAGAATGCTCCACATGCCTGATCCTGTCGAGATCTGACTCTAATTGTTTAATCCTTTTTTCCAGTTGTTCATATGTTGGTTTGTCGGTCATTTGGATCTCAGAAATGACTCGGGTCCTTGAAGGTTACAGATACAGGTTTAAGTTAATAAAGGGCGATACGCGAGTGACTTTGGGTAGAAAATATAGTAAATCTCAGGTATTGTGTCAAGTCTCTCCAATGGTCTGGTTTTCAGCGGGCATAAATTTACCATATTAATGTTTGATTGAAGCCATGTACCATGAGACATATTTGTATCATTAAGATATTTAAAGTTATAGATAAAGAAATTAACACCATAAGATATAGATATTTTATATACATATGGACAATAATAAATGTGTGCTGCAGATTTTTCCAGTTCGATAGTGTCTCTTTGCCTCTTTTCATATAATGGTCTGACTGTCAAAGCTAGAATATAAGGTATTGATATTAAATCTAAACTAAAGATTATTGTGTCATGGCACAGGTATTGAAAAGATAGAATGGAGAAGAATCGAATAAAACACGTACATTGAGGGATCAAGGATTCAAGGCCATTAGGGACTGGCATAAAAAGAGACAATCAGGAGGAACGTCATGCATTCATTCGGAATAAAAAAGGAAAAAAGCTTAAATCGTTTGGCCTTTGAAAAAAGTCCTTACCTCCTCCAGCACTCAGAAAATCCTGTTGATTGGCGGCCGTGGGGGGCTGAGGCGTTCAGCAAGGCGAAAACAGAAAACAAGCCTGTATTTCTATCCATAGGCTATGCCACGTGCCACTGGTGTCATGTCATGGCACATGAATCGTTTGAAGATGACGAAGTAGCCCTGATCCTGAACAAAAATTTCGTCGCTATAAAGGTGGATAGGGAAGAGAGGCCTGACATTGATATTCTGTATATGTCTGTTTGTCAGGCAATGACAGGAAGAGGGGGCTGGCCCCTTTCCGTTTTTATGACGCCGGAGGCCAAACCCTTTTACGCAGGCACCTATTTCCCCAAGACTGGCAGGCTGGGGTTATCAGGCTTTGTTGATGTTCTAAGACAAATCATCTCCTTATGGGAAAACGATCGCGGACGTTTACTGGATGCAAGCGATAAAATAATTAATTATATCAACATGGCAAAAGATTCTGAAAAGAGTGTTTTCCCTGTCGGAATAGACATCCTCAAGGAATGCAGTCGTCTTCTAAAGGAAAGCTATGATCCTTTGAACGGGGGTTTTGGTTCTGCGCCCAAATTTCCCACACCTCACCAACTTACTTTTCTAATGAGATGGTACAAGCGCAGCAGAGACCAGGATTGTATGAATATGGTTGAAAGGACCTTTGATGCCATGCGAAGCGGCGGGATATTCGACCAGATCGGATTTGGTTTCCACAGATACTCTGTAGATGAAAAATGGCTGGTGCCCCACTTTGAAAAGATGCTCTATGATCAGGCGCTGCTTGCAATGGCCTATACAGAGGCGTTTCAGTTGACGGGCAAGAAAAGATTCGGAGACACAGCAAAAGAGATATTTACATATGTCCTGCGTGATATGCAATCCCCGGATGGCGGGTTTTATTCTGCGGAAGATGCGGACAGCGAGGGTAGGGAAGGGCTGTTTTACGTTTGGACCCCAAATGAGATTAAGGCCCACTTGGGCGCTGAACTGGGAGAGCTTGTCTGCCGTTTTTACGGAATCAGCGAGGAAGGAAATTTTGAAGACGGCCTTAGCATTGCCCATCTACCTTTAATGCCTGAGGAATTTGCAGCATCTGAAGGAGTAGAAATTTTAGAGTTTGAAAAAACGCTTGAAAACGTCAGATCAAGACTTTTTGAAGAACGAAATAAAAGGGTTCACCCGCTTAAGGATGATAAAATATTGACATCATGGAACGGGCTTATGATTGCTGCATTGGCCCGAGGATGTCAGGTTTTTGATAAAAAGGCATACGCAGATGCGGCTGCTAAAGCATCTGAATTTATTTTGAAAAAGATGAAAGAAAAAGATGGGAGATTGCTGCGTCGTTACAGGCAGCAAGAGGCCGCTTTTCCAGGATATCTTGATGACTACGCCTTTTTTGTATGGGGTCTTATTGAACTTTATGAGGCAACATTAAATGGAGGTTGGCTTCGAGAAGCAATTGGTTTAAACGAAGACATGATTGATATTTTTTGGGACGAGAAAGACAGCGGGTTTTATTTTACAGGTAAGGGAAACGAAGAACTGATTACACGAATCAAAGAGATATATGACGGGGCCATACCCTCCGGAAATTCTGTTGCGGCACTCAATCTCCTCCGTCTTGGCCGCATGAACGGCGATGCCGGGCTTGAGAAGAAGGCTGAACGATTAATCCAGGCCTTTTCAGGTAAGCTTGTCTCTTATCCGCCTGGCTATACGCAGATGCTGACTGCGCTGGATCTTATGTTGTTTGAAGGTCTAAAAAATGAGCAGGCTTAATTTGAAATCAAATAATTTCCGTGTTATGGTAAGAATATTATAAAAAATTCCATCTATGCGATAATTATGCAGCCTGCTCAATTCCTGGTCGCCAATATTGATTTGCTGCCTAAGGGCCGCGTTCTTGATGTCGCAATGGGCAGGGGACGCAATGCCATCTATCTTGCAATGCTGGGGTTTGATGTGGAGGGGATTGATATTTCTTCGGAGGCTGTAAAAAGTGCTACAGAAGATGCAGCAAAAGCAGGCGTCAGTCTGAAGGCCAGGGTTGCGGATCTGGAGGGCGGTTATGTAATTGAAAAGGGGGCATATGATATAATTATATGCTTCAACTATCTCCATCGCGCCCTTATTCCACAGATCAAAGGCGGGTTGCGGCCAGGCGGCATGGTGGTTTATGAGACATATATTGTTGATCAGATCCGCTTCGGCAGGCCCAAAAATCCGGATTATCTTCTAAAGCACAATGAACTTCTGGATATGTTCAGAAAGTTCAGGGTCATCAGGTATCATGAGGGTATTATTGATAACAGCAAGGCCGTTGCAGGTATAGTTGCTCAGAAGACATAATTTAAACGGAGGCATATTATGGTCGTATTGGACTGGGTTCACACATTGGCCGGGTCTTTTGTCCTGATCAGTCTGGCCCTGGGTTATTGGGTAAGTCCATACTGGTATATCTTTACTGCCTTTGTCGGCGCCAATCTTTTTCAGTTCGGGATCACAAAATTCTGCCCTTTGGCGCTTATTCTCAAAAAACTTGGTGTACCTGAATCCAGATAGACTGTAGATGGATGACTGTAGTCACATCCTTCCTTCCGGTATAATAGATGCTCATGGCCGGACTATAAAGTTCCTTGCCTATGAGGAATCTTATTATCAGGGCCTCAGGGAAATGTATGATACCTTCGAGCCCAAAGGGGTGGAGGCCGGTCTGCCGCCTGCCAATGAAGAGCTCCGCCACAAGTGGATTGACATGATGTTGTCTTCTTTTTTTAATATCGTGGCAATCCATAATGAGATTGTCATCGGTCATGCAGCACTGGACATATTGGTTGAAAGTGGATCACCGGAGTATCTGATTTTTATTAAAAAGCAATTCCGGTATTGCGGTATAGGCACAAGACTTTCTGAGACCATCAGGAGGATTGCTAAAGATGTGGGATGTAAAAGGCTGTGGCTTAATGTGCGTACAGGAAATGCCATTGCAATCAAGGTTTTTAAGAAGGTAGGATTTCGGTTTACAGGAGGTATTGATATACAAAGGGAAATGGAACTGATATTTGATCGGGGGAAAAAAAGCCGTTAGCGCTTAGCTATTGGCTATTAGGGACGAATTTCAAAAGGTTGACTAATACAATACTTATATCCAATAAGTAAAAACATAAATTTATGCGACATATCGAGTTCATTAAGCTAAAGGCTAAATGCTAACGGCTAACAACATCTTGGGATTATGAAGCCACCAAAGACTGCCTTTATATATAGCGACGCCTTTTTGAGATTTAAGCCACCCGAGGGATATCCGTGGTCAGTCAAGAGAACCGAGGCAACCTATCAGTTGTGCAGAAAGCTCAAACTGCTCAACCACGAATGGATAAGTGTTTACAGCCCAGTGCCTGCCAGGGAATCGGATCTCCTCTCATTTCATGATAAGAGATATCTGGCTACTCTGAAAAAGGCGAATGAGGGCATCTTTAAGGAGCGGTGGCTTAAAAGCGGTTTAGGCACGACCGAATGCCCTGTGTACAAGGGGGTGTATGATTATTGCCTGCTTGCCACAGGAGCAACACTGCTTGGTGTGAAACTGATTGATGAAGGATCTGCCGATATTGCCTTTAATCCAACCGGGGGGTTCCATCATGCCGGCAGGGATTTTGCCGCTGGATTCTGTTATGTAAACGATGTGGTCCTTGCGGCGAAGAGGTTCGTTGATCGAAAAAAGCGTGTATTGTATGTGGACATTGACGCACATTACGGGGACCAGGTTGCCGAGGCATTTTACGGCAGCTCAAGGGTGATGACCTTATCATTTCATGAAAGCGGTAAGACACTTTTTCCATTCAAGACCGGGTTTGAAGATGAGACAGGCAAGGGGCGGGGGAGGGGATATTGCGTAAATGTGCCTATGCCTGCAAATACTGGTGATGAAGAGTTCATGTGGGCCTTTAAAAGGATCTTTCCTCCTCTTATCAGGTCCTACAAACCTGATGTGGTCATTGCCGCCCTGGGTGTTGACGGACTTGTTTTAGATCCGTTATCAAATCTGAAACTGACTAATATCGGTTTTTCCCAGGCTGTTCAGATGATAAAAGATAATTCCCCAAAGTTGCTTGCCGTAGGCTGTGGCGGTTATTCACTGGACACCTCCGCCCGCGCCTGGACGCTGGCCTGGGCGATTATGAACGGGCTTGGGTGTGATGAAGAGGACCTGATGTCGTTTGGAGGAACATTTTGGGGTGATGGTGTCTGCGCCCTTCGTGACACACCATCATTTATCCCTGATGAAATAAGAAAAAAAAATATGAAAGAGATAAGAAGGGTTGTTACGGCCATCCGACAGACCGTATTCCCAGTTCAAAATATAGTGCATTAAGAGACTAATAATTTTGTTCAACCTGTGGAGGACTAAATGGCGAGGAAAGACAAGAAAACAGCGGAAAAGACATACCCGCCTTCAGATGGGTTTTGCAAGGGTGCCCATATCAGGAGCTTGACTGAGTATAAAAAAATATATCGCAGGTCTGTAGATGATCCTGAAGGCTTTTGGGCGGAAACGGCCTCGGGGCTTACATGGTTTAAGAAGTGGAAGAGGGTCCTTGACTGCGATTTCAATACGGCAAAGATACAGTGGTTTATCGGGGGCAAGATCAATGCATCCTTCAACTGCCTTGATCGCCATGTGGAATCGCAAAACAAAAACAAGGCCGCAATCATCTGGGTAGGCGACAAACCGGGCGAACGGCAGGTGTTCACATATCAGCTCCTCTACAGTGAGGTATGCCGGTTCGCCAATGTCCTTAAAAAAAGGGGTGTGAAAAAGGGCGACCGTGTTGCTATTTATCTATCAATGGTGCCGCAGCTTCCTGTAGCGATGCTGGCCTGCGCGCGTATTGGCGCAATCCACAGTATAATATTTGGAGGTTTCAGCCCTGGGTCACTCAAGAGCAGGATAAAAGACTGCGCCGCTACTGTCCTGATTACCGCCGACGGCGGTTACAGGGGAGGGAAGGTTGTGCCGTTAAAGGAAAATGCGGATGAGGCCTTAAGGGATTGCCCAGAGGTAAAGACCTGCTTTGTTGTAAGACGGACCAGCTCCAACGTGGAAATGAAAGAGGGCAGGGACCTTTGGTGGGATGAAGAAATGACAGCCCCTGACATCAAGGCGGACTGTAAACCCGTTGAAATGGATGCGGAAGACCCTCTTTTCATATTGTATACCAGCGGGTCAACAGGTAAACCAAAGGGCGTACTCCACACAACAGGGGGCTATCTGGTCTATGCATATCAGACATTCAAATGGATTTTTGATATCAGGGACGATGACATCTACTGGAGCACCGCTGATATCGGCTGGATTACGGGCCACAGCTACATTGTCTACGGCCCTATGGCAAATGGTGCTACTATTGTAATGTTTGAAGGTGTGCCCACTTATCCTGACCCTGGAAGGTTCTGGAAGATTGTAGAGGACTTGGGTGTGACCATCCTATACTCCGCGCCCACGGCGATCAGGTCTCTGGCCAAATACGGTGTCCAGTGGCCCAGGAAATATGACCTTTCGAGTTTAAGGTTGCTTGGAAGCGTTGGGGAGGTCCTCAATCCAGAGGCCTGGAAGTGGTATTACAAAAACATCGGCAAGGGCAGGTGCCCGATTGTAGATACCTGGTGGCAGACAGAGACAGGAGGCATACTGCTTTCACCAATACCCGGCGCCATCCCCCTAAAACCCGGTTCTGCAACAGTGCCGTTTCCAGGAGTGGTTCCCATGATAATTAACGACAACGGTAAGGAGTGTAAGACTGGGGAGAGCGGCTACCTGGTAATGAAAAGGCCGTGGCCTGGGATGATGCGCGGGGTGTTCAGAGACCCTGACAGATTCAGGCAGACATATTTCAGTCAGTTTCCGGGTATATATTTTACCGGTGATGGGGCCAAAAAGGACAGAGACGGCTATTTCTGGCTTATGGGCAGGGTGGATGATGTCATAAACGTCTCCGGCCACCGTCTGGGCACTGCCGAGGTGGAAAGCGCACTTGTCGCACACAAGGATGTGTCAGAAGCGGCTGTTGTGGGTTATCCCCATGATATCAAAGGAGAGGGGATATACGCCTTTGTTGTCCTAAATGTAGGGGTCGAGAAATCAGACACCTTGACAAAGGCCTTGATCAGCCAGGTAAGAAAATTGATAGGCCCAATAGCCACACCGGATAAGATCCAGTTTACAGATTCACTTCCAAAGACCAGGAGCGGAAAGATCATGAGAAGGGTTTTAAGGAAATTAGCTTCCGGAGAGACTGAGGATCTGGGTGATCTGAGCACCCTTCAGGACAGGGCGGGTTTTGACAAGCTGGTTATGGAGACCAAATCATAATAGCCTTCTTGCCTCGTTGTAAGTTATGTGGTATTTGAGGGTTTGTAACGGTTTACAGTTCAAAGTTCACGGTTCACAGTTCACAGTTGAAGGTTCACGGTTTAAGGTTAGAAAACACAGACTATCAATTGGAATAATTTGAGATTTACTGAAGTTGAAATCCAAGGCATACGAATATGTTGGGTTTTTAACTGTGAACTGTGAACTCTGAACCCTGAACCTTTTCTTAACGGGTGGTGAATATGACCGAGGAATTTTTGACTATAACTGAAGTTATTGAACGTCTTCGGATAAGCAAGAATCTGCTCAATGACCTTGAAAAAGAAGATATCATATGTCCTGTCTGCCGCAAGAAATCAGCGGAAAAAATGCTTTCTTCTGGCGACCTGGAAAGGCTGCGGATTGCAAAGGTGTTGATCGAGGAAATGGAGGTAAACCTGCCCGGGGTGGAAGTGATCCTTCAGATGAGACAGAACATGCTGGAGATGAGAAGGCAGTTTGATGAAATCCTGGAAGACTTGGCGCGCCGGTTGCAAGATAGGCTGAAGAAAAATATGCTAAGATAATAGGGATCTTACAAGCGTATTGCCTGCCTCAAGTCCCCTGCATAAAACCTTTCCATCTTCTCAGCCGCTTCAAGGATCTCTTTGTCATCGGTCTGAGGCACCTTGATTATCAGCTTCACCATTAGATCCCCACGCTTCTTTGTCTTGAGATTGACTGCGCCTTTTCCCTTTAGCCTCAGTGTCTGACCGCTCTGGCTCTTGGGCGGGACTTTTACCTGGATCATACCCTCAATCGTCGGGATAGTGATGGAGCCGCCCTTCATTGCCTCCGCCACAGTTACAGGGATCTCTATGTAAAGATTGTCTTCTTCCCTTCTCAGGATCGGGTGGGGTTTTACATGTATAATAAGATAGAGATCTCCGGCTTCAGCACCTCCCATGCCCGGCTCTCCCTTTCCCGCCACACGGACCTTGGAGCCCTCTTTCACACCCTGAGGTATGGTCACCTTTATTGTCTCCATGCCTACAACCTGGCCGCTGCCGCCGCATTGCGCGCAGGGTTTTCCCACCTGGCCGTGGCCGCCGCACTGAGGGCAGGTTCTTGTAAACTGCATAGGGCCCTTTGACACATTTATTCTTCCGGACCCACCACATTTGGAGCATGTGGTAATCTTTGCCTTTGGGTCTGATCCGGAACCATTACACACAGTGCAAGGTCTTGCCTTTTGCATGGAAAGCTCTGTCTCAAAACCCTTGAGCGCGGAGATGAGGTCAATTTCCATATCATGTTGCAGGTCAGCCCCTTTTGAGGAATAGCTAGTCCCAAAACCGCCGGCACTCTGACGAAATCCACCTTTGCCGAACAGATCCCCAAAGACATCTTCATAACTGGCATATTTTCCGAAATCCTGGCGGGCCTCACCCCGTCCTTCCTGCTGGTATGCCCCCCATTGGCTGTATTGTCTTGCCTTTTCAGCGTCAAAGCCCGACTGGAGGCCGGCCTCACCAAATTCATCATAGAGCTTGCGTTTTTCCTTGTTGCCGAGGCAGTCATATGCCCTGGATATTTCCTTGAATTTCTGTTCCGCTTCCTTGTTTCCAGGGTTGACATCAGGATGCCACTTCCTGGCGAGTTTGCGATATGCCTTTTTTATGACGTCCTGTTCAGCGTCTTTTGAAACACCAAGGATCTTATAAAAATCTTCAGACATCTTTTAACACCGTCCGGTTACGAGTTACGTGTTGTGAGATTATAAGACAAAAGCGAAAATGTCAAAATTGAAGTGGAACTTACCCTATGGGATTTCGAGCAGAGGGAGGCGAGTCGCGTCTGCAAGCGCCAGTGCCAACTCACGGGCATCCTCATGCTTGCGATAGAAATTGATAGTCTTCAGGCCGGTGCCGCCCAGTTGTACCAGATAGATCACACCAAAGCCGGTATTACTGGGGCCGTAACTCTGAACCGGGGAAGACAACCCGAACCACAGCCGTTTCTTGACAATGACCCTGTCGAATTTATCCAGTCTGCGGTCACGGACTTGCGACATCGCGATAATCTTGCGCCGCTCTGTCAGTAACCCAGCATGAGCATCAATCTGTATGTCGGTGCGCTTACTGCAAAAGGCTATGCCAACCGGGAATAGTACAAAAGGCAGAATTCCTAAATCAGGGAATTGTTCGACCATCAACCCCCCCAAGAGATACCCCGTCGCCAACATGAGGCAGGGCACCCCGACAAGCAGGCCTTGTTTTATTGTAAAGAAATGGCTCGTCAGCACATAATTGGAATCCATCTCAAAGGATCTGCCCTCCTTCAGGATCATGCGCTCCTCTGGCAAGGACTCTTGGATCTGCGGTTCTTCGGGGGCAGGCGGCTCAAGATCAATGCGTAAGCTTTCAGGCAGAATGATGTTGATCAGTCTAATAACAGCTAATTCAACATACCTCGCCAATATCACCATAAAGAAGGCCAGGCCGATGAATGCGCCGCCTATACCGATAAAAACCTCACGGGATACTTCCAGGTCCGGAGACAATTTTATTACCGGGGGCGACTCCATCCCCAAAAAGACGATGGCAATCCCGATACCCAGGGGAAAAAGGCTCATGAATTTGCCGTAAAAATATTTCACTACTCTCCTCCGTTATCAATACAGATCTAAAAATCATCCTTCACTGGAAATCCGGTGTATCCTGCCACCTTCTGGGCAAGATCCCGGGCATCGAAAAAACTGCTGAAAGTATAAAGAGCTAAAAACTCAGAACCAGACAGACACACCTTGTAGTGGATTTCATCGTCCGCCGATGCATCACTGTTTAGGCTGGCCACGATCTCAGAGTCGGAGCGTTTGATCAGTACATGATCAAACTGACTCAATGGGTATCTCCTGATAAAGGGGATAAAGACCCAGGCCCGATCGCGTTTAACCCAGCCCTCGTGTTTGTCTATCTCCACATGGTCATCCAAGCCACCAATAAATGTAAAAATAATTCCAACAAGGACCATGATTAAAGACAGGAAATCAAATTCCCATCGGCCTTGTCCCAGGATGGCCTTGTATCCATTACTGTAAAAGAAAGCTATGATCCAGAATATAACGCCCAGGAAAAACTGAATCATATTGCGATTGCGGCCCACGATGAAGCGATCCCGGTCACTGATGCGGTAGGCCCTTTGCACCGCATAGGAATCAACTGGTTTTCCTTTTTCATCTACAGGCTTTTTTCTCACTTCCACATGTTCTACAGTTCCTCTGTATGTATCAAACTTTTCCCGATATACTTCGGAGTTTTCGTCCAAAGGCTTTGTATCGCCCGCCCCGAAATTTACCCCGAAACGTGAGAGTCGTTCATCTACAGCAAGGCCGGCGCGTTTTCCAAGCTTGAGTGCGCCGACAGAGATGGCCAGCATGACCGCCCCGGAGATAAGCCCTGACAGGTAGTCATCTTTACCCCTGAAGAGATCTATCCCGGCAGACAGCACGCATATTGCCCCCATGAATCCCAGCATATATCCGAACATACGCAGGATCAGGTCTATTATTTTACCCGGTGATAAAGATGTTAATTTATCTGTCATGAATTCTTCTCCTCTTTTTTTTTGCCTTGCGGTCTTCCCGTCTTGCCGCCGCCATCAACTCTGGATCTGAACATATTACAGTGGCCCTTGATTCGGTCAAGGTAGGCCTCGTCCCGCAACAGAATTTCACGAACAAGATTGAGGAGAGCAGGAGCCAGACTCGACTGTGGGCTACCAACGTTCAATGCCGGACCCTTCAGATCAGTGATGGCAAGTGGGTTGTCATATCATAGCCATTCTCTGAAATAGCTTGGGCTTTCCCACCCATAAGTGATGTAAGCCTCGATTTGATTAGATTTCTCTGAAACGACGCAGAAAAAACTCGCCTGCAATCACAGCCAGATCCATCGCAGAACATATCGAGAAAACCATAGTTTCCTGCCGGGAGATCATAATCAGAATCACGGAAGATCATTACTCTGCGAGTTTTCTTTTTCGCTATCTCTGGAAAATACTGACGAAACATCGCGTACGGCATTATATTCCCTTTTCATAAATGATTGAGCTGTTCTGAGTATGTTGCTTCCAAGAATAATACTCGGAAAAAAGTGAATCTGTAATTTTTCTTTATGCCACAATAAATACTATAAATCAATAGGTTATGGTAATAAGAAGCATCCGCTTTTTCTGTAATCGTTCTGCTGCGGGTTATAGATTCACTGACAGATGGAATAGGTATCCTCAAGCTTTTTGTCTATGGTACTCCTCTATCTTCTGCATCTGGAACATGAGCCAATGGCAGACCCCATGATCATTTCGGGGAATGGGAGAGAAAAACCATTCAGTTCATCTGAACCATAAAATTTCGGCCATGTGTGACACTTGTTTAAATTCTGGATCACCGGTCACCAAAATCGCCGATTCGCTGATGGCACAGGACAATGCGAAGCAGTCTGAATATGATATGGGGTAGGTAGCTTTGATTCCCGCAGCCTGAAATACAATTGAATCCGGCACGGACAGGATCTGTATCCCTAACTGGTGGATTTTCGCCAGGACTTGAAGTTTCTTCTCATCCCCGAAACGTCTCTTTGTCAGATACAGGATTTCACCCAGATTTATGATGCATATAAGACGATCCTGATTGTGAGAAATTGCTTTTCTCAGGATTTCGGCAACAACTTCAGCCCCATCTTCTTTTTGAAAGAAGGCGAGCAAAGCATGGCTGTCGAAAAGGAAGCGCTGCTTCATGACGAAAAATCCTTACGGCGTTCTTCAAGCAGTTCACGGGCTAAGGATGGCTTTGCCGGCAGTAATCCCATCGCCTCATTCACCGGGTCTTCACTGGGTGGGACAAGATAAATCAAGTCTCCATACTCAAAAATTCGTATATGGCTGCCGGATTGAATTTTATATTTTTTTCTTATTTCAGCAGGGATGACGATTTGGCCTTTGCCAAGTACCTTTACTGTTTCCATGAAGACACCTCATGATTGTTTAACCATTTTGCTATTTGTAGAACGAAACCTAAGATCTGTCAAACTTTTCAATAGAAAATGGTGACCACCTTGTGGTAAGGTTTTGTCCGAGACTCGTCCTTTTGCCCCAGATTCCACAGAATATTATCTATTTGAAAGGCGTTCATATTCTTTCCAGCACGTTTCAACTCCCGGCATATCAATTCAACCGCCCACACTGTGTTTGCCCTTATCTCTATCTCTTCCATGCCCCCTGGCTCAAGAAGAATCTCATGATCCACCTTTTGCTTCAGTTGTTGTGTATATTTCAATATCCCAAGCTTCCTTAAGACCTGCGGGAGCTTGTAGTCGGCAAAAGCGGTCAGCTCATTCATGTCCGTAAACCCGCCCCATTTATCGCCTTCAAATGCCCCGTAAAGGTCTGCCGCGAACAGTTGCGCTCGTTTGAGGAACAATACTTCGCGGCCCTTGTATTTTGAGATATCCTTGAATGAGGACAGTTTTTCAGATAAAAGCCTCGCAAGGGCCACTGCCGAATTGTGTGCAGCCTGCACCAGTTTGTGAGCCTTTCCGTCATAATGGGACAATAATATACGGCCCAATTCATTCAGATTCTTAAGGCGTTCTTCCATTAGTTGAAGCCTACCCCTTCCCCCGAGAAGTTGATTTAAGTCATTCAGGGAGAGTCGGGATAGGTATCGTGCCTCTGTAATGGGGATTCCGGCTTCCACAGCCTTTTTAAGACAGGCGGCCAGGGCATAATAGCCGGAAAGCCATTGACCTTCTGATTCGATCTCCCATCTCGGCTCCCCGGGCATGGGCCAAAAGCAGAAGTTTATGGTATCCAGGACCAGAAGATATGCGACAGTCTCAACGCCGTTATCGTGGAAATGGTAGCGGTGATCCCAAGGGGGAGGGGAGATGTCTTCGATAAGCAGTTGATCTACAAAACGGCACAAAGCCGCCTGGTCAATCTGAACCAGCAGGCTCTCTTTGGCTGCACATTTTGTAGTCTCAAGTGCTTCCCACATATTGAGCCTATTACTGCAGCCCGGGCACCTTTGTACAATACCTTCCGGCAATACACAGGGACGACATGGTTCCCACCAGCTCAATCATCTCGGGGAGAGATATGCGGTTATTGAATGCGCCGAGATGGGGACCGCTGTAAATGATGATATCCTGCTCCCCTTTTTGCAAAGAGGCGATTTTCTCCAGGGAAAACCCCCTCCTTTCAAGAAATACTTCAAATTCATCTTCTGACATCTCATTTTGGTCTGCCACACGGAGTATCTCTTCCATGTGGTTGTCAACACCCATCTCATCTATCATTCTTGAGGAAAACGCTTCAAGATCAGTGGGGAAAGCGCCTTCAAAATGGTCACCGGTAAAGCCGCTGTAGTAGTTAAGAAAAGTATCAAATATGAGAGTCTTGAGAAATTCTTTGTCAAATAAATCCCGGGCGTCCACAGGTCTGCCTTCCTCATCAAGGCCCACCCTGGTCCTATCCTTGTAACGAAAGTAGCTCCCTGCTATCAGTAGCAGGCTCAACATATGGCTCCCGATATGACGATAAAGTATCCTGCTCTTGCCGGTAAAACTCTCAAGGTGTTCAAAGTCCCTCACGCCGGTAATGCCAAGGTTAGGATAGAGGCAGCTTTCAAGCCACCTGTCAAGCCTGCCCGCGCGCGGCCATTCATACATCCCGCCGTCCCTCCTCCTTTGTCTTTGAACCCGGTTATGGAAAAGCGGGATGGGCGCTGAATGAACTATCCCAAGGGAGGTAAGCTTTCCCAGAAGCCATGCATTTCTAAGGATAACCTCGCTGAATTCATCATCGCTGAGGCGTTTTTCCTCTCTGTCGTCGTTTGGATAGGAAAAATAATCATTATCCGCGACAAAGCATATTGCGTAATTTTCCTTATTTAGACCAAGGTCTTCTGGCTGTGTAGCAGGTATGGTACTGAGCCTGAATGCGTAGCTGTCTCTTACACATACGGCCTTGGGTATATTGAATCTTACCGGAAAAAAATGGGTTTTATCCGATAAATAATTCATCCAGGCAGCCTCGCGCATGAGTGAATCAAGCATTTCGCCGGATCGCAGCAGCTTTACCACAATCAATTTCCCCTCGGGTTTAACCCCTGCAACCAGGCTCCTGCCGGTGAACTCGGGGGAGGAGGTTAGGGAAAGCCCTGTTTCTTTAATCAGTTCCCGCCACGTTAGACTGGGAATGTCTTCTCTTGCCGGTTTGCCGATTTCAGGCCCTTCAATTGAAAAAGGAAGCGAGCCCAGGGCCTCAGCAGTGGCCCTGTGGGGGTGTCCGTTGGTCAGGCCCAGCAGGTTTTTGAGGCAATTGAATGCATGCCCGGCCAGGGCGTCTGAATGGACAATAATCGAGCACAGGGTGTTGGCCACTTCCTTGTACATGAAGTAAGCCTGTGTCTGGTGACGGAATTCATAATCTACAAGGAGTTTTTCTAATACTGTTATTGTATCGGTGTTGATAATATCCGGGTGCGATTCCGTGAGGGTCTGTAGATAATTAACCGCCAGAAACTTTGCGGTAAAATCAAAGGTCTTGTCCGTAAGGGTCTTCTCTGTAAGAATGCGCTCCTGCTCTAAATTGTTTGTTGACAACTTCATCGCCCTTAAAGTGCCATGGCGGCTTCAACAACTTTTTCTGCAGTAATACCGTATTTCTCAAAAAGGACCTTGGATGGCGCGGAGGCCCCAAAGCGTTCAATCCCAATTACACGGCCCTCGGTCCCAACGTATCGGTGCCAGCCCTGGGATGCACCCGCCTCAATTGCTACACGCGCCTTCACAGATGGGGGCAGCACCTTACGTTGATATACCTCGGTTTGGGCCTCAAACAGTTCCCACGATGGCATGCTGACAACGCGCACCTTTTTGCCTGCGCCTTCAAGCTGCCTGGCAGCCTCCAGCGCAAGATTGACCTCAGAGCCAGATGCAATAAGAATGATATCCGGGGCGTTGTCTTTTGCTTCTTTCAGTATATATGCGCCTCGGCTGAGTTCTGATGCAGGGGCGTATTGAGAGCGGTCGAGCACTGGTATCCCTTGTCTTGTCAGCGCCAGTGCGACCGGTCCGCTATTAGACTCCATGGCGATCTTCCAAGCACATGCCGTCTCATTGGCGTCGCATGGCCTTAGGACCGTTAGATTCGGGATTGCCCTTAAAGCAGCCAGTTGCTCTACAGGCTGATGGGTCGGGCCGTCTTCGCCAAGACCTATGCTGTCATGGGTAAAGATATATATAACATTAAGCCCCATAAGGGCCGCAAGCCTGATCGCCGGCCTCATATAATCGGAAAACACCAGGAATGTCCCTCCGTAAGGTATAACACCACCGTGCAGGGCCATCCCATTCAGGATCGAGCCCATTGCGTGCTCACGCACGCCAAAACGCAGGTTTCTTCCAGCGTAATTATCAGCCTGAAAATCTCCCTCGCCGTTAATCAGTGTCTTGTTGGAAGGGGCCAGGTCCGCTGAACCGCCCAACAGGTTCGGGACCTTTTTTGCAATGGCGTTTAGCACTGTGCCGGATATCACCCTTGTGGCCTTGCCCTTTGGGTCTGCCGGAAAAGTGGGGATTTTGCCTGCCCAATCCTGAGGCAGTTTGCCGCTTATCCATCTTTTGAATTCCGCAGCCAGTTCCGGGTGGGCTGCCTCATAAGCATTAAGCTTTTTTTGCCATTCCTCCTCAAGACCCTTTCCTTTTTCGACCGCCTTGCGAAAATTACTGAGCGCCTCATCAGGGACAAAAAAGGCTGGGTCCAAAGGCCAGCCCAGGTTTTCCTTTGTAAGCCTTGTCTCATCAGGGCCCAGGGGCTCGCCGTGGACAGATGCGACATCGTGTTTGTTTGGGCTCCCATAGCCGATATGGGTTCGCACTGCAATCAAGGATGGTCTGCCGGACTCTTTCTGCGCCGCAACAATGGCCTTTTCAATGGCCGCAAGGTCATTTCCATCGTCTACCTTCTGGACATGCCAGCCATAGGCCTCAAAACGGGCCGCCCTGTTCTCGGTAAAGGCGATGTCTGTACTTCCCTCAATTGATATATGGTTGTCGTCATAAAAAAAGATAAGTTTTCCCAGCTTCAGGTGTCCTGCAAGGGAGGCCGCCTCATGGGAGACACCTTCCATCAGGTCGCCGTCGCCTGCAATGCCGTATGTATAATGGTCAACGATCTCATGGCCCGGCCTGTTGAATTTTGCGGCAAGAAATCTCTCGGTGATCGCCATGCCCACACTGCTTGCAAGTCCCTGGCCCAGAGGGCCTGTGGTTATCTCTATCCCAGGGGCCTGGCGATATTCAGGGTGTCCGGGGGTCTTGCTCTCCCACTGTCTGAAGTCTTTTATGTCTTCAAGTGTCACGTCATAGCCTGTCAGGTGCAGGAGACTGTAGAGGAGCATGGAGCCGTGGCCTGCGGAAAGGACAAACCTGTCCCTGTCAGGCCATTGGGGGTTTGATGGGTTATGATGTAAGAAACGAGTCCATAAAACATAGGCCATTGAGGCCGCTCCCATGGGCATACCGGGGTGACCGGAATTGGCCTTTTCAACTGCATCCACAGAGAGCATCCTGATGGTATTTATGCATAACTCATCAATTTTTGAAGTCATTTTACTTTATGCTCCTTTAGGTTTTTAATTGATATTGAAAGACATACCTTAAATTGTGGCCCCCTTTTAACAGGTTTTTCTCAATCAATCAATGGGGGAAGGGTTCGGGGTTCAAGGTCGGCAATGCACGGTTTACGGGTTAGTGTCTGTGAAGCAACATTATTTAAAATATCCATCCTGAACCATGGACCATTTTTTAATTTTTACAGGACATGAAGGGCCTCATCAAAATATGTTAACTGCTCAAGGCCCTTTTCTGTGACCACGAACGTGTCCTCTATTCCTATTGCGCCTTCTTCAGGGAATATAAACTTGGGCTCAAGCGCAAAGACCATCCCGGCCTCTAGTGTCATATCCAGATCTTTGGCGACAACTGGAAGTTCATCCAGCTCAATTCCTACTCCATGGGCAATGAAACTCACCCTTTCCTCATAGCCCATAAGGTATTCTGCCAGCCCGGATTCTGCCGCAATCTCATGGGCTGTTTCATAGAGGTCTTTTCCGTTTGCGCCTGGTATTGCCTGCCTGGCAATCTGCGTCTTTATCTTCAGGGCGACCTCATAGGCGGCCACAAATTTGTCTGACAGGGGGCCAATGGAAAACATCCTTGCCTGGTCTACGATGTAGCCGTTTAAGATCCCGGCATAATCCAGCATTATGGGTTCATTCCGCCCGATCTTTTTTGGGCCTGCCCCTTGCGGATAAGAGGGGTTTGCACCGGTGCCTCCTATGGGGCCGTCAAAGAAGCTGGGGTAGGAGAGATTCCATCCTGATGCGAGATGACCGTAATATAGCTCAGAGTTAAAGCCCCTGACCCGGCAGGCGCCCTGGTGCCCGTTTCTGCGATAAATCGCCTCAAGCAGACCGGCAATTTCCACCTCGGTCATGCCTTCCCTGATGATGTTGGGGGCCTCTGAGAACATGGTGAAATTAAGATCTGCCGATTTTCGAATAAGCCCTATTTCATAAGGAGATTTAATCATCCTGACCTGCCTTACCGCATCGGATATATCCTTCATTTGAGAGGGAACGAGCATTTTTTGATAATTCAAAAACATCCTGGCCGGGATAACATCCATCTCAAGACCGATCTTTTCCGGCTTGTTTATGGAAAAGATACGTTCGCGCAGGTCCTTAAGACTGTGTAATGGTACAATGTTTTTAAGGGCGCTTTCTGTCAAGGCCCGCCTGAGGCTCTTTTTGACCATCAGCAATGGCTCTCCCTCCGCGGGAATATAAAGGTGCGCGTTTTGGGCAGTGCCGCTGAAATAATAAAGATCAGCCTTTTGAATGATCAGCGCTCCGTCAATGGCGGATGATTTAAGCCTTTTCTGGAATCTTGTTATCCTGTCTGAAAGCTCGCTCTGAGGGGTGTATTGCGTGTCAATGTCCATATTACTTCCAATTCGTTTAAAGGTTCAGAGTTCACAGTTCAAGGTTCAAGGTTGATGGATCATATTGAAATATTATGACCCTGTTCCCCTAAATCCATCGCCTGAATTTGTCAATATGCTTATGTGCCTTATTCCTGACTGCCTTTCATTTCACATTTGCATTGGGTGGCAGGAATGGGTTAATTTAAGATAAGCTATCGGCTGTTGGCAATCAGCTCGCAGCAATTGAAAAAGAAAGATGGCGCAAAGTAGCGAACATAAATTGACTGATTTTATTAGACATTCAGACCGCAGGCCGTTATGGAAACAACTGCTTTCAGCAAGCGCCACAAGAGTTGATGATATCTCGGCGACTTTTGAGGTTAAACGTGCGGAGATTCAAAGAGTTATCGAACGATATCCTATGAGGGTCAATTCCTATTACCTGGGGCTTATCAGACAAAAGAATGATGCCATCTACCGCCAGTGTATCCCAAGCTTAGAGGAAGTTATCTCAGAAGAGGGGCTTGACGATCCATTAAACGAAGAGGCCATGTCGCCGGTGCCGGGGCTTACGCACCGCTATCCTGATCGTGTGCTGTTTTTGGTTTCGTCTTATTGCGCGGTCTATTGCAGGTTCTGTAATAGAAAAAGAAAGGTGGGCAGGCGATCCATGGTAACACCACAGACGATCAAAGACGGCCTTGAATATATCAGGAATCATTCTGAGATCAGGGATGTCCTGCTCTCAGGCGGTGACCCGCTGATGCTCGATAACAAAGACCTTTATGATATACTAAATGAACTGCGATCAATGGGCCATGTGGAGATCATCCGTATCGGGACAAGGGCGCCATGCACCCTGCCCCAGCGGGTGACATCTGAGCTGGCGGCGATGCTCAGTAATTTCCATCCGCTGTATATCAATACCCATTTCAATCACCCTGATGAAATTACGCCTGAGTCCTCGCTTGCGTGCAGGACACTGGCAGATTACGGTATACCCCTTGGCTGTCAGACAGTGCTTCTTAAGGGGGTAAACGATGATCCGGTTATTATCAAGACACTGATGCAGAAATTGTTGACTATCAGGGTTCGTCCGTATTATCTGTTTCAGGCGGATCTGGCAAAGGGGACATCACATTTCTGGACTCCGCTTGATAAGGGCCTTGAGATCATGGCCGGCCTTTACGGCCATACCTCAGGCCTGTGTGCGCCGCACTTCGCCATTGATCTGCCGGGCGGGGCGGGCAAGGTCCCTATCATACCGGAACATATTGTGGGAAAAGACGATGCGCACCTGCTGATAAGGGATTATCAGGGGCAGGTGCACAGGTATCCATTGATGAGGAGAAAATAAATGGTAAGAGTCACATGCCTGGGTGGGGTTGGTACGGTTACAGGTTCATGCTACCTGGTGGAGAGCCCTCAGGGAAAAAGGGTGCTCGTGGACTGCGGGCTTTTCCAGGGAGGAAAACAGATCGAAACCCGAAACTGGGAAGACTGGGGCTTTGATCCTGCAAGTATTGAGGTCCTTTTTCTAACACACGCTCACATTGATCACAGCGGAAGGATTCCCAAACTTGTTAAAGACGGCTTCCGCGGAAAGATCTTTACCTCGCCTCCGACTGCTGAACTCTGTGAGATCATGCTCCTTGATTCCGCCTTTATACAGGAGATGGACGCTGAATGGCAGACCAGAAAAAACAGGAGGCAGATAAAGGGTGAAGTCATTCCTTTATATACCGTACCTGACGCGGAAAGATCCATCAGACTGTTGTCCCCCGTGGAAAGAGACAAGATTATCGAGGTGGCCCCCGGCATCAGGGCGCGGCTGAGAAATGCAGGGCATATACTGGGCTCATCCATCCTGGAATTATGGATAGAGGAAAAGGGAGAGACGATTAAGACGGTATTTTCAGGTGATCTGGGCAAGAAAAACCAGTTGATTGTCCGCGACCCACAAGAGATCTTTGATGCGGACTATCTTTTTATTGAGTCTACATACGGCAACCGGATGCATCGTTCATTTGAAGAGAGCACTCATGAACTGCTGGAGGCCATCCACTACAGCTTATCTCACGGAGAAAAGGTTATTATCCCTGCCTTTGCAGTAGAAAGGACACAGGAGATCCTCTACGTCCTTGCAGGCTTTGAAAGGCAGGGACTGCTGCCCGATATCCCGGTTTTTATAGACAGTCCCCTGGCCATAAAGGCGACGGAGATCTTTAAAAAGAATAAGAAATATTATGATGAAGAGGCCCAGGCCTTACTTAACGAGGGATATGACCCGTTTGACATGCCGAATCTACACTTTACAGCGAGCACAAAGGAGTCTATGGCTATTAATGAAAGGCAGGGCCCTGCGATTGTAATAGCTGCAAACGGCATGTGTACAGCCGGCCGCATAAAGCATCACTTAAAACACAACCTCTGGCGGGAAGGGGCCAGTATCGTCATTGTGGGGTTTCAGGCGGAAGGGACCACGGGACGAAAAATCGTTGAAGGGGCAAAGCGCGTAAAGATATTCAGGGAGGATGTTGCGGTCAGGGCGAAGGTATTCACCATAGGTGGATTTTCCGCACATGCCGACAGAGAGGATCTCCTGGAATGGGTATCCCATTTTGAGTCCAGGCCAAGGGTATTTGTGGTACACGGTGAAACAACTGCGAGTGAGACCCTTGCCCTGGAGATCAGCAAACGATTCGGCCTGATTGTCCATGCCCCAAAGTGGATGGAGCGTATTGTGCTAAGCCCCAGGGAGGCCGCCTATGAAGAGCCGGAGGCGGAAGCCGGGCTGCCTGAGGCAAAGACCACTTTCCTGAACAAGATCATAGACCTTGAAAACGAGATCAAGAGGCTTAAAAAACGTATAAAGGCTACAGAGCAGGAAAAGGATATCAGGGAAGATGATGTGGACAGGCTCAGGTACATCGAAGAGGAGCTTAGGGAGATATTGGTATAATTTTTATGAGCAAGACGTTAGGCATATTCGTTACATCAGACAAACACCTGGATAAGATCATCCGCCTTTGCAAGGCTGCGGGGAATAAAGGTGTAGAGGTTACACTTTTTTTTACCCACCTCGGGACTTTGCTCACCCAGGACCCCAGGTTTGTTGAGCTTGAAGGGCTAAAGATGTCCGTCTGCAAGGTAGGCTTTGAGGGTAACGGTCTAAGGCCTCCTGTTCCTGGTATCGGACAGGCTGGTTTTACTACGCAGGCGATGCACGCAGAATTGATTGATGAATGTGACCGGTATGTGGTTTTTTAGGGTGATGTGTGTATGAAAGGAATCAGGCACGTAGCATTTCTGGTCCGCAGAAAAGAAGACCTTTTTGAATGCTCCCGCAGCAGTCTGGGCCTTGCGGTTGAAAACTTTTTTGTGCACATGTTCGTATTGGATGTAGAAGTGGAGATGACTGAAAAATACAAAGACAACTTAGACTGGTTCAAGGATATGGAGGCACATTATTACTCCAACAATAGGATCAATGCTGAAAAACACGGCTTTGTATACATGAGCACCCAAGAGATTGCCGAAAAATTAAAGGGTATGGATCTGATAATACCTTTTTAGTATCTTTCCAGATAGTAAACGCCGGTTCAACTTTTTTAACTATTTTAACCTATTCAACTCATATGGCAGCCACATGAAAACACTGCACATCCTCAAAACCGAGGCGGACGACACCACAATGGCGCTTATCGAAGGCCTTGAGAGAGATGGTGATGCGACTTTGTTAAAGATTGACGATTTTACGAACTATGAAGAACTGATTGATCAGATATTTGAGCACGACCTGGTTGTCACGTGGTGGTGAGAGGATCAGGTGTTTAAGATGTATTCGCGGATGAACACAATTTTTAAGACCCTTTGTTAAAATCTCCCGGCCACACATGGGCCTCGATCATCTCTGTCAAGCCTGTCAGGCTGGAAGGATTGATTGCCGATATTGCCACCCCTTCAAGTTTCTTTGTCATCATCCTTACATCAACAACACTGATAAGGTCAGTCTTGTTGAAGGCCATTATGGTCGGGATGTTGTTTAGTTCAAGGTCTTCAAGCACCTTTTGGACGGTGTTTATCTGTTTTTCATAACGGGGGCTTGATGCGTCCACCACGTGGATCAACAAATCCGCATCCCTTAATTCCTCCAGGGTTGCGGCAAAGGCCTCCATCAGGCTTTCCGGCAAATCTCTGATAAAGCCGACCGTGTCGGTGATAATGGCCTCTCTCTCCCTGGGAAACCTAAGCCTCCTGCTGGATGGGTCCAGGGTCTCAAACAGGCGATCTTTTGCGCCCACATGGCTCTTGGTCAAGGCGTTTAACAGGGTGGATTTGCCCGCGTTTGTATAGCCTACAATAGAGATGACCGGGAGACGCCTCTGGTTTCTCAGTCCCCTCCTGTCTTCTCTTTGTCGTTTGATATTGTCTAATTCATGATTTAATCTCGTGATCTTTTCCCTTACCCGCCTGCGGTTGATTTCAAGCTTTGTCTCTCCGGGGCCCCTTCCGCCTATACCGCCGGTAAGCCTTGACATGGCGGTGTTTTTGGTGGCAAGCCTTGGGAGCAGATACTTTAACTGTGCAAGCTCAACCTGAATCTTCCCCTCCCTGGTAACCGCCCTCCTGGAAAAGATGTCAAGTATAAGCTGGCTGCGGTCAATTATCTTCATCTCGGTGAAATCCGTAAGGCTTTTGACCTGGGTGGGTGTGAGCTCATTGTTGAAGACAAGCAGGGTGGAATCGGTCTGGAGGCATTTCAAAATCAGCTCCATCAGCTTACCCTTTCTTATCAGAAAACGGGGATCAGCCTTTTTGATGATCTGGACCTCCCTGCCGATCACCTCGATGTTGTCGGAGACAGCAAGTTCCTCCAGTTCGTCAAGGGATTCCTCCTCCTGCCATTTCGGACCCGTGGTCACGCCGACAAGAAGAGCCCTTTCCTCTTTAGTGAGTTTTTTACTGATACGGCCTCTGGCTAATTCCTCCTCAAGGGACTGGATCAGGTCAATAAAATCAGTGGTCAACTGTCCGATATCAGGGACGCGGTTGATGATCCACCCCTTTCCATCGCGATTGGAAGGCAAGATATTGGCAAAGGATATAGGCCCGGGGATGCCGTTTTCATCTACCTGTATACAGACAATAAGGTCAAGTCCCAACAGTACCAGATCGGTAAGGTCTTCTTCGGAGAGCGGCTCGCCATCCAGGTGTGTATGGACAAATCTTAAACCCTTTAGCCTGCCAGGACCGATCCTCTCCCGGCTCAGATCATGTATCCAGATGTGCTTGTGATCTCCTACGATCACACTGGCTACTTCTCCCCTGCGGGTGATAAAAAGGCCGATCTGTCGTTTGATTTCGCGGGAAATCGCCGCGATCTGGCGGGTCAATTCGTGGGATATAATTTCGCGGGCGGATATGGTGCGGCGGTATAGGTTCTGGAGTCGCTTCTGCTGACTGGTCTTAAGACCAATAGTCTTTCCGAATACCTTCTCGATATTCTAAACCTCCAATTCTAACAACCGGTAACCCGTTTACCCCTGTTGAATGTCTTCAATGAAATCGCCGAATGCGGTAAGCTCCTTGCGGAATGTGAGTTTAAACTTTCCAATGGGTCCGTTTCTCTGCTTTCCTATAATGATCTCGGCAATGTTGCGGTTTTCCTCTGAATTGGGATTATACTGTTCATCCCTGTAGATAAATGCGATCAGATCCGCATCCTGCTCAATGGCCCCGCTCTCGCGAAGGTCTGCAAGCTGGGGCCTTTTGTTAGGCCGATCTTCCACCTTTCTGTTTAACTGGGAGAGAGCGATTACAGGGACATCGAGATCCTTGGCCATTGCCTTCAGCGCCCTGGATATCTCAGACATCTCCAGTTGCCTGGATTCTGCACTCCTTCGACCCTGGATCAACTGTATGTAGTCAATGATTACCAGGCAGAGGTCGTTTTTCTTTTTCAATCGTCTGCATCGTGCCTTCATTTCAAGGACGCTGATTCCTGAGCTGTCATCAATGTATATAGGAAGCTCGGACAAACGGTTGGCCGCATTGGTCAGCGCTTCGTAATCAGTGCCCCTGAGGTTTCCCGTGCGCAACTTGGTGGCGTCAATCTTTGCTTCAAATCCCAGCATCCTTATGCCCAACTGCTGTCGGGACATCTCCAGTGAGAAGATGGCAACACCCTGGTTTTTCTTTGCTGCTGCATTGTGGCCGATATTAAGGGCTAAAGCGGTCTTACCCATACTCGGCCTTCCTGCGATTATGATCAGGTCTGAAGGCTGCAAGCCTGCTGTCATACGGTCAAAAGCGGAAAATCCGGTCTCGACGCCTGTAACATATCCATCTGATGCTGAAATTGCCTCGAGTTTCTTAAAACTGTCGTGAACGACTTCCTGGAGGCTGTGAAAGCCGTCCCTGATCTGGTCTTCTGCAATGGCGAATATGGACTGCTCCGCCATCTCAAGGAGATCTTCGGCCTTTTCCCATTCCTGAAAACATGCCTCGGAGATTGAAGAGCACTGGCCGATAAGCTTTCTGCGAACAGACAGATCCTTGACGATTTCGGCGTGATATACAATCCCGGCGGAGGTTGATACCTCGTCAACCAGGGAGGCGGGATAATCCTGCCCCCCTGCCTTATCAAGGAGTTTTTTCTGATTCAGATATTGATAAATAGTGATAAGATCAATCGGCTCTCCACGGCTGTAAAGGTCGCTCATCCCCTGAAAGATGTGTATATTGGCCTCGCGATAAAAATCCTCGGCAGAAACAATGTCCATGATCTGATTTATGGCGTCATTGTTGATCAATATACCGCCCAGGATGGCCTTCTCCGCATCAATATTATGGGGAGGGACCTTCAGAAAGGGAGGGACTGGTTTTTCTTTCGCCCGCGGCACTTACCCCTCTTTATCAGGAAGGACGATTATCTTTATGCCTGCATTTACCTTTGGATAGATCCTGATGGTGGCCTTAAATTCTCCAAGTTCTTTAATAGGCTTTTCAATCATTATCTTCTTCCTGTCAATTACAATATCTTTTGACTCGAGATAAGAGGCTATGTCCATACTGGTTATAGAGCCATAAAGTTTCCCCTCTTCTCCGGCCCTTTGCGCAAAGGTGATTTCCATCCCTTCAAGCTGCTCCTGGACCTTGATGGCGGCCTCCATGGCCTTTACCTTTCTGAGCTCAATCTTATTCCTTTGCTGCTCAAGGGACTTGATATTCTGCGCAGTAGCCTCAAGGGCAATGCCTTTAGGGATAAGGTAATTACGCGCATACCCCCTCTTGACCTTGATAATATCACCCTCAAGACCCCTGTCATCCAGATCACTTCGCAAAATAACTTCCATTGTTTTAACCCTCCAAATAAAAAATCAGCTCGCTTCCTGCTCCCTGTGGAGTTTTCTGAAATCAACCCATTGGTCAAAAACGCCTGCAAGGGCCAGGAGCACTAAAAAAAGCTGTTGAATGATAATCAATAAATATATTCCAATCCTTATCCAAAGGGGCAACCGATACTTGTGGAGAAAAAACGCAATGATGGAAACCCCATGAAAAAGGTATATTGCCATAAGGACAATCATCACATTGGCAGCAAGTGATCTTATTACCCCGGGCAACAAAAATAAAGAAAAACCAGATACAATAACCCCCCATATAAGTGGCTCCGGCGTCTCCCAGCGGTCCATAGGGACAAAATCCGGATATTTGAGATTGCCCCTCGTAAAGAGGGGTCTGGCTACGACAACATTGAGCCATACGGTAAACCCTGTGCCCACAATCATTAGGGACGGATATACCGTATTAACAAAGACCCTTGCATAGCTTTCAAGTTCAACAAGGTCCTCACCTGGTACGCCCATTTCCTCATAGGCAGTAATGGTTTGTTTTACCTGGCCGTTAAGGTAATTAACCAATAATTCAAAAGGATCAACACCCTTTGAAAGACCAAGGATAAAAAGATGCCCCATACTCATCAATATCAGAAACAGGGACGCAAAGAGTATGGTCTGCCCCAAGGTGAACCTTCTCCTGAATATCTCGGCCAGGACCAGTCCCAGGGCGCTTAATTCCACACAAAAGAGGATAGCCTGAGGATAGCCGATCAGAATGCCGGCAATACCCGCCAGGACAATGGTCAGGAAGGCCAGCTTTATGCCGTTTTTAAGGCCCAATTTGGTTGAATAGTAGAGAAACGGGGCAGGCGTGAGCAGACAAAATAAAGGACCAAACAAAGGAAAATAGGCAGAGCAAAGAAACAAAAAACCAGCGCCGCCCAAACACCCCATTACATCTTTTTTATTCATGGATTCAAAGGGCCAGGAAACCACGAGGCATTATTTCCTGGAGGCTATCCGAGAAATTACCTCACAAGTGACGTTGTATAGGGCAACAGAGCCATTGCCCTGGCCCTCTTAATGGCCAAGGCCAATTCCCGCTGGTGTTTGGCGCAATTGCCGGAGATACGGCTCGGGGTGATCTTGCCCCGTTCTGTTGTAAAATACCTCAGGGTACGGTTGTCCTTGTAATCAATAGTAAGGCTGCTGTCCGCACAGAACTTGCACACCTTTCTTCTGTGGTAAGCCCTTTTGAGTCTGCCGCTTCCGTTTGCCGATTGATTGGGGGTCTTATTATAGGTCATCGTCTTTCTCTTCCTGATCTTCTTCTTGTTCGGTTAAATCCGGGCGTTCTTCCTCTGTGGTTTCCGCCTTTTGGGTTGCCCTTTCCTTTTGTTCTTTTGCCTTGGCCTTTATCTCCTCAGGGTCTGCATTGTCAGCCAGTTTGATCGTCTGAAATTTGAGGACCCTTTCGTCCAGTTGCATATTTCTCTCTATTTCCGAGATGATGCTCCCCTTTCCACAGTACTGGAGGAGGACGTAAAAGCCTTTGTCAAACTTTTTGACAACATAGGCAAGGGTCTTTTTCCCCCACTCTTCAATGTTGATAATCACGCCATTGTTTTTTTCGACAATGTCTTTGAACTTGGCAACAATATCACGATATTCTTCGTCAGGTAAATTAGGGTTGATAAGATAGAGTGTTTCGTAGTAATTCATTAATTATTCTCCTTCCGGCCTGTTTCCCAAAAAGGGTGTTGTTTTGGTCCCCACCGACCCGTGTCCTGCGCAATTGCTGACTGGTCTGAAAGGAACAAGGAGCAACCGATTAAAAAAAATTTTTATTAACACCACCTTTATATATTGTCAATGAAATTCAGAATTATTATAAGAAAGCCATGTTAGAAAAGGAACTTAATATTGCAAGAAAGGCAGCTCAGTCGGGCGGAAAAATCCTTGCCGACTTGTTTGGCCAGGTAAAGCAAATCACCAAAAAGGGTGACATTGACCTGGTCACTGAGGCGGACCTTAATTCAGAAAAGGAAATTATAAGAATCATTCATGACAATTTCCCTGATGACAACATATTGTCAGAGGAGGGGGGAGAGTTAGGGAGGATGACAAACCGGACCTGGATTATTGACCCCTTGGATGGAACAACTAATTTTGTACACGGCTTTCCCTTTTTTGCCGTCTCGATAGGGCTTGAAATTGAGCAGGAAATTGCCCTTGGGGTTGTGTTCAACCCCTATCTGGGTGAACTTTTCGAGGCGGTAAAAGGATCAGGTGCCTTTTTTAACAACAGCACCATTCATGTGTCACATACACCCACCCTTGCTGAGTCGCTCTTGGCCACTGGTTTTCCTTACAACATACAAAAGGAGTCTGGAAATGTGATCAGGCTTTTTGAAAAAATGCTCGTCCTGTCTCAGGGAGTCAGACGTCCGGGCTCGGCCGCCATTGACATGTGCTATGTCGCTGCAGGTAGATTTGATGGATTCTGGGAACAGAATCTAAAGCCCTGGGATACTGCAGCGGGGACGATCATAGTGAAGGAGGCAGGAGGTACATTATCGGACTACACTGGAGCGCCATATAATCCTTATATGCACAGCGTTGTCGCAGCCAACCCCTATATACACGATATGATGATAAGTGTCTTATCTTGAATATCAGTTGTCATCGCCTGCGCTTGGGTGCTTAAGATGACAATCCCCTTAAAACAGGATCTTTCTTTTTATCTGTTTTGGAACGGTGTTTATGAAATTTAAAAGTGTCGGCAGGAAAGATGCAGAGCATCTTGAATCAATCGTCGGGCCTGACAGATTCTCCATGGGTCAGTCCAATCTGGAACTCCACTCAAAAGATCAGTCATATCACCCCGCCGTTTTGCCCGAGGCCGTAATTTGGCCCGTGAACAGGACCGAGGTGTCAGAGATTCTGCGTTATGCCAATGAACAACTCGTCCCCGTTACCGGATGGGGGTCAGGCACCAGTGTTGAAGGAAACCCCATTCCTGTTCAAAGGGGGCTTGTCTTGGACTTTTCCATGATGAATCGAATTGTTGAGATTAGAGATGCGGATTTCCAGGCGGATGTGGAGCCCGGTGTCGTATACCAGGACTTGAATGAAAAACTGAGGCACAGGGGGCTGTTTTTTGCGCCGGACCCGGGCGCAAGGGCCACAATCGGGGGGATGCTGGCCAATAACGCCAGTGGGATCAGGACGGTGAGATATGGATCAACCAGGGCAAATACCCTCAGGCTTACGGTTGTTCTGGCAAGTGGCGAGATTATTGATATGGGAAGCAGGTCTTCCAAGACTTCTTCAGGCTATGATCTGATAAACCTCTTTATCGGATCCGAAGGGACACTGGGACTGGTGGTTCAGGCGACCGTTCGCTTAAAGGGCCTGTGTGAGGAAATATCTGCAGCCATTGCCACGTTTTCAGACGTTGAGGCCGCAGCAGGGGCGGTGTTTGAGATAAAGCGCTCCGGCATTGATCCCGCCTCGCTGGAGCTATTGGCCCAGGAATGTGTGGCCTTGATGAACAAAGAAAGGGGCTTGGGCCTGGCCGTCCTGCCGACCCTTTTTATTGAATTTCACGGGGCAGGCAAAAATCAGTTGCAGGAGTCTGTTGATATGGCCAGGGAGATTTGTCAGTCCTGCGGATGTGATCACTTTATGTCGGGAATTGAACGTCCTGCACGGGACAACATCTTAAGAGCCCGCTATGAGATGGCAGAGACCATCATGAGGAATCATCCTGGGTGCTCCCATACGGTTATTGACGTGGCGGTCCCTGTTTCAGCATATCCTGAACTCATATCTCTTGCCAGGGAAGAGGCGCTTAAATCTGGTATCCCCGGGTATGTCTTTGGGCATGCAGGAGATGGGAATCTTCATCTCATATTGATGGGGAAAACCTTGGACCATGCGCAGAGGGCGATTATTGATAATGTGAGTAACCGGCTTGTAATAAAGGCAATTCAAGTGGGGGGGACCTCAACGGGCGAGCATGGAACCGGAATAGGAAAGAGAAAATTCATGGAGACAGAGCATGGTGCTAGCCTGGAGTGGATGAAAAAAATCAAGACCTTGTTCGACCCCAACGGTATTCTAAATCCGGGAAAGATCTTGCCATGACCATGTCCATAGCCTCTCAGCAGCGGCTTTTTCTTGCAAGGATCAAGCCTGTGTGGTAGAAAGTGTGTGATTAATGAGTATTTTTTGTCCGGCCAGTGTGTTGCGTAATTTCAGCACACATTAGCTACTTTTGTTTAAGGGTCCTTTTATTTGAAAAAATCATCTCCATCTGAAGCGCCTGATATAAGTAAAAAGGTGACTTTTCCAGACCATGATCTAATTATGGCCCTATGCGGTGAGCGAAACGCCCATCTGCATTTGCTGGAAAAAAAGACCGGTGTTACCGTAAACCTGAGGGGAAATATGGTCATTCTCCAGGGATGTGACTGGGAAGTGGAGCTGGCGGAAAATGTCTTGAATCAGCTCTATAAACTTCTGAAAAACAGACGCCCCGTGTATCAGGATGATGTAGAGTATGCAATAAGGATACTGAGTACTGACAGGGCGGCTGACCTGGAGACGATATTCAGGGAAGAGGTCTATATATCTTCCAAAAAGAAGATTATTACACCAAAGAGCATCAACCAGAGGGCTTATGTAACCAGCGTAAGGACGTCTGATATCGTCTTTGCCATTGGTCCTGCCGGCACGGGCAAGACCTATCTTGCAATGGCCATGGCCATATCAGCGCTGATAAAGAAGGAGGTCAACCGCCTTGTCCTTACAAGGCCTGCTGTAGAGGCTGGTGAACACCTCGGATTTTTGCCGGGAGATCTATATGAAAAGGTCAATCCATATCTGAGACCACTTTACGACGCCCTGCATGATATGATGGATTTCGAGGGGGCATCAAGGTTGATCGAGCAGGGTGTAATAGAGGTCGCTCCACTTGCCTTTATGCGGGGAAGAACACTGAACGACTCTTTTGTGATATTGGATGAGGCCCAGAACGTTACGCGCGAACAGATGAAGATGTTCCTGACCAGACTGGGCTTCAGTTCCAAGGCGGTTATTACGGGGGATGTTACTCAAACTGATCTCCCTGATGGCAAGGCTTCAGGGCTGATCGAGGCCGATGAGATACTTCATGGAATAAAGGGCATTAAATTTGTTCATCTTACCAGTATGGACGTTGTAAGACACCCGCTTGTCCAAGAGATCATAGATGCTTACGAAAGAGTGGAAAAAGAAAAGCGGCTTGCAGTCAGAAAGGTGTGATTTTCAGGTATAGATATGACCGCAGCTAAGGCCGAAAAGACAAAAAACGGCGCCAACAAAGGCTCAAAGCAATACACTAAGGGTGAAAAGGGGTCTGCCGTTCCCGCCAAAGATACCCTGCCTGCCGTTCCCTGGTTTGGTCTGGAACCCAGGATTTGGTATATCCTCTCCGGCCTGAGTATAATTATCGCTGTTCTTTTGTATCCAAACCTTCTTATCAGTCCGAAGTCATACAAAATCGGTGACGTGGCGGATAGGGACATTAAGGCCTCCCATGAATTTATGGTTGAGGATGCCGGACTTACGGAAAAAAACAGACAGGATGCGGCCAAGGCGGCGCCGATGTTTTATGACTTTGACCCCACGGCCTCCAATGCAGTTGCAAGAATCAAAGAGGCGTTTGCACATGCTAGGGAATCCTTAATGGCATCCGGCAATTCTCATGAAAAATCTAATGGGACACAGTCTCAGCCCAAAACGGATAATGAAAAAGAATCGTCTTCAGGATCACTCAATAATAATTTCTTTGGACTTCTGGATATCCCCCCAGAGAGGGGAATATATAATCCCCTGATAAAAAATGCTTTTCCTGTCAGTGTCGAGAACGAAACAGTGAATCTTGTCTCTGAAGTGATAAGGAAAGGGATTGTTGGAAACAAGATGATACTCTTGACCCAGGGAGGCAAGGGCATCACGCTGCGTCACATAAACACTGAGAACGAAAAAAATGTAACAGACCTGAACGGCTTCTATGATTTAAACGAGGCAAGGGCCTATATTGAAGGTCAAAAAAAGGTCCTGTCCGATACCCTCAGATCATCTGAACTGGCTGTCGTCTGTATCAAACTGGCTGAGGCGATTATTAAACCCAACCTTACCTTTAACAAGGCTGAGACGGAATTGAGAAAGGAGTTGGCTAGAAAGGCTGTCAGTCCTTTTTATTTCAAAGTAAAGAAAGGCGAAATGCTTGTCAGGGAAGGTGAAAGGATTACAGCAGAGCACCTTTTAAAGATTTCCGAGCAACAGAAGATTCTCAAGCAGGATGAAACACTGGGCAAGGCGCCTGCAATGGCGGTGCTTATATTTGCACTGCTTGCCGCCATGCATCTGGTGGGGTTTATGACCAGTCAAACCGCTGGGGTAAAGGTAAAGAACATGCTCTTTAATGCATTGACAATTCTGGTCATATTTTTGCTGATTATAGCCTGTAATTTTATTGCTGAAGAAGTAGCAAGGGGCGTAAGAGTCTTTTCGTCCAAGGCCTTGGTGTTCGCCATACCCGTGGCAAGCGGCGCAATGCTGGTCTCCATCTTTCACGGTATGGCGGTTGCCGCGAGTTTTTCCGTGATAACATGTGTGCTTGCTTCCAGTGTGGTCGGGGGGCAGATTGAGTTTTTTGTCTATTTTTTCATCAGTTCTCTGGTGGCGGCCCATGGTGTCAGGGACTGCCGGGTAAGAGGCGTGCTCATTAAGACCGGGCTCAAGGTGGGTCTTTGTAACATGGTCATGGCCCTCACCATAGAGGCCTTGGGGGGCGCTCTTTATCCGCTGGAGGTCTTTGTAGCCTTGTTCACGGCCTTTAGCGGCGGTGTGTTTGTGGCGGTCATCGCCACAGGGCTGTTGCCCTTGATTGAGATGGCCTTTGGATACACCACGGATATCAAGCTCCTTGAGCTCTCCAACCTGGATCAGCCTCTTTTGAAAGAACTGATGGTCCAGGCCCCTGGATCTTATCACCACAGCGTTATAGTAAGCAATATGGTGGAGGCCACTGCCAAGGCGGTCAATGCCAATCCACTGCTTGCCAAGGTCGCGGCCTATTATCATGATATCGGCAAGGTCAAGAAGCCCCAATATTTTATAGAAAACCAGATGGATCGGGAAAACAGGCATGAAAAGCTCGCCCCCTCCATGAGCAGTCTGATCCTGATATCCCATGTAAAGGATGGGGTGGAATTGGCCAAGAAACATAAATTGGGTTGGGAGATCACTAATATTATAAGGCAACACCATGGGACGAGCCTGATATCCTACTTTTATGAAAAGGCCAAGGAACAGGAGGAGAAGAAGGGGGGGAAGAGCCATGATGTTGATGATGCGGACTTCCGATATCCTGGTCCTAAACCCCAGACAAAGGAGGCAGGGCTTGTTATGCTCGCAGATTTTGTGGAGGCCGCCTCCAAGAGCCTGGTAGATCCGACAGTGGCCAGGATTCAGGGGATGGTGCAGAAGATAATAAACAAGGTTTTCTCCGACGGTCAGCTTGATGAGTGTGAGCTGACACTGAAAGATCTGCACGAGATTGCAAAGAGCTTTAACAAGACCCTGAGTGGTATTTTTCACCACAGGATAGAATATCCGGAATCGGTCCTGAAGACATCATCACAAAAAAAAGGTGAAAATGGAGATACAGATCCGCTTCAAGAGGCCGATTTATGGCCTAAAAAAACTGGAGATAAGGCGGAATCTAGCGAAAGTCTTAAAAGACTTGGGCTGTGATGATAAGGAATTAAGCGTCCTGATAACAGACGACAGCCAGATCGCTGAACTCAATCATCAGTACAGGGGAAAGGCGGAGCCTACCAATGTATTGTCCTTTCCCATGTCAGTGGAGGCGGAGTTTAGTGGCGATCCCAAGATGCTGGGCGATATTGTTATATCAGCAGATACCGCCAAAAGGGAGTCAGACGCCCTTGGCGAGTCCCTTGAGCATAGGATTGATCGTCTCCTGATACACGGACTTTTGCACCTCCTGGGGCATGATCATATACATTCGGACGAAGAGGCGGAAAAGATGGAAGAAGAAGAAAGAAGACTATTGGCGTTGATAATGGAGGCTTGAGAAATGGCGCATCTTGCAGTTAATGTTGATCATGTTGCAACCCTGCGCCAGGCCAGGGGAGGCAATGATCCTGACCCGGTCCTGGCCGCAGGGCTTGCAGAGCTTGCGGGAGCAGAGGGCATTATCTGTCATTTGAGAGAAGACAGACGTCACATCAATGACAGAGATCTGCGCCTTTTGCGGCAAATGATAAAAACAAAATTGAACATGGAGATGGCGGCGGTTGATGAAATGGTCTCTATCGCCCTTGAGGTCAGACCTGATATGGTCACCCTGGTCCCTGAAAAAAGGCAAGAGCTCACCACAGAGGGGGGCCTTGATGTCATGGCCAGGCCTGATTATTACAAAGGGGTTGTGGAGCGGCTGAAAAGCGCTGGAATAGCGGTCAGCTTTTTTGTGGATCCCGACCCCGAACAGGTCAGAGAGGCCTATAGATGCGGCGCAGACATAGTAGAAATCCACACAGGTCACTATTCTGAGGCAAAGACAGAGGCGGAGGCAGTTGAAAGATTCCGCCGTATTGAGACCACCGTTGTTTCGGTATCCGACCTTTCCCTGGGCATCAGCGCGGGTCATGGTCTCAATTATCTGAATATAGAGGCCTTTGAGGCCCTTCCTCAGATCACAGAATACAGTATAGGGCACAGCATTGTTTCCAGGGCTGTGCTTGTAGGGTTTGAAAGGGCGGTGCAGGAGATGGTTAAACTTGTAAAGGATTTTTAAGACTATGTTGACTGCATGCGATATAATGACCACTGGGGTCATCACCGTAAAAAAGGAAACCAGTATCAAAGAACTTGCCAAGATACTGTATGATAATAACATAAACGGTGTTCCCGTGGTGGATGACAAAGGCTTCGTCATCGGCATTATCTGTGAAAGTGATTTGATCCGGAAAGATAAAAAACTCCACATACCTACGGTGGTTGCGGTCTTTGACGCGGTATTTTACATTGAAAATCCAAAGAAATTTGAGAAGGAGATTCAGAGGTTTAACGCTACAACGGTAAATGATCTCTATACGGAAAAGGTAGTTACAGTTGCTGAAAAGACCCCCATAGATGAAATTGCAACTATCATGACCGAAAAGAAGATCTACACCATCCCTGTTATGGACGGTGAACGTTTAGTGGGAATTATCGGTAAGGCCGATCTGATAAGGACTCTAGTGTCTTGAATGACATATCCTTTACATCTTACACGGCCTCCGCCGATGAGACGATCAGCCTCGGAAGAAAACTCGGCGCTGCACTTAAAACAGGGGATGTAGTAGCCCTTGTCGGAGAATTGGGAAGCGGAAAGACATGCTTTGCAAAAGGCCTTGGGCTCGGGTTGGGAGTGGCTTCCGATACCGTGATTAACAGCCCGTCGTTTTCCCTCGTAAACGAATATGAAGGTAGATATCCATTTTATCACATAGACGGCTATCGCCTTGAAAACCTCTTGGAATTTTTATCCGCCGGACTGGATCACTATTTTAACATGGAAGGCGTTGTGGCAATGGAATGGGCTGATCGGTGGCCTGAGATCCTGCCTGACTATAATATCAGGGTTGAACTCATGATTGAAGGAGAGGTAAACAGAAAAATTACTCTGACCGCTAATCACCCCCGGGCGATCGAGATATTGGAAGAAATTAAAAATGCTTAATGTTTAATGTCCCTTTCAGGGATGGTTGAAATCCCTCGCCTTTAGGCGAAGAAAAGTTAATACATGTCGCTATGCGACGTTATCAACTGGGTGCCCATACCAAAACAGACCTCAAAGTCCACCAAATCTGGCTTCACAAATATCTGAAGCGCGGAATGGCTGGTGCGGTGGCGATACGGACTCGTGATGTTTTGCACGGACGAAATGATCCAGCAATATTTTCAAAAGCAAGAAGGGGAGCCGATTCCTGATGATAGTCGATTTGAAATCGACCCCTCATAAAACCCCTCGACTTATAGTCGAGGGTGGTTTAGTTTTGAATGCTTAATTAAAGGAAACGTTCCAGTCATTCAACATTAAAAATTCAACATTAAAAATTCAAAGAGGATGGATATGGCACTGGTTGTTCAGAAATATGGCGGCACCTCTGTCGGCAGCATTGAAAAGATTAAGGCCGTTGCAAAGAGGGCGATTGAATATCAACAGGAAGGCAATCAGGTGGTGGTGGTCTTATCCGCCATGGCGGGTCAGACAGACAGTCTTATCCGCCTTGCAGGTGAGATGGCACCTTCTCCTGACCCAAGAGAACTTGACGTCCTGATTTCAACCGGCGAACAGGTCAGCGTTGCCCTTTTTGCCATGGCTGCAAAGGCCATGGGATATGACGCATGCTCCCTCTTGGGGTTTCAGGCCGCCATCCACACTGATGATGCCTATGGAAGGGCCCGGGTCCATGACATTGAAACAGAGCGGATCATGATGGAGCTTGAAAAGGGCCGGATTGTTGCTGTGGCGGGTTTTCAGGGTCTGGATGAGCATGGCGATATAACGACACTCGGAAGGGGCGGGTCTGACACGACGGCAGTGGCCTTGGCTGCGGCCCTTAAGGCGGATATATGTGAGATCTTCACAGATGTGGATGGGGTATATACCACTGACCCTAATATCTGCCCAAAGGCCAGAAAGCTTGATGTGATCTCATACGATGAGATGCTTGAAATGGCCAGCCTTGGCGCAAAGGTCTTGATGATTCGCTCTGTAGAGTTTGCAAAGAAATTTGGTGTCGCTATACATGTAAGATCAACATTTTCCAGGGAAAGGGGTACCATGGTGGTAGCAGAAACAAAGGACATGGAGAAAGTCCTGGTGTCAGGGGTCGCATACAATAAAAATGAGGCCAGGATTACAATAAGAAAGTTGCCTGACAGGCCGGGAATCGCATCCCAGATATTTGATCCGGTCTTTAAGGCGGGCATTATTGTAGATATGATCATCCAGAACACCAGTGAAGATGGCTTAACAGATCTGACCTTCACAGTGTCGAAGTCTGATTTCCACAAGACCATGGAGCTGGTGTCCGGTATTGCAGGGAGCATAGGGGCGGAAAAGGTTATGGGGGATGAAGATATCGCCAAGGTCTCGATTATCGGGGTCGGTATGAGAAGTCATGCCGGTGTGGCCAATAAGATGTTCGCAGCCCTTGCAAGAGAAAATATAAACATAATGATGATAAGCACCTCTGAGATAAAGATATCCTGCATAATTGAGGAAAAATACACAGAGCTGGCCGTCAGGGTGTTGCATGACGCCTTTGGTCTGGAAAGTGAAGCAAGGCAGGAATAGTGACATTGGCGTCGGAGGCCTTTTTTTGTTGCTCCTTTTACTGCTGATCCATGTATTGTGCGGTATAATCGGGGCAAGGCCGACAGCCGATCTAAAAAATGACAGATGTGCCAGCCTGCAATATCAAGGTAATCTTTCGGCATTTCAGAGGATTACCCTGGGGTTGCCGGTATCAATAAATACCGAGGAAGCAGAAGGTCTGACTGCGGTCCCGGGAATCGGCCCAAAGATTGCCTCTTCAATCATTCTCGAGAGAGAAAGGAGGGGCGTCTATATGAGTCTTGGGGATCTTCGATCAATTAATGGGATAGGGCCGGCCCTGTTAAAAAAAATAGGGCCATATCTGTCATTGTAACAGCATGAACAACCAATATCTCCATTTTATGTCATATTGGTTTGAGGCCCTTATCCCTCTAATGTCGGTGATTGCCTGTATATTTGTTTCGTTGATCCTTCCACGATTAAAGACCGGTGCTGGGGCTGCGCTGTCTCTTGCACTTGTTGTATTCTTTTTTGGAGGCAGGGCGTTACATCATACGCCTGAAGCAGATCTCGGGATCATATTACCCATTCTGATCCTTGTAGTAGGATATTTAATCGTTTTCGCGTTCCGTACCCCTTTTAGCTCCTGGAACATAAGGGCCCTTTCCCGGATTTCCATCATCAGCAAAAAGCCTGTTGCTCAGGGGGAACACTTAGACAGCGCGGTCGGGCTTGTGCCTGACAGAAACAGGGATTTGCCTGTAAAAGACATTTTCCCGTTGACCATTTATAAATATCGTGTGTGCGAAGAGATAGGGCGTGAATCAGTGTGGAGGGTCTTTATTGGAGAGGATTTGAATACACAGCGTAAGGTATTGATTAAGACCACAGGGTTGTCGGAGCCGGGTAAAGAGAATCTGAATGACATGAGGAGTCGTTTTTTTGATGAAATAAAGGATTGCGGCCTATTGACCCATCCAAATATTGCCCATGTTGAAGGATATGGGGAAGAAGACGGACTTATATATACTATTAATGAGTATTTTGAAGGATGCTGCCTTAGCAATTACATTACAAAGGGTGTTTCTCTCCCGATAAGGGACGCTTTGGACGTCATTGCCCATGCATCGCACGCATTGGACTTTGCACATAAGAAGAATATCATTCACAAGCATATCATGCCAGACAATATCATAATAACACAAGGGGATAAGGTAACGAAGATAACCAATTTCGGTTCCGCCGCGGTGTCAGCCTGTTTGATGACCGATCATGGTAAAATACCTGAACATTCCTATTACATGTCTCCTGAACAGATTGCAGGCAAAAAATTGGACGGAAGATCAGATATATTTTCCCTTGGTGTTATACTCTATGAGATGCTGACAGGAGTAAGACCCTTTGAAGGCGAGGATCTGGCAACTCTTATGCTTAAGATCTCCAGGGAAAGACCTCTACCGCCAAAATCCATTAACCCAAAAATTCCTGGTGTTATTGAAAAGGTTATTTATAAGGCCCTTGAAAAGGACAGGGAAAAGAGGTATCAGGGTGCGGGTCAAATGGCAGGGCATTTGGACATGATCGTCGCTCGGATGGACGAGATTATAGCCATTAAGAAAAAATAATTGTTGTCGGCACCTTAATGAATATCCTGGGAATTGATACATCCTGTGATGATACATCCGCTGGAATAATTGCAGACGGACGACTGGTCTTGTCCAATGTGGTTCATTCCCAAATCAGGATTCACTCGCCCTACGGAGGCGTTGTGCCTGAGCTTGCATCAAGGGAGCACTTAAGAAACATTATGCCGGTCGTCAGGGAGGCCCTCCTGCGTGCACATCTGGAGTTCCCCGACCTGGATGCTGTCTCTGTCACTGTCGGTCCGGGTCTTGTCGGATCTTTGTTGGTGGGCCTCTATTATGCAAAAGCAATTGCTTATACACATGGCATTCCAATGATCGGCGTCAACCATCTGGAAGGGCATATATTGTCAATATTTCTTGAGGAAACTTCACCTTCATTTCCATTCATTGCACTTACTGTATCCGGCGGTCACACCAGTCTGTATCATGTAACGGGATATGGGCAATACACCCAACTGGGCCAGACCCTTGATGACGCGGCTGGAGAGGCATTCGACAAAGTTTCAAAAATTCTGGGGCTCGGCTATCCCGGTGGGGTGGCGATTGAAAGGCAGGCTCTTTCTGGCTGCAAAGACAGGATCAATTTCCCCAGGGTATATCTTTCTAATGACTCCCTGAATTTCAGTTTCAGCGGCCTAAAGACCGCTGTGGCATTGTATATAAAGAAATGGCGTGAAGACGGTATTGAAAACAATAATATTACACAGGCCGATATTGCAGCATCGTTTCAGGAATCGGTTGTAGATGTTCTTGTTCGCAAGGTGATGATGGCTAGGGATAAAACAGGTATCTCCACAATAGTTATTGCCGGTGGTGTTGCGTGCAACAGGGCGCTAAGGGAGCGCCTTTTTAGGGAGGCCGAGGCCCATGATCTTAGGGTGTATATCCCTTCGCCGCAATATTGCACTGATAACGGGGCCATGATTGCTCTTGCAGGATATCAAAGATACCTTGCAGGGGAATTTGCAGATCTTGCAACCGATGTGAGATCAAAATATCCCATTAAAGATCTTCCCCTTATTGAGGCGTGTTAGATGGTAATTCAAAGACAGATCAGATACTATTATCTGCGACTTATGCGCCTCAGGGGCGATCCGCACGATCTGGCCCTGGGCATGGCGCTTGGGGTGTTTAGCGGCATGATGCCGACGCTCCCGTTTCATACTGTAATTGCGGTGGCGCTTGCGGTTTTTTTAAAGGCCAGCAAGATAACCGCCGCCTTGGGCACATGGGTGAGTAATCCCTTAAACTGGTGTATCCTTTATTATTTGAACTATAAATTAGGGTCTTTCTGTTTGGGGATTCCCGAGCAAGAGAGCCTTATCGCCTCAGTAATCTGCGCAGTCAAATCCGACGGGGAATCCATTGTGGTTATGAAACAAATCCTCGGGGCCGGTGGGATGACCCTGGCAGCCTTCCTTGTAGGAGGGCTTATAATGGGTATCGCCTCAGGCATTCCGTCCTATTTTATCTTTTTAAGGGTCTTTAAATATATAAGAGTTTGGCGGGAAAAAAGAAAAAAGCCCAGGGATCAATAATTGACCACGCAAAAATTGAGACCCAAAAAGTCACTCGGCCAACACTTTCTCCGTGATCGCAGAATCATAGATCAGATTATCCTGCATTCAGGGTTCGGACCCTCTGATTTGGTAGTGGAGATCGGACCCGGACACGGTGAGTTGACACTGCCTTTGGCCGGAATGGTTTCCCGCGTGATCGCTATAGAAAAAGACGACCAGCTTGCTGTCCTCCTAAGTAACAGGCTGGCAGGGGAAGGAATTTCAAACGTAACTGTGGTAAATCAAGATGTCCTCGCCTGGGATTTCAGCGAAACAGGGTTATATTCTCAAACCACTATGAATATGATCGGAAACCTGCCATATAATATCTCGACACCGTTTCTGGAAAGACTGATTGATCACCGCGACCGCATAGGCAGGGCTGTCCTGATGTTTCAACTGGAGATAGCAGAAAGATTGACCGCACCTCCAGGCAATAAGACATATGGGGCTATGTCTGTGCTGGTTCAGTATTATGCGAAGGCCGTAAGGCTTCTTAAGGTGTCAAGGGCGGCATTTTTCCCTAGACCAAAGGTTGATTCCATGGTGGTGGAGCTGGACTTTGAAGCTCCATACCCAATAAGGGCTTCAGATGATATCGCCTTTAAGAGGGTGGTCAGGGCGGCCTTTTCCCACAGGCGAAAGACGATCGTTAATTCTCTTGCCGGTTCTTTGCCACTGTTGGATCGTAATCTGATCCTGTACTGTCTTAATCAGAGCGGGATTAATCCTATGAGCCGAGCAGAGGAATTGAGTATTGATGATTTTTTGCGTCTTAATTCTTTCTTGGAATTGACAGGGCCGCAGGGTTGGTGATAAGTTCACCGCTCATTTCAATTTCCTGACTAGCGCGCGTTTCAATAAACTTAAGAAGGCTGTTAGCGGTTAGCTTTTGGCTATTAGGTCAGGAACTTGGACATATTAAGAACTTCTATAGATGCACCCATTGAGTGAATATATCAATACACAATATCTTTAAATCATTAAGCTAAAGGCTAATTGCTAATAGCTGACAGCTTTTTTAGGATGCGGGGATTTTCCATGAAGATTATTGAGACCATCGGCGAGATGCAGAGGGAGTCTGACAGTATGCGCATGGCGGGTGATATCATTTCCGTTGTCCCGACCATGGGCTTTTTGCATGAGGGCCACCTGGAGCTTATGCGTGTTGCAAAAAGGCATTCTGACAAGGTGGTGATGACCCTCTTTGTCAATCCAACCCAATTCGGCCCAGCCGAAGACTTTGAGGCTTACCCGAGAGATACTGAGGGGGACCTTGAAAAGGCCCGAAGCCTGGGTGTTGATATTGTCTTTATGCCGAATGCAATAGAGATGTACCAGGAGGGTTGTCAGACAACCGTTAGGGTGGAAAGAATCACTCAACCCCTTTGCGGCCTTTCAAGGCCCGGACATTTTGATGGCGTCACCACTGTTGTGAACAAGTTATTCAACTGCACAAAACCGCACCTGGCGATTTTCGGACAAAAGGACTATCAGCAACTGGCCGCCATCAGCAGGATGGTGATGGATCTCAACATGGATATCAAGATCATCGGTGTACCAACTGTAAGGGAGCCGGACGGACTTGCCATGAGTTCCCGCAACAGCTATCTGAATCCCGAGGAGAGGCAATCTGCCCTTTGCCTCAAGAAGTCCCTGGATCTGGCCAATAAGATGTTCCAAGAAGGAACCAAAGATGCCCGCATTATCAAGGAGACCATTGAATCGCTTATCAAGGCGCACCCCTTTACCCGTATTGACTATGTTTCTCTCTGCGATCCCATGACGCTTGAAGAGATTGAAATACTTAAAGACGAAACCCTTCTGGCCCTTGCAGTCAGGGTCGGAAAGACAAGGTTGATTGATAATTGTTTGATCCGCTAACATTTTTCCGGACATAAGGAGATCTTATGAAATCAGCAAATTTTCTATTTACTTCAGAGTCGGTGACAGAGGGACACCCTGATAAGATCGCAGATCAGATATCAGACCATATACTGGACAAGATCCTGGAACAGGATCCAAGATCACGAGTTGCCTGCGAGACACTGGTAACAACGGGTCTTGCCATGATAGCGGGTGAAATCACCACCACCGCATACGTGGATATGCCTGAGGTGGTCAGGCAAACCATCAAGGATATCGGCTACAGCAATTCATCCATGGGATTTGACTGGGAGACCTGTGCTGTGATTTCAACCATAGACAAACAGTCTCCTGACATTGCAATGGGTGTGGACGGCCAGGGGCTTTTCAAGGAACAGGGCGCAGGTGATCAGGGGCTCATGTTCGGCTATGCATGCAGGGATACCGATGTCTTTATGCCCATGCCCATTTATCTCGCCCACAGGCTCACACAGAGATTGTCTTATGTGCGTAAATCCGGGCAGCTGCCCTGGCTGAGACCTGATGGAAAATCCCAGGTGACAGTGGAATATGTTGATGGAAGGCCTACAAGGATTCACACCATAGTCATCGCCGCGCAACACAGCCCGGATGTGGACTACGATACCATCAGAGAGGCGATCATTGAACAGGTGATCAGGGAGGTTATCCCTAAGGATATGCTGGATAACAAAACCCAATATTTCATTAATACAACCGGTAGATTCGTTGTAGGCGGCCCATTGGGCGACTGCGGGTTGACAGGACGCAAGATAATTATGGACACCTATGGCGGCTTTGGTTATCACGGAGGAGGGGCCTTCTCCGGGAAAGACCCGTCCAAGGTGGACAGGAGCGCTTCCTATATGTGCCGTTACATTGCCAAGAACATTGTGGCAGCAGGACTGGCAGAGAGATGCGAGATCCAGGTTGCCTATACCATCGGCAGGGCGCAACCGGTTTCCCTTCTGGTTGGCGCATACAGTACAGGTGTGGTTCCAAGCCAGGAATTGACGGAGATAGTAAAAAAAGAGTTTGATTTAAGGCCCGCAGCAATCATTGAAAGGCTGGACCTTTTAAGACCGATATACAGGAAGACCTGTAACTACGGACACTTTGGAAGGGAACTGCCCGAGTTTGGCTGGGAGAAGACAGACATGGTCAATGCACTTAAGAGTGCGGTAAAGTAAGAGACGGGTTGCGAGATAGGAGTTACGGATTGTAAGGGCAACCCCACGTAGTTACCCGTTGTGTTCGCCCGTTGCGGGTTAGACGTTACAGAACATTTATCTTTTTACATAACGAGGTCAATTTTATGGATTACGATATCAGAGATATCTCTCTGGCGGAAAAGGGGCGTTTAAGGATCGAATGGGCGGCCATGAGCATGCCTGTGCTTAAAATTATTACGGAGCGATTTTCAAAGGAGAAGCCACTATCCGGGCTAAGGCTTTCCGCCTGTCTGCATGTGACTACTGAAACCGCCGGTCTTGTAAAGGCATTGAAGGCCGGTGGCGCGGATGTTGTTGTATGCGCATCAAACCCTCTTTCTACACAGGATGATGTGGCGGCTTCTCTTGTAGCGGATGACGGGGTGCCTGTTTTTGCAATAAAAGGCGAAGACCATGCAACGTATTACAGTCACATCCTTTCAGCCCTAAAGCACAAACCCCACCTGACAATGGACGATGGGGCAGACCTTGTCAGCTCCCTTCATTTCATAGCCCTTAAGAAATGGGCAGAGCTTGCCCCCAATGTATCTGAGTGGGGTAAAAACCTTGATGGGGCGGATAGAAATATGCTCCTGGCCAATGTCCTGGGCGGTACAGAAGAGACCACCACCGGGGTGATCAGGTTAAGGAGTATGGAGAAGGACAATGTATTACAGTTCCCTGTAATTTCTGTCAATGACGCAAACACCAAACACCTCTTTGACAACCGTTACGGCACAGGGCAAAGCACCATTGACGGCATTATAAGGGCGACCAACAGACTGATAGCCGGTAGCACTTTCGTGGTAAGCGGCTATGGATGGTGTGGAAGAGGCGTGGCGAACAGGGCCAAGGGGCACGGGGCGCATGTGATCGTGTGCGAGGTGGATCCCCTAAGAGCCCTTGAAGCGGTGATGGATGGTTTTCAGGTGATGCCCATTGATCGGGCGTCCGACCTTGGCAATTTCTTCTGTACCCTGACAGGAGATATAAACGTCATCCGGCCTGAACACTTTGTTAAGATGAAAGAAGGGGCCATCGTATCCAATTCAGGTCACTTTGATGTGGAACTGGATCTGCCCGGTCTTGCCGAGGCCTCTGTAGGACGGCGCATGATCAGGGATTTTGTGGAGGAATTCACACTGAAGAACGGCAAAAAGATCTATGTGCTTGCTGAAGGGAGGCTCATTAATCTGGCAGCGGCCGAAGGACACCCGTCAAGCGTCATGGATATGAGTTTCGCAAATCAGGCCCTTTGTGCGGAATATATGGCAAAGGAACACAAGAATATGGGCAAAAAGGTCTATTCGGTCCCGAGCGTAATAGACAAGGAAATAGCAAGACTGAAATTGAAATCCATGGGGGTGGAGATAGACACCCTGACACAAGAACAGGAGAAATATCTTTCCTCCTGGGAAATGGGGACATAATCACACTTTACATCGTAAGGGTTCAAGGGTTCGAGGGATTATGATATATTTCCACTTGTTCCCCTGGCCTCTTGAATCCTTGAACCCTCGATCTATTGGCTTCATCCGATGGTGTTTGATTTCACCCTCCCGGCAATCGCTCTGGCCGCGAGTATCCCGCTTGCAGAGGCCTGTAGGAGCCCGCGGCTTATGCCTGCGCCATCGCCGATTGCAAAGAGATTTTTTATCCTGGTCTCCATTTCTGAGGATACCTCGATCCTGTTGGAATAGAATTTCACCTCAACCCCGTAAAGCAGGGTATTTCGCGAATATACCCCTGGGGTCAGTTTTTCCAGTGCCTCGAGCATTTCAATAATACTTAGAAGATGACGATAAGGGAATACAAAGCTCAAATCCCCGGGTGTAGCCCTGCTGTAAGTCGGTCTGGTAAGACACCTGCTGATCCTATCCCTGGTGCTTCTCCTGCCGGCCAGCAGATCCCCCAGTCTCTGGACAATGATTCCGCCTCCTAAAAGGTTAGCAAGCCGTGCAATGTAATGGCCATAGGCTATGGGGTCATCAAAAGGCTCGGTGAAGGCGCTGCTGACCAGTATGGCGAAGTTTGTGTTGTCACTCTTTTTATTTGCGTAACTGTGACCATTTACCGTAATGATTCCGGCGTTTTCCTCCGCTACAACCTCACCGTAGGGGTTCATGCAGAAGGTGCGGACCTTTTCATCGAATGTCCTGGAATAGTGTATGAGTTTTGATTCGTAGCTCATGTCGGTAATTTGGCTTAAAACTACTGCCGGCAATTCAACACGCACCCCGATGTCAACGGAGCTGGATGTTGTCTTTAACCTAAGTGATTCAGCCTGTCTTTTCATCCATGAGGCCCCGGAACGGCCCGGTGCGACTACAACAAACCTGGATTGAATTGTCTGACCGTCGGAAAGGCTTACCCCTTTAATTTGGCCCTCTTCTGACAAGAGCCCCTGGACTTTTACTCCTGTGCGAATCTCAACACTGTTCTTCAGTGCCTGGTGAAACCCGGACAAAACCGCCGGGCAGTTCTCCGTGCCGATGTGGCGTATTCTGGTGGGTATCAATTCAAGACCTGCCAGTCGAGCCCTGGTGGCAAGTATATCCAGCTGATAAGAAGTTTCACCGAATATCCGGTCCGGCGCGCCGTGTGCGGCGTATATTCTGTCGGTTTCTTCAAGCAGTTGGTAAAGAGGACCTTCTTCAATAAATTCCCCCAAAATACCGCCGACCTCGGTTGATAAAGTCAGTTTCCCGTCACTGTAAGCGCCTGCGCCTCCCCAACCGCAGAGCATATCTTCAGGATTAGAACGCCTGCGATGTTCAAGGTCCTTTCCTTGCTCAATCAATAGCACATCCTTTATGCCTAATTCAGCCAAAGTCAGGGCAGTAAAGATGCCGGAAGGTCCTGCTCCGACTATTACTATTTCATAGTCCATAGGGGTGCTCCTAAGCTGTATGAGATAACCGGGAGATTACTTCTAGGTGGAAACTTTCTTCTGCTTCTGTTATTTTTACACCCTCAAAGGTCTTAGTTCAACCTAAAAGGAGAAAATTTTATTACTGGAGAAATCAAGGACATGATGATTTCAGCTACATATATTTGTCCTGTCAGGGGCCTTGCAGGGCTTGAGCCGCCTGAACCGGATGTATTGGAAAAGGCAGCCAGGATAGCCAGAAGCCTGGGTATAGAACAATTGAGGATACCTGTGCTTGAGGAGTCTTTAACCGGGTCTGTCAGGCATAAGGTGGCGTTCTTGGATGGCCTTGTGCAGGCACTGGATCATGTCCTGGATGCGGGATGTGGGGTATCGTTAATTGCACCGGCCCAACGGATACTGGGTTTAGACTTTACGCCACCTTTTTTGGCGGCCGGCTCGATTGATTCAAGAGCAGCCCGGATATTTGTTGAGGGAAGGCTCAGGAATCTCGGGTCTTATCAGTGGTGGTCCGATCCCTCGTTAGTCCAGAGACGTATACGGCTTTTTCGGGAGTTGGTCTCGGCCGTCGCAGGGCATCCCGCAATAAGGGGATGGATAGTTATGGACAGGGTGCTGGAGTGGCCCAGGCCGGAGCCTCAGGTGGCGGATCTGGTCCTGAATGCTTATTGCGCAGAAATAAAGGACAGGGATGAAACCTGCCCCATTTTTCTTAGTATAGGTGTTTCTGAATTCCTGGCCCCGGGTATTCTCAGCATTATTGCCGGTCAGGCAGACGGTTTGTGTTTGCGTGGTCTGGAAGGGGATTTTAACAGATTTTATAAACCCTTGAATCCGGCAAATGAGATATTTGTATCCGCATATCTGTGCGCCTTGGCAAAGTTTTTTTTCGGATCGCAGGCAGAGGTTGAGATAGGATGGTCCATGACAGCGGATATGGGGGACATGGAGGAGGCAATTAGGGCGGCCATGCATTTGGTCGATCAGGGGGCATCCGGAATAAACTGGTTGAGCCTGATAGATCCTGAAAACAGGCTTAAGTCAACACCTCCCTGGGGGCTTGTGCCGGGGCTTGAACGTATTGGTATCCTGGATCAAGGCCTTGAGCCGAAACAGAATTTTGAACCATGGTTAAAGGCGATCCAAAGATATGAACAAAAACCAACCCGGACGGATTTCATAGACATCAGCAGGAAAGACTATGTCTCTGATCCTGATATGCATTTCTCAAGGCTGTGGGGCCATTTTCAGGAATCGTTCAGGTAGGGTTGGCTTGTAACAGAAAATGTCTTGATTTGTAGCTTGGAAAAAACAAAGGCCGGAGCCATGTGGCCCCGGCCTTTTCCGGTTGATCCTAGTGGATTTCAATTTTCTTGACTTTAGTCTCTTCCTCATGGGGCATCGTTACGGTAAGTACTCCATCTTTATAAACAGCCTCTACCTTGTCTTCCATCACCTTGCCAGGGAGCTTGATGCTTCTGCTGAATGAACCGGTCCTCGTTTCTTTCAGATAATAGTTTGGTTCCTTTTCCTCGATCTTTTCTTCCTTCTTGCCGCTGACAGTGACATAACCGTCCTCGATGTTGATAGAGATATCTTCTCTATTCATGCCGGGTAGTTCAGCGGTCAGGATATAATTGCCGTCCTTTTCGCTGAAATCCAGGCTTGGGGCAAGTTTTTCACCTGTTTCCCCGGTCCATTCAGGCCACAGTCTGTCAAAGAATACGTCTCCAAAAGGTTCACGGCCGAAGGTAGTCATCCACCAAGGTCTACCAAGCCTTCTTGATAATGCTAACGTCATGATTAACACCTCCTTTCATATGTTCTGCGGCTTTGAGTCGCCTTATTCTTTGATCAAACAATAAGCATTCGATACATGCTGTCAAGCAGTATTATGATAAAATAAAAATATTACTATTAAAACTATAATAAAAAAAGTAATGTATCATAAAAAATAAGAGTTGGCTATTGACGCAGACATTGACGTGGTTATTTTGTTTAACAAACGGTGCTGGAAACCTGATACCAACTGATATTAAACAGAGCTTATTATAAGGAGGTGTAATTATGAACAGGATAATAGGAATTGACCTCGGAACCACCAATTCATGCGTTTCTATCATGGAAGGGGGCGAGGCTATAGTGATTAATAATGCAGAGGGAGGACGCACCACACCTTCAGTTGTGGCAGTGTCTGAAAACGGTGAAAGACTGGTCGGCCAGATCGCCAAGAGACAGGCGATTACAAACCCGGAAAACACCGTGTTTGGTGTAAAACGTCTGATCGGAAGGAAGTATGATTTCAGGGAGGTACAGGATGATATCAAGGTGTTGCCTTACAAGATAGGAAAGGCGGCAAACGGTGATGCGGTGATCATTATAAGGGGTAAGCAGTACAGCCCTGCCGAGATATCATCTTATATACTTGCAAACATCAAAAAATATGCAGAAGAGTATGTTGGAGAGAAGATAACGGATGCAGTGATAACTGTGCCGGCTTACTTTAACGACAGTCAGAGACAGGCGACAAAGGACGCCGGAAGAATTTCTGGACTTAATGTGTTGAGGATCATAAATGAACCGACCGCAGCCTCCCTTGCCTACGGTCTTGACAAGACCAGAGAGGGAAGGATTGCGGTGTTTGACTTAGGGGGTGGGACGTTTGATATCTCTATTATGGAGATAGGCGATGGTGTATTTGAGGTGAAATCTACAAACGGGGATACCCACCTTGGCGGAGAAGACTTTGACTTAAGGGTAGTCAACTATCTGGCCGACGAATTCAAGAAAGACCAGTGCATTGACTTAAGGACTGACAAGATGGCACTCCAACGGCTTAAGGAGGCGGCGGAAAAGGCAAAGATGGAGCTTTCGTCATCCATGGAGACCGATGTCAATCTGCCGTTTATCACCGCCGACGCGAGCGGGCCAAAACACTTGAACCTCAAGATAACCCGGTCAAAACTCGAGGCCCTTGTGGCTGATCTTCTTGATAAGCTTGAAGGTCCATGCCGGACAGCGATGAGCGACGCGGGGCTTTCTTCAGCAGATATTGCTGAGGTGATATTGGTTGGCGGTATGACCCGTATGCCGGCGGTTCAGGAAAGGGTTAGGAAGATTTTCGGCAAGGAGCCCAACAAGGGGGTGAATCCGGATGAGGTTGTGGCCCTAGGCGCAGCCATTCAGGGCGCGGTATTAAAGGGTCAGGTAAAAGATGTGGTGCTCCTTGATGTCACCCCTCTTTCTCTTGGCATCGAGACCCTGGGAGGGGTCATGACAAAGCTGATAGAGAAAAACACCACTATCCCTGCAAGGCAGAGCCAGGTGTTTTCTACTGCCGAAGATAGCCAACCGTCAGTGACGGTTCATGTGCTCCAGGGTGAAAGGCCGATGGCTGCAGGCAATAAGACCCTCGGCAGATTTGAACTCACAGGGATTGCGCCGGCGCCCAGGGGGATGCCGCAGATAGAGGTTACTTTTGATATTGATGCAAACGGTATTGTAGATGTTTCAGCAAAAGATATGGCTACAGGAAAGCAGCAATCCATACGCATAACCGCATCTTCAGGATTAACAAAGGACGAAATCGAAAAGCTGGTTAAGGATGCTGAGCTTCACGCTGAGGAAGACAAGAAAAAGAAACAGCTCGTAGAAGCCAGAAATGCTGCGGACGGCTTGATCTACACAACAGAAAAGACACTTGCAGAGATGGTAGATAGAATTGATGCCAACGCCAGGGCCGAAGTGAGCAATGCAATAAGTGACCTTAAGCGGGCCATGGAGGGGGAAGACGTATCCGAAATAAAAAGGTGCACAGAGGTTTTGACCCATGCCTCGCACAGTCTGGCCTCCACAATTTACCAGCAGTCTGCTCAATCGGGTTGCGGCAATGGGACATGCAATTCAGGAGGAGGTTACAGGCAACAATCATCTCACATGGCTGATGATGATGTGGTTGATGCGGAATATCAGGATGTCTCAAACGGCTAACGGTTTTTCCTGATGGCGGGCGGCGGTTGATTTATAACCGCCGCCCTGGAATATGTTGAAAATTTGCTTTCACTCCAAGATAAAGTCTTCAGCCCACCTGTCTGAGTGGTTACGATTTTTAAATCAAAATACAATACCATATCTCAAATTTATGTTTAATAACTGCTATTCGCTAAAGTCAGGTATAAAAGAGTGCACTGCCAGCCATATGGTGGGTTGTCGTTGGTCTGTCCACTCGACCCGGTGTTTTTTGTAAGCGGGAATATCCAGGTAATCCCCAGGCTGCATGACGACTATCTCATCTTCCCCCTCAAATAAAAGGCCTGCGCTTCCGCTAATCAGCAGCACAAATTCATTGCTGTCCTGAACATACCAGAAGCCCGGCGGGGAAGAATGTCCATAGGATACAATGCGTTCAATCCTTATCCCTCTGCCGCCTGAAATGGATTCGATCAGTTCCTCTTCTGAGTGAAGGCCGATTTCTTGAAAGATGTTCCTGAGAACCATTTATTTAATGAAAAAACTGCAAGAGTACAGGGTCATTTGACTATCCACAGTTTCGGCTTGTTTTGTTTGCTTTTCGTATCCGGATTCTTCTTAAACAGGGTCAATAATGCTGCCCTGCAAATCACATCAGGGCGGTTTTCATTTTCCCAAAGTTTTGCCTCAATGAATCCCAGATTCGCCATCCTTGTTATGACAAGCTGAGCAGCGGTTAAGTTTTCAGAATATGGGGTTAACCGGTCATATACGGTTTCACCCTTCATAGTAGTATGTATCTCTGTATCGCCGAATATGGCATCACAAACCACCTTGTTTCCCATAATTTCCTCTGATACGCAGACATTCAAACTCCTCCCCGCTGCCAAAGCCAGTATCTCATCCCTCGTCATTTGTTATTTTTATCCTTTACAGATCATGGTCGAGTGATCATAGGGCTGATAAACTCAGGTCCGAAAACCAGTGTCAAAAGATTGTACCGCACTTAATGATCAATATTGAAGCGGGCACGCTGTTAAGAAAATAACTTGAAAATAAAACTAACTTTTTTCCCATAATTATATAATAGCATATAAACAGATTCAACTCCTAAGGGTCAACTTTTATCGTCCTAAGAGACGGTCGAAAAAATATTTTATGAGCCAAGCCTCACTTATTCAAGGTGTACTGGACAAGAAACTGTAATTCCACTAATTATAAAGCCTGTCAAAAGACGTCTCATGACCGCGGATATGGGTACTAGCCCTGTCCGCAGAAGGAGGTGAAAGTGACTCGGAATAAGAGCGCATGAATAGCAGGCGGTCTTTGAATCCTGGAGAATTTCTCCTAATCATTAAAGGAAATGATTCCTGTCGGTGTCACTTTGAGATGAATTCCCGACAGGTTTTTTTATCTATAACCCCGAAGAGAGGCACCGGGGTCATTTGCTAAAATGTTGCGATTCACCTGTTCTTCTTCCCACAGCATTTGGGAAAATATCCCTACTTCTTGGGATTTCTGCCCGATAAAATGAGCTCATCAACCTATTTACAAATCTAGTAAAACAAACAATATTGCTGCTACACTTAAAAATTGCTCCGAAGCCTCAGTTTTTTCAGAGTGCCCGTATCAATTAAGGTGAAAGAACTGCAGGAAAAAGCACTTTCCCTCAACCTGATAAATTAAGGATGCTGAAAGTTATTTTGGCTGCTTCGGCAGCCAAATTCCAGGCGGTCTTAAGGGCGAGCAAGCCCGTCTCTTGTTTACAGGGGAAAATGCTAATCAAATATCCCCTGAAAAGGATTTGTGCATTTGATGTCTAAATTTGATAAATTCCTAAAAAGTCGAATTCATCCGGGTTTTAGGTTTTAAGTATTAAGTTTTATGCTCAAATTGTCTTTTGATTTTAACCTGTTAAAACATAACACCTGAAACTTAAAACCAAGTAAAAATCGATTTCTGACTTTTTACGAGATCATCAAATTTAATACTTTTAGAAAGGGGTTCATATGACTGAGAAAAGTTGTTTTTTGTCGCCTGCAGGAAGCGGATATACAGGCAAGAGCATAGGCAGCAATGGTCATGGGGTCGGCATTCTATTTTCTTATGAAAAAATTACCTATGTCGGAGGGTTCAATGGCGGAAGGCCAAACGGATATGGGACATTAACGACTCCTACAGGCACAACATATCAAGGGAACTGGAAAGAGGGCGTCTTGGATGGGAAGGTCGAATGTCATTTCGCAAATGGCAATACGTACGTGGGAGGACTCAAGAACAAAAGACCGAACGGTATGGGAATATTCACGTGGGCATCCGGCGAAAGAATCGAAGGGAGATGGCAGGATGGACTGTATTATGGAATACGGGGCTTGACTGACCCCTTTATTCCACACAATAGCCTTGTTTGAGACCCTGCTGTTTTTTTTAGACGCTTGAATAACAGGAAGGAGGTATAAGATGGCTGGTAGCGCATACAAAATCATCGAACTCGTGGGAACCAGTGACAAATCCTGGGAAGAAGCAGCACAGACTGCGGTGGAAACCGCAGGAGAGAGCCTCAAGGATCTCAGAATTGCTGAAATAACCAAACTTGATATGGTTGTCACAAATGGGAAGGTCACGGCTTACCGTTCCAGGGTTGCCCTATCATTTAAGTATCATAAAGGTGATGACGAACCTTCTTTTATCTAGTGGCAGCAACGTGAGGCTGAGCTGAAGGTGGTAAGCAGGAAGATAAATGGATACAAAATGTAATCCCCTTCGAAGGAAGGGGACTCGAAAACGTGGCTTGAGTTAGGAAACAGATCAGCGAGACTACGTACCAAACGAGGGGTAGATTTTGGCCTAGCAGTAACTTCATGCCGCAATTGCTACGGTATATCGTTCTCGTTCAGCCGCATACTTCAGACACGCCAAAATATCTTCCTGGGTCAAATAAGGAAAATCGGCTAAGATTTCCTGATAATCCATTCCAGACGCAAGATACTCAAGAACATCGTAGACCGTTATCCGCATCCCTCGGATACACGGTTTACCGCCTCGTTTACCTGACTAAATCGTAATAATATCTTTATAATCCATAACCTCTCCTCGACTATTTAAGGTGATAAGACTATATCAAAGGATTGAGGGGGAAACAAATTGTTTCAAATTATGTTTTTATTGATTTCCGTTATTCATCAGGACCTTGAAAGAGGCCAAAAGGCCACTTGATTTTTAACCTGGAAGAAATGGGGACCATAAATTGCAAGTACTCAGGTGGATAGGCTGAAGTGCGAAGGCCGAAGGGATGTGGTGCAGCTCTTATACGGCCAACTCCCCGGAATATCCTTTTGAATCGCGGTGCAATTTGATTTTTCTCCGGCATACGGGGCATTGAAATGTTTGATCATCTTTTTCAGGGATTCTGATGAAGGTGCTGCAAAATGGGCATATTATGCTCTTCTGGTTTTTCATGTATTCCTGAAAGATATGGTCAAGCCTCCGGTCGTGATAGCACCGTACTAGTGCATCAACGCATTTCGGATCAAAGTGTTTGCCCCTTGAGGCAACAATTCTTTTAACCGCCTCTTCAATGGGAAGCGCATCATGATAGGGACGGTTGCTGGTAAGCGCGTCAAATGCATCGGCTACGGCAATCAGTCTTCCCTCGGCCGGAATAGCAGCTCCGTCAAGGCCGAACGGATAACCTGTTCCGTCATAGCGCTCGTGATGATAAAGGCAGTAGGGGATAAGGGGCTTCAGCATGAAGGAATCCCTCATAAGCCATGCGCCCCGTTCAGGGTGAAGCTTGATCTTTTCATATTCCTCAGAGGTGAGCATCCCGGATTTACTCAGTATGGCGTTGTCAACCGAGATCTTGCCGATGTCGTGCAGCACGCCCCCCATTTCAACCATTTTCACCCTTTCCTCATCCCAGCCCAGTTCACGTGCCATCTCAATGGCAAAGTTGGTTACACGCCAGATATGACCTGCGGTATAATGATCCCTCAATTCAATGGCATTGGCGAGGACAACGAGGGTGTCTCGATAGAACCGGTCCAGTTGATTGACATATGATACATTTTTAATGGCTATGGCTGCAGGACCGGCCAGTGCGACAAGGAGTTCCAGGTCCTCATTTTTAAACACATTGATCAGTCCCCTGACGTCAACATAAATGGCCCCTAGCACCTCATTCAGGTACATTAAGGGCGCGCACATGGCAGAACTGATATTGTGCAGTATAATGCTTTTGGCCCCGTCAAATCTCGTATCATCCAAGGCGTTACTTGTAATTATCGCCTCAGAGTTTTCAACGGCCCGCTCGACAATCGTCGAGCTGATGACAATATCATCTTTTTTTGAGCTGGACCTCGCGTATGAAATGGAGATTGCTCCTGTTTTTTCATCTCTTAACAGAATAGCGCAATTGTGGACTGTAACAAGTGAAAAGACCTGCTCGACGATCTGCTCAAGCAGTTTGTTGAGGTTCCTTTCCCTGGAGATTACCTGATTGGCCCTGTATACGGCAGCGAGACGCTCCCTGGCCTTGGCAAGATCTTGGCCGCGGGCAGTCTCTGGGGCGCTCAAAAAGGAGGCTGAAATATCATGAACAGATGAGGCGCTGATCACTGTCTGGGTCAGATCAGGTTCAACAATTATTCCTGTTGAGGTCGCTTCAGTCTCCAGTCTTGTGGCTGATTCCTCAAAACGAAGCAGGGTCTTTCCCAGACCTATTTCATCTCCGGGTTTAAGCGCTTGTTTGTCCACGCGCCTGCCGTTTACAATAACCCCGTTTGCCGCGCCCATATCATAAATGACGGCCATTCCATGCTCGGATCTAATGACGGCATGGCGCCTTGACACACTGTGGTCCGCAAGACTCAGGTCGTTTTCAACCCCGCGGCCGATTGAAAGCCCCTGGTTTATGACAAAGCCTCGACCTGCCTCAGGACCGTTTACAACTATAATTTGTTGAATTGCCATTAGACTCCTAAGCCCTCCCAAAAGTCTCAGTCAATTCAAGCAGCCTGTCGGCCACACCGGGTGAAATCCCCTCAGGCTTAAGCCGCCATCGCCAATTGCCCTTCCTTGTTGCAGGAAGGTTCATCCGGGCGGCCTGACCGAGATTGAGGATATCCTGCATGGGAATGATGGCCGTGGCTGCCCTGGACATCATGGCAAGCCGTATCAGTTCGTGGGCCGCCTCATTGGCGCGGATTCTTCTTCCTATATAACGGAATAACCTCTTTTTGGCCTGCAAGGTGGCCTCATTTTCAAACCAGCCCCTTGTCGTATTATTATCATGTGTGCCGGTGTAGACAACATAATTCTTTCCAATATTATGCGGCGCATAAATGCTTGAAGGCTCGTCAAAGCCAAACTGCAGCACCTTCATCCCGGGAATTTTAAACTGATTGACCAGTCTTGTCACATCCGGTGTGATAAACCCGAGATCCTCTGCGATAATAGGAGGATCGGGGATCTTCCTGTAAATCGCACGAAACAGATCCTCCCCAGGCCCTTTAACCCATTTTCCATTTACTGCGTTTTTTTCACCCGCCGGCACCTCCCAGTAGGAGGCTATACCCCGAAAGTGGTCTATTCTCAGGAAATCGAACAGACTGAGGTTGTGGGTCACCCGTTTTATCCACCATCCGTAACCATCCTTTTTCATCACATCCCATTTGTATATGGGATTTCCCCAGAGTTGTCCAGTCCGGCTGAAATAATCCGGAGGCACACCTGAGACCACAGATGGTCTCAAATCCTTATTGAGCTTAAAATACCTGCGACAGGCCCAGAGGTCAGTGCTGTTGTATGGGACATAGAAGGGCATGTCTCCTATGACAAAGATTTTTTTGTCATTGCAATAGGACTTAAGGGCGCTCCATTGTTTATAAAATTCATACTGGAGAAACATTGCAAGGTCTATTGATTCCCTGAGCCTTTTTTTTACGGCAGTCAGGTCTCTTGGAATCATATGCCTCAGCCCTTTGTCCCATTGATTCCATGGCCTTTTCCGAAGGTGTGATCTTATGGAAGAAAAAAGAGAAAAATCATCCAGCCAAAAGGCATTTCTGGTACAGAACTCGTCAAAACCATCTCTTGCGACTCCATTTTTAAAATGTTTATACGCCTTCAAAAAGACTATTTTCTTGCGTCTTGAGACATCACCATATTCTACAGCCCCCTTTGAGTTTGTCTTGAAGGGTTTGATATCATCATTGGTTAAGAGCCCTCCTTCAACCATAAGCTCAGGGCTGATAAAAAGAGGATTAGAGGCAAAGGCTGAGGTGCTGTGGTATGGGGAGTTCTGATAGGTAGTCTCTGTCGGATTTAATGGGAGGATCTGCCAGTATCTCTGCCCGGCCCTGGCGAGAAAATCTACAAACCTGTAAGCCCAAGGCCCCATGTCTCCTATGCCGAAAGGGGAGGGGAGGGACGAAAGGTGAAGCAGTATGCCGCTTGATCGCGTTTTCATGTTCTCAAGCCAATGTCATTTTTCCTAAAAGCCTCGGCAGAAACAGGCTCAAATTCGGCCAGTATGTAATCAGCAGAAGTGTCAGCAGGAGCAAAATCAGAAACGGCAGAGTTGCCCTGTAGATCCTGGTGACTGGTTGATTGAACCTTGAGCTTGAAATAAACAGGCTCAGACCCACAGGCGGCGTATTGTATCCGATTGCAAGATTGGTGAGAAAGACAATCCCCAAGTGGAGGGGCTCAACACCGAACCTGGAGGCCAAAGGTATGATCAGCGGCACTACGACAAGGATCGCGCTGAATATATCCATCATGCAGCCTACAATGATAAGAAATACATTTAAGACCAGCAGAAAAACGATCTTTGACGATATCATACCCTCCATCAGTTTCAGGATCTTTAACGGGATAAGGGCGTCTACAAGGTAGTTTGTAAAACCCAGTGCGGCGCCCAGGATGATCATGATACTTCCCACCATTTTTGCACTGTCCCTCATCACCCGTGGCACATCGTTTTTTATGTTCAGTTCGCGAAAGACGAAAATTTTTACGAAAAGGACATATACAACCGTCAGGGCCGCGGCCTCCGTGGCGGTGCTGAAGCCTGAATAGATGCCTGCAATAATAAGGACGGGAATCGGGAGCTCCCAGGCAGCCTCTTTTAAGGCCGGGAAAAATTCCCTGCTTGAAAAAGGGGGTCTCTTGAGTCTCCATCTTGAGCCCATGTACATAGAATAAAGGCACAAAACAAAAACTATAACGGCCCCCGGCAACAGGCCTGCCATAAAGAGCTTTTCAATACTCACGCCTGAAACAAAGCCGTAGAATATTATGGGGAGGCTCGGGGGAAAGTGAAGCCCGATGCTCCCTGATGTGGTCACAAGGCCCAAGGAAAAATTATTTTCATATTTTTCAGCTAAAAGGGCGGGCAGGAGCAGTCCACCCAAGGCTATTATGGTAACACCAGTTGCGCCCGTAATGGCCGTGAAGAAGGCCGATGTTACAAGCGCAACTATGCCCAGGCCGCCCGGGATCCAGCCGAAGAGGCTCCTTGAAAACCTGACAAGCCTCTTTGAAGTGCCGCCCTCGGCCATCAGATACCCGGCGAATGTGAAAAGGGGGACAGCAAGGAGCACCGGCGCATTTGCAAGGCGCAGGATTTCTATGGGTATGGCCATGAAATCTACCCCGCTCACATGAAGACCGATGAGGGTGACTGCAAGTATGCCGGCAAAAAGGGGCAGGCCCATAACCATCAGGATGATAATCAGGATCACTGTTATAAGGATCATTTCTTCATCCCTGTGAAAAATTCAGTCCCTTGGTCTACGGCCCTTATGAAGAAACGAAACATGATCAGAGAAAAACCAAAGGGGATGATCGTCTCAAATGGCCATGCAGGAATATTGTCAAACATTGTTCCGCCGTAAGACATATCCATCCTGACGTATGACATAGAGACCTTAAGCATGATCGCAGAAATGATAACACATGCAATCGCCATGATCAATTCAAGAAGGGGAAGCCACTTTGCAGGGAGCACAGCGGAGATAAGATCAATCTTTATGTGCCTGTTTTCCCCTGTAACAAGGGATGCGCCCAGAAAGGTCAGCCACAGAACCAGGAGCCTGGTAAAAGGCTCAGACCAATCCAGCATGCCCATAACAGAATTCGCCCACTGTATATGGCCGTGTGTATAGAGACCTCTAAGGCATACCTGTATAAAGGTAAAGACGACCATCAGACCGAAAAACAGGGCTATAAGCCATCCTTCAATTCGGGCGAGCAGTTTGTCAAGCCGTTTAAGGAAGGTCATGATTGTAGAAGATTATTGGTTTTTTTTCAGCAATCGGTAGATCATGTCCAAAACATCTCTGGGATAGATTGTCCCCTCAAGCTTCTTCGCAACCTTGTCATGAATGTCCTTGAATTCTCTCAGACTGTCTCCGGTGGGTGCAGGGGTTATTGTAACACCGCTTTCCCTGATAACCTTTATGGCCTCATCGTTCTGTTTTCTAAGCTCTACGGTCAGCTCGGCCATTGCCCTTTCCGTTTCCTTTGAAAGAAGTGTGGACAGCTCTGAAGGCAGTGAATCAAAATACTTTCGTGCAATAAGCACGGCACCGGTGGAATGCACAATGGGCAGTTGCAGCATGTATTTCATGGATGTATACCATTGCAGTGCCAGGGCACCCAAAGGAGGGGCGTAAACCGTGTCAATCATACCTGTGTTTATGCCGGTGGTGACATCCGTTATTGCAAGCGGTATGGGGTTTATCCCCATTGCGGCGAATGTCTCTTTTGCGATCGGGTCTCCTGCCCAGACCCATACCTTGCAACCCGATAGATCCGCAATATTGCTGACGGGCTTTTTTGAAAAAAGATATACATCCCCGACTTCCGACCAGGCAAGGAGTTCAAAGCCGTTTTTCCTGAATTGATCAGCGAAAAACGGACGCATCCTGCTGTGGACCAGACCTACCTCGTTATAGTCGTTAAACAGGAAGGGAAGGTCAAGGACCCTTACCATGGGTAGTATCTGGCCGAAGCCGACACCTGAAAACCCGGTACAATGGATCTGTCCGATCCGGATCTTCTTGAGTGTATCAAGCTCGTCTCCGGCGATACCCCCTGCATATATCCTGAATCCGAGCCGGCCATTGCTTTTTGTCCTCAGATCCTTATCCAGCGCCTCCATTTGTCTGACCCATGTAGAGCCCTCAGGCGCAACAGTGGCAAATTTTATAAGATACTGCGGCTCCAAGGCCTTGGATTGAGTCGGGATCAGCATCAGGAAGAGAAAAATAAGAAGAAGAGACAGTAGCAGAGGCATTTCAAATGGTTTCACTTTACAGAAACAGATCATTTAATCTCTCCTTAAGCCTTTGCATCTTCTGCTTCATTACGGCGTTAATAAGGCAGACTTCTTTGATTTCACTTGCAGGAGTGTGCTCTACAGCATTAATAAGCCTTAAGAACAATTCCTTGTCCTGCGCACGCACTGCATAGTAGCGGGCAAATGAATAGTGGGCTAGAAAAAACTTGCCGTCAGTCAGATCAATAGCCTTTTCAAAAACCGCCTTCGCCTTTTCCCTCTCGGCGCTTAAAGGGCCCGGCATGGCAGAGGCGATGATGGCATCCAGGATATAAGGCATACAAAAAAAATAATTTGCGTTAAGCTCCTGAACCCTTTCAAGGCACGCCTTGGCAACAGGCGCCTGCCCGATGGCTTTCGGGTCATTGAGGTTGAGGTTTATCCATGCATTCCAAGCCGCTGTCGTCCAGAAGAGTGTCTCAAGGCCGTCATCTTTTATTGAGCTGATGCGGTCGGCTGCAATCTTATTTTCAACATTTACTTCATTTAACAATGGTGATTTTTTCCCAAGGGCCTTTAACCCGTAATCCCTTGCGCGCAGATAAAGCTGCGAGGCCTCATCCGGGTTATCATCTTCAATGAACAACATTGCATATCCGGTATAGCCCATGCAAAGGTTTGTCAGGATCTGCCTGTTTTCCGGGTCATTCTTTAAAAGCCCCTCCATAAGCTTCAAAGCGGCAGGCAAGGCTTGTTTGGCAAGATTTGGATCGCATTCCTCAAAAAAGGCCTGGGAGAGATTAGGGATAAAAGAGGGTGCGGATCTTAAGGCCATTTTTACGCAGCCGCTTAAAGCCAGACAGAGCATCAACACGGCGGATGATACTGTTACGAGCTTTTTCATCTGTACTCCTAATACCCGATGATCGGCTCCTTAGCCACAGGGGGATCCTCCAGGCATTTTTCCGCCATGAATTGAGCCCCTGATCCGTTTTGCATCTTCAGTATCCTAAGATAGTATTTGCCGGCCTCATTTCTGTCTCCCTCAAGGTCATAGGTCATCCCTATCTTTACAACGGGCCAGGCGATCATCGCGGGGTCATTTTCAGGGTCTGAAAGACTTAATATCTCGTTCAATTTTGATCTCGCCTCAGTGTAGCGGCCATTAAAAAGACAATTGGTTGACTCAAGATAGAGTTCACGCCTCCGCCAAATCAAGGCCTCATTCCTTGAAGAGGCCTCTTGTGCCCTTGCGCCCATATATGCAACCGTTTCGGCATAATCAGCCTCGAACCCCAGCCTGATGCAGGCCACCCCTTCAAAGAGTTTATAGGTCGGGTCGTGATTATACCTCCTGCTCAATTCTCTTGCAAGGGGCAGGGCGTTTGTGCAGTCCTGTTCAGAAAAAAGGTAGATATGGAGTAAAAGGCTCTTTGACTCTGTAGCGGAATATACCGCCTCTTGTGCGGCCAGGTGGAGCTTCCTAAGCCCTTCATTGCGGTCACCCTTGTGGAGCAGTAGATAGGATAGAAACTTCAGGACGCCTGAGAACCTGGCGGTGTAATAATCATATGTCCCGATACCCAACAGCACATCTTTGTTATTCGGATCCATTTTGTGGCAGGTCTTGAGGGCGGTCATGGCCTTTTTTGCAAGCAGAAATGATGAAAGCCACTTTCCCTTCATCATTTCATAGCGGCCCATAAAACCCAGCGCGCCGCCCAGATAGAGGTAGTCGTAGCTGTCTGCTGCCTTGTTTTTTACCCGGGCCCGGGCCACCTGAATTGTGCGTTCGATTCGCATCCTGTACTCTGATACTATCTGAGGCGTCCAGAAACCTGCGACCATTTTTGACCATGTGACCATCGCCATATAAAAGTATCCGGCAGGCCTGTCAGGGGATTCGCTGACGAGCTCCTGAAAGAGTTTTTCTGCCTCGTCAAAGTGAAGATCATATACAAGGTCTATCCCTTCCAGGGTCTTATTGCAGATGCGGGATGAAGCTGCATCCCTGCAGCCTTTATTTTCAATGGCCCAGGCGTCTTGGAGGATGAAAGATAACAGAGAGGTACCCAGAACTAATGAGAAGCAGGATCTGAAAAAAACCTCGATGTCATATCTGAGCCGCAAACGGTCCTCCTATCACCCTGTTTCTTCCTTCATGCTTGGCCTGATACATATACTTGTCGGCGCAATTAATCAGGGCCTCATAATGGATTTTATCCTCCGGGGAGACAGGTGAAAAACCTGTAACCCCAAAGCTTGCGGTGATATGGAGTCTGTTTTCAGGGGTTTCAATTACGCGTTTGGAGAGATTCTTTCTAAGCCTTTCAGCCTGGCTGACCGCGCTCTTTACGTCTGTTTCAGGCAGAACCAATAGAAATTCCTCTCCACCGTAACGGGCAAGCCAGTCCAGGTCGGACCTGATCAGATCGGTCAGGCATTGGACAAATTCCCTCAAGACTCGATCTCCGATCTGGTGGCCGTATTTATCATTAATATTTTTAAAATGATCAATATCACACAGCACCAATGACAGTGGCCGGCCATATCTTGTGGCCCTTTTTATTTCCTGCGGCAGGTGCTCTATCAGATATGTGCGATTATAGCTGCCGGTAAGGGAGTCGGTTATAGAAAGGGACTTTTTTTCTTCATATAGAAGTGTGTTGTCAATTACCAGGGAGCAGAGCTTTGTGGATATTTCCATATGCCTGTCATCCTCTTTCGTCAGGGAGCTTTCTTCTATCTGGGTAAAAAGAAAGGCCACCCCCCTAGTCCTCTTGACAGTGGAAAACGGCAGTATAAAAAGCATCAATTTCTTATTGCCCTTATATGCAAGGGAAGGAACAAGTCCCGGTCTTCTCCTTTTTATTATGGATGCAAACATACCGCATTCTATCTGGAGCAATTGTTCTTCTTTACAAATATCCTTTCTTGCAGAAGGCGTGACCTGGTGTAAAATAAATTCGTGGGTGTTTTCATTCTCAAGGAACAAGGCGGAGAATTCAATATTAATCAGGTTTTTAATGTCATCAAGAAAGATTTCCCATATCTGGCTGATATCCATTTTATCCTGGAACTGACTGAGTTGCTGCTCCATCTTGTCAATCAGCTCCCAGAGGGCTGTTTCTTTCTGATTCATGATCTACCTTGAATAAAATGCTTGTTTATGAATGACAATTTTAAAAGGAAGAATTCTTATTATCGTCCCAGTTCAGCCTTTACCGCCAGGCCGATCTTTTCGAGCGAATAGGGCTTCCTGATGAACCGACCGGCACCCAATCTCTGGGCCTCCTTGACCCTTTCTGATTCGGAAAATCCACTGGCAATAATTGCCTTCTGGCCTGGATGAATCTTAAGTATGTTCTTATAAGTGTCCAGTCCATCAATGCCAGGATCCATGATCATATCCATGATCAGCAGATCAGCCGAATTGTTCTTCATGTACTCAACAGCTTCTTTTCCGCTTGCTACAGATGAAACAGAATAGCCAAGCTTTTCCAGCATGCCGGTTGCAATCCTTCTCTGCTCTTCCACGTCATCTACTACCAGGATATTTTCTCCTGCTCCATGGTAGTCTTCAATTCTATGGCCCTGAATGCTCTTGGTCAGTTCCTGCCTTGTAGCAGGAAGATAGACAGTGAATATGGTCCCTTCCCCTTCAACACTTTTTGCGTCAATATAGCCGTCATGGTCCTTGACTGTCCCCCAGACCACAGCCATGCCCAGTCCCGTCCCGCTTCTGCCCATTACCTTTTTTGAGTAGAATGGCTCGAAAACCCTTTCAAGATCACCAGGGGAGATGCCCGCGCCGTTATCTGAAATTGTGAGTGTTACATAGTCGCCTTTCGCAACATTATCATAGCCTGCAATCGGAGTGTCAACATATTGATTTGCTGTTGATATCAAGACAGTTCCTCCATTTGGCATGGATTCTGCCGCATTGGAAACCAGGTTCATCACTGTCTTTGAGATATGGACGGATGAAGCGGATATCCTCAACAAATTCGGGGAAAGGGCTGTTTCCACATTTACATTAGCGTGGTATTGCCTTAGGCGCTCAAATTCAGGGCTTTTCAGGTAGTCAGAAATAATATCGTTTAGGTTTAATATGTCCCTTGCACCAAGGCCTCTTCTTGCCAGTGTGAGGAGATCTTGCACGATCGTGGCCGCCTTTTCTCCTGATTTTTGTATGGTCTTTATTGGTTTTCTTAATGGGCTGTCTTCAGGGATATCAAGCAACAACAGTTCAGGATAGCTTACCAGACCTGAAAGAATGTTATTAAGATCATGGGCTACACCTCCTGCGAGGGTCCCGATGGCCTCCATCTTTTTGGCCCTCTGCAGCCGCCTTTCGTAGTCAACAAGCTCTCTGGTCCTTTCTTCAACCTTTGCTTCAAGCAAGGCATTTTGTTCAGAGATAAAATTGTAGGTCTCAATGCTTTCAATAGCGTTTGCAGTATTGAGAAGGATGATTGATAACAGGCTGATTGAGGTGTCCGGGATCCTGCGGTTTATCGGAGGCAACTTCCCGACAAACAGGCCCTTTATCTGTGAGCGCGTTGAGATTACGTGGAAAAAAAACTCCCTTTTGTGATCCTTTGATTTGATAAAGACCCCTCTCCTTTCACGCAATGCCCATGCAAAGAGACCTTTATCAGTCATGAAATCCATTTCATCTTCAAGCATCTTCCTTCTATTATCAGGATTACACAGCGCAAGTCTTATATCAGAATCTTTATTATCTACAAGATAAATGGCGCGCACGCTAAATGGGATAAGACGATTGATGCGTCTTTCGGTCTCTTCAAGGATGTGATTCAGGTTATGATTTTCATTGATATCCGCCTGGAAGTCTCCCAGGGAAAGGGCCATTTCCAATGCCTCATTGATGAAACGGTTGTTCTGTTCAAGATGGTCAATTCTGAGTTGGAGTTGTCTTGATGCGCTGGTTTTCTCCATATGATACGTCCACTACTGTAAAAATGGTTCAATTATGGAAAGCTGGTGAATTGCCTGTCTTATCACCACATCGAAACAGCCTGGTGAAAGCCCGAGCAGTTCCCACGCCTTATAATCTAATGGAGGAACAAGTCTTTCTCCGCTGGTGCCCATGCCGAGCCCGTTGGTAATTATATCCGCCAGGTGGAGAATTGACGCCTCGACCGGATTTCGGGCCGACATTGGATCATGGTGACTAAAAACCATGTCCTCCAGCTCAGGGGGAAAGTGCCATTCCTGCAGCATTAACCTGGAGATGTCCGTATGCCTGCATCCGAGGAAAATATCTTCCTCTCTGTAGAGGATATTTTCAGACTCAATGCACCTTCTCAGAAGGGATTCCGCCTGTTCAGAAAAATGCTTATAAATGATGACCCTGCCGATATCATGCAGGAGTCCACCGATGAATAGCTGTTCTGTCTTTTCAATATTCTTTGTTGCGGCCAGCATCCTGGATATCAGTCCGCAAAAAAAGCTGTGTCTTAAGAAGAGATTCATGTCCAGGACATGACTAGGGATATTCTTAAACACAGTTACTTCGCATATCAAAATAGCCAGGCTGCTTATTTCTCTGGTGCCGATTATTGTAACGGCCCTGGATATGGTGTCTATTTTAGATGAAAAACCGTAAAATGAAGAATTGACTATCTTCAACAGAATTGTTGTAAGGCTTGGGCTTTTTGACACTACCCGCGCCAGTTCGTCAGCAGTGCTCAAGGGGTCCGCAAGTATGTCATTGAGTTCGAAAGCGATCTTTGGTATTTCAGGCAGTTTGAAATTTCTTGCCCTAATCTTTTTCAGCACATTAACAGTAACATTATCCCTGGTATCCTTGAGTTTGGCAGGGGCCATTTTGGCCGCCGTTTCTGTGGCCGGTCGTTCCAGCCTTAGTGGGACGGCTAATCTGGACAGTTCCTTTATTGCAGGGTGGTCAAGGTCTGTGTGTTTGAATATGCGGGTTATTTCCCGCTCGATTTCCTCAGAACGGCGGGCTTCGGGTTCCTCGGTGTCCTGTTCTTCAGCAGGGACACCAACGACATTTACCTCTGTTACACCCCATTTTTTAATAATATTAACATGATTCTGGTGGATTTTCTGACCCTTTTTAAGAAGCAGCCTGCCCCCGACATCTTTTACGTCTTCAGACAGGATCATATCTTCGCGCAGATCATCACTGTGTACAATTGTCATTCTGACAGCCTGAAATGATTCTTAACATCTTAAAAATACTTAAATATTGTCGTTATGTCATTATGATTATTCGGACATAGCGCCTTATGATCCTCTGAATTATGCATGAATTATGCCGGTTTATATCTGCAGTAAAATCCCGGGAGGCTGTCCGAGAATGCCCTTTCCCCCAAACTCTTTGTTATGCCCGAAAAAATTATCCTCAACATATCAACCATATGCCTCCGATAATTTTTTCTGGCATGCCTCGATCTTGGAAAAAATTGCTATTCCCGGACAGCCTCCTGGTTAATTCTATTGAGTGTTGTAATTCGTGCAAAAAAATAATGTAAATGAATAGATGAGTTTGACACTGAAGTCAACGGCGATGTCACTTTAATGACACGGAAAATCTGCGGAAAGGTAGGCTCTGATCAGTTGAAACGGGGGATATTCAAGCTATACCTGAAAAGGCACTGTATTGATCTGCGGCAGGGTCCATTGACAGGCCGTACAGGTCCTTACCCAGAAATTTAAACTGGATGTGTGCAGGATCTATGGTCCCATCGGCAGTGCTGTTTTGTGTCACCTTGAATCTAACGGTTGCTGAAAGTGTATCTTTATCATAATAGACATTGGTGGGGATAAAAGGAATCGTTACTTCTGTTGATGGTAAGGGCAGTCCAAAATTATATGTCTCTCCAGGTCCGCTTCCATACTGCCTGGTGATCTGCCAGTTTGCGAGGTTTTCAACAGAGGCCCTGTCCATCTCCTTGTCAAACACTATCTCTATGTTTAATGTCTTAGAGGCGTTTGCAGTTTTCAGATAGGAGTTGAGGAAAGACAGGGGCGTACGCGCAGGGTAAGAGCCAAAGGCCTCAGGGTAATAAGCAAGGGAAAAACCTGGTTTCTTAACCTGATACATATATATTCCCAGGGTAAGTCCGCGGGAGGGGTCTTTTTCATTCAGTAGTTTTTTTATTTCATTCGCCTCATCGTATTTGCCCATATCCGCATACGCATAACCCATTTCTACGTAAGCGTCATATAAATCATCCTTTTTTTGTATTGCCTGCTGAAAATGTTCTATGGCCTTTTCATATCGGCCTTGTTTTGAATATGTCTGGCCAAGACCATAATCGCCCATTGCACTCCCGGGCGCAATGGACTTAACTTTACCAAATGTGGTTTCGGCCTCGTTTAATTTGCCACCATAAAGATAGGCCTGTCCCAGGGAAAAGCAGTTGTTGGCGTCGGGATATATCCTTGCCGCTTCCTTGTATTCCTGCTCTGCATCTTCAAACCGGTTGAGACCGAAATAGAGGTTTCCCAAGGATACATGGATGTCATCCCTTAGGGGATTGAGCCTAATGCTTTTTTGATAAGTGCTGATGGCCTTTTCGACATCATCCAGCTGGAGATATGCATTTGCAAGGTAATTACCGGCATCAACAGAATAATCCGAGTTCGGGGAAAGGCCTATTGATCGCCTGAACTCCTTGACCGCTCCCTGGTAATCTCCATTCATATATAACTCAATGCCGTGTGAGAGCGCATTCTGTGACAGACCGTCCAGACTGGCCTGGGTCGTATATGTTGAAGACATCAGCGCATCTGAAAGAGCGCTAAACATTGTATCCATATAATGATACCCCTGGGATAGGACTTTTTTTTATTAATCAGGATATCGGCAATGATCATTCGGAGCTTTAATATATTGTTTTTTCCTGACCTGGATCACGGGAGGGCAAAGACCTTATGGCAAGGATATTCTGCTTTATTTTGCATAAGCCGGGCCTGCTGAGGGCGGTATCACCAAATGTGTCCGAAAATTGCCTATCATCCATATTCAGTATCTCTTCGGTGGAAGGCAACATGATCTCTTCAGATTCAGCCTGGGCATTTACATGGTTGTAAGGACAGACCTCCTGGCATATATCGCATCCGATGAAGCAACGGCCCATTTTCATGGCGACAGATCTGTCGGTGGGACCTTTATGCTCAATGGTAAGATAGGAGAGGCACTTTGCAGCATCCAGGTTGAAGGGTGCCTCAAGCGCCCCTGAAGGGCAGGCCTCGATGCAACTTTTACACTGACCGCACAGGTTTTCCATAGGGGAAGTTTCATATGCAGGCAGGGGCGCAGTTGTGAGTATTTCCGCAAGGAAAAAATATGATCCGTACCCTGGAATAATAAGGCTATTGTTTTTGCCGATAAATCCAATGCCCGAGGCATATGCAAAACTTCGCTCCAGTAATGGGGCTGAATCAATGCAGATCCTGGAGTTTGTCTTCGGATACCGCTCAGATATGGATTCTGCAAGTGCCAGGCACATCTGCCTCAAGCGCCTGTGATAGTCGTTCTTTTTTGGTTCACTGTACCTGGCTATGGTAAACCCGTCGGGTGTGCATGGTTTGATTTTGGTATAGGGATAGACAAGTGATATTATGCTGTTGCAGCCCTCAAGCAACCTGCGCGGATGCTGTCTTATCTCCATGTGCCTTTCAAGCCAGCTCATTTCACCATGTCTGCCGGCGCAAATCCACTTGGAAAATTGATCAAAAAAAGGGGGTGTCTCAGCCCTTGAAACGCCTAAGGATATGAATCCAAGACCCTTGGCCTTTTCTATAAGATCTGAGATCATGGATGGAATTTCTTAAAGGTCAAATGGTGTAAGGCTTTCACAGCCATCCTCTGTCACAAGGATGGTCTGCTCGAACTGCGCCGACAGTGATCCGTCGGCGGTTACAGCGGTCCAGTTGTCTTCCAGTATACGGAGAGTGCTGTCTCCCAGATTTATCATGGGCTCGATGGTAAAGACCATGCCAGGCACCAGCCTGATGCCGTTTCCCTTGCGACCATAATGGGGAATCTGCGGCGGCTCATGAAAGCCAAGGCCCACTCCGTGCCCGACAAACTCCCTAACAACAGAGCAGCCTTGTCCCTCGGCATACTTTTGAATTATCCACCCGATATCCCCTACGGTGTTGCCGGGTCTTACCATGGATATTCCTAACCTGAGGCATTCCTTTGCAACGCTTACAATTTTTTTTGCATCATCTCCGGGGGATCCGACGAAAAAGGTCTTGCTGACATCAGCATAAAATCCGTTCAGGATAGGTGTGACATCCACGTTCACTATGTCGCCGTCAGCCAATACCCTTTTGCCTGGGATGCCATGACAGATCACCTCATTGATGGAGACGCAGACACTCTTTGGAAAACCGCGATAATTCAGGGGGGCGGGGACAGCGCCGTGTGACACAGTGAAGTCATGAACCATGGTGTTTATTTCATCCGTAGTGATTCCGGGTTTAATGATCGCTTCAGCCACATCCAGGGTAGACAGTGCCAGTAGACCGGCAGCCCTGATTCCCTCAATCGCCCCGTTATCCTTCAATTGTATTTTATGTCTCTGATAATATAAGTTTTTCACATCGCCGATCTCTTCAGAGGTCTTTTTGGCAAGACAGCATTTTTTGTATTTGAGACCGCTTCCGCAAGGGCAAGGATCATTTCGGCCGATTCTGTTCATATTCAAGGTCCGGATTTAGCAATTAAACATGCATCCCCTTCAGCGATAGAGCACCACCACTAAACTAACCAATTCGCAAAAGAAGAGCTGTACATATCAGAATTTGAAAACCAAATCAATCGTCCTTTCTGTTAAGTCATTTTTATTATCATTATGACGATATTGATAGTATTGATCTTATGGTGTAATAAATCTGTTGCAAAAAGCCACCACTTGAAATCATCTGGAGAAATAATAATGAAATGTCAATGCGGTTCGAGGCTCGTTCTTGTAAGAAAATGATCAGGGATTTTTATGGTCTGCAGGTCATGCGGATCAGAAAGGCGCCTGCGAATAGAGGACATCTCTGATGAGATAGAAGCTCAGTTGGCTTATATCAGCTGCGACCGGGTTTAGGCTTTTTTGATCTCCCATGGCGCAAACTTGAGCAACAGCAATATGCCTGGGATAGCAGCCAGGGTGCATAAGATATAAAAGCCCTCCCACCCAAGTCCTTTTGCAAGTATCCCGGTCGGCGCTGAGGCTACTACCCGGGGAAAGGCCATAAAACTTGTTAATAGGGCATACTGCGTTGCGGTAAATCTCTTGTTGGTAATGCTTGCCATAAAGGCGATAAACGCCGCTGAGCCCATACCGCTTGTCAGGTTTTCAAACGAAACCACCCCGGCCAATAAGGCCGCATTAGGGCCAGACACAGCCAAGATGGCGAAACAGGCCGTCGAAACGGCCTGGAGAATCCCAAATATCCAGAGACTGTTGTTTATCCCCAGCCGGAGCATAATCAGCCCCCCGACAAAGGCTCCTGCAAAGATGCCCCACGCTCCGAAGATTTTTGCTACTGCGCCTATTTGAGACTTAGAAAATCCAACATCAAGATAAAAGGGTGTTGTCATCGCCCCTGCCATGGTGTCGCCGATCTTATAAAAAAAAATGAATGCAAGCACCCATAATGCGCCCGAACGTCTGAAGTAATCACTCAGGGGATCAAAAACCGCTTGTTTTATTGTCTTGGGAGTCCCATCTGGTATCACCGGTTCAGGACACAGAAGTGTTGTCAGAATACATGGGAGCATGCAGGCGCTCATGATCATATATACCGATGTCCATGTCATATAGTCGGCCATAATCAGCCCCCCTCCATAGGCAAGCAGTGTCCCAAGCTGATAACCATACATATACATCGATGAGCCCAGCCCCAATTCTTCATCCGCAAGGTCTTCCCGCCTGTACGCGTCTACTACAATATCCTGTGTAGCGCTAAAGAAGGCGACGATTATGGCTAAAATAACCGTTATATTGAAATGATTTTTTGGATCTGAAAGTCCAAGGCAGGCAATAGCCGCTATAAGGGCGATCTGAGCTGACAGCAGCCAACCCCTTCTGCGGCCGAGGAACGGCAGAGTGTAACAATCAAGAACAGGTGCCCAAAGGAATTTCCAGGCGTAGGGGATCTGAACAAGGCTGAACAGGCCGATGACGGTCAGTGAAACGCCATCCTCCTTCATCCATGCCTGCAATACCCCCATTGTTAAACGAAGCGGCAGTCCGCAGGCAAACCCCATGATAAATGCGACCAGCATCCGGCCGCTGAAAATCACTCTTAGTATCGGATTTTTTATTTTTCCCTCTGAAAGAATTTACTGAGTATGGACTTGGCTCCCTTGACGGCCTTATCAGGTTGATCTTTGGGAGAAGAAGAGGAACGTTCACCGTTAGGGGCATGATCCTGCTGATCGAGTCCTTGTTGAGATGATTCTTCGATTTCAGCGAGACGTCCGCCGCCCAGAAACCGCAAATGAGGCCCGGAGGCGCTCAGGGCCAGATGATCATTGTTATTGAGAGGCGCCTGAACTTTTATCGGTCGGCCGTTGATCGAGACTGCCTGTTTACCGGTAAGATCTTTTATCCAATAGCGATCTTTGCTGAAAAAAAATTGCGCATGGAGGTCAGAAATCGCTGGATTATCAATGGTAAAATCACAGCCTGGTCTTTTTCCGATGGTTATGGGCAACTCCTTGAAAGTCCGAAGTGTCGGCCCAAGTTGTATAATAAGAGGAACGCTTACCTTTTGTATGGCTATTTCTTGCCCAAACTCGTCTGGTGGTATTTGAACAGGCGCGTCAGTTCGCTGCTCCTTGTGGGCTGTCGGCTCGTGACGTCCTGCTGGGGGGAAAGGTTCCTTCTGCTGAAACTGCGGATCAGGTGCGTTAACTTGCGACAGGGGTTCATAGAACCGGGGCTCAACCGGTTGGCTAAAGGGTTTGCGCACGGGCTGCGGCTCTCGGGGCATTTCAGGCATTATCGGCGGCGGCTCAGGTTTAACAACAGGACTTTCGCGTAAAGAGAGAGGAGGCATGAATTCGCCCTCTTTGATTTCGGTTAAAAAACTGACTTTTGGCCCGCCTTCTGCAATAGTCAGGACGTCTCCGTCATTAAGATATTCTTCCTCAACCCTCTTCCCGTTAACCAGAGTTCCATTGGCGCCGTGGTTTATGAGTTTGAACCGATTGCCTTCCCGGACAATGCTGGCATGTTTCCGTGAGATAGTGACAAGGTCCTTTGGAAACTGAACGTTGCATGACGGGTGCCTTCCGATGGAGATCTCCGGTTCGGAAAACTCATGAATCCGGCCTTTCATGGGCCCCTCAATGTGGATAAGCTGTACAATTATAACAGGTGCGCTTTTCATAAGGCTTACCGAGCAATTGTGTCATGGTCCATCTTGTGTGCAAGATGGAATAAGTGGAAAAATATGTCTACCTTGCATTAAAGTCTATATTAACTTACAATTTACACATTGTGTCAAGAGTGAAGCTATAATCATTTCCACAACCTGAGAGGTTGTCCGAGAATGAATGCCTTTTCTTATCGCTCAAGGTTCAAGGCCCAAGGTCATCTTAATGTAATAATAATCTTTCTTTCCATTATTTTTACAGTTTCTTGTGCACGTCATAAGGCGCCCGCCCCAAGGTATCATCCTGGTGTTGAGGCCGAAAGTCTGATCAGAGAAGAGTGTATGAGGCTGAAAAAGACTCAATGCAATCAAGAAGGGGATAATTATTTTGACTGCTCCGGCCTTGTTAGGGAGGTTTATAAAAACCTCTTTAATATTGAGCTTCCCCGCACTGCGAAAGAACAGGTGTTGGAGGGCTCAGAGGTTGACAGGGCTGATCTTAGGGCCGGTGATTTGGTTTTCTTTAAGCCGCCGGATTATACATGTCACGTAGGAATCCTCCTGGGTAAAGACCGGTTTGTACATGTCTCGAAACTAAAAGGAATTATTGTTTCCCAAATTGATGAATATTATTGGGACAAGTATTATTGGACCGGCCGCCGAATCTTGGGGGAAGCAAAAAAGTAATCTGGCCAGCCAGAAAATATTGAGGGGTTACAAATATTCGAATTTTTAGGCGTTTGTTTTAGCCTCACGTCTTTTTAAAAATTAAATCCGGGAATATGTCCCGCTCGTCCCAAGAATACAATAAAAACGCCTGTCAAAATGAGCTGTTCGCCCTATTTACATCGGATTTCAGATGTGGTTTCTATGCAGTGTATATAAGTGTTCCTTCTTTTCTCCTTCCTCTGCCTCTGGGGTTTTGCCCTACGGTGAAATCCCAGAGGGTTCTTTTTAAATGTTTTCATTTTTTGTCTATTGCGGCCAAAAAATTTACATGTCTATTCTTTTCATGATCATTGAAATCGCAGAGCTGATTATTAATTTTCCATCTACAATTTAATCCTGAATGTATTAGAATTCCTTGCTTTAAGCGAAAGGATTTCGTATGTTCAGTTGGCCAGTCGGAATATGGCGGCAAAAGTGTACGATGCAAGAGCATACTTAAGGGAGGATGTCAGAGGCGGCAGGATACTGGTGATTCATCAGGGGGCGCTTGGAGATTTTATCCTCACCCTTCCGGCCATCGCCGCCATAAAAGAGACGCTCGATCCCAAGTGGCTAGAGCTTATGGGGCAGCCGTGGGTGCTGTCACTGGCCGATTGTCCCCAATATGCCGACAGGATATGCGACATAAACAAGGCTGATATGGCCTTTTTTTTTGTGGAGGATGCTCCATTACCGGAAAGACTGATTAAATATTTTGAGGGCTTTGATGCGGCCTTTGTCTTCTTAGGCTCAAGAATTTTTTATGGAAACCTTTTAAGGGCCGGAGTAAAAAGGGTTTTTCAATTGGCCCCGTTTCCGGTGACAAGGATTCATGTAACAGACCATCATCTTAGGTCATTGTCTGATATAGGTATCTTCACCTCCGTCTCTGAACCCGGCATCTTTCTGCGAGAGGAAGAAAAAAATTGGGCTCAGGAACTTGTTTTTTCAAACGGGTGGCGCGATAAAGATATAATAGCGATTCACCCGGGGGCAGGGGGAAGCAAAAAGGTTTGGCCTCGGTTTTCGGACTTGGGAAGGATACTCGCGGGGAAATCACAAACGCTCTTAATTGTACAGGGGCCGGCCGATGATAAGACCGTGCGGGAGACATTGGACGGTTTATGCGGGATATCCCCTTATATTATCCATGACCTGCCCGTTACGAGGTTAGCCGCACTGTTGAGTCATGCAGGACTTTTTATAGGTAATGATTCCGGTGTAACACACCTGGCGGCCGCTTTGGGCCTGCCCACTGTGGCCATTTTCGGACCTACTGATCCTATGGTCTGGGGGCCCAGGGGAAGACAGGCATTTTGGTTAATGGCTGAGACAGGATGCAGCCCCTGCGATCGAGAGATACAACGTGCGTGCCGAAGACAAAGGTGTCTTGAAAATATCAGCGTCGAGGATGTCCTGGCATTGATTGAAAAGATATAGACTTTTTCATATGAACTAACGGAGGAACATTATGTGGGAATATACGGACAAGGTAAGAGAACACTTCCTTAATCCGCGTAACTCGGGAGAGGTGGACAATGCAAACGCCATTGGAGAAGTTGGAAGCATGGCATGCGGGGACGCCTTGAAACTGACCCTGAAAATTGACAATAACGGGATCATTGAAGACGCAAAATTCCAGACATTCGGATGCGCAAGCGCTATTGCCTCTGCCTCTGCCCTGACAGAGATGCTGAAGGGAAGAAGCATAAATGAGGCGGAAAAAATCACAAACCAGGACATCGCGGATTCGTTGGGTGGTCTTCCCAAGGAAAAGATGCACTGCTCTGTGCTGGGCCGCCAGGCCCTGGAAAAGGCACTGGCCCATTACCGTGGGGAGCCTCAAAAGGAGCAGGAAGGCGAGATAATCTGCGAGTGCTTTGGGGTAACAGATCTTGAGATCGAACGAGCCATAAGGGAAAACCACCTTACCACCGTCGAGGAGATAACCAATTATACAAAGGCGGGAGGCGGGTGCGAAAAGTGCCATGATAGAATTCGAGAAATTATTGCGAAGATCAAAGAAGTTGAAAGGCCCGTTGTAAGACCGAAGCTGACTAATATCGAGAAGATCAGAAAGATTGAAGAGACGCTTGAAAGAGAAATCAGGCCGTCACTGCAAAACGACGGCGGAGACATTGCCCTGATTGATGTTATAGGTAACCGTGTATTGGTGGCGACCAGGGGGACTTGCGCCGTGTGTAAGGCATCTCAGCAGACTCTCAAAAATTTTGTAGAATGGAAGCTTCGTGAATTGGTCTGGCCTGAACTGGTGGTAGAGGAGGTAATCGAATGAAAACTATCTATCTTGATAACAATGCCACCACCCAGGTCGCACCTGAGGTGCTTGAAGCAATGATGCCCTATTACTGCGACCTTTACGGAAACCCATCCAGCGCACATAAATTCGGGGGCCAGGTGGCGGGCAGGATTCAGGCGGCCCGGCAAAGCGTTGCCTCCCTGTTGGGCGCCATGCCCGAGGAGATCATATTCACCAGTTGCGGTTCGGAAAGCGACAACACCGCAATCCTCTCAGCACTAAATACGGAGAGGGGAAAGGGGCATATTGTTACAAGCCGCGTTGAACACCCGGCCATCAGGTCTCTGTGTAATCATCTGACCAGAAAGGGCGTCAGGATAACGGAAATCCAGGTGGATCGGGAAGGGAACCTGGACATGGACCAGTACAAGGAAAGCCTCACTTCCGATACTGCCATTGTCAGTTTCATGTGGGCCAATAATGAGACCGGCGTCATTTTCCCTATTGAAGAGGCGGCAGCAATGGCAAAGGAAAAGGGGATACTCTTTCACACAGATGCGGTCCAGGCGGTCGGTAAGATCCCTATCAACCTCAAGGCACAGCAGATTGACATGCTATCGCTTTCCGGCCACAAACTCCATGCACCAAAGGGAGTGGGTGTTCTCTACGTAAAGAAGGGGACAAAATTTTCCCCATTTCTTATCGGAGGCCATCAGGAAAACGGCAGGCGCGGCGGTACGGAAAATACTGCAAGCATCGTTGGTCTTGGCAAGGCCGCTGAACTTGCGGCCAGACATATGGATGAAGAAAACAGCCGGGTAAAAGGACTCAGAGACAAACTGGAAAAGGAGATAATAAAAGTTATTCCCAACAGCAGGGTAAACGGCAATCCGGTAAAGAGGCTTCCAAATACCACCAATATCAGTTTTGAATTTGTGGAAGGAGAGGCGATTTTGCTGATGATGGATGAATTCGGCATATGTGCCTCTTCCGGCTCCGCTTGCACATCCGGCTCTCTTCAGCCTTCCCATGTCCTGCGGGCGATGGGGGTCCCGTTTACCATGTCGCACGGCTCCATCCGCTTCAGTCTAAGCATTTATAATAATGAAGAAGAAATAGACTTTGTTATCGAGAAGGTTCCGTCAATTATAGAAAAGCTGAGGGCGATTTCGCCGTTTTGGAAACCGGCGGCCCAAAGCTGCCAGTAAGCCAGATATAAATCGGTTATTCGAATTCGCCTAGGGGACGAATAAAGGTATAGATTGCAGGCTCAACTACGAAATTCCTTCCAGCCTTTTTAATATATTCTGCATTCCAGGCAGTAAAGGGCAGGGCTGCCACAAAGAGGACGCAACCCAGTGTAGTGCTTACAATGCCAAGCGGCCTGATTACCAAAAGATCAGCAGCCATGGCCTCGGCAGGGAAATCTTTATAGGGATTTTGACCGGCATCCTGGGCGCAGACGGGAAAGGTTATGGTTGTTGAGGCAAATACCATTATAACGATTATGAAATATGCCTTTATCTTGAACCAGTTCATATAATGCACCCCCAGACCAATTAAGTTGTCGTTGAGCTTGAATGATTTTATCCAAATAATATTAATAATGCAAATATTTTGATTTCCCTGCGAACAAGACCCTCAGTATTACTCCTTTTCCTTTGCTGGGCGGTATCCTGCTTTGGTACCGGCTGCTCATACTTGAAGAGCCTGGGTCCACCTGCCGCTCTTAAGCCATCTTTGTGTGATCAGCTCGTTGAACAAGCGCAAAAACTGGTATGGGAACGCCGCTATCAACCTGCACTCGAACTGCTCGATGATGCCCATATCCCCTCTGACGATTGCATTGGAGCCGTGATGCTTCGCGGTGAGATCTATTACATCCTTGAAAAATGGCAGGAGGCAAGGGCTGAATTTGAAAAGGCCTTATGTATCAATCCCAAAAACTATAACGCGACCGTCAGGCTCTGGTATATATCAAGCCTTGAGAAGGGCTTTGATGAAAAGGCAAAAGAAGAACTTAAAAATAAGTCTTTAGAGTTCCTAAGCGCACACCCTGATGATCCTGATGCAGTCTATGCGGCTGTAATGGGGCTTGAGGGGGTAAGGGCTGCTGCCGAAAAGACCATGGTGATTGAGCAATATTGCCATATCGTAAAAGATCCCTCATTGCGTGATGAACTGGCCGAGCAATACTTTTATGATACTTTGGGGGCAAAGGGAGATGAATTGATTGAGAAGGCAAGATTTTTCATGCAGGAATTCCCCTCAAATCGTCTGAGGTACGATATGACAAACATTGTCCTTGCCCGACGCGTAAATGATGGGTCAAAGGCAGTAGAGGCGGAGGCCAAAGAGATTCTAAAAGGACAACGCAATAACAGGGTGCTCAATTATCTGTGCGCCAGGGCTATCTTGAATGTAAACGGTGATCTTGATGTGGCCGCCAAATACATTAAAAGGGCGATAAAGGCGGCTGTTAATCCGGACCCAAAAGACCGATATCAGTTTGTGGATGATAAGACATGGAACAGGTTGATGTCTGAGACCAGGGCGGAATATTATGCAATATATGGCAGAATAACCGCACTTAAGGGAAACAGTAAATGTGCTGCGAAATTGTTTATTGATGGACTTAAACACAGCTCACGCAGCCAAAATCTACACCTGTGGTATGGTGAAGTTCTTGAACATCAAGGGCTTTCTGCTGAGGCCATGATGCACTACAGGAAGGCTGCCGAGCTTGGAGGCTCTCCCACAGCCGATGAACGCATGAAGGGGATCTTGAATTCCACGGAAGTTGCTTTTGATCCGGCAGAGTATTACGCTGTGATTGAAAGATTGCCGCGTTTTACGGATGTAACACAAAAGGCGGGTCTGGAGGGCGTAAAGTCAGGCCGCATTTCTTGGTCAGACATTAATATGGATGGACTTCCTGATGTTGTTACTAATGGAAGAAATATGTTTTTAAACAAGGGTAATGACGTCTTTGAGGATGTAACAGAGAAATCAGGTATAAGACATGAATTTGCCTCAGGTGGCATACTTGCAGATTTTGATAACGATGGTCTACCCGACCTTATTGCCTTTACCAGCAGGAATGGACCCAGATTGTATATTAACAGGGGCAGGCTGGGAGGAGACCCTGTGTTCGAAGATGTAACGGAGTCTGCACTGCCTCCCTGGCGCCTAAATGATGCACCCACAGAAGCAGCAGCTTGTGCTGATGTTGACGGTAACGGGTTTGTTGACATTTATCTTGCCGGTTTTGAGAGGCCCGGCCCTGAACGGGGTAGGGGTGCTCCGGATGTGTTTTACTTAAATACCGGAAACGGAAGATTTGTGGATGCAACCAACAGGATAAAATATTCAAGCGAGGAGGCCATGTGCGGAAGGGGTGCATCCTTTGCAGATGTAAACAATGACAACAGGCCGGACCTGTTTGTAGCAAACTACAGGCTTGATCCGGATTTTTTACTGATAAACACAGGAGCAAAATTAGGCCAACAGGGGTTTATGTATGCAGACATGGCCGAAGAGTGTGGCGTCAGAGGACACCATTATATGGGCTCCTATGGTCATTCAATAGGTGGGGCATGGGGTTATATGGATAGAGACAGACCAGCCCTGTTTGTCGCATCCCTCGCACACCCGAGGCTGCTCGGCCTGTCCGACACCAGCGCCTTATATTTGCCTTCACTTGAAGAAAAAGGTTTTGAGCGGCATTTTGAAGATATGGGCCTTTTTTATCAAGAGACATATTCTGATCCCTCTTTTGTTGATGTAGACATTGACGGTGATCTTGACCTATTCATTACATCCATATACAGGGGCTGTCCCTCTGTCCTTTATCTGAACGAGGGAGGAAAATTCCGTGATATTGCGTGGGCTTCAGGTACGAGGGTCTTAAACGGCTGGGGTGCCGCATGGGCGGACTATGACAGGGATGGAGATATGGATCTGGCGGTGTCTTCTGAAGGAGTACTGAAGCTCTTGAGAAATGAGGCCCAGAGCCTCCACAGAAACTGGATTGAAGTCAAAATAAAGGGAAAGAGAAACCCCGCTTGCTATATCGGGGCTAAGGTGATGGTAGCAGATACTGAAGGGAAGAAGGCCTGGCTGAGAGAGATAACCGCCGGCAGGGGCACGGGCAATCAGGATGAGGCCATCGCGCATTTTGGCCTTGGAGATGAGAAGGGGCCTTTTAAGATTACCGTGACTTATCCATCCGGAATTAAGATGGTTTTGGATGATGTGCCTTCGCGCAAAATGGTTGAAGTAGATGAACCTTGATATTTTTATAGACTGCTCGGCCGTTAATGTGCTATGTTTTTAAATAAAAATTCTAATTGATGAAAGGAGGAAACATGAAAAGAACATTGCTTTTGATTCTGATCGCAGCGTTTATGCTGACCTCGTGTATGGTGATGTCTGATTCACGAAAACGCGGCAGGCATAGCCAAGATGCAGTAGTTTTGGTGCCCGCCCTTCCTTCTGTCGTCGTTTTGGAGGCAGAACCTTACTATCACCACAGCGGTTATTATTATCATTACACAAAGGATCGCTGGTACTATTCCAAATCAAAAAAAGGGCCCTGGCACAAATTGCCCAAAGACCACTATCCCAAGAAGGTCCAATTCAAGGACAAAGAAAGAAAAAGGTATGAGGAAGAGCGTTCGCGTGAACATGATCATGATCACGACAACGAGCACCACCAAGGGTATTGAGGTTTAGGCGGTTTCAGATGTCTTGAAACCGGCTCACCGGAAATCAAGCAGCATTATCGAGGGGCATTTGGTGCACGACTGATTGATAAGTGTATTCTTATGCCTCTCTTCCTGCCATTGCTTGATAAACTGATCTTTACGTTGTTAATCCTTAATTTTCTTCCGCTGTATTTTGACAATCTCTCTTAAGCCTTTCATTTTTTGATCTTGCCCCATCTGGTATCCAGTAAAAAGCTTTTTCGCCAAAACTCAGTGAAAAAACGGCTTCTGGCCGGGGCCTTGATTTGTAGTGTGGTACAAAAGGGTACAAATTTGGAAAAAAAGACTTTAAGGCAAAAAAATTGGGCAGCTGCTATCTTGCTGTAGTACCTTACCGCGAGCCCTTTACAGCAAAGGAGATGCGCTATCCTCGGCTTTCCGCAGGGGTAAAAAACACATAGAAATATTGTGCTGTTCAGGATTTAACCCCCAGTGGGCTTTTAACTCAGGATTGGAAATGAACTTCAATGCCTTATCCATGCAGTTCCCCGCATCCTCTGCGTGTTTTTTATGCAACCTGGGGGTTTATTCAATTAGTCCGTTGACCCCTTGGTCCCACTCTGCCATCATTCGTTCACCGGTTTCGCGGAAATCAGGGTGGTCGGCTATGTAACCAGGGATCAACTGCCGTGTTTCCGTTACTGCGTCGGCCAGGCGGCTAAAAGTAATTGAAACCAAGGCCGGTGGCAAGGAGAGATAAGATATTGCAAAGCGCTCCAGGATCTTGCGCAGCCACCACTTTTTTGTCCCTGCCAGGGAGAGCGCGGGCACGTCATTTTTAATGTATGCGGTTGTAGTCACCACATCATAAACCGGCGCGATCGTCACAGTGCCCGGTGTTGAGGAGTACAGTACACCGAAATTTTTAAGGTGCGCATCACCGTTTCGCACCATAACCGACAATACCAGTGTTGAAAAAAACTGTTCCCTTGCCTTCAATAAATGCTCGCCTGATACAAAGTCCCGGATGCTCTTTGCCACCCGCTCATAGCTGCTTAAATATTTTTGCGCGGTTCCAAGGGCCTGGAGGCTGCACATATCTTCGAAGCCGATAAAGGCGCCGTCAGGGGCAATATCGAACCGACGCATGATAAAGAGCCCACCGTTATCAGAAAGAAAGAATTCCGGTGTCGGAAGTCCGGCCCGTCTTGCCGCTGTCATACAGAAATACTCGTTCGCGGCCAGGCCTGGGTAATCAGTGCCCCAACTCTTTACGATATAACAGGAGGAGGCCAATGTCGCTCGCTCTGTGGCCTCCAACAAGACCTTTGGTTGGACTCCTGATATGCCGGAACGCAGCGCATATTTATTCACCAGTTCGTGGAAAAGGTCCTTGGTGTCGGGATACGTAAGTAGTTGTTCGAGGGATTCAGGATGTTCTGCACTATGGGGCGATTCTTCGTCAGGGAGGGAAAACCGGTTCCTACCCACCTGATTTCCACCGGTCACCTTGAGAATAGTCAGAGAATCCGCACCGATCACCTTGGCGATAGCCCGGCGGATCGCTTCAAGAAGCGCCCCCTCTGGCAGGTTCATCTGGAATATGGGGTGGAGATCCCTGCTCACCCAACTCTGCAGGCGGACCGGCATGGTCAGGGATACCTGAGAACCTGCCTCGGAACCAGGAGAGTAGGCGAACACATACTCCTGTCGCTGTTCACGGGCTAGAATGCCTGCCCGAGTGTCTGCAACCCATACGGCAAGTGAAGATACGTCCGGCATTAGAAATTTTCCTCTTCACGGAGTTCTTCCAATGTCGGAGGGCTGCCTGCCTGCCTGACACTCAATTCCAGGCCCAGGAATTCGAGCACACGGATCAGTTTCCGCACGCCTATCTCCTGTACTGTGCCGTTCTCAATCTGCCCGATAGTGGTGCGGCTCATGCCCAGGGCTTTTGCCAGTTCTGCCTGAGAGATCTTACGGCTCTTGCGCACCTCTCTTATTTTTTGACCAATATCAAAAAGCATAATTGATTAATATGCAATGCATTACTTATTGTCAAGAATAAAATACATTCTATAGAAAGCATAGACTGAGACACCGCTGGAAGTTTTTCTCTCGGCCAGCGTTCTAAAAGACTTGACAATAGTCCATAATCCTGTCAAATTTATAGTATATTGTAATTTTAACAGGGTTAGTTTATGGATATCACCTCATTTAATCTTTCAAATCCCTGGCGAACAGGACGAAAGTGGGATATCCCCATCATTGAACGTGACGCAACCGCAGAATTGATAAAATGGTTGGACGAACCGGAAATTCTGATCCTTGCGGGCGCCCGTCAAGTGGGAAAAACGAGCATCCTGTATCAGCTTATCGACCGATTACTGAAATCCAAACTTGCCGGACCGGAGGAGATCTATTACTTCAATCTGGATTTTTTGGCTATTTCTGAGTTTATAACCGATCAAGGCGTTTTTCTCCGCTTCATTCATGCTGAAAAAGGAAAAAAGACCTTTGTTTTTATCGATGAAGTTCAGCGACTTGCTGATCCAGGCCGGTTTATCAAGTCTCTCCAGGACCTTCGCCTGCCGATAAAATTCATACTTACCGGTTCGTTTTCGCTGGATATTCGGACCAAGACACAGGAGCCCCTGACAGGACGAAAACAGGTATTCCGTATTGAGCCTTTGTCATTTTCTGAATACCTCAAGACCATACCAGACTTGTCTTCTTTACCTGTCCTTAATCCCGAAAACTACAGGTTTTACATAAATGCGCTGAATGGTGCCCTATATGACTACGGCCTTTATGGTGGCTACCCCGCGCTAGTATTGACCCCGGATCGTGAAAAAAAATTAATGAGACTCAATGAACTGTTTTCCAGCTATCTGGAAAAGGATATTGCGGGATTTTTAAAGGTGGAGAATATCCCTGCGTTTCGAAATCTGACAACACTCTTATCCGCGCAACAGGGCGGACTCGTTAATATTCAAGAACTGGCATCCACACTTGGTCTGCATCGCGAGACCGTTTCAAACTACATATACTATCTTGAAGAAACCTTTGTCGTAAAAAAATTGACGCCTTTTTTCTCAAACCCGAGAACCGAATTGAGTAAAATGCCCAAGATATATTTCACGGATCCGGGCCTGCGAAACCTGGCCATGGGAAATTTTAGCGAACTGCACTCCCGATCCGACGCCGGTCAAATATTAGAAGGGATTGTGGCCTCTCATATGGTTCAAAATCGTTCAGAGTCCCACAGAGTCCATTACTGGCGGACCAAATCCGGGGCTGAAGTTGATTTTGTGGTTTCGGCTGTTCAGCCGGTTCAAGGTGTTGAGGTCAAAGCTGGAAAATTAAAATCTATGACCATAAGCCGGGGTTATCGCTCATTTCTTTCAAAGTACACACCTTCTCATGCGCTTTTTTTGAACAACACGGTATGGGATAGGGTTGAGATTGGAGAGCGCATGGTCGAGGCCATTCCAACGGCTGTTTTTCTTTTGCAGCATACAAAGACCGAGGGGCCTCAGGGCCAGGGAACCGGGTCTTCCCACGAAAACTCCCATTGAGATGAAAGATGGATAACTTGAGTATCCCTAAAGAAAGATTCTGTTTTGAGGTCACAACATTGAATTGGAATCTGTGCGATCTGCAAATAAGGTTATAAAATATGCGGGCGATAAAATTCATCACCCCCTTCATTGATTGTTAATCCCTTTCGCGAAAACTGCTGTAACACATCGTTGTTGATCCAGATCATTGCATCCTTTGATAACCGACTCCTAAATCGAGAAAAGGTGGAGTGGCCCGGTAATGGCTGTTCAAGGGGAATGCCTAAAAACTTCTTAAATGATATTCGGTCATTAATCTGATTTTCCAACTCAGGATCAGATGGAATCCTAAACCACTTCTGCAGCAGAAGCCCTTTTAACAATACCAAAGGCGGGTAGGCATCAGCACCTTCTTCCTTTCGGCCTATGGTTTAATAATCCATTAACCGCTCTTCAACATCTATCCAGTCAATGATTTTATTGATTCTCTCTCTCCGAGCCGTAGGCTCTATGAGCCGGAGGCCATGGTCTTTAGGCTTCTATTTTTCTCCAGAGATCTCGAAAGTGCCACCTCTCCAAAGCTCATATTCTCATTCCATCGCTTGTATCCCATCTGTCTTTCTCCCATATCTTATTGATGGGCAAAAAATACAGCAAAACATATTTAATGTCAATATATATTGGCTTTTTATAGTCAATAAATATTACTTTATATGGTCATATTTAGTCTAATTACTATATCTTCAGAAAGCCTCTTTGGCATGGTTGTGCAAAGGTCTCAGAAGGTCCAAGATATCGTATGAAAGACATGTTCATTCAGGATTACGTTTTTCTGCTAAAAGGATCTTTTGGAACCTTTTTCGGGAGGTTTTTTATGGTCTGAGCAAGTGGTAGGTGTCAATATTTTTTTCTTAAAGGGTAGTCAAACTTGTACCCCGTTTTGAATTCCGTCAAAAAAAGGCTTAAAAAAAGGACTTAAAATTTATTATAAGCCCTTAATTTATCTGGTCGGGACGACTGGATTTGAACCAGCGGCCCCCTGAACCCCATTCAGGTGCGCTACCAGACTGCGCTACGTCCCGATTTTGGGCCATTTTAGTCCCTTGTTCCGCCATGTCAAGATGTATTTAGAGGGGTGAAGCAGCTTGACGATAGTGCGGCTGCAAGGATATTATGTTCCGTTTAATCGAGGGATTAGTAAACACTAATCGGAGATGATGCATAATGAGCCGCCTTGATTGTGTAAGCAATCGCAATACAAAGATCATCGCCACTTATGTGGAGAGCAAAATTGGCAGCTTTCAGGGGCTTTTTGATGGTCTTTCATATCCTACGGAGGAGTATGCATCTGCGGAAGCCTTCTATTTAAATGAAGATGAGTGGACCACATTTGAAAATCATGAACAGATATTCAGAAGGGCCAGGGGGTTAATAGACGAGCCTGATTTTTATTATAATTGCGGTGCATCTTCTATCAAGCTTCAGGCCTGGGGGCGCTTCCATTATTTCATGAGGCTTTTTGCCACGCCAGCAGATGTGATAAAAAGGCTTCCGTTTTTCAATAACAATTCTAATGATACAAAAGAGATAGAAGTTGTTCTTCCCCCAGTATACGATAAGAGGGCAAGAAAGTTTAAGGCCATATTGAAGGTTCAATATCACGAAGATTTTAGTCCCAACAGGAATTATATGGGTGATCCCTATCTTAGGGGCATCATTTCATATATCCCTACAATGTGGGGCCTGGCGCCTGCCGTGATAGAGCAGCCCCTTAATTCTTATGACCCGGTGGTGTTGTTAAATAATGACCCTGATTTTATGCCCTACAGGCTCGATGTGAAGATCGAAGACGGTTTTATGACACTTAAAGATCCGACAGATGACCGGCGCGTGGTGGTAGGCGAAAGGATCCTGTTGGAGTCAGAGATAGTCAACGGTAAGATGGTCTTTTTGGGCAAATATTCCAGGCCTTCGCGGGATTATTCTCCTGGTCCGTGGGACAAAAGAGAGGCTATTCTCATCACTCGGTGCGTTCAGGCCGGAAGCCAGATTCTGTTGACTGCCGGTGAGATATTCAAGGCGCCTTATTTTATCCTCATCGTTACTTATGATAATCTGTCATTTTTTCAGCGCTTGCGGCATGTCTTCAATTCCCCAAAAAAACAAGGGGATTCAGGCAGAGAAATGGCAGAGACAATTGATCAGTTGAGAAGGACCATCAAGGCAAAAAATACTGCATATCTCACCCTTGAAAAGACCAATCTGGATCTGATATCTGCAAAGACCATGCTGGATGACTATGCAAGGAAGCTTGAAAAAAATGTTGAAGAGCGGACCCTGGAACTTCAGAATGCGAAAGACGAGTTGATGAAGTTAAACCAGAATCTTGAAGCAAAGGTCAAAACCCAGGTTGTCCAACTGGAAAGATACAAGGAGCTGAGACGTTTCCTTTCCCCCAAGCTGACCGACAGGATTCTTGAGGGAGGGTATGGTCTTGACACAGGGCCGAAGCGGAGGATGATGACGGTGGTCTTTACTGATATCAGGGGGTTTTCAGCCCTGACGGACAGCCTGGAGCCTGAAGAACTGTTCCATCTTCTGGATAATTACATGTCGGAAATGATCAGGATCATCCACCAATACGATGGGACGTTGAATAAGATTGTAGGTGACGGGCTTGTTGTCTTCTTTGGAGATCCCATCCAGATGGAGGATCACTGGGAGAGGGCCGTTAATATGGCAATTGACATGCAAAAAAAGATCGCAGATCTTAAAGACCAATGGCGTGAATATGGCCATGAACTTGGGGTGGGAATCGGTATCAATTCCGCTTTCATGACTGTAGGAAATATCGGCTCGGACATGCACAGGGATTACACGGTAATAGGAAACCAGGTTAATGTTGCTGCCCGGCTCGAAGCCCTGGCAAAAGCGGGTCAGATATTGATCACCCAGCGCACCTACAGCAAGTTAAAGGATATGATAAAGACGGAGGAGATTGGCACTATAAAAGTTAAAGGGATACATGATCCTATAAGGATTTATAATGTAGTGTGGTAGGGGACGGGTTACGGGTTGCGAGTTACGAGTTGAGGAAGGTTAAATGAGGAATAGGGGAGATAAAGAGGAATACAGATTTCTTCCAACGAGGAGTTGGGATCAGCACTGTTTCGGCTGCGGCCCTACAAACCGATTCGGTCTTCAGATGAAATTTTATACTGACGAAAAATCGGTGTTTTCGTGGATTGAGGTCCCCGAACATCTTTGCGGGTGGAACAGGCTTGTTCATGGTGGAGTGATATCCACAATACTGGATGAGGTAATGGGATGGTCAGCCATTCATTTGTATAAAATAATCGTATTGACAAAGAACATGAGCATTGATTTTGTCAGACCCGTCTTTGTGAACGAAGAATTAAAGGCCGAGGGGCGGGTGACTAAATTCGATAATCCCGGGGAAGTTACAATCTGTGGAACCATCCATAACGGACGAGGGGAACTGTGCGCAAAGGCAACAGGGAAATTTTCCTATTTTCCCCCTGCCACGATCCAAGAGATGGGAATTATGGATGATGATTTTGTAAGGGATTTTGAAGAATATATTAAAGAGAATTAGCATAATAAATGGATTGCGTCAGGCGTTGCGCCTAACCCAATCCATTTAAGGGTTCAAGGGGTCGAGGGTTCAAGGGTCCGATAGCAGGAAGTTTCCCGTTGTTCACTTGCCCCTTGACACCTAGAAACCTTGGACCCTCAAGCCATCGGCTTCAGCCTGTGGTAGCTGATTTTACCAGGAATGAGAGATTGCCCTTGTAGGGCATGCCTCCACGCAAGCCAGAGGGGGTTTCGATGACGGTTTACAGGGGCCACATTCGTATTTTATCTTCTTTTTTTTGTTGTCGGCAACTATTGCTACCGGTTCCTCCCTAAGGGGATCATTAGGGTCCTCGTCAACCACTGCAAAGACCTGGTTTGGGCAAGCGGTTACACACTTTCCGCAACCGTCACATTTATCAGTGTCAATAGTGATAAAGAAATCTCCTGATCCATCTTTATATCCATAATTTGCCAGCATAAGTTCACCTCTTTATTTAAGTATTAACAGTTGCGCGGCCCAAGCCGCAAAGTGAGACCTTTGAAAAACGCCCCCTTTTGAGCCAACTCGGCGTCAGACTCAAATTTTAATCCTCGAAATACTCCATGTATTCCTGTGGTTAAAATTTTCGTCTTTCTTGATTTGGCATAAAATGGACCATTTTTCAAAGGTCTCAAAGTTTGCATTTTGTTTCACTATCGCCGTTATTCGGACCCGCATTTTTTGTTTCTGCGGCAAGCCCCATTGATTGCGGCAAAATGTTCAGGCACTATCACACAAAAGTTATAAAAAAGTCAAGACACACAAACACTGCCTTGCTTAATTGTAAGATATTGTCTAATATTCCCGAACTGCAAATCGAGGTGAGACCAATAGCCGGAAAAAAGACGAAATTTCCATTTAAATGGTATGACGCCTTCCTGTTGCGTGTGTTGCCTCCCATTGTTGCGATGTTTATAAAGCTCCTTATGCTCTCATGCCGTGTGATAAGGGTGGAGGGGAGGCAAAGGGAGACGGAAGCAATTGAAAATTCATGCGGCGCCGCCATATATGTGACCTGGCACCAGCGGATGTCATACCATTTTCATTACTTTGGCGCGAGACATGTGACCGTAATGATCAGTCAAAGCAGGGACGGCGAGTACGCCGCCAGGGTGGCAAAATGGCTTGGTTTTAAGAATGTCCGGGGCTCTTCTACACGGGGAGGCATGGATGCCCTTAGGGAATTGGCGGGGCGAATAAGACATGGAGATACGGGCGGGATGCTGGCTGACGGCCCCCGCGGACCTGCGCGCGTCGCCAAGATAGGCTCCATCATTCTTTCCAGAGACACCCAAGCCCCTTTGATTCCGATTTTGTGGAGTACGGACCGCTGCTGGATTCTCAATTCCTGGGACCGTTACATGATACCAAAGCCATTTTCACGGTTAGTGTTTTATTACGGTGAGCCGATAACGGTTCCAATATCGGCAAAGAAAAAGGATCTGGAGGAATACCGGCTGATCCTCGAAGAGCGGTTGAATCAGGGGACAAAGTGGTGTGACAGCCAGTTCGGACCTGAGAGGCCATGGAGGAAGGAGAAAAGATAATTATTAATTTTGAATGCTTAATGTTTAATGCTAAATTTTGAATGCTTAATGCTTAATTATTGATGGAACTTCCTTTCATTCAACATTAAACATTAAAAATTTAACATTTAATGTCCCTTTCAGGGATGGTTGAAATCCCTCGCCTTTAGGCGAAGAAAAGTTAATACATGTCGCTATGCGACGTTATCAACTGGGTGCCCATACCAAAACAGACCTCAAAGTCCACCAAATCTGGCTTCACAAATATCTGAAGCGCGGAATGGCTGGTGCGGTGGCGATACGGACTCGTGATGTTTTGCACGGACGAAATGATCCAGCAATATTTTCAAAAGCAAGAAGGGGAGCCGATTCCTGATGATAGTCGATTTGAAATCGACCCCTCATAAAACCCCTCGACTTATAGTCGAGGGTGGTTTAGTTTTTTACGGCAAGGACCGCAACTGATAGAATAACGGAGATCCATGCGGATGCATTGAGCATATTAGTGGCCCTGCGTATGTCTTCAATTCCTGGGTCAGGGTAATCCTCGGCCAGCCAGGGTTTATTCTTAAGTCCTTCAGAATATACTGTAGGTCCTCCGAGACGGACTCCCAGAGCTCCTGCCACAAAGCTCTCTGCGTGGGCTGCGTTTGGCGAGTCATGTTTTAACCTGTCTCTCATTGCAACCTTAAAGCCCGTGACAGGGTCAAGCCCTGTCATTGCCACCCCTAGGGAAAGAATCACAAGACACAGGCGCGCAGGGATAAAGTTCATAAGGTCATCCAGTCTTGCACCGGCCCAGCCGATACCGGAAAACTCATCATTCTTGTAGCCGACCATTGAATCAAGCGTACTTGCAACCTTGAATATCAGCATCAGGCAGACCGCTGCGGGAAGTGGATCAAGGCCCGCAAGGCAGGCTGTCAATCCTGCAATAACATACCAAAAAATGGGGGATAGGAATCCATCCACAAAATTTTCCGCCAGGGTTTCCACTGAGGCCCTTATTACACCTGTATGGTCAAGAGAATTGACGTCGCGGCCCACTACCATTGATACGGCCTTTCTGGCCCCTGGCAAATCTCCTTGTTCAAGACAGGCGATCACCGGTCTGGTGTGGTTTGACAGATCCTTTACAGCAAGAAAGGAATAGCACAAAAACAGGTCCAGTAGCATGGCCGGCAGAGGGTGGATCTGTTCCAAGGCAAGTTGCATGAGCAGGTAGGCCGCAACAAAAATAGTCGCGACTGTTGTGGCAAGAATGATCCCTCCGGCCCTTCCCGTAAGCCCGGTCATTTTCAGTATACCGACCAGAGATGATATGCTGTTGCCGATAATCCTTATAGGGTGCCATCTGTAACGGGGATCGCCTATAAGCATGTCTAAGATAAAGGCCGCCAAAATGACAGCAGGCAGTTCAGGATGATTCATCTGTCAGACCGGATTATCTCTGAAGGCGGAAAGGATATTAAGCAGACGGTCGTTGTCTTTTTCTTTTCGCAGGCCCACACGGAAATAATTTTTTTCCAGGCCGGGGAAATTCCTGCAATCCCTTACATATGCGCCGTTAAAAAGCAGATGGCGCAGTAGATCGTCTAGGTTGCCGGTCCTCGTCCATTGACAGAGGATAAAATTGGCAGCGGAGGAAACAGGATTGATTCCATTTATTTTCTGTAACAGTCTCATCACCCTGGAGCGCTCTGTTGAGACCTCCAGACAGCTCTTCCTCTCATAATCATCACAGTCAAGAAGCATGGGTGCGATGCGCTCGGCCATGCCGTTTACTGACCAGGGTTCTTTGACTTTTTTAATACGCGATATTACATCGCTGTTTGCCACCAGCGCCCCCATCCTTATACCTGCCAGTGCATATATCTTGGTCAGGGAATGGATAACAATAATATTGGGCAAGGATTTTCCAGTAATAAAACTCTCATCCCTCCAATCCTCTACAAACTGGATAAAGGCCTCATCAATGATCACCCATTTTTCAGGAAACTGTGATGCAATTTCCAGTATAAACCCCTTGTCCGGCAGAGTGCCGGTAGGGTTGTTGGGTCGCCCCAGCCACAAGGCATCTGCACTTTTGAGGGCTGTAATCAGTTGATCTGCTCTGAGCTTTGAGAATCCGTCATCAGATATTAGAGGGTGTCTTGAAACCTTGGCCCCTGCAAGAAAAGAGGCCCTCTCATAATCATGATATGACGGGGTTATGATTACTACACGTTTAAGCCCCAAAGCCCTCGGAAGGAGATATATCATCTCTGTGGAGCCGTTTCCTGCAAGGATATTTTCATGGGCGATATTGAATTTTTCCTGATAATAACGGGCAATGCCAGTACCTTCGACACTGGGGTATCCCTCAATTGCGCTGAATAATTCCTGCCACTTATCCCGAATTATTGGAGGAGAACCTGATGGATTGAGGTTGACACTGAAATCCAACACCGGTCGGGCAGCAACGCCCAGCCTCGCCATGTCTTTAACAGGATTTCCGCCGTGAACATACGCATTATCTTTATTCATCACAACACCCAACCCCAGCCTGTATAACAGACCATAGCATGCCCCGGCAAGGCGCATAATGCCAGCTGGGATATTTCCAGTATCTCATTGGCAGTCCCCAACAGATCTCCGGTTATTCCCCCGAACTGACTTCTTATGCGCGCCGCATAAAGCCTTGTGATAAGCCAGGCAGAAAAGAAGAGACCGATACCAACAGGTCCAAATGCAATACATATTGCAAAGGTCAGTATAAAAGAGATCAGTCTGTGTCTTTTGGAGGCCCCATTGATAAAGGCCCCTGCCATACCTTCGCCATGTTTTCTTGCATAGGGGAGGGTGACCTGGAGTTCAACCAGCATACCCCGTGATACAGCAATAATTGCAATAATCCACACAAAAGAACCTGATGCCAGAAGCCTTTCAAACAAAAGCCATTTGGCCATCAGGGCCAATATCAGGGCAAGGACCCCGAAGGCGCCCAGGGAAACATCCTTCATAATGGCAAGCCTTCTTTCCCGCTCAAAACCGCCTATTGAGTCCGCCCAGTCCGCGAGGCCGTCCAGGTGAAGACCCCTTGTAAGCCAGGTTTGTAGGATCAAGATCAGGAGAGCACCTCCTGCGTGCCACGGGCTTATGGGGAGAAAAAGCCACAAGCGGCCGGCAGCGTAAATGATAAGGCCCAGGATGACACCCACAAGGGAAAACCACGGGATGGCCTTTGACAGGTCTTCATCCTCTTTCCCAGGAAGAGGGATAATGGTCAGGGTCCTGACAGCGGATATGAATCCTTTCATAATCGGCATCTCTGAAAATCAGGTTGCTTAATATGTTCACGTTTACTGCAACTGGGCATTTACGATTGCAACCTCGTCAAATGTCCTGATATCTGCAAGTATTCTGGTCGCCGCATCCAGAAGTTCCATGGCTAGGGCTGCACCTGTACCCTCACCCAGACGGAACTTAATGTCAATCAGGGGATCAAGACCGAGATGCTCGTGCATGTACCGGTGCCCCGTCTCAACAGATCTGTGGCTTGCAAATAAATACGCCTTTGCTGCAGGGGCAAGCTGACAGGCAATCATTGCCCCTGCCGTGGATATCAGCCCGTCGCATACCACAGGGATGAAATGCGCCGCAGCGCCCAATACGAGCCCTGCAAGGCCGCCTATCTCAAAACCCCCCACCTTTGTAAGGACATCGAGGGCGTCGTCAGGATCAGGCCGGTTTACAGCAAGCGCCCTTTCAATAACCTTAATCTTGTTGCTGAGCGCCTGATCATCAATCCCTGTCCCGCGGCCGGTGAGCTTTTCCACTTCAATGGCTGAGATCGCCGCGATAACAGCGGAAGACGGAGTGGTGTTACCTATGCCCATATCCCCTGTCCCCAGGATATCTACAGGGCCTTTACCAAGGAGTTCCTCTACAATCTCAATTCCTGCGACAACAGACTGCACAGCCTCTTCCCGCGACATTGCAGGACCGATGGCCATGTTTGATGTAGATTTTCTTACCTTTTTGTGAAATATGGGCAAATCCTGCTGAAAGTCATGATTTACACCCAGATCGGCAACCTTTACACGTGCCCCTGCATGGCGGGCGAGCACATTTATCGAGGCTCCGCCATTAACAAAGTTGTATACCATCTGAGCAGTTACCTCCTGCGGAAAGAGGCTGACACCCTCAGCCACCACCCCGTGGTCGCCCGCGCATATGACAATCACCTTATTATTCAACTTAACATCAAGTGTCTTTGCAATGCCTGCAAGCCGGGCGGATAACCCTTCAAGCACGCCAAGACTCCCTGCCGGCCGGGCCTGCTCGGCCAGGCGCTTAAGTGCCGCATTAAAAACCTCCGCATCAGGAGGACAGATAGAGTCTATTGTCTTATAAAGTTTTTCCATAACCAAGTCCTTTTACGAGTTTCTGGTTGCCAGTTCGAGCTGGGTCTTCATAATGTTTAACCTCGCGACCTTAATATTTGGCCCGCCGGAAATAAAAAAAGGGCTCCGACAGGAAACCACAGGCTTTTATAGCCTCATCCTATCAGAACCCTTTACCATCAAGTTCTTGCATCAAGGCCATTCAGCTCGTCTTCTGACTTCCCCGCCCCATTTGGCCGCCTTCCCATACCGGTTTTCCGGGACAGTGACGAAAAACGCCAACAGGGTTCCATTATTAAAATGGCGGGGTTACAGCGGCGGGACCGTCACGGATTCTAACCGTGTTCCGTATGCTGAACACCTTTACAGACTATATTTTTGCGACCACAGTCTATATCAAACAAATATACGAGAAGTCAATGCTGGTATCCGAGACGCCTTAAAAATATCAACAGCAAAACCCGTTGTGTTCTTGGTGGCTTGATTGAACACCACTGGATTTTGAACTCATTGAGGGTCCCTTTGATAAAAGAACAGCTTGATTTCTATTGAAATTTATGTATCCTAGCTTAAAGCTTATATAAATCAAAATCATTTGGAAGGGATGCAATGCACACTCTGAACGATGACATCTCCTCCCATATTCATATAATATTCTTTCTTCTCCTAATAAATAACCATGTGGCCGATGGGCCACAAAGGATCAAGGCATAACTCTATATAAAACCTTTATTTAAGGAGGACAGTATGGATGTTTTGTTTTTATCCAGGCTGCAATTCGCTGCAGCCACGTTTTTTCACTTCCTGTTTGTTCCTTTAACCTTGGGGCTTTCCATTCTTGTTGCAATCATGGAAACCAAGTATGCCAGGACCGGCGAGGAGATCTACCTCAGGATGACCAAGTTCTGGAGTAAGCTCTTCCTCGTCAATTTTGCTGTGGGCATAGTTACCGGTATAACACTCGAGTTCCAATTCGGCACCAACTGGTCGCGCTATTCCTCTTTTGTAGGGGACATATTCGGCTCTCTTTTGGCTATAGAGGCTACAGCGGCCTTTTTTCTTGAATCCACATTTATCGGGGTATGGGTATTCGGATGGAAAAAGCTTTCTGCCAAGGCCCATGCCTTCGTCATGTGGCTGGTGGCCTTTGCATCTACACTGTCCGCAATTTGGATTCTGACTGCAAATGCCTGGATGCAGCACCCTGTCGGATATGTGTTGAAAAACGGTCGGGCTGAATTGGAAAGCTTTGCCGATGTGGTCTTTCAGGGATTCGCCGTGCTGGAGTTTATCCATACTGCCAGCGCCGCATATATATTGAGCGCATTTTTTGTCATGGGAATAAGCGCCTATCACCTGTTAAAGAAACAGCATGTGGAATTTTTCAGCAAGTCATTCAGGATGGCCCTGGTCTTTGGGCTGATCTTTTCGGTGCTGGAAGTCGTTGAAGGCCATTTACATGGTTCCGATCTGGCGGAAAAACAGCCTACAAAACTTGCGGCTATGGAGGCCCATTGGCAGACCATGACTTATGCCCCCAAGTATCTGTTTGCATGGCCCGATCAGCAAATGGAAAAAAATTCCATTGAGATCATCCCGATCCCAGGGGTTCTCAGTCTTCTTGCCAAGCATACTCCTTCAGCCGAGGTGAAGGGTCTTAAGGACTTCCCGAAAGAGGACAGGCCGCCTGTATTAATCACGTATTTGTCCTTTAATCTGATGGTGGGACTGGGATTCTATTTTGTCCTGGTAACTCTTATCGGATGGCTGAAGAGAAACAAACTTATGGAATCACCGTGGTATCTCAAGTTGATGCTCTATTCCATACCGCTTCCCTACATTGCCTGTGAATTGGGCTGGACTGTCGCCGAAGTCGGCCGTCAGCCATGGATTGTATACGGGTTGATGAAGACCGCCGATGCATTTTCGCCAATTGCCACTTCACAGGTGCTTACATCCTTGGTGGCCTTCATCCTTGTATACGGTCTTCTCGGTGCAGTGGGATTTTATCTGATCATCAAGAATGCCAAACAAGGGCCCAATCCGGCATAATCTTTTAATTTCCTTCTATTATAAAAAACGGAGGTTACTATGATACTGCAAGATATATGGTTTTTTTTATGGGGATTGTTGTGGGCCGTCTATTTTATAACGGACGGTTTTGATCTGGGAATCGGATGCCTTTTGCCGGTCCTGGCAAAGACCGATGAAGAAAAGCGAATCATGTTTAACTCCATGGGGCCGCTGTGGGATGGCAACGAAGTATGGTTGCTAACAGCAGGCGGGGTGACATTTGCCGCTTTTCCCAAGGTCTACGGGGTGATGTTCAGCTCACTTTATTCCGCGTTGATGCTGCTGCTCTTTTCCCTTATTCTGCGAGGCGTTTGCTTCGAGTTCAGAAGCAAAGTAAATCATCCAGGATGGAGAAGGCTATGGGATACATGCATGTTCGCAGGCAGTCTCCTTCCCGCCATTCTTCTGGGTGTGGCATTTGCTAATATTTTCAGGGGAATTCCTTTTGATGGAAACGGGGTTTACCAGGGAACATTGATTACCCTCCTCAATCCTTACGGGCTTTTGGGAGGCCTACTTTTTTTGATGTTGTTCCTTGTGCACGGAGCAATCTTTTTGTCCATCAAAAGCGACGGAGATCTTCATACGCGAGCGGCCCGGACTGCCGGAATAATTTGGTGGTTGCTGTTGGTGGTGGCGGTGATATTCCTGATAGCCTCGGCATTGTATACACCGTTGTATAAAAATTACCTGGCCAACCCGATGCTTTTTATTGTCATTGTGATCACCGTGCTGGCCCTTTTGGGCATCAAGGTATTTGTGACAAAAGGTCATTTTTGGAAGGCCTGGTTTTCTTCGGCATTAACCATAATCGGTGCAACATTCTACGGAGTCATAGGCCTTTACCCCAACATGTTCCCATCAAGCATTGATCCCGCATACAGTCTTTCGGCACATAACGCATCCTCTAGTCCTCTGACCCTGAAGATCATGCTGGTTGTGGCTGTAATTTTCGTTCCGATCGTTCTGTCCTACCAGATCTGGGCCTATAATCTTTTCAAGCACAAGGTAACCAAAGATGATTTAGCCTACGAGGAAGCGTATTGAAATATTTCTCTCATCTTGATACAAGAGTCTAATCCGAACTAAAAGGAAAACGTAAGAAAAGGGGTGAGTATGTACATTTCACGGAGGGGATTCATCAAGCTTACGGGAATGGGCCTGGCTAGCCTGGGTCTTTCCGGGCTGGGGTTTAATCTTAGGCCTGTCAGGGCTTACGCTGCAGGGCTGAAGATTGAGGGATCCAAGGAAATTCTCTCTATCTGCGGTTTTTGCTCGTGCGGGTGCAACATTATCATGTCAGTAAGGGATGGGAGGATGGTCAGTTCGGAAGGGGATCCGGATTATCCGGTGAGCGAAGGTACCCTGTGCTCTAAAGGTGCTGCATTTCTGTCCATGCACAACAACGAGCACCGGCTCCAAAGGCCGAAGTACCGTGCCCCCGGAAGCGATAAGTGGGAAGAAAAGGACTGGGACTTTGTCCTGGAACGTATTGCCAGGCGAGTCAAGGACAACCGCGACCAGGACTTCTTGTTGAAAAACGGCGTGGGGCAACAGGTCAATCGGGTAGAGACTATATTTCAGCTTGGCAGTTCACAGATGGACAATGAGGAATGTGCTGTTTCACATCAGATGCTGCGCGGGTTGGGCGTTGTCTACATAGACCATCAGGCCCGCGTCTGACACAGCGCCACTGTTGCGGCTCTGGCAGAGTCGTTCGGACGCGGCGCAATGACCAACCACTGGATTGATATTAAAAACGCCAATGTAGTTCTGATCATGGGCAGCAATGCCGCCGAAAACCATCCGATTTCTTTTAAATGGGTGCTCAAGGCCAAAGATGCAGGCGCCACGGTTATCCACATTGACCCGAAATTCTCCAGGACTTCGGCAAGAAGTGATATGCATGTTCCCATACGGAGCGGCACAGACATTCCCATGCTGGGCGGCATGGTCAAGTTCATTCTTGATAAGAACCTATATCACCACGATTACGTGGTCGAGTATACCAATGCCTCATTCATTGTCGGTGACGGTTACGAGTTTAAGGACGGCCTGTTTTCTGGCTATGATCCGGGAAAGAAGAGCTATGACCAGAAGAAATGGGCCTTTGCCTTGGATGAAAATGGTGTGCCGAAACTTGACAAGACTCTCAAGCATCCACGATGCGTGTACCAGCTCTTAAAGAAGCATTATGAACGCTACACGTTGGATAGGGTTTCCGCGGTCACCGGTGTTACCAGGGAAGATCTGCTGAAGGTATACGAGACATATGCAGCTACCGGCGCGCCTGGCAAGGCCGGCACCGTGATGTATGCGCTTGGTTGGACACAGCACACTGTAGGTGTGCAGAACATCCGCCTTTCGGCTATTGTCCAGCTTTTGCTGGGCAACATCGGTGTGGCAGGCGGCGGCATAAATGCCCTGCGCGGCGAGCCTAACGTGCAAGGGTCTACCGATCACGCCATCCTCTGGAATGTTCTTCCCGGCTACCTTCCCATGCCCAGGGCGGACTGGCCGACCCTGGAAGACTACCAGAAGGCCAACACGCCAAAAACACAAGATCCCAAGAGCGCCAACTGGTGGGGCAACCGTCCCAAATACATGGTGAGCCTACTGAAGGGATGGATGGGAGATGCAGCCAACAACGAAAACGGATTCGGCTACAGTTGGCTCCCTAAGGTGGACCGCGGTGTGGATTACGCAAGTCTTTTTCTTTTTGACCGGATGTACCAGGGCAAGGTCCGCGGCGGCTTTATCTTCGCCCACAATCCGGCACAGAGCATGCCCAACTCCAACAAAGTCCGCAAGGCCATGGACAAGCTTGAATGGTTGGTGGTCGGTGAGATTCACCACACGGAAACCAGTGACTTCTGGCATCGTCCCGGAGTTGATCCTAAAAAGATCAAGACAGAGGTATTTCTGTTGCCCTCCTGTCAGCGCGGCGAAAAGGACGGTACCATTTCCAACAGCGGCCGATGGCACATGTGGCACTATAAGGGCATGGAGCCCATGGGTGAGAGTAAGGCCATGGGCTGGATGATTGTGGAGATCTTTAATCGAATCCGCAATCTCTATAAAAAGGAACAGGGTGCATTTCCTGAGCCCATCATGAACATGGACTGGCCGGAAACTTATGATCCCGATGTGCTCGCAAAAAAGATAAACGGCTGGTACACCAGGGACGTTACAATTAATGAGAAGATCTACAAAAAGGGCGAACAGGTGGCGAGCTTCGCCTTCCTGCAGGACGACGGCTCCACTGTGAGCCTGAACTGGCTCTATTGCAACTGCTACGGGCCTACGGGAAATCTCTCCAAGCGTCGCGACCGAACCCAGACGCCGATGCAGGCCAGGATCGGGATCTTTCCGAACTTCTCCTGGGCGTGGCCGGTCAACAGGCGAATCATCTACAACCGCGCATCAGTGGACGTAAAGGGAAAACCCTTCAATCCTGACAAGGCAGTAATCGCATGGGAAGACGGAAAGTGGGTAGGCGATGTGCCTGATGGGCCCTGGCCGCCAATGGCCATGCCCGATGGAAAATATCCATTCATCATGCAGACTGAAGGACATGGACAGCTTTACGGGCCCGGTCGCGTGGACGGGCCGTTTCCTGAGCATTATGAACCTGCTGAAACCCCGATCAGGTCGCATCCCTTTTCCAAGCAGCTCCACAATCCATGCATGAAAAGGGCAACAAGTGATCTGGACCTCCTGGCCGACCCGGCAGACCCGCGCTTTCCCATCGTGCTCACCACCTATGGGCTTACCGAGCATTGGTGTGGAGGCGCCGATACCAGAAACACTCCGGTCCTGCTGGAGGCCGAGCCGCAGCTTTACGTGGAGATCAGTCACGAATTGGCCAAGGAAAAGGGCATCAGGAACGGCGATCCGGTGATTGTTGAAAGTATTCGAGGAAAGGCAGAGGCCATAGCTATGGTTACTGTGCGCATGACCCCCTTCAAGGTGCAGGGTAAGACCGTGCACCTGGCGGGCATGCCGTTCTGCTTCGGCTGGATGACTCCCGGCGTGGGTGACGCCACCAACCGCCTTATGGCGTCTGTGGCCGATCCCAATGTGACCATCCCGGAATATAAGGCCTGCCTGGTAAACATATACAAAGCAGGCAAGGTAACAGAGCTCTTCGTCTAAGCCGGGTATCGGCAGTTACGCATTAACTTTAATATCGAGTATCGAACAAGGAATAATGATTCCAAGTTGCATTCAAAGAGATAGCAAAGCGGCAAGGAGGTTTTCCCGCAGGCGTATATACAATACGTCGAGGACAGAACCGACGAAGCCAACACGGCTAGAATTTGAATGCGACTTGGTATGAATGTAGAAGGAAGGAAAAGGGAGATATCTTATGGCCAAGGCATTTTTTATAGATACTTCACGCTGCACCGCATGTCGCGGCTGCCAGGTGGCCTGCAAGGAATGGCATGGCCTGCCGCCTGTGACTACGAAGCAGCAGGGAACACATCAGAATCCCCCGGACCTCAATCCATTTAACTACAAGCTCGTTAGATTCGACGAGCATAAGATCAACGGAAAGGTGAGTTGGCTTTTTTTCCCCGACCAATGCCGCCACTGTGTAGAGCCGCCATGTAAGGATACCGCCGACAGTTACATTGAAGGCGCAATTATTGTTGATGAACCGACCGGCGCAGTTATCTATACAGAAAAAACCAAGCAATTGACCGTCGAACAGTACGAAGACATCAGGGAATCTTGTCCGTATAACATTCCACGGCGCGACGAGAAGACGGGCCTCCTGTCAAAATGCGACATGTGCATTGATCGGGTTCAGGCAAACATGCTGCCGGCCTGCGTAAAGACCTGCTGTACGGGAACCATGAACTTTGGCGATAGCCAGGAAATGCTGGATTTCGCGAACAAGAGGCTCGCTGTGTTGAAGGAATCGTACCCGCAGGCCGAGCTTGTTGACGAGGACAGCGTGGGGGTGGTCTTCTTGATCACACACCCGCGCAAGATGTACTCCGCGCAGATTTAACAACGAGAGTTTTTAACGAATGATCCCGGATTTATTCGCCGAAAACCTGACGATGGACGTCAATGTGGCGTTGGCGGGCATCCGTAGTCGAATTCCAGAGCTGGAGGATGTTGCCAGGGCGTTTGCTATTTTGATTGATGAACGCCGCAGCCTGGTCCTGGATGGCGTTCAGTGGCCTAAGGCTGTTGATTTCGATGCTACGGCATTCTCAAGTGGTGTGCCGCTCTTAGCCAATCAAGACCTCTCCGGTTTGCAGGGATGCTATCTTTCCTCTGCTGAGAAGCTTTTGCCTGTACTTGAACGGGCATTTCCCAGTATAGGTTCAAGCGCGGCCAGCCTGCAATCTGGGTTAATTGAGCGACCCGACCTTGCGCACCGTTGTTTAGAAATGATCCTTACAGGTGATCTGAAAGTCCTGGAAGCGACGGCCCAGGCTGCCGGGGTTGCGGTAGAAGTTTTGTCATTTCTCGTTTTGGAGATCGTCAAACCATGTCTTCGACAGGCGGCAGTAAAATTTGCTCATCTGGCCGATAACGAGCTTTGGTATAAGGGCTATTGTCCCGTATGCGGCGGAGGCCCGGACATCGGCTTTCTCAAGGATAAACGAGATCCTTCTGAATTTCTGATTTCAAAGACAGGGCAACTTTGGCCTCATTGCTCGCTCTGCGGGCATATTTGGCGGTTTGTCCGGCTGGTGTGCCCGTCATGCGGCCAGACCGATCATGAGCGACTGGACGTGTTCACCGCACAAGGTCGCGAAAAAGAACGGATTCACGCCTGCCGGGATTGCAAACGCTATGTGTTGGTGATTGATCTGGTAGGCAGCAACGAAAAGCTCGATCCTGATATGGCGCCGATCGGCCTGATCCATCTCGATATTTTGGCCCAGGAAAGAGGTTACTCGCCTCTCGCTCGGACTCCATGGAACTTGTTTAGATAAAACTAAAGAAGGAGACCTAAGCATGAAAACAGAAGAATACAATAAAATAATATCATTTGCTGTTGAAAAAGAAATTGAGTCCTATGATTTTTATCAGGGTGTCTGCGACAAGACGGCTGATTCTAATTTAAAGGCCATCTTCAGGGAACTTGCCGATGAAGAAAAAAAACACCGCCATCTCCTTGAAGGCCTTCTTTCTCGTCCGAAAGATTTCCACTTTAATGAGTCAGCAGACTATAAGGTTTCAGAAACGGTTGACAGACCCAAGCTCTCTCTGACCATGAAGCCTGCCGATGCCATAGGGCTGGCGATGAAAAATGAAGAGGATGCCATGCGTCTATATGCTGAATTGGCCAACGCCAGCAGCGACTCCGAACAGAAGGAGATGTTCCTTTCACTTTCCAGGATGGAGCAGGGGCATAAAACAAAGCTTGAAGACCTATACACAAATATGGCCTTTCCCGAAGTGTGGTAGGTGTGAGGATTGATCTCCGTAATGAAGATACCAGAAAATGAAAAGATGGGCGTGACAACTCATCCTTTTACATGGCTAGTCACGATAAATTTGGATTAAGCCTTTTTCAAATACATCCTGGGTGTCAATATGTTGAGTCTGAAGGGCAGGTTTTTTATCTCCAGGAGATCCTTGTCGCCGGTAATAAGGATATCTGCTTCGGCTTGAAGGCAGCATTCAAGAACAATATTGTCTTGCGGATCACGACAGACAAATAATTTTTCCTTTGGAAAAACAACAACAGCCTTAGAAACAAAGGCGGCTATTCCAGAAATTAATGCCTTGAATTGGTCTTTATCAATTTTATTTTTTGCTAAAAGCTCAAGAGGTACGTAACGATATTCATTCAGAAGTGGCGGTGACACAAAAATGCGGGCATCTTCAATCGCCTTTGTTAAAGACTTTTTGGGTGTACCGCCAAAGGCAAATGCAGAAATGACTACACCGGTATCTATTATCACCTTATCTTTTCTTTCCGTGTAACTATTCAGCGTTATTTCAAAAGTGCCTAAAAACTACGTAAGGAAATCTGGTAATTTGCCGTTAAACAAGAGATCCAAAGCATGGCTTGCCTTGA
>LT984854.1:2076986-2085554 GCA_900258555.1 uncultured Desulfobacterium sp. | reverse complement strand
CACAAGACTACCTTTTTGGGCTTTGCAAGAAAAACACTGTCAAGTCTTTTTTTTAACTTTTGTGGAAGATTCACTGAATAGTTACCTTTCCGTAGGATTTTCTCCTTACTGTCTTCACAGCATTTTCAATATCCTTAACGGTCAATTTCGACTTTTTAAAGGCTTGAGCAGCCACCTTCAAAGCAGCCTCAAGCCTGTCCCTAGGGGATAGAACAGCCAAAATATAGTCTCCAGGGTCAATTTCCTTAGCCGAACTTCTCATTAAAATCACCTCTTTTCCAGACAGCCTTAAATTGTCATTATCGCCGATTTCAAAAGGTCCTATTTTGAAACAGGCCTCCTAATAAGCTCCTAATCTGACGCAGAGATTATGGAAAATAGCCATTTCTGGATGGACACTGACTAAGTTTATTGGACGGCTACCACATAGTCAAGGGATTAGAAGCCATGGGGGTGATCACATAATCAACGGGCTTTACGAAACGATAGAAAAAGATGGAAGTTTTTCTTTGCATAACCTATTGATTTTTAGTATTTATCATGGTATCAGAAAATATGGACACACATCTTTCGGAGTATTATCTTTGAATGGAAAATACTCAGAACAACTCAATCACTTATGCAGACCATGAAAGACAAGGGCCTCATTCCACCTGGCGCTTATTGTTACCGTGTTGTCATCATAGGATCTAACGAGGTTCTTTCAGCCGACATCGAACGGTTTGGTTATGAACTTCGCGAGTTTCCTTGGCATGGCAATTACAAACAGGTCTTGTGTCCTTACTAAAGGAGAACCGGCTACGGTATGGTTCACTGCGATTATTTAGAGGTTGAAGGTCTCGATGAAGCCGAGGCAGATGCAAGAAGAAAGGCAATCGCCCATTTCGGTAGTGAAGAGGAATTTCATAAAGCTGACCGCTCGCGACTGCTTTACGATGAGGTCAAGATATGTGGTTTAAAGGAAGACGAGGAAGAAGACTGGGCCATTTGCCGGAAGGACTAAGGACATATTGCTAACGGCATGAAGTCGGCAGAGTTTTACTTCGCGGTCTTGAGATAAGGTACGCTTTCAACATTATGTACTATTCGTTTTATCCGACGCTCGATCTGCCTGCCGCTTATGCCGAGAGTCGAACTTGCAATGATTCTTCATATTCCTCACTCATCCAACGTAATTCCCATGAATTTGAGGGATCAAATTGTGCTTTCTAACGATGATCTCGCTGCTGAGCTGATTTTGATGACAGACGCTTTTACTGACGAGCTTTTTGATTTCCCGGAGGCAACGACACAACGCTTTCCTATATCCAGACTTCTCGTGGATGTTGAGCGTTTTCCGGACGACGCCACAGAACCTATGAGCGAGGTAGGAATGGGAATGATATACACACTTACCTCCAGTGATTTCCTGGATTCCGGCCTTCGCCGGAATGACGGCTTTATGGTATTTAGTCAGCGGAGTAATATCACAGAACAAAAACAGTCGATGCACTGGCTATCCTAAGAATTAACACGGTAGATTTTAACATATGAACGCACCTGATAGAATCAATAAATTAATTGAGACGTTTGACTACAACTTGGAATCGTATAAAAAAGGCAACTACAATGAAACCCAGGTGCGCCGAGAATTCATAGATCCTTTTTTCGAAGAATTGGGCTGGGATGTCGCCAACAAAAAAGGCTACGCCGAAGCTTACAAGGACGTTATCCACGAAGATGCTATAAAAGTGGGGGGAATCACCAAAGCGCCGGATTACTGCTTTCGTATCGGCGGCGTCCGCAAGTTTTTTCTTGAAGCGAAGAAACCGTCGGTCAACCTTCAACAAGACATCAATCCGGCGTACCAGTTGCGCCGGTATGGCTGGAGCGCTAAGCTGCCCCTCAGCATTTTGACGGACTTTGAAGAATTCGCAGTCTATGACTGTCGGGTTAAGCCAATGAAAACCGACAAGGTTTCCCATTCCCGAATCCTTTATCTCAAATACACGGATTATGCGGAAAGGTGGGAAGAAATCGTCGGTGTCTTTTCCCGGGATGCAATCCTGAAGGGTTCCTTTGACAAATACATCGAGTCCAACAAAATCAAAAAAGGAACCACGGAGGTTGATGCCGAATTTCTTCAGGAGATCGAACGCTGGAGGGAACTTTTGGCCCGCAACATCGCCTTACGCAATCCTAGTCTTTCCCAAAGGGAATTGAATTTCTCCGTTCAGCAGATCATAGACCGGATCGTATTTCTCCGCATCTGTGAAGATAGGGGCATGGAGCCTTACGCTGCATTGATGGCGCTGCGAAACGGGACAGATGTTTACAAACGCCTTTTTTCTCTTTTCAATAAGGCAGACGAGAAATATAATTCCGGGCTGTTTCACTTCCGGAAAGAAAATGGCCGCGAGAATTGCGATAACTTGACGCCCTCCCTGCAAGTTGATGACAAGCCGCTGAAGGAAATTTTTAGTAATCTTTACTATCCGGAAAGCCCTTATGAGTTTTCCGTTCTGCCGGCAGATATCCTTGGCCAAGTCTATGAAAAGTTTTTAGGAAAAGTTATCCGCCTCACCAGCGGGCATCAGGCCAAAATCGAGGAAAAGCCAGAAGTCCGCAAAGCGGGCGGGGTTTATTATACTCCAGACTACATAGTGGACTATATAGTAAAAAATACAGTTGGCAAACTGCTGGAAGGCAAAAAGCCAGGCCCCAGGGGAGGCGTGAGCCACCTGAAGATACTGGACCCAGCCTGCGGTTCCGGGTCGTTTCTTATCGGTGCCTATCAGTTTTTGCTGGACTGGCACCGGGATGAATACATCAAGGACGGCCCGCTAAACTGGGCCAGGGGAAAAACGCCCCGCATCTACCAGTCCCAGAAAGGGGAGTGGCGGTTGACCACCGAAGAGCGTAAACGCATCCTGTTGAACAACATCTACGGCGTAGACATTGATCATCAGGCGGTGGAAGTAACAAAGCTGTCCTTGCTGCTCAAGGTGCTGGAAGGGGAAGACGAGCAGAGCATAGGTAAGCAGATGAGTCTGTTTCAGGAAAGGGTTCTGCCGGATCTGTCGAACAACATCAAATGCGGGAATTCCCTGATAGACTCTGATTTTTTCGACCATCAGCAGTTGAATCTCTTTGACGAAGAAGAAATTTACCGGGTCAATGCCTTTGACTGGAATGCTGAATTTCCGGAGATCATGAAAGATGGCGGTTTTGATGGGGTGATCGGGAATCCACCGTATGTCAGGCAGGAGGGTTTGACTGATTTCAAGCCCTATTTTGAAAAGCGGTTTTCCGTTTATAACGGCGTGGCCGATTTGTACGTCTATTTTATAGAAAAGGGAGTTTCGCTTTTAAGGAAGGGTGGTTTTTTTTCTTATATTGTAGCCAACAAGTGGTTCAGGGCAAATTACGGCAAGCCTTTGCGCAAATGGATGAAAGAGCAAAATATTCTTGAAATCATTGACTTTGGCGACTTGCCGGTGTTCAAGCAGGCAACGACCTATCCATGCATCGTTGTCATACAGAAAAAGGCCCATGGGCCGACTTTCTTCGCATCTACAATCAAAACCCTGGATTTTAGAGATCTGCAAACCCATGTCAGTCAACATCGTCATTATGTGCTGCGTGATGCATTGGATGAATCCGGCTGGTCCCTGGCGAATCAAAGCACACAGGGGGTATTGGATAAACTTCGAAAAACCGGCGTCCCCCTTGGAGAATACGTTAATGGGAAAATTTATTATGGGATTAAAACAGGTTTAAATGAGGCGTTTGTGATTGACAATGAGACTCTGGAGAAACTGATCGCAGAGGACCCCAAGAGCGCGGAAGTGATAAAGCCGTTTCTTGCCGGGAGGGATATCAAACGTTACCAGCCGTTATTCAGTGAAAAACATGTAATATTCACAAGACGCGGCATTGATATCGAAAAATATCCAGCCATCAAGAATTATCTGGCGCAGTTTAAGGAAAGGCTTATGCCTCGGCCAAAGGACTGGAAGGGCGAAAAATGGCAGGGTAGAAAACCAGGTTCTTATCAATGGTATGAAATTCAGGATACCGTGGATTATTATACTGAATTTGTAAAGCCGAAAATCATCGTTCCCGCAATCGTGAAATCCGCCTCATATGCTTTTGATACAGCTAGTTTTTATTCCAATGATAAGACAACCATAATACCAACAGCCGATATGTATCTGTTTGGTGTGATAAGCTCAAAAGTTCTTGATTATTACATGCATTCCATTTCATCTACAAAACAGGGCGGATATTTCGAATACAAACCAATGTACATTTCCAAACTTCCTATCCGCACCATTGATCGTAGCGACCCTGCCGACGTCAACAGGCACGACGAGATTGTCAGTCTTGTCGAGCGGATGCTGGGGTTAAACAAAAGACTGGCCGAATCCAAGGCCCCCCAGACAACAGAGATGTTGAGACGGCAAATCGAATCAACTGACAGGCAAATTGATCGGCTTGTGTATAAAATTTATAATTTAACAGAGGAAGAAATCAAAATAGTAGAGTCAGAAACCTAAAATGAGGGATTGGAGTTATATTTTGATTAGCAAAATTTATGACCCCTTTGACTCGCGTTCGCAGGCGATAATCTATTGATGATTTCATTAGTGAAGAAGCATTTCAAGTATCAGTAAACAGCCAATTACAGTAAAGATGACAAAAAACGCAGCCATTTTTGAAAAGACATACAAGAACTATTTAAGCCAGGTATCTGCCCTTAACGTTAAATCCGTTGCTGAAAAGCTCGGAGTTCAGATCTTCGGCAGTGATATTGAAATTCCCTTTTTCAACAGCAATTATCGTGTTTCTGTAGATGGGATAACAGGGCCTACTGGAAAAGAACCTGTGATAGAGGTGTGTGTGGTCCTCTGCCGGTATTTGATTATGGCTTCTGAAGATAAGAAAGATGAAATGGGCTGGGATGCATTCAGGGATTTTAAAAATGCCGGGCCGTTGAATGTTTATTTTGCAAAAGAAGTTGAGCGGTTGATCACGAACAGGTTTTCAGGCAATATTAAAGCACTTGAAGAGGCCTGTGGCCGTCTGGGCGGTAGTACGCCTGATGCGGTGTTCCCTTATGATTTTTCCATGCAGTTTCGCGTACTGCCTAAACTTAGCATTCTGCTCTTATTTAATGACGCTGATGAGGAATTTTCCGCCAATGCGTCTGTGCTTTTTCAAAAAGGGGCTGACAGTTATCTGGATGCGGAATGTCTTGCTATTGTGGGCTCTATTTTTGCCGGCTATTTATTAAAACGGTAAGTGTAACTACTCAGGTAGATAGATTGAAGATCGAAGGCTTAAGTCAAAAAATTGTTTCGGTGTGTATGGGGAGGAGCGCCAAGATGAAAGAGTCTGAAATTACAGATAACATCTACTTTTGTTTAAGGAACAGTCATGGAAAACGATAAGCAGAAAAACCCTCTCTTAAACATTTCCGGCCTTATAGCCATTCTGGCTATCCTAGGTGTTACCATCTTTACACAGAGTCCTTTTCGAAGTTCACGACCCACGGTGCCGGATCTGCGGGAAAGTGTTAATGTGAACGCAAGGCTCTGGCAGGATCCTTTCCTGGCTGTCATGGATCACCTGAAGGATTTCGACAAATCGCCCTCAGAACTTTCTTCCCATAGTTTTCTTCTGTCTTATCCAACGGAAGGAAACGACCCATTTAACATAAATGAACGACTTGAAAAAGGGAGAGTGACCGTTCTTGGTGTCATGGTATCTGGAAAACGATTCGCAGAGGATAACGAACAACGAATTCGTTACCGTTATGCTCTTCTCTCTGGGCTTGGCTCTCTCGGGTTCATACCGGAAGACAGCGAGCACATTAAATATGTTTGCGTATCAACTGCAGATAACTCAGATGAAAAGGCAGCTTCGCTCTCGAACATCATGCCCTACGAATGGCTAAAATATTCCCCAAATGAAGACTCAGTCCTGATTCTGTGGATCAATGATGATGTATTCCGACAACATTATCCGCTAAAAGGACTTAATTTTCTGGCTGCCTGGATCGGTTGTAAAGGCATGGACAAAGAAAAATTTGCCCTCAAGATAATCGGACCGGCCGAATCAGGGACACTCAAATGTATGTTGCGAGAAGCCTACCAGTCCAACAAGGGATATTTTGACGCACTTAAAGGCGTTTTTATCTACTCGGCCTTGGCGACTGCGGATGATTCACAGTTGATCGAGGGGGTAGGGCAAGATAAAGTCAGAGATGACGAAGCCAGGAAAAATATAATAGCAGCCTTCAGGAAGCATGACATAACGTTTAACCGAACCATCCGTACCGACAGAAAACTCGCAGAAATGCTTATCGAAGAACTCAAACTTCGCGGTTTAAAAGCGGGGGACAAGGAAAAAGATATTTTGCTTGTCTCGGAATGGGATACTTTCTATGGCCGTTCGATGCCGGGGATATTCAGGCGTGCACTTAGTGAAAGGGCCTGCACTTTAGAGGAAGATTCTCAGGTGCTGAATATTAGTTACCTTCGCGGCATAGATGGCATTCTTCCCAACGAGAAGGAAGTTAGTCGCGCAGAAGAACTAAACAAGCTGGAGGATGCGGCGGGCAAGAGTCAGTATGATTATCTCAGAAGGTTGACCGGGGAAGCGTATCGTTTCAGCAAGAACAGGGAACGCTCGATAAAAGCCATAGGAGTTCTCGGAACTGATTTTTATGACAAGCTTTTAGTACTTCAGGCATTTCATGAGAGATTCCCCCAGGCGGTCTTCTTTACGACAGACTTGGACGCCAGGTTTTTGCACCCTGAAGTCCTGAAGTGGACCAGAAATCTCATCGTCGCATCAAACTTCGATCTTACCTTGAGAAAGAATATGACAAAAGGCTGGTTTGGAGATATCCCCCCTTTTCGAGATAACTACCAGACATCACTTTTCTTTACTACAACGCACGCATTAGGCGATTACGCGAAGCCGCAGAACGGCTCGCAGAACCAAAAAAGCATTGAGGAAAGGGTGGTTCCACAGGTATTTGAGATCGGCCGTTTTTCTGCAGTGAAAATTTCTCCAGAGGAAAATAATATCAATCCGAAACATAATTACAACGATAAAGTGAAGACAAAATTTCTGAATATCGCAGTTATTGCCATCATAACTCTGGCTTTGCTGTTCTTCTTTATCAGTAGTACGGTTTACGTCTTCATCTGTGAAACATTTCTAGCGCATTGGATTAAAGCAGCAGGCCTCATGGTGCTTGTTGCAGCTGGCTGTTACTATTTTAACAAATTCGTGATTTTGAATTCGTGGGAGGAGCCTGTATTTCTATTTGAAGGGGTCAGTATCTGGCCCACCGAGGCACTGCGCCTGATTGCAATCATTTTCGCCGTCGGATTTATCATCATGGCACAGAAGAAGCTGAAAAATAACATGGAATCTATTGAGGATAATTTCGATTTATCATTTACAGAAAAGAAAAATGAGAAGAGCGCTGTATCTGAAAATTTGAGGCAAAAGTCTAAAGTGTTGCTGATGCTTTTTAAAATTAGGGATAAGTTTACGTATCACTGGAAAGTGGATGTCGACTTGTTGGATGGGCTGTGGAGAGAGTATCGGGCTCGTAGCACATGGAAATACCGTATTCTGCGGTTACTTCCGGTTTTACTGACCTATGGCTTACTCGTAATTGCCATCATCAACTTCTCTGAAAAGCCGGTGGCCCCTGTCCGCGGCAATATAAGCAGGATAATTGATGTTATTGTTCTCTCCATTACTTTACTTTCGTTTGCGTCTCTCGTTTTCTACGTTTTTGACGTTACAAGGTGTTGCAGAAAATTCATTAATGATGTCCTGGAGAAGATGATAAATACTGGACGGGCCATAAATATTGATGCCAAATCTGGAAATGAAAAAGCCGGCAAAGTTGACGCGAAAAAGGAATATTTGCTGATCCATTTAATAGCCAGCCATACCGATACCGTGGGAAAGCTCATCTTTTATCCATTTATAGTCTGGTTCCTTATGTTTGTATCCCGCCTTAGACTATTCGACAATTGGCAAACACCAATAGGGCTCGCAATAGTTATTACCATGGCTGCGTTAATCGTCTGGAGTTGCGCCTTCATATTGCGAAGGTCGGCTGAAGACGCAAGGGCGCGAACTGTCCATCGGCTCAAGAGAGAATTGGCCGCAGGCATTTTGAACGATAATCCGGATGAAGGAGATAATAAGAAACTAGAGTTCGCTATCAAAGAGATCTCTGAACTCCAGGAGGGCGCATTTGTACCTTTCATGAAGCATCCTTTAGTTCAGTCGTTTTTCCTGCCCTTCGGCGGTGTGGGCGGTGTATACCTGTTCGATTTTCTAACTAAAATGAACATATGAGTTAAAACGATGAGAGATCTTTAATGCGCACAAGGATAAACAGACTTTATTTATGAACCCAATTCAGAGGATGAACTCATGTATAGCATGTTAAAAATATTGCCGCATCGCACATTTGTGTGGGTGCCCCCAATATGTTGTGGTCGGATTATTGTTTTTCTGACCGGAATGAGTTAGCGTAGTTTTAAGGCGATG
>LT984854.1:2005299-2075731 GCA_900258555.1 uncultured Desulfobacterium sp. | reverse complement strand
GATCTCTATCCGAGAAGAAAACCAGCGGCATTCCAGGTCATCAATGCATGACCACAACATATTGGGGTCACCCACACAAATGTGCGATGCCCCAAAATATTGTATGAGCAGGGCTATTTTCAAAGGAGACGACCGTTATGGCTATACCTGGCAGTCTGTTAACTACCGCCATGGCGGTCATGCCACATGTAGATGTTAAAAAGGCCCTTGATACGGCCCTGTCTCTGGATATCCCTTTCTGGCCTCAGCTCCCTAACTACAGTTATTATGAAGACATGTATGTCCAGGCTGCGGAACACTTTCCTGGAATTATTCTGAACATGGAAAAGAGGACCCTGCGGTTTTCCATGGAAAAGTTTATTGCAGAATTCGAAGAGGCCATGACTCATTTTGATCAGCCGGACTATTTTGACATAAGCAAAACCTATTCAGTGGTTTATCACGAGTTTTTGTCTAAGGATCTCTCCTCATATCCTGCAATCAGGGGGCAACTCGAGGGTCCCATAAGTTTTGGGTTCAATATAAAGGACCAGGATGATCGGCCCATTTTGTTCGATGACACCGTGCGGCCTTTCATGATCGAATTTATGGCCAAACGGATCAATGTTCAGCTTTCCCGACTGAAAAAGCTTAATCCCAATGCATTCATGTTTGTAGATGAACCAGGTCTACAATTTCTATTTTCCGCTATGGCCGGTTACGGCGACTTAAAGGCCAAGGAAGACCTGGACCTGTTTTTTTCCATGATAGACAGCCCCAGGGGGATACACCTCTGCGGCAATCCTGACTGGGACTTTCTTCTCGGCCTGGATTTGGATATACTGTCGCTTGATCTATACACCAATGCAGAGATTTTTTCCTCTTACGGTGCTGCTATTAAAAGGTTTCTTTCACGTGGCGGTGTTATTGTCTGGGGCATTGTGCCTACCGGATTTGAAAACTTTGAAAAGGAGAACATCCCCTCGCTCATAAAACGGCTCGAAGAGGTGTGGGACATCCTTGAGAAAAAGGGGATCGAAAAATCATCACTATTTTCAATGAGTCTGCTCTCCCCTGCCACATGCTGTCTAATAAACCCGGACAGGGAAAAGACAGTGGAAAAGGCATTTAAAACCATAAAGGAGATCTCAAGGCAGCTCAGGGAAAAATACAGGCTCAATGAAAATGAATAAAGCAGGCTACACAGGCCCGCAAGGAGGAGATATGAAAAGACATGAACACGATAGACAACACCCTCGGCCCAGTGCACGGGCCTTTCTGACAAACCTTGAGGTCACGATGCCATTGCGTAAGAAGATATGGTTGATTTTCAGAAACAACATGAAAAAAATTATCACCTTGAGTGATTGTTGCGGTCATCCCGGTGAGCCAGGGTGCTGAAATAAAGGTGATGCGCACACCGGTCGGTGAGAGAACATGAGGAAACTATCGCCTTTTCTCAATACTGAGAAGATAAAGGTGACGAAATAGGCTTCTGATAACACCCTTTAAGGTGAAAGATATGTCGCTGAGGTCCTGGGGATATTTAAAATCGCTCAGCCGCACGGCGTCAATGGTCTCGCCTTTTATCTCAATTTGGTCAAGTTGTCCGCTGCTGAAGCCTAATTTCTCGGCAGTGCATAAAAGAGGTGTATCCTTTTTATCTATTCCAAGGCACATCCCCATGACTGTATCAATGCTGATGCAGTTTATTCCTGCAAAGACATAACCAAAGTGTCTGGTTTTGCCACCCCTGGGCCCTGTCCTCTCCATTATATCCACGGCATCAACCAGTGTGAAGGGCGGTCTTACAATTTGGTGGATCTTTAGGAGCATGAGACAGAATTTCTCTAGATCGTTTCTTACTATAAAGTGCCGCCATGCCTTTACCTTGCCCTTGGTAAATCCGAACAGGTTCTTTGTCGCCCCCGTAAATCGCACCTGGCCATGGGCCTTAAGTTTGGGCAGATTGATGATCTTATCAAAATCATTGATACTGTTTGAAACGGAGACATGGTTTGTAAAGCGGATATTTCTCTTAAATTCAACCACCTCAACTTTTTGTCTTTCAAGCGTTTGCATTACGCCTACTGCCTTTGCAACACCCTTGGCGGATCCGAATGCAGGGCTGTCGCCAACAAAGGGAAAGGCCTCATGTTCTTTTACTATCTTCACAACCGCCTCGATGAATCTTGCATCGGTTGTCGCGTTGTCACCCTTTGAAGAAGCGATAAGATTCGGCTTTAGAAGAACTTTTTCTCCTGGACAAATAAAATGTTCAATACCGCCAAAATAATCAAAAGACGTGATCAGCGCATCTCTGAGGTTTGATGCAGAATAATCGGTGCACCTAACTATTGATACTCTATCCATAATGCAGCAGGCGATGGATGATCGAACGATTGAAGAATTGATAAAATGGTGTTCGATAAAGCCTTATGTTTTGTATAATGTCATTGTCTTTTGTGTGCTCAGGGGTGTCGCTGACGAATTTGAATATATGGCATTTTGTTTCAAATATCCTGCAAGCCCGGGTCACGGAGGCCCCTTCCATATCCATCAGGTCAGCATTTTCGGAAATAAGGCTTCTTTCATCAGGATCAAGTATCGCCCTGTCGCTGGTGGAAAGTATTGCTGTTAAAAAACCGTCAAGCACATCCGGTTGATGTATGGTCGGCTTTCCAGATGTCAGCTCAGGTCTGTCATGTTCAATAATTTTTGTTATATGAAAAACATCTCCCAGCCGATGAGTTAAGTCGGCTGCGCCTGCCGCACCCAGGTTGCATACGCCGGCGGGATTGAAACGCTGACAGCAATAGGCAGTAGCAATGGCGGCGTTGGTTTTGCCGATGCCCGATATGGCAAGAAGGATATTATCCTGTTTGAAAATGACGAAAGGCTTCTTTTCGATTTGTTGCATTGACATGCCTGTGACAAAGGGCTTTGCCTCGATCATGGTGGCCATTACGATTGCTATTAAAGGATCTTTTTCCACCTTGCTATTTCCTCAAGTGTCTTTAATGCCTTCCTCCCGGTGTCCCCCAGTGACATGGTGAAATCATTTACATAGAGGTCAATGTGGGCGTCAATGACACGATCCTCCATCTCCTGGGCGTGGAGTTTGATGAACTGCCTTGAAGCTTCCCTGTTTGTAAACGCATAATGAATAGAGCCTTTTAATATAGTCTCCACTTTATTCTTGTGCTGAAGAATTCTCGGATCTTTCCTTATTGCAATACACCCCAGCGGTATGGGCAGCCCTGTCTCAGTCTCCCACCATTGGCCCAGGTCCACTACCTCCGAACACCCATATTCGCTGTAGACGAATCTGCCCTCATGGATAATGAGTCCTGCGTCGTATAAGCCTTTTTTAACGCCTTCAAGTATATTGTCAAACCTGGTTGCTTCTATATTTTTTATATCCGGATTCCACAACTGCAAGAGAAGATATGCCGTTGTAAGCTCACCAGGGATTGCGATCTTCGCCTCTGGAGAGAAAATTCCTTTTGACCTTTTTACAAGGATGGGGCCACAACCATAACCCAGCGCAGCGCCTGAATCAAGGATTTCATAAGAATCTTTAAGTTTGAAATATGCATAGACCGATAGCTTTGTTACATCGAGGGCGTGGGAAAATGCAAGTTTGTTTAATTCTTCCACGTCATGCATGTGGACATTAAAGCTAAGGCCCGCGCAATCAATACACCCGTAAAGCATGGCATGAAATATGAAAGTGTCATTGGGGCATGTTGAAAACCCGATATCAAGGGCTGTCACAGCATCTCCTTTTCGCAGACGATTATTGTGGCAACACCCAATGTCTGCGGGTAAAAGGCTACATTTTTGAATCCATACTTTTTCAGCATGGTTTTAAGCTCTGACTGATCTATAAAGGTGTTTATTGTTTTTGCTAGATACTGGTAGGCAAGCTTTCTACCGGATATTATACCGCCGATAAGGGGCAGCATTGCACCAAGATAATAATAATGGATTTTTCCAATGATTCTGTTCTCTGGTCTCACCAGTTCAAGTATGGCAAGCTCGCCCCCAGGGGCAAGTATACGGAAGACATCCTGAATGAAATTATCAATATCCGGGATATTCCTTATACCAAAAGCAATTGTGGCCAGGGCAAATGAATTGCTTTTAAAGGGCATCCAACAAGCGTCTGCGGAGACAGGATGGCCTCTGAGTGCATTTTTTGTCACACCTTTTTCTAGCATATTCAAGGAAAAATCAAGAGATACTACCTTGGAGCCTTTGTTATATAGAATAAGAGAGAGATCGCCTGTGCCGCAGCAGATGTCAATGACAGTTTTTCCTTTGATTTTTTTGGTATGCCTGAAGATGTTTTTGCGCCAAAGGATATCAGTGCCGAATGACAACACATGATTCAATAGATCGTAAGTAGGTACGATCGAATCGAACATCTTCCGAATAAAAAGTTTTTTATCCTCCGGTTTTTTATTGTTTATCTCGTAAGATATATTCGTTGGCACTAAAAAGTCCTTACCATGCTGTACTGTGAATCCCTTTGGACAGGGATCTTTCCGGCGTTTCTTATAATGTTTATAAGTTCATCACTGTTTGTCCTGGTGGTTATCCCTGTTGCCTTTACAACCACCTCCTCCATCAGCACCCCGCCCATATCGTTTGCACCCATTGTAAGGGCGAGTTGCGCCAGCTTCATTCCCTCTGTAAGCCAGCCAGCCTGTATATAAGTGATGTTGTCAAGGAATATCCTTGCAATGGAGACGATCTTCAGATATTCCATTCCTGTTGCTGGTAAAATATGACTCATACCCGTATTGGCGGGCGAAAATGACCAGGGGATAAAGGCACGTATTATTCCGGTGATATCCTGTATATCACGGATCACGGAAAGATGGTCTATCTTTTCTCTGTTGGTTTCCCCCATACCGTAGGTCATAGTTGCAGAGGTTTTCATGCCATTCTGGTATAGAGCAAAGATGACATTACGCCATTCATCTACAGAAGTTTTATTCGGGCTTATGGCTTTACGGATTCGGTCAACCAAGAGATCTGAAGCGCCTGGAACTGAATCAAGCCCCGCCTGTTTAAGGGCTTTTATAACGTCAGTGATTGATATTGAACTCTTTCTTGAAATATGAGCTATTTCAGCCGGGGAAAGGGAGTGGAGGTATATGCCTGGAAAACGGCTTTTCACCGTCTTTATCATATCTGTGTATCTGGCAAGAGTATATCCCGGATGAAGGCCGCCCTGGAGCATTACCTGTGAGCCCCCGATTGCAACAAGTTCTTCGACCTTTGCACAGATATCCTCCATGGTCATTTCATAGGGCTCAATCAGGTTTGCCCGGGCATGGAAGGCGCAAAAAGTACAGGCCGCCTCGCAGATATTGGTAAAATTGATAATGCGATCAACTATAAAGCCTACCTCTTCCTTTGGAAAGGCCATTTTTCTTCTCGTATCCCCTGCCTTTCCAAGGTCAATGATGTCCCAAGCGAATAACTCCACTGCCTCTTCAGGAGAGATCCGATCTCCTCTGTATATTTTTTCTTTTAAAAGGTTCATATACATCTAATAGCTAGTATCAGTCACATAATTGTATACACTACGTCATTGCGGCAAAGGCGCAATCCGTGTTCTTCTGCATGCCGGACCAAGTCCGGCATGACAAAATTATTTCGAGACAATTAATAACAGCTTATACCTCAAATATCCATATACCTTAATCTTTCCACCTCCCGGAGAAATCCCATTTCAGCTGCTGTGGAATAATAATACATAAGTGCGTCCTTCAGACTGTCGGTAAACTGAAATTCCAGTAGATCATAATAGTGATCAATGTCATACAGGATATCCGGATACCTTTCCTTAGCTTTTAATATGACCTTATGCTTTTCCTGTTCCAGATATTTTAGTGATGTCTGATATGACAAGATGACTTCATTTAGTTCAAATTCAAATTTTGAAACGATATCTTTTCTTACAGCAAAAATCGCAAATACCACTGGAAAGCCGGTTTTTCTGAGCCACAGGTCCCCAAGGTCATAGACATATGGGGGAGGCCCTGGGATCTTAACCATCGCATCGTTACCAATGATCAGAGCCGCATCAATATCTTTTAAAACAGGCCTTGGCTCAATCGGAACAAATATCGGGTCATGTCTGTAATATTTTTTTAGAAGCACCTTTAATAATACTACAGATGTGTGTGATGCGCTTGTGACGCCGATTTTTTTGCCGTTTAAATCTTCAATAGGCGCCTTGCTGACCAGTATTACGGAGCCCACGTATCCGATGGAACTCAAACAGAACTGGGGAAGGATTAGCACATTGTCTGCGATGTCCGGATATGCAGCAGACGATATCGGGCTCATGTCCAGTTGTCCGTTGGCTATCATTTTGTTGAGTACAGAGGGATAATTTGAAAAAATACTTACACCCTTTAAAGGCCTTTTTTCGAACATGTGGTAATAGAACGGATAGCAGTTGAGGTAATCAATGTGACCTAGATTCATTATTATTGCCTGTATCAATTTTATTATAGGCCGCAGTAGTCCTGACAGGTATAAGCCCGACCTCTTTAATAAGGCTTCTAAGATAGGGCTCTGATCCATAATCAGGTGTGTTTGCCCCTGCGGAATGCACGATTTTCTCGTCATGATAGGTTGCGCCCATATCATCTACTCCTAATCTTAGGAGGACCTGGGCCATCTTTTCTCCCACGTACATCCACAATACCTTGAGATGCGGCACGTTGTGAAGGAAGATCCTGCTGGTAGCATAAATTCTGATATCGTCATAGCCGGTAGTTGCATGTCTTTGGAATATGGCCGTATTTTTTCCATGAAACTGTAGGGGCACAAAGGTCTTAAAGCCATTGGTTTCATCCTGGAGTGCACGGATTTGCCACAGGTGATCTGCTATGTCTTCTGCTGATTCTATGTGGTTGTAAAGCATTGTTGCGTTTGTCTTAAGACCCATATTGTGGGCTGTCCTCATAACCTCAAGCCATCTCTTGCCTGAAATCTTTTTGGGTGCAATAATGTTTCGTATCTCGGGAGAAAAGATCTCGGCACCTCCGCCCGGCATGGCATTAACCCCTGCATTGATCAGTCGCCTGAATACCTCTTCAAGGGATAGATTATTCTTCCTGGCTATGTAGTCGTATTCAACGGCTGTGAGGGCTACGATATGGATATCAGGTTTTATGCTTTTAATGGATGTGAACATCTGCTCGAAATAGGCAATATCAAGGTCCTGGTTTAGTCCGCCGACAATGTGGACCTCATCAATGCCATAGGACACAGCGATTTTTACCTTTTTTTCGATATCATCAAGAGAAAGAAGGTAAGCCTTTTTATCTCCTTTGTTGCAGGAAAACGCGCACAAAGGGCAGCGCAGTTCACAGATGTTGGTATAGTTCAGGTTCATGTTGACGCCGTAATATGCGACATCGCCGTGAAGTCGTAGTCTCATAAATTGCGCGATTGTGGCCAGGTCCAGGATGTTATTGGTCTGGAGCATGTAGACGGCGTCTTGCCTGCTTACAGGAACGTCGTCTTCTACCTTTCGGGCAATGGCCCTCAGGGTGCTGTCTTTTATGTCATTTATCAGTTTCATGTTAATTTAGTTTATTATAAGCTCATCCATAAGACTTCCCAACAATAGGATCGGTGATATAAACATGTTGACCTTAAAAAATGTATTTATGGAAGAGACAATATCCTTTCTCCTGGCAAGGATCTGCTGATAGGTGAATATTGCCGCAATCGGGATCAGCGAGATCCAATATACAAGACCCATATGTGCAAGAATTCCGGCATAGATCAACGCGCATATGGAAATGATGTAACTTGTTAAGGAAAGGAGCAGAGCCTTTTCTTTTCCCATTTGAACCGGTATGGAATGTAGACCTTGTTTTGAATCAAAATCCATATCCTGTAATGCATAGACAATGTCAAGCCCTGCAATCCAACTCATTATGGCAAGACCAAGGACAAAGGGGACAAGTGCGAATTCACCTGTAACCGCAAGATAACCCCCTATGGGAGCTGCGGCCTCGACAAAGCCCAGATAAAAGTGTGAAGAGGATGAAAACCGCTTGAAATAGGAATAGGTAAACAGCATGGCCACAGCCGGAAATGACAGATAGAAACAGAGCCTGTTCAGCATTAACGATGAGGCTATGAGCACGATAGAAGAGATGATGGCCGTCCACCAGACTGTAGAAGTCTTTATTTCACCTTTTGGGACGGGCCTGTCGCTGGTCCGGGGATTTTTTGCATCAATTTGAGCATCAATCACCCTGTTAAATGACATCCCCGCTGTCCTGGCTGCGGCCAGGGCTACGATTGCGAGGACCCATGTTATTATTGTCCCACCGCCGGCAAAGATCACACCGATCAGCGCGAAGGGCATGGCAAAAAAGGTCTGTTCTATCAGTATCAGTTTTGAAAACAGCCTAAAGTCCATATTCCTTCCAGCGCCTGGTCACCAACTCTTTTATGTCTTGGCTCATTGAGATTTCATCCGGCCATGGGCGACCCATGCCCTCATCCCGTGTCTTTCTGGTGGCGTCAATGCCCATCTTTCCGCCGAAATTGGGGTAGGGCGCAGAGTGGTCAAGGGCGTCCAGCGGGCCTTCAGATATGATAAGATCCCTTCTCGGGTCAACATTATTAAACAGCTTCCAGACCACCGTTGCAGAGTCACTCAGATCAATATCCTTGTCAAAGACCAAAATGTATTTTGTAGAGGCCATCTGACCCAGACCCCAGAGGGCATTTATGACCTTTTTCGCCTGTCCGGGGAATTTCTTGTCAATGGACACCAGGGCGCAATTATGAAACACTCCTTCCATCGGGAGTTCCATGTCCACCATCTCAGGAACAAGCATCTTTAACATGGGAAGAAAGATCCTTTCAGTTGCCTTGGCCATGTAACAGTCTTCCATCGGCGGCTTCCCGACAATAGTGGCAGGATATACCGCATCTTCTCGACAAGTGATGCATGTGACGTGAAACACGGGATATGAATCAGCAGCGGAGTAAAACCCGGTGTGATCTCCAAAAGGCCCCTCGATCCTCTCTTCATTTGGATCAACATAGCCCTCTATGACAAAATCAGATTCAGCCGGCACAAGGAGATCCACAGTTTTTGCCTTGACTATATCTATTGGGGATGAGCCGATAAAGCCCGCAAGCATCAGTTCGTCAATATCAGGGGGAAGGGGTGCTGTCGCAGCATAGGTAACGAGAGGTGATCCGCCAAGGGCGACAGCCACCTCCATACGCTCCCCGCGTGACTTGTATTTTTCAAATTGACGGTTACCATCCTTGTTGTACTGCCAGTGCATACCGGTTGTGGCGTTATCATACTTATGCATCCTATACATGCCCAGATTTTGTATCCCGCTATCAGGATCTTTTGTGATGACAAGGGGAAGGGTGATAAACGGCCCTCCGTCCATCGGCCAGCAGGTAAGTATCGGCAGCATATCGAGCATAGGTCCTTTTGGGTCGTCGAACATTTTCTGCTGGCATGGTGCAGTGCGGACCTTCCTAGGGATTATGTCAGCCATCTCCTTCAGGGTAAAAAGCATACCGATCTTTTCCAAAAGACCCCTTGGCGGACGGATCTTCATCCGGGCCTCTATCCTTTGGGCAATATCGTCAAAGGACTCGCACATCAGGGCAAGCTTCATCCGTTTATAACTGCCAAAGGCGTTTATCAAAAGTGGAAATGAAGAGCCCTTTACATTTTCAAAGAGGAGTGCCGGGCCATGAGCCTTGCTGACCCTGTCAGCGATTTCAGTCAGCTCAAGCCTTGGATCAACCATTGCCGCGATCCTGGCAAGCTCTCCCGCAGAATCGAGCACCTTGATAAACTGCTGTAAGTTTTTATGACGCATAGTATAAATTCATTTCAATATGTGGGACATTAATGTCTGCCTTCTCCCTTGCCTTTAAGGGTTTATCTCAATGGAGGGATACAGCCCCTCCCGAGGGCCTTTTGGGTAGGGTTGAATTATGTTAAACGAGATGTTCTGGCCCTTCTGGGCATGGCCACTCATCTTTTCTCCGTCGAAATACGCGCCGTTTGCCTCCAGGATGTGCTCTATTCGATTTTTGAAGGCCTGTACAAAGGCTGAGCCGTCACCTTTAAACTGCAAATTTCCTTTCTTAAGCAAATCGCTGATCTTGGAAAAATCATCGAGCGACATGCTGTGATTTTTAAAATCTTCCTGATTTCGGATGTATCCCCAGACGAGGTGTTCTGGCGGGATATCCAAGGGTCTGTCAATGCGGATTATGGTATGGGGCATTATTATACAGCTTTCTCCTACAGTTAATTCAGCGTTTTCTTTTCCCTGGAGGAAGGAATTAAATCCTACAAAGACCTTCGGCTTTAAACGGGCATGGATTATGGTTGCACCGTGGGCGGTAACATTATAACCTTCCAGATGGGAATGGCTTATATAACAATTCTCCTGGGCATTGGCGCCCTTGCCCAGCCATGATGATTCAACAAAAGCCCTCTGGGCTACCAGTACGTTTTCTTCTATACGGCTTTCCCCCTGAAACACGGCATAACGGTTAAGAGACGCGCCGGGTGGCACTTCTATCGGGGCCTCCATGTGGACCACGTCGTATATGCGTTGAAAATCGGTTTTAAGGTCTTCAGCAAAATCTATAAAGCGTCCCATCACGCCTCTTCCCGGAGCAAAGCCTATATAGTGCATTAAAATTTCTTCATCGAACTTGTACTTGAAATCGAATATGTCGCCGTTTTTAACCCATATGCGGCCGGGCCCCACATTGGTATGTGCCAGCGAGCCTGTCTGAACATATGAAAATGGGCCGATGATGACATCGTGCCCTGTGGTCAGGTCAATAGTGGCGAAGGGACCCAGAAAACAGCCGTCCACAGGAGATCCGTGGATATTGGCGTATGGGCATGCGATTGTATTCTTGATCAGAAAAAGGTCTACCTTTTCAGGATCATGCGAGAAATTGTGCACCAGTGTCTTCATCAGCAGGCTGTTTTTGATGGATATCATTTCATCGTCGTCCAGGACAATGCTTGAATCATGGAAAGTGAATATTTCGTCTGTCTGTTTCAATTCATCACCACGGATATCACTCTTGTAAAGGATAGAATTGGCCACACTGCACTTCCCAAGAAAATAGCTTCCTGACAGGGCCGAGTTTGTAAAATTAAAATGGATGGGATGGTGGGAGGTGATTCCATAATAGGCGTAAAATCTTGTAAATTGATCCAGGGGCACAAGACCTCTGACATGGGCGTCAATATCAAAGTCAAATTCTCTCAGGTTTATTTTGGTGCGGTGAATAACCCTGTCCAATAGTCGTTCTAAATGTTTCATTGTGGTTCCTCGTTTGTGCCGCGCAGGGGCGAACACAAGGTTCGCCCCTGCGAAATTGTTATGCGTTTTCAACCCGTTTGATTCCAGGTGGTCAGGCCGGGTAAGGGCCAAGCTTGTGTTCGCCCCTGCGTTCGGGTTTTTCCAGATCACGATGATATCTATCTTAAAAAACAGGCAGATTCAATCATTTTTATTGAAATGTGAGGATAAAAAATTTTTCTTGACACAATTGAGGTAGGGTTATATATTAAAAACTGACTGAGTGCTCAGTTAATTCATTTGATAGGTTTTTAGGGCTATGTCCAAGAAAAAAGACATCATGGATGTTGCAACAAGACTTTTTTCGCAAAGGGGTTTCAGGGAGACCTCAATGGCGGATCTGTCAAAATTAACCGGGGTCGCTCAGGGGACGATTTTTTATCATTTTGAAAACAAGGAGAAATTATTTTTATCCATACTGGAGGAATTTAAAGATGATATCACGAGGGAATTTGAGAGGTATATTGCGGGGAGGACCTTTGAGACTGGTCTAGAGATGATGGAGGATGCAATTTCCTTTTATCTCTATCTGGCCGGCGCCATGGAAGACCGGTTCCTGCTTTTACACCGCCATGACGCCTATGAACTGGCAAGGGTAAATCCAGTCTGCCGTAAGCACCTGGAGTCTATTTACAGTTGTCTTTCAGATATATTTGAGCAGGCCATAATCCGCGGGCAGGAGGATGGCTCTGTCGGACCCGTACCTGCGAAAAAAACCGCCTTGATCATCTTTGCTATGGTTGACGGTCTGGTCCGGTTTAACACTTATAGTCTTTACGATGCAGGAGCGCTATCAAACGAGCTTATTGAGTCGTGTCGCAGGATATTATCAAAACAATAAAGATTTAGGAGTGTATATCGCATATGTTGAACAGGATCTTGCCATTCCTTGACTGGTTCAAGGATTACAGTGTCGGTAAATTCAGGATTGATTTTCTTGCAGGGCTTACAGTGGCCCTGGTCCTTATCCCCCAGTCAATGGCCTACGCCCAACTGGCGGGCCTGCCTCCATACTACGGATTATATGCGGCATTTCTTCCTCCCATGGTTGCATCCCTATTCGGCTCCAGCCGGCAACTCGCCACAGGGCCTGTGGCCGTTGTCTCTCTTATGACCTCCGCGTCGCTGAGCCCCCTTGCCACGGCAGGCAGCGAAAGTTTCGTCGTCTATGCTATTCTTCTGGCCCTGCTTGTGGGAATCTTTCAATTCTGCCTGGGCCTTTTGAGACTGGGTCTTGTGGTCAATTTTTTATCCCACCCTGTGGTTAACGGTTTTACCAATGCCGCGGCCTTCATCATTGCCACCTCGCAGCTTTCAAAGATATTCGGCGTATCGGTGGATGAGGCCCCGCACCACTACGAGACAATCATCCGTGTGATTAAGGCAGCAACCACCTATACCCACTGGCCGACGTTTTTTATGGGTGTGCTTGCATTCGGGATTATGTACGGTTTAAAAAGGCTCGCGCCCAAACTCCCCAATGTGCTTGTAGCAGTTGTCCTTACTACGGTCATCTCCTGGGCTATAGGTTTTCAGCATAACGCGGACGTCAACATATCCGCCCTTAAATCGGCCAAGGCACAGGAACTGATAATGTCTTTTAACATTGCGGTCAATACCATACCGGGGCTTGCAGAAGAAAGGACCAAGGTATCCGCAAGACTTGAAAAGGCCAAAGAATCTCATGATAATCTTTCGATACTTGAGGCCGAGCACGATGAAAATGTGATTTCCATTAAGCTCGAGCGCGCAAAGGATGAGGCACATCGTTATCGCGAACAGATCAGGGCACTCCTGTTTGCGGGTGTCGCCGGGTCGAGCGGCTCTCTCGAATTCTATCTCAAGGACCAAATACCTGCAGATGTGAAAAGTGACGGAAGGACCTGGTGCGTGAAGGTGGGCAATAATCCGATCAAGACGGACAAGATTGCAATGAATGGCGGTGGCTCTGTTGTGGGTGAAATCCCCGGCGGACTCCCTTCTTTCAATGTTCCGGAGATCAAGGTTAGTGTTATAATGCATCTGCTGCCCTTTGCAGCAATCATATCTTTGCTGGGGTTTATGGAGGCCATCTCAATAGCAAAGGCCATGGCTGCCAAGACTGGTCAGCGTCTTGACCCCAACCAGGAGCTGATCGGCCAGGGTGTAGCAAACGCGCTCGGCGCCTTTGGACAGAGTTACCCCACTTCGGGCTCGTTTTCCAGATCAGCAGTCAACCTTCAGGCAGGGGCGGTTACGGGGATGTCCAGCGTATTCACCAGCCTGACGGTGGTCATAGTGCTTCTTTTCTTTACACCTCTACTCTACCATCTGCCCCAATCCGTGCTGGCTGCGGTTATCATGATGGCGGTGGTCGGGTTGATAAACGTATCGGGTTTTATTCATGCCTGGAAGGCCCAATGGTATGACGGTGCGATCTCTATCATCACCTGTTTTTTCACGCTCCTGTTTGCCCCTCATTTGGACAAGGGCATAATGATCGGAGTCATACTTTCCATTTCGGTATTTTTATACAAGAGCATGAGACCGACTGTCGCATCCCTGGCCAGGCATGAAGACCAGGCATTTAGGTGTATATCTACACACGAATTAAGTGAATGCAAATATATCTCCATGGTCCGTTTTGACGGTCCGCTCTTCTTTGCAAACTCCAGTTATCTTGAAGATAAGATAACGGAGTTGATGCTTAAAAAAGAGAACTTGAGGCATATAATCATCGTATGCAATGGTATCAACGATATTGACGCATCAGGTGAGGAGACATTGTCCTTGCTTGTGGATCGTATCAGAAGCGCCGGCATTGATCTATCTTTAAGCGGCGTAAACGAATCAGTGATGAAGGTACTCAAGCGTATGCATTTTCCTGAAAAGATCGGTGAGGATCATGTATATGCGACCATGGAAAAGGCAATAAGAGATGTACATTCAAAGACCCACAGGGATGTGGTCGAAGAATATTGTCCGCTGCTCACTGTCGGTCACGCAGCCTGAAAGCGTATGGAATAAGGGGGCTAATATGTCTATTATAACTGTATTCAGTGGTTCCTTTTGTCAGAAAGGTCCTATTGTCAAAAACGTATTGGATGGTACGGGATACAAGCTCTTAACTGATAAGGAGATCGTCTCAGAGGCGAGCAGGCTTTCCCGCATCGCCGAGACCAAAATAGAGCGGGCGTTTACCGCCAGGACCTCGGTTTTCAATAAATTTACACATGAAAGAGAACGCTCTATCTCCCACCTCAAGCTCGCATTGGCGCAGGTTCTTTCAGGCGATCAAATTGTGATTTCAGGTTTTTCAAGTCAATTGATACCAAAAGATGTCAGTCATGCGCTTCGAGTTTGTATAATTGCAGACATGAAGTCCAGGATCTCCGCTGCTGTTCATGAAGAGGGCCTGTCTGAAAGTGAGGCTATAAAACTGATACGAAGACAGGATGAAGACTGCGCATCGTGGGTGAATTCTATTTATAATAAGAATGATCCGTGGGATCCGTCAATATATGACATTATAATACCTTCCGACAAAGTGACTGCGAAAGAAGCAGGGAACATCATTAAGGAAAACCTGGTTAAGGATGCGGTAAGGCCGACCGAGGATTCCAAAAAGGCAGTGGAGGACTTCCTTCTCGCATCCAGTGTAGAGGTGGCTCTTGTGCTGGAGGGTCATAATGTGGGGGTAAGCGCCAAAGACGGAAAGGTTACCATCACTATCAACAAGCATGTCCTAATGCTGGGCAGGCTTGAGGAAGAACTCAAGTCCATTGCCCAAAAGATAGCCGGGGTAAAATCCGTTGAAACAAAGGTAGGGCCTGATTTCCACCAGACAGATATTTACAGGAGGTATGATTTCGAGATGCCGTCAAAGATACTGCTTGTTGATGATGAAAGAGAATTTGTCCAGACCCTTTCAGAGCGTCTGTTGATGAGAGACATGGGTTCGGCTGTCGCATATGACGGACAGTCAGCCCTTGACCTGGTAAAGGAAGATGAGCCTGATGTTATGATACTTGATCTCAAGATGCCCGGCATTGACGGCATAGAGGTCTTAAGAAGGGTTAAAGAGACCCAACCTGAGATTGAGGTCATTATCCTCACCGGGCATGGTTCCGATGCTGATAAAGAGGTCTGTATGAAACTGGGCGCCTTTGCCTATCTTCAAAAGCCTGTAGATATAGGACTTTTGAGTGATACGATCAAAAAGGCCAACGAAAAGATCAAGGAGAGGAAGGCAGGTAGATAATCCTGAATTCTGACTTCTGGATTCTGAATTCTGCCTTTAAGGTATGTCTTTACTTCAAAGATTTAAACCCAGATTCTGGGATTATCAACATGTGCCTGGAGGACCGGCAAAGAGACTGGTCAACTTTCCTTTAATATGGAAGGTGTCGGTGCTTGTGACAGTTGCTGTCTCGCTTGGTCCCCTCATATTTATTACTATTGTAGATTACAATGTTACCAGACGTTCTGTTGAGTCGGATATCATGTTACGTACGGCCAGGACCGTATCCAACATTAGAAGATCCGTATCTTTCTTTCTTGAAGAGCGTAGTTTATCGCTTGACTTTATCGCACGGGACAATGACCTGACTGCGCTTAACAACACGGCCAGACTTAACTCAATATTAATGAATCTTCGAGAGGGATTCGGCAAGTTTACGGATCTCGGTGTGATTGATTCATCCGGCAGACAGACCAATTATGTTGGGCCGTACAGCCTTTTAAACAAAGATTACAGTGATCAGGACTGGTACATGCAGGTGGTGAAGGGCGGCGTGTATATAAGCGATGTCTTCTTGGGCTTTCGCAAGGTTCCTCATATGGTCATTGCGGTCAGACGCGATTTGAGCGAGGGCTCATTTTTTGTGCTCCGGGCCAGCCTTGACATTGCTATATTTGAAAGTGTTCTTTCAAGCGTAGAATTGGATCGTTTGGGTGATGCCTTCATTATAAATCATCAGGGCGTTCTCCAGACATCATCCCGCGAGAATGGTAATGTCCTGGAAAAGGTACCACTGCCTGTACCTCCTTATTCTTCCCAAACCGAAGTGGTCGAAGGAAAAGACTCCAATGGGAGAGATATTGTCATAGGTTACAGATACATCGACAAAACACCCTTTATCTTGATGATTGTGAAGAAAAAAAAGGCCCTGATCGAATCATGGCAAAAGACCCGTCTGGAACTTATTGGATTTCTGATAGGAAGTATCATCCTCATATTGGCTGTGATCGTTGGGATAGCGACCTACCTGATCAACAGGATGTACCTGGCCGACGAAAAGAGGATTATGATCCTTCATGAGATGGAGTATTCAAACAAGATGGCCTCCATCGGTCGCCTAGCCGCCGGTGTTGCGCATGAGATAAACAATCCCCTGGCCATAATCAACGAGAAGGCGGGGCTTATCAAAGATCTGTTCACCTTCAAGGACATTTACGCCAAAGATCATAAACTTATCGGCATTGTGGACTCCATCATTTCCTCAGTGGACAGATGCGGAAAGATAACCAGACGCCTTCTGAGATTCGCCCGCCACATGAACGTCAGTCTTCAGAGTATTAATCTTGAGGAAGTTATTAACGAAGTCCTTGATTTTTTAAATAAAGAGGCGGAATATAGATCCATTGTTGTTTCAGTTAAGGTTCAAAAGGATATTCCTGATTTTGAAAACGACAGGGGTAAGTTACAGCAGATTTTTCTAAATATTGTGAACAATGCATTTGCTGCTATGAGCGACGGGGGACATCTTGATATCGTTGCTGAGATGAAGCACCGGAACTCGATTTTGATTACCATCACCGATGACGGTTGCGGTATTCCTGAGACAGACCTGACACACATATTTGAGCCTTTTTTTTCCACCAAGACAGGACAAGGAGGCACGGGTCTGGGACTTTCCATTACTTATAGCCTTGTACATGAAATCGGGGGAAGTGTCAGCGTGCAGAGCGAGGTAGGCAAGGGCACAACTTTCAGCATTACATTGCCGCTTAAAAACATAAAAGCGGAGGGGGACTAAGATGCGCATATTGCTCGTGGATGATGAGGAAGAACTGGTCGCCACCCTGGCTGAGAGATTGGCCATGAGGGGCATTGATGCGGACTGGGTGACGAACGGAGAAGACGCAATTTTAAAGGCTGAAACTGAGTCCTATGACCTGTCTGTGCTTGATGTTAAAATTCCCAGGATCAGCGGGATCAATCTAAAGAGGGAATTGGAGAAAAGGAACCCTCACATGAAGTTTATCTTTATGACAGGCCATGGATCGGAAGCCGATTATAAGGCCGGCTCCGAAGAAGCCGGCTCCGAGTTTTATCTGATAAAGCCGTTGGACATCAGGCTGCTCATCGAAAAAATAAACACGGCTCTTAATTCTGTTGGAGGTTCAATATGACCATTGATCTAAATGCGGCCTTCGAATCGGGTCTTCAGTATTTTGGAAAGATGACGGCATCCATATCCCATGAGATCAAAAATGTCCTCGCCATTATAAACGAGAATGCAGGCCTGATGGAAGACCTTGTGCTGATGGCCAATAAGGGCAGACCCCTGGAACCGGAACGTCTGACAACCCTTGCAGGAAAGATTATATCGCAGATCCAGCGCGCTGACGGTATTATACTCAATATGAATACCTTCGCCCACAGTGTTGATGAATTTCAAAAGCGCATTGATATTACCGAAACTCTGACACTTGTTGTCAGCCTTTCAAACAGATTTGCCTCCATGCGCGGAGTGGCAGTGGAGCTTGCCCCTATCCATAACCCTATAAGGATTAACACAAACCAGTTTTTGCTGGAAAATATCGTTTGGCTCTGCCTCGATTACGCTATGGACGAAGCCGGTCACGGTAAAAGGGTAGTTTTAAACGCCGAAAAGGTGGATAATGCCATAGCGATCAGATTTGCCATGCCAGAAGGCGTAACAGGAGATTTCAGTCGTATATTTCCAGGAAAAAGGGAGGAAGCCCTGGTTGAAATACTTGCTGGGGATTTGTCCACCCACCGTGACAGGGGTGAGATAGTTCTTACCCTGCCAACGGAGATTAAAAACTAAACATTTTAAGGAGGTGCATTCATGAAGACACGGATTCTGCTGGTGGATGATGAGGAAGATTTCGTACAGGTGTTGTCTGAGCGATTGAAAATACGTGACTATAATGTTGATACATCGTTCAGCGGCGAAGACGCACTCGCAAAAGTGAAAAACCATGATTTTGATGTCGTTATTCTGGATGTGGCCATGCCGGGCATGAATGGTATTACGGCGCTTCGTGAGATCAAGGCCGTAAAGCCCCTGACTGAAGTGATCATGCTGACGGGCAAAGCTACAGTTGATACGGCCATCGAAGGCATGAAGCTCGGGGCCTATGATTACGTTCTGAAACCATGCGACACAGAAAAGCTTTCAGCCGATATCAACAAGGCCCATCAAAGAAAGACCGAGCACGAAGATCGCATCCGGGAGGCCAAGGTAAGAGATATTTTAGTATCCAGAGGGGTTTAAACGAAAGGAAATTATAATGTCTATTATAACCATATCCAGGGGTAGTTACAGCCGGGGCAAGGAAGTAGCAGAAAAATTGGCCAAGAAATTGGGCTACAGATGCATTTCGCGGGAGATTCTGCTGGAGGCCTCCGATAAGTTTCATATCCCTGAGATAAAACTTGCCAGGGCAATCCATGATGCGCCCTCAATACTTGACCGATTCACCCGAGGAAAAGAGACTTACGTTGCCTTTATCCGGGATATCCTGTTGCAACATGTCAAAAACGATAATGTCGTCTATCACGGGTTGGCCGGTCATTTTTTTCTTCAGCAGGTACCTCATGTACTCAAGGTCAGGATTATCGCCGACCCTGAAGACAGGGTAAAGGAGGAAATGAGACGGGAGAATATTTCCGAAGAAGATGCACGTTACATCATAAAAAAGGATGACGATGAGCGCCGCAAATGGGGCTTGCATCTCTATGGCGCGGACACCTGGGATTCCAGCCTGTATGACATCGTCCTGCACGTAAAAACAATGATGGTGGAGGATGCGGTTAACATCCTGGCAAATGCAGCGAAACTTTCGTGTTTTCAGACCACCTCTGAATCTCAACAGATACTGGATAACCTCGTATTAACCAGCCAGCTCCAGTCTATACTTGTCAACCAGTTTACAGACGTCAACGTCACGGTTAGAGACGGAGTGGCCTTTATCGCCATCAAGGATGACCCTGGCCGCGAACAGGAGCTGACCAACAAGATCAGAAAAATGGTCGAAAATATTCCAGGCATCACGGATATCAGGGTCAACATCGTCCCCGTGCCTACAGCCAGTGCACTTCGTTCCGCATACAAGATGCTGCATTTTGAGTGAGCGGGGTTGCGAGTTACGAGTTACGGGATGACGCAGTCAACTCGTAACCCTTTTCCCACCTTAGGCTTTTTTTGTGTCTCCTGCAGGCAATGGTCTTTTTTGAGCCTTTTTTTCATTTCTGGCATTTATTATGCTGATAACTGCTGCGATGCAAACTACAGCGAAGAATATTCCAAAGACAACCGGGTTACTTTTTACAATGCCTAACAGATTTTCAACCATGACTAATCCTCCATAGAATATGGTTTTAAAATTTAAGCCCGCAGGTTTTCCCCCTTATACGTTTGGGCAAAAAAAAGCCGCAATCTGACTGCTCAGATTGCGGCCCGACAATCTATTTTTCCCGAGGTTTAAGAAACGTCCCCGGAAATCTACCCTCTGGATATATAGTTAAATTCCAGACCCGAAAAGTTTAAATGTCTCGATTGTGCAATAAAACTCAGAATTTCTCTGGGCAAAAAAAAGCCGCAATCTGACTGCTCAGATTGCGGCCCGACAATCTATCTTTTCAGGTGCGTAAAAAATGCACCTAAAAGTCTGCCTCTGGAGATATTAATAAGCTCCAGACCCGAAAACATTGTTCTTTTATAAGAGCTGAGTAATATTTCATCTTAATTTTATTAATTTGTCAAGCACTTTTTATGATGAATTACCTCATTAGAATCATTGGATAATCTTTACCGTTACACCCGACTGAGACTCAAGCTCTTTTATGTGGTCTTCTACTTCTCCACGGAATAAGGCCTTTTCAAAGATCGTCCGCTTTTCGTGGCCTAATATCAATAGGTCGGCCTTTTCCTCTGCGACAACCGATTTTAATACATCAATAACAGGCCCCTTTTTCAGCACTTTTTTTGCTTCCACACCCACGTTAGCAGCCAGTTGTCCGGCCATATCAAGGATGTGTTCTCCGAGACGCACCAGTGAATCTTCCACACCCTTGTGACCCGCCACTCCACTTTTTAAAAATGAGATATCAGCGGCATAGACATATACCAAACGCGCGTTCTCTTGTTTAGCCAGTATTGCTGCTTCAAGTGCCGCACCCTGAGCGTGGGCGGAACCAGTGACTCCACATACGATACATTTGTAAGCCATACTATTCCCTCCTGAGTTTTTTTCTATATTTCAACCAGTAAAAGCCACGCAGAGCAAAAAATTATTGTGACAATCATGGGGACAAAGGCCACCTTTAGGTAATACATGAATGAAATCGGGTGACCTGCACGCTCCGCCATGCCGACGGTGACCACATTGGCGCTGGCGCCGATCATGGTTCCGTTTCCTCCCAGACAGGCACCAAGGGCCAAAGACCACCACAGAATCCCGTTTTCGGCCCCAGGGATAACCGTATTGAGATATGCCACAATAGGCAGCATGGTTGCAGTGAAGGGGATGTTGTCTATGATGGCCGAAGCTAACGCCGATACCCACAGGATCATCAAAATGGCAGCGACAAGGGAGCCCTGTGAAAGGTCCTTTACCCAGTCTGCTATAATCTGGATAAGCCCTGTCTCCTCTGCCCCTGCTACAACAATAAAGAGCATCATGAAAAATATCAGGGTCGGCCACTCGATTTCGTGCTCAAGCATCTCGACAATATCAACCTTGCTGATTACGAGCAGGATGGTAGCGCCGAACATGGCGGCAATGCTGGGCTCCATGTGAAGCGCCCCGTGTATGATAAAAAGAAAAATGGTAATACCAAGGAGGATACAGCCCTGAGTCAGCAGTTTGGCGTTGGTGATCTTGTACTCTTCCCTCAGGTGGGCGATCATTTTTCCCACGTCTCCCACCTGGGCCTTCAGGTATTCTTTTTTGTAGTAAATACAGAAGAACACTACTGTGAAGATCAGACATATAATGCAGATTATGGTCAAGTTCTGGACAAATTGTATAAAGCTCAGCTTGGCGTATGACCCAATCATGATATTAGGAGGGTCGCCTATAAGGGTTGCCGTGCCTCCCACATTGGATGCAAAGGCTTCAGGCAGCAGAAAGGCCACAGGGTTGATCTTGAGCGTCAGGGCGATCTCGATTGTAACAGGAATAATCAGGAGCATGGTGGTCACATTATCCAGAAAGGCCGATGTCACACCTGTTACCACCATCAGGATGGAGGCCAGGGCAAAGACGTTTCCCCTGGCCAGCTGGTAGCTCTTAAACGCTGTCCACTGAAATACGCCGGTCTTTTTTAATACTCCCACTATGATCATCATGGCCATTAAAAGAAATATCACGTTCATATCAATGGCGTGCATAGCGTCTTCAAAGGTCAGTATTGTATAATTCGGGTTAAATGTTCCCGCCGTGTAAGTGATGGTCAGGATCAGGGCTGCACCCATCAACGCCGCAAGGGTCCTGTGCATCAGCTCAAAGGCTATAAGCGCGTAGACTGCTATGAGTATCAGGGTGGCGATCCAGAATGCCGGTGTGGTCGTGCGTGACATGCTGAAACTGTGGTGGGCCAGAAAACGAGTCCCGCCATCTTCATTAGTCCGTTCATGGACGATATTACTTAGTGGAATATTCTCGACGGTTTTATAGCAAGGTTTCTCTCCTGTCAGCTCGACCCTTACCCCAGGTAAAAGACCTCGTTGGACAGGGATCTCCGCCTCGTAACGGCCTGCCTTGGAGGTGCTTATCTCCTCGGCCAACTCGGCTTCCTTTCCGTTTATTGTGAAGTGAAGGATCACCTCCTTAATGGGTTTTCCTTGTGCATTGGTAATGGTCCCTGACACAATCATGGTATCTGTCAGACCTGTGGTGAGCGCCCCTTCTTCAGCGGCGGCATTAAAGACGGCCCCAGGGATAATGGTGAACATCAGTATTAACAGCAACAGAGTGCCCCTTTTCATTGTTTTTCTATTCATCCTTTTCTCGCCTCGACTCCATTTATGATTAGAAACTGAAAACAGCTTTTCCTTCCTCTAAGCCTCATCAAACTGATCAAGCAGTATGCAACAAATAAGATAAGGGAACAGGGATTATAACCTGTTATTATGGTTTAAATTATCATGAAAGGCCACAAACAGATGGTTCGGAGGCGGGTCGTATAATCGTCATGTTTTTTTACAGGTTGTAAAAAACGGCGTCCAGCCTAGGGCCGGACGCCAAATTGTGCTAAAACCATCGTCAATCAGCTAGCCTATGCCATGCCATTCGTGGCTAAAATAATCTTCGTGTTATACGCTAATTCATCTATAAGCCATAAACCTTTTTATTTCGCCAATATCGGCATCCCGAGCATGGGCCAGATGGTCAGAATGGCAATGGCCAAAACTATCATCAGGACAATACTCATTAATACACCATGTTTAAAAAACTCCCCTGTAGTGAACTGTCGTGACTCATAGGCGATCGCATTGGGGGCGGCCCCGATCAAGAGCACAAAGGGCATACCGGCTGTGACCAGAGAGGCATAGAGGATCACGTCGGGCGCAACACCCAGGTACTTTGCTATGACCAGGGAGACCGGCAGGGATATGGCGATGGCTGCTACGTTCATGATGAAATTGGTCATCACCAGGACAAAGAAGGCGATGCCCAGTACAAATACCATCCAAGGGGCCTTTTGGAACATGATTAGCCAGTTTACAGCCATCCACTGGGCCGCACCCGTCTGCCAGAGACAAAAGCCAATGCTCATTGCACCGCTGAAAAGAAGGATGATATTCCAGGGAATGTCCTCCAGTTCGTTAACGGTAAGGACCTTGAATATAAAGAAAAAAAGCGTTGAGACCAACATAATGGCGGCCCTGTCGAGAGGTTTGAGTGCGGGTACAAAGGATTGGATGCCCATGATCAAAACGACCATAAGGACACAAATTATAACAAATATTTCGTTTCTGGTAATGGGTCCAAGACTGGCGGAAAGCTCTTTGACCTTTTCCTTAAGGCCTTCGATACGTGTTTTTTCCGGTTTAAGAAATATACTTAGGTAGACCCAAATCAGAAATACCATCACCCATCCAATTAAGAACAGATACATAGTAAGATCGAAGAATCCCACTTCACGGCCTGTGAACTCCTTGAACATCCCTGCGGCCGCGGGTGCGCGGGCGGATCCGAGCATGGTGATGACACTGCCTGCTCCCGCGGCATAGGCCATACCAATAAACAGGGATTTTCCGAACTTGGTCTGTTTTTCTCCCTCTCCGTAAAGATCATTGATGGCGATAAGTATCGGAAAGACAGTGGCCGCTGCCGCTGTATGGGCCATGAAGTGAGCGAGCCCCGCAGTGACTGCGAGACAACCAAGAACGATCATGCTCGTCCGGTCTCCCACAACAGCAAGCATCTTGTACGCAAGACGTCTGGTCAGGCCGGATTTCGTGAAAGCAAGCCCCACTACTACAGACCCGAATATGAACATAACCGACGGGTCCATGAAATCCCGAAAGGCATCCTTTGCAGACCGTATGGCGAATAGGGCCTGCATTACGCCTATGGCGATACTGGTCACGCCTATTGGGAGCACCTCAAACACCCACCAGATACCAGCCATCAAAAAGAGCGCAATTGAGGCCTTGCCTTCACGGGTGAGCTGAAATGCCTTGCCCGTGGGATCCACAGCATCTTTCCAAGGAGGCAGAAAATATATAACCAAAAAAAGTGATAAACCCAACAATATAAAGAATACACGTTTCCAATCGAATTTTTCAGTTACTGCCGACATTACTGATTTCCTCCTGTAACCCCGGTCCGTTCAGGCCGGGTCACTTTATAGCTTACAGGCCTTGACCTGCGCGCAGACTTCATTAAACACATCGCTCAGCCTCAAAATACCGATAATATCCCCGCCGCGGGTGACCAAGAGTGATGCCAGGTGCCCCATGACAAGCTGATGTATTGCCTGATCAATGGTTGCGTTTTCATCAATGTATTCCATATCCGACAGGGTCTGCATCAGGTCCTTCACATTGACCTCCGCGGCCTTTTTGCACAGGTCCTGGAGGGCGGTCCTGAAAAGGCCGTAATTGGTCAGCATGGACTTTATAAAATCCGGACTGAACCCAAACCGTGAGGTCTCCTTCAGATCTCCAATGTGCTTGTACTGAGGCTCGATACCTCTTAATATAGACCACCTGGTCAGTTTACCGATCACCTTTCCGTTATTGTCACACACCAGAACCGCAGCGTGTTTTTCTCGGCCAGGTTCGATGCCCTTCTGTGCGGACTCAAGGGCGAGCACCGCATCGTAGAGAGTAGCATCCTCCTTGACCGTTGCGTAGTCATTCAAAGGAACCATCCGTTCCTTCACTTTGATATCCTGCATATAGACCTCCTGTATATTAGGCTCACCTCCCGCAGGCCTCTCTGATCTTCTTCAACAGATCATCGAGTTCACAGGGTTTGGTGAGATAGTCATAGGCACCGTGCGTCAAGCCTTCCCTCGCCGCCTTCTCAGAGCCATGACCGGTGAGCATTACAACAGGCAGTTCCGGAATCATCTTTTTTATGATCTTGAGGACCTCTATTCCATCCATATCTTCCATCTTAAGATCCAGGATGACGACATCAAAGTCCTGTTTTCGCAAGATCCGGATGGCCTCGCCTCCGCTTAAGGCGGGGGTAACCTCTATGCGCCTCTTGGTCATCCTCTTGGATAGGACATTTACGTAACCTTCCTCGTCGTCCACCAGAAGTAGCCTTATGGGCGCTGCCTGTGTCTGCTCGCCATTAGTCATTAAAAATCACCTATCCTCTGCCGCGCGTAACAATCTCAGATATACGCGCCTGCCGGATCTTTTCTTCATGTGTCCTTTTTTTATCCTTTGCCTCCTTGACTTTGTGCATCAGCTTATCTATCTCACATGGTTTCATCAGATAATCAAAGGCGCCCAGTTTCATCCCGTCAATGGCTGTCTCTACGGTAGCGTGTCCTGTGAGCATTATCACCTCAACCAGGGGATAGGCCTTTTTGATCTCCCTTAACGTGTCAATGCCATCCATGCCGGGCATCTTCACGTCCAAAATCACGATATCAATTTTTGGTTCCTTTGCCAGGACCTCCAGCGCATCATTTCCGCTGAAGGCGGACATAACAGTAAGATCCCTTTTGCCCAGCCGTTTGGCGAGCGCCTCCACAAAGGGGACCTCATCATCCACTAACAGCACAACTGGTGAACTCACTTTTTTCCTCCTTTTTGATCTGTCTTAATATGGCGATGCAATCCACGCCGGGCAGCCTCACATCCAAAATAACAACATGCATTTTGTGACGTGGGTTTCTTTGCCAGAACTCCCAGCGCCTCCTCTCCGTTAAATGCAGCCTTTACAGTAAAACCCCTTTTGCTCAGGCGTTTGGTCAAGGCCCTGACAAAGGGGACTTCATCATCCACTAACAGTACAACCGGCGAACTCAATTTTACCTCCTTATTTTCTATTCAGAAATATCCATCTTTACCCAATATCTGGGTTATGCTCAAATCTTAATCCTTTTGCTGCTGACTGAATGGGATACGCACGTGAAATGTGGTTCCCATGCCTACGGCGCTATTGACACTGATTTGACCGTCAAGCTTCTTTATGATGCCATAGCATATGGATAATCCTAGTCCCGTTCCCTTACCGACAGGCTTGGTAGTGAAAAAGGGATCAAAGATCCTTCCCAGGTTCACCTTGGGGATCCCCGCTCCTGTGTCTGCTACATCCACTACCACATATTTATTCTCGCTCCTTGTAGTGATCTCCACAGTACCGCCATTGGCCCCTATGGCGTCAACGCCGTTGTTGATCAGGTTCAGGAAAACCTGCTGCAATTCTGATGGTGAGGCCAGGACACGGGGCAAATCCGAGGCGAAGTTTCTGTTGATCTTTACGTTGCTGTATCTTGCCCTCTGCTCGCAGAGACTGATGATCTCATCCATCAGTTCATTAATATCTACCTCGTGTTCATGTGGGTCGGTCTTTCTGGCAAAACTTAGGAGCTTATGGGTAATCTCCTTGCAGCGTGCCCCCTGGGTCCTGATCTGCGTCAGTGCGCGCTTCAATTCATCAAGGTTTTCATCTGTGGGGAAATCAGGTTCAGAAAGGATATCATCTATCCAGCCTGCCTCTTCCACCATGACAGCCACAGGGTTATTGATTTCATGGGCGATCCCTGCGGCTAGTTCCCCAACTGAAGCCAGCTTTCCGGCCTCAATTACCTGCTCGTTCATCTTGTCCCGTTCACTGTCTCCCCATTTGATTCTTCTCACCATCCTGCGCGTTATGACCACGACCTGTATTCCAATGGCAAGACACCCGCCAAAAAGGATCAGCAGCGCGAGCCTTCGGGCCTGGTAAAGATCCTTAAAGGCGTCCTTGCTGCCTTGCTGAAAGACCAGTATCCAATCGTTGTTTTTAAGGGGTGACATTACGTAGATAAGGCCATCACCGAAAAAATCCACATCCTCTGTCACAGTCACACTGCTGAGTGGTACTCCACCAGTAGCAGCGGGACCTGAATCAGGCAATCCCCCGACAACAAGGGGTGTCGAGGTCGTACTTTCGGATGATTCCTTAAGAACCCTGAGGAAAAAATCGTTTCCCCGAGATGGTTTGACATGCGGCGTGGTCTGAAACTCCCCCTGCCGGTTCATGATAAAGGCAGAGCCGGTCTCACCGATGCGAAGGTTTTCAACCAGGGAATTAAAGGCGACAAAATCAATTGTAGCGCGCAGGACCCATTGTCTACCGTCGCTCTCGCGTTTGGCCGTTACAATGAAGTGAGGCTGGTTTCTCAGCCCCAGAAAGACATTGCTGATAGAATATTCACAGTTGATGGCCTCCTTGAACCAGTCCGCGTCTGAGTAGTTGGCCTTCATCAACTGGAATGGTCCGGCATAGGCGATCTGGTGTCCGTCAAAGTCAACCACCCCCAAATCTACAAAGACCCCGCCGTATATATTCTGGAGGGTCAGGAGTCGTTTCTCCAAAAACTGCTCATTACTCAGGTCCTTCAGGCTGTTATGTTGGGCCATTACACGGATATAGGAGAGTTTTTCATATAGAAACGCGTCTATATTCTGTTCGTGTTTCTGGACCAGTTCCCTGAGGTGATCAATGGTCTTTTCGCGGTAGGATGTTTGGAATTGATAGCCGACGATTCCGCCAAAGAGGAGCAGGGGTAGGAATGAAACCAGCATAATGGATGTGACCATCCTCCTGGTTAATGTACGATAATATTCCGTTGCTTCCATTTACCCTAATTTCCTTTCAAGGTCAGGATAATAAAGTAGATCATGAGCAAATGCAAATTTTTGGGATCGGAATTTAGGATTTTTAAAACTGTTTGTCAAGTTATATTTAAAAAAAAGCCTTAAAAATCCAGAAGATATAACCCGACTGATCAGTCAGTCAGGACATACATTTAAACTGAATAGACAGTGCAATATAAATTTGGATTTAATTATAATTTAAAATATATAAAAGGACCAACTATAAAAAAAAGACTTTATGTCAGTATATTGTATGTTAGCTAAAATTATAGCATTAAAAAAATAAAGAAAAGGAGATAATAAATTTCCTTGCAGGCAGTCCATGTATCGAAATTTATGAGCAGTTCCTGGACAAAAAAAGCCTTTGAAATAAAAAACCTGGACATTTACGATAAGTATTTGATTTTAATGGTGCCCCCGGCGCGACTCGAACGCACGGCACCCAGATTAGGAATCTGGTGCTCTATCCACCTGAGCTACGGGGGCATGAAAAACTTTTTATGCGTAATAGGAGTGATTGTCAAATATTTTAAAAGGGCGGGTACGAAATTCAGGGGTGGCTAAATCTTTTTTTATAAGTAGTGAGACCATCGTATTTTGGTTTTATGGGCATGCCCAATTACGAAACTCATTGATTTTATGATCAGGGTGTTTATAATACGGGCAAATCAAAGGCTGTTATATTTCTTATGCAGATATTAGGATATCGTGCTTTAAAAAAATCGCGTGGGGATGTAGCTCAGTTGGGAGAGCGGTACGTTCGCAACGTACAGGCCGTGGGTTCGAATCCCATCATCTCCACCAGTTCCCTGTTTCACGGCAGCAGTCTTCAGAGGCCCAATGCCTCGCCTATCTTTGAAGATAGAGTGGAAAGGGAATAAGGTTTCTGGATAAATCCATTAGCCCCTGCATTAATGATTTCCCGAATTGGGTCATCCATTGTATAGCCGCTACAGATAGTAACCTTAAGTTTCGCACCGCGGTTTTCATACAAAAACAATTGGTATTGATGGGTTAGATTCTGATCTTCGTTGTGAAAAGAAGTCAGAATCCAGAATTCAGTAGCCAGAATTTAATCGGAATATTCATCAGTTATTCTGACTTCTGACTTCTGTCTCCTGACTTCTTTTGCACACCTAATTTCTTTTTAAACGCTGCTCCTTCAACGAGTTTCATCGGAATTAGGGGTGCAAAATTTTAAATTATAAAATGTCCAAGCTAAAAAAAATCCTATAAAAACCATAACCATCCGATAAAAAAGACGTTTTATTTGATATAAATGATCAGTTAAATCAATGTGATTTAATGAATGTCATTTTTGTGGATATCTTCGTCAATAATGTTGCTCTCAGAAATTCTTCTGATTTTAAGGAATAATGATGCCTTCCAGTCCATTATGGTGCGTTTTCGAGGTCCAGGATGGAATTCGTGTATGATCTATGTATGTTGAGTCTCTTGTATTCCCGCTGTATTTTTTCTATTGTGATGGGCATGATTTTTTAATAAATGAGGCCTTGGCCTTTGTTAATTAACTGCGTTGCTGCAGCCAGTAGCGCGTTAGGAAAATAAAATGATACAACTTGAAAGAGGTACCCTGTGGGATAAAACGCTTGAAACCACTGCCCGCGCAATCAGGATCGGTGCGCTCAAGCCCATAATAACTGAAGGTATGTTTATTTATGACTGTGGAGTTGATTTTTTGGTTCGCATTATATCAAGTCTTGCGCGAAAGGCGGAAGAGAAGGGAGGGTCAGAAGAAAGGGGTGAAAGAAAAAATCCCTTCCTTCCCTATGAAAATGAACTCTTTGTTTCCAATATCTCTGAGACCCATGTATGCCTTTTAAATAAATTTAATGTGATTGATCATCACCTGTTAATTGTTACAAGATTCTTTGAAGATCAGGATATGCTGTTAAACGAGCAGGATTTTGAGGCCATATGGGCATGTATGGCGGAATTTGAAGGCCTGGCCTTTTATAACGGAGGAGAGTCTGCCGGAGCGAGTCAACGGCATAAGCATCTTCAGATGATACCGATGCCGTTGGTAAAAAATGGGCCAGGGGTGCCCATTGAGCCCCTCTTTAGGGGGGCCGTATTTGAAGGTGGACTGGGCCTGATTCCCGATCTACCCTTTGTTCATTCATTTGTGAGATTGGTTTCGGACGATTTAGGGCAGATACCCAAGGCTGCCGGGATAACATATTTACTTTATCGCAGGATGCTGGAAGCTGTGGGTTTAAACAGCTTTGTTGATCCGGAAGAGACAAGACAAATCGGCCCCTATAACCTTATTTTTACGCGTGAATGGATGCTGATGGTTCCCAGGTCTGTCGAGTTTTTCGGACCTATCTCCATTAATGCCCTTGGTTTTGTCGGAGCCCTGTTAGTGAAAAACAGGCAAGAGCTGGAATTGGTCAAAGAAGCAGGAGGTATGACAGTATTGAAACTGACGGCAATTGCTCTGTAAATTTTTTCCTTGACTATGAAATAATTGTCTGCTAGCGAATGTTTCCATGCAGACCATCAAAATTGAATCAAAGTATTTTCTCTGTACCCAACTCACACGTGCAGCAAGAAAAATAGTCGCTCATTACAACCGGGAACTTGCCAAGGTTGGCCTTACTGCTCAACAACTGATTGCCCTTGGTATACTTATACTGGAAGAAGACATAAGTCTCGGCCAGTTTGCAAAGAGACTTAAGATGGGAAAGGCCGGTGCAGCCACCATGGTTACACGTCTTGAGGCACTGGGACTGGTCACCAAAGAACCAGACCCTCAGGACGGTCGTTTAAACATCATAAAACTAACTGATAAGGCAAGGGAACTACACGCCAATATCCAAAAGACGGTTCTTAATCTTGAAGGCACCATTGAATCTCAAATGGGTGCTACCAACCTGGAAGAATTTGCTTCGCATCTGTCAACATTTTTAGATCTCGATTTTTAAATATGTAGCGGAAAAATATATTTTTATTTTATAAGGATATCAGCTACTCACGTGTCATAACTTATTTCATAACTATAACTTTTTTATTGACAAAGCCTATACTGTTTGTTAGCGAATGTTCGCATGAAAATGATTTCGACCAGGTTCTTAAGACCATGTTCTGTCTGAAATAAGGTTAAATGAGTTAATCATCATGATGGGGGCAACGGTCGGCCATGTAAAGGTACATAGTCGGCCTATTTAAGATAAGGTTTTTTTCTTAATTAATCATTTTAGGAGGGAAGGGAAATGGATAAGTTGTTTCGTTGTTTGTGTCGGTTGATCTTTGCGACAGGTGTGATTTCCATTGTGGCTATCGCACCAAAATCGGGCGTGGCTGCTGAGGCCTGGGACGATACCAGTAAAATGGTGCCTCCAACAATTCCTGGGGATCATCCAGACAAGTGATACGGGTTTTATTGCGCTGAGATACCCCGTGATCAATTCCATATCATCCGCAGCGGAGAGGCGTTCCCAAATCAGACAATTATCAATTCCTGGGGTTATAAGGCCAAACCCATTGAGGAGATTAAGGATCTTGTTCCTGAAATATGGTACGACATCTGCACCCACCCTGATCTGTGGGGTGAGACACGGATGAACGAAACTGCCCACATTCCCAGAGAGCAATGGGGTGATAATACAAAGAAGGTGGATGAGGCCTCAAAGAAAAACAAGGGGACAGCCAAGCTTAATGAAAGAGGCCATCTGATAAATTATAAAAACGGCATGCCCTTTCCAGGTAGTACGGATGGCAGAGAGATGGGGTGGAACTTCGTCCAATCTCTTATCTATGGTCAACAGATGATCGTCCGTTTTTGTACAGGGGTCACGGACAAAAAAGGCAATAAAAGGTATAGCCAGGCGGAGCAGAACTATTACTGGTGGAAGGGGCGTATATATGGGGACGACGTGCCGGAAAAACTGCCGAATCCAAATAATTACTCCTTTTATTCCGCAATGGGATTTGCATTCCCCTATGATCTGAAAGGGCTTGTAATCATTACCCACCGTTATGACGACCCTGACAAGGCGGATGATCAGTGGATGTATATAACTTCACTAAGAAGGGTCAGGAGGATGTCCGCCTCCCAGAGGTGGGACAAGCTGCCTGGCGGCCAGGACATCACATATGACGCAGCTACAGGCTTTCAGGGAAAACCTACCAATTATGAATGGAAGTATCTGGGACGAAAAGAGTTGCTGTGCGGTAGGACAGCGACCTACCAGTTGCAGGAAATAAAGGATAAACCCGGCGGAGGCGCTGCAGATCAACTTTATCAGCGTGTAAACACCATGATGTTGGAATATGTGCCCAAGATAGTTTCTACTGTTTCAAGGGCGGTTATGTATCTTGATCCTGAGTCATCTGCTTGTTTTTATGTGGAATTTTATGACAGAAGGGGAAGGCCGTATCTTTTCTATAACCACTGTTGGGGAGTTGGAAAAGACGGCTGCATGATGCCTATTGGTTTTCTGGTTGCTGATGTGCAAAGGATTCACTCAAGCAATAACTATATGATGGATAATTATTTTAACCTGGATGCTGAAAAGGCCGGTATAAATCCTGAATATTTTAATATGGAAAATCTGAGGAAGGTCTTCAGCGGTCGCTGATAATTGAAGTTTAATCTTAGGAGCCGCCGCCTGATTGTTTTGTTATCGGGCGGCGCCCTGATATACCCCTCCTGTTACAGATATTTCACAGGTTTGACACTGCCTCTATAGATTGCTGCTTCTTGTTTTCCTGGTTTAATGGTGAAACAGAATGTCCGCGGCCCGGTTCTGGAATAAATTTCCAGACACAAGAGATTGTGTCGAACGAGGTGAAATTATTTTAATTTAATAATATTGATAAGTTAGGGGATTTATTATGATTCCAGGTATTTTTTCCCCTTGACATATTATAATTTGTCTGCTACCGAATGTTCGCATGTAAACAAATTACGGTGGCAAGAACTTTTTAATTGTTGAAGTGATGAAGGGAGTGTCTTTTTTCACTTCGTTAAGTGGTTTGATAATGAATAAAAACTTTAAGGAGGTACATCACTGTGAAGCGCTTGATTCATCTAAAGGTTAATGGCGAACCTTACGAAGTAGCCATTCATCCTTACCGTACTCTTGCAGAAGTATTGCGTGAAGAGCTCGACCTGATCGGAACCAAGGAGGCATGTAAACAAGGAGATTGCGGCAGTTGCACGGTTATAATGGACGGAAAGACCGTGACATCATGCCTTACCCTGGCCGTTGAGGCTGAGGGGAGGGAAATCCGTACAATTGAAGGAGAGGCCAAGAATGGCAAACTGAGCCCTGTTCAACAGGCCTTTGTGGATCATGGAGCCATCCAGTGCGGATATTGCACTCCCGGCATGGTTATGTCAGCCACTGCATTACTGGAACAAAACCCCAAGCCTACTGAGCATGATGTGAGAATGGGCATTGCCGGCAATATTTGCCGCTGCACAGGGTATACAAAGATTGTCGAGGCTATATTGGCTCTTGCGGAAGGAGGGAAAAAATGAGGCTTCCAAAATTTGAATATTTGGGTCCTAAGACTGTCCAAGAGGCCTGTTCACTCTTGGCTCAACACGGGGATAAGGCCAAGGTTATGGCAGGCGGAACAGATGTCCTGAATGTTATGAAGGAAAGAAAAATCAGACCCGAATACCTGATCGGTCTCAGGGCAATCAGCGATTTAAGCTACATCAAGGCAGATGCCGATGGAATCAAGATCGGAGCCTTGACTACACTTACTGACCTTGCAAATTCCGCGGTCGTTAAGGAGAAATTTCCCTGTCTGGCAGAAGTGCCCATGAAAATGGCCACAGTCCAGATCCGTAATATGGGGACAATAGGTGGCAACCTGTGTAATGCAGCCCCATCAGCAGACACCGCACCCATCTTGATTTGTCTCGGGGCCAAGGCCAAAATCGCCGGTCCAAAGGGAGAGAGGGTAGTAGCACTTGAGGACTTCTTTACAGGACCTGGAAAGACAGTTCTTGGCAAAGGGGAACTCCTGGTTGAAATCCAGGTGCCCAACCAACCGGCGAAAACCGCAGGCGCCTATCTAAAGATGTCCCGTGTTTCTGTTGACTTGGCTATCGTTGGAGTGGGAGTGGTTGTTACCAGGGAAGGCGATTCGTGCAAGGATATAAAGATAACGCTCGGCGCCGTTGCCCCTACACCTATCCGGGCGAAGAAGGCTGAGGCTGTGGTCAAGGGCAAGAAGATTGACGACGCCCTTTTGGAAGAAGCAGGAAAGATTGCCTCACAGGAAGCAAAGCCCATTGATGATGTCAGAGGTTCGGCTTTCTACCGGACGGAGATAGTCAAGGTGTATACGAAACGAGCAATAAAACAAGCCATGGAACAAGCTAAATAGCCTGTATTGCACGAAGGGAGGATAAAATGACTCAAGCACAACAAGTAGATAGAAAGTTATCTCCTGCAGCGGGTTTCTGGTTAAGAAACAGGGAGGTTCTGAAAAAGGAGTTTTCTGTAATAGGCACACGCGTTCCTAGGATAGAAAGCAAAAATAAGGTTACGGGTGAGGCAAGGTATGCTGCTGACATGAAATTCCCCGGCATGCTCTATGGGAAGATACTGAGAAGCCCGTATGCCCATGCTAAAATTATAAGCATTGATACCAGCAAGGCTGAGAAACTGCCCGGCGTAAAGGCAGTGGTTACAGGCAAAGACACTATTGGCGCAAGATACGGCTTGTGGCGTCTCCGTGAAGAGACAATGGACGAGCAAGGTCTCGCCTTAGATAAGGTGCGCTATGTGGGTGACGAGGTCGCGGCCGTTGCAGCCATTGATGAAGACACCGCAATTGAAGCACTTGACCTGATTGATGTAAAATATGATGTTTTGCCCGCTCTTTTGACTCCTGAAGATGCGGTTAAGGACGGCGCCCCTGAAATCCATGAAGGCATCAAGAATAACATCAGCGTTAACCGCCGCATTGAGGTGGGAAATGTTGATACTGCCTGGGATAAATGCGATTTTGTAATGTCTGATACCTTTAAGACACAGGTTGTACAGCATGTGCCAATGGAGAACCTGGCAAGCGTCTCCATATTTGATTCAACAGGCAAACTGACTGTTTATACCTCCACCCAGTCTGCATACTTTGTTCAGTGCCTGCTTGCTATGGCCCTTGGCATGAAAGAGGGCGACATCAGGATAATCAGGACATTTACCGGCGGCGGGTTCGGGTGCAAGCTTGAATTGATGGGCGACGCATTCTGCTCAGCCCTTCTTTCCAAGGTGACCGGAAAGCCTGTTAGGATCGCATACACCAGGAGAGAGACCTTTGTCAACAGCCGCCAGAAGACATCCATGAAAATGGACGTGAAGGTCGGTGTCAAGAAAGACGGTAAGATTCATGCTGTAGAGTTCAGCACCACCCTCGATGGCGGGGCTCACCACAGCTACAATGTTACAACAACCATGATTACCGGTATCCTTGGCACACTGCCGTACAGGATTCCCAACTACAGATATAACGGCAGGCACGTATATACCAACCTGCCTGTTACAGGGGCCATGAGGGGCCACGGTGCTATGCAACCGGTATTCGCCCTTGATCACATGATTGACCTTATCGCAAAACAGATCGGTGTTGATCCCGCGGCCATGAGGATTATGAATGCTACTCAGCCGGGAGATGTAAAGATCCCCAATATATGTCACGTCTCAAGTTGCGGTTTGCAGGAGGCTATTGCAGGATCTGCCGAAAGAATGAACTGGAGGGAAAAATACGGTAAGTTGCCTGACGGACACGGTTTGGGTATAGGGTCTTATGGCTTTTTCTGCGGCGCTCTATATAACTACTTCAACACCAAGCGTCCATATGCTGAGTGTTGGGTCAGGGTCAATCAGGACGGCACTGTCCACATATTCACCCTGATGGCTGAAATAGGGCAGGGCTGCGATACTGTTATCTCCATGATCGTAGCAGAGGTCTTGGGTGTAGGCCTTGACGCTGTTACAATCAAGTCCGATGACACCGGCATCGTAACAGGAGACACCGGTGCATTCAGCAGCAGGACGACCATGATGGCGGGTAACGCGGCAAAGGCCGCTGCTGAAGACGCCAGACGTCAGCTCTTTATCGCCGCTGGTGCCAAACTGGGGCTCAAGGTTCAGGATGCATTTGATATCAAGGATGGAAATATCTTTATAGTTAGGACCGGTGAAAGTATGACAATCGCCGAGGCCGCGATGGCGCACCAGAACGCCAACAAGGGTGCCCCTGTCCTTGGTAGAGGCATTTTCACCCCGTCTTCACACTTACAAGAGGGTACGGTTGTGTCTCCAACCTGGAGCTTTGGTTCACAGGTCTTGGAGGTAAAGGTGGACAAGGAAACCGGGCAGGTGAGTGTGCTCAATTCGGCTACCGCCCATGACTGCGGCATAGCCTTGAACCCACTGGCCGTTGAGGGTCAGCTCGAAGGATCTATTCATATGGCGCTCGGTTATGCCCTTACCGAGATATGTAAGTTTGATGATAAGGGTTATATGATTAACGCCAACTTCCAGGACTACAAGATCCTTTCCGCCCTGGATATGCCGCCGGTGGATTCCATCGTTATAGACACCGATGATATCCATGGCCCATTTGGAGGGAAGGAAGCGGGCGAGGGCCTTACCATACCCACAGCGCCTGCTATAGCCAATGCCATCTATGACGCTGTTGGCGTGTCCATCAAGTCTCTTCCCATTACCCCAGAGAAGATTCTGAGGGCATTAAAGGAAAAAGAAGGGAAGTAGTATTTGCAAATAGGGGGCGTTAGGCAGTTGACACTGAAGACGCCCCCAAAAACAAACACCTCTCATCATTAACCTTCCAAAAAATTGTTATATAGGGTGACTGCTGTAGGTTTTGATGAAGGACCGAATATCATGAGAAAGACAATAAAGTTAAAAGATGCTGTAGGAACTGCACTAGCGCATGACATTACAGAGATACGGGCGGGTGAGTTCAAGGGCACTGCATTTCGAAAGGGGCATGTGGTTTGTAATGAAGATATATGCCACTTACAGCGTCTTGGAAAAAATCATTTATATTTAATAGATCTTGAGGAGGATGAGATCCACGAAAACGAGGCAGCCTCTATACTGGCCAGCTCGCTTTCAGGAGAAGGTATTGCATGGGACGATGATCCAAGAGAAGGCAAAATAAAATTATTAGCGGACAGAGACGGCATCTTTTGTGTTGATATTGATACCCTAGCTGAATTCAATATGGTTGAGGAAGTAATGTGCGCCTCGCTGCACAATAACACCCATGTAAAAAAGGGTGAGCAGGTTGCTGCAACCCGCGCTATACCACTTATAATGAAGAGGGCGCCAATCGAAGATGCTGCGGCTATTGCATCGAAAAATGGGGGGGTATTGAAGGTCAAGGCCATGCGCCATGCCAAGGCGGGGCTGGTTATCACTGGAAGTGAAGTCTATCACGGTCTGATTGAAGATGGCTTTGCCCCTATACTTAGTCAAAAGCTTAATGCCCTTGGCTCAGAGGTGATCAACATTGACTATGCCCCTGATGATGCAGAAGCAATCGCTAATGTAATATCTTCCAATCTTAAGAGAGGTTGTGATCTTCTGATTGTAAGCGGGGGTATGAGTGTTGACCCGGATGATGTGACTCGTCAGGGTATCAGAATGGCTGGGGCAACAGAGGTATATTATGGCGCTGCAGTATTACCAGGCGCCATGTTTCTTGCCGCCTACTTTGATGATGTGCCGCTTTTGGGAATGCCCGCCTGCGGCCTCCACCACCGTACTACCGTATTGGATCTGGTGTTGCCTCGCGTACTGTCCGGCGAACACATTGGCAGACGGGAACTGGCCTCTCTTGGCCACGGTGGTCTCTGTCGTGACTGCCCGGAATGTAATTACCCCCGGTGTTCCTTTGGAAAGTAGTAAGGAGTTTGGGTGGTAATGAGTTCCACAATAGAAATCAAGATCAGGTCATACGATGTAATCAGCGCCAGCCTGCCGGAGGATGTGCGTCTTTCCAGGAGTATGGGGGAGCCGATTGCCTTAGAGTTGGAACAAGGGAGCAGGGTAATAGATATATTCAAGGCCATACCCTGGCTTGGACGGCCGTTAGAGGATACTATTATAGTCTTTGTCAACGGCGAGGCTGCGACACTCCACTCTGTGCTCGGATCCGGTGACACGATAGATATCATGACCCCCTCAGGCGGCGGTTAAATGTTGATGACCGGTGAAAGATATGAGCGCCAAGTCATGATTGGAGGATTTGGCGAGGAAGGACAGAGAAAACTAAAAAGTGCATCGGTGTTTATTGCGGGAGCCGGTGGATTAGGATCGCCTGCTGCGATCTATCTTGCCGCTGCAGGCGTTGGCAGAATCCGTATTGTTGATCGAGACAAGGTTGAACTCAGCAATCTTAATCGACAGGTTCTGCATGGGGATTCAGACTTGGGCAGAATGAAGGCCGTATCTGCCAAAGAGAGGCTCAATAGCCTTAATTACGAAGTCGTTATTGAGGCCTTAGCTGAGGAGATAAAAGAAGAAAATGTTTCTGAACTGACTGCTGGGTGCGATCTGATAGTTGATGCCCTGGATAACTTTCCAACCAGGTATCTGCTGAATAGGATTGCGCTCCAGAAAAGTCTGCCATTTTTTCATGGGGGCGTCTATGGCTTTGAAGGAAGGGCAATGACCATGATCCCTGGAAAATCCGCCTGCCTTCGATGTTTGTATAAAAAAGGTGCGGAAGCGATAAAATTCCCCGTTATTGGGGTGGCACCTGCGGTCATAGGTTCTATTCAGGCTGCGGAGGTGATCAAATATCTGGTTGGTATCGGGAGATTATTGACTGACAGGTTGCTGGTCTACGACGGACTCAGCTCAACATTTACAGAGATGAAATTGAAAAAGCATCATGATTGTGAGGATTGTGGTCAGATAAGGGCCATTTAACGGCCCAAAGAAAAAAAGTCATTAATAAGGAGTCATGGTTATGTCACAAGATACAAGAAAAATGTTTATGGACGTCATTAGAAAATGGACGCCCCATTTAGATGAGCCGGCGACGGATGATTGCTGGGCCCCGGAGATAGAAAAGGCTGGTCTTGATAAGATAAAAGAGATCCAGAGTGAAAAACTAGAGGTGGCCTTCAGATACATTTATGAGTATAGCCCTTTCTACAGCAAGAAATATAAAGAGGCAGGGCTGACGCCGAAGGACATAAAATCTATTGATGACCTGCATAAAATCCCAGTAACAGATAAGGAGGATCTCAGAAGGAGTATTGCTGCTTGTCCTCCATGGGGGGATTTTTCTTGTCTTGATGACCACTACTGGAAACAGGACGGATGGACCATCTGGTGGACAACAGGCTCGACAGGCGCCCCTGTTCCATGCAGATACACAAGCTTTGATCGAGTAACCCAGGCCTGGCAGGCGGCAAGGCATATGTATATGAGCGGTTTTAGAAGAGGGGATCTCGCGATGTTCTGCGCCCCATTTATCACCCACATGTTTGCATGGGCGCACTTAAAGGGTCTTGAACTGATGAAAATCCCCGCAATCCCTGCAGGACCCCCTATGCCTACTGAGGCCAGGATCGGCCATATCCTTAACTACAGGCCAACACTGCTGCTGGGCACTCCTACCTATATGATATATCTAGGTGAGACAATAAGGGAGAAGGGAATAAGCGCAAAAGACCTTTCGATCAGGGAAATCCTTATCGGAGGCGAGCCTGGCGGATCGTTATATGCAACCAGAAAACGCCTGATGAACCTCTGGGGATGTGATGTCTGCGACGGATTCGGCACAACGGAGGTGGGTGCCCTTGGCGGACATGCCCATACCTGTGTTTATGAGACAAAGGATCAGGGAAGAAATTCCAATCTGCACTTTACGGAAGATTCAGGAATTCCCGAGATACTTAACCCCAAGACCTTTGAGCCTATGCCGGACGGAGAAAACGGCACTATTGTCTGGTCCAGTGTCAGTACAGTGTCTCAGCCTATATTAAGATTTAATCTAAATGACATTATGAACATCCAGTCCATGGACTGTCCTTGCGGACGGAGTTTCAGAATGGCCAAGAACGGGGTCCAGGGAAGGGCGGATGATATGATTCACATCAGCGGTGTTAATGTGTTTCCGGCAAACATCGAGGAGGCGGTAAGGTCCATAAATGAATTTGGAAATGAGTACAGATTAAAGCTTATGGATGGAAAAAAGGGTATGATCAACCTGGTGGTTGAGGTAGAAATCATGCCCGAAGTTCCGGAAAATGACCATGAAAGGCTATTAGGTGTTCTCCAAACCAGGATATTTGACAAATGTCAGGTCAATCCCAAGATAGAATCTGTTGCCTATGGTAGCTTGCCGAGGGCGGAGTTCAAGTCAAAGAGGATCCTTGATCTGAGGGCGAAGTAATTGATATAGATGATTCATAAACAGATGCACAGAGGAGTAAGGCTTTAATTCCCACCCAAAAATAAGCCTTGCCCTTTGTGCTTGAGAATAAATATAATTATAACTCAGAAGCTTACTTCCAGCAAAATTACCACCTGATTAAACCTAAAAATTGGATTAAATTGATAAAAATAAATAAAAATTTATTGCGTCATCCTGACAATAAAAGACCCTTGGACAGTGAAAGTTTATACAGGCGGGTCTTTAATGCTGCGATGGACGGTATTGCACTCATTGATGAGGATGGCGTTTATATTGATACAAACAAGGCATATTGCCAGATGTTGGGTTATTCATATGACGAAATCGTAGGTACCCATGCGGAAGATATCATCATCCCTGAGCAACGTCACAAACTAAAGGATGAATACATTTCCAAAATACAAAAGTTCGGCAGTGTAAGATTGGATTCCGTGATTGTGCGCAAAGACGGCACGCCTGTTCCTATCGAGGTAAGCGGGGTCAAATTCACCCATTCCGGAAAACCCGCATTTCTGGCAATTATTCACGACTTGCGAAGCCGAAAGAAAAAAGAGGCTGAACTCGAGGCGAGTGAAGAACGATATCGTATTCTTACTGAAAATGTTGCTGATGGTGTTATTGTCATACAGAACGGTAAGCTCAAATTTGTAAACAATGCCTTTGCTATTATGTTCGGGTGCCGGAATTTTGAAAACCCTGTTGGACTTGATCTTAATGTTCTTAGCTGTCCTGATCTCCAAAGATATTTTGAAAAAGAAGGCGAGGCATTGATAAAGGGGGATATTAGTGAAGGCATATTTGTTGCACAATGCCTGACCCCTGATGGCCGTGACTTCTGGGTGGAGGCGCGAGACAAGAAGATTACATGGGAAGGAAACCCTGCAATACTTGCTACCCTCAGGGATATTACCGAGATAAAACTGCGGCAGATTGCAATTGAGGAGGAGAAGGATGATCTGTTCCGTGAGAACATAACCCTTCGCTCCACAATGAAAGATCGTTACCGATTGGGCGATATTGTAGGAAAGAGCCCTGCTATGCAAAAGGTATATGATCTTATTATGAAGGCCAGTTCTTCAAATGTCGGTGTTGCGGTTTATGGTGAGTCCGGGACGGGGAAGGAGTTGATTGCCCGCAGCATCCACCAGATGAGCGCTCGCAAAGATAAACCTTTTGTTGCCGTAAACTGCGGGGCCATCCCTGAAACTTTGTTTGAAAGTGAATTCTTTGGACATAAAAAGGGTTCTTTTACTGGCGCTCATAAAGATAAACAGGGTTTCTTTGATCTCGCCAATGAGGGAACACTCTTTCTGGATGAAGTGGGAGAACTCTCTGCAGCAAACCAGGTAAGGTTGCTGCGGGCCCTTGACGGTGGATATCGGCCCGTTGGAGGAGATCAGGAAAAAAAGACAGATGTCAGGATTATCGTTGCAACCAACAGAAATCTTTCTGAAATGATAAAAAGCGGACTCATGAGGGAAGACTTCTTTTACAGGGTACATATAATACCCATATCTGTTCCTCCGTTAAGAGATAGAAAAGAAGACATCCCCTTTTTGGCTGAATATTTTATTGAAAAGCTCGGTGCGGCCAGAAAGATTGATACCTTGCCCGTAAAGATCATGGAGGCCATGTATAATTATGATTGGCCCGGAAATATCCGTGAGCTTGAAAATGTTTTGCAGCGGTATAATACGCTTGGGCTCATAGATTTTCTGGATGCCTCCGGGACTCAGCATGTTGAGCAAACAGAAATTCTATTTGAAGCAGAAAAAAATAATATGGGCCTACGTGAGGCACTGGACGCCTTTGAAAGGCAATATATATCAAATGTACTGGACCTTAATCGCTGGCATCGTGGCAAGGTCTCCACTATCTTGAGCCTCCCGCCAAAGACACTATATCGAAAAATGAAAAAACACAAACTACTGTAGGTCAAATTTGAGGGGTTTGTGACGAATAGACATAATATAAGTCATAAATGAACCATACAAGGTCATTAATGGCGAGTTAATATTTCAATCAGAATTTCAATAGAATAGCATAAGCTTTCTGAAAAAATCGGTCAATTGTGACCGATGTATTAAGCGTCATTTCGATTAATCTCAATTAGTCTGAAATAATAATCAATAATACTAACATGTTGATAGTCTGGCATGTGTCTTGTATATTAATAAGCTTGTCACGACCTGAAATGAGCGCTGTTTTGCTGAATTCCTGGACATTGACCTGTAGATCATAAAGGTGCTGTTTACAAGCCCTGAGATGACTATGAGCCCGAGGAAGCGCCCTGATCAGGATAAAATTAAGACTCACGGAGGAGAAAAATGGCAGATAAGACATACGACGTTGTTTATGTAGGCGCAGGAAACAAAAATCTGATTAACGCCATGTATGCTACAAAGTTTGGAGGCCTTAAGGTGGCGTTATTCGAGACGCGGCATGAAGAGGGAGGCGGTTGGTGTTCTGATGAAAGCCCTGCCCCCGGGCATGTGGCCAACCATTGTTCCCACATCCACATCTATTTGCACCATCATGCACCTGTGTGGATAGACTTTCCGGAGTGGAAGGAATACGGTGTACAGGTGTGTCAGCCCAAGGTTTCGCAGACCGTTGTATTCAGGGAGGATGATTCATGGGCCGGATCTTATTCCATCTGGGAAGAGGGCTTTAAAGACAAGACCTATAATCTCTTAAAGAGATTTTCTGAAAAAGACGCTGAGACTTATATTTATTACATGGAAAAATGGTTTGATTTGTTTTACCCCGCTTCTCTCGAATGGTCATTTACCCCTCCTGTACCCCTTGGACAACCTGATGTGATGGACAGGCTCATCATGAACCCTGAAAGTGGAATCAAGCCCCACTGGATGATGATGAGTGCTAGCCAGGTAATGAGAGAAATGTTCGAAAGCCCAGAGATTCAGTCACTTGGTATCAGGGGCGCTCAGTCAGCAGGTGTAAATCCCACGGCCTATGGTTCCGCCCTGATTGGTTTGGCGCTTATGAATTCTTATATGGACGGTGCTCCCATTAAGGGTGGCAGCCATCAGTGCGCCCACGCCTCTCAGAGGGTTATCTATGAGAACGGCGGCGAGCTTCATCACGGAAAGACCGTTGAAAAGATCATCATTGAAAACGGAAGGGCCACTGGAGTAAGACTGACAGACGGTACAGAGATTGCGGCAAAATTGGGCGTTGTATGCGGCGCAAACCCGATTGACCTGGTCCATGACCTTACTGATCCAGCCGTATGGCCCGCTGATGTACAGAAGTCAGTAAAGAATATCGAGAGAAATTTTGTGGCCATATCCTGGTACACCTGGGCTCTGAAGGAGCAGCCGATATACAGGGCAGAGCAGTTTGATCCTGACATCAAGTACTCCAACTGGATCAACCTAGCCAGAAAGGGGCTTGACTGTATCGAGCGTGAGGCACATCTGCGTCTTGCGGGCGAGTGGCCAGACCCCAATGACTTCAACCTCGTTATTGCTAACTGGTCCATGTTCGAGCATGATTATTTTGCCCCCCCTGGCGGAAAGGCCACAGTCCTGACAGAACAGTTTATTCAACCCGCCACAAGATATCCCGCGGAGAAATGGAAGGAACTGGAAAAGACGCACGCCAATGAGTGCATCGCTTTCTGGAACAGGTACTGCGAGAACGTCCATTGGGATAATGTCATCGGTTATGTTCCGATAACACCGTATTACACCGCAAATCATGCACCCAATTTCGGCCCCCAAGGCAACTGGTGTGTTATAGATATGGATGGTCCGCAGCTTGGCAGGACCAGGCCGATAGCGCAACTTGCCGATTTATATAATTTTCCCATCAAGAATCTTTATCCTGCCTCATCTGCATGGCATCCGTCCGGAGGAGCAACCTCTGAGCAGGGTTACTGGGTATATACTGTCATGGCAGATCAGCACGGTTTGAAGAAGCCACCTGAGAAGGATTGGGGCGCTATCGTTAAAAGAGTCTTAAGAGAAGGCATTTATTAGAGAAAGGAGGACGAAGATAATGAACAGGACATATGATGTAGTTGTTATTGGTGCCGGTCCAAACGGCCTTCTTTCTGCCGGATACCTTGCAAAGGCTGGACTTAAGGTGCTTTTACTTGAGCGAAGGCATGAGATGGGTGGCGGCGCTGCCACTGAAGAATTAACCGGAACTTCACGTCTTCGCGTAAATGCCCATGCGTTCTTCATGATGATGGTTGATTACGCCCCTGCATACAATGACCTGGAGCTCATAAGCCGCCATGGCCTTACCCACATCTATCCGGAAGTCCAGTGCGTAATGCCCTTTTCCGATGGAAGAGCTATCTGTCTATATAGCGATGTGGAAAGGACATGTAAATCATTTGAGCAGTTTTCAAAGAAAGACGCGGATAACTATAGAGAGCTCACAAAGATCAGTGAGCATTTCATGAAAGAATTCATAGGTCCCGCAACCTATGTCCAGCCCATGGCAGCCCTCGATCAGGTCTTAAGACTTGAGAAATCGGACGTGGGTAAGGCGATGAACGAATATAACACCAAGAGCCCGCTCACCATTGTAAATGAATGGTTTGAGAGCCCGCAGGTTAAGGCCCTTTTGCTCCACAATATCTGCATGTGGGGTCTTGATCCGCGTCAGGATGGCCTTGGCTATCTGGCGCCCCTGTATATTGACAGGATGTATCGTTACAGGATGCTAGTGGGCGGAACCCATACACTGGCTCAGGCCCTGATGAAGGTGGTTATGGAAAACGGAGGAAAGCTTATGACCTCTGTTATCCCCACCAGCATTATTGTAGAAAATGGTGTTGCAAAGGGCGTTAAACTGGAAGACGGAAGGGTCTTTGAGGCGACCAAGGGTGTTATAAGCACGGTTGACCTACATCAGACTTTCCTGGATCTGGTCGGCAGGGATAACATTGCTGAGGATTTCGCCGAATCCATAGAGGGCTGGCAGTGGGAACACTGGGCATTTTTGGGTACCCACGTCTCCTTAAGAGGCCTCCCGCAATTAAAGGTATTTGAAAAAGATCCGGAACTGGCGAAGGCCCTTTATTACGTAATCGGCCATGAAACACCTGAAGAGTTTCTTAGCCAGTATGATAAGATAGGTGAGGGCATATGCGACCTGAACAGCGGCTATGTGGCGGTCACACCTACGGTCAATGACCCGATGCAGTGCCCTCCACAAGGCGGCCATACGCTAACCATGTGGAAGATGGCGCCCTATGATCTTGATGGCGACAGCGAAAACTGGTGTTCGTTAAAAAAGAAGGAAGAGCACGCCTGGGGTATGATCAATGTACTCAAAAAATATGCACCGAATATGACCGAAGAAAACGTAAGAAACATCTACGTATCCACTCCCCATGAATATTCCAAAAAGTTCATGGATATGGTCAGGGGCTCAATCAAACAGGGCGCCTACCTCCCATTGCAGATGGGCTATATGAGACCAAATGAGTTTTGTTCCACCCACAGGTCTCCGATAAAGGGGCTATACATGGGTGGTGCATGCACCTATCCTGGTGGAACCATATTGCTTGCAAACGGCTATCTTGCAGCAGATGCGGTCTGCGATGAGCTGGGAATTAAAAAATGGTGGGAACCACCGGATCATGTAAAGGCCGCTAAGGAGAAGGGGCTGTTGTAGATCTTTCGAGGATGAGCTCAACTTTATAACATAATCGCGGCGCTGACGGAGTCAGTGCCGCGATTCAAGGCGACGCAGTCGCCTTGAACAAAGGAGGAGTGCTATGAAAGGTTGGCTGGGAAAGATTCTAAGGATAGATCTCACAAATAAGACCTACAAGGCAGAGGATATTGATCTTGAAACCCAAAAGATGTTTTTGGGCGGTCATGGTGTGGCTACAAACATCCTGATGGACGAGATGGACCCTAAGGTTGATCCATTGTCACCTGACAACAAATTGATCTTCTCTATTGGGCCGCTCACAGGGACTGCGGCGCCTTTGGGATCCAGGTATATGGTTACAACCAAATCACCATTGACCGGACTACTGGGCTTTGGCAACAGCGGCGGGTTTTTTGGCCCTGCCATGAGAAATGCCGGTTATGACCATATCATATTTGAAGGTAAGTCTGATAAACCCGTCTATGTGGTGGTAACAGATGAGGGTGTAGAGTTCAGGGATGCCGCCCACATTTGGGGGAAAGACTCCCATGAAACCGAGGACATTATCAGAAAAGACTTGGAAGGTTCGGGCAAGAGGCCTAGGATTGCCTGCATCGGACCTGCCGGAGAGAAGCTGTCTCTGATTGCCGCAATCATGAATGACAAGCACCGGGCAGCGGCCCGTTGCGGAATCGGGGCTGTAATGGGGTCAAAGAACCTGAAGGCCCTGGCTGTGATGGGTTCAAAGAAGGCGGAAGTGGCAAGAGAAGAGGAATTAAAGCAGGTTGCCAAGATGGCAGTGGAGATGCTTAAAACCAATCCAGGCACCGAAGGTTTCACCCTTTTTGGCACTGCCTCTATGGTGATGCTTTTAAGCGAGATGGGCATCCTGCCGACCAGGAATTTTCAGAGGAGCGCCTTTGAAAAGGCCATGGACATCAGCGGTGAAAGGATGTCTGAAACCATTCTGCAGAAAAAGAAGGGCTGTTATGGCTGCGTCATATCATGCGGCAGGGGCACCAAGATCTCTGAGCCGGGGTATGAAGAAGAGGGCGAAGGTCCTGAATACGAGACCTTGGCGCTTTTAGGCTCCAATCTCGGCATAGGAAATCTCAACACCATTACCAAGGCCAATTACCTTTGTAATCGTTTAGGCCTTGACACCATCTCTACCGGTGGGACCATTGCCTGCGCCATGGAGTTGTATGAAAAAGGCTATCTCACCAAAGAGGATACCGGAGGTCTTGAGATCAAATTCGGAGACGAGGCCCTGGTGCTCAAACTTGTCGAGATGATTGGCAAGAGAGAGGGCTTTGGAAATGTTCTTGCTGACGGTGGCTATAGGCTCGCCCAAAAGCAGGGTCATCTTGAGTGCTTTATGGGCATGCACAAGTTGGAGCTGCCGGGCTATGAGCCAAGGGGCGCCAAGGGCATGGGCGTAAGCTATATGACATCCACCATTGGGGCATCTCACTGCAGAGGTTATACCATTCCCTTTGAGATTCTGCATACAGCGGGAAATCTCGACCCAATTGAGGAAAGGGGAAAGGAGATGGCATCAAAGGCCTCTCAGGATATGATTGCTGCCTGGGATGCCACGGGACTCTGCCTTTTTGCTTCAGCAGGTATCACTATGATAGAGGTTTGCGCCCTTTTAATGGCTGCAACCGGCGTCGGCTTTGGCGGAATATTTCATTTCCTGTCTATTGGGGAGAGGATATTCAATCTGCAAAGGCTTTTTAACCTCAAGGCGGGGATCAAGCTGGAAGACGAGAAACTGCCTGATAGGTTCTACAAAGAACCACTGCCCGACGGCCCAAATAAGGGGGCCATGCTTGATCTTAAGAGGACCATGGACTTTTATTGCCATTTAAGGGGCTGGGATGAAAACAGGGTCCCCTATTATGGAAAGCTTAAAAACCTTGGTATAGAGAAATACTCAATGGTACCGCCTTTGGGTCAATAATTGTTGAAAGGAGTTTGCTACAATGAAACTTAGATCTACCGGACTGGGAACAACGGAGCTCGTGGGCGACCTGGTTGATATGGAAGCCTCGATGTCCGGGGTAATCATGAGGGTGAAGATAAAAAAGCCGGTTGTGTGGAGGGTAAGGGTGTTCCTTCAGGCGAGAGACCTGCGGGCCATTGTGTGGCGAGCCCTCATCCCCTCTAACATATGGTTTGTAATAAAGACACTGATAACAGTAGGAAAACCAAAGGCTGTTGCTGAGAACTCGACTTCTACAAAAGAGGGCTCAGTAAAGAAAAGGGCATAATATTGCCTCCCTACCATCCCTCTCCCCTTAATTGTCTCCTTTTGGTTTCACAGGGGGAGGGGGATGCATCCGGTTTTATCAGGCATGGTTGCCGCTTATCTGGAAACGGAGAAGCGACATGTGGGACAAAGGCTTAATCAATTAATTTTTAGCGGAGGAAAAAATGAGAGTTGCATCAACAGGACTGGGCCAGACCGAACTCGTGGCGGGTGTTACTTCCATGAGTCCTAAGGGTGACGATATGGGCCTTTATGCGCTGGCGACATCTCCTGCAGAATGGCACCTGGAAACCTATCTTGAGCCCCAAGACGTATGGCCTGTGGTATTCGGGTTTCTTCGTCCTTCTATATTATGGGTAATTGTGCTTGCCTTCCTCTTTCCCTGGAGAAAGGGAAGTGAGCCGCAGAAACTTTAAAATTACAGTCTTTTGTGCGAAGGAGGTATGCCATGAGATTAAAAGACAAGGTCGTAATAGTTACGGGCGGAAATCAGGGTATCGGCAGAGACTATAGTTTAAGGTTCGCCCTGGAAGGTGCGAAGGTGGTCATTTGTGCGCGCAAACTAGATACGAGCCAGCAGGTTGTAGATGAAATTAAGGCCAACGGCGGCGAGGCCATGGCCCTCAAGGTGGATGTCTCTAATGAGGAAGATACCAAGATGATGGCCAAGAAAACCGTGGAAAAATATGGAAAGATAGACGTCCTGCTCAATAACGCTGCCATCTATTCAGGGCTGTCCATGCAGCCCTGGGATACGATCACACCCGAGGAATGGGACTGGGTTTTTTCAGTCAATGTTAAGGGCCAGTGGCTGACTATGAAGGCGGTTGTACCCTACATGAAGCAGGCCGGAAAGGGAAAGATTATCAACACAGCCTCAACCACCATGCTGATGGGTATCCCGTTTCTCCTTCATTATGCTGCATCAAAGGCTGCAGTAATGGGGCTTACAAGATGTGCTTCCGCCGAACTGGGGGAGTTCGGTATAACTGTCAACACAATCTGTCCCGGACTGACCTTGACCGCTGCCAGCACAGAGATGCCCGGTCAACCCCCAGGACTGGCAGAATTTGTTGCTTCAATGGTTCATTTAAAGAGAAACCAGCAGCCGACAGACCTGGTCGGGCCGGCACTCTTTCTTGCATCAGATGATTCTGATTTTATGACAGGCCAGTTGGTCGCTGTTGACGGCGGCATGGCCCTGCATTAAGCAGATATCTCTTTAGCTATTTCATGGAGCACGGATTACTCTTTGGAAGATAATGGAGGCCTAAAGAAAGTCCGCAAGAGAGCCCGGATGCCACACCTTGCAAAAAAGGTGTGGCATTCTGGTCTATTCCCTCATGTATCCCCGTTTTAAAATCTTTTTTTTACTTTATTTAACTGATATCCGCTAGCGGAGGAATAAAGGGGCCAGAGCCCGAAACAGAATCAATCCTCCTTCCTAATGGATTGCGTTTTCCTGATATTTTATATTATTATCAAGAACAAGATATTTTTTTAAATAAGAAACCATAACCCTTTTGAGGAAATAAGATGGCGAAGGTCAGGTTCTTCACCCTCCTGAGACAGAAGACGGGTATTGATGAAATCGAGATTGATGCGGATAAGACACCTGTGATTGAATTTTTGTATGAAATCAGAGACAAAATAGGTAACGATATAATTATCAAAAAGCTGCTGGAAGATGACGGATCTCTTAGAAAGGGGACAATCATTTTAGTTAACGGCATTAACATCTTCAGCCTTAATAAGCTTCACACTGTTATTAAACAAGATGATGTCGTAAGTTTGTTTTCTGCTGGAGGGGGAGGGTGATCAGTTAAGACACTTTGTAAAGTTTGTGGGATACGATTTACTTGTTGTGGGTTTCACACGCTTTATTCCGGCGCATGTAGGAAAATAAGGTGGTGTCATGCGTAATAACGAATCATTCACCTTTCTAATAAAACAGGCCCTTCATTGGTCACGAAAGGCCTGTTTTGTTGTTTATTAAGTGATATTTTTAGACTTGAGTAACATTTACCGCGGAGGGGCCTTTTGGTCCCTGTTGCACTTCAAATTTGACCCTTTCTCCTTCATTAAGAGATTTGAAGCCACTTGAAGTTATCCCGGAAAAATGGACGAACACATCCGGACCCTCTTTCTGTTCGATGAATCCAAATCCCTTCTTACTGCTAAACCACTTTACAATGCCTTCTGCCAAAACACTTTCCTCCTTAAAAAATTTGTTTTTTATTGCGGTCCATGTTTGGGACTGTGTCTTAATGGGGGCCCGAACTCACCCCAAAGACAGCATTCAACAAACATCCCCGTGGTCACGAAATGTTTATAATTATTTTTATAACTTGTGTCCATAGGGGGAATACCTTATTTTAATAGGGGAAAATCCCAAATTTATAGGGAAAATTCCCTATATAACCCTATCAATTAGTATATAACGAAGCGGTTTTTGGCTGGAATTGACTTATAATTTAGCTGAAATACATAAAATGCAAAAATAGAGGCCACGGAAAGGCCATTTTCAGCCTCAGTCCATTTTGCACCCAAGCGCTGCTGGGTTGGAATAGTAGTCTACAATGCTGTCGGTTAAGGCCTCGATAGTATATACGGCTGGGCACAGATCAACGGAGAGCCCCTTTTTTCTTGCGGTCTCAGCTGTGATCGGTCCAATACAGGCAACTGCTACATGATTCATCCACTTTATGAGCTCGGCGCTATCTTCGGAAAACATATCAATAAAATTCAAAACCGTGGAAGAGCTGGTGAATGTAACCATATCCACTTTTGAATCCTTGAGCATTTCTCTGGCCTTCTGTGTATTTTGATCGGCCAGAATGGTCTGATATGCAGGTACAACAGAGATTTCAACACCCATTTTCGTTAATTCGTCAGGAAGCACATCTCTTGCGCTTGAAGCCCTCGGCAGCAATATCTTTAACCCTTCTATTGGACCGATCTTTTTGAAACATTCGATAACGGCCTCAGCCCGGTATTCATCCGGCAGCAGATCAGGAATAATGCCTAGAGTAGTCCATGCCTCTGCCGTCTTTGGTCCTATTGCTCCGATCTTGAGCCCTTTGAGATCCCGGATGTCTTTGTGGTGGAACTTTAGCCTTTCAAGAAAATACTTGACGCCGTTTACTGATGTAAATAACAGCCATTGAAAATCTTCCAGGTGGTCTATAGCCTTATCAAGCGCACCCCAACTTTGAGGTGGTGCTATTTCAATGGTGGGAAACTCAATGCATTGCGCCCCCAACCGGGTAAGGTCTGAAACAAAGCCGCTTGCCTGCTGCCTTGCCCTTGTAACAACTATTCTCTTTCCAAAAAGGGGCCTGTTTTCAAACCAGTTGAGCTCATCTCTGAGCTTAACAACCTCTCCCACCACTATGATGGCAGGCGGCTTCATGCCGCAATCTTTTACCATCCTGGCGATATTGTCCAGATTTCCAGTGAGGGTTTTCTGTTCAGAGACTGTTCCCCTGCGAATGACGGCCACAGGGGTATCGCCGGAACGTCCGTGCTGCATCAGGCGCTCTGTAATGTTCGGAAGATTTCCAACACCCATAAGGAATACAAGGGTTCCGGCAGATGTTGCAACCTTATCCCAGGCAATATTTGATTCTTCTTTCTCAGGAGATTCGTGGCCTGTAATAAATGTTACAGTGGCAGTGTAATCGCGGTGGGTAAGGGGGATTCCTGCATATGCCGGCACAGCGATGGCGGATGATATTCCGGGGATGACTTCAAAGGCAAGCCCTGCCTTGAAGCATTCCTGTGCCTCTTCTCCACCTCTGCCGAAAATATACGGGTCTCCGCCTTTTAACCGTACAACGGTATGTCCTTCTTGCCCCTTTTTTATGATCATTTCATTGATCTCGTCCTGGCTCATAGTATGGCATCCGCCACTCTTGCCGACATAGATTATCTCAGCGTCTTTACGTGCATAATCGAGAAAAGTCTTGTTGGCCAGGTAGTCGTAAATTACAACATCCGCCTCAGATATACATTCCTTTCCCTTTATTGTAAGTAGACCCGGGTCCCCAGGACCTGCGCCGACCAGATATACAATGCCCTTTTTAGACTTTGTCATAGTGCGCTCTCACAAACAGGGGAAAATCATCCTGAAATACCGTTACCGTATATGCGTTTAAGGATATCATCCGCCCCTCTTTCCAATAATCTACGGGCCAGGGTAATACCGATTTCTTCGGCCTGATTCATTGTTCCGGAAATTTGATCACGGATAAGCATGCTCCCGTCAAGCTCTGCTACCATCCCGGTTAGGTGAACAGTTTCGCCTTCGAGTCTGGCAAGGCCTGCAATAGGGACCTGACAGCCTCCTTCAAGCTCGTGTAAAAACGCCCTTTCAGCCCTGACCGTCACCTCGGTTTCATCATGATTAAGAAACTTTATTGTCTCAAATGTATCTTTGTCATCGGCCCTTATTTCCAGACCCAATGCACCCTGACCAATTGCGGGCAGGATCTGATCAGTTGTTATAACCGTGGTAATATGTTTCTCAAGCCCAAGCCGCTTCAGTCCCGCAGTTGCAAGTATGATTGCACTGAAATCTCCTGCCTCGAGTTTTTTTAGGCGTGTGTCAACATTTCCCCTTAAAGGTGCGAGATCAAGATCCCTTCGTATATGTAATAACTGGGCTGCCCTTCTAAGACTGCTGGTGCCAACCCTGGCGTTTGTGGGGAGTTGATCAAGCGTGAGGCTGTCTTGGGATATCAGGGAGTCCCTGGGATCTTCCCTTTTTGGGAATGTAGACAGGATCAGGCCTTCGGGCAATGCGGCGGGTACATCCTTCATGCTGTGGACCGCCACATCCACACGGTTGTCTAAGAGGGCATCTTCTATCTCTTTTACGAAAAGACCCTTTCCGCCGATATTACTCAGAGGGGAATCAAGGACCTTGTCGCCTGTGGTTCTGATATGAACCAGTTCAACACTGATATCATGATTTCTTTTCTCGATTTGCGCTTTTACCCAGTTGCTCTGGGCAAGGGCGAGTTTGCTTGCCCTTGTGCCGATTTTAAGAGTCATCATACCTAATTTGAGCAATTAGAATCAGCTAACGGATAACAGCTAATAGCTCAACTTAATCCTGAATATGTTTCAATAAAAATTCGGCCAGCTCAAGGTCGTCGGGTGTTGTCACCTTAATGTTTTTTTCAGAACCCTTTATCACCTTGACGGGGATCCCAAGCCTCTCTACCAGTTGAGAATCGTCTGTCGCCTCCTGCCAGCCTTCTGCTATAGCCTTTTTATGCGCCTCCATGAGGTCATTGTAACGGAAAATCTGTGGGGTCTGGACCAGCCACAGCCGTCTTCTGTCATGGGTGCGAATCACATTGTAATCGTTATCAATTTCCTTTACTGTCTCTTTGGCCGGAAGACCTGTAATCACCGCACGGTGGGTCTTTCCGGCGTTAATGATCTCTTTGATGTCCATCTGCGATATGACGGGACGGACTCCGTCATGTATGACGATATTCTCATACTTGCCTTCTGAAGCATCAAGTCCGAACCTGACAGAATCCTGCCGCCTGTCTCCTCCTGCAACAACCTTTATCACCTTTGTCAGTTTGTATCTGTTGATAATCTCTTTCTGACAGTATTCAATATCAGACTTTTGGGTTACGACTATAATCGCATCCACTTCATAGCACAACTCAAAAGGCATTAGCGTAATTGCAAGGATTGGTTTACCATCAAGAGCAAGGAACTGCTTTGGTCTGTCCCCCCCCATACGGACACCCGAACCTGCTGCTGGGATAATGGCAATGGTCATGGTCTGGGACAGGGGGGCATTTTGTTTTTCCTTGAACATGCTGAAATCAGGCCTTGGGGGCCTTTCTTGTTACTTTTTTCATGCGGTTGATTCGCCGGCGCAGGATATCTATCTGCTTTTTATTTTTGTCATCCCGGGCCTTTGTCTTCTCTTGCCTTAGAGCCGCGATTTTTTGTTTCAGCTCAGCAGGAGTGAGTGCCTTCTTCGGTTTTTTTGTTGTCTTCTTTTTCGATGGTTCTTCGTCTTTGATGCCCCTGTGTTTCTTGACCAACTTAAGCAATTCCTCCTTCTTCATGGCGTGGGCACCTTGAACGCCCGGGATTCCTTTCGCGATTTCCCTCAATTCAGGGGCGGTCATCTTATCGAGGGGTTTTTCATCAGTCGGGGTTTCTTTCTGTTGATCTTCATTTTTGGTTTCTTCAGCCTTGAGTTCTTCTTCCATTAGATATCTCCTCCAGGTTAAAATGAAAATACTGCAATTTGGAAACCTTCCACATTACGACTTATCCTTTTTCAGAAAGACAGACAACAAGTCCAATGGAATGGGGAAAAATGTTGTAGAATTGTTTTCAGACGCTATTTCTCTGATTGTCTGAAGATACCTCAGTTGAAGTGCCTCAGGATGTTTGGCGATTATTGCCGCGGCCTCCTTAAGTGTGGTGGCCGCCTGGAACTCGCCTTCTGCATTGATTATCTTTGCACGCCTTTCCCTCTCTGATTCAGCCTGCCTTGCCATTGATCTCTTCATCTCTTCGGTAAGCACAATGTGTTTTACCTGAACCGTGGTAACCTTAATACCCCAGGGATCAGTAGACTTATCCAGGATATCCTGTAACTGGGCATTGATCTTTTCCCTCTGCGACAGGATTTCATCAAGTTCCATCTGTCCGCAAACGCTTCTTAGAGTGGTTTGGGCGAGTTGGGATGTGGCGAATGGGTAGTTTTCAACCTCTACAGTCGCCTTGATCGGATCAATGACACGGAAGTAGATAACCGCATTCACCTTTATTGAGACATTATCCTTGGTGATGACGTCCTGCTCAGGCACATCCATGGTAATCAGGCGCAGGCTCACCTTGACCATCTTATCAACGACCGGGATAAGGATAATCACTCCTGGTCCCTTGGTTTTGATAACTCGACCAAGGCGGAAAATCACTCCGCGTTCGTATTCCTTTAAAATCTTAATGGCTGAAGTGAGAAAAAGAATAAAAAACACCAATGCCAGGATCCAGAATTGTGAGAACATATTTCCCTCCTTTTTTATAAGTTTAAGAAAATCTTTTTATGAAAGTCTATAGCTCGTGTCTGTTTGCCCTTCTAACATTTAATACCAGACCGTGAACTCCTTCCACCACAACATTTTCGCCTTCTACTATCTTTTCGCCGGCCTTAGCACGCCAGTATTCACCGTGGACAAAGACAAGCCCTTCAGGATCAATAGGTTCCCTTACAACACCCACCTCTCCCAAAAGGCCTTCCATACCGCTCATGGGCCTTGCACGCTGGGCCTTGAATGCTAGACCGGCCACTATGATAAAAAAGCCTCCGACTAATATCACAGTGGGTAATATGATTCTCAGTGGGACATTCATGTCCTCAAAGAGCATGATAGAGCCTATGATCAGTGAAATCAATCCGCCAATTGAAAGCATGCCATAGCTGGCCACCTTTATTTCTGCGATAAAAAAGATAATGGCAAGTGCTATAAGGAGAAGCCCGGCGTAATTAACCGGCAGGGTCTGGAGTGAATAGAAGGCGAGAATCAGCGATATCCCTCCTATAACCCCCGGAAGAATAACCCCTGGGTGCGCCAGTTCAAAATAAAGCCCTGCAAGGCCGATCATCATCAGGATATAGGCAATATTTGGGTCGCTTATGGTTTTTAATATCTGGTCGCGCAAATCAGACTTGAAGTATATCAGATTGAGCTCTTTGGTCTTAAGCGTGATCTTGCCGCTTGACAGGGTCACCTCCTTGCCGTCCGCAAGGCGAAGGAGTTCTTCAGTATCCTTTGCGATAATATCAATGACATTGAGTTTGAGCGCCTCTTCGGCTGTTATTGAAACGCTTTCTCTAATGGCCCTTTCAACCCACTGACCGTTTTTTCCCCTGTCTTCGGCAATACCGCGACCATAGGAGGCCATGTCGTTTACTACCTTTTCGGACATGGACCCCTCAATATCCTTACCTCCTGCTGAGACAGGGTGTGCAGCACCTATATTCGTACCAGGGGCCATGGCTGCAAGGTGTCCGGCGACTGTAATCATTACACCGGCAGAGGCGGCGCCTGCGCCCCTGGGTGACACATACACAATTACAGGAACTGGTGAATTAAGAATCTCCTTGACAATAGTGCGCATGGAAGATCCCAGCCCGCCGGGGGTGTCAAGGCGGATTACAGCGATGGCGGCACCCGTTGTCTTTGCCTCAGCAAGCCCCCTGGTAACATATGAGGCCGTGGCAGGGCTGATAGCCCCCTCCACTTCGATGATCAGGGCACCTCCCTTAGTAGCTGCTAATGAGGGAGTTGAAGAGATTGGATTAACGCTGAGGATTACAAAGGTGAGCAATGAACAGAAAACGGTCAGCAACCTAACCATTTTTGACCTCCAGGCCTAAATGTTTCATGATTTCCTTTACATCATCCCATACCTGGCGTTTTGCTGTGGGGTATCTTAATACATATGCAGGGTGATATGTGGCAAGCACTGGAATATCCATGAAGGAAAACCACTTGCCCCTGTCCCTGGTGATTTTAAAGCTCTCCCCCAGCATGGCCCGGCCTGCTATACGACCCAGAGCACATATCACCTTGGGTTTGATTATGCTGATCTGCTTCTTTAGGAATGGCATGCAGTTTTCAATCTCATCCTCTTCTGGATCCCGGTTTTTTGGGGGGTGACACTTCACAACATTACAGATATATACATCCTCCCTGGAAAGCCCCATGCCGTTTTCAATTATTCTGGTAAGAAGCTTACCTGCCTCTCCCACAAAAGGTAGGCCTGATAGGTCTTCGTCCACTCCCGGCCCTTCACCTACAAATACCAGTGTTGCTTTTTGATTGCCTTCGCCAAACACAAGATGGCGTCTTTGATTATGGAGTTTGCAGAGTCTGCAATTGCCGATACTTGCCTCCAAGGCCTTAAGTGAGTCGCTCACATAAAGAGCGGGGGAAGGTTTGTTATTTTCGCCTGCATCTTTTTCCGTATGGGCAATCTCTTCTGACCTGATGGGAGGCGGGTCAAAACCCATATCCCGATAGGCCTCCACAAGGTTTGTTATGCAGGTAAATAACTCTTTAATTTCCTGGTGCATATCTACGAATTCGCCATTTCAAAAAGGGACTTTGACCTTTCTAATATGAGATCCGCCACCTCGTCTTTTGACATCAGTTGAGATTCCTCAATACTGCCGTCACTAAAGATCATCTTTACGATATTGGTGTCGGTTTCAAAGCCTGCATCACTGCGGGAGACATCGTTTGCGACGATCATGTCAAGGTTCTTTTCCTGGAGCTTTTTCCGGGCGTTTAAGAACAAATCCTCTGTCTCCGCTGCAAATCCCACCAGGATACAGGATGATTTCCTCTTAAGTTTCCCCAGTTCCGAAAGGATATCCGGATTCCTTACAAGATCAATGGAAAGTGTGTCAGCGCCTTTTTTTATCTTTTGCCCGGCAAATTCGCGGGGTCTGTAATCTGCAACGGCAGCTGCCTTAATGATAATGTCGCAACCTGTATATTTGTCAAAGACCGCCTGTTTCATCTCTTCTGCGGTTTTGACTGGATGAAAATTCACACCGAAAGGGGGTGTCAGGGCCGTAGGGCCGCTTACAAGGGTGACGGCAGCCCCTCTCCTTCTTGCTGCCTTGGCAATGGCGTAGCCCATCTTACCGCTCGATCTGTTGGATATAAATCTGACCGGGTCAATGGGTTCAACAGTGGGTCCTGCCGTGACAAGGATATTCAGGCCTGAAAGGTCGGGCAGAGTCAACATACTATGGGCGAGTTCCACGATCTCAAAAGGCTCGGGAAGCCGACCTGGTCCTGTTGTACGGCAGGCCAGTTCCCCCTTACCAGGCTCCATGACGGTAATGCCTCTTTCTTTTAAGAGTATGATGTTATTCTGCACAGCAGGATTGAGGAACATCCTGGTGTTCATCGAGGGGCAGACCAATACCTTGGCTGTGGCCGCAAGGAGCATTGTGGATAGAAAATCGTCTCCTATGCCCAACGCCATTTTGGCGATAAAATTGGCTGTAGCAGGTGCGACGATAATGAGGTCTGCCTCTTGGCCCCAGGTGATATGTTCCATGTCAGGGCCTTCCTGTCTCATCATGTCGTAAATCACCCTGCTACCTGTAAGCGCTTCAAAGGTCATAGGGGTTACGAACCTGCAGGCATTGGATGTCATTGCCACCTGAACCAATGCGTCCGCTTTTGTTAAGAGGCGGACCAGTTCGGCTGTTTTATAGGCGGCTATACCACCTGTGACGCCGACAACGATCTTTTTTCCTTTCAAGGCATGTCTCCTTGGATAGATGTTGAATGTTGAATTTTTAATTTTTAATTAGAGGAAGGATTCGATGATAATTCAACATCCATAATTCAACCTTTAACATTAAAAATTCAAAATTATAAACTTGTCGTATCATCCTGCCTGGATCGGCACTATCTCATAGTCCTTGCTGCCTAGTCCGATTCTCTCCGCGTGTCTTAGCTGAACATTCCAGTCTATCTTTGGATAGATGTCCCGGAATTTATCGTCACCGGGATTGACGGCCTTTTTGATACAACTGCCTTCCGCTGCGCTCATTTGATTTACAAGGTCTACAGAGGCCTGGTCAATAGCCACCGGGTCTCTCGAAGCAAGTATGCCTATATCATGGACAATAGCGGCGTCGTTATGGCCATAACAGTCACAGGCCGGGGATATGTTGCTCAGGAAATTAATAAACAAGGCTTTGTCCTGCTTGTTCCTCAGTACAGCAACACAGTATTCCGCCATCTTCTTCTGGAATATTTCCATATCCACACCCCAATCAATATCAATAAGACCGTTGGGACAGATTAAGATGCACTCACCGCAGCCAATACACTTTTTAGGGTCTATCATCGCCTTATTGTCTTCCATAAGGGAGATCGCATGTTGTGAACAATGGTTTATACACTCACCGCAACCGATACACTTCTTGCGCTTTATCTTTGGAGACAGCCCTGAGTGCTGGTCCAGTTTACCCCTTCTGGAAGCGCATCCCATTCCCAGATTCTTGATCGTTCCACCAAAGCCTGACAGTTCGTGTCCCTTAAAATGGGCAATACTAATCAGGATATCGGATTCAACTATTTCCTTTGCCAGATGGGCTACCTTGATTGTTTCCTGATTAATCGCGACAGAAGATATTGATGCCCCTCGCAAACCGTCAGCAATGATAATCGGGGCGTTTACGGTAGAATAAGCAAACCCGTTGGCGATCGCGGTATTGATATGGGTCACGCTGTCGCTCCTTGAGCCGGCATAAAGGGTGTTTGCATCCGTAAGAAACGGCACTCCCCCAAGCTCTTTAATTTTGTCAACGATATGCCTTATAAAAACAGGGCGTATGAATGCGACATTGCCTTTCTCACCGAAATGTAGTTTCAGCGCAACAAGGCTCCTTGGTTTGACGATGTCCCTGATCCCTGTGTGGTCCATTAACATGGTCAGTTTATCCATCAGATTTTGCCTGTGAGAGGCCCTAAGATCGGAATAAAATACCTTGCTGGAAGCCATAAATTTCGTCTCCTCGTCCGAATAAGATGAGCTGATGATAAGTTACATGAAAAGATGGTAACAGATTAAGATATCTGAAAAAATCTGTCAAGCAAGTTATTAATAACCCCTGCCGGGCGTGGTATAATATGCAGATTAAAAAGGTTTTCCATTGACAAACAGTGTGACGTTGGATAATTTTCTATCCGTTAAGATTTCAAGTGACCCACAAAAGTCCGTCTGTCCAGGGTTGTCAATATTACTTTACAACCTTTTTAATTGCAGCACAATCACATAACCAGGAAAGATGACATTATGAAAAGAGTTTCTTCAGCTTGTATCCTTTTTGCCTTTTGTTCTCTTTTTTTTCTGACAGGCCCAGTTATAGCACAAGAGGCAAAAAAAATTCTTAGCATCGAGGCCTATGACATGCTAAATACTGTTCCAGACACTTTTCTCATAGATGTCAGGAGCAGGTCCGAATATCAGTTCGTAGGCCATCCCACCGAAGCCTATCTCTTTCCTTATTTGTACCTGTCCAATGAATTCAAAAAGAAAGGTGATGATTATGGTTATCAATTCGGCAATAAGAATGCTAATTTTATTAAGGAAATCAGCAAGCTTTTTCAAAAGACAAACAACCTCCTAATCATCTGCCGTGATGGAGAAAGGAGCGCAATGGCAGCTAAGGATCTGGCTGCCGCAGGCTTTAAGAACGTATACAATGTTGAGGACGGCTTCGAAGGTCCTGAATTTCCGTATTTTGAAAACAGCAATATGAACAAATATTATCGGCAACTTGCAATGAGAAACAAGATCCATGGCTTTAACCAAAGACGTCACTATGGATGGCAGTGGTGGGGACTGCCCTGGACCTATGAGATGAATCCCAAATATATCTATCCGCCCGATCTTACTCAACCTGCAAAATAGAAGAATAAGGCCCTCTTTGTTGACAAAGGCATTGGGCCATGCTAATGGCATAACTCAAAAACGCCTCATTAATCAGTAAAGGAGATAAGAAATGGGTGATTTGCTGCACGTGACAGACGGCAATTTTGACGATGAGATCATGAAATCAGATATCCCTGCCATGGTTGACTTTTGGGCGGAATGGTGCGGCCCGTGTAAGATGGTCGGCCCTGTTGTCGAGGAGTTGGCCCAGGAATACCAGGGCAAAATCAAAATAGCCAAGATGGACGTTGACAAGAATCGCGAAACACCGGTTAAATTCGGGATCAGGAACATCCCCACCCTCATACTCTTTAAGGGAGGCGAAGTGGTCAAAATGATAGTCGGCGCCCAGACCAAGAGTTATCTCGATGGGGAACTGAAAAAAATGCTGTAATCGGGGCCGAACTTTCAGCCTTTAGCTGTCAGCTGAATCCCTAGCTTTTGTGTATGCAATGGGTAGGGTGGGTTAGGATATGGAAGACTTGATAATTATTGGCGCTGCTTCTGCAGGGCTCACTGCAGGGCTCTATGCTGCTCGATCGCGACTGAAGACTGTTTTGTTGGAAAAGCTTTCTCCTGGTGGTCAGATCATTACAACTGACATAGTCGAAAATTATCCCGGATTTCCTGAGGGGATTTCCGGCTTTGAGCTGATTGACCGGATGAGACGCCAGGCCGAGAGGTTCGGTCTTGAAATGCGGATAGAGGAGGCAAGAGAACTAAGGTTATCCGGAGAAGAAAAGGTCGTTATCACCAATAATGGGAAATTGGATGCCAAGGCCATAATACTTGCCTGCGGAGCTACACCTCGCAAGATCGGGATCGAGGGTGAGGAGCTTCTGACCGGAAGGGGCGTTTCCTACTGCGCCACCTGCGATGGCCCGTTTTTCAGAGACCAGGAGGTTGCAATAATAGGCGGAGGTGATACCGCTGTTGAAGAGGCGCTTTTTCTCACCAAATTTGTCAGCAAGGTCCATCTCGTCCACCGCAGGGACGAACTCAGAGCGACACGGCTTTTAAGGGAACGGGCACTCAGCTCTGGAAAGATCAATATTATCTGGGATACTGTCCCAACGCGGATCAAAGGAAATAACGGCGTGGAAGGGATTGATCTGAAGAATGTAAAAACCGGAAAAGGATCATTTCTCCCTGTTGAAGGTGTATTTGTCTTTATAGGTTACAGCCCCAGTAACGAACTTGTTAAGGGTCAACTCAAATTGGACGAACAGGGCTTTATTGTTACCAATGATAATATGGAGACGTCTGTGACTGGGGTATTTGCCGCGGGGGACATCAGATCAAAGCTTCTCAGACAGGTATCCACTGCAGTAGGGGATGGCGCAACAGCCGCATTTGCAGCGGAGAGGTATATTGAAGGATTGGAAAGCGGTAAGAGATAAGCTAAAATAATAAAAGTTGAAATAGGTTAAATAATTCCATCGCCATCATGCTGTATAGGTGAGTCAATGAGAAATCGCACTTTTGTTCAATTGTTTGCGCCCATTTTTGTTTTTACGGTCTTGTTTTGCTGGGGGTGCGCTACTACAAAGCCGCCTGAGAAGTCGGCTGATGAACTTATGGAAGAAGGTAACAATTATTTTGAAAAGGGATACTATCAGGGTGCCATAGACTCATTTCAGATGATTATAGACAGATACCCATACAGCAAACATTGTATTGATGCAGCGCTAAAACTGGCAGACGCCTATTATCGTAGAGAAAAATACGATGAAGCCTTTAATGCCTATAATGAATTTCAGAGGCTTCACCCCAAAAACGTCAATATCCCTTATGTCATTTATCAAAAGGGGTTGTGTCAATTTAATCAGGTGCGCACAACCGATCGAGATCAATCACATACCTATCTTGCCAGGGAAGAATTTGAGCGTTTGACAAAAAATTATCCCCAATCAGAATATGCCGACCTGGCTCACTGGAAGATGAGGGAATGCTACATGGCCCTGGCGGAACACGAAATATATGTAGGACATTTCTATTTCAAAAATAAGGAATACGAAGCAGCTATGGCCAGGTACCGGTTTGTATTGGAAAACTACCCGGACCTTGGTCAATACCATGTTGCCTTGGAATATCTGAACAAATGCAAGGAGATCCTTGCTCAAAAAAAGGCCGGTTAATTATCAGCCTTCTGCCTTTCCCATCAGCACATAAAGCTCGTCAAGGGCGGCGGCAAGTTTTGCCGGATCAGCCCCCCCGCCTTGTGCCATATCAGGCCTTCCTCCGCCTTTCCCACCGACTATTTCCGACAAGCGTGAGATAATCTTCCCTGCCTGGAATCTTTTTATCAGGTCTTTTGTCACCATGCAGATCAACATCGCCTTTCCGTCCTTTTCTGAGCCCAGGACGATGATGCCTGATCCAAGACGGTCTTTGATCTTGTCTGCTGAGTCGCGGAGTTCTTTTTGTGAGTCAGCATCAATTTTTGCGGCTAATACCTTGACCCCGCCAATCTCCCTTATGCCGGAGAGAAAATCGTCTGATTTATTTGAAAGCAATTTTGCCTTCAAGACTTCGATCTCTTTGTCCTTTTCCTTACTCTCCGCCAGAATCCGTTCAATCCTCTCGGTCACCTTATCCTGACTGGTCTTAAGAAGGGATGAAGCAAATTTCAGCTCATTGTCAAGCCTTTGGTCGTAGCTTAGGGCCTCATCTCCGGTAAGTGCCTCTATCCTTCGAACATTTGCCGCAACAGCGCTCTCACTTACTATCCTGAATAGGCCGATGTCTCCTGTGCGTGCTGTGTGGGTGCCCCCGCACAGTTCCATGCTTATACCGTCGCCGATGTTAACCACCCTTACCGTATCGCCGTATCTTTCTTCGAAAATGGCCATTGCGCCGGTCTTCATGGCGTCATCCTTGGTCATCTCTTCTGTGCAGATGGGCATATTGTTACGGATGTAGGCGTTTACCTGCCTTTCCACCTCGGTCAGCTTTTCAGATGACACTTGTGTAAAGTGGCTGAAATCAAAGCGGAGCCTTGAGGCCGTAACCAGGGATCCGGCCTGTTTTACGTGCTCCCCCAATATATCCCTGAGTGCCTTATGAAGAAGATGAGTTGCTGAATGGTTACAAGCGGTTGCTTTCCTATTTGAAATATTTACTTTAGCTTTCAGCCTGTCACCTTCAGAGAGGCTTCCACGGACTATGTGGCCTCTGTGGACAACCAGACCGTGACCTATCCTTGCCGTGCCAATGACCTCAAAGACCGTGCCTTCATTTTCAAGCACACCGATATCCCCGACCTGTCCGCCGGCCTCCCCGTAAAATGGGGTTTTATCAAGCACAACCTCTGCCTGATAGCTGTCATTGGCTGACACAGAAGCGGTCCCATGGGAGAGCACTGCTATTGCCCTGGCATCAGCGACCTCGGAATCATATCCGATAAAAGTGGTGGTAATGCCTTTGGAGATCAGATTGCGATAGATCTCCGGAATCTCTTTTTCGCCGCTTCCCTTCCAGGATTCCTGTGACATGCTTTTCTGTCTGGACATGGAGTCATTGTAGCCGTCCATATCAACGCCAAGACGTTCGTCTCGTGCAATATCCTCTACAATATCCGCCGGCAACCCATAGGTGTCGTATAATTTAAAGACCATTTCGCCCGGTATCTGATTGTCGCCTCTTGATTTGATCCTGGCTATTTCTTCATCAAGGACCTTTATGCTGAAATGGAGCGTATCGGCAAATCGCCTTTCCTCATTTTCCACAACTCCCTCGATTAGGCCCTGTGACTGAAACAGTTCATTGTAGTCCTGACCCATTGTCTCAATTACCTTGGTACACATGGATCGGAGGAATGAATTGGTAAGGCCCAGTACATGACCAAATCGAATGGCTCTTCTGATAATACGCCTCAGTACATAGCCCCTGCCTTCGTTTGAAGGCATGATCCCATCTCCAATAAGAAATGCGGTTGAACGGGCATGGTCGGCTATGACCCTGAAGGCTACATTGCTTTTCTTCTCCTGGCCGTATTTTTTCCCTGAGACTTCTTCTATCCCGGATATTAAACGCCTGAAGATGTCTGAGTCGTAGTTTGATGTCTTACCTTGAACGACCGCGGCGAGTCTTTCAAGGCCCATGCCGGTGTCAATATTGGGCCTTGGAAGAGGGACCAGTTTCCCATCAGGGGCCCGATCAAATTGCGTAAATACCAGGTTCCATATTTCAAGATATCTGTCACAATCGCATCCTGGGGCGCAGTCAGGTCTACCGCATCCAACGGATGGACCCTGGTCAATCAGTATCTCAGAGCAGGGACCACATGGGCCTGTATCGCCCATTGCCCAGAAATTGTCTTTGTCGCCCAGACGGATAATCCTGTCCTGGGGGAGGCCGATCCTGTCCTGCCATATCCTGTATGCCTCATCATCGTCTTTATAAACAGATACATATAAACGCTGATCCGGCAGCTTGTATCCAACTGTCAGCAATTCCCATGCCCATGTGATCGCCTCTTCCTTGAAATAGTCGCCGAATGAAAAATTCCCCAGCATCTCAAAAAAGGTATGGTGTCTTGCCGTGTAGCCTACGTTTTCAAGGTCATTGTGTTTTCCGCCTGCGCGCACACACTTCTGTGAAGAGGCTGCCCTTGCGTAACCCCTCTTTTCTTCTCCCAGAAAAAGGCCCTTGAACTGGACCATGCCTGCATTGGTGAATAAAAGGGTGGGGTCGTCTTTTGGAATAAGGGAAGAGCTGGCCACAATCTCGTGGCCTTGTTTTTTGAAGTAGTCCAAAAAGTTGTATCTTATTTCTCTTGAATCCATATCATTGCCTGAATGTTTAATTGGTCGGTCAACGCCATGTCTGTATGTAAATCTATTTTTTGGGCCTCTTTTCCTGAGTGCTGTCTGTGCTTGTCTCTTCTTTGACTTCCTCTTTCGGCTTCAGGAGTCCTGATTTTTCCATCACAAGATTACTGATCCTGTCTTTGATATCCTTATGTTCCAGCAAAAACTGTATTACATTTTGTCTCCCCTGCCCGATCCTCTCATCGCCAAAGGAATACCATGCCCCGCTTTTTTGAACGATTCCCATGGAGGTGGCCAGATCAAGCATATCCCCTTCCTTGGAAATTCCCGTTCCGTATATGATATCGAATTCGGCCTGTCTGAAGGGAGGGGCTATCTTGTTTTTTACGATCTTTACCCGTGTCCTGCTTCCAATGGTTTCCTCACCTTCTTTAATGGAGCTTATACGCCTGATGTCAAGTCTCTGGGTGGCGTAAAACTTCAGGGCGTTCCCACCAGTGGTTGTCTCGGGGTTTCCGAACATGACACCGATTTTCATCCTCATCTGGTTGATGAAGATCACACAACACATGGACTTATGGACAATTGCCGTCAGTTTCCTAAGGGCCTGAGACATTAACCTGGCCTGGAGTCCCATGTGTTGATCGCCCATCTCCCCTTCTATCTCAGCCCTTGGGGTAAGGGCGGCGACAGAGTCTATAATAAGGACATCAATGGCGCCGCTTCTGGTAAGTATCTCCGCTATATCAAGGGCCTGCTCGCCCGTGTCCGGCTGGGAGACCAGGAGTTCATCCACATTGACACCCAGCTTTTTTGCATATGCCACATCAAGGGCGTGTTCCGCGTCAACAAATGCGACCATTCCGCCCCTTGACTGTGCTTCTGCCGCTATATGGAGCGCAAGGGTAGTCTTTCCGGATGATTCCGGCCCGAATATCTCAATGATCCTCCCCCGAGGGACACCGCCGGTTCCAAGTGCCAGATCCAATGATATTGATCCTGTTGGGATCACGGGTATATCAATGGCAGGATGATCCCCCATTTTCATAATGGACCCGCGACCGAATTGTTTTTCGATCTGAGAAATGGCCTGTGCTACGGCAGTGTCTCTATCCATAATTTTTAAGTCTCCTTTTTGGTAAGAGTTTTAGTATCCCCAACCAGGGGCCACGCATCCAGTCTTGAATATATTGCGCCTTTCGGCGTTAGTTCACTCTTGAAAAGCACCAGCTCATTAAGCGTAACCAAGGGGCTTTCGAGGCCCGCGTATTTTAACAGAAGATCATCAAGTTGAACACCCGATTTAGACCCCTTTTTGAATCTGCCAAGGGTGAGGTGGGGGCTGAACCGCCGCTTTTCCTCTTTTATCCCGAATGGACTGAGATCCCTCTGGAGTGTGTCTCTGAATTCCCCCATCCTGTCAATGTCGCCCACAAGTCCGATCCACAGGACCCTGGGATTTCGCCTGCTTGAAAATACCCCTGCCGACTTAAGTGACATGCTAAATGGCAGGAACCTGCTACATACGCCCTTTACAATTCCTCCCATGTCTTCGATCAGCTTCACCTCCATATTGCCCAAGAAGATCACGGTAAGATGTATATTCTCAGGCCTTACCCATTTGATATCCGTGGGTGCCTGCCTCATGTCCGTCAGGACACCGGAGAGTATCTTTTTTATCTGTTCAGGCAACTCAAACGCCAGGAATGAACGGATCTCCATTGATATACCTTCTGACCCAGTCGAGGGCCATTGTTGATATCTCCAGTTTTATCTGGCCTCGGTCTCCCCAGAAGCGGTATCTTTCGGAAAATATTTGATTACCCGCCGATAGACCTATATAGACAGTGCCCACGGGTTTTTCAGGCCCTCCTCCATCAGGGCCGGCAATTCCGGTGACGGCAAGGGTCAAGTCTGTGTTAAAGTATTTTCTTAGACCCTGCGCCATTTCGCGCACAGTCTGATCACTGACAGCCCCATAGGTCTCAAGGGTCTCCTCTTTGACATCAATCAGATCCATCTTTGACTGGTTGCTGTATGTGACCACGCCGCCTTTGAAATATGCCGAACTGCCGGGAACATTGGTCAGGCGGTGGCCGATAAGCCCTCCTGTGCAGGATTCCGCCACTGAGATCGTCAGGGATTTATCAATCAATTGCCTGCCAATAGCCTCTTCCATGTCCTGATTGCCTGAGGCAAATATGAAAGGGTCAAGAAGCCGCCTGATCAGGTTTTCCACACGCTGGATTTCGCTGACAACCGCAGGCTCATCCGCACCGCTCAGACTCAGTGTGATGTGGTTTTCCGGAAAATGGGGGTAGAACCCCAAAACCACATCACCGGTCTCGCTACGTATAGCCTTAATGGTTTCCGCAATCTGATGCTCCTTGACGCCATAAAGTTTCAGGATATTCTGTCCGACAGAGGGGACAGCTTCATAGAGGCTTAAGATTTCGGGCAGGACAAAATTATCAAGTAACATGCGCATCTGGTCCGGGATGCCGGGAAGAAAATAGAGTCGAACGCCCTGTTCGATTATACAGCATCCGCACATGGCCCCATCGGGATTGATGATCCTTGATCCTTCAGGCAGCCAGGCCATTTTTTCAATGGAAGGAGTCAACTCGATTCCCTTGGCCTCAATATGTCTCTTTATCCTGTCCAGCATCTGACGGTCAAGACAGAGAGACCTGTTTAATGCCGCCGCCACAATCTCGTTTGTCATGTCATCATCTGTTGGCCCGAGCCCGCCGGTGATAATGACAAATCTAGAGGATTCCAGGGCCTTTGAAAGGGTCCTGGAGACCATGATACGATCGTCACCAACAGATGTTATCCGGCTTACACGAAGTCCGGAAGCTGTGAGTCTGCCTGCCGCATACCGGGCATTGAGATCCAGCGTCCTTCCGGATATAAGCTCATCGCCTATTGTTATTATTTCTCCGTACATATTTACACTGTTAAGATGCGAAAAGGTTATTATATAGCCGGAAGATCCCCCATGTTGCTGTCCCTGCAAAAATACCTGCAAGCAGGTCATCCATCACAATCCCCATGCCGCCTTTCAGCCTCTCAAGGTCTTTGATAGGATAAGGCTTTATGATGTCGAAGATCCTGAAGAGGAAAAAACACACGACAAGTGATGCAGGGGAAAAAGGGGCTATAAACATTGCAAGGGAAAAACCTGAAACCTCATCAATTACAACCTCTGACGGATCATTTCTTTCTAAAAGTTTCTGGGTGAGCCCTGAAGACCAGACCGAGATTGCAATGAAAATCGCAATTGTCAGCACCCTCTGCCATAACTCAAGCATGTTCAAAAAGAGTATGAATGGCAAGGCTGCAACAGAGCCTACGGTGCCGGATGCAGCCGGAAAAAGTCCGATGCCGAACCATGTAGACAGAATAATGGCCGCTTTTCCGAAAGGGCCGGCTTTTCTGAACACATGACTATAAGGCAAGCTATCAGATTTGACATTTGACATCAAGTGTATTGGTTTAACCTCAATACCCAGTAGTAAACATCTTTAAGCGGCACATTCTGTTTAAGGGCGATCTCGCGACAGGATTCATATTCCGGCTGTAAACTGAACGAGCCATCCCTGCCGATTACCTTTTTTACCTTGACCTTTCCCCAGGGGCTTTCGACTTCCGCCTGGGCCCGTTCAAGTACGCGCCTTTGGCTGTATGAGAAACGGATGCCAAGGGTGGTGCTTTCCTTAAACAGGATTTCCAATAAGGCCTCTTTCTGATCGGGTTTGGCAATGACCTGTATCTGAGTGGCCGGACGGTTCTTTTTCATGTGGACCGGAAAAAAGGCCACATCAAGCGCGCCTGATGCCAGCAGCCTCTCCATCAAAAAGCCCATCCATTCAGGGCTCATATCATCAAGGTTTGTCTCAAGCAGGACAACGGTTTCCACCGCAGGATCTGGATTCTCCTCTCCAATCAGCACCCTCAGCAGGTTCGGGCATTCCTCGATATCCCTTTTTCCTGCCCCATATCCAACGTCTTTTACGATCATAGGGGGCATTGGTCCGAAAGACGAACACAGGCACTTCAGAAGGGCTGCACCGGTCGGTGTTACCATCTCGTGCCTGATGCCCGGATCAAATACAGGGATTCCTTTTAAGAGTTCGATTGTTGCTGGGGCAGGCACGGGAATGACCCCGTGGGCGGTCTTAACAAAACCCGAACCTACCGGTATGTGAGAGGCATAAATGGATTTTATGCCCAATGCCTCAATGCCGATGACGGCCCCCACAATATCAATTATGGAATCAACTGCGCCGACCTCGTGAAAGTGGACATCTTCCGGGGCCAGATTGTGGATTTTTCCTTCAACACCGGCAATCAGATCGAATATCTCGATCGCCTTTTCCCTTGTGTTCAGGTTAAGGTCTGCTTTGTTTATGATCTCTTTGATTGCCGAAAGACCCCTTGGTGTCTTTTGGTTACTTGAGAGGTTAACGGTAAATTGTGTGCCAAAGATATGACCTCGTGACTGTCGCACCGTTTCAATCTGATAACCATCCAGGGGCAGGCTATGAAGGCGCTTTGACAGTTCATCAAATGAGAGCCCTGCGTCCAACAGACAGGCAATGAACATGTCGCCGCTGATGCCTGAGAAACAATCCAGGTAGGCAATTTTCATAGCGAGGTCCCGTATGGGGGAGAAAAATTGCAGGTAGTCTTACAGATGCAAGGCTACCTGCAAAGAATAACTAAACCACCCTCGACTATAAGTCGAGGGGTTTTATGAGGGGTCGATTTCAAATCGACTATCATCAGGAATCGGCTCCCCTTCTTGCTTTTGAAAATATTGCT
>LT984854.1:1990085-2003349 GCA_900258555.1 uncultured Desulfobacterium sp. | reverse complement strand
GGGCACCCAGTTGATAACGTCGCATAGCGACATGTATTAACTTTTCTTCGCCTAAAGGCGAGGGATTTCAACCATCCCTGAAAGGGACATTAATATTAGGGCCTACCCGGTAGGATTCCCCTGCTTGTATTCAGCGCGGTCGCTTATGGGCAAGGAATGTATCCTTATACCTGCAGACAGTCGCATCATTTTGATTTTTAACCTCAATCACCCTGGTGACTATTCCTCTGTCCGGACTTTTTCGCGACTCTCTTCTGTCTACATATTCTATGGAGACAGAGAGCCTGTCGCCCGGGCGGACGGCGTTTGGAAATTGCATTTGATCGAGCTCAAGTCCTGCGATGTCGGCAATATCGCTCTCGATTTGATGACGCAGCAGAAAACTAATGGCCAGTGTATGGGTTGCAGACGCTATAACGCCACCATGAACCGTGGCCCTGGCCTTTGTCTCGTCTATGTGATACGGCTGGGGGTCCCACTTTCTTGCGAATCCCATTATTTCATCCTTTTCTACAACATACTCGCCGCCGGTTGTCTTTTGGTTGAGAACAAAGTCTTCGAAATACGTAACAGGCATTTATAAATCCTCCAATTCAGAATGCTGGATGTACCGCATGGTAAGTAAAGGGCATAAGGTCATGGGTCTATTCGTTGGTCCATTTTATTTGAAACTCTATTTCCTCATCGCTTCCATCCCTCTCGTGTTCAATGTTGAATTTTGCCCGCGTTGGGACATGTATTCGCTCTCCGGCGATTTGGATCTCAAACTTCTCACCTTTTTCCAGGGCATCCGCCAGACGTCGAAGCTTGGAGATAAATTCATTAATGGGATAGTCCTTCTCGATGTCCCTGTCTTTCTTTTTATGCATAGCTCTTTCTCCTATGGGCAGTGTTTTCATGGGAGGGGGGAGTTAATAAATCTGGCCGTTTTCATACAAAATTTCATTATGCCTGGGCGGCTGTTCGGGGATGGTGATTTTTATCCGTCTCTTCATAAGATTAAATCTTAATGGTGGGCGATGCGGGATTTGAACCCACGACCTCTGGTTCCGGAGACCAACGCTCTATCCAACTGAGCTAATCGCCCAATGTTTTTCCTCATATCAGATTAGCCCCACCGGGTCAAGCCCGGCAGGATCCTCTCAAGACTTGATTTATACCAAAGACTAAACTACCATCTGCAAAAAGCTGGAGGAATCCGGCTTGCTACTGGTAAAGGTCCGGCCCCCAGACCAATTAGAAAGGATTTTTGCTATGAAACCACCCGTAATCCTGGTTGTTGATGACGAGGACTCTATTATCGATGCCCTAAAGGGCAGTCTGGAGGATGAGGGATACATTGTTCTTAATTCCTCTGATGGAATAAAGGCAATGGAGATAATCAAGTCTCAATCCATTGACATGGTTTTTCTTGATATATGGCTTCCCGGGATGGACGGATTGACGCTCCTTAAGGCGATCAAGGACTTCAATTCCACTATTGAGGTCGTGATGATGACGGGTCACGGATCTGTCAATACTGCTGTCCAGGCTATTAAGGATGGGGCGTTTGATTTTCTTGAAAAGCCGTTTTCCCTTGATTCCGTGTTTAACACCATAAACCAGATCACAAGCAGGCATCAGTCCACTGCCGTCAGCAGCCATGCAGATGAATCGGTTCTCGTGGAAGAGGGCAAACTTGCTCTTACCGGCAATGATCAGGGTATCGTCAAGATAAAAAAGATCATACCAAAAGTCGCTGTCCGCGACGATGATATCCTCCTGATGGGGCAATCCGGTACAGGAAAGGAATTTGTCTGCCGTCTGATACATGCGACCTCAAAGAGGAGATCCCAGCGGTTGATTAAGATCAACTGTGCATTCTATTCTCCTCAAAAACTGGAAGAGATGCTGTTTGGAGTTCAAAAGGCAAAGGATCAAAAATGCGGCAAAAAAAGCATATTCTACAGCGCAAAGGATAGCACTGTTTTCCTTGGCGCAATCGAGGCCATGGCGCTGAATACTCAGGAAAGGCTTGCTGCAATTATATCAAACCGGGAACTCAAGGGTGTTAACACCAGAATTATCGCCTCCTTGGGTATTTCTGCGGAAAGAGGTATAGAGGACGGTGTCCTGTATAAGGGACTTATTGATAGTTTTCCGTTTCAATTGGTGATGCCCTCACTCCGTGACAGGAGAGAGGATATACCTTTGTTGTTAAATATGTTTGTTTCATATTTCTGCAAAGATTACGGGCTCAGGGAAAAGAATATTGAAGATGACGCCCTTGAAATCCTGGTCAATTACGACTGGCCTGGGAATATTAAGGAGTTGAAGAACTTAGTGGAAAAGATTGTTGTATCGGTTCCGACAAGGAATATCTCCTCACTCGATATACCTATTTCTGTGCGTGATGATATGCAGTACGGCATATCCAGGTACTATGAACGATATGATAGTATGCACGAGTCAGAGGCGGCCTGGAGGAAAAATTACCTGCTCTATTTCCTGAGAAAGAACAATAAAGACATAAAAATAACCGCTAAGAAATTGGATATCAAAGAAGATATTCTCAAAAAGTATATTAAGGAATACCATATTATTCTTACTGGCAAAAGGAGGTCTGAGAAAAGGTTCCAGAGGACAATCAAGAGGAGCATTGTCCTTGGCGGCACGGGTCTTCATTCAGGAGACAAGACAGGCCTTATCCTCACTCCTCTTCCTCCGGGCAGCGGTATAGTTTTCGGAAATATATCAAGCGGCGATTCAATACCTGCTGATATTGATTATGTTCAATCCACGAATTATGCAACATGCCTTAAGAATGCGAACACGGTTGCCTACACTGTAGAACATCTACTTGCGACATTGCACGCGTATGGGATTAACAATCTGCTGATAAAAATAAACAACGAGGTCCCTATAATGGACGGCTCAGCCCTGGATTTCTGTCGGTTTATCGAAGACGCAGGTATTGAAGATCAGGATGAGCTGCTGGAAGAATTCGTCATAGAGGAAAAGCTTGTCCTGGGTAAGATAAAAAAGAAGAACAAGTTCATTACTGTTGAGCCGGCAGATCACCTGATCATACATTATATCCTGCAATATCCAAAGCCTGTGGGCAGGCAGGAATATACATTCAAGCTCGACAGCGTGGAGGCCTTTAAAAAGGAGATAGCGCCTGCAAGGACATTCGGGTTTGTCAAAGACATTGAGGCGTTGGAGCAGCAGGGCCTTGCAAGCGGTGGCCGTTTAAGCAATTTTATACTGATAGACGATGAAAAGATCATCAACACGGATTTGAGATTCCCGGATGAATTTGTCAGACACAAGATCCTGGATATGCTGGGCGATCTTTACCTGCTGGGGCATCCCATAAAGGCAAAAATCACTGCGAACATGACCGGCCATACTGAAAACGCGGAATTGGTACGCATGCTGCGCAAGACCAGGCAGATGTGACAAGGCTGTTAGCTATCAGCTGTCAGCTGTTTAGCTTAATCTGTTGAATTCCTTTAGCTAAGATGCTAAGAGCTGATTCCTTTTTTAAGCATAACTCTCTTTTCGTGTTCGAGAAGCCACTGTTTTCTCCACAGACCTGCTGCATAACCGATCAGTTTCCCGTTACTGCCTATTACCCGATGACAAGGGATGATTATCGCGATTTTGTTCTTATTATTGGCATTTCCAACAGCCCTGAAGGCCTTATTTCGCCCTGTCATCTTTGCTATTTCACCATATGACCTGGTTTGGCCATAGGGGATTGTAAAGAGGGCCTCCCATACCTTCTTCTGAAAATCTGTGCCATGCATTAAGAGCCGCAGGTCAAATTCGAGCCGTTTTCCCAGGAAATATTGATCGAGCTGGCTGACGCACTGCCTGATGCACTCAGGGACATCAATTATAGGGGATCCGGGATGTTCAATGAAGCTTACGGAGATTATCCCTTCCTCAGTCCCCACGATCTCGATGGGTCCGATTTCGGAGCGGTAATATGTGTTGAAAACTTCCATATTGTTTACCGGCATCTTGTGATTTACATGAAAGAAATTAAAAAAATATAGGCTAGAATGAGACTTATGGTCAAGGGATTTAATGCCGACTTGTTGTGATTAATGAAATAGTCTTGTCTATATTTTCAAATTGTTTTAAGAGCGTGATGAATTGCAATTAATTTTTGAAGCAGGAACTTAGGAGACAAAAACTTGCAGTCAGATAGCCAGACCCAAAAAGTCTACAGTGTCTCGACCCTGACCATCGAAATCCAGAAATCGCTTGAGGCCAGGTTTGACTTTATATGGGTTGAGGGTGAGATCTCAAATTTCAGCGCCCCTGCCTCAGGCCACTACTATATGGTCTTAAAAGACAGCAAGGCCCAGATTAAAGCGGTGATGTTCCGTGTCCAGGCGAGGCTCATCAGGTTCAGACCGGAGAACGGGATGCACGTCCTTGTGCAGGGTAGGCTTTCTGTTTACGCACCAAGGGGGGAATACCAGATTATCCTGGATTACATGGAGCCTATGGGAGTGGGCGCCCTGGCCCTGGCCTTTGAGCAACTGAAGAAAAAACTCACAGCCCAGGGCGTCTTTGATCAGGCGAAAAAGAGGCCTTTACCCTTCCTGCCTCAGAAGGTCGCTGTAATAACATCCCCCACCGGTGCGGCAATAAGGGACTTTTTAAAGGTAGTTCGCAGGAGATTTGCCAATATCGAGATAATAATTGTGCCGGTGAGGGTCCAGGGAGATGAGGCATGCAATGATATGGTCATGGCGCTCGAAGTGGTAAACAGGGAGCTTGAGGCAGATGTGATTGTTCTTACCCGTGGCGGCGGATCGCTTGAAGACCTGTGGGCGTTCAATCAGGAGAAACTCGCTCTGGCCATCAGGCGATCCGCTATCCCGGTGGTCTCTGCTGTCGGGCACGAAATTGACTGGACCATCTCTGATCTGGCTGCTGACTTGAGGGCGCCGACCCCATCTGCCGCAGCAGAGATACTTGTGAAGGAAAAGGAAGTGCTGATTGAAAGGCTTAGTGAGTTGAACGCGCGTCTGATTTCAGGCATGCATTTGAGGATGAATACGCATTTCAGTGACCTGGAGGGAATGGTTTCAAGACTTAAAGACCCCAAAAGAAGGATTGCCGACACATGGATGGCCGTTGATGATATCCATCTGAGGCTGATTAGCATAATACAAAGGATAGTAAGGGATGGCTACGTTAGGGCGGATGCCCTCAGACAGACCCTTATCGCCTATTCACCCGCAAATGTCATTGCCGTCATGGGTCAGAGGCTTTCATTTGTGCAGGCATCCCTCGTTCGGGGAATCTCCGGCCGTCAACAGGCCATGAAATCAGCTGTCCTTGCCCTTGAAAAAAGACTCTCCGATCTAAGCCCGTTTTCAATCCTCCGGAGGGGATACAGTATAACAAGAAGGCTTCCTGAAATGCAGGTAGTCAGGGCAGTTAAAGATGTGGAAGTGGGTGATCAGGTGCAGGTACTTCTGGCAGAGGGGGAGATCAGGTGCAGTGTAGAGGAAAAATATGAGCATCCCGACACAGAACCCGATAAACCCAGGTAACCAAATAAACCCGATCAATCCCGATATTCCGATTTGACAGGGTACTTCAGCCGTTATAAAGAAGGAGGAGCTATGGCAGAAAAAAAATTTGAAGAGGCCATGAAACGACTCGAGGAGATAGTCAGGGATCTTGAACGGGGTGATCTTTCCCTTGAGGACTCTCTTAAGTATTTTGAAGAGGGTATGAAACTGATCAAATTCTCCACACATAAACTTGAAGAAGCAGAGAAAAAGGTTGCAATGCTGATCGGGGATGCCGGTAAGTACAGACAGGTACCCTTTGAACCGGAAGAAGGGCAAGACGGTGACGATATTGTCTGAACATATGGATTTAAAGGCATATCTCATTAATAAAAAACAGATAGTGGACAGGGCGCTTGAGTCATGTTTTACAGGCGTGGATGGGCGATTGTCCGATCTGACCGAATCCATGAGATACAGTCTCCTTGCAGGGGGAAAGAGACTGAGGCCGATACTTTGTATGGCAGGCGCAGAGGCGGTGGGAGGCAATGAGACGGATGTCCTTCCCGTTGCGTGCGCCCTTGAGCTGATACACACATACTCGCTCATACACGACGATCTGCCTGTGATGGATAATGACGACCTGAGGAGGGGAATACCTACCAACCACAAGGTGTTTGGAGAGGCGGTTGCCTTGCTCGCAGGAGACGGGTTGCTGACCGAAGCCTTTAACATGATGGCAGAAGCCTTCTCGAAATCAAAGGTCTCTGCCGAGGCGCTGTTGAAGGTTATAGGGATAATTTCGAGGGCCGCCGGTTATCAGGGTATGATAGGCGGCCAGTTGGCGGATATCAAATCGGAAGGAATGCATGCGGAACCATCTCTGGTTGAATTCATCCACGAACACAAGACCGGCGCTCTGATAGAGGCTTCTGTCACCTCAGGGGCAATCCTTGGAGGCGCGAGCCCTGCCCAGATAAAGGCCATTATGAGCTATGGTGAAAAAATCGGTCTCACATTCCAGATTGCAGACGATATCCTGGATATTGAGGGAGACAGTCAGGAGATGGGGAAGAGCACCGGCGGGGACGAGGAAAAGGGAAAAATCACCTATCCGTCGGCAGTGGGTTTAAACAGATCAAGACAAATAGCTGCGGAACTCAGCAGGGCCGCAGTCTTATCACTTCAGGGGTTTGACGACAGGGCCGAGCCGCTGCGTCGGATCGCAGAATATATTGTTGAGAGAAATAAATGAGTTTTATTGGCGGTAATGACGGTCTTTTGGATAATATCAACAGCCCTGATGATCTACATGGGCTTTCCATTGGTCAATTGGAGGCTCTGGCAAAAGAGCTGCGCCAGAGAATCATACAGACAGTGGCCAAAACCGGCGGTCACCTTGCCCCAAGCCTGGGGGTGGTGGAGCTTACAATAGCGTTGCATTATGTCTTTAATGCCCCAAGGGACAAGATCATCTGGGATGTGGGCCACCAGGCATATGCACACAAGCTTATCACCGGAAGAAGAGATCAATTCCACACACTGCGTACCTATGGGGGCCTGAGCGGCTTTCCAAAAAGGAGTGAAAGCCCCTATGACACCTTTGATACCGGTCATAGCAGCACATCCATTTCCGCAGGGCTGGGCATTTCCACCGGCAAGGCGCTTAAGGGAGAAAAAGACAAGGTGGTGGCCGTCATCGGCGACGGCTCCATGACAGCGGGTATGGCCTTTGAAGGGCTCAATCAGGCAGGAGAGACTGAAAAAGATCTAATAGTGGTCTTAAACGATAATGCAATGTCCATAGCCCCGAATGTGGGCGCCTTTTCATCTTTTCTTAGCAGGAAGATGACCGGCAGGAGATTTGTGGGGCTTAAAAGGGATCTGGAAAATTTCATCAGGTCTTTTCCAGGGGTCGGTGAAAATATCCTGAATCTTGTACGGAAGAGCGAGGATTCATTCATTACGTTTTTCACACCCGGGATGTTGTTCGAGGCCTTTAAGTTTCAATACATGGGCCCCATAAGGGGTCATAGACTTCAAGAGTTGATAGAGGCCCTTACAAATGCAAAAAACCTGAACGGCCCTGTCCTGGTGCATGTCCTCACAGTAAAGGGAAAGGGATATCCGCCTGCTGAGAAGGACCCTGCGCACTTCCACGGAGTCGGCTCATTTGAGATCCCCACGGGCACACCCCTGAAGCACAAGCCCAAGTCGCCTCCAAGCTACACCGATGTCTTTGGTAAGACCATGGTGGAGCTGGGCCGGAAAAACAATAAGATCTTTGCCATCACCGCTGCCATGCCTGAAGGGACAGGGCTTACCGGCTTTTCTGAGGCATATCCGGAAAGGTTTCTTGACGTAGGTATCGCAGAACAGCACGCAGTGACATTTGCCGCAGGTTTGGCAACAGAAGGCTTCAGGCCGGTTGTGGCCATTTACTCCACATTTTTGCAGCGGGCATTTGACCAGATCGTCCACGACGTATGCATGCCGAATCTGCCTGTGGTATTCGCAATTGACCGGGGGGGTCTGGTCGGAGAGGACGGGCCGACACATCACGGACATTTTGACATCACCTATCTCAGGAGCCTGCCGAACATCACCCTGATGGCCCCGAAAGATGAAAACGAGCTGAGGCACATGATCTACACCGCCCTTGAGCACCCGGGGCCGGTTGCAATCAGATACCCAAGGGGAAACGGCCTGGGTGTGGTCTGTGATCCGGAACTGAAGGCCATAGCCATTGGAGAGGCAGAGGTGATTAAGGATGGCGGGGAAATCCTGATAATCGCCCTTGGAAATTGTGTCCAGCCCTCTCTTGAGGCTGCAGAAGAACTTGAAAAAGAAGGCCGTTCCGTAGCAGTGGTAAACTGCCGCTTTGTAAAGCCCCTGGATAAGAGACTTGCAGATATGGCGGCAAGGATTGGCCGTGTGCTGGTTGTGGAGGAAAACATCAGACAGGGAGGCCTTGGCAGCGCCTTTCTGGAGATGCTCAATGATAATGGGATAGAAGGTGTGCACATAAGAAGGATCGGTCTTCCTGACAAATTCATCGAACACGGCCCAGCCGGACTTCTCAGAGAAAAATACGGCCTTGATGCCGAAGGCATAGTGCAAAAGGCAAGGGAGCTGCTGTAGAGGGTTTTGGGTTATTGAGTTGCTTGAGTCACTTGAGTTTAAGCGATGTGCTGCTAACCAGCCCAAGCAATTCAATAACCCAAGTAACCCAAAAACCCAAAAACCCCCATGACGTTACAAAAGACCCGTCTTGATCTATTACTCGTCCAGAAGGGCCTGGCTGAAACCCGCGAAAAGGCCAGGGCACTTATCCTGGCAGGCCATGTGATGGTGGACGGCACCCAGGCCGACAAGGCCGGGCGGCTTGTGCCCCAGTCATGCTCTATTAAGGTAAAGGAGGCCCCTCCATATGTAAGCAGAGGGGGGCTTAAGCTTGAGGCCGCCTTGGAGCAATTTGATGTTGATGTGGCAGGAAAGGTGATATTGGATGTAGGCGCATCCACCGGAGGTTTTACCGACTGCCTTCTAAAGCATGGGGCAGCGGGGGTTGTAACAGTAGATGTTGGTTACGGCCAACTGGATTTCCGGCTAAGGCAGGATGCCAGGGTGACTGTCCTGGAAAAGACAAATATCAGATATCTGAAACCGGAAGACATAAGTGAAGATCTACACGGTGCTGTGATTGACGTCTCATTCATTTCCCTCAGACTTGTTGTCCCTGCGGTATCGCTCCTGCTGAAAGAAAACGCATTTATCATTGCACTGATCAAGCCCCAGTTTGAGGTGGGGAAGGGAAAGGTGGGGAAGGGCGGGGTGGTAAGAGACCCGGCCCTGCACCAGGAGGTTGTAGAAGGGCTTAAGGCCTTTTTTCAGACAGAGGGTTGGAAGGTCATCGGGATTATCCCGTCTCCGATATCAGGGTCAAAGGGAAACCGGGAATTTCTGATCTATCTCAAAACCTAAAGAAAGCGATTAGCTGTTGGCTGTCAGCTATTAGCCAAATGATGATAGGGTTTTTTAAAATCTAATAATCACTCTCCGGGTGAAAACATAAAAAATCTACAATCCATTATAATTATTCAGCTAACGGCTAAAAGCTAATAGCTCAACTTGGACTGCTCACGACTATTGAGTCAGACGCAGTTTTTTCAAGCGGTAATAAAAGGTCTTTCTGGGCATATTAAGCAGACGCGCCGCAGCGGTTATGTTCCACCTGCCGGTCCCTGAGTACTTTGTGCCTTCCAGGGCCTTTGTATACTGCAGGATGTCTCCCTTTGTATAAGAATCGTCAGCGCCCTGCTCTTTATTTTCAATTGTTTTTTGGGTATCATCTTTTGGATGGTTCGTATTGGATTTCATGGCCTCTTGCAGCCATAAGGGAAAATCATCTCGCTGTATCTCATCTCCTTCGCAGATTGCTGCTGCAGCCCTTATGGCCTGCTCCAACTGCCTGACATTTCCCGGCCAATGGAATGACATCAGCATGGATATGGAGTCCGGCGAAATTTTTGATGTCTGCATTGACGGATCAATCTGTTTTTGTTCAGCAGCAATATTACGCAAAAAATGCAGGGTCAATGGATAGATGTCTTCAGGACGGAGGCGCAGGGGCGGCATGAAGATCTCAATCCCGCATAGCCGGTAATAGAGATCTTCTCGGAACTTTCCCTTTCTGACCTGTTCCAGCAGATCAAAATTGGTTGCTGCAATGAACCGGGCATCGCATTTTTTTGGCTTGTCTGAGCCGACCGGCACCACCTCCTTTGTCTGCAATGCACGCAGTATCTTTGCCTGGCACGCCAGACTCATGTCTCCGATCTCATCAAGAAAAAGAGTCCCTCCCGAGGCCGATACAAATTTACCCTGTCGGTCATTAGTGGCGCCGCTGAAGGCGCCCTTTACATGACCGAACAGCTCGCTTTCCAAAAGCGTTTCTGTCAGCGCCGCACAGTTGACGTCTACAAAAGGTCCGTTTGCCCGCCTGCTGGCCTCGTGTACTCTCCTTGCCGCCAGTTCCTTTCCCGAACCTGTTTCGCCCCGGACTAACACCGGCATGTCGGTTCTGCCTGTCTTGAGGCATATATGGATCGCCTCTTGAATGGCGGAGCTGACACCGACAATGATAGTCTTAACCGAACACGAGTCAGGCGGGCTTTTTTTATTCTTTGTCTCGTATGCGGCCAGATCCCCTTCTGCTGCCAGTGCAGATGCATACATGGTTGCCGCCGCAGAGATGTATTCTTTACACTTGGAAGAGAAAGGTCTTTTGGCGGGGGGGTTGAGGATATTGACTACACCGTAGACAAAATCCTTGAAAACAATCGGGGCCGAAATCATACCATGAGTGGAAAGACCCAGAATGTTATCTACACGACCGTTGTGTGAAGGGTGGAGCGTTGCGTCAGAAACGGAGATGGCTTCACGCGACATTGCAGCAGCGCCGCTGATTCCCTCTCCTTTTCCCAGTATTATCTGGGAGAGCTCTTCAGGTGCTACATTTGTTCCGTAAACCATATGCAGACATCCCTCTCGGTCCAATCTCCAGATCGAAGCCTCTCCGGCTGAAGCAAACTCCATCAGCATGCGGCAGAACGCGTCATCATATTCATAATCTCCAGGTGCCCATGCATGTTTACTTTGAAAAAAATCCAGAATCATCTTGAAACTGTATTCCATAGCAGGAGTCCTTCCAGGTTTTGGTTCAAAATTATTTGTGGCCAAAACGGCAATTCGAGCGCGGCCTGAAATGGTTTAGTTATGAAATGTGATAAGCCATCAATATTATCACTGATTTTTTGGCGGATGGCAACATTTTATTAATTTGATTTCTGGTTTCCGCCACTGAATTCAGGATAGATAGAAATTAGAAAGCCTTTTTGGCCAGAAATAGTTCCATACTTGGCCAATAATCAACTATCGATAAGCAGACCTTACAGGTACCATGTGCTTGGGTTGTAAATTGTTATTTGGTTACAATATGTTGCATCTTAACCAAGTAAATTTGCCGTTTATGGCCCTGCTATTGCAGTATTGATAAGTCAACAAGGCTTAGAGATTCTGTTGTATACATTTGCTTACATGAAAATCCGAACGTTTAAGCCATCAGACTCAGCCGGTCGGTGCTGAGTTTGGAGAAATTAATTGTCTTCATGTAGCAGGAGGACAGCCATGAAAAAATTATTTTCACTGAATATGCAAAGGTTACTGGTATGGGTGTTTACCCTTCTTATGATCGGCGCCTTTTTAATGTTGCAGGTTATTCTAAGCAGGTTTTAAAGGCTCTCGCATAATCGGGGTACATATCAAAAATTAAAGCGCGTTTTTGTATCCTTTGCGGCAAGCCGGCCAGGCTGCCGCCGACTCCTTTCGCGGGGAAGAAAGAGGCAAAGACCTATAAAAAATCGGTCAAGGCAGCAGGTCGGCTTTCCGCAAAGGATACAAAACCGTGGATAATGCCAAGCAGGGGTTTATTCCCTTATGTGTGAAACGTAATACATTTTGATGGTCTGAAAGCGGCGATTTGCCGAAAAATATCAACAATAAGCAATTAAGGGAGGATGTATTATGAATAAGCATGTTTACTTCCAACCAATTAAGTGCGGTTTTTTGTGGTCCGGAATACTTTTTGTGTTCCTGGTTGTTTCACCATGCCTGGCGGTTTGTGAACCAACATTTGAAGAAAATCTTGAATGGTGCAAGGCCCTGTCAACTGAAGCATCATATAAGGCAATGGAGGCCCAGGTAACCTGCGATTATGGGACTGCCAACCTGGCCTTTAACCTGGCGGAAGAGGCCGAATATCTGGCTCAAAAAATGAGTACGCTGGCGCAGGAATCATCAGATCCAAAAATGGCCTGGGCGGCATATAACCTCTGCAGCCAGGTGGATACGGCGGTTACTGCGGTAATCAAGGCCGCTAACCACATTGTGGAGCACAGTGTGAAGAAAGATGAGATTCGCGCGGCAAAATTCCTTTTGGAGGATTGCGAAACTACAAAAATGAAAAACGGAAAGGCCATAGAAACAGTGCTCGCCCCTTTCAGAGAGAATAATAGAAGGGCCGAGGCATATCCCGGCAAATAAAAAGACAATTACCACCGGTTGAAACCGGTGGTAATTGTCTTAAAATGAAATGATCATTGAAACGCAGAGAAAAGCTGCATCAGAAAAGCATGTGATCTGAAAAACGGACATCAAATTCTCAGCACACACCTTTCATAGCCTTTCAATGAGTATTTTAGCTCCTCGAAATTTCCTCGAAAAAACATGGTTTTCTTCAAAATACCTGTCTGGTATTATAAAAATCCCTCGTAGGTCCTTCCCTCGGTGGGGGAGGCAACTCTTTCCGTCTCCCCCACTTAAAGGGAAAAGTTCAGGGAAAATTTATCAATAACTGTTCGGACGGATTGATCTTGGGCTGTGATAATGCCTCAATTCGCTGAATAGAGGCGCTTATAAGGTTTGTTGCTCCCATCTATGGTGCTGATAGTATGGCAAAAAAAATTACAACTGGTCTAAATAATTGTTCAATTACTTAAACAGCAGGATGTAAAAGATTTTTATGGATGGAAAACAGAACCCCGCATTATGAAATAGAAAATGAAATAAATTTAATCTTTCCTTGAGGCTTAATTTTTGGGGCATCGCACATTTGTGTGGGTGACCCCAATATGTTGTGGTCATGCATTGATGACCTGGAATGCCGCTGGTTTTCTTCTCGGATA
>LT984854.1:1985968-1988740 GCA_900258555.1 uncultured Desulfobacterium sp. | reverse complement strand
GGCGTCATCGCCTTAAAACTACGCTAACTCATTCCGGTCAGAAAAACAATAATCCGACCACAACATATTGGGGGCACCCACACAAATGTGCGATGCGGCTAATTTTTGTTATATATAAAAATGTAATCTTCTTTTTCATCTCCCCCAATTTATATGTCGGCCTTTTAGAAACCATGTGAGGTCGATTTTATGTCTCGTGCAAAAAAAGCGTTAGTGGGCGGTTTGCTGACAGGCATATTCGGCCTCGTGCTTATTCCCTTCATGTGTGGTCTTGAAGAGGACACCGGCCTTGATCTCCTGTTCAAATTAAGGGGGAAAAGGCCTGCCCCATCCGATGTAGTAATCGTTACCCTGGACAAGGAATCTGCTCTCAGTCTGGGTCTGCCCCCTGAACCCTATAAATGGCCCAGGTCTCTTCATGCCAGGTTGGTTGACAACCTGGTTGAAAAGGGCGTTGCGGCTATTGCATTTGACATGATTTTTAAAGAACCGGGCACTGTTGAGATGGACAATCTGTTTGCACAGGCCATCAGAGGTGCGGGCAATGTGGTTCTGTGCGAACAAATTGATGGGGATATACTTCCACTGACAGATCATAATGGGGTCCGCACGGCTGAATTGAAGATTGAAAGCATTATTGAGACCATCCCTTCCATTGCCGATGCCGCCATAGCCCTGGCGCCCTTTCCGCTACCAAAGGTCCCAGTTAAAATAAGCCAATACTGGAATTTCAAACACGGGGCAGGGGATATCCCCACATTTCCTGTGATTACGTTCCAGGTGTTTGCTCTGAAAGAATATGATAATCTATTGAGAATATTAAAGAAATATGATCCAGCATTAACCGATTCATTGCCAAAAGAAAAAAATGACGCAATTAGTGACAAACAGATCCAAAGCCTGATTCTGACACTGAGAGATACCTTCAGGCGCGAACCGGGTCTTGCAGACAAGGTGCTTGAGGGACTTGAAAAAGAACTTGCATCAGCAGACTCCGGCAAAAACCATTCCGTCCTGAGATCAATATTAGAGATGTACAGGGCTGAGGACAGTCTCTACCTTGATTTCTACGGCCCATCCGGCACCATCCTCACCATTCCATATTATAGACTGGTCCAGGTGCCGGAGGCATACTTTTATGAGGCGTCTCTCCCGGACCTCCGTGATAAGGCCGTGTTTGTGGGGCTGTCTGAACGTATGAGGCCGGAAGAAAAGGACGGCTTTTACACAACCTACTCCCAGGTGAGCGGCGTTGATATCAGCGGGGTAGAGATCGCCGCAACCGCCTTTGCAAACCTTCTGGAGAACAGACATGCCAGGCCTTTTTCTGCACCGGCGCATATTGTTACAGTCATTATCTGGGGTCTGATACTGGGAATTTCATGCAGGTTTTTTTCAAACATTGTCGGGGCAATAGGCGTTGTGGGTATGTCCGCGCTTTATGTTGTAAACGCCCATTATCAGTTCAAGGCATCTGGACTGTGGTCTCCCATTGTTACACCGATATTCATACAAGCACCCCTTGCATATCTGGGGACAGCCCTGTGGAAATATGTAGAGACATATAAGGAAAAGCAGAATGCAAGAAAGGCCCTTGGATATTATGTGCCCGGAAAGGTAGCGGAGCAGCTAGTAAAAGGCGCGCCTGACATCAGGTCAAGCAGGGAGATATTCGAAGGCACCTGTTTGTGTACTGACATGGAGAGCTACACCACATTATCAGAGACACTGGACCCTCAGTCCCTCGGCAAACTGATGAACGAATATTTTGATGCGGTCTTTGAGCCTGTAAAGAGATACAAGGGCACGGTTTCAGAGGTGGTGGGAGACTCCATGATCGCAGTCTGGCCGTCAAATCATCTGAAAGCCTCTGACAGGGTTCAGGCCTGTCTTGCAGCCCTGGCTATAAACAATGCCATGCATGGCCCGGGCAATAATAACATCGTAACCAGACTCCCAACACGAATAGGCCTTCACACCGGTCACATGATGGTGGCCAATATCGGGGCAATGGATCGTTACGAATATAACCCTGTAGGAGATATCATCAACACGGCCTCAAGGATAGAGGGGCTTAACAGGCACCTTGGCACACGCATACTGACATCAAGAGAGGTTGTAAATGATCTGAATGAGTTTATGACAAGAGAGATTGGCGAATTTATCCTTTCCGGAAAATCCAGGCCTGTTGTGATTTATGAATTGATGTGTAGCGAAGAAGAAGCAGGCGAGAGGGAAATGGCGATATGTAAGCTTTTTTCATTGGGGCTTAAGGCCTATAAAAGCCAAGAGTGGAAAGAGGGGATAAAGATATTTTCCGATATTATGAAGGAAAACGGAGAAGACGGGCCATCACGTTTTTATCTGGGGTTATGTGAGAAGTATGAAAATAATATGCCTGGAGAAATGTGGGATGGAGTGGTGAGGATGGGGGAGAAGTAGTGCCTGAGTCAAAGGACGCTAATAATTTGAATATCGAATATCGAACAAGGAATATTGAATATCGAAAGAAGGAAAAAGGTATGATATTGAGGATCGTTTGATAGATTTTGATGTGAGAATAATCAAATCAGCCGGGTCATTACCAAAAACAAAAATTGGAAGTCACATACAATTAAATATACCAAGAACGTCATTCCGGCGAAGGCCGGAATCCACCAAAGCACTGGATGCCTGATCAAGAGACTGTGTCGTAATTAAGTATACAATTTGTTCTTTGACAATAAAATAGAAGAAAAAGGTGAAGAGTCGATAAAAAGATGTTTATAATGT
>LT984854.1:1980421-1984313 GCA_900258555.1 uncultured Desulfobacterium sp. | reverse complement strand
GTTTCAGCTAATTTCTAATATTTTTTTAAAAGAACATTTGAAATTTGCATTCTAAAAACTTTATTACGACACAGTCTCCAAGTCCGGCATGACGAGATTTGCATCTTTAGTTGCCGGGTTAATAATATCAATATTTGTTATGATGATTAAAACTGCAAAGAGTAAGACTTAATAAATTTCATAATTCGAAATTCCTTGTTCGATATTGGATATTCAATGTTTATTAACAAACTTTAATCCTGGAACCCTTTAAAATTTAAAAAGGTAAAGAGTAATGAAACTGATTAAATGTAGTCTTATTATTTTAATGTTGACCATCGGTATTCTGGCTGCAAATCCATTCTTAAGTCTTGTGTATGCCCAGAACTGCGAAAAATGGGTGGCTAAGATTGTATCAGTACAAGGGGCGGTTGAGGTCTGCAGGGCGGATGACACCCGATGGGCGCCTGTAAAATTAAATGATACCTTCTGCCCAGGAGACATGATCAGGGTTCTTAAGATGGGTAGGGCGGCGTTTGTCCTATATAACGAAAGCCTTGTGCGCCTTGATCAAAAGACATCTGTCACATTTTCAGGTGTTGAAGACGACAGGGTCTCAATTATTGACATCATCAGGGGTGCAGCAGAATTCTTCAGCCGTGTGCCACGCAGCCTTAAGATTACAACCCCCTTTGTAAACGGCGCTGTGGAGGGGACTGAGTTTTATGTTGAAGTCAGAAAGGATCAAACCCTGATATCAGTATTTCAGGGCCGTGTATTGGCGGCAAATGATTTGGGGAGCATAAGCCTTGCCAGTAATCGGTCTGCTATTACAAAGGCCTGTAAGGCCCCTGAGCCATATGTTGTGGCAAGACCAAGGGACGCTGTGCGCTGGGCCATATACTATCCCGCTGTAATTGATTACAGTGCCGAAGAATTCAATATGGACGTGACATGGCAGGCCAGGGTAAGGGCATCTGTGCTCTATTTTACGGCTGGAGATCTATTAAACGCCTTTTTAAGCCTTAATGGCATATCTGAGCCTTTAAATGACCCGCGCTTTTATACATATAGAGCAGGGCTGTTGCTAAGCGTGGGCCGTGTTGATGAGGCGAACATGGATATTGAGTATGCCTTCAGCATTGACCCGAAGGACAGCAGGGCCGCGGCCCTTAAGTCCATTATCGCGGTAGCCCGGAACAGAAGAGATGAGGCACTAAGTCTTGCAAAGGCTGCTGTAGATAATGATCCAAATTCGGCTGCTGCAAGGATCGCCCTTTCCTATGCCTTGCAGGCCCATTTCAGACTCGAAGAGGCCCTTGAAAATGTGAAGGAAGCAACAACCATTGCCCCTGAAAACGCCCTTGCCTGGGCAAGGCTATCCGAGCTCTGGATGTCCGGTGGAGATTTAGATAAAGCCCTTGATGCCGCACAGAAGGCTGAATCCCTGAACCCCAACCTTGCCCACACCCAGACAGTGCTTGGCTTTGCCTATCTTGCCCAGATCAACACAACAGATTCCATTGCGGCCTTTGAAAAGGCCATAATCCTTGATCAGGCGGCCCCACTTCCCAGGCTGGGCCTTGGGCTGGCCAAGATCCGCAAAGGATACCTTGAGGAAGGTCGGCGAGAAATAGAGATCGCGGCAAGCCTCGATCCTGATAACTCCCTTATCCGAAGCTACCTGGGCAAGGCCTTTTTTGATGAAAAAGATGACGTGCACGCCGAGCGTCAGTATAGTGTAGCAAAAGATCTGGACCCAAATGACCCCACGCCCTGGTTTTATGATGGAATTCGGAAACTGACCATTAACCGCCCGGTAGAGGCGTTACAGGACGTGCAAAAGTCCATTGAGTTAAACGACAACCGGGCAGTCTACCGCTCGCGCCTCCAGCTCGATGAAGACCTTGCCGCACGCAGCGCCGCCCTCGGCAGGGTTTACAATGAGCTGGGGTTCCAGGAATTGGGCCTGGTGGAAGGCTGGAAATCTGTCAATGCCGATCCTTCAAATTATTCGGCACACCGCTTTTTGGCTGACTCATATGCGTCCTTACCCTATCACGAGATCGCCAGGGTGAGTGAGCTTCTTCAGTCCCAACTGCTGCAACCCCTTAATGTCACCCCGGTTCCTGCCTACCTAGCAGAGTCAAATCCTATAATTTTGGAAGGGGCAGGGCCGGAGACCCTTTCCTTTAACGAATTTAATCCGCTGTTTTTAAGGAATCGCCTGGCGCTGCAAGTAAGCGGTGTAGGGGGGGGAAATGACACCTTAGGTGATGATATAGTCCAATCCGGGGTGTGGAACAAGGTGTCTTACAGCCTGAGTCAGTATCATTCTGAGTCAGAAGGGTTTAGACAGAATAACGACCAAGATCATAATGTTTACAATGCCTTTGCACAGGTGAGTGTTACCCCCAAGTTGAGTCTGCAAGCGGAATATCGTTATAAAGATGAAGAATTAGGTTACTTGCCATTGCTTTTTCATCCTGAAGCATTTACTCAAGATTTGCGAGAAATCTTTTGCACCGAATCTGTGAGGGGAGGGTTGCATTATGCCATCACTCCCGATTCTGATATAATCGCCTCTTTTATCTACGGCACTTCAGATGATGATCTGCAAGTAATTCCTGGGATTTTTGGCGTGACCTCCAATCAATATGCTCGCGCTGGTGAAGCCCAGTATCTGTTTCACAGTGATCTGTTTAACATCACTACCGGTGCAGGCTACTTCAATGCAGATTCCCATGATATTTACATCATCACTCCGGACCGTATCACTGAGAAAACAACTACTAAGCATACCAACGTTTATTCCTATATTCAGCTTAAGCTTATAAAAGCATCAGTCCTGACCTTAGGACTAAGCGGTGACTTCTATGACGGATCGGAGGGAAGTCGTGATCAGACTAATCCGAAGGTAGGACTTACATGGAATCCATTTCCGGGCACCACGTTGCGTACTGCCTATTTCAAGGCCTTGAAGCGGATGTTGATCGGAAACCAGACTATTGAGCCGACCCAGGTTGCCGGGTTCAACCAGTTTTTTGATGACCCGAATGCGACGAAGTCAACATGCTATGGAGTGGGGATAGACCAAAAGTTGTCAGGCAGCCTTTTTGCAGGTGCTGAGTTTTTCCGACGAGATTTGAAGGTTCCCAATTTTATAGTGATCCCTCCTATAGACCAGCCCCTTGATCAAACACTGACGAGGTTTTACCTCTGCTGGACGCCTGCAACATGGTTGGCCTTGAAGCTGGAATACCAGTACGAAGAGTGGAAACTTGACCCCCAAGGGATAAACCAATACTTGGCGAGCAAGATACAAACAGATCGGGTTCCCTTGGAGATAGGGCTTTTCCACCCCTCCGGTTTTTTCTTAAAGTGTAGGCCTACGTATATCAACCAGGATGGAAGGTTTAGAGACTCTTTGTATACGTTCGTTCCGGTTGCGGGAAACAGTTCATTTTGGGTGATGGATGCCTCCCTGGGATACCGCCTCCCAAGGCGCTTGGGACTAATATCAGTTGAGGCCAGAAATCTCTTTCATGACAACTCAAAATTTCAGGACACCGACCCCGGGAACCCTGGGATAGCTCCAGAGAGATTGATCCTGGCCAGGTTCACATTCGCATTCTGATAATCAGAGAAAAGGCTGAAATCGAGGAAAGGAGGTGATGGTAGGTATGTAGAAATTGGATGAATTATATTTGAGGTCTTGATGATGTAGCAAAGAGGTGGTGTTAACCGGAACCATGGTTGCCTTAGCCTGAGACGATTCAAAATTACAACAATAGAAAGGAGACATGAAGATGAAAGATAACCCTATAGTTGCATAAAAAGTGTAGATTATTAGAGACATTATGCTTGCGGAGCCTACGGATAAAGGATATTATTCATATTATCTACAAGAAAA
>LT984854.1:1869736-1979136 GCA_900258555.1 uncultured Desulfobacterium sp. | reverse complement strand
AGGCTGTGCAACACGATCTTTTACATTTTCTAGAAAAACTACGAGAAGCAGCCTAGCAAAAGTACTACACTTTTGTATATGTCTTATGCAACGTTAGGGATAATATGGAATTTAATTTTATAGTTACCTATGGCGAGGGGTGGAAGTGTATCAATGTGAAATTCCCGGATACTCCAGCTTTAATTCCTGACAATAAACCATTTCCTAGCGGAGAACTGGTCAAGGTAGCATCGTTGGGACAAGCTGTACTCGGATCTAAACAAAAAGCAGTACCTGGGTGGGGGTTTAAAATGAAGAATTGTACACTGATAGGGTCGCCGATTCCCACTCCAGTCCATGGAAATGAAGTAAAAGTAGCCTTTAATGGAGATGGCCTTGTAAAGGATATAGAAACAGTGGGCGGAATTAAAATCGATGCTAGTAAACCGGTCGAATTTTCAAAATCAAACCTGACAGAAGTAACGCAAATAATACCCATTGGAGAATTATTGGTTTTTAAAACATCTGACGGCATGCTTATCCGGTGCTTGAACTTTGATGGCCAGATAGTTAAGTCGCTTCCAAGTGCAGAATGAACTAGAAGTAGGATGCGCAACTAGAGGAATTTTCAGCCCATCAGTCACGTATCATGCTTACTTATTGCTCTGTCTTCTTGGTCGCTTTTTATCCAAAACGATTATTATAACCGTGGAGGTCGAAATGCAACAAGACTGGACAATTATGTTTTATTTGAATGCCAAGGACGATACTGCTGAGGAAGACGTATTTGATATCTTTAAAAAGATAGCGGCAGTTGGGAGCAGTGACAAAATTAACTTATTGGTGGAATTTGGCCGTGGTAAGAATGCAAAGGCCAATATTTACGGCGGCTGGAGTAGCACGCTGCGCTTTTATGTGAAGAAGGGGTTAACACCTATCCCAGAGAATGCAATTATGGACTTTGGTAAAACCGACATGGGTGACGCCGCGGGAATACAAGTCTTTGCTAAGTGGGGGATAAAAAATTACCCTGCTAATAAAAATATGCTTGTGATCGTGGATCACGGACAGGGCTGGGCCTTAAGGGCAAGACCGTCAATCCCTCCTCCCTCTCAAGAGTTTAAATCTATATCCTATGACCCAGATACGGAACACGAAGTGTATAACCGCGAAATCCAGGATCTCTTGGGTGAGATTTTGGATGGCAAGAAATTGGACGTCATTGGGTTTGATGCCTGCTGCATGGCCATGGTTGAGACCGCATATGCCATGAGGGATGTGTGCGATGTGATGGTGGCAAGTGAAGATATTGAGCCGCCACACGGATTTTGGTCTTCCGGTTCATGGCTACAGGACCTCGCAGCAAACCCCCAAATGGACGCCATAGAACTTGGCAAAACCATCGTGAAATCATATGAGGATGTTCTTAAAAAAATTAATATGGAAGGATGCCTTTCTGCTATAGATCTCAAAACGTCAGAGGCACTCGCAGAAAAGATCACAAAGTTTGTCAAAAAGTGCATTCCAGAATTGGGGCAAGAGACCAAAAATATTCAGGCAGCGCGGGATAAGTGCTTGAATTATGGTGCCGTGGCCGATCTCCATGGTGTGGACTGCTTCCGTTGGTTTTACTTGTACTCGAAAGAAACAAAGAATGACACTTTAAGTAAAATGGCCAAGGATGTTTGCAATCAAATCACCATCTCCGTTATTGAAAATTTTGCCACGGAAAATCGAAAAGAAAAAGCAACTACTGATTACGGTTCTTACGGTCTGGCAATATACTATCCTGAATCTAACTCAGCTTACGATAAAGACAATCTCGGACACAGATATTTCCGCTCGAAAAAGATAAACAGCATAACTTCCAAAGGACCCCAAACAAAGAAAATTATCACCTACAGGATTGAGCCTGATGATCTGCATCCGTATCCGGTCGAATTCGTTAAAAATGAGGAATGGGTCAGGTTTTTACAGGCGGTTGGGATTATTAAGGTTGAGACTGATGTGGAAAAGAAATTGAAGAGTGCAGCACGCACAGCATGTAACTTCTGGAACCGGTTTGTCGAGCCGAAGAAATCAATTGTTATTCGGCTTGGAACTTTTACAGACCTTTTCGGCAACATCATTGCAGTAGCGGGGAACTCTTATCCGGATGAGGAAGAAGGTGTTGAATACGGCAAGGTTAGTTTCAATACCAAATTCCTCCTTGAATACAATGAGATCGAAGCTGCTTCAACGGTAACACACGAAATTGGCCACGTGCTGGGCTTCGGCGGGGACACCTGGATGACAATGTTTAATCATGCAGATGGTAAATTCAAGCCCGATTCTATCGCTAAACTCAAAGAACTAGAAGACATGGAAGTAGAAAGGGATGGTTGTGAAGGAACCGCATTAGCTCACTGGGATGAAGACAAATTTAATGAAGAGTTAATGACTGGCGAAAACGACAAATATCAATTTATCCTGCCTGTCACAATTGAGGTAATGAAGTTTTTTGAACATAAAGTTCAAAAGCACTTGGGCAAGAAGAGAGACGTGAATGACCTGATGACCGAATGCAAGGAGTTTGAGTTTACACAGAAGGAACTCGCGGAGTCCATTGATCGCGAGTACTTTGAGGAGACGGAAATTCGGGAGATAATCTATTCGAGAGTAACAAAGGAGCCTTAATTATTAGACCTGCATGTTAGGTTTAATCTCAACATTATCTGTAACCCAGCATCAGATATGGAAAATAGGGGACGGACTTTTTTGGGGGAAGAATGCCTGGTTCTTAGGTTTTTTGGTGAGTCAGGTTGGGTGAATTCCATTCACCATGATGATTACTTAAATTGCATCTAGCAGAAGCTACAAATTGATATTCGCTTCCCTGCAAACGGCTTCAATTTTTCTTATCCAGGATGTCTCTCGTTTTACCAGGTCTTCTCTGGCCAGTTCCATATCGCCGGGCCGATCCTCTTTTATTAGAGCGATAATATTACCGGCCTGGAGCAGATCCTTTTGTTTTTTGTCCGCAGCAGTCGCATTGCGTTCCTGCGAGACAATCAGCTTATGTGGAATAGGGGGGCATACCTCAAAATATCAATCGAAGCCTTGTGGATTTCTATCCTGCCATGTTTTATTTCATTGAAGCATTCGGCGTCATAACCTTTGGAGCCTACTGGTTTGTTAAGACTAGACTCTTGAGCTTAAGCGCTCTTACTTGCAGAGGCGGTTAACCGGAACGGGAATGAACGGAAGATCACAGAGGTTGATGAAGATAGAACCAGAAGCAGGAGGAAGAAGAAGGAAGGATGAAGGCGGAAACAAGAATCCAGGAGCTATAAACCAGCAACCAGCATTAACTTATTGACTTATGTCCCCAATGATATATAATGCTATATATCACCACCAAGAAAGGATGACAATATGGGAAGTCAAAGAACCATAATTACTATCTCTGACAAGGACAAGGCATGGCTTGAAACTTATAGCAGGCTCCGCAAGATATCCATGGCCGAGGCAATTCGCAGAGGTATATATTATCTTAAGAAAAAAGAGACAGAAGACACTTACCAAACTCTTGTCAATGAAACGAAAGGGATCTGGCAAAAAGGAGACGGCTTGGAATATCAGCAACGAATTCGCTCTGAATGGGAAAGCTCTGATGCACAATAGACTTCTTGACTCGGTCATACTTATCGATCACTTAAATAATGTTCCAAAGGCCACAAAATTCCTTATGGGATTAAATCCTGATCAAACTGCAATTTCAGTTGTAACCAGGGCTGAAATTTTGGTGGGTGTTGAGGATCACGATAAAGAAAAAGTCATCGTCTTTTTAGATCAATATGATGTTCTGTCCATTGATAAAAATATTGCTGACTTGGCTGCCGGATTAAGAAAGAGGCATGGTTGGAAACTCCCGGACGCCTTTCAGGCCGCACTCGCCGCATATCATAACCTGAAGCTTTGCACAAGAAACAGCAAGGATTTTAATCCAAAAAAGCACCTTTTTGTTGAAATTCCATATGAGCTGTAGGTAACAGTTGAGTGGTTTTGGTAGATTAGAGTTGGTCTGTGAAATGGGGCCACCGATTGACTTTTTGTTTATGAAATGCCTGTAGAGTATCGGTCAACGTAGACTAGTCTCGCCTAGGTGCAGTAGTGGTATGTTTTTAAAGAAAGAAATAGGGGGACAGCCTCTTTGTGAATGGGATGTGGGAAGGGTGATTGGTTCTGCGGCTTCGATTTTTCTTGTCCAGGATGTTACACGTTTTAGCAGGTCTTCTCTGGCCAGTTCCATATCGCCGGGCCGATCCTCTCCATATCTTGTTTGGCAACCTAATAACATAACACCGTCGCCAAATGGTCAAAAATGGCAAGCCTTGCGGCAGTGAAGTCAGTAGGATAGGCCCGTCAAAGCCTGGTGCTTTTCTGATCCTGCGTTTTTCTTCCAGGAACAGAAAGAGCCCAACAATATTCTCTTTGTGCTTCTTTGCGGTTCAAAAAATCAGACCGTGGTGCAATTGTTCGAGAAATTCTTTTACAGGAAGGACGTCTACACCATCATAATGATAGGCCCTTGTGCCATTGTAAACGCCAATCATCCGATCTACATCAATGCCTTGATGATCATTAAGCGAACGCATTGGATTTTCCCATCTCCTGTTCCATTTTTCCGCGAGCTTTACTTCCAGGCACACAACGTGAGGATTTAACGACTGCTGTCGTTTTTTCGTTTCGATTAAAAAATCTATTTCAACTCCACTTCCTGTTCGGTAGAAATATATCCCCCGATGTTTTTCCTGGGTGTGGTTGTAGACATTCAATTCGTGGAATATCAAGGTTTCAAGGCTTGTGCCTTTCCATGTTCGATCTAGCGGATCAAAAAGGAGCCCCGCTGCCGCCCTGGCAACTCCAGGGTCAAACCAAAAAAATTTCGGATGTGTCTGCTCGCGTACCTTTGCACCAGGCCTGTAAGTGGGTAGGAAGCGGCCAAGCAGGGTGTCTTCCAGGATAGAAAAATAGATATCCACACTGCTGCGTGACACCCCTGCGTCACGGGCAATGTTCTGTCCATTCACTATTTGTCCGTTCATTTGTCCAGCGATATTCAAAAATCGCAAAAACGGGGGTAACTGGCGAACGATTCCCTCCTCCTTTATTTCCTCTTTAAGGTATGTATCCACATAGGCGCTCAAAAAATCCGCCGGATTATCACGATGCATCTGAACTAGAGGTAAAAGGCCCCATTCAAGAGAGAATTCAATATCAAAGGCTTGGCCCAATTCCTCAAAAGAAAAGGTGTCAAGATTTCGCGTAACGGCCCGTCCGGCTAAGAGGTTGACGCCGCCACGTCGAAGCTTTCTGGCTGATGAGCCACATAGGGCGAATTTCCAGCCCTTGTTTTCTATAAGGCGATGGACCTCATCTAAAAGGTCAGGGATTTTTTGAATCTCATCAATAACTACCCAGGTATCCTTAGGGCGCGCCCGAATCATTGCCTCCAAGCGCCCCGGGTTTTGAGACAATTCCAGGTATAATGTTGATTCAAGGAGATCAAAAAAAATGGCGTCAGGCATAACCTGGCGTAAGTATGTTGTTTTTCCAACGCCACGGGGGCCGAAAAGAAAAAATGAATACTCAGGGACATGAAGCAATCGGGATATCAGATGATTTTTCATAGGGCAATTATACAACTATCTTGTAATATTGCAATGCAATTTTACAGGTTCATTGGAATTTGGTGATAACAAAATATGGGAAATAGGGGACAGCCTCTTTGTGAATGAGATGGGGGAAGGGTGCTTGGTTCTTAGGTTTTTTGGTGAGCCAGGTTGGGTGAATTCCATTCAGGTGAACTGGAACCGGTGATGACGAACCTACCCCGTTCCAGGCGATGTTCGTCAATGGCCACCCGAAGGGCAGGAAAAAGTTCCGGCATAACCTGCACCTCATCAATCGCCACCTGTCGCGGGTTAAGTCGTAAGAACATGTCTGGATCGCGTGAGGCCAAAGCCAAGTCGGCACGGCGCTCCAGGTCAAAGTGTTTCCATCCCTCAGGCAATGTTTCGAGCAAGGTGGTCTTACCGCACTGTCGTACACCGATGAGGGCCACACAGGGAAAGGTGGCCAGATAGGATTTCAGAAGTTTTTCATAGGAGCGTTTCATGCTAAGCAATTATAAAGATGTGCTTTGATTTTGCAAGGTAAAATATGGGAAATAAGGACAGGCTCTTATAGTATCCCCTGCCCATCAAGTCAGCGGCTGAAGCCGATGATCTTTGGCTTAAGCCTATTTTGGCACCCCCTAACAATTCGACTTTATTGACAAACTAATTGAAAATTCATAAGTAAAGAAGGAAGGAGATCTTTTATGATTTACCAGAATGTAAAACGGGTCCTGCATGAGCTGCCAGGGGACGTGGAGCTTGAGGGGGCTGCCAAGACGCGCTCCCCTGAAGAGATATTGGAGGCTGTTGAGGCGGGGCTTAATATCATTGGCGAAAACTATGTGGGAGAGGCGGAGGAGTGCTTTGCAGTCATAGGAAAAAAGGCCAAGTGGCACATGATCGGCCACCTGCAGTCCAGGAAGGTCAAAAAGGCGGTTAAGATCTTTGATATGATTGAGACGGTGGACTCCGTAAAGCTTGCCTCCGCCATTGACAGGGCGTGCAGTGAGATAGGAAAGGTTATGCCTGTCCTGATCGAGATCAACAGCGCTGAAGAGGAACAAAAGGCCGGGGTTATGCCATCTGATACAGTCTCTTTGATCAAGGAGATTTCTGTTCTAAAAAACATCAACATCCTGGGGCTTATGACCATGGGTAGATATGAAGATGACCCTGAAAATATGAGGCCTTATTTCAGAAAGACAAAAAAGATATTCGATGATATCAGGGCCATGAATATCCCTGGCGTAACCATGAAATATCTCTCCATGGGGATGTCCGACTCCTATAAGGTTGCGATAGAGGAAGGGGCCAATATCGTGAGGATCGGGACAATGCTTTTTGGAGAGAGGACGATCTAGAATTGGGATTTGCCAAACACGAGATGAGACGCCTGATGGGAAGGGCCATCAACGGCAGGAACATGATCAAAGAGGGTGATCATGTGCTGGTCGCCGTATCAGGGGGCAAAGACAGCCTGGCCCTTTTGTGGTTATTGAAAGAACGGTTGAGAAGAATGCCTGTTAAATACAGGCTGACCGCCATTCATGTTGACCCAGGCTTTGGCGCTGATTCCGCCGCACAGATGGAGGATTTTTTTAAGGAACATGGCTTTGATTACAGGGTGATCAGAAGTGATATCGGCCCAAAGGCGCACCAATCACAAAATCGTGAGAATCCATGTTTTGTGTGTTCGCGTCTTAGAAGAAAGCTCTTGTTTAACACCGCCGCCGAACTGGGGTGCAATCTTTTGGCCCTAGGACACCACAAAGATGATCTGATTGAGACATTTTTCCTGAATGTTTTTTACAGTGCCTCAATCAGCACCATTAAACCTGTACAGGAATTGTTCGACGGCAGGTTGACCATAATAAGGCCTCTTTTTTTGATAGATGAAGGACTGATCGAGCGTTATGTGAAATCCATGGGCTGGTCTGCGGTCGACCTGGGCTGCCCGACTTCGGGGTCTTCAAAAAGGGAACAGATCAAAAATATGCTTAAGGTTTTTTACGGCTCCAACAGAAAGGTGAAGGGCAACATATTTCACGCACTTCAAAATGTAAACTTGGACTATCTGCCATGAAAAAAACCAGGTACAAAATAGTGTTGACAATCGCCGGTTCCGACACCATCGCCGGTGCAGGCATCCAGGCAGACCTTAAGACCTTTTCCGCCCTGGGTTGTTATGGTCTGTCGGTTGTAACGGCGCTGACCGCCCAGAACACCATGGGGGTTGCTTCTGTCCATCCTGTGCCCTTTAATTTTGTAAGGGATCAGATGGATGCAGTATTAAGTGACATCAAACCTGATGCTGTAAAAATTGGCATGCTATATTCTGCCGCCGTGATTCAAACAGTTGCCGAACAGTTGGAAAAATACGCAGTAAAAAATATCGTGCTTGACACTGTAATGGCATCCCAGAGGGGAGAGTGCCTGATGGAGGAAGATGCTGTCCGGGTTTTAAAAGATTTTCTTATTCCGGCCTCTGCCATAATCACCCCAAATCTCCCGGAGGCATCAGTCATGGTTGGGCGGCCTGTAGATAACCTGCAAGATATGCGTAATGCGGCCTTACGGCTTTCGACCTCAGGGGCCAGGGCAGTGCTGATCAAAGGTGGGCACCTTAAGGGAGATGATATCAAAGACCTGCTGTATATCAGTTCCGAAGACCGGTTTAAGGTATTTGAATCAAAGCGCATTGCAACCAGTAATGATCACGGCACCGGCTGCACCCTTTCATCCGCCATAGCGGCATTTCTTGCCAGGGGCCATGGCCTTGAGGACAGTGTCGGCTTTGCACGGAGATATCTAAAGGGCGCAATTCTGGCAGGGGCGGGGTATGAAATAGGAAAGGGCAGGGGACCTCTGCATCATTTTTATGATTTATGGTAACGAAGTCTTTTTATGATTGAACACACTTATAACAAGGTATCTATCGTAAGTCTTGGCTGCGCCAAAAATATGGTGGACAGCGAGCACATGCTGGGTATCTTGAAATCAAATGGTTTTGATATTGTAGATGATATTTATAAGGCGGATGTTGCAATAATAAATACATGCGCCTTTATCCGCTCAGCCGTGGAAGAATCCATAGACACAATCCTTGAAATCGCGGGCCTTAAAAAAACTGGAGGTCTAAAAAAGCTTATAGTTGCCGGCTGCTTTGTACAACGTTACGGCTACAAGCTGCGCAATGAGATCCCTGAGGTGGATGGCTGGGTTGGGACCGGTGAATTTTTGCGTATACCCGATGTTATCACGGCGGAAAGACAGGAAGGCTTAAGCCCTTTTCATATAGGAAGGCCTTTGTTGCTTGCTGACCACCGTGTGCCAAGGCTCCAGTCAACCCCGTTTTTCACCGCTTATATGAAGATTGCCGAAGGCTGCTCTCACAGGTGCGCTTATTGCATTATACCAGGACTGCGTGGCCCATTGAGGAGCAGAACAATAGAGTCTCTGGTCGTAGAGGCGGAGGAAATGGTCGCTAGGGGCGTAAGGGAGATAAACCTTATTGCCCAGGACACTACCCAATATGGAAGAGATCTGGAAAAAAACGTATGCCTTGAAGACCTGCTTGAAAGACTGGTAGGCGTAAGGGGTATCAGGTGGATCAGGCTTTTATATTGTCATCCTGAGGGTATTTCAGAGAGACTCTTGGATCTCATTGATTCTGAAGAAGTGATTTGCCCATATCTTGATCTGCCGCAGCAGCATGTGAACAAAGGCATCCTCAGGACAATGGGAAGGGTAGAGGAAAAAGAGACAGCGCTTGAATTGATTGCTAGGATCAGGTCAAAAAGGCGCAGGATAAGCATAAGAACAACCCTGATGGTAGGCTTTCCCGGGGAAACAGAAAAGATGTTCATGGAATTGTGTGAATTCGTAAAACAGGCGCGAATTGACCATCTGGGCGTCTTTGTATACAGCCCTGAAAAAGGTACGCCCGCGGCCAGGCTTAAGGCAGATATAGATGAAAAGGAAGCAGAGGAAAGACGCTCGGAGATACTTAAAATACAGTCTGAGATCTCCTTTGAATTAAATCGGCAGATGATAGGAAAAACTATTCCTGTAATGATAGAGGGGCCAAGCAAAGAGACGGATTTACTACTGACCGGGAGGACTGCCGCCATAGCCCCGGATGTTGACGGCCAGGTGTTGATCAACAGGGGAAACGGGATCATAGGGGAGATAATGCCGGTGTTGATTACCGAGGCGTATCCTTACGATATTATAGGCGAGATCGTGGAATGATAACCAATGAAAACAAATCAGACAGGATTAACAGGATTGTTTCATATCCTGGTAATCCTTTCTAGGAGGAGAAGATATGACTACAAAGACAGACAAGAATCTGGCGTATGCATTCGCCGCTGAGTCAAAGGCCTCTGTCAGAAACGCAGCTTTCGCTCAAAAGGCGGAAAGCGACAGCTTTCCTCAGATTGCCCGTCTGTTCAGAGCGGTATCTGAGGCTGAATCAGTTCATGCCCAGAGATATTTGAGGCTGATGAGGGGAAAGATAGGCTCAACAGAGGAGAATCTTGAAGCGGCTTTTGAAAATGAGATAAAGGCCAATACCGATGAATATCCAAGTCTGATAAAAGAGGCGACCGAGGAGGGGGCAGAGGCGGCCTTAAAGGCGTTCTCACATTCAAGAGATGTTGAAACCGGGCACGCCGAGCTTTACAAGAAGGCCATGAACGCCATCCTTGGCGATCGTGAGGTTGAATACCATGTCTGCCAGGTCTGCGGATATATCAGTGAGGAATCAGCCCCTGAAAGATGCCCCATATGCGGGGCGGTTAAAGGTAAGTTTAAAAGAGTGGTATGACTGGCAGGATCATAGCAAAGATACTGATTCCTTACGGTGCTGAATCCGGACAGTGAAGCTTATAAAGTGACAATGATGCCTATTTTATCTTGTCAATGTCCTTTTCTTTTCCGATAACCACCAGGACATCACTGTCTTTTATTACAAAGGTGGCCTTTGGCAGCATCAATATCTTGTCGGTCAGGACATCCCTTATGGCTATTACGTCAACGTGATACTTGCCTCTGAGCTGCAGGTCGGTGAAGTTTTTTCCGATAAAGGCGTCAGGCGGAGCTATTTCGCATATCATGTAGCCGTCCGCCAGGGGAATGAAGTCGAGCACATTTGGTGAGATTAGACTCTTTACTACCTTGTTGGCTATCTCCTTTTCAGGTATAACAACATCAGTTGCACCGACCTTCTCCAGGATCAATTTGTGTTCTTCATCAGGCACCTTTACGATGATCCTTTTAACCTTCAACTGTCTTAAATGCAGGGTGATCAGGGTGCTGGCGGCAAGATCCTCACCGAATGATATAATGACGGTGTCATCCTCCCTCAGCCCGATGGCGTTCATAAGCTCTTTATCGGTTCCATCGGCCAGAATTGCCTTGGAGGAAACATCCCTGGCCTGTTGGACCGCCTCTTTCCTCTTGTCTATTGCGATAACCTCAAGGCCGCTGTTATAAAGCTCCTTGACAACATTGAATCCGAATATGCCCAGGCCGATTACTATTGCCCGTTTCATGTGTATTAAACCTCCCCAGGAGGCTGTTCGAGAATAGCAATTTTTTCCAAAATCGAGGCATGCCTGAAAAAATTACCGCAGGCATATGATTGATATGTTGAGGATAATTTTTTCGGGCATAACAAAGAGTTTGGGGGGAAGTGCATTCTCGGACAGCCTCCTATCCGACCATTACTGTTTCTTCTGCATATACCAGTTCCCTGCCTTTCTTACTAAAAGAAAGGGAAAATGCCAATGTAAGAGGCCCGACCCGGCCTGCAAACATCATAATCATGATCGCCAGTTTTTGTATATCATTAAGGGAAGAAGACACTCCCATTGAAAGCCCGACCGTACCGAAAGCGGAGACCGTTTCAAAAAGATATTCAATAAAGAGATGACGGTTTTGTAAAGGAGCATGATCTGCCTCGCCTGCAAGTAATACAACAGCCGTGATTATAAAAACGGAAATGCAAGAGGCGAATATAATGGATAATGTCCTTGTGATAATTTCCTGTGGGATACTCCTGTTGAAGACATTAACGACATCTTCTCTGCCCTTGAAACGGTTTATAATCATTATAAAAGAAAGAGCGAAACTTGTGGTTTTTATCCCCCCGCCGGTTGAGCCCGGAGACGCGCCGATAAACATAAGCACCAGCATCAGAAGGATAGTGGCATTTGTCAGTGCACCGATGTCCACTGTGTTGAAGCCGCATGTTCGAGGTGTGATGGACTGAAACAGTGAGACCAGGATAGTATCCATTGTGGAAATTCCACTAAGGCAGTTTTCGCTTTCAAAGACGTAGAAAAAAACGGCACCTGAAACAATAAGGATTGCAGTTGTGATCAGCACTATCTTTGTGTGCAGCGACAGGCGCTTAATCCGCCCCCTTAATTTCAGAATAATCTCTCGCTGAACAACAAAGCCCAACCCTCCAAGCACGATTAATACCATTATTGTTGCATTGGTGATCAGGTCTCCCTGATAGTCAACAAGGCTGTTGGAGAAAAGAGAATACCCGCAGTTGTTGAAGGCCGACACAGAGTGATATATTGCATAATATAATGCCTTTAACAATGGAAAATCAAAAGAAAATCTGATAAACAAAAGTACTGCGCCAAAAAATTCTATTGTAAAACTCAGCAAAAATACCCATTTGAGTATCAGGCCGAAATCACTGCTTGGGCTGGCCAAAAAAGTGGATTGGACAATATCCCTTTCCCTGAAGGAAACCTGTCTTCCCATTATCTCAAAAAGGAGGACCGAAAAGCTGATAATCCCAAGCCCTCCGATCTGAAACAGAAAAAGTGTGACGACCTGGCCCGAAATTGATAGTTGTTTGCTCAGGTCAAGGACCGAAAGCCCCGTGACACATACCGCAGAGGTGGATGTAAACAGGGCGTCAATGAAACTTATTGTGCGGTTAGAGGCAGAAAACGGCAACCACAAAAGCGTAGCCCCTGCGAAGATAACAACGGCAAAACTCAGGATGAAGATCCTGGGAGGGGTGAGGTTCTTTGACAAAAATTGTTTCATGCAAAAACAACCCTGTTAAGAATGCCTGTAACTACTAAGGCATGCAGGCTGAAGGCCGGAGACTGAAGTTGAAGGATCGAATCTTAATCAATATAAAATAAATAAAAGCTGAAATCTCGTTATGAATGCCTATAGCAAATGAACTGATACAAATCAAGTCCTGAATATGTCTGAACATCTTTAGACAGGCAATCTCAAAAATCCTTTACAATCCGGTCCAAACTATCTATAGATTTATAAATAAATGTTTTTAAGTTGACCATTTAAAAGTACTACCATCCGGTTTTATCACCTTCTTCTGCCGTGGATGCCCTCAAACAGACATTCATGGATTTTAAAAGGCAATTTGAGCAGGGAGACACATTTTAAAATGAAAAGGATTCGTCACATCGGCCTTTGCTTCACAATCTGCGCCGTGTTTTCTTATCAGGCAATCGCTTACGCTGATTGCACGCTGGAATATCTGGTCAAGCGGGCTAAGGGTTCAGATGGTGTAACCCAGACCGTAGCAATCAAAGATGAACAGATAATGGTAAAGGCAGCGGGCGGCGACAAGAACCTTGATCTCCTATACCGCAAGAAACAGGACCATGTGGTGGTTATTGACCATGTAAAACGCACACTGATGACAGTGGATGAGCGGGGGGTTTCCCGTATCAACCAACAGATCGAGAATATACAGCCCATCTTACGGGTGGTGGGCGAACAGGTAGCAGATCTTTCACCGGAACAGCGCGAAAAATGGCAGGAGATTCTGGGAGAAAATGTACCACTTGATAAGATAGCAAAGGCGGCTGAACCTCAAGCGCCGATTAGATTGGCACCTGCAGGCACTATTAAGGTGTCAGGCATCAATTGCCAAAAGATTAAGGTCGTGCAAGGAAAAAAGCACATGGCAGATATCAGTCTGGCTAATCCGGCCGATATGAAAATTACGGAAAAAGATTCCGCCACCATTCGCGGACTTTTCAGCCTGTATGAACGTCTTGCCGCAAAAAGCAGGGGTTTGACAAGCCAACTGGGCATTACACTTCCCAGCCTTTCCGGACCTGACGTCATGGGACGTATCCCCATTGAATATCAGGAGTTATCAGGCAAAAATAACAGCAGCGCCAGCCTGCGCAGCATTAACAGGGCCACTGTGTCAGCGGAGACAATGAAAATTCCCAAGGGCTATAAGGCGTCTCCATTGACACTGTGGCAATAACCGCCTTTCAACCCTTTGACTCTTTAACTTTTTTAACTTGCTACTATCCAAAATGAACCCTTCAGGCATCATAACATTAACAACCGATTTCGGCCTGAGCGACCCTTATGTGGGAATAATGAAGGGGGTTATCCTCTCAATAAATCCTGAAGCCCGCATCATTGATATCACACACCATGTAAGCGCAGGAGACATCGGCCAGGCCTCATCCATCCTTTTTGATGCCTATAGGTTTTTCCCTGAAGGCACCATTCACCTTGGGGTAGTGGATCCAGGGGTAGGCGGTGAACGACGACCTATCATGGTTATTACCGGGAGTCACTTTTTGATCGGCCCTGATAATGGCCTATTCTGGCCCGTTATTTTTGCAGATAAGGTGGTGAAACTAATGCATCTCACTAATGAATCATATTTTCTTTCCAGCATCAGCCGAACCTTCCATGGAAGAGACATATTCGCCCCTGTGGCGGCACATGTCAGCCGGGGTGTCAGTCCCCTCGAAATGGGGCAAACGATCACAGATCCGGTAAGGTTAGACCTGCCGATTTGCGAGCAAGAAGGTGATATTCTGCGAGGCAGTATAATCCGGGTGGATCATTTCGGAAATCTGCTGACCAGTATACCTAAAAAGGATGTTGAAAAATTTTTTACCCGGGGAAGCCTGCTGATAAGGGTGGGAGATGCAACCATCAATGGTGTTAAGGGCAGTTATTCTGAGGCGAAAGAGGGGGAATTGATATCCCTGATCGGCAGCTCAGACCATCTTGAAATCGCCGTCAACCGTGGCAGGGCATGCGACGGGATAGGGGTTGAATCAGCGCGGCTGGTTGGGACAAGAGTGGAATTAATTGTTGATGGTAAGTGTTGATGAATTTGTAAAAAGTCGAATTCATCAGGTTTTAGATTTTAAGTGTTAAGGTATATGTTTAAATTGTCTTATTATTTTAACCTCTTAAAACATAACACCTAAAACTTAAAACCGAGTAAAAAGGTGATTTCTGACTTTTTACAAGACCATCAGTGTTGGGTTGTCAGGCTGAATTCGGTCTATCCCCGTGAATATTTGCAAGCCCCCTGAGATACTCATCCCATTCCACAGGCAACAAGTATTTTTTCTTGTTGTTGCATTCCTTGCATGCGGCAACCACATTGCCCTTTTTGCTCTTTCCGCCACGGCTTATTGGGAGAAGGTGATCCATGGTCAGTTGATCCCTGCCGACCTTGGCATTGCAATAATAGCAGACACCCTTTTCAAGCCTGCTGTTCCACCAGTTGGTACGTCGAAGCCTGCGGGCATTTTCCTTTTCCCTTTTGATGTGATAATCGCTGACAAATTCATCATGTTGGGTCATGAGTCGTACCTATTAAACAAAAGAGGCCGGAAGCCGGAATTAAGAATCCTGAACCAAGATTTTTATAACCACAAAGATATAAGTCTTTTAAACCAATATGTTTTACAAAGCAATAAAAGTGCGACAGATAAGATTTACTTCTGTCAGGCCTTTTGTATCATTGTAGAACAATCCGGTTGACGGAGAAAAAAATGGTGTGGTAAAAGTCAGAAAAGGATTAAGGTCACGAAAGAACAAGGGGCTTTTGTGCCTTGCTTCAGATCCTTAGCAGACAACTGATTATATGGGACATGAATTTGATCATCTGATGCGGCTGGCCATAGATGAGGCAAAAAAGGGGCTTTTGGAGGGAGAGGTTCCTGTAGGCGCTGTCTTGGCCGACCTTAGCGGCAGAATCCTGGCCATGGCCCACAACCGTCCCATAGCCCTCAACGACCCCAGCGGCCACGCCGAGATACTGGCCTTGAGGTGCGCTGGTTCTATATTAAAAAATTATCGGATGCCCGGCACGGTGCTTGTGGTAACCATTGAACCATGCCTGATGTGTATGGCAGCCTCCATTAACGCCAGGATAACCAGACTGGTCTTTGGCGCCACTGATTCAAAGGCAGGCGCTGGCGGGTCAGTTTTTAACATGGCCTCTGACTCACGGCTTAATCATAAGATAGAGGTGATTTCAGGGGTAATGGAAGACGAATGCAGGGCGCTAATGCAGGACTTCTTTCGTGGCCGCAGGAGAGATGCCATATTAACAGATTGCGGAGAGGTACCGAAGTGGTCGTAACGGGGTCGACTCGAAATCGACTTGTCCCGTTAATAGCGGGGCACGTGGGTTCGAATCCCACCCTCTCCGCCATCCTAACCCGATTATGTCAATAGGGTGCTGTAAAAAAATTAAATAAGCCTTTTAACAATATTTCAGCAGTAACAAAAATTCAGCCTTTTTATTACGGCAAGGAAAATGCAAAATTCTTTCTTCTACATTTGAAAATATTTATATTAAACCTCTTCTAAACGACCAAAATCGAAACAGTAATAAATCCTCTTGATTTTTCAGTCAATATCTGGCAGACAATTCTTAAAACACGAAAAAGACTTTATTAATCTACATAATTTTATTCAGAGGAGATGTTATGAAAGTTGGTAAGATTGAAAAGAAAGTTGAAATTCCTGCAGTGCATTCCAAACACAAATACCCCTGGCCTGAAATGGATGTAGGTGATTCTGTTTTACTTCAAGCTGAGAAAGGGGAATCCCTTTTTAGTCTGAAGCGCAAGGTCGGCCCTGCCGCCCGCTATTATGGCGAAAAAACGGGCAAAAAATTCAAAACATTGATTGACCACGACGGAAATGGTGTCAGGGTGTGGAGAACTGAGTAAGGAATATAAGCTCAATGCCGCATTTTCCGTCTAAGAGATGGGGGGCGCCTGCCGAAATTCAATCAGGCGTTACCCATCTGTTCAATGACAGATACAAGACGATTGAGGAGAAATGGCGATGACACTGATGGAATTTTCCATTATCCCCCTGGATAAAGGCCCAAGCCTTAGCCGGTATATAGCCAAGGCTCTGACGGTTGTAGACGAAAGCGGCTTGGATTATCGTGCAAATCCAATGGGGACCGTAGTTGAGGGCGACTGGGATCAATTGCTCGGCCTTCTTTCAAGGTGTTTTCATGCTCTCCAGCAAGACTCTGATCGTATCAGCATTCAGGCTAAGTTTGATTATCGAAAAGGCATGTCAGGGGCGATTACGGGCAAAATTACGAGTGTAGAGGCCAAGGCCGGCCGATCGTTTAAACAGTGACGGTCATATCTACATATCAGCCTTATTTTTCACCCTTCGGCGGTTTCTTCGAAAAGGCCTTTCATTCAGATATCCTCGTGCTGATGGATACTGTTCAATTCCCGCTCGGTTCAACCTGGCTTACAAGGAACCGTTTCAAAAATGACCAGGGGGTGCTCTGGATTATTATCCCTGTTTGGAAAAGGGGCCTCGGTCTTCAACGGATATGTGATGTAAGGATCTGCAACGAAGGCCGCTGGGCCGAGAAATGTCTTAAAGCACTGAAGACTGCATATAAAAATGCCCCCTATTTTGAGGATCATGTCAATTTTCTGCAAGGTATTTTTTTTGAGCCCAGTGAAAGGCTGATAGATCTTAATGTAAAGATAATCAGGTACCTGATGGAACATATGGCGGTGTCCTCCAGGCTTGTCCTGCTGTCTGGACTTGGCATTGAAACAAAGGAGCCGAGGCTATCAGTAGAAGTTGCAAAACGGATTGGGGCAAATGATTTTCTGGCTCAGACAGGGGCAAAAAAATATCTTGATTCTCGATTGTTTCAAAAAGAGGGAATCGGCCTGAAGTTCTATAGTCCCAGGCCTGTAATATATCCCCAGTTGTGGGGGGAGTTTTTACCAAATCTATCCGCCTTTGACATGCTGTTCAACTGCGGCCCCAAGGCAGGCAATATACTAAGAGGAAGAAGGGTTCAAGGGGTCTAGAATTCAACGGTTCAAGTGATTTTTAACTAATGGCTATATATCTTCAATATAGTCCAGATCCTTACCGTAAGTCTCTTCGAGAAGTTTTAAGGAAAGGAATGCAAAGAGGATTGTGACTGCGCCTATAACGATTGCGCCCGGCACAGCGCCCATGTGGGACTTCAGGGTCTTGAAGGCAATGGTAAGAATAGTCGTAAGGCCCCTGACGAAATTAGGCGCCGTAACTGCCACAGTGGCCCTGAGATTGGTGCCGAATTGTTCTGCTGATACTGTCACAAAGACTGCCCAGTAACCGCTGGACCATCCGACCAGAAAACATATGCTGTAGAATACTATTAGCCCTTTTCCCCCAATGGTGAAGTAGCATGCGCAGAAGAGGACCGTAAGGGCCATGAACACAGCTATTATTTTCTTTCGGCTTTTATATCTCTGGCTGAGAAATCCGTTGGTCAGATCTCCCAGGGTCAGGGCGAGATAATAGAGCATTATTGCAGTACCAGCCTTCGGAGGGTTGTTAAGACCCAGATATCCTCCTATCTCCGGGGAGAACGTTATCAGTATTCCTATTACATACCAGATTGGCATGGCTACCAGGATCAGACAGGCGTATTTTTTAAGCCTGGCGGCACTGGTGAATAATGCCGGGAAATTGCCTCGTGAGACAGGCCTGTTCTTGACACTGTTAAACAATGTTGATTCCCGCACACCGAGGCGGAGTAAAAGCAGCATAAAGCCAAGCACGCCTCCTATGAAATATGCGGTACGCCAGGGAAAGATGTCGCCTATAAGCGATGCAGTGACAACACCTAGAACCCCTACAGCGGCTACTATCATGGTGCCGTATCCACGGTTTTCCTTGGACATCAGCTCGGATACCAGGGTTACGCCTGCGCCCAGCTCCCCTGCCAGGCCGAATCCTGCTGTAAAACGGCAAGCGGCATATATTGTAACGTCTTGTGCATAGCCGTTAACAAATGTTGCTATGGAGTACAAAGTTATTGAGCCGAACAGGACTGATCTGCGGCCGTAGATATCACCTAATACGCCCCAGGCGACCCCTCCTGCAAGCATCCCCACCAACTGGGCATTTAAAAGGTCTATCCCGACATCAAGTATCATGCTGTCCGTGAGACCAATCCCGGCAAGGCTCTGGTTGCGGACGATGCTGTAGAGCAACAGGTCGTATGCGTCAACAAAGAAACCAAGTGCTGCTGCTATTACTGCAAGGGCTACAACAGAGCGTGGCTGATTTGATTCCATTTTCAGTTACCTTGGCATTCTGGTCCAGGTGATTCCGCTTTTAACCTGTGCCTTATCTCCCTTAATAACCAGGAAGTAATAGTAATTCGACCACGTTTCAGCAGTCTTGGGGTGAATGAGTCCAATTAGGGTTATTTTTTTCATGAGGCAAACACTATATCAACCAAATATGTCAGTCAAGATGAAGGATGATTGTGGAGGAATAAAGAAGGAATTGAGAAGCAGATTGCTGCTATTTGAATTTATCATTCATCCTGCTGACTTCAGTCTTTTGCCCTTTGTTTTTTTAGTGAAAATAAAATTCGTCTGGTCTATAATGCCTGCTATTCCGGGCATATTAATCGTGAGACTCTTTCCATTTATGAGCAAAGTAATCAGGCATTATAATTAGTTGAAGGGCAGAGGAATATCTGCATTGGGCAATTAGTGTTTTTGAGGAAATAGCTAGGATGAACTCAGATAGATGAAGGAGACTGAGAATGACTGCTAAGAAAAACTCAAATTCCGGCCCTGGAGACTACAGAAGCAGGCAGGGACTGCACACGATGGCTGAGAAAAAGGCGGGTGAGATGGGCCGAATGGACCTTAACGGTCTTTCTCATAACGATATCAAGGATGCTATACATGATCTTCGGGTGAACCAAATCGAAGAGGAGGGTCTTAAAAAGTCAGAGGTAAAATATGCAGAGCTTGTAGAGCGCGCCTATGATGGTGTTGTCATAGTACAAGACGAGGTGTTTAAGTTTGTCAATCCTTCATGGTGTCAGATTACAGGCTTTTCTGCTGATGACATAATGGGAAGATCTTTCACAGACGTTATTCCCGACGATTATAAAGAGTTCGTTTCTCAGAGACATAAGGCCCGTCTTGCTGGAGAAAATCCTCCTGCGGTTTACGAGGGAAGGATACTATGCAAAGACGGCTCCGTTAAGGATATTGAGGTATCCGCCAGTATTATCGAGTATGAAGGAAGAGCCGCTAATATGGCGCTCGTCCGTGATATATCCGAACGCAGGCAGATGGAGAATGTCCTTACATTTATGGCTCAAAGAAGCGTGACAGGCACCGGCGGAGAGTTTTTCGAATCCATTGCGCCTTACTTGGCCTCTAATCTCAGTATGGACTTTGTCAGTATTTACCGCCTCGACGCAGAGGGAGTATACGCCAAAAATGTAGCGATGTATTGCGACGGCAGATTTAAGGATAATATGCTGTACGCCCTTAAAGATACCGCGTGCGGCGATGTCGTCGGCAAAGAGGTCTGTTGCTTTCCGTCCGGTGCGAGGCAATCCTTCCCCAAAGATCAGATACTTAAGGAATTGCAGGCGGAAAGCTACGTAGGTGTACCACTCCTGGCACATACGGGAAAGCCTATCGGGATAATTGCAGCTATTGGAAGGCGGCCCCTGACAAACACCAGAGCAGTCGAGAACATGCTTAAAATTGTCGGAGTGCGGGCCGCATCGGAATTGGAAAGGCTCGACTCCGAGGGGCGAAGGGCCAGGCTTGAAGGCGAGTTGCGCCAGGCATACAAGATGCAGGCAATAGGCACACTTGCAGGGGGCATTGCCCATGAATTCAACAATATTCTTGCGATCATCCTGGGAAACACGGAGATGGCAATTCTGGATAGCCCTGGTTTGAATCAAACCAGAGATTACCTAAAGGAGATTGAAAGGGCGAGTATTCGCGGAAGGGATGTGGTCAAGCAACTGCTCAGCTTCAGCAGGATCGGTCAGGTAAAGAGGATAGCCATAAAACCGGACAAGATATTTTCTGATTCCCTTAGGCTTATTCGTGCCTCCATCCCAACATCCATCGAACTCCGCCAGAACATTGAGACAAACATCTACACAATCCTTGCCGACTCAACGCAATTGAACCAGGTAATAATTAATCTATGCACAAACGCAAGGGATGCCATGAGGAGCCGAGGTGGTGTGCTGGAGGTCACAACTAAACCACCCTCGACTATAAGTCGAGGGGTTTTATGAGGGGTCGATTTCAAATCGACTATCATCAGGAATCGGCTCCCCTTCTTGCTTTTGAAAATATTGCTGGATCATTTCGTCCGTGCAAAACATCACGAGTCCGTATCGCCACCGCACCAGCCATTCCGCGCTTCAGATATTTGTGAAGCCAGATTTGGTGGACTTTGAGGTCTGTTTTGGTATGGGCACCCAGTTGATAACGTCGCATAGCGACATGTATTAACTTTTCTTCGCCTAAAGGCGAGGGATTTCAACCATCCCTGAAAGGGACATTAAAAATGTAGATATTGAACGCCAATCAGGTAAGTTGCAGCCTGGAAAATACGTCAGACTTACGGTAAGTGATACCGGTACAGGGATGAATGCTGAGACAATCGAGCGAATCTTTGACCCATACTTTACCACAAAGGAGATCGGAAAAGGCACAGGTATGGGTCTTGCCGTTGTACACGGGATCGTGAAGGAGCACGAGGGGTTGATAAGTGTTGAAACCGAGCCTGGAAAAGGCTCTACATTTCATATCTGGTTTCCCGCTGTAGAGGAAACACCGAGGCATGGAGCCGAAAAAATAGGAGATGTCCCGAAGGGAACAGAGAGTATAATTTTTGTAGATGATGAGAAGACGCTTGTCAGGATCTCTACCGGCATGCTGGAACGGCTGGGATACAGGGTTGAGGGTAGGACAGACCCGGAGCAGGCCCTGGAAATTTTCAGGACCTCGCCCCATGACTTCGATCTGGTTATCACCGATACCAGCATGCCGAAAATGACCGGTGATATGCTGGCACAGGAGATCACCAGAATCAGGCCGGATATGAAAATTATTATCTGTACGGGATACAGTGAACTGATGGACGAAACAAAGGCCGAACAGCTTGGAATCAAATCATTTATAATGAAACCCCTGGATTTGAGGAAACTGGCAAATACAGTAAGAGAGGTGCTTGATGATAAAAAGTATGAAGAGGGAACTTTTAACCCTGAACACTAAACATTGAACCAAAAACCATATACCGTGTACCATAAACCGTGCACCATTCACCTTATATCAGCCGGCCGATGGTATATTGGCTCCAGTGCTTCTAACACATCAAAATCGCCTGCAATAAAACGGATCAGTCCCAGGGCTCCCACAGCAGACGCCTTAAGGTTCCAGAAATGGGCCGGGGCCAGGCGCGCTAATGTGCCAAGGCTGTTTTTTATCACTGAGGCCTGGCTCGTAAAGTCATTTCCTATAAACACAGAGGGTCGGCCAAAGGCCGAGGCCAGATCTCTGTGCCTTACTGCTGCATCATCCATGATTCTTATTAATCCCCGGCCTTCTTCGATATGGAACTGAGCAAGAAAAAATTCATCTTTCCTTGAATAGATAACCGGTGTTACAGTGAGTTCAGGACATGGGATCTGCGACGCCATGGCCTCCAGGCTTGAAACGCCTATGACGGGGATGGAAAGGGCGTGGCACAGTCCCTTTGCAGCGGCGATTCCCACCCTAAGCCCGGTAAAACTGCCGGGTCCTATAGCTACACAAATTGCCTGAATATCATGGATACTGACCTTTAATTTTTTCAGCAAGAAATCAAGTGCCGGCATGAAGGCGCCGAAATGGCCTTTTTCCCTGGGCATTAAATATTCTGCGGAGACTGTGCCGTCCTCATTTATAAAGGCCAGGCCGAACTGCTGAGTGGACGTGTTAATGGCAAGAAGCATCGGGAAGAATTTTGAACTGTTAATGTTTAATTTTGAAATTAAAGGAAAAGTGTTTTTTCTTATTACCCATTGAATCCTTGAATTATCGATGCCATTATGTCACTGTTTATCTAATCAGCCTGGATATATCGTTGTAGAAGACAACAACCATTAACAGAATCAAGAGAAACAGACCGACCTTCTGGGCAAGTTCACGCTTTTTGATGCTTAATGGCCTTCCGATTGCCAGTTCCAGTAAGAGAAAAACGATCAGCCCGCCGTCAAGGATCGGGATGGGAAATAGATTCAATATTCCCAGATTGATGCTTATCACCGCCATGAAGGGAAGCAGATAGCTCAGATTTTGCTGTGCGAGCTCTCCTGTCATCTGTCCTATCAGGATGGGGCCGCCCAGGGTCTTGATTGACACCACACCCTGGAACAGTTTTACGACCACCAGGATCGTCATCTCTATCCACCTGTAAGTCTCACTGAAACCCTCTTTTATTGCATCCAGAGGCGAAAGTTCAATCTTGCCCTGGTTGTTGGAGGCGACAATCCCGATAAGAGATGATTTAATATCCTCTCCGAATTCGTTTTTAATAATGGTCTCTTCCGGGGTAACGGTCAGTTCCAGGAACTTGCCGTCTCTTTTGACTACAAAGGAAAGGGGCATCCCTGTCTTATCTTTTACGCAGTCCTTCAGCTCTGTCCAGCTCCGGATCTCTACACCGTTGATGGAGGCGACGAGATCACCTTTAATAAAGCCGGCCCGCTGCGCAGGGGAATCATCTGTCACCTGTCCTATCTCAGGCAGTATAACATCTTTGCCGGAGATGATGTATATGCCGCAGAACATCAACAGCGATAATACGATATTAAAGGCAGGTCCGGCCACTACAACGGCCATCCTCTTTATTGGGTGCTGCTTGTCAAATGCCCTTGCGTCTTCTTCCGGTGTGCGGGGCTCGGGCGGGGAGTCCGGATCTTCTATGTCTTCTCCCAGCATTTTTACAAACCCGCCAAGGGGTATGTATCTGATCGAGTATTCTGTCTCGCCGATTGTCTTGCTAACCACTGGCGGGCCAAAGCCCAAGGCAAATTTGAGCACCTTAATGCCGAAATATTTTGCAACAAGAAAGTGCCCGAGTTCATGAAAAAATATCATTATCCCAAGGACAACCACAAAGGGTAGCACGTAATATTGAACAAGATGAATGGTGTTTAGAATCATATCCATTTGCTTAAAACCTCACTGGCCTTTTTCCTGGCCCATCTGTCTGCCTCAAGGACTGTTTCTATGCTGTCTGATTGATGGAAGTGATGGACCTCCATTGTCTTTTCGATCAGGACAGGGATATCGAGAAACCTTATTTTTCCGGATAAAAAAGCCTCAACCGCGATTTCATTAGCCCCGTTTAATACGGCAGGCATGGTGCCGCCTATTTCTGCAGCCTCCAGGGCAAGACCAAGGCACCTGAATCTTTTTAGATCAGGCTTCTTAAACGTCAGCCCTCCAACCTTGTCAAGCTCAAGGGGGGGGAGGGTGTTTTTCAGGTGACGGGGATATGAAAGTGCATATGAAATAGGGATCATCATATCAGGAACAGCCAGTTGCGCAATGATGGAGCCGTCTTTGTATTCAACCATGGAATGCACGATGCTCTGGGGGTGAATCAATATGCTGATCCTGCCCATGTCGAGATTAAAAAACCACTTGGCTTCAATGGCTTCAAGTCCCTTGTTCATCAGGGTGGCAGAGTCAATGGTCACCTTTTTCCCCATGTTCCAGTTGGGGTGATTAAGGGCGTCAAGAGCCGTCACATTTTCCATTTCTTCAAGATTTAGATCCCTGAAAGGCCCACCTGATGCAGTCAGGACAACACGTCTGACGTCTTCTGCATGGTGCCCTTGCAGTGACTGTAAGATCGCGCTGTGTTCGCTGTCAACCGGAAGGACTTTTACCCCATTTTTTTTCGCCTCGGCCATGATTATGCCCCCTGCGGCAACCATGGTCTCCTTGTTGGCAAGGGCGATTTCCTTGCCGGCCTTTATCGCCTCATAGGTAGGCAGAAGACCCGATGCCCCTGTAATGGCAGATATGACCGTATCCACCTCGCTTAAGGTGGAGACGTTTATAAGACCCTCTGTCCCGAAGAACAAATCCGGTATTGCGCCATCAGACAATATATTTTTCAGCCCGCGGGCTAGCTCTTCATCAAACACAGAGACTGCCGCCGGATGAAATTCTGCTATCTGTCTTGCAAGCAATTCAATATTCGATCCTGCAGCAAGCGCTATACAGCTATATTTCTCCGGGTTGGCCCTGATCACCTTAAGGGCATTAACGCCAATGGAGCCTGTGGAGCCTAAGACCGCGATGTTTTTCATTGCAGGTTGAAGTAGTTGCAAAGGTTAAAGAAGTTAAAATACTTAAAGAAGTTCAAGTGACTACTTTTGTCTCTCATGTATTCAATTAAAAATTCAGAACTAAAAATTCAACATTGTGTCTGAAAATCCTTCTTGCTCAGACACTAAATTGTATATACGCAAAAAGCACGGGGATTGCAAACAAAAGGCCATCTATCCTATCAAGCATGCCACCGTGACCGGGTAGTAGGCTGCCGGAATCCTTGATACCATGGTTTCTCTTTAGCATGGACTCCACAAGATCTCCGATCTGGCCTGTAATAGACAGGACCACCACCAGTGCGATGATTTTCCAATTGATTATTTGAAAACCTGTTATACGCAAAAACCACGTGGCCGCTATAAGACTACATGCTGCGCCTCCAATCGCACCCTCCCAGGTCTTATTGGGACTTATTGCCAGATAAAGCTTATGTTTTCCAAAGAATTTTCCGCAATAAAGGGCACCGGTGTCGTTTGCAAAAATGACTACAAGGAGGAAAAAGATCCAACCATAGCCTGTATCAGGATAATAGCGATCAATGTGCAAAATCATAGAAAGAGGGATCGCTGTATAGATAGGCCCGATTGCAGCCTTACCCAAATCCGCAGTAGATTGTTCGGAGGTTGTGGGACGCGTGAACATAAAATATATCATGGGAACGAATACGAACAGCAGTACAACAACCTGTTCAAGTAAAACCTGCCTCTGGTGGACCGCAAGAAACAAGCCCAGGGACAGAATATAGGAAGAAAACCTCACAGCCTTAGGCAAATCCGGAGAGGTTATGTTGTAATATTCCATGAGGCTTACTATGGCTGCAGCAAAAAGGACCACATAAAATAACCATCTGGGGCATATCGGTCCTATAATACATATCAGAATGGGAAGGGCGATTATTCCCGTAAGCCATCTCTTTAAATGCATATTGGCCTCATGTCCCCCCAAATCTTCTTTCCCGTCCCTGAAAGTCGGCGATGGCTGCCAGGTATTCGTCTTTGCCGAAGTCCGGCCATAATGTAGGGGTGATATAGAGTTCCGTATATGCGATCTGCCAGAGGAGGAAATTGCTTATCCGGTATTCGCCGCTTGTCCTTATAAGAAGGTCGGGGTCAGGGATTTGCGCAGTGTAGAGACATCCTGATATCAGGTCTTCGGTTACTTCATTGACACTTATGTCCCCCTTTTCAATCAGGAATGCTATTCTTTTTACGGAATCTGCGATTTCCTGCCTGCCGCCGTAGCTGAGTGCCAGTGTGAGGACCATATCACGGTTGGAAGAGGTCTTGGTGATGGTTTCGGATAGGGTTTTTCTTACTGCTTCAGGGAGTTTTTCCGTCCTTCCGATGGCATTGAGCCTTATCCCGTTCTCCTGCATCTCGGAAAATTCGCTTATTAGAAATTCCTTTAAGAGGGTCATAAGTGCAGATACCTCGCTCTTAGGCCTTTTCCAATTTTCTTCAGAAAAGGCATATAGGGTAAGATATTCAATGCCGATCTCGCGACTTGCCCTAACGATATTTCTGACCGCATCCGTCCCCTTCTTGTGACCCTCGATGCGGTTTAAGAGCCTTTTTTTTGCCCACCTGCCATTACCGTCCATGATAATGGCAATGTGTTTTGGTAGATTGGCTGGATCAATTGATGTCATATGTAAGCTGGCATATGCAGATTTCTCGGTGAATGGTTGTCAGGCTTTTTGATCGGAAAACCTCCAAGGGATGTGACTAAAATTCTATAATCTCTTTTTCCTTTTCAGCGGTTATCTCGTCCACCTTTTTGATGAAATCGTCTGTAATCTTTTGCACCTCATTTTGGGCCTTGTGCATATCATCTTCGGATATCTCTTTTTCCGCCTTTAATTCCTTGAACATTTCATTGGCCTCTCTGCGGTGACCACGTATGACGATTTTGTTTTCCTCTGCGACCTTTCTTGCAAGTTTTGCAAGCTCCTTGCGTCTGGCCTCAGTCAGCGGCGGAATGGATATCCTGACGATTTTTCCGTCATTCATCGGGGTCAACCCCAGTTCTGATTTTAAAATCGCCTTTTCGATACTGCCGATAATAGAGACATCCCACGGCTGGATGACAATCAGACGGCTTTCCGGCACAGAGATTGAAGCCACCTGGTCTATCGGCATCTGGGTGTCATAGCAATCCACCCTTACGCCTTCAATAAGGGCGGTAGAGGCCCGGCCGGTCCTTATCCTGTTAAATTCCTTTTGCAGGGCTGCAATGGATTTTGTCATCTTATCTTTAAGTTCGGCAAGAATCTCGTCCTTCATTGCTATTCTCCTGTGATTAGTGTCCCCACCTTTTCCCCTGAAACTGCCTTGAGGATATTGCCAGGCATCGCCATATTAAAAACGATGATAGGCAACTGCTCGTCCATGGCCAGGGAAACAGCAGTCAAGTCCATTACCTTCAGGCCCTTTTCCAGAACCTCCGTGTAGGTCAGGGTGGAAAAAGGCCTGGCAGAAGGCGTGATCCTGGGGTCTGCATCATAAACACCGTCTACGTTTGTGGCCTTCATCAGGACCTGGGCATCTACTTCCAATGCCCTCAGCGTGGCAGCGGTGTCGGTAGTAAAAAACGGGTTTCCTGTGCCGGCCCCGAATATGATGATGCGACTATTTGACAGGTGTGTTATGGCCTTTTCCCTGATATAGGGCTCTGCAACCTTGTTGATGTCGAGACCGGTCATAACCCTGGAGTCAATTCCCACCCTTTTAAGCGCCTCGCCAAGGGCTATGGAATTAATGACGGTTGCAAGCATCCCCATATGGTCGCCTGCAACACGTCCTACACCGAATTTGTCTGATTTGAGCCCCCGGAAGATATTGCCTCCGCCGACTACAATCCCGATTTCTACACCCAGCCGGTGTAACATTAGAATTTCTGAAGCCAGTTTCTGAAGGACAGTGGGGTCTATGCCAAAAGACTGTTTCCCGGCCAGGGCCTCACCGCTCAGCTTAAGCAATACCCGCTTATAAATGGGCCGGATATCATTCACCGGAGTCTCCCAATTGGTAACGGACAAAACGTCTGATTATTATATTCTCGCCGGTTTTGGCGATAATTTCGTTTAATACATCCTGCACCGTGATGTCCGGATTTTTTACAAAAGGCTGTTCCAGTAAACAGACTTCTGAAAAGAATTTTTTGAGTTTTCCCTCTACAATCTTGTCTATGATTTTTTCAGGCTTCCCGGATTCCCTCACCTGCGTTGCATAGATATCCTTTTCTCTGGCCAGGACATCTTCCGGCACACTTTCTCTGTCAATAGAAATCGGGCTTGTGGCCGCTATCTGCATAGCAATATCTTTGGTGAAATTGGTGAAATCATCTGTCTTTGCTGAAAAGTCCGTTTCGCAGTTTACCTCAAGAAGGACACCTATCTTTCCACCCGCATGAATATAGGCCTGCACCTGGCCCTGCGAGGTCGTCCTCCCTCCACGTTTCTTGGCGGTGGCTATTCCTTTTTTCCTCAGGTAATCAATGGCCTTGTTTATGTCGCCATCTGATTCCTTAAGTGCCTCTTTGCAGTCCATTATGCCGACGCCTGTCTTTTCCCTTAACTCTTTTATTAATGAAGCAGAAATTTCCAATTTGACTCTCCCTTGTGTTTCTGCGATTGATAGCTTTCAATCGTTATATGGCATTAGATTTATTTAAGACGCCTAGTCGTCAAGTTCATCCTGAACCGTTTCATAACCTTCCTCGGCGCCACCTTTCTTAGGCAGGATAATGATCTCCGGTCCTCCTTCTTTTTCCTCAGCGGCGGATGCGACCAGTGTTGCATCTTCCTGCTTTTTCTCAAGTTCGCTCTCTGCCCTGAGCCTTTCCTCTGATATATTGTGGCCATCAATACAGGCGTCCGCTATCTTGGCACAGACCAGCCTGATAGATCGAATGGCATCATCATTTCCTGGTATTATAAAGTCAATTTCATCTGGATCACAGTTGGAGTCTGCTATTGCAATAACAGGTATTTTCAACCTCCTAGCCTCTTTGACTGCGATCTTATCCCTCTTTGGGTCCACAACAAATATCGCCCCCGGTAACTCATCCATATTCTTGATACCGCCAAGGTTCTTCTCAAGTTTCACCAACTCCTTATCCATTTTCATGATTTCTTTTTTCTTATAGCGGTTGATGGAGCCGTCTGTCTTCATTCCGTCCAATTCCTTGAGCCTGCCGATGCTTTTTTGAATGGTCTGGAAATTGGTAAGGGTGCCGCCCAGCCAGCGATTGGTGACGTAAAACATGCCGCAGCGTTCGCTTTCCTCGGTTACAGCATCTCGGCTCTGTCTCTTTGTCCCTACAAAAAGGACGGAATAGCCTTCAGAGACAAGCTTAACTATGAACTTGTATGCCGTTTCAAATAGTTTGACTGTTTTTTGAAGGTCAATGATGTGTATCCCGTTGCGTGAGCCGAAGATATATGGCTTCATTTTGGGATTCCATCTCCTGGTTCTGTGTCCGAAGTGAAAACCTGCCTCCAAAAGCTGCTTCATTTTGATAACTGACATTAAAACCTCCTAATTTTTTTAAGACCGTGAACGGCCTTAAGCCTCGGTTTTTCCTCCGTTCAGGTCGTCTTGCACCCTGGGGCTTAAGCAGGGCACCGGGCAAAATGCCTGAACGTGTGATTTGGTGAAACATCTATACCTGAGGCAGCAGGCCGCCTCAAGATTCTACTCGCCTCCTTGCGAATATTACTATACCCTGATATATAGTGATGGATTAAGAACGTCCGTTTTGCCTTGAATCCAATAAAAAATGTTAGTTCTCATCCCTACGCAATACAGGTAGTTGAAGGAGACTTAAAAAATAAAAACCTAAATTAATTAGCACCCCTGCTTATATTTTGCAAGAAAAAAGTCTGATTAATGGTTTGAAATTCTAGGAGGACGCTTTCCCGTGAAGAACAAACAATCGTTGCTTGATCTGAGAATACTACTGGACGATGCTGAAAAATCAAGATTTTCTCCTGCAGCCACCCTCAGCTGTCACGCCGTAAGAAGAAGGGAAGAGGATGAGATTTTAAGGGGACATAGACAGGAGTTCTCAGTTGACACCGACCGTATACTACATTCCCTTGCCTATTCCCGATATATTGACAAGACCCAGGTCTTTTATCTGATAAGGAATGACCATATTACCCACAGGGTCCTGCATGTGCAGCTGGTATCCAAGATTGCAAGGACAGTCGGAAGGCTCCTCAGTCTAAATGAGGATCTCATAGAGGCCATAGCCCTTGGGCATGATATCGGGCATACGCCCTTCGGGCACGACGGTGAGCAGATACTTTCGTCCCTATGCGAGGATAGAGGCATTGGAAAATTTCTCCATAATATTCAAAGTGTCAGATTCCTGCAGGAGATCGAGCGCAAGGGTAGGGGATGGAATCTGACATTGCAGGTGCTGGACGGCATACTGACACACGATGGCGAGATCCATTCCCAGGCCCTGAGACCCCATAGAGACAAGGATTTCGATAAGCTTGATGGTGAAATCCTCCTCAAGGCCGTCTCTCCTGATGTTGATCTTAGACCTATGACCCTTGAAGGTTGTACAGTCAGGATGGCCGACACCATAAGTTATGTCGGACGGGATATTGAAGATGCGATCAGGCTGGGTCTGATAAAGAGGGAAGATATACCCGCCGGTTGCAAAGAGGTGCTTGGTGAGACCAACGGCACCATTGTATACAACCTTGTGGAGGATCTGATCAGCAACAGCCTTGAAAAAGATTACGTATGTTTCAGCGCCAGGGTGGGAGACGCCTTGAAAGATTTAAAAAAATTTAATGAAACCAATATATACAAAAACTACAAGGTAAAAGAACAGAATTACAAGATCAGACTGATGTTTGAACTGTTGTTTGAAAAATATATTAAAGACATCGAGAACGGAAATGAAGAATCTGACATTTACATGGGGTTTCTGGACGGGATGTCTTACGAATACAGAGATCAGACTCCCCCTGCAGGGATTGTCCGAGATTTTATAGCGGGCATGACAGATGAGTATTTTTTAAGCCAGTGTCATAAGAATCTGGTGCCGCGCGTAGTTACGGATTTGTGATTGTTTATTACTATTCTCTCACCGGCTGGTTGAAATAGCCCAGTTCCAGATCTGGAAATTGCCCTTTTAAGATGTCAATCATCTTTTTTATCCCGACGCATTTGGCCTTTTCTGCAGGCATTTTTTCGATATAGAGCTGCGGATCAATGCAGAGATTTTTTAGATGCAGAAAGTTTACCCCGGTCTTCCCTATCAATTCGATCATGGCGGTTATCTCCTCGTCACTATCCGTTATCCCTGGAAAGATGAGGTAATTGATCATTGTATATACACCCATTTTCCTTGATATGGTCAGGCTTTCCACTACATCTTCAAAATCGTATTTATTCGGCCGATAATAGGCACAGTATAGAGCGGGCCTTGCACTATTCAGGCTTATCCTGATAGAGTCAAGACCGCTTTCGATAATCATCTGGACCCGGTCCGGAAAACTGCCGTTTGTGTTAAGATTAATTGTTCCCTTTTTAGTCCTGGCCCTGATTTTACTGATTGCACCGGAAATGAGCCCATACTCGGTAAGTGGTTCTCCTTCGCAGCCCTGGCCAAAACTTATGATTGCCTGAGGGGAAGAAATGAGGTGGCTGACCCCGACTTCAGTCAGCTCTTCTATCGTTGGCCTGAAGGTTATCCTATGGTGTGAAGCCTCGCAGGAACCCTTGGGTTGGAGGGACAGGCATCCCAGGCATGAGGCATTGCATCTTCTGCTGACCGGCATTGGGGCTTCCCATCTTTTCAGAAAGAGATTCTTTGCCGCAAAGCAGTGGTTGACTGTTGCACAATTGACCAGATGATCTACAAGGCGATTTTCATTAAATTTGCCCTTGTATCTCCCAATGGCCCGGACAAGTTTTCTGTCATCATAATTTGATGGATGCCACCTTGGGTTGTCCTCTATCCTGAAACCTGCGGCCACAAAGCCGTCATTTTTAAATCCTACTGCCGTATAGGCCCACATCGGGAGCGTGTAGGACTTTTGGCGATAATCAACAGCCGGAAGATGGGTGCGAACAATGCCCGGCTCCAGAAAGGCCGCCACTGCATGGCACTTGGTTGTAACGCCATCTATGTCTATCTCATTAACGGTCTTCTGCTGGCCTGTTTCAGGGTCAATGCCGACGGCGGGGCATCCGGGAAAATAGAAGAGTTTTGCAAATTCAGATAATGGGATAAGGTCGCCATCTTGCAATAGAGTCGGCTCCTTCCCCCACATGGCCGCCATGCGAAAATAGGGGTGTTCGTAAATTCGACCTTTCATATCCGCATAAAGCATGAAAGGAAGCCCTGTTGCGTCTATTGATCTAATCTGTTTTTTCATGCCAAACTGGTTGACCCATTCATAATTTTAATAATAGAATACTGAAACTTTTTAAATGTCAATATTTCTGGACCGTTGGAATATATGCAATTGAATCAGAGAAACGCAAACACAGAAGAGAGCCGTTTTAGGCTGGTAAAGTTTTTTGCATATACCAGCCTTATTGTCCTCATAATCTTCAGCTTCCCCTTCTCAGTGGTTACTTCCCAGAATGCAAAGGACATCTTGATGATGAGTTATGAAAACTATGCAATCATGCTGGGCGACAATCTTAGCCACCAGGTATTTCAGAACTTCGTCATACCGGTTGCGAGCAGGTTCGGTAAGATCAGCCTGAGACAGGAGGAGCAGCAAAAATGGCTGGATCAGATCGTAAGAAATACCATCCACAGTTTCAAGATTGACGAGGTCAATATATATGATATCGAGCAAGGGCTGGTTGCATACAGCACTGATCCAAAGCAGATTGAAAAAAAGGTGACTGAAAACATAGGCTATAAAAAGGCGGTGAAAGGGGAGCACTCATCAGGGCTTATATCAGGGGGAGGCTACCTGTGGGCGTTTGGGATTGAGAGGCTGGGCGCAGCAAAGAAACTCAAGACTTATATCCCCTTCAGGGGAATGGACCCCTTTACCGGTAGAAAGGGAGATGTCCTTGGCGTGTTTGAGATCACCCAGGACCTGACCGAGGAATATCAATCGGTGATCAAGCTCCAATATCTGATATTCGGGCTTTCCACCCTGATAATGGGATTGATATTTGTTGCCCTGCTTTTGATTGTACGCAAGGCAGAGCGGATTATCGAACAGAGGACCAAGGAGCAGATGTCTTTGGAGGCACAGTTGAACCAGTCTGAACGGCTGGCGGCCCTGGGCCAGATGATAGCGGGCGTATCCCATGAGATCAGAAATCCCCTGGGCATTATCAGAAGCACAGCAGAACTCCTAGGGGACTTGCCCGGCTCAGATGCGAATCAAAAGAAGCTCTCAGGTCTGATTATAGAGGCATCAAGCCGTCTTAACAATATTGTTACTGAATTTTTGGATTTCGCCCGACCCCAAAGGCCGGATATTCAGGAGTGTTATTTGGATGAGATTATAGCCAAGAATCTGGAGTTCCTCCAACCAGAGTTGGACAAGCACGGCATCTCTGTGAATAATACCATCAGCGGCAGATCTATCAGACTTGAGGCTGACCCTCATCTCCTTTACAGGGCCTTTCTTAACATATTCATAAATGCGGTTCAGTCTATGAATGGTGGCGGTACGATAAGTATTAGACTGGATGATGACAGGCATTACTATTTTCTGTCCATCGAAGATATGGGATGTGGGATAAGCAATGAGACGATGAGCAAGGTCTTCAACCCGTTTTACAGCACAAAGGATAAGGGCAGCGGTCTTGGGCTGCCCATTGTAAGGAATATTGTTGAGGCACACAATGGCGCAATATCGCTGGAAAGTGAACAGGGCGCCGGGACAAAGGTTATCATCAAACTTCCAAAGGAGAGATAACGGCTTAAATGGAGACCATCCTTATAGTTGACGATGAAAAGAATTATCTTGTGGTACTTGAGGCCTTGCTCAGCCCGGAAGGTTTTGAGGTGGTCACCTGCTCAAGCGCCACGGATGCGCTTGGCATTGTCCGCAATTCTGACCTTGATCTGGTTGTTGCGGACATGAAGATGCCAGGGATGACGGGGATGGAGCTCTTGGAGGCGTGCAAGAAGATAAAGCCTGAGGTACCCGTAATTATAATGACCGCCTATGGCACCATAGAGACTGCGGTCGAGGCAATGAAAAAGCATGCCTATGATTATATAACCAAACCTTTCCAGAATGAACAGCTTAAGCTCACCGTAAAAAAGTCCTTGGAAAACTACCGGCTTATCAAAGAAAACAGGCTGTTGAACGCGGCCCTTAAAGATCGCTTCAGGCATGGCAATATCATTGGCAAGAGCAAGGCGATGCTTAAAATCTATGACATTATTGACAAGGTTGCGCAGTCCAAGGCATCGGTTCTGGTCTCCGGTCCCTCTGGCACAGGTAAGGAGTTGATTGCCAAGGCGATCCACTACACGGGCCAGAGGAAGGACCTGCCATTTGTCTCAATTAACTGCGGTGCCTTAACTGAAACACTTTTGGAAAGTGAGCTGTTCGGCCATGAAAGGGGCGCCTTTACAGGGGCTGTAACCATGAAGAAAGGACGCTTTGAGCTCGCAGACGGCGGCACACTTTTTCTGGATGAGGTGGGTGAAATGACCCCGGCCCTTCAGGTGAAGCTCTTGAGGGTGCTTCAGGAAATGGAATTCGAGAGGGTGGGCGGGACAAGGACAATCAAGGTGGATGTCCGTATAATATCTGCATCCAATCGGAACCTAAAAGAGGATATTGCAAACAATCTGTTCCGGGAAGACCTTTTTTATAGATTGAATGTGATCAATATCGATGTGCCCTCCCTCAAGGAACGCACTGATGATATTGCCTTGCTGGTCAAGCACTTTCTGGATAAATACACTGGAGATGATAAAAAAATTCAATTGAACCCTGATGTCTGGAAGGCCTTTTACAGCTATTCGTGGCCTGGTAATGTAAGGGAACTCGAAAACGTGATAGAAAGGGCCGTTGTCCTGTGCTCGGGTGGTGAAATTACACTTGAAGACCTTCCCAGGGAGATTTGCCCATCAGAGACCGAACTGGATGTTGACAGGCTGATACCTGCCAATGTTTCCTTACCAAAGGCCCTTGAACAAATCGAGGAGAGGCTGATCAGAAATGCCCTGGTTCGCGCGAATAATGTCCAGTCACATGCTGCGCGAGCTCTGGGTATTACAAAGAGCCTGATGCAACACAAGATGAGGAAGTACAATATTACGTTCTAGGGGCCAAAATATTGTACTTTAAAATTTATTAATTATTTAAATAAATTAAATTCGATCCGATTTCAGAAGTCTTCTTATGGTACAATTTATTGTACCATAAGAAGACTTTTTAAGATGCTGATTTTAAGCCTGACCGAAAAATACTATGTAAAATCAAAATGTTGGATAAATTTCTATCAGAGCAACTGTTTTGGCAGATATCTTGCAAATTCAAATAAACGTCACGTCAAATTTCTTTACTCTTTCCTCCTAAAAACCGGCCGCCATGTGCGCGGCCGGTTTTTTTTTGTGCCTATTGTTTATTAAAGGATATCAGAAGCATCGGCAGGATAATCCATTATAAGCCTACGGATTTGTTCATTATCAGGGTCTTCCATCAATTTGAACATCAAAAGCTGGAACAATTCAAATATCTCTGTTTCTCGATTCCTTATCAGTTCATCAAATGGACCGCTGAGACTCTCTAGTTCTTTATACCCAATGGTGGCCCTTTGTCTGTCCTCCCTTCTTAAAAATCTGACAATCTCTGCTTCAGCAGGATGGTTCTTCAAATATTTTGAGATGGATTTCAGAAAAAATGAAAAGGCATTTATTTTAAGTGATTGAACATCAGAAATCCGGCATGTCCTGGAATAATCATAAACCATCCGTCTGAAATGGCGATAGCGTTCCCGCGTTGAGACTTCTTTGTGTTCTTCATCAAGCAGAATATCTTTAATAAAGCCTTTTGCGATGACCGGGAGCAGCCCTTTTCTGCGCATCGTCGCTTCATGTTCGTATGTCTTAAAATATTCGCGAAGGTTCATCATGCCTGGAGGCGTCAATAGATCTGAGCCGTTATCAAGTAGGATATTGGCGACCTGTGCATTCATGAGATCATCAAGGATAAACTCATTTCCGTCAAGGTCTACTACCTCAAGAGGTTTAAAATATTGTACCGGAAGGGCATCTCTTCCTGTCTTTTTTTTGAGAAAAAATTTTAGATCCTGCGTCACGGAAAGCCTGCATTGGCCTGTGGGATATAACGCGCTAGTAAAGGTCGGCAAAATAAAAAATGCCCCCTCAGGAGTGATTTCTGTACCGTAGCTGTCTGTTATGGAAGACTTTATGCTGGTAAAGTTTTCGTCAAGACCAGCGGCAATCAAAAGATCATCAAAATCATGTTGAACCTCAATCTTCGCGCCAGTCTCATTTTTGATCCTCTCAGCTCGCAAACGATTCTTGTCAGTAATACTGAATCCGATGTCGGCGCCGAGGGCCAGGAGCCTCCTTACAACGTCGTAAGAGCCCCGGGGGATTTTTGTTAAAAGTCCATATCTGGGTTTATAGCCATTTTGTGCCATGAATCTGATAATATCTACAATATCCTTTTCACCGCATTTCCAGTCCAACGGATCAGATGCGCAATAGAGAATGAACTCCTTATTTCCTGAAGAAAATATCTTGCTAATGAGTCTTGTAACCGCATCAAAAGAAAAGTGTTTCCTAGGTCCAGGCAATGCCCATTCATTGCATCTCCTGCAAGATATACTGCACCCCACACTCATCTGTAGTGTGGCTATGGTCTTAAACATGATACGGGTCAATTCATCGGTAAGGCCGATCTTGTGTGCCCACTGATCATATTCCACCAGGCGGACATTCTTAGTCTCTTGTCTAACCGCTCCAGCAAGCCTCTTTCTTATCTTTTCATAGGTACTCATAAAATCGCCGGGAGAAGCCTTGGCTAATTGCGTCCGAAATCTCCTTGCAGCCTGCTGCAACTGATTGATTGCCTTTTGATCAAGTTCTGAGAATTCACGGGTATCAAAAGTTATTTTGGCTAACCCCTTATATAAGTCTTCTGCATCTCTGTAATTGGCGGAGTAAATGTGGGCGAGAAACTCGTTTTTCTTTTGATCGAAATAGTTCGAGTTCATAGGCACTAATGAACGTATTGAATTTACCAAAGGTAAGCGGAAAGCACGATGGTTTTTGGTTCAGGATTCTGTACGATTAAGTATTGAGGACATAACCTTCTCGAACTCCTGATTTGATTGGGCTATTATGCTCCCTTGGAGCCGGCGGAAGCCCTCAAGCAGGGACAGGGCAAAAGGGGTCAACTCTGAGCCTCCGCCGGTGGCCCCCCCGATACTCCGCACCAGCAATTGACGATTAAGGCGATCTTCTGTCGCCTTAATCCTGCCCCAGATGGCCCGATAGCTCATCTTCAGTTCTTTGGCCGCTCCATGGATTGAGCCAAGCCTCTCTATGGCATCGAGGATCTTCAACCGGCCAAGCCCGAATACGACCTCTCCTTCATTGTCCTCAATCCAGATCTTTGAGCGGATATGAAGTGGGATGCTTTTTTTCATGCAATTTTATTAACACATAGCCAAATAATCTGCAACTCTGAAGTCATGTTCGTTTTTAATCCTTAGAAGTTTGGAATCAAACCATGAAGGCCTTATTTCCGACTATCCAAGGTTTCCAACAGGTTATACTGAGAGTCTCATGCCGATGGGTTGGTGTTATAGGAATGATCGGGGCCAAGAAAAAATATAGAATCACCCCCCAGCGGGGGGTGATTCTATTATTATGCCGGCGACAGTTGTATCACCAAACCTTCAGTGTCAAATAAAGCGTGCCGTCTTCACGCTTGACCAGTAACAGGATTGTGCTTCCCACCTTGTACTCGGAAATTATCTGCTTGAATTGTTCGACGGACTTAATTGGGGTTTGATCAACCTCCAGTATGATGTCCCCCTGCTCCAGGCCTGCCTCTTGGGCGGGGCTGTCGTTTTCCACATTAACAACCACTATACCGGTGGTCTCGGAGAGGCCAAAATTTCTCGCGATTTCGGGGGTGATTTTCCTGACGGTCAAACCAAGGGTTGGCTTCGCCTCGCTCGGCCCTTTCGCTTCCTGTTCCGCTTCAAGCTCAGCAATCTTGATATCAAATGTTTTTTTCTTGCCCTTTCGTATGACTTCCACCTCAACATTCTTTCCCACAGGAGTCGAGGCCACCATAATAGGCAACTCGCTGGAATTAGATACCTTTTTACCATCAAAGGAGACAATAACATCACCCCTTTCTATACCAGCTTTTTCGGCCGGGCCACCTTTACTTACATTTCCTACCAGCGCACCTTTGTCGTCTTTCAGATTGAGTTTTTCTGCAAGCTCAGGGCTTATGTTTTGGATCATAACCCCGAGCCATCCTCTGACCACCTTTCCCTTTTTGAGCTGTGGCAGCAAGTCCTTCGCGATATTGATTGGAATGGCGAAACCAATGCCGATGCTGCCGCCGGTCTGCGAGAATATTGCGGAGTTTATCCCAACAACCTCACCTGATACATTTAAAAGGGGCCCACCGCTGTTTCCTGGGTTTATGGAGGCATCGGTCTGAATAAAATTGTCATAAGGACCTGAGCCGATATGTCTGTACTTTGCGCTCACAATCCCTGCGGTCACTGTGTTGCCAAGACCAAAAGGGTTTCCTATGGCCACCACCCAGTCTCCCACCTCAAGTTTGTCGGAGTTCCCTAGCGGAAGTGGAATTATTTTTGCGTCTTCTGGCTTGATCTTGATCAACGCCAGGTCGGTCTTTGGGTCGAGGCCTACAACAGTGGCTTTAAACTCTTTGTCATTGGAAAGCCTTACCTTAATCTCATCCGCCTGCTCAACCACGTGGTTGTTCGTCAGTATGTAGCCCTCTTCGTCAATTATGAAACCGGTTCCAAGGCCCTTCTGTTTAAAATCTCTCGGCATCTGGTCACCAAAAAAGCGGTCAAAAAAATCCCTGAAGGGGTCATCCTGTCCAAATGGCATGTTTGGGGCCATTTGCCTGCCTTTTACTATTTTTACCACGCTGATGTTTACCACAGAAGGGCTGACCTGTTTGGCAAGCTGGGCGAACGATCCAGGGGCTTCAGGCAGGATAGGGCTTGTCTGGGCCACTGCGTTAGAAACGACGGCTATAAGGGCTAAGACGATAAAAGAGACGATAAAAAAACGTGACAGAAGATTGTTTGTAATACCGGTGATATTTCTGTTGCTGCGCATAACTGCCTCCTTTAAAATCAATATTAAAATGTAACCAAATGAATTTGTTGTTAATATTTTGAATTGCATGGGCAATAGAGCATAAAGGATTATCTTGTCCTTTCTTATAGTACCAATAGGAAAATGTTTCAAACAATTCTTAAGTGGCCATCTGAAGCTTCAGGCTATGCGATCCAGGTTATATAGGATCGGTGTTAATATCACCACCCCTAAGGTAAAGGGCCTCTTTTACAAATAGGTCGTGGTACTAATGACACCAGGATTCTTTTGATCAAGTCTTTGACTATCTTACAGCCAGATTCAGGGTCTTTTCAATTAAACTTTTTTAAGCAAGAGACCTTCAATATTTTGATTTGACAAAGGCGCCATAGTTTCCCAATATACCCCGCGTGTTAAGTAGCTTGTGACCATAATAAAGATTTCACTGAAAGGGAAAAATCACCTTAATGAAGAAAAGGGAAAAATCTTATAAAGAAGCAGTAGCATATCTTTACCATCTGCAAAAATTCGGGATCAAATTCGGGCTTTCAAAGACCTCAAATCTCTTAAAGGCACTTGGAAATCCACATCATGGGCAAAAATATATCCACATTGCAGGAACCAACGGCAAAGGCTCTGTAGCCACTTTCATCGCGGCTATATTGGCCGATGCAGGTTTTAAGGTCGGGCTATACTCTTCTCCGCACCTTGTCAGATTTACGGAACGGTTCAAGATCAATGACGCATATATTAGCACTGAAAGTGCAGCTGATCTGATCAATGAATTGGCAGATATTATTATCCCTGATGAGCCGCCGACATTTTTCGAGGCCACTACTGCTATGGCGCTAAGCTATTTTGCCCGGGAAAAGACCGATTTTGCTGTGATGGAAGTGGGCATGGGAGGACGATTGGACGCAACAAATGTTATCTCGCCCCTCGTCAGTGTCATTACAAACATATCATTAGAGCACCAAATCTACTTGGGCAAAACCCTCAGGGCCATTGCAGGCGAAAAGGCCGGTATAATAAAGGAGGGCATTGACCTCGTTACAGGTGTTACGCAACCGTCTGTAATACAGACGCTTGAATCTGTTGCAAGAAAAAAAGGATCTCCGTTCTGGAGGATCGGAAAAGATACCAGGTACAGGGCCTCAGCACAAGGAATCCACTATTATGGTCTCAAGCGCAGAATGAATAAACTCAGGTTGGGACTCAACGGTTATTTTCAGGCACGTAATGCAGCGGTTGCGCTTACTGCTATAGAGAGGCTTGAAGAAAAGGGCGTAACTCTTTCAACAGAAAATATTATAAAAGGCCTCGCCAATGCTTCATGGCCAGGCAGGGTTCAGGTTGTTGGAGAAAGCCCCAAAATCATACTTGACGGTGCCCACAACCCAGCAGCAATAGGAGTCCTTGCAAAGGCTGTAAGATCGGGTTTTAGATATAATCGCCTTATCCTGGTTATCGGGGTGATGGAAGACAAGGACATAGACGGTATACTTAAAAATATTGTTCCTATATCCAATTACATTATTTATACAAGGCCTGTATATCCCAGAGCTGCGAATCCAGAGTTCCTGGCCACAAAGGCAGTCGGTATTGATATCCCCGGCGAGGTGATAAGAAGCCTGCCTGAGGCCATTAATAAGGCAAGGAATATGGCAGAGCCGGAGGACCTTATTGTGATTACAGGATCCCTTTTCACGGTGGGAGAGGCATTGACCTATTTTTACCCCGCTAAGTACAAATCTGATGATTTGTAGATCTATGCAAACCGGATTCCTTTTGAGGTAACGCAAGGTGCATAAAAAATCGTTTATTTCTGTGACAACGATAATTCTGACATTCTTGGCTCTCAGCCCGTGTTTTTTATTTGCAGGCGATTTGGTCCCAAAGATACCTTTTTCCACAGACGAGAATGCACCATGGAAGATAACTGCAAGGGTGATGAGTTACAAGGACAAGGAGACAACCTATGAAGCGCAAGGGGATGTTGTAATTTCAAGGGGTGAATTTGTCCTTCGCGCGCAAAAGGCTGTCTATAACACAACTACCGGACTTGCTAATTTGTCGGGAGATGTCCGTCTTGAAAAGACAGGGGGGGATGTCCTTACCGGTCAGAGCGCTGTATTCGATTCCAACACCAAGACCGGAATGATTACAGATGGCTGTCTTTTCATGAAAGAAAACAATTTTTATGTAAGAGGCGGCCATATTGAAAAGCTAAATGATGATACTTACCTGGTCAAAGACTGCGAGGTGACCACCTGTGATGGCCCCGATCCTGCCTGGAGCATCACATGCAACCAGGTCAGGGTGACCATTGAGGGTTATGGCTCTGCCAAGCATGCTGCACTTCGCTTAAGAAATATTCCTTTTATATATGTGCCTTATATTATTTTTCCAGCCAAGGTCAAACGTCAGAGCGGGCTTCTGCCTCCCAATATCGGGAATTCCTCAAGAAACGGACTGGATTTGGAAATCCCGTTTTTCTGGGCCATCTCGGATCAGACCGATGCCACATTTTATCAGCGATATCTCAGCAGACGCGGATATATGCAGGGTCTGGAGTTTCGATTTATTGGAGATGATAAATCAAAGGGTGCCCTGTTAATGGATATTTTGTCTGACAGGGAGGAAAAGGAATTAGATGATCCGGACGATGTGGAGATAAGCCCTTTTCCGAGGACCAACGACAACCGTTACTGGTTCAGGGGCAGGGCAGATCAGGACATGCCCCTTGGGATCGTTGCGCGAATGGATGCAGATTATGTTAGCGATCAGGACTACCTCAATGAATTTGACACATCCGGCCCGGGTTTCAGGACAAGACCTGATTTGGTGGATGAATATGGTCGTCCTTTTGCTGAAAAGCGTTCTCCCATCAGGCGCTCAGCCGTCAGACTCAGCCGTGATGCTGAAGATTACAGCCTCCAGGCCATCACTGATTATAATCAACTGCCCGGCAGTCCGCTAAGGCACTATACCGCTCAGCCTCTGGGCGGTATCTGCTTCAATCTGCTTCCTGAAAATATCAGTGGTCTGCCTTTATTTTTTAATCTTGACTCGGACTACGATTATGTGTGGCGCAAGGATGGTCAGAAGGGGCATAGGGTTTTACTGTCGCCAGGGCTTACCGCGCCTCTTAAGCTGGGCAGATATGTGGAGTTTGAGCCGTCTTTCCGCTACTATCTCAACCCTCAGCGATATTCAGAGGCACAGAGTGATTATGATGATCAGCGCCTGAGGTCATACGAGGCGGAGGTCAAGCTATCTACAAACCTTGTACGGACCTATGATATTGACATAATGGGGGCAAAGCGGTTCCAGCACAAGATCAGACCAACGGTGAGCTATGGCAACCGGGGTTATAATGCCGGGGAACACGCCAGGCCCTGGTTTGAGCCCATAGAGGAAGAGGGAGATGAGAATCTGGTGACATTTTCCTTGGAGAATTTTTTCGATGCACGTATGGAGGACCAAAAGGGAAATGTCTCATACAGTCAGTGGGCCAAACTGACCTTGAGCCAGGGATATAATGTGGAAGAGGAAAGAAACGAACATGAACCTGAAAGGGAGGAGGAGCCATTTGAGCCCCTATTTGCCCAATTAACGCTCAGTCCCCACAGGATGTATAATTTTTTTGCAGAGTCAAAATGGGATCATCAAAAACAGGAAATTACCTATACTGATCTATCCTTGGAGTTGAGCGTCGAGAGAGCCGGGGCGAGAAAAGACAGATTTGGTGTAGATTACATTTACGATAAAAATCCGCTTAGTGTGGCATATCTCTATGAAGACAGCGCTCTTGCGGCATTTCTGCCGGACAAAGACATTACTGAGAGTATAGATCTGTGGTTTGATGTCTACATCTCACATGGGCTTTCAGTGGGCAGTTCCTTTGAAAAGGATCTTGATATAAAAAAGGGAATCTCAAACAGATACTGGCTGCAATATCAAAGACAGTGTTGGGGCCTTAAATTGGTTGCAAGGGACGAGGATGATGATACCAGTGTGGTGCTGATGTTGCAATTGTTGGGCTTAGGGGATACAGATGTACTTTAAAAGCCGGGTATAAATGATTCTATAAACCTCTTTATATTCTTTTTTCCCCTGTAGATGCCGAAATGACCTTCGCATAGAATGTCTGCCTCAAGCGAGATCAACAGCCTCAGAGACCTTATATAATCATCCTTGTCGGATAAGATGATCGGGTTTATCGGTCCGTGGATGTCTTGGCCAAATAGAACCCTTTGTCCTTCTGATTCTGTCAGATAGACCACAGACCCGGGAGAGTGCCCGGGCGTATGTATCGCCTCTATAACCCTTTCCCCCAACTGGAGCTTTTCCCGCTTCCCGGATAATTTTATATCAATATGAAAAGGTTCTATTGTCGCCCCGTACCATCTGGCCGCTGTTACAGTGTTGTCTCCTGATTCAAGAAATAAGGCCTCCAGTTCGTGGGAGACAATCTTAAACGGAATGCGATCTTTTAACGCTTTAACGCCCCCAGTGTGATCGAAATGACAGTGTGTAATCAATAGATATTCGATCTGTTCAGGCCTGACACCGGCGGCGCGGATATTGGCCATTAATCTTTCCAGCGCCCGACCGCAGCCTGCATCTACAATTGCGCAACTTCCATTGAAGTTGATCAAATAGACTGCTGCATCTTCATCAGACGTATAACCTCCACCGCCTATCTGGAATATTTCACAGGTTATTTCCATGATTACTTAATTAAACAGAATCAGAAGCCCAAGTCAATCATATTTGATCTTGACACTGATGTGCCTTGACCCTATCGTCTATGGTCAGCTTTAAGAATGTTTATCCTCCCTATTCATACATCTCGATTTTGCCTAATCAGGAGGGTCTTATGGCTGCTCATGTGGATGAAAAGGAAATAAAGGAATCCGTGAAAATGGAATTGAGCCGAGCTCTGGAGGAGTGCAAAAACAGGCTGGAGTTTTTTCAAACAGCCTTCAATGCCTTGAATATCCTTATAAAGGAATTTTCACTGGACCTAAGAGAAATTAATGCAGACGGATTCATGGATGAATTGGACCGTTTGGCGAAAAAGATCCTATCAGATGAAAAGGCTAAGAAATTGCCTGCCCATTTTGAAAAACAGAAGAAACTGATATTTTCATACATTGAACGGCTGAAGAAATATCTGTATGACAGGGAGAATGAATTAAAAGACATCATTGATCTGCTGACAAAGGCAATGGCCACCCTTGACACTGATAACCAGGTATTTAACCAGGAAATTTATCAACAGAGTGAGAGGATCGAGAAAATAACCCTGTTGGATGACATAAAAAAGGTTAAGAGCGCCCTGCAGCATGAGGTCGCCAGGGCCAGGGAGGCTGTTAAAAATAAGCAGAAGAGCGACAGTCAGCGCATGGAGATGTTATCAAGACAGGTCTCAAGCCTGAATACCGAATTGGAAAAGGCAAGGCTTGAATCTCAAACAGACGGTCTTACCGGTGTCTACAACAGGATGGCCTTTGACAGGTATATCAAGAACCTTGAGGAAAAGAACAATATAACAAATGCCCCCTTTTCCCTTCTCTTGATTGACATAGACAATTTCAAGCAGATAAATGATACATACGGCCACCAAATTGGCGACCGTGTGATATTGGCCCTAATACAGAAATGTAAGGAGATTACAAGGAGAGACGACCATGTTTCAAGGCTGGGCGGAGATGAGTTCGCCATCATAATGGAGGGGGCTTCTTTCAGAAACGCCTCAAAAAAGGCCAAGAAACTAACAAAAGAGATTGCAAACACCCGTTATGCAGTAGCTACCGGATACGATTCATTCGAGGTCTCGTTTACAATCAGTATCGGTGTGAGTACATTTAGAAAAGGTGATACTGTCGCAACGATTACCGAGCGGGCTGATAAGGCCCTCTATGCTGCAAAAAGTGCAGGCAAGTCACGAGTAGTATCTGAAAAAGAGCTGAGATGAACGACCGGTTTTACAGCGAATTCAAGTGCGCTCAATGCGGACACCGATTCAGCAGGGTACCCTGGATGAATGAAAATATACAATGCCCCCGTTGCGGCAGTTTTTTTGTCGAGCAAAACCCCTATCTGCTTGGAACTGAAAGTGCTGAAGGGCTGACTGAAGAAGATTATTACGCCGTAGCGCTTAAGCCTTGATGCTAAAAAAAAGGAGGCGTGACCTCCTTTCGCATATAACTCACCCATCATCTCTGACGCTTATCCCGCCAGTTGACACAAATTTCACAACGCCATGCTGTGTAATCTTTTACCAATAAGTGTAATAAGATTTCCGAATAATATTGGAATATTATTACCTATTTTTAGACTTTAATTTTCAGCAACACATAACCTGTTGAAATTATATTTTAATTGGAATGAGAACATATGAAGATTTGTGGCACATCAATTGCGTAAGCACTTAACAACAGACATGATTAATCCGATAGACGGGTGAATGGAAATGACATTTGAAAAGAGTCAACAATTCTTGCGAAATAACGATATCTGGATAATCTCAAAAGGTCGGCCTGCCAAGTTTGACCTTAGTGCTATTGACAATGAGATCCAGACCAATTTTGTAACTGAATATTGGATCTCCGATCTTGCCAGGTATCTGCTAAACCCCAATCCGATTGAAGTTAGAAAGATTTTGGTAGGGTGTGATATATATTATAAACAAGAATTTTCGGATAAAGCCAGAAACAGGATCAGATCAATCCTGTCTGGCAGATTCAAGCCTCTTATAAAAGAAGCAACAAAATCTTCAATTACCCTTATGGCATCCCGTGACAAGGGCGGCGTTACCTTAAAAGACAGCGACCTCAATGCCCATGTGCAAAGGATACACGCTTCCTTAAGGGCCTATGATCCTTTGATAAAACAGCTTAATAGATTGGATCGCACGAAATTGACCAATATTGTCGGCATATGTGAAGACATTGGCGGCAACAGGTCTCTGTTGAATCTGAAGGGTGACATTGAAGAAAAGATCAATTATATGGGCAATTTTCTACAAAAAGATGTAGGTGTCATATTGGAACGGGCAAATGTCTCTCAAGGACTCTTTGAGATGAGCGGGTTTGATTTCAATTCCTATAACGCCAAGAATTCACACCGTCTCATTAAATTTTTTGCTGAAGGGCGGCCAAGGTATTGCGTTATCAATGTGGACGGGAATTTGGAATTTTGGATTAATGATGCAAACTTGATAAACCATATGCATTTACTTGAACATTCCATCAAGGTAAATCCTAAATTCAACAACTCATTGAGCCTTTGCACACAGGGAAATGCGAGGCCATTGAGGCTGTTATTCAAGGATCAACTGGAAATAGACTATACAAAATCCCCGCTGCCGTCATTGTATAAAGACATCTTTACTGCCTATCATATTGGTGAGACCGAAAAAGATGCCGTAATGAAATCATTAAAAAATTCACAACTGGGCATCCTCTTTAATTACGTACCGACTTCAAATTCTGGCGCAAAAAAGCTGTTTACCAATGTATCAGTGCTGCACGATGTAAGGGCGCTTGACCCAATAAAGGAAAGATTGCCTGAATTGTATTCAATGATCAACAAAATGGCCATGGTGTCCGAGGCCGGAAAATACTATTTATTAGATTCTATCAAGGGATACAGCAATGAATAATGATTTCAAGGAAAATGATTATAATTGGATAAGAGAGCTGATGGATTATCCTGAGTCTCTGAAAAATAGTTTGGGACTACTCGAGGACACATCCCGCGTAACGGTGCCGGAAGACCCTATAGAGCGTGTAATATTTCAGGATAAGGCCAAAAAGGCGATAAGAAAGATAGCCCAAAACAGGGGCCATATTCTTATGGTCGGAAAACCAGGGACAGGAAAATCCATGCTCGCCAACATGTTTAATGAAGTCCTGCAAAAATCATTGGGGGATTATCTCAGGCCAAAAGATGCAATTGTTGCCTATCCCGGAAAAGACAAGAATCATATACGTTTTGCCTATGAAGACCCGGAGACGGTTGATGTAGTGCTTTCAGACCTGCATAATGAACTGGAAGAGGCAAAAAACAATGTAGATGAATTCAGTCTCTCCGATCAGATTATTCCTGTAAACAAGACAAAAAAGTGGCTCTTGTGGCTTACAGGGATAAGCGCGGTTGCCGGCGTATTTTTTTCTCCCGCGTTTGTCGCAACCGGTCTTTGCGGTATAGGCGCCATTTTCATGTATATGCAGGAAAACAATCACAAGGCACAGGAAAAGATACAAAGAGAAAGCGCAGGGGGAAAACAAAACTCCCTTAAACATCTCTACGATATGATGCCTGATGTCTTGTATGACCCCAGAAAAGACAAAGGTCTGATGGCCAGGGTTTCTGAACCAAATGCTAGGAGCATGAAAGGCGGGTTCAGGCATGACCCATATCAGTCCGGAAACCTCCACACCCCTACTCACAAAAGGGCGTATCTGGGCGTCCATGCAAAATCTCCAATTATCTACATTGATGAGATAAAGACAATGATTAAGATCGGCTATATGTCAGAGCTTTTGGAAATCATGCAGAATAAGGAATACCTTCTTGAAGGCGGAAAAGAAACCGGGAGCGGCGCAGCGGATAAATCCGAGAATGCACTTAAGGCCGACAACATCATAGTCGCCTGTTGCAATCACGACACCCTGGAATATCTACAGAAGGAAGGCGACGGCTCATTTCTGAGCAGGATAGAGGATAAGGGTGAGATAATTCAGATGGAGACATCGGTACCGGAATGCGAAGAGACAATCAGACAACTTGTTCAATATATCAAGCAGGAAATAATAAATTTGGATAAAGAGTTTAAGGAAGCGTGGGGTAAAGTTGTAGAAAAAGAGGGCCATATAGGTGTAAAGTTAAGGAGCGAATTCCTGCTAGGCAGATGCCTGCCCTTAAATTACAGGTTGGAGGCAAGGGATTTTTCCAGGGGGGCGATCCTGGAGATTATCAAGGAACTAAGATGCCGGGCTTCGGACCGGAAACTGAGCAGCATTCTAAGACCTATGAACGGTATTATAAAAACGGCCGAGTACGAGGCCATATATGAAAACTCTCCTCTGGTCGAGGCCGAACATGTTAGACATGCGCTTAAAGAGCACCTGAGTCTTGAAGGGGCCTTAAGCAGAGAGCTGATCGAACATAAGAAAGACCTGAAGAAATTTATAAGCTCCATGACCGACTCAATAGGATATGTAGTTGGTCTTGCTGTAATTAATTCTCAGGCGAGCGGCCAGATGTATGGCCAACCCCTGCCGATTCACGGCCAGGTCAATGCAGGGGGCTCTGATAAGGTTACTTCGTCTGGAAAGACCGGTGACATTGCAAAGGCAGCGGCCCAAAATGTAAGGGCCTCCATAAAGAAAATATTCAACAAGATCGGAGCCCCATATGTGGGCTATGAAATGCATGTGGAGTATATTCAGGCCCATGGCGGGGTGGAAGGCGACAGCGCTTCTGTTGCAATGGATATCGCCCTGATCTCCGACTACATAAAACAGCCTGTAAATCAAAAATACGGGGTAACAGGCTCACTGACCGGAGACATTGTCCTTCCTGTTGGAGGCGTTACTGAAAAGGTAAGGTCAATAATGGATCCGGTGCTTGAAATGGAAGGCACATGCATACCCTGGCAGAACAAGCACGATATCGAGCCCTTGTTGATCAACACAGCATTCGAGTATATACAGAAAGAAGAGGTCCCAGGCATTCGTATATTCAGGGGAGAAGACTGCTCAATGCCGTTTGATATATACTTTTGCAAGACCAAATATAACGCCTACAAGATCCTGATGGGTCTTAACAGATCGGAAGTCGAAAACAGGATGGCTGAAAGGAGCAAAATGGATCTTGAATTTATCCGGAATATGAGAAACGATTCTTCTGCTATGGCACAGGCGGCTTAGTACGCCGTCCAACCTTCTTACCATAGCAAGGGCTGCCCTGCAGCCGAAATGCAGGGCAGCCTCACCCCCCTAAAGCATCTTGGCATTTCCTTGGAATTTTTTAATTCACTTACTCTTGCAAAACTTGGAGGCTTTATGTTATGGCTTTTCAATCGGGATCTTATGGACGCAAGTGCCAAGCAATAACTTTCTGAATCCTAATCACTAAGTCGTTTAAAATGAAGAGATTTCTGTTGACATTTTTGTTCTGCTCCGTGGTTTTGGTGTCACTTTCTTCAGTTGTCTGCGCCCAGCAGATGCCTTGCATTACTGCCAGGTCCGCAGTCCTTTATGACTGCGATACCGGCCAAATATTATACGCCAAGATGCCCAATTTAAAGCGGGCGCCTGCAAGCACGGTCAAACTTCTCACCGCCATGGTGGCAATGGACCGCCTGGCGCTTTCCGAGGTCATAACCATACCCCATTTTGTCAATTCAATAGAGCCCAGAAAACTCAATCTTCGACCCGGCGAGCGTTATTATGTCCGTGATCTGATTCGCGCCTCTCTGATGTATTCGGCCAATGACGCGGCTGAAACACTGGCTGATGCGGCCGGCGGCTCACGTGCAGGTTTTGCAAGGCTGATGAATGAAAAGGCACGCTCCATTGGTTGCACCAATTCCAATTATGTTCGGGCAAGCGGACTGCCGGCGAACAACCAGTATTCCACGTCATATGACATGGCCTTGGTAATGAAAGAGATCCAGAAATATCCCTTTATAATTGACACCCTGAAGATCCGGGGAATTTCATTCCAGAGCCTGGGCGGCAGACGTATATATATAAAAAGCCATAACAGGATGTTGTGGCGGGATTCCAGGGAGGTTATCGGTAAAACCGGCTGGACCCGGGCCGCCAGTCACTGTTTTGTAGGGCATGTCAGGGTTGGTTCCAGGAAGGTGGTGGTTTCAATGCTTGGAAGCAGCAATATGTGGGCTGATGTGAAAAAACTGGCGGATTTTCCCTTTGGTCCTGGTCCTGTCGTATGTACTGCCCAAGTTAAAAAGAGGCCAAAGCCATCGTATAAAAACAACAGTACTTACAAACTTCAATATGCCCTTAAAAAGGCGGGCTTCAATCCAGGTCCTGCTGACGGTCACTACGGTTCCAGGACCCGTTATGCCCTGATCAGGTTCCAGAAGTCTCACGGACTCCCTGCAACGGGATACGCGGGACAATTGACCTGGAAGAAGCTGAAACGCTATCTGAATTAGACGATTGCGAATGTCATAATTTAACTGTGCTCACCACGCTGACGTGCCGGCAGAAGTACACTTTTTTTATTGCCGGGCTGTGTTGCATTAAACAACAATGTTGTTTAAAAAAACGGCATGCCTCTAACATTCTGAAAAAATAGTACATTTTTGGGTTAGAACGGTATAAGGGGATATCTATAGCATAATATCGCTACATTTTAATTGAATCTCTTCTGTATGTTTTTCCTTTCGCAAATCTGACCACATTGTAAAAATAACTTAATTAAATAATTATATCAAATTGTTATTGATACGCTCAATAAAAATCTCCTCTGGTGGCATGTTCTGTGCTCTTGTATAATCATAAACAAAACACGGCACAACTCATGAAAGGGAGGCATAAAATGGACGAGAATAAAATTCAAATAGGCTACGGATCATCTTACAGAAAGGGTAGTGGTCATGACCTTGGGACCAGGTCAGAGATCGGCGCTGTTCTAGGAGGTCAGGTCTGGATGGTAAGACCTGATAAGGATGCGAAGTCGGCAAATCCGTGCATCTGGATGCAGGCAGGTGTTGTAGAATTCAAAAACTGTAACAATTTTTATGATTGCACTACGTGTAAGTATGACCTGGGAATGAATAAGAGGGTCAGCGAAAATAAGCAGATGAGCTGGCAGGAGGCCATGAGAAAAAGATCCGGCCTTGAAAGGGTATGCAGGCACAGCCTGACAAACCGGATAGAAAAAAGGTCGTGTGCGTATGACTTTGAATGTTCCAAGTGCGACTTTGATCAGTTCTTTGAGGATGTATGGACCGCAAAGACCAAGACCCTCCCGTATGAAATGCATAAGGTAAAGGGATTTGACATCCCAATGGGCTACTATTTTCATAACGGTCACACCTGGGTAAGGATTGAAAGCGGCGGCTATGTCAGGGTCGGTCTTGATGACTTCGCCTTAAAGTTACTGGGTAAGGCGGATGCCTTTGAACTCCCTAAAATGGGCAAGGAACTGGATGCAGACAAGGTCGGCTGGGGGCTTAAACGAAAAGACAACTCTGCTGAGGTGCTTTCTCCGGTTGACGGCGTAATCATGGAGGTAAATGCAGATGTAAGGGAAAATCCTGCGCAGGCCAATCAGGAACCTTATGGCGGAGGGTGGCTTTTCATGATCCATTGCCCCGACATAAAGGCGGCTGCAAAGAAGCTTATGGATGATAGCGCAGGGCTTAGGTGGATCAACGGCGAGGTCGGCAAATTGGAGGGCATGATAGAGGAAAAAGTCGGGCCCCTTTCCGCTGACGGTGGCTTCTTGACTAATGATATATATGGGAACCTCCCCGATTTGGGCTGGAATAATCTTACTAAGACCTTTCTTAGGACATAATAATTTATTTTAGGATCTTTTGTTGAAGGCTAACTGCTCATAGCTCAGGGACATTAACAACTTCCAAGAGAGGTAAGGCTTAAAAATGCAAACAACCGGTTCTGAAAATCGTCTTAAACGGCAATACCAGCCTTGTATATGGATGCAGGCCGGTGTTGTGGATCATAAGTTGTGCCATGAGGACTATAACTGCCCGAGATGCCGTTATGACAGGGTGATGAATAACCTGGCTGAAGAAAACATTTCGCTGAAACGCTCCGGCATTATTCCCTTTGGAAAAAGGGGGAGGATCGTATCGTGGAAGGAGAGGCTTCTGGCCAGGCCTTTATCCAAGAGGCCGTGCATCCATCACATGAAAGGCCGGATAGAATTCCGGTTGTGCCACATGGAATATCGCTGCGGCAGTTGTGACTTTGATCAGTTCTTTGATGATCAGTACTCAGTGCATGCCGTGGTTAGGCCTGTTGATGTCCTTGACGTTAAGGGCTTTAAGATCCCTCAGGGCTATTATTTCCACCAGGGTCATACCTGGATGAAAATAGAGGAAAGCTCCTCTGTAAGGATAGGGATAGATGATTTCGCCCTGCGCCTGCTTGGCCCGCTTGATAAAATTGAGGCACCGTTGGTCGGCAGGGAAATAAGGCAGGGCAGGGGAGATATCTCAATTGCACGTGGAAAAAACACTGCTAGAATGCTCTCACCCGTAAGCGGGATAGTCACCTCAATCAATTCAACTCTGAGGGAGGATGGGTGCCTTGCCAACAGGAATCCTTACTCCGAGGGATGGGTCATGATGGTCCGGCCTGACAGCCTGCGTATGGATATGAAAAATCTGATGATACATAATGAAAGCAGCGCATTCATGGACAAACAGGTTGATCTGCTTTGTCGAGAAATTGAAGAAGTGGCTGGTCCAATGACAACAGACGGGGGTTTCTTCGGTGATGATATATTCGGAAACATGCCTCAATTGGAATGGGGGAGACTCGCAAAAGTATTTCTCAGGACATAAAAAATAGAATCAAGTCTTATAGTTCCTGCTTAAAGCACCATATCAAAAGCCGGTTCACGTTTGCGACCTAATCGGATTTGTTGACCCCGGCACGCTTGCCTCTTTAATATGTTTCTTGTTATCAACCCTCTCTGGCCTCGTGGTATTCGATAAGAAACCTTCCTTGCAAAAAACCAAAAAATCTTTAAAATCAATCCGGCTTATATTAGTGGGTTAAGAATCCGGAATTTTCGGGGTGCGTTTTGAAAGTCAATTAGTGCTTCACCGGTTTAAAGGAGAAAGAATGACGCCAATAAATCTAAAAGACTTAAGACTCCTTTTAGTTGATGACGAAGAGCCATTTCGTCAAGGTCTTGCCAGGGCATTCAAGAAAAGAGGCATTGTTTGTCAACAGGCTGGAAGCGGGGAAGAGTGTATTTCTATTCTCAACAGGGAAAAGATTGATGTTTTGATTCTGGACATCAAAATGCCTGGTATGGACGGCTTTGAGGTCCTCGATTATGTGAAGAAGAAATCTCTGAAGACTGAGGTCTTGCTCCTTACGGGCTATGCAACAACAGAGGACGGCGTTAACGGCATTAAACAGGGGGCCTTTGATTATCTGGGCAAGCCTGTGCAAATGGAGCATCTCCTGGTCAAGATAGTGCAGGCCTATCAAAAAATCCTGAGAGAGGAGGAAATATACAGAGAGGCCGAGGCTAGTTATCAGGCGCTTCTGCAGAGTGTCACCGACTATGTTGTGGGGGTTAACAGAAATTACCAGATCATCATGGCAAATGATCTCTTCAAGAAAAGATTCGGATCCTTTTCCGATGCCCCGTGCTTTAGCATATGGAAAAAAAGAGAAAAAAAATGCAGCAACTGCCTTGTTGAAAAATCATTTCGTGATGGAAAATCACATACAAAGGAAGAAGATGTTGTGATGGATGACGGTTCAATCGCCCGCATGCTCGTCCGCTCTACTCCTGTAACAAACCAGAAGGGCAAAATTATCTATGTCCTTGAAACAGCTACTGACATAACAAAAAAGAAACTCCTTCAGGCTGATCTAAGCGGGGTTACAGGCAGGATGGAAGGGTTTTTGGCCCAACGCTTGAGAGAGTTGCAGGAATCGGAAAAAAAATATAGGACTATATTTGAACGTTCCAGCGATGCAATCATGTTGGTGGATTCCAATGGCAAGATTCTCGAAATAAACCAGGCAGGGGTTGAGATGTTCGGTTACGATAACAAGACTGAACTTTTGGCGCTTAAGTCGGCCTCAGAACTTCTTGAGGACAAAAAATCCTTTTATGACTTACAAAAAAGCATTACCACAGACGGCTATGTCAAGGAATTTGAGACCAGACTGATGGGAAATAACGGCAAGGCATTCGAGGCACTGATCACCTCCAATGTCACCCTTAATGAGGGAGGACAACTTACGGGATATGTAATAATTATAAAGGACATAACCACCAGAAAAATGGCACAGAAGCAGATCCAGATACGAAATATCCGGCTTGCGATCCTAAAGGCCATATCAATGGCCGTCAGCACCAGCCTAGACCTACACGAAATCCTTTACTCCAGTATTGACAAGATGTTGGAGATACCTGAAATCATGGAGCCGGACAGTGTCAGGATCTATCTGCTGGCTGAAGATGAAAAGCAGCTTAACCTGGCAGCCCATAAGGGATTTTCAAAAGATTTCTTTTCACAGGATTTCATGCGATCCAGAAGGATAGGTGATGGTCATGTGGGACAGACTGTGCTTACCGGAAGGACGATTATTGTGGATGATTTTTTGCATTCAAATGACCCCTATGTTGAAACTCTTAAAAAAGAAGGCCTCAAATCCACCGTCTACATCCCGCTCGTATCCAAAAGCAAATCACTTGGTGTAATGAGCGTATCAACCCATTCTGAATACAAATTCTCATCATATCACGTAGAATTTCTGACTGTGGTCGGCAATCAATTGGGAGTTGCTGTAGACAATGCAAACTTGTTTGAAAAGAGCAAGCGCGCCTATGAGCAGTTAAAGGCCATCCAGGAACAAGTTATTCAGACGGAGAAGCTTGCTTCTTTAGGTAAATTATCCGCCACCATTGCGCATGAAATAAATAATCCCTTGGCTGCGGTTTTGACATATATAAAGTTGATGATAAAGCTTGTTGAGAGGGGCCTCTTCTTTAGCCAGGAAAGGAGCGAAGACGTAAAAAGATATCTTGGGACAATGGAATCGGAAGTAACCAGATGCGGGGAAATTGTGAAAAACCTTCTGGCCTTTGCCCGTCATTCAAAAGTTGATATTAAATCCCACAGCATTACCGAAATTATTGACCGAACCCTTTTACTGATCACCCATGACCTTGAGATTAAAAATACGCATGTGAAAAAGGAAATGGCCCCGAATTTACCTGAAATTCTATGCGATTTCAAACAGATTCAACAGGCGCTTTTGAATCTTATAGTTAACGCTTCCGAGGCCATGGAGAAAGGCGGCACCATTACTGTATCAGCCGGGTATCCGGGGAATAATGGCTTTGTTGAAATCCTAATTTCCGATACAGGGTGCGGCATACCTGATGAAGAGATCAAACACATATTCGAACCGTTTTTTACAACCAAGGAGGAAGGAAAGGGTGTCGGGCTTGGTCTTTCTGTAGTCTTCGGAATAATAACCAGACATAATGGTTCGATTGACGTCGAAAGCGAAATAGGAAAAGGCACTTCATTTAGGATAAGATTGCCTGTAGCATAATTTTGAAGAAGCGGAGGAATAACTGATGGCACAAAAACCCTCAATTCTAGTTGTTGACGATGAAGCGGCCATGCGGGAAAGTCTGAAGGATTGGTTAATGGAGGACGGTTATGCTGTTGCTGTGGCACCAAGCGGGGAAAGGGCCGTTGCCATGGCCCTTGAAAAGGCCTTTGATGTGATTTTTCTCGACCTAAAAATGCCCGGGATGGATGGTCTTGAGGCGCTTATGAAACTCAGGTCCGTAAGTCCTGAGTCTGAAATCATTATAATGACAGCCTATGCTACCGTAGATACTGCTGTCCTGGCAATGAAGGAAGGAGCCTTCGATTATCTGGTAAAACCCTTTGATCCTGATGAAATAGAAATCCATATCAAAAAGATAGTTGAGCATAAAGAATTGGTAATGGAGAACCTGCTGCTGAGAAAAAAGCTGGAAGAGAAATATCAGTTTGATGAAATTATTGGGAAAAGTGACGCTATGCAGGAGATCTTCGATTTGATAGGCCGTGTGGCGCCTACAGATTCGACAGTGCTTATCACAGGGGAGAGCGGCACAGGCAAAGAACTGGTGGCCCAGGCCATTCATGGGAACAGCAGCCGTTGTTATATGCCCTTCGTTGCAGTCAGTTGCGGCGCATTGCCTGATTCCCTCCTGGAAAGCGAGCTGTTCGGATACGAAAAGGGGGCTTTTACAGGGGCTGATCATGCAAAACGAGGACGTTTTGAAATGGCTGATAAGGGCACCATCTTTCTGGATGAGATCGGTGATATCAGTCTAAAGACACAAGTGGATCTTTTACGGGTCTTGCAACAAAAGGAATTCGCCCGGTTGGGCGGAGAGGCCACGATCAAGGTGGATGTAAGGGTAATTGCTGCGACAAATAGGGATCTCTTAAAGGCAATTCGAGAAAATCGTTTTCGTGAGGACCTCTATTATCGCCTGAATGTTATTTCTATACATATCCCTCCTTTAAGAGAAAGAAAAGAAGACATCCCTTTACTGGTAAAGGCATTTATCCGCAAGTATTGCCTGGAGATGAATCGGGAAACATCAAAAATTGCCCCGTCTGCTCTGAACTTATTAATGGATTATGACTGGCCTGGTAATGTGAGGGAGCTTGAGAATATCATTGAAAGGGCCTTGGTCATCGGCAGGGGCCAGGAGATTTTGCCCGATGATCTTCCCTTTTCACATCAGAAACCTGCACCTCGGGCATTTCCCGACTCATTAAAGCTGATGGAAAAAATGCATATCTTAAACATCTTGAATGATTGTGATTGGAATATCAGTCGGGCAGCCCGGAAATTGGATATTGACCGACAGACGCTTTATAACAAGATTGAAAAGTATGAAATCAAAAAAGGAGAAGCATAAATCCTTTGTCCAAATGTGTTTTCATTTGCCCGATCGGCATTATAGCCTCAGATATAATTGACAGATTGATGGCTTGTGTTGAGGAGCGGTGTGGGATCAATTGTGAAATCTACCCTCCGATGGAAACCCCTCGATATGCTTACGATGATCGAAGATTCCAGTATGATTCAAAAATGATTTTAAAGCAGATGATAAAACAATGCCCTCCCCACAACCTTGGATTTATGGGAGTAACTGCCTTGGACCTGTTTGTACCCATTTTAAAATATGTGTACGGCTTATCCCAGTTGGATGGGAGATGTTCTTTGATTTCAACTTATAGGCTTGATCCTGCATTGTATGGCGAGCCGCCGGACTCAGATCTACTTATGTCGCGGATTGGAAAGACTGCAATCCATGAACTTGGGCACTCCTTTGGTCTGACCCATTGCAGAAACCCACGTTGCATAATGTTTGCTTCAACAAAGATAGAACATACTGACTTCAAGCAACCAACCCTTTGTTCAACCTGCCTTGAAGTACTGAAATGGAAAATCAAAATGATGTGATTATTGCCTAATAATATCAGTAAATTATTATGCATGTCATGGTAACTGTAGATAGTGGGGAGTCAGTTATAGACTTCCTCGGATAATTAAAGGGGAAAATTGGACTTAATACTCATACTTGGAATGGGTCATTTATTCCTGTATCTTCTTCTTTTCATATTTTTCCTTGACATCCAAGTATTTATTATGGCATGTAATACGGCCGAAAAGAGGATGTAGGGGAAAGATGCCTCATGTGAGTCAAAATTACCCGCCCGTGTTTTCATCCAATGGTTTTTTGCCATTTCGATCTCATAACGGAAAATAATTCCTCTTAAAATTTAAATGCCTTACAAGCAGGAGACAATACATATGGTTCAAGATAAACCAACCGGGTCTGTCATGGTTGTTGGTGGCGGCATTGCCGGAATGCAGGCGGCCCTTGATCTTGCTGATTCGGGTTTTTTCGTACATCTGGTAGAAAAATCTCCGGCCATCGGCGGGGTGATGTCGCAGCTTGACAAGACCTTTCCCACAAACGACTGTGCAATGTGAATTATCTCTCCTAAGCTGGTCGAGGTCGGCCGGCATACAAATATACAACTTCACACCTGCTCAAACGTTGAAAATATTACTGGGGAAGAGGGCAACTTTCAAGTAACTATTCAAAAGGCACCGCGTTTTATAGACAGTGGAGCGTGCACTGCCTGTGGGGACTGTGCAGAGGTTTGCCCGGTAGTCAGGCCCAGTGAATATGATATGGAACTGGTTGGGCGAAAGGCGGCCTATAAGCCTTACGCACAGGCTATTCCAGGAGCATTCGCTATTGACAAACGGGACACGGCGCCATGCAGAATGGCTTGTCCGGCCAATCTGAATGTCCAGGGCTACGTTCAGATGGTGAAACAGGGAAAATTTCGGGAGGCGATTGAAATCATAATGCGTGATCTGCCGTTTCCCGGCACCCTTGGCCGTGTCTGCCCCCATGCCTGCGAAAAGAGTTGCCGCCGTCTCGAAATAGACGAGCCGATTTCCATAAGAGAACTTAAACGGGTTGCCGCTGATCATACGGACCTTAATGACATACCAGTACCACAAATAATTAAAAAAGATGAAAAGGTGGCGATAATAGGCTCAGGTCCGGCAGGACTTACCGCCGCCTATTTTCTTGCGTTGGAGGGATATCAGGTAAGCGTTTATGAGGCGATGCCTGAGGCAGGCGGAATGATGCGTTACGGAATTCCCGAACATCGCCTGCCCCGTTCTGTGCTGGATGCGGAAATCAATAACCTTAAAAGATACGGCATAGAAATCCATACCAATACAGCCATAGGCAAGGATCTTACCATCAGGGACTTGCAGCAACACGGTGCAAAGGCCGTTTTTATAGGAGCCGGCGCATGGAAGGGATTAAGACTTCACATTCAGGGAGATGAGTCAAAGGGTGTCAGTGATGTTACATCTTTTCTTCGGGAGGTGCATCTTGGAGACCTGAAAGAACTCAAGGGAAAGGCCGTGATTATTGGTGGCGGCCATTCTGCCCTGGACGGTGCGCGAGTAGCCCTTCGACTGGGTGCGGATGAGTCTCATATCGTTTACCGCCGCTCTAAAGCAGAGATGCTGGCCGAACCTGAGGAAATTGAAGAGGCGGAAAAAGAAGGGGTAAAGATCCATTTTCTGGCGGCCCCTGTAAGGGTTGTTAATAAAAATGGAAAGGTGACCGGCATTGAGTGCATCAAAACCCGTTTGACAGAACCGGATACCAGCGGTAGGCGCAAACCGATCCCCATAGAAGGTTCCGAATTCACAATAGAGGCGGAGCATATAATTCCTGCCATAGGGCAGGAGCCGGATCTTGCCTTTATTGGTGATCAATCAGGTATAGAGGTCTCTAAATGGAAACTCCTCGTAGTAAACCCTGAAACATTGCAGACTAATGCGCCTGGAATATTTGCAGGTGGTGATGTTATTACCGGGCCTGCTACAGTAATAGAGGCGGTGGATGGAGGTAAAAGGGCCGCCAAGTACATTGCAAAATACCTTCGGGGTGAACAGTTACCTCAAGAATGGCAGGATGAACCCCCAATGGGTACAAATTGGGTTGAAATCCGTGATGATGAACCACTGAAACACCGCCTAAAGGCGCCGACCCTGTCCCTTGGCAAAAGGCATAAAAGCTTTGCGGAAGTCAACCTCACAGCAGATGAAAAATCGGCAAAGGAAGAGGCCGAACGCTGTCTTAATTGCGGTGGTTGTTGTGAGTGCTACGAGTGCGTCAAGGCCTGCAAGGCCAAGGCAGTGACACTTGAAACACACTCCCAGAAAACAGAGGACATTTCAATCAATGTGGGCTCCGTGATATTGGCACCCGGCTTTGAGCCTTTTAAGCCCGATAATTTTGCGACATACCAGTATACAAAATTTGCAAATGTTGTCACCAGCATGGAATATGAACGCCTCTTGAGCGCAACAGGCCCGAACCAGGGTCATCTTGTGCGGCCATCCGACAAGAAAGAGCCTAAAAAGATTGCCTGGCTGCAGTGCATTGGATCGCGGGATATCAATCAGTGCGACAATGCTTATTGTTCTTCTGTCTGCTGTATGTATGCCATCAAAGAGGCGGTTATCTCCAAAGAACATGCAGATTATGACCTGGATACTGCTATCTTTTTTATGGACATGCGGACACACGGAAAGGACTTTGAAAAGTATTATGAACGCGCAAAGAAGGAGCAGGGAGTAAGGTTTATCCGTTGCAGAATTCATACAATTGACGAAGACCCTGAAAACAAGGACGTTTCCTTAAGGTATGCAGATGAAAATGGTAATATTCAAGTCGAGACGTTCGATATGGTTGTTCTTTCTGTCGGTATGGAACCGGCCTCCTCGGCCATTGACTTGGCAAAAAGACTGGATGTTGAGCTTAACGAGCATAACTTTATCAATACGAGCAGTCTGTCCCCTGTTTCCACATCTCGTAAAGGCATTTATGTGGCAGGTGTGCTCCAGGGCTGCAAAGACATACCCCAGTCTGTAATGGAGGCAAGTGCTGCGGCTTGTTCCGCCGGCGTCGGTCTGGCACCTGCCAGGGGAACTCTGGTTAAGGAAAAGGCATTTCCACAGGAGAATGATGTTCAGGGTCAAAAGCCCCGTGTGGGCGTTTTTGTATGTAACTGCGGTGTCAATATCGGCGGTATTGCCGATGTCCCTGCAATTGCCGCATATGCCAAAAACCTGCCGGATGTTGTATACGTAGAGGACAATCTATTTACATGCAGCCAGGATACCCAGGAAAAGATGGTAGAGGTGATCAAGGAACATAATCTTAATCGTATTGTCGTGGCCGCTTGTACGCCGAGGACACACGAGCCCCTTTTCCAGGAGACCATTCGTAATGCAGGTCTAAATCCTTATCTGTTCGAAATGTCTAACATCAGGAACCAATGCACCTGGTGTCATTCCGATGAAAAGGAAAAGGCAACGGAAAAGGCCAAGGATTTGGTGCGAATGGCGGTTGCCCGCGTTGCCCTGCTGGAGCCCATCCCGGATTTATCCGTTGATGTCAACAAATCCGCGCTTGTTATAGGAGCTGGTGTTGCCGGAATGACGGCTGCCGTCAGTCTTGCAGATCAGGGCTTTCCTGTAACAATTGTAGATAAGTCATCTGAACCAGGAGGTGCAGCTAAGGACCTTTCAAGGTCTTGGGGTGGAGAGGATATCAAAGGGTTTGTTGCCGAACTGGCCGACAGGGTGAGAAAACATCCGGGCATTGACATGATATTGGATGCAGAAGTTGTTAATGCCTTCGGGTTTGTCGGCAATTTTGAGACAGAAATAAGGAGTAAAGATATCACAAAAACCGTCAAACACGGTGCGGTCATTATCGCCACAGGCGGCCAGGCCGCAGGTACAGATGAATATCTGTATGGAAAAAATTCAAATGTAACACTCTGGCATGAACTCGAAAAAGACCCGGTCAAACTTAAAAAGGCCGATAATATCGTATTTATACAATGTGTCGGATCAAGGGATGATCAAAGGCCATATTGCTCAAGGATCTGCTGCACATCATCAGTTCAGCAGGCAATCTCCATAAAGGAAGATAAACCCGAGGCCAACGTATTTATTCTCTACAGGGATATGAGAACCTTTGGAGAGAGAGAAATCCTTTATAAAAAGGCCCGTGAAAAAGGCGTTATCTTTATCCGATATACACGGGAAAATAAACCAAAGGTAACAGAAGGTGCAAAAGGTCTTGTAGTGGAAGTGTTTGATCCTATACTTCAACAGAATTTGTTGATAAAGGCTGATATGATCAACCTCAAGACCGCTATTGAACCCTCTGAGAATGAACATCTTGCATCATCATATAAGCTTCCTCTGAACGAAGAGAAATTTTTTATGGAGGCCCACGCAAAACTGAGGCCGGTTGATTTTGCCTCTGATGGTATATTCCTGTGCGGCCTGGCTCACTATCCGAAACCCGTTGATGAAAGCATTGAACAGGCCCTTGCCGCAGCAGGCAGGGCGGCAACAGTGCTTTCAAAGGCATCTATTCAGGTCTCTCCCCTTGCATCACGTGTGGATGTGGAAAAATGCATCGGATGTGGTCTTTGTGCTGAGATATGTTCATTCGGCGCTATAGTGTTGGAGGAAGTTGAGGGCAAAGGAAAACGTGCTAAAAATATCCCTGCATCTTGCAAGGGATGTGGTTTGTGCGCTTCATCCTGTCCGCAAAAAGCTATTGACATGCTCCATTTCCGGCATGCTCAGATTGAAGCGGCTATAAGTGCGGTGGCCTGAGTTTAGTTGTGTATGATCTGTTAACATAATAATGATTAGGAATAAGATATGACAGATTTTGAACCAAAGATTGTTGCTTTTCTTTGCAACTGGTGTGCATATGCAGGCGCTGACCTGGCAGGAGTCTCCAGGTTGCAATACCCATCCAGCCTTAGAACAATCCGGGTGATGTGTTCCGGTCGTATTGACCCGGTCTTCATTGTCAAGGCTCTCAAAGGTGGATGTGACGGCGTCATGGTGGGCGGGTGACATTTCGGCGACTGCCATTACCTGGAGGGTAATGTACAGGCTGAAAAAAAGCTCCTTTTGACACAGAAGCTTCTAGATATCGCAGGCATCGGCAGAGAAAGACTCCATTTTGCCTGGGTATCATCCGCTGAGGCGCAGCGTTTTGTACAGATTGCGACTGAAGTCAACGATTCCATTAAGAGTCTGGGAAGGTTCGATTCAGAGATGTTTGATATGCAGCTTTCAGCGGCTGAAAGGACCCTTGAGGGTGAAACCCTGCGATGGCTGGTCGGTAAAGAAGTCAAAATCACCACCAAAGGTGATGTCTACGGCAGGAAGTGGGAAGTTAAAAAGTATGAATCCGTTCTCTATGACATGCTTGAACGGGAATATCACAAGAATTTGATTTATCTTGCTATTAAGCAGGACTGCACCAACGTGAGGCAAATAAGTAAAAAAACCGGGGTAGATGTACTTCGGATTTCCTACCTCCTAGCGGATATGGAAAGGACAAGCATGGTGGCATTCACTGGCATGGAAGACAGCAAACCGGTGTTTGCAGCGCTTTAAGATTGAAGAATGACGAATGCGCATTGATTGACACAGGCAAGATCCCGGACTGAGAAAAAATCTTAAATCATCAATCAATCAAATATCGTCAATTATTTAGGGGAGTGATAATGGGATCAGCTACAACAAATAAAAGTGGGTCAGTAATGGTTGTCGGCGCCGGCATTGCCGGCATGCAGGCATCACTGGATCTCGCTAATTCGGATTACAACGTATATCTGGTAGAAAAATCTCCTACCATAGGCGGCCTGATGGCCAGGCTGGACAAGACATTTCCGACCAATGACTGCACCATGTGAGTTATCTCACCCAAACTGGTCGAGGTCGGCCGGCATCTGAACATAAACCTGATAACAAACAGTGAAGTAAAATCCATTGAAGGTGAGCCGGGAAATTTTTCCGTCACCCTCACAAAACACCCCCGCTACATTGATCCGGTAAAATGCACCGGATGCGGTGACTGCGCCAGGCGTTGTCCTGTGGCCGCTGTCAACGAGATCAACAAGGGCATGAATGACAGAAGGGCTACCTATATTGAATATGCCCAGGCTGTGCCCCTTGCCTATGCCATTGATACCGAAGCCTGTATCGGATGCGGCCTGTGCGAAAACACCTGTCTTGCAAAGGCGGTCAAGTACGACGACAAGGAAGAGGAAACAAAGGTTACAGTGGGCTCTGTTATCCTTTCTCCAGGAACAAAAGGATATGATCCGTCAAATCTTGATTTTCTGGGCTATGGAAAATTCCCCAACGTGGTGACCAGTGAGGGCTTTGAAAGGATACTTTCTGCGGGCGGCCCATACTTCGGTCACGTCATGCGGCCTCTTGACAGGGAAGAGCCCAAGAGTATTGCATGGCTTCAGTGCGTGGGCTCAAGGGATATCAACAGATGCGGCAATGGTTATTGCTCTTCCGTATGCTGCATGTATGCCACAAAAGAGGCGATGATTGCAAAGGAGCATATACATGGAGATCTTGACGCTGTTATATTTAACATGGATATGAGGACCTTTGGCAAAGATTATGAAAAGTATTTCCTCAGGGCGAGGGACAAAGAAGGTGTACGTTATGTCAAGGCCCGTGTCCATACGGTAAGTGAAGTCCCAGAGACAGGTGACCTTATTGTCAAATATGTTGATGAAAGCGGCGAGAGAAAAGAAGAAATCTTTTCCATGGTGGTCTTGTCAGTTGGTTTAACAATACCCGACAGTGCTGTGGAGCTTGCAAACAGACTTAATGTTGAACTCAACAACTATAATTTTGCTGCAACCGATCCGTTCGCCCCTGTTGAGACATCCAGGCCTGGTATATATACATGCGGGGTGTTTCAGGGGCCGAAAGACATACCCGGCTCAGTTACAGAGGCCAGTGCCGCAGCATGTCTTGCAGGAGCTGATCTTTCAGAGGCGAGAGGAACTGAGACCAAGACCGTTACAATCCCTGAACAAAAGGATGTAAGTGATCAGGAACCAAGGATCGGTGTCTTTGTGTGTAACTGCGGCATCAACATAGGAGGAATTGTTGATGTCCCTTCAGTGCAGGAATACGCTGGGAGACTTCCAAATGTTGTATTTACCGATTCAAACCTGTTTACCTGTTCCCAGGACACACAGGAAAAAATAAAGGAAAAGATTAAAGAGCATAATCTTAATCGTGTGGTGGTCGCCTCATGCAGTCCCAAGACCCATGAACCGATGTTTATGGAAACATTGGAGGCGTGCGGCCTGAACAGATACCTGTTCGAAATGGCCAATATCAGGAACCAGAACTCCTGGATACATTCCAAGGCGCCGGATTTGGCCACTCAAAAAGCCAAGGACCTGGTAAGAATGGCCGTTGCTAGGGCCGGAACACTGAAACCTCTTGCACAAAAGGTGATATCCGTAACACAAAAGGCCCTGGTGATAGGGGGCGGAGTTGCAGGCATGAACGCCGCGCTGAACTTGGGAAAGCAGGGATTTGATGTTGTTCTGGTGGAAAAAGACGCCCAACTGGGGGGCTTTTCAAGAAGTCTGCACCATACCATTGAGGGCGGAGACATCCGGCCATATCTGGATAAACTGATCGGCCAGGTTAAAGGCCATGAAAAGGTGGAGGTCATTACCGAGGCCAGGGTCACTGGTTTTGGTGGGTATAAAGGCAACTTTTCCACCGATGTGGAAATCGGATCGAAGAAAGAAAAGCGTACAATAAAACACGGTGTCATCATTGTGGCTACCGGTGCGACAGAATATCACCCGAAAGAATATCTCTATGGCGAGGATGACAGGGTTGTCACCCAGGTTGAACTGGCGGACAGGTTGGAAGACAAGGGCGCATCAGACCTCAAAACGGTTGTGATGATCCAGTGTGTGGGGTCCAGGAATGATGAGATGCAGGAATGCTCCCGCATATGCTGCCAGAACGCCGTAAAAAACGCCTTACATATAAAGAGGCAAAATCCGGACGCCCAGGTCTTTGTGCTCTACCGGGATATTAGAACATATGGATTGCTTGAGGATTTTTACAAAGAGGCCAGGGAAAGGGGAGTTATCTTTATCAGATTTGAAAATGATGCGCCTCCGGATGTTAAGTCATCTGCCGCCGGAATACTTGTATCCGTAAAGGATCATATACTTCAACGGGATATTACGATCCGAGCTGACCTCCTGGCATTGAGTGCTGGGATGAGGGCGGCGGATACTGACGAGCTAAGCGGCATCATGAAGCTAAACCGTAACCAGGAGGGCTATTTTATTGAGGCGCACGTAAAGCTGCGGCCTGTTGACATGCCTGGCGAGGGAATCTTTCTGTGTGGAACAGCGCATGGGCCCAAGCTTATCTCAGAGGCAATCAGCCAATCCCAGGCTGCTGCGTCAAGGGCTACGACATTCCTCGCAAAGCCGGAGATAAAACTATCGGCGATCACAGCCAAGGTGGATACAGAACACTGCGTAAAATGTCTGACATGTGTCCGTACCTGTCCTTTCGGTGTCCCGATGTTTAACACGGAGTTGGGGATTATAGAGATTGATGACGCATTGTGTCACGGGTGTGGGAGCTGCGCAAGCATATGCCCAAGGCAGACGATTAAACTGAGCTTTTATGAAGATGATCAACTGGCATGCAAAATTGATGCATTGCTGGCAGGGGGTATGTGATGACGGATTTTGAACCGACAATCATAGCATTTTGCTGTGAATTCTGAGGATACTCTGCCGCGGACCTGGCAGGTTCCATGCGACTTGACTATCCTTCCAACATTAAGATAATCCGGGTGCCTTGCACAGGAAAGGTTGATGTGATGCATCTTTTAAGGGCTATCCAGAAGGGCGCGGATGGAGTTTATGCGGTGGGCTGCCTGGAAGGGGCGTGCCATTATAATGAAGGAAACCTGAGGGCGCGTGAAAGGGTCAATCACGTCAGGAGGCTTCTTGAAGAAATAGGGATTGAAGGAGACAGGGTAAGGATGTATAACCTTTCTTCCGGTGAAGGCCCAACCTTTGCAGCCTATGCGCGGGAGATGGCGGAAAACATCAAGGCGCTCGGGCCAAATCCTTTGAAGCAACATTAATAATCAGGGCGGCATATCTGTGGCCAAGTGCGACAACAGGAGGAAGTATGATAGTTGCCAAAAGAAAACCCTTTGATGAAATAAAAGATTTCCTGAAGGACTATAAGAAGGTTCTTACTGCGGGTTGCGGAACCTGCGTGGCGGTTTGCCTTGCTGGAGGTGAAAAGGAAGTCGCTGTTTTAAACGCCGAGCTCGATATGGCAAGAAGGCTGGATGATAACCCAATTGAACTTGGCGCTATCACCATTGAGAGGCAGTGCGACCGGGAATACCTTGAGGCATTGGATTCAATGGTGGGAGATTATGATGCGGTTTTGTCCCTGGCCTGTGGCGCCGGCATCCAGTTCCTGGCTGAAAGATACCCGGAAAAGCCGGTGTTCCCCGGTGTGGACACCACCTTCATAGGCGTCAATCAGGACGTAGGCTGGTATGAGGAGAGGTGTCGATCATGCAGCAGTTGCGTGCTTGGGCTGACCGCAGGCATCTGCCCTGTGACCATGTGCGCCAAGGGCCTTTATAACGGACCGTGCGGAGGAACCAACAAAGGCAGTTGTGAAATCAGTAAAGATCAGCCCTGTGCCTGGTATATGATTTATGAACGTCTGTCAAAACAGAACAGGCTTGACAACATATTGAAAATTACCCCTGTCCAGGATTGGCAAAACCAGAAGCCAAGGACGGTTATCCAGCCGGGGTATAAGACTTCAGAGAATAGTGCAGAAAAATAGGATCAGCCATTATCATCTGAGAGGAAGTTAAAATGAAATCAGAAAGCAATCTGGAAAAGGTATTGTCCGCCGGTCACTTCGCATTTACAGGCGAGCTGGGTCCTCCCAGGGGAGCCAATGCAGAAGAGGTGAGGAAAAAGGCCGCTTTTTTAAAGGGTAATGTTGATGCCGTAAACATCACGGATAATCAAACCGCAGTGGTCCGCATGTCAAGCTGGGCCGCCTCTTTAATATTGATCCAGGAGGGGCTTGAGCCCAATTTCCAGATGGTATGCCGCGATCGTAACAGGCTCGCCATGCAGAGCGATATCTTGGGTGCAAGCACCCACGGTATCAAGAATATGCTCTGTCTTTCAGGTGACCATCAGAGTTTTGGCGATCACCCTATGGCAAAGTCGGTATTCGACATAGACTCTATACAGCTGATAGGCATGGTAAAGCAGATGCGTGACGAGGGCATCTTTTTAAGCGGCAATAAACTGGATGAGGCACCAAAGATGTTTATCGGCGCTGCCGCCAATCCCTTTGCCGAGCCTTATGAGTGGAGGGTGCTTAGGCTTGCAAAAAAGATAGCGGCGGGTGCGGATTTTATTCAAACCCAGTGCATCTACAATATGGACAGGTTCAGGGAGTTTATGAAGAGGGCGGTGGACATGGGCCTTACAGAAAAGTGTTATATCCTGGCTGGTGTAACACCATTGAAGAGTGTCGGTATGGCGAAATACATGGCAGGCTCAGTACCGGGCATGGATGTCCCTGACGAATTGATTGAACGGGTTAAGGGTGCCGGAAAGGGGAAGGCTGCTGAGGAAGGCATCAAGATCGCTGTGGAACAGATCCAGGAGTTTAAGGAGATGGAAGGGGTGGCAGGCGTTCATCTCATGGCCATAGAATGGGAACACAGGGTGCCCGAAATTGCCAAGATGGCAGGAGTCCTTCCAAGGCCCGTAGTCTAAAAACATCAAAACGGAATGTGGGAGGGGTCGGCTGTAAAAGCCGGCCCCGGTAACAGGCTTGCCCGTAGCGTGTGGTATCTGCTGCAAGCTGACAGAGGAATGACAATGCCAGCCCAGTGTAAACCCATCGTATTCCGACATTTCAATTGCCAAAAAAGATCTTATCGGTCTATAGTCTCGCCCGGAAGGTTGTCTGAAGAACAGACAACCTTCCGGGCTTTTTTGTATTGTCAGACGTCCTTTTAAAGGGATGTCATTATATTCTGTGATCTACACCTTCATTGCTGTCGCGATTATGCTCTTTACAATTAAAAACGGAAAATCATTTGACACGGACAACGATCTGACTGCAGCGGAACGGCATATCCTGCAAAAATTATTTCTTTGGGAGACAATGGCCTCCAGTCTTAATGAATTCAGAGAAAAAAAGGATTCCGCACTAACAGCCGGTTGGAATAACTCAGGTCCTGTAAAAGAGGGCCCTGCCCTGAATTCCATAATCCTTGAACTGGAACGGCGCGTGGCGGAACGTATTGGAAAAAATTGATATGAAAAACGATGGCTTAAACGGCGCAGACATTAACAGTGCGCTTGAGATAATCAGGGGCAGGGAGGCAGGTGTGCCCCTCAATGTTGCTATTGTCGGCGGCGGAAAGGCATGCCGTAATCTGCTCGAAATCCTTGACAGTTATCGTCTGGCAAGGATGAACATGAAAATTCTGGGAGTGTCTGATGAAAATCAGCAGGCACCCGGCATTGTTTATGCCAGAGAAATAGGGCTTTATACCACCAGCGATTTCAGAGATCTTTTTTCTCTCAAAAATATAAACATGCTTATCGAGATCACAGGCTCGGAAAAGATAAGGGATCAGCTTTATAACTCGAGGTCGCCCGGAGTGGCTATCCTGGACCATGTGGCAGCACCTGTAATATGGGAACTGCTTCAGACCGAGGTGGAAAAGACCGAACTTGAAAAAGAACGGAAGAGCTATGAACTCAATAGCAAAAAAAAGATGCAGATGATCCTGGACTCACTTCCATATCGCATCATGGTGGTCAACCTGGATAAGACTGTTGATATGGTCAATAAGACATTTTTAAATGAATTCAAGCTGGGTGATAAGGTTATTACCGGCAATCATTGCTATCAGTTAAGGTATCATCTGGAAAAATCCTGTAAGGAGGAAGGCCGGATATGCCACCTGGAAGACAGTATATCAGATCTTGAACATAAGGGAAGCATCAGTACACTGAGGGAGTTTAAGGACGAATATGGAGAAACGCGCTTTGAGGTAATAACTATAGCCCCAATTTTTAATGACAACGGAAGGCTTATTCAAATATTGGAGGTGTCGAGGGATGTTACTGAAAGGGCCAAGCTTGAAAGGGAAGTAGAGAAATCCAATAAATTTTTTGAAAATGTGATTCAAAGCACTGTGGACGGCATTGTCGTTGTGGACACAAAAGGCAATGTCTTGATTTTTAACGAGGGGATGGAAAGGTTGACGGGTCATTCTGCAGAAGACATTATAAAAAGAGGTCATCTGAGTACTTTCTATGACATGGATGTGGCTAAGGAAAACATGCAGAAAATGCGAAGCAGTGAGTATGGTCCTGTAGGCAGACTTAATCCGACAGCTATGAGCGTTAAGACCAAAAACGGTGAAGAGATACCTGTTACACTGTCTGCCTCTATTATCACGATAGATGGAAAAGAGATCGGGAGCGTAGGGGTTTTCACTGACATGCGAGAGATATTCAAGATGCGCAGGGACCTCGAAGATGCACATCTGCAACTGGTGCAGTCAGAAAAGATCGCTTCAGTAGGGAGAATGGCAGCTGGTGTAGCCCATGAGATAAACAACCCTCTATCCGGAGCGCTTATTTATGCTGAACTTCTAAAGGAAGACCTTAAAAATCAGCCTGAACGCATTAGTGATGTTCAGGAAATTATTGACCAGACACTGAGGTGCAAGAAAATTGTTGCAGAGCTGCTCGAGTTCAGCCGCCAGTCTGTTGGCAGGACCTCTTCCTTCAGTTTGGAATACCTTATCAACAAGTGTCTTAGTCTCCTTATAAACCAGGCCATTTTTCAAGACATAACAGTTGAAAAGGACATTGAGGCCAGCATGCCCGAAATGTTGGGCGACATGGGGCAACTGCAACAGGTCTTTACCAACCTGTTTATAAATGCCGCACACGCCATGGAATCAAAAGGGACTTTAGGCATTAAGGTAAAATGCAACCGGGATAATTCTGTTTTTGTTATAAAGGTCTCAGATACAGGGCCTGGTATTCCGGTTGAACTTAGGGACAAGATATTTGAGATTTTTTTCACTACAAAGCCCGTTGGATCAGGCACCGGTCTGGGGCTCAGCATATCTCAAAATATTATAAAGCTGCATGGAGGGAAGATTTCCTTTGACTGTCCCCCTGGAGGAGGAACCGTTTTTACAATAGAACTGCCCTTTGAATTTAAAGAGCAGGAGTTTTCAACCGATGAACCTGTATTTATAGGATTGGATTGATCATGAATGAGAAAGATATTATTCGGATTCTGGTTGCTGATGATGAAAAGGCGATCAGGGAAGGATGCACACGAGTGCTGAACTCCAAAGGGTTTGATGTCCTTGGAGCGGAAAACGGCAAGATTGCTCTTGATATCCTTGAAAAAGATAATGTATCAATCCTACTCCTTGATCTCAAAATGCCCATCCTTGGCGGAGAAGAGGTGCTCAAGGTCACGGTTGAAAAATATCCGGATGTACCTGTAATTATCATTACCGGACACGGCACTGTTGACACGGCAGTGGCATGCATGAAAAAGGGGGCATACGATTTCATAACAAAACCGTTTCAGATCGAACATTTTCTTGCGATAATCAACCGCGCTGCGGATAAAAGAAGGCTCGAGCAGAAGGCCTGGCAACTGCAGAAAGAAAATATTCGAAATCTCTACGACCTTAATCTTGAAAAAAGCCGGTTGAAAACCATCATTAATTATATGGCTAATGGCGTGATCGTGACCAACCGAAACATGGAGGTGGTCCTTTCAAATCCTGCTATAATGAGGCTGCTGGGTTTGACACAACAGATCTCAAATCCCCTTCCCGCAAACGAACTCATCGAGGACGAGGCCCTGATCAACACCCTGAAAAACATACTGGATGATGACCTGTCGGATAATGAATGTATTTCTCAGGAAATTCAGACAAGGAACTATTATTTAAGAGCGATTTCAGCTCCTGTGTTTGGACCGGATTCAGGCGTTGTCGGTGCTGTAACCGTTCTTGAGAATATAAGTGCATTTAAACAGCTTGATCAGATGAAATCAGACTTTGTCAATATGGTCGCGCATGAGCTTCGCAGTCCGCTCGTATCAATAAGACAATTAAACAGTGTGATCCTTGAGGGCCTGGCCGGTCCTTTGGGTGAAAAACAGACGGAATTTATCAACAGGGGAGTAAAAAAAATTGACGCACTGCTTGCACTGATTAATGATCTTCTCGATGTGGCAAAGATTGAGGCGGGGCAATATGTCCGACATTTTGTACCGACAGACCTGCGTAAGATCATTGAGGATACTGTTGCGTTACTCGAGCCAAGGGCAAAAAAACAGGGGATCAATCTCACTTTTTCTTGTGAAGACCTTAAACCGGTTCACTCCGATCCTAAAAATATGGAAGAAATCTTTAATAACCTCATCAGCAATGCCATTAATTACTCTCCAGACGGGGGAGATGTCAATGTCACGGCGAGGAATGCCGGTGATTACATTGAAATAAAAGTAAAGGATACAGGGGTGGGCATCGCCCCTGAAGAACTGCCAAAAATCTTTGAAAAGTTTTATCGGGTAAAGAGCCCTAAGACCCGTGATATTATGGGTACAGGGCTTGGTCTTTCCATTGTAAAAGGTGTAGTGGATGCCCACCATGGCTCCATTGATGTGGAAAGTGTGGAAGGGAAAGGGACAACTTTCAAAATCCTTCTTCCTGTTATGATGGAATCATAAATGAGCGATAAAGAGAATACAAGACGCGTACTTATTGTTGATGATGAAGCGGTTGTCAGAAACGGCATCAGCCGCGCGCTACAGAAAAGAGGTATGTCTACGGGACTTGCCTCTAATGGGAGGGAGGCACTGGATTTCCTGAATGAGCAGTCCTTTGATCTTGTTCTACTTGATATCAGGATGCCTGATATGGATGGGATGGAGGTCCTTAAGAGGATACGCATGGGGCATCCTGATACGGAAGTGATAATGATAACAGGATACCCGACCATAGATTCCGCTGTGCACTGTGTAAAACTGGGCGCCCTGGATTATCTTGTTAAGCCTTTTCGCCTGGATGATCTGGAGGCCTCATTAAACAAAACCGGAAGACAGCCGGCCACTGCCGATACATCAATGATAGACCGCATGGGGCTTAAGATTGATTCTTCAGAAAATCTTATTATCGGTCAGAGTAATCCCATGAAGGCCATATTTGAAAAGATTCTCAAGGTCGCTCCCACTGACAGCACCGTCCTGATTATGGGCGAAAGCGGCACAGGCAAAGAGCTTGTGGCCCGCGCCATACATGCATACAGCAATAGAAAAGACAACGAATTCCTTGCAATTGACTGCTCTTCCCTTGTAGAAACACTCCTTGAAAGTGAGCTTTTCGGTCATGTAAAGGGCTCATTCACAGGGGCCGGCCAGACAAAACACGGTTTTTTTGAGCTCGCAAATCACGGAACCTTCTTCTTTGATGAAGTTGGAAACCTCAGCATGAATATCCAGGCAAAGCTGTTGAGGGTAATTCAGGAGCGGGAATTTATGCGGGTTGGAGATTTCAAAAAAATCAAGCTTGATATCAGAATCATTTCAGCATCCAACAAGAGCCTCAAGGACTCGGTAAAGGCCGGGGACTTCAGAGAGGATCTTTACTACAGGCTGAGTGTTGTACCTTTACACATACCTGCTCTAAGGGAAAGGAAGGATGATATTCCCCTATTAATTGATCATTTTCTAAAAAATTTCTGTAAGAAGATTAATAAACCCGTGCCTGAAGTAACACCGGATGCGCTAGAGATATTACAGCAATATTCATGGCCAGGAAATGTCAGGGAGCTTGAACATACAATGGAGCGGGTTCTCATACTTGAAGACACAGATATAATAACTGCAAGAGATCTGCCATCTTTTATTTCTCAGAGACAGGGAGAATTTCAGATGTTTTCCGAAGAGCCGTCAACCCTTGAAGAACTGGAAAAGAAATACATTCGTTTTGTACTGCGCAGGACACAGGGAAAGAAGACAATGGCGGCCGAGATCCTAGGGATCAATCGCAAGACTTTGGGGATGAAGATCAAGAAGTACGGGCTGAATTGACACTATATGAGACAAAGCAATTGAGAATGTCCCGCATTGTCTCTTAATCTTCAGTCTGTTTCGGTGGTCAAGATGACCTTGACGATTTCAGATCTTGAAAATAGTCGCATAGGTGGACCCCAGAAAGCCGAACCGCAAGTGGTATAAAGATAGGAAGAAGCCATTTGATACATGCCGAAGGGATAAGCATAGAGAATTTGAACCAGCAGGTCCATGGGAGGAATCTGTCCTGCATGGGTGTGACCTGAAAGCTGTAAATCCACCCCCATCTCCCGTGCAAGGGCGAAGACATCCGGCTGATGCGAAAGAAGAATTACAGGTTTATTGAAATCAACTGTCTCAAAGGCCTTTGAAAGATTCTCTTCCGGCGAAATATTCAGAAATCGTTTAGCCTCATGTGCGTCATCAATACCGGCAAGTTCTATGGCCTCTGCAATCAGAACACTCGTGTTTCTCAGCACCTTGATATCTAAGCCTTCTGCTATATCCATAAATAAAGGTATCCCGTTATAAAATTCATGGTTCCCGGCGACTGCATATACACCGTACTTTGCATTTAGTCCGCTTAGAATTCGGCAAAAATTATCCATTCTACGGATGTCTGTATCGAATAGGTCACCGGTGATCACAAGCAACTCCGGCTTTAAGGCAAGTGTTTTCTCAACAAGATTTTTAAGGAGGTGATCAGATTTAGAGACATCTACATGTAAATCAGACAAGTGAACAATAGTAAAACCATTCAGTGCAGGCGGCAGTTTCCGGATTGGTATGGTTATTTCCTTGATTAAAGGATTTCCTGCCTGATTGTACAGGGAATAGCCGGATGTTAATACTATCAATATTAAGGCGCTGATGGTTGCATAGTATCTGAATTTTCCGGTCCTTATAACTATTCTTGAGATATCTGCAATTAAAAATATGGAAAATGCAATTGAGCTGAGGCCGAGCCAGACCGAGGACAGGTATAATATCGGGCTTATCCATACGGCCCCAAAATGTCTGTTCAGTATTTGACAAGGGATAAACAGGGCGGCAAGAGTCAAAAAGCACGGCAACATAATTTTTCGTGCGCCGGGCTGGAGGTTCAAGCCACCCACGATGCGGCTGTATACATAGTAATTTAACGAAAGGTATATAGCTGAAAAGCACAGTATAAACAGCATCGGATATCAGCCCCAGCAGATTTGCCACATCATTTTAGTCATGTAACAGAATATGTCCGAAAAAGGATCAATTCAGAGGTTGTGATCTACAGAAGTGATCGGAGGGATTAGTTGTTCGATCTTCTTAAGATCCAAGATATCTTCATTGCAGTTCATGGCCTCCTATGGCCCCTGGAACACTTTCACTAGATTTATTCTGTATACTTGCACCCGACCACAGGCCCATGAAATCTTTTGCTACAAGCGCTCTGCTGAAGACTGCCATGTATGAGCCTGATGATGAGCCTCCTCCCATGAACACCGAGCTTGGCGCATATTTGATGTTCTCCTTGAGGAGAAGGTGCCATGCGCCTGCCTGCTGGTTTAGATCAGTTGAGGAGGCGTTTCCCATTGTGATTGTCACCGACATGTCGTTTATAAGGGCGGCGGTTATCCTCGACAGGTCGGTAAGGTTGCATGAAGGGGACGCCTGAGTTTCGGGTCTGATATCAGACCACCTCGGTGACGGGGGTTTTATTAATTTTAAGTCTTTTTCGAACTGGTCAAAGCCGTCAAAACGCCTGGCGGCCATATACTCCATGTGCGCCCAGGTTTCTTCGCAGACAAGGGGCACCAGGTCCCACTGTTCCTCCCAGCCCTTTAGCGGCCCTGAACCCATGATCATCAGGGGAAAAGGCCTTCCTATGCTGTCACTGCTGTCTCTAATGACCCCGCATGAGAGAAAACCCTTCTTTTGCCCCCTGGCCCAGAACCGCCATGAAAAAAAGTCCTTTCCGGTCCAGCCTGGCTGAGTAAGCCTCTGATATCCGTTTTTGATCCAGTCGGCAACTGCCTGTATAAAAGAATCTTTCGGGCCCGCATAAAAAAAGTCTCTGGCAAGCGGGTGCTTGCCGCATGCGCCCCACGCCCATGAGTTTTTTGTAAGTGTTAATCCCAGCATTCTGCTATAGCCCTTGGCGCGCCTCCCGGGGTTTGTGAAATGGATCTCATCACCTGCTCATGTCCGCTGAAGCGATATTTCACCTTGATGCTCTTTATCCCCATTCGCTTAAGAGCGGGTTCTTCATAAGGAAAATCCCTGGCGTAAAAAACTCGCTCACCACCCGGAAAGTCCCTTAAAAACTTTGGAAAGGCGTCTGAGCCGGAATATTTCCTGATCAGGGAGGTCTTTCCCACATTTATGGTCAGAATAACCTCGGAGCAGTCCCCTGGTTTCCAGTCGAACGTCTTTTTGACAGGAAAGTTGTAATTGACAATGCTTACAGTGTCAGTAGCGCATTGCATTTCAAGGGTGGTTGATTCCACTCCAAGCCTTGGCCCATCATAGGAGGGATCAAAATTGGTGTCAGTTGGAAGCCCTGAGATCAGCACCGGCTGACTACCCTGAATGGCGCCTGTCTTTATAGCCGCCCCTTTTGTTGTAAACTTGAGGAATTCGGTGTTGACCGGAAGACTTTTTCCCTGCACGGCCTTCGGATAATAGCCCCTGGCCAGATCCCTGCCTATAAATGCAGAGGCGGGTCCTTTAATGAATTTAATTGCCAGACCGTCTTCACCAAATAGAACCATATTGGCCCGCTGTGTATCGGATATACCCTGGATCTCCACAAGGATGTCATTTTGCCACATGTCTTGGAGCTGACAGGAGGCCTCTTTTATTATAAAGGTAAGGAAGCAGTCAATCGGCGTGGACAGGAGAGGCCAGAACATCTTTTCCGTGGGATCCGTTGCCGAAACAGTAGCCTTGAACCTCTCCAGGGCGTTTTTTGCCTGATAAAAGGCCACGTTATTGCTTATGGGATCCTGGCATTCAAAGGTATCCTTTGCGGCCTGATAGGCTACGGCCCTTGAAACGGTCGAAGACGGCAGTTCAGAAAGGGCCTCAACATATGCCTTAACCGCCTTTGCGCTCACCAGCGCCGCATCAAGGTCTTTACCCGCTGAAAGTCCATCGGTCTTTTTTTCCAGTTTTGAAAAAATGGCCTTACTCTTATCTGTGGCCTTTGCAATGATCCCCCCTTTTGAATCGCCGATGTCCATGCCCTTTGACAAAGTCATGGCATCATCAAAATCATAGACAAGCCTCATCCAGCCAGGCATGGAGTCAGGGGATGCAAACGGTTTTAATTCCTTGGCCATGCGATCAAGAAGCAGCAGAAAGGGGTCTTTGTCCGTCCCTGTAACAGAAAGGAGCTGACGCATTCCCTGCCTTCCTTTGACACCCTGGATGCCTTGCGGAAAGACTGTGCCGAATTCATACCAGGCGGAGACATATGCCTTCCTGTAGAAATTATAAAACTCTGATTTCTTCTCTGTAAATACAAGAGGGTCTCCCAGGGCGGATTCAATCTCCCGGATAAACATGTCAATCTGTTCATTGCCTGCTATGGTAAAGGCCGCTGGTACTATGGCCTTTTCTGAACCAAATTCGCCCTCAGGCATAAATGTCTTGAGTGTAACGGAAGAAAGGGATGGATCCTGATTAGCCCAGGCGATCAGCCACTGGAGGTTTAATGCATTAGAGGTAAGAATGAAACGCAAGGCCTTTTGTAGATCATTCATCTCCTGGTTGAGAATGCTGTCGTCCTGAGCCCATGTCAGGTAACAAAGATACAGGTCCTCAAACAGAGGAAATAATTCAGATGCGTTCTGCCTGTCCGAGATCATCACAGGCGGCCCGTATGAAGGCTGGGGCATGGGCTTTAAGTTGTCGTATTCCTCACCATCAATACCGGCCCTTAAGACTTTTATGCGTCTTATGAGATAGATCACATGGGCGATAATATCATCCTTCTCGGTTGTGGCGGAAAATCGTGAAACCCTGTCCTGTAACTGATTGTCAAAGGGTAGAAGGAAGCCGTCCCTGAAATGTCTGCAATATCTCTCCTTCAGGCCCCTCTCAACATTGATGCTTTCATTCAGGACAAACCTCGGTATCCACCAACTCTTGTTCTGTGCCTCAACCTGCAGTATTGCCTGCCGGAATCGCTCCATGGCGGCAGCATCAGAAAGGACCTCCCCTTGCGTCATACGGGGCTTTGAAAACTCCTCAGACACTACTCTCAGTGTCTTTAGGTTTTTTACAAATGAGAAGCTCAACAGGCCGCACAGTGCTGTAACAATTGCGATCCACGAGGTAAGCCCCATGCTTTTTGAGAGTCTGTTCCATTGGATGCTTCGCTGTGTGGGTACAAAAAGCTCTCTGTCCTTGGGCAATATCCGTGAGAAAAAGTCGTGCAGGAACAAGCCCTTGTTTGTCCCCGGGAGCACGTCCCTGTCATCAATAAGCCCTAAGGCCCTCAGGAAATGGGAGTAGGCCCTGCCTTCCTGCCTGCCACTGCTGTAGAACAGACCCCTGAAAATGGGTGATTCCTGATATGGATTTTCCTGGAATGCCCCCTTTATAAATGAATATAGACCTGTCTTTAATCTCTCAAACTCCTCCGGGAAGAGTAAAAGTCCGGGATCAACACCCTTACCGGAGGCCACGGAGCCTGTCCTGTGAAATAGCATCAACCTCAGGTCACGAAGTCTCTCGCCAATGGTGGATGTGGTCTGTGTCATAAATGCAGAGATATCTGTTGACAGGGTCTGATTGATCATGCCCATTGCCTGGTCAAGGGTCTTCTCAGGCAAACGGTCACAGAACTGGGTCATCCCCTGGATCTGGTCGCACTTTGTAACAAGGACATATACAGGAAACTTGGCACCCAGCACGCGCATCAATTGATCAATGCGACGCCTGATGTTTTTTCCGTCCTCTTCGAGTACTTCCGAAGTCGCCTGGAGCAGTTTGTCGGCTCCGACTGTGACAACCAGTCCGTTAATGGGCTCCCTTTTCCTGAATTTGATCAGAAGGGCCAGGAATTTTTCCCATTCATCCTTGTCTCTGCCCTCGTCAATGGGAATGGCGTACCTGCCGGCGGTATCCAGGATCACTGCCTGCTCAAAGAACCACCAGTCGCAGTTGCGGGTGCCTGATATACCAGAGGTCTTTTTTATCTCTGTAAATGGTGAAGAAAGCCTGGCGCTCTTAATGGCAGTGGTTTTTCCGGTGCCGCTTTCCCCTATAACCATATACCAGGGGAGCACGTAGAGGGGGTTTCCCTTTTTTTTCAGGTGAGAAGACTTAAGGGCGGCGATAGCCTCTTTCCAGCGCGCCTGTAGATCTTCTGAGGTCTCTTTTTCCTTGTCGGCAAGCCCCTGCAGATAGGAATTGTCCTGCTCTATCACCTGATGGACAAAGTGCTCTTCATTGCGTCTGATCAGGATCTTTTTGAGAAAGACCACGGCAAGCCAGACGCCGACAAGGCCGGTTAGGATAAAGAAGCCCACCCACCACGGCCAACCAAGGATCATGACAACCCCGAAGGCCAGTATCAGGGCAAGCAATATTGCAGAAAATATAAGTGCAACCTTTGCGATTTTTGAAAAGACAGGACTCATTTCGGCACCGTGCTCAATAGGTTTTCTCCGATATTACCCAGGATAAACCAGTAGATAATATACAACAGCAGAAAGATAACAACCGGAAGCCCGACGCAGAAGATTGTGAAGGGTGAAAACCTGCTCATAGTCTTCTGCAAGGGGGCGTCAATCCCACCATACGGATATGCCTCAGGGAACAGATCACCTTTTTCAGTTACCCCTATTGAACTGCCTGTAAGCAATTTGAGATTGGAAATTTTCACCTGCTCCAGCAGAAATTCGTCCCCCTCGTGACAGTAACGGCCTGAAAAGCCCATGGCAAGACACAGATAATAAACCTCGCGGACATCCCGCTGGTGATGGCCTATTGCATTTAAGCGGTCAAAGAAGATCTCACCCGCATTGGTGGTCTTGTAGTAAATTCTCTGGAGTTGTTCGGCCTGCCATTTGGCCTTTTCTTTCCAGCCGGAGGCTAAAATCGCTTCATCAACCCAGGCAAATATTGCAAAGCGGGCCATGTCATAGTCATCAATGGAAAAAGCGCCCTTATCTAAACTGTGCTCGCTGTCGGATATCAGGCGCTGAATGTCGGCCTTTACCTGTTCATAGGAAGGCTGTCTTTCTGCCGCTGTCTTTAGAAAATAGGCCACATAGGCGACAAGTTCTACAAAACAATCAGTCAGGCGCATTCTAGGTTCTCCCTACAACCATCAGTTCTGTTTTCAGGTCATCAGGGGCCAGGTCCCAATAAAGGGAGAGGTTATGTCCCTTTTCCACCTGAGCCCACTGTTCATTGTGGTGGTCAATCTGAAAATATATTGAGCGGGCCCGCCTCGGCAGTTCCTGGGGCGGCACAGGCAGGTGCTCCAGTCTCACACCCGGAAGTGCCCTGGCGATCAACAGAGGTAAGGCCTTTCTTGCGCCCAGCTTTGCAGCAGTCTCAAGCGATTGAAGCACGGACTTAGGGTCCTCCTCGGTCTCAATGACCAGATAAAATCGATTTTTACCTTCAAATATTACAGGCGGGAGCTCAGAGGAATAGTAGGCGCCGTCATATACAAGCTGGAATATATATTCCGGCCCTGCGGTTATTTCATCCAACAGTTGCGTTATAAGTGACTGTGCCCCGAAAAAACACCTCCACAGCGACCTGTGGTCATAAGGTGAAAGGAGCACTGTGCCGTCGGCAAGCTCACCTGCCACATTAACACGTTCTGAAAAAGACGAAAGCTCGCCGATCAATTGCCTCAGGAGCGCATACACCCAAAAGGGATGGATCTGGTTGGATTCTACAATGTGAGTGAGTGGAGGTATGTAGCGATTCAGGGAGCGCAATGCAAGCAGATACACCATGTCTCTGGAGCCGAACTCAGAGGTCTGTATGCCCCTTTGCTTTTTAAACGCCTCCAGTTGCCTTCCGCGCGATGCCAGTTGATCCCTGATCTCCTTTACTGCCTTTATTAAAATCTCCGAGCTGTTAATGGTCAGGCTTGGTGGAATGAATTGTTCCAGGAGCTTTACCTCCTCACCGCTTCTTTCAAGCTGAGCAACCGGCATCAGGATATAATCGCCAACTTCGTCGGTTTCCGTCTCCCAGAAGATCCTGATCACATGCTCAAGTCTGCTCACCTCGGCCTTGGGACCCCCCTGGTGGAGGTCGCTGACCTCTTCCGGGGCGGCCTTTGCTGCAAACCTTGTTGTTACATCAGTAGTCTTTCCGGAATCGGAAAGCACTGTGACATTTTCGCCTGAGTCATTAAATTTTTTTAGACCCACATATACAGTAAAGGGCTTTCCTCCTTCAACCCATGCCTGGTCAAATGTGCGTGCCTCAATAACACCGTTACCAGGGACAACCACATGGGTCATGTCGGGAAACAGAAATTCTCCCTTAAGGATGCTGAAGGAAAAGTTACTTAGTGCGCTCTGCTGTATGTCAAGACCGGCTACACCCCAAAAGTGCGGCTGTAGAAAGCGGTGAAACGGGGTGAGGAGAGACTGGATATGCAGGTCTTCCAGTTGAAAATGGTGAGGCTGAAGAAACAGTCCCTGATGCCAAAAAAGGGGTTTTTCCATTAGTCTTTTCCCTTGTCTTTTGATTTAACTTCTTGTTTTATTATCTCCGAGTGAGAGGAGTGTATCTGTTGGGGACCCAGAACAACCTCTACACTTATGTGTGCTATCCTCTGGAATCTTTTTGGTTTTTTAGATTCATCCTCTACCACCTCTACAGGGATCTCAAACAATCTTGTTATGCTGTCTTTTTTGATGGAATAGTAGCCGGCCACGATACCAAAGTACTTTGCACCCTCTGCGCGGTCAATGGTTATATCCATGTCCTGGCCGGGGTGTACGGTCAGTCTCTTGGAGTTCAGCGCACTGGGGTCAAACAGACTGCACTGCAACAGCTCATAAAGCCCGTCGGTTTCATCTGCAAGCTGGTTGAAGGAATTCGGGTCCTTCATTTGATATACGCAAACAAGGAGCGAATGGGGCATGTTTTCGTAATAGTTGAGCCTGGGATCAGACCTCAACAGCAAGCTTATTGCATTTTTTTCATATCCCTGATCCGGCGGAAGCAGGACCTCCGGGGCTTCAGGGGTTGATGAGCACGAACAGATAAACAACACAGCCAGAAACAGTAACATGATTTTGATATGAATTTTCATTAGTTCCAATTCCTCCTCTTAAAATTAACCATAGAGTTTTTGACAGCTTTTTTCAAACTCACGCAAAAAATCGTCCATGAAACGTCCTGATTCAACCCACTGCTTAAAGGTGCGAAATTTTGACTCGTAGATATCATAACACTCGGCCTTTCGAAGAGGCCCGAATTTAAGCCCGCCTCCCGAGGCGGCGGAGATCTTGTCAGGGTCAAGCTCGCCCAGTATTTCCCGCACCTTGGTGTTAACGGCCTGCTTAAATGCCTGTTGGGTGATCAAAAAGGCCTTTTCAATTTTTCCCAGATAATCTTTTAGGGATTTTTCCTCTGAGATTCCTGCCATATGAGAACCGATAAAAGATCTTATTGTCTGATCCCCGACATTTTCGGTATTAAAGGACATATTAATCACCCGGATGATCTGGTTTAGCATGTCGAATATGGTGTTTAAGGACTCTCCGAGTCTTTTAAGGACCTCCTGAGACGATGTGTCATCCCTTGCCACCTCTCTGCCCAGGAGCAGGGAAAAGACCCGCGAAAGGGTGTCGTCTTCTAATTTGGGTGCAGCCGCCTGGACTGGATCGGCAGGCCTGAATTCATCCGCCAGGGCCGCTAAGACATCATGTCTCTGCTCAGGCAAAAGACCTGCCAATTTATTGTTAAGATAATTCTCAATTGATCCGGCAGCCCCGGGGCCGTCTGACTGATAGATCCGCCGTATATCTTCGGCAAGCTGAGTTTTAAGTATATGCTGAGTCATTAGTAAATAATTAGGCCTCTATTTTTTAACCGGCCTGATGATTACAGTCTCGGCAAGGGATTCATCATCTGATTGCTTCCTGGCCTGTTTGAAGGACATGGCATCCTTGGACAAAATAACGGTTTCCGGCATATGATCCTCTTGGATCTTCTGTGGAGCAACAGGGCGTGGATGAGCCCCATCAGGTGATGGAGAAATGATCACTGTTTCACCAAGATTATCCTCTTCAGCGGCTTTGGTGTTGACAGCAGCAGGGGAAATGATAGCCGTTTCAGCCATGTCTGTATCCTTCGGCCGGACTTTCTCGGAGGCCCTTTCTGATATCCCTGAAGGCGAAAGGATAACCGTTTTATCCATTGTCGCCTCCTGGTCAAGAGGCATATGCCCTGTCTTTACCAGATCATCAGGGGTAAGGATGACCGTCTCAAAGAAATCTCCGTCATCGAGAATGGCCTGATAGCCTTTAGGGAAAAATCCAAGCTCCTGCTGTGGCATGGCCGGCTGCGGGCTTTCGGGAGCTGATATGGAAAAATCCTTTTCCCGCCTCTGGGCTATCCCTTTAATTATATAGTATATTGCCCTGTCAGCACTCTCAGCTCCTTCAGCCACGGTTTGGGTAATCACCTCCGCCTGGCGAAACATATTATTCTTTATCTTTTCTCTTATATCATCAAGGTCATTTAATAATTCTGCGCTGAAGCGTCTGTGCTCCTGGCTTGAACCTGATATAAACGCAAGAAAATCAAAAGCGTTAGGAGACATTTCATTGAAAATTATCATATAAAAAGGATAAAAGGAAAATGGCTCGATCCTTGAAAGTAAGAGGTTCTCATCCCCGTAACACTCCTGCCTTACGCTGCACCCAGGGCATGGAAATATGCCTGTCGCGTTTTTGTCTTCACATATGGATTTTAAGGACCTGATAAGGTCGCCTCTATCTTTTAAAAACTGCGGATCTGCGTCATCTTTTGAAGCAGTGTAGAAATCTGACCGGCCAATTGAAGCATGACAAGATGGACAAAACAGATAGCGCTTAAGCGATGCGGAGTAAGGAGCGAGTCCGATTCCCGCGAGCATTTCATCATCATAGCACTGCTCAAGATATGCTCCGCAATGGGGGCAGGGGGGGTGAAAGAAGGCATCAACATCTTTGCAGAGAAAAAGGGGCATGAAAGGTGTAAGGCCCCCTTCCTGTCCAATTTGCTCGGGTAAGATTGAAACACGGTCATCCCTGACATTGCCGACATAGCGGCTAAAGGCCTGCTGCCAGCGCAGATCAATATCCAGGTTATTGATGGGCAACGAAGTCTTTTCGCTTAAAAGGTAGCTATCCTTTTGAACAATAAGAAAGACATTTTTTACAGTGCTTCCGGCATTGGTCATAAACCTGGCCTCAACAATTCGGGCAACAGGCCCTGAATCATTTATGATTAAAAACGGACTCTGAGCCTTTTCAAGGGCAGATTGATCTTTATGACTGAAGGAGATCTTCAGATGGATTCCACAGGGTTCAGGGTTAAGGTATGGAATCAATGAGTTAGAGATATGTCTTGCTGTCACACTGACACCCCTAATGCACTTTGAGTCAGGTTATTGCCTGATATCAGGTCAATATAGCCTGACACCTTGCAGCCAGGTGAATGAAAAAGTAAAGCCGGTGTACGGATAAGAAGCGTCAAATTTCTTGAAAAATAGCACTGATTAGGGTATGAGTCAATGATTAACAGGTCAGCCTTTATAAAGGGTGGAGCCCTGTTGAGTAGTTGTCTTTCCTTTGTATTTTGATTTAGCCAAATTTGAACTAGGGGGCTGCAATGATTAAAAAGGCCATAATTGCATTGTTTTTTCTAATAATTTCAAGTGGCATGCTGGCATCTGCGTCGTCGGCCGGACAGGTTGTCACTGCTGAGATGAGATCGTGGGCAAAAGCTGCACTGGAGCAGGAAAAGCTCATCAAGGGCAGCGCCGCCCCAAACACAGTGGCGATTACAAATTTCAACAATAAGACCGAAAAATCGGACCTGGATGTCCTTCAAAAGGGCCTGGCATTTATGCTGATAACAGACCTTTCAAAGGTAAGGGATCTACAGGTGGTAGAACGGGCCAGGATCCAGGCGATTACAGAAGAGCTGGGGCTTGGCGTGTCAGGCCTGGTTGAACCGGGATCATCGGCCAGGGTAGGGAGGCTTCTTCAGGCGGAATATGTAATCGGAGGAGACATACTGAATGATGAGCTGGAAAAATTCCGACTGAATTCCGCTCTTATGAAGGTGTCTGAAGGCGGAGTGGTATCAGAGCCCTCTGCCCGGGGGCAGCTCCTTGAAGAACTCTTCCGGATGGAAAAAGACCTGCTGTTCAAAATTATTGACGACCTTAAGATCAAACTGTCCGAGGGGGAAAGATCCGAGCTTAAAAAACCCGTTACAGAGAACCTGATGGCCCTGATGTACATGATCGATGGGATCGAACACAGCGACCGCGGGAACTATGACCAGGCAGCCGATTCTTATGAAAAGGCCTTGAAAGAAGACCCCAATCTTGAACCTGCAAAGGAGGCTCTGAATGAGTTGCAGGAACTGGGCCTTATCGGGAAGGGGAAAAAGGGGAGTAAGCTTCTAAATTCATTAAGGGATCGAACATCTCTTACTGATCAGCTTTCACCGGAATACCCGACCAAGAGGTCTAAAAGGCCGGATGTCCTGATGGAACCGCAGGAGAGTCCAAACCGGGGGGAAGATGGGGGAGACTACAATCAGAATCCTAATTCAGGGCCTCAATAATCTTCGCTGAACCACCCATGATAGAAAGAATTTCCAAATTGTCTTTATGATATGACGTGAATCATAGATATGGAAGGGGTAAATACCATGAAGAATATAATATCATTTATCTTGTCCGCTGCGTTGATAGCGTGTGCGGTCGATTGCCTGGCCGTTGATTTCAGCATACAGACCGGCCCGGAGTATGACTGGTGGAAGAGCGATGAAAATGAGCGGGGATACCAGTTTCGCATGCCCCTCAGAATTGATGCACAACACAAGTCCTTTTCAGCCTTTTTGGTGACTGCATATGCCTATTCCAGTTATCACGAATCCCGTGAAAACGATCCATCGCTTGGTGATCTTACTGACTCAAAAATGGGCTTTTCCTATATTGGTCCCGACACCTTGCCGTTTGATTTCCTCGTTGGTCTGGATATGAACCTTCCTACCGGCAAAACTGACCTTGATGATGATGACCTGGATATCATCATGGACGCGGATCTTATCTCCATAAGAAGTTATGGAGAGGGATTTAATGTCAACCCAAGTATCGTTATAGCCAAGGAGTGGGGAAAGTGGGCCGCAGGAATAGGCGCCGGCTACACATGGCGCGGGGAATATGATTACAGCTCTGATATCAGAAACTATGATCCCGGGGATATTGTAAACATTACAGGTGAAATTAATTACAGTCTCTCTGACGATTGGCGGGCGCGAGTTTTCGGTCAATACGCCAATTACTGTAAAGAAGAGGCGGACGATTCCTATGATTACAAGGAAGGAGATCTTTATATTGCGGGAGTCGGCCTCAATTACATTCAGGAGAGGTGGGACATAGGGACAACCCTCCGAGGGGTCTTCAGGGGTGATGAGGAACTGCATGCATTTTTCACGCAGGACAGAGACACATACGGAGATGAATGGATTGTAGATCTTTCCGGAAGGATAATGCTTACCGATGAGACAAGGCTTGTTTCCCAGTTGGAGTACCTACATATGGATGAAAACGGGTATGCATCAAGCTCCCCCTATTATGTGGGAGAAAGGGATAAGATCTGTCTTCTTGCAGGGATTATGCGACAACTGAGCCAGGATTTTGAGGTGGGTTTCAAGGTAAAGGGATTGCTGATGGATGATGATAAAGGCTTATATCATCCGGATGATGACCGCTCGTACAAGGGGTTTTCTGCAACAGCGAGCCTGACGAAGAAGTTCTAAGTCAAAAATGTTCGCGTTGAGCGGACATGTGATATGTGAGCCGGAACTGTTTTTCTGAACCGCTAAGGCCAATTGTCTATTCGACCTGATCGAGTATTCTCAACTTCTGTTTTAGTTTTTCCGGAAGGGAAATGGGATTTTTTCCGGTGCTGTCTCTGATCACATGGATGGTTTTTATTGTCGCAGCATGCTCATTATTTTCCGTGTAGATATCATATCGCAGGCTAAAAGAAGAGTTACCCATATTCGCAAGGCTCAGTCTTATTGTTATCCTGTCTGATACCCTTAAAGGCTTGTGATAATCAGCCTCGGCGTGAACTATGGGCATTATGAGGCCCAGTTCATTGACCATTGAATGGAATGTCACCTCCGGCTCAAGAAACGTCTCATAACATTCATGCGCAATAGTAAAGAGGCTGGCATAAAACAAAATGCCCGCCGCATCCGTATGGTGTAGTCGTATGGTAATTGTGTAGTTATACATATCTCTTTGTCGTTGGTTGAGGGTCCAAGGTTTCCAGGGGCCAAGGGGTAAAGTGAAAAACGGAATATATCTAATAACATCGTGAACCCTTGAGCCCTGGACTCCTTGAATCCTTTGGGGATAAAAGGTTCAAATTGAAGCCTTCGCCTGAAGGCGATGGTTTTTCTCCTATTCCCCCGAAGGAGACAATAATGTTAAAAGTCATATTACCTGTCCGCACCCGGCAACTCCACAGAAAAAGAGGAGCCAACTGAAGAAGATAGCCCTCTGATGAGGGACAGGTTCTCCTGTGGCTTGATGATAGTAATAAATGTCACAGGAAAGTGTCATTTTATAAAAGAGGTTATCTCATTCTAGACGAGACTGCAAGTGTCATTTTGTGCTTATAACAAAAAAACGCAAAAAAGCAAACTTGGAATAGTTTGACCCCGACGGGTTTGCCAACCGATTGCAAGGTCAATTGGAAGGCATCAGTCTGCGCCGATGTTAGGGTAGGGAAACATCTTATTATCCATTGAACCCTTTGGGGAGGGAATATTAAAAATGAAGTCTTCGCCTAAAGGCGGCGGTTTTTCTCCCATTCCCCGAAGGAGACAATAAAAGGAGATTATTAGTCATGGCGAAAATGAACAAGAGAATGATGGAGATATTTGAGAATGTGAGTACGGTGGCTGTTGCGACCTCAACATTAGATGGCATTCCAAATGTTGTGCCGGTAGGTAAAAAGAAGATTTTAGATGATGAGACAATCCTGATTTCCGATCAGTTTTTCACCAAGACATTGGTCAATATGAAATCAAATCCAAGGATTTCAATTGCATTCTGGGAAGGGCGTGAAGGCTATCAGTTAAAAGGACCGCTTACTATTGAGACCAGTGGAAAACGGTTTGAAGAAACAGCCAGGTGGATAGATGAATTTGCCGCCAAGACAGGATTGTCGCTTAAGTGCAAGGGTGCGGTAATTATAAAAATTCAAGAGATATACGACGTCTCACCCGGTCCTGGGGCAGGTGAAAGGCTGGGATAGAAGACTTATAGTAAATATTCAGGTGGATACACTGAAGGTTAAAATTAAGGGGCATCGCACATTTGTGTGGGTGACCCCAATATGTTGTGGTCATGCATTGATGACCTGGAATGCCGCTGGTTTTCTTCTCGGATANATGGGCACCCAGTTGATAACGTCGCATAGCGACATGTATTAACTTTTCTTCGCCTAAAGGCGAGGGATTTCAACCATCCCTGAAAGGGACATTAATTGACTTCTCAGAGCTGCTTCAAATTGTGGTGCAAATTTGGTGCAGCTTTTTATTGCTTATTTGCATCATCCACGCGAACAGATTCGTTTTTTCCCTAACGCCCTGCAATAACTTTTGCAAATTAAGGTGTAGTTGTGTTTAACATTGGTCACGCGCCTTGTCTGACTTAATGTTGAGCAAGAGGATTGAGGTGGAAAAACCCGCAGCCACTGAGTTCAGCGGGGTTCAGCGGGTAGCGGTCACCTCATGACCTCTTATTTTTAATGAGATAGGTCACATGAGCACAGAAGATGTTCTCATATTTTCCGTGCTTCTAATTACTCCAATACTGAATATTGTCGCCCTATTACGTAGTCCTACCAGCGGCTCCAGAGAAGGTTGGATGTCGTTATTGTTCAAAAGACAGGTTATTGAAGTCATGAAAGAAAGATTGCTGGATATTATCAAGTGGGGATTGATACTTGTGATAGCAGGGGCAATTCTTTTTTTTGTTTTCCCTAAATATGACTTCGAGGCTATTTCTTATGGTAGTGGGGGATTATTCAAGTGTAATAAATTTACTGGGGAAATCAAAAAAGTTTATCCAAAAAAGTAAGACATAGCTGATCCGTTTGACCTCTTTTAATGGTAAGCTAGGGTTTTGACTCCCCCACCTTGTCCGAAACCTTGCTATTATGAAAACTTTTGTTTATAAAATAGACCTATTTCCTTTCAATCCTCCATTGACAAAAGATGAACAGAAACGTTTTCAAAAGAATTTCACAGCTTAGAGTTAAAGAAGCCCAGGCTCTTCTTGATAATAAACATTGGCCCGGTGCCTATTACCTAATAGGGTATTCTGTAGAGTGTGCATTTAAAGCTTGTATTTCAAAACAAGTCAAAAAATATGATTTTCCAGACAAAAAACTTGCAAATGAAGCATTTACTCACGACTTAGAAAAATTAGTCAAGCTGTCTGGATTATTGACAATTTTTGATGCCGATAAAAGATCCAATCTGGATCTTGAACTTAACTGGGCCGTTGTAAAAGACTGGAATGAATCAACACGATATGAAATAACAATAACTGAGGCTCAAGCACGCGACATGTTTTTAGCTTGCACCGGAAGAAACGGCATTTTACCGTGGATTAAAAGACGATGGTAGACTCAACTCTTACCAATGAAATGATTGAAAATGGCAAAAAGCTCATTAGAAAGTTGGACGATAGCAATGTCCGGCCAAGTGCAGCCTTTTGGTTCTATCGCCCTGATATTCAGGAATGGAAACTTGTTTTGGTCTTTGTTAGCGTAGGAAAAAATGGACCAAAACAAGTTTATAGCAAAATTCAAACGATTATTTCAAACTTCCCAGATGAACTTAGCCCCTTATCATTGAATCAAATTACACTCGCAAAGCCAGACTATTCGATAGCTAAATTGTTGCGTGGTGCTATACGCACAGGCCCAGGAATAAGTGGAATTTGGTTTGAAAATAGCGTTATTAATGGCACAGTCATTGAAGGTGCATATATCTACAGACTTGCATGAGTTAACAACTACACATCCTTTCAGTTCTCAAGACAAGTGTATTCAGATAGCAATTGATGATTTGCCATTTTTTTGCCAAGATGTTTATAACATTTTGATATTAAAGGCTTGTGCTCGGGTTCAAACCCCGCACCTCATAAGGCGTTTAAATGTGTGGAGCAATAAAACGAGGTTTTTTTGATATCCCTTTATTATTTTAAGAAAATACTTTAGAATAATAAACAGATAAAGGAGGCCAAAATGACTACCTCAGATAATATTTTTAGAGATGCATTAACTCTTAGCCCCTCCGAAAAGGCACAACTCATTGATAAGCTGATTTCCAGTCTTGATAAGTCTGACAAGGAAATTGACGAATTATGGGCTAAAGAGGCCGAGGATAGAATTGATGCCTACAATCAGGGAAAACTCAAGGCGGTATCTTTAGAAAAGGTTCTTCAAAAATATAGCCAGGCCTAAAAATGAAGATAACTTTTCTTGAGATCGCCCAAATCGAGCTTGATGATGCAATCAAGTATTATAATCATGAATCCCCTGGGCTTGGCAACACATTCTTGACCGAGGTCTTAAATACAATTGATAGAATCGGTGAATTTCCAGAAGCATGGCATCCCAGTTCAAAGCGAACACGACGATGTCAAACACGACGGTTTCCTTATGGAATTATTTACCAAATACTAAAACACGAAATCCTTATTGTAGCAGTCGCAAATCTCCACAGAAAACCTGATTATTGGAAAAACAGAATATAATGCCGACCATTCTCACCCTACAACTTGGCTTAATCAATACTCTTCTTGCATTTTCTTGCAAACCACATCTTTCATGTTTTTATATCCAGTTATATTAGACGGTTATATTTACTCCTTGGGGTTCGACTCCCCCCGCGTCCACCATTATCTTTTAGTAAATTCAGTCAAATACTCCGGCAGAGCCGGAGGCTTGATTTGTGAACCGCTCAAAGCGGTCGAAAACCATGAGCCACCTAAAGTTGGCAACCATTAAAACAATTTCATCTGGTCGAACATTATATCGCTTTTTTCTTGATTCTTGATGTATTGTCGTATGATCTCTTCATCTCGACCAGTTGTGGATACATAATAACCTTTGGCCCTAAAATTTTGGCCTATAAAATTCCGTTTGTGACCTGCGTATGATCGAGCAATGTGGATCGCACTTTTGCCTTTTATATATCCGGCAACTTGAGCTACCGAATATTTTGGAGGAATTGAGATCATCATATGTATATAATCTCCCATCAGATGACCTTTATGAATTTTGCACTCCTTCTGGACTGCAAGGTCCCTCAGGACTTCTCCAAGATACTTACGCAGATCAACATATAGTACCTTTTTGCGATATTTTGGAATCCAAACCATGTGGTACTTGCGATCCCATACTGTGTGTTTTAACCTTTGAATATCATTCATCGAAAGCCTCCTTCTTTTTTGAACTTTGAGCAGTTCACAGTTGGAGGCTTTCTTATATTCCAGGAATTGTCAAACTCTGGGAGTCTCTCCGGCAGAGCCGGAGGTTTACCCTGATTAATCACCTGCGTCATGGCTGGGAGGCCGTTGCTTTGGCAGGCTTTCCCTCAACTCCTTGATTCGGTTGATCAGTTCATTGCGTTTTGAATCAAGTTCAGCCAATTGTTTTTCAGCTCTCAAAATCGAGAGCTCTGTGTGCGACTTAATGTCCATTTTCTACAAGTGGCGGTTTTCCATTCACTTCTTTTTGACAGGGCAGAAAAAACCATACTCATTTCTGATGAGGTCAGAAACTAAAATGGTTTCTACCGACTGGCAAGATCCTTTTTAATAGACAGAGAACAAAGAATAATCATAAAGCCTTTTGGGTTTCTTAGAAGTCGCGTGTCTTAAGGAATGGTCGAACTAGATTGATTTATTCGTAGTGTGTCCACATCCGAATGACTTTGACTGTTTTGATATCATCCAGTATCTGGTAAACAATTCTATGCTGGATGTTTATTCTTCTGGAACATGCCCCGGATAAATCTCCAACCAACCTTTCGAAAGGCGGTGGGCTCTTATAAGGGTCTTCCCGCAGAATGGCGAGGATTCTCTCTGCCTGTGGTTTCAGGCCGGAATGGCCCAGCTTCTTGGCATCTTTCTTAGCCTGTTTTGTAAAAACAAGACGCCAACTCACCATTTAAGTTCCTCATCACACTCTTCTATCGGGGTCTTGAGACCTTCAATGATTGATTCCCGCATCCCAGGGATTGACGTTAGAAACAAGGTTTCCTGAATAGCTCGCCAATCCTCTTCCGAAAGAAGCACTGCTGAATTGCGCTTGCCGACGATTTGAATTGGATCATGAGATTCTGCCACATCATCAACAAGGCTATACAGCCGTTTCCTAGCCTCAGTTGCTGTTAGAGTAGTCATTTTTTCACCCCTCCAAATTAGCGTACGCCATATCGTACGCCATCGGAAAGGTTAAGTCAACTAATTTTCATTTGTTTTAATTAAAGCGCAATAACCTGTATTCTGAGTTAGAATTGACAAATTAGCTAGAATCAATGACAATAAAAAACATTTGAATAATGCCAGTGGTCTCCTTGGAGAAAAATTATGAATACCCATCAAGTGCTCGCCGTTCTTAAAGAATATAGGAATCAAGTCGCTGAAAAATATGGCCTGCAGGAAATCGGCATTTTTGGTTCTCTCGCCCGTAATGAAGCGACAGAAATGAGCGATGTGGATGTGGTAATCCGCGTTCGAAAACCGGACCTTTTCTTGCTTGCTGGGATAAAAATCGATCTTGAAGAGCGGCTAAACAGACCAGTCGATATTGTGACCTATAGTGAAACCATGAACCTGTTTCTCAAGAAGCGTATCGATAAGGAGGCTGTTTATGCGTGATAAGGAACTTGTCCTTGAGATCTTGGGGCAGATTGAAGATGCTGCGAAAAAAATCCTCAGCCGTTTTCAGTCCATTCAAAAGGTAAACGATTTCACCGATTCTCCTTCTGGAATGGAGAAGATGGATGCGATTTGTATGCAACTGATCGTTATAGGAGAATCACTTAAAAACCTGGATAAGATAACAGGAGGAGCACTTCTACAGCAGTATCCCGAGGTCGACTGGAAAAAAGCCAAAGGGATGCGCGATATTATTACCCATCACTATGCTGATGTTAATGCCGAAGCGGTTTTTAATACGTGCAACGAAAAAATCCCACAGCTTAGAAAAACCATCAAGAAGATCTTAGACGATATTCTAAGGTGATAGCAAGAGGACTAAATTGTGCCAGAAATTGTGCCTTTTTTTGATGACAACCAGTGATCTCCAGTGACGTCCAGTGACATTCGGACCGAAAAGTACCGGCCAAGAAAAGCGATTAATATTGTCGTCTTATATAATTCAATGTCATTCTTCGTCACTGATTGTCATCGCATCTTTAAGGGTTCGACTCCCCCCGCCTCCACCAGTCTTTGTTCTTTTCTTTGTTTCAAACGAAGATTGCCCCGGCGAAGGCATGGATAAAGCCTGGTTGCTAAACAGATGTACCAAATCCGATATTCGTTCCCCTAAAAACCTAACACCACTTTCCTCATAGTCTAAGTTGTTCTTAATGTTCGTGATGAAGTGGCCGGGATCTGCTGTGGATTTACCCAACAGATATGGGAGGACAGACAGCGTTGGCCATCCTCCTCCCATATTGTTAAGGAATGTTATTTGGTTTTCTTGGTCACTATGGCCGTGAAAGAAGCCTCCCCCTGAAATTTTGAGTAAGACCCCTCTACGGAACCTTCAAGCGTAATGGTTGCAGCATACTGTCCCTTGTTCTGTCCTGCTAAAATTTGCTGAAGCTGCCAGCTAATGGACTGATCTTCACTGGTCGCCCGCTTGGTAGAACGATAGAACTTTACCCTTAAGCGGTGTGAATTAACGCTGTAAGGTGTATTAGGTGCCATAAGGATAGCAAGATCCTCTGCAAGTCCTACGCCTGCCACATCAATTTTAGTAATCTTTAAAGAGGAAGGGTCAATGTCCGCTTCGGCAAGATCAGAGGGTAGTGTTATGTCGATGCTTACATAGTTCCCTTGGCTACTGAGGTTCAGTGCCTTGGGTTTGAAATCAATAACCACCCCCTCTGTAATGTAGGGGGGGTATCCTTTCAGGAGATATTGTTCGGTATCGGCGTTTTCAAACAACACATAAAGAATCCCGTCCATCCCAATTGCGATGCTCTTGTAAGTCCCAGTCATTGGCGTTGGAGGCTCTGTAGCTGGAACTGCTGGTGGCAATATCGGCTGTCCGTCGATAAGAGTAAAAGAATTGAGATTTGGGTCCCATGTTGAGACAGCCGTTTCAGATATTACATAACTCACTCCCGTTGCGTCGGTAACAAGATCTAACACGGGAGAAGTGGCACCCGGGTTTTGTGTCACCCCTTCTGTTGTATACTCAGGGCTCAGGATTCCCGGAGTTCCCGCTGCATCTATGCCATACACTTCATCAGAAACCGGATTTGCCGTAATCTCTGCTACATTAGTTTCTAGTACCATGTAACCTTTATTGTTTCGGATAAAGGCGTTTTAGTTTTATGCGAGCATCAGACGTGGTGAACTGCCAGTCGATCTTTTNCTTAAAACTACGCTAACTCATTCCGGTCAGAAAAACAATAATCCGACCACAACATATTGGGGGCACCCACACAAATGTGCGATGCGGCAAAATTAAATCATAACCCTAAAGAGATTTCATCAGGTATGCCTGATTAACATTATTGTTAATCAATTGTATTTGATGATGCCGTTTACTCGGTTTTAAGTTTCAGGTGTTATGTTTTAAGATGAACTAATGAAAATACTTATAATTCTTGCGCACCCAGACGAGGGTAGCTTTAATCATGCGATTGCAAATGCGGTCAGGGACGACCTGGTCAACGATGGGCATGAAGTCATATTTCACGACCTTTACAAAGAAGACTTTTTTCCGCTGCTTACTGCTGAAGAGATTGCTGAGTCCGGTAAAATTGACCGGATAGTCGAGGCGCACTGCAACGAGCTTTCTTCAGCAGATGTTATAGTGATTATTCATCCGAACTGGTGGGGCCAGCCACCGGCTATTTTGAAAGGCTGGGTCGACAGGGTAATTCGTCCCGGCATCGCCTATCGCTTCGAAGAGGGAGACGGGGGCGAGGGAATCCCAATCGGTCTGTTAAAAGCCTCCGCTGCTATCGTCATCAACACATCCAATACACCTGCCGAAAGGGAGCAGGCTGTGTTCGGAGACCCCTTGGAAGCGATCTGGAAGCGGTGCATTTTTGATCTTTGCGGCGTTAAGAATTTTCATCGCAGGATGTTTTCTGTTGTCGTCACGAGCATTATTGAGCAGCGCCTCTTTTGGCTTGAGGAAGCGAAAATGCTGTGTAAAACCGCAATTCAAAATTCGGTACACCTCAACGACTTGCATTAGTTGACTTGTTAAGTTAAGTTTTTGGTAAGATTTGTAGGTATTAGTTTTTTATAGAAGCCTATAATAGCATTGAGGGCCTGGTTCAATTTATACCAAAAGAGTATGTATGAGATGAGGCGATATGAATATTTCTTTTGAAAAGATCGTAATTAAGGCAAAGATTCAGAATCGAGAAAATGATTCTGGCATGGATTTACAACAAATGGAATACAGGAGAGACCCTCTTACCGAAAGAATATGCACGGTTATAATCGGCTTTGCGGAGAAATTGAAGATTCTCGGCGAGGCCGACAGAGACTTAATCAACAGAATCGCTGAAGCTACAAAAAAGACCTGTCCGTTTTGTCCTGAGGCAATAGAAAAAGTAACCCCTGTGTTTCCAAAGAAATACTTCCCCGAAGGAAGAATAAAGACAGGGGAATCCGTTCTGTTTCCAAACCTGTTTCCCAGGTCAGAATTTGAGGCTGTAGCAGTTCTTTCAAAAAAGCATTACCTGAAACTGGATGAATTTACCCCTGAACTCCTGGCTAATGCCCTTAAATCCTGTCTTATCTTCATTAGCCGCATAAAAGAAATGGGTCTTTCTGAGAAGTACGCGACTATTGGATGCAACAACTTGTTCCCTGCCGGTGCCAGTTCCATGCATCCCCATATACAGGTCTCAGTGAGGAGTGTGCCTTTCTATATTAACAAGATATTAATCGAAAAAAGCATGAAATTTTTTAAATCAAATGGATCGAATTTTTGGGATGAATTAGTAACCGTTGAAAAGGAGTCAGGGGAAAGATATATCGGAAACATTGGAAGGACGGAATGGATCGTTCCTTTCGCCCCTATGGGTGGAAACGATGTTATGTGCATAATCAAGCACAGGTCAAACCTGACGGAATTCAGCGAAGAAGATCTGATGGATATTGGAAAGGGGTTGTCGAAGATATTAACATACTATGAACATGATGGCCTATCCAGTTTCAACTTTGTTATCCATTCCGGACCAATAAATGAAAAGTTGGAATATTTCTGGTCCAGTCTCAGAATCATACCCAGAGCAAACTTGAGGGAGGGTTATGTCAGCACTGATAGCTGGTACGGGACCAGCCTTCTTTTTGAAGGTGTTTCATCAGAATATCCTGAAAAACAGGCAGAGAAAATAAGGGCGGTTTTTAAAACCAAATAGCAGGGGAAAGCGTGACTTAGTTTTGTGGGATTAAAACTAAACCACCCTCGACTATAAGTCGAGGGGTTTTATGAGGGGTCGATTTCAAATCGACTATCATCAGGAATCGGCTCCCCTTCTTGCTTTTGAAAATATTGCTNGATCATTTCGTCCGTGCAAAACATCACGAGTCCGTATCGCCACCGCACCAGCCATTCCGCGCTTCAGATATTTGTGAAGCCAGATTTGGTGGACTTTGAGGTCTGTTTTGGTATGGGCACCCAGTTGATAACGTCGCATAGCGACATGTATTAACTTTTCTTCGCCTAAAGGCGAGGGATTTCAACCATCCCTGAAAGGGACATTAACCGGATCAACTTTGATGTTCCGGTTAGTGGGCTTAATTCGTAACTATTTGATTTTACTGGCGCGCCCAGCAAGATTCGAACTTGCGACCTACGGATTCGTAGTCCGATAAAAGCCACTTCACATAATTTCACAAAAGAGCACTTTCTACTTGACATTTCTATAAGTTGTCTGTTACCATCCCTCACATGGCTTCACTTAAAAACACCCTATTTCATCAAAAAAGGTTGTACAGGGGTTGTACAAACTTGAAAACGGAGGTTTTGTCATGGCCGAGAGATGGAAGAAAGTCAGACCTGGAATTCGATACCGGCTACACCCAACCAGAAGGCACGGAATGGGACTAGATAAATATTGGACCCTTTTTTATAAGCTGGACGGGAAAACCGTATCAGAGGCTTTGGGTTGGAGTTCACAGGGCTTTAATGAAAAAAAGGCAGTGGCTATCCTTTCCGAGCTTCAAGAAAACCGGCGTCGGGGGACAGGACCAAGGACATTGATGGAAAAAAGACAACTTGAAGATGACAGACGCAGCGCCGAACAGGCCGAGCAAAAAAAGCAGGAAATCGAAGGTATCACTTTTGGACAATTTTTTAAAGAAACCTACTTGCCGACAGCTACCCTCACAAAAAAACCGAAAACTTTGTCCACCGAAAAAGGCTATTTTCAAAAATGGCTAAAACCAGTGATAGGAAACAAGCCTTTTAAGAGTATCCACCCGTTGGATTTTGAACGGATCAAAAGCGATATGCTCAAGGTCGGCAGGGCTCCAAGAAGCCTTCAGTATTGCATGGCTATTTTCCGGCAAGTGTGGAATCAGGCGCGCCGGAACGGACTCATAAACAGAGAATCACCAACCAAAGAAGTCAAGTTACTCAAAATTGATAATAAGCGAATGAGGTTTTTAACCCATGATGAGGCTGACCGGCTACTTGATAACCTCTCAGGACGGTCAAAACAGCTCCATGACATGGCTTTATTGAGCCTGCATACTGGCTTGCGGGCGGGGGAAATCTTCAGCCTTACATGGGGCAATGTGGACATTGAGCAGAGGATAATTTACATTGTTGACGCAAAGGGCGGAAGCAGAACAGCGCACATGACAGACCGAGTAAAGCAGATGTTTAAAAACATGGTAGCAGGCCAGCTTGACGAGCTTGTTTTTAAGGATCGCAGGCATGGGGGTCGTATCAAGCAGATATCAAGCAGTTTTGACCGGGCCATTGATGCCTTGAGCTTAAACAGTGGTGTCACTGACCCCAGGCAGAAAGTTTTATTTCATAGCTTGCGCCACACGTTTGCATCTTGGTTGGTCCAGCAGGGGACCCCATTATACACTGTTCAAAAATTGATGGGACATTCCAGCATAAGCATGACAGAGCGATATTCTCACCTTGCACCGGATACGCTGAAAAGTGCGATAAAATCTTTTGAAAAAAACATAAACGACAACCGCAAAATCGTTAAGCTATACTCAAAGTAACTCCCCGCGAACAAGTTCGTTACAAATCAGCAGGAAAAAAACAGTAATGTCAGCAAGATAAAGAGGCCAAAAAAAGTTGCACGTTACGTCATTTTTTTTGTTGACATACTATATCTTGGGGTTTAACTTTTCGTCATACACAATATAACCCCGAGCCGACGGGGCGTTAATAATCGGACCGTGAAGCGCCACAATGGCGCCCTACCTTAAATTTCGGCACCAATCAAGGTCCTCAGTGGGCAAGTTATGCCCGGAGGAGCTTGATCATGCAAAAATCCAAAAAAACTGTTGACCTTTCCTATCTTGCCGACAACTGGCCTTCACCCTTAGTGGCCCGCAACCAGTTGCTAGAATTTAGTGGTGGCCTGCTACATCCCAGAACCATGGCGAACCACGACTGTTTTGGCACCGGACCAAAAAATCCGATCCGCGTCGGGAGAAAAATTGGCTACCCTGTCAAATCGATTATCGAGTGGATGGAAGAACGGGCTGCGCCTCAAAAAATGGAGGTGATGTAGATATGGCCATCATAATCAACAAATATAGGCCTTTCCGCAAAAACACGTTGCTTGGCTTTGTAGATCTTGGGCTCGAACCCAGCGGCCTGGAGATCCGCGAATGTTCTCTACATGAGAAGAACGGGAAACGATGGCTTGGCTTTCCCGCACGGCCTTATCAAAAAGATGGTAAGACAACGTATGCGAGCATTGTTCAGATCAGCGACAAAGGAAAATGGGCCACCTTCCAGAAGGCAGCTGTAGCGGCTCTTGATGCCTATTTACGTGATCACCCTAGGGTACAGGGAGGGCAACCCGATGGCGACTGTCCTTTCTGATGTTGCACTCAGTTATCTACAAGCTGGGTTGTCCATTCTTCCATGTAGGCCGGATAAGAAACCAGCTTTAAAAACATGGAGCGAATACCAAAAACATTTACCTACACATGAAGAGGTGCGCAGTTGGTTTTCCACAAACGGTAAAAGCCTTGCCGTTATAGGCGGGGCTGTCAGTGGGAACCTGGAAATAATAGATTTTGACCTTGAGGCTGTAGCCTTTGCCCAGTGGTCAGAATTTGTTAAAGCAGAAAATCCCGGACTGTATAGCAAGATTGTAGCCGAGGAGTCCCCACATGGCGTACACGTTTTTTACCGCTGTCAACAGGCAATTCCCGGAAATACAAAACTAGCTATTAAAACAGATAGGAAAGTGATCATCGAGACCCGAGGCACAGGCGGATATTGCCTTGTCTCACCATCAAAAGGGTATCAGTTAAAGCAGGGCAGCATTGAAAAACTGCCTTGCCTGTCAGCGGATGAGCGCGCCCTGTTGATAGATGCAGCCAGGGCATGTAACGAGTTGCTACCTACCACTATAAAAGGATATGCGGAGATGAATGACGGAACTCTTCTACCAGGGGTAGATTTTGACACGAGAGGTGATGTCAGAGCGATATTGCAAAAGCATGGATGGACAGCTAAAGGCACCGGGCAGGATGGTCGGGAGAGATGGCAAAGGCCGGGGAAAAACGGTAATAATCATAGTGCCACCTTAACCGATGGAAAAATATTTTATCCTTTTTCCTCAAATGCTGCACCCTTTGAGTCCCAAAAATCATATGGCCCTTTTTCTACATACACAATCCTAGAGCATGGCGGCGATTTCAGCGCAGCGGCAGCGGCATTGGCCGGCCTGGGGTATGGAACATCACAAACAGAGAGGGCAAACACTTCGGCGGGGGGCAAGGCAACCACTGGGGGGCCTACCATGGCCGATCTGAGAGAATACATAGATATCTGTGTCGCTCCAGGTCAAAAAATAACCGTGGATGAGATATGCAAGGGTTTATCATGCTTCAAGCGGGCAGAGCGAGGGACTGTATATACATACATAGGACGGTTATGCACCGATGGGATTTTAAAAAAAGATGATTATTTACGGGGTGGATACCGGCGTGTTGTTAATATTGAGGATTTCAATTTGGCGGGGGACATAAACGAAGTGGATCTATGTTTTGACGCTAATTTCCCTCTTGAGTTAGATAGCCTACTTAGAATCAAACCGAATCAGTTGTTGCAAGTATCAGGCAGATATGACTCGGGAAAATCCTCTTTTATGTTCCATGTCATGGCGGACAATTATAAAAAGCACAAAATTGTCCATATAATTTCAGAGGAGTGGTCCGCGGATGCCATTAAAGAGAGGATGGATCTTCTGGGTATCCCGCGACCTCACCCGAACATCAAATCCTACCCCATGGTGCCGGGATACGAGGATCTGATTCCACCCGGTCCTTGCATTGTCTTGGTTGACTATCTCAGAGCCGATGAAAACCCCTACCAAACTGATGCACAAATTCAGAGGTTATTGCGGAACCTAGATGGGGGCATCTGTATTTTTGCGACACAAAAACATCCGGGCCTTGATAAGCCGGTTGGTGGACAATTCTCTGTTCATGCCTGCCACCATATACTTATGCTGGACAGATGGCGTGACGATTTTCTGTGCAAAATCTTCAGGACCAAAAATACTAAGAACATGGAAGGTTTTTTTCGGACCTTTGCGCTGACAGAAAATAAGAAACTTTTTCCTTTGATGGCCGACTGGAAACGAGGTGAAATTAAGTGGGAGAGAGCCCAAAGGCAACCAAAAGACGACACTGCTAACAATGCTAACATTGCTAACACTGCTAACAATTTTGATGTTAGCAAGGTGGGGGGTCCCCCCAAATATTTAAAGAAAGAAAAGAAAGAAGCAAAGAAAAGAAAGAAAATTATATCTACTCCCCACGAAACACCCAGTGGAGACTCAAGCAGTTTTTCTGAACCCCATATATCAAAAACCAATGGCAACCATTTAAGGGGAGATGCCCCACCGCCGACTGAAAAGGATATGCCGGCGAATGAATTCTTTAAAGAGGAGGTTCTATTTTAACCATGGATACCGCGAAGAAGATACTATCGGAACCCCGTGGGTGTGGCGATGCTCCTTATATAATCAAAACTCGTCTCCCTCGGAGAAATCAATGAAAATAGAGGAAAAAAAACCCAATAATATCAACGAGAGACACGAGAGACACGAGAATTTAGAGGATACCCCAAAAACCCCCCGAGAGACACGAGAGACACGAGAGACACGAGAGACACGAGAGACACGAGAAGGAAATAACTGTCTCCCTCGTAATGATAGTAAGCATTTTAGTAAGTTAGATCCTATAAATCTTAACCTTTTTGAGAATACTAAGGGGAATTTATCGAAAGAGGAGGTCTTAATCTAATGGATACCGTAAAGAAGATACTAAACGAATGTAAGGCCCGAGGGATCGAAATTCGAGCAGATGGCCCCCACCTAAGATGTAAACCCAGATCCCTCTTGGACGACAATCTGTCCGATGCTATCCGGCGCAATAAAGAGGCTATCCTGCAAATGTTGGACCCTGATGTTCTCCATAAGCGGATTTATAACCAGATACAAGAGTTCAATCGCTTGGGCATATCCCTTATGGATTTCCCCGAAGCGACAAGGCACCGGGCCTTCGAGATCGAACAGCGGATCACTGAGGTTGTTAACAGTGGAGATGTGGCCAGTTTTGATCAGTGTTTAACCGAATGGCGCCGGTGTTTCCATTAGGGGTTAATGCAGTTCCGAGCATACGGTTTTATTTGCTTTCCAGGGAAAAGAACCATGACACGAGGAAAGATAAAGGCTTAAGTGGTTGGAATAATAAAGGATGTCAAGAAAACGGTGTGTTTTTATTGGAAAATTGGGAAAAGTGGTAATTTTTTACACACTCCATGATGCCAACACCCATATGACCGTATCCTTTTGTATACAGTTAGGAGGTTTCAGAAATGTCACCAGATAGAACTTTATCAAGAATAGCAAAAATGATTGACAAGTTGGCAGAAAAACTTGAGAGAGACAAGGCCTTTCCTTCAACGGAAAACTTGAAACAGTTCAATAATTTGGTTTCGGAATACTCGAAGCTTCTGTCAACGATCAACGCGAAAACGGCCAAGGGTGATCAGGACGGTCAAGACCTGGAGGACATTTTAATACGAGGCAGAAAAGGTGCATACGAGGACCTACTCCATGACTGACCAGTCAATGAAAACAAAGGTAAGGCTGATTGAAAAGCTCTATGCCCTGATTCGTGAGGCCGGAAAAGCAGGCGCACATGATCCGATGGGGACCCTTGCTATAATCTTTGAGGCAAAGAAGAAAATGAAATTTTTTAAAATCAAGAATAATCTTAAATAACGATATGTTAATGTTACATTACATAGGCTATTCTGTAGAATTATCCATAAAAAAGCTTGACAACTTTCTGAATAATCATTATATTTTACTCATATTAATAAACAATTCAGAAAGCAAGGGGTTGTCATGACGGAAAAAGCGTATGGATATCTAAGGGTTAGCGGGAAAGGCCAAGTAAATGGACACGGTTTTGACAGGCAGGAACAATCAATCCGTGACTATGCCAGCAAGAACGGCCTCGTTATCGAAAAGATATACCGGGAAGAGGGTGTCTCAGGAACCTTGGAAAATAGGCCTGCATTAGCGGAAATGATGCTCAGTCTTGAGAAAAACGGCCATGGCATACAGACGGTCCTTATAGAGAAGATTGACCGCTTAGCTCGTGATCTGATGGTGCAAGAGGCCATTATCAACGACTTCCAGAGAAAAGGGTTTAAGCTGATATCTGCCCTGGAAGGTCCGAACCTGTTGAGCGAAGACCCTACCAGAATACTTGTGAGGCAAGTCCTGGGGGCAATTGCTGAGTACGATAAGAGCATAACGGTCATGAAGCTTAAGGCGGCGAGGGACAGGGCCAGGTTATTGAGAGGGAAGTGTGAAGGTCGTAAGTCTTATGCTGAAGCAATGCCGGAAGTTGTCAGAGAGATAAGACGCCTCCGAAGGAAGAGGAAGGGCCAGGGCCATATGTCTTACACGAAGGTAGCTGAGGAACTTAACAGCCGGGGCATGAGCACTATGACCGGCAAGCCCTGGACAGGCCAGGCCGTTCAAGACCTACTGAGGAACCTTTGAATGGGCATGGGCATGACAGGCAGAGAGCAACAGGCGACCAGGGGGATCAGCGGGAAGTCAAAGACCAGGAGACCCCCCTCCGATCATCTTGGGAGGCCGGGGCGGTCATCCACGGATCGGGTACTGACCTCAATTTTTTTCGTAAAACGGAGTAACACATGCCATTTTTGAACGACTTGATAGCAAAACCTTTTNGATACGGAGGAAGTGGATCCGATGTGTTTGGTTGCTATTCTTTGGCCAGGGAGGTTTTACGAAGGTACGGGATTCCNTTGCCTTATTACGATACCTCAGATTTTGAATCGGCGCATGATGAGATTATGCGCTTTCAGGAGGCGGTTTTTAAGTCAAGGGTATATCCGCACAGCCTCCAAGGGAAGCCGGAAATGCCAGCAATCAAAAAGAAAGACGGCAGTATAATGACCTGGAAANATTTGGCCAGCGTGAAGGTTCTATTTCATGTTTATCAGAGCGATGATTGGCTTCAGATCGAAAGGCCGGAAGAGGCGTGTTTAGGCATTTTTAACGCAAAAGTATTGCGGAGCAACATTCCGCATCTATCTGTTTTTACCACAAATTGTGAATTTATCCATTCATGTCCACCTAAGGGGGTTCAAATGGAATTACTGCCCCGGAGTCCATGGCAGCCACATTTGGTATCTTTACATCGTTATGTTGGTCCGAGGATTGAGCAATGACATCGGTAATCGAGGCGGCCACGTTGATTCACCCTTCTGTAAAGATAGGTCATTTTTGCGTCATCGAGAGGGGAGCGGTGATCAAGCCTCATTGCATCATTGGCGATTATGTTCGTGTAGGGCGAGGATGCTGTATTGGTGAGGGGGTAATTATAAAACCCGGGGTTATCCTTGCCGAAGATACCGTTCTCAAGGCCGGTGCCTTTCTGGCTCCCTCAGTGGTCACTCTCCGTGATCAGAAAACAGGCTGTGGCGCTCCTGTGATCTGCCAGGGGGTCTTCATTGGCGGGGGTGCGATTATCCTTCCTTATGTGCGGATAGGCAAAAAAGCTACTGTGGGCGCCGGGTCAGTGGTTTTAAATGATGTCCCACCGAACAGCACAGTAGTAGGGGTTCCTGCTCGAGCAATGAGGACAAAAGTTTTTAAACAATCTCCTGAAAGAGAGAATCGGATATGGCGCGGAAATGGTTAACATTGAAACTGAACAGTAAGACTTTACGAGTAAATTCTTAAATAAGGAGATTTGAAAGATGGAACCGACAAGTAAGATAATAAAGGTGAATGTGGAAAATGGGGATATGTTTTGCACATATGGCCGGAAGGATGAGGTAGGGCCATGCGGAACATTGCCGGGGTATGGCAAATCGCACGTTCCCAGTATACGGGCGGATGAGCTTGCCTCACGTTTGGGTGTTAACGATGACGATGGGTTAGCGGAGGCGCGAAGAGTAAAAGAGCAATACAAACAGTCACGGGCCGGGGTGAACGTCTCACCTGGGGCCAGCCAGGGCTCACACGGGGCTGATTCGGAATATCAAACGGCCTTGAAGGCGAAACAGCAGTATCAACAATCGAGAGAGGTCGAGGAAAACGAACGAGTTTCGGATTTTGCCTTTCTAGCCAATGGTGGAAAGGTTTCTGATCTTATGGCCAGCAAAGGCACATACGCCGAGCTTCACATTCTGAACAAAACCGGAGAGGCGCAACGATTAAGGAAACTGGCCAAACAAGAGGCACTAAGTCCTGAAGATGAGGCGTGGATTCAATCAATGTTTGCCCTTGCGGGTCAAAGGGAGGGGTAACATGAGGACACTAGATGCAATAACGCAAGAAATTTCAGAATTGACCGAGAAGATATCGGTCCTGCAGAGCGACGTAAAGGGCAAGACCGAGGATCTTGAACATACAAAAAAAGTCAATGCCAGGTTATTGGCGGAGAATATTGGAAAGCAAAAAAAGCCTGCATCTGTGGGGACTCAGAAATCGAGGCTGATCGAGTTATCTATGGATATTGACCAGGCAAATGCGGCCCTTGAGATCTTGCAGGGACAACTTGAAGATCTAAGGTCAGAGCAACAACTTGTGACCTTGTGGGGTGAGCATGTCCCTGCTTACGAGAGGACACAGGCGGCTTATTTTGCAAAGCTCGAAGGGATCACCGCGAAGTTCATGGAGCTGTCGAAGGTCGGCAGTGAGTTGCAGGCACAACTCGAGGAGTTCTTAAATATCCCAAATATCAACCAACCATTATCGGCCTTAAGTGTCTTGAGCAATACGATCCGTGACGGCGAGAAAATCGAAAAAGACCTGGGGTTCCCGATATTCAAGGAAATCGAGCGATACAGGGTTTTAAACGACTTTTTACCTTTCCAGGGCACCGTCAAGACTCTACTGAAGGCCGTGGATAGGTTCACGGACAGGCTGTTCCAGGCGGAGTACACTGTATGCCCGACACTAACAAAATGGCTGTCAGGACCGGCACAAGGAGCATCATCTGGTCGAAAGAAAGCTGGGACAACCAACGTTTTTGAAATGGGACGTAAAGCCCAAACTCATTCTGAGCATACAATGACGGTTCAACGCAAGTTTGATCATCAAGGCAGAAAGGTAAAACCGGTTTAACTGAGGCCCCCATGCGGGCAGGCGCTTTGCCTCCTGGGGGATCTCCGTCGCCCTCACACATTGCGGGGATCCCCCTTACTCTTTATCGAAAACAACTGTGAGCTATGATGAAATATCCTTCACCGATTGATTACGAGAAAATTTTAAACGGACCTGGACGAATCCGTTGTCAGCATTTGAGGGGAAATATCAGCAGTGGTGAATGTGCCCGAAGAAAAAATATTGCTGAGGAAGAGGCAAATAACCCCCGCCTTTTTTGGTATCGCCATACGATTGTAAAGCCAAACAGTCTTCCAGCGGGGTGTATGTTTTGTCTCAAATGCCCGCAAAGCAAAAATCTTGAAAGGTCAGGAAAACCGGATAGTTAAAAAAGTAGGCAGGGCGGTTCAAGTACTGATTTGCGGTACTTAAAAAATGAGTCCACACAGGAACAACAGATTAAAAGAAATGATGCATGAAGGGCAGCAGGTTCAAGCCCGGGCGGCATAAACCCGGATCCCCTGCCCCCAAATCTTACAACCGCCTCCGGGCGGTTTTTTTGTGGCTGTGCCAAGAGGTTTTGCTCACAAAAGTTGTACAGGGGTTGTACAAAGTCGGTAGCAAATAAAAAAGGACTTAAGAAATTTTCTATAAGTCCTTGATTTTACTGGCGCGCCCAGCAAGATTCGAACTTGCGACCTACGGATTCGTAGTCCGGCACTCTATCCAACTGAGCTATGGGCGCGCTGCAATTTGAATAGGGATTATAATTCCGCGCTCAAAAATTATCCAGTCTTTTTTAAAAAGGACGGCCTAAAAAACCTGACGTGAATGCTCAGGCAGTCAGGCTGAAGGAAGATTATTTCATTGGCATGATTTCCTCTAACTTATTTGATAACCCTTTCATATCAAAGGGGCTCCAGATAAAGTTTCTGCTTCCTCGTTTTATTGCCCCGTTTCTGACAATTTTATTATGTTGCGCCTGTGTCGGCCAGGCCCAGCCTGCCCAAGGTTCTTCTGAGGGTGAAATAATTATTGATATGCACTGCCATGCCGCCGGCCTTGGCTATGGCGGCAGTGGCTGCTTTGTCTCTGATAAACTCCGCAAGAGCTTCAAGATCGGATTTTATCTGCGCGGTTATGGGGTGACAAAGAAGCTGCTGGAGGAGCATGGGGATGGCCTGATCATACAAAAGACATCCGAACAATTGCGGGCGTCAAGGTATGTGACCTCCGCAATTGTGCTTGCTATGGACGGCGTTATAGGACCTGATGGAAGTCTTGATCGCAAGAATACGGAAATTTATGTGCCAAATGAATTTGTCTTACAGGAAACAGCAAAATATGACAACCTTTATTTCGGTGCAAGCGTCAATCCCTACCGGCCGGATGCCATTGAAAGATTGAAACAGGCTGTTCTTGAAGGGGCGCTCCTTATAAAATGGATCCCTTCGATCATGCAGATTGATCCGGCGGATGAAAGGATCATTCCCTTTTATAGAGAGATGTCCGCGCATAATATCCCCCTTCTTACTCATGCCGGCAATGAACGATCATTCACAATGGCCGCAAATGAGCTGTCAGATCCCAAGAGGCTTGAGCTTCCCCTCAGGCTTGGTGTCACTGTAATTGCCGCACACGCAGCCGCCACCGGTAAGAACGATGGGGAAGACAATATGGAACGTCTTATAGGCCTAATGGAGAGTTATCCCAACCTGTATACGGACATCTCAAGCCTGACTCAGATCAACAAACTGGGCTATCTTTCCAGGCTTCTAAGGCATAAAAACATCCTTGACCATCTGCTCTACGGCGCTGACTATCCCCTGATTGAGACATGTATCTGCTCACCATGGGTGCATGTTGCAGATCTTACAATTAAACAGATCTTCTATATTCAGGGGATAAGAAATCCCTGGGATCGGGACATTGAGTTAAAAAAGGCCCTGGGCGTGCCGTGGAATGTCTTTACGCGTTCGAAAAGGTTATTCAGGCCTGAGAAAAGGCCGCGCATTGCCTTCAGTTGGTGCCATAAATAAGTTTGTGGGTGGTTAAGCATGTTCTAAACTAAGAGGCTGGTCGAGCTCTGATTTCAACTTTTTCCCTGTCAATTACCTCCTTTAATCTTGGAGCATCCTTAATTATCCTGCCGATGATATTGACTGCGCTTGCCGGAATAATCTTTCCCCTGGGGCTTACAGGCGTGGGACCGAAAAATATGCAAAATGCTCTGCCTGTGGGCCAATAACCGATGTCTCCCACTTCAACCTCTTCCTTAGCGCTCTCGTCCAGCTGAGATACCACAGGGATAGTGAAATATATCTCATCACCCCAAGTATCAAAGGGACCGGCAAAAGGGAGGATCTCGGCCACCTTCCTGGCAGTGGCCGTGTCGTTTAATTCCGCATCAAGGCTCAGTCCTCCAACAATAATACAAATTTCCATTCTCTTGACTCCTGCTTTTAATAATTACTCTTCAGGTTATTTGTGCTATAATATAAACTCTGGAGGGCGTCGGGGCAATATCATAATTCTTTCATTTAAGATACCGATTTATCTGGAGCCATAAGAAAACGGATTGAAAAATCCGTTTTGGGGTTTCCTTAGATGGCAAAGCTTAGAAAGCCGACTTACGAGGAATTGGAACAAAGGGTCACTGAACTTGAGGAGCAATCTCTTGAGTTCACAGAGAGAAAGAAGGACCTTTTACGAATAACCAAGGCTATTGAAGACTCATCAGAGGCAATAGGAATGACTGATACTCAAGGCAATCATTTCTATCACAACCGGGCCTTTACACAATTGTTCGAATATACGGAGGAAGAACTGGCTGCAGCGGGCGGAGGGCCTGCGCTCTATGCAGATGCCGATGTCGCCAAAGAGGTCTTCGGCTCTATAATGCGCGGCATACCATGGGAAGGTGATACGGAGATGATCTCTAAGGGCGGCCGCAGATTACAAGTGTATTTGCGGGCCAATGCCATAAAGGATGACTCGGGTGATATAGTCGGTCTCATCGGATTTCATTCTGATATCACCGCCAGAAAAAAGGCCGAAGAGGAGATGCTTCTCAAGGATATCTATTTTGCCGCATCGCACATTTGTGTGGGTGCCCCCAATATGTTGTGGTCGGATTATTGTTTTTCTGACCGGAATGAGTTAGCGTAGTTTTAAGG
>LT984854.1:1866725-1868616 GCA_900258555.1 uncultured Desulfobacterium sp. | reverse complement strand
TGATCTCTATCCGAGAAGAAAACCAGCGGCATTCCAGGTCATCAATGCATGACCACAACATATTGGGGTCACCCACACAAATGTGCGATGCCCCTCTATTTTAAGCAGCTCTTTGATAGCTCTCTTGACGCCATCGTAATGGTGGACAGGTCTGACACAATAATCGCGGCAAATGAAGCCTTTGAAGCATTGTTCCTATATACTGTTGAAGAGGTCAAAGGCCGACGTTTGAACGATCTGATTGTCCCTAAGGATGATCTCGTTTACGCCTCTATCTTATCCCGGCGAGGTCTAAACGGAAATCCGGTCCACATGGAGGCGGTAAGGAGGAGGAAGGATAACAGCCTGGTTAATGTTGAAGTGCTGGGCTTTCCAACCCTTATTGGTAATAGTGTAGTAGGTGCATATGTCATATACAGAGATATCTCCAAGCGGAAAATTGCTGAAGAGGCCTTAAAGGAAAGCGAGGAAAGATACAGGACGCTTATTGAAAACGCCGGGGCCTCCATAGGGTATTATGACACCTTCGGGAAGGTAATCCTTGCAAACAGCATTATGGCCAGGGATCTAGGCTTTGAAAGAGGCGATGAGCTGATCGGAAAGGAAATAAAAGATCTGTTTCAAGAGAATCAGGCGGCAGTGATTCTTAATAGGATTAAAAGGGTGCTTGAGGAAGAAAGGGGGGATGATTTTGAATTTTTGACCGAATTGCCCCATGGTAAGAGATGGTTTTTGATCAACATTCAACCGATCAGAAATTCAGAGGGCATTACCATAGGCGCCATGTCCGTTTCTGCTGATATTACAGACAGGAAGACTGCCGAAGATGAATTGAAAAAGGCCAAGGACGAATTGGAACAGAGGGTGGAAAAACGCACGGCGCAACTGACAAGGGCGAATCTGGATCTTAAGGCCGAGATAGCCGAACGTGTCAGGGTTGAGCATGCCCTGCGCCAAAGCGAGGAGCGTCTTACATTTGCCCTGGAAGCGACCAGCGACGGGATATGGGATTGGAACGTTAAAGACAATACAACCTATGCGTCCACCAGGTTAATTGAATTGCTTGGTTTGGAGGAGGGCTCCTCGGATCTACTGGAAAACTGGTACAACCGTATTCACCCCGATGATCGGGATCGGGTCAGACGCCAGTTTATTCTGCAGCTAAAGGGAAAGGCCCCTTACAATGTTGATTTTCAACTTCTTGACAGTGATGGTCAATATCGCTGGAGGAATGTCCGCGGCATAGCCCTTTTTGACGAGAAGGAAGGCAAGGCATATCGAATGGTCGGCTCGATTCAGGACATACATGACCGCAGGAAGGCCGAAGAAAGGGTCCGCATCCTCACTCAGCGTCTGATCAAAGCCCAGGAAGATGAAAGGCAGAGGATATCCAGGGAACTCCACGATAGGGTGGCCCAGGAATTGTCCTCATCAAAAATAGCCTGTGATCTCCTGCTGGAAAGAACTCTGGAGGAGGATATCAGGCACAGGCTCGCAGAGATATCTTTTACTCTTAATTCAACAATTTTTGCCGTGCGTGATCTTGCCTATGATTTGAGACCCCCCGGCATGGAAGAGCTGGGGCTTGTGCAGGCCGTTTTTCTATACTGCGAAGATTTTTCCGAAAAAAGCGGTGTAGATGTTGACTTTCACCATACTGGTATTGATAATTTGAAGCTCAGTTTAGACGCACAGATCAATATCTTTCGTTTGATACAGGAATGCCTGAACAACATAAAACGGCATTCAGAGGCCAGCCGCGCAACAATAAGACTTATGGGCGCCTTTCCAAATATTGGGGCATCGCACATTTGTGTGGGTGACCCCAATATGTTGTGGTCATGCATTGATGACCTGGAATGCCGCTGGTTTTCTTCTCGGATAGAGATCA
>LT984854.1:1834377-1865415 GCA_900258555.1 uncultured Desulfobacterium sp. | reverse complement strand
GGCGTCATCGCCTTAAAACTACGCTAACTCATTCCGGTCAGAAAAACAATAATCCGACCACAACATATTGGGGGCACCCACACAAATGTGCGATGCGGCCAAATATTATATTGCGTGTGGAAGATAATGGAAAAGGTTTTGATGTGGAAAGGCGATTGGCCGATGCAATTGACGAAAAGCGTATGGGACTTCGTAGTATGCAGGAAAGGGTCAGCCTGCTTCAGGGCAAAATGACCATTATGTCGAGGTTGACGGAATATACAAAAATATCCATAAAGTTTCCTTATGAGGCAAACAAAGGTGATTGATAAAAAGACCATTGTAATAGTAGATGACCATCCGCTTTTTCGTGAGGGGTTAAAGTCCATAATAGGCAAGGAAGAGGCCTATGAGATCGTGGGTGAGGCAGGAGACGGAGAACATGCCGTACGGATGTGCAAGGAACTTAAGCCGGATTTGGCCCTGGTGGATATGTCCCTGCCCGATCAGAGCGGGGTTCAGGTTACACGTCAGATAAAAAAGTCGCTGCCGAATACATGTGTTATGATTGTCAGCATGCACTCAAAAGTGGACTACATTGTACAGGCGTTTCAGGCCGGTGCAACCGGCTATGTGGTTAAGGAATCAGCTTCAAACAGGCTATTGCTCGGGATGGATGCAGTGCTTCGGGGTGAATTTTTCATGGACAGCTCAGTCTCGCACAAGGTGGTGAAAAGGCTTGTTGGAAACCAGGAGAAAAAGGTAGAGATCAGTGATGCAGCCTATGACACCTTAACACCACGGGAACAGGAGGTCTTGGGTCTGTTTGCCGAGGGGCTTTCCAAGGAGGAGGTGGCAGAAAGACTTTTTATCAGTCCCAAGACCGCTGAAAACCACCGCACTAATATCATGAATAAGCTGGATTTACACAGTACCGTTGATCTTATCCGCTTCGCAACCAAGATCGGCCTGATTGACGTAGATACCTGGAAAGAAAACGAAAAATAAAAGCCAGGGTCCGGAAAATATTAGTACGTTCAGTTTATATCTTTTAATATTCTTATCAGTTTATATATATTCTGCCATTTAAATCAATCATCTTGTCTAATTTTACCATACCTTAAAACATTCGGGGGAATATCCCGGCCTTGGGAGATTTGCCCAGAAAAATGAGGCTTTCACCTTATGGACAAAGCTATTTAAAAAATCCATTATAGGTCAGTTTTTTAGGGCGTGTACCACGGAAATTCCGTGGGCTGAAATGGGGGGATAATTACAAAAGGAGGAATGAGATTTGGCGGAAGGAATCGTAAAGTGGTTTAATGAAAAGAAGGGGTTTGGTTTTATTGAGCAGAAAGAGGGCAGTGATGTCTTTGTTCATTTTTCAGCTATTAAGTCAAATGGATTTAAGACGCTTGCCGAGGGTGACAGGGTTGTATTCGATGTAATGAAGAATGAAAAAGGGCTGTCCGCCTCAAATGTTATAAGGGCCTGATATATACGTTTTCTGTTTTTAGCTAAAGGCACCTTGTCCTATTGCTGGTGCGACCTCTGTCCTGTATACTGTTAAATAGCGGATGGGATGGATGTTATGGAAAATAAATCAGATCAGAGGGAGGCCTCTGTTGATATTACCTCCCTGATCAGAAGCCTACAACGTACTGAAGGAAATGCCGACTGCTTTCGACGTGATAATTTCAACTGCAAACAGTTGGATTGTTCATGGCGGCCCTATTGTCTGCAGGATCTTACATCTGCAGGATAGGATATAATGCCTTTTAAAAGGCTGACACGGAACTCAGATGAAAAAGATCCTGATAATTGATGATGACAAATTCATGAGAATGCTTTACGACTTTGAACTGAGTGAAGCTGGATATCAGGTGTCAACTATTGCTGAAGGATCCGGAATGATGGATAAGATTGATTTGGAAAGGCCTGACCTTGTTGTGTTGGATGTAAAACTGCGTGAAGAAGATGGTCTTGACCTGTTACAGGAGATCAGAAACAAGTTCTACCACCTGCCTGTTATTTTGTGTTCGGCCTATCCCATTTACAAATACGATTCAAGGACTATGTCAGCCGATTATTATGTAGTCAAGGATTCGAATCTGGAGGAGTTAAAGCAAAGAATCAAGATGGCCCTTGAAGGCGGTGAGTCTTTTCAGGCTGAAAAAGGGCCTGATTGCCTTGATCGGTTAAATGATACCTTTGAAGAGACGCCGGCAATTCCATAACAGGGGATGTTACAATGGCATCAAAATTCCGGATTTTTACACATCGAAACAGCGATAATATGCACTTAAGGCTTATCGGGGATTTTGACGGCAGTTCTGCATTTCAATTGTTGAACCTGCTAAAAAAATGCGCTGGCTGCGGCGTATATAAGATCATCATAAACACGGGCGCCTTAAATGAAATACATCCTTTTGGCAGGGACACATTCCGTAAAAACCTACGAGACTTAAACAATCCGGCGCCCAAGCTCTTTTTTACAGGCGAGCATGCAGGCAAGATAGCACCTGAGAAGGCACAGCATCTAAGCTGAAAGGGCCTGACAAGTCTCTTCTTGTAGTCATAAATATCACTTATATGTTACAGTCACCCCTGCAAGTGAGTCGTCTTGTCTTATGCAAACAATGGAGACACGGTCTCCGGCTGTGGGGGTGCGGTGTGGGATGTAGGCTGTCCTTTGTCCCACTCTGATAACATGTTCGTCACCACTCTTATCCAGTACGACAATCTCTGCGCGTCGGTTGCCGAAGGGAGTGAACATGCCATAGGTAATGGAGGTGATTTTACCTGTGATGGTTATTGATTCCTCCTCTGCGAACGCAGATTGATCCGCCGGCAGTCCATGACAGACATACAGAATAAACGCAACTGCAAAAAGCCCAAGGCAATATCCTAATGTTCTTTTCATTTAATATAACCTCCTGTATGGTTGGTTGATGTTATGGTGGTTTACTGAGATGCCATATAATTTTAAGTCCTGGGGGAGAGTGTTTCAACCCAGAATTTCAGCAGGGCCTTTGTCCTGCCCCTTCTTAAGAAACAGCGGATCTCAAGTTCAATTTCTTCATATTTCCCTTTATCGTCAAGATATCCGATCCTCAAAAAATACCCAGTGGAGCTATAGTATTTTTTTTCAATCGGGGTGGCGGCCTTAATATTGGAAAGGGGTATACTGATATCAAGCACATGTCCTGGGGATTCTCCCATGGCCACAATATAAAATTCTCCGTCTTTGATCTCGATCGTCCCCTTCTGCTGGTGACTGGCGACCGGTATTGTTCCCCCGCTATAATAGATTTTGGTCTTCAGCTTCTTCATGCCTTAGTCATACCTTCCAACGGCGAACCATCTGAAAAAATTGCATGTTCATCCCAAGATAAAACATGGGATGGATGTAAGGCCTCTTAAGAATCCTGTGGCGGATTGATCGTAATGAAAAGATCTTTTTCCAGGTCTTTTTAAGTGCCCTCTCCATCTCCTGATCGGTCATTCCCATGGGGGCGAACACACAGTTTAATGTATCGTATTTTTCCCAATCGGTGGTGGTGAGACGTCCTGATCGCTCCATCTGTTCAAAAAAACTTGTGCCTGGGTAAGGGGTATGAATGAACACAAGCGCCCAGTCCAACCTGTTCTCTAAGACAAAGCTGTATATGCGGTCAAAGATGGAGATATCCTCTCCGTCAAATCCAGCGACAAACGTGCCCATTATCCCTATGCCGTGGCTGTGAATCCTGCTTATGGCCTCGCTGTACTGCAACACACCCGCAAAGGATTTTCGCATTGACCTCAGGTTTTCCTGAGAAAGGGACTCAAAACCGATGTTTACAGCAATACAGCCGCTTGCCGCCATCAGGCCAAGAAAATCATCGTCCCAGGCGATGTCTACTGTGGTATGACCCCACCACAGTACGTCAAGACCATTAAGTATATTTATAAGTTGTCTTGTATAGTTAATGTCAGCGGCAAAGTTGCTGTCAATAAAGTATATAAGCCTTTTTTCTAGAAAATAGGGAAGGTCAAGACCCAACCTCGCAAAAATGCGGCTGGCCCTGTGTCTGAAACCGGTTGAGAAGAGAGAGGTCAATTCATCTTCCACGTCTTTGATCGGGCGCTTTCGGTATTTGTGGCCGAAAAACTTTGATACACCGCAAAAATCACATTGGTGGGGGCAGCCGCGGGTGGTCTCAATCATGGTAAGGGGAATGTAAAATCGGCTTTTAAGCAGATCTCGCCTTGGCCAGGCAAGAGCGTTCAGACTGTTTGAAACACCACCATCATAAAGCGGTTTAAGTTGCCCATTTTCAAGATCTGTCAGCACGTTCGGCCAAATGAATTCTCCCTCACCGACAATAACAGAATCAACATGACCAAGGGCCTCATCTGTCTGCGTTGAGGCGTGCGGCCCGCCCATCACAACGGTGACCCCGAGTCTTCTGAACTGATCTGCCACCTTGTAGGCTTGTGGCGCAACCGGTGTCTGGGCGGAAATCGCAGCGAGCCATATTTCAGAACTGAACGGGATTTTTTCATATTCCTCATCAATAATCGCCACATCATAATCTGGGGGTGTGACTGCGGCGAGATAGGGCAGATTAAGAAAACCCATTTTAAAGACAAACTCCTCGTCAGGCGGCCTGCGTCTGGCCGGGGCTATGAATAGTATTTTTTTCTTTTCAGACATGTGTCAGTAATCTTTTAGAATCATCCTTGCACAGAGTCTTCCGGAGGTGATTACACCTGCAATACCCCCACCGGGCATGGTCCAGTGGCCGGTAAGGTACAGACCTGATATCGGGGTCTTCATGCCGAGCCTTCTGATACCTGACTGCTCAGGAGTTTGGACCCAGCCATATGCCGAGCCACCCGGATTTCCGCTGATAGTCTCCAGTTGCCGCGGACCCAAATCAAAAAAGAATTGCATCTTTCCCTTAAGCATCGGAAATCTATCAATCACAGACTCTTCAAGAAACATGCGACAGGCATTCCTTTCATCTTTTGCCAGGCTGTATCCAGCAGGGCAGGGCAGACTTAGACACAGGCAGTGACGACCCGGCGGCGCTGCTGATGGGTCAATCAGAGATGGTACCAGCATATAAAACGCATCTGTGGAAAATGCAAGGGGATGTTTAATCTTTAGTCCGGTAAATTCCATATTGTGATGGAGCCCCCTGGCTGCCGGCTCAGGGATGCTGTAATAGGCGATATAATAAGAGCCGCTCGGTTCCATCAGGGCCACCCTTCTGGTAAAGCGGTCAGGAATCATTTGCGGTCTGTCGAGGAAGAGCCCTGATTTCAGAGATGAGGCAATCACAACACAGTTACTGCTTAACTGATCTCCCTTTATTGTCTCAACACCATCTACTGCTCCATCCTTCGTGTATATCCTAACCATCCTGGCCCGTCGCATTATCATGCCGCCGCTCTCGTAAACGCTCTTTGCAAGAAGCCCTGGTATTTTTTCAATGCCGCCTTCCACCATCCAGGCGCCTTTGCCATATGTCATTTCCGTGCAGGCAAAACCTACCAGGGAAAGCCTTTCTGTGGGGAGCATACAGTAGCCTGATCTGGAAGTCATCAGTGAGCGGAGGGCTTCCGGTATAGCCAGTTGGTCGAAAAACTCCTTTACTGTGTATGCACTGTATCGGGAAAGCATGGGGTACGACCTTGAAAAACCGAACGCAACCCCGTCACTGCCCCTTTGAGCTATCTCTTCGAGTTCTCTTAATATGCCGGACCATGTCTCATAGCACCGGGTTATGGCCGAGTGATATTCAGGGAATCGAGCAGAAAGGGAGTCAATCAGCTTCGGGGTTAGGCCCGATTGTTCCCAAGGGTGAGAATCGTTTCCAAAATAATAGACCCTGGCAGGCTCACAGGGCAAAAACCTTATTCGGTTTTCATGTCCAAGTTCTTTGAACAGGCGGGATATCACCCCGTCAGTGTCACAGCCGCCGATAGCTTGTACGGCTATGTCAAAGCGGTGTCCCTTGATCGCATAGCTGACTGCATAGCCCCCGAGTCGGCTGTTCTTTTCAAGGACAGCAACCCTTAGGCCTGCCTTTGCAAGGAGAGCGGCGCAAGTGAGTCCTGCAAGTCCGGCGCCGATAATGATCGTGTCAAAATGGGGAGACAACCTCTGATCCATCTTTCCGACCCACAATGGTTGCAGTATTCACCCCTCCCCGTGCACAGGTAAGCGTGATAATATGAGAACTCTGCCCGGTTTGCCCTGCCAAGATCCCGGCGGCCAGCCCGAGCCCGCCCGAGAGCCCTGATTCACCTACAAAGGATCGAATATTAAATACCTCCACCGGGCCTCCCCATGCATTTTTTATCCCGTATGTCACTTCTCCTGTGATGTCCTTGATTGTTGGGCTGCCGTTCTCAGGGCCGATGCACAAAAGCCTGTCCCGGCCTCCGTCAAGACTGGATATCGCAAGTTTTGCGGCCTCAATAATGTGTTTTCCATCTTTTGAATAATCCTGCGGGCCGCACATTGCGTCCTGTATTGAATGGAATGAGTCTATGGCGCCGTAGATCTTTGCGTTTCTGGTATGGGCTGTTTCTTCTGACTCGATCACCATGCACAGGGCGCCCTCACCAGGTATTATGCCGGGCTGATCGCCGGTCTTCAGTAAACCAAGGCCATGATGGATTGCCATGATAGGATCGTTTAATTCTTCTGCTGCGCATACAGCCACCCTGTCGGCCTTTCCGCTTTCAATCAACTTAGCCGCCCATATGAGAGAAATATCCCATGATGCCTCATCCCCCACCAGTACCCAGACCTGGGCCTTTAGACCAAACTCCTGGGCCAGTAACGACGGTGGGGCGTTTGTTACTGACATGTTGAATTCCATCGGCGAGACCATCCTGGGCCCGTCTTTTAGTAACTGGGAATAAAATCTGTGGACATTACCCGAGCATCCGAATGCAGTACCGTATGCTATCGGCATCCCGCTTAAATCTGAAATGTTAATCCCGGCATCCTCCATCGCCTCGTTAAATGCGAGATAGAGGAATGATGTCTGACGGTTAAGACGTCTTCGTATTCCTGAGGGTGTTTTTGCGTGGACGATGGAATAGTCTACTAACCCCCCGTAAAAATTCGCCCATTGATCACCAAGGGATTCAAGCATGCGTATGCCGCTTTTTTCCTGCTCGATAGCCTGCAAAAAGGCGTCCTTTCCGATTCCTGTTGGAGAGACGATGCCGATGCCCGTGATAACAGGTCTTGTTGCCGAAGGCTTTGATTCCGGTACTGTCATATCAGGGCGAGGCTTATCTTTGGAAAACACCAGGCTTATGTTGCTCCCTCCAAATGCAAATGAATTTGATAGTGCCCAATCAATATCAATATGTCTGGACCCTTCTGATACGTAGTCCAGGTCGCATTCAGGATCAGGCGTCTCAAGATTGGCGGTTGGATGTATGATACCATTTTGAATGCTTATAACCGTGGCTATCGCCTCAAGGATGCTCGCTGCACCCATCTGGTGGCCTATTAAAGACTTGGTGGATGATACCACCATTTTATAGGCCTGGGCGCCAAGAGCCTTTTTCAAACCAAGGGTTTCTGCCGAATCGTTCAGCTTTGTGCCTGTGCCGTGTGCATTAACGTAGTTAATTTGATCAGGATCAATGCCGGCATCCCTTATTGCTTCAATGATGGTTTCCTTGATCGCCTCTCCTTCAGGCTCCGGCGCGGTGAAGTGATGAACATCGGTGGTCAAACCATATCCGACAAGATATGAAAGTATCTTTGCATTTCGCCTTCTCGCTGCTGAGGGCCTTTCAAGCACCATAGCGCCTGCCCCCTCACCGAGGATAAGCCCTTTGCGATTGAGATCAAAGGGCCGGCAGCGATCGGGCGCAATGGATCTGAGGCTGTTAAAGCCTGCGTGTCCCACTTCTGAAAGGGTCTCTGCACCCACGACAAGTACGGTCTTAACTTCGCCGGTTTGTATCATCTCCATCGCCGCGGCCAGCGCCAGACCGCTTGAGGAGCAGACAGTCGCGGTGGTCAACCTTGGGCCCTCTATGCAAAACTCCTTGGCAATATTTGTGGCAATAGAAGACAGACAAAATGATGATATCATCGGAAGCGGGGATAAGTTATGCTCACCTGTGGCACGCGCCCTGAAAAAGCGCTCAACACCCAGTATACCCCCTGCGGCGGTGCCTGCAATGATGCCGATATCTGCCGGGAATAAGACTCCGCCTGTTGATTCATTGAGCAGACGGGCATGTCCGAGTGCCTCGGACGCCGCAATCAGGGCAAGCACATCGCAGCGGGAAAGGATATCTTTATCAAGCCTGCCAGCTCTTAGATCAGGCATCCTTCGGATCTCGGCTGCGACCTTGGTCCTATGCTCATCGGTGTTAAAGAGTTTGATGGGTGCAAAGGCATGATTGCCGGCAACAATCTCCCGCCAAAAGATGTCCGCTCCCGCTCCATATGGAGATACAACCCCTATCCCTGTGATGGCTACGGCTTGTGAAGATGACTTATCGGTATTCATGTCATATTGTTTTTTGCTGAATTGGCGGCTTTAGTCAATCATTTTAATAGCCACTGGTGGAAAGAGGCTGCAATCAGCCACACAGCGAAGCATGTCAGAAGGATGATTGATAAAGGCAGTTGCCTTTTAAGACAAAAGAATGCTGCAAGATAAAACATCAGGCTGGGTACAAAACCCCATATTGCCCCCTTGGTAAACAACTCCATGACCTGGGGGTTTCCCCTGTTTTCAAGGTGCATCCAGACAAAAATCAGTGCCCCTGCCAAGGGCATGACTGCGATAAGACCTGCGACAGACGGAAATCGCTTGCCGATCGCCGTTGCGGTCAAAATGATCAGAAGGCTGATAGCCGCCTTTAGGAATGTTTGCATAAGCCGGCTGAGCTATGTCCGTGGCGAAATATCATGTTTAGCAGCCATATTAAATGTCATTAACTAACCGATTCATAATAGGCGAAAAAACCCGGATTCGCAGTCGTGAAGGAAATATTTTGAACCGCAGAATATTCTCTTAAGTTAATGACATTGAACTATATCCTACAATGAGACAGGGGGACTGATTTGTCTGCCGATATTTGTTTGTACCTCCCCATTCTCTGCCAGCCTTGTTTCAAACCACGCAAGGGGCTCTTTCGCCGGGCCTTTAAGCACGGCGCCTGACCTGTCAAAATGAGACTTGTGACACGGACACAAGTAAGAGCCATCCTCCTGGATGTTCACCTCACAGCCCCAATGTGTACACCTGCCCGACATCACGTAGGCATTTTCTCCCATCCTGAGCACGACCAGTTTTGGATCTTTGATCTTTTTGCCGTCCGCAATGCCTGTGGCAGTCTCAACTCTGGCAGGCCTTTTGTCTGTAAGATCCGCCAATCTTCCTACTGACAACCACATATCCCCTTTGGTTTCACTTTTAAACCAACCGGCAATTGTGCAGCCGGAAAATGCCCCGGCTGTGCCTGCCGCCGCGGCAATACAAACACAGCCCTTCAAAAACGAACGTCGGTCATATTGATTCACGGCCCTTTCTCCTTACCAGGTTAAACTTCTGTATTACAGAAAAATAGAACCTCAATGGAATATTTCGTCGTCTTCTTCATCATCATAACCTTCGTCCCAGTCCATATCAGCCATTGACATGGCCTCGTAGGCCGCTTCAACAATGTCTTCGTCTTCGGAGCCGGTAAGCTCCAGTAGGATCTCAGCAGCCTCTTCTGGCCTGATATTTGGTGCCGCCTCAATAGCGGCGATCAACAGATCCTTGTCGGGTTGGCTTGCTGTGAGGATGGCCGAAATGTGCGGCCACGCCTCATCCAATCCACAATTGCCTGCAGCGCAGACCGCATGATAATGAATGTAAGGGTTTTTGCTGTCGAGGGCTTCCAGTATCTGTGTCTCAAATCCGGGTACAAGTTGCATGCAGAAAACCGCTGTAAGCCTCCAGTCTTCATCAGCGCTTAAATAGGAGGCCCGTATGGCGTCCCGGTGCCAGTCCTGGGGGACATGCACTGAGGCCTCCAGGATGCGCCTGCGCACCAGCTTGGGAACAGCGGCATCCCTGTAAAGCCTGCGAAGTGACTCTCTGATCTTGGTGACTGACTCATAGGAGATCATCTCATCATCGAAATCATCGTCGTAAAGGTCCTCATCTGCATATTCCAGCGCACAGCCCAGCGACGTTGCCGCGGTTGCCCGGATCTGTTCGGATTCATTTCCGTCGTGGAGGATGGAGAGTAATTCATCAATAAGTCCATCCCTTATCACCGTAAGCTCTCCTGCGAGCTCAGCTGCCAATAGGCGGTCTGAGGAATCGGCCCCTTTATCATGGAGTATCCCCTCTAACTCAGTGTCCGCTTCATTCGGCCACTCCCATGGGGGGATATCCTTTAGTATTTTTAGATCCATTCTGGTTTCTCCGTTTCTCAATGAGTTGATGTATTCGAAAAGTTCCAGACAAATTTCTCTATTTTCCGAATACCTCTTTTAAAAGATCGGTCACCCTCGCAGTAGGGTTTGTACGAATCTTTTTCTCTTCCTGGCCCAATACATGAAATAGTCCATCAAGGGCCTTTTTAACAACATAACTGTCCAGGTCAAAAGACTCCTTTTGAACAAAGGGTATGGACTCATAGCGGCCAACCAGATCTTTGTATTGCCTGGTTACACCCACTTCATTCATCGAATTTGATACGATCGGCTTAAATGCAGCCGTTAGTTTTTTTGTGGTTTTGCCCTTAAAATAGCTGGTAGCCGCCGTATCATTGCCGGAAAGGATCTTTCTTGCGTCTTCGAAGGTCATCTCAGAGATAGCATCCCATAAGATATCCTTGGCAAAGGGAGCGGCCTTTTCCGCAGCACGGTTCATGCTCAATATGAACTCGTCAAGTTGAGGGCCATATCCCACTACCCGCAATGCCTGTTCAAATGTCTTAAGCTTTTCCGGCATGAGTATCTTGATCGCCTGGTTAAGAAAATATCCATCGGTCTTGCCGGTAATATTGACCGTATTTTGGGCCCCTATCTTCAATGCCTCTTTTAGACCATCACCGATCTTGGCATCGCTGAGCCCGCTTTGCTTGCCGACGTTTAGACCCTGTAAGAGCTTATCAAATTGGGCAAATGCCGGTGTTATACTTATAATAAAAAACATAAAGATGATTAAAAGACGGATGATCATGGCTTTAATCCTTTTTTAACTTTTTATGGATGATAATTCTTCTTCTATCGTGAAGGTGAATATATTTTTATCAATTAAGCCTTGGGTAAGAACCATAAGGAATGATGATACCTTGACATATTAATCCAAGACTTACAAGATTTTTCATCATTTTCCGCAACTCAATGTCATTAACTTAACGAGTTTTAATAAGCGAAAGAAACCGAATTTACTGTCGCGAAGAAAATATTTTGAACCGCAGAATATCGAATGTCGAAGTAATGAATCGCTTTTTTTATTAAGTCCTTATGTCTTCATTCGTAATTTTTTGTTCGATACTGGATATTCCCTTAAGTTAATCACATTGATCCGCAACCAACGATAATATAAAGACCATCTCTTAGCCAATACAACAGATCCCGGATTCTAACATTTAATCTTGACACACAGGCCCAAGCTACCTATACTCTGCGCGCAAAAAAAGAAGCGTCTATGCCTTTGTTTCTATGGCTCTTTATGTCTGAAAGTGCGTGAACAATATTATGGAGACAAATGAGCCGAGAAAAAGCGTCCGTGCCTAAGGCGCGATAGTTTTAGGCTGTTGGTCTTTCAGTACAGGTTGTGTATTTCGCTTAACTTCTTGTTTGTCTTAGGTTTTGCATATGCTCCAAATCTTTCGGTATGGTCCATATGCATTACATCGAGACAGCAGAGACTTTATGGGGGATACATCAAGTGATGGCGGAATTAAATATATATAAAGAGGAGGGAGGTTAAAACTAAATTAATTAAATTTTTTTCACGTTTACCTTTACCAAATTAAATTTACAAAAGGAGGGAAAGTATGAGTTCAATCATTTTGTTCGGTTTGATCTGCGGTGCATTGGGCGTTATATATGCCCTGACGACCGCGGCTTGGGTATCCAAACAGGATGCCGGATCACAGAGAATGCAAGACATATCAAATGCGGTCAAGGAAGGAGCATACGCATTCCTTGCGCGTGAGTACAAGACGGTGGCAATCGTTGCCATTATCCTGCTAATCGTGATTGCATTGGTTCCGAGTTTAGGCAAATGGACAGCTTTGGGATTTTTAATTGGCACTGCTGGTTCAGCATTCGCCGGCTTTGTCGGTATGTGGGTTACAGTCAGGGCCAATGTCCGCACAGCGCAGGCCGCATCAAAGGGTCTCCAGAATGCTCTTACACTTTCATTCAAGGGCGGATCTGTTACCGGCATCATGGTCGTTGGTCTCGGCATTATAGGGCTGGCCGGATACTTTGCCATTGCCAGGAGCTATGCAGGTGAGCATGCATTCCATGCCCTGATCGGTCTGGGTTTTGGCTGCTCTCTGATGAGCGTCTTCGCTCGTATTGCGGGCGGTATCTATACAAAGGCGGCTGATGTCGGTGCTGACCTTGTCGGCAAGGTCGAAGCCGGCATTCCCGAAGATGATCCCAGAAACCCTGCTGTTATCGCTGACAACGTAGGCGACAACGTAGGCGACTGCGCTGGAATGGCGGCAGACCTGTATGAAACCTATACGGTCACGCTGGTCGCTGCGATGCTGCTTGCAAAATCTATCTTTGGTGGGGACAGCCCCTGGGTAGAGTTTCCGCTTCTTCTTGGCGGAGTTTCAATCGTTGCCTCTATTATTGGGACATTCTTTGTAAAACTTGGCGCAAAACAGTACATCATGGGCGCGCTCTATAAGGCACTTGCGGTAGCAGGTGTGCTAGCGGCTATTGCTTTCTATGGGGTTACAGCATGGTTTATGGGTACGCTGGGCGGCAACACAGGCGGGTTTACACCGGCAAGCGTCGTCGGTACGGCCTTAATCGGCCTCATCCTGACCGGCCTGATTGTCTGGATCACTGAATACTATACGGCGGTAAAATACAGACCGGTTCAGGTAATAGCCAAGGCCAGTCTTACCGGCCATGGTACGAATGTCATCGCAGGCCTTGCCATGAGCATGGAAGCGACTGTCCTTCCTGCGATCGTCATTGTCGGGGCTATCCTGGGCTCCTATAGCCTCGGAGGGGGTTTCAGCGGCAATGTCGGGGGAGGCCTTTTTGCGATTGCCCTTTCCGCTGTTTCGATGCTTTCCATGACCGGAATTGTCGTTGCAATAGACTCCTATGGCCCGATTACGGACAACGCCGGTGGTATAGCTGAAATGGCCGAATTGCCCCCTGCGGTCAGAGACATCACTGATCCGCTTGATGCAGTCGGAAATACCACCAAGGCTGTTACCAAGGGGTATGCAATCGGTTCTGCCGCTCTTGCAGCGCTTGTTCTTTTTGCAGAGTATTCAAGAGAGCTTGTCCATAAGGTGGCCGATGTTAGGTTCGATCTCTCTGATCCCTATATCATCGCAGGTCTCTTTATCGGCGGTCTTATCCCTTACTTTTTCGGCGGCAGGCTTATGCTTGCAGTCGGTAGGGCTGCGGGAGGCGTCGTAATAGAGGTCCGCAGGCAGTTCCGCGAGATCAAGGGCATCATGGAAGGCACGGGCAAGCCGGAATATGGCAAATGCGTTGACATCGTCACCAAGTCAGCCATCAAAGAGATGATGGTTCCTGCCCTTGTCCCGGTTGTAGCGCCGATTGTAATAGGATTTGCCCTTGGTCCAAAGGCCTTGGGAGGCGTCCTGATCGGCAGCATTCTGACCGGTCTTTTCCAGGCCGTTGCCATGACAAGTGGCGGCGGCGCTTGGGATAACGCCAAGAAATCCTTTGAAGACGGCGTGACCGACGACAAAGGTGTTGTACATAAGAAAGGAAGCGATGGACACAAGGCTTCCGTTACAGGTGACACCGTAGGTGACCCGTACAAGGATACCGCCGGTCCTGCTATTAACCCGATGATCAAGGTTATTAATATCGTTGCACTGCTGATAGTTCCGTTGCTGTAATCTTGTAAGTTAAAGGATGAAAAGGCCGGCAGATAATTTGTGCCGGCCTTTTTTATTCTGAGACTCCCTCTTAGTCCCTAAAACCTGTCTAACGATCTCTCCGGTCATCTAAAAACTCATGAATTTCCTTCATTGAATCACTCGGAAAAGTCCTTCGATCCTTGCTGGTCAAGAAAAAACCAATGATTATGTTTCAAAGAAAGAGTTAAGCGATTATTTAGTTTGTCAGGCTGAAGAAAGAAGAACGAAGGAGACAATGAAAAAACTAATTTTTATCACATTTTTTTTAACAGCCATTATTGGCATTTCCTTCATTCATGCTGATCAAAGTAAAACATTAAAGTTTGAAGAGGAAGTTAAAATGAATAAGGATCCTGAAAAATCAAACAAAGCCACATTTGCCGGAGGCTGCTTCTGGTGTGTGGAGGCGGATTTTGAAAAGGTTGAAGGAGTCTCTGAGGTAATCTCCGGATATACCGGCGGTTCAAAAGAAAATCCGAAATATGAGGAGGTCTCATCCGGTGTTACCGGACACAGGGAGGCTATACAGGTGACATATGACCCTAAGATTGTCTCTTTTGAAAAATTACTGGATATATTCTGGCGGCATGTGGACCCGACTGATCCAGGAGGGCAATTTGTTGACAGGGGTCAGCAGTATCAGAGTGCCATATTCTACCACGATGATGAGCAAAGGCGTTTGGCTGAGGCGTCAAAAAAAAGACTGGAAGAATCCGGGGTTTTTAGCAGGCCTGTTGTTACAGAGATCATCAAATTTACCGAATTTTACCCTGCTGAAGATTATCATCAGCAATATTCCAGGAAAAATCCGCTTCGTTACAATAGTTACAGGCAACATTCCGGAAGGGATAAGTTTCTGAAGGAAATCTGGGGTAATGAAAAAAAGCCCACAGGGCTTTACTGCCAAGATAGGTCCAAGTTCAATAAACCCGATGATAAAGTCCTTCAAAACAGATTATCACCCCTTCAGTACGAGGTGACACAGCATAAGGGTACCGAATCCCCCTTTAAAAACGAATACTGGGACAACAAAAAGGAGGGGATTTATGTAGATGTGGTATCCGGCGAGCCCCTTTTCAGCTCAAAGGATAAATATGACTCCAAGAGCGGATGGCCCAGTTTTACTAAACCAATTAAATCAGAAAACGTCGTCGAGGTAAAGGATGCGAGCCATTTCATGGTCCGAACTGAGGTGAGGAGCAAACTCGGTGCCTCTCATCTGGGGCATGTTTTTCCTGATGGACCGAAGCCAACGGGGCTTAGATACTGCATCAATTCCGCAGCCCTCAGATTTATTGCTAAGGAAGACATGGAAAAGGAAGGTTACGGCGAATACATGGGTATTTTCCAGGAGCCCTAACAAGATAAGGTCGGAATCAAACAGGTCAGATCTGAAAAATTCAACGTCTAAAACGCAAGGCCACCGCCACCTATTAAAAGAAAGCTGCCTTTTCTTATTGTTGAATCAAGGACATTTTTCAAGTAGAATTCCCCAATTCAATAAATGACTCATGCCTTAAGAGTCAGAAGACCTCCTATATAATATTTTTGCCTTCCATTATCCGGTTAGAAAAGGAGAACCCATGAAAACACTCTTTTTTTTGATCCTTTTTTTTATTGCTGTTGCGGCATCCGCCGCTCCTGTGCCGGATACCGACACAATTCCCCCATCTCTTGACTCCTGGAAGCCCTGGGTCTTGCACGGTGAGGAAGAGAGGCTTTGTCCCACTTCTTACAACGACGGGAATGTATATCGCTGCTCGTGGCCCTCTATCCTGGAACTTGATATGGCGCAGGCAGGCGGCGTGTTCACACAGCAGTGGCTTGTATTTGTCAAAGGATGGGCTGAGCTACCCGGCGGAAATGAACAATTGCCCAGGGATGTAAAGGTTGACGGAAAGATTGTACCGGTTGTTGCAAGGGATAACTCCCCTTGTGTACGCCTTGCGCCGGGAAGGCATCAGGTGGAGGGAAAATTCATATGGGCCGACATGCCGGAGATGATACCTGTTCCCCCTTCGAGCGGCCTTGTGGGACTTTCCATAAACGGCCGGAAGGTCCCGTGCCCCTTGCTTGACACTGAGGGGAGACTCTGGCTCCAAAAGAAGGAAGAGGGTGCGGCCCAGGAAGAACGGGTGGATGTAAGGGTATGCCGCCTTCTCAATGATAACATCCCATTTGAGGTCGCCAGCAATTTCAGGATAAGCGTCTCAGGCCGTGCCAGAGAGATCAGACTTTCCGGGGTCATTCTCGATGGCTTTATTCCCTTGAACATCAAAAGCCCTATCCCTGCAAGACTTGGCCCCAACAATGAGTTGATGCTACAGGCAAGGCCAGGACGCTGGGAGGTGGTTATTTCAGCATACTCTCAGGCACCTGTTAACGCCATAAACCCGGTAAGCCTCCCCTTTGGGGAGGAGGTATGGGCATTTCAGGCCCAGAATCATCTGCGTATGGTCAAGGTAAAGGGTGGGGCACCGATTGACCCCAATCGCGCCGACACCCCGGCAGAATGGAAAAATCTTCCCACTTACACAATAAAGTCAGGAGATGCCATGGTCTTTGAGGAAATCCGCCGTGGCGATGCTGAGCCTGCACCTGATCAGCTTAATCTAAACAGGACCTGGTGGCTCGATTTTGACGGAGGCGGCCTTACCATACAGGATAAGGTCCAGGGGACCATGAGCAGGCAGTGGTATCTGGCGATGAACCCGCCCGCCATGCTTGGCAGGGTGAGCGTTGACGGAAAAGATCAGTTGATCACCGGCCAGGGCAAGGACAATAAGCCGGGCGTTGAGCTCAGAAGGGGAACGCTTGATCTTGTATCAGAGTCCAGGTTAGATTCCTCTACAAGGCTCATATCTGCTGTTGGCTGGGATCACGATTTTGAATCTGTAACAGGATCACTCAATCTGCCGCCGGGCTGGCGGCTGTTAACCGCGAGCGGTGTAGACGTGATGCCGGGCACCTGGTTTGCCCGCTGGACCTTGCTTGATCTTTTTTTGGTTTTGATCATCTCACTTTCCATCTACAAGCTGTGGGACTGGCGCTTTGGGCTACTTGCGCTTGCAGCAGTGGGCCTGACATACCATGAGCCTGAAAGCCCGCGCATTGTGTGGCTGCATCTGCTTGCGGCAACGGCACTGTTGAGGTTCCTGCCGGAGGGCTGGATCAAGAGGCTCGCGGCCATATGGCGAATCGGCTCACTTGTCACACTCGTGGTCTTTGCCATTCCCTTCATGGTCAATCAGGTCCGCTGGGGCATTTATCCACAACTGGAGCCTCACTGGTCCGGGCCCGTGACTCCCGCTGAGTATAAACAGGATGCTGTCGGGGTCTTATCTTCCTCCCCAATACAGGAAGAAGCAACCGTTCCCAGAAAAGGGAAGGGGATGGCAAAGATTATGGAGCGTGATTCCAGCCAGGGGTTGCAATGGGAAAAAGGAGAATCCTACTACAGGCAACAAACGCAGATGGTCCGGGACCCGAACGCCTTGATACAGACGGGACCGGGGTTGCCTTCCTGGCGGTGGCGATCATACGAGATGAAGTGGAACGGCCCGGTGGAGGCCTCCCAGGAGGTCAGACTGTGGCTGTTATCTCCTGCTGTAAATCTTATACTGGCCCTTGCCCGTTTTATCCTGCTTGCTGGCCTTGTAATAAAGCTTATGGACATCAGAGGATGGAAGCTGCCTGAGCCGGTTCCCGCGGTTACAGCGGCAATTTTATGTGTTCTGTTTATTCCGTCGCTTGCAGCCGGAGAGATCAAAGACAGCAGTTATCCCCCTGATGGAATATTACAGCAGCTGAAGGAACGGCTGCTTGAAAAACCTGATTGCCTCCCTTTCTGTGCAAGCAGCCCCAATATGGAAATAACACTTGATTCAGGCGGCCTCCGCATTCTCTTTGATGTGCATGCCTCAATTGAAACGGCAGTACCTCTTCCGGGGTCTCTAAAACTTTGGCGGCCTGAAGAGGTGTTTATGGATTCAAAACCTGCCGCAGGTCTTCTCAGGGAAAAGGACGGATCAATGTGGGCGCTCATCTCTGAAGGCATACACACCATAACGCTGTTCAGCGAAATGCCTGTCGGAAACACCATTGAGATCCCTCTACCTTTGAAACCGGGAAGGGTTACAGTCATGGCAGCCGGCTTTGATGTCCAGGGGACAGGCCCTGACGGCAAGGTGGAAGATGTAATAAAACTTACAAGACTAATAAAGACTGAAGAACAGGACCAGGCCTGGCCTGAGAGGATGATCCCGGCCTTCCTTAAAGTTGAAAGAATCCTGTCTCTTGGGCTTACCTGGCAGACATCAACGACCGTTACAAGGGTAACGCAGAAAGGCACCCCTGCTGTTGTACAAGTTCCCCTTCTTGCAGGAGAATCTGTGACAACCGCAGGTATCGGCGTTGAGGATGGAAACGTCCAGGTTAATATGGGGCCGGATGTCACACAGGTAAGCTGGTCTTCCACTATTAAGACTCAAGATGTGATTGAACTTAAGGCCCCTGAGCAGGCGCCCTGGACAGAGACATGGATACTGGATGCAAGCCCAATATGGCATTGTGAATTTGAAGGGATACCTGTAGTACATCACCAGGACAGCCTTGGTCAGTGGAGGCCACGATGGCAGCCCTGGCCCGGCGAGAGCGTAAAGATCCGAATAACAAGGCCCAAATCCATTCCAGGTCAATCCGTAACTATTGATAAGGCGGGCCTGGTGCTCACCCCTGGCGAAAGATCTTCCAGGGCGAATCTGTCACTTAGCATGCGAAGCAGCCAGGGTGGACAGCACAAGATAGTATTGCCTGAAGGGGCAAGGCTACAAATGGTCAGGGTTTCGGGAAAGACGCTTCCTGTAAGGGAAGAGGGAAGGGAGATCATGGTGCCGTTAAAACCAGGCACCCAGACAGTGGATGTTGAATGGCGAGAGTCTGTTGCATCTTCTGCCCTCACCAGAGGGCCTCATGTGGCTATAGGAGAGCAGGCGGTGAATGCTGATGTTACATTCGAAATGCCGCAAAACCGGTGGATTCTGTTTACGACCGGCCCCAGGCTGGGGCCTGCTGTGCTCTTCTGGAGCTATCTGTTGATCATTATAGTGGTTGCCAGTGCGCTTGGCAGGGTCTCCTGGACGCCGCTGACCACCAGACACTGGCTGCTTTTGGGATTAGGGCTTACCCAGACGCATCCCCTTGTAGCACTGATGATTGTGGGGTGGTTCCTCGCACTGGGCACAAGGCAAAGATACAGATTTCCCGAAGGTTTTCTGCGTTTCAATCTGAGCCAGATCTTACTTATAGTATGGACTATCGCCGCCATGGTAGGGCTTTACACGGCCATAGAAAAGGGACTCCTTGGCATCCCCGATATGCAGATAGCGGGAAACGGCTCATATGATTTCTGGCTACACTGGACACAGGACAGGATTGGGCCCTTCATGCCTGAGCCTTCAGTCGTGGCAGTACCGATGTACATATACCGCGCTCTTATGCTTTTGTGGGCCTTGTGGCTGGCCTATTGCCTGCTCAAGTGGCTAAAATGGGGCTACAAGTGTTTCTGCGAAGGGGGTTTGTGGAGGAAGATTGAATTCAGGAAGGCCAAGATATGACATATTACTCTCATGTAAGTACAGGTTGGCAAAGCCTGGACGGGATCATTGACCATCTGCGCAAAGGGGACAATGTTGTCTGGCAGGTGGACAGTATTGATGATTACCAAAGGCTGGTCACACTTTTTGTCAACAGCGCAGTTTCGAGCAACCAGAAGTTGGTATATATGAGATTCGCCAGGCACATGCCCCTGATGGAGGAGCGAAGAAATATAACAATATACCATTTAAATGTTGCAAACGGTTTTGAGTCATTTTCTTCCGAGGTACACAGTATTATTACAAAGGAGGGCAGAGACATCTTTTACGTGTTCGACTGCCTTTCTGACCTGCTTCATGTCTGGGCCACTGACCTTATGATAGGCAACTTTTTTTTCATTACATGCCCCTATCTGTTTGAATTGAACACCATCGCCTATTTTGCAATCCTGAGAAATCGTCATTCCTTCAAGGCCATAGCCCGTATAAGGGAGACGACACAGTTGCTGATTGATGTCTACAATTACAGGGGGCAGGTCTGCGTTCACCCACTTAAGGTTCAAAACCGTTACTCGCCGACGATGTTTTTCCCGCACATCAAGGAAAAAGATCAACTGGTTCCTGTTATTAACAGTGGTGAGGCCACAAGGCTCTTTTCCCATCTGTCACGAAATAACTCGGTTGATGCACAAAGGCACTTGGATTATTGGGATCGGCTCTTTATGCAGGCTGGTGAAATACTTGAATCTGATGCAAGCGCCGAGGAAAAGACCGATATGGTGGAGCAGTTAAGCCGAATCCTCCTCAGCCGCAACAGGAGGACACTTGATCTGATAAGGAGTAATTTTACACTTGAAGATCTACTCCAACTAAAGGAGAGGCTCATCGGCACCGGATTCATCGGCGGCAAGTCTCTTGGGATGCTATTGTCCAGGAAAGTCCTAATGCTGGATAAATTCAACAACTGGCGGGAGGTACTGGAGCATCACGATTCATTCTACATTGGTTCAGATGTATTTTATTCCTATATTGTTCAGAACGGCTGGTGGAAGCTGTTTATGGCCCATAAGACAAAGGAGGGTTATTTTTCTAAGGCCGGCGAGCTTAAGAATAATATGTTAAAAGGGGTGTTCCCTGAAGAGATCAAGGAGCAGTTTCAACTCATGCTGGAATATTTCGGACAGTCGCCAATTATAGTAAGATCCAGCAGCCTTCTCGAAGACGCCGTGGGAAGTGCATTCGCCGGGAAATATGACAGTTTTTTTTGCGTCAACCAGGGGCCTCCGGAGAAGAGATACGAGGCATTCGAAGAGGCTGTAAAGAGGATATTTGCGAGTACAATGAACGAAGATGCCCTGGCCTATCGTCTACAGAGGGGATTGGATCAGATGGATGAGCAAATGGCACTGCTGGTCCAGCGCGTATCAGGTTCTTATCATAAAAATTATTTTTTCCCAGAACTCGCAGGAGTGGGTCTTTCCCGCAACCCCTTTGTCTGGAAGAAGGATATGGACCCTAATGCCGGGATGCTCCGCCTGGTATTCGGGATGGGTACGCGGGCTGTAGATCGCGTTGGAAACGATTATCCGAGAATCGTGGCAATAAGTGACCCCTTGATAAAGCCGTTATCTGAAATGAAGGATATAAAAAGATTCTCACAGCATTTCGTTGACCTGTTGAATCTGGAGGAAAACAGGCTTCAAACCATGTCTATCAGTCAAATGACCGAGGCAGGGTTGGCTGCAAGGCTTGAAATGATCGGTATAAGAGATACCGAGGCTGCCGAATATGTGAGGTCATTGGGTAAGCCATCAGTAGAATTGTGGATTTTGACCTTTGACAGATTTTTGACTGAAACAACATTTACAGATGTGATGGGCCGGATGTTGAAGACCTTGGAAGACAGACTGGGGATCCCTGTAGATATAGAATATACTGTTAACTTCAACCAGTCCGGACAAATTCAGGTCAACCTTTTACAGTGCCGTCCTTTTCAAAATCTTTCGAAAAGCGTTTCCATGTCTCTGCCTGATGATGTTCCAGAGGAAAGGATCATTATTCGGACCGAGGGAAATTTTATGGGAGGAAACGTCTTTATACCGGTCTCACGCATTATATTTGTTGATCCTAAAGAATATACAAAACTATCGCTTTCGGAAAAATACAGTGTGGCAAGGTTGATCGGTAAATTGAACAGGTTGACGGCCGACAGGAATTTAGTGTCCACGCTGCTGATGGGGCCGGGCAGATGGGGTACACGAACACCGGCCATGGGAGTCCCTGTAACGTTTTCCGAGATCAACCACATTGCCGCAATTGCTGAAATAAGCTTTCAGGATGAAAACCTTATTCCGGACTTATCGTTCGGGACGCACTTTTTTCACGACCTGGTTGAAAACAGCATCTTTTATCTTGCGATTTATCCTGAAAATCCGGGCATCATCTTCAATTCAGGATGGATCGGGGACCTGCCGAATATGCTTGACCAAATCAGTCCTTCAGACAATGTTTTCGGCCATATAGTAAAGGTGGCGGATGTTACTGACAAGGCTTTGAAGATATTTTCAAATGTAGTAACTCAAAAAACGATTTGCTATCTTGCCGGTTGATGCCGGCAACGGGTCAGACCTTCGCCGGAATGGGTGTAAGTCTATACAATTATGAAACTGTTAATAACAGGTGTGTTTTTGTCCAACGACCTCTATCACCAATTCATCTGATGAGGGGCGAGGTTATTCCATAATTTCTTCTACCGGCAATATTTGCTTGCCATGTCGAATTGTAAGAATAGATATTTGGCTCTGTTCAATGCGATAAATGACGCGGTAATTTCCGTAAATCAGCTCTCTAAATTTGTCGTTTGAAATTTCAGGCACAATCCTACCTAGTGCAGGGGAAGATTTTAGTTGCTCAACTTTTGAAAATATCGTATCAACCCATTTTTCTGCTGCGGAAGGCTTATCCTGAGAGATGTATTCAGCGATTTCAGTGACACTTTCAACAGCTAGCGGAGACCAGATTATCCTCATTTACGAATTCGCCTCAACACATTTTCTTTTGCATTAGCATGATCTATTCCATGTCCTGTAGCTATTTGGTTCATGGCTGTTTGAACATCTGAAAGAATTTCAAGCCTCTCTTGTATCGCCTCATATTCTTGAGCGTCCATAAGTACTGCAACACCTTTTCCGTGCTGGGTGATGATCAATGGTCTTTTTGTTTCGTGGACATGCTTTATAAAATTTGCAATGCCTGTCCTTACCTCAGATAACGGTTTGATATCCTGATCAATTTTCAGCCGTTGCATATTGCACCTCCATTACGTTCTGAATTCAGTACAATATAGCGTACATTATTTATGTTGGCAAGGTATTTTTGAAGAAAAACGACGCAGGTTTGCCAGGTACATGGGCAGAAACCGCTTAATGGATTTTCCGTTTAGATTCAGAATCTCAATTGAATTTTAAAAGATATCCCACTGACCTCATATTTATTCCAAATCAAGATGGATTCTTAAAGCCATCTCTATCCGTTTTATCATCTCCAGGTCTAAGACACCCAAAAATCTGATCAGCCTTGACTTATCAAGGGTCCTGATTTGGTCCCCTTTAACCTTGGAATCTTTAGGAAGCCCCCCGGAATTCTTGGGCAGAAAGGTTTCAAAGGGATATATCTTTGCTAGATTTCCGGATGTGATCGGAAGAATAGTTACAGTACCGGAAAATTCATTGTTTTTGTCATTGGAGATAACCACCACTGGACGGGTTTTTGATATCTCCTTGCCCATAACCGGATCAAGGGCGGCCAGGTATATACCTCCTCTTTTAATATTCATCCCAGTTCTTCAGATCAACGGATTCAAATTCCTGGGCTATTGATAGGCTTTCTTTTGCTGACGCCCTATAACCCTCTTCCAGAAGTGCGTTTATTGTTTCTTTCTGCTTTTCTGCAAGTTGCTTCCTGATGGCCTCGGCAATAAAAGAGCTACGTTTTCTCGGCCCGGCCAAAAGGTCCAGTTGTTTAACAATCTCCCTGGGAAGGGTGATGTTCAAACGCTCCAAATTTGAATCCATAATGTGTGTCTCCTAATACATTTTCAATTGCACATTATTTTAAACATATCTTTACGCATAGTCAACGCCAGAAACCCAAAATAACTATACAGGTTTTTTTCTTTTTGGGGAGTCAAAGGTGAAAGGACATGCCAAATCAAGCAATAGAATCCTGTCCCTATTTCTGCTATTTCTCTTAATATTATGACTCGGTAAGACGTTTGAGGGAATATATTCCGTCCAAGCCACGGATGGTCTTTGGACGTTTTTCGTGTTTTGAAGAAAACAGGTGTTTAAATGCCTGATAGTGGCGGGTAACAAATGCCTTTGTTCCGATAATTCCGCTGTCTGTGAAGTAGCGTGAGCGGTATCTGAACTTCTCGATTGCAGATAATTCAAGAGTAGCGGCAACTTTCTCGTCTTTATGTTGCAACAGGTCGTTTCCATAAACGAATCCTCGATATAATCGCAGACGATCCTTTGGCGTCTTTACGCCAAATTCCTTAAGCCCAAAATCCAGGGACAGAAAATCATCCTTATTGTTGGTCTGTAAATGATACCCCAGAGAGTTCCAGCGGTATTGTTCAGGTTTTTCCACAATGCCCGCACGGACAGGGTTTAAGTCAATGTAGGCAAGGCAGTTTATAAGAGTATCCCCATTATCTACAATAATGCTTTTGAAACGGTCCGACCAGAAAAAGCCCTTGCGGTGATGAAGCTTATTATAGAATCTGGAAAAGCCCTGCTTAATTTCCTTGACGTATTCGGAGAGGCTGGCCCATTTCATTCTTAATAAAGGTATCTGGCCACCAGACAGCCTTTTTTCACTCTCATCTCCATACATGAGTTTGAATCGTCGTTTGATCTCGTCATCGGGATATTCCTCGCCAGGATGCATTCTGACCAAAAGGTGAAAGTGGCTCCCCATCAGGCAAAAGCCAACAACTTCAGCGAAGTAAATTGAGCTTAACCGTTTGATAAGTTTTAGCAAAAATTCTTTTTCAACATCACCTATCACATATCCTTCAAGGGCGGTGCGGGAAATGATATGGTATACGCTTGGTTCACCCTTGACAACCATTCTTGCTATTCTAGGCATGGCTGTTCTCCAAGCTAGTCAAATCAACTCTCCGCAACAGGGTTCTTTCTTTGCCCGTAAAAACTCCGCCCTTTCTTGAGTATGCTTGCCAAAAAAGACCTATTGTCCAAATTTTCATACTCTTCAGCCGTAAAAGGGAGGGCTTCAATAAGACTATTGTATCTGGCGGCAATTCGTGAAAGATATTGCATGCTTTCAATTTTTGTTTTACCTTCAAACCATTCTGAAACAACCGCTAAATCTATATCGCTATACTCCTTTGGTTCTCCGTACGCATAGGAACCGAAAAGGACAATCTCACGGACGGGAATCTCTTGTTTAAGTCTTGCAACAAAGCCTTCTATAATTTCGGCTAATTGATCTTTTTGTAAAGCCATTGAAACAACCCCAGTGTCTTTTCATAAACAGATCTCGCCCTCTGCTCGTCTATTATTTCACTTAAACTTTCCTTGTAATCCCCATAGCGGGCCTCAATATGATATGGGGTTAATTCAGCAATAAAATCCAACTGTTCTTGGCTAAGCTCATTGCTGATTTCGGCAATTTCAGCAAGACGATTCAAATTATGAATAGGGTAATTTTCTTTCCCCTGCTGCGCAATAATAGCCTTGATCATTTTCTCAATCGCCTGCTGACACATATAGGCGACATAAAGATAACGAGCTGCGATTAACATAGCCTTTGCGGTATCAAGATCATACCGGGATTGTTCAACCCAGTGCGCGACAATCTTGTCCATGGGAATAAATCTCCATCGGTAAAGCAATGTTATTATAGAGATTTTAGAATTGAAAAATAATTTTTAAATTAACAGATTCAGAAGACCTTGTCAAATAAATAATTTGCCTGTCCCTTTATACCTATAGCTAGCGGAGACCAGATTAGCATGATCTATTCCATGTCCTGTATCTATTTGGTTCAAAATAAATAATTTGCCTGTCCCTTTATACCTATAGCTAGCGGAGACCAGATTACCCTCATTTTTGGATTCGCCTCAACACATCTTCTTTTGCATTAGCATGATCTATTCCATGTCCTGTATCTATTTGGTTCAAGGCTGTTTGAACATCTGAAAGAAGTTCAAGCCTCTCTTGTATCGCCTCATATTCTTGAGCGTCTATAAGTACTGCAACACCTTTTCCGTGCTGAGTGATGATCAATGGTCTTTTTGTTTCGTGGACATGCTTTATAAAATTTGCAATGCCTGTCCTTACCTCAGATAACGGTTTGATATCCTGGTCAATTTTCAGCCGTTGCATATTGCACCTCTATTAAGTTCTAAATTTAGTACAATATAGCGTACATTATTTATGTTGGCAAGGTATTTTTGAGGAAAAACGACACAGGTTTCCCAGGTATATGGCAGAAACCGCTTGCTGGATTTTCCGTTTAGATTCAGAACAAGGTGCATACCCCCCATTTGGAAATGTTGGGTTTGAAAACCCAACCTACATGGCTACACGGCTAAAGAGTCAATTGATATTTTGAGCAACGTGCCCTATTTCCCCTGATTTTCAATCAAAAAAAGCATGCCTCATATTTTTTTCTCCATATTTTTTCCTTGGCGTTTGTTTTTTTGTTTCATGTCATAAAAATGGTGCATTGAATGCACCTTACCCGGCTTATGCAACGTGAGGGATAACATGGACATTCCCATTTTTCTATTGGCTCACCAAGGAACTTAAAAACCTTACAGCCATTTTCCCACAGAAAATGATGAGATTAAGAAAAAGAACTTGACAAGTGACAATTGTCTATTTACTATAAACACATGATAAAACGGTTTCGACATCGCGGCATTGAGAGACTCTACAAAGACGATGATCGGAGGGGGATCAACGCCGAGCATGTTGAAAAGGTACGTCGTATTCTGGCTCAATTGAAAAGCGCCTCACGACCGGAGGATATGGACATCCCAGGCTTTAAGCTTCACCCGCTTAAGTTGAACCTGGCCGGATTTTGGAGTGTCACAGTAAGGGCGAATTGGCGGATTATTTTCAGGTTTGAGGATGGCGACGTTACTGACGTTGATTTGATCGACTACCATTAGCGGAGGATAAGGATATGATGACCATGAAGAACCCCCCGCATCCGGGCGAGACCGTCCGTTTCGATTGCCTTGAGCCTTTAGGATTGACCGTAACCGAAGGAGCAAAGGCTCTTGGCGTAACGCGACAGGCGCTCAACAATCTTGTGAACGGCAAAAGCGGGATTTCGCCGGAAATGGCGATCCGGCTTTCTAAAGCTTTTGGCAGCAGCCCGGAAACTTGGCTCAAGATGCAGCTTGACTTTGATCTTGCCCAAGCTAGGCAGCGAGGGGACAATATACAGGTTAAGCGTGTGCAGCGGCCACAAGATCAACCTTATTTGTAGGCGGCGGCCAATTTATGAACGACCGAAAACACCTTGTTTCCGTCGAAGTTGACAAGCTTATTGCCGCCATCAAGTAGGAAAGGGGACGCTGTAAGGTTTTTGGGTTGACAAGAACAGTTATTCGAGGACAGAAAATTGCACAAGAAATGGGTCTTTTTCTGATAGAAACTTAAAAAGCTAACAGCGTTTGTTTTTTTGTTTCATGTCATCAAAATGGTGCATGGAATGCACCTTACCCGGCTTATGCAACGTGAGGGATAACATGGACATTCCCATTTTTCTGTTGGCTCACCAAGGAACTTAAAAACCTTACAGCGTCCCTATTTTCACTATTTTCATTATGTTTCGTAAGAATCGGATTCCTACCGTACGTCACCACAGTAAAGAAATAACAACCACCTTTAATTTTGGCCCGCCGGTATTCCATGACAAATCATTCCATTTTGTAGGTTGGGTTAGAGAAGCAACCCAACATTTTTAGACGTATTTGTATCACAACGCAAGGTGAATACCCCCATTTGGAAATGTTGGGTTTGAAAACCAAAACTACATGGATACATGGCTAAAGTGTCAATTGATATTTTGAGCTACGTCCCCTATTTCCTATTTCAAAGTGTCAATTGATATTTTGAGCTACGTCCCCTATTTCATTGGTTTAATTTCAGATTATTTTTTCTTGACAGGAGCATTATAGGATGTCCCCTATTTCCCGTAGGATGTCCCGCTATGCATAAAATAGGGGCTAAACTGTTACGATTGCATGTCTTAAGGACAGCCGGAGATGTGACAACATTTACCATTTATTAATCGCAGTCAAATTCAATAGCAGGGCAAAAATATGTTGTATCGTATAACGGGCTGCCATTATTATTAAGTCTAAAATAAATAGAGTCTCCAGCTATAACTTTAAGAGTCAAATCGAAATTGTAACCTACACCATCATTAAAAGCTATTTCTCTTTCCCATAGTGCCTCTTCATTCTTAAATATCTTTACAATCACTCCATTTCCACCACCGAAGTCAATTTTATGAGCATTCCCAGTTATTCTTAAGTACCCATCATGAGTACAAACCCACGTTCGGGTAGGTTCTTCTGTTCGTGCAGGAGCCATTCGATCCCCGGATATCACAACACTGTCGATCTCATTAATTCCATGCCATGACTGAAAACCCCACCAATTAATCCCATAAACCATATCAATATATTCAGTGCCATTCCAACTCTGATAATACCAATTCCTATATCCTTGTGACGTTGTATTAAAATCTTGAGACGCACTAAATACATCTGGAATGCAATTTTCATCAATTGGCACATATGCAGACTCTTCCTCTGACAGATCCGATTCGTTGCCATTAGCATCAACAGACGCAACCCTGTAATAGTAGGTCCACCCAGGAACAACACCTGTATGACTGAACTCAGTGTTTGGGGTGTTTCCAGCATATTCGCTGTCTTTGGTTACTCCTGATTCAGTGCCCCAGTAAAGGTTATATGAAACAGCTTCAGTAACAGGATTCCAGGTAATCCAGTTCCATTTGTTTGTGCTGTCGTATGCGGCAGAAAGACCGGTTGGTGGAATAAGAGTTTGCGAGCTGGCTTCAAGGTTGTAAAGCGCCTGGATTTCAAAATCAGAAAGAACTCGGTTGTAAATTCGGATATCGTCAATCACACCGTTAAAATAAGCGGTATCGTGCCCCGAACTCCCAATAAATGTAATATGTTGCCCATGATTTCCTGAACCTATACCAGTATAAATGTTTCCATTAACAAACATCTTTATTGTTCCGCTTGCTTCATCATATACAGCAGCAATAAACACCCATTGGCCTGCTGTAAAGGGGTAATATCCGAGTATTCCTGAACCATTACATATCCCCCATCCATACCCATCATTAGGATACCAATTCCATATCCCACGATCCCAGCCATAGTCATCATTAGAAACTACGCAGGCACTGAATTCAGGCATATTAGCTTGTACCCAAGCTGTTATGGTGATTTGTGGCATTACATCAGGATTTATATTTACTGGAACAGTAATATAGTGGTGAGGACCAAAAAGTTCATTCCCATTAAAAAAATAAGCACTGTTTGGATTATTGAATCTATCTTGCGTCAACATAGCCCCATAAACTGTCCCATCATTACCATTCCCACTTGCATCATTCGCATTGCCATTGAATGGGTAGTAGGCAACAAGACCGGCATTTAGATCAACGCCGCAATCTTCATCAACTTCACCATTAAAATTATTATCTATTCCATCCCCACAGACCTCTTGAACACCTGGGTTGATATCAGGATTATTGTCATCTAAATCCGTTCCACCAGCTTGGACTGCATCATAACCATCGCCATCAACATCTGTAAGATCGGTTCCATTGCAATCCTGATCAATGCCGTCATAAGGGACTTCAACTGCGCCCGGGTGAATACTTGGGTCGTTGTCATCAAAATCACCTTGGTTTTCTGTGTATCCATCTCCGTCATTATCAATGTCATTAGGCTCTGGTGTCGTTGAAAAAGTCCACCATGGGCTATAAAGGCTCATATTATCATGATCATCTTTTGCCCTGACCCTCCAATAGTACGTCTGCCCTGCATCAAGCGAAGCTATCAGAAATTCAGTAGGATAGTCGAAAAAAGGCATCCCACACGTATCCATGACCACCTCACCAGTGGGTGATATTTTGCGTATTTCGATACAATACTGAAAACTCGCGTTGTTCAAATGGTCAATCGGCTCACATCTAAAAATTAAATTGTTAACAGGAACATCATGCTGACCATTTTGAGGATACGAATCAACAGACAGATAAGGGGCTAGTTGTGATAAAGAACAACCATTTTGATTTGGAATTTCATGCTCAGGAGTGTCAGAACATTTGTCACAAACATCGCCTACTCCGTCGTTGTCGGAATCAGATACGGGATAGTTTGTCTCATCATGATAATATAAATAAAAGTCATAGTCACTAGCCTCTTGAACAATAAAGGTATCTATATCGGTATTGCTATAAAATGTATGGTCATCATAGATGAGCTTTCCTTTGTTGTTTTGCTGTTCGTATCTTAATCGTCGTAATCTTGAATTATCGTTTGGATCATATACATCAAAATAGCCTGATATTGAATCCTGCTGGACCCATCCAACCACCAACAAAGCATGTCCTTTATCTTCCTCCCCATTGATTGTCCCTTTAATGGAAAGATAAACAGGTTTATTAGATTTTAGTTTATTAATTATTGCAGTTTTTATTGGGTCCATGTCGATTTTTTCAATAATGCGCTGGTATAAGTCATATATTGTCCCTGTGATTATGTTGTTCTGGAAATACCAACTCCATGAATTATAAATTGAACAGCTTAATTCACCTGCCACTTGATTGTTATACCTGCATCTAAGATACTGTCCGGTTTCTGGTGAACGAATATTCTCATAGTACCAAAAACTAAAAGCTACAATAGCAGTACACACACCTTCATTGTAAGCCGGGCATCCAATGCTAGTGGGATCTGATGTGTCGTTCGAATAACTCAGCGAATCTCTTCTAATATCAAAAGGTACACTATAAGTGTCACTATCTGTGGTGTACTTTACAGGGGAATAAATAGAAAAATGATTAGCCATGAATAATATTACTTTGTCCTCAACGTCATATCCCAATGATGTCACGAGTTCCCAACTTTGCTTGTCAGAACTAAACCACCCTCGACTATAAGTCGAGGGGTTTTATGAGGGGTCGATTTCAAATCGACTATCATCAGGAATCGGCTCCCCTTCTTGCTTTTGAAAATATTGCT
>LT984854.1:1827161-1832807 GCA_900258555.1 uncultured Desulfobacterium sp. | reverse complement strand
ATTGGAGGGCAAACCCTATAGGAAAAGTCCGCAAAAATTTGCCTTTTTTCAAACAATTAAATGAACTATCAAATTTTACACAATTAAATTGACACTACCAGATATTGTTACCGTAATAAATTCAGATACCGTATTCTCTGAGAAGTGGATAGCAAGCCCGTAAACAGGATTATTTGGATCAGTCACCTCAACTACTCCACCCTCAGGGCCTATGACCTTTGAGGTTCTCTGCGAACTCGAACAACCATCCCCATCAACCGCTTCACCGCTTGGGGTATTAGGACAGGCATCCATGCAATCCGGTACTCCGTCATTGTCTGAGTCCGTATCCGCAACTCCACACCCGCATGCGCCGGGAGCAGCCTTATTAGGATCTTCAGGGCAACTATCATTGCAATCAGGGACACCATCTCCGTCAGTGTCAGTATCGGCTTTGCCACATCCACAAGCGCCTGGCTCTACCTTGTTCCCATCGCTCGGACAGCCATCATTACAATCTGGTGTGCCGTCCCCATCCGAATCGGCATCTGTCACCCTGCAGCCACACGCGCCCTGTGTTAGCTTGTTCGGATCATCGGGGCAACCGTCGCTGCAATCCGGCACCCCATCACCATCAGAATCTATATCGGAAACCCCGCAGCCACACGCACCGGGATCAATTTTATTAGGATCACTAGGACAGGCATCCATACAGTCAGGGGCACCGTCTCCGTCAGTGTCAATATCTGTCTCCCCGCAGCCGCAGTCACCTGGCGCGGTTTTATTGGGGTCATTAGGGCAGTTATCGAGACAATCTGAAGTTCCGTCTCCGTCCGAATCAGTGTCAGACAGTCCGCAGCCACATGCACCCGGAGAGGTTTTATTGCCATCGCTTGGGCATCCATCAATACAATCGGGGGGTCCATCTCCATCTGTGTCTATGTCAGAATTCCCGCAGCCGCATGCACCCGGTTCTGTCTTGTTTGCGTCATTGGGGCATTGGTCTAAACAGTCTGCGATGCCGTCAGCGTCTGTATCTATATCTGCGATACCGCAACCACAGATACCGGCATTTATCTTATCCGGATCATCAGGACAATTATCCAGGGAAATAGGCTCAACAATGATTGTAAAAGACTGAGTATCTGTTCCACCTTTGCCGTCTGAAACTTCTGTTATAACATCATATGACCCGGTCTCCTGCGGGGTCCATGTGATCAGGCCTGTGGTCTGGTCTATACCCATGCCGGAATGAGTGGTGGAAAGGCTGTAGGTGAGCGCGTTTCCGTTCGGGTCAGTGGCATTTACATCGTAATTGTAGATAATTCCGGTCGTTGCCGTTGTTATTGGCTTGGAATAGATCGCGGGCGCGTAATTGGCGATAACCCTCAAGGCAGTTGGGTGAGAGCTTGTTACATTTGAATATTGCCAAATACCCTGGGAAACAGCGCCCACCACATATAGATAGGTAACCTCGTTCGCCACAGGTTCATCAAGATAGGTCGAATATGTGGAAGTTGTCTCAGCGATTTTTACGAAATTTGTGGGGTCTGATTCAGTTGAGCGATAGATGTCATACCTTTCAGTGCCGGCGATGTGCGTCCAGGTAAGTTGCACCTTTCCTGGCTTGCACCTGGCCGCGATGCTGAAACCGGGGTTTACCGTGATTGTGGTGGTATCCACTTGAGAGATGTATGAACCGTCATCAACCGCCAGGGAGACGGTATATGTACCCTCCGGTATATCAACGGAGGGGTTTAACCCTGTGCTTGTAGGAAACGCACCATACCAGTGATAGTTCATGGGGTCTCCGTCATTGTCGAACGACCCCGAGCCATTCAACACTACGGCACCTGAAATGGGATTATCTTTTACAATAAGATTGTACTGACCGGCATCTGCAACAGGCTCCGCCGCCCTGGCTACACCATATGACAGCATATTCAGATGTAATAATGACAGGCAAACCATGACCAACAGAAGAAACAAGACCTTACGCGCTGACCCAAAAGAAACATTTCTTAAGCTCATAATCTCACCTCAAGTATTTGGATTAAGGCCTTCGAAGGAACGACGGGAAGCGGAAATTCCGCCTTCAAACGAGACCGGCAGTGATCCTGAAAAAGCGTTTACCTATTAGCCATGAGCTGTTAGCGAAATGCTACTTCCAGGATAACCAATTTGAAAAATTTGACCCTATATAGTCTTAGCAAAAATTATGCCTGACCAACCGTTTGGTTTCAGATTTATTCTTCAATAATATCAAAGGATTATTATTGCGATATGAAGGTTGAATTGGTAGTGTGAAAATAATTGCCAACATTGTGGGTAATCGTTTTCCACTGGTGGCAATTTATTTCATATAAAGGAATGTTGGGTTTGGAAACCCAACCTTCACATCTTATCTGAGTCAAGATCACAGCCGAAGATATTTTTCATTGACAGAAGATGCCGCAGGTGTATTCTGTGTATGGAATGTGTATGAGGAGAAAAAAATGAGAACAAACATTGAGATAGATGAGTCTTTGCTGGAAGAGGCTTTTTCCGTCACTCATGTGAGGACAAAAAAGGAATTGATCCATCAAGCGTTAAGTGAATTTATCAGGTTGAAAAAACGAAAGGATCTCACGGAATTGGCAGGTTTTATCGAGTTTCGTTCAGGTTATGACCATAAAAAATTGAGGGAAACAAGAGGATGATTCTTGTTGATACATCTGTCTGGATTGAGGTTTTAAAAGATAAAACAGGTGATGTTGTTCAGAAATTCCGAGACCGAACAAAACAAGAAGCAATTGTTTTCAGCCGTTTTATTCAACTCGAACTGCTTCAGGGGGTAAAAGATGACTTTGAATGGCAGCGGCTCGACGAATACTTATCAACACAGTATTATCTTGAGGCAACCGTGGACACATGGAGGCAGGCTGCAAGAATCTATTTTGATCTCAGAAAATCAGGATTAACCGTAAGAAGCCCCATTGACTGCTGTATTGCCTGCATTGCCATAGAAGCCCAGGCCCTTCTTTTACACAGGGACCGGGATTTTGAATTAATTTCCGGAATCAGATCCCTTGAAAACGAGTTCTTTAAGTTTTGATTCCACGATATTCAATCTATTTATCCTTGGTATTGAGTTCTTTCACGCCGGCATACCCCAACTAACAAACCCCATTTCTGGAAACAACTCGCCTACTGATAAGGACAGGCCTCTTTTGCCCCAGGCGTCTTCCAGTTGCCCATGCTATTTCTCCGATCTCAGCAAAAAATTCTTGGGGATTAAGAGGAATGTTGGGTTTGGAAACCCAACCTACACATCTATATCAGGCCATCAAGAGTCTCTCGCACATTTTCAAGACTTCACCGTATGTTCAATACGCTTTCACCCTTGAAAATGTGCGAAAGCCCCTTGCTGACCTAATCTTGAACGTTTTGACCTCAAATTTTCTGCAACGTTAGGGTTTATTTTGACCTGGTCAAAACATACCTTTTTTATTCGTAATACAATTAAAGAACAGATTTGTTGTGGTAATGATAACGTGAGGAGAAGGGGAGGGGGCCGGTTATGAAACTGCGGTTTGTGGACCGGCCCCGAAGTTGTGTAAGTTAAACAATCCCGTAGGCGAGCATTGCCTTTGCCACCTTGACAAAACCGGCGATATTGGCGCCTGCTACATAATCATTTTTCTTTCCGTAGGCCTCTGCCGCCTCCAGGCATGTTTTATGGATTTCCTTCATTATCAATAAAAGCCTGTTGTCTACTTCTTCCCTTATCCATGACAATTTCAGGCTGTTCTGGCTCATCTCAAGTCCTGATGTGGCAACTCCTCCTGCGTTTGCCGCCTTTCCCGGTGCATACAGTATGTTTTTGTCCTGGAAGATCTGTATGGCCTCAGGCGTGGAGGGCATATTTGCCCCTTCGGCTACACATATGCAGCCGTTTTTTACCAGCGCCTCGGCATTTGCGCCGTCAATCTCATTCTGTGTTGCGCAGGGAAGCGCGATGTCCACCTTTATCCCCTGCTCGCGGATGACATCCCAGACATTTTTCCCTTCAAAGCATACTGATTTGTATTTGTCGGCATACTCACTGATTCGTCCCCTGTGGGCATTTTTAAGTTCCATGATATAACAGCATTTGTCTGTATCTATACCCTTTTCATCTACCACGGTCGCATTTGAGTCACAGACGGTGATCACGCACCCTCCGACCTGATTGACCTTTTCAATGGCGTATTGTGCAACATTTCCTGAACCGCTGACTGCCACAATCTTGTCCTTGAATGAAAGGCCTCTGGTTGCGAGCATCTCAGATGCAAAATAGACCGTTCCATAGCCGGTGGCCTCCGGCCTGATCAGACTCCCACCATATTCAAGTCCTTTTCCCGTAAGGACGCCCGTATGCTCATTTCTTATCTTCTTGTAATAGCCGTATAAATAGCCTATCTCACGACCTCCGACACCAATATCACCGGCGGGCACATCGGTTTCAGCGCCTATATGTCTGAAAAGCTCACGCATGAAGGCCTGGCAGAATCTCATGATTTCATCATCGGACTTGCCCTTTGGATCAAAGTCTGATCCGCCTTTTCCGCCGCCCATAGGCAGTGTGGTCAGGGAATTTTTAAAGGTCTGTTCAAATCCGAGGAATTTTATGATACTCAGGTTCACTGAAGGATGAAACCTTATTCCTCCCTTAAATGGGCCGATGGCGTTGTTGAACTGTACCCTGAAGCCCCTGTTGACATGAACCTTGCCTTTGTCATCCACCCAGGGCACGCGAAACATGACCGCCCGTTCCGGCTCAACGATCCTTTCGTAAATCGCGGCCTTGACGAATTCGGGGTGACGATCTACAGTCGGTTCCAGAGTATCCATTACCTCAATGACTGCCTGGTGGAATTCCTTTTGGCCCGGGTCCATGCGTTTGACTTTTTCTACGATCTCCTTTAACAGCGACATAATGTTATCTCCTTAATCCTCCTTCTTATATTGTTAAGATTTATTAAAAACAGCAACTTCTTCTATTATTAGACGACCCTTCCATCATCTCTGACAATATATATTTTCGGCGGTGAAGAAAGGGATATGGGTGATGTTAATTTTATTTTAAAAAAGTGGATATCATCTTTGCTTATCCCATCTTCCCCTGCAAAACTGTTTATCAATTCCTCCAAGCTGTCAAAGCCGCTACCAAAAAATTTCAATTTTGAAAAAAACGGTCTGGCACTGTCCGTATCGGCAAGCACGGCAAAATGTACCGGAAACAAAGGATCTCCGATGACGAGTAGATATTTCTCCCTGGATTGGGTGATATGGTAATCTGACGGCAATTCATCCCTGGAGATTTGTGTGAAGTTCTCATTAAGAATAACAGCAGCCTCACACTGGTTCAGATCATCAACAAACATAATATCTTCTGCATCAAAAAAGCCAAGGACATACAATGCAATGCTGAAGCTGCTTATCTGTTCATAGATAGGATTCTCCCTTTCGCACATCATTGTAACCTCATTTATCCTTTCCGATATCAGAAGTCCTTCACGATCCATGTTTACATCTCTCTCATTGAGTTTTACGGGGCATCGCACATTTGTGTGGGTGACCCCAATATGTTGTGGTCATGCATTGATGACCTGGAATGCCGCTGGTTTTCTTCTCGGATAGAGATCA
>LT984854.1:1808773-1825881 GCA_900258555.1 uncultured Desulfobacterium sp. | reverse complement strand
GGCGTCATCGCCTTAAAACTACGCTAACTCATTCCGGTCAGAAAAACAATAATCCGACCACAACATATTGGGGGCACCCACACAAATGTGCGATGCGGCAGTTTTACATTTAATCCCATATACGCTATCCTCCTCCCCTCTAAAAAAGAGAAAATTAAGATTCCGGTAAGCAACATATTAATTTTCTCATAATAGTATTTTCATTCGTCATGCCGGACTTGATCCGCCATCCAGAAAGCGCTGGATTCCGGCCTTCGCCGGAATGACCGTGCGTCTATACAATTATGAGACAGTTAATAATATTGTCATTGTTCGGATAGCAAAGCTCATGCCGGATCTAAAAATATATCCTGAAAATGATTGGAAAATTGAAATCACTGTGGGCGGTCTATTTTTTTTGCCATTCCGGTAATTGCCGGAAAACAGAAAGATATCAGAGGATTAGAGGTTCCGGATGCCTGACCATGTTCGGCATTACGGATAATTTTGGCCTCTTATATTAAAAGGAAGGATTAATAAAACCTCTTGGTATGATCAGATTTGTGCGCTTATATATGATTATATAAGAGTTCAATATTTGAACAGCACTGGTGAAATTTCACCAGCAAGCGGGAGGCGTCAATGACCTTAAATATTTGCTTTAGCTCTTTTAACTTTTTTATCTGTTTTAACTTCTTCAACTATTTCAACTAATCCTGCTCAGAATCATCTTGTTTTTCCGTAAACCTTTTCAAGCGGTGTCTCAGGGTATTACGGCTGATGCCCAGCATCTTGGCGGCCCTGACCTGGTTGTTTCCGCACAACCGAAGGGCCTTTTCGATCAATGTGTCCTCTACAATTTCAATGACATTGGAATGTGCCTGTTGTTCTGAAAGCCGCAATATCTCCGGTATTATCTCTTCCAGTTTGTCTTTTAGTTTACCTATCAAATGCTCTCGGTCCAAGGCTTGTAACATGTTTTGATCTGTAATTTCCGATAACAAAATAAGATCTTCCGAGATAATATCGCCCTTGCACAGGAGAATTGCCCGTCGAATGCAATTCTCCAGTTCTCTCACATTACCGGGCCAGGAGTATGAATGAATCTTTGCCATTGCCGCTTCAGAAATATGCTTGACGGGTTTGATGTATTCCACACCGAAGCGGGCAAGAAAATATTCCACCAGTTCCTTGATATCCTCGGTTCTATTTCTTAAGGGCGGCATGATAATGGAAATGACCTTAAGACGCCAATACAGGTCTTTGCGGAACCTTCCCTGCTCGATTTCGATTTCAAGATCCTTATTGGTTGCCGCGATTATACGGACATTGACCAGTATGGTCTGGCTACCCCCCAGCCTTTCAAATTCGCCCTCCTGTATGACCCTGAGCAGTTTTGCCTGCAATGAAAGGGGCATATCTGCTATCTCATCCAGAAATACAGTGCCCCCGTTGCATCTTTCAATCTTTCCGATGTAGGTACGTTCCGCTCCGGTGAATGCCCCTCGTTCATAACCGAACAGTTCGCTTTCAAAAAGGGTTTCAGGAATGGCGGCGCAGTTGACGGCGATAAATGGTTTATCCTTTCGCCTGCTGTGATGGTAAATGGCCCTGGCCGCCATTTCTTTACCTGTACCGCTCTCACCGGTGATCAATACGGAAACGTTTTTTTCCGCGATCTGCCCTATTAATTTGTAGACATCCTGCATCCTGCTGCTGCGGCCGATCATTTTCAGGGCGTCTTTGGATGGAGGGGTAAGAAACGGCTGGGCTGAGTCGGGAAAACTGACGATCTCTTTCATCTGCCGGTTGACTAATAGTGCTTCGCTTACAACCCGACTCAATTCTTCCCTTTCAAATGGTTTTACAAGATAATCGTAGGCACCTCGTTTCATAGCTTCAATGGCCAGATCGGTGTTTCCATATGCAGTCATAATGATAACAGGAGTCTTGACCTGTGAGGTCTTGATTTTTTTCAGGGTGTCCAGTCCGTTTAAATCGGGCATCTTATAATCAAGCAGGATCAGGTCGAAGGATGTCTCGGAAATCTTTTCAATCGCCGAGCGGCCGTTCAGGCATACTGCGACCTCATAGCCCTTTCTCTGAAAAAACCTGCTCAGGAAATGTATGAGACCTTCATCGTCATCAATAAGTAATATCTTTTCCATTTTCCTCAAACAAAGATTCAATGAATTCCAGGGGAATAAAAAGGGAAAACTCCGTGCCCTTGTTGATCCTGCTCTTAACCCTGACATCTCCCCCATGGCGTTTTATGGTGTTCAGCACAAGGGGTAATCCCAGGCCGGTGCCGCATTGTTTTGTCGTAAAAAACGGGTCGAAGATACTGGCGATTTGATCCTCGGAGATACCTTGTCCCGTGTCTCTTATGTCAATTCTGACACAGGCAAGAATTAGTCCGTCTGATTTGAAATTATCCCTTGCCGCCGAAATGGTTAGACTCCCGTGGTTCGGCATGGCCTCAAGGGAATTGACCAGGAGGTTGATCAAGGCCTCTCCCAACAGTTTTTTATCTCCGTTTACTTTCGGTAAGTCATGCTCGATGTCAACATCCAGGGTACATTCATTTTTGTTTATCATCGGCTTAACAACCAATAACACATCTTCGAAAAGCTGTGAGATGTCAATTTTTGAAAAGTTGAGCTCCTGGGGTTTTGAGAAGTCGAGAAAGCGATTGATAGTGCCTTCAATACGTTTAATCTGCCCCATTGCTATCCTGTAATCTTCCTGGTATTCAGGTGAAATCTCGATCTCGGCCTGGACCGACTCTAAAAACAATTTCAGAGAGGTTAAGGGCGTTCGGATCTCATGGGCCACGGCAGCACCCAGCCTTCCAATTGCAGCAAATTTTTCTGACCGTTCTGCCAGCAACTTGGTCTGTTTGAGGATGATATCGGTTTCCTTAAGTTCCGCCTCCTTAAGACCGACTTCCTGTTCAAGATGGTCTTGACGCTCCTTAAGTCTAAAGGACATATTTTCAAACGCCCTGTAAAGCATGCCGATTTCATCCTGCCTGTCTGTCTTAAGGATGACCCTGTCAAACTCTGAGTCGGCCAGTATATCGGCGGATCGGCCGAGCGCCCGAATCGGCTTTACAATGTGGTAAGAGATAATCCATGTAAGAGCGAAGGCGCTTATTATAAACAGCAGGACAATAAAATAGATATTGCTCTTTAGTGCGTCCAGGCTTTGAAATGCCTCATCTCTGTCCTGCTCCACCACAAGAAACCAGTCTGTGCCCACTATTTTCTGTGATGTGCCCAAGACTTCAATGCCACGGTAATCCAGATAGATTTTGTTACGGTCTTTCGCATCGAAGATATTTCTGAAACTGTCTGACTGGGAGATATTCTCCTTCAATATCCTTCCAGGCTCCTTATGGGCAAGGAACATTCCTTCCTTATCCACCAGATAACACTCACCTGTCTTTCCCAACGACACATTGAGGATATGAAATAATATTTTGTTAGTCCCGACCGCCCCATAGACAGCACCGATCGGCTTTCCAGTGTCGTCGCTAATGGGTGCCGATATATAAAATGCTGATTCTTTTTCTTTGGGGAGGTAGGTGATATTGGACAACTGCAAGTCTTGACTTATGGCCGGGATATAGTTCTTTTCAGGGAATGAATCCTTTCCGCCTGTACTGTATACAATATTTCCATTGGCAGAAATTACGATAATATCTTTATATACGAGGTAGCTTTTTTGAACGAGGCTGAGGTACTGGGCGATAAGCGAGGGGTCCAGGGATTTTAATATTGACGTACCGGCCATAACCATCAGATCGGCCTTCCGTTCATCGAGCCATCGTTCGAGGATAGCGGCTTTATCCGCGGCCACGTTTTCAAGCTGCCGCATGACCATATTGAAAATCAGTTGCTCTGTGGACTTGATGGAAAAAGCTCCGATGGCCGCGAAAGGGCCCAAGGCCAGCAAAATAAAGATCAGCATCACTTTGGCCTGCAGGTTGAACGCAAACCACCGTTTAATGAAAAAAGGCACAACCATGCTCGATCCTCCGGGATCTCTTCAGTTACCATTTTTTTTTATTACCGGCAAGTATTAGACGCTGACCATAATTGCAGATGTGAAAACGTATTTTTTTGACCCCATGATTGTTTTCGATGAATCGAGCCACTCCTGTCTCCGGCTCCAGAGGTTTGGGCAGCCCAATGCAAATAGCTCATTTTAACTCCCTGATTAATAATGAGTATTATGTCTTGCCCCCTTGCAATTGACCCAGCCTATCTTTTCTTTGACTATTTTTTTTTATGAGATTATATTCTAACGAACGAAAATAAATAAGTCTGTAGTGGAGTGATTATAGCAGTATTTTTAATAAGTTATCAAGACATAGGACAAAGACTGTGCCTTTAAACTTCGGAAATCAGCTATGGCCTTTGAAAATGACGTTGTCCTCATCTATTTCGAGGATCAGCCGGCCACTTTTGCCCGCATAGAATCAATCGACCCTGATATAAAACGGGACTGGTATCATGTTACCTTGTTACTGCTCACCATTCCTGTGCAGACTGTGACCTGGATACTAAGAAGGGCCTATATTAACGGAACTCCTTTTACAATGAACGGGAAATCCGTAAGGTTGGAAAAGGTCGAGAAGGTTGACTCAAAATTTGAAACTAAGGCTCAATTGAACCCGTCTGAGAAGGAAAAAATCAAAAACGGTAACGGTACTATTATTCCCTTTAGAAAAATTGAGTCTAAGAATAAAGACATGTAACTGTTATGTCTGTTTTTTATGTTTTATTGATTCGCTTCATCCTGTCTATAATAATTGGAGCTTTTGTTTGTCGTTTATTTTTTAATAGTGTTTCAGCAGACAAGGTTTTTGGTCTGGCTGCGCTAATATTCGGTCTGGCTTATCTCTTTGAGTACCTGAGAAGAAAGGGAAAGGGAGACAGCCAGGGATCTTGAAATATCTGTTTATTGACTCGGAGAGAAGGAGAACAAAATGAAATACGTATACTTTTTTGGAGATGGAAAGGCCGATGGAAAGGCCGAGATGAAAAATGAACTCGGTGGAAAAGGGGCCAACCTGGCGGAGATGACAAACCTTGGTATTCCGGTGCCTCCGGGTTTTACCCTGACCACTGAGACCAATGCCGCCTATTTCGAGGCAGGAGGAAAGCTACCACAAGAGGCAATGGATCAAACTAGAGAGGCAATTGCTCGTGTGGAGGCGATTATGGGCAGGAAATTCGGAGACCCGGAAAACCCTCTTTTGATATCAGTTCGTTCCGGCGCCAGAAAATCCATGCCCGGTATGATGGAAACTGTTCTTAATGTTGGTCTGTGCTCTGCAACTATTCCAGGTATGATCAAGCAGTCGGGAAATGAGAGATTTGTCTACGATGCCTATCGCAGGCTTATTACCATGTATTCAGATGTGGTTATGGAGAAGGCTGCAGGCGTTGAGTATGAAGACGAGGAAATGGCCATCAGGCCCCAGTTGGAGAGGGTGATGACCAAAATCAAGAGGGACAAGGGCTACAAACTGGACACAGAGCTGACCACTGATGATCTTAAAAAACTCTGTGAGGCCTTTAAGGCAAAGGTTGAAGAGGTCCTTGGGAAAAAATTTCCTGATGATCCGTTGGAGCAGCTCTGGGGCGGAATCGGAGCGGTGTTCCAGTCGTGGCGTGGAAAACGTGCAGTATCTTATCGCCGTATCGAAAATATCCCTGAAGATTGGGGTACTGCCGTCAACGTTCAGACCATGGTATTTGGAAACATGGGCGAGGACAGCGCCACTGGCGTTGCCTTTACCCGTGATCCTGCCACGGGGGACTCCAATTTCTTCGGCGAATGGCTTGTTAATGCACAGGGTGAAGATGTCGTCGCAGGTATTCGTACCCCAAACGCAATAAATATTTATTGTAAACAGCCCGGCAAAAATGATCAATTGCCGTCTCTCGAAGAGGCCATGCCGGAACTGTATAAGGAGCTTGTTGAATATCGCAACAGGCTTGAAAGACATTACACGGACATGCAGGATCTGGAATTTACTATTGAGCATGGCAGGCTCTGGATGCTCCAGACCCGTACCGGCAAGAGAAACGGACTTGCCGCTATTCGTATGGCCGTTGATATGATGGAGGAAGGGCTGATAAACGATAAAGAGGCCTTAAGGAGAGTAAGACCGGATCAACTGGACGAACTGTTGCATCCCATGCTTGATCCCAGGGAGGAAAAAAGGGCCACTGTTCTGGCAAAAGGTCTTGCTGCCGGTCCTGGAGGTGCAATCGGAAAGATAGTGCTTCACAGCGAGAGGGCCTGGGAGATGGCGAAAAAGGGTGAAAGGGTTATTCTGGTCCGTCTTGAGACCAGCCCGGAAGATGTGGATGGAATGCGCGCGGCTGAAGGTATACTTACGGCCCACGGCGGGATGACCAGCCATGCCGCTTTGGTCGCCCGTGGTTGGGGAAAATGTTGCGTAGTCGGGTGCAGTGATCTTGATGTCAATTATCAGAAGCGTACCGTCTCTGTAAAGGATAAAACCTTGAAGGAAGGGGACTGGATCACCCTCAATGGCACAAAGGGTATTGTATATGAGGGCCAGATCCCGGTTGTAAACGCTGATCCGGACAGCAACCAATGGTACAAGAAACTGATGACCGTTGCGGAGAAAACCAGTAAGCTTGAGGTCCGTACAAATGCCGATACACCGGAAGATGCTGCAATTGCCCGTAAATTCGGTGCGCGTGGAATAGGACTTACCCGAACAGAGCACATGTTTTTCGGTGAAGATCGTATCCGAAACATGCGTGCTATGATCCTTTCAGATACGGCTGAGGAAAGAGAAGAGGCCTTAAAAAGACTCCTTCCCTACCAGCGGAACGATTTCTATGGTATTTTAAAGGCAATGAGCCCTTTTTCGGTCACTATTCGTCTCTTGGACCCACCATTGCACGAGTTTCTCCCTCAACAGGATGACAATAAAAAGATTGATGAGATCGCCTCAGACCTGAGTGTCAGCGCCTCTGTAATCCGGAGCCGTATTGAACAACTGCACGAATTTAATCCTATGCTCGGGCATCGCGGGTGTCGCCTTGGAGTCACCATGCCCGAAGTAACACGCATGCAGGTCCGTGCTATTCTGGAGGCTGCGGCCAGCCTGAAAAAAGAAGGAGTTGAAGTGCACCCTGAGATAATGGTGCCCTTGGTCGGCAATTCAAAGGAGCTTGAAAACCAGCGCAAAAATATCGTGGAAGTCGCTGATAAGGTAAAAGAGGAACTGGGAGTTAAGGATTTGGAATACAAAATCGGAACTATGATAGAAGTTCCCAGGGCCGCTGTCACCGCTGATGAAATTGCAAAGCATGCTGAATTCTTCAGTTTCGGCACAAATGATCTGACACAGATGGGTTGCGGTTTTTCACGCGATGATTCAGGGTCGTTCCTGCCCTATTACGTTGAATCCGGCATTTATGAGGATGATCCTTTTACCTCAATAGATCAGAAGGGGATAGGTGAATTGGTCCGGATCGCCATAGAAAAGGGTCGTGCAACACGGAAAAATATTCACCTTGGGGTTTGCGGCGAACATGGCGGCGATCCCAAATCAGTCGTCTTTTTCCATAAAGTCGGTCTCGACTATGTTTCGTGCAGTCCCTTTCGCGTGCCCATAGCACGTTTTGCCGCCGCACTTGCTGCATTGGAAGACTAGCTTAAACGAGTTGCGAGTTGCCTGTTACGGGTTAAGAGAAAAATGAAACAAACCGTAACTCGCAACGCGTAACCCGCGACTCTTTTTTCTGGTAGCCCAATGAACCATGTCTTTGTTATTTCTGACGGCACCGGCAGAACCGCACAACAGGCATTAGACGCCGCCCTTACCCAGTTTCCGGACACCTCCGTTGAGGTGCACCTCTTCCCGGAAATCCGCACAGAAGAACAGGTGATCAGCATAATAGAGCAGGCCTCAAGGTTCAGAGGGTTTGTAGTACACACGGTGGTCTCACAGGACTTGCGTGCAGTTGTAAGGCGCACTGGAAGGCTTCACAATGTAGAGACAATTGACCTGATGGGGCCGCTGCTGGCCCAGTTGTCTCATCAGCTTTCAGACCTGCCGTCTGAAAAACCGGGCCTGTTTTATGAATTGAACAAGGAATATTTCAGGCGAATAGAGGCCACTGAATTTGCACTGCGCCATGATGACGGAAAGCGTGTTGAACAGTTGAGAGATGCTGAAATTGTCCTGCTGGGGGTATCCAGGACATTCAAGACTCCCCTTAGCATATTTTTGGCATTTAAAGGGTGGTTTGTTGCAAATGTGCCAATTGTACTTGGAGTCGAACCGCCTTCGGAGGTGTTTAAGTTGTCTTCAGGTCGTGTATTCTGTCTGATGACGGAACCTGAGCCTCTAATGAGACTTCGTAAGGTCCGAATTGAGCTTTGGAGAGGGACGGATTCCGAGTATGCAAAGCCTGAGCATGTACATAAGGAACTTCTCTATGCCAGAAAAATATTTGAATCCAGGCCTGAATGGCCTGTTATCAATGTAACCAATAAACCGATCGAGGAAATTGCCTCTGAGATCTTATCCATTATGAGGGTAAAGGAAAAATTTATTTCCAGGCTATATTAGTGTAATATTTCCATCCCCTACTTTTTTTTCTCCATATTTTTAATTGCTTCTGCAATTTCTCTGCTCAACTGTTCCAGAGCGCGGCTGTGTGCGGCGGCAAGGGATGCATAGTCGGCTCCTTCAGTGGTTTCTGTAATCGTTGTCCTCTGCCTTATGGAATTTCTATCCTTATTGGAACTTACTGTCCAAAGTGCATCCAGGGTTGCTGCCTTGCCCGGATCAGATTCGAAGCTCAAAACATCAATGGCTGTGCGGTAAGATGCACCCTCAGAGGTTGACTGTGTAGACACTGTTACCTTAGGTGTTCCTAACATCGAAACCAGGTTTTCTGCTATCACCCGTGCAATGTCTGCCTTAAGCGGTGAGGCCCAGCGATCGAATTCATTAATGTAAACCTGATTTGGGCCGGTCCTGACAACAATCTGAGGCCGGTCAACGGCAGCGGGTATTGAGACAGGACCCACAGAGACTGAATAGTCTCCCGTATGGGGAGTCTGTGATAGCATAGCCGGACTCAGGGTGTAAAAGCGCGATGGCGGGGTAGAAGAGCATCCAGCGAATAAAGCCACTATGGCGTAACAAATAAAAACATTAGCAGATCGTTTCATCTCTAATCCTCCTGTTTTCCTTGGATAAGTGCCTCAGGATTTCGCTCGAGATAGTCTAAGAGTTCACTGATCGCCTGGGCGGCTTTGGTTATCTCCTGAAGTGAGTCGCGCAGATCCTGCTTTACGGGCGCATTATTACCGACGAGATTGGTGTCTGCATTTTCCAGCAGGCGCTTTAAAGACTCAAGGGTGGCCTTGACCTCGGGCAGTGTCTCTGTATCAGCGTGTTTGGCCAGACCATCCAGGGTCAAGAGCAGTTTCTTGATATTTTCTCCTATGGCATCCAGGGGCATTCTTTCGATCTTTGCAAGGATGCTGTTGATCTTCATTTCCAGATCCTGCAAGGCGCCGGGCATTACCGGCAATTCAATTGGTGACTTTGTCCAGTCTATTTTCGCCTTGGGGGCATTGGGAAAGATGTCGAGGGCAACGTAGAGTTGTCCTGTTACAATATTGCCGCTGCGCAGTTGTGCGCGGAGGCCACGGTCTACCATACGCTGGATCATGGTCTGGCGCTCCTTTTGGCTCTGCGCCTTTTCCTCGGCAGCGGAAGACTTTTTTATATGCGCAAGGAAACGAGTCGGGTAAAGTGTTATATCAACACGGGGGAGAAGATTTTCACTTGCAGAATTGCATTCCAGACCGACTTCAGTAACCTCGCCCACAGGTAATCCAAGGAAGGTAACAGGTGCCCCGACAGAGAGTCCGCGCATGGATTCAGTAAAGTACATAACATAATCAGCGGAAATTGTTTCGCGTTTGGCCATGGCCGCCGCCCGGTCGTTATAAAGCGTAAAGGCTGAATCAGCGGCCGCTGGTTTTGAGTCAGTTTCAGCCCATTGAGGAGTTTCAAATGCAATACCTCCAATCAGAAGCGACATTACTGACTGGGTCTGAACGGAAACCCCGTTTGCCCCCAGAGACACATCAATACCACTCGCCTCCCAGAAACGGGTGTTGACCGTGACACAATTGTCATAAGGGGCATTGACAAAGATTTTAATGGTGACTGACTTGCCGTCCTGGGCAAGATCGTAAGCAATGACCTGCCCGACGTTAAGTTTTCGATAATATAGCGGGGAGCCGATCCCAACAGAGCCGAGGGTATCGGCATTAAGAATAAACTGCCGGCCCGGTTGATCGCCGGTGACTACAGAGGGAACTTCGAGACCAACGAAGTTATGTTGGATTTTCTTGGACTTGCCGGCCTCAAGGCCAATGTAATTGCCTGACATCAGTGTGCCTATGCCGGATATTCCGCTCAGGGTGACGCGGGGCTGTTCTATCCAGAATTTGGCGTCCTCTACAATCAGGCCCGCGGCGCTCTTGTCAATTTTGGCCGTCAAAACAACCTTTGAAAAATTTTCTGATAGTTCAACCTTTGTAACCATGCCGATGTTGACATCCTTATATTTGACAAAGGTCTTTTCAGCCTCTATGCCCTCGGCCTTTTTGAAGACAATAGTGATCGTCGGTCCTTCACTCAAAATACGCTGGATCGCGATAACCAGGGCAACCACGGCGGCCACAGCGGGGATTATCCAGACAACCGAAAATCTCATCCTCTTCTTCTGGATTGCCGTGGCCTGCGGTAAGTTGTTGAGATCGTCATGGTCAGTCATTTTGGTTCTCCTTATTATTGCTTGAATCCCAGATGAGCCGGGGGTCGAAGGTTTCGGCAGCGAGCATGGTCAAAACAACGACCGATGCGAAAAAAAGGATGCCTGCCCCGGGTTGCACAGACATTAGAGGCTGAAGCTGGACCAGGGCGACAACAAAGGTTACAACAAAGACATCAAGCATTGACCATCGCCCAATTAATTCGACCAGGCGATAGAGTCTGGTCCTTTCCTGCATACCCTCGATTGAGCCTCGCTGCACTGTTATCAGTAAATATGCAATGGCAATGATCTTTGCAAGCGGTATCATCACGCTTGCGATCAACACAATCAGCGCCAGATGCCACGATCCTGTTTTATAAAGAAGCACTACGCCGCTCATGATGGTGTCCTTTTCAGCGTATGTCAGCGTGTTCGTATTCATAACCGGCAGGAGGTTGGCAGGGATATAACAGATGGCCGCGGCGATAAGAAGCGCCCATGTGCGTTGAATTGAGTTGTGACGACGCAAGGAAAGCTCCTCGCCGCAACGCGGGCAATAGCCAGGCTTATGGACGTCGTCGGGTCTTGTCAGGAGACCGCAGGCCTCGCAGGAGACATACCCCATTTTTATACCTGTTATTGCACCGGTTTTCATTGCCCGGTCATCTCCGGATTCAAATGTTCTTTAGACGCCGACACCTGGGGGTATTTACCATCAGCCCACCTTATTCGGTTCCAGACCTCGTTTGGGTCGAAGTTAACCGAAATCCCTGCAAAGAGGATGATTAGCGCTCCGACTGCGTACATGCCGATTCCTGGAACAACCGTCGCCAGATCAGCGATCTTTATCAGGGCAACAAGGATTCCCAGCATCATCACCTCGACCATGGCCCAAGGGTAGTTAAACTTTGATGCCCTCAACAGGATTCCGACCCATGAGGGTGCAGGCCGCCTTTTAACGGCCAGCAGTAATGTCAGCATACAGGCTATATAGGTCGCCGGTGCGACCACCGTGCAGAAGGCAACAAGCATGGCCGTTATCTCCTCGCCCTGTAACCACACCTTGAGTCCACCGCCGAGGATAGTGGTGCTTGCATGTCTTCCAACAGCCGACAAGCCCATCAGGGGTGTAACATTGGCGATTACAAGGACAATAGCAGCGGCAAATGTCAGGGCAAGGGTTCGGCCAAGGGAATCAGGTTTATTTTGGGCGATGATGTGGCCGCAACGCAGGCAGCAGGCCTTTCCGCCTGGTGGGATTTCGGGAATGCGCTGTAACAGGTCGCAATCAGGGCAAGCAATGATATCTTCAGTCATAGTTGACACTTTGGTCTCTCTAAAGTTACGTGAACTCACTATAGCCAATTTAAATGAATACTTCCAGAAAAATATAGGTTAACTCAGCAATCTTCCGTTTACTAGAAAATTAACTCCTTTGCTGAAATAATTTCACATCTTATTGACCTTTTGTTCATCCAAAAACTTGACGATCCTTTCAGCCCAGAACTTGAAGGCATCCTTGGCCGAACCCAGCTTGCTGAACCTGTCCTCAAATTGTGCCTGCTGCTGGTCAACCGCCATTACAATGGCCTCATTGGTGATTGAATCTAATGCCTCAAATTCTACACATGTCTCGCCGCTGCCGGACCAGCCGCCGGTTGCGCCTTTTTTGATGAGGCTGATGCCTATTCCTACGGGTACCACAGACGTGATAGCACTGACGCCGGGTCTGCTCGGCTTGACATTGGTAATGGCTATGCGAATTCGGGCAACATCAGGACCTGGTTCGCTCACAATCGGATACTTATCTCTAAAGGCTGCCATAATCTCAGTGTTGAAAGAATCGGCCAGCTCTTTCATCTCCTGCGGATCAATACCCTTGTAAGCGTCTGGGGCCAGGTAGAAGATGACGCTGTCCACCATGAATTTGTTGTATTTCCCAAAGTCAACCCCAGGTTTTATCCACCGCAGTTTGGCCCCGTCTTTCGGTCCTGGGGTGAGTTGTTTGTATACACTTGGATCACCCAGAAATCCTGAGAAGGATGGATCTGCGGCAAATGCCGTGGATGCAGACAAAACAAAGCCGATGATACCGATCAAAATTACTTTTACCGTTTTTTTCATGCTGATCTCCTTTTTTTCAGTTGTTTGTTTCTTCCTGCTTGACTCATGTGTATAACTAACACTGAGTAATTGCCTTGCCTTTTTCCATCCAGTACATCCAGTGTCTCTAAAAATGTCTGTAGCACCAGTTCATCATTCAAAATACCAACATGTGTTGCATAGTCCCGACTATTTTTCGTTCTCCGCCTTTTTCCAGGTGCCGTCCGGATCATATTTTTCAATAGCGGCGGCGATCTTTTCTGAATCCGCTCCGAGATCTTTCTGATATACAATATCATCCTGATTGACTATAAAGGTCATAATTCCGGAATTTCCATGATCGGCAGGCCAGGCTACAAGGGCAAATCCAAGTATCATTTTTCCGTCTGCAACATAATTGTATTCACCACCAGGTGCATTTTTCCCCTGGGCTTTCAAAATTTTGTAGTAATATCCATGATAGGGGATAGGGGCGTCATCCTTTTTTTTATAACCCTCCTTTACGGCCTCGGCAGCAAAAGGGCCTAAAGGGCTGATCTCTTCTCCCTCTTTGACCGGCCAGTAGAGCCCATCCCTCTTACCCTCATCGCTTCTAATCTTCTGTGCAAATTCTATAGATGTATTTCCGCCACGGTCCTTTCTGGTTGAGTATTCACGCTGTGCGTCCACGTATGCGTGCATCACCTCGATAACACCCAATTCATTTCTACCTATCCTTCGATTGAGGATCTCTTCTTTTCCGGCAGCGGCATCGAAGATCCATTTTTCACCCATTTTAACAATCGGAACCGGAAATGGCCAGTCCTCCTCTCCAATGTAGAGGACACCGGAGTCAGCAGTTTCCTGCTCCAAACGGTTCTTTGTTTCATAATCCTTTACAAATTTAGCAAGATTGCTCTTATCCGCAACATCATCTCCGGATGAAACAATCTCTTTGCCTTCAGGGCCAAAGATGGAAAGCAATTCTTGGGTATCACCCCGCTTACAGGCATCAATCAGCGCCTTCACCGCTTCTTCCGCAGAGGAGAAGGTCTGTGCCTGAGATATTTGTTTCGCATCTGAGGGACCCTCAGCAGCAATAGCGGTCATTATTCCAACGACCAACATTGATCCAAGCAGAATGTAGAGTACGTCTCTTAGTCTATTAAAAGTACAATGAGTCATTGTTTTCCCTCCATAGTGCAATTTTTATGGCGAATGGTTTTACTTTATATGACTGCCTTGAGATATCAATATTATCTACGGCCTCGTCCGCCTCCGCCACCGCGGAAGCCGCCTCCGCTACGTGAGCTGCCACCAAAACTGCCTCGGCTCATACTTCCTCTCTGGCTCGCCATGCGTTCGCTCCTGCCACTCCCATAGCTGCTGCTAAATGCGCTCCGGTCTCTTCCTCCCATGCGGTCGCGGGAGCTGCTCTGACCAAAACTCTCCCGTGAGCTGGCCTGCCTGCCCTGAGTTGTTTCCCTGGAGCTGAAACTTCCCCTGTCTCCGTAGCCACGGGCGGCCTGCCGGTTTTCCATTGTCCGCGCCTGCGACTGTCCAAAACGCTGGCTGGTTTTCTGGTCCCGATAGGCTACGCCCTTGCGGTGTTCAGGATTGTGCTGCCAGGAGCCACGGCCCCCTTCACCTCTTGAAGGCAGTTGATTGGCGTATTTGTCTCGGTTAATGTTATGGTTGACATCTATATTTCTGTTGACGTCAATGTCCACATCGCCCCCGTGCCAGTTACAGTGGCCCCATGCATATCCCCAGGCGGCGCCGATAGCCACTCCCGCGGCGAATGAATAAGCCACAGCCGTCGGCGGGTATGCAGGCGGATAATAATAGTAGGGCGGATATGCCGGGTACCACCACGGGCCATAGACTACGGTCGGATTATACACAGGCACATAAACAACTTGAGGGCTTGCTGACTCGATGATAATTGTCTGAGTCTCTTTTTCCAGGATCACTTTTTGCTCCGCTGTGTTCTTGAGGTTCCCTTCCGCCTTAGCCTTTATACGAAGTTTCTGTACCATATCCATTACATCCTTTTGTTGAGCAAGGAAGGCGTCGCCCAGACTTGTTGTCCAATCAAGTTTTTCGTTCATCATATCCAACACCTGGGGAAAATTGACCAGGGACTTTACACTTGGGTCCCAGGATTGTTTTTCGAGTTCTTTGGCCAAAGCATCTCCCTTTAGATTTTTATTCTGTTTCGCCCACCTGCACGCCTGTACGACCTCCAGGGGATAGGTTGATGCCATAAGTATCTGTGAGAGCAACGAGTCGGGATAAAGTGCGATCGGGGCCAGAATTTGCGTCAATTGTTCTTCTGAGAATGCTTTGTTTGGGGCTTGACCGGTAGTCTCCTGCGTCATTGCTGTGGGAGGTGCAGCGAAGATCAGAATGACTATCCAGGTTATTAATCTCTTGAATACTTTTTCTCTATTCATAATCCCTCCTTTAAAAATGTTAGCCTTTGCCTTTAAAATCTACTCAGTGTGGTCCTGGTGACAAAGCAGGCATTCCATATGACCCTGCTGGTTGTTCATCCCGTCTGCTGAGTGCCAGATGTCATCGGGCCCGTGGCACTCAATACAGTGGGAGATCTCCTTGGAAGGAGTCCATTTTTTGGGCTTCCATATTCCTTCAAAGTATTCATTAAGATAGTACACCACAGTATATACAACTTCGCCCGTTACCTTGGCGCAGCGCTCTTTTTTCTCTTTGGACGTAACCTGTGCGCCTGCGGCCAGTGTCCACTTTGAAATGGATGTGTGGCATAGGGGCGTCATTGCCTTGGTGCTGATCTGCTTGGGAATCTGGGATATGTCATCAAAGCGGTCTGTCGGGAAAATAGTCTCTGAGTACCAGTACATCATCCTGTCTATTATAGATTTATATGTCTCATCTTTATCGTAGACAACGAGGTTGATGATGCAGGAGCATACACCAAGCGCGCCGCAAAGGGTGCCATGCCCGCCGTAACCTGAGGCGGCATGGGCGAACATATGTTCCGGCAGTGTTGTCCATGGATAACCTACTTTTTCTCTAAAAAGGCTGAGGACCCCCATCCATACGCCATTTCCTCACCCCTTGTTTTCAAGGTAGCTGCGATAACACCTTCTGCCTGCCTCCAGGGGATCCAGCTTGACCCACTTCCATGGCAGGGGAGGGGGCTTTTCGGGGGTCAATACAGGTCCAAAAAATGCGTTGCTGACTCGACCTGCTATTCCGCCAAAAAGGAACATTGCGGACCCTGCGAGTATACCCCTGCGGGAAAATAAACCGGTTTCTCTCCTTTGCTCTTTCATTTTGTTCTCCTCGCTTATTAACAGTCTTATAATAATAGCGACAATATGATATACGCATATTGTCATTTACAATCACCCTCCCCCTGTGATGGGGGAGGGACGGGGTGGGGGTGACTAACTTATCTCAAGCGTCATCCCGTTCCCCCTCCCCTTAATCCCCTCCCGCCAGGGGAGGGGAGAATATTTTTTTGGCCTATGTTGATGTCTATTCTATTTTCGGACTGTTAATAAATGGATTAGGGTCACGCTGTCATCTACATTTTACTTTTCTATTTTGGTGATTTTTGTCCCCTGAAGGCCAATGCCTGCCATCAGGCCCTTCTGATCGAAGAAAAATGCATAGATCTCAGATTGCAAGGTCGTAGTTGTCGCAGAAGCAGACGCACCGGTATCAATTACAACAATGGTTGGGCCTACACCAATCTCCCATCCGTCACTCTTGTTGATGTAATTAAGAGCCGAGTCAGTCATAAGAAATAATGCATACCCATACTTTTGAAGTCCTGCCTGCAAACCATATGACGCCTGAACAGTGTTATAGTACCCCACCGTCTTTCCACCTCTGAGCAGGGCTCCCTCTCCATACTGTCCTCCCACAATGAAACCTCCCTTGACGATGCTTGGAAATACAAGTATGCCCTTGGCCTTTTGGCCTAGCGTCCTGGCTGATGTGGATTTGGAGTAAAGATCCTTTAGGGCGACTTGGACATCCTGGTTGATTTCTGCGGCCGATGCGGCCACAGCAGGATTAGGGCTAATAGATATGCCGGAATAAAAAACTAAACTTAAAAAAATAAGGGGCATCGCACATTTGTGTGGGTGACCCCAATATGTTGTGGTCATGCATTGATGACCTGGAATGCCGCTGGTTTTCTTCTCGGATAGAGATCAA
>LT984854.1:1806284-1807443 GCA_900258555.1 uncultured Desulfobacterium sp. | reverse complement strand
GCCTTGAAACTACGCTAACTCATTCCGGTCAGAAAAACAATAATCCGACCACAACATATTGGGGGCACCCACACAAATGTGCGATGCGGCAAAAATAATTATACTATACAGGTATTTCATAATTCATCCTCCATTTTTTACTGCTTGGGGGTTTTTGCAAGTGGTATTTCTCCGGCTAGTTCATACATGAGCGCGGCCTGAATCTTGTTCTCAATCTGGTAGTAGCGCACCACCTTCACCTGGGGCAAGACCTTTCTAAACTTGGGCAGATAATCCTGCCGCAGCTTCAACGCCAGTGTCTCGATGGTCATATACTCGTCAAGCAGCTTTTTAGCGTTATCATCCGTCAAGCTGTTGTAAGCGTCATGATAGTCCTTGATCATTTTAGCAGTACGTGTGCGAAGAAGAAACAGCTCATCCTGATACTGTTGATAGACCGGCCAGAAGGCCTTGGCCTCCGAATCTGTAAGTTGCATGTTCTGGGAAACTATCAGCTTTTTGTCTGCGCATATCTTCTCAAAAAAAATCTGCATATTGTCAGCTGTTAGTTCTTGAGCAACCGCAAGGGTAGCCACCATCACTATTGCAGTCAGCATGGCCATGTAAATCAAAACCATTTTATAGTCTTTCATATTCCTTCTCCTTTGCCGCTTCATAAATACCTCCTTAAGATAAAAAGTTAATAAGGTCATTCCTAATTGGTGGGAACGGTTACAATAGGGGTGAGCCCCTTGTCCCCGGTCTCCACCAGTGTGAAAACAAACATCAGAAAGGAGAAGATCTTCTTTGACATCAGGTCCCTGTCCGCGATCCAGAAATGGAATTTTCGATAGGGGATTGAAACAAAGGCGTCTTCAGGCCTTTCCTGAGAATTGACAATCCTGATTAGAGGCGATATTTTTCCATCTGAATCCATTGCTTCCACATGAGTTGGACTTACGCGCTTGTCCTCCACATGGGAGATGGGAACCTCGATATCCGCTGACAGATCAATGATGACCTCCAGGAGCGACCGCGTCAGGATGGCTATCTCCTTATCATTCCGGGGTATGGCCCCATAAACGACACTAAACCACCCTCGACTATAAGTCGAGGGGTTTTATGAGGGGTCGATTTCAAATCGACTATCATCAGGAATCGGCTCCCCTTCTTGCTTTTG
>LT984854.1:1799230-1805924 GCA_900258555.1 uncultured Desulfobacterium sp. | reverse complement strand
TGGGCACCCAGTTGATAACGTCGCATAGCGACATGTATTAACTTTTCTTCGCCTAAAGGCGAGGGATTTCAACCATCCCTGAAAGGGACATTAAAATTGGTGGCGTTAAGATCTACACCTAAGAGTTTGCGAACATCTGCTGATAAGTTCTCGGTCGGCGCATCCCGTTTTCTGAAAATAATCAGTGATTCCACCTGACCATTGCTGGTTTTGGTGACGCGCATTCCAACCCCTCCTGCAGTCTGTATCGTTCTCATCTTCTCGATAAGGGGATAAAAATCAGGATCAGCGGATCGTGCCCGAGCCTCCCCACCAAAGCGATTCCGAATACCGTTGATCTCCTGGACCAGGAGCCGGAAGACCAAGTCCACCGGATAGCCCGCCTGGATAAGGCTTAGAATAGCCGCCGGGGGAATAGGGGCCATCATGGAACGGGCGAATCTATCGCCGGATATTGGGGCGTAGGTGATGGTCGGCCGGTCCACATACTGTCCTAGCGCCCCCAGGGTCTCAGAACTGCTCCAAGGGTGATTGTTCATTGTTGCGCCCAGATTGATCTGCCCTGCAATCTGGTACTGGCTGATCACGGAAGCAACATCCAGAAAAACCGGGGCATCTCCATAGCGTATCTTGACCATGTTTAACAGCATCTGACGTTTCCATGAATCTGAAATGGCCTCTGTGTAATCGAATCGGTCCCTGGATACGGTGGTGGGACCGATTCCTGCGCAACCCCAAAGGGCCGTCAACACCAACATGTATATCACGATCCCAACTCGCATTATCGCCTCCTAATGAGGATAATCCCTGTCTGTTCCTATTCCTGCCTCAATATAGTACAGAGTTTCATGATTTCAGTTACAATTGATGAAATCCCCCTCCCCTCGATCCCCTCCCGCAAGGGGAGGGGAAATGTTTGAGGTTCCGTGAATATTCCCTCCCCCTTGATGGGGGAGGGCCAGGGTGGGGGTGATCAAGTAACCGTAATGTTTCTAAAGAAACGCTATAATAGTTTATCAATCGTAAACACGGCAGTATTCCACGGAGGCTCATCCAAGTAAAGCCCTCGTGATTGCAAGTCGTTTCCATCCCGATCATATTGTGCTTCTCTTAAAAGATCGCTGAACAGCCAGTTGCTGTCTCCAAGGTCTGTGAACGGGAGGCGAATGTAACACTGGCTTTGATTCGGGGCATAGTTGACCGCTGCCAGCACCCTGTCTCCATCAGGTCCTTGCCAGGAAAAGGCTATAAAACATTCCCACGTCCAGTTTCCCTCCCATGCGGGAATGCATCCAAGCAGCTGCCACTGGCCACTGCGAAAAACAGGATTGCCCAAAACAGAAAGAAGCCTTTCATAAAAGGTCTTCAGCTCCTGATCAAGGGGCTCATCCGGTCCGCGGCAGAGATGGGGCGAAATCCTCTTTTTTTTCCCCTCGAATTGACCCTGATGAAAGAACCTAAGCCCAGGGGAGAGGAAGGTAATAATCGCCGCCGCCTTATGGGCCTCCGTAGAAAATATAGCGGCAGCCCTCGGCTCATCATGGTTTTCAAGAAAACGGGCCATTTTGTCCTGGTAGTCCAACCCGGCCAGTAAATGATCCCGCACCGGCCTGGCATAACCGCTGCGGAGACGGTCATACAGACGTTTGTCATAGGTATAATCGAATCCCTGCTGCTGAAGGGTCCATTCCAGATCCCAGTAGACCTCGGCCATGAAGCAGAAATCCGGATATTGGCTCCTTACGCGCTGGATCGCTTCAGGCCAGAAAGACCGGCGGACCGCCAGACCCCATGTCTGTTCAAATATGTCCGACAGGACCAGCATGGCCATATCACACCGCACGCCGTCACATTGCCCTGCTATCTTTACCAACTCTGCTATCATCGCCTCTTGAAGAAGAGGGTTGGCGTAGTTTAGTTGCAAGGTATCTGGCCAACCAGGAAAGTATGGGTCTCGACCGTGGGCCAGGAGTAAATCGCCTTTGCTGCGCCTTGCCCAGGTGTAGTTCTGGGGTGTCCTGGTGAGATCGAGTTCTGTCCCGGATATATAATATTCAGGGTGATCCTCCACCCACGGGTGATCGAGCCCTGTATGATTCGGGACAAAGTCCAGCATCAATTTGAGGCCATGTTTGCGCATGCGCTGGCGAAGGCGGGCCAAGGCTCCATCCCCTCCCATTGCCTCAGAGACGCTGTAGCCGGTGATCGCAAAACCGGATCCTGATATATCGTCTTCTCGGAGATCGGGCAGCGTCTCCTCAAATTCCCTTCGCCAAGTGGGGTTACTCCGTGAAACCTGTTGCCCGGCCTTACCGGTCTGCCACACACTCAGGAGCCAGACCCATTCAAAACCCATCTCGACAAGATAGTCCAGATCAGAGTCAGGGATATCATCCAGAGTGGAAGACCGACCGAGCTTATGTGATAGCTCTGTCAGTCTTACACGGGTATTGATCTGAAACAGGGTGGGATAACGGGATAATAACATATGCTTCAACCTCCAAAGGATTTTATGTTTTTAAGGCCTGTGCCCTTTGTCCGGCTATTTTACGCAGACTCCACTTTAGTAAAATCTGCCATCTTGCCCATCTCCAAAATCTGCTCGGACGTGGTACTAGCGAAAAGGTGCATGATCCTGGCAATTATCCCGGTCCATCCGGTCTGGTGGCTTGCACCGAGGCCGGCCCCATTGTCGCCGTGAAAATACTCATAGAAAAGGATGAGATCCCGCCAGTGGGGATCATCCTGAAATTTCGGGCTGCCCCCATAGACCGGCCGCTTCCCGGACTCATCGCGGAGAAATATGTTCGTCAGGCGGCGCGATATGTCTTCTGCCACCTGATAGAGGTTCATCTGCCGGCCCGAACCGGTGGGGCATTCGATGGTAAAATCATTACCGTAATAGGCATGATACATTAAAAGCGAGCGGATGATCAAGGCGTTGACCGGCATCCAAATGGGCCCGCGCCAGTTGGAGTTTCCCCCGAACATGCCGGTATCAGATTCCGCAGGGAGATACGAAACCCTGTATTCCTGATCCCCCACGCGGAACACAAATGGGTGTTCGGCGTGAAAGCGGCTGAGGGATCGTATGCCGTAAGGGCTCAAAAACTCTCTTTCGTCGAGCATCCTAGACAGCACACGGCGGAGCCTGGTTTCGTCCAGAATAGAGCCGAGCCTGCGGCCTCCACAGCCAGGTTTGGACGGGTCGTGAATAAAGGACCTGATCTCCGGCCGGGCATCGAGGAACCTCTGAAGATTTTGGGCCGCCTCCGGATATTTTTTCAGGAGTAGACCATCAAACACAGTGGCCGCACACAGGGGAAGCAACCCCACCATGGACCGGACCTTCAACCGCTTGGAACGGCCGTCCGGCAGCCGGAGCACGTCATAGAAAAAACCGTCCTCTTCGTCCCACATGCCGATGTCCCCGCCCGCGTGCATCATGGATGAGGCGATCCATAGAAAATGCTGGACGAACTTGAGGGCCATGTCTTTGTAAGCCGGCTCAACCATGGCCAATTCGCCTGCGATCTCAAGCATGTTCTGGCAGAAGAGCGCCATCCAGGCGGTGCCGTCGGCCTGTTCCAGGTATCCGCCGGTGGGAAGAGGGGCGCTACGATCAAAGACACCGATATTGTCCAGCCCCAGGAAGCCGCCTTCAAAGGCGTTATTCCCCATCCGGTCCTTTCGGTTCACCCACCAGGTGAAGTTAAGGAGCAGCTTCTGGAAAGACCTCTCGAGCCATTCCACATCCCCTTTGCCGTGCCGGAGTTTGTCCAGACGATATGTAAATATGGTAGACCAGGCATGCACCGGAGGGTTGACATCCCCGAAGTTCCATTCGTAGGCAGGGATCTGCCCGCTGGGGTGAAGGTAATTTTCCCGGAGCATCAGGTCAAGTTGTTGTTTGCCGAAGTCCTCGTCCACCAGGGTGAGGGCTAAAATGTGGAATGCAAGGTCCCATGCCGCATACCAGGGATACTCCCATTTGTCCGGCATGGAGATGACATCCGCATTGTACATGTGATGCCAGCGCTCATTTCTGGCGGCGTGGCGCCTTGGATTAAAGGGATCGGCCCCGTGCTCCTCCAGCCACTTATCCACATCATAGTTGAAAAACTGCTTGGACCAGAGCATGCCGGCGATTGCCTGACGCATCACATTGGCCTCATCATCAGAAAGTGATCCGGGGATGACAGAGGCATAGAACTCATCCGCCTCCTGGAGACGGGCATCCACTACAGCATCGAAGCCTTCTCCGAATGGACCATCTTCTTGATTGGTTATTGAAGCAAATCCATGTGGTGATACATCACTAAGACGCAGGCGAATGGTCATGGATTTCCCGGCATCCACGGTAATGGGGTGATAAGAGGAGGCCTTTGTACCCCTTTTTTCCGGGCTTAATGTGCCTCGTTTGCCGTAAACGATATAGTCATTGATTCCGTCTTTGACATATGGTGTGCGGTTCATAACACCTGCGAGGTGCTGTATATTGGTTTCATTTTCAGTAAATAGCAACTCCGCGGGGCGTTCGCTGTATAAGAACCGTTCGCCCAGATCAGGATGAGATGCGGCAATAGCCGGACCAGTATTGTCCGTTGTTATTTCCGTAAGAATCGGTCTCGGAGGATCGCCACCCCACGACCACACATTGCGGAACCATAGCGTTGGGAGCACGTGCAGAATTGAAGGCTCGGGGCCGCAGTTGCAGACAGTGATTCGTATGAGGATGTCTTCCGGGGCGGCCTTTGCGTATTCCACAAAGACATCAAAGTAGCGGTCCTCGTCAAAGACACCTGTGTCGAGGAGCTCATACTCCGTTTCCTGTCGGCCGCGTCGCCGGTTTGTTGTGACAATATTGTTGTATGGATATGCCTGCTGTGGATACTTGTAGAGGTACTTCATGTAAGAGTGGGTTGGTGTAGAGTCCAGGTAGAAATAGTATTCTTTGACGTCTTCGCCGTGGTTTCCCTCGCTATTAGTGAGACCGAACAGCCGCTCCTTAATGATAGGGTCGTTTCCGTTCCAAAGGGCGAGGGCAAAGCACAGCAGTTGCCGGTCATCGGATATGCCAGCAAGGCCGTCCTCGCCCCACCGGTAGGCCCGCGAACGGGCGTGGTCATGACTGAAATAATTCCATGCATCGCCCGATTCGCTGTAGTCTTCCCTAACCGTTCCCCACTGCCGCTCACTAAGGTAAGGACCCCACTTCTTCCAGGGAATATTCTGCTCACGGGCCTCTTGAAGCCTAAGATGCTCATTGCCTTTTTCCATGGTTGCTCCCCCGTCTATATATTTTATTTACCTTATTATATTTCCTTAAGCAGCTTATATGCCATAAAGTCTACCCATCCAAATATCTATAAATTCAAAGGCATATGACTATCGGAACAACCCCTGTTCGCGTAGTCGAACCATATTTAGAAAATCTTAGAATTCCTGTTTCGCAAAACTTCAAACAGGAGTTCTTTTGCCCGGGTTTTATTACTCCCATTCTACTGTTGCATGGCATGGAGTGCAGCACCAAGAAGTGCTGCCTTCGGATTCCTGATCACCCGAACAGGAATAGATTGAAGCAGTGGTTTCATCCTCCCTTTAGCGGTAAAGGCGTTCATAAAGACCGGTTCCTTAAGCTTTGCAATGATCTTTGGTGCAATCCCTCCACCCAGATATACACCCCCTTTGGCCATTATTTTTAAGGCTAGATTCCCCGCCTCAGCCCCGTAAGTTGAGGCAAAGAGATCAAGGGCCATTACGCAAAGCGGACTTTTTCCGGCAAGGCCATTTTCCGTAATTACAACAGGGGAGGGCTTGAGACGCATCTCCTTAACAAGCCATGTCTGCTCTTCTGCCTGGCCTGTGTCCCTGAGATACTGGTAAATGTTAAATAGCCCAGGACCGGATATCACACGCTCCACACTTACACGGGGATATCTCTTCATCAAATATTCCAAAAGTCCCATTTCGATGTGATTACGGGGCGCAAAATCAGCGTGTCCACCCTCGGAAGCAAAGGCCCTGAATTTTTTATCGTCCCAGAAAAGGCCTGCTTCTCCAAGGCCTGTTCCCGCTGATATAACGGCGCGATTACCCTGTGCATTTTGAACGCCGGAATTGAGGACCTCGAAATCATTGTCCTCAAGTGCTTCAATCCCCCACGCGTTTATCTCCAAGTCATTTAAAAGACTAACTCTATCAATGTTGAATTGTCGTGCAATCTCCCGGGAATCAATGATCCAAGGCAGGTTGGTGGCCTCACAGCGGCCATGGCTGATAGGCCCGGCTACACCGAAACAGGCCCTTTTAATGGGATGTGGATGTTTTGAGAGAAATTTTCGGATGGCGCTCTCAAGACCAGGCTCTTCGCGACTCGAAAAGGTTTCTTCAGCAACAAAATTAAAGGTTCCCTTAACAAAATCTACAAGTGCAAGACGGGTATTTGTCCCCCCGATGTCTCCGGCAAGTATAAGGTCTTTTTTTTCGTGCTCATCTACAAAACACTAGGAATAGTTTTCGGCCTTATCCGTAAGATTTCATATTCGCAGTGCAAGTGCGAAGTCTGCATTGGCTGTATCTGTTTGCGATGCTGTATTTCGGCGCGTTTCTGAGACAATGTCTCAAGTCAGAGATTGATTACACTACAAACAGACATCGTGTTGGAATTAAGAATTATAGGTTTCAGGTTTTG
>LT984854.1:1777691-1797755 GCA_900258555.1 uncultured Desulfobacterium sp. | reverse complement strand
CCTACGGGCTCCCTCCGTTAGACCATCGCCCTTAATAATACCATGTAGTGTAATTCAATTAAACTTTTGAGACATGAATTCAGAAACGGCGGGATTTAAATGTTATCACGGGGCTATTCAAACGCCTGCAATTTAAATTGTCTCTTCTTGAGACATGTAGACGATTTTATAAACCCCGTAATAAGCTGTTATGTTAATAGGTTATCACATTTAATCACTAATAGGATTAAATTGAACCCTCCTGTTCTTTGCTCTGCCTTCTTCTGTATCATTGCTGGCAACGGGATCTGAAAAACCAAATCCTTTGGCGCAAAGCCTCTCTTTTGCGATTCCCTTACTGATTAGGTAATTCATCATTTTGACGGTTAACTTTAATCTCTTCGGGTTTAATTCCCCGAAGCTTGCTTCGTACATCGCTTTTTTGATAACCCGTAGATTGCTGCGGGGTAGTTCATCATCTTCAAGAGCTGGGGAAAGTTTACCGGGGACTTGCCGCTCGGATCCCATGTCTGCTTTTCAAGGGCTGCGATGAGGGCATCTCCCCTGAGACCCTTGTTTTGTCCCCCTTCCATCCAAAGGGGACTTATCTACGCGCCTTAGCGCACAAAAGCATCGCGCCCGGCGTAAACTGCCACTGCGCCCAACTCTTCCTCGATACGCATGAGCTGGTTGTATTTTTCCACCCGTTCACCACGACAGGGCGCGCCGGTCTTGAGATGACCAGTGGTCATTGCCACAGTGAGGTCGGCAATGAAGCTGTCCACAGTCTCACCAGAGCGGTGCGAGACCATCGCGCCCCAGCCTGCTTTACGCGCCATTTCGATGGCGGCAATTGTTTCTGTCAATGAGCCGATCTGGTTGAGCTTGATCAGCACGGCGTTTGCAGCATCCTCGGTGATACCGCGAGCGATACGTTCGACATTGGTGACGAACAGATCATCGCCTACCAGTTCGATCTTGCTGCCCAGGGTCTGGTTGAGCAGCTTCCAGCCGTCCCAGTCATCCTCTGCCAGACCGTCTTCCAGAACCGCAATAGGGTACTTCCTGACCCAATCCGCCCACATCTCAACCAGCTCAGCGGAAGTAATTTTGCGGCCTTCAGTGCGCAGGTTGTAAAGCCCATCTTCGTAAAAGCCGCTGGTCGCCGGATCAAGGGCAATCACAATGTGTTCCCCAGGCTTGTAGCCGGCTTTTTCGATGGCTTTGAGGATCATCTCCACTGCCTGGGCGTTGGTTTTAAGCGCTGGGGCAAAGCCTCCTTCATCCCCCACGCCGGTGGCATGGCCGCTGCTTTTCAACACGCCCTTTAAAGCCTGGTAGACCTCGCTGCCCCATCGCAACGCCTCACGGAAATTAGGTGCGCCAATTGGAGCGATCATAAACTCCTGGAAGTCAGTGCCCTGCCAGTTAGCATGCACACCCCCGTTTAAGATGTTGAACATGGGCACTGGTAATACCCTGGCTGCCACGCCGCCAAGATAACGGTACAACGGCAGTCCAACCGAGTTGGCGGCTGCACGGGCAAGCGCCAGGCTGACGCCCAGGATCGCATTGGCACCCAGCTTGCTCTTATTGGGCGTGCCATCCAGGGCCAGCATCGCCTTGTCAACAGCGCCCTGGTCCATGCCATTAAGACCGATGATGGCGGCGGCGATTTCCTTGTTCACATGCTCTACTGCCTTCAGCGTGCCCTTTCCGCCGTAACGGGCTTTGTCGCCGTCACGCAGTTCCAGCGCTTCATGCACTCCGGTGGAAGCGCCGGATGGAACCGCTGCACGGCCCATGGTGCCGTCCTCAAGGGTAACTTCGACCTCGACTGTGGGGTTGCCCCGTGAATCCAGGATCTCTCTTCCAATTGTCTTAACGATTTTAGTCATAATAACCTCCTTAATGATGGTTAAGGCACAAAGCATGCCTTCTTTTCCGGCTGCGGTGTCATTGCCGCCTCTGCTGTTTCCACCCAACCTCCGCCCATGGACTTATAGATATTCGTCATTGAGCGGAACAATTGATTCCGTGTGTCAGTGTAAGAAAGCTCCGCGTTATAGAGACTACGTTCTGCGTCAAGCACCTCCAGATAGCTGGTAAGTCCTTCATCGTAACGCATACGTGAAAGCCGGGTGTAGTTTTTCAGCGCAAGAATCTTTTTGGACTCTGCCTGAAGTTTCTCCTGTGTCTTGGCGCGTTCTATCAGCGCATCATCCATTTCACGAAAGGCGTTCTGCACTGTAATAAAATAACTGTAAAGGGCCTGTTGCTCCAATGCCTCCGCCGCCTTTACCTCGCCACCGATCCGGCCCGCTGTGAATAAAGGCACAGTAACGGGAATCGCCCAATTCCAGGTCTTGGATGAATGGGTGAACAGATCCGAAAGGTCCGTGCTCACTGTTCCCAAGGCCCCGGTCAAAGAAATGGTCGGAAAATACAAGGACTTTGCAACGCCGATCTGGGCGTTTGCCGCGACAAGGGTCTGCTCGGCGGCCCGGATATCCGGCCTCCTCTCCAGTAGATCTGAGGGGAGCCCCGAGGGAACAGCCGGTAAGGTCAACTCCTCTAAGGTCAGGCCGCGGGGGATGGGACCGGGATTGCGGCCGAGCAAGACACTCAAAGCGTTTTCCGCGCGCGCTATGGCAAGCTCCAATTCCGGGAGACGAGCCATGGCGTCTTGATATTCGGCCTCTGCCTGACTTACATCCACCTCTGCAATTATTCCCTTATCAAAGCGAAGTTGAAAATATTCCCAGGTTTGTTTCCTGGTCTCAACCGTGCTACGTGTGATCTCCATTTGTTTGTCCAGGGACAGGATATCCACATAAGCGCTCGCGACTGAGCTGACCAGGGTTAAAACCACTGTACGCCGGGCTTCCGCTGTCTGAAAGAGTTCCGCCCGTGCAGCCTCACTGGCCCGTCGGTACTTACCCCAGAAATCCAGTTCCCAGCTGGCGCCCAAAAAGGCCTCGTAATAGTTGTACCTCTTATCAAAACCAGCAGGGATAGGCGTTGGACCCTCTTCGCTCAGTCGCTCGCGGCTTCGGGTGCCACTGCCGGTTATAAGCGGGAATTGATCGCCGCGTGTAGAGAAGTAACGGCCGAAGAATTCCTCGATCCTCGCTGTAGCAATACGCAGGTCATTGTTTTCATTTAGTGCCGTTGTCACCAGATTATTCAACACGGGGTCATTAAACTGTTCCCACCATGCTGTATCGGCCAAGTCCCTGGCCTCTTTTTCCTCAAATCGCCATTTCGCGGGCATATCAATACCCGGCCTTTTATAGTTGGGCCCGATTGCACAGCCCATCACCATCAACAACAGAATACAGACACATTTACGCATGTTCAGTCGCCTCCTTCTCCTTAGCCGAATGATCCGTTGTCTCCGTTTGCCCTTCGTGGGATTTGCCCCGGTGAGTAATTTTTTCCACCACATAGAAGGTCACAGGTATTAGAAAGATAGCAATAAAGCTCGCAGCAAGCATTCCTCCGATAACCCCTGTTCCCATAACCTGCCTGGCTATTGCGCCGGAACCGGCGGCCAGGGCCAGAGGCACACAGCCCAGGATAAAGGCGAAGCTTGTCATCAGGATCGGCCGCAGGCGCAGCCGCGCCCCTTCCAGGGCTGCATCCACGACGGATTTGCCCTTTTCATACTCCATCTTTGCAAATTCTACGATGAGGATTGCATTTTTGGCTGCGAGCCCGATCAACATGATTAGTCCTATCTGCGCGTAGAGGTTGAATTCCATGCTGCGCAAAAAAATTCCGGCAAAGGCACCCAGCACGGCCACCGGTGTCCCTAAAAGAACACTGAAGGGAAGGGACCAGCTCTCATACTGGGCTGCGAGAATCAGGAAGACAAACAGCAGCGAGAGCCCGAATATCACCGATACCGGGACCCCTTCCGTGGCCTTTTTTTCCTGAAAGCTCATGCCCAGGTAGTCATAGCCCATCTCACGCGGCATGTTCTTTTTGAACACCTCCTCAAGGGCCTGCATGGCCTGAAGGCTGCTGTAGCCTTGGTTTGCAACCACGTTGATCTGTGCAGACCTGTAAAGATTGTAACGCATGGTAAATTCCGGGCCTGAGCGCTGCTTAATCATAGTAACTGCGGAGAGCGGCAGTGTTTCTCCGGCGCTGTTTCGCACGTAGAACTGGCCGAGTTGATCCGCCTGGGTGCGGTATTCTCCCTCGGCCTGAATGTAGACCTGCCACTGACGGCCGAACCGGTTAAAATAGTTAACGAAGTATCCGCCCATAAACGCCTGAAGCGTGCGGTAAACCTGGCTTAGGTCCACCCCTTGCTTGAGAACCTGGTCTCGGTCCACATCTACAAAAAGCTGCGGCACAGTGGGCAGAAAGGTGGTGGTGGCCCGGGCTATTTCAGGCCTCTTCTTTGCCTCTTCCAGAAATTTGCGGGTATTGTCCCAGAGAAAGGAGATGTCCTTGCCGGCCCGATCCTCCAAAAGGAATGTAACGCCTCCTGCTGTGCCGATCCCCTGGATGGCCGGGGGTGAAAAGGCAAAAGCTATCCCCTGAGGCAGTTGTTTAAGCCTTTGATTGAGGCTCATCATGATGGCCTGATATTGCTCCTGCGGCTCCTTACGCTCATCCCACGGCTTCAGGGTAATAAAGAAAAAGCCGCTGTATGTGTTGGTAACCCCGGAGAGCATGCTGTAACCAGTTACAGTCGTGCAATATTCTACACCCGGGGTATTCATAATAAGCTTTTCTGCTTCCTCGCAGGCTGCTTCCGTGCGCTGCAGGGATGCTGCATCCGGGAGCTGTAATCCTGCATAAAGGTATCCCTGGTCCTCTTCGGGCAGAAACCCGCCGGGTACCTGTTTGCCGACCACACCGATACAAAGAGTCATTACAACAAGCAGGATCAGGCTGATCACAAACTTTCTGATGAACCAGCCGCAGAGTTTTACATAACCATTGGTTGCCTTTCCAAAGACGTTATTAAATCCCCTGTAGAAGGCGCCCAGCGGACCCCTGGCCTGTTTCCTGGGTTTGAGAATCAACGCCGAAAGGGCAGGGCTGAGAGACAGGGCATTGAAGGCTGAAATAATAACTGATATGGCGATGGTCACCGCAAACTGCTGGTACAATTTGCCGGTGATCCCAGGGATGAAGATTGTTGGCAGGAACACGGAAGACAGCACCAGGGCAATGGCCACAACCGGTCCTGATACCTCCTCCATGGCCTTTAAAGTGGCCTCCTTGGGGGAGAGTCCATGCTCAATATGGTGCTCCACTGCCTCCACCACTACAATAGCATCATCTACAACAAGGCCGATGGCAAGCACCAGTCCCATCAAGGCAATGGTGTTGATTGAAAATCCAAGAACAGGGAAAAGCGCGAATGTGCCGACAAGGGAAACCGGCACAGCAAGCGCAGGGATCAGAGTCGCGCGCCAGCCCTGAAGAAAGATAAATACTACTATTATTACCAGGATAAGGGCCTCATACAATGTTTTGACAATCTCTTTAATGCCCTCCCGCACTGACTTGGTGGTGTCAAGTGCAATAGTGTAGTCCAGGTCCGGTGGAAAAGAGGCGGCCTTTACCTGTTCCATGAGCTTTTTTACACCATCTACAGCAGCGATTGCGTTGGTTCCGGGCAGTTGATACAGGGCCAGAACAGCGGCCGGTTTCCCATTCAGACGGCCCATTATGGAGTAGTTCTGTGAACCCAGTTCCACGCGGGCAACGTCCTTGATCCGAACAATGGAACCGTCGGGGTTGGCCCTCAGCACGATCTGGGCAAACTCATCCGGGGTTTCCAGCCGGCCCTGGGCCCTGATGGCGTAAGTGAATTCAATACCTGGAGGGGCAGGCTCTGCGCCCACCTGGCCCGCCGGGTTCACAGTGTTCTGCTTTTTGATTGCATCTACAATTTCAGGGACTGTGATATTGAGCTTGGCCAGTTGGTCAGGTTTTACCCACAACCTCATGGCGTACTGGCCTGCCCCGAATACTGTGACGCTCGCGATTCCAGGCACGCGCGTGAGCTGGTCGTTAAGGTTGATGTAGGCATAGTTGGCGAGGAAGGTGGCGTCGTAGGTCCCGTTGGGGGAAGACAGATTGATAAGCAGCAAGGGGGCAGATGTAGATTTTTTGACTGTAACGCCGTAGTCGCGGACCTCGGATGGCAACTTGGAATCGGCCTGACTCTTGCGCATCTGGGTGAGAACCTGGTCAATGTTCGGATCTGTCTTGACGTCGAAATTGACATACATCCGCAGCTCACCGTTGTTGGCGTTGAGCGAGTACATATAGTTCATGTTGTCAACCCCGCTCATCTCCTGCTCGATGGGGGTTGCCACAGACTGTTCAACGGTCTGTGCGTCCGCGCCGGTATAAAAGGTGTTGATGAAGATCTCCGGTGGCACGATGTCCGGGTACTGGGCAATCGGCAGTCCCAGCGTGGCCACTATGCCCACAATGACAAATATGATGGAGATAACCATTGCCACGATCGGACGGTTGATGAAGAATTTAGTCATGGGAGCAACCTTTCATAATTTAATTAAGCGGTTAGTTATCAGCTTTTAGCTATCGGCTCAAAATAGTTGAAAATAACAATTGATCTGATGTAATGTATTCATTCACCTAACAGCTGATGGCTAAAAGCTAATTGCTCTGTGTAGAATATGGCTTCGGATTTACCTTGATCCCGTCTCTTACTTTCTGGATTCCTTCTACAACGACCTTATCACCGGGCTTAAGCCCCTCTTTAATTACCCAAAATTCTCCGGAGCGTTCACCTACCTTTACATTTCGAATCCTCACCGTGTTGTCCGCATCCACTACCGCCACCTGGTACATACCCTGGAGCTCGCCCACAGCACGCTGGGGCACCATCAGGGTATCACCTTCTTTTTTCATCAAGGCCTTTACCTTGGCGTATTGGCCGGGACGCAGGATGTTATCCGGATTGGGAAAGAGGGTGGCGATCCGGATGGTACCTGTCTGTGGGTCCACCTGCCGGTCGGCAAAGGCAAGGGAGCCTTTCTGGGGCCAGGTAGTGCCATCGGTCAAAACCAGGTCGAGTTCAGTAACCATGCCCTCGCCCTTTGTTTTTGCGCGTCGTTCCATGGCCTGCAAATATTCCCGTTCACTTAATGATACATAGACCTTGATAGGATTTACTGTGGACACGGTGGTCAGGACCTGGGCCTGAGGGGGGCCCACCAGGTCACCGATCTGTGCCTTTGCAGCGCCGGCAATGCCATCAATGGGCGATGTGATTCTGGTGAAGCCAAGGTCAAGCTCGGCCTTACGGACCTCTGCACGGGCAGCCAGAACCTGGGCCTCTGCCGCCTGAACCCGGCCTATGGCGTCGTCCTTGTCCTTCTGGCTCACGGCCTTTGCCTCAGCCAGTGGCAAGATGCGATCAAGTGTTGCCTTGGCGGTCTGGTAAACCGCCTGATGCTGTGCAAGAACAGCCTTTGCCACGTCCAAGGAGGCCTGGAAAGGCCTGGGGTCTATCTCAAACAGGAGCGATCCCTTTTTTACAAAGGCTCCCTCCTGATATTCCTGCCTGATCAGATAGCCCTGTACCTGGGCGAGTATAGTGGCGTTTGTATATCCATCCGTAGTGGCTACGTACTCCCGATACATCGGCACCTCTTTCTGTATCACCTCCGCCACCTCAATATCAGGCGGCGGAGGTGATGCCCCGGCCTTTTGCGCTTCCGCCTTTTTCTCTTCACAGTAAACGACCGAGCTGAATGCAACCACAAAGACCACTAAAACGGCAATCAAAATTGTTTTTCCCTTCACTTTCTGCCCCCTTTTATTCGTTAATAGAATCGCCTTATTATCCTAATCCTGTTTTGCCAGTTCGAGGATACGTTTTGAATATGCATCCTTTAATGAATTTAAATAATCCAAATCAACCGGGCCTTTAAATGTGACCACTTCTGTAAATCGTTTTGGGATGGTTACTGTGGCCGGATCAAAGCCGGTTGATCGTCTGAGCCGCCAGCGCAAACTTTGAATTCGTCCGGCGATTTCGGTCATGCTGTTTGCAAGTCCCGTGTAACCAAGAGAAATCAGACAATCCGCGAGCAGTTGAGGCTTGTAGACTTCCCTTGCAAACAGGCAAGACACCATGGACGTAAGGAGTATCCTCTCCTCTTCATCCTTTACAAGAAAGTCAACCGCCTTTGTTTCATCCTTTTCAATCGGCTTTTGATCATAAGCGTATCCGCCTGCATCCAGGTGGGAGTGCCTCAGACCCAGGGCCTGAGAGACGAAAAAGACCTCTCCTGTTGCATACCCCGCCATCTCCTGACCAAGTATACAGGCAAAATCCTGACCTCCATATTGTTGTGCTGCTTTCAAAGTCCCCTGACCGAGCAGGCGGTAAAAGTCATTTGCCGCCGTGCCAAGATAGTTCAAGGCCCGGACATAGGCCTTGGCATCCCCGAATTTCAATTCTATAATTGTTTTATCTTCCTTAATCAACCCCTTTTCAAAGGCCTCTGTGGCCCAGGCAATTGCCACACCAGCGGACATTACATCGAGACCAGTCTTTTCCGTCACATCAATGAGAGAAAGTATACTGAATGGATCTGTGACACCAAGCATGGAACCCACTGCAAAGTTGGGCTCATGGTCATAGGAGACCTGGCGGTACAGGTATTGATTGGGCTCCATAAACTTTTCACGCACAAAACCCACATGTATGCAGCCCACAGGGCAGCCCGCACATGCCATATTCCTGAGCAGGGTTTTGTCTGCGAATTGCTCGCCTGTCATGTCGTAGATGGTCTCATCCGAGGTCTTTTGTAGATTCCGGTAAGGCATGGCCTTAATCTTATTTAATGTCGCCACATTGGCCGGAGTCCCAAGGTTGTGGTACTTGTGCATCATGTCGGTTGTAGTCACCTGGTTGTATACATCCTTAAACACCTTTGAATATGCCTTACCCTCTGGAAGCGCAAAGCTGCCGTCCCCGATGATCACGATTGCCTTCAGGTTCTTTGCCCCCATTGCGGCGCCTGGGCCCAATCGCCCGAAATGGCGGTAGGTGTCCACATTGATACATGCCATAGCAGAGCAGTTTTCTCCGGCAGGCCCAATACGCAGGATGCTCCGGTGCCCTGCGCCCGTAAACATCCGGCGTAACATCTTGCCTGTGGAATGTAGATCTAGTCCCCACAGGTATTGAACATCCTTGATCTCCAGATGCCTTGAGCCAAAGGTCACCACCGATGGTTTTTCCGCCCTTCCTACGATGACAAGGGCATCATAGCCGGTGAATCTTAGTGACAGGGCTGAGCGGCCGCCCGCGTGGCTTTCCGCATATTGGTCATGGTATGGCGATTTAAAGGCACAGACGGTCTTGCTCATCAGGGGAAAATAGCCGGTCAACGGGCCGATTGCGAAGATAAGCGGCTGATCCGGATCATTCCAGGTCCTGTCAATGCGTCCATACTTTTGGAACAACAGGGCTGCCAGCCCACTTCCGCCGCAAAAATCATCCCGGCCGCCCACCGAGACCACATCGCCTTTTTTGCTCAGGAGGTCGAGCTTCAGTATCCGAAAATGATCTCTGATCATGACTCTTCCTTTTCCCCCTCTTTTTCTTCAACATCACTCCCGCCCATGTCGTGCAGTTCGAGACAATCGTGGGGGCAGTATTCCACACAGCGGCCGCAGTGGATGCAGACAAAGGGCTCTCCCCTATCATCCAAATAAACGGCGTTAACAGGGCAGGCCGCCTCGCATCGGCCACAAAGGATGCAGAGCTTTTTCTTAACCACAACACCTCCGCCCCTACGCTGTGAGTATGCACCTGTGGGGCAGGACTGGGTGCAAGGGGCAGGATTACAGGCAAGACATATCCTGGCCTCAAAGCCGGTGGAAAGACCGCCGGATGAGATGATCCGTATGCCCGCCGTGTCCCATGACAGGCGTTTGTGGATCAATCGGCCGCACGCCAGAGAACAGGAATGGCACCCGATGCAACGTTCCATTCTAGGTGTGGTCAATGTCTTCACTGAATCGTTAGCCTCCCTTATATCATTTTGACACTTGTTACAGCCTCTTTTAAGATGTCTGCACTTTTTATAAGGAAGCACTGTTCCTCGCTTGAGAGGTCAGGTTTTAGCTCCGTTAAGATCCCTTTTAATCCCACTACACGGGGAAGGGACAGACATATTCCCCTGAAGTCTTCTATACCTGTGGTTAAGCTCGAGACTGTGAGAACTCGATGCTCGTCGTCCCGAATGGCCTGAACAATCTGTGCAATTCCAGCACCGATACCGTAATAAGTCGTCCCTTTGCCCTCGATGATGCGGTAGGCGGCATGTCGCACACCATCATCAATTTTGGATTTTATGTCTTCCGTAAAATCCATACCCATCTGCCTTGTGTAGTCGCGGATGGAAACACCTCCCACCTTCGTACTCGACCAAACAAGGACTTCAGAGTCTCCATGCTCTCCTAGGACATAACCGTGGATAGAGACCGGTGCAACCCCCAGGTGATCTCCCAAGAGGGTACGGAAACGGGCTGTATCCAGAATAGTGCCGCTTCCAATGACCTTGGCCGGGTTGATTCCGGAAAGCCTTGTCACCACCTGCGTGATAACATCTACAGGGTTGGAAACCACTAGTAGCAAAGCCTCGGGCGCAAACTGCAGGACCTGGGGAATTACATTTTTGAAGACTTCCACATTCCTTTCGAGGAGCTGAAGACGTGTTTCCCCTGGTCTTTGACCAACTCCACAGGCGAGGATGACAATTCCTGCGCCATCGAGATCCTTAAATCCTCCTGCCACCACACGGACCGGATGGGAAAAGGGGGTTGCGTGAAGGATATCCTCTGCCTGGGCCTGTGCCAGCTTCAGATTGAGATCAACCAGTACAAGGTCGCTCACAGTCCCATTTAGAGCCATAGCATAGGCGCCTGAACTGCCTACAAACCCGCAACCAACAATGCCGACTTTCATAACAGCACCTCTTGTATTCTTACAATACCGGAAAATATACATCAGTTCACATTTTCACTTGAACCCTTGACCCCTAGAACCCTAGATCTTATACTTCCCCAGTTCTACCATGAAAGGGTGCACATCCCAGATCTTGTCGCAGTAATCTTTTATGGAGCGGTCAGAGGAAAACTTTCCCATCCTTGCCACATTAAGGATCGCCATCCGCGTCCACTTGGCTCTATCCCTGTACATAGTGCTCACCTGTTCCTGACTGTCCAAATATGCGCGATAGTCTGCAAACAACATATATGGGTCTCCATAAAGCAAGGAATCCACCAGGGGTTTAAAGAGGTTTCTGTCTCCACGTGAAAATGTCCCTGAAGAGATCTGGTCAATAGTCTCCCGGAGATCTGAATCAGAACCGTAATACTGTTTCGGGTTGTAGCCTTTGGCCTTAGTTTTATAGACCTGCTCCGCAGTCAGGCCGAAGAGAAAGAAGTTATCAGCGCCCACCTCTTCACGGATTTCAATGTTGGCGCCATCAAGGGTTCCTATGGTAAGTGCCCCATTCAGGGAGAATTTCATATTTCCTGTTCCTGATGCCTCTTTACCTGCGGTTGAAATCTGCTCAGACAGGTCGGCTGCCGGATAAATGTATCTGGCGTTCTTTACATTGAAGTCAGGAAAAAATACCACCTTCAGGCGGCCTGCAACATCAGGATCATTGTTGATCACTTCTCCAACGCCATTGATCAGCCTTATCATCAGCTTCGCCATAAAATAACCGGGGGCGGCCTTCCCTCCGAAGATAAAGGTCCGTGGGACAACTTTCTTCTTGGAGTTATTCTTTATACGGTTGTAGAGGGTGATTATGTGAAGGACGTTTAAATGTTGGCGCTTGTACTCATGAATGCGTTTTGCCTGGATATCGAAAAGGGAGTCCGGCTCAACAGCGATCCCTGTGCGTTTTTGAATAAGGTCTGCCAGGACCTGTTTATTTTCCCTTTTAATCATTTGCCACTCTTTTTGGAATAGCGGGTCGGCAGCAAAGGATTCGAGGCCTCTTAGCTCCTGTAGATTGGTGATCCAGGCTTCGCCGATTCTGCTGCTGATCAGGGCGCTCAGCTTGGGGTTACTGACAACGAGGAAGCGCCTGGGGGTAACACCATTTGTCACGTTTAAGAAATTTTCCGGCATTAATTCGTAGAAATCCCTGAGGACGTCTTTCTTGAGTAGATCACTGTGGAGCTCCGCAACCCCGTTAATCGCGTGACTGCCTACGCTTGCCAAATGGGCCATACGGACATATCTTTCACCATGCTCATCAATCAGTGACAAACGGCTTATCAGGTAATCGTCTCCAGGGTATTTCAAACGAACATCATCCAAAAAGTTTTTGTTGATTTCATAAATGATTTCCAGATGTCTGGGCAGAAGGCCTCCAAATAAGGTCAAGGGCCATTTTTCAAGGGCCTCCGGAAGCAGGGTATGGTTTGTATAACCGAATGTGTTTCTGGTCACCTGCCATGCCTTATCCCATTCGATGTGATATTCATCCACCAGAAGCCTCATCAGTTCGGCCACTGCGATCGAGGGATGGGTGTCGTTTAACTGTATGGCAATTTTTTCGTGAAATGTTTCGGGGGCGCCTCCCAATAATAAGTGAAACCGCATCATGTCCTGGAGGGAGCAGGAAACAAAGAAGTACTGCTGTGCGAGCCGGAGTCTCTTACCTGCCTCCGGTTCATCATTGGGGTAGAGTACCTTTGTAACGGTTTCAGAGACTACCTTTTCATTGACTGCACCGTAGTAATCACCGACATTAAAATCCTGAAAGTCGAAAGACTCAATGGCCTCGGCCTTCCACAGGCGCAGAGTATTGCAGGTGTTGACCCTGTATCCGGCAATAGGCGTATCATAGGCGATTCCCTTTATCTCGCGACCTGGAATCCATCTTACGCAATAACGCCCTTTTTCATCATAATAGGACTCGGTATGTCCGACGAGTTTTACATTATAGGAGAGATCCGGCCTGTGTATCTCCCACGGATTACCCGGGCGGAGCCACTGATCGGTAATCTCTATCTGCCAGCCGTCCCTGATGACCTGATCAAAGATTCCGAATTCATAACGGATGCCATAACCCACTGCCGGAATTTCAAGCGTGGCGAGACTGTCCAGATAACAGGCGGCAAGCCTCCCCAGACCGCCGTTACCAAGCCCCGGTTCTTCTTCCTGTTCAATAATATTGTTGAAATCCAGGCCAAGATCTTCCATGGCCAGGCGCGCCTGATCATAGATCCCCAGATTAATCAGATTGTTTTCCAGGTGCGGTCCCATGAGAAATTCCGCTGAAAGATAGCTGACAATTCGCACATCCGGTTTGTTGTAGTTTTGCACAGTGTGAAGCCAGCGTTCCAGCAACTGATCGCGAACCGTTTGGGCAAGGGCCATATAGAGATCGTTAGTGGTCGCCATCTCGATGGTTCTTCCCTGTGTAAAGTAGAGATGATGAAGAAAGGCCCTGCTAATGTCTCTGTTTTCCTCGGGCTGAACTGCGACCCTGGCAGTGGATTTCTTGCCTGTATCTTTCTTTTTGATGCTACTCATTGTTTTTGTTTTCATCAGGACACCTCACACCCTTTCTCTGTCACTAAAGGTCAATCGCATAATCCAGAGGGTAATTTTGGGGTTACGGCGCAGGAGCGCCCGGTACAAAAAAGAAGGCCAGACCTAGAATCAAATACACAGCCAGAAGTTGCACTCCTTTTAACCAATCAGAGCGACCATCGCCTGCCACCTGTCCGGTGATTAGAACCGAGAGTAGAACCGCTAATATCAGACCGCCGGAAAATACCAAATTCATTGGCTTAGGCCCCACTAATAAACTGGCAAGTACCAAAACCGGTGCCACAAAGAGGGCTACCTGCACACTTGAGCCAATCGCAATTGAAAGAGATAGATCCATGCGGTTTTTCATGGCTGCGGAAACAGCGCTGGCGTGTTCAGCGGCATTACCCAAAATGGCGACGATAAAGACCCCCACAAAGGTATTGCTCAGTCCAAAGTCATGCGCGGTCGGTTCAATGGCTCCGACCAATATTTCGCTGACCCATGCAATAGCGGCCGTTGAAGCGCCTAGTATTAAAACCGCCTTACTCACAGGCCAGGGAATGGATGGCTCTTTTTGGTCTTCAATTTCAAGGGAGCCCATAAACAATGTCCTGTGCGTGACAAGTGAAAACACCAAAAACAGCGCATACACAACCAGTAACACAACTGCTATGGAAACGCTTAAAGAACCCAGCCCTTCGGGAAAATTGACGCCTAATAATTTGCTGTAAACAGCAGGTATAATCAGTGCGATGGCGGCCAGGGTGAGTAATGTGGCTTGTGAGCGGGCCCCTGATTCATTGAAGTGCTGCTCTGAGCGGCCCAAACCGCCGGCGAACATGGAGGCGCCCAGCACCAGCAGAATATTGCCGACAATGGAACCGGCAAGTGAGGCCTTTACAACATCGTGCAGCCCGGCGCGTAATGCCGCAAGTGCGATAATCAGCTCCGCCGCATTACCGAAAGTAGCGTTGAGCAAGCCCCCAACACCCTCGCCGGTTTTTTCCGCCAGATGCTCGGTAGCGCGGCTCATCCAGCCGGCCAGAGGTAGAATAGCAAGGGCAGAGGCCAAGAATACAAGTAAATAGCGTTGAGGTGCAAAATGTTCCAAAGCGACTGCGATGGGGACAAAAATCAATAACCAGTTGAGCATATTTCACCTCCTAATTCCCTTTAAGACCCGCGATTAAGATCAATAATCTCTATGCGATGATTTGCTTCCGGGTATTTTGTAGAAGGCCCTTCAGTAAGAATGGCTAAATTTTCAAACAGGTCATATTTGCTCAGCCAGTCACGCACAAAATCGTTCCAATGTTCCGGGTGATCCGTCTCATGCACAGGATAGACTCCAGACGAGAACTGAAGCTGCCGGCAGGTGGATTCCTGTGAGCTGATCGCCACGGTCCAGACAGGGAACCTGAATCTGGCAATACTCCTTGCTGTGGCGCCGCTATGGGTCGGCACGAATACTGCCGCAGGTGACACATACTCAATACCTGCCTCTACACCAATGGCGACTAAATGTTCGGGCTGGATCTTCCCGGTGAGATCAACTTCACGATACAACTCCCTTACTGTAACGTGGGGACGACCCTCCTCCACAGAGGCTGCAATCTTTGCAAGCATCGCAACTGCATCAACTGGATATCTTCCCATGGCAGATTCTGCTGAGAGCATGACACAGTCGGTCCCGTCAAGGATTGCGTTTGAGACGTCCGTTGCCTCGGCCCTTGTGGGGCGCCGATTGTCCGTCATGGATTCAAGCATCTGTGTTGCAGTGATCACTGGTTTTGCGCGCATATTTGCCTGACGCGTAAGATATTTTTGTATGACTGCGATCTGTTCAATAGGGACCTCGACACCGAGATCGCCGCGGGCAATCATGATCCCATCTGCCGCGTCTATGATTGCCTCAATGTTTTTAAGCGCTCCCGAGCGTTCTATCTTGGCAATGATGAATGGGCGATACCCAAGCTCCGCTGATGCATTTCTGACAGCCTCAATGTCCGCCGGCCCTTCAACGAAAGACTGACTTACTGCATCCACGCCGTTTTCAAGTGCGAAATTGAGACATTCCTGGTCCCTTTCAGTAAAAGCGCTGATCCCCAGATCAATGCCGGGAAGGTTAAGCCCCTTGCGCGATCTGAGTTCCCCGCCGACTAAGACGGAGCAGAGCACGTCATCGCCTGTCACTGCGATGACTTCGACCTGGATATAGCCATCATTGAGGAAAAGCGTATCCCCCTTTTTAACAGCCGAGGGAAGTGACTTAAAGGAGACAGAGACGCGTGTTTTGTCCCCCACGATGTCCTCGGTGGTTAGTGTGAAATGATCTCCGGACCTGAGCTCGATGGGCTCCGGATCAATCCTGCCGATGCGCATCTTTGGCCCTGAAAGATCCGCCATGATCGCAATGCGCCGTCCTACAGCGGCGGAAGCGGCCCTGAGATTTTCAATAACCCTCTTGTGAGCTGCGAAGTCACCGTGAGAGAAGTTCAATCTGGCAATGTTCATGCCTGCTTCGATCATCTGCTCCATCACAGGAACTGACTCCGAGGCAGGTCCGATAGTGCAAACGATTTTAGTCTTATGATTGGGTAAAGCCATGCTCATTCCCCCTGTCACGACTTGCTTTCATCAACCATTCATGGTTATTTAAAACCGAATTTCCAATATCGAACAAGGAATTTCGAAATTCTTTATTCAATATTCTGCGGTTTAAAATAATTCCCCCACTTGAGCGGTTATCTCGGGCGTTACCTCATCTCCTTGGGTTGCCCCGTAGCAGTGAGGACGCTGTTCCAGACCGATCCGTCAGGATCAACCTTCTTGCGTGCAGATGTTGCCAATTGAATCGGCACATGTGTGAATTCATTTACCCAGAAACCCACCACCATATTGGTCCGGCCGGCCATGCCCGCATGGACGGCATTTTGCCCCAGGAGAAGACAGAAGGCTGAGTCATTGGCATCAGCAGGCACACTGCGTATGGTGTAACTTGGGTCAATGTACTTAAGAGTGATTTCCTTTGCCTTTTGTTTGAAATAGGCCTGTATTTTATCTTTCAGGAATATTCCTATGTCCTGATAACGAATGTTGCCTGAGGCGTCCCTCTGCCCGGTATCCCCCAATATGTCCTGACCTGCACCTTCAGCAACAACGATAACTGCATGCCTGCTCCTTTCCAGTCTCTGGTCCAGGGCCTTTAAAAATCCTTCTATAGTAAATGGGACCTCCGGTATGAGGCAGAAGTTGAGATCGCTGTATGCGAGGGCTGCGAAGGTGGCGATGAATCCCGACTCCCGGCCCATCAATTTTACAAGCCCTATTCCGTTTCTTGCTCCCTGTGCTTCTGTATGGGCAGAGTTGATTGCCCTGCCTGCCTCAGATACCGCAGTTGCAAAACCAAAGGACCTCTGTATATAGGAGATATCATTGTCAATGGTCTTTGGAATTCCGATCACGGATGTCTTCAACCCCCTTTTTTCGATCTCCCCGGCGATTGCTCCTGCCCCGCGCAGGGTCCCATCTCCGCCTATGGCGAAAAGGATACCGATATTCATCTGCTCCAGGGTGTCCACCATCTCGCTGATGTCCTGATTGCCCCGGGATGAACCCAGGATGGTTCCACCCTGCTCATGAATACGGTCCACCAGGGCGGGAGTTAATTCGACAGGCTGGTGTCCGTAACGGTAAGTAAGACCTTCGTATCCGTAAGGGAATCCGTAAACGGTCCTTACTCCGTAATTATGGTGAAGACACAGGACTATCGCCCGAATCACACTGTTCAGGCCCGGGCAAAGCCCTCCGCATGTAACAATGCCGCATTTGAGCTTGGATGGATCAAAGTAGATCTTTTCCCTTGGCCCGGCCTTTTCAAAGGACGGAATGGGCTTGCTGATTTCCAGACAATCATTTACCTCGCTTAGACACGAATGGAAAATAAGCCGATCCTTATCCTTCGCAAAGTAGACTCCCTTAAGGGGAGAGGGAATTCGGCCTTCACCTATAATCGAAATATCGAAATTCGGATCATCTGACATTATCTCTGCTCCTTATTACTCAGGTCATCAAGCCTTCCTGGACACCATATATCGAAGAAGGTCAACCACACGATTGGAATAGCTCCATTCGTTATCATACCAGGTGATAATCTTGAAACCGGCCTGCTCTCCTTTGAAATTGTTTCGGAGGGTAGTGATGGAGTCGTAGATGGAAGAGCTTTTAGAGTGTATAAGGTCTGTAGAAACGATCTCTTCATCAGTGTATTCGAGTATGCCTTTTAAATAGGTCTCGGAGGCCTTCTTCATTAGGCCGTCAATCTCTTCAATGGTGCTGGTCCTGGTAGATCGGAATGTTAAATCAATGACTGATACGTCCGGTGTTGGAACACGGAACGCCATCCCGACGAGTTTTCCCTTTACCTCCGGTATCACCTCATGAAGGGCCTTGGCGGCCCCGGTGCTGGATGGAATGATATTAACGGCCGCGGCCCTTCCTTCCCTCCAGGTCTTTCTAGAAGGCCCGTCAACAACCTTTTGTGTGGCAGTGTAAGAGTGGATTGTTGTCATGCCGCCCTTTTCAATGCCGATCCCTTCCTTGAGGAGTACATGAATTATGGGGGCAAGACCATTGGTCGTGCAGGATGCATTAGAAACCACATGATGTTTTTCAGGATCATATTCCCCTTCATTAACACCCATGACAAATGTCTTTACGCCCCCTTTACCGGGCGCTGTAATGATCACTTTCCCGGCCCCCGCCTTTAAATGAAGTTCCGCCTTTTCAGCAGCGGTATACAGGCCTGTGGATTCGATTACATATTCCACACCCAGCTCCTGCCAGGGAAGAAGATCGGGCGTCTTAGCCGCTGCCACGCATTTTATCCTGTGTCCGTCAACGATAAGAATGTCATCCTCTACAGAGGGGTTACTTTTATCTGTAGAAAGGCTTTTTGGAAACCGGCCGTGAACGGAATCATATTTCAACTGGTAGGCAAAATACTTCGCATCAGTGCTCATATCCACGACTGCGACAACATCGAACTCCTTTCCGACAAGCCCCTGTTCCGCCATAGCTGCCAGAACGAGCCTTCCAATCCTTCCGAACCCGTTTATTGCAACTTTTGTAGACATACAGACCTCCTTGATAGATATTTTTAAATTTTCCCTTTTTAACCACTGACGCCGAAAAGTGTGGTTCCTTCGCCCCTGAGATCTCTTACCGCCTGCTTGACCCTCTCTGCCAGGGCCGCTTCTCCCAGCTTCATATAAGTACGTGGATCATATTTTTCCTTGTTTCCCACGTCTCCCTCGATCTTGAGCACCCCTTCATAGTTCTTCATCATGTGATCTACAATGGGCCTGGTAAATGCATACTGGGTGTCTGTGTCAATGTTCATCTTGACCACCCCGTAGTCCACCGCCTCACGGATCTCGTCAAGAGTGGATCCTGATCCCCCGTGAAAGACCAGGGCAAAGCGCGCCTGTTTGCCAAAGGCCTTTTCCACTGCCTCCTGTCCCTCTTTCAGGATTTTGGGCCTCAGCTTTACCTGTCCGGGTTTGTAAACCCCATGGACATTGCCGAAGGTGGCTGCCAAAAGATAGCGGGCACCTTTAACACTGCCAAGCCTGCGATAGACCTCGATCATGTCTTCGGGTGTGGTGTAGAGCTTTTCTCCTCCACCTCCGGATATTCCATCTTCTGTGCCGCCCACAACCCCTGCCTCCACCTCAAGAATGATTTCGTTCTTATGACAGCGTTCGAGCAGTTTCACCGCGATGTCTAGGTTGTCCTTGAGGGAAAGGTCACTTCCATCGAACATGTGGCTGTTGAATAGATTCGGCCTTCTGGCTGCCCGGCGCCGCTCTGTCTCCTCGACAAGGGGGATCACATACTTATCCAGAACTTTGGCCTGACAGTGATCCGTGTGCAGGGCCACATAAATGGGGTAACGTTCTGCCACCCTGTGTACATGCTCGGCGATGGATATGGCCCCAAGAGGCATGTCCTTGACAAATAAGCCGGAGGCAAATGCCGCACCTCCTGTCGACACCTGGATGATCCCGTCGCTCCTGCTCTCGGCCAGACCCTTAAGAACGCCGTTTGCCGTGGTCAGAGATGTGACGTTTATGGCAGGGTAGGCGAACTTGTTTTCAAGGGCATTGTCTATCATTTTGCAATATGTGTTATAATCAGCTACCGGCATAATCCTTTCTCCCGTAAAGTAAAAGAGTTTAACATTGATGAATTCGCAAAAAGTCGAATTCATCAGGTTTTAGTTTTTATTAACTGTCTCATAATTCTATACACGCACAGTCATTCCGGCGAAGGCCGGAATCCAGCGCTTTCTGGATGCCGGATCAAACCCGGCATGACGAATGAAAAGACTATCATGAGAGAACTAAACCACCCTCGACTATAAGTCGAGGGGTTTTATGAGGGGTCGATTTCAAATCGACTATCATCAGGAATCGGCTCCCCTTCTTGCTTTTGAAAATATTGCT
>LT984854.1:1642645-1775616 GCA_900258555.1 uncultured Desulfobacterium sp. | reverse complement strand
TACGGAAATTTGTTATAGAAGATATCTTGTGCTTCTATATCTGTTGCCAATGACCAAACCAAAAATCACTTATTATTGGATGGACACTATTTAGCATGCCTTTGGAATTATAAAAAGAACCTTCATGAGCCAGCTCCAGGAAGTAAAAAACAAAGGCCCATAAGATTCCAATGATAAAATAGGCGCAGACCGCACCTGTAATGACGTCCTCCGTAACTTCTTCCTCCCTGAAGATGTGTGATAGAATAATGGCAAGGATATAGGCAAAAAACAGGGCCATAGCGATCCTTTTGATGATCTGTAACGGCTCTGAAAAGTAAAAATAAGAAATCACCTCGAGTGCCAGTGCGGGAACCGCGATGGACACGGCTACGATAAAGGCCCTTGCTCGATAACTGAAGGCGTAGGCCCCGGAAAGAAGAATAAGGGAGAAGAAAACGTCTGTCAGAAAACCTATTCCTGTATATCCTTCCAGAAAAGGACGAAGTACAAACATCAACACGATTGCAATAAGAAGGAAACGATAATGGCCGATGCGATGATGGCCTATTGCTATGTGATCCTTTTTTCTCATGCGATCAATTCCTTATTGCACTCCGGCTTTGTTGCCTCTTGCCTTTTCTATGGTTTCAATGCCGGTTGAACGTAATATGGTATCGAACCTGATCTCAGGCTTTTCCATCGCCATTTCCAACACAAGGAGAACCATTCTGTATTCGTCTGATTGTAGATAATGTTCCAGATTATCTTCATCACTCCATAGTTGCTCGAACAAAAGGACATTCTCGTCCTGACCGTTTCTGTAAAGCCGGGAGTTTATGCAGCCCGGTTGGACCCTGCTCTGTTCGGATATCGTCCGGAGGATTTTCAATGCCTCTGAAAATTTTTCCGAAGGAAACATCATTCTTAGGGTTGCGAGAACCATATTGCTGCGCTTCTCCTTTTGTGTTTTTAATTGGGAGTGATGAGAATTATCCGAAAGCCTGCTGAATATTTAGCCAAATTTGTGCCAAACAGGGTGCGCTAAATCACATCAGAGATAACCTACCGAAATCATGAGAAATTATTTAAAGAGGGGGGCGAATGGAAAGAAGATGGCATAAATGTATCTGTCGAAATGCAGACAAAATGTTTGTATTTCGACATTCCAACTTCATGGGATTATTCATTCTAACAGTACATTAGCCGCTCTCCCTTACAATTTATCAAGGAATCCGGTTTGAGAATCAAGATCAGGTTATCTTTTATTATTTGGAGAATCTATCGAGCAAAATGTCTTCGACATTTCGTCTGGAATCAATAACTGACAAGACAAATACGGTCGTATCTGATATTCTGTATATAACTCGCCATGGGGCAATAATTAATTCTCTGTAAATGTGTATTCCTTGAGCTTTTAATTCAGGTACTATTCGACCACGTTCAGGCATGGCATAGAGATCTGATGTCTTTTGTTTGATTTTTTGAAGGATATGCAATGCGTTACCGGGACTACCAATGGCGATATAATCAATGATTTGTTTTAAATCATTTTGCGCTGCTGCTGCCCATACAACCTGGTATCTGTTGCTCATTTACGGCTTGCTTCCAGTCCATTCTCGATATCATTGAAAATATCTTCCTGTGAACTGAATCGTCCCTCTCTTATATCGCCTTCACCAAGGGAAATAAGTTTTAACATGCCGATAGCATTACGCATATTTTCGTAACTTTCAGGATCTTGTAATATGGCCCTGGGCTCACCGTTTTGGGTTATTATAACGGCCCGATGGGTTTCGTTGATTTGATTAAGCAAATCAGCCGCCCGTGACTTTAAGTAGGTTACTGGCTTGATATCATTTGTAATATTCATTTTAAGTTACCTCCAGTCCGTAAACAGTATCATATTCGGACCGAAAGTCAAGCATTGATGCCAATTCATCAGGTTTCATGTTTTAAGTATTAAGTTTTATGTTTAAACTGTTCTTTGATTTTAATCTCTTAAAACATAACACCTGAAACTTAACACCCAGTAAAAAGGCGATTTCTGACTTTTCACGAGATCATCAAGACTGTTATCAAATACCATTTCGGGCATTATTAACCAGGTTATCCATCATGGTTATAAGGTCATCATATGCCGGACCGGAATATGATGCTCCCTTGGACAGGGCCTTGTCATAGGCCTTCTGGAATTTTATATCCGCTTTACTTTTTGCTTTTGTCTTTTTTTCCGCCTTTTTTGGGTCACCCGGCTTCTTTGCATATGCGCTTTCCGCGCTTAGTAAACTGCTACACCTCGTGTTTACGGCCTTTACAAGGGCGATAGCTAAATTAACGGCCTTTTTATCATTAGGGTCTATCCCCGAATAGATTTGCTCCTTGATACCATCCAGTTTCCAACAAATATATTCCAAGACCAATTCTTTAACAGCAGAAGAACATTCCTGATCTTTTTTTGCGGCAGCTTTCTCTGCATTTTCCCAGCCTTTCTCAAAATTTTTCATTGGTTTTCCAATACAATCTTTCAGGCTGACACCAGCAGGGTCTTTTATTGATTTTATGAAACAACTCGTTAAAGACTTACAAACTGTAGATGCTGCCTTTAACTTCCGGCTTACACAGGCAGAGGATGTTACCCCCCAATTGCCGACATCACACTGGCCGTAATTATTCATTCCAACAGCCACCACCGTGCCGTCTGACTTAAGGCCTATGGTATGGAGACCGTAGGCGGTTACATGCGTAATGCCAGTCCATCCACTGACATTGCACTGGCCATAACCATTCGATCCAACAGCCACTACCGTGCCGTCTGACTTCAGGCCTACTGTATGACACTGGCTACCACACACTTGTTTGATACCAGACCACACGCCGTCAACATTACTACGCTGGCCATTATCATTCGATCCGACAGTCACAACGGTGCCATCTGACTTCAGGCCTAGAGTATGAAAATGGCAGGCAGCCGTTTGCCTGATACCCAACCATCCACCGATGTTGCACTGGCCACGATCATTCGACCCGACTGCCGCCACCGTGCCGTCTGACCTCAGGCCTAATATATAAGAAAAGCCAGCAGATACCTGTGTAATACCAGACCATCCCGACAAATCACACTGGCCACTATCATTCCGTCCGGTAGCCGTCACCGTGCCGTCCGGCTTCAGGTACACTGAATGTTGGGTGCCTGCTGCAACAGAAGGACCAACACCCAGAAACCACACTTTGGCTTCCCACCGGCCATCATTATCACTTCCGGCAGACACTACTGTACCGTCTGACCTGAGACCTACAGTATATTCGGCGCCCGTAGCGATATAAACAATATCCGACCACCCACTTACATTGCACTGGCCATAATTATTCTGTCCGGTAGCCACCACCGTGCCGTCTGACTTCAAACCTACTGTGTGACTATAGCTGGTAGACACCTGTGTGATACCAGTCCATTGGGGTAAGGGGAAATAGCACTGGCCATACCAATTTTTTCCAGCCCACACCACTGTGCCGTCCGACCTCAGGCCTAAGGTATGATAATAGGCTGCACAGACCTGTATAATATTAGTCCATCCGCTGACATCGCACTGGCCATAATCACGAGTATCCCCTCCAACAGCCACCACTGTACCATCAGACTTCAGGCCTATGGTGTGATAAGTGCCGGCAGACACCTGTATAATACCGGTCCATCCACTGACTTCGACCTGGCCATCATAATTCAGTCCAACAGCTCCCACTGTGCCGTCGGACTTCAGAACCACGGTATGTCTGGCGCCGGCAGCCACCTGTGTGATACCGGTCCATTCGGTAACACTGCACTGGCCTATATCATTCAATCCCGTAGCCACCACCGTGCCGTTCGCCCTCAGGCCTATGGTATGATTATCGCCGGCAGCCACATGAATAATACCACTCCAGTCATTGACATCGCACTGGCCGTAATCATTCGATCCGGTAGCCGCCACTGTACCGTCAGACTTCAGGCCCACTGTGTGGGCCTCACCGGCAGCTATCTCGGCCCCTGACGCAAGACAGGGTGAAAAAATTATGGTCTGAAAAATGAAAACAAATAAAAGACCTGTTGCCATGGAGATTCTATTGTTCATGACATTCCTCCAATCGGGCATGAGCTTCATGTCAGGATATAATGCATTTTCAACCAACTAAGCTGATATATTAATATAATACTCTAATATTTGTCAATAGATAACAGGGGAAATAATCGTGATTAGTGATTCTATCTCTTATCCCAACGAGTTGGTCAGTCAGAAGTGAAAACAGCCTGCGCTTTCGCTTATTGACTCGAATGACTTGTTACAGGCTCTTATTGCTTTACTGCTTTGATTGCAAATTAGAATTAGTTGTGCAGCCCGGCAATGAGTTTGATCCGGCTACGGCCTGATCATTTTCGTGAACCGCCCGATGCAGACCCGCATGCCGTGGTGGTGTGGGGAGGGGAATTAAAATCTCCCCCTTAACCGATTATAGGCTTTCCAACACAGTTTAGCCCGTCTGAGCATGAAGAGCATGAACTTCGTCGTCAAGTCTACCCGCTAAATAATCTTCAGTAATCTCTAGATCGTATCGAGTTTGGAGATTTAGCCAGAACTGGGGGGACATACCGAAAAAACGTCCAAGCCGAAGAGCAGTATCTGCAGAAATTGATCTTTTCCCATGCACAATTTCATTTATGCGCCTTGGGGGCACACTTATGTCTTTTGCCAAACGATACTGGCTGATTCCCATGGGCTCTAAAAATTCCTCCACAAGAATTTCGCCAGGATGGATAGGTGGAAGTTGTTTGCTCATATAACCTCCTAATGATAATCTGTTATTTCAACATCATAAGCATCACCACCGCGCCACTTAAAACAAATCCGCCATTGGTCGTTAATGCGTATGCTGTGTTGACCTTTCCGGTCTCTTTCCAATGCCTCCAATCGATTGCCTGGTGGCGTTCGTAAATCATTCAATTCCATTACGGCATCAAGAATTACCAGCTTTTTCCGCGCAATACGCTGGATGTCCTGTGGCAATTTTCTTGAAATTTGCCTGCTGAATATTTTCTCTGTCTCTTTACCGTTAAAGGACTTTATCATAGCCCGAATAATAACGCAATCCGATAATAACGTCAAACATTATGTTGGTAATTGATTTTATTTTAGTGTGTACGCCCGGCGCGGGCGTGAACTTATGGGGTGAAAGTCCCCTGTATGTGAATCCGGTTAATATGTTGAACATATTAATCAAAATACTAGCCGAAGGCAAGGGCGTCTTCGCGAGAAGTTGTCTGAAGGAAGCCCGAGCGCAAGGCTGTGAGTCAAGCCTGCCCCGGACCTGATCCGGGGAACAGAAATGGCATATAAGGCCCAGTCTCCGGGGAAGTCAGCACGACATGACAACGCCCTGAGTTCAGGGTTTAGTATGAATTGCGTACTAACCATGCCCCGGATGTCGGGCGGGATCAGAAGAATTTTAGCTCAACACCTCATTACCACCTCCGCAGGGCACTCATCACATCTGATAATCTCTGAGTCAAAGTTCCCGGTTTTTTTGCCGTTGATCTCGACCTGTTGAAGGGCTCGCGGAAGGGGCGGTCTGATAACGATCTTTCCGGGTGGCAGGGTGAGAGCGCCATTGATTACAAGGCGCAGGCGGTCGGACGCCTCTTGGGCCAGGGTATAATTAAGCTTTCCGTAGTATGTCGGAAGCCCCTTGACTGTGACTCCATCGGGGTTACTGAGCCAGTCTTCTCGTATGCCCGCGCAAATTACAAGGGATTGGTCTTCATCCCGCTCGTAGACAAACATGCTCCGAACTGCGAGGATATATTCCCCACTGATCCAACTGTGTGGCATGTCGCCTATGAAACTGGGGCCTTTAGGGTCGTGCCATGAGATCTCCGGCCACTGGTTCCAGGGTGGGATGCGGCGGTCGGCCAAAAAGAAATCCAGCAGCTCGTGTGCCTCCTGGCGTCTTCCGAGACGAATCAGCGCGGGGATTATGCGAATCTCATATGCGCTGTAATTGTTCCAATCAATTTCTCCTCTGGCGCGCTTGCGAAATCCTACCATGTATTTGTCAAAGGTCTGATCGGTTGCAGGTTGGGGAAAATTATGAAGTTGATCCAGAAGCGAAATAGCTACAGATGTGGCGGCGGGATCAAAGTCCGCAAACTCTACGGAGCCCGGCACAAAATCCAGGTTGTGATCATGGATGGTTTTTTTAATCGAGCCATAAAGATTTTCATAAAATGATTCCGCCAGGCCGGAAAGACGCTGGTATTCATCTGAATATCCAAGGATCTCGGCCATGATCCGGGCATCCTGTATCCCCCGCAAGGCCCAGAAATCATCCCAATAGGCATGGACCGGATGGGCCATGTAGCCTTCGTGGCTCATGGATTCGGGTAACAGGCCATAATAGGCTATCTTCTCAGGTGTCTGATAGGCCTCTGTCAGCCTTTGACCGCGTAAAGTTTCCATGAAGGAAATTGATTTCAACACCGCGGGCCACATCTCGACCAAGAATGACTTGTCTTTTGTAAACCTGTAGCATTCCATAACACCAAAGATAAACTGGCCCCAGCAGTCATATTCAGGCAGCCATTCACATCCATCGCGATCCGCGCAGTCCGGCAGGTTTCCGTCCTCTGTTTGAAATCCAGCATACCAGCGGATGAAATCACGCAATTCCGTATTACATCCCATTCGCAGCAGCGTTGCCCCCATCATGACACCGTCGCGGATCCAGGAGCGGTTGTAGCGTCGTGGCCCTGGGTGTAAGGCAGGACCATCGCGATTAATCAGGATGTGTGCTGCTGCTGTCTTAAGGCAGTTAATCACCTCCTGTGCTGGAACCGGGAGACGAATATCAGCGGCGTTCAGTTTTTCTTCCCATTTTCGAACTGCAACAGCAAACTCTTCCTGTGCTGACCATTTTGAATGAAGATCAATCTGCGCGTCGGCAGTGTCCCTGTGACCGAAGGGGATTGCAATGTAGATCTCTTTCTCTGAGCCGGACTCAAGATTGAGATCATAGCAGATTGCGCCGGATGCATAGCCAAAGTCATCGCTCACATGCGTTTGCCCGGGCAGGTCACCTGATTTCAGAAACTCAGTGATCGGACCCTGGACAAAGCTTGCTGCGCCGAATCGGCCGGGCGCTGTCAGTGGAATAACCTGTCTGGTCCCATTGACCCAGACGCCTTCAGTCCGTTGTTCTAAATTCGTTATCCTGCTCACGCCGCCAAAATCATTCCAGTTCTGCCAGGTGGGTGTTACCTGAAATGGTCGAAGGGCGGCAAAAAACTTTATAGACCTTGATCGGGCCGAGGTATTTTCCAGCCTGTAGCGGATAAATAGTGTTGACTCTCCTGAGTTACCAACAGCAAAGGCCGTGATTGTCAACTTCAGATCATCTGCCTGCCAAAAAGAGGAAGGAATCGGCAGGTATCCGTCCTTCAGCTCCTGGCTGAGCATAACATCCGCCCAGGTGACCAGACGATCATCTACATAGATAAAAGGCTCAATGGAAAATGCGCCCTTGTCCACCTCCACCATGCCTTCTTCGTTGAAAAGTGCTTGGGTGACATCCTCTCCTGTGCCCACAGGGGTCCAGTAGGTCTGTTCCCCATAGAGATACTTGGGGTAAAACCCATTTGCCGATTCCTTTGCTATGCCTTCAAAGAAGGCGTTGATTGAACGGGAAAAATCAAAGGGTTTGATCTCGATCCCGGCTATGCCGACCCCCCGGCCCTCCATGGAGCCGCGCAGATTGAGCCGGATAAGACGTGAGACAGCGTTTGGGAGATAAACATAGGTTTTCTCTCCCACGCCATGTTTTGTAAGGCAGACCGTATTCCATTCCACGCCATCGGCTGAGACCTGGATTTCCAATTCCAGCGGCCTCATTCCCCTTTCCCAATGGACCACAAGTCCCCCGTATTCGCGCCGGGTCTGAAAGTCCATTAACAATTGCTGTGGGCCGTCAGATTCAGAGCGCCAACTGGCGGGTGTGGTCGGATCTATAACGTGATGCGCCTCGTGGCCGGCAATGGCCGAGGAGGCCTGAACCATTGGCGTGAGGCGATAGGTCTGATCTTCAAATTGCAGGTTGTCGAACCAGACAGTACCTTTTCCCCCTGGGCCTGCGGCAATTACAAATTCGATGGCGACCACCTCCCTTGCCGGTCCTCCGCCCAAGGGGCCCCATGCAAAGGAGATCTGTGTGCTCTTGATTTTCAATGTCTGCCGGTCCTGTGGAAATTCCAGGGCCTCCACCCTGTAACGCCAGACGTTCTTGTCTCCGGCGTCCATCAGCTTGAACTCGAAGATATTGCCGGGGGCCGCCCCCCTGATCCCGAAAGAAAAGGTGTAGCTTTCCGGAAGGGTCATGGAAAATTGTTTGCGTGCGACCACAAAACCGCCGCCGCCCTTAAAATCAAAATCCAGCCTCATGGCCTTAACATTGGCCCATTCTTCCTGTGTGATGTTAAGTTGCGCAAGTCCCGATGCGATTGCCTGCCAACCGGATAAATCTTGGAAGTCATCCAGGAGTTCACTTCTCATGGGATTTTCCTTTCGTCCTTAATTTGCCTCCAGGCCCATTGGCCCTGTTCGTTGATTTCCAGAACTGCGTCATAGAGTTCAATCTCATGATCTGCTTTACCGATTGCGAGGTAAGTGATGGAATGCTTTGAAAGGAGATTGAGAATTTTTCGCACCTGCTCTGGACGCAAGGCAGTGGCAGGGCGGTCCAGGAATATGAAACCGGGCGAATCCATAAAGAGATGAATAAAGGCAAGGAGTTGCTGCTCACCCAGCGAGAGTATGGTTTCCCAGTCCTGGTCCGTATCCATCCCGTTTGCCCTGGCCTGTATCGCTTCGAGATTCAACTCCTTGAGCAGATCTGTGAGGCTGTCGTTTGAAATTTTTTCATCAAGAGCTGTTCGTACAAGCACCTCCCTCAGTGTCCCTGGGGGCAGGTAAGGACGCTCGGCCATAAAGTGCAAAGCATCCCCGGTCGGCCGGATGATTCGGCCCTGGCCGCTTACGGCAAGACCTGCTGTCGCCTTGAACAGGGCCACTTTTCCTGCATCATTTGACCCCGAGATAAGGACTCGTGTCCCCTTGGGGATGGATAGTGTCAGGTCCTTAATCAGTATCTCGCCGTCCTGAGGCGAGACCAATGTCAGATGATCAAATGCCACGCGGCCTTCTTCATTGATGATCTCGATGCCGTTGTCTGCCAATGATGGGCCTTTTTCTACAGCCTCGATCAGGGAATCAAGCCTGAGAACCACGGCGGTGAAGTTTGAGATGGACTGAAACTGTGTAATGATCAGTGAAAATGCGCCTACAAGGAGCATAAAGGCCGATGCCGACTGAGTTATTACTCCGAATTCGATCTCTCCTCTGATAAAGGCCGGGGCCACTATCAGAGCAGGGATGATCTGAATCATCCAGTTGTAGCCTGTGGTGAAAAACCCCAAATTGCGGTTGATGGACGTTATTCTACGCATATTGGAGAGCAATTCGCCGAGTCTGCTCAGCAGCCTTGCTTTCAATCGCCCTTCACGACGCGCTAAAACCACGGATTCGGCATTTTCTCTAACGTGAATCAGAGCTGAACGAAAATCCGCTTCCTTGTCGAGCTGATCATAATTTAATCGGATCAGAGGCTTTCCAAGAACGATCGTAAGATATGAACCCAATGCTGCATATCCTACTGCAACTCCGAAGAGCACGGGGCTGATGGACCACAGCACACCGGAAAAGGCGAGCATTGTAAACGTGCTATTGAGCAGCATGAGGACAAAAGACATGGTGGTCACTGTAAATGTTTTTACATCTTCTGCAATTCTCTGATCCGGATTTGCCAATCCCCCTTTTGACTCCAGTCGGTAAAAAGTGCCCTGATCGAGATACATCATTATGGACCGTCTGGTGATAAATTCCCGCCAGAGAAGGCCCAGGCGTTCCTCTGTGAATCGGTAGATGACAGAGACCAGGGTGGAGACCCCGAATACGCCGATATAAAAAAGGGCCTGCCGGATAAATTCAGCCTTGTTACGTTGGGCAATTGCCGTCATGAAATCGCGGCCAACGTAATTGTTGACAACATTAAGGCCGTTAATAGCGAACAGCAGTGTAATAAGGCCTGCAAACATCCATTTGGCCTTACCTCCAAACTCTGAATTGGCAAACCTTTTAATTGCCCGGATAAATCGCCCCAAGGTCGGCATTTGGTTTATTCATTTTCAGCCGATCCATATGGTCAATAGATTCAAATTATCAACAAGGCATTCTCGGACCGTAGCCATGGGCACCTGTGCAGAGCCTTGGCGATATGGATTATCACCCCTGGTGAATGGCAGGTTGAATCCATTCAGGGTTATGGTCGTAGGACCACAGCCGTGGCCCTCGATGCGGTAAGTGACCTCGAATGTCCGGCCTGACAGATTCAACTTCGCCCTAAGTCCATCCAAATCCTCCGGCATTACCGGGTCAATTGTTAATTTTGATTGTCCCTGATGCAACCCGAGGAAACATCTCATGATCAGGCCCAGGAAGATCCCCGCACCGCTTGAATATATTCTCCATCCGCCATCCAATGGGACCTCGCCGCGAATTGCCCGATCATATTGTTCATAGGCCTCGTAACGGTCACGGAACGCAGCGTCCGAACTTGAGTAATAACAGTTGGACTGACGCATTGTTGCAGAGGGGACCATGCCGCGGATGCCGATGGGGTTGGCCTTACAGAGTGCAGCCAAAAAGCCCTTTGCATCCCCATAGCGCCACAGGGCCTCTGCATAGCGCAGATGCGCATGTGTATACATCAGGCCGATCTCCCTGCCGAAGAATGTGCTGCTCTCCGCACGCTGGAAGTATTTCTGAGGACCCCCGTGATAGGCCATGGGCCGGTCGAACAAACGGGCGCCGTCAGGTCCCGATAGGTGGGCTTTGATCAGATCAAGATGACTGGCCGCCTGCTCCGGTGTAAAAAGACCGTTGATCATGGAATGGATCATCGCCAATATGCTGTAACGGAGGCCTGTAGCTGAATCCTTGGGATGTAGCATATAGTCAACGCTGCCATTATCATTAAAATAGCCGAAACCTGCCAGAACATTGTCAACGATAAGAAAACGCTTGAAATCATCACTGACTTTTTCCGCTCCCGATTGCATGTCCACTGCGGGCCCCTTGAGACCCAATTCGGCAAAGGCGCGGCTGAGGGTCATCAGGGTCTGGTAATGCAGTGTTACGGTCCAGGCGCTGCACAATCGTTCGCGCATGGCCGGGTCTGCCGGTTGCAGAGAGTCGTTCCAGTCGCCATGACCGTATGCAGCAAGGTCAGTCCCGGAGATTTTTCGGTTCTTTATGACAGACATGGCGCGGTCAAGGTGCACAAGGATCGTTTCTCGCTCTGCTTTTTCATCGCCTTCGGCATGAAAGAACGGCACTAACTCATCAAGTATAGATGCGTCTTCCGAGGCCAGAAGATATTGGGCCAGGGCAAGGGGCGGCCAGAACACAATGTCTCCGTGAGAATCTCCAGGGCGAATGTTGCGTTCCCGTTCAAGGAACATAAACCATTGAGGCCAGTCGCCGTCGGGGTTCTGGGTCTTGAAAACGCGAATCAAAAGATCGCGCACAGGCTCAAAAAGGCCCATGGCAAGCAGCATTTCAACAGGACCCTGGGTGACATCTCGTGTGCCCCAGCCGCCGCCGGAATATTGCTCAAGTCCCCGGGGACTCAGATAATGTATGAGTGCATTGTGGGCGAACCATGGCAGGATCTCCGCAAGCCGCACTGCGCCCAGTGCCCGGGGACTTGCGCTGGGGGGAAATATGCAGAGATTTGCTGTGACTTCACTCCAATATTGATCCGCGGATTTTCCCTGTGCCTGAGTGGCGGGAATCAAACAACCAGTGATGCTGAGTCCAATGGTCCTGGTAGGTTCTGTGATCAGGCAAAGGAACGGCTGATTACGCGAACGGCCGTCGCTAAAGAGTACTTCATCCCCGCCAATACGCTCGACCATGGTTCCCGGCAAGGGCTCAATCCTGAAGCCTCCTTCAGGGAAACGCCAGCCAACGTCGCAATTTGGTATCGGCCGGACAAATACCGCCGGTCCGTCTTTTTCATATTGCACCGGTATGGCCTCCGAGCCGTCATCGCCATTGATTGCCACGTGGTTGGATATAAGAAACCTTAAGGGGGGGCCTGACAATATATCAACTGATAGTCGCAGGATATGGCGATCTGTTAATGCCCTGCTCTCAACCCGGATCAATCCCCCTGCATACCGGTAAAACCATCGGCAGGACTCAGGCGTCATTTCAAAGGCTGATGGCACATCGAGCAATTGCCAGCCGCCGTCAATCTCAATAAACAGCCTCTGGCCGTGGGATCTGAACAGCCCCAGATAACTGTGGGTAGTGGACAGAAATCGGTTAATGCTGACATGGCCCTGGGTAACCATGGAGTGGAATACGCCTGCCATCCAGACCGTCGAGGTCAGGGCCTCCTCATCGGGAGTCAGTCCGCTTCCGGTTCTGAGAATATGTCCATGTGGACGCAGGACCTTAAGCTCCTTGGCCTTGAGCACCACATGACCGCGTTCGCCGATAAAAAAGGAAAGCTTGCATCCGTCTTCCTGTTCCACCTCGCGAAGATCTGCGCCAAAAAGATCGGCTATTTCAGTCTCGGACAGATCCGGACAAGCCAGAAGCGGGGCAGAGCTGAACAGGCTTACGGAGGTTTTTATCCCTTTACTTGAATTAATTTTCTCCACTATACATGCCTCCGGCAGGGAGATGGCCCGATCGGCAAAGGCAATATCCGCATCAGATGTTGCCTGAGGATGATCTGCCTCGAACCACCCGAAAAAACCCCGGTAAGCGCACTCTCCCGGTTCCAGCCGAAGTGGTGCATCCTGGATGGAGGCCATGGAATGCTCGTGCTGTCGCCGCTCGCAGGGCAGGCCTTGGATGAGGCCTATAGCAGGCTCAGCGGCACGCGTCGAAAGGCCATGAACTTGTAGCGCATCAGTGGCGAAGCTTGTAGCTTTCCCCAATGAGCCGATTACACACCAGGGATTGCGCCCCCCCATTGACTGGTTTTGCCTGGAGGCCAGGAGCCAGCCCTTTTCGCGGTGAAACAGAGGTGTATGGTCCACATATTGACTGACGTAATACTCATTTAAACGCACCGCCCAGTAATGGGCCAGGGCCAGGTCCTGTGTATAAATAAGGTCAAGGTCTTGCGCTGTGCTACCGCCGTTTTCGAGTTTTACATGCCAGAACCAGGCTGGTATGGATTGAGCAAGAGTCAGTAATACCTCAAATCGAATTCCTTGCCAATAACCGCCGACCGCGAAACTATTCACATCGCATTGAATAATGGTTTGGTCGAATTGACACAGCAGAGGAACCACCTCGACCGTTTTGTCATGCCGACGCAAATAGATATTGGCAGGCCCGCCCTCAGTCTCATTTCCAGGAAAGAGATTGAGGATAATATCGCCGTGATCCATTCGCCTGATCGAGCCATTGCCATTCACCTGGACAGTAAGGCCGGAGGGACTTGCAAGTTTTATTTGCCCCGTGGGGTCAGAAAGGGTATTTATCATAAAGTATTCCCTTAAGTTTAATATGTTAGTATTTCAATAAACTATGATTTTCTGTTGATCCCTAGTTTATTCATCTTTGAATATAAGGTGGATCTCTTTAAACCAAGGACATCAGCAGCACCGCCCTCTCCGCCGATGCGCCATCCACACCTATCCAGCACGCCCATGATGTGATGCCGCTCTGTTTCTTCAAGATTACTGATAGCAGGAGCCTGCGGGGAATCAGACCTGGGGACATGAACTGCCAGGGTTTTGTCCCTGCTCAAGATCATGGCGCGCTCAATTACGTTTCTAAGCTCCCTGACGTTTCCCGGCCACGAATAGGATTGAAGGGCGTCCATGTCCTGCTTTGAAATGTATTCGATCGTCTTTCCCATCCTCTTCTGAAACTCCCTGACAAAGCTCCAGACCATGAGAGGGATATCTTCGCGACGATCACGCAGGGGCGGGATTACAATGGGAAAGACATTCAGACGATAGAACAGATCTTTCCTGAAGCTGCCCTCCTGCACCTCTTTGGCTATGTATCGGTTGGTGGCGGCGATAATACGGACATCAACATGCAAGGTATTTGTTGATCCCAATCTCTCAAATTTGCCCTCCTCAAGGACCCTTAGCAGCTTGCTCTGTATATCAAGGGGGATTTCACCGATCTCATCAAGAAAGAGTGTGGAGCCGTTTGCAATCTCGAAACGACCAACCATCTTGGTCAAAGCACCTGTATAAGCTCCCTTCTCCCTGCCGAACAGCTCACTTTCTATAAGGGTGGGAGGAAGAGATGCACAGTTAATGGATACTAGAGGCCGTTCCTTACGATTGCTCAGTCTATGAATTGCCCTGGCGAGCAGCTCCTTGCCTGTACCGGTATCTCCGAGGATCAGGGCTGTGCTGTCTGTCCCGGCCACCTGTTCTACCTGGGCGAGGACCTTCCTCATAGCGTGGCTTTGCCCTATTATCTCAGAATGTTCATCCAGAAGGTTGATTCTCCCCTTCAGGTATATGTTCTCTTTATGAAGACGCTCCTTGAGGTGTTCTATTTCCCGGATGTGTTCCTTGAGCAGCAGCTCCATTTTTTTCCTTTCAGTGATGTCAACGGATACTCCCATCAAGCGGTCCGGTTTTCCGTTAGATTTAAAGTAACCTCGCCCCCGGCTGAGAATCCAGCGGCTTTCATCATTAGCCAACGATATCCTTGATTCGCTTTGAAGCTCTTTTCCGGACAAGGTCGCACGCCGTAAATCCTGATTAAACAGCCTGCGATCTCCCGGGTGTATCATCCTGATGAAATCTTCATCTCTTGGCTCTTTATCCTGGTCCAACTGAAACAACTCCCTGGTTTTTTCTGTAGTCCAGACCTTGTGGGTATCAAGTTCGATAACCCACAGGGCCGCCCCTGCTGCATTTGTCGCCAGGGTCAAACGTTCGGCAGCCTCACGAAGGGCGGAGTCTGCGTTTTTTCTTGCCAGGGCGCTTGCGAATAATTCCGCTACCAGACGGAGCCTCTTCACGATAGATGGCTGAAAAGTTCTTTCCTCTTTCACCATTGCGAAGCTCAATGCACCGAAAATATGACCTCCGGTAGAAAGAGGAAAAACAAGACTGGATTTGGTGGTGTACAAAGACCAACTCTCCCGGTCCCGTCTAGCTTCGGGCGGGAGGTCCTCCATTCGTGAAACAATGATAATTTCTCCCTTCATGATCTTCCCGGTTGACCACGGGAAGAAGTCTCTGGCATCCATATCCCTGGGAGGCCGCCTGCTTCCTTGGGGCTGATGGATGTGTGTCAATAATAATTTTTCAGGATCTCTATCAGAGATCTGCCATAAGGAGGAGCGATCAAAGTTGAGTAACTCGCTGACGCGACGCTGTGTTTTTGTAATTTCTCTATCTATGTGTTCGGCAGGCAAATTGACGAAATGCGCTGAAATTTCGGCCAGTATAGTTTCAAATTTCAGCCTTTCTTCGAGGTCCTTTTCGGAAGCAGCCAGTCGTCTGTTGGAGGCCTCCAGCGCTGCCGTGCGTTCTTTCACCTGCTCTTCCAAATAGATCAGCAAGTTTTTCTTATCAGTTTTGTGGGATATAGTATCTGCTGGAGCTGTCATTACGATCTTCTGTCCAAAAGGACCTCTATGGGGCTTGTGGCCCGGAAAATCAGACAAGGGGGTAAACCCATATTCAGAAATATGAATCCTGGATTTAACTGAATAACAGCGGCAATACTAAATCATAATACGGAGAGTCTCAATAGATATTTCAGGCTTTGCTGATGTCTATGACGTGAGGGGTCAAGGGTTCAAGGGGCCAAGTGAACAAAGTGTACATTTCATACCCTTGAACCCTTGAATCCTCGGCCCCTTGAACCCTTAAAAATTGCACCCGGGCGATGATATTAAGAAAAATGCAGCAGGGCATAAAGTCGTCTTCCCAGTGCAGTTAATCTTTCATTGGCTTGAGAATTGTCTTTATCCGATGACTGCTTTTGAACCAGGACATTTTCCCTGATATAGCGGATGGCATTATCAAGTGTGGCCACAGAGATCCCTTCGGTGTGCTCTATCACCCCATGCCTGTGGTATTTTAGCGCAAGCTCGGACATACGTCCGAAGAGGTCGCTTTTTTTCTTGCCGCTTTTTTCCATATGTAAGTATGACCTTACAGCGATCCAGTATGATTCTATAAAGCTCCTGGCAAAGCCGGCCCACACCGGCAGGTGATCATAACCCACCCTGGTCAATTGATAACCGTCACTATCGTTGGTGTATGAAACATAGGAAGATTGATAAAAATAGTGTATGACTTTATCATATTCTTCCTCGATTGTTTTGTCGTTATCATATACAAATTCATTTTTAAAAAGGTTTTTCAAAAAGATGTAATCTTCAAACACCGCAGTGCGAGATTTTATCTCATCTCTTGTTGCAAGCAGGCCGACCGCTGCAAAAGAGTTTAATATAAAAAAATGGATTATACTGTTCTTGTAATATTCAAGCTCCCTTTTCTTTTCTTCCTGCAGGTAGTATATGGCCTCTTTTCCGTCAATGTCCTCAATTCTGTCAATTAACTTCCTGCCGAACAGCACTGATAGTGTTTCAGTCACAGTCTGTTCAAGATTTTTAAGGGAGTCCGCCATTGGTATATTTTCATTGCTGATGAAATTATAGAGAATATTCACAGTGACAAGAAGTTCCCGGATCTGAAACCCTCGGCGGTGACTGGCGAGCAAGGCGGATGCTATCAGTGCGGGCGGGGTTACAATGGCCACTCTATTTATAGACTTTATAAGATCAACCGCCAAAGGCTGAACAGCGGCATGTGGTAAGATAGACTTCTGTGCCAGATATTGCCTGAGGGAGACTGGCTGGGCAAAACGAATATATATCTTTCCATGTTTTCGTTTTAAAAACCTCCTGGCGTTTAAAATCTGTTTAATGTTTTCATTCTGCTTCTTCTCTCCGGCAAGTTCCTTTTCATAAGACTTCTCTTCCAATATCCTGTCGTAACTTATAGACACCGGGATAAACATCATGTCATCAGCAAAGCCCTCCTCAAAGGCCTGTATGAGGATGGATAGAAAACCGGTTTTAGGAAGCACCAGCTTTCCACTCCTGCTCCTGCCGCCTTCTATGAAAAACTCCAGCGGGTGTCCTTCCCGGATAAGTTGCTTAATATACCTGCTGAAGATCCTGGGATACAGGCTTAGACCTTTAAAAGTCCGGCGGATAAAGAATGCCCCACATTTTTTAAAAATATAACCCATAGGCCAGAAAGCCAGATTCTGGCCAGCTGCTATCCTTGGGATGTGCATGTGATGTTCAAACAAAATATAGTTGAGCACCAGATAGTCAATATGACTCTTATGCGAGGGGACATAGATCATTGAGCCCCTTCCGGCCCATTGCCTTACAACAGCCAATCCTGCATGGTCTACATCAATTCCCTGATAAATTTTCTTCCAGAGCCGAGTGAGCACCAGGTGAAAGAACTGTACATAGGTAATATTGAAATCCGCTGCAATTTCATCAAAGATCCGGTCAGCCTGTTTTCTTATGTCCTTAAGATCCTGTTTGTTTCTAAGCGCCGTTTTTTCAATAGCCTGTCTGACATCATTGTCTTTAAGTACTATTTCCTTCAACTGCTGCCTGGTTTTCATCACCGGCCCGATGATTACCCTCTTCTGGATGTCAATGGCCTCAACCAGCATTTGGCGTATTTCAGTAGACATTTCTTCCATCGGCCGCTCTAATGTTCGCCCTTCAAGATAGGATTTCAGGTTCACGGGATTTCCAAAATCAATGAAAGCCTTGCGGTTATGTCTGAAGAATAGCGCGACTTTTCTGATAATCCCGGGATTGTCTTTGAATCCGAAGAATATGTCAGCCAGATTTGGCTCGGCCTTTTCAGGTGTCTTTTTGTAGATGATAAGCTGGGGGACAATAAATATGGGCTTCTCCATCCTTTTTTGGGTTTCGATCAGAAATTGCAGGGGGTCTTTTTTGGCGTGGATGAAATGCTGGATAAAACCCTTGGGATCCACCAGACACATCAGGGCTGACGTGCCGGCCTGAATAGCCTCACTAAAAAAACCGTTTTCAAAAGGATCAGGAATCTGACGTTTTTTAAGAATATATGAAACCTGGAATTTCAAGACCCTTAAAAGATATGTCAGGGGAAGAAACCAAGACATGTTCATGTTGAATGCGATCCTGGGGTATGGGAGCCTGCTGATACGAAATCTGTAATGGTAGAGGAGATAATCAAAGTGACCGCGAAACTTTATTGCATATACCACTGTCCCCTGGCGATGAAGCTGCCTTAAGGTGTCAGACATGTCTTGGGCAAATTGGACATTTTTAAAGAGGCTATAAAGAAGCGTGCCCAAAAAAAATCCTGGTTTGTGATCGAGCACAGAGGGATAGTAGCCCTTGTTTTGACTGAAATTCATAACATGCCTTCCGGCTTTTAGATGAATGCCTTTATGCAGGCCGTTGTATAGAAAATAGCGATTCTCTGTCAAGGTTGTTTTAAAATGGAAGTCTTTTGATTTGTCTAAAAAAAAGTTCTTTTTTGTTTCTTGAAAACCATAACCGACTCTGATAAATATAAAAATTTTATTATGAGTAAACTCAGGGCCTCAATAGACTTAGGTAGCCATACGGCAAGGCTCTTGATTGCCTCTGATCCCATTGCCGGGGAGGCTATAAGAGCGATTGAAAGGCGAAGGGAATATATTTATCTTGCTGAATATATTAGTAAAAATGTTAAAAATGTGCTCGGACCGGAAGCCCTGACACATACTCTGGGAGTTCTCAATAATTTTTTGGGGGTAATCAAGACATATAAAGTTGACTCAATAGAAGCTATTGGTACAGGTGTAATAAGACAGGCACGGAACAGGGATGAATTTCTTGGCCGGATATATGAAGATACCGGCATCAGTATCAGGCCGGTTTCAGGGGATGAAGAGGCTCAACTTACTGCAAAAGGAGCACTTAATGCCCTCAGTGTTGAATCAGTGCCTTTTATGATATTTGATCTTGGCGGGGGGAGTACGGAATTTTTCTTTGGGTGCGACAAGACAACAACAGTCAAATCCTTGCCTTTGGGCGCTGCTGTTCTGACCAACGGGTATCTTAACTCAGATCCGCCTGACGATCCGGAAATCAAGTCCCTGACAGACTACGTTTGTCAAACCCTGAATGAGGGTCTGCCTGCCGGTGATGATTGGAAAAATCTTCTTGTTATAGGTACGGGAGGAACAGTTACGACCCTTGCCATGATGATTCAGGGATTTTCTGAGCAAGAGGTTAATCCTGAACGTATCAATGGCTTGGCGCTTACGTCCCGCCAGATTAAAGATGCCTTTGATACAGTGAGAAAAATAAACCTTGATAAGAGGCTGAAGATGCCGGGGCTGGACGAGGGCAGGGCAGGGGTTATAGTTGCAGGTGCACTTGTAGTAATAAACATCCTTGATTTTTTTAAATCAGTTCAATTGAAAGTAAGTATGTCAGACCTGTTGGAAGGTATCCTGCTTGGTTATATTGATGGAGGACACAATGGAAAGAGATAACATCCGAATGGCTTACACCTTTGATGATCTGATACTGGTTCCTGCAGAGACATCTGTTTTGCCGAGTCAGGTTAATGTGAAAACCAGATTATCAAGAAACATCAAACTGAATATTCCCATCGTCAGCGCTGCAATGGATACCGTTACAGAATATGCCACCGCCATTACCCTGGCCCGGCAGGGGGGGCTGGGGTTCATCCACAAGAATATGAGCATTGAGCAGCAGGCAATTCAGGTGGAGAAGGTCAAGAAATCAGAAAGCGGCATGATAGTTGATCCCATTACCATAGAGCCGGACCAGAAAATATACAAGGTCCTGGAGATCATGGAAAAATTCAGTATATCCGGCGTACCGGTGGTAAAGGATGGAAATCTGGTGGGGATCATCACCAATCGCGACCTGAGATTTGAGACAAACCTTGATCAGAAGGTGGCCGATGTAATGACAAAGGATGATCTTGTCACCGCACAGGTCGGTATTACACTGGAGGAATCAAAGGCGATCCTCCACAAGAGACGAATTGAAAAACTGCTGGTTGTAGACAACCAGGGTAAATTACAGGGCCTTATCACAATAAAAGACATTGAAAAAATAAAGAAGTACCCGGATTCATGTAAAGACGCCTTTGGTCGTCTGAGGGTCGGGGCCGCTGTCGGCATTGGCCAGGACATGGAAGACAGGATTTCAAGCCTGGTCTCCGCTTTAGTGGATGTTATAGTAATAGACACGGCCCATGGTCATTCGGACAAGGTTATCCAGGCCGTAAAAGACGTGAGGAAAAAATTTCCCTCGCTTGAACTTATTGCAGGGAATGTGGCCACTCAAAAAGGAACCAGAGCGCTTATCAATGCAGGAGTGGATGCCGTCAAGGTTGGTGTCGGCCCCGGATCAATATGTACTACGCGGATAGTTGCAGGAGTGGGTGTCCCTCAGATGACGGCGATTATGGACTGCGCAAAAGAGGCGATGAAGGCCGACATCCCCATTATTGCTGATGGTGGGATCAAATATTCGGGCGATGTTACCAAGGCCTTAGCCGGGGGCGCTGATTCAGTAATGATCGGAGGATTGTTTGCAGGTACTGAAGAGAGCCCGGGTGAGACCATCCTCTTCCAGGGCAGGACCTATAAGGTTTACAGGGGCATGGGTTCTATGGAGGCCATGGCCGAGGGTAGCAAGGACAGGTATTTTCAGGAAGGCACCACCAAAGATGAAAAGCTTGTCCCGGAGGGTATTGTGGGAAGGGTTCCATATCGCGGTCAATTGTCCGATACGATTTATCAGCTCGTAGGAGGATTGAAATCAGGAATGGGTTATCTGGGATGTGCTGATATTAATGAATTAAAGAACAAGCCCGATTTTATTCATGTCTCCCCTGCCGGGTTAAGGGAGAGTCATGTGCATGATGTGATCATTATAAAGGAAGCACCTAACTATCGTCTGGAATAGCATGTAATGAAAACCAATCTTTACAGACAAAAGCTTCTTATTCTGGATTTTGGTTCGCAATATACTCAACTGATTGCAAGGAGGGTCCGCGAAGCGAATGTCTATTGTGAGATCCATCCGTGCAATATGGGTATCAAAAAGATAAAGGCATTCGGCGCCAAGGGCATTGTACTTTCAGGTGGTCCTGCCAGCATATATGATAAGGATGCGCCAATGGCGGACAAAGGGATATTTAACCTTGGAGTGCCGATTTTGGGGATATGCTATGGCATGCAGTTCATTACCCATGCCCTTGGAGGGATAGTTGAAAAGGCAGCGGAACGTGAGTATGGGAATACAAAAATCCGCGTCAATGCGGATGAAGCTATTTTTAAAGGACTTGAAGGCAATAAGAGATATACAGTGTGGATGAGCCACGGCGACAGGATTGACCGCATGCCAAATGGATTTGTTGCCCTGGCCAGCAGCAAAAACTGCCCTGTGGCAGCGATGGTTGACAGTTCAAAGCGATTTTTTGGGGTACAGTTTCATCCTGAAGTCGCACACACCCCAGACGGTACGAAAATCTTGAGAAATTTTCTATTCAGGATATGCGGGTGTGAGCCGACATGGACAATGTCATCCTTTATAGAGAGGACTATTCGTTCCATGAGAGAAACCATTGGAAATGAAAGGGTGATCTGCGGACTGTCAGGAGGAGTGGACTCATCTGTAACCGCCGTACTATTACACAGGGCAATTAAAGACAGGCTTTCCTGCATCCTTGTTGACAATGGTCTGCTGAGGAAGGGTGAGGCCCTGGAGGTTATGGAAGTTTTTAGGAATCACTACGGAATGGATTTGCACCTCGTTGATGCAGCAGAGCATTTTTTGAAGCGCTTAAAGGGTGTTACAGATCCGGAGGAAAAAAGAAAAATAATAGGAAGAGAGTTTATTTCTGTCTTTGAATCGAAGGCGAAGGTATTGGGTAAGGCAAAATACCTTGCACAGGGAACATTGTATCCGGACGTAATCGAAAGTGTCTCCTTTAAAGGTCCTTCTGCAACCATAAAAAGCCACCACAATGTCGGTGGACTGCCTGAGGTGATGAAGCTTGAACTGATTGAACCCCTTAGAGAGCTTTTTAAAGATGAGGTCAGAGAGGTCGGCAGACAATTGGGGTTGCCACAAGAACTGGTGATGAGGCAACCTTTTCCAGGTCCTGGTCTGGCGGTGAGGATCTTAGGGGAGGTCACCCCGGATAGACTCGAGATATTGAGAAATTCTGATGTCATTGTGTTGGATGAAATAACAAAGGCCGGATTTTACGAAAAGGTTTGGCAGTCTTTTGCTGTTCTTCTCCCGGTGCGAACAGTTGGCGTAATGGGTGATGAAAGGACATATGATAATGTGATCGCTGTCAGGGTGGTTGACAGTCTGGATGCGATGACTGCGGACTGGTCCAAGCTTCCATATGATGTTCTAGGAAGGATCTCCAACAGGATCATCAACACTGTCAAGGGCGTTAACCGTGTTGTATATGACATATCTTCCAAACCGCCAAGCACCATTGAATGGGAATAGAACCTAGTGTTGAATTTTGAATGTTTAATGTTGAATTGGGGGTAGAAGATCATTTTACATGAAAATTGACCTGCACATTCATTCCAGAGACTGTTCAGATGGAAAGATGCCTTTGATGGAAATCTTTAACGAGGCCGTCAGCAGACAGATTTCTTTAATTTCCATTACAGACCATGATTCTATTGACTGCCAGGAAACAGCACGTGAATTGGCCTTTGAGCATGGTATTGCATATCTTACAGGAGTTGAATTAAATATCTCTTTTTCTCACCCTCAATATCTGAATTCAAGGCCGATATCCCTTGATATGCTTGGATACCAGTATGACATTTATAACCAAGCCTTAAACAGAAAGCTCCATGAACTGAGGAATTTCAGGAAAAAGAGGGCCGAGCAGATTCTGGAAAAGATCAACCATGAGTTGATAACCAACCATATCGAACCATTCACCCATAAAGACTTGGCTGCAATTGAGGAGACGGTGGACGGATCCTTTGGCCGACCCCACATTGCCAACTACATGGTGACAAAGGGGATCGTTCCCGACAGACAGACCGCCTTTGACAGATACCTCGTTAAGTGTAACGTTCCAAAGATGCCTGTTTCACTGGAAGAGGCATCGGAACTGATCAGGTCAGCCGGAGGCAAACTGGTCTTCGCCCATCCTAATAATATCAAGGGGACATCTCTGGCCGCCTTTACGAAAAGCATCAATGAACAACAACAGATAATCAGAGATAAAATGCTGCCCTATCTGGACGGCATCGAGTGCTGGCACCCGAATCATGACATGCAAACAGCTGCAGCATATGAGCGATTTGCCAAACATAACGGCCTCATAGTCACTGGTGGTTCAGACTGTCATCAGCAACCTGTATCAATAGGAACAGTCGAGGTACCGGCTTATGTTGCAGTTCAATTCAATTTTCAAATTAAATAGATATTGATTTTTAATAAAGTTAAACATTAAATAAATTAATTAACTATTGAATGATTCTACTTATGAACTCTATTGTTGATGACCTGCAAGATCCTTCATCATTACCAGATATGACTACAAAGACATCATTGGTACAAACCCATATCTCTAATGTCATTATAGCCGATGAGTTTGTTTATAAGATCAAAAAGCCTGTCAATTTTGGCTTCCTTGATTTTTCAACACTCGAAAAGAGACTGTTTTATTGCAATCGGGAAGTGGAATTAAATAAAAGGCTTTCTCAGGACATCTATCTTGGGGTCTTGCCTGTACTGTTTGATGGTCGCAGGCATACGCTTAAATCAGGAAATGGAGATGTGGTGGAATATGCTGTAAAGATGAGACGCATCCCGGATGAAAGGCTGATGAAATCCGTCTTCAGCAGGGGTGAATTGACCAATGAGCATATTGAAGAAATAGCCAGGGTATTGGCCGGTTTTCACCGAAATGCTGAAAGAAACCCTCAGATAGATCAATTCGGCAAGTCCGAGAGCTTTAAGGTAAACACAGATGAAAATTTCGACCAGGTAAGGAAATACATTGGTATTACAATCAAACAAAATGAGTTTGACGCCATAAACAAGTGGACAGCAGATTTCTACAAGACAAACCAGGCGCTTTTTGCAAAGAGGATCAGTGATGGCAAGATCAGGGACTGCCATGGTGATCTCCACATGGAACATATTTGTTTTACAGAAAAACTCTCTATAATTGATTGTATAGAGTTTAATGAAAGATTTCGTTACAGTGATACACTGGCTGATATCGCCTTCCTTCTTATGGATCTGGAATACTATGGAGGTTATAGATATTCTGATGTCCTGTGGAATAATTATAAGAGACTTGCAGGTGAAGGTGATGTGGAATCCCTCCTTAATTTTTATAAAATATACAGGGCGTTTGTCAGGGGAAAGGTGAACAGCTTCCAGTTGGATGATCAGGCCATCGGCGCGAAGAAAAAAGATGAAATTGTACAAACCGCAGGAAAATATTTCGGGCTTGCTTATTCATACATAAGATGAGCAGTCAGCTATTGGTTTTTAGCTATCAGCTTAATGATAGAAAATGAATGTTATCATGAGAGAATCCCTTAAAGATTTTATAAAAAGGGAATTGGATAATAAAGTGATCTTGATATCATGTGGACTTCCCGCATCCGGCAAAACAGGGATAGCCCAGTTGATAGCGGAAATAAAAGGCTTTAAGATATTAAGCTCTGATATGATAAGACTTGATGTCCTGAAGGATGAAGATATCTTTGATGAAAAGGTCGCATCCAGTATGGATAAAAGAATAATCGTTTACGATGAAATGTTCAGAAGGGCAGGGGAGTCGGCCAAAAGACAAGAAGCGGTTATTCTGGATGCAACCTTTATAACACAGGATTTGCGGCGTCGAGCTGCTGAAATAGCCGCAAGGCATGGAATGACACTCGTCATCCACCAAACACAGTGCCCAAAAGATGTCTGCCTTGAGCGGATCGCAAGAAGGAGCATAGAAAAATATACATCCAACGCCATAACAGAACAGGCTTACTTGAATAATGAAAAGAGATTTGAAAAGGTTGATATAGACGACCTTAAAATCCTTTATCCTAACCTTAACATCATTCACATTTTGGTTGATACATCATCCTCCAATATTGAACAGTGGGCTGTTATAGGCAGAACAGCGCGATAATATATTAACCATGAACTCAGATTTAGAATTGCAAAAAAGGAGGATACGCGCTGCAAGAAAGGAGGTCGTTTCAGACCTTGTCCTGAAAAACGGGTCAGTGATTAATTTGTTTTCAGGCGTGTTTCAAAGATGCGATGTGGCAGTTTGTGAGGGGGTTATTGTAGGCGTTGGACCTGAATATGCCGGAAATGAAGAGATTGACGTCAGTGGAAGATATATTATTCCAGGTATGATTGATGGACATCTTCATATTGAAAGCACCATGCTCCTGCCCCATAATCTTGCTGCTGCCTTACTGGTTCACGGCACAACCGCCATTGTATCAGACCCGCATGAGATTGCAAATGTTGCCGGCCTTGAAGGAGTCAGGATGATGCTTGAACAAAGCGCCGATCTACCATTTGATTTTTTCTTCATGGCCCCTTCCTGTGTGCCGGCAACCGGCCTTGAAACATCTGGTGCTGAGTTGAACACGGCTGATCTTTTGAAGTTTAAAAATGAACCAAGAATCCTGGGTTTGGCCGAGATGATGAATTTTTCAGGTATTCTTTCATGCGATGAAGAGGTACTTAAGAAGATATATCATTTTAGAGGAATGATCATTGACGGTCATTGTCCGTCATTGAAAGGCCATGAACTTCAGGCATACATGACTGCGCAGATTCGTTCTGATCATGAGACCTCCGACCGCTCAGAGGCGATAGAAAAGATTCAAGGCGGCATGATGCTTATGATCAGAGAGGGATCAAGCGCAAAGAACCTTGAAGAGTTGATGCCTGTAATCAACCATCGAACCTCCAACCGCTGCTGTTTTGTCTCTGACGATCTGTCCGCTGAAGACATCCTAAACTCCGGGCATCTTGACGCCATTGTCAAAAAGGCCCTTTTGCTTGGCCTTGATCCTGTCACCGCTGTTCAAATGGTGACCAGAAACCCGGCTGAATATTTTGGCCTATATGACAGGGGAGCTGTTGCGCCAGGCCGTCGCGCCGATATGGTCGTTTTGGATAGCCTCGATGGCTTTAACGTAATTTCTGTATACAAAAACGGTATAACGCTAGTAGAGGATGGACGTTTAGTAAGTTTCCCCAAATCAAACAGGATATCGCCTTTTTCTTCATCAACTCTGAATATCGCTCCGCTCAACCGGGATAGTCTCTTAATCCCCCATCAAGGCGAAAAGGCGAGGATAATTGAAATTATCCCGGGACAGATCATTACAAAAATGGTTTTTGATAATGTAAAATCTGATAATGGTTTTGTGGTATCTGATACAGCCTCAGACACCATTAAGCTTTGTGTGGTGGAACGGCATAGAGGAAGCGGCCGTATCGGACTTGGCCTGGTCCGGGGCCTTGGCCTGAAAAACGGGGCTATTGCTTCATCCGTTTCACATGACTCACACAATGTGATAGCAGCAGGAATATGCGACAAGGATATCCTTACTGCAATAGATGCGGTAAGGCTAATGAGCGGAGGGCTTGTGGTGGTTTCTGGAGAAAATATTATCGCAAAGGCACCCTTGGAAGTTGCAGGGCTCATGTCTGTTCAACCTATAGATGTACTTTCCCGTCAATTGAAGTCTGTTGAATTGGCTGCATCAAACTTAGGCTGTGTTATTAAAAAACCTTTTATGGCCCTATCTTTTCTTGCACTCCCGGTTATACCGGAATTAAAATTGACCGATATGGGATTGGTGGATGTAAATAGGTTTGAAATCGTTCCATTGTTTACTTCTAAGTTGAGCGATCAGCCATTAACTGTTAGATATTAGCTCAAGGATGATAGGGAATATCCAATATCGAACAAGGAATTACGAATGCAGAAATTAGGACTTAAGAAAAGGCGATTCACTACTTCGACATTCGACATTCCTTGTTCGATATTCTGCGGTTCAAATCAGGTTGCTGAAACCCCATAGGAGGATCGGTTTTATGTCCGGCCAATCAGTTGGAATCATTTATAAACACGATTACGAACCGGCAAGGTCCGAGGCAAGCAGGCTTTCTGACTGGTTCAGCGCCAGGGGCATCGAGCCCTTTGCAGAAGAAATGGAGGCTGAGGCATTAGTCAACATATCCAGGCATAAGTTATCCGCTATTCCAAATACAGTCAACTGGGTTGTCGTGCTTGGCGGTGACGGCACCATGCTTGGTGCTGCACGCATGCTTGGCCGATATGGCCTGCCAATATTGGGTGTAAACCTGGGCGGCCTGGGTTTTCTTACGGGCATACCCCTGGAGCGCCTTTACCCCATAATAGAGATGATGATAGAAGAACGGTTGCAGGTTGAATACAGGGTAATGCTGGAAAACAGGGTTATGAGGAATGGAGAAGAGATAATCCGATTTCATGTCTTAAATGATGTGGTAATCAACAAAAGGACCCTCGCCAGAATTATAGACCTTGATGTCACCATCAACGACGAGTTCCTTACAACCTTCAGGGCGGATGGTCTTATTACAGCCACGCCGACCGGCTCCACTGCATATAATTTATCTGCAGGTGGACCGATACTATACCCCACCATGGAAACATTCGTTCTGACTCCAATATGTCCCTTTACCCTGACCAACAGGCCGATCATCATACCTGACACCGCGGTTATCAGGATCAGGATGGGCAAGCCCACCAAGGAAAGGGCGATACTGACATTTGACGGGCAGGTCGGATTTGATTTTTATTACGGTGACGAATTGATCATCTCCAAGTCTTATGAAAAAATAAAGCTTCTCACCCCTCCTGACCACAGCTATTTCAAGCTACTAAGAAACAAACTGATGTGGGGCGGTGCGACATACAGCAAATGAAGCAACATGCATGTGAAATAGCCAGGACCATCAGGAGGCTGTACCGTGTGGATAGAAAAGACATAGCCTATCTGAGAACAACCCTTGAATCCTATGACGGCATGGCCGTGGTAAGTACCATAGATCAATATGACGCTCGCGTCGAGGTTGCGATTGCCCCTGGTTGTGAGGAAATTATTTTCGGATTGCTTGATTCGCTTCGAAGCAATGAGGGGTTATCTATAACTGAATTATAATGTCTCGATCCTTTTATATAAAGACCATGGGCTGCCAGATGAATGAATATGATTCCGACTGTCTGGCGCGCTCTTTGATAACAAAGGGATGCATTCCTGTCAATGATCCTGCCATAGCGGATATCATTCTTATCAACACATGCGCAGTCAGGGCAAAACCGGAACAAAAGGCGGTTAGCTTCCTTGGCCGAATGGCCGCCTTTAAGAATAAAAGGCCTGATCTAATCTTGGGCATTGTCGGGTGCATAGCACAACAGGAAGGGTCTCGTCTGATAAAAAGATTTCCGATGCTTGATCTTGTAATGGGCCCAAGACAACTCGAAAAGTTTCCCGAATTCTTGGAAAAAATTATCTATGACGGAAAAAAGATCGTCGCAACAGATCTTAATTCTTTACCCGCCAGCCCAATTCACTGCAAGGGATATTTCAGGGATAAAGTTTCGGCCTTCATTTCAGTTACCGAGGGGTGTAATAATTTTTGCAGTTACTGTATCGTCCCATATGTGCGTGGCCGCGAGGTATCCCGTCCACCTGCCGATATAATTGCGGAGGCCAGTAACCTTATTGCCGATGGTGTTAAGGAAATAACTCTGCTGGGTCAGAATGTGATATCCTACCATTGGAATGATTGTAATTTTGTTTCCCTTCTAAACGAAATCGCTGGGCTTGATGGTCTTTTGAGGATAAGATTCACCACATCTCACCCAAAGCATCTATCCAAGGATGTTATTCAGTGTTTTGCGAGTATAGATAAACTCTGCTCTCACATCCATTTGCCGTTTCAGGCCGGTTCAGATGCAATTTTAAAGAGTATGAGGAGGGGATATTCAAGGGACCAATACATAATTCTTTCTGAAAAATTACGAGAGGCTGATCACGATATTGCAATTACCAGTGATGTTATGGTCGGGTTTCCCGGAGAATCCGAGGCGGATTTTGAGCAGACCCTTGATCTTATTAGAAAGGTCAGATTCGATAACCTTTTTTCCTTTAAGTATTCCGACAGAAAAGGTACACTGGCTGCAAAGATGCAAAACAAAGTAAGCGAATCACTTAAGATCCATCGTTTGGAAGTCCTTCAGAAGATTCAAAGACAAATAACCCTGGAAAAAAACCAAGACCTTATCGGCCGACATGTCCAAGTTCTTGTTGAGGGCCAAAGCAAGAAAGGCGGTCAGTTGACCGGTCGAACCAGCACAAACAAGATTGTTAATTTTATAAGCAATAATAAAAAAATAGGTGAATTAGTTAATGTATTAATTGATAGCTGTACTTCAAATTCTCTTTCTGGGTGAACACATCTATTTCCTTATTTAAAATTGCCATAATTCCGAGGTGAAAGGCCTGGATCTCATGGAAAAAGAAAGCATAAATTATCTCGATGAAAATATCCTTGTGGTGGATGATGAGACAGAATTCGGAAAGATTCTCGTTGAGCTGTTAAACCGACTTGGCTTTAAAGCCTACCATGTTTCCAGTGGCGAAGAGGGTATAAACGAATTGAGAAGGAAGATGTCATACACCTTTTTGGTTACTGATATCGTGATGCCGGGCCTTGACGGCCTGGAATTGACAAAGAGGACAAAGACTGAATTCCCTGAAGTATGCATCATTGTAATGACTGGATTTTCTGAGGAATTTAAATATGTCTCAGTGATAAATGCAGGTGCTACAGATTTTATAAATAAGCCTTTTCGTATAGAAGAACTGGAGGCAAAGATCAGGCGAGCGATTATCGAGAGAAATATCAGGCAGGAGTTAAAAAGACTTACGATTACTGACTCTCTTACAGGCCTTTATAATCAAAGACATTTTTATGCACGCCTCAAAGATGAGATCATTAGGTCCCAGAGAAAGGGACATAGACTAGGACTGATACTTTTGGATCTGGACGATTTTAAGAAATTCAATGACACACATGGACATCTTGCTGGGGATGAACATCTCCAGAAATTCGGAAAGATCATACTCGCACAGATTCGTCAGGGCGTTGATTCAGGATATAGGTATGGAGGAGACGAATTTGCAATCATCTTAAATGATGCAGACGAATATATCTGCATGACCATCAACAGACGTATTTCAACCGCCTTTAAGGAAAAATGCGGAGAACGCGTAAGTATGGGCTATGCCATATATGCACCTGGTATGACCCCGGAGGCATTTGTCGCTGAGGCTGACAAGAACCTTTATAAGGTAAAAGACAAAAAGAAGGAGGCGGGAGTCACGGGTGTTAGTTCAGAATAGAAATTAATCTCAGCCACTGAATAACTGGAATGTCTGATAATGTATATTATGTAAACTTTTTATGGTGAGCTGTTTTTCCGGTTTTCAAGGCTTTTGATTTTGTCTAAGGCCTTAGAAATACATATTGACATCCTTTCCTTAAAAGAATAAGGTCCGCCGATAAATTAAAAATCACCTGGAGGCTACGAATGAGCAGCGTTGTCAAAAAGCGTCGTAAGAAAATTACCAAGCACAAGTACAGAAAGCTGAAAAAGAAATCTCGTCATAAGAACAAGTAATCCCCCGGTGACCTAAAAATAAAAAGGCGGCTTTTTATCCGAAGCCGCCTTTTTGATTTATCGAACCGGCGTTTGCTATGAACACCGGCCATTATTGTCTAACTTATTTACTGTAATCGTACCATCCGCCGTTTGTCTTTCTTCCCAGACGTCCTGCGCGGATCATGTTTTTAAGCATGGTCGGGCATACCCATTTGAGTTCCTTGTTCATCTCTTTAAAGAAGTATTCCGTCACAAAGTACGCAATATCAATCCCTGAAAGATCCATAAGCTCAAATGGTCCCATGGGATAATTCAGCCCGTTTTTAACCGCGATATCCACGTCGGCTATGGAGGCAATGCCCTCCTCAACTATCTTTATCGCCTCCAGCAGATGGGGAAGCATGATCCTGTTAACAATGAAGCCGGGGCTGTCTTTCTTGACATCAACCGGGATCTTGCCCATCTTTTTCGCCAGATTCATAGCGGTCATTGCTGTTTCTTCACTGGTCAGATGGCCTCTGATCACTTCAACCAGTCTCATGATAGGCACAGGGTTAAAAAAATGCATACCACAGATCTTGTCCGGGCGCTTGGTTGAGGCAGCGATTTCCGTAATCGACATTGAAGATGTATTTGATGCAATTACCACCTCGGGCCGACAGATCTCATCCAATTCCTTAAAGACACTCTTTTTGAGATTGAGGTCCTCCACCACGACCTCAATTACATAATCCACATCCTTCATAAGAGACATATCGGTTGTCCCGGTGACATGACCAAGAATCTCATCTTTTTTAGCTGCTTCAAGCTTTCCCTTTTCAACGCTCTTTGAGAGGAAACCATTAATGGCCTTCATACCCCTCTGGACAAATTCATCCTTGATGTCTCGCATAACAACATCGCATCCAATCTGTGCCGCAACCAAGGCAATACCATTACCCATAGTTCCAGCGCCGACAACGCCAATCTTTTTGATTTCCATGAATCAATCCTCCTTGCTTTTTAAACGCTATGTTATTGCAAACGCACCAACCCTATGGCCTCCAAGGTTAATGCTAAATTGAGAACAAATACAAACCCGCACGCAGCAGGACTCAAACCGATTCAACGGTCTTGATCTCCGGCACATTCTGTTTAATTATCTTTTCTATCCCCATCTTCAGCGTCATTTGTGACATCGGGCAACCACCGCAGGCTCCCATTAATCTCACCTTGACCACACCGCTATCGTCAACATCAACAAGCAAAACATCGCCTCCATCCGCCTGGAGCGATGGCCTGACCTTCTGGAGCGCCTCCTCGACCTTTTCCTTTAATGTCATAGCCTTATCCATCCTGTTAATATTTGCTAGTCTGACCATAATCGGCCAGGACATTGTCTATTAACATATTGTTTTGGGGATTTCTATACAAAAAGTTCTGTAAAATGGAATACCAGAAGAAGAGAAGCCCTATAGGGCCAATTATAAAAAAGCAGCGGGCCTGAATTTTAGCGGCCCGCTGCCTTTAGCCTTTTTTCACTCAGGCCAATCAGGGAATGGCAACATCGTCCTCAATGACGAAAAGCAGTTCGAATTCCTTTTCCAAAGATTTCTTCAATTCTTCCAAATTAACAGGCGGATCGTCCATAAGCCTGATATAAACCTGGCGCATTTGTTTCTCGCCGGTCTTGATGGAAGATAAAATGCTTGCCATGCGCCCACCACTTTCTCTGATATCGTCAGCAACGTCTTTCAGTACGCCAGGACGGTCTTCAAGGGTAAGGCCGATAAGGGTCTTTCCAAGGTGGCTGGCAGAAAATCCAACAAGGGCCTTGAAAATGTCTCCCTCAGTCAGGATCCCTATAAGACGCTTCTGGTCGTCAACCACCGGCAGACCGGTGATCTTGTGCTTCAGCATGGTGAGGGATGCGGTAACAATGGTCTTTTCAGGACTGATTGTGACAATGTTTCTGGTCATAATGTCCTTTACGGTTATCTTGGTGAGTAAGTCATATAAATCAGGAAACAGTTTTCTCTCGGCCTTGTCAAAATTGATTACCTGAGATGGTCCTGCTGAACGCAGATCTCGGTCCGTAACAATACCAACCACTTCATTGTTTCGGAGGACAGGAAATCGTCTGACCCGATGTCTTTTCATCAACTCCGCCGCCTCTATTACAGAAATATCTCCGTTTACTGTGAGTGGGTTTTGTGTCATAAAATCTTTTACTAACATAATCGTTCCTCCTAATAGATTCTATACGATATTCTTAGCCTATTACCCCTTATTTACGCTCGTCCGTAAAGGACTCCCTATAAACCATTTTAAAATTAACCCCTTGCAAAACTTTTGCCAAAAACGGACTACTATAAATTTTGATAAATTTCAAATGATTAGCGGCGACGACAAAAAGAATATTTGATTAATAATATAAAAATTTCAACTTATCAAGCTGTAAAACTTCGATATTTTAAAATAGAGGGCTATTCCAGAGTTGTGGTCCTTACATTTGAGATATGCTTACCGAAAAATTTCCTGCCGAAACTTCTGAACCTGTCTTCTCCATCCGTGGTATAAAAAACCCTCTTGCCGTCTTTCGATAGATTCCCGTCTATTTCGGGATGACGTTTCAGATAATCGGCAAGTTTTCCGGCTACAATCCCAGGGGCATCCAGCACGTGACAATTCTTTCCCATTATCCTCTTGATATCATTTTTAAGAAAAGGATAGTGAGTGCAACCAAGGATCAGCGTATCAATGTTTTTTGTCTTTAGTGGTCTTAGATATTTTTTCAAAATCATCGTTGTTTCAGGTTTCCCCACCCAGTTTTCTTCAACCAGCGGGACCAGGAGGGGGCATGCCTGAGAAAAGATGCCCAGGCCTTCTCTAAGCTTATTAAGCTCCTGATCGTAGACCCTTGATTCTATGGTGGCCCTGGTGCCGATAACACCTATGCGGCCGCTTTTGCTTGCCTCAACTGCCGCCTCGGCAAGCGGGATAACAACACCAAGCACCCGTCTATCAGGGTAATTAACGGACAGCCATTCCTGCTGGATCTTTCTTAAGGCCTTGGCAGAGGCCGTATTACAGGCAAGGATAATAAGACCAGCGCCGAAGCCAAAGAGGAATTCCACCGCCTGACGTGTGTATTCATATATGACATTAAGGGACTTGTTGCCGTACGGCGTACGGCCGTTATCGCCCAGGTAAGTGAAATCATAAGCGGGCAGTTCATCAATGAATGACTGAAGGATGGTCAAACCACCAAAACCTGAATCAAACACCCCGATCATAATGGCATTAATTAAAAGTTATATATCAGTTCCAATGTATGCATATCCACGCCAGGATTCTTGTCGTATATATGCGCGTTTGACATGTGCCTGTATTGATATCCCGCGTACATATTCCATCCCAGGTAGTATCTGAAGCCACACTCCTCAATAAACGCAAAGCGCCCTCCAAGGTCTTCATGACCGAATTGATAATCATCCATCAGGGCAAACCTGAAAGAAAATATTAAAAATATACGACTGTCCCGTTTTGTAAGGGAAAAAACCGGCCCCATAGAAGCCACCAATCCGCTATCATCAGCAGCCCTTTGAATGCCTGCATTGAAACTAAGACCAGTATATCCTATCCATCCACTGTGCCAATGTTTAGTCCAAGGAAGCCCTGATACCATGTAGACCTCATAAAGCCTGAAGATCTCATCGTGCTTCATGGCATTCAGACCAAGTTTTACACCCAGCTTATAGTCCTGCGCTTCCCCTGCATAGCAAGGAATGGGTTCAGTAAAGCCGAAAAACAACAAAACTAACGGTGCGATCATAAATAATTTAAAAGTACGCATAAAGCCTCCTATGTAAGAATCATCACTAGACATCTCTGCGTTCAACCATAAACCATGAATTTTGTAAGCTTCACAGCATACAGTGTACCTTTACCTTATATTTTACGCTTATTATACTCATACCTCATCTGTAATATTTCAACAACCAGCGCAAAACCCATGGGCAGGTAAATGTAACCTTTTGGAACATGCTGATGCATCCCCTCCATGAATATTGTAACGCCAATGGTAATCAAAAATGAAAGGGCAAGTATTTTCAGGGCCGGATGTCTTATAATAAATTCACCAATGGGCTTGGAAAATCCCAGTATACCTAAAAAGGAAAGTATGACTGCTGAAATTATGATCCAGACCTTGTTGGTTAGACCAATAGCAGTAATTACCGAATCAATTGAAAACACTATATCCAGTAAAACGATCTGTAATATTACCTTGAAAAAGCTCTTTGAGATATTTCCAGTGAAATGATGACCTTCATCCTTGAGTTCAATGGTGTGATGTATCTCCTTAACAGCCTTCCATAAAAGAAATAGCCCGCCTGCAAGCAGGATCAGATCACGTATGGAAAATTGAAGAATAACACTTTCGGTTAATCTTGACAGATGTAGTAATAAAAAAAGCATTATTATCCGCGCAACCATGGCTACGGCCAGCCCTGTTATCCTCGCCTTGTTCCTGTGGGACTCTGGAAGCCTTGCGACAAATATGCTTATTACAAGAATATTATCTACTCCCAAAACAAGCTCAAGACCGACCAGCAAAAATAGTAACGCAATGGAATCTGTCATGAAAACAAGTTCCTCAACGTCTCTCCCTTTCTTCTCTGTCTAGATCTTCCTCAACCTCTTTCCAATAGCCTTTTTTAATGGCCTTTTTATGCATCATAATCTTTTCCTGCATCTCCGGCTCAGAGGCTGCCAGCTCATAGGCCTTATCCAAATGAAACATCGCCTTCTTCAACTGGTTTATCCTCATGAAATAGATTGCAAAATTATAGTGGGCCGGAAGAAGCTTATCCTCCCTGCCGTATGAGACTCCAAGATGGTAATACACATCATCTTTTACAGGCGGTCTGGATGCAACCCTCTCGAAAAAAAGAATTGCCTTGTCATATTGCTCCATGTTTTCATAAGATATTCCCAGCAGATAAGGGACTGCCTTGTTTTCATCATCCAGTTTCATGGCCCTTTCAAACAGGGATATTGCCTTGCTATCGTCCCCATTCTTCTGGTAGGCCTCACCCAGGTGGGTAAGGATCGGCAGGAAATCCGGGCTCCCGGCCAAAGCAGTATTAAGTTGCTTAATCGCCTGAGCAAAATCCTGCCTCTCCATGTTAAAAATCCCCATTCCGAAGTTTGCAGCTACAGAACCAGGATTTTTTCCGAGCTCAGAGGAAAAGACCCTTTCGGCCTCATGCGGTTCAAGGCTTTTTGCCCTTACAACGGCCTGAAACATAGGAAAAAGCTCTCTAAATTTTTCTATCTCTTTATCAGGTTTTCCTGACTTATAACCACTTAACATTGAGTCCAGATTTGACATCCTCTCAGGACCTGAAGGGTGTGTCTTAAGATAGGCAGGCACTTGATCCGGATGCGTCATGCTTTCTTCTTCGATCTTTTTAAGTGTAGTCATCATCCCATATGGATTAAAACCGGATTCCTTCATGTATTTGAAACCCAATTGATCTGCCTGACGTTCATCTTCTCTGCTGTAATTCAATTGCGCCTGTATCCCGGCAGCCATTGATCCTGTAATGAGCGCCCCTGCCGCAGCGCCTCCCATGAAAATACCTGCTAGGACTCCGGCCAATGAAGCAATACCGATTTTTTTCCCGGCTTCCATCCTGTCAGATAAATGCCTGGCGGAGACATGGCCGATTTCATGGGTCATAATCGCAGCCATTTCATCTACACCATCCATAATATTTATAAGACCGCAAAAGAAAAATATGTTTCCACCAGGGGCCGCAAATGCATTTAAGGTTCTATCGTTTATCATATAAAAATGAAACGGGAAATGTCTGGTTTCAAGAAATGAGATCAGATACTGCCCCAGATCCGAATAATACTGATTCGCAAAATCATCATCAAGGAATTCACACTGCCGTTTGATTTGTCCAAGGAATTCCCTGCCCATCTCTATTTCAGCTTCGATAGAAATGGCCATGGCCTTGGAAGGGCAGTATGAAAATGACGACAATACCAGTGCCAGTGTGACAAAAAATATGATCGGCTTAAAATAAAATTTTTTATTGATCTTCATCGGCATTTTCCTCCGGTACCGTCCCTTTTGAAGAAAGACGCGGGGCCTCGACCCAGAGTCCCTCAAGATCATAATATTCCCTGTATGGCTGGTAGAACAGGTGGACGATAACATCACCGTAATCAATTAACACCCAGTGCCCTTCCTGCTCACCCTCAACGCCATACGGCTTAAAGCCCTCTTCTCTCATTCTCCTGTCAAGATGACGGGAAATGGCCTGAACTTGCCTGCTCGAGCTTCCGCTGGCAATCAGGAAATAATCGGCGATTGTGGTAAGCCCTCCGATTTCAAGTACCACAGGATCAATAGCCTTCCTCTCCTGAATAATTTTTAGGCACAGTTTTGACTTATCGAGCGCCAGCATGGTTTAGATATAGGCCTTTCCGTGTAATGTATTCACCGACAGAGTGAGGAACCAGAAAACGGATTGACCTGCCCCTGGCTGCTTCACGCCTTATATGCGTAGAAGATATCTCCATAAGTGTAGACGACATGATTATCACGTTCTTGTTGGAACCTGTGACATAGATATCAGGTAGAGCCGTCTTTTTGATGTCCTCTCTTATGGAGATCAAAAAAGGCTCAAGACTTATCACCTCGTGCCCTGCACGTCTTATAACCACAAAGTGTGCATAATCAAAAAGTTTATAATACTCTTTCCAGGTCTCAATTTCAATAAAAGCATCCGTGCCAAGAATAAAATATAAGTCGCATTCAGGCCCCAATGTGTTACAAAGCTCTTTCAAGGTCTCTATTGAATAGGAAAGGCCAGGCCTTTTTCCTTCCAGATCCAGGGCTTCGAGTAAGGGGGATTCGTCAGTGGCAATACGAGTCATTTCAAGACGGTGAAAAAAGGGTGTAACAGGTTCACCGGTTTTGTGGGGCGGAGAAGCAGACGGTATTAAATAGACCTTTTTGAGTCCAAGCGCCTCTCCCACTTCTTCTGCTGTCCTGAGATGGCCCAGATGGATAGGATCAAAGGTTCCGCCAAGAATACCTATCTTCAATATCGGCTCCTGTTATGACCGCAACTGACCTTGGCCATGGACAATGAACTTAGTTGTGGTCAACTCATTAAGACCCATTGGTCCAAATGCATGAAGTTTTGATGTATTTATGCCTATCTCAGCCCCTAGACCCAACTGGTTGCCATCGTTAAATCTGGTGGAGGCATTGACAAGGACCACAGATGAATCCACCTCGGCCAAAAACCTCTGCGCGTGATCATAATCTTTTGTGATGATAGCCTCGGTGTGATTTGACCCATATCTTTCAATATGATCAAGGGCCTCGTCCATATCTGATACAACCCTTACCGCGAGTATCAAATCTAAAAATTCCTCGGGCCAATCTGCTTCCTGGGCTGGTATCACACCGTCTGTAAGGGCCTGCGTCTTTGGGCAACCCCTTATTTCAACGCCTGCATCTTGAAAAACCTTTATCATTTCAGGAAGAAAAACATTCGCTATCTCCTGGTGTACCAGCATCGTCTCCATGGCGTTACACACTCCAGCCCTCTGCACTTTGGCATTGAAGCAGACCTTTTTGGCTGTTTCCAGGTCAGCAGACTTATCCACATAAACATGACAAACTCCTTTGTAGTGTTTTAGAACCGGGACCCTCGAGTGTTCCGTCACAAAACGGATGAGGCCTTCACCTCCCCTGGGTATAATTACATCCAGGTATTCATCCAGCCCGATCAATATATTTACAGCTTCTCTATCTGTACTGGGTATGACCTGAACTGCCTTTGGAGGAAGCCCTGTTTCATTGAGTGCATCAGAGAGCAAGGCCGCCAAGGCTATGTTGGAATGAATTGCCTCTGATCCACCTTTTAATATTACGGAGTTACCGGATTTTAGACAAAGACTTGCTGCATCCACTGTCACATTAGGACGCGACTCATAGATAAAGCCTATAACACCGAGAGGTATCCGAACCCTACCAACCTGTAATCCATTAGGCCTTAACCACATCCCTGTAACCTCACCCACCGGGTCGGGCAAGGCAGCCACCTCCTTAAGTCCCTCAGACATGGCGGTTATGGTCTTTTCGTCAAGGGCCAGACGATCAATCATGGCGACTGAAAGCCCAGCGGCCTTTGCACTTGTCAAGTCCTTCTGGTTCTCTTTTATAATATCAGATTTCTTATCCATAAGCCTCTTTGCCATCAGTTCAAGGGCCGCATCCTTCTGGCCCCTGCCGATCCGTCTCAATTGTCTTGAGGCGGCCTTGGCTTCTTTTGCCATCTGTTCAATCATGACCGAAAGCAACATGAATCTCCTCCTTATCTAAATCGCTAACGCGTGACCCGAAACACTTAACCATCTCTCATCATTCGATCTTATCGGCCAATACAAGATTGTCTCTGTGTATAACCTCATCATCATATTTAAAACCCAGTATGGATTCTATCTCAGAGGTCTTTCTCCCTGAAATTCTCTTGACATCGCTTGAATCATAATTGGCCATTCCCACTGCGACCTGCTTGCCTGATTCATTTATCAACCGGATAGCGTCGCCGATCCTGAATCTACCTCTTACCTCTTTAATACCAGAGGGAAGGAGACTTTTTCCATGATTGACAATGGCATTCTCAGCCCCTGCATCAAGGACAATATCACCCTTTGCAGATTTGGTAAACATTATCCAATGCTTTCGACTGCAAAGAGTAACCTCGCGTGGAATAAAAATAGTCCCTACCTTTTCCCCTGAGAAAATGCACTTTAATATCCCAGGCATCAGACCATTTGCTATGATTGTAGGGACACCTGCAAGTGCCATCTTTTTTGCGGCCCTGATCTTGCTCGCCATACCACCCGTGCCCAGAGAACCTGGAATAGCGCTTGCGTATCTTGATATCTTTCGATCCACCTTTTCCACCACCTCTATCAATTTCGCATCCTTGTTGGTTCGTGGATCACTATCAAAAAGGCCGTCAATATTCGTAAGATTGACCAGCAGGTTGGATTCGGTCAGATTGGTTACCATGGCGCTCAGATTGTCATTGTCGCCGAATTTTATCTCATCAACAGCAACGGTGTCGTTTTCATTAATGACTGGAATAACATCCCAGCTGAGCAAGGTAAGTATTGTATTTCGCGCATTAAGGTAGCGGCGCCTGTGATTAAGGTCATCGCGTGTTAATAGTATCTGGGCAACCTTACTGCCATGACGCCCAAATGCCTCTTCATAGGCCATCATCAGGCGACACTGCCCGGCAGCAGCCAAGGCCTGTTTTTCAGCAACGGAGCGGGACTTCCTGGAAAAACCGATCTTCTTTACGCCGGAGGCGATAGCACCTGAGGATACCAGAATTACCTCTATCTTCTTTTGTCTGATATCGCTAATCCCGGCTGCCAAGTCATTAATTATAGCCGTATTGATGCCTTTATCAGTGGTCAGTACCCCACTTCCAACCTTTATGACAACCCTCCTTATTGATTTGAGCAGGTCTTTTCGAGAGACATTCTTCAAACTATAATTCCTCCGGACATCAATTCCATGAATATACACTTATTTCGAAGGCTGAAGGCTGATGGAAACAGAAATAGTCTGCCTTAGTTTTTCAAGCCCTTCCCCGGTAATCGCAGAAATAGTTAAGGAAGTTATGCCGATTTTATGAAGCTCTTTTTGCAGTTTCTTGACATCCCTGAGCCCAGGCCCATATTGATCCATTTTGTTTATAACCACAAGTTCCGGCTTTTTGATCAGCGCTGGGTTATAAGCCTCCATTTCATCTCTTAAGATTTTGTAGTCTTCAAGTAAATCATTATCAGGTCTGTATGTGATGTCCAAAACATGCAGCAAGAGCCATGTGCGTTCAATGTGCCTGAGGAAGCGATGCCCCAACCCTTTGCCCTTTCCCGCGCCCCTGATTAGCCCTGGTATATCTGCAATCACAACAGAGCGATCATCAAGGTTCATAACACCGAGATTGGGTATTAGAGTTGTAAAAGGGTAGCCTCCCACCTTGGGGCGGGCCATGCTCAAGCAGGAGAGTAGGGTTGATTTGCCTGAATTGGGAAGACCGACAAGCCCGATATCGGCCAGAAATTTGAGAGATAATTTAAGCCTTTTCTCTTGACCGGGATTGCCTGGCTGGGCAAATCTTGGCACTCTGTTTGTAGATGTGGCGAAGTGCTGATTGCCCTTTCCGCCCCTTCCGCCAGGGAAAAGAAGCACTTCTTCACCGTCATGTATGAGGTCAGCTAGTAAACGGCCTGTATCCAGGTCCTGGATTATTGTCCCAAGCGGAAGATCAAGGATAAGGTCAGAACCGTTTTTTCCAGACTGATTTTTTCCTCTTCCAGGTGCGCCATTCCTGGCCTTGAGCAATTTTTTGGAGCTAAACTCGGAAAGGCTTTGTATTCTTCCTGTCGCCCTTACAATAATTGCGCCGCCGTTTCCGCCGTCGCCGCCGTCAGGTCCGCCTTTGGGTATGAATTTTTCCCTCCGGAAACTGACGCAGCCATTGCCTCCTGCGCCGGATACAACCGTGATTTCGGCCTCATCCAAAAAACCCATTGTCTACTCAAGACAAACGGAATCGCAAATAAATAGGCTCAGGTAGCCCCCTGGATGTCTATGCTGCGTAAACACTCACTCTTTTTCTGCTCTTGCCAAAGCGCTCGAAGGATACTGTACCATCAATCTTAGCAAAAATAGTATAGTCTTTACCGAGACCAACATTGGCGCCGGGGTGCAGTTTTGTCCCCTTCTGTCGGACAATAATATTGCCCGCCCTGACAATCTGTCCCCCAAATATCTTTACACCGTATCTCTGGCCGGCGCTGTCTCTTCCGTTTCGAGAGCTGCCCCCAGCTTTTTTGTGTGCCATTGCTAAATCCTCTCAAATTAAGAAATCAGATGATAATGTCTTCTATTCTGATCTGTGTGAAGTGCTGTCTGTGACCGACATTCTTCCTGAAACCCTTTCTGCGTTTGTACTTAAGAACAACGACCTTTTTGCCGCTTCCGTGGCGAGTGATACTGCCGGTCACCTTCGCGCCGTCTAAATATGGTTTGCCTACTTTCACATTTTCGCCATCAGCAGCAAGTAGCACTTGGCTGAAGTTGACAGGATCGCCTACTTCTCCGGGCAATTTCTCGATCTTGACTTCTTCACCGGGATTCACCCTGTACTGTTTTCCACCAGTCTTTATGACCGCGTACATTTTTCACTCCTTCATAACAAAATGAAATTTTTAAAATTAATTAATTTTAATGCATAAGTCAATCCTAAAAAAAGCCAATAGGCTCGTTTCTAAAACAGTCCGGTCTCCCTCGCTTCAGTAAGATCTTTTAGCACATGGTCAGCGCCTGTCTTGAGCAATTCCTCATAACTGTAAGGTCCTGTTGCGACTGCAATCGAAACAGCCCCGAATGGCCTTGCGCACGCAACATCCAACGGTGTGTCTCCTACTACGATACAATTTTCAAAACAAATTTTGATGTTCGTTGAAGCCATAAATTTATCAACAGCAACCGGCAGCAATTTGTCTCTGTCTTCGCTGTCACTGCCAAATGCCCCAAAGGGAAAATACCTGTTGAGATCAAAAACCCCAAGCTTTGACCTTCCTCCGCTTTCGATATTTCCTGTCAGCAGGCCGAGGTAGAACCCATTTTCATCATTCAGGTAATTTAATAGTTCTATTGCCCCTGGTTTGACAGACATCCTGCCCAATTTAAGCTCTTCGTTTAATATTTTAACATATTCATTTAAGATAGCAGGAATTATATTTTCTCCATACGATAGGTTGTAGGCGGTCAAGGCCTCTTTGATAATCTGGATATCCGTCTTGCCGGCCATGCTAATATCTGAGAAAGCATCCTCGATTCCAAACATTTCATAGAATGCCTTGGTTGCAGATATTTTTCCCACGCGACCAGGATCAATCAGCGTGCCGTCAATGTCAAACAGCACCAGTTTTGGCGTCATTGCAATATGTCTTATTCAAAATCAATAAGTTCAACATCAAATACCAGAGTCGCCTTGGGTGGGATTAAAGGAGGATATCCCGCCTCTCCATAACCAAGGGTGTAAGGGATGATTAATGTTCTCCTCTCGCCCTTCTTCATATCCAATAAGGCCTGGTCCCAACCGGCTATGACTCTGCCCATGCCGACGGGAAATCTGAATGGCGCACCCCTGTCGCGGGAACTGTCAAATTTGTTCCCGTTTAATAAGATGCCTGTGTAATGAGCCGTTACAATCTGCCCTCTTTTTGGCTTTTCCCCATCGCCGTTCTTGGTGACTACATACTTTAGTCCTGATTCTGTTGTAATGGCATCAGGCCATTTTTGATTGATAAAAGATGCCTGTTTTTCAAGCTCTTCTTTCTGTTTTTTAAGGCCTCTTTCCAAGGATAAACCTTTCAGCTTGTCAAATGTCTGCTGGTCGGCCTTGAATTTTTCCGCATCATCTCCGATCCTGAGTATCCGGATTGTCTTAATGATGTCATTTTGTTTTATATCATCAACAACATCCTGACCTGAAACCACCTTACCAAATACACTGTGTTTATTGTCCAGCCAAGGGGTCGCCTTATGCGTGATAAAAAACTGGCTGCCATTTGTATCCGGTCCGGCGTTTGCCATAGACAGGATGCCTGGGCCGTCATGCCTGAGCGCTGAATCAAATTCATCGGAGAATCTATACCCCGGCCCTCCCCTTCCTGTTCCTTCCGGATCTCCACCTTGGATCATAAAGTCATTGATGACCCGGTGGAATTTGAGGCCGTCATAAAAATGGGCACCTTTTGGTTTGTTCGAGTCTTTTGTGCCCTCGGCCAGGCCGACGAAATTTGTTACGGTAAGAGGCGTCTGTTTATAAAAAAGCTCAGCCACAATCTCGCCTTTGGAGGTATCAAAAACTGCATAAAGGCCATCTTTCATCTTCTTTTGGTCTCCTTCCGCATATAAGCTGTCTGGTAAAATGGAAAAAACTAAAATACATATAAAAATCAGCAAAAGCCTTAAGATTAATTTCATAGGTGCCCTTCTCCTGCCCTGCTCCCAGGGTCTGGGCTCCAAGGCCCTGAGTATTTATAAAATATTTGGATCATCCTAAAGCCAATATGAACAGCGTTTAATACAATATACCATTGTAAAATACAATATTAAACGCAGTGTAACAACCGCTTAGTATTACGAAAAAACAACCATCGAAATCTCTGATTAGATAGAATGCACTAATTTCACGTTAAATTTTTATCGGGATAAAATATATTCATTATTATTATTGAGCAACTTATTTTGAAATGCTATGAACGAACTGCGTGGCGTAAGCCTTATCCGGCCTGCCTTATCCACTCGTGACGGCAGATGTCCGGATACAAGGCTTTACAAAAAGTTGGAGGATAATTTTATGGCCCGTAAGCCAACCTGTGAAGAACTGAAAGAACGAATAACATCCTTGGAAAAGGAGGCTGTTGAACAGCGGATAAAGATCGAAAATTCGCTTAAGGTAAGAAAAGAAAAGTACCGGGCGCTGATGGATGCGGCAGGCGACTGTATTACCGAAGTAAGTCTTGAGGGATTCTATATATATGTAAATCCAAAGGCCACGGATGTTTTGGGTTATTTGCCAGAAGAGATGCTGGGACACCATATAACCGATTTCATGTCCAAGGAAGAGGCAAGACGAACGAAAAGCTTTTTTATGAGAATTACAGAGGCTGGCATTGGCTTTTCAGGTTTTGTTTGCACCCATATTCATAAGGATGGACATGACGTAGTGCTTGAAATAAACGGGGCGCCCTATTTTGACGCATCAGGAAAGATTGTTGGTTATTGGGTCTTGGAGAGGAATATCACAAAAAGGGTCCAAGCGGAAGAGGCATTAATAAAATCTGAAGAAAAGTGGCGATCTTTAGTCGAAAACGCCCCAAATATGATCATCATTTTAGACCGTAATGGAAAAATACAGTTTATCAATCGTACATTACCCTTTTTAAGGGCAGAAGAAGTACTGGGCACGGACCATCTTGATTACGTTCATCCTGAATTTCACTTAACAGTCAAAAAATGTACTAAAAATGTCTTCCGTACGGGAAACCCGGATAGGTACATAGTAAAGGGCCTCGGCCCTGATGGCGGCATGTCATGGTATGAGACCATGGTAGGACCTCTTAAGAACAAAGACGAAGTCTTCGCCATTCTGCTGATTACCACTGATATCACAGAAAGAATTGAAGCGGAACAGGCAATGCGCAGGGCCAAAGATGAGACGGAAAGACAGGTTCACGAGCGCACCGCCGAATTATTGGAGGCAAACAAGGCCCTTCATGCCGAGATTACAGAAAGGATGAGGGTGGAAAAATCATTACAGGAAAGCGAACAAAGATTTCGTTCTCTTGTTGAAGCCACCAGTGACATGGTTTGGGAACTCGACATTAATGGTGCATATTCCTATGTCAGTTCAAAATCAAGAGACCTTTTGGGGTATGAACCTGAGGAGATTATCGGGGTAAGTCCATTTGATCTTTTTATGACAGAGCAGGAAAAGATTAAGGCCTATGGATTTCTGAAGGGACTTTGCGCAAAACCAATGCCTTTCCCCTCATATGTCAGCACTGTTAAGCAAAAAAGCGGCAGACGCATAATAGTAGAGACCAGGGGAGCACCGGTGTTTGATTCCAATGGAACCCATATCGGCTTTAGGGGAATAGACCGCGATATTACTGAACGGGTGCGGTCTCAGGAAAATATGTTTCAGGCCGCCAAGATGGTATCCCTGGGAACTCTGGTTTCCGGAGTTGCACACGAGATCAACAACCCTATCACATCTATAATGCTTAACAGTCCAATTATCCAAAAGATATGGGAAGACATTTCGCCTGCCTTAGATAATTATTGCAAAAAAAACGGGGACATCAAAGTTGCAAGCGCGACGTATTCTCAGCTTAGGGACAGGGTTCCAGTTCTTCTATCCAACATCAATGAGGGGGCAAAGAGGGTGAAGAGGATCGTTGATGACCTAAAAAACTTCGCCAGACAAAACCCTTCAAATTTAAATGAAAAAGTGAATGTAAATGACGCGATCAAAAAGGCGGTTGATCTGGTTTCAAATCTGATAAAACACTCAACCAGTCATTTTTCTGTGGAATACGGGGTGGGCTTGCCAAGGATATCGGGTAACACCCAGAGGCTTGAGCAAGTTGCCTTAAATTTGATAATCAATGCCTGCGAATCGTTACCTGATAAGGAGTGTCCTGTCTTTATATCTACTTCACTGGATACCGACTCAAAGGAGATCAGAATTATTGTCAGAGACAAGGGGGAAGGTATGAAGCCGGAAATATTAGAAAGGATAGGAGATCCATTTTTTACAACCAAGCGGGATATGGGCGGCACAGGGCTCGGGCTTGCTATATCAACAAAGATCATCAAAGATCATGGCGGCTCAATTAAATTCGAGTCTTCACCGGGTCAGGGCACGACCGTTATTGTCACCTTTCCGACAGGCCAGTAATCAGAGTTGAAAAAATGTTTTGTTATTGACAACTTCGATGTGTACCATTACATGTATTTACCTTAACCATCTACAGAGAGAGTATGTAACATGAAAAAAGTCGAAGCCATTATCAAGCCTTTTAAACTCGAAGAAGTCAAAGATGCAATACTCAAACTCGGAGTAAGCGGTATTACCATTTCAGAAGTAAAGGGCTTTGGCAGGCAGAAAGGGCACAAAGAAATTTACAGGGGTGCGGAATACGTAGTTGATTTTCTGCCAAAGATAAAACTCGAAGTGGCTGTCTCATCCGAATTGGTCCAAAAGGTTGTTGAAGCAATCAAAGAAACCGCCTATACCGGTGAGATAGGAGACGGAAAAATCTTTATCATTCCGCTTGAAAAGGCCTTCCGTATCCGCACCGGAGAAGAAGACGAGGACGTCCTGTAATATTTTGCCTGTTCAAGAACAGCTTGTTCAAGGTTTTTTTGATTCAAGAAAGGCCTTGATAGATCAAGACCTGAGCCAGAATGCAAACCTGTCCGTAGTCCGCAAATATACCTTCCTGATGGATCAGTTTATTCGGTCTCTCTTTCGCCATGCCGGGCTCGCTGAAGAAATCAGTGCGGCATCACAAGACACCGTGGCTGTAATGGCCCTTGGCAGCTATGGCAGGCGGGAGCTATGCCTAGGCTCGGATGTGGACCTGATGGTCATTCATCAGGGTAAACTCTCCCAACAGATGAGTGATATCATAGCACGCAGCATCTACCCCCTCTGGGATGCCAAGCTTGAAGTAGGACATTCCATTCTGACCGTCCAGGAGTGTATACGACTATGTGCTAACGACTTCAGGGTGCTCACATCCGTCATGGATGGCCGGTTCCTTTTGGGATCCCAACCTTTTTTTCTCCTCTTTGAAGAGGCATTCTGGTCCAAATTAATTCGTGAAAAGAATTCATTCCTGAAGCAGTTCCTGATTTATAATGCAAAGAGATCGGAGAAATTTCATACTGAGGCCTATCTGGTGGAACCTGATATAAAGGAAGGATCAGGGGGGCTCCGCGACCTGCATTTCATGTCCTGGATGGCCAAGCTGTATTTCAATTGCAAAAATCTTGCGCAGATAAAAAAGTTTGCGGTTTTTTCCTATTTTGAATTTGACGATCTCGTCTCTTCTGCTATTTTTCTCCTCAGGCTCAGGAATCATCTGCATGCCCTTACAGGTCGCAAGGAAGACCGATTATATTTACCATATCAGCAGACGCTCTCAAAAAAGCTTGGATACGAAGACGGCCCGAATATGCTGGCAGCGGAAAAGTTTATGAGAGATATTCATCTGCATATAAATCGCATACATTACAGTCACGAAGAGTTTATCTCAAAGTCACTTGAAATTATAGATCCCCTGCCCCATGGGCCTGCCCCACACACATCTGAAACCGCGCTGCGGGTAAAAAAGGGGAATATTATCATTGAAAAGGGCCGTGTCTCCGAAAAGGGGCCGACATTAATCCTGAAGGCCTTTAACGAGGGCAACAGATTGGGTCTCTTCCTGGATTCAGAGACAATATGGGAGTCAAAAAAGATAATCCAAACCCGTGGGGAAGAACTGGTCAATTCAACTGATGCAAAAAAAATCTTTCTGAAGATTATCCTTAATCCCAAAAGCCCAAAGATAATCAGGTTGTCTCTGGAGGTTGGTCTAATAGGCCTCTTTATCCCCGAATTCAACAATATCCGGAATCTTGCTGAATTAGGGTATTACCACGTGGAGACCGTTGACCTGCATTCAATAAGGACAATTGAAATCTTGAACAGTATTTCGATGGGCTACTATGATGATCGTTCCCCATTGTTAAGAAAAATCTTTCAGGTCATAAACAATCCCGAGTTTATTTATTTGGCAGCCCTCCTGCATGATATCGGCAAGGGATACGGGGTTGATCATTGTCTAAAGGGTGAATTGCTGACTAGGGATATACTGGTAAGGATTGGCGTTTCTGACGATGATGCACTTACAGTTTCCCTGTTGGTCAAAAACCATCTCCTCCTGGCCCATATCTCCCAGCACAGGAACTTGAATGATGAAAAGACCTGTGTTCAGGTAGCTGAATCAATCCATAATGAGGATTTCTTAAACATGCTGTTGCTCTTGACAGTAGCGGACAGCCTTGCCACCGGTCCAGCTGCTCGGGGCGACTGGAAGATGACTCTACTTATGGAGCTATTTTTCAAGGTGAGGAGGATATTAAAGAGTGGAGTATTCGCCACAGCTGATGCTACCAGGGTCATAGAAGACAAAAAAAGGTTTGTCAGAGAATCTTTAAAGGGCAGATACCAGACTGATGAAGTGCTCAATATGATTGATCAGGTGCCGTCGAGGTATTTTTTGAACATAACACCACTGAATATGCTCAGGCATTTTGAGATGGCCCTCACAATGGGAGAGGACAGGCTTCGGTGGCATCTTGAAAAACTTAAAGGCGCCCCTGTTACAAGGATTGTCCTTTGCACATATGACAGACCAGGCCTTTTCAGCAAGATGGTGGGGGTACTTTTCTTAAATAATATTACAGTCCTTTCCGCAAATATATTTACATTGAAAAATGGACTTGCCTTTGACGTATATGAGGTTACCAATCCCCTTGATCCATACAGCGAAGAAGAGCGTTGGAAAAAAATCCATAAGGAGATCAATCAGTCCCTGTCAGGGGATCTTCCGCTGGATGATCTGATAGAGAAAAAGGGCCGGGCAATGCCCGTGCCCGAAAAATCAGGCAGAATTATTCCCAGGGAAGTAAACATTGACAATGATGTTTCTGATTTCTTTACTGTAATAGAGGTACGTTCTCCGTCGGTTGTGGGGTTGCTATATGAATTGGCCAAGAGAATGTTTTCACTGGGTCTTAATATCAGATTCGCCAGATTTTACAGGGACAAGGAATATATGAGCGGCGATTTCTATGTCCGGGATTCACTGGCACAAAAAATACACGACCCTGAAAGGATAAGCAGAATAAGGCAGGGCATAATAGAACTCCTAGGCTGAAATGATTTGCAACAACGCTAACTTTCTACTTCATCAATATCTTTTAACTGTCTTTGGTTCTTCAGTAAATCATAATAGGTCCATATCTTTTTAACATAGCGAACCGGCTCTGTCCCCCGACAATAGCCATGCTTGGCCTTGTTGTAATATTCAGGGTAGCGCAATAGAGGCAGGATTTTCTCAAGGTCATCCCAGCTATTAGGATCCAGTCTCCTCTCTCTTGCGATTTTTCTGGCGTCAAAGATATGCCCAGGACCTGCGTTATAACTCGCAAGGGTAATCATCAGCCTGTCAGGGTCCTCTGCTTCATCAAATATCTTGTAGAGCATATCAAAGTATTTAATCCCTGCTGTAATATTCTGGACCGGGTCACGTCTGTTCTCGATACCCATCATTTGGGCGGTGTCATAGGTGAGTTGCATTAGCCCCTCAACGCCTGTATCACCTTTGGCCATCGGATTAAACTGCGATTCCTGATATATCAATGCAGCAATAAATCGCCAGTCAAGTTCATATTCTTGAGCTGTTTCCTGAATTATTTCAGTATATTTTGGCAGTCTAGTTTTAACTCTTGAGCTAAAACCCTTAAGGTCGGCGTGATCAAATACCTCAAGGTCGAAGCAATCCAATTGATCTATAATTGAAGAATGAGCAATACCAACATTAATAAAATCCAGATGGAAAGGGTTGTAAGAGTTTGTCAGTTCATAAGAAGTTGCTGATTCAAACCTTGATTGGATGCCAGGATCTTTAAAAAAAATGTTGGTAATATCACTTCTAATATTTGAAGGACTAAGGAAAAGGGGAGCATCATCCAAACTGGAAAAACTAAGGATTCTGGACTCATTTATTCCATCAGGTTTTTTTTCTGCACAGGATAGGACAAGCGGCAGGGACATAAAGGCAAAGAAAAAGGCCGCATATTTTGATAAAGTTTTCATTACCAGAACAAGATATCAACATATAAAATAAAATACTTTCATTGAGCGCAGGTCATGAAAAAGTTATTTAATACCCAATGCTCAAAGACTGATGGATAATTTAAGGCTTGGTCTCAAATCAACCTACTATACTTTTTTAAAATGAAAGTCTCTTGTCCGCCTCTCCTTTTCTTCTACGGATAATATTCCCTGTTCCAGTTTGAACCTTACGTTGGTTTCGTTTTGCCTCGGTCTGCTTACTTAACTCAAACATCTCGCGAAGTTTGGCATCCAGTTTGTTCATTTTCACTGCATTCATTATTTATCGTATTCCTTTTCAAATATAATATCAGAAAATGCGACCTGAGATTCCAGACTCAGGGTAGCTAATTAAGATCATGTTCAACTTATTACAGCATCAAGTCAGACTGCCTGCAGTTTAACTCAAGGCCAGTTGCATCGGCCTTTTAAGGAATCATCCTTTTCCTGTTCACACCGGGGAGGCAATTTTAAAACGTTCACTTCTTGCCCAATCTCATGATAATGCTCGGTCCGGTTCAAGCAGCCGATTTTAAGCACTATTGATTACTCTTTCCAAGGTAGTCCTGCTGCCTTGGCAGGATTACCTTCCTTGATCATGGGATAAATCGAACGTTATAAATTGCCTCCCGGGATTATTTTCCCGTCCCTGCCCTTTCCGATGTCCAAAAAGAAAGGGCCATTTTATATCCAAAAGGAGTGTGATAAGCGCTAAATGGTTTTTGTTTTTAAAGACAAAGACATGAACCAGAATGGGTCGAACCGTACTTCTCGGAACAGTGGAAGGTCATGGTGGAAAAACACCGTTAAGACCGAACGCGCTACTTGACTTTACAAAACAAAAAAAACCTTAGCTCCATATTTTTGAGTCCACTCATATTTGCCTTAATTCATATGTTTTGTCAAGTGAAAAATATCACATATTCAAAAAAAATTTAGGGCCGGGCTCAAAAGATTCCGATTTGCTTAATACCTTGATAGAAAAACAAATTTTCCCTAAAATCCCAGGTCCTCATTTATTAACACCACTTTTATTCTGCCTTTTGGGAATGACTTTTCTGAGATGGTCCAGGTATTGCAAATTCGTTCTGGGCTCTTGCAATCCTCACAATAGGAGCTATGGGCGCATGGTGTCTTTTTGTTGAGCCTCATAGCGTTTACAGGGGCTGCATAGTTTTTAATCCGGGCCATAGCTGTAGCCAGATCTGAGACTATCTTGTTTCTTCCCACAAGGATAATCACGTACCTTGGTCCGAAGGTGATGGCGGCAACACGATTTCCATACATATCAAGATTCACCAGTTGTCCTGATTCTGTAACGGCGTTTGTTCCAGTGATATAAAGGTCAACAAGCAGGGCGTTTCTCCGGATCTGATTGATTTCATCCTGTGGGAGCGTCTTGCCGAAGACATCTAGGACCTCGATTCTCGAAGAGTCTCTGACTGCCTCATAAATGCCGGTGGCTACAAATGTCATGGACCCGCCCCAGGAGACAGATTTAATATCCAATTTGTCAATTATCTCCTCCATGACAATCTGTTTTGCCTGGCTGGAATTATCTGCAACGTATGCGCCAAAATTATTTTCATCCAGCGCTAACTTTACCTTGGTGAGGCGCTTTTTCCAATATTGATCAATAGGCTCTTTCATGGCTTCCTCCTGGTGCCCTATTGTATTATTGACAAATTCAGCGCCATATACGGCGCACATGACATCAGAAATTGACTCTTTTTATAATGCTCTCGTATTCCTTAATTTCCTTCTGGGTCAATCTGCGGTTGAACAGCCCGGATGAGACAAGAATGGGTATGCCCCTGTTCAAGGCAAGGGCAACGGCGTCGCTGGGTCTACTGTCTACGGCATGTTCCTGATCATTAATACGGATAACAACGTTTGCATAATATGTTTCATTACGTACGGCATATATCTCTACTCGGAGGAATTCGACGGCGAGCATCCCCAAAATTTTCAGATAGAATTCGTGTGTGATGGGTCTTGGAGAATCAACCATGCCCTTTTCTTTTGCAATTGCTGCAAACTCGGCATTGCCGACAAACATGAGAAAATAGCGATCCTCTTCTGCCCCTTCTTTTAAGATCACCATCTTTCCCATGTTTGCATCGGATTCAAGATGCACCCAGCCTATTTTAATCATTGCATTGTCTGTCATGCAGTAGTCTCCTCTATATCACTCATTCCTACTCCCCTTCCTCTTCGTCTTCATCGTCATCCACACTCTCCATTCCGCCCTCTTCTTCATCAAGTTCTTTATCAAATTTCTTAACAATTTCGGCGATCTCGAAGAGTCTTTCATCCACTTTTCCAAACACAGTGTCTTCCGGATAGGAGCCGTCTTCCTGCATCTTGCCTGCATCCATGCCTGTCAGTATCTCCAGTCCCTCCTCAATGGTGGAAATGGCCCAGATATGAAATTGTCCCCTTTCAACTGCATCTGTCACCTCTTTTTTGAGCATGAGATTGCGAAGGTTTTTGTGTGGCACAATAACGCCCTGTCTACCTGTGAGGCCTTTGTATTTACAGATGTCGAAGAAGCCCTCAACCTTGCGAGATACACCTCCGACAGGTTGGATCTCGCCTTTCTGGCTGACTGAGCCGGTGACAGCAATGCCCTGAAAAAATGGGACCCTGGCCAGGGCGCTTAAAAGGACAAAAAGTTCGGCGCTGGATGCGCTGTCTCCTTCCACCAGCCCATAGCTCTGCTCAAAACAAAAAGATGCATTTAAAGACAGAGGCTTATTATGGGCGAAACGCTCTTTCAGGAAACTGATAAGGATCATTACTCCTTTGGTATGAATATTACCGCTCATTTTTGATTCACGTTCAATTGCGACAACGCCCTCCCTGCCAACAGATACTGTGGCTGTAATTCGGTTGGGTTTACCGAACTCATGGTCGCCGGTTATGATTATGGAAAGGCCGTTTATCTGACCGATTTTTTCGCCGTCTGTCTCAACCCATAAAATATCCTTTTCCACCAATTCCCTAACCCGCTCTTCGACCAGATTGGACCTGAAGATCCTTTTGTTTATTGCCTGCTCAACGTGATCTCTCAGGATAAATTCTGCGTGATCAATTCGTGCATAATAATCAGCCTCCTTGATCAGGTCGCCTATATCCCCTATTTCAAGTGTCAGCTTTTCCCTGTCTTCTGTGCGCTCCATGCTGTATTCAATCACCCTGGCCACCCCGGTTTTGTCCAGATGCCTGGTAGTTAGGTCCTGACAGAGCTTTCCGATCATCTTGGCACACTGGATGACAGCATCCTCCTTTCGGTCCATCTGATCATCCATGTGGGCCTTAATTTTAAAGAGCTTCGGGAAACGATCGTCATAATAATGGAGGAGTTCATATAAGTAAGGGTCCCCGGTAAGCACAATTTTGATGTCAAGGGGTATTGGCTCAGGTCTTATCGTCCTGGTACTGAAAAGCCCATAGAGTTCCCCGGGATCTTCTATGCGGATTTCCTGTTCACGAAGTGCCCTCTTAAGCGCTTCCCAGGAAAGATACCACTTCAGCAAATCAAGCGCTTTCATTATAAGATAGCCGCCGTTTGCCTTGTGCAAGACTCCGGGTTTAATCATCGTAAAATCCGTAAACAATGCACCGAACCAGGCCTGCCTTTCAATAGTGCCGAACAGATTCGGATAGGTGGGATTGGACTCAATAACAACAGGAGCCCCTTTTGTGGCAGAGTTGTCAATAAGGACGTTAACCGTATATTTCCTGAACAGCGCCTGTCTATCAGGCACAGGGAAATGCTGCATCTGTGGCTGCTGACCTGTCTCCTGTTTTTTGAAGTCATCAATATTTTCTATGACATCTTCTCCTGCGGCTTTCAGAAACTCGATTACGTCAGGCTCATCCTTATACCTTTCAATATAGGCCTCCATAATCTGGCCCACATGAAACAAGGCAATTTCATTGTTTAGCTTGTCACTATTATTTTTTAGTTCTGCCTCTGCCTTTCGGATCTTTTTGACAGCCTCTTCCATCTTCTTCTGGATCTTAGTGCTTTTTTCTCTAAGCTCATTTTTCTTTCCCTCATCAAGCCCTGAAAGTCTTTCCTGACTCATAGGCTGTCCGTCCTCTGTTGCAGGCAACAGCACCATGCCCATCTGCGAAATCTGGAGTATAAAGCCTTCCTTCTCGGCAAGTCGCGATAATTCCTCGATAGATTGTTCCCGAAATCTTTCAAATTCCTTCTGCATCTCGCTTTTTCTAAAGCTGTATTCATCACCGTCAAAGACTTCAGGTATTTTCTTCTGGATTTCGCTGATCAGATCAGACATATCTTTGTTCAGCGTCTTTGCCCTGCCGGCGGATATTTTAAGAAATTTTGGCTTATCCGCCTCTTTAAAATTATGAACATAGCACCAGTCAGGGGGTGTGGGCTCCTTTTGAGCCTGTTCCTCAAGATATGTTCGGGCTGTATAGGTCAGCCCTGCCTTCGGTGGACCAGCAACAAAAATGTGATATCCGGGCGACTTCATTCCTATCCCGAATTTGATGGCGTCGGTCGCCCTTTCCTGGCCAAGTATCCTTTCTTCAGGCGGTTCAAGTAATGAGGTGTTATCAAAAGGAAGTGAGTCCGGATCAATATAGGCCCTGAGTTCAAGGGTAGAGACCTCCTGGAATTTCCTTGGCATAAAAAGTTCCTCCATTATATTATAGCTAAAAATTCCGTTTAAAATCTTTTAAATTAAAGTTTAACATGATTAATATGTTATATATATCAGATATACAAGGTATTATTCTGAGGTTTCCTTGGTAATTACGTGCTCAACCAGGATACCCCAGAATACGGCAGGGACGGCCGATTTCAAAACCGCATTATATTGCCATCCCATATGCTGCCTGCATTGGCGGCAAAAGGCCATTTTCCACCCGTATCCGGAAAACCATGAGTGGGCTTCTGTGGCCGGTCCTGGTGCAATTACACCGGGGCATGCAGAAAATGTATAAAAATCACAATTAATACCTGAAGGGTTTATAAAAAGATGACGCTTATTTCCCTTAAGAATCAGACTCCTGTCAGAATGGGCAATAAGTCCGCCACAAAAAATACACAGATAGACCTTTGACCCGTTGCCCCCGATTACATCCAGCGCATTAAAATGAAAAATCATTGCGATTACCCAGGCAGTTAAGTTGAAGGACGGGCCAGTCACCTGTATAATGTATGATCAACAGGCATGGTCCAATAGCCAAACCTCTTGGGTTTCAGGCATGTTCTGTGCAGAAATATCAATTTCTGTCCTATTTAGATGTTTGACGCCTTTCATCTTTGAAAGAAATCCATCAACGCCTGCAAGCGGCAGATTGCACTTGGATGTCTTAAAGTGCATAGGTATGATCAGCTTGGGACCTAATGCCTTAGCAACACCTGCAGCACCATCCCCATCAACAGTATAGGTGCCCCCGACTGGTAACAGGAGAAGATCTACAGGTCCTATGGCCTCAATGTGTTTTTGGGAAAGCTGATGACCTAAGTCTCCCAGGAAGCATATCTTTATCCCATCTACTGCGAATGAAAAAACAACATTATTTCCGCGTTGAGAACCGCCTGATTCGTCATGATGTGTGGGGATACCTTTTATTTTAATTTCCCTTACATGTCCATCACCCTTTATGATTTTTGGCGAACCGGAAAGGCCTTTTACATAGTTGTGGTCTGCATGGTTATGGCTTACAAGGGCGCCATCAGCCCTGTCACTGACCTGATCATACTTTAACACCCCGCCGTATCCGCTTGGATCATAAGGGTCTGTCACCAATACCGTCCCGTCGGAGGCGGTAATAGTAAAACTTGCGTGTCCGTTCCATCTTATTTTCATGCTCTCCTCCTCAGCGCTTCATATCTGAGACGCTTTCTTAAAATTGGGTAGGATAAATTGACGAGCTTGAAAAATGGCTCAAGCAAAAGTAAGCGGCCTCTCTCCTATGGGGCTTTTCTTACAAAATTTTGGGCTCATGCTGCAGTGTCGTGGAATGGCTCCAAAATATGCGCCGTTTAAAACAGACCCCGCTGCCGGAAACGCCTTTTTTCAAACACCTCCTAAGCTATTAGACATTTTTTATAAATCAGCCAACCCGCCTAAGCAAGAAAAAACGGGCAGGTCAATTCGAACAACACGACTATAACCCTTCTTTGTCCTTGACTCAAAAAATGGGCTTCCCTATATTAGCCAAGCTTAAAAACTCGAATATCCATTACTGCAACTAAAATTTGTCTGGGTGGTCTGACTATTACAACCCGAAAGCCGGGTAAAGATTTAGCTCAAGGAGAATAAGTATGCCAAGACGCAACGATATTAAGAAGATTATGATTATCGGCTCAGGTCCAATTATCATCGGACAGGCCTGCGAATTTGACTATTCCGGCACCCAGGCGTGTAAGGCACTTAGAAAGCTTGGATATGAAATTGTCCTGGTCAATTCCAATCCTGCAACTATTATGACTGACCCTGGGATGGCTGATGTCACCTATATTGAGCCATTAAACTTACAGGCCTTGACAGAGATTGTCGAGAAAGAACGCCCTGATGCAATCCTGCCGAACCTCGGCGGCCAGTCCGGCCTTAATCTTTCTTCAGAACTGTCGCGGGCCGGTATTCTTGAAAAATACGGGGTTAAGATCATAGGAGTTCAGGTTGAAGCAATAGAACGAGGAGAGGATAGAATCGCCTTTAAGGAGACCATGAACCGGCTTGGCATAGAGATGCCCCGCAGTCAACCCGCCTTTAGCGTGGAGGAGGCAGAGAGTGTGGCTGAAGATCTCGGCTATCCTGTTGTCATTCGTCCGGCGTACACCATGGGAGGAACAGGCGGAGGCCTTGTATATAACATAGAGGAACTGCGAACCATAGCAAGCCGCGGTCTTTCGGCAAGCCTGGTCGGGCAGATACTTGTTGAAGAGTCAGTGCTGGGTTGGGAGGAATTGGAGCTTGAGGTGGTGCGGGATGCAAAGAACCAGAAGATCACAGTCTGCTTTATTGAAAACGTTGACGCAATGGGCGTTCACACCGGGGACAGCTATTGTACGGCCCCAATGCTCACGATTGATCCCGAGCTTCAAAAAAGGCTTCAAAAATATTCATATGACATTGTTGAGGCCATTGAGGTTATAGGCGGGACAAATATTCAATTTGCGCATGACCCACGGACCGGCCGCGTTGTTGTTATTGAAATCAATCCCAGGACATCAAGGTCTTCCGCCCTGGCCTCAAAGGCCACAGGCTTTCCCATCGCCTTGATCTCTGCAATGCTGGCAGGGGGTCTGACCTTGGATGAAATACCTTACTGGCGTGACGGCACCCTTGATAAATACACCCCATCCGGTGATTATGTAGTGGTCAAATTCGCCCGCTGGGGTTTTGAAAAATTTCCTGGCGTGGAAGACAAACTTGGGACGCAGATGCGCGCTGTCGGCGAGGTGATGAGTATTGGAAAGATCTATAAGGAGGCATTTCAAAAGGCCATACGATCGCTTGAAACCGGCAGGTACGGACTGGGTTTTGCCAGGGATCTTCACGAAAAATCACTTGATCAGCTTATGGATCTCCTTTCCGAAGCCTCAAGTGAGCGACAGTTTATCATGTATGAGGCATTGAGAAAGGGCGCATCAGTCCAATCCCTATTTGAAAAGACCCATATCAAGCCCTGGTTTATTGAGCAGATGAAGGAGCTTGTAGATCTTGAAGATGAGATGCTCAAATATAAGGATAAACAACTGCCTGATGCCTTGTTTATCCAGGCAAAAAAAGACGGCTTTTCTGACAAATACTTAAGCAACCTACTTGATATCCCTGAAAATGATATCAGAGCTAAACGCAGCAGCCTGAATATTGTGGAATGCTGGGAACCTGTGCCTGTAAGCGGGGTGGAAAATGCAGCCTATTATTATTCCACCTACAATGGCAAAGACATTGTGGCAACAAGCGATAAAAGGAAGATCATGGTTCTTGGAGGCGGGCCAAACAGAATCGGCCAGGGCATAGAATTTGATTACTGCTGCGTGCATGCGGCCTTTGCCATCAGGGATGAAAAACTTGAATCCATTATGGTCAACTGCAATCCTGAAACCGTCTCAACCGATTATGATACATCCAACAAACTCTATTTTGAACCTCTTACAATGGAAGATGTTTTAAGCATCTACAATAAAGAAAAGCCGGACGGCGTCATAGTGCAGTTCGGCGGCCAGACACCTTTAAATATTGCGGGAGAACTAGCAAAGGCAGGGGTTAAGATTATAGGCACAAGCCCGGACACCATAGATCTTGCAGAGGACCGTGACAGATTCCGCCATAAGATGCGCAAGTTAGGCATCCCTCAGCCTGAATCGGGCATGGCCAGCAACATCGAAGAAGCCATTTCAGTGGCGCAGCAAATTGGCTATCCATTGATGGTAAGGCCTTCCTACGTCTTAGGCGGCAGGGCCATGGAAGTTATTCATGACGAGCAGATGCTGAAACATTATGTTGCAGCAGCCGTTGATGTGACACCCGAGCGTCCGATATTGATTGACAAGTTCCTTGAAAACGCCATCGAGGCTGAGGCTGATGCCATTTCGGACGGCACAGATGCATTTGTGCCTGCAGTTATGGAGCATATAGAACTGGCCGGAATCCATTCCGGTGATTCCGCCTGTGTCATCCCCCCGATCAGCATCCCACCAAAGCACTTGGATACCATTTACGATTACACAAAAAGGATTGCCATTGAACTTAAGGTTGTGGGCCTGATGAATATACAGTATGCAATAGCAGATGATACAGTATATATCCTTGAGGCCAATCCCAGGGCATCCCGCACTGTACCACTGGTATCAAAGGTCTGTAATATCTCCATGGCAAGGCTCGCCACCCAGGTGATGCTGGGTAAAAAGCTGACTGATCTTGACATAAGACCAAAGACGATCCCCCACTTTGGGGTGAAAGAGGCGGTGTTCCCATTTAATATGTTCCCGGAGGTGGACCCGATTCTCGGCCCTGAGATGCGATCCACCGGGGAAGTGCTGGGAATAGCGGATTCCTTCGGCCTTGCATACTTTAAGGCACAGGAAGGCGCCCAGCAGACCCTCCCTTCTGAAGGGACAGTATTAATTACTGTTACCGAGGCCGACAGGCCTGCTGTATTAGAGGTGGCCCGTCAATTCGATAAACTCGGCTTTAAGATAAGGGCCACAAACGGCACCCACAGGTTTTTGGCCTCTCATGGCATTGAGTCTAAACAAATCTTAAAGTTATATGAGGGAAGACCCAACATAGTGGATGTGATCAAGAATGGTGATATCCAACTGGTGATCAACACCCCCAGCGGAAGGCTCAGCAAACACGATGATTCCTATATCAGAAAGGCTGCGATAAAATATAAGGTGCCGTACTTAACCACTCTGGCAGCAGCACTCGCCGCTGCAAAGGGAATTTCAAGCAACCGCAAGGGACACGGCAGGGTAAAATCGCTCCAGGAGTACCATAATGACATAAGATAGGACCTGGTAATCAGACTCTAAATACTGATCCTGTTCGTCATGCCCCATCTTAGCGCCAGTACAAGGCCCAAAACCAGCCCCAGCGCAATGCTTACGATTCCCAGGCTCCGGCTGAACTGATATTGTGTCTTTCCCTCATAGTGTATGTCCTTGGCAATGCTTATTTGGACATGAAAAAGAGAACTGATCTTTTCCTGCACCGGATCAATGCTCTGATAGAGTTGCTTTTTGACCAATTCTTCAAGCGCCTTTCGGTCTCCCAGTTCAAGGATATCCCTTAATTTTTTTGCGGCCATATCCGCCCTTTCCTTCAAGGGAACAAGCTCAACGATCAATCTTTTTTCTTCATCAACAAGATATGTCTTGGTATAGGAATCCCATTTTTCAGAGATGTTTTTGGTTGTTTCATCGATCCTTTTTGCGCCTTCGGCCCATGTGATATTTCCATTAAGAACCTTATGGGCTGTGTCAACAATGTTGATGCAATACATGTCAGAAACAGACTTTAATTGTTGGAGGGGCATGACCCGGTCGTTGATGATGCTGTCAAGTCCAAGGCTGATGGCCTTTAGGTTGCTCAATTCCAATACACCAAGGCCGGAGCCGAATAATATAAAAGCTGAAACAATTCCAAAAACAAAAAGTCTTCTTTTTGTCTTTGCATATTTATCGTAAAATATATTTCGTTTCGACATGTCTTGTTCTCCACGACCGGTAAGACGTCAAGAAATCACATGGTTTTTAAATAAACCTTTCGCGATCTGGGACCGTCAAACTCGCAGAAAAAAATCTTCTGCCATGTACCAAGCACAATATGCCCTTTTTCTATTATTACAGTGACAGAACTTCCAATAATAGAGGTTTTGATGTGGCTGTCGGAGTTACCTTCCATGTGACGGTATCCTGCATTTTCAGGGACAAGCTTGTTTAACATTGAAATGACATCATGACAAACAGCAGGATCTGCACCTTCATTTATCGTAATCCCTGCGGTTGTATGCGGCACATACACGACACAAATGCCGTCTGTGACGCCAATCCTTGAAACTTCTTTTTGGACCGAAGGGGTGATATCCACCATCTCAACCCTGGACGAAGTCTTTACTGAGATCGATTGAGGCATAATGAATCCTGACAAGTTTAAGGAGTTAAAGAAGTTTAAAAAATCAAATGAGTTAAAAAATGATATTGGACGTCGGTTCTTCTGGAGTAAATTCGTTCTCCGTCTTGCCGCCTTCAGCGAGATCCAGGTAAAGGGTAAAGCTCCTGTTTACAAGATAGAATAGCACCTGATTTTTCATCCCATGGCTGTCTTCATTTATGAGTCCTTGTCCTGCTCCAAGGCAGAGGTGACAAAGATCCTCTTGCCCTTGTTTGAAGAAGAAATAGGCCATCTCCTCAAATCTGCGTTTAAGTAAGGCACGGGATGTATCAGAAAAGAGCTTTTCTATGCAGTCATCCTTGAGCCTCCTTGCCTGGTCTGATTTTTGTAACTCGGTTAGTATGATAGGACTTTCATCTAGCTTGATCAATTCTTCAAGATATGGTTTAAGACTCTCAAAATCTATCACCCATGACTCCATAGGTCCCTGATTTAAAAGCCGCTCAAGTTGTGAGTCCGTTAAAGGTCTTCCAGGTGATTGTTGTTCCGGTACATAGTCATATATAGCGGAATGATCCAGAGGTGGCGCATTCTGTAAATACCATGGCCTTAATTCAGAAAAACCAAGGTGCTCCCTTTTATTGATTTCAAGGTGCCTTTGATAGGCGGTTTCAAAAATTGAGGCAGCGTGTGACAGAGACGTCTCAACCAGCGGCCCTGCATTTTCAGAAACCATTTCTTTTGCTTCAAGCAATCTTTTTTTTCCTATGGGTCCATAAAAAAAATCATGGATTCCATCTTCATCCGAAACCAAACCCATTCCCGCGTGCAATCCCCTGACGCCTCTAAAATGAGTTATATAAACCGCACGTGAGCCGAACATATTGAGGATCGGCCCTACAAATGCCTCAGGTTTATCTTCCTGGCGTGGTCTGATGTCAAAAAAAGGGGAATCTTCAGCCAAAATAGCCTCATTAACAATGACCCCCTTTTGTCTTAGCTTAAAGAGCGCCCGCTTTAAGGTCTTGTTAATCTGTTTATCTTTGAACCGGTCTTTTAGGACCGTAAGCAGTGTAATGGAGGGTTCTGCTTCAAGGCACAGCCGTTCCGCTACTGCCCTTGCAATGGCAAGATCAGGGACCGCGGAGGCGAATTTGCCCGGATCGGAGGTATCTCCAGCCAGAATGGATGCAACAAGAGCGTCTTCTTCCTTTGTTGTGGAAACAGTGTGAAGGGGCTTTTTCTTGCCTGGCTTCTTTTTAAGACTCATAATTAGGCAGCCTTTTTTTCCTCAATAGCGACGTGATCGGAAAAGCCTTCTTCTTTAAGGTATACATTGATAGTTTCCTCTGGTGCTGTATCCCAGATGCCTCCGGAGTAATTTGCCATGATGGGCAATTCCCTGTATATTTCCCCCCGGTCTATGAGAATGGCAAGCTCTATTCTTTTCGGCCGCCCGTAATCCATAAGGGCATCCATGGCGGCCCTCACAGTCCTGCCTGTAAAAAGTACATCATCCACAAGGATGAGAGTCTTGTCGTCAATGGAAAAGGGTATATTGGTCTTTCTCACAACCGGCGCCGTGCTTATCCTTGTCCAGTCATCCCGGTACAATGTGATGTCCAGAATGCCAAGCGAAGGCTTTTGGGAGATCAAACGGTAGATGGCCTCCTGTAGGCGCTCGGCCAGAAATGCGCCGCCGGTCCTAATCCCTATCAACACGACATCTTCCATTGGGCCGTTTTTTTCTATGATTGCCCGCGCAATGCTATTAATGCTCCTGGATATGTCCCGTTCCTTTAAAATAACGACCTTTTTCATATCATACCTTTTTGTGAAATAAAATTGTCATGTAATGCAAAATATATTTTGTATGTCAAATAAATAATGCTATCAAACCACACCCTAAACGGCATTTTGTTGTTTTTCTTGGCTTGAAAATATAGGGGGGCTTGTGTAAAGTATAATGCTCTAGTTCAATGCATTTGCAACACTTATGCCATATTGACACACATGTGATCAGAGCAATGTATTCTAAGGAGACAAAAACAAAACTGGATGAACTCAGCCTGAAACTTGGTTATACATTTCGTCAGTATGAATTACTTTTACAGGCCTTTAGGCATTCTTCATATGTCAACGAACAGACAGACCCAAAACTCGAAGATAATGAACGGCTTGAATTCCTTGGAGATGCAGTCCTTGACCTTGCCGTAAGCCATCTGCTGATGGACCTTTTCGGTGATGCCAGGGAGGGTGATCTTTCAAAGTACAGGGCAATGGTGGTGGATGAATCCGGACTGTATCGGGTTGCTAAAAGGCTTAAACTGGGTGAGTGTCTTTTTCTTGGAAAAGGTGAGGAGCAGAGCCTGGGGAGAAAAAAACCCTCTATCCTTGCCAATACCATGGAGGCATTGCTGGGCGCACTTTATCTTGATGCAGGTTTTGAGCGCACTATGGAAATCATTCGCGTACTTTTTTACCCCTTTCTTGAAAAATTAGGCTCACGTGAGACGCCTTATGATTTCAAGAGCCTGCTCCAGGAATATACTCAAAAATCATTTAAGGCCCTGCCGAAATATAAACTCTCCGACGAAAGCGGGCCCGCCCATGATAAGACCTTCAGGGTAGAGCTGTCTCTGAATGAGAAACTCCTTGCAGCAGGAGAGGGCAAAAGCAAGAAAGAGGCCGAACAAAAGGCCGCCAAGGAGGCCTATTATTGTCTGATAGGAGACCCAGACCTTTAATTGTCCCGATCTTCATACCTCATCTTGGATGCCCCCACAGGTGTGTGTTTTGCGAGCAAAAAAGGATAACATCCCAGAAAGACCTGCCTGTAAGCGAAGAGCACATAATCGGCATCATAGAAAGGGCAATCCACTCCGCCGGGTTTGATCCCAATCGCAACCCTGAAATCGCCTTTTATGGGGGGACCTTCACCGGCCTTCCATTTGATCAAATGCTTTTCCTGCTGGAGACGGTCTTTCCATATATCACCAAAGGCCTTTTCCGGGGCATCAGGGTTTCAACAAGACCCGATGCAGTCAATGACGAACGCCTTAAAGCAATAAGACATTATAATGTCTCTACTGTAGAACTTGGGGCCCAGTCAATGGACGATCAAGTACTTACCCTTTCCGAAAGAGGACATTCATCCGATGATACGGCAAGGGCTGTAAGACTCCTCAGGCAATATGGTCTGAGTGTCGGGATTCAACTGATGCCTGGGCTTCCTGGCGATAGTGCGGATAAATTCCATTCCACAGTAACAAAGGTGATTGACCTTAAACCCGACATGGTCAGATTGTATCCGGCCCTTGTGATTAAGGGGACAGGACTTGCCCGTCTCTATGAAAAAGGGATTTACCATCCCCTCGGGCTGGGCCAGGCTGTTGAAATCTGCGCTGATAACTGTTTGAGACTGGAGGATATGGGCATCCAGGTGATCAGGATCGGCCTTATGAGTTCCCCTTCCCTTCTGGAGGAAGGCCAGATTATCGCCGGACCGTGGCACCCGGCCTTTGGATTTCTGGTTCGCTCCGCAATATATCATAAAGGGATCGCTCCGATGCTGCCTGGTCGTGGTCAGTCGAAAAGTATAAGGATCATGGCCTACAAATTGGATATTCCTCTGATTAGGGGGTACAAAAACCAGGGGGTCAAGCTAATTGAGAACAGAACAGGAGCAAAGGTGGTAAATATCCAGGCAGAGGACAGCATCACACCAGGAAGAATAAAGGTTGTTAATATATGAGCTTTTTATCAGGTTTTATAGCTATTATCGGCCCCCCTAATGTTGGAAAATCAACACTGCTAAATCATATCCTGGGTTTAAAGGTCTCCATTGTCTCTCCCAAACCTCAGACCACAAGGAACCGCATAGTGGGAATCTATCACGGGGATGGATTTCAGATGGTCTTTATGGACACCCCTGGAATCCACACGACAAAAACCCCGTTGCATAAGAGTATGGTAGGCTCGGCCCTCGCCACAATTCAGGAGGTTGACGTCCTTTTATTCTTGATTGATGCGCAAAAACCGGATGACCCTCATATCTCACAGGTAATCCAAAAAATTGAGTCTAAGCCTTGTATACTTGCCATAAACAAGATTGACAAGGCCCCCAGGGAAGAATTGCTCCCGATCATTGACAAATACGCCCAAATGCACAGATTCGATGCGCTGGTTCCTGTCTCCGCCTTGACCGGTGACGGGGTGGAGGACCTTTTAAATGAGATAAAGTCACGGCTGAGGCCAGGCCCCCCGTTTTTTCCTGAGGATATGCAAACAGATCAGACCGAGTCTTTTCTTGTCTCAGAGATCATCCGTGAAAAGATCTATCTCAATGTGAAGCAGGAATTGCCCTATTGCTCCGCTGTCACAGTGGAGGAAATGGAGGAAGGCAAAAAGGATCTATTGACCATAACAGCCAATATCCATGTGGAGAGCGATTCTCAAAAGGGAATCCTTATAGGAAAAGGGGGCCGCATGATAAAGTCAATCGGCGCATCCGCCAGAAAGGAGATTGAGAAAATATTCGGGATGCAGGTCTATCTTGACCTCCGAGTAAGGGTTGAAAAAAACTGGAGTAAGGATACGCGTGCTCTTAAAAGATTGGGGTATTAAAATCTGATCTGGGCGATAAGCATATTCTGCAAAAATTAATCCTCCTGTCTTTCTATCCTCACAGCACACACCTTGTAGTCAGGGGTCTTTGATACAGGATCAAGTGATGTGCCCAACAGCCAGTTTGGATTGGCATCTTCAAAATGAAAATCCATAAATATGGAGCCTTCAGGGACAACATCGCCCACCCTTACCGGGGTTATGACCTCTCCTCTTCTGGATGTCACCTTCATGGAATCTCCGTCAGCCAGGCCCAGTCTTTCTGCATCTTTAAAATGTATTTGCGCCATAGGCCTTGGAAATTCCCTGTCAAGGGCTGCACACCGGCCGGTCATTGTGCGGGAGTGGTAGTGTGCGTATCTCCTTCCCGTTGTTAATATGACAGGGAATTCGTCGTCCGGCAGTTCTTCAGAAGGTCGGTACTCGATTGCATGGAATAGCCCCAGGCCGCGTGTAAATTTTTCCTGATGTAGATATTTTGTGCCTGGATGGTCTAGGGACGGACAAGGCCACTGGATGTCAGTCTTGTCTATCCTCTCATATGTGATACCTGCAAAACTGGGTGTGAGGCTTGTCATCTCATTGAATACCTGTTCCGCCGTTTCATAATGCATTTTCACACCTAGTCTTTTGCCGATCTCCATCAAGATCGTCCAATTTGGCATTGCCTCTCCAGGAGGTTCTACTGCCTTGCGTATGCGTTGAACCTTGCGCTCAGTATTTGAATATGTCCCTTCCACTTCACCCCATGCCGCACCAGGAAGCACCACATGCGCAAACTTGGCTGTCTGTGTAAGAAAGATGTCCTGGACGACCAGTAATTCTGCGGACTCAAGGGCATGGCGGACATGGTGTATATTAGGATCGGTTTCAACGGAATTTTCTCCGAAAATATACATCCCCTTGACAGTTCCATCAATTAAACCGTCCATCATATCCGGAATCATCTTTCCGATGTTCGGAGAAAGACTAACCCCCCAGGCCTTCTCAAACTTGGCCCTTATATCCTCATTTGTTACGACCTGGTAGCCAGGATATACATTGGGAAGTGCGCCCATGTCGCAGGCACCCTGGACGTTATTCTGTCCGCGCATGGGATTTACGCCGCTAGATGGCTTTCCTATGTGGCCTGTCAGCATGGCAAGATTCGCCAAAGACTTTACATTATCTACACCATGAGAGTGTTCAGTAATACCCAAGGTGTACATGATGTTGGAGGTCTTTGATGTGGCGTAGAGGCGCGCCACCTCATGTATTACATCAGGCGGCACCCCGCAAATGGAAGAGGCCATCTCTGGAGAATATTTTTTGACAGTCTCTTCCAATGCCTCAAAGCCCTCTGTCCGTTCCTTGATAAATTCAGGGTTGTGCCAGTTGTTTTTAATAATCTCATGCATAATGGCGTTTAAAAAGGCTACATCAGTCCCGTAATTAATCCTTACGTGGATATCCGCCACCATGGTCATCTGGATCTTCCTGGGATCAACCACAATCAGCTTCGCGCCCTTCCCTACTGCGCGAAATATCCTATGGGCTATGAGGGGGTGGGCCTCAGAGGTATTTGAACCAATGAGGAATATGCAATCGGCATCCTCGACCTCAGGAATGGAATTTGTCATTGCGCCACTTCCAAATGCCGCGGCAAGACCTGCCACAGTGGGCGCGTGTCAGAGCCGGGCGCAGTGATCTACATTGTTTGTTCCAACCCCCGCCCTGCAAAGCTTCTGAAGTAAATAGTTCTCCTCATTGCTACACCGTGCGGAGCTCAAAAATGACATGCTGTTTGCGCCATAGCGTGTCTTTATATCAGAAATTCTCGATGCGACAGTATCAAATGTCTCTTCCCAGGATGCCTCTTGAAGCTTTCCGTTTTTTCTAATAAGCGGCTTGGTAAGCCTGTCCGGGCTTTGGACAAAACCGTGAGCGTTCCACCCCTTGATGCAGAGTTTTCCCTGGTTCATCTGAGCGCCTTTAAACGGCAGGGTACCTATAAGTCTGCCGTCCAGCACCTCCAGCAGCATCTGACACCCGCAGCCGCAAAACGGGCAGGTGGTTTTTACAAATTTGTAGTCCATTAATCCCTTCTCCAAGTCTCCCAAGCCGGTGTTTCCAATTCAAAGCCCGGGTCAAAAGCCCGCGGCATCCGCATATCCGAACATTTGAGTAAGCACATGTGCGGTCATGCCTGCATCGCATGGGATATTTACCCCTTTTATCCATGCGCTTGAATCGCTGCACATAAAGGCGACCACAGGCGCAATATCGTCCGGACGGCCAAAACGATCCATCACATCCTTGTCCTTCTCAAGCTTATCCTTAAAGTTTTCAAGAAAGTCGGGAAGTATGGGGGTTTCTACCGGTCCGGGGCTGATGCAATTGACCCTGATTCCACGGTCACGCCAGGTCCAGCGGTTAATCATGGTCCACACGATGACCACCTCTTTTGAAAAGGAGTAAGCGCGCTCATCATCAATACCTACTTCATTACATAAGGCCTCAACTCCATTGAAATCCCGCAAAGTAAGGAAAGGCCTGATTTGATTTCCAGCCTCAGGCCAGCCGGACCCAGCAAGAGAGGCCAGATTGACGATAGACGCATTATTATTCATCTTATTTATGAGCTGCTCGGTGAAGTGCCTTAGCCCTAAGAAATTGACTTTTATTACAGGGACCCGGCCCTTTGAAGGCGGCAGGCCGGCAATATTGCACAGGGCGTCAATTCCATTTGGAATCTTTTCAACTGCTGCAACAATAGAGGCTGGATCTCCGAGATCCGCCTTTATATATTGATCAACATTTTTAGGCTCGTTGATGTCAACACCAATAACAGTTGCACCTTGTGCCTTGAGCGTTTTGGCGGTCTCAGCGCCTATACCTGATGCTGCTCCTGTTACAACTATAATCTTTTTTTCCAGAGACATAATCCCCTCCCTCTTAGTCTTATGGTTAATTATTAGAACGCTCTTCGTTACGCCATGATAAGCATAACGGAGAGAAAAAAATACAATCCATCGCCTTTTATCCAGCTTGAGAAGGACTTGATTTGGCTATTGCAGACATGGCCTCAATAATCCGATCAATATCTTCAAGATAGACAGATTGTGCGGATTTTAGTTACTTCTCATGGCCGCCACCTGCACACTGCTTTCTTTTTCAGAAAGGGCACCCACTGGGCATGCCTGGATACATGCACCGCAAAACACACAATTAGAATACGCAAGATAAGTATTATTTCTTGTGACATTTTTTGCCATGCCATCCTGAACGCAAAAAACGATGACACTGTTAATCTGTACTTCATTGCAAACGCTAACACACCGGCCACATAAAATGCACTTTGAGAAATCCCTCTCGATCAATGGGTTTACTATCTCTTTCTGTAAATACTGTTTCATGTCAAACGGTTCCTTCTGTCTGACATAATAATAGTACAAAAGGTCCTGCAATCTGCAGTCGCCCCATGAGGGACATAGATTCCCGGTATGGTCATAATTCTGTACAGCAATCTGAAAATTGGTCCGGTGCGAATTCCATGCAGTCGCTGCCGCGCAATTGTGATTCCCGGAGGCAACCAGAGCCACCAACGTCTTTTTCCTGTCCGCCACAACCATTCTTGATTCGGTTTTAATCACCATGTCTGCCCCGCATGGGGTATTACAGGCAGTTTTAAGCTCTTTTTCCCCTTCGATTTCCACCACGCATATCCTGCATTTCCCATTGGGTGCATTTTCCTTTAAATGACAAAGCGTAGGGATCGAAATATCATATCGGGATGCGGCCTCAAGAATTGTCTCTCCGGCATCGAACAAAATTTGCCTGCCATTTATTAATATATTATTGTCAGGCATTTTTTAGATTCTCCTCTAATAAGAAATCAGCCAATATGTTTGATTTCGTTATTTTGCGATTAAAAATCTTTAAGTTCACTTATTCTTAGTAATCGCATTTAGGTAAATAGGACTACCTTAAATATTTATAAATGGCCTTTTATGACTTTTTCAGGCAAGTAAATTAACAAACAACTTGCCATATGTCAATATTGACACAGCGGTTTACAGAAAAATCTTTAAAATTCATCTTCGGTCCTTTTTTCCAGTTGCTATGCAGCCGGTTGATGACAAAAAAATCCCCGCCCCGAAAGCAATGCTTGTCATGCCGAAGACTGAGACGACAGTGAACTTTAGGGCCAGACCAAACAACAATAAAATATGTATGGAATGAGGCATCATTGGATGCAATTCCAACCAGTTACAGATAAAAGTAAAAGTTGATTGGAAGTTTCTATAATTGGTTTTTGCATCCGGGACAAGTGGTTCAGGATTGATCACGGTCGAATATAGTTAGGCCTTACCAAACGAGTAGATAGAGACAGAATAAACGTTACCTATTTTTCAGCATATCGATCTATCTGTATTGACATAACGTTAGTTATATATTATGGACCATACATCCACCAAAAGGATAAAAAGGTCTCTTAGGCTTATTACGGCATTGGACTGCTCAACTGGTATGACGGTTAGATCCAACGCTGCTGTCTTTTAATTAACCGCCAGAAAGCAATTTAGGAAAATTACCCCTTGAAGGTTGGTTTAGATGGAGGTTTGACTCACAAGAGAACCTGAAGATAGCCGGGTCTAATGAAAGTAAAGATGCATGATTTTAAAAGGCTGTGGTATTGAAATTGAAGACATGTGTCAAAGTCCATTTTAGAACGACTCAACACATAGTAAATATTAACTATTAATGACAAGGAGGATTCATAATGATTAAAAAAACTTTCAATATAAACGGAGTCAACAGGACATTAATTGTGGAACCGGATGCCTCGCTGGCTGATGTCCTGCGTGGGCAACTATTGCTGACTGGGACAAAAGTGGGCTGCAATGAAGGTCAATGTGGCGCCTGCAACGTGATTATGAATGGGAAAATTATTCGTGCCTGTATCACCAAGATGAAGCGAGTTCCCGACGGCGCTGCTGTTACAACTATTGAAGGGATAGGAACGCCGTCTAATCTACATCCGCTGCAATTGGCCTGGGTACTTCACGGTGGAGCTCAGTGTGGATTTTGTACCCCTGGCTTTATTGTATCTGCAAAGGCCCTGTTGGATGAGAACTCCAACCCAACCCGAGAAGAAGCAAGAGACTGGTTTGACCGGCACAAAAATGCCTGCCGTTGCACCGGCTATAAACAGTTGGTGGATGCTGTCATGGACGCGGCAAAAGTCCTGCGTGGTGAAATGAGCATTGACAAACTTTCATATCAGCTCCCGGAAGACGGAAGGCTTTGGGGCAGCAGTTACCCTCGTCCCAGTGGAGTAGCCAAGGTTACCGGCACCTGGGACTTTGGGGCGGATAGAGGTATGCAATTGCCTGCTGACACTTTACAATTGGCCCTTGTCCAGGCCAAGGTGTCCCACGCCAATATCATATCCATTGACACATCAGAGGCTGAGAAGATGCCCGGGGTCTTTAAAATTGTCACTCACAAAGACGTCCGGGGCAGTAATCGTATTCCAACATTGATGAGCATACCGGGCAGCAAGGCCGATACTCAAGATCGCCCGATTCTAAACGACAAGAAAATATTCCATTATGACGACGTGTTAGCAATAGTTTGTGCGGATACTGAAGCCCATGCTAAGGCAGCCGTTGAGAAGGTAAAGGTAGAGTTAGAAGAACTACCGGCATATATGAATGCCCAGGCCGCTATGGCTGAAGACGCTATGGAGATTCATCCGGGGACGCCTAATGTCTACTTTGTTCAAAAGATCGCCAAGGGAAATGAAACAGGACCGATTTTTGAGCAAGCTGATTACATGGTAGAGGATGAATTCTATCATCAACGACATCCCCATATGCCTGTCGAGCCTGATGTCGGCTTTGCCTATATTAATGAGGAAGATACATTGGTCATTCACTCCAAGTCCTGTGCCCTTTTCATGAACTCTGCTCAGGTCTGCATGAGCATCGGGCTTGAACCGACTAAGCTGATTATGGTTCAGAATCCACCCGGAGGAGATTTTGGTTATGCGGCCACAATCACATCCCAGCCTATTTTAGGCGTCGCCTGTCTTGCTACGGGCAGGCCGGTTTTCCTTAAATATGACTACCGCCAGCAGATGACTATGACCGGTAAACGACCACCAACCCATTCAAAATTGAGATTAGCGGCGGATAAAGACGGCAAACTTCTGGCCATGGAAGAGGACATCACAATAGGGTATGGCCCTTACTGCGACCTGGGGGATTTAACCGCCATGATGGGGGCACAGTATATGGGCGCGGGCTATGACATCCCGAATATTAAGGGGCAGGCTCTAACCGTCTATACCAATCACGCGCAGGGCTGCGCCTTTAGAGGCATGGGTTCAACCGCGGTTGAGTTCTGCTCTGAAGTACTCATGGATGAACTGGCTGAAAAAATCGGTATTGATCCACTGGAACTGCGTTATAAAAATGTCTATCGTCCGGGATCCACTACACCAACAAGCCAGAAACCTGATGTATACAGCCTGCCCGAAATGCTAGACATATTACGGCCGAAGTATAAAACGGCATTGGAAAAGGCCAAGAAGGAATCAACCGCCGGGAAGAAGCGTGGGATCGGCATTTCCATCGGCATCTTTGGCTCCGGGTTGGGCGGTGTAGACGGTGCGGAAGCACGGATAGAGTTAATGCCCGACAACGGTGTTACAGTTTATGTCACCTGGGAATACCATGGTCAGGGGGCTGATATGGGGGTTTTGGGAACCGCCCACGAGGCCCTGCGGCCGATCGCCATGCCCCCTGAGAAGATCAGGCTTGTGATGAATGATACGAGTAAAACACCTCAAAATATGGGTTCAGTCGCCAGCCGCTCTCAGTTTGTAACCGGTCGCGCCATTCAGGTAGCGTGCGAGTTACTTTTAAAGGCCATGCGCAAGCAGGATGGGACGTATCGCACTTATGAAGAGATGATAAAAGAAAATATTCCGGTTGTCCAAACCGGTGGCTGGGCAAATCAATGTGATCATCTGGATGAGAACTGCCAGGGCAATACTCTACGAGCCCACATGTATGGAGTTTTCATGGCGGAAGTGGAGGTGGATACAAAAACCGGTAAAACAAAAGTTCTGAAAATGACACTGGTTGCTGACATTGGGAAGATTAACAACAAGCTGGTTGTAGACGGCCAGCTTTATGGAGGGCTGGCGCAGGGTGTCGGGCTTGCGCTCAGTGAAAATTTTGAAGATATTGAAAAGCATTCTTCGATGGCCGGAGCAGGGTTTCCATATATCAAGCAAATACCCGATGATATGGAAATCATTTATGTGGAAACACCTCGAGAGGACGGCCCCTTTGGCGCCGGCGGCTGTGGAGAGCTGCCTTTAACCACTCCCCAAGCTGCCATCATAAATGCGATTAATAACGCCTGTGGGGTGAGGATTACCAAGTTGCCTGCGCTGCCAAAAGTGGTGTTGGCCGGGTTAACTGCCTAGAAAAAATCTGATCATGGATCAAAATGAACTGCGGCTTCTTGAAAGCGGATGTGTCCAGGAAGAACCACCTGAATGTATGGCTGCCTGCCCGATTCATGTTGATGTCCGTGCCTTTATAGCAAATGTGTCGCAGGAAAAATGGGAAGAGGCGTGGAAGATTCTAAGAAAGGCCATGCCTTTTCCCGGTATCATAGGACGTATCTGCGATGCTCCGTGTAAAGAGCACTGCAAACGCAAAGAGGCCGGGCAGGCGATTGAGATTGGGATGCTGGAGCGCGCCTGCGTGAAAACACAGTCGCCAAAGCAGCGAATTTATCCGCTGCCCAAAAAAGACAAGAGTATTGCGGTTGTTGGAAGCAAGTTAAGCGGTCTTACGGCAGCCTGGGATTTGTCACGCAAGGGCTATAAGGTCACAGTATTTGAGTCAGGCAGTCAACTTGGAGGGGATCTGCTTTCGATAAAGGAAGAAATTTTACCGCACAATGTGGTGAGAGAGGAGCTGGATATACTTTTTTCATTAGGAGTGGCAGCGGAATTGGATTCTTCCGTTAACGATGAAAATTTTCTTGAAGATCTTGCGCGTCGCTTTGATGCCATATATCTAGGGCCGGATTACAGGAATGTGCCTTCCGGTCTGAAAGATCTGAAAGGTGTTTTTTCCCGGGGTTTTTTACAATACGACCCCAAGTCTCCGGTATGGCAGGCTGCCGAAGGCAGATGGGCGGCGACCTCCATAGATCGCTTTTTACAGAAGGTGTCACTGACGTCAGGGAGAGAAAAAGAGGGTCCTTTTACAACCCGCCTATATACGAATATTGATTATGTCCCCTATGTTCCTGCGATAAAACCTCTTAATCAGGCATCGGGGTATACAACCCAAGAAGCGATACAGGAAGCAGGCCGCTGTTTAAACTGCGAATGCCTTGAATGCGTCAAGGCTTGTTCCTATCTTGAGAAGTTCGATTCCTATCCCCGTAAATATGTCAGAGAGATTTATAATAACGCAAACATTGTCGCGGGCCGCCATCCGGCCAATAAATTGATCAATTCATGCAGCCTTTGCGGATTGTGTGAGGCTGTCTGCCCGGAAGGTTTCGCAATGCAGTCGCTGTGCCTTAAGGCGCGAAGAGATATGGTTCAAAAGGGCAAAATGCCTCCATCGGCCCATGAATTTGCTCTTCTTGATATGCAGTTTAGTAACAGCGACCAGTTTGCCATGGCCCTGCATGAACCAACTTATGAATCGAGCGCATATATTTTTTTCCCAGGATGCCAGCTCTGCGCCTCTTCGCCGGGAGAAGTAAAAAGCGTCTATGCCCACTTAAGAAAAACCATGACCGGCGGTGTGGGCCTGATGCTTGGATGCTGCAGCGCCCCGGCTTTCTGGGCCGGAGAAGAACAACTTTTTGAAGAGCAGTTTTCAATGTGGCAAAGAAAGTGGGCGGATCTTGGCAGGCCGCAGGTTATCTTAGCATGTTCAACCTGCTATAATATATTTAAGACATATCTTCATGAAGCTCCCATAATATCACTGTGGAGTATCCTTGATGAAACCGGCCTGCCCCATGATTTTACCAGTTTAAAAGATGCTGTGCCCCTTGCATTGCATGATCCTTGCACTACACGATATGAATCTCACCTGCAAACCAATGTTCGTAATTTGTTACAAAAAATGGGACAGCCTTTTGTGGATCTTACGGCAAAAAGTGAATATGCGGAGTGTTGCGGTTTCGGGGGCCTGATGCAAAATGCCAATCCTGATCTGGCAAAAACCGTTATTAATCGTCTGGCCGGCCGGAGTTCAGCAGATTATGTGACATATTGTTCTGTTTGCCGGGATAATCTTGCCGGAGCAGGAAAACGCACGGTTCATATATTGGATCTGATCTTTCTCAAGGACGGCGAATCTGATCCGGCTGCCCGCAAAAGACCAGGCTGGTCACAGCGGCAGGAAAATCGTTTGCGCCTCAAGAACGATTTACTCAATGAGCTGTGGGCAACAGACCGCGGAGAAAGAATAGATCATGCTGGACCTGTTTTAAATATCTCTTCCGAAGTATGGCAGGTGCTGGAGGATCGCAGAATACTTGTAACGGATTTAGAAGAAGTTATCCATCATGCCGAAATCAGCGGGCATAAGTTTTACAACCCAGATTCAGGTCATTTCAAGGCCTCATTGAAATTGTATAATACCACATTTTGGGTGGAATACATTCCGTCTGATGGAGGTTTTACAATATATAATGCTTACAGCCACCGTATGGAAGTTTCCGGGAAGGAAGGACAATGACAAACAGTTATACTGATCCCGAAGATTTGAGATGGAAATGCCACAAATGCGATATGTTTTTATCTGTAGGTCCTGCAAGCTTAACTTATATGGGTAAGACAATCAATGCCCGGCTCCCCGTATGTCCTCAATGCGGTTTTGTGCTTATTTCCGAAGAACTTGCTCTCGGTAAAATAGCAGAAGTAGAGCAGCTTCTTGAAGATAAATGATCAGATGACTCTGTATACCATACCTTCTGAGTTGGGTTCAATTACCGGTGACACATTAAGGCCTGGGGGTCTTGCTATTACCGAAAGGGCGGCGGATTTCTGCGGCTTTTCCATAAACGATAAAATTATAGATATTGGTTGCGGCTTCGGGACTACTCTTAAATTTCTTCATAAAAAATACGGCTGTTCTGTTTGCGGTATTGATCTTCGGGTACCGAAGTCTTCCGGCGAGTTCCCATTTGTTCAGTCAAGTGCGGAAGATCTGTCATTTGCAGACAATAGGCTTAGCGGCGTATTTTGTGAATGCGTGCTTTCCTTGTTATCTTATCCCGATAAAGCCGCACATGAATTTTACAGGGTGTTGAGAAAGACAGGGTTTTTGGTAATTTCAGATATTTATTTAAGAAATCCGGGTGTATTTCGGGGATTAAAACATAAACATGATTCAGGTGCTTGTGAAGTTTTAGCGTCAATAAGGAAAGATGGCGAGGGCATCTCTTCCTGTCTATCAGGCGCCATGAGCCGTGAGCAAGTGAGCGATTTGGTGCAACGCGCAGGTTTTGACGTGCTTTTGTGGGAGGATCATTCTGAAAGCCTGGCGCAGCTTGCCGCTAACATAGTGTGGGAGTTAGGCTCTCTTGATATGCTTATAAGTATAATGCTGCCGGGCGATTGTTCTGATGGACACGGACAGGCTGTTCGTAATGCAAGACCCGGATATTTTCTGATGATTGCCTGCAAAAAGTCAACCACCATCGGCTGAAGCCGATGGCTTGAGGGTCCAAGGGTTCTAGGGGCCAAGTGAACAACGAAAAACATCTTATAATCTATCGACCCTAGGAAGACACGTAATGATAGACGAAATTGATTTCAAATTATTGCAGTTGGGCGCACGGGGTTATTGTTGCAGCCAGGCATTGATTGTCCTTGCATTGGAAGCCCTAGGTAAAACAAACAAGGACCTTGTTCGGGCCATGTCAGGTCTTTGTATGGGGGCAGCGGGGAGCGGCAATACCTGTGGAGTCTTTACCGGTGCAGCCTGTATGCTTGCCTTGTACGCGGGAAAAGGAAATAACAACGAAGAAGAAAATGACATACTGCCGTTGATGTACTCTGAGTTGAGCGAATGGTTTGAAAAAACTGCTTGCGCCTCTTATAATGGGACTTTGTGCAGGGATATAATAGGAGAAGAATCAAAGGCGCCTGACCCTGATCTGTGCAGGCGGCTTCTCATAGACACCTATAATTATGTTTTAGAAATTCTTATCCAAAACGGATTTGATCCATTTGATGCCGGAAACAATGAAGATTGATTCATCTTCACAGCGCCGGGTGTTATCTCAAACTGAAAGTCTTTGCCCGGTATGTCTTAAAAAAATCCGTGCATTACGGGTGACGAATGGCTTAGATGTATATCTTGAAAAGCACTGTGAATCCCACGGTCATTTTTCTACTGTAATCTGGCGAAAAGATCCGCCTTTTGAGACATGGACTAGGCCGAAGGTACCTATACAACCACCTGTGTGCTATACCGAAATCACAAAAGGATGCCCTTTTGACTGTGGTTTGTGCTCCTCTCATAGGCAGATTACCTGTACGGCTCTTATTGAAATCACTAAACGCTGTAATCTTCATTGCAGATACTGTTTTGCCTCTTCAATAGATCAAGATGACCCTGATCCAGATATCAATAAGATTGAATTTATGTTTCAGCGGGTCATAAAAGCCGCTCCATCATGCAATATACAGCTTTCAGGTGGTGAGCCGACATTAAGACATGATCTGCCCCAAATAATTGAAATGGGAAGGCAGGCAGGATTCGGTTTTATTCAGTTGAATACAAATGGCCTCCGTCTGGCAGAAGAAAAAGACTATGCGACAAGCCTTAAAGAATCCGGACTTTCATCTGCCTTTTTACAGTTTGACGGGGTCAGTGATGAAGTATACATGGCCCTGAGAGGACAAGCGTTGTTTGGCAAAAAAAGGCTGGCCATAGAGCGATGTGCAAGGGCCGGTATCGGCGTTGTATTGGTTCCCATGATCGTGCCGGGGATAAACGATCATGAAATCGGATCTATTCTTGAATTTGGGTTAAAAGAATATCCTTCGGTAAGGGGTATCCATTTTCAGCCGGTCAGTTATTTTGGGCGACACCCGGGAACTGTGGAAAATCATAACCGTATTACGATCCCCGAGATAATAACGGCCCTTGAAATTCAAAGCAACGGTATGGTAGTGGCCTCCAATTTTCATCCTCCGGGATGCGAAAATGCCCTTTGTTCATTTAGCGGCAAGTTTCTTGTGATGTCGGGCGGAGGCTTAAAGCCGATTATATCCGAAACAAACTCTTGCTGCAATAAGCCCGTAAGGGCCGATATAGGCGCAAGACAGACCATCTTTTCGGTAGCCAGACAATGGTCTGCGCCGGATGTTCAGGGGTCAACAACCTCAGGGCAAGGGGCTCCAAGCTCCATAAGCGGTATGGACTTGGATGATTTTCTGGATTTTGTCCGTAACCGATCTTTTTCCATTTCAGGCATGGCCTTTCAGGATGTCTGGAACCTGGATTTGGAGCGTCTTAGGGACTGCTGTATCCATATTGTCTCAAATGACGGTTGTATGATACCTTTTTGCGCTTACAATCTTACAGACAGACAAAACAAACCCATTTACCGGGGACAATGATGATTTCCAAAACTCCTTTGGAGGACTGGATCCTAAATAAAATTTCATCAAATGGAGAACTGTCACACCTGACCAGATCAGCTATTGAGGCCTTTCAACTTGAGAAAATCAGACAGACCATCTCTTATGCCCGCTCAAAAAGTCGTTTTTATAGAAATCTTCTGGCCGGGTTTGGAAGTGACCCTGTAATAACTATTAATGACTTATCAATGCTCCCATTTACAGTTTCTGACGATTTAATAAATCATCCGCTGCAATTTCTTTGTGTCTCTCAAAGCGCTGTTGAGCGCTGTGTTACATTGCATAGTTCTGCTACTACAGGTCCTGCAAAACGACTTTTTTTCACAAAGGAAGACCTCAATCATACCCTGGATTTTTTTCATTACGGCATGTCAACTCTGGTTAAGGCCGGAGACAGAGTTATGATCCTTTTACCCGGAGACAGACCCAATAGTGTCGGGGATCTTCTTTCACGGGCCTTGTTGCGCATGAATGTAGAGAGCATTATTCACGGTTTTGTCATATCTCCTGAAAAAACTGTAGAGGCTGTTTTAAAGCATGACATAAAGTGCCTTGTAGGGGCGCCGGTTCATATTTTTGCACTATTTCAATCCGGCAATGGTCGCAAATACCTAAAAGGCAGGATTACAAAAGTACTTTTGACCACCGACTATGTCCCTGACATCATTTCCAGTGTGCTGGAAAGTGAATACAACTGTGAGGCTTACAGCCATTATGGTATGACTGAGATGGGCTGGGGAGGGGGAGTGGAATGTGAGGCTCACTGCGGTCATCACATGCGCGAAGCCGATATCTTCATCGAAATTATAGATCCGAAAACCGGACAGGTTTTACCTGATGGTGAGGCTGGAGAAGTAGTTATAACAACTCTGAATCGTGTAGGGATGCCCCTGATCCGTTATCGCACAGGCGATATATCCAGGTTTCTTACAAAACCCTGTCCTTGTGGTACGGTTTTAAAAAGATTAGATAAAATTTTCTGCCGTATGAACGCCGCAGTTTATCTAGACTCGGAAAAGCCGCTTATCACTCAGCTTCTGGATGAAGAACTTTTTGCACTGCCTGGTGTGATGGATTATAAAGCTGAGGTTTCAACCCGTGGGAATAAAGATTGCCTTACAATTACCCTGAGTCTTAGCAGTAAATCAAACAGGGATGAAGTTTGTGCTGCTGCAATGGAGAAGATAATGATAATCCCTCAGATTGAATCCTGCAAAAAAAGGCTTTTTATTGAACCGATAACATGCTTTGAAGAAATCATTTTAAGTCCTGGAGCACAGAAGCGAGTTCTTATAGATAATCGAAAAGAACATTTATGACAGATCAGTCTATTTTTTTTGTCAACAAAACAATTTTCTACCTCCAGTTGGGCTGATCAGAAGCGTTTAACCACCGTGCCCTATCCACAAGTTGCATTAAGAGCACGTAGAGGTTTTTATATTGTCAGCCACAAGCAATCCGGCTCGTTTTCAGCCTGCCTCCATGTCGTTGTTGATCTGCTGAGAAAGGAGCTGCATCCGCTGTTGAAGCGCCTCACCGCGCGCCATCAATTCTGCCTGATGGCGTTCCTGGGCCTCGATATGCGTCAGAAAGGGTTTGACACTTTCCGATATCTCCGTGTGAAGATGTAAAAAACGCTCGCTCAGGGCTTGAATCAGACGGTCGCGAAATTGATCACGGCCTTGTTGAATAGCCCCGGAAAACTCCCTGATGATTTTTCCTCGCTTGGCTACAAGTACCGCACCAGTCATGATCAGTCCAAAGCCCGTGAGGATGCCGCCTGTAATATCCAAAAAGCCCACATGGGTCGTCAACAAAAGCGCACCCAGCAGCGTGAAGGCGCCGCCGCTCATCAACCGCGAGGGCATGTCAGCCGGATTGGCCACCAGCGTCTCATGAAAAAGATCCTTCGCGGCTAACGCGTCTATTCTGCGCCGAATTTCGGTTACCAGCTCTGCACGTTTTTCATTCCACAGGCCCTTACGCTTTTTTCCGATAGGGAACGTAAGAGACTGCCCCAGCACCTCATCTATCCGTCCAGCTGTATCCTGAATGGTTTCCATAAATTGCAGGGACCGCTCGCCGACCTCCTGCATAAGAGCTTCGGCCAGCCGGTTTTCGAATCGGGACTGAAGTTCCTCCAACCATGCAGTGACGGATTTTTTTCGGTTAAACGCGCCGCTGACGGCCCGTCTGTAAAGCGCCGCCACGGACAGCCCCTCCTCAAAATCCGACCGAATTTCAAGCCCGATCCGATCATAGCGGCCGCAGAGGATGTCCACAAACTGCTCAATATCCCTTTCTGAATTTTTCTTGCCGGTCTCAAGGACTTGTCGAATTCGTTCAGCAACGCCTCGGTCCGCCTCCAATCGGGCCTGCTCCACCTTTAACGCGTCATACACACGCCTTAGAGCCTGTTCCCCGGAGGCAAGGGTTGTTGACAATTTCAGATAAAGATGACGGCCCCCGGTAACGGTTTCCCTGATATAAGTGCGAACAGGATCAAACCCGCTTTTCGGATTTTTTTCCTCCTCCCATTTGGCGGAAACAGCAAAAATCACTGGAGCTTGGATCCCCCTGGCTTCCGCGTATTCGCGCACTTTGGCCATATTGATGCGAAGCTCATTCTCCGTTGCCAAGTCGGCTTGCTGTAACACGAAGACCACTATTTTTCGCCATTGCTCGCTGACGTAATCTAGGAGATCCCAAGCAGTGCGGGTATGGGGGTTTTTGGCGGGAAATACAAAGAGCACCAGTCCGCTGTTCGGAATATACCGCTCAGTTATCTCGTGGTGATGTTCTATGACCGTGTTGGTTCCGGGTGTATCCACAATACTGACGTGCCTGAGTACAGATGCGGGCAGGCCGATCTTACGGTGGTGGGGGTTAATTATCGTTTCAGTTTGTTGATCGGCAAAGACAATCTGCTGAATAGTGTCCGTACAAGGCGCCGGATCGACCCGGCAAATATCAGTGTCCAAAAGTGCATTTATAAAGCTGCTCTTACCGGCCTTGATTTCACCAACGACTACAAACAAGAAGGGTTCGTTCACATGCAGCAGAATGTCATTGACTACTTCGGCCAATGAACGGTCTTCGATGTCTTTGATCAATGCATGCAAATCATTAAGCCAGGATGCCACTTCCTTTCGATAATGCTCAAAGATTTCATTGATGATAGTGGGTTTCAAAAGTTCTCCTTTACAAATCAGAGGCAGCTAGCCAGAAGTCATCGTGAAGGCAACAACTGTATTTTTGATTGGCAAGCGTATAACGAGCTGAAAACACGATCTATTATACACGATACACAATGTCAAAAGACAGTTGGAGTGTCAACTGAAAACCGTTCACACGTTTTGGTAGGACTTTAGACGTGACGTGATAAAAACTTACTTTTTCAGGAGCCGCTTAGAGGAAAATCAGCCTTGCGTCAAGGCAAAAATTACATATTTTAAGATATGATGGTTTTTATGCGGCTGAAAAAGGTGGTTTCATCGGCCATACCTACCAGAATATTCTTGGTCCATTCCTTTTCTTCAGCGGGATAGTCCTTTCTGGAATGAGATCCCCTGCTTTCTTTCCTTTCCAGTGCTGAAATTGCGATTGACATTCCAATAGAGACGGCATTTCTGCATTCTACAATTTTACTTAACTCCCGCGGCTTGCTGACAACCATCGCTTCAAGGGTCGAGGATATAGACTTAATGCGCTCAATGCCCTCTTTTAGGGATGCTTCATCCCGAACAATACCTACTTTTTCCCAGAGCGTCTCCTTTAGTGGTCTCCTGACATCGCGTACAGGAGATGGTGTGGCATGAACCGGATTCAGGAACCGTATCCATTTTTGTGTTAACACATTCATCAGAGCAGCGAATTCTTTCAGGTCCCCGCTTGATCCTGTTGCTTCTGAAGCCGCCCGCCCCGCCAGTTCACCGAATACCAATCCCTCGGACAAGGCATTGCCTCCCATTCGGTTTGCTCCATGAATACCGCCCACCACTTCACCAGCAGCATATAAGCCGTTCAGCGCCGTTTGACCCTTCACGTCTATGGGAATCCCCCCCATGGTATGATGGCAGGCCGGTGTGATTTTTACCGGCACTTTGTCATAGGACATTTTGTGTCTATAACGCGCCTTTTCTTCATCACTGCATGGAAGAAGCGTCTCGTCTATATGCCGCAGATCGAGATATAGTGCGCCGTCAATATCGTTTCCCTGATCGATTTCTAAAAACAGGGCCTGAGAAAGCCTGTCCCGTGCAATAATGGCCACCGGCTTTTCGTGTAATTGATATTTCTCCTTGATATCTTCTCCATGCCGATTAAGGATTTTCCCTAAGTCTGCAAAGAAGGGCATCACGATCATGTTGGTGTAGCCGGTGCCCACATAAGCAAGAGGGTAAAACTGAACAAATTCCATATCCATGAGCTCTAGTCCGGCATTTAGAGCCAAGGCATACCCGTCGCCGGTAGCTCCCGGCGCATTGTCACTACGGCCATATATGGCGCCTGCACCGCCAGTTGCAAGGACGGTTGCCTTTGCACAAAATCCATACCATTGGCCGCTTTGCCGTTGAAAACCTAATGCCCCCCGGCATCTTTCATCCGCAACAATTAAATCCGTAATCATGATGTTTTCAAAGATTCTGATTTCTGCGGCACGGCAGGCGCGACAAAGTACCTGGGTTATCTTAGGGCCACCGATCAGGAAAGGGGATTGGCAGTGAAAACCGGTGGCTACAGAATTCCCCTCAATTCCCATTTCCAGGAGTTCTTGCACCTTGCCGGGTGCCGTTGATACAAGATACTCCACCAGTGCTCTATCGTTGAGCATGCGACCACTGTTTAAGGTCTCTTGGAAATGCTCTGCCTGGCCGAAGGTTTTTGTTGCAAAGGTAAAGCCACCCCCAGAAAGAGCTGTATTATTGGCTTTGCCTAAAGGTGATTTAGAAACCAGAACGGGCTGTTTACCCGATTTCTTGACTCCTAATGCAGCCCTAAGGCCGGCAATACCACTCCCGATAATTAAAACATCAGTATCTATTATCTGAACATTCATTTGTAAATAGGGCACTGTGGTAATAAAGTAATTAACCCTCCCCCTTCAGCCCATACAAATTAACAAGATTATGTTGTTTACTTAATTAACACCTTATCTACAGATGATAACTAGACCATAAGAAATGAATTCAGGCGCAATCACATTTCGGCGAACCACCATCTGTTGCGCGGCACAGCCGTTGACGATCCCCCGGATGCGCCAACGCATCACCGCGGCATCAGCGCGAACACACCCCAACCCAGGTATTCACGCGTGTAAGCGGCGTAGCGCTCTGGTTCCGAGCTCAGTTTGGCTCGAACATCTTTCGCGAACTCGTCGTCGGGATTGGCTTCAAGCCATCGGCGCATGGTGAGCCATTTGGCCGCCTCGTATCTGTCCCAACCGTCTTGGTCAGCCAGAACCATTTCAACGACGTCGTAGCCAAGGTGGCCGAAAGACGTGAGAAGTTCTGGAAGCATGAGAAAGTCGGAGATTGAGTTTGCAAGACATCCCTTGGCAACATCTTCCGTCGGCGGTAACTGCCGCCAGTAGGGCTCGCCAATGAGGATGATCCCTCCGGTGCGCAGGCTCCTCGCCAGAAGCTCAATAGTGCCGACGACTCCCCCGCCGATCCAAGTGGCACCGACACAGGCTGCCACACCGAACTTCTCTTCAGAGACGTAGCCCGTAGCATCGCCATGGATGAACTTGACTTGATCGGCGACGCCGAGTTCTTCAGCACGGAGTTTCGCTTGTTCGGTGAACAACTGGCTCATGTCGATGCCGGTGCCGATGATGCCGTGATCGCGTGCCCAGGTGCACAGCATCTCCCCCGAACCGCTGCCGAGGTCGAGCACTCGGGCCCCCGATTCAAGACGCAGCGCCGCGCCGAGAGTGGCGAGTTTTTCGGTCGTGATCGGGTTGTGGATGCGGTGAGCACTTTCAGTGATGTTGAATATTCGTGGGATGTCCATTGTTGAAAATTTCCTTACGGTTGTGAATAAATTCGGTCAGGGTCTAACGACGCAGTTCTGCCAGGTCTATCGTCAGAAACTGCTTGTTGGATTTACCTTTTAGACTCAGAATCTCAATTGAATTTTAAAAGAGCGTCCCACTGCCCCCAATGGGTCGCTAGGTGACAGTTTAGTCCCTTTGGTATCATTTTTTTAAGCGCCCGCAAAGAATTTTCTTGATTTGCGGGATTTTTTAGGTTAAATTATATGAGTAAAATTACTCATTGATGGAGGCCAAAATGACGCGAATTGACATTCTTAAAAAACGCCAAGACAGGCTTAAAGAAGAAATNCTTACAACCCTGGACAGTTTTCTAATCGGGAGCATAGGAAAGTCGCCTTCTATGTCCGGCCATAATCTGACTACCAAGGTAAATGGTAAAACCGTAACNTTGTATGTCAGAAAGGCCGTTGTTGNGAAGGCCTTGGAGATGAGTAAAAGGTACAATGGACTCTGGCTGACTATTCAGAAACTTTCTAAGGTAAACTGGGAACTGCTCAACGTCGAGAGCAAATAGTATGCTCTATCCGCCCCATGATTTTAAGTGCCCCTATAGAAGTGCCTGCCCTCATCTGGAGTGGATGTCTGCAAAGTGGGCATTGGAGGCATACCAACGGGCAGATTACGTATACGATGAGCACCTTAAGATCGTCGATAATTTATATAATGATTTACAAGCCAAGAGGGATCTAATACGCACCTTAGAAAAGGAGAACGCTGAGCTGAAGGCCAAGCTGAAGTTATTGCACCAACGACAATTTAAGTCTAACAAGAAACAAGACAACAGCGGAGTGAAAAGAGAGGAAAGTATTCCACCTGCCAGTCAGGAGAAAAAGAAACGGGGAGCGCCCATGGAGCATCCGGGGTGGGTAAGACCTAAGCCTGAACGTATTGACAGAACCATTCATGTGCCTGCCCCGACGGTTTGTCCCTTTTGTCAGAAAAATAATCTGAAGCCTATAGAAGGAACTTACGAACATATTCAAGAAGATATTGTTATTCAACCTGCTACCGTTGCCACCCAATATCTGCATGATCAGGCATTTTGTTCGCGGTGCAATCGTCCGGTTGTTCAGCCGGGGGAGGAAGAGATTTTAAATGCTCCGATCGGGCCTGTGACATCAGTCTACCAACGGGTAGACGGAGAGCCATTAAAAATCATACAGATTCAAAAGGGCAGGATCTAAGGCAGGGGGAATTTACTTCCGGCCTCTGTTCTCTGTAGCATGCAGCCGTTTGATCAAGAGATATATCAAAATACCTATGCCAATGGTTAAAAGGCCGACGGCTGAGACAAGGGGCTTGATCATGATTGAGTAATAGATTATCCAGAGGTTGCCTGCGATGAAAATCAATGGTGTCACTGGATAGCCCCACGTCCTGTAAGCCGCAACCGGGGCATTCTTTCGTTTCCTTATCAGGAGCAGGCCGCACACTGTTAACATAGCAAAAAGCGACAAGGTAAATCCGATATAGATTAAAAGCTCATCAAATGATGCGGTTAATACCATTGCAATTGCCAATAGCCCCTGCAACATGATCGAGTATGCAGGGGTCTGGTGCCTTCCCTTGAGCCTTGCCAGACCATCCACAAAGGCCCCGTCCCTTGCCATGGCATAATAGACCCTGGGACCTGCCAGGATCATTGCGCTTATCACCGAAAGAAGGCCTATGGCGATTGCCCCGGAGACCCAATGGCTGACGTTTTCACCAAAAAGGCTGATAGCCGCCATCGTGCCTATCTCCAAAACCCCGCTCATCTTATCCAGAGGCAGGGCGAATATGTAGGTGAGGTTCAAAAGCAGATATAAAACTATTACAACAAAGGTGCCAACTACGAGCGCCAAGGGGATGTTTCTGCCCGGATCTTTGATCTCACTTCCGAGGTAGGAGGCGGCATTCCAGCCGCTGTAGGCAAAAGATACAAATATCAGGGAGACCGCAAATTTTCCTGAAAAGGCCAATGATAAAGAAGGACCATTAACCAATTCCGGCATAGCCCCTTTCCCCAGAAAGAGGCCCGCAATCACAAAACCGGTGATCAAAGTAAACTTAAAGATAGTAAGGACATTTTGCACCCTGCTTCCGAACCATAGGCTGTAGGAATGTACAAGAGAAAATAAAATGATAACAGCCAATGCAGCCAAACTTATAGGGGATATTGTAATGCCCATGCCTTCAAAAAAATGCAAATTTCCGTCACCGCGCAGCAGAGCAGGAAAGGCGCGGAAAAAATAGGTCGCAAATGCAATTGATGCCGCGGCGATCGGGGCGGAAAAGCCCACAATCAGGGAAATCCATCCGGAAAGAAACGCCATCGGTCTTCCAAAGGCCTCCCTCAAGTACACATATTCACCGCCTGCCAAAGGGTACATGGCACCAAGCTCCCCATAACAGAGCGCCCCTGAAAGGGCAAAGATGCCGCCTGTGACCCAGCACAAAAGCATGGCCCCGGGGCCCCCAAGCTCCTCAATGATAAAACCCGAGGTGGTGAATATTCCTGTGCCGATCATATTGGCCACAACCAGTATGGTTGCGGAGAAAAACCCGATCTGCCTTCTAAGTCCGTTTGTCTGTTCTTCCATTATCTTCAATAACTCTGTTTTATCTGTAAGGTTTTATAGATTCGCATGGAATAAGTTTTGATGAATTCGTAAGAAGGCGAATTCATCAGTTTTTAAGTGTTAAGTTTTATGTTTAAATTGCCTTTTGATTTTAACCTCTTAAAACATAACACCTAAAACCTAAAACTGAGTAAAAAGGCGATTTCTGACTTTTTACGAGATTATCAGGGTCTTGAGTGGCCTGAATATCATGTCAATCATCGCAGCGTCAATCTTACCCTCCTACCACAAGGCCTGTTAAGCTCCCTTTTTATAAATCCGGTATATCTTCGGTCGGAGACCATATAAAAGTTATTTTGAGTAAATATTCAAGATAATAAGTAATTATTTTTATAAGTTAAAGCACATGAAATTTTACTTGACAATTACAAACCAAAAGTGTTCTTTTCGCCCCGTTTGATGGTTTTAAGCGTTTTTTGCGCTTTTTGAGTGAAATTCATTATGCCTATAAAGACATATCAAAATCTCGGAGATAACCTGGATTTCAGAAACCTATGAAAATAATTCTTGACACAGCCCGATATATTTTTGCGTACATATCGGCATTAAAAAATATAACATAGTAACTATTTTAATATTTCAGCGAGTTAAGTATGTTTATTATCAAAATGTTTAGTCTTTACCTCAACCGACATATCGGTCAAAGGTAATGTGGTTTGTGTTATGAAATCGCCTTTGGCCATAATCTTCTGGGTTACATTTCTCTTTTACGCTTTTACCTTCCTCTTCACGTTACTCCGAAAAAGGCGAGCAGAGAGCTTAGGAGCGATAGCCGGTTTGATCGCCAACATTGCAGGTCTGTTTATCCTTGTGACGATATCCCGCCATGCACCTGTATTCAGGCTTTTTGAATCCTTGATGCTTGGCTCCGCATTGCTTGCCATTATTGGCCTGCTCTTCAGCAGCCAGGAGGAAAAACTCCCTGATGTCAGATTCTGGGTCTGGCTTGAGATGCTTCTGATCATGGCTCTTGCCGCCTTTTCAGTTAAGGAGCCGTCTTTTTTCGGCTATGATTATAACGACCCTACTATTGTATTATTCCACGGGCTTCGTGTTGCAGTTATATCCATAACCCTGTTTGCCTCAGCACTTTATATCCAATCAAGATTAGATATCAAAAGAGGCAATTCTATTGCGATAAACCGCGCCCACCAAGGCAGGAATTTTCTTTTGCTGGGCGCCATGCTCTTTCTTACTGCGGAATATACAGGGATCCGATGGTGCCTTAGGGGATGGGGAGATTTCTGGCAGTGGGGCCCTGGCTTTTTCCAGTCCACCATCATTGTGTTGTTATTCATGCTTGCCGTTCATGTGCCAGGATCAAATCACCGCCAAGGGAACTGGCGGCCCAGGCTCGGCATTATCAGCGGATTTTTGATATTGGCGCTTATCGCCTACCGGAGCACCTTATGAGCAGAGTCACAGAGCAGTTATCTTCCCTAGGTTTTGCCACATGGACACTTGTAACACTTTTCCTCTGGTTCGTCATTGGAACAATCCTTTGCGCTAATCAAAATTTTTTTGCCGCATTCAGGGAAATGAACATGACCCTGACCAGGGACTGGCTTTTCAATCAAGGACACGGCTCGACGTTTTTAAAGGCCTGGTTTATCGGTCTTTGCCTGATCATGGTTGTCATGGGTATAAACCTGGTCTTCTGCTCGTGGAACCGGATACTCAAGATCATGCGCCATCGCTTCAGCGGGGCGATGCTCTTTATGCTTGTTGTCCACATAATCTTCGGACTGGTGGCTCTGGGCCATCTGGGGGGGTTCATGCTGGGGTACAAGTATGATGATGTAGGCCTTAAAAAAGGGGAAACATTTTCATTCGAAGATGATCTCCAGCTAAAGTTGCTGGAAGTCCATTTTGTAGATGATGCCCAGGTACTGAACAAGACCCGCAGGGACATCAAGAACGGCGAATTCCATTACAAGGAAAATTTTGTTGAGGTTGCGCTTCAAAAGGCGAATCAGGTTCTGACCCATGGTCGAGTGTATCTTTTGGAACCGTTTCACCATGGGAATTTACAGGTCACTTTAAAACGATTCACTCCCCCTGAGGCAGATCCCTCATCATCAAGCACAACTCCGGGTGTAATGGTAGCTATTGCCTGCAACCCGATTCTAAAGGTGTTTCTCATCATCTATCCCTTGATGATATTGGGGATAGGTGTCCATCTGGTCATGACGTGGCAGAGGCCGGAAAAGGAAAATTAAAATTGTTATTATTTAAAAGGAGGAAAGTGAAAGATGAGGTCAAGATTAAAGACAAAGGCAATTCTTTATTTATTAATCCTGTTATGTTCAACCTTTGTTGGCCTGGGCTGGGCTGAAGAAAAAGTCGGTGATGCCGAAAAGGAAAGCAATGTTTTTGACTTAGGCGAGGTAGTGGTTTCAGGAGAGTCTTCAATTATATCACAAGTGGCCACAGTTGAGACGCTAGATAGGGAGCAACTGGACCTGACAAATTCCACGGATCTTTCATCCGCGCTTGAAACACTTCCCGGTGTTCATGTCGCAACGGGTCAGAGAAATGAGGCATATCTGAATGTCCGTGGTTTTAATCAGAAATATGTCCCTATCTTTTATGACGGCATTCCTTGGTACATCCCTAATGACGGCTATGTTGATTCAAGCGAGATTCCTACTGGTAATCTCTCTCAGGTTACCCTGACCAAAGGGGCTGCCTCCGTGCTGTATGGACCAAATACCATGGGCGGAGTTATTAATATTATTTCCATGAAACCTCAAAAGGCCTTTGAGGGCTCATATGGTGCAGAAGCCAACAGAAGCGGCTATCTCGGGAATCTGAATCTAGGCTCGAAGATGGACAAATTCTATTTTATGGGCGGTGTATCTGGTCTTGATTATGGTGATTACAGGATGTCGCATGCTTACTCACCCAAACCCGCAAATAGAGATGGCTGGTATGAGGACGGTTATAAGAGAGATAATTCAGACATAGAAAGCCTTTCAGAGACATTGAAAATGGGTATTGTGCCTTCAGAGGGCCATGAGTATGCGGTGGGTTTCCATCATGTAAGGAGCGACGAAAAGGGCTGGCCTACAAATGTATATCCAAGTGAAAGTGTGATGTATCGAAGATTTGCCGATTGGGAAAAAAAGACATATTACTTTATAGGAGACAGCAGGATAACAGACCAGTTATCGGCCAAGACACGCTTGTATCATGATCAATACTTTAATGTTCTTGATGCCTATGATGACGAAACCTTTACCACTCAGAATGCCAGATACGCCTTTCACAGTACCTATGATGATCACACAGACGGAGGCTCTATAGTCCTTAAATCAGAGTATATTGAGGACAATACTACCAGCGCTTCATTCCATTACAAAAAAGATACGCATAAGGAACAGGACGACTATGGGGCGTCATGGGAAAGGTATGAATCCAAAATGTTTTCCTATGGTCTTGAAAATGAAACTAAACTTACTGATAATTTTGGGTTTGTCTTAGGAACCAGCTACGATGTTCAAGACCCTAAATATGCAAATGGAGATGAAGTGAGGTCCAATGAGGAGGCATGGAATCTTTTAGGGGGTGCACACTATACTTTTGAAGACGCGACGAGGCTCCATTTTTCTGTAGCCAAAAAAACACGGTTCCCAACCTTGAATGAACTTTACTCATCTTATCTGGGCTCTGTTACTCCCAATCCTAATTTAAAAAAGGAACAATCAGTAAATTACGAGACAGGAATACAAAGACCACTGCCATGGGAAAGCATTGCTGGCTTTACTCTTTTCTATTCCGACGTAGAGGATCTAATCAACAGAAGAACATTGCCTGACAGAACTACTATTACAGAAAACATTGGGCAGTCAAGATTCCGTGGATTTGAACTCAGCGCCAAGACAAATGGTCTGCCTTTAAATACCCTCGAGGCCCACTACACCTATCTGGATTCCGAAAACCGTTCAGACGACCGAACCAGCTCGCACCTCAGCGAAATACCCAAATATCAGCTATACATGAGCGATTTGCTTACCGTTACGGATTGGTTTTCCCTGTATGCCAAAGCAGAGTATAACAGAAAGCAGTGGGCACAAAAAAGAGACCAAAGTTGGGTAGACCTGGATGACTATTGGGTTGTTGATTTGAAGGCCATGGCGGACCTCTATGATATGGCTACATTTGAAGTCGGAGTTAGAAACATATTTGACGAGAACTATGAGACCAGCTACGGATTTCCAAGAGAGGGACGTGAGGCCTTCTGCGGCATCCGGGGCAGTTTTTAGTGTTAACATCTCCTAGGCCTTCTTTAACACGATAGGGCTGTGGTGCTTTTATAAGGGAGTATGACATGAGACATAAGTTTGTTCTTCTGATTTCCATAGTGATATGGGCATTTGCTTCAGGTGTCCTCTTTGCCGCTCCATCTCAATTGGGCATTGTAGGACTCGTCAAACAGCCCTTAAATCTGTCTCTTGAAGACCTATCAGGCTTTGAGGCAATTAATGTTCAGTTAAACGAGGTCATGCAGGATGGGAGCTTTCGGGGCGTCTTTAGCTACAAGGGCGTCCCGTTAAAAACACTGCTGGAGCTGGCAAGCATTGAAAAGGAAGAAAGCGCATTCAACAAAAAGGTGGATCTGGCCATTCTGGTCCGGGGTGAGAACGGCAAGGAGATTGCCCTTTCCTGGGGAGAGGTGTTTTACAGAAATCCTGGCAGAATAGTTATTGCCACGTCGGCCCAGCCGATCATGCCGAAACATTCCTGTGCCGGTTGTCACACTACTGAAGAATACCAGCCAAGGATGGATCAGTTGAAGAGGAGCATTTCCTTTCCAAAGCTTGTAGTAAACAGTGATACATTTGCAGACCGGTGTCTAGACGGTGTCACATCAATTGAGGTGGTAGACTTAAAACCTAGGATGCCATCACAGAAGTCGGAGAAGATATTTTCGAAGGAATTTTCCATCATCGGACCTGACATCAAGCCAAAGACCATCAAGAAGCTTTCCGGTTTTCCAAAGACCAAAATGACCGTAAAGCACATTGGTGAGGGAAAGGGTTTTCACGGAATAGATAATTATCAAGGTACTTATCTGAAGTCACTACTGGAAAACGTAGATGTAAAACCGGACCTAAGCCAGGTATTTCTTGCATCAGCGCCTGACGGGTATCGAACCCTGTTTTCGTACGGTGAGATCTACCTGGACCCGGCAGGTGATCGGATGCTTGTTGCGGATAAGATCAATAACGAAGACATTGAAAACGGCGGAAAATTCGTGCTGGTTCCGCCGGATGACCTGATGTCTGACAGGGATGTAAAGGCGCTTGAAAAGATTGAAATCATTTCTTTGCACAGACAGCCCGAGCTGTACGTTATAGGTATCGGTTGCGGAGACACCAATCTGATAACCCTTGAGGCGATTTCCTATATGGCCAGGGCGGATGTCTTTGTGGCCCCTGAAGATATCACAAAGCGATTTCAAAAATATCTGGGAGGGAAAAAGGTCCTCCTCGATATCTATGAATTCGCCCCGCCCAAGGTCAGAAAGGCAAATCCGGGGTTATCCGAGGATCAGATTCAAGGGATTTTAGATCAGAAGCATAAAGAGGCCGCACAGAAGATCCGGACCGAATTGGATAATAAAAGGACAGTCGCCATTCTGGATTATGGAGACCCCACGATCTGGAGCGGCTGGAGTTGGGCCAGGGATTATTTCAAGGCAGACCGGATTGAAGTTATCCCTGGATTGAGCTCTTTTAATGTATCCAATGCAATGATAAGCGAACGCATCGGATGTAATGGGAATATTGTCCTGGCTACACCGCGAGGCATAAAGGAAAACCCTGACCTGATAAAGGCAATAGCCGAGAAAGGTGAGACAATGGCGATTTTTATGGGTCTTAAGGACCTGCCTGAACTTGTATCCCAATTTAAGATCCATTACAAGACAGATACCCCTGCATGCCTTGTCTACAAGTCGGGCTATTCCGGAAGCGAAGATCTGGTGCAGACGACCCTGGATGGTCTTGAACACGCAGCTGCGCAACACCCTGAAAAATTTCTTGGACTGATCTATGTGGGGCCTTGCCTTGAAACCAAAAAGGATGAGTGCTGTGGAAAACAACCGGGAGCCGGTTCCCCCCGGCTTCCGTGACATTGCACATTATCAGGTGCTCATTGGAGCTCAGATGAGTATTTATTAACTTCGCAACTGTGAATAAACAACTATCGTCATGCCGGACCTGATCCGGCATCCAGTGCTTTTCTGGATTCCGGCCTTCTCCGGAATGACGAAGTTGGTATATTTAATTGCCTGGTTAATAATTGGCTTTTTCCGGAAGGCTGGGATGTGGGAGATGTAACGATAAAGAAATCAGGCCCCAATTGGATGTTGCGTATTTTGCTTTGCATATCCTTAGGGATACATCTAATTATACTGATCCATATATCCGGCTTTTATAACTGGAAATCACTACATTATATCGAGCTGGAATTAAAAGATATCAGCAAACCCTGGACGAGGGATATACTAAGACCGCCGCAGCGTCTAAAATCGCCTCCAAAGGCTGAAAATCCCCGCGTGCTGAAACTTACCAGAATACAGCCTTCGCAGCAGGCTCCCCCAAAAATCGTGCACCCTGATGAACCTGATAGCCGCATTGGAGAAAGTATTCCATCGCCCGATGTAGGTGAAACTTCTAATATATCTGTAAGCCAATGGCAGCCGGATATGTTCAATGACGGCGCAGAGGTGTTTTCAACTGCTGCGAGTTATCTTGAAATGGTAAAGCTCCGAATTGAGCGGCACAAGAGGTATCCCCTGATGGCCCAGGAGCGTCAGATCCAAGGCCGTGTCCCTGTAAGCTTTGTTATCTCCCCTGAAGGACTGGCCGAGGATGTAAAGGTGATTACGCCTCAGCACGAACTTCTTGATCAGGCCGCCATAAAGGCTATACAGGCCTCATCACCGTTTCCAAGACCGCCTTTGACCATTTTTAAAGGCCCTGTTCCTGTGAAGGTGGTAGTTGTCTTTGAATTGACATGATGATAAACAAGAAACATGGACAGCCAATCATGCATTTAAACAGGAATTTTATAAGCCTTGTCATTTTTACTGCAATTTTGTTTTGTCCTGTCACCACCTGGTCCGATGACACCACCAAGACCCGGGATACCAATAATGACGGTAAAGTGGATCAGATTTCACATTTTGATCACGGCCGGTTGGTCAAGATGGATGTTGACAGCAATGGCGACGGCAACATGGATCGGTTCCAGTACTATGAAAAGGAGCAGATTATCAGGCTTGAAAGTGATACTGATTACAACGGCAAAATAAATTGCTGGGACTATTTTGAAAAGGGAAAAAGGCGGCGTCAGGAACGGGATAACACAGGCGATGGGAAGATTGATTACATCCTGCTCCTTGACGAAAAAGAAAGACCTTTGAAAATAGAAAGAGATACCACTAAAGACAATAACTTTGATACCTTCTATTACTATGTGGAAGGCAGACTCTCCAATTCCACAAGAGACACAGATGAGGATGGTAAAATAAACATCCGGGAGACATACCGTAACGATAAACCTGTTGAAAGAAAAGAGGATCTGAACGCTGACGACAAGATAGAAAAAATTGTTTTTTTTGATGAAGAAGGACTCCCCAAAGAGTGTAGGCTGGACACAGATAAAGACGGTAACATGGATACATTTAGATCCTTCAAGCGGGGTAAAATCGCAGAGCAAAAAAAGGATATGAATCTTGATGGATGGTATGAGGTCATAACCTCATACAAAGATGAAAAACCCCTGGAAGAACAAAAAGACACCAACAATGATAAGGCATTTGACGTGTGGTTAAAATTTAAGGCAGGTGTTCCGGCATCTCAGGAAAAGGATACCAACTTTGACGGTACAAGGGATTATTTCTGCGATTTTGACTCCAGTGGTCAACCCATGAAGATCCGCGAAGACACCAGGTACGCTGGACGTATTGACAGGATAAGTTACTTTGAAAAGGGTGAGCAGGTTAAGTGTGAGTATGACACAAAAGGTGACGGTTATTTAAATCAGATATCTTTTTTTAAAGAAGGCAGGCTCTCTACTCAGACCCTTGATGATAATAAGGACAAAAGGCCTGATATAATCATTTTTTTTAACAGGAAAGAAGAAAAGGAAAGGGTTGAAAGTGATACCGACTATGATGGAAAAACCGATACCTGGCAATACTATCAGTCCGAAAAGATCATTAGGATGGAAAAGGATGTAAACGAAAACGGGGATGTTGATCAGAAGGTGTTTTTTGATAACAACGAAAATAAGATAAAACTCCTGATGGATCAGGACCATGACGGCAGGTTTGAGACAACCCAGTGGTTCAACAAACCTGACTGGTCTGTGGTCATAGAGACGGATGTTGACGCAGACAACCGGCCTGATGTGCGTTATTACTATAAAGAAGGGCTCCTTAAGCTTAAGGAAATAGATGATGATGCAGACGGAAATCCTGATCTGAGGGAATATTATAATGAAGGCGGCAAACTGACAAAGAGTGAAGAAGACAACGGCGATACCGGAAAAATAAACACTGTCTGGTATTACAACGAAAAGGAAGAGGCAGTAAATGCTGAAAAGGATGCCAGCGGCGACGGAACGGCCGACCTGTGGTACCATTACGAGCAGGGCCGAGTCTCGAGAGTTGAAGAAGATTCAAATAACGACGGCAGACCGGATATATGGGAAGAGTATGATGAATCTGAGGCCATGATTAAAAGGTCGAGAGATATTGACTTCGATGGCCTACCCGACGTTGAAGAGAATGAAGGCGAAAAGGCTGGAATGGGCGAAAGAGTGCAGGTGAATAAGGGGGCAGGTGAATGAGGGAGAAAGGGAGGAAAATATGTTAGAGTTTTTAGTAAAGGGCGGTATATGCATGTGGCCAATCCTGTTATGCTCAGTAGTAGGTTTGGCTATTTTTCTTGAGCGATTTATCCGTTTCGGTCGCATGCTGAAACGGGGAAAAAATCTTGAGATCAGGGTTACGGAAAAGCTGAAGATCAACAACGATGAAGAGGCCTTACAGATCGCCTCAAGAAGTAATTCCCCCGTAGGCAGGGTTCTGGTCAAGGCCCTGGAGGTCAAAGACCAGGACCGCGACACCATTGAAACCGTTATAGTCCATGCCACCGAGGAAGAAGTCCAGGACCTTTCCCGTTATCTACAAGCCCTTGCTACCATAGGAAATGTTGCCCCCATGCTGGGGCTTTTGGGCACAGTGCTCGGCATGATCAAGGCGTTTATGGTGATACAGGAAATGGGCGGGAAGGTAAATGCAGCAGTCCTTGCAGGCGGCATATGGGAGGCGATGCTGACCACTGCTTTTGGGCTTGCAGTGGCCCTTCCAATTGTGGTGGGACATAGCTATCTTCTTTCCCGTGTGGACAGCTATGAGGCAAGGATACAGCAAGGTACTGTAGTTTTTTTGAAGACCTTATCATCCCTTAGAAACGAGAGATAAAGTGATAATCCAGCGTAAAAAAAAGACACCGTATTTGGTAACAATGCCTTTGACATCGCTGATAGATATCGTCTTCATGCTGTTGATCTATTTTCTGTTGACTACTAATTTCATAGTGGACGAAGGGATAAATATCAAACTCCCTCAGGCCAAGGCCTCCAAGCCGCAAGTTGAAGAAACGATAACGATCTTTGTTGACAGGGATGGCAGGCCTTTTTTAGACGAGCAGGAGATCAATATGGGAGATCTCTTTAAAAGGGTCAAGGAAATGATAGGGGACGATAAGGACAAGCTGGTGGTGATCAGGGCAGATAGAACTGTTATATTAAATAAGGCGGTAAAAATTATGGACGTGGCAAAGTCAGCAGGGGCCGGAAGGCTATGCCTTGCTACAGAAAAGGATTTGTAGGTTACTGACCTTGTAATGCCGGACTTTATCCGGCATCCAGTGTTTTTCTGGATTCCGGCCTTCGCCGGAATAACGGCCTTAGGGTATTTGATTGCCTGAGTAATAAATAAACAATCTAGAGGAGGATAGAGATGAATGGAAATAAGCTGTTTAAGATTGGTTTTATCATTGGCAGCCTGGTACTTTGTATTATTGCTCTCAGGGCATGGGACCATGCACTTGCAGGATGTAAAGGCTGGGACGGGGCACCGATCATAACGATGAAACTGCCTAATAAAGGCGGCGAGTCCTGCAAAAATGAATGCATGAAGAACTGTGAAAAGAAAGAGAATGAAAAGCCGTGCGGAAAAGGCAAGGAAGGGTGCGGTAAGTCGTGCGGCTCATACATCACACTTGGTATCAAGGATATTAAAAAATTCCACGGTGAGGTCTGTCCAGGTGTAGCCTTGGGTTACAGGGCCTGTCAGATTGCCCTTTCGAATCTTTATCCGGGTGAGATAGCACCCCGAGGAGACCAGTTTGTGGTCTGCGGCACTGCCAGGGCTTGTCCTGCGGATGCAGTATCATTCATTACCGGGGCGCGTTACTCGAAGGGTTCTAATGGGGCTTTTAACGGCAACCTTGCCTTTGATGAAACCATAGGCAATTCTTCATATATCTTTGCGAGCATGACCAGCGGAAAGGCGATAAAGCTCAATAACAAATTTGAGTTTCCTAAGGAATTTGAAGAGGCAAAGGCAAAAAAGGATACAGATCCTGAGGCAAAGGCCCTGGTTTCCAGGATGGGCAAGTGTATCAGCAATAAGATTTTGACTGCACCCGACAAAGAGATATTTGAGGTGACACAGGCCCCTGATTTTTCCTGGAAAGAATACAAAGAAAAATACCTGAAATAGCCGGTTTACTTGCCGCTTTTTCGCTGAGTTGTCGCTATGTTCATGAGGCTACCCTGTCAACTACGTGTCATGGTCTTATTTATTATATCAACAAGTACAATGACTCATCAAAGGATTTGTCGCAAGTACGCATAGAGGTGATCAGATTATTTCAAAGAATAATATTATTGAAGAGGAAAAGATGCTTCTCAAAATTAGGTTAGGTGTCCTGGTATTGTTTTGCCTGATGTTAAACTTTTCTGAATACAAAGTTTTCGCATTAGATAATCAGAAATATGACGCAACTTACGGAAAAGGAAATCAATCCATTTGTGTAGCTACAGGTAGTCCTGGGTCGCTTGGGCTTCTAAAGGCCCTGGCAGAACCCTTCTGCAGCACACATAAGTGTCGGGTCAACTGGATCAACATGGGAAGCGGCGAATCCCTTGAGGCCCTAAAGTCAGGCAAGGTGGACATGGTCATGACCCATTCCCCTGATGCGGAAAAAAAGGCCGTGGCAGAGGGCTGGGCGAAAGCAAGGACTCTACTGGGTTGTAATGACTTTTACATCCTCGGTCCTGAATCAGATCCGGCAGGGATCAGCAAGGCCACAACCGCAATAGAGGCCTATAGGATGGTCGCGCGGTCCCAGGTTAAATTCTTTTCCCGTGGAGACAATTCCGGCACGCACAGAAAGGAAATTGCTGTTTGGGAAATTGCAGGGATAAAGCCAGCGGGCTCATGGTATATTGTAACGAACGACTTTATGGGGCCGACACTTAAGCGCGCAGATAATGAGCTTGGTTACTTTATGGTGGATTCCAGCACCTATATTGCAGAGGCCTCAAAGATAAAGAACCTGAAGGTTTTATTCAAAGGAGATCCTGTCCTGGTAAATGTCTACCATGGCCTTGTTGCCTCAGAGAAAAAAAGGCCCTCAGTCAATTGCAGCCTTGCAGTCAAGTTTTTGGAATTTATGGGCTCACCAGAAGGGCAAAAAATCTTCAAAGAATACGGGAAAAATGAATTCGGAACAGCCCTTTATAACGACGCTGAAGTTGCCACGACATGGGATAACTAACATTTCAGGGACTACTCAGGAGAAGTAGATTGAGGTCTTAAGATTGACCCGCTGAAGTCAAATTTAAATCCTTATGACAATATTGACATAGCGTTATTACGGTGCTAAAAGCTGAAATTTATTTTCTTTGGATAAAAAAATATGCCTGTCGCAAATCATAATACACCAACCATTAAAATATACGGAGGATTTCCGAATGACTGAGGCAATTATCCTTATCAACGGTAACGAATGCTCTTTCTCAGGGAATCAGACCATTCTTGAGGTGGCTCAGGCGCATGACATACAGATTCCCACCCTCTGTTATCTCAAAGGCACCACCCCCACGGGCCGATGCGGGATATGTGTGGTGGAGGTGGAAGGTTCAAAAGAACTCCTTTCCGCCTGCAGCACAATTGCCTCGGATCATATGTTTGTTCGAACGGAGTCTCCCGCGGTGATAGCGTCTAGAAAAGACACCATTGCCATGTTGCTTGCCACCGGCAATCACAACTGCGCCATCGCATCAACCCAGGAAAGTAGATGGACCAGTTTTCAGATGGGAACGATGAAGGCTGATGACGCAGAGCAGTTATGCCCGGCCTGGGGGGATTGCCGGCTTCAGGATTTAGCCTATCAATATCAGGTTAAGGGCGGAGGCGAACCCAGAATTGAAAGCAAGTTTCCCATGGAGATGGTAAATCCCTTGATTGTTCGTGATTTTTCACGATGTATCTTGTGCGGCAGGTGTGTTGCAGCGTGCAATGAAATTCAGGTCAATCGCGCCATTGCATTCGGCGATAGCGGCCCGGTTAAAAAGATCGTCACCCCCGGTGATCGGCCATTGAAAGATTCGGACTGCGTTTTTTGCGGGGAATGTATTCAGGCTTGCCCCACGGGCGCCCTGGTGGAAAAAAAGGCACGATTTCACTGGCGGCCCCGGGAAATCCAAAAGGTCCGTTCCACCTGCCCCTATTGCGGTGTGGGATGCCAAGTCAATCTCCATGTAAAGGATGACAAAATCGTTAAAGTGACGGGCGTAGAGGATGGAGCTCCCAATAAAGGACGGCTGTGCGTCAAAGGCAGGTTCGGGTATGACTTTATATATTCAAAGGATAGGCTTAAGACCCCTTTGATAAGGGAAAACGGCGGCTTCAGGGAGGCATCGTGGGATGAAGCACTGGACCTGGTTGCCGATAAATTCAAGGCGATTATCGCCGAACACGGACCGGATGCAATTGCCGGAGTAAGTTGCGCCCGCAGTATCAGTGAAGACTCCTATCAGATGCAAAAACTGTTCAGGTCTGTTTTTAAAACCAATAACATAGATCATTGCGCCCGTACCTGACACGCCCCCACCGTCGCCGGGCTGGCGACATCTTTCGGATCAGGTGCAATGACCAACTCTTTTAAAGAGTTTTCAAAGGCGAAAATGTTTTTTGTGATCGGCTCCAACATGACCGAAGCACATCCCGTTGCCGCAACTTTTCTGAAAAATGCGGTTCAAAATGGCGCCAGGCTGATTGTGGCGGATCCGAGGAAACACCGCCTGGTGGATTTTGCAGAGATACATCTGCCGCTCCGGGTTGGATCGGATATAGCCCTATTAAACGCCATGATGAACGTCTTGATCACCGAGGATTTGTATGACCACCACTTCGTGGAATCAATGTGTGAGGGCTTTGAAGAACTTAAGGCAAAGGTAATGCAATATCCGCCTGAGTGGTCGAGCGAGATATGCGGAATCCCCGCTGATCTCATCCGGGATGCCGCACGACGGATGGCCTCGGTAAAGCCTGTCATGTTGTGTTATACGCTGGGGATCACGGAACATACCTGCGGCAAAAATAATGTCATATCAGTGGCCAATCTCCAGATGCTCTTGGGCAATTTAGGCGTGGAATGCGCAGGGGTCAATCCTTTGAGGGGGCAGAACAATGTCCAGGGCGCCTGCGATATGGGTGCCCTGCCCAATGTCTTTCCCGGATATCAATCGGTAACAGATCCCGCAGCGCGACAGAAGTTTGAAAAGGCCTGGGGAGTAGAAAATTTGCCGGACAAGGTAGGTCTGATGATCCCTCAGATGATGGAGGGGTTGGTAGACGGTAAGGTAAAGGCGTTTTATATATTCGGTGAAAATCTGGCCAATACGGAACCTGATATACACAAGGTTGAACACGAACTTGCTTCCGCGGAATTTCTCGTATGCAACGATATCTTTCAGACCGAAACCACCCGATTTGCCCATGTGATATTTCCTGCGGCGGCCTGGAGCGAAAACAACGGTACCTTTACAAACAGTGAACGACGGGTCAGCCGTGTGAGAAAGGCAAGCACCCCACCTGGCGATGCAAAACCCAACTGGTGGATCTTCAAGGAGATCGCCAAACGATTCGGTCATCAATGGCCTTCCAACAGCGGCCGGGATTTGTGGGATAATGAAATCTCCGTGTTGGCGCCCAGTATTGCCGGTATTAAATACAGCCGCATTGAAAACAACGGTCTCCAGTGGCCTTGTCCCACGGAGGACCACCCGGGCACTGAATATCTGCACAAAGACGGCAAATTCACCCGCGGCAAGGGATTGTTCAAGGCCGTGGAATGGACGCCGCCCGCAGAGGTCCCGGATGGCAATTACCCGTTCGTACTTAGCACGGGCAGGCGGCTTTACCATTACCATACACGGACACAAACCGGTAATTGCATTGGCTTGAACGATCTGCTCGGGGAGGAAACAGCGGATATATCGAAGGAGGACGCAGAGCTATTGGGTGTTGCGCAGAATGAAATGGTCCGCGTCAAATCCAGACGGGGTGAGGTAATCGTTAAGGCCAGGGTCACGCCCGAAGTCCCAAAGGGCATGGTGTGGATGGCCTTTCATTTCAGGGAGGGATGCGCCAATTGGCTGACCAATGCAGCATTCGATCCGGAAACGCTGACTGCGGAATACAAGGCCTGCGCGGTGCAGATAGAAAAGGCCTAAACGCCTTTGCAAGCGGGCACTGGCCCCCCACCCCTGCCCGCCTGCACCCAACATTTTTTAAAGGTTACTTTTTTTCACCTTAAACATCTCACCATGGCCTGGGACGATATAATCCGCCACTTCCACTATCCTCCTCCTGCTATGGTTGAACTTTTCGATATCTGTGATCAACGGGCTTGGCTGCCTCTTAAAATCAGTCCACTCTTTGCTGGGAATGGCATCTCCCGCAATAACTACCTTTCCTTCTGCCGTGTTGACAATCACGGAGATCAGATCCTCTGCATGGCCTGGGGTCAGTATGATTTCCACATCTTTGTCTACAAGGTCCTTTTTTAAAAGATTTGTCCTTTGAAGCCTTCCTTCGGAAGGAAAGTGGGTTTGCCCTGGGTATTCACCTCCCCTGAATTTGCAGAATACTTTTGCATTCTTAAACAGATATGTATTGACGATGTGGTCCAGATCGAGATGGGTGATGATAACCGCGGAGATGTCTTCAGGCCTCAATCCTTCATTTTTTAGTTCCTTAATCAGTTTGTCTTTATCAAGGAATGAGCCTGTATCAACTATTATATTGCTTTGTCCTTTTATCAAGGTAACGGTTGAGCCTATGTATGGCCTTTTCTCACTGTCTTTTGAATGATGGCCTGTGATTAGAACTTTTATTTCTGCCATTTGCTAATATATGAAATAATCGCCTCCTGCAACATGCCAAGATTATCTATAATCCGTCTATAGCATGACAGGGACTTAGTATTCAATTGATAATTGGCTCGTTTGAAACTCTTCCGGATCTTCAAGTGCCTTTACCTGGGGATTTTCTACTTTTTGTACAAGAAAAAATTGATTGAACTTCTTAGATATTCATATCAATGATGGGGGCTATACTGATCCGGATGGGGGTCAAAGGTACAAGACAAACAATCACCTGGTGATACACGCAACGGGGCAGCGGTGGCGGGTAGGCAAAATCTTTATTAAGGTGTATGGTGAGAAAAGATCTACCATTAAGTAGTAACGAATTATACATTACTGATGGTATATTTTTACATATATAAATGTAAAACTTTCATTTAGTACGGTAACTTGGTAGTATAACATTAAATATAATTTATATCAATGCTTCAATGTTTGGTATAAATATTGCGTAGCTTACTTGTGATACAAAATTTAAAAAGTACTTATTTCAAAAAAAGGGAGAACCAGTGAATGAAGAAACTAGTTATGTTTTTTGCTGTTGTTATACTTCTGGGAAGTTTCAGCGGAAGCGCTCAATCCGACTTGCTGTTCAGCGCCTCTATGCGGAACGGTGACTATGGAGGAGGAACGGCTGTTGACACCATGGACGGCATATACGGGCATGGTGCATCTCCCCATGTGTTGGGGATCGTCAACTCCGCCCAGGGCACAACCTTCACAAGTACAGAGACTGATGGCCGATCAAACGCCATAATCAACTGGGTAATCTCTAATGCAACTCAGCGCAGCAATTTCAGAAACCATGGAACATTTTCTTTCTGGGTCAGGTTTGACAGCGCTACATTTTGCCAAGGATGGGTGTTAGGGGATAATTATGGTTTTGACCAATTTTATCATGGCCAGGGAACCTTTGGTAGCCACGCCTATAAAAAGGATGATGGCGTAATGCTTTCGTGGAGTGCGTGGTGGAATAGCATATGGGACTATCCTTACGACAATACCAACCGTTTACAGTATGACCGCTGGTACAATGTGGGTTATGCCTGGGGCGGCCCGGACAATGACTTTGAGATCTGGGTTGACGGTGTTCTGGTTTCAGCAAGAGACTGGGGATCGGGGTATTCCTTCCCCTGGGGAATGGACTACCCACCAAGTGGAATCAACTTCGGTTTTGGGGACAACCATGAACGAGGTTATGACTCATACGGCAGTGTGGCAGGTGCAACCTTTGCAGATGTCCACATATGGAATGAGTATAGGGTACTAGGTGATACAGTGGGCGAAGTTAATTCCGTATGTGCCAGTGCTAAGCTCAAGGCAATAGCAGCCTATGTTTCTGGCCTGATAAACTGCGAAGCCAAGGGAAAAGGGGTCGATGACTGTAACGGGAAGGCTTCTGCCAAGTTTGAAGGTAATCCTGATAAACTGGGAGCCTGGGATAAAGCGCAGGCAAAGGCCGACAAGGACAAGAAAAACACAAATTGTGATACCGGCTCAATAGATGTGATTATTTCTGATATAAGTTCAGCACTTGATGAGATTTATGGTATAATCAACACTGAAATAGGCTCTGGAGATAAAAATGCTGCCAAGCTTCGCAGTAGCATATTGAAAGCCTCAGGCAAGTTATGCAGCGCTCAACTTAAAGCCCAAAGCGCATATGTCAAAGGCAAGGCCAAAGACACTGGTAAGGCCGGCACTGCATTTGATAAAGCTTCTGGCAAGGCAAATGATGCATACGATAAGAGCTATGGAAAGTTGAAAACCAAGTATCAAACATTTGATTTTACCGAGTTGGATGGACTCAAGGATAAAATAAACACCCTGGTAGATATAATTGTTAATGATATGAGACTTTCCCATTAACGAACACAGGTTCACAGCACGTTGTAATTTTATTGAGGTGTTTGATATTTGATTTAGCAATATCTTCCCACGATACAATTAGTTTTGATAAGGCCGCATCAATAGACCTTGTATGGGTTGAATGATGCGGCTTTATTGTATCCTTCGTAGAATGGGAGAACCCCCCCGTCTTTCAAAGAAAACAACCTAGACTAATCCCAATAATGGACAGAGCATCCGCATACCTGTAAATATTACGAAAAAACTCACGATGTCCAACACTAACCCTGCCCTTATCATGGTGGTGATGGGGACCAGCCCTGATCCGTATATGATTGCATTTGATGGCGTAGATACAGGCATCATGAATGCCATGCTTGCGCCAAAACATACTCCTATTGCAGGAGGGATAGCGCTTACCCCTGCGCCCTGAGACACGGCGATCATGATCGGAATCAACATATTGGCTGCGGCTGTGTTTGAGGTCATTTCAGTGCTGACAATAGCCAGGGCTATGGCAATGGCGGTGATGGTCCATAAAGAAGATGCCCCGCTGAAAGATATTAGATTTTTCCCAATAATGTTGGCGAGACCTGTTGAGAACATCAGACTGCCAAGAGAGAGTCCTCCCCCAAAAAGCAGGACAGTCCCCCAGTCTATCTTGACCGCCGATGTCCAGGCAAGTGTGAATCTTCTTTCCTTCCAATCAACCGGCAGAAGAAAAAGTAGGATAGCCGCAATCAGAGAAGCAACACCCTCGGGTAAGTGAGACTCACAGAATTTGTATATCTGGCTTTCAGTACCCAAAAATGATGCGACAACACCGGGAAAGACCCAAAGGACAACTGCAACAATAAATGCAAATAGGGCGTTTTTCTGGCCTCGTGTAAAAGGACCTTGGTGGGCCTTTTGTTTACGCAGGAAATCCACCAGACCTGGGATCTTTTTTACTGCCGGAGGATGGATCATGCGCATATAAAGGACCATCAGCGTCCACATTACAAGCATTATAGGAACAGCCAGCATCATCCATTTAAAAAAATGGATTTTTATATTTAAGAGCTTATCAATCATTCCGATGCCTATGAGATTGGGGGGTGTCCCAATGGGTGTGCCTACGCCGCCGATCAGTGCGGCGTAGGCTATGGTCAAAAGTAGACCACAATTGAATTTTGCGGAGGCGAGCTTGTTATCTGCGTCATGTGCCAGGGAACGAAAGGCGGAGATTATCCCTATTAGTATGGGGTAGATCATTGCAGTTGTAGCGCTGTCGCTGATCCACATTGAGGTGAGGACCGGAATAACTGCAATGGCCACAAGCAGACGCGACGGGCTGTCGCCTATCCACGGAAAAGACAGTATGGCCAATGCAATACGTTTATCTAATTTCTGTTCCATCATTCCCTGTGCAAGGATGAAGCTTCCAATAAATAGGAATATGATCGGATTTGCAAAGGGGGCAAATGCAGAGGCCGGCGTGGCTATGCCCATTACGATACAGAGCACCGGTCCTAGTAAAGAGGTAACAGGGATAGGCAAAGCCTCTCCCACCCAATAAACCAGCACCAGCCCTACCACTGCTGAAAGTCGATGGGCTTCATCAGACAAGGAAGGCATGGGCATAGACAACAAAACAAGGAATACGATGGGACCCAGAAAAAGGCTTACAGTTCGTCTTATCCGATCAAAGTGCTGTTCAGTAATGGAGATAGCTTCTACTGCCTGGAATGAGCCACTGTCACTGGAAATCGGTGTGTTCATGGCATAATAATCTCCTTTATGACATTAAGGTTATTTGTCTATAAAGAGAAATAAACAAAATGAGTCTGATCCTGATTTCTTAAGACACAGCAGACCTTATTAACACCATAGGACTCTTGTCAAGGGCAGAAATTGCATTTAATCACTGTTTATTATTTATTGACTTTAAACTCTATCATCTTTAAAAATTAGAGTCTCAGGCGCTCAGTCAGAGCATAAAAGGGAACCCCGTGCAAACCGGGGACGGGCCCGCCGCTGTGATCGGGGACGAATGCCGCAAGACGCCACTGTTTAGTTTTATCGAAACGGGAAGGCGCGGCGAGTAGGAGCAGACCTCGTGTCTGCAGATCCGTAAGTCAGAAGACCTGCCTGAACATAATAGAACTTTTGCCTTCGTGGACAGAGGCCTTATAAGGATCTTGTGGATATAAAGGGAAATCCCCGGGTCGAGTTATTCGGTCCGGGGTTTTTTATTTATTAGGAATGTATCTTGAGGAGGATAATATGCACCTGTATTGGCGCGTGATTGAGGAATTGAAGTCATTGGGAGAGACATGGACTTTTAGTGATCCAGCTCTGCAAAGGAATTATCATTTATGGCTGAAAAAGCATGCAGGAGCAATTGCCCAATGTCTCAGCTATAACACATTTAATCCTTCAGTTCTTTTTGAATATAAAGGTATAAGGCATTCCCTGAATTAAACGGAAACACGCAACAGATCACTTGCCAGTATTATTTCGCCCTGGTAGGTCTTACGACACTGGGCCTCAATGTCGGTTTCAAGGCATTCCGGATAAAAATGGGTGAGCAACAAGCGCCTTACCTTCGCCATACTTGCGATTTTTCCTGCCTGTGACGGCGTAAGATGTCCTGGCATCTCTTTTCCATCAGGAAAAGAGCACTCAAGGACCAGAAGATCAGTCCCTGAGGCGATTTCTATTATATCATCGCAATAGCCTGTATCACCTGAGTATACAAGGCTTTTTCCAGATCTTGCATCAACTCGATACGCAAGGCTGTGAGGTGTATGGTCAACAGGGCAGGCAATCAGACTGAAGCACTCATATTCCCTTTTAGATGTTATTCCCGTTTCAAGTTCATCAATTTTCATGGCATCAGGCGTAAGAGTGAGCCAGTTCTGAAAAGCGTTCTGAATATCAGTCAAGAGGCCTTTCAGGCCGTTAGGGCCGGTGATGACGAATGGGAGCCTTCTGCCTAACACTGTTGGATTTCTGCTTGCAAATAGAAAATGTATGATGTCTGCCGTGTGATCCGGGTGAAAATGTGTGATGAAAATTCTCTCCACTTTTTCATAGTCCAGTCCGGCCCTTGCAAGCTGACACAGGGCTCCTGGCCCCAAGTCAAAAACAATGGTGCTGCCCTCAACAATAAGGGCCAGGGACGGTGATGATCTGTCACCTATTGGTATGCTTGTTCCTGATCCAAGGACAATTAATTGCATTTCAAGTCGGACCTATATGGGTTTTGTAAAGAACAGGATTATTTCCCGGCAAAGATGATTTTTAAATAAAAAAAGCCCGCTCAGAATGAGCAGGCTTTTTTAATAACTCACCAACAGGCCTTAAAAGGTCCGCAAGTTTACTTTTTGGAACGATAGTAATTAATCAGGATGTCGGCCACTTCGGGACGTGAGAATTCCCTTGGCGGTCTCTGGCCGGCGCCCAGCATCTCGCGCACCTTTGTTCCTGAAAGCATTACAAAGTCATCTTTTGTATGATCTGTTACTGAATTCATCATGATGACCTTATTGAGTTTCTTAGACCATGCTGTATGGTCTGCCCTGTAAATATCAAGCAGTAATGCACCCTTGGGAATTTCATCAAAGATGGTCTGTGCATCAAACGGGCCATAATAATCGCCCACGCCTGCATGATCGCGGCCAACGATCAGGTGTGTGCAACCCGTGTTCTGACGGAAGACTGCATGGAGCAGTGCCTCACGCGGGCCGGCGTAAAGCATGTCAAAACCATAACCGGTGATGAGAACTGTGTTTGGCTCAAAATAGAGTTCAACCATCTTGCGGATACAGGCATCTCGAACGTCGGCAGGGATATCGCCTTCTTTCAACTTTCCAAGAAGCATGTGGATGAGGATTCCGTCGGCCTTCAGATCTTTTTTGGCCATGCGGCAGAGTTCCTCATGGGCAAGGTGCATGGGGTTTCTGGTCTGGAAAGCTACGATCTTTTCCCAGCCCAATTTTGCCATCATGTCGCGGATTTCATAAGCGGTCCTGAAGGTCTCAGGGAATTCCTTATCAAAGTAAGAATAGTTAAGGACCTGGATTGGACCGGAGATAACGGTTTTCCCCACTGAATTGAAGGCACTTACGCCCGGGTGTTTCGGATCATCGGTGCGGAAGATCTTGTCGGTCATCATCTTCATCTGGGCGTCAGTGAATTCTTCAATAGCCTGAACATCCTGGATGGCAATAACGGGATTACCAGCTACATTCGGGTCCTTAAGTGCGATTCTCTTGGCACCTTTTATGGGGGAAGCGTCTTTGACCACGTTGACAATCGGTACGGGCCAGAAAAGCCCGCTGGTGGTCTTCATGTTTTCTGCTACGCTTATGGAATCAGCGACATTCATATAGCCGGTTAGGGGGTTAAAGTAACCGCCGCCCATCATGACGGCGTTTGCCGCGGCAGCAGAAGACACAACAATAGAGGGAAGACCTTCGGCCTCTTTGACCAGAGCGGCTCTCTTGGCTGCATCTTGTACATAAAGTGGATTAAGTTTGTCAGATCCATGGGGTTTAATCATAATTTTTGCCTCCTCAGATTAGGTTAATTATTCTCTTTAGTGAAAAGGACCTACAAAAAAAGCTTAAGAAATTTAAAGTTTAATCGAGATTTTTACCCCTAATGGGGGCGCCAAAAAGGCCTCGATGACCAGCGCCATTTTATACACCCTAAGAACTCCCACCCTGACTTTTCAGAAGCAGGATATCTTAAGCTATATTTATTGGACGGGATTTAATACCAATAGTTATCCTGCATGTCAAGTCAGAGTTGTTAATTTTACACAAAAAGACATATTATTTATCAGCTATTTTAATTGGAAAATTTTCCTGCCCTATTATAAAAAATCATCACATGAAATAATTAAGAGCAATGTTAATAAGTTCTCTTTTTTATTGCCATTGACAAATAAAAACAGTTAAAATCGGTCCATGTTCAAGGGACTTAGCATAATCGTCATTTTATTATTCGTGTGTCTTGCCGGCTGCGAGGATACTGACCTTCAACTGGCTGCAGAGGCCGGCCTTGATGGCATCAGGGCTATAACCCTTTCAGATGAGGCGGTAAAGAGGATTTCCCAACAATCCGCAGAATATTCAGACAATAAAAACCATATTGCCCCGGCCCATAATGAATATGCCGAGAGACTGCAGTCTATTGTTGGATCTCATCTTGAGGAAGGCGGGATTTCGTACAATTACAAGGTCTATCTTGCAAAGGAAGTTAACGCCTTTGCCATGGGCGACGGTACCATCCGTGTATACAGCGGACTTATGGATATGTTCGACGATGAGGAATTGCGTTTTGTCATCGGTCATGAGATGGGGCATGTGGCAAAGGATCATATCCGTAAAAAGATGCAGCTCGCCTATGCTGCAAGCGCTATCCGAAAGGGCATTGCTTCACAGAATAATGCGGCAGGCGACATTGCCCGCTCTCAACTCGGCGGATTTGTAGAGAGACTGACGGCAGCGCAATTTTCACAACTGGAGGAAAAAGAGGCGGATGACCATGGCCTTTCTTTTCTCAAAGCCAAGGGCTATGAGGTTAAAGGATCGGTCTCGGCCCTTAAAAAACTAGCCGCCTTGGGAGACAACCATTCCTTTCTAGCAAGTCACCCGGCTCCGGGCAAAAGGGCTGAAAGACTCCTGGCCCAATTGGAGGGCAGGGCCTTATCCATTGAAGAAAGACGCAAAGGAATTTACGACACCTTGATTTCATACCTGGAAAAGCGATTTCCAGGTATGTATGAATGGGTCAAAGAGCTCCTGTCCTGAGATAGAATTGATGAAGTCTTAAAAAGGTCACTGCGATTGAAAGTGATATTGCTTTGTCCTTGACTGATTAGAGCCCCTTCCCTATTATTGTCCGCATTTTATTAACTCCTGCCAGAGAAAAACTTGAGGTAGATACAAAATGGACGGCATCGTTGGAATCTATGGTCCGGGTGATAACGACCTGGTCGCCAAAACATTTCTTGCTACCGGCGCCTGCCAACACAGGGGGAAGGCAAGCACAGGCCTGGCCGTGGGAAACAGCAAGGGAATTTATATCTACAAGGGGCTGGGGAGGATCGCTGATGTCATTGACCACAACCTGATCAGGACATTCCAGGATCTTGAACCTACAGCGGCCATCGGCAATATCGGATATACCAAGAGAAAAATAGCGGAAAAGACAAATTCAGAACCAATTGAAATAATACCAAAATTAAGATCCAAATACAGCCTGGCCATTACCATGGACGGCTATCTGATCAAAGAGGATGATCTGAAGGCCGAACTTGAAGGCGAATACAGCTTTCAGTCGGCGAATAAGACAGAAGTTGTCGGCGCCTTTTTGCACAAATATATCTGCCAGGAGGGTATCAGCTTTGATGCAGGCAAAAGGGTCTTGGACAAACTCCGCGGAAGGGCCACATTTGCCCTGACCGCCCTTGTCCACGACGGAAAGGACATTTATCTTTTAGCACTCAATGATCCAAAGGCATTTGAACCGTTCTGCTGCGCCACCATTGACGGCGCATTTGTAGCCAGTTCCGAGTCCTGTTCCCACAGGAGGTTGCACGGCTTTACTGAAAAGGAATACGACGGCGCTGAGATGACCATTTGTTCGCCGGGCGGGACTGAGACAAAGAGGCTGATTGATGAGCCTATGATGCCTGACATCTTCCAGGGTGTCTATTTTGGAAACGTGGCCTCAATGTTCAGGGGCAAGGAGATATTTCAGATAAGAAGGGAACTGGGACTGGAACTGACAGATTATTACGGTAAGTCCAGCGCCGATATAGTTATTCCCAACCCGGAATCAGGCTGGGGTGTGACAGTAGGGATTGCCGAAGGGTTAAAAAAACAATTGTTTCCCGCCTTGATTAAACTGCCTCAGGCCGTCAGGACGTTTCAGGAGGGAAAGAGTGATACCCGTTCCAAAGAGGTGGGGCTCAAATTCGGGGGTGTGGATTCCCTTTTAAGCGGCAAAAATATCGCCATGGGAGATGACAGCATCGTCAGAGGCAGCGTCAGCGAAGGGGGCTCGGTTTGGGTGGTTTACAATGCCGGGGCAAGATACATTGAATTCTGGATATCCTATGGCCCGATGTTCTTTCCTTCATTCAAGGAATGGCACAGGGGCGAGGATTGTCTTCATGAGCTTGCGGTCCAAAGGGCATTTAAGGATGATAACCCCTATGACAAAACACTCGACGAAATCAACAAGGCCGTTGCCAAATTGGTCGGTGTTAATGAGGTAAGGTACAATGTAAAGGAAAGGATCCAGAGGGTGGCAGGAGATGGATCGTTCCAGGCCCTGGATGCCAGTTACCCGATTGAACAGGAATTCTGGCCTGATTGGCTGAAGAGGGATGTTGAGAAATTTCTCCATTACCGTCAGGCCTGATCCCGTAACCACAATATATAGACTTCAAGAAAATGATTTTGGCAAGGCCAGAGGGAGGAATCCGCGGAGGCGTATTTCCAATATCCCGCCTGTGGCGGGACACAAGGAATTCCGACCGATAACCAGTCCAAAATCTTTTTATTGAAGTCTATAAATAGAGGGCGCATCGTTTAATGATCCCCATCCGCGATACAGTCCAGTCCAGACGCTATCCGGTCATTAACATTACTATCATTGCGGTAAATGTTTTCGCTTACTTGATTGAGATGTCGAGCGGAGATCAATTAAACCGCTTCCTGTTTTTGTACGGTCTTGTGCCGGCACGGTATTCAGTCCCGTTTATATCGGACCATTTCACCTTCGGCCAGCAGGCCTTTTCATTTCTCTCATTCATGTTCCTCCACGGGGGCTTTTTGCACCTTTTAGGAAACATGTGGTCTTTATATATATTCGGTGACAATGTCGAAGATCGTCTCGGACCTATGCGCTACCTTGTTTTCTATCTTCTGTCCGGTTTTGCATCAGGCCTGTGTCATCTCTTTTTCAATCTGGAATCCCAAGTTCCGACAATCGGCGCCAGCGGCGCCATTGCAGGCGTTATGGGCGCGTATTTTATCCTCTACCCCAAGTCCAGGATATTAACGCTTATCCCTATCATATTCATCCCCTATTTTGTTGAACTCCCGGCCTATTTTTTTCTTGGAATATGGTTTCTGATTCAATTTTTCAGCGCTGCCGGGGCATCTTCACAGGCAGGCGGCATCGCCTGGTGGGCCCACATAGGTGGATTCATATTCGGAATAATCTTTCTGAAGCTCCTGCTGAATTTGCCACAGACAGGCATCTCAGATATGATGAACCGAAGGACCTACAAGACAAAAACCCCCAAGCTACAGGTCATCCAGACCATTGGTTCAGACCGCGACTATCACCTTTACGGCGCAATGGCCATCACTCCACAAGAGGCCTTTACGGGCACTACGAAGATGGTCAATATCCCGTGGGGATTTCAAAAACGCCTCTTCAGGGTCAACGTGCCACCGGGTATTACCGAGGCAACCACCCTGCGCCTTGCCGGTCTTGGCAAAAGGGCGCCTGACAACACCCGAGGTGATCTCCTCTTGAAGATCGTTATAAAAGAATAGAGATCTATATACTTGTAAGAATCTCAACTCATTAATAGAATATCCAATATCAAACAAGGAATTTCCAATGTAGAGCTGAAGATATAAAAAAAGATTCATTACTTCCAAATTCGACATTCCTTGGACGATATTCTGCGGTTCAAAATATTTCCTTCACGACTGCGAATCCGCGTATTTTCGCCTATTAAGAATCATTAAGGTAATGACATTGAGTCATAAACCGCTTTTCATTTGCTTCGTTCGCCAGCTCTGTTATATGCTTATCTTATGAGATCAGGTGCATTTATAACCGACGGCCACTGGAGAAAGACATTGGCTGCCGTCAGGGGACTTGGCCGAAACGGCATCCCGGTTACTGTGGGGGAGAGCACCAGACTTAACGCATCCGCCTTTTCCAGATACTGTAAGCGCTCGCTTGTATACCCCTCTCCATTTTTCAGGCCCCATGAGTTTATTGATTTCATCTTCAGAGAACTTACTCGCAACTCCTATACAATGCTTTTGCCCATGGAAGATGAGACTCTCGGCCTTTTGTCCATGCATCATGAAGAATTGTCACATATGTGCTATTTTCCGGCAGTGACCCATGATAAGCTCCTTATGGCCCAGAGGAAAGACAAGGTCCTTCAACTGGCTGAGAATCTAGGCATACCCATCCCTAAGACATGGTATGTAACTGACCTGTCCCAGCTCAATCAAATTGCCGCCGCCCTACCCTACCCTGTAGTAATAAAGCCAAGGACCGGCGCAGGTGCTGTGGGAATATCCTATCCGGAGACCCAAGAGGAATTAAAGAGCCGATATATACTGACCCACAAAAGATTTCCCTTTCCAATCATACAGGAGCGCATCCCGCAACAGGGAGAGGGTTACGGCGCCTCTTTTCTGATTGATGAAGGTGGAAGAGTAAAGGCGAGCTTTGTCCATAAACGGCTGAGAGAGTACCCGATTACCGGAGGAGCGAGTACACTCAGAGAAAGTGTAAGACGCGTTGATATCCGCGATATGTCCATGACATTATTAAAGGCCCTGGACTGGTTTGGCGTTGCTATGGTGGAATTCAAGGTGGATCCCCGTGATGGCATCCCTAAACTGATGGAGATAAATCCCAGGTTCTGGGGATCGCTCGCCCTTGCAATAGAATCAGGGGTTAATTTTCCATATCTCCTTTACCGTATGGCCAGAGGCGAAGACTTTAAGCCTGTGGAAACATATCAGATCGGAATGCGCTGCCGGTGGTTCCTGCCCGGGGATATGCTCCACTTCATCTACAATCCTGATCGAAGAAACCTGTTGCCCGGGTTTTTTAATTTCCTGGATCCGACTACCGCCCATGACATCTTTTCCGCACGTGACCCAATGCCGGTCCTTGGGACCATTCTCACACCCATTACCTTTTTATATGACCGCGACATGAGATTCCGGCTTGAAAAAAGGAGCCCTTTTGCAATAAAAAAAGGCCGCCAGGAGGCTGTCCGAGAATAGCAATTTTTTCCAAGATCGAGGCATAATAAAGAGTTTGGGGGAAATGGTATTCTCGGAGAGCCTCCTGGCCGCTTATTATCAATAGGTCGTAACCTTTCCGGCCTGAAACCCGCCGGATCTATATATCCTGACTTCTATGGTGGACAGACTCCTGCTGTTATGATTCACCCTTGAGCCCGGGACAACAGAGCCGACACAACCAGGCTGAACCCTTCCCGCTGTATCGAATGCGGCGACCCAGTCTTTTCCATTATACATGAATACGCTGAGGCCGCCGACATTTGAGTATCCAGGGCATGGAATGTATATTATTACAGGCCGTTCAAAAACCGTAGGTGGCTGCAAATTGACAGGCTTACCTACTGCAGATGTTTTAGCTAAATTCATATTGGGTATTTCTTCGATCGGGCCCACTTCGGGCATTACAGCACTACTACTATTATAAATAATTTTAGCGGACTTGAGCTGCCCGCTTGAAATTATCAAGCCTGCATCATAGCCCTTTTTCCTAATACTTGAAGGGGCGATCATTGTTGTTACAGGTGAGGTGGCCACTGCATTATTATATTCCGTCTCTGTTTCTGTTTTGAATTCATAGTTTATCTGTAGGGCAGAATCCATTTGTTTGTCATTGACCTCAAATACAATCTGTATCACTCTATCAAAATTATATTCGCTAAATATTGAATCTGCTGCCCTGTGATAAACAGTCCACATTTTTGTAACACATGTGTCAGGTTCATTTGTAAGCTTCGTAACCTTTACGACCTGTGTGTCTTTAAGTGATCTAATATAACAGTGATTTCCACTGTAGATAATAAATTTAATATTATCACTTTTAGTCAGATCTATGCCGTTCCTGGCAAAGATGTGGACGGCAAATGAGGTATTGATGGGGACGCGGTAGTTATCCTGAACTCCAGCCCCATCGTGTGGGATGACATTAACAATGGAGGGACCGACAGCCACCGTTATACTGCCTGTTCTTGAGCCTGCTGCATTTGAAGCGGTAAGGGTATATTTTGTTTTTAAAACCGGCGAAACCTGAACTGAGCCTCGCACTCTGTCAACCATGCCAATGCCATTATCAATGGTTACCTTTTCTGCGCCGCTGATATCCCATATAAGTAACGCAGACTCACCCTCACATATAGTCTCCGGCATCGCAGCAAATTTATTTATCACCGGCGGCATTTGTCTAAAGTTTGCTGTTACAACTTTATTTGAGTTCATTTGGATGCCTACCGGGTTCGTAGTTCCGCTGACATCCCCGCTCCAGCCGCTAAAAATCCATCCGGAGGCAGGTGTCGCTTTCAACTGCACTGTGGCACCTCTGTTATAAGTCCCGCCTGCCGGGCTGACACTTCCCTGTCCTGTGGTATTTACTGACAAGGCGTACTGAGCCGGCAGTTGGGTAAAAGCAGCCGTCACTGTTTTGTTCCCATCCATTACTATTGCTGAGGGATTAGCAGTGGAGTTAAGACCCCCGCTCCAGCCGCTAAAAACCCAGCCGGAGGCAGGTGTCGCTTTCAACTGCACCGTGGCTCCTTTGCTATAAGTCCCGCCTGCCGGGCTGACACTTCCCTGTCCTGTGGTATTTACTGACAAGGTGTATTGAGTCGGCAGTTGGGTAAAAGTAGCCGTCACCGTCTTATTCCCATCCATTACTATTGCTGAGGGATTAGCAGTGGAGTTAAGATCCCCGCTCCAACCCCTAAAAACCCATCCGGTTGCAGGGGTCGCCATCAACTGCACCGTGGCTCCTTTGGTATATGTCCCGCCCGCAGGACTGACCGCACCCGACCCACTTGTTGTGATAAAAAGACTGTATTTTTGAGGAGCAAGTACCGCCTCGCTGGAATAGCCGCTTTCACCATAAGAGTTATAGGCAGTGATTGCGAAACGGTTACCTTCTTCTGAAAGATTATGCATTGTAAATTGTGTAACATTTCCTGCATCAATGGGAGATGGCCCTTCATCAGCGCCGGTGCCGTTGTATGGGGGACCGGCTTTAGAAGAATAGGAGGAATAGTATATTTTATAACCCGTAGCCCCTGGGCTGGGATTCCATGACAATGTTATATCCAGTGCAAAGGAATCCATAGAAATAAATATACAAAATAACATTATCACCGTGATTAAAACAGACTCAATTTTATTAAATGACATAACGCGGCATTTCCCCTGCAAACACTTGAATAATAAACGCCGTAAGTTTGGCTGCTTATGAAGGTTTTTCGACTGTCATGCAACTGGTGTGCCGTAGTATTCTTGTGGTTTTAACTGGCTGTTTTTTCAGATATAGTTAGCAGCCAAACCGCTGGAAGGGGACTTAAATACCGAAGGAAATTTCAGACATGTATTTTTTTGGTAAGACTGTCAGGGTACGAAAATCGTCTTTATCACCAGGTACAGTAATCCTGAGACAATCATCGTGGCGGGGATGGTAAAGACCCAGGCCAAAACTATATGGCCTGCAAGGCCCCAGTGAACGGCGGAAAGTCTGCGGGTTATACCTACCCCCATAATAGAGCCTGTGATGGTGTGAGTGGTGCTTACCGGGATGCCGGCAAGGGACGCCCCAAGGATGGTCAGAGACCCGGCTGTCTGCGCGCAAAAGCCGTGAACCGGCTTAAGATCTGTTAAGCCAACTCCAATATTTTTTATAACCTTCCACCCTCCTGCGAGTGTTCCCAGTGAAATGGTGCTGTAGCTGGCGATAATCACCCAGTATGGAACGTGGAATGTTTCCCCAAGGTATCCTGTACTGTATAAAAGCACTGCAATGATCCCCATGGTCTTCTGTGCATCGTTGGTGCCGTGCGCCAGGCTTAATACGGCTGAGGAAAGCAATTGCAGTGTTCTGAAATGAATGTCAACTTTTCTGGGTGTGCTACTTTTGAAAGCATGAAGTGTTAACACCATGATGATGTACCCTAATACAAATCCTAGAACTGGTGAAAGAACTATAAAAATGATCACCTTTGTGATGCCCGCAATAATCAAGCCTTTCATGCCATATGAAATTAATGCAGGCCCGATCATGCCGCCTATCAGTGCATGAGATACACTAATGGGCATTCCGAAATGGGTACAAAAATAGGTCCAAATCACTGAGCCCAATAGAGCGGAAAGAATAAGGTATGCATCAACAAAAGCCGGATCAACTATACCCTTTCCAATGGTTGTAGCCACATGGACACCGAAAAAAAATACCGCAGCAAAATTAAAAAACGCTGCCCATGCAACAGCAATCTTTGGTGAAAGGACCCTTGTTGATATTACCGTGGCGATAGAATTGGCTGCATCGTTCATCCCGTTTAGAAAATCAAAAATCAGGGCAATGGAGATTGTAATAATTATTAAGGTAAGCATAAAAAAATTACATGAAAACTAAGTGCGTTTAATAACAACTGTCTTTAGTACGTCCGAAAGACTCTTGGCATGATCTGTAGCCCCTTCAAGTGTCTCGAGGACATCCTTTATCTTTATCAGTTCAATGGGATCAGTTTCTTTTTCAAAAAGCTTGGAGATGGCAATATGATACAATTCATCAGCAAGATGTTCTATTTTGCTTATTTCCTGACATAATTCAGTCACTGTTTGAGAACTGGACACATCCTTTAACTCTTCTATTGCCCTTTTGATAAGCCTTGCCGCTTCAAGGATCAGGGTCGCCAGCGGGGTAAACTCCGGTATAAAGACCTTAGGCTTATACATCTTAACTCGATTACACGCGGCGTTAATTGAATCGGCAATATCATCAATACAAGTTGCAAGAGCATATATCTCTTCACGATCAAAGGGGGTAATAAACGATTTGTCAAGATGGTCATAAATCCGGTTTGTAATCGCATCTCCTACAACTTCAAGATCTTTTATCTCCTTGATAATGGGAGACCATTCTGAAGAAACCTGGCAATGCATCAATTTAGAAAGCAATTGGGCGATTTTGACCAGATTATCCGCGTCTTCTTCAAACAATTGATAAAAGGTATTCTCCTTTGGCGTAAAGAACTTAAAGAACTTGTCTAGGGACATAAAATCACCTTTTTCGGGTTAGATCTAAACAGCGATAGAAGTTGATGGGTATGAAGCTTAATATATAAAGCCCTTGTAATTGTCAAATGAATATAGGCCTATATTTTTGATTTAGACGGGGTTATGAATTAATAATTTCTGCAGGAATTATTGCAGGAATTCAGGTTAAGTGAGTAATTTTGTAACATTTAGCTTACTTTTCTCCCTGTCAATTCATTTTATTGTAAAAACAAGATGTTAGATATTATTATTTTTGTTAAGCGCTACCAAATGCCTCAGGACTTTTATTTAATTAGGAGAAAAATTAGCATAACTTCTGGAATTTATTATCTTTTAATGAGTCATGTCATATGGTACAGCTTTTGCTTTTTATTCAGACACAATAATGAACTGTTTAGACATTGATTTGGAATAAATCCCTTGACTAGGACAGAGATAAATCTCCTTTAGGTCCCTATGGGAACTGGAAAGACCATTATTATTGCAGAACCTACCGAAGCCCTGTTATCAGAGATGAGACCATTTCTGTCCGGGATTGGTCTGGACGTAATCCACCTTAAAACCCTTAAAGAGACACTGATAACTCTTCAGGGCAGGAGGGTGGATATTCTTCTGCTGGATTCTTCCCTGTTGGAGTTCGGCTGTGAATTTATATCCATTATTAAGGGGATTGTAGAAAATTTACGCATCATTGTCTGTGCTGAAGTCAATACCCCTGAATTCGAAGGCAATGCAAGACAACAGGGGATATTTTACTATCATATAAAGGCCTTTGGATCACAGGATCTTGAAATGGCAATTGCCAGTGCCATTAATTATTCACCCCACCATTGCGGAGGTTCAATACATGCCCCTTCAAGACAAGATTAGATCGGGTAAATTTGTAGTCCTGGGAGAGTTCGAGCCGCCAAAGGGGACTGATTTTTCTTCTCTTCTCGAAAGCGCCATGCAATCAAGGGGAAGAGTGGATGCAATAGTTATCCCTGAAATGGCCAATGCCGTGCTAAAGGCAAGCTCTCTCGGCGCGTGCGCCTTTTTTCAAAAAGCCGGGATTGAAACCGTATTTCAGGTATGTTGCCGCGACAGGAACAGTCTTGCGTTGCAGGCGGACATTTTAGCCGCCGGCGCCTTGGGAATTCCCAATATTATGGCGGTAGCGGGCGAGGAGATTAAATTCGGAGATCACCCCCAGGCCAGGACCGTAAACGACTTAGATTTAACCGAACTCTTGGACGCTATAAACAGGCTCAGCTCAGGCAGGGACCTTGCCGGGATCGAACTTCGCGGGGTGCCGCATTTCTGTGTAGGGTCCACTATGGATACCTCTGTCTCCGGAGGTCTTATGGATATCGAGCTTGAAAACCTCAAAAAGAAGATTTCCCTGGGCGTTGAATATGTAATTACCAACCCGGTTTTTGATCTCCGGCGTTTTCAACAGTTTCTAAAGCGTGTTGACACGACCAGAATCAAATTGATTCCTACAGTCCTTTTGCTGAAATCTGCAGGTATGGCGCGCTATATTGATAAAAACGTAAAAGGCATGTCCGTCCCATCCGAGATAATCAGAGATATTCAAAAGGCCCCTGACAAGGGCAAGGAATGCATCCGGATAGCAGGAGAGACCATAGCGCGCTTAAAAGATATGGGTATGGCAGGTGTCTTGATATCTACCATCGGCTGGGAGAAATATCTTCCACTGGTTATGGACGCGGCAAAAATCTAATTTAAAAGGGATAAACGATGTCGAAGAATAATCCGCAAAATTTATCCGGATCTGTCATGGTTGTCGGGGCCGGTATCGCCGGCATGCAGTCGGCCCTTGATCTCGCAAATTCCGGCTATTATGTGCACCTTGTTGAGAAATCTTCCGGCATTGGGGGAGTAATGTCCGAATTGGACAAGACTTTTCCCACCAATGACTGCGCGATGTGAATAATTTCTCCCAAGCTGGTCGAGGTCGGCCGGCATTTAAATATCAACCTGATCACATGCGCGGACATAGAAAAGGTTGAAGGCTCCAAGGGAAATTTCAAGGTATCTGTGCGTAAAGATCCCAGGTATATTGATCTTTCCAAATGCACCGCCTGCGGCGATTGCGCCAAGGTCTGCCCCGTCTCTCTACCCAATGAATATGACCAGGGTCTAAGCGACAGAAAGGCTACATACAAAAAATATGCCCAGTCAATACCAGGGGCATTCGCCATACATAAGACCGATAAGGCACCATGCCGTCTAGCTTGCCCTGCCGGACTCAATGTTCAGGGCTATGTACAGATGGTAAAAGAGGGAAAATATGAACAGGCCTTAAAGATAATTATGGAAGATCTGCCCCTGCCGGGTGTATTGGGAAGGATCTGTCCCCACGGCTGCGAGGATGCGTGCAGAAGATGTGATGTAGATAAGCCTGTAGCCATCCGGAATCTCAAACGACTTGCAGCAGATCAGTTTGATCCCAGAAAGATTTCCATAGAGTGCCTCCCCTTGCGTGAGGAAAAGGCGGCTATTATCGGCTCAGGGCCTGCGGGTCTTTCCGCCGCATATCATTTGGCTAAAAAAGGGATCCGTTCCACCATCTTTGAGGCCCTGCCTGAGGCAGGGGGCATGCTCAGGGTGGGAATTCCGGATCATCGTCTGCCAAGGCATGTGCTGGACAGAGAGATCGAAATCATTACAGGCCTGGGTGTGGAAATAAAATTGAATTCGCCGCTCGGACCAAATCTCACTGTAGATAATCTTCTTGCAGACGGTTACAAGGCTGTATACATTGCCGTCGGCGCACATAAGGGCATTGAACTTGGCGTGCCGGGTGAAAAAGCTGAAGGTGTGAGGCAGGGTGTAGATTTCTTAAGAGAGCTCAATCTGACCGGAAACGCCAAGGTTGGTAAAAGGGTCGCCATCATCGGAGGAGGCAATGTCGCAATAGATGTCGCCCGTTCAGCAGTCAGGCTGAAGGCTGAAGAGGTAAACATCATCTATCGCCGCACCAGGGCGGAGATGCCGGCCTGGGAGGAGGAAATAAAGGCAGCAGAGGAGGAAGGAGTAAAGATTACATATCTGTCAGCCCCTCAGGAGATAATCGCTAAAGACGGGAAGGTATGCACCTTAAGATGCATCAGAATGGAACTTGGGGAGCCTGATTCCTCCGGCAGGAGAAGGCCTGTCCCCATCCCGGGAAGCGAATACGATCTGGAAATAGACCAGCTCATACCTGCTATCGGTCAGAGACCGGATTTATCGTCCATAGAAGATGTGATGGGGATCAAGTTCTCAAGATGGGGAACTGTAGATGTTGACCCGATAACCTATGCAACCGGCAGAGAGGGTGTCTTTGCAGGAGGTGATGCTCAGACAGGTCCCTGGGTGGCTATAGGTGCCATTGCAGCAGGTCGTGAGGCCGCTGAATCCATTGTCAGATATCTTGACGGCAGGGATATGGCTGAGGGCCGTCAGCCCATCAGCAAGGAAAATCCTGTTTATCGGCCCATACCGGTTGATATCCCCAAAAAAGACAGGGCCAGGATGCCGGAGTTGAGCCCTGCCGAGCGCAAGGGCAACTTTAATGAAATGGAGCTGGGCTATGATGAAGATACCGGAAAGGCTGAAGCAGACCGCTGCCTTAATTGCGGTTATTGCTGCGAATGTTTTCAGTGTGTAGAAAACTGTAAGGCCGGCGCTGTCACTTCAGAGACCCATAAAGAACAATCACAACTGATGGAATTGAATGTCGGCTCAATAATCCTTTCCGCAGGCTTCAAGCCCTTTGACCCGTCCAGGTTCGATACCTACAGTTATGCAAAGCACCAGAACGTAATGACGGCGATGGAGTTTGAAAGGATTCTTTCCGCCTCAGGTCCCACCATGGGGCATCTCGTGCGCATGTCTGATCACAAAGAGCCCAAAAAGATTGCATGGCTCCAGTGCGTGGGTTCAAGGGATCTCAACAGATGTGATCACGGCTATTGCTCATCTGTATGCTGTATGTATGCAACCAAGGAGGCCGTCATAGCAAAGGAACACGCCGGACCTGATATTGACTGTGCAATATTTTTCATGGACATGAGGACATTCGGAAAGGATTTTGAAGACTATTATGACAGGGCGAGGGAAAAATACGGGGTCCGTTATATTCGATCCAGGGTACACACCATTGACCCCGTTGCCGGCACGGACGACCTACTTCTAAAATACGCCACTGAAGAGGGAGAATTCATCCAAGAGCAATTTGATATGGTGGTCCTTTCCGTAGGTATAGAAACTCCTCCGGAGGTGGAGAGATTGGCGGAAAGGCTGGGGGTGGAACTTAATTCCGATAAATTCTGTAAGACCGGGACCTTCCAGCCGGTCACCACATCAAAAGAAGGAATTTACGTCTGCGGCGCGTTCCAGGGTCCCAAGGATATCCCATCCTCAGTAACCGAGGCAAGCGCCGCTGCATGCGCGGCGAGCATTGATCTTGCCGCTGCCCGCGGCACTGAGATCAGGACCGTTAAGGTGCCAGACGAAATAGACGTATCAGAACAGGAACCAAGAATAGGCGTGTTTGTGTGCAACTGCGGCACTAACATCGGGGGCGTGGTGGATGTGGCCTCTGTGGTGGAATATGCATCATCTTTACCCCATGTCGTTTATGCTGATCAAAACCTCTTTACCTGCGCCCAGGATACACAGGACAGGATGAAGGATGTGATCAGGGAAAAGGGACTAAACCGCATGGTGGTAGCGGCCTGTTCGCCCACGACCCATGAACCACTCTTTCAGGACACCTTAAAGAGCTGCGGGCTGAACCCCTATCTCTTTGAAATGGCAAACATCAGGAATCACAATTCCTGGGTCCATGGTGACAATGCCCTGGCCGCCACGGAAAAGGCCAAGGATCTTGTCAGGATGTCGGTTGCAAGGGCCTCATTGTTGACGCCCCTGAAGGCTAAAAAACTTTCAATAAACAAGAGGGCCCTGGTTATTGGCGGAGGCGTTTCAGGCATGAGCGCTGCCTTAAGCCTCGGCAACCAGGGCTTTGAGGTGGTGCTTGTAGAAAAAGAACCTCATTTGGGCGGTCTTTCAAGGGAGTTGACCAAGACCATTGAAGGCGACGATGTCCAGGAACTGGTTGTAGGACTGATTGAAAACGTCACACATAATAAAAATATACAGGTGCTTACCGAGTCTTTGATAGTAGGGTTCAGCGGGTTCAAAGGAAACTTCACAACTGAAGTGCTCGTCGGCCCGGCCATGTATGAGAGAAAGATTGATCATGGTGTTGTAGTGCTCGCCACAGGAGCAACTGAATACAGCCCGACGGAATTTTCCTACGGTGCGGACACCCGTATAATAACTCAGATAGAGATGGGAAAACGCCTCGAAGAGGAAGGGGCCTCCGATCTTAAAAATGTTGTGATGATTCAATGTGTAGGCTCCAGAAATGAGGATTTTTCAAACTGCTCCCGTGTGTGCTGCCAGACGGCTATAAAAAATGCCCTGCACATAAAGGCTGAAAACCCGGATGCCAATGTATACATCCTTTACCGTGACATCCGCGCCTACGGCCTTCTTGAAAACTACTACAGAGAGGCAAGGCGCGAGGGTGTGGTCTTCTTTCGTTTTAATAAGGAAGTCCCCCCCCAGGTGGAAATTACAGATGAGGGTGTTATAGTTACATTTAAAGACCATGTACTTCAAAGGGATCTCATGGTAACCGCCGACGCACTTGTGCTGAGCGCCGGGGTCAGACCTCAGGACACCGACGAATTGGCCAACATCCTTAAACTGGCACGCAACCAGCACGGGTATTTCATGGAGGCCCATGTCAAATTACGACCGGTTGACACGCCAAGTGAGGGTATCTTTGTCTGCGGTACAGCGCACAGCCCGAAACTGATTTCAGAATCCATATCCCAGTCTCTTGCCGCTGCATCAAGGGCCGCGACGTTTCTTTCCCAGACAGAGATCACTCTGTCCGTGGTCACCGCCAAGGTGGATCAACAAAACTGCGCATCATGCCTGGTTTGTGTCCGATCATGCCCGTATGGGGTTCCGAAGATCAACAAGGATGGTGTAAGCGAGATAGATGAGGCGCTTTGCAGGGGCTGCGGGATATGCGCGGCAGAGTGCCCGGCAAAGGTGATCCAGCTCAATTGGTATGAAGACGATCAGGTTATGAGCAAGGTTGAGGCCTTGCTGGAAGGAGTCCTGTGATGAACGAGTTTAAACCTATTATCATAGCCTTTTGCTGTCAGTTTTGAGGATATACAGCAGCGGACCTGGCAGGTTCCATGCGACTTAGATATCCGAGCAACATCAAGATAATAAAGCTGCCCTGCACAGGCAAGGTTGATGTTATACACCTCTTGAGATCCTTTGAAAAAGGTGCTGACGGTGTATATGTATTAGGTTGTCTTGAGGGTGCATGTCAATTCAATAACGGCAATATCCGGGCGAGAAAAAGGGTTGAACAGGCGCAGAAGATCCTTGACAGTGTAGGAATCGGAGGAGAAAGGGTCAAGATGTACAACCTCTCATCCAGCGAGGCGCCTTTGTTTGCGAGAATTGCTACAGAGATGACCGAAAAAATCATGGAAATGGGGCCCAACCCCATCAAGCTCAGAAAAAAGGCCGCTTGATAAGGGGTATCTTACGGGGCGTTTAATTGTCCTTCACCAAAACCATAAAAGAGGGGTAACAGCATATGATTGTTGCGGAAAAAAAGCCGATCGAAGAGATCATCGAGAGTATCAAGAGCTACAATAAGATACTGATTGCCGGCTGCAATGAGTGCGTTACGGTTTGTGAGGCCGGCGGGAAAAAAGAGGTCGCGATCCTTGCATCCGCTCTGCGCATGTATTTTATGAACCAAGGAAGGGATGTTAAAATAGATGAGGTCACGCTGGAAAGGCAATGCGACCACGAATATCTTGAAGAACTTAGAAACAATGTGGACATGTACGATGCGGTAGTCTCGCTGGCCTGCGGTGTGGGCGTACAGTTCATGGCTGAAAAATACTTTAATAAACCGATATATCCAGGTGTTAACACTTGCTTTCTTGGGGCTGCTGAAGAAAGGGGCGTCTGGGGAGAGCGCTGTCAGGCCTGCGGCCAGTGTATACTTGGTAAAACTGCGGGGATCTGCCCTGTCTCCAGGTGTGCAAAGAGGGTGTTAAACGGCCCGTGTGGAGGCTCAACCAAAGGCAGTTGCGAGATCAATAAAGACATCAAGTGCGCCTGGCAGCTTATCATTGACCGCCTTAAGGAACTCAACAAAATGGAGGATTACGAGTACTTGACACCTATTAAGGACTGGTCCACAGACAGGGCCGGCGGTCCGAGAAAAGTGGTGAGGGAGGATGTAAGGCAATGAGCACAAAGACACCGAGCAAATTGGAAAAGATCCTTTCTGCAGGACATCTGGCTGTAACCTCTGAGGTCGGGCCACCAAGAGGCAGTGATGCGGAGGCCATTAAAAAGAAGGCAGAGATACTGAGAAATCATGTGGATGCCATTAACATAACCGATAATCAGACATCGGTAACAAGGCTTTGTTCCCTGGCTTCTTGTATACATTTAAAGCTGATGGGGATTGAACCCACTCTCCAGATGGTAGTCAGGGACAGAAATAGGATTGCACTTCAAAGTGATATCCTTGGCGCTGCATCGTTTGACATACACAACATCCTCTGCCTTTCAGGTGATCACCAGAGTTTCGGCGACCAGCCAAAGGGTCAGAATGTCTTTGATCTTGACTCCATGCAGTTGATCCAGACGGCAAGGTATATGAGGGATGAGGGCAAATTTCTTGGAGGAGAAGAGATCAAGCGGCCGCCAAAGATGTTTGTCGGTGCTGCTGCAAATCCCTTTGCAGACCCTTTTGAAATCCGTGTACCCCGTCTTGCTAAAAAAATCGCTGCAGGTGTGGAATTCATCCAGACCCAATGCATTTATAACTTAGACAAATTCGAGGAATGGATGAGACTTGCCAGGGATCGGGGCCTGCATGAGAAGTGTTATATAATGGCAGGGGTCACACCTTTTAAAAACGCTGGTATGGCCAATTATATGAAGACCAGGGTCCCAGGCATGGATGTGCCGGATGAGGTGGTCAAACGCATGAAGGGTGTGCCAAAGGAAAAACAGGCCGAGGAAGGCATCAAAATATGTATTGAGACCATCCAGAGGCTCAAAGAGTGTGAGGGCGTAAGGGGTTTTCACATAATGGCCATTGAGTGGGAGGACAAGGTTCCAGGCATTGTAGAGGCCGCGGGTCTTTATCCAAGACCAAAGGTGGAATAATCTTAAATTTTTAGGGAATGAGGTTTGGACTTAATTAGAGAAATTAACCGCGGGACTTGCAAAAAGTTGTTAAGTTAAGTAGGATATTTTATGCTTTTAAAAATGATTAATCCAGAGTTGCGGTATTGAAGAATAAGTAAGGAGGTTTCTCTATGTCTGATAAGTACATACTGGTGGTTGACGATGACCCTGATCTCGTGGAAACAGTGGCCCTGATGTTGGAAAGCAAGGGTTGTGAAGTCGGTCGCGCTTATGATGGCGTCGAGGCTGAAGAATCCATCAAGCAACGCCGACCGGATCTTATTGTACTTGATATCATGATGCCCAGAAAGGACGGCTATATCCTTTGTGCGGAATTAAAAGCTAACGAAAAGACCAGGAATATCCCAATTGTTCTCCTGACAGCCGTAGGAGAGGCAGTGCCAACAACCACTTATACCCATGCCGACGGCATGTCCACTGAGGCTGATGAATACATCGCCAAGCCTATAGATACAGAAAGTCTGTGGAAGGTTGTAAACGACTTGCTGGGATAAGATCTGAGTCCCAAATGTCATCTCAAAAAAGACTCAGCGCTTTCAAGATACTGAAAGATGTGGTCAGGATTTCGCTGGTTAAATCTGACAATGCTGAAGGATTTCCAGCGAAATTCTGCCGGCTGATGGCATCTGAAGGAATAAACCTCCTTTTTTTCACCTGCGGAGAGAAGGGTCGGGGATGGGGTATTAATATCGCTATTGAATTTGCATGCGCAGAAAGGGCCATTGAGTTAATTGAGGAAAATTTTCCGGACCTTTCTTATCGATCAACCAGTAGCGGCATCCTTTCACTCTTCCCACACAGGTGTGACCCATCCATAGCAGGCTCGCTTTTTCATGTACTGGACGTCACAGGGATTGAACCTGAGGCGCTTGCATATTCGAACTCCGCCATCTCGGTTATGTTGGAGGAAGGGGCTATTGATATCACCAGCAGCGCCTTATTCGAGCCATTCCAATTCAGCGCCTACAGGACCCCTGCAGACTGGAAATTAGCACAAGAAGGAAAAGAAGAACTTTATAAAGAAGTTGTTGCCTCTTACCAGGAAAAGCGGCCCAAGGTCTATAGCCTGGAATGGCTGACAGGGCAAAATCTTTTTTTGTTTGAAATGAGCAATTCTAATTTAAGCTCTGTGGGAAATCTGCTGGTTGATTTTTCTATTCAAGGCTATCAATTGCCTTTCCTTACTTCAACCCCGGCATCCGGAAAACAATGCATGGACCTTTTCATATGTATTCCGAATCAAGACGAGAGGACTTCTCCGGACTTAACTAATACATCTTGTGGAACTGCTCCCAAAAAAATATCGCCTGTGGCGGTCTTTTCCATGAATGGTCCGCATTTCGGTGACAGGTATGGCATCGCCAGCGAGCTTTTGACTGCTATTAACAGGGCCGGAGTGCAACTGCTTGCCTTAGGCTGCGCCATTGCTTCAATAAACGGGGTGGTTCCAGCCGACCAGATCGAGTTAACGACTGATGTTATAAAACAATGTTTTGATGTGCCGTCGGTTATCATGAAAACCTATAAGAGGCAGAGTTAATCCTGACTTGTCAGGTAAAGACTTCAATAGAAAGATTTTGGAGTGCGTTATCGGTCGGAATTCCTTGAGTACCGCCGCAGGCAGGATATTAATAATACGCCTCCGCTGATCCCTCCCCCTGGCCTTGCCAAAATCATTTTCTTGAAGTCTATAGTTATACAATCCCATTGAATTAATAACTGCTTTTTCCTGGAGTCATTCTCATGCCTGCCAAGTCATCTTCCTTCACAAACATCGCCCTGGTCGGCGGCGGTGAATATTGCATTGAGATCCTGGAGAAGACCTCAACTGAGTACGTAAAGGAGTTGAAGGGCCTGAAGGCCCGTTTCAAGGCCGTTGTTGATCCGGACTTGAGCAGTCCTGGAATTGTGCTTGGTAGAAGTCTTGGGCTGCTTACTTTAGATAGCCCCATTGAGCTCTACGACCCAAAATACGATATAAACCTCATTATCATCCTTACCCCTGACCGTGATATACTGGCAGATATACTGAAATCCAAACCTTCTCACATACGTGTTCTGTCATATGAGGCATTCGAGCTGTTCTGGAAGGCCATCCGGCTTGAAGAGCGAAAGCTCAGAGATCGTAATGAGGAAATGGAGACAATTCTCGACGGGATACAGGATTTCATTCTGGTAATCACGCCTGAGAAAGAAATCGTTGATGTAAATGCATCATTTTTGAGACAGATGAATTACTCAAGAGATGACGTAGTCGGTCACAAGTGTTACGAGGTCTTTCAAAGAGTCACAAAAAAAAGCAGCAACTGCCATCTTGTCTGCCCGCTTGAAAAGGTTGTACAGAATAAAAAACCTCACCAGGCCGTCCTGACACGTCTTAACCAAAAGGGCGAATTACAATATGGGGAACTGACCATCTTCCCCATATGGGAATCAGACGGAAAGATCTCTAAATTTATCGAAATCAGCAGGGATATTACTGAACGCAAGAGAGAAGAAGAAGAGATCACCCGTCGCCTTGAAATGATGGTGGAACAACGTACTCAACAGCTTAAGGAAACCCATGATAAACTCCTCCATCAGGATAAGATGGCATCCCTTGGAAAACTATCCGCGTCTGTAGTACATGAAATCAATAATCCGATAGCGGGCATACTTAACCTTACCATGCTGATAAAACGGATAATAAAAGAGGATTCCATCGGGGAGAAACAGACTGATCAGATCGGTCAGTTTCTTGACCTGATGGAGACTGAGACCAGAAGAATCAGCCGTATTGTCTCAAACCTTCTTGTGTTCTCCAGACAAACAAAGCTGGAGCTGAAAGAGGTAAACATCAACAGGTTGATCGAAAAAACGCTGCTGTTAAATTCCAACCTCTTTAAAATCAACGGCATAAAGATTCGTGAAAAATTACGACCGGATCTTCCGGCAATAGTAGGCTCAGAGGACCAACTCCAGCAGGTATTTATGAATGTCATGTCTAATGCGGCTGAAGCCCTGGCCTCGAAGGTAGGTGGAGTCCTGCTCATTGAGACCGATTATTCCAAAGAGGATGAAAAAATCAGTATTCGATTCAAGGATTCCGGCGCAGGAATACCACAGGAAAATTTTTCCAAACTATTTGAACCCTTTTTTACTACAAAGAAAAAGGGAAAAGGCGTCGGTCTGGGCCTGTCAGTCGCATACGGAATAATAAAAGAGCATGGCGGCTCAGTATATGTCAATTCCAAGGAAGGCAAGGGTACCACCTTCATTATCGGTCTTCCTCTCAAACCATCATCTGATACAGTAGGCAACAAAGGAGACATTAATGGGTAGAACCAAAATCCTGATTGTAGATGATGAGCTTATTATGCGTGAATCCCTTGCGGCCTGGCTTGAACGTGACGGGCATGATATTAAAACCGCCCCAAGCGGGGAAGAGGCCTTGGAAAAGCTTAAAAAGGAGCATTTTGATATTCTCCTTGTTGACATAAAGATGGAAGGTATAAGCGGCCTTGAGGTCTTAAAATACGTTAAAGACAGTGACCCTGAGGTGGCGGTTGTGATGATTACAGCGTACGGCTCCATTTCCACTGCCATTGAGGCCATGAAAAACGGAGCTCAGGATTATCTGCTCAAACCCTTTGATCCCAATGAGCTGGGCGTGTTGATTGAAAAGATTATCCACCATCAGGCCCAGGCAAGAGAAAACCTGTACCTTAAGGAACAGTACAGGGAAAGGACCAGATTTGAGAGTATGATCGGGCAGTCAAAACCTATGCAGGATATCTTCGATCTGATCACCGACGTGGCTCCAATGAATTCTACCGTCCTGATAACCGGAGAGACCGGTACCGGAAAGGGACTGGCGGCCAAGGCCATACACTCCAACAGTCCGCGATCTGAAGGACCTTTTGTTGTAGTAAACTGCGGGGCCATCCCGGAACATCTCATGGAAAGCGAGCTGTTCGGCCATCAGAAGGGGGCGTTTACAGATGCAAAAGAGACCAAGAAGGGTCGTCTTGAGCTTGCACACGGCGGGACACTTTTTTTGGACGAAATAGGCGAGATCGGCATGAGGATGCAGATTGATCTTCTGCGTGTGTTGGAAGACCGTGTGTTTTACCGTGTAGGAGGAACGCAGCCCATTGAAGCGGATTTCAGGGTGATCGCGGCAACCAACAGGGTACTGGAAAAGGCCATAACTGAGGGGACATTCAGAAAAGACCTCTATTATCGCTTAAATGTAATATCCTTTAGAATGCCGCCGTTACGTGAGCGCAAGGAAGATATTCCTCTGCTGGCAGAACATTTCCTGAGGCGTTATTCACAGGAAACCAACAAGCCCATTGAAAATATCAGCAGGGCGGCCCTGGATGAAATGATGATCTATGACTGGCCAGGTAATGTCAGGGAACTTGAAAATGCAGTGGAAAGAGCGGTAGTCGTAGGAAAGGGGCGCAATATCTCCGCTGAAGACTTACCGATCTTTCATCGTGAAGCCCTCCCCTCCCTTCCATCCGATAATTCCATCAGGGAGATCGAAAAGGTTCATATCATCCGTATTCTCAATGAAAATGGCGGGAATATTGCCAGGACGGCAAAAATCCTGGGCATCAATCGCTCGACCCTTTATACAAAAATCAGGCAATTTGAGATCCAGAAATAATCTTGGCTGACCTTTCAGAATATAACATCGTTATTTCTCCTGTCGGAAATGTAGATAATGAGATTATCAAACCGATTTCAAAGGAAATCGTCAAGGTATTCGGCTTTAGGACCGATGTTATTACCCTTCTGGATGACCTGGACTTTGCCCTCGATGTCTCCAGGAATCAATATCACTCAACCCGCATACTGGAAAAACTCGACTCTCTTGCCCCGCCTGATGCGGTCAAAATCATTGCACTCACTGATGTAGATCTTTTCATCCCTATCCTTACCTATGTTTATGGAGAGGCCCAGTTGGGTGGACGGGCATGCATAATTTCCACAAACAGACTCAACGACGGCATAGGTTCCATAAGCCCCGGGTCATATCATTTTAGGCTGGCAAAAGAGGCAATACACGAGTTGGGTCACACCTTCAAACTCAGACACTGCCAGGATCACACCTGTATCATGCATTACTGCCGTTCCATTGATGATGTGGACATGAAATCCGATCAGCTCTGCCGCTATTGCACAGTTCTTCTTGAAGATGAAAAAAACAGGCTAAGGGAAAATAACCGCCAATAACCGAAGGGCATCATTTTTATTTCTGGTTTCTGATCTTCCACTCTCTGTATTTATAGAGGTCTTTTTCCAGGAAATATAGGCACAAAATAAGAACCGTAGCGTCATCAACCTGCCCGATCACAGGGATGACATCGGCAAATATATCTATGGGACAAAGGATATAGGCTATGGCAAGGAATAAGATAATAATAGACCAAATTGACACATCCCGGTAAACACCTTTCCAATAATCTTTTGACAAACAGAAGAGGAGTCTGAAATCCTCAATCAATCGTCTCCAGAGACCGATAAAAATTAGTCTGTTCGGGATATTAGCCATCTTAAAATTCGATTATTTTTTCCAGTTTATATTATTATAAAAGTTCTATAATGACTGCATGGCACAACTTTTCTATTTATGTCAAGAATATTAAGGCGTTTGCGGTCTTATAGCACTGTTTGATGTCTTTGATCAATGACCCAGATATTCCGGCTTTCAATTTCCATAATTACTGACAGGGCTCTTTGGCCCGCACGGGGAGAGATTCGTCGGCTCACAGCTTAGCGCTCATGCTTCCTTCAGATATCTACTCGCATATTACCCTTGCCTCCTGCTGGTATTTTGATTAATATGTTTAACACATTAACCGGATTTACATACAGGGAACTTTCACATATAAGTTCACGCCCATGCCGGGCATACACGATGGTTTGTAGGGCGACTTCTCTGTTTCCGGCAATACCGAACATGACTCGATTCATAAAGCTGCCGATATCGTAGATGAAGTGCCGATTTAATTATTTTGGGGCATCGCACATTTGTGTGGGTGACCCCAATATGTTGTGGTCATGCATTGATGACCTGGAATGCCGCTGGTTTTCTTCTCGGATAGAGATCAA
>LT984854.1:1638685-1641325 GCA_900258555.1 uncultured Desulfobacterium sp. | reverse complement strand
CCCCAGGCGTCATCGCCTTGAAACTACGCTAACTCATTCCGGTCAGAAAAACAATAATCCGACCACAACATATTGGGGGCACCCACACAAATGTGCGATGCGGCATTATTTTCAAGGAATCAGTTGAACAAGGCTATTTTTAATGACTGCAAACACTTAGATGGACGCTCCATGCGTTATATACGGCTTTCTTTGTTAATTTTCATGTTTAGCGGGTGTATACCTTATTCAGAGAATCCTTTGACAGCCCCTGGTGAACAAGGTCTTGACCAGAAGATTATGGGCTCATGGTATTATCATGACAGGGATGAAACCGTTTTTCTTCATATCGGAAAAGACAGTAAAACAAAAGGGCTCCGCCTTGTGATGGCGGAATTTCATAAGGATAACGAAATAGTTGTTTATGTGTTCGTCGGACACACCTCCCTCGTGGGAGACAAAACATATCTTAATCTTCGCTGGGATCAACCTGATGAGCAGGATAAGGGATATCTGTTCGCAAAATATAACATGAAAGGTGAACAATTAGGCTTGGGATTGATCCGTGCTGATTCTGTGGAAACGGCAATACGTGAGGGAAAAATTCGGGGAAAGATCGGCGAAGGGGAAGAGGCATCTGTAATAATTACCGATTCACCCGAACGATTGCGCGGATTTTTCCAAAAACATGACAAAGAGCTGTTTGAGCAAATTCAATACATGAAGCGATTGAATAACCTTGTGACACAAAAACAATAATTATGGGAGCATCCCTATCAAATGACTGGCCTGGCCTTTTGTAAGGCCGCGTGGCACTTCTATTTTTCTGCTCTGGAGCACACTGATCTGTTTTTCCGAGGCAGGCTGTCTCCTCCAGTGTGAATCGCGTCTTACCAGCGTAAGTATATCCGGGAAATCGGCCTTTATAAAGGTCTCGGCGTTTTTTATTGCCGAATCCAGATCCCTGTCAATCATCAGGGTCTTATCTATTCCCTTTTTTCTCAGTTGCACCTCCCACTCTCCCAGGATAGTGGGCGCAACAATAACAGAGGTTCCTCCGGTAAGGCCCAAACGGTATCCGCCCTTTCCAAGTCCGATCCATACATAGCTCGCCACCTTATTGAGTTCCAAGGGAACCTCCAGATCAAACAGGTCAATCCTGGTGCAGCGATACCTCAGATCACTTAAGGATATGGCGCTGTCAACCTTGACCCACGAACGGTTTATTTCCACCCACTCCATAGCCCTTTCCGCTTCATCGGTTGTGTGCCCTTCAAGATCAAACTGTTCTGAAAGGCCGAACAAAACCGGTAGGGATGTAAGACTGTGCTCCTTTGTCACATCTACAATGTCAACAACAGTCACATTTTTCTTCCCGGGGTACAGACGTGTTCCCCTTCCTATCATCTGTGTGTAGAGAAGCGTTGACTTTGTGGGCCTGGCGAGTATGATCCCCTCAACAGAAGGCTCATCGTATCCTTCGGTAAGCACCATGCAGTTTGCAAGCACACTTGTTTTGCCAACCCTGAATTTCTCCAGCTCCTTTTCACGTTCAGCCCTGTCCATATGCCCGGTAACCGCAGCGGCACTCACGCCTTCACGGTTAAACGCCTGGGCAAGGCTCAGGGCGTGGGCAACATCTACACAGAAACACAGGGTCTGTTTCCCTTCAAGGTGAGTGTGGAATACCTTGACTATCAGATCATTTCTCTCTTCAATGTTGACAGCCCGTGACAACTGAGACGTTACAAAATCGCCCATCCTGGTCTTTACCCTGGATAGATCAATATCGGTCTCAACCCTGTAGGCTGCAACCGGGGATAAATGACCGGCCTTGATCATCTCAGGAAGAGACCTGGAATAAACGATTTCCTGGAATACGGCATCAAGCCCTACCCCATCGCCCCTCTTTGGTGTGGCGGTAAAACCGACAAGGAGTTTCCTGGTCTCCGGCATAAATACGTCTAAGTATTTCAATACCCGTTTGAACGTATCGGCTGTGGCATGGTGGGCCTCATCAACCACAATGAGGAAAAAACGATCGGGATCGAGACCCGTAAGGCGTCTTGACCCCTTACGACCTAATGTGGGCACGCTTGCCACCACAACATCGCATTCCGGATCAGCAGTTCTGTCAGCCTGTTCCACAGCCACAGTCAAATACGGATTTGCCCGTCTGATCTTTTCGCATGCCTGGTCGAGCAACTCCGCCCGGTGTGCAAGGACCAGCATCTGCTTTTTCATTTTGAAGTAACGTGGGAATTCGGCAAATATGACCGTCTTTCCGGAACCTGTCGGGAGACAGACAAGCTGACGCCTGATGCCAGCCTGATAACGTTCAAATATGGCTGAAAGGCACTCTCTTTGGTAGTCGCGGAGCCGAACCTGGCTGCTGAATTCGTTTTGTGCCATAGATCATCTTTAATGGGATAGAAAAAGAACAAAATCAATTGATGAGTCTGAACTTTTGATATATGATGCGACAATTTTTTTGGGTTTTCAATCATGATGATCTCGTAAAAAGTCAGAAATCGCCTTTTTACCCGGTCTTAAGTTTTAGGTGTTATTAACTGTCTCATAATTGTATAGACGCACAGTCATTCCGGCGAAGGCCGGAATCCAGCGCTTTCTGGATGCCGGATCAAGAGACTGTGTCGTAAT
>LT984854.1:1628931-1637103 GCA_900258555.1 uncultured Desulfobacterium sp. | reverse complement strand
CTTCTATTTTATTGTCAAAGAACAAATTGTATACTTAATTACGACACAGTCTCCAAGTCCGGCATGACGAATGAAAAGACTATTATGAGACAATTAATATGTTTTAAGAGGTTAAAATTAAAAGACAGTTTAAACATAAAACCTAACACTTAAAACCTAAAACCTGATGAATTTGACCTTTTGCGAAGTCATCAATCATAAATCACAAATTAAAATAATGCCAATATCATTTATAATTCCAGGTGGTTAATAAGTATGTCTGAGCAATCTTATAATGATATTTTTTCCCCGGAGGTTTTAAGGAAAATCTTCCCGTTAGACCGTTCGGACAATTTTTTCGACGCCCTTTATGGAGATGCATCAGAAGGCGCCTACGACATCAGCCTGCAATTCAAGGCTGCCGGCAAGAAAGAACTCCATTTTGAATTTCTTTTGAAGGAAAGGCCGGGCAAGTGCCTTGTGTGCAGTGTTACATACGGGCTTCCACAGGTCTTCAATCGCCACCCGATAATCAATGTCAAGGGAGTGGTGGAGGAGATTGATCGTCTGCTGGAAGGGAAGGCTAAATGCACTGAGTGGCGTCTCGGCCGCACCAACGAGTTATCAAAAAAGCTTCATGTTGTTCCATTGGTAATTACCCTGGGATAATCTGTGTCGCACCCTTGTCTCTGACAAAAAATAAAAGAATCAGTCCGATCAGGAAAAACAGAGACAGGGACAATATGGAAAGCCTGGATGTTCCTGTCGCCTGACGAATAATGGCAAACAGGATTGGTCCCCAGATAGCAGACAGTTTCTCAAACACAGAAAAATAGCCGAAAAACTGGGCTGACTGTCCCTTTGGAATAATTCCCCCGTAAAACGACCTTGAAAGGGCCTGGGTCCCGCCCAGAATAAGGCCAACCGCGACACCCAACATCCAGAAACCCAATGATGTTGACATGACGCAGGCATAGAGCGTTACCCCTATCCACACAACCAAAACACCCATTATTGTCCTTCTCGCGCCAAATATACCGGAAATCCACGACATAAAAAGCGCCCCGCCTATACCGATAAACTGCACCATCAAAAGCGTACCCAAAAGTGTACCTGTTGAAAGTCCCAGTTCCTCCTTGCCATAGATGGAGGCCATCCTGATTACAGTCTGGACACCATCATTATATATCATGTATGCGATCAAAAAAATCATGGTATCTCTGTGCCCGGATATGGAGCACAGGCCCTTCCAGGTCTGTCGCAGACCTGCGAAAGCCGGCCGGCCGATACCTTTTGGGCTTCCGGAAGCAGCCTTTTGCTCAGAAAACATCAGAAATGATACTGTACCGAACATGGCCCACCAAATGCCTGCAGCGGCCAGGGTAATCCTGACCGCCATGACCTTTTCTATTCCGATCGCATTGCTGAACTGTATAAAAAGGAAGCTCAGGGCCAAAAGCGCCCCGCCTCCAAGATAGCCCAATGCGTAACCCTGGCCTGAGAGTCTATCCATCTCGGGGCCATTTGCAAGAAAAGGCAAAAAGGAATCATAAAAAACGTTTCCCGCCACAAAACAATATTGGGCCAGACAAAACAATATCAGGCTATAAAACACATCGCCTGTCATACTGAAGAATAAAAGGCAGGTCAGAATAGAGCCAAGATAACAGCACACCATCAAGAAAATTTTTCTCTTATTACCCCTGTCAGCGATTTCTCCCACTAATGGGGCTGAAATAAGGATCAGCATGGAGGTGAGGCCCCCTGCATATCCCCAGAGGCTCGTGGCGCAGAGTCTGGTCTTAAGACCAAGAAATGTAAAATCCACACCGGAGACCGGAACGATACCCTCGGCAAAATACACAGGAAGGATCGCCGCCAGGATCGTCGTCGCAAAGGCAGAATTGGCCCAGTCATAGAGGCACCAACCAAATCTGCTTTTCTTGTCTGTGTATGTTGTCAATGATCGGTTTTTAAAAATCTTTTACCCTCTTTTGAGTTTTCTAATTAATTCCGTGTGTTCAAGCCATAAAGCCTCTTGTGGGCAACTGCAAACGCATAAACCACACCCTTCACATTTCTCTTTTACTATTTCTACTGTATCATCTATTACCTTTATCGCCCCCCAATTGCACACCTCTTCACACACACCGCAGCCGTTACATTTTTCCTTATCTGCAGAAACAACTATCTTTCCCTTTGTCTCTCCATATGTTGCTAGCACATCGTCATAGGTAAGGAGTTTAGGAAGGATAACACCTTTCATGTCTTCAATTGAATCAAAACCCTTAGAATCCATATAATTGGATATGCCTCTTTTCAATTCTTCAATCAATCCCATGCCTTTCTGTAAGAAAAGGGTTTGGACCTGAACCGAACTTGCACCATACATAATATACTCAACGATGTCCTTCCAGCCATGGGTACCGCCTGTGGAAGATATGTGGATATCTTTATACTGGTCCTGTAAATGTAAAAGAGCCACAAAGTTTGCGTACTTTGCCGCCTTTGAGCCTGTAAGCATAACCGATGAAGATAATTCAGGTTCGATTTCATCAAGTTTTACCCCAGGCGCCGCAGGAAATACCATAGCTACAGTCATAAAGTCCAATCCTACTTTTTGGGGTATTTTAAGAGGAGATGCGTCGAGCGGGTTGAACGTGAGCTTTGCTCCAAGCGGGATATCAACCGCTTTTCTCACCTCCGTGCAGACCTCTTCGACAATTGCAGCATTAAATCCAGCTCCACCGGCATAAGGATGCGGCAGCAAATAAGGCAAAGGGCAGCCAAGGCAAATCTCAAGAGCTTCGGCACCAGCTTCCTGAAACATCTTTGCACCATTAATATACCCTTCAACAGATATAGCCATTAAACTGGCTATAACAGTGGTTTTAATCTCTTTGATATTGTCTTTAAACCATTTTGCCCAGATCTCAACTGGTTCAGGAGATAGACCGCATATTCCCACATATCCGTCCCCTGTTGAATAAAATTGCGCCCTTGCATCCGGAAACAAGCCGGGAGCATATGGCTTAACGACCTTTTCGTATTCTTTTTCTAAGAAACCAGTTTTAATTATGACGGCTCCTCCTCCATATTTATCGCATCGCTTTATATCCTCACCTGTTCTGGTAAGATGACCGGATGAAATAATGATAGGATTTTCAAGCTCTAAACTTCCCATTTTTGTCCTTAGAACAGCCATTTATCTTCCTCCTTTTCTAAGTTTATGTTGTGAATTCAAACAACAAGGGCAACCGGGCCTTGTTTTTAATATCGTTAAAAAAAGCCATCTCGAATTGTTAATATCATTTTTTCGTTGTCCAACCATCTGGGTGCCTTTTGCTTTCAAGGTTCCTTTTTGGCTTTACCTTTATTAACAGGTCTTCCAGATAGTTTTTCAATCATTTTATAAGTTTTGGTACAATATTCAGGTATTACCTTAAAAAGCATTGGGGAAATCGCACTGGATAACCTTTACCTTGTTAACTCCGGCTTTTTCTATTTCAGAAATCCAGCAATTTTGTTCTGCCTGTTCGTCAAGATGGGGTTCCATTTCTTAACGACATTTATCAATATCTTCCTTATGTCCGGTGTCATAAGAAATCAACTACATTTAATTCTCTGTAATTGTCATGCTCGAATGAAATGGTGAAAATATTACCGGTTTGGCCTGATGTAGCAGGAACTGAGAAATGTTATTTGATTTGTTTTTCACTTTGCCGTTGTAATATCAACCTGGTTTTGAAATCTTCTAAAGTAACTTGTTCTATGGAGTCATCAGGGTTCAGGATCAAATACATCCCCATGTCCTCAACAGCCTTGTCAAACCGGCCGCGACTCGAGTAGAAAAAGCTTCGATCATAATATACATAGAAATCTTTTGGATTCAGAGAAAGAAGTTTGGCCCAGTCAGAAAGGGCCAGTTCATCATGACCCAACATATCTTAGGCAAGGGCACGCAGGCTAAGATATCCTGTATGATTGGGTTGTATCTTAAGTACTTCGTTAGCGATTCTAATTGACTCTTCCGGCTTAAAGTTCATAAAGAAAAATGTAGCTACATTATAATATGAGGAAGCCAACTCATTTTCATTCAACTTTCCTGAGCCGATGGCCTTATTGTAAAAAGTTATCGCATCTTTGAAATTGTTTTCTTCCCACAATGCTTCTGCGTGCATGAAATCATCGTTACTGTGAGCCATGCACGATAAGATAGTCAATCCAAGGATAAATCCCCATTGGCATGGAAACTTCATTGGCAATAATCCAACCAAAGGATTGGTCAATATCTTCTGGTTGCTTTTAATGCTGGAAAATAGTCGCAGCGCTGATCCGTATTCAGCGGCTCGATTCCGCGCGACTACGCCGCGCGGAACCCGGGAAACACGAACGTTTTAACTCAGCGTCCCTTATAAACATTTCTTAAATTCTCCATATTATAATAGGATGGAGTTATGCCTTTTTTCTCTGCGTCTAAGTCAACTATTACATAATAAGTATAATTGTTGCTTGAGTGGATTCTTTGTACGTCCCCTACAAAAAAACCAATTGGGAACATGACACCGGATTTATCAACAGCCCAGCAATGGTTATAAAAAAGATAAGGCCTACCCCTTCTATCTAAAAAATCAGCATAATAGCAGGCATAGGTCTCTGGATCCAGATACATGACAGCCTTTGAAACCGAGGAAACGATCTTTGGGACATATTCCAACATTACTGTATTTACTCTTTGATAAAGCTGATCGGCAGTGCCCCCACCGGGTTTGTCCTTTATCTCCTGTAATTCGTCTTTTGCCTGACGACTACATAGCAGAACCTTCCGTCCAAGATATTTCCATTCGTAATTGGTCGGCTTTCCCTGAAAACCCGTAGCCGCATCATAGGTAATATCCTGGCCGCCAGGCAGCTTGTCCCATCTCTGGGATGCTGACATCCGGCGTACCCTTCTCAAAGAAGTAATATACATCCATTGGTCATCTTCCCTGTCAGGGTCATCATAACGATAGGTTAGAATTACAATTCCCTTAAGATCATAGGGATATGTAAATCCCATTGCTTGAAGCCACAGGTAATTATTTGGATTCGGCTCATAATTCGGTATATTTTCTCCATGGATACGGCCCTTCATCCAAAAATAGTTTTGATCTGCCTTACTATATCGCTTGCCTCCTTTTTTATCAGTTATCCCAACATAGAAATTCGCATACATTGATTGTCCATAGTTGAGGGAATTCACGAAGTTCCAGGCAATCTCAACGCCGTTTGTTGAACCTGGAAAGGGATGGCCGTTTTTATAGTTGATGAGATGCCCCCGTTCATCCACACGGGCAGTTCCCTTGTTTTGCTCTGTAAACTTCATCATTAATTGTTGTTGGTCACCCGGATATTTATCGCGGGGGATAAAAGCCGTCTCATTAATACGAGTCTCTCCCCACAGATCAGGATGGGTGCAGATGTCATACCACATTTCGGGGATAAGGTCCTTGATCCCTTCTATAGGCTTTGCCTTGTATCCCCAAGAACTCATGATTGCCTGATTTGGGAATGCGTCTCCATAGGGGAGACCTACAAGATCTCCCTTGGTAAGCTCAGGGCAATAGACTCCATACCACTTACCATCATAATCTCCCGGCACTTCTGTCGGGACACTGTGCCCCTCATAGCCAAAGATAGGTTCGGCAAGCATAATATTAATAAGAGCAAGCACAGGAATTAAAATAATAAATCTCGGCCATTGTAATTTATCTTTGATTTTCATACCAATCCCCCCCTTCCCAATAGTCTTATGTTATATTTTTATCCCATACTCCTGCCATCTGAGCTTAACTTTATTCTCATCCTCAGGTTCAATCGTGGTGGCAAGTGGCGGGTAGCGCTCATCGCCATATTGCATCTCGGGTTCAAGCTCCCAATTTATGGTTGCATCAACAAGAACTCTGGACCATTTTCCCTGGCCGTATTTTACAACATTTCTCTGTGAGAGTGGAACAGAAGGGTCAAGCATTGATCCAAAGGTACCCGGAAAAATAAGCAATTTGTTCATATCTGCATTCATTCTGTATGATATTGCCCAATCCACTTCTTCATGATCGTGGATGTCTATGTCATCATCTACAACAATTACGATCTTGCCGGCATAATTGGCTATCCCGGAGCCCCAGATAGCGTTTGCCACCTGCTTTGCATGGCCGCGGTAATGCTTTTTGATTCGTACCATTGTGATGGTATTCTCCGTCACATTATTTGCCCAAACGTCGAGAACCCCTGGGACTCCGACAGTTTCGAGAAGATTCCACGTGGCTGCGCAGAAACAGGGAGGTGTATACCATGCGGACTCCGACCATGAATGAGGCGTTGCCCCCTCCATGGTGCCCCGGTATATCGGATCATCCCGGTGGGTAATGCAGGTAACCTTGATGTTCGGTCTGGGCGCGGCCATGCCACCCATATATCCTGTGTATTCACTGAATGGGCCTTCAGTTATAAAAGTTGACGGGTCTGGAGATATCAAACCTTCTATCACTATCTCTGCTGATGCCGGCACAAGTAGATCATTGGTTTCACACCTTACGAGTTCACAAGGCTCTTGCCTCAACGAGGAAATATATTCATATTCAGAACAGCCGGGATGGAGAAGGGGAGCACTTGCCATCATCAGCATAGTAGGATCCCAGCCATAAACAACCGCAACCGGCATCTCCTTGCCCTTTTCCTTGTATTTAGTAAAATGGTGTCCCCAGTGCTGAGTAAGGGCGAGTAAAACACCAATTTTATCCTTATCAACAATCTGTCCCCTATAGGTTCCTATATTCAATATACCAGTATCGGGATTTCTGGTAACAACCGAACAAGAGGTATTGATGTATCTTCCGCCGTCCTGTGGCCGCCAATGGGGAACCGGTATCTGATATAAGTCTATATCTTCTCCCTTTAAAATATTTTCTTTAACAGGCCCTTTATCAATAACTTTAACATCAGAAGGCCTTGCGATTCTATCCTTGATTGTTCTTGTTATTTCACTAAATGGTGTATCTTTTGCCGAACCTACAGCTAACGCAACTCTTTCCCTTGAACCAAGGCTGTTGGTGAAAAGTTTTCTACAGAATGTTTTTTCATGATCCTTTATGTTATCAAAAAGAAGTGCGGGTCCTTTCTGATTTATTACCCGCCTTACGACCGCACCAATTTCTCTGTTCCAATCTACTTCACATGAGACCTTTGAAAGCATCCCCTCTTTCTCTAATGTTGCCATCCATTCTCGCATGTCATTATAAGCCATATTATATATTCCCTCTGCAAGCTACCAGCTAATAATGCAACTTTTGGCACTTCATCATAATGAGCTGGTCAAAGCAATTTTCTTTCTTCATAGATATCCGAATATGCCAGGATGAGATATCTTTTATAAAGTTCAACATCCTACCAGGAAACATTTACTCCAATTTTAAATATTTTATTTTAATTATAGTTTTTGAATTCAGAGTGTACAGGTTTTTCTAGGCATGTGTCAGAAGGAGTGTATTTGATTTCTGCCAAAGAAAAACCTGTGCACACTCATATTGCAAACACACAGACACGGAATTTTCGATGTGCTATGTAGAAATTTGATTTTCTATCGGATGGTTCTGTATCCGGTTTTAAACCGCCAAACCTTTCTCAATTGCTATTTTAATATTTTCCGGCATCTTCCACCAGGGTGTGATACCCAGGTCCTCAGCGACTACGCTGGCTGCACAGTAACCGCCTGCAAGCAGCACCATTCCGCCGGGATAAACGCTTGAGCCTGCCACATAGAGACCATTTACAGGTGTTCTATAACGAGAACACAGATCGTTAGGCCGAAAGTAGCCCATCTGCGTACTGATATATTCTCCATGCTTAATCGAACCCATTTGCATGTTCTTGAACTTTTTCTCTACATACGTTGGAGGATAGGGATAGCTCCGAATTGTTTTTCCCTCCGCCAAATTCGGCGCATAGGTGTGAATCATTTCTCTTAAGCGTTCCGCGTACTTTTCTTTCAAGCCATGCTCCCAGTCTCCATCCGTTGCATTGAACGGAGCAATATTTTCAAACCTCAGGGTCTGTAAACCCTATAGTTGCATAAAAAGTGTAGATTATTAGAGACATTATGCTTGCGGAGCCTACGGATAAAGGATATTATTCATATTATCTACAAGAAAACCC
>LT984854.1:1622973-1627501 GCA_900258555.1 uncultured Desulfobacterium sp. | reverse complement strand
AGGCTGTGCAACACGATCTTTTACATTTTCTAGAAAAACTACGAGAAGCAGCCTAGCAAAAGTACTACACTTTTGTATATGTCTTATGCAACGTTAGGGTAAAGACCGAACGGGTGCCTCTTCTTCTGGAAGGAACCGGGCAAGAACAGACGGCTTCTGAACACGATCAAACTGAGTGAAGCTGGTCATATGGCCCCATAGTGGAAGCTTTCCACTTACCGCCTGTTTAAATTTATCCGCCAAATCTTGGAAGCCATCTATTCCCATTACCTGAATAAATGAATTTGCCACCTCAGGATCAAATTTTGCTGCCTTGTATTCAGGAGATCTATCCATAACCAAATGCAAGACATAATGACTGAGTTCTTCCCATTGCCAACCCTTGATTGTAGCCGGAAAATCAGGTGAGATCACATTTAATTCATCTTCACCCACGAAACGAAGAAAGGTCTGTTGCGGGTCAACTGTACTGATAATACACTTGGCTCTGAATTCCCGGCCTTTTATTGTCTTCACACCCACAGCCTTTCCGTTCTCAATGATAATTTTTTCCACTTCCAGGGTGTCTTCTACAACCCCCTTATTTGCGATAAACGTTTTATAAATCGCTGATGGCAGGCGATGGCTGCCCCCGCGAATTAATGATGAATTAAGCATTCGTACAATATATAAAGGAACCAGGAATCCGACACCTGTGACATTCGGGTTGATTCCCCACATCGAAGTCAGATAAAGCAGCGCTGCTTTTAATGTATCTGACTCGAATCCGCACTCGTCTATTATCTCTATTGGAGTTTTTTCAGACAATTCCAAGAGCTTTTTGCCGATCTCTTTTTCGGTCAGCAGATAAACCATATCCAGCGGTGCAATGGTTGACCGATAGGTTTGCGGCACAATGCACTCTTCCACCAGTTCGCTATATTCATTGTAGATTTGTTTGAATTTAGCGGCATCATTGGTAGAAAATCTTGCAATGGATTTGGCTGTCTTGTCAGGATCATTATAAAGACACAATGCCTTTTCATCCTTGGTTAAAAATGCGATAGAAGGCTGCGGTGAAAAATACGAACAGCCGAATTCACTCAGTTGCAGATCATCAAATGCCGGTGCTTTGTCCATCATCATCATGTAACATGCATGCGTATTTATCTTACATCCGGACTGTTCATCGGTCATTATTGCACCGCCGGTTTCCCAACGGCGTTCGAGAATTATCACTTTAGCGCCTGCCTTTGCCAAGTAAGCGCCTGCCAGCAAGCCGTTATGCCCGCCTCCAATTATGATTGCATCATACTGTTCCATGTTTCCCTCCTGTAAGTCCATTCAGTCTTTAGAAACTCATACGCCATTGGCGGCCATTTCTCTTACACCACCTGATGTAAGGATCCAGTCCCCGTACATTCCACCAGGGTTGATCACGGAAGCCGAAATCCTCTGCAACTGCAACGGCTGTGCAATACCCTTGGGATAAAAGCGTGCTCCGAGCAAAGCTGACCTCTGTGATGTATAGATTTTTGATCGGGGTTCGCGGTGCGCCACATCCTGGAAAAGGCCTGTTGTGATAAAATTGATGTGTCCAACATGGGCCGCCGCTCCAGGTACCGCTCAACTGGCTTTGATTCCTTCTGGTAATATCAAGGGGGGTATGAGCATAACGATGAATTTTGGCTGTCTTTATGTTTGGAGCATATTCGGCAAGCAGGTCTTCTATTCTGTCGGCATATTCTTCCCTAACATCATCCCATGATTCAGGGCCATTCAGTTTGCGGTTCCCCCAGCGTCGGATGTTATAAGGGACATCGGCCCATGTCATAGCGGTAGCCTTCCCCGGAGGGGCCTGCGTCGGATCAATGTTTGAATATAAAAAACATCCTCCCGTTACAATAGGGGGATCTGGCAATTCTCCCCTGGCATAACAGTGCATCAGGCGCGTGAAATCCCCCGGATCCTCCATACCGAAATTAAAATCATAGGCCTCTTTTCGAAAAGAAGGATCCAAATTTTTATCGGTCCATTCATATCCTTTGAAGTTAAGCGGCTCATCCAAGGCCCAGAAATTTGTAAATAGTACCTGCCCTTCATAGTCGTACATGCCGACAGCCATATTTACCTCAGGCGACAAATTTTCCTCACCTACAAGCCACTTAAAGGTCGGGATAGGGGTAAGATCGCTGATCACGGCTTTCTTGGCTTGGATTCTTCTATCTCCATATACTCCTTCCTCCCCTAATATGATTCCTTTTGCCTCGCCATTTTCTATTATGATTTTTTTAACGGGGCATGCCTGATAGACCTCCCCTCCATAATGGAGCAGCGAACGATAAAGAGAATGTGGAACAAGATGACTCCCACCTCTACATGTCCCTCCATTCACGCCCACGCCGTAAAACAGAAAAACGACAAGACCTATTGACCCCACTCCTTTTATCCAAGGATCCATACCGAACTGAAGCATATTATCAAATAGAAATGACTTTAGCTTATCGGACTCAAACCAATGATCGGCAAGATGATATGCTGTCATGTCTCCCCAGTTAGAAGGCATTCCCGGCGCCCCGCTTGCAATCTCCGCACACTTTGCAAATGATGCCGGATTGGGTATGACATAAAGAAAGTGGTGAAAAAATTCCGATATCTTGTCTTCAAAGTATGCGCCCAGCTTGCGGTATGTTTCAGCATCTTTTTTGCTATGCAAGGCGAAGCTCTGGATTGTCTTCTCAAAATCATAGTTGTGTACACATAAAATAGTTCCATCTCTAAACGGCTTAAAAGCGCCCCAGTGTCCGCATATCATTTCCAAGCCGAATTTTTCTTCCAGTTCAAGCTCTTCGAATGCAGGCGAAATCCAGGTGCATATACCTGAGGCATGCAGGTTATACCTGAAGCCAGGGGGCCCCAGTTCCTCAGTATCACAGTTACCCCCCACCTCATTACGGGATTCAAATACAGCCACACTTTGGCCACATTTCGCTAAGTAGCTGGCAGCACATAATCCGTTGATTCCACCGCCGATTACGACAAAGTCGTATGTGTCTTTCATTAGCAAAAACCTCCTTTTTTTATAATGTGCCGAATGATCTTATAAGTTTTTACGTGGAAATATTTCCAGTTTTCTACAACTTAATAATTTCGATGAACAACCTGATAAGTAGATGAATTTTAATTTTCTATTTGACTTTGACTCGTGTTATTTAAAGACGATCTTTTGAATATGCCGGATAATCGTTTGAAGGAATTTCTCAAGATGCTCTTCAGCGTCTTCCATGACGTGAGCTTCCACGCCACAATGAAGATATCTTTGATTTCTAATACAATGACAAATTCCCATCCTGTTGGAGGAAGAATTTTTCCACTGAGGCAAATCACATTTTCACTTTTAATTTCACGAAGCATAGGTCCCTTTGCCTCGCTCATCATATAGTCCAATGCTTCATCAAGAGTCATCAGTTTCGTATCTAAAAGATTAATTCCTAGGTTCTGCCTTCCTAAACCGCGAGACCACATTCTCATTGCAAATTCCCCCTTCTTGTCAGTAAGCTTATTTTTTCAGTCCAATTTCTACCGAAATTGTTTCCCATCTTCTTTTGAGGATGATTTTCACTTAAGACGGCAAATAAAAACAACATCCTGTCTTAACAATCCCTCGGCCTCTACTCGCAGCAGCATGGCACCTTCATTCGTTTGAATATCTTAGATTTCATAGTCCCTCAGGAGCCTGTTTGCCCGGCCATAGAGAACACCCCTGCAAGTATACCTTTACAATTGCTATGCCAGCCACAGGAGCAATAACATAACTGATTGGTATTATTGGTATTATAATAGAAAGGAGAAGTCGCCGGAGAAATTACACATTAAGAATCGGGCTATAGTGGTGGAGAAGGAACTGCAAGATATAATTATCTTATTGATATTAATAAGAAAATTCAGATCGGGCGGAAAAGGGTAAAAATCGGGCTAAGCCAGGCCATATTTTTTCATCTTCCTGTATAGAGTTTTCGGAAAGATGCCCAGGCTCTCGGCTGCCTTGCCCCGGTGCCAGTGATTTTCATTAAGAACAGCAACAAGATATTCTTTTTCAAAACTTTCCACCGTCGAGTACAAATTATCATTTTGCTGTTCAATCACAGATGAAAAATCCACCTTAGTGTTAACCTTCCTTACACTGGCAGTTGGAATGTCGAGATACCCCAAAGAAATATAACGCTGTACAACGTTTTCAAGCTCACGAACATTGCCGGGCCATTGATAACTATAGAGGGCATCAATAACAGTTCCGGGAATCTTGTATTCTTTTTTATGCCGCATCGCACATTTGTGTGGGTGACCCCAATATGTTGTGGTCGGATTATTGTTTTTCTGACCGGAATGAGTTGGCGTAGTTTCAAGGCGATGACGCCTGGGGCTGACGGAGAGACCCTCGGCCATCTCGGAGTCGGCCTCCGGCGTCATCGCCTTGAAACTACTGATTAGTCGAGAGCTACTATGAAAGATACATCTTTTTTTGCACAGCTTCTTGGGATCACTCCTC
>LT984854.1:1616315-1620728 GCA_900258555.1 uncultured Desulfobacterium sp. | reverse complement strand
ATCTCTATCCGAGAAGAAAACCAGCGGCATTCCAGGTCATCAATGCATGACCACAACATATTGGGGTCACCCACACAAATGTGCGATGCCCCAAAAATATTTTGACCCGCAGGAAATCATGGCTCCCGGAAAATTGGTGGCTGATGGGGAAGGGCTGAAATTGATTTAGATAAGCAGATAACAATAAACAAGGAAATTGGGGACATGGCATTAATAGATTTTAAAGAAAACATTGATCGCTGCCTAAAATGTGGGGCTTGCCTTTATGGCTACAATACTTGGATGCCTAGCTGTCCTTCCGGTGAAAGATATGGTTTTATGTCTTATTATGCCAGGGGTCGTCTCGATATGGCTTATGGTCTGTTGGCAAAGCAGATCAACTGGAATGCCAAACTCAATCATATCCTGTATTCATGTGCGGACTGCAAGACATGTGAGAATGCCTGCACAGAGCAGACGTCGGTGAAGAATCTGGACATTATTCTTGAAATGAAAAGAGAAGCAGTTGAGAGAGGCTCGGTGCCTGTGGAAATCCGGGATTTCCTTGAGAACGTGTATCATTTCGGAAATCCATATGGCAAACCTCGGCAAAAGCGTGGTGCGTGGGCCGAGGGTCTAAATATTGAAACGTATGCAGGGCAGGAATATTTGTTTTATGTCGGCTGTGTTGGCTCATACGATGATGTCGGGCAAAAAAGCGCTATATCATTTTCACAGGTAATGTTGAAGGCCGGTGTGTCTTTCGGCATTTTAAGTGAAAAAGAACTTTGTGATGGAAATGAGGTGAACAGGCTGGGTGAGACGGGTCTTTTTGAAGATCTGGCTGGAAAGAATATTTCTCTCTTTAAAGATTTGAAGGTATCAAAAATCGTTACTATTTCACCCCACTCCTATAATGCTCTTAAAAACGAGTATCCTCGGCTCGGAGGAGATTTTGAAGTATATCATTCAAGTCAATTATTGAGAGACTTAATTCATGAGAACAGGATCAAATTCAGCTCGGAGCTCAATTATAAAGCAACCTACCATGATCCGTGCTGGCTGGGCAGACGCAATGACATATACGATGCGCCAAGACAGGTTCTGGAATCTGTTCCGGGGCTCGATTTGGTTGAGATGAAGCGAAACAGGGTGTACTCATTCTGCTGCGGCGGTGGCGGCGGAAATTTTTTCAGCGATATGATTGGTAGTGGAGGTGAAATGGCGCCCTCCAGACGTAGAGTCAGAGAAGCCATGGAAACAGAGGCATCCGTTCTTGCCGTGGCCTGTCCGATCTGCGCTGTTATGTTTGAGGATGCGATTAAATCTGAAAAAGCGGAAGATAAACTGATCGTAAAAAACATCTCCGAGATAGTGCATGATATGACCGGTTGATACGTTTAAATATGATCCGGCGCAGTATTGTACCGGGTTTTTCAAAAAATTTGAAGCGGTTTTAAAGTAAACTACGCGGATCAACTACGTATTATATAAGAAATTTTTCCGGCTTGCATATTCCTCTTTATAGGATATTGTATTAACTAAGGAAGATTGATTTTAGCATAGGTTACTTCTTCCTGAAAAGTAACTTTCAGCAACCATAAAAACAGGAAGGGGCTTTATCAAAAAAGACCGACATAAGACTCCATTCAAGATTAAATAGAATGGAAAGGAGGCGAACCATGTTAGCAAAGGCAGAAACCCAAGATCATCGGTATGGTTCAACGGAAAGAACCAAGCGGCTGAAGGAAAATCGGGTGTACCCGGGCGTGGCAGACGAAGCAGTCGAGTACACCAAGGAACAAAGAACCCCAGGACAAGTAAATTACCTCAAAGAGCTCAAGACTAAATTGCGCACTTTTGGCGAAATTTGTCCTGAGCGTGCACGCTATTGGACTCAGGCCTATAAGGAAACCGATGGCCAACCCTATGTGATTCGCCAGGCCAGGGCTATTGAGAAAGTTTTAGATAATATGACCATCTATATTGACGATGACGAATTGATCGTGGGAAATTATGCCAGAACACCTACCGCCCTGCCCGTGTATCCTGAATTTTTCAGTACCTGGCTTCCTGAAACAATCGCAAAGGACGGCTATTTTAAGGACAGGGTGACGGAAGAGGAAAGACAGGAACTTTTGGAGATTTCAAAGTACTGGCCGGGCAAGTCTTACTCCGACCGAATAAGGGAATTATCCCCACCTCATCTCAATCATATACTGAACTTTCACGGTATAACCCTCTGCATGGACGTCTACGAGGTCCATCCTGCTGTTACCAGCGGCTATGAACCACTCTTTGAAAATGGCGCCAATGGTATCTTAAAAAAATGTAAGAAGCGCCTAAAAGAAATTCTTGCTGCAGGGCCCTGCGCACCTGGAGAAACAGTAGATTCCTATATCAAAAAAGTGGATAATCTGAAGGCAATGATTATTGCCAATGAGGCTTTCGCGCGTTTTGGCAAACGTTATGCCAAGCTTGCCAAGCAAATGGCCAAGACTGAAAAAGATCCGAACAGAGTAAAGGATCTTGAAAAAATTGCCGAAGTATGCGAAAGGGTTCCGGCTGAACCAGCCCGCAATTTCCATGAAGCAGTGCAGGCCTTCTACTTCCTTCATATGATCCTGGCGGTGGTATCTTCTAGGTGCTTTGGCACCATGGTTAGATTTGATACCATGTTCAATCCCTTTTACCAGAAGGACAAGGAAGCTGGAACAATCACCTATGAACAGGCACAGGAACTCATCGAATGCCTGTTTATCAAAATGGAGTCCATAAGCGCTATCAGGCAACCCCAGGCTGAGGCGTATACAGTCGGCTCTTCTCAATTTCAGACATTTACCCTGGGCGGAACCCTTGAAGATGGAAAGACTGACGCCACCAACGAGATGTCTTTCCTGTGTCTGGATGCAATCATGAGCGCCCATGTTATCCAGCCCACTCTCTGCATCCGGTACCATCCTGGAATATCGACAAAGTTTATCGACAAATGTATTGACTGTTTGGCCACAGGATTGGGTTTCCCTGCATTTTTCAATGATACCCTTGGAAAGGCCATGTGTTTAAGGCAGGGAGCTGATTCTAATGACGTCTGGAATTGGTGTATACCTTCCTGTGTCTCCCGCGCAATCCCCAATAAGAATATGAGACAGGGCAATGCTTCAATGGGGATGATCAGCTTTGGGAAAGTGTTACATCTCGCCTTGAATGATGGATTTGACACCTGGACAGAACTCCAGCTTGGTGTTCACACCGGAGACCCCAGAAAATTTAAATCTATTGACGATGTCAAAGAGGCTTATCTCAAGCAGCTTGACAATGTCATGGTAGGGTTTACCCAACTCAATCATATTGCGGAAAATCTCAGTAACGAAATGTTGAAGCGGCCTTTGGTTTCCCCCTATATCGATGGGTGTATTGAAAAAGGCCTTACCACTACAGATTTTGCCGCCTATGGTTCATACAAAAACCCGGAGATTCAGATAGCAGGTGCGATTAATGTCGCTGATTCATTAACGGCTATCGAGACTCTTGTATTTGATGAAAAGAAGCTGACTATTGATGAATTGCTGAATGCACTTGCAACAAATTGGGAAGGAAAAGAAGATGTCAGGCATATGTGTCTCAATGCACCCAAGTTTGGGAATAGCCTGGATAAGGCCGACAAAATGGCCCAGTGGGTGCACAATGAATCACAAAAGATTATTGGAAACTACAAGGATATCTGGGGAGGGCAGTATCGAACCAATGGCGGGCTCATGTCAGCCAATTATGCCCTGGGCAGGGCATGTCAGGCCTCTGCAGATGGCCGAGTAGATACGGAGCCTTTTGCTGATGGGACCTGTTCGCCTATGGCCGGACGGGATAATAAGGGGCCAACAGCGACACTTAAGTCTGTGTCATACCTGGATCCCCTGATGTCCAATGAAATGCTGTTGAACCAGAAATTCATGCCGCAATTTCTAAAGGGTGATAACAAGAAGATGTTCACTGATTACCTAAGAACTTGGTATGATTTGGGAATCTGGCATATCCAGTTCAATGTCTTAGACAAGCAAATACTTATGGATGCCCAGGTCCATCCTGAAAGATATCCTGATCTGGTGGTTCGTGTGGCCGGCTATAGTGCATACTGGGTTGACCTCGGTAAACCTGTTCAGGACAACATTATTAGTCGGACTGAGCAGTGCTTTGCCTGTTGAGAAAGGGGTTCCCGATATTCGATTAGGTCTTCAAATACGCTTCCCCCCAATTTATTTGGGGGGAAGTTCCTTTGGTGATCAATAATAACAAAACTTGCTGATATATTAACACGTCAATTAAATAGGCAAATGTCGTCATGCCAGACTTGGAGACTGTGTCGTAATAAAGTTTTTAGAATGCAAATTTCAAATGTTCTTTTAAAAAAATATTAGAAATTAGCTGAAACTCAAA
>LT984854.1:1604093-1614815 GCA_900258555.1 uncultured Desulfobacterium sp. | reverse complement strand
TTTTTATCGACTCTTCACCTTTTTCTTCTATTTTATTGTCAAAGAACAAATTGTATACTTAATTACGACACAGTCTCTTGATCCGGCATCCAGTATTTTCCTAGATTCCGGCCTTCGCCGGAATGACAGAAGTAGTGTATTTAATTGCCGGAGTAATATAAGCTAACAAAGTCGTTCTGCAGCAAGATGTTAACTTTCCGGTAGCTAATGAATTCCGTTCATTGGGCTACCTCGATATTCCCACCACCAGTGTCCTCATGAGAAAAAATAAAAGGCAATAGAAAACAATGATGGATTATGACGTTATTGTAGTAGGCGCCGGCCCCGCCGGCTCCGCGGCAGCCAAGGCAGCGGCAGAAAGAGGGGCAAAAACAATTCTTTTAGAAGAGCATTCGGCCATTGGCCTGCCTCAGCATTGCTCAGGACTGTTTTACGGAACCAGAAGTGGTATAGGCGAAAAGATTCTTGCGAGCATGGACCCACGGGTAATTGTAGATAAAGTTAAACATCGTCGAATCTACAGCCCCAAGGGAAAACTTTTTGATATTCCTTTAGAAGGCCAAGGCGTATATCAGCTTGATCGAGCGTTTTTTGATATGCAACTTGCCGGTCAGGCCGCACAAGCAGGAGCCGAAATCCGGATTAACGCCAAAGTTACGGATCTTGCATATGATGGAAATACTGTTATTGGCGTAAAGATACATTCAAAGGCTTACCCTGAGATTCGAGGTAAAATCGTTATTATTGCGGACGGTATTAAATCTCTGATTGGGGGTTTACCCATCCGTTCAGGAATTGCGGAAAAGGTACCATATATTGATAGTGGGATTTCAATGCTGCTCGTCAACGTAAAAGACATTGATAGAGGGGTTCATGAACTCCATGTCGGGCCCCACGGAACAAGGAATGGGTATCCGGGATGGATCTGGCTCCACCGATTAGATGCATACACATGTCATTCAGTATTTGAGAGCATTGAGGCTTTTGAAAAATGTAAAACAGGCGACTATATCATATCCAATAAACTGAGAGATTCAGTACCGGTAAAAAAGGTCGGATATTCCATGGCGCTATTTGGCGCCAAATCGCTACCCCAAAAAGTTGCAGATGGCGTTATGCTGGCGGGGAACGCTGCTAATTTCGGCATGTTTCAACTGGCAATGTTATCAGGGCAGTATGCCGGTCAAGTGGCCGGTGAAGCGATAAAAGATGGAGATGTCAGCAAAGAGAGACTTTCGATTTATAATGAACTTAGCCGAAAGCTGGATGATCCGCAACTGGGGTTGCGTTTCGGCTTCAGTTCTTTTGTGGGGCTTACGGAGGATGAACAAGAAGAAAAGTTCCTAAAGATGACCCAAGAAACATCCGTCAATTTTGATGTGTTGGACTTTATTTAGCATTTGCCCTTTTAAGCGAGAAATATTAATTGTCCATAGTAATTTAAGATATCATATTGTGTTTTGTGACAAAAAACATTTTCTCACTTTTCGTGGTCCTCTGATATACATCTGTTTGCGTAGCTCAGACATTTAAATTTATCTCTTTAAAGGGAGTAAAGATAATGGCTGAAGGGGCTCATACGGTCCTTATAAAAGTTTTCATATCTATATTTTTAGCATATTTTATCATCAGTTACTCAAATAATGTTTATGGAGGAGGGTTTGATAATACTGGTCTGGGATTACAGGGCATGTGTATGGGAAATGCCCTCACTGCTATTGTTGATGATTCCTCTTCTGTGTATTACAATCCAGCAGGTCTAACCCTAATTCCCAAGGATTCATGGTCTGCTGAGCTTTACTCGTCTATTACACCATCTAATTTCCAATTCAGCGATAATGGTATTACAGACAAAAGTCATGAATTGTTCATCGTTCCAGGAATATTTCTTGCGAGAAGATATGATAAATCGGCATTCGGATTAGGACTTTACATCCCCTATGCAGGGGGTGGAACTGCATACGATAACTTTCAACATACGGATCTTGACTTGGAATCATTCGCAGCATGGTTTGCGCTCACGCCTGCATTCGCCTATAGGTTAGGAGAAAAAGTTGCCTTAGGTATTGGCGTCTCACTTTATTACGGACAGATAGAAAATGAAAATCTTTATTTCCCTGGCGCTACACCCTGTGTTTTGCCAATGAAAAGTAAATATGATGGAATCGCTGGTTATGGCGGACACATTGGTCTTATGTATAAGCCTTATAGTAAGGTCCGTTTTGGTCTTACGGCAAGGAGCCAAATCCCCATTAAAATGGATGGATGGGTAAAGACAGCCGGAGTTAGGAAAGATTCAGAGGTCGAAATGACATTCCCTAGTTCTTTTGATTTTGGTTTAGGTTACTTCCCTAACCAAAAAATTACAATCGGCCTTTCATGTTCATATAGGTTATGGGGGCATATGGATGAAATTGACTTTAAAACTGAGCATATTCAGAATAGCGAAAAAACTTATTATAATAACTCCTGGCTTACCGGAATAGGAATTGATTATAAGATAGACAGCAAATACGCCCTTAAAGGTGGTTTTAAGTATATTGAAGGAGCGACAAAAGAAAAAGGCATTCATCCGTCTTCAAATGACCTGGATTTCCTGGCCAGTGTTATTGGTATTGGCTGCAAGATAACTAAATCCATAGAGTTGAATATTGCTTTTATGTATGTTTATGGATTCGAAGAAAGCTATGGATCAAAAAAATATGACGAGGACCAACCTTCCCTAATTTTTGGCTTTAGGTATATTAGCAATCATTTATTGGAATGACAAAATTGGTATCATTGTTATTTTAATAGGCAGGAAAAATCTCTGAAAAAATATATCAGTAAAAAATCGGGCTAAGCCAGGCCATATTTTTTCATCTTCCTGTATAGAGTTTTCGGAAAAATGCCCAGGCTCTCGGCTGCCTTGCCCCGGTGCCAATGATTTTCATTAAGAACAGCAACAAGATATTCTTTTTCAAAACTTTCCAGCGTCGAGTACAAATTATCATTTTGCTGTTCAATCACAGATGAAAAATCCACCTTAGTGTTAACCTTCCTTACACTGGCAGTTGGAATGTCGAGATACCCCAAAGAAATATAACGCTGTACAACGTTTTCAAGCTCACGAACATTGCCGGGCCATTGATAACTATAGAGGGCATCAATAACAGTTCCGGGAATCTTGTATTCTTTTTTATTGCTATACTTCTGACAGAAATCTTTTACCAGCAAAGGTATGTCTTCCTTGCGCTCCCTTAATGGAGGTAACGTAATAGGAATAATATGGATTCTATGAAAAAAGTCTTCGCGCATCTTTCCGGTTGCCAGCATGTCCGTCCACTTCCTGTTCGTGGCAGCAATAATCCGTACATTAGATGTCTTGATCTTAGTGTCCCCTATGGCCGAGTAACCACCCCCTTCAATAGCGCGAAGCAGCTTGGCCTGATGAATCTTACTTAGCTCACCTACCTCATCCAAAAACAGAGTCCCCTCATGGGCAAGGTCAAAAAAACCCTGTTTGTCACTATAGGCACCTGTGAAGGCCCCTTTCTTACAGCCAAAAAATTCGTTCTCCAAAAGGGCTTCTGGAATTGCAGCACAGTTTACCGGTACATAATTTCTATCTCGACGATCACTCATTTCATGGATGGTTTGGGCAATCAACTCCTTACCAGTCCCTGATTCCCCGTAGATTGCAACATTGAAATTCGAAGAGCTCGCCTTTAGGATAAGATCATAAATTTTCTGCATAGCAGGACTTATGCCTACAATATTACAAAATTTATAACGATCCACCATCGTTGATTTCAGCTTTATGTTTTCCTCAAGAAGAGACGCCTTTTCTTTTTCAATCGCCATCATCTGTAATTTCCTGGTGGTAATATCCCGTAAAGTAACAAGTACCGCTGGCTTTTCCTCCCAGGTTATCACATTCCAGTGCGATTCAACCCAGAACTCCCTGTCACCTTGAAAGATACGATGTTCTTCTACAAGGGGTTGTTTTGAGTCATTATCCGCAATTTCCTGCTGTTCTATCGTAATGTTTTTTCTAAAATCCTGGTCCAGAAGCATCCCGGCATCCTTGCCGATAACATCGGTTCTACTTTTATAACCGAACATGGAAATCAGGACCTTGTTTGCAAACACCACCTTTTGATCTTGAATAACCATAACCGCATCAGTCACGTTCTCAGTAAGAACGCGATATCGTCTTTCGCTTGCCAGAAGCCTTGCTTCACCCCGTTTGCGTTCAGTAAGATCACGAAGGATGGCCATAAAGGCAGGCTTGCCTGCATGAGAAAACACAGCACCGTGAACCTCCACAGGAATTTTCCTGCCATCCTTACTGAACAACGCAGAATCTATTTTCACCCAACCCCTTTTGAGCATTGTAGGGATAAACTTTTCAGTGAGATCATGCGTATAGTCAGGATAAACAATTTCTACTACTGGTTTGCCGATCAGCTCATCATAGGAATAACCGACCATCTTGCATAATGCCTCGTTAACTTCAACATGAATTGCATCCATATCGCAGATGGAAATACCGTCCAAAGCGACGTCAAAAACCCTATGATACAGATCTACCTCATTTACAGGAAACTTAACTCCTTGCGCAGGATCACCGTTTTTTGAGCTATTTATTTTGATAAGTTTTTCCATAATAGTGACATTTTAAGAAGCAATATTTGTATAAATATCCTTAGCCATCAGGCAATCGCTTGCGTTACCAGTTCCGCGATATCCATCACTTTGATTTCCGCTCCCAACTTGGTAGCCGCCACCGTCATGCTTTGCTTGCAATTGACACAGCCAGTGATAATGGCCCTAGCCTCAACCGCCAGGGCATCCTTGATTCTGTCTCGCCCGGCACGGAGATATGTTTCTTTTGAGACTGGGTTGACAATCGGACGACCGCAGCAATTGGTATATTTTCCAAAACCTTCCATTTCTACATGCCTGATCCCCGGGATGGCGTTGATTATGTTTCTGGGCTGATCGATAACGTTATTGGCCCTTGCCAGGAGACAGGGATCGAAGTAGGTTGCCATTCCTCCGAGGTCAATCTTTTTAGTAAATGATATCTGATTGTTGTTCAATAATCTTGCTATCAGCTCTGAGCTGTGTATCACATCAAACCCGAGATTACCGGCATACTTGGGGTAATCGTTCTTAATGGTCTTGTATCCGTCTGCACAGACCATCACAATTTCCTTTGCTCCAGTATTCCTGATGGCATCAACATTGTGCTGCACACTTGCTCTAAAATCATGCAGCAAACCGGAATCATACTGAAGCGCGCCACAGCACCATTCGTCTTCCAGCATCCCGAAATCCATCCCTGCTTCTTGCATTATCTTGGCCAGGCTCTGGACCACTTCCTTGTTCTGGTAAGCAGCGGTGCATCCGGCAAAAATCATCGTTGCACCTTTGGCGGGAATATTCATGCCTTCAGCCCAGGCACCTCTAGGGCGGTCGTTCCCCATCCTATTGTGTTTGTCTTGAATCTTATTGTTGACATTTTTCATTGACGCGGGAGGAGCAACTCCCATATCTACGAGGTCAGCTCGCAAGGCCTGAAAGATTTGAGCGCACTCCAGCTCGCCCAGGGGGATGGCATTGGTTGCCGCACAGACGGCATTACAGTGCTGGCACAGCAGGCACTCATAAACAGCGGAAATCAATGATTCATAAGGCTGGATCTTGCCCTCCAATAAGTCACGGATTATGAGTATCATCCCCTGAGCTGAATAGGAAAGCATCTTGTGTGTTTCATAGATGGGGCATTGTCTTTCAGGAAGAGGTAAAACTGTCGGCTGATTAGGATCCCAGGGGCCTCTGGGACATCTCCCGCATGTGTTACAACGATAGATTTGTTCTTTGTATTTACTTACATTTTCGAAAGCCATAGTATTCTTTGTGCTCCTTTCGCTGCTCTCTCTCTCACTGCTCCAAGGGAATATTCCTGATAGCCTTAAATGGAGCCCCTGTTACGAAATCCCAAGTGCCGGGATTCATAATGTTGTTGGGGTCAATCATATTCTTGATTCTAACCAGTAGATCCTCATAAGGGGCTCGCACAGAGTTAAAGAAGTAATCCGGCAGATAGGCACACTGTCTGGTAATTTCAAACTTGGCTTTTTGCATGTCTTCCAACTGGGTCTCGGGATTGTAATAAGCCACTGCCCATCCCTCCACCCATGCAGGCCAACAGGACCAGCCGCTCCAGGCATTCCTGATATTGTATTTGGCGAATGTATCCTTGATGATTCTGTATGCCCTTTCATAAGACCTGTAAGAGCAGGAAGCAGCTGCCAGGGTATACCGGCCGAAACGGGCTGTTCTGTAATCAAAGGTGGCGGCGTTGTCCCATGTAGCCTTGGCAAACTTGTCAGGAAGAGCATGTCCCCCCAAACCTTCGCAGATTTGCGATACTATTTCTGTCCTGGCTTTGGCCTCCTTTTCATGCCCCTGATTCGTGATGCAGAGTATGAAGGGATGAGGCTCGCTCATTTCCAGAAAATGGTTGTATAAATCGCCATCCTCGTGCTCGATATCGGTGGCTGCATCCGCACGCTGGATGTCATAAGCTGCTTTAATAAAAGACTCCATATCGTTAAAGCCATAACAGACCGATATGGTTGTTTCCGGTAATGGTATCAAGCCGACCGTGACCTCAGTTATGACCCCCAGTGTTCCGAAAGTCATCTGAAACAGATTCATGAGGTTGCCCGAACCGCCCCTGTGCAGGTAGCTGGAATGGTTTTCATACTGACCAGCTCCGGTCTGGATAATTTCCCCTGTCGCGAGCACTACTTCAAGACCACAAACCCATTCCTGACAGTGTCCGTATCTGTGCACCCTCGCCCCGGTACCAGTGGCCGCAATCCAGCTGCCGATACTGGGTCCGGAACCAAACCAGGGCCGCACAGGTATATCTAACCCCCTTTTATTTACTGCCTGAAAAAGCTTGTAGGCACCGCACCCGGCCTGGGCTGTCACCGTCATGAGATCCTCCTCAATCCGAAGGATTTCATTCATTTTGCCCAGATCAAGCAATATTCCCCCCTGAGCCAGACCGACGCCAAAACCCAGGGTGTTGGAAGCTCTCGGGGTCACCGGAATCTTTCTTTCATTTGCCATCTTCAGTATGGCTGAGACTTCTTCTTTTGATTCCGGCAGTACGACTGCATCCGCTTTCGATGGTGGGATTTCACTGATATCCGTTGCATAAGCGGTCAGCACGTAATCTTCATCCCGGACATTGCCAACACCTACAATTTTTTCCAGTTCCGACTTCACATCTGGTGCAAATGCCATTATTCACCTCTTGTAAACAAATACGATCCGATTTAATTCCCCGGATTGACATGATGTCAAACACACAGGAACTACAAGATGTTAACCGTATTACGTGCTATAATAAAATTCTCCTACCCCCCGGATTGTCAGAGGGAAAGGCAATATTTAGGGAAATATTGTTGATCCAGCATTAAGTGGAGGGCTTTTATAAACCTCTAAACCTCCATTGCTGCTGGGCGCCGGACCCTGCCTAGAGGATTGCAGGATCGGTTATGGTTTTTTCGTCGTGGCGCTAGTCCAGCACCCAGCCTCCATCAACGACAATGCTTTGACCTGTTATAAAAGCTGAGTCATCAGATGCCAGAAAAACTGCAGTCCCGACCAAATCTTCAGCATTTTCGTTTCTTCCTAAGGCAGTTTGCCCTGCAATTACTTCAAATATTCCAGGTGGCGTTCCCTTCATGGTAAGGCTTGCCTCTGTCGTTGTAAATCCAGGTGTAATTGCATTGACATTTATTCCAAAACCTCCGACTTCCCTGGCAGCACATCTTGTCAACCCGATTATCCCCGCTTTTGTTGTACCATAATGCAGAAGCATTGGGATTCCCATATACCAAGTCCCTGAAGAGATATTGATGATCCTTCCGCTTCCCTCGTCTTTCATATATGGCAAAACAGCCTTTATACACAACCATGCCCCTCTTACATTCACAGCGAAACTACGGTCCCACTCATCAACGGTAATGTTCTCAATGGGTTTATTTTCAAGTCCAAAATAGATGGCTGCATTATTAATCAAGATGTCAATCTTGCCGAACTTTTCCACAGTCTTCTGTGCCATGACCTGCGTGTCATTTTCACTTGAAACATCGGTCTTTATCGCCAGGGCTTCACCTCCCATTTCCACGATTTCCTTTTCCACTTTTTTTGCATTTTCCAGGTTTATCTCAGCAATCACGACCCTTGCTCCCTCTTTACAAAACCTCAATGCATATTCTCTCCCGATTCCCTGACCACCTCCGGTAATGATAGCGACTTTATCTTTCAGCCTCATCTTTTTTCCTCCTTTTATCCCTTCCTAGTTATTGTAAAATTCACAGGACGCCGTTAAGCCACATAGTTACCCAAGCCAAGGGCCTTTAATTTGCCTTTGCTGGGAATGTGATTCATATTCCATCCTCTTAGATTATAATATACGCTCATCTCCGTTTTCAGATCCAAAACTGCCCCTGCATTTGGGCCGTCAGGCAATGGTTCCTTGTAAAATCGCTCAGGCAACTTCTCGTCTTCTATCCTGAGGCCTGCCTTCAAATTAAACATTCGCTGAAGATTGAATATTCTTTCCCCGATCCCCAGAAACTGAAAGAAGCCAAAACCGACACCAGTGGCTGCCATCATTAAAGATATCACATCCTCAATTCCCAGCGCTAAGGTAGCAAAAAGACATAAGCCCGTAGCATCCCAGGCACAGGTCATATCCTGAGCCGATTTAGAGATCATACCTTTTCCGGTTTCTTCAATGGGATCAAGATTTCCTGCAGTGTGCATGATTTCAAAGGGAATCGTATATCCCCTGCAATGGGACGGCCCAATAGTTGATGTCACGTAAGTGATGCCCATGCCTTTGGCGCCTCTGGGTTCATACCCCGGTATTTCCATCTTGTGAACTCCCATGAAACACTCCGGGTGTCCGTATCTTTCAGCCAGTTTAAAGCCCCCATCTGCCAGCACATCACCAAAATCTGTTCGGCTTCCTATCATTTCCACAAGCTTAACCACCAGATCACCGTCCCCGAACTCAAGCGCAATACCGCCGGTATCTTCCTTTGACAGGTAGCCTTTCTCATACATTTCCATCGCACAGGCAATTGTTCCCCCTGCAGAAATGGTATCAATCCCCAGTTGATTACAGAGGTAATTGGCCTTGGTCACTGCCGCCAGGTTTCCATTTCCAAGGTTTGACCCAAGCAATGCAACGGTCTCATATTCCGGGCCTTCTCCTTCGCCCTCGTATTTTCCTTCGCTAATCTTCGTGCCTCTACCGCAGGCAACTGGACAGCCAAAACAAGCCTTATTCTTCTGAAGGTATTTGTCTTTCAGCGTTTCACCGCTTAGGTTCGCAGCCTCTTCAAATGAACTTTTTTGAAAATTTCTAGTCGGCAAGACACCCATTTCATTCAAAAGATTTACGACCCCCGAAGTCCCAAACTCTGTAAAATTTTCTACACCTGGATTTTCTTTAAACTTTTGCCTGAACGTTTTAGAAAGACTTGACAGGGTTTCAGAATCGGCCACATCCTCCTTTCTTTTCCCTGTCACCGCAACGGCCTTAAGGTTCTTGGAACCCATTACAGCCCCAATGCCGCACCGGGCCGCCGCCCTGTGTTTATCATTCATAACTGCAGCTATCAGCGCCTGCTTCTCTCCAGCAGGCCCGATACATGAAACCCTTACCCTCTTGCCGGAATCTTCTGTTTCCTTTCTGATAATATCCTCTGTTTCATAGGTATCCTTGCCCCATAGATGACCGGCATCCTTAAATTGGATATCTTCATCGCTTATCAACACATAGACAGGTTTGTCCGACTTTCCCTCAAAAACAATATGGTCGTAACCTGCATTTCTCATAGCAGGACCAAAGAAGCCTCCGCTGTTTCCAAAACCCAGCAATCCTGTCAGCGGCGACTTGGTCGTAATCATATACCTCGATCCCAGCGGCGCTACAGTCCCTGTAAGAGGCCCTATGGAAAAAATGAGTTTGTTTTCAGCAGATAAAGGATCAACCTTCGGATCCATTTCATCCATCAGGATTTTCGTTGCCACACCATGACCTCCGATAAACATCTTTGCGGTATTAGCATCGAGGTCGTCTGTCTTGTGAGTCCTATTTGAGAGATCAATCCGCAATATCTTTCCGGTCCACCCCTTCATTGTTCGTCACTCCTCTTTTTATGTAATTGAAAAAAGTGATCCTCTTGCGAGGGGACATCATAATAATATTTAACTTTCTCTTGTAACTCGGTTTGCTCGCCTGTAGAGAATAATCCTATAAGGATACTTATACAATTGATATGCCAGTTACAGGAACAACACTATAACTGTCTGGTATCATTGGCATCATATCAGCAGGGAAAAGTCGCCAGATAAAATACTTATAAAAAATCGGGCTAGAGTGGTGGTGCAGGAAAGGCAAGATATCACTATTTTATTGATATTAATAAGAAAATCTTGATCGGGCGAAACAGGGTAAAAATCGGGCTAAGCTAGGCTATTTTTTCCTGTGCCATCACTTTTCCTCATGCTACAGAGATTGAAGCTTATTAACTGTCTAATATTTGTATAGACGCACAGTCATTCCGGCGAAGGCCGGAATCCAGCGCTTTCTGGATGCCGGATCAAGAGACTGTGTCGTAATAAAGTTTTTAGAATGCAAAT
>LT984854.1:1557680-1602048 GCA_900258555.1 uncultured Desulfobacterium sp. | reverse complement strand
CACCCAGTTGATAACGTCGCATAGCGACATGTATTAACTTTTCTTCGCCTAAAGGCGAGGGATTTCAACCATCCCTGAAAGGGACATTAATCAATTAGTTTTTGTTTTTCTGGAGACCATAATTAATCATGGCGGGTGCATGGGAATCGAATTACTGATACAATTAGTAGTTTTAAACAATCTCCTCAGTGAGGCCTACTTGACTCAGGTTTATCAGAACCAGGAGGAAAAACCGATTGAAGCGGTCTATACCTTTCCTTTGCCCAGCCGGGCTGTATTATTGGGCGTAAAAATCACCATCGGCGAAAGGAAATTGCAAGGAGTGGTGGTCGAAATATCTGAGGAGATTGTTTAAAACTACCTCAGCGCTGACTGATCGCAATGCAATATTTTTCCCGGCGGCTGTTTGCAGCCCATGGGCCATTTGTTCATACATTGTCAGATTTCCTCCTTCTTGATTTTTTCATATTGTTCGATGATCATCTTGCACAGGGCGCGAACCTGCTCAGGGGTCAAACCAGAACGCTGCGGCTCAATATGCAGCTCTATCCCGTCTTCAATATGCAGGTGGCTCCAAACCTCGATCGAACCGGGCCTTCTTGGCCGTGGCGGAGGAATGAGGCTGCTGGAATCGGCTGTCTTGTTTTCATCCCCCAGCAGTTCCTGTATCCGCTCAAGGGATAAACCGGCCTCCTTCCATTTGCGGATACCCAGGAGCTGCTCAAGATGCCGATGAGTGTAATGAGCACCCTTGCCGGTCCCTTGCGGTCTGTCAACCAGGCCTTTCTGGATGTAAAAACGGATCTTCCGTTTGTTCATCTCAACAAGCGTGCAGAGTTCCTCTAACGAGAATGTTTTTTGTTCCTTTTTCATGACACTAAATATTAACACTTATAGTGTCATTGTCAAGAAATTTTTTTACCGGTGCTGAGGTCGATAGTCCCATAACAGTCTTTGTCGTCTAAAATAGAAGGTTGGCCGGCCGCGCCGGTATTAGGAGAAAGACCGGGAAGAGATTTAAGTCGTTGATTGAATTCACATGAGTTTAAAATTCATGGCCCGTCTTTATTGACCCGGATGCCCTTAACATTACATGGAAGTGGCGGCTATTAAATTTAGGAGAATCCGGCAGCACGAAAAATTAGTCAGAAATTGTTGGATTTTTATGCAGGATTATTGTAAGCATGTCACGACTCCGTGCAGAAATCCTCTGGAACCTTTTAATAATCAGAATTGATGGACCTTCAAAAGGCCAAAGGGACTATTTATGGTCTGGCTATCGGTGATGCACTTGGAAGGCTTACCGAGTTCAAATCCCTTCCTCAGATAAAGTCAGCATATGGAAGAGATGGCATCACAGATTTGCCGGACCCAGCCCTGTACACAGACGATACCCAGATGAGCATCGCCATAGCCGAGGCCTTGATCAAGGCAGGGGATCAGGACATTGCTTCAATTATGACGGCGGTGCGGGATGAATTCATCAAATGGCGCCATTCACCTGAAAACAATCGCGCTCCCGGTAATGCCTGCTTAACAGGCATTTCCAACATGGAAAAAGGGCTTCACTGGGCCGAAAGTGGAGTCACGGGATCAAAAGGCCGCGGTTCTGCCATGAGGGTTGCGCCAATCGGCTATCTGTATCAGAAAGACCCTGACAAGCTGAAAGAGGTGGCAAAATCCTCCGGCATATGCACCCACAGGCACCCGACCGCGGATGCCGCATGTATCGGGGCAGCATACCTCGTCAAACTTGCCCTTGACGGCATTTCTCCTGACCAAATGATTCCTGAGCTGCTTTCTTTCACAAAGGGCATATCCAGAGAATTTGATAACGCAATCCTCAGGATTGAAGAATGTCTCAACTGGGAGGATGAAGAAGAGGCACTGAAATATTTGGGAGAGGGCTGGATCGGAGAAGAAGCAGTGGCACTGGCACTTTATTGTTTTCTTCGATACCCGGACGATTATAAAAAGGTCGTTATCAGGGGCGCCAATACAAATGGGGATTCCGATTCCATCGCCTGCATCGGTGGTTCCATTAGTGGAGCATACCTTGGAGTGGAAGCGATTCCTGAGTCCTGGATCAATTGTATAGAGAAGACCGATTATCTTGGTGACCTTGCAACACGTTTGGCGGTAAAGTCTGAAGTGGTGAATGGGTGAAACGGTGAAGCGGAGTTTTTTAAGAAAATGCAACTAAACACTCCAAATTTGGATAATATAATGCATGTAAATATGAAAAATAGACTAATTTATTAATTTCTCACGTAAGCGTTTAAACTACAATATATATTTACTATCCGAAAAAAAATACAATATGATGTGTTTGCTATTGACAAAATTCCCGAAAAAGCTATAGGTAAAATAGCTTATACAAATGAAAGGAGAATTGATGGCACAGGATGCGACCATTCACCCTATTTTTGCGCGCCATGAGACCTTTCACCCGAGATTCGGCTGGTTGAAGAAGGGATTTGACAAGGCGACAGAGGATAATGCAGTATTTTCAAAGGAATCCGCACCGGTGGTCTTGGGTGTCGGGAAAAACATGGTCAAGGCCATCAGGTACTGGTGCATCGCGTTCAAAGTCGTAGATGAGACCAGAACTGATGGAAAATATGTCCATAACCCCACGGAATTTTCTGAAAAGCTCCTAGGTGAAGACGGATGGGACCCTTTTCTTGAGAATCCGTCATCTCTTTGGCTGCTTCATTGGAATCTGTTTAAGCCACCCTGCTATGCTCCGGCATGGTTTTTCACCTTTAATGAGCTGAACAAGATCGATTTTTCGCCACATGATCTCCTATTTTCCTTGCGGGAATACAGGGACAGGCAGTTTCCGAGCAGAAAGATTCTAGATTCATCATTGAACAAGGATGTGAACTGCCTGATCAGGATGTATGTCGAAAGGACCGGTCCAAAGAACCTCAAAGAAGATTCGCTTGATTGTCCCTTCACTGAGCTAGGGATCATCAATGCTTACACTGATTCCAAGAGATTCACTTTCAATTTCGGAAACAAGCCAACCCTGCCGCCTGAAATAACAGTTGCAGCTTGCCTTGAATTCGCACGGTCATTCCAGGATGATGCGAGAACCATTTCCATATCGCGGCTGCTTTACGATGCCGGGAGCCCTGGTCAAGCCTTCAAGCTTACGGAAAGCTCTCTTAGCGATGCCATCGAAACCGTCTCTTTGAAGGCCAAGGATATATTCCTAACCGACACCGCTGGGATGATCCAGTTCGCCTACTATGACGACCCATTAAAAATATCTGAAAGAATTCTAACTAGTTATTACAAAAAAAGGAACTAAACCACCCTCGACTATAAGTCGAGGGGTTTTATGAGGGGTCGATTTCAAATCGACTATCATCAGGAATCGGCTCCCCTTCTTGCTTTTGAAAATATTGCTGGATCATTTCGTCCGTGCAAAACATCACGAGTCCGTATCGCCACCGCACCAGCCATTCCGCGCTTCAGATATTTGTGAAGCCAGATTTGGTGGACTTTGAGGTCTGTTTTGGTATGGGCACCCAGTTGATAACGTCGCATAGCGACATGTATTAACTTTTCTTCGCCTAAAGGCGAGGGATTTCAACCATCCCTGAAAGGGACATTAATATGCCGGCTCTATCGGAATTCGTAACGATTAAGAGGAGGTACTCAAGATCGGTCAATCTCGAACGCGATTTTGGAATTCCCGATAGCCTGCTCGGTTATATCCCGACTTCAAGGGCTATGGATAGCGTTGAAAGGTTTCTGCGATCCTTTGCGTTCGACAATTCCGTCCGGGCCTGGACATTGACCGGATTATATGGAACTGGCAAATCGGCATTCGCTAATTTCCTGACAGCCCTCTGTTCACCCCAGGATGATGAGATCTTTAAGTGTGCGATCCAGATAATCAAACAGACAGAAAAATCCAATTCACTACAAAGGCAGATCAAGGGCAGGCTTCCAGAATCAGGTCTTATCAGAGCCGTCGTAACAGCTCAGCGAGAGCCGATCGCAAAGACCGTCATAAGGGCGCTAAACGCCGGCGTCACATTATACTGGCATAACAGGCGGGGGCCGAGACCCGGTGTCATAAGCGAATTAAATGAGCTTTATCTGAAATCACAGAAAGGGGCGTCGATAGACAACAACCATCTGGTGCAAGTGCTGGAATCATTGGCTCAATCATCTTGGGCCGGCATATTGCTCATTATCGATGAGCTAGGAAAGAACCTAGAATTTTCAGCCCAAAACCAGTCCATGGATGACCTTTATCTTCTTCAACAGATCGCTGAAATGCCCCCGAACCGGGATGGATTCAATGTGTCTATATTCGGTCTTTTGCACCAATCATTCATAGACTATGCCCACGGAATAGCATCAGCTCAGAGAAACGAATGGGCAAAGATCCAGGGCAGGTTTGAAGACATCCCATTCATTGAATCTGCAGATCAGATGGTTCGGCTCATTGGTCAGGCAATTGACCAATCGACGGAAGCACCATTCAAATCGTCTGTAAACAAGTGGACAAAGAAGTGGCAGTCAGTGCTATCTGATACGGAAATGTCGAATTATTTTTCCACAAGCGACCTGCCCTCGATCTTCCCGCTTCATCCGCTTTCAGCCTTGATCCTGCCGATACTTTGCACGAAATTCTCCCAAAATGATCGGACCCTTTTCACCTTCCTTGCAAGCGGAGAACCTGATTCTTTCTCAACATTCCTGGCGCAATCAAATTTCAGTCAGGAAAAGCTTCCGGTATTCAAGCTGCACAAGGTATATGACTACTTCGTAGAATCTGCTGGTATGTCGATTTCAGCTAGGCCACAATTCCAGAGATGGATAGAGATCCAATCGCGGTTGTCTGATGCTAGCAATCTAGATCCTGATGTCCTGCTCGTATTGAAAACAATCGGACTTCTTAATCTCGTCTCTACAGCTGGTTCACTTAGAGCTTCTAAAAAGACCGTCGCTCTTGCGATGTGCAATCAGCCGGACGACAGAGATGAGATCGAATACTGGGATAAGAAGATAAAAGAACTCCTAGATAAAGGCTTCATCATCTGGAGAAAGCGTATAGACGAACTTCGGATATGGGAAGGTTCTGATTTCGATATCGAAAAAGAGCTTTCAGAGCAGGCTGAGGTGCTGAACATATCCCTTGCAGATCTCCTGAATGAATATGCCCCTCTAAGGCCGCTTGTAGCGCAGAAGCACAGCTATAATTGCGGGACACTGCGGTATTTTGAGAGGCAATATTTCGATAGAACAGAATCCTTTGAGTCCTTGGAATGCAAGCTTCCTGATAGCGACGGGCTTATCTGCTATTGGGTCGGAAATGAAAGGAATCTGAAAAAACTTGATAATATACCTCACGAGACGCTCAGCGGTAAGCCTCTTATTGTCATCTGTGCATCTGAACTTAGCGCCTTGCGGATAGCCTGTGATGAATATGTAACATTAAGAAATGTCCTAAAAAATGCATCGCAGCTTCAGACAGACGGTATTGCACGAAGGGAAGTCGGCCAAAGAGTCCTATATGCACAAAGGCTCCTGAATGATGCCCTATCAAGGTCGTTTGATATCGCCTCCGGGAAGGTGAACAATTTCGACCTAACCGATAAGATGAAGTTTAGCAACTGGGCTGATTTCCAGGGTTACCTTTCCCATCTTTGCGACGAGGTTTACATTAAAGGTCCGTGCCTATGGAATGAACTTATTAACAGAAGAGAACTCACTTCACAGGGAGCAGCAGCACGAACCAAGCTCCTGACAACGATGCTTGAAAATATCGGCCAGCCGAGACTGGGAATCGTCGGTAACGGGCCGGAATACAGTGTGTTTGAATCTGTCCTTATCCAGACCGGCTTGTATGTAGAATCGAAAGACGGTTGGGTATTTTCAAGGCCACCGGAAAATGACGATGGAATCTATCATGTGTGGATTGCAATTGAAAATTTCTGCAAGAAAGCCAGCAAAGAACCAAAGAACATAAGCATCCTGTATGATCTGCTTGAAAAACCACCTTATGGTTCAAAACAAGGAATCATTCCGGTCCTGCTCTTATCGGTTCTGCTATATCAGAGCGAGTATGTGAGCGTTTATCAAGATGGAACATTCATTCCTGTCCTTGGTCCTGAACATTTCGAACTCCTTGTAAAAAAGCCTGAAAGGTTCTCGGTAAAGTATTTCGAAATGTCAGGCCTCAGAGCAGAAATTTTCCAAGAGCTTGGAAAAATCCTCTCTTCGGATAGGTCACATGTAGACCAAACTTTCAGGAACAGGACGATCCTAAGTATCGTAAAACCTCTTGTCGGCTTCGCTCAAAGGCTGCCCAAATTCACCCTCTTAACAAACAACTGGGTCACTGACGAGGCCAAGGCAGTCCGTAGGGCGCTGCTTGAAGCGAAAGAGCCTGATGAATTGCTGTTTACGGCCCTGCCACGAGCCTGCGGCCTTCCTCCTATCGTTGCGGGTGATGATCAAGACAGAAACCTTGTCAAACGATTCCGGAAAAAACTGGCGTTAGCTCTCAGTTCGCTTCAGGCTGCCTATGATGACATGCTCGGAGACTGTGAGAAGCTGATAAAGAATTCGTTTGCAATAAGGATACATACAGCAGAATTTCGTGAGAATTTACGTTATCGAGCGATGAATCTTTCATCTCAAGTGATGGAGACCCAGATGAAAAGCTTCATCCTTGCTGCAGCGGGTGCAGAAGCAGATAATAGATCTTGGCTAGAATCGATCTTGTTGATAATATTGAACAAGACGCCGAAATCGTGGACAGACGAAGACGTGTTGATTTTCGAAACCAAACTTAGCAATCTCGCAAGAAGGTTCGCAAATCTTGAGGCGCTGCAAAAGGAGATCGCTATTCCGAGCGAAGGCATCGATGCAAGGAGAATCACCCTCACATATCCTGACGGTAAAGAAATCCATCAGATGCTCTGGATCGACCGTGATAAGCAGGAAAATATCAAGCAGATCGCCGAGCAGATTATCGAAAAATACAATCTGAATGATGATATGATACTGAAGCAGGCTGTGACAGCTGCGCTGATCGAGAAAATTTTTTACAAAGGCGGTGAAAGGGTCGAAAGCCAAGAACTGAAAAAGGAGCGAAAGATTGTCTGAAAAGAAGTTCCGGCACATACTCGGTCTTTCGGGCGGAAAAGATAGCACTGCTCTTGCATTGTATCTGAAAAATGAGATTCCAGACATCGAGTATTTTTTCTGCGATACACATAAAGAGCTTCCCGAGACATATGAATATATTGATAAGCTAGAAATCCTTCTCGGTAAAGAAATCAATCGGCTTGAAGCTCAAAGGGGATTTGACCATTGGTTGGATATATTCGATGGATTCCTGCCAAATCGCCGGTCAAGATGGTGCACAAAGAAGCTAAAGATCGAACCGCTGGAGAAATTTGTCGGTGATGATGAGACTGTCAGCTATATTGCTATAAGGGCGGACGAAGATAGAGTTGGTTATATCTCGACAAAACCTAACATTAAGCCGGTATTCCCTTTTATGAGGGATGGCCTTGTAAAAAAGGACATATTCAGGATTATCGAAGAAAGCGGAATCGGCACGCCTAGGTATTATAGTTGGCGTTCGAGGTCTGGCTGTTTTTTCTGCTTCTTTCAGCGAAAAGTTGAGTGGGTAAGGCTGTACGAGACCCACCGTGACCTCTTTGAAGAGGCCGTCAAATATGAACAGGAACATTCTGATGGCAGGAGATATTACTGGAACCAAGAGGAATCGTTGACTGAACTGATTGAGAGGAAAGATAAGATACTTACAGACCACAAACAGATCATGAAACTGAAAAAGAAGAATCACCCAAACAGGCCTCTCATTGAGGTTTTCGACTTTGCTCTTGATGACGAAACTCAGGATTTCTGTTTTGTCTGCAACTTATGACGTGAGGATGCAAATTTCACGATACGAATTGGCTTCGGACGGATGGACACAATGTAGGATTGCCAATGTTGTAGCACGGTCGATTAAAAATGTGGTTATATACCTGAGGGACAATGCTTGTTTGTAATCGCAAGGAGATTAAACATCCACTTTAGGATTGAACAGGAGAAGTAGCTATTAATTGGGAGGCTCTCGGAATTGCGCAAAATTGTAGATAAGATACCAGACAATCAAATTCGCGAAGAGAGATCTAATTATTCCCTTTTTGCTCACGAAGACGAAGCACTTGATGCAATCGCGCATCATGTCGAAGCGCACAGGCTCGGAGCAACCCTGAGAAATCTTGAATTATACGATAAGCAATCGAACCGTTACTTCGAGACAGACCTTGTCGTTGTCTCGCGATTCGGGGTCTACGTAGTGGAACTGAAGCATTGGAGTGGGCGAATCGAGGTTAGGCCGAACTGCTGGTTGCAAAACCGATCGTTTTTCAAGCCTGATCCACACAAAGCAAACAATTTCAAGGCAAAGCTTTTGCGGGGCCTCTACGATCGGAAATTCCCGAGTTTTCCGCCGGTATACTTTGAATCGGTCGTCGTTCTTACGAACTCCGATGCCGAAGTTATCGGTTGTGCTATTCCCAAGACTACGGCAAACAATCCAACCTTAGAAAGCATTGACCGATTCCTGCAGTACCTGAAGTGGCAACGAGAAGCGAAGGAAGAGAAACTCTCAGACTTGCAGTGTCAGGCATTCGCGGAATACATACAGAAGCTAAACACCGTTGGTCCTCCGCGTGACTTCGTATTCCCAGGGTACGAAATCGTCGAAAGGCTCTACCAATACGAGGACCGAGCCGAGGTGGTAGCGCGAAGGACGGACATCCGGCACCGGAGACTCAGCCGCTTGCGAATTTTCTTTCTCACATCGGGAGATCAACACGCCAGGGAGAAAGCTACCGCGACGCTAAATGCGGTTGAGAAGATCGGGGACCACTCCAATATCTTGAAGGTGTGGGATATCCCTAACGAGAACAGCTACCTCGTTGAAGGAAGTGATTGGTCGGAGACAGGAACGCTAAGGGACTGCCTAGACAGATCAGGTCCATTAGATTCAGGGAAGGCTTTGGCCATTGCTGCAGGTCTCGCTCGTGGACTTGAGGCGGCGCACTCCCAATGCATTGTCCACCGGGCTCTGTCGCCGGACAATATTCTCATGGTGAACGACACGCCCAAACTGATGAATTTCGATCTCTCCTTTCAGCTTGAAGATAACCGGGTAACGGTGATCCCTGACGCATCCAAGCTGAAACGTTCACCGTACATCGCCCCGGAAATCTATGTCAGAGGTACCGTTCCAGAAGCAACGACCGATTTGTTCAGTCTCGGCGTAATTCTCTATGAAATGCTTGTTGGTCAGTGTCCTTTTGGCTGTTCCACCGACCTCGAACGCTCCAATGGGCGACTACCGGAGGAGCATCTACAAAAGCTGCGGCAGGTCGAAGGCGTTTCGGATTGTGTGGTTGATCTTGTCTGTGCCTTGGTTCGCCAGAACCCTTCCGATCGGATTGCCGATGCCAACAAAGTTCTTGCAGCCTTAGATGAGTGCACAGGCCATTTGACGCTGCCTTTCGGTATCGAAACCAATCCTCGCTTGCCCGAAGGAGCACAATCGGGTCTATACAGCATCCAATATTTCGTGACATCAGGCGCAGAGTCCCAGGTCTACCGTGCGGCCGGAGTCCGTGGAAAGAATGTGGCTCTGAAGCTCTTCAATCGCGATGTGCCACTGCCGCGGATTGTTGACGAGCAGAGCTACGCCGCAGCGGCCCATCATCCTAGCTTAGTTCGGGTGGACAGCTATAGCCAATGGAGCGATGGTCGCTACTATATCGCATTTGACTGGGCTTCTGAGAGGAGCCTTCGAGAAGAGATTGACGATGGTGTTCGTCCCGATATCAACAGCTTCGTGCGGGGAGCTGAGCAACTCCTCGACGCCATATCGTCTCTTCACCTGAATGCCGAAGACGGCGTGCCGAACCCGATCCTTCACAATGACATCAAGCCTGAGAACATTCTTTTGGGGCATGCTCGCCGCCTAGTGCTGATAGACTTCGGGTCGGCGTCGGAGTCCCATATAGGCACGTATGAAGGGACGGAAGGGTACGTGGCGCCCGACCTACGGCTAGGAAAGGACCGAAAGTACAGCGTGGATGGCGATCTATACGCCTTGTCAATTAGTCTTCATGAGTGGCTCCTAGGATGCAGGCCTGGGGCAGAGACCTCGGGTGACGACGCTAAACCTGTTGCGATCGCGGAATGGCTACATAAGGGGTGTTCGCCTGACGCCGGCTATCGATATCCCTCTGCCCAAGAGATGAAGTCGGCACTGCATTCAGCCTTGGTCCAACCTGAGCCGATTGAAGGTCCGGAAGCCGGGTTGCAAACCGAGGCGACCCTCGCTGTTGCCGAAGAAACAAAGCCCGCGCAACCCGAGCGGCTGACCGTAGCTTCTATACCTGCCAATGCGGCCCCGAACCCATTCGTGACTTACCTCAACTCACTGCATAGCCGCAGTGCGGCTAACGAGAACACCCTGGCCGAATCCCAGGTGCGAAACCCATTCTTTGGCCATATCCATGTGCCTCATCCTGTTACCGATGTCATTTACGGCATTCTGACAGGAGAGGAGAAGAAACATGTCGTCCTCACTGGGCATGCGGGGGACGGCAAATCGACAATCGCCGTTGATATCTTCAGACGGCTGGAGAATCTGCCGGCAAATCAAACGCTTACGGATAACCTGCAGCGTCGCGAAATTCTCGGGTCCGTCAGTCTTGTGAAAGACTTCAGCGAGTGGTCTCCTTCCGAGCGCGCGGACCTGATGCACGAAATGCTAGATGCCGAGGGCTCCCGGTTCCTACTCATTTCCAACACGGGCACGTTGCTAGACACCTTCAAAGCTCAAGAGAAGGCGATGGGCGGAAACTGGGTAGGAGTAGAGAGCAATCTCCTCGGCTCAATGAACAGCCTTAAACCTGCCTCCGTAACGTTCCAAGGTGCTGAATTTGTGTTGGTCAATGTGGCCATGATGGACAACCTGAAAATCGCCAGTCAGATCTTCGAGCGGATGCTCGCCGAGGAGAGATGGGCACCTTGCCATTCTGCGTCATGCGGGGAGAAGTGTCCCATCTTTCGGAACGTAAGTTTGATGCAAGCCAACCTTCCGCGTATACGCGACCGGCTGTTTCTTGCATACCGGCGCATGTATGAGTATGGCATCAGGCTCACTCTTCGCCAGTTATGTGCTCATATGGCCTACATGGTTACCTCGGGCTTGGAATACGCTGACATCAAGAAAATGGCGGAGAGGGCCAAGCCACCTTTGATGGCGGAGTTCATGTTTTTCAACCGTTTCTTTGGAGATAACGGTAGCACCCCGGATCCCTTTGCAGCACAGCTACGAGGCGTTCAGGCGGTACGGGGGCAGGGATTCGGCTTGCAGCCCTGTCCCACCTGGGAGCGTTACCTCTGGCTTCGAAGCCGGGGGCACTCGTTCCAATTGAAGTCTGCAACGGCCCCGAATGACTTCGAAACCTTGCGGCGATACGGTGCAGGCCTGCTGATCGACGACACGATTTCCAGCTCCGACGCGCGCGACCAAATCCGAAGGGCGGTCTTCTTTCTGCATGATTTCGGTGCAGACGAGGGCAACGAATTCCTTCGTGCTTTTCTTAGGTCAAACATGATTCTGGACTTCGTGCGGTGGCAGAGCCTGGACGGGGAGATACTGAGCCTTCAGGAGTCCAACTCGCTGCACAAACGCATCATGCACGTACTTCAGGAGCACTTCACGGGCGTCAGGCTTCCTGAAGGTGCATCGTCCGACCGATATCTCTTCGTGACACTGAGCAGGCACTCTCATGACGTGAGGCAGAGTGCACAGGTGGTGCTTGCACGCTACCCTGAAGATGATTTCCGCATCGTCCTGCGCACGGCAGATAGTCCAGCGGGTGGCATCCGGCGCGATCTTTTTTTGGAAGGCTCCCCAAACAGTGGTGGTCTGAATCTTTCTCTGTCTCTTCCCTTCTTGGACTATGTGATGCTCCGGAATCGTGGTGAGATCGGAAAAGCTCTGCAGGCTTCGTATATTGACCGTCTCGAACGTTTCAAAGGCCAGTTGATTCATCATGCAACGGTACGGAAAATGGACGACATTATGCTTGTGCGCTTACGAACCAACAACACGTTTCGCCGACAGATCTTTGCTGTCCGCAATGGACGCCTAGAGGTGACCGATGCCTGAACAGTTTCCTCTCATTGGACTTCGGCAAAACACTCTCGATCGGAATCCGGCGATACGGTTATTTGGTAGGCGCCTATTCGTTGACCAAACAGTTCCTGAACTACTCCTTGAGTTCCTTCTGGTTGCAGTGTCAAAGAAGCGAATAGCCGGCGAGGAAAGTCCTTTCTCAACAATCTTGCCGGAGATGAATCGATTGCATTCATGGCCCACTGGATGTGGCCTGGAGTATTCGCCAAAGGTAAGACTCAATCTCAAGTTGTTCGCATTTCTTGGGGCTTCGAAACTAGATACCCGGCATGAAAGCCATAGGCAGCACTATCGGGCCCTGATTCGTGACATGCGTTCTCCTGAGAAATTGAACCCAGGATCGCTTGATGAGGACGAGGTACTCAAGACTTTGGAGAATCTATTCCTCGGCTTCCAAAGCGTAGGGGGACAGCGCACTTGGTGCGCTGCGAGTTTTCTTCCCATCTCCAGACAACTTATTGCCGATGAAAGCATCTGGAGAGAGACTGCGGCAAGAGCCAAAGGAGTTGAGAACTGGGAAAGTGCTCTTGAGTACTTCTCTCACACGCAACAGGTCTTTCTTGCTCGTAGCGGAGCACTCCTGTACCTTCAGGTCTGTAACGCGCTGAGACAGGATCAGGCAGATATCCAATCATGGGCCGATGCTGCGAGCTTGAGCCTCACGCAGAGGGAGTCCTCACCGTCTGAGTTACTTGCAGCGCTCGAGCGCGCTCTTGAATCAGTCCTTGATTCATGCCCTGAGACAGTAGGCAGACTAGCTGATTTTCTGGATACTGGGGTCGATTCCGAGACCGCGAAGCAGACAGATTTCCAGGCCGGCACCGATAAGCCGCGCTTCGCGTCCTGCGGCTGGTGTCCTGCGGAGAGCTGGCCTGAAGGCCTACTCTTCGCAATCGAACTTCTGCGCCTTTGCGAAGCTGTCATCGACCCCATCGAGCGTTTGGAGATGCTGGAGATTGCCTGCGCGATGCAGGTGCTCAGAAGCCTTTGCGCCCAGAGTGCACGCTATGCGCAACGTAGTGCTCAGAGAACGGACGGAATAGGGTCCTTAGGTTATGTGTGGGCGATTTCCGACCCTGCAGGCGATCAGACCGTGGTTAAGCAGATATCGCGGCGCAATGTGAATGCGGTTCAGCGACTGATCTTCGATGCTGTAAGGCATCCCGATCTACACAAGGGCTTGAATACCTTGAGCCCCAAAGAATTAAAGAATGTCATTAACGATATGGACAAACGCTATGGGCACAAACTATTCTTGACGGTGGCAAAGCGAATAGGTCTTATCGTCCCTAAACGGGGGGCCGGCACCCGCTTCGTATTCAACGACAGACTTCTCAGGTTCCTTGTATTATCCGTGCTGCGGCCTGGAGAGCGTGTTACTTACGAGTCTTTCAAAAAGCTTTTGCTGGCTCACTACGGAATCACGGTCGACGATGAAGGATTTGCTTCATCTTGTGAATGGTCAGGAACATCGCGCCTGACAACCCTTGGGGGCAAAACGGACGAATGGCTGACCGAAATGCTTGAGGCATCCGGCGTACTGATCCGCCTTTCGGATTCCTGCTCTCTTGTCCTGAACCCCTTTGATGGCGGGGAGGTTTCCGAATGAAGTTCTTCGCACAGAGCGCCCTCGACTACGTTTGCCGCCAGGCAGAGCAGCAGCAAGGTAACGGCAAAATGCTCTTTATGATGCCGTCGCTGCCGCCGCAGGTAGTGAAGGACGTGGCAGACGGTATGACGTCATATTGCACCAGGCGTCCGGATGCCGTTCAACTCATCATTAAGGTGGCTACCCCCCTCGTGCAAGATTGGCAGACGTCTGTCAGGCCAGAGATTCGAGACCTCCAACGGGAGCTATCCGAGAAGGGATGGTGCGATGATAGAGAGAACCTGACCGGATACCGCAACATCATCTCAGATGAAGGAAAAACCGCCCTCGTTCTACTAATTGGCGTCGATCGGGTTACCGACGCGGCAAGCATGGCTGATTTTCACCACTGCGATTTGCAAACAGTTTGGGAACGCGAGCTAGCTGGCAGCTTCAGCCGGTGGGTTCGCGCGGCCTTGGATGCACGTGTCGGGTACGAGGAGGATACGATTCAGCACTTCGACTGGGTTCTGCAACCTCTCGTGGAACGAGGCCTTGCGGACGTACTCCAGGTCAGCTCTCTCTTGCAGAATCTTGATCTCAGCGCGGCTCAGGACGGACGTGATGCAGAGAGGGTGCTGCTATCCAGCCTTGGCAGATTTGGACTCCCAGAGTTCGAGTCCTTCAAGTTCTCAACCCCCCGGGCCTTCGGCACCTACCTAGACTATGCCATCGCCTTCTTCGCCTACGATGCGTTCATGGAGGACCGCAACCGCACTAAGGCTCTCAAGGCAATTGACGCATTTGTCGAAAACAACCCCCTTGGTGAGGTCTTTGATCCTTCGGAGAGAAGCCCCTTTGCTTCAGACCAGGGGTTTGTGGATGCACTGAGGGAGTATATCGGGAAGGGCGATGCTCTGACTCGCAATAAGTTGCTGAGCTGCGATTTTGTGACGATCCGGGACCGCATCCTTGGATTTAGGGCCCCGAGAGAACCGAAGCCCAAAAAGGAAACCGTCTCCAAGCTGAGTGGCGGTCCGATCGAGGTCGCCTTGAGTGCGCTCTGGACCACTCTTGGTGAGTTCAAGCGTGTGTCGAATGGCCGGGGTGTATTTGCCCATGAGGCCCTAGCGGGCATTCGGTTTGAGTCCCGCCTGTTTAAACACGACTGTGAAGGCGAATCAGCCGAAGAACGAGCTCAACGGGCCGTCGTTTATCTGGCCAAGCTGCTGGGCGGCGTCGATCGCTATCTCGAGAAGTGGATCGACACGACCCGGATGTGCTCTGAGGGCCAGAGCGTCTCCGTGAAATCCGAGCTGTTCCGTCGAGAGGTGGAATGTCAGTCTGCGCGCACGTCAGAACCTTTTCTCCAGTTCACGGTAGTTCTGGAGGGCCATGGATGGGATGAGCCTGTAACGCGGCAGTTTGCGTGGCGTCTGCCGGAGATTCATCCTTACCGTGTTGCTGACGAATTAGTTCAGTGGGCTGCAGACAGCATCTCCCGTGCTGATGGATACTGTCTCCCCGTGTTTCATGTACCTTACTATGAAGAGCTGATTCTCGCTAAGGACGATGAGGAGACACGAAGAGTGCTCCTCCAATGCATCCACGACGAAGGAGATGGCGTAAACAACCTACTGAAGGCACGAGAACTCGACGCAAAGGATCCCTTGCTGCCGGCGGTTCAAAAACTAGCGTTCGAATACGATCGGTTCATGCAATTGGCCAAAACCAATGGTATCCATGCTGCTCTGCTGGATGCTTGGGATGAGCTGCGGAAGGCGTATGAGAAGGCCGCTGATGCTTATCTGCTCGATCCTGCCTGTGCCGACAGTCCCGTGGCGTCGATGCTCTTCAGAGCCTTCCTGATTATTGCGCGGCGGCGTGCTTTTGAATCGGATCGGTGGGTTTGGGATGCCTTCGAGCCATCATCTGCAGTCACCATGCTGCATCCTGCACTTTTGGAGATGCTCCAGGCGCACATTGTTTATCTGTTAACAGCTTTCTCGACCATCGCAGGCCGCGAGCTGCGCTCCCCCGGAGTGCGGTCTTTCCGCGAAAGTTTCTGGCAAGGCTACGTAGACCTTGCCGCAATCCAAACGCCACTGTCCGGCTTACTCAAGGATCGCGATCGGATTCTGGACACAGACATCCGAGGAAACGGGCTCATTCATCGCATCGGGACCGTCGGGGAGACCGAGGCTCCCCTGACCACACGGTTGCTGTTGCGCTATGACGCGTTCGAGGAGGAGGATATTTCCGACGCAGAACTGTTCCGAAGCAGTCGGGAATCAACCCTTATGTCAAACGTTTTGCGCGACTACCGTAAACTTCACCCGCATGCAGAGGATGGGCTCGGAATTGCGGTTTATCAGAACCAGGACATTCAACCGGTCATTGCGGCGGTAGACGAGTTCCTGGTGGATGTTTGCCGCGGTCGCGCGGATAGTGCCAAACCATATGCCATGTCAGTTACCGTGTTCACGGAGTCTAGCGACGACAGCAGCGTCGCGCGTTGGATTGCCCAGTGGAAAGAGCGTTGGGAAGCAGCAGAGACGCAGGGCTCGTTAGCTCACTACAGGAGGGCACAGCTCTCCGTTGCGCACTGTATTGTTTCTTCCGAGAATCACTATCGGCAGTTCGTTGAGCTCGTGATGAAGAGCTTGGACGTCGATGTGGCCATACTCAATGGCTTTATCCGAGCCGGATCGCAGGGCAACGATTTCGAACTCGTCGGACCCTACGACGTCACCATCCGCACATTAAAGTTCCCGATTCTTGAGAAGTCGTTCTGCTCATTTCGGGATCCAGGGAGACGTTTGCTGAGGGCTCGTGTGATCAGCAATCGGCAATTCCGGATAACCACCCATCATGCGGATGTCATGGCCCGCCTTAAAAACAAGGGAACGCCCCAGAATACGCACTACGTGGTTTTAGGTTATGGGGATTACGCGCCATGGCAGGGGGTCATCGATGCCCTGCATCAACGGGCAGAGTGGGTCGTGTGCATTGACCCCAACGTCGACGAGCGCCTAGTCGCGGAGAAGTCGCGCGATACTCAAGAAGCAAGGGAGATCATCGGATTCGGCTCGGGAGTCGGCACACACGGCGAGTCCAACTATACGATCTCTACCGAGCAGTTTCGGTTGTCCGATGTCCTTCACAAGCTCACGACGTCGATTGGCGAGGTGTACAGTGGTTGGTCGCCGGATACATTTCGGAATGTTGCTGAATGCGTCTTGGCAGAGTCTCACCACCTCTCCGGGCTCTCTCTGGTCCGCGCCACTGGTATCGGCCAGTACGTGCGGGACTTCATGGCTTATTCGTTGACTCGAAAGCTCCTGAAGGCGGGTAAGGACATTCTGTGCGATCATTTGGTGTCGCTGGACGCATTTCGTCATTGGTTCGATTCCGCGGAAACGGATACGAGACCCGACCTTCTTTGGCTAACGGCTAAGATTGGGGAGACTGGACGGCTGCACCTGGATATGCGACTGATAGAATGCAAGCTTGCGAAGATGTCCGACGTGCATCTGGACAAGGCCAGGGAGCAACTGGAGAACGGCCTTCGTCATCTTGTCTCCGTGTTCATGCCTTATTCGGACGAGATGCGTGTCGAAGATGAGCGTCTGGATCAGCGGTACTGGTGGCTGCAGCTTCACCGCCTCATTTCCAGCAAATCCGAGATCATGGGACGTGACCAGGGGCGCATTCTTTCTGCATTGGAACGTCTTGCCGAGGGTGAGTTCGACGTCGAGTGGCGCGCCGCGGCACTGACCTTCTGGACGGATCAGAACGCATCTGGAATTTCCCAGGTGGACATCTGGCCGTATTCCGTTGAGGGGCAGGAAGTCGGCATTGGAGTGGTATCGAGTGGGAGTGAGTTCGTGCGATTGCTGTGCGAAAAGAATGAACGGTTCTCACTACCTTGGACTAATACCTCAGCCTTATTCGAGGCAGCAGCTCATCCTCTCGATACCGGCGCGCCTGATGACAGTGGGAATGGTGCGGATGAAGACGGAGGCTTTGTGCTAAAGAAACTTAAAGGACAGACTCCCTCTGAATTAGGTAGTGAGCTGTCGGGTGTTCCTGAAGCCGGCTCCGAGGGCGAGTGGCCGACTGATACCATAAATGTCCCTGAGCGGATACTCCTTGGTGTGACGGTGCCTGGATCACGCAAAGTGTACTGGGAGTTCGGCCACAGCGAGCTGAACAACCGACATATTTTAATTTTCGGGTCTTCAGGAATGGGAAAGACCTATACGATTCAATGCCTCCTCTTCGAACTCGGTCGAAACGGTCAGAACTCTCTGATTGTCGACTACACCAAAGGATTTTTCGATAACCAATTGGAAGACGAGTTTAGAGGCCGGCTGCACCCTGTCCAGCATATCATTCGCAAACAGCCGCTTTCGATAAACCCCTTTCGCAAGCAGGCTGAGCCCATAGCCGGGGAGTTGCTGCCGGAATCTGCATCGACCACCGCACAGAGGGTCAGCGGTGTATTTTCTGAGGTATATCGTTTCGGAGATCAACAGAAGTCCGCACTGTATCAAGCAGTCAAGGCGGGTCTGGAGCAAAACGCTGCGTCAGCTATGACCCTAGGTGACCTGATTCCCAGATTGGAGGAGCTCGTAGAACAAAAAGGCACGGTAGGTCAATCGGCCAGCAGCGTAGCGAGCAAGATTCTTCCTTTTATCGACCAGAACCCTTTTGGGGATGAGGATCCCGAGAGTTGGGAACGCCTTTTCACTGATACCACACATCGATGTCATATCGTTCAGTTGGCGGGATTCATGAAGGACGCGGCAAGGCTTGTGACCGAGTTCAGTTTGATCGATCTCTACTGGTTCTATCGCAGTCGCGGAACACAACACTCCCCCCGAGTAGTCGTACTAGACGAAGTTCAGAACCTGGACCATCGTGAGGAGAGCCCTCTAGCTCAGCTCCTTCGCGAAGGACGCAAGTTCGGATTTTCCCTCATCCTCGCGACGCAGATCATGAGCAATCTTGAAAAAGACGAAAAAGATAGGCTTTTCAATGCCGCACACAAGCTGTTTTTCCGCCCGGCCGATACTGAAATGCGTACATACGCGGAAATTGCCTCGGTGAGCACCGGTGAGAAACCCGATGTCTGGCTGAAGAGACTCGCTAGTTTGAAGAAGGCTGAGTGCTACTCGCTGGGGCCTAGCTTGAACGAGGCAACCGGCAAGCTGGAAGTCAAAGCATTCCGAATTGGCATCACCTCCCTTGCAAAACGGACGGCCCATGCCTGACGAAACCCAGCATAGTCGCCTGCCGCGGAACTTCCACAAGACATTCAAACCTGAGCGCCAGTACATCAACGCCATGTTGCGATATGCGGCCTCCGGCGAGAAGGGAGACTATAGGGCTATTGCTGCTGCTACGGGAATTCCGACGGGTACATCGAGCGGAAAAGTGCCAGCTATCTTGGACTATTGCAGAGGGATGGGCCTGATACGATTGGCAGGACAGGAACGTTCTTCAACGAAGAAGCCCGAGCTTACGCCTTTAGGTCGAATCGTCCTTCTTGAAGACCCTTATTTGAAGACCAGGGTCAGCCAGTGGATAGCACACTTCAACCTATGCAGTCCTACTGTGGGAGCAGACGTATGGTACCACATTTTCTTTGCCGGGATGCAGGCCCTCGGTATGAACTTTGCTAGGGCAAAGCTTGAGACCTATTTGAATGTCATTTATGGCGTCGAGAGAAGTGGGCTCATAGGCCCTCTGATTGGAACATACGAGGATGATGCGGCCTTCAAAATGTGTGGTGTGCTGTCTGAAATTGGTGGTACGGTTGTGCGACGGCCAGCACCTATCGCAGACGAGCTTGGTCTTGGTTATGGCGCTTGGATGCTGCAGTTGATGAGGGATCATTTCCCCAAACGGCGCCAGGTACCGATCACTGACCTCGACGCTACAGCGGGTTGGCGCACAATTCCCGGGTGGGATATCTCTAGCCTGCAGAGGGCGCTAGAACTTGTTGAGCGCAAGGGATTGATTGAGGTTGACAGACATATGGAACCCTGGCTTCTCATTCCGAAAGCAGATGCCGATGAGACCTGGAGACACATCTATGACGATATGCTGTGAAAGGAGGCCCCATGCCTCAACGGCTCAATGACATCGTTCGTTTCCGAGGGGATCGCCTGTTCCATGGAGCGGTCAGCATCAGTTGGTTTGGGGCGGATGAAGAAAAATCCAAAGCTGCCAGCCAAGCATTCGTTTTCCATGGGCCGAAGTACCACGGAGTGCAGCAGGGTGATGTAGGAATTGGACACGGACATCGCCTCATGGATACGGCAAGCCTGGCCCGTGCCGTAGTTCGAAGATGCTATGGCTTGGAGGATCAGCCGTTTACGCTGGCTATAGCCGGATATGGCACCGGCAAATCGCATTTGGGGCTAACGCTCGCGAGTCTAGTCGGTGCGCCCGATGGAGAGATCGCCCAGAATGTCCTTTCCGCCATCGACACCGCAGATGCCGGAATAGGAGGCGACATCCGGGCATTGTTGCACGAAGCAGGACAACCCTGTCTAGCGCTCACTCTGAACGGAATGCAGAGTTTTGACCTTACCGCCGAGATCACAAAGCAGATTGTGCGTACCCTCAAAGTCGACGGACTTGACCCAAAGCCCTTGGATGATCTCCGGCCCAGATTTGGTCAGGCAGCGAGCCTAATCCGAATGTCGAATGAGGAAATCATCAATGAACTTGTGACAACGTGTGAAGCCGTCAGCGCCCATGATCTTCTCACTGGGTTGGAGCAACATGATGAACAAGCGTACACAAAGGTACACAATTTCTTCGCCGAGCGGGGAATGCCCATTAGGGTGCTTGGTGGAGAATCCGTTCGGGATGTCATTGACGTCACGGTTCGCGAGTTTTGTGGAACAGGAAAGCCCTATCGATGCCTTCTAGTACTATTTGATGAATTTGGGAAGTATACCGAGTTCGCAACGGTTCGCAGCCAGATCGCGGGCAGTGGGGTTTTGCAGGACTTGTTTGAGGCAATACAGGCGAACGCAAATAGCGCATGCTTCTTGGGCTTTATCCAGTTTGAGCTGAACGCATACGTGCAGCGAGTAGCCCCGGAACACAAGAATGAGATTCTGAGGTACGTGACTCGTTACCAATCGGCCAATAGGGTTTACCTGTCCATCAACTTAGAGACGTTGATAGCCAGCCTTATTGAGAAGCGTGAAGATAACATAATAGATGGATGGTTTGACGGTGGAAGAGCCCAAGGCGATTCTGAAGTCACCATGGCGAATCTTGCCCGATGGTTTCCCCAGTCAAGAAACCACAGGCTTTGGGGCGATTCTGATCAGTTTCATGCTGTAATTCGCAAGGGGTGCTGGCCACTGTCGCCGTATTCTACGTGGTTTCTCTTCTATCTTGCATCCGCTGGAAAGCACCTCCAGGAGCGATCTGCGCTTGCCTTGTTGGGCGATGTTTTTCACCGTTACGAGAATGTCGAAGTACCCGACGATGGGAATTGGTCGCTGTCGCCAGCCGACTTGTGGTCGGATGCGCTTCAACAGGAACTCATAACTTCTGAGGAGACTGGCCAGCAAGGGGCCATTGCACACGCTTACGCTTCAGTTATTGCAAGGCATGGATCACGTCTGTCTTCGAGATTGCAGCTTCTCCTCTGCGCTGTTGTCTTGGCATCGAAGCTCGGGCTCCAAGCAACAAGCAAAGACGACGCAATCGATGCGTTGGGGGAACTGTCGGGTCTGAAAAGCAGTGATGCGTATGACGGCATCCGGCTCCTACAGGAAGAGTACAACGTCCTAGAATGGGACGAGGCCTTTAAAGCGTTCGACATTCTTGGTGATGCGGTTCCCCGCACCCAATTTCTCTCTTTTGTTCGCCAACGAGTTGCGAGCTCCTATGACGAAGCTGGAAAGGCAAAGCTGTTCGCCAGCAAGAGTGCCGAATGGTGCGAGCTGCTCAGTGATCTAGATTGCGATTTCGCAGAAGAGAACAGAATCACAACACGAGAATGGCGTTATCAAGCCGTAACATCCAATCTGGACTATCTCCCTCAGCAGATCATGATTGCCAGCAATCGTTGGGCGGGAGCCTTAGCGGTAGATGATCCCCGGGGCACGATAATCTATACCTATGTGGAGCAAAGCCGGGACCCTGTAGCTATTGTGTCGGACACCAAGAAGCTTTTGAAGACCGTGGCGCGGGAATCCGCAGTGCCAGTTTTGCCAATTCTAATTGTACTCTTGTGTGACGAGAATGGCACATTAGGACAGGCTTTGGCAGAGTTTGCTGTACTTGAGGAATCACTCAGTGAAGAGGACCGTGTGAAGTTCGGCAATTTGATCGGCGCCCACAAAGAAAAGTTGCAGCAAGTGATCCGGGACCAAGTCGAAAACATGATGAAGCAAAGGCGCTATCTTACCGGACTCAAAGAAGAATTGGAGACGCATCGACTTAGCCGAGCAGGGACTGAGTTGTTCACGAAAATATACAAGACTCCGATACCTTTTCCCTTTGATGGCTTCAGTACGGCAAAAGGGAATGCTGCTGACACTTGCCAGGAGCTCACGATCGAGTTGTTTCTTGGTAAGCTTGATTACGATGGGGCGATTGCAAAGCCGGTTAAGTCAAAGAACAGGGCTGTAACGGTTTTGAAGGAATCGTGGGGAATATTCACAAAGAACGGCGATGTTTCTAGGCGGCCTGCGTATCCGTCCGTCCGTGCGATCACGGAAAAATGGGATGACGCTTTGGCCGCAGATGAACGGCGATTGCCCGTTGCGGATGTTATCCGTCAACTTTGCCGTCCTCCGTACGGGGGGAATATTGCTTCAGCGGGGCTTCTCTTAAGTGTTTTTGTTGCGCCACGTGCGGAGAAACTCGTCGCCGTGCGCGACGGGCAGCAACTAGCCGTTTCCCAATGGGTGCAGGAAGGGGTTTTCCGAGGCAAGTTTATTGACTTATCAGCTCTTCATGGTGTGGACCTTATTCTTCGTGGCGAGGCGTCCTCGGAATGGGAAACGCTCTTAGACGAATGGGAACAGGCCGAAAGCCATCTTGCACGCAAGAGCTGCCTAGAACGGTCATTTGAGCTAAAAAACCGCGTGCCAGTTCCGCCTTCATTGGGGTACCGAGAGGTGCATCTACGCGAGCAGGCGTTGGCGTCTGCGGAAGCCATGGAAAAAATGGAGAGAGCCCAGGATGAAGCTATATCGAAGGTAGAGCAAGGAGCGAAATATGGTGATGTCAGCAAGTTGGCGTGGGGAGGTGTGGCGCTCAAAGAGCTCTGTGAGAAAATGGCTGCCGAGGAACCTCTTTGGACCGACTCCCAGATCGCGGAAGTCCAACCTCACTACGAGAGGGCTCGCCAGGGCACCATCGTATTTTTTCCGGACTGGCTCGTCCAACAGACACCTAGGAACGATGCCCCTGAATCAGTAGGTGACTTCAAACACAAAATGCTTCGTCTAGTAGGAGGAAACCTCAAAAAAATGGGACTGGAGCCGCAGTTTCAAGAATTAGAGATGCACACACTTCAGGTGATCCGAAAAGCAGAAACGATAGCAGAAGCCCATCAGCTTCTGCGAGATGTGAATTCCTGGCTGACCACAAATGGCAATGCCTTTCGCATTGTGCGTATTGCGGAAATACGAGGACTTGTTGAGGTCGGCAACGACTATTCTAGGAAGTTACAGGGTATCGCGGGACGCATACAGATACCCGAGATTGTCGAGACGCGTACAAAGCTTTCAGGGTTCCAAGCAAAACTTAAGAATGCAGAAAGCGAGACCATGAAACGTGCATCTCGCATCTGGCTAACCAAGATCCAAACCGAGACAGACATAGACCCTATACTCGGGGAGGTGGAGTCCTTGGTTGGTGCGTTTGAGAGCTTACCTCGAGATCTTGAGGACCTCCAGCTTATGCGACGTGCCCTCAGGCTCTACCAGAAAGATTATACACGCCTCTCTGACGATAACTTGAATTGGGATGAGTTCGAGACATTAGCTGAAGAGATTAGAAATGAATGGGCCGCTACCCTTGGAGAAGAAGAGCCGCCCTGGGTACCTGAAGACACAATGGATGGTTTTGTCCAGGCCATTTCGAAACGTCGCAAGCAAACTAGCACATCATGGATTGAATCGATAGAATCCCAAGTTGAAAATATTCTGGACATGCCGGCAGATGAAGCCAATCGTTTCCACAATCGAGTGAGCACTCCTCCCCCAGTCGTGACAGCTCCGCATCTTAAGCGTGCAGCAGTTGTAGTTAGGAAAGTGCAGGCGCGGTTGGATGCCCTGAGTGTTGAGTGGTTGCTTGAGAAATTCAAGGAATTGCCGGCAAAGGCCAGGAAGGAATTTCTGCAGCGCGTCCAAAAACTTGACGGAGGTGTCACGTTAGGGTGACTTAGCCGCGCCTGTCCGTCTATATCCATGAGATATTTCTCGCCATCGACTTCTACTACGGTGCCTGGGCCGTGACTAGTACGCATCCTATTCCCGACCTTGAAAGGCTTTTCACGGGGCACCTAGGGCTGTAAGGCCTAGGTCATTAGTTGGCTGGATCGGGGGCCTGAATAGCCAAGGGATACTCCTTTCGCGCGTCTGGTCCTATGGGCATGGGAGGTCTTGGGATTTTGGATTAGTTCATATTGCTTGATGGCCACCTGCCATTCAGCTGTAAGAATGCCTTTGAAGTCTGTAGGGAGATAGAATTCCATGGTAGCGCGGCTGAAGGCTACATGGGCGATGTTGGCCTCATTTCCAAATTCGTTGGACGAAACACCAGGCCTTGAAAGCGAGCCTTCAGCATCGAAATCAATGTAGATCCGGCCATATTCTTTCCCCTCGGATGCGTTGACTTTTTGATATCGCCTAGAGATCACAGCTGCGCCTGAACCTGTGAGAGGAAACGTGTGATCCCAACATACTGAAAGTTTGAGATACCGATAAGATAATTGCTTAGAGCTAGAGATGATAATGCAGGGGATGTCATGGGCCGAATAATTCAACCAAAAGGCACTAATGGGAAGCGATAATATGGTCTCAACCCAAAGCGATAAGCACCTGTGGCTTGCTGAAAAGATCTTAAATGAACACCCTCAATGCATCAGAGGATTAAAGTTTTTCACTCTGGAATGCTGTCGCATATATTATTATCGGGTATTCAGGAACGGCCTGATTGGTCCGCGGCTCGGCATCTATAGGGATAGAAAAGATAGCCTTTGTGAAATCTGTATGCGTCTACGAGAGGATTGGGAAGGTAGCGTAGTTGATGAATGTGTGGTTTATATTAGCGCATTTCAAATTGAGGAAGTTTGATAATTTTCAATTGCTTCATTCAATCAATACGAGAAAGAGCCTCAATCAATATTGATTGAATTGATTGAATGTCTTAATGGATATTTGTTCACTGGTATCATTATGAAAAGACTGACAATTACCTGGAATAGTACGGGAATCGAAGCGATTCGCCATCTGGCACGGAATATTTCGTTTGATGAGCAGCCTTGCACAGAAATTAACTCGGAAGATATTGACTTCCTAGCTGCTTCCGAGCTCTTTGCATCCGTTTCCCGGAAATTGACCCCTTCAATAAGCAAAACTCTCGGCCTCATTGTCAGTCAGGGGGGGAAGGGTATCCCCACTTTTGGTGCGGTGTTAGTTTTTGGGAAAAACCGCCATCGCCTTTTTCCTGATGTCGTCATTCGCTGCGCTCGTTTCCAGGGAATCGATACACACCGATTTCTGGATTATATGGAAATAGGCGAACACCGTTATAATGCGTGATATTCGGTAAAGTGATTACATCAGTGAGGGGAACAACATGTTTAGATTTTTACATGCCGCCGATATTCACCTTGACAGTCCTTTGAAAGGGCTTGAGGTCTACCAGGATGCCCCTGTAGATCAGATCAGAGGTGCGGTTAGACGTGCCTTTGATAATCTTGTGGATCTTGCTATCCAGGAAGATGCAGCATTTGTTCTTTTAGCCGGTGATCTCTTTGATGGTGACTGGAAGGATTACAACACCGGCCTTTATTTCATAAATCGTATGGGATTGCTAAGGGAGGCCGGTATTCATGCCTTTATTGTATCCGGAAACCACGATGCAGCCAGCCAAATTTCTCGCGCCCTCCATCTTCCTGACAACGTAAGATTGCTTTCTCATAAAAAACCTGAAACCATGATTCTTGAAGACCTCAATGTGGCTATTCACGGACAGAGTTTCCCCTCACGGATAGTTAGCGAAGATCTGACGCAATTTTACCCTCAAGGAGAATATGGCCTTTTCAATATTGGCCTCCTGCATACGGCTCTGACAGGAAGACCGGGCCATGAGCCTTACGCCCCATGCACATTGGATGCATTGCGGTCAAAGGGATATCAATATTGGGCTTTGGGGCATGTTCATCAGCGTGAAGAAGTATCCCAGGAACCATGGGTTATTTTTCCAGGTAACATCCAAGGAAGGCATATTCGTGAAACAGGGCCTAAGGGCTGTACGATGGTGACTGTAGACGAGGGGCAGGTATTGGAAGTCCAGCATCATGATATTGACGTCTTACGCTGGGCAGTTTGTCGGGTGGACTTAAACGAGTGTGAAACACATGAAGAATGTCTCGATCGAGTGCGACAGTCCATGGAAGACGAACTTATCAGAGCTGAGGGGCGTCCAATTGCAGTTCGGCTGGTTTTAGAAGGTGTAACGTCTCTTCATAGGCAACTCCACGAAAAGTCGTTCCATTGGATGGAGGAATTCAAGGCCATTTCAGCAAGCCTGGTCGAGGTGTGGCTTGAAAAAATTCTCTTTCACACTCGCAAAAATGCCTCTCTGGAAGAGGTTTCCGGGGTCGGTACCCCCATATCCGTCCTCAATCAAGCTGTTGAAAATTTTAGACTTGGAAAATTTCAACTCCTGGATCTCATCCCGGAACTTGAGCAGTTGCGAAGTAAACTTCCGCCCGACCTTATCAGCGATGATGATCCTTTTAATGTTGATGAGGAAAAGATGGAGGCTCTATGTGAAGATATTAAAGAACTCCTAACCGGAAGAATGTTGCGACAGGAAGACCGTTATGAGGATTAAAAAACTCGATCTGAGGGCATTCGGTCCCTTTACCGACAACGTGCTAGACTTTTCTTCAGAATATCCTGGACTGCACATTGTCTATGGACTTAATGAGGCTGGTAAGAGCAGCGCCCTCCGTGCACTCGATTCTTTTTTCTTTGGTATGCCGGATCGAACGAATGATTTATCTCTAGAGCATAAAAAAACAAAGGTTGCCGCATTATGACCCCGACTGACATGCAAAGGAAACTAAATGAACTCATGGACCTTCCAAATGAAATCGAGTGGGTTGAGTTCAAGGAGGCAAAGCGCAACATCGATTTTGACGATTTAGGAAAATACTTCTCGGCCCTCAGCAATGAGGCCAATTTGAAATCAAAAGAATGTGGGTGGCTTGTGCTGGGGGTAAGGGAGAAGCCAAGAGGGATTGTTGGAACCACATATCGAGACGAGCCCGGGTCCCTTGACCAATTGAAACAGGGGGTTGCAGAGCAGACAAACAACCGGATCACATTTACTGAAATCTATGAACTGCCTATGCCTGATGGACGGGTGTTAATGTTCAAAATACCACCCGCCTTACCTGGGATACCCACCTCTTGGAAAGGCCATTTTTTCGGGCGCAATGGTGAGTCTCTCGGACCGCTCAGCCTTGGGGAAATCGAGCAAATCCGGAGTCAAGCGTTGAGTAAAGATTGGTCCGCCCAAGTTTGCCAACAAGCAACATTAAATGACCTTGACCCTTCTGCGATCCAGTTTGCCAGAAAGCAATATAAGAAAAAACATCCTGGTCAGGCAGAAGAAATTGAACAGTGGGACAACTTGACATTCTTAAACAAGGCCAAGGTCTGCATCAGCGGGCAGATGACCCACGCAGGCATTCTGCTCCTTGGGAGAGAGGAGGCTGTGCCTCTTCTTTCCCCGGCGATTGCCCAGATAACATGGGTGCTTAAGGATTCTCAAGGTGTGGAAAAAGACTATAAACATTTCGGTCCACCTTTGATCCTATCAGTGGGTCGGGTATTTGAAAGAATCCGAAACCTTACTTACCGCTATATTCCGAATGCAAGTTTGTTCCCATTAGAAGTCAGCCAATATGATCCATGGGTCATACGAGAAATTCTGCACAATGCCATTGCGCACCAGGACTATAGTCGACTCGGCCGAATTAATGTGGTGGAAGAGCCGGAGTCTCTGTTGGTAACAAATCTTGGGCGTTTTATGCCCGGATCGGTAGAAGAAGTTCTTCATCGCGACGCACCGCCCGAACAGTACCGAAACCCTTTTTTGGCTCAGGCCATGGTAAACCTCAATATGATAGATACCATTGGAAGCGGAATCAAACGGATGTTCTTGAAACAGCGAGAAAGATTTTTCCCAATGCCGGACTACGACTTGAATGAACCTGAGCGCGTGAGAGTGCGGTTGTTTGGAAAAATATTGGATGAGAACTATACCCGTCTGCTAATTGAGAAAGCCGATCTCAGCCTTTTGGATGTAATGGCCCTGGATAAGGTCCAAAAAAAACATCGGATCACAAACGAGGAGTTCAAAAGCCTCCAAAAACAAAAACTCATAGAGGGCCGTCGTCCGAACCTTTTTGTCTCCGCAAAGATTGCGTCTGTAACCGGGGATAAGGCAGCTTACATTAGGCATCGAGCGTTTGATAAGGAACACTATAAGAAAATGGTTATTGCCTATCTGGAACAATTTGGAGGGGCAAAGCGTGGAGATATCGATAAACTGCTCATGGACAAAATTTCAGATGCATTAGGTGAAAAACAAAAACAAAACCGGATAGCAAATTTGTTGTTCGAGATGTCCCACAAAGACAAGACGATTTATGCTACCGGACCAAGAAGGTCAGCCGTATGGAAACTGCCCTGATGCAGCGGGCATCAAATATTTTTGTGCTTAAGATATCCTTCAGTTAGTTAAAATATTTTTTACCACTTAAGGGCCAAGCCTAATAACGAACTGAATATACTAGAATTGTTTTTAACTATGTTTTGATGAACTATATTTTTTTAGTTGAAAAATAGTTGAAAGACAGGGCAGAGGAAGGAGCTGGTAAACTGAATTCTCGCCCCCTGACCCCAAAGGACGCGGTGGAACATTCGTGTTGGGTTTGAACAGAGATATCAATTTGAACGCTCAGAACTAACCTGTGATTCTGATAGGAGATCACAACCCCAGCCAATCCTGTGATAAGAAACGTGTTATCCTCAATTTTTCGAAAGCCCGTGATTGTGTCTTGAAACGTGGGTAACCACGGTAGACGGGAGCAAAAAATGGGTAGGATTTTAAAAAAAGGGGCAACTTTGGGGGTAACTGATTCAACCTAAACAGAAAGTACAGAACAAGTTGTAATTACAGTTAAGTATCCCCGCCGGAATGAACCTACGGTACTACTGGCAACTGCTTATACTGGCTTCCTCCGGCGGAGAACAAGTTTTTGATCCTTGGACATGGATTCGATGTAGGTTCCCCACCAGTTCATCATCCTTCGGCGTTCATCCAAGTATTCAGATCTGTGGTAGGCCGCCCGGACCTTGTTCCGTTCAACATGGGCGAGTTGCGTTCGATGACATCCGGCCGAAAGCCCGTTTCGTTCAGAATCGTGCTCGCCAGCGCTCGGAAACCACGCGCAGTTGAGCGGTTGTGATAGCCGAGCCTACAAAAACACGAATAACACCCCTTTTACCTGTTCTGTCACTCCCAAGACCCCTCCGTTACCCCTTTGCTGTCCTGATTGGTATCACCACAGCGCCGACCTTTAATCCATCAAGATAATCCGACCATTGTTGCATCATCTTCCTGCGTTCGGAAATGTGGGTTGTTCGATTGTAAGCCGCGCCAAGGGTATCAGGAACTCTATGGGCCAGTTGCGCTTCTATAACATGAGGACTTACTTGTAAGATCTCATGAAGCAGTGTCCGAGCAGTTGCCCGGAATCCATGACCGGTTACCGTATCACTGTCGAAACCCATACGCCGCAAAGCCGCATTGATAGTATTGTCCGACATACAGCGTGAAAATGACCTGGTTGATGGGAATACATACCTACCATGTCCGGTAAGCGGTTGTAGTTCTTTCAATATGGCTATGGCTTGCGTCGAAAGGGGTATAATGTGATCTGATTTCATCTTCATCTTAGAGCCTGGGATATTAACTTGCCCGGCTTCAAAATCAACTTCGTGCCATTCCATATGTCGTAGTTCCCCAGGACGACAGAAGAAGAGAGGAAGCAGTTTAAGGGCACACTGTGCAACGAAGCCGCCTTGATAGCTGTCCATGGCGCGGAGAAGAGGAGCCAACTCCTTGGGATCTATAACTGCCGCCATGTGCTTCTTGGTCTTGCTGGAAGGCGGAAGGTAACCTTTTAATCCCACAGCTATGTTAAAGTTAGCCCTATCGGTGAAAATAGCATATGTAAATACTTGACTGATAATCGTCAACAATCGTCTGGCTGCTTCTATTGTCCCACGGGATTTGACGCGATCCACAACACCTTTGATATCTCTGGCAGTCACGTCTGTTAAAGGTGTACCACCGATCCATGGAAAGATATCCTTTTCTAAGCGTGTCATGATAGTTGCTGCGTGATCTATTGACCACTCAACTTGTTTGTGACCGTGCCATTCCCTGGCGATAGTTTCAAATCTATTTGCTATGGATTCATTCCTTGCCGCTTTCACAGCTTTTTGATGAATGGACGGATCGACGCCTTTTCCCAGCAATTGCTTTGCATTGTCCCGACGCTGCCGTGCTTCGATCAGAGAGACGACAGGATAAGATCCGAAAGAAAGCGACTTTTCTTTGCCTCCGAAGCGATATTTCATCCGCCATAATTTTCCCCCTGTTGAAGAGACGAGCAGATAAAGACCACCGCCATCGGTTAGCTTGTAATCCTTTTCTTTGGGTTTTGCATTTCTAACCTTAACATCAGAAAGCGGGATTATCCTTTTTGGCATTGGGTTTTCTCCTCTATGGGTTATCAGATTCACCTTTTTGGGGGTATCCAATTATTCTTGGGGGTATTTCAATGTAATAATACCCCCAAAAAGTCGGGATGTGGATGGATTCCGCCGGACATCCTTGGATGCTATATAACAAAAAAGCCCTGATAAATCAAGGCTTATTGTACTTCTTTGGATTTTTTTGGATTATAATTGGCGGAAGTGCATGGGAATCGAACCCACCTAACGAGGTTTTAGCCCGTTACGCCGGATTTGAAGTCCGGGAGCCCCACCAGTGAGCTTTCCACTTCCGAACAGAAAGGCATAGTTGTTGTGGTATATAGAGCAGGGCTCCTGGATTGTCAATGCCTCTATCAAACCACTATTTTGTTTCAGGTTAGACGCTCGACAATAATCCTTAATATCCTTCGAATAGGCTCAGCAGCGCCCCACAGGAGTTGATCCCCCACAGTGAATGCAGTGACAAATTCGGGGCCCATCAGCATCTTTCTGAGCCTGCCAATGGGGACGGTAAGTGTTCCATTAACCGCGGCAGGTGTCAGTGATTTCAGGGTGGCTTCTTTGTTGTTCGGCACCAGATTAACCCACTCGTTTCCCTTTGAGATCATGTCGGCAATCTCATCCAGGGGCACATCCTTGTTTAGTTTTATGGTAAGGGCCTGACTGTGACACCTCATTGAGCCAACGCGGACGCATAAGCCATCCACCGGGATCGGTTTTTCTGTCTGCAGGATCTTGTTCGCCTCAACACCGCCCTTCCACTCTTCCCTGGTCTGACCGGATTCCATGGCAGTATCTATCCAAGGGATAAGGCTGCCGGCCAGGGGCGCCAGAAAATTTTCTACAGGAAAGGCCAGTCCCCTCATCTTCTTTGTTACAATATCATCCAGTTCAATGGCGGTTGATGCAGGATCATTCAACAGGGGCTTTGAAACCTCCCCTATTACGGCCATCTGAGAGATCAGTTCCTTCATGTGCTTTGCACCTGCGCCCGATGCGGCCTGGTAGGTCATGGAGGATATCCATTCAATATGGCCTGAGGCAAACAGCCCTGAAAGGGCCATCAGCATGAGGCTTACCGTACAATTGCCTCCGACAAAGGTCTTTGTTCCGGCGGAGAGCCCGAAGTCTATCACCGAGCGGTTAACGGGGTCGAGAACGATGATGCTTTCATCGCTCATCCGCAATGCTGAGGCGGAATCTATCCAGTAGCCGTCCCAACCTGCATTGCGCAGTTGAGGATAAACCTTTTTGGTGTAGTCGCCGCCCTGGCATGTGACAATAATTTCCTGGCTGAACAGTGAATCAATATCAAAGGCGTCCCTTAAAGGAGGTATGTCCAGCCCTATATTGGGGCCCTTTCCCCCGACATTGGAAGTAGTAAAAAACGTTGGCTCAAAGCCCCTGAAGTCTTTTTCATCCACCATCCTGCTCATCAGGACAGATCCGACCATACCCCTCCAACCGACTAAACCTACACGTAACATGATGCTCTCTCCTTAAAATTCAAATGTCAGATTCACTTGGAAACCGCAAAAATAATTCCTTTAAAATAAGGTAGTAAAAACAACACTTCAAGGAAAAAATCACATGCCGACCATATCTGCAAGCACGGAGACAGACTGGCGTATTGCCAGATCTGCCGAGCGATCAAGCGGGGTAGGCTCCCGGTTAATGATCATTAACCTGGCCCCACTCTGAGCCGCATAATCCGGTATGGAGGCGGCAGGATAGACAACCAGGGAAGAGCCGACAACAATACAAAGGTCACATTCACGCGCATGCATAATCGCAAGGGTCATCTTATCCTCCGGCATGGCCTGCCCGAACGAGACACTATCGGGTTTCAGTATCCCAGAGCACTGATCGCAGCATGGAAGCTTTACCCCTGAGTTGAGCCGCAGGATGATCTCATCTTTCATATATTGCCTCCCGCAGCTCAAGCAGGAAATGGTGGCGACAGTACCGTGTATTTCAATTATTTTTTCAGGGGAGTGGCCCACCTCATGATGCAGGCCGTCTATGTTCTGAGTGACAACGGAGAGGAGCTTTCCCTGATCCTCCAGGGTCTTGATAGCCATATGGGCGCGGTTCGGGGCGGCCTTGGCCAGGATGCTGTATACATCCTTGATCATCGCCCAATATTTTGTCCTTGCGCCTTCATCTGAGATAATTTTCTGGTAATAAAAATCCGTGGGGTCATATTTCTCCCACAGCCCGCCTGGACTCCTAAAATCAGGTATGCCTGATTCTGTGCTCAAACCGGCCCCTGTGAAAACCAGTATCTTCTGGGCCTCTTTGATCATCTGTGAACCTTTTTGTATCAGACCATTCATTCAATATCTCCTTTGGGTAACGTATTTAATTTTCAAATGTAAAAACAATACCAGCCCTTGTCAATTTCTGATCTCAAAACAATGATGGATGCGTTTATTCCTCTCAAAATCCTTTGGGATGGTGTCAAGAGTTACATCTTTTATCTGAAGCCCGCTGAGGGCATCTGTCTCCAACCTGAATTTATGTCTGTTGCAGGAGAAAATTAAAAGCCCATCCGGGGCGAGCAGTCTTATAACCTGGCTGATCAGTTTGACATGGTCCCTCTGTATATCAAATGATTCTTCCATTCTCCTTGAATTTGAAAACGTCGGGGGGTCAAGAAAGATCAGGTCATAACGGTCTTTGTGGTTGCAGACCCACTTTAGACAGTCATCCCGAATCAGCAGGTGGTTTTTGGTGTCATATCCATTGAGCGCCAGATTCTTCCTCGCCCATTCGAGATAGCCGTAAGACATATCTACACTTGTGGTATGAGTTGCTCCTCCTGCTGCTGCGTATACGGTTGCCGTAGCGGTGTAACAGAAAAGGTTCAACATCCGCCTTTTTTCTGCATACTTTCTGATCATCTGTCTGGCAATACGATGATCCAGGAAAAGCCCTGCATCCTGGTAGTCCGTAAGATTAACCAGAAATTTCAGGCCGTTTTCCTGCACCTCGAAAAACCTTTCAGAATCATTAAGCCTCTGGTATTGATCCTTTCCCCTTGTCCTCTTCCTGATCTTTAATATGATGTGGTCGGCAGGCGCATCCAATACCTGTCTCAAGGCCGTGATCACCTGATTAAGCCGGCGTTTTGCATCCGCCGGGTCAATAGTTTCAGGGGCCTGATATTCCTGTACATGAACCCAGTCGTTATATAGATCAATGGCTACGGCATACTCGGGCATGTCCGCATCGTACAGCCTGAAGCAACTGATTCCCTCCCTTGCCGCCCACCTGCCGATATTTTTCATATTCTTTCTAATGCGGTTAGCAAACATCTCAGAGCCCGTGTCAAGGGCTATCGTGGCCATCGGTCCCGATATACGGGAAGGTTTCTCGTGCATATACCATGATTCATTAACCTCAAAATTAAGAAGCCTGCACGCAAGTGCACCGTTATAGAATTGATAATGTTTTTTTGACCTTATGCCCATATTCTTGCACAGGTCCGGATTTGCCGTAAGGATCGCGGCCTGCCAGTCGACAAACCCGTCCTTTAATCGCTCTCCAAGCAGGCGATAAAGCGAGACCAGGGATTGTTTTTCACCCAGACGCTCACCATAAGGCGGATTTGCAACAACAAGGCCTTGTTGAACTCCTACAGGTGCATTGAGTAAAGACAGATCTTTTTTTTCAAGTGAAATGTACTCAGACAGACCCGCCCTTTGTGAATTGGCACGTGCAAGCCTTATTGCATCAGGGTCAGAATCCGAGCCGACAAAAACCGGGTGCGCTCCTGTTGCCCCTGCCCTCGCCCTTTTTCTGGCCTCCTGCAATAATAATCGCCATGAGGCCTGATCGTGCTGTTTCCAGTTGATAAAACCAAAGTATTTTCTGTTAAGCCCGGGCGCGATATCCAAAGCCATCATCGCCGCCTCGATTAAGAGTGTGCCTGATCCGCACATGGGATCCACCAGGGCTGCGCCCCCTTTTGCAAGCTCCTGCCAGCCTGCTCGGATTAATACTGCGGCAGCGAGATTTTCCTTCATGGGCGCTGCGCCTGCCTCTGTCCTGTAACCCCTCCTGTGAAGACTGTCCCCGGAAAGGTCCAGGCTGAGGGTTGCACTGTCATGCTTCATATAGACGTTTATCCTGATATCAGGCCGTTCCGTGTCAACCGATGGCCTCCTTCCGAAACGGTCATTGAACTGGTCAACTATTGCGTCTTTTATCCTGAGTGCAGCATAATGGGAATGGAAGCGATTTGAGCCTGCAGCCGAAAAATCCACCGCAAGCGAGCCCCCGACATCCATGTGATCATACCAATTGACATGCAGTCGCACCTGTTCATAAAGCTCGTCAGTGGTCTTGGCAGTGAAATCGGCGAGCGGCATAAACACCCTGTTGGCAAGACGAGACCAGAGACAGACACGATAGGCGGTCGTAAGGTCTCCTTCAAAATGCACGCCGGCCCGCGTCTGTCTGGGGCCTTCAACCCCAAGGGCCTCAAGCTCAGCAGCCAGGAGTTCCTCAAGGCCTTTTGGACATGTTGCAAAGCATTTAAATTTCATAATAATGACTTAGCCTTTCCCACATCATACTTGAATTCTGATGCTATATCACTTAAGCTCCGGCCCGCAAGAATTTTAATACTGATAAAAGCTGTTAGCTGTCAGCAATTAGCCTTTAGCTTAAGGAATTCAAAATATTGCCCAATTCATATTTTCACCTATTGGGTGCAACTATGGAATTGTCAACATATCGAAATTCCATGCCTGATAGCTAAGAGCTTACTGCTAACTGCTTTTTTTTAGGTTGAATGATCTGAGCCGCATGGCACATCAAAAACCATCTCATATCGCCGTAGAAGAAGATCTTTGCCGCAGGATTTTGCACGGTCTTGCCTGTGAGTGGGAAAATGCCATTTGGGTTCTTGAATCTTCCCTAAGACTGGCCATAAAAAGACCTATATTCAGCATCTGCGACATGAAGGGCAGATGGGGCTCCTGGTCCTGTGAAAAGAATGAAATTTCCATAAGCAAGGATCTTGTTCTTAATCATTCCTGGGATGCGGTCCGCGAGATCCTGCTCCACGAAATGGCCCATCAGCTTACCGAACAATTGCTGGATGGCCGTCTGGAGCCTCCGCATGGACCAAAGTTTAAAAAGGCGTGTCATCTGTTGAGGGCCAATCCCAAGGCCTCAGGCAATTATGCCCTTCTTGATCAAAGGATATCTGCTTATACATCAGAGGACAAGATCCTGATAAGGGTTAAAAAACTGATAGCCCTGGCCCAGAGCCAAAACCGGTTTGAGGCCGAAGCAGCAATGCTCAAGGCCCACGAGCTGATTTTAAAATATAATGTCGAGCTGATTGAAAGCCATGACAATCATGATATCATAACCGTGTTTGTCGGAACCCCTGCCTTGCGACATTTCAGGGAAGACTATCATCTTGCAGGGCTGCTCCAGGACTTTTATTTTGTTTACGGAATCTGGGTCCCTTCCTATGTCCTCGAAAAAGGTAACATGGGTCGCGTCCTTGAGATAAGCGGCACAGGATCAAATGTGAGAATCGCGTGTTATGTTTATGACTTTATCAGGCGTTTCATTTCCTCCCAATGGACGGAATACAACAGAAAGAGGCGTCTCAACCGTTTCCGCATGACCGATTTTGCGGTGGGCATTATTGAAGGATTTCGTTCAAAGCTGAACCAAGATGTATCTAGCAAAATAAAATCACATAATACCAAATGCATGACGGTTATCCTTGATGCTAAGCTTAAAGAACATATTCATTATAAATATCCCAGGGTATCAACCGTGAGAGGCAGAGCGATTAGAAACGATAAATCTGTATTGAAAGATGGGATAAGTGCTGGTAAAGAACTTGTCATTCATAAAGGCATTGTGCACAGAAACACTGAAATCAGACTTCTGAACTGAATCCTGTTGCTTTTTCATGGTAATTTCACATGTGGTGGACAAAAGATAATGCCGGGCGAAACAGCACTGAACCAAGATGCCCTGCCTGCCCCACGCATCCTGTCCTGGTGCAGAGCGGTTATGAGGAGCAAAAAAGTCTCAAGTGCCCTGTATGTAAAACTCTTTTTGACAGCAAGGGAAACAAATACGATCCGAATGAAAGAAAGATGAAGGCCTTCAACAGAAATTATTCAATTGAAGAAGAAATATTGCGGGAACAGGAAGAACTCTGGGAATATATCTGGGGGAACTGAATCCATTTCTATTTTTCAGCATATTTTATCTGTTATATTACGATGTCTTATATTATTATCTCTTAAAAACCTTTCCATTTTTTCATACGGATGTGCACCTGCAAGCGTTTTATCTCCCAATGCCAGAGTAGGAACCACTATAACATTCATCATCTTACAATGTGACCAATCCGATTCCACCTGTCCTTTGAACTGTCTTTTCTCTATCACCTTTTCGGTTTCTACCTCGGAAAGCCCTGCTGAGACGGCCACATCCAATAAGGTGGAGGCAAGGGCTATGTTTTTTCCCTCCACAAGACATGCCTTAAACACAGCATTATGAAACTCTTCTCCCCGTCCCATGCATTCGGCCCACTTTCCCACCTCCTGTGCCAGGCGGCTGTTGAAAGTCATTGACCGCTTTCCAAAGGCCAGACCCTCCAGACTCGCAACCTGCTCCAGCCGCGCCTGTACCACAGCAGGATCAGCGCCTCGATCTAACATTATTTTTTCAATGCTGGTCCCCTCCTGAGGGGTATCAGGCCTGAGTGGAAAGGCGACCAGTCTTATCTCAATTTCATAATTCTTTTTAAGGCGATCAATACGTCCAGTAATGAAGTAGCACCAGGGTCAAACATAATCAAAAAATACATCCAGCACCGGATATTCCATCATTGTCTCCATACGGTATTTTATTTTTCATCCTCAGAAGGCATTTTCCCTCGCCTGATCTGTTCAGCCTGCTCAGATACAATTGTTTTGAAATCAAGTCCTTTTTTTATGACTTCTCTCATGTCCTTACGCCTCAACCATCGGCCATGCAGCCAAAGCCACTGATCAGGGGTGGCCATTATTACAGAGCTTACCAGAGATTGTATATGATTACTCAATCTTTGAACGGCCTCTGTTTTCGCGCCGTCACTCAACCTTACAATGTTCTTGTCAAATGCTCCAAAATCGCGGGGGTCAACCGGCTTTTCAAAAAACACGGAATACATCTTCCCCGCTTTTCTCTTCATAAAGACCGGCTGAATTAATGCATCCGCCTTTAGAGCGATAAATGCGGGTGCCGGCGTTGTGGGTGCAGGCATTCCCAGGAAATCGCAAACCAGCCCGTACTTGCGCATGTGCCTCTGATCAACCATCATTCCGACGCGCTTTCCCTCCTTGAGTGCCCCGATTAACATTGAAATCACACCTCCTTTTGGGGGGAGAATGACAATATCGGGGATGTGCGAGCGGATATCGGTTATAATGCCCTCTTGTTTCGGGTCTCTCCTGATGTCCATTACAATATGAATCTTTCCGCCTATGTATCTGGTAATATTGGGAAGGATCTCCCAATTGCCTATATGGCCGGTTATGACCATGATGGGCCTGCCTGTTTTAAGCGCCGCTTCCACATTCTCTGTGCCATGCACAACCAGCCTCTTTTTTACTTCAGCATCATCAAGGTAGACGAATTTTATCATCTCAATAGGTAGAATGCCGAAGTGAAGGAAGGCCTTAAAAAGGAGTTTTTTGTTGTAAACAGGTCCCAAGGCGGCTTTCATCTGAAGAGCGACCATTTTCCTGTAGTACGGACTGACCAGAAAAAAAAGCAGGCCCAGGATTCTCCCAACGGTCATGGCTATTGTGTGAGGTGTAAGCCTGATTGTAAGTATAAGTCCTTTAAGTGCCAGGTATATTGTCTCACTGACTACGGCGTCTGTTATCTTCATAATAAGCAAGCCTAAAATAATCGAGGGGTTGACCTGAATGGTGAACCCCTCTTGGTTGTCTTAAGATTTATTGGTGCCGGAGGTCGGAATCGAACCGACATGGACGCAAGGTCCACTGGATTTTGAGTCCAGCGCGTCTACCAGTTTCACCACTCCGGCATTTAATCAAAAAATTATAATTAAAACCTAAAACCTATGTCAATAGCATATTGACTTTATCATTCAGCATCTGATAGGTTAAAAAAATTTTGGGGCTGTAGCTCAGTTGGGAGAGCGCATGACTGGCAGTCATGAGGTCGTCGGTTCGATCCCGATCAGCTCCACCAGAAATACGAATGATAAGAGCAAGTTAGAAAATGTCTGGTTTGCTCTTTTTTCGTTTGATGGGTTTGTGACAGTGGAAAGCCTTCCACCTTTCAAGCCATTCAGAAACATAAAGAATAAGATAGATTGTGAAAGCTGTGCCATGGGATTCTACCTTAGATTTCCTTCCTTTTTCCTTCCGACCTCAACAGCGATAAGACACAAGACCCATTAAGAGTAAAAAGGTGATTTTTGACTTTTTACGAGATCATCAAGATTGACAGACCAGTTTATTTCAACTTTAATTTTAATTTGACTACTCAGGTGAGTAGGCTGAATACCGAAGCAGGCCCAGGTTGTCGGCGTAACATATTTTGTTTTGATTGATTTTAATAACCCTTAGATTTGTCCTGATCTAATGAAAGAAATGTCTGACAGTAAAGTTGCCATTGTCACCCTCGGTGTTATGCTCAGTCTGTTTATGTCTGCTATCGAAATGACGGTGGTCGCAACAGCCATGCCCACTATCGTAAACCAACTGGGCGGTTTGAATAGATATAGCTGGGTCTTTTCAGCTTACATGGTGGCCTCTACTACAACTATACCGATATATGGCAAATTTTCAGATACCTATGGCCGCAAAACCATTTTTCTAATCGCTATGGCCCTCTTTCTTACCGGATCAATGCTCAGCGGTCAATCTCATAGCATGGATCAACTGATTTGCTTTCGAACCCTGCAAGGCATGGGTGCAGGAGGACTTATGCCACTTTCCTTTATCATCATCGGCGATATGTTTTCCTTTGAAGAGCGCGCTCGGATGCAGGGTTTTTTTTCAGGTGTCTGGGGCTTTGCCTCGATAGTCGGCCCGCTATTGGGCGGGTTTCTGGTGGATAAATTATCCTGGCGATGGGTTTTCTATGTCAACCTGCTACCGGGATGTCTGGCAAGCATCCTGTTATTGGCCGGCCTGCGAGAGGGGAATGAAAAAAAGGCACACCCGCGGATTGATTACCTTGGAGCCGTCCTTTTGACCTCCGGTGTCGTGGTTCTACTGCTCAGCCTCTTTCAGCTTGGAACATTCTCAGGCCTGGTATTGCTTATCTCATCCGCGATACTCTTTATTGCACTCGTTGTTGCCGAACGAGCAGCGGCTGACCCGATCTTGCCTCTGACACTGTTTCGAGAGCGTCTCTTTGCAGTAGGAATTGCTCACGGCATACTCGCCGGTTGGGTCCTGTTTGGCAGTACTTCCTTTGTGCCCCTGTTTGTGCAATTATCACTGGAAAAGAGCGCCACAGTCGCCGGCAGCGCCTTGACCCCGCAAATGCTGGGATGGGTCTTTTCAAGCGTCATAGGCACCAGGCTCCTATTGCATTATAGCTATCGAACGATTGTCCTGGTTGGTATGGTCTTGCTCACACTGGGCGCACTATTCATGTCCCTTGTTACCACTGACACATCCATTATACGAGTAATGCTTAACATGGTTTTAATGGGTGTCGGCATGGGACTGACTGTACCGGCCTTTATGATTGCCATTCAAAACAGTGTTGATCGCAATAAGCTTGGCACGGCTACGGCGACCCTTCAGTTTTCGCGCGTAATCGGGGGCGCTTTGGGCGTAAGCGTCATGGGCCTGATCCTAAGTGTAAGACTGGCCGCAAATTTAAAGGCGGCTGGAGTACATCCGGAGGTAATGTCGCTGCAAGATCTGATGAAGCCTTTTAGCACCAGTGCAGCCGCAGCAGATGCAACGTTGCGCGGGGCACTCACAGGTGCTGTCGAATCTGTATTCGTAGCTGCCCTGGCGGCTGCTGTTGTAGGTCTCGTTGTTACAGCCTTTACCCCTAAAGGCGGAATCCGGCGGAACGGATAAGTCAAAACCCCTTAATTCTTCTAATTGGCATGACTCGGGTCAATATGCTCAAGTTGTGTGAAAGGATACTAAACAAAAATGCTTATGGACGATCCCACCTGGCATGTAATTTTAATGTGCCTTATCCTCAATTCCCTTAATATCTTTTCACGGGTTATGGGCAGTTCTTTTATCCTTACACCGGTTGCATTATAAATGGCATTAGCGATGGCTGAGGGCGTGGCCACTTGTGTGCCTTCTCCGGCCTCCTTGGGCTCAAACGGGTCATCGGGATTTTCCGTGTCCACCAGTATGCAAGCTACATCTGCCATGTCCATAGCCGTATGAAGTCCGTACTCAACAAAAGACGGGTTCATTATAAGCCCTTCCCTACTGACGGATTCCTCAAACAGTGCCTGCCCCATGCCCATGGATACTGACCCTTCCAACTGGCCCTCAACGGACATGGGATTGATCGTTGTGCCTGTGTCGTGCCCGATGGTCATTTTTAAAAGCCTGGCCTTTCCGGATTCGAAATCCACATCAACCTCCGCTATTTGAGATTCAAAGCTGTAGGCCCCGGTGACGTTTCCCTCTCCGGTCTCAAAGTTGACATAATCTACATTGGCCTTATAAAATCCCCTTCCCATAATGGGGTTTCCGTCGCTTTCCATCATACTGGCCAGGACGACCCCTTTGGTGGGGATTGCCCGGTCTGGAGATCCTTTTACAAAAATCATCCTGTCACGGGCCTCCAGATCATCCGGATTTGCTTCCAACAAAGAGGCCGCCACCTGAAAGAGCTGCCTTTTTGCATCCAGCGCCGCTGCCTTTACCGCCTTACCACCCCAGTAAGCACCCCGGCTGGAATAACTGCCTGCATGGACAGGGGTAAGTTCTGTATCACTTGATATAACCCGAACATCTTCAAAGGCCACACCAAGTTCGTCGGCCACGATCTGGGCCAGAATGGTGTCGGAGCCCTGACCGATATCCGTTACCCCTGTTAACAGTGTTACTGCCCCGTCCTCATGCAGCTTTACCAAAGCTCCACTGGAGGTATGGGGCGGAATGGCCATTCCGGAAATAAACGCCCCTACAGAAATGCCGATGCCTTTATCTGGTACAGGCGCTGCACGACGTTGTTTCCAATTGGTCTGCTCTGAGCTTAATTCGATACATTCTTTTAACCCGCATGTCCTTACAAGAAATTTGTTGGCTGTGGTATCTCCAGGCTGCAGGATATTTTTCAATCTGATCTCCGCAGGATCAATCCCCAAATCTTCTGCAATCATGTCCAGTTGAGACTCAGCAGCAAATCGTGGCTGGACAGCGCCATGGCCCCTTTGGGGACCACACGGCATATTGTTGGTAAATACCCTTAAACCGCTGAACCTGATATTGGGCAAACGGTAGGCGGTTGCCAGAAATGCGCCGGCCAGGTACATCACCACAGGGCCAGTGTGTGTATATGCGCCGCCGTCAGCGATGATATGGCACTGGATGGCCGTGAGGCTGCCGTCTTTTGTGACTCCTGTTTTCAGCTCAATAATCATGGGATGTCGCCTGGATGTGGCAATGAATTCCTCTTCTCGCGTATAGGTGATCTTAACAGGTTTTCTGGTTATGCGTGAAAGCAGGGCCGCGTGAAAATCCGGTTCGCAAAAACAGACCTTCCCCCCGAATCCGCCGCCAACACAGGGGGTGATGACCCTGATACTGCTTTCGGACATATTCAGGGCCTTTGACAACTGCTGCCTCCGAATATAGGGCGACTGGGTTGAAGTCCACACGGTCAGCTTTCCGGACTGGTCAAACAGCGCTACGCATCCCCTGGGCTCGAGGGGCGTATGTGTTACTGGACCAGTGGTAAACCGGTCTTCACGTATATGATCAGCCTTATCAAAACCCTTTTCCACATCGCCAAAATCCCAGTAGATCTTGTTGCAGATATTTTTTTCGGCGAAGTCATGGATCTTAGGTGCATCATCTGCCATTGCCGTTACAGGATCAAAGACAGCGGGCAATGTCTCATATACTACATCAATCAATTCCAGTGCCTCAATGGCCGTTGCCTCATCAACTGCTGCAACGGCCGCAACCTCATCGCCGATGTAACGCACCTTTTCCATGGCAAGCGGATGTTTGTCATTAGGGTAAACAGGGACTTGTCCTGCCATATGAGGGGGAAGATATCTTTCTGTATCCACCGCCCCATAAGCAATGCCCGGCGTGTCTTTTCCGGTTACTACCGCCCTTACCCCGGGAAGACGTTCAGCACGGCCGGTGTCAATATGGACAATACGCGCATGGGCATGGGGACTTCGGAGAATCTTCGCATACAGCATCCCTGGAAATGACATGTCATCTGTATACGTTGCCTCGCCTGTTACTTTTGCTACGGCGTCTATCCTTGGCTTTCTCTTGCCGATTACTGAATAATCTGGTTTGCCCATGTGATATCGTCGCTCCTCTGCTGCATAAAATTCAATGTCATTAATTCAAGGGAATATCCAATATCGAACAAGGAATTACGAATGAAGAAGTAAGGGCTCAAGAAAAAAAGGTGATTCATTACTTCGACATTCGACATTCCTTGTTCGATATTCTGCGGTTCAAATTCTCTGGCTTATTAAGAATCGTTAAGTTAATGCCATTGGCCAACAATCAATAAAAATCGTCCGATATCTATTACGTTGCCTTAGTTGCTGAAACCACTGCTTCAACGATCTTTACATATCCTGTACAGCGGCACAGGTTTCCGGAAATTGCCCTCTGAACAGCCCCCTCGTCCGGCTGAGGGTTTTTTGAAAGCAGGGCGGTTGAGGCCATTAACATTCCTGGTGTGCAAAATCCGCACTGTATAGCACCATGCTCTACAAATGACTCTTGCAGCGGTGTCAATTCCTGTGCCCTTGCCAGGCCTTCTACAGTAATAATACTCTTTCCTTCAACAGATAATACCAGCGTCAGACAGGCCAACGTCGCCTCACCGTCTATCAAAACTGTGCAGGCCCCGCACGCGCCTTTACCGCAACCTTCCTTAGTACCTGTAAGGCCCAGTTGCTCACGAAGGACTTCAAGGAGTGTCTGATGGGGATGGACAGCGACATCATACGATTCACCATTCACCATAAGGGATATAAACTTTTTTTTCATGTTACTTAATCTCCTTGGTAATGTAATACCAGAGCGGAAACAGCAAAAATTGTTTTTAGATTCGGGGCTAGTATTGATAATATGTAAAAGATGATTCCTTTTTAATTCAAAATTAATTCAAAACTAAACCACCCTCGACTATAAGTCGAGGGGTTTTATGAGGGGTCGATTTCAAATCGACTATCATCAGGAATCGGCTCCCCTTCTTGCTTTT
>LT984854.1:1547686-1555954 GCA_900258555.1 uncultured Desulfobacterium sp. | reverse complement strand
ATGTGCGATGCGGCAAAATTAGAAATTCACAATTGTGTCTGAAAATTTTTTTCGTTCAGACACAATTTGCCTTTGCCCTGGCTATGGCCTCTTTTAATGCCCTCCGGGTGAATACACCCGCCATTTTTTTTCGATAAGACGGACTGCTTCCTCTATTGGCCACTGGACGGGCCGCCTGTTGCGCCATATAACCTGCTTTACGGATTAAATCATCATTGACAGTATTTCCTCTCAAGAGATTCTCCGCCTCTGTGATTTCAATGGGACCAGAGTCTACAGCGCCCAAGACAATCTTCACGTCTGCGATCGCATCACCATCCATGCACACATATACAGCAGACGACACTAATGGAAAATCAATGGCCCCACGAAGCATCAATTTTTTATAGGCGCTGCCGCTCGCTCCATCCGGCATGGGTATGCATATCTGTGTAATAATGTCATGGGGTTTCAGCTTGTTTGGATTTTTTCCATCATTGGTGTAGATTTCCTTTAAAAGATGCCGCCTTTCGCCGCCGCTGTCCCTGACAATGATATCGGCATTTAAGGATATCAGGGCTGGTACTGTATCGGCCACAAAGCAGGCGTGGCACCTCTTGGCACCCTTGACCACATGGCATACGGCACCACCCAGCTTTAAACATTGCTCAATGGATTTTCTCCACAAATGGGATTGGTTGAAATACCAGCATCTGGTGTCAATGGCGATGTTTCCACCAATGGTCCCCATATTCCGAATGGCAGGCCCACCAACCAATGATGCCGCATCTGTTAATCCGGCAAATCGTTTTTTGAGTAACGATGATTCTTCAATAGCGGTCATGCTGCAAAGTGCGCCTATCCTTATCTCATTCCCGGGGGCTTTCTCGATCGAGGTCAAACCGCCCACCCTGCGAAGATCCATTACGTATGCAGGGGTTAACAGACGATCCTTTAAGCAGGGTAACAGATCTGTTCCGCCCGCTAATATTTTCACCCCTCCCCTCTGAAATTCGAGTAAAGATATGGCTTCATCCAGTGTCGGGGGTGCCATATATTCAAATTTTGGTAGACGAAGCATGGGCATGACTCCTTTTAGAATTGGCGCATACTTGATGAATTTGCAAAAAGTCGCATTCATCAGGTTTTAGGTGTTGAGTTTTATGTTTTAATTGTATTTTGATTTTGACCTGTTAAAACATAATACCTAAAACCTAAAATCGAGTAAAACTATTTCTGACCTTTTACGAGATCATCATATTTTGTTTTGAGCACATATTGTGCCAAACATTATTTGCCATTAATACAAAGGGTTAAAATGGCATAGCCGTTTCGATCCGTGGTATTTAGCGGAACAGCCTTGACATTTCATGGGCGACCTTGATAACTATGAAATATCAAGGAACCTTATTGCTGATCCAACAGATATTAAACCCATGACTCTGGATAAAAATGAATTTTTCCGTCAGGCCACCATGCTGGTCTGCGGTAGCCTTGCCATTGAGACTGCCATGTGGCGGTGTCTCCAATACGTGGGAGGAGAAAATGAAAAGAACTTTGGAATTACTGATTGCGATGATAATTATCTTGAGCAGCGGAGTTGTTTTTTCTGGTGAGGGCTCAACTGTTAACGCCAAGGATGCAAGGCAGCGGTTGCTTGACGGCAATAAGAGATATGTCGGCGCACAAATGACCCACCCGAACCAAACAAGTGAACGCCGTCAGGAAGTGTCAAATGGACAGCACCCCTTTGCTGTAGTCATATCCTGTTCTGATTCCAGGGTGCCTCCCGAGGTGCTTTTTGATCAGGGGCTTGGCGATATTTTCGTTATCCGACTTGCGGGAAACATCGTAAACGATGCAGCGCTTGGAAGCATTGAATACGCAGTGGAACACCTTGGTGTGGGTTACATCATGGTCCTTGGCCATGAAAAGTGCGGTGCTGTTGAGGCGACTGTCAAGGGCGGCGAAGCCCCAGGTCACATTGGTGCTCTGACAGGCGCCATTCAGCCTGCTGTGGATAAGGCAAAGGGACTTTCTGGCGATCTGGTTGATAATGCGGTAAGGATTAATGCGATAATGGTAGTCCGACAATTGAAGACATCCGCCCCTATCCTTGAAGAGAAGGTCAAAAAGGGCGAACTCGTAATAGAAGGCGGCCGTTATGATTTTGACGATGGGGTTGTGGAGATGCTGAGGGGGGATAATTGAGAGGAAGTTCAGGGTTCTCAGTTCAGGCCTGAAATGATATAAGACATGTAGATAAAAATATTTGATCCTGAGAAAACAGAGACGAGTTTATAGCATATCTGGCCTTAATCCAAGTTCCCTGAGTTGTGCCTCATCAACTCTCGATGGCGCGTCAGTCAAAAGACATGTTGCGCTGGTTGTCTTGGGAAATGCAATGACCTCCCTGATTGAACTTACGCCCGCCATTATAGCCACCAGGCGGTCAAAGCCTATAGCCATGCCTGCATGGGGGGGAGCACCGTATTTTAGTGCCTCAAGCAAAAACCCGAACTTTATAAGGGCCTCTTCCTGCGAGATACCCAGTATCCTGAATATCCTCTCCTGCAAAGCGGTATTGTGTATCCTCACACTTCCCCCGCCGATTTCAGCACCATTTAAGACCAGGTCGTAGGCCCTTGCCCTTACCTTATCCGGGTGGTCGTCCAGGTATTGGAGGTCTTCTTCCAGGGGAGATGTAAAAGGGTGATGGACCGCCTCCAATCTTTTTTCTGTCTCGTTATACTCAAGAAGCGGGAACCTTGTTATCCAGACAAAAGAGTATCCCCCGCCTATCAGGTCAAGCCTGCGCGCCACTTCTATCCTGAGGGCGCCAAGTGCATCATTTACGACCTTTTCCCTGTCCGCTGCGATTAATATGGTATCACCGGGGCCCGACTCAAGTCTGCTGACCAGTAATGCCTTGTCTTCCGGACCGAAAAACTTATCTAATGACGACTGCCATCCGTCCTCAGTGACCTTTATCCAGGCAAGCCCCTTAGCCCCGTGACCAGCAACAAATGAGGAAAGTTCATCTATCTTCTTCCTTGAAAAATAGCCCCCACCGTTTTTTACGTTTATCGCCTTTACCTTGCCTCCGGACTCCAAAGCACCTTTAAAGATCTTAAAATCCGATTTGGCTGCTATGTCGCTGACATCTTTAATCTCCATACCAAAGCGCATATCAGGCCTGTCAGTGCCGAATCGGTCCATGGCCTCATGATAGGAAATCCGTTTAATGGGCAGTGCAACTTCGTGGGCCAGGATCTCGCGGAAGATCTTTTGCATCATACCCTCAAATATGGCCATTACCCCCTCTTCATCCACAAAGGACATTTCAAGATCTACCTGAGTGAATTCCGGCTGACGGTCGGATCTCAGGTCTTCGTCCCTGAAACACCGAACGATCTGATAATAGCGGTCAAAACCTGCAACCATGAGCAACTGTTTAAAGAGCTGAGGGGACTGGGGAAGCGCGTAACACATGCCCTTGTTAACTCTGCTGGGCACAAGATAGTCCCTTGCGCCCTCGGGTGTGCTCTTTGTTAGGAACGGAGTTTCTACCTCTATGAAGCCCTCATTGTTCAGATATTGCCTTATGGAGGAGGCGATCATGTGGCGTTTAAAAAATGCACTAAATACCTGAGGCCTTCTCAGTTCAAGGTATCTGTATTTGAGTCGCAGGGTCTCTGATGCGTCAACTGCGCCGTCAACCTGAAAGGGCGGCGTCTCAGTGCGGTTAAGTATCTTGACTTGGCTTACTTTCAACTCGATCTGTCCGGTGGAAAGGTCCGGATTTTCCTGAAGCCGTTTTTCTACAACTCCTTTTACTGCAACAACCCATTCGTTTCTCAACACCTGGGCCTTTTCGTGGGCCTCCCCCGACACAAGAGGGTCAAATACAACCTGGGTAATTCCGCCCCTGTCGCGCAGGTCAATAAATATCAGGCTTCCAAGGTCCCGCCTGGTATTCACCCAGCCCATCAGTACCGCCTCAGAGCCGGTGTCTTTCAAGGTCAAGGCCCCACAGTCATGGGTCCTCTTAAGATCTCCTATGGAGTCAATTATAAGATTGTCAAAATCAGTCATTTTTATTAAGAACCTTTTTTAAGATTTCGATGATATTGTTGATTTCTATCTCATGTTGTTCCTTTGCATCCATATCCTTAAGCAGGGCCTTACCCCTTGCCAGTTCATCCCCGCCGATTATAAGGACCTTTCTGGCGCCTATTCGTCCTGCCTTTTTCATCTGGGATTTCAGCCCCCTTTGGGCATAATCCATCTCAACCCAGATGCCGGACCGCCTGAGCTCTGCAGCCCACTTAAAACACAGCCTTTCAGCCTCATCACCCATGCCGGCGATAAAAAGCCCTGGAGTCTTTGTCTCTGATCGGCCGCCCTCCTCCAGAAGTGCAATCACCCGTTCCATTCCGACTGCAAAGCCGATTGCGGGCTGGTCAGGCCCGGACAGGAGTCTTACGAGCCCGTCGTATCTGCCGCCGCCTGCCACTGCATTCTGGGCGCCCAGCCTGTTGGTCTGGATCTCAAATGTAGTCCTGTTGTAATAGTCAAGTCCCCTTACCAGACGGTGATTCAATGTAAATTCTACACCGGCATCCCCAAGATATTCCTTTAGAGATTCAAAATGATCCACGCATGCCCCGCATAAAAATTCGACCACTGAAGGAGCATTTATGACCGCGTTGCCGCATGACTCCACCTTACAGTCAAAGACCCTCAACGGGTTGGTCACCGCCCTCCTCTGACAATCAGGGCAAAGGGAACCGGACAAATCTTTGAGATAGCAGCTCAACTCCTCCCTGAACCTGGGCCTGCACTCCGGGCAGCCGAGGGAATTAAGGTTGAGGGTAAGATCACTTATCCCTATCATCTCAAAGAGATGCACGGCCATGACGATAATATCCGCATCACTCTTAGGGCCGGCATCGCCGAACATCTCCGCATTTATCTGGTGAAACTGCCTGAACCTGCCCTTCTGAGGCCGTTCATGCCTGAACATAGGCCCGATGCTGAAGAGCTTTTGAATCGGCCCTTTTTGGTCCAACCGGTGCTGAACATAGGCCCTGACCACAGAGGCAGTCGCCTCAGGCCGCAAGGTCATGCCCCTGCCCCTACTGTCGTGGAGAGTATACATCTCCTTTGAGACAATATCGGTCTCCTGGCCGATACCCCGGCTGAAAAGCTCCATATATTCCATGACAGGTGTCTTTATCTCTTGAAAACCATAGGACCCCAACAGGCTCCTGGCGATTGATTCAAGTCTCTGCCAGTGCCCGACTTCATCGGGGAGGATGTCCTTAAAACCCTTTATGGCCGTTAATTCCAAAGGAATTCTCCTTAATATTTCAGTAAAAATCTCCGATCTCCTTCTATCAAACGAGATCTACCTCAGTCAATGAGTTTGCATTTTTATAAAGGCAACCCCATTCAGTGACAGGGCCGGCACCAGCTCCATTTCTTGATTTTTTCAAATTTTTATTGCACCTTAATAATCCTGGGATAAGCGGATCAAAACACAACTTCCATTTTTGTACTATAGGATGTCATGCCAACTGGCGCTTGCGGTATAAATTGTGATGTATGTAAACTTAGACTCCTCAGGATCTGCTCATCCTGCGGTTCCGGGAGGAGTGTTGAGGCAAAAAAAAAGCTTGAGGCACAGAAAAAGGCCTTTGGTGGAAGCTGTACAATTCTCGCATGTGCATGCCTGAATAATAAAGAATATTGTATGAGGGACTGCAATTCCTTTCCCTGCGAAAACTTCAGCCTAGGCCCCTACCCTTTCGGCAAGGGTTTTCTTGAGATGCAGGAGAGAAGACTAAGGGAAGTGCCCCCAGCCTTTGATACACACGGCAACAGGGTAAAAGTGCCGGACGAATATTGGGAAGCTCTCAAAACAAAAGACATAAATGTCCTTTCAAATCTCACCCTCGGCAACCCTTATGCCTCTGATGGACTGATAATACGATCCCTCCGTGAGGACATCCTGGTGGATATCATGGGCAGATGCATCAAAAGGCTCAAAAACAGGCAATGGCTAAAGACAGACGACCCCCTGCTCGAGTTGATAACGCTTGTGTACCTCAACAGGGTAAGTTCTTTTCACCCGTTGGGGAAAGAAATAGTCAGTAAGAACGACCTGAAAGAGGCACATTTTTTTGTAGGCCTTCATGACCTCAATGTAGAGGCGTTACTGGAGCGTTACGCAAATGATATTGACGGATTCAAAAAGGCGGCGGAATATCTGGGAGGAAGCCCTGTAAAAATGGCTGATGCCGCATACATGCTTCTGCCCTTTCCAAGGGTTCCCCTTTATTATCTCTTCTGGCAGGGGGATGATGAATTTGAGACCAGAATAGATGTATTATTTGACCGCTCAATAGAGGAATATTTTTCAGCATCCGGCATATGGGGACTGGTCAACCTTGTATCAACAGCCTTATTAAAAGGACCGGGGGATGAAAATTTGGATCAATCTTTATCATCGGTATTCCTCCTTAATTTAGATTGAACTTTGCCGGGTCGATGATGAAATCGACCCCTTGTCCATGCCTTGAGAACCAGTTTAACTGGTCTCTTCATCAGACAAGCTCCTAACCAACCACTAAAACAGCCGCATCCTTTACCGCCGTAACAACCTTGTTGGAGACACTACCTAGAAAAAATTCCTTTATACCAGACAATCCCCGCCTTCCTAACACCACTATATCATACCCTGATTTTGATTCTTCAATGATATCCCTGGCTACCCCCTTTCTGCATGTTTCAACCTTTGATCTTATATTTTTCTCCTCAAAGCCTGCACCCAAAAGTATATTCCTGGCCTTTTCCTGCGCCTGATTAAGCAACTCCCTCTTTTTGGTTTCAAGCGCGCAAAACGCATTTTTTTCAGACATAAAATACGGGGTTAGTTCCGGACTGTACATATCGCATATAACAGCCGTATCCTGAATAACGCTGAAAAGGGTTATTCTGTGATCATGTGTAAAGGTGCGAGCAACAGAGTCCACCGCCCTCATAGCGTTTTCAGAGTCATCAATAGCCAATAAAACTTTTTTTTCCATAATGCTCCTCCTTGTACTAATCGGTTAGCAGAACCGTTCTGAGGGTTATTTCTTCAATGCCCCTTTAATGGCCTCCACGGCATCACTTATACTAAGCTTCCCGGTGTTGATAATAAGGTCATAATTAACAACAGCCCCTATATCCTCATGAAAATATTTTCTTACAAATGCCCTTCGGTCAGATTCAGTTTTAAGGACATGACGCTTCGCCTCATCGTAAGACACACCAAAGTCACGCACAACATTATTAACCCTTGTCTCTAACGGCGCAACAACACGGACTCTTAAATTCGTCTCAGGCGGAAGTATAAAGGAAGCGCCGCGACCGACTATTACCGCCCCGCCATGCCTGCCGATGGCGCCAACTACCTTCAAAAGATGCCTCAGATATTGGTCCGGCCACAGATGTCTCTCATTGACCAGGGTTGATATCCAGTCGTCCAGTACAGAGAGGCCTTTTTCATCCAGTGTCTTTAATAGCCTCTCGCTGATGCTGGCGCTCTCTGCCATCTTCTGGATTATCTCGTTGTGGAAATAGTCCAGCACAAGTTGTTCGGCAATCGTCTTTCCGATAATACCTCCCCCGCTTCCAGGTTCTCTCGACAGGGTGATTAGCGGCTTCATTATCTTTTCTCTGCCTTCCTCAGAACGTTTTAGCTCCCACTTTCTTACCTGATCATCAATAATCTGCTCTATTGATTTCATATGATCTCCTTTCATCAAGACGGGCTGTAACTGCTTAGGGTGGATGGGCGGAAAGATGTTACCCTCTTTGGAGGGCTTGATATCGGCATTTTGATAATACCTGTTTTCATTGCCGTCCTTCAGGGTGCCTGATTGGATAAATGGAAAAAATTACGTCTTGAATCGGTCTCTATTACACAGGTTGATCAAATTATATCTTATTGAAATCCTCACCTTATAACTTCATTGAAACCGTCTTTTATGATAAGTTATAACAAATAAAGGTGAGTTTCAAGTGCCTTAATACTTTTTTATGATCGGCAGTAAAAGTATTAACAGCATCATAATGGTACAGACGCACAGTCATTCCGGCGAAGGCCGGAATCCAGTGTTTTCTGGATGCCGGATCAAGAGACTGTGTCGTAATAAAGTTTTTAGAATGCAAACTTCAAATGTTCTTTTAAAAAAATATTAGAAATTAGCTGAAACTCAAAGCCGAAAAAGATATCGGATG
>LT984854.1:1520343-1546171 GCA_900258555.1 uncultured Desulfobacterium sp. | reverse complement strand
AAACATCTTTTTATCGACTCTTCACCTTTTTCTTCTATTTTATTGTCAAAGAACAAATTGTATACTTAATTACGACACAGTCTCCAAGTCCGGCATGACGAAACAAAAGACTATTATGAGACATTTAATAAGTAAAGGGTTTTCAAGAATATTATAATAGTATCTCTAAGTTATTGACTTTTTCTTGCCAATTTGATTTGAATGCAATCAAGGGTTTTTGTTGACTCGCACCTGTGGATATTTATGATCAATGCTAGAACAATTGTTTAAGATTAAGGAGGATACGAATGCTAAAACTCGGTGAGAAGGGAGCGATCCCTCAAAGGGATAAAAACACCTATGCTATTGCACCTCATATACCCTGTGGGGTTGTGACCCCTGAGCTGTTAAGAAAACTGGCGGATGTGGCTGAAAAATATAATGCACAGGCCATGAAGATTACCGGCGCAACAAGAATCGCCATAGTCGGCCTCAAGGAGGAGGATATTGATAAGGTCTGGCAGGAACTGGGAATGGATAAAGGCGCTGCAGTGGGCCTTTGTGTTCGTAGTATCCGGGCCTGCCCTGGAACCACCTTTTGTTCCATCGGCAAAAAGGATTCCCTGACCATGGGTATGAAGCTCGATGTCCTGTATCACGGCTATGAGCTTCCGGGCAAATTCAAGATCGCAGTTTCAGGCTGCAAGCTTTCCTGTGCCGAATCGTGGGTAAGGGATATAGGCCTGATAGGCGAGTCGGATGGCTGGAAACTGGTTGCAGGAGGAAATGTGGGGGCAAGCCCGCGCATAGCAGATGTATTGTTGACGGGCCTCAATGATGATCAGGCGATGGAGAAAGCCAAAAAGGTTGTTGAATTTTATAAGACAAATGCCAAAAAAGGGGAGCGACTTGGAAAAATGATAGATCGCATCGGGATTGAATCTCTGAAATCAGCAGTATCCTGACACAGTTGCCAATGTCGTGGGGGCATAATCGTTTTGCCCCCTCTCTCCAAATGATCCCTGTGATACATTTTGAACCATGGTTCAAAGGCGCAGCAGGGAGATGTAGAAATGTACGAGAAGGAAATCGAATGTGTTCATCTTCAGATCTAAACGTATCCTCTTTCGCATCATATTCCCATTCACACTCCTTTTTGGTTTAACAACCATATTGTCATGGTTGTGCTCTGCATATTTTATAACCCGCTATATAGATCAGAATCTCGAAACACAGATGAAGCAGGTGGCAAGCATCCTTACAAAGTCAGGATATGTATTGAATCCTGTGGTTCTCGGAAAGTTAAAGGAAGCGATAAATATTGAGATAGTTTTATTTGATTTAAAAGGAAAAATTTTTCTTTCAACCTTCAACCTTCAACTTTCAACTATTGAAAAACATATTAAAGATTTCCGCTCAATTGAACCTAGCGCCTCATCGGTTGAAAAGGACACAGAACTCACAGGCATAAGATATAAAACGCTTATCAGTCCCATAAGCCTACCCGGACATGGCCCAAGTTTTTTATCTTTGTGGACCCCCATACACGAAGCGGATCATCTCAAGGGGAGGATCATTATCGGGATAGGGATAATCACCTTCTTAGGTATTATTGCTATGACCGTGGCAGGGTTTATAATCGCACGAACCATTACCGCACCGGTCGAAGAACTGGTTAAGTTCACAACTACAGTGTCAGAAGGGGATTTCAGTCAAAAGGCGAATATTGACAGCAGGGATGAAATCGGAAGCCTCGCAAGATCATTCAATCTAATGGTAGACAGGCTAAAGGCATTTGAAAAAAAGCTGGTTGAATCCGAAAAAATGGCCACAGCAGGTCAGATGATTGCAGGGCTTACCCATGAGATCAGAAATCCTTTAACAAGTATAAGAATGCTTGGACAGGTGCTTCAAAACCGTCTTAAAGATCAACCTGAGACCCATGGGATGTTAGGGTCAATGGTAACTGAAATTGACAGGCTCGATAGGATCATCCAGCAGATGGTCGCACGCATAAACCCTGGTGAGCTTCAAAGGAAACTCAGTGATTTAAACCGCCAGATAGATGATGTTATAAAGGTTGCTGGTGAAGGTCTGACCGCTCAAAAGATTGCAATAGAGCAAAATCTTTTTAAAGGACTCCCTGAGGTCTTTATTGATGAAGAAAAGATCAAACAGGTAGTGTGGAATCTGATTCTGAACGCCAAGGAGGCCATGCCAAAGGGAGGGATTATCATGGTTTCCACCGCTATAATCAACAATGGGTCTATTGAGATACTGGTTGATGATTCAGGCCCGTCAATCACTTCTGAAGACACAGAGCAACTATTTCAGCCATTCTTCACCACAAAGCCTGAGGGAATGGGTTTGGGTCTGAGCATGAGCCGCAAGATCATTGAGCAGCATGGGGGAACTCTTACCCTTAAGGCAAGAGCGGAAGGTGGAATGCGCGCACGTATAATCTTACACATGCAGGGACAATCCCCCGTGATTGCCCGTGCATAATCGCGACCACACCGGGTTGCACATTTGGACGACCAATACCATGAATAAGATACTTGTAATTGATGACGAACAGATGATCCGCTTTGCATTTGAACAGTTCCTTAAAGACGAAGGCCACATGCCCCTTCTTGCCCAGGACGCGGATGTAGGCCTTGATCTGATACATAATGATCAGCCCGATATTGTTTTTTTAGACTATCGCTTGGGAGCAGGCAAAGACGGCCTGGATCTCCTGAAGGAGTTAAGGAAAGACGCTCCGGCAATCCCGGTTGTCTTTATGACCGCCTTTGGCGCCATGGATGTGGCGATAAAGGCCATGCAACTGGGGGCATATGAATATCTGACAAAACCGATAGATCTCGACAAGGTCCGGCAGCTGATCCAAAGGATTCTTGCCGGGAAAAGATCCATTGAAATGGCGGAGACTAATGCCTCAAGCCGCGATTATATCTTAACCAGCGGGCAGATGGTGGGAAAAGGTCCTGCAATGCAGGATATCTTCAAAATGATAGGGCTCCTTACCACACAGAATATCACGGTGCTGATCACAGGTGAAAGCGGCGTTGGAAAGGAACTGGTTGCAAGGGCCATTCACGACAACAGCCCCAAAAGCAACAAGCCATTTGTTGCAGTAAATTGCGGGGCAATGCCTGAAAATCTCCTTGAGGCCGAAATGTTCGGCTATGAAAAAGGCGCTTTTACCGGCGCTGATACACAGAGACAGGGAAAATTCGAGGTCGCTGATGGCGGCACCATATTCCTTGATGAAATAGGAGACCTGCAGTTTTCCCTTCAGGTGAAACTCCTCCGCGTCTTACAGGAAAGGACCTTTGAAAGGATAGGAGGAAACAAGTCAGTACAGACCGAGGCCAGAATAATTGCAGCAACAAACAAGAACCTCCAGGAAGAAGTCTCAACCGGACGCTTCAGGCGAGACCTCTTCTATCGTCTCCACCTTATCCATGTCCATCTTCCTCCTTTGAGAGAACGAAGGGAAGACGTACCGGAATTGATAAGATATTTCATAAGCAAGTCAAATATGGATATGGCAAAACATGTAAAGGGCGTAACGGAAGATGCTATGAAACACCTGATCGCATACGACTGGCCGGGAAACGTAAGGGAATTGGAAAATCAGATCAAACGCGCCATGATCCTTTCAAGAGACGATGTCCTGGCGGAACACCTTTTTGACTTAAGAGCAGATGTGGACAGGCCGGTTGATATGACATCTCTCCAGAGGCTGGAGGGTATTACCAGATTATTTTTTACTGACTTTCTTACCTCGCCCAGTATTGGGGTATCCATTTTCGACCAGGCCGTTGGTGCTGTGGAAAAGACCCTCATACATGAAGCGCTCAGGCAAACCCGGGGTAATCAGATGCATGCGGCGCAACTCCTCGGCATACACCGATCTACACTTCGCAAGAAGATAAAGGACTACAGTGCCTGAGTCTTGCACAACGGCTTATATCTTCCAGAATGGTATTTTTTGTACAGATAGTGGCCAAGATATGTCATTTTAATGGCATGGTCGGCTTACATGATCATCCGACCCCATTTAACCTGCTGAATAATGACCTTTTTTATTTCTCATCTCATTTCTTTAAATTGGCAGACCTTTTGCATCAGCTAAAGACAATTGAAATATATTCACGTTCCCCCGTGAATTATTCCCCTTTACGGAATATGCAGGTTATATGGCCTGCATATTCCGTATCCCCCATATATTTAGTGGCTTGGTAATCTGCATCGCCCCTGCATTTTTTCTTTGGGATTTCAACCAATAGAATAACAGGACCGTGGATTTCAGCGGAAGTGCAATACCAACCTGAGCAGTTAAGAGTTTAGGAGGCAACCATATGATAAACTCAGGGTTCTCGATGTTTCTATTAAATTTAAGGTATTACACAATATTCATTTTTATCTTTTTGGCCTGCCCGGACTATTCCTGGTCTGAACAGACTGACATTAACCTTCTAGGAGAAATATACGTGACCGCAACAAGGACAGAGAAAAATCCGCTATACATCCCAAACGCGGTCTATAGTATTTCATCCAAGACATTACAAGACGAAAAGATGTCTCGCACTGTACCGGACTCCTTAAAAGAAATCCCTGGCATAATGGTCCAGAAGACTGCCTACGGCCAGGGCTCACCATATATCAGGGGCTTTACTGGTTTCAGGACCCTGTTTTTGATTGATGGTATTCGTCTAAACAACTCTGTGTTCCGTGACGGACCAAACCAGTATTGGAATACGGTTGACCCGCTTTCCATTGACAGCATCGAAATCATAAAAGGCCCTGGATCTGTATTATTTGGAAGCGATGCCGTGGGCGGAACGGTAAATGCGTTGACAGTCCGGCCCAGGTATGCAGATAAAGGGTATAAAACCAATGGAAGGCTTTACGGACGCTGTGCGGATGCCGAAGACTCATACACGGCAAGGGGCGAAGTCGGAGGAACCTACGAAAAGGACTTCGGTTGGATACTGGGTTACTCTTATAAAGATTTCGGTGACATCGAGGGTGGAGACCACGTCGGCAAACAACCCAAGACCGGTTATGATGAATGGGATGGTGATGCAAAGGTCGAATACCGGTTCAATGCTGATTCCGGTCTCGTCCTTGCCCACCAGCATGTTGATCAGGATGATGCCTGGCGGACGCACAAGACCATTTACGGAGGAACCTGGCGCGGGACCACGCATGGCAGTGAAAAAAGCCGTGTGCTGGGCCAGGATCGGGACCTTACCTATGTCCAATATCAGGGCAAAAATATTGGTCCAATTGTTGATGTGCTCAAACTCAGCCTTTCTTATCAAAATCAGCAAGAGGTGGAAGAACGTGTCAAAAGCAACAATTCATCTGACCGCCAGGGCCTTGAGGTGGGCACAGTAGGGGTATTGACGCAGATTGATACACAGAGCCCATTCGGGATGTGGACTTATGGTATGGAATACTACCGCGATGCAGTGGATTCTTTTAAGAAAAACTACCGTGCCGACGGATCATTTTCCAGTAGCGAAATACAGGGGCCTGTCGCAGATGACGCATCCTATGATTTACTGGGTATATTTCTGCAGGACGACATCTCCTTGTATGATTCCTTTGATCTGATCCTTGGCTCCAGGTACACTTACAGCGGTGTTGATGCCAATGATGTAAAAGATTCTGTGACGGGTGATAAAATCTCCATTTCCGACCACTGGGACAACCTGGTAGGCAGTATTCGCGCCATCTATCACCTGGATCAGGAAGATCATTACAACATATTTGCCGGCGTGTCACAAGCCTTCAGGGCGCCTAACCTGTCTGACTTGACCAGGCTTGATACGGCAAGGAGCAACGAGATCGAGACACCGGCCCCGAACCTGGACCCTGAAGAATTTATCACCTATGAAATGGGATTAAAAACGGGATTCCAAGATTTCAAATCCCAAGTTGCATACTTTTACACGGATATCAGCAAGATGATTGTAAGGGCTCCTACAGGAAACATTATTGACGGAGATAATGAGGTCACAAAAAAGAACTCAGGCGACGGGTACATACACGGAGTTGAAATTGATGCCAGGTGGCGGTTCCATCCTGAGTTTGTTGCATTTGGAAGTTTTGCCTGGATGGATGGAGAAGTGGAGTCCTATCCCACCTCGGATGCTAAGAAAGAAGAAGAGCCTGTCAGCAGGCTTATGCCGATTACATGCCATGCAGGACTAAGGTGGGAGCCTAAGGCCTCATGCTGGATGGAAGGAATTGTGACCATTGCCGCAGAGCAGGACAATTTGTCATCGAGCGACAAGCTTGACACGGACAGGATTCCCCCTGATGGGACACCGGGCTATACTGTATATGGGATCCGAGCCGGATGGGATATAAATGAATCAATGAGCCTCTCTGCATCTGTGGAAAATCTTACTGATAAAGATTACAGGATACACGGCTCTGGATTGAATGAACCTGGAATGAACGCAATCATCGCAGCAGATTACAGGTTCTAATGGTTTAAGAGCCTTGCCTCAAGTGAGGATATAATTATGAAACAAGCGAAGACAGGCGTGTGGTTGATCGGTGCGCTGGGTTCAGTGGCAGCAACTGTTATACTTGGTGCAACGGCCTTGCGCAGGGGGCTGGTTTCCTCTACTGGTCTTATTACCTATACAAAAGAATTTGATAAACTTGGCCTGGTGGATATCGGAGAGATGGAATTCGGAGGTTGTGATATACGCAAGGGAGACCTCCTCAAATCACTTCGCCTGCTGTCAGGAGAATGCAAGGCAATTGACAGGCGGACACTGGATACCCTTGAAAAGGACTTGGAACAAACAGGAAAGTATATATCATCCGGTTCAATCAGAAACTGCGGGCAGGCCATAGAGGGACTGAGCAACATTGCTGACAACAATTGTAAATGCCTGCGCGATGAGATTAAAGAGATACGCGGCGCCATCCAAAGATTCAGAGATGAAAAAAATCTGGACCGTGTGGTTGTTGTCAACCTTGCCTCCACTGAGCCCCTTCTTGACCTGACCTATTGCCATGGCGACCTAAACGGCTTTGAAAACTCTCTTGATGAGAATGACACTTCATCCGTCCGGGCGAGCACCCTTTATGCCTACGCGGCCATTCAGGAGGGTTGTCCATATATAAACTTCACACCTTCCAATGGGGCCTTGATCCCGGCCATTGTTCAACTGGCAGAACTAAAAGGTGTACCGGTAATGGGCAATGACGGTAAAACCGGTGAAACTCTTATTAAATCGGCGCTTGCTCCAATGTTCGCCTATAGGGCGCTTGATATATTAAGCTGGCAAGGGTATAACATCCTGGGAAACATGGACGGCCAGGTGCTCAATCACCCGGAGAACAGAGAGTCAAAGATCAGAAGCAAAGACCAGACACTGTCAAAGATCCTTGGTTACACCCCTCATTCAAGGGTGGGCATTGATTATGTCCCATCTTTGGGCGATCAGAAGACCGCATGGGACTTCATACATTTCAGGGGCTTTATGGGTGCAACCATGTCATTACAGTTCATCTGGCAGGGATATGATTCAATACTTGCTGCGCCCCTGGTCCTTGATATGGTGCGTCTGGCCGAATTCGCCAAAAGGCGGGGCGAGGCCGGACTTATGCCCCAGCTTGCCGTGTTCTTTAAATCACCTGTCGGTGTTAACGAACACCGTCTGTCAGAGCAATATCATATGCTTAAAAATTATGTAAAAGAGGTTAACAAAAACCCTGAAAAGCTAAAAATGATCAAGTGACTCATATTCAAAAGGAGGTCATATGATGCGAAGTCTGTGTTGTATTATCATTTTTCTGTCTCTGGTTTTTATCCACATCGTCATCGGACAAGATGCGGCCTGCGAGCAACAAACAGCTCCTGTAACCGCTCCGCCCCCTCCCCCGCCTGCTGATCCTTCACACCAATTCAACGCTCCACCGCTTAAGAAGATTGCCCCTGGAGTTTTTGAAATCGGCGGGGTGCGTATTGTAAAGGAAAAAGGTCTGATTGAGTTTCCCGCATTAGTCAACATGGATAAGGGGCTTTTGGAATATCTGATCGTCGGAGATTCAGGCAAGGTCCATGAAAGCCTCCTGCGCACCGATGTTGAGCCATACAGCATCCAGATAGCCCTTTTGATGATCGGCCTAGAAGGAACCACCAACCCGCTCAGTCAGCAGGGAGACCCGAGAAAACCCGAAGGTGATCCTGTGAGCATCTGGGTTAAAAAAACAGACTCAGAAAAGATCAGGATAGAACAATGGATTGCCCTTGGTGAAAAAAGGGACGCTGTGAAACCTACAAATTATATATTCACAGGCTCTATAATTTCAGACGGAGTTTTCATGGCCCAGACAGAAAAATCCATCGCAGCCCTGTTTCACGACCCGGTCGCAATAATAGACAACCCGATGCCTGAAGGGGCAAGTGACGAGATGTGGTTTGTGAACGAAAAACAAACACCCCCGGTGGGAACAAAAGTAACGGTCATCATTCAGAAGGAATCAAAAAATTGACGTTTCATAAACCAGCGTAGTGGCAGGCCCCCGTGCCCGCCTTAAGTGAGAGGCCCCTGTGCCTGCCTGATAACCGGTTTGAGAGAGGTACCCAATGAAAAATCGTTGCAGATGTATTAATTCTATAATTTTTATATTCCTGTCCATTATCTTCCTTCTGCCAATTATTGCATTTTCATCCGAGGTCCAGGTAGGAGAACCGTCCACTGAAAGGGACCTTTCTCTTAAACTGGAGGTCAGGCATGCAATAGAAAAGGGGCTCAAGTGGCTGAAAGAAACACAAAATCCGAAGGGATATTGGTCTCAGCCTGAATACCCCGCCCTTTCAGCGCTTGCCCTTACCGCATTTATGGAAGAGCCATCGGGCGCATTCAAGTCGGCACAGCAACCCTTTATCAGGCAAGGCTACAAATACCTTATGGATTGCGTTAAGCCTGACGGAGGAATCTATGTAAAAGACCTGGTCAATTATAACACCGCAGTTTCAATGGTGGCCCTCCAGGTCTCCAATGACCCGGCACTCGAGTCAACCCTTAAAAAGGCCAGGGCCTTTATTATAAATCAACAGATGGATTTTAATGATAAGGGCAAGGTTGACAGCCCATATGACGGAGGCATAGGTTATGGGTCGAGTTACGTGCATTCTGATATGTCAAATACCATGCTTGCGCTTGAGTCGCTGTACTACACCAGGTATATGAAACAGGAGTCAAATACAGGAGACAGCCAGGTCAAGGAACTCAACTGGCCGGCGGTAATCAAATTTATCGAAAGATGCCAAAACTTACCTGAATACAATGATCAATCCTGGGCAAGTAAGGACCCCCAGAACAAAGGCGGATTTGTTTACTTCCCAGGGGAAAGCAAGGCAGGGGAAATGGACCTGCCATCGGGCGGTAAGGCCCTTAGATCCTATGGAAGCATCAGCTATGCAGGGCTCTTGAGCTATATCTACGCTGAGATGGACAAAAACGATCCCAGGGTCAAGGCCGTATTTGACTGGCTGAGAACAAATTATACAGTTGAGGAAAACCCTGGCATGGGAAAGCAGGGCCTTTATTACTACTACCATTCAATGGCCAAGGCCCTTTCCGTATATGGCGTCAAAGAACTTGTAATGGCAGACGGCAAAAAGATTGACTGGAGAAGAGATCTTGGTCTGAAGCTTCTAAATCTTCAGGACGGATCTGGTTTTTGGGTAAATGAAAACGGCAGGTGGTGGGAAAAAGACCCGAATCTTGTTACTGCTTACGCGGTCATTACCCTGGAGATAATCTACAGAGGTCTGTAGATTCTAACATGAATTTTTCCTTCAGTACCAATGCATTTGTCAGGCATTCCATCTTTGAGGCCATTGAGGCGATCTCGGATCTTGGTTATGAAGGAGTGGAACTGCTGGCGGATGCGCCGCATCTGTATGCACTTTCCATCACCGATGAAGAAATAACCAGACTAAAAGAACTGCTTTCCCATACAGGCCTTCGTGTAGCGAACATTAACGCCAACACAGCCATGGGATATTACGGGAGACCATTCTACGAGCCTCTCTTTGAACCGTCTCTTGCCAATCCTGACACCTCTGAAAGAAGATGGAGGATTGAATATACAAAGAAATGTATTGACATGGCAAATGCCATGAACTCACCATGCATAAGTGTTACATCGGGCAGAATTGTCCCTGGAATCACACCACTGGATGCATCTCTAATCTTAAAAAAATCCCTGGTAGAGGTCGCAGAATATGCTGAGGACAGAAATATCAGGGTAGGAATAGAATACGAACCGGGACTCCTTGTTGAAAACTCCAAGGAACTACTAGTGCTCATGGATGACCTTGGCTCTCCTTTTGTAGGGGTTAACCTGGATCTAGGTCATTGTCATGTAATAGGAGAGGATATCGAAGAAGTGATATCCCTTTTTTCAAATAAAATATTTCACGTCCATCTTGAGGATATAAAGGCAAGGAAACATCATCATCTGATCCCGGGCCTTGGCGACATGGACATACAAGGCATCCTGGAGGCACTCCAGAGGCATTCATACAACAACCTCGTTACAGTGGAACTCTACACATATCCTCACATGCCCAGGGAAGCTGCGAAAGAGGCGCTCCTATATCTAAGAAAATATCAGGCCGGTCTCAAGCTATGATTGACACGAAAAAAATAAGATATGCATTCAGCTCTAACGCCTTTCGGAAATATTCTCTCACTGATACCATCAAAATCCTCTCAGATATCGGCTATGACGGTATCGAAATCATGGCGGACACTCCTCATGCCTATCCACCAGAGCTCTCAGAAATGGATATAGCCGATATCCGAGACGCCCTTTCACGTCAGGAAATGGAGATATCCAATATAAACGCCTTCATGCTCCATGCTGTAGGCGATACATGGCATCCATCCTGGATCGAAAAAGATCCCGCTTTGAGAAAAATCAGAATAAATCATACCCTGAATTGTATTGATCTGGCCGATAAACTTGGTGCTCCGACCATATCCATTGAACCAGGCGGCCCGCTTGACGGGATATCAACGGAGGAAGGAATAACTCTTTTCCTGGAAGGTCTTTCAGTGATTAAAGAAAGGGCCAGGGAGAGCGGGGTCCGGGTCCTTATCGAACCAGAGCCGGGGCTCCTCATTGAAAACAGCTCACAGTTCATGGACCTTTTTAATGAATTGAACCCAAATGTATTTGGCCTTAACTTTGATGTCGGCCACTTTTTTTGTGTCGGCGAAGACCCGTCTATATTAATAATGGATATGAGAGATGTCATCGGTCATTTCCACCTTGAAGACATTGCCGCATCCAGGATTCATCGCCATCTGATGCCAGGACACGGCGTTATTGATATGAAAAGCGTTTTAAATTCCATTCAGGAAATTAATTATTCAGGCATGGTTACGGTAGAGTTATACCCTTATGAAAATCATCCTGTTGAAGCTGCTGAACAGGCGCTAAAGTACCTCTTGGTGTTATGACCAAAACAGACGAAAACCTAATTCTCTCCTATTTAAGGCTTATGCGGTTTCCCAATGCCTTCACCGCCATGGCGGATGTGCTGGCCGGATATCTCATTGTTATGGGATCTAATATAGACTGGATAGATCTTTTGGGGCTTTTACTTGCCTCAACGTGTGTATACAGTGCAGGATGCGTATTAAACGACATAAGCGACCGAATCAAAGACGCTGTTGACCACCCATTACGTCCGATCCCATCAGGCAAGATATCTGTCCCACACGCGGTTTATTTTTCGCTGGGTTTAAGTCTCACCGGACTTATCTGCGTTTCTCCATCAGGATCAGGGGCAATTATTATTTTAATGCTGATAATCTTATTTTCTATCCTCTACAATTTTGTTACCAAGAATCTGATAATTATCGGTCCCTTGACAATGGCCGCGTGCAGGGCCTTTAACCTGGTGCTGGGAATGAGCCAGGCTCTTTCATTTGAGTCCCATATGATGATATTTCCTTTCATAACATTTTGCTATGTACTATTTATCACTGCACTTAGCAGGTTTGAGGAGCGGGCCAATATCGGAAAGATCGGGGCTATAGTCTTCGGATCAGCGTTCATATTGATAATGATCAGCCTGTATATGGGACTTGGATTATACTATTCAAAAGAATATCTGATATTTTTTATAATATTATTGTTACTTGTCTGTCCCCCTCTTCTTAAATCCCTTTTAAGGCCTGAAACTTTGACAATTGCCAGGGCTGTAACCTTTTTGATTTTGGGAATACCTATTCTTGATGCTATTTATGTATCAGCAAACCAAGGCCTTTTATATGGTTTTCCTGTTGCCATGTTAACCGTTCCTTCGGTGATCCTGTCGCAGTTTTTTTATGTGACCTGAGCCGGAAACGACAAATTTAAAGAGGTTTAAAGAGCTTAGAAAGTTCCATCAGGAGAAATAAAATGAATAGCTTTAATAAACAAGCGGCATTGACGCCGCCTAAAAATGCAAGCGAATTATTGGATATTTATTTTCTGGACATCCGTTCAGCGCTCCTCGAATCTGCTGCGGCACTTGACAGGATCGAAAGGGCTGCCGGAGGGAAAGATATATTAGATGACCCGCGGATTCAAGACTTAAAGCGCGCCTGTAATATTATTATGGATGGAAAAAACAATCGTTCAGAACAGATTCTACTGCTTCTTTCACATCCCTTAGAGTAACACAGGCTTTACGGAGAGATAGATAATGAAGGTTATTGAACCACACATACACATGATCGCCAGGACCACACATGACTATGAACGGATGGCCAGGATGCATACGGTCGCCTGTTGCGAACCTGCCTTCTGGGCCGGATATGACAGGACTTCGGCCAGGGCCTTTCATGACTATTTTACACATATTTCCCAGTTCGAACCCAAAAGGGCCGCCCAATATCATATACAGCACTATTGCTGGATATGCATCAATCCAAAGGAGGCAAATGATCTGTCCCTTTCCAGGGAGGTGATATCATTTATCCCGGAATTTCTGGCAGCGCCCACTGCCCTCGGCATCGGTGAGATTGGTCTTAACCTGAACACTAAAAACGAGATGACCATATTCGAAGAGCAGGTGGAACTTGCAGTAAAATATGATCAGCTCATATGGATCCACACCCCCCATCTAAAGGATAAATTAAAGGGCACAAAGATGATGCTTGATTATCTCAAGGGCCATGGAAAAATAAAACCAGAAAGGATTTGTTTTGACCACTGTGAAGAACACACTATAAAGATGATCCGGGATGCGGGTTTCTGGGCGGCCATGACAATTTATCCTGTTACAAAGAATTCCCCTGCAAGGGTCGTTGACGCAATAGAAATATACGGAATTGATCACATGCTGGTGGATGCCTCGGGCGACTGGGGGCCATCAGACCCCGGGACCTTACATGACGCCATCTTTGAAATGAGGAAAAGGGGTCATAAGGAGCCGGTTATTGAAACCGTATTTTATAACAACCCATGTTACTTTTTAGGCCAGTGCGAGAAGTTCAGACTGACACCTGACAGGCCAAGGGAAGAGGCGTGGGCCTGATGTTTCTAATCAGAAGTAATAACCATACCCCGCCGACCCCAGCACCTGAACCGCAACCTCATCACCTTCGCTAAAATGATCCACACCCTCGGGCAGGCCTATCAGAGCGTCGGCAATGGCCTGGGACATAAGACGACTTTTCATTTTTATCGGGTGAACAAATAGCTGTCTGCCTCTTTCTTCCAGTCTCCCCTGATAAAACTGTGTCCAGGTGATATCCCCTTCAATTGGGGAGGACAGGATAGCCCTCCTGTATTCGAATGGTTCCTGATCCCTGCCTGACATATACAGCAGACCCGGAAGGGCTATCTGGAGAAAGGCCATTTCGTTTGAAGGCGGTCCGCCAGGAAGACAAAATACCACCTTGTCTGCAATAATGATAAGGGCCACTGCCTTACCAGGTCCGAGCCTTACGCGATGAAAGGCAAGTTCTCCTCCCATTTCAATCAGTATTTTTGTGGTAAGATCCCTTTCACTCTTCCATGCGCCACCGCTGGTCAAGAGTACGTCCACCTTTGTAAGCATCGCCTCAATGGCAGCTCTGATCTGGTCCTCATTATCGGGAAGAACTCTTGACTCCGCCTCCATTCCGAAACGCCTTAACCATGAAACCAAAGTCACCATATTACTGGCGTAAAGTTGGCCTGGCCCAAGCTGATTTCCAGGGGCCACGATCTCGCTTCCCGTGGCGACCACTCCTACCCGCGGTTTGGGGTAAACTCTTATTGAAGAAATACCTGCTGCGGCCAAAAGGCCCGTCATTGCAGGGTTGAGTACTTGACCTTTTATTTTTATCCGGCTTTCCTTTTCTACATCACTGCCACGTGCGAGGATGTTTTTACCAGGCCCGGCATCTCTGAAACATAAAACCCAGCCGCATTCTTCTCTGGTAAACTCATCTGAGACAACCGCATCTGAGCCTTCAGGGATGCTTGCTCCAGTCATAACCTTTATAGCTGTCCCGGTTGTCAACACAAGATCGCTATTATCGCCGGCCCCTAACATTCCCAAAACCCTGAGCCTGACAGGATGGTCTATTGCTGCGTCTTTTAATTCATCAGAAATCACTGCATAGCCGTCTTTTAGTGACGCGGTGCTGGACGGACAGTCAACCAACGCATATGAGTCTTCAGCCGCCACAAGACCGCACGCCCTATCAACAGGAACCTCAGCAGGCCTGTTTGGCGACAGCCTGTCAAACGTGATTGAAATGGCCTTTTCCAGGCCTATGTCATACCTATCTATCATAATACTGATTCGGCACCCCTATTCATTGTCTTTGAGCAATTTTTCATAATATTTGATAAAAGCGTTTAAGTTTTCCGCCTGCTTCCTCATATTGCCAATCCATAAGGCCAGGACTTCTTTCCCCTCGTCCGTTATCTGATACACCCTTTTTGCAGGTCCCGCGCCTTCAGTCACCCAGTTGGAATGAACCAGGCCATCCTGCTCCAATTGACGCAAGTGACGATAGATCATCCCAGGAGGAGCCTGCCCTTCAATAAAGCCAAACATCTGAATATTTTGAATAAGTTCATAACCATATGATATCTTTAAAAGCAACCCCAATAAAATGGAAGGCTGGATGTAACGATCGGCCTTTCCTTGCGGCGGACCAGAGTCTTTATTTTTTGTTCTAGGCATATTTTTCCTTGACATATATCCTTATAGGATATATTTTCATTTCACAGATATATTCTCTTATTCTTTCTGGCAAAGACTTTATCAGAAAAGGAGGCAATATGGCATCTAAAATTTTTGTGCGCGAAAGACGAAAAATAGAGAAGGGAGAGAAAAAGCCCAGGTACAGGGTCCTCGGCGTAAGTGGGGGTGACCTCAAGATTTATGTTTATCACATTCGCAAAAAAGAGTTGGAACAAATGGCCAAGGCGGTCGGTGCTGAGATTGTTTACATAGAGATTGAAAAAGAAAACAAAAATAAATAGACCCACTTTGGTCTTTTCCATCTGAGCAGGACAGTGCGACCGGTTACTCATCCTTGTAGATGATTGTGCCGACATGCTCTCCATCAAGGGCAGCCAGGATATGTTCAGGGTGGTTCAGCGCATCTATAATCTGTAACTCCTTCAAGCACTTCGCCCTTTGGAGCAGTGGGAGTATTGGCCGCTCCACAATCAGGTCATCCAGATCCAGATCAATTAATTCCCTGGCGGAGATCCTGTCGTAGAATTTCATTTTCGCCTTATCGTTCTTTTTTCCTTTCTTAGGATCGCGATCGAAAAGTCCTTTTTCGTCTTTCAGGTAGAGAAGTGATCGTGCGCCGATGTTCTCAGCCAAGAGAAAGGCGCCGCAATCCGTCCGGTGCGGGGGGATAGATCCGATCTCGGCCGGATGTTCAAAATAGCCGTATGGCGGAATTCCATAAGTGATGGGAATATACCCAAGCTGGCAGAACATGGTCAACTGTTCCAGGTTATCACCATGACCGATCTTTACGCCACCGTGCTTTGACAGTAAGACGCTGAGCATTTCAGCATTCTGCCATGAGACCTTATCTCCCAATTTGGAAAGGACGCCGGTGGGCATCCCGAGATCAACCCCGATGCTGTAAACATGCCGGGCGCGGGTTCCGCCTCCTGTCATCAGCAGAATTTTATGTTTCTCTTTCGCCTGGATCAGGACATCCAGTATTGGAAGAACGGCCTTGGCGCCGCGATCAATAATGCTCTGCCCCCCGATTTTGAGCACATTGATTTCAGGCTGCATACGGAAATATTCGTTTGCCTCGGTTGTCTTAAGAAACTCCTTGCTGACAAGAGACTCTCCCATAAGTGGTGTCTTAATATGGAGCCTGCCTTTTTGACCTTTTTCTTTGACCAGTTTTGCCATGCCGTTTCTCCTTTCAGTGTAGAGTTGAAAAAGTTGAAATAGGTAAACAGGTACAATTTTCAGGCACTCCTTCAACTCCTTTAACCACTTAGATTACTTTAACTCCTTCGACTCTTTCAACTCTTTTAACTTCTTCAACTACTTTAACTTTTTCAACTCATTAAAAGAAACTAAACCACCCTCGACTATAAGTCGAGGGGTTTTATGAGGGGTCGATTTCAAATCGACTATCATCAGGAATCGGCTCCCCTTCTTGCTTTTGAAAATATTGCTGGATCATTTCGTCCGTGCAAAACATCACGAGTCCGTATCGCCACCGCGCCAGCCATTCCGCGCTTCAGATATTTGTGAAGCCAGATTTGGTGGACTTTGAGGTCTGTTTTGGTATGGGCACCCAGTTGATAACGTCGCATAGCGACATGTATTAACTTTTCTTCGCCTAAAGGCGAGGGATTTCAACCATCCCTGAAAGGGACATTAAAAAACCCTCAACTGCTCTTTCGTGCATGTCCGCCAGAACGTCTCCCCAGTTTGCTCATCCGGCTGGGCATAGACAAGCTGGATCGCCTTATTTTCCTTAAGGACCGACTTTACCTTTTCACCTATCCGCACTGTCTCATCATCTCTCAGGACATAGCCGTTCAGGCTCATTACCACATTGCAGCCGGTCTGTCTGATAAACTCATCCACCCTGAGACAATCTGCATCTATTTTGAAATGGCCGCGGAAACGCCCATCATTGCCGCTCAGTCGCAATCCACAGCCGGCAATGGCTCCTATAACGCCCTGTCCTGTACCACCATGCTCAGACAGATGGACTTTGAGATGGGCGGCGAGTTTGTATGCATCATCCTTTGTGACTACAGATGTCTTTGTAATCCTACCGAATTCAATCAACGAATCCGGGTCATCCAAATGGTCAATTCTTACAATACACAACCCAGGGTCTGATCCTGGCGCGCTTTCGCGGACCAGAAATGACTGTGCGAAGTCGGTAAATGGACTCAGAAATTGCGGGCCGATTTCCGCGACAAAACACATGGCGCTGTTATGGGAAGTATAAGGGATGTCGGGATGCACAAGCATCTGATGCCTCGTAATGGGCCGACATACTCCCCAGTGGTTGTTCTCAAGGTGATCACACAAAATAGCTGCAAGTTTTCCAGTCCCCCTGCTTTCCAGATTATCCGTGTCATCAATACAAACAAGGATCTCCACGTTCAAATTCCTCCTCAAAATGCTACTGCCTCTTCTTCCGGTCTTTGCTCAGGCGCATTCCCTTTCCCTGCAGGATCTGCCTGACCATTTTCTCCGACAGTGTATAGTCGAAAAATTTCTTATAGAAGCGGCCGGTCTCCGCCTGCATATCCAGATCTTTAAACTGACCAGGATAAACGGTCTTTGCCGTCCAGAGTATGGCAAGCGGCGTTTCAAGGGAGCCAGGGTGTCCCCAGCGAGAAATGCCGATGGGCATTTGATATACCCTGCCCTTTTCTACAGCGGAAATGGCCGCCCACTTGGGGTTTTTCATTATCAACTCCCCTGCCCCGGGCTCATTTACAAGGATGACCTCTGGGTTCCACAGGATTATCTGCTCGATTCCGATTTGGTGATTCTGATCAAAGACACCCTGCTCCCTGGCCGCCACGTTAATTACACCGGCGGCGCGGATCCAATCCGTGGGCAGACTGTTTTTGGGAGAAGTCCTGGTGGGCTCGACTGTGGCATGGTAAATGGTAATACGATCTTCCTGGGGGATTGCCGCAACGGCCTTGCCTACACGGGAAATGCAACTGTTATAGTAATCATTATAAGCAACAGCCCTGTCAGAAGAGCCTATGGCACGGCCAATCATGGTCACTGCCTGTTGTTGTTCCTGCATGCTGTGAAAATCAACGGCAAGCCATGTCAAACCGCAGGCATCAAGCTTGGCAGCCTCTGCCTGGTTCCCGCCGGTGTCAACGCCTACAAATACGATGTCAGGTTTTGCCCTGGCAAGTTCCTCAATATTTACCGCACCCTGAAATTTAGGCGACAATGCCTTTTTGATTGATGGATACATGGTTGAAAGCAGAACGTCACGCTTAAGACCATTTGAAACAGCTACAATATCGTCAGCTCTCCCCAACATGGCAACGACGTGGCCTGTGAAGGCATACATGCACGCGATTCTCTTGATTACAACAGGCACCTTCACCTGCCTCCCAAGAGAATCTACAATGGTATTTGTCTTGGCCTCCGCTTGAGCAGTAACAGGGCAATCCCATACAATTACAATACTTAGCAGACAAATAAGTTTATATAACCACTTTATCATAATCTTTACTCCCAACTCGCAACCAGCAACTCATCACATAGTCTTCAACGGAACCACCTGTTTCATGATCCTGCCTTCTTCATCCAGCGTTATTACCCTGGCCTTCACCCCGTAAAGGTGCTTGAGATTATCCTCATTAAGAACGCTTTCAGGATTCCCAACTGCAAAAAAAGCCCCCTTGTGAAACATGGCGACAGTTGTATTTATTCCGTTATCATGGAAATGGAGTGCATGGTTGGGGGAATGTGTCGCCATGATAATCGAAAGTCCCTTTTCCTTGACCATTCCAGCGATCACCTCCAAGATGACCAGTTCGTAGCGAAAATCCAGGTGTGCAGTGGGTTCATCCAGGATCACCACCGGTGTATGCTGAACCAGGGCGCGGGCGATCATCACCATCTGCGTCTCACCTCCGCTCAACTGGGTATAAGGCCGGTTACGTAAATGAGCGATTCCAATATGCTCCAAGGCCTCGTCCGCCATGCGCCTGTCTGCGGCAGAAGGAGATTCAAAAAGCCTCAGATAAGCGGCCCTCCCCATTGTAACAATTTCCCGAACCGTATAGGGGAAGGTTGGCTCGTGTCTTTGCGGCACATAGGCGATCTGGCGTGCAATCTTGCCGGGCCTGTAACTTTCAGCGTCTTTACCTCCAATCAAAATGCTTCCTGAATGCAGGTGATGAAGTCCCAGTATGCAATCAAGGAGTGTGGTCTTTCCGCAGCCGTTTGGACCCAGCAGACAAAAAACCTCTCCCGGCCCCACATGGAAACTGATATGAGTAAAAACCTCCTGTGCGCCATAGAAAAATGTTGCATCACGAACCTCTACGAGCCGCACTACCATCCTCCAGCCTTGGTCTTTTTAAGAAGATATACAAAAAACGGCCCGCCCACTAAGGCTGTCAATATGCCCAAGGGAATTTCCGATCCTGTTATTATCCGGCCCATATTGTCAACAATAACCAGAAAACAGGCCCCCAATGAGAGACTGACAGGCATAAGTATCCTGTTGTCGTTTCCGACCAGCATCCTGCCGATATGGGGGATGACAAGACCGATCCATCCTATTACCCCGCTTACGCACACGGCCCCTGCGGTTGCGAGCGTTGCGCACATAATAACCATGCCTTTTCCCAGTGTAGTGTTGACTCCAAGCGCATGGGCCTCTCGTTCTCCCATGGACAGAACATTTATCCGCCACCTTATACTCAATAGACCCAAGACGCCTATGGTCATGGGAAGACCCGCAACAAAGATATCATGATAACGGGCCGAGGCGAGGCTCCCCATCAACCAGAAAACTATGGTGGGAAGCTGATCGGTTGGATCGGCCACGTATTTTACAAATGACAACAGGGCGGCAAATACGGACGAAACGATCACACCGCCCAGCACCAGCATGATAGCAGGCGCGCTGCGGTAGAGACGGGCGATCAGATAGCTGCACACAACTGCAAGTACGCCGAATAAAAGGGCAAAAGGATATGCCAAGGTCACCGTGTTAAAAAGTAGAATGGCAAGCGCCGCCCCAAAGCCTGCGCCAGAGCTGACACCAAGGATACCTGAGCTTACAAGGGGATTCCTGAACAGGCCCTGAAAGGCCGTGCCGCTGGCGGCCAGAGACGCCCCCACCATGGTCCCCAATAGAGCCCGTGGCAAACGTATTTCCCATATTATGTTATGATAGACCTGAGACCCTGCGCTGTCATTTCCAAGGGGATGTAAAAGCGCCCTGACTACCTCAGCAGCAGGCAGGGGATAGCGGCCAATGCAAAGGGAGATAAAGATGCATGCAAACGGAGCCGAGCAGATAATGATATAAAGAAGTTTTCCGCTTTTTATGGTCACAGTATCTTACTGTCGTAGTTGAGGCATTCAAATCAATAAAAAACGCCTCAGGCGCTAACGTCGGAGGCGTTTTTTTATTGTATTGCGAGCCGAATTGTCAACTTTTACGGCGTTGTAACAACATTAGCAGACCAGATGCCAATAAAACAAAAGCAGGAGGAATCGGCACGGCATTGATTTGCATATTGTCTATTACAAACTTATTCGTTGAATTCATCGCAATTAGATTAAAATTACCCTCTTCTCCATTATATGTAAAGGTAGCCCAATCAAGGTCATCATTGTTTGGATCATCAGGGGTCCATGTTAATGTAAATGGAGTTAAAGTAAGGCTTGTTCCAGTCCCTGTGTCTGGATCATAGTCAAAAAGCTGGAGAGTGATATCGCCAGATGAACTTGGACGGCGATATTGAAAGGAAAGAGAGTCAGCATAATTATCTACCAGGATATATCCATAAGCCGGTTTGGTGTTATATTGGAGGATCTGCCCGTAGGTAGGAAATACATTGCTGAAATAGGTGATTGTTCCATTTACTACCTGGTTGGGCACTGCTGTGCTTCCTTCCACGAATGGATTCGGGATCCAATTGACCCCATCTGTGGTATATTGAGTGGTAATAATGTCATCTAAATTTATTCCCGGCTCATCGAAGGTGATTGTGATAAGACCGGCCTGGGCTGACATGGTCATCCCCAACAATAAAACAACTGCTGCAAACATGGTTAATAATTTCTTCATGGCATACTCCTTTTCTTCAAATTAATAATTTTTTAAGAGGATTAAAAAGAATAAATGATAGGGATTTTTCATAATCCTTTTAAGACCAGGGCATCCTTTAAAATTTGAACAGATAGATTTTGTGGACTCTTTGTTGCAGGCCTAAAAACACTGCAACCCCCTAACCGCTAAAAAACATCAATCAACTCATCCTGATAAAAGCATCTTCTATGCCAAAAAAACCTGAAAAACCATAAGGCATAACCTCTTAAAATTATTGATTTAAATTGAACACACCTTCTTATGATCGCTAGACATGTAATATTTTACCATCTTTATGTGTATTTTTTTACCATAAATGGAAATAAACTACACATGTTACACTATGGCTTATTGGGCTGTTTCTATCCAATAAACGTTTATTTTATCCATTGTCACGGAATGCTGCAAAAATCAAGAAATTTTTAACAAATCACAACCTTATTTTACGATAACCTACCGGCCTTTAAAACCGCATTTCCATCCCCCCAAAGATGAACCTTCCCGCCTGCGGGAGTGCATAGCTCTGCTGGTAGTCCTGATCAAAAACATTTTCCGCCCCTACAATGAGATTGACCCTGTCATTTAAAACCTTCTGGTTCAGCTTAACATTTACTAAGGTATAGGACCCCAACTCAGCCTTTTTTATGGGGGGAAGTTTTGAATAATAATATTGATCTGCAACATAAAGCACTGAAACATAAGGAGACAGGCCAAACTCAAAGTCGTACTTACATTCCAGTGTCCCCCGGTTTTCCGGGTGATTCTGCAACTCGTCCTTTCCGGAATCCGAGAGGTCTTTTGTATAAAGATAGGAATAGCTGGTCCGAAGCATTAAATTTTTAATGACAGAAATTTCAGCGGCTATCTCAGCGCCCCTGAATTCGTACTTGTCAAAATTTTCGAACAGACTTATGTCGTTATCCTTTTCAATGAAGTTTTTTGCAATGCTTTCAAATCCGTCAATGGTCAGACGGGTATTCCACGGTAATTTCAGCTCTGTTCCCAGGGTATAATGATCCACCCGCTCGGTTTTCAGCTCCGAATTTCCACCATTGTCATCATATAGTTGCCGCAGGGAAGGAAACCGAATGTTCCGCTGAAAGGCGGTTTTTAACCTCATGCTGTCGGTTAAATCATAATGGGCTGCCAATAGCACACTGTTATCGTTGTCCTTACGCTCATCCCTGTCCTGCTTGTGTCTTCCCAGACCTGCAACCATGCCCAGCTTCGGGATTGGATTGAGTTCATATTCCACGGTCAGGGAATAGACGTTGAAGTCCTTATCAGTTTGAGGATAGAGAATAATCCATTGGGGAGGCAAACCTGATAAGGAGTCCTTTACCTTACCGTCGCTTTCCCACCGGTCTTTTTCAGTAAAAAAGCCTAGGGTGATGGTGCCCCTTTCTCCCAGGTCATATTTAGGCTGCACAGATACCCCTTTAATATTAGTTTCTTGGTCATACATGGATTGCCATGAGTCCAACAATGGGAGATCATTGCGGTTAAAATTATTGCTGTCGTACCTGTTGTCATTCTCCTCCATATAGTTAATAAAAACCCAGGAACGAAGACTGAATGAGTTCGTCGGATAATATTCTCCGGCTATTTGTGCAGAATAGCCTTCAAGGTGATCAATCCGTTCATATTTTGGGTTTGGGGCAAAAGGATCTGATGCATCTGCTATGATGCTGCCGGGGATGCCGTATTCACCATTAAGACAACTAAAGTTCAGACCGAGGTTCAACTCATCGTTTACTTTGTATCCTATGTTTGTAAACAGATTATTCCTTTCCTTATGGCTGTTTTCCCTGTCTCCGCCGTCTTCTTGGTTTGTGGCATGAAAGTCGTTGGAAAGGGGAAAAGCGTCCCTTTTAAGGGCGCTTCCGCTCAAAAAGAAGTCGAAGCCCTTGGCCCCAGAGGAGATATTGGCCTCTCCAAGATAAAACCCACCCTCCCCCACCTCACCCTTTATGGTCCCCTTGGTCTCTTTGGTTCCCTTTTTGGTTATAATATTGATTACCCCACCAAGGGCCCCCTGCCCATAGAGAACCGAGCTTGGCCCGATAGTTGTCTTTATCTCCGCGATATTTTCAACCGGGATAAGAGAAGGGTCGAATTGCTGGTCATATGCCGAATTAAGGGGAATACCGTTTAAAAGCAGGAGGACGTGGCGTGTTCGAAAACCCCTGATGTTGATCCTGGGTGTGCCGTCGCCGCCGGTAAATACGTCCACGCCGGGCAGAAGGTCAACCGCCTCAACCAGATTCCTTGCGTCCGAATTACGGATGTCATCCTCGGTCAGTTCATGGACCACTCCTGTCGCCTCGACCCCCTCGGTTTTGCCCTGGACCACGATCTCTCCAAGGGTATAAATTCCCTCTTCGCTTGCCGGTTCTCCGGCAGCCGTGCAGATATCGGCTATATAAATAAAGCACAAAAAAATAGCTAAGATGCTGATTAAAAAAGTCCTTGTATTCATAAATATTATCCTTATTTGTTTACCAATGGGAGTAGAATATATGTATTCGGCTTTACTATACGTCTCATTACAGGTTATTCATGGTAACATTTTAGGATGTAATTCGAATTTTTTGAAATTTATTGAAAATAATCTGATAATGCAATATAAAAGATCTTAATCCCCCTCACCAGCATATTTGTGATCCGACCCAAGGACAGGTGAGGCAACCATAAGACAGGGTGATATTATGAAAAGCGTATTATTTTTTTTGAGTGCGGCGTTGGTATCTTTCTGTTTTACTATGCCGGTCCAGGCTTACAGGGTGAGCTTCGATGAGCATCCCACATCCTATTACGCCTATCCCATCACCGAAGAGTACTCTTCCCTGGGCATCCACTTTAAGTCCGGTGCTGCAACACCTCAACTTCCGGGTATCACTTCCTTGTATGGCGGCACTGTCTTTGACGCCACCAGTTGGCCGAATAGCGTGTTTCCTGTCCTTCCCCCGGCATCCCAGTACTTAGGTCTGGATAAACCCCAGGGAGAAACCGTAATAACAGGCATTGCAATTCAATTTGATAACTTTAGCACACAGCTTGGCTTTGAATACCGCCGGCCCGGCAATAATCTTTATACTTACACAGATGTCAGCATTTACATGTTTAATACAGAGTCCAGTACAACCGATCCTGTTTACGGAGACCAGATAAGGGCCTATGTAGACCCGTCCAAGAACAACATTGCCGATGACGACGGATGGCTCCCCTATTTGAAAAAAGGCCTTCCGGAATTCAATCTTGTTGTGTTTTTTGCAGACAAAAAGTTTGCTGTTGATAATTTATCCTATGGCGAAGACAAAGACGGAGACGGGGTTGCTGACGATGAGGATAAGTGTCTTAATACGCCTGAGGGTGAAGTTGCTGATGCCTCCGGCTGTTCGGCATCAGAACGTGACACCGACGGCGACGGACATATGGATGATAAGGATATCTGCCCTGATACACCTGCGAATGAAATCGAAAGCGTTGATGTCAACGGATGTTCACCTTCACAACTGGACACAGACGATGACGGATTTAATAACGATGTAGACAATTGTCCTACAGTTAGCAACCCTGATCAGGCCGATTCAGATGCTGATGGCATTGGCGATGTGTGCGATAATTGCCTATCAGAATACAATCCCGGCCAGCAGGATTTAGACGGTGATGGACACGGCAACGCCTGCGATACGCCGGATAAAGCGTCTCTGACATGCCTGGCCTCCAAGGTTAAGGAGTCTGCCAATCTCTGCAAGGCCATTGTTGCATGCGGTTTGAAGGATATAAAGGATTCCCTGAAAAATATAGATTCATTCGGTCAATGTGTTGAGGTCAAGGCGCTGCCTAAGTTTGAGAACAAGTGGAGCAATGCAGAAAAGAAAAAGATAAAAGGTATAGAAGTCCCTTGTGAAACTATTGACTCACAAGCCATCAAAGAGAATATCTATAATGCACTCGTGAACATTTATGATATAATCGTCCCTGACGAGAATATGATTGATGACAAGGAGGAAAAGGATTCCAATAAATTAGCTCAGGCACTGCTTAAGGCCGCAGGCAACAAATGCGTCAGCATGCTTAAAGCCGAAAGCGCAAACATAAAGAAGTCTGATGAAGGGAAGTTGACATCGGCGAAGATCAAGGCTGATACAACTTTCGAAAATGCCTGGTCTAATGCCTTGAAAAAGGCCAAAAAAGATCCGGCAGACTACAATATCGCCAAAGGTCAAATCGAAGAAATAATTGATCAGTTGGTTAAAGATATCTCCGGCATGTGATGCCAAAAAAGTTGTTATTGCAAAGCCGCGTTATGAAGATGGTGTAATTATCGAATGACGCGGCTTTTTTGTAGGCGAATCATTATAACCTGTCTCATAATAGTCTTCTCATTGTCATGCCGGACTTGGAGACTGTGTCGTAATAAAGTTTTTAGAATGCAAATTTCAAATGTTCTTTTAAAAAAATATTAGAAATTAGCTGAAACTCAAAGC
>LT984854.1:1513969-1518808 GCA_900258555.1 uncultured Desulfobacterium sp. | reverse complement strand
TTTTTATCGACTCTTCACCTTTTTCTTCTATTTTATTGTCAAAGAACAAATTGTATACTTAATTACGACACAGTCTCTTGATCCGGCATCCAGAAAGCACTGGATTTCGGCCTCCGCCGGAATGACTGTGAGTCTATACCATTATGAGACTATTGATAAAAGAGCCAATTATTGCAATATACGGAAATCAGTTGGCTAAGGGCTGATTGCTAACAGCTAACAGCCCTTTTTAAAAAAATTAAGGACCGAAATGGACTTTTTACTTGAAGGCTTTTTTCAGGCCTTACACCTTTTGTTTACATGCAATGACGAGACATATTCAGCTATAATGGCCACCCTGAAGGTGTCAACCTGCTCTATGCTCTGTAGCCTTATCATGGGGATTCCTGCCGGTTTCTGCCTGGGTTATTTTGATTTCAAGAGGAAGAAAATCTTCAGGACCGTTGTTGACACCCTTATGGCCTTTCCAACAGTGTTTATAGGGCTTCTGATTTACGCCCTGTTGACCAACCGCGGACCCCTTGGTGACATGGGACTTCTATTTACCCTGACAGGCATCGCCATTGGTCAGACCATCCTGGCCTTACCCATTGTAATAGGACTAAGCGCAACGGCAGTGGAGGCTATGGATAAACGGCTTAGACTGGCAATCATGTCTATGGGGGCTGATCGCCGGCAGATGTTCCTGACATGCCTTTGGGAGTGCAGGCACGGTGTGGTTGCCGCCGCTGTCGCTGCCTATGGACGTGTGATGACAGAAGTGGGGATATCCATGATGGTGGGGGGAAACATAAAGTGGCACACCCGCACCATCACGACTGCCATCGCGCTTGAGACAAACAAAGGGGAATTTGCAATGGGTGTAGCCCTAGGGCTTGTCCTTTTGGTCATCGCCTTTTGTGTTAATCTGTCCATTTCTTTTTTGCGACGAAGGTCCTGAAATGGAGACTCCGATTTTCGAAATCAGATCATTGGCCCATTCCTATGACAAAAAACCTGTGCTTGATATTGATTATCTTCAAGTTTCAGATTCATCCATAGTCGGCCTTGTTGGCCCCAATGGCAGCGGAAAGAGCACTCTTTTGAGACTCTTGGGGATGATTGAAAGGCCGGGCAAGGGGGAAATTTACTTTAATGGCCATGAGGCCGGGCCCTTCTCAGTAGATGCCAGATTCAATATTACACTTCTTCCGCAAGATCCTGTCCTGATGAAACGCAGCGTCTTTGCAAATATCTCCTACGGTTTAAAACTAAGGGGTGATAGTGATGATATCGGGGCGAGGGTCAGTCATGCACTTTCAATGGTAGGGCTGGCCAGCGAAGAATTTTCAAGGCGTCCCTGGTATGCCCTCTCAGGTGGAGAAGTACAGCGTGTGGCCCTGGCAGCCCGTCTGGCACTGAAGCCAAAGGTGTTGCTGCTGGATGAACCTACGGCCAATGTTGACGCCGTTAGCGCCCAAATGATCAAAGAAGCGGCGCTAAAGGCCCGCAGAGATTGGGGGACAACCCTTATTATTGCAAGCCATGACCACCAATGGCTTTACGATATAAGTGACCGCATACTTCACCTGTTCAGGGGTAAGATTTGTGGCTCAGGTCGTGAAAATATAGTATTCGGGCCCTGGGAAAAACTCAAAGACGGCACATGGGGAAAATTTCTCTCAGATGATCAAATAATTCGTGTATCTGAACCACCTGGTGAGAGCGCAGCGGCCATTATAGATTCACTTGAGTTCCTTGAAAATATTTCAGACAAAACCGATACTGATGCCTGCCTTCAAGGCATTGTACTGAATCTGTCATTAGACAGAAGCTCAGGTCAAATTTTTATAACGCTATCGGTTGGAGTTAACACCTTCACGATCTCTATGATCGATCAACAGATCCGGGCAAACAACCTTTATCCAGGAAAGCCCCTCACCGTTTGTTACAGTCCTTGTAAAATAAAATGGGTATAACCCCAAGGCCGACATTTCCATCCAGGCAGCGATAATATAGGAAATTCCGAAATATTTTTGTTTTTTCATCGGAATTTCCAGTTTGACATACAATTAATATAGTCATATAGCGCTCCATTAGGGAGAAAATATGTTCTCACCCCGTTTTCACTGTGAGCAAAGAAAAGGAGTATAAGTACGGCAAGTAGAACAATCCAAATTCAGTATACGTTGCCATGTATAAAATATACAGAATAAAATGAGGAATGCGCCTTGTGGACCGGCAGGTCTCAAGCGGATTCGGGTAAGGGCTATCAGGGAACCGGCAAGTTCATCATCCTGATAGCCCCCTTGGCACACAATAGGGGACTATGCCCCTTTTTGCATGTCGGGCTTTATCCTACCCGATTATTACCTCAAAATCAACCTTAAATAAGCCTCTAATAATGCGGTGTTACATCCTGTTGCCATGACTATAAGGTCATGAGCTACCTGGTCCTAATAAGACCGGATGTGTTAGCGAGATAAGGAGAACCAATATGCTAGAGAAAATAATTGTCCCCAATAAATTGGCAGGAGGTTATTCGAGGCGTGAGTTTTTAAGATTACTTGAACTTGCAGGGGTTTCAGTTGCAATCGGGGGAAGCGGCCTTATGTGTGGAGGACTCAAAACGACCGATGCCCTGGCCGAAACCGCGGACAAAGGCAGGGAGGTAATCACACGATGTGGTATTTGCGGAAATGACTGTGGGATGAAGGCCTATATCAAGGATAACCGAATCATTTCAGTAAGGCCGTGGAAGGATGATCCCGAATCAATGGGATTTATGTGCTCCAAAGGTCTGGCGACCACCAGGATCGTTCACGCACCTGATAGGATATTAAACCCGAAAACGCGTGTGGGGGACTCGTGGAAAGACATCACCTGGGATGAAGCCCTTAATAAGATCTCGCAGAAACTTTTATCGCTTAAAAAAGATCCAGGACCTGAATCCCTGGTGGTGCACTATGGTGTCAGCCAGGTGCGTACCCCCTTCTATCGCTATTTTATACGCAGATTCTCAAATGTCTATGGGACGCCGAATTTCACGGGCTGCGGCAGCCAATGTGCTATATCCAGCGCCATGGCAAGGGCTTACAGCACCGGAGCCCTTGCTTCTGATTACGAAAATGCAAGGTGTATCGTCCTCTGGGGTTGCAATCCAAGCACTTCAGACATGCGGGAGTGGCTGCGACAGATACTTCCTGCAAAAGATGCAGGCGCAAAAATTATATGCATAGACCCAAGGCCCAGTCCAATGACTAAAATGGCTGACATCCATCTTAGGCCCCGCCCAGGAACTGACGGGGCGCTTGCCCTTTCCATGGCCAATGTAATTGTAGCAAAGGGGCTTCATGAAGAAGAATTTATTAAAACCTATGCTGTAGGTTTTGATCAATACCAAAAACTGATATCCGGATACACTCCTAAAAAGGCGGAATATATTACCGGTATACCGGCAGCGGACATAGAAAATGCAGCCTTAGCGCTTTCCAAAAACGGGCCTGCAACGATTTCTACTGGGAACGGGCTGGAGCTTCATACAAATGGTGTGCAGACAATCCGCTCTGTAATGCTTTTGTATGCCCTGACAGGCAATATTGACGTCAAAGGCGGTGGTCTCATAGCGGGTAAAAAAACAGCCCTTGCTGATATGGAGATGAATAAGCATCAGCCGTTCAAGGCTAAAGGAATCATGACTGATGCCTACCCCCTCTTATGGCAGAAGGCAAACATGATAACAGCCAACAAGGTGCCTGAGGCGATCCTCACAGGCAAACCCTATCCTATCAAAGCCCTCATGGTCTTTGGCGGGAATCCGGTTATTACAGGACCCAATGCCTCGCACATGAAAGAGGCCTACAAAAGGCTCGAACTCCTTGTGGTTATGGACCTCTTTATGACAGAAACGGCAAAGATGGCTGATATCGTGCTCCCTGCCGCCACATCACTTGAATGTGACAACCTTAAGGCGACAGATCGAAGGATTTACATGACTCCCCGGGTAATTGCCGGACAGGGCAATGCCTGGCCTGTCTGGAGGTTCTGGTTTGAGCTTGCAAAGAAAATGGGTTATACTGCGGAATTTCCGTGGAAGACATTGGATGAAGCAATTGATGACCACCTGTCTCCAATCGGCGTAACTGCATCAGAACTAAGACGGAATTTCAATGGTATTGATCATCGCGCAGAGCTAGCATACAAGAAATTCGAAAAAGATGGCTTTCACACGCCATCAGGAAAGATTGAATTTCATTCCAAGACACTTGCAGATGCGGGCTATGATCCTCTGCCTGGATTTGTGGAACCGGATCATGGATCAAAGAATGATATCTCCGCAAAACAATACCCGCTCTTAATGAGTTCAGGCGCCAGGATTCCTGTTTATTATCATTCTCAATTCCACAACATCCCTTCACTCAGGTCAAAGGCGCCCGAGCCTTCTTTGGAAATTAATCCCACTGACGCGACAAGTCTTGCCATTCGTGAGGGTGAAATAGTGGCTGTCACATCTCCACGTGGCAGCATAAAGGTAAAGGCAACCATAGTGCCATCGCTGTCGGCAGGAATGATAGCCATGTCGCACGGATGGAATGAGGCCAATGTTAACGAACTGACGGATGACGCAGTCCTGGATCCCATAAGCGGCTTTCCAGCGTATAGGGGATTTTTGTGCAGGATTGAAAAGGCATAGGAGGGCAAAGGTTAAGCTGCCTGATAATGGCTAAGCGCTAATAGCTCTCTGTAAGTGTATGATTAACAAATTTATTATTGGGGCATCGCACATTTGTGTGGGTGACCCCAATATGTTGTGGTCATGCATTGATGACCTGGAATGCCGCTGGTTTTCTTCTCGGATAG
>LT984854.1:1507604-1512649 GCA_900258555.1 uncultured Desulfobacterium sp. | reverse complement strand
CATCGCCTTAAAACTACGCTAACTCATTCCGGTCAGAAAAACAATAATCCGACCACAACATATTGGGGGCACCCACACAAATGTGCGATGCGGCTTATTATTAAGGAGGAAGAGTAAAAGGAATGAAGTTAAAAATGTTAAAACAATTTTGCTTGGGCTTTCTTGTCGCCAGTCTGTTCTTACCGTTGCCGGCTTTCTCGGAAGAGGAAAATGAAGACTGCCCGGACTGCCCTAAAAAGGAAGAGAAGGTCAAATTGGACGACGTATTCGTCCATGCCTTCGGCGGGGGCGCGGTAACATATACGCCCAGCAGTGTTATCGTTGATGTGGACAAGTATGTTAAGGCGGGCAGTGTTGAGAGGATCGAAGATATCCTGATGAACATCGCAGGTATTGATGTAATGAAAAGCTCGGGCACTCCCGATCCGCAGGCGGTCATCCTTATGAGGGGCTTTGATGACAGCAGATACATTGTCGCCATGGACGGAAGACCGATAACCGGATCATCGGGCAAGACCAACACCAGCATTGACTGGTCCAGCATCACCCTGGCGGATGTGGAAAAAATAGAGATCATCAGGGGTGGAGGCTCTGCCGAATACGAGGCCGCTGAGGGCGGAATAATCAACCTTGTTATGAAAAAGGGAAAAAAAAGAGACACTTTAGTTCCAAGGGTAACCTATACCCAGGACTACAGCAAGGTTTTTGATTATTCAGACCCGGACGCACACAGTGAGAGGGTGACAGCAGACGGCGGAGTCGGGGGACTTACATATTTTCTTAATTATGGTCACAAGTCATCGGACGGCTACCTTAAAAATAACCAGTTCAGGGGCTATGATTATTCTACACGGTTTACCTATCTGTTCCCTTTTGAGGGACTCTTCACCTTTGCATACAAAGAATCATATTTTGACAGGGAAGAACCCATGATCAACTGGCCTGGAGTTATAGGATATGACTCCGATTACCCGAAGGTACCGGAGGATGCGGATACAATAAGGACCACATGGACCAATGTCTCATATGATTATCCCGGAATGGAGGCCAAAAAGGAAGTAACAAATCAGAACTGGGACCTGTCCTACGAACAGCCCATCGGGGATACTACTTTAAAAATGTATGGTTATAAATCAAAAACTGAAGAAGATAATTGGTATGTAGCAAGGACCGGAACGGCCCCGAATTATGTCTATTCCCAATATTATGACGGCACCAAGCTCACACCTACCGTGAATGAAGATGCCGTAGACGGCAGGGGGTACATCCAAAGGCATCTCGGATGCGGTACAAACTGGACGCTCCATCCCTGGCAGGACAATTCCCTGACCCTTGGATACAATTTCAAGCGGACAGAGGCTGAGGATATGACGAAAATATATAAAATTCATGCGGGATATTTTGATGATCTATGGATAATAGATCCCAAATGGACACTAAAGACCGGCCTTCGTGTAACACAAGTCCATCATCTTACATACCCGCTTTTGTTTCTCAACGAATATCCTGATTATGACAACATGACACCAGCAGAGAGGGCGGCCTATAAAGCAGAACACCAATACAGGCACAAGTTCACGCCCTGGTTTGTGCTGCCGAAGTTTGCTTTGACCTATAATATCAGACCAGAGACAAACCTGTTTTTTACCGTGTCGAATGACTATGACATCCCAGGGTGTTGAGACGGCGCATTGATTGCCTCGGCGGGGCAACAGGATTATCTTGATTTTGAAAAGACATGGCAGTATGAAACCGGCATTTTTCACCGGATTGGAAACAACTTTGATAACCGCTTGGTGGGGTATTACACATATATCCATGACTACCTTTTGATAGACAGGATAAGCACCACCCACGGCTATCAGGGCTGGAACCTTGATAATGTGATATTCTGGGGAATTGAATACGAATTTAATGCAACAATAAAACAGTTGAGTATCTTTGGTAATTATACTTACAAGGCAAACGATGTTGAGGAGGACAATCCTGAAGCGGCACAAGGCTTCTGGATCAATTTACCACCAAGACATTCCATTAAACTGAGCTTCAGATATCCTCTGTCTGATTCGCTTTTATTGACATGGGATCAGAGGTATGGCGATCACAGGACAAGCGAAAACGGTTATAGTCTTGGCACCTATACAACCTCTGACCTGGGCCTACAGTATTCATTCTATCAGAACAAGGCCAAACTGATCACCTATGTAGGCAACCTTTTCGGCGAAAACTATGAAGAAGTATACGGCTATCCAATGGCGCGTCAGACCCTTGGAGTTACATTGAAATATACGTTCTTTTAAAAGACAACGGGCTTGTTATAAAAAAGCAGGTGAGGGATGTTAATATCTCTCGCCTGCCAAATTATTAACCGTCTCTAACTAATTTTGTCATGCCGGACTTGCTCCGGCATCCAGAAGAGCCTGGATTCCGGCTTCCGCCGGAATGACAGTGCAAAAACAATTATGCAACTGTTAATACGTAATGATATGTAGGGCGGAGATACGCAGGTATGAAACTCAATACAATGGATAAACTCAACCAGGCTGCAGAACAGAACCTGATGGATATTGAAAATGCCAAGGCCTCTGGTAGAAAGGTGATCGGCTTTTATTGCCTTTATACGCCAATGGAACTGGCCGTGGCCGCTGATGCTATTCCTGTTCCCCTTTGCGGCACGCGTAACGAACCTATTGCCGCGGCAGAAGAGGTGCTGCCACGAAATTTTTGCCCTTTGATAAAGAGCAGTTTCGGCTTTGCCGCCACTGATACCTGCCCTTATTTCCGTTATTCGGATCTGGTAATCGGAGACACCACATGTGACGGCAAGAAAAAGATGTTTGAACTCCTCTCTGAATACCGTCCCATGCATATTTTACAATTGCCGCAGAAACAGGATACCAAAAAGGCTTTGGCATTCTGGCGGGATGAAATAGAGACATTCAAGGCTGTCTTGGAAAAGACGACCGGAAATGAGATTAACAATGAGAAGCTGGCCGCCGCCATACGGCTGATGAATAAAGAGCGCATGACCAAAAAGGCCCTGATGGATCTGGCAAAGACGCGGCCTTCGCCCATAAGCGGTATGGATCTGTTGACCATTATGTTCCGCACAGGCTTTTTTGCCGATAAACCGAAGGGCATTGCCCTAATAATTGAGATTATCAGTGAAATTATAGAAAGGATATCACGGGAAGAAAGCCCCTTTTCAATCCGCACTCCAAGGATTCTTCTTACCGGCGTACCCGTGGGCCTCGGTTCCGACAAGATGGTCAGGGTCCTGGAGGAATCAGGGGCAAATGTAGTGTGCTTTGAAAACTGTAGCGGATACAAACAGGCCTATACCGTTGATGAGGAAAAAGAGCCGCTGCAGGCGCTGGCAGAACAATACCTTTCTATTCCATGTTCTGTGATGTCGCCCAATCAGGGACGGTTTGAGCTGCTGTCGGATATGATAAGGGAATTCAGCATTGACGGAGTTGTTGATTTAACCTGGCAGGGCTGCCATACATATAATGTTGAGGCGTATTCCATGGGCAAGTTTGTAAAAGACAAACATGGGTTACCCTATCTGCATCTTGAAACCGACTATTCGGAATCCGATACCGGACAGCTCAAGATCAGGGTGGAGGCGTTTTTGGAGATTATCAGATAGAGATGGTTGACAAGGTCATTATTAACCCGGCAATTAAATACGCCGACTCCGTCATTCCGGCGAAGGCCGGAATCCAGGAAAACACTGGATGCCCCGGCTTAATGCATACCGGGGCAGGCTTATCAAGTCCGGCATGAGAATATTTGTATATTTAGCTGCCTGATTAATAATATGAATCAAAAGGAGCATACTCATGAGTAATACCATCAACAAAATAAAAACGTTCCTTTGTTTTTTCCTAACCGGTGGTTTTTTCATACTGATATCTTCTGTCGGAATGGCCAGAGCATCTGAGGAAAGCATAAAATATGATACCAACCAGGACGGAAAGATTGATCAGATAATCTGTGTTGATGCAGGAGGACAGGTAAAAAAGGTCGAGAGCGATACTAACTCAGACGAGATCATGGACAGGTTTCAGTATTACGAAAAGGGAAAACCTGTAAGAGTTGAAAGGGATACTGACTACAATCAAAAGATTGATTGCTGGGATTATCTTAAGGACGGAAAAAGGACAAAACAGGAACGTGACTGCAAGGGAGCCGGCAGGGTTGACCAGGTCATCTCGTTTGATGAAAAAGAACGTCCATTAAAGATAGAAAAGGATACCACCGGAGACAATTATTTTGACACCATATATGCTTTTAAGGAGGGAAAGGTCTCAAGCTCCACCAGGGATACGGATGCAGATAAAAAAATAAACATCTGGGAGACTTATGAAAACGAAAAGCCCGTGGAGAGAAAAGAGGATTCCAACGGCGATGGAAAGATAGATAAATTGATTTTTTTTGACGATAAGGGACTCCAGAAAGAAGCACGCATTGATACGGATAATGACGCTAATATGGAGACATTCAGATATTTCAAGCAGGGTAAAATTGTTGAGCAGAAAAAGGATGCGGACCTGGACGGCTGGTGTGAGGTCGTAACGACATATAAAGACGAAAAGCCTTGTGAAGAGCAGAAAGACACTAATAAGGACAAGACCTTCGACTGTTTTCTTACCTATAAAAACGATAGGCCGGTTTGCCAGGAAAAGGACACTAATTTTGACGGCACAAGGGACTTTTTCTGTGACTTTGATGCCAGCGGTCAGCCCACGAAAATCAGGGAAGATACAAGGCACACCGGACGCATTGACAGGATCAGGTACTTTGAAAAGGGGGAACCGGTAAAGGTAGAGTATGACACAAAGGGTAACGGCTACCTGGATCAGATATCTATTTTTAAAAACGGCAGGCTCTGCATGCAGACACTCGACGAAAACAAGGATAAAAGGCCCGATGTAAATATATTTTTGGGGCATCGCACATTTGTGTGGGTGACCCCAATATGTTGTGGTCATGCATTGATGACCTGGAATGCCGCTGGTTTTCTTCTCGGATAGAGATCA
>LT984854.1:1495638-1506319 GCA_900258555.1 uncultured Desulfobacterium sp. | reverse complement strand
CATCGCCTTAAAACTACGCTAACTCATTCCGGTCAGAAAAACAATAATCCGACCACAACATATTGGGGGCACCCACACAAATGTGCGATGCGGCATATTTTTCAATAACAAGGAAGAAAGAGAAAGGGTGGAAAGCGATTCTAATTATAATGGAAAAACCGACACATGGCAATATTACCAGGCCGAAAAAATCATGCGGATGGAAAAGGATGACAACGAAGACGGCACAGTTGACCAGAAGGTATTTTTTGACAACAGCGAGAAAAAAATAAAGCTCGTCCTGGACCAGGATCATGACGGAAGGTTCGAGTCCACTCAGTGGTTTAACAATCCTGACTGGCCTGTGGTGATGGAAACTGATATTGACGGTGACAACCACACTGACGCCAGGTATTGTTACAAAGACGGGGTTTTGAGGGTCAAGGAGATTGACGATAACTCTGACGGAAAATCTGATCTAAAAGAATATTACAACCAAAACGGCAAACTCACAAAGAGTGAAGAGGATAGCGGAAATACCGGCAGGCTGGATATGGTCTGGCAATACAACGATAAGGAAGAGGCCGTAAGTGCTGAAAAAGACGTCAACGGCGACGGCCGGGTTGAGCTCTGGTATCACTATAACCAGGGTCATGTAACCAATGTGGAAGAAGATACCAACGCAGACAGCAGGCCGGATATCTGGGAAGTTTATGACGAATCAGAGGCAATGGTGAAGAGGTCCAAGGACCTTGACTATGACGGCACAGCGGATGTTGAGGAGCAGCCGGATAAAAGGACGGCTGAAACGGCAATGGTTGAAGGAATGACGCAGGGAGGTAAATAACATGTTGGAGTTTTTTACAAAGGGTGGCATATGCATGTGGCCGATACTATTATGTTCGGTAGTTGGCCTTGCCATATTTCTGGAACGTTTCATAAGCTTCGGACGCATGCACAAGCGTGGATTGGGCCTTGAGAACAGGGTTACGGAAAAACTCAAGGTCAACAAAGATAACGAGGCCTATGAGATAGCCTCAAAAAGCAAATCACCAATAGGCAGGGTGCTCGTCAAGGCACTGGAGGTCAAAGACCAGGACCGTGACACCATTGAGACCGTGATCGTCCACGCTACAGAAGAAGAGGTGCAGGACCTCTCCAGTTATCTACAGGCCCTGGCCACGATAGGGAACGTTGCCCCCATGATAGGCCTTCTGGGGACCGTCCTCGGTATGATAAAGGCCTTTATGGTGATCCAGGAGATGGGAGGAAAGGTCAATGCAGCAGTGCTGGCAGGAGGCATCTGGGAGGCGATGCTGACAACCGCATTCGGGCTTGCAGTTGCCCTTCCCATTGTGGTGGCCCATAGTTATCTGCTGTCCCGCGTGGACGGCTACGAGGCAAGAATTCAGCAGGGTACGGTCACCTTTTTAAAGACCATATCATCCCTTAAAACCGGGGGATAAAGGAAATGATAATCCAGCGCAAGAAAAAAGAGCGTTACGGCGTCACAATGCCTCTGACATCTCTTATTGATATTGTCTTTATGCTCTTGATCTATTTTCTCCTGACCACCAACTTCATGGTGGATGAGGGGATACAGATAAAGCTCCCTCAGGCAAGGGCGTCCAAGCCCCAGGTGGAAGAGGCGATCACGATCTTTGTTGACAAGGACGGCAGGGCCTACTTAAACGAGCAGGAGATCACAATGGGGGATCTTTTCAAGACGGTCAAGGATATGATCGGGGCCGATAAAGATAAACTGGTGGTGGTCAGGGCGGACAGGACCGTGATATTGAACAAGGCCGTAAAGGTAATGGATGTGGCAAAATCTGCAGGGGCCGGAAGACTATGCCTTGCAACGGAAAAGGATCTTTAGGGGGGTTGAGCACATTTAGTTTGAACCGCGAAGGCGCGAAGAACGCAAAGTTTTTTTCGTTTGTTTCCCTTTGGGGCAAAGGAAAACAATTCCACATGCCTTGCGGCAGTGAAAGCCATCGGGTATTGGCCCGTCAGGGCCTGGAGTTTTACTGATCCTGCATTTTTCTTACAGGATCAGTAAAAATTCACCAAAAATTTCTTGGCGTCCTTCGCGCCTTTGCGGTTCAAAAAATCATTAACGAATAACCAGAATTTAAAAGTTCATGACAAACACAATTACAAATGAATTTCCTAAACCGGCTAACCGGCCGAACTGGCTCTTCAGAGGCCTTATAGGCATATCTCTTGTCATCCACATTATAATTTTCATGTACGTTTCCGGATTTTACCAGACAAATGTACTTTCATTTATTGAAATGACGCTTGATGACATTTCAAAACCCTTTTCACGGGATATCCCCAGACCACGTTTAAAACAAAAGCCCGTGGAAAAGCCCAGGGATGTCAAAAAGCTGGAGATCCAAAAGCAGGTAATGCCTCAATTTGCTCCCATAAAGCTGGATAACGTTGACAAAAACGTTTCAAGCGGAGCAGTGGCATCCATCAACCCATCGGATATAGTAAAGGGTTCCGGGCTTGACCTTGCTGGCTGGGACCCTGGCGCCATGCAGGGATTAAAGGAAATTGTCACAAAGAAAGACTACTATGATCTCATTCAGCTCAGGATAGAGAGCAACAAAAAATATCCGGAAATGGCCAAGGCGCAGAGGATTGAGGGCAGAACGACAGTATCGTTTACCATCGGAATTGACGGCAGCATATCTGGACTGTCAATAGTAACGGGATCAAGGGACAAGACCCTGGATGAAGCAGCAGTGAAGGCTGTGGAAAAGGCCTCGCCATTTCCAAGACCACCACTTAAGCTTTTCAGCGGACCTATTCCAATTGAGATCACGATTGTATTTGAAACGACCTAGAGGGAAGGAATGAGATTACGGGATGCGAGTTACGGGTTAAGTTGGGACACCTTTTAACTTGCAACTTGTAACTTGTAACTCATAACTGGAGTTCATTGTGTTTGCAGGCATAGATGTCGGCTCGTTGACGGCAAAAGCAGTTTTGATTGATGAGCAGGGAACGCGCTTTTCTTTTATTACGGAAACCGGCGACAACCCTAAAAGGGCCGGTGAAACAGTGTTTGAAGAAGTAATCAAAAAGGCCGGGGCGAAAAGGAATGATGTAAAATATATTATCGGCACCGGTTACGGAAGAATCGCACTTTCATTTGCCGACCATGCCATCACCGAATTAACCTGTCATGCAAAAGGTGCCTATTTTTTAAATCCTGCAATCAGGACACTGATTGACATAGGCGGACAGGACAGCAAGGTCATCAGGCTCAATCAGAACGGCGGCATGGCTGATTTTGTCATGAATGATAAATGTGCTGCAGGCACCGGGCGGTTCCTTGAAGTAATGGCCGGCGCGTTAAAAGTTGATCTAAGAGAGATGGGAGATTTTTCCCTTCGATCAAATAATCCTTGTGTGATAAACAGCATCTGTACAGTATTTGCCGAATCAGAGGTAATCTCCCTTCTTGCATCAGGCCAGGCCAAGGAAGATATCATTGCAGGACTGCATCAAGGTATTGCAAAGAGGGTCGGGAATATGGCGCGCCGCCTGGGCATAAAAGATGAGATCACCTTTGTCGGCGGCGTATCAAAGAACACAGGGCTCAAAAGCGGGCTGGAAAATTATCTGGAAATCAAATTTGCGCCGGTTGGAGAAGACCCGCAGATTGTAGGCGCGCTCGGGGCAGCTTTGTTGGCAAGGGAAAGATATTATTCGGAGAGGAAAACTTTATAGATATCATGTTCATCATGTTAATCCTGTCTAAAATCAGAGGTAAAAAATGATACGTTTTATCCACAGCAACCCACGTTTTGAAAAACGGCTTAATGAACTGCGTAGATCTGAAAGATTTGCTGTTGCCGCCGCAAAAAGGGCCAATAAGATCATCGCCAATCTTATTCAAATGGGATCAGCGAGCATTATAGAAACAGGAAGACTTTCAAGACATGGCGAAGCGAGAATCCCCAATTGCGTAAAATACGATCTGGGAAAAGGCTACAGACTGATCAGCGTCAAAAAAGGAGAGCACTTTTTTTTACTTTACATAGGCACCCATGACGACTGTCACAAATGGATTGAAGACAACAGGGGCTTAATACCAGCAATTCACAAAAACGATGACATGACGCGTGTTGTTAATAACACTATTTCCCCTGAACATCGTGAAGAGCAGGAAAATGAGCAGGAGCTTGATTACGACGATATTCTGATGGCAAAAATTACTGAAAAAGATTTGAGGTATGTGTTCAGCGGTCTTTTCAGAAAAAGTTCATTAGCTAAAGACAGTTCATTGTAAAACCGCGAAGGCGCTAAGGGCGCCAAGGGATTTTTGTTGGGCTCATAATTGTTTGTACTGCGTCATTCCGGCGGAGGCCGGAATCCAGGCTCTTCTGGATGCCGGATCAAGTCCGGTATGACAAAAATATTTCTCGACGATTAATAATGCCGTAAGGCCTGTGGCCTTGCGGTGAAATATCTAATGGGAGTTATCAAATGGATAAGCTGAAAGTGAATGAGACCATTCAGGAGGTAAGGACCAATTTGGCACTGGAACTTGAAATGGCCAAAGACGAGGGCAGAAAGGTCGTGGGATGTATGTGTTCATATTTTCCAAGAGAAATGGTTTGGGCGGCAGACGCCATATCAGTAGGTCTTTGCGGGACCACCGAGGAACCCATAGCAGCGGCGGAAGAGGTTTTGCCTGCGGACCAATGTCCTATGGTGAAGGCTACATATGGAAGGTCCATTTCAGGCACTTGTCCCATTTTCCCCCTGGCGGACTGCATAGTGGGGGAGACTACCTGTGACGGCAGGAAAAAGATGTATGAGCTTCTGGCAAGGGAAAAACCCATGCACATCATGGAACTACCGCAAAAGCCGGAAGATAAGGAGGCATTGGTACACTGGACAGCCGAGGTAAAGAAACTTAAGGGGTTTCTTGAAGAACAATTGGGTGTAGAGATCACAGATGACAAATTAAGACAGGCGATCAAGGAGGTCAACGAGGAGCGAAGGCTTCTGGTTGAAATCCACAGATGCCGAATGGAACATCCGGTTCCGGTGATGGGGGTTGATCTTGTAGGGTTGACAACGAAATTCGGCTACACAGTTGATCGCGAGCCTTACAGGGAAAAACTGAGGGATCTATTGGCGGAGTTAAAGAGGAGGATCAGGGATAAGGAATTCGCATGCTCACCGGACAGGCCGAGGATACTGTGGACCGGGCTGGGGAACAGCCTGGGATGCGACAAGGTATTGAAGCTGGTGGAGGACTGCGGCGGCGTTGTGGTCTGCCAAGAGGGATGCGGCGGCATTACCCGCATTGAAGATATGGTGGATGAGGAAAAAGATCCTATCGAGGCCATTGCTGAGAGATACCTCAGGGTGACATGCTCCTGCATGACTCCCAATACAACCCGTTTTAATGATATTGACCGGCTGATAAAGGAATATCGTATTCAAGGGGTTATTGATCTGACATGGCAGTTCTGTCATACATTTAATATAGAGTCATACAGGGTTGGAGAATTGGTCAAGGAAAAGCACGACTTACCTTTTCTGCACGTAGTAACTGATTTTTCCCAATCGGATGCAGGACAGTTGAGGGTGCGTGTCGAGGGCTTCCTGGAGCAGATTGCCCAGGTCAATTAGGATGTATTTTATTGATGCCGACAGGGTGAGGAAGGTTTACGCAGAAGGCGGGCGTAAGCATACAGTAGCTATAGAAGAGTTAACCCTTCAGGTGGCGGAAAATGAATTTATAAGCATTGTGGGGCCAAGTGGGTGCGGAAAATCAACATTCCTGCTTCTTGTTGCAGGTCTTGAGCGGGTAACAGATGGAAGATTGCTTATTGAGGGACAGCCGGTAAATGGACCGGATCCCCTGCGTTCAATTGTCTTTCAGGAATATCTCCTCTTTCCATGGAAGACCGTCCGCGGAAACATAGAATTCGGTCTTGAACTAAAAAAAATCCCCAAAAAAAAGCGCCGCAATATCTCCTCGGAATATATCAGGCTTGTGGGGCTTACCGGTTTTGAAAACCGCTATCCCCATGAGCTGAGCGGGGGTATGAAACAGAGGGTCGCCATTGCAAGGGCACTTGTAAACAGGCCCAAGGTGATCTTGCTTGATGAGCCGTTTGGTTCACTGGATGCGCTCACCAGGGAAGGGCTTCAGACCGAGCTTTTGCGTATATGGCTGGAGGCAAAATGCACCGTGATCTTTGTAACCCACAGTATCAGCGAGGCGGTCTATTTATCCGATAAGGTTGCAGTAATGAGCAAAAGGCCTGGGAGGATAAAAGAGACTGTCGCCATTGATTTACCCAGACCTCGCACCAGGGATGTATTCATTTCACCGGAGTTCAGGGAATACGAAAGGTATCTAAAAGAAATTGTCTGGGAAGACCTTTAGTCGCTTCACCACGAAGAAATCATAAACTTCGCGCTTCTTCGTGTCCTTCGTGGTGAAATTGAAGGGAAATTACTGTTGCAATTTAATTTTAAAAAAATGATTTCTCCTCTATGCGTCCTGGCATTGTGGGAAATTATCGGCCGTTTTATTTGGGTAGACCCCTTTTTCTTTCCTCCGCCTACAGCCATGCTCAGGGAATTGTATGCCATGACAATTACCGGGGAGGTTTTTCCGCACATAGGCGTCAGCATCGTCCGGGCCTTGAGCGGATATATACTTGCCGCCATCGTCGGGCTGACCCTGGGCCTTCTTGTGGCATGGTCAACAGTAGTTGAAGATATCGCCGATCCCCTGATAGAACTGATAAGGCCTATCTCCACTTTTGCCCTTGTCCCTGTGATGTTTGTCTGGTTCGGCATCGGAAACGGCTCCAAGGTGGCCATAATATTTAAGGCGTGTTTTTTCCCGATAGTCTTGAACACCATCGCCGGCATAAAGGGGGTGGACAAGAAACTGATCCAGGCCGCCCGCTCCCTGGGCGCGGAAGGCATACAATTGTGGATAAAAGTCTTAATTCCCGCAGCCCTTCCCATGATTATAACAGGCCTTAGGATATCAACCGCCATGTCAATGCTCGCAATTGTAGGAGTGGAGATGATTGCGGCGGATTCAGGCATCGGGTTTCTGGTAATTGACGCCCAGCGCACCTTTGCCACGGCCAGGATGTTTGCGGGAATAATAGTAATTTCGGCCATAGGTTTCACCTTTGACCGTATCGCCCGCTTCATAGAGGGCCGCATACTGGTATGGCATACAGAGACATCATTATCCGGGAGAATGACTTAAAGTTGTGGAGGCTTGGTGCAGCTCTTTCAAGGATATATTTCGAGGAAAACCATCGCTATCGAAATCGGGATCGAAATCGGGATCGAGTCCATATATGATGTATCAAGCATTCAATGCATTAATTGTGAATGACCTGGAGGCAATATGAACAGTAGCAAAACGATATCAACATTGCTCTTAATGTCATTGACGATTTGGATAAATGCAAACGCCTTTTGTGCAGAAAACTACCCTTTGGGTGTAATGAAGGTCACTTACGGCCGGAGCATTGATGACCTCCCCCTATATGTCGGCCTTGAGGAGGGCTTTTGGGAAAAGGAAGGTCTTAAGGTTGAGCTGGTGCGTCTGGCCGGCGAACAGAACATCATCGCCGCAGCCCTACATGGTGATATTGATGCGGGACACCTCGGTCCACCATCGTTTTTCCACGCGGTGATCAGAAAGATTCCTGTAAAGATCGTCGCGTGGCTTGGCAGGGCGCATACGGGCACAAGGTGCGGGCTGCATGCGGACCAGAAAAGCGATATCAAAAACATCTCAGACCTCAAAGGAAAGCGCATCGCCACCAGTGGGGATATCAGCGCCAGGATGATCTTAAGGGAGACACTGATAAAGGCGGGACTGACCTTTGACGACATCCACGAGATAAAAGGGATAAAATTGGACGAGGCGATGAAACATGAGGCGGCCCTGAGATCTCAGGGGGTGGATGTCATATCCGCCTGAGACCCGACAGCGACCATGCTGGAGATGCATGGTGCGAGCAGGCTCCTGTTTTCCTTTAATGACGCAATCCCGGGCTACGTATTTGCGGGCCTGTTTTTTACGGACAAGTATCTCAAGGAAAATCCTGAAAAGGTTCGCGCATTTTTGAGGGGCCTGGTTAAGGGTTTTGATTTTGTAAGGACCCATGAGAAAGAGGCAAGGCGCTGGATACCCAAATATTGCGGCGTTGAAATGGATGTGGCCATGAAATCGGCCTTAAGGCATTTTGAAGACGGCAGGGAACCAATAGAGCAGATATACAAACAACAGGACATCATGATAGAAAACGGGCATCTGCCAGGAAGGGTGCCTGTGGAGGCCTATATTGATTATAGTTACTTACCCAAGGCCGATTGATTTTCTAATACAACCGGTTGAAACCGCTGAATTGATAATTCAAAAATCAAAAGGGCCAGAAAACAAAGGAAGTAGTAAGAAGGCCCTATGAAACAACCCGCCATTGGTCCCCCAATGACTCGGAGGGACTTTTTGAAAAACACCGGCTTATTGGGAATTGCAGTCTCTCTCCCGGTTTCCGGCTCAATACCTGTCTTAAGACCGCCTGGCGCAGGCCCGGATTTTTTATCCAAATGTATCCGCTGCGGTAAGTGTCTGGAGGCATGCCCTTATGACAGTATCCGTCTTTTGGGAATTGCCTCGGGAACAGAAATCTACACGCCTTACATTGATACGCTGAAAACACCATGCTACGTTTGCCAGGAAAAATGTCAAGATGGTGATTCCAGGCCTATTGGCAAATTCCTTCGCTGCGGGGAGGCATGTCCAACCAATGCTTTACAACTTATCCCCAATGACCTTGAGGCCCTGTCGCGTTTACCTGATAAAATAAAAACAGGCGTCGCCAAATTAAATCGCAGGCTTTGTATAGCATGGCGGTTTGGTTTCTGCGGAGAATGCTACTTCAACTGTCCTCTGAAGGACAAGGCCATGTTGCCCAGACCACCATCTGAAAATGTATCAGGCCAAAAAATCATGCCTTGTGTAAATGAAACAGCCTGCATCGGTTGCGGCAGATGTGTTTATGTCTGTCCGGTCCGCAGATCGCTTTTTGGATCAGTGAAAAGTGATGGCGCAAGGCCTGACTACTTCAGAGAAAGATATGGCGCAATGGTTAATAAAATCCTTTCAGAATGCGGGGCCAATGTAAATCTGCCTGCGATTAAGGTAATTAAGTATAGAGACGGTAAATGATTTCCGGTAAAAAAAGATGGAGTATTCGGCCTTTCAGACGTCTGACACAGATATGTGTTATTGTCTTCATTATTTCCGCGCCATTATTTTCTCAAAATCCCAACACATGGTCTCCCTCCTTAATCGTACAAAAGCGCTTACCTTCCCCATCCGTTTCACAGATCTTTGGAGACACCTGGACCCTCTCCGTTGGGAGTTTTTTTATTACACATCCTGTAGCATTTTTGGATTTTGCCGTTTCCTCCAGGTCAGTTACTTACGCCCTGTTTGTCTCTGTATTGATCCCCCTGTTGATTACCTTATGCCTCGGAAGGGTGTTTTGTTCATGGCTTTGTCCGATCGGATTTATTCTGGAGCTGACAGCGAAGATCCAGGTCTTTTTAAGGAAAAAGAAACCGGGCCATAACATCCGGATATGGGATTTGCGTTACGTAGTCTTTGCCGTTTCATTGTGCCTGGCGTTTTTATCCGCCATGCCAGTAATCTCCCTGTTCGATCCCCCGCATCTTTTGGGAAGGGAGTTGATGAGTCTTTTCACACATCAACAAGTAATCATAAGCGGAATTGTATTTATAGGAGTGATCCTGGTTTTTGAATTTTTCTTTGTATCCAGGGCCTGGTGCAGATTTTTTTGTCCATCCGGCGGCTGTTTATCATTGTTGGGAGCAAAACGCATCTGTCGCATCGAGGTGGAAAAGGCCTTGTGTAGAGGATGCAATAAATGTATGGGAGCGTGTCCCTATGGCCTGAACCCCGCGCAGGGGCCGTCCGGCAATGTGATTGCCTGGATGAAATGCGATAATTGCGGACTATGCAGGGATGCCTGCCCTGAATCAGCTATTACTTATAAATTTTCTTTACGGGAAAAACCGATCGTATGATCCCATTTCAAAAGGTATTTAATCTATCTTCAAGTATTTAAAGTTTTAATCGGAATTTCCGATCATTTTTTTTAAAACTATCGTAATTTCCAGTTTGACAAAGTATAAAGTCCTCATTATTCTTCGCGACGAAAATTATTTCATGACTCTGGACAAAATAAATGATTTTTTGTTTCATGAGTTCATCAGTTCCATAAGGAGCCCGTCAATGAATTCATCTTTTGGTTTTGCCTGAGGAAAAGCAATGGTCCCTGCCCGTGTCAGGCAGGAATAGTGCAAGGCCGAAAGATCGAGTCTTTTTAGTCTTTCGCATTCCATTTACGTTATTTAAAAGCGGAGGGCACATTTGTCTGTGTCGGCATGGCGTCTGAAGTTCGTCTGCGCATTATTTTGCGGATCGGAATCATATTCTTTTCCAAACGGCAGATTGTCTTGATGATATATTAATTATCTCATTATAGTCTTTTCATTCGTCATGCGGGACTTGGAGACTGTGTCGTAATTAAGTATACAATTTGTTCTTTGACAATAAAATAGAAGAAAAAGGTGAAGAGTCGATAAAAAGATGTTT
>LT984854.1:1440008-1493588 GCA_900258555.1 uncultured Desulfobacterium sp. | reverse complement strand
GTTTCAGCTAATTTCTAATATTTTTTTAAAAGAACATTTGAAATTTGCATTCTAAAAACTTTATTACGACACAGTCTCTTGATCCGGCATCCAGATTACCTAGATTACCATTGCGTTACGAAGGCGCTGGATTCCGGCCTGCGCCGGAATGACTGCGAGTCTTTTCAATTATAAGGCCGTTAATATGTGCTGAATGTACTAAATAATATCAGGAGTAAGGATGAATGAAATAAAGCTTTGGATCAATGGTCACGAAATAACCGCTGAACAGGGTCAGACCGTTATGGATGCGGCGGATAACGCTGGGATTGAAATCCCTCGTCTTTGTTATCATCCCTTTTTGGAGCCTGTCGGATCATGCCGTCTTTGTGCGGTGGAAATCCAAGGCTATCGAGGGCTTCCGGCTGCGTGCGCCACACCGGTGGAAAACGGGATGAAGTTGCAGACCCATACGCCCAAGGTCCTGGAATTTCGCCGGGAAATGCTGCGTCTCATACTGGAAAGGCATCCCCGTCAATGTCTGGGATGTCCTAAAAACGGCGTCTGTGAATTGCAGAATCTGATCGCTCAGGTGGGCATTGATTTTCCTTATCAATCATATGTGCGTGACGAGGCCTCAATAAAACCCGCAGGGTCATATTTTGAACGGGATTACAATCTGTGCGTCCACTGCGGCAGATGCGTGCGCATCTGCCATGAAGTGAGGGGCTCAAAAGCTATAGTGTTGCGCGAAATCAACGGCATATCCGAGGTAAGCACCCATTTTGATCGTCCCCTGGAAGAGGCCGGGTGCCAGTTCTGCGGGGCCTGCCTGGATGTCTGTCCTGTGGGGGCGCTGCGCGAACGGCCTGAGCCCGCTGAAGAAGCGGGCCGCCTGAAAATCGAGCATGTATGCACACCGCTTGCCGATATCGTAATGGGCCTTTATGGCCGTGAAATGCCGATACGGTCCGAATCTTCCTTGTGTACACTTTGCGATGCAGGGTGCGGCATGATTTTTGAGTTGAGCGACTCAAATCATATCAGAGGGATAAAACCAGACCCGGCAGGGCCGGTCAATATGGGGCAGGCATGCGTGCAGGGACGTTTTCTCCTCAAGGGTTATCTACAAAACCCCGAAAGGCTTACGCTGCCGCTTGTATTTGAAAGCAGCGCGTTTCAGGAGACCAGTTGGGATGCAGCAATAAAAATAATAGCGCAAAGGCTTCAAAGCTACAGACCGGGAGAGGTTGCCGTTATCAGCGATGGCCGGGCCACTAATGAAGAGCTTTTCCTCATGCAAAAGTTCGGCCGCGATGCGCTTAAAACCGATGCAATAGGTTGCATTACGCCCAAGGGCCACATGTCCGCGGCGGAAGTCCTCCGGGTAAATCTGGGCCTGGCGGCTGGGACCAACAGCCTTAATGACATGGATCTGGCCGGGTGCATCTTTGCAGTCGGGTTTAATCCGCCTGCCAGTCATCCCATCTCAGGCGCATTGATCAGAATGGCTGCCTTAAGCGGAACAAAGCTCATTGTTGCAAATCCCTATGGCGTATCCATTGCGCGTTATGCTGACGTGCACCTTAGCTATTATCCTGGCACGGAAACGGCGCTGATTGCAGGTCTTCTCCGTCTGATCCTGGCGAAACATAAAGATGGCAAGAGATTTTTTGAACAGTGCGGTGTGGAAACAAATGGGCTGATGCAAGACCTTTTGCCCTATGATCCAGAAACGGTTGCGAGAATTACAGGAACGCCTCAGGAAACGCTCACGGAAGCCGCATCCATTCTGGCCGGCGCGCCCGTCATACGCATCCTCTACGGCCTTGGTTTGCTTGAATCCCATCAGGCAGGCAAGGCGGTCCATGCATTGATAACTCTTTCCTATATAAAGAATAGCCTTGGAATCCCGGGCGGCGGCATCCTGCCCCTTTATGGCGACAGCAACCTCCAGGGGGCCTGGGATATGGGAATGGTATCTCACCTCCTCCCCGGCCAGGTTGAAAACCAAAATGCCGGGGATGTGTTGGAATCCCTGAAATCAGGAAAGATCAAGGCATTGTATCTTGCCCTGGAAAGTCTTGAAGGAAGCCGCCTGAATGCATTTAAGCCCTATCTGGAGAAGCTGGATTTCGTTGTGATCCAGGATGTAGTCATGCCCCCGGTAAAGGCGGATGTGGTGCTGCCCATGGCCGCTGTGCTGGAAAAAGGGGGAACGATCACCAGCTCTCAGCGCATGGTCCGCAAGGTGACGCCGGTCTTGAATCCTCCAGGGGAAGCCAAATCCGTTCAATGGGTTTTGACGGAACTTGCCCGCCGGATGAAGGCCCCTGGTTTTTCATATGAAGACAGCGACGCCGTATTTGCGGAAATCAGAAAAAATATCCCTGTCTATGCCGGGATTACTGCGGAGCGTTTGCCGGTTCAGTGGCCCTGTCCGGATGAACAGCATCCCGGAACACCGGTATTGTTTTCCGGTCAAACGCCCCAATATATCCCCTGGCTGCCGGAAATACCGGAAACGGCGGAAGACATACCTGATACGGATTATCCCTTCGCCGTGATTGAAAAAGATCATCTGAGGCCCTTTTTTGCGGGTCCCCTTCTTGCAGGAGAAGTCCTTTCTTTGTTGAATCCCGAGGCTCAAATAGAGATGAACCCGGCAGACGCATTCGGTATGGGGCTTGCGCCCGGGGATTCAATCCATGTGGAAGGCCGATCCGGCAACTGGGAGGGCGCGTTGGTTATGAATGCATTGTTACCCTCCGGGCTTGTAGCCGTATCTCAGGAAAATCTGGGACAACAGGCTGGAGCCCCGGTCTTAAACGGCAGAGTGGTTGCCGCCAGGGTGGAGAAACAGAAGTTGGAAGAGAGAAGCATGAAGTGTGAAGTCAAAGAATAGAAGAACTATCATTCTAAATTTTCTCTTCTTATTTCTGAGTTGTTACATAAAAGATAAAATCAGGAAGGAATAACCATGTTTCCAATTGTTTCGCACCAACAACTATCAAAAAACGTCTATCGCATGCGTGTAACCGCACCCGCGGTCGCGGAAAAGACCAGGCCCGGTCAATTTGTCATTCTGATTGTAGATGAAAAAGGTGAGAGGGTTCCTTTCACAATCAGCGCATGGGATGCAAAGGCCGGCACAGTGGACTTTGTATATGTAGCCGTGGGAAGGACCACATCCCAATTGGCGGGATTAAAGTCAGGAGACGCCCTGGCCCATTTTGTCGGGCCCCTGGGAGTTCCCACGGAGGTGGAGCGTTTCGGACATGTGGTGGCCGTTGCAAGCGGATACGGTGTTTCGGCCATCGTGCCAATTCTTAATGCGCTCAAAGAAAAGGGAAACCGTGTCACTACCATACTTCAGGCCCCTGACCGCGAGAGGATCTTCGGTGAAGCCGAGCTGTCATCTACAAGTGATAAGTTGATCCTTGCCATCGGCGAAGACGGGGAAGACATGTCAACTAGCGCCACAAAGCCTATAAGAAAACTCCTGGCCGAACGGCATAGAAACCCCGTGGACAGGGTAATTTTGATGGGTTCCCTCTGTCTGATGAAAGTGGTTAGCGAAATCACGCGGCCTTACAAAGTCAAGACCATGGTGCATCTTACTCCGCTCATGGTAGACGGCACCGGGATGTGCGGGGCATGCAGGGTAAGCGTGAAGGGAAATAACCGCTTTGCGTGTGTGCATGGCCCTGAATTCGACGGACATGAAATCAGCGGCTGGGAGGTCCTGATGGCACGGCGCTGCACCTATGCGGATGAGAGCATCTTTCAGCAGGGGTTTCAGTGCAGGGGATGTTCGCAATGGTAAGAGATGGGGACAAAGGAGCCAGACATATGAATGATATGAGTGAGACAAAAGAATCCATGACGAATCAGACGACATCCCAGGACAAAAAACCCAAGATCAACCTCAACCGGATGGATATGCCGAAGCAGACCCCGGAGGTCCGAAGACGCAATTTCGATGAAGTGGCTACCGGCTATACACACGAAATGGCCATGAAGGAGGCAGGCAGATGTCTTCAGTGCAAGAAGCGTTTCTGTCAACAGGGCTGTCCTGTCAATATTGACATCCCCGACTTTATCGCATGTCTCCAGAAGGAAGACATAAACGGGGCCTTACGGGTCCTGAAAAAAAAGACGTCTCTTCCCGGAATATGCGGCAGGGTCTGCCCTCAGGAACTCCAGTGCGAAAACTCCTGTATGCTCAACAAAAAAGGGGCGCCCATTGCCATCGGACGTCTGGAGCGTTACCTTGCGGACTGGGAGCGCGAACAGGGGGTATCAGCGCTGCCGGAGATCGCCCCCGCAACAAAAAAGCGTGTAGCGGTTGTGGGCACCGGCCCCTCAGGGCTTACCGTGGCATCCGACATGGCCTTGCTCGGCCATCAGGTAACTATGTTCGAGGCCCTTCATGTGGCGGGCGGTGTTTTGATGTACGGTATCCCTCAGTTCAGGCTTCCCAAGGAGATCGTACAGCGCGAGGTCCGATATGTGGAATCTTTAGGCGTTGAACTCTTTCTCGATACGGTGATCGGGATCAACTACAGTCTGGATGAACTCCTCAATAACAAGTTCGACGCCGTTTATCTGGCCACGGGCGCGGGACTTCCCATGTTTTTAGGAGTCCCAGGGGAAAACCTGAACATGATTTACTCTGCAAACGAGTTCTTGACGCGCACCAATCTGATGAAGGCCTATCTACACCCGGAATTCGCAACCCCGATCAAGATGGGAAAGCGCGTGGTGGTTATCGGAGGCGGAAACGTGGCAATGGATTCGGCCCGTTGTGCCGTTCGGCTGGGGGCCCAGGATGTCTACGTCATCTACCGCCGCACCAGGCAGGAGATGCCCGCGCGCCTTGAAGAAGTGGAAAATGCTGAGGAAGAAGGAATCCATTTTCACTTCCTGTGTACGCCCACGGCCTTTATTAGTGACGGCAGGAATAATGTGGCCGCCATGGAGCTTATGCGCATGAAACTGGGCGAACCGGACGCCAGCGGCAGAAGGAGGCCAGTCCCCATTGCCGGAAGCGAATACACAATGGAGGTGGATACTGTTGCGGTTTCTCTGGGAACATCTCCCAACCCGTTAATAGCCTCCAATACGCCCGACCTTGATACATCCAGGCATGGAACCGTAATTGTTGACGAGCGTGGCAAAACATCCAAGGCCAGGGTCTGGGCAGGCGGAGATATCGTCTCCGGCGGGGCGACGGTTATCAGCGCCATGGGCGAAGGACGGCGAGCCGCGGCCGCCATGCACGAATATTTGATGAATGCATAGATCAAAGAGGAAAACATATGACCAATACATCTCAGAACATAATCGGATCGGTTATGGTGGTTGGAGGCGGCATTGCGGGCGTCCAGGCCGCCCTTGATCTGGCCGACACTGGTTACTTTGTATATCTGATCGAAAACACGGCGGCCATAGGCGGGACCATGAGCGCCCTGGATAAGACCTTTCCCACCAATGACTGTTCCATGTGTATTCTTTCTCCCAAGCTGGTGGAATGCGGCAGACACCCCAATATCGAAATCATCACCCTGACCGATGTTGAGGGGATAGAGGGCCGGGCCGGAAATTTTCAGGTAAGTCTGCATCAGAAGGCGCGATACATTGATATGGAAAAATGCATTGCCTGCGGGGCATGCGCGGAAAAATGCCCGCGAAAGGTCAATGACGAATTCAATCAGGGTCTGAATCAACGTAAGGCCGCTTATGTGAAATTCCCTCAGGCCGTGCCTCTAAAGTACGCCATTGATAAAGATAACTGCATCTACTTTGAAAAAGGAAAATGCCGGGCCTGTGAAAAACTGTGTCCCGCCGGTGCGATAAATTTTGAAGATACAGACAGGGATTTCACCCTCAACGTGGGCGGCATTATTCTATCCCCAGGATTTCAGCCCTTCGATCCGACCTTATATGACACCTATGGTTATTCACGATTTCCTAACGTCGTAACGGCCATGGAATTTGAGCGCATCCTTGCCCCGTCCGGACCGAATCAGGGCCATCTGGTGCGGCCTTCGGACAAAAAAGATCCGCGACGCATCGCCTGGCTTCAGTGCATAGGCTCCAGGGACATGAACCGTTGCGATAACGGTTATTGTTCCGCGGTTTGCTGCACCTACGCGATCAAAGAGGCGGTGATCTCAAAGGAACACGCGGGAAGCGATCTGGACTGCTCCATTTTCTACATGGACATGCGGACACATGGAAAGGAATTTGAAAAATATTATGACACCGCCAGGGAAAAACATGGTGTCCGCTTTATCCGAGCCAGGGTGCATACAGTTGAATCTGTTGCGGGTACTGGCGATCTGCGTGTGAAATACGTCAATGAGCAGGGTGAGATCATCGAAGAAACCTTTGGAATGCTCGTATTGTCCGTCGGTCTGGAAATATCCCCTGATTCAATAAAACTTGCCGATAAATTGGGTATAAATCTTACGGATGGCAGGTTTTGCAAAACAGGCGCCTTCCGTCCCGTTTCAACATCAAAGGAAGGTATTTATGTATGCGGCGCCTTTGCCGGACCAAAGGATATACCACAGTCCGTCATGGAGGCAAGCTCCGCCGCCGCCGAGGCAAGCGCCCTTTTAAGCAGTTCCAGAAATACCCAGACCAGAGAAAAAGAGATACTCGAAGAAAGAGACATATCCTCTGAAGATCCGCGTATAGGGGTGTTCGTGTGCCACTGCGGCATTAATATCGGCTCAGTGGTGGATGTGCCCGCGGTGAAGACCTATGCGGAAGGACTACCCCATGTGGTTTACGCACAGGAAAATCTTTTCACCTGCTCACAGGATACACAGGATCAGATGAAGGAGACCATTCGGGAACATAAGCTGAATCGCATTGTGGTGGCCTCTTGTTCTCCAAGGACGCATGAACCGCTTTTTCAACAGACCATTCAGGAAACAGGCCTAAACAAGTATCTTTTTGAACTGGCAAATATCCGTGATCAAAATTCCTGGGTCCATCAAAAGACGCCTGAAGCGGCAACGGAAAAGGCAAAGGACTTAGTCCGAATGGCCGTTGCCAAGGTAGCGCTTCAGGAGCCTCTAAAAGAGCAGGCCCTGGGTGTAACAAAATCAGGCCTTGTTATTGGAGGGGGTGTGGCGGGTATGGAAGCGGCCCGGTCTTTGGCAGGTCAGGGCTATCCTGTGACCCTGGTGGAGGCAGGTCCCACGCTTGGCGGCAATGCTAAGTTTCTCAACAGCAGTTGGAGCGGCGCATCTGTAACTGATTATCTCAAGGGTGTCATAAGGGATGTTAGCGAAAATCCACTAATAAGCGTGCATGTAAACGCGGTCGTTGAAGAGGTAAAAGGCTTTGTGGGCAACTTTTCAACGATTGTGGACGTTAATGGCGAGCATAAGCAGATCTCTCACGGTGCTGCAATTATAGCTACAGGCGGAAATGCATATCAACCCAATGAGTATCAATATGGCGACAGCGACAGGATTTATCTCAGCCTTGATCTTGACCGCGCCATAAAGAAAAAAGACGAGGCGGTTTTAAACGCCCAATCCGCCGTTTTTATCCAGTGTGTGGGATCAAGAGAGGCGGAAAGGCCATACTGTAGCCGTGTATGCTGTACCCATTCCATTGAAAGCGCCCTGGCCCTTAAGGAATTGAACCCGTCCATGAGGGTCTCAATCCTCTACAGGGACATCCGGACCTATGGTTTGCGGGAAAGACTCTATCAGGAGGCCAGAAAAAAGGGTGTGCTGTTTTTCCGTTTTGATGTTGATCAAAAGCCCAAGGTTGCCGTTGATGGCGACGGACTTGAGATTGAAGTTTTTGATCATGTTCTTAAACGGACTATCCTTTTGGAGGCTGACATCCTTACCTTGGCAAGCGCCATTGTGCCCGTTAATACCGAATCCCTGGCAAAGCACTTCAAGGTGCCGCGGAATCAGGAAGGATTTTTTCTGGAGGCGCACATGAAGCTTCGCCCTGTGGATTTTGCGACAGACGGAGTCTTTGTTGCGGGACTTTCCCATTATCCCAAGCCTATTGAGGAATGTATCGCCCAGGCTAAGGCTGCGGCCGCAAGGGCTGCTACGGTCCTGGCCAAAGACTCTATCATGGCCGGGGGGGTGGCTGCTGTCATTGACAGAGAAAGGTGTTGCGGTTGTCATATCTGTGTTGAGTGTTGCCCCTTCGGCGCGATCTCATATATTGAGGCCGAATCCCGCTCCGAAGTCAATCAGGCCCTTTGCAAAGGCTGCGGCACCTGTGCTGCTGCTTGCACGTCCGAGGCCATCTCATTAATGGGCTTCAGTCATACGCAGCTCTACACGCAGATTGAACAGGCTCTGGCGACAAAGTATTGAAACAGACGAGGTGAAGAAATGAAAGATATACAATTTGAACCTAGGATACTGGCCTTTCTCTGCAACTGGTGCAGTTACGCCGGGGCAGACCTGGCTGGTGTAAGCCGTTTGCAATACCCCCCGAACATCCGCATTATCCGCGTGATGTGTTCGGGTACAATCTCACCCCATCACATTTTTCATGCCTTTCAAAACGGTGCTGATGGCGTGCTGGTGGCAGGGTGCCATATAGGCGACTGCCATTATATCAGGGGCAATTACATGACGCTTAAGAGGATAAAATTCGTAGAGGGCCTCTTCAGCATGGCCGGTTACAACCCTGAAAGACTGCGGCTTGAATGGATCTCCGCCGCTGAGGGGATCAAGTTTGCGGAGGTTGTCAATGAATTCACGGAAAAGATCAGAAACCTGGGCCCGGCGCCGGGACTCGAAGCTGTTCCCCAATCAGTGGCGAATTTGTGAAAGGCTGTGCAGTCGAATCTCAGAGGATGTGAAAAATGAATACAAAGATAAAGAAGCTTTTGGAAGAAAAACGGGTTGATGGTTTTTTTGCCTACAAGACGGTAAACGGCTTTCCCTTTCCTGCGATATTTACAAAGGAAAACATGAATGAGCTGGAGCCTTGGAAGCCAAGTCATGCGCGATATCCAATCTTAAAGATGTTGCTGGCCCAGGCTCGGCAGGAGCCGGACAAGACCTTTGGGATTCTTTTAAGGGGATGTGAAGAACGAGGCCTTGAGGAACTTTTCAAGTGGAACCAGCTCCGGCGTGAAAAGGTGGTAACACTGGGTCAGGCATGCACCAAAGAGCTTTCAGAAGAATGTGAGTGCAAAAAGCCCTACCCTGATTCTCTCGACTACGGTGAATCAGTAATGCCGGTCAAAGAAAGTAACAAGGTTAAAGCCCTGGAACAGATGGCGCTGGACACACGACTTTCATGGTGGCTTGGTCATCTGAATCGCTGTCTTAAGTGTTACGGATGCCGCGATGTATGCCCTGTATGCTTTTGCACGGAGTGCAGTCTTGAAAACCAAACCCTCGTGCAGGCGGAAAAGCTTCCACCGGATACAACATTTCACTTGGTCCGGGCGGTCCACATGGCGGGCCGTTGCGTGGATTGCGGCATGTGCGAAATGGTCTGTCCGGCCCGCATTCCCTTACGTTCGCTCTACAAAAAGGTAAACGCACTGGTTGAAGAGATATTCAACTACACGCCCGGAGCAAAGGACATCCCATCGCCCTTCTCTTTTTTGGGCGAGGAGATGGCGCTGCCGGCGGGACCAAGATAGAACTTAAGTAATAACCCTTTATTTTTGAAAGGAGACATTATGGCTGAAGCACCAATAAAGATCGGGAAAGAACAAAAGAGCACCTTTATGGAAAAGGTGATGGAAATGCTTCCCGAGGGAGGAAATCTCAACCTTTGCCTTACCTGCGGGGCCTGCGCCTCTGGTTGTCCTGCAACAGGTCTTGAAGGCATGGATCCTCGGAAATTTTTGCGTATGGCGGCATTGGGCCTTGATGAGGAGATTAAAGGACATCCCTGGGTGTGGATGTGCAGCATGTGTTATAGGTGCACCTATGCATGCCCTATGCAGATCAATATTGCAGGGCTGGTATATGAGGCCAGGAATCTCTGGCCCCGTGAAACAAGACCAAAGGGTATCCTTGGTTCCTGTGACATGGCCCTGAGAAACGCAAGCGGCAGCGCCATGGGCGCATCACCTGAAGATTTTCAGTTTGTTGTGGAGGATGTTCTGGAAGAGGTGAGAAACACTCAGCCTGGATGGGAAGATCTTCAGGCCCCTGTAGATAAAGAAGGAGCCCATTTTTTTCTTTCCCAGAATTCCCGCGAACCTGTAACCGAACCAGATGAAATGGTGCCACTATGGAAGATCCTGCACCTTGCAGGCGTGGACTGGACATACAGCACCACTGGCTGGGGAGGGGAAAACTACTGCATGTTCCTGGCCGATGATGTAAGCTGGAAAAAGGTGACTGAGCAGACCATTCGATCCGCTGAATCCTTGGGATGCAAGGTTTATCTTAACACGGAATGCGGGCACTCCACCTATTCCGTCTGGGGCGGTGTAAAGAGGCATGGAATCAAAACTGATCTTGAGATCGTGCCCATGGTCAAGTACTACGCCAAATGGATCCGCGAGGGAAAACTTAAGGTCAGCCCCGACTGGAACAAAGACCTCAAAATAAAATTTACAGCCCAAGACCCGTGTAATCAGGTACGTAAGAGTTTTGGAGATGAATTGGCTGATGACCTTCGCTTTGTAATCAAGGCCTGTGCCGGCGAAGAGAATTTTTCAGATATGTACCCTAACAAGTCCAACAATTACTGCTGCGGGGGTGGCGGCGGATATCTCCAGTCCGGTTATACTGACGCCAGATTTAAGTATGGAAAAATCAAATTCGATCAGATCATGGAGACCGGTGCAAAGTATGTGGTGACGCCATGCCATAATTGTCATGCACAGATCCAGGAACTTAGCGAACATTATGATGGCGGATATCATGTCATTCACCTGTGGACATTGATTGCCCTGTCCCTCGGCATACTGGCGGAAAATGAGCGTGCATATCTGGGACCGGATCTACAGGAGGTCAATCTACCGGAGAATTAAAAAAGGAGATATCTGTAATGTCGAAACATTCAATCGGTTCCGTCATGGTCATAGGCGGCGGAATCGCAGGCATACAGTCCGCCCTGGACCTGGCCGGTGCAGGATTTCTGGTCCACATAGTGGAAAAATCACCCGCCATCGGCGGAGTGATGAGTGCGTTAGATAAGACCTTTCCCACCAACGACTGCTCCATGTGTATACTTTCTCCCAAGCTCGTGGAGGTAGGAAGACACGCGAACATCCGCCTGTACACATGCGCGGATGTGGAGTCCGTTGACGGAGAGCCCGGCAACTTTCATATAACGCTCAGTAAGGCCCCGCGTTTTATTAACCTTGATGCCTGCACGGCATGCGGAGACTGCGCCGGCGTGTGTCCGGTGACAAGACCCAGTACCTTTGATATGGGTTTGTCTATGCGAAAGGCCGCGTATAAACCCTATGCCCAGGCAATCCCGAGCGGCTATGCGATCGAAAAATTGGACAAGGCGCCATGTAGGGCCGCCTGCCCCGCCCATATCAATGTGCAGGGCTATGTCCAAATGGTCAAGCAGGGAAAATTCCGGGAGGCCGTTCAAATTATCATGCGGGATCTGCCGTTTCCGGGGACCCTTGGCCGGGTCTGTCCCCATGCCTGCGAAAAAAGCTGCCGGCGTCTTGAAATTGACGAGGCCATTTCCATAAGGGAACTCAAAAGAGTTGCCGCGGATAATACTGACTTAAATGAAATCCCGGTTCCTGAGATTAAAAAACGGGATGAAAAGGTTGCGATCATCGGTTCCGGTCCTGCGGGGCTTACGGCAGCCTACTTTCTTGCGCAGGACGGCTATCAGGTAAGCGTCTATGAGGCAATGCCCGAGGCAGGCGGCATGATGCGCTACGGAATCCCCGAGCACCGCCTTCCCCGCGCCGTGCTGGATGCCGAGATCAACAACCTCAAGCGATACGGCATAGAAATTATTACCAATACGGCCATTGGAAAAAATCTCACCATTGAAGAGCTTCAACAACACGGCGCAAAGGCCGTATTTTTGGCTGCAGGAGCATGGAAGGGTTTAAAACTTCATATCCAGGGAGAAGAATCAGAGGGTGTAGAGGATGTTACAACCTTTCTTCGAAATGTTCATCTTGGAAAACTAAAAAAGATTTCAGGAAAAGCGGTTATTATCGGTGGTGGCCATTCGGCCCTGGATGGGGCGAGGGTTGCGCTCAGGTTGGGTGCGGATGAATCACATATCATCTATCGCCGTTCAAAAACAGAGATGTTGGCAGAGCCGGAGGAGATAGAAGAGGCTGAAAAGGAAGGTGTAAAGATCCACTTTCTCACGGCCCCTGTAGAAATAAACAATGAAAACGGTAAGGTTACAGGTATCAAATGTATTGCCACCCGTCTAACTCAACCGGATACCACTGGAAGACGAAAGCCTGTTCCCATTGAGGGTTCGGAATTTACCATTGCAGCCGATCATATTATCCCTGCCATCGGCCAGGAGCCGGATCTGGGTTTTCTGGGAGACAGAGCAGAGCTGAAAATATCAAAATGGAATCTTTTAGAGGTCAACCCTGAAACATTACAGACCAATATTGACGGCGTATTTGCCGGCGGAGATGTTGTTACCGGACCTGCAACCGTTATAGAGGCGGTGGAAGCCGGTAAACGCGCCGCCCGGTATATTGAAAAATATTTACAGGGTGAAGAGTTGCCTCAACAATGGCAAGATGAACCACCCATGGGTACGAACTGGGTTGGAATCCAGGATGATGAACCTGTCAGGCATCGCTTGAAGGCGCCGACCCTAAACGTAGAAAAAAGACTCAAAGGATTTGAAGAGGTCAATCTTACCGCAGACAAAGAAACTGCAAAAGCAGAGGCTGAACGCTGTATTAATTGCGGTGGATGCTGTGAATGTTATGAATGCGTAACCGCTTGTAAGGCAGGGGCCGTCACATTTGACACCCACGCCCAAAAGACGGAAACCCTGACAGTTGATGTCGGCGCTGTGATCATGACGCCGGGCTCTGAGAGTTTTGATCCTGGGGCCATGGACATATACGGATACGGAAAACTTCCCAACGTAGTGACGGCCAGGGAGTTTGAAAGGATACTCAGCGCATCCGGTCCTTTTGAAGGCCATCTTGTGCGACCCAGTGATCATAACCCTCCAGAAAAAATCGCATGGCTTCAGTGTGTTGGCTCACGCAACATCCGCGAGGATGAACACGGGTACTGCTCGGGTGTCTGCTGTATGTATGCAATCAAAGAGGCTGTTATCGCCAAAGAGCACTCTGAAGTAAAACTGGACACAGCCATATTTTTCATGGACATGAGGACCCATGGAAAGGGATTTGAGCAGACTTACAACAGGGCCAGAGATGAACAAGAGGTCCGGTTCATCAGGGCGAGATTCCATTCCATTGAACCTGTTAAGGGAACCGATGATCTGAAACTGACCTACTTTAGCGATGATGGGGAATTAAAAGACGAAATCTTCAGCATGGTGGTGCTTTCAACAGCCTTAGAGATTCCACAATATATTAAAAACCTTTCAGAAAGGCTGGGGGTCGAGGCGGATTCGGACGGCTTTGCATCCACAAGTTGTCTTACGCCGGTCGCCACCTCGCGGGCCGGCATATTTGCCGCAGGCGCCTTTTCAGGTCCCAAGGATATCCCACAATCGGTCATGGAGGCATCCGCTGCTTCATCTGTGGCGACCGCCCTTCTTTCCTCATCCCGAAATACCCTTACCAGGGAAAAGTCACTTCCTGCCCAACAGGAAGTTACAGGGCTTGAACCGAGGATCGGTGTGTTCGTGTGCCACTGCGGCACCAATATCGCTGGTGTCGTGAACGTAAACGATGTAATAGACTATGCCAAAGGTCTCCCGAATGTGGTCTTCACCTCGCATACGCTTTTCACATGCTCCCAGGACTCTCAGGAAAACATCCGAAAGGCCATTTCCGAGCATAAGCTTAACCGGGTGGTTGTGGCTGCCTGCACACCGAGGACACATGAACCACTTTTTCAGGAGACCATTCAGGAGGCGGGACTTAATCCTTATCTGTTTGAATTCGCCAATATACGCGACCAAAACGCCTGGGTCCACCAGGCCGACCCTGAAAGCGCTACACAAAAGGCAAAAGACCTAGTCAGGATGGCGGCGGCCAGGTCAGCCCTGCTGGAACCGATAACACCAATCGAGATTGCTGTCAATCGCGACGCCTTGGTGATAGGGGCAGGCATTTCAGGAATGAGTGCCGCCTTAAATCTTGCTCAGCAGGGATTTAAGACATACCTGGTGGAGAGGCATTCGGAGCTTGGCGGTCAAGCCCTTATTCAGTCCCGGGATACCTGGCGGGGAGATGATGTCAAGGCCTTTTTATCCGATCTCAAAGATCGTGTCATGTCTCATGAGAATATCGAGGTCCTAACCGAAGCAGAGATCAGGGCAATTGACGGGTTTGTAGGAAACTTCACCACATCCATCAACTCACCCAAAGGGGATCGCGAACTTTCTCACGGTGCGGTGATTCTTACTACAGGCGGAAGACCCCTTTCGCCCGATGAATACCTTTACGGAAAAAGCGACCGGGTGACGAAATGGCATGAGCTTGAACAATTTTTCGATGCGCATCCTGAAAAACTGGACCAGGCGCGGGCAGTTGCATTTATCCAGTGCGTTGGCTCCCGCGAGCCGGCCAGACCATATTGTTCAAAAATATGTTGCACTGCATCGGTAAAAAGCGCAATCGCCTTAAAGGAAAAAAGGCCGGATCTTATTGTCTACATCCTCTATCGGGATATGCGCACATTCGGCCAACGCGAGGAGCTTTACAAAAAGGCCAGGGAAATGGGCGTAATATTTATCCGCTACGAGGCCGATGAAAAACCCGTTGTAGATAAAGACGAAGACCAGGGCCTTCTGATTACGGTAAAAGACCATGTCCTTAAGATGCCGCTCCAGATTGCCGTGGACTATCTGAATTTGGCAACGGCCATTATCCCCACCGAGGGACAGAAGCAACTGGCCCAGATGCTGAAGGTGCCGCTAAATGACGAAGGCTTTTATATGGAGGCTCATATTAAATTAAGGCCGGTGGATTTTGCTACGGACGGAGTTTATGTTGCAGGACTCGCCCATTATCCAAAGCCCATCGAGGAATCCATCTCCCAGGCCCAGGCGGCTGCGGGCAGGGCCGCGCTTCTTCTTAACAAGGCATCAATCCAAATCGAGCCTATTGTCTCCATGGTGGATGAAGAAAAGTGTATCGGTTGCGGCCTGTGTGAGCTTTCCTGCGCATTTGGAGCCATCCGGTTGAAACAGGTCCCGGGCAAGGGTTTTCGGGCGGAAAATTACTCAGCCCTTTGCAAGGGCTGCGGGGTATGCGCCGCGGGCTGCCCGCAGAAGGCCATTGACATGAAACATTTCCGCGACAGCCAGATTATGGCCGTCATTCACGCCGGAGGCGCTGCCTGATGATAATCAACAAATGGAGCAAAAAATAATGAATGAATCATTCAAACCCAACATTCTTGCTTTTTTGTGCAACTGGTGCTCTTACGCGGGCGCCGATCTGGCGGGTGTCTCAAGAATACAATATCCGCCCTATATCCGCGTTATCAGGACGATGTGTTCCGGCCGTGTTGATCCTTTGTTTATCATCAACGCCCTTAAAGACGGCTTTGACGGTGTCCTGGTGAGCGGTTGTCACATCGGCGATTGTCATTACCTGGACGGTAACAAATATACGGTCAAACGCATGGAGATGCTGTCGCAGTTGCTGGATCTTTCGGGCATAGGCCGGGACCGGGTCCATCTGCGCTGGGCCAGTGCCGCCGAGGCCCAGCCCTTTGCAGATAACGTGGCCGAGGTGACCGGGATCATCATGGGCTTGGGACCTTTTTCCGCCGATGACCATAAAATGGCGCTCGGGGCGTTAACCCGGGCGCTTTCCACCACACGCCTGCGTTGGCTTGCGGGCATTGACCGTCATTTGACGGAAAATGAAAACGTATATCACGAAAAGACCGATCCGGAATATTTCAAACAGGTGATTACTGATGCGGCCACCATGGAATACCACAAGGCATTGATTCAGGAGGCATTAGACAAAGGGCCTGCAACGGTGCGGGAAATAGCGGATCAGGCCGGGCTTGATGTCTACACCGTTTCAAAAAGGCTCAACGAACTGGAGCTGAACGGACTGGCGGATTTAAGCAGTTGTGAAGAGAACACTCCCAGATTTGCAAGCCTTGGCGGATAAATAAAGAAAGGAATAATAATGTCAACCATAAATACGATAAACAAAACCGGCAGCGTTATGGTCGTAGGGGCCGGTGTTGCGGGCATTCAGGCCTCTTTGGATATGGCCAATGCGGGCTATTATGTCCACCTGCTGGACAGCTCGCCCAGCGTGGGGGGGCTCATGGCCCGGCTGGACAAGACGTTTCCCACCAATGACTGCGCCATGTGCGTAATATCGCCCTTTCTGGTGGAAGTGGGAAGGCATTTGAATATCAACATCATACCCAACAGCGAGCTGCAATCCCTTGAGGGTGAGGCGGGCGCCTTCCGTGCAAAGGTCAGGAATAATCCCCGTTACATTGATTCGGAAAAATGCACGGCCTGCGGCCAGTGCCGGCAGGTATGCCCTGTGACGGCGGTCAATGAATTCGACTGCGGGCTGGACCTTCGCAAGGCGACCTTTATCAAGTTCCCGCAGGCGGTTCCGCTTTCATATACAATAGACCGCGACATCTGCATCGGGTGCGGCATGTGCGAAAAGGCCTGTCTTGCTGGCGCCATATCTTACGCAGATCAGCCGCGGATAAGCGAGATAGAGGTGGGCGCAGTGGTCCTTGCCATGGGAAATGAGGTCTTTGACCCCTCCATGTTCGATACATACGCCTACGCGAATCACCCCAATGTGGTCACAAGCCTGGAATTTGAGCGGATATTAAGCGCGTCAGGCCCATACAAAGGTCATCTGATGCGTCCCTATGACCGGGAAGTGCCTAAAAAGATCGCTTGGCTTCAGTGCATAGGGAGTCGCGACATCAACAGGGTGGATCACAGCTACTGCTCTTCGGTCTGCTGTATGTACAGCATCAAACAGAGCATGATCGCAAAGGAGCATGCGGAAACGCCCCTTGATGCGGCCATCTTCTACATGGACATGCGCACCCATGGAAAGGAATTTGACCGGTATCGCGACAGGGCTGAAAAGGAAAACGGCGTCAGATTTATCCGATCCAGGGTCCACACCGTAAGGCCCATGGATGACGGAGGACTTAAGCTTTCCTATGTAATGGAATCAGGCGAGATCATTGACGAGGTCTTTGATATGGTGGTTTTGGCAGCGGGTTTTTCTCCTTCGCGGGATGCAAAGGAGCTTGCCCAAAGGGTCGGCATTGAACTAAATACACACGGCTATGCCATGACCCGTGACCTGACCCCGGTAAGCACAAGCAGGGAAGGCATCTATGTATGCGGCACATTTCAAAGCCCCAAAGATATACCCCAGTCCGTTATGGAGGCCTCCGCCGCCGCCGCAAGCGCCACGCAGGAGCTGTCAGGCAGCCGCTGGAGCATGACAAAGACAAAGGGACTTCCTCCTGAAAAGGACTTTTCAGAAGACCCACCCCGCATAGGAGTATTTGTCTGCAATTGCGGGATCAACATCGGAGGCGTTGCAGACGTGCCGGCCGTCAGGGAATATGCAAGGAGTCTTCCAAATGTCGTCCATACGGAAGATAACCTTTTTACCTGCTCACAGGATACCCAGGAAAATATCAAAAAGGTCATCATAGAAAAGGGCATCAATCGTGTGGTTGTGGCCTCATGCTCCCCCCGAACACATGAACCACTTTTTCAGCAGACTATCCGGGAAACAGGTCTCAACCCCTATCTTTTTGAGATGGCCAATATCAGGGATCAAAACACCTGGGTCCACATGAAGAGCCCCAAAAAGGCGACTGAAAAGGCCAAAGACCTGGTTCGCATGGCTGTAGCCAAGGCGGCCCTGATCGAACCCTTAGCCCAGGTGGTGCTGGATGTAACCCAGGCTGTCCTTGTGGTAGGCGGAGGCATCGCCGGAATGGAGGCGGCCCTGGGTGTTGCACGCCAGGGTTTTGACGCATTTCTCGTGGAAAGAAGCAACCAATTGGGGGGCGTGGCCCATGGCCTAAACATCACGTGGCAGGGAGAGGCGGTCAAGCCGTATCTCGACAGGTTAATTGAAGATGTTAAAAAAAATGAGAGGATAAAACTCTTTCTTGAGACAGAGGTGAGTCATGTAACCGGGACCATCGGTAATTTTACAACTACGCTAAAATCCCTCAATGATTCGGCGGAAACCACAACAATCCGCCATGGAGCCGGCATCCTGGCCACGGGCGGAAAGGAATACCAGCCCGATGAATATCTCTACGGGAAAGATCCGCGGGTAATGACCCATCTGGATCTGGATGCGGCTATTCGGGAAAAAAGCGATATTGTAAATAATGTACAGACTGCCGTTTTTATCCAATGCGTCGGCTCGCGCAATGAGCAAAGGCCTTACTGCAGCAGGGTGTGCTGCACTCACAGTCTGGAAAGCGCCCTTGTACTCAAAAAAATGAACCCTGACATGCGGATATTTGTCATTTACAGGGACATCCGCACATACGGCTTTAGGGAGGATATCTACAAGGAGGCCCGGGAAAAAGGCATCCGCTTTATCCGTTACGATCTGAGTAATCCCGCGGTTCTCACATCCGAAAACGGCCGGGATCTCAGGTTGACCGTAACAGATCATATCCTGGGAAGACCCATTCAGATTAGTCCTGATCTGGTCGTCCTGGCCGCGGCGATTTTACCCAATGAGAACAAAACGCTTTTTGAACACTTTAAGGTGCCGACAAACAGCGACGGCTTTTTGGTGGAGGCCCATGCCAAACTAAGGCCCGTGGATTTTGCATCAGAAGGGCTTTTTCTGGCAGGTATAGCCCATTATCCCAAGAGCATGGATGAGAGCATCGCCCAGGCCAAGGCCGCAGTATCAAGGGCCATGAAGATCGTATCGAAAAATACAATCGCCGTTGAAAGTGTGGTGGCTTCGGTCAATCCGGACCTTTGCGCTGCGTGTCTTACTTGTGTCAGGACCTGCCCCTACAATGTACCCAGGGTCGGGGAGGAAGGTTATGCAATCATTGAGGCAAGTGACTGCCACGGATGTGGATGTTGCGTATCAGAATGCCCGGGAAAGGCCATAACGCTTAAGCACTTTACGGACGATCAGATCAACGCCAAGACTGATGCCCTTTTTTTAGGGGCGCATTAGTAAAATCATAGGAGAATAATATGGAAGAGGCTTTTGAACCTCAGATCATTGCGTTTTGCTGTAAATATTGCGCCTACGCGGCGGCGGATCTGGCAGGGTCCATGCGGCTTAATTACCCTACCAATATAAAGATCCTTCAGGTCCCCTGCACGGGCCGCGTGGATATTATCCATCTGCTCAGGGCCATAGAAGACGGCGCTGACGGCGTATATGTAGCAGGATGCCTTGAAGGAGACTGCCACTTTGTCTGCGGCAATCTAAAGACCCGCAGAAAGGTCGAATATGTAAAAAAGACCCTTTCAGAACTGGGTATAGAACCTGAGCGCGTGGAGATGTACAATCTCTCATCGGCAATGGGCCCTCGTTTTGCGGAGATCGCAAATGAGTTTGGCAAACGCATCAAGGACCTGGGCCCAAGTCCCTTGAGAATCAAGCAAGCGGCATAGAAGAGGTGAAAGATGATAGTTGCTGATAGAAAACCCCTTTCCGAGATACAGGATATGATCAAGGGGAGGGATAATATACTTATTATAGGGTGCAAGGGCTGCGTTACGGTCTGCAATGTGGGAGGACTCAAGGAGGTCCGGATACTGGCCTCCTCCTTAAGGATAGCCGCTAAAAAGGAAGGCTATAGCCTGAAGGTGGATGAAAAGGTCCTTGAAAGGCAATGCGACCCCGAATACATCGAACAGGTCAAATCTACAATCCATGATTATGATGCGGTCATTTCCATGGCCTGCGGAGTCGGGCCACAGTTTCTGTCCGAGGCCTACCCGGACCAGAAGTTTTTCCCCGCGGTCAATACCACGTTTTTCGGGGGAGCGGTCAGCCACGGGATCTGGGAGGAGCGTTGCGCGGGGTGCGGTACATGTGTAATCCACTATTTTGACGGCATGTGCCCCGTGGCCCGGTGCTCCAAAAGCCTATTAAACGGCCCTTGCGGAGGATCGAACAAGGGAAAATGCGAGATATCAAAGGATGTCAATTGCATCTGGGATATGATCGTAAAGAAGAAAATCGAACAGGACCGTCTTAATGACCTCCTGAATTTTATGCCCGCCAAAGACTGGCGTACGGCCAGGGACGGAGGACCGCGTACGAGCAGGAGGGAAGAGCTGATACAATGAGCGATTTTAAATCAGAAAGCAATCTTGAAAAAGTCTTAAAGGCCGGCCATTTCGCGTTTACTGGAGAGTGCGGACCTCCCAAGGGGGCCAATGTTGAACATCTGAAGGAAAAAATCTCCTTTTTAAAAGGAAATGTGGATGCCGTAAACATCACGGACAATCAGACCGCGGTGGTGCGAATGTCCAGTTGCGCCGCCTCGGCCATACTGATCAAAGAGGGGGTGGAACCCAATTTTCAGATGGTCTGCCGTGACAGAAACCGTCTGGCCATCATGTCCGACATCCTGGGCGCATACAGCCTGGGCATCCGCAACATGCTCTGTCTTTCAGGGGACCATCAGCGTTTCGGCAACCACCCTGAAGCAAAAAATGTTTACGACATAGACTCTATGCAGTTGATTGCCTTGGTCAAAAAGATGCGTGACGAAGGTAAATTCATGAATGGAGAGGATATTGACGTCCCGCCCAGACTATTTATAGGCGCTGCGAGCAACCCCTTTGCCGAGCCTTTTGAATTCCGGGTGCATCGTCTTGCAAAAAAAATCAATGCAGGAGCTGATTTTATACAGACCCAGTGTATCTACAACATGGACAAATTCAGAGAATTCATGAAAAGGGCCGTGGATATGGGTCTTACTGAAAGGTGTTATATCCTCGCGGGCGTAACCCCTATGAAGAGTGTAGGTATGGCCCGTTACATGGCCGATTCAGTTCCCGGCATGGATGTACCGGATCAGTTGATCAACAGGCTTAAGGGGGCCGCTAAAGGCAAGGTGGCGGAAGAAGGCGTCAAGTTCGCCCTGGAGCAGATCGCTGAATTCAGGGAGATGAAAGGCGTCGCGGGCGTGCATCTGATGGCGATTGAGTGGGAGCACAAGGTGCCCGAGATCGCTGAGAGGGCCGGGATGCTTCCGAGACCGAAAGTATAAGATAAGGAAAAACCAGTCATGGCAAAAAAATCAATCGGTTCAGTCATGGTCATCGGCGGTGGAATCGCAGGTATACAATCGGCCCTGGATCTGGCCGACTCGGGGTTTCTCGTCCATATGGTGGAAAAAACCCCCGCCATCGGCGGTGTGATGAGCGCATTGGACAAGACCTTTCCCACCAACGACTGCGCCATGTGTATTCTGTCTCCCAAGCTTGTCGAGGTGGGAAGACACACTAACATCAATCTTCACACCCTGTCCGAGGTGCTTTCAATCGAGGGCGAGGCGGGCGACTTTCAGGTTACGGTGCGGGAACGGCCGCGTTATATTGACATAACCAAATGTATCGCCTGTGGCAGATGCGCGGAAAAATGCCCAAAAAAGGTCGCCGATGAATTCAATCAGGGCCTTTCCCATAGAAAGGCGGTCTATGTACCCTATCCGCAGGCCGTGCCCCTCAAATACTCCATTGATGCGGACAACTGTCTCTACTTTCAGAAGGGAAAATGCCGGGCATGTCAAAAGTTCTGCCCTTCCGAGGCGGTTGATTATGAGCAAAAAGAACAAATTTACACTATCCCAGTGGGCGCAGTCATCATGGCCCCGGGTTTTGAAAGCTTTAATCCAAGCGCCTTGAGGATTTATGGTTATGGATCATTTCCCAACGTGATTACGGCAAGGGAGTTCGAGAGGATACTTAGCGCCTCTGGCCCGTTTGAAGGGCACTTGATTAGGCCTTCTGACCACAGCCAGCCTGAAAAGATCGCTTGGCTTCAGTGCGTGGGTTCGCGCAACATCCGCGAGGACGCCCACGGTTACTGCTCGGGCGTCTGCTGCATGTATGCAATCAAAGAAGCGGTCATCGCAAAGGAGCATGCCGAAGGGGAACTGGACACAGCCATATTTTTCATGGACATGAGGACCCACGGCAAGGGATTTGAAGAGACTTATAATCGTGCAAGGGATGAACAAGGGGTTAGATTTATCCGGGCTAGATTCCATTCCATTGATCCGGTCAAGGAATCGGACGATCTGAGGTTGACCTACTTTACCGATGATGGAGAGCTGAATAGGGAAATCTTTAATATGGTGGTGCTTTCAACCGGTCTGGAGATTACACAACAGCTTCACAGCCTCTCCAATACCATGGGAGTTGAAACCGATTCTGACAGGTTTATACAGACCAACGTCTTTTCCCCGGTCAAGACATCCAGACAGGGATTATTTGTAGCAGGGGCCTCTTCAGGACCCAAGGATATCCCCCAGTCCGTCACTGAAGCAAGCTCCGCGGCTGCAGGAGCTGGTGCGCTTCTGTACAGCGCCAGGAATACCCTTACCAAAGAAAGGCATATTCCTGAAGAGCGTGATGTAACGGGTGAAAGGCCTGCCATCGGCGTATTTATATGTCAGTGCGGCGTCAATATCGGCGCCATTGTAGATGTCCCGGCTGTAAGGGATTATGCCGCAACTCTTCCCTATGTGGAATTTGTGATGGATAATCTTTATACATGCTCGCAGGACGCCCAGGAGAGCATTGCAAAAATTATTATGGAAAAGGGTCTTAACAGGGTAGTAGTCGCGGCTTGTACGCCAAAGACCCATGAACCTTTGTTCCAGGAGACACTGGTTGATACGGGATTAAACAAATATGTATTTGAGATGACCAACATACGGAACCAATGTTCCTGGGTCCACAGGGACAATCCCGAACTTGCAACCCAAAAGGCCAAGGACTTGGTCCGTATGGCAATAGCCAAGGTCGCTCTTATGGAGCCTTTAAAAGAGACGGACCTCGAAGTTGACCAGAGGGCGCTTGTGGTCGGTGGAGGCATATCCGGAATGGTTGCTGCAAAGACCCTTTCGTCCCAGGGCTACCAAGTCTATCTGGTTGAACGCTCCGGCTCCCTTGGGGGCAATTCCCTGTTGATCTCCAGGACCTGGAATGGTGAAGATGTTCAGGGCCATTTAAAAGAATTGATTCAGTCGGTGGAAACCGATTCTGGCATTGAAATTTTTAAAAATACCGTACTCAGTAATGTTGACGGCTTTGTCGGTAACTTTAAGACAACCTTGAGTCATGACGGCGCCAGTGATGTTGTGGAACACGGCGTGGCTATTATCGCGACAGGCGGTAAAGAATATATACCTGATGAATATCTCTATGGAAAAAATCTCAAGGTCGTCACCCATATGGAACTTGACAGGATGTTCATTGCTGAAGACGATAACCTAAAAGGTGTAAAAACTGCCGTCTTCATTCAGTGTGTGGGCTCAAGGGTTCCTGAAAGGCCATATTGCTCAAGGGTCTGCTGTACGCACACCATGAAATCAGCTATAAGGCTCAAGGAGATGGCCCCCGATAGAAAGGTCTTCATCCTTTACAGAGATATCCGCACGTATGGCCAGAGGGAGGAACTCTACAAAAAGGCAAGAAGGCTTGGTGTAATCTTTATAAGATACAACCTTGATAAAAAGCCTGTGGTCAATCAGAGAGATGGCCATATTACTGTTACGATCAATGATCACATACTCAAGAAGGATATAGAACTTGATCCTGACCTTTTGGTATTGGCCTCAGGAGTCGTCCCCAATGAGAGCGAATCCTTGGCGCAAATGTTCAAGCTGTCCGTCAATGAGGACGGCTTTTTTATGGAGGCCCATGCCAAGCTGAGGCCTGTAGACTTTGCCACTGACGGGGTGTTTCTTGCGGGCATGGCCCATTACCCCAAGCCAATAGAAGAGAGTATAGCCCAGGCCCAGGCGGCGGTGTCGAGAGCAGTCACGCTGCTTGCAAGGAAAAAGGTAAAAGTAAGCGGCACTGTGGCTCAATCAACTCCAGTGTCATGCACCAGTTGCGGCGTATGCGTGGATATTTGCCCTTACTCCGCGCCTTCCTTTATCAAGAACGGACCTTTTACAGGCAGGGCCGAAATTAATCCTGCACTCTGCAAGGGATGCGGGCTCTGCGTCGCCTCTTGTAGATCCGGCGCACTGAATCTGAAGGGTTTTGGGACAGACCAGATTATGGCGATGATAACTGAGCTATAGTTGCTTAATATAGAGGTAGATTAATGATCAAATATACGGCGATTATCAGGGAGACAGCAAAGAGGCTGCTTAAAGACGGAACAATTGATGTATTCATCGGTTATAAAAAAGGCACCGTTCCGATGATGAACGAGCCTGTTGTCATCTCTGATCCTGATAAAACGGATTTACTATACTGGGATGACTTTTGCGGGCAAAACCTTTGTAATTATCTGACCAAGAGAAAGGAGCGGATAGGCATTGTAGCCAATGGGTGCAATTCCAGGAACATTGTGACACATATCACGGAAAACCAGATTAGCCGCGAGCAGTTATACATCGTTGGGATTCCATGTGCTGGCGTTATTGACCACAGGGCCGTTTTGCGCGCTGTGGGGAATAAAGAGGTGCTGGATGTCCAGGATGCAGGAGATAAGTTCACTGTCAGCGGAAACGGTTTTAGCGAGATATTTGAAAAGACCAAATTCCTGCGAGGCAACTGTGCGGCCTGCGCTCATCGCAACCCTGTGATATATGATGAGATGGTCGCCGATTTCATTAAGGAGCAGGAAGGGGTTGAAGCCTTTGAGGATATCAAGAAGATCGAGGCGATGGATTCTGAAAAGAAATCAGGCTTCTTCACCAAAATGATCGAGAGGTGTCTTAGGTGTTATGCGTGCAGGAATTCATGCCCGCTTTGTTATTGCCCCACCTGTTTTGTTGACGAATCCAGGCCTCAATGGGTGGGAAAGAGCATTGATCCGATTGATACAATGACCTTTCATATCATGAGGGCATACCATTGCGCAGGCCGTTGCACCGACTGCGGCGCTTGTGAACGAGTGTGCCCTGTTGGTATCCCGATGAGGCAGTTTACAAAGAAGCTAAACAAGGATGCGCTTGAATATTTTTCCTGGGAGGCGGGGCTTAATCCGGACGCCAGACCTCCTCTAGATGTATACAAGCCGGATGACTATAACGGTTTTGTAAAGTAGGAAGGATGGAATGACGAATATAATATTCACCGAGGATGAATGGACAAAGGCCCTTCAAGGGATCAGCGACAGTTACAAGGTGTTTGCGCCGGTAAAAGACGGGGACTTTCATACGTTCAAGCCGATGAATGCAACTAAGGCCCCTGATTTTGATTTTCAAAATACCAGGCTTTCGGCGAAAGCCCTGATATATCCCCAATCGGAGAGGATGTTTGAGTACTCGGTGGATGAGAGAGCCTCTGACGCCAGTATAGTGCGGGAAACGCCAAAGGACTATTCACCTAAGGCGATTGTGGGGATAAGGCCTTGCGACGCACACGGCTTCAGCATTGTAAGACCCAATTTCGACAACCAGGAATACCGCGACCCATGGTGGGTGCAGAGTTTTGAATCCACAGTCCTCGTGGGGCTTGGCTGCAATCAGCCGTGTTCCACTTGCTTTTGCGCCTCTGTGGGTGGAGGACCGTTTAATAAGGATGTCTTGGATGTCCTGATCTACGACCTTGGCGCAAATTTTATGGTAACAGGCCTGACAGAAAAGGGGGAGACATTCCTTACCAAGGTCAAGGGCGGCAAGGCCGCTGATGATGAGTCTATCAAGCAGGCAGAGGCACTTGCAACCGAGGCCGCAAAAATGTCAAAGGCCGATGTCCCCACGGACAAATTAAGAGATAAGGTGATTAATGATCTGTTTGCTGCGCCCTTCTGGCAGGATGTAGGGTTTGCATGCCTTAACTGCGGCACCTGCACCTATCTTTGCCCCACCTGCTGGTGCTTTGATATACAGGATGAGGTATTGGGAAAACAGGGAGACCGAATCAGGAACTGGGATTCGTGCATGTTTCCGCTCTTTACCCTCCACGGTTCAGGGCACAACCCAAGGGATCAGAAATTTCAGCGTGTGCGTCAGCGCTTTATGCACAAGCTCAAATACTACGTTGACAAGTATCAGGACGGCGTTCAGTGCTCCGGCTGCGGCCGTTGTGTCAGGTATTGTCCGGTTAATATAGATATCCGGCAAGTTGCCGAATTGATGAATAATTATTAAGAAGAATGAGGGGTGTTCCATTGGAAAATCCATATCTACCCTATCCGGTTCGTATAGATAAGATTACAACAGAAACTTCAGACAGGAATCTGAAGACATTCAGGTTCGTGTTTCTTAATCCCGAGGATGATAAAAAGTTCGCCTATACCCCGGGCCAGTTTGCTGAGCTGTCTGTTCCCGGCAAGGGCGAGATACCTATAGGCATTGCGTCTTCTCCCACAGAAAAGGGCTTTGTAGCCTTCACGGTCAATAAGGTGGGTGTTGTGACAAATTACATGCACAACATGAAAGAGGGAGATATAATGGGCATCAGGGGGCCGCTGGGCAACTGGTATCCCTGGGAGGAGATGGAAGGTAAAAACATTGTGATAGTGGGTGGAGGTTTTGCATTCACAACGCTTAGATCCAGCATTGTCTATATGATACAGCCTGAAAACCGGTCAAGATTCAAGGACATTTCAGTGGTATATGGCGCAAGGAACCCGGGACTGTTGTTGTACAGAGACGAGCTTGCCGAATGGGAAAAAAGGGACGACATCAACATGCATATAACAGTGGACGGCACGGACGACCCTGACTGGAAATACAATGTGGGCTTTGTGCCGGCCATTACTGAGCAGAAGATCACCAGCGCGGACAATTCCATAGCCATCGTATGCGGCCCTCCGATCATGATAAAATTCACTCAGCCGGTACTTGAAAAATTGGGCTTCCCGCCGGAAAGGATCATCCTCTCTCTTGAGATGAGGATGAAGTGCGGCATCGGCATCTGCGGCAGATGCAATATTGGAGACAAATATGTCTGCAAGGATGGACCGGTATTTTCCCTCGCAAAACTAAAACAGATGCCTGGGGAATACTAATAACATAATATTTTAAATTCTTAATTTTTAATGTCCCTTTCAGGGATGGTTGAAATCCCTCGCCTTTAGGCGAAGAAAAGTTAATACATGTCGCTATGCGACGTTATCAACTGGGTGCCCATACCAAAACAGACCTCAAAGTCCACCAAATCTGGCTTCACAAATATCTGAAGCGCGGAATGGCTGGTGCGGTGGCGATACGGACTCGTGATGTTTTGCACGGACGAAATGATCCAGCAATATTTTCAAAAGCAAGAAGGGGAGCCGATTCCTGATGATAGTCGATTTGAAATCGACCCCTCATAAAACCCCTCGACTTATAGTCGAGGGTGGTTTAGTTTTGAATTGATGTGTATGGCTTACGCAAAAGTATATATCTGAGGAGGTTTTACTATGTCAGACTGGCAACCAAAGATTGTAACATTTCTCTGTAACTGGTGTACTTATGGCGCCGCGGACCTTGCTGGTGTCAGTCGCCTTCAGTATCCGCACAATATCAGGGTGATTCGGTTGCCCTGCAGCGGCAGGGTAAGCCCGAAATTCATCCTGGCGGCATTCAGACAGGGGGCCGACGGGGTATGGGTGTCCGGGTGTCATCCGGGTGACTGCCATTATATTGAAGGCAACTTTTACGCAAGGCGTAAATTCGTTCTTTTTAAAAACCTCCTGGAGCACATAGGGCTTGAACCAGGGAGATTACATTTTTCATGGATCTCATCTGCTGAGGCTACAAAATTCATGCGGGTGGCCACTGAAGTGACCGAAGCGGTAAAGGCCCTAGGACCGGCGAAGTTTTTGATCAAAGGCAAGGCGCAAATAGGATATTAATTGGCTCATAATAGTTTTTCATTCGTCATGCAGGACTTGATCCGGCATCCAGAAGACGCTGGATTCCGGCCTTCGCGGGAATGACTGTTAGTCTATACAATCATGAGACTGTTAATAAGAGGAGGAATCGGATGTCTGATATGACTGATGATAAGGTTATAGGATCGGTAATGATAGTGGGCGGCGGAGTTGCCGGCATAAAGGCGGCAAAGGATCTGGCTGATTCAGGATACTATGTATATATGGTTGAAGACTCGCCGGCCATAGGCGGGGCCATGTCTCAGTTGGATAAGACGTTTCCTACAAACGACTGCGCCATGTGCATCCTTTCTCCCTATATGGTCGAGACCGGCAGGCATCAGAATATCGAGCTGATCACTTATTCGGAGGTTCAGTCAGTCACAGGCAGGGCCGGCAACTTTAAGGTGAAGATAAAAAAGAAGGCTCGCAGCGTCAACGTGGAATTATGCACCGGTTGCCGTTCCTGCGAAGAGGCCTGTCCGGTCAATTACATCACGGTAGTCTAAACAAAAGATGAATTATATTTAGACAATTAATGTGCAATGGAGGAAACATGTTTACAATCACAGAAACAGCTCAAAAACAGATTAAGGAATTTTTTAAGGATAAAGAGTTAAAACCCATCAGGGTCTTTTTAAACCAGGGCGGATGTTGCGGGCCGCAGATGGCTTTGGGGCTTGACGATAAAAAGGAAAACGATTCAGTTTTCAAAGTTGACGGGGTTCAGTATCTGATTGATAAAAGACTTCTGATACAGGTCCAGCCCATCAGTGTGGATTATGAAACAAATGGTTTTATTGTCTCTTCCAATCTCAAGTTTAACAGCGGGTGTTCGTCCTGCGGGTCCACCGGTGGTTCGTGCTGTTGAGAGGGACGATTGTCACTCTTCATGACTTCATCTTCGATTTTTCAAGGGATCCTTCCATGAATCGGTTTTTCGGTTTTACCTGAGTAAATTGCAATTAAAACAACCAGGGTCTGGTGTTTGCGTGGGTAAAACCGAGGAACTTGTTCCTCATCACAAAATAGCCAATTTTTTTTCGCCTAACGAATCATTTCTTTCTGGAGGTAAGTGATGAGACATAAAATGATTATATGGACAGGACTGATTTTTTATCTGGGGATTTTCATCTGCGCACACGCCGATGATTTTCCGGAGGTGGTCCGGGAAAAGTCAGCAGAGTCCGGAAGCCCAGCATTTTCAGGTCCCTTCGCAGTAGTAAAAGAAAGTAACTTTAACTTTAAATCTATATTGGAAGGGACAATCGTTATACATGATTTTATTATTGAAAATACAGGCAACGCACTCTTGAAGATTATCAAGGTAAATACGATCTGTGGATGCACCACAGCCGATTATACCAAGGAAATTCCACCTGGCGCAACCGGCTCAATCACCTTAAGTTGCAACTCCGCTGGCTATGCCGGCAAGATATTTTCAAAGACAATCATCGTATATACCAATGACGCCAAACAACGGGAGATAACCCTTGTCATTGAGGGGGAAGTAACGCCTTTGGCATTAACTGATTAATAGCATGTGATAAAATGGAACACCCTAATACAACAGACCTCTCACAAAAAACCAAGGAAAAAGACGACCTCAGAATCGGCGTTTACATCTGTCACTGCGGACTCAATATCGGCGCAGTGGTGGACTGTGAAAGGGTTGCTGTCTATGCTTCAGGGCTTTCCGGTGTCGTTCTTTCACGCCATAACAGCTACACCTGTTCCGAACCAGGACAGAACCAGCTCAAAAAAGATATTGTAGAGCACAGTCTCAACCGTGTTGTAGTGGCCTCATGTTCGCCAAGGCTCCATGAGCCCACATTCAAAAAGTGCGTCACGGAGGCAGGACTAAACCCTTATCTACTGGAAATGGCCAACATCCGTGAACACTGCTCATGGGTCCACGGGCATGACAAGGAAGGCGCTACAAAAAAGGCCTGCGATCTGGTTAGGGCTGCAGTGGCGAGGGCAAGGCTTTTGGAGGAGCGGCATGAGGCCGAAGTCCCTGTAGGCCGTACGACCCTGGTTATCGGAGGAGGTGTTGCAGGCATTCAGGCCTCTCTCGATCTTGCCGATGCAGGCTACAAAGTCATATTGGTGGAAAAAAGGCCCAGTATAGGAGGCGTCATGGCGGCCCTTGATAAGACGTTTCCGACCATGGACTGTTCCATCTGTATCCTTGGTCCCAAGATGACCGACGTGGGCCGTCATCCCAATATCACACTTCTGACCTTTTCCGAGGTCAGGGAGATCACAGGTTTTGTCGGGAACTTCCATATACGGGTCCTCAAACGGGCGAGATATGTGATGGAAAAAATGTGTACGGCCTGCGGCGACTGCGCAGGTGTATGCCCGGTGGTGGTCCCTGATGAATTTGATGTGGGCTTGAGCTTAAGGCATGCGATTTACTCCCCTTTTCCACAGGCGGTGCCATCCTCCTATCTTATTGATATAGAAAAATGCCTCGGCTACAACCCGGTTGTCTGCGGTAAGTGCGTTGAAAAATGCGAGAAAAAATGCATTGATTTTCACATGAGCGACGAGGAGCTGGACTTCGACGTCAGTACGATAATAGTAGCCACCGGCATGGATATGTATGACCCTGCTCCGCTTGACGAATACGGATACACAAGGTTTCAAAACGTTTTGACCAGCATGGAATTTGAGCGCCTGATCAACGCGGGCGGGCCTACAAAGGGAGATCTCATCCGTATGACCGACAGAAAAAGGCCTGCATCCGTTGCATTTATCCAGTGCGTAGGGTCCAGGTCTCTAAGGCGCGGAGAGTCATACTGCTCAAACGTATGCTGCATGAATACCATCAAATGCTCCTTTATGCTCAAGGAGCATTATGGGGATATCGAGGTCAAGGTCTTCTACGTTGACATCCGCGCATTCGGAAACGGTTTCGAAGAGCTTTACCTCCGCACCAGGCGGATGGGCGTACGCTACATACGGGGGCTGCCGGGCGCAATCACTGAAGATCATGAGACAGGTGATCTTCTCCTCTCCGTAGAAAACGCCTCAACCCACATGGTGGAGACCCATCGGGCGGAGATGGTCGTACTGGCCACAGGAGTTAGACCGCCGGAAGATATGAACAAGGTCCAAGAGATGCTCGCCCTTCAAAAAAACGCGGACGGTTTTTATCTGGACGCACACCCCAAGCTGATGCCCGTAGATTCGGCCATACGGGGCGTCTTTTTTGCTGGCTGCGCCGAAGGCCCGAAAGATATCAAGGACAGCGTGACACAGGCATCGGCCGCGGCGGGCCGCGCCATTCGGTTGATGAATCCGGGGAGCCTAAAAGTAGAGGCAATCACCGCCGAGGTTGATCCGGAAAAATGCTCATCATGCGGATTGTGCCAAAAGATATGTCCCTATAACGCCATCAGCGTGGATAAAAGACGAAAAATCCCTGCCGTAGTTACAACAGCCGCCTGCTCCGGTTGCGGCGCGTGCGCAGCGGAATGCCCCGAAGGCGCAATAGAGATGCACCACTTTACGGATAAGCAGATCGAGGCCCAAATAGACGCTATTCTTGAACAAGATCCCGGTGAAATCATTTTGATCTTCGCCTGCAACTGGTGCTCTTATGCGGGGGCGGATTTTGCAGGTGTATCACGACTTCAATATCCGGCCAATACGCGCCTGATACGAACCATGTGCTCCGGAAGGGTCAGTGAGGGATTTATCTGGCGGGCGTTTAAAAAGGGATCGCCTGTAGTCCTGGTATCCGGATGCCATATCGGCGACTGCCATTATATAAACGCAAATCACGCCACCGAGCGGAGGATGAAAAGGATGTGGCGAAAGATGGAAAATCTCGGCATCCGCAAAGAACGCCTCCAACTGGAATGGATCAGCGCCACCGAAGGGATCCGCTTTAAAAATACAATGGAAAGAATGGAACATATCCGTAAGTCCGTCACAACCGATGAGATTACAGTAACAAGGGAGATCCTACAATAGCATCATGATTGATCATAAACAGAAAATCCTTGTTTTTCAGCAAAACGACAGCGGGGAAAGCAAGATAAGGGGAGTAAGAAAATACGGGAAAGATCATTTTTCCCTTGAAATAATTTCAATAGATACTCCCCTGTCCCAGATCATTGACGAACCGCAGAGCTATCTCCCCCTGGATTTCAACGTCGACCTTGTCCTAGACTATCTGAGACACCCGGATCTTTCCTGTGCACTGGCGCAGATCTGCGCCGAGAAAAACATCACCATTGTCGCATCAGGGAAAAAACTGCGTAACAAATGGGCCTTCACTCCCACAACATGCTGCGGTCTTTCAAGACATGCAGGACTTGGAGTCTATGGAGAGAGATTTGGCGCGCCGGAATTTGATGTCACAATATCAGAAGGAAAAATCGCGGATGTCAAAGTCCTTCGGGGCGCTCCCTGCGGGGCGACATGGGAGGCTGTAAAACGCTTAAAAGGCGTTTCAATCAGTGATGCAGCATTACGAATAGGCCTTGAAACACAGTTTTTCTGTAGTGCAAACCCTGCGGGCTGGGACCCGATCTCCGGAAAGAGTCCGGTCCATTTCGCAGGACAAGTCCACTGTAAGGCCCTTGGCAAGGCCTTGGAAAAGAGGCAATGATGGGCGGTTTCTGAACATTTGAACAAACAAAAATGGAGGGACCTATGTCAGATGAACTAAAAGGCTCGGTGATGGTTGTAGGCGGAGGCGTCGCGGGGATACAGGCCTCATTGGATTTGGCGGATTCCGGTTATTATGTGTATCTGGTTGAGCGCAGATCCGCCATTGGCGGAGTCATGGCCCAATTGGACAAGACATTTCCCACCAACGACTGTTCCATGTGCATCATCTCACCCAAACTGGTCGAGGCGGGGCGGCACCTCAACATTGAACTGATGACACTGACCGAGATTGAGGAGGTCACGGGCGAGGCGGGAAACTTTACAGTCCGCCTGCTACAACAGCCCCGTTTTATTGACATGGAGAAATGCACGGCCTGCGGCGAATGCGCTAAGGCGTGTCCTGTTGACCTCCCGAACCAATTTGATGAAGGGCTTTCCGATCGAAAGGCCGCCTACAAACTCTATCCCCAGGCCATGCCCGGGGCCTATGTCATTGAAAAGACCGGCAAGGCGCCATGTCGTCTGGCCTGCCCCGCGGGGATTAATGTCCAGGGATATGTGCAGATGGTCAAAGAGGGAAAATACAAAGAGGCCTTGGAGATTATCATGGAGGATCTGCCCCTGCCCGGTGTGCTTGGCAGGATTTGCCCCCATGGATGCGAGGATGCATGCAGGAGGTGCGATGTTGATAATCCTGTTGCAATCCGGGATTTAAAGAGGCTTGCCGCAGATCAATTTGACCCAAGGGAAATTCTCATTGAATGCCTTCCGGGTCGCGATGAAAAGGTTGCAATCATAGGCTCCGGTCCCGCGGGCCTTTCCGCCGCATATCATCTGGCAAAAAATGGTATCAAGCCCACCATATTTGAGGCCCTCTCCGAGGCCGGAGGAATGCTCCGAGTGGGCATCCCTGATCATCGTCTGCCCAGAAAGGTTTTGGACAGGGAGATAGAGATCATCACAAAACTCGGGGTGGAGATCAAACTCAACAGCCCGCTTGGACCTGATCTGACTGTAGATTACCTTCTTAACGATGGCTACAAGGTCGTCTACTTAGCTATCGGCGCTCATAAGGGCATCGAGCTGGGCGTCCCCGGTGAAAAGGCGGAAGGTGTGCGTCAGGGTGTTGACTTTCTAAGAGAACTCAACCTGACCGGCAAGGCAAAGGCCGGCAAAAAGGTCGCGATCATCGGCGGCGGAAATGTTGCAATTGATGTCGCCCGCTCGGCAGCGCGTATGAATGCGGATGAGGTTAACATCATCTACCGCCGCACCCGCTCAGAGATGCCGGCATGGGAGGAGGAGATCAAGGCCGCTGAGACAGAGGGCGTAAAGATAACATATCTATCCGCCCCACAGGAGATTCTGACCATAGATGGAAAGGTCTCCGGCGTAAGGTGCATCCGGATGGAATTGGGCGAGCCAGACTCCTCAGGCAGAAGAAGGCCTGTTCCCATTCCTGGAAGTGAATATGACCTTGAAATTGACCAGCTCATCCCCGCCATAGGGCAACGGCCCGACCTTTCTTCAATAGAGGATGTTATTGGAGTAAAATTTTCCAGATGGGGCACTGTTGAAGTAGACCCGATCACTTACGCAACAAAACGGGACGGTGTCTTTGCGGGAGGAGACTTGCAGACAGGGCCCTGGGTTGCGATAGGCGCCATTGCAGCGGGGCGTGAGGCCGCGGAATCCATTATCCGTTATCTGGATGGCCGTGATATGGCGGAGGGCAGGGAGCCAATCACTAAGGAAAACCCGATCTATCGGCCTATTTTGGTTGGCGAGCCCAAAAAGGAAAGGGCGAAGATGCCTGAGCTAAGTCCGGATGAACGTAAGGGCAACTTCAATGAAGTGGAATTGGGCTATGATAAAGATGCGGGAGCAAAAGAGGCGGCCCGTTGTCTTAATTGCGGGTACTGTTCCGAATGTCTTCAATGTGCGGATGCCTGCATGGCGGGGGCCGTGGACCACAGGATGCGGCCCGTGGAACGGACCGTGCAAGTGGGCGGGGTCATTCTTGCCCCGGGTTTTACGCCCTTTGATCCCTCGCCGTATTCCACCTACCTGTACGGCCATCACCCAAATGTGGTGACGAGCATCGAGTTTGAGCGGATGCTCTCCGCATCCGGCCCCTTCCAGGGTCGCCTGGTCAGGCCGTCCGATCACAAGGAACCGGAAAAAATCGCCTGGCTCCAGTGTGTGGGCTCAAGGGACATCAACCGGGCGGACCACGGCTATTGCTCCTCGGTCTGCTGCATGTATGCGGTCAAGCAATCGGTTATCGCCAAGGAGCATTCCGGAAAGGACGTGGACGCCGCCATATTTTACATGGATATGCGTACCTTCGGTAAGGACTTTGACCGGTACCGCAACAGGGCCGAAGATGAGAATCATGTCCGCTTTATCCGGGCCAGGGTCCATACCATTGATCCTGTCATGGGCGACGACCTGAAAATACGGTATGTGACCGAATCCGGGGAGATTGTAGATGAACTTTTTGATCTTATCGTGCTTTCCATCGGGCTTTCCCCGGTTGAAGGCGTTGTAGAACTTGCAAATAGGCTGGGGATTGAACTCAACCACCACGGATTTATAAACACAAAGGATCTCGCCCCGGTTAAAACCAGCAGAGAGGGAATCTATGTCTGCGGCGCATCCCAGGCCCCCAAAGATATCCCCCAATCGGTGATGGAGGCGTCGGCCGCGGCGGCTGCGGCCACAGAAAGGCTCGCCAATGTCAGGAATACCATGACGCGGACACGGAAACTGCCTGAAGAAATTGACGTCTCAGGCCAAAAGCCCCGTATCGGGGTCTTTGTCTGTAACTGCGGCATCAATATCGGAGGTATTGCGGATGTGCCTGCGGTGCGGGAATACGCCAAAGGGCTTCCCAATGTCGTCCACGTGGAAGACAATCTCTTTACCTGTTCCCAGGACAATCAGGATAAAATAAAAAATGTCATCAAAGAACATGGGATAAATAGGGTTGTTGTGGCATCCTGCTCTCCCCGCACCCATGAACCTCTTTTTCAGGAGACTATCCGGGAAGCGGGCCTTAACCCCTATCTGTTTGAAATGGCCAACATCAGGGACCAGAACACATGGGTCCACATGCACAATCCTGATATCGCCACACAAAAGGCCAAAGACCTGGTCCGTATGGCCGTGGCCAAGGCCGCACATATTGAACCTCTACACGAAGTCACCCTTGGGGTGAAGCAGGCGGTGCTGGTGATAGGAGGCGGCATTGCCGGAATGGAAGCGGCCCTTGGTATGGCCGATCAGGGCTTTCAGGCCTTTCTGGTCGAAAGAAGCGATATCTTAGGCGGGGTCGCAAACATGCTTCACACCACCTGGCGAGATGAGAAGATCGAACCATATCTCACGGAGCTTATCAGGCGTATAAATGATCATGAGCGTGTCAGACTCTTCCTTAGATCAGAGGCGGTCGAGACCACGGGCATCATCGGAAACTTTTTAACCACGATCATAACAGGAAGAGAACGGATCACTTCCACGACCGTGGAACATGGGGCCACGATACTGGCCACAGGCGGCATGGAATATAAGCCGGATGAATACCTCTATGGACGGCATCCGTCGGTGATGACCCATTTGGACCTGGACGAGGCCTTACGCAACAACAGCGACACTGTAACAAAGGCCGAGACGATTGTATTTATCCAGTGTGTCGGCTCAAGAATTCCTGATCGTCCCTATTGCAGCAGGCTCTGCTGCACCCATAGTCTAAAGAGCGCCTTGAAATTCAAGGAACAAAATCCCCACACAAAAGTAGTCATTATTTACAGGGACATCCGCTCTTACGGCTTCAGAGAAGACCTCTACAAGGAGGCCAGAAAAAAAGGTGTGGTATTTATCCGTTATGATGAGGATAGAAGGCCTGAGGCGTTACTTGATGATCAGAACAGACTCATCCTGACCGCGTGGGATCATATTCTGCAAAGACCTGTTCAAATGAATCCTGATTTGCTGGTGCTTGCAGCCGCAGTGCTACCCAATGAAAACAGGGACCTTTTCGAGCTCTTCAAGGTCCCGGTCAACAGCGACGGCTTTCTGGTGGAGGCCCACGCAAAACTAAGACCGGTCGAATTTGCTTCAGAAGGCCTGTTTTTGGCAGGTCTTGCCCACTATCCGAAATCCGTGGACGAGACAATAGCCCAGGCCATGGCCACAGTATCAAGGGCCATGACGATACTTGCCAAAGACAGTATCAAAGCAGGCGGCGTTGTAGCGGATCTGATAGACCCGAGCCGGTGCGCCGCATGTCTTGCCTGCGTCCGGAGCTGTCCCTATTGTGTCCCGCGCATCCGGGAAGGCAGGGCCGTGATTGAACCTGCCGAATGCCACGGCTGCGGCGTCTGCGCGGCTGAATGCCCGGCCAAGGTCATAACGCTCAAACACTTTACGGACGAACAGATCCTCGCAAAATCCCATGCCCTTTTTGATCGAAGACTAAAAGCTGCGTAAGAAAGGAGGAACAGCCATGACAGAGACATTTGAACCCCAGATACTTGCTTATTGCTGCAAATTTTGCGCTTATGCGGCCGCTGATCTGGCAGGCTCCATGAGGCTTTCTTATCCGGGAAACATCAAGGTTATTCAGATTCCCTGCACAGGCCGAGTGGACGCCATCCATCTGATGAAGGCACTGGAAGACGGGGCCGACGGCGTATATGTGGCCGGGTGCCTTGAGGGAGAATGTCATTTCCTGACCGGCAACCTGAGGGCGAAAAAGAGGGTCAATTATGTAAAGGATATCATCTCAAAGATAGGCCTTGAGCCGGAACGGGTGGAAATGTTCAATCTCTCATCGGCCATGGGGCCCAGATTTGCGGAGATAGCCGCTGAAATGACCGAAAGGGTCAAAAAACTGGGACCCAGTCCCGTTGGGATGAAACGACAGATTAGGGCGGCCCTTTAGAGGATTCAATGGATATTTAACTGTTCTAATATAAAGAAGGATTACTTTTAGGGGGTGTGTGATGAAACGCAAAATGTTTATCTGCGCATGTCTTTTCTTATGCCTTGGGATAATTCGCCAGGCCTTGGGCGATGACGCGCCGGTCGCTGTTGCGAAAATCAGCCAGTTTCAATTTGAACCGGTTGTAGAAGGGACTGTCATTACCCATGATTTTCACATTGAAAACACTGGTAATGCCCCTTTGAAAATTGAAAGGGTAAAAACAGGCTGTGGATGTACGACCGCCGATTATACCAAAGAAATTGCGCCAGGCGCCAATGGAGTGATTTCCATAAGAGGCAACACAATGGGCTATGCAGGCAGAGATTTTTATAAGACTATCGCGGCATATACCAATGATCCTAACCACCCACAGATGGAGTTCTATATTCGCGGGAAAGTAGAGCCATTCGTTTTGGTTGAGCCAAACAGGATATATCTGAGCGGCAAGGTTGGGGAGGAAATCAAATCCCATGTAACCATTACGCCGCTCAAAAAATATCCTTTTAATATCATTGAATCATATACAAGAAACCTTGATAAAAAGTTATCGTTTACGCTGACGCGGCAGGAAGATAAATATCTACTCACTGTAAAAAATCTCATGCAAACAGAAGGGCGATATCAGGGGGCGGTTTACCTCAAAACCGACAGCACATTAAAGCCTGTAATCACCATTTATATAACGGCTATGATATCACAGTATCAAAAAACCGGTGGAGATGGACGACCTTAATATAACAGGGCCATTTTAGTATTTTGTTAAAAAAGCGGCAAGGATGGAACGACATTCTGATTCTTATACCTCTGTAGTTCACGATAAACGGCTGAGGATGGATTCTTTACAGGATATCATTATTGGTAACAGCCCTTCCATGAAGGCAGTATTCGACAATATCATGAAGGTTGCCCCTACAGACAGCACGGTGCTGATCACAGGAGAGAGCGGCACAGGCAAGGAACTGGTTGCCCGCGCCATCCACGCCAACAGCAACAGGAGGGATAACAAATTTCTGGCGGTTGACTGTTCATCCCTGGTCGAGACTTTGCTTGAAAGTGAGCTCTTTGGACATGAGAAGGGATCATTCACAGGTGCTTTACAGACAAAGTACGGTTTCTTTGAACTGGCCAATAACGGCACATTCTTTCTTGATGAGGTGGGAAACCTCAGCCTGCATACCCAGTCCAAACTTTTAAGAGTTATTCAAAACCGGGAAGTTGTGAGAGTTGGAGATCACCGGAAAACAAAGCTGGATATCAGGATTATTTCCGCCTCAAACAAAAGTCTTGAAGAATTGGTTATGGCGGGAGAGTTCAGACAGGATCTTTACTATCGGTTGAGCGTCGTGCCTATCCACATCCCGCCTCTAAGGGAGAGAAAGGAGGATATCCCGATTTTTATTCAGTATTTTCTGGAAAAATTCTGCAAAAAGATGAAAAGGCCAATCCCTGAAACGAGAACAGAGGTCTTGGAGATCATGCAGCAATATGCATGGCCTGGAAATGTCAGAGAGCTTGAGCACACAATAGAGAGGGCCATCATCCTAAAAGACAATGATGTCATCTGTGCAAGGGATCTGTCGTCCTTCATTTCACAAAAACACGGTGAGTTTCCCATGGATTCTGACGAACTTTTGAGTCTTGAGGAGATGGAAAAAAAATATATCAGCTTTATCCTTCGCAGAACGAGGGGGAAAAAGGCGAAGGCCGCTGAAATCCTAGGCATCAATCCCAAGACTCTGGGAATAAAGATAAAAAAGTATGGCCTATCGTAAGAAGATATTTCTATCGCCAGATTTTTTTCTTATACACTTCTTCACTGTATCCTGTTTGTAGACGCTTGCGGCTGAAGTGTTTAAGCCTTTTGGGGGCAATGGCGCTGGGCGCCCCACGGACTTCAAATCCGTCGGCCCGGTGTGCAAAACCGGGTGGAGGTTCGATTCCCCTTGCCCCCTCCAAGCGTTAAGGACCATGAAAGATGGTGAAGGGATTTCGAACATGGAAAAACATATCACAATAGGGGTGGCCGGTCATGTGGATCATGGTAAAACAGCCTTTGTTAAATGTCTGACCGGTATTGATACATCGCGGTTGCAGGAAGAGAAGAGACGCGGTCTTTCCATAGAATCGGGAATTGCTCCGCTTAAACTGCCTTCCGGGTCGCAGGTCGCCATGGTGGACGTTCCTGGTCATACGGATTTCCTCAAAAATACCATTCGGGGCCTAAGCTCGGTGGATATGGCTGTTCTACTAGTAGCTGCCGATGACGGGGTTATGCCACAAACAGTGGAACATCTCCGCATCCTTGATTTCTTCGGGGTCAAGGGCGGTTTTGTCGTATTAAGCAAGGCAGACCTTGTGGATAATGAGACACTGGAGCTGGCTGAATTGGAGACCAGGGAGATATTGGAAGGTACGTTTCTTGAGGGAACTCGCGTAATCCCGTTTTCAGCTATTGACCGGAGGGGCATGCAGGAAACCCTTTTCCATATTGAGCAGGAAACAAAAAGAATAACCGTAAAAAACATTCAAAGCCCTTTTCGGCTTTGGATAGATCAGGTCAAAAGCTTCGCCGGTTATGGCACCGTTGTGAACGGCACAATCTTTTCAGGGGTTATCAAACACAATGATTCACTTATTCTCCTGCCAGCCGGTATCACGACCAAGGCGAGATTCCTTGAAGTTCATCACCGCCAGGTTGCACAAGCAGTTGCTGGTCAGAGAGCCGGAGTTAACCTCCAAAACGTTCCCTTGAAAGATGTAACACGTGGAATGCTGCTGGCGGAACCGGGCACAATCAATACGACTTATCTTATTAATGTAGAGCTGCAAGTACTACAAGGCAACAAAGACCCTGTCAAAAACAGACAAAGAGTAATGCTCTACCTGGGAACATCTGTGACAAACACATTAGTAATTTTAATTGATAAGGAAAAACTTAAACCGGGTGAAAAGGGATTGGCCCAATTCCGCTTACTGAAGCCTGTGGCAGGCCTTCCAAGGGCGCCTTTTGTCATCTGCCTGCTCAACACTCAAACAGTCATCGGGGGCGGCATGGTCCTGGAAATATCAGAAGAAAAGTATCGCCCAGCAAAGGCCGGCACAGTCATCCCTCGCCTGAATGCGCTTAAGGAAAATAATCTGAAGCAATTTATTGAATATGCGCTTAAGTCGAATCCCTCCCGATTTATCGAGACGAGCGTACTGGCCCGAAGTACGGGTTTCCAAGCACATGAGATTGAGGCTGTGATCCAGGGCAAGGTTAAAATCGGAGAACTTCTTTCATTCAAAACATCCGGCGTGTTCGACAAAAGGCTCTATGAGAGAATTAAAGCAGACATCCAAAAATTTGTCGAAAAGTCCCTTCATGAAGATCCTTTAATTAGCGGCGTAAAGGCAATGGAGATCAAAAAACAATTGGCTCCGGGAATTGACGAATTGATTTTTCAGGGAATGCTAAAAGAACTTTGCGATGAGGAAAAGTTAACTAGACTCGACGGAGGCTACAGAACTCAAAATGTATCGCTTGATCTTCCCCCCGAACTGTCACAATTGGAGACCCTTGTCCTTGATTACGCCAAAAAGTCAGGCATTATAACCTTCAGTGCTGATACTATCCAAAATCTCCAGAAAAAGAAACTCGATAAGAACAAGATAGAAAAATTGCTTCGTTACTTGCATTTTCAGGAAAAACTGGTTCATATATTTGATGGAAATTATTTATCCGTTCAGGCCTTCGAAGAAATAAAGGTAAAAGTGGCTAAGGTTATTTTACAGAGAGGGATTTTTACCATTCCGGACATGAAAAGGATCTTCGGGTACACGAGGAGCGAGGGTCTGCCGGTTCTTGATTATCTGGATACCATTGGCTTTACGCGCAGAAAAGAAAACGGAAGGATACTGAATACGAATATCAAGGGGAACAAAAATGAGTAAAGATTGCAGCGACGTCGTTGGGTCAGAGGGAAAACCACAATCCTCAGTATTTTTAAACATGGGGGTTAAATTCATGGACGGAGACATATTGGAAAAGGCCCTTGAATGGATCAGGCAAGGCCGCAGGGTCGCCCTTGCAACAATCGTTGAGACATTTGGCTCTTCACCTCTTCCGGTTGGGAGTCAACTGGCGGTTGATTCACAGGGCGCGTTTGAAGGTTCTGTTTCAGGGGGCTGCATTGAGGGAGCGGTAATCACCGAGGCCCTGGAGGTTTTGGAAGGAGGCGCTCCCCGCGAGGTCTGTTTTGGAATGGGCGATGAGCAGAGATGGGAAACAGGCCTTTCCTGCGGCGGCAGGATCAGCATCTATATCGAGGATGCGAACAAGGCCGGAACGATCCTTGAAAATGTTATGGCCTTCCGCCGTGAAGAGCGGCCTGTATGCCTTGTAACAGACCTTGCAACTGGTAGAAAGGCTGAAGTTTTAATGGATGCCCCCGAAAGGCGTGGAGTGTATCCCACCTCATTAAGACAGGCTGCAATGGATGCCCTCCAAAGAAATATAAGCGCAACAGTAGACATTGACGGCCGGAAGTTTTTTTGTCATTCTTTCAATCCTGCTTTAAGATTAATCATCATAGGCGCGGTACACATATCACAGCATCTGGCGAAAATGGCTCAAATGATCGGATATGATGTGGTGATCATTGATCCCCGTGAGGGATTTGCGGATACGGCTCGTTTCCCGTCCGTAAGACTGGAGAGGGACTGGCCGGATGATGTTATGGGAAAGATGGCGCTTCACAGCCGGACCGCTGTTGCTGTTCTTACCCATGACCCCAAAATTGATGATCCCGCGTTAATGAGCGCATTGGAATCCGGCGTGTTTTATATCGGCGCCCTGGGGAGTAAAAGAACTCATGCCGGTCGCCTGGAGCGTTTGAAAAAGGCGGGATTTTCAGAGGAGATCCTTAGCGGTATTCACGGACCGATAGGGCTTTCCATCGGCGCGCGCAGCCCGGCCGAGATCGCCGTTTCCATCCTGGCCGAGATCACTCAAGAACTGCACCGTAAGACAAAGGATAAGCCAATGACCGCGGAAATCCCTTGCTGCATGAAGGACGATGGTCCTGTCTGTAATACGATAGCCCCCCCGCGCAGAAAATGAGGTTAACCGATGGCATTTAGTCCGGAAAGGTTCGGAAGGGAATTTAAAATAATGAGGGACAGGAAAAACAGCAATAACCCCCTCCATTACCTGGATAATGCAGCAACCACCCAGGTCCCGGACGCCGTCATTGAGGCTATGGTAACACATGAAACCAGATGCAGGGCGAATGTCAAGCGTGGAGTCCATCGCCTGGCGGAGGAGGCGAACGAGGCGTATGAGGGCGCACGGGAGGGTGTAGCCCGGTTTCTGGGCGGTGGCTTATCCGATGAAGTGATATTTACAAGCGGCGCAACGGCAGGTATCAATTATATAGCACAAAGTTACGGACAAATTTTACAGCCTGGTGACGAAATTCTCATATCCATGCTTGAACATCACAGCAATATGATTCCTTGGCAGATGCTTAAAGAGCGGCATGGTATCCGCCTTCGATATCTGCCTGTAACTGAAAAGGGAGAACTTGACCTTTATCAACTTGATAATTATGTAACCACAAAAACCAGACTTGTAGCGGTTACACACGGATCAAACGTAACAGGAGCAATTACCGATGTCTCCCACATTGTAGATATTGCGCATGAAAAAGGCGCAAAAGTCCTGTTGGACGGGGCGCAAACAGCTCCCCACGGTCCATTGGATCTCAAGGCCCTTGATGCGGATTTTTATGTGCTTTCCGGTCACAAGGTCTACGGGCCAACCGGCGTAGGTGTGTTGTGGGGTCGAATGTCTCTGTTGGAGTCCCTGCCGCCCGCGTTCGGCGGCGGAGAGATGGTAAACGACGTGGGGCTGGATAACAACACATATGCACCACCACCACATCGCTTTGAGGCTGGAACCCCGCCCATTACGCAGGCAGTGGGTTTGGGGGCCGCGCTCAACTGGCTCATGGATCAAGATCTACAAGGAATGCATGAACACTTAAACAGGCTTACAGGACGGATAATGAGAGGGCTGGAGGAGATGACCAGTGGAAGTACCAGTATTCGAATTCTCGGGCCGCCGAGCGGTTGCAACCGGCTTCCACTTGTATCGTTCGCTGTCAAAGGCATGCACCCCCATGATATCTGCCAGATCATGAGCGACCGTTATGGTGTGGCTCTAAGAGGCGGCCACCATTGCGCGCAGCCGTTGCATAACCATTATGGATTGGACGCCAGCACCCGTGTCAGTCTGGCGGGCTTTAACCTTCAGGAAGATGTGGATGTTTTTCTGAAAGGACTCGAAGGAACAATTAAGATGCTGGGCTGATTGCAAAGGAGATTGTTCTGGATGAAAGACGACCTGTACGCCGATCCCATTATAACCTGGGCGAAAGACAAGACACATGAAAGACCACTCTCAAACGCTGACATCAGTGTCAGATTGAGTAATCCTTTGTGCGGAGACATGGTTACCATAGAAATCAAGTGTAAAGGAAACAGCATTGTTAAAATTGCCCATCAAGTTCGCGGCTGTCTGCTGTGCAAGGCGTCTGCCGCACATCTGGCATCGCTGGCCGCCGGGCTTGACGCACATGGGCTTAAAGAAATATATGACGCACTGAAAGAGGCGCTTAAGTCATCTGATGATGACCATCCCTTCCCCCCAGACTACACCATGTTTGCACCGGTCAGGGCTCACAAAAGCAGGCATTCATGTGTTCTCCTTCCCTATGAAGCAGCCATTAAGGCCCTTGCCGCACAAGGTGTTGAAAATGACCCAACTTAGATTGCTTTTACATATTTGGAGATGAAATGGGCATGAATTACAAAGATGATCGCAACAGCATACTTGGTGATCCCTTAAGACATAACGAAGAGCACATACGGGCACAAGGTGCGGGCTGCATGCGGACCAGAAAAGCGATATCAAAAACATCTCAGACCTCAAAGGAAAACGCATCGCCACCAGCGGTGATATCAGCGCCAGGATGATCTTAAGGGAGACACTGATAAAGGCGGGACTGACCTTTGACGACATCCACGAGATAAAAGGGATAAAATTGGACGAGGCGATGAAACATGAGGCGGCCCTGAGATCTCAGGGAGTGGACGTCATATCCGCCTGAGACCCGACAGCGACCATGCTGGCAAGGAATATTCCTTAGAATCACGCTTTCACAATATAATTAGACCATTTCATCTGGCCGGCATGATTGAAAAATGGAATGGCGGCTATCAGGTGACTAACTCAGGGGCCTATTGGATACATCGCCTGCAAAATGAATATAGCCTTAATTATATTAATCACCGATTTTCGCAGAGCTATAACCGTCACAGAAATATAAGAGTTAAATGGTGCATCTTTCACAGGAAACTGAGCCTCAATTTAGCATTTCCAAGAGCGGGAATGAGACACGGCAGATTATCCCAAGGGACCGCCCGGAGAATGGGGTTATGGGCTCTGCGAGGATAAATTACATTGACGACCCCGTTTTCCACCATGATGGTTCCTTTACCCTTTATAAAGTGACGGTAGATTTTATGGGCCTCACAGTCTTCAAAACCTCGCAACTTGCGGGCCAGCATGCTGTAAAGGGTGTCGGCTATCATGGTCATTACCACATCGAAGTGGACCTTGATCAGAATAGGTGAAGATAAGGCATTGAGATGGAAGAATTTAACATCCTCGGAAATGCCATTCTCTACACGCCATCTGCGTGCATAGTTGCCGACCATCAGCTCCAAAGGCATATCAAAGTCATTGGAAATCAGAAAAGCAGGCTTTTCATGCCCATTGCCTTTTACCACGACCTGACGCAAGCTCCCTTTGTAATTGCGCAGGGTGATGCTGGATTCATGGACAAGAGGATCGGGAAATTTGCGCTTTGGATGGGGGATATGAATGCGTTTCCAGGGACCTATGCTATCCAGACTTTTTATGAGGGCTTTTCCTCGTCTGCGAAGGGTTAAGAACTTTATATTTTGAATGTTAAGCTCAGAGAGTTGATCATAGCCGGTAAACTTCGAGTCAAACACAAGTGTAGGTTTTATACCCCGATGTATCTTCCGCCAAAAAGACAGAAATGAAAGCACCTGATCATCGGCCTCAGAGCGTTTAATATCAGCGGCCGTATAGAGCATCAATTTGGTTTCTGCGTCCTGGGCAAACAGGGTGAGAGCGCCTTTCATCACTTTGCCCCGAGCCCCGGCCCAATGTTTCTCCAGTTCTGATTCATCACCATAATGAGGGACTGTATGAAAATCCAGATTGATCATATTGCCGTCATAGAGACCCAGCCGCTTGCCTTGTCTTACAAAGGCTTCCTGCAGGCGCAGGATGTGAACTTCATCCAACGAGTAAGAATACGTGGACATGGCCGTACATTTGGGAAGCACGTTGAGCCCGGCAAAAAGGCCTAAGCCGGGATCAAATGAGTGATCCCCAACATGTGCATATCGTTCCGTCCCTAAGAGTTTGAGAGCCAAAAAGGACGATAAATAATTCTTGGCTGGAATAACCTTACTGCCTGGCAAGCCCGCGGAGCCAACGATGCCATCAATATCCAACTGGGCGAGAAAGGGAGCAAAAACAAAGAGGCCGGCAGATGGAGACTGTATCCTTTGGCCGTCCATATCCCCTGCGGTAATCACCTTGGACTTATCGGGGATATGCGCCCCTTTGACAGTCATTGCCATCTTTAGACGTGAGCGTCTAGGCAGTTTTGGGAAGCCTTCTTCTCGCAGAACACGTTCAACGGTACGGACGGATATCTCGATGCCATCTTCGGATAAGCATTCAGCGATTTGTCCTGCAGAAAGATTATTCTCCCGCCAATTTCTGATTTTCTGTCTTACTTCAGTGGAAACTGCTCGACGGGCTAATTTACCTTCAGGCACAGGCTCGGAAAAATCGATTTTTCCTTGCATGAATAAATGACGCAGCAGGAGGACATAATTTTTCGAGTACCCAAAGCGGTCGCCAACAATACCGGCAGGCAACCGGTCAACGAAAGAGGCCCGCAGCGCCTCATATCGGCGTTGCCAATCATGCACGGGATGTGTGAAGAACTTATCATCAGACATGCGGCCATTATATTTAGTGGCGTTTAAAATGTCAACAATAAAAGCATAAAACATAATTTGAAAAAATACTTTTTTTCTCTCAATAATCCTAGGATGCTTTACTATATGGATATTTGATGTCATTTGCAGAAGATAATGAATCGCTCGCTTATGTTTTATATTGCCATGACAACAATCTTAACAGTCATAGCATATAATATAGGAGACTGAACGCCACGGCAAAAGGCCTGTTTTTTTGGGCACTTGCCCTTTCGGCCATTCGGTTTTTCTTATATCAATTGCTCACTGCGAAAATCGGTGTTAATAGGCTTTGGGGGTCTTGCAGGAAAGCATCATGGCCAAAGGAGGTTTATCTCTGATGGCAACAAAAAAAATGACATTGGGATACGCCAAGCAGTAGAAACAACGATTGACTCTTTCGTATTCGTGACGTATAAATATTATTATCAGATACGTCAAACAGGAGGGTTGCCATGATCACGAAATTGACCTTAAGGATGGACGAGAATTTAATTGAATCGGCAAAAGAATATTCCGTTAAAACCGGAAAATCAGTTTCACGCATTGTTGCCGATCTATTTGAAATTATTAAAAATGAAAAGATAAACAGAGAAGACCCCCTCACTCCAACGGTGAGATCATTAAAGGGTATACTTAAAGGGAAACAAATAGACGAAAAAGATTATAAAAAATATTTGGAAGAAAAATACTTATGAAAACCCTATTTGACACCAATGTCATTTTAGACGTTTTCTTGGACAGGGAGCCATTTTCAAGCGACGCGGCAATATTATTGTCCAAGGTAGAACGGTCTGAAATTATAGGGTTTATTTGTGCCACAACAGTTACCACTATTCATTATCTCACTACAAAAGCTCTCGGTCCTCAGGCCGCTTCAAAACATATCCAATCCCTACTTTCGCTTTTCGTTATTGCCCCTGTAAATCGTGTGATACTTGAAAATGCAGCAGCATCAAAATTCCCAGATTTTGAAGACGCAGTTTTGTATGAGGCAGCTTGCCATGCAGGGGCAAAATATATAGTGACAAGAAATATAGACGATTTCAAAAACTCGAAATTGCCAGTTTTTGAGCCCAAGGAATTTATTAACGTTTTAGAATCATTAAAAAATAATAGCTAACAACCGCATTAAGCCTAGGCCGAAAAGCTCGGAGGCGCTGAAGCGGCAAGGTTACCATTTCAAACCTTCTCTTACTCGAAACAGCAGCTATCTGGTATTTATACGTAGTTAAGAATAGAGAATAGGGGACAGACTCTTTTTGCTTTATTGGATGGAGGAATGATTCATGGCTATTTCTGAAAAATTGCTTGAAATACGTGAATATGGAAAAGAAGGTTATAGCCCTGTGGTTGACTATGGGGCCTGGCGAGTGGCTGTATTAAACTACAGCGACGACCTGTTGCCCCAAAATCTTACAGCCTTGCAGCGCCATAACGAAACCGATGAGATCTTTGTTCTGCTGCGCGGCAGTTGCATATTGTTTATTGGCGATGGGGATCAAAATGTGACAGGATTCTTTGCTGAGGTTATGCAGCCGTTAAAAATCTATAATGTCAAAAAGGCTGTCTGGCATAACCACACCTTGACTAAGGATGCAATGGTGCTGATAGTTGAAAACCGCGACACGACATTTGACAACTCGCCATTCTGCCAGCTTAACGAATCGCAGCGGAGGATGATTGTTAATATGACCCGGAACTTGTGGAAAGATATACTGGAGCAATAGATAATGGCAAAACGCACAGAAAAAGGTATTTGCGGGATCTGCCCTGCTGGCTGCGGGGTTGAGATCAGCCTGGAAGACGATAAAACTAAACCACCCTCGACTATAAGTCGAGGGGTTTTATGAGGGGTCGATTTCAAATCGACTATCATCAGGAATCGGCTCCCCTTCTTGCTTTTGAAAATATTGCTGGATCATTTCGTCCGTGCAAAACATCACGAGTCCGTATCGCCACCGCACCAGCCATTCCGCGCTTCAGATATTTGTGAAGCCAGATTTGGTGGACTTTGAGGTCTGTTTTGGTATGGGCACCCAGTTGATAACGTCGCATAGCGACATGTATTAACTTTTCTTCGCCTAAAGGCGAGGGATTTCAACCATCCCTGAAAGGGACATTAAAGGGATTCACCCCTGGAAGGGACACATCCAGGGCGTCCCTTGCGTACGCGGGCTTCATGGCCCGGAGATCGTCTATTCGCCGGACCGGTTGACCAGACCTCTTAAGAGGAAGGGACCAAAGGGTAGTCTTGATTTTGAGGCGATATCATGGGATCAGGCCCTGGATGAGATCGCCGGCAAGGTATTGGACCTAAAGGATCAATACGGGCCTGAGTGCATCGCCTCCTTTATCGGCAGGGGAAATTTCGAGGAATCCATCCGGCGGATGTTTACACCCAAGACAAAGGGGTTTTCAGTTGGAAACTCCCTTTTTATGCCCCTGGGTTCTCCCAACGCCTTTTCAGTGGGGAGCCTTTGCTATATCTCTTATGGGGTCCTGGCCCCCATTTCCACCTTCGGCGCCCCAATGGGCGCATTGGTTTCGGATATGGAACATGCGGATGTAATATTTGTCTGGGGCACGAATCCTGCTACTGACTCCCCGCTAACAGACATGATCAGGCTAATGGAGGCGAAAAAAAGGGGGGCAAAGATAGTTGTCATTGATCCCCTAAAAACTACAGTCGCCCGGGATGCGGACCTGTGGGCGCCCATCCGGCCGGGGACTGATATGGCGCTTATCTACGGCATACTCCTACAATGTTTCAATAAGGGGGCTGTAGATCATGATTTTGGCCGTGACTTTTGCCAGGGCTTTGATGAACTTAAAGAGTATGTAACGCGCTTTACCCCTGAGGTGGTCGAAGGCATAACTCGTGTTCCCAAATCCATGATTGAGGAACTGGCCGGTATTATGTCATCCACTGGAAACATTTCGTTTTTAAGTTATACGGGCCTTGAATATTCCAATATCGGGGTTCAGACCATCCGTATGCTTCTGACCCTGTGGGCGTTGACAGGTCATCTTGACGTTGCGGGCGGGCAGCGTATTCAAATGCCCCTTGCCGTTCCTTTTAAAAAACCTGATGTGCAATTCCCGGCCGCTGTTGCGCCAATTGGAGCAGACAAATACCCCTTTTATTTTCAACTGACCAACAGCGCACAGTTTATGGAGTTTCCCGGATCAGTGCTGGATGGAGACCCATATAAGATCAGATTTTTGTTGATAGGAGGGGCCTCAATCCTCACAAGCTTTCCCCTTACGCCCATTTTTAAAAAGGCCCTTTCAGTCCTTGATTATCAGGTCTGTGTAGATATCTTCCTGAATGCGGACGCCTGCTTTGCGGATATTGTGCTGCCTGCAACCACATATTATGAGATGTCATCCCTGTGCTGTTACCAGAATGCTGGTCCGTACCAGTTCGCAACCCAATACAGGAAAAAGGTCATTGAACCCATCGGCGAGGCGAAAAGCAGTTACCTGATATATGCCTCGCTCGCTGAAAGGCTCGGATACGGACATTATTATCCACAGAGCGAGGACGGCATGGTTGAGTATCTGATACAGGATCTGCCCATTGATTTTGAGGAATTTAAAACACGTTCGGAACACGGGCCGATCCCTCTTTATCAGGATGCCGCTAAGCCCTATGAAGAAAAAAAATGGCTTACAGGAAAACTCCGCAGGGACGGTAAACCCGGGTTTTCCACCCCTTCGGGCAAATGGGAAATCAGATCATCTTTGATAGAAAAGGCGGGCTACAGCCCCTTTCCTGTGTATAAAAACATGACCGAAGGTCCGGATAACACGGAAATGTTCAAAGACTATCCCTTGACCCTTACCACGGGCGCTCGTCTACAGTCATCATTCAGGAGCCAGCACCTTAATATCCCTGGGCTATTGAAGCTGCAACCCAATGCGGAAGTCCTGATCCACAAGGAAGATGCAGGGCCGCGAGGCATCGTCACCGGAGATAGGGTCATTGTAGTTACAGAACGAGGAGAGGCCATATTTACTGCGCATGTCACAGAGGATATCCTGGCTGGTGTAGTTGAGGTCAATCAGGGGGGAGGAACGCCTATCCAGGCCGAGGGCTGGAGAGACAGTAATGTAAACATCCTGACCGATGACAAAAACCGCGACCCCTTGTCCGGGTTCCCGGTGTTCAAGGCGCTTTTGTGCCAGGTAAAAAAGTCATAGTTTATCGCGCTCATGATTCTGGATACTGGATTCTGTCTCATGAGTTTTAAAAATGTCAGATACAACTTCAAGAATTGACGGCTTTCTGTTCCGCGATCTGTTTCCCAATCTATTTATAGGTACTGCAAGCGACAGATATGCAGGTTGGATCGGTCAGATCTATTCTGCTGTTCGTTACAAATATCGCATAACCAGACGTACCAAAAAGGTCGGGAATAAGTCTTTCACCGAAGAGGTTCTTCCAATTGACAGCGTTGAAGAATACTTTCAACATTTTAATGTTGTTGANCTTGACTTTACCTTTTACCGGCCTTTAATGGATAGAAACAATACTCCCACTCAGGTCTTTCATACGCTCCGGGCCTATCGCCAATATCTTAAGGAAGATGACAGACTGATCNTCAAGACTCCTCAGGAATTTTTTGCACAAAGGCTTAGATCAAAGACAGGATATGTGAAAAATGAACATTTTCTTGATCCGACGGCATTTGTAAATCGCTTTTATGAGCCGGCCTTGGAGCTATTGGGGCCATGGATTGCAGGATTCCTTTTTGAACAGGAATACCAGCGAAAAGATGATCGCCCATCACCCGAGGAACTGGCCACAGGTTTGGATTCATTTTTCAGCTCAGTTCCAAATGACGGACGCTACCATGTTGAGCTAAGGACCGATGCATTTTTGACTCAGCCTGTTTTTTCTGTTTTTGAGAAACACGGCCTTGGCCAGGTGCTGTCAAACTGGACATGGCTCCCGACCCTGACGCGACAGCTATACCTCTCGGGCAAAAGGATATTCAATTTGCAAAAGACATGCTTAATCAGGCTGATGACACCAAGGGGTGTGCGGTATGAAGATGCATATGCCCGCGCGCATCCGTTTAATAAACTTGTAGATAATATGTATCAAAAAACTGAAATTAAAAAGACTGCTGAACTCTTGCGGGAACTGTTGGATATGGACGCCAAGGTCAATCTTATAATAAATAACCGTTACGGCGGAAACGCACCTTTAATTGCACAAAAGCTGGCTCAACAATTCCTAGGCATGAATTAGCATTTTTCCCTTTTTTCACTTGACCCCTTGACCCCTCGACCCCTTAAGCCCATTAAACGCCCTGTAAGCCTTTCTCACTGCCGGGATATGTCCGAAACTCATAGGCATGAAGACTATATTGCTTCGCCGTCTTATGGAGCCGGGCATAAAAAGACGCCTCAGTGTTGATGAAATGGAGTAAAACCCCTTATTGACCTTCCAGAAACCCTCCTGGAGTTGATCAACCGTCATATTCTTCGGTCTGTAGACCACTGTCGCCATATCGTAGCAACGCCAGTCTTCCGTGATGATCCTGCCTTCCTCTTTTAGTCTCTTGTGGATCCTGGTGCCGGGAAAGGGGGTGAGGACCGGCAAAAAAGCCCCATCCAGGGTATTTTTATTTGCGAACTCCAGGAACTTGTCAAACACCGCTGTTGTATCATGGTCATAACCGAACACAAATGAACCGTACACCCCGATGCCATGGTCATGTATACGTCTGATACACTCTTCGTAAAAATTGACAGAGTTCTGGGTCTTGCCCATGACCTTTAGGTTATCCTGTTCGAGGCTTTCAAATCCAATGAATATCCCATGACAGCCGCTTTGATAAAACTCCTTCAGCATTGACCGGTCTTTTGCAATGGTAATAGGGGCCTGGCACACCCATCTTAGCCTCGAACCCTTAAGCTGCTCCATAAGGCTATGGGCGTGATCAGACCTTGCGATCAGATTGTCGTCTGCAAAGAAGATATAGCCCGGGGTTTTACTCAGGCCTGCAACCTCTTTGCATATAATATCAACAGGTCTTGGACGATATGTGCCGCCGAAAAATGCCGTCACAGTGCAGAATTCACAGCGATAGGGGCATCCCCTTGTCGTCTGTATCATGTTTTCGAAAAAATAGCCCTTCTTTGGGTATATTGACCTGTCCGCTGGAGGAACAAGTTCCATGCGGGTGAAATTTTCCTGACGATATATGTGTTTTAAATTTCCATGCTCCGCATCATTTAATATCTCCTGCCAAAGTTCATCCGCCTCGCCTACCACAACAGCATCAGCATGCCCTGCCGCCTCTTCAGGCATGTTTGAGGCATGAATGCCGCCGATAACAACCTTTACACCCATCTGCCTGAAGCGATCCGCTATCTCGTAGCCACGCGGAGCCAGAGGCGTCATTGCTGTAATTGCTACAAGATCCGCTTTTAGGCTGTAATCAACAGATGAAATGCTTTCATCTACATAAGATAATGTATGACCCGGGGGAGTAAGCCCTGCAAGTGTTGCAATGGAAAGGGGCGGGAATTTGAAATAAAGTACATCCCAGAAGCTTTTTTTTGGCCAGCCAGGGACAACAAAGAGGATGTGCATGGGGTTGTTACCGTTTAGAGTTCACAGTTCACAGTTCACAGTTCACAGTTGATGGTTGGCAGTTCACGGTTCTGAGTTCACAGTTCACAGTTCACAGTT
>LT984854.1:1400021-1439963 GCA_900258555.1 uncultured Desulfobacterium sp. | reverse complement strand
AGTTCACAGTTCACAGTTCACAGTTGATGGTTGGCAGTTCACGGTTCTGAGTTCACAGTTCACAGTTGGCAGTTCAGGGTTCACGGTTTTGGTAAGTTTTTAGGTACTTGATAAATCCATGAACTGCTGCTCGCGTTTGTCGAGCCTGTTCATAAACATCCTGGAATTCGTCAGTGTTTATATATTTCTCATCAAAGGCGACATAAAGTTCACTCTGGACTTCCGTGCAGGTACGTTTTGCATATCGTAAAAATCTGATGAATTCGGCAGTTGTTTCTGAATCAAAGCCTTCTGCAATGTTATGCATGGCCGATCCTGCGGCGTTTTGAATCTGCTGCTTCAGCCCGTAATCTCCGGCAAAATCTTTTTTTTTGGTAAGGCCGTAAACCTTAAGGGTCAACTCGCGCGCAAGTTTCCACGCCTTAATATCTTCGAACCGATCAATTTTCATAAAGTTTTTAATCCTGATCTCTTAACTGTGAACTGTGAACTCTGAACTGTGAACTCTTAACTGTGAACTGTGAACTCCGAACTCACAGCCCTGCCAGCTCACCGCTGATCAGTATCTTAACTGCTTCGTCAAATTTTGCGATCATATCCCTCCGCCATCCATCGTCAATGCTGATCGCATCTTTAGCCACCTTTTGACAATAGCCGCAGGCATTGCAGTCCATGTGCAGGCAATCGGCCTTTTCAAAATATTCCAGAAAGCCTTCAAGCCTTGAGTTGTCTATGAAAAGTCTTTCACTGAACGGCTCCCTGAGGATGGAAAATATCTCTTTCATCTTTTCAGGATCAATGAGGTCAGGCCTTTCGATCATATCCAGATTGGGCATTTTATTGGCGCCATCCTGCGGTAGGCTCAGCAGGTTCGCAAGATTGCCGGAATAACTTCCGTGCCCGTATGCGTATACAATCTCCATCAGGCTGTCAGTGCTTCGGAATCTCTCAACAATTTTCAGGCAGTCAATGCCTGAATCTTCGTAACGGCCGACATCTTCCGGCCTGATCCATCTGGACTTTATTATCTCAGCCGGGTCAACAAGCTTGAGCCTTTGACAATTGATCTTGCAATAGTCGGCCGCAAACCCGCCGCAAGGGTGCCCTGCCTGGGAGCCATGTGAAACCATGTTGCGGTGGTGTAGATCAATGGGACAGTGATACAGGCAGAGATGATTTGCGATCAATTCCAGTTCACACTTAACGGATCTTCGTATAAGTCTTAAGGTCTTAAAATCCCTGGCCACGATCTCGGGAAGTATTATTTTGTCCGCCCCCAGGTCCTCCCAATAGCGGGCGATATGGGAGTTTTGTATCCTTGCAAAGGATGACACAGCCACCTTTAGGTCTGGAAAAACGGATTTTACCATCTGCACAAGAAAGGGAAGGGACACTGTCACCATATCCGCACCAGTGGATGATATCCACTCCAGGTGCTCCATGATCCTGGCATATCCCTTTTTAGTGAATTCAAGGTTGTCAAAGCAAGTGGCATTAATAAGATAATTAAACCCCAGGCCCTTCTTTCCGGCCTCTCTGATATATGATGCAGCCTCTTTCCTTTCAATCCTGGGGATGAATATGGACATCCTTCCCCCTCCGAGGGGGTCGTTCCATATCTGGCCATAGAGGCCTGTAACGGATGTGCCTTTTAATCTATCCAGTAATTCAAAATCCCAGTTGGCGGCAGTGGAATACTGCATGTTCATGCCCCCTCGCTTTCTGAAAACACATCACCTGTAACCATGGAACGAATAAAATCCTCGAAACCCTTGCGCCTCTTTTCCGCCTCGTCCCTGTTAAATTGCCCCACCCTTTCGAATGTCTTTTTGCAAAATCCGCACTTGTCGCAATCACGGTTGCGGCAGGAGCCTGTTTCACGGAAAAATTCGATGAACCCTTCAAACCTGGTGTTGTCAATGTAGATGAAATCCCGCAAGGCGAAATTCATCAGTTCCGCCACCTGAATGACCTTTGCCACACTTACATGTTGGGGTTTATTGAAGTATGCCAGGTTGGGCTCAAGATAGGCATCCGGGTTTGTTAGTGTCAGGATATCAATCAGGTTTCCCTGGTGCACCCTGTTGTGATATGCCATAACCGTTTTCGCCAGCACATCGGTCTTTTTAAACCGCTCCACCACCTTGAACTTCCTGTATCCTATTTCCTCATACGCCCATGTATCTTCCGGCCTGATCCAGCGGGCCTTTATGATCTCAACAGGATTTGTAAATTTTTTGAGTGTGCAGTTATAATAGGGATACTGTAGATAACAATAGTTATCCATGCTGTGGGTCTGTGATGCATGGCCGTCATGGGCCACGTGAGAGGGCTGGTGCGGGCAGTCGTGCAGACAGCACGGATTGGCAATCAGTTCAAGCTCGCACTTGACGGCCTGTCTTATGGCAGCAAGTGTTTCAAAGTCGCGATTGATGTTTTCGTCAATCACAATTTCATCCACACCAAGGTCCTCGTATTGTTTGGCGCGATATACGGAATTTACCCTGCACACGCTGGAAGCCTTGACTTTCATCCCCGGCAGGACCTCTTTGACAACATGGGCCATGTAAGGAAAACCGATAGTAACAACATCCACCCCAGTAGAGCCTATCCATTCCAGCAACTCCCTTATCTGTCTGTACCCTTCACGGGAATAGTGGACATTTGCGATGCACATGGTGTTGATAAGGTAGTTGAAGCGTATGCCCCTTTCCCTGACGTAACGAATGTGGGCCTCTGCCTCCTCCCTGCTGATCTGAGGGAGCAAAAACGCAGGCCGCACCCCTCCGATCACATCGTGCGCGAGCTTTCCGTAGACCTCTTCCGTTGATGTCCCTTCAAGAGCATCTATGAGGTTATTGTCCCAGTTTGTGGATACCCTTAGTTCCATGATAGATTCCTTTATTCTGACTTCTGGATTCTGGCTCCTGGCTCCTGGCTCCTTAAAAATTACAACCCTTATACACCTTCCTTTTTCTCTATATCACACCACCTGAGTAAAGACGCAAGTGTAGCAATCCCGTCATGACGCCACATCATGGATGGTGTGGGCATGCTGCCGGGCGAGGTTATGCGGGATACGCCCAGCTCCCCCAGCCGTGTGATTAATTCCCATTCTTGCTTATCTCCTACGGCTACAGCGGCATTTTGTAAAAATGGTCCGACCGGCCTCAAAATATCTAGTGTTTCAAATATATCATCCACTGCCCAGATCCTTACAAAACGGTTAAGGGCCGAGGGGCTTAAAACGGCAGGCGCCTTTTCATAGACTACTGTCCATGCTGTCCCGCCGGATGAGGCGAACATGCGGCAATCACCACCACCAAGCTCCCTTATCTTATATCTAGCCCTCATTTGATGTATGAGCGCAGCCTCTCCTGCAGAGACTTTTCCCCTGGGGATTTTTTCTTCATAAAATGCCATTGCGTTTGACACCAAGAGGCTGAATTCCATGGGTGAGACCTCTCCTCCCCTTTCAACAAAATATACCTGGGGGGCGAGGCAGGCCTTTTGATCAAACATTGCATGGTCATATGCGACTTTCAGGGAGAGTGCTTCCGCATCGGCAAGGGTCATCCTGTCCTTTCCGATAATGCCGAATCCAATCTTGTGGCCGTGGATCAGTGTCTTGATATTTCCGGGGACCCTCTTTGCCAGTAATGCACATGTCTCAACAGAGCCGAATGCAACCACTGCATCAGCATGACCGAAGGCAGCATCCTCCACCTCTTCATCCCCCCCCTGCCAGTAGAGCACTGCCATTGACGCGGCCATCTCTGGGTCAATATCCTCTATGGTCCTGCAATACAGGGCCGCGAACGCCGGCTCTCCCGATGCAACCTTCCCAAGGCATGCCGCCTTTACAAGGGATGCCCTCATGAACAACAAATGGGGCAGGGCAGGGATATTTTCAGAAAAAAATGACACCACCAGTCTTGGCCCAAAGGCCCGACGATACCCGCGCAGTTCCTCCGAGTACTGAAAGTCATCAAGATAAACGGGATTTCCTATCTCAGAGCGCAGGGCGCTCCACATATCATCTGAAAGTGAGCTCTCCATCTCTATGTCAATGCTCGCCTCAACCGCCTCAGTTGAAAAACCGGTTATGACAGGGATGACCTCCAAGGCCAGTCGTCTATTGGCATAGTCCCTGTCAAGCCAGCGGAGAGACGCCTGATTGAGTACCCCTATTATCCGTTCTATAGGCATGCGGACGAGATACTTTTCCCGGTTCTCCTTAAGACGGACCAAAAGCGAGTTTAACATATCAGGGGAAACAATTGGGGTTTTTACCCGAACTGAGGCATCCCCCAGACGGTAGACCCGGCTTGAAAAGTCCATTTTAGGATAGCTGAAATCAGGTGGCAGATAATACCCCTCAATATCCTTCACTTCGGTCCTCAATTATCCGCGTCATCTCATCAATAGTAAGGGAGCATCCCCGCAAACCATCATCACGCGCCCTGCCGTACACCTCGAACCCGCCCGGCACAATCCTTCCCAGGTCATCTGTCTGTATGGCGCAGACGTGACCCCTGTTTGCGAGGTCAAAGTGGCGCAGGAGCCCAACCTCACCGTCAGGCACCGGTTCAAGCGTATCAGGGTCAACCACCATAATCCTTGTCCAGGGAGGCACAACCTTGGCCCGGTCTTCTTCAACACCTTTTGTGCGGTTTTTCAATGTATTGTCGTAATACTGGGAAGATATCTCCGTCATGCCCAGGAGATTTACGCAATAGTCTCTCCGGACGCCAAGGATGCCTTCGCACAGGTCCAGGAATTCCTCCCTCCCCACTTCCCTGCTCCTGCCCTTAAAACCGCCCGCATCCAGACAGCGGGAGCCCTTGGGAAGGCTGAACTTTAATCCCTTTGATGTGCAATAGTCAAAAAAGTTTACAAGCCCGAATGATCCCCCGCATATTGCAACAGGTATCCCATCCTGGGTAGCGCGACTAAGGGCATCGGCAAGGTCCTTGGCATCAAAACCTGATTTCTGAATAAGGAACCTGCTTCCCGGAAGGCCGAAATAATCTATAAGCCGGTTCATACCATAGACCATCACCATGTGGGGCGCCATCTCAGGAGGGGGGGCAAGCACCAGAATGAGTGCCTGGATATTATCAGGGAAAAGCAGTTCAGATGCAGCCCTTTTTATGGTGGCGTCCATCAAATTGAGCCCGCCTGCATCATACGACACCCTCCCCTGCTCATTTGCGTTGGTGGTGCCGCTGGTTGCAAATGTGCGTGAGACCTCAAAGGGAAAAAGACAAAAGTCTGCCTCCTTAAACACATCTGTCAACAGGGCCGGGACCTCTTCCCAGGTAGATATGACATCCGGTGTTATGCCCTGACTTTGGCAGTAATGCCGGTACAGGGGGATATGATTATACTGGAGTTCAAAGGCGGCGAGGGCCAGGCGGTTGAATTCCTGTTCGTCATTATGTTCAGTGCCATGCCCGATAAAATCAAGGATAGCCTGATCAAGGCCTGATACTGCCTGCGCCGATTGGTTCACGATAAGGGTCCTTTTTTCGCGTGAAATGTTATCAGCTTTTTTTCCACCAGATCTGTCAATACCTTTTTGAGCGCCTCCACAGGGATTACCTTTTCCGCCGCAATATCAGAAATTGAATTAAAGCCGGTCAGTTTCCCGGAAAGCCATGACCAGTTATGGCCAAGGACGGCCATGATCTCCCCTTCCCTGCCCAGGATCTTAGGCCTCAATTCATCCCCAATTGTCGGGATTTCAAGAAAGTCCTCAGTAAGCTCAAAATCCGTTGGTCTGTAGGCAAACAAGTTCGGTTCAACACCCATTTTTTTCTTGTATACATAGCGATAGGCGCTCAAACCGGCAATCATACCCTGGGAAACCGCCCGGGAAAATGAGTTGTAACCGCCTTTGGTCACATCCCCTGCGGCCAGGATTCCGGGGATCGAGGTCTGCATGTCAGAGTCCACCTCGATAAATGGAGAGTCAAACAGATTGTCCCAGACCCCTGCCCCGCTGGTTGGTCTTAACTCATAAGAGTTAAATTCCAGAAGCACCGCACCGCATGGAATATCCCTTATGCCCTGACCGGTCATTATGTGCACACCCTGGATGCGGCCTTCACCCCAGTACCCCTTAACAAAACCGTGTACAGTGTCATTGTGCCCACCGACACTTTCCTTTCCCTCTATGACAAACAGCAGGTCGGATCCGCCCTTGTTTAAGGACCTTATCAGCGGTGCCAGATTTTCAAGTTTGGAACTGCCCACAACTATAAGACAAGGCTCCCAGCACCTTTTAAGAAGCGTCCTCAATTCCGAGACAATCGCCTCATAGCCCATGCTGGTGATGTTAAGCCCCTTACCAAGAAAATCTCTCTCATTTACCAGCATCTTTATGCCGGTTGCAATAATGACGGCAAGGGCACTGTGGACCCTGCCATCATAGGTGTGGACTTTCTTGACCTCCCCATCAGACTCAATCCGAACGACCATGTCCTTAATCACCGGGATGTTAAGGATATCAATATCCTTTGTCAGATTTCGGACTATCTCACCCGGATCAATTTTCCATGATGGCCCGGTAAAGATACTCCCATGCCAGCCCGCCTGACCTGCCATGTGCGAATTCTCTATCAGGAGTGTACTGCAAGGAAGGGCCTTGTATCTCTTAACCCAGCGCGTCCTGATGGCGGCGCTCAACCCGGCAGGCCCGCCCCCGACAACAATTATGTCCCAGTCATAGTCCATAAGCGCTCCTTATATCAAACTTCCGCCGCAGATGCCTTAAAAAAACATCCAGATGGGCGTATGTTTAGACCCGAACTCTTCTAATTTAGCTGAAATACAGGAGCTTTTAGATAGATATGATCAGACTGTTCAATATCCGCTTAAGGTCCTTTCCTCGCCAGGGACGTTTGTCAGGACCCAAAACCGCTGTTGTCTTGTCGGCGATTGTCTCATAAATCCATTCAAAAGGCAGGTCATCGAATGCAGGGAACTTTTCAATATACTCTATACAGGGCATGCCCTTGAGATCCTTTTCGGGCAAGGTCGCATCATTTTTTCCATCAAATTCTACAACAGGCACTCCGTTTTTGTTGCATGTGTGCTTGTCGAATGTAGCTGCAACAGAGACCCATCTGCCGCTTAAAAAGAACTGATTATATCCGTGTCTGTAAAAGATGTTGGTTCCGATTTTCTTGTACACATGATCCGGCACCCTGTGGTTCCTGATCATTGCAAAGACCAAACGGCTAGGGATTCCGGCGGCCCTTGCCAGGGAGGTAAACAGCACAGCCTTTTGCACGCAGTTTCCCTCTTTCCATTCCAAGACCCTGGATGCCTTATAATCCTCCACGAAAAGGGAAATCATGTACAGGTTGTATGCAATAGAATCCCGTACGAAATAAAAAAGCCTGACAGCCTTTTCGTCATTGCTTTTACAACCCCTGGTAAGATCATGGGCTGCTCGGACGATTTTTTCGTGGTCTGATTCAATAGTGAAAGTGGGTTTAAGGTAAGTATCCGGATCCTTTTCAGATTTATTTCTAATATTCATTGGTTCTCTTGGGTTTCAATAAAAGCAAGGCCATATTGCCGTATATTATTTGCCCCTATTTGTCATTGATTACCCCAATCTAAAATAAGCTGCTGGCTATTCTCCATTGGTTCCGCCATAGGCAGGATCAGATGATATGCCGACCTGATTAGGATATCAGTGCCCGCCCAGAATGGTTACGGCATCTCCGCATCGTATTGTCCCTCCCTCCAAGACACGACCGAATATGCCTTCCCTGGGCATGATACAGTCTCCCGCCTGGTAGTAAATAGCGCACTTCTGATGGCACTCTTTTCCTATCTGGGTTATTTCAATAAGCACCGACTCTCCCAATTTCACTCTTGTCCCGATTGGAATCTCCATCCAGTTAATTCCTGAGGTGGCGATATTTTCTGCAAAATCACCAAAATCAACATTCAGGCCAGTTCCTTTGGCGCGATCAATGCTTTCTGAGGCAAGAAAGCTTATCTGCCTGTGCCATTTGCCTGCATGGGCATCTCCTTTGATGCCATGATCCTTGAGAACAACTGCATCCTGGACCGGAATCTTCCTCGTACCCTTTTTTTTACTTAATGAAATAGATACAATCTTCATTTTTTACAGTAACATTAATAAATGTGGGCTTATTCCCTAAAAATCTTCCACAACCTGAATACCGGATCATGTTCAGTCAATTATTCGGCCTCAAGATGCCACAATTCGGAGTATTTTACTATAGAAATCGTAACCCTGAAAAAAAACCGTGTAAATACAGGTGGGCAGGTAACCTCTTTATCGGTTTGCATCCTTGAACCCTTTGGGGATAAAAGGTTCAAACTGAGGTCTTCGTTTAAAGACGATGGTTTTTCTCCCATTCCCCGAAGGATACAATAATCGATTGTAAGTTGTAATTACGACTTGGCATGCTGATTTAATTGATAGGAACATTCACGGCAGGCCCAAGCTTCTCGGGATTCTGTGACAGCAAGGTCGAGCCAGTCACTGTAGAAGGGACAAAATTCATTTCGAGTCCCCTTTCTTCGAAGGGGATTACATTTTGTATCAATTTCTTTTCCAACTGCTAACGGGCACGGTGGTAATTAAGTAAACAACTTAATCTTGTTAATTTGAAAGGGGCATCGCACATTTGTGTGGGTGACCCCAATATGTTGTGGTCATGCATTGATGACCTGGAATGCCGCTGGTTTTCTTCTCGGATAGAGATCAAGGCCTCCGCAGTGAAAGTAGATAGCGGTCTTGTAGTGGTCCCGATTCCTATAGCCGCAGGCAAGCCTTTTCACCTTCTCAATCTTGCTGTTGAGGCTTTCCCCCAAGGCATTGGTTATCCGGTGTCTGGCATAGGTTACGATATTGTCAATATGAGATTTAAGGCTCTTTGCAGCCTTGACTATCGGGCCCAGCCGAGAGTGCGTGGCCCAGAAATACCAGCGAGAGAAGTATCTCCTCATCCAACCTTCTTTATGATAGTTCCAGAGGTTACGGAGGTTGTCTTTGATAGCGCGAGCACGACAGACCTTGAGATCCAGTGAACGGAGGTGTTCAAATTCAGTCCAGCGATATGGCGGGATGTTTTCTTCGTTCCATAACCACAGATACTTGGTCCCCTTCAGAATGTTATTGCCCTCTTCCATCAAGGCCCGATGCTCTTGCTTGCGAACCTTATCCACCGCGTCTACCACGAGGCGCATGACATGATATCGATCGAAGGTAATCTTTTTCTCCGCTTCAGGGATGTAGGCCTTGGTAGCCGCAATGTAGGGGTCCCACATATCCATCGCAACGGATTTTACCTTCTCTCGTTGCTCAAGGCTAAACTGCTTATAGTATTCCTCAAGACTGTTCTGATCTCGCTTGTCCCCTACATAGTCAACCGTAGCAGAGTCTATATCATAGACCAGCGTTTCGTAACGATGTCCTTTCGAGAAGGATTTCTCGTCAACCCCGATCCGTTCCGGAATCCTATGCGCCTTTCTCTCTATGCCGCGCTCAACCGCCCTCTTCATTACCCCCCAGCAAGGATGCCAGTTCATATCCAGCAAACGACAAACACTCTCAATACTGCACTCTTGCTCCAGATCCAGGACAAGGCTCTCGAATTCATAAGTCATGCCCGAATTATCTTCTCCAAGGCCGGAGATGATCTGCAAAACCCCATGTTCCGGACACTCGATCCGGGGAAGATTCACATGGATAAATGTAGCCATCTGAAACACATTCAAATGCCGGAACTCCCTTTCACATGTGTGGTCATACACGGAACACAGCCTTTGACATTTGGGGCAAGGAAAGGCAAAGCCACTCGTATGCTCAATAAAAATGTCTACGCGCTTGTCCTCTTTGTTGAATGCCACACTCGATATATACCAAGGAGGAGTGATCCCAAGAAGCTGTGCAAAAAAAGATGTATCTTTCATAGTAGCTCTCGACTAATCAGTAGTTTTAAGGCGATGACGCCGGGGGCCGACTCCGAGATGGCCGTGGGTCTCTCCGTCGGCCCCCGGCGTCATCGCCTTAAAACTACGCTAACTCATTCCGGTCAGAAAAACAATAATCCGACCACAACATATTGGGGGCACCCACACAAATGTGCGATGCGGCATTTGAAATAATAAAAGGCGACCAAACCGGCTGACCGGTATAATTTCCAGAAAAGGTAACCTGGGTAAGGTCGCTTCCATCCAGATTGATCGTGTAGATGTTTTCGCCCTGCTTAAAAGCAATTTTCAATCCATCAGGCGAGAATGTTGGAGAGTAACAATCCGGTCCGCAATCCCTTACCTTTTGCATATTTTGGCCCATAGAGTCCATAATCCAAATATCCAAATACCCTTCACCGTCCCGATCAGAAACAAATATGATCCAATTGCCATCCGGAGACCAGGCCGGGTAAGCGTTGTTATGATTATCATATGTGAGCCATTGATCTTCTGTTCCGTCCGGGTTGATGAGACATATGTCTTGGCGGAGAACATATCCGACGTCAGGGACATTTTCTTCGTAAACATGATAGGCGATCTTGTCTCCCTTTGGAGACCACACAGGAGGGCTATTCTTTACACTTTTATTCTTCCAATATTCCCAACTATTAATAAAGCTCCAATCCCCGGTAGCAGTTTCGAACACAACCAGTGCCCCGTCCCACCGGGCATAACCTGTTGCTATTGCAACTAACTGATTTCCATCGGGTGAGAAAGATGCACCCCATAAGGCTGGGCCAATCATCCAACTCCCTGAATCACTCGGAAGGTGGAGAGTTATCGCTTTATTACCCGGATAAGGTGTTGCGGATATTAAATCGATCAAATCAATATTCATTGACCAATATTCACCCGAGCACTCGCCTGTGGGATCTGGATCAGTACACAATTCCTTTGAAAAGGCCAACTTCGCACCATCCGGACTCCATGACGGACTGGAATAAAAAGATCTATCGGAATAAACACTATTTGTAATCTGTTTCGAGTCACTTCCATCTGGAGCAATTGTGAAAATATTGCTTTCGTTTCCAGACCCACCTGGTTGGAAAGTGTAAGCAATTCTGGAAGAAAAAAGATACCGTCTGGCCGCTACCGCATCTTCCTCATTACCCAGCTTTCCTCTGAATACCAATGTAAAGGATAAATCCTTTGCTCCATAAGGGATAATGTTATCATCAGGCAAAGTGACGCTGATGGAAACGTATTCCGAGTTTATTACATCGGATGCATCTGAGATAGTGTACACTTCATTAACAACGACATAATTTGGGTCTTCTTGACCATCCAGGGAGTATTGGCATGAAATGTCAATAGTGCCAGATTCAAAAGGCTCAATGGTTTGTTCTTGTTCGTTTAAAATTGTCGCGTTTCTCACTTCACAGTCAATTCCCGTAATTGTCAGACCGGGGCCCAGTCTTACTTTAGCTTTTTTGATGTCCATGTCTCCCCGGAAGAAATAGTTTAATAAGGCGGCAGAATAGCCAATGCATTTTGGAATCAGGACATTTAGATAGCCATCCCAAATCCTTGGGTCTTCTGTTGTATAATCCCTCCAACCATACATTAATAATACGTTATTATACCATCTTCTTTTTGCTAATCTGAAAGCTTGAGTACCTGATATTGCAAGCGGATCAATTACCTGTCCTGACCAATAATAGTAAGTATCATACCTGTAACCCTGTTCTAGAGTAAATAGATTTTCATTGATTCGAGGGGAAGTAAAAAACCTGTGTCTTTCATGGCCATAAGGCTCACAATCAGGCGCACAATAATCATACATCAAATTGTCTGCTATAGAGTCTTTTGTAAGAAAATTATACGTTGAAAATTCTGCTAATCCTGTACTAGAAACGAGACTATAGCCTTCTCCTGATCGGTTGGCATCAAAGAAGTCAAGGACTGGATTATCTGATTTGACTAACGACTGCCAAGGAATAACACAGACCCAATCTGGAGAGTTAAAATTGTGTTTTGTGGCATCAAGTTCAAAACCGTTGACACTGCTTAAGGGGTGTGCATCATTTCTAGTGTGCTCAGGCATTCCAGTATCTTGCAAAAGGTGTACAAGTTGGCCCAAAGTTCTAAAAAGTAGCGCAAAGCAACGCCCTCTTTCTTGCTCAGTCATATTAATTTTACCTTCTACTCCTCCAACACCATCAATTTCCGTGCTATCCCCGGAAAGTGCTGAGTAAAAGTATTTTCTTGCATAAACCCAAGAGAAGTAATTGTCTTCACTCCTTGTAAACTCTGAAATTGGTGGTGTTTCGGGACAGCCATTGTATGCCCATTCCATTAGGGGTTTCCCCCGCCATATCCCTAATTCTAAAAGGTCATCATAAAGGCCACCTCTCTGATAGTTCCAGTCATGTCCCCAACCATCATCTGGGTAGGGGTAAATACCACGATTATCCCAAAATGGATTGTAAAAATGATTTACTGATCTAATATTATTATAATAATGTACAAGGTGTTTTCTTGCTAGATATTCGTCTTCAGCCCCTGAACCATGTAAAACCCAATCCAGTGCAGTTTTACTTTGAGTTGTATAAAATTCCTCGATAGTCCATTTATCTTCACTGTGTGTTGGGCCCTCAAACTGCTTAGATGCGAGATTATAGCCTAACTTATCCTTAAAAAAATATGTCAATTGAGATATACTAAACGCATTTTCAGACATCTGCTTATGACTAACAATTTCCCATGAAATAGCTTTTTCTTGATAAGCGGCAAAAATCATAAATAGCAATAGAAAAAAAATATAAATCTTTTTCATGATGTTTCCCCTAAAAAATCTGGTTGGTATTTATGTGCCCCAGTGTTCGAGAACGCGTGTTAGCCAGTGAAGTATACCCATTAAAAAAGATATAATAGAACATTGCACAATAAAACTTAGCCTTGAAACATGACTAAATAATGCGAAATATGTAGCGAATATTCCACTAAACAATATTAAAAAAAAGACGTCAGTGATTTTGAAATACATAACTTGCTCTCCACCAATGATCATTGCGAGGCAACTTATGCAAAAGGAAATGATGAATTTAATGTAAAAAGGCATTAATACTTTAGTAGAGTTCATTCTTTTAAGAAAATAAGCGAGTAGAAGAGAGATCAAAAATATAGGGAGGACGTCAATCACTAGAGCATCAAATATCCCTTCCATGAATAGCCTATTGCAATATGTCAGCATATCATCATCTCTATAAAACGGGCGTCCTTTAATAGACCAATACACATTAATTATAATTGACAATATTATAAGAATTAAAAATGAACATAATCTAGGATGATTTCTGATGAACGCATCTGTCTTTGTAAGGATATCTTTCTGCATGTCTCCATATCTCCCTTATGATTTTATTTACACAGAATAGGCTAATAGTTTTCTATCCGCCATATTCCATATTCGTCCTTTAAAAAATAAAGCATATATTCGATAATTTTTTCTTCTTCATTCCTTGCCAAGATATAAGTCGCAATGTTTCCATCAAAATTAATAAATTCTGGCTCAGGCAGCTCTGTTGCGTTTGCTGCTATACCACCAGGTACGTTAGTTTCAATAAAGTTAAATATTTTGCGATATCTTTCTCGTGATCTCCCTTCAGCAATATACTTCAATGCACCATCAATATCCGAGTTCAGCAATTTTGACCTCATCCCATTCCACTTGGATTTTAGCAATGTATCAAGGGAATATGCATCCCATACAACAACCCCGATGGTATCCTCATAAACATTGTTTTGATTATCAGTAGCTTGAGCTGTAAAATAATAAATCCCGGGTCCTGTCGTTCGGATTACGAATTCAGTATTACTCGGCGTATCAAAAAATTCAACCAAACCTGTATCCGGAGCGATGTAGCTGAGACTTATATCCGCTATATCAAATGAGGCTTCAATAGTCATCTTGGTCTCAAGCAGCGACACCCCCTCATATTCGTCGGCTGTCAAATTCAAGTATTTTTCGGCAACAGACGCATCCACAACAATTGAAGCCTCGTTGGTATTTCCGTTGACATCGGTCGCATAGACCGTAATGGTATTGGCCCCTACTTCCAAAGGCACCTGATTGGCCACGAACTCATTGCCGTATGTCATGGCAACCTGCCCATTCACGGTGATTCCAGTTTCAAGTCCAAGGTCATTTGAAAATGTGCCTTTGACCATCACAAATGGCTTATTGATTGTCTCTCCTTGCGTAGGGGACGTAATTTGCAGATGGATGGCCTCAGTCACGGTTATTGTTGTTTGTGCAGTGGTGCTCCCACCTAAACCGTTAGCCGTGATCGTGTATGTGGTAGTCTGGGTGGGAGACACCTCGACTGAACCGCCCGTGTCCACCTCACCGATATCAGGCTCAATTATGCAGCTTGTTGCATTTGAGCTGCTCCAGGTCAAAATGGTTTTCTGTCCTCGATTGAGGCTATTCGGCGTCGCGCTTATACTTACTGTGGGCGCAGTATGGGTCACGGTCACAGTCGTTGTTTTGGTTGCTGTGCCGCCTGGGCCTGTTGCCGTTATGGTATATATGGTCGTTTGAGTGGGTGAGACTGACATTGATCCGCTGGTGCTCACCTCATTGATAGCCGGCTCAATTACGCAGCTTGTAGCATTCGTGCTGCTCCAAGTTAATGTCGAGGACTGGCCATACAGGATGCTTGCCGGGCTTGCAGTGAGTGTCACAATGGGCTCGACTGTTATGACCGTCACAGTAACATTGGCAGTCGCCGTCCCATCAGGATTAGTGGCGGTGATTGAATAGGTTGTAGTTGTGGCAGGTGAAATCATAATAGAGCCGTTAGGATTTACCGTCCCGATATCCGGTTCAATAACACATGACGTTGCATTTGTGGTGTTCCAATATAGCAGCGTTGATTGTCCATAATTGATTGACAGAGGGCTGGCCGAGATCGTTGCAACAGGCTCCGGGTAAATAACCGTTACAGTGGTTAAGGCCGTTTCTGTACCCGCCGAATTTGATGCGGTTATGGTATAGGTGGTCGTCATCGCAGGGACAATTTTTATTGATCCGCTTGGCGCCACTGCCCCGATACCAGGTTCTATTAAACATGTGTCGGCATTAGTTGCATTCCATGTCAGGGTAATGAAATTACCTGGACCGATCTGTGTTTGATCAGAGTTTATGGTCACTGAGGGCGGCAGGGTCGGATCTACAACATAAACCGTATCTTTGTCCGTGGTCGAGCCGCTTGGACCTGTGGCTGTTATTGTATAGGTGGTAGTCTGTGTCGGGGAGACAGACATTGTGCCGCTTGTACCAACAACTCCAATTTCCGGTTCAATGGAACATGAGTCTGCAAGAAAAGATTGCCATGATAAGGTTGATGGCTCTCCTGCTTGAATAAGCCCTGGATCGGCGCTTAGAGTTACATTGAAAATGGGATAAAAATAGACTGAGCCTGCATCATACACAGCGCTATCATCTTTACCATATGCACCTACGATAGCGTAATTATTAGTCAATGATACGGAACGGCCGAAATAGTCAGAGGCAGCACCATTACCGGCCGTGATCTTCTTTATTTGTGTCCATATCAAGCCATCACGCTTAAATAAATAGGCCGACCCTGATGATAAGCCTTTGTCATCATCGGCATAAGCACCTACAATTGCATAATCTCCATTCATGGAAACTGAAAGCCCGAAGTAATCACCTGCCGCCGCATCGCTTGCCGTGAGTTTTGCCTGTTCGGCCCATATTAAACCATCGCGCTTGAATATATAGGCCGAACCGGAATTAGACCCGCCGTCATCATTACGATAAGCGCCTATTATGAGATAATCGCCATTTATTGAGACAGAATAACCAAGATAATCATCTGCTGCCGCATCACTTGGAATGAGCTTTCCCTGTTCCGTCCAGGTGGAACCTTCACGTTTGAATATATAGGCGGAACCAGAATTCGCACCTTTGTCATCGTTAAGATGGGCGCCTACAACGGCAACTTCACCGTCAATTGAAACCGAGTACCCGAAATAATCATTTTCGGCTGCATCACTCGCCGTCAGTTTCGCCTGTTCCAGCCATACTGAGCCTTCCCTTATAAATATATAGGCGGAACCGGAAGAAGATCCACCATCGTCATTACCATATGCCCCGATTATTGCGTAATCTCCATTTATGCTCACGGAATTTCCGAATAAATCACCCGCAGCAGCATCACTCGCCGTGAGTTTTGCCTGCTCCACCCATATCGGACCTTCTCTCTTAAAAATGTAAGCAGACCCTGATAAAGAACCTCCATCATCATCGCCACTTGCTCCAACTATGGCGTAGTCTCCACTTATGGATACGGAGGTACCGAAATCGTCACCTCCGGCAATATCGCTTGCCACTAATTTAGTCTGCTCTGCCCAAACAGTGCCATCCCGATGAAAAATATATGCCGAGCCCGCGTCATAATCCCCATCATCGTCACCTTCAGCACCTACAATTGCGTAATCCCCGGCAATGGATACTGAGTATCCTAAGTAGTCCCATGCACTTGCATCCATGGCCTTTTGCTCGATTTCATCCTGGATAAAATGGGTAATTTTTACTGCGCCCGGGCCATAACTTATGGCGGGGGCATTTTCTCCATCATCAATCACCGCGTATACGTAGTACAAACCTTCAGGCAAATTCTCCGTATTCCACTGATATTCATCATTTACCCCGCCATCAGGGTCTTCCTGAACGCCTGTGACAATCAACGTTCCATCTTCACCGGTGTTTTCCGTGTCATAGAACAGGGAAATGGTTGCGTTGTCATTAAAATCAGAGTCGTTCCATTGTATCCTGAAGCTATTGTCTGCAAGATCGCACGTCCCATCAGGCTGTGTAAGATTAATGGAAGGCGGATAAATTACTGTTACAGTGATGTTCTCCGTGACAGTATGACCTGAATTGGATGCCGTAATTGTGTATGTGGTTGTTTCTGTGGGGCTGACTGATAGAGAACTCTCAAACGCCACATTCCCAATGCCCGGTTCAATGGCGCAGGACGTACCATTTGCAATATCCCATGATAATGTGGAGCTGCCTCCAATTGCAATAGTATCCGGTTTTGCATTTATAGTGATCGAGGGCGGATTTATGGGGTCAGATACGTAAACAGTAACACTATCGGTAACAACTCCATAGAGACTTGTGGCTGTTATGTTGTATGTTGTTGTTTCAGTCGGTGATACTTCCAATGACCCATTACCCTCAACGCTTCCAATAGTGGGTTCAATAGTGCAAAAATCAGAAATTGTAGCATCCCATTCCAGGGTGGTTGACTCGCCAATCTCGATAATTTTAGGAGATGCAGATAAAGTCACATCCAAGACAGGGAAAATATAGGCAGAACCCGTATCAGTGCCTCCATCATCATCACGGTAAGCGCCTGCTATGACAAAACCCCTGTCCAAGCCAACACTGTATCCGAACCAATCCGAGGCTGCCGCGTCAGAGGCAGTGAGCTTAGCATGTTCGGCCCATAATTCATTACCCCGAGTATAAACATAAGCAGAACCTGAATCAGCGCCGTTATCATCATTGCGGTATGCACCCACCACCGCATAATTGCCGCTGATGGATACTGAATAGCCGAAATAGTCACTACTTGCTGCGTCACCGGCAGTAAGCTTTGCCTCTTCCACCCAAGTTGAGTCATTCCGCCTGAATATATAAGCAGACCCGGAAGCTGATCCTGCATCGTCGTTCGAATATGCACCAACAATGGCGTAATCACCACTGATGGAGACGGAATAACCGAAATAATCATCTGTGGAGGCATCGCTTGCCGTCAATGTGGTCTGTTTTACCCATGTGGATCCCTCATTTTTAAAAACATAGGCCGCTCCAACCCTGGTTCCCCGGCCCCCATATGCCTTATAAGCACCCACGATAGCATAATCACCGCTTATGGAGATTGAACAACCAAAGTAGTCTGAAAAATATCCATCCCATCCGCCGGCCTTGATTTTAGCCTGTTCAACCCATGTCTCTCCCACCCGTTTGAAAATATAGGCAGCGCCTGCATCAGAATATGTGTCATTATCCTCCAGATATGCCCCCATAATGGCATAATCGCCGCTTATGCAGACGGAATAACCAAAATAGTCAAACGCTTCTGCATCACCGGCCGTAAGTTTTGCCTCTTCCACCCACATTGAGCCGTCCCGTCTGAATACATAAGCCGATCCAGAATCTGATCCTCCATCGTCATTCTGATATGCCCCCACAATGGCATAATCACCACTAATTGATACCGCACAACCGAAGTAGTCAGATGCAGCAGCATCACCGGCGACAAGTTTCGCCTGCTTAATCCAGGCCGCGCCCTCGCGCTTATAAATATAGGCAGAGCCTGAATCCGATTTACCAGCCACATCATCAAGAGGCGCACCCACGATGGCATAATCACCGCTTATGGCTGCGGCCCTCCCGAAATTATCCAGGGATGCTGCATCATCGGCCTTCAGCTTGAACGAATTTCCTATATTATGCTCGATCACCACCGGGCCATCGGAATAATCCACGACGGAAACTCCTTTTCCATCCGTTATGACGGCATAAATATAATATTGGCCGGCTGCTATGCCTGCCGTATTCCATTCGTAGGTGTCACTTACTTCATCCGGATCTTCCGTCAGGTTGGATGCAATCAATATGCCGTCTGCTCCAGAATTGTCTGTATCATAATAAAGGGAAATCATGCCATTGTCATCCATGTCCGCATCAGTCCATTTTATAATGAATGACGAATTGGCATAATCGTTCGCACCGTCTGGTTGGATAACCTCTAATGACGGATTCCGTGTGACATTGACCACACCATCGCTATAGTCCACGACCTGGGTTCCCTTACCGTCATTGATAACGGCATAAATATAATAGATTCCATCCGGCATTTGTGAGACATCCCATGCATATTCATCGTTTCCTGCCCCATCCGGGTCCTCTTTCAGCCCGGATACAATCATGGTGCCGTCCTGTCCTGTATTGTCCGTATCATAGTAAAGGGAAATGGTAGCATTGTCGTCGGGGTCGTAGTCCGACCATTTGATGGCAAAGCTACCGTTTGATGGGTCATTGTCTCCAGACGGCATAAGCATATTGACGGAAGGCGCCCAATTTACTGTGAGTGTAACACTGTCTAAGACCCTACCACCGGGACCGTCCGCTGTGATGGTATAGGTGGTTGTCTGGGAAGGCGTAACCACCACCGTCTGGTTCAAAGACACCGCTCCGATGCCATTATCAACGGTACATGTGTTGGCATTACTGAAGATCCAGCTTAGTGTGCAGCTCTCGCCTGGCCTTATGTTTTCCGGCGAGGCCTGGATCTGGGCACTTGGGGCCACATAGCACACCTTGACCTGTTCGTTGACATAAAAACCGTTTTGGCCTGCAGCCTTTAAGGTGTAACTTGTTTCAATACCGGGATTAACATCAATACTGCCGTTTAGGGCCACCTCCCCGATATCCGGTGTAATCGAGCATGACACTGCATTTTGTGTGGACCATGTGAGTGTGGCGCTTTCACCTACCTTAATAAACACTGGGTCCACACTGAATGTTGCCGAAGGGTAGATAATATTTTGAGATATGGTAAGGGTTTTTGTTATGGATTCATTCTCGTTGGATGCGGTGAGGGTGTAAGTGATGGGAAGTGTTGCCGGTGTAACCGTTACGTAACCCCCAGGTTCCACCGCTCCCATTCCTTGGTCCAGCGTGCAGGCAATTGCACATTGTGTGGACCAGGTCAGTTTCACACTTTGCCCTGGATCGATATAATAATCGTCTGAAGTAAAATTCGAAATTGCCAGAGGTTTTGAAAGGCAAAGGGTTATGGTTTTGGAAGCAGTTCTACCGTCGTTTGAAAATGCCTCCAGGGTATAGTTTATTACTGACTCATTAGGTGTCACCACAAGAGAACCATTTGGAGAAACATTTCCAATGCCTTGTGAAATAACACAATGATCCACGCTGATATCACACTGCCAGGATAATATCACCGGATCTCCCGGCATCCAGGAACAGGACGGCACAGCATTGCTGCCGAAAAAGTTAATAAGCGGCGGGGCATATACATTGACGTCACAGGAAATACTATTCGAACCCGTGCCATTTACGGCCGTAAGCGTATAGGTGGTTGTTTTTTGAGGCGCTACTGTTATAGACCCGTTAAAATCCACTGCTCCGATATCCGGGCTTATACTGCAAGAAGTTGCGCATTGAGTCGTCCAGGTCAAGGTGGCTTGACCGCCTGCTGAGATGAGTGACGGGCCGGCATTTAAAGACACTTGAGGAATGTTCGGCGCCCGATGTATAGAATGCCCTGCGCCGTTTGATGCTGTAAGTATATAGCCTACAGGCGGTTCTCGTGAAGGGATGGTCAATGTCCCCGAAAGGCCCACTTCCCCGATCCCAGGACTGATCGTTACCGTCTCGGCCCGCTGCACAGACCAGTCCAATGTAATATCGCCTCCGGGATTGATACCCCCGCACGGGTTCACTGAAAAGGAAACAATCGGTAGGTAACTTACCCGGATATAAAATTCCTGCGAATCATCTCCGCACCGGCCGTCCTGAACCCGCACCTTTACCGGATAGGTGCCGCCCTGGCTGCCTGAAGGGGTCCATTGAATTAGACCAGTGGAAGGATCAATGGTCATGCCTTGAGGGGCTGTTGGGAGAGAATAGGCAAGGGCATCAAGGTCTGGGTCTTCAGCCTGAAGCTGATAGAAATACGGCTCTCCCCAGTTCGCCCAGGTCTTTGGAGAGGATGTGATCCTTGGAAAATCTATTTCTCCGGATTCATCTTGAAAGGTCATTTTATTGATGGGTGTAATGGCCCCGGTACTTCCATCCAGATCAAAGACATGCCAAACAGTCCCGGCCTGCTGCGGCGAATTAAATGTGACAGGATCAGCCCCTGATCCAAAATAGACCGTCACCAGGGCATTGGATTGGGAAAGGGCCTGAGAGGTGAAAGACATCCTGTTGGTAAAATCATGGACATAAAAACGATAGATCCCCGAACTCCTTTGGCTGCTTGTAATGGTTTCTGGGCCGTATGAATCTCTGTCATCTCTATCCAGAGTTGCTCCGGGAATGTTTCGGTTCCAGTAAAAGCAATGATAACGGCATCCCTCGGGATTAGGTGCAGTCAGATGCGCCTCCAGGTCACAGGGGGTTAGGCCCCAGGTGAGTACAATACGGATCTCTTCCGGCCCCAGGATGGGAGAAAGCGCCATGTTTTGATCAGCAAGGCCGTGGTCAGCGGCAAGAGTCACCCTTAAATATCCGGTGATATATCCATCTACCGACGACACAAGAATATAGGCCCCAGGACCCAGGTCAGTAAACATAAACCAGCCGAATTCGCCGGTGGTGTTTTGGGCAATAACCTGGCCAGGCTCACCGTTTTGATCCATATGAAGGACGACCTTTGCATTAGGAAGCGAAACGCCTTTTACTGCATTCATAACCGTGCCGGATATACTGCCTGCCCCGATAGGAGGGGGCCCCGTGCAGATGTTCATCTGGGCGGAAACCGTGTTGTTTCCCTCACAGGTCTCATCCAGTGCGCCTGTTCCTGCGCCGTTATCGTCTGCCCTGCAGAATATGTATCTCTCTCCTGTAGAAGGCCCTGTCCAGTTGAAAGGTATGTCTTCGTAGTCGCCAGGCTCCAGCAGAAGGGTACTCGTAACAACACCAATAAGGGCCCCATTTTCATCAGGGTTGCCGTCATAAAAGGCTATTGGCACTCCTGCAGTTACCGGCAATCCACCGCTGTTTCCCAATCGAACAGACAAGGAGACCTGGCTGGGGCAATCGTACTGGCTGTCCAGGTTTAGGCGGGATGTGCTTAAATCCGTCCCAGAAGGACGATTGGATATTTGGTTGTTTGATTCATCGGTTTCTTGCAACTGCCCTTCACTGTCTAGAATGACATAAAGGGGATTGTCCCGGAAGAGGAGTTCCCCGGCAGATGCTACTGAAACATCCATGGTCACGCCCGCTGAAGGGCCACCGTCCACAGAGGCCTGTCCCAGTAAGTTGTCTCTATCTTTATCGAAAGTTCCGCTGTTATCCGTATCTTCAAACAGGGCGATTTTATAAGCGTTTGTGATATCCCCGCTACCATTGTTTCTCAGGGTAACCAGCACATCTCCGGAGACCCTCAGTGATACGGGGTCTTCGAGAAATGAACTGGTGTTTAGCTGAACTGGCTCAATGTCTGTGCCTGCGAAAAAGACCGTGATCGTATCCACTGCCGTTTCTGTTCCTTCCGAGGCCTCGGCCGTGATGTTGTTGACGCCCATGGTCAGAGTAACACCTTCCGCTATAAAGGCGTTTTCCACCACAGCCGCAACAATCCCATTGACTGAGACCGCTGACCCGGTCCGGTTCACTGTGCCCGTAACCGTAATGGCACCCTGGGCGAAAGTCTGATTATCTACAGGATTTTTGATCGTTACCACCAGAAATTCAGGTCCGAGCGAGACAATCGCGTTCACCGTAGTTCCGATTTCTAAGACTGTCCCGGCAGCAGGATCTTGGCTGATCACGGAACCTTCTGGCTCAGTGTCACTGTAGGCCTGGGATATGGAGCCTGTTGTCAGCCCAGCATTATTCAATGCCGTCTCAGCCGCCTGTCGGGTTAATCCGATAAGGTTCGGTACTTCCGTCATGACAGTTTCTGAGGTAATCAGGACAAGATCCGGACTGCTGTATTTTGTACCGTCAAAAACAATTAGCTGTAATTCAAAGGCGCCGGCCTGATCAGTTACAAAACTGGGGGTTTCGGAAGACGGGTCACTAAAAGATGCTGCACTCCCTTTGGGAATAGATAAAAAAGACCACTGATAGGAGAGGGCATCACCATCGAGGTCATTGGATCCGCTTGCATCCAAAAAAACAGTAGCCCCTCTTACTAAGGATTGATCAGGTCCGCCGTTCGCAACCGGCGAATCATTTACCGGGTTTATGGTAATGGATACCGTAGCGATATTGCTGTCTTCAAAGCCGTCATTGGCCTTGAAGGTAAATGAATCACTGCCGTTTTGGTTTTCATGGGGAGTGTAAGTCAGGTTGGGTGCAGTACCCGTAAGAATGCCACGAGTCGGCTTTGTGACCACCTGATAGGTCATGGAATCATTATCTAAGTCCGAGGCCGTCAACGTGATGGGGATTTGGCCGTCCTCATCCGTGGTCCAGGTTTGGTTGTCTGCAACGGGTGCGCTGTTCACATGGGTGATAGTGACTGTTGCATGAGTTTCACCACCAGGATTTGTGGCGGTCATGATGTAGCGGGTTGTTTCATCAGGTGAGACCCTGATTGAACCGTTTGCATTGACCTGCCCTATGCCTGGCTCAATGGTGACACAATTTGCATTGGAAAATGTCCACGAAAGCGTAGAGGATTGGCCGATGGTGACTGTATCAGGAAAGGCGGAAAAACTGACGGTCGGAGGCTGAACGCGACGGCTTTCCACTGTGACGGTGAATTCCTGTGTATCATGAAGCCCTGCCATGTCCTGGACCCTAACCGCAACATTGTTTTCTCCCACCTGTGTTTCACTGGGAAGCCAATGGATTAACCCGCTGCTTGCGTCAATGGTCATGCCGTACGGGGCCGTATCAAGCGAGAAGATTAAACTATCGCTGTTGGGGTCAATTGCATTGACGTCAAAGCTGAAAATAATTCCACCGTACCCATGAGTTATGGGAGAAGAATAAATAACAGGGGCATAATTGAATTCGCCCCTTATAGCTGTAGGATGAGAACCAGTCACATTTGAATAGCACCAGGAACCCTGTGATAGTGCCCCCACCACATAGAGATAAGTGGTTTCATTAGCAACAGGTTCGTCCAGATATGTGGAATATGTGGAGGTGGTCTCGCCGATCTTCAGAAAATTTGTCGGATTCGATTCCTCGGACCGGTAAATGTCATATCTTTCAGTTCCTTCAATATTGGTCCATGTAAGCTGAACCTTGCCTGGTTTGCACCTGGCGTAGATATAAAAACAGGGTGAGACTGTGATCACCACTGTATCTACAGAAAGATGTGCACAATCGCTAACCGTAAGGGAGACAGTATAATTTCCCTCCGGTATGGCTATGAATGGCGTTTCCCCATTAATTTTGCCAAATGGCCCATACCAATGGTAGGTAAGTCCATCTCCTTCAGGGTCTGTGGAGGCTGTACCATCCAACTGAGTAAAGGTCTCATAGAGGTTGTTCTTGACAAGGGCCGTGTCATTTCCAGCATCAGCGTTTGGGTCTGCCGCCTGGGCTGACTGAATAAACTGACAACACACCAGGAACAGGATGGCTGAAAGTGAAATAACATTGAGGTCAAGAATATAATGCTTCTTACTTAGGTTCATTTCATTAGTCTCCGGGTTACAATTGGGAAAGAAAATTAGAAATGGACTCAAATTTTAGTCGCGACTGATATCAGATTAGGATAGAATTTGTAAATGAGGAAAATACCTTATTTGTATAAGGAAAAATCCCAAATTTATAGGGAAATTTCCCTATAAGATAAAATAATACTGGATAAACTATATAAAATTGGCCTACAAAAAAGAGGTAAATCATTAAAGCTCAACGCATCAGCATATTACAATGGTTCATTTTGCTGCAATAGTGGCAGATGTCTTGTAAGGAAAGGGGGAATGTTCTCTTATGCGTTAGGGTGTCTGCTCTTGAGTGAGCCGATTAAACCCGACAAGAAGTGGAGAGTGAAGTGCTCTAACGGTGGTAGCTAACTAAGTAACTGAAATTTTAGGCTGAAAATGATTTAACTTCGAAATAGTTTCACCTCTGGAAAAGGGGACGATGTAAGGTTTTAAAGTTACTTTCAGCCGCCCATACTCTATCGATTCTAAACCCTAAAACCTGACTACGTCCCCATTCATGATAGGATGTCCAGGCATGATGAATCCTCACCCCCCACTGCCCGTGCAACCGCCATGGGCCGCCTTGGCCAATTACAAATGCAGAACGTGCACGGATGGACGTGGCGTATGGAGCTTTCCAGAGCACTTGCCTTGTTGATCACATCCAGAGGCAGTGCCACTTCGATGAGTTTCTTCTTATGGGTCATTATTTAACCGTGTTTTTTTAGATAACCTTCCACCATGGTGCAGCCAAAACCCGGCGGGTAAGCGGGAAGGTCTGGTCTCCGCCGTACAGAAGCAGCCCCCCGTCTGCAAGATCTGGATATTCGTCAAGAAAGGATTCCAGTCCCTTGGCATCGGCTGTCGTAACGCGGGCAGCGGCTTTGATCTCGATGGGCAGCAGCCGGTTCGGAGTTTCGATGATAAAATCCACTTCGATCCCCGTGGCCGTTCGCCAATAAAGTACCTCCGGTCGCTGGGCCTGCAAGTCGCGCCAGGCGAGAAGGTCTGTGAGCACCATGTTCTCAAGATGGGCGCCTCTGGGCTCACTCTCCCCGGCAAGGAAAAGTGCAAGACCCGTATCGCTCCAATAGAGTTTTGGCGCCTTGATCAGCCTCCGGGTCCGATTGACCGCATAGGCCGAAAGCCTTACCGCCTGATAGCTTGCCTCCATGAGGTTGAGGAAACGGTGGACCTGGGGCTGGGCGATTCCCACATCGCGGCCCAGTTCGGTCTGGTTGACAAGGTTTCCGATCCGTAGACAGGCCGCCCTCATGAGGCGGCGAAAGTCCGCAAGGTTTTCCACCGCACGTAGGGCCTGCAAGTCACGCTCCAGATAGGTCTGAACATAACCGGAAAACCAGAGTGCCCGGTCTTCTTTGCCGACGAGACGATGGGCCGGAACAGGCAACCCCCCGAGGACAGCGGCGTCGCGCCAGTTCTCGACATGGTTTTCCCGGGCCTCCAGCATCTCGCGCCAGCCTGGGGAAGGCGTTACCAGAAGTTCGCTCCATAATCCGGCGCAGCCAAGTCCTGCTCGCTCCTGCCGCGTAAAAGGCCACAGTGTGACATACACGGCCCGCCCGGCCAAGGTCTCGCCGATTTTTTCTAGCATCAGGAGATTAGCAGAGCCGGTAAGGATGAACCGGCCGGGAGTGCGGGCCGGGTCTGTATCCACGGCGCGTTTGACAGCAATAAGCAAATCTTTGGCGCGCTGCACTTCGTCCAGCACCAGGCTGTGCGCCCTAGCCACCACCGCTTCGGGTTCCGTCTTGGCCTGGGTGCGCAGGTCAAAGTCGTCAAGCGTGAGGTAAGGGCGCCCTTTCAACAGAGGGAGCGTTTGCAGCAGCGTCGTTTTTCCGGTCTGGCGGGCGCCGAGAAGGACCACCACCGGAGCTATTCGAGACGCCCGCTCGATGGCGACAGCGGCTGCCCGGGGTAAGATGGAGTTGGGATTCACGATTTCCATGAATGTATGATAATCATACTTTTGCAGAATAAGCAATCGGTTAATTTCACGCGGGCGTCTCGGCCCTAGCCAGCAGTCCGGCAAAAATGATGTGACTACGCGAAAAATACTTTGCTTAACAGGTCAGTACTCCGGGATATCAGCCAACCTGGAATCCTACGGTAAACATTTAAAATTTGACGAAGAAAGGCACTAAACCCTATACATTATTTTTATCCCGTTTTGTACTTGATGCCTTAGGCCAATCTCCTTATATTTTATTCTAGAAACGCACTCTCTTACCACATCACAATCACATCACAGACGGTCAGGTTAATGGGTTTAAAGGATCATTGGGATAGGTTGCTTAGGGCAGTGAAAAGGGGACGCTGTAAGGTTTTAAAGTCCCTTTCAGCCGCCCATACTCTATCGATTCTAAACCCTANTGAAAAGGGGACGCTGTAAGGTTTTAAAGTCCCTTTCAGCCGCCCATACTCTATCGATTCTAAACCCTAGAACCTAACTACGTACCCATTCCTTCCCATTCTCTACTTTTGCTGCCGTCCAGATAAATATTCTACAGTCTTTCTTTGAGTCAAATACAGGACTACACCCATTGCTAGTCTATCGGATAAAAACTATTTATTTCTATAGGCTCATTTTTACCTAAAAGGAAAAAATGAGATATTCCAAACTAATTTAAATCCTAATAAGGAGGTTCAAAATGAAAAAGGCTATAATTTTTATTTTCGTAGCAGGCTTGATTCTAGGCACAAGTATGGTGGGATTCGCGGAGATGAAGGACATGAAGCACGGCGAGGGAGAAGGCATGATGATGGGCGAGCATATGAATTGGCCTATGAGGTCAGGCATGCATACGGGAGGAATGATGGGGATGAGAATGATTGCCACCGAAGACGGCGGAATCGTTGTGATGTCCTCTTGCAAGCTGTATAAGTATGATAAGGACTTGAATCTGAAAAAAGAAGTGGAGATCCCTATAGACTTTGAACACATAAAGAAGATCAGGATGAAGATGAAGGAAACGGGCATGATGGGAACTACGGAAGAAAAATCCGAGAAACCCAAACCTTAATCTCTATCAACAAGACACTATTGCGTAAACCGGATAGAATTTGCCGGCTCAAATACCATCAAATCCCCTTGCCCTTAACAAAAAGGGCGCGGGGATTTGGATTATAGCGATCATGAGATATACGATGCCTATTTAAACGGCGCGAAATATTAACTGACAGACCGGACAAAACAGCTATTTTAGCTTTCCCCAACAGGAAATGAAGGCCAAGAAGGCGTCCATATGATTCGTGGCAGTGTGTCGGTGACCAGGAATTGTCTAAGTCATCGCTACTTTTTCAGTTTCCATCCCCTCCAAAGCCCATAGATGGCCGGCACGACTATTAGGGTGAGGATAGTGGCGCTAACCATTCCTCCCACCATGGGAGCGGCGATGCGTTTCATCACCTCAGAGCCTGTACCGTGGCTCCACATGATGGGCATAAGGCCGGCCATAATAGCGACCACGGTCATCATTTTGGGCCTGACCCGCAGGGCCGCACCCTCCTCAATGGCCTCATAAAGGTGTTTCCGGTTGAACTGGTCCCCGTACAGGGACTTGAATTTTCGGTATGACATGTCAAGATAGATGAGCATCACTACTCCTGTCTCCGCTGCGACTCCTGCCAGGGCAATGAAGCCGACACCCACGGCCACACTCATGTTGTATCCCAGCATGTACATCAGCCAGAGACCCCCTGTCAGAGAAAAAGGAACGCTCAACATAACAATCAGTGTCTCGGTAACATTTCTGAAATTGAAGTAAAGCAGGAGAAAAATAATAAGCAGGGTCATGGGTACAACGACCATCAACCTTTGCTGTGCCCTCAACATGTATTCGTACTGACCGCTCCAGACTATGCTGTAGCCGGGCGGTAGCTGAACCTTCTCCTGTACCGCCTTTTGGGCGTTTTTCACATAAGTGCCCACATCAATCCCTCTGAGGTCCACATAAATCCAGGCGTTTTTCCTTGCATTTTCGCTCTTGATGGAGGGGGGGCCCTTGATCACGCTAATATCAGCCAACTGACTGATGGGCACATATGCACCCGTGGGGGTGGGGATCAGGACACGGCCCAGTTTTTCAGGTGTATCGCGCATCTCTGAGGCATAGCGCAAGTTTACAGGATAGCGTTCGAGCCCTTCTACCGTTTTTGTAACCACCATTCCACCGATGGCCGTCATGATGATGTCCTGCACATCCCCCACAGTAAGACCATATCGCGCTGCCTCCCTTCTCCTTATGTGATAGTCGAAAAAGTTGCCCCCGGTCACCCGTTCCGCATAAACGCTCAGGGTGCCCGGCACCTCCCTGATGACCGATTCGACCTTTTCACCCAAATCGCTGAGGGTCTGAAGATTGTCACCCATAAGCTTGATCCCCACCGGTGTCTTGATCCCGGTGGAAAGCATGTCCACTCGCGTTTTAATGGGCATGGTCCAGGCATTGGTCAGACCTGGAAACTTTACCGCCTTATCCAGTTCCTCCACCAGTTTCTCTACAGTCATACCTTTCCTCCATTCCGACTCCGGTTTCAACGCAATGACCGTCTCTATCATGGAAAGGGGGGCCGGGTCCGTGGCGGTCTCAGCCCTGCCTACTTTACCGAATACATGATGAACCTCCGGGAATGTGGCGATGATGCGGTCTGTCTGCTGGAGAAGTTCCTTGGCCTTTGTAATCGAGATACCCGGCAGCGTTGTAGGCATGTAAAGGAGATCCCCTTCATACAGCGGGGGCATGAATTCCGAGCCTATTCTCTTCCACGGGATGTAGCTCACCGCCAGGGCGGCCGCAGCCAAAAGGATCACAAGGACCTTAAACCTGAGCACCATTTTGATCACAGGGTGGTATATCCAAATGAGGACCCGGTTAACGGGGTTTTTTTCTTCAGATATGATTTTCCCACGGATCATATAACCCATGAGTACAGGTACAATAGTCAGGGCAAGAAATGAGGCGCCAAGCATGGCATATGTCTTTGTAAAGGCAAGGGGCCGAAAAAGGCGGCCCTCCTGGGCCTCAAGGGTAAATACCGGCAAAAAGCTTACTGCGATGATCAGCAGGGAGAAAAACAGGGCCGGGCCGACCTCCTTTGATGAATCCAGAATGAGATCCCAATGGGGTTTTTTCCCCCCATCACGCTCAATGTGCTTGTGGGCATTCTCGATCATCACTATGGCTGCATCCACCATGGCGCCAATGGCAATGGCAATGCCGCCGAGGCTCATGATATTGGCATTGATTCCCTGTTTGTACATGATCATGAATGAGATGAGTACGCCCACGGGCAGGGTGAAAATTCCCACCAGGGCGCTCCGAAAATGGAGCAAAAAGATGATACACACAAGGGCAACGATAATGCTTTCCTCAATCAGTGTCCTTTTCAGGTTGTCGATGGCGCGGAGAATCAGGGCTGACCGGTCATACATGGTTTTGATGGTTACACCCTCAGGAAGTCCTGCCTTGAGTTGTTCGATCTTTTTCTTCACGTTCTCGATGACCTCCAGGGCGTTCTGACCGTAACGCATAACCACAATACCCCCGACTGCCTCAGCAGTTCCGTTGTATTCAGCGATCCCTCTCCTCAATTCCGGTCCGATCTTTACACTGGCCACTTCATGCAAAAGGATGGGAATTCCCCGGGTGTTAACTCCGAGGGGGATGTTCTCCAGGTCCTGCACATCCTTGATGTACCCGAGGCCCCTGACCATGAATTCAGTCTCTCCCATCTCCAGGACTCTTCCGCCGACATCATTATTGCTCCGCTGGATGGCCATCTTCACCTTCATAAGAGGTATATTGTAAGCCACGAGCTTGTTTGGATCTACAATCACCTGGTATTGTTTTACAAATCCACCTATGGAAGCGACCTCCGCTACACCGGGAACACTTGTCAGCTCATAACGGAGAAACCAGTCCTGAATAGAGCGCAATTGAGACAGGTCGTGCGTGTCGCTTTCAAGTATGTACTCAAAAACCCAGCCCACCCCCGTAGCGTCCGGACCGAGGGTTGGCGTGACTCCTGTTGGAAGCCGGCCTGAGACGTAGTTCAGGTACTCCAGCACCCTGCTTCTTGCCCAGTACATATCAGTTCCATCGTCAAAGATCACGTACACGAAGGAGAATCCAAAAAAGGAGTATCCTCGAACCACCTTGCTGAAAGGAACCGCAAGCATGGCTGTGGTAAGGGGATAGGTTACCTGGTCCTCCACCACCTGGGGCGCTTGCCCAGGGTATTCCGTGAAGATAATGACCTGGACATCAGAAAGGTCCGGTATGGCATCCAAAGGGATCTTTAGCATCGCAAAGAGCCCTGCTCCAGTGACAAACAGGGTCATCAGGATCACCAGGAACTTGTTTTTCACGGAAAGCTCGATAATCTTGTGAATCATGGAAACCTCCAACTCCATCTTTCCATTAATGCTGATGGAGCATCTGAGTCTTGTGATCCTCTCCCTTTTGGGTCTTTTCCATTTTCATCCTGTCTGTCTCTTTCACCTCATCCCCCATCCCTGTCCCGGAAGTTTCCATCATCTTCTGAATCGCCTCCCTGAGGCGGCTTTCAGAGTCCAGCATAAATTGTGCAGACACAACAATCCTTTCCCCTTCGCTCAGGCCGGAGAGGATCTGGTACTCATTTTCCTTGCCTTCAACACCGATCTTTACTTCCCTCGGCTGAAATTTCCCCTCACCCAGGGAGACAAAGACAACCTTTCGAATCCCGCTCTCGATCACGGCCTCCTGGGGAATGACAAGTGCATTGTCCATTACGAGCGGCCTGAGATACACATTTGCATACATGCCCGGCTTAAGTTCGTAATCCGGATTCCTGAATTCAAGTCTGAGTCTACCCGTCCGGGTCTTTTCCATCAGGTATGGATATATATAGACGATTCTGCCCCGGAATTGTTTTCCCGGGATATAGGAGATGTCCATTTCAGCCTCCATGTCAGGCCGGACCCAAGGCAGCTCATACTCATATACCTCTATGTCCACCCAGACTGTGGAAAGATCCGCAACCACATACTGATGCTCACCCTCTTTCACATAGTGGCCTTCGAAGGCGTACTTTTGCGTGACAACGCCTGAAGCCGGTGAATAAACGGTCAGCGTTTTCCGAACCTGACCCGTGCGCGCTATGTGGTTAATCTGATCTTCTGTCAGATCCCAGTAACGCAGCCTGGTCCGGGATGCTTCAATAAGCCTTTTTGCTCCCTCGGCTACACTGGGGTAAGGGCTGTCACAAAGGCTTTTGCACTGCTGCACTGCCAGCAGAAATTCCTGCTGGGCGGAAACCAACTCCGGGCTGTAGATATCGAAAAGGGGCTGGCCATTTTTCACACTGTCGCCGACGAAATCAACATAGAGTTTTTCGATCCAGCCGTTGAACTTGGTGTTCACGGTGTAGATATTTTTTTCGTTGTATGTGATCGCACCATAGGCCCTGATGTCCCTGACAAGGGGCTTGCGTTCCACCTGAGCCAGGCGCACACCCATGTTCTGGATAGTCACGGGATCAATACGAATCGTGGAGGCCGGCTCTTTTTCTTCGACCTCTTCCTCATAGACCGGAACCAAGTCCATGCCCATGGGTGATTTTCCGGGTTCTTTGGAGATATAAGTCGGATCCATCGGGGCGACCCAATATTTGATCTTCTTGCCGGTTTTGGGATCTATCATCCCGGCCTTGAGGTCCTTTTCCGCAGCATAAGCCATCGGAGTCGTAGAGCTCAGTCGATCCGATCCAGCGTAACGGTTATGCCCTAAGCCACCAAAACAGGCCCAGCTTATTATCAAGGCGACTACGGCCGCCAATCCCTTGAGTCTCATCATGACTCATCCTCCTCAAATGAAGTATTGGATATCTAATATTGAACAAGGAAGTTTGAGTTTAATAATTTCCATCAATAATCGGGCCGCCCAATACTTCCTCCAGTTCTGCGCGCTTTTGGTAAAGCTCATAAAGATATTTCTTGGCCATCAACTCAAAATTAAGAAGACGAATCTGGGCGCTGATCATGGTGTTGAATTCAATTTTTCCGACCACATATGCATCCATTGAAGATCGTGCCCACTGTTCCGCCTGAACCGTAAGGGCTCCTGAAAACAATTTGTAATTTTCTCTGGTTTCAGAAAGATCGGTAACCAGTGCATCCACTTTGTGCGGCAAAGAACGAACAAGATCCTCATAGGACTTCCCAGCGGCCTGACGGCTCTTTTTTTTGGATGCAAGGTTTGCGGCCTGACGGCTCTTTTGCCACAAGGGAATATTGACAACCACGGAGGCGGAGAAAAAATCAGGAAGCTCCCTGCCTGTCATATCTTCTTCCCTCTGACCGTAACCCACCATAACATCCATATCCGGTCGGTAGTCTTTTTCGGCCAATTGTATATCTACATCCGCTACGTCTATATTGGCCTGCCTAACCGCCAGCATAGGATTATTTTTAAGACTTTTGGCCTGTAACGCCGCCGAATCAAGCTCCATCTCAGGACTCGGGAGTTCATCCGAAATGTACACGGGTTGGAATTCTTCCCGATTAAGCAGTTCATTGATACGATCTTCTACAATGCGACGCTTTTTGCCGAGTGTAATCTTTTCATCCAAGAGTTTAGTTAATTCCACCTGGGCCTGGAGCACGTCCTGCTGAAGCCCTTTTCCTGCGCCATATCTGGTCTCTGTGACCTTAAGAACCTGACCGACAATATCCGTCAATCGACCATTGGTTTTTATACTCGACGAGATGAACCCGAGTTCATAGTAGGCGTCAGCGATCTTACGGGCAAGTTCAAAGCGTTTTACCTCCAGAAGCACCTGCTGGCTGGTTGCCATAAGAGCCTGCCTTTGCTCTTTAAGGCTTAATTTGCCGAACCATGGAATTTTCTGTGCAATAAAAAGCTGCTTTTGTGTCATGGGCTCCTGATTAAAACTGAATGTATCGACAGGAAGATTAAGCAGCCCTATTCCCAGCCTGGGATCATCCAGGGAGCCCGCATAAGGGATTGCTTCTTTAAGGCTTTCCACCATGGCTGAAAGGCTTTGGATTTCTCCATTTCGCGCTAAGCCCTCTTTAATTAGCTGCTCCAAATGCGGGGGAGCCCAAATAAGGTCGGAAGAGTATAAAGGTCTTGACGTCCCGATTGCCAGCCCCAACATACAGAACAAACAGAAGACCGACACCGGCAGCTTAAAAGATCTCATATTTCTAATATACCTCCTGAAAAATTGAACTATCGCCTCCTTCATTTGAGTAGTCCGTCTATATAATCTTTCAGCACCGGATAAGATACAGACCCGACAATTCTTTTCGATTTTCCATTAGCATAAATAAAGAAGGTCGGAGTCCCTGTAATATGTCGCCTATGTCCCTCAGCGATGTCCTTGTCTATGGCTTGATCTACGGAAGGGTCCTCCATGATCTTCCTGACCCCGGCCATCTCATCCCGGGAAAGAACGGGGGCAACAACGATCTCAAAATTTTTGTCAACTGCCCATTGATAAAGATGCTGGTACAACGCTTCACTTACGTGTTGCCATTGCTCCTGCCCTAGATGGCGGGCTGCCTCTCCATACCGGGCAGCCTCCCGCGAATAGTCATGGATCTTAAGAGGAAATTCGTAGTAAATAACGCAGACCTTGCTGGAACGGCCGTAATCTTTAAGCAAAGGCCGGATGGTTTCGAGATAAAAATCCCGACAGGGAGGACATTGATAGCATGAAAAGACTTCAATCCTTACAGGGGCGCTTGGCCCTCCGCCCACACACCGATCCTTTGATTCAGCTCCGGTTTGCGCCCTCACCGATGTAACAATAGTTAAAAGCATCGGTATTATTATCAAGGATCGTAGCCTGGCGTCCATCTCTTCACCATGAATAAATAAATCTGAGGATCATAGGCTGCAACCTTCACAAGCTAGGTTGCCTTGAAGAGAATTTTATTAATCTTTCGCACTACAAATTTATCTAAAAGAGTTTCCAGCAAAATCACTGGTTCGATTCAAGCGGCGGGGATTCGTTTACTTAGAAGCATTCACGATTATCTTTCCATTTAGCCTTTCTCCACCAGCTTCTAAAATATATTTGAATTCACCAGGCTCATCAAACAGCAAGCTGGATGTCCCTCCAAATGGCATGTAATTTGTAACATAACAATTTTTAGCATCTAATTTAAATCCTACCGGGGCCTTGGTCACGTCTTTACATACCTTACCTTGTTCGAATATTACCTTAATCTCATTTTCTCGAGCAAAGTTAACCCAAACTACACAAGTGCCTTTATCTACCTTAATCGTATCGGGTTCAAGCCTGAATATTACCTGGCCTCCGGGCTGTCCATAGACTTTTATCATTCGGCACTCTTCTGCATTTGATATCCCATTACTCAGCGCAAAAATGAACATGGCGAAGGTAAAAATTATTCCCAACAAAATGAATAAAGATATTTTTCTGTTCATAATGCCTCCTTATTTATTTTATATGTTAATATTTATTATTTATACAATGACAATATTATTAATTTATTCATATATTATTATCTTTTTAACATTCCGATTTCAGCATTTCTCTGATTCCAAACAAAAATAACGCCCTGTTACAGGGTAAAGCATAGCTGTGAATTCAGCCCTTCTCATTTTTTTATTATTACATAACAATTCAACAAATTAAATACTGTCTTCAATGTATTTTTGAGTCAAAACAGTGTATATGACAATGCCGTCCATAATGAACCACCTCCGCATTTTAAATCTTATTCATTGTGTGGTCTTTACGGTTTTCGCACCAAGGACGCACCTCAACCCCACCGATTCAAAGTGCCCTTAACGGTAGCAACTAACTAAGTAACTGAAATTTTAAAATGAAAATGAGTTAACTTCGAAATAGTTTTACCTCTGGCAACAGCATATCCGACTCCAGGAGCTGTCATGCCCAACTTTTTGGCCAATTCTCTCATTGAATAACCCAATTCTCTAACTGCCCAATAACAGTAAAGAGATCTTGCATCGGATTCAGGCCTTTCTCTGCTCCCGGAGTAAATGTCAGCTTTTTCGATTCTGAATGTCTCATAAAAGATTATCACGACCCTTATTGTCAGAAAAAATATCCCTGCCTTCAATACCACGAATCATCACATGTTGAAGCACTCCAGGTGCGTCAAGTCGGCCCAGCCTCGGCATAGATTTACTCCTTTCCCAGCCCTTCTTACCTGGGTGCCTATGCTTTTCCAATTTATTCATTTTATTACCACCGCCCCTAGTGCCAGGAGCCAAGTTCAATGGAATTTTTCATTAAATCAGGCTGCAAGGCAACCATCAAAAAAAACGGCAGGGCCACATACATAACCCTGCCGTTTATTCTACTCATCTCTATTCCGTCATGAACCTTTGTATTTCAATATTGGCACCATAGCTAAATATCTTGTACAATCGCTTCAAGGAGATCGTCTATCAAATCATCCACATCTGTTTTAACATAATCCGCAACTCCGGAAATAAAACCTATGTCTACACCGTTTCTCTCTGCCTTTAAGATCGCCGCCTGCCAGCTATTTGCAAACTTTAGATTTGCCATACCTGCTGCCTTTGACAGTTTCTCCTTATCCTCCTTCTTGATATTTTTGATTTCAGCATTCAGCAACCGGTCCCCATAATTTTTTGCCGTATTCAGCAGAGATATCGCCAGCTTCCGGTCATATTTATATGCCAGAACGACTTGAGAAAAGATTGAATGTGCTATATCAGAATGACAGTCCATAATGGTTGTCTCAATAACTTCCCATGAATCGGCAGGACAATCGAGAACCTTATTTTCCAGCTTATGCCACGTGTTTTCGAAACTTCTGCTGGCTGTTTGATTGCAGTCTTTACCATTCAGAGAAAGCTGATCATACTTATCCTGATCCTTTGCATATTTCATGGCACATGACATATGGCTCTTAAAGGATATCCTTGCTGCTGTCATTTTTTTGATCATGCATTTGATACTTGCCTTTTTTGGAGCCGGAGTCGTACCGATATCTCCGTCATGAACCGGCTACACACGGGCCACATAGCTGTCTTGCACGCCGTGGGCATAGCTGGTACCATCGTCAAAATAGAAGCTATACGGGGGGTTCTCCCTCGACCAGTAGTCCTGATTCCCCAGGTTGATAAAGGGTCCAGGATTCGACGTCCGTATGTTCGAGGAAGAATAAAGACTCTGCAACTCGCTGAGAGCGGGCAGGCGCCAGTCATCGTGGTCGCCGTATTCCAGTTGATCGACCCATGGGACGGCGCTTAAACTCGGCCATCTAGAATCATTCCAATACATCATACCGTCTATGCCATAGCCCGATGTCTTCGCATAGTTTGCATCCTGTAACCACGTAATGTTTTGGTTACTGTCATAAATAAGACCATTGCCACGATCAATTAGCGCTGCATTCGCTCCATAGACAATCCCAAACAGCAAAAATACCCCACTCAACAATGCAAATACCTTTTTCATTACTTCATCCTTTCCCTTTTTCTACCAGTCAACTTACAACTTTTTCCTAAAACCTAAAAATTGCTTATTTTCTGTTACTTAAATTAAGTTACCAGGTTAATACTTTTTATTTTTAATTGAACAAAGGGTCGCAAGGCTCAAGAAAGTAAATCATGAGGCTTGCTATAGGCATTACTGCCAATAACCCATTTATCATTAAGCAAATATTATGCCGTTTTTCACTTGGATTGTCTTATCATATTGTCCTTACATTTCAATATGTTGGACAGTGAAAAAGAAAAGGGAAAGACGAGTATGTAAAGTAATGCTACTTTAATGGGAAATCAATTTCCACTTGTGGGTAAAAATTTACAATCTAAACTGTGAAGACAGCACATTGTAATTGCAGGGCTATCGACCACCTAGAAACGAAGGATAGCTTTTGACCGTACATTAAATCTAAAAATAGCATTCAGCCATCAGCCGTTAGCTATCAGGCAAAAAATTTCGACATCTTGACAACTTTAATGGTTGCACCCTGTGGGTGAGCATAAAAAATTGTTTCAATATATTGAAATCCTTAACCTAAAGGCTAATTGCTAACAGCTAACAGCTTTTTTCAGGTTAAAATGTCGTGGTAACGCAGACGGGAGTTAAAATCTCCTTTTTTACCCGATGGCCTGAACTCTTGCAATTAGAGTCGGATAATGAACATGGAGGTAAAAGTCGGACTAAAATAAAATTGATATTCCGACATTAGTGTGCTATGGAGATTCAATTATTATTGATCTGATTTTTATATAAGTTTTTCAATGGCTTAACATATAACTTGGCTTTAACTTTTGAGAAAAGGAGAATTTTGATGACAGCAAAGCTTATTTTGGGGACTGAGATACGAGAAGAGATCCTTAAAGAGATTGAAGAGGAGGTCAAGCAGATCAAGGCAAAGCATGGCAAGGTGCCTGGTCTGGTTACAATCCTTGTTGGTCAGAATCCGGCATCCATTTCTTATGTGACGCTCAAAATCCAGACCGCCAATCGTCTGGGATTTAAAGAAATCCAGGATAACCAGCCCGAGGACATCTCCGAGGCAAACCTGCTTGCCCTGATTGACAAATACAACAAGGATGACTCGATCCACGGTATTCTGGTTCAACTGCCCCTGCCGAAACATATTGATGAAAAGAAGATCCTGAACGCAATTGACCCTGATAAGGATGTAGACGGATTTCATCCTGTCAATGTCGGCCGTCTTATGATCGGGGGCTCTGAGGTCAAGTTCGCACCCTGTACGCCGGCTGGAATCCAGGAACTGATAGTACGCTCCGGGGTGGAGACCAGTGGTGCAGAGGTTGTAGTGGTCGGGCGTTCAAACATTGTTGGAAAGCCCATTGCCAACATCATGCTCCAGAAGGCCAAAGGGGCCAATTCAACTGTTACCATAGTCCATACCGGTTCAAAGGATATGGCCTCTCACTGCAAGAGGGCAGACATCCTGATAGTTGCAGCAGGGGTCCCTGGCCTTGTAAAACCCGAATGGATAAAACCGGGGGCATGTGTTATTGATGTCGGTGTGAACCGCGTGGGAGAGAAGGTCAGCGAGAAGACCGGCAAGAAGATTGCCATTCTACGGGGGGACGTAGACTTTGAGGAGGCATCCAAAGTCGCTGGATTCATTACGCCTGTTCCAGGCGGTGTAGGCCCGATGACCATCACAATGTTAATGAAAAATACCCTCAAATCGCTTAAGTTCAGTCTTGGAATTGCATAATAGAGAGTAGATCAAACAAAAAAAGGATTGGCCCTGAGGTCAATCCTTTTTTTTTGTTTCTGTGGTCTTCAGCTTTTATCAGGCAGGATCGGATACGATCTTTGTATTTGTCCCCGATAACTTCCCCGAGATGATCATAATGTAAACCGCAATCACAGCCGCTTCAGCCACCAATACAGCCCACCATGAGTGCAGCAGCGACCATACAAGACCGCCGAAGACAAAACCGGGAACTATCATGACCACTGCGATGGCAAACTTTCTGACAAGATCCATTTAAGGCCTCCTTCTGAGCAGAGATAAAAAAAGCCGTCCAAAAAACAACAGCCTAAGCTTGGAGGTTTTATTATAAAAAAAAAGCCGCAGTGTCAAGCTCACATTGAACCAGTACCGATGTATGAAGGTCAGCTTTCGATTTAACTTCAACACCGGTTTGCACCATAATTTTAGCCCTTAATTCTATCCTTGTTTCCTGATCACATGTGCACCTCGGATGCCCCTAAAGCGCAGTCCGAGCGATTTGCCTTGCAAACGTCCGACCCGGCGCCGATGGCCTCTCCTGCACGCCTCACCTCTGCAACAAACCTTTGGACCTTTGCAAAATCCTTCTTAAACCTTACAGGATTTCCATTTCCATCCAGCATGTTGGTATGAGTACAACTGTCAGCGCCTGCCGCCCGTGTATCAATCAGTGCATCATATACATTGAAAGGGGACAGCCCGCCTGCGAGGATGACAGGAATACGGCTTTGACTTACAAGCCTGCCTGCCATGCGCCGGTCAACCGTCTTTCCTGTTATCCCGATATAACCTTCAACAGGCTCCTCGCCCAGCCATGTGTCTGTAAGAAAGAGATCGCTCACAGCTTCAAGTTCCGCTGCTATCTCAAGGGTTGGAAATCCCCCTGACAAAACCTTTGGGGGAACAGGAATAGAGCGGATAATGCCGATTTCTGGAAATCGCTTTTTCAGCTCTGACTGAACTTGGATAAACAATGCCGGATTAATCCTCGCGCCCTTTTTATCAGTAAGAGTTTCACAGAAATGGACAAAGTGCGGATGATAATAATCAACCGCCTTGTATATTACATCAGGCTCCTTGAAAAGCGGGATCAAACTGTTTTTTACACCGGTGCCATTTGTCATAAGACAAACTTCTTTAAGGGGCATCGCACATTTGTGTGGGTGACCCCAATATGTTGTGGTCATGCATTGATGACCTGGAATGCCGCTGGTTTTCTTCTCGGATAG
>LT984854.1:1392880-1398726 GCA_900258555.1 uncultured Desulfobacterium sp. | reverse complement strand
CCGGCGTCATCGCCTTAAAACTACGCTAACTCATTCCGGTCAGAAAAACAATAATCCGACCACAACATATGGGGGGCACCCACACAAATGTGCGATGCGGCTTCTTTAATTGAAGGGACCTGCCACTCTGCTCCACTCAAGAGCACACTTCCTATATGGTCTACCCCCATTTCAATACATTTCAGGGCCTCTGATGGTGTCTGTATTTCATATATTTGGACGATCATCTTCGCTCTTATATCTGTTTTGACAATCTTAACAGATTTTCTCTTGCAAAATCTATTGTGGGGTCAAGTTCAATGGCCAGTTGATAATAACTGATCGCCCTTTCATTATCGCCCATGTCTCTGTAGTTTGAGGCTATATTTGCGTAGTCTATGGCGGATGCCGGGTTCAGCATCAGGACCTGTTTGAAGCAATCTATCGCTTTTTTGTGTTCCTTTAGTTTGAAATAACAAAAACCCATCAGGTTATATATATCCGTCCTTTCGTTGTCCAGTGCCACTCCTTTTTCAAGGACATCCAGGGCCTCGTTATAACGCTCAAGGTCTTTGAGGCAGACCCCCATGTAGGAATATATACTGGGGATATCTTCATCCTTGGGCCCCAGTTTCAATGCCTCCTGAAGATAGGTCAATGCCTTAATGGGATTATTCATGTTAATTGTGGTCAGTCCCAAAAAAAACTTGATAAAATATTGGTCCGGCAGAAGTCTGTCCATCCTCATCAGTTCATTAAGCGCCCAGCCCGGATCTCCGTTTTCCGCCACCATCTTGGCGGAAAACATGGCAACACTGGTATTTACTGCCCTCTCCCTGAAATGCGCACCGGGGACAATTGTATAAAAGGCAGGTACTTGCAGCCTTGGGTGCATTACATTTACCAGAATCACTTCCATTGCTGTCTTCGACAGGGCGTCAATGCAATTTTCAACCTCTACCCTGATATTATCATCGGAAAGATCAGGCAGGCTTGCAATACTGACCACACTCCGGGGCCTCATGACAAAATCGGCCTCTCCAAGTCTTAAAAATTTCGGCAGACCGCTGGCTACGTAATTGGATCTGGAATTAAAATCACCTGCCAGTTGCGCCACCTCTGTCAGAGCGCGGGAAAGGGCCTTTTGGGGATCCGGCGTTGTCCCGGCAGTCCAGACTATCTCGCTTTTTTCAGGAAATGTGGCTGGATCAAATGCCAGCACCCCGATAGATGGGATTCCGGTGTTGAGGGAAAAATCAGAAATAAACAGGTTCACCCCGATTGCGCGGTATTTTTTTATCATCTCCATAACAAGCGGATCGGTTGCAGAATCGGGATCAATGCCTGCTGTCTTCAACCTGTTTCTGCTTATGATGGATGACACATGTCTCTCAACTATCTCGCAGATACCCTGAAGTACCGCCTCTTCCACACAATTTCCTGCTGAGGGCCCATTGAATTCATTGATGGTGAAAAACCAGTCAAAGGGTATGAGCAATTCTCTGTCCCTGGTTATATTATATGCCCACGTCCATTTAAGCGGCAGCGTTGAAAATATCTCAGCCGCCCTGTCAAGGTGTTCAGAAACATCATGAACGGACCCGGCAATGGCCTCAAAGGGAATAGCTCGGTCCTTTACGTTTTTGTACTGATCTACAAAGAAGTTTTTTTCATCCTTTACAAAACTAAAAAAACTGAACCTCTCTGCCAGCTCCATTACAGCGCTTGCCTCTGACTGCTGCGGTGTACCGCCTTTTCCCATCTGCTTTTTTGTCCCTATTATCTCATAGGCATCGCGACCGCACACACTGAAATAGACGGGGATATCCAATCGTCCGTTATCTATCCTGACGGTTTCTTCCAGTATATCCAGATCAACTGTCTTGAGCCTGTCCTTGAATATCCTGACGGTTTCCTCCGGCGTATAAATCTTGTCCTGGTCCAGGGTGTAACCCTTGTAGGCGTCTTTGAGGACAACTCTATGATCCATTTGTAACTCCTTTTCAAATTGCTGTCTGTTTTTCCAGGTCCCTGTTGAGCTTTCCGGATATGTAACCTTCCAGATCCGTCGCAACATGTAGAAAACCTATTCCTCTAAATTTTGCCACTATAGCAGACCTGTTATGATCTTCCATCAGGTTTTCAAATTCGTCAATCCCGACCTCTATCCTGGCAACCGTACCGTGGTGCCTGACCCTGACCTGCTTAAACCCCAGTTCAAATAAAAAACCCTCTGCCTCATCGGCCATCTGCAATTTTTCTTCTGTAACACGGCTTCCATATGGGATTCTGGTTGCCAGGCATGCCATCGCAGGCATGTCCCAATTCTCCAACCCCATTCCTTTGGAAAGATAACGAATTTCCGCCTTAGTCAGTCCTGAATCTGTAAGGGGCGAGATGATGCCTGTCTCCCTGGCGGCAGCAAGTCCAGGGCGATAATCAGAGAGATCGTCCACATTGGCGCCGTGGGCAACATGTGAGAGTCCCTCCTTCTCAGCAATTGCAAACAGCGTCTCAGCCAGTTGCCGTTTGCAGTGATAGCAACGGTCCGGGCCATTGCTGAGAAACTCCGGGTTATTCATTTCTCCTGATTCAAAGACGATATGTCTTATTCGCCTTTGACTTGCAAATTGTATGGCATATTCGATCTCAGAATGGGAGTGTATGGCGGAACGGGCGGTGGCAGCAATCACTCTCTCTTTCAGGATATCTTGTGCAATGGCCAACAAAAAAGAACTGTCCACACCCCCGGAAAACGCCACAACCAGTGAGTGGACACCCATAAGATTTGAAATGAGAGATTCCTTCTTTTTTCTTACAGAGTCTTGGTACATTTGATTACAAATACAGTGCAAATTCCACGGTCCGGATATATCACCCCTTACAACGAAATGGGAACAAAAAAGTCCATCTCTCTCCGAAGCCTCTAATGTCAATAACTGGGTGATTATGAACAGGACTTAACGGAAAAGACAGAGTCGAAGGGGATTACAATTTGTTCCCCTCCGGTTATGAAACCGCGCACGGCGGCCCCCTATCTTGCTCAGGAAAATCCCCCGGAAGAACCGCACGATGATGAAGATGTTATGCTACCCGCTCCCTGGCTTTGCGATGATGAGAAAGATGAAAATGTAGACAATAGTTTTTCTGTCTTAACTTCTCCGCACACCGGGCACCTGGCATATTCCTCATCACGACTAAGGTGCAGAAATTCAAAGACATGACCGCATCTGCTGCATTTGAATTCATATATAGGCATATCAGACCTTCCTCGACCTTTCTGTCAACGGGATTTTACTACCAATACCGCCCCTGTTTCAAGTGCCCTGACCAGCCTGACACTTACATCGCCCATTACAAACTCCTCGGCCTTGGACATCCTCTTTCGACCAATCAGGACCATATCAAATTTGCCTTTTTTGTAATGATCAATAATACCGTCGGCAATCGTAGGATAAGGTTCCATCGCCATTTCTATTTTGATATTTTCGGGCGGGAACCCCTTTTCAATAAGGACATCCTTTGTCTTTTCAAGAAGGTCCAACAGCCTCTTTTCCTCATCTTTTGTGAAGGTTTTTCCTACCAATTCTTCGCTGGCGGAGGCCTTCCTGAAGACATGGAGCAGAGTAATCTGGACATTTTCAGGGCACATTGCAAAAGAAACAAGATAATCAAGCGCAGCGCGTGAACTCATGGACTCGTTCCAGGCTACAAGGATGGAATTATTCAATGTCTGTCCCCCATTATTAAAAAATGGCGTATATACAGCGGTTTAGGTCCTCTAACATCTCTTCAACATATTCATAATACACATTAGCGCCCCTGGAAAAATGTAATAGGATATCGTTTAGAGTGCTCGGTATACACGGATATAGCTTCCTCAGATTAAAGAACCTCCCCTTTGTAAGTATAGAAAAGTCGTCTGCATTAACCCTGTCAATCAGATCCCCATAAACGGATCTGTCCTTTATGGCGTAATAAGTATGGAATCCCTTTCCTATTGCATAGGCCAGGAGATTTCCCAACCCGAATATGTCAAGGCCAAATGGATTTTCCGTGGTCTCAAAGTCATAATCGAAATCTATCCATACATAGTTTCCCGTACCTTCCTCGACTATGACATGATCATTTCTTATATCACCGTGGGTTATCCCATTTATATGAAGAAAACGGATCGCCTCAAAGGCCCTTACCAGATGTCTCAAAATGCCAGGCAGAACGGAGCCAAAATAGGTATCGTAGTCCATGTCAAATGAACTGAGATACAGATAAAAATTGGATCCGTTTACAATGTCCAGCACCCTTATATTGTTGCCTTTTTCGTCTCTATGGACCGTACCCTGCATGAAATACGGGTGGTTCTTCACCAGACCAAGTACGTCTCCCTCCTTATCAGGATTTCTGAATCGCCTTATTTTGATCCCGCCTATAGCTGTCTCAAATGCCTCGAAATAGGTCAGCTTTATAATCTTACGCTCACCTGTGTCCAGATCCACCACCTTTTTCACCCAAAACTTGGGATCATCCATGCCAAAGCGCCGCTCCCGCTCATGCCCCATGACCTTGTAGCGTTTCTCTCCAATAAGGATGACATCTCCATAATCTATGGAAAAAAAGTTTGAAGTGTCTGTAAATACCCGTTCCTTCATATGTTAGGGCCGATTGATCATTCGAGCGGGCAGGCTTTCAACTGCGGCCTTTATTGTTTCCAGAAAGTTCTTTAATCCATTGTTTTCAATCACCAGTCCAAGGTGCTCTGCGAGTACGCAGAATGATTCAATATCTTCATCATGAAGAGACCATACTTTATTATGATATACCCTGATCATACCTACTATGGCCTGCTTGCACTTTATCGGAAAGGTGGCCATGGACACAAAGCCCTCTTTTGCCGCGGCCTCTGGATATTGAATACGCGGGTCATTTTGCAGGTCTTCGACAAAGACCGGCGCTCCGGTGACAAAAGAAGAATATTGTTCATCTATAAATATTGCACCCTTTTTTAAATATTCTTCACTGACCCCCTGACTTCTCACATGGAAAAGCTGATTTTCCGCCTCATCCAAAAGTAACAGACTGCATCCTTTGACATTGAATGCACGGATCACGGCCTCAATAAAATGATTTATCATCAAAGAAAAATCTTCATATGTTGAAAGTGCATGACTGACAGTCCTGAAGTCTTTTAGACGGATCATTCTGACCGGCTTTTCCTTCATTGTTAATCTCCTGAGTGATAGACTTTTTGTTAGGCCCGGGACCGGGCTGGAGAACTTGCGCTAGATGCCTTAATGCCGCTTTGAAATTAAGTATAGGTAAGTGACAGATCCGTGTCAACAATGAATCATCGGCCCATTCGGGCCCTTGAATCTGCACTATTATCCATTTCTATTAATTGGGGGGTGGCGTTTAGTCAATCAGGTTGGGTATGTAATCCTTAGTTGAACAGACAGGTTGGTGCCCATTGTATATCTAGGCCTGAGGATTGAGTTGGCCTTTGCCCAGAAGGGGTTTATAAATGGTGCGCTCGTAAACCCGACACAAACCCAGAGCGATCCTTTTTCCAATTCCCATGTCTCTCAAGCGACAGTAGATGTGGAGGGGATTGAGATAGTGCTGTAATTTTGTACCCATAGTAATAACCTCAAGCAGGGTGAAACAACCTGGACCTGCTTCTTGGAGCAGCAAATGTTATGCCAGAGGGAACCGTAAGGGATTCAATCAAAATAATACTATTATTTCAATAAGATAAGAAAGGCCTGTTTGCAAAGAAAAACTAAACCACCCTCGACTATAAGTCGAGGGGTTTTATGAGGGGTCGATTTCAAATCGACTATCATCAGGAATCGGCTCCCCTTCTTGCTTTT
>LT984854.1:1391370-1392825 GCA_900258555.1 uncultured Desulfobacterium sp. | reverse complement strand
CCAGCCATTCCGCGCTTCAGATATTTGTGAAGCCAGATTTGGTGGACTTTGAGGTCTGTTTTGGTATGGGCACCCAGTTGATAACGTCGCATAGCGACATGTATTAACTTTTCTTCGCCTAAAGGCGAGGGATTTCAACCATCCCTGAAAGGGACATTAATATCTAAAAAAATGCCATCTATTGTAGGAAAAGATATCTCAATTGGTGGTATAATTTTACACAGGACCCGACAAAGCACATGCCAGATAATCCGCCATTAAAAATCCCTTTGTTGTCGGCATGATCCTGCCGTTATCAATTACAATAAACCCTGAATCACGAAGTTCGGACATCAGGTTCCATGAACGGTGATTCAAGGGAATGACGTTTTCATCAAGGCCGTCTTTTGTCCTCAGGCCAAGGACAACCCTTTCAAAGGCCAGTTGTTCATCTGACAGGCATTCACTCCCGCTGACAGGGGATGCACCCTCCTCCAGTGCCTCGCAATACCTCCTGACAGAGCTCACATTCCACCAACGCTGTTGAGACCCATCAAAGGAGTGGGCAGATGGCCCCAGACCCAGATATGGTGAATGAAGCCAATATTTCATATTATGTTTTGAGATGGATGAATCGTTTTCAGCAAAACTGGAGATCTCATAATGTGTGTAGCCATTGTCTTTTAGAAATCGGGATGTGGTGATAAAAAACGAGCTTTCCATTACATCATCGAGAGGGTGATAAAGCCCCCTTTCCTTTAATCTGAATAAAGGCGTTTTCTCTTCAAGGGTGAGCTGATAGCAGGAAAAGTGTGCAGGTCCAAAAGATACAGCCTTGCTTAAGGTTCCCATCCAGTCTGTTAACGACTGACCATCAAATCCGTATATCAGATCCATGCTGATGTTATTAAACCCGCATGATTTAACCAGTGTCAGCGCCTCCTGCGCCTGCCTTGCCGAATGAGTCCTGCCGAGAAATCTTAAATTACGATCACAGAACGACTGAACGCCAAGGCTTATCCGGTTGAATCCGATTTGTCTAAGAGCCCTTGCCTTTTCAGGTGAGAGATCAGAAGGATTTGCCTCTATGGTGATTTCTGAATCGGCCATGAAGTCAAAACAACTAAAGAGATATTCGACCATATCTGAAAGAATTCCGGTATCCAGTAATGAAGGAGTCCCGCCGCCAAGGTAGAGGCTGTCAAACCTGCCGAAGCGGTTTTTATAATATACAGCTTCCTTTTTCAGGGCGTTAACCCACCGGGGTATAAGTTTTTCTGAGGCGATGGAATAAAAGCCGCAGTAAGGGCATTTACTTCGGCAGAAAGGCACGTGTATATAAAGGCCGGGTAAGTGTGAATGAGGGGGATAATACAACATTAACTAAACCACCCTCGACTATAAGTCGAGGGGTTTTATGAGGGGTCGATTTCAAATCGACTATCATCAGGAATCGGCTCCCCTTCTTGCTTTTGA
>LT984854.1:1380360-1391185 GCA_900258555.1 uncultured Desulfobacterium sp. | reverse complement strand
ATTTAAAATTAAAAATTCAACATTGACAATTGCACTATCTTTTTTTCTCACTTCCCTCGGATTTTAACACTGCTACAAAGGCGCTCTGGGGTATGGAGACAGAGCCGATCATCTTCATCCTTTTTTTGCCCTTCTTTTGCTTTTCAAGGAGCTTCCTTTTCCTTGTAATATCTCCGCCGTAGCACTTGGCTGTAACATCTTTTCTGAAGGGAGAGATTGTAGAGCGGGCTATGATGTTGCCGCCTATAGCCCCCTGAATGGCGATCTTAAACAGGTGCCTGGGGATTTCTTCCTTTAACCTGTCGCAGGCGACAAGCGCCCTTGCCCTTGCCCTGTCTCGATGTACGATCTGGGAAAGGGCATCCACCTTTTCACCGTTTATCAGGATATCCAGTTTGACCAGATCATTTTCACGGTAATCCAGAAGATCATAGTCAAACGAGCCATAGCCCTGCGTTACAGTCTTCAAACGATCATAGAAGTCGTATATTACCTCCGCAAGGGGAAGATCAAACTGGATCTCAAGGCGGCCCGGCGTATGGCAGTCAAACCTTGAGTTTTCTCCCCTGCGCTCCTGGCACAGGTCCATAACCGCCCCCATGTAACGTTCCGGGACGATGATATTCGCCCTGATATAAGGTTCCATGGCCTTTTCAATCAGTACAGGATCCGGATAATAGGTGGGGTTTTCTATAGTCAAAGACTCGCCGTTTTTGAGAACAAAGCTGTAGCGGACGCTGGGCACCGTCATAATAATGGACTGACCATATTCCCTCTCAAGACGCTCCTGGACTATCTCTAGATGCAAAAGTCCCAGAAAACCGCAGCGAAAGCCCATGCCGAGCGCAGCGGAGGAATCCTTGTGAAAGACCAGGGCTGCATCATTGAGCTTGTATTTTTCAAGCGCGTCGCTCAGCGACTGGTAATCATCCGAGGCCACAGGGTACACAGATGAAAAAACCACCGGCTTTACCTCTTTAAACCCGGGCAGGGGCTCCGGCGCAGGATCGGTGTCAAGGGTGATGGTGTCTCCCACCCTGGTATCGCTCACAGTCTTTATGCCTGCGATGATATAACCGACAGAGCCGGCGGCAAGCATTGGCCTGGGCTCCCTTTCCAGCCTGAATATCCCGACCTCCTCAACCCTGTAAGTCGCCCGGTTGGACATCAATCTGATCCTGTCACCGGGCCGGACTGCACCGTCAAAGACCCTGCAATTGATAATGGCGCCCCGGAATGGATCATAATATGCATCAAATATCAGCGCCCTCAAAGGCCGGCTGGTCTCTCCCACAGGCGGCGGAATATACTCTGTTATGGCCTCAAAAACATCTTCTATCCCTATTCCCTCCTTTGCGGAGCACAGGATAGCCATATCCGAATCAAGCCCCAGTTCCACCTCAATCTGTTCTTTTACACGCTCAACATCAGCAGAGGGGAGGTCTATTTTATTGATGACGGGGATTATCTCAAGGTTATGTTCCATAGCGGCATACAGATTTGCCACTGTCTGGGCCTCTACACCCTGGGCCGCATCCACAAGGATCAGCACACCCTCGCATGATGCAAGGGCGCGTGAGACCTCATATGAGAAATCCACATGGCCGGGCGTGTCAATAAGATTCAATTCAAACTGCCGGCCCTCTTTGTTTACATAAGGCAGTGTTACCGCCTGGCTCTTGATGGTGATACCCCTTTCCCGTTCAATGTCCATGCTGTCAAGGATCTGGTCACGGAAATTTCGAAGCTCGACCAGGCCGGTTTTCTGTATCATACGGTCGGCAAGAGTTGATTTTCCATGATCAATGTGGGCAATAATACTGAAATTGCGTATCTCGGGCATTGAATCTTCCTTTAACCAGTGCCGTCAGAAAGTTATTTAATAGCAGGAAAAATCAGCATAAAAGAAGGGGATTCGTAGGTGAGCCAATTTTGGACATAAAAATACCGCTTAACTTAACGGCAAATAATTTTCGCATTTGTCTTCTTGCTTTAGCAGAGGCCGGCAATACGGGCAGACTGTATATGGAGCTAAGATACTATGCCTGATCGCCATCCCCGTTAATCTTGTCCCTCAACACCCCTGAGCACTTGAAGATGACCACCTTTCTTGCATCCAGCATCAGGTCTTCACCGGTTGCAGGGTTTCGGCCCCGGCGCTTGCGTTTGTCTTTTATACAGAATTTACCGAATCCGCTAATCAGGATATCCTCATCCTTTTCAAGCGTCTTCTTGATAATCTCAAGCATGGATTCAATAACCTGAGAGCACTTGTGCCTTGGCATATCAAGGCTGCTTTGAACAGAATCAATCAAGTCCGCTTTGGTGAGGGTCATAGCCTATCTCTCCTTAAAAGACTGAATAAGACCGGAAATTGTGAAATTGATAAAATAGATTAATTATGCCTATTTCGAAAATGGATACTTTTTCCTTATTATTTTGTCAAGACATTAATAAGGGTTAGGCAGGATTATTGTAACTTCTAAATAATCCCGGGCGGGCCGGAGGCTTTTTACCTGTTTGCATCACCAATAACAGAAGGTGAGAATAGCACCTGAAAATAATTTCGATAGCCGTACAGGCGGATCGGACTCTATATGCGCGGATGACAACCTCACTGCGCATACTGCTTAAAAACTGCATATAGCGCCGCCGTCTGTTCGAAGTTATGTAAAAATATGCAAACAGGTAAAAAGCCTCCGGCCCGCCCGGAATTATTTAGGAGTTACGGATTCCGTCAGGATTAATCATTAAAAGCAATGATTGGCAGGTCGTCCCGGCTGGGTCTCGGAAAAACATGGGGGGAAGGCGCAATGTATTTGACCCCGCCCGCCGGGGGCGGGGTTTTCAAGGTTTACATAAATCTGTTCACTGCCCTTAAATCATCTGCGAATGTATTAATGGCAATGCCTAATCGTTTGGTTTATAACCCCATACCCTCGACAACACTATCCACGAGGTCATCAGTCATACCCATAACCTCGTCCATTTCGGGGCCATAATATTCCACCTGCTTTTTCTCCTGGAAGGTCATGCCTTTTTGCCATCTCTTTTGGAATTTTTGTTCAATCTTCGTCCCGCCATCTGATTTATTGGCGCATTCTGCATTCAGCAGATCACTGCATCGCCTTTCCGCGGCCTTGAGCATCTGTCTGGCCAGCTTTGTGCTGTTGCGATCATCTGAGGGCATCCCGTTTCTAATTCCATCATAGATATCTCCAAGGCCGTTGTGAATCATTTCCCTGATGGACTCCATTGTTTCAGCGCCGCATTCTGTTGAAGCCTTATCATCGGCCCTGACCCAACTGTCTTCAAATTTCTGCTCTGCCCTTCCAATACATGCACCTGCATCATATTTGCCCTTCTGATTCTGAAGCTCCTTCATCCAGCAGTACATGTATGATTGACACAATTTTGCCGCGGCCCTTAATTTGGTCCTTGTGCATGCAGGGACAACGTCCGGATTCTGACCCTGTTGGCCTGCCGGACCTTTTTTAAGGATGATTACCACATCCTCTCCTGTTACAGGCGTCCCGTCCTCCAATAATGCGCTGAGATCAAGTGTCAGTTCATCCCTGTCGTCTACCTCACCCAGCGCGCTGATGATCTGCTGGGTGCTGAACTTCAAGGTAAGATCAGCGAAACCATCAGGGCCCAGCTCATTACAGGCATCGGAACCCTGTTTCCCGATAAAAGGTTCAAAAGGGGTTGATACATCTTCGTATGACCAGCGCAGGGGCTTTACACCTACCAGTTCAACCGTTGTCGGATCTATTCTGTTAACATCAAAGGTTTCGCTTCCTAAGATCGCAACCGGCAGGACTCCTCTGCTCTTGGTATTTATGGGATTGGGGCAGGAGCCGGGCTTTATATCCACGGCAATCGGACCTGTGATAGTGATCTGCACCCAACTTAATTCAGCAGACATGATTACAGGGTCCTCAGGTGTCCCTGCACCGCTGGAGACCGGGGTCCCTCTGTCATATCTCGCAGTAATTATTGCACTGTAGCCCGGGTAGTCATCAAAAACCCCTGTTACGGTAAGCTCAAAGGCCATGGATCCGTCATTATATTTCCATGTCTGGTTTGTAGCTGTTCCCAAAACAGCATTAAAAGATGTCACCGCATCAAGGCTGTTGTACCAGGGAGTTGATGGATCATTAAAAATCTCCAGCGTGCCGCCGACGTATTCTGTCGTATATTTGGTATAGTCGCCCCCGATTTCATCCTGTGTGACATTATCCAGTATGGCGCCATCAAAAATATAGACGCCGTCACTCGTGGCCTCAATCTCATTACCGGCTGCGCCTTCGCTTCCTCCCAACAAGATCTCACGCCAGTTTCCGGCTGCAAAATCCGTCGGGGAACTCCATGTGCCGATCCCTGGCTGAGCCTGGGCAAAGGTGCTAAGACCTACCACCATAATAAACACAAACAACATCTCGGATAATTTTTTCATCATTTTTACCTCCTCAAACTTTATTTATATTATTCATTATTATTTTCATCTACCATGTCCACCAGGGCCCCGTCCCTGGCCCTGACCTCCGCCTGATCCGCCGCCACTGCCCCCACCTCCTGCGCCTCCGGAGCCTGCCCCGCTTCCGCCTGATCCGCCCTGGCCTTGGCCGGAACCTCCTTGACCGCCGGTTTTGCCCTTTGCCTTTATATTTGAAAAATCAATTGCGTCCACGCGATTTCCATTTCTGATCGCATCGGAGTATACACCTGCAACGGTCTGTGCGGATGTATCCCTGGAGTGTTTAAGGAATGACTCTCTCATACCGGCCATTTTTTTTGCATCATAATGGGTCTTCAGCGCGTCAAGCATCAGATCCCCTGCAAGCATAGACGGCACCCTTTGCCTTACCACCTCCTTGGCAGTCCTGAATGTCTCTTCGGAAAGGCCTTCGGCATCGTCCCTGGGCGTCTCGCGCACCCGGAACTCCAACTGATACACCAGTCGGTCCACATCATTTTCGTTCATTCCGGCGGCGATACATTCTGCCACCTCTTCCATAATCTGGCTTCTTCGGTTTTTGTCGTCTGTCAACTTGCAGGCCTGCCCATAGGCAAAGGCGTATCTGTTCATCACCTTTTCCATCGCCAGAATTATGCCTTCCTGTGGAACACGCTTTGCCATGCCTTCATATGATTTGTTGATAATCGGATCAACCGGGAGTCCTTCCGCTTCTGCGCGCACGACAATCTCCTGAGCCCGAATTATGCCCTCGTTATTAAACCCCTTTTCCAGCATAGCCCTGGTCATCCCGATGGCCTCATCGCCCTTGACGCCTGCACTGATCATCCGCCTAACGCCGGCCTTCATCTCAGCCGCCGCTGTATCCGGCAGACCATCATCCACTTGATCTGCGAATGAGGTGGAAACGCATAATAAAAGGGTGAGCGCGGCAATAATGGCCTTTTTCATATTGTTCATTTCCTCTTGCTTTCTGTAGCTATATAACGCACAAGCCCATAAAAGGTTACGTCCCAGGTTCGAATATACAGTTTTCTGATCCGAAATCGTCTTTTTCCGTTATCCTGCAGGCTGGAATGTAAACATCTCCATCCACCATATAGAAATACCTGAATTCCTCTGACGATGGGACCCTGATTTCCCACGTATCATTATCAATCCTATCCGCCTCATGGAGTTTATACCCGTCCAGGGAAGAGGCGAAATATACCTCGTCTGCATCAGATCTCTTCAGGTATATGCTGACCATGCCCTGATTTTCCTGGTAATAATGCCCTCCCCAACACCCTGTCAGGAGCAGTAAGAGGACTGCAAGCGCAGAATTCTTCATCCCTTGGCCCTAAATAGACAGGATTGAGTTTTCTCCACCAAAATCATCTTTTTCCCTGTCCGGAACTGTCGGGTCGGTAAACCGCTGTTGTCCGTCGAGTATATAGACAAACCGATGCTCGCCCCTTGGCACCCCTAATGTAATCTCCCAATAACCGGTATTGCCGACTCTCTCCATCGGAAGATTATGCCATTGTGTAAAGCTCCCGCTTATTTCCGCATGGCTGACATCCGGTCGGTAGATCACAAATCGGTGAAGGGTCTGGGGGGTAATCTCAGAGGGGACAGAAACCATCCATATGATCAGGGCCGTGGCAATGGCTGCACCAAATGCGGCAAAAGGACGCCACAGGGGAACGAAACGACCTGACTTGACAGGCAGTCTGACCTCGGGGCTGCGCTCCACCACATCAGAGCACAGGAGCTTTTCCTGCTGCAGGAGTTCAATGGTCTGGTCTTTAAACGCCTTGTCTTCATGCACCTTGGTAACAAATTCCATTTTGTCATCAAGGTCCAGTTCATTGTCCAGAAACATGCTTATTATATTATTCATAGTTACCTCCTTCAGAAAGAATCTGCCTGAGCGTAAGCCGCGCGCGGTGGACTTTTACCTTGACATTGGCCTCGCTGATCCCTGCGATTGCGGCAACCTCCTTATAAGAAAGACCGGTGCTGACAATAAGGGCAAGGATATCTCTTTCAGTCTGTTCGAGTTGACTCATGGCTGAGAGCACACGCCGGTATTCGTCCCTTACCAGGAGCGTCTGCTCCTGGTCATCATCCGTCAACGATTCTTCTTCATCATTCAACGGAGTTGTTCTGTCACGCCTTCGAAGGACATCAAAAAGAGCATTTCTGGCTATCGCATAGAGCAGGGAAACCCTGTAGGGGCTCTCTTTATAATGCTCCAAATAACGGGTAAAACTTTCCTGCATCAGCTCTGTTGCAAGGTCGCAGTCCCCTGTCATTCGCATCAGGTAGTTAAAAAGCTTATGCTTATGTTCCCTGTAGAATTCTCTATATAAATTCATCCTTATATTTTATAACGCACAGAGCCCAAAAGGGTTACATTTTTTTAGGGAAAAAGTCTTCAGCTGTCGGCAATCAGCTTAGAATAATTTTTTGGGTGACCACATCAATGATCCCCTTTGGCAGTATCCGGATATAGGGAAGTCCGGCAAGGCACAGAAAATGGATAGTAAAAAACGGGTCATCCAGGTCACATCCAAAACCCTTCAATTGTCCCTTCATCAGCCTGATTTGTCCGACCAGGGTCTTCAAATCTTCGGTGGACTGAATTCCTCCGATTGGTAAGGGGATTTCCGAGAGGATTTTTCCATCCTTGACAAGTACCACGCCACCTTTTATGTCCAGCATCCTGTTTGCTGCTATGGCCATATCCTGATCACTGTTGCCAAGGGTGACAAAATAATTGAATACCCCGATGCTCGTGCCCAATCCTCCGATATCCCCGCCAAAGCCTTGTAAAAGACCGGTGGTAATCCTGTCTCCAGGGCCAAGTACGCTTACCTTTATGATTCCTTCTTTTGGGATGGCCCTCACCTGTCCGCCTGTTATCCGTATGTCCTTATCCATACGCTTGGTTATGGTCTTATTTACGATCTTGATAACCGGAAAGTTTACAAGAGTGTTATCAGGGGCATGTATATGAAAGTCCTCAGGAGAAAACCTCTTTTCAGGCCAGTAGTCCGGCAGTAATACCGCCGGTGTGGATTGAGGCGAGACCGCGCCTTCGCATAAAGAGCCCGATTGTGCAACCACTTTTCCATTGGCGATCACGGTCTGTGGGACACCTTCTTCGAGCCTTTTCACAATCAGGATATCGGCTGTCCTGCCAGGGGCGATGCTGCCCAGGACCCTGTCAAGTCCAAGGTATGTAGCAGGGTTGATGGTAACCATCTGAACGGCCTTGACCGGGTCTATGCCGAATTCTACGGCGCTCTTTATCAGATAGTTAGTATACCCGTATTCAAGGAGATCCTCCGGATTCATCAGATCAACGGTCAGGATGATTCTAGAGGTGTTCATACGGGGGTTTTCAGTGATCAAACGGCTCAGTTGATCCAGATCCCTCCTCACAGAGCCATGCCTCAGCATCACATAAAGACCAAGTTCCAGTTTCTCCTTGGCCTCTTTTGCAGTTATGGATTCATGACAGGAAGTAATGCCCGCAGATACCATGGCGTTGATTTCATGTCCCTTGCACCCTGTCATGTGCCCCTCTATTAATAAACCATGAGACAGGGCAAAATGCATTTTTTCCAGAATCACGGGATCCAGGGCCATAATCCTGGGCCATGACGTAATTTCTCCAATGGCCAATGCACGCGGATGGTCTGAATAACCTTTCATATCGGAAAGCGGCACATAATCAACGCCCTCTATCTCAGGATAGGGCGGCAGGGACGACGGCAGACTGACGAAGAATTTTATTGGCAGATCTTCCGTAGTCTTCAGCACGTAGTCAATGCCCCTTGCCCCTAAAACCTCGGCGGTAATCACCTCTGTTAAAATCGTGGTGGTTCCCATGGACAGAACATATTGCCCGAACGAACGCGGGCTGTTAAAAAAATCCGTATGACAATGGGCCTCCACGTAACCGGGAAGGATATATGCTCCGTTACAATCAATGACCTGCGTATCCCTTCCGACCATGTCGGTATTCGGCCCCACGTAGGCGATACAGCCCCTGCCCACTGCCACACCACGATTGTTCATGATTTCGCCTGTCAGGACATTTACTATTCGGCCATTGGTCAGGTACAAGTCGGCATCTTTCTTTCCCAGGGCGATGGAAATAAGCGCTTCACGATCAAAAATAAATTCAGCTCTCATTTTCTTATTCAGCCAAAAGCACTGCAATCTTATTTACAAACTTCAGAATCTCCTCTTTTATCAGATCCGGGGTATCAATGAACTGTACGCCCATTCCTGATTCACCTTGGATATCTGCTGAATTTACCCAGATCACCTTTGCGTCAATTGTCACCTGACCAATCTTTCCTATAGAAAATGTAAGGCTCACGCTTTCACCGACCGGCAGCGGATCTTGAGTACATATAAACATACCGTCCACAGACAGGTCTTTGCTATAGGAGATGAGATAGTCTCTGTCGCCCACATAGCTGGTCTTGAGTCTTGCCGGCACCCTTTTATTCCATCTGCGTTCGCCCAATGGATCTTACTCCTTTTTCATAATAGGTATTTCATTAAAGACGATTCCTGATTTTTTACGAGGTCATCAAACCATATATCTGACGTTAAGTGGCCTTTTTGTCAAACTGTTTTCCGCGGAGCGCAAGAATGCAATCGGAATCGAAATGCCGGCCCAGGCGACCCCATTGGAGGAATGGACTCGTAGAAAGCAGTTCGAGAATGGGCACAACCATTGTTCGTCTCATTATTTCAGTCAACCACCATCGTCTGAAGCCGATGGTTTGAGGGTCCAGGGTTTCCAGGGGCCAAGTGAAAATCGGCATTGTGCTTTATGCCCTTTCCCTAATGGATAAGGTATAATAATTAGTTTTATTCCTCGAAAAGTCCTCAATTAAACTGGGTTGCCATCAGCATATACGTCGGATAGCATGAATTACCTTTCGCGGTTCCTAACCTATCAGGTGGGGGAGGCATGTGTTCGCCCCTCCCACCTTTTAGGGAAGGAAATTTCCGGGGGGCTTTTATTCGAAAAAATACCGTGGAAAATCTCGGCATCAGCTATTTGCCGGCAAATTATCAGCCATTAGATTTAAGGGGGAAACGTTCTATGAAAAAATATACTTACCTTCAATCCGCAATACTAAAATTCATGGTGTCCGGAATGTTTTTCATATTCGTGATTATTACGCCATGCCTGGCCACTTGTGAACCGTCATTGGAACAAAATATCAAATGGTGCAAGGCCATAGCACTTGAGGCATCAGAGAAGGCATTCCAGGCCCAGGCAACCTGCGATTATCCAAGTGCCAACGAGGCACTTAAGTTAGCAGATGAAGCTGCATATCTCGCTGCAAAAATGTGCAGACAAGCTAAAAACACACCGGATCCGGTTTTGTCACGGGCTGTTTATGATGTCTGCAGCTGTGTGGAGGCGGCAATCAACAACGTCATCAGGACCGCAAACCATATTGGACATTACAGCACTAACCAGGATGAAATCCAGGCGGCAAATTTTCTCTTAGAGGATTGCGAATCAATAAAGAAAAATAACAGGTGTTCCATTGAGACAACCCTTGCCTGCCTTGATAGAAAATAACAAAGATTGCAGCATCTTTTCCACAAAATAAAATCTGATATCTTCAGCAAAAGGGGGATGGAGATAATGGACATTATGCTGTGCCCATATTTCCATTCTCTTTTCCCTATAAGCTCAAGCGCCGGGTATCCATAGGCTGTTTTCTGAAACAGCCATGACACGATCCGGATGAATATCCCCCGGTAAGTCATTTAAAAACAGTATGCTTATAGCCCTGCCTTTCAAGCAGGGTTTTTTGTTATCGTTTAAATTTATGCATTATCTATCCTGATTAAATGTTGATTTTAAGTTGTTCTTTAAATAAAATACTGATTTAAGCTTATATGGTAAAGGCATTGCGTTAAATTCAAAATAAGCCTTTATCAGATGAACATATTTTATATTGGTTGTTTGATTATTTTATGCTCATAGAGGAATTCTGATGACCGAAAAGCCCACATATGAAGAACTTGAAAAGAGGGTGTCACAATTGGCAGAACAGATCAGTGTCGTCCAAAAAACGCATGAAAGAGAAAATTATCTTTTATCTGCCATCGGCCAGTGCTTTGACGGACTTGCTGTTGTTGATCTGGACGGTGTTTTCCTCGAAGTGAATCAAGCCTTTGCAAAAATGCATGGGTATTCGGTTGATGAGCTCAAAGGAAAAAATGCCGCATCGCACATTTGTGTGGGTGCCCCCAATATGTTGTGGTCGGATTATTGTTTTTCTGACCGGAATGAGTTAGCGTAGTTTTAAGGCGATG
>LT984854.1:1366986-1379080 GCA_900258555.1 uncultured Desulfobacterium sp. | reverse complement strand
TTGATCTCTATCCGAGAAGAAAACCAGCGGCATTCCAGGTCATCAATGCATGACCACAACATATTGGGGTCACCCACACAAATGTGCGATGCCCCCAATTTATATTTTGAAAAAAATATACAGCCCCTGATAGTAAAGGGCCATTATAATCCGCCGCCAAACCCACACAGCCCTGATATACAGATACAGGGGATGAATATAGATGCGGTGAATGCAAGTCCGGCATACAGCTTCGGCGCCCAGGCGGTCGAATTGGATGTGGACAAAGAAACAGGTATTGTAAAGCTTAAGAAAATTATAGCAGCACACGATTGCGGTACCGCCATAAATCCGCAGGCAGTGGAAGGACAAATTGACGGTGGCGTTTCCATGAGTCTTGGTCAGGCACTGACAGAGGATTTTAAGATGGATAAGTGCTGGCCAATGACTTCTTCTTTTTTGGATTACAAGCTTCCCACATCCATGGATCATCCGGAGATAGAGTCAATGTTAGTGCAAACTATGGATGTAAATGGTCCTTATGGCGCCAAGGAGGTGGGGGAAGGGGTCAATATCCCTACCATCCCTGCGATAACGAATGCAATCTATGATGCGGTAGGTGTCAGAATAAAAGATCTCCCGGTTACCCCTGAGAAGATTTTGAATGGATTGGGGAAAAAAATTTAAAGTACCATATAAATCTTTCCTGGGGTATGAGTTTCTATCTTCAATAGCCCAAGGTCACAGGCAACATAACCCTGTATTTTGGCATTCCATATTCATGCCATCTTTGGCATATCCGAAAGCGAATAGTCCGTAAAATCTCGTCTATGCGGGGTCTTACGGACTATTTGCCCATGTGAAAACCGCAACTTTATTACATGCTTGGCAGGAAGGCATCAGGTCCCAATTGCCCAGTTGATTTCCTTTTGACTTTTCAGCTTTATATCCTCACTAATCATAGTCTTGTTGATCTCTTAAATTCTTCAGCTCTCGTAGCAGGCAAAAGTCGGGCAGGCGTTCAACGCTGCAATTCGCTCACACTGTCTTACAATAAAGCTTAAGGTATCGATACAATCCCCCAACAGTGCCTTGTGAGGCGTACCTATGATCTGTTCCCTTCTCTCACGGGCGGGCATTATTGATCAGTTTCAAATCAGTCGGGTAGTTGATATCCTCCGGGGCACAGGTCGCATCAACCAGCAGTTTGCCTTTGTTTTTTGTAGCACTAGCTGTGGAGTATCATCGTCCTTGTCTTTATTCTTTTTGATCTCTAATGTGGCTTTCTCAGCTATCAGCTCATTTACACGGATGATGATATCTTCACCGTTCATGTAACCGTTTCCGGAAATAGATGAATATAGTCGGATGAAAAACGGCTTTATCCTCGTATTGTTTCAGGCCCAAAAAGTGCTGAGGATATGGATTCTCTCTGCTCTGTTCCACCGTTTCTTCGTCGCTCATCATAAACCCTTCTTTTATGATTAATGCCCCCCAAGGGGCATGCCAACAGATAAAGCCAGCGCTCCTTGTCCGGTTCCGCTAAGAGATGAAGCATAGGGTTCTTCAATATCCTCCCATGGTATCTTTTTGGCAAGCTTCACCCAGTGATTGTCGTTACGCAACTTGCCTCCAATAAAAACTCGAAAGTTTAAAACTGTAATTGTTTCTCATTATGCCGGTACACTGGTCTCCTGAAGGTGCAGGGTTTTTGTGGAAAATACCACTTTTTTTGTACTTGTTAGAGACAAATATACATATAACCAATTAATTTATCATTATGTTTTTGTTTTTTCAGGAACCTATTTACCCCGACTCTTGCCCGCACTGAGTAATGTCCAGCCATGATCTCTGATAGCATGCCATCTTTGGTGGACACTGTCATCATTGCGGGCATAACGAATCGGTTCTCGATCTCAAGGGGACAAATCTTTGCAGGTTGAAAAAGTTTATGAAATTTTGCCCTCTCCTACTTCATGCTTTTTTATTATTACCGTCCTTTGGCCAGCAGGGACTTCAGACTGCAATCGGTAGGATTCATGCCAGCATTTATTGGCATGGTAACCCAGTAAGTAGTTGAATGACGTGACTGCAGATCAGCCATGATGCAGCATTCATCAGGCCTTACATAATGTTCTTTCTCGTTATACGGCCCGTTAAACGAGCAATAGTGTTTCCACAGCTTCTGCTGCTTGTCATAGATATCCTCAAATTTGATATAGGACCCAGGCGTTAAGTAACGATATGAAGAGATGTAAAATATTTTTTTTCCATATACATGCCTGATTTTCGGGGTACCCTCAACAACGTAAATCGGAATTACGGCAAAACCAAACCTAGGATATTTTTCGCCGTAGTCATACGTTATGTCTCTTACAGGCCTTGCATCGGCATCCAGGAAGGACTTGGGGGCCACAAGTTGAGGGCCGAGCTTAAATTGTATCCCCTTGAGATTGAAGCTCCAATCCACCAGTGGATCCTGAAGGCCAAAGCCGTCTCCATAGGTATAGTCGGTCCCGCCGGTATTGTTCATCCAGGTGGTGGCATTGGACCTGCCTGTCTTTTTAAATGCCGGGTGATAGAAAAAACCCTGGTCGTATTTTTCCGTATCATTGTAGAATCTAATATTAAACCCACCAAGGCCCTTGGCCTCAAGCGGCGTCACAAAGCACGTCACCTTTCTGTAAATCTGGTCTTCGTAGCCGGGCCATGTCCCAAGTGGAGGGAGGGTTTTTCTGCAATTCGTAAAGACATAATAACCCCAATAGCCTTGCGATTTATACATCTTTCCATCTTTATTGACGTAATCCATCCAACCTCTCATTGCTAAGTCATCCTGGACAGTCCCGAATTTCAAATTGGCCATGACCTCTTCAGCAGTTTTAGGCTCTGGAAATGGACATCCGCCAGGCCAGAGTTGTCCTTCCTTTTCATACCATACAGTCATGTCTTTGGTATCCAAAAATGCCTTTCCCCTGTTTTTTTCGGTGGCTTCATTGAATGATACAGGCACTCCCTCAAAAGGTTTTAATTTGTTATTGGCCATTATCATCACCATCCCTGCTTCCAAAGACCTTGTCTGACCTTCGGTCAGAAATTCCTTGACCAGATCCATATTGTCTTTGTTTATCAGATCCCCCTCTTTCACCTTCCCGCCGGTCAGTTCCTCAATGGTGGGAAGAGCCGCCTTTCCAAAGGCTACATCCTCGGCAGAAGGGACTTCTCCAGCGATTAGTCCTCCAGGAAAAGACAGAACCAGCAGGAGTGAAATCAATATCAACATAAAGCGCCACTGATTTTCTTTCTTTTTCATCTTCATTTCTCAGTCCTCCTTTGATTAGAAGCTGTAGGTTATTCTGAAGTACATTTCATCATTCCAGTTGGTGTTGATGCAGCCGGGTAGCAAAAAATTCTCGTCGCTGCCGCCCTGCCACATTGCCCCAAGATCAAAGCGCCAATAATAGTTCGGCGCGTATTTCAAAAAGGATTGTATTTTATAGCCGCCCTCCGGGTTCCAATACAACTTGGGATTAAACTCCCATGCAGCACCCTCCCCAAACGGAACAGTATAGGAGAACAAAAACATATCCATGGCCCAGTCTAGCCGGTTTTCGTCGCTATAAGGAGCAGGATTAATTTTTACGAGAGTTTTATCCTCTTCATCTATCCAGTGCCGATAATACATAAACCCAATTTTTTCTGGGAAAAAGAACCTTGATAAACTGTTAAGCCAGAAAACATTCCTTTCAAAATAGGCAGCAGTTCTCCAATACTTACTCTCTTGAGCGGCCGGAACATAGACACCTGGTCGAAACAAATCGCCTTGCCAATGTTGCCAAGGTTGATTAGGAGTATATGAGGCCTCCAAGGTCATAGCAGTATCCCATGGATGATCCCATGCGTAACTCAAAGTCATAGCGTATACATCAATCTTGGGATAGACGGTTCCTCTTCTTGTTCGAGTTGAAACAACCTCTATCGGCGCATCCAAAGTATCCCAAATAGCATAATCGTTATACAATGACATATAACTAAAAGAGGATTGAAGTTGTCCTACATTGAAACCAACACGCACGCCATACTTGTCCTCACCACGCATATCATTATAATCAGGATCGGGCTGAGGGGCACCTGTATCAGCTAGCCCGGCATATGGATCACCGGAAAATGAATTCATATAAGGCGATCCTGAGGCGGGTTGCATATCAGGGTGGAGATCACCGGGATTATAAGCAATGTCAACATATACCTCATCAAACGGCCCGGACATGTCTGCAGGAAGAGAAAAATAAAAACGGCCCGCCCACTCCGGTATCCTGATATTTTCAAACTCTTCAGGCTCATTGGTTAAATGCCAGCTCTTGTCAAGCGGGTTGAACTTGTCGGCAATCCTGACACCAGGCAGGTCCCCCCAGGCAATCTGCTGCTTGCCAAGTCTGATCCAAAAACGTTCCGTCTCCACATTGGCCCACAATTCCCAGATTTCAGCCATAAAGGTGTCTTCACCATAACCGGTTTTCATATCAGCCGCATGGTGTTCATAAGTCCATGTCGTTGTGTTGTAATCATTTAAATCACTACCCTGCAACAAATACGTCTGATCATGCGTTATCCTGCCCTTCATATAAAATCTGAATATATCCGTGGGCTTGTAATTTAACTCCAATTGTAACAATGATCGCAATAGATTCCAGCGCGGTTTTCCTACCTTCCCTCCGCCTGCACTATTATTAAGGGCATCAAGATATGGGTTCATAGTCCCAATACTCATTACAGTCGTATATCTTGCCATTCCGCTTAAGGTAAGATCATCAGTCAGATTAATATCCGCCCGGGCATCTAAGGCCCCGACAATAAGAAACATAAAAACCAGTAGCCACGCTTTTTCTCCTATCCGAAGATTTATCTTCATTTTCTCCCTCCTTAATAATTAAGAAGTAAATGACAAAAAAAGATTAAAGGGTTAGGTTGTGGAGTTATGGATCGCCCGGGACCTAAGTTAAGCTGTTATGTTTCCTCCTTTTCCGAGTTACGGGTTACGAGTTACGGGTTACGAGTTGCGGGTTACGAGTTGCACGTTGCGGGTTTTGAGTCTGCAAGTTACAGGTTGAGAGTTTTTTACCTCATGCAGGATAAGGATTATGCTGCATTCAGTTCCGGACATGCCTGACTAAATCACATCCGTACTCAAATAAACTCACAACCCGTAACTCGTAACACGCAACCCGTAACCGGTCCAACCCGTGTACCCCTTAGCCGATCATCTTTCTATGCCGCGGCAGGCTGCCCGACACTGGAGCCGCCCTCTACAAATTTGACATTTCCAAGAAACCTCGGCTTGAACACACTTATAAGCACCGGGATCAAAACCAGTGCGGCAAATATGTTTATAAACATTATAAGTGCAAGCAACAGACCCATCTCTGCCTGAAACTTCAGGCTGGACAGAAAGTAGAAGAAGATCACTCCCACAATCATTGTGGTACCGGTGAAGAATATCGCCTTGCCGGTCGTCTTTATCGCCCTTGTGACGACTTCAGAAGAGTATTGATGCCCTGCAGTCTGATATTCTTCACATATTCGGCTCATAAGATATATGCCGTAATCTATTCCGACTCCCACACCCACCGATACCACCGGCAGTGTATTCATATTGAGTCCTATATCAAGCCATCTCATGATGGCCATGGTGATGATGTTGGTAAGATTAAGAGGTATCATCAGGATGATCGCAGCAACCACTGATCTGTAGGTCAATGCGCAGAGAAAAAGCACAGAACCCATCACAAGGATAAAATTCAACATCTGAGACCCCTGCACAACCTCGTTTATCGCAGCAAGCACTCCAATGTTGCCTGAGGCCAATAGTATTGAGCACTTTTCAGCGGCAAGAACATCCTTTTTATCCTCTATAAACTTATTGACTGTAATTACAGCATTTCTGAGGGTCTCACCCATGTGATTCTTGTACCACACTATCACATTGGCAAAGCTTCCGTCCCTTGCATACAGCATGTCATAATCACCTGGAGCGGAGCTTGCCTCCAACTTGGAATAAAGCTGATAACCCTCTGTCTTGGTCTGTGGAAAGGTCTCCCACTTGGGGTGCCCGTTATATATCAGACTATACATCTGCGGTAACATATCTGCTACGCAAAGAGTACGTCCCACATCCGGGCTTTGTTCCATATAACTCTGGAAGGAATTAAGTATCCTCAAAAACCCGGGGTTCTCCACAGGCCTTCTTCCTTCACCTTTGACAATGACATAGAGCTCCTCTGTGCCTGGAAAATGACTGTTGATGTTTTCCACGGATATGTTGAACTCCGAATCCGGCCACAACAGAGAACTTCCGGGGTGGATATCCCCGATATCAACCTTCATGGCGTAATACCCGGTAAAGAGTAACACACCCACTGCTACGACAAAGGTGACATAACTGGGCCTTCCATATCCCAGCCTTGCTATCTGCCCCAGAATCTTCTGGGTTATCCCCTTTTTCATATCCACAATGTCCCCTATGTTTTTAGGATGCCATGAAGAAAAAAGAGAAATGAAAATGGGGGTGAAAAACAGACCGGTAATGATGTTTGAAAAGGCCCAGAAGCCGCACAGATAGGCCAGCTTCTGCATCATGGGAACCGGGGCCACCGCAATCAGAATAATCCCCAGGGCGTCTGTTACAATACCCAGAATACCGGGAGGAAAAATATGGGTCATGGTCTCAATCAGGGCTCCGTCCACGTCCTTTTCACCCTGCTCGTGATAGATCTCAAAATAGCGTTCCGTAAACTGCACCGCATGACTCAGGGACCTTGCAACTATCAAAAGGGGAATAACCATGGTCAAGGGCTCAACGTTATAGCCCAATGTACCGGCAAGGCCAAGAAACCATATAGCCCCCAGAAATATTGACGGGATAGGGGCTAATACGCCGATGATGTTCCTGAAATACAGCCACAGAAGGGTCAGAAAGGCTATAAATGTTACAATGAATATGGTATAGGCCTCCCTCTGAAATTTGTTCACCCAGCCCATCAACACCGGGTCTCCGGCGGCAAAGACCTCATTATTTGAATCGGATACTTCCTTGATTATACGATTCACCCTTTCAAATATAACGTCATATTCCATCATTTGCTCATTAAATCCGGCGGTGAAAAGTATACACTTTTCATCCCTCGATACCCACACGCCGAATACCCCACGGGCAGTGCGGATCGTCTCCTTGAACTCCTCCATTGACTTCGGCACTTCAGGCATCAGCGGATATGTTTCCACACCGGATTCAGTAAACTTGATTCTCTTTAACTTATATGAGGCTATGGAATATAAATAATTGTGATTGACTCCGGGGATGGCATCAATCGCTTCATTGATCTTGATGGCCTTTGCAAGTGTATCCTTGTTGTATATGTCACCCTCTTTTACCTTGAGCATCATAACGATCTTAAAAGGACTGCCCAACTGATCCTTATACGCATTGTGGACTTTTATGAACGGATGGGTAGTGGGATAGAGATCGCTCACTTGAGATCTGATCACCATGTTTTTCAACTGGAATACAAAAAAGGCCGTAATTAACAAAATAACGGTGGCTACCACCCATTTGTGCCTGATTGAAAATGTGCATATTTTCTTTATCATCTAAGCCTCCTCCTGTCTTACTCGGAAATCCCTGAATTAAGAATTATAGATTTACCCACACTGACAATATTTGCGGAATTCGAAGTCCTGATAATAAACGCATCCGCAAACCAGGGATAGGGCGGAGACAGAGGGTTGGGGCTTTTTACCCACGTCTTTCCACCATCTTTTGTCGTAAACTGGGTCGCTAGATCCCCCACAATCACCCCGTAATCGCCAAGCATCCTTATCCTGTAAAGGCTGTTTGCCGTATCAATCTTTTGTCGTTTCCAACTGCTCCCTCCATCTTCGCTCTTGAGAAAATAGCCGCTATATCCAACGCAAAATCCTTCTCCGTCATTTTTAAAATATACGGAAAATATCGGCGGCACATCGGCCATATTCACCAGGGACCACTGCTCTCCTCCATCAGTGCTCCGAAGAATGGTCCCGCTGTCACCCACAATAAAGCCCAGGGTTTCGTTCGCGAAAAATACATCATATAGATTTATTGAAACCACACCGACGGCAAATAACTCTTCTGGAATCAGACTCGAAAAATCAACATCAACCGTTTTCCATGACGATCCGCCGTCCTCTGTCTTTAAAATCAGGCCATCTCCTCCAACGGCAAAGCCCTTGTTTTCATCTACAAAAAAAACACTCAACAGGTTATTCCTGCTTCCGTTTTTCTGCTTTCTCCAACTCTTTCCACCATCAGTTGAATGAATGATCAGGCCTCTTTCTCCGACTATCCAGCCCTTTTGTCCTATGAAAAAGACATCATTGTAGAAATCATCAAAAAACTTTACCCTCTCCCAGTTGATCCCGCCATCAGAGGTATGCAGAAACAATCCGTTATTGCCTACAATGTAGCCCGTGTTCTCATCGCTGAAACATACGGCAAGCGCCTTGTCCCGAAAGCCCATCAGAAATCCATTGGGTATGCTGCACATACCCGGAGGACATTGTAGACCAAATACAGCATCTGATATCGCTTCCTCAGTATCCCCAGCAAATGCGCCGGATACACAAAGGACGGGCATCAGCATACACAAAAGTATCAACCACAAAAGGCCTCTTTTCCATTTCCTTCCTCTCCTTAAAAACATCTGCATCTTTTCCTCCTTTGTCACAGGCATTAGACAGTTGCAACCATTCAAGGGTTGAGTGTTACGAGTTTCGGGGTAGCCGGGAAAAACTCTTAACCAAGGAACACCAACCAATAATATCAATTCAGTGAACTACCCCGCAGCAAGCTACGGAGTACCTAAAAAGCAGTGAATGAAGCAAGCTTCGGGGAATTAAACCCATAAAGATTAAATGGGGGGAGGATAAAACACTCCCCCCTCCCGAACAACCCACCGCGAAAGGAGTTTCTGTTCGGTCATGGGTGACGATATCTACTAATGAGCTATTAAATGTCTCATAATAGTCCTTTCAATATAGGAAGTTCGATATATTTATATGCACTTTCTGATCACCTCTACATAATGGCATACTCCGACCATCTTTCCTTTATTTTTTTTTCATCCTCCGGATCAATATCAGTAGCAAGAGGAGGAAACCGCTTGCCTCCATACTGCTCTTGAGGCTCAAGGTCCCAGTTTATGGTGGCATCCACCAGAATCCTTGTCCACTTGCCCTGGCCGTATTTTGCGATATTTCTCTGAATTAAAGGAACCGATGGATCGAGCATGGATCCGAAGGTTCCCGGATAAAAAAGAACTTGACCCATATCTGCATTCACCCTGTATGCAATGGCCCATTCCACCGCTTCATGATCGTGGATATCTATATCTTCATCCACTACGATAACTATCTTGCCCGCATAGTTCGAGATCCCGGAGCCCCAGATGGCATTTGCCACCTGTTTTGCATGTCCGCGATAGGCCTTTTTGATCCTCACCTTCAGGATGGTAGCATTAACAACGTTATCCGTCCAAACATCAAGTACCCCTGGAACTCCAATGCCCTCGAGAAGGTTCCATGAAACCGCGGAAAAAGTACATGCACAATAGTAGCCGGACTCAGCCCACTTATGAGGCGATACACCCTCGACAGCTCCACGGAATATGGCATTATCCCTGTGGGTTATACAACTCACCTTAATGGCGGGTTTGGGAGAGGTCATTCCGCCAAAATATCCCGTATACTCACCAAAAGGTCCTTCCATCACAAATGTGGAAGGATCAGGGGAGATAGATCCCTCAATTACAATCTCGGCGGAAGCAGGTACAAGCAGATCGTTTGTCTCACATTTTACCAGTTCACATTCCCGCTGTCTTAAGGACGAAACATACTCGTACTCAGAACACCCGGGATGAATAACTGCAGCGCTGGAAACCATTAACAGTGTCGGATCCCAGCCATAGACTACAGACACGGGCATCTCCATTCCCCTGTCCCAGTACTTCCTTGCATGGTGTCCCCAGTGCTGTGAAAGGGCAAGCAAGACACCAATCTTATCCTTGTCCGCTATCATCCCCCTGTAGGTCCCTGCATTCAGCAGACCGGTATCGGGGTCCCTGGTAATAATCGAACAGTAAGTGTTAATGTATCTGCCGCCGTCCTGTAANCGCCACCGCGGCACAGGCATCTTGTATAGATCTATCTCATNTCCTTTAATGATGTTTTCCTTGACAGGCCCTTTATCGGTTACCTTGACCCCGGATGGCTTTGAAAGCCTCTCTTTTATAACCCTTGTAATTTCTTTAAAAGAGGTCTCCCTTGGCAGACCTATAGCCAGTGCCACTCTCTCTCTGGAGCTGAGACTATTAGTAAAAAGGCTCCTGCACCAGGTGTCTTTATAGCCTATTATATTTTCAAAAAGCAGTGCCGGGCCATTTCTGTTTGAGCTCTCCCTTGCTATAGACCCTATCTCTCTTTCCCAATCAACTTCACACTTAATCCGGGCGAGCAATTTTTCCTTCTCTAAAGTTGAAATCCATTCCCTCAAGTCATCGTAAGCCATAGTTTTTGCCTCCTTTTCAATTTGGTTAAGTTAAAGATCGTTTGCAGCTTTTTTTCTTGCCTCCACCGTTTTGGGTCTTGAGGAAATAGCCGTAATGCCCAACTTCAATCCCTTCTCCGTCATCTTTAAAATATACAGAAAATATCTGCGGCACATCGGCCATCTACACCAAGGTTCACTGACTTTATCCGTCAATGCTCCGAATGATTGTCCCACTGTTACCCCCTGTTACCCACAATAAAGCCCAAACTTTTGTTCTGAAAAAAAATACATCGTACAGGGTTATGGTTCGCTGCGCCCTTTTGTTAATGTCTTTGCTCCAGAACTGTTTATGTCCCTTTCCGGTAGATGGGCTTTCTTGTTACAGGAATATTATTTTACTGAGAGGCATATCTTGGCACAACTCTAAATATTTACTAGCTAATATCTAGTATAAAACTAGCAATAACAGTAAAACCAGATGATGAATTTACAATTTGGTTTTTCTCGAAGTAGTGGAATAATGGAAAGATATGATGGCTTACATCTGAATCTGAAGATAGGATTTAAGATTGATCTTTTTTTTAATTAGATTCATTTTTTTTCTGATATTTTGACGGTGAAATGAAATAGCTTTTTCGCTTACTTTCATTAGTTCCGCCATCTCTTTTGTTGTTCGTCCTTGTTTGATAAGGTTCGAGACTCTGATCTCTGTTGGCGAAAAGTTTAGATATGTCGATGTCAGGTTAAGTGTAAAGGAAGAAATAATCCCTCTCAGGTTTTGCTCCAGGATATCGATATAAATTCTCTGTGCCTTGTTAAGCTCTGTCATTCTAAGATCTTCCAGATAAGGTTCTACTAATTGTTTAATATTTGACAGTACTTTCTCTTCCAACTCTTTCTTGTCTTCATCTCTTCTTTTTAACAAAACCCTCAATGCGATATTCATTTCTTCAAGCGCCTTGTTTGTAGCATTTAACTCAGCCTCCCGTTTTTTAAGCGCTTTTTCTGCAAGCTTTCGCATTGTGATATCTCTAAACACTCCCATCGCCCCGGCAAATTGACCATGGCTATCATAAATAGCAACAACCCGTTGATCACCAAAAATCTCATTTCCATTTTTTGTTAGCCAAATGGACTCAAAATCAATTTTTCCCATCTTAATGAGTTCATGAAATCTAGAGATATGTTTTTGTTTACTCGTTTCACCTAAGATATGGGTAATATGAACGCCGATAAGTTCCGCTTTAGTGTAGCCTAATGTTTCAGCACATGACTTATTCATATGGATCAAATTGCCATATTTATCTATCATGGCGATTAAATCACTCGCCGTTTCAAAAAAGTATTGAAAGGTTTGCTCTGTAGGCATACTCAATTTCTCTCCGCACGATGTTGGATCGCCATAAGCATCCATCAACAGATTAAACCTCTTTGAATTTTTTGCCGCATCGCACATTTGTGTGGGTGCCCCCAATATGTTGTGGTCGGATTATTGTTTTTCTGACCGGAATGAGTTAGCGTAGTTTTAAGGCG
>LT984854.1:1355804-1362271 GCA_900258555.1 uncultured Desulfobacterium sp. | reverse complement strand
CATCGCCTTAAAACTACGCTAACTCATTCCGGTCAGAAAAACAATAATCCGACCACAACATATTGGGGGCACCCACACAAATGTGCGATGCGGCTCATATATTATATCATTAGAATATAATCAGTAAAATTCCAATAAAAAAATCATGCTAACGAGCACCAGCTATGCCTTTTAACTTGTCCATAACCATATTTTCGGGCGTTACGCCTTTAAGAGTCGCCGCAGGGGTATCCTGCCAAAGACCAAAGATGTAATTACTGCTGCTATGTACCCTCTGCACATCTACGGTCAGGTAGCTGGATGGACAAGCATTACCGTCTTCATGAGGCTCCCACATATGATTGAAGAAGATCCATAGTTTCCCTCTCTTGTCGTAATTTTCGCAGTAGTAACAGATATAAGAATCAGGATCAAGGTATAAAACCCCCCTGGATATGGTAGCTGTAATCTTTGGTACATAGGCTACGACTACGGTGTTTACCCTTTGATACTCTTTATTGTTGACGCCTCCTCCAGGTTTGTCTTTCAGCATCTGTAATTCATAGCTGGGGTTGTGACCCACCAAAAGTTCTTTCCTTCCCAGATACAGCCATTCATAGTTTGTAGGTTTTCCATAAAATCCTGTAGCATTGTCATAAGATATGTCATTTCCTCCGGGAAGCCTGTCCCACCTTTGGGCTGTTGACATCCTGCGGACTCTCCTCAATGATGTAATATACATCCATGAGTCATCTTCCTTATCAGGATCGTCATAGCGGTAATTGAGGCTGACCATGCCGCGAAGATCTGATGGCTCCCTAAACAGATAGGCAGTCATAACATCATAGTTATTGGGGTTGGGCAGATAGTTTGGTTTATTATCCCCGAATACCCTGCCGTTAAAACAGAAATTCTGAAAATAATACTTACTGAATCTCATGGACCCTTTGGAGTCAATAATAGCCGTTATCATATCAACTTCCAGTTCCTGACCCCAGTTAAGGCCTTTTATCATGTTCCAGGCAATCTCAGTGGGATTTTCCGATCCTGGAAAGGGGACGCCGTTCTTAAAATTGCGGATATGCCCCTTTTCATCAACGGTTGCTGTGCCCTTATTCTTTTTTGTAGCCTCGATAACAAGTTTTGAATGTTCCCCAGGCCACTGCTCTCTTGGGATAAATTTGGTTTCGTTTATTCTGATATCACCCCATATTTCAGGGTGTGCTACCATCTGAAAAAAACCCTCTGGGATAAGATCCTTGATCTCCTCCACAGGCTTGGCCTTGTAACCCCATGCATCAATTATGGTCTGATTCTGAAAGGCAGGCGGGCTATATAAGGCTTGATCCTTTATAGGATCTATTAGAGGGCAGTACCAGCCATACCACTTACCCGGATAATCCTCGGCAAAGCAGTAGACTGCTAAAGTTTGCATGAATACAAACAGAGTTAAGCCTGCTACAATATAACACATTCTTTTTAGGCTTTTTATCATTTCAATACTCCTTCGTTTGTGTTTTTTTGTGTGTATGACAGACTAGAACTTGAACTCAATAGCGCCGTAGATCTGGTCGTCATCTTTAACTAGTCCGAACGGACCACAACTATAGTCGTCCGCCCAGAAGTAGAGGGCGCCGATCTCAAACCTCCAGTCATAGGTGGGCTCCCAGGCCAAGGCAGGTTTGACATAACCGTCATGGCCGTTAACATCCCACACAGTCAGGACTGCCGGTTTAATCTTGTCATCAAAGTACTTTGTGTCCACCTTCAATGTGAACATGGTCATATGATCTGAGTAGCCGTCCTTACCCATTACAGTTGAGAGGAGCATTTTGTTGTCCTTTCCTGCTACCGTGTCATCGTAGTCAAGGACAATCTTATGAATGAACTGGCCCGTGATAAAAAAGGTGTTGATTTCGTTCAAAAATGATATCCACGTAGGCCGGTCAAAACCAAGCATATAGGNAATCGTGTCNTTGTAAACCAAATCGCTGTTAAACCATCCGCCCCACGGTAACGGATAAAAACCTCCNGGGTCAGTAGGGTCTAATGGGCCATCTGAATCAAAGTAGAAGTCCGTGGTGTTTCCCTGCCTCCGGCCCGAATAGGGATTATCAGGAGTAAAGCCGAGCTCACCCCTGAATACGGCGCCTGTGAAATTATCAAAATAGCTGAATGTCCCCCCAACCGTGCTTATGTGGGGATAGTGGGCCTTAATACCCAGGTTTTCATCAAAGACATCCCAGGGGAAGGGGATACCCATCATCCCAAAAGAAAAATTACCCGAACTGGTAAACACCGGGTTTTGTACCCTTTGATAATAGTAAAACAGGTGGGTGTCCCAACCGCCAAATACACCTCTTAGTCTCATTCCCCCTGCAAAGCTNGCGCTGTTGCTGTCAGGGTTNGCCTCATCCATGGCGGCGTCAAAGGCATCGTTAAAAGATCTGCATGTGATTGAAGTGAATGGAGGCCCCATCATATCCAGAGGAAAGCCAAAGCCGGTCAGCAAATCATATGTCCCTATCAGCGATGAATTTCCCTGGGTATAATATAACTCGCCATATGGCGCGTAGGTGTTGACCCGTGAGTCTTCAGGATTCAAGACCACTTCCACCTCGTACTGATGGGCTGATTCAGGAACAACATAGGTGATGTCAATCATCCTCTGGGGGATACGGACATCTTCCCAGTCAAGATTATAGGCAGTGGTTGTGTAGTCCTTGGAATAGTCCAGGGGATTGATGATGTCAGATATTCTGTACCCGTCCGCTTCACCCCACACTATCTGTTGCTGTCCCGCCTTTATGCTAAGATCGCCTATACGCCACTTTATATACCATTCCCTCAAAGAGACGTCGGATTCCAGGTAATCTCCGTCAGGCCCTGCCCTCAGGTCGTCATGATCCCAACCGGTCAGATACTTATTGTCCAGCGAATCATCCAGATCCCACTTGGCATCATAGTATGACCTGAAAATAAAACCTACCGTGAGATTGTCCGTCATGTCATATAACCCCTCAAGTTGGAATGTGGACCTCATCACGGACAGTTTGTCTTCCTCTGCCCGGGCATTTTCCAGATTGATCCCCACACCCGACAATATGGTGTCATAATAGATCCTCTCCTTTAGCCTTATACCGGTTTCGTTTTTTGCAAAACCGGTCAGCTTCAGTCTTCCGTCCAGCAACTCATAGGCATAAGAGCCCGCAATGAGACCCGGAACAAGGGATAAGGCCAGACAAAAACCTGAAAACCACGCCCATTTTCTTTTCATATCTCCCTCCTTTCTGTTTGGGGGTAGGGGAAGGCCCCATGCCTTCCCCTACGGGAAATGAACCGCGAAAGAGAAAATTCTCTTAAGCCATCCCAACTTAGGATGATATGAAATGGAATGCAACCGTATTTAATTGATTAGAAAATGGGTATATGACCTACTCATTAAGGAGGTCTGAAAGGTAGGTTCTGAGGTTTTGTTTTGTTCTTTTTAGACCGAATTTATTCCTTATATTTCTTCTATGGGTTTCAATGGTTGCAACAGATAGGTTCAACAATTCTGCTATCTCTTTGGAGTCTTTACCCAGTTTTATCAGGTTTGATATCTGTAGTTCCGCAGGGGTCAACCTCAGGTGTTTGGAAGAAAACCTATGGGAAAATGGAGAGGAAATGTCTTTAAGATTGGATTCCAGGATGTTCACAAAGGATGCCTGTTTTGAGTCCAATTTACTTAGCTTCAATTTATCCAAAAAAGGGGTGATTAATTTTTGTATATTTAATATCACTTTCTCTTCAAGTTCAGTCTTGTCCTCATCTCTTTTATTCAGCAGGACCCGTAAGGCAGTGTTCATTTCCTCAAGGCTCTGGTTTTTAATATCCAACTCGGCTTCCCTTGCCTTTAAGGCCATTTCCGCCTTTTTACGCTTGGTAATATCAACAATAATACCCTCAACGTAATTGTGCTGGGGAAACATCTTTACTGAGGCTATGCAGGTTATTTTTTCACCGCCTTTTGTCACGGTCTCGTGTTCGTAATTTTCAATGCTCCCTTTTTCCCTTACCAGCCAATAGAGGTCGTTCAATTCCTTGGAATCTGTTATTTTAAATTCACTTGGCCTTATCAGTATCTCATCTGTTGAATAGCCGAATATCTCGGCGAATTTTTTGTTGACAGCAATAAATTCAGGCACATCAATTGTTGCGCGAAATACGCCGGCCTCGGTATTTTCAAATAGATTGCGGTATCTTTCCTCGCTTTCTCGCAGTTCGTTTTCGGCGAGTGTCCTTACAGTAATATCTTTGCTGCAACCGCAAAAGCCGCAAAACGTTCCGCTATTATCGAAAACCGGAGCGCCGCTTATTTCTGTTATTACCCGATGCCTGTCTTTTCTTATCTGGGTGACTATGTAATTTGGAAATGGTTTCGGGTCGGCGCACATTCTTTTAAAAAAACTTCTGGTAGTCTTAAGCTCTTCATCTGTGATGAATTTAAAGAGCTTTTCGCCGACAATTTCATGGGAATCAAAACCGAGTAATTCTTTTGCCTTCGGGCTCGCATATGTATAAAGGCCGTTTATGTCCACTTCCCATACCCAGTCGCTGGTGGTATCAACCAGGGAACGGAATTTGTTTTCGCTTGCCCGCAAGGCCTCTTCTGCTTCCACCTTTGCGGTTATATCCTTGTCAAATCCGCACCAGCCGATCAACTTTCCCTCTGCATTAAAGAAAGGGGTTCCGTTTACCTCCATTATCACTTCTCTGCCGTTTTTATGAATCTGGATAAACCTCCAACTGGTAAAGGATTCCATTTGCCCGGATTTTTCCACAAAAAAAGTCTTTGTCCGCTCTATATCGGAAGGCGCTACAAAATTAAAAAAGCTCACCCCGATCATTTCGTCGACATCATAGCCAAGCACGATTTTAACATTGGGACTTACAAACGTATAGACTCCATTCAGATCAACTTCCCATATCAAATCGCTTGCGGTTTCTATCAGTGAATGATACTTCTTTACAATCTCACGCAGTTGTTTTTCCGTACGTCCGCATCTAAGTAATTTCTTATTTAAGTCCCTGATATCCTGTTCCAGTTCTTTGTATGTCCTCCTCCTATTAATCATCAAAAGGTCCTCCATGTGAAATTACTTACGTGGCTGGACTGAAGACTGAACCAGAAAACTACCTCTCCTCTTCTATTTCATCATAGCCTTCACAGTCATTGCTGATATCATACTCAGGTATTTCATCCGGTGGGATCTTGTCCCTGTTAACAAAATCGTGTTTAGAATAATCCGCTATTTCAATCTCACGCACAGCAAAACCGCATTGTCTGCAAACGTATTTTTTTTCCATGTCTACCTCCTTCATTGAGAATTATGGGGCATCGCACATTTGTGTGGGTGACCCCAATATGTTGTGGTCATGCATTGATGACCTGGAATGCCGCTGGTTTTCTTCTCGGATAGAGATCAAGGCCTCCGCAGTGAAAGTAGATAGCGGTCTTGTAGTGGTCCCGATTCCTATAGCCGCAGGCAAGCCTTTTCACCTTCTCAATCTTGCTGTTGAGGCTTTCCCCCAAGGCATTGGTTATCCGGTGTCTGGCATAGGTTACGATATTGTCAATATGAGATTTAAGGCTCTTTGCAGCCTTGACTATCGGGCCCAGCCGAGAGTGCGTGGCCCAGAAATACCAGCGAGAGAAGTATCTCCTCATCCAACCTTCTTTATGATAGTTCCAGAGGTTACGGAGGTTGTCTTTGATAGCGCGAGCACGACAGACCTTGAGATCCAGTGAACGGAGGTGTTCAAATTCAGTCCAGCGATATGGCGGGATGTTTTCTTCGTTCCATAACCACAGATACTTGGTCCCCTTCAGAATGTTATTGCCCTCTTCCATCAAGGCCCGATGCTCTTGCTTGCGAACCTTATCCACCGCGTCTACCACGAGGCGCATGACATGATATCGATCGAAGGTAATCTTTTTCTCCGCTTCAGGNATGTAGGCCTTGGTAGCCGCAATGTAGGGGTCCCACATATCCATCGCAACGGATTTTACCTTCTCTCGTTGCTCAAGGCTAAACTGCTTATAGTATTCCTCAAGACTGTTCTGATCTCGCTTGTCCCCTACATAGTCAACCGTAGCAGAGTCTATATCATAGACCAGCGTTTCGTAACGATGTCCTTTCGAGAAGGATTTCTCGTCAACCCCGATCCGTTCCGGAATCCTATGCGCCTTTCTCTCTATGCCGCGCTCAACCGCCCTCTTCATTACCCCCCAGCAAGGATGCCAGTTCATATCCAGCAAACGACAAACACTCTCAATACTGCACTCTTGCTCCAGATCCAGGACAAGGCTCTCGAATTCATAAGTCATGCCCGAATTATCTTCTCCAAGGCCGGAGATGATCTGCAAAACCCCATGTTCCGGACACTCGATCCGGGGAAGATTCACATGGATAAATGTAGCCATCTGAAACACATTCAAATGCCGG
>LT984854.1:1342417-1350859 GCA_900258555.1 uncultured Desulfobacterium sp. | reverse complement strand
ATTGGAGGGCAAACCCTATAGGAAAAGTCCGCAAAAATTTGCCTTTTTTCAAACAATTAAATGAACTATCAAATTTTACACAATTAAATTGACACTACCACAAGTGAAGGTGATTCTATCGTGAAACTTCTGGACACAAGCAGCCACGGTTCCCGATTCGATAAGGCGGTGGCCGTTTTCAAAAAGCATGGCGGAATTCTCCGAACGGTGCAGGCTATTCGTGCGGGCATCCACCCCGGGACTCTCTATGCTATGAGGGACTCCGGGACGCTGGAGGTCGTAAGCCGCGGTGTGTACCGTCTTGCCGGCAGCCATCCCCTGGGTAATCCCGACCTGGTTACCGTCGCGACCCGTGTCCCGAACGGTTTATGGGGGTTGCTAAGTTGGAGATGCTAATATGATTGTCCACAGACCCACATGGACGGCTACGGACTTACTCCCAGTACAAATCGATCAGGCTGTGAATGAAATGGGCATGGCCCATTTTACCAGAGTGTATTGACTCCCTGATAGCGTTGTATTTTTTCATCCTTGGTGATGAGTGTGGCACCTGTTTTTATTGCACTGGCAATAATGATTCGATCCGCTGGATCATTATGCAGGGGCGGAGGAAGCTGGACAGATTTAAGTGCTATTTGATTGTCAATAGGTATAAATGAAATAAATGGCAAGCCCTCCGATCTTGCAATCCAATCATCCAACTCTATGGTCAAGGACAAACGCTTTCGCGCTACCAGAAGTGCAACCTCCCAAACACTAATTGAGGATATGAGAATTGCCTTTTCACGAACCGCATCATCTATTTTTTGCTTGGCCTTTGCAGACAATAACTCAGGATTGCTAACAAACCATACCCAAGTGTGTGTATCCAATAGAATCATCTTAAACTTTCCCAATCATCCAATCCAACAGGTTCTGTGGGGTCAACATATTCGCTAACGGTATTTCGTAGTGATTTCAGGATATCTTCCGTGTTGTCTTCATAAGGAACTATTTTTATAACGGGTCTTCCATGGTCACTGATAATTAATTCTTTCCCCGACTTTTGCACGATTCTGAAATAGTGAAGTGCTTTGGGTTTAAATTCTGATTTGGATATAATTTTTTTCATAACAGACACTCTATTGTGGTTATTTTAGTGATCATGATGTGGTCACGATAGCATAGTCATAATTTATGTCAACGGTTAATTTTTTAAAAAAAGAAATAAGGGGACAGACGAATTATTGACTTTTGTTACTTGAGTTGCTTGAGTTTATTGAGTTGGGGGGCTAAGAAGATTGGCCACAGACCCACACGGACTGACACAGACTTATTCTCTGCGGACCCCGGTGGAATATATGATGCGGTTATTCGAACTCAAATAGGATGTCTGGGCTTTTATGCTACTATATCAGACAGTTATGCACTAATTATAAGATTTGAAACAATTTGATATCAGATATTTTTTTTGAAATGCTGATCCAGTGTGAAGATATGGCAGCCATATTCAATGGCGAGGCTTGCTATGATAAGATCCGTTGTTGGTATAGTAATGCCTTTTCTCCGAAGGGAAAAAGAGATTTTTCCGGCCCTGGTCCACGTATCAAGGGTGGGGTCCAAAAAATGGAAGTGCAACCATAGTTTCCAGTATTGCGTCGAATTCTTTTTCAATTTTCGAGCCCTGAATCAATTCTGAAAGAATGGACAATAGCTGACCTTATTGATAATGTGTCCACATGCGTAAGACATGGACGACCTTCTGTTCCTCATCTATTGAATAAACCAGACGATGTTGAATGTTATCCTTGAAAACCTATGGTCAGACGGGCCTTAAAGAGCATGCCCAGCATAATGCCTGCAACCACCCCTATCAGGTTGGCGATCATATCACCCGTCGAAAAATAACGTCCCATCGCCAAAAATCTTTGACCATATTCGAGGGCTATGCCTAAAGGAATCATCAAAAAGGCGCTTATGAGCGCCATGCCCAGGCGTCTGAACCCCAAGAAGGGTATGGCTGCCAGCCACAGGTAGGCCAGTGAATGATATACCTTATCTATTCCTTCTATATTTGTAGGAAATGGTATTTTCGGGGCCAGAGACAGGTATGCCACAAGGACAACGGACAATATCCAGACAACCTGCATCAAGGTGGGAATAAAGGCCTTTTTAATCTTCTTCAACACATACTCCTGATAACCTGCGACCATCAGACAGGTCGCCAGGTACCCGATGCATCCAGTCTGCGTCTGCCGAAATCGGGATTTTGAAGCAGTTCATTGCCCTGAAACACGGTGCCCTCCACGCAGACACGAACCTGTCCGCAGGCGCACTGCCCGCATACCCCTGTTCCGCATTTCATGTATCTTTCCATGGAGGCCTGGCATCCAACACCAAGGGCGTTACAGATTCTAACCGTTTTTACGAGCATCGGCTCCGGCCCGCAACAATATACCATGTCACAGCCCCTTTCACGTATGACGGACTCAAGATCATCTGTGGGAAACCCCTTTTTTCCGGCGGAACCGTCTGTTGTGTAAAAAGATGCACTTGGGAAACGTTCCTGGTAAATCCTGCTGGAGGCCCTGTCCTCACCGTAGAGGATTGGTGCGTCCTTGTAAAGATCTGCAACAGGTGCTAAACACGCAAGACCTATTCCACCGGCAATAATGCAACAATTCCCGACCAGCTTAAAAGGCCGGCCATAGGGTCCCCGGATGCCTATAAGACTGCCTTCTTTCAATTCCACAAGCCTGCCTGAAAATGCGCCCCTGCGTCTGACTGTTACCATAACCCCGTCAGAATCATGGCCTGCTATGGAAAATGGCTTCTCGTTTAAGCCGGGCAGCCAGATCATCAGAAACTGTCCTGGCGAATAACTGATATGTGCGTCCAGGTGTAAGGTAACATTATCGTTATTATGGACCGTTCTTTTGATAATCTTTACTGTCCTTGGCAGGTCTTTCATCTGTGGGCCAATCCCCTGACCTCTGAAAGGTTGTTTGCACCCCTTAAAGAAAGGATCTCCTTAATCTCATCCGCAATATCCCTGAAGGCCGACATCCCCCTGGATAATACAGCGGTTCCAACACCGACCGCCGTGGCACCTGCCATTATCATCTCAACTGCATCCCGTCCCGTAGACACCCCTCCGGTACCGATAATGGGCATATCCACAGCCTTGTAAAGTTCAAAGACCGTTGCTATTGCCAGTGGCTTCAAGGCCGGTCCGCTAATACCCCCTATGCCGAAGCCCAGATATGGCTTTGCACTGTCAATGTCGATCAGCATACCGGGTCCAATGGTGTTTGAAGCGGTAATGCCATAGGCACCGGATTCCTTTGCAGCAAGGGCCATCTCGATCAGGTTTCCGGCAGAGGCAAGGGGCGGGAGTTTTACAAACAGGGGCTTGGTGCTGGCAGAACAGATGGCTGTGACAATCCTTGAGACCTCTTCAGGATTGTCCTGATTTCCCATCTTCCCATAACCGGGTGTATGGGGGCAGGAAAGAGGGACCTCAAGCGCTGCAAACCCCATCTTGTCCATAATGGATGCCACATATATAAACTCTTCGGCAGTTGTGCCTATCAAGGAACCGATGACCGGACATCCCACCTGATCCAGTTCACAAAACTCCTCTGATGCCTTTTCTATCCCGGGGTTTGAATATCCGACCGCGTTGATAAGTCCAGGGCCAAATGAAAGCACTGTGGGATTAGGGTGCCCGTAACGAGGCTCTTTGCTGATAGACTTTATGGTGACTGCGCCTGCGCCGTTTAAAGATACGGTCTTTAAAAGATCCCGAGTGGTCCCCAAAATTCCTGATGCAAGGATGGTCGGATTCTTTAGCTTACAATTAAACAGATCAACAGATAGGTCGGGATTCACTGGCATTGATTGTTTTCCGGAAAAATCAATTTATGCGGCTGACTATATGATAATAAGGACAAGAAGGTCAACAAATTCCCTGTTTAGCCTAAGGCGATAAAAGTTTAGAGAGTGGAGCGTTTAAAAAAGTCCAGTGGCAGTTTATTATGTATTGTGTTGATAATGAGCAATGGTGTAGTAATATGACCAAAAGATAGGCAGTCAAGGGGTGATTTTTTCAACTTGTTGAACTCCTTTAACGCCTTCAACTTTCATTATGAACGATACCTTGGATAAACGTATACAGACCCTTGCCCAGTGGATCTACGAGGCCCGGTACCTGGTTGTCTTTACAGGCGCAGGCATCAGCACCGAGTCCGGGCTTCCGGATTTCAGGGGCCCGGACGGGCTATGGACCCGCAGAGATAAGGGACTCCCTGAAAAAGAACCAAGGCAGCGCTGGAGGGACGCGCAACCCAACAGCGGCCACTATGCCATTGCAGAGCTCCAGGAGATGGGAAAGCTGAAGTTCCTGATCTCCCAGAACGTGGACAACCTCCACCTGAAATCCGGTATAAGGCCGGATCTCCTGGCCGAACTTCACGGAAACCTTTCAAAGATGCGCTGCACTGTGTGCGGATCAAAGGTTGACCGTTCATTGGGCTTGACCACGTGCCAGTGCGGGGGGCAGCTTATCAAGAGCATTGTGGATTTTGGGCAGTCCTTACCTGAAAAGGATCTGATGCTATCATATCAACACTCCCAAGGTTGCGACCTGTTTATAGTAGTCGGCTCCAGCCTTGTGGTGACCCCCGCAGCGGATATGCCGCTTGAGGCCCTGCGTGCAGGTGCAAGGCTGGTCATTATCAATAAAGGCGACACACCCTTTGATGGTCATGCCCATTTGAGATTCGATGAGGAAATAGGCCAAGTCCTGCCAAAGGCGGTGGAAATACTAAGAGGGCTGATGGGAGGGTAATACCAATATAGTTTACTGTTATCCGGAATTGTCGGGATAGCTTGAGGGTTTGAGGGGTCAAGGATTTAATACTCTCTCGAACCCTTGAACCCCTTTGGCGCATATGAAAATCCGTCAGTTACATCCCTGGAACGTCTCCTATCATGAAGCGATTGAGATACAGCGGTCATTAAGCCCGCAGGTGCACCTGGAAAAGCTGCCCGAAATATCCCTTGTCGCAGGCGCAGACGTCTCCTACTCGAAGGAATCAAACACCATCTGGGCGGGGGTTGTCGTTCTTAAGTACCCCTGTCTTGATAAGATTGAGGAGAAATGGATAAAGCAAACCGCCTCCTTTCCGTATATCCCCGGACTTCTGAGCTTCCGTGAGATCCCGCCCCTTCTTGAAGTCATATGCCTGCTCGAACATGAACCGGACCTGTTTTTCTGCGACGGACAGGGGATAGCACATCAGCGAGGTATGGGCCTTGCATCTCACCTTGGACTCATAATTGAAAAGCCGACTATTGGTTGCGCCAAGTCACGTCTGGTTGGAGAATATTCCGAGCTGGGACCACAAAAAGGCAGCCAAAGCCCCCTTATCTATCAAGGCAGGCAAGTGGGTTCGGTGGTCAGGACAAGAAACCGGGTAAGACCCCTGTTTGTTTCGCCGGGATACAGGGTCACGATTAAAGAAGCCGTGGACATGACGCTCAATTGCGTAAGGGTCTACAGGATACCTGAGCCGATCCGCCAGGCCCATATCCTGGTCAACCGTATGAGAAACCGATTCGGGGGCGTCTGATTAAGAGACCATGCCTGCTGAACGTCCCGGCATCCGGGTTGCGTTGTACCATATGGAAATTTCAGCAAACGGGAGTTAAGAGTTGAGGATGTCACTTTCTATGGCGATCATATTTTCTCACTTAATTCTTGATAAAATCAAATGCCTGATGTTAGCCTCCGGCATTAACTGAATTGAACGCAGGGAAATTATCTCCTGACGGAAAAGGACAAAGGCGAATACAGGTAGAGACGCGGGAAAGGCTGATATGCTTAGAAAACTGGTGATTGATCCCTTACAATCAAACTGTTACATATTGGGATGTGAGCATACTCGGGAAGGCCTGATTATTGATCCGGGAGGGGAGGTCCTCAGGATCATAAAGGAGACAATTCATCTGGAACTCAGTATCCGCTATATTCTTCTTACCCATTTTCATTTTGACCATATAGGCGGCGTGAAGGAGCTTAGAGACATCACAAAGGCGCCGGTTTGGATACACGAGCTTGACGCAAGAGGCCTTGATTTCCCGCCGGATGGCTATCTGTCGGACGGCCAAAAGGTACACCTTGGCTATTTCAACGTCATTGTAATACACACGCCGGGCCACTCCCCGGGCGGTGTTTGTTTCCACGCCCCAGGTGCCGTATTCACAGGCGATACCCTATTCGCAGGTTCAGTGGGAAGGACCGACTTTCCTGGAGGCGATCATAATCTGCTGGTGCAGGGGGTTAAGCAAAAAATCTTTCCCTTGGGTGATGAGCTAAGGGTCTACCCTGGCCACGGCCCGAACAGCACCATCGGAAGGGAGCGCATGACAAATCCCTTTTTCCGGTAAACTTAAAGGAACTCAGAGCAATGAAAATTATACCTAATGAAATAGAAAAAATAGAGATTCTGACCCTTCAGGACAACTATATTGATTTGGTCATGCGGGACAATAGCGATATAGTTGAAAGGGCAATGCCGGTAAAGGAAGGGGAGATAAAAAACTCCCTCCTTGCTGAACATGGCTTTTCATCCCTTGTAACGGTATCGCGGGGCAATCAATCACGGAAGATCCTATTTGATTTCGGGTTTTCCGCCATGGGGGCAGCATTTAATGCCGATGCCCTTGGGGTTGACCTGAGTGATGTGGAGGTTACTGCCCTTTCCCATGGTCACCTGGACCACGTGGGCGGCCTTTCAGAGTTGATACGCCGGGCCGGAAGGAAGGAAATCGAGCTTATTGTCCATCCCGATGTATTCAGAGGTCCTCGATATTCAATAGTTGGCGAAGGCCGAAAGGTAAAGTTTCCTGAATTTACGAGGCAAAAGGCCTCCGAAGCAGGTGTTTCAGTTATAGAAACCCAAGGGCCAAGGCCCCTTCTTGACGGCGACATCGTTTTCCTGGGAGGCATCCCACGGAGGACTGACTTTGAGAAGGGTGCTCCAAATCTGATTTATATGAAAGACGGCAAAGAGATAGTAGACGATATCCCGGACGATACATCCATTGTTGCCAATGTCAGGGGCAGGGGCCTTGTAATCCTTTCCGGATGCGCCCATTCCGGGATCATAAACACGGTCAATTATGCCAGAGAGATTACAGGCGTCACCAAGGTATTTGTTATCATGGGAGGCTTTCACTTGACAGGACCACATATGGCGCCGGTAATAGGGCCGACAGTTCGATGTATCGAAGAAATACAGCCGACCTATGTGGTACCGACCCACTGCACGGGCAGGAACGCTGTGATGCAGATTGAAAGACAGATGCCGGAAAGTTTTATCCTCAACATGGTGGGAACAAGGCTGACCTTTTCTGCATAGTGCGCAACACAATGATCAAAAAGGTCAGCCCTGAAACAGTGGGGCATGACTAATTGATCCTCCAGACCCTGACCCCTTCCTCTTCACGGCTGATCAGAGACCTGAAGCGCTTGCCAGTCTTCAGGCCGTAGTATCGCGCCGATCCCTTTACCTTACGCTTTAAACTGTCAACTTCTTCACCCTGCACTGCCTTGACCAATATCGAATCCCCCACCTCCATAGCGGGCCAAGGGAAACTCACCTTGGAATGGACTTCCGGTATTGGCACCCTTTTTTCGATCTTTCCAATCTTCATCAGATAATCCCCCAAAATAATTTAAAGATTCAATTCCCACCGTCACCGGAAAATCAGATGTTAAAAGGGCATATATACCAATTTTCCCATCCCTTAAATATCCAGCTTATCCCGTGAAGATCATATGACAGAGGAAAGATTACATTAATTCAGCGCATTGAACACGAAAATAATGCTGAAGTCAAGAGAATACAGCAATTTTATTTTTAAATTATTTTTTAAAACAGATACTGACCTTGTTTTAGGTAAAACAGCAAGATTCGTATACGGCGGAAAAGGTTAATAACGTCAAAATGTTGATTTCGGGGTGTCCTCCGCTTTTAGTGAGAAACAATAAACTAGGAGGGCTCCTGGTAAAATACCGGGATCTTTGAGGCAATAAAGGAGGGATTATGACCCGGCCGGCTGCTCAAACTGTTTTGCCAGATTATTGTCAATGACATATATACAGACTTCCTGTGCACCCTGCTGGGTGTAACTGTATTTCTTGCACAGATTGTTCATCAGGTATGAAACCTCGTCCCTGATCCTTCTGTCATAAGTCCTGAAATCCTCTTTATCACAGTCCTTTATGGCCCTTCGGAAGTTTTCGTTTTTTAAAAAAGGATCAAGAGATTTTTCCTTGATGTTATATACATAACGATCAGTAACTATTCAGTGAATCTTCCACAAAAGTTAAAAAAAAGACTTGACAGTGTTTTTCTTGCAAAGCCCAAAAAGGTAGTCTTGTGAAGGAGATGTGCA
>LT984854.1:1337541-1341152 GCA_900258555.1 uncultured Desulfobacterium sp. | reverse complement strand
TTCTCCTTTTTTTAATTGGTTTGTCGTAAAACCCTTATAAAGGAAAAGCGCCTTTTTTTCGACAAGTTATAATTTTACACAAAAGATTTTACACTACCTCACTTGTTATATTGTATAGGTAATTTTATCAATTCAACCAGAATGTCAAGTGAAATAGGGTAGCACTAGGAGTGCTGTCCGAGAATAGCAATTTTTTCCAAAATCGAGGCATGCCAGAAAAAATTACCGGAGGCATGTGGTTGATATGTGGAGGATAATTTTTTCGGGCATAACAAAGAGTTTAGGAAAAAGGGCATTCTCGGACAGCCTCCTAGCTGAGTAGTTACAAATACCCTTGACTTGTGTGGCGGCATTAGATAGTTGAAGTAATCTTTTATTTATTATTGAGTTATGCAATAGGCAAAGGCCATCCAGACTCTGTCGGGTGGCTTTTTTGTTTTAAGATACCGAGGATACTGTTTTGGCAAAACTTCTCGTCATTGATAATTACGACTCCTTTACATACAACCTTGTGCAGATGTTCATGCGCTACAACCTTATTATTGAGGTACACAGAAGTGATAAGATAACCCTGGGCGGCGTAGCAGACATAAATCCCGATTATGTGCTCATAAGTCCAGGCCCGAAGGACCCGGCCCATGCCGGGATATCTACCCATCTGATAAGGGCCTTTTGCAACAGGGTCCCTATCCTTGGGGTGTGCCTGGGCATGCAGTGTATGAACGAGGCGTTCGGGGGCTCGACTGTGCGCGCCCCTGTGCCCATGCACGGAAAGACCAGCAAGATAAGGCATAACAGTCAATGTCTGTTTAAAGGCGTTCCCTCACCTTTTGTTGCAGCCCGTTATCATTCCCTGATGGTCAGAAGAGGGCCGAATGGCCTTATTGAGACAGGCCACAGTGATGATGGGGTGATCATGGGATTGTCTCACCCGAAACTTCCCCTGCACGGGGTCCAGTTTCATCCCGAAAGCTTTCTTACCGAATACGGCTTTATGTTAATAGAAAACTTTTTGAGACTTGGACCGTTACGGGGTTTATAATCATGGATGAAATCAAGTCCCTTACAGGTGATATAAGTAACATCCACGTGCAGGAGATCATCCTCCATGAACCTTTTATTGATATTGCCGAACGGTTTTCGTCTGAGACCGGTACTGTCGCCCTGATAAGCGGCGGAGACCTTGACTGCGCAAGACACCATATTCTGGCCATAAGACCGTGGCTTACATTTCGCGGCAGGGGCCATGACCTGACAATTACAGTCGGTGATCATGTCATTGAAATCAAGGCCGATCCCTTTGATATCCTCCGCGCATTATTAAATGATTTTCAGTGTAACAGCAGAAATATCACCTGTGAACAACCTTTACCCATAGCAGCCGGACTCTTCGGCTATCTTTCCTATGACCTGAAAGACAACCTTGAACAACTGCCCCGGACAACTGTAGATGATCTCTGTCTCCCCCACATTTGCCTCTTTGCCCCTTCAGTAGTGGTAATCCACGACAAACTCACGGAAAAGACCAGCCTGAGTGTGATCAAACGGATGCTGCCAGGCCGTAAAAGCGATTTGGATGATGAAATAGAGGCGTTTCAAAGGACCATTAACTCACCTGTTCCGGGACAAAGGCAATATAGGGGGCGCGCAGAGGGCTTTAAATCTAATATTGAAAGAGTTGCTTATCTGGAGGCATTAGAAAAGATAAAGGAATATATACTTTCAGGCCATGTCTACCAGGTCAATATGTCCCAGCGCTTCCAGATGGACTTTGATGGCGATCCATACAACCTGTTTAAGTCCCTTTACAGCAACAACCCGGCCCCGTTTTTTGCATTCATTCAGGCAGGAGACCACCAGATCGTCTCCACCTCTCCCGAACGTTTCATACTCAGGGCAGGAGATAGAGTGGAAACAAGGCCTATCAAGGGCACACGGCCCAGGGGAAAGACGCCTGCTGAAGATGACCGATTGCGCACGGAACTATTGGAGAGCAGGAAAGATGATGCTGAGCTTTCAATGATAGTGGATTTGTTGCGAAATGATATAGGAAAGGTATGCGCTTCAGGCTCAGTCCGTGTTGCGGAACACAAGCGGCTTGAGGCCTACCAGAATGTATATCATCTCATCTCAGTTGTAGAAGGCTCATTGGACAGGGGCCGGGACTCTGTAGATCTCATAAGGGCAATCTTTCCAGGGGGCTCCATCACAGGCTGCCCAAAAATTCGGGCCATGGAAATAATAGATGAGCTTGAACCAAACAGCCGCCATGTTTACACAGGCGCCATCGGTTATATAAGCTTCCACGATACAATAGACCTTTCAATCGCAATCAGAACAGCCACAATCCTAAATGGCAAGGCAGTCTATTCCGCAGGTGGAGGGATTGTCATTGATTCCATAGCCGAAGATGAATTTGACGAGACACTGCACAAAGGACGGACACTGATGGAGGTCTTTAAGGGAGACGATAAAGGATCAAAGGACATGTCGTTTGCCTGGATAAACGGTGCATTAAGGCCTATTGACCAGGTTGCTATCCCTGTTACTGACCAGGGCGTACAATATGGATATGGTTTTTTTGAGACAATACGAGTGGGAAGTTCAGGCGTGTGTTACCTTGACCGACATATAGAAAGATTTAACCGGGCCTGGAGGGGTCTGTTTTTCAGTAACCCACCGGATCTGACATGGGATGTGATTATTGATCAGGTAATTGAGGCCAACCACCTGAACGGAAAGACAGCAGCAGTAAAGATAATGGCGACAAGGGGAGATAGAGACCTCCCCCCGTTTAACAACAGCATTATCGTTATGGCAAGGCCCTATGTCCACCGCCTGACCGCGATGGAAAAACCCGGCCTCAATCTAGTGACATATCCTGAACCCCGCCAGACGCCTCTTGCAGATCACAAGACCTTAAACTACCTGTATTATTTTCTGGCAGGCAGATGGGCAAAGGATAATGGGGCGGATGAGGCCCTGATCATGAATCCGGATGGGACAGTATCAGAGACAAACACGGGAAATATCCTGATAATAAAGGGCCGCACCGTTACAGTCCCGATATCACCTCATGTGTTGCCTGGGATAATGGAGGCCGTGATATGCAGGCTCCTCTCAGAATGGGGTTATGAGATTATCAAGAAGACGGTAATTGCAGAGGACATCTTTAGGACCGATCAGGTGTTGATCACAAACTCCCTGATCGGCGCTGTTCCTGCCCTTGTACTGGACGACAAGAGACTTTCATCATCAAATCTGTGGCAGAGGATTAATCAGGAAGTTATCTAGAAAGAAGGTTTTAGAAGACTTCCTTGACCCGATGCCATAAAATCTGTATTATCCATATCATATCATTCGTGGTAACGCCTAACTGACTTTTCTTCTTAAAGGAATCTTAAAATGTACCTAAAAGAGGAGACACATCGGTCTCCCAAGGTTGGCCTTCGCTTTACTGAACTCAGCCGGTGGCCAATTGCCTCGCCAGGCGTGGGAGGATAAATAATTCTGCCGCATCGCACATTTGTGTGGGTGCCCCCAATATGTTGTGGTCGGATTATTGTTTTTCTGACCGGAATGAGTTAGCGTAGTTTTAAGGCGATGACGCC
>LT984854.1:1328902-1332736 GCA_900258555.1 uncultured Desulfobacterium sp. | reverse complement strand
TTGATCTCTATCCGAGAAGAAAACCAGCGGCATTCCAGGTCATCAATGCATGACCACAACATATTGGGGTCACCCACACAAATGTGCGATGCCCCAGTTTTTTAATACCCTCAATAAGTCTGGGTTCATCAGCATTATCCTGTATTACATCCATCCTAAACAGGTCAGGTTTTTCATTGAGCAGACCTGAGCTGCGCAGGTATTTTTCCACCTCTGTCTTATTGCCGGAGCCTGTTGAACTCTGGGCGATTGTTATCCCTACCCTGCTGGCATAGGTGAGCATCTTTTTCAACTCCGGTATCGTCTCCTTACCCTCGGTGTCCCAATCATCGCCGTCTGTTCCGTGAAAGATGTAGATATTGTAATCCTGTGCAATGTTTTCCTTTTCTACGATTTCATTTACCAGCCTGTATGATGATGCCACCTTGGTGCCGCCTGCGACCTTGGAATTGTAATATACATAGAAATCAGGGACCTCCTTGGCCTCAGTATCGTGCAGTATAAAACGGGTCTCCACCTGTCTGGCATACTGATAAAGTATCCAACTGTAGATAAGGACATGCTGTGACACCACAAGTTCGGTGGCCTTTCCCGCCATTGAGCCCGAGTAGTCACGCAGAAAAAACACCATGGCCTGAGACTCATAGTCCATCTCCCGGGAGAGCACCCTGTAGATCCTGTCACTGGGAGAGATAAGAAAGCGTGTGGTGTCAATAAGCTCCCCTTCAGGGACATTGCCAAGGGCCACGTTGGTCTCTATCAGCTTTCTAAGGGTGGCCTTTTTATCCAGGAGCTGTCCAAAGCCCTGGTGTCTGTCGGTCATGTCATATGTGTAACGGGTAAGGGACCTCTTTTTCCCCTTATCTTTGAGATTGGGCAGTTCAAATTGCTCGGTGAGTATCCTGCCTAGGTCATAGGCGCTTGACTCCATTTCATGGGCTGCGCCGTCACCGCTCCCAGGTCCTGCGCCTGATCCCTCCTGTTCACGAACAGGTTGCTCGGCAATGACATCGCCTTCCTCTCCCTCTCCTGAGCCTCCGGATTCACCTTCTTCTTTTGGGGGCCTGATGATGTCATGGAGAAATTTTTCCTCGACCGTTGTAGGTACAACAACAATCTTTTCCTTGCCGCCCTTGCCGGGCTTTATCAGCCTGCCCACACGTATCTTTCGCGGAAATCCGTCCTCCTCCCTTTTTTTATCTCTTTCAAGGAGGTCATCAACAGAGCTCAGGCAGTTGATATAGGGAGACTTGACCGGCCCCATGTCCTGGAGCACGGACATATCATCATATTGATAAAGATTCCTGCCCATGTCTTCAGACCCGCTGACCGGGGGGACCGCAACATTGACAGGATCATAGGATATATCATGGTCGCCCTGAAAGTTGAGCTCAAGGAGGATCTTCTCCTCCTGTTCAGCAGTCAGGCCGGCCTCTTTTATCTTACGAAAGTAATCTTGGAGTCTGGAATCCATTTTTTGAGATTACTTCTCATCCTCCTGGGTGCAGAAATATTCAATGGTCTTCTGGGCGCACGTCCTGCAATAATTGAGTTTGGTCAGCATGGTTGTGATCATCCGGTCGTAGAGCTTCTGGTTTTCTTCGTTTGTACGGTTGGCCAGTGCCCCTATCAGGCTTCCAGCCCCTGCGATATCAGACTTAAGCCGGACATCTGTGACGGCCTTGACCAGTTCAAGATTATCCATAAAATCATAATTGGAATTCACGGAGATCTTCTGCCCGTAGATTTTTCTTATGGAGGTCCTGAATGTCTCCCTCTGCTCAGAGGTCTTTAGCCCGAGCCTTTCCTCAACGCTGTCTATATAACGTTGATCAATCTTCATGGCCTTTAACTCTCCGGTCTGAGGGTCTTTATACTTCCACATCTTGTCGGGCCCCAGGTTTTCCGCGTCAATACCGATGATCATGTTCACATAGTTCATCACATCCTTGCGGATGGCCAGTGGTTCATCCATATAGGCATTGAACATCTCAGTCATTATGCGCTCGCGATACAGGCCCTTAGCGGTCTTGATATCCTCCAGGTATTTGGCCCTGTCATTTGCATCCGTCACATAATCGAGTATCACCCTTTCAAGTGTCTTAAAAATGTCGTAGGCGAACATGCACAGGCCCTCATTGGTCTCAGAGCTTTCCACCAGGAGCTGAACCGCCCTTCCAAGGTTCCTCTGGCCAAGGCCCTTTTGTCCAAAACGTTTGGTAATGTCCGGGTCCTGGCTTAACATGTCAATGACCTCTGCAAGGGTCTTGATGCTTTTTTCCCCGGCCACCTCTCCTGCTGAAAGCTTCATGGTTTCAATGGGTGTGAGCTTTTCCGAGCGCGGCAGACGCGTGAGCACCACGGCCACAGATGCCGCGTAATTCAGGTTGGGATCAGTATGCAGGTTTTCCCTGTTAAGCGCTGTCTTTGTGTCCCCACCGATTGCATAGGAAGTGAGGTCTTTTTGGAGCTTATAGTCTGTATTGTGCGACACATAACAGATCCTGCACCTGTCCACAATCGGGGCCTCTTCCTTTTCAGCAAGGAAGCGGTTGAATTCTGAATTGTTGCTTGTTGCGATTATCAGGGTGTCTATCGGCCATTTAAAACCGTCTATCTCGATATTGCGGTTCTGGATGACGCCCAGGTAGACCTGGACAAGGTCTTTTTTGTTTTTGAAGATCTCATCACTGAAATGAATGCCTCCGCCTGCGACACGGGCAAGTGCCCCGCGTCTTAGGTCAAAACGGTATGGATTGTTTGTGTCGGTGATATGTAGTAGACGCTGGATGGATTCTTCCCCCAACAGGTCCACTGCCGAGGATGTAATCTTGTCTTTTGCCGGATATTTTCCTGTCACAGTGCCAAGGCTTTCTGTTAAAGGAACCGGGACGATCTCGACAAATTTAAGCATCTCATCAATATTTCCATTGGTGTAATTGCGGATGTCATTCCAGATATACCCGCTGCATGCGCCCAGGGGTCTGTAGTTTTCATAAAATTTTTCTACGGCCTGTTCGGAAAACCCGCAGCGTTTTTCAAGATACTGTTGATTTTCGGCCTGGGCATCAAACATGTTCATGGCCAGGATCATGGGGTCTTCATATGTCTGCGATTCAATAACATTGATTCTGCCATAGGTCCCGATAGAGCCGAGGTTGGTGAACCTGAATGTATACTTCCTGTTTTCCTCCCTTAAAAGGAATTCCCGGTATTTGTTGCAAAGGAATTCCACAAAGAAGGTCTTCCCATTGCCAGGTTCTCCCACAAGGACATAGGCCATTTCCTTGGAAGAACCACCTTCGGCAGCATCTTTGACAAAAGATACAAAACTGTTGATCTCATCGTACATACCGATCACATGCTTTCTGCCGCTTCCAAATATCTTGAAATTATATGTGGTTGTGCCGTGAACGGTGATTTTTTCAATCTGGTTTCCCAAGATCATCCTGGACACGCCCTGGAAGGCGTTTTCAAAGCGGCGTTTTCCCTCTTTAACTGCTGTCAGATGATGGTGGAGCGCATTACTGGTTTTTTGAGCCATTTTTCCCTCCCATTAGTCCCTGTGAATGGGATAGCAACTTTCCTATAACATATTAAAATTATATTAACTATTTAACTTCAGAGCTCACAGTTAAAATTTCAAAATTGTGTTTGAACATCCTTATCCAACTTACCCACTGTAACACTATTTATTCAAGATGTGTGCCGTTTATAGAAAATTATTACACACAACTATTTAATGTCCCTTTCAGGGATGGTTGAAATCCCTCGCCTTTAGGCGAAGAAAAGTTAATACATGTCGCTATGCGACGTTATCAACTGGGTGCCCAT
>LT984854.1:1216994-1327076 GCA_900258555.1 uncultured Desulfobacterium sp. | reverse complement strand
GACCACAACATATTGGGGTCACCCACACAAATGTGCGATGCCCCATATATGAGTTTATTTATTACAATTAATATAAGGAAGCGATGAATATGCAGTTTAAAGGAAAGGTCGCATTGGTTACAGGCGCCGGGTCCGGCATAGGGCGCGCGTCAGCCGTGGCATTTGCTGCGCAGGGCGCAAAGGTTGTGGTTTCAGATATCTCGGAAGAGGGCGGGATAGAGACTGTCACAGCAATTGACAAAGCCGGGGGAGAGGCTATCTTTGTGAAGACTGACGTTTCTAAACCACCCGAGGTCGAAGCCCTTATTAATGCCATAATAAAAAAATACGGACGCCTTGATTGCGCACATAATAACGCGGGTATTACGGGAAACTCCACCAAGGTGGCTGACTGTAGTTTTGAAGAATGGAACAGGGTGATGGGTGTTAATCTGACAGGGATATTTCTTTGTATGAAGTATGAAATACCCCGAATGATAAAACAGGGAGGAGGAGCAATAGTCAACACATCATCTACAATGGGTGTGGTTGCTCATGGAGACAGTGCAGCCTATGTCTCCAGTAAACATGCCGTAATAGGACTGACCAGGTCCGCAGCCCTTGCCTATGTAAGGGATAACATACGCATAAATGCTTTGTGTCCCGGCAATACTGAAACTCCTATATTTGATAATCTCAAAAAAAACATGCCAGCTGTTTTTGAAGGACTCCTTCTGGCTACGCCGATAGGCAGATTTGCCCAACCAAACGAAATAGCAAATGCGGTACTGTGGCTGTGTTCCGATGCGGCCTCATACTGCACCGGCCACGCAATGGTCGTTGACGGCTGTTATACAATTCAATAGAGCTTTTTGCCTGTTTTAAACATAAAGCCACAAGAGGCGTAAGGGTTTCTTATAATTTTAGTTAAAGAGGTTATAATGACAAGCAACTTCCCTAACCTGATGTCAGTCTGTTATATTGGAAATGTTGAATTAAAAAACAGGATAATCACTGCCCCCCTTTGGACAGGTTTTGCTGACAGAGATGGATCTGTCACACCTAGGACCATTGCATTCTATACTGAAAAGGCCAGGGGTGGATCCGGCCTGATCACCATTGAATATTCATATGTTGATCAAGTCGGGAGTAAATCCGCCCACGGCCAACTGGGGATCTACGATGATGAGTGCGTCCCGGGCTTTGCCATCCTTGCCCAGACCATTCATGACCAGGGTGTCAAGTGTGCAGTACAGATCGCACATGCAGGCGCCATGAAGTTTTTACCCATAGCCCCGTGGCTTGGGCCCTCAGACGGGTTTCATGATCTGTCGCTAATGGGTCCGTTGCCGCCTCTACCCATAACAGGAATGACCAGGGAACAAATTTTTGAACAAATAAATGCCTTTGCATCAGCCGCAGAGAGGGTAAAAAAGGCTGGATTCGACATGGTTGATATTCATGTTGCCCACGGCTATCTGCTTACAGAATTTCTTTCTACCCACGCCAACAAAAGGGACGATGAGTACGGGGGATCACTTGAAAACCGCATGAGGTTTCCCATTGAAGTGGTAAGTGCTGTCCGGCAGCGTGTGGGGGCCGATTTTCCTGTAACGGTTCGGATAAATGGGACCGACTACGCCCCGGATTCGCCGATTACAATAGATGAAGCAATTATTTTTGCCAAAAAGCTGGAGGAAGCAGGGGTTGATGCCATTCATGTATCAGGTGGCACTGATATATATCTGGATAAACTTGCTACACCCACCTATCTCAAGCACGGATTTAATGTATATCTTGCTGAGACTGTAAAGAAAAAGGCCGGGGTCAAAGTCCCGATTATCGCCACTGGCGGTATCACAACGCCCGCCTTTGCCGAAGAAATTCTGAGGGACGGCAGGGCCGATTTCATTGCACTTGGGCGTCCTGCCCTGGCAGACCCCTCCTGGGCCAGAAAGATTGAAGAAGGAAGGCCTGAGGATATTATCCCCTGCATAAGGTGTAATGACGGGTGTCTTAGAAGAACCATCGGGTTTTCCAGGGCGACCTCATGCGCTGTAAACCCACGTATGGGCTTTGAGACCATACGGGTTATTGCTCCTCTTAAAGAAAAAAAGAGGGTGGCAATCATTGGCGGAGGTCCCGGCGGAATGGAGGCTGCAAGACTTGCAGCCATTCGTGGACACGACGTTACCTTATATGAAAAAAGGCGGCTGGGAGGCGCCCTTATAGAGGCAAGCTGGGATACAGATTTAAAAAGAGATATCCCGAATCTGATTGAATATTACCAAACCCAGATGAAAAAGCTTGATGTCAAAATAGTGAGGAAGGAAGCGACGGTCAACAGCATCGCAGCAGGTGGTTTTGATGCAGTGATTGTCGCAAACGGTGCCATTTCGATAAAACTTGATATCCCGGGAATTGATAAACTCCATGTATACGAGGCCCTTGATGTTACAGGAGGAAAAGATAAAGATCTGGGAAATACCATTGTTGTTGTAGGTGGTGGGGTCCTGGCCTGTGAGATCGCCTTAAGTCAGGCCAAAAAGGGAAAGAAAGTCACCATAACCGCCCCTGAAGGCTGTTATGCTGGAGAATACGAGATAGGGGGCGATAATTACCCCAACCGGTTGGCCTTGATGGAGCAGTTGAAGGAGAATAAAGTAGGAATCAATCTCTGCCTGCTTCCCAAGGAAATAACTGATCATGGGATAATATCCACTGACAAAGAAGGAAAGGAACGAGAATTCAAGGCAGACAGCATAGTCGTATGCAGGGGGTTTGAGCCTGATAAGAGATTGAGCAACGCTTTAAAGGGAAAAGTAAAACAGGTTCGTCCCATCGGTGATTGCGTCCAGGCGCGGTTTATATATGAGGCAATCCATGAAGGCTGGGTTGCGGCAAATGAGATCTGACAATTTAGCTATTAGCCGTTGGCCATTAGTTATGAAAATGGGAATTGCCATAAGGTATAATAGCAATTCCCATTTTCATTCATGTTATTAATCTATCATCATTTAGCTGAGAGCTAACAACAATATACCCTAAACAGAAAATTTCGAAAAATCAGCAACACCCAAAAACAGCCCTGACAGGTTCTGTAAAAGACCCACCCTGTTTTGCCTCAATTGATCATCAGACTTTGTCAGGACTTCTACACCGTCAAAGAATTCATCTACAGGTCTCCTGAGACCTGCAAGCAGGTTATAAGCGTCGAAATATCTCGCATTTTCCATGCAATTGTAGACATCATCCTTTACAGTCTGATACGCATCCCACAAAGATGTCTCACAATCCTCCCGAAACAGTACAGGTGATACATCAAATGATTGCTGCTGTTTCTTTAGGATGTTACTCACCCTCTTGAATGTCAAAGTCAGAGTCTGAAACTCTGCTGATTCGGATGCAAATTTCTTCAACTGATCAATTCGCCGACGAAGTCCGCATATACGATCAAAGCTTACAGATATAACCGCCTCAATAGGGTCGGACTCATAGCCTGATCTTATGAGCATATTCCTGAAGCGTTCCCTGAAGAATTCCAGAACACCTTTGGATACCCGGTCTGCGTCAAACCGGACATCACCACCCAAAATCGATACGGCCTTGTCAATAAATGCGGTAAGAGACAGGTCCCATCCCCTTTCTTCAAGAATGTGGACGATTGCAAGCGCATGTCTTCGGAGCGCAAACGGGTCGGTATTACCGGTTGGTATAAGGCCTACGGCAAAGCAGCCTGTAATCGTGTCCATACGATCGGCCAGGCCTAACACGGCCCCTACGGCTGAGGAAGGAAGCACCCCCCCCGCCCTTTCAGGAAGATAGTGTTCATGTACTGCATTACAGACCTCCTCAGGATATCCTTCCATACGGGCATATTCTTTTCCCATCACCCCTTGCAATTCGGGAAACTCCGTGACCATATGGGTAACCAGATCACATTTACACAGTAGCGATGCCGTCTTAACATCCTCAATTTTTTCCGGAATAAACAACTGGGCCAGGTATTCGGCAAGGCCCCCAGAACGCTGAATCTTGGCAAAGGAAGTGCCCAAATCCGCCTGGTATATTACGCCCTTGAGATCCTCGATCCTTTCCGCTAGGGGCCGTTTAAGGTCTTCCCTAAAAAAGAACGCCGCATCTGAAAGTCTTGCCCGCAGGACCCTCTCATGGCCCTTTTTTACTACGGATTCGTCCCTCGCAACGGTGTTGTTTATGGCCACAAAATTTGGCATCAGTCTTAAGTCTGAATCATATACAGCAAAGTATCGCTGGTGTTTTTTCATCACGGTGATAAGGACAGGATCTGGCAGATTCAAAAACTCCTTATCAAAATCACCGCAGACCGCAGAGGGATATTCGACCAGATTGGCCACAGTGGCTGTGAGTTCCACATCCTCTACAGGGACTCCGCCCACGGCCGAGGCCGCAAGCCCAGCCGCTTTTTGCGCCACCTCTTCCCTCTCTTTCTGATCCACCAGGACAAAGGATTCCTTCATCGCCTGGAAATAGCCCTGGACACTATATATCTGAACCGGGTCAGGCGCCATAAACCTGTGACCCCAAGTGACATTTCCTGTTTGCACACCGCCGAATTCAAATGGGATAACTTCTCCATTAATAATTGCCAATACCCAATGAACGGGCCGGACAAACAGTGTGTTAATGGCCCCCCAACGCATGGACTTGGGCCAGGGAATCTTTGAAAGGATCTGAGGCAGTGCCTCGGCCAGGATGTCCCTGGTGGGTCTTCCGGGGATCTTGGTCTTGGCAAAGAGATACTCCCCTTTGGGTGTTTCAATACAAGTCAGCTCTTCAACAGCTATCCCCTGCCTGGTTGCAAAGCCGATGGCCGCCTTTGTGGGTCTGCCCTCCTTGTCATAGGCGACATTTTTAGGCGGCCCTGTTACCTCATGAACAAGGTCTTCCTGTCGTTCAGCAATGGCCTTTCCGATAAGGACAAGCCTCCTGGGTGTGCCGAATGAGTAAATCCCCCCTGCGATTTCTATACGATTCTCTTCAAGGCAGCCCTGGGCAAACTGCCTTAAGGCCTTTAGCCCATCTGCCAGATAACCGGAGGGGATTTCCTCTGTCCCTATTTCCAATAAAAATTCAGCAACCATGGTGATATTCCGTGATTTATTTGTTCAGCAGAGGATAGCCCATCTCCTCCCTCTGTGCGAGATAGTTTTTTGCGGCAAGACGGGCCAGGTTCCTGATTCGCTCGATATATTGAGTCCTCTCCGTCACGCTGATCGCCCCCCTGGCATCCAGGATATTAAAGACATGAGAGCACTTAAGACAATATTCATAGGCAGGAAGAACCAGCCCCTTTTGGCCGACGCTGATAGCCTCCGCCTCATACATACCGAACAGTTTTAAGAGTTTTTCCACATCGGCCAGTTCAAAGTTATATACAGACAGTTCCCATTCGCCCTTTTTGTGGACATCCCCATAGGTCAACCTATCGTTCCAGGCAAGGTCATAGACACTTTCCTTTTCCTGCAGGTACATGCAGATCCTCTCAAGTCCATATGTTATTTCAACTGAAATCGGATCAAGCCTGATGCTGCCTGCCTGCTGAAAATAGGTAAACTGGGTGATCTCCATACCGTCAAGCCAGACCTCCCAACCCAGGCCGGAGGCGCCAAGGGTGGGCGATTCCCAGTCGTCTTCCACAAAACGGATGTCATGATCAAGGGGATTGATCCCCAGGGCGACAAGGCTGCCAAGATAAAGGTCCTGTACGTCAATGGGGGAGGGTTTTATAATGACCTGGAACTGATAATAATGCCCGAGCCGGTTGGGATTTTCTCCGTATCTGCCGTCCGTTGGCCGTCTTGAAGGCTGCACATACGCCGCGGACCAGGGCTCCGGACCCAATGCCCGAAGCAATGTTGCCGAGTGAAATGTCCCGGCCCCAACCTCAAGGTCATAGGGCTGCTGTATCAGACAGCCTTTGTCAGCCCAGTATTTTTGAAGGGATAATATAAGTTCTTGAAAGGTCACAGATCGCCCTCCGCCAATTTAAGCATGATAAAAGAAAGGCGAAATTATCACCCAGGGCGCCGGTTGTCAAGGTGGAGACAGTTACCCGTCCGTGCGCTGTTTAACCGGTGGCCATATTTAGCTTGATGTTCGAGCTTACTGGCCAGTTATAGACTTTTATTTCGCCCCTTTTTCTACATTACTTTATTACCGAATTATCAGCTTACCTTGACTGCGTGCTGCATTTATGACGTTTCGGTTGGCGGTGAAGACCTGAATGCCGGGAACTGTGGCAAAGTCGCCGTCATCGGTAATCACCTGCACCACACCATGGTTCTTCATGGATTCCAAAATAAAAAGGTCATAGCCATCAACCTTTTCGGTTTTGAAACGGTTCAAGGCGGCAGCGGTGGTATGCCCATCAATGGTTACCGTCAGGGGATCAGCAAGGGCTGTGACTTGGCCCCAGGCGGCCTGGATCTCTGAAAAGACACGGGACCTTTCAGCGGCAAGGTTGTGGCGGTATTCTTTAGGCTTGATTTGGCCGACCGTTTTTTCATAAATCTCTCGCTCGGTCCTTTCGATGAGGTGGGCAAGCTCTGCCAGTGAAAGGCCGGAATGATGAATCCTTGAATGAATACCCAAGGCCTTGTTCAGATACCCAGGGTACTCGGATAATTGGCTGGGAATAAACGATATCGCGTTCGGATACGTCATCCAATACCAGACATTGGTGTCAACAAGAAACACATCCTCAGTCTTAGGTGTGTCGGTCGTAATGTCAACGACCTGCGCTTGAATGGTGTAGTTGATCGCCATCACTGCGACTCCCTGGCCTGTTGTTCCAAAATATCATCAACGATCTTGCGGTAGTCCTTGTCGCCATGATATTTCGCAGCGTTTTCAATGACGCGCTCGACGACCAGTTTCCCGGTTTCGTTCAGGTTCTCGATCTGTAGCAGTCGGCGCAGGTCGGCCTCCGGGATGTCCTTAAGCAGTTGCCCGATAGCGAAGTTAAAGAAGGGGGAGGCGAACTGGCTTACACCATTGAAATCAAGTGTGACCTTCTCGGCCCTTTTCAACGGCCCGTGAATCTCATCGTAAATTTTCTGCCCGTCTTCTTTGATGATGCAGCGAGGGCCGATTTTGTCCTTAATGGATATTTTCATATTCAGTTCTCCCTTTTTTAAAACAACGGCTCGGCTTCGTCACTGAACCGATAAAGGTTTTCATCACAGCGCAGGGTGATATGCACCACGGTGCCTTCGAATGAGATATCTCGGTTCTCGTATCGTTCGCCGTCTTTGTCGATAATGGCATAGCCTTCGTTGCTGTATACTTCCATCTTGCCATGATTGATCCGAATAAACTCTTTCAACAAATCGAGGCCGGAACCACCAGGCTCCCCAACCTTTGTCGTATTGCCTGCCTGGAATGCCCATCTAAGGCAACTTGCCCCGGTTAGTTTTGCCACAAGGGTCTCCTCTGCATGCTGTCGCAAGAAACCCCTGACTTTTGCAGGAATCCCTTGTCCGAAATCAACAACGGAAAGAATCAGATCGTTTTGCCGCCAAAAATGCTGACCGCAGGAAAAAACGCCGATCTGTGTTCCACTGTGTTCAAAGGCGTTGTTGTAGATCTCCCACATTCTGCCCACGATGGCATCTCGCAACCGGGCACTGACATGCACCCATCCCTTGCCGATCCAGTTGTATGTCAGATAGTCCATGATCCCGTTCATATCAAGAAACTGATCTTCACGATACGGAATAGAATTTCCGTCCCAGCCGGATGACGGATGGCCGAATACTCCAGCAAAACCATTCTGACGGAGGTTGTTCATAACCGCTTGGTTGTGCAAGGTGCCCCAGTCAAAAACCACAGTTCCGAGACGCGACTCAATCAGCCGCGCCAAACCGCCGAGGAAGGCCACTGCATTGGGACGGAGAAACCTGCAATTGGAAAAATCAAAGCGCACGTCCTCGAAGTAGTCATTGACTTGGTTCCAGATGGTAAAGAGCTGTTGGAAATCCCATGTACCGTCATTCAAAGTTGGAATTTGGATGACCTTTTGGAACAAGGTTATTATTTCCCTTCAGTAGATATTTTCGCAAATACCTTTTTGTTGTTATTCCAAATCTGGCTAATGATTTTATCCAAATCATATTGCTTAATCTGCGCAATCGCATCAATAATATTTGTTAGAGCACTTGTAGGAAAAGGATTGCCCTGGTATTTGATAAATGGACCGTCTGATTCCAAAAGTATGTTCTCTATCGGAATGCGCCTAACTATATCCATACCCTTTCTGGATGTAACCATTGCGCTATTAACTGAGAAATATAAGTCATTAGCTATTGCAGTTTCTAAATCAGAAATTGATCCCGAATACCAGTGCATAATCACCACATTCGGATAGTTGCATCCTACCGATTCAATAACGACCTTGGCGGCATTACGAGAATGTACACTTAAAACTTTATTCCCTTGGTCAGCACTTGCCGATAATATTTTTTCAAATATATCTTTCTGCAGGCGGCGTTGATGTTTATCACTTGTTGAATAATCAAGTCCAATTTCACCTACAAACGGGGTTAGCACAAGTAAATCTTTAAACAAACCAAATTGGTCTGCAAATTGAGAAACCAATTCGGGATGCATACCTAAAGATGCCCATGCATATCGATAATTATCACAAAAATTCTTACAAGGCTGAAAAAGAAAAGGAGCATTTGTAACGGCTACCAGTCCAATATTCAAACGCTCTGCATCTTCAATCACCTTAAGAGGGGAACTATAAAGGTCAAGATGTAAATGTGTATCGATCAATTTTGGAATATCGATAATCTTATTCATACCCGAACTGATCCCGTTAAATACTGTGAAATCTCATTCATACCTCTTCGATATACATCTACAAATTCAGATACTTCCTCAGAAGCGATAGGGCCAGTACTTGTAACCTTAAATAAATCACTATATGTTGGGCTTGATTTGAAGCGGGTTACGCCCATCATTATTGCCCTATAATCACTTCCGCACTTTGTATTGGCACCCGGGGGCGCATTCAAAACATCAACCATATAGGGTGCATCAGAAAGCCCGGCCTTAAAAAAGGCTGCTCGGCGAACAATGCAGGGAAAACATCTGCCACAATGTGTCTTGGGAGATATTTTTTTCAGCCTAGCATATTCTGGATGAGAGCAGGACATAGTTTTCTTTGCAATATCCTTAAGCAGAGCTTGATTTTTACATTCCAGGAACATTTGCCCCTTTGTTTTGAATTTATAGGGGGAAAGAAGCTTAACATTGATTCCTATGTTATTGATGAGTTCATTGTAAAGCGTGATAAAATATGGATGTGTTGTTTTAGTGCTAAGACTCCCTGTACGGCTTTCTGTCAAGGGGACATTTAGAGAGATAAGCCCATTCTCTGGTACATACAGATTAGTAGTATTCTGTGATGTTGAGCCATATGCCGTCGCCAATGAAAGGAATAAGAATGAACGAACTCTGGTACTGGGTTCGTATGTGCATTCATTAATATGCGGAGGTTCGATGTAATGAAAGCTAAAATTACACAATTTAGGATACTGCTTTTTCAACTCATTTTCCAGATTTTCTTGAAACTTGTGGGTCACTCCACCACCATACTGACCGACAAAGGAGGTCCTCCTTTCTTCTGAAAGCAAATCAATTGCGCCGACCAGTGAGTCTGCTCCACCTGAGAATAAGCAAATATTGCCCGATTCATTAGGATTTGAATAGAATTGACGGCAGACTAGGCTTCTTCTAAATAGGAAATGCCAGTTGTCTCCACTCAAAAACGCAAGAGATTTTTCCAATAGATCCCGATTTTCCGCCCAAAGTTCAGGATTAATTACAGGTAAATGAATAGTTATTTCCCTTTGCCATGCATCCTCGGCAAATTTTCTTTCTATACACCTATCAGCCGCAGAAACAGCCATCGCCAGAACTAGCAAATCATGTGCTGAAGCAGAAATTATCTCATTTTTGGTTAAATCAAATAAAATATTCTGCCGCATTTTCCAAGGACTATTAGGTCGGTAGAAATCAACGAAAAACCTTGCATCTTCCCCAGTAGCAGAAGGCATGTAGGTATCATTATCCCCAACTCTCACAATTACGTTCCAGTTCATATTTCACCCTCTGCAATAAAATTGTAAGCCTCTTCGTAAAGGGAGTCGATCAGATGTTGTCCTTCATTGCCATTCCAATCAATAGTTAAAGGGTCTTTGTTGTCCAATTCCAAACTGACAGTATCTTTGACATACAGTTTTACTTCCTGTTCTAATTTTACTGCGTCAATCTCAGAAACAGACTTGCGCTCAACACAAGCCCCAAGTTCCTGAAGCCATCGCTTGTAGATATAACCAGCCACAAAATTCTCAATGGCATCTTTTATCTGTTCAGCAGTAAGGCTGTCCAAAGCATCAAGGCTCTGGTTCTCAGAACATTCCTTGTAAAAGCCCTCCAATGCATCATCCATTGCCTGCCGCGCAATATTCTTGTCGAAATCTGCACCTTCTTCTGCTATGGCATCAATCAATCCTGAAAAAACCGTATCAACATCTTTTCCAACAAGATTGCTTAGCCCAAAATTATTTAACGCTTGTGCTAAGCCACTTCGTGAGGCTGTTGACAAAAAATTTGCTAAATTACGAACCGTTGTCTTTCCTGATCTGACAGACTGGCTAGCTCGACCGGCACCGCCTTTTGCACCTACGTATGCTTTACCAGCTTTTGCCAGTCCACCCCGGCCTCCACCGCCTCCAGAATAGCGACTCATCATGTTCTTGGCTGTTTGCCATGTTGGGAACTGCGGCTGTTGAACATCGGGTTTTTGGTTATTAGTGTCAGATTGTTCGGAATCGGAGCCATTTTCATTAGGCTGTTCACGTCCGTTAGAGGGATTTTCCTCGGAACCATTACCCTGTGCCCAAGCAGGCAAAAGGCGCGATGTATCCTTTGGTCCGCCAAAAGAACTCGATGTGCCCATTGGCTATTTCCCTCCCTTCACTATTTTATCGAATCGACTTTTCGCAGCTGTTTTAAGTGCCTTACTTGCTGTTAACGAATTGGAGATTCGCTCAAGAAGCTTAAGTAATGCTGATTTATGAGGAGAATCCTTGAGTGCTTTTTCCAGACGAGTCACCACCCAAATGGGCAAATCAGAATCTGGAAGTGCATTAATAAAGGCAATAAGCTCCGCTCCCAACTCGTTCCGTTCGAAAACCCAATTGACAGCAAGACCAAGAGATGAATTTTCGTCTGAATTATTTTCTGAATTGCGAGATTTTTCGAATAGCTCATCGAGAACAGCGGCGGCATCTGCCTGGTTCAAGGAGGTTGCTTGCCTAAAAGCATTTCCACGGACTGCTTCGCTTTTACTGAACAGCTTTCGTATAATATTCTGAGCTTCCGGACTCAGCCTTTTTGCACTGCCAGAAAGATCAGTCAGCTTTTCTCTTGAAAAATAATAATACGGCCGCAGATCTATCTCCGCCAATGAAGGCTCTGTTTCAGCCCATTGAAGAACCCACTGATCCTGCAACCACGCATCAATTTCGGGTAATTTTTCTTTTTCCTTTAAGTCAACTACCTTAGCTGAGGGATCTTTTTCGGATTCGTTATTCTGCTGAAATGGTAACGACTGTTCCATTATTTTAAGCTGTTTAGAAATGCCACTCTGCATGCTTTGCCATTCAGCCAGGCTCCTAAAGAATTGGGGTCTGAAATATTCAAGAAGCATCAGTTTCGCAAGTATCCGGCGTTCTAACTTGATTCCTCTATAATCAGCCATCTTAATCCGCATAATCAGGGTGTTAAGGAACCTTTTGCATTGACGCGGATTTCCGTTTAAGCCCATCCCTAAAACAGTGCCGATACGCTGTGAAAGGGCAAGGTCTTCACGCAGGTCATCCGATAATTGGCCAAATAATCCGGATGCATCAGTTGCTGTGAATGTCCGCCCTTCCTGAATGCTGTCAGAATTAAGTGCCCATTGGATGCATTTATTGTAGTCTGATTGTTCAATCTTCCCTTGTGTTAGAAGAAGGGCAATGTAGTTTTCCGTATCAGCACGCGTCATGGGGGGGATTCGTACCGTATATTGAACTAGCTTTTCCAGATAGTCACGCCCAACATCTGTTCTGTCGCCCGGAAGTTCCGGGAATCTGCTGCGTACCGCATATTTCACAAGCCGTTCATCGGCTCCAAGAATAAACGCTGTTTTTGGGACATATAGAAAAAGTCTGATAGCCTCTAAGGTTTCGATTATGGTGCTTGGTAAACATCTGTCGAGATCATCAATAGTAATCACCACAGTCGAGAAGCCAGACTTTTCGAGTACAGTTTGGAACTCGCTTCTGAATGCGCGAATATTTCGGCTAATAGAAAGTTTCGTCTCCTCTTTGAATATTTCTTCAGCTTTGGTTGGATCTATTTCTTCCAATAATTGACCGGCCTTTTTTGCAAGGGATGGGAGATCAGTCAAAGCGGCCGTCAATACACCGATCCCTCCAGTCGCAGCAGCAGTTACCCCATATTGGATAGCTTTGCCTCCTAGCCGGAACCAATTAATTTTTCTTAAGAGACGAACTGCCAGTTTCTTGACTTCTCCTGATTTATCAGTGGGCGTTTTTCGAACCAGTTCATCAACAACTGTCTCCATAAGTGCTGACTTTGCATCATCATAACTTTCAAATAACCAACCGTTAAACTCGATCACCAACGCAGCGGAATCATTATTCAGTTCTTCTGTGACCATCTTTATAAGACTGGATTTACCACTACCCCAGTCGCCAAAAATTCCTATCGTTGCGGGGTGAAGTTTTGAGTCCTTAATGATGTCGAGAACAGCATCTTTCAGATGTTTTATTCCCAATAAATCGATTGCCGTTTCATGATCTGGCCACATGATTAACCTCCATGTCTAAATTTCCCCCCGAAAGGCCTTGGCGACAAGGGCGGAATGGAAGATTTCAAGTTCTCTCGTGGTTTCAGCCTGCAACTTCTCCAACTCTGAAATTTTATCCTGGAATGTCTGTAGTTCTCCTATGACTGTTTGCTGTGTTGCCTTATCAGGAATTGGAACTTCGAACGAAGCCCAGCTTGGAGTAGGAAGCTTGCCTGCGGTATTTCCAGCCTCTTCCACCATGCCTTGGAGTTGATCGTTTGCACCCCAAAGCATATGAGTCAGGAAGATGGAATCAATGCTTTTATGAGGGGCAATTGCCTTAAGGTCCTGATTGATCGTGCAGGGCATTGTATTGACAGAGACGGGAACGTAACGGTAAAGGATGCTGCCTCTTACCACAAACAAAACCGATTTTTCAGGAATAAGCTTTGCTGATGATTCAGCCAATCCTTTTTCTGTGATCTTTAGCCCGGCATCCGTCAGAACAAATTTTTTCATGTCCTTCGCTGAAATCCAGGGGATATCGCCATCCCAAAAATCGGCACGCTGCTTGGATGGTGTGCCACCTCCAATCACCTTTCCGCATTTTCCCAAAGGTCTAGTCGGCCATTCAGATAAAAGCGATTCAAATATTTTTCTGCGAACATGAAAGAAGTGAGTTGAAATCTTTTCCACCACCTCCCTCCGCAGTTTCAGCGCTTCTTCGACGCGGTGGGTCAGTTCCTCGATCCGCGTCACGATCCGGCGTTGTTCGTCCAAGGGCGGAACAGGTATTTTCACAGCCTTGAGCTTGTCATTACTAAACGCCGACTGCCCAATGAACTCTTTGCAATTTGTAGCGAAGTACTTGCCAAACCAAAGTTTTTGAAGACAAAGGGCAAGCCATTTTGGCAGTAAACTATTTGTATTACATCTAAGCTTTGTTAGGTGATTGCTGTAGGTGCACTGTTCGTCCCAACCGGAAAACAAACATGTTTTTCCAACGAGCTCTGTACTGTTTGTATTGCAAAAAAGAATGTCACCAAGCTGAAGCCAACGGCCCCGTTTTTCGGCTATCTCTTTCGGAATACGGCGTATCAGTGAAAAATCAGGGGCTCCATTGGTGGAAATATTGTTCATTCTCAAATGAGGAACACCATCTTGAACATCTTTCGTTCCGCAGGCAAATCCAGGATGTATCTCTATACATACTTTTTTATCCCCAATAGCCAGCATATTCCAATGGCATTCACTCATTCCCCACCCCCTCCAACCGACCGCTCTGCCTCCGCGCTCCATTCCATGAGCTTCCGCCGCAACTCCTCCTTGTCCGGCAGATAGAGCTGATACTCCTTGGCATAGATATTTGCATCCTTGGGGAGCGTTATTTCCACCAGGGCGTCGTGCTTCTTCTTGCAGAGGATTATGCCGACCGTGGGGTGTTCTTGCTCCAACTTTACGAACCGGTCGAAATAGTTGACGTACATCTGCATCTGCCCCAGGTGCTGGTGGGTCAACCTGCCGATCTTTAGGTCAATCAGCACATAACAGCGCAGCAGACGGTTATAAAAAACCAGGTCAACGAAGAAGTGCTCCTCATCGAAGGTGAAGCGTTTCTGCCGGGCCTCAAAGAGAAAACCCTTGCCCAGTTCCAAAAGGAAGCGTTCGAGCTTGTCAATGATGGCGGATTCCAAGTCGGATTCGGAATACTTCGCCTTTTCATCCAGCCCCAGGAACTCCAGTACATAGGGTTCCTTCAGCAGGTCTTCGGGTTTGGAAATCACCTGCCCCTCACGCGCCAGATTCCTAATTTCATCTTTATGCCGGCTTAAAGCCAAGCGCTCATAAAGCCCGGAGTTGAACTGGCGCTTAAGCTCCGGAAGCGTCCAGCCGTTCGATGCGGCCTCGATTTCATAGAAGCTTCTTTCTTTGGGATTATCAATGGCTATCAGAAATACATACTGAGACCAGCTCAAGGTGAAAACGGGTTTTCCCCCGGCAGGAGCAGTTGGCAAGTTCGCGATGGCAGGGAATTCGCCAGACGCCGTCTGGCTTTTCTCTGGAACTAAAAATTTGCCAGATGGCATCTGGCATTTCTCGGGGAGGCGGTCTGAATATGTCAGATAAAATTTACGCATATTTTGCAGATTGGATCGGGAAAAACCTCTGCCGAATTCATCCGTCAGGGAGGCCGCAAGTTCCTTGAGCAGGGCCTTTCCGTATTCCGCCCGCTCGGCACCCTGTTGCTCGTGCTCGACAATGCGGCGGCCGATCTCGAAGTTGGTGAATACCTGGATCAGATCAACTGAATGGACGACCGCCTTGCGGGCGGAGAGGATCAGTTCCCGGATAGAAGTGAGAAGAGTGAAGGGTGAAGGGTGAAAAAGTTGGGGACTCATGGTCGTTTTTCCTTTAGTTTCTTGATGATGCTGGTCAGGATAGCGATCAGTTCATTGCACTCAGCAAGCAGTTCCTGTAACCGATTTTCAGGTACGAGTCCACTGGCGGAGAGAAGTCGAAGCCAGTAATGCGTCTCCCGAGCCTCTTTACATGCGATGCTGTACTTTGAGAGAAAATCGGCTTCACTTTGCGCAGCCTGACCTTCTTCGACGTTTGCGCCTATGGATGTTCCTGAGCGAAGGAGCTGATTTGCCAATGTTCTGGATACACCGGGCGTTTCATCCAGAAATCGGCACAACCCCACAATCCGCTTAGCGAACTCAAATGCCCTCTCCGGTATATCCGTTTTCATTTCACCCTTCCCACTTCAAACTTCACTCTTCACCCTTCCCCCTTCACTCTTCACCCTTCTCCCTTCTTTTCAAGCAACTCCTGCATCTCCTGAATGAGCTGGAGAATCCGTTTCTCCTTGGCGGCGACGGATGCAAGGATCTCCTCCGGCTCCGGGTGCTCGATGGTTTCAGCTTCGATAAGACCAAGGCCGGAAAGGGTCATATTGTAACCGTTGTCTATTATCTTTTTCGCTGGAACCAGCCATGCGCGCCCTTCCTCTATTTTACGCTTGGGCCACATCCTGAGCAAATCGGGGAAGTCATTCCTGTAATGCGGCCCGAACTTTCGCGCCTTGGACAGAGACGAGCCGTCGCCATCCACCTTGAAAAACCAGACATCCTTGGTTGGCTTGCCGGTATTCCTGAATATAAAAAAACAAGTCGGGTTGGGTGTGTAGGGCTCAAACATTCCCTTTGGCAGGATCACCACGGCTTGGAGGTCGAATTTTCGGAGCAGCCGTTCTTTGACTGTGATATGGCTTCCAGTATCGCCGAACAGGATGCCGTTGGGAAAAATGATCCCGGCAATACCTCCGGGTCGCAAGCTTCGCAGGGCGTGGGCCAGAAAGAGAACGTACTTGTCCCCTTTCTCGATACGCAGGGATCTTTTGGCATCGCCCCTTGATCCGGAAAAGGGCGGATTCTCCAGGATATAGTCGAACCGGATCTCGTCCCACTTGTCCTCGCTGCCGCAGATGGAATCCCTCTGGACCATGGGACACTGATCAAAGCCATGCAGCATGGCGTTCATGGCGGCCATGCGCAGGATGTCCTGATCGCCGTCAAAACCGTAGAACGCTCCGGTCTGCAGAAAATTCCATTGAGCGCGGGAGAGCTTATCGCCGATGCCGATCTTGCGGATGGTACCGTCGGGCGATACTTTTTCGTTAATAAATTCCTGGCTGGTATTGGCCAGCAGGATGTGCTCATAGGCGGCGATGAGAAAGCCTCCGGAGCCGCATGCAGGATCGCACACCGTGCCGCCGATCCGGGGGTTGACCATCTGGGTGATGACCCTGATCAGATGGCGCGGGGTGCGAAACTGGGCCGCTTTCTTCTGTCCGCCCAGCTCGCTGGCCAGGTATTCGAATAGATCCCCTTTGACATCGGCATCCATTCCGAGAAAAGAGATTGGTGCGATGATGTCCACGGCCCTGCGCAGCGTCGCGCCATTGGGGATGACGATTGATGCGTTGCGGAAGATGGCCCTCGCACCCTGTGACAGCTTGGGATGACGAGCAAGCTGCGGCAACGTATCACGCAAGGTGCGGAGCATGGCTTCGTTGTCCGGATTGGCGGTCAGCAGGCTCCAGCGTAAAGGATCGAAATTCAGATCTTCATCGCCGACCTTATACTTACCGAACAAAGAGCGATGGTTGCCGTTACCGGCTTCCTGCTGCTCGTGGTCCATCTCTTCCAGCATCTTGAGAAACAGAAGATAGGAAATCTGGGTGACATAGGTGATTGGGTTTGTGACGTTGTTGTCCCACATCACCTTACAAAGCGATTTGAGCGTGTTCTGGATCAGTCCGCTGTCCATATTGGGGAATTCATCCTTATAGATTATGCCGCCAGAAGGGCATTGAGTCCATCAACCATCTGTAAAAGCTGCTCTTTACCGAAAAGCTGTTCCATGCGTGTCAAGCCGCCCCAGAGCGAAAACGGCGGTTGGCTGAACAGTCGCATGGTGATCTCTTCGCCGGTCATGACACGGGCCTTAAGCAGGCGGAGCATCTGGGCCTGGCCCGGATTGATGCTGTTGGAGTGTTCCGCCACCCAGGTGTTGAAGGCTCTTTCGATGCGTTCTTCCCTCGTCAGGAACCGGTCCAGTCCCAGGGCGACCCGGATAAAATCAGTGAGGGAGCCTGTGGGCTGCTCGAATGCCCGGCGCAGGGTTTTGTCGTTGAAATAGTATTTGGGCGAGTTGAGCCGACGGGCGAGATCTTCCCATTCGGCGTCGGTCAGTTCCTCTCCCCGGAAGATCTTCTCCACGGCTGGATCGGTCCGCTTGAGTTCGACGATTTTCTTTTCCCACTCTTCCCGATATGTCTTGCGGTCCATGGCCAGTCCTTCCGGACCGACCAGGATGATCTCGCGTGCCCGAATCTCATCGTCAAGCGAGCCTTCGGCTATCAGCAAAAACTCTCTCATGCCGCCTTCGGGATATGGTTTTGCCGGTTGGGATGGCGGGGTATCAGTTTCTTCAACGTCGGCAGTCTTGGATATCGGTGCGCCAGGAGCAGCGCCCACCAGCCGGGGCTTGTGGTAGATCTCGCCGGGATCATTGAAGCGTTTGGAGTTGCCGACAAAATCATAAATGATGAATTCAGTCTTGTTGATCCTGGAACAGAGACGGCTGCCGCGTCCGCGCATTTGGGCATATTTGATGGGCGACTTGGTTGGACGCAGCATGACCAGATTTTCGATGTCCTTCTGATCATAGCCCGTATCCAGCATGTCCACGGATACCGCGATTATTGGAAGCGGGTCGTACTTGAATTCATCTATCACCGGTTTGGGATTCCCGTTGTTGGTGTAACAGGTGATCTTCCTGGCAAAGTCCTGCCGCACCTGCGACGGGGAACGGTTGATTTGTCCGGCGATGCGCAGACAATCCTCATCCGTTAATAACCGGTTGAACAGACGGGCCAGGACGGAGGCCTGTTTGTCCGAAACAGAAAAGACAATGGTTTTGCGCGGACGCTCCATGCTGCGCCCGGCATCGGCTGAATAGTACTCCTGAATAATAGTGATCAGCCGGTCTTCGGATTCCACATCGCGTCCCCAGACCCCGGGCTTGATCTCTTCTCCCTCCCACTCAGCGCCCTCATAGGTCAAAACGCTTTCGGCATGATAGATCCGGTACTTGGCCAGGTATCCTTCGGTTATCCCTTGCTGAATGCTGTATTCAAAGGTGGGACGGCCTTCTTTCCTGGCAGAATTCCAACAGTCGAAAAAGATATAAGTGTTACGAACAAGACGGCGTTCGTGCTCGCTTATGTAATGAAGTTCCCCAGGGTTCGGCGTAGCGGTCAGGCCAATGTGGATGGCATCAAAATGCCCGAGCGTCGCCCGGTGTGTATTGTAGATGGAGCGGTGGCATTCATCGGTCACGACGAGATCGAAGTAGCCGTGTCCAAACCCGTTACCGCCAAGCTGTGTAGCGATGGTGTCGAGCGTGCCGACAACGATCTGGCCTTCGAGGCTGCGCTTTCCGCCATAGAGAATAACGGTGGGCCAGTCGCGGAGATATTCGTCGAAAGTTTCTTTTGCCTGCTTGGCCAGTTCAATGCGGTCAACCAGAAAGAGAACGCGGGAGATGATAGCCGCCTTGAACCAGCGCTTCATGAGCATGGCAATGGTCAGGGTCTTGCCAGTGCCTGTGGCCATTTCGAAAAGCATGCGACGTCGTCCGGCAATCAGGGCCTCATCGGCTTTTTGCAGGCACTTAACCTGGTAAGGATGGGCTTCAATTTCCTCTCCCCTGAAGGTAAACCGATGGGGCAAAGGCAGAAGTTCCAGACAGCGCTTGATATCACCTTTGCGGTGCAGTTTGATATTTGCCCGCCGCTCCAGGTCGGCCTGAGCGGGGAATCCCATAACCGGCCTGGCATCGCCATCGCCATAATCCCAGAAATAATGGTCTTGCCCATTGCTCAGGATAACAAACGGTGCGCCAAGTGTGCGGGCATATGCCTTGGCCTGCTCTTTGGCAGTGTAAGGATCGACCGCGAAGCGCTTGGCTTCAAGGACAGCCAGCGGACGGGAACGTGAGTCCCTGAGCAGATAATCCGCACGACCATCGGAAGCAGCTTCCTCAGTAGCAACCTGAGCCTTGTTGGTGATGCACCACCCAGCCGACTCAAGCAGCTTATCAATCACCATTCTGGCATCAGCTTCAGTGGTCATTTCTCACCCTGGTCAATGATCAGCAGCCCCTGCGCCTCCTTCTGGTCACAGAACATCTTGAGATGGGTGCGGGCCAGTTTCGATGGCAAGGTCTTGCCGTTCTCCCAGCGGTTGATGGTGGCAAAGCTAATTCCGAGTGCATGGGCGAGGTCTTCCTGGCTTAGCCCCAATTGTTTGCGGACTTCCTTTACCAACCCCGGAATATTCTGGTTGCCTAACTTCATCGATTTTCCCCTTTTTACAGCTTGCCGACTCCAAGCCTATTGGAGATGTTAATTGATCTCGACCGGAATACTATGACGGCTGCTATGTCAGATGCAAGCAAAAAAGCCGAAAACGTTGGCAAAAATATATTGACCACCCAATTGATTCGTGAATAGTAATGACTTGAGATTCCTGCTAGTAAAACATAAAAAAGACATTTTGGGGTGATATATGACTGAAGAAATATGGCCGGACAAATCAAACCCTCCTGTTATCATTCGAACGCTGACCGAAAAAGACCTGCCTGATGCTGACCGCATTTTCCGTCTGGCCTTTGGCACCTGGCATGGTCTCCCAGAGCCCCTATTCTTCAGCGGTGATGCAAATTTTTGTCGAACCAGATGGTTGATTGATCCTTCAGCCGCTTTTGGCGCTGAAATTAATGGTGAACTCGTTGGATCTAATTTCGCCGCCACTTGGGGGAGTTTTGGCTTTTTTGGCCCACTGACGGTTCGCCCTGATCTATGGGATAAGGGCATTGCACAAAAACTCCTGGTTCCGACAATGGGACTTTTAAGCAGAAGAGGCGTCCGTCATGCAGGTTTTTTTACTCACCCCGACAGCCCCAAACACATCAGCCTGTACCAAAAATTTGGCTTTCGACCCCGTTTTCTAACCGCAATTATGTCTGCACCAGTAATAGAGTAAATAGGGACAGGCAAATTATTTGTGAATTCTGCAATGTCTGCTATTGAAAAGATCAAATACCGATCACGTTACTTTACAGGCAGCGGAATTATCGGAACAAAGGCCTTTGTAGCCACCAATATCGGGCACTTATACTCCTTTTCCTCCAAAATTCGAAAAGCGCTCAATGGCGGTCTGCGGTTTGGACGAATTATATCCCCTAAAGGGTCTATCCAAAGCATTATGAAATTGAATTAGGTGTTGCACCCTCTGGAAGAGATTCAGCGTGGGGGCGATGAAAATTTGTGCTTGACAGGAAGGTGGTTCCGTTCCCACGCTGATGCGCGGGAACGGGAATTGTTTGTTACTTCATTACTTCACGGGCCACAATCATCCTCTGGATCTGAGTGGTACCCTCAGCAATCTGGAGGAGTTTTGCATCGCGATAGTATTGGGCCATTGGATAATCTTCCATGTAGCCATAGCCGCCGAATATCTGGAGCGCATCACATGCAACTTTTACTGCGGTATCGGCTGCAAAACACTTCGCCATTGAGCCTAACTTTACCGCCTCTTCGCGGTTACCTCTGTCAATCTCGGCAACGGTCTTGTATGTCAACTGTCTTGCGGCCTCGATCTGAATGGCCATGTCAGCGATCATGAACTGGATGGCCTGGAACTTTGCAATGGGTTTTCCGAAGACCACCCTTTGCTTTGCGTATTCAATCGCGTGATCCAATGCACCCTGGGCAAGACCAACAGACCTTGCTGAGGTGGCATAACGGCTGACCTCAACAGTGCGGACGGTCTGTCTGTAGCCGTCTCCCCTCGCACCCATCATGTTCCTTTGGGGAACCCGCACTTCATCCAGTTTGACTTCGCAGACATGAACGGCCTTGCATCCCATCTTCTTTTCATGCTTGGGGATGGTAAGCCCTTTAGCACCTTTATCAATCAGGAAGGCAGAGATGCCGGCAGTCCCTTTTTCAGGATCTGTCTTGGCAAAGACAGTATACATATCGGCCACATCCGCCAGTGTAGCAAAACACTTTGTACCGCTGACCAGCCAGTCGTCGCCATCCTGAACCGCCTTGGTCTGGATATTGGACGCATCAGAACCTGCTTCCGGCTCTGTCAGTGCAAAACAGGGAATGAACTCTCCCGAAGCGACCTTTGTCAGATATTTTTGTTTTTGCTCGTCGTTACCAACGTTCATCAAGACCCTGGGCCCAAGAGAATAGGCGCCAAGCAAAATTGCGCAGGAGGCGCTTACCTGGGCGATCTGTTCTATTGCGAGAGCACATTCTGTGCATCCTGCGCCGGAACCTCCCCATTTTTCTTCAATCCCCAGTCCATAGAGTTCCATCTCCCTGAACCATTCGTGGACCTGTGTGGGGAATTTTTCTTCTTCCTCTAGCTGTGCTGCAATAGGTTTTATCTTTTCCTGGGCAAGCTGCCTCACAGAGTCCCTCAGCATAATCTGGGCTTTTGTCAATTCATAAATTCCAGCCATTTTTCCCTCCTTAATAAAGGATTATTCTTATTTTTTTAATTCTTCCAGTAGTTTAGGGATTATCTGAAAGACATCCCCTACAATTCCATAATTCGCTACATTGAATATGGGGGCATCCGGGTCCTTGTTTATCGCTATAATGAGGTCGGATGTCTGCATGCCAACCAGATGCTGAACAGCGCCCGAGATGCCGCAGGCGATATAGACCTTGGGGCATACTGTCTTGCCTGTTTGGCCCACCTGGCAGGAATGGGACATCCAGCCTGCGTCCACAGCGGCCCTTGAGGCACCTACGGCCCCGCCAAGGGCATTGGCCAGGTCTTCAAGCATCTTGAAATTCGTCGCATCTCCCATGCCCCAGCCACCGGCAATAATGACTTCAGCCTCTTCAATGTCGCCTGTAGACTTTGCCTCTTTAATAACTTCAAGAATCTTTGCCTTAATACTCTTCGGATTTATTTCAACAGGGACCTTTATCAATTCACCTTGGCGGCTGTAATCAGGTTCAGGTTTTTTCATCACCTTGGGCCTGACAGTCGACATCTGGGGACGATGACGCGGGCACTTTATTGTGGCCATTATATTACCGCCAAATGCGGGCCGGGTCTGCAAGAGCAACCCTGTTTCCGGGTCAATGTCCAGTCCGGTACAATCGGCGGTTAGACCTGTTTGAATCCTTGCAGCGATCCTCGGAGCAAGATCCCTGCCGGTTGTGGTCGCCCCGTATAACACTATTGCGGGCTTATACTTTGCAATTACAGCAGCGACAGCGGTTGCATAGGGATCGGTCATGTATGAGGCCAGGTTCTCATTGTCCACCAGATATACCTTGTCGGCTCCATGAGCGAACAGATCCTTGGTGAGATGCTCAACCTGGCTTCCCGGCAGGACAGCCGTGAGTTCCTGACCAAGCTTGTCAGCGAGCTTTCTGCCTTCACCCAGGAGTTCGTAGGAGCAGTTTTTCATTTCGCCCGCATGTTGCTCGGCAAAGACCATTACACCTTTATATTGTTCAATATTTTCCGTGCCTTTTCCAGCACCCCTTTCTATTACAATTGCATCGTCCTCACAGGCATTGGCGCAGGCGCCGCAGACCGTGCACTCATCGTAATTGATGGTGGCCTTTTTATCCACAAGCTGCATGGCGCCGAAAGGGCACGCAAGAACACACTTCTTACACCCTGTACATTTTTCAATAATGACTTGTATTCCCACCGAAACACCTCTTATTTGTCATAATTTATTTACTTATAAGGCCTTTTCCTCTTTCAGGATTTCCAGGATCTTGAGGGCGGCTTCGTCATATGTAAGTCCTTGAATTTTTTGGCCCCCCTGCCTTGCTTCAGGGCTAAAGACCTTAACAACATTTGTGGGAGAACCACTCAGGCCGACCCGATCCATATCAAGATCAAGATCAGCCGCGCCCCAGACGACAATCTCCTTTGACAGGGCCTTGGTAATCGCCTTATATTTTGGGATGCGGGGTTCATTGAGCCCTTTTACTGCGGTCATAAGGACCGGCATACGGCATTCAATCACCTCTACGCCCCCTTCTATTTCTCTGTGAGCAACGATCTTCTTCTTCTGAACTTCGAGTTTGTTTATATACGTGATCTGTGGAATATGTATATTTTCCGCAATGCTTGGGCCCACCTGGGCGGTGTCGCCGTCAGTGGCCTGCTGGCCGCAAAAAATCATGTCATAGGCCCCGATCTTTTTTATCGCCATGGCCAGGACATAGCCAGTGGCAAGCGTATCGCCGCCTGCAAATGCACGGTCGCTTAAAAGTATAGCATTATCTGCACCCATGCTCAGACATTTTCTGAGCGCTTCTTCAGCCTGAGGTGGGCCCATGGTAATGACCGTTACATTTACTTCTCCCTCTGAACGTTCCTTGACCCTTACGGCCTCTTCAACCGCAAATTCATCAAAGGGGTTAACAACGGAAGGGACGCCTTCTCTAATAATAGTGCCTGTTTTTGGGTCGGTCTTTACCTTTGCAATCTCTGATATATCAGGCACCTGCTTTATACATACAATGATATCCAATGGTACACCTCAAATATAATAGTATTCATCCCATAGAGGGGGAGAGGTGACCTCACCCCTCCCCCCTTTCTGACTATCTTAAAACCGCCTGTTTCTTATTCCTGCAATCCGTGCAATCTCTTCAAACACTTTGTCTTATCAATCTGTTCCCTTAGCGTGACAATTTCTTCTTCGTAAGGCGGATCAGTCTGGGGGACATTAGCAGGTATAATAAGTTCAAATCCTGTTTTCTCCTTTACTTCCTGCACAGTGTGACCGGGATGAACGGATTTCAGCCTCATGTGCTTGGTCTTTTCATCAAAGTCCATGCATGCGATGGGGCTTATGATCTCTTTGGGGCCATTTGGATTCCATCCGTGTTTTGCAAAACCCCAGCTTTCCCTGTCGCCGTTTCTGTTCTTGTAACCGGCGGCGGAGATGAAGTCCACCTCGTCAACAAATGTCCTGGTGTCATGGTTTCTTGTGTAAATATAGTACCTGTCCATAAATGTGGAGAAGGTCTGAAGCCCGATTATTCCAGGACCGCGGAACGTGGGTTTGTCTATTGAGCCCCTGATGGAGATGTTCTGGTTTCCATATTTGTCCACCTGCATGGCGCCCAGGAAGAATACGTCGCAGTGGCGTCTTGGACCGCCTGCTGAGAGCTGAATCTCATCATGACCCCTGATGATCTTTTCGCAGATGGCCATGAAGCGGTATTCAAACGGGATGTACATCGGCGTATGCCTTGGGATTTCCGCCTGTGCAAGGCTTGACCATCCAATACCTGAGAGATACAGGGTGTTGGGCGCATGGTTCTTCATGGCCAGAAGAGCACCATTATAAACAACGTCATTATAGAAACCCGGACCGATAATATTGTCTTCAAACTTGATCTGTCGTGAAATCAGAATAGATTGAAGCTCAGATATGGTGTATTCACCTTCGTAAACTTTAGCCATTGTATTCGCCCTCCTTATATCATGCTCTGTCTCAGGGTTAGAAGTTTTGTGATCCCACCAACAGCCTCGAGATACTCGGCCTGGGTCTTGGGGCCGTAAACGTATTTGTCAAGCCACACCTTGAAGGTCTCATCACTCTTTGCAGCCTTTACATACTCTTTGCAGAACTGGGCATCGTGGGCATAGTATTTTGGGCCTTCATCAGGATGTGCACCATAGGGTACGTCAACAACATAGTCCGCCCTGGTCGGACCACCCAGAATTGCAACCCTGGGATCTCTTCTGATGTATTCATTGGGTACGATTTCTTCGGCCTGGACAATGATCGCCCTCTTTGTGGCATTTGCCAGGATGAACTCCGCAAAGACGCTGCCCTCATAAATACAATTGCCGTAAGGATCAACCTTGTTTGCATAGATTAGGGACACATCAAGGGGAGTGGGGGGGACCTTAACCCATTTTTCGCCCTTGTATTCGATCTCTTCCAGATCGGGATTGATCTTGCAAATGTCTGTGCCTATGCCAGCCTTTGTCAAGAGATAGGGCATGCCCCATTGTGCGCCCTTGATCGTGCAGTGAAAATGCTGAAAGTCGCATTCCCAGAACTTTACTTCACCAGACATGTATTTTCTCTGGAAATTGGGGCAGATCGGTGCATAGTCCTGCATTGCCATATAAGTCGTCACAATCTTTTTGACACATCCTGCACCAACCAGCATGTCTGAAACCAGCCCGCCGGTAAGCATTACCAGGGTCAAGTCTTTCACGCCTTTTCTGATCACAGCCCTTGCCAATGCGGCAGGCTGATTGAAAAGGACCGAACCAGATAACCCGACAACATCACCGTCTTTGACTACTGATACGGCCTCTTCGATAGAAACAATCCTTTCGTCTCGTATAGCAACCATTTACATAAGCCTCCTTAAAGTAATTAATAATTTTGACTCATATGTTCCCAGGCCAACGCCTGTGAGCTCTAGGCAAATAATAAAATTTTTATGCCTTACCGACTAATTTTTAAAAACAAACCAAACGATTGTTTGGTTTAAAAAAAACACCTCCTCCCTAAGCTTGTTAAAAAAATCACATTTTCACCACATTGTGTCAAGGCTTTTTTTACTTGAAGGTACTATTTTTAAGATTTCGTGCACTTAGCTGTGATCCTCACAGGTCAAACAGTCCTTCTGCAAGGAGAACATGCTGCGTATAATTGGTCCCCTCAGCAAGCTGAGTCAATTTTGCATCGCGCATCATTCTCTCAACCGGATGATCCTTCATATATCCGTAGCCACCCAGCAACTGAATTGCATCAGTAGAGACCTTCATCGCAACATCTGAAACAAAACATTTTGCCATTGCCCCTAAATAGTACCCTTCAGCCTGCCCCCGGTCTACCTCTGCACATGCCTTATACACCAAGCAGCGGCCGGTTTCGACCAGGGTCGCCATATCGGCGAGCATAAACTGAATACCCTGAAATGACGAGATGGGGCGACCGAACTGGACCCGCTCCTGGGTGTAGTTCAAAGAGTAATCAAGTGCCGCCTGGGCGATCCCAAGGCCGCGGGCAGCGGTCAAAATACAATTTAACCCACTGGCCCTTACCGCTATTTCCCGGCCAGACCCTTCTTCTCCAAGCCTGCCCTTTTCCGGGACAGGACAGTCTTCAAAAGCCAGATCACAGGCATGGACTGCAGTGGCACCCATCTTTTCCACGGTACGTTCTATCGCCCATGAGGCCGTATCTTTTTCAATCAGGAAGGCGCTTATCCCTTTATTAACCCCGCTATTTTTTGCCCTTGCAAAGACGATGATCAAACCTGCCTTGTCAGCAAGGTCCACCAGGCCCTTTCTGCCGTTTATAATATATTGTTTGCCCGTTTTTTCTGCATATGCAGAAATCTTTTCCGGGTCTGATCCGGCATCAGTCTCAAAGAGGGCAATAGTCGCGGTTAAATCACCTGAGACGATGCGGGGCAAAAAGGAGTTTTTCTGATCATCTCCTCCATACTCAAGTATAAGACGGCCTGTTATTATAGGCGCAGCGCAGACAATTGCCGAAGACGAGCAGACCCTCCCAATCTCTTCCAGCACAAGGGCGGAAGAGAGAATTCCCATATCGCTACCGCCGTATGACTCGGGAAAGGCAAGCCCAAAAAGGCCCAATTCCTTGAATTGATCTGTTATTGCTGTTGGAAACACACCTGTATCGTCAACTTCTGCTGCAAGTGGAGCAATTTTTTCCTGAGCCATCCGACGAACAGTGTCTCTGACCATGTTTTGTTCATTTGTAAGACTATAATCAGAACTCATAACTATCACCCGGTGTCTAGATGAAAAAGCCATTCAGACACAATCTTGAATTTTTAATAGTGAATTTTTAATTTAAGAATGGACATATTTTAATATGCTAAATTTCAGGCCCAATATTCGGGGCGTTCATTCGGATACTACATAAGGTGTTCCTCAATTTTTTGAAGGACTTACCATCCTTTCAGCGGCCCAGCAACGCCTTTGCAATGGTCACCCTTTGTATCTGATTCGTCCCTTCGTAGATCTGAAGTATCTTCGCGTCCCGCATGAATCTTTCAACAGAAAAATCAGAGGTGTAACCACGTGGACCAAACACAGAAACCGCCTCAATGCAAACATCCATTGCCACATCTGTGGCAAAGCACTTGGCCATGGATGAGAATTTGCCCGCATTAGAATGGCCTGAATCTGCCAAAAAAGCGGTTTGATATACCAGTTGTCTTGCACCTTCAATCCGGATGGCCATATCGGCAAGTCTATATTTTACGTTCTCAAAGTAGGGCGAAAGCCGCGCCTTGTTTTCACGTGCGTACTTAAGCGTATACTCAAAGACCCCTCTAGCCAACCCTACGGCCTGCGCGCCGATCAGGGGTCTGGTAAAGGTGAGCATGCCCATGGCAAGGCCTGCACCTTCACCATCATTTCCCAGTCGCTTTTCAAAAGGGATCCTACAGTCTTCAAGTATCAAATCACCCGTATGAGAGCCCCGCACACCCATCTTCCGCTCCATCTTCCCCACGGACAGCCCGGGGGTGTCCGCGTCAAGGATAAAGCCGGTGATCCCTTCCTTTCCCTTTCCGGTTCTTGCCAACAGGGAATAGACCTTGGCAATGCCTGCATTGGATATAAAACATTTTCTCCCATTAATCACATAGTGATCAGACCTGCGCACAGCGCTCGTCCTCAGGGAATGAAGATCTGAGCCTGCCTCAGGTTCGGTGAAGGCTACGCCGGTTATATATTCACCAGCGGCTATCTTGGGGAGGTATTGACTCTTCTGCTCTGCATTTCCACCATTCAACAGGGGTAGAAGTCCGCCAATGTTGACACCCACCCACATAGCTGCGGACACATCAACGCCTGCGACCTGCTCCACTGCCAGACACACATCAAAAAGGTTGCGGCCCATGCCGCCGTATTCCTTTGGTACTGCAATGCCCATAAGGCCAAACTTAGAAAATTTCCTTATAATATCCCATGGATAAAGGCCCTTTTTGTCAATGTCATAAGACATGGGCGCAAGTACCTTCCGGGCCAGGTCCAGAACCTTTTTCGCGAATTCTTTCTGTTCATCTGTCAGGGCAAATTGACTCATTTAAAATTCCTCTCTATGGGTATAAAATAAAAATATTATAATTTTTATTCGCATGCAAACAAATTTTCTTGTCTTATCATCAAAAATAGTGTATTGAAAGCCAAATTTTTAATCATGCCAATTCAATGATTGGACTTTGGAGTCAAAGGTTGAACTTGACACGGTTCCAAAGAAAAAATAAAGTTCACCGTTGATTTTTTAAAATTCGTATAATGGGGGCATTATTATGAGTCAGAGAGTGAAGAGTTGGGAAGAATATTTAGAGGATTTTGAAAAAAGAAAGGCTGAAATCTTCGCTATGGGCGGTGAAAAGGCAGTCGCCCTTCAGCATGAACGGGGCAAACTGACCGCCCGTGAAAGGATTGATCTTTTCTTTGATCCAGGAACCTTTGAAGAGGTGTTCACCTTTATCAAACACAAGGAAGTTGACTTCGGCATGGACAAAAAGAAGATCCCTTCCGAAGGTGTTGTCACAGGGTTTGGAAAGGTTAACGGCCGTTACGTCTGTGTCTGGTCACAGGATTTCACATCCTCCGGTGGCACCATGTCGGATTTCCACGGCATGAAGGCCTCAAGCATAATTGTTGACCATGCCATGAAGATGCGTGTACCGGTTGTCGGCATGATGGACTCAGGAGGCGCAAGGCTCCAGGAAGGCATGCAGGCAGGTCACATGGGATATGGCAGGATGCTCAATGCGCACACTTATGCATCAGGCTCTGTTCCACAGATCGCCATGATGATGGGCCCGTGCGGCGGCGGCCAGGGTTATGTGCCTGCAATGAACGATATCGTCCTCATGGTCGAAGGCAAGAGCAATATGTACATCGGAGGGCCTGCCTTTGTAAAGCAGAGCATCGGCGAGATCACAACAATAGAGGAACTTGGCGGAAGCAAGATGCACTCCAAGGTCACTGGCATCTGCGACCTTGAGGTAAAGGACGACCAAACATGTATTGAAGAGACAAAAAAGATCCTTTCTTATCTCCCCTCAAGCTTTGAATCGTCTCTTCCGATCATCAGCTCAACAGACAAGCCGGACAGGAGATTACCGCAGCTTCTTGATATCGTACCCACCAACATGAGAAGGCCTTACGACATGAAGAAGGTAATCAGAGAGGTCGTGGATGAGGGTTCTTACTACGAGATCAAGAGAGAATATGCAAAGAATCTGCTCATCGGTTTTGCACGCTTTAATGGAATCCCGGTGGGCCTGATCGCCAATCAGCCGATGGTAAATGCCGGAGCACTTGAAGTTGAGGCCGCGACCAAGATAGCCCGTTTCATCAGATTCTGCGACGCCTTCAACCTGCCGCTGATATTCCTAATTGACAACCCGGCATACCTTGTTGGAACTGATCAGGAAAGAAAGGGCGTTATCAAACACGGATGCAAAAATCTACACGCCTATGCCGAGGCAACAGTTCCGAAGATAAGCGTGATCCTGCGCAAGGCATATGCCGGCGGCTATGCCGGTATGTCCACGAAGACAATGGGCGGTGATGTGGTACTTGCCTGGCCCACAGCGGTTATCACCATTGTGGTTCCTGAGGCGGTTATTGACGTCATCTATCCGGCAGGAAAATACGATGAAGAATTCCGCCGCAAGGCAACGGAAGACTACTATGAAAAGTATATCAACCCCTGGTTCTGCGCCGGCCGTGGTCTTATTGATAATGTTATAAGGCCCGAAGATACAAGGATGGAGATAATCAAACACCTGGAAGGATGGCTGACCAAGACCCCAATTGACATCCCTCCGAAGAAACACAGCAACATTTATCTGTAAAAGAATATATTATTTTAAGAATACAAAAAGGGAAATGGGGTGCAGGCTCCATTTCCTTTTTTTGTTTCAGGCCTTTTTAGAGAGGTAACACATGGAATTTATTGATGCGCATCTACATTTCGGCGGAAAAGACGACGAGATAATGAACGGCCTGGACATTTATCCCGAGCTGTTCAGCCAAGGTCTCAAAAAGGCGTATGTCCTTTGCTTTACCACTTTTGGGCTCGATTTTTCTGATTTTATAAAGGTGGCGCCATACCATGCCAGGCCGCACTATCATCCCGAGTATGCTGACGCAAACACTCTGCTGCAAAAGATAAGGACCCAAATGGCGAATTCCGACTTTATTGTCCCGTTTCTTGATTTTAGGATCATTCATGGTGATGTGGAATCATGGATTGCACACTACATGCCTTTTGGCTACAAGGGACTGAAGACACTCTTCATCCCTGAATATGATGATTTTTTAAAGGTTGACAGCCCTGCCGAAATCCTGGGGACGACCAAGGAAAATTACCTCGACTGGCAGCAGAGGGTAATGGAATATGGCAACAAGAACAATCTCCCGTTAATATGTCACCTCAATCTGAACAACCATTTTGAATATGCCAAAGAATTCCTTTTAACCTTTCCGCAACTCAGGATAAATTTTCCTCATCTTGGCTTCAGCAGAAAAAAGATAAGTTTGCTCTTTGACAGTTTTGAAAACTGCTACAGCGATATCTCGGGGCTGTTCGAGTATATTGAAAAGGACCCGAAGGGCTATGCCGGCTATCTCACGCATTACAATAACAGGATAATGTTCGGCTCAGACTGCGCATTTAATGAGGCAGCCAGGGTCAAGGGATATATGGAGACAGTAGCCATGCTTGGTCTAGAGATGGAAACAGAAAAGAAACTTCTTTACGATGTGGCAGTAAATTTTTTGGGGATGTAGATTGTGAATGGCCTAAATTCATAGAGGTGTAGCATGGTTGATATGTATGTTCACGGATATGATCTTACGGAAACCACTCGACTGCAGGACCAGGCAACTACTCTGGCTGAGTTGCTCCATTGCGACACCACATATCCCTCGGGAAGCAGGGTCTTGGAGGTCGGATGCGGCGTTGGCGCACAGACCGTGACACTGGCAAGTAAAAGCCCTGATGCCTTTATCACTTCAATTGATATGTCCGAGTCCTCCCTTGCCGTGGCCGGAAAAAGGGTTAAAGAGGCGGGTATTGAGAATGTGTGTTTCCAGCAGGCGGATATCTACAAATTGCCCTTCCCCACTGGCTCCTTTGACCATGTTTTCATCTGTTTTGTTTTGGAACATCTTGCCCGGCCTATGGAGGCCCTTCTCAGATTGAAGGATTTGCTCAAGGCTGGCGGAACTATCACTGTCATAGAAGGGGATCATGGGTCTACATTTTTCCACCCCGATAGTGAGGCAGCAGACAGAGTGATCCAGTGCCTAGTAGAACTTCAGAGGCGCGCCGGAGGTAATGCGATGATAGGAAGGCAACTCCATCCTCTTTTGTGCGAGGCGGGTTACAGCTCAGTTCGGGTTTCTCCCCGTATGGTTTACGCGGACTCCAGTAGACCTGATCTTGTTGTCGGTTTTACCAAAAAGACATTTGTGGCAATGATCGAGGGCGTTCGCGAATCCGTCCTCAAGGCAGGTATGATTGACCAACTATATTTTGACAGGGGGATAAAGGACCTTTACAGGACCGCGGAACCTGATGGGGTCTTCTGTTACACGTTCTTCAAGGCCTTTGGAAAAAAAGGGTGATTACGGGAAAGAAGTCATTTCCATCGGTCAAAAAGTGTGACTCGGAGCCAACATTTCAAGATAGGGGAACATCTTCAACAGATAAAAACATTTTTATATCTCCATATGCGATATTTTTTTGCAGATCAACATTTTGAAGATGTTCCCTTTTTTACATGCAGATTCACCTTAATTAGTTAACCTGCAGGCATAATTGATTCAATATAATCTGCGATTATCCTTCCCATATCGCCAGGGAGAGACCGATCGCTGCTGCCCATAACCCATGCAGCGGCGACAGGATTATTGGCGGTTGACAATACCTTCTCATGTACAACCATTCCGGATGCTGCATCGGTCATTTTAAGTTCCACGACCATATCTGATCGTCCTGCAAAAGCGCCGCCCCAAAATCTGGCAGAACCGCTGACAATGCGCATGTTAATAAGCCTTGGCTTTACAAGGAGAGACTGACCGCCCATACCACCGCCAGCGGCATTTTCTTTTTCAACCTTCTTAAAAATATTTTTTGATCGCAGAGCATCAATGGCTGCGCTTTCACAGATGACAACCGCCCCTGGATAAGCTGCCTCCATTTTCGGATCAACATCGAATTCTTGAAAAACTATGGTGTCATATCGTTTATCAAGCGCCGCTGTTTTAACGGCTTGCGGCTCTGAACCTATCGCCTCATCCGATCTAACAGCATTTCTTCTTCCACCACAAGAGAAAAACGAAAAAATACAAACAGTTAAAATAATACCAGCGACTAATTTTCTTATAAAACCTTCGTGCCTCATTAAAATCCTCCTATTTTTTGTTGAAGTATAGAGACTACCTCTACTACATAAATCTCCCTGTTAACTTTTTACATGCTAGAGCAGATAGCTTCAAGTTATTTATGTGCAGTCGCTTAGCTCGGTTTCTGCTGTTATCTTACTCCTGACTGACCTTTCTGGTTTTGTCTTTCAGATACCTGCCATAATGCTCTTCAACGCATTGAGGGCAGCAGCCATGGCTAAACTGTGCTGCAGAATGATCACTGACATAGTCTACTATCGGAATCCATTTGTCATTTACCCTGATCTTCTTGCAAAATGAACACACCGGCAAAAAACCCTCCAGATATTTTATCTTTTTCAATAGACTCCATGTGGCTGTAATTACGCCTATGCCCAGAAAAAGAACCATCATGCTTTCTATTATTGCCTCAGTTATATTTATCGGTGTAGCCTCTGCGCCAAATAGTAGAGAAGGTATATCTATGATTTCATCCAGCCAAATAGCAAGCATTGCAGCGCCGAATCCAATGGAATCATATACTATGAGCATTTTTGTAATTCTTTTTTTCATCACTTTTGCTCCTATTTTATATGGATAAACCCATTGACCCTTAAAATTTGTTTAGCACAAAACATACCACTTTGCCCTATTCTGTAAGTATAATTAATATCAATAAGTTAAGCCAAAACAGAATAATATACCTTTAGGTGGGGGTCAACAAATGTTGAATATATTAGAACAATATTTTGAAAAATCTCAAAGATTACTAATGGTCTTATTATTTTGAAGTTCTCGACAACAAAAAGCTTGATTTGCTCTTTCGAGATCCGTATAATTCCATTCTAATAAAGATTTTTCTAAATGATGACAGGCTGTTGACTTATCTAATGACCAACCGCAAGATCTTTCGGTTGTTTGAGCCGAACGCCGATAGGCGTCCAGGGGGGGTTAATAACCTTAAGCCTAGTTATCCCGCTTCCTTAAATAATGTGTTAGTCGGCATTATACAGTGAGGAAGGTGGAAAGCTTTCAGCCACCGTGTGTTAGCACTGACCATCAAAGATGCCTTTCCTCTGACGGTCCTCGAGTGCCTTTCCATGTTTGGCTTCGCTTAAGTCATTTCAGAATTCTTTAAAATGCAGAGTCGAATCATTAAATAATAATGATGCCGGTGGGTTAAGCTGCGTCTTCAAGCGCCTTTCACTCTGACAGGCATTTATGATTTTGGAAATTAGGCGATTAGAAATTGCCTTGAGGAAAAACTAACAAGGAGATAAGCATGAACATTTTTATTGGGAATCTGTCGTTTGATGTGTCTGAAGACGAACTGCAAAAGGCCTTTGAGGCCTATGGACAGGTCACTACCGTCAATATCATAAAAGACAAATACAGCGGCAGATCAAGGGGCTTCGGCTTTGTGGAAATGGGTGTTGACGCTGAGGCGCAATCGGCCATTGAAGGGCTTAACGGCAAGGAATTGAAGGGACGCAAATTGAGTGTCAATGAGGCGCGCCCGCGCTCAAATGATCGCCGTCCCGGAGGCGGAGGAGCCCCCAGAAAGGGTCGGCATGGAGGTGGAGGAGGCGGTGGCGGCCGTCGCTACTAACATCCTATAATCGCACTAAATCTTTTTTTGACGATTTCGTAAAAACCACCGTGCATATGGCCGGCAGGAGGATAAAAACCCTCGCAGGTGTAAATGTCGGGCTATTTGCGAGATCGTCTACTTTTATAATCCTTTCACTGATCATCCCGGATCGAAAGTTTGGTTGACATATTTATGTCCACAAAGGAGAATCTTAAATGAAAATTTTAAAAAAGAGGTTATTTTTTGCTTTGGCAGCCTTTGTGGGCCTGACATCAATATCCTTGTCGGCGTCGGCGGTCGAAGACAAAACACCCGCAATCAAGGTGGCCGTGGTTAATGGGTCGGTTATTACCAAAGACGATTTTGAAAAACATATGAGTGCTGTCCAACAACAAATGGCCAGTATGGGTAAGTCACTAAACAATGATCAGCTTCAGTCATTGAAAAATGACGTCTTGGAAGAAATGATTGATCGCGAATTGCTCTATCAGGAGAGTAAAAACAATAAGGTTGAAATTGGAGAATCAGAGGTCAAAGAACAGTTGGATATGTTTAAAAAGCAGTTTCCCAACGAAGATGAGTTTAAAAAGGAGTTGTCGCGCAATCATCTTTCAGAAGATTTCATAAAATCTCAAATAAGACAAAAACTGGCCATCGAACAGATGATAGACAAACAGATTGGCGACAAAATTACAGTTTCAGATGAAGAGACCAAGGCCTATTACAACAACAACCCGCAATCTTTCAAAAAACCCGAACAGGTTAGGGCAAGCCATATCCTTATAAAGGTGGATGCAAAGGCCGATGAGGCCCAACGCGCCCAAGCACGAAAAAAAATTGAAGAGATTCAGCAACGGATCAAGAAGGGGGAGGATTTCGCCGCCCTTGCAAAAGAGTTGTCACAGTGTCCAAGTGCTGCAAAAGGAGGAGACCTGGGCTATTTTAGTCGCGGACAGATGACAAAGCCCTTTGAAGACGCAGCCTTTGCCATGGCGCCTGGGGAGGTCAGTAATATCGTAGAGACAGATTTCGGATTTCACCTAATTAAGATCGCAGACAAAAAACCGGAAAGCGTGATGGCCTATGAAGACATCAAGGACCGCCTTGGCCAATACCTGAAGCAGATTAAGATAAAGGACCAGGTCAAGGTATATGTCGGCCAATTGAAGGAAAAGGCAAAAGTGGAAAGGCTCCTGAAAGACAATCCTTGATTGACGTTAGCATCACTTTTTGTAAGGCATCTAATGATCAGCTTTGAGATTAAAAAATGATTGTTATTGAGATTAAGAAAAGCAACAAAACAAAAATGATCAATGGGGTAAAGGATGAAATCAACAGCGCCCTGCAAAAGATGACTCCCCTTTTTAATTCGGAAACAGACGAAATAAAGTTGATGAAATACAGTAATGAATCGGACCGAATAAAACTTTCTTATGAAGTCCTGCGCAATGTCAAACGCGCTAAGCCGGATGAAGATCTCGAATCATAGTGTCGGCATCGGAGCATTGTAGGTTTATAGCGGAAATACTATCTGTTTTTTGACGACATCCAATATGCCGTTGGGAAGAATCCTCAAATATGGAAGTCCTGACATCGTCAAAAAATGGATGGTATAAAAAGGGTCTTCAAGAAAACAGCCCAGCGCCCTGAGTTCCTTCTTCATCCTGATCATTTTTCCGGCCATCCTATCAACATCATCTCCGGATTGTATCCCTGCTATCGGCAGAGGGATCTCTGAGATCAACCTTCCATCCTTTACAAGCACAATTCCCCCGCCGAGCCCCAGCATGCGGTTTGTAGCATCAGCCATGTCTTTCTTGTTCCCACCTATGATGATAAGCTTATTGTTGTATACGCCAAGGCTTGTGGCCAGGCCTCCAATGTTGTCGCCGAAGCCATATACAAGCCCTGTGGCGACCGACCCGTCTGGTCGTATGATGCTAAGCCTTGTTATTCCGTCTTTGAGTTCCGGATGGATACGGCCTCCTTCCACCATAACCCTTATATCCATGCGTTTTGTAACAGCCTTGTTGATCACCTTAATTACAGGAAACTCGATTACGCCTGAAGAGCCTGGGGGGGCAAAAATTTCAAAGTCATCATCCGTGTATTTCTTTGTAGGCCAGTTGCCCAACCTAAGAACCCTCCCATTAAATTCAGACAATGCCGGTTCTTCACAGAGTTTTCCATACTGGGCTGCAAGTCTTCCTTCTGCTATCACTCTGACAGGCATACCGTTTTCGATATTATCTACAATAAGGATATCAGCCCTTCTTCCAGGGGCTACACTGCCGACATCTCTATCCAGACCAAGGTAAGTAGCCGGATTAATGGTTGTCATCTGTATGGCCTGAACAGGATCTATACCCGTTTCTATGGCACTCTTAATAAGATAATTCATATACCCATGTGCAACCATGTCTTCAGGGCTCATCCAATCAAGGGTAAGGATTATCCGCGATATGTTGATTTTTGGATTTTCCGTGACAAGAAGGCTCAGTTCCTTCATGTCACTCCTGACTGAGCCGTGTCTGAGCATCACATAAAGGCCGAGCTCCAATTTTTCCTTGGCCTCCGGGGCGGTAATGGATTCATGACATGAGGTAATGCCGGCCGCTATCATGGCATTTATCTCATGATTCTTGCATCCTGTCAGATGGCCTTCGATAAGGAGCCCGTTTGAGTTTGCAAAATGGATTTTTTCCATGATCTTGTGATCCAGATCAGTCACCCTGGGCCAGGATGTAATCTCGCCAAGTGATAATATGCGCGGGTGGATCCTGTATTGTTCCATCACTGTTAGATCGAAAAAATCGATCCCTTCGATCTCGGGAAACGGGGGAAGGGTTGAGGGAAGGCTGTAATAACATTTTACAGGGAGATTCTCTGTAGCCCCAAGGAGATAATCAAGCCCCTTCTTTGAAAGGACACCGCATTCGGTAAGCTCGGACAAAACGGTTGTAGTTCCCATTGAAAGCACATGCTTTACAAATGCACACGGATTATACAAATAATCCATATGACAATGAGCGTCCACATATGCGGGCGTGACAAAACAGTTCTCACAATCTATCACCCTTGTGGCCGGGCCTATCATATTGGTATTGAGCCCTACATAGGCAATTCTGTTGCCGCCAATTGCCACACCAATGCCTCTTAATATCTCGCCGGTGTGGACATTGACGATCCTGCCGTTTTTAAGATACATGTCTGCCTCTACCTTGCCGCATGCAATGGAGACAAGCAAGGCAATATCACGATCAAAGTTCCTTTTCATATTGGGTTTCGAGTTACGGTTTGCGGGTTACAGGTCACGGTGTAAGACATTTGAAATAATACCGCTGTCATGCGGTCTTAAGATCTGGCCTAAGACCACATTGGTATCCAGTTCAAGTTGTCTCATTATCTCCGCCAGGGCCTTTAATCGGACAAGGCTCTTCATTACCTTTATCTGATATGGTAGTCTTAACATAGGGTCTTGCAGCACCTGGATTAATCTATCTAAAAACTGGAAGTCAACACTATCTATCTCGCTGTATAAAAGATGGACCAATTCTGTTTTCAGTCCCTCTGTAATCTTATCATAGGCCGCAACAGTATCAGGATCCTTACCCAGGCAGAGCGAATTTATGAGATTTTCGATGCTGCCGTAGATTACCTTTTTCATTTCCTCATCAACATGAAAAGAGGCAAATAACTCATTCCACCTTTCCACAATCTGCATTTGAACCCAGTTTTTACCAAGCCCCGGCGGTGGGTTAAGATCTAAAAACTTATTATGGGCCTCGATCAAATCCTTCCCGATTCCATCTTTATGGCATCCCATTTCCTCTAAGGCCATATTCAGAGAAAACACGGCCTCGCGTCTCATGTTTTTCTTGTCCGAATTTTCAAACAGGATCCCCTCCCATTGCTCTCTTAAAAACCCCAGCTCCAATTTTATCAGTGAAAAGATAAACCCGGATTTGGTGATGGCGTTTCTGATGGAGTCTGCAAGGATATTGCATGACACCTGTTTGTCTTCGGCCAGTTGACGCATCGCCTCAATAGATTGAAGTTTGAATTGGTGAGATAGAAGCTGTGTTCCAAGGACCCTTGACAACCTCTTGATGATCCTGGTCTCGAGGCTATTGATCTTAATCGTATAGGGCCTGAAATGTATCTTTATAACATCTACAACCACGTAATCGCTGTTCTGCCATATCTTTTCACCCTGATAATTACAGGGGTATTCAATATCGGACTTGTCGCCAAGATAGAGGTCATCCTTATGGATCAACACCGGCTCCATGTGATGAAAGTTCCCGGCCGAGCCGTCTAGCTTCACCCTGGCGCCGCGCTGATCATTATCAGGGTCATGGGCTGTCCAACTATGCTGGGTCTCAACGCACCACGCCATAGCCTCCAATGGCCGGCCAGGCTGGTCTCTATAATCAGTCCAGGCCAGTCCCGGCGGGGCATAGTAAGATTTCATCGGTATGTCCCATGAGACATTCTTCCTCTCGTCATCAATAACGCCGCATGTAATCTGCTTTGCTATCAACTCCGGAGGAGTTCCTATACGATACAGTGTCCCTTTGTAGGCGTTTGGAAGACATAAAAGAATAGTCTCTATTATGTCTTTACAGGCCTGAAGCAGGCCTGCCTTATCAATACTTAGTTTTACCGCCAATTGACTTTTCCTTATCCGACTATTTTTCTTATCTCCGCGAGGATCTCTGTCATGATCATACCCGCATCGCCATTCAGGAATACATCCGTGATTGTTCCGGTCAAATGGGTCCTGTCCTTGTTGATTTCAATGACCTTTGCACCGTTTGTCTTGGCTATTGACGGGATGGTGTTGGCAGGCGAAACAACCGCTGAGGTCCCAACCACCATCAGTGCCTCTGCATGTGATGCAAGTTGAAAAGACCTGTTCATGGCGTCTTCCGGTATGGCCTCGCCGAAAAAAATGACATCCGGTTTAAGAATCATCCTGCTTGAACAGATGCACCTTGGAGGAAATTCCTCATGCAACTCAGCCCGCTTGAATCTCTGTCCGCACTTAAGGCAGGTAAGGGTAGAGATGTTACCATGGTATTCAATAACATTGCTGGAGCCCGCCTCCTGATGCAAGTTGTCCACGTTCTGAGTGATGATATGATGGAGATAGCCCATCTTTTCAAGGTCGGCCATGCCTTTATGGGCGCTGTTGGGTCTTGCCGCGTCAATCAGCTTTGTCATCTCCCGCGCCATCTCCCAGACCTTCTCCGGAGTTGATATAAAGGCCGATATCGTAGCATACTCTGATGGATCGTATATTGACCATAGCCCGCCCGGGCTCCTGAAATCCGGGATACCTGACTCCACTGAAATCCCGGCGCCCGTGAGCGCGATGGTCAGACCTGATTTTGTGATGATATCCGCAGCCTGTTTTATCAGTTCTTTCATCTAATGCAATCCTTAAACAATGTGTCTATGTGAGGGAAATCAGCTCTGCTGTGTGGGAGTCAAGGTCTGCCACTGCGATAGTAGCCTTTCCATAAACCCATCCGCAACACTCACCAGGGTTGACCACCAGGGTATTGCCCACATTCTTTATCTCTGGCAGGTGTGTATGACCATAAACGATCAAATAGAAATCCTGGGAAGAGATAAGGGATTCCAATAGTAAAAGATCATGTCCGATCAAAATCTTTTTGCCCTTATAGGTGTCGACAAGCGGCGAGTTTTCGATCTTGCCCTGTGCAATATTGCGGAGGGCAAGTTTGTCTCCATCGTTATTGCCCCACACACCCAAAAAATCGCATTCAAGCAAGAGTAAGGGTTTTATGGAAAAGGGCGATACATAGTCACCTGCATGAAGGACCAGATCAACATTGGCATCGTTGAAGATCTCCACTGCCTTTTCGATCAAAGGAAGATTGTCATGGGTATCGGATATGATTCCCAGTTTCATGGTCAAACTCCAAAAAAGACACTTTTAAATTAAAAATTCACAATTAATAATTCAATATTGTGTCTGAATGGCCTTTTTGTTCAGATACTAAACCGGTTCGAAGACTATCTTGCCCTCACTGTTGCTGTAAAGCTTCAGGCTGGCCTTGATCGTTTTCTGCTCCCCAAATATATTGACGAGCCTTGCCTCATCCCCTTCCAGTTCAACAAGGTCAACGCTTTCCATGACCTTTTCCTCTTTACCGTTTTTTAATATATATGCATGCGCTTCACACATCCAAAAATCTCCCCAAAAAACTATGACTCTAAGGCTTTTATGGCCTTGCGCAGACAGTCTGTGCTTCTGGCTGTCAGCTCCTTTACCTCTTTGACCAGGTCCGCGCTTTCATTCTTCCCCGCCTCTCTTAATTGTTCGGCAAACATTTCATATTCTTCCTGATGATGATCATTGTGCGTTATCCAATGCTCCAGTCTGATCCTTGCTTTTTCAATAGAGTCCATATTAAGATTCTCCAGAATAATTACACAGAATAATATTTAAGTTAAACTGAATATTGAATATCGAACAGGGAATTTCGAATGCAGAAGTAACGGCTTAAAATAAATAAGAAAAGGTTTATTACTTCGATATTCGGCATTCCTTGTTCGATATTCTGCGGTTCAAAATACTTTCCTCATAGTGGTAAAGCAACATTCTATATTTTTATTGAACATCGTTAAATTAATGACGTTTACTTGCCGAATACAATTCCCACATAACCCACAAAACTACTGTCAGGTCTGATATCATGGCTTGTGTAATATGTTATCTTTGCCCCTTTCACTGCCCCCAATTCCTTTGCCGCGGCTATTGCAGCGCCCGCAGCACCGGAGCAACAGGCGTTGCAGTTTCTGAGCGCCTCTTCAATAACACCTTTTTCATCCATTTTCACCATCAAATCCACTACCCTTCTGTCATTAACGTTTTTTACCCAGTCAAGCGCATCATGGCCCGTGCCCTTGGGCGTAAAACCGTAATTATATCCATAGTGAGTAAGGTCTGTAGAGCCAAGAACTATTACTGACCGGCCAAGTTCTTTGGCAATCCCCGCACATCTGGCTGCGATTGAAAGTGTCTCCGCCTTTGGGGGCAGACCAACCGGAACGATCCTGGTATCAGGGAAGAAGTATTTTATAAACGGCAACTGCAATTCAATCGTATTATCGTGCTCGTATCGGTCTGCCGTCTCGGCCTTAAAGGGAAATTCCCCTGCCAGCCTTTTCGCCAAATCGGCATCTATCTTGAGTTCACCAAGCGGAGTATCCCAGCCCCCTTCCTTCATAATATAGTTGTTGCCCCCCGGATGCAGATGTCTGCCGAAGATAATGCAGGTGTCCGGCTTATCCACACGATCAAGGCACTTGATCACATTACAGGCGATCAGACCTGAATAATACCAGCCTGCATGAGGGACAATGCCCCCAACCGACTCCTTGATGTCGCCAGGGCACGGAAGACAGGCCTTGACATAATCCTCTATTGTCCTGCGGCAGTCCGATTTACCCCCTGGATACCAGGACCCTGCAAAATCAGCGTTCCTCAGTCCCATATCAGCCACCTCCTTTCTCCTTGCTGTATCGGCCTTTTGTTGGTAAATAAAGTGGAATATAAAAAAGGGGCTTCAATAATGTCATACGATATCAGCCAATGGATTATAAAAATCCCTGTATTGCTTTTCGCCATCACCATCCATGAATACGCCCACGGAAGGGCTGCCCTTGCTATGGGCGACCCCACTGCAAGGGACTTGGGAAGGCTTTCGTTTAATCCGTTGCCCCACATTGACCCGCTCGGGGCAATCTGCCTTTTTCTCTTTCAATTCGGATGGGCGAAGCCCGTCCCCATAAATCCAAGGTATTTCAGGAACATCCGTAAGGATACCATAATAGTGTCCCTTGCCGGACCCCTTTCCAATCTCGCGCTGGCCTTCGTTGCAGGCCTCTTTATACGCTTTTTTTTCCTGCCCTTGGAAACGTACTGTGAATTCCTCCTCTATCTCTTATTGATGAATATCGGGCTTGCCATATTCAACCTCCTGCCACTTCCCCCATTGGACGGGGCACATGTACTTGAAAATTTGCTTTCTCCTCAGGCCGCGCAGAGTTTCAGGCAATTCGGACGCTACAGTCCCTTTATATTGCTGGCCATTATCTTCCTGGACAATTTTGCAGGTGCCAATATCCTGGGGATCATTCTCACCGGCCCGATGAAATCACTGGCCCATATGTTCGCCGGAGACAATCTTATCCGCCTGTTCCATGTGGTCAGGTAAGAGCCCAAGCCTTCGAATTAATCGAAAAGTTCATCACCCAGGCTCAAGCCTCCCTTTGTCGGCCTTGTGAATATTATCCTGTAATTCTCCTCAGAGCCCTCAAAACAGGTAGTGCATTCACTGCCTGTCATAGCCTGCGGAAAGTCAAATGGATTATCCGCCTTCGGCATAGGCTCGAGATGAACATCATAGCCGCTTTCCTTGTAAAGCTCAACTGCCTCGCTGAGACGGGGCTCACAGGCCACAAATTGCCTTGTCCATCCCTCCCCTTTAAGTTCTTCAAGCCTTGAGACCTGTTTTTCCATGGGCTTTAGCCCTCCATCAATATGATTGTTTTTCCCGAAAGGCCTTTGATAACCTCAGACCTTGCCATGTCGGCATCATTTGCCTTCGGCAGTTGAATAACACTAAAACCGGTTTCGTCCGGGTCTGATCCGGAAAAAGATCCATTTGCTTCTTTCCTGACAATAAACTGATCCGGGACAAGCAAATCTCTAGCATGGTTTATTACATTGGGATCAAGCGTAATTAATGAGGCATTATCCGAAAGATTATCGCCGAATAGACCGAACCATGCCTCAAACAATTGTCCGAGAGGATATTCGGGTATATGAAGCCGCGTTGTCATAATGGGCGCATCTTCAAATAAATGCCTGTCGGTGTCATCTTCAAGCGCGCCTTCCAGAGGTGATCTGCGATCCTTCAGTCTGTCCAATATTTCTTCTGCACCGAGGCTGTCTTCTTCAAAATCACGGGCAAGGTGGAGGATGATATGCCATTTAATGGCTTGATATTCAATCGAATCATGGCTGTCTTTACCGGCAGATGCAATCATTTTCCTGATTTCCCAACCACTCTCACCTGGTTGCAGAATCCCCTCGGATGCGCTCAACATGGATGAATAGCCTTTGTCCATGTTTTGCCTCATCCAAGACTTATACTCAGAAATAAGTCTCTTAAAATCTTCATCTGGCTTTAATCTGGTCGGGGGGTAAGCAATTTGAATTGAAGCAGAATCTATCTCTTCCATCCACATGTTCCCCTGCACGAACCAGGGTTGACATATGGTCAAGACTCCGAATCTGTGCGTTATCTTTTTAAGATTCGCTGGAGTTATATTCGTATGGGGAAATAAGACAATGGGTTGAGTATCTGTCAAAGCGCCTTCCTTTCATTTCAGATTCTGGATTCTGACTCCTGGCTCCTTTAATTAAATATACCTCAATTTGATTCGGATTGATAACAAAAATGATCTCCTGCTGCAACCATGTATTTTCAAGTTATACACCCTCTGCCGAAAGACCGTCCCCCTTTTAATGCAAAACCCTGCAACTCTTGTTTCATCTTGACTATGCCGACCATTTGGACTAAACAAATGCGTTTAATCAATCTCATTGATATGTCCACACTTGGGTTACCGATGGAAAATGAAAAAATAGGTACGGTTTTTGAAGACAGGATTATCAAGGCCCAGAAATTACGGGAGGCCGGAGTGAGCCTCTATCCCGCTGGATTTCGCGTTGATATGACAATCCAGGATATCATGGAACAATTCGGACACATGGACGCCGAGACCCTGGCGCGGGAAAGCGAACCTCGCAACCTTGCAGGCAGGATAATGGCCAAGAGGGACTTTGGAAAGGCCTCGTTTATTCATATCAAGGACAGGACGGGCAGACTCCAGGCCTATATCAGAAAGGACAAGGTCGGAGACGAAAAATTCCAGATCTTCAAGTTGATGGATGTAGGAGACTTTATTGGAATAACCGGCGGTTTTTTTCGCACAAGGACCGATGAGCTTACAATCCTCGCCGATGATATAGAACTGCTTGCCAAGTCTGTTCGTCCGCTGCCTGAAAAGTGGCATGGCCTGACCGACGTGGAGACCAGATACAGGCAACGTTATGTTGACCTAATAGTCAATGACCCGGTCAGGGATGTATTTGCGATGAGAAGCAGGATCATCCAGGCCATCAGGCGTTTTCTTGTAAAAAAGGACTTTCTTGAGGTGGAAACGCCCATGATGCAGCCCATCCCTGGCGGGGCTACGGCCAGGCCGTTTAAGACCTTTCACAATGCCCTTGGGATGGACCTTTACCTTAGGGTTGCGCCGGAGCTGTATCTTAAGAGGCTGGTGGTCGGAGGTTTTGAAAGGGTCTTCGAGATCAACCGCAATTTCAGAAACGAGGGGATCTCCATAAAGCACAATCCCGAATTCACCATGCTGGAATTTTACATGGCCTATGCCACTTACGAAGATCTGATGAGCCTGACTGAGGCCCTGTTCAATTATGTCCTGAAGCATGTCATGGACACGTCGGTCATACAATATCAGGGTGAGACTATTGACTTTACACCACCCTGGCCCAGGATATCACTGTTTGATTCTTTGAGGGATATTGGAGGGGTGGACGAGAAAGTCCTGAACGATAAAGCGGCGGCCCTAAGACTGGCCTCTGATCAGGGCATTGGGCTTTTGGACAGGGACGGCCACGGCACAATACTGACAAAGCTTTTTGACCACCTTGTAGAACCAAAGCTGATTAACCCCACCTTTATTATAGGCTATCCCACCGAGGTCTCTCCACTTTCAAGGCGAAATGATCAAGACCCTAATATCACAGACCGCTTCGAGCTGTTTATCGGCGGAAGGGAGATTGCAAACGCCTTTACCGAATTAAATGACCCCGTTGATCAGAGACAGAGGTTTGAGACCCAGGTGGCCCTGCGTGAGGCAGGGGATGAAGAGGCACTTTTTATGGACAAGGATTATCTGACGGCTTTAGAGTACGGCATGCCGCCCACGGCAGGGGAAGGCATAGGCATTGACCGGGTTGTGATGCTCCTGACCGATTCTCCATCCATAAGAGATGTCATCCTCTTTCCACATATGAGATTCAGACAGGACACCCATGTTTGAGATATTCCTTGGAATTAGATATCTCAAGGCCAAACGAAAACAGGCCTTTATCTCCATTATCACAATCATATCCGCCTTGGGTGTGATGATGGGTGTCATGGCCCTGGTCGTGGTCCTTTCCGTGATGAACGGTTTTAGGGCGGATATGATGTCAAAGATCCTCGGGGTAAATTCTCACCTGCTCATAATGAGCTATGGAGGACCGTTTGAAGGATATCAAAAGGTAGAAAAAATAATTTCAGGTATGGATGGTATTGTTGCATCAACTCCCTTTATAAGCTCACAGGTGATGTTCAATAATTCCGGTAATGTTACGGGGGCGATATTTTGGGGCATTAACCCCGAAACCGCCGGCAGCGTTGTTGATCTTAAGACCATGATTAAAAGGGGTTCTCTTGAGTCTTTACGTCGCACTGCTGATGGCGTGCCCGCCATTATTATAGGATGTGAACTTGCGAAACAGACCGACTCGGACATCGGTGATATCGTGACTGTCATCTCTCCGGAAGGCAAACTCACGCCAATGGGAAGGATCCCGAACACCAGGCAATTCAAGGTCTCCGGCATATTTGATTCCGGCATGTATGAGTATGATGCCTCAATGGTGTACGTGTCCCTTGAAGAGGCGCAGGATTTCCTGGCCCTTGGCAACAGGGTGAGCGGCCTTAGGGTAAAGATAAGAAATGTATTTGAGTCAGAGAAAGTTTCTGCGGCTGTTCAGGAAAAACTGGGGCATTCCTTTCTAACCAAGGATTGGAAGGCGATGAACAAGAGCCTGTTTGCTGCGCTCAAGCTGGAAAAGTACACAATGTTTGTGATACTTGCCATGATCGTAATGGTAGGGGCTTTAAATATCATCAGCACACTGGTGATGGTGGTCATGGAAAAGACAAGGGATGTCGCCATATTAAGGGCTATGGGTGCATCCAAAAAAAGCATCATGAGCATATTCATGCTCCAGGGCCTTTTGGTAGGAGTGGTGGGGACCATTGCCGGTATTTTATCAGGACTCGGCATCTGCGAATTACTGGCAAAGTACAAATTCATAGACCTGGATCCGTCTGTGTACTATATACAAAAGCTACCTGTGCTGGTGGAGGCAGGCGACGTATGGGTGGTCTCCCTTGCAGCAGTGATGATTTCCTTTTTGGCTACCATCTATCCGTCGTGGTATGCATCCAGAATGAACCCTGTAGAGGTAATACGTTACGAATAGTGCCATAATTACTCCGGTGGCCCGATATTTATACTGTCAAATGCTGAACCTTGAAAATATACACAAGTCTTTTACCCATCGAGGAGTATTGATAAATGTCCTTATGGGTGTAAATCTTGAACTTCAACCGGGCGACAGCCTGGCGATCATCGGTGCGTCAGGCGTGGGAAAATCAACACTATTAAATATAATAGGCAGTCTTGATCCCCCCACAGAGGGCATTGTCAGATTTGAAGGCCGAAACATCTATGAGATGAGCGATGCGGACATGACCCGCTTCAGGAGCAGGGAGATAGGGTTTGTGTTTCAATTCCATCACCTGCTGCCGGAACTAAATGCCCTTGAAAATGCCATGATGCCGGCCCTTATTGCACGGTTACCCAAGAAAAGGGCCACGGAAATGGCAAAAGAGGTCTTAATGAAGGTCGGGCTTGAGGGTCGTCTCACCCATCGCGCGGGTGAGCTTTCAGGCGGTGAACAGCAAAGGGTTGCCATTGCAAGGGCTTTGATAATGAAGCCCAGGCTGATATTGGCGGATGAGCCCACCGGGAGTCTTGACTGGCATACGGGCCAGGAAATTGCAGAACTCCTCCTGAGGCTCAATCAGGAAGAACATGTGGCTATGGTGATAGCCACACATAACCAAAAACTGGCAGGGATGATGTCAAGGCATAAGGAGATGATCGGTGGACGCATGCAGTAAAGATTATTTCTGTGTTAAGAACCGTCCGGGTGCAGGTCCTTACAAAAGGACTCCTCGCACCTGGTCATGGCTGATGCTGATTGTTGTCATGTGCCTCTATTTGGGGCAGGAAATGGTTATTTCAAGAGGGGCTTACGGCTCTGAAAATACCATAGAAGATGTCATGGTCTTGGGCAACCAACGTATTGAAAAAGAAGCGATATTGGCTGTGATCGAGACAAAAAAGGGAGATGTCCTCGACTATGACCGGTTGGATAAGGATCTGAGGAACATCTTCAGGATGAAATTTTTTATGGATGTCACAACAGAAATAACCGATGGTGCGGAAGGGAAGATTGTTATCTTTCATGTTACAGAAAAGCCTTCAATCGGTGAAATCGTTTTTAAGGGAAACAAAAAGATCCGCGATGAGGACCTTAAAAAAGAGGTGGGGATAAAAATATACGCCATTCTCGATGAGCAGGAGATCAAGCAGAGTATAAACAGGCTTACAGAGTTCTACAAGAAAAAGGCCTATTATAATGTGGAGATTGAAACCTCTACAGAGTCCATCCCCAACAATGAGGTGCGGCTTACATACCAGATCGCCGAAAACGAAAAGGTTTATGTCACAAAAATAAAATTTCAAGGGAATAATCATTTTAAAGATCGTAAGATCAAGAAACAAATGGAGACCAATGAGAAGGGCTTTTTTTCGTGGATTACCAATTCCGGCACTCTGGACAAGAAGAAGCTCGAGTTCGATGTCCACAGGATAACCGCGTTTTATAACAATAACGGGTTTATCAGGGCAAAGATAGGAGAGCCTGAGATCATATTTAACAAGAAAAAAGGACTGACCGTAAAAATTGATATCGAAGAGGGAAATCAATATATGGTCCGCAATGTCTTTATCAGGGGAGATCTGATAAAGCCGGAGGAAGAACTCTTAAAAAAGGTCAATATAAAAAAGGAAAAGGTGTTTAACAGAGAGACTGTGCGCAATGACATGCTGGCGCTCAAGAATGAATATGTTGACGTAGGATATGCCTATGCAGAGGTTTCGCCCAATACAGAAGAGGATGATGAAAAACACCTCGTAGATGTCATATACACTGTAACCATGGGGCAAAAGGTCAGTATTGAAAGGATAAACATCATTGGAAATGCTGTGACAAGAGACAAGGTTATCCGAAGGGAACTCAAGCAGATCGAGGGAGACGAATACAGCGGTGAGGCAATCCGCAAGAGCAAGGAGAACCTGGATCGTCTGGGTTTTTTTGAAGAGGTGGAAATGCAGACAAAAAAAGGTTCTGGCGATGATAAGATGGTGATGGATGTCAAGGTAAAAGAACGGCCCACTGGATCATTCAGCATCGGCGCAGGCTACAGCTCCCAGGACAGCATCTTCGCAATGTTCCAGATCGCCCAGAATAATCTGTTCGGCCGGGGCCAAAAATTGCAGGCATCGGCTAAACTCGGCGGACTTTCAACTGAATTCAATGTAGGTTTTACGGAACCATGGCTTTTTGACACACGTCTTTCAGGAAACATAAACCTCTACAAATGGAAGCAGGAATACGACAGCTATAGTTATGAGGGTTTGAATTATGACGAATACACCCGCGACAGCTCCGGCATCGGCCTCGGCCTCGGTTATCCTATAGACAAAATTGACGAATACACCAGGGGCTATGTTAATTATGCCTATGATAATTCTGACATAAGCAATGTCCCTGAAGACGCCTCCATATTATGGAAGGACATGGAGGGCAAGAACATTACAAGCAGCGTAACATTTGGAATAGGCAGAGATTCAAAGGATAAACCCTGGGATACCAGCAAGGGCTCTGAAAACAGTATCTCCTTTGAATTCGCAGGCAGGGGTCTTGGAGGAGACGTTGACTTCAACAAGCTTCGACTCACATCCGCCTGGTATTTTCCTCTGTGGTGGAAGACGGTCTTTCTTCTCAGGGGCAACTGGGGCTTCATGGAGGAGATGGCGGGCGGGAAGCTCCCGGTCTATCAGAAATTCAGGATAGGCGGTATCAATTCCGTCCGGGGCTTTGATTATGCATCCATTTCACCGCGTGATCCTGTAACCAATGACAGGATAGGCGGAGAGAGGATGATGTACTATAATTTTGAATATCGTTTTCCGGTACTCAAGGAACAGGGCATAGTCGGGCTTGTGTTTTATGACATGGGAAACGTATTTACAGACGATGAGCATTACACCTTCAGCGGCATCAAGAAATCCGCCGGGTTAGGCATCAGGTGGTATTCTCCGATGGGACCACTAAGAATTGAATATGGCAAGAATCTGGACCCGCAGGAGGGAGAAGAATCAGGCAAATGGGAATTTTCTGTTGGGGGACTTTTTTGATGTAAGATAAGCAGTTAGCTATTGGCTTTTAGCTATTAGCTCATGGAGGTGAGAATGTCATTTTAATCCAATAGACGAAAAAGAAGATAAAAATATGAAATGCTGTTTGTTTTGATTTTAGCTAATTGCTAATAGCTAACCGCTAATGGCTAAATAATAAATTTATGGAGGGAGCGCTATGAAGTATTTTATCGGGCTGGTTGTAGGGATTATCTGGTTGTTCAGCTGTCAGGCGGGCGTAATGGCCGCAGAGGACAAAATAGGGATTGTAGATCTGCAGAAGTTTCAGCAGGACTCCACTGGCTATAAAAAGCTCAGTGAGTCTTACGTAAAAAAGCTCGAGCCACAGAAGCAGGAACTGGAGAAGAAAAAGTCAGAGCTTATAGAATTTGAGGATGGGATAAAGAAACAAAGTATGATGCTCAGCCTTGACGCCAAAGAGGATAAACGCAAGGAATATGAAAAGATGGCGAGGCGTTATAAATACCTTGAGAATGAATATTATCAGGCAATTAAAGAAGCAGAGCTTGAGGTAAAGAGGAGTGTGTTACAGGATGTGGCAAAACTGATGGATAATATAGGGAAGAAGGACAAATACCTCCTGATACTGGAAAAGGGCTCAAGCGGCATCCTCTACAACAGCGACAATATTGATATTACCGATGATGTGATCAAAGAATACGACAGAATGAAAAAGTAGAGGTAAGTTGCAAGGTGGAAATACCTCTAAATAAGATCGCCCGGATTGTGGCGGGCGAGATTATCGGTGATGACAACATCATCATTTCAGGTGTAAACGCCCTGGATAGCGCCTGTCATGGTGAGATCAGCTTTTTTGTTGATAAGCGCTATGAAGGGTATCTCAAGGATACCAAGGCCTCTGCACTGGTGGTGTCTGAAAAGACCGACAATTTTTCTGGTTCCCAGATCGTCGTTACAAACGCAGGCCTGGCCTTTGCCAGGGTGACGGAGCTTTTTACCCCGCCCGTACCCAGATATCCCGGCATAAGCGAACATGCCTTTGTCCACAAAGACAGCCGCATTGGCCAGAATGTCTCCATATACCCTATGGTATATGTGGGAAAAGATGCTGTAATCGGCGACGATACCGTATTGTTTCCAGGGGTGTTTGTAGGAGACAGGGTCAGGGTGGGAAAAGGCACGGTGATCCATGCCAATGCATCAATCCTGCAAGACTGTCGGATAGGGGATAAAGTAACAATACATGCGGGAACCGTTATCGGAAGCGACGGCTTCGGCTATGTCAAGGAGGGAACGAGGTCTGTTAAGAGGCCGCAGATAGGCATCGTGCAGATAGATGATGATGTGGAGATCGGGGCCAATAATTGTATCGACCGTGCAGCCTTGGGAAGGACCTGGATCCAACGGGGCGTCAGGACCGATAACCTGGTGCAGATTGCCCATAATGTAGTCATTGGAGAAGACAGCCTTGTGCTGGCCCAGGCAGGTATTTCGGGCAGTGTAACAATAGGCCGCGAGGTGATTATTGCAGGTCAGGTCGGTATTGTGGACCACAAGGAGATCGGAGACCGGGCCATTATAGGCCCGCAGTCGGGCATTGCACAATCCGTTATGCCGGGAGAGGTCCTATCCGGCTCTCCTGCAATACCCCATAGGCTTTGGCTTAAGACTTCCAACCTGGTTAAACGTCTTCCGGAATTAAGCGACCGCGTGCGCACCCTCGAAAAAAGGATCGAAGAACTGGAAAAGAATATGTAGAAGGAGCCTTCCTATGGATCTGCCTCTTAATTATCAGGATATCATCAAACTGCTTCCTCACCGCTATCCCTTTTTGCTGGTGGATAGGATCACGGAAATCGAACTGGGCAAGAGTGTTGTCGGTTACAAGAATGTGACTGCAAACGAGCACTTTTTTCAGGGGCATTTTCCCGGCAACCCCATAATGCCCGGTGTGTTGATTATAGAGGCCATGGCCCAGGTGGGAGGGGTGCTGGCAAGGCTATCCATTTCAGGCTCACAGGACACGGAAAATACCGATGCGGTCTATTTCATGTCTATTGACAAGGTGAAATTCAGAAGGCCCGTGGTGCCTGGAGATCAGATCCGATTCCAACTGGAGGCACTCAGGACAGGCTCCAGGGTCTGGAAACTGGGGGGCAAGGCCTTTGTAGGAGAAGATCTGGTCGCAGAGGCTGAACTTATGGCCACTATCGGGTAGAAAGGAATAGTTAAGTCATATGCCTGAAATTCACCCTACAGCAATTGTCGCCCCAGGCGCTGAGCTGGGCCAAGGGGTCAGGGTCGGTCCTTACAGCATTATTGGTGATCATGTGACCATCGGCCCTGATACTGAAATAGTTGCACACGTATATATCGAGGGCCACACACAGATAGGGGAAAGAAACACCATATCTCCCTTTTCGTGCATAGGCATGCCGCCGCAGGACATAGGTTATCGTGGGGAAGACACCAGGGTAGTCATAGGAAACGACAATATCATCCGCGAAAATGTCACAATACACCGGGCAACCACCAAAGAGGACCGACAGACCGTGGTGGGAAATAATAATTTCATAATGGCCTATTCCCATATCGCCCATGATTGCGCACTTGGAAACGGCGTTATTATGGCCAATGTCGCAACCCTCGCCGGACATACAAAGGTGGGGGACCATGCTACAATAGGCGGGCTTGTGGCGATTCATCAATTCGTTCGTATTGGGGCCTATGCATTTATTGGAGGGCAGACGGGAATCGCCCAGGACGTACCGCCTTTTATGATGGCATCAGGGGCCAGGGCGAGCCTTTACGGTATAAACCAGAAGGGACTTACCCGAAAGGGATTTGATCGCAGGACCATTGACGGCCTTAAAAAGGCCTACAGGATTATATGGAGAGAACACACCAAACTCCAAGAAGGAATCAGACAGGTCAGAGAAGAGATTGAGTCATTCCCTGAGCTGGAGACCCTCCTTGATTTTCTTGAAAATTCAAAAAGGGGGATACTCAGATAATTGAAAGCCTCGGATCCTTCTCACGAAGTTCTCCCCTTATCGAGCATCTCAAAGACTGACAAAGCAGACAGCATCGGACTGATTGCAGGCGGCGGACAGTTTCCGATCATGGTTGCGAAGGCGGCAAAAAGTCGAGGGCTTAGCGTGGTTGCTGTGGCCCACCTGGATGAGACTGATCCGTCGCTTGAAGACCATGTGGATAAAATCGTCTGGATCAGACTCGGCCAGTTCGGACAATTGATCAAGACCTTTCAGAAAAATGACATCAGTAAGGCACTGATGGCTGGTTCCATCAGCAAGAAACGGATGTTTGACAACATCCGGCCGGATTTAAAAGGACTTTCATTTATATCCAAGATCGCAGTGTTTCATGATGATAATATTCTTGCGGCATTTGCCAGGGAACTTGCCAAAGAAGGCATAGAGATCGTCAGTTCAACAGCCCACCTGCCGGAACTTTTGGCCACTGTGGGATGCTTTACCAGAAAAAGGCCCACCAAAGACCAAAGGACTGATGTTGACGTTGGATGGAGGGTGGCCAAGGAACTGGGTCGCCTTGACATCGGGCAGTGTGTGGTGGTCAAGAAAAGGACAGTCCTAGCGCTGGAAGCCATTGAGGGAACCAATGAGACCATCAAAAGGGGAGGGACCATAGCCAAAGGGGGCGCGGTTGTTGTCAAGGTGAGCAAACCACAGCAGGACCTGCGCTTTGATGTGCCCTCCGTGGGCCTGGAGACCATAAATGTGATGTCACAGGTCAGGGCCAAGGTCCTGGCGGTGGAGGCAGGAAAGACACTGATGTTTAACCTCTCAGAGATGACGGCGCTTGCAGACAGAGAGGGCATATGTATTCTGGCCCTGTAGCTGATGGCTGGGGGTCACAAGGGTCAAGTGAATAAGAGGAACAATTAACGTGATACATGATAAGCTTAGAGTCGCTGTCATTGGCGTTGGTCACTTGGGCGAATATCATGTCCAGAAATATAAGGCCATCTCCAATGTGGAACTGATAGGAATCGCGGATACAAATCCGGTAAGGGCCAAGGAGATATCCGACCTTTACGGGGTGAAGGCATTTAACAGCCATAAGGAACTCCTGGGAAAGGTGGATGCTGTAAGTCTGGTCGTACCCACCGAACAGCATTTTGAGGTAGCAAAGGACGTCCTCTCAAGGGGGGTGCATTTGCTGATCGAAAAGCCGATTACCTATCAACTGCAGCCTGCGGACATTATGATAAACATGGCTCGGGAAAAGGGCCTTGTATTTCAGGTCGGGCTTGTAGAGCGTTTTAACCCTGCCGTTGTAATGATGGAATCATTGCTTAGCAAACCGGTTTTTCTTGAATCTCATAGGATGAATGAATTCACCGCCAGGGGAATTGATGTTGATGTGGTGATTGATCTGATGATCCACGATCTGGATATTATTCTCCACAACGTCCGATCGGAGATTAAAGAGGTCCATGCAGTGGGCATGTCAGTAATTACAGACAAGACAGACATCGCCAACTCAAGGATTGTCTTTGAAGACGGCACTGTAGCAAACCTGACTGCAAGCAGGGTGTCGAACAAAAACCTGAGGAAGATTCGTGTGTTCCAGCCGGATGCGTATATGTCCATCAATTGTCTCAAAAGGGAAATCAGCGTGATACGGCTGGACGCTGATTTAAAGAATAAAAATCAATTTCCACAGCTTTCGGCCGAGAAGACGACATTTCCGGGTAGAGACCCTCTGGCCGATGAAATCGCATCTTTTGTCAATTCTGTTATCGCCGGAACTGAGCCGGTAGTATCCGGAGATGACGGACGAAAGGCCCTCAAAGTTGCACTCGGCATCATTAATCAGATTGAAAGCGGGTGCAGGAGTTTTAGGGCGATCTGATAAGCGCTGATCAATGTCATTTAACCATTTTTATAAAGCTGAGATATCCGTGTGTGCTTCTTTGAGAGAAGTATTTTGAACCGCAGAATATCGAACAAGGAATGTCGAATTACGAAGTAATGAATCGTTTTTTTTATATCCTTAATTCTACATTCCAAACTCCTTGTTCGATATTGGATATTCTCTTATTTTAATGACATTGAATGGCTAACAGGTGATCGCTCAACTTAGGTCACAGCCCATGAACTCATCCCAACCCATTTCAGGAGATTCAAGGCTTGTACTCATAGTTGCTGGTGAGGCGTCGGCAGATCTCCATGGGTCCAATCTGGTTACAGCCATCAAGGGCATTGACCCCACCGTTATCTTTAAGGGGATTGGCGGTGAAAAGATGAGAAAGGCAGGGGTCGAATTGCTCGCATCCTCCTCTGATATGGCTGTAGTAGGCCTGACAGAGGTCTTCAGTAAGCTCAGCTTCATCCTTCGGGCAGCGAAAAAAATCAAATCCAGCTTAAAAAACGACCATCCCGACCTGCTTATCCTCATTGACTATCCCGAATTCAACATCCATATCGCCGGGACTGCAAAGAGATACAATGTTCCTGTCCTTTACTATATCAGCCCGCAGATATGGGCATGGAGGAAGGGTAGAATTAGAAAAATTGCCAGGCGTATTGATCGTATGGCGGTAATTCTTCCCTTTGAAAAAGATTTTTACAGAAAAAGCCCGTTAAAGGTGGACTATGTCGGCCATCCACTGCTTGACACCCTCCCTCAGGATCAAGACAAGGCCAAGGTTATTGCAGAACTCGACGTGGAACAGTCATATCCGGTGGTGGGACTCTTGCCTGGAAGCAGGAAAGATGAAATAAAAAACCTCCTTCCTGTCATGGTTGATGCAGCAGGAATCCTGAGGAAAAAATATCCGCAACTAAGATGTGCCCTGCCACTGGCCCCTGGTATTAGCCGGGAATTTGTTCAGCCGTTTATTGAAATTTCAAAAGTAAGCATAAGACTATACAGAGGTGATATCTACAATCTGTTAAACATCTGCGACGCAGCCATGGTGACATCAGGTACCGCTACTCTTCAGGTGGCGATTATGGGGGTACCCATGGTGATTGTCTACAAAATGTCCCCTCTTTCATATCATGCGGCGAGGCTGTTTATTGACGTGCCTTTTATCGGCCTTGTCAATTTGGTCGGAGGAGAACGGGTGGCTACCGAACTTATTCAGGATCAGGTGACTCCTCAAAGGCTAGCAGATGAAGTAGGATTCATACTTGAAGACAAAAAAGCGAGGGAAACCATGATAAACAAGCTTATGCTTGTCAGGGACAGGCTTGGAAAGGGCGGAGCGTCTCTGCAAACGGCCCGGATAGCACTGGAGATGATGGATTCAAAAAGGGAGAAAAATTAAATTTCTTTAGCTTCATCTCTAGGTGCTGTTTGTACCTGCCTAGATAAGACAGATCTATATTGGTCGGTAAAAAATACAGACCACCAATCAATAGTTACAGAAAGTGTCAGGTTTACGTCATGTGTCATAAGACCTGACAAAACTCATCAAAGCAGCTTCATTCCGAATCTTATGCCGGAGCAAATCCAATATAATGACAGCGATATGTTAACCTTCAGTCCCACAGACTCAACCTGTTGGATATAACTTTTAAAAATCTGTTCTGTTTATCTTCTCTTTCTCTCTGGCGTTTTTTGGCACGAATCATTCTAATTGAACAGGCATCGTGTTGATCTGACCTAAAATAAGCGGTCAGATATCGGCTGTTAGCTATTAGCCTCATGATGACAGGTAGCGATAACAAATCTTGTCTTAAAAAAATGCACTAAAATAAGGAATTCTTTAATTCCTTATTACCATTTCCTGCCATAGCAGAATTAATTGCAAACAGCTAATCACACAAGTCATGTTATTATTGAAATCCTTATTCAACAATAGCGTAAAATGAGGAGGTGATGAAATATCAGTATGCATTTACCGGAAGTTGTTTAACACTTTAACAATAAAAATTGAATTAAGGAGTAAAGAAATCATGAAAAGTAAAGCTGTACTCGGAGTGATTTTGGCGGCAATCATGGAAGTTTTGTTATATTTTCCCGGCATCGCATCAGCCGGAGACGTGATCATTATCGCAAACAAGGATGTATCAGCAAGTTCCATTAGTGCCGCTGATCTTGAAAACATCTTTTTGGCCAAAAAGACCGAGTGGGATAATGGTCAAAAAATTGACTTCGTGACATTGCAGGACTGCCAAACTCACGATGACTTCCTGACTAAATATCTCAAAAAGACCTCAGCCCAGTTTCAGAGGTATTTCAGATCACTGGTCTTCACCGGGAAGGGCAAGGCCCCCCGGGCCTTTCAGACAGAACAGAGCCTAGTAGATTATGTTGCCGGCGCAGCAGGCGCAATTGGATATGTATCAGCCGGAACAAATACCAGCTCTGTAAAAGTCTTAACTGTAAATTGAGAGGAGGGTAAGGTAATGAGAAAGACAGTTGTTATAGCGGCTATTGTGGGATTTATCTTTGCAGCACATACCCGACTGTATGCCTCGGAGTCAACAGTAGATATAGATGCGCTGAAGGAACAGATCAAAAAGGAGTTGCGAGCCGAAAGGCCCTGGCAGGATGAAATTGCATCTTGGAAGATTGATATCCATGGCTTTGCCTCTCAGGGTTTTCTGTGTAGTGACAAATACAATTTTCTGGCCCCTAATTCAGATGGGGGCAGTTTCAGTTACAATGAAATCGGTATCAATTTCGGTAAAGACCTCACAGATAAATTGAGGATAGGTGTTCAGTTTCTGGCCCGTGATCTGGGAGACATCTACAATGATGAACCGGAAATAGACTGGGCATATGGTGACTATCACTGGCAGGACTGGCTGGGAATCAGAGCTGGAATACTTAAGGTTCCCCTTGGTTTATACAATGAAACAAGGGACGTTGATATGCTTCGAACCTCTGTTTTGCTGCCAGGGGGTGTTTACCATGAGCCGTATCGGGAATTTATGATGGGATTGATTGGCGTGGGAGTATATGGCGCCATCCCCCTCGGCCCTATAGGTGGCATGGATTACACGGTGGAGGCAGGGACCATAAACCTGGCCGATGACGGCGGCATAGCAAAGCAGTATGAGGATGACGTAAGGCAGATCGGGATGGGTCCTTTTATGCTTTCCGATTTTGAAATCAGCGATTTTGATTTCGAAGAGATGTATGTCGGTAGTCTGGTGTGGCGATCTCCTTGGGGGCTGCGGCTGGGAGGTACATTCAACCGTGCATCTTTTACCACAAACGGCAGAGACGAAAACTACCTCGCCGGCGGAGTTTCTTCTGGATATGCCTGCAATGTCGAAATGGATACGACTGAGATAAGGAACTATACTCTCTCAGCCGAATATACATGGGAAGACCTCGTCCTCGCTGCTGAATATTGGAATAATACCTTTTGGACAAAGTCCACCTTTGATTTTACGGTCGCGCCTCCTCCTGTGCCAATTGTTTCGGTTCAGCAATCTACAAAAAGAATGATAGAAGGATATTATTTCAGTGCATCATACCGTTTTACTCAATGGTTTGAGCTGGGGTCCTATTATTCCGTATATTATCCGTTTGGTAGTCAAAGCCAGGCAGAGGGTCTTAACAACCCCACCATTCCCGGCAACAAGGATTATACAAAAGATTGGACTCTATCCACAAGGTTTGACTTTAACGAGTATTGGGCCTTTAAAGTGGAAGGGCATCGTATGAATGGAACAGCATATCCACTGTTCAGGGAAAACGACAGCTTTCCTGACAAGAGGTGGTGGTTGCTTGCAGCAAAAATCACTTTCAGTTTTTAACCTCGCCTAATTAGTCTGTGCATGGGCCTTGCCCAGGCACAGACTATTTCCACCTGATTATTCCCTAATCCTGCTTGACCCGTGATCCGATATAACCAGGGAGTTCACATATAAGAGCATCTATTTCAGCGCTATTCTCACTTAGGAATTTCAGAATTCGTTCCGACTTTGTGCTGAGTACAAATGGGTTTTGTTTCTCTATTTCATCTTGCTTAAACAACATGTCGTTTTTGTAAAGGAAACAGATGATTGTATCGTCGGCGTCAAGCTGTACATTGAACTTTTCCTGGAGAAAAATCAGCCAATAGCCGAATTCATGGGGATGTTCCAGTTGTTCAACCGGTATCCCGAACTCAAAGGCAAGAGGGGTTGCAATACCTTGGGCCAGATTAGAGCCCTGCAAAAAGTTAAGTGCATGGGCCAACTGGTGGATGAGGACATTGTCTACAATATTTTTGGATATGGCTATGTATATATTGTCTGGATCGATTTTCTGCGTCTTTAGAAAGTTGACAACTACACCACCCTTGGAATCAGTTGCATCTTGTGATGCCTTGCGTCCAAAGAAATCAAGTCTCTGATAAGCGGCCAGATCAATAAATTTGACGCCTATATCGCTTCCTGTAAGAGCCTTGATATCCAAGGCATCCAGCATCTCTTTTGAACGACCGTAAAAAACCGGTTTGAGGCCTGTAATTCTGGCGCTCATATCATCGGAGAATTGATCCATGCTGTCTTGGACAACCTGGTCTTCTTTTCCAAGATGGCAATTTTTAAATTTCTTTCCGCTCCCGCAAGGGCATAAATCATTTCTACCTATTTTTTTCATAGTATACAGATGTTGTTATCAGGTCACGAACTAAATAGTTCTTTAACTTTTCAACCCTTTTAACTTTTTTAACTTTTAGTCATCAATTATATGGTCCTTATGGGCGTTGGAAGACCAGCAAGGCAGAGGCCCTGTCGTTCCTTTCTCAGGATTAAGGCTGTGCCTGTATGAGGCGCGGGCATTTTGGGTCTTCTGCATGTGTTCCCACCCTCGTACATAATAGGGACATTCATCATTGAAACACACCCAAAAAAAAGGCACCCCCCAGGTGGAGTTTTCAGGCACCCTCCACTTTTTCATCTCCGCATCACAGTGCGGGCACTTGGGTCTTTCTTGCTCAGTCATCTACAACTCCTAAAAACGGTAAAGGATTCAAGGTTCAAAGCTCACAGTTGAAGGAATACGATGCACGGTAACAATAAAGGTGACGGTACATGGGGAACGATACAGACGAGCGGGGGATGAGGACTACGGTATAAGATACTTGGGTAAGATGCCTTGATATCCTTCACCGTGCACCGTGTACCGTGTACCTTATACCGTCTTATTTATTACCCTCCTATTGCAGCCTTTATGATGCCTTCGGGCGGGATGACACAATAGTCAAGTGCCGCTTCTTTCTTTAAATCCATCCCAAAGGCCACGGCCATGAGCTGTGTGAGATACACAACAGGCATATTAAAGTTTGTCCCGAATTTGGCGTTTACCTTGTCCTGATACATCTCAAGATTCAGGGCGCACATGGGACAGACTGTTGATATAAGCTGAGCCCCGTTTGCGATGGCATCATCTAGAATCTCTTTTACAAGGCCAAGACATCTATCCAGTTCCGTAAGGAATATCCCTGATCCGCAACACTGCATCTTTTTGGGGAAAGGCACAGGGTCCGCACCTATCGCTTTTAAAAGCAGATCATGGACCTTGGGCCTTTCAACACTGTCATATTCACCATACGGCCTGACCGTTTGGCACCCGACGTAACCTGCCACCTTAAGGCCTTTTAAAGGCCTGACCGCCGTTGACTTTATCTTGTCAATGCCGCCGTCGTTGTATAGCACATCCATCAGATGGCGAACGTTTAAGGACCCCTTGAAGTTGAGGTTTCCCTCCTTGAGGATCACATTTATCTTGTTCCTCAGCTCCGCATCTTCCTTGAGTTCATGGTTTGTCTTTACAAGTTGTATGTAGCATGAACTACAGGGGGCAACGATGTCATAGCCGCCGGTGGACTCTGCAATCGCGATATTGCGGGCGTTTAAGGTCATTATCGAGAGCTCGTTTGCACCTGCATAAGAAATGCTGGCTCCGCAACAGTTCCAGTCCTCAATCTCCTCAAACTCCATACCCAGGGCCTTACATACAGGCTCAAGGGATACCATGTAGTTTTTGCCGCCTGCCTCGAGGCTGCAACCTCCGTATAAAAAGTATTTCATCAGTTGGCACCCCCTTTCCCCATTTCCTTGGCCTTGTCGAGCATCTTTCTGAGCTCTTTAATGCCCTTGATCTTTCTTTCGGGAAGCAGTTTCATCCTGTGATGGAGAAACATCTGTATCCCCATAGGCGCCATTTCAATCGTACTCTTTATGCCCGGCACCAACCCTTCCAGAAGGTTATACTTCAATGGCAGGGTCTTTTCATCAATCCTGCCGATGTTGTATATCATCTTCCAGAACTCGCCGCCAAATGCTGCGGTGCCTTTCCTGGGGATTATACCCTTTTTGATCCCGTAATGGGCCAGGCCGTGCATAACGTCAATTACCGGTATACCCCTTGGGCACCTCACCTTGCACCTGTAACAGGAGGTGCAAAGCTTTATCGCCTTGCTGTTCATCACCTCGTCGCGTCTGCCGGCCCTTATGAGTGTAAATATCTGCCGGGGAGGATAGTCCATTTCGTGGCGCAATGGGCATGAGCCTGCGCAGATGCCGCACTGCATACACATCTTAATCTCTTCCCCGGAATCCACATTGTCAAAGACCTCCTTTGCAAAGGAGGGATCGTAATTACCTGCCATAATCAGCCTCTCTCTTACAGGGTTAATATTGGGGATAAAACGCTTTTATTACCAACCCTTATATGGATTAGGCCCTACGGATTCTATGGTCTCCATAAATTCGCTTATAATAGCCGGGACCTTGTCACAGTCTGTTATACCAACCTCGATAAACTTCACCCTGTCGGATTCCAGCGACAGTCTGTCCAGGGTCTCTGATACCTTGCTCAATCTGGTATTGGCGAGTTCACTGCCCTTAACAAAGTGGCACTGATAGTCGTCCCCATGGCGGCAACCCATAAAGAGGAGTCCATCAATTCCCCTGGCAAGGGCATCGGCCACCCATACCAGCGCAATGGAACCAAGACACCTTACAGGAACAAATCTGACATATGGACTCCAGTTCATCTTCTTTATACCCGCCATATCAACGGCAGGATAGGCATCGTTTTCACAGACAAATACTATTACCCTGGGTTTTTCCTCGTCTTCCTCCGGCACACTGACCGCCTTCAACATGTCTCCGATCATACCGACCGAGTAATTTTTGAAAGAGATAATCCTTTCAGGACATGCACCCATACAGGTGCCGCAACGCCTGCACCGCGTAGGGCTGGGAAGGGGATTTCCCTTTTCGTCTTCATTGATTGCGCCGAATGGACACTCTTCAGTACACCTCTTGCACTGCGTGCACCGACTCATGTTGAACTCTGGATAGCTGATGTCTCCGGCCCTTGGGTGAACCGCCATGCCGATGGATGTCGCTTCAATACACTGGATCGCCTTCATTGCTGCGCCTGTTGCGTCATCCTTTGCCTTTCCGACCTCCATCGGCCTTCTGATACAACCGGCAGAGTAAATACCTGTCCTTCTGGTCTCGTATGGGAAGCAGATAAAATGGGAGTCGGGGAACCCGTATTTTAATGTGGGGAGTTCCGGGCCCTGCCGATATGCGAGGTTGAGTGCGCTTGTGGCAAAGAAACCTGAATCAGGCTTTACCTCTATCATACCGTCTGCATCCGCCTCTTTGGAATCAGATGGTGCCTTTATCTTTGGTATCTCGGCGGGTAGTGATCTCGGCACCATACCAACTGCCAGGACCACCAGGTCCAGTTCCTCGATCTTAATCTTTTCTCCCAGCAGCTCGTCATTGGCACTGACGTAAAGATTGCCTCCGGATTCACCGACCTCTTCTACGCTCCCCCTTATAAATACATTTCCATCCATCTGGGCCTTGCGGTAGAAATCCTCTGACTGACCGACCGTGCGGATATCTTTATAAAGGATATAATTAACCGCCTCCGGGTTTTGTTCCTTCACATAGGTCGCCTGCTTCATGGAGACCAGACAGCAGGAAGATGAACAGTATGGTAAATGCTCCGGATCCCTGGAACCTGCGCACTGAATGAACAGGACATTCTTGACGTCCTTTCCGTCAGAAGGCCTTGTGATCTTGCCGGCCGCTGCCATTTCTTCCATCTCAACATTGGTGATCACGTTCTTGAATTTTCCATAACCCAGGTGGCCCAGCTTATTGGCGTCATAGGGTACCCAGCCGGTTGCCTGTACAATTGCACCTGCCCTTTCAGTGGCAGAATTTCCATTGGCCTTAATCTCCACAGAGAATATCCCGGGGCCGCCGCTGATCTTTTCCACAGCCGCGGATGTGTAGACCTTGATCTTGGGGTTATCAGAGACTGCCTTTATCATCGCCTCCGCCCCTGTGTCAGATATATCTTTATAGGGCAGAGTGACATTCTTTTTCATCTTGGCCAGGAACCCGCCAAGCTTGGGATCTTTTTCAACCAGGATCGCGTTGTACCCTGCCTTGGCGGTCTCAAGGGCCGCAGTCATGCCTGCAACCCCGCCACCAACCACCAGGATATCCTTTGAGTATTCCTCCTCTGCCTTAAAGGGCTCGGGCAGGTCTGTCCTTCCAATCTTTGCGCAGGCCATCTTGATATAGTCCTCGGCCAGCATCTGGGTGTTCTCATCCTTTTCCGCCTGAGACCATGCAACATGTTCTCTGAAGTTCACCCTTTCAATGATCTTGTCTTGGCCGAAATCAAAGACATCATAGTTCACCCTTGGGGAACACGCCGCTATGATAATAGTGTTTACTCCCTCCCCTTCTATGTCCTTTTTTATCAGGTCAACGCCTTCCGCGCCGCACAGAAAGGGATGGTTTTTACAGATGGAAACGCTGTATTCGTCAGATGCCATCTCCGCGATCGGATCGCAATCCAGCATGTCTCCAATGCCGCACCCTGTGCATATATATATTCCGATATTCTTGTCCATCGAGCTACCTCCTCGCGATTGATTGAATGGCCCTAAGTGCTGATGACGTGGCATCCTGTACGGATGATGCAACATCAGTCGGCCTCCTGGCGCAACCGGCACCGTAAATTCCGGCCTTTGCGGGATCATTGGCTATGAATCCATATTCATCACAGGAGACATCGGCAGAGCAGACTGATTTGATTGAGTTGGGCGCCATGCCTGTTGCAAGGACCACCATGTCAAAAGTTGCCTTTATCTGCTCACCAGTGTTGGTATTTTCTCCCTCAAGCACCAGATTGCCCGTTGCACCATCCTCTGTGATAGTCGCAATCTTGCTCTTGATGAATTTTACCTTTTGATCTTCCTTGACCATGGTGTAGAAGTCTTCCAGTCTGTCAAGCGCTCTAATATCAATAAAGAAGACGGTCACCTCGCAGTCCGGGTATTGTTCCCTGATATATCTGGTCTGCTTGAGCGAGGCCACACAGCATATGCCGGAACAATATGCTAGGTGGTTTTCATCCCTGGAGCCTGCACACTGGATAAAGGCAATATTTTTGATCTCCTTGCCGTCAGAGGGTCTCACGATCTTCCCGCCTGTGGGGCCGTTCATTGAGGCCATCCTCTCCATCATCACATTCGTTATCACATTTTTATTCTCGCCAAAGCCGTAATATTCCACTTTGGCCGCGTCATATGGATTCCAACCTGTTGCCCAGACAATCGCCCCTGCCTTTAGATCAAAAGATGTCTCCTTCATATCCAGATCAATGGCGTCATACTGGCAGGCGTCCTTGCACTTCTTGCCGTCGTCTGTTCCAACAATGGATGGGTCCAGTACATACCTCATGGGAAAAGCAAATCCATGGGGCAGATAGGCCGCCTTGATCTTGTCCATACCATAGTTGAATGGGTTGTCCACCTCTGCGGTGCAGGCCTCTGCGCATTTTCCGCAGCCGGTGCATTTTTCATTGACGTAGCGTGGGGATATTTTCACCTTAACATCATAATCCCCTTCTTTTCCGGAAATGCCCGCAACCTCGGCCATTGTGAAAAACCGTATCCTTGGATTCGCCTTCAGCCTCTTGAAGTTGATCTCCAGTCCGCAGCTGGGCGGACAAAGTTTTGGAAAGTACTGGTGCAACTGCGTAACCCGGCCGCCAAGATAGGGATTCTTTTCCAACAATACCACATCATAACCGGCCTCTGCCGCTTCCAGGGCAGTTGTTATCCCGCTGATGCCGCCGCCAACCACTAATATGCTCTGGTTTGTCGTTTGTACATCTGCCATCGTATCCTCCAGGGTTAGATTAATATAAGGTATAAGGTATACAGTATAAGGTGAGAGGTAAAAAATATGAGGAAATTAGGTTTTTCCTAAACCGTACACCCTATACCGTGTCTTTCCCATACAAAAAAGCGTATTTGGCCAATATCCATTTTTTCCGTACCTGAATCCAGGTGAAATTGATCGGTAAAAAATGCACATTGGCTAAATACGCTAAAATTTCTACAGCTCATAAAATGCCCCGGGCATCACAGGTGACGTCCGGGGCATGTTGGTTTAAGCCTTAATTAGACACCGGGCATTGTCCAGATGTCTTTCTTCATCATAGTCCATTCTTCTGTCTTGGGATCCATCTTGCAGTTTACAAAACAGAGCCAGCTCGGATCCATCTTGGGTTTGTCAGCCCTGAAATAGTAGCCCGGCCACCTGGTCTCCTCGCGGAACAGGATGGTGCGGATGTGGGCCTCGCCCTGATACATCCTGTGCATATTTTCCCAGGCCCTCATCAGGTCGTGAAGGTTGCTCGCGCCGATCTTTGCAGAGTCTTCCTTCAGGTAGACGAAAAGCTCCAAGGCCCTTTCCAGCAATGACTTGCTGGTTTTGAATGCTGAGGATACGCCGCCAGCATACTCGTCCATGATCTTCTGGAGACGATGCATGAACTGATCGGGCATGATGTAGTTGTGGTTTACTGCAGGAGCAGTTGTCTCTTTGCAGTGTGCATCATAGAGTTCAATCGGGGCAACGATCTTCTTCTTGAGCGCATCCACCTGGGCTGCGTCAATCTTGGGATCTGCGCCTTTTTGCACAATGTATTTGATGGCTGCCTTGCCTGCCATCCTGCCCTCTGCGTGGGAGCCTGAAGAGAACTTGTGGCTGGATGCGCCTGATGCATCGCCAGCGGCAAACAGAGCGTCCACCGTGGTCATGTTTTCATATCCCCACTTGTAGGGGGTATTGATGTCTTCAGGACCGCTTACCCATGCACCGGATGCGCCTGAGTGTGAACCGATGAAGTAAGGCTCGCATGCTGCGATTTCGGAGTGTTTCTCATCCGGCCTTACGTTCAATGCTGCCCACAGGTGTGCCTGGGAGATGGTCATATCCAGGAAGTCTTCCCATGCCTCTGCATCCAGTTCCTTCATCTTCTTCTTGAATGCCTTGGGATCTCCCTCGAACGACTTTGCCAGGTTTGCAATGGCCTCAGAGGTCTCCATATAGAGAGGACCAAGACCGGCTTCCACATCCAGCATGCCAAGATAGTTTCTCAAATTTGCGGGAATGGGTTTTGCCAGGCCATAGGGCGCCCAGTTGTTGAGCTCATCTTTCCTGACAGCCATGTACTCGCCACCTGTTGCACTGATGGCCCTGGACTTGAAGAGCAAGAACCAAGCACCGACAGGACCATATGCGTCCTTAAAGCGGACAGGGATAAACCTTACTTCCTGACAGGTCATCTCAGCACCGGCCTTAATGGTGAAATATGCGCTTGAGCCGGTGTTGAATGGGGGATACCAGGAACGGCCAAAGCCTTCACCTGCTGACCTGGGACGGAACACGTGAACAGCGCCGCCCATGCAACAGATAGTCGCCTTTGCCTTGAATACATAGATCTTCTCTTCACGGGTGCTGAAGCCGATGGCGCCGACGCACTTGTTGCCGTCCATCAGGGGCTCACAGATAAACACCCTCTCATATATCTCGCCGCCCGCCTCTTTCAGGGCGTTCTTTGCTGCTTCAGCGATGAGTATCTTATAAGATTCACCGTTGATCATAAGCTGCCAGCGGCCTTCATGCACGTACTTGCCGTTTTCATCCAGCCAGATCTTGAGGCCCCATTTTTCAAAGAGATGAACTGTTGAATCCACGTGACGGGCGATGTTGTAAACCAGGTCTTCCCTGGAAACGCCCATCAGGTCCTGGCGAACATAGCGGACATAGTCTTCACAGGTATTCTCACCGTCTCTTACGCCGACATACTGGTTGATGGCTGAAAGACCCATTGCAACGGCGCCGCTTCTGTCCAAAGCTGCCTTGTCAACAAGCGTCACCTTCAGGCCTTTTTTCTTTGCCCAGTAGGCTGCCTCTGTGGCAGCACCACAAGCTGTGAAACCCCCACCAACAATCAGGAGGTCGGTGCTAACTTCTACTGTTTGAAAATTTGCCATATTAATTTACCTCCTTATCCGGTTATTTTGTGGGAAGAGCACAGCCCAAGGAATCTGGTTCTGTCGCCAGGGCCGGACTGTTTATGTCATCATGGGTTTTATAACCGCCGGTCGGATTTGCCGTGCCTTCTTCAGTTGTCCGAATGGGGAACTTGAACCTTTTCAGGCTGCCATCACGGAACTTGACTGTCCACATAATATCCTGAGAACCACGCATAGGAACAACGCTTGCGCCCAGCGGAATAAAATCCGCATAACCACGTACGTCCATAGCCTGCTGGGGGCAGATCTTGACGCAGCACTGGCATTCCCAGCACATCATTGGGTCCCTGTTATATGCCTTCATCTTTTCCTTATCCAACACCATTAGGTCGTTCGGGCAAATATACATGCAAGCGGTCTTGTCCTGCCCTTTGCAACCATCACATTTTTCAGCAATTACGAAACTTGGCATTATTCTACCTCCTGAATTAACAGTTTTAAGTATCTCCTACGGTCTTGGTGGTTTGAATGATTAAATATGACTGTCCTTTGCACCCCCTTTCTTTAGGATTAAAGAAATCAACCCAAGATTGGTCCACAGACCATTAAGCTTACATTGGAAAGACCAGTTTACTTAACTTTGTGCATTTTTTAACAAGGTGCTTTTTATATCGAAATATTCAAAGGTGTCAAGCAAAAACAACCATCACTACTAGAAAAATTTTTGAACATTTCCTACCTGCTCTATCAAGTATATGTGGTAATTAAGGCTACAACATATGGCGTCTTCAAAAAACCGTCATGGCAGAAATGATCCCATGAATACCTGCAAGCTCAAGAAATCGGTTTGAACTTTGATTTTCCCTTTTGTATGATGGCTCCAACACTCTTTTTCAAAGACGAAGCGAGGATTATGATTCGGATCACCTTTTCTGGAAAGTCGGATATCGGCCTCAAGCGTACTGGCAATGAAGACACTTTCATAATAAATCCTGAACTGGACTTTTGTCTTGTTTCTGACGGGATGGGAGGCGCCGCCGCCGGGGAACTGGCAAGCCGAATCTTTGCAGAGACAGCAACAGAGGTCTTTTCCGGATCAGGCATTCGATCAGGCGAACAAACACGCGAGCTCGTCCGAAAGGCATTTAACCTGGCCAATAAAAGAATCCTGGATCACACTGAAAACAACCCGGTCCACAAGGGAATGGGATGTACAGCAGAATTATTGGCCTTTTTTGAAGATGGATTTGCTTTGGGCCATATTGGTGACAGCAGGACCTATCGCGTAAGAAATGGGCATCTGAAGCAACTGACCAGGGACCACTCACTTGTCCAGGATCAACTGGACCAGGGACTGATAACCCAAAGCGAGGCAAGAAATCATCACCTGCGAAATGTAATCTTAAAGGCGGTAGGCGTGAGTGAGACCCTAGTACTTGATATCCTGAGCGGTAGGGATTTTGACCACGATGTGTTCCTACTATGTTCAGACGGATTAACCGATATGGTTCCCGATCCCCTTATTATGGAAGTGCTTTCGTCAAAATCCACATTAGATCAAAAGGTTGCGCACCTGATCCAGTCCGCAAATTCTGCCGGCGGCCTTGACAATATCACTGTTGTTCTGTGCGAATTGGCCTTATAATTTTCTCAATCCGCTTGTTCATTGACTGATCAAAAAAATATAAGCGGGTTATTCTTGCAATAATTTTTTAAGTCGGTTAGTATGCCCCAACTTTTGTGTGGATTCCAAGGGATTACTATCCATGTGGCTTATTTTGATTAATGATTCTGATAAGACCTTTATGATCAGATACAAATCCGGCTAGCCACACAAGGGCCTGCACCTCTTGTCCTTTTCCTTGGCGACTTTAGAATAAGGTGCAGAACAAAACTTTTTTGAGGTACTAATGGAGAACAACATGGAAGTTGCCCTTAATGTTGAGGGAAAATATCCTTTTTCCGAACTCATGAATAGAGTTACAAATGAGTTGGAAGGCAGATATAACAAAGACAAAGACGCTATCAAGCTCAAAGAGTTCTCAAAGGATGGAAACCAGATCCATTTGGTTTATGAGGTGATCAAAGGCGGAGCCATTAGGCCTAAGAAGGAGTTTTCATCACCTTATAAGGAGTTAGGTGGCAGGAAACCTATTTTCGGCTAGAAATAATATCCTCGCCCAACCGATAGAAATGACATGGATTTCAATTTCAGGGGAGGAGTATTATTTATCCGAGGTTTGCCTGTAGTTGGCGGAAAGCCACGTCAACATATTCATTGCCGTTTTCGCCGCCTTGGTTTCCATGCCTCCCATGCCACAGGCGGGGGTAAGGATTGACCTTTCAGCAAGTATTTCCGGACTTACACCCCATTTATAGATGGAGGTAACACCACTATCCATCTTTGAAACCAGCCCCTCAAGACTGATCCCCTCTTCAAATCCTGATGTGGGGACTATGCCCCACGCTGTGGAGCCTCCTCTTTCTATGAATCTGATAATAGAGTCCGAATAAAGCAGGAAATGTTCCATGTATGCATAGGCGTCAAAGTTGATGATATCAGGGCCTGCTTCAATAAGCATTGACCAGTCCGTATTGCCGCAGCAATGAATACCGACAAATGCATTGGAATTCTCCTTAAGATAATTTATTACAGTCTTAAGAATGGCAATGACCTCATGCCGCTGAATAACGGAGAAGGCGGATCCAAAACCGCTCAGATATGGCTCATCCAGAAATATGACAGGTTTTCTCCCCGACTGTCCCAGTATTTCTGCCTGCCACAGGGCCTTTATGGCAAGGCCATTGGCCATTGCCTCTCTCAAGTCATCATTGTATAGGATAGGTTTGCCGGTGTCGTCCATTATTCCTGCTGCGAAGGTGACCGGGCCTACGGTCTGTCCCTTAATAAAGGGTCCATCAGGTCCTTTCCCCTGCCGGATCAGATCAATCAGACCATAAAGCCCGGGTGCAAATTCCCTGCTGATGGCGAAGTAGTCAATGTCCTTTTCAAGGAATCTTTCATAGAAGCGCGTCATTTCAGATTCCGTCTCAACATCCTCGGATATCCTGATGGATCTTTGCTCCTTGCTGATCTCCAAGAGAGGAAGCCCTTCGCTGTATTGAACGCTCATATCCTCCAGATAACTCCGCCTCACAAACTGTGGCCAGAAAGGCATTAAAGGAAATTTTTCCAAAATCTCAGAACAGGCGGATTCAACATCCAAAAAAGGCACGCTTCCTATGCCGGTGGCCAGAAAATTGTACCGGGGGATCATGTCAGGCATTGAAACTCCAGGTGATCTGTTTTTAAAGTTCAGGTTTTTAATTCTTAATTCTTAATTTTTTATTTTTAATTAAAACGAGGAGGTGTTTCTACCGGGTTATCCGTCCGGCATTGGCTGCCTCTATTATCCCTGCAAGCCATTGCTCCAGGATTGCTATGGTCTGCAGGGTCTTTTCCCTGAAGATATCCTCTTTTGAAGCCCTTGCAGCCGCATTTACAAGTCCGGTCAATTCCTCAATACGTCTTAAGGCAAGCTCATCCTGTGGATTTTTAAGGAGGATCTTCTCATAGGTGCTGATCGCCTCCATCACCTGGCCCTGTTCGAAATAGAGCTCAGCTATGGTGGGAGAGGACAGGTCTACTATGGCCTGATCCTCAGTCTCTTCCGACTCAACCCCAGCCTCATCTTCCCACTGGCCTTCCTCAGAGAATTCCTCCTCCTGTGCAATTGGTTGGCCTCCCTCCGCCGCCTCAGATGCCGGCCCTACCTTAACTGCTTTCTCAGCTTCTAACCTGGTAAGGCTCTCCAAAAGCCCGAGGGCCTCTAGATCGTCCGGGTTGGCGGCCAGATATATCTTAAGGGGAACAGCGGCCTCGTTAAACCTCTTCTGTCTGACCAAGATACTTGCCTGGAGCATATAGGCTGTACTGAGTTTTTTTAAATCTGATGCCAACCTGTCAAGCTCCGCCTCTGCCTGCCCCAAAAGACCCGCCTCAAAAAAGGACTCTGCCAGTAGTTTCCTCAGCCTTATGTCGTCGGGGTAACTATCGAGTGCCCTGATGCATTCCCTAATTACCTCATTAATCCGGCCACCTCTTTTCATTCGGCTTAGGACAAGCAAGGCCGTGCCTGGCGAAGGGCTCCTATTCAGGATTTGATCTACAAGATTATCTGGGTTTACCATTTCTTGTCTGCTCCTTCTGTCCTGCCTTGTCTTTAAGGGCAGGGGCTTGGCCCAGGGGTGACTGAGAAGACTTGACATCGCTATCGATGTCTTCCTTGCCAAATCTATAAATCTTCTCGTTTTCTCTTACCATGTTAAACTGTTTTCTGGCTATGGATTCAACGTATTTCTCATCGGTTCTAAGCCTGTGAATTTCTTCCATAAGGGCTTGATTTTCTTGCGTCAGTTGACGTATCCTCTCAATATAGGTCTGTCTTTCCATCTCTGTCTCGTAAAGACGGACGAGTCCACGCTGCCCAAAGCCCAACCATGCAACGACAAGGCCAACTATACAAACGGCGGCAATTGAAATCCTGATAATGCTTTTCTTTCTTTCGCTCAAATTAATATGCCTTTTTTTGTTCCAACTGGGCGGCGATCAAGATGGAAGGTATACCGATGCTCTTGGCCAGATCCATCACCTCCACAACCCTGCCGTGCCGCACATCCTCATCCGCCTGTAAGACCAGGCTGGAAAGCCCCTCTTTATCCATAAGGTCTTTTAGTCTGGCGCCCAGGTCTTTGAGATCGATCCTTTCACCCTTGATATAGGTCGCGCCTGTTTTATCAATGATCAGGATAACTGCATGATCTCTTTTGTCATGTCCCTTTTGAACCACCTTCGGCAAGCTGATGGGGACATCAGTCGCCACATGGAAGTGTGAGGTACACATAAGAAAAATCAAGATCAGAAAGAAGATATCTGTAAGAGATGTCAGCACCAATACCGGTTCTTCTTCCTTTTTTTTTCTAAATCGCATGTTCAGGTGAATAGATCATTTTGTTGAGTTGGTGGTGATATAACTTTCCATGAGTTCAATCAACCCGATGGAGGATTCTTCCATCTCAAAGATCAGGCCACTGGCCTTGTCTTTTAAGAACCTGTGCCCTACCAGCACCGGGATCGCGATGCACAGGCCTGCAACAGTGGTGATCAGGGCCTCGGCTATTCCCCCTGCCAGTGGGGCGGGGTTATCAAGACCGTGCAGTGAGATGGCGTTAAATGTCTTGATCATTCCTGAGACCGTACCCAGGAAACCCAGGAGGGTTGACAAGTTGGCGATGGTGGAAAGTATCCCGACGTGCTTTTCGAGAATGACGGCCTCCCTGCCACCCCTTTCTTCTATGGCCTCTTTAACAAGCCACATGCCCTTTTGGGCATTTTTTAGTCCGGCGAGGAATATCTTGGCAATGGAAGAGTTGTCATTGCGGCACAGAGAAAAAGCCTCTAAGAACTTCTGGTTCTTCAACAACTGCTGCACACTGCTGATAAAGCCCTGCGGAAGGATATGGTCTCTTCTTAGTACCCACAGGCGCTCAAAAAAAATGGCCAGGGCCACAATAGAACATAAGATAATGGGGTACATAAATATTCCACCCCTAACGATTATATCAATCATCGCGCCTCCCGGCAGGAATTGAGCAAAGGCTTTGAAACCGACACTTATTTTTGAACGGCCCCTTAATATCACAACTTATGGCTAAAAGTCCACTGTTGTCCTTGACACTCAAGCAGCTATCACAAATAATATCAACGTAGTTATAATCAAATACCTTGGAAGACATGCTTTGGGAAAGACATTAAAAAAATTAAAAAGAAAGGCGAAGAATGATCAGGATCACAGCCCTGCTATACCCGAAAAGACTTGTTTTTTACGGGAACTTCTTTCAATACCCGATGATCAGGTGCTAAATAGGATCATGGACCAGGACAATCCCACGGATTTGGTACAACAAATCGCCCGGGAAGACTTCTACTTGTTAATCAAAAGGGTGGGAGAAGATGACTGCCTTCCCTTGCTTAAAATCGCCTCGGACACCCAGCGGCAGTATCTGCTCGACCTGGAGATCTGGAATAAGGACCTCCCCGACCTTGAAAAGGCATCCGTCTGGTTAAAGAGACTTTATATGGCTGATCAGGAAAGACTCTCCAGGTGGTTTTTTTCCGAAGGGGAGGCATTTATCTATTACTATCTTTTCAAGAATATAAAGGTTGAGGCCAGATACGGTGATATTGATCCTGACCTTGCTGCGAGTTTCTTCAGTATTGACGGTGTGTTTTATCTCTCCATCACTGACGATAGCCTAAGACAGACAATAGAAGAGATCCTGAGGGCCATGGCCAGTGTTGATTTCGAGAGATATCAATACCTGATGTCAACGCTGGCGGGCGTTATTCCTGCGGAAATGGAAGAAGACATGTACCGGATGAGGAACGTCCGGCTTGCTGAGCACGGCTTTCTTCCGCCAGAGGAGGCTATAGTGGTATTCTCTCCTCTAAAACCCGAGGCACTCATTGATGATTCAGCCAGCCAAAAGACGGTCTATCCACATGATGAAGGGCTAAGAGAAATAATTCCGGTTTTTCCCTACAATTACGCAAGTAGCGAAAATATCCTGACAAAGGCCTTTTTGGACCTAGACGATGACCTATTTAAGGACAGGTTTAGCATTGAGTTTGCAGGACTCTGCAACCAGATATTATCTGCGGAAGGTTTTCAGGCAAACGACCTTGATATATTGATAGGCGTGTGCAAAAAGGCCGGGGCGCACCTAAACCTTGCCCTTGAAAGGCTGTGCACAGGCGATGTCTTTCTGGCCAAGAAATATCTGATGAATAGATCCCTGGTCTCCATTTTTCGAGTAGGCTTTGGGCTGGCTCTTGGCCTGAGGTGGGAGACAGAGCGATGGTATAAAAAGAGCTGGTTCCATGACCAGGGCCTTGGTCTCGGATTCTGGGGTGATCAGTGGGCAGGAATCCTCTCCGGCATTCTTATGATAAAGCCCCTTTTGTATGCCTGCCTGGAGGGAAAAGAGGAATACAGAAGTTTTGAGCATCTATCTGAAATAGATCAGTGCAGGAGAATTATTGACGGCATCAAGGCCCTTGACAGACTGCTGTGGCGGTTGACAGGCCTCTACCCCTTGAAAAGGGGTCTTAAGGATCAGACGGGCCTTACCTTTCACCAACTACTGTTCAATCTCTGGGCAAGGCGGCTACTGAATCTGGAGCCGAATCTTGCAGGCCTTTCATCCGAGCAGATTAAAGAACTCTTTTTGCATCTAAGGGCCGGGGAAGATTCCCCTCCCCACAGCATGACCGGATTTGAAAAGATCTTTATTACAGACATGATGTCATACGCCTCGGGCTTCGATCCCATGACCCTGGAAAGGCTAACAGAGGCCCTGTCCTTGGTCTGGAAGGAATTCTCGGCAGAATATGAATGGGTCCCCAGCCAAGATCTTGATACCAGATTCACCAAGTTTATAACAATTGAACAGGATGTGAAAGATATGCATTAACTATTACTAATGGGCTGCTTAAAAGTTGTTCTCTATTATGCCTATATGGGAAAGGGCCCAATCGTACTTCACAGGATCTTCTTTACAAAACCTCTTGAGACTATCAGTGATTTCAATTGCCGCATTTAATGATGGGGCTTTTTTAGATGTAAAGCCCAGTTCCTTTGATACACGGAAGATGTGGGTGTCAAGCGGGATAACGAGCTCCTTGGGACTTATAAAATCCCAAAGCCCAATGTCAATATTGTCTTTTCTCACCATCCACCTTAAGAACATAAAAAGCCTCTTGCAGGGGGACGCCTTTAAAGAAGAAGGAACAAGATAATTTACACCTCTAAAAGCCCTTGTGATCGCATCCACTAATCCAAGGAGATTTCCTCGGCAATAATTCGCCATGACAAAATTACCTATTGATCCATGTGCCTCCATAATCTTATTTGCCGATATGAACAGATTAAAGACATCATTGCCTGTGACAAATCTGTATTTAAAAGAAAGCAGATTTCGATCCGGCCTGTTCTTCAAGTTTAAGACATATTCAAGAGGCCTTCCTTCAACAATTTTGAGCACCGCCTCTATCGCCTTAAAAATCTGCGTCACTCTGCCAAAAGAAAGTGCGGAGCACAACATACCCGCCAGTTCCATTTCAGTGTGATCTTCGAACTCATGGACATATCTGATTGGATCATACTGTAGATATTGTCTGTTGTTAAATTGAGCATATAGGGAATCCAATTCGCTTTTTAGTAGATCTTCATTCCTTGAAAATACTGCCCTCATCGCCTGTTGCGTCCTTATGTCTTTTTCTTAAAGCCTTCAAAAATTCGCTTTTTTTTCTCTTCCTTCATCCTTTCTTCAACTCTCATTTTTCTTCTGGCCATGGCGGCATTATGACGCCTTATTTCATCTTCCGTCTCAAGGATAAGAGGCGGGACCTCTTTGGGCCGCCCTTTTTCATCAAGGGCCACGATTGTAAGGTATGCGGATGCAGTGTGTCTGACAACACCGGAATAGGGGTCTTCTGATTCAATGCGGACACCGACCTCCATTGATGTCTTGCCCACAAAATTGAGACGTGATTTAAGAATAAGGATATTTCCCAGATATACCGGGTTGTAGAAATCCAGTCTGTCAATAGATGCTGTAACACAGTTGCTGCGTGTATGGCGTATGGCGACTGTTACGGCGGCATTGTCTATGTGTTTCATAACAACTCCGCCATGGACATTGCCTGCCGGATTTGTATCCTGAGGGAGCATCACGTGAGTCATTACAATGTTGCTGTCTTCTATCCTCTTTCCTTCCATATCTTCAGTCCGCCTTATCCCGTTATGCTTAAGTCTTAAACCATGTGTCTAAGGCTTTATGTATGCATAGCCTTCGGCTTGCAATCTTACAAGCTCCATAATGCCTGCCGGCACTACCTCACAGGTACTGACAAGGCTATCTTTGGCAACGGCAAAATGTTTCAGGGCATTGTTGCATACGCGGAAATGTACGCCCTTGTCAGAGAGGTCTTGGATATCTGAGGCGTAGCCAAGTGCCCTACCCTGTTGAAACAGTTTAACAGCGGGGCCGTTTGCCAATACACAAATATCCGTGTCTTCTCGAGGGACTATTTTTAGCAGGTTAGTAATATTGGTGATTGCCATCTTCAGATTTTCTTCCTGCCCCCAGTCAATATGAAAAACCACCTTAAATTTCATTTAACCACCTCATCGCTAATGGGAAATAAAAATCTAATCATACATTTTCTAAAAGCCCTACAACCCGCCTTTCAATGTCATCCCTCAGTCCGCGCATGAATTCAACGGGTTTGCCTGCCGGATCGGGCAAATCCCACGACACAATTTCTGCGCCGGGGAACATGGGGCATGCATCCTGACAGCCCATTGTAACGATCAACTCAGGGGGCATACTCTTTTCAGATTCACTGATGGATTTTGGCCTACGCCAGGCCATGTCAATACCACTTTCCCTCATCACTTCGTCCATTACAGGGTTGATCTTATTTACAGGGGAGCTTCCCGCGCTATCGGCCTCGACCTTACCACCTCCGTGATACTGGGCAAAGGCAGCGGCCATCTGGCTGCGACAGGCATTTTCAGTACAAACAAAGAGTATCTTTTTCCTTTTCAGTAGAGGACTAACAAGCGATTCAGCCAATTGCCTTGCATCTTCAAGTGCTGAGGGGTGGCCTTTTATGTCATCCGGCCCCTCAATCTTTATATAGGTAAGACTGTTGCTGTATCTTGCACCCACCGCGTCAAAGAAATATTTTGAAGTCAGATTTATACCTACAAATAGGTCTTTTCCCTTGGTGGCTCCCACTGAGAGCAGGACCCCCTGGCGCCACCTGCGGCCCGGATCTTCAAGGTTTAATACATATCTCCTCGACCACATGGCCTGGGACCTGTCTATTAGGGCCTTCAACTGTGCTGTAGGGCCATAGAAAAAGACGGGTGTTCCCATCACCACAATATCCGCTGCGCGAAGGAGAGGGTAAATCCCCTGCATCTCATCGTCAATAGGGCAAAAACCCTTTCTCTCGCAGTTTCCACATTCCTGACATGGGTTAATTCTTCGTCTTGGGACATCTACAATGTCAATTCCAGCGCCAAGTCTTTGCGCTTCAACGAGAAAGCTTGAAAGCAGTTTGCTGGTATTTCCATTCCTGCGTGGGCTGCCTTGTAACCCGAGGACAAGCATAAGGCCTCCTTTAACTGATAAGTTTTAACCACATCCTCCCCCACAAGTGTGGTTGAGTAACGCCTTTATCTTTTGTTTGATGTAATCGTCAATGCCGATATCTTTTAACATAGAGGCAATGCTCGGTTGCTCCTTTTCAAGAGAGACCACCCTATCATACACAAGGATCATCAAATTATATACAAGGTCAAAATACAGATTAACATCAAAATTAATGTTCTGATGGAGTTCCACCAGAATCATCAAAACTGATTCTATCTGTTCCCGAAAGAGATCTCTCTGGTCTTCAGCAAATCTAATCCTATTTTGTCTGCTTACAAGATCATTAATCTTGAGTTCATTTCTCTCAAGCTCTTTTTCAGAACCATAGAGCAGCGACTCATAATCTGCTATCTTACTTGACAGATTCAGATATGCAATCAGTCCATCCTTATCAATATTTTTGCTCATGTTATCCCCTAAATTATTAAATGCTTGAAACGGTCTCTTGGCAGCGCCTTGGCCTCCTGATAGCCTTGGCCTGTGAGTTTGCATTCAGCTTATCATACATTGCCTTTGCCGCCTCTTTCCAGGTAGAATAGCTCTACCCCCTTCTTTCTATCTGCTTTAATAAACCATTAAAAATAATGTTATGAAATGGAAGAAACATATACCAGTAAATTCTGCCGAGAGATCCGTGTGGCTTGTAATACGCCCTGAGAGTCAGACGGTTGTTCTCATTTTTTGGATCAATGTTGAATTCCAACCACGCCTTCCCTGGCAGAATCATCTCAGACCGCAAAAGAAGCCTTCTATTATGCTTTAGATCCTCTACACGCCAGAAGTCTATGACGTCATTTATTCTCAGAGTAGATGAACTCCTCCTGCCGCGGGCGATCCCAACTCCTCCAAGAAGGCGATCCGCAATGCCTCTAATGCGCCATGCCCAGTTGTTGATGAACCATCCTTCATTGCCACCAATCATGCAAACCGCCTTGAATAATGACCCGGCGTCTTTCTGCGACAGAAGGGTGTATGAAACCTCAAATTTTGGAAGACGTTTGAGATCCTGTAGCTTTACCGCGAGGCTATAGTCACGCGGATATGCATCAGACCATCTGGTCCGCACATTATCTTGTTCCTCCTGTATCATTGCCCGAAGGATTGCTTCTCTACAGCTCAACGGTTCAAATGGTATTATCTTTCTTATGTGATCGCTCTGGCAGACAACCCTGCTCTTAATCCCTTCCAACAGTGACCAGACAATAGGCGCGGGCACAGGAGTAAGTGCAATTGCAAGATATGCATAAGGGGTAAAAACAGAAAGGCTAGAATATATAAAGGGTTTCTTTTGTCCTAGAAGATCAGCCAGTATCTTCATCATTTTTTCATAGGTCAGCACATCCTTTCCACCGATGTCAAAAGACCTCCCAACTGTTTCAGGCGTCTCGAGGGAGCCCACCAGATATTTTATTACATCCCGTATGCCGATGGGTTGACACTCAGTTTTGGCCCAATAGGGGATCAGAACGAAGGGCATTTTTTTCACAAGGTTTTTAAAGAGTTCATAAGAGGTGCTGCCTGAGCCAAGGATAACCGCTGCCCTAAGAATAGTCACAGGAACTCCGCCCTTTTTAAGTTCTCTGGCAACCTCCATCCTGCTCCTTAAATGGGGTGACAGAGGTGTTCTGACATCACCGAGACCTCCCAAGTAAATTATTCTGCGAACACCCCTTTCCTCTGCAGCCTTTCTGAAATTAATGGAGGCCGTCACATCAGCAGATTCAAAGCGTTTTGGACCAAGAAGGAGGGAGTGGATTAGATAGTAGGTGGTGTGAATATCCTTAAAGGCGCTTTTCAGACTTTCCTGATTCAGGGCGTCAGCCACTACGATCTCTGCTTCAGGCCATCGTTCTACATGCACGGGGGATTGGGATCTGACCATGACTCTGACCTTGTACCCCCTGGCCACCAACTCAGGAACCAAACGCCCGCCAATATATCCGGTGGCACCAGTTACAAGTATCTTACCGATCTCTGGCTGAGGACTGGTCGGCAAATCATAACAGAACAGGTCACTTATATCGGACATGATTTTATCTTAATGGCACAAAGACAGATAGAAATTTTAGCAATGACAATTCAACCATTCCGAAGATAAAGGATAATAACCGCTTGACAGAAAAATCAGGGAAGAAACCCATTTTCGGAAATTCTCCTATCACCTTGGTAATCTACAATGAAGCCTAACATACATCAACTATAGAACAAAAAAAAGCCCCTTGTTCGAAAACAAAGGGCCTTTAAATTTGATTCGGCGGCGACCTACTCTCCCACGTAGCTTCCCACGCAGTACCATCGGCGCTGAAGAGCTTAACTTCCGTGTTCGGGATGGGAACGGGTGTGACCTCTTCGCTATAGCCACCGAAAACTTATGAACTCATGCCTACAAAACACCTATAGGATAAGTTTACTAACTATGGAGTTCTAACTACATATCTTAATTTAACTAAAATTTATACGAGAAATGCAATCAAAGACAATAAATGTAAAAAGTTATGGCCAAGCCGCACGACCTATTAGTACCAGTAAGCTAAATACGTTACCGTACTTACACATCTGGCCTATCAACCTTGTAGTCTACAAGGGGTCTTTAGTCCCGATGTCTCCATCGGAAGGGATATCTTATCTTGAGGTTGGTTTCCCGCTTAGATGCTTTCAGCGGTTATCCATTCCGAACATAGCTACCCAGCGATGCCGCTGGCGCGACAACTGGCACACTAGAGGTTCGTCCATCCCGGTCCTCTCGTACTAGGGAAAGATCCTCTCAAATATCCTGCGCCCACGAAAGATAGGGACCGAACTGTCTCACGACGTTCTAAACCCAGCTCACGTACCGCTTTAATTGGCGAACAGCCAAACCCTTGGGACCTGCTCCAGCCCCAGGATGCGATGAGCCGACATCGAGGTGCCAAACCGCGCCGTCGATGTGAACTCTTGGGCGCGATAAGCCTGTTATCCCCGGAGTACCTTTTATCCGTTGAGCGACGGCCCTTCCATGCGGAACCGCCGGATCACTAAGACCTACTTTCGTACCTGCTCGACTTGTCAGTCTCGCAGTCAAGCTCCCTTATGCCTTTGCACTCTACGGCTGGTTTCCGATCAGCCTGAGGGAACCTTCGCGCGCCTCCGTTACTCTTTGGGAGGCGACCGCCCCAGTCAAACTACCCGCCAGACACTGTCCCCAACCCGGATAACGGGCCAAGGTTAGAATTCTAAACTAATAAGGGTGGTATTTCAAGGTTGACTCCGCCCCGACTGGCGTCGAGGTTTCATAGTCTCCCACCTATCCTACACATACTAGCCCAAAATCCAATGTCAAGTTATAGTAAAGGTTCACGGGGTCTTTCCGTCTTTTCGCGGGTAAGCGGCATCTTCACCGCTAATTCAATTTCACCGAGTCTCTGGTTGAGACAGTGGGGAAGTCGTTACGCCATTCGTGCAGGTCGGAACTTACCCGACAAGGAATTTCGCTACCTTAGGACCGTTATAGTTACGGCCGCCGTTTACTGGGGCTTCGGTTCGAAGCTTCTGTCCGACGAATCGGACATAACAAGTCCCCTTAACCTTCCAGCACCGGGCAGGCGTCAGACCCTATACATCGTCTTGCGACTTAGCAGAGTCCTGTGTTTTTAGTAAACAGTCGCCACCCCCATTTCTCTGCAACCTCCCTCAGCTCCAAAAGCGAATTTTTTCACCTAACGGAGGCACACCTTCTTCCGAAGTTACGGTGTCAATTTGCCGAGTTCCTTAACCAGAGTTCTCTCGAGCGCCTTGGGATACTCACCCCACCTACCTGAGTCGGTTTGCGGTACGATCATCATATTGACTCGCTAGGGGCTTTTCTTGGCAGCATGGGCTCAACCAGTTTGTGAGACATAGTCTCTCCTCATAACTTCTCGGTGTTAATGAGAGAGCGGATTTGCCTACTCTCTCCACCTACAAGCTTGAATCCGGACATCCAACACCGGAATGGTCTACCCTCCTGCGTCCCCCCATCACTCAAACGCCAATATGGTGGTACAGGAATATTAACCTGTTTCCCATCACTTACGCCTTTCGGCCTCAGCTTAGGGATCGACTAACCCTGAGAAGATTACCTTTACTCAGGAAACCTTAGGCTTACGGCGAGCGGGTTTTTCACCCGCTTTATCGTTACTCATGTCAGCATAATCTCTTCCATTCAGTCCACCAGTCCTCACGGTCCGGCTTCAACCCGGAATGGAATGCTCCCCTACCATCATTTGGACCGAAGTCCAAACAATCCACAGCTTCGGTAATGTGCTTAAGCCCCGTTAAATTTTCGGCGCAGATTCACTTGACCAGTGAGCTGTTACGCTTTCTTTAAAGGATGGCTGCTTCTAAGCCAACCTCCTGGCTGTCTCAGCGCTTCCACCTCCTTCCCCACTTAGCACATATTTAGGGACCTTAGCTGGTGGTCTGGGCTTTTTCCCTCTCGACTACGGAACTTATCTCCCGCAGTCTGACTCCCACAATAAGAGTTGACGGTATTCGAAGTTTGGTTAGGTTTGGTAATCTGGTAGGACCCCTAGCCCATCCAGTGCTCTACCCCCGTCACTTAATTTGTGAGGCTATACCTAAATATATTTCGGGGAGAACCAGCTATCTCCAAGTTTGATTAGCCTTTCACTCCCATCCACAGTTCATCCGGGACGTTTTCAACCGTCTACGGTTCGGGCCTCCAGTCGATGTTACTCGACCTTTACCCTGCCCATGGATAGATCACTTGGTTTCGGGTATACTCCATGCTACTAAATCGCCCTATTCAGACTCGCTTTCGCTACGGCTACACCTGCCGGCTTAACCTTGCAACATAGAGTAAGTCGCTGACCCATTATACAAAAGGTACGCAGTTGAACCTGGAATACAAGTATTCCAATAGTCCTTCCACTGCTTGTAAACAGACGGTTTCAGGTACTATTTCACTCCCCTCACCGGGGTACTTTTCACCTTTCCCTCACGGTACTAGTTCACTATCGGTCGCTGGCGTGTATTTAGCCTTGGGAGATGGTCCTCCCGGTTTCCCACAGGGTTCCACGTGTCCCGCAGTACTTGGGTACCTTATCCAACAAGTTCAACACATTTTGCTTACAGGACTATCACCTTCTACGGTCATCCTTTCCAGAATGTTCAGCTATGCATTGAATTTATGACTTGTCGAGGAGTCTGCAAACCCCTCCAATAAGGCCCCGCAACCCCGAACATACAACGCTTGCAGGCTTGACATATATTCGGTTTGGGCCCTTCCCGTTTCGCTCGCCGCTACTCAGGGAATCGCAATTGCTTTCTTTTCCTAAGGGTACTAAGATGTTTCAGTTCCCCTCGTTCGCCTCTATTGCCTATGTATTCAGCAATAGATATCCCGGTATTACCCAAGATGGGTTCCCCCATTCAGAGATCTCCGGCTCAGTGCCTGTTTAGCGGCTCACCGAAGCTTATCGCAGCTAACCACGTCTTTCATCGCCATCCAGCGCCAAGGCATCCACCGTCTGCCCTTAATAGCTTGGCCATAAATTTTTACATTTATCGTTCATGAGTATTTATCTCAGACGCCTTTGAAATTGCATTCTACCCGTATAAAATTATCAAAGAACACTCACGCATTTTACGCGCGCAGAGCATAATGCTCAAAGCTGAAATCTTACACAAGGAAAGTCTTCAGCTTTCAGCTTTTCTCTGGTGGAGGTGAACGGGATCGAACCGATGACCTCCTGCGTGCAAGGCAGGCGCTCTCCCAGCTGAGCTACACCCCCATCAAGCCTGGTGGGCCTAGTTGGAATTGAACCAACGACCTCACGCTTATCAGGCGTGCGCTCTAACCGAAACTGAGCTATAGGCCCATCCTCTTTCAGAATCACGATTTCGGATTACAGATTTTCTTGATCAACCATTCCGAAATCAGAATTCCAAAATCCGAATTCACCTTTGCTCCCTCAAGACTAAATAGTGACACACATCAAGGATTGACCTAGGATATTATCCGAAGTTAATCAGATAAAGCTCCTTAGAAAGGAGGTGATCCAGCCGCAGGTTCCCCTACGGCTACCTTGTTACGACTTCACCCCAATTACCGGCCGTACCTTAGGTACCTGCCCCCCCGAGGGGTTAGCCCAGCACCTTCTGGTACAGTCGACTTTCGTGGTGTGACGGGCGGTGTGTACAAGGCCCGGGAACGTATTCACCGTGGCGTGCTGATCCACGATTACTAGCGATTCCAACTTCATGGAGTCGAGTTGCAGACTCCAATCCGAACTGAGAACTGCTTTTTGGGATTAGCGCACTCTCGCGAGCTGGCGACCCTTTGTGCAGCCCATTGTAGCACGTGTGTAGCCCTGGGTATAAAGGCCATGAGGACTTGACGTCATCCCCACCTTCCTCCCCGTTAACCGAGGCAGTCTCTCTAGAGTCCCTAACTTAATACTGGCAACTAGAGACAAGGGTTGCGCTCGTTGCGGGACTTAACCCAACATCTCACGACACGAGCTGACGACAGCCATGCAGCACCTGTCACTCTGTTCCGACGAATCGGACAAACCCTGTTTCCAGGGCGGTCAAAGGATGTCAAACCCAGGTAAGGTTCTTCGCGTTGCGTCGAATTAAACCACATGCTCCACCGCTTGTGCGGGCCCCCGTCAATTCCTTTGAGTTTTAGCCTTGCGGCCGTACTCCCCAGGCGGAGAACTTAATGCGTTAGCTGCGGCACAGCAGGGGTCAATACCCGCTACACCTAGTTCTCATCGTTTACGGCGTGGACTACCAGGGTATCTAATCCTGTTTGCTCCCCACGCTTTCGCGTCTCAGCGTCAGTATTGGTCCAGAGAGTCGCCTTCGCCACCGGTGTTCCTCCCAATATCTACGAATTTCACCTCTACACTGGGAATTCCACTCTCCTCTCCCATACTCTAGGATGGCAGTTTCAAATGCACTTCCTGGGTTGAGCCCAGGGCTTTCACATCTGACTTGCCAAACCGCCTACACGCCCTTTACGCCCAGTAATTCCGAACAACGCTTGCACCCTCCGTATTACCGCGGCTGCTGGCACGGAGTTAGCCGGTGCTTCCTCCAGCGGTACCATCAATCCTTCCGGGTATTAACCGGAAGGATTTTTTCCCACTTGACAGAGCTTTACGACCCGAGGGTCTTCATCACTCACGCGGCGTTGCTGCGTCAGGGTTTCCCCCATTGCGCAAAATTCCTCACTGCTGCCTCCCGTAGGAGTCTGGACCGTGTTTCAGTTCCAGTGTGGCTGATCATCCTCTCAGACCAGCTAACCATTGTCGCCTTGGTAGGCCATTACCCCACCAACAAGCTAATGGTACGCGGGCCCCTCCCCAAACGGCAACTTTCATGAAGAGGTCACCTTTCATCCAAAAGACCAAAGTCTCTTGGACGATATCCGGTATTAGCATCGCTTTCGCGAAGTTATCCCAGATTTGAGGACAGATTACCCACGCGTTACTCACCCGTGCGCCACTTTACTTTCCCGGCCGAAGCCAAGATTTCTCGTTCGACTTGCATGTGTTAGGCACGCCGCCAGCGTTCATTCTGAGCCAGGATCAAACTCTCCACTTAAACTAAGTAAAGGTTTAATACCTTATTTTTTACTTTTTCATTAAAACGGGGCCTTTAACGGCATCACTATTTAGTATTCAAAGAACAAAGGACTTAAGTTACTGTAAGTCCTGTTCCCTTGGATGTCAAAGCATTTTTTCGTTTGTTTTGAATTCCAAAGAAAGCGTGTATATAGAATTTTCCAGAATCAATGTCAAGCAGTTTTATTGCTTTTTTCTTAAAAAAAATGGAACACCATGAGTAATAAAGAGCTGGCTGTATTAAGCTGATATATCTGTTGTTTTTTTAATTCCTATGTTTAAACACACTTGCCTAACGAAAAAAAACTCCCTATTACCTGCAATTAATTAAAAAAAAATGAACGGTCAGCTTGCCTTAACTCACTAGTTCAGAAAGGGGGACGAGCTGAAATTCACTTCTTATCTTTGAGCAGTATTTCCTCAAAAGCCTAAGCGTCTCCTTATTGGGGTGTCCAATACCTATGGCAACACCATGGTGTCTCGCCATATCCAAAAGCCGTTCCATTTGTATTGTCATGGTCTTGGGATCAAGGTCATTATCAAGAAAAACCGACCTCTTATTACAAGGGAGCCCCATTTCCCCGGCCAGATCAAAAGCCACTGTTCGTTTGGTTGTCCGACTGTCAATAAAAAATAACTTCCTCTTTTTTAATTCGGCCAATATAATATATATTTTTTCTCTGTCTTCTGTAAGGCAAGAACCCATATGATTATTTACCCCCTTGGCCCCTTTGATCTCCTTGAGGTCTTGGTCCAGAATCCGCCTAATCTCATCAGCATTCATAAAGAGAAGAACAGCCCCTGGCCCCGGTTTTACACGTGGGTAGCCATTTGGCTGCATTGGCAGATGGAGGACGAGCTCGCGGCCCTCTTGGTTTGCCATGCTTACAATTGATTTTGTGTGTGGGCCATAAGGCAAAACAGAAAGACTTATTTGAAGATCCAGATGAAAGAACTGAAGATCTGATTCGGAATCAAGGCCCAAGTCATCTATTATGATTGCAACCTTAGGGCGATTGTCAGTGGCGGTCGAACGGTGCCCCTGGACCGAGTAAGCTCTCATATAGATAGAAGGGAGAAAATGAGATATCTTTTCTGTTATTTTATTATAAATGAATATTAGAAGAAAAAATATGACGATAAAACTTAAAATAACTGCAATCAATAAGGAAGTCTTCTTTTCCTTTTTTCTTGACTTTCGTTTTTTCATGACAGCTTATTTTAAACTGCATTATACTTCCAACTGAAACTAATATGCCTTGATTGATCAGGCAGCTTCAAAAGGCACAATTCTGTCCGTCACCCGAAAAAATGCACAACTTGAAACTGCCTGCACAGGTTATTTACTGCGCTGAGTTAGTCTTCATCTTTGAAAAGACTGCCCAGGTCTGAAGCAATTGCATTGCATAGCGCACCTGATTATCCTTTTTGATTAATTCTTGAGCCTGATTATTCTCTTCTATATTATTAGATTTATCCTTTTGTTGGTTATCTATTTTATTGTCATTTTGCATATGATGTTCAAGATCCTCCTCTCTCATAAAACGAGGAGGATTTTTTTCCTTGTCTTCCTCAGGGGGAACATACTGGCATTCCACATCAGGGGTGATACCGCTTAACTGGATGGATCTTCCGCTTGGTGTATAATATCTTGCCGTTGTTAAACGCAGTGCGCTCCCGTCGGATAAAGGCAATATGGTCTGGACCGAGCCCTTGCCAAAAGTCCTTGTTCCAAGGATAAGTGCTCTGTTGTTGTCCTGTAACGCCCCCGCAACTATCTCTGCAGCGCTGGCGCTACCCCCATTTACCAATACAACTATCGGGTAGTTCCTTGGTTTTCCGTTTTTATGGGCTACTGTCTTTCTGTCCTGAGAGCTGATCCTACCCTTGGTGCTTACTATTATTCCTGAATCCAGAAAAAGGTCTGACACCTCTTCGGCCTGAGACAATAGCCCCCCTGGGTTATTCCTCAAGTCCAGTACCAGACCTTTGAGGTCTCTGTCCTTTTCAAGATTTTCAAGGGCGGATTCCAGATCTTTGGTTGTCTTACTCTGAAAATTGGTGATTCGTACATAGCCGATATCCGGGGCCAACAAGTAGTGCCTGACGCTGACCAATGGGATAACATCACGTACGATGGAAAACTCAAGTGGTTTTGTCTCACCTTCGCGGGCAATAGTCAGCCTAACCTTCGTCCCTTTGGGGCCCCTGATTTTTTTTACAGCATCAATCATGGACATATCTTTTGTTGATTCGTCTTCAATCTTGATGATCTTATCGCCCGACTGCAAGCCCGCCTCATAAGCCGGGGTCCCTTCTATCGGGGAAACCACAGTAAGCACCCCGTCTTTTGTGGTTATCTCAATGCCGATGCCTGTAAAACTGCCCGTCGTTTCCATCATCAGTTCATTGTGCTCATCCTTTGTCATAAACGATGAATGGGGATCAAGGTTCTGCACCATTCCCTTAATAGCCCCGTAAATCAGGGTTTGGGGAGGTACGGGTTCGACATAATTCTCCTCTATCTGCCTTAGCACCTCCACAAAGATCTCAATGTTCTTATATGTTTCATCCGTACCAGCCTTAACAATACCGCCGTTTCCATGAAGAAAGAGCAGGCCACATATCATGACTGAGATGAGCAGTGTATTGACGGCTTGTTTTTTCCTGGTGACTGGCATAATAATCTCCTCAAATATCAATATGTTTTTGTTGTCCGGCAATCAAAAAGCTGGCCCCCGAAAATGTTAATCGCTTAATTAATAAAAATCTTTAATTTATTAGCGCATGAATAACAAATAAAAAATTCCGATTTATAAGCTTTTTTTCTCAAGCCATTCCAGGGGATTCAGACTCACCCCCGCCTTTCTCATCTCAAAGTATAGCCTTGCCTTTTTTCCATTTCCACTCTGTCCGGCAATTGCAATTACATCTCCTGCTTCCACCATATCCCCTTCTTCCTTTATTCTTTGGGATACCTGGGCTGAAATGGTAAAAAAACGTGATCCATGATTGATGATTAGAATGTCGCCGTATCCCTTAATCTGACCTGAGAATTCGACTCTCCCGCAAAACACAGCCCTGACGTCCTTGTCGATCCCTTCGATAAAGACCCCTTTGTTGAAGTGCTGCTTATCCGATCCAAGAAGCCGATCTCCTCTTATCATTTTCCCCTGAAGTGGAACGGGAAGCAGGCCCTTGGAGTTTTCAAAACCTGAAGACCATGTTGTATCAGGGCCTTTGTTCTTTTCTATCTCTGTAAATGTCTGTCTCAGGTCCTGGCTTGCAAGTTCAAGTTCCCTTACCGCGGTCTCGTAAAACTCCTTTTCCTTGTGGATCTGGATAAGAAGCACAACCCTTTCTTCCAGGTCCCTTCTCATGGCCAGCAACCTGGCTTTCTCTTGGCTTTCTTCGGATCTCTTATCGGTAATCCTTTCTGTCAAATTTGATATGGATGCTCTGTGGCTGCCGATTTGTTGGGCAAATGCAGATAATTGATTATGGTCTTCCTCTGAGATGGCCCTCAGGTAGTTGAGCCTCTGTCGGAATTGTCCGATATCCATAACACTCGCCAGGGTGTTTATATAACCCCCTACGGCATATTTATATAATGAGACAATTCGTTTTGACGCCTTGGACTCTGCATCCAGGAGTGAACTTTCCAAACCAGCCAATTCCTTTTCCAGACCTCCGATTTCAACCTCATCCTTCCGGATCCTTTCCGTCAGTTTCTCAATAGCTTGTTTTTTCTCTGCAACCTGCTGTTCATAGTGTGAAAGTTGGCCTAATAGATCTTTTTCCCTTGAGTCAAATGTCTCATACCCCTGTTTTTCCTTTGAAAGGGTTGACTCTATTATCTCAATCTGGTCCTGACCAGCAAAGACACCTGCAGCAATAAAATAACAAATAAAAGCCATAATAATTATTATGGCAAAATACATAGATAAAGAATATCCGCCCGTTTGGCTTATTACTGTTCTCATATAGTGAAAAGGTGGTCAGAGGATATAAACCGGCTTACAGCGATAAAGCTTCCAGTAAGCCCCAAGGCTATACTTATGACAAACAGCAAAAGTAGATAATCATACGGAAGAAAGACAAGATCCAGCCCAACAATTCCCAGCAATTTTAGTTTATTTGTACAGATCAATAGATATCCTGAAAAGAGAATCAAAACAGATATTGCCCCGCTGAACAGCCCTTGAAAAATCCCTTCAAGCAAAAAAGGCGTCTTGACAAACCAGTCTGTGGCGCCGACCAGCTTTTTGATTTCTATTTCTTGCCTGCGTGAATAAATCGTAAGCCTTATGGTATTGGAAACAATGAAGATAACTCCGAGACAGAGAAGACCTCCAATAATAAACCCGGCAATCCTGACCATATCCATAAGGTCTTCAAATTGTTTCAGCCACTCGCCGCTGTACTGTACTTCGTCAACTCCGTCAATTTTTTCAATCTCTTCTTTTATCTTCTCTGGATCTGACTGGTTTGGTTCAATCTGGTCAAAAACCATCTCAAATGAAGCAGGCAGGGGATTACGGGACAGGCTGTCCAGAAGACCGGATTCACTGCCAAGGGCATTTTTTAAGTCTTTTAAGGCATCTTCCTTTGAAATAAATCTCCTTATTTCAGCATTCGGAAAACTACGCAGGGCAGAAGAAATCTTATTTTTCGTTGCCTCGTCAACACCGTCTTTTATGTAGACCGAAATGGAAACCTTATGACCCCATCCTTGTATCCAAGTGTTTATATTAACAAAAAGAAATAAAAATGAACCAAAGATCGAAAGGGAGACAACCATTGTGCCTATGCTGATTAGATGGAGCATCCTGTTGTCTGTAATATTCAGTAATGCTTGTTTTAAGAGATATGCCCACAATCTTGATTTCATTATTCTCCGGCGATCATCCCCCTCTTTAGGATAATCGTCCTCTGGGCCGTGTCTTCGAGCAACTCCCGGCTGTGTGTTGCAATGACCACAGTTGTGCCCCTCATGTGGATACTCCTGAAAAGTACCATAATATCTCTGGTAAGATCCGAATCCAGATTGCCTGTGGGCTCATCCGCAAGGAGGATCAATGGATCTCTTACGATTGCCCTAGCAATAGCCACACGTTGCTGTTCACCGCCTGAAATCTGTTGTGGACAGGCCTTTTCCTTGTCCGCTAGCCCTACGAGTCTCAGGGTTTGACGCGTCTTTTTTTGAATAAAATGAGGATGCTCACCGCTCACCTCCAAGGCAAGGGCTACGTTTTCAAAGACAGTCTTTTTTTGCAGCAACTTAAAATCTTGAAAAACAAAGCCTATATTGCGCCTGAGCAGATCCAGTTTTGCCCTGGACACACGATTGAGATTTATGCCATTTATCAGCACATTACCGCTCGTGGGACTTTGAGAGCCGAACATCAGCCTTAGCAATGTTGTCTTACCCGCCCCACTGGGACCCGTAATAAAAACGAACTCGCCTTTATGAATATCAAAACTCAGATTGTTAAGCGCAACCCTTGGACCGAAGTTTTTGAAAACACGCAATACCTGGATCATAAAAAAGCAATATATGGTCGTGAAAGTTTAATGATTTCTTTGAGGGGGGGAGGAACAAACAATCGGGACAGACTGGGAGGCATATTCAGAGTGCGATCATGGGTCGGTTTGGAATCAGTATGTCCCGACGGTCCTAAGTAATCTGGCCTTGGCAAGGTTGTGTAGATAGAGGGCCTTGTAATAATTGACCCTTGCCTGAGTCAACAGGGTTTGCGCGTCTAACACCTCTGTAATTGTTGTTACCTGTGCCTTATATCTCTCCTCATTAACCCTCATGTTCTCTTCGCCCTGTTCCACTGCCTTCATTGTGGTCGGGATATTCTTCTCAGCAGTTTCAAGGGCTAAAACCGCCTGCTGTAATTCAAGGCAAATATTGTCCTCCAGAGCCAGCCTTAACTGGGCCAATTCCTTTTTCTGGCTCTCATTTTCTTGCACCGAGTAATAGGTCTTTCCCCATTCCCAGAATGTCCATGAAAAAACGGCCATGGCCTGCCATCTTCCTTCATCATGAAAGAGGCTACCGGAGACATCGGGATCATCTCCTTCTTTTATATAATCATATTGGAAGCTTATTTCAGGATAGTTTCTGCTCCTGGAAAGCCTTGCCTGTTGATCTGTCTTAAGGATATTTATATCCGTGATCTTCATCTCAGGACGACTTTCAAGTGCCTGTGCGAGGCGATCTTCAAAATTTACCTGTTCCGGCTTGAATACAAGGATATCTTCGACTTCCGCTGCCTCACTAACCGGCCTTGCCAGCACCGTATTAAAGGATGCACGGGCAAGCCTAGCTGCATTACGCGCCTTAACAAGGGCCTGTTGCGCGCTTGCCAATTCCACTTCCGCTTTCAGCAGATCGTTTACAGGAATAACCCCTACATTATAGAAGTTGCTTGAAAGGTTGACATTGGAGCCTAAGGACTCAACCTCTTTTTCGGCAACCTCGACAGCCTTATCGGCTATCAATATGTTGAAATAGGCCTCTTTTACCCTCAACGCCAGATCAAGCTTTTCAAGTTCCAGCTCCATCCTGGACTGGTCAATTCCAAGCTTTGCAAGCTGATAGGAGCTGACCAGGGCTAAACCTGTAAACAGGGGTTGTGTCACCGTACCCCTCCACTGGTAATTGTCTTGAGAACTCAGAGCAAACGTGCCCAGGCCGGGTATGGAAGGCCTCATGATTGTCTCTTCGCTCAGCCTTGTATAACCGTAACTTGTGCTCAATTTGGGCAGGAACTCCGCCCTGGCCTGGTTCTTGACATCCAGGGCCTGATTGACCTTTTCTGATTTAGCCTTCAAAGACCAGTTTTTTTCCAAGGCCTCTTCAATGCTCTTTTCAAGGCTATAGCGATTATCCTGGGCATGGGAGACAATAGGTAAACAACTTATTGCCAAAAACAACGCGAGAAGTACTGATGTCCTGCACATCATGTCCATGAACTCCCTATAAGAGCAATGTGTTGATATCAAGATAATTCTATTTTAAGGCCTGCTTGATTTTATCTATATTATTTTTTGCGTCCACCACTTTTTTTGCCAGAGGGGCTTGTTCCAAGACCTTTTCCCCAAGTTTGGCTCCGAGGGATTTTTGAACTCCCTTTTCGGCATGCGCCTCTTTGCCCTCTTGTGCGGGCTCGATTGTCTTGTCGGAGCTGATCTCCTTCTTGATATTCCTAAATTCCCTTATCGCTCCCCCAAGGCCTTTACCGATTTCAGGCAGCCGCCTGGCGCCGAAAATCAGAAGGACAATGATCGCAATCACTGCCAATTCACTAGGGCTTAATCCAAACATGGGTTATTTCCAGAAATCATTAAATTGTTCTAAAAATGTCTGAAATTTCCGGCAGGAAAAATGGCCGCCTTTCGTTACTTCAAATAGCTTTATCCCCCGCGAATTAAACAACGCCGCGGTAACTCCGACCCCATACCCGACCGGTTTTTCATAAACAGGGGTATTTATGCCACATGACGGGCTCCTGTCTTTCATTATGGCAATAGAGGCCTTAAGAACCAAGGCAATCGCATTAGCCTCTTCTGCGCCTTTAACAAAGGCCTGGGTCACATCATGGCCATCGGCATTTATCACCTTTGCCTTAGCGGCCAGAATATCGTAACCATCCCCGCCTGTCATATTCGCCGGAGACCTTGGGGTGGAAAGCCCCCCCAACTGTTCCGGGCAGAACGGTATTAAGGAGACAGAGGGAATAAGTTCCATTAAATCAGAACAGGCCGAGTGCCCTCCGTCATATCTACAGTGAATTCCGAGGAGGCAGGCACTAACCATGATCGGGGACCTGTTCTTAGATAACATGACATCATTCTACAAAAATAATTGCCTCTTCGTTATCGTCTCTGGCCTCAATACAGCCGATCAAACAAGCGGACTCACCCATTGCCTTGAGCCTCAACAGAATTTCACTGGTGTCTTTTTCACCCACGACAATGATCAGACCTAGGCCGTTATTAAACGTGCGCAACATTTCGTAGTCAGAGATCTGTCCCGCCTTTTGGAGAAAAGAAAATATGGGATGACGAGGCCAGCTATTTTTCGTTATTACTGCCTTACATCGTTTCGGTAGTATTCGAGGAATGTTATCTATAAATCCACCGCCGGTAATATGGGATATGCCATATATCTTGAAGTCTCTCCTCAGATTCCTGATAGCCCTTGAATAGATCCTCGTCGGCTCCAGCAGTTCTTCTCCGACTGTCCTGCCGAACTCTGCTACATGGTCTCTCACGGTCAGCTGGAGTTGCTCAAAAATAATCTTTCTCACCAGGGAATAACCATTGCTGTGGAGTCCGCTCGACCCTATACCTATAAGATGATGCCCCACTGCTATTTCAGAACCATCTAACAGCTCTTCATTGTCAGCCAGGCCTACTACAAAACCGGCAAGGTCATATTCACCTTCTGCATAAAAACCCGCCATTTCCGCTGTCTCGCCGCCTATAAGGGAACACTCGGCCTCCTGACAACCAACAGCAATGCCGGTCACAATATCTTTGGCCTTTTCAATGTTCAGCTTACCCATTGCCAGGTAATCCAGAAAAAAAAGCGGTACTGCTCCCTGAACCATAATATCATTGACGCACATGGCAACCAAATCAATGCCTACTGTGTCATGTTTATCGAGCATGAATGCGATCTTGAGCTTTGTCCCAACCCCGTCGGTGGAACTGACCAAAACCGGATTTTTGATGTTTTGAGTGTTTAAAGAAAAAAGCCCTGCAAACCCCCCTATTTCTGTAATAACTCCTGATTTAAAGGTCTTGCTGACAATGGGCTTGATCATCTGAACAAACTTGTTGCCTGCGTCAATATCAACACCAGCCTCAGTGTATTTACTCTTTCCTTTGTCTTTTACCATATACCTGCTATCCTGATTTTGACTCTGTTAACAAGGTGTAAAAACCACAGAAGACTTGCGCAATACTTGGAAAATTCTCGGGGCAGGGAAAACCCTCATGGTATTGACGCCTTCTATCCTACACATTTCTATTTTGTATTCTCTCCCGCCTCTCTTGTCAAACTTTTTCTCCTTCGGGTAAAAACAATATTTTTTAGTATATTTAGATAGATATGTCATTTGACCCCCATCCTACAAGAAGACTTCATTCCACCTGGCACAAAGGAGTACTGAACAAACTTAGACTTTGATTTATATCAGCCCATGTTATAAAATAATGACCTTTAAAAATAGATGCTGTTGATTGAAAAGGCGAGGGTGGCTTTGGCGCCCGGCAAGGGCCTTGGTGAGCATGGAGATGATTATGTCAGGTTCGCCCTGGCGGAAAATCCCCAACACATCAGACAAGCCATAAGAGGACTTAAAAGCGTCATGTAGCCTTTGGCTGCTGATATACATCGGACTCAGAGGTCAGAGATGTCAAAAATCAATGTTGGGATCATCGGCTTCGGCACAGTTGGCTCAGGCACCTTCGAGATACTGACCAAAAACACCAAGATCATCAGAAACAGGGTCGGGGCAGACATTGTCGTAAAAAAGATTGCGGATCTGGACATTGAATCAGACAGGGGCGTCAAGGTCGAGAGGGACCTCTTCACCACCGACGCCTATGAATTGATTAATGATCCGGAAATTGACATTATTGTTGAACTGATCGGAGGCCTTACCAAGGCAAAGGAGTTTATCCTTTCAGCGATTAAAAACGGTAAACACGTTATCACTGCAAACAAGGCCTTACTAGCCGAACAAGGACGCGAGATCTACGAGGCGGCAGAGCAGTGCGGGGTCATTCTGGGTTTTGAGGCCAGCGTGGCGGGTGGGATACCCATAATCAACGCCTTAAGGCACGGCTTATCCGCCAATAATATCCAAAAAGCAATGGGGATATTAAACGGCACATCAAACTACATACTGACGAGGATGACCCAGGAAGGGCTTCCCTATAACAAGGTGGTCCAGGACGCGGTAAAACTTGGCTATGCTGAAGACCCGCCTACCCTGGATGTGGATGGCACAGACGCTGCTCACAAGCTGACCATCCTGATCTCCATAATGTCAGGAGAGCCAGCCTCCTTTGCCAGCATTTACAAAGAGGGGATCACCGATCTGACACCGGATGACATACTTTTTGCCACTGAATTCGGTTATCGTGTAAAGATGTTGGCCATAATCAGAAACCTGGGCAACAGGATTGAGGCCAGGGTCCACCCCACAATGATCCCAAAGGATCATATACTGGCCAATGTGAATGAGGCCTACAATGCCATATATTTTGAAGGCGATTTTGTCGGCCCGTGCCTTTTTTATGGACTGGGGGCAGGGAGAAGACCCACCGGCAGCGCAATTGTCTCGGATATAATGGATATCGCAAGGCAGATCAAACTGGGAATTAAAGGTTTGATGCCGCCGCTTGCACACGCTGGAATCAGCGGAAGCCGGATTGAAATCATGCCTATGGAGAAATTGACCTGTGCCTATTATTTCAGGTTCTCAGCCCTGGATAGCCCAGGGGTCCTTTCACGAATAGCAGGCATCCTTGGTGAAAACCGGATCAGCATCGCCTCTGTGATCCAAAAAGGCAGAAAGATCAACGGATCTGTCCCTATTGTGATGCTGACACATAAGGCGCAGGAAAGCGATGTTCAAAAGGCAATCCGACAATTGAACGATCTGGATGTGCTGACCAGCAATACTGTCCTTATACGCGTTGAGGACAGACAATGACCAATGGCTCAACCAAGTATATCCTGTTGGTTGGAGACGGCATGGCCGACTATCCTATACCTGAACTTGGGGGCAAGACGCCTCTTGAGGCCTCCAACACCCCGAATATGGACCTGATTGCAAATTGTAGGGTTGGCAGCGTTAAGACCATTGCAGACGGCATGGAGCCGGGAAGCGATGTGGCAAACCTGGCTTTGCTGGGTTATGACCCTCTCGTGTTCCACACAGGTCGTGCCCCTTTCGAGGCCGGAAGCATGGGGGTAAGACTAAAGCCGTCCGAGGTTGCTTTTCGGATGAACCTGGTCACACTCGATTTCAGGCCTCAAGGCGAGGTCATTATGGTCAGCCACAGCTCTGGAGATATCACAACAGAAGAAGCTCGGCATATTGTTGAGGATCTAAAAAGGCAATTAATAATCCCGGGTGTTCAAATCTATTCCGGTGTGGCTTACCGCCACCTCCTTGTGTGGGACAAAGGGCCGCTGGGGGCCGTGACCATACCCCCTCATGATGTGCTGGATCAAGACATGGCCGGATACCTGAACACTGAAGATAACGACCCTGTCAAAAAGATCATCCACAGTTCCTGGGACCTGCTCAAGGCCCATCATGTAAATGTTGAAAGGAAAAACAAGGGGCTTAAGGAGGCCAATTCCATCTGGCTATGGGGCCAGGGAAAGGCACCTGAGTTGCCACTGTTCAAGGAGAAATTCGGGCTTCGGGCCGGTGTGATTTCAGCGGTAGATCTTATCAAGGGAATCGGTTTTTTCGCTGGCTTTGAGTATATAAAGGTGGATGGCGCAACAGGTTATCTTAACACCAATTACATTGGCAAGGCCCAAGGGGCCTTGGATGCGCTGAAAGATTTGGATTTCATGTTTGTCCATGTAGAAGCCCCTGATGAGGCGAGCCACAATGGCAACATCAAAGAGAAGATCCAGGCGATAGAATATTTTGATGAAAGATTAGTGGGAACAGTATTAAAAGGCCTGGAGGAATTTCACGACTACCGCATAATGATCGCAAGCGATCACTTCACACCCATATCCCTTAAAACCCATTCCAGAGAGCCCGCCCCCTTTGCATGGGCAAGCAAAAAAGAGCTTGGATCACGAAAACCAGGTCCGGGGTTTTCCGAAAAGGCAGCAAATCAATCCGGCATCTTGTTTGAAAAGGGTCATGACCTGATGCCTGCATTCCTTGAAACCCGATGACCCTCTCTTGCGTAACTTCTCAATAAGTACGGGCCAAGGGCTTTTTACCTGTTTGCATCACCAATAACAGCAGTTGAGAATAGCACCTAAACATGATTTCGATAGCCATACAGGCGGATAGAACTCTATAAGCACGGCCGGCAACTGCATTGAGCCTACTATTTAAAAAGTGCGTATAGCGCCGCCGTCTGGTAGGAGTGAAGTAAAAATATGCAAACAGTTAAAAAAGCCCTTGGCCCGCCCGGACTTGTCGAGAAGTAACTTTCATTCACCCTAAGGGCTTGACATCCCTTTGTTCTTAAAATATTTTGCCTGGGACCATCAATAGGGTAATACCTCAAGATTATTTACTGTATAAAAGGAGACAATGAGATGAAGATATTGTTTTTTGGTCCGAACGGAAGCGGCAAAGGCACCCAGGGTGCAATCGTGAAAGAAAAGTATGGCATCCCCCACATTGAAACCGGCGTAATATTCAGGGAAAACATCTCAAAGGGGACAGACCTGGGTAAAGAGGCCAAGGGCTATATAAACAGGGGTGAGCTGGTTCCGGACAGCATCACCATCCCCATGATCTTAAACCGTCTCAAGGCGGATGATTGCAAAAAGGGCTGGCTTTTGGACGGCTTTCCCCGCAACCTCACCCAGGCCCAGGAACTGGACAAGGCCTTGAGTAAGGAAAACATTAAAATTGATATAGTGATTGACATGGTCCTTGACCGCCAGATCGCCAAAAACCGCATCATGGGGAGAAGACTTTGCGCCAATGACAACAATCACCCCAACAACATCTATATTGATGCGATTAAGCCCAATGGCGACAAATGCAGGGTCTGCGGCGGGTCACTCTCAGCCCGCTCCGACGACCAGGATGAGGCGGCCATTGACCAGCGTCACGGCATCTACTATGACACCAAGACCGGCACAATGGCGGGCTGCAATTATTTCAAAAACATTTCCGCCAAGAATAACGGCATTCCCAAGATCGTGGAACTTGACGGAAGGCCTGGTGTTAAAGAGGTCTCTGCAGAATTGATGGCAAAGCTGGGTTAAAAAATAGGACCCTTCTCTGAAACATTTTTCCTTCAGAGAAGGGTCCTTATTAACCAACCCTTGCGACCATGGCGACCGGGCTTAATATTATAGCCCTGTCCTATAGCCTATCATTCCAAATAGCCCATTTTTTTACAACACCCGCACCCACGAGGTAAAGCATCCTGTTCCTGCCGGTCAGCCCCAGCAACATTGCGGCCTCTGCATCGTAAAAGGCCCCTATTCCACAGCACCCAATCCGCATTGATGTGGCGAGCAAATAAATCCTCTGGCCAAGTCGGCCTGCATTCATCATTGCATGCCTATAAAATCTTGCCCCTCCTGTTTCTTCCATTTCATTGAAATCGGCTAAAAACACAATGTGGACCGAACAGTTTGCAAGCCAGGCCTGATCAAGACAGACATGGGCCATCTCGTCCATCATGAAGCCTTCACGCACAAGCCCAATCGCCCGTCTAGTCCTATCCAGGAGATAGAAGCCCGGGGTCCATCCCACAATGTTCCCGATAAGCAGGCCGATCCCAATGCAGTCAGGGATACTGGATTCCATGATCACAGTCAAATGGATGTCACTGCACACCCCCCTCAAAAGGGCTGAAAACCTCTGCTCCGGCATCTCACGGCTGATATAATTCCTCATGGAGCGCCTTTTTTGAACTGCTTCAGGGTAGCTCAAGATATCCGGTGGTTCCAATGTGTCAGGCAGCTCTTTCCATGAATCAACGGCCAATCCAAACTGGGATCTAAATGGTGGTCTCTGGTTATTGTTTTTGGGCACATAAGATGAGGCAGCATGTATCTCCCTGATGATCGGATAATCCCTTTCCCCGTCCGACACCTTGCTGTACGCGGACAGATCAGGCTGAGAGGGCTCCAGGCCCGGCCCGTCTTTCAATACCCCATCCCCTGCCCAGACACACACCGCGGCAAGACATACCTCCCTGTTAGAGTCAATGGCCAACAGATCATTAACCGCCTGGTCCTCAAAATCATAGAACACCCTGAACCGAAGCCGTTCACTCCGCAAGGCCAATGAAAGGTTCTCGGCCATGTGCCCGGTATCCAAGAGAAGATAACGATAGGCTCGGTCGCGGTATTTCCAGGAACTCCTGAAAATAATCGCCGTAAGGAAAAAGACAACTGCCGGGAGATTGTCCCGAGAAAACCCCAACCCTTGGATCAGTTCCGTGGCCGAAATCCCGTTCCTTAGCAAGGTCAATCCATTGTTGAGGATATCATGGTGGTAAATGCCGGCCTTGAGATCAGCCACGGTGAGTGCGGCCACATAAAGTTCAAAAGGATATAATGCCCCGGCGGATGCCACACTCCGGTAATAAAAATCCCCACCTGAAACCCTGGCCTTTGCTGTTAGGGTATGAGTTAAGTAAAGGATTTTTCCAAGACGGTTTAAGTTGATGGGGGATGCATCTGATTCACAATTTCCGACAGCAAGAATGGATTGAACGGACTCGGTCGTTAGAAGGGTATCACGTGGCAACGGCGCAGGGCTTCGGCCCGGATAAGACTTGAATACACCGGGCTGAGAAGACCAGTCAAGATAGCCGCCCTTCATATCCCGGCGGTCATAACTTGTGCGATTATGATAGTCCCAGGCAGAAGTCATTAAAAAGCCTCGCTGTCCGAATTTTTCACCCTAAGGAAATTATCTTGAACAAGTGAAGGACGAGTGCCGATCTGTCATGTTTTTCAGGAAATATGGCTTTCAATTATATCCGCCAATTTTTCCCTTTCTGACAATATCAGGGTTAATGGATGAAAGATATTGGGACTGAAATCCTCATCCACACCTGAGACCCTTTTTAATTGCAGGGCCAGGAGGGAATCAACTCCCTCGTTTTCATTATTTAATAATACTTCATGTGCATTGTGCATCAAAAATAATGCCATGTTTTCTTCATCTTCTGTAAAATTCTTGAGAAAGGTCATGTAATAGGATGTAACATGCTCGCCTAATTTTGCGTATACATCATCACCGTATTTTTCATATATCGCCTGCATTTCAAGCTCGGTGTGAATAGAGACAAGAGTGGTAAGCAGAGACACAAAGGCATGTTGCTGGTCGCGAAACAGCTTGTGCTGCTTTGTGCTCTCCAGGATATTCCAGAAGACATCATAATAATCTGCAACAAGATTGTGCGCATAAAAGAAGATATTCCGGGCCAGCTCGTCGCCGTTTTTAGCCACAAATTCCATGGCATTATTATTCTTCAATTCTGTTTCTCCTGGCTCTCTTCCTATGTTGTGAGATTGGTTGTTAGCCTTCAGCTCTTAGCGGGTTGATTATATTGATCTAAGAGCTAAAAGCCATTAGCTGATTGCCTTCTTTAAGTTTCATCACAATACCAGTGATTCAACCACCTTTGGCAGGACCTCGGGCAGAGAGTATACATCCTTTACAACCAGGTAACTCCCTGGGTCCCACATCTTCCTTAGATAGTCGTCGCCTGCCAGGTCCACGGTGATGCAAAAGGGGCGGATACCGGACTTCCTGGCCTCGGCCAGGGCCATTATGGTGTCGTGCAGGCCGTAGTCCTTTGAACTTCGATCCTCGCCGTAGTTTATGTCCTGCGGGAAACCGTCGCTTAGGAGCACCAGGAGCCTGTAGTCGGATTCCACCTGGTTTAACTTTTGAACCGCATGCCTGATGGCCGGCCCCATGCGCGTTCCCTTTTGGGGTTGAATCCCGCAGATACGGCTTTTGGACTCCTCACAATAAATGTCATTAAAGTCTTTGATCACATAAAAGTCCACCTGTTCCCTGCCGTATCCTGAAAAGCCGTAAATGGCATAGCCATCGCCCAGGGATTGCAAGGCCTCTGTGATCACTACCAGTCCCTCGATCTCCACGTCAATAATCTTCTTTTGATGGGAGTTTACCACGGAAGTTGAATTCTGTAATGCATTTTCCGTCTGTTGACTGTGGCTATGGGCAATAGAGACCAGTCTGTCTGTTGAGGCGCTCATGTCCACCAACAGGACCGTAGAAATCCGCCTCAGCCTTTTTTCCTTGCGGATAAATATTCGATCAGATGGTGAATCCCCTGCCTTACGGTCCACCACCGACTGAATCATGGCGTTAAAATCAATTTCCGATCCCCATTCCACCCTGCGGACAATATCCAGGACTTCAGGGCGGATCCGCTGGAACTGCCTCTTAACGCTCAGGATCAGGTCGGAGTAATTTTCGTAGATCTTATCAAAAAGACCCAGGTCATTTTCCGGGACCGACCTCTCCCACAGAGTGCACCACTTGCGGCGATATGCACCTTTCTTATAGTCCCATTCATCATAGTAAAAGGGACCTTCCGTTGAAGAACATCTGTTTGGGATGACAGCATGCGGGCGTTTGGTGCCTTTCCATTTTTCTTTGGGGTCATCCAAAGCGCAAACAGGTGTTATGGCGTCAATGTCGCTTATAAAAAACCTCTCCCCTGTTACATCTTTTTCAGGATCTCCGGAAATCTTCAGGTCTTTGATCTTCTCTAGAAGTCTCTTGATATCCTCTTCAGACATGGTGTGGAACACCTGGTCAGTACAGGTATCACCTTCATCAATTTCTTCCTGACCTCCAGCGACTGTGTTGTCGCTGACCTTAAAGTCCACAATTGGTCTTTGATGAAAAGGCATGGGCGCGATCGGTACATAATGTTCTTTATCAGCCAGGAAAATGAAGGAGTCATACAGCTCGACCGTCTTTTGAAAGCTGTCCCAAACCCCCTGGGCGTTTTCAAAGAAATCCCTCATTGCCTCTTTAAGCCTGTGTGCCAAGTCCAGCATCCCAGGGGATACCGTTTCCTCATATGGATAGCCCTGTGAGAGCCTGAGCAATATCTCCAGTGCCTCAGACAAAGGATCATCACAGGGAAAGGGTCTTCTGGCCATACACGCGGCCACGGCCTGATCTATCTCAGGTCTAAGCCCCCGGTATTCGCGCCTGAGGAGATAATCTATGCGACCGTCCTCGATGATGAAGAAGATGTCTCTGGCCAGGAGATTTAAGGGAAAGGCCGCTATCAGGGCTGCTATTTTTCCGGATTGAGGGCCGATGGTCCCAAACGAAAGATAACCTGTCTGGTGGGCCACAGCCAATTTATACAGGCGTAAGTTGCCGCTCTTCTCCGGTTCTTCGGTAATAAAGGCGGGCAGATAAACGGTCTTGCCGTCCATGGCCGGACTGCGTCGCCGGAATGATCCCTTTTCAAAGACCCGGCCCCGGCCCTGCCTTAATATCAAATCCCTGCCGGACAATGCATGGGCAAAAATGGAAAGGGCCTGTTTATGCCTTTCAAGCACGACCGTCTCCTTCCATTTGATCATCTCTGCCTGGGATTCTGCTGAGTTAAGGGAAAAATAGGCAATACCCTCATCTTTACTTTGGGCAAGACTTGCGAGCCCCTTTTCGATCCAGCGCAACAAGAAAATATCTGGAATTTCGCTGAGCACATAACCCACGCTTTTGAAATAGGCCCTGGAGGCCGCAAGAGACACCTTACTGATGGCCGATTCGCTCTCCATCACCTTTTCCTGTACAGGGAAAAAAAGGGGCTGGAGGGAAGATATGATATTATTGAAAGTGTCTTTAATCTGCTCCGGCGCTCCATCAGACAGTCTAAGGGAGATGTCGAGCACTTGCTCGCGCAGGTTGGGATTGATTGAGGCAAGCATGGAGGGGCCTTCTTTATAAAAACCCATTGCCGACTCCAGATCAGCGTCAACCAAAAGAGAGGTCAGGTTCAGGAATTTTACGATCTCGATATTATAGAGCGAATTGATGTCTTCAGAAGGTTCTGAAAAATACCCCTCAGCCAGATCAGGGGATAGGGCAGCGATCTTTACGCCAATGGAACCCCAGGATATCAATTCCTTAAACGTGATCTTTCGGACTATGCGTATGCCGGACTCAATAAAGGCGATAGCCGCCTCTTCCAGGCCTTGGGCGGTTACTAGGATCTGTCTTACCTTTTCCGCCCATTGTCTGAGGTGAAAGGCCCTGTCAGCGCTGACAAAGGCCGGGTTGGCGATGAAAAGGGCCACGGCGGTCTTAGGAGATATGGAGGCGATAGTCTTGTTCTGCTCCACCCAGCCGGAAACAAAAGGGAAAGAACCCATCCTGATCAGCTCCGGACTGGTTTCAAAATAGGCCAAACACAAATCTATAAGGTTGTCACCCCCCTTTAGGATGCCTTGGCCAATATCCGCCCAGTTATTGAACTCTCCCCTGGAAAGGCCACGTATGACCGCTTGGGCTGCACTCAAAAATGCAAGGGAGCATTTACCTGAGGCCTTCCAAAGGTTTTCTGCGTGCTGAAGGATAGTTATACGCGTAACCTGATTCGGCCATTGCTCCACTGAGAGCACCCCTCCCTTATTGGTGTAAGGGGCAAGGACGGCCTCGTCTAAGGACAACAAGTAGTCCCTGAAGTCTCTGCCTATATGGTTTGTCTCCTGTAAAAACTCCTTAAAAGGTCGGGTAGAGATATAGGACGCCTCATCGGGTTCCTCCCATCTTGATGAGGCGTCCTGCAATTGTTGGTATTCCGGGCTGATAAAGTACGTCATCTTAAGGGAAAACCGCTGCTACCACTTCGTTTACCGCGCGCTGAACCTCTTTTTCATCTGTCAGGAGCGAGGTAATGGCCACATCACAGGCCCTTCTGGGTGGAATCCCTTTTTGGATCAATCGGCCGGCGTAAATCAAAAGGCGGGTGCTGGCCCCTTCTCCAAGGGCATGGCCCTTTAAATGCCTTATCTTTTCTCCGAGTTTGGCAAGATCGTAGGCGATCTCCTGGCTGGTCCGGCTTTCGTGCTGTATGATCCGGGCCTCCTGTTCCCGCGACGGATAATTAAAATCCAGGGCCACAAACCTTTGTTTTGTACTCTGTTTTAAGTCTTTGATCAGGCTCTGGTAGCCGGGATTATAAGATATGACCAGAAAGAATCTGGGGTGGGCCTCGATCAGCGTCCCTTTTTTGTCTATGGGAAGGATACGCCTGTGGTCTGACAGGGGGTGTATTATCACCGTGGTGTCTTTTCTAGCCTCAACGATCTCGTCCAAATAGCAGATGGCCCCTGTCTTGACCGCCTTGGTGAGCGGGCCATCCACCCAGACGGTTTCATCGCCCTTCAACAGGTACTTGCCCACAAGATCGGTGGATGTCAGGTCCTCGTGGCAGGCGATAGTGACAAGGGAAACCCCCCTGCCTTCTGTTTTCTGTTTTTCAGCATCAATCCCGGTGCTCAAGATATAGGCCATATATTCCACAAAGCGGGTCTTTCCCGTACCGGTGGGGCCCTTTAAGAGAACCGGGATACCGGATTCGTAAGCTGCCCGAAACACCGTAACCTCATCCCGAATCGGGAGATAATAGGGCTTTTCCTTGATTTTGTAGTCTTCTATATTGATTTCGCGGACTTTCATGGTTGACCTGCCTATCTATAGACTTCAAGAGCCCTCCAGGTCTCTTACCCCCTGTAGCACTATATCAAAGAGTTCCTGGACATCCGCCTTGGCAAGGGATGAAAACGCAACCCTAAGGTCGGTTTTTCCCAGGGCAATCAGGCCGACCCCGTATTTGTTCAGCAGATGGACCCTTAGAGGTTCCGCCTCAACGGTCTTTAATTTCAGACACATAAAATAACCGGAGTTGAATGGATACGGCTCCCATGCCTGTTTATAGGCCGGGTTTGCAAGGACCCTGTGGACCTCTTTTGCCCTGTTTTTCAGTACCTCGAACTTTTCCTGCTTTTCAGCCTCATAGTTTTTGGACTGCATGGATTTCAGGACCAATTCCTGACTCAGGTGAGAGGCGTTGGAGATTGTTCCCCTGACCGAGCCCGCGGTCTTCTTCTCAAGCGCCTCGTAGGCCTTTTTGGTATCAGAGCCAAAGGCTGCACCGTAGGTTATAAAACCCACCCTAAGCCCCCATACAAAATTTTCCTTGGTAGCCCCGTCAAGCTTTATAGCCAAGAGCCTGGGGTCTTGCCCCAAAAGCCTTGTAAAGATTGATTCCCTGCTGGCGTTGTCGTCAAAAAAAAGCCCGAAATATGCATCATCCGTGATCGCAAGGACATTGGTTCCTGCACGCGCAACATTGATCAGCACTCGGGCGATGTCTTCCGCCTCTTTGGAAGATGGGGTATAGCCGGTGGGATTATTGGGAAAGTTAAGCAGTACGATGACCTTCTCTTTATTTTTGGCCTCAGATTCAACTGTCTTTTTTAGCCCCTCCACATTGAATCCGCCCTGCTCATCAAAAAGCGGGTAGTTGACAACGCGGGCCGCCCGTCTGACAGAAAATATCATGTTGTAGTTGCCCCACATTTTATCAGGCAGAATAATGACATCGTCCGGGTCCACCCACACGTCCGAGACCACACAGAGCCCGTGGGTGATCGCATTGGTTACGACCGGGAGGCTGATCTCTTTTCCCTGCAGGGATGGGTTCTTGTCAAACATGGAATCCTGCCAGGCCTTACGAAGAGGCATTATGCCGAAAGACGGGGCATAGGTCAGGGCCTCTTCAGGTGTAAGTCCGGTTATGTTTTCCATGATAGAAGGAAAATACATTGTCCTCCCCTTTTCAGAGGCCATGCCGATGGTGGCATTAAATTTATAGGCCTTTTCCTTGGCCTCGGCGCTCTGGGAAAGGATACCCTTTGGGAAAAACAACTGCTTCCCTACCACTGAAAGCATCTCGTAGACATGGGGATTGGCCTTGATTATTATTTCATTCAGTTCTTCTGCAATTGGGTTCATGTGTGTGACCTTCCGTTTTCAATATTTATACACCGCAAGCGGAAAAGATAATAACCGCTTACAAGTCAGGCGACGAGTAAATCGCAACCCGCGACTTCTCAAAAGACCATCCCCTATCCCTTTGTCGGAAGAATTTGTCAAGCACAATTGGCGGCATGGGCATGAATTGCACTTAGCCCTCAAACTGGAATATCCCAATTTGTCTTGACTTAAAAAGCCTATTCTAACTATATATCAAAAATTTGAGCAAATGAACGAGCATTCATTACGTTGGCTCTTCAGGGCGCTGCTACGCTTGATTATTGCTTAATAACTAGATCATATTTTTCAGAAAATGACAAGGAGGAGAAATTCTATGTCAACCGAACCTCGAAAGCTTGCACGAAAAAGGGCTGATGTTTACAAAGACGCCAAGGTGACCAAATTTGGTGAAAGAAAACCAGATTTTTCCACTATTGGAAGGAAGATTAAAAATAAGATAAAGGAGCATCGTGAGGTCGTCATAGTAGAGGCGTGCAGGACGCCATACGGCAGATTCGGCGGTGGGCTCAAGCCCTATGATGCATCTGAATTGGGCGCCCTGGCCATACAGGAGGTATTGAAAAGGACTGAGGGGAAGGTCAAACCCGAAGACGTGGATTATGTCATCATGGGCCAGGTCGTAACAGGGGGATCCGGACAGGTCCCCAGCAGGCAGGCCTCGATACTGGCGGGGCTGCCGGAGTCGGTACCCTCCATCACCGTCAACAAGGTCTGTTGCTCAGGTATTAAAACCATTGATCTGGCCTCACAGATGATCCAATTGGGCAGGGCCGAGATCGTCATCGCGGGCGGTCAGGAGAGCATGAGTAATGGCCCCTATGCCATAAAGGACATGAGGTGGGGAAACCGTATGAGTGTGCCTACGACAAACCTTTGGGACCTGACGGTCTATGATGGACTGTGGGATGCCTTTTATAATCGGCACATGGCCATACACGGCTCTGAGGTCGCCGATGAGTTCGGCTTTACCCGGCTGGATCAGGATGAGTGGGCATACCACTCACAGGTGGCTGCCGGGGAGGCGATAAAGGCGGGAAGGCTTGATGATGAGCTTTTCCCTGTTGAGGTCAAGGAAGGTAAGAAGGTGGTGGTCATTGATAAAGACGAATTTCCGAGACCCGACACCACCATGGAAGTCCTGGCAAAACTGCCGCCTGTGTTCGGCCACAAAAGCGCCGTAACAGGAGAACCTGGGGCGGTGACCGCAGGAAACGCCCCTGGGGTTAATGACGGAGGGGATGTCTGTCTGCTGATGTCCAGGGAGATGGCGGACAAACTGGGACTAAAACCGCTTTTCTCCATTATAGACTACGCCGAGGTCTCTCAGCCCACAAAGGATATAGCCACAGTACCCGGTCTTTCCATAAAGAAGATCCTTGATCAGAATGATATGACCCTTGATGATGTTGATCTGATTGAAATCAACGAGGCCTTTGCATCGGTCGCCCTTGTAAGCGCCCGCTCAATCCTGGGAATGACAAAAGAGGATATGTTTAAAAGAGTCAACGTTAACGGAGGGGCGGTCGCTTATGGACACCCGATCGGCGCAACCGGTGCCAGGATTGTAATGACCCTGGCCTATGAGTTAAGGCGAAGGGGTGGCGGCATCGGTGTGTGCGGCATATGCTCAGGGCACGCCCAGGGCGATGCCATGCTGATCAAGGTCGAGCCGTAACAGATCTCTGCCATACCCGGAGGAGAAGACTGATGAGCTATGAGAATATAATATTCCAGATTGATCAGGGTGTTGCAATAATCAAGTTTAACCGGCCAAAGGCCTTAAATGCGGTCAACACGGAAGTGCTGCGTGAGCTCGGCCAGGCCATGGACGCAATTGAGGCCGACTCGAGCATTAAGGCATTGATCCTCACAGGCGAGGGCACCAAGTCATTTGTAGCAGGTGCTGACATCTCACAAATGGTTAATCTGACGCCGATCCAGTTAAGGAAGTTTTCCAGAGACGGACAGGAGATCCTGTTCCGGCTTGAGGCCCTTCCCATCCCGGTGATTGCTTGCGTAAACGGCTTTGCCCTTGGAGGCGGCACCGAGATCACAATGGCCTGTGATTTTATCTACGCCTCTGAAACCGCAAAGTTTGGTCAGCCGGAGATAAACTTAGGTGTAATACCAGGCTTTGGTGGCACACAGCGGCTGTCCAGGTTGGTTGGAAAGTCCATGGCGAAAGAGCTCTGTATGACAGGTGTAATGATCAGCGCCCAGGAGGCGAAGGCCATAGGACTTGTCAACAAGGTCTTTCCTCCTGACAAACTTTGGGAAGAGGCAATGAAGGCAGCCAGGGCCATGGCCACAAAGGGCAGGGTATCCATGCGGGCCATGAAGCGATGCATTGACAGGGGCTATGATGTGGACCTGCACTCCGGCTGTTATATGGAATCCGATGCCTTTGCCCTATGCATGGCAAGTCCGGACGGAAAAGAGGGCATGACCGCCTTTCTGGAAAAGAGGGCCGCGGAGTTTAAAGGGGAGTTGGATTAGAAAGAAGAAGGGTTCAAGGATTCAAGGGGCCGAGGGGTCAAGTGGTGAATCCCTGGAATAACAAAGGGTTGAATCCTGGAACCCTTTGCCCTAACGGGGGTATAGCCTCATGGGCAGTATTGTAGAAAATGTGGTCAGCGGCGATGTGAGGACGGTCGCCCGCCTGATCAGGGACATTGATGACGGGACACCCGGTGTAAGGGGTATATTGAAGGAACTATACCCCCACACAGGCAAGGCGTATGTCGTAGGCATCACCGGCGCACCAGGCGTGGGAAAGAGCACCCTGGTTGACCAGATGATCTACCACCTAAGGTCACAAGGCAAGACCGTTGGTGTCCTTGCCGTGGACCCGACCAGCCCCTTTAGCGGCGGCGCCATCCTGGGTGATCGAATCAGGATGCAGCGGCATTACACTGACCCTGGAGTCTTTATCCGTTCCATGGCCACAAGGGGCCAGTTCGGAGGGCTTACTCAGTCCACCAGAAGCGCTATTGATGTCCTGGATGCCATGGGCAAAGACTACATAATAGTTGAGACCGTCGGGGTCGGTCAGGATGAGGTGGATGTTGTAAAGGCCGCCCACACGACTGTCATTGTAGTCATGCCCGGCATGGGCGACGACATCCAGGTGATAAAGGCCGGAATCTTAGAGGTCGGCGACATCTTTGTCATAAACAAGGCAGACAGGGAAGGGGCAGACAGGACAGAAAGCCATCTTAGGATGATGGTCGAAATGGACGAAGACAGATATTCAAAAGGCCTTTGGGCGCCGCCGGTGGTAAGGACCCAGGCCCTGACCGACAATGGAATAGAGGAACTCCTTGATCAGATCGAAAGACACGGCAAATATCTTGTTGATAGCAGCGGGGGTTTGGAGATCAGAAAAAGACCTGACAGGGTTAGGGAAGAGCTCGCGGAGATGGTCAAGACCCGTCTGATCGAGAAGGTCACAAAGAAGCTCATTCAGACAGGAGAATTTGAAAGAGCGGTTATGGAAATCGCTCAAGGGAAAACCGATCCCTATACGGCCTGCGATGAACTGATCATGCCGATGTTGGACATTTTGTAACAGTTCACTAAATGATCCCGGCGCCTTACTTTGGGGTCATAACTCAATGTCATTAAGTTAAGGAAGCCCTGCAAGCCACTGCCACGCAGGTGCGATCAATATATTTTTTGAGCCATTTTGGATCACGCGGTAACCTTCACCCTCATTGTTTAATTGAACGGCTGGAATCTGCAAAATATCCTGAAAAACGGCTAAAGATCTTGCCGGCTGGGTATCTGACAGTTTTGCTTCCACAAGCACAAGCGGTTTACCATCTTTGACCACTAAAAAATCAACCTCCCGCTTTTCTTTATCCTTAATAAAATGCAGAGAGAAATCACCAAAACCCAGGTCAGTCCAAAGCGTCGCTGCGCGCCACAGTTCGCATGCGATCATGTTTTCAAATTTCGCTTCGTCGTTTTGTATCCTTGCATAATCCAAAAGATAGTATTTTCGTAACTATTCAGCGTTATTTCAAAAGTGCCTAAAAACTACGTAAGGAAATCTGGTAATTTGCCGTTAAACAAGAGATCCAAAGCATGGCTTGC
>LT984854.1:1204237-1215484 GCA_900258555.1 uncultured Desulfobacterium sp. | reverse complement strand
CTCCTTCACAAGACTACCTTTTTGGGCTTTGCAAGAAAAACACTGTCAAGTCTTTTTTTTAACTTTTGTGGAAGATTCACTGAATAGTTACGTATTTTCTTTCTTTCTGGATCGAGCGCGCGATCTTTCCTGTCCATGTCGGAACACTGAATACCAGGTAGAATCTCTCCATGATATCAAGCCAACTCCGAACAGTGTTGTATGAAACCTTCAGTGTTTGCGCAAGTGAAGTCACAGAGAGCGGGCTGCCGATCTTCGACGGCAAAAGCGTATAGAGTGTTTCCATATCCTGCACAGACTTTATTTCCGTCAAGTCCCTGATATCTTCTCTGATTAGTTGTCTAATATAGGTGTTTGACCAGCGGCGATAGGTTTTTTCACGTCCGGAGAAAAAAGGTTCCGGAAAGCCTGACAAGACAGAAAGCCCGCGCCAGTTATCCGCCCTTGCCGCGCTTTCGTCCATAGAGATATCCAGGGGGTTCTTTAAGAAGTCAGCTAATGAGCGATTCGCGTTGCAAATTTCAGACAAGGTAAACGGAAAAAGATGAAAAAGATAATACCGTCCTGCCAGTGAATCCCCGCCCTTTTGATAGATGTCCAGGCGTCCGCTGCCGGAGATCAAGAACAGGTATTGCTCACAGAATTCATCATATACACCCTTTAAGTAGTTTTTCCAGTCCCTGTATTTGTGGATTTCGTCAAGAATAACAAAAGGCTTTGTAGCATCTTTTCTGACCATCCGCGTAAAGAAAGATGCATCTTCAAGCAAATGCTTGCGATGATCAGCAATATCCCAATTCCAGTAAAGGCTGTTGGTAAATGATTCAGCGATCATCTTCGCCAGTGTAGTCTTACCAGCCTGACGAGGGCCTGCCAGGAATACCATCGCCTTGCCGTGTGACAGCTCTTTCCATATGCCAATATAGGATGAGCGTTTTTTCATATGGCCATTATTTATTGTACTGAAAAATAGTCAAGACTATTTTTCAGTACACCAAAAATAATACGAACAGGCATTAGGGGAAATAATTGAGATTCAGGCGAGGAGAGAATAAGGTTTTTAAGGATGGGCGCAAGAGATTGTCACGCGAGGGAACAGGGAAAATATTTTGCCTATCCCAAATCCGATAATATATTTTAAATATTTTTAGTTCATTTTAATTCTGTTTAAGTTTTATTAAGCAGCTTAACTATATAAAGTTTTACCAATACATAGAAAATAATTATACATAAAAGTGGCATGTTTTTACCTATCTATTGCTTCAGGCTTTCGTGTTTGAGATAACATATTATAATTTAAGGATAATTTTATGGGGGGGGGGGGGGGGGATAATTTTTGGCATGATATTGGCATTGAAAATGGGCTGCTTAATATTTATGGGAAGAAAGAATATCATTTATTAATTTAACAAAAAGGAGAAAAGAATGAAAAAAGAGATTGGATTTTTGGGTGGGATTTTATTGTCAACATTAATAACTGGAACATCAAATGCGACATTATTTGACCGGGGCGGGGGTCTGATCTACGATGATGTACTGGACATCACATGGCTGCAGGATGCGAACTATGCGCAGACATCAGGGTATGATTCATATGGGTACATGACGTGGTATGAGGCTACGGCCTGGGCCGATGGACTAGAGTATTACGATTCGGTTCGTGATATTACCTGGGATGACTGGCGATTGCCCATGACCGTGGATGGGCTTTCTGAATGGGGTTATGACGGCACAACCACGGCAGGCTATAATATAATCAGCAGTGAAATGGGGCACATGTATTACGTGAATCTGAATAATCTGGGATATTATGATACAGAAGGGAATTATCAGCCGAGCTATGGATTAAATAATACCGGTACTTTCAATAAGTTGCTGTCACACTACTACTGGTCGGACACGGAGTACAGCTTCTTTCCTCTCAAGGCATGGATCTTCGACTTCGATGACGGCGCCCAAACTCACGGCATTAAGGACTACAACGCCGGCTTCGCCTGGGCTGTTCGTGACGGCGATGTCTCCGCGCCTGTTCCGGAGCCAGCTACCATGTTGTTAGTGAGCACTGGACTGGCATGTTTGGTGGCATGTCGCCGGAAGTCAGTGCGGAGACACGGATGATCGGTTATTTGAGTTATTCGGTTATTTTTTCGGAAAAGCAGGGGGGATTTCCCCCCTGCTTTTCCGAAATTTCTTGGCAATTATAAGCGATGTTATATGGCCCGATATAAGCATCTGCCGATCTATAAGCAGGCGATGGACGTTGCGGTTCACTTTAGAAGGTGGTGTCCGGGTTCAGCAGACATCAAAAGATGAGTGCGCTGAAAGCACAATTCATTTCATTATTCAACCGCGAACCACAAACTATGTACCATGAACCTTATTTTGCAACCCTCCATTAAGCCATATTTTCTTTTGACTTTTATCCCTGAAAAATTAAAAATAACTTAAAATTTGATGATAGCATCATTAAATTTATAGCGCTAAGGAGGCTGTCCGAATACCCCTCTCCCAGCCGTAGAGAGTTGAGGGTGATGGTGTAACCAGTTGAAATTGCACCCCATCACCTGGCCTCCCCCACTGACGAGAGAGAGGGATTCTTTATTCTCAGACATCCTCTGGGCTTAGTTAATTTAAGGAAATTTGAAAAACAGTGTAGTATTCCATGCAAAACGCCTTCTGGTGGATAAGGCAGGTCATCCTTACAGTGGTGGCCTGCTTTTTTTGTGTCTTTGGGATTCACGCCCTCATAGCGGCATATAAGCTCAAAGACCCCTTTACATTTATCATGGCGTTTTTTTCCTCCAATCTGATAATCCTCATCAGCGCCACTGTGGTTGCGGGCCTTGTTATCAGGATGGTCAAGGCATGCAAAAACTCAAAGAACACCACAGAATAATCTAATAGAATGGATCCTGTTTTTGAAAAGTATAAAGAAATAATACCTGATTTTGCCCTGTTTCAGGATGCAGTTTGTCGTCCCATTCCCACACACCTCAGGATAAACCTCCTAAAGACAAAACCTGAATTGGTCATAGCGAGCCTAAAAGAAAAGGGTATTTTCATTGATAGGGCAATCGAACCGGATGACACCCTTTACACAGCTCAGGGGCTTAAGTCGCCCGGCGGATTACTTGAGTATTTCCTGGGATACATCCATCCACAGGCCCTGACATCCTGTCTTTCCGCAATCGCCCTATCACCTAAAAAAGGCTCATATGTACTGGATATGTGCGCAGCCCCCGGCGGCAAGACGTCTCACATGGCGCAATTAATGGGGAACACGGGATTAATTGTCGCAAATGAGCTGTATCCAAGCAGACATACAGGCCTGGGAAACACCCTGTCAAGGCTTGGGGTGTTGAACACGGTTGTCACCACCTATCAGGCCCAACAGTTCCCCTTAAGGCACAGTTTTGATTTTATCATGGCTGATGTACCATGCTCAGGAGAAGGCCAGTTCAGAAAGACGAGACCCAATTTAAGATACATTGAGCGGCGAACCAAGAAGGGACTTCCATCCATACAAAAGGAGATCATCCTGAGGGGTTTTGATCTCCTGAAGGAAGATGGCCTTATGCTCTATTCAACCTGCACATATAATCCGGCAGAAAATGAATCGGTCGTTGACTATCTGCTGAAGAGCAGACAAGCAAGGCTTCTGCCTGTTGATATAATACCTGGAGCTGAACCGGGCTTAACCGAGTGGAGGAATAAAAGATATGATAGACAGCTCACAAATGCAGCCAGATTCTACCCCCACAGGGTGGATTCCGTGGGATTCTTCATGGCCAGGATTGCAAGAAGGCCCTGAACGACACAGGCCTTTTGCCTATCTGGAAGATCGCTTCGGAATACCTGAAGACAACTTTAAGGATTATCTACTCTTAAAAAAGGGAAAGGCCTGGATGCTGATCAAAGATGCCCCGCAGATAATCCGGGCAAGCCCCTTGAAGGTGCTGAGGGCGGGGCTCAGGGCATTTCATGAGATAGGCGATTACATCAAGCCTTCAACAAGGATGATACAGATCTTTGGGCACACTGCCACAAAGGCCAGGGTTGAGATTGATGAGATGCAATTAAGACGCCTGTGGGCCGGTGAAGCGCTTTGCCTCGATCTCGGACTGGAGAAGGGTTACGTGATTTTGTGCCTCGGAAAAGACAGGATACTTGGTCTGGGGTTTTATTCGGATGGGATGGTGCGTTCTCAGTTGCCCAAGGGGGAGCTTGGAAAGGCAATGACGGCCTGAAAAAGGCCTATTTTCCGTTCATCTGCCTGAATAATTCCCTTGCCTTAAGGGAGTCCTCTTTTATCTGGCGGGACAGTTCCTCAATAGACTTAAAGGTCTTTTCATCCCGCAGCCGCTCAATGAAGCTCACCTTAATGGTTTTGCCTACCAGGTCCTGGGAAAAATCCAGCACATGGGTTTCGACTGAAAAGGCGTTGTTTCCAAAGGTGGGGTTGTATCCGATATTAGTCAGCCCGTTATAGATCTTATCATCAATGAATACTCTTACAGCGTATACACCCCGTTTTGGGGTCAATTCCTCCACCAGCTTGAGGTTGGCAGTGGGAAATCCAAGGAGCTTTGCCCCCCTGTCTTTTCCTTTGACCACGGTTCCGCAAACCTGATAATTCCTGCCCAACAACTTTTTTGCTTCAAGGAGGTGCCCTTCCTGGACAAGATTCCGGACATTGGTGCTTGAGACAGGTATGCCGTCAATAAAGATCTGGGCAACCACATGGACCAGAAAACCCAGATCATTTCCCATATGTTCAAGCAGATATATATCTCCTGAGCGCTTGTGGCCAAAACAGTAATCATATCCGACCACAATCTCTTTGACCCCGATCCTTTCCACCAACAGGCCTTTTACAAAATCCTGCGGGGAGATCCTGGCAAATTCCCCTGTAAACTTCATGCAAAGGATGACATCAATCCCTGCATTTTCAATCAACTTGAGTTTCCGTTCTGTGGGCGTTATAAGGGGAGGACCGTCTCCCGCACTCATCACCTTGATTGGATGGGGTTCAAAGGTCATCACCACAGACTGCCCCCCGATAGCCGCGGCCCTTTCCTTGACCTTGTCAAAGAGGGCAAGATGTCCCTTGTGTACCCCATCAAAATTGCCGATAGTCAGAACCGGATTCTTCAAGGGTTTTTCAAGATGATCCAGATCAGAGATTACAGTCATAATAAAACCAACGCAGGGTATAAAACCTCAAAAAACAAAACCGGCCCCGGTACTTATGCCGATTTGAAACGACAGACCTAAAAGGGCTGACAGCGCTTTTTAGGATAAATGGCCTTGACAATATGCAGGCGTTAATATAGTCTTTTATTTTAAAATTTCAACCAATTTTCCATGCCGAAGTGGCGGAACTGGTAGACGCGCTAGGTTCAGGGTCTAGTGGGGGGTCCCCCGTAGGAGTTCAAGTCTCCTCTTCGGCACCACGTAGAAAATCAAGGAGTTACGATGCTTTTCGTAACTCTTTTTTTAATTGCCAAATCTTTTTGGCTAAAGAATGGCTAAAATCTAAGTATCCCCAGTGAATGTAAGTACCTTTGAGTTGTATGAATTTGGGTATGACCCAGATGCAGTTCATCTGGCTTCAGCGTTAATCCTGAAAGCCATGATGATATTTTTTTCTCATGCTTTGATAGGAATCTGAATCGCGCCGCTCAAAAAGAAGGATTGATCACGCACCAGGAATTGTCTTTCTGAGGCGATCGAGAAAAGATGAATAATTCGACTGTCATTTATTTCTTTCTGCTGGAATCATTAACTTCTCAAGGAGGTCATGCGGGTGAGAAATCAATAAGAAGATTATAAGTAAGCAGATTATCAAATCAGGTTGTCCGTGTCCGCCCCGCCTACCCTTTTAAATCTGAAAGCCATTTAACTGTGGTGTGAGTCTGTGGCCAATCTCCTGAGCCCCTCCAACTCAACAAACCCGATAAACCCGAGCAACTCAAGTAACCAAAGCTATAATTCGCCTGTCCCTTTTACTTTCTTATTAAATTGCCTCAGAATGCGACAATTTATCTTTACAGGATAATGTTATTCGCCTATTATTGAAGTACAAATTAAGAACTAATTAGGAGATAGTTATGGGCTATATGGCAGTCAAAGACCTGAAAAAAACGCGTTCGCTTCGGGAACAACTTGAAAAAGAAAAGGAATTGATCCTCACAAAAGATGGACAACCTTTCGCTTTGATTATTGGTATCTCCCCGGATAAAATTGAAGATTCTCTTAACGAGGTTCGACGGGCGCTATTTTCCGCTGCAGTTATGCGCGCTCGAAAAAAGGCGTTGATTTCTCCGACAACGAGTGAAGAAATTAATGATGAAATAAAGAAAACTAGAAAGAGTCGCGGAATCGAATGAGGATCGTCTTGGATACGAATGTCCTGATATCAGGCATGATTAATCCCACCGGTCCCCCGGGGCGAATTATTGATTTGATGCGAAACGGTGTTCTGAAACTTGTCGTGGATGATCGAATTTTGTCTGAATATGCAGACGTGCTTCGGAGGAAATATTTTGCAAGGTACTTTGATAAAACAGATGTCGAAGATATTATCGATTATCTTTTCAAAAATTCACATTATGCCACAAGTCGTGTAATTATCCACCATATGCCTGACAAGGCAGATATCCCTTTTATTGAAATGGCCATTACCGAAACCGTCCCTTTAGTTACCGGAAATCTAAGGCATTTCCCAGCGAAAAACAGAAGAGGCTGCGCCGTCCTATCTCCCGCACAATTTATCAAAACTGTTCCTGACACAGTATGAGGAGTATCCGTCTAAGCAACACATAGAAGTCAATAATTCGCCTGTCCCTGCTAAATCAATCAACCCAACTGTCTGCCCTTAAATACACCAGTGCAACCTTTTGCATACGCAAGATGCCGGAAATCCGTGCTTCCATAATACCCAAAAAAAACCAATAGGCCCAATAAACCCGAGCAACTCAAATAAACAAAGTCAATAATTTGCCTGTCCTTTTTTCTTCCTTTTTCTTCTTTGAAGCTGAGGAGGTAAGATTTATTGAAGCCTATTTCGAATCCATGCGGGATCTTTTCGACAATCCACTATTGCGTAAACTCGGACCTCATTTTCTTCAACACGATAGTAAACGGCAAATGGGAACCTCTTTGATAACAGACGGTGATATTTGCCGAAATGAATACTATGTATCCCAGCGAATAATTTAAGAGATTCAATATCAGCTGATAGAGTTTCAAGGAAGTATGAGCCTATTCCACTTCGTTGTTGTTCATAAAAATAATAGCCCTCCAATAAATCTGTTTTTGCAGATTGAAGAATTAATATTTTCATGAAATCGATTTCCAGATATCCTTTTTTGCCTTCTCCCAGTCCATAAACTGATCCCGACCTTCTTTCAAATTCAGCTCCCTTTCTTCTAAAAGGTCACCATGCCAGCTAGGAGAAGAAAAGTCCGGGACTCTCTGGCAAATATCATTCCATAACATTTCCATTGTCTTAAGCTTTTCTTCAATGCTCATTGTATCCAATTCTAGGCCCATTTTGATCAACCTTTTTGGGTTAATACTGCTTGAATGATTTGCACATTCAGGGAACCCATAGCCTTCAAGGGAAAATTTTTGGCAAGGCCAGAGGGAGGAATCCGAGGAAACATACTCCCACTACGCCGCACAAGGAATTCAGGCCGATAACGCAGTCCAAAATCTTTTTCTTGAAGGCTATAATTAAGCTTACTTATTAAAGAGAAGAAAATCAAGATAGAACAAAAATGGGTTTTTCGCTAATGAATGGACAGGAGGATGGAGGAAATTCGGGGAAGCCACCATATCTCCGAAATAACGCAACATTTATGTCAGGTTAATTGTCCATCTCGGCAAAGGGGAAGCTTCCTGCATCGCAACTGCAAAAGAACCTCCCGCGATTGTAGTAACAGATGATCGTGCAGCAAGAAGACAGTGTTCACAAATGGATATTTTGTTCACAGGAACTGCTGGCATTCTCAAGGCAGCTCTTCGGGAATGTGAGATCACCGTTGAACAAGCGGACGAAATCCTCCAAAAAATGATTGAAAACGGTTTTTATTCTCCGATTCGATGCATTGACGATACCTATCAATAGATTCGAGACCCTTTGAATTAATAGTTCAGATGTCAGCACATCAAATGTTTATCAATTTTTTGACTTTTATTAACTCACGGCTGTTGACAATCAAATAGCATTTAAATCTGTCCAGCTTCCTCCGCCCCTGCATAATGATCCAGCGGATCGAATCATTATAGCCAGTGCAATAAAAACAGGCGCTACGCTCATCACTAAGGATGAAAAAATACACCATGTTCCGGGAGTGTTAAAACTTTTTCAATTTCTCCGGTAGACCCAATAATCAACCTCAGCCATCCCTTTGCGTGCTTCGCGGCTTTCCATGAATTCTTTGACCCTGCTACCATCCACCTCACGCCTCCCGGCTTCCTAGCCTTTCTGCTTCCCAGTTTCAGCGCCAAACCTGTTCCCCGGTCGGAGCATAACTTGCCTGTCCCCATTTCTTGTGCTCTCGCCAGGATATATCATAACCAGAAGGTGGAAATGGTTCCCCATCAGACAGAATCCAAACACCTCGACAAAATAAATAGCGCTTATCTGCCTGATTAATTTCAATAAAAAGTCCTTTTCAATATCACCGATAACATATCCGTCAAGGGCTGTTCTGGACCTCACATGATAAACGGCAGGCTCACCCTTAACAACCATTCGTGCTATACGAGGCATCCGTTACTCTCCCTCTGAAAGTCTGTCAAAAAAAGACCCTAAAGCTCAAATATCTTCTATAAGGTCAAACACTTTGCAATAGTTCCAGGTATCTCTCCCTTGACAGGCCAATAACCTTCATATTGTTTTTTATGACGAAAACCGGAACTTCTCTATACATTGGAATAATCACAGGGCGAATTGCCCCAGGATGTCGATAAATCAGGTGATCCCCTCTTGTCCTGACGAACACGCATCCAGCCATCTCAAAAATTTTGACCTGAATTTGATAACTTGTGGACTTTATGTTCATCACAAAGACAATTCTATTGGAGCGAAACTCACGAGTTCTTTTTGTGCGCTAAAAACATCATCAGAGACGGCTTCGATCCCGCAACTTTCAAGGAATTGTATAAAAGTGCCCATCTTTTTAGTCTCTTCTATATTTATCATTATCGCCTCATGAAGATTGAATTTTGCTTGCCCGACATTTTCGCCACAAGATGCGATATCAAGCTCAGGGCAATATGAAACATACATATTTCCCTCTTTCCAAATCTCTTCCGTTATTCTTAGCTTCATACGCTTCCCTCTCTATCTCATTATTAAAAACATCTAAGAATATTTAGGAATGGCCAATAATTACGTTAGGTTCGTTATCACTTCTCGACTTTTATAAGGTAGCATAACAGCGATGTATGAGCCTGTCAAATTTATTAATTTACCTGTCCCTTTTTTTCTTTTTTCTTGCTGAAAGATGAAAGTCATGATGATATTTTTTTCTCATGCTTTGATAGGAATCTGAACCGCGCCGCTCAAAAAGAAGGATTGATCACACACCAGGAATTGTCTTTCTGAGGCGATCGAGAAAACATGAATAATTCGACTGTCATTTATTTCTTTCTGCTGGAATCATTAACCTCTCAAGGAGGTCATGCGGGTGAGAAATCAATAAGAAGATTATAAGTAAGCAGATTATCAAATCAGGTTGTCCGTGTCCGCCCCGCCTACCCCGTTGAATATGAAAGCCATTTAACCGGGGTGTGTGTCTGTGGCCAATAATCTTAGCCCCTCCAACCCAATAAACCCAAGCAACCCGAGCAACTCAAGTAACCAATATCAATATTCGCCTTTCCCTTTATCCTTCTATGGAATCTCCCTATTACCCCCTTGACATCATAGAACGGATAATTTATTTCTGTTTAAGAGTTTAATTGTAACAGGAGCAGGCCATGGCAACGTCAACGGTCATGAAAATTAGTCCTCAAGGACAGATTCGGATTCCCAAAAAGGTTTTAATGGCACTCAAGATTGTCCCCGGAGATTATGTTGAAGTGGATATTGAAAACGGCCAAGCGGTATTGAAGCCACGGAAACTCGTAGATCCTTCCCAGGGGTGGTACTGGACTGAAGAATGGCAGAAGAATGAGACAGAGGTTGACAAGGAAATGGAAGATGAGCAGTATTCACCGCTGCTTCAAACCGCTGAAAAAGGCGTAAAATGGCTGAACGAATAAAGGGGTATCGTTTCAGCAACCGGTTCAGGAAGCAATACAAGGGGCTGCCCCTTGGAATTCAGCAGGCGTTCAATGAAAAACTGGCCTTGTTTCTAACAGATGTGCTCCATCCATCGTTAAGGGTCAAAAAAATCCAGGGCGCCCAGAATCGATGGGAAGGCTCCGTCACCATGAAGTACCGTTTTACCTTTCATTTTGAAGATGATACGGTCGTATTTAGAACCATAGGGACACATGATATCTTATCGCGCGACTCTTCCTAAACATGAACGACAATGCCTTTAGCTGCGTTCATCCGCTAATATCCCTTACATAGCACAAGGTGTCAAGCACCCTTGGAATCCTTTGGAAATAAATATCATGAAATTTGAATGGGATAAGAAAAAGAGTCTTTCAAACAAGGCAAAGCACGGCATAGATTTTACTGCTGCCAAATTGCTTTGGGAAGACGACAATCGGATCGAAATCCAAAGTCCGTATCCAGCTGAGGACAAAGTATCTTAATCGCGAGGCTTGACAAAAAACTTTGGACTGCTGTCTTTACTAAACGGGGTGACGCATTACGCATCATATCCGTGAGAAGATCTAGAAAAAAGGAGATAACGCTATATGAAGAAAAAATTAGCTAAAAACACAGAAGAGTTTGACCGTCGGTTTGATGAAGGCGAGGACATACATGATTTGATAGATATGTCCAAAGCAGAAATTCNGCGCCGTGGAAAAAATATCCGTATTACCCTGGATATTGCAGTAGAGTTGATCCAGGATATAGATCGCATTAGAACCTCTATCGGAGTTGACCGGGATGCACTTATTAAAATATGGTTACACGAAAGAGTAAAGCAAGAAANCTCCGGACATCAGGGTTAACCATTTAGGTCACAAAATTATCAAATCAGGTTGTCTGTGTCCGTCCCGCCTGCCCCGTTAAATCTTAAATCTGAAAGCAATTTAACCGGGGTGTGGGTCTGT
>LT984854.1:1145704-1196102 GCA_900258555.1 uncultured Desulfobacterium sp. | reverse complement strand
GGTCACAAAATTATCAAATCAGGTTGTCTGTGTCCGTCCCGCCTGCCCCGTTAAATCTTAAATCTGAAAGCAATTTAACCGGGGTGTGGGTCTGTGGCCAATCTTCTTAGCCCCTCCAACTCAATAAACCCAAGCAACTTTGCTAACTCAAACAGCCCACCTGTCTGCCCCTGAATACACTGGCGCAACATTTTCCATACACAAGACGCCGGAAATCCCAGCTCCCCATATACCCAAAATCCAATAAACCCGAGCAGATCAAGAAACCGACGCAAATAATTCGCCTGTCCCCTTTTTCTCTTCTACAAAATTTTAACAGAATAGAAAAAACTTGTCAAACGAATAATTTGCCTGTCCCTTTTTTAATTTTCTTCGCTAATGAACGGACAGGAGGATGGAGGAAATTCGGGGAAGCCACCATCGGGTCCAGTCTTCAGACGTCATCTCAGGTCGATTATCATAATAATCGGATAATTCGCCTGTCCCTTTTTTCGTTGCCCAATTGGTCTGCTTCAAGTCTCTTAGGTACATGGTCAGACAACGATGGCTCGGGCACAAAGAACGATGTGGTTTTCACAACCTATTTAACAAACGGAAATTATTTTAGTATTGGCATAGACCCGGATTGCCATTTTTACGGTACAAAAATCACCGTCGATGCCTCCACTGCCCCGGTACCGGAACCTGCTACCATTTTGTTAATCGGTTCGGGGCTTATCGGTCTTGCAAGATTCAGAAAAAAGGCTCAAAAAGCGTAGTGAAAAACGAATGGTCTTATAAAACGTCCCACCACGGGGACGTTTTATAGACAAATAAATACAGGACGCCAATAATTCGCCTGTCCCCTTTTCCCTTTCTCTTCTATTAGAAAAAAGCATACCAGGGATAAATAAGCCTGTCAAGCAAGATAATTCGCCTGTCCCCTTTTTTTCTCCCGACCATGTCCCCCAGTGAGATAATGCGCCGAATCAAGGGGCGGAGCTCAAGCAAATTATTTGAAGAGTTTCCACACCTGCGCAAGCGATTTTGGGGCCGTCATTTTTGGGCTCGCGGTTATTTTTGCGCGTCATCAGGCAATGTGACAGATGAGATGATCAAAACTTATCTCGATCACCATTTTGAGCCCAAAAAGGACGATAATTTTAAGACTGAATCATGACGGGTCTGCATGACCCGTATCCGGACTTTCAGTCCTTATTTTCAACCCACCGACTTTAGGCGGTGGTTGTTGAGTTTTTTTCATAACATCCTTTAATTAGTATTAATTACTGTGATATTAATTCCTGCTGGCACTGCTGGCGCAGCATTAGGCAACGTTCCTTGTCCTTGTACAGGAACATACAACTTAATATCGTCCCAATATTGAATTTTGGCGTCTGGTGAACCTGAGCCTCCAGTATACCCCGTGACCATTAACATATTCAACCCCTTTGGAATGTCGGAACCTCTAATTGCAAGGACAAAATCTTCATTTTCCTTGTCGATTTTCAAAATATCGTTTACCCAGAATTGAAGAACTCCATTGCTAGCGGTATAGGGTTCATCCAATTTAATTCGCAACTTCAATCTATATATCTGATTTGCAACAACGGTAACTGGTACGGTTTGATAACGTGTATAGAAATCCATTCCTTCACGCTTTATAGTGACAACAAATTCGTTAGCATGCGCTGATATTCCGGTAACTTCTACGATAGCTTGAAAATCTTTTTCTGATGTGCTGGGATAAGTTGAACCTGGCCATGATTCTAATAACATCACTTTTGTAGACCCATCAGTCGGGAAGAAGTTAGAACTAAAAAGCACACTACTTTCAAGTATAACATCGTTTACTCTCTCACCCTTTAAAGATGTAAACCCAGGAACATCATTGTCTGCAAAGCCCTTGTCACAACTGCCAGTGCTTGTTGTCCCTGCTACATGTACCCTTTGCAAAGAAATGCCATTTATTCCATTTGTCTGCGGAGTTAAGCTTGTATGGGTACTATCCCATAAGCTCTTGTTTCCAGTTTCCCAATTTTCACTAAACACCAATAGGCCTTCCTGGGATGGAACATCATTATCCTTGCAGTCAGGAATTCCATCACCATCAGAGTCAGTATCCGGGGTTCCACATCCGCATTCTCCAGGCTCGGTTTTATTTGAATCATCCGGGCAGTTGTCTACGATTCCAACAGGCATACCATCCCAAACCTCAACTTCGTCCACGTAATAATAATCAGGATCAGTATTTTGACTCTTGTTACTGGGAATTGAAAAACGAGTGTATGATGGATACCCTTCCTTTACCAGATTTTTTCCGGCCACCTGGGAAACGAGGGTGCCATCGATCCAACATTTTAATTCACCGTTGGATGCAGAGGCAGGAGAATCATATTTTATCCATATCTCAACATGATGCCATTTAATATCCAAATAATTACCGGCTACTGGGATATTGCCCTGATTAGAGCCACTTACCGTTGGACAAAACTCCATTACCCCGGTTCCATATAAATGCATTTCCATACAAATGTCATTCATATCATCGTCGCCTGAGTGCCAAAATCGAACATTTTTATGACAATAACCGGACGGAATGATGTCATAAGTTGAGTCGATGCGGTACCAATAAGAGACATAGTGCTCACCGGTTTTTGATTCCCCGACATCAACCCACTGATCATAGAGACCAGTACCATTGTATCCATAACGAATTCTTGAACAGTGGCCACTGCCTCCGTCGTAATTTTCACTAATAACAGAATGGGGAGGATTAACATTTCCAACACTCCCATTTGTTGACCCTACATGCGTCATATGGTTTATGCCATCTTCAAAATTTTCGTAAAAAAGCCGTGTTGCCGCACAAACACTTACCGGGATAGACAAACATACAATGGCGATAATGCATCTAAAAAACATGATAAGACCTCCAAGTTTACTCGAAAATATAGACGTTAGCTCCCCTATCAAAATGCAACAAATATGCCAATTCCAGTACCAGCATGCTTTTTCTGTGCAGCATTAAAACCCATGTAGTGGTAATTAGAGAGACTAAATTAATCTCTGAATGACAGGTGATATCCCATTTCTTGATAATTATGTCATGGCTCAGAGCAATTCCAGCTTTCATGTCAAAGGCTTTTTCTGCTATTTCTCTACTTGAATAAGGCTCAACCAACAGTACTTTCTTAAGAACGGCAGTACTCGCAAAATATATCGATCGAAAGACTTTAAGGCACTTAGAGTCTTTACAAAAAGATAATCGTTTTTTAGACCAAAAACCCACAAAAAAGCTATCAATGAAAACAAAAATGAAAACTCAAGACGTGAAAATCTAAACGAATTTTTTAAATTTTCCAAGTCGTTAATTTTAAATGGCCTTTCATCTACAGTTCGCTTGTGAGGAGTAAGTTTTCGATACAAATTTATAAAGGGGTTATGACCAAGAGGTTCAACAAAAAAACAAACCCCGCCAACTTTCAGTATCCTATGCAACTCATCGATAGAATTTTTAATATCTAAATGGTGCAGGATAGCGTTCCCAATAACGTAATCAACACTGCCGTCTTTTATGCCCAATTCTTCGGCATTCATTTCACAGAAGAGGGTCTGATAATTTTCATAATGGTATTTTTGCTCATTTTTCGCTTTCTTTAAGAGTTCATAGGAAATATCAATTGCTATCACATGGTTCCCTTGCCTTGCGAGTAACACCGACATCCACCCGGATCCGCAACCATAGTCCAAGACAATGGCATTTTTTTTTGTCATCTGATTAAAAATAGAATCCCTTAAATCTGCAGTTATATCGAACCGATAAAAATCCTGATTTTCTACAATCCCAACAGCTTTCTTGTCGTGGAAGATCTGCTCCGAACTTATCCTGTCATTTTTCGACATCTTATCCCCTATAAAGCCATTTAAAATCCAATACAAATACAAACCTTTCATTTAAGAAGGACCGCGAAGCTGAATCACAATCTGCCTTGCCAATTTATTGATAGGCCAGACAGGAAGACATAACTGATCAATTAATTGCATTATTCGAATAAAATTCCTGTTGTCACTTACTCTGTCTAGGCTTTCGAATAGTCGATAGTACCTGACGGATGCCTCAGAAAACTGGCTCATTATCCACTTAATATCAGAGTGTTGTAAGGGTGGGGCAGGGAAGCTAGGATCATCGTCAATTGGAACCGGCACTTTCTTCCGAATTGCCTCAACAAAATGGCTGATGATAATCGGTTCAGAAAAAACTGACATCCCGCCTTTCTTGAGCACTCTTTTTACCTCTGGAATGCACTTTGTAATATCCACATGATGCAATAGGCTGAGGCCGTATACAAGATCAAACGACTCAGCAGGAAATAATAATTTGTGGACAGACATAACCTCAAAGTCAGTTTGGCTTTCAACCCTGTTGATATACGAGCGCTTTTTTGCAATTTTCACAAGCTCTCTGGATATATCAATCCCAACCACCGTCGCCCCGAGTTTGCAAAAGATCACTGAAAGCCATCCAGTTCCACATCCCAGCTCCAATATTCTCTTGCCGTCCAACACCCCTAGCGACTTGATGCTTCCAATATACTGTCCATAGGGTTTCCTTGCGTTTGATATTTTCTTCCAATGAATGTCATCGACATATAGTTCTCCTTTGCTTTCATCCAGAAGAATGTTCTCCGCCCTACGATCGTACTTATCCGCCTCATACTTCTCTTTTATCTCAGCCCTATTCGGTTCCATTCAATTCCCTATGCCATCGTTCAAACGATTCCGGTCTCACGCGCACCAACTCCTTGCTTCCATGGTAGTTAATCACCTTACATGGTATCCCAACTGCTACAGAAGAATTTGGAAGGGATTTGCTTATGACTGCGTTAGCGCCTATAGCGACTCCATCACCAATATCTATCTTTCCAAAGACCTTGGCACCGGGCCCTATCCATACGAAATTACCTAGCACCGGAACCCCGCTGTTCTCTCCCCTTCCCCCCTCCCCAATAGTTACGTTTTGGGACAAGTTGCAATATGCGCCAATCTTCACTTTTGAATGCAAAATAATTCCTCCAAAATGTCCAATATATAACCCCGGGCCTATATCCGCGGAAAATGGGATGCTGATTCCAGTGACGATTTCTATAACCTTTTGTGCAACACTCAGACAAATCCCTAGTGGCTTGAATAAAAGACGCTTTGAAAAACTTCCCGCCCGGTTCTCGAAGACTTTTCGCCCAATTCTATAGACAAATGTCGCCCAAATTCCCTGTGTAAATAAGATTAAATTCAACTTTTTTATTCGCCCTTCGGTTCCAGCAAGGAAAAAATAGCGATCTAGATCTTCACGCAGACACTTCATGCAGAAAATTTTCCCCTCTTTTTTTTAAAAGCCATACGTTTTTCTTTTGTAAGGGACGCATAGTAAAACTCGTGATCCCGAATCATCTTATTTTTTGCAAACCGTTCAAGGAGGACTTTCTTGCCTTCTTCACCAGCTTTTTTCCTGAATGCAGGCTGATCCAGAAAAACCTGAATCGCTTCAGCCATTTTTTCCGCATCTCCACACGGAACAAGCAACCCTGTCACACCGTCTTCCACCAATTCCCGATTGCCACCAACATCCGTGGCAACAACCGGAACTCCACACCCCATATACTCCATGATAGAATTCGAAAATCCTTCGGAATCCGAACTAATAACTCCAACTGAAAACATGCGTATGAACGGGATCGGATTAACTTGGGAGCCTACAAATCTCGTCTTGAGATCAATCTTCAAATGCTCTGATAAATCAAGCAAACTTTTCTTCAGACAGCCTTCACCGATGATCACGAAAAAGACATCCTTCAGATACTTACAGACTATAGCTGCAGCCATTAGAAAAAGATCTACCCGTTTGACTTTTCGATTTAAATTGGCGCAAATTCCGACAATCGAAACATGTTCAGGGATACCCTCTCGACTTCTAATATCAGCGCCAGAGACTTCCTGCATTTTTTTCTCTAGCGCTTCTATGTCGATTCCATTATAAATAACATCAATCCTTCCTCGGTTTACTCCCTCTTTCTTTATCAGGTAATCCTTCACGTTTTTTGAATTAGCAAGGAACCTATCCGCGAAATGATAGATAAGCTTCAACTGCCAGATAACACGCTTCGTGAGCATAAATCCTAGGTCACGCTTGGACACAACGATAGCAGATACGCTCTTTGCTAGTTTTGCGGCAACTACACCTAATATCGTCCCTTCGATAAAAAAAGTCTGGACAATGGCAATACGATTATGATTCAAATAGCGGACTAAGCTAAGCATACCAATTAAAGTCTGCAAAGACATTAGCCTGCTTACGCCTAAAGCAATGATTGGACAATCTAGCGAGTAAGAACTTTTGTCTTTTATCGTTCGGAGACAACACACATACGGGGAAAACCTCTCTTTCTCTATGCCGCTTATTAACTCTGCCAGCTGCCCTTCAGTTCCCCCTACCTCTAGGGCATTGATCACATATAATATGCGAATAGGCTCTTCCATCACTTAATTTCCCATAAACGCTTCGTGCCAGAGGAAATAATTTAGAATCAGCCACAACTTTGAACCATGGTTTGCTCGGCACTGCTGATGTGCATCGAAAAGATGTGAAATAAATCCAAGATTGAAATGCTCTGTCAACCATCGACTTGAGGTACCAAGCACTGCGCCTTCAAAAAGAGATTTTAGATCCGTCCGAAACCATTTATCGATAGGAATAGCAAAACCCATCTTCTTACGGTTCCGGATCTCATCAGGTAGAATATCAGCAAAGGCTTTTTTTAACAACCATTTGGTACTACCATCCTTGACTTTGTAATGACTTGGAATGGATGCGGCAAATTCTACAAACTTGTGATCCATGAATGGTGAGCGCACTTCCAGCGAATTTGCCATACTTGTGATGTCAACTTTGGTGTTCAGATCATCCGGAAGGTAGTTGTGAATATCCGCAAAAAGTATCCTGTCCAATACGCCTGAATTAATCGATTTTCCGAGCTCTTTTTCGTAATATTTCCGACAAGGATCTTCCCAGATGTTCTCTCTAAGGGCTCGACTGTAAAGCTTCCCTTTGAAGTACGTGTCCAGGTATATCATCCATACGTAGTCACGCTCCTCTACGGAATAGACCTTTTCAAGTAAGGACAAGCATGCCCTGCGAATAAAACTCTCCGGCTGCACAAAAGAGGGGTTTAGGGAACTAAGAGTGCCTTTAAGAAATTGGTTAATCATTTTTATTGCTGGAGAGAAACGATTCTTTTTTGCAAGAATGGGATACTTGCTGTACCCTGCGAAAAGCTCATCCCCCGCATCACCACTAAGTGCCACCGTAACTTTTGAACGTGTCATCTTCGAGACATAATAGGTTGGGATTGCTGACGAATCCCCAAACGGTTCCCCAAAGTGTTGAACGAGCCTCTGGGCTAGATCAACTACATCAGCACTGACTACGAACTCATTATGGTCGGTCCCGTACTTTTCAGAAATCATCCTTGCGTAAGTAAGCTCGTTGAACTCCTCTTCTTCGAAGCCTATTGAAAATGTTTTCACCTGCGAATTCGAAGCCTTTGTCATAAGCCCAACAATTATGCTTGAATCGATTCCTCCACTTAAAAATGCGCCCAATGGCACATCACTGATGAGTCTTAATTTCACGGCTTCCAACGCCAATGTTCTTATTTTCTCAATGTATTCTCCTTCAGAGCGGCAGACACAAAGGTTGTTTAAGGCCCAATATTGTGTTACGCTCACACTACCGTTTTCCACAACGATTTGGTGTCCTGGTAGCAACTTCTGGATTCCCTCAAAGATCGTGTAAGGGGAAGGAATGTACTGGAATGCGAAAAAATAATCCAGAGCAGTTAAGTTCACACTTTGCTCAATTTCCCGATCTTCCAGCATGCTTTTCATTTCAGAGCAGAACCAAAATGTTCCGTTTCTATCATGGTAGTAAATGGGTTTTTGACCAAGTCTATCCCTTGCAAGGAATAGCCGTCTGCGCACCTTATCCCAGATCGCGAAGGCAAACATCCCACGAAAATATTTTGTGCATTCTAGGCCGTATTCCTCATATGCATGAACGATTACTTCGGTATCTGATTTCGTTTTAAAACTATGCCCTCTTTCTTCCAGTTCTTTTCGTAAACTCTGGAAGTTATAGATTTCCCCATTGCAAATCACCCAGATGCTCTCTGTTTCATTTGTGATGGGTTGGTCTCCCCCGGACACGTCTATAATACTAAGCCTCCTCATCCCGATCCCCACCGAATCCTCGATGTAGATCCCCTCAGAGTCCGGCCCTCTGTGAATCATTTGATTACACATGGCTTGAATAAGGGTCCGTTCCACAGGTTTTGCACTTTTGTAGTTGAACCTTCCCGCTATCCCGCACATTGTTAATTGCTATCCCTCCCTTTTCTCCAAGAATTTCCACGTATACAATTCTTAAGTATATCTACCCCGCACAGATCCTGGCGAAAATAGACCATGCGACGGTCTCCAATCGCCAAACGATTCAAGGTGTACCGATCATCCTTTTGGCTTATTAATCCGTAATGAGTACCAAAAGCATATTCATACCCGGCTTCCTTCACCATCTGAGTGATTTCTTCATTGTAGGCACCATTGGGGTATGAAATGCTGATCACACCCTTTCCAAGTTCCTTTTCGATTCGCTCCTTTGAGTGCTGGATCTCGAAGCGAGCCGTCTCAAGTTCTGATTGTGTTAATATTGGATGAGAACATGTATGGGAGCCAAAGGCGATTCCTTTCTCCGACATTTCCCGGATTTGCTCCCAGCTCAGCGGGGCATAGTCGTCAGGAGGCTCGTATGGCACTTTGATCTTCAAATATTCTGATAAAGCCGTAAGCTGTGCATCTCTTTCCTCTGTCCTCACTGCCTTCAGCCTCTCAAGAACTTGTGACCAGCTAGTCCGCTGAAAAATACCGCTTCCGTATATATCAAAAGGAAATTCCGTTTTTCCGGAATTTTGCAAGATATAATCAAGCTTGTCGAACCACAACCACGTCTTCCCGTCGATAAAATCCGTGGAAAGATAAACAATTGCGGGCACCTCAAATTCCCGTAAAACCGGATAGGCGACTTCATAGAAATCGCGGTAGCCGTCATCAACAGTAATCACAACTCCATTACCCAATCTGTCAATGTCCTGGAAGAGTTTGTCAGGGAAAAGGATGCCAAAATTCATTAGTGCGAAGGCTACTTGCTTTTTAAATTTTTCTTGGCTTACAAATCCATCACGCGCATGAACGCTGAAACGGTGGTATAGGAGACCACGCGACCTGGAGGTAAAAAAACGGCGGCTGAGAGAAAATATGCCAGCCTTTTCTATCGCCTTGACAAATTGTAACTTCAAATTTCCTTTTGACATTGTTAAAATTTCATTCGAAATCGGGGCCGTAATTTCTTTCAAATGTCTTATTTCGAAAAACTTGAGCTTTTCGTAAGACCTTTTTAAAAAGCAAAGCAACGGGTCTAAGATCATATTGAAACAGATCCACCTTGTAATCAATTCCGCCCCATCGCTCCTTAAAATGTACATGACCGGAGTTTTCGGATGGATATGGGGAAAGACCAAGGTCAACGAATCGGAAATTGTTCTGTGATGCCCACTGTATCGTATCAGAGTAACCTACATCATTTGGTTTATATTTCCAGTAATCGCTCTTTGATGCCCCCATGTACATATAGACAGTTCTTAATTCTGAATCAGCGAGAAAGAAACGCACAGCCACGGGCAAATTTTCGTAATAAGTCATGCACAGATAACACTTGTCCTCGAAACGCCTACAAATAGCTTTAAAGATTTCGAAACTTATTGGTTCCTGCTCATGCCGGTCCGATACCTCTTTATGCATTTCATAAAATATGCTCAGCAGGTTTTCCGTAATTTCATAATTGCTGAAGACTTTTGTCACACAGCCTAGCTTTCTAGCATAGTTGACATTCTTTCTGGCCTTCTTGTTGAAAACATGCTTCCATACAGCTTCCCAATCCTCCTTTATTTGGACAGTAGACCCTAGAGCATAACGGATAGATCTCCAACCAGTATACCATTCTGCCTGAAAGGAATCCGCTTTGATCTCCATCTGGTGACAGCCGCTGCTTCTTGCCTCATCCTTGGCGGCTTGAATCAGGCTGTTTGCAACGTTGCTTTTCTCACTGACCTTTTCACTGATGCAGATTCCCCCGACTCCTTGTGGAACTGACAAAAGTTTCCGAATTCCCTTTTCCTCCACTTCAACCAAGGGCAAAATTCCAACAACTTCTCCCGCTTCTCTTCCCAGAAAATAGTAAGGTTTACCAACTGTCTGGTAGATTTCTCTCCACAAAAACAAGTGATAGAAGGTCCCGTTTCGACAATGCCTGACGACATGGTCCCATTCACTTGCATCTTTTTTCTGGGCCAATGTAATTACCACCATTTTCATCGCTCAACCACAAACTAAACCACCCTCGACTATAAGTCGAGGGGTTTTATGAGGGGTCGATTTCAAATCGACTATCATCAGGAATCGGCTCCCCTTCTTGCTTTTGANTGGGCACCCAGTTGATAACGTCGCATAGCGACATGTATTAACTTTTCTTCGCCTAAAGGCGAGGGATTTCAACCATCCCTGAAAGGGACATTAATTGAAAAATGTCGATTAAGAAGCCAAGGTCAACTTTCTATGCTGTGCATTTCTTTGCGACTGAGTTAATGACATCTAAGTAATCATCTGCAAATTCGGAATTAATCGGCAGTATGTGGCTGGTCCACTCCTTCGTAATTTCAGGAGCTATTTGCTCGTTCACGAAACTGTTTTTATCGAATACCAAATCCAAAGGAGGATCGTAAATGTACCATACTTCAACGCCTTTTTCTTGCTCCATTTTTTGAATAATTCCATTACGGTCCTTCGTATAATATGGAACTACAAGGTTGCAGTATTCTGCTTCATATTTCGCCTTCTTTAGTTCTAAGGGACACATCCGTATTAGTTCGTTGTTTAGACATTTTTTACTACATACCATTTCATTGATAGAATCAAAGGCTGATGCATTTTTTTTCATAACACCCTTGCTTGGCATTTTGTCAAATGGCTTTCCGCTGTATGAGAGCCATTTATGGTAAGGTAAAAGAGACGCGGTTTCGAGAGGAGTCAGTAAATCATATAGGATGTCTTTCGTATGTAACTTCTTATTTGGGTACAACGAAGTGGAAAACTTCCCATGAATTTCTTTGCAAATTTTCTTAAAATATTGTCCTGAAGTGTTTCTAATTAAGCTTGATTTTAAGCTCTCGATTAGGCTTTCTGATGTGGGTGTACGACATCCTTCCCTTTCGACGACTCTACTTACTTCGTTTAATAGGTTTAAATTTGAACTTAATACTACGCCACCATAGCATTTTAAAAACTTAGAAAAGCTAAAGACTGCAGCATCTCCAATACTCCCAACTCTAAGGCCTTCGGTTTTTGCGTCTACAATATGACAACAGTCCTCAATAAGAAATAAGCCACGTCTCCGGCATCTATCCCTTATTTCGCGGGCTCGATCTGGCGTCCCGTATAAATTGGTAGTAACAATTCCCCTGGCGTCTGAGAGAACTCTATCGCTAATTTTTTCGACATCGATATTCCCACTATTTTCATCGATATCAACGAAAACAGGAATTAAACCGCTTGAAAATAAAGCAAGGATAACTGATTTACAAGTTACGGGCGAAATAATTACTCTGTCCCCTGGAGAAAAAAGGCATTTAAAGATTGCATACAGACCAAATCTTCCGGATGGAACAAAAACGTTTTTTCTCCCATAAAACGACAAGAAATAATCATCAATCTTATTTGACTTTATTGCCATTTATACTCATTTTATTTGCTATCTTATTAATCAATGTTCTAATATCAATGGCCGTTATGGTTAGTTGTCTATCAGTCCAATATTTTAATTTCATATTTTTATGATATTTGCCAGCATCGTTCATTAGCCAAACAATTTGGTTCGGCATAATTCTATCTATAATTATATTCCCTTTCCCATCAGCTTGGTAAATATCCTGCGAGAGTGTCCATAGTCTTTGATTCGGAGAAGCACAAATTGTAAGGCCTTCTATTGGAGCATCATTTAGATTTGCTAGTAAAATCCCATTCAAATAATGCACAGCGAGATTTTTTAACATTTCCAAGCGGTCAAGAATATCACTAACCGGAACGAACCAGCCATCCTGCGCAGCAATGTTATCAAGGGCCCTAATGGAATTGTCATTTAGACAGCAATTGCCTTTCGAATCACACTTCACAAATCCTCTTCCAAAGTGAGTGTAGACTATGCTGCAGCCCCTCTCTTTTATGAGTTTTCTAACATTTTCTTTTGCAAGCAACTCATTGAAATGATGTCTATCTTCCCCATTTGAACTGTCAAACCAATAGTTAACGTATGGCTTTTCCATCTCATAATATGGAATGTTTGGATTGCATTTTAAAGTGTTAATATCAGGAAAGCTAATATAGGATCTAATATACTTGATCTTTTCTTTGCATATATCTCCCCAAAAATATAAACTACTTTCTAACTCCCCGAAAAATCTCTTTGGTCCAGAATAAGTTTTACGTTTTTTCTTTAAGTCCATATATTTTTTATAAACAGCCGATAAGAACCTACCGTAAAAAGGCTTAGATATATAGCCACGTTTTAGAAAAGCGTCAAAATAGAGGTTTTCTTTGTTTTCATCATGCATGACATTTATTCGAGGATAATGGCCAAAATGGGCTTTGAAGGTTTCAATTCCGCTTATTATATCATCTCTCTTGTTATCATCTGAAGACACGTTATGCAGAGCAATTTCAAATCCTAGATTTTGGAGCTCTTGCACATATCTCAAGTATTCTTGTCGTTCCGTCGTATCCCCATAATCATCTTCGTCTTTTTTCGTAAGAGCTTCTTTTACCCAAACCGTTTTAGTTGTTCTAAGCCCTATTGATGATAAGTAATCATAGAGTGGTTTGCTGGTCTCCAGGGTTGATCTATCAGTATCATCAATAATTGTAAAAGCGAATTCTTTTCCAAAAGGGTAAGGCGATACAAGCAATGTCCTATCTGTATTCATAATGACTTAGCGTTTTATACATTTTTCTATTACACGCAACTTACTGATTAGGCGGTATATTATCAGTACTTACCTGCCGATTCACGTAGTTTAGTTACGTTTTGTTAGGATCGATTTCGTCAAGCAGTTGAGCCAGTTTTTCAGTCAATCCTTCCCGTGAAAATGTTTTAATATAATCCTCATTGGGTTTTGTTTCTAAATGCCCAGTCTTTTTCAACTCAATCAAATCATGCAATAGCTTTTCAAAACCATCCCTGTCTTTGGGGTTAACAACAAGGCCAAGGTTGCTCTTCCCCAGAATTGCAGAAACATCTCCATCTTTAACCATTGCCAAAATGGGTTTACTCGCACCCATATATTCGAATAATTTCCCAGGAATTTCCGAATGCTTCATCTTTTCGCCACCCTGAAGGAGAAGAAGAACATCTGCAATACACATTTCTCTGATAGCCTCATCATGCGGTTTTATGCCAACTATTTGTATAACATCTCGATAGCTGCTTTTCTTGACAACTTTTTCATAGCCAGTATCAAAATGCCCTATAAAGCGGAATGTTACATGGATTTTTTGAGCCGAATTTTTACTAAAGAAGCTATCGAGTGCAGCAAAAAATTCGTCAGCAGTTGTTGGGTATAGCGTCCCAACATAAGTAATTGTCAACTTATCATCAGCCTGGCCGTTAAACGGGCCACCCGATTCGGCGTTCATACTAAAGTCTGCGGTGTCAAATCCATTGTGAATAACTCTGAATATTTTAGGTGACACTTTTCCATAATTTTTTTGAAGGCAATATGACTCCCCATGAGATATATTAATAATTCTATCAGCACGTTCAACGACAGCCTTTTCAAACCACTTTTCAACCGGTTTCCGCCACCTGCCAAATGGTTTTTCGTAAAAATCAAATGTATCAATCCAAAGATCTCTAAAATCAACGATCCAGGGGATTCCGGTAAACAGTTTAACCAGAAGTCCAACAAGATGTGCGCTTTGAGGTGGCGATGTTGTCATTAAAACATCTATTTTTTTTTCCTTTATGAGTTTTAACGTCCAAGTAACTCCAATAGGGAGCCACGGGATCTCGCTGTCTGGGATAAAAAAAACATTTTTTGTAAAAACAGATAGTTCACTTTTAATTTTAGATAAATAGGTCGTTAATTCGGAAGTCCGCCCTGAACTCCATTGTTCTCCTTCACGCGCTTCAATCGAAGTTGTTTCTCCTTTCTTTCCTGCTCCAATTGTTCTCTTAAATAGCCTAATCAAACGGTAAAAGTCTAATTGAGGCGTTCTCTTTATAAATAACCCTTCAGGGAAATCTTGGAGGAGCCCTTTATCAAGCTGATGTCCGCAAACTGGATCAATCGTCAAGACGATCGGCTCCCATCCGTATCTTCTCAAGTATTTTACGAACTTCAAAGGTCTATACACCCCACCAGACTGAATCGGTGGAAAATAATAGGCTACAATAAGAATTTTATTCACTTTTCACTGCTCTCTTGAACCTCGACTTTGTTTTCAGTTATGCGCAACAGTGCGACGGAAAGTGCATTCATTAGATAAAAACCGTACAAATATAGGCTGTGCTGTCCGATACCATTTATAATTTGTGCAAAAAGTGAAGCTTCAATAGCCATTGCGTGAGAATAGAGACTACTTAACCGAAATCCATTGTCGGCAAGTAGTATACGGGCCTTTATAGTGTTTCTGTAACACTGCCAGAGCAAAATGATAAAGACAATTGTGCCAGAAACTCCTAGCTCACCCATGAGTTGGCCGGGAAGGTTGTGAGCCCACAAGGGGTTATTAAACATGTGCCATCTGGCGTGCTGGTAGCAACCGATACCAACACCTATAATTGGACGGGAAAGCAACATCTCGAAGCCATGCTGTAATCCTAATATCCGGTCATGCGCTGGTTTATCGCTTTGCCCTAGCTCACTTATAGTTGAATATCTATTTTGATACTCTTGCCCCATCAGAATCCATATTCCGACTGCCACTATAAGCATTATTAACATAGCGCTTTTGCGATATTGGCTCCGATAAGAAATAAATACCATTAAACCAGCGAATACTAAAAATCCACCTCTTGAACCAGTGAGGACTACGATAAACATCATCAAGCCCATTATAATCAAAAGGAGGGCATTTTCAACTTTCTTTTTAATGATCACATTGTGAATTATTCTGTAATAGATAAAGGGCAAGCATTGAAGAATAGAAACAGCTAACACGTTCGAATTTCTATAGAATTTAATAGGACTTTCAATTCTATATGTTCCAGTAGCATAATCGAAAGCGTAGGTCCCTGTAAGGTGGTTTTGAAACGCACCTAAAGTCACATAAACCATACAGATGATAAATAACACGACAAAACTGTTAAATTCTTTCTCCCCCCTTATACAGCCAACGATCATTAAGCAGAATAGAAATAGTTTAAAAAAGTCTATGAACAAGTGGAATGCATTACCGGGCCATACAGAAAATGGTATTGACAAGAAAGTGACAAAGCCGAATAAGACATAGGCCTTCCATGCACCGTTTTTAAAAGCTAATTTTATTTTATTTATGGCATCATTGTTCAGGAATATGACCAATAGCAATAATAAACCAGTCAGCGCTTCATGTCGCATCTTCTCAAGCAAACTAATTTTGCCGATAAAAAGCAAGCTATCTCCTGGCCGGCAGAAGAAAATAGTGCAATAGACTAGGAAAAGCTTAAACATTTTTCAATAAAATGCTAATAAAAAGATGATGTTGCACCGACAAAGTGGACAAGGAGTTAAGCTCCAAAATTAAAACATTAGTGACAATGAACCGTTTCAACTAAAATTTCCTTTTGTCTTGTGGAAACGTTGGAATGGTCACATGCTTGATCAAATAAAAGCTTCTTTAACAGTTTTGTGCAAACATCTTTTATTCAGAGGGTGTTCAAACAGGCTTCAATTTATTCTTCGAATGCATTTGAAGTCGATGCCTTCAAGATATTCAATTTTTTATTATGGAAAGAAGTCTGTTGAAATAGTCTGCAGCCTTGGCCTTTTCTTCTTTTGTGAAAAATCCCAATAACAGCAAAATAACGGGGTACAATAGAACAAGGCTTACTTTGAGGCATATACTCAGGTAGATCACAGGATGGCCGATAAAAAGTGATGCGCAATAAATCAACGCTGCGATAATAATGGTTTTTCCGATTCTTAGAAATTCGAAATGAATCTTATAATACTTGCTGCTATAGTGATAAGTTAAAGCGATTTTATAAATAAAGGCAAAAAGCGTAGCATAAGTAGCGCCGAATACACCATACTTTGGGATGAGGAGAAAGTTTAAAATCAGAACAAAAATACCGTTTGACAAATTTATATATGCTAAGTATTTGGTTTTTTTTGAAATCAATATCCCCATGTTCAGGTGATAATGGAAAGTAAATATAATTGTTGCCAGGACGATGATGGGTACAATTTTGTATGCCTGCCAAAATGTTGAATCGGAAATGATCATCAGGATATCCTTGGTCAGCATGGCGATAATTAATCCCGCAAAAAGCATGAACGTCAAAAAATATGTAAAGATCTTACCAAATATCTTTTCCGAATTGTCTTCCTTGTATATTTCAAATCTCCTGGGTTGCCAGACCTGGTTGAAGGGCTCTGAAATAAAATTGGCAGGTAGAGTCCCAAAACGATAGCCCAGAGAATATAAGCCAGCATCTGCGACGGAGCAATATCCTTTGATAAAAAAGCGATCTGAAATATTAACCAAAAAAGCTCCAAACTGTCCTGGGATCATTGGAAGCCCGAATCTCAGCATCTCTTTTATCTTGGTGGCCGAAAAACGCATCCCCGTTTTAATACTTAGAGGTACGTTCATAACAAGAAACATTAAGATTGAGGTAATGAGGGTACTTATCAAAATGCCAAGAACACCAATTTTGAGAAAGCAGATAAAATAGATGTTCATGCCTATATTTGAAGTCAATTTTACCAGTGAAAAGACAACGTATTTTAAAGACTGATGGTTCGCCCGCAAATAATTGTAGCCGATATCGTTTAGAGAGTTAAACCAAACAGAGGCAAATGAGATCAAAAAATAATAATATAGTTCCGGTGAATCAAGGATATATCTTGCCATTGTTTTAGTTGCAAAGGATAGAATGGTCAGTGTCAGGAGACCAAAGGATCCGATTGTGATGATTGCTGAGCTGATAACTTCATTTCGATCCTTTTCATCCTGATATTCGAAATAGAATCTATAAATGGCCCCCGAAATTGCAGTTGAAAGCAGTATGCCGATAACATCGGTAGATAGACCGACTAGTTCCTTAATTCCATAATCATGAGGTGTCAGAAATCGAGTGTAAATAGGAAGAAGCAAGAGGGCTACAACTCGATTTAATGCGTTGCCCAAGCCGTAAATCAGTGAGTGCATTGCTAATAGCTTTGATTCACTTATAACGCTGATACTCATTTGGCACACAGGGCATACTAAAACATTAGCAGGCGTAAATGCGAGTTAATATTTTCAGTAATTAGCTTGCGATCATATTTGTTTAAAATCATCATAGTCGTTGTAATTATTAGAAGCCAAGAAAAGAAAAAAATATTCATCATTTTGAGAATCATATATTCATATTTTCTCTTATGTTTCTTAAAGAACTTATATCTACTTGAATAAAAGCTATGAGTCAGCACGGATTTTGTACTATTCTTAGAACTCTCCCCTCCTTCATGTATGACTTGAGATTCTGGAAAATAAAACACTTGCCATTCGTCCTTCATCATTCTCCAACACCAGTCATTCTCTTCTGAATACAAGAAATAGTCTTCTTCCATAAGCCCAACTTCTTCGTAAGTCTTTCGTCGAACAAGAAAACATGCTCCAGGGATCGCGTCAACCCCTACGGGCTCGCTAATGGTTTTTTGCATCGATATGATCGTTTGAGAGGTATCTAGACCACGTAAGTATCGGCTAAAAGGTGGAAAATTGTACACAAGATGAGATTTAACCTCATTATAGAGAGTGGGGAACTCAAAAAAAGATCTCTGGAAACTAAGATCTAAATTTAGCAACTTTGGCCCGCACGCACCAACATTGGGATGTCTCTCCATAAATGTTATAAGACTTGGTATAGCATCAGGTAAAATGTAAGCATCAGGATTTAGCAAAAGCGCATACTTCCCCTTTGCCAACCGTAACATTTGGTTGTTTGCCTTTGAAAACCCTCTGTTATCAGAGTTACAAATTATACGAAGGTTTCTAAGATTCTTTGGGATACGCGTCAGACTGTCATCTGATGAATTATTATCAACAATAAATACTTCGAAGTCTTCAATCCCAATATTCGAATAAACCATTTCTAGACATTTTTGAAGGCGAAAATTAGTATTCCAATTCACTATACATACGGACAAAATCAGGCTCTCACCACTTTTTACCACTTATACCCCCTCCTGTCGTTTCTATGGTCGCACAAATATTCCACACAGCAAAGTTGAACTACCGGGTCTGATCATTGCCTTTAGGGGGTGATGTATTGTCACGACTACCAATGACCCTGGCAGGATTTCCAGCAAGAATCGAAAACTGCTTATATTTTTTTGCGCCTACGACCGATTGGGCTGCGATTACACTCCCTCGGCCAATGTGCGCCCCCGGCATCACAAATGCACCAGCACCAATCCAGGTGTCCTCTTCAATTATTACTTCCTTAAATTCGTAGCCTTGTTCACTAATTGGTGTATATGGATCCTGATACCTATGATTTGCCGACCATATTCTCACTCCTGGACCCAACATCACATTGTCTTCCATCGTCACATTTCCGGCCGCTTGAATCTGAACTCCCACACCCAATCCACATTTTTTTCCCACATATAAACATTGTGGGTTTCGAATAAGTACGCCAGGCAATATATCCGTATCACTACCCAGATGCTTGAACCAGCTTTTGTAAACGCTTCTGCGAATCATAATCCCAGGTAGACCTGGAATCCAGGAAAGAAAACACTGAATGTACATAAACCGATTTCCAGTCATATCCCATTTGATTCGCTTTAAATTGTGGATTAACCTAGTCGAGGAATCCTTCATTATTTTCTCCTATTGTCTCAGTTCATTTTTCACCTTGAATTAGCAATAACGTCATTATATTGCAAAAGATATCTATCCGCCATTTTGGTGCAACTATACTCTTTGAGAGCATAAAGTTTAGCAGCCTTTGCTTTGTCCGTCGCGAGTTGCCTTTTGAGCAGCACATCTTCTATGCTATTAGCCATTGACTTTTCATTGCTTGTGTCTACTAAGACTCCGAATCTACCGTAGTCTAAAATAATAGGAACATCTCCCACCTTTGTTGCAATAATTGGCACCCCAGCCTGCATCGCCTCCAAAACAGTAATGGGAAAGGCTTCAGTTTTTGATGGCAAAATAAAAGCGTCGAAATAATGCATCAATCGAAATGCTCTTTCTACATATCCAACAAAGTGAACTCGTTCCAATATATTTTCTCTTTGTGCCAATTTTATAAGCCTGCGTTTCTCTTTCCCGTCTCCAGCAATTACTAACTCTGCATCCAAAGAATGAGATACTATTATTGCCAGCGCCCTTATTAAGATATCAAAACCTTTCTCTTGAGACAACCTGCCAACCGATAAGAGTTTATATGTGCATCTGCAGTTTTCCACAATTTCCTTGTGCCTGTAACTAGGCTTGAAATCTAGCTTGGGGATCCCATTATTGATTACAGTAGGTTTAATATGAAGCGATCTTAAACCAGGATTCCTTACATGGCTATGAGATACTGAAACAACACAGTTAAAATTCTTTAGAAACAGCAAGTCAAGCAAATTATAAAACCAAATCTTTGACAGTGGTCGTGTCGAAGTCCATCCGTGGAGAGTTGCAATTACCGGTATTTTGCGAAGTCGTTTGGGCAGCATACCAAGTAATATATCGCCCTTATAGCCGTGCGAGTGAATGATATTTGCTCCCGTACCTCTTGCATAGTACAGAATATTCTTTAAACCTCCTACATCAATACCTTTCCTCAAACGGAGCTTGATGCAATCCAGGCCTCTTGCCTCAGCTTCTATCTCAACGCTCTTTTGTTCAACACCAATATTTCCAAGACTTAAAAGTACAGGTTTAATTCCAATGCTTTTTTGAGCGTCCATTAGATTTAAGATAACAACCTCTGCTCCAAACACTCCGCCACTGTCTATTACATGCAGGACTCTGATCAAGACACTAAATTCTCTCTACCACTTTTTATTTTTAACAAACTCAGGTTTTTTGATTACGACGAGTTGCCTTAATAACGATATCAACTAGGCAAGATGATCTTGCCAATCCATAAATAAAAAAAAGGAGGGCCAATGGAATTAGATGGTTAGCTCTACCACTTATTCTCGTCATTGAAAAAATCAAGGGGGGGACACTAAGTAGACCAAAAGCGAGAACAAGAAAATGCCCATGCCTATAACTGCAATAAACAACACTAGACAGTACAACTACTGCAATGTTATATATGGCATACAGCAAGTCTCTCGACCGCCATGGAGTTAATAGATTTTGCCGCATTCCTATTCCGTGCCATAGTTCTCTCCTAAAAAACATCCTTAGGGTTTTAGGATATCCATGATGAACGGAGTTGATAGAAATGTCCTTAATGATTTTCCCTCCTTTGGATATTGCGTCTTGACATATTTTTACGTCCTCCCCAGTTGCATAACCTGGGTTAAACCCTCCAATTTCATTAAATAGTTCGCGATGAATAATCAGGTTCCCGCCATTAATATAATTATTCTTCTTGCGGTCCCGAATTGTAAGCTGATTATACCAAACGCGCTCAACCCAGGTGCTCTCGTCAGGAATAGCATATGTTGAGCCTGTAACAATGTTACGCAAATCAAGGCCCCTTTTTTCCAATCGTGTCAAGCTGTTTAATACGTTCGCATACCAATCCAAGCCGACCTCAACATCAGCGTCTATAAACGCTAGCAATTCTCTTTTGGATTTATTAACCCCATAATTTCTCAATTCAGATATTGTAACATTAGCGAGATGAAACACTTTAATTCCCGATTTAAAACTCCCAACAATTTCAGCCGTTCTATCGGTTGATCCATTATCAACTACAATAATCTCTAGTTCAGGGTATATTTCTTTTTGCTTCAGCAAAGCACCTATACAAGAGCCTATATATGCCTCTTCATTCTTGCAGGGAATAATGACACTTATTGACAGCGCTATTTTCTGACTGGAGTCCATGAAATGACCTGCTTTTTCCTTAGAAAATCTAATACCCCTGCGGTGGCTGCGAAATTCACAAGGGTGAAATAGTAAGGAATGGTAAGCAAACTTATTTTTATGCCAAATCGTTCCAGAATTCCACCAATCGCCGCAGCCACAAAAAATAAAACATAATGAGCAATATAAACCTTAAAAAACCATCTCTCAGTAAGTGCCAGACAGGCCAAGCCATTGATTATTACAACGGGTCCAATAATCCACCGCAAAACCTTGTGAAAAAATATTTGAAAAGCTAGTAATGGATGGCTTAGAGGATTCATTAGATCTATGTATGCTGCAATGCCAACCAGTCCACGGAGAGTAATCCTCCTGCGGGTTTTGAATTCCTGACCCGTCCGCACCGTGGGTGCCTCATCGACCAGTGCTTTAGGCTCTAAAATAACTTTTTTCCCCTGTTTTAGTACCAACAAAGGAGAAATCAAATCACTAATAATGTTGTTCTCAAGAGGAATATAACAGTCCCTTCTTACAGCGTATAGAGGGCCATCTACCCCAATTAGTCTACCAATCCTTGATTCCAATCCCCTAATTTTTATTTCATATCGCCAGTAAAGCCCTTGACTTTCAGTGGTTAGGGTCGCGTCAGTTTCAATGAACCTCAATCTCCCTGCAACGCATCCGACCCGCTCGTCTGCAAAATTTTGCACCATCTTAGTGATGGCTTCTAGAGGAAGAAAAGACGCAGCATCAGTAAAAATTAGAACCTCCCCTTTTGCTTCTCTTACGAGATCGTTTTGGACGGCCGTTTTACCTCTATTTTCTTTGAAGTCAAATACGCGGACCCGCTTATCCATAATCTGTTTTGCCAGTTCAACTGTTTCGTCCTTTGAGCCATCTGAACCAATCAAAATTTCCAGCTTTTTATTGGGATAATCCAGTTCCAAGGTATTGTGAATCTTTTTTAGAATGTTTTTCGCTTCATTATAGGCAGGGATGATGATGGATACTGTCGGGACAAATTCATGCTTATGGACCTTCAAAGGCGCCACCTTCCCAATCAACCAAATTATTATCGGATAAAACGCATAAGTGGAAAGGCAAAGGCCAATAGTGATAATGTATAAAATTATAAAAAGTATATCCATATTAGTTAAATTTGGACGCAGATTTACGCAGATACGCGCAGATTTTTACTTTCTATGATTTTCAAAAACTTTTTTAAGAAAACCATATCCCAGCGTATTATAGACCTTGTAGAAATTTCTTATAATTTTGTCAGTTAGTTCTTTATATTTAAAATCCTGAAAATCTGCGTCCATCTGCGTCCCAACAATGTTACACTTTATCTTTTACGTATTCCAGAAAACGGGGATAAAATGCCTTAATGAAATTTTGACCCTTTTCATATGCCTCTTCCATTGATCGCCCGTTCATATCGACGGTTACACGCACAAAAGCATTGTCTTCCCTGCAGTGCATAACCTTGGCCCAAAAGGTATAGATTTTTTGAAGGAAGGTGCCTGGGCAAGTTTTATCGAAGGCCTGAAACCAATAAAGAACCAGATTCTTTTCTTGACCCCTTGTCACAAGCATGACTGCAAGATCAATATTACCATCTTTAGTTTTTATCTCTTTTGTTGTTTTATCCGAGACAACCCAGCCTTGCCCGGGGAAACAAACAAGAGGTGAGTGAGCTGCCCCCACCTTTTTCAAGGTCAAATAATATCCAATATATAAATTGACAATTTCACTGCCATTTGAATAGGACTGGTTAAGGTAATCATCAAGCGCCAAGGACTTTACAACTTCCTGATCAAACGAGGAAGAACCATGTCCTTTCCATCCCTGGAAATCTGAAAACGCCTGGCTCAAGGATGTCCGTTTCATACTGTTGTTGGATGCTCTTTGCTTATGGACAAAGGCTCCTGACAGGGCAAAGCAGATGATCAAGACGATTATTCTGGTGTTGCTGATTTGTCCCAAAGAGAGAGTGCCCCTTTGATTGCAAAGAGCGATATCAATGCCAAAACGAAAATTAACATTCCAAACACAGTGTGCACTGTGCCTGTTGTCAGATCAAAGCGGAAATAATAGAAAGCAATAACCAGCAAGAGCACCCTGAAGATATTGACAAGAATGGAGACAGGGATACCGGAAATGAAAAGGACTGTTCTTAGAGCGTCAGACCTCAAAGTAAGATATCCGAAGACAGCACTGAGAGTCAGCAGGGAAATCATGGATCTTAAACCGCTGCACGCATGAACAACCTGAAGTGTCCTATCCGGAAGGTGGAGAACGTTTCCCTCTCTGTAGATGGGCACCCCAAGTAGGGCTGCAATAGCGACACTAACTTTGCTTACAAAGAGTTGCAAAGGAACGGTCAAGGATGAATATATCTGCGCTGGTATAGGTATCATAAAAAGCAATAAAAAGATCGGAAAGAACAGCTCTTTGAGAATCGGGTAGCCCAGAAGATAAAGCAAGGTTCCTATTATGACCAATACAATTGACAAGGATGATAGGGTTGATATCTCTGCAAAGTATGCGAAAAGATAGCAGGACAGTGAAAAAATGATAAATGCAAGGCCCCAGTTGGATGGCTGAATTTTCATAGACACAAGTTTAGCTTTTTTCCGCCAGACGATGTACAGGGCGACTGGAACCATCAGGAACCCGTGGGAATACTCGTCCGAGGAACTCCATGCGAGGATGAGGTTTTTCCATGCCGGATAAAAGGCAAAGATGAATGTAGAAACCATAAGGATAAGGAGGAAAGCAGAAATATGGTTGCTGTATTTGCTTGGGTTCATTGAGTTTGAAGAACTACATTAACGGCCTGAATGATTTTTTTAGCATATTCTATACACATTTTCGCATCTTCTTCAACATATGCTTCAGCAGGGGTTATATCAGGCAGTCCATTTGGATAGCGTGTTGGAATATAAAAACGATCTAAAATCATTGCAGGGCGTCTGACGACTTTAAAACGCTCACATAGACTTAAGTCAACATTTTGCAAATCTTCTATCAGCTTTTTTATTGAATGCCCCCATGGATCAGCGTCTATAGAATACCACACTGCTTTAATAGCCTTTTCCCCTGCTTGCTGGGCATGAAAACAGGCTTGCGGGAATTTACCATTTTTCTTAAGGATAGTAGCGGCATCGAGATCATCTTCAGCGGTCTTTAACCATCTCAACGCTTCTTTCATACTTTTTTCAATGCTCATATATGGTTTTTCCTTCAGTTAGAATTTTTTTTATGAAAGACCGATGAGCAATTCGGTCCAACTCCTCAGGGGTATAAATCAACAGATCAATATTCCTGTCTTTGATAAGCTCATAGATTTTTTCGAAACTCCCATATCTATCAAAAAATCTTTTGTCTGTATTTGTTACAATCAAAAGATCAAGGTCACTTTTTCTTGTTTCAGAGCCTCTGGAATAAGAACCAAACAGAACGACCTTATTAACTCCCAGATGTCTGAAAAAAGGGTGCAGTATCTTTTTTATTTCCTCTAATTGGTCTTGCTTCATGATATTGGGTTTTCATCCACAGCTTTTTATCGCTATCTTCTATATCTCTCCGCATCGAAATGCTTCTTGAATTGAGATGGTTTTAGGGGGCAGGCTTTTTCTCATTTTGTTGCCTTAAAAGAGCCACATTAGACGCCGTTCCAACGGCCACTTGCCATACTGCCTCAATTGCTCCGGATCTACAGAATAGGTGAAGCCTCTTTTGCAGTCACCCATGAAGTCTCATTCCTTTTAGATAATAGTCCTCAGGTGTTCAATATCCGACAGATCCTGTTTCCGACCAGACAGGGCTTTTAGCGCAATAAGATCGGATATCGTGATAACCGCCAGCTCCACTCAACAGGAAAGTCTTCAAAGGCGCAAAGTCAAAGTCTCTTAACAGTTTGCTCAACCTCGGCTTAGCCCTTGAAAGACTCACATAGGTCCTGAATCTCGAAAGAAGGGAAAGATTTTTGATCCTTGGAATCCCTGGATCCAGTTCCCACGGGTGCAGATAGAATACAAAAGGTTTCCCTTCGTTGCTTATGCGATCAAGACACATACGAGTAAGGAGATATGGAAAAATCCTGAAATAGCCACCTCCAGAGCAAGGGATGTGGTGATTACACATAATTATCGTGCTCATTGGGAATTCCAGAATCCTTGCATCGTTATTCAGTCTAGTACCAGAATTACGTTCGTCCAGTCCCTCAATTTTCGGGCTATTTCCTTGGCCCAGATTCCAAATAAATGGGAAACGAGGCGCTGATGGGATACCGTAATAATCGTGCCTGATAGGAAATATGCTGGAATCGTATTTGTAACCTTCTTCAGCTAAAATACTCAATGCCCACAGAGTCTCTTTGGTTACCGAGTAGGTTGGCGCACGATAACCAATGACCTCTTCTCCTGTCAGATCCTCCAATATCTTTTTGGCACGTTGGATATCATGTTGGAATTCTTTCGGAGTCTGGCTCGATATAAGCTGATGACCGTAACCGTGAGAGGCGATTTCGTGGCCTCGGCGATGAATTTCTTTTACCAGTTTGGGATAACGCTCTGCTATCCAGCCAAGGATGAAGAAAGTTGCTCTGGGGTTGATGGAGTTCGTTGAGTTGCTTGAGTTGCTTGAGTTACTTGAGTTTGTGGGGTTGCTTGGGTTAGTGGGTTTTGCTGAGTCCAAGAGGTCGAGAATATAATAGGTGTTTTTTTCAACACGACATTCGTAGTTATCCCATTGGTCAGGTTTAATGACTTCTGAAAGTGCATGAACTTGAAAGTAGTCTTCAACATCAATGGTCAGAAAGTTAGTTATTTTTGTTGAAGAGGTCAATTTTATAGAATTCAGTTGAAAGGATTAACAGGATTTTTCAGGATTTATTTGTTTCATGCTCAGATTCCTGAAGAAATTGTGAATACAATCAGCCTTCGGCAGAAAAAACAATATCCTCTTAATCTTGTTGATCCTGTCTAATTTGTCTGTATTTTCGTTTGACTTCCACTCCAGATGGACCAAAGTTCGCTCAGCTTCCTTGGATTCGTTATGTCAAATTAGCTAAAAATATCAAAAGCTGTTCAGCAATAATCTTTCGCCCTTTTTCATTCAGGTGACCTCCGTCTTTCGTGTATTCCGTGGCAAGAGACAAATAGCTTTTCCCGTTGGCAGCAAATGTCGAATGGGTGCCGTCCGGATGGGTTGATTCTACGCTCGCCAGATCAAAAAGTACGCCTTTATCACCGTATTCTTTTTTGAGAAGATCATTAAATTCGTTTTTCCTTATGTTCCCGGCATACTCCCATAAGTCCTTTTTTCCAATGAGTTCTTTAATCCTGGTCTTCCAGGTCCTCTTCGTGGTATTTAGCGGGATCGTCATGTGGATGAATTTTGTGTTGGGATATTCCATCTGGAGCTGTTTCAGCTTTGTCTTATAATCTTCAAGCAATGATGCAACATCTGTTTCCCCGTTAATATCAACATAGCAAAACTTGAAGAAAGCCATATCAGCCTTTTCACCGATGCCTTGGTTTATAGATTCAACAAAAGAATCAATTTTTGATTTCGGGTCTACATTTTTGCCGACTCTTGAATGGGCAAATATTGGGGCATTAAAGTCAGCACGGTTGCTAGTTTCAATGATGTTCAGTTTAACATTGGGATTTTCCTTCATTACATCTTTTATCCCGTCAATGATGTTGAACCCCACTGATTGATGGCCGAAGTAGATCTTTTTTTGCGAGAGACTTTGCCATTTGGCGACAGAAACATCTTTAATTGACGGGAATTGGGCTTTTGGTTCAGGCATTGATCCTCCGTTGCATGAGACTATTGAGGTGGCTGTGAATAGAATAAGCATTATAACTTTGAGACTGTACTGCATGTCTTTCTCCACAAGTTGATTACTAAAGTTGATCTTTTACTGTATTCACCGCAGAGACGTTTAGGACAGAAGACAGAGGACAGAAGTCGGAGGTCAGGACTTCGGCAAGAAGCTCTCCGGGTTCTTTAGCATTGCGCCTAGCATCCTTCCGATCCCCGCACACTGGCTGCTTAATCGTTTATGGTCTTCTTTACTTATGTAGCCGCAATCCAGCGCAAAATTCAGCCATGTGTCAGTTTCGTTATTCTCTCCGTCCGCATCGGTTAATTTACTTACAAAGTGCGCTTCGTATCTCCTCTTCGCCCAGGCTTCCCTTAAATTGCTACATACGGATCGAGATGCCCTCCTGATTTGATCGGTAAGAGAGTATCTCTCTTCAACCGGCCATTGCTTACTGATCTTGTATATTTCCGTCGCCAATTCGTAGGCGAGTTTATATGCTCTTAAATCTTTAGCGGATTTGATTATCATTCTCCCGATTACCGGCCTCAGAGATATCTGACCTCTTTGATTGTTCACCGCATAGACCAGTTGCCAGAGGACGGAGATCAGATACAAGCAAGACATTTTTCACCAGAAACGTTTAAGACAGAAGGCAGAGGACAGTATACTTTTTGCTTGCAGTCGTCTCCTTTAGCCGGTACCAGTCATCATTAATTCCAGATCTGGCACGAAAGGTCTGCTTCAATCCGTGTTATTCACCATATGGGCCCAACTTTGTGGGTCTTTTCTTATGCTGCTTCTATTCTTTGCTCCATAGGCTTGATCACATGACGGAATCGGCTAGCGGCGTCAAAAATCTCAAGGCCGATTACCTGCCCTGAATCGTCAAGCTCGACGTTCACACCGGGTGCAAGTTCCATGCATTCTTCTTCTTGTCCTTCTTTGCCAAAATAAAGGACATCCCTTTTCTCGTCGTAATACACACCAAAATCCCCCATTATATTTCCCTACACCTGTCTGTCGGTAAGAGCTTGTTTCAGGGAAAGCCCGTCTTTTAGCAAATAATAAATGACCACTATGTCTTTCGGTAATGCGCGATCAATAAAAACCGTAATTTTGTTAGCAAGAATATTTTCACGGGAATCAAGACGACCTAACTCCGGGTGTTCAACGATCAACCCGATATGAGAGGCCACATCATTGATTATTTCGATTTTTAGTTGCTCCTGTGCGACAAACAGACGGCAGAATGACTCCTCACGGGTAACAATCTCCACAGGATGAAACACTGCGCGAAGTTTCGGGAGAACGCTGTTGACCAATCCATCAAACTCTTGATTGCCATTGACGAAAAGGTCAAGATCATCCGAATAACGGTGTTGGTAATAACCCCGGGATAGGGCCGTGCCACCCGTTAGGTAAAAAGGCGTTTTGCGGAAAATAGCCAATACTTGGTTTTGCAGGGGATATAGGATATTAGTGTAATACTCGGCAGGCATATTCCATTCCGAGTTTTATAGATTTTGAACGAACAAAATGCTTCGCCTCCGGCCACATGGAACAAATTTCCTGTGGAGATAATATCCTTACGACATCATACCAGCTTGCACTTTCAAGAAGCCGCGCCACACAAAATGGCCGTGATGGCCAATCAACACTCAACTCACCGCGAACGATCTTTAGAAAATCTTCCGGCTCTAAGGCCATATCCCAAACAGCCCGTTTGGCAAGAATCAAATCAATAGACAGTTTACTTTCCATCATTCATAAGGATTAAGGGTTAAGTGATGCACCGGAGTCAAGAGAATAGGTCGCATCTTCAATGACCTGAATTTCAAAGGGTGTTAGTCTGATTGTTCACAAAAAAATATATCCGCAGATTTCACGGACTTTCGCAGATTCTTTCGCCTCCACAGGCGCACCAGGGCATAGCTATCTTCTATATCTCTCCGCGTCGGAATGCTTCTTGGATTGAGATGGTTTTAGGGGGCAGGCTTTTTCTCATTTTGTTGCCCCAAAAGAGCCACCTTAGACGCCGTTCCAACGGCCATTTGCCATACCGCTTCAATTGCTCCGGATCTACAGAATAGGTGAAGCCTCTTTTGCAGTCACCCATGATTATTTCTCATCCCTTTTCGATAATAGTCCTCAGGTGTTCAATATCCGACAGATCCTGTTTCCGACCAGATAGGGCTTTTAGCGCAATAAGATCGGATATCGAGATAACCGGCACCTCCACTCCTGCGATATTAAATAAAACAGCCCTTTCTCTCAATAAGTTATATGGAATCGGGGAATCAATAATCAGATCTATTTCACCAAGGGGCTCTTTGTCATTGATAAATGTGAAAGCCTTCATATTTTTCTCTCTAATCCAGGTCTCTCTCTTTTTTTTATCAGCCAACTCTTCCGCCTGGACCGGCACTCTCGGGGAATATCCCCAGCGCTTTAATACCCTAATGAGTCTTATTATATTCTCTGTATCCAGTAAGATCATCAGATCAATGTCATAAGTCATGCGAGGAATTCCGTGTAAATTGACCGCCAAGCCTCCTACCACCAAGTAATCAATGCGTTCTTTGCTGATTCCTTTAAAAAAACGTCTATAATCAAGTTCCATGAGGGTCACAACCAGATTTCACGGATTCACGTAATAAGTAGAGCTTGCGAACTTTTTGATACGAATAAAAAGAGGACACTAAGGAATTGTTTTATTCCGGCCTGCATCAGCAAGGCAAAAAAACAAGATTTCTCTGCACTCTCTGCGTCTCTAGCGAAGCGGGCGGTGAAATAACAATCAGCAATATGTCCCATTAATCCTGTATGAATACTGTTTTTATCTTGTCACGCATGATGAGGCACAGGAGATAGTTTCTGAAGGGCGGCGTGCACAAGATACAGGCAAAGGATTGCAAAGGCGAAAACGAATAGGCCGGAGAACTCGTGCAAAAACCCCTCTGCAGACTGGGGGCCGTAGTGTTGAGCCAACACAGCGGTAACGGACAGCCGGACAATGTTCAGAAAGATGGCAATTGGTATCGCTGAAATAAATAGCAACCACTTCCTTGTTTTCGAATGATTCGTAATAAAGGCAAAGGCGGCGCTCAAGGCTAAAAGCGAAGCAAGAGAGCGCATGCCTGAGCAGGCATCCACCACCTGGAGTGTAGTATTACTCAGATGAATAATGTTTCCCTCACGATAAACAGGGATGTTAAGCAGACCTATTGTACCCACAGCCATCTTTGTTGCGAACAGCTTTAACGGAAAGGCGAGTTTATTCCAGATAATGGCCGGAATGGGGATCATAAAGACTAGATACGCCACTGGAATCAACGCTGCTTTTCCAAATTCAATCCCCATGAGAAAAGCAACCAGACCAAAGATGACGATCAGCATGGAAAATCGCATGGTGAAAAGTTCAGCGCCGATGTATGAGAAAAGAAAAATAAAAAGGCCTCCAAGAAAGATGATCATACCTGCATTTGACGGCCTAGCCTGGATTATTGAGAGCCTTTCTTTTCGCTGCCACACAAGATAGGCTGCTATGATGGGGATTAAAAAGCCATGGGAGTAATTGTCGTCGGATATCCAGTCCTGCACCAGTTTGAAAATTATATCATGATAAAGTCCGAAAAAAGAAAAGACCAGAATTATTATAGAAAGCCAAGTTTTGATCATTTTCAGTCGGACCAAACCTGTTAATCCTTTCTAAGAGGCTTCCGATCCCGGTAGGAATTGATCAAGTATTGGAAAAAGCTCTTTAGCAAATTGAGTCATATCCCTTGTTGTTTCAGCTTCATCTTCAATTATTGGTGAGATGAGACGCACAAATGATCCGTCCGTCCGATGCTTAATAATCGCATCCCATACAAGATACACCTTTTCCCAGTATTCGGATGAAATAATACGACCTCTGGACTGGAACCAGTAAAGGGCCACCTGCTTTTTACCATCCTTTTCCAGGATAAGTCTTATGATGTGTTTCCTGGCCGGGTTTGTTCCCGGCACGCTTAAAGGCTCTATTGAAGTTTTTGTGATGTCCCAACCGGCGCCGGGCATACAGTGCTTAGGGGAATGGATCATGTCTCCTTGCCTTTGACTCATATAGTAACCGATATACAATTGTATTTGTCCGCCATCCGGAAGCCGATAATCGCACAAAAAGGCATCATCAACACCCAGGATATCATATATTCTCTGTTCAAAATGGTCCACCTTTCCTGACCATGATCCTATTCGGGTCGGGAATTCTGCAAGGGGTTTTATAGGATTAACCTCTTTGAATAGAACGAAATAGTTTACAACTAACAGGGTAATTAGCATCATGGCTGAGGCCAATAGGGCACGGCTAAAGGAAATTGAAGAAGGCTTTATTCCTTGCGTCATAGGATTCTGGCTGGGTCAGCCACAGACATACACGGACACACATTGACATTTTGTTGGCCTGGCCTAATCATTAAATTATACTTCTTCAATCTTCCAGTTATATTAATAAGGCTGTTTAAATGTTCTTCATGCAATTGATTTACAGTTTCATCTGCATACATATTCTTCAAATCATAAAGAGCAGCGAACTGCTCCAGGCGGTTTTCAATGGGAAGCATCCGGCGATTGTCAGCTTCCCATTCATTGTATCTTTGCATTTTGTTACGAAGAACTTTAACTCTCCGATCCATTTCTGTATCTCTTTATGCGATGGAATATTTCTGGAGTTTCCAACAAATCTGCAAGATCTCGGCAGTGTCCAAGCAAGTAATCCCAGTCCAAGTCATTTTTAAGATTTTCAATGATGTATTTAATGTCCACCCAGTCTTTCTCTCGAACTGATACTGCCTTCTGGATAATAAGGTCCTCAGGTGTACACACCTTTACCTCAACACCAAAAAAGTTTATTAGCTGGCTTCTCCGAATTGCTTCTTTTTCAAAAGGTAATTCAGCAACCACAAGATCCACCCTGACGCTATGAATATCAACAGGCAGGACATTTGTCTCTGAGAGGAATTCTTTTGGATCTTCTGGGACAATTCTTCCAATTTTAGTTATCTCTTCAAGAAAAGGATTAATATCCTTTTCCAAAACGAGCTTTATATCTATATCAAATGTTTGTCTGGGATTACCGTAAATACTGTTGGCTATGCCGCCGAATACCATATAAGGGATACCCATCTTTGCAAAAAACTCCGTAATGGAAGCAAGTGCAATGACTATTGGATTTGGCGACATATTTGTTTCCAATTGTTAGCCACAGACTCACATGGACACACTCAGGAATTATAGACTATTAGAAACGGTTGTCTGTATCCATCGGATTAGTCCACTGGTCTTCAGGACTTCTTTCTCTTACGAACCGCATCCTTTATCCTCTGGATATGTCCACGGCCAAGGCCTTTTACCTCGCATCCCAGCTCAAAATACCTTTCTATCCCGGCATCATCCAGTATTCCGAAGCAATCAATAATGGCTGCGGGCTTTCCGATCATCTCAACTACCTTTTCAGGGTCTAGTCCCAGATATTCCTGGTGCCTGACTGCAAATACAACAGCGTCAGCGCCCCGCAGGGCATCGGCGAGGTCAGGGGTCATACGGAATTCGTTCAGGTGCTCCTGGTTGCGGAAAAACCTTGACCAACTGGCGCCTACCGCAGGGTATGATGCCTGATTTTCAAGCTCCCACCAGTGCTGTACGTAGGGATCATGGGCCTTTACCTCCGCGCCCATCTCCGTCAATTTACGGACGATGATCTCTGATCCGCTGTAACGGGTGTCACCCACATCCTCACGATAAGATGCACCAAGGACAGTAACCTCGGAGGAAGCGACAATATAGCCCATGTTTCTTAAGGCATCGCGTACAAGCTGCGCCGCGCGAAGCGCCCTTGTATCATTGATATTAATGGCCTCTGCTGTAATTTTAAATAGATCCCTCTCAAATCCCAACAGGTGTTTATAGGCCCACATCCCTAGCCCCCCATCCTTGGGAAGGCAATATCCGCCGATGCCGGGACCGGGGAAAATGATATTGTTATGGGTGGGCCGCACCTTGATGGCGCTTATTACCTTCATCAGGTCAACGCCGTTGGTCTCGGAAAAAACGCTCCATTCATCCAGAAAGGACAGTATGGTCGCCCTGTAGCTGTTTTCCACTATCTTACATGTCTCGCTTTCAATGGGCCTGTCAAGGACTGTCAGGGGATAGTTCTCAACATTCAAGACCTCTGAAAGAAATCTGGTCACTTTTTTTCGGCTTTCATCATTGATTCCACTGCATACACGCCAGAAATCCCTTACAGAACTGACATAGTTTCTGCCGGGCATCACCCTTTCGTAGCTGTGGGCCAGCAGGGGCTCTTCTTTGATATTGCGTTTGTCAAAGGCCTTTTTTATCAGAGGATGGGCGATATATTCCGTTGTCCCAGGGGGTACAGTTGTCTCGATTAATACCAGACACCTGGGATCTATCCTTTCCCCAATTATCTTGAAGCTCTGCTCAAGGGCGCTTATGTCCGCGTGTCCGCTCTTAAGATTTCCCAATTCCTGCTTGAGAAAATCACACTGGACATCCACAACAAGGACATCTGCAAGGCCAAGGACATCATATGTAAATGTAGCGGTAAGGGTCTTTTTCTGATTTACACATCGTTCAATCATAGGTGCCACTTCAGGGTCTTCAGCAGTAACAGGCGATATCCCCCTGTTAAATAAAGGGATCTTCCAGTAGCTCCTGGTGCTTGGCCTCTGCATGCCTATTACAAATTTTTTCGGTTCGCCTGTTTTTTTGTCAACAGAGTCTGCCACAACGCCGGCCATCACAGCACCCACAAAACCAAGGCCCATGACCACAACTATTTCCTTGCCCTCTTTTCTCCGGGCAGTCACCAGATTTAAGAGCCTGTCATATTCACTGGTATAATCATCTTCTTCCGGCAGCTTGAATTTTTCGCCATCCGGGCTTACGGAATGTTGCATTAAATCATCCTCCTGATTTTTTTATTAGCCACAGACCCACACAGACTTACACGGACATTTCCGTCGAGCGACATGCTCGACGGAAAATGGCATGCCCTTCGGGCAAAGTAAAGTTCTGTCGCGAAGCGACTGCATTTTTTGTTCGGCCATGTTGGCCGGACAAAATGTCCATGTGAGTCTGTGTGGGTCTGTGGCTAAACATTCTTTTCTGCCAATTCCATGCATTTGAACATATCAATCTTACCGGTGGTATTTTTCGGCAGTGTTCGAACCAGTTTCACCTCAGAGGGCATCTTATATTTGGGCATTCTTTCCGCGCATCGGCCAAGGATCATGTTCTCACTGCAGTTGCCGTTTTTTGGCGCAACCAGGGCAATCAGCCTGTGACCAAGCAAGGCGTCTGCAACGCCCATTACCGCTGTCTCCATCACAAGGTCTGACTCCATCAGGGTATCTTCTATCTCCTGTGGATTTATCCTGTGACCCCCGACTTTTAGCAGTTTGTCTTTTCTACCGGTTACGTAAAAACAACCATCTTCGTCCTTGTAGCCTTGGTCGCCGGTATGGTATCCATGGCGATCCAATACGCTTGCGGTTGCATCCTGATCCCTCCAATATCCCTGCATTATATTGGGACCATTTCCAACCAGTTCTCCAGTTTGACCTCCGGGAACTTCTCGTCCGTTTTCATCCAATATCTTAAGCGTAACCCCGGTAATGGGCTTACCAATGGACTCGATCTTTTCCGTAAAGTGATCAGGTTCCAGATATGTCAGCCGGGCCGAGGCCTCTGTAGCTCCGTACATAATAAAGATTTTTGTATGTGCAGGCAGGGCGCACCTGAGTTCTTCCTTGATCTTCTTTGACATGTGTCCGCCTGCCTGAGAGCAATACCTCAGGGAGGTCAGTTGATCGCGATATTTTTCCAGGGGAGATCTATGCAGGAGATATGCATAGGTTGAAGGAACACCAGAAAAGCCGGTTACATGCTCTTCAACCATTTGTTTTATTACAGTGGCTGGAAACGCGAATTTATTGTTGATTACAATGGTTCCACCAACAGCAAAGTGCGTATTCAAAAGGGATTTACCCATTACATAGAAAAACGGCAGGACAGTCATCTGGATATCCTGATCAGTCAGGCAAAGGTACTGACAGATGGAATGGGTATTGGAAACAATGTTTCCGTGGGAAAGCATCACACCCTTGGGAGCGCCTGTCGAGCCTGATGTATAGATGATGCTTGCAAGTGATCCATCGTTAATTGATATGTCAGGATTAGAAGAATCGCCGCCAGTAACAACCTCTCTCCAGCCAAAGACAGGAAAAGACGCTGAATGCCAGTCAAGCTTGAAATCCTTGATTATCAATGATTGTATATCTACGCCACTGATGTCTGTTGCCTGGACAAGCCTTTCAAATCTTGAAGATGTAATTATGCCCCTCGGCTCCAGTTCAGAAACGAGACGTCCCAGACCATCGGGCTTCAAATCAGTACTCAGAGGTACTGCAACGGCACCGGTCTTTAGAATACCGTAATAGCCAACGACATATTCAAGACTGTTTTCAAAGATCAAGGCGACTCGGTCGCCGATTCTGATTCCATCTTTTATCAGCCAGTGGGCAAGGCGGTTTGCAGATGCATTAATGTCTGCATAATTTACGCGGACATCCTCATGGATCAAAGCGATCTTGTCTGGATATTGCTCTGCGCTTTGTTCCAGGAAATTATGGATTAGGGTATTTGCCACAGACACACACAGACAGACACAGACTTTTCAGGCTGGTTAGACAATGAAACGCCTTATCTCGGCCTTTGGATGGGTGAAATTGACCAAAATGCCGATTTTTAGCCCCGTCGCCTTGAGATAATTCAGTATTTGGGCCTCATGAATTTTATCCAATGAGCTGACGGCCTTGATTTCCATGATGATCTGATTTTCAACAACAATATCTGCAAAATAATCTCCCACATGATGGCCTTTGTATTCTACTTTAATTGAAACCTGTTTTTCGGCCTTAAGGCCCCTCTCTCTAAGCTCAATCAACAATGCATTTTCATAGACTTTTTCAAGAAAACCTGACCCTAACTCACGGTTAATCTCAAAAATTGCACCATTAATAAGATAAGTGATCTCATTGAGATCCATAAGTTATTATTTATTTTAGCCACAGACCCACACAGACATTTTGTTCGGCCGACTTGGCCGAACAAAAATTTCAGTCGCTTCGCGAAATAACACATTAAAATAACGTCTGTGTCTGTCTGTGTGGGTCTGTGGCCAATTAAATCTTTCGCTCCAGGTATCCGACGATATTCTTTATGGAATCCAGGTTTTCAGGGATAAGCTCCTCATCCTCCACCGCAATTCCGAATGTTTCTTCAATAAAACTGACCAGTTCCAGCACCCCGGTTGAGTCAATAACGCCTTCATCCAAAAATGATGTCTCATCCTTCAGACCGTTATCGCTCCCGAAAAGGAAGTTTTCAATGATGAAGTTCCTGACTTTATCTCTAAGTTCGCTCATAACCCCAACCTATCTTTTGCATATTTAACCATTTGAGAATCTTGCTCAGTGTAGATCTTTTCTATCCCCTCCTGCCTCTCCATGACACCCTGCCTTACCATATTGGCAATCTCCCATACATAGGGATGAAAACCATTACGGGTTATGTGAACCTGGTTTGCAAAGGCATTCAAGAGACAATTTGAAGAATTGGTGTCCGTATCTTTCGGCGCCTGCCATCCCATGCCGGCCAATTCATTTATTATCCGGTCTTCGTTGTAGTCGAAAAAGGCAAGGGGGTGGATATTCTGTGGAAACCTATCCTTATAAAAATCATAGTAGCTTCCCGGTAAAAAAAAGTTACGCAACTCATGCCCTAAATCTTCCGGAAATGCCTTGATAAGGGCTGACTGGGTCTGACGGATAAGGGCCGGATTGGTCTTCATAATAGCAGACTGGATAGGCGCCTGCCCAGGAGACCAGCCAAATGCAACAAGAGGTATGGACATTTCAAGCGCGGCCTTTAGGGCAAGGCTTTTTACCAGCCCGATACAGGCAGTACAAATGCTGCTTGCCCTCAAAAGGGTAGTTCTTGAAAATATATCGTTGTTTGCTGTAAGACAAAACATTTTCTGAATGACCGGCCAAGGGGGCCTGATGCGAATATGATCAACGGTAAGTGTGTCGGTAACCTTTTCAATATTTTTCCATGCACCAGGAGAGACGAAATGATTATCAAAGGTGACTGCCAGGATATTGAGGCCATAAAGCTCTTTAAGGAGCTTTATGGTATAGGTGGAGTCTTTGCCGCCACTATATGCCATTATAACATCGTAGGAAGGGGCCTTGCCTTTTGTCTCCAGCATGATCCTGTCAAAATTGTTCCTATATTCAGCCTTTTTTTCCGATGCCTTTGCCAGTATTGATTCCTCTTTTTGGCAGTAACTGCAGACCCCCTGATCATTAAAACTGATACCTGGAAATGTCTCAGGGAGAATACATTTCTTACAGATTGCATGCTGCATACCTTGTTTCCTTACAGCTCCGCCCCTTGGGTTACATGGAAAGAATTGCGTAACCCATTGGCGTCACAGATGAAAATTAAAAATTCACAACTAAGAATTCAAAATTGTGTCTGAAAAGCCTTTTTGTTCAGACACCGCCTACCTTGCACCTCTCCCAAGGAGCATGATCTTAACCGTATGAAAGATAACCAGCATATCTATAACGATAGACATATTTTTGATGTAATAAAGATCGTATTTCAGTTTTTCCAATGCGTCTTTTTCTGTAGCGCCATATGGATATTTTACCTGCGCCCAGCCTGTTACACCAGGTTTTACACTCATTCTCTCTTTGTAATAGGGGATGGTCTTTTTGAGCTGATCCACAAAAAACGGCCTTTCCGGTCTGGGACCTACAAAGCTCATATCTCCGATAAAAATGTTCCACAACTGCGGCAGCTCATCTATTCGCAGCTTTCTGATTATCTTTCCCACCCTAGTGATCCTTGGATCATCTTCTTCAGCCCAGACAGGCCCGGTCTCTTTTTCCGCATCAGCCCTCATGGAGCGAAATTTATACAGGGTAAACAACTTGCCATCCTTACCTACCCTTTTCTGTGAAAACAGAACAGGACCCCGTGAATCAATTTTTATGGCGGTTGCTACAAGAACAAAAACAGGAAACAGGATAACCAGTAGTGCGGTTGATGTAAGAAGACCTACTAATCTCTTTGTAAAAAGAGCGATTTTTGATTTTACAAAACCATCAGAGAAAATCAGCCAACTGGGGTTTATCTTCTCCACCAGTAGTTTCCCGGTAATCCTTTCATAAAAAGTTTCCCCGTCAATGATCCTTATCCCCCTTACCTTGCATGCAAGGAGTTGATCATACGGCAATACATTTCGCTTTTCATCCAGGGCGACTATCACATTTCCAACATTATCGGCCTGGGCCAGGTCGCAGATATTGTCAAAGCCATAATGGATCTTCGCTATTTTTGACCCGATATCAGAGTAATCGCCTTTTTCCCTGGCGACAACAGAGCTGATGTCATAGCTGACATCCTTCTTTTCAGCCATTTCGTGTAAAATGTTTTTGGCGAGTTCTCCTGCACCCAGTAAAATAGCCTTTTCAGTAAACAACCTCTTTTTGATGATAATTGAGTAAAGGAGCCTCCAACAAACCAGAAAAACCAGGAGGAACAACAGGTTTGCAAAAAATACCCACTTCGCAATAATCATGTCCGGCCAAAGGAAATAACAGATTGCGAGCACAATAGAAGTAACACCAATAGACTGTGCAAGCTTGTAAGCAAGATCAATGGCGCTATGTATGGCGTCAAGCTCATAGAGGTCATTGTGATACATACAAAGCTGAGTAACAAGTGAAACGAGAAGTATCTTCGGCCATACCATCTCCATCATGCCTTTAAAATCAATATCTTTACTTAGAAACAGATAGGATGCAAGAGTGACAGCAAGAAATATCAATACTCCTTCGCCAAGGACGAATATCATCTTTCTTGGAGAAAAATATTGTCTGGATAAACGTATCAAGATTGCACCTCAGAAAAATCTACAGTTATGGTTCAATCCTTTTTGTAATAATTTCTGTAATACCTGTCATAGGGCTTATAGGCCTTTTCATATCCATTAAAGATAATGCCCAATACCTTTTCCTTTCCAATCGCCTCAATGCTTTTTTGTATGACCTCTCTGGGTGATTTTCCCGCCATTACTACGAATATGACACCATCAACATATTTGGCCAAGATGTTGACCTCGGAAATCACATGGCTTGGAGCCGTATCAACGATAACATACCGGTCGTCATATCTCTCTTTGAACTCCTGAAAGAGCTCTTTCATCATGTTTGAGGAAAGGAGTTCCGAGGGCTTAGAGGGTGACGTGCCGGAGGTCAACAACGACAGCTTCTCTATCTTTGTCTTGATAAGCAGTTCATGCAAGGGCTTTTTCCCTGTCAAATAGTCACTCAGGCCTTCTTTATTGGAATAGCCAAGTATCTTATGAATCCTGGGACGCCGGAAGTCGCAGTCCACCAACAGGGCATATTCATTCATGCCCTGCGCAATGCTGGCTGCGAGGTTGGCTGCGATAAAACTCTTTCCCTCACCCGGAAAGGCACTGGTGACCAAGATAGTCCTGGGTCTTATCCCGTCTTTTGGAAAAAAGATCTGGCCCTTTAAGACCTTGAAATTCTCAGCATCCATTGATTCCGGCGCCGTCAGGACGACCAGCTTCGGATCAAATTCCTTCTGCATAACAGTCCCGAGACCATGATCGGTTTCGGGTCTGAACATCAGTGTCTTAACAGCTCTTTCGCTCTGGTGTCTGTCCAGTGCGTCGGATAATTTTCCCATGGGTTGCCCCTTTAAGTTTCAATTCGCCATAGACCCACACAGACGTATTGGATCAGCAAAAAGCATGCCTTTTTATATTCATATTTGCTTATCCTGTTAACCAAAAAAGGGTCTTTGGCAGAATAAATTTAACATGTTGAATGAACTCGTGTTTTCGCCAGTTGAGCATGAATATTAACCTAAGAAAGGCTGTTGGCTTTCAGCAATTAGCCGTTAGCTTAAAAAAATCAGGAAATTGCACCAATTCATATCTTCACCAACTGGGGCACCAATTGAGATTGTCAACATATCGAAATTCCTTGCCTAATAGCTAAAGGCTAACCCCGCCGTGGCGGGACTAACTGCTTTTTTCAGGATAATTCAGGCCTGGAATCATTGTCAATTATATGGCAATAGCGCCAATTTCAGACTACCTCATTTCCAATTGGATAACCTTGGCATAATCTGAGACCTTATCCTCCATAACCTTTTTTGCATAGGCTTCCGCCTCTTCACTGGTCTTAAAATTACCCAGGGTTATGCGAAAAAACTTTCCCTTCTGTGTGTTATAGACGGGCATCAGGTATGCCTCATATCCCTGTTTGAGTAATTCCTGGAACAGACTTTTGGCACTCTCAAATGGCTCATACGATGCGATATCAACTGTAAATGTTAGCCCCTGATTAATTTCAGGCAACACAGGAAAGACAATTTTTTGTCCAATTTCAATCCGGTCCAACTGATTAATTTCAGGATTGCGCTCCTTTAAAAGTCTTAGGATATCCTCACCAGACCTACCATATATCTCCGTTGCAAGACCTATAAGGGTATCTCCTGCCTTTACACTCACCGTCATCTCTGCAACCGATTTGTTTTCTTCTGAGGGGCTTTCAATCAGATTTCTAGGCCCTTCCGGGCCTTGATCATCAGAGGCTGAGCTTGCTGTAGATGATAAAGGCGGAACCTGTCCGATGTCCTGTTTGCCCTTCTCCACCTCTGAATCTTCAATACCTGCCGCAGTAGATGAGACCTGTTTGTCCACCTGTTCTGTATTCATTAGAGAGACAGAGGTTCCCTGCCCTCCAGGAGAAACACTATTAGTAGACTTTTGCTGTTCATGTTCCACATTGTTTTTAGTCGAGAGGAAATTTTCAGAACTATTCTCCAATGCTGTATTATTATTCGATGGGCCAAGGGGAACCGACCTGTCAAAGAGATCTTCCTTGTAATAATAAAAGGCAAAAGATGATATTAAAACAAGAGATAAGACTGCTGTGGCCCATTTCCATATCCTGACGGAGTTATGGGCCTTTTTTGATGTCTCTCCTTCCGGTTCCGATGGACGGCCTTTTTCAAAAAACCTATCCAGTCTAAGGTCATCAAAGCATTCCTTTACCATCAAGGGTAGAATTTTCTTTGCCCCCCTTGAATAACCAAGGAGGAGCACATTGTCTGCAAGGATATTAATCATCCTTGGAAATCCCTCGGAGTATTTGTGAATGGCCTTAACAACGTCGTTGGAAAATATGTGTTGAACATCCAGAGGGCCTCCTGCCATCCTGAGGCGCGTTGTAATGTATTCCTGAGTGCTCCTTAAGTCCAAGGGGCTTATATGGTATCTGGTGTTGATGCGCTGAAGAAGAGCCCTGCACTCGGGACTGTTTAGTTTTTCATTAAGCTCGGGTTGGCCGGCAAGAAAGATATTGATCAATTTTTCATCGGCAGTCTCCATATTGGACAGGAGTCTGATTTCTTCCAGGAGTTCAAAGGAAAGCTTGTGCGCCTCGTCAATAATCAGGATGAAGTTTTTTTGATGCTGCTGACACTCTCTTAGGAACGCCTCAAATTCAATGAGGAAATCCGCTTTTGTGCGGAATCGTATCTTTTGCTTAAATACCGCTGCAGACAGATATGAGAAAAATTCCCTTATGGAAAGCACAGGGTTAGAAAGATAGACATATTGACAGTTTTCATCCAGTCTTGAGATCAGGGCATGAACCATCGTGGTCTTGCCGGTGCCGACCTCGCCGGTAAGGAGTGTAAAGCCCTTACGTTCGGAAACCCCATAGGCCAGCAGGGCAAGGGCCTCCTTGTGAACCTCCCCCAGGTATAAGAACCGGGAAGAGGGGTTGAGCTCAAAAGGTTTTTCTCTAAGGTTATAGAAATCAGTATACATTTTATCTAATCAGTCACGGACAAGAGGCTGGAAAGACGATAAAATCAATATCAAGAAGGAGATCCCTGGAATAGGTTTTTAAAAAACTCCATGGTCTTATCTATCCCTTTTGTGGCAAGGACTATACTTGCGGCAGACAGGAAAAAACCGACTCCGGTGGCTGCATAGGCAAGGATTTCTTTCCTTTTGATACTTTTCAATTCATTTTCAGTGCGTATCAAGGGAATTGAGACCAGTATAGGAAGTTGGACCTCATTCTTTACCTCTTCCGGTGTCTTGTAGGATGTGTCCAGTGTCTCCATCAAAAATGCCAGACCCCCTCCCAATCCAAGGCCGATGGCCAAAATCATCAGAATAATTTTTCTGACATCCGGCTTTATAGGGATAGTCGGCGTTTTTGCCGGATCAACAACCCGGAATTGTTCTCCTTTCTGTTTTTTCTCCATACTTACTGCGATCTCGGCCTCCAGCTTTCTGGCCAACATGGAATCATACAGTGTTTTTTCGTTGTCATAGTCACGATTCAAGGTCAACAACTCTTGCTCTCTTTTGGGAGTCTCTTCCACCTTTGTCTGATAAAATTTTATTTGTGCCTGTACCTTGTCTATTTCTTCCTTAAGCGACTTAATTTCCTGCAATACGTCCTGCAACTGGCGTCTTAGACTCTGCTCAGCGGGTGAAAGGGCGGAATCGGTTTCAGTTGAATCTGCGGTTAAAGAAGGTCTTTCCGCTTCCATCCTGGCAATCATACTCTTGAGGCGAATAACATCAGGGTGATTCTGTGTATACCTGGATTCAAGGGAGGCGAGTTCATTTTTTAAAGACAAAAGATCCCTTGGACCCCCCTGGGTGCCAGGAGCGGAAGGGGTTGTTGCGACAGGACCACCTCTTTGCAGGTCTGAAATCTGCGCTTGAAGAATAATCCTCCTGCCTTCAGCATCCCTGAGATTGTTGTTGATCTGATCCAACTGTGTTTGAAGTCTTTCAATTATTCTCAAGTTAGTATCGAGCTGTTCGGGCAGGCCCCCCATGTTTTTTTCACGGTAGTCTTTTAGTTGTGCTTCCTTCTCTTTCAAGCGTTTTTCCATAGACTCAAGTTCATCTGCCAAGAAAGCCGATGTGCCTATGGCCTGTGATTCCCTGATCTTGAGATTTTCAGTTATAAAATTGGATGCCAGAGAATTGGTCACATCCGCTACTTTTTTAGGGTCTTTGCCGCTGAAGGAGATGGTAAAGGCCTCCGGTGCCCCCGCCCTGCTGGTGCCGCTTACTGTTACTTTGATACTTTCCCTCAACGCCATAACAGTCCTGTCAACGTCCAGCCCCTTATAAAATTCACCCTGTAAGCTATACTCCTGTATAATCTTTTCCAGATTCGTCCGGCTGGTCACCTCTTGGGTGATAGTCCTGACCCTGTCTTCCACATCACTTGATACGATTGACCTGACAAAATCCTCCGGCACCTTTTGAGACTGCACCACTATAAGTGTCTGGGCCTCGTAGATCTTGGGGGTAATCATCAAATAGGTAAGCCCCGCCAGGCAGACGAGAAGAAAAGGCAGAATGATCCACCACTTCCTCTTCTGTGCCATATCCAGATATTTTGTTATTTCAGTAGGAGTCATGGTCTCCTTTAATTAACCATTCAACATTTATAATTCAACATTAAGGATTGTTCCCTACCATCGAATAAGCCTGCTGGCTGTAAAGATCATCATAACCCTGTTTACACTGTAGTCATCCATGTCAACATCATCATCTCTTTCGGCATAGCTATAGTCCAGAGAAAGTGAATACCAGCGAAGGAATTCCCATCTTAGTCCGCAGTTTCCCCGGGTAGTAATCCATTTTTGGTCGTCTTCATCCTTGTCGTGTCTGTAAGAGCCTGCGGCATAACCTGTTAAGGGTTCCAGAATTTGATATTCCATTGAGGTATCGGCGCTCCAGAATTTGGTAAATCCCCTGCTTTCGGCTTGTAGTGTGGATTCATCCCATCCGCCTCTTCCCCCGATGCTCATGCTGCCGCGCCTGAATGTCTTGGTCAGGGCCGCGTCATATGAGTAACCATCCTCGTCATCGGAAAAATCATTTTTTTGTATAAAGTAACCAACTGAGGCAGAGGCGGACAAATCCGATGAAAATGCGTGCTCCAAACCAACCGTGCCATCGTGGACATCGTAGTCCTCTTCCTCGGTATCATCCTTGAACCTGCGGGTGGTAAAAACATAACCCAGGCTGCCTGTTGTATGGGGCGAAAAGGTGTATATGTAACGAAGCCCGGGCTCGTGACCGGTGTAGTCGCTTTCCGCCTCATCGCCGGGGAGCAATTCATCCCGCCAAAAATTTGCCTTGGTATATCCGTAATTAAGTTCAACTGCATTCCTAATATCAAAATGATACAGTATAGAGGTGTTAGGACGTTGGATTGTCCCATCATCAACATCTTCCGCCTCATTTTTTAAATATGAGTTTGAATAGCCAACTCGTAATGAATTTTCAGGACCAAAGATATATCTTAAATCCGCATTGCCGGTATTTCTCCAATAAGTATCCCTGGTGTGTCTTACACCTTCCACCCCTTCAGTGGATTCCAATGGCTCATCCGATTTAACAATTGTATCAGTAAAATCAAATCTCAGGTGTTCTGAAATGGCTTGACCAAGGGTGAGGCTCCCGTCGTGGGTTGTAGTATCGTACTCGGTATTGTCTGCATACCATACAAAACCAGGGAAATACATAAGGCCCAACTGCGTGTTCTCGGAAAGCAGACTGAAGTTGACGCCGGGTGAGATGGTAGTTATGTAGTCTGACTCTTCGTTTGAACTTTCAAGATCAAGGTTGTCATCATATTCCTCAGAGAGTGAAACAGATGGGGTCAACTCCATCTGGATCTGCCCAAAGGAGGGCGTATGCAGCATGACAGAGAAAATAATAACACACAAACCCGCACACAGACCATATCCGAATTTAAAAAATCCTATTTTCATCAGCACTCCACCTTTCTTCTCTTTCCAGGGATAATCTTTATGGAACGACGATCGTATCATTTGCCTTGAGTGTAATATTCTGTTCTATGTTTTTGCCTGCTACTACATCCTTATAATTAAAATTGAGTTGAATCTCTTTGCCTCCTTCCTTACGGATAATTAGGATGTTTTTTGTGTCCGCCCATTCGGCAAATCCCCCTGCCGCAGAAAGGGCCTGGAGGACCGTCATGTTGGGTGCTAAGGGGTATGGGCCGGGGGTCCTGACGTTACCAATGGTATATATGCGGCGACTCCGGCTTTCGTTTACGATAATAGTGACCTCCGGGGCGTCAATGAAGTTCTTCAGTTTTGCAGTGATAATTTCTTTGAGTTCTGCCACAGTCTTTCCCTGGACCATGATATCTCCAATCAAGGGAAAGCTTATCTTTCCATCGGCCATGACTGTGACATCCCTTGTAAGCTCGGCCTCTTTCCAGACGAATATATTCAGGACATCATCAGCGCCTATCCGATAATCGGGCGAGTCTTTTTCCGCTGAATGTGCGTTTGGGATTATCAAAATGAAAAATATTAAAAACAAAAATAAATGCATTAATTTTACCCTGTTCATTATCACGTCTCCTCTACTGAATTATACACTAATTGGTACTCTAAGCCTCTTGTCCTATCCCGAAGTCATCCATTTTATAGAACAGTGTCTTATAGCTGATCTTAAGTAGCTTCGCTGCCTTTCTCTTATTCCATCCGGTCATATTCAGTGCATGCATGATGGTCTTCCTCTCAATATAACCGGCGGCCTCTGACTTAATATCTTTAAGTGATCTAATGCCCCCGGTCTGATCATTTTCCTTTTCTCCATCCCCAATAGCAGGCTCAGGCCGGGTTGAAATAAAGCCCTTGGGTGGCGTCAGACCGTCCATCAACATATTTTTTGCGAGCTCCCCCTTAACCTTTTCAGGATCATCTCCCACTGCCAATCTAAGAACCGTATTGGCCAGTTCCCTGACATTTCCCGGCCAGTGGTATTCCTGAAACAGCTCCAGTATATCGGAGTCCAGGGTTAACGGCACATCAAGATTGAGCTCCTGCTGGCACTTGTGTAAAAAATGCCCGGTCAACAGGGGAATATCTTCCCTTCTCTCCCATAGAGCAGGCAATTCAACCTTTATTATGTTTAAACGATAATATAGGTCCTCCCTGAATAGGCCCTGCGCCATATCTTTTTCAAGATCATGGTTGGTTGATGAAATGACCCAGGAATTTACCTTAACATCCTGTGTGCCACCCAGCCGGTTGAATTCCCCACTCTGAAGCACATGAAGCAGCTTGGCCTGGAGCACCAGAGGCATATCTCCGATCTCATCCAAGAGGATCACGCCATCAGAAGCAAGCTCGAATTTTCCGGGCTTGGAGTGTAATGCCCCTGTAAAGGCCCCCTTTTCATAGCCGAAAAGCTCACTCTCTAGAAGAGTTAGCGGAAGGGCCGCACAATTTACCTTGATAAATTTTTTATTGCGCCTGGAGGATGCCTGGTGGAGAAGCCGGGCAACAACCTCCTTGCCTGTACCGGTCTCACCCAACAGCAAAACATTAAAGGCCGTGTCGGAGACCATCGCGATCAGTTCGCGAATCTTCTGAATAGAAGGATGATTCCCTATCAGAATATGTTCCATGGTGGCAAATAATTACATATATTGGGGTTAGTGTCAATCAAAAGCTGGCTCAAGTCAATGCCGCACGGCATATCCATGGCAAGCCCTTGTAATTCTAAAGTCTGGCTAGACTTTATATCGGCATTTCCGAAAGAACCTTAAGATGCACAGCAATAATAGTCTTTGCGCGATCACCACCAATTTTATCTTGGACAAGACATTGACCGGACGGCCATCTTGCTCAACATTAAGGGATAGGCATAGACCAGTTAACCCGCCGGCCTATTCACAAGAAGAAAGGGCAATATTATTCTACATAATAGAAAAAGATGTTATTGAAAGTGAGATCAGTTTATCAAGGAGCTCTGAAAACGACACCCCTGCCTTTCCTGCGGCTAGCGGGAAAAGGCTTGTTTCGGTCATGCCGGGGATAGTGTTTGTCTCAAGCAGGTAGATGTCATTGTCCCTTATTATCATATCACTCCTGCTCCAGACATTGCACCCAAGCGCCGTGTGTGCCCTTAAGGCAATCGCCCCGGCCCTTTCTTCAAGGCCCTTTTCAATGCGGGCAGGACAGATCTCATCGGTTGCGCCCGCCTTGTATTTTGCCTCATAGTCAAAGAACCTGTATTGGGATTTCGGAACAATTTCAATCAGGGGAAGGGTCTCAAGCTCCTGGTTTCCTATCACACAGCAGGTGATCTCAGTGCCCTTTATGTATTCCTCCACCATTATCTCTTTTCCATAGTCAAATGCCTTTTTGAGCCCATCCAATATCTCCTCCCTGTTGCTGCACACCGACATCCCGATGCTGGAGCCCTCCTCTACAGGCTTTAGCACTGCATTGGGGCCCAGGGTATCAACAATGTTGTCAGCAAGGCTGTCCAAAGACATGTCGCCTTTCCTGGTAATAAACATATCCCTGGCCACCTTGAGTCCTTCCGCCCTGTAGATCATCTTTGCAACACGTTTATTTACGGCCATGGCGCTCGCTAGGACCCCGGAGCCGACAAATGGTATGCCCAGGATATCAAGCAGGCCCTGAATCCTTCCATCCTCCCCGTATCTGCCATGAAGCAGGATAAAAGCGACATCAATCCTGTCCTTATTGGCGATTATTTTATCAAGGTCATATTTCGGATCATACATGGTGACATCATATTTTTCCCTGTCAAGGGCGTGATAAGCCGCCTTTCCGCTCTTGGTCGAAACTCCGCTCTCGCTTGACCAACCCCCTGCCAATATGGCAACCTTGACCTTGGCCATTCTTGTAATTTTCTCCTAAAATACTTCCTGTTCGTAACTCTTTTTTTTCATTGTCAGGACTTCTCCCTTAAGACCGCACGATATCCTATGTCAGTACGATAACATACATTATCCCATGTGATCTTATTTACCAGTTCATAGGCCCTTGTCTGGGCTTGAGCGACAGTGTCCCCCATTGCAGTCACGCACAATACCCTGCCGCCGCTTGTAACAACCCGGCCATTTTCCATTCTAGTGCCTGCATGAAAGACCTTGGTCCCCTCGGTTTCTTCTTGCGGCAGGCCGGATATCACATCTCCTTTGCGGTAGGCTTCCGGATAGCCGCCCGCTGCCATCACCACGCCCAGTGCGGCCCGCTTGTCCCATTGTGACTCTATCCGGTCCAGCCTTCCTTCCAAGGCCGCCATGCACATCTCTATTAGATCCGACTTCAAACGAAGCAGAATCGGTTGGGTCTCAGGGTCGCCGAAGCGGCAATTGTATTCCAACACCTTTGGCGTGCCGTCAGCAGATATCATGAGGCCGGCATACAAAAAACCCGTGTAAGGATAGCCATCTTCGGCCATGCACCTTAGTGTAGGTTCTATGACTTCTTTAATAATACGATCATATACTATCGGGGTTATGACAGGGGCCGGTGAATAAGCGCCCATCCCGCCTGTGTTCGGGCCGAGGTCTCCGTTGTCACGGGCCTTGTGATCCTGCGATGTGGCAAGGGGGAGGATGTTTTTGCCGTCCGCCATGACAATAAAACTCGCCTCTTCTCCAATAAGACACTCCTCTATAACCACGCGCCTTCCCGCCTCGCCAAAGGCGTTTTTACTCAGCATGGCCTCAACTGCCGCCACGGCCTCATCTTCGGTCCTCGCCACAATTACCCCTTTACCCGCTGCAAGCCCGTCCGCCTTGACTACTATGGGAGCCCCATGCTCACGGATATAGGCCTTTGCAGGGGCTGTCTCTGTAAATGTCTCGTATGTTGCAGATGGGATTCGGTGGCGGGCCAGAAAATCCTTGCAGAATACCTTGGAACCCTCAAGCCTGGCAGCGCCTGCTGTCGGCCCGAAACAGTGAACGCCTCCCCGGTTAAAGACATCCGTAATCCCTTCCACAAGAGGCGCCTCTGGCCCGACAATGGCAAGTTCTATGCCCTTATCTTTTGAAAATGCAAAGAGCCTATTAATGTCCGAGGAATCAATGCTGATATTTTCCACCTTTTGCTCATGGGCCGTTCCTGCATTTCCCGGCGCTACAAAGACCATCTCCACCAGGTCGGATCGGGCCGCCTTCCATGCAAGGGCATGCTCCCTGCCGCCGCCTCCAATAACTAATACCTTCATCTCTACCTTCCATTAATTGGTGTTGTTAAGCGATCGGAATATAAAAAAAGCCGCAGTGGGGTGTCAAGGGTGTGTTGGACGAACGTACGATAAATTGCACAAAGTGATATGCCCTCTCCAGGATATCCGGGGAGGGCACCGAGGAATTTAAAATGTTCTCATCCTCTTGCGACGTCTTTTAGCGGCCTTTGCCTGTTTCTTCTTCTTCTGTACGCTTGGCTTGTCGTAAAAGCGTCTCTCTTTCATCTCGGAAAAAAAACCTTCCTTGGTCAATTTTCTCTTAAGGTCCTTAATGGCCTTTTCAATCTGGTTTTCACGGACAATGACTTTCATATTTTTTTAAACCTCTTTGGAGCCGGGTCTATGTCTCTTTCCCCTTCCATGACATCACTCAGGGTTAAGACCACCGGCTAAATGTTACAAAAAAAAAGCATCTCAATTAAATTTTGAGATGCTTTCCTACCCCTTAAAAACGAGAATGTCCTTCACACAGGTTAATTCAACTCGCTACGTCAGCACATGAAAATTCACCTCCTGATCGGACATAAGGGATGGAAAACTCTCAATAAAAATATATGAAATAAAGGGGCATGGTGATTCTGTGGGACCAATCAATTGGTTCACGCATAATTTGCCCTGGTTTTTTCCGGTCAAATATGATCACCCCCTTTTGTATAACCTATTCCAAAACAACTCAGAAAGGCTCTATCATTATCTTGCCGAAGTCCAAGATTTTCCACATAGAGGGGTGTAAAATATATTTGATGACAAAAATTGTCAATCATTTTTTACGGGTTAAAGCGTTTGTGAGTATCACCATTCTGGTTGTTTTTAATGGGGCATCGCACATTTGTGTGGGTGACCCCAATATGTTGTGGTCATGCATTGATGACCTGGAATGCCGCTGGTTTTCTTCTCGGATAGAGATC
>LT984854.1:1086201-1144389 GCA_900258555.1 uncultured Desulfobacterium sp. | reverse complement strand
TCATCGCCTTGAAACTACGCTAACTCATTCCGGTCAGAAAAACAATAATCCGACCACAACATATTGGGGGCACCCACACAAATGTGCGATGCGGCTTTTTAATTAACCCTTTGAAGTACAATGATGAAGTGCAATTATCTTCTCAACCTTTTGACAGCGAAATGACTCATGAAAGATGAACAATTGCGAAAACTCCTTGTTATTGAGGACGAACCATCGGTCGCCAAGCAGCTTCAGTGGGGTTTAGGAGACAAGTATGAGATAACCGTCGCCGCCGACGCCGAACAGGTAAGCCGGGCTCTGGTGACATCCAAATTTCCGGTGGTTACCCTGGATCTTGGCCTTCCACCCTTTCCTAACAATCCGACGGTCGGTCTGCGCATTTTGGAGGAAGGGCTGATCCCTCCAAGCACTAAGATCATTGTCATAACCGGAAATGCAGAGGAAGAAACGGCAGTCCGGGCCGTCCGTCTGGGTGTGACTGATTTTTGTCCTAAGCCTGTGGATCTTGAGGACTTGGAGGTGCTGATCAACCGCGCCTTCCGCATGCACGAAATCGAGGCGGCAAGCGAAAGATATCCGGCTTCGAACGCTAGCTACACCTTTTACGGGATGTTGGGAACATCCCCGGTTATGCGTAAGTTATTCACTAAGATCAGTCGTGCTGCTGCAAATGATTTTCCAGTATTGATCTTGGGTGAGACCGGAACCGGCAAGGAAATGATCGCGCAGACCGTGCATCTATTGAGTCAACGCCGGGAAAAACCCTTTGTCGTTGTCAACTGCGGAGCCATTCCAGAGCAGCTCCTAGAAAGCGAACTCTTCGGTCATGAAAAGGGCGCCTTTACCGGTGCTTACAGCAGCCGCAAGGGAAAGTTTGAAGATGCCAACGGTGGGACCATATTTCTTGACGAGATAGGCGAACTGCCGCTTGCCATGCAGGTAAAACTCCTGCGAACCCTTCAGGAAGGGACCGTGGAGAGGATCGGGGGCCGCAAACCCATTCCTTTATCATTTAGAATCATTGCCGCTACAAATGCAGATCTTAAACAGGCGGTGGCCGGAGGTCTCTTCCGACAGGATCTCTACTATCGGCTGAACGTCATCCCCTTGACTGCACCGCCCCTCCGGGATAGAGAAGACGATGTCATAACCTTGACCAGTCATTTCATCGAGCAGGAGCGCAAGGCATTGCGCCTAGGCCGGCTTACATTATCACCTGCTGCTCTCGCGGCCATCAAGGCCCACCCCTGGCCCGGAAATGTCAGGGAGCTTAAAAACGCTGTACGCCGTGCCCTGGCCACTGTGAACGGAACAGCAATCCAACCAGAAGATCTCGGCCTCAGCGGACCTGAAATGGGAGACAAAGAGACCCCGGGGATAGACTCCCTGGCCGAAACCAAGCGGCGCGCCGAGGCAGAGGCCGTCAGACAGGCCCTGGCCCTGAGCGGTAACAACATCAGCCAGGCGGCACGGTTATTGTCCGTCAGCCGCCCAACACTCCATGATCTACTGAAAAAATACAAGATTACACTTTGATTTGCAGGGGGTGTTTAGGTGGTAAGGATGAAGCACCTAATTAATCAAGAAGTTGACTTAGCTGATTTGTGTAACTGGATAAATGCCTCCAGTTGTAACTGCTGGGCCTGTGTAAGCTTGCCGAAGCGCACACCACAACGCCGTTCAGAAATGAGGCTATCTGCAAGCAATTGGTCGGCCATAACCTCTATTGGCATCCGACCAACATACAGATCCCTATCCAGATATACATCCATACGGCTGTCAGCCAAGGGCAGCGGCTTTTCATTCAGATAACGAAACGCCATTCCACCTTCACTTATATTAATCAGATGATACGGAAGGCTGAGATCATCCCCGGCAACCGCGACCAATGCCTGCTCCAGGGCTGGAAAACGTGGGTGAAGCCGACGCTCTGTAGTCGGAGTATTTTGCTCAGTATCACGACTCATCACGTCCAACCCCGTCTTTTATATTTAAAAGGGCCTTAAATGCGACCGCATAAGGCCCCTTAAACTTCTTGAACAACAAAAAAGCCCCGACAGCATGTGGTCTTCGGGGCTTTCATAAACACACTATATTGGTCTCTCAGTTCTTACCAGCTTTTCTGCGGCGGGCAACGACTAGACCACCCAGACCGATGCCCATGAGCAGCATGGTGGCTGGTTCTGGGACAGGGGCACCACTATTTGCATCATGAGAGAAGGGGGCCTTTTGATTAATATCCGTATCTCCGTTTTTATACTTCTCGCTATACAGGTCAAAATGCATCGAATAGAGATCACTTAGGCCAGATACGTCAACCGCAAAACTAGCATACAGGAAAGTGCCATTTGGATCGGAGTCAAGACCGCCTGGGTCATCCTGTGAGTCATATGCTACTGCCCTGTTGTTTTGATCAAAGTTGAATTTAAATTCCCTGAAATATGTCTCATATATGCCATGCGTTGGCAAGTCACAAGGGTCAAAGGCTGCGGTGTTGTCAAGCTCCACAGGTGGAACGCCGTATACCATATCCGAGGTAACATTGTAAGTTGTATTATCAAATATGAAAGACCCTAGGACGGAGGGAGATGAAACCTGCGGGCTGACAGCAGCAGCGATGTAATAAGTGGCGTTTAAATCAGTTGATGATGCCTTTGTTGTATCCAACAGGGCGTAAAGAGTAAAGGAGTCACCCGTTGAATAAATAGTTTGATCAACGTTATTATAAACCCCTCCGCCTATGTCCAGTTGCAACATATTATAAGCCAATGCCGCCTTGTTTCCTGCTGCATAAGAAATGACAGCCGCCAACATAAAAAATGCCACTTTTCTTAATAGGTTCGTTTTCATATTTATGCCTGCAATTAAAGGTTATGATCTTATTAATCCTATTCTTCCATGTGTATCAATTTCATGGTTGATTACTTAAGCAACTGCCATGCCAATAAGCTATCAACCTTATATTACTGAATTATTATTAAATACCATGATACACGAGAACAGAATTGTAAAATATTCCGACAGCCTGAACAGGAATCATACATATGGAGAAAAGACTCATATCTTTCCAAGGCCGGATAGTTTTCGTTCAGATAGCGAAAGTGCCCCCCCCCTTTCGCTCATATCAATTAGACGTAAGGCCAAGTCGAGATCAACCGCAGCAATCCTCTTAAAAATCGCTTCCTTATACACAAAAGCCCCGGCAGTGAATCGGCTACCGGGGCTTTTTAAAAAATGCAACTTATTGGCTCCTCAGTCCTAATCGGCCCTCCTGCGCCGGATTGCGATCAGACCAGCAAGGCCGGTACCCATGAGCAACACGGTTGGAGGAATGGGGACTGGAGTATAGTCGCCATATATCAAGCACTTATCCAGGTATATTTTGTCCATTCCCGTTGTGTTCTCCGTCAATTTCAAGGCCAGAGTAAAGGAGTTTACGGGAGATGAAGTAAAGAGAAAACTGATATCGAAATCCTGATCCTCCCATTGATTTTCAGAGTGAACCAAGTTACCGATTTTCAAGTTATTGTTATCGGACAGGAACCAATATTCACCTGTAGGGGTGTGCGAATTCTTTATATAGCTCAGGGTCAAGGTGGCCCAGTTAACCTCTGCCGCAGCCGGAGCAAAATTAATAGTTTGGCTCCATTCATAGTTGAACATGCTGCTATTATTACCTATCTCTTGATAAGTGCGGCCTTGAAAGGTTCCGGAACTGTTCCAGTCATAGGAGTCTTCGAACAGTGCGGCGAGGGCAGGGTTAACGCATAGCAAAAGCACCATTGCTGCTAACAAGTTAGCCAAGGCTCCTGAAGTCAAAATCATTTTTTTCATGACGGTTCCTTGTGATTACAACTTGAAAGGTTGTTATTTTTTTGAATTTTATAAAAATTATGCAATAATTATGCCTGCATGCTATGCTATCTATATTCCAATATTCTCAGACTACCTTCTAATAGATGAGGAGCAGGTTGTAAAACATCCCGACAGTCTAAACGGAGAGCATGATCCTACCCAATGGCCCTATTTCCCTGCCAAGAAGGCTGTTCCAAAAAGAATTTCTCCCAATCTTTGCGGAGATTCAATCACGTAATATATTGATATTTCATTAAATACTTTCACATATTTCTGTGGTTAAGTCCCCCTCTCTCTTTACTATGAAAAAGGCATTTAAGCTCGGACGGGCTCCGAGTCTATGCCAACCGGTCTCTGGCTGTCTGATTTCTGGGGTGTCGGTTTCTTTTACAGCTCTGACGCTGGATCAACGGGAGCAGGAGATGAATTGGCCAGGGGAAAATGAATCAAAAATCTGGCACCGCCGGTGGTCGGATTATCCGCCGAGATCGTGGCTCCAAGGTTTTGGAGGATTAAGCGGGCCTGCCATAGGCCGATGCCGCTTCCGCCCGGCTTTTCAGAGACAAATGGCTGGAAGAGCCGGTCCGGCAGAAGGTGCCCGGGGATAGCTGGGCCATTATTGACAATGCTTATTGTGATAACGTCATTAGCAGACAAGGCTGTTATTAGCACCTTGCCTCCACCCTCGTTTGCTTCGTAAGCGTTTAGCAGGAGATTTTCGATTGCGGTCTCAAGAAGCTGGGGATCAGTGCGGAGGGCTATTCCCTCCGGGCAATCAACAATAATATCAAGACCGGTCAGACGTCGGGTGAACCCAACCAGCAGTTCATCCAGAAAGAGACAAAGGGATACATCCCGCCAGACAGTCTTCACCTGATCCCTCAACATGCCTAGATTGATTCGCACCTTGTTCATCCGCTGCAACGTGTCACCGATGGCAATTAGCATATCCTTCCTGAATTCCGGGTTATCCATATGGGTCTGGGCATTGGCATGGATCAGTGAGAGTATGGAAGCGGCGTTTTTGATATCGTGAATCAGAAAAACCGACAGATTGTGCAGGGCGCGCTGTTCGCGCAAACGTGCGGTCTCCTCAGTCAGTCGCACAGCCAGGAGGGCTGAAGCGGCCTGAGAGCCTAAGGCGGCCAGGAGGTCAAAGTCATCCCGGCCATACCTGCCGCCGGTGTACTCTCGACCAAGACCGATGCATCCTACAAGCTGGCCGCCTACGGCCAAAGGCGCGAAAAGGACCGGCTTAGGGGGATCCAAAGAGTCCAGAAGCGCTCGAATCTCGACTCTGTCCTCATCCATAGGCCCCTCTTCCAGATAAAGACGGGGTTTCTGCCGGATATAGCGGATAATGGGGTCCTTGTCAGCGAGAACGTCTAATTGCCAACCGGAAACGTCATGCGGTAATACGAGTCTGAGCCCCTTGGTATCGCTGCCTGCCCAGATCCAAATGTCTTCTGTGTAGAGGCTGTCCACCAGGACCTGACGCAGGGCCTCAAGCACCTTGGTCTCGGTATGGGCGTTTTTGAGCAAGGCTGAAAAGGCAAACCATTCATCCTTAAATTCATACTTATTAACATAAAAATGGGTGCTGATGAAAAATTTAAGGCGCTGCCGGATCGGTTGGGAAACCGCCAATATAGCCACGGCCACTGCACCCATTCCCAAGAGAAACCAGAACAGCACCCACTCGATTGAATAGCCGAAGAACCGAATAACAATAGATATCAAGCCTAAGATTATAAAATACACTGCAAAAATTGATGGAGCAACAAAGGCATACACAACCTTGCGGGAAATGAAGAGGTTGCGGTTGAGCAGCCGGTGTCGGAGGACCGTTAAGGTAAGCAATGCCCAGGAAATCAACAGAAAAGCGGCCTGGAGAAAAAGAACATCTTCGTCCCACTCAAGATAAGTGAGGCGATAGGATGCTACACCCCCCTGCACGGCGCATACGAGAGCGCTCCCTACCACCAGCAGCCCGTATTCCCGGCGTCTGTTCTTCGGCAATTGCCTCCAGAAGGCCTCAAGCTGCCAGGCTGTGAACAGCATGACCAGAAGGGAAATAACAGAGGCAAAATAGATTGGGCTAAAAGAAGAAAAACTGATGCCGTCCTGGCCAATCTCAAAGCCAGGGACCAGTATCTGGAATACTGTGACTACCAGGATTAATACAACTATGAGGGCATGCATAAGGCCGACGGTGGAGATGAACGAGGAGCGGCCGACGGACATTGCATCCAGCAACCTGCGACCAACATTACTCCAGATAACCAGGAACAGGCTCTGAGAAGCAAGAAGGAGGGTGAAGCCTTCAGGGTTAGGGATAAAGTCTAAGGCCACTGCCAGGTATTCAACAACCAGGAGGGGTAGAAAAAAAAGGGTTTGCAAAATGGCGAGAGAAAACTTGCGGCGCACTTCCGGCAGCCAAAATGTTATGAAGGAAGCGGCAAGAATGATCAGATTGGTCAGTGATAAAAAATCAGTCAACATTGCTTAATGATCTCATGATCAGCTATAACTTAATAAAAAGTTTATTGATACCATATGGCCATGCCAAAGAAGCACCGGAGTAAATTTTTGCATGAGCCGTTTCAACCCATCTGATACGGGTCCACATCAATTGCAAGGGAAACACCCTTAGACTTTAAGATGTTCTTTGACATGGCCTCCGCCTCTTCTAAGAGGTTTTGAAGTTGCAATGCACTTCTGCTCTTAATAAGGATCTGCCACCTGTATTTCCCCTTAATCTTTGATACCAGTGCCTGCACAGGCCCCAAGACCTGTGTCTCTTTTGCACCATCAGCCGTTCTGTTGATCACATCCATTATATTCCTGGTCAGGACGTGGCAGGCCTCTTTGGTCTCCTCCATGCTGTTGCCCTTGAGCATCAAAAATGCCAGGCGCGAAAAGGGGGGATATCCCAGTTGAAACCTCAAGGCCTTTTCTTTTTTAAAAAACAGATCAAAATCATGCCTTGCTGCTGCCTCTATGGCATAGTGATCAGGGTTAAAGGTCTGGATAATCACCCTGCCCCTCTGCTCCCCCCTCCCGGCCCTGCCTGCCACCTGTTCCAGGATCTGAAAAGTCCTCTCGGCCGCCCTGAAATCAGGAAACCCCAGGGATAGATCAGCCGCTACCACACCGACCAGTGTCACCATCGGGAAATCATAACCCTTTGTGATCATCTGGGTGCCCACGAGGATGTCAATCTTGTGCTCACTGAATCTTTTGAGGATGCCTACCGCCTCTCCCTTTTTCTTTGTGCTGTCCGCATCCATCCTGGCGACATGCGCGTCAGGGAAAAGCCCTTTTAGATCCTGCTCAACCTTCTCTGTCCCGAATCCATAGGCCCTTAGCCTTGGATATCCGCATGACGGACATATAAGGTGGGTCCCTGAACTGAAGCCGCAATAATGGCAAACCAGTCTGTCCTCTTCCAGGTGATATGTCAGGCCCACATCACAGTGGGGGCAACTGACCGGTTTCCCGCATGAGCGGCAGACATACATGCGATGGAACCCCCTGCGGTTCAAAAAGAGCAGTGTCTGATTTCCGGATGCGAGATTGTCTTCAATCGCCTTTTTGAGCCTGCGGCTTATCACTGGGATATGAAACGGCTTATCCCTGGGAGGCCTCATGTCCACTATCTCGATATCGGGAAGGGGCCTTTTTTCCACCCTGTCAGACATTACAAGCAGGTGATATTTTCTGTTCAGGCAGTTTTGAAATGACTGAATAGATGGAGTGCCTGACCCAAGGATTGCCAGAGCCCCTTCCATCTTGCACCTGACCACAGCCGCATCCCTGCCCTGGTAGCGGGGTGCCGCATCCTGCTTGTATGAGGTGTCGTGCTCTTCATCCACCATGATCAGTCCCAGTCTGGGCAACGGTGCAAAAAGGGCAGAGCGTGCGCCTATAACCAGGTCTGCCTCTCCCCTTGCAATCCTCCTCCACTGGTCGTATCGCTCTCCAGGGCTAAGGCCGCTATGATAGATTATCACCCTGTCCCCCAACCGCGATCTGAATATTCCTTCCATGTAAGCGGCCAAAGATATTTCCGGGGTGAGCAGTATCGCCTGCCTGCCATGGGCCAGCGCATACTCAATTGCCCTGAGATACACCTCTGTCTTTCCGCTCCCTGTGACACCGTGGAGGAGGCAGGTTGAAAATGTCTTTCTGTCAAGACATCTTCGGATATGGGAGAGGACCTTTACCTGCTGATCATAGAGTTCCAGTGGCGGAGCAGTCTGGGTGATGATCTCCCCTGCCGGGTTTCTGAAAACAGGGCTCATGCCTGTTTCAAGCAGGCCCGCCTTAACCCATTTGTTTACCAGGCGGCCGGCATTGGAAAATTTTGCGGTAAGATCGCACAGCAGCACCGGGTCACCATGGCCTATAGCCTCAAAAAATTCCATTTCATTTTTTGCGCCTGTCCCTCTGCCCTTTTTGACCTGCACATCATCAAGATCTGCACGCTCCTTAAGCCTGATAAAACGGCGCATCAGGGGCCTTGCATGTCTCCTGCAAGTGCCCTCTGTTATAATCAGCCAGCCCCTTTTTTTCAGCGGTTCAACCTCTGAAAAAGAAAATGGGAGTCTTTTATCAGGATTATCTTTTATCCAGGCCAGTATCTTTATCTCATCATAGTGGGGAGGAAGCCGCAAAAGCGCCTCATGGCCTGTTTCAGTTAATGATGCCACCTTGAAGGACTTTTTATTCAGCCCGCCGGGCAGGACAGACTGAATCACCTTGCCTATAGGATATACATAGTAATCCGCCACCCATTCAAAAAACGGGACTATCTGCGGGTAAAACAACGGTTCATCATCAAGTACTTCGGTTACTTCCTTGAGTTCATTGTGCTCATAGGCCAGGGACTTTCCGAGTATGTAACCTGTTACCTCTAGGCCTTGGAAGGGCACTGTCACCCTGCGGCCGATCTCGGCTACGGCCTTTAATTCCTTGGGGACTGCATAGGAAAATGTGTTTCTGACCGGCAGTGAAACTGCTATCCTTAGGCTTGCGGCAGGGGTAGTTGGCAATGTTCTAATCCTTAATTGCGAACAGGCGTCTCTAAATTAACGGCTTTTATGAAACTGAGATATCCGGGTTTACTGCCGAGAGAAGTTCCTTGAACCGCAGAATATTGAATAATGAATGTCGAATATCGAAGGAAATCTTCTAGTCATGTTAACTCCTTAATTCTTCTTTCGAAATTCCTTGTTCGATATTCAATATTCGATATTGGTGCTTACAAACCATTATGCACCATCTGCCTCCATCATTTCCAATATCGCCCGCCTTACCTGCTCCATCAGGCGAGGCAGTTCCTTTCTGTTATAATCTTTGACAGATATGGGCCTTCCGAAATGAATGGCAATGTCACCCTTATTGATCTTGAAGCTTCCTTTTGTAACGATGCGGCATGTGTTGCTGATGGCTATCGGTATAATATCACAGCCTGATTTTATTGCCACATGAAATGCACCCTTTTTCAGTGCCTGGAGTCTTCCGTCAATACTCCTGGTCCCTTCAGGGAAGATAAGTATGGACGTGCCCGCCTTTACCCTTTCAACCACCTCGTCCATGCTGCGTATGGCCTCTCTGGGGTTTTCCCTTTCAATTGCAAAGTAGCCTGCCCTTTTCATGGCAAGTCCCAATAGAGGTATCCTCATCAATTCATGTTTTAAGATGAACTTAAAATCCGAGGGGAGATAGGCAAGCAGAGCAAATATATCAAAATAACTCTGGTGGTTACACATGAACACATGGGGGACATCCCCATTGATATTTTCCTGTCCGGTGATGTGCGCCTTTATGCCGCATACCCATAATATGGTCTTTGACCAGGGCTCACATACATAATACCTGATCAGACGACCGTTCCTGTCAAACAGGGACAACAATATCGCCCACAGGCAGAATATAACGGTATGGACGCCGATAAAGGCGTTTAAGAACAAGAACCTTATCATGGTACCTTGAAAAAGCCCTTGTCTGTCAGCAATTCACTTTTGGCTTTTAAGATCATTTTCAATTCTGTTTAAACCCTTTTCATGCTCCGCAACCTGGTCGCTGAATCGCCTGTTTTGAACCCTTAGGAGATGCTCGCTGTTATGGCCCCATTTCCTTGAAAGGCCTGCAAGGCAGAACAGGACCTCTCCGATCTTTTGGCCTACAAATACCCTGTCCCCATCCGCTACCGCAGCCGCAAGGCCACTGAATTTCTCTGCCACCTCATTCCAGCTTGAAGCAGTATTGTTGCAGCCGAAACCGATCCTTGAAGCCCTTTCACCCAGCCTGTGTGTCTTCATTAATGCAGGCAGGTCCTGTGGGATGCCGTCAAGGGCGGAAGCATCAACGGCATTAACTTTTTCCCTCTTCTTGATAACGGCCCAGTTTTCCACCACTTCCTCGGCATTATTTACCCTCGTCTCACCAAATACATGCGGGTGTCGGCGGATCATCTTCCGGGTTATATTTTCGACCACGTCAACAAAATCGAATTCCTGCCTCTCAGAGGCCAGCCTCGCCAGAAATATGATATGAAACAACAGATCACCCAACTCCTCACAGACATCCGAGGGAGATGATTTTTCTATGGCATCCAGGACCTCATATGCCTCTTCCAGGAGGTATTGCTTTATGGTGGAGTCGGTTTGTTTGGCGTCCCAAGGGCATCCGCCGGGGGATCTTAGCCTTTCTACCAGGTCAAGGAGGGCCTTTACGGCCAAAGACATTCTTTCATCTTCCATCTGTCTTGGTGATGGCCCCGATCTTCTTTGAAACAGCCTCTTCGGCGTTTTTTGTCTTCAAGGGGATCTCCCTCTTCCATTTGTCAAAAAAATCCGGAGATACCAGCCCTATTATCCACTGATATGAAGATTTAATCAAAGGTGCCAACCGGGATTTGGCAATAAGAGGGGAATCTGAAGGAACAAAAAAATTGAGTAAAAAGATGAAAAGGTTAGCGACTATAACGCCCTTCAGTATCGCCAAAAGCGCCCCCATCCCCCTGTCGGTCCAGCCCAGGAAGGTCTTGTGTATTATGGTCTTCAAGAACCAGCCAAGAATATTGCAGACAATGAGGACTACAATGAAGATTATGGAAAAGCTTATTATATCCAGTATGCGACCGTCAAAGGACGGCAGGTGAGGTTTTAAAAGGATTGTGATCCTGGGATGAAAATTCATACCGGCCACGATGCCCAGGACCAGGCCGGCAAGGGAGGCGATTTCCATGAAGAATCCCCGGAATATCCCCCGCAGGATAAGATAGATCATGATGACAATTATTATCATATCCAGTATGTTCATAATCAAAATCTTTATCAAAAGGATGGTAATTTCGTCAAGGTCAATGTAATGACAACAAGTGCTTGTGCCAGGAACCCCTTTGTGGTAATGTTCCCCCAATAAAATTCGTCCTTTCCTTAACCATATTCCCGGCCTAACTATGATAAAGGATCATTACCCATGTCCTTGGAACGGCACAGGTTATCCTGGCCACATTGATTTTCAAACGGCGGGTGAAACCGTATCCGGGCAAGGCCATTCCCGGAAAGGGGCATGATCTATCATGCGGGCAGCATCTCAGCCTAATTCCTCTTATACTCTATGGTCAGTGTGACCCTTTCTTTTTTTAATGAGCTCAAAGACCTCATTACGGCACGAAGGCGAAACTCCCGTATTGAGCTGAGATTTAATGACAAGAGGTCAGTAAAGGACCTGATCGAATCAGTTGGTGTGCCTCACACTGAGGTAGATATTATCCTCGTAAATGGAAAATCTGTGGATTTCAGATACAGCATTCATGATGGAGACAGCATATGCGTCTATCCGGTCTGTGAAACGGAGGAACCTAGCGGTGCCATCCACCTTGCGCCCATTTCCCGTTTGAGGGGCAGATTTATAGCAGATACCAATATCCATGATATCGTCAGATACATGCGTGCGCTTGGCCTTGATGTATACTTCAATCCGTCTTTGTCCCCGCGCGGGATAATTGATATCTCCAGGCAGGAAGACAGGATCATACTCACCAGGAGTAAAAGCCTTCTCAAACACAATGATGCGGTCATAGGTTTTTTATTGCGCCGGGGCCAGGTTGAGGCACAGATAAGGGACATAATAAATCGATTTGCCATAAGAAAAGAAATCAAACCCTTTTCAAGGTGCCTTAATTGCAACACCCTGCTAGCGCCTGTAGATAAAAATGTCATTGAGGAAAGAATCCCGAACAAGACCAGGGCGTATTGTGACAAATACGCCATTTGCCCAAGCTGCGACAAGATATACTGGGAAGGCAGTCATGTAATGGAGATGAAGAAGGTGATCGAGGAGATATTGAAAACTTGCTCCTAACCCGTAACCCGCAACTCGCAGCCCGCTATCGGTTACAGAAACTTCTTGCTCTTGAACCACAAAAGCATCAATACCCCAACTACCAACATGAAAAATAGTGCTGCCGGATATCCCCATGCATATTCCAGCTCAGGCATGTATTTGAAGTTCATGCCATATACACCTGCAATAAATGTGAGGGGAATAAAGATAGTGGCGATAACAGTCAGCAACTTCATTACTTCATTCAATCTGTTACTGACGCTGGAAATATATACATCAAGCATCCCTGTGACAATGTCCCTGAGTGTCTCTGCGGTATCAATAACCTGTATGGTGTGGTCATAGACATCCTTCAAAAATACGGAGGTCTTTTCCTGGATAAAGGCCGAACCCCCTCTTTCGAGGGTGCTGACAGTTTCCCGTAGAGGCCAAACGGCCTTGCGCAGGAATATCAACTCCCTCTTGAAATTGTGAATCTTCTGCAGCAACTCAGGGCCTGGACGACTGACTAGTTCCTCATCCAGTTCCTCCACCTTTTCTCCGATCTTCTCCAGTACAATAAAATAATCGTCAACGATAGCATCTATCATGGCATACATCAGGTAATCGGCCCCCATCTTTCTGATGCGTCCCTTTCCCCTCCTGATCCGTTCTCTTAAAGGGTCAAACCTATCGCTGATATTCTCCTGAAACGAAATAACGAAATTCTCGCCCAGCACCACACTGAACTGTTCGGCCTTCAGCCGGTTCTGTTCCTCATCAAAAAGAAGCATCTGAGTTATTATAAAGACGTAGTCTTCAAATTCATCCATCTTCGGTCGCTGTTCCGTATGGGCTATATCCTCCATCACCAGTGGATGGAGGCCAAAATCTTTGCCGATCTTTTCGATAATATCTACATCATGAAGGCCATCAATATTGATCCAGGTAACAGTCGACTTTTTTTTGTATGGAAGACATTCCTCAATATTGGTGATCTCCTTTTCCTCATAATAGTCCTCACCGTAATCGGCAACCCTGATCCGGACATACTCGGCCTTTATATCTCCTACATGCACCAGGGTGCCAGGGGAAAGGCCCGCCTTTTTTGAAGTCTTTTTAATAAATCTTACCATTAGAAGCCCCTCATCCTAATGAACCATTTTCATTTCTTACTCTGAATGTGAAAGGTCTTGACGTTTCTTCGGCAAGGTAAACCGTACGGGTTGGAAAGGCAAATGAAATTCCTTCGTCATTAAAACGTCTGAACAGTTCCTTATGGAGTCTCTCATTAAAGTCCATAAATTTCCAATAGTCAGGTGGATGATACCAGTAGATGACAATAATGTTCAATGAATCAGCGTTGAAATCGCTAAAATATACGCGAGGAGGAAAATCACTTTTCATGCCCTCATGGTTTTTCAGGAGTTCTTTTGCTACTGAATTCGAAGGATCAAAACAATGCCTTCCTGAGATAGGCCAGCCCCAGGTTAAGAAGGGCCTCATCCTCCTTTTCTATCTTTGAACAGGTCTCCCCGTCTATTTGAAATAAGGGCAAGAAGTTTGTGTTAAAAACAAAATCGCGAAACACATCCAGGTTGTAACAGGCCACCATGACCTTGCGAAGCTGCTTCTCATCCAGGGGCTTGTTTCGATCCCGTTTCGGGTGAAACAGGATCTCAAGCATCTTATCATTCATTTCAATATAGGGTAAAACCTCCTGATCTTCGAGCCAGCGACTGATAGTCAATTCTTCTTTGGCCTCAAATCCAAGACAGCCCTTTATATTCACTAAGAAAAAGAATTCGTCAGGTTTAAACCCGTCATGGCTGAGGCCCGAAGCCCTTCCCAGAGGGAACAGACGGCAGGCGGTAGGACGATGAGCGTAAACCCGGCAACCATTTTTTCCGACAAAAGGACAGAGTCTTTCAGGGGCATCACCCAATTTCAATGACAAGACTGGGAATCCGGATTTCGGATCCGTATCGTAGAGTGTATAGTTGGAAAGAAAGTCATCCGAATGAATTTTTAACGCATTTTTAAGCCGCAGGATATCATATGGTGTGAGGAGCAGGTGTTTGTCCCGACAGCAGGAGTTAAAACACACCAGCCCTTTATGACAAGAAAAGCTAAATCTATCAGATGGATATAAACGGTTATCAGGTGAAGGAACAGAATCTAGAATCATGGCCTGACCCTTACATCTCTTTGACTATCCTGCCATCCTTCCACTTTCCAGTGATCTTCAAACCATCCGGATATGTTAATGTACCGTTACCGTGGAATCTGCCGTCCTTCCACTGGCCGGTGTATTCATATCCCTCTGGAAAAACCATTGTACCATGCCCATGATACCTACCCTGCCGTCTATTGCCTTCATAACGGTAGCCGGACGGTGAGGTAAACGTCCCTTTTCTGTGGAATTTTCCGTCCTTGAATTCACCGACGTATCTTCTTCCGGTAGGATAGCCGAGTTCGCCCTTACCGTGGGCCTTGCCGTTTTTAAACCGACCGACATATTTTTTTCCGTCCGGATATGTCAGCTCCCCCTGACCGTGGCCTTTACCCTTCTTAAACCAGCCTGTATATTTTGTCCCGTCAGGGAAACTCAAGGTCCCTTGGCCGTGGAACAGCCCCTTTTTTACCTGTCCTACATATCCGCTGCCATCAGAGAAGGCATACCTTAAATAGTTGCTTTTTGAATCAACCACATTATTTTCCGGAGGAAAACCATTCATTGATTTCTTACACCGGCATAAATATCCGTATCAGGCAAAAAAACGACTTCAAGATAATTCTATAGCACAATTTTGGCAAAGCTGTCAAATTCACATGGGTGCCTTGATATTCCGGTTACGCATATCTTTCATTTTACATATTCCTTACTTTGTAACATCTTAGGTGCCCGAAACGCCTTTTTTCAAACACCTAAAATGTTACCTCATTTTCAGCAGGGTTGACAATAAGACGGCATTATCTATACTCAACCATTCAGTCAGACGGGTAATATCAGAAAGGAGCTCAAATGAATTATTATCTTGTCGCCATACTGGCTATACTGATAGGCAGCTATTTGTTGGATCTTATTGTTGACATTCTCAATGTGCGCAATGTGAAGACCGGATTGCCCGAAGAATTTGAAGGGTACTATGACGATGAAAAATACAGAACGTCTCAGGAATACCTGAAAGAAAACACCAGATTCGGCATAATCAGCAATTCAATAATGACTCCTGTTACTGTCTTATTTATAATCTTCGGAGGATTCAATACGTTTGATCATTATGCGCGCTCTTTTGATCTCGGCCCCATAGCCACAGGGCTTATATTTTCAGGCGCCCTGATGTTTGTCTCCCATATTATACATCTGCCTTTTTCCATCTATGACACATTTGTAATTGAAGAAAAATACGGGTTTAACAAGACAACACCCAAGACCTTTGTCCTTGATATCCTCAAGTCCTGGCTGCTTGCCGTGATAATCGGCGGGACAATTCTATCCGTAGTCCTGTGGTTTTTTGAAAAAGTCGGCGAGTGGGCTTGGCTTTATTGCTGGATTGCCACAGTGATATTTCAGATTTTCATCATGTTCATAGCCCCTGTGGTTATCATGCCCATCTTCAACAAGTTCACACCTCTAAAAGAAGAACGCCTGAAAGAGGCGATCGAGTCATACGCAGATTCACAGGGTTTTAAGATGAAAGGGGTGTATACAATGGATGGATCAAAACGCTCTACAAAATCAAATGCCTTTTTCACCGGCTTTGGCAGGTTCAGGAGGATAGTGCTGTTTGACACGCTGGTAGAAAGGCATTCCATTGAGGAGCTGGTATCGGTCCTTGCGCACGAGATGGGGCATTACAAAAAAAAGCATATATTGAAAGCTATGTTAATAGCGATACTGACAACAGGCGTGATGTTCTACATTTTGTCTTTATTTATAAACAACAGGGAATTGTTCGAGGCCTTCAAGATGAAGGAAACCTCAATCTACGCAAGCCTCTTTTTCTTCGGTTTTCTTTATACGCCGATAGAGATGATATTTTCCATTTTTGGAAATCTCATGTCACGAAGGCATGAATATGAGGCAGACTTATATGCGGTTGAGACTTACAAAAATCCGGGGTCAATGATCTCCGCACTTAAAAAGCTAACAGCGGAAAATCTCTCAAACCTTACGCCTCACCCCCTAAAAGTCTTTTTAAGCTACAGCCATCCGCCTGTACTTGAGAGGATCAAGGCGATTAAAGGTGTCACGAACAGTAATTAGACTGCAAGGATGCCCATTAAAATGCGCTTGATTAACATAATGGTTTCAATTGGGTGGTTATGGGCAGCCCCCGCCCTTGCCGGTAATCCATTGCCCCCTCCTTGTTTGATGCAACCTGCCTATCTATCAATTGGCCTGCCGGACAGCGGCTTCACTTGGCTGCCCGGCGGGGATCTTAGCGGTAGTTGCGACGATGTTCCAAGACAGGGATGGAGCCGAAAGACGTTCGGAAAATTGCATTTGTTCGTGCACACAGACGGCCCCGCGGGTAGCGGCAGGTTCTGTAATGTGACGGTCGGTATTTCGGGAAAAAAGCTTCCGAATCCTCTCCGTGGTGTCTGCATATCAACAAGTACAATCGGCTGGCGCACCCTGCAACGTTACAGCAAGGGTTCGCTTCCTTGGCTGGATGACCTCGACAACGACGGGAACGCGGAATTCATACTCTGGGACAGCTTTGCGTTACATGACCAGGCATCCTTGGCGGAATACGCTTTAATGGCATGGGTCTACCGAGCGGTTTCAGAGAACTTACTAGTCATTGATTGGGATCTGAGTCGTGCTCTGGCGCGCTCGCTCGCAAAGGAGTATCGCACCCCTTTGGTCAACACCACGGAACCTTCCAGGGAACTCCGCGCCCATGCCGCCGAAGCCCTCGATATGTTCGCAGGTGGGCAATGCAGCACTCCGCGTGTTGAAACTCGCTAATCGGGCAAGGATGACCCCGCTTCTATTAGCCTCATCTTTTTCCACTTGCCTTTGCGATAGCGCAGCATAAATGCAAAACCAAGAGAGCAGACATAAAGAGTGACAATGGTCCAGGCTGTATATATCCCTGCGTGCAGCAACTCAATTGCAATGTATACAGGGACTATCATCACCCCGAAAGAGAGCAGCGCAATGGTCCACATGATAAATCTTGTATCGCCCGCCCCCTTGATTGCACCGGAGAATATGAGATTCATGGAATCAAAAAAACAGAACACGGCCACAAACCGCAACAGTATTACCCCCAGGTCCATTATCCCGGCGAACTGTTCATGGGTATAATTGGCGGCCCTGAACAGGAGCAGCAGGGGCTTGGGAAAAAGCACAAAAACGGCTGCGATCAGCATCATATACACAAGGGTGATATGGAGCGCACTGGTGGTCGAATATACTCCATCCTCCGGGCGGCCACGACCTATGGCCTGACCCACCAGGGTGGTCGTGCCGATGTGAAAGCCCACCATGGGCAGAAAAGACAGCATCTCTATGGAAAGAACGATATTGGAGGTGGCCAGTTCAAGGTCGCCCAATCTGCCCAGCATCTGAATGAAAAAGGTGAATCCGAATATCTCTATAAAGAACTGGACACCGCTTGGGAGCCCAAAACGCATCAGGCGTCGGAAAAGGGCTTTTTCAAAGTACCTCTTATCCCACGTGCCGAACTGTGCCCTATTGGTGGTGCTGAATATGAGCAGGCAAAGGATCACGGTGATAACGGCAGATGAGGCAACAGTGGCAATGGCTGCCCCTGCTATTCCCATTCCCGGAAAAGGGCCGATACCGTATATCATACAGTAATCCAGGGGGATATTCACTGATGCACCGGCCATGTGGACAAACATCATCGTCCTGGTTAGCCCCCGGCCCGTATAAAAACACGCCAAGGTCGCGTTTAGAACCACAAAGCCGGCACCAAGGGTGAGGATATTAAAGTATGTTACCTCCAGGGAACGGATATGCGGGGAATGCCCTATCATGTCGAAGAGCCCTTCAGATATAAAGACAAGTGAGGCCAGCAGGATAGCAGCGAAAATGGAGAAATAGATACCCTGCCAGAGCACCGCCCCTACCCGGCCAAAGGCACGGGCCCCGGTGTATTGGGCCACAAAGGAGTTGGTATAATTTGCCACCCCCATAAAGAATGAAATAAATGTGAAGGATGCTACCCCTGCAGGCAGGGCGGCGGATATGGCGTCAACTGAGTAATTGGCGAGGAATATCCGGTCGGTAAACTGCATCAGGGTGACAGAGCCCATGGAGGCGACCAAAGGGAGGCTGATGGCCATTACATGACGGTAGCCATTGGGTCTGGACCAGCGTTCGAGCATGTGAATGGCTACCTTTTTCTTGAGGGTCGGGAACGCTTGAAAAAATCAAATCTGTAGCCTGAATTTATAACGTAGTTTGAATAGGTCATCTCGATTGACCCATTTACGCCTTTGGGCTTTTTAAACCACTGATCAAACTCACTCACCCCCTCCGTGTCGTAGGAAGGGATATCTATATTGAGCTTTATGTGCGAAGGCAGATCAAACCCGTTGCTTGTCATGTATTCAATAGAGGCCTTCATCTTGCGGCCATCAAACTGGATCACTTCCATCTCCGGGATAATATTACGATCCGTATCAATTGTAAGGATCAGCCTTTTTAGATTTCTCTTCATTGTCTTTGGGGTAAGCCTTAGCCTTACTGTATTTTTGCCGGCATCGCTCAAGGCCTTGAGGAGCTTTATCTCATAGTCTTTTTCCTTAAACAGCGCGGGATTAAAGTGCCCTCCCTCCTTTGGAAAAAAGATTACCCTCTTGGATTCCACCTTTACCTTATCCGGGAATTTATAATAGATCTTGGCCTCCATATCCGGGGCCTTGAAGGTTTCCATGTCGAAATGTATCTTCACATCTGCGGTGTAGTCCTTGAGCCCCGCATATTTCTTTTCTATGGGTTCGAGATATCGAAAGGCATCCTCCTGGGCCTCGCACAACAGGGGCAGTAAGATAGCGAGTGTCAGACACAAAAAGATATTCTTCAACTTTTGATATCCTTTCTCTTAAACATAAACATGGCGGTTAGAAAAAGGCAGATGTTGTGGATGCCTAATACAATGGCGGATCTTACAATAACATGCCATTGAATCGGGACTTCAAGAAACTGTTGCCACAGATTTATCATATGGGTCGTAAAAAAATAGGGCTTAAGCATCCGGAAAAAGTCCAGGGGCAGGCTTCCCAGGACCAGAAAGACAATTACAACCGCCATGGTGCCTATAATGGGGCCAATGGAGTTTTCCGCCAGGGTAGAAAATAGAAATGCGATAGAGGCCACAACACTCATCGCCCAGATGGCGGCGATAAAGGATAAGAAGATCCTGACAGGGACCTCTGATTCCGGTATGAAGGCGACATCAAACTGACCGTAATGGTGGACGATCAGATCCCCGCTTCCAAAAAGGGTCAACCCCAGACAGACACAGAGCACAGCAAAAAAGATGACCAGTATCGCCGTGTAAAAAAGGGCTGTAAGGTACTTGGCCGTTATGATCCTTATGCGGGACGGAGGCCGGATCAGGAGAAACCTGATCGTGCCTGCGGTGGCCTCGCTCGACACCATATCCCCTGCCACAAGGGTAATCAGAAAGGGGATGTGGATGTGAAGGCTGTTCATGATGAATGCAGTGATCAACCAGACGTTAAGGACATTGCCGGATATGAAAAAGTCCCTCTGAAAGGGTTTGAGCATGCGGTTGACAATCTCATCTCCGCTTAGCTTCATCACCACTTCGGTCAGGATGACAATCAGCGCTATGACGGCGAAGCTGATATATGTGCGCCACCTGCTGAATGTCTTGAAGGTTTCGAGTAAAAAGAGCTTCATATCGCGGCCTTTCCCCTGGTGACCTTGAGGAAAAAGTCCTCGAGCGTCTTATGTGGGAAGATAGATGAAACCTCAATGCCATTGCTGATGAAAAGACGGTTCAATTCAGAGGCCCGGCCCTCGGCAATGCGCACCTCAAGTCTATTGTTGTCGTGGGAGATGAGCTCAACCCACGGAAGCCGCTCTATTAGATCAAGGGCCGGGGCATTCGGGACTACCTGTATGGAATAGTGCGTGGTCTCCCGGTCGAGGAGATCTGAGACCGAACCCTGGGCGATCAACTCACCATGGTTGATCACCGCCATCCTGGTTGCGACCTGTTCCACTTCTGAGAGCAGGTGGGTGGATAGAAATATGGTCATCTTCCTCTCTGTTGAGAGGGTCCTGATCATTTCCCTGACCTCTTTCATGCCCTGGGGATCAAAACCTGTGGTGGGTTCATCGAGGATAATCAACTCCGGTTTTGTAAGAAGGGCCTGGGCAATTCCCAGCCGTTGCTTCATGCCATGAGAATAGGTCCTGACCTTATCAAAGGCGCGTGGTGCCAAACCGACCAGATCGAGCACCTCCATTATCTCGCGCCGCTGCACGCCCCTGGTCATGGAGCCCAGTATCTCCAGGTTCTTATAGGCAGAGAGATAAAGATAGAAATCCGGCTTTTCTACGATCCCGCAGACACGGGCAAGCACCGCGCCGCGATTGTGATGAAGGTCCTCTCCGAAGATCTCAATAGAGCCTGAGCTTGGCATAAGCAGGGTCAAAATCATTCTTATGGTCGTGCTCTTGCCCGCCCCGTTCGGGCCCAGAAAAGAGAAGACGTCCCCACGAAAAACCTCAATATTGAGGTCCCTTACAGCCCAACGCCCCTTAAACCTCTTGCTGAGATTCTTTGTCTGAAGGACCGCTTCCATCAGAAGTCCTCTGTTTTTACTGCCTTTGAACCGAGAGTCGGCTGTGCCTTATGCCGTAATAGAAAAAGATCGTAAGACCTATCAGAAGCCACGCAACGAACCTAAACCAGGTGATCTTTGGAAGAGAGAGCATCAGCCAGGCGCAACTGAACACCCCCAATAGAGGTACCAGAGGTACCATTGGACATTGGAAAGACCGCCTAAATTCAGGATGTGTTTTTCTCAGCACCACGACCCCACCGCAAACGATAGTAAAAGCGAACAGGGTTCCGATGTTACAGAGTTCGGCCGCAGTGCCTATGTCAATGAAGCCAGCAAACGCAGCGACAACCACTCCGGTGATTATCTGGGCGACATAAGGGGTGCGAAAACGGGGATGGACCTTACATATCCATGGGGGGATCAGCCCGTCCCTCGACATGGAAAAAAATATCCTGGGCTGGCCCATCAGCATTACAATAAGGACGCTGGTGATACCTGCGACCGCCCCTGCCGACACAAGGGCCGAGCCCCATTTCACCCCTATGGCAACCAGTGCATGGGCGACAGGTGCAGGGGTATTCAACTCCTTATATGAAACCATCCCGGTCAGTATAGCTGCAACCGTTATGTAGAGCACAGTACATATCCCCAAAGAAAGGAGGATGCCGATGGGCATGTTCTTCTGGGGGTTTTTTGTCTCCTCTGCCGCAGTGGAGACGGCGTCAAAACCGATATATGCAAAAAATACAATGGCTGCACCCGCGACAACCCCTTTTAGACCGAAGGGCATAAACGGACTCCAGTTTTCCGTATTTATATGAGAGATGCCGATTCCGATGAACACCAGCACTGTGATGACCTTTACAAATACCATTACACTGGTAAAGCGGGCGCTTTCTTTTATCCCAATGACCAGTATAGTGGTTAGAACAAGGACAATCAGCATCGCCGGCAAATTGATAACAGCGCCAGGTACCGTCCCTGGGGCGCTGGAGCACCAGACCGGGATATGAATGCCTATCACCTTGAGGACATTGACGAAATACCCTGACCACCCGATTGCCACGGCAATGGAAGCAACCACATATTCGAGGATAAGGTCCCAGCCGATTATCCAGGCGATCATCTCACCCATTGTTGCATAGGCATAGTTATATGCACTTCCCGCAACTGGTATGGAAGAGGCCAATTCCGCATAACAAAGGGCTGCAAAGGTGCATGCAGCTCCGGAAATTACAAATGAGAGAATCACTCCGGGGCCCGCATAGGTTGCCGATGCTGCGCCTGTAAGTACAAAGATGCCCACACCGATTATTGCTCCAACACCCAGGATGGTCAGATCAAAGGCATTAAGGGTCCGACGCAGGCGATGTTGCTCGATATCCAGCTCTTCAAGGATATGTTCCAGAAACTTACGACGAAATAATGTGTTGACCATAGCCTATCCATCCCTTCACCAGACAGATTATCTCCTCTGGACCGGCAGGTTTGACGCAAACCCGGTCTCGGAGGTCTAAAGGTTTTTACCAGACCGGTAACTTCTCAAAAAGTCCGGGTGCCGGCGGGCAGGGGTGGGAGTCTGTTTTGATAAGGCGCATATCTTTAAGTCATTCCATGCAACGGCAGCATTAGCCCGATATTTTATCCGAACAGCCCCATAGGATAGTGCCCGCTTGAGAGATGGCCCTATCTGCCTGTTCGGCCATTTTTCAGGGTAACGGGGGCATTGCAGTAGCACCGGAGAAATTATGCGCCATTTCAAAACAGACCCACCCTATCCGCCGGCGCCCGGACTTTTTGAGAAGTTACCCGGACCGTACCTAAGTATCACAATCTCTGTCAGTTTTAAAGCATGATTTCGCACGCAACCAGCACCTAAAACTTGCCCATTCGGTGTAGGAAATGATAGGCCACAATGCCGGCGGATGTGGAGAGATTAAGGCTTCTTACCTCTCCCCAGATAGGTATTGAAAAGCAGGCGTAGGCTTCTCTGATAGCTAACGGAAGGCCCACTGATTCCTTGCCGAACAGCAGATAATCCCCATGTTTGACATCGGCCTCCGTGTAGAGGTCCGTAACATGTCTACTGAAGCCGAAGAGGTTTCCCTTGCCGTTGATATGATCAATGAAGGCGTCAAAGCTCTGGTGGTGACGCACATCAACCTCACGCCAGTAATCAAGCCCGGCCCTCTTTAAGTGTTTGTCGTCCACCTTGAAACCTAGAGGATGGATCAGATGCAACCGCATTTGAGCAGCCCCGCAAAGGCGGGCAATGTTTCCTGTATTTGCCGGAATCTCCGGCTGGTAAAGGGCAATATTCAGTGCTGGATCGTCAAGTATCCGGTGGCGATTCTGTTGGACAGGGTGGGGCATATGCATGAAGCTGGTGGACCGCAAAGATACTAATGTATCGTATTCCTTTTTGCAACGGCCACTGCGGCGCGTTCAATTGCCAAGCAAGACAATTTTCCAAGGCTGTTCAACAATTCCATCTCTTCATGGGTGGGGATCTTCTTTTTAGGAAAATAGAGCCTAAAGATACTGTAAGTGGTTTCATTTACAGTAAAGGGGATGCCTATGACCGCCTTAATGCCCTCTCTTTTTGCCGCCTTGATGTTCTGTACCCTGCTGTCTTTTTCAAAGTCATTGATAATGATGATATTGCCCTGCATGATCTCAGTGATACTCTTTCCATGGTCAATGGCCCCGGCGCGGAGATATTCCTGACTGAGGCCGTAAGATGATACGACCTTGAGATCAAAGGTTCCGTGCTCAAGCACCCTTATAGTGCTGCCCTTTGCCCCTGTGATCTCGGCCCCCAGGGAACAGATGAAATAAAGTATGTCTGAGAGTTCTTCCTCCTGATAGATCGCGTCAACGACCCTGACAAGCGCATAAAAATAAGAATCAATGATGGTCTCATCCATGTCATGCATCTCCTGCAAGAGGGGGGGGTGATAAGGCCTGAATTTTTAATTCTGAATTTTGAAAAACAAGGTATTAATATCGTTCAGGCACCCTATAATACTTTTGAGGGGATATTTATGTCAACTCTATCATGGGCACCACCTCATCCTGGCTGCTCACCGTAATATTTGTCCTTTTAAGCCCACAACAGTTGAGCACATCACATGCCTTCTGATATGCGATATCGGGGTTGTTATTGATTTCGCTCAGGTGAGCGAGCACCAAATGTCCAAGGCCGTTGTCGCAGACGGTTTCAAGGAGGTCTCCTGCCTGGTCGTTGGACAGGTGTCCGTCACGGCCCTTTATCCTTTGTTTTAGATATATCGGATAAGGGCCTTCATCCAGCATGACCGTATCGTGGTTGAACTCCAGTATCAAGGCCCTGCACCCCCTTAAACGGTCTTCCACCAGCCTGGTGCTACGGCCCATATCGGTTGCAATCCCCATCCTTATACCGTCAACCGATACGATAACCCCCATCGGGTCTGCCGCATCATGGCACTTTGTAAAAGTCTCAATAACAAGATCATTTATATTAAGGGCCTCGCCTGTCCGGATAATCATGGGCCGAAAAATCTTCCCCAGAACCTTTTTGCCGTTTTCAAGGGTATCCTGATTAATGTAGAGAGGCAGATGGTATCGGCGGGTAAGGACCCCGGCCCCCTTGATATGGTCCTGATGTTCGTGGGTGATGATGATGGCGGTCAGACTCTCCGGCTTTATTCCCGCCTGTTCGAGACGCCTTTCAGTCTCGCGGGCGCTGAGCCCTGCGTCAATCAGTATCCTCGTATCGGCGGACTCCACATAACAGGCGTTTCCGCTGCTTCCGGACGCCAGGACGGAAAACCTCATCGCCCATTTCATTTGATTCCTGTATGGCCGAAGCCGCCGGCGCCCCTTGATGTATTATCAAGGTCTTCCACCTCGATCAGCTCCGCATGACAGACCCTGGTAATGATCATCTGGGCGATACGGTCGCCTTTTCTCACAACAAAGGGTTCTTTTCCCCAGTTTATAAGGATGATCCCGATCTCTCCGCGATAATCAGAGTCAATGGTGCCTGGCGAGTTCACCATTCCTATACCGTGCCTCAAGGCGAGCCCGCTCCTGGGCCTGATCTGGGCCTCAAACCCGGGAGGAACAGAGAGCGCAAGGCCTGTCTGAACAAACTTTATTTCACCAGGGCCGATAACCACAGGTTCCTTGACGCTGGCCCTGATATCCATGCCGGAAGAACCTTCTGATTCATAGGAGGGCAGGCTCAAGTCATTGTTGCCGTTTAGGCGTTTGATCCTGACTTTTATCTTATCCAACTTTTACCTCAAGGAAAACTGGATGCCCCCGGGTTAAAACATGCCGGGGCAGGCTTATCAAGTCCGGCATGACTGGTAAGTTCTGGACGCAACAGAGTAATTGGTTACAGGATACATTTAACTATTTCAACTAAGTTAACTCTTTCAACACCTTCAACTAAAACCGTAAGGTTTCCATATCCACGCCCGCTTCTTCAAGCGGCCCGAGCGTTGTAATAGACACCTTTCCCTCCTTGAAGATGGAATTTGACATCTCTATTACCTCATCCACCTTGACCTCTTCCAGATAGGCGACAAGTTCCTCGTATTCGATATAACGATTAAAGTTCATTTCGTTTTTGACAATGCGCATCATACGACCGTCCGTGCTCTCGCTTGAAAGATATATTCCCCCTATCAAATGTTCCTTGGCAGCACTCAGGTCCGATTCCGACAGATCGCCGCTGCTTATCTTGCGGATCTCCTTTTGTATGGTTGAAAGCACAGGGTTGACATTGGCCGGATCGGTCGCCACGTAAACGCCCAAAAGTCCGGTATCGAAGTAGGCAGACAGGAAGGAATAAACAGAATAGGCCAGGCCCTGGTTTTCCCTGATCTCCTGAAAAAGCCTGGAACTCATGTTTCCCCCAAGGATCGTATTGAGTATTGCGCAGGCGAACCTCTTTTTGCTTAAAAGGGAAGGGGCCTCCCCGCCCAAACAGATATGGACCTGTTCCAGTTCTTTATTGTTTATATACACCCCGCCGTTGGAAGGCGGGATGGTTCTATTGTGCATTGAATTGCCCCTGTTCAGCGGTTCGAGCAATGGTCTGAAGTACGACACCAGCGTCTGATGATCTACAGAGCCGGCGGCCGCAACCACAATCTTTTCAGGGACGTAGAAGTCATTTATGTGTTTCAGGATGGTGCCCTTATTAATGGTTGAGACAGTCTCTATAGTCCCCAGGATGGGAAAGCCCACCGGATGACCCATCCAGAAAAAGCGATTGAACAGTACATGGATATTGTCGTCAGGGGTGTCTTCCACCATACTGATTTCCTGAAAGATCACCTGTCTTTCACGCTCAAGGTCTTCAGGGTCAAAGACCGAGTTAAGAAAGATGTCGGCCAGGATATCGGCCAGGATACCAAAGTGTTTTCCAAGCACCCTGGCATGAAAGCATGTGTTTTCCTTGCCGGTGAAGGCATTGGAAAGCCCGCCGATTGCATCCAGCTCCTTGGCTATCTGAAAGCTGGTGCGGTTCCTCGTCCCCTTGAATATCATATGCTCGATAAAATGGGAGATGCCGTTTTCAGACTCTTTTTCGTCGCGTGAGCCGACATCCACCCAGATACCTAGGGACACGGACTTCATATGATCCAACTGTTCGGAGATGATCCTTATACCGTTATCCAAAACTGTCTTATGGTACATTATTATAGTGTCTCTCCCAGTGCGGCCTTTCGTGACAGTCTTATCTTTCCGTTATCATCCACTTCCAGGACCTTTACCAAAACCTCATCCCCCTCCTTAAGGATGTCCGTGACCTTGTTGACCCTTTCCTTGTCCAACTGAGATATGTGCAATAGACCATCAGTGCCGGGGAATATCTCTACAAAGGCCCCGAAGTCCATAATCTTAACCACCTTTCCCATGTAAAGCTTACCGACCTCGGCCTCCTGTAAGAGTTCATTGATCATCCTGATCGCATTATCTACAATAGTTTTATCAGTGCCGGAGACGTTTACAGTGCCGTCGTCTTCAACGTCCAGTCTGGCCTCAGTGGTGCTGGTTATCTCCCTTATGGTCTTTCCGCCCGGCCCTATAAGGATTCTCACCTTCTCCGGTTTGATCTTTATCGTAGTGATGATAGGCGCATACTCTGATATTTCACCCCTGGGTTTGGCTATGGCCTTATTCATTTCGGAAAGTATGTGGATTCTCCCCTCCCTTGCCTGATCGAGGGCCTTTTGCATAATCTGTCTTGTAATGCCGTTTATCTTGATATCCATCTGGAGGGCGGTGATACCGCTCTCGGTCCCCGTCACCTTAAAGTCCATGTCGCCATAGTGATCTTCATCCCCTATTATATCAGTGAGGACCACCACCTTGTCTCCTTCTGAGACAAGTCCCATGGCGACACCTGCAACCGCCTCTTTTATCGGAACGCCGGCGTCCATGAGAGAAAGTGTCCCCCCGCAGACACTGGCCATAGATGAAGACCCGTTGGACTCAAGCACCTCTGAAACAACCCTTACAGAGTACAAGAATTTTTCTTTTTCAGGCATCACCGGCACAAGGGCCCGTCTTGCCAGGGCCCCGTGCCCGATCTCACGCCTTCCGGGGCCGCCCAGCTTCTTTACCTCGCCCACGCTGTAAGGCGGAAAATTGTAATGAAGGATAAACGACCGGAACTGCTCTCCGTAAATGGTATCCATCCTCTGTTCATCCCGCTCCGTGCCCAAGGTGGTCAATACTATGGTCTGGGTTTCACCGCGCGTAAACAGGGCTGATCCGTGGACACGGGGTAAGATACCGACCAGACACTCTATCGGTCTGACATCAGTAAAGGAACGTCCGTCAATCCTTTTGCCCTCATCCAGTATCATCCGGCGGACCATCTTTTTTTCAAGATCATGCACCGCCTCAATAACCTCAGATTCAGGGGCCTCAAAGGTTTCTGAAAGGGCCGCAACAACTGCATTTCCCACGTCTTTGGCCTTTTTCTGTCTTTGTAGCTTATCCGATACAGTGATTACCTCACTCAAAAGCGGAGAGGCAACCTCCGCAACCTTGGCCAGCATGGATTCATCTGTGATCTTGGCCGGGATAATCCTCTTTGGTTTGCCGACCGCCCTTTTGAGCTCTTCCTGCATTTCCAGCATGGGTCTTGCGGCCTCCTGACCATAAAAAATGGCCTCAATCATGTCCGCCTCGGTCACGAAACTGCTCCCGCCCTCGACCATTACGATACCGGCACGATTGCATGCCACAATCAGATCAATATCACTCTCCTTTTGTTGACTGATAGTGGGGTTGGTGACAAATTGTCCGTTCACCCTGCCTACACGAACCCCTGCAACCGGCCCCAAAAACGGTATGTCTGAGACCTCAAGTGCGGCGGATGCGCCGAGCATCGCCATCACATCGGCCTCGTTTTCCTTGTCAGTGGATAGAACCGATGCGATTATCTGGGTCTCATAGTGGTAATTGTCCGGGAACAGGGGCCTTAGGGGCCTGTCTATCAACCTGGAGATCAATGTCTCACCCTCGCTGGGTCTACCCATGTCTCTGCGAAAGAAATTCCCCGGTATACGACCGCCGGCATAGGACATCTCCTGATATTCTACAGTCAAGGGAAGAAAATCTATCCCTTCCCTAACTTCATCCGTTGCTACAGCGGTCACCAGGACCACCGTCTCACCGAATGTAACAGTGACAGAACCGCTTGCCTGTTTGGCAATGCGGCCTGTTTCCACTACCAGGGTCTCGCCGTTAATATTAATTGAACAACTCTTGATCATTAGTTTGTCTGTCCTTTCACTTTGTATATTGGTAATGTATCGTCACCGGTTTATATGCTCAACTGACCTCCCATCAGGACGTTTGCAACCCTGCTGCTTCATTCCTACTTCCTGATACCCAAGTCCTTAATAACCTTTCGATATCTTTCAACGTCCTTTTTCATCAGATAGTTGAGGAGCCTCCTTCTCTGGCCGACAAGTTTCAACAGCCCCCGGCGGGAATGATGATCCTTCTTATGGAGCTTAAAATGCTCTGTAAGATAAGTGATTCTGTTGCTGAGCAAGGCTATCTGGACCTCGGATGAACCGGTATCCTTTTCGCTTAGCTTAAACTGATCTATAATCTCCTTTTTTGCTTCTGGTGTTAATACCACTTTGTGCCTCCTCTAAAAAATAATGTTCAAAATCAACTACCAACCACCCCTGAAACCGGGGAGGATTAAGTGTAAAAAAACGGTGCACGGTTCTCGGTACACGGTAAACAATTCAGGGTTTAAAGTTCACATAACAAATCATGAAAACACCCTTAATATCTCTAACCTCCCATGACCATCCCTCCTGCCTGTGTTTGCCTTTAAAACAGCCACAAGCTCACCGCTACATATTAGCTTAATCAATCCAGAGGTCTCGCAATCCTGGTTTAAATCCCGAACAATCTCAGAAAGCGCTGAGCGCTTCCCCAGCCTTATGGCCTTTGCAATGGGCCGGCTTATCTCTATCTGCGGTATCCATGTAAGGACTGAAATCAATGGAATCATTCCTTCCTGCAATGTCTCAAAAGATTGCCGCCCTACATCCCGCGAACGTTGGGCCTTATCAACACTGAACGGACCGCATGCCGTTCTTCTAAGGGATACAAGATGTCCCCCCGTACCCAGAGAGACCCCCAAGTCAGCAGCGAGACTCCTAATGTAAGTTCCGCTTGAGCACTCCACTTCAAGGCATACATCCGGCAGGGACACTGAGACAATATCAAGGGCCGATATCAAGACCCTCCTCTTTTCAAGAAAAACCTCCTCCCCACGTCTTGCCAGTTTATATGCCCGCGCCCCCTTTAGCTTAATTGCCGAATAAACCGGCGGGGTCTGTTCGATTTCTCCCTGAAATGCACAAACCTTTTCTCGGATATATTCCTTACTAAGCTCAGGGACGGTGCTTGTCTTAATCACCTTGCCCGTCCTGTCCAGGGTGTCTGTCTCAGTCCCGAGCCTCAGAGTGGCAACGTAGGACTTTTTATTGGACATTATAAAGGATGAAAGCTTTGTCCCCTGGCCGATAAGTATAATCAACAGCCCTGTCGCAAAGGGATCAAGTGTACCCGCGTGCCCCACCTTTTTGATATCCAGAGCCGATTTCACCTTTCTGACGACATCGTAGGAGGTTTCACCCTCATCCTTGTCAATCAGGAGTATACCGTCAGTTTGATATGTCACCCAGGAGTCTTCCCGCTTCTTTCAAAAAATCTTTCTTCAGGGCACCGATAGACCTATGACACTCAAAGCCTGCCGCCTTGGCATGACCCCCTCCGCCGAACAGGCAGGCCAATCGGGCGACATTTACCGTGCTGTTTGACCTCATGCTGAACTTGTAACAGTCTTTGCCTGTCTCCCGGACCAATACCGCCATCTCCACACCTGAAACGGATCTCAGATAATCTACAAACTTGTCGCTGTCCTCCGGTTGGGCCTTGCATTTTTCAAACATCTCGGCAGAAAGGGTCACCATACCTATCCTGCCTTCTTTGTAAAATTCCATGACACCAAGGGCCATCTCCAGCAATTTAATCCTGGGCAGACTGTATTCTTCGGTCATCTTGAGAAATATCTGTCTGGGGCTTGCCCCCATTTCCATCATCTCGGCTGCGATCCTGAATGAAGCCGAGGTGGTGTTGTCGTATCTGAATGAGCCTGTATCGGTCTGGATAGCGGCCAATATGTTTTCTGCCACATCTGCGTCAATTGGAAACCCTGCCTCTTTTATCACCCTGTAAACCAGTTCACCCGTTGAAGAACTCTTGGGATCAACCAGGTTGTAATCCCCGAATAAATCATGCACCTCGTGGTGGTCTATGTTTATTACGGGCCTGCATCTTATAAGGTGCTCCTCGCGGCCTCCAACCCTGTCTTTGTCCCCGCAATCAAGCACTATGGTTACATCAATTTCACCGTTTTTCGGGGCAAAGTCCTGAATGATCTTTTCGCTCCCTTGTAAAAGGTTCACAGGGGCAAGCACGGGCCTTTCAGTAAAAAGCACCACCTCCTTTTCCGCGTTTTGAAGGGCCTTTGCCATTGCGAGCATCGAACCGATGCCGTCTGCATCAGGATCCTTGTGCGTTAAAAGCAAAAATCGCCTGTTTTCCTTTAACAGGCGCGCTATACTACTCATTATCTTTTCTTGATTCATCAGACCTTAACTTATCAAAAAGCCTCTCCATATGGCTGCCGATTTCCAGCGAGGCATCGTAGCTGAATATAATTTCCGGCGTATACCTTAGCTCCATCCTAAGGGAAATCTCTCTTTTGATAAAACTCCTGGCACTCTCAAGGCCTGCCTGGGCCTTGTCGATCTGATCCTTTTGACCGATGACGCTGTAGAATACCCTGGCCGTTTTGAGATCCTTGCTGAGCTTTATGCCGGTCAGTGTAACCCCCCGGACCCTGGGATCCTTAACCTTTTCAATCAGTAGATACGAAATCTCTTTTAGTATCTGGTCTCCCACCCTCAGGGCGCGCTTTCCGGCCAACATTACGATCTCCGTTCGATATTAAAGGCTAATAATCTCAAATTGTGTGTTCACTATCTGCGCCAGGCACAGGGAATCCAGGAATTCAAGGACATGGCTGAGAGAGGAATCAATGTGTCTCCTGTCATTTCCGACGGCACTGATCCCCAGCTCAATCTTCTGCCATTTGTCATTGGAGCCCACCTCTGCAATTGACACATTGAACCTGGCTTTGACCTTGTCAACCATGCTTCTGACAACCTTTCGCTTTCCCTTGAGCGATCTGTTCTCAACCAGCAGAAATTCTATTTTCAAGGTGCCCACCACCATTGTAATAAACCCGCACAACCCATAACCCAATGTCATTAACCTAAGGGAATATCCACTATCGAACAAGAAATTAAGAACGAAGAAGTAAGGACTTAAGAAAAAAAGGCGATTCATTACTTCGACATTCTACATTCCTTGTTCGATATTCCGCGGTTCAAATTCTTTCGCTTACTTAGACTCGTTAAGCTAATGACATTGACTTGTAACACTTAACCCGTAGACGGTTACAAATGCGCCTCCACCTCCTCCATCTGATAGACCTCAAATACATCGCCCGGTTTGATATCATTATAATTTTCCAGACCTATTCCGCATTCATATCCTGACTGGACTTCCCTGACATCGTCTTTGAAGCGCCTTAATGATGAGATCCTGCCGTCAAATATGACGACATCATCACGCAATAACCTCACCTTGGCGTTTCTCTCAATGTGTCCGTCTGAGACCTGGCATCCGGCAATAGATCCCACCTTCGGGACATGAAAGACCTCTTTGATAAATGCCCGGCCAATGACATTTTCCTTGAAGACCGGCTCAAGTAGCCCTGTCATTGCAGCACGGATGTCTTTAACCGCATCATAAATGACATCGTAATACCGGATATCAATCTTTTCATTCTTCGCCAATTCAGACACACGCGGATTGGCCCTGATGTTAAACCCGATGATTATCGCGTTTGAGGCGCTGGCCAGCATTACATCAGACTCGGTGATGCCGCCAGTGGCCATCCTGATTATATTCAGCTTGACTTCCTTTGTGCTCTGCTTGACAAGCAAATCACCCAAGGCCTCGAGAGAACCCTGGACATCAGTCTTTAATATGATGTTGAGTTCCTTTACATTGCCGTCCTTTATCCTCTCAAAAAGGTCTTCCAGGCTGACCACGCCCTTTTTGGCCTTTTCCATGTCCTTGGTCGCCTGCTTACGGTGTTCTGAGATCTGCTTTGCTGTCCTTTCATCATGGACCACGATAAACTCATCGCCCGCCATAGGGACCCCGGAAATGCCGTATATCTCAACCGGTACCGATGGACCTGCCTCAAGCATCTTCTTGCCTCGATGATTGTTCATCGCCCTTACCCGGCCAAAATTTTCCCCGCATATGAAATAATCACCCGGTCTGAGTGTGCCCCCCTTAATCAGCACCGTAGCTACCGGGCCTTTGTTCTTATCAAGCTTTGCCTCAATAACCGTACCCTTGGCCGGCTTGTTGGGATTGGCCGCCAGCTCCAACATCTCTGCCTGGAGCAATATCAGGTTCAGAAGTTCATCAACGCCCTGACCGGTTTTTGCCGAAACCGCAGCGAACAGTGTATCCCCACCCCAGTCTTCTGCCGCGACACCGACTGTGGCCAGGTCTCTTTTGACCTTATCCGAATTTGCATCCGGCTTATCAATCTTGTTTATAGCAACCACTATTGGAATATTGGCTGCCCGGGCGTGATCAATGGCCTCTTTGGTCTGGGGCATTACACCATCATCGGCAGCCACAACCAGGACAATAATATCAGTTACCTGTGCACCCCTTGCCCTCATTGCGGTGAATGCCTCGTGGCCCGGGGTGTCCAAAAATACTATATCGCCGTGCTCGCCGCTGACATAATAGGCCCCAATGTGCTGGGTTATCCCACCTGACTCTTCGCTGATGATGTTTGATTTCCTGATGTAGTCCAGTAGCAGTGTTTTTCCGTGGTCAACGTGGCCCATAATGGTGACAACAGGTGGCCTGAATTTCATATCTTCGGGCATGTCTTCCTTTTCCGCGATAAGATCCACCTCAGTAAAGGTATCAAGTTCAAGCTCATAGCCGAATTCATCAGAGAGGACCGATGCAGTCTCAAAGTCAATTGACTGATTGATATTGGCCATATGTCCCATGCCCAAAAGGGACTTGATCAACTCCGCCGCCTTGGTCCCCATGGCCTTGGCCAGTTCAGATATCGTAACGAATTCCGGGACCTTGATCCTCCTCTTAATAGCCTTGGGGACGGTGATTTCCGTCTGCTTCCCCCTTATCGCCTCCGCCTTGGCCTTTTTACCAGGCTTCTTTCCCTTGCGGACAATTCCACGATCTTCATAAAGATCTGCCCGTTCGTAGACTTCTTTTTTCCTGAAACGATATTTACCTCTTTTTTCAATTTCTATCGTTTCCTTTTTCTTACCTTTTTTACCTTTTTCAAGCTTTACTAAATCTTCTTCTTCCTCTTCTTCCACTATTCCTGCTGCAATCTCAAAAGGCTGCAATGGCTTCGGACGAATTTCATGGGCGCTGACAACTGGTTGCTCGACCTCTTCTTCTTCCTCCGCTTCTGTCACAGTCTCTTTTGCCATAACAGTGGCCGCCCTGATTATCCTTGCAGGCCGATCCATTTTTTTCTTTTTCAGCTTCTTTGGTTTGGGTTTTGCTTCAACCTTTGGTTCAACCCCTTTTTCGGCAGGGATCTCTACCTCCTGTTTTTCTTCGGCTGCCTCTGCCTCAACACTGATTTCCTCGGCCGAGGGGGCAGGCTTTTCGGCTGGGATAGGCCCTTGGACCGGGGGGGCAGGTCTGACTTGGGGCTTGGGTTCGACCGCTTTCAAGGGTTCCACCGGGATAACAGGGGCCTGGGGTTCTACGACTTCTGCCACGGTCAATTCAGGCTGTGGTACGATCTTTCCTTCCGGGGTCTCCTCTTCATGCTCTGCCTCATGTACCTCTTCCTGCGCCTTTACCATCTTTCTGCGGCGGATGACTGTGGGCTTGACCCGCTTTTCTTCCACGACCTTTGATTTGACACCAGAGACAATATCCCTGGCCCTCTTTATGTCAGCCTCATCCATGGTGCTCAAATAGTTTTTGACATTCATCCCGCTGGATTGGAGCTTGTCAACAAGAGTCTTGCTGTCAATATTAAGCTCTTTAGCCAATTCATAAACCCTGACTTTTGCCATATACTCCCCCCGAAGTATTTAATATTTCAATTTTCAACAGCCGATTTATAGTTCAGACATTCAGATCCGGATGAATCCTGATCAGGCCATTCTTTCTGAAAACCCTGCTCAGCTTGTTACCTTTGGGCACGGCCCGCAAGCAGGCGATGTCGGGGCATACATAAGCACCCCTGCCACGCCCCTTTCCATCAACATCACGGACCACAAACCCGTCATCATCCAATACCAGTCTAATCATCTTCTTCTTGTTATTCCTGGCCCCACAGGATATGCATGTCCTTACAGGTGCATATCCCTTATGTTTACTCATCAGTTGCTGTATCTCCGTCCTGATCAGAGACATATTCGTCACGGACCGGATCTTGATTTTCAGGTTCCGTCTTCTTTCTTTTTATGTATTCAACCGCATTTTCGATCAGCTTTTGCGCCCTTTCCTTTCCCAGCCCCTGGACAGCAAGAAGGTCATCAGGTATAGCACTCGCAACATCCTCTACCGATCTGAAACCTATGTCATAAAGCTCGGACGCCCTCTTGGCCCCCACCCCCGGCAGATCAAGAAGAGACCTGTAACCGTCCTTAAGGGCCTGGTTGTAATTTGTCTCACCCAATACATCCAGCCGCCAGCCGGTCAGTTTTGACGCCAACCTGACGTTTTGACCTTTCTTGCCTATAGCGAGCGGCAACTGATCATCGGGCACGACAATTTCCATTGCGTGTTTTTCCTCATCAACAATCACCCTTATAACCTCTGCCGGTGCCAAGGCATTGCATATAAACTTGGCTGCATCAGGATCCCAGGGCACTATATCAATTTTTTCCCCACGCAGTTCCTGCACAACCGCCTGTACCCTGGAACCCTTCATGCCTACACAGGCCCCCACCGGGTCAACATCGGAATCTTTTGATACGACGGCAATCTTGCTCCTGCTGCCCGGGTCTCTGGAAACCTGCATGATCTGAACAATGCCCTCGGAGATCTCAGGGACCTCATTTTCAAACAGGCATGCAACCAGGTTGGGATGTGTCCTTGACAGGATCACCTGGGGACCTCGGCTGAAGTGTTTTATATCCAGTATATAAGCCCTGATACGATCTCCCTGTTTATAGGTCTCCCTTGGTATCTGTTCTCTTGCAGGCAATTCCCCCTCAGTACGACCCAAGTTGACAATGATCGCCCCCCGGTCGAAGCGCTGCACGATTCCGTTTATAATCTCGCCCTGTCTGTCCTTAAAGTCATCGTATACAATATCCCTTTCCGCCTCTTTCAGCCGCTGCATGATCACCTGTTTGGCGGATTGGGCGGCAATCCTGCCCAGGGCGTTTGTGTCCATCTTGATGCCCAGGCTGTCACCCAATTCCACATCAGGGTCCAGCTTCCGGCCCTCTTCCAGAGAAACCTGGAGGTGTTCCAGTTCAACATTTTCAACCACCTCTTTGAACTCAAAAACCTCTATCTCGCCAAGATCTTCATTGAAGTTGACCTCAAGGTCATAGTCCGGACCGTATTTTTTCTTGGCAGCCGCCTTCATAGCCTCTTCAAGGGCGCCAATAAGCACTTCTCTTTCAACACCTTTTTCCCTGCTTACCTGGTCAATCATCCGTGATAGTTCTGAAATCATATCGTATACTCCGACAAAGGTTAGGGGATATGGGTTTCCATTTGACTGCTAACCATTAAACTCATAAACCACATTGGCCTTTTCAATATCTTTAAAAGGCAACATAAAGACATCATTATCTATTTTTATATGCAGGACATTTTCCTCAAATTTTTTTAAATATCCCGTAAAACGACGGTGTCCATTAACAACAGCGGTGGTCCTGACCTTGATCTTTTTCCCTACGGCCCAAAGGAAATCCTTTTCTTTTTTAAGCGGCCGGTTAAGACCCGGCGAGGACACCTCCAACACATATTCATTTTTTATAATGTCTTTTACATCAATCAGTACTCCGACCTCTCTGCTGACATGAGCACAGTCATCCAGTGTTATTCCGCCTTCTTTGTCGGCGTATATCCTAAGCACCCACCTTCCATGCTCGGAAACATATTCCACATCAATCAGCTCAAAACCCATCTCATCAAGCACAGGCGCTATGAATTCCGTTAACTTTCGGATACCCAAATCAGCAGAGTCTGACATAGCCGTTAAACCCATACACAAAAAAAGCGGGCATTCACGCCCGCTTCGAAGTTGCACAAAAACATAGAAAGCCTTTATTTTTGTTCCCTAAAGGAGCAAAAAAGCCTCCGCGATGTCCGCAATTCGAAGTAGACCAGCCGGTCGAGCCGTCTGATAACCTCAAAAAGGGGCGGGAAACACACATTCTCACCAACACAACTGGAGCGGGCAACGGGGGTCGAACCCGCGACACCAAGCTTGGGAAGCTTGTACTCTACCAACTGAGCTATGCCCGCTCATATCGCATTAAGTAAGGCGATTAACATATTATCTTTAATAATAGCAGTCAAGAAGTATTTGAAGTTTGATTGCATTACGGGCAAAAATCTTGACATCGCGGGTGTATCGAAATAACATTATTTTATTGAATTCTGTAAATTCTCAAATAGGCTGGCTGCGAGGAGTTCTAAACCATTGGAAGATGATTCAACACATGGAATTATCGCCTTTATCAAGTCACTTGTAAGAAAGAAATCCCCTGTCAACGATCTCGACAATCTCACAGAAGAAATTAATGATCTCATGGACGAAGGACAGGCCAGGGGCCTTATCACCGATGAAGAATCCGATATGGTCCATGGCGTTCTGGATTTAAAAGAAACAAGGGTCCATTCCATAATGATCCCCCGCACGGAGATCTCTTCGGCCCCTGCCGATTCGACCCTTGGGGAGGTAATCCGATTGGTCAATGATTGCGGCCATACCAGGATACCTATCTTCAAAGACAATATTGATGAGATAATAGGCATACTCCATGCCAAAGACCTCTTAAAATTATTCAGTGAAGACCCTGCTTCAAAGATCCCCCCTCAGATCCTGAGGGAGCCCTACTTTGTGCCTGAGACACAGAAAGTCGGACAATTGCTGAGGGATCTCAAACAGAGGCAGACCCATCTGGCCATTGTAACAGACGAGTACGGCGGCACCTCCGGCATAATCACCATAGAGGACATCCTTGAAGAGATCGTCGGCGAGATAATGGATGAACATGATGAGGAGCCGGCACTCCTGACGGCCCTTGATGAGGAAACTCTGCTGGTTGACGCCAGGCTTGCGGCCGAAAAGCTCAAAGATTATCTAAACATCAATCTGCCGGAAGGGGATTTTGAATCTGTCGGGGGCCTTATTATTCACCTGCTGGGGAGGATACCGGGGGTGGATGAAAAGGTTGTCCTCGATCACCTGGAATTTACAATTAAAAAGGCCGACCAGAGAAAAATAGACGAGATTATCATTAAATCCAGGCCACAGACTGAGTTGTCCTGAAAACTTTTTCGGAGCGCGTTGCGGGTTGGGAGTTGAGGATTGGGTGTAGAACAAACTCTCTATCCGCCAAGTTCATTCTTGGTCGTTACTCCCAGCGTCTGATCCTCCTGATCACTTACAACCAGGATGGTTTCGCTTTTGCCGATATATTCTGATAATTAAGCCTTTGACCGGTCATGAGACGCCCCTGGCCCCGCAACAGGGAAATACAGAGTAAATGTCGTACCTTTTCCCACAATGCTCTTAACCTCTATATGGCCGTTGTGGTCTTTCACTGTGCCCCACACAACTGCCATGCCCAGACCTGTACCACTCCTGCCCATCTTCTTCTTGGTGTAAAATGGCTCAAATATCTTGGAAATATCCTCGGGTGGGATACCCATGCCTGTATCTGTTATTTCAAGAATGGAATAATCGCCCGCCTTCATATCTTCATCTACATCAAGGGGCTCCCCAATATAGCGACCTCTTGTTGATATTGAAACCCTACCGCTCCCGGTAATCGCCTCTGCCGCATTTGAGACCATATTCATGACGGTCTTGTAGATATGTATGGGAGAACCTGAAATGCTCGGAGCTAACGGGTCGAGATATCTTTCCACTTCAACGCCGGGATGAAACGCCCTGAGCTTTTGACATTCCGGGCTATCAAGGTATTCTGTGATAACGGCATTTATATTGACCACCTCATTGACGGGGACCCCGCGCCTTGAAAGAGTCAGCAGATCATCTACAATCGCGGCGGCCTTTTCTCCTGATTTTTTTATATTGGTAACCAGATCTCTTAAGGGGCTGTCTTTTAAAATCCCTTTCAGTATCAAATCGGGATAACCAATGATGCCGGTCATGATGTTATTAAGGTCATGAGCCACACCGGCCGCCAACGCGCCTACGGCTTCCATCTTTTCCGCCCTTGCCAGTTTCTTTTCCAGCTCCTGTCTTTCTTTTTCCGCCCGGACCTTTGCGGTGACGTCGGTATCAAGACCCCTGTAGCCAACAATACGGCTTCCGTCCCAAACAGGCATGCCGCTGGTCTCAATCACCAGTCGTCTGCCGTCTTTGTGGATCTTACTGCTTCTAAATCCCCTAAACGGGCCTCGGTTGCTTGTCACATGGACCATTGTTCTTTCGGCATCATCTTCGGAGATGAGACAACTCAAAGGCCTTCCGACAATTTCATCAGGATCATATCCCAATAGTGCCTTTACCTTAGGATCAGCCTCAGTAATAACCAGATTTTCATCGGTCTCCCAGATCCAGTCACTGGTAAGCTCCACCAAGGTGCGATACCTCTCTTCGCTCTTCCTGCGCTCTGCAATCTCCAGCTCAAGTTGTCTATTGACTGCCGAGAGTTCCAGGGTGCGCTTCTGGGCCTGTTTTTCCAGATTACTTCTATAGACCTGAAGGTCACGCTCCAGACGCCACTTTGCGCATAAAGCCGATGTGAATTGCCGGATTTCCTGGGGATGAAAGGGCTTTTGTATATAAAGCAGCTTATGCGCAGGAGGGACCCTGCGACTGATGTCTTTGGAGTCAATGTCGGAGAAGGCGGTGACTATTACTATCTCCACATCCTTATCCAGTTTCCTGATGTGTTCCGCGGCCCACACGCCGTCCGGCCCGGGCGGCATCCGGACATCCAGAAAGGCGATGGCAAAGGGACGATTGTCTTTCAAAGACGCCTTTACCGCGTCAACCACCTCATCGGCTTGAGAACACATAACCAGTTCATACGACGGAGGCAAAAATATTGAGGTGTATTTTCCGAATAGTTCCGTCTCCAGCGCATTCAACTCCAACAGGCCATTCTCGCCAATGCATTCAGGCGATAGCACACCTTTGTACATGGCAAGTGTAGAGGGCTCATCGTCTGCTACAAGTATTTTAAACAAAGGGAGATTATCTGTCTCGGTCATTAGTTGTTTCCTTGCCTGGTTCCAGATCATATTCCATAGCCACGGGCATCCTCAGATGAACACCGGCTCCCTTACCTATGCCGTCGCTTTGCGCAGAAATCTCACCTCCCATGGCGGATACGACATTAGCACACCAGTGAAGACCGATACCAGAGCTCTCTAGACCCTTTTTTGAAAAATTCCTTTCAAAAAGCCTTGTCATGGAACTCTGATCAAAGCCCTCGCCGTTGTCGCGGATTTCCGTACGGATGAACTTTTTATTTACAGAGTCTTCCAGCCTGGCGTCAATGGAGATTTTTCCTGGATTGCCGCCAAACCTGATGATAGATTCCGCAGCGTTGTTTAACAGGTTTGAGAAGACCTGGATCAATACAATCCGTTCCCCCAATATCGCAGGCAGTTGAGCAATATCCGGATTGACTTCAATCAGGGCCGCTGACTGGAGGTTTTGCGGCATCAGGTTTACAGCCTCCCTCATGATCTCCGTCAGGCGCAGGGATTCAATGGCCCGTTCCGCCCGGCTCAATCTGTCCTGATGTGAAAGTATTTCTTCGATCTGGGATATATGATTCTTAAGCTTCTGGATCTGCTCAGCCGCTTCCCGTATCAGTTTTGTCAGATTGACACTGCCAAGCCTTATGTAGCGGACAAGGGATTGTTCCCTGTGTACATCAAGACCTTCTCCATTCAACTCTTCGGCCGCACGCTCGATGTTGGCAAGGGGCGCATTGCTAAGCTTGTCCCAAATCGCTGCAATTTGACCTGACATGGGATTTAAGATATTTCTGATGTTGTGCAGGATGCCTGCGGCCATCTCTGCAATCCCTGACTTATATGATTGCTCAATAAGCCTGGTACGGGCAGCGGCCAGCTTTTCGGCCATGCTGTTGAATTCCAGTCCAAGCCTTCCGATCTCGTCCTTTGACTGCACCTCCACCCGCTCGGACAGATCATTGCTCTTTCCTATTTTGATTACATGTTTTTTAAGTCTTGTAATGGGCATCAGGACAATCAATTGCAGTGATACCAGCAATGCCGCCAAAATGATGACGCCCATACTCACGGCAGACAAGCTCGCAATTTGTGTTGTCGCCCTTCCCTTTTTAGTGATGTCTCTTGCCACATCCGCCATGAGTAATATGCCGCTCCCTCCTGAGATATCAGAAAAGACAGTGTATACATGAAGAAAATCATTAGAGCAATTTTCAATATGGATGGGATTTTCCGGGGTTATTTTTTCAAAAGATTTGTTGCCCTCATCAGGAATAAGCCCTCTATTTTTAAGACTCCAAAAGCAGAACTTTACATGGGTCTGCTCAACCAGGGAATCCACAGCCTCTTGATCGAGGAACTTGCCCATAATGACCCAGCCCCTGGACGGCCCCTCATTATTGGTGGTGAGGATCTGCCTGGAGCATACCATCATTGGCCCATGACCGGTCATAATAATTCCCCTGGCCGCAGTGTCAACAGAATGACTCCCCTTTTGCCCAAGGAACAAGTAAGGATGATTTTTTGAGAATTCGGGCAGAGAAAAACCGCTAAGTTCAATGAGTCCGCCGCTTTTAGGATCCCGGATTTCACCCCAGACAAGCTCCCCCTTTGTGTTAAACAGACAGATCATATTTGAGCCGTTGCTGACAAATGTATCAGCAGCAAGATTTGATTTGATATAACCTTTGTTCCTGTCAAGGATGAATTCGTATGTATCGTCCCAGGAAGACCAGTCATGGCAAAGGGAGTCCATATGGTGGATGTTCCCTTCAATTGCCTGCACGCAGCGTTGGATGTCCTTTTTTGCCTCACTGTCTTCCAACTCTACAAAACGTGGATAGACGACCTTTTTGAGTACTATGTACTCAATGCCGACAAATACAATAAGAATGGAACATAGAATCAAAAGGACCTTTAAACGCAATGACATTCTATACCCTCCGATATCCGACCCGCTATTAGGCGGCGATTCAAAATGAATTAATCCCTTAATTTAATTCAAAAATCATGCCACAGTTCAACCTAATGTCATTGACTTTACATCCTCGAGGGGTTAAAGATTCATACGAGTCATTCTTCTTGTATTATAGGATTAAAATAAATGAATAAGTCTTATAAAAATTTAACAAAATATCAAAAAGGAATTGCCTTTTCCCTGCCAGGGATATTTTTGGCCATCGCTTCAGGCCTATTGCTGACCCTGTCATTTCCACCGGTTGATCTGTCTTTCATTGCATGGTTCGCCCTAATACCACTTTTTAAATGCCTTGAAGATCAAGCTCCGGCCCAGGCATTCAGGTTGGGTTTTATTGCAGGGGCTGTCCACTATCTCACCCTGGTCTACTGGATAGTCGTTGTCCTTGGAAGATATGGTAACCTTAATATCGTGGTGAGTACGATCATCTGCCTTTTGCTCTGTCTTTACATGGCACTCTATGTTGCGACTTTTTCTTATTTTATCCCCTTTTTAAAAAAATCATATTTTTTTACTCTCTTCACAGGCAGCCTGTGGGTCGGCCTCGAATATATCCGGGCGATGTTTTTAACAGGTTTTCCATGGTGCCTTCTGGGCTATACCCAATACAGTCACCTTAGCATAATACAGAGTTCCGATATCTTCGGCGTATATGGGCTGTCCTTTTTGATTGTGCTTGTAAACGGACTGGCCTACGGCGTCATTTGCCGCCTGTTTAAAAGGTCTTCGAGGCAGATAAACCGTGGGGCTCTTAAATGGGAGGCGCCGATAATAACATTGATGATCATAGCCGCTCTTGCTTATGGCCATTATCGGCTTGCCGGACAGAGACGGCACCATGTCGGTCAACCGGTCAGGGCTGCAATTATACAGGGAAATATTGATCAATCGCTGAAATGGGACCCCGCATATCAGGCTGCAACGGTGGCATTGTATCAAAGGCTCACACGGTCGGTAAATGATTTCAGGCCCGAGCTGATCGTATGGCCGGAGACTGCTGTGCCGTTTTTTTTCCAAGACGGCGACGTGCTGTCGCAAGAAGTGGTCTCGACGGCAAAAGAATCAGCCTCCGCCCTGATCTTCGGCTCTCCTGCATACAAGCAGACAGGAGATGCAGTTGATTACTATAATAGGGCCTACCTGATCTGCGCTGAAAACGATATCAAATATTACGACAAGGTACATCTTGTTCCTTTCGGCGAATATGTGCCTTTAAAACGCCTACTCTTTTTTATCAATCGTCTGGTTCCTGCGGCCGGGGATTTTGCCCAAGGAGATGAAGTGGCCACTCTCAGGTGCGATCGAATGGCCATAGGTGTGCTTATCTGTTTTGAGGCCATATTCCCTGAAGTTGCCAGGGCACACGCAAGAAACGGGGCCAATCTCCTTGTAACCATTACAAACGATGCATGGTTCGGTAAGACAAGCGCGCCTTATCAACACCTGGCCATGAGTGTGTTTCGTGCTGTGGAGAACAGAATGCCGATGATACGCGCGGCCAACACCGGCTTCAGCGCCTATATAGGACCGGATGGCAGCATAATAAGCCGCGGAGATCTGTTTACTGAAGAGGTCCTAGAGGCATCCCTAAATATCTCAGAGAAACCCCCGTCATTTTATGCGCGGTTTGGTGATGTATTTGCCCTGTCCCTACTGGCGGTCTCGTTTGCAAAGTGCCTTGTCTGCCTGATGCGCAGGAAACAAGGGTTGAGAACGCTCTAATGACTTGTCTAACGCGCTAATATCGGGTAATATGGTGATTTAGCAGCCTAGGAGAAAGAGGTCAGAATCCAGGAGCCGGAATAAAGAATCTTGGATATGATAATAGCCTGGTGGTTAATGTGTCCCTTTTTATTTTGAACTTGTCACCATGAGAGAAGTGTCTTGAATCGCAGAATATTGAATAATAAATATCGAATATCGAAGTAATGAGTCTTCAATTTATTTCAACTCGTTATTTCTTCATTCGAAATTCCTTGTTCGATATTCGATATTTTTGAGTTAATGACATTGACTCGTAACCCATAACAGGAGAACAGACATGTACGATGAAATCATTTCCAGAATTGATCACATCTCGCATCAATTAGATGAACTCAGAGGTCATCTTTGACTTGGCCAAGCAGGAGCAAGAGCTTGCAAAAATTGAAAATATCATGGCTGGAGCCGACTTCTGGCAAAAAGACCAGGAAGAGATATCCCGATTGGGCCAGGAGCGCTCATGTCTGTGTGAGCAAGTAGATCAGTGGAACAGATTTCACCGTGAGGCCGAAGACGCCAGGATACTGGCGGAAATCGCGGCAGAAGAAGATGACGAATCAACCATAAAAGAAATCCAAAAAGACATTGCCAAACTTCAGGAAGAAGTCAATCACCTGGAATTTTTGTCTCTGTTTGGAGAGCCGGACGACAGACGAAACGCAATCGTCGCCATCAATGCCGGCGCAGGCGGCACCGAGGCCCAGGACTGGGTGGAAATGCTCTTTAGGATGTACACCAGATGGAGCGAGGAAAAGGCGATGAAGGTCCAGGTAATGGACTACCTGCCGGGAGACGAGGCAGGGATAAAAAACGTGACCTTCAATGTAATCGGGCCTTACGCCTATGGATATCTGAAGTCTGAGCACGGTGTTCATCGCATGGTCAGGGTATCGCCTTTTGACGCCACACGCAGGAGACACACATCTTTTGCATCCGTCTCGGTGCTTCCAGAGGTAGATACGGATATCAAGGTCAATATAGAAGACAAAGACCTTCGCATAGACACCTTCCGTGCAAGCGGACCTGGTGGACAGCATGTCAACAAGACCAGTTCCGCCATAAGAATTACCCATCTGCCCACTGGAATCGTTGTCCAGTGCCAGAACGAAAAATCACAGCATCGTAACAAAGATATGGCCATGAAGGTGCTGATGGCAAAGCTCTATAATCTTGAGAAGGCCAAATTGGATGAAAAAAAACAGGAGCGCCACGATTCCCAGGACGAGATCGGCTGGGGCAGGCAGATAAGGTCTTATGTATTCAACCCTTACAGACTGGTCAAGGACCATCGGACAAATGTTGAGGTGGGGAATCTGGAAAGGGTGATGGACGGAGACGTCAATATGTTTATGGATGCCTATCTAAAACAGAGGGCTAAATTGCAGAGTTAAAAGGCAGGCGCATTTCCCATTGAATAAAGGGGCGTTTATTTTGTGAATGGCCCTTTTTCCTCGGCCAGGGTTTCAAATCCGGCGATGATATCCAGGAGCTCGGACGTGATCTGGTCCTGCCTCTCCTCATTATATATCCTTTTCAGTTCATCAAGCCTGTCATCTATGTGTCTTTCCGCTGTCTCCATTGACGCCAGTCTCGCCGCGTTTTCGCTCGTCAGCGACTCTACAAAAGATCTGTACAACGAAACATAGAGGTGATTTCTGATCAAAGAGTTAAATAGTTCATCCCGATCCATTTTATATACAGGCATGCTTACAGACTCCCATTTTTTCTCTCTCAGAGAATTAAGATATCCGTCAGAAACAGGGAGCAAAACATGTAAGTGTGGCAGATAAGAAAGCTTCTCTTGGGCAGGCCTATTGTAGAAGAGTATGACCTTGTCTACTTTAAGCTCATCCCGCCACCTTTCAATTTTAAAGATGAGTTCCTGCAAGAGCGGCTCTATGCCTGCCGAAAGCATCGCCGGAAATGACATCAACTCTTTCGGCCTGAGGCCATGATCATCAAGCCGTGTCATGACCTTTTCTCCAACCGCCATTACTACAGTTATCCTGTCCTTTTCCGGTTCCATATTTCCGGCTGCAAAGGCGGATATTGTCTCATTAAACTGTCCGCACATGCCCATGTCGGAACCGAACACCACAGCGGCAGTCCTCAGATTATCTACGGCTTCTGCTTGTTTCTCTTCTTTTTTTTCATAGGACTTGAGCACCACTTGCAGACCCATTTCGAGAGTCCTGTTGAATTCCTCAAGTGACCGCAGGGCCTTCTCATGCTGTCTGATGCTGACGGCGGCGAGTATTTTCATGGTCTTTACTATGGAGCGAAGCGATTCCGTGGCCCGCATCTTCCTCTTTATCACCTCAAGCGACTCCATTATCGCCTCCACGTGTCGCCTTATCAGCGAATAGTGCCGCCTGCCGCAGGCTTACCTCGAGCATCCTTTTCTTGTCGTCTTCAGTTAACACACCACCTGAGAGAATTTTTGAACAAATATCCGGCAGATGATTTGTAACAGCTTGTCTTATCTTCAAACCCGCATTTCCAATCTCAGAAAGCGGAACTGAATCCAGGGTGCCCTCTGTTACTGCTAGCAATAGAGCAATCTGTTCGGCAACCGGAATAGGCGAATATTGTGGCTGTCTTAACACCTCCCTTATTATATGGCCCCGCTCCAGCGCCTTCTTGGTTTCCTCGTCCAGCCTGGTGGAAAATCTTTCAAATATCTCCAGTTCCTCAAACTGCGCGTAAGCCAGCTTCAAATCTCCGGCTACAGCCCTATAGGCGGGCAGTTGTGCATTTCCCCCGACGCGGGAAACCGACCTTCCCACATCTATGGCAGGAAGGACCCCCTCTTGAAACAATTTCGGAGTGAGATAAATCTGTCCGTCTGTAATTGATACCAGGTTTGTCGGTATATAGGCTGCAATATTCTGGGCCTCGGTCTCGACCACAGGAAGCGCGGTAATCGAACCTCCTCCCTTTTCAGGTGTGAGATGAGTGGCCCTTTCAAGCATGCGGGAATGGATGTAGAAGATATCGCCGGGAAATGCCTCCCTCGCAGGCGGCCTTCTCAACAGCAGGGAGAGTTCGCGGTAGGAACGGGCATGCCTGGACAAATCATCATAGACCACGAGGACGTCTTTTCCCTTCTCCATAAAATATTCGGCTATTGCCGTTGCTGCGTATGGCGCTATGAAATTTAGACCAGGTGATTCGTCACCGGCCGAGGATACAACAACAGTATAGTCAAAAGCGCCACATCTTTTTAGATCCGCTATTGTCTTTGCCGTCCCCGAGCCCTGCTGTCCTATTGAGCAATATACACAGATCACATCCTTGTCTTTCTGGTTTATTATGGTATCTATTATTATTGCGGTCTTTCCCAACTGCCGGTCGCTGAAGATCAACTCTCTCTGGCCCCTGCCTATGGGTATCATTGCGTCAATTGCAAGAATTCCGGTCTGAAGGGGTGCGCTCACAGCAGCACGGTCCATGATAGCAGGTGCCTCGCGTTCAACAGGATAGCGCAATCCGGTTTCTATCTCCGGGCCGTTATCGAGCGGCCTTCCAAGGGGATTGATAACCCGTCCCAAAAGGGCCTCGCCCACAGGCACATCAACAATCCTCCCCGTACGTTTCACCTCCATGCCCGTTTCAATTTCCTCACTCCTGTCGAGCATCACGACAGAGACCTGCCCGGGTTCCAGATTAAAGGCTATTCCAAGACGATCTCCCGGGAAGCGAACAAGTTCATCCGACCTTACATTGGGTAGACCGTTGATGCGCGCTATGCCCTTTGCCACCTGCACAACCCTGCCAGTCTCATCCGGATCAAAAGAGGGATGATGATCCTCCAAGGTCTTATAGGCCGCAGAAAACATTTCACCCAGCATGCTTTCCAATCTTTGTGATGTACCTTCTTCTTTCATCAGCCCTTCCCCGGCTCAGGATACACTTTGCCTTCAAAGACGCGGGTAAGCCTTTCTTCAAATTCATCAAGATACTCGCTGATATTCCACGCCAGGGTGTACCCGTCGGTTTTCAATTCAATGCCGCATAATCCCTGTTGAATCTCAAAAACAATCTCTCCATGATATTCGAGGTGGTCTTTTATCGCATCGCGGAGCTTTCTCCTTGTCGCATCACCCAGTTCAAAAGAGCTGACGACGCAGGGAGGACTTTTTTCAGACCTGATGGAGGCGCCGAACCTGGCCTTTTGTGCAAAGTCCAACTCCTTCAGCCTTCTGACAAAAACAGCAGCGATGCGCCCTTCCAGTTCCTCATCGCCCAGGTCTTTTACAATCTTTTCTGCAAGCGCACACACATACTGTATACCCCTGGATTTCAGTCCACTCAAAAACCCGTCTTTTTCATCTTCAAGATCCATCATCCACGTCTGTCTGGCCTTTTGGGCATCTTCTTTTGCCATCCTGAGCAGTTCCTGCTTTTTTATCTCCGCCTCAGAGGCGGCCAAAGACATCATCGATTCACGATCTTTTTCAAAGGCGCGTTTCAGCCCTGCAGTGGTCTCAGCCAGCTTATCGGCTTCTTTCCGGCTTATTTCAGCGGCCTCAATGTCTTTGTTGATCTTTGCCTCCCTCTCATCCATTGTCTTTTTTATGGGTTTAAAAAGAAATTTATTCAGCAGCACCGTCAGAATGACAAAGTTGATTATCTGTGCGACAAAAGTGAGGGGATCAAATTCCATCTACTTTACCCCTTGAGATATCATGTAGTTCCAAAACGGGTTTGTAAATATCAGGATTATTGAGATTACCAGACAGTATATGGCCAGGGATTCAATCATTGCGATTCCGACAAAGAGATTCCTGCTCAGCGTGTTCGACGCATCCGGCTGTTGGGCCACTGCTTCAAGCCCTTTCATCAGCGCCATCATTTCAGCGATTGCCGGTGCTATCGTTCCGATTGTTATCGTAGCGGACGCCGCTATGATGGATACTACAGCCACAGTTGTTATGTTATCCATTGCCCTATTCCTCCTTTCCGTTGTTCTTGTTTAATCCGCGCTCCTTTGTCCCGGCCGCCGACCCTATAAAGACAGTCGCCAGCATGAAAAATATATATGCCTGCACTGTGCCTATTACGAGCCCGAATACCTGCATTACCACAGGCACAAACAAAGGCACTATCATAAGAAAAATCCCCGCGATCAGAGACTCACTCATTATGTTTCCAAAAAGTCTGACTGCAAGAGATATGGTCCTTGTTATTTCTCCAAGGATATTAAAAGGGACCATGAATATTGAAGGCCTTGCATATTCCTTGAGAAACATCCATACCCCGTGATTCATGATCGCGAAGCATGGGACGGCAAAGAACACACATACAGCCAGCGCAGCCGTGGTGGAAAGGGACGAGGTAGGAGGGTGGTATAGAGGGACTACCTCCATTATGTTTGCAGTAAATATGAATATGAAAAGCGTACCCAGAAAAGGTATATAAGATGAAGGTTCCTGTTCCGTCACATCTCTTATCTGCCCTGCCACCATACAGTAAAGGCTCTCCAGTATTGACTGCCAGTGTGTAATCCTTCCATGGGTCTTCAGGTTTTTGGTTATTGCATATGATGTAAGACAGAGTATGGCCATTACCACCCAGGTGTAAAAGACGGTGGCGTTTACTGTTATCAAACCGATTCTAAAAAACACCATTGCATCCGGATTAATGGTCATTTCTTTCCATTGCCCTTGCGTAATATCTTACGGCCATTACCCTGGCGATAAAAAAACCTGCCGCGGCTGATGCGAGCGCGTTTATACCCCCGGCCAGGGCCGCTGCCAGAAAACATGCGCCGCACAAACCTATCCTCAGCGCATAACCCAAGGCCGCCGCAGTAACCGGTCTTTTAAGATCAGATAATTTCCTGAGTGAGTTGTAGAGTAACATTGTGGATATTACCGCTGTAGCGGCCCCGCCCAGAAAAGATACAATCATTATCAGATATTTCATCACTTCTTGTTCTCAGCCAGGTCCTTTTTAAGCTGCAAGGCCTTTTTTACCCATAGCCATGCGTTGACACAGCCAGCGCCCAGCCCCCCGAACAAAAGCATGACAGTCCATGAGTACCTGCTGGGAAAGCGGCTGTCAATCCACATGCCTGCGGCTATACCCAACAGCAACGGCACGGTTACGGACCATCCGATGATGCCGATCATGCCCAACCATGAGATCGCCCTCATACCTCCCTCTTGCCTGGCCCTGATCTTGAGTCGTTCTTTTTGATTCACCTTTTGTGAGAGCTTCTCCCTGTAATCTCCTGTCGGTCTGTTTGCGCTCATTTGAGTTCTAAAAACCTCTTTGCAAAATCCGCCTCAAGCCTGGCAAGTATGGCCCTTGCCTTTTTCTCACGCTCGTCCAATTCCTCAAATCTTTCAACTACCGCCTTTTTAAGCCCCCCCAGCTCAGGCCCCTTTACTGCACTTCTGACCGATATCATCACCTCCGATCCCTTTTTGACAAGCACCCCCTCATCAACCGCCAAAAAGACCTCTTTGTTTCCCGGCAATGAATAGGATAATATTCCCGGGACTATTGTCGCCACGTAATCAATATGGCGCGGCAGGATGCAGAATGATCCTTTTTTCCCTTCTGCCACTATCTTTTCAACATCCTCTGTTTCAAAAAGTCCTGTCGGGGTCATTATATTAAGCTTCACGTGGGGCCGCCTCCTCGATTTTGCCGATCATGTAAAGGGCCTTTTCAGGGTAATCTGTAAACTCGTCATTCAGTATCCTGTTGCAGCCGTCAATGGTGTCTGTGAGGGAAACTGTTTTTCCTGGTTTTCCTATGAAGTGTTCCGTGGTAAAAAGGGGCTGGGTCAAAAATCTCTCCAGACGCCTTGCCCTAAATACGGTCTGTCTGTCCGATTTTGAAAGTTCTTCCATGCCTAGCATGGCTATTATGTCCTTCAGATCCTCATATTCCGCAAGGGCCTGTCTTACTGCGCGGGCGGTATTGTAGTGTTTTTCGCCGGCGATTGCAGGGGTGAGCATTTTCGAGCGTGACTGCAAAGGATCAACTGCAGGATACAGGCCCTGACCGGCCATCTTTCTCGATAGAACGATTGTAGATGAAAGATGCCCAAAGGTGTGTACCGCCGCTGGATCTGTAAAATCATCCGCCGGGACATATACAGCCTGTATGGAGGTTATGGCCCCTGATTCCGTGCTGCATATACGTTCTTCGAGCTCTGATAACTCGGTTGCAAGGGTGGGCTGGTAACCCACACGGGAAGGTATCTGGCCCATCAGGCCTGAGACTTCCGCGCCTGCCTGAACAAACCTGAAGATATTATCTATAAGCATGAGCACGTCTTTGTGCTCTTCGTCCCTGAAATACTCTGCCATGGTAAGGGCGGTATGACCCACCCTGAATCTTGCGCCCGGCTGCTCGTTCATCTGGGCGAAAATCAACACCGCCTTATCCAGCACCCCGACATCCCTTATTTGTCTGTATAGTTCTTCACCCTCGCGGCTGCGCTCTCCTATCCCGCAAAATATGCTTATTCCCTTATGCTCGGCCGCCATGTTGTGGATCATTTCCATGATAAGGACGGTCTTTCCCACGCCTGCACCGCCGAACAGTCCCGCCTTCCCGCCTTTTTCAAGCGGGGATAGGAGGTCAATTATCTTTATTCCGGTCTGAAACAACTCAGTGTGAGTTGAGCGTTCGGATAGCGGGATAGGGGATTTGTGGATTGATTGAAAAACCTGCGATTCAATTTCACCCTTGTTGTCTATGGGTCGGCCGAAGACGTCCAGCATCCGTCCCCTCAATGCATCGCCGACGGGGATAGTTATAGGTCGGCCTGTGTCAATGGCAGGGCTCTTGCGGGACAGACCGGCCGCGGGGCACAGCGCTACACAGCGGCCCGTATGTTCATCAATGTGCGAGGCCACTTCCAGAACTACACGCCCGTCCACCCCGGCATTTATTCTGTTATTGATCGGAGGCACCCGGCCGTTGAATTTTATATCAACTACACTCCCCCTGACCGCGGACACCTCGCCCCTGTTTGATTCTCCATCCATGGGTATTTCCCTGTTAAAAAAAGGAGTCAGTTCCAATGCGCGATTTTTTGGAGAAGTAAAAAGGCAATACCTTTTGCCGTGTTTGAGTATCAGAAAAATGCGCCTTTATGTCAACTGTTTGTTGTAATCGGACCGAAGCAGAGTTAATGACCTTACCGGTGTGCATTCCGAAAATGCCCGGTCAAAGATTTCATTCATGGAAGGAGCACAGGATGTTTGTATGATATTTCAGTTAATGCCGATTCTATGAAAATGCCGTCAGATATAGCCCTATGACATATGACATACTACATGATCATGAAGTAAATTCCCTACACTTTTCATTGTCAAAAATTATTTTTCACTAAAAATATTTCTTTAATATCCGAAAGTTATATTAGGACACTATAATGGCATGCATTTTGAATTTTAACATAAATAAAGGCCACGTCCTTAGACCTTATTGTCTTGAGAAGGACAGCTAATTCAAAAAAAGACGAAAGATTGTGGCCCCAAGAAAAATAGATCGCCCTAAGGATGTGAATACCGTAGGGAGAATGAGTTAATTCCTTGCTAAAAAGAGGAGGAAATGATAATGTATCTTGTTAAAAATTCAGCCAAAAACAGACGACAAGGTATAGACAGAAGATCTTTCGACTATGATTATTGTATCCCTGAAAGACGATCCGGAGTGGACCGACGGATCAGCGGGAGTGATATCGCCGATGAGCTAATCTGGATAACGGGCATCACAGGCTCTATGGAACAAGCCGATTTTGCAAATAATGTCATATTTGACAAATATTGATTTGAGGCGCTGGCAGAAAAAAACGTCAATAGAAATTGTTTTCAGCTTTTTCTGGTAAAAACTCTTGAAATAACGGCGGTAAGAAAGTAACTAACTTGACACCGGGATTTCAGGGGCATCCTTTAATTTTCAAATAAAAGAAACGCTCCAAGAATGTTATTTTACAACTTATGGATGTCCCCAATTTCATAAAAAAAGGGGCCCCTTTATGTTAAGCCGTGAGTCAAAGGGACCCCTTCCTGGAATATCTGGAAAATTGTTGCAGGTAGGGCTCAATATATACATTTAACGCAATTGAACCGTTATATCACCTGCTGTTATTGAGGTAGCTATTAGCTTGACCGTACCGCTCAAGCAAGTGTATTCATAATAATCAATGGTTACAGTATCGCCCTCTTCGAGGCATACATTGTATTGATTGCACAAATAGTCTAATCTCACACCGTTAACTGCAGTTCCGTCAACCACGACAATATTGGGTTTTAATGAAATTGATTCAATTGTTCCCGATACGGTTTCCGCAGAGGCGCTTCGCACCGCGACGAGGCTCATGACAATTGCCAAAATTACAAGTATACTTTTCACCGAATTTTTCATGGTAAACCTCCACTAATTTTGTTAATAAACTGTGATGAATAAACATGACCACGGCTTCCTTGACAAGCACTATAGCAATTATTTCTTTCGGCTTTCAATCGGCACAACTACCTATTTATCAATGCGTAGAACTACTTAAAACCGGATCACTCTCAGTGGGACCAGCCTGCTTTCATGTCAAAAAATAATTTTTAAATCAGAAAGTTATAAAGTGCTTAGTGCTGAAAAGGCGATTTTTCGTCCTTTTAGACAGGACGAGGTTATCCATCAGAGGTGGCGCCGGGCGATGTGTAGCCTTCCCGTATGGCGTATTTTACCAGGTTGGCTGTTTGTTTGATGCCGAGTTTTCGCATGATATTGGCCCGATGGTTTTCAACGGTGCGAATACTGATATACAAAAGGTCGGCAATATCCTTGTTAGAAGCGCCTTCGGCGATCAGCTTGAGGATTTCCCGCTCACGAAGAGTCAGGGGGGTGGATGGGGAGAGTGGGGATCCCTTTCTGGATGCCTGTATGAATTCACGGGTCAACTCGCCCGATAGCAGGGGCGATATGTAGGGTTTTCCTTTTCGAATATTTTCAATGGCGGCAAAAAGTTCCGTGTCTGCGTCTTCCTTAAGCAAATACCCTTCGGCGCCGGCGGAAACGGCATGATACACGTATTCCTTTTCCCTATGCATGGTCAGGATCAACACTTTTGTATCCGGCGAAACCGCTTTGATTTCCCGAGCAGCCTCGATACCCCGCAAATTCGGCATGGAGATGTCCAAAACCACCAGATCTGCTATTGTCTTTTTTAGTAATTCCAAAAGCTTGATGCCGTCACCCGCTTCTCCGACAACGGTCAGATCAACGGCATTTTCCAGTATGTTTTTAATCCCCTGGCGAAACAAGACATGATCATCGGCCAGCATGATGCGATACGGTTTCATGATGGTCTTTCTCCTTCCTCCATGGGAACATCCAGGGTAATCCTGGTCCCCATCCCCTTACGGCTCCAGATAGTAAGGGAGCCGCCGAGCATCCTGGCCCGTTCATTCAGGGTGGTCAGACCCAATCCCTTTGAAGACGGATCTTGACCGGAGGTATCTTTTACATCAAAACCCATTCCGTTATCCTCTACCCGGCATATAACATGGTGGTCCCGTTTGGTAATTTCAATAAGAACATGGGTCGCACGGGCATGTTTTGCGATATTGGTGAGGCATTCCTGGATAATCCGGTATAGGATTATCTGGCCCTCCATAGGGAACACCCCCTGCAAGTCCTCAATTTCCAGTGACATTTCAATATGGCTGTGTTTACCTGAAGTGTCGACCAGCCGCTTGATAGCGGCGGAAAGACCCAGGTCTTCAAGGATGGAAGGGCTTAAGTCCCTGGACAGTCGGCGAACATTTTCGGTGATCTCATTGATGTATCCGATGACCCCGTTGCACTCCTCGCTTAATTTCTCCATGTCCCCTCCTAATGCCCTTTGAATGGCGTTCACTTTAAGTTTTAAAACCATCAGGGACTGGCCCAATTCATCATGCAATTCCAGTGAAAGACGTCTTCTCTCCTGTTCCTCAACTCTTAGAAGCTGGGAGGATAGGTGGCGGAGTTTTCGTTCCGATTGCTGGAGTGCCTTCTCTGCTTGAATCCGCTCCGTAATATCACGGGCGATGCACACGGCTCCTAATACTTCTGCTTCTTTGTTGATCAGCATGGCGGCGGAAAACAGCATGGGGATTCGTTCCCCGCTTTTGGTGTTATAAAAAAGCTCATGATTGACTATGCCAGGACGTCGTGGAAACGCTAGATCCCGGAAAATTTCTTCTTCCGTATCAATGATAAGATCTATTTTTTTTCCAATAAGTTCATCTTCCGTATATCCCAAAAGATCGCACGTCGCCCTGTTGAGGCTTCTGATCCTCGCATCCGGATTAACGACGACAAGGGTATCATTCATACTCCCGATAATGTTGTCCATATAATCCTTGGAAATGGTGGTGTTTCGCAAGTCCTCGGTCATTTTATTGAAAGAGTCAGCCAGTGCCCCGATTTCATCGTTTCGTTTTATTGAAAGCCGGACGGTCGGATCTCCATTGGTGACTTCTTTGAGGGCATTGGTGATTTTTTTGATGGGGGTGGAGATAAAAGCAGCCAAAAAATAGGCAACGATGCCGCCGATAATGGAGGTTACCAGGCCGATGAGAAAAACCTGGCGCCGGGCGGTTTCAATTTCCTTTTTAATGGCCATATGGGAATATCCCAATCGAACGGTTCCAAGGCGGATATCTGAAACCAGGATGGGGATGAAAATATCAAAATGCACCTCGTTCTTTTGCGAAATACGGATAAAGCCCGGTTTCACGAACTTGACGGCGGCGGCATTAAACTTGTCCGTGTAAGTCTTGCCCACTTCAGCCAGATTGCTGTGCATCACCACTTTTCCTTCCGGATTTAAAATAAAGGTGTAAAGCACGTAATCCTGGCTTATTGTGTGGTTAACGAACCGGCGAAGCGTTGCCAGATCCCGGCTTAACAAAGGTCTTACAGCAAATTTTGCCAGGTCGGAGGCTATGGCAAGCCCTCTTTTTCGAAGCTCATTTTCCAGGGCTTCTTCTTCGCGCATTGTGGTGATGCCCCCTGTAACCACTACCATCATCACAACAAGACTTTCTATCAGCAGGGCCAGCTTTCCCCTTAGATTGAACTCCAACCAATCGGATGGAATTTTCATAGGCTACCCATGTCCATTGCGACCTGTTTGGCGTTTTTTCAATCCGCAGCGTTTATGTTGGAAAGAATCTTTAAGATCTCATAATTGGTAGCGTCGGCCTTTTTAAATCCCCCCAGTTCGGCACGAAAAAGGATGTCTTTGTCGGAACCCTTTCGGTTATCTAAATTAAGTAGGGCGTTATTTGTCTTATTGATGATGTCGCCAGCAACGCCTCTACAGGCTGCAAAAACCCGTGTCGGAACGGATTTGGTTCTTGCAATGACGACTAATTCTTTCGCTTCAACCCCAAGCTCCTGCTGCTTTTGGGAATGTTCTCCAAGAAAATGATCGCAAATTACACCAGCGTCCACGGATTTAAGAAAAACGCTGAAGGCAATATCCTCGCAGCATTTCCCATTTGAATAAGATTTAAGGTCCTTATCCAGATGGATGCCGTTTTCTTCGAACAGCAGTTTTGCGGCCAGCCATTTTGTCGTTGATAGTTTGGGCCCGAACATTACGGTTTTTCCCGATAAGTCCTTTAACTGACGGATACCACTGTCTTTCCGGACGATCACAACACCGGACTGGGAATCTTTTCCATCACGGGTAAGCGTTCCCAGAAGAGAGCTGTTGTCAAACTGATGGGAAATCATGTTGTAAATATGGGGATCCTGCAGGGCGAAAGATATGGTCCCGCTCTTAATTTTCCGTTCAAATTCTTCCAAATCATTGGGAACGACCATTTCGAGGTTAAGGCCCGTTTCTTTTTTTAAGTAAGTTATCAGCGGGTTAAACTTTTTGAAGCTCAATACCTCGTCCGTACAGGGAAAAATGGCGATGGAGATAATTTTTTTTGAATCCTCGGCAGCGGTCTTGCCCGCTGTCAGAGCCATAAAAACAAGCATCGTTATCGATACCCTATAAAATTTCATCCCCATGATTTGGCAGTTCCTGTGGAAGAATTTCATCTTTACCCGCCTCCAGTTAAGTCTAAGATAAAGTGCAGCCAGAAGCCCTAAAAGAACTCTGCCGCCAATGTGAAATACGCCAAAGATTTCATCTGGTAATACACCATCTAGAAGTCCCGGCAGAACCTGGGTGATTAAGAAAAGCCCCAGGATGGGATTTATTATTTTAAACGCAATGTTTTTATTCATCTGTTTTCCTTTTTTTGGCCCATTTTTTTAACCATTATATAGAAAATGAAAGTCTTGTTACAAGCTGTGTTTATCCTCTCAGTTGTTTATGGCTTCGTAAAAAATTAAGATATGCCGTCAGATGCGGCATCGCCAGGGAAAATAAACCTTAAAAACAATTGGTTGTGTAAAAAGTCATGATTTCATTGGAAACAATTTTGGCACCCGATTTTAATCGGAGCTCAAGTCAAGCGCCTGGTTGGCTTACTTCTGGATCAAATAACTTTAAAGGAAGAAACTTTTTGTACTGAAGGAAGTCTTTATCTGTTGTGAAGATGGGGACATCCAATCTGATTGCAACAGCGCATATAAGAAAATCAATATGTGAACCTTGAACTCCTTCTTTTCTGCACTGATTACACAACTCGGCAGCAGATTCATAATCGGAGTCTTGAATGGGGGCATTCTTAAAATATGATAATTTTTCTTTTAATATCTTAAATTTTTTAAGATCACTGTAGCCTGAAAGGATTTCTTGACGAATGGGTCCGATGATCAGAGCTCTTTGATCTTTAATAAGAGATTCAAGCTGCTCTGTTTCAGATTGGTACTCTTTTTTTCGGCTACGTAAAGCATAAGACCATATTGGAGTATCAACAAGGACTTTCACCGGGTTCTTCCTTTTTTATAATCATAGTCAGCATCCGGGTCCATTTTTCCAAAAAGGTCAAGCAGTTCCAGTTGCTTATGCCTGTTTACAAATTCCTGCAAAGCCAAATTGACGGTTTCCCTTTTGGTTTTCAGTCCACTGACTTCCAATGCTTTTTGCAATAATGCTTGATCTATAGCCAGATTCGTTGCCATTGCCGACCTCCTTATTACACATTATTTCACACAATGTAATACACAGTGAAATGTATGTCAATGTCAACCCACGGTGTTAGTCTGCGGCAGGTTAGACAAAACTAGTTATAAAAACTAATAAAAAGTAAGTATTAACAAAATAACTAAACCACCCTCGACTATAAGTCGAGGGGTTTTATGAGGGGTCGATTTCAAATCGACTATCATCAGGAATCGGCTCCCCTTCTTGCTTTTGA
>LT984854.1:1081962-1086186 GCA_900258555.1 uncultured Desulfobacterium sp. | reverse complement strand
ATGGGCACCCAGTTGATAACGTCGCATAGCGACATGTATTAACTTTTCTTCGCCTAAAGGCGAGGGATTTCAACCATCCCTGAAAGGGACATTAAAATAAACTTATGGTAGCTGATCAACTGAACACCGTCGTTGCTCTGCGGCCCCTTATTCTGACTATATTTTGTCATGATTTTCGGGTGGGACACCCGGGACTTTATTCAGCACTCCCGAATAGCGAACATCGGGTTAGCCTTGTTAGGCCGCTTGTTCAGCCCAAGGCTTGTTTTGCAGTTGGCGACCAATGGTACGCTCAGCGACTTCAGTATCATAAGCAGCTTGTGCTCGTAACCAATAGCCATTGGATAAACCAAAAAAACGACACAACCTCAAATTTTTTCCTCTGTCGCTGCATCGTTGAGCCCTTCCTGCACCTGTCGGCGCACCAGATCCGACGCATAAGTGGACTTCAGCAATGGACGGTCAAATTCCTGGATGTGGTCGGCTACAGCCGGTTGTACAGAGGTCGCGATCCAGGCAGCCACATAAAGATTGAGACGCGCAAAAAGATTGAAAAAGAGCATCAGTACTATCACCGGACCAAACACGGCCGCCGCTGGATTTCCCGAAAATTTGCCCATCAGAAAACCGGTGAGATACTGCAGGACGAAGAGTCCCGCGGATCCGAACAGTGCACCCCACGCAATGATGCGGAAAGAAAACTTGATTTCAGGCAATACCTTATAAATGTAGACAAACATAGCCCATCCGGCAAAGGCCGACAGAACAGGTCCCACAATCCGCAGCAGGACATTGATGCCGGGGACCTTATCCAGTGCCAGCCAGTGCACGATGGTGCCGGTCAACGAAGTCGCCGTAGCAGCGAGCGCAAAGGTCGCTGCCAGGATCACGAACAAACCCATTAGAATCGCTAAATTCAGCAGTACCTCCAGGACGATAAAATGTTTGTGCTCCTTCATGTCAAAGACAGGGCGGGTCTGGGCCCGCACGGCAGACTTCAGATTACCTGCCCATCCTGCGCTGGAGTACATGGATGATAAAAGGCCCACCAGACCCACCGAGGCCCAGTTGCGCAGCAGGCCACCAATCAGGTCCGTCAGTTGGGCCTGCAGGTCCTCAGGGGCGCCCTGAAGTTGAACCATGATTGCAGCCTGAAGCCGCTCCAGCAAGTCGGGACGCAACACTGTCAGGGTAAACCCGCAGGCCGAAAACACAAACATCATGATGGGCACCATTGCCAGCAACGAAAAGTAGGTGATGGCCCCCGCGAACTGGTTTCCCAGCCTCGTGGCATACCGGGTATTCATCCTGAGCAAGTGTGCCACCGCCGGTAACTGCCTTAGAGCTTTGAGCTTTTCCTGTACTTTCTGAACGATTGCTGTCACTGTTCATCTCCCCTCGTATTCAACTCGTACTCCCTCACCGCCATGACGGTCCCATGCTGAGTATATGCGAAAAGAAGCGCATTAGAGAATTTCAGCTTCTCAAGGTGGTCGCAACTTGCGACCATCTCGGTATCTGATTTATAACTTGATCCAAACAAATTATTGAACTGTTCTGGTGTCCGCTCCCATCCGGAATAACAACCGGAAAGATTGTAAATGGAGTGACCGCCAAAAAAATATTTATTTTAATAGGTTATTATCTTTCAGACTCATTTTTGGCTTTAAATTGCCATCGCCCTGAGGATTTTTCTATCTTTGACAGAAAATGTTACCTATTGTGTTTAAATAAAAAAACGTACGCAAAAAGATATTAGCCTTTCAAAAAACAACTTTTAAACCCTTGTCATTGTTTTTACAACAAAATAATGTAGCTGTTCGGGTAATTAAACTGGAGACTGGAAATGGAAAATCAGCGGCAAATTCATTCGTGTTCTTTGGCATTGGGGGGATGACCTAGATTTTTCCTTATACACTTGGGCCATAAAGGTGGTCCACGTAAGGAGGTGAAATCGAGTCGACTGATCACAAACACCTTGGAGGCTCGTCGGCATAGTTTTTGCTTAAGTTATTAGGCGGATAGATATTGTTCGCTAAATCGTCAAGGTAAACAACGATAACCAGGAGAATAGTTAGATGGTAGACATCAAAAAATTTGACATTGCGACCACGGTCACCGATTCGCTCATTGATGTTTTTGACATGATGCTTTCCATGGGTCTTCAGCTTTCTGATGATCAATCACAGACCATATCAAAGGATGAAAGGATTGTCGGCTCTGTCAGTGTGGCCGGGATGGTGATGGGATGCATCAATATCGAGGTCAGTAAAAAGTTCTCTCATATCATGACCTCTGCCTTGCTTGGTATAACGCCGGAGGAGGTTGAGGGAGGAGATGATGTGAAGGACGTTATCCGCGAGATATGTAACATTGTGGGTGGGAATCTGAAATCCGCGTTTTGTGATACCGGGCTTATATGTGAGCTTTCCCCTCCCTCATTCACCACCGGAGATGATTTTAAGATTGAGGCGCTGAACACAGTAAGACACGAACGTTATGTGTTCAATTATAATGAGCACATAGTCATCGTTGAGGTCGGGATAAGGGTATCTGAGGTAGAAGAGGGGGCGGATGCACATCAGCAGAAGATAGAATACAGGCCTGTGAATATAGGGCAGGTTGAAGAATTTGACATCAGAACACCTCTAGTTGACCAGATCACTGAAGTCTTTGACATGATGCTTTCCATGCAGATTGTCTCTTCGGAAGAAAATCTTAAATCTTCCATTGATGCCGACCGGCTCGTCGGGGCCATTAGTTTCGTCGGCCCTTTAATGGGCAATTTCAGTATTCATGTCAGCAGGAAATTCTCTCATCAGATGACCGCCTCCATGCTTGGTATTGAGCTTGAAGAAGTCGAGGGCGGGGATGATGTCAAGGATGTGATCAGCGAGCTGTGTAGCATTGTTGGCGGAAATCTGAAATCAAAATTCTGTGATGCCGGGATGCGCTGCGAACTGTCCTCCCCTTCAATGACCACGGGCACCAACTTCAAGATCGAGGCAAAGGATATGGTAAGGTATGATTCCTTTTCTTTTTTCTGTGGTGGTGAGCCAATTGTTGTTGATTTGGTCCTGAAGGTTGACGATCAGATTATAGCCGACGACCAATTAACCGAATCTAAGGCCGATGAAAGTGGAAACTTGCAGACTGACATAGATTCTCTGTTGGCAGTAGAGGCAGTGTCGGAACCTCAACCTTCATCAGGTGATAAATGGGCTTCAACGACCGATGACGGAGCAAGGGCCACGGCCGGGGGTTGCACCCTCACTGAGGCGGAAAAGTTGGCCTTTATTCTGGACATACCCCTTGAGGTCGTAGTTGAACTTGGCCGCAATAAGATGCAGATAAATGAGCTTTACAATCTTGGTCCGGGATCGGTGGTCGAATTCAAAAATCTCGCCGGTGAACCCCTGGACATACTGGTCAACGGGACTTTGATTGCCAAGGGACAGGTTATGGTCCAGGGTGAAAAATATGGCATAAAGATTGTTGACATATTAAGCCGCATGGAAAGGATAAGGAGCATGATCTAAAGACCCGTCAATTTTTACTCTAAAGTCCAAAACAACGAATGCCGATAACCATATTGAAACCTCCCTCCTGTGGAGACCTGCTCTTTGGAGACAAACTGGTTTTCAAAATGACTATAACGGCGGACAGGAAGAGGTTGTCAGATTCATGATAATATACGGGTGTTAATTAGTTTAGGCCTCATAGTTCAAAACGGCCTGGATGGAAAGGGAAACAGAAGGGGGTGCTTTTATGGAAGTATCGGCCATCATGAATATTTATGAATTGGCTATGAATAGAACGGTCAGGCAAAGGGCGAATTCGGAGGACAAAAGGAATCAGACATTACGGTATGAGTATTTAAGGCAGGCGGAAAAGGGTGTGGTTAGCATATTTACTGACACTATGAAACCGACAACAGCTCAAAAATCATTTCCATTGACGCTGTCAAACCCGGTTCAGTCAGAAAGACTTGGATCAACAGAGGCTCGGGGACAGCAAGCAGGTATAAGCGAAGATGATTGGAATGAACCAGACATAACAGGAAGAATTGTAAATGTTGTTTCCTAGCAAATATGAATGTATCAATATCAATCAGCAGGTTATTATATTATGGGGCATCGCACATTTGTGTGGGTGACCCCAATATGTTGTGGTCATGCATTGATGACCTGGAATGCCGCTGGTTTTCTTCTCGGATAGAGATCA
>LT984854.1:1078129-1080677 GCA_900258555.1 uncultured Desulfobacterium sp. | reverse complement strand
GGCGTCATCGCCTTAAAACTACGCTAACTCATTCCGGTCAGAAAAACAATAATCCGACCACAACATATTGGGGGCACCCACACAAATGTGCGATGCGGCTATATTATTAAGGAGAAACTAAGATGGTTAGCCCGGTAAACATGATGGTGCCAGGTATTGAGGCATCTGAACCCAGAAGCAATCGAAGATCATGGGTTTCGCTTGAGATTGCTGGCGAAAAAGACAGTGAGGCGATTACGCCGTCTGCATCCAAATCAGACGCTGCCAACGCCACTTTCAAGCCTTTCAGCGGAGAGCAAACTCAAGCCAGTGCAGAGGCCAACGGCGAGATACGAAGGGTTGAAATAAAAGATGGAAGTCTGGCAATAAAGGTGTATGACAGCAGTGGTAAATTGCTTCGAAAGATCCCCCCTGGATACCTCCCGGTGGGAGAACAACAATTTGAGGTAACGATTTAAAAGACCTCCCCCTAAGTCGCTTCCTACCAATCGTATTGGCATGACGATTGTCTTTCAATCTACCATGCCAATACCAAAATCCACTGACTTATCTTTTTTAATATCCCTCCGTTACCCCTAATCAGCACACTAGAAGGACCTCGATACCATTTTCGATCATTTTTATGAACCGCCTAAAATATGCCATTCGCTATTTGTCTATTCAATTAAGAGATGTTATAAGGAATAAATAAAGTATAAGAAATAAACTGCCTTCCAAGTGTAGTGAGGGATTTTCTCTTGACGGATATTTTGCTCTATTTGTGCATCGCTCTGTTGGCAATAGTCATTGCACTTGCGTTCGTGATCCTTAAAAGGTCAAAGACTGAGGATAACATCAGTGTTGAGCGGGCTGTTCGTGAGGAATTGAGAATGGGCCGGGAGGAGTCGGCCAAGGCGGCAAGAGAACTCAGAGAAGAGGTGTCTTTGGCCCATAGCTCGTCCTCCAACACCCTGGTCAAGGCCATAGGCCAAATGGGTAAGGCCCAGGGAGATCAACTGGAATCAATAGCCAGGCGAATACAGGAATTGACCTTATCCAATGAGAATAAGATCGAGGTCTTGCGGACGGCTATTGATGACCAGCTTAAGGGCCTTAGGGACAGCAATGAAAGAAAACTCGATCAGATACGCGAAACCGTGGACGAAAAGCTCCAGGGCACCCTTGAAAAGCGGCTTGGTCAGTCTTTCAATCTTGTCAGCGAACGGCTCGAGGCAGTGCAGCGAGGCCTTGGTGAGATGCAGTCCCTGGCTACCGGAGTCGGTGATCTGAAGCGCGTTCTTACAAATGTAAAGGCGCGCGGGATATGGGGTGAAGTGCAACTGGGCGCCCTTTTGGAGCAGATCCTGGCCCCGGATCAATACGAGAAGAATGTTCATACAAGAAAGAACTCCCTGGAGAGTGTCGAGTTCGCCATAAAATTGCCGGGAAATGACTATGACCCGGACACGCACGTTTGGCTGCCGATTGATTCAAAATTTCCCCAGGAGGATTACCTGAGGCTTTTGGATGCAGTGGAGGCCGCTGATACTGAAGCAGTCCAAAAGGCAACTGCATCGCTGATCAGTGCCGTGAATCGTTCGGCAAAGGAGATCCGCGATAAATACCTCAATCCGCCCGAGACAACTGACTTTGCAATCATGTTTCTGCCCACGGAGGGACTTTACGCAGAGATCCTGCGCCAGCCGGGTCAGCTTGAGAAGGTCCAGCAGCAATATAGGATTGTGATCGCAGGTCCAACCACCCTTTCCGCAATATTGAACAGCCTGCGCATGGGGTTTCGCACCCTTGCACTTGAAAAACGCTCCAGCGAGGTCTGGAAGGTCCTTGCGGCGGTCAAGATGGAATTCGGAAAATTCGGCGAAGTGCTCTCCAGGGTAAAAAAACACCTTCATACCGCCTCAAGGACACTTGATCAGACGGATCTAAGGACACGTGCTATGGAACGCAAACTCCGCAGCGTGGAAGAACTGCCTGCAGAGGTTTGTGAGGGAATAATGCAGTTTTCGGATGAAGTATCGGATGATGAAACAGTGAAATCGGAGAAATCAAATGAGCTTTAGGTCGGATGTGGATGCAGAAACACAAAGACTGATAGGTCAGGGTATTGCGCCTATGGATGCGCTAAAACAGGCCGTCAGGATTATCTCGGAGAAGATGAACTCGGAGATAAATCGTACGGAGGGCACTGCCTGCCCCTTTCCCCTTCCCTGTTCCAGTTATGGCAAAGAAGAGAGTTCATGATTTGGTTGTAACGATGTTAAAATAGTCAGTGTTCCACCAAAGATAATCGGTTGGCTGTTGGCTTTTAGCTAATAGCTCCTGCCTGGGTTTTACTTAACGTAGACTTTATACAGGGGGCATTTAAATGGCAAAATCAAAGGATACAAAGAAAGAAACAAAAAAGAAGCCGGCCAAGACACTAAAAGAGAAGAAGAAGGAGAAAAAGGAAAAGCAGAAGGCCTAATTAGGGGCTCCTGATAAACTAAAAACTACTTGATAAATTAATTGGTTATATGTATATTTGTCTCTAAAAAGTGCAAAGAAAAAG
>LT984854.1:1048963-1076645 GCA_900258555.1 uncultured Desulfobacterium sp. | reverse complement strand
ATTTGCAGGCCTATAAAGAAAAATGTGACGGTCCGGAAAATTGCAATTGCTATTCATGGGCCTTTTTTATAACACAATCTTTTTCAGGAAACCCTAATTATTTTTGCTCTTATGTCCAGCGCCGTTTATTTATATAGTTGCGCAGGACATTGAGGAGCACTTGCGGTGCACCTAAGATCATTTTTAAAGGCTATACGGCAGAATGTTTACAGGATGGCTGGGGGACGAGGATTCGAACCTCGGTTAATGGGGCCAGAACCCATCGTATTGCCACTATACGATCCCCCAGTTGGATAGGAAATTGTCTTAATCACGAGGAAAAGTCAAGCCAAAATTTGTGCTTACTTCACCTTCCAGCATCTTACCAGGTGGCCTTCAGCCGCCTCAAAAAAGCCTATCTCATCTTTTTTGCACTCTGCCTCAACCATTGGGCACCTGCCCTGAAATTTACAGCCTGGCGGGAAGTTAAAGGCGCTCGGCGCCTCCCCCTTCAATGACCATTGATCCTTTCTCTTATCCCTGTCAACTGAGGGTATCGCTGAAAAAAGCGCAAGGGTGTAAGGGTGTAAGGGGTTATCAAAAAGCTCTTCCGTATTTGCATATTCCATGATTTGGCCCAGATACATAACGGCGACCGTGTCGCTGATATAGCCTACCACATTAAGATCATGGGCGATGAAGAGATAGCTTAGTCCAAGCTCCCTCTGAAGGCCTTTTAGCAGATTAATAACCTGGGCCTGTATGGAGACATCCAGGGCGGAAACAGGTTCATCACATACAATCAGCGTCGGCTCAACACTCAGTGCCCTCGCAATGCCTATACGTTGGCGCTGACCCCCGCTGAATTCATGCGGGTAGCGGTCTGAAGCGCTTGGAATGATCCCGACCATTGAGAGGAGCTGATTGATGCGATCCTTCCTCTTGTAGTAGCTCCTTATCCCGACAATCTTAAGTCCTTCCTCTATGGACTGGCCTATGGTCATCCTGGGATTCAAAGACCCAAAGGGGTCCTGGAAGACGATCTGTATCTGACGTCTTAACGGCAGCATCTCTTTCTGGTCAATATTACTGATATCCCGGTCACAAAACCTGATTTGTCCGCTATCCGCATCCATCAGTCTTAAGATCAGTCTGCCGACAGTGGATTTGCCGCAGCCGCTTTCCCCTACAAGGGCGAGGGTCTTGCCCTTATCAATTGTGACATCAACTCCGTCCACCGCCTTTATCCAACCGATGATCTTCTGAAAAAAACCACGGCGGACAGGAAAATATTTTTTAAGGTCTCGAACCACCAACAGTCTGCTATTTAATGAATTCGACATTCCGTTGCATTCGCTTATGCGGTTTTAGCCAACATGCAGGTGGCATCGGTCAATTCACATTTATACGGGCAGGGCTCCATATGGATCAGTACGTCCATGGCAGGGATCTTGCTTTTGATTTCCTGTTCGATTTTTTTTGTTTGTTCATGTGCATCAAGAATAAGCAGCTTTCTACAGAGCAACAAATGAAAATCCACATACTTTCTGTTGCCGGAAAGACGGCTCCTCAGCTTGTGAATCCCTGCGCAGGGGTAAGACAATCTGCCTATGATTTCCATAAGCTCTTTTTCAATAGACTTGGGGATAGGGGAGTCCATCAGCCCGAGGATGCCGCTTTTTAAGATCTTTCTTGCTGAAGATATAATGATAATGCCTACTATCCCGGCAAACAGAAGATCGAAGAAAATCATGCCCGTGTAATAGGTAAGGATCATGGCCGTTATGGCGGCGGAATTTGAATAAAGGTCACTGGCGTAATGAAGCGCATCCGCCTTAAGGGCGCCTGAATCCGTATCCTTGCCGACCCTGTTGAGCCTCCTGGAGATAACAAAGCTGAAGATGAGCGACAGCGCCATAACCCCTGCATCAAGGATGGAATAAGATATCTCCTCATTTGCCAAAAATTTTTGTGCTGATTTGAAGATTATTATCCCGCCGGTGCAAAGAATAACAAAAGATTGTGTGACTGCGGCCAGGTTCTCCACCTTGCCGTGCCCGTAATGATGCGTACGGTCAGGCGGCTGAATAGACTTTCCTATGGCCAGAAAATTCATGGCCGACATGAATACATCCAACAGGCTGTCAAGACCTGAAGAGACCACCGCCATGGATCCGGAGTTCATACCCACAGCGAACTTGCAGCCAGCAAGTATAAAGGCTGCAACAATGGCAAACAGAGATGTCCTTTGTCTGATCTCCATAAAAGTGCCCCTCGATAAGGCGCAAGGCGGCTGTCCGAGCCTTCTTTAAAATATCGTCCTGCCTATCATGGCAGTCGCATATTCTTTAATATATCCCTTGAAATCACCAGGCGTTGGATCTCCGAAGTGCCTTCGTAAATAGTAAACACCCTGGCATCCCTGTAAAACCTTTCAACCTGGTAGTCCTTCATATAACCGTAACCTTCGTGGATTTCCAATGCCTTTCCTGTTACGCGATTTGCCATCTCGGATGCAAAAAGCTTCGCCATGGAGGCCTGAGTAGTATATGTCTCTCCCCTGTCTTTTTTTGAAGCGGCTGCAAACATCAATTGTCGCGCGGCCTCTATCTCGGTCGCCATATCTGCAATCATCCAGCGCAATGGCTGAAGCTGCGAAAGGGGTTTCCCAAACTGTATCCTTCCTGTGGCGAATTTTACAGCAGCATCCAACGCCGCCTGGGCCACTCCCACAGATTGGGCTGAAATTCCTATCCTACCGCTGTCCAACACCTTCATTGCAATCAGAAATCCATCTCCCTCTTTTCCAAGCAGGTTTTCAGCGGGCACCCGGCAATCCTCAAATATCAGATCTGTGGTGTCAGAGGCGCGCAGCCCCAACTTCTTTTCCTCCGGGCCGACAATCAGGCCGGGGGTGCCCTTTTCAACAATGAACACGCTTATTCCCTGATGACCCTTTGTATCATCGGTCTTGGCGGTGACAATAACCGTCCCGGAATTCTTTCCGGAGGTAATAAAGCGCTTGATGCCGTTTATGACATAAAAATCACCATCGCGCACTGCGGTAGATGTCTGCTTAACCGGGTCAGAGCCCGCTCCCGGTTCGGTCAGGGCAAAGGACCCTATTACCTTTCCCCCAGCAAGAGGCTTGAGGTATTTTTCTTTTTGCCGCTCATTACCAAAACGAAAAATGCTTTCACATATTATTGAATTCTGTACAGACATTACTACGGCTGTGGATGCGCATGCATGGGCGATCTCAGCCAGGGCCAGTACATAGCTGACAGCGTCGGCGCCTGAGCCGTTGTATTCAAAAGGGACCATCATCCCCATAAGCCCCAGTTCCCCCATTGCCTTGAAGATTTCCGCAGGAAAATTTTTCGATTCATCCCTCTCCGCTGCATTGACGGCCACCACATTGCGGGAGAACTGTTTGACCATGGTCTGAATCATCCGTTGTTCACCGGTAAGATCAAAACTCATTATGATGTTCCTTCATCTGGCTAACGGCCAATGGCTGACAGCTAATAGCTTTATAAAGAGCTATGGCACATATATAACCACTATAAGTAAGGCCTGTCTGTCGCTTAGATTTTTTAAATTGTGTTTTATTCCGGAGTTGAAGTGAAGCGAATCACCCTCATTTAACACATTAATGTTTTCTCCCACCACGACCTCGATCCTGCCTGAAAGCACATATACAAACTCCTCCCCCTCGTGCTGATACCCTACCCCGCTATGGTCCTGCAATGGATCAATGGTGACCTGAAACGCCTTTAAATGTTTTTTTTCAACACCTGGCGTCAGGGTCTTATAGGCATAATTGTCCGTCCGCTTTTCAGAGGCGCTTATGCGGTTTATAACTTCTGTTTCCTGTTCTTTCAAAAGGATGGCGGAATCAATATCCAATGCCCTTGCAATCTGCAAGATAGTACCGACAGCAGGTATTGTTGCATTTGTCTCTATCTTTTCCAGGTATTCGGTGGAGAAGCCGGTTTCATTGGCAACCACATCCAGGGATATATTTTTTCCCTCCCTTGCCATTCTTATCTTTTCCCCGACCGAGATTATTTCATCTGAGCTTTTCTTGGACATGGCGCCTCCTCTTAAAGAAACATCAAAAAAGTCGAACAAAACCCTCTGCCTGTCACCGCTTATTTTGGTTCGCTATTTACCACAAAGTCAAGAAGAACACAAAGAAAGACTAACCGATATTCCGGATTCCTGCTCCCGGCTCATAAGCAGTAATCATTTTTTTTTGACTCTCCGGCGCACCTACTCTATATTGTTCCCACATCCAGCGGCCCTCAACTTTGGCTCCGTCCCACAAAGGTCTTTCAGGCAATGCAACAGCAAATAGGCTACAGGTTTTTTATTATCTTCCTGATCTGCTCCATGATCCTGTTCTCGGGCCTTTTCTGGGCATATATCTCATCAATCGTCCTGGCCCTGCTCATTGTCAGCGTGTTCTATCCCTTCTACGTCCGGGTAAAGGCGATATTAAAAGGCAGTGAGAAATGGGCTTCGATGTTTATGACCATCTTCATCCTGCTGGTGCTAATAATCCCTGTAGGATGGTTTGTCGGAACCCTCTCCAATGAGGCCTTTGATTTCTATAATGCGACACGTGATTCCGTCTCTTTAAAGCAGATCCAGGACTTCTTAAACAGTGACTCCGTCTGGGTCAAGCGGGTCAAGGGTATTGTGCAGATGTCAGGGGTGGAATTCACCCCTCAAACCATTGAGGGGCTGGCGGCATCCGTAGGTAAGATGGTGGGGCTTTTTCTGTTCAACCAGATCAGGTCATTCGCCTCAAACTTCTTGAGTCTCCTTTTGCATCTGTTCCTGATGATGATGACCATGTTCTATCTTTTTAAGGATGGTGGAAGGCTCAAGGAATATATTGTCAAGATACTTCCCCTGCCAAGAGAGCAATTGGAAAAGGTCGGGGACAAGTTTGAAGAGATGGGCAGGGCCATAATCATCGGCAGTGGGTTTTCCAGCCTGTTACACGGCATTTTCGGCGGTATCGGTTTTGTCATATTTGATCTTAATGCCCCTTTCCTCTGGGGGGCTGTTATCGGTTTTCTTGGCTTTATCCCTTTTATAGGTCCTTCTGTGGTATATGTGCCTGCCATGGTCATAATGTTACTTGAAGGCAATAAGGCCGCTGCTGTATTATTTTTCCTGTTTAATCTGAGCTATGGCACTATCATAGAATACCTTGTCAAGCCGAGGATTATAGGAGGTGAAATGCAGATGAACTCCCTTCTGGTCTTTATCGGCATAATTGGGGGGATAAAACTTTTCGGCATACTGGGTATTATTTACGGGCCATTAATTATTACAGTCTTTTTAACCCTTGCAGAAATTTACAGGCTGGAATACAAAGGACAGGAGACTTAACGCCTGCGCAAAAATCAATATATCAAAATAAATTAAAAGGAGGTTAAGATATGGCAAGACGCGATATAAGCATTACCATTACTCAACATATCCTGGAGCAACAGAAGCGTGAAAACCCTGAGGCCACCGGGGCATTTACAATCCTGCTCAATGAACTTGTCGTTGCTGCCAAGGTCATTTCCAGGGAAGTGAACAAGGCAGGGCTTGCAGATATCTTGGGCTCAACCGGAAAGGTCAATATTCAGGGTGAGCAGGTACAGAAGCTTGACCAGTTCGCCAATCAGGTTATCATCGAGCGCATGCAGCATATAGGTCAGTTGTGCTGCATGGGCTCAGAAGAAGATGCGGACCTCATTGACATCCCTCAACGGTATCCCAAAGGGGAGTATATCATATTATTTGACCCTCTGGACGGAAGTTCAAATATTGATGTCAATGTCAGCATCGGGACCATCTTCGGCATCTACAAGAAAAAGAGCAAGGAAACCAGGATTGACTATCTGCTGAATGATGTCCTACAGCCAGGCCGGCAACAGGTGGCAGCAGGCTACTTTATCTATGGCTCCAGCACCATGATGGTTTACACCACCGGAAACGGCACAGGCGTTCATGGTTTCACCCTGTTTCCAAGCGTCGGAGAATTCCTCCTTTCCCACGAAAATATCCGCACACCTGAAAAGGGTAAAATTTACAGCGTAAATGAGGGCAACTACCCTTTTTGGGATGACAAGACATGGAAGTTGGTGGACTATTTTAAGACGAAAGACCCTGAAACAAAAAGACCATACAGCTCAAGGTACGTGGGAAGCCTGGTGGCGGATTTTCACCGCAATCTCCTGAAAGGCGGCATCTTCATGTATCCTGCGGATTTAAAAGATCCGAAAAAGTCCACAGGCAAATTAAGACTTATGGTGGAGGCGAACCCCCTTGCCTTTGTGGTACAGGAGGCAGGCGGATACGCCAGCGACGGGTACGGCCCCATCCTGGATATAGAGCCCACCCAACTGCATCAGAGGGTTCCACTCTATATCGGGAGCAAAGAGGATGTAAAACTGGCCGAGCAATTCATCAGCGGGAAAAGGACATCTTAGGTTATTGTAACATCGGGTTTATGGGGTTTATCGGGTTACTTTGGTCTAATGGGTCAATTCAAGCAACTCAAGCCCCGCCTTTATTCCTCGCCCATGTATAGGCAGGCAAATATTTTTGAATCGGTCAGTATGCTGGATATCAGGGTAAATTCATTCGGCTGATGCGCAGTGTCGCTCTGGGTACACCAGACCGCGGCAGGAAGCCCGGCCTTTCTGAAAAACGCTGCAACGGTCCCCCCTCCTATCCCGACCGGTTTCGCCTTCTTTCCGGTCACCTTTTTAATCGCCTTACTGAGGGACACGACAACCTGCGACTCCAAAGAGGTGGGCGGTGCTGCATCTTCACGATGGACGGGCTCAACATCAATCTTTAGATCGAGCTCCCTTGCTGTCTTTGCTGCGATCTTTCTGCTTGCCCCGATGACCTCGTCCACACCATACCGGGGAAGTACCCGGCAATCCATGTAGAAAACGTCTCTGCCTGGTATGGTGTTTACATTGGGGACATTGGCTTCGATCTTTGTAGGAGCAAAGGTGGAGGTTGAAGGTTTGTAGAGTTTGTCTGATATATTGAATTGATCCTTTAGCCCTTCAAGGGCGAGGATAAGTCGTGCCGCTCCCACCAGGCTGTTTTTGCCTTTGGCCGGGGTGCTGCCGTGACACTGCCTTCCGGTGACAGTGAATTTTATCCAGAGCATGGATTTTTCCGCCACCTCGACCATTGTGCCGTCTTCATTTCCGCCGTCAGGCACGATTATCAGATCCTGTTCATTAAAAAGGCCTTTGTGGTGGCCCAGGACATACTGAAGCCCGTATCTTGATCCGGTCTCTTCATCCGCGACAACCGCAAGTCCTACCGATCTTTTGGGTTTGAGCCCGGAATCCAGGATTGCCTTTATGGCCAGATATGAGCTGACAAAGCCATGCTGGTTGTCTTCCACACCCCTGCCGAATATCTTATCTCCCTCAACCCTGACCTCAAACGGGTCGCCCTCCCATAGGGCAAGATCCCCCGGCGGCACCACATCCAGATGGCTTAAGACCCATACCGCGGGACACGGTTGACTTCCGTCCCATCTGGCCACCAGATTGGGTCTGTACCCGCCATGGGCCCTTTGGTCCGGGGCTCGAAGCTCTTTTATGAAATCCGGATCCAATTCCTTTAATAATGCATCAGTAAACGCCGCCTTTTCATGCTCGCCGGTCCCGCCGTTATCAGGGCCCATAGCCACCCTGGAGGTAAGGGCGGACTGGAGCCTCTCGACATCATTGCCGTATCCGTCTATTCGTTCAAATAACTTTTTCAGCTCTGTCATTGAAATCTTCTCCTTTCAGGCAGTAATCCCGGAAAGCCTTGCAATCTCTTTCATAACACGGTCTACAAATATGTTTACGGGCTCTTCGGTGTCAGAGAAAACCCTCCTGCCGAAATTGACCCTCACCTCGGTCTTCATAAGCCCGATCCTTATATATCTGAGCCCGATAGGGATAAAAGGCGGAGAGAAACGGGTAAGTATCAATCTGATCAGACCGGTGCGGCCCGGCCCCATCCTTTCCCTGAAATAGGTGCCTTCCGGAAATAACACCACACCTTCGCCGCTCATCAACTGATCAACAACAGCGTTCAGATACTGCCTGCTTTCAATGGGTCTCTGGCGGTTAAGGGGAATACCCCCCAATGATCTAAAAAACCAGGCGTTAAAGGGATTAGAGAACAGCTCATTCTTGGCAACAAAATATAAGGGTCTGGGCGTGGCGAGCCCCACAATGGGAACGTCTTCCCATCTCTGGTGTTTTGGTAGAAGAACAAAAGGGCCATTTTCAGGGATATGCTCAACCCCTTCGGTCTCAAGCCTGAATAAGGGCATAAAAAACGCCCCTGCCATAATCCTTGACAAGCGGATGAGCCAGTCTTTTCTATCCCCCACTATTCCACCGTAACGCTCTTTGCCAGATTCCTGGGCTTATCAATATCCCTCTTTAAAAGGTTTGCGCAATGATATGCCAGCAACTGGCAGGGGATTACGGCCAGTATGGGATAAAGATAATCAAGGGTCGGGGGAATCTCTATAATTTCATCTGAGAGCTCCTTCACCTTCTCGTCTCCCTGTGTTGCAATGGCGATTATAGGACCTTTTCTGCTTTTGATCTCATTAATGTTGCTTATCATCTTATCGTACATGTCGTCCATGGGGGCTATTGCAACAGTAGGCATATCAGGGTTGATAAGCGCAATGGGGCCGTGCTTCATCTCTCCTGCGGCATAACCCTCTGCATGGATGTATGAGACCTCTTTTAATTTCAGGGCCCCTTCCATGGCAATGGGGTAATTAAATTTGCGGCCGAGAAAGAGCCAGTTACTGCGTTTATGATATTTTTCTGCAATAGCCCTTATGTGATTATCCTGGGAAAGGACCGCCCTCACCTGGTCAGGCAATAGTTGCAAGGCCCTTATTGCCTCGACGCCCTCTGTAAGGGATAGCTTCTGGTGTCTGCCCAGCAGGAGGGCAAGCAGCGTCAATATGGTCAACTGGGATGTAAAGATCTTTGTGGAGGCCACACCGATTTCAGGTCCTGCGTGGTTGTAAACACCTGCCTCTGTTTCCCTTGATATGGAGCTTCCCACTACATTTACTATACCCAGGAGGCTCGCCCCCTTCCTCTTTGCCTCTCTTATGGCCGCCAGGGTATCTGCAGTCTCCCCTGATTGGCTGAGGGCGAGGATAAACGTGTTAGGGGGGAAGTTCAGTTTCCTATAGCGAAACTCGGATGCAAGCTCCACCTCCATGTCAATCTCTGTCAGTTTTTCAAATACATATCTGCCTACACAGCCTGCATAATAGGATGTGCCGCAGGCAACAATCACCAGGTGCCTGCATTCCTTGATATTCTCCCAGACAGGCATGATGCCGCCAAGTTTAGGCACCCCCTCTCCCGGCTCCAGTCTACCCCTCATGGCGTTTTGTATAGTTTCCGGCTGCTCAAATATCTCTTTCAGCATGAAGTGCGGAAAACCGTTGAGTTCCGCATCTTCGGCCCTCCATTCAACGGTCTCTGCATCCCTTTCAATCGGAATTGCCTGGGCGGTTGAAATTGAAAATCCGCCGGCGGTAAGTGTTGCAAGCTCATTGTCCTTTAGATGAACAACCTTGTTGGTGTGCCTGACCATGGCTGAGACATCAGAGGCCGCGAAATATCCGTGATCGCTTACACCTATAATAAGCGGGCTTCCCCTCCTGGCGATGACGATCTCATCCGGGACATTTTTGTGGATCACAGCCAGGCCGAAGGTCCCTTCTACCTGAGACATGGCCTTTCTGACCGCCTCGCTTAAATCCCCTTCAAAATTTATCGCAATCAACTGGGCAAGGACCTCTGTGTCTGTCTGAGACCTGAATACGATCCCGTCCTTTTCCATCCATTTTTTGAGGGAGAGATAATTTTCAATGATACCGTTATGGATAAGAAATACATCATCATTCTGATCCCTGTGCGGGTGAGCGTTTTCCTCAGTGGGCTCGCCGTGGGTTGCCCACCTGGTATGGGCTATGCCGATGGTGCCCTTGACCTCCTTGCCGGCTATCTTCTTTTCAAGCTCAACAATCTTTCCGACCGCCCGGTACAATTCAATGTGGTTTCCCTGCCGTATAGCCAGCCCCGCTGAATCATATCCACGGTATTCAAGCTGTTTGAGGCCTTCCAGAAGGATGGACCTGGCCTCCCTGGAACCAATATAACTGACAATCCCGCACATAATCAGCACTCCTCGATTTAAGTTGCAGACGATGTGAAATAATGGGCGATTATGTATTTGCCTAGTACATTGGATTTGATGCCCAGCTTTTCACCATGTACGCTCAATATCGCAATACAAATGGCCCTATCTCCGTTATTATCCACTGCAAATGCCGAAAGCCAATCGCATAGGAATCGGCCTGTCCTGTCATTCATGGTGCCGGTCTTAGCCCCAAGATCAATATTGCTAAAGGACTTTGATCTCCTTAAGGAGCTGAAGGACTTGCGACAGGTACCGGTATTGACCGTCTCTCTCATCAATTCCCTCAGATCTCTTGCGGCTGCACTGTCCAAGATCTTGCCAAGCACGGTGGGGTTTTTCTGATAAACCGTGTCCCCTGTCCCGTTACTGATGCGTTCGATCAACATTGGGGCGACCATAACCCCTTCGTTAATTGCAACTGATGCCAATAATGCTGCATGCACTGGTGATATCAAGCTGATTTTATTGTAACCCGAGGCTATTTGTGCAAGTCCGAAATCGTCAGCAGGTATGTCCGTAGTGCTCACCTCAACAGGAAAATCAAATGGAATTTTTCGATTGAACAGAAACTTCTCTGCATAATCATTGATTGTGGTCTGACCGAGGACAGACATCCCCAGGGTTCCGAAGACCGGATTTATTGATGAACCAAAAGCGCTTTTAAGACTTGTCCTTGCAGAGTATCTGCCCGTCTTGTTTATGAGCTGCCGCCGGTATAGCGTATATTTGCCGCCGCTGTAACAGACCTGATTATCCGGCCGAAAACCGGCAGAATCAATGGCCGCCGAGGCTGCGATTATCTTAAAAAGACTTGCGGCGGGAAACCCTGCCTTAAGGCACAGCCCCTTTTCGCTACCGTCCCTGGAATGACTGGTCATGGCAAGCACCCTGCCGTTATGCCCGTCCAAAACAACCGCAGCCGACAACAAGGCCCCTGAACGATTGACCATGGTCTGCACATAATCCTGAATAGTATGATCAATGGAGGATTGTATGGTGAGGGTCTCTTCCCCCATTTTCAATGTCATGTTCTCTGAGAGATTTTCCGGGTCAAGATTGAGCGTTCTCAACAGGTCCTGGCCGGACATCTCGTCTCTCAACTCACTAAATGGCCTGATAGGGGAAGGGTTGTCTTGTCCGGTAAAATTAATAGTCCTTTTAATGCCCTTTAAGTATGGTACAACCGCATCAGAAGCCGGCACACTAGCCTGGCTTAGGTGTTCGAACATCCAAGAACCCAAAAGACTTAGGACAAATAATGTCAGCGCCGAAAACCCCGAGTAGAGCAAGGTGGTGGGAAGTTTTTTAAAAAACGCCTTCTTCTTTTTATCCCGCCTAAGCTTTGCTTGATAATCCCGCCAGTTGGTGGGAGATGTGCGTCTGATTATCATTCTTTTTTGCTGATCAATTTGTCGCCACCCATATATGGCCTCAGTGCCTCCGGGATGACGACGCTGCCGTCCGCCTGCTGGTAGTTTTCAAGGATTGCAACCACTGTCCTTCCTACTGCAAGACCTGAGCCATTCAGGGTATGAACCAATTCGGTCTTGTTGCCCCCTTTCGGCCTAAACCTTATGCCTGCACGCCTGGCCTGAAAATCGCAAAAATTGCTGCAAGAAGATATCTCCCTATAAAGACCTTGACCAGGAAGCCAAACCTCAATATCGTATGTTTTTGCAGCGGAAAACCCCAGATCGCCTGTGCAAAGGGAGATCAGTCGGTAGGGGATATTGAGACGCTTCAATATTTCTTCGGCATTCCGCGTCAAATTCTCCAGCTCAGTGTATGACTCCTCCGGCCTTGTGAACTTGACCAATTCCACCTTGTTGAACTGATGCTGTCTGGTAAGCCCTCTTGTGTCCTTTCCGTGTGAGCCTGCCTCAGAGCGAAAGCACGGGGTGTAAGCGACATGATAGATGGGGAGGACATCTTCATCAAGGATTTCCTCCCTGTATATGTTTGTAACCGGGACCTCTGCGGTGGGTATAAGATAAAAATCCCAGCCCTCGATCTTGAATAATTCGTCCTTGAATTTGGGCAACTGACCTGTGCCTGTCATGCTGGCGGTATTTACCATAAAGGGAGGTAATATCTCAGTATATCCGTGTTCTTTGGTATGAATATCCAGCATAAAATTGATCAGTGCCCTTTCAAGTCTGGCCCCCTGCCCTTTGTAGAGGGCAAACCTGGTGCCTGCAAGCTTAGCGGCCCTGGTAAAATCCAGTATGTCCAGATTCTCCCCGATCTCCCAATGAGGAAGAGGGGTGAAGTCCATTTTGGGCGCATCTCCCCATGACCTTATTACAGGGTTATCCTTTTCATCCTTACCTACGACCACGGATTCATGAGGGATATTGGGGATAAACATCAGGAGCTGTTCCAACGCCTCAACAAATTGGGGAAGATCCTTTTCCATTTCCTTGATCGTGGAAGAGACCTCTTTCATCTCGGCTATCACTCCGGATGCATCCTCTTTTTTCTTTTTCATGTCCGCGACTTGTTCGCTGACGACATTGCGGCGATAGCGCAATTCCTCCAGTTCAGTCAACCTCTGCCTTCTCTGCAGATCCAAGGCCTCAAACTTTGATATATCAAGATCGTAACCCCTGTTTCTGATCATCTCCTTGATAACATCAATATTTGACCTGACGAATTTGAGGTCAAGCATAAAGGTCTTTCTCCTTCAAGAGATATTGCGTATAAAAGCTAGAAAGTCATTACTAATACATATATGCGCAATGCTGGTCAAACCTTTTGTGATTTGAAATTGCAGTTTATTTATTTCCATGTTATAGGGCGGAAAATTCTCTGTCTTCTCTTTATTGATCAATGAAGAGGATAAACAGAATGTCTTACCAATAACTAATGATTTTATTCTTTTTAGCTTATGACAAGTGTAACCATAGAAAAAAATCGGAATATACTTTGGCGGCTTTTTAGTTCTGTGAAACTCACCATAGTGTTATTGATCCTGCTGGCGGTTGCATGCATCGTTGGGACACTTATCCCCCAGGCAACACAATCACAGATGGAAAGCACAGAATTTGCCATGGGTCTGAGTCCTGAATTGCTAAGGTTTTTTATTTTTCTCGATCTTTTTGACCTGTATCATTCCATATTGTTCAGATCTCTCATAGGGTGCCTGTCCGCAAACCTGATAATCTGCTCTATCAATCGCTTTCCAGGCACATGGGGTCTGTTTCGTGCGAAGGTGAGGCCTGACAGGGAAAAGCCCTTTGAGGCGCTTCCTCCGCACCAAGTCTTTTTAACAAAAGGGGATATCTCACAGGTGTCTGAGAAGATATCTCTATTTTTAAAAAGCCATTACAAAAATGCCCATACCAAAACGGATACAGACAGGCATTTTTACTATGCCGAAAAGGGAGGCTATTCCAGGTTTGGTGTCTACATCGTCCATACAAGCGTACTCCTGATCCTGATCGGTGCCCTTATAGGGTCATTTTTCGGTTTTGAGGGCTTTGTAAATATCACCGAAGGAGATCAGATAGATACGGTAAACCTAAATAAAGGATATGAAGAATTAAAACGTGCCCTGTTAAATCCCTCCTCAGTGAAAAGCCATCCCCATAATTACAAAAAAGAAGATGATATATTAAACCTGGGCTTTGGCGTACGCTGCGACAAATTCACCGTGGATTTTTATGAAAACGGCATGCCTAAGGAATACAAATCCGAGTTGACTTTTGTTTCGGATGGAAAAGAGGTGGACAAAAAGAGCCTTATGGTCAATCATCCGGTTCAATTCAGGGGTGTTACCTTTTATCAGGCCTCTTATGGACAGATACCGGGCAAAAACGTCCGCTTAAAGATTGTGAAAAACAATGAAACAGGTCATGCTTTTTCTGTGGAGACAGAGGTTGAAGCAGAAACAAAACTGCCGGGCAATGAGGGGTTATTTGCAGTAACAGGCGTTAAAACCAATTTTATGAATACCGGCCCCGCCGTCCAGATTGCAGTCAAGCCCTTTGAAGGAGAGGAGGTCCTTTTCTGGGTGTTTGAGGGCTATGATGAGATCCGAAAAAAACTACCGGGCCCAATGCTGATGTCCCCAAAGTTCAGCCCCTCGGCCTTCAAGCCTTATACTTTCATCCTTGAAGGGTTGGATACCATTTATTACACCGGTCTTCAGGTAAACAGGGACCCTGGGGTCCCCATCGTTTATCTGGGTTTTTGTATGATAATTGCCGGTTTTATAATAACCTTTTTTGCATCCCATAGACGCATATGGGTTCGTGCCTTACCTGACAAAAAAGGTATTAGTGTAAGTATTGCTGGCACCAGCAGCAGGGATCAGGTAGGGCTGGAAAGGGAACTGATGCATCTGACTAATGGCCTTAAAGCATACATAGAGGGGTAAGGCATGCTTGATTCGTTTATATTGAGCAGCATAACATTTGTTTATTTTGGGGCCTTCGTCCTCTATCTGCTGATGATGGTAATGGCCAGGGATATCCTTGGCCGGATTGCAACAATTATTACTTGGCTTGCATTCTTCGCCCAAACACTGGCCATTGTTTTGAGATGGATAAGATCTTACGAACTGGGCATCGGCCATGCTCCCCTGTCCAATCTCTATGAATCTCTGATATTTTTTGCCTGGGCCATTACCCTCCTCTACCTGATCGTGGAAAAAAGGACAAAAAACAGGACGTTGGGTCCATTTATTACGCCCCTTGCGTTTCTGGCGATCGCCTATGCATCATTCTCCACTGATATTAATGAAGGCATTCAACCGCTTATTCCCGCCCTTAAGAGCAACTGGCTTATAGCCCACGTAATCACCTGTTTTTTCGGCTATGCGGCCTTCGGACTATCCTTCGGACTGAGCCTCATGTATCTCATAAAGCAGCTTGATTCGCCGGAAAAAGGCAATAGGTTTCTGGCCATAATCCCAGGCAAACGGATAGTGGACGAGCTTAACTATCAGATGGTTGTAATAGGGTTTCTGATGTTGACCCTGGGGATCATAACAGGCTCAGTCTGGGCACACTCTGCATGGGGGTCGTACTGGAGTTGGGACCCGAAGGAGACATGGTCTTTGATCACCTGGTTTATCTACGCCTCTGTGATCCATTCGCGCCTGGTCAGGGGCTGGAAGGGGAAGAGGATCGCCTTGCTGTGCATTACAGGCTTTCTATGTGTCCTTTTTACATATTTTGGGGTCAATTATCTTGCAGGTCTGCACAGCTATGCCAAGTCCTAGGAAAATGTGATTATCTTCTTGACCAATTCAAAAGTTTTCATATACTCCTTTGGCAACGAATTTTGTTCGTGAATCTCAAAATCCATAAAGTAATTCCTCCTAAACAGTCAGGTATAATAATGAAGTTTCATTCAAAAATCCCCAGCGCCACTTTTCTACTTTTACTCTCCTTATCAATCGTGGTGGCAGGATGCGCCACAGATAAGGCCCGTGTAAGCCTAGTCAAGCATGTTGGGGGGCAGAACGGCGAAAATGCGCCTGATCCTGAGGGTTACTCAACCTGTTCTTCTGACCCTCTTGTAACCACCTATTCAAATATGACACCGCAGGAAAGGGCTCAACAGGAGATCCTTGACTCAGCCCTCGAGTATTGTCAGTCCGCAAACGATTACAGGGAAAGAGGCGACATAGAAAATACCATTAATGCGCTTGATCAGGCCTATTCCCTGATCCTGAGCATCAATTCGGATGAAGCACCTCCCAGGATTTTGCAGCAGAAGGAAGATCTGCGCTTTACGATTTCCAAGCGTATTGCAGAGGCATATGCATCCAGATTCACGGTGGTGAACGGACAGCACAAGGCTATCCCCCTCGATATGAATTGCCATGTAAAAAAGGCCCTTGATATGTTCAAGGGACCATTGAGGGACTTTTTCCTTAGTGCCTATTATCGTTCCGGACGATATCGTCCGGCCATTGTTTCTGCACTTAAAGAGGCGGGCCTGCCCGAGGAGTTGTCATGGCTGCCCCTGATTGAAAGCGGTTTCAAGACAAAGGCCCTTTCAAGGGCAAGGGCGCTTGGGATGTGGCAATTTATCGCCTCTACAGGATATAAATTCGGTCTTAAAAGGGATACCTGGGTTGATGAAAGGATGGATGTCGAAAAATCCACTTCCGCCGCCATTTCTTATCTAAAGGAACTTCATCAGTTGTTCGGGGATTGGACAACCGTGCTTGCCGCATACAACTGTGGAGAGGGGGCGGTCTTGAGAAAGATCAGAACCCAGAATATCAATTACCTGGATAACTTCTGGGACCTTTATGAAAAGCTTCCTGCTGAAACCGCCTTCTATGTCCCACAATTTCTGGCGGTATTACACATTGTGAATGATCCACAGGCACACGGGTTTTCATCTCTCCCACTTGATAAGCCACTGGAGTTTGACAAAATAAGGATCAACCGGCAGGTCAACCTGGACGCCCTGTCAGAGCACTTGGGTTTGTCCCCATATGTCTTAAGGCAGTTAAACCCGGCCCTGAGGTATCACTGCACTCCTGACGGTCCATACTATGATTTTAAGGCCCCTAAGGGCACGGGAGACACTATCCTCGTAAAAATAGCGGAGGTTCCTGAGTGGAAGCCGTCGGTCTATGTCAAAGAATCTCAAAAAAGGCGGAACATGGCCAGGCAAACCATTTCAAAACCCGCCCCTGAATTTGCAACACACGTTGTTCGAAAAGGAGAGACCCTTTCCTCTATAGCCAAGAAATATGGGACAACTGTAAGTGCCATCGCCTCAATAAACTATCTTTCAATCAAAAAAAGTATCAGCGCCGGACGAAGGCTCAAGATCCCAGTCTCTGGATCTACTTATGCGGGTAACACAAAGACAACACAATCATCAATTTCATTTCCTCAAAAAGCCACTAAAAAATACATTGTAGCAAGAGGGGATACTCTGGCAAAGATAGCGGCGAGATTTGAAACAACTACAGGCGCAATAATGTCTTTAAATAAAATTAAGAGCTTAAAAGCGGGGCAGACTCTGATAATTCCTTCGTCTGCCACTAAAGCTGAAGCTGCAACTTTAAAGACAAAAATAGCATCGTCAAAAACCAAGCCTTCAAGCCCCACAAAGGCGGGTAAGGCAGCTTCTCCTATGAAGACCAAGTCCTATAAAGTCGCAAAGGGAGATTCAGTATGCAAAATCGCTGATAAACACCGGATGGATGTAGCCGAACTCTTAAAAATAAATGATCTTACCTCCAAGAGCAAACTTTACCCGGGCCAAACCTTGATCGTGAAGGTGAACTAATCTCTCTTTATAGCCCCATAAGACAGCGCCCGCTTGAGGTTTGGTCCTCATTGAACGAACAGTTCGGCATATCACCTGCTGTCTGTACCGCTTCCCGTATGATTAGGAGATACCCCATTTAATGAACCCTCTGCAGGCGACGGATCAGGAATCATGCGTTCCGGATCATTATCTGCAACCCAGGCTGCGAGGAGAGTATATGAAACTGCCAGCACAACAGGGCCTACGAAAATTCCGATGACTCCGAATGCGATCAGTCCGCCGACCACCCCAACAAAAATGAGCAGTATCGGAAGATCTGCACCCTTTTTGATCAGCAAGGGCCGAAGAAAGTTGTCTAATACACCGACAATGATTGTCCATATCAGCAGAACAGTAGCCCAGGTTGGATCTCCCTTCCAGAAAAGCCAGGCTACAGCAGGCACCAGCACCAGCGCAGGCCCCAATTGAGCGATCACAAGTATGAATATCGCCGCGGTCAGAAGTCCTGCATAAGGCATGCCGGTGATCCATAGGCCTAAACCGGCAAGGGATGACTGGATAATAGCAGTTACAACGATACCGAGGGCTACAGCGCGGATGGCCTTACCCGCAAGGTCTGCGGCATCCATACCGCGTATCCCTGCAATCCTATAGGCAAATCGGCTTACCCCTGCGGCAGCGACCTCTCCCTTGGAAAAAAGTATTGCGGCGACCACTACGGTGAGCAAAAATTGGACCATCATCATGGTCACCCCTCCGGCCTGATTCATGCACCAGCGGAGGATCTTTCCTATGTAAGGTGAAAAGCGGGCGGTGAGTTCATCGGCGCTGAATCCAGCGAGCCTTTGCCAGCCTTGAGTAAGCCGCTCTCCCACCAGTGGCACCTTGTTGAGCCATTCCGGCTGCGTCGGCATCTTGAAACCTGCAAGAGACTTCCATCCGGCGGCGATCTGATCGGCGCTATCCACGACCGTTGTGACGGCAAGCCATAACGGCACCACAAAAAGCATTAAAAAGGCCATGGTCATTATGGCCACAGCAAGGCTACGTTTACCCCACAATATCCGTTGCATGCGCAAAAAAAGCGGCCAGGAGGCTACCGCAATCATTGCGGCCCAGACCACGGAAGGGAGAAAGGGACGCATGATCCAGAAGCAGGTTACGATCAAGGATCCGATCAACAGCACTGCAAGCATCGTGCGGACAAGATCGCGTGGAGGGGGTGTCGTTATCATAGCATCATTCTTATTAATTATTTGGCGTACTCTACAGCCCTGATCTCTCTGATCACGGTGACCTTGATCTGCCCGGGATAGCTCAACTCGTTTTCTATCTTCTTTGCGATGTCCTTGCAGATGATAAAGGCCTGATCATCGTCAACGATTTTTCCCTCGACCATGATTCTGATCTCCCGTCCTGCCTGGATGGCATAGGACTTATTGACCCCTTCAAAAGACTGGGCGATCTTTTCAAGGTCTTCCAATCTCTTTACATAAGATTCGAGCATCTCCTGCCGAGCCCCTGGTCTGGCGCCTGACAGGGTGTCTGCAGCCTGAACAAGGACATCCAGTATGGATTCCGGCTGGACTTCCTCATGATGAGCGGCAATTGCATGGACCACCTTGTTGGACTCGCCGAATTTTTTGGCCAGATCAGCGCCGATGGCTGCATGGGGGCCTTCGACCTCATGATCCACGGCCTTGCCGATATCGTGCAAAAGACCTGCCCTCTTTGCCTGTTTGACATTTACGCCCAGCTCCGCCGCCATCACGCCACAGAGGAAGCTGACCTCTATTGAGTGTTGGAGCACGTTCTGTGCATAGCTCGAGCGATATTTCAGGCGACCGATCAGTTTGATAAGCTCATGATTGATTCCGTGGACCCCTACATCAAAGGCGGCCTTTTCTCCAGCCTCTTTAATGTCTGTCTCGACTTCTTTGGTGACCTTTGCGACGATCTCCTCTATCCTTGCAGGATGAATCCGGCCGTCTTCAATCAGCCTCTCTATTGATATCTTGGCCACGGCCCGTCTGACAGGGTTAAATCCTGAGAGTATCACAGCCTCAGGTGTGTCATCCACGATCAGGTCGATACCGGTTGCGGCCTCAATCGCCCTGATATTCCGTCCTTCCCTCCCGATAATCCGACCCTTCATTTCATCATTGGGAAGACTGACTACAGAGACCGTCTTTTCCGCCACATATTCACCTGCATATCTCTTTACGGCCAGAGCAAGAATCTCCTGACATTTGCGGTCGCTCTCGGCCTTGGCCTCGCTTTCAATCCTCCGCAAAAGCTTGGCCGCCTCGTGCTTTGCCTCAGCTTCCATGGAGTTAATAAGCAACTGCTTTGCCTCAGAACTGGAGATACAGGCCAGCTTTTCCAGTTGCTGCCTCTGCTCCATAATCAACTGCTCGGCGGCGTTTTCCTTCTTTTTGAGTTCCTTTTCCGTCCGATCGAGGGATCTTTCTTTTTCTGAAATGCGGGCCTCTCTCTTTTCCAGGTTATCCAGCTTCCTGTCAATGTTTTCCTCTTTATTGAACAGGCGCTTTTCCTGAATCTGAAGTTGCTCCCTCTTTTCCTTGGTCTCCTTTTCAAACTCCAGCTTCATTTGATAGATGGTGTCCTTGGCCTGGAGTGCTGCCTCTTTTTTGATGGTACCGGCCTCTTTCTGTGCCTCTGCAAGTATGTTTTTTGAATATTTCTCTATGGCATCAACCCTGCTTTCAACAACCTTTTTGCGCACAAAAAAGCCAACCGCCACTCCTGAGGTCAGACAGCCAATGATAATGCCCGCTAATTGAATTGTACTCATAATAATAGGATGCTCCTTAGTTATATAAACACAACCCCTGCAAAAAAGAGCGGCAGGTATTGTGGGATTTACGGAATATCGGGAATAAGGATTAAGGCAGGGCGTATCTCGGCACAAGCCATTGAATATAGGGATATATCCCCACAGGCAGTAGTTCTAACCAAGGTGGATTGTTTCATCAACCAACTCTAGTACAACACTGACAAGATATTACATCAATTGACGAATTGATATATGTTGTCAACACCGGGGTTGGTGTAGCCCTGTTAATGTATCATTCCTTATATATATCATTCTGATGATTCAATCAACTTCAGCCCCAGACAGACATGGTCTGGAACCGTGCGGCACGGAATCCCGCACCGCTAAAAATTCCCCGAACAAGATCGATCAACAGAATTTCTTGTTATTTTCCCTTCAATACCGAAACCACTACTTAATTGGATATAGAAGAAAAAATATTTTATAATTAAATCAATGGACAATATTTTTTGATCTAAGAGCAGCAAACTGCCCTCCTCGCCGTTAATGCCCCTCCAAATCAGGAAATGGAATCAATTTGCTTATTGAGCGCCCTCGCCCGGTCCTGGATCTGAGTTATGAACTCGTCACGATCTTTGATCGCCTGGAAGTATTCGCTTGCAATATGAAATGCGGCAAGGATCGCGGTCTTGGTTTCAGAAAGGCCTTTGACATTATCCCTTATCTCCCTGAACTTGCCATCTACAAATTCCGCCACCTTCTGTATGTGCTCCTCATCTTCATCACTTCTTATAAGATATTCATGATCCAGAATTCGAACTCTGACAGGCTGTTCCAAATCTAAACCTCAAGGAATATTAGACGGCTACCTGTTTGATCTTTTCCAAGAGCGAAATCACCCTTTCCTTGGCCTTATCCCTTGTTGTAGTAAGCCCTTCAACCTCTTGGGCCAAATCCGAAATCTGTTTATCCTGCGCCTGTATTTTTTCATTGAGCGCCCCGTTATCTTTCCTCAATTGAGATATCAGCATTATCAGGGAGTCAATCTTATCTTCAAGCAACTGGAATTGATCAAATTCTACTGTTTCATTCATATTATTATCACCCTCAAACAAAAATAATTCTAGCTGTTGCCACTTAATCAAATGTAATACACCTGGCACGATTATGGTGTCTAAATAGGTAATATGATATATTATCCGCAAGATATTTAAAGGTCAATAAAAAAGGCAAGCACCAGGGGCACTTGCCTTTTTATAACTCTTTATGGAATGGCGGTCTATTTTATTTTCTGGGCCACTTTAATACGCATCATCGCCCTTTTAAGGGATGCCTCTGCCCTTAAGAAGTCTATATCAACAGTACCGCGTTCCTTGGTCAGGCGTTCAGAGGCCCTGTCCATAGCCTTTTTTGCACGCTCGATATCAATCTCCTCAGCCCTCTCAGCGGCATCCACCAGGATTGACACCTTGTCATCGGAGATCTCCGCAAATCCGCTGGTCACGGCAAAGTATTCTGTCTTATTGTCTGCGGTAAACCGAAGTTCCCCTGGTACAATGCCTGAAAGGAACCGGGCATGGCCTTTAAGCACACCGAATTCGCCTATAGAACCAGGCGCAACCACTATATCCACGTCCTGGCTGACCATTATATTTGCAGGAGTAACAACTTCCAAATGCAGTTTTTCCATTAATCATCATCCTCTAATTGCCGGCGGCCGCCATCTTCTCCGCCTTTTCTTTGGCCTCTTCAATGGAACCTACCATATAAAACGCCGCCTCGGGCAGATCGTCATGTTTGCCCTCGATAATCTCCTTAAACCCCTTGACCGTCTCTTTTACAGGCACATATTTTCCCGACATGCCTGTAAAGGTCTCGGCCACATGGAAAGGCTGGGACAGGAAACGCTGCATCCTACGTGCGCGGGCAACGATAAGTTTGTCTTCGTCTGAGAGCTCATCCATACCAAGGATTGCGATGATGTCCTGGAGGTCCTTGTATTTCTGGAGGATCTGCTGTACCTGCCTTGCAACACTGTAATGCTCTGCTCCGAGGACATTGGGGTCCAGGATCCTGGAGGTAGAGTCCAGAGGGTCAACAGCAGGGTAAATACCAAGCTCTGCAATAGGCCTTGAAAGAACAACCGTTCCATCCAAGTGCGCAAAGGTTGTAGCAGGCGCAGGGTCAGTCAGGTCATCAGCAGGTACGTACACGCACTGTACAGATGTGATGGAGCCCTTTTTTGTGGAGGTAATCCGCTCCTGCAGGGCGCCAAGGTCTGTACCCAGTGTGGGCTGGTAACCCACAGCAGAGGGGATACGGCCGAGAAGGGCCGAGACCTCAGAGCCTGCCTGTGTGAATCGGAATATATTGTCAACAAAGAGCAGCACATCCTGGCCCTCTTCATCCCTGAAATACTCTGCCGCTGTCAAGGCCGAGAGCGCCACCCTTGCACGCGCGCCAGGCGGCTCTGTCATCTGCCCATAAATAAGGGCGGCCTTTGGAAGAACCCCGGAGTCCTTCATTTCATGATACAGGTCATTGCCTTCACGTGTTCTTTCACCCACGCCTGCGAAAACGCTGATCCCACCGTGCTGCATGGCGATGTTGTGGATCATCTCCATCATAACGACGGTCTTACCCACTCCTGCGCCGCCGAACATCCCCATCTTACCGCCGCGTGGAAACGGCACCAGGAGGTCAATAACCTTAACGCCAGTCTCGAGGACCGTCACCGAGGTGTCCTGGTCTTCAAAAGAAGGCGCCGGGCGGTGAATGGGGTAGAACTTTGTAGCATTAACAGGCCCGAGCCCGTCAACCGGTCTACCCACAACATTCAAAACCCTTCCAAGGCCAGGGGCCCCAACAGGCATTAAGATTGGCTTTTCGGTATTTTTTACCTTCATGCCGCGAACGAGACCATCAGTAACGTCCATGGCAATACATCTGACCACATTGTCACCCAGGTGCTGGGCGACTTCCACAACAAGATTGTCCTCTGTATCATCAATTCCCGGGTTAGTAATAAGTAATGCAGTCAGAATTTCAGGTAGCCCTCCTTCCTCAAACTCCACATCAACAACCGGTCCGATGACCTGAATAACTTTGCCCTCATTCATGGCTAATTAAGACCTCCTTCGTATTAAAAACCATTATGCCTTTTTCAAGGCCTCAGCACCACCCACGATATCCATAAGTTCAGCCGTAATGGCCGCCTGTCTAGCCTTGTTATACGCCAGAGTAAGATTCTCTATAAGCTCAGAACAGTTCTTTGAAGCATTGTCCATCGCAGCCATGCGGGCGGCATGTTCACTGGTCTCATTCTGTAGAAACGCATTCAGAATTTGAACACTAATATGTTTAGGCAGCAACTCGATCAATAATTCCGCCGGGCCAGGCTCATAAATATAATCCGCTGAGGCGGATTTATCTTCCGCTTCATCAGCCTTTGGCGGTTCAATGGGTATCAGTTTTATCAGGGTGGGTTCCTGCCTGGCCATGGAAATAAAGCGGGAGTACATCATGTAGACTTCATCCACCTCATCAGCCATATAACGGCCAATAAAAGCATTCGTCATTGTGTTGATGAAAGAGATGTCGACATTGCCATAGATATTAACATGGCTTTCTATGACCTTGACATCCCTCTTCTTAAAGAAATCCCTCCCCTTCTTCCCCACAGTAGTCATGCTACACTGAAGACCATTGGCCTGCTGCTGTTTTATCCACTTCTCGGCCCTTGTAATCAGGTTGGTATTGAAACTGCCACAAAGCCCCCTGTCCCCTGAAAAATGGAGAATCTCTATCCTGGAAACGCTCTCCTTCTTAATAAGTAAGGGGTGAATGTCTTTTTCAATTCCACTGGCCAGGTTGCCCAGGACCTCAACAAACTTGGACGCATAGGGCTCAAAACTCTCCATCTTAGCCTGGGCCCCGCGCAACTTGGAAGCAGCAACCATATTCATGGCCCTGGTAATCTGTTTAGTTTTTTTGACAGCGCCTATCTGTCTTAAAATATCCTTTAAGGTTGCCATTTATCCCTATCTCATTATGAAAATAGTTTTATATTAAGCCGCAGGATGGAACATCCCCTTAAATTCATCCAGTGCAGCCTTCAGCTTTTTGTCTGTATCAGGGCTGATATCCTTATCGTCCTTTATCGCCTTGAGCACGCCGGCGTGTTTACTTTCCATAAATGACAGCATCTGGCTTTCATATTCAGCCACGGACTTCTCAGGAACTTCATCCAGATAGCCGTTTGCGCCGGCAAACAGAATAGCGATCTCTTTTTCCGCAGACATGGGCTGGTATTGGGGCTGTTTTAAGATTTCAACCAGTCTGCGGCCCCTGTTGAGCTGACGTTGCGTGCCCTTATCCAGGTCGCTGCCGAATGCGGCGAATGCCTCAAGTTCCCTGAACTGGGCCATGTCCAGACGAAGGGTTCCGGCCACCTTTTTCATGGCCTTTGTCTGGGCGGCGCCGCCCACGCGGGAGACCGACAAACCAACGTTAATGGCGGGCCTCACACCTGAGAAGAATAACGATGGCTCCAGATATACCTGACCATCGGTAATGGAAATAACGTTTGTGGGGATATAGGCCGACACGTCGCCTGCCTGGGTTTCAATGATCGGAAGAGCAGTAAGAGACCCCGCCCCGAGGGCATCGTTCAGCTTAGCTGCCCTCTCAAGGAGCCTTGAGTGGTTATAAAAAATATCCCCGGGGAATGCCTCACGTCCTGGCGGACGGCGCAGGAGCAGAGAGACCTGTCTGTAAGCAGTGGCCTGCTTTGAAAGATCGTCATAGATAATCAACGCATGCTTGCCCTGGTCGCGGTAGTATTCGCCAAGCGCACAGCCGGTATAGGGAGAAATAAACTGCTGGGTGGCAGGGTCGCTTGCGCAGGCGGCAACGACAGTGGTATATTTCATTGCGCCATGACGCTCAAGCACATCCACCACCTGTGCAACTGTGGACTTCTTCTGCCCGGTGGCAACGTATATACAATAGATGTCCGTATCCTTCTGGTTGATGATGGAGTCAACACAAATGGCGGTCTTTCCGATCTGCCGGTCGCCGATGATCAGCTCACGCTGTCCGCGGCCGATCGGCGTCATGGCGTCAATGGCCTTGACCCCTGTAAACATCGGCTCCTTAACAGACTGCCTTGCAATAACGCCGGGGGCTACGACCTCAATGCGGCGGAACTCCGTGGCATTGAGCGGGCCCTTGCCGTCAATCGGGTTTCCCACTGCGTCAATAACGCGGCCTAGAACCGCCTCGCCAACCGGGACCTGAGCGATCTTACCTGTCCTCTTGACAATAGCGCCCTCTTTGATGTGCTGGTCGCTTCCCATGATGGCAACACCGACATTGTCTTCTTCAAGGTTCAGACAGAGGCCAAATATACTGCCGGGAAACTCGACCATCTCCATTGCCATGGCCTTTTCAAGTCCATAGACACGAGCGATGCCGTCGCCGACTGATAGAACCGTACCGGTCTCGCTCACCTCCACCTTTTTTTCGTAATCCTTAATCTGGCTGCGGATTACCTGACTTATCTCTTCTGCTTTGATTTCCATTAGTTATATTCACCCCTTTTTAATGATTCTCTTAACCCTTCCAGTTGGGTCTTGATACTGCCATCAATTACAAGATCACCGGTTTTTACAATAAGGCCCCCCATGATGGAGGCGTCTTCCTTTATCTCAACCTTGACATCCTTTGAAGTGAGCCTGTTTAAGGCCTGAACGATTTTCTTCAATGCATCGTCCTTCAAGGGCCTTGCTGTAATGAGTTCGGCGCGGACAATGTTTGAAATATCGTCGGTCAGCCTTTGGTAGTGATCTGTGATCTCTTTGACAGATCCTATTCTGTTCTTGTCAAGAAGGAGCCTTAGATAGTTCTTCACCATATCTGAAAAAGGAGTCTTTTCCAGGATCTTTTCCAGGATCTTTTTCCGATCTTCGATAACATAAATCTGGTTGGAGACAACCTGAAAGAACTCCTCATTAGCAGCGCAGAACTCAGCAAATTCCTTGAGATTCCGCCCGTACTCCAGATAGTTTCCGTCTTCCTGCCCCAGGCTTAGCAAGGCCTTGGCATATCTCCTAGAAATCTTAGAATCAATCAATGTAGTTTCTCCACCTTTTCAATGCTTTTTATGAATTCATCCACCAGGTGATCCTGATCGGTGTCTTTCATCTCCCTTGCCAGGATCTCCTGCGCCTGCCTTGCAGCGCTGTCGAGGATCTCCCTTTTCATCCTTTCGCCCGAGGACTGGATCTCACGTTTAATGGTCAATTCCGCCTGCTCAATGATCTGCTTGGACCTCTGCTCAGCCTCAGCGATAATCCTGTCCCTTTCTGCATTACCTTCAGCCCTGTACTGGGCGAGAATTTCATTCCTACTGGATTCAAAATCTTTCAGTTTCTTTTCCAGTTCCTGATAGTGCCTCTCAGCAAGGACCTTTTTCTCATTGAGCTCATCAAAATTCTTTTTTATTTCTTCTCTGCGATTGGCAAAAAAATCCTTTACCGAGGTCTTTTTGACCACAATAAAAAGGATGATTACCAGCAATGCGAAATTGATAACGCGATACATGAGGTCAACCATCTGGTTACTGCCATGGCCTCCTCCATGCCCGCCGGCGGCCTCCCCTCCGCCTGAGGCAAAAGCCATACCCCAAACTAGCAGAAGAACCGCTACAGCACCAACAACAGACAATCCGCGTCTAAGGTTTGCACCGCTCATCATATTCATCGAATCTCTCTCCCCAATATTTTTTCGGCAAGCTCGGTTGAAAAAACAGCGACCTCGGCCTCAAGCGATTTGCGCACGTCTGCAACCTTTGCGTCCAATTCCTTTCTAGCGTTTCCGAGCTTTTGTTCGGCCAGAGATGAGGCCTCCTGGAGTATGCCCCTCTCCTTTTCAAGGCTCTGGCCCTTAATCTTATCTTTTTCTATAGCCCCTTCCTTCCGGGTCTTTATCTTACCCTCTTCGATGCCCTTTTCGTCCTTATCCGCACGACCCTGATAATCGTCTATGGATGTTTTTAAGGCGGCCTCCTCATCGCGTCTCTTGGCGAGGATACCTCTGATCGGCCTGTAGAGAATGATGTTCAAGACAAACATAAGGATCAGGAAATTGGCTATCTGAATGAATAACGTAACGTCTGGAAAAAGCATTGTTCTTGCACCCTTTAAAAAATGTTAACCAATCAGTTTGAAATCACGGCCTTTTACAAAATAAAAAATTCTTTGTCAATACTATTTAACAGCCAGATTATATGGTAGTGTAAAATCTTTTGTGTAAAATTATAACTTGTCGAAAAAAAGGCGCTTTTCCTTTATAAGGGTTTTACGACAAACCAATTAAAAAAAAGGAGAA
>LT984854.1:987070-1047283 GCA_900258555.1 uncultured Desulfobacterium sp. | reverse complement strand
ACCCAGTTGATAACGTCGCATAGCGACATGTATTAACTTTTCTTCGCCTAAAGGCGAGGGATTTCAACCATCCCTGAAAGGGACATTAATATGCACTTATCTTCACTTGCCGAATTTGAATCTCGTTGCCATTTATTCGAGAAAAGATATCTTAAGTCTGTAGGAAGTGACAAATTGAGCATTGTGTGTCCAAGCTGCAAAAAAGCATACAAGGTTGATGATTCCAAAATCCCCATCAATAAAAGTGGGAAAGCAAGGTGTGGAAGGTGTGGTTCCAGGTTTTATGTGATAAAGAGGGCAAAGATTCGGTCAGGACCGCCTGAAGATGTTAATTTATATATCAAAAGTTATTTCGAGAAACGCTCAGGCCTTGAACGAAGGCAATTAGCCAATAGAAGGGCCGCATGGAAATTCGAGGCCCTGCCGTTCTGGACCCCGGAGCATGATTTTATCCCCATTATTGACAAGGAAGGTCATCCGATAGGATATTATAGCCCCGGCCGCAGAAACGGGGCCGACCGGCGAACTGGAGAAGAGCGGAGATATATCTCCTAGGAGGCTTTCCGAGAATAGCAATTTTTTCCAAAATCGAGGCAGGTTTCTCTTCTCCCCGTTTACCTCCCATTAGGCCTGATTGCCGCATAAAAGCCGAGCGCTGACAGCTAAGTTCTTTCCAAACCTCAGTGCTTGACTTCTCTGCGTGGGTTCAATATTTTTTCAATTACTATCATCTTTATCTTGCGAGGTGCCGGCAATGCATGAAAGGCCGTTAGTGGGCATCACTATGGGCGATCCAGCGGGAGTCGGACCGGAGATTATTGTCAAGACCTTGGCTGATGGAGACATTTACGCCGATTGCAGGCCTGTAGTCCTTGGAGACCCGGGCGTACTTTCCTCTGTCCTTGCAATTATCACAGCCGATTTATCGTTAAATATTATCAGCGATCCCTCTGATGCCCGATCAGCCCCTGGTTTGATTGATGTTATGGCCTTATCAAGGCTCAATAAAGAACACATGCAACCCGGGATGCCGACTGTCGCAGGTGCCAGGGCAATGGTGGAATATATATACAGGGCCGTGGACTTGATCCAAAAGGGAAGGCTTGCAGCAATGGCGACCTGCCCTATAAATAAGGCCCTGATGCATCAAGCAGGCTTTAATTATGACGGTCATACAGAGCTTATCGCACATCTGACAGATTGCGATCAATATGTGATGATGCTAGCAGGCCAAAGGCTGCGCGTAGCGCTTGTAACCATTCATTGCGCCCTGAGGGAGGTCCCGATCAACCTTACAACGGACATGGTCTACAAGACTATTATGATCACCGCCAAGGCGCTCAGAGATGACTTCGGAATAAAAAACGCCCGACTGGCCGTGGCCGCACTCAATCCCCATGCAGGGGAGGGAGGAATATTCGGAGATGAAGAAGAACGGATAATTTCACCGGCGGTTAAAAAGGCCGTCACTGATGGATATGACCTTGTCGGGCCCCTTCCCGCTGATACATTGTTTTTTAAGGCGATATCCGGTCAATTTGATGCGGTTGTGGTCATGTATCACGATCAGGGGCTTATTCCCCTTAAGCTTATGCACTTTTCAGATGCAGTAAATGTGACCCTTGGGCTTCCCATAGTCAGGACATCTGTAGATCATGGCACTGCCTATGATATTGCAGGGACCGGAAAGGCCGATGAAAAAAGCCTTTCAGCGGCCATAAGACTAGCCGTGACAATAGCCTCAAACAGGAAGGCTACAAGTTATGGCAAGTGAGTTTATAAAGATAAGGGGCGCCAGGGAACACAACCTAAAGGATATCTCACTGGATATCCCAAGAAACAGCCTCGTCGTAATAACAGGGCTTTCCGGCTCCGGCAAGTCATCTCTTGCCTTTGACACCATTTATGCCGAGGGTCAGCGCAGGTATGTTGAATCGCTTTCCGCCTATGCGAGGCAGTTTCTTGAGCAGATGGACAAGCCCGATGTTGATTCAATCGAGGGGCTTTCTCCCGCCATCGCTATTGAACAACGGACATCGAGCAAAAACCCGCGCTCAACCGTCGGCACGGTCACGGAGATATACGACTACTTAAGGGTGCTGTATACAAGGATCGGAAGGCCCCATTGTCCGACCTGTAATCTGCCCATAAGCTCGCAGACTACTCAACAGATTGTAGACCAGATCATGGGGATTTCCGAGGGGACAAGGATTCAGATCATGGCCCCGCTGATTGACGCCAAAAAAGGCGAACATATACAGTTGCTCCAGAGGCTCAGGAAGGACGGTTTTACCAGGGTAAAGATAGACGGAAAGATCATGCCCCTTGAGGATGACATCGTCTTAAACAAAAACCAGAAACACTCCATAAGCGTCGTTGTAGACAGGCTGGTAATAAAGGAAGATATCAAGCGACGTCTTACAGACTCTGTGGAATTGACCCTATCTGTGGCGGAAGGCAAACTCATACTTGATGTGATTGGCTCTGATGAAATCCTCTTCAGCCAGAAGTCTGCCTGCCCAAAATGCGGCCTTAGCATGCCCGAGCTTACACCACAGATGTTTTCCTTTAACAACCCGCAGGGGGCCTGCAGGGAGTGTAGCGGTTTAGGTGTCAAGAGATATTTTGACCCGGAGCTGATTGTGCCCGACCATAGTCTATCACTCAGGGACGGGGCCATTTCCCCCTGGGCAGACAGGCATTCTGTATATTTTCATCAGATGCTTGACTCCCTGTGCAGGCATTATGGGATAAGCCCCTACACTGCATTTAAGGATATCCCTAAAGATATTCAAAACGCCTTCCTATTCGGTTCCGGAAAGGAAGAGATAAAGTTTTACTTTGAAAGGGATGACAGGCGCTATTTCCATGCCCGTCCCTTTGAGGGCATTATCCCCAGTCTTGAAAGGAGATTTCATGACACAGACTCCTATCAGATCATAGATGAGATTATAAATTACATGAGTGTAATGCCCTGCCCTGCATGCAGCGGCGCAAGGTTAAACCCTGTAAGCCTTGCAGTGCGGGTGGGAGGAAAGACCATCAATGAAATTACAGGCCTTTCCATTGAACAGGCCTGTCTCTTTTTTGACCGTCTGGAGATTGACCCGAAAGAAGCGGCCATTGCACAAAGGATATTAAAGGAAATAACGGATCGCCTGGGGTTTTTAAGGAGCGTGGGGCTTGATTACCTGACTATTGATCGGCCATCAGCAACCCTTTCCGGCGGTGAGGCGCAGAGGATCAGGCTTGCTACACAGATAAGCTCTGGTTTGTCCGGCGTCCTATATGTGTTGGACGAACCAAGCATAGGACTGCACCAGAGAGATAATATCAGGCTGCTGAACAACCTGAAGCGCTTAAGAGATTTGGGAAACACCGTGCTGGTGGTGGAGCACGACGCAGAGACCATAATGTGTGCAGACCATGTCATTGATATGGGGCCTGGCGCCGGCAGAAACGGCGGACACATTGTATTTCAGGGTACGTCAGATGCCCTGCTTAAGAGCGATGATTCACTGACCGGTCAATATCTGGCGGGCAGGCAGAGGATTGCAATGCCCAAGGCCAGAAGGAAGGGAAACGGTAAGGCAATCATTGTGGAAGGCGCCAGGGAAAATAATCTCAAAGGCATCACTGTAGAGATCCCCCTTGGCGCATTTACCTGCGTCACCGGTGTTTCCGGCTCAGGCAAGAGCAGCCTTGTAAACGCCATCCTTTACCCTGCCCTCGCCCAGCGCCTCTACCGTTCAAAAAACCGTGTGGGCCGTGTCGGGGCTGTAAAGGGGATAAACCATATTGACAAGGCGATCAACATTGATCAGAGCCCAATCGGCAGGACGCCCCGCTCCAATCCCGCCACATACACCGGCATTTTTACTCATATACGTGAGCTGTTTTCCATGCTGCCTGAGTCGAGGATAAGGGGATACAAACCAGGCAGATTCAGCTTTAATGTAAAGGGCGGCAGATGTGAGGCCTGTAAGGGCGACGGTATAATTAAGATAGAGATGCATTTTCTGCCTGATGTATATGTCAGGTGTGATGTGTGCAGGGGGTTTCGCTATAACCGCGACACATTGGAAATAAAATACAAGGGCCTCACCATTGCCGATGTCCTGGATATGACCATCAGCCAGGCCTACGCATTTTTTGAGACCGTGCCTGCAATCAGGAATAGCCTGCAGACCCTCCTGGACGTGGGCCTGGGCTATATAAAACTAGGCCAGCAGGCAACCACCCTTTCAGGCGGTGAGGCGCAGAGGATAAAGCTTTCCAAGGAGCTAAGCAAGAGAAGCACCGGCCGGACCCTATATCTCCTTGATGAGCCCACCACAGGACTTCATTTCTCCGATATACAAAAACTGCTGGAGGTCTTAAACTATCTGGTTGAGTTGAAGAACACGGTCCTTGTAATTGAGCACAACCTTGATGTAATCAAGACCGCGGATCATGTTATTGACCTCGGCCCTGAGGGAGGAGACAGGGGAGGTTATGTGGTTGGCACGGGAACTCCAGAGGAGATCTCCAGGATTTCAGGCTCATATACAGGAGATTTTTTGAAAAAAGTCCTCAATTGAAGTCATCATTCACTTAAGAGGAACCTTGGACAGATGATAGGCAAGGTGCTCAAATCTGACTGCGAAATCCACATTCTCCACCACACAGCTCTTTGGCGCCTTTACCTGGGTGGGCGAAAAGTTGAGGATCCCTTTTATCCCTGCATCCACCAGAAGATCTGTAACCCTTTGGGCCTCGTCCGGTGGTGTGGTTATAACTCCTATCTGGATATTGCGCAACCTGACTACATCCCTTAACCTCTCAACAGACTCTATGAGCAGCCCGCAGGGCAATCTCTTTGAGATCTTTTCCTGATCCTTGTCAAAGGCGGCAACGAACCTGTAGCCCATCTCCCTGAAATTGTCATTTTCTACAATGGCATGGCCGAGGTTTCCCACGCCGATGATACACAAGGTCCATTCCCTGTCTGTGGCCAGGATGCTTTGTATCTCCCTAAGGAGGTCATTTACATCATAGCCCACACCTCGGACGCCGAATTCGCCGAAGTAGGCGAGATCCTTCCTGACCTGGGCGGGATTAACCCCACAATATTCTGCAAGTTTTTCAGATGAGACTACAGTAACACCGGTCTTGAGCAAGACCTTCAAAGGCCTCGAATAAAGTGCAAGGCGTTCTATGGCCGCATAAGGTATTTTTGCGGTTTTCTTCATTTTTACTCGGTGTTAGGTGTTAAATTTTAAGTGTTAAGTGTCAAATTTTAATTAGTTGATTTTAAAGGAAAACCCCAACCTAAAACGTAATACTTAAAACCTAAAACGTGATGAATTCGATTTTTTACGAATTCATCAAACTTGTAAGCAATACAAAATATTGTGAAATTTTGCACATGGTAGGATTTTAAAAAACAGGGTCAGAAATTCCTGACCCTGTTTTATTTGATTAATTACAATACCTTTTCAAGTATTACGTTGAGTTCCGGGAGCTTGAACAGAAGCATAAAAGCGATAACCAGGGCGTAAATACAGAGGGACTCGATCAGGGCCAGACCAATAATCATGGTGGTCATGATCTTTCCGCCTGCTTCGGGATTCCTGGCAGTTCCCTGGAGGGCGCCGTTAACAGCATTACCCATACCGATACCGGTTCCCAGGGCCGCAGCTCCTATAGCAAAACCGCAGCCGAGCGCGATGCCCAGGAAAATCCCAAATCCTGAACCCTGACCGCTGCCTTCTGCTGCCAATGCCATTGAAGCCATCCCAAGAACGATTGCAATTGTAAAAAGCCCAACCAATCTTTTCTTAGACATATTAACCTCCTTTCACATTTTTTGTTATTTGCCTTCTTCCAAAAATTTTCCGTGAGGCGCAAAAATATAAACCAACCTCACGTAGTAGACTAATGGGCCTCCTGCATAGCGCCTACAAAATACATTATGGACAGGAGCATGAAGACCAGGGCCTGGATAAAACTGACCAGAATGCCCAGAAACAATATGGGCAGAGGTGCAAGGCAGGCTGCGGCCGAAGCAACCGCCATTCCGAACAGAATGCCCAGCACGGTTTCCTTTCCAAAGATATTTCCAAAAAGTCGGACGCTCAAAGACATGATGCGCGCAACGTGACCGATAATTTCAATGGGCAGCATAAGGGGGACCAGCCACCACACAGGCCCCATAAAGTGCTTGATGTACTTGACCCCGTGGTATTTGATGCCGATGGCGTGTGTTAGGATAAAGGAACACAATGCAAGGCCCAATGTCGTGTTGATATTCGCCGTAGGTGAAAAAAAGCCCGGGATCAGACCGATCAGGTTTGACACCAGGATGAACAGGAAAACAGTAGCGATGTATGGAAAGAAAAATCTCCCCTCTGGCCCGCTGATCTCCACCATAAAGGTTTCAAGTCCGTCAATGATCACCTCAAATACGTTTTGCCCCTTATGAGGGAGCAACTGGACTCCTTTACCGAACAGTATAGCGCAGACAATCAGGATCAGCATCACAAGCCAGGAATGGGTAACATGCTGATAGCTGAATCCAAAATGTTCAAGACCCAGGGAAGCTAAAATTGTATTAAGAAAAAATATTGGATGTTCCATAAGTTATATTGTCTCCTCAGATGATTTTTTCCATATAAGGCGTATACCGAAATAAAAAATACTCAACACAACCGTAGAGAGACCGACAGCAAAACCAATAGGGTCCACCCAGTCATGGGTGACCAGTATATAGATAATAATTCCCAAAATGGCAAGCCTAAAATAATATTTTGCCACAATAGTGTTGCCTTTTACGCTGAACACCCCGTCGGGGCCGAAAGAATTACGGATGGTGCGTTGCAACACATTGAAATTAATAATTATAACCAGCCCCCCAAGGATTATTCCCATGGTAAATACAGGACTCATAACATAAAAACTGGCTACGCCCAGGATCAAAAGTATGATCCAATTGGCAGCCTTGATATCCTTGCAGGCCTTTTCCCAATCCATCAAAGGTCCTTGGACTTTTTATACAAGATATACAGGTTCCTGAATGCGGCTGCAATTCCGAAACCCAGAAAAATAAACGTCAGCCACGGACTGGTCCCAAAGACGTCGTCCAGGTAGTCACCAATCAGGGCCCCCAGTCCAATAGACAGGGCCATGGCCATTCCTATGGTGCTCAGGTAGCCCAGGGTTTTAATAGTCTTTTTTAGATCTTCGTCCATTTTCCCCGCCAACCCCAAAAGCCGTGCCTGTCATTGCAAATCAGCCCCTTTACCATATATTTCAAGGCAAAGTCAATAGGTTAATCCGTCTTGACAGCTTTAAAAGCGGGTGCAGCGCATTCAATGGTCTTCCGGATCTCCTTTTCCCCATGGGCCGTGGACAGAAAGGCCGCCTCAAAAGGGGATGGGGCAAGATAAATACCATGATCGAGCATGGCAGCATAATACCTTTTGAACAATAAGGCGTTGCTGGCCTTGGCGGATGCAAAATCTATTACCGGATCAGGCGTAAAAAAGAAGCTCCCCATTGAACCTACTCGATTTACCGTTACTTTAATATTGTTCATCCTGGCGGCCTCTTCAAGGCCGGAAAAGAGCATCTCCCCCTTCTTCTCCAGATCGCTATATATTCCTTTTTGTTTCAGCCTGGTCAGTGTGGCAAGCCCTGCGGCCATTGCCAGGGGATTGCCGGAAAGGGTCCCTGCCTGATATATATCCCCAACGGGCGCCATCCTCATCATGATATCTTTTCTGCCCCCATAGGCCCCTACAGGCAGGCCCCCGCCAATGATCTTACCCAGGCAGGTAAGATCGGGCATTATCCCATAGAGTTCCTGTGCCCCGCCAGGGGCAACCCTGAAGCCGCTGATCACCTCATCAAAAATAAGCAGGGCCCCTTGGGAGCTTGTTATCTCCCTCAGTCCCCTTAAAAACCCCTGATCCGGGACGATAACCCCCATATTGCCCGGCACCGGCTCAACAATTATTGCCGCGATATCAGGCCCAAACCTACTGAATGCATAATCCACTGCATCAATATTATTAAAGGGAAGCGTGATGGTATGGCCGGCCAGATCCTTGGGCACACCGGGGCTCCCGGGGATGCCGAGGGTTGCAACCCCCGAGCCTGCGGCCACCAGCAGGCTGTCTGCATGGCCGTGATAGCAGCCCTCAAACTTTACGATCTTATCCCTCCCGGTAAACCCCCTGGCAAGACGTATCGCGCTCATCCCGGCCTCGGTCCCTGAGTTTACCATCCTTACCATCTCAATTGAGGGCACCATCTCCGTTATGGTCTTCGCCATCTCGATCTCGATCTCTGTGGGTGCCCCGTAACTGGTCCCATGACCCAGGGCCTCACTTATAGCCTGAACAACATAGGGATCAGCATGGCCGAGGATCATCGGGCCCCAGGAGCAGACATAATCAATGTACTGATTTCCGTCTGCATCGGTGATGGTGCACCCCTTTGCATCCACGATAAACGGCGGGTCAATGCCCACGGCATTTCCTGCCCTCACGGGGCTGTTTACACCGCCGGGGATATATTTTTTTGCCATCTCAAACAACAGCCCTGATCTATCCCTCATTAGAAATACTCCATACTGGTCTTCTTGAATTCCTTCTCGCTGAAAAGGAGGATATAGTCCTTTACTCGGACTGCGTCAGACATCCTCTGAGCGATTTTACGGCATTGTTCCCTGCTGCCTGCATGCACCATGGAAAAAAGGTTGTATGGCCAATCCCCCTGAGGACGTCTCTGATAACAATGGGTGACCTCGCGGAACCGGGCAAGGGCGTGGCCCACTTCATCCACCCTTTCATCCGGGACAAGCCAGGCAACCATGGCGTTGGAATCATATCCGGCCTTCTGGTGTCTAAGGGTCGCCCCGAATCGCCTGAGTATCCCCTCTTTTTTAAGATTCCTGACACGCTCGATAAAATCCTGCTCGCTGATGCCCGCCTGTTTTGCCAGCACGGCAAACGGCCGTTCCTCAACAGGAAGATCTCCCTGTATGAGACGAATCACCTCCTTGTCCAGATCATCTATCATAAAATTTCAACCGAGTCCTAAGATCCTAGGAGGCTGTCGGAGAATAGCAGTTTTTTCCAAAATCGAGGCATGCCCGAAAAAATTACCGGAGGCATATGTATGATATGTTGAGTATAATTTTTTCGGGCATAACAAAGAGTTTTGGAAAAAGGCATAATCGGACAGCCTCCTAGGGGGAGATATCGAATGAACCCTGTGTTGTCAAGGAGATATTGGACCTGGCCTTATGACGTAATTGATACTTGAAGGGCTTTGTCTATATGTTCATCGGTCACTCAAAGGGGTTAAAGCTCCGGTTTTGAATCAGATATAGTCACATTGACATAACTCATGACATTTATCATACTGATCTTCAGCCAGGAGCAAACATGTATAATCCTAAAAAGAGCAGGGACTTCCTTGAACCGATACCGCGATTATAACACTTATTTGAGGGAAATATTCGTGGAGCGGGTACAGAAGATCACCCTGGATGCGGGGTTGGGCTGCCCTAATAGGGACGGTACCATCTCAAGGAACGGCTGCATTTATTGTGACGCACGCGGCTCTGGTACAGGCGCTATGATCCATTGCGGCACTTCCATTACAGATCAGATTACAGGGGCACGCACCTATCTTGCCAAGCGCTTTAAGGCCAAAAAATTCATTGCCTATTTTCAGTCGTTCAGCAACACCTATGCCCCCATTCCAAAATTGCAGGCACTTTATGATCAGGCCTTGTTACAGGAAGACATGGTGGGACTGTCCGTGGCCACAAGGCCTGACTGCGTGGACAGGGACGTCTTGAGCCTTATTGCATCATACAAGGATAAGTACCTCGTTTGGATCGAGTACGGCCTGCAATCTGCCCACGATAATACCTTAAGGCTTATCAACCGCGGCCATGATGTGGCCTGTTTTGAACGAAGCGTTCTTTTGACCCATGAATATGGAATAAACATATGTGTACATGTAATACTTGGCCTTCCTGAAGAAACCAGGCAGATGATGCTTGATACCGCCAGGTTTTTGGCAAGGCTACCTGTGCAGGGGGTCAAGATTCACATGCTCTATGTTGTAAAGGGCTCAAGGCTTGCCGAACTTTACAGCAGGGGCGAGGTACATTGTCTTGAAAGAGATGAGTATGTAGAGTTGGTTGCAGACTTTCTTGAGCTCCTGCCTTCGGATATGGTCATCCAGAGACTGACCGGAGACCCGGTAAAATCAGAGCTGATTGCCCCGTCGTGGGCTTCTGAAAAGACCAAAAACTTGAATATGATCAGGGAGACACTGGACAGAAGGAATACGTGCCAGGGGAGACTGGGAGGGCTCTCCAAACATACATAAGGTGTAGCCGATGAAGCCTCTTCGTAAAAACCCGCATATATACGAAATCAACCTTATGACATGGTTGAATCGTCTATCTGCAGGCGACAAAAAGGGCCTCATGCTAAAGGATGTCCCCGACAGGGTGTGGTCAGATCTCAGAGAAAAGGGCTTTGACCTGATCTGGCTGATGGGTATATGGCAGAGGAGCGCAGATGCAATACACAGGGCCAGGAGGCACCCTTATCTTGTCAACACTTGCAGATCTATTTTAGATGACTTTAATCTAGACGACATAACAGGCTCTCCTTACGCTATTGTTTCCTATACTCCAGATCCTGTCTTCGAGACCATTGAAGATCTTATTGCGCTCAAGGAAAGGCTTGAGGACATGGGCCTTTATCTGATCCTGGATTTTGTGCCCAACCACACCGCGTGCGATCATGCCTGGATTAGTAAGCACCCCGAGTATTATATACAGGCAAGTCCACTAAAATCCGGCAAATGCCCCAGGGGATTTTTCCGATTGCTGGACAACAACAGCCTTTGTATTGCCCACGGAAAAGACCCGAATTTCCATCCCTGGACTGACACGGCCCAGATTGACTACACCAACCCTAAAGCCATAGAGGCAATGCTTGAAACACTAGTGCATGTCTCCCAATATTGTCATGGGCTTCGTTGTGACATGGCGATGCTGGTGCTCAGCAATGTCTTCAGAAAGACCTGGCGCAGACGCGTAACTTGTGATGCCAGCAGGGAATTCTGGGGCCTCGCCATAGAAAGGCTCGGGTCTTTAAACAGGCGCTGCCTGCTGCTCGCAGAGGTCTATTGGGATATGGAAAAGGATATGATTGACATGGGCCTTGATTATGCCTATGACAAGACATTTTATGATCTACTGGTAAAAGGAGATGTCCGCGACCTGAAGGCCCATCTTGCCGCGCCGGTTGAATATCAGCAGAGGTTGATCCGGTTTCTGGAAAATCACGATGAACCAAGGGCATTGGCTGTATTCGGTCATGAAAAGATATACAGCGCCATGGTGATCCATGCAACAGTGCCTGCTATGAGGTTCTGGCATGAAGGACAGTTTGATGGAAGCCGCATTAAGATGCCGGTGCAGCTTAGAAGGAGGCCGGATGAGCCAATTGACAGAGAGTTAACAGCTTTTTCAGAAAGGCTGCTCCTGGAGGTCAACCAACCTGTCTTTCATCAGGGCGCATGGCGAATGCTTAAGACCCACGGCTGGTCTGACAACCAGTCTCACAAGGATCTCCTGGCATGGACCTGGTCAGATGGGGAAGAAAGGCGTCTGATTGTTGTAAATTACAGACCCCATTCTTCGCAGGGTGTAATCACAATCCCGGCAAAATGGCTTTGGGGAAGCGAAGAGGCAAGACTTGTAGATCCGCTCAAAGGAGAGCTTTATCTACGTTCAGCAAAAAGAATGGAGGATGAGGGCTTATATGTAGACTTGAAACCCTGGGATTTTCATTTTTTTGGGATTGGTTAAGTTAAAAAAGTTAAAGAAGTTGGAAAAGTTCAAGGACCTGAAACAGCTTTGATTTGCATACTTCCTAGTAGATAATCCCTCTCAACCCTTTCAACCCTTTCAACTTTTTTAACTTTTTTAACTTTTGTAACTCTTTCAACTAATACGGAGGTCCATAAAATCAATGAATAGCTTTATTCAGAAGGCGGAAAGGCTTGAGATCGAGGAATACAAGCGACCAAAGGACTTAAAGAGTATAAAAAAGACACATGTGGCATTTTCCGGGTCGCCTTTAAAACACCCCTATGATCCCAAAAAGGTGATCCTGGTTGCAGACCCATTCAGCACCAACACCTTTTATTATGAATTTAACAAGGATGACATCTTCTACGTAGAGGAACAGCCGAACATCGTAAACATCGAGGGCGAGACCATAACCCTGGCCAGGGTCTGGGTCAAGAAGATGAGTGTAGCTGTGAGGTGTACGCCATTTATTGTGGAAGATATAAGGGGATCGGAAAAATAGGCGCCTACTTCTTTTCCTGCGCGAGGGAGAGTGTGCCTTTTGCAACCTTTGTATCTCCCACAGAGGCTGTGACATCAAACATATACAAGCCGCCAAAACCCTTTACCAGGCGTGATTCCAGGCGGAGGGTATCTCCTGGTTTTGCCGGTGTGAGAAATTTCATATTGACACTTGCCAGGAAATAGCCGCCCTTCTCATCCCTGGAAGATGACAACCCCAACAGCAGTCCGCTAGTCTGGGCCAGTGCCTCCGAAACCAGGACCCCGGGCATCAAGGGCCTTCCAGGAAAGTGGCCGGCAAAAAACACCTCTTCCCCCCTCAGGTCCTTTTCTGCGACAATGCTTTCTCCGGCATTCATCTCCACCGCCCTGTCTACAAAGACAAATGGATCAGACTGTGGGAGAATTTCTCTTATGGCGATTTGATCATACAGTGGTTTTTCGGACATATATTACCTCACCAACATTTTAGTCTTTTCAAAATGGATAGGCCACGAGGCTGTTAAGTGAAGAATCTGCATCACCACCTCTACGCTAGTTTCATAACCTCCTCAAGCAGGCGCAAGTGGTTGGATAAAGGCGGAAAGAAGGCAAAGATTAAGCACCAGCCTAATGGGGCGGACTGACGGAGAGTTTAACACTCAAGCCGCCGTCTCTATGGAATGAGGTAAGCATATGCAGATCTTTCACTTGACAGCCCCGCGGCCTCCTCATTTTGAAAAAATTACTAATGAGGTCATAATTTCTTAGACAACTTTTTAAATAAAACACGGGAAAAATGACTTTTTTGCACAATCTATGTCTAAATGACAATGCACTTATTAGTAAAATGTTATCCTCTAAACCCCGCACCGTTCCATGGCCTCAATCAACCCGCTTTCCTTGTCGGTGTTGATGATTTCAATCCCCCTGTCTATCCACATCACCGTCCTGGCTATCACTGCGCCTGGCCCCACCTCGATCATCAATTCTGTATCTGCACCAATCTTCCGGATTAGATCCACCCACAGGACCGGCCTGCTCAACTGGGCTGCCATAATCTTTTTTAACCTGCTCTTTTCTGAAATGTAATCAAGAGAGAGATATGAAACAACAGGAACCAGGGGAGATTGTATATTATCATCCTCCATCGTCTCCAGCAGGCGGGCCTCACTTGCCTCTACCAGCTCTGAATGATAGGGGGCCGAAACATTTAGCGGATATGCGTCCAGCGCCCCTTCCATTCTGGCGATCTCCATGGCCCTTTCAACTGCGGAGATTGCCCCTGATATCACAGTCTGGCGTGGGGTGTTTCTGATTGCAACCCATACATCTTTCGCCCTCTTGCATATGTCTTCCACCTGGTCAGGCGAGAGACCAAAGATCACCGCCATGGTCCCTCGGATCTTTTTGCCCTCATCAAGGAGGATTTCGCCCGCACGCCTTACAATCTCAAGGCCCCGGGCAAAATCAAAACAGCCTGCGCCATATGCGGCCCCGTAAAACCCCGAGCTGTAGCCTGATGTAACATCAGGTCTAATGCCCCTGTTAATCATTATATCCGTTACAATGCAACTGATGGTATATACAGCCAACTGGGCATTGAGATCCTGGTTGAGTTCATCTTCCGGGCCTTCAAGACAGAGCCTTGTAAGGGAAAAGCCCAAAAGGTCGTCCGCCTGATCAAACAGCCTTTTTGCCTCCGGGTATGCATTGTAAAGTTCAAGGCCCATGCCCACGCGCTGGGAGCCTTGGCCTGGATACAAAAAGGCGACCTTGTGTTCATCTTTCCTAGTCATCTCCTTAAACGGGCCTCCGTAGATCTTCCGGAATCTCCTCAAAGTTTGATTGTATCCATTCCCTGTTTCTTGCCTCGTACCAGGCATAACGCATAATCAGACGATAGGCCATCCTTTTAAAGCGGTTAGGTGATAAGATCATGTTCATAAAGATTGCAGGCCTTGTATAGTATCTCCTCAGATACTTCTTCTGCAGGGCGAGGATCTCATCCCTTGTGCACATCCTGTTACGCATCACAGGGTGCATAAAATCGTAATGGGAAAAATCGTGATCCTCTATCCTGCCTGCATCCATCGCCTGCTGGTGGTAACGTGTGCCTGGAAGCGGTGTTGTGATGGTAAGGACCAGAAAATCTCCCATATCCGTTACAAAGTCGCAGATCTGTCTAAGGGTATCCTCAGTGTCATCCATGTCCCCGAACATTATATTGGTCATCACCATGATCCCCTTGGATCTGAGCAGCATTGCAGCCTCGCGGATATCCTCAAAGGTCTGCCTTTTTGCATAGTTTTTAAGGGCCTCGGGCCTTATGCTCTCCACCCCCAGCATCACCTCATAACAGCCAAGGCGTTTGAAATCATTTAAGAGGTCCCGGTCCCTTAGGATATCCTTCACCCTGGACTGAAACCAGAAATCGCATTTGAGGCCGCTTTGGCCCAGACATTCCAAAAATGCCTCGTTCCGTTCGCGGCTCTGGTTAAAGGAGTTCTCATTGAACACGAAGAGGGATTTATTATAACGGCGGTTGAGCATCTGCATCTCCTCTACCACCAGTCCCGCGCTCCTGCCGCGCCAGTTTGAATTCCACAGGGCCGCCTCCGAACAATATGTGCACCTGTCCCCGCAGCCTCGGCTGGTTGAAAGTCCTATGGCCCTCTTGCCCATGCCATGTAAATAATACGTGGGGTTTTCAAGGTCCATTTTGTGGTAAGCAGGCATGGGAAGGGCATCGAGATCGTCAATAAGGCGCCTTGGGGGTGTCTTCTCCGTCTTAGCGCCCTTGCGCCTCATGAGACCAGGGTCGTTACATGGATCGGCCCTGTCATTGGATTCCAGCCACAGGATCAGATCAAGCAAAGTCTCTTCGCCTTCGCCCATAACGATGTAGTCCAGTTCCGGGGCATCTGCCATCATCCTTTCTGCATTGAGTGAAAAGTGCCCGCCCCCTGCAACTATTACTGCATCAGATAGGATTCTTCTGACCAGTCGCACCGCTGATAAGGCGTCATGGTGAAAGGTGGCCGCGGAGCAGGTTATGCCCACCATGTCGTATCGGCCATGTCTTAAGCGGTTTTTGAGATCGGTCCAGGGAAGCCCAAGGGTGGTTGCATCAATAACATCTACAGTCCTCCCCTTGGCCTCGATGTATGAGGCAAGGGCCATAAGGCCGGGCGAGGGCATCCACATCCGAAGAGCCCCGAATATCTTGTGCGGCGGGTCAAGCAGTAGAATCTTTAGAGGCATAACGCTCCCAGTAATTAAAGAAGTGATACCACTGGTCAGGATACCGGGAAATGACCTTCTCAAATACCGCTGCAAGCTCCTGGGTCTTTTGTGCGATCAACTGCCCTGACGAAACCCCTTGGGTTCTTGTCACCCTTATGGGTTTTTCCATCCATGACAGATAGCGGCCGTCCGGCTTTAGCACCGTAAAGACGGGGATTAACGGTGCCCCGGAGTTGAGGGCAAGGGCCACGGCACCTGAAGGGAACACCACCTTTCTGCCGAAGAAGAAAACCTCCACACTTTTTCCCCCTTCAAACCGGTCTCCCAGCATGGCAATCACCTGGTTTCCCTTCAACAATTTTACCAGCCTCAGCACATTGCCGAAATTGGCAGGATCAATATGCAAGGTGTGTATGCCTAATGTAGCCCTCATCTTATCCCGGAACTCCTGGACCTCTGTCTCCGGGTCCTTGATCGTAAGGGCATGGATAGGGCACTGCCTCATGGCAAACAGCACCCCTCCCAGCTCCCAGTGTCCCAGATGGGGCATGATCAATATTGCGCCGTTACCCTCGGAAAGGACCTGTTTGATGTGATGCTGCCCCTCCTCCTCCGGCAACAGATAATCGCTCAGCCGGTTTAGCCTCACGTAATCCACGAGGTACAGGCCATAGTTCTGAAAAGTCCGTATGGCAGTGCTCCTTACTGCCTGGTCGTCGGCGCTCCTATTGAGCACCACCGCAAGATTTTCCTCTATGGCCCGCCTGTTTTTTTTCATAAAAAAGAAAAATATCCTGGCCACAATCCTGACGTGCCAGAGCTGATATGCCCTTGGTGTTAACCGTGCAAATAGATAAAAAATGGCCAGATAAAGCTTACGCGGCCAGATCATTTTTCCTCCGTGTCGGTTGTCAAAAAGATCGGGTATTGGGCAGGCCAAAGGGGCATTTTCTCTGTTTGCATATTTGAGAGTCACTCTGAACATACGGCGGCGCTATGCGCACCTCTTCCTCAGCAAGGTCAATGCGTTTAGCTGACGCGCAATAATGGTCTTCTCCGCCTTACGGCGATTGAAATCATGGGTAGCGGCTTTAGCATCTGTTGTCATTGGTGATGCAAACAGAGAAAATGCCCCTTTGGCCTGCCCAATACCCGGCATTTTGAGAAATTACCCCGATAATTTCCAATCAATCGGAAGAAAATCTAATTTTAATGGCAAAGGATGTCAACTTGTTCGTGATCAAAGGCTTAGCAGGTGCTTTTGTAACTTCTCAATAAGTCGTGGTAGCCGTGGCAGGGCAGGGGGCTTTTTTCATGTTTGCATCACCAATTACAGCAGTTGAGAATAGCGCCTAAACATGATTTCAATCGCCGCACAGTCGGAAAAGGCTATCTTTGCGCGGATGATACCTCATTGAACTTGCTGAGATAGAGTTGCGTTTAAAGCCGCCGGATTGATCGGAGTGACTCACAAATATGCAAACATGAAAAAAGCCCCCTGCCCTGCCACGGCTACCACGACTTATTGAGAAGTTACGTGCTTTTTATTCTGATTCCTGAATTGTGGCTCCTGGCTCCTGACTAACAATTTATTTTCTTTGCTTCCTTTGCCTCATGTCTGTAAATATCTTCATCATGAAGGTCACATTTCCCCACCTGGGCAGCATGTATATCTTCTGCAAGGCCATGGCCGAGACAGCGGGTATCCCCTATGTGCTTCCAAGGCCCACCTCCAACCACACCCGTGAGATCGGCGAATACAGCACAAATGAGTCTGTGTGTCTTCCCCTGAAGATCATTTTAGGTAATTTCGTGGATGCCCTGGATCAGGGGGCTGACACCATTGTCATGGTGGGAAGCGGACCTCCCTGCCGCCTCGGGCTATATGACAGGATTATAAAGGTTGTCCTGACCGACATGGGATATTCATTCAGGTGGCTTACCATCCCCGGGATCTTTAACTGGCAGGCCCTGTTGCAGAACCGCGAGGAGGCAAAGGTCCTGCGCAGGGAACTCACGGCGGGCAACTATTTTCGATTCCCCTGGGCCATGGTCATGGGATGGAAGAAGATGATATGGTGCGAACATCTGGAAAGAACTGCCGCACAAATCCGTGCCATTGCAAAAAACCCGGCGGAGGTGGATCGGCTGCTGTCACAGGGCCTTGTCGCTATTGACAAGGCACAGGGGGTGAGGTCCCTTTCGGTGGCGGGAAATGAGGCGATTGCCTCTATTGAGGGAGTGCAAAAAACTGAACGAACTCCACTCAAGGTCATGATGGTGGGCGAGGTATATACGGTGATGGAGCCATCCATCAATATGGACGTAGAAAGACGCCTTGGCCGCCTTGGGGTGGTCGTCCACAGGTCGTCATACTTCAGCACACACATAAGAAGAGGTTCCAGGCTTGACAGGCGCATGTTAAAAGACAGACAAAGGCTTATGGATATGGCAAGGCCTTATCTCAACTATGATGTGGGCGCGGAATGCAATTTTTCCGTGGCCGAGACAGTGCTGGGGCACCGCCAGGGTTATGATGGTGTGGTGCATGTTTATCCGTTTTCCTGCATGCCTGAGACCAATGCCGCAACAGTGCTTTGCTCTGTCAGCAAGGACCTGAACATCCCCGTACTACCTGTTGTAATTGACAGGCAGGATATGGGTCTCAGGATAGACACCCAACTGGAGGCCTTTGTGGACATAATGACCTGGCGCAGGCAGGGCCGCATATTATGAAGGTGGGAATGGCCGGGGAGCTGCTCTTTTTTGAGTGGATGTCGGAGTTGAAGGGCCGTCTGAGCCAGCTTGCCCCTGAAATTGAATGGATACATGCCCCTTCTGCGGGAGCAGGGCAGCAACTGCTCATTGATGCGGACTCGTGCTATCCGTTCAAACAGATGGTCAGGTCATCTGTTTCACTTTTAAGCGATGTTGATGTCCTGCTCGCACCCAGGATTATCGCCATGGACGGATTTTTGGTGTGCCCCAATTTTCGTGCCCTGCCGGACATAGTCCTGATGAATAGGGCCAGGCTCGGCCTGAACAAAGAGACACATGTCTTTACACCGGTAGTGGATATCGATCAGGGTCATCAACTGGAGAAACTGGCAGCGGGAATTTACCGGGATATGTTCGGCAAAGACCCGATGAGCTGCGGGGAAAAAAATTTTTCTGCCGATGGTCAGTCAATGGCGATGAAAGACCGCGATCTGTCCAAGTCCATCGCCCTTATCGGGCACCCCTATGTCCTGGAGGATTCATGTCTGAACAACGGTGTACCCGATATACTCCGTCTGAACGGGATTGACATTGTTTACGCCCAGTGGATTGACTTTAATGAACTTTCTAACCTTGCAGCATCATTTGACTATTATGCAAAAAGGCTCTATTGGCGGTCGGCGCGCGAGCTCCTGGGGGCGTTCATCTATTTTTCCCGGATACGGCCTGCGGCCGGAATCATCCACCTGGCCCCCTTCAACTGCGGCATTGATGCACTGATGAGGGTGGAACTGACAGGACTCCGTAAACGCATGGCAGATGCCCCGCCATATATGGTCGTGGTCTGCGACGAGCACACACAGCGCGACCATGTGGTCACCAGGCTTGAGGCATTTCTGGATATTGTAAATGGCGTCAAAATCAAATGAAATATTCCTAGGAATAGATGTGGGTTCAGTGAGCACGAAGATGGTCGTGCTTGATGCGGACAGCCTCTCCATGCTGGATTCCCTTTACGTGCGTACATACGGCGATCCTCAGGCCTCCATGAGGGCTGCAATGATCCGCCTCAGCAATAGGCAACCGCTTCCCGTGGTCCGGACCGCTGCAACAACCGGGAGCGGCCGCACCCTGGCTGGCCGCCTTATAAACACCAATATCATAAAAAATGAGATCACCACCCATACCCTGGCGGCGGTAAAAATCATGCCGGAGGTCAGGACTATCGTAGAGATCGGGGGCCAGGACTCGAAGATAATTATTGTAAGGGATGGAATGGCCGTTGATTTTGCCATGAACACGGTTTGCGCGGCCGGCACAGGATCTTTTCTGGATCAACAGTCAGGGCGTTTGGGAATAAGGGTGGAAGACATGGGAGAGATCGCCCTGTCATCCAATAATCCGGCATCAATTTCCGGCAGGTGCACGGTATTCGCCGAAACCGATATGATACACAAGCAGCAGATCGGCGCCCCCATGAATGACATTGTGGCAGGTCTGTGCCGCGCCCTGGTAAAAAATTATCTGGCCTCGGTCGCAAGGGGGAAACCAATAACGCCGCCGGTTGTATTCCAGGGAGGGGTTGCGGCCAATAAGGGGATTGTGCGGGAATTTCAGGAGCAGACCGGATGCGAGATTCATGTCTCTCCCTATTACGGCGTCGCCGGGGCGTACGGGGCAGCCCTTCTGGCCTCGATGGTCAAAACAGAACAGCCCGCATTCCAAGGACTTGAACTCTCCGGAAAGGAGCACAGGATCAAAAGCTTTGTATGCAAAAAATGCGAAGAGTCCTGCTCGGTCCTGATGCTGTACAGGGATGGAGCCCTCTTATCATACTGGAACGACAGGTGTGGGAGATATTCCTCCGGGGAGGTCACGTACAATCCCCTTGTAACAACGGGCGAAAAATGAACTTACTAAAGTATTAAAGCGACTTCATTTTTTCTCGGGCAAAGGAGAGAAACTCCCGCAGTGCTATATCAGGAGTTTCGCTTATCCGGCTTTCTGAAATGATGTCTTCGTTACCGTCGTGAAAGTGTTTGGGGAATGTAGTCACAAATTGCCAACTCTTATGAGGCGCATTATCATGGCGGAAGATTTTGCCATCAACCCCCCGGCGTTCCCAGTGGTAGCTGTATCAGCCCGTAAGTGTTAAAGAAAACCAGACATCTACAAAGCGGATTGCCGACAACGCCCTGGTGGCAATAACGCTGATGATTGCCGAGAGCAACCCTGCAGACAAAGAAACCATGGTCAAGCTGATCGTAAATCTGATCAACAGTCGCAATTAGCAAATCGGAAATGGAGTCACCCTTGAAATGGGGCAATTTTATCTATTGTCACACATTAAGGGTTACCCCCACCTTCCCGGGATCTTTGCCTTGCAATACCTGCAGAGGCTGTTTTCAATATTATACTGTGCTATGATATAGCCCTTTCGCTCGATCAGGATCTTCTTGCAGTTATGGCAATAGGTATGTGTCCCCTCATGGTCGGGGACATTTCCCACATATACATATCGAATCCCTTCCTTAAGGGCAATGTCCCTCAGGTTCGCAAGTGTTTCCACCGGCGTGGCAGGAAGCCTTGAGAGCTTGTAAAGGGGAAAAAATCTCAGGAAGTGCAGGGGATAATCAGGCCCAAGTTCCTTTAGTATCCATGCGCACATCCTCTTGATCATCTCCGGGTTATCTACATAGGAGGGGACCACAAGTGTAGTCATTTCAAACCAGACCCCCTCCCTGTGCATATTCTTGAATGTCTCCAGCACCGGAGCCAATGTGCCGCCGTTTAGACGCCTGTATGTGGCGTCATCAAAGGATTTGAGGTTGACATTGGCCCCATCGAGGTATTTGCAGAGCTTCAGAAAAGGGCCGGGATTGATATAGCCGTTTGAGACCAGCACGTTTTTAATACCTGCCGCCCTGGCTGCCTTTGCCGTATCATACATGTATTCGTAAAATGAAATCGGCTCAGAGTAGGTGTAGGCGATTGAAGGGATGCCCCTGTCCTTTGCCGTCTTGACCACGTCTGCTGGAAATAATTCGTCATGTTGCACATCTTCAGGCCTTTTCTGGGATATCTCCCAGTTCTGGCAATTGAGACACCGGAAGTTGCATCCGGCAGCGGCAATGGAAAAGATCAAAGAGCGGGGATGGAAGTGGTTTAAGGGTTTTTTTTCAATGGGGTCCACATTGACTGAACAGGGGTTGCCATAGGCCAGTGAGTAGAGCTTTCCCTTGATGTTGACCTTGGACCTGCACGCGCCCCGGTCTCCGGGGTCCAAGGCGCAGTGGTTCGGGCAAATCTGACACTCGACCGTTTCTCCCGCGGTTTCATAGTGAAACCCTTCTATGGACCATTTCCATGGCTCCTCTGGGGCGTCGTTTTCAAAGATATGGCCCTTTATGTCAACCTGGTCTTCGTCTCCCAGAAAACCGTATCCGGGCCCTGCGCACAAAAGCGCGGATGCGCAGAGGCCCATGGTCTTGATGAATTCCTTGCGTGTCAGCATAGTGTTCATGTGTGTCACCTGTTCTTGCCGGAAACAGAGGCGATTATTGCGCTAGACATCTTTATGATGATCAAAGATATCACAGCGACCTTTATCCCAAAAATGGGTATCAATATGGTACCTGTGGCCAGGGTGCCCACAGAGGCACCCACCAGATCAGCCGCGAGACAGCCTGCTGCCGGGCTTTTGGCCTCACCTATCATCCCTGCCGCTACCGGGAACTGGAATCCGCATACAAGGGAAAAGAAAAAGCTGTATATCAGATAAAAAACAGGGTGGAGCCCGGTCCTGAAAAAGGCCGCCCACAGGTAAAACAGGATCAGAAGCAACAGGACAGATAATTCAGATGCAATCAATTTGGTTTTGCTAATATCTGTTATCCGATTCCCTATAATGGCGCCCGGTAGAAGCCCCAATAAAAATGCGGTCACAATGGCGCCGATCTTTAGATAAATGTAACCATATACCACCTGAAAGGCAAATACTACCAGCATCTCTATGCCCATTACTGAAAGGCCGGTGGAAAATAGCACATACTCTTCTCTCCTGATGAACATCAGATAAGTTATGGTCAGGATCAGGACCGCCAGGAAAAAATAATTGGGCGATGCACCATATTCCATAAACCAGTGCCGCAACACTATGCTGATGAGCCCCGGGTCAAAGTCCGTATTGACCGGGGCACTCAAGTCCAGGCAGTCTTTTAACCTTTTGATGCGCTCCGCAGTTACGTTGCCGTAGAAATAGCCCTCCACATATGATGTGCTGATGGACTTTTTAGCCAGCAATGATGGGATATCTGTTTCAAGGTTCCTGTCGCTGCACAGGAAATAGGCCTCTTCACCGGGGAGGACAAGGATGTTCCTAAAGTGGAGACTGACCGTGCTGTAAATGGTGGAGAATTTTTTGCGCCATATGTCGCTGAGGTAATCAGGATTATAACCCATGCTGAACAGAATAAGGCCCTCTTTTTTAAGGGCCTTTTTTGCAAGAAGGAAGAATTCGGCAGTATAAAAACGATTTATCTGAAAGGTGTCAGGCTCCGGCAGATCGAGTATGATTGCATCGTATTTTTTATGGGTGTCTTTAAGATAGCTCCTGCCGTCGGTATTTATGATATTAAGGCCCTGCCTTTTCTTTATTATGCCGATATCTTCCGCCGCCTTTGTCAATTTGGGGTCAAGCTCCACATAGTCAACACTGATCGGCCTGTATTTATTGACCTCTGTCATGGTGTCTCCCAGGCCGCCTGACACCAGTAGCACGTCCTCTACCCTGTTAAACTGGCTTAGTGCATAATGGATCTTTTCCTCGCTCTTGATGATGTTTGATCCGGAGTATAACGGAACGCCCGACTCCCACAGGGTCTGCTGATCCCCTTCTTTTGTGACGACAATCCGGCCAAAGGGTGACTCAATGTATTGCTCGATCCTGCCGTACTGTGGAGCAATGGAACTGATCTCAAATCTGCTGTTTGTGGAGAAATAATAGAACAGGAGGGTCAAGAGAAAAACGGCCGGAAGCAGTGCGCGTTTTCTGGAGTAAAAAAGGAGGGCAAGGGCTGAGAGTATCAGAGGTGTGGAGGTAACGGCAATGGTTGAAAAGGGTTTAAGCAGGTAGACCAGGACAAAGCTGAACAGCGCCCCTGCCAGGATATCTCCTATTGTGTCAGTAAGATAAAGAGTGCCGCTTTCAAATTCATGTCCGGAGGCGATGATGACCTTCTGGGCATAGGGCAGGATAAAACCAGTTAACAGACAATAGGGTGTAATTGTAATAAGGATATAGAAAAAGATCTGATAAAACCCTGGAGAGACCCCGTGGGTGAAAAACGCCTCTTTAAAACCCCTGATTGCGAGTAACTGCAAAATGGGGAGTATGGCGATAGTAAGAACGAGAATGGGATAGACTTTGATGGAAGACTGTCGGAACCATCTGGCCGCAAGGCTTCCAATCCCTGTCAGCAGAAGCCAGCAGAAGAGCACTAAAGAGATGGTTATCTCGTTACCGTGGAACTGGGTCAGAAATTCCCTGATGGTGACAAGCTGGGTGGCGACCGATGTAACGCCTGTACTTATAATCGAGAAAATAAGTAATCGCCTTTGATCCATGGGCAAGATGACCTGAAGGATTTGATTCCGTTTCGCATTCAAGCGCTATCCCGCCAAGGCGGGATTGACTTCGTCGTCGGCTCCTCGACGTACTGATGATGTACGCCTGCGTCGCCTCTTAACTGTCGCCCTGTTATCATATTGGATGCAAAATGGAATAAGGGGACTCTTATTGGTGACCTTCTTCCTCAAATGCCTGGACCTGGTAGGTCAGGACATCAAGCCCTCCTTTCTTCCATTCATCGGCTGCAAGGCCGGCCTTCAGGCAGAGATGGGCGAGGAATTCCTCCTTTTTTGGCAATTGCTCCCAAACCTGGGGAAGGAAGGTGGACTGATAAAAACCTTTCTTTATGATTACGCCGTCAATATTGGGGCGCAATTTACTTAATAAATCGTCTGCACCGGAGTAAGAAAGGGGCTTGGGATCAGTTAAGATACTGATCTCTATCTTTACCCTGTCCCACTCCTCCTTTGTCAGGGGTGGAAACCGCGGATCACGAAATGCGGCATTGATGGCGTTTTCCCTGATTCCATCAATCAGTGATTCCTGAGGAATGATATGCCCTATGCAGCCGCGCAGGTTCTTGCCTTTTGTCAGGGTGACGAAGGTCCCGCGCCGCTCAACAAACTTGTCTGACTTTTTGGCGTCGGGCTGTCCTTTATCCTTCCTGTTAAAAATTTTTTCCTCGATAGTGTTTCTTGCGACAGACAAGAGGTATCTTCCCTCATCCTCAGTCAGTTTGTCTTTTTCTGTCATGGTGGTTTCCCCTGTCAAACGTTTGCCATTATGTTTAAGTTCCTCCCCGAACCCAGGGGTAACCCCTGTAGTAATCTCCAAGAAAGGGGACGACAAAATCAAAAGGCCGGAAAGTAATAATGAGACGTATCTCAGCGATTTCATCTATTACCAGATATTGAATTACTTGGTACTATTCACATAACGGTGTGTTGAATTCATTATAAGGCTATATCCGATCTGGTCAAAGAAAATTTAAAGAAAAGAGAGGCGGTCTTGTCAACATTATTTAGAATCTGAAAGGACAATCTTTGAAGCGAATGACCCTGACATGGCGCTCCCGACAATCCCGTGGGCAGGGTGGGTATAGTGGCCCGCCCAGAGGAGGTTTTTAATGGCCGTTCGGTTGGGGGGGCGCTGTGGACCCACCTGGCCGCAGGCGGCATCAAGGCCGTACATTGCACCCTGCTGGTTTCCTGTCATCCTCATAAGGGTATTCGGGGTTGCCCTCTCAACAAAGAATGCATGCGTTGCGAGATCAAGGCCGGAAAGTTTATGGATCTTGGAGAAGACCTGTTTTTGAAGCCGGTTAAATGAGCTGTCAAACCCGTAATTCCTGGCAAAGAGATCTGCACGCGGGGCATGCACAAGGACCTTGAGTGAGTGATAGCCCGGCGGGGCAAGAGTCTGATCAAGAAGGCTGGGGGTGGTGATGACCATATGAAGGCCCTGTTCCATTGACCCTGCCTCCAAGGCCCCGTGCATGGCCTCAAGATCAGTTGCCGTGGTGATGGATACAAAATATGGCCAGTTAGGTGGAAGCGCCTCCTTATGCAGTTTCACATAAAAAAGGACCGCGGATAAAGATAGTCTGTATCTTTCAAGCCTATGTAGCCGACCGTAGAGATGGAGCCTGTCTGGCAGGAACCCTTGCATCAAAAAAGGGTTACCGTTTGAGATAACCCAGTCTGAATAGACCTCCTGACCATTTGATAGGGTGACCCCTACAGCCCTTTCCCCTCTGGTTATGACCCTGATCACCTCAAGGCCGCAGGAGATATTGACCCCAAGCCTTCTTATCCCCTTGTCAATGGCCTTAGTAAGCGCCCTCATCCCGCCCTTGGGGTAGAAGACCCCGCTTTTTAAGACCTTCGCCCACAGGACCGCCACAAACGTGTAAGAAAGCCTGCTGGGCGGCAGGGCGGTTGGCAAGGCGGAAAGGGCAAGGGTTATGTCTGGGTCATTACCGAAAAATCTCTCTAAGATGTCGGCGTGGGATTTTCTGGCATATCTAAAAAGGATAGGGAATGAAAATGGCAGAAGTAGTTTCTTCCATAGCGGCGCCTGCTCAAAAGCCACAAACTCCCTTCCCAGTTGGTTGGTCAGTGTTTCATAGCCTGAAAATCCATCTGAAAATTCATGAAAGCGCACCCTGACGCTTTCCAGGTAGGCCGCAGGATCTTGATAATTGATGCGGAGGTCGAAATTGGGATATATGTTCCATACATCCTTTATCGGAAGGAATGTAATATCGTCAATTACTCCAAGCTCACTTAATATGTTATATAATTCTGCACCAGGGGTGCAGGCGGAAACAAATGCGCAGGCCGCATCAAAGTAATAGCCGTCACGGGTAAAACCGGTCACAAATCCGCCCACCCTGGCCTGCTTTTCAATCAGGAGCACCTCTTTCCCCTTATGCGCCAGGAGCCCTGCTGCTACAAGACCGCCGATGCCCCCACCAATGACAATTACATCCGGACGATTCATTTAACTTGTGCAGCTTGAGGGTTCGAGGATTCAAGGGGCCAAGGGGTCAAGAGATAAGACCTTGGATTCACAACCATTTAAACACCTGTTCCAGTCTTTAATCTTCTTACACTATTTCAACTGTGATGGTTCCGGATATGTCTACAATCAGTATTTTGTATTTCCCTTCCTCTTGGGTCTGTTTTTTAGCAAGCGGTCTTGCGGATTCCATTAGTCCAAGAGACATGAAGGCACAACCCTGGCAAAGAAAAAATAGCGCAATTAAAATAAGGATGATTCTTTTCATATGGCTTTCCGCCGGTCTAATTATTGATCTTATGCAGAGAGGATTTCCTTTCCTGATCTTTTCTTATAATGGGTATAGAATGAAGTCAAGATACCAGCGGGATATGAATATTATTGCTATTTCAGGAAGAGGGAGAAATGTAACAGAGGGATACCTGGAAATGGAAAAAATTAGGGACTGACTCACATTAGCCAGGCCTTTTAAGAGCGAAAAAACTCTTCAACGCTTTTAAAGACCTGCTCGGATTGATTATACTTTGTGGGGGGGCAGGGATTTAACTTATCTGGATTTATTAAAACAGGTGGTACCTCTGATCTCGTTTTTACTGCCACCTTAGGAGTCCCCCTCGTTTCTATATCCCGGCGCCTGCGACAGTTAATATGGGCTTGTCGCGAAATATACTGGATTTTGGGGGCGCCACAGTGCACAGTATTATTAGGCCACGATTACATTTGGTTAAGGATTCAAAAAGGCCAAATCCCTCACCCCCCATGACGTAAGAGATCTCTATCTGTATTCAACGACAGTGTTCGGGCCTGTCATAAAATTATCTCTTACGGAATAACCAATTTTCAGAAAAACCCTATTTGATTTGAATTCCAATTAACACCAAATTAGGCGGGTGCACCATAACACCTTTTTTATCTCCGGCGCACCCGCGGCCTTTGGTATGCCATGGTCCAAGGTTTTTCCCTCGAACCCAACCAACCATTATAGAGCCACCTTCGTCATATAGACGAACCGCGATAGCGGCTCTTGAAGAAACTTATTATGCAGAATAAGTTCCAAACAACTTGAATTATTCTGCAAGCAAATCACATGCCAACAATAGGACTTGCAAAGGATCTTGTTGATATATAAGCGGGTTATGTTGATTTTAACGGAAGAGTAGGTCTTGCAAAAGGTTATAACCAAATTTAAGGCCAAGATGGCTTTGCAGGGTAATTATGCTCTAATATCAAGATGCTGTAATGACGAACACCTTTTTATGTCCATAACATTAGTTATAGGTGTTTCTATTTTCCAGCATTTTGATCTATCTTTTTAGTCGCTTACTCAGGGCAGGTTGGGATATCCCCAATATCTGTGCTGCAATAGTCTGATTGCCCCTGGATCTCTTTAATGCCTCCTTTATAAGGAGTTCTGTCGTCTGTTTTATGGTTGGCAGTTTTCCTGAGAATGATATGGGGGTCTTGTCTTCCTTTTCAGTCTCAGGTGATGGTTGTCCTTGCCGCTCCTTTTTTATATAAGACTTAAACACATCAAGGGACAGCATTTTGGATGTGTGTCTACTGACCGCGTCAAAGACCAGGGATCTGAGTTCCCTGACATTTCCCGGCAGGCTGTAGGTGCACAACAGGCTGAAGAGCTCCTTTGGCGGGGTGGGTCTTTTCTTATTCAGGGTGACAGAGGCCTCTTCCAGAAATTGTTCGACCAGAAGAGGAATATCATCCATACGGTCTCGTAAGGGTGGAATATGGATATGGTAAGTTCCAAGCCTGTAAAAGAGATCCTTTCTGATTCTGCCCTCCTTTTGTGAGACCCAAAGATCCTGGTTGGTGGCTGTCAGCACCCTGGCATTGGAATATTTTGGTGTGTCGCGACCCAATGGCAGATATTCGCCTTCCTGTAAAAGACGCAGGAGTTTTACCTGTGATGTATGGCTCAAATCGCCTATCTCGTCCAGAAACAAAGTGCCTCCCGCTGCCTGTTCGACAAGACCATTACGATCCCTGTCAGCGCCGGTAAAGGCCCCTTTGACATGCCCGAAGAGAGTGTCTGAAAATGTGTGATCATCCAGTCCTGCAACATTGACCGCAGTAAATGGCCCTGTAAGACCGCTGACCTTGTGGATGGCATTGGCTATCAGTTCCTTGCCTACACCTGTCTCGCCCGTGATTAGTATGGGTTGAGGTGTTGCGGCTATGGTCTCTATGTACTTAAACAGAGAAAGCATCTTTTGGTTGTTTGTAATAATGGCCGCGAAGGCATCAGGGTGTTCAAGGGTATCAGACAAAATATGTTGCTTAAGGGCGAGATTCTCACGTCTTAGGCCCTTAAAGGCCATTGCCTGGCTCACGGCCTTTATTAGGCGTCCCTCTTCAAGGGGTTTTACCACATAGTCAAATGCGCCGGATTTCATGCATCTGACTGCGGTTTCCACCTCAACCGTCCCTGTGATGATAATGACAGGGATCTCCGGAAATTCGCTTCTCACCATATCCAGCAATTCCTCGCCGTGGAGGTACGGCATTGTAAGGTCAAGGAGCATCATCTCGACCGGATCGTTTTTCAGCAGATCCATTACCTTTCTGCTGTCTTTACATGTAATGATATTGTTTATCCCCGCCATTCTGAGAGAGGTATCAATTGACAACAAAATTGCCTCTTCATCATCAACCACCACTACTGGAAGGCCGGGATGGAGTACGTCGCTCATAATATTTTTCCTCTACTATAATTTTCCTTTCCTGTTGAGCCCTTGTTTTTTTGGAAAAGGAAGCATTATCAGGACATCCGTCCCCATTTGTTCAGATGTTTCAATGCTGATCTGCCCGTTGTGAGCCTTGACAACAAGATCCGCCATATAAGTGCCAAGTCCAAGCCCCCCCTTTTTACCGGAGGAAGAATATTTTTCAAAAAACTTTGTTCGTATTTCTTTGGGCACTGTACCCCAGTTATGGACACCAATCAGTATTGCATTTTCTGAGTTTGTAATCTTTATCTCTACCTTTTGATCCTGGGGCGATGCCTCAATGGCATTTTTTAAAATGTTGTTGATTGCATTTTGTAGGAACATCCTGTTGCCTTCAAAATATAGGACATCATTTTTGGCGACAACCTTCCTGTCGAACATCAAAGAGATGTCTACATTCTTTTCATCCGCCAGAAACCGCAAGGCCTTTCTTGACTGTCTCAAGACCTCCAGGATATCAAAACTGGATTTTTCAATATGGAATGATTCCTTCTCCAGGTTATTGATATCCAGATAGGTGTTGACCATCGCCTCCAACTGGAGCGTGCATTGTTGAATCTGTCTCATATACTCCATCTGGGTTTCATCCAACAAGGTCCTGCTGACAAGCAGATTGCAAAAGCCTGTAATGCCTAAAAGCAGAGACCTCATGTCATGCTGCAACATATCCTGTTTTGTCTTTAACTGCTCATAGTCCTTTCGGCTTTTTTCGGAATCCTGGACCTCTTCCTGCCGCCTCTTTTCTTTTACGGCCTCACGGATGACCCTGGAGAGTTGATCCTTTTGAACGGGCTTTGTTAAATAGTCAAAGGCGCTTAAACGAAGCGCTTCTGAGGCCGAATCAAACGTCGGATAACCTGATACCAGAACATTTTGGCAAAGGGGCTGACTGATCCGGAGAAGTTCAAGTATTGCCATCCCATCTTCTTCACCAGGGAGGACCCTGTCTATCAGGGCTACGTCAAAGTCCTTCTCTGATAACAGGACGGATTTCGCTTCCTCGGAGTCTTTTGCCATGAAGACCTCATAGCCCATACCGGAAACCAGCAAGCCATATGCCTTGCGGATCTCTTCTTCATCGTCAACAATAAGGATCTTTGCCACGCCGACCTCCCATGTGTCTCATGTCATTAAAAATGATAAGACATAAAATGAATTGCAGTAATATGGATTATAATGCACGCATGAATTCAGGACGAAGCAGGCTGGGATCATTTATCGCCCGTCTAATAGTTCTTAAGAGGCTACCCTTGTCTTGGGGAAGCGTCCCCTTGAGAGGCAGATAATTTGACGCATGATTTGTTCGGAATGCAATCGGCCCCGCAGCATTGATATTCGAGATCATCAATTCCAATTCCCTCAATATCTCAATAGGATCAGTGACCATCTCGAATTTTCCGGTCCTGACCATTTCCTCCAGGGGGCTTTCCGGCACCACCATAAGGGTAAGTGCGGCAAAAAATGTGGGGTTCATCAAGGTCGCGGCCTTTCCGGTATTGATTGCATGCTGTTCCGACAGCCTCCTGCCCCCAAGGCCTATTATCACGGTCACAGAGGTCTCAAGGCCTGCCTTATTGGCCTTAACAACTGCATCAATCTGGTCCTGAACAAGCACGCCCTTGTTCATAAGGTCTGAGGTCTCTTGATCTCCACTTTCCAGTCCTACAAAGACAAGTCTAAGACCTGCCGCTCTGAGGGAGGACAACTCTTCGTGGGTCTTTCTCAGGATGTCGCTGCTACAGGCATAGCAGGACACCTGCTTGAGGCGTGGAAACGCATCATAGCATTTTTCCAGAATTTTCAACAGGTCGGGGGTTTTGATAATCAGGGCATTGGAGTCGAGAAGGAACACCTTTTCCACCCAGTTTCCATGTTGTCTGCGCCCGATTTCAATGTCTTCGAGGATGTCCTCAGTCGGCCTGATCCTGAATCGCTTTTCGGGTATCGTCTTGTGAAACACAGACCCGCCACAGAAATAACACCTTCCTGCTGCAGCGGATGAACAACCCACGGTGGCCTGCACTAAAAGCGAATACGCCTCGCTGGGCGGCCTGTAGACCGGCTGGGCATAATACATTTGGGTCCTTTTGCCGTGGCCGCCTATGGTTGAATCACACATCTGTCAGTCCTTTTATTTAAAACCTGGTGGATGTCAATGAATTAACGATAGAAAAAAAAGCTCTAGCGTGTCAAGTTCAATTCATGATGATATCGAAGCACATACTATAACATTTGTCTCTGAATTCGCTGGCGTAGCTATGCCCGTCCGGCTGGGGAAAAAGTTCCGGCCTGACCGGAAAACAAACGCTTTTTTTAATGCAACCGCTTTTTTTTCGATGCCTCTCCAAAGGTCCTTATTTCCTTCGGCAGATCGTCTGGTTCTATTGTGCCTTCCACGCCGGTTGCAAATGCCCGTTCTATTACACTGTGAAACTGGATGATATTGCCGGGCCAGTGATAATCAAGCAGGATATCCATGGTCTGAGGGGATACGGATCCGATTTTTCTTGGGGTTTTTTTGTTGAACTGATAAAGGAAGTGGTTAAGCAGAAGACATATGTCTTCTTTTCTTTCCCTTAGAGGGGGCATTATTATTTTAGCGCCATTTAAAAGATCAAAGAGGTCTTTCCTGATTTCGCCATTTTTTATTGCCTCTTCAAGATCTGCCTTCGAGGCGGAGATCACCCTGGCATCAATCGCAGATTCTTTCGAGGTCTCTTCAAGGCCCAGCCTTTTTTCCTTAAGGACCTGTAAAAGCTTTAGTTGCAGGGTAGGTGTTATATCACTTACCTCATCCAGGTAAATAGTGCCACCCTTGGACATCTCCAACAGACCGACGATGTGATCAAAGAGCCTGGATTCCGGTATGCCTTCATCAACGCTGCTGCAATTTACAGGGACAAAAGGCTTATTGTGACGATTACTCCTGTTATGAATGACCCGTGCTGCAAGTTCCTTTCCTGTGCCGCTCTCTCCCCGGATCATGACAAAAAGATTGCTCATGCTGACCCTGTCTATTGTCTCGTAAACCTCCTGCATTTTAAGACTCATACCAACCAGCTCATCATAACGATGCCTTTGCCCGTCTTTTATCCTTCTTTTTAATATGATATTTTGGTCACGGAACCTTTTTTCCTCTATTACCCTGTCTATAAGCGCCTTTAGGGAATCCAGCTTGAACGGTTTCTGGATATAGTCATAGCTGCCGAATTTCATCGCCTTTACAGCGGATTCCATGGTGCCGTATCCGGTCACGATTACCACCTCAGTCTCAGGCCGATATTCCTTTATGGCCGCCAGAAGTTCAAGCCCGTCGAATTCCGGCATCTTGAAGTCGGTGAAAACAATATCGAAATTTTTTTGTTTAACAAGCTCCAGCGCCTCAATACCGTTATCAGCTACGGTAACATTGTAACCCTGGCGGGAGAGAAATTTTTCGACAATAAACAATATGTCCTTGTCGTCATCAACAAATAATATCTTGAAAGCCTTCACGCAAGCCTCCATTAAAAGAAATGATATATCCGGATGTGAATATGGAATTGCCACCTATTATACTATTGAAAAATTTTACCGCAACCGTGTTTAGGTGGTAAATGATGATTTAAAGGGTCGGCAGATATGAAATTCGGCTTAGAGAAATAAGGAATTATTATGCCCTTCTGTCAATCCCGCTTCTCCTCTCCTGGCTTGCTCTCCTCTCCGGGATGTGTCCAGTATAGGAAAACCTGCGCCTATCATAGCCCGATCTCCTGTCTTCGTTGCTTCTGATTGTCATATCCCTTTCAGTGGTATTCATGTGCTCTCCGATCTCCGTTGCGCCTTTAGGCCGTCACAATCAAATCTAGATAAATAGACAGCAAGGCCCATGCCAAAAAAATTGATAGGCTAGTCAAGGAAAAATAGGCCATAATTTAGAGATGTTATCCCGCTATGATGCCGTTACCATCATGGATAAAGGAAAATAAATACTACCCCTCTGAGCATATAAATTCCACTTATTGGAAAGGAATTTCGCGGCAGTCAGAAAATGACCAAGCACGAAGGGGACCAAACAAATATAAATCATGCCATAATATCCAGGATGGAATCAAGTGTGTCTACTGTACTCTTGATCACCTTGAGATTCGCAATCAATCCGGTCTTGCCCAAGGTCAAGTCTACCGTCTCCTCAGCGACATCCACATTAGATATCTCTACTTCCGCATCAGGGCCTTGAACTGTGTATCCAGGGGTGTTCACCCCGGAGGTGTCGGCCCCGGGTTGGCCGAATTCATTTGAGTGGATCGTAACACGATCCTTCTTGAAACCCTCGGTATTTACGTTCGCCACATTGTGGGCGACAGTGCTGATTTTTTGTTCATGGGCAGACAGACCGGCAAGACCAAAGCCAAGGGAATCTATCATGTTAAACTCCTTCAGGGGCCAACATAGTCGCCCCGATTGAATTTTAAGACCTCTAATGAAGAGGCGATGAGGATCTGATTTATAATGCCTTTGAGCCGATCACCATCCGGCAGGAGATTTAGCGCCGAAATAAGGCTGGCATTGTCCAATTCCATTTGGTTGACTAAGGGAGCGATGTCCTTCAGGGAACAGCTAGGATCTGCAAGCTTATGCTGATATTCGCTGAAGATGTCAAGCAATCCATGGGCGCCTTCAACAATCCTAGTTTTTTCCCCATAGATAAATGGGTTGAGTTCAGCCATACAGACATTGTCCATTGACTGTGCCCTTTTCGAGGGTGATTCGCTATCTTCCGGCATTCCTGCTAATTGATTAAGGATCTCACTAAAGGCCCTGTCTTTTGTCTTTTCGGGCACGGGGGTATTCTTTGGGCAAGCAGGGATTATGATTTTGTCGTTTGGATCTATATGCATCGCTGATGTCCTTTTCTGATGGAAAGTGTCGGTCTTATATTTTATCGGCGGAGGGCGGGTAAAACTTTAAGTGTGATACTCAGCTCTGTTATCCTCAAGACACATTGAAGTGTTAATGTCAGCGACTTTTGCGAGTCTCATGCACCGCCTTTGCTACAAACCAGAAAAGTTCGGCATTGAATCGGGATTGAGCGGCGATTTCAATTTCAAACCCCGCCATGTTTAACGCCTTCCCTATTGTCTCAGGTAGTCTGTAATACACTGGTATCCTGAAAAGCCTTAGTCTAAAATTTTCAAATCGCCATAGGCAGGAAGGCGTTCTTTGGTATGGAACTGCAACCTTTATCACCAGCCTTCCGTTTTTGCGAAGGGTGCTCCTTATGCCTTTTAATGCAAGTTCCAATTGCTCATCACTAAGATAGTGCATCATGTCAAGCATTAAAGCCGCATCTGCCGGTTCCGGCGCTTCGGGGATTTCCGGGGCCATACCCTGGACTATATGCCCCCTGTTTCCTACTGCTGCGGAGGCGACCCTGACCCTTTCCCCGTCAGGTTCAATTCCATATATCCTGGCATCCTTAAACCTCTCAAGACACCACGCGGCCGGTACCCCGTAACCTGTCCCTATGTCCAATATACTGTTGACGCCAGACCATGACTCCAATAATCCTCCTAATTCTGAAAACATGGGGTCCAACCTGAGTTTGAATAGGGCGAACAATCTTGGATAGGGCTCCATGTTCCTGTAACGTCTCAGAACCAGGGCATGGGGTTCCGTTGGATACTTTTTTAAATCCTCCGCCCTCCTTTGGAACAGATAATCCACAATTGGTGGGATGATAACAAAATTCCCGATAAGAATGGAGCAAATTCCAACAGACGCGATCAATCCCGCGCTTTTTAGGGATGGATATTCTGCAAAACATAACGCCAAGAATACGATTATTGCAAATGCGCAAGACAAAAAAACCGCTGTTTTCACCAATTCGAAAGAAGCATGAGCCCAGTCCCCATATCTCTGCCGGGACCGGACAAAGTATAGTGAATAACCAGCACCTATTACCACCAAGATGACAATCAGCATGAGAGAGGAAATATCCAAATGAGACACTGAAAGCACCAATGTGCTTAACATGCAGATAAGTGTAAATAAAACCGGGACAAGGCATGAAAGGGTCAATTTCCAATCCAAAAAGAAGAGGAACATGAGCACGGTAGTAACTGCACCGACCAATATCAGCATCTTAAGAAGTGTTAAGGATATGACAAGGCCTGGCATTGCAAAATAAAGCATTATAATACCAAAGGCGCTGCCTACAAAGGCCCCCTTTTTTCCTGTGCGTGAAAGCCTGCTGATAATATGCTTAAGAGGCAGATATGTTGATTTTCCAGGGCTTATTGCGGTAAGAATCGCTGGAGAAAAGGTATGCATAAAAACCAGTGACGCCATTACACTTACGGCGGCAACCATTCCAAGATGCTCAAACACCGAAATGCCGCTAAAAAGCATGGCCAGGGAGGTCAAAATCGTTGTTACGATCGCCGGCATGCCTATGGCCCTTGCCTCTCTCAAGGAGTCTTTAGCTGATAACTCATTAGGGCGGCTCAGAAATTGAAGATAGGTCATACTATAACAGACAGTTATCGAGTTAACAGCCAAACCAAAACCCAGGGTTATAATTGAAATGGGCGCAAAAAATAGAAAATATAAAACAGATGTGATTATGGCACCAGCTATTGCAGGAATGAGGATGGCCAACAGGAGTAAGATGGTCTTTATTAATTGCATTCAAACCTTAAATTGAAACGGGTTCAATCGGTCCGCTTCCGTTTATCACTGCCAAATAACTTGATTGAACTATCGGATCTGTTGTAAAGTCAAGCGGTTTCATTATTCCTGGTGCGAGATGGGTCTTTTAAAAAAAATTGCAGAAACGAATTTTGTTCGCAAGGCGATTGCAGAAAAGGCCGATCTGGAGGTTTTCAAGAAGAGGCCTGGCCCTAAGGTTATTTCAGGGATATTTATCATAGTCTTCAGTTATATTATAGGTTGGCCTGCCGTCGGTGCATTAGGCATAATATCATATTATTTGGACAAACCCCTTATAGTCATAATCGGCGGCCCTATTACTTATGGGCTCTCGCATTTTGTGTTCATATTAGGGGCGTATCTTGCCGGTGCGCAATATTCAAAGGCCTTCCTTCTCTGGGCAACGAGGATCGCAGTTGAAAGGATGATGAAATCTGGAAATGACACCAGCTAATATTTCCGCCTTGCTTCCATAAACTCATTAATATTGCGCCTGTGATTGTAAACAATCAACAGCAACGTAATCGTAACTCCTGTTATATGAACGAAACTAAAGTTTCCCGTTATTGCAGTGCCTAAGGCAAGAATAAACAGCATTAGAAATGATGCGATAAAGGGCAGTTTGAAAAGCATATAGGCTACAATCCATGCGGCCATTGAAATACCGGCCCAGACAGGGGACACGACAAATGTAAAGCCCAGGTAATTGGCCACCCCCTTTCCGCCCATGAAATGGTGAAAACATGGAAAGGAATTTCCCAGTATCAGCCCCAGCCCGCACCATGGCACCATTTCTGCCGGCAGCAAAAATTGGGCCATTACAGCAACACCCATTGACCTTGCGATATCCAGAACCAGGATTATTGTTGCCAGAAAATAACCTGCCTGTCTATATACGTTAACAACTCCTGCATTTCCGCTGAAACTATCCCTTGGGTCGCCTTTGCCCAAAATTTTGAAAAGGAGTATTGAAAAATTGACGGACCCTATGATGTAAGCTGTGATGAAAAGAATTGAAGATCGCATGGATTTCTATGGTATCTCTGTTATTGTTTATTCTCCGTGCCCTGTGTCTGCTACAACCCATTGCGGGGGCTTCATCGCGCCTCCACTGACATCCCTCATTTGAATGCCTGATACCGCTTCGAAGAGGGTGCCATCTGAGTCGTAGATCCATGCGTCAAAGACTAAAAAATCAGACTCCGTCATGACCGGAATTATCCGGCAAAAAAAAAGCTGATCAGGACCGGTTTGTTTAAATACCATACGCCTTTCAACGCCTACAGGAAATGCTACAATCCGTCTAAAGCGTTGCCCCCATACACAAGCTGCGTGAAAGGCAGCATCCAAAATAAAGGGTGAGCCCAGCAATTCATTTTCATCATTGCCTGGCTTAATCGGGGAAGATATTTCTGCAATTGCCCCATCGTAAGACACATGTAAGAGCCCCTTGATATTGTGATAGGCAGGTCCAAACAGGACAAGATCACTGTAGATCCTCTCCGCCTGGATATCAAATGAGATACCTTCAAGGGAGGCCGTAATATCAAGTGGTATTTGCGGGATATGCATTACAGATCCTGGGAAGCGTATAGCAGCATGTTCCTTTGTCCTGGTTATCCGACTTTTTTGTGATGTTGTCTTTGTGATCAGAGATGCTATTACATCTCCGTTTTCGTAAATGGAGATATCTGCAAAGGCTGCGATAAATTCAGATCCGGGTTTAATATAAAGAAATTTGGCAAACTTTGCTTCTGTAAGAAATGTTACATTCGCATCTGGCCTGGCCTCCTTAACAAAAGCGGCAAGCACCTGCATGGCCTCCACGGCAGGAAGGACCGCATGGCCCATAAACCTGTGGTCCATCATATACGGAAAGACGGCAATATCCACGGGCTTATGTATATTGGCTTTTATTTGGGGAAGACCTTCCATAGATGAATGGTTTTATCATCAATTGCTACGGGGACGCCGGAGGCATTGATTGCGCAATGCCTGGTGAAGCCCTTGCATATAATATTTTGGTTTTTTTCATCCATCAGGATATAATCAAATCTGAGTCTCACCCGTTCAAGCAGCCCGGGCCGGGTATATATCCACATCAAATCATCATAATGCAGGGGGCTGTAATATTTTACTCCGACCTCGATGATAGGATAAAGATAGCCGCTTTTCTCTATTTCAAGGTAGGGGTAGCCTGCATCGCGCATCAAAGAGGTCCTTCCGAAGTCATAATAGCGCAGGTAGTTGGCATGATATACCACCCTTGAGCGGTCCGTATCAGAATAGGGTGTTCGGTATTGGCAACGATGCCAGACCTCTTTGCCGGTCTTGTCCCTGACATATTGATCATTGCCGTTTAATATCTCGGGGATAAATGGTTTGGGCCTCAAACTTAGACACCTCTGAACACAATACAGCAGTTGGTCCCTCCAAATCCGAAGGAATTGGAAAGGAAGATTTCATACGCGTGTTTGCGGATTTCATTCGGCACGAGGTCAACATCTGAAAAATCCGGGTCCGGGATATAATTAACCGTGGGCAGGATCAAGCCGTTTTTCATAGCCTCAATACTCAAGGCCGCCTCAATGGCGGCGGATGCGCCCAGAGTGTGACCGATCTGGGACTTGTTTGATGAAACAGGAATCTTCTCGATCCCTGGGCCGAAGACTTCTCTTAAGCATTCTATCTCGGTCCTGTCGCCTTTGACTGTAGAGGTCCCGTGGGCATTAACATACTCGATATCCGAAGGTATCAGCCCTGCATCGTCAATAGCTTCACGCATTGTGCGGATTAGGGAATGTGGATTAGGAAGAGTGAAATGATAGGCATCAGACGTCCACCCCACGCCCATGACCTCGGCCTTGGGCGTGAGGCCATAGGCCTTTAGTGTCTCTTCTGCCGTGAGGAGCAGTGCACCCCCTCCCTCTGCCAGGACGATTCCTTTTCTATCTATGCTAAACGGACGCGAGGCCTGGGCCGGGTCTTTGTAAGCGCGGTCCTTTGGCTCGATCTTTATGGTGGCCAGCATATTGGCAAAACCCTGTATGATCTCCGGCAACAGGCATGTCTCTACCCCGCCTGCAAGGGCAAAGTCACAATCCCCGTCCCGGATCATCCTGGCTGCAGCTCCTATGGCGTAGTTGCCGGAGGCGCATGCGCCCTGCGGGGAATATATCGGACCGGTAAATCCCAAGAGCATCCCTGCCTTGCCTGCCGGGAGATTGGAACAGAGGTTGGGAAGAAGATAAGGGCTTACCTTGGTCGGCCCCTTGTGCAGGTAATTGTCCATAGCAATGCGAAAGGAGTCGGTGCCGTTAAGCGCAGAGCCTATTAGACAGGCGGTTCTGGGGCCGGTCTCTTTATCTATGACCAGGCCCGAACGCTCCATGGCCTCTTTGCATACAGCCATTGTCAAAAAGACATAATCCGCATCCCAGATGTAGGCCTCCTTTCTGTTAACAAAGTCAAGCCCGGAGGGATCCCAATCAGGAATTTCCCCCACAACATTACTCCTGGTCTTGACCTCGCATCTGGTTATCCTGCGAAAACCCGCCTCGGCCCGAACCGCCCGCTGCCACGTCCTTTCAAATGTGTTGCCAAGCGGGGTTGCAGCACCGTAATCCACTACAAATACCCGCCTGTTTTTAGGCGCTCTCATAAGTATACTATAAAATCACCTGATTCTGCGAAAGATCACACATGCATTACACCCGCCGAAACCAAAGGCATTTTTCAACACATATTCCTGATCCAGCCTGCGGGTCCCTTCGGCTACGCAGTCAAGTTCCATGTCCGGGTCCGGCCGATAGTTTATTGTCGGAGGCAGTCGACCCTCCTGCATGCCCTTGATTGCAAAGACTGACTCAATGGCGCTTGAGGCCCCCATTGCATGGCCGATCAAGGATTTATTCGCCGTGACGGGTGGAACACTGCCATTAAATACCGCATTCAACGCATCGAATTCAACCCTATCCCCCACCTTTGTGGATGCCGCATGTGCATTGACCGCAGCGATGTCAGCCGCTGAAATGCCCGCATTGATGATACCTTCCGCAATGCATCGTTTTACCGTCTCTAGATTGGGCGACACAAAATGGTATGCGTCGGATGTCATTGACCATCCGGCCATCTCAATACTGTAATTTAATCCGTTTGCCTTGGCAACTTCCTTTGAGGCGATGATGATGCATCCTGCCCCTTCAGACAGGACAAAACCGCGTCTGTGTATGGAAAAAGGGCGGCTAGCCTCTTGGGGCGTCCCTTCATCCACCCCTTCCTTGGGATGATATGATCCGTTCATGGTCGAAAAGCCTGCAACAATAGGCTCAACAAGGGCGAAATCAACCGCCCCGCAGATGGCGATATCCGCCCGGTTCTGCTCCAGGAGCATTGAACCTATGATCATAGAGGTAAGGCCGGTTGCGCATGCAGTGATGGTTGAGGTGATGGGGCCGGTTGCCCCGGTCAGCATGGATATCTTTCCTCCGACCATATTGATGCATGAATTGGGATTGGTGAAAGGATGGGGAAGCTTGCCTTCCTTAATCATACGCCTGTCCGCATCAAGTACCGCATCCAGTCCCCCAATTGCAGAGCTGTATGTAACCGCCACCCTTGGTGCGAGATCAGGGCTGATCTCAAGGCCGCTTCTTTCAAGTGCCCGCGCAACTGTAAGCATGGCGTATCTAAAAACAGGAGATGTCCAACCAGCCCTTTCACGCGGCATTAGGAATTGATAAGGCAGATGGTCAATATCTTCCACCTGGCCTGCGATAGTAACCGGAAAATCCCCACTGACGGGAAATCGCGTAAGCATCCCTATACCGCTTTCCCCCTGTATGGCCCCCTCCCATTGGGTTTCCAGGGTAATGCCCAGCGGCGATACGATGTCATAACCTATAATTACGGCTGTTCGTGAACCCATGTATTCGCCTTCTTCCTACCACGGAATAAACCGATAAAGCTTTGCAAACATCTCATAGACCTCTATCCAGTTCCGGAGGTCCCGGGCCGAATCCATGTGCAAGCGCTTATTGACCATTACCCAGCTCATATGGGCCGCGCCATCCTTGCAGGTGGCGCAGTCGCGGGTTTCGGACGTGCAGCAACGGTGCATGGTCTTTAGATCCGAGGCCCAGCGGATAAAATTGATCAGCCGCTTTGGCCGTGGTTCCCTGCTATCCAGGGGGTCTGTAACAGAGGGGCACTCGGCCCACCCGAAAGATCGTCCCATCATCTTTCCTGTGGTGATTATCTGGTGATAGTACCTTGATGATATGACCGTGTCCGGGTACTTATCCAGCATATCATCCATTTCCATGCGGATGTCGTTCAATTCCTCAGGGCTCCAAAAAAAACCGTCCACATTTTCATCATTGGACAAAAGCTGCATATGGACCTTCAGGCCGACATCGCGGATCTTTTTTATCACCGGTTCGATCTTTCCGATCTGTTTGGGCGTGATGGTGTAAAGATAATAGGCGTGCGGGTCTCCTTCGTAGTTTTTGCTCGATATGGCAAAGGTGTCTTTTCCCCTTAAAGTCTTCTCGGCCTCTGCATCACCCCACAGGGAGATGCCGACCATCATGTCGGGGAACCGGTCCCTGGGCACCTTGATTAGCCCGTTTGTCGCGCAAAAAGTCGGAACCCTCCTGTAAAAGGCCTCCACCCTGTCCAGGCACAGGGTGGGTTCCCCGCCAATCAGTATTGCGAGATTTACGCCACGCTTGAGCTCACTATCAATAAAATACTCCCACTTTCCTATACCCGTCTCTTCGTGTGCCGCCTTATGTTCGTTTGAGGAAAAAAAGAAACATCCCTTGCACCTGAGATTGCAGCGGTGCGTGACATCATAGATGGAGCTGCGTATGTTAAGGCTCGATATACGCCTGTAGCGTTCATGCCAGTCGTCACTTAACAATGTACTGACGGTCTTCATTGTCTAGCCCCGAATATCCCTTGCCCAATCCCCCGGCGGCTGGACAGGACCGTCGCAAAGGTTTGCTCCCTTTTCATAGTCCATAACCCATACTGAAAGATAGGTGTCAACGTAATCCAGCCATGCCTTAAATGTGTCGGGGTCACAAGCATGGCGGAATAATCTGGCCGTAACAACAGCGCTTCCTGCCGCATAATGCCTGCAATCCGCGCAGTCCGTATCCGGTACACAGCAGGAAGCAGACCTGTCCCAGGTAAGATCGGTCCTGTATTGCCTGAAGGAGCGACCAAGGCCGATATCCGCAGAAGGGTTCATGCGCGGGTAAGAACAGGAATACAGCCCGTGCAGACTTAAGGGATGCGTATGTGCGACAATATTATAAGGTGAAAAAATGACCGTATCCGGATAAATTGACATGAGTTCTGCCATTGTGTATCCGGTCTGTCTAAGCGATTCCTCTGTATGTCTCAGGCATCCCTCATATCTTACAGGGGAGGAAAACACATTAAAGGTCATCCTGCATTTGTTCTCGGCAAGAGTTTGTGTCACCTCGTAAGCCTCGGCTACGTTATTCCTGGTGAATGTATAGACAAAAACGGCCCTGGCGTCGTCCCTGTAGTTTTTTATCTGCCTTGCGAGCATGTGTTCGGCGTTTCTGGTCTTAAGACTGGTTTCGTCATTTCCCCAGACCGAGATGTGTATTTTATAGTTGACTGACTTGGGTATGACTTTTAGCCCGTTTGTCGCTATTGCCCCGAGGGGAATTGCCTGAAAACAGATTGCACAAAGCTCCGGGACCAGCGAGGGCTCGGCCCCGGCAAGGACAACATAGGTGATGCCCCTTTGTTTTTCATCGTCCATAAGCCTCCGCCATGCACCCATGTTTCTGTTTTCAATGGCGAACTGCTTTGCGCCTTCATAGTAATAACAGCCTTCGCAGCGTATATTGCAGCGGTTGGTCATGTCATAGGTTGATTCTCTCAGAAAAAAATACCTGCGGACCTTTTCCCATCTTGCCCGCACCGTAGGATCGGCAATGATTTCTGAAAACTTCCATTCATTTTTAGTGTAATTTTGACTGACTGCAACCACCAGCCCTCTCCAATCTTACATCAGTTGTTTTCCTGCGCCGTCTTGAGTTTTTCTTCAATGTATCTTGAGATTAAGCGAATTGTTGTCAGTTTGGGATAATCATCCTCGTCTATCCTGATGCCGTACTCATCCCTGATAATGAGCGCAATGGTTGCAAGGTCCATGCTGTCTATGCCCACCTCATCAATCAGGTCAATATCCGGATCAAAGGTCTCGGCTGTCACATCTTCAAGTTTGAGTTCATCAATCATCATCTGTGCGATACGAAGGATTATTTCGTCTGACATCCTTACACTCTCCCATTTTGTGCCAGAATGAAAAGACCATTCGGGCACAGTTTTGAATGTTTAATTGTTAATTATGAATTAGCAGGTGATACCTCTATAATCCCCTTACAGGCCGGTTCTCCAGCGGCCATCAATCGAAAAGAATAAGAATAATTTCCCAGAGGCGCAACAACAACCCTCATGTGTACGTCAGGTCTTACGATCTGTCTAAATTTCACCCTCCTCACCCCGGACACAGTAAATTTCCGGTCGCACCCTTGCTCTATCGCCTCAAAGACCATTGCCAGTTGGGCAATCCCGGGCAGGATGGGATCCCCTGGAAAATGCCCTGAAAACCACGGTGAATCCAAGCCTGTTTCGACACTTGCCGATATTTCATTTGACGCAGATAGACTAAGTTCTCTTATTGAATGCCAACTCATTGAAAGTCTTTTAAACAAACTAAGCGATATGTACAAGAAAAATCAGGTCTCCCTTAGCTCCATGGCGGTGACAAAACTGCCAAACCCAACGACAAGTGCCCCTTTTTTGTAGAGCAAGAAATCATTACCACCGAAGAGGGCTCCGGGAATCTCACCCCGCTCCAGAAACTTGACCGCCATAACCGCTGCGACTGCGGAAGCAGATGCAAACTCCCCTATCTGCCTTCTATAATCAATGATCGGACCTTTAAAGCCGGTAAGAGAAAGAAATGTCTTGAGCTGATCTGCGGCCTTTTCTTTTAACGCCCCGGGGATTCCTGCCAGAATTACCCCATAATCCCCATTAATCCTCTCGACGCCCCCAAGGCCTTGCACAACAGATGAAATTACCTTGGGATTGTTTTCCGCGTTTTCAAAAAATGCGAGTTTAATGTTTAGGCCGCGATCTCCGCCACCCCTGGTAAGGCAGAGTGCCCCGCCGCCGTCTGAAGGGCATTGTCCTCGCAATACAGACTCATCCAAGAGCCTGGATAGCCCCTGATGGAATTCATCTGCACCTAAAACAATAAATGTCTTGCCGTTATCTTCTGCCAACAGGCCTGCGGTCATCAACGCCTGCTCAAATGAATAATCTCCTCCTGTTGTGGTGACATTTGCGGCGGTTGAGTTGAACATCATGGCAATTTGGCCTGCAGATGCATTATGGACCGAGCCAACAAAATCGGTCGGGCTTGGATATTGTTCCTCGGTCTCCTCCAGGCGCTTTAAAAAATTAAAGGTCTCAGAAAGCGCACCCCAGCCGGTGCCGAAAAATACCGCTGACGGTTTATCAGGTCTTTGGCCTGCCCGTTGGGCTTCAACTGCCAGAGATAAGGCAAGCCGGGGCAGGCGCTTAAGGCGTCTTATTTGTGCAGGGGAGAGGTTTTCAGATATTTCCACATCAGAGGAAAGGCCTTGGCAGGATCTTCCATTAAATAGCGCCTCCATGGTTTTTTTTGTAGTCCCCGCCCCTGTTATACAAGAGCTGGACAGGATCTTCAAAGATCTCTTGATATCATGGGCTGAAGGGGAGAATTTGCCAGGGGTCCCGATCACAACAGAAGCGTTGTTTCCTCCAAAACCAAATGAATTGGATAGGACAGCAGAAATCCGGGCCTCTTTCGGTTGCATAACCGGGGCCAACATTAGCCCCGGGTCACAAATGCGGCAGCCGGTATTTGCCGGAATCAGTCGGTCGGATATACTGATCGCTGATACAACCGCCTCTATTGCGCCGGCAGCGGCCAGACTATGGCCGAATGCCCCTTTGACAGATGACAGCAGAGGCATCTTGTCTTTGAATATAGCCTTTATAGCCCTTGCCTCGGACAGGTCATTGTCCAATGTGCCTGTACCATGAAGGCTTATGTAGCCAATATCATGAGGATTAACTCCAGCGTCCAATAAAGCGGCCTGCATTGCTGCAAGTGCCCCTTTTCCTTCAGGGTGAGGGGCTGTCGGGTGATAGGCGTCACAGGATAATCCCGCGCCCAGTATTTCCGCAACAGCATGCCGCGGCTCATCTGCTGCAAGCAGAAGCATTGCTGCGCCTTCAGCTACATTCATCCCCAGTCTGTCTTTATCCAGGGGCCTTGCACCCTCAGGGTCAATCAGCTGTAGGGAATTGAACCCATAGTAAGTCAGGCGGCAAAGGCTGTCCGCCCCGCCTGCGAGTACACGGCGGGCAAGCCCGGACCTGAGCATCTCAACCGCTATCTTGATTGCAACCGCCCCGGAGGAGCAAGCAGTTGACACACAGATTACAGGCCCTATGACACGGTATCTGGAAGCGAGATCCTCGCCGACCGATGAAGGCGAATGATATCGAAATAATGAATAGTCTTGTTCTTTTCTCCTTAGAAGGGGCTCCGTGGTCAGCATGCCGCCGGTAGTAACTCCTAGAACTATGGCGTCAGGGGGTTCCCGATAATCTGCCATTGCCTGCGCTGATGCAATGCGGGCAAAGGCATGGGTTCTTGGGATGGATTCGTCTTGGATAAATCCCTGAACCTCGCCCACAGGAAGGGGCCTATTTTTGGAGGTTGAAAAGAGGGATATCGGTCGAATTGCGGTTAGATTATTTTTAAGGGCGTCTTTTGTCTCTGATATCCCTATGCCTAATGGGCTGACAATGCCCATCCCCAAGATATGGACGCGAACATGGCCCAAGGTCAAAGCCTCGTGGAATTTTCATATATATACCGGGCCAGTGTCCTCAGGCTCTGAAGGACCTCTTCACCGACTGTTCGATTATCAATAAGGACACCATAGTCCTTGTCAATCATTATGACCATCTCCAGGATGTCAATGGAGTCTATCCCCAGGTCTCCGCCTACCAGTTGGTCATCCTCACCGATATCCTCAGGCCGGATATCCACCAGATTTAGTATCTCCAGCAACTTTACTTTGAGTTCATTAATTAATTTTTCCATTGAACTTAACCGTATTTTACTTCAGTCTATTACCTAACTACCTGAGTAATTACAAATATTCAACCTAAAAGGAGTAGTACTATAGCGCAACTTGCGTAATTTTGATGATAAGCCCCCGAACCTGGTTCAGTGTATCACAGAGAGGCATTTATTGCCTTCTCCCCGGCGGGCAGGAGGTCTTTTGGCGCCTTACCCCCTGGTTTTTACGGTAAAACGAGACATTTTCCTGTTTACAAAAAAAGATGGTATCTCTATATATAAAAATATATCTTTTTGTTATATGTATTTTTAATATATTTATATAAAATAATAAATGATATGAACAAAACAACAGAAATTAAACTTATTTTTTCCTTGGCTGTATCAATACTTATCACCGCCTCTGGCTGTGCTGTGCATTATTTCGACCCGGAGAATAATGTCGAGCACATCTGGGGTCTTGGTCATATGGCGATGAAGGTTAGCGCTCCTGATGGAGGGATAAAGGCCGTGGGGAAACGAACCGACATCGCAGGGATTTCAATATCACGCACGAAGGAGGGCGTAAGCCTTGATGTCGGCTGGAGTACCATGCAGCGGATCGAGGTTGTTGATGAAGACTTACCTTTGTGTTTGTCGTGGCCTCGCGGCTCTTCATTTTACAGCGCGCGTGTAGGCTCCGGGTTCCCATATACACTTAATGATTGCGGAGTAGACAAGGAAAAGGAGATTGGTGAATGAAATGCTTTAGGTTTATGTTAATGTTTGGGGTAGTCATGATATGCGGATGCGGTATCGGCTACAACACAACCCTGTTTTTCACAAAGTCCAATATTGGCCTTGACCTTGAAACAAAGCCACCAACTGCTGAATTATCCATTAGCCGTCGAGAGGGAGTCATTGCTCCGGGGTTCGAGGGGGGGCAGACTCCCCCGGTGGTTTCCAGCTTTCAATCAAGACAGAATCCCTTAAGTCGCTTTTTTTTCAGTGTGCAATCCACATTTGCCGGCGGAGATGCAGCCGTAGCACTCTCTCGCCGTCCTGGAGATACCAGTAATGACAGCGACTCCAATGTGTATCTCACCCAAAAGCCGGAGCCTAAGACTTTTTGGGGCAATAAGATCACTATCCCGGAGAAGGGTCAGGTCAGACCCTTTGTATTTGGCACTGACACTACTGTCGGGCTCAAACTCGCATGGTCGGGAATGACCTCTGAGCTCCCGGATACCGTGCGCCTTGGGTTCAATCGAAAGGAGTTCGCATTGGCCCCTGTCTTTGGCACTGACTCAAAAGATGAAATAGATCACAACAAATATCCGGCCGCAACTTATGCAGTCGGTATGCCGTCATTCCTTGCTGTGCTGGATTCCGACATCAACATAACGGCGACAGCAGATGCAGGCGTTACTTGGCTTCAGTATATTGCAACAGGAAAGTCCGCAACAGCGCTTGCGCAGCAGGATGAGGCGCGCCGCATCCTGCTAAATCGGATAGACCCGGTTGCATTTCCATTGGGACAATAAATCAGGCGGGCGCGGACATGAATCAAGAGAAAAATCCAAAGAATGCATTGATCTGTCACTCCATTGAAGGGCCGGATATCATCGGGTGCGCTAATGAGTTGATAAATCTGTTCCCCTCTGAAAATTGCTCGACCGGATCAGCCCCTGTGGATATCTCTTTGATCTCACCATTGACAATGGCGTTTATCGGGGGGTATAGCTTTGACATATTACTCAGCATTATGAATCGCTTTATCTTTGCTGTCACAAATGACGAACGATACCTGCCGGCAAGCGAAATAATGAAAAGAAAGTCAGATATAAGAAAAATCAGTCATTGAGTTTAGCGTCTCATAATTTTTTTTACAATTGATGACATCCCCCTCCCCTCTATCCCCTCCCGCAAGGGGAGGGGAAGTGTTTGAGCTTCCGTAAATATTCCCTCCCCCTTGATGTGGGAGGGCCAGGGTGGGGGTGTAATCCTGCAACAGGAGTAAAATGAAGCATATCGGCATTGAGGACCTGATCCCGCATCGCGGCAGGATGAGGCTGATTGATGAAATCATAGAGGTGGATGAAAACAGGGCTGTGACCAGTGCGGTTGTTAATGAAACGTGGCCCCTGTTTGACGGCGAGGCGGTTAATCCGTTAGTGCTGATAGAGCTGGTCGCCCAGACCGCGGGTATTTGCAATGGATTTGAGAGGATAAAGGAACTGGGAATGGACTCCGAAAAAAAGGGATGGCTGGTGGGAGTTAAAAAAGCCTGTTTTTCCGTTGTTGCAATTCCCCTAAGCACCCAGATTATTACCAGTTGCGAGGACGTATTTAAATATGAAAAATTCAGGGAGATCCTGGGGGTGAACCGGATAGGAGAGGATATTGTCGGTGAGGTAACCCTGCAGGTGTTTCAGCCTGAAAATAATGCACAGTAAAGGCCTTTGGAGTAAACGGATGATGGATGAAACGGCCAACAGAAAGGTAGCAATAGTAACAGGCGCAAGCAAAGGTATTGGCAGGGCTATATGTGTGGAATTGGCTGCATGGGGCTGTTATGTCATTGTAAATTACAGATCTGATGAGGCCGGAGCAGTTCAATCACTTGAACTGATTAAAGAAGCAGGCGGCGATGGCGAGATTGTACAATTCAATGTCTCGGATAACGAAGAAACTCAGGTTGCAATTGAGGGCATCTGCTCCAGGTTTGAGACGGTTGACATACTTATAAACAATGCCGGAATCGCCGCAGACGAGCTGTTTGTCATGATGAGGCCGGAGGCCTGGAATTCCGTAATCAATACAAGCCTTAACGGTTTTTACAATGTTACAAGGCCGGTGCTTGAAAAGATGATCCCCCAAAAAAAGGGGGCTGTTGTGACGATATCATCCGCTGCCGGTATAATGGGGAACCGTGGGCAGGCCAATTATGCAGCCGCAAAGGCGGGGCTGATCGGGGCCAGCCGGGTTGTCGCTTCTGAGGTCGCCAGGCTTGGAATAAGGGTCAATGTGGTTGCCCCGGGGCTTATAGATACAGATATGATAAAGGACGCGCCTGTAGCAAATATCAAGACACTCATCCCGATGGCGCGGATAGGAAGGCCCCAAGAGGTGGCAAAGGTAGTAAGATTCCTCTGCTCAGAAGATGCTTCATATATTACCGGTCAGGTTATATCTGTAAATGGCGGAATGTTTTAAAATCAGCAATCAGCTGTTGGCTGTCAGCTTAATGATGATAGGGAGCTGTTGAAAATTTCATAATGAAATTTTTATTGATCTATCCGAAGTGGCCTAAACTTGAAAGGCAGACAGAGTTTCACCTCCCCCCGCATGGGCCGGTTGTCTTTGCTGCAACGATTCCGGACAACATAGAGATCCAATTGATTGATGAAAACCTTGAGACTGTAAACTTTGACGCCCCGGTAGATTTTGTAGGCATTTCCATGATGCTTACCCTTCAGGTCAAGCGGGGATGGCAAATCGCAGATTCATTTCGGGAAAAGGGCGTAAAGGTGATTTTCGGCGGAATCGCCACCATGCTCCATGCTGAAGAAACCATGCAGCATGCCGATGCAGTATTCCTTGGCGAGGCCGAGGGGAGGATGGAAGAGGTCTTTTCCGACTTTGCCAAAGGCAGATTAAAAAAGATATACAATTATATGGATGACAGACCTCCTATTGAATCTGTTGGGGCTGCGCGCAGGGATCTCCTGAACAGGGATCTGTATAACTACAGGGGAGTTCAGATGTTTGATCTGGTTCATGCATCCAGAGGATGCAGATTCCACTGCTATCCGTGCGCCGTGGCTTATCTGGGCGGTAGACAATTCAGGCCGCGGCCCATAGATAAGGCAGTGGAGGAGATGGCGGGCATTGATAACAACAGGTTATTCATTGTAGATAATTCCCTTGCACAGGATACCGCATGGGAGATGGACCTGTTTCGGGAGATGATACCCTTAAAAAAGAAATGGTGCTCTCATCCGATAGAAGACAGGCCCGAGGTCCTGAATCTTGCGGCCAGCGCAGGGGCATGGTATGTATATCAGGCGATTTTTGACACGTCAGACTACATCAGGGAGAGGATCAAACGCTATCACGATTACGGCATAGGTGTGGAGGGGACAATCCTCCTCGGCCTTGACCATCATACTGAAGATTACATCAAGCGATTAGTTGATTTTCTGCTGGAAATCGAGCTTGATATGGCTGAATTTACAGTGCTCACCCCTTTTCCCCATACAACCGCCTTTGAGGAATTAGACAGGGCAAAGAGGATTTTTTCATATGACTGGGATGATTATTCCGCAGACAAGGTCGTCTTTTATCCCAAACACATGTCGCCGGACCGGTTGCAGGAGATGTTCTATTACGCCTGGGATACCTTTTATAAAGATGAATCCCAGGAGGTGAAGATGTTTAAACTGATTCAGCAGGTAGTAATCAAAGAAATGGCTGACAATACCTTCAGGCCAAGGGACCGCAGGTTGGCCTCACAGGCCTTTGGTAAAGGTAGAGGGCATCCCTGACAATCCTGACGGATCAGTCGTTCTGTCCGAATTCTTTGTGCAGGGTGCAAAGGGAAATAATCTTTCTGAGTATCATCCTTGAAGGGAAACTACTCAGAACTACTCAATCACTTGATTTTGCCAGTACCGACAAGGATCAAATAGTTCTTGCCTTTTTGTATCCCAGATGCTCGGGGGCGGCAAGTCTGCACAGAGCAAGGATATCAAGACCGCACTACAACTGGCGGGCAAATTGTAGGAGGACGACATGACATTGAAGTTGCGCAAATGGGGATAGCGCCGAATATCTTAAACCCGAGGAAGACATGTTAATGTATCTTGAAGCCTGCATTGAAGAAGCTGGCGACGATGCAGCCTTCATTGCCAAAGCTCTTGGCAATATCGCCCGCGCCCGTGGTATGAGCCAACTTGCCAAGGACACCGGGCTGGGCCGTGAGAGCCTGTACAAAGCGCTTTCCGGCGAGGGAAATCCGAGCTTTGCGACGATTTTGAAGGTGACTCACGCGCTGGGATTCAAGCTGCATGTTCAAGGGCAGAGAAAAGACATGTATAAAATTACAAAAATCTCCCGGCAGATCACTTCTTCTGACAGACGCCGCTGATGTGCAAGAAAGTAATCCCTTATCCCTATTGCATAAAACCACACCTAAAAAACTGGAAGTTTTTTACACTTATAACCCCGAAGTGAAGCGCAGGGGTCTTTTGCCAAACTGTTGCTAGGGTTTGACCCGTTCAAGGAAGGCTTCCCATATTGGTTTGAAATTCAAGATGGTACGGCTGCTTATTTAGATGGGAGGACAAAATCATCCGTAAAAATCTTCTTGCTGCAACATACTGACTTCTGACATTTTCAGTACCTACCCTCTGTGCCCTCGCCCGTTCGTCTTTGGCTAGGATCTGTTTAAAGAACCCAAGTGTGTTTGGTCAATGTCCAATGGCATTCGCCATACGTGGACGTGGTTTTTTCTCAAGCTTTTGCGGGGTAATATTTTCAGGACTGAAAGAATAATCCATCTCAGGTTGCCGTTTAAATCGGATCGGAAATAGTTTTAGATGCCTATAGCTTGAGTAACTGGTTCTGTCATTTCATTCTGACAAGATGCTTTCAGAATTAATGCATGAAATTTTTAAATTAATGCCTTGACAAAATAACAGTTAACTGTTATTATAAAAATATGGGCGAGAAGCAATACACAATTGATGACCTTTGCGAACTAACTGGTTATTCAAGAAGAACAATAAGATATTATATCCAAGAAGGTCTGGTGGACCCGCCGGCTGGCAGAGGTAGGGGCGGGTTTTATTTTGACAGTCATTTAAAAAGATTGGTCGAAATAAAGTCACTTCAGGACAAAGGTTTAAGACTGTCCGCAATTTTTGAGTTCCTCAAAAAAGGCAATGAGCCGAAATTGTTAACCGAAAGGGAATTATGGATAAGGTATCGGCTCGATCAGGGAATTGAACTGCATATAAGTCGAGATCTTGAGGAAAAGGAGCGGAAGAAGATTATAGAGATTATAAGGATCGCAAGAACAATGTTAGAGTCAGGAGGGGAAAAAGATGAATGAGTCGTACGGTCTTCTATCTTCAATGTCTGGCCCCATTCCTTTAACGGGTGTGAAGGTGAGAGGGGATATTTTGGGACGAGGTGCCAAGATTAACATATTTCAAAGATTCACCAATCAAGAGGACAAGGCAATAGAGGCTGTATACAAATTCCCCTTGCCCGAGGGCGCGGCAGTGTGTGGCTTCAACGCTGTTATTGATGGGAAAAAGATCCATGGTCATGTGGAAGAGCGCAACAAGGCGTTTGAGATCTATGATGATGCTCTTGCAAATGGTAACGGTGGATACCTGTTAGATGAAGAAAGACCCAACATCTTCACCCTCTCGGTGGGCAATCTCAATCCAAATGCTGAAGTCATGGTTGAAATCGAATATGTCACCCTTTTGGGAATGGAAGAACGTGAGGTGCGCTTTTTTCTGCCCACAACCATCTCCCCCAGATACAGTAAGTTTATTCGGAACCAAAGTTCCCCTCTTCGTGACGGCTTTTTTTCTTCCGAAACTTCCTTTTTAAAACCTGTCAATAAAGTAATTGATTCGTTTTATGAATCGCGATATATTTATTTGGATTCAAGGCCATTTTTTTATTTCATGCATAATAGGAAAAGATAGTGAACCAGGAGTTCCTTCTCTCCATGGAAAGCAATGAAATCCAAAAAGGAGGTAGCATATGAAAGCCATAACTTACAGTGCTGCGAGAAAGAAATTGCGGGAACTAATCCGCGATGTTTGCGAGAACTCCGAGCCTACGATTATTGTAAGCAGCGAATCCAAAGAGCAGGCTGTTTTATTGTCCCTCGAAGATTACCAAAATTTGGAGGAAACGGCATACTTATTATATTCCCCCGCTAATCGCGCCCACCTGGAAAGATCTTTGCAAAATGCCAAAAACGGCAAGTTGGTATCTTTTCCGGTCGAAGACTTATGAAAATCCAGTTTACAGAAGATGCGTGGAAGGATTTTGAGTGGTTTTTAGACAGAGACAAGCTTCTTGTCAAACGTATCAGGGAGCTTTTAAAGGACATTATACGCCATCCGGAAGAAGGCATTGGCAAGCCGGAACGTTTAAGGTTTCAGCTAACTGGCTGCTGGTCCCGCCGTATCAACAAAGAACACCGGTTGGTTTACAAGATGGAAAAAGACGCCATTATTGTTATCAGTTGCCGTTATCATTATGAATGATATTTCTTTTAGTGGTAGGATCTTTGCGGAAGGTTTTCGGCCTTCTGTCATGCCTATGGCAAGATTCCTGTGGGCGCACCCGTCAATCTCATCCGCTCACCCCCGCCGCCCATACTAAACAAATCAGTTTGATGGCAGTTGCGGCTAAGAAGAAAATGAAAAAGGCGATCAACGATATCTTCATCTATCGCCTTTCATGCTTTTATTATAGCTTAGAGTGAGTTAGTTACTTCCTTACCACCGTCCCGCTGTCTTTCGTAAGGCTCACACAAATCACTACCGATATGGAAATAGATATAAAGGTCGACAGGTTCCTGCTTCTTTCAACAGCCATTCTTCTAAAAATCCTTGAAATCCATTTTTCTGCTGAACGGCAAACCTGGGCCGGTCCTATTCGTAAAAGCAAGAACTGGTTAACTGATGTGATACATGAGGGAAAGCCAAGCATATATGGGAAAGACCTTATGGCCTGGGCGGAAAAGTTCGTTGGAGACAATGTGTGGATTTAACAAGACACATGTATGAAGGGTAAAACGGGTATGAAAACTCTGATAGATCCGGCTATTGAGGTAGCGGTAAAGGCGCATCAAAATCAGGTTCGGAAGGAAACAGATATCCCTTACATCACGCATCCCCTGGCCGTGGGTATTATTCTAGCCAGGGCAGGCTGTTCCAATGAGGTCATCATCGCCGGTATTCTTCATGACACCGTGGAGGGGTACGCCTATTAATAGAGATGGGTACGGTTGCCTTCCAACCCGCTTTATTTTCTAATTATTCATTATTTCTCTGGTCTTATTCGTATCACCTGGGGACTCGGCGAACGGTGAGATTTAGGGATAAATGTAAAAAGGGAAGGACTTATAAAAATCACTGGATTTTTATAAGGTACTTATGCAATCATCTCGCGATTTCCAACAGTAACTCCATATAGTCACCAAAAAACGATCGAAGACTATGGACCTTGATAAAGCCAAAGGCATTATTTATGGTCTAGCTATTGGTGATGCACTTGGAAGGCTTACCGAGTTTAAATCCCTTCCTCAAATAATGTCAGTATTTGGAAGAGATGGCATCACGGACCTGCCGGACCCAGCCCTTTACACAGACGATACCCAGATGAGCATCGCGATTGCCGAGGCCTTGATCAAGGCAGGGTATCAGGACATCGCTTCAATTATGACGGCGGTGCGGGATGAATTCATCAAATGGCGCCATTCACCTGAAAACAATCGCACTCCCGGCAATGCCTGCTTAACAGGTATTTCCAACATGGAAAAAGGGCTTCACTGGGCCGAAAGTGGAGTCACAGGATCAAAAGGTTGCGGTTCTGCCATGAGGGTTGCGTCAATCGGCTATCTGTATCAGAAAGACCCAGAGAAGCTGAAAGACGTAGCAAAATCTACCGGCATATGCACCCATAGACACCAGACCGCGGATGCCGCATGCATCGGGGCAGCATACCTCATCAAACTTGCCCTTGACGGCATCTCCCCTGATCAAATGATTACTGAGCTACTTTCTTTTACAGAAGGCATATCCAGAGAATTTGATAAGGCAATCCTCAAGATCGAAGAATGCCTTAATTGGGAAGATGAAGAAGAGGCATTGAAATATTTGGGAGAAGGTTGGATCGGAGAAGAAGCAGTGGCATTAGCGCTTTATTGTTTTCTTCGATACCCGGACGATTATAAGAAGGTCGTCATCAGAGGTGCCAACACCAATGGGGATTCTGATTCCATTGCATGTATCGGAGGCTCCATTAGTGGAGCATACCTCGGCGTGGGTGCCATTCCTGACGATTGGATTCAACGAATAGAGGGGTTTGACTATCTTGGTGATCTTGCAACACGCTTGGCGAAAAAGGCTGAAGCGGTGAATGGGTGAAAAGGCTGAAGGGGAGAAGGGGTGAAACGGAAAAGCGGAGACAAGAGTGGATACCCCGATACTTACAACTAAATGAGTGGACAAACCATGCAATTGCATGGTATATACACGCAATATGGATATGCTGAGTGAAATTTTATCATCCCGTACGCGCTCCGAGATCTTCAGGCTTCTCCTGGGCCCGGAAGATCTGGAACTCCACATCCGGGAGATCCAGCGGCGAACCGGGCTCAATGACAGTACGATCCGCCAGGAACTCCGTAAACTGACCCGACTTGAACTTCTGACTGCCAGAAAAGACAGTAATCGCATTTATTACAAGGCAAATAAATCAAATCCTCTTTTCACTGACTTGAAGAAAATAGTGCTCAAGACGACGGGTCTCGTGGATCTTCTCAAAGAAGCACTTCAGGATAAAAAAATTTCATTGGCCTTTGTCTTCGGTTCATTTGCCGAAGGAAATGAAAAAGCAGAAAGCGATGTGGATCTCTTTGTTATCGGAAATTTGGGGCTGAAAAAAATAACAGAACTGCTTTCAGGGGTTGCTGAACAAGTTGGCCGGGAGATCAATCCGCACACCATAACATCGGAAGAATTCCAAGAGAGATTAAAAACCGGAGATCATTTTATTAAAGGTATTGTCACATCGCCCAAACTTTTCATCATAGGTAATGAAAATGACTTTGAAGCAATGGGCCGCTAACGGGTGGTTGAAAGAACACCTGACCAGCACACAAGAGATCGGGAATCTCCTGGCCATCGTGGATCGCGATCTTAAGGATGCGGGAGAAGGCGGCATTTCTGAGGATTGGCGGTTTGGAATCGCTTATAACGCAGCTCTAAAACTCTGTACCGTTCTCCTTTATGCGGAGGGATACAAGGCTGAGAGGACTCTCCAGCATTACAGGACCATTCAGGCATTACCGCTGATCCTGGGAGCGGATAGAAAAGATGATGCAAATTATCTGGATGCCTGTCGGGCAAAGAGAAATATCGTGGAATACGATTATGCAGGTGGTGTAACGAAAAATGACGCGGAAGAACTTATAGAATTTGTCAGAACACTGAAACAGGACGTAGAAGCCTGGCTTGAAATAAATCACCCGGAATATTAACGCATTTTCAGTTGAATCGCCCTTTCAGCAAGTTAGCTGAAAATACTCTGTGGTCTCATGTGCCTCTGTGAGAGATAATGCTTTTTGTTTAGATTTGTTCAATAAAATAATCGAGATAAACAAATGGCTCATCAAATAATCTCCGATCCACCAGCTCACCGCATCCCCGATTCTGTCCCATTCCCTCGTTCATATTGGGTCATCCCAGGAAAGTTACTGGCAGGTTGTTATCCAGGATCACCAGACAAGGAGGACCACGATAAACTGAAGGCGCTGATAGACCACGGAATCCGTCATGTGATAAATCTAATGGCACCGGATGAAGTCAACTGGAATGGCAAGCCATTTGTACCCTACGAAGCTCCAATGAAATCTATTGCTGAATCCATGGGTCACACGATTTATTTTGAAAGAATGCCAATAAGGGACACTTGGATTCCTTCAAGGATTGAAATGAGTCAGATCCTTGACCACATAGATCAGGCAATTCAGGAGAATAAACCGGTCTATATTCACTGTTGGGGAGGTCGAGGCCGAACCGGCACGGTAGCTGGCTGTTACCTGGCAAGGCATGGAATCTCTCCGGGCGAGAAAGCTCTAGAGCTCATTCGAGAGCTAAGGAGAGTCACTGAAGATTGTGATCAATCTTCGCCCGAGACATTAAAACAACGTGACTTGGTGATTTCATGGGTTAAGGGGGAGTAAATTCATCTGCCGATCATTGTACACCAAAGAAAAAATAAAGAAATAAAAGGAGGATTACCACATTGGCGTCGAAATTCGGCTGGATTGATTTTTCCGAGAAAGAACGCCAGCAGATGCTGGATGTGCTAGAACTGTTTAATCAGCAAGATACACGGGACGAGCTTGGTATTGGTAACATCCGGGATGCGTTTGCTGATTATTTTTTTCCTGGAACCAGTACAATCCAGACACGTGCTAGGTATTTTTTGTTTGTACCCTGGATATATCAGGACGTCGAAAAGAAGCTTAAAAAAAATAGCTGGACGGTTGACAAGATTGCCACAGAAGTAGAAAGACGCGAGAGAAAACTCATACGAGCACTTATTGCAGGCGATGAGAAAGAAGGTGTTATTGGAATCGAAGCCAAAGAAAAGCTTCAAAGGCTTCCAAGCAGTATTTATTGGAACGGTCTGAACATCCTAAAAATCCGTCTACTTGCAGGTTCTCAAACCCAGTATATTAGACATATTTGCTTTTTTTACAAAGAGTCACCTTTGAACAACGCAGGGATGAATCCAAAGTCGAAAGAACATGATGAGCCTATCATAGAAAATGCCCAAATCGGATGGCATCCGGGGATTCCAAATCCCCCAGACGATTTTTTAAAACAGACAACACTTAAACTTACTCACGATGAAGCTATCTATCTAAAGGAAAGAATGCTTCAAACCCACCCCGAAAGTCTGTTTTCCGCATTTTTACTTGAATCGAACGATACAATGGGTACCGATTTCGTGTGGAATCATCCAATTATTGATTCACTTCAAGAACCAACACTGAGTGCGATATCACATTCACAGAATTTTTCTGAGATTATCCACGGGGCGGCACTATTGTATAACCTAATGCTTTCTGAAAAAAAAGAGAATAAGGAAAGGATCGATCAGTATAGAGATCATCTTTCAGAATGGTCTGATGAAGTTTTAGGCCATTGGGGAGTCTTAGGGAAATGGTGCAACGACAGTGAAACTTTTTGGAAAGGGCCGGCTCTTATTTCTGCCAGAATTCCTCAACTAACCAAAGTTTTTGTAACAAAATGGTTTTCTGTCCTGGCTAATGAAGGCGCTCTCAGAACTATCCCGGATAGCACACTGGCCCGGTCATTAATAAGCCAGAGAGAACACCAATTGAAGAAAAACCGTGCTCGGCTGCATAATCAAGATGCCCTCATGAAATGGGGCGGGGCATCAGGTACAGCCCGGCTCGATTTTCGTTGGGCAATCACAAAAACACATCTTTCTGATATTTACGCTGGATTGAACGGAGGAAAGGCTTCAAATGCTTGAGCCGAGTGCAAGATTGCTTTATCTGGAAGAACTGCGTCCACCCGAAGGGTATCGGTTGGATAGAGCAATTGCCACGACATACACGCTTGATTTACTTTCTTTACTTATGGCGCCAATTTCAATGTTTCTTAACGAAAGTCAGAGTAGAGACGAAATTCTACAAGAACCGATGTCAGCGCTTGAAGCAATAAGGCGAACTACCGGCCGGATAGGGATATTTTGTCAAAAGGGTCATATCAGTGTCCCGAAACATCAGCATTTGCTGTATCATTTTCTGGAACACATTGTAGTCCAGGTAATACCGCCAACTGAAGGTGGCGCCTTCCACCCTAAAATATGGCTTCTGCGATTTAGGACTGACGATGGCCCTGTTATCTACCGATTTTTATGCCTGTCTCGCAACCTCACTTTCGACAAGTCTTGGGACACGGTCCTGGTTTTGGAAGGGGAATTAAAAACTCGCAACCGGGCTTTTAGTCGTAACCATCCACTGGGAGATTTCATAGAAGCTTTACCCTCTCTGGCGGGGAACGAAATACCAGAAAATGTTCTGGAACATATCAATATCATGTCGGAAGAAGTTCGACGTGTCAATTTTGAGATTCCGTATCCATTTAAAGATGAGGGGGAATCTGGAAACCTTGTGTTTAAGCCAATGGGATTGGAGCGTTATAAGATAGGACCAAAAATAGAATCATCCAGGTCTATGCTCATAGTTTCGCCTTTTTTAAGTGAAACTTGGCTTGAGAAAGAGATAAAAAAAAGTCGCGAAACTATTTTAATTTCTAGGTCTGACAGTTTAAATGCACTTAATAATAAAACGTATGGCATGCTTGAAAGTGCAGGCGTGAAGCTTTTTGTAATGGATGAAGCGACGGAGCCTCCAGGGGAGGAAACAGATGAGATAGATAAAACATTTGATTCTGTTGATGCAGAATTTAACACCATAGTTGGTGAAGATGACCTTTCCGGACTCCATGCCAAGCTGTTTGTCTCAGAATATAATTCAAAACATGTTCAGTGGTGGACTGGATCTGCGAATGCTTCAAAAAACGCTTTTAGTGGTGTAAACATTGAATTCCTTGTTGGGTTGCAAGGTAAAGCCAGCGATATTGGAATAAAAAAAATCTTAGGTGAAAGAACAAACACAGAGGAAAGCAATAAATCCAAAGTTTCGACCCTGTTTGGTCTTTTGCAACATTATACCCGTCCCGAAACACCAACGCACAAAAACACAATCGAAAAAAAGCTTGAAGATATACTTAATATCGCACGCCGAGAGATCTGTGCTGCACCAATTAAGCTTTTGGCTTCAAGTGATGAGAAAGGAACATACATCCTTAACCTTTATTCTGAAAAAAGCTGGGGTTTACGCCCTGACATCGATGGCACTTGTGTGCCTATTTCGCTTCACAAAAACGATTATCAAAATATAAAACCTCTTTTTGCTGGTGAGAAAATTAGATTTCGAAATCTTCCCGCTGTAAGACTGACCCGATTTATCGCCTTCACAATTAACGCAAGACTTGACTCACAGAAAATGTCTACCTCTTTTGTCCTCAAATTAGATTGCGAAGGATTTCCAGATGATCGTGATAATCAAGTTATTGGCAACATAATAAATGACAGTACGAGCTTCCTTAAATATCTCCTATTTCTGTTATCGGATAATGACCCTCGATCAGCGGAACACAAGCTGTTGGATATAATCAGCGGAATTACAAAAAAAGAGGGGCATCGCACATTTGTGTGGGTGACCCCAATATGTTGTGGTCATGCATTGATGACCTGGAATGCCGCT
>LT984854.1:981752-985930 GCA_900258555.1 uncultured Desulfobacterium sp. | reverse complement strand
GAGGAGTGATCCCAAGAAGCTGTGCAAAAAAAGATGTATCTTTCATAGTAGCTCTCGACTAATCAGTAGTTTCAAGGCGATGACGCCGGAGGCCGACTCCGAGATGGCCGAGGGTCTCTCCGTCAGCCCCAGGCGTCATCGCCTTGAAACTACGCCAACTCATTCCGGTCAGAAAAACAATAATCCGACCACAACATATTGGGGGCACCCACACAAATGTGCGATGCGGCAAAAAAGAAAACGTTGGATTTATGCAATTCGGATTACCATTATTTGAGGAATTAGTGAGATCGTTTAGCCGTCAGCCAGAAAAAATAAATCAAATATCCGCCTTAGTCGAAGAGCTCAAAAAAGTTGAGAGTGAGCAACCCATAATCCCTGAGAGCTTTTTGCGAATGTGGGAAGTTTTTCAGTCAGCCCACAAAAAAAAGTATGCCCATGACTAACTCAGCAAAAAAAACCGATACAACACAGGCGTTGTCAAGGCTTAAAGTTTTTCAGAAAAAAACTGTAGACCATGTTTTTAGACGGCTGTATGAAGGCGATGCCAAACGCTTTCTTATCGCAGACGAGGTTGGTCTTGGTAAAACGCTGGTTGCAAGGGGTGTTGTGGCCCGTGCAATCGATCACTTATGGAAAGACCTTGATGAACTACGCCGCATCGACATTGTCTATATATGCTCAAATGGCGATATTGCAAGGCAAAACATAAACAGATTAAATGTCTTCGACTCAGATGACGGCACGGAAGAAAGACATGACAGAGAATTCGCAACACGTTTGACATTGTTACCCCTTTATTTAAAGGATCTTGATCGTCGCCAACTTAATTTCATTTCCTTAACGCCAGGGACCTCCTTTAACAAGCGTTCTAACGGTGGAATTGCCAAAGAAAGAGAGCTGATATACCACATGCTCCGCGAAGAGTGGGGTTTTGGTTATGAAAAAGCCCCCATGAATATTTTACAATACGGTGTCCAGAATTCGGAAGCATGGCGGGCCAACCTGAAGAAATTTGAAACGCATAAGATAGATAAAGGGCTACAAAAAGCTTTTTTAAAGGACCTAAAAAAACACAAAAGTCTTTATCACCAATTCATCGATCTCAAGCAAAGGTTTTATAGAGTCCGTAAATATATTCCCCAAAAAGATCGTGAGCTTCAGCGTGAATTTATTGGAGAAATTCGGCGAATTCTCGCGAACGCATGTATAAAAAAGCTTGAACCAGACATTGTTATTCTTGATGAATTTCAGCGGTTCAGACATCTGATGGAAAATGATGATGAGGCAGCAAAACTGGCAAAAGCCCTTTTTAATTATAAAGACGCTCGTATTCTACTACTTTCTGCCACCCCGTTTAAACCCTATACCCGTTATCAAGAAATTGAAGGCGAAAATCATTATGAGGATTTCCTGAAAACACTTCAATTTCTATTTGATTCTGATGAAGAAACTGCTGCTTGCAAAGAAGATTTATTGCGCCTGGGCGAAGCACTGTACCGTGTTGGCAAAGGGGATGGTGATGATTTCCTCACAGCAAAGGCTGCGGTTGAAAATCGCTTGCAGCGAGTTATGGTCCGCACAGAACGCTTATCAATAGATGCAGACCGCAATGGTATGCTTGAAGACGTTCTGGAAAAGGATGAAAATCTGGAAAGAGGGGACCTGATCAGCTTTTCAACTCTTGACAGCATCGCCCAGACTCTCAAGGCAGGTGACACTGTGGAATATTGGAAGTCTGCCCCATATATCCTAAACACCATGGGCCATAGCGGTTATGTGATAAAAAAAAGGTTTTTAAATTCAGTAAAGGAAGATGAAGAGAATAACTCCCAGATTGTGGATGCAATAAATGGGAACTCAAATGGTCTTTTGTCTTGGCAGGCAATAGAGTCATATCAAAAAGTTGATCCCGGTAACGCCAGGATGAGGACACTTTTTTCAAATACAGTCGAAAAAGGGGCATGGCAGCTTTTATGGATCCCTCCATCTTTACCATATTACAGCGTACCCTCTGGACCTTATGCCAAATCTGAATTAAAAGATTTTTCCAAAATCCTCGTGTTTTCGTCTTGGAAAATCGTTCCAAAGGTTATTTCGATGCTGGCCAGCTATGAAGCTGAAAGACAAATGTTTGACGGCTCCATGAATACTGCAGATCCTGCAACAAAAAACTATTCCGGGGAATACAGTAACAAAAGTAGATTATTGGCTCTCCAAAGTGTCGATGGACGCCCTGAACGCATGAACAATATGGTTCTTTTTTACCCCTGTTTAACATTGGCAACTCAGATAGATCCCCTTGCTTTATCCCTTGATATGATTGATAATGGCCAATTGCCTAGTATGCAAAGAATTACGGATGCAATAAAGGAGCGTCTAAGGACTGTTTTAGCCCCAATAATTCAAAGGCATGCACATGCTGGCAGAAAGGATCAACGGTGGTACTGGGCTGCACCCGCCCTTATTGACCGGTACTACAAAGCAAAACCAATGAGGGCTTGGCTGGAAACCGAGGACGAGGACCTCTCGTGGTATAGCATAATCGCCCCTGAGTATGTTAATGAATTCCGCAGAATTTTCGACAGTTCCACTGAACTTGGGGAACCTCCTGATGATCTTTACGAATTATTAACAAAGATTGCACTAAGTTCACCGGCAACTGCAACACTGCGGAGTATTTTGAGAGTTGTAAGGAAAGACGAGCTGGCTGAAATTTGGCCGGCAATTTTAGGAAATGCCGCGATGGTTGCCAACGGATTTCAAACTCTTTTCAATCTTCCAAATGTTATTGCGATGCTCCGCGGCATGCACAGTCTCGAAGAATCAAGATACTGGGAAACGGTTCTCGATTACTGCACTCTTGGTAATCTTCAATCAGTACTTGATGAATACTGCCATATTTTGATCGAATCCCTAGGATTGATGGATAAATCCGCTGTTACGGCAGTGGAAGATATGGCTGAGGAAATGTATAACGCCATTTCCATCCAAACGGTTAATTTAGATCTTGATGAAATTACTGCTGATCCTCAATTAAATCGAATTACTCTGACTGAACATAGCATGAGATGCAGATTCGCCCTCCGCTTTGGAGATGGTAAAGGTGATGGGTCAGTTGGGGATGAAAAAGCAGAGACACGCAAAGAACAAGTACGGCAGGCTTTCAATTCTCCATTTTGGCCCTTTGTAATAGCTTCAACATCTATAGGACAAGAGGGGCTCGACTTCCATCAGTATTGTTTAAATGTCTTCCATTGGAATCTTCCCGGAAATCCAGTTGATCTTGAACAGAGGGAAGGAAGAGTCCACCGATTCAAGGGTCATGCAATACGTAAAAATATTTCATATAATTACCCTTTATCGAATCTTGTTGAGGAAGAGCTATTTTTAAAAGACCCTTGGGCATTACTGTTTGATTTGGCAAAAAAAGATGCACTAAAGAAAGGGTTTAATGACGAACTGGTTCCTTTTTGGATTTATCCAAATGGACAATATAAGATCCGACGATATGCCCCGGTATTTCCTTTCAGTAAGGAAACTGATCGTATGCAAGCATTAAGAAAAAGTCTTGTGACATATCGAATGGTTCTCGGTCAGTCCAGACAGGAAGATCTTGTTAATTATCTTAATCAGAAATTTGAAAAGGAATCTCTTGATCAGAATGATTTTTTAAAATATCGAATTGATTTGTCGCCAAGGTAGTTATTAAAGAAGATCAAGGAAGAATTTATTGCCGGAAAAAGCAGTATCCTAAACAATGTGATGAGGAGCAACCTTCTTGAAATAGCGGGTTAACATGAAAAATTGGGGAGCTGGCTAAAACGAAGGGAGAGGAAGGATAGTCCTAAGGTTAAAGATGAATAAGAAATTACACCACTACGATGGCCATCGCCAACGTCTTCGGGAACGTTTTCTAAAAACAGGAATAGAAGGCCTTGCCGATTACGAAGTGGTGGAGCTGATTTTAACCCTTGCAATACCTAGATCAGATGTAAAGAAACCCGCTAAGGAATTGATCCGACAATTCGGCGACCTAAAAGGTATACTCGACGCTCCTCATGAGGAATTAGGAGCGGTCGATGGACTGAAAATGTGGGACATGAGGTAGAGTAGAGAGCTGGTTCTGGCGACTTTAGGCCCGGCCTATCTGTTTCCGCCCCTTTCGTCTGGCGGTG
>LT984854.1:916408-978232 GCA_900258555.1 uncultured Desulfobacterium sp. | reverse complement strand
CTACACCGAATAACTTTAATTGGGGGCTTGTTTTCTTATACATGATTCATGTATAGCATATTTGTAGATAATATACAATAGTTACTTCTCAGGAATCAATAATTAAATAACTAGCCATATACTATAATAAAAGCAAGAAAGGCGGTTGGTGAAACAATCATTTCTCGTCTTTTTCATTTTCTCTTTAACCGCAGATGCTATTAAATGGTCTTCTTCTGTATAAATGTGGGAAGACATTAAGGTCAGGCTTACACATTTGACAAAATATGTTTTGAAACAGCTCTTCCAACAACGCCTTTCACAAAGATTTCGCTCGTGAAAGCGGCATTCGAGTGTTGAATTTTAAGGATAGACGTACCGCTGAGTCGCATAAGAGCATTGTCAGCAGGGTAAATGGAGAAAAGGATTAAGCTGGTCATGTGTTCGGTCTTCATCTTAATTTCAATTGTGTGTCTGTTCTCAATTGAAGCCCTATCGCAGGTGTTTGAAAATGCGGAGATAAATAAGGTGAAATAACTTAAGGTTCTTACCAGTGGGGCTGATTTCCTATCCTTTGACCCATGACCTCTAGGGTGTCCGTTACTACAAGAAACGTCTCAGGGTCCAGCTTACGGACCATCTGCTTGAGTTTAGGCAACTCGCGGAAGGTGACAACGGTAAAAAGGATCTTTTCCTCACGGCCTGTAAAACCTCCTTCACCATCAAATATGGTTACGCCGCGATGCAGTTCATCCATGATCCCCCTGGAAATATCCTTCCAGCAGGGAGAAATGATAAAAACAGCCTTTCGCTGGCTGAGCCCTGTAACCACCACATTCAAGACCCGCGAGGTCACATAGATATATACGAGCGTGTAGAGGGCCTTCTCCAGCGAAAGAAAAACCCAAGCTCCCAATAAGACAATGCTGTTGAATGCCAGGGATGTAGCTCCAAGGCTTATAGAGAATCTCTGTAGCAAGATAACAGATAAGATATCTACTCCGCCGGCGGATCCCAGTGACCTCAAAATGATCCCGGTGCCTGCACCCATGAAGATGCCGGCCAACAGGGCGCTCAGGATTTTGTCTTCAATCTCCAGAGGAATGTGGACCCAGCCCACTGCGACGGTGTAAATAAGCATCCCGGCAAGGCTGTAAAGGAAAAAACGGCGACCGACAAATTTCCAGCCCAGGGCAAAGAGCGGGATGTTTAACAGAAAATAGATCCAGGCAACAGAAAGGCGAGGAAACAGATAATTAATGCCTAATGCAACACCGGTAAAGCCGGCGGACAAAAACTTTTGGGGGACCAAAATACCATTGACAGCCACGGCGCTTAGGAAACTTCCAGCCGAGATCAGGAAGAGATTCCACAGTATCATTACGAATGCATGATTTTCTGTTTTTCCTAAAGGCATTTTCATTGGATGAGCGGTCAGCTTAATCAAATATGGCCTTGACAAATTCCTTCGGTTCAAAAGGACGAAGGTCTTCCACCTTTTCTCCTATGCCGATATAGATAATGGGTATCCTGAACTGGTGTGATATGCCCACCACAATGCCGCCCTTGGCTGTACCGTCAAGTTTTGTCAGGATAATTCCCGTAACCCCTATGGCCTCGTTAAACAAATTTGCTTGGGAGATGGCGTTTTGCCCTGTGGTTGCGTCCAGCACCAGCCAGACCTCATGTGGGGCGCCGGGGAGTCTTTTTGCCGTCACCCTGTAAATCTTTTTAAGTTCCTCCATCAGGTTGGTCTTGGTGTGGAGTCTTCCCGCGGTATCAATAATCACCACATCGCTCTTTCTTGAAATCGCGGCGGTGAGGGCGTCAAAGACCACGGCAGACGGATCGGCCCCTGCAGCCTGTTTGACCACATCAGCTCCCACCCTTTCCCCCCAGATACTCAGTTGCTCCTCAGCCGCAGCCCTGAAGGTGTCACCTGCCACCAGCATGACATTCTTTCCCTGAGACCTGAAATGGTGGGAGGCCTTTCCAATGGTGGTCGTCTTGCCTACTCCGTTTACGCCGACCACCAGTATGACCAATGGTTCTCCGGATGCGGGGCCGGGGCGGTCCTGCCTTGGGATATCCAGAAACGACAGGATATGGTCTCGAAGGGCGGCCTTCAATTTTTCAGTATCCTTCAGTTCCTTACGAGCCACCTTTTCCCTGATAGAGTTCAGCAGTTCCTGTGTGGTTTCAACTCCTATGTCAGAAGTAAAGAGGACCTCCTCCAGTTCATCCAGTACATCCGGGGTTATTTCCTTCTTGCCCAGGAATACACGGTCGAGCTTCCCGGCAAATGAGGCCCTTGTCTTTGAAAGTCCCTGCTGGAGCCTCTGAAACAACCCCCCTTGCTGGGGCTCGCCATTTTTATCTTTGTTTTTATTTCCGAAAAAACTGATCATACCTTTTTATCACTCATCATAACATACTGGAATGTGGCCATCTTCATAACCCTTCTGCATCCGGCTGTCAATAACAACGAATTGCCGGATACGGGTTGCGGATTGTAAAGCGGCTAGCTGATAACCTGAGCAAACGCCCAATCAAATATTATTGTTTGACACCCACATAAACGTTACCATACATTAAAATAGTGACAACTCGGGAGTTAGAAGCCAGAATCCAGAAGGTAGGAGCCCTGTTATGCCGAAGGCCTGTAATTTACATAAAGGAAACATCGTTCAAATAAACGGTCGCCCCTATCAGGTCAAAAAGATAGAGGTTCAGACACCATCCGCCAGGGGGGCAAACACCCTCTACAAGGTGCGTTTTTCGACCATCCCCTCAGGTCAGAAACTTGATCAGACGTTCAAGGGGAATGATTTTCTTGATGAAATGCAATTAGTAAGGCGGCATGTCAGCTATATCTTCAAGGACCAGGAAATGTACACCTTCATGGATTCTGAAAACTATGAGCAATATACCATTTCTTATGACCAGATGGAGGGTCAGATCCAGTGGCTTTCAGAGGGGCTTGAGGGAATCACCGCCCTCCTGATTGACGGTCAGCCTATCGGCATTGAACTACCTGCATCAGTTGATCTGGAAATAGTTGATACGGCCCCTGCTGTAAAAGGCGCCACGGTCACCAACCGCAACAAGACAGCAACCCTATCAAACGGTCATAGCCTTCAGGTTCCGGAATATCTGGCCACAGGAGATATTATACAGGTAAATACAGAGACAGGGGAATACATGTCACGGGCAAAGTCAAATGTCATTGGCTAAAGGCGAGGGTTTTCTCCCATACCCTGACTGAGACATCATATTTCAGAAAGGAGCACAAACAATGTTTAAAGTAAAGACCATCAACAACCCGAAGACAGAGAATGGAGAACCAGGATGGAGAGCCTGTGATGTTTGTCAAAAAAAGAGCGAGGCATACCTTGGGATAGAATATACAATCCCTCTTACCCCAGGGACACCACCTGTGGAAATAATAATATGCAGGAGGTGTCTTTCCAAGGGTGTAAAACTGATAGATGAAGCGATCCTAAACCAGGCCAAAGGTCGTATCACTGAGATCAAGGACGCCTGCCTGAGATGCGGTATTTTTGATAAAAAGCAGAATGATGTGTATCACTGCAAGATAAAGGGACGCTGCCCGGGGCTTGATATGTCCGAAGATGAAAAGGCCAAATTCCTGGAAAAATTTTTTGATGGTCTGGTTGATAAACTCAACTGATCAAGCTCCGCATTGCCTTTGCGCTAAATGAAAAATACTTTTTCTGCTCTGCATATGGCTGAGTTGCGTGCCTGTCATATCCTTGAAACATCAGTGTGGGTGCTTTTTTCATGACAATCTATTGTTCATAGAGCATCTTTTTACCAGCAAAAATCTGCAACCATGGTATTTGTTGGTATATCGAAAGCACACAACAACTGACAGAGGGGCTTATGGCAATTCTGTGATTAGGGCAAAGCAGTTTTATCCTTGACGCCCAAGATTGATTTCCATATAGTCCGCCGAATAAATCTTCACGCAACAGAATACAACTATCAAATTCAAAGGGAGGAAAGTAGTATGAGAAGGTATGCTGTTCTAATATTGTTTGCTTTGTTTCTTGCAAGTGGTTGTGCAACACAAAAATCTTGGGTCTATTCCGCTAACAGCTATGGTGAGGCCTCTAATCAGATAAATAAGTCTGTAGTGGTTCTGCCGTTTCAAGATGCCAGACCAAACATTAATAGCAACTATTGGGCAATGTACCTCATCCCTGTAATGCCATTTGGTTGGCAAACCTTAAACGTTCCGGAAGGCCAACCTATGCATATCTTTTCAGGCCTTTGGACAAACTATAAACCGACGGAGGATTATCCTAAGGCCCTGGCTGAAGAACTCACCAATTCAAGGTTATTCAAAGAAGCATATTTTGATTTTAAGAAAGGGGACAGTGGTTGTGTTGTAAAAGGGAAAATTTTGACAACAAGATACAGTGGCAAGATGATAACCTATGGTTTAAGTGCTTATGGCCCGCTACTTTGGTTTGTAGGCTTCCCGGCAGGTACTGTGGCAAATGAATTATCAGTCGAGTTGAGCCTCGTAGACACCCAATCCGATAACGTCTTATTCACAAACACTTACACCGCCCCTGAATATAGCAGGGTGGGGTGGCTCTATGTTATGCCCAATGAATTCAACTATCCGACTATGTTAAAGGATTTATACAAAAAATTTATTGAGGATGTAAGGGGTCGACTTTCTGAAATTTCTACAAATCTGAATGAATAGGTGGATAATTCTCGATAGTTAAAACAATGATTCAGTTGAAGATTACTGATAAAACTTATACTTAACACAACAGCTCGTCCGCCAAGTGCGGAAGGAGTAACGATGCCGTCCCCTGGGGGCGGCATCAGCCTTTTCAATCTATCTTAACATATCCTTCAGCTTTTCCAGATCGTCCATTGCAGACTTCAGTTCCTGCGCGTAGATGTTTCTGTTGTCATTGTGGCTCAAGGGGTTGAGAATGTGGCGGCGGTCGCTATCCAGCTTTTCCATGATCTTTTTGGCCTCACCTGTGCATTTCTTTTTAGCCCTCCCCACCAAATCGGCCAGATTAAGCTCATTGCAGTTCCGGTCCAGTTGTTCGCGGGGTGAGAGATAGCTTTTCAGGAGTTTTTCAAATCCCTTGCGCAGGACCAGGGCGCAGCAGTCATATTCTTTGGCCGCATAAAACTCTTTTGCCCGTTCAGTCTCAGATGACCCTCTCTTGACAATGGCCGCAGGAATGTCTGCCGTGTCGTCCATATATAGCTCGTATTTCTCCCACGGCATCTTATTTTTATAGATCTCAAAAAGTTCTTTATCGTAGGTGAAAAAGAATATCTGGAATTCACTGAACTCCGTCTTAAGGATGTCAAGAAGCTTGAATCGGTTGCCCATATCCAGACCGATAAGAAGATCATCAAGGACAAGGATCTTCACGGATTCGCTCCTAAGGGATCCAAGGAGTGTTTTGGTGGATGCAAAATAGAGGGAGACCGCCAGTGCTGATAGACGGGCCTCGTTCAGGAAGGTGTGATAATTATCAACGGCCTGTTCACGGTAGTCAATCTCGATGTTGATGACCGGCTCCAGGCGATTATCCGGTGTAAATTCAGTCTTGAAAGTAAATTTCTGAAGGCTTATGTCGGCGTCGAACATGGCCAGAATGCGGTTGGTCTCATCCAACAGAACACTGTTTACGATCCTCTCCAGGGATTCAAAATACCTTGAGGGGTCCTTTATGCCGGAGAGGACGATCCCGTCTTCAGCCTCGTAGTCTTTAAACAATTCGCGGAGCATATCATAGACATTGATCCTTCCGGCCACCAAAGTAGTCGCATAGTGGACCTTGAGAAGCTTTTTGTAATCCAGCATCGGGGCAAATACCGAAAGCCCCTTGATGAAATCAAAGCCTTCCGGCATTTCGGTCATATCGCTGTGGATGATCAGCTCCTTTCCATTGGTGAAGCCAAATTCTATCAGAGGCTCGGCCGCATCGCTGAAGATGTTTTTCTCAGCGGCGATGCCTTCAAAACGCTTGCCTGCAAGATACTCCAGCGCCCGGTAGATAGTGCTTTTTCCACTGCCGTTCTCACCATAGACCAGGAGATTAGCGCCATTAAAATCGAGGGCAATTTCTTCCCGGAAAAAGCGATAATTGCTTATCCTGATCCGGCTAATGCGCACACTCTTATATCCGGCGGCAGGTTCGGCTATTTTATGTTGAAGGATTTCCAATCGCTCGTCGTTCATTTTTTCTCCCCATGAATGATCCGGACCGGTTCCACATTCCGGCTGTGCACCAGACCATGATAGATAATTTTATCCTTGAGACAAAACAGCGCGAGGGATTTGACATATTCGGCTTTGAATGAATCGGTATCTCCCGGTTTGAAGGGCTTGACCACCCCAGCAACGCGGTCGTTGATATAACAGTGATCTTTTTTCATCTCATCGGCAAAATAAAGGCCGTAAACCATGACATTGATCACCCATTCCAGTGTGGATGCCTCGGATGTAAGCCCCTTTTCATGGGCGAATTGGATGCAATCCAAAAGGACTTCATAGGGGAGTTGATCTGCCAGGGAGAGTTTTGGAACGGGGAGGTTTTCCAAAAATAATTTTTTATAACGGAAGGTTTCGCCACGCAAATCACCACCAGCATAAAAAGTGCGAAAAGAATATGTGAGAAGATTTGAGTTCAGAAGGGCAGTGAGAAATTTCAGGCGCTCCCCAGTCATAATAAATGAGGTTGCCTCCGGATAGTAAAAATTTGTGTCATAGAAAAAAGCAGAGTTGAAGACTATTTCAGCAAACACTATTTTTTCTTTTATGAATTCAGTGTGATATGCAATGGTATCCTGGACCTCAAACCATTTATTGTTTGTCTTCTTGCGGCACCCCGGCTCTCCGGTTTGCTCCAGTTGTTTCCCAAAGCTTTTCAGGTAGTCCCTTACAGCAGGATACCGATTGATGTCAATCTGTAGAGCAGGAAATGTAGCAATAATCCAAAGATCAGCGAACTCCGCTCTATAGCGCTTGATATCCCGTCCCCGCAGAACCGGTTTGATGATCTCTTCACTCTTCGGATCCTGCGCGATCAGTTCCTTTTTCTTCTTTTCGCTAATAATAAAAGCCGCGTTTAGACCAGTTTTTATACCGTAATTGATAGCAATGTCCCACCCCTTGAGTGGAACACCAGCCTTTTCTACGCGCTGCTTTATAAAAGTCTGCGGCCCCTTAGTGACAACGAACGAATTCTCGTTGAAAAGGGGTTCACAGACCCCTTCTCTTTCAAGCAGTTCTTCCATTGAAACATCAGTGTCGAATGCCGTGCTAAGATCCCAAACACGGGGAATTCGACGAGTCTTTTCTTTGCGCCATACAAGGATATTCGTATATGTTGTGGTGCTTTCAAAAATCCGTGAATCGCCGAAATCGATCAAGCGATCAATTCGACCGTTCTGCAGGAAGAATCTTCTCATTGCCTTGCCGTAATTCGCACGCATCCATTTATTGGACGAGATGTAGGCCAAAATACCCCCGGGGGCCAGGAGATTGAATCCCCGTTCGTAGAAAAGACAGTACACATCCCCGGTCCTGGCGTATGTGACGTATTTCTGGCTCTCCCATGCCTTTTGCTCCGGTCTGCCGCTGAAACTCTGGATCTGGATGTATGGTGGGTTTCCGATGACAATGTCGAAAACACCCTCACCCTGCGTCCTCCCAAAGGGAGAGGGCAATTGAGAGCCCTGAGTTTGCGGAGGGAGTGTTGTGATGCCGAACATCATCTCCGGATCGAAGAATGGCGCAGAGCCAGAGACGTCAAAGGGGTTCCAGGCCGCTACCTTCACAGCCGTAGACTCCTCCCACCCGCTTTGTTTCAGTGCCCTTTCCAGCTCCTCACGCTTAATCTTTTCCTGTTTCCTGAGTTCCTTTTTGTCCTTGTATTTGCGGGCATAGAAGATTCTCTCCCGCACCTGCCTGAGTTCGAACTCGGCCCGTTCCACAACATCCGCGCCAAAGCTTTGCTGCGTCGGTTTTTCAAGTCCGATCAGGGTATCGGCGGCAACGAACTTGGTCTCCAGGTTCGGCATGGCCAGTATCCCCAGATTGGCTTTTGCATCGTCCTGCTTCTGTTCCACGATCAGAGAGATGAAAAAGCGGAGCTTGGCGATCTGGACGGCAATATTCTGGATATCCACGCCGTAGATGCAGTTTTCGATCAAAAAAAGCTTGCGCAGGTAATCCAACTCATGGTGGCTGCTTTCAAACGACGCCTCGATATATGCCTTGCGCTCTTCGACACTCCGGATGGCCCCTTCCCGGATTGCCTCATCCCGCATCTCCAGGGCCTTCTGCCGGTCCTGCTCGACGATGTCGATCTGGGCCTGTTTCCACTTCCGGCTGTTGGGGTCGAGCTTTCCGAGGATATGCACCATCCGGTGGAGCATCCCCATGGGAAAGGCGCCGGAACCACAGGCCGGATCGAGTATGCGCACACTGCTCAGGGCGGTTATCAGTGAATCGGTTTCCTCCGGCGAAAAGGGATTGCCTGTCTGTTCATGGGAGAAGAGAAATGATAGCCTTTCCTGTATAGATAACTCCGTCGCCTGCCTTTGTTTTCCGGCAACGGCATTGGTTCCTTTAACATTAGCCAATTTTCCTTCCAGATACCCCTTCAGAGATTCATCCACAATATAGTTCACGATCTCGCGCGGCGTGTAGAAACTGCCGGTCCGGTTACGGGCTGTGCTGCGGGTCTCCGGATTGTAGCTGGCCAGAAGGTTTTCAAAGACCTTGCCGAGAAGCTCCGGGTCGAGGGCCACCTCCTCTTCAAGGGGGGTGTTTTCCATGATAGTGAACTTATAGCCATTCAGAATATCTATCAGACCTATAACGGTCTCATGGCCCCCGGTCTTGCCGTTATATGCGCTGCTCAGGTCAACATCCTCCACTTTACCGAAAAAAAGGTGGTCCGGGACCACCGGCTGTTTGGATGGGGTCGAAGAAAAACCGTCATAGCGGATCTCCCGGTTTCTTCCATTGCCTGTTTCAACAGTGTCGAGGCATTCGAAGAGCCCGCCGTTAAGAAAGGGGATATTCTCGAAGAGGTGTAGCGCGGCGTTCGGGTCTTTAAAAAAGCGCCGGTGCCGATAGACCGTAAAGTTGTTGTAATCGGGATTGACGCCGTTCGGGTTTTTTCGTTCGGTGATAAAACGCCTGCTGCCCGGGTTGTCTCGGTTCATTTCCGTATTAAGGGTGGCAAAAAAAAGGTTCTGAAGGATGGCCTTGTAATAGCCCGACCCGTCACCTGATGTCTGGCCGAGAAGAGACTCCTTTACCTTGCGCTCATTGAACAGCACCTCTGGAATAAGCCCCTTTTCCTTGATGAACCAGCAGAATATCAGGCGGGTCAGCAACCGGATGACATTAATGGAGTTGTTGACATCGTCCGGTAACTTGTCCGGATTGGGAAACTGTACGGTCTTGACGGCAAAGAGATACCAGTTGAACAACTCTTTGTAGAACTTTCTGTTGAGTAGCGAGATGTCAAGGGTCTTGCGCCAGGCGTCGTGTAGGCGGACAAAATTATCTACCTGGTATTTCTGGGAAAGTGTTGATAACTTCAGATCATGGAGTATCTCAACCTGTGCCCGGTTCGGCTCTGTGATGGAGATATCCTTGATCAGAGTGACCTTTTCCAGGACATCACGATCAGGTGCGCGCTTATGCAGCCTTCGGTTGACGACACCGAGGGTCAAGGCGCCGCCATGTCTGAAGAGGATAATGGCAGGCATGGGAAGAGGCTTGTTGATCAGACGCACAAGCCTGGCAAGGGTGGATCGGGTTTCCGGCGCATCCGGTTTCAGCGCGGCAGCGAAGAACAGATAGCTTTCCATGCGCGAGCCCTCGACTGTTGTTCCGGAATCGAAAAGATTCGCCTGGACAGGACCTAGGGCCGCCTTGATCTCGGCCTCGGTAATCTGAAATATGAAATGGAGTTTTTCCAGGTGACCTTGAAGTTCATCCTGATCTCTGGCGGACAGTGCCTTGTCCTGATTGGCGCCTTCAAGCCATTTCAGGAAATCATCCGGCGTAACGATATTCAGGATATTTTCGTCCCGCTGACTGGCATAGCCCAGCACCCGTAAAAGGTTGCGGGCTGCGATTGGTAACGGCAATCCGGCAAAGTCATTGATGGCCGATTGGATATTTTTTTTAAAGAGTATATCATTGGAAGGAGGCATCGGTTTTATTCCTGTTTCGGCTGCATAATCACCAGCCAGGTGATCAGCTCAAAATCCCCTTGATCCTGGGCAGGGGTTTCGGCAGCGGTCGGCAACATTCCCCCGCGTCCTGAGAGGAGCGCGGCGGCCGCGCGGCGGCGGAAGGTATGTTGAATGGATGCCAGGGCCTTCTGAATCAGACTATTGTAGTGGCTCATATCGGAGCCCTCTTTGGTGGCGGCATCAAAAAGATCGCATAGCTGGATCAACGGGGCGGTCTCACCGGCTGCAATGCCTCGCATCAGGAGGAGAGACTCCTTTGGCTGGGCGAATGAGAAACGCACTGTCCCGTCATCATGGACATAGACCAGATAATAGGGGGACAGGGGATTGATTTTTGCGGAATCAGTTGGTTGAGCCTCATTTCCGCCCTGGTCCTTTTGAATACCCGTATCTTTGCCGAAACGCAGGCAGAAGATTGCCCCCGGACGGCAGGCGGGGATATCCGCCCTCGGCTGGACAACTGCATAGAGGCCTCTGCCTGCCTCTTCGAGCTCAGCCCGCCGGGATTCAATGAATTGCAGCAGGTCCAGACGGAATTCGTCAAGGGAAAAGTCGGTAAGTGAAACAGCGTCATCAAAATCCTCCAGATCGAGGACCTCATTTTTGAGCCGCCTTAACTGCCGGTTCCGAAAGAGGAGGTCTTCTTTTATTAGCTCCTTAAGCTGCCCCGGGTTGAGCAGATTGTCGGTCTGGGTGGCCGACAGGTCCACCAGGGCCATACGGGCCTCAACGCGGTGTTTGACGTTCAGATAGCGGTCAAGATCCGCCACGGGCCAAAAATTGACCAGATGGACCTCGCTGTTTCGGGAACCGATCCGATCTATACGGCCGAAGCGCTGGATGATCCTGACGGGGTTCCAGTGGATGTCGTAATTGATCAGCAGGTCGCAGTCCTGGAGATTCTGGCCTTCGGAGATGCAGTCCGTAGCGATCAGAAGGTCTATCTCCTCTGTCTGTGGGAATCGGGGCTGGGCCGACCGTGACTTGGACAGTGGCGAAAAATTGGTCAGGATGTCATCATAGTCGGCATTTCCCAGGGAGGTTCGATTGCTGCCGTCACCCAGTATGAGGGCCGTGTGGATATTAAGGTGAGTCTGCGCCCACAGATCCAACTGGTCATATAAGTAACGGGCTGTGTCGGCAAAGGCGGTAAAGACCAAAACTTTGCGGTTGGTCTTGCCGTCGCGGTTAACGGATGGGTCTTTCACCTTCCTTCCAATGAGTGTGCGCAGCTCAGCAAGTTTGCCATCACGGTCAGGCTTTACTGCTGAAGTCTTTTCCAGGAGAAACTGGAGCTGGACCCGGTCCTGTCTCACCTCTTTTAACCACTCTGGCAGTTTGAGATGGCCCAGATGAATGCGACGTTTCCCGCCGATAGTGAACTCTTCAGTGTCAAAATCAGGGTCTTCAAATTGATCCGGGGTCAAGATGTCGTAGTCAATTTCCGGATTCTCGTCTACATGCTTTTCAAAGGCAAGGATTCGCTCTTTCAGGCGATCTATTTTTTCGATGGTCCGCTGGAGGGTCAGGCGGAAGGAGTCTACAGAACTTTCGAGCCTCTTGAGAAGGTTGACCTTCATCATGGCGATCAGGATTCGTTCGCGGCCTTCCTGGGTGAACCCGCCCAGTATCGTGTCCAGATACATGGTCCGTATCTCTTGGGGGAGGTCTTCTCTAAGTCTGGCCGTAGGATGGTAAAGGGCAAGATTGAGTTCGCTGATCTCATGATCGAGTTGTTCAAAAGATAGGAAGTGCTGTTGCAGATCTATGGGAGGGTGCAGTGATCGCGGGGTTGTCCGGCGGGGGAATCCCCCAAGTCTTCTCATTTCTTCCTTGTAGTAGCTTGCGATCTGGCTGCGGGAGCGAGCGATGCTTAGTCCGTCGAGGAGCTTAAAAAAATCTCCGCCAAGGGCAGAAAGCAGATCGCGGGTCTTCCGCTCCCCTGCGGGTTTTTTTGCCCAATTGGTGAAGTTAGTCTGGGCCTTGCGGCTGGTCTCCCGCACGGATTCAATACCAAGGGATTCTCCGAAAGCAGCGTCGGCTCGGTCATCCCTGGCCACGTCACCACCTGCTATAAAAGAAATCTGGTTTCGGAGATCGGCCAGTTGGTTATTGACCGGTGTGGCCGAGAGCAAGAGGACCTTAGTGTTAACGCCGGAGGTAATAATGTCTGAGATCAGTCGCTGGTAACGGCTTTGTCTGGGCTTTTCGCCGGGACGCTGACGGGCCAAGGAGTTGTTGCGGAAGTTGTGGGATTCGTCAATGACCACCAGATCGTAATTCCCCCAGTTGAGGGAAGCGAGGTCAATGCCGTCAACATCACCCCGGTCGCGGGAAAGATCTGTATGTGACAGTACATCATACCGAAAACGATCGGCCAGGAATGGGTTAAGAGAGCTGTTTGCGCGAAATACCGTCCAGTTACGCCGCAGTTTTTTCGGGCAGAGCACCAAAACCCGTTCGTTACGCAGTTCAAAAAACTTGATCACCGCCAGGGCGGTATATGTTTTTCCGAGGCCGACGCTGTCGGCCAGTATGCATCCATTGCAGGCCAAAATCTTGTTGATCGCTGCCTTGGCGCCATCTTTTTGAAATGAAAAAAGGGTCTGCCATATGCGAGTATCAGGAATCGCCGTCCGGCGCAAGGATTCATCTATGTCGCGGGTCCCGTCCAGAAACTCCCTGAAGATATTAAAAAGAGTCAGGTAGTAGATAAACTGGGGGGATTGGTTTTCATATAGCCGGCCCAGTTCCTTTATGACAGTATCCTTGACATCCTCCACCAGCTCAGTATCGTTCCATAGATTGTTGAACCAGGAAAGAAGGGCCGTGCGATCCCGATCGTCTGTCACAACAAGGTTGAGTTCAATATTGTTGCCGTTTGGATGAAGTCCCAGACCAGGTACGGTAAAATTGGAGCTACCCACCATGGCGTGTGCGACATTCCCATCCTGTATGTGATAGAGTTTTCCGTGTAGAAAAGAGGTTCGCGTAATTGAACGGATTTCGACCTTACGGCGAATCCAATCGGCGCAGTCTTTTGCCAACCGACGCTGGGATAGCTGGTTGCCAAGAAAGAGACCTTTCTCAGTAAGGTTATAACGACGGGACTGTTTATTTTCGTGATCGAGATTGCGAACAAAACGAGGTTCTCCGAAAAGAAAGCGGAGCGAATGGATTGATTCCAGTTCGGCACGCAACGCCTCAAAGGCATGTATTGTAAAGTAGGCAGAAACAAACGATAACTTTGACTCGGGAACGATTGATTTTAAAACAAAATCACCGGCCGAACCATGCAAATAATTATCCTTGATTCCCGAAGTGGTTGAATCATGCATTCAATAAATCCCATTAGTATTTAACAAACAAAGCACTAAGGCCAATTTCCCCCTTGTTTCCCCTAAAGTTTTATAGATCGGATTCCTCACTTCTTCAAATGAATAAATCATTCAAACTAAATACGCCTCCCATTGCTTTTCCGTCTCCAGGATATATCCGTGAGGCACGTCTTTCATTATCCTGTTATGGCCTGGGAGGAGGATTTTTACCTCCAGTGCGCTCAGGGCCAGCAATGATTCATTGAGATCCCGGCCGCTTGCCCCGTGAAAATCGAATCTGCCTATGGCGTGGTCAGCGTAAACTACATCCCCGGGAATGAGGATCTTTTCTGCAGGGTTGTAGAGTGCTATGCCACCCGGCGAATGCCCCGGGACGTGGATCACCTCCCATAGCATTTTCCCGATCTCCAGCGTTTCGTCTCCTTTTAGCCTTCGATCCACCTTCATGCTGTAAGCCCCTGGTTTTTTCCCGAACATGGTCCGCACCATGCCCTCGAACATCTTCATTCCATAGGCGATCCTCTCGTCACCCTTTTCCAGGGGCTCTGCCTCATTTCCATGCATCCAGACCTCGGCCTGGCTTAGTCTGGCCTTAATTTCCGGAAGACAGCCCAGGTGATCCAGGTGGGTGTGTGTCATAATCACCCTCTTTATGTCTGAAAGGTCAATTCCCGCCTTTTCAATAGCCCTGATCTTGTACTCATTTTTTCCCATCAACCCGGCGTCAACAAGCGTAAGATCCCCTGATGACGGTTTGCCGATTATATACACATGACAGTCCGGTATCATGCCGTCCTGGCCTGGGATAAAGTAGACCCCTTCTGTAATTTGTTTCATATCAGTTCTCCAAGTCCAATCTCGAAGCGTTTTTATATTCAAGCGCTTTTATACTATATATCTTTGCTCATCATAACCGCATCCTGTCCTTCAGGGTAAAAAGCCAGCTTGGTTTCCAGCGCGGAAAAACCGAATTTCCTGAAAAGCCTTTGGGCCGGAAGGTTATCCACTGAGGTGTGCAGGACAAGAGAATCGGCCTGATTTTTTCTGCACTCATTTTCGATGGCCTTCAGCAAAAGGCCCCCTACACCTCGTCCGTGCATTTCAGGCTCCACTGCCAACGCGAGGAGTTCACACACGCGAGAGGCTGAATGGCCGAGATAGGATCGCCCAAGCATGGCAAAGCCGACATTCTTCTTCCCTGACAAGGCCAATATTGTAAATGACGTACCGGACAAAAACCAATTGGTGAGTGTGTCATCGTAGTGTCCATAGATGCTGAAGACCCTTTTGCTGAGGCTGCGGATATAAACGGAATCCTTTAGGTCGGCAGGGACAATATTTATGTTTGTACCGTAAAACCGCGTTGATCCAAGGTGCGTGTGGGTCATGGAATGGGATGTCTCCGGCACTGCCTTTTGAAAACCCGGCCCTGCCTTTCTAAGGCGTGAAAGCCTCTTGGTTTCTCCGTATTTGCCGTAGCGACCGCTGGTTCCCATTAAAGTCCACTAAGACATAATTTTAAATTTTTAATTGTTAATTTTGAATTAAAAATGGACAAGATTATTGAATCCAAACGCCTAGCGTTTAAGGGTTCAAACCCTTCCAATAACGGCTGTGGACCTGTGAAACTCGCTTTATCAGGTTTCCGAGCACAGTCTGATCAGCATTTGCCGCCATGGCCGCATGGTCTGTTTCTGAAAGGCCCGCCAATTGTCTTAACACCTCCTTGACCGAGGACCTGAGGCCATTGAGATCATAGCCTCCTTCCAGTGTAATTACCACCTTCCCTCCACAGCACTGTTCTGCAATATCCATGATGGAAGCGGTCAATCCGGCAAAACCCTTTGGGGTCACCCTCATACCTCCCAGCGGGTCATCTTCATGGATGTCAAATCCTGCTGACACCAGGATCAGCTCTGGTTTGAATTCCAGGGCAATGGGTCTCAATATCTTTTCAAAAATTCCGACAAATTCCGTATCCCCGCAACCGGTCCGTAACGGCACATTTACCGTAAAGCCCTCGCCCCTGCCAAGGCCTGCTTCATCAAACGCGCCGGTGCCTGGATAATAAGGATATTGATGGGTTGAAAAATAGAGGACGGTCGGATCGTCTTCAAAGGAGTGCTGTGTACCGTTTCCGTGGTGGAGGTCCCAGTCTGCTATTAGGACCCTTTTGAGGTTATGAAATTTCTGGGCGTATCTTGCGGCCACAGCAACGTTGTTAAACAGGCAAAATCCCATGCCGCGGTCGCTTTCCGCATGATGCCCGGGCGGCCTTAAAAGCGCCATTGCATTGTCAAGTTCGCCTGCCATAACCATTGAGATCGCCTGACACAGACCCCCTGCGGCCAACAGGGCCGCCTCGTATGAACCGGCTGAGGTGGATGTGTCGGGATCAAGACTGCTCCACTCCCTTCCCTCGGTTGCCGCTACCATTTTGATGTAGCCCGGGGTATGAATGAGGGAGAGTTCTTCCTCCGCAGCCCTCCTGGCAGGGACCTCTGGAAATTTGTCTTTCATATCAGGCTCTTCAAGCATGGCATATATCACCTCAAGCCTCCTCGGGCTTTCAGGATGCCCAGGTCCTGTCTTGTGGTTGATGAACCTGATGTCTTTTAAGATGCCAGTCTTTTTCATTTTTTCTCCTCCGTGGTTTGTTTTGAGGATAATGAGGCCCCTGATGGTGAATATTTATTTATAGAATGTTGACTAATAACCACTATTGGTAAAAGATGTGCTGCACTGGATTATAGCTTTTTTGAGGATATCAGATTTCCATCAATTATCAAACGTCATTATTTCTGCTGCCATGTTTTTTCTGATTGCCGGTATTCAACCAAAGACAATTAATATTGATGATCAACCAAGGCGCTGTCCAATATGCGGTCTTTATCAGGCGCGCCTTAAGATGGTCAATCACTACCTGTCTGTTTTCTTTATCCCCGTATTAAGGGTCAAGAAAGGCACTCCATTTCTTGAGTGCCAGCGGTGCGGGGCCATTTCAAGCGAATCAGGGGAATTGTTGAGCGGAAACCAAGCAATAGGCAGCTTATGCCCTTATTGCGGGGGGACGATTGAGCCTTCTTTTAAGTATTGTCCAAGGTGCGGAAGGCCCGTTTGAAAAATCCGGCGGGGCCTTGGGGGGTGAAAGGGAATAATACAAAATACAGTCCTTGATTATAAAAAATACATATTTCACCCTATATACATATTCAACATACTTGTAATATTAATTAGTTGTTAAGTGATACCCCCTTAATACCTTTATGCTGTTACCTGTGGCCGGCTACTTATCTCCTCAGTAATTCGGGGTTCCTACCATTCTCTGGCATGCAACCGCTGAGGACAGGGGATGAATCTTTTACTCATTTTTTGCAGTAGGCTTATTTTCATTCGGTCTATCCCAGCTTGCCTTACGGAGGTTAGCCATGAGAATCGCACTGCTGTCTTGGGAGACCCTTCATTCGATTCCGGTCGGGGGTGTGGGAGTTCACGTCACTGAACTGGCCGCGGCGTTAGAGAGGAAGGGACATGAGGTCCATGTCTTTACCCGTATGGGGCGCGGTCAGGGTCAATACGACTGGATAGACGGGGTCCACTATCACAGGTGCCCCTTTGACCTCCACCCGGACTTTGCCGAAGAGATCCTAAACATGTGCCGCTCCATTGTGGCCCATTTTTATCAGACCGAAGACTATATCGGTCCCTTTGATGTGGTCCACGCCCACGACTGGCTCACCGCCATTGCAATGATATGGATCAAACAGGGTCGTGGCAGGAAGACCGTCCTCACCATGCATTCGACAGAATATGGCCGGTGCGGAAACGTCTTTCACCAGGGCAGATCCGCCCGCATCAGGGAGCATGAGCGGTCCGGAGCCTACTGGGCTGATCATGTAATTAGTGTGTCGCAGTCCTTAAAAAACGAGATCATGTGGATGTACGAGGTGCCCGAATGGAAAATATCTGTTGTATTCAACGGCGTGAACGTACATCACTGGGACGGATGGCTTGATCCGGCTGTAGTGAGGGACCGGTACTGGGTCGGCCCTATGGATCCGATGGTCCTTTTTGTCGGCCGGATGGTGTATCAAAAGGGCCCTGATCTCCTGGTGGAGGCCATCCCCTATATCCTCAAATATTATCCGACTGCCAAATTTGTCTTTGCCGGAGACGGTGAGATGCGGTTTTCTGTGGAAGATCGCGCACACAGACTCAATGTCTCTCATGCAACAAGGTTTGTGGGGTTTAAATGCGGCTGGGAACTGGTCGATCTTTACAAGTCCTGCGACGTTGTATGCGTGCCGAGCCGTAATGAGCCGTTCGGCATAGTAGTGCTCGAAGGCTGGAGCGCGGGAAAACCGGTCGTAGCCACAGTAAACGGAGGTCCAAACGAGTATCTCTGGCACGAAGTAAACGGATTAAAGATCCACCCAACCCCGGAGTCCGCTGCCTGGGGGCTGGGCACCCTATTTACGGACTTTGAGTGGGGCAGGTGGATGGGCAGAAACGGACGTGCCGCTGTTGAAGAATCCTTTAATTGGGATGTGATCGGAGACAGGATGCTCTCCGTCTTGTGGGGGTAGTGACTGAACGAAAAAGGCTGTTTTGATCAACCTCTACGTCAGGCCAAGATCCAAATTTTGAGTTGTGAATTTTTAATTTTAAATGAAGGAAATAATCCAATAGTAATTCAAAATTCAACATTTAAAATTAACAATTCGTTATTTATTCTTAAGGAGGTTAATAATGCGCCAGGTCTATCATGCACTCGGGTTGAACATGCATCAGCCGCTCGGCAATCTTCTCGCCCTGCACAATTCCAATGAAAGGTGGGAGGCAAGGCAGATCCTATGGTGTTATGATCGCCCTGTAAGGATGCTGGAGGGATACGAAGACATTGCGAGACTCCATATCAGTTTTTCCGGCACCTTGTTAAAGCAATTCGAAGACCCTGCGATAAGGGAGACCTTTCATGATGTGATAGATGTAGAGGATATGCTCAATAGCTACAAGAGATCCAATATCGAATTTCTGGGCTCAGGCCTTTATCACAGTGTGTATCCCCTGATCCCTGAGACGGATTGGGATACCCAGACATCATGGTGGCTGGGCCTTGGAAGATACATGCTTGGAAGAAACAGCTTTTATGGCTTTTGGCCCCCTGAGATGGGGTTTTCCATGGAGATGATTCCGGTCCTGAAACGCCACGGCTACAAGTATGTAATGGTTGACTGCTGGTATATCAAGCCCAAACACGAGATGCGCTGGGAAGAGCTACGCTACAGGCCCCATTTCGCCCGTTACGGGGGAGAAGAAATTATCGTCATCCCGCGAGACCGTGAGCTTTCCAGCGCCCAGCAGTCAGGACTCGACCCAGGGTGGTTTCAACATGAGATCTACGAAAGGACAAAGTTCTGTGATTTTCCGGCGCTTGTGACCACATGGACTGATGGAGAAAACGGCGGATGGTTCCGCAACATCAACATTCAAAGCAGCTTCTGGGGCCATTTTTTTCATCAGATCCTAAACCGTTACAGGGAAGGAACCCTTGGGTTTACGCCCATCCATATCAGCAACTTTATTGAAATGCACCCGCCGTGTGATGAAGTGGAAGTCTACCAGGGCGCCTGGAATACCGGGCATCACTGGGGCGGCGATTTTACCCAGTGGACCGGGTCTCTGCTCCAGAAAAGGGGCCTGGAAGAATTGCATAACTGCAGCTCTTATTACCACAAGGCCAAGAGGCTGTTTGACGAACACTATCATCACCTGGGTAACCCCGAAGAGGTGCGTCAGATGATCATTAAGGGCTATGACCATCTGCTGGTGGCGGAGACGAGCTGCAACTTTTTCTGGGGAAGCAGTTGGGTCCACAGGGCCTTTGATGATCTGGAAAAGGCCTATACAATGCTGGACACTGCTGTAAATATGATCTCTGAAAGAACACAGGGCCACGCACTCCATTAATGACTACTGAAAATATTCTCACAAGAAGCGGCCTCATGCTCCTTGTTAATAAACAGATTACCGAAACCGGCGTTGAGGTCATTATCAGTACGGATGCCCAACGCAAGGTCATTTTTCATTGGGGATTTCGACACCGGGGTGAACGATCCTGGGTTATCCCTGATAAATCCCTGTGGCCGGAGCAAAGCAGGCCCTTTGGCGATAAGGCCCTTCAGAGCCCATTTCTTGAGAAAGACGGCAAGGCAGAGGTCCTCCTGAAGCTCAATGATAATCTACGGTTTCCTCTTATAGGCTTTGTCCTCTTTTTCCCGGATGACAACCTTTGGGACAATAACCACGGTCAGGACTATCTGATTGAAATCCCTTCAAGGTCTTCATCAACAACAGGACAATTGCCTACGAGGCATATTGATCTTGATGACATCTTTAAAAGGATTGTTGAAAGGGAGACGGGGGTCCATTCATGGACACTGATGCATAGGTTCAATCTTTGTTATGACCTGTTGGATGACATAAGAGATGACCCGGACGGTCTTTCCCTTGTCTACGTCTGGCTACGTTATTCCGCCATAAGGCAGTTGGACTGGCAGAGAAACTACAACACCCAGCCAAGGGAACTGAGCCATGCACTGGATCGTTTAACAAATAAATTCTCAGACCTTTATATGGATTATCCCCCGGCGCGCCACCATGTACGTCTGATTCTTACCAACCTTGGCAGGGGTGGGGAAGGACAGCGGGTGCGTGACGAGATCTTGAATATCATGCACCGCCACCACATCAAAGAGGTCTCCGGCCATTTTATGGAAGAGTGGCACCAGAAGCTGCATAATAATACTACCCCGGATGATGTGGTGATCTGTGAAGCTTATCTGGCCTTTTTAAGAAGCGATGGAAATATGGACCTTTTTTATAAGAGGCTTGCCGAAGGCGGGGTCACCAGGGAGCGTCTAACAGGCTATGATAGACCTATCAGGTCTCAACCGGATTTTATTCCTCATTTGAAGGATGCCCTTATCCACGATTTCGGGGACTTTTTGGGGGTGTTAAAAGGGGTGCATTCAGGGACTGATCTTGGTGCTGCCATCCAGGCGGCAAGATATCTGTTTGACAATGATATGCACACTTTAATGGACTATATATGGTCGAACAAGGATTCCGGGCCTGATGGTCTATTTTCCCTGTTGGGCTGGATTACAGAGGGCCGCAGGCAAGTTGCACTTTGGCTCAAAGGACACAGGGACGGGGTGCGGGACATGCTATTTCTGGACCTGGCGCTGGAGGATTATCTGCGGGTGGCAGTGGAAAGGTCCCTCCATTTCAAATGGGAGGGAAACCGGTTGGCGAGGCTGATAGCTGTGATGATGGACAATATGGCCCTCACTGATGACGATGTAGAGCTTAACCAGTGCCGTATTCAGTGGAGGCTTTTGGGGGACAAGCCTAAATTTGACCAACACCGGGCGCTTAAGGCCCAGTCTGTGCTCGAACGCCTTGGACGGATGGTAAACGGCACTATTGATCAATATTATAAGCTGCTCCAGCCAAAGGCGGAATTGATGGGAAAGGCATTTAACGCGGATTCATGGACCATTACGCTTTTCACTGAAGAGGTGGTGCGCGGCAGGCCCGCGTTTGTTCTGGTGATGCTGTTGCGGCACCTAAACCCGATACTCAGAAAGAGTGCGGTCCTGGGCAATTGGCAGGTAGTCAGCCAGGGAAAGGGCATGGGACAGGTGGAAGAGGCCTCAAGCCTTGAATCCATTAAATATAAGAGCTTTGTCAGGCCGACAATCATCATTACCGACAAGATCGTCGGCAATGAGGAAATACCCCAGGGTGTAACCGCCATCATCACCCCTGACACCACCGACATCGTATCTCATGTGGCCATTCGCGCCAGAAACGCCCAGGTACTGATCGCCACATGCTATGACACAGATACACTGGAACATTTAAGGTCCTTAAGAGGGCAGGTGATCGGGCTGACTGTAAACGCCGCAGGTGAGGTCGAGGTCAAGAAGGGTGAGCAAGATGCAAAAAAGACATCGCCAAAAATCCGGCCTGTCCGCATCCTGGCATCCAGGCCCGAGTTTTCTTCCTATGCCATTTCGGAGAGGGATTTTAGCGATAGGACGGTGGGTGGAAAAGCCAATCATTTAAAACGGCTCAGGGTAATCCTGCCCGGGTGGATAGGCCTGCCAATTTCTGTAGCCATGCCATTCGGCGTCTTTGAACAGGTGCTCTATGAAAAAATAAACGAGGAGGCGGCCAGGCAGTATGATCATCTGACAAAAAAGGCTGATGATACGGCAGTAGATTCCGTCTGTGGACTCCTGGGGGATTTAAAGGCCGTCATCCTCGGCCTCAAGGCCCCTGACGCCTTAAGGTCGTCACTCCAGAGGGTGAATGAAGATGCGGGACTGATCATCGAAAACTGGGCCGGCGCATGGGAATGCATCAAGAAGGTCTGGGGCTCAAAATGGAATGAGCGGGCCTTTTTAAGCCGCAGGGCACAGGGCATCCTGCATCGTGATCTTTTTATGTCGGTCCTCATCCAGGAGGTTATTGAAGCGGATTACAGTTTTGTGATTCACACCATAAACCCATTTACTTCGGACCGGGATGAGATCTATGCTGAGGCTGTCCCAGGACTTGGGGAGACGCTGGTGGGAAATTACCCTGGAAGGGCTTTCAGCTTTTCCATGAAAAAAGGCAAGAAAACGCCTCACCTTCATGCATTTCCCAGCAAGAGCATCGGCCTCTTCGGCAACGGGTTGATCTTCCGTTCTGATTCAAATGGAGAGGATCTTGTTGATTACGCCGGCGCAGGCCTTTACGACAGCGTTATGTTACAGGCCCCAACGCAAGCAGTGCTTGATTACTCCAAAGAGCCTCTTGTGTGGGATGAAGAATTTCAAAGGGAATTCTGTATAAAGGTTGCGGCCATAGGCGTAATGGTAGAGAAACTATTTGGCTATCCTCAGGATATAGAGGGTGTTTACTCCAATGACAGATATTATGTAGTCCAGACACGACCTCAGGTGGGAATTAATGGTGATTAAAAAAGGGCGCATCCGTATCGGCAATCAGACTTTTTTTTCAACTGTAAGCATCAGCGAGCCATTCAGATATGCTGTAGTAAATAGCTTTGATGCCTTTGAGTGGTTCCCTGATCTTAAGGTCAGCGGGGCCGGGTGGACAGAGGGGGATTTAGGTAAAAAGACCCGTGCATTGATCAAAAAGATCGCCAATGACCATGACATCGCCCTGTCGGTTCATCTGCCATGGACGGCAAACCCATTAAAGAAGGAAAGTTATGATACCATCTTAAGAAATGCCGAATTTGCCCTGGATATCGGCGCATGCCTTGTAAACATACATTTCTTTGCTGATGAAGGGGCCCAGGCCTTCGTTCAGGCGATAAGCCACCTTATAGAACTCTTGTCAGCAAACGCGATAAGACTTTCCATAGAAAATGTGCCTGCTACAGGCCCAGCCGCCTTTAACATCCTGTTTGAACACCTGCGCAATACTGAGCTAGATACATCTTGCGTGGGTATGTGTCTTGATCTGGGTCACGCCAATCTATGTAAAGAAACCCTGAATGACTATTTAGGGTATGTAGATATTCTAGGTCCGCAGGTCCCGATAATACATCTCCACGTGCATGAAAACTACGGCGACCGTGACAGCCATCTGACCATATTTACAGGCCCTGCGGGAAAAGACCCATCCGGGATAGCAGGGCTCCTGGAGCGCCTTGAAAAACGCGGTTTTTCCGGCGCTATCATCATGGAACAATGGCCCCAGCCCCCATCGCTATTGAATGAAGCCAGAAATAGACTAGTAGATATGCTTAAGGATGCCTTTTGATTCTTTACCATTTTCCCACAATAATATGATAATTGCGCCATGTTGTCCCGATTATCACAAATAAGTTGACCTGGATGTCAAGTTGTCATATCCAAAAAAAACTGGATTCAGATATCCTAATTATGCCCTGGAAAAATTTTTGTGAACAACTTTGGGATGGCAATATCATTTAAGCAAGGAGTCCCCCAGGGTGAGGGGGCAGTCTGGGATCAGATCTGCTCTGGATTAACACTGTTTGGAATAATCGCCGTTACTGATTTTTATGTTTGTTGAAAGGAAAAAGCCGGATTAATCCTCTTTTCAACCTAATCGTCCAACCAATCAGTTTGGGCAGGCAAGATGCTCAAATGCATGTTTTATGTTATTTACACTTACTTATATAAAGATTAATTACAAATGATTGGAGAAAAAAATGAAAGCACTATTTATTATTTCCACAGACGATGCTGAAACAGCATACAATGCCATGAGGTTGGCAAACGTTGCCGTTAAGAAGGGAGATGAAGTATCTGTCTTTATGCTCGGCAAAGGCGTCCTTTATGAAAAGATCAGCAATGATCAATTCAATGTGATTGATCAGGTCAACCAATTCGATGGAGATTTTTATGTCTGAGGGGTTTGCATGAAATCCCACGGTCTGGAGGGATCAAGTTCTTGCCCCATTGCGTGGATGGACGATCTTTATGAATTGTCTAAGGAAGCAGACAAGGTTTTCACATTTTAAAATAAAATGGAGTAGGCATAACATCTTTGAGAAGGTTGCACATTCATTTGCACTTCATTTGCGCCTTAATTTCTTGAAAAGGAAAAAGTCATGAAAGAATTTAAAGCTATTTCACAGGACCTGATTCGGGAACTTTCCCTTGAATACGAGCCGGTGGGGGTCTCATTATACAAGGAAGGCCAGACTATACCCCGGCACGTTTCACCATTCGAAGGCCAGGTCAAGAGCTATTGCCAGGCCTTGATCCTTGCCGGCAAGGGACAGAGTCTGTTGCTCAAAAAGGATCAGATGGGCTGCAAGCTGGGAACCGCCGCACTGGGTTTCGAAGAAAACCCTTCGGATTATCTGGATGACGGCGTATTGGAAAAATATGGCGTCGGCCTTTTTGGCTCGGAAGCCGCTTCTGCAGCAACCGTGCTGGGCGCCATCTGTCTGGAGAAAGGCTCGACTCGCTCCATCCTGATCGCGCCCCTTTCCAGCTTTCAGGACACGCCCCATGTTGTCGTCTTTACAGCGAACAGTGAACAGGTTATGTGGTTGCTCTATTCCGTCAACTATGAAAAGGGTGGTAAAATGGATCTGCCTCAGTCCGGAGGTGCACTGGGAGGGTGCTCGGACATTACAGTGTGGCCTCTGCTTAAATGTCTTCCCAATATTACCTTCCTGGGGCTGGGTTGCCGCCTGAAATCTGCTATCGGCGCCGGTCATCTCATGATGGGCGTCCCCGGGACCCTTTTGGAGACACTACATGCCCACATCCTGGATCTGGCCAAGCCTATTTCCCTGCTGAAATCAGTCTCCAAATAGGGGGGTATTCATTTATGAAAAAATTGAAAATTGACAAAGCGTTTACATTGCTGGAATCGGGACCGGTGGTGCTTGTTACAACGTATGACGGCAGGAAGAACAACGTTATGACCATATCATGGACAATGGTATTGGATTTCAAGCCGAAATTCGCCATAACCACAGGAGAGTGGAATTACTCCTTTGCAGCTCTTCGTAAAACGAAGGAATGTGTTATTTCAATACCCACAGTTGACATGCTTGATAAAATCGTTGGAATAGGAACATGCTCGGGTGTGGATACCGACAAATTCGAGAAATTCAAACTGACTGCCGTGAAAGGGAAAGAAGTCAAAGCACCTTTGATAAAGGAGTGCCTCGCAAATATTGAATGTAAGGTCGTCGACATCGTCAAAAGACACAACATCATCGTTCTTGAAGCTGTTGCGGCATACTTTGACACCTCGCGCAAAGAGAAACGGACTGTTCACGCGATCGGCGACGGTACGTTTATAGTAGATGGGCGCAAGTTAAACCGGAAGAAATTAATGGCGTCCAAAATTCCAAAAGGCCTTTAACTGTAAACTGCATTGAACGGCTTATGGGCAGTGCAGGATTGCGACATTGAGTTTGGGGGAAATAGCCTCTTTCGGACAAACTTCCCCTAGGCCAATATTTCTAAAAGTTCGTTCAGCCCCCCTTTAATGTCTTCCAAAAGCTTATTATCAGACCTGGCGCCCGCTGACTTTTCCTGGCTTAAGCGCTTTTTTGCGCCCTCTATTGTCATTTTTTCTTCGTAGAGGAGCCTTTTTATCTCGAGAAGGGTCTCGATGTCCTTTTTCTGATATGTCCTCTGCTTGGAATCCGCCCTCTGTGGCCTGATCTGCGGAAATTCACTCTCCCAGAATCTAAGGACATATGGTTCAACACCGATGATTCTGCTGGCATCGCCTATACGAAAATACCGCTTGTCATCAGGAATATGGACCATCTTTAGCCCTCCCTCAGCCTTCCCCCTGTCTTTAGCTTTATCTCATCAATAATGGTTTCGTGTAAACTATTCACCTCTGCGCCGTCAAGGGTCCTGTCTTTTGATCTGTAAGAGATTCTGAACGCGAGGGACTTCTCAGGCCGGTCTGATTTTATGTCTTCGTATAAATCAAAGATTTCAACAGACTCGATCAAATCAGACCCCTTTTCTTTTATGATATCAACAACGCCCGCGCTTTCGATGTTTCTATTAAGCAGGAGCGAGATATCCCTGTAAACGGCGGGAAATCTTGCAATGGACTGAAATCTCCTTGTTTCCGGGATCTCTTTTAAGAGGGCCGCAATGTCCAGTTCAAAAAGGAAGGCGTTAATCTTTTCGAGGCCGTGCGCCTCCAGTACGTTTGAAGACACGCGGCCTACCCGCCCCAGGGCTGAGCCTTTGCAGTAAACGCCGGCTGAGACCTCCGGGTCATAGGAATTAAAATCTTTCTCTCTTTTGAAGGTAACATCCTTTAGGCCAAGCGCAGCCAGCAGGGCCTCAAGCACCCCTTTGATGTCATAAAAATCTACAGCCCTGTCATCACAATGCCAGGATTTTTTCTGGGCCAGTCCTGTAATAACAGCAGTCAGAAGCAGTTTTTCGTTGGGTTGCAGATCTTCCCCCATTTGAAAAAAGACCTTTCCCCATTCAAAGAGCTTCAGGTCTTTTTCATAATGGGCTACATTTACCGCAACGGTATTTAATATCCCAGGGATAAGAGACGTCCTCATTACAGACTGATCAATGGCAAGGGGATTTAGAATCGGCACGAATTTTCTCAGCGGGCTTTCCTCTTCCGCGCCCAACATATCAGCGGACTTGGGAGAGATGAAGCTGTATGTGATGATCTCGGCAAAACCCAGCCCTGACATGATCTGTCTTATTTGGTCGCTCAGGGCGAGCTCCGGCGCATCGTTTACCTGGCCGGGTCTGATACTTGGGTATGTTACAGGTATATTTTCATAACCAAATACCCTTGCCACCTCCTCGATTAAATCCGCTTCTCTTGTGATATCCACCCGAAATGAGGGGGGACTAATCAAAAGCTGGTCCTCGCCGCTGTCTCTGACATCCATTTCAAGGGCCTTCATATACCCTGTTACTGCATCTTTTGTAAGACTTGTCCCAAGCAGACGGTTAATTTTGTCAATGCGGAGGCGTATGTCAGGTGGTGTATAAGGCCTGGGGTAGTTGTCAATAATGCCGGATGCAATACTTCCCCCCGCCAGTTGATATACCAGCGACATGGCGCGCTTAAGTGCGGTCGTCGCCCCTTCAATATCTACACCCCTTTCAAAACGATAAGAGGCCTCGGTAGATAGACCAAGCCTCTTTGAGCACCTTCTGATGGTCACAGGATCAAAGAATGCACTCTCAAGGAGTACATCCTGCGTTTCAGGAGTGATCTCAGAGTTTAGCCCTCCCATGATCCCAGCCAGGGCCACTGGCCTTTCGCCGTCGCATATCATCAGGGATTCGTCATTAAGCGGCCTTGTCTCACCATCCAATGTGGTAAAGGTCTCGCCTTTTTCCGCCCTCCTGACTATTATCCTGTTCTCCCTCAGCTTATTGTAGTCAAATGCGTGTAAGGGTTGGCCCATTTCTAGGAGCACGTAGTTTGTTACGTCAACGATATTATTGATACTCCTGATCCCGGACAGGAAGAGCCTTCGTCTCATCCAGAAGGGCGACGGTCCTATGTCAACGCCCTGAATCACCCCTGCGGCATAACGGGGACAACCCACAGGGTCGGCGATGGAAACGCTTGCAAGCCCTGCGATATGGCTGCCTCCCTCTTCTATTATTATCTCCGGCCGTCTGAGTCTCTGACCTATCAGTGCTGCTATCTCCCTTGCCACCCCCAGGACGCTTGTCCAGTCGGGACGATTTGGTGTAATGGATAGATCGAACACCCAGTCGGCAAGCTCAAACCGCTTTAAATCAGAGGACATGGAGGAAAAAGGGGTTCCGGGTGCGAGGTTCGGCGGTAGAATCATCACCCCTGTATGATCTTCCGTGAGCCCCATTTCATCTTCGGCCAGGAGCATACCCTGCGATCTGACCCCTCTTATTTTGCTGTCGCTGATGGTTGCGCCGCTTGGAAGGGATACGCCTGCTCCCGCAAAAGGGGCAAGTGCCCCTGAAAAAATATTCGGGGCGCCGCACACAACCTGGACCTCCCCATTGCCTGTGTCCACTTGACATAAGGAAAGCCTGTCTGCTTCAGGATGAGGGGAGATTGAGATTATCCTCGCCACAACAATACCGCCGAGGGACTGCCCCGATGGTTCAAGTCCCTCCAACTCCAACCCGGACATGGTAAGGAGCCTGCCCAGCTCTTCGGGCTGCATGTCAATGTCTACATATTCTCTTAACCAATTAAGACTGATCTTCATTAATATTACTCAATAGAAGAAACGAGGCGAAAATCGGAATGACATGAAAAGACCTGATCATTAAAAGAGAGACGTTGAAGACTTAAATCCAGGTGTTCTACTTTATGGTTACAGAATAAAACAGGCCCTTAAAACTGTCTTAAAAACCTCATGCCATTTCTGTAAAACAACTGGATATCGTCTATCCCGTATTTTAGCATGGCAAGTCTTTCAATGCCCATGCCGAATGCGAAGCCGGAGTAAACCTCGGCGTCATAATCAACAAAGCCGTAAACTGCCGGGTCCACCATGCCTGAACCCAGTATCTCAAGCCAGCCCGTATTTGAACATGTCCGACACCCTTTCCCGCCGCATATTACACATCGTATATCCACCTCGGCGCTCGGTTCGGTAAAGGGGAAAAAACTGGGCCTGAAACGAAGCCTGGTCTCACGCCCGAACATCTCATTTAAAAAACCTGTCAGCGTCCCCTTGAGATCCCCGAATGTCACATGCCGGTCAACCAAGAGTCCCTCTACCTGATGAAACATCGGCGTGTGGGATACATCGGAATCCCTTCTGTAGACCTTCCCTGGCGCAATTATGCTGACAGGGGGTTTTTGTGTCTCCATTACACGGATCTGGATAGGGGAGGTGTGGGTCCTTAAGACCACGTTATCGGAGATGTAGAAGGTGTCCTGCATATCCCTTGCAGGATGGTCCCTGGGGATATTCAGGGCCTCAAAGTTGTAATAGTCCAGTTCTACATTCGGCCCCTTGACCACCTTGAATCCCATCCTGGAAAGGATCCGGCAGACCTCATTGATCACCAGCGTTAATGGGTGGAGATGCCCGTAAGCGGGTATTCTCCCGGGAAGTGTGACGTCAAGAAAGCTCTTTTGTCCCGCAGCCCTTGATAAGAGGTCCTCCCGTACGTCTTCAAGCAGTCTGGACAGATTTGCCTTGACCTGATTGGCCAGTTTGCCAAATTCGGGCCTTTCATCGGGGGGCAGCTCTCCCAGTCTTTTCATCACTGAGGTGATCAGACCCTTTTTCCCGAGATAGGCGACCCTGAACTGCTCAAGCTCAGTGGCGTCATTAATAGCCTTGAGGTCTGAAAGGGCCTTTTTTTCAAGTTCAAGGAGCTGTTCTTTCATCGTCAAGTTTCGGCCTGGCCACTAATTCCGGGCCATGCTCGCCAATTGGGAAAAAGCCGTCGGATCCTGAATGGCCATATCCGCAAGCACCTTTCTGTCCAGATCAATGCCGGCCTCTTTCAGTCCGGACATGAATCTGCTGTATGACAGGCCATTTTCTCTTGCTGCGGCATTAATCCTCACAATCCACAGGCCGCGGAATTCCCTCTTCCTCACCCTGCGATCCCTGTATGCATAAACTCCGGCCCTGTCAACGGTTGCCTTGGCGGTCCGGAACTGATTTCCGTGACCTTCCCTGTAACCCTTTGCCGCCTTTAATACCTTATTTCTTCTTCTCCTGGCCTTAAAGCCTCTTTTAACCCTGGGCATTGCAAAACCTCTTGTTGTGGAGGCAGCGTAAAAACATCCCTTATTGCCTTGTTCTGCTACATGTAGGGGATGAGTTTGGCTGTCCGTTTAAAATTAGTAGCATCCACCACAGCGGACTTTCTAAGTTTTCTTTTTCTCTTTCTGGTCTTGGTTGTAAGGATATGGCTTGCAAACGCCTTATTCCTTATTATTTTTCCCGTTCCCGTGGTCCTGAACCTTTTGGCCGCGCCACGGTTTGTTTTTATCTTTGGCATCCCATTACTCCTTTCTGATCCCATTTCGCATTAAAGCCCTATCCCGCCAGGGCGGGATTGACTTCGTCATCGGCTCCTCGACGTCCTACTGAGGTACGCCTGTGTCGCCTCCTTGTCATCTTGGTATCATCCTGAATGCAAAATGGAATAAGTGAGGTGATCTCCACAGCTCAAAACCCCCGCAAAAAAAGCTGGCGCAAAGGAATCCTCCCGGCAAATCCGACAGGACCTGTCTCTGAATGTCATTGTCGGTAACCAGCTATTTTGGGACAATGACCATGGTCATCCTGTTCTTGGATTCCCTGGTGGGTTCCTGAAACACGCTCCCTTCATCTGAGACGTCTTGGGCGATCCTGTTTAGGAGGTCAACACCTGTATCCATATAAGCCATCTCCCGACCCCTAAAAAAGACCGTCACCTTTACTCTGTCTTTTTTTTGCAGAAATTTCTTTAAATTCCTGACCTTGAATCCAAGGTCGTGTTCCTCGGTGTGGGGTCTTAACTTGATCTCTTTAAGTTGGGACGACCGGCCTTTCTTGCGCGCCTCCTGTTCCTTCTTGCTTGCCTGATACTTGAACTTTCCATAGTCCATTATGCGGCAGACAGGGGGATCTGAATTGGGAGCCACCTCCACCAGATCCAGTCCTCCTTCGCTTGCTATCCTCTGCGCCTCGGACAGGGGCAGAATGCCCAGTTGTTTGCCATCCTCTGAGATCAGTCTGACCGACGATGAAGTTATATTTTCATTGATCCTGACTTCCTCTTCCTTTTTTGCTATGGCGTTACCTCCTTGTCTTACATTCATTTGCAATCATACTGACAATTTCCTCCGCAGTTGCAAAAGACAGATTCTGACCATCCCTTTTCCTTGGCGTAGCGCCCTGTTTTTCAGTCTCCCTGTCCCCGACTATCAGCATATAGGGGATCTTTTGTAACTGCGCCTCTCTTACTTTCAGACTCAATTTTTCATTCCGTAAATCGGCCTTTACCCTGATATCCGTTTCCTCAAGGGTCTTTTTCAGCCTTTCTCCGAATTCATTGTTCCTGTCTGTTACAGTGAGGATTATGGCCTGGACCGGCGCCAGCCACACCGGAAAGGCCCCTGCGTAATGTTCGATCAGGACGCCGATGAACCTTTCAATGGCGCCCAGGATTACGCGGTGGATCATTACCGGTCTGTGCTTCTGACCGTCCTTGCCAATATAAACCAAATCAAACCTTTCTGGAAGGGTAAAATCGCACTGTATTGTGGCGCACTGCCATTTTCTGCCCAGTGCATCACTCAATTTCACATCAATCTTAGGGCCATAAAAGGCCCCATCCCCTTCGTTCACTTCATATATCAGATTATTATCTGCCATTGCATTCTTGAGTGCATTAGTGGCCAGATCCCAATCTTCATCCGTGCCGATAGACTTTGCAGGCCTTGTGCTGATCTCCAGCTCATAGCTGAAGCCGAATATGGCCATCACGTCTTTGACAAAATCGAGCACCGCCTTTATCTCGCCATTCAACTGTTCTGGAGTGCAGATGATGTGTGCATCGTCCTGGGTAAATTCCCTCACCCTGAAAAGGCCGTGCAGTACGCCGGAACGCTCATGGCGATGGACGGTCCCCAGTTCGAAATATCTCTTCGGCAGGTCGCGATAACTCCTGATCTCGGAGCCGTAGATAAGCATGTGGGATAGGCAGTTCATCGGCTTTATGCCGTAAGACTGCTCATCAATCATGGTGAAGTACATGTTCTCGCGGTAGTTTTCAAAATGGCCTGATTTTTTCCACAAATCTGTTTTCAGGATCTCAGGCCCCTTGGCCAGTTCATATCCACGCTTGAGATGCTCCCGTATCTCAAAATCTTCAAGGACATGCCTCAGCATGCTGCCGTTTGGATGCCATACGATCATGCCTGCGCCGATTTCGTCATAAGTATTAAAAAGGCCTAATTGGGGACCGAGTTTGACATGATTTCTCTTCTTTGCCTCCTCAAGTCTCATGAGGTGCTCTTTCAATTCCTTTCGATCGGCAAAGGCGACTCCGTAAATCCTGCTCAACATGGCCTTTTTTTCATCGCCGCGCCAGTACGCCCCTGCCACCTTAGTCAGATGAAATGCCTTTATCCTGCCGGTGGAAGGTACATGTGGGCCTCGGCACAGGTCGGTGAAACCGCCCTGTGTGTAAACAGAGACCGTTTCAGCGCCCAGATCCTGGATCAACTCAACCTTGTATTGCTCTCCCAGGGACTTGAAGAAATCAATGGCCTTTTGGCTTGACATATCTTTTCTGACATAGAAAAGATCCGCCTTGATTATTTCTTCCATCTTTTCTTCTATCTTTGGCAGATCTTCTTCCTTAAACGGCCGTTCATAGTCAAAATCATAATAAAAACCGTCCTGGATGGCCGGACCTATGGTGACCTTTGCCTCTGGAAACAGTTCCTTAACCGCCATTGCCATTACATGAGATGTACTGTGTCTGAGGATTTCAAGCCCTTCTTTGGAATCCATGTAAATCGGCTCAAGCACGGCCTGAGTTGCGATGTTGTAGGAAAGATCACAGGCGGTCCCATTGACCTTGACTGCAATCACCCTGTCAATGGCCTTGGCCTTCAAGTGCCTTAAAGCATCAAGGGCGGTCATGGCCTCCGCCTGAATTTCAATAGGAGGCTGATCTTTGAGGCGGATGGAGAAGTCGTTCATGATATAAGTATAACCTGTTGTTCTAATGACCTAATCCATATCATCTTACAGAAATGAATAGATCGGTAAACTAGCTTTTATAAATAATAACCCCGGGAAGTGCAAGTAAAAAACGTCTGAAGGGGCAAATGTAAATAAAAATTCCGAGGATATTTTTCTGGAATAATGCCATGATATTATGCTATTTTTTAAAATCACAACAAACATTGGGGGCCAAAGTGAGTGACTTCCTGATCTGGATAGACTTGGAAATGACCGGGCTTGATCCCGAGAAGCATGTAATTGTTGAGATTGCTACAATCATTACAGACGGACAACTAAATACCATCGCCATCGGGCCGGAAATAGCAATAAACTATACTGAGGATATCCTCTCCCTGATGGACGACTGGAGCAGAAGCCATCACCGATCTTCAGGGCTTCTTGACCGCATTCTGGCCTCATCATTTTCCTGTAAGATGGCTGAACAGCAGACCTTGGATTTTGTCTCCCAATATTGTAAGAGGAATGAATCCCCGCTGTGCGGAAATTCCGTCTGGCAGGATCGCCTGTTTCTTGCCAGGTATATGCCCCTTCTTAATGAATTTCTACACTATCGCAACATTGATGTCAGCTCGGTTAAAGAACTTTATAAAAACTGGTATCCTCTTTTGCCGGCCTTTAAAAAACGAAAATCCCATCTGGCCATGGACGATATCAAGGAATCCATTGCAGAGTTGAGATATTACCGGCAGAAGATTTTTATTCCGTGAGCTGAACTGGGGCAAGAAGGGTTTCAATTGGTGGGTTACTTTTCGATCCTTGACATGCAGGACCATTTTACCTAAACTGCCTGCATCTATAACAAACTCCTTTTCAGGGGTATGACATGTCCAACGACAACCGACGGTTTACGCGCATCCGATTTGGGGTCCAGGCGGAACTGACTGTCAATGGTGAGGTGTATCACGTTGATCAGATCATAAATTTGAGTATTGGGGGGTGCCTGTTGTCTCTTAACGAAGAATTCAAAACAGGTTCGCAATGCCAGGTAAAGATCATGATGGACCCAACAAACAGCGAGCTGAATATCGTGATTGAGGGCGAGATCGTCCGCTGTGAACAACGGACTGTTGCAGTGAAGTTTACTGCAATTGATCCCGACAGTCTTTTCCATCTCCGTCGGGTGGTTCTTTATAATGCCCCTGATACAAAACTGGTCGAAGATGAGATTCAACGTCATCCGGGTTTGGTGTGAGCTGAGCTGAACCATTAGCCTTTATCTGGAGGAGGATGCTATGCCTGCTGGATTGGATGTAATTATTGTAGATGATGAAAAGAGCGTATGCAAGACCGTCTCTGCAATAATTTCCAGATTCTATACGTGGGGAGATGTGTTGGTGTTTACAGATGTTGATGAGGCGATAGCATATTGTATTAACAGGGAGATAGGCATAGCAATCTTTGTTGTGGATGTATATCTCAGTGGAAAGAGCGGGTTTACCTTCCTTGACGCCATTCAGGGAAGGTTTCCGACGGTTCATGAGGATACCATTATTATTACGGGCAATGCCAGCGATGATATTGTAAACATGTGTATTGCCTCGAATGTCAGCCATTTACTGGAAAAGCCGATCAAGCCGTTCGCTTTACAGCTTGCCGTCAGGTCAATAGTGAGTAAGTATCTGAAATTCGCCAAGAGGTTGCTCAAAGACCAGGCTTTTGCCGAGAGCGTTGCAACCTTTTAGGAAAACACCCTAGGACAAAATCCTCAAGCAGCGCACCGCCTTAGTCTTCATATCCTTCTTGACAATTCAGGGCGATAATAATAAATACGATCATAAATCTTGTCTAAAATTTCGAGTTTGTGATGACAAATGTCCACTATTCTTGTGATATAAAGGCAGAGGAATCCCAGATTGGAGTGTTAACAGGTATGAAACTACACGAGTATCAGGCTAAGGAAATTTTCAGTAAGGAAGGTATTCCTACCCCTAATGGTCATCTTGTCGATTCCGCAGACGAGATTCCAAAGGCGATGAGGGCAGTTACCGGGCCTCCGTGGGTTGTGAAGGCCCAGGTCCATGCGGGCGGCAGGGGCAAGGCAGGCGGGGTAAAGGTGGCGAGGAACTCTTATGAGGTGGCAGTTGCGACTGAGGGCATGCTTGGAAAACCTTTGGCGACCAAGCAGACAGGCGGCGATGGCATCAAGGTAACGAAGGTCCTGATCGAAGATGGGGTTGAGATTGACAGGGAATTTTATCTGGGCATGGTGGTTGACAGGGAGACAAGGATGCCGACCATGATTTTCTCCCAGGCAGGAGGGATGGAGATAGAGGAGGTCGCAGCAAGGACCCCCGGATTGATATTAAAGGAACATATAAACCCCATAACAGGGTGGCTTCCATACCAGGCCGGGAATCTGATTTACAGCCTGGATCCCCTTCCTTCCCCCGGGGTTAGAAAGGGGCTTGCATCGGTTATGGCCAATGTCTACAAGGTATTCATTGCCAATGACTGCTCCATGGTGGAGATAAACCCCCTGGTTGTAACAAAAGACGGGAAGGTCATAGCGGTGGATGCCAAGATGACAATTGATGACAATGCCCTGTTCAGACAAAAGGACTTAATCGAGCTTGACGACCCCAATGAAAAAGATCCTCTGGAATTGAAGGCGGAAAAATATAACCTGAACTATATCCGTCTGGATGGAAATGTCGGGGCCATGGTCAACGGGGCCGGCCTTGCAATGGCGACCATGGATGTCATCAAGGCGGCGGGTGCTGCGCCCGCCAATTTCCTGGACGTAGGCGGCGGCGCCAATGAAGAGATGATCTCAAAGGGCTTTGAGATCATCTTACTGGACAGGCGTGTAAGGGCGATTCTAATCAATATCTTTGGAGGGATACTCAGGTGCGATGTTTTGGCCAGGGGGGTTGTTGCAGCGGCAAAGACAAAGAGTATAAGGGTTCCCCTGATTGTCAGACTGGAAGGGACAAATGTAGAGGAGGGAAGAAAGATCCTTCAGGAGTCCGGTCTTAAGTTTCTGGTCGCCAAAGACCTCGCCGAGGTGGCGGAACTGGTCTCAAAACAGGTACAGGGGATGTAGCAATCATGAGTATACTTGTAGATGAAAACAGCAGGATAGTGGTGCAGGGAATAACCGGGCAGGAAGGCCGGTTTCATACAATTCAGATGCTGGAATATAAGACCGTGGTGGCCGCCGGAGTAACGCCGGGCAAGGGCGGTCAGGATGTGGAAGGGGTGCCGGTATATAATACCGTAAGAGAGGCTGTATTAAATGAGGGTGTTAATGTCTCCTGCATATTCGTGCCACCGGCCTTTGCCTCTGATGCCATTGTTGAGGCAGCGGTCGCCGGCATAAAGGTCATTGTCTGCATCACAGAGGGTATCCCTGTCCTTGATATGGTAAAGGTTGGTAACTATATTAAGGATAAAAATGTGGTGCTTATCGGTCCCAATTGCCCGGGGATAATCTCACCCGGCAAGACCAAGGTGGGTATTATGCCGGCACGTATACACAGAAAGGGCGAAATAGGGGTCATCTCAAGAAGCGGGACCCTGACTTATGAGGTGGTCTATCAGTTGACCAATGCAGGTCTAGGACAGTCCACTTGCATTGGCATCGGTGGGGATCCCATTGTGGGGACAACCTTTATTGACCATCTGAAGAGATTCAACGATGACCCTGATACCAAGGGGGTAGTACTTATCGGCGAGATCGGCGGCACAGCCGAGGAAGATGCGGCCAGGTACATCCAAAATAGTTTCAGTAAGCCGGTAATCGCCTTTATAGCCGGTCAGACGGCGCCGCCTGGAAAACGCATGGGTCACGCAGGCGCAATTATATCCGGCGGACAGGGAAAGGCCGAAGATAAGATCAGGGCGCTTAATGAGGCCGGAATAACGGTCGTCCTTAACCTTGCTATGCTTGGAAAAACCACAAAAGAGGTTATTGGTAAGAACTAATCTTTGCTGGTAGGCTGTCCTAGAATGGCTTTTTCCGCAATTTCTGCGTCAGGCCAATGTCCAATTTTGAGTTGTTAATTTTTAATTGTGAATGCAAGGAAGTATCCTAATTTTAATTAAAAATCCAACAGTTAAAATTAATAATTCGTAAAGAGGCTGCACTCATCCTATGGACAAAGTCCTAAGTATTAATGAACGTCTAAAAGATAAGAAGAAAAAAAGAAACGAGGAATTCCATCGTAAAAGAATGGAGACAGTCAAGAGGATTGTCCAATGTTCCTCGTGTCATCTTACCTGTGCAATGTGCGGTTCTCATATGGAGGCCCCAGACCAGTGCTGCCCTCCTTCCTCTTCCCCGCCTGCATTGAACCTGTGCGAGTTCTGTCAGGCAGAGTATAGTGATTTTCTGGATGTGTCTAAAGTGGATAAGAATCCTGAGATCCTGTGGCACAATAAGGAATGGATGGCCCTGTGGTCTTCTTGGGAGAATTACCGAGACGCGATAAGGACATTCAGAGATTCCAAGGAATTCAGACAAATACTGGAAGAAAATGAATAGTGGAGGAGTGAGCTAATGTTTGGTATAGGGATGCCTGAATTGATCATCATATTAATTATTATCCTGATCATCTTCGGGGCAGGCAAATTACCGGAGATAGGGAGCGGGATAGGAAAGGGTATCAAAAATTTTAAGAAGGCGACCCGTGAGCCGCCCGATAAACTGGAGTCGTCGGCAGACAAAGACGAAAGCAATGAGGACAAGGCTTAAAGGGTAAGAGATGTAATCCTCACCACTAAGGTCGCGAAGATCACAAAAAATCCTCGTGCTTCTTTGTGCGCTTCGTGGTGAAATTCAGCTGCTTTTTATAACTTGTCCGGTTCCTGTTTGTCCGACTTAAGTCTAAAACGGAATATCATCTTCCGGGATAGTTATGGGCTCCTCCAGGGGAATTCCGGGCTCATAGGGCTCAGCCCTGCCTGCCTTATTGACAGGACTCAGCATCTGCATGTTCTGTGCTACTATCTCAGTTGTGTATCTCTTGACACCGTCACGATCCTCCCATTGCCTGGTTTGCAGTTTTCCCTCCACATAGACTTGGCTTCCCTTTTTAAGGTACTCTCCGCATATCTCACCCAGACGTCTCCATGCCACAATCCTGTGCCATTCGGTGCGTTCCTGTTTTTCGCCGGTGTCTTTGTCCTTCCATTCGTCAGATGTTGCAATGCTGAATTGGGCCACAGTCACACCGCTGGGCGTATATCTTACTTCAGGATCTCTTCCCAGCTTGCCTACCAATATCACCTTGTTTACACCTGCCATGTCCTTTTCTCCCTATATGTTATTGTATTTTTTATCGTGGACCAGTGTCATAGGGATAAGATTATATGACCAGACAAACAAAATCAAGGTGATTAACCCCTTACTGTCACGCCTTGTAATGCGCATTCGTTATTGACTGTTGGTTTGAAATAAATTAAGGTCTTGTTTATTTTAAAATAATTTAAGGTCTTATATGCTAAAGGTCATCCCACTTGGCGGGCTGGGCGAGATCGGGCTCAATATGATGGTCATAGAATATGACCAATATATTTTGGTTGTTGATGCAGGACTGATGTTCCCGGAGGACTATATGCCGGGGATCAATCTGGTGATTCCCGATTTTCAATACCTTAAAGATAATAAAGACAAGGTCAAGGCCGTTATCCTGACCCACGGCCATGAGGATCACATAGGGGCCATGCCTTTTTTCCTTAAGGAGTTTTCAGTCCCTGTTTATGGGACAGGTTTTACCCTTGAGCTGTTGCGGGAAAAACTTAAAGAATACCAATTGCCGGAACAGGCTGATCTCAGGAGGATAATGGCGGGGGATACCACCCTATTCGGACCGTTTTCCGTGGAATATATCAGTGTCAATCACAGCATTGTAGACGGGGTAGGGCTAGCCATTGACACACCCGAGGGTATCCTTGTCCATTCAGGCGACTTCAGGATTGATTCGACCCCCGTGGACACCCAATTAACCGATCTAATCCGCTTTGCGCATTACGGTGAAAAGGGGGTACTGGCCTTTTTTTCCGATTCCACAAACGCAGAGAAAGAGGGTTTCACCCTGAGTGAAAGGGCTGTCAAAAAGACCCTGGAAGACTTGTTCCAGGTCTGCAAAGGCAGGATTATTGTCGCAAGCTTTGCATCCAATATCTCCCGCATTCAGCAGGTGATTGATCTGGCCGAAAAATATAACCGTAAGGTGGTTCTAAACGGAAAGAGCGTAATCACCAACGTGAATATCGCAAGACAGGAGGGATTCATAAGACTGCCCGAAGACATTGAGATAAGCATACGCCAGCTCAACCAGTATCCGGACGAGTCCATTACAGTGGTCACCACTGGAAGCCAGGGCGAGCCAATGTCCTCCCTGGCAAGGATGGCCAGGGGTCAGCACAAGGGCATAAAGATAAGGCGCAATGACACCATTATACTTTCATCAAGGTTTATCCCGGGAAATGAGAAGACCATTACCTCGATCATAAACAGTCTTTACCGCATGGGCGCGGATGTGGTCTATGAGAAGGTGTCTGACATACACACCTCCGGTCATGCAAAAAGGGAAGAACTCAAACTGATGCTGCGTCTAGTAAGGCCAAGATTTTTTATACCGATCCACGGCGAATACAGACACCTGGTAAAACACAGCCAATTGGCCCTTGACATGGGGATGTCAGAAGACAATGTTTTGATTGCACAAGACGGCGACGTAATATTTTTTGAAAACCAGTCGGTCCTGCTGGAATCCCCTGTCCACACAGGAAGGACCATTGTAGACGGAAAGGGCATAGCAGATGAGGGGGACATGGTCCTCAAGGACCGCAGAAAACTTAGCGGGCACGGGGTGGTCATTGTCCTGGTTGTAGTAGACGAAGAAACCGGTTTTATTGTTTATGGCCCGGATATCATTCCCAGGGGTGTCGTATTTGAAGGCCAGGCGGAACTCAGCCTTGAGGACGCCAAGTCTGTTGTGCTTGAAGCCTTTGAGGAGTTTGAGAGATCAACACCTATAGAGTGGACTGAAGTGGAATCAGATATCAGGCGGAGACTTAAGAGATTTCTCTATAATGCCATAGAGAAAAATCCCCTGATACTGCCGATAATAATAGCGGTTTGAGGGGTTGCGAGTTGCGGGTTTCGAGTTGTGGGAACCTGCAACCCGGAACCCGCAACCCGCAACCTTTAACCCGTTAAACACGGTTCGGCATTGCCCAGTAAATCAAACAAAAGAGAAGAGATCAAGAGCCCCCCTGGCCCGGTCAGAAGGGAAATCAAGGGTATATTGTTTCTGGTTACGGCAATTATCCTGAGCGGTAGCCTCTTATCCTATCAACCACAGGATCCTCTGGTTTGGAAGAAGGCAGTTTCATTGTCAAATGCCCAGAATCTGTTCGGCTCCGTGGGCGCACACCTGGCCGGCGGCCTTTTTTCTCTCCTTGGCTTTTCCTCATTCTGGCTGGTGGTCATATTGGTGGTCTTCGCCATCCTTTCCTTCAGGGGTAGACCACTGTCGTCCGCTGTAAAGAGTATGATAGCCGCCATAGCACTACCGGTTTCCTTTTCCGGCATATTGAATCTTCAGTTCCAGAACGTGGTCAGCTACAAGAATCATTTTATGCAGGCAGGGGGGCTTGTAGGTTACTACACGGCCTTAAGGACTGGAGATCTTTTAAATTATTTCGGGGCCTATGTCTTTCTTGTAGCGGTTTTTATCGTCTCATTCATTCTGATATCACATGTCTCCCTTGGGCAGTTTTTCTCCAGGGCGGGCCTCTGGGTTTTGCTGATATTGCGGAATATCAGTGGGATAATCAACAAGAGAAAAGAACGTAAGAACAGGGCCATAAAGACAATGGCGGCCAAAGAAAAGAACAAATCAAGGCCAAAGGTAAGGATAATCGAACCAAGGCTTGAGACCCCCAAGAAACCCCAGCAGCAACGGTTTCCTTTCATGGACAATGTCGGTGCATTCAAACTGCCGCCCCTTGATCTGTTGCAGGACCCTCCAGAAAAAAAGAACCTTGCCATACAACGTGAAAGTCTGGAGATGAACGCCAGGCGTCTTGAAAAGAAGCTTGAGGACTTTGGCGTTCACGGAGAGGTACAAGAGATCCTTCCGGGACCTGTGATAACAATGTATGAATTCAAGCCCGCCCCAGGGGTAAAGATCAGCAAGGTAGCAGGGCTTGCAGACGATCTGGCTCTTACCCTGCGGGCGCCCAGCATTCGTATTGTCGCCCCTATACCTGGAAAGGCCGCGATCGGCATTGAAATCCCCAACAACCAGAGGGACACCGTTTATCTAAAAGAGGTCCTGTCCGATGATTCCTTTACCTCATCGGAGTTCAAGATCCCTCTCGCCCTCGGAAAGGACATTACCGGATCCCCTGTAGTAACCGACCTGACCAGGATGCCCCATCTACTCCTTGCAGGCGCCACCGGCACAGGAAAAAGCGTGTGCATCAACACAATAATAAACAGCATCCTGTATAAGTCTCCTCCCGACATGACAAAGCTTTTGATGGTTGACCCGAAGAGGATCGAGCTGACCATATACCAGGATATCCCTCATCTGTTACACCCGGTGGTCACGCAGCCCAAGGACGCCACAAAGGTACTCAAGTGGGCGGTGGAGGAAATGGAAAGACGTTACATGCTCCTTTCCGACAGGGGGGTAAGAAATATTGATACCTATAATAAAAAAACAGTCAGAGAGGCTAAAGGAGATGAGGCGCGTGGAACTGATAAGCACCTGCCCTATATTGTAATACTGATTGACGAGCTTGCCGACCTGATGATGGTCTCGTCAAAGGAGGTGGAAGAATCCATTACCAGGCTCGCCCAGATGGCGCGGGCAGCAGGAATACACCTTATCCTTGCGACCCAACGGCCCTCGGTGGATGTGCTTACAGGCATTATCAAGGCGAACTTCCCCACAAGGATATCTTTCCAGGTTTCATCCAAGGTGGATTCCAGGACTATCATTGACGGTATTGGGGCGGAGCATCTTTTAGGGGATGGGGATATGCTGTTTCTGCCCCCGGGCGTAGGGAGACTGACCAGGATACACGGCGCATTCGTCTCAGAAGAAGAGGTAAAGGCCGTCACCGGCTTTTTGAGAAAACAGAAGAAACCGGATTATGACACCTCCATCCTTTCAGTAGTTGACAAGGATGAAGACTCAGAAAAGGGCGGCCTGGATCATGATGAAAAATATGAGGAAGCCGTGGAGGTTGTATTGAAAACAGGCCAGGCCTCGATTTCCATGTTGCAACGAAAACTAAGGGTGGGTTACAACAGGGCGGCCAGGATGATCGAGGTGATGGAGATTGAGGGACTCGTCGGGCCCTCAGATGGTGTACGGCCAAGAGATGTATACGGTAGGAGGGGAGCATAAATAATGATAAGAATAATGATCGTACTTTGTATCTTGTATGTTTCGAATATAGGCCCTGCCATGGCCGAGGACGATCTTGCTTCTGTACTGGGCGGCATCAGAAAAAATTATGGAGATCTGCCGGGCCTTACGCTTTCATATCAGCGTGAGGTCATCACAAAGTCTATGAGCATGATGGGAGGTCAGATCAAAGGGGATCTCGCCTCCGGCCGGATGTACTTTAAACCGCCTAATCTCTTGCGGCTCGAGCAGGAAAAACCAAGGGCGGAGACCGTGATATCCAATGAGGATACCCTCTGGTGGTATCAGCCGGAAAAAAAGTCTGTATACAAATATCCCGCCGCTGATTTCGGCAAGGAGATGAAACTGTTGACCGATATATTCCGGGGCCTCATAAAGGTGGAAGAGCGCTTTGAGGTGAAGATGCTTGATCGCAATCAGAAAGGAGAGCGTCAGATCGGGCTTGTGCCCAACCCGCCCTGGCAGAGTATAGATCGCATAATACTCACCGTGTCTGATGATAACAAGATCAGACTGGTAGGCATTCACTATCAGTTGGGGGGAGTAACCATGTTTACGCTCGATGACGTAAGGCCCAAAAAGGACTTTGAAGACGGCTACTTCAGCTTCGTGGTGCCGGAAGGGGTAAAGTTAATTGAAGAGAATAAATAGAGCAGTTTCATGAAATCATCCAAGAGAAAGAAAACAATATCTCCCTCTCTTCAGAATAAACTATCAGCTCTGGAACAAAATGCCTCGGACCAGGGCATACAGCTCCATTATGATCTTTTGGAGGCCGCAGGCCTGAAGCTGAAAGGCGGACTCTGTAAGATAAAAGGAGAATATCACCTGTTTATAGACAGGCGAAAATCAGTGACGGACAAGATAGAAATTCTTCAGGATTATGTAGATAAACCTTTGCCCAAGGATGTCCCTGAAAATGAAGCAGTAGATGGGGCAGAGGGCAAGTCTACTGATAATTTTTCAACGGATCCGGGTTCTTCACCCCCTGAACCGTAAAGCGTGTACCGTGTACCCATGAACGGTAACGTGAAATATCCATATCTTAGGCGAACAGAAAAACAAGATTCCTGCTCTGCTGTCAGGTTGATGCGCCTCAGGGGCCTGATGCGCAAAGAGGCCTATCAGATCATTCGGGACCCTTCGAGTATAGGGATCGCCTTTTTGCTGCCTCTGGTTCTTTTGCTTATCTTTGGTTACGGGGTCTCGCTTGACGCAAAGGATGTGCCTGTGGGGATTGTTGTGGAAAATCCTTCCTCACAGACAGAGAGCTTTACTGCCGCATTTTCCGGTTCTCCGTATTTTGATCCTATGACATTCGGCAATATCCAGGATGCGGAGCAGGCCGTCAAGGAAAGAAAGATAATTGCCATTGTGTGGTTGCGCGAGGGCTTCGGCAGGGATCTGCTCTCTGCATCCGCAGCGCCCATAAGTGTTATAATCAATGGGGTTGATGCAAATAACGCAAGGATTATTGAAGGCTATATACAGGGTGTTTGGGTTACATGGCTTGAGCAGTATGCAGCCTCAACCGGTCAAATCCAAAAGATCCCCGTGTCCCTTGAGCAGCGTATCTGGTATAACCCGGAGGTCAGAAGCCGCAATTTTCTGGTCCCCGGGCTTATTGCGATTATCATGACCCTTATCGGGGCGCTGTTGACCTCCATGGTCGTTGCAAGAGAATGGGAGCGCGGCACAATGGAGGCCCTGATGGTGACCCCTGTCTCTGTCAGGGATATCCTGCTGGGAAAACTGATCCCGTACTTTATCTTAGGAATGGGAGGGATGGCCCTTTCTGTAGCAATGGCAGTATGGCTGTTTGATGTCCCCCTGAGGGGCTCTTTTCTTGTCCTGTTTGGGGCCTCGGCCCTGTTTCTTGTCGTGGCCCTCTCCCTGGGGTTATTGATCTCCACCGCCGCAAAGAATCAGTTCCTGGCAGGTCAGGCGGCCATCATCAGCACCTTTCTCCCGGCTTTTATGCTGTCGGGTTTCATTTTTTATATCGGAAGCATGCCTATACCTATACAGTGGTTTACCCATATAGTGGCGGCACGATATTTTGTGAGCATACTCCAGACGGTATTTCTGGCAGGAAATGTCTGGCCCGTGATACTCGCCAATTGCGCAGCCCTTGTGATCATGGCGGTCATATTTTTAACACTGGTGCGCAGGCGAACCAGGAAGCGGTTGGAATAGGTAATATGATGACCATGTGGCGGCGGATAATTGCTCTTACCATCAAGGAATTTCTGGCACTGGTAAAGGACAGACGCAGCAGGACCGTCCTTATAGTGCCTCCTATCATTCAATTGATCATATTCGGCTATGCTGCAACCTTTGATCTGCACGATGTCCCCTATGCAGTGTACAACGAAGACAGGGGTGTTGCATCAAGGGAGCTTTTGGCGGCGATTGAAGGATCAGAGGCATTCAGACCTGTCGATTATCTTGAAAAAGACTCCCAAGTGGCACCCATAATTGACAATAAAGGCGCTACCATGGTGGTGCACTTTGGTCCGGAGTTCACAAAAGACCTTTTGCTCAAGCGGCCCACTGAGCTTCAGGTGATAGTGGACGGAAGGGATTCCAACACCGCTCTGGTGGTGCTGGGTTACCTTCGTTCGATCTTAATCAAATTTAATGAGCAGTGGAACATAGCCCACGGAGAACGGCCACCCGCAGCCAGGCTGAATATCCGGGCCTGGTTCAATCAAAACCTGGAAAGCCGCTGGTTTATAGTACCTGGTGTAGTGGGCCTTTTGACGCTGGTGGTGACAACACTTGTTACGGCCCTTTCCGTTGCGCGTGAGCGCGAGGCAGGGACATTTGATCAGCTTCTGGTTACACCGTTCAGACCTGTAGAGATCCTTTTGGGTAAGACACTTCCGGGACTTGTCATTGGTGTGATTGAGGCGAGCATCATTATACTTATTGCAATATTATGGTTCAATGTGCCCTTGAGAGGGAGTCTTGCAGCACTCTATTGCGGCCTTTTCCTGTTTCTCCTGTCCACGATCGGGGTCGGGCTTGCAATTTCCTCCATAGCGGTGACCCAGCAGCAGGGCCTGCTGGGAGCCTTCCTCTTCATAGTGCCGTCCATAATACTTTCAGGATTTGCAACGCCCATTGCAAACATGCCGCCCCTGGTGCAGGACATTACGCTCATAAATCCCATGCGCTATTTTCTGATCATCCTGAGGTCGGTATTTCTTGAAGGGGCGAACGTGTCAAGACTGTGGCCCAATTACTGGCCCATGGCCCTCATAGGCATTATAAATCTGACCATAGCAAGTATGCTGTTTCGCCGCAGGCTGTATTAGGAGACCGGCCGAACTCGCAACATTGCCTTTCCGCACCCTTGTCCTATACGCACCCCATATGAAAGCAAAAGTAACTTCTCAAGGTCCGGGTGCGAATATGATAAATATTCATTTCTGGCCGTAAAAAACGATCAAAGATCCTTACGGTATTTTTACGGGTCGCACAGCACCAAAATTCCATAACCCAAGACTTGTGGACGTCAATGGCACACACAGACTTATCACAGGTTTTCTAGCCCGACTTTCGTTATTCTAGAAGGAAATCGATAAAATTAGGGTGTCTTGAGGACATACCCGACTGAAAATGCGGGACTGGATTTCGAAAACCGGCTGTGGTGAAGACCTCCCCCCTTGCGCTGAGGGAAATAGGCTGCCCGAATGGGGCCATGTTTCTGAGATCAACGAACAGATACAAGGATGGCAAGGCACACCGATATCATAGCGTGGTTGAGAACCGGCGTGCGCGAAACGGTCGTAGTGTTCAGAAGACCCTTCTTTAATTAGGGGAGATCAACGACAGCCAAAAAGCCGCGTGGACAAATGCTATAGAAGTTGTGGAAGGCAATGAAAAACGTCAGATGTCATTATTTCCCAACGACCGTGCAGTTCCAACAGGAGTGGACAACGGCCTGCGTCTGGTGATGAGAGATCTGGAACTTTCTAGACCTCGGCAGTGGGGGGCTTGCTGGTTGGCCTGTCAGATGTGGGAGATGCTGGATTTGACTCGGTTTTGGCATGAAAGGTTGAGCTTAAGCCGCAAGGGGACGAGGTGGATTAATGTGCTTGATACCCTGGTATGCTACCGTCTGATTGATCCTGGCAGTGAGTGGCGTCTTCATCGGTATTGGTATGATCAGAGCGCCATGTCAGATCTTTTAGGAGAAGACTTCAGGGCTGCAAGCAAAGATACATTGTATCGGTGCCACTACAAATTGCTGGATCACAAGGAGGAGTTGTTTAAACATTTACGTGGAAAATGGGGAGAGCTATTTGGTAGCCGTTTTGAAGTAATGCTTTATGATCTGACCAGCACGTACTTTGAAAGTGACCCACCCTTTAGGGGCAAGAGGCAGTTTGGCTACGGCAGGGACAAACGCGATGACTGCGTGCAGGTAATTATCGCGCTGGTGGTTACTCCGGAGGGATTTCCATTGGCTTATGAAGTATTACCGGGCAACACGCAGGATAAGCAGACATTGCGAGGGATGCTGGAGCATATAGGCAGGTGTTACGGCAATGCGGATCGAATCTGGATCATGGACAGAGGGATTCCTACGGAAGAAGTGCTTGGGGAGATGCGTGAGGCTGAAGTTCCTATACGTTATTTGGTAGGTATCCCGCGAGGGCATTTGACCCGTTACGAAGAGGAGTATTCAGCAGCCCTCATTCCGCTTACTTCCCAGTCCCTTACTCGACTGCACCATTCTTCCCTGTTCTTTTCAAGTTCGGTATTCTTCATGATGTCCCCTCCTCATTACAATATCTTTCGGACCATCATCTCATATTACCAACCCCCCGGGAAGATGCATTTAATTTGACGCTTACTTTGAACACCTAAGGTATTTAACGCTGACAAAAAGCCCTAAAGTTTTCCGGAACATGTCCGATAAACAAAACAAAGGCAGGAGTTAGAATGATCTTGAAAGGAGGTGACATAGACAGATAGATCAACAAAATGCCTTCAATATCCTAAATTTTGACAATAAATATCATGTTTCGACAAGGATGTCGAAGAAAAGACCTAGAAAAGGAGAAAATTAATCATGGCATTATCATCTATTCAATTGACAGCCGGCATGCGCCAAAACCTTTTGTCCCTGCAAAATACAGCCTCCCTGATGGAAAGGACTCAAACCCGTTTGTCCACAGGACTTAGAGTACAGAGCGCCCTTGATGACCCCATTAACTATTTTGCCGCTAAAGGCCACAGAGACAGGGCAGCAGACCTTGCTTACAGAAAAGAGGAGATGAACGAGGGTGTTCAGCTCTTGAAGGCCACAGATGCGGGTATTACCGGTCTGCTTGATTTGATCGCATCGGCCAAATCTATTGCGCAATCAGCACGTTCCGGCGAGGGGACTGCCGATATTGAAGCCCTTGAAACTCAGTTTAATGCAATAAGGAGCCAGATTGATGATCTGGCGGATGACTCCGGGTACAAAGGCGTAAACCTCCTGGGTGGCGACGACCAAACGTTGAGCGTATTTTTCGATGAAGATGGCACACACAGTATTACCCTGACAGGCATTGATGGATCTACGGGTACAGATGGACTAAATATTACTGAACTATCGACGGACGATTGGCAAACCGACGGCATTGCAGATTCCAGCGCTATAGACGATTCAATTGCAGAGCTTGACGCTGCGAGGGACACCCTCAGATCGGCAGCCAAGACATTCTCGAACAACATGTCAACCATTACCATCCGGCAGGACTTTACTGCAAACATGATAAATACCCTGCAGGATGGCGCCGCAAAACTGACAGAGGCCGACCTGAACGAAGAAGGGGCAAACATGCTCATGCTCCAGACACGTCAGGCCTTGGGTACCACTTCATTGAGCCTCGCATCTCAAGCTGCACAATCGGTGATGAGATTATTCTAATAAGCACTGCCTCAAATTCGGGCAAGGAGGGGGAGAAATCCCCCTCCGGTGCTGACGTCTCTTAGGGGATGCGGCTATGTTTACAGATGAAATAACAATTAATCCTTCCAGTTCATGCCCTGAGATTCGGACGTCAGTCGATCCCAATCAAGAAGCCTCGAATAAAATCAAGCCGGAAGGCACAAGTACAGGGAAGCCTGACAGCATCGCCAGTACAGTTGGCATACTTATTGAATTTATAAATATATTATGTCACTGAAATTATCGCTAAGACCCCATGAAAGGATAATTATTTCGGGTGCCGTTTTACAAAATGTAGGCTCTCCGTCTGTAATTACAATAGAGAATAATGTTCCTGTCTTACGCCAAAAAAACATCATGAACGAAGCGGATGCGGTATCGCCATGTCGCAGGATCTATTTTGTCATTCAACTCATGTATGTTGATGGGCAAGACCAGGAAAAATATAATAAGATATACTGGGATCTCGTTCGAGATCTTGTTGAAGCTGCCCCCAGCCTTTTGAGGATTATTGATCAGATTAGTGAACATATTTTTAAAACAGAGTATTACCAGGCGCTTAAGCTTGCAAGAGAACTAATAAACTACGAAGAGGAGGCAATTGGCTGTGTACAAGAATGCGTTGGCAACTTATCAGGAAGTTGAAAGAGAGACATTGTCCGGCCGTGAGACTGAGGCCAGAATTCTTACAAAGGGAGCGCAGAAGCTCCAAGAGTGTCAAAAAAATTGGGACAGTGATGATCGCAGTAAACTGCTGGATGAGGCGTTAAGATATAATCAGAGGATATGGAGCATATTTCAAGTGGAACTGGCAAGAGATGATAATCCGCTGCCAAAACAGCTTCGTTCAGACCTCCTAAGACTTAGCGCATTTATTGACAAACGGATTCTTGAGACCATAGCCTACCCAATGGCTGAAAAACTCACCGCTGTCATAAACATTAATCGAAACATTGCAGCCGGCCTCAGACAGTCTGTTGCTAATCCCTAATAGATTGCGCACCTGAAACTAAAAAACAAATAGAAAAGGGCCTTGTTCACAAGGCCCTTTTTGTAAGATGAGTAGTGTCGTCAGGCATGCATCACCGTGTCATGCATCTCTAACATGTTCTCAGACTTAACTGGTATCTGATCATTTATCATGCTGCATTGATTGAGTAGAGAAATTACGTCTTCATTGACATGTTCTCCTCTTACGGCAGCTTGAAGAACTGCCTTTGCAAACTGATGCCTTCCAATATCAAACAATTTTTTTGCTATGGTGTGACAGGAAATGGCAAGGCCCCAATCATTAGGTGCAGACCATAGTCTGTCAAGCCACATGATTCCATCCTCTGTCCTCCCTGCACACAAATATGCTGCAGCAAGCTTAAACTGAGCGGCCTGGTAGTCGGGGAAGCGTTTAATCAGTTTTTCCAGTATGGCAACCGCCTCCTCAGCATTACCGGAAAATAGATTGTATAGGGCATAGTCATGAAAGGCCTCTTTCATATTAGGGTCGAGTTTCATTGCCCTTCCAGCAGCTGACATTGCATCAGTATATCTTCCCATGTTTTGGAATGCAGTCCCCAAATTGACAAAGGCCAAGGCCTTATCGGGACGACGACTTATGAACATTTGCCAGAACTCTACAGCATCATCCCATTTTTCCAGCATTCCGGCCTGAACAGCAAGTTCCTGAATAGCTACGATATCATCGCAGCCTATTTCCTCAAGTTTTTTCTTGCCGAGGTTATAATATTCCTCACCCTTGGAAACTCTTTTATCCTCCATCATATGCCCGTAATGGTGGATGGGGATATTGCTGACTTTTATCTCAATGTTTTTTTTCCTTAACGACGGCTCTACAAGCTCGTGAACAGGGTGTTCAAAGAAAATTCCATGGCCATTTGTAAAAAGTCTCACCTTTTGGCTTGAAACCCACCCAACACCTGACTCCTCTTCATATTTCCCATCATTGCAGTTTAATCCGATAAGATCCCTCCGTGCACTGTAGTTTCTTGTCACAAATGAGTAGGAAAAAGGCTTGGAAGGCTTTTTTGAAACTATTTTACGAAACTCATCAAAATCATAGGGAGAGATAATTTCATCGGCATCCATTATAAATATCCAGTCTCCACTGGCCTTTGAAATGGAAAAATTCCTGGCCTCGGAAAAGTCATTAGTCCACTGGTATTCATGGACCTTTGCCCCAAATATGGTTGCTATTTTCCTGGTCTTGTCTGAGGAACCGGTGTCTACAATAATCACCTCATCAACAATAGATTTCAAATTTGAAATGCACTTTGCAATTTGGGCTTCTTCGTTTTTGACAATCATGCATAAGGAAACTTTAGTCCCTTTTTCAGGAGCCTTTATTTTATCAAATGGCCCGACAGATTTCCTGACTTCAAGGGCCGCAGAGATGATACCATCCTCGACACCAAATTTTTGGATCGCATCTTCAATCTCCTTCATTGCATCCCTTTGTTTCTCCAGCCTCGTCAAAACATCAATAAACAAGTATTGCAGCCTCTTATTGGTTGGATACAATGCGCAGGCTTGGCGGAATATAATCTCGGCCCTATCATATTTTTCCATCACTTTTACTGCTGAATGATAGTTCTGGAAAATATCGCTAACTGTTGGTGTTAGGATAAAAGCCTTCTCAAAATATTCCAAGGCTTCATTTTCCTTGCCTGCCGACCATCTCATAAACCCCAGGTTCGCGTATGGTTCTCCGTAAGAAGGGTCAGCTCCAATAGCGCGATTGAACCAATCTTCCGCCGTCTTCTCATCACCCTTTCTGTACTCCAACATCCCTTTTAGATTAAGGGCAGGTGCGGAGTTTGGCTTTAATGAAAGTGCCCTGTCGGCACATGCCTCAGCTTCATCATAGAGTTCCATTCCCTCTTTACAATATCCTATCAGTTCAAGCCTGCGAATCTCACGATTATCTGACGGAATTGTTTCGATAACTTTACATGCATCAGCAAATTTTTTAGCATCAATTAAAAGCTCTGTGAGGGCATAACATACCTCTTTATTGTCTGGTGCCTGCTTTATGGCATCCATCAGTATATCGAATGCTTGTTTAATCTGATCCTTCTGACATAATTCATCTGCCTGCTCAATTGTCATAAGACCAAAGAGTTTTTTTCTTTTTGGACTTTGTGAGCCCAATGTGTGAGTTTTTTCAAAAAAATACTTTTTGTCTCTGGAGATTGATCCATTTGTCTTCTCTATTCCAAGTTTGTGGCTATCGTAATGGTGGATAAATACATCAGAAACGATAACGTTTTTATAGCCATCAATCCTTGCCCTAAGACAAAAGTCCTCCATCATGATGTCTTCAGACTCAATCTGTTCATCCAATAGGCCGATTTCCTCAACAAGGTCTTTCTTGAATGCACAAAAAAATGCGGCCAATTTTTTTGCTGGAACAATGCAATGCCTGTTTCTTTTTCTAAGAGACCTTGAATATTCTTCCAAATTTTCGACTGAAACGCAGTCCGCTGAAATATCTTTTTGTATTCCATCAGCATTATTCGACATGGAGCCTACGATTCCGATGCTAGGACTATTTTTTAAACCCTCCAGAATTCCGGATAGACCGTCTTTGAAAATAACAACATCATTATGCATAAGGATCAGAAATTTACCGGATGAGGCGACAATGCCCGAGTTATAACATTTGGCTGCTCCGACATTTTTTTTGGTTTCGACCAATTTATAATTTGAATCTTCATCAACAATTGTCCTCAACCACTTTGAAATACCCTTTGAGGTACAGTTATCAACAAGTATGATCTCACATGACTTATCGGCATGTTTCTTTACGCTTTCTATAAGTCTTCTTATATATTTTTGTTGGTTTGGAACTGGGACTATTATAGAGGTCTCAATGGTTGGCTTTGAAATCTTATCATTAACCATAGAATTATTAAAATTTAAATTGCCGGGATTTTTATTACACATTCTACGAATAGGTTTAGAACTAATATCAATTATGCGTTCTTGAACTTTGCAGGATACATCAGCCCATTTCAGATGTCGTTCGGCATACATCCTACCACATTTACCTTTTTGCCGAGCTTCTTCCGGGTGTTCATATACATGTCGCATTAGCCTAGCCAAATGCTCCCGGTCCGGCTCTGCAAACCATGGATAGTCTACTGTTTCCAAATTTCCAATACGCTTTTGGTCAGATCTCTTTTCAATAGCTGGTATGAAATAGGCGTTTTCCTTACTGCAAAAATCCAGTGCAGCTCCATATTCGGTAATGAGCACTGGCAGACCGCAGGCCATAGCCTCGGCAATGGGTAGTCCAAATCCTTCACCCCTGTAAGGGTGAACCAGACAATCGCATGATGTATACAGTCCTGGGAGATCTCTAGGCGAAATATTATCTTTTAGGTAGTGTATCTCAGGAGCATCAGGATTCTCTTGCATCTTGTGTAATGTCTCACTAAGAGTCTGCCCCTTATAAAAGGAATCCCCCCCCATATCCTTAATTATAAGGCAGACATCGTCATTAGCAGTAAAAGAATTAAAATATGCATGAAGTAATATTTCAGGTCCCTTACGCCATATTGTTCCGCCAACGAATAGAAATTTAAATTTTTTTTCTGTATTGAGCCTAAGAGGTGCTGCCGCAGGGTTAAACATATCAGTGCTTACACCATTACTGATGACGCAGACCCTTTCACCTGGTATCCCACTTTTAATATAACTTTCCCTAACAAAATTACTGGGCACCCATATTTCATCAACCAAATTCCTCATTGGCTCTATCCACTCCTTAGGAAGGCTACCATACTCCCAAGGCTGAATCATTACCCAATGCCCTTCCTCAGGTGGATCAAATTTAGGCGGCCATTGATGCCGGATATGGACATCCACAGGTTTATTAAGTTTTTTATTAAACCTAGAGGAAAGCTTATGGAATCGGGCATCTACTTCGGGACTGAATGTATGTCTTTCATAAGGGATAATGGATAAGTTATAACCGGCATTAATTAGTCCTAAACACAGTTCACGGTTCACAAGGGCAAGGGAATGACAAACGAATTGGGAGCCTTCCCACTGTATGGTTATTTCATCAGCCCTATGCTTGCTATGGTTTATTGCAGCCTTTCGTGCCCGAATATTCATATTCAAATTGATGAATCTATTATTTTGAGGCGTATCCACCTCGTCGAATAATGAGACCTCCAGACCCGCTTTCATCAAATGTCTTTTAATCGATTCTTCATCAAAACCGATACAGTGGTAGTCTCCTGGATTACTCTGCCCTCCAAAAATCATAAATGAAGCCGTATCCGCATCCCATACCCTGTTTATGTATGCCTTTATCTGTAAGTAAAGGGAGGGGCATCGCAAAATTATTTCGCCCCCGGGTTTTAATATACGGACCCATTCTGAAAGAACAGCATCAATTTCCCTGTGTGAAAAGTGTTCCAAGATATCGCTGGCGAGGATCCTGTCTGCACAGTTGTCAGGTAAGGAGAGCTTTCTAACATCCATTCCCACGACGCGAGAATCATCACTGAAAAGGTCTATGTTTACAAAACCCTCTCTTATATCTTTTCCACATCCCAGGTTAAGAAATAGGGGTGATGGAAGAGGGTGAGGTAGTTTCCCTGTGGCAGGCTTATCTGAAAAACCTCCTGATATCTTTTTCGAAACCAGATCTCTGTTTAGAGAAAGAGTTACCGTTTCCCCAGACTGGGCTTCATTCAATTTGTGCGTAAAAAAAAGATTTATTTCTTTCGCTGAAACATGCTTCTTTTTTATGAGATTATCATATATCTTTTCAATATGCCTCATGAACTCATCAAAATTATACGGTAACGAGCAGTTTTCACGTAATTTAATAAGCTCATAAGGATCTTCGATCATTTCATTGATAATCGATGCCAAATGCCGTTCTGAATTATAGGAGTATAGACGGCCGTTTACTCCATCCTTTATAAAATCCGGAATTCCTCCGATCTTTGCTGCAATAACAGGGAGTTTCATTGCAAGGCTCTCAATCAGGACAAGACCTGCACCTTCTTCCCATACACTGGGAACGATTACCGCATCAACCTCATCGGCAATTTTAGGGAGGTCCTGTGGTTTGTAAGCCCCCTTCCATTGAATAATATTTTTACGATCGATTTTCTTCAGTTCTTCCAAGTAACTTGAACTTCCTGTCCCATATACAATAAATTCTGCGCTGTCCTTGGAAAATCTTTGTGCTGCAGTTACGAGTTTATGTATCCCCTTATGGGGTATTATACTTCCGATGAAACCGAAACGAAGAGGAAATTGTGGATGTTTCTTGGAGAGAATATTATCTGAAAGATTTTCTACCGACTGTGGGATCTGATGTACAATGGCAATCTTTTCTGCTTTAACACCGAAATCAATAAGAAGTTCCCTTACCCTTGTAGAAATTGCTAGCGTAAAGCTCGTGTCTTCATTCAACAGCCTTAAGGCTGTCTTTATTCGTTCCTTGTAGCCATTTTTCTTTTCAGGATTTTCTATTGCAAGATCTGAGTTTTTTGAAAAGTTCGTATCTCTCCATAATTCAAGACCAGGGCTTATCATATATAGCCGGGGATCTATCATATGATAATTATGCGGTGTATATAAAGAAGCAAGCCCTCTTTGTTTGGCTGTTTCTGCCAATGCAAAAGAAAGTCCCAAAAAATTATGGAAATGTATTAGGTCGGGTTCAAATTCGTCAAGAACCTGAGAGAAAATGCTCACCACATTGTCATCTCTTATTTCCCTATATGGATTGGCTTCGTCTAAAAATACCGTAGAGCGATTATATACGCCATAAAGTCGAACCCCTTTATCCTGGGATTTTTCCAGAAAATATGGGACATCACTCTTAGGATGATGAGGGCCGGCAAAAAAAACACCGACCTCGAAGCCATGCTTTGCCAGCCGGGTGGCCATTGATTTTGGTAGAATTGTCCCTCCACCTTCCTCATTCCAGCCATACATGGTGTAAAGAATACGCATTTTTCTTGAACAAAGATGATCCCTCCTCATTCTTTCATTTAACTCCATATCTGGCGCTCTTAGCGCCTCAAGAATTCCGTTATAAAAATTACAAAAATGTACTGGCGAGAGGCACTTTTCCATTTCTGAAATCATTTCTTTACCTGACATCAACAACTCCCCGTCGGGGCCGATTAATTGATTATCACTTATTTTCCCTTGTTCAAACTCGCTAAACTGACTGATCACTTGAGGCAATATCAATTTATGACGTTCGATATACTCATGAAAAGAATTCATTGTCTTTTCATCTAGATTTTCAAAACCAAATAGTTTTTTCTCTTTTTCAAGAAGTTCAGGATGCTTATTGAATAACTTGACCACATTTCTCCCTTGCATTACCTGGCGTTTTGCAAAACCATGAATATCCATACTATGGTCATGCTGAGACATCGCTTTAGGGTAATAAAGTACCTCATACCCCATTTTCTCGAGCCTGTAACCAAGTTCAGTGTCTTCTGCCATAGGGTCACTAAACTCTTCGTCAAATAGGCCTGCATCCAGAACCGCTTGCCTTTTAAGGCTAATATTGCATGTCCAGAAAAACCTGTAGCAGTATGTCTTCCCTTCTTGCATAATCGGATAAGCAAAGACAATTGGGCTTTTTGACAGAAAATAGACAAATGGACTTTCCTGAGCTTCAGGAAGATAATCAAATGTTCCAAGGACCGATATTTTTCTGTGCGAGTTTTCTTTGTGCGCTTGAAGATGCGCTTTTAGCAAATCCTTGTCTGCGATGGTATCATCATTTATTATGAGAACGTATTCTCCCCTTGCAGCAAGTATACCTTTATTGCGGGCAGGCCCGGGGCCCCTATTGTTCTGCTTTATATATTTGAGAACAAAACGAGAGGAAAAATTCTTAACAATGTCCTTCGTATTATCGGTTGAGCCATCATCACAGACAAATACCTCAAAATGATCAGATGGTAGACTTTGTTGGTTTAATGATTGAAGGCATTTCAACAGAATTTCCGATCGATTATAAGTAGGAATGACAACACTGATTTTTGTTTCAGTTTGCGAGCCAACCTGTATAAGCGTTGAAGAACAATTCATGTCATTTTGTGGTATATTTTTGCTTATATTCGCCATATCTTTCACTGTCCATGTAGCTCCACATCTCGGACGGAGGAGAATGGATTCTTGAAAGTTTTTTCTTGGGGGAAAAGAAATGTTCGTAAAAAGCTTGATATAAGTTTCAAGGTCCCGGTCTATGCAAGAATGGTTTAAATAAGAGTACACAAATTTGAGTACATCAGGATTTGGCTTAGGGTTGGCTCGTCGTTCTTTAGCAAGGGCCTTTCCGATGCAAAAGGAAAGATCTTTGGCGTCCCAGGCCTCGTAAGTCCATCCCATCATCCCATAAAAGGCATCACCGCACAGAATTACCTCCTTGCCGCGCATCAACGCTTCTAATCCGGCTTGTGAGTTGACTGTAATGCAGAAATCAGCAGCATCAATCATATCGTAGGTATTGTAGATGTTTTCCGAATCGATAATTACGTCCGAATGGCAGGAATAGGGGGCAAAGTCAGGATCATTCATTAGCCAGCGCAAGGTAAGATGATTCAGTTTTGCAGAGTTGCATGGGGTGTATCCGTTTTTTTCCTTGGGATGCATTTTGATGGCGATACGGTGTCCACGGTGGAGAATATCTTTGATGGCGGCAATTATGACATCGGATTGTTTTTTGAAACCGTCACGAATACCAAAGAGCACAGACGAGTCCGTTCCGACCTGTCCGATATACAACACGGTTCTTTTACCCTTTTGATCCTTTGCTAGAGAAAAGGAGCTTGCAGGAGAGAAATGTTCCAGATGTTTGGTCTTTTTGATATTAGCAAAATAGTTATCCCGAAAGTTTTGTGCCGTGTCATTTGAGATATAACGTTCCATCTTCCAAAATGTGTTACGAACCGTGTTCTTATTCACAGTTATGCCGGACACTGTGTCGTATATCACCCTTTCCACATGCATAGTGTTTTCAAGAGCCAGATAAGGTATGTTTTTCGTGATCGCAACCTGACGCAGGACGTGTGCGTAAGGAAGATAGCCTTGGGGATAAATGATTTTTTCAGGTCTGTAAAAATCAACCATGTGCGTGACATAGTCAGCATATGCCGCCATGGCCTGCATATGTCCGAAAATAACTTGCCAGTCAGCGTGACTATAAGGATCAAGTTCTGTAATCCCTTTTTCCAGCATAACGGCGCTTCCGTATACGGCCCCATCATATAGACTGATTCCGTTATGAAGATAGTCTTTAATGTTTTCAGGGGAAAGATCAGAAAGCTGGACGCGGTCCTTGGTATTGTCGGATATAATGACAGGATAGTATCCTTCTTCCGCCAACCGGTTGTAAATTGGAGGCTTTTTTTGAAAAAACCATTCTAGAACGGTAAGCATTATTGTCTTCTCAGGAAGGCAATCATGTTTTATCGATTCGTATGAGGGTGAGTATTTTGGAAGAAGATTTAAACATTGGATGGCCAATGAGTATTGTCCAGCGCGGATTGCGATTAATGCGATATGAAGCCAAAGCTCGCTCATAGTTGGGGTAGAATTGACAGTATCAAATAAAAAATGCAAAGCTTCGGCGCTTTTTCCTTGTTTTTCCTTCTCCAGAGCTTGTGCAATGATAGCGTTCATAAGACCTTTTCGTGTTGTTTCCGCAGGACAACGGGCGGGTGAGGTTCACCCTGAGAGGAACATTTTGGTGTTGAAATTTCTTTCATCCAAGACTCCCAACCTGACCGATTTGATAATTACGGCCAAAGATTTTGATTTTTAAAAGACTTATAGTTCTTGGTGATAGAATAATTACTGTTTCTTATTATTTTTTCATTGAGATGCAAGACATATGCCAGGTGATAATACAGGATATAAGTATCTGTATTTTCCTTGCAATCCAGACGAAGCTCCCACTCTGCGTGCTTGCTCAAGACTTGGCCAGCGCGTCTTGCGGCTCATCGGCGTGGCAGGGTAAATTTGACCTTGACGGGACCCTAAAGTTTCCCTAATTGGATGCACGCATATTTTAATTATTACCTTGGTGCTAATTATCTATCAATGCTCGCAATATATTAAAATCTGAGACAATTATTCAGCGTACTCGCAAGGCGATCAAGAATTACCTAAGAAGCTCTGGCAACATGCTGTTAAACGACGGATCCAAAAAGCATGGGTTGCTTTGGACAACATATTTTCGTAGTTTTAACTTGACGAAAGCATCCGTCAAGTTCTTGACAGCTATTCGAGAACGAAAACAAGAGAATTGAAGTTTTTTAAGCATAAGTATCTGAAAACTCGAAGCCGGATTTCGAAAAGCTGCTGTGGCGAAGACCTACCCCCTTTCCCTGCGGGAAACAGACTGCCAGAATGGAACTATGTTTTTGAGATCAACGAACAGATACAAGGATGGCAAGGCACACCGTATTATAGTGTGGTTGCGAATCGGCGGGTGCGAAACTGCACCGCAAATGCAAAGTCATTTTGGCATAAGCGATCAGTAGATTCTCAAGATTGAAACCAATGTGCCGATAAGAAGTTTTAGAACAGGAGGGGGGATTGAAAATACCGCGAAGTATTGAGCTCCTATTCATGACCAGACTAATGTGTGGAAATTAGTGAAGTCTGATTAAGAAATCAAAAAAAACAATTGACCTATTTGAAAAATAGACCTATTTGTCGTTTTTATCTTGCCCAATTCCTGGACTCTAAAACTTGAGGTAAGATTTCTCAAGGAAATGACATGGATAGTAATAAATCACATGATTTTGATTGGCTGAAAACAGCTGACACCAAACTAAATGAAATCGAACTTGAAGACATTCAACTGGATTCAGGTGTTCAGCAAAATATATATAAGACGATCGCGCAGATGCTGGCCATTGAAAAGCCTTATGATGAAGCGCGGATACGCGGTATGCTGCCTATTGGCGATATAACCTGTAAGGGTTTCTGGGTTGAAAACACCAAGGAATTGGTGCTTTATGTCTGGGTGGGCGATCAATCCAGGGCAATCGTTGTACCACGGGACGGATGGAGTATTAGAGAAGACATTACTATCCACTAGCAATCTCCGCCCTCGTTTATCCTTTCTATAGAATCTGACTTAACCTTTCCCCTGCCTTTACCACGTCCAATTACAAATACCGAAAAAACTCTTGTGTTGCAATCACCTGTATTTTGAAATATATAAGATTGTAACCATTCAAAGCCCAAAAAAATTCGAAGAGGACTCAGGCATGAAGATTGATCAATTTCCAAAAGATATCCAAGACCATATTCTTCCCAAGCCGGAAGGAGAGATGGTGTACCGGTGTCTTGGATGTAAAACAGAGTACAGCTCTGATCGGCTTCTCGATACCTGTCCTGAATGCGGCAGTGTCTTTTTGCTCCACGACATGAATAAACAACACATAAACAAGGTCTCAGGAGAGAAATGGCGCAGGATATTTGACTACCGAAAGATGATTAACGAGAAGGCCCTTAAAGGGATCTTTAGATTCTACGAGTTTGTCGCCCCTATTATCCCATTAGATCAGATCGTCTACTTAGGCGAGGGCCATACCCCCCTGGTCGAGGCGAACACCCGCATGAAAAACCGGGTTGGAATTGATTTCTACTTTAAAAATGACGGCCTTAATCCCAGCGCCTCTTTCAAAGACAGGGGCATGGCATGCGCCCTTAGCTATATCAACTACCTGGCCAAGCAGGAGGGGATGAAAGACGTCCTTGCCATCTGCGCCTCCACCGGCGACACCTCGGCGTCAGCAGCCCTTTACGGGTCTTATCTTGATGACTTCCTGAAATCCGCCGTATTGCTGCCCAAGGGTAAGGTTACGGCACAGCAGTTGTCCCAACCGCTTGGAAGCGGCGCCAAGGTGTTGGAGATCCCCGGGGTCTTTGATGATTGCATGAAAGTGGTGGAATTTCTTTCAAGCAATTATCACGTTGCTCTTCTTAATTCAAAAAACAGTTGGCGTATCCTTGGACAGGAGACATTCTCTTATGAAATAGCCCAGGACTTTGACTACGAAGTCAGCAACAAGGTTATTTTTGTCCCTATAGGCAATGCAGGAAACATTACGGCGGTGATGAGGGGATTTTTAAAATTTTATGATGCCGGTGTCATTGATACCTTGCCCAAGATCATTGGTGTTCAATCAGAGCATGCAGATCCGGTGTACCGTTATTACCTTGAACCGGATGAAGACAAGCGAAGATTTGTCCCTGTCACGGTTGCGCCAAGTGTAGCGCAGGCGGCGATGATCGGAAACCCTGTCTCAATGCCCCGTGTAATCGAACTGGTCCGTCTCTATAACAGCACCGCTGACGAAAAAAAGGTCTTTGTCGTCCAGGTCACTGAGCAGGAAATCATGGATTCGATGATCATTGCAAACAGGAATGGCAACATTGCCTGTACCCAGGGAGGGGAATCTCTAGCAGGTCTTAAAAAGGCAGCGGAGACGGGCTTGATTAAAAGCGGAGAAGCGGGGGTGCTGGATTCAACTGCACATAGTCTTAAGTTTGCGGTCTTTCAGGAGATGTATTTTAACAATACCTTTTCCCCTGAATTCCATGTCAGGCCAAAACCTGAACTGAAAAATGCCCCCATCCAAGTCAGGCCGCAAAGGCTTTCAAAATTCCCTGAGCAGGGAAAGCCCCTTACGGGAGACGACATGGATCTATTTGTCCGGGAAATGGCCGCAGAGATAGCAAGCATACTGGATCTGAAGAAGAAATAGATAGTGTTAAATATCAGATTCATTGTTGTTGACCGCACAAGGTCGCCATTCCTCGCCCAAGGGGAGTCTTTTTACCTGGATCGTCTAAAAAGATATGTGACTACAGAATGGATAGAGACAAAGCCGGCCGGCATAAAAAAAGGAAGGCCGGTTCATACGATTTTGGCAGAGGAAGGAGATGCCATCTCTAAGAGACTTCTCACCAGGGACTTTGTTATTGCCCTGGACCGAGCAGGCAAAGAGTATGGTTCAGAGGGACTGGCGGCAAGGATTGAACAATTATCTACATTACACAGTCATATAGTTTTTATTATAGGAGGGCCTTTGGGCCTGTCAGGAAAGATTCTGGAAAATGCCCACGAGACACTAAGCCTCTCAAAACTTACCCTCACCCACGAAATGAGTAGACTACTTCTCCTTGAGCAACTCTACAGGGCATTTACCATTATCAATAACGAAAAATATCACAAATAGCCAAGCAGTTAACTCGTAATGCATAGTTTGTTTTAATATACCGATGTGGAATATTCTAAAGCAGCATATTGCGAGTTTAAAAAGCACGGCCTTGTCTTTTCCTTAATATGTGGCATGTTATTTTTTCTTTACGAATTTTTTACCCTCAGTCTTCGGTCTGAGGATATTTGCCTATGTGATTGCGTTATTTTCACCTCAGTATGTGAATAATTGTTTAACCACTTCTGTCACGTCTTCACTGCTCAAACTAAACCACCCTCGACTATAAGTCGAGGGGTTTTATGAGGGGTCGATTTCAAATCGACTATCATCAGGAATCGGCTCCCCTTCTTGCTTT
>LT984854.1:908514-916353 GCA_900258555.1 uncultured Desulfobacterium sp. | reverse complement strand
GGCACCCAGTTGATAACGTCGCATAGCGACATGTATTAACTTTTCTTCGCCTAAAGGCGAGGGATTTCAACCATCCCTGAAAGGGACATTAAAAGGATAATTTCTTATATTAGGCGGAGGAAAGTTGGCGTAAGGCCTATTACAAGCAACATTTCCATCATTTCCTATACATCCGCTGGTCATAAACGGCAGGCCGGAGTGAATAATTTCGCTCAATATATTTGAAGGCACTCCATATGCTCTGATCCTGCCGAAATCATCAAATTCAAAATCAGCAGCCTTCGCCATATCCTTGTCTATTAAATATCTTGCCAGTTGAATCCTTCGATACTGACCAATTGGCGGAGGTTGATGCAGTTCCAGTTGAGAACCTATCTCAGGATAAAAGGAAAACAGATGGGTGTTTCCACCAAAACTGTGAGCTTTCTGAACAGCTTCACACATTTCTTTTTCAGTTTCACCCAAGCCGGCAATTAAGTGGACACCGGCATTATTAATACCAAATATCTCAAGAGCCCTTTTATAGGTTTCCCAGTAGGTTTTCCACTGATGAGGTCCTCCTACTCCATTACCACGATATTTATCAAAGAGCTCAGCAGTGGCGGCATCCACGGCAATGCCGACTTTATCCGCCCCGCTTTCTTTAAAACTAATCAAATCAGGAATTGTTGTCACAGTTGGACAAATAAGGACAGAAACGGGCTTATCTATCAACGCCTTAATTCGGTCAATTAGATATATAACATCCTGAGATGCATTTTTTCTCGTAACCATAGAGATGCATATTCTGTTGAACTTATATTGACAAATCTTCATCTTTTCCAAAATATCTTCAAACGGGTAGACCGGCCAAGCTACTCTTATAAACCTTTCGTTTTCTGGCTTTGAGATACGTTTCCCGGCAAGGCCACAATAAGCGCATTTAGCAGAACACCCTCCTGAATAAACAAGCAGAAGATTTATGCAACGCAACTTTGCATTTCTATAAAACCGGCCGTCTTTAAATCCAAGGGTTAATGCCGCTGCCATGCTCATCTTTACATATTCAGGGGTCTCTTGATGTTCCGTCTTCATGCGTTACCACTTTCTGTCGGCCAAAATATCTAGCTGAAAATCCTGTTATCAATCTTGATAAGATTCCGCCCCAACCCCAGTTCATCATATCCATATCCCATGGCAATCCCTAATGCTTGCGTTATGGATAAGGAGGGCAGAGTTGTTGCAATTTTATCTTTCACCTTTAGTAGCAGTTGATTGACATCATAGGTCATCTGGCAGTTTCCGCAGGCCGTTATAATTAGGTCTCTATCTTCAGCAAAACAAGTTTCTAAATTTTGCCTTAAGATACCCATGCATACATCCTGGTTTGTGGCGATCAAGGTTGCCCCGCAGCAGGCATCCACATGAAAGATATCCGATATAAATGAAGCTGCGAGATCCTTAACAGCATCCTTTGTAAAGGTCATTGTTTCGGAGGGGCGGTAAATCTGACAGGGATGTTGAAAGGCAACCTTGAAATCCAGAGTCTTCTTGATATGTTTTTTAATTTTTCCGATCCCTGTCTCCTCTGCCAGGAGTTTCAATATGTGAACAGCCCGGGCCTCGTTTTTAAATTCAAGCCCTATTTTCCTTAGGATCTGCTTCACATGATGAGCCTTATCCTCATCACTTTTCAACAGATGCTTTGCCCTGGATAGAACATTGGCACAACTCCCACAGAGGGTCAGGATATTCAGGCCTTCTCTTTCCGACAAGGCGAGATTTCTTGCTGCCAGCGCAAGCCATAACCCTTCATTCCTGGATTCAACCATTTGTGAACCACAGCAACCAAAATCAAGGTCAACCAGTTCAATTCCTAGCCGTGTCAATACCCTTCTTGCAGAAAGTTCATAATATGAGATCCTGTATGGGATAATACAACCTCTGAAAAAAGCGTATTTCATTTGTCCGAAGCACCCTCAAACATACATAGCTTGAAGAGTTCCGAATAATCTCTGTTTCCCTTTTCCTTGAGGGGGAAGGCCTTTCCTGAAGTCTTTATCCCGGCGATCAACTTTTTGTATGCCGGGGGATAATCCCGAGATTCCCTCCGAAGACGGATCATCAGACCTCTGGGCTTGAAACCCGTGGGACAGGCATCGTCGCATGCAAAGCACATGGTGCAGTGCCAAATTTCAACAGTATCAACCAGATCTTCTTCTTTCACTAGAAGATGTTTCCTGATGATATTGCCAATCCCAAAACCGAATGGGGTAAGGGGACACACTCTTTCACAATCCATACAACCTGTGCATTCAGACAAAGGCTTCTCCTAGACACTGCAACACGTTTTATGAAAATTGACCTGTAGCCCCCATTCCTTTGCCCTTTTTATCGCTGCATCGGACCAAATGGCAATCCGGTTTACCCCCGAATCCATGGCCAGAATTTCCAGTTCCTCACCTACCTTTCCTCTTGGGCGAGCACAGCCCAGGGAGATAATGGTATTGGGCATCTCTATTCTTGCGGTAGCCATGAGCCTTGCGATTTCGTAAGAGTTTAATGGTGTGACGGCCTGCATGGGGGTGCCGGCCAAAGGCATTAATACTACAATAACCAAAATCGGGGGTTCAAATTCCGAAATCATCCTCAACGCATTAAATTCTCCCTTGATCACCCCATAGTTTAGACCTGCCACAATGTGCGGCGCCATAGGAACACCTGCCTGTTTTAGGGCCTTTAATGAATTTTTTACTGATTCAATACCTTCATTTGTGTGAAAAACGGTTTTGAAGGTTTCATCATCTCCTATTACATCAATAAGGCATTGATCTATCCCCGCATCCTTGAATCTTTTGGCTATTTCAAGATCTATAAGACCCGAATGAATCGAGATGTTAAGGTGAGTAAGTCTTTTTACTTCAGAGATGGCCTCAAGAAAAGGCTCCCATGGCAATCGGCCATTCTTCAGGCAACCACCGCTGATCAGACACCCGGTATTGCCTGACTCATTTACCTTTATACATCTTTCTATTAATTTTTCAGGGGTAGTGGCAGGGATCATGGATTTTAAAAGTTGACCGCCACAGTGGTCGCAGTTTAATTCACAGCTCTCTCCGGTGATGGAGATAGCAGGATATTTCCCCCTCTCTCCATTCAGGGTAATCATCCCAGGGAGATAGAAATCAATTTTTTCCCCCCATTTTTTCCGCGTAAGATATCTGGCCTCAGATTGCAACTCGGATATATCTTTATCCTCTCCAATAAGCATCAAAGGCCACCCATGTCTTTTTAATGATGATATCCAATTCTTCGTCCTTCCAGGAAGTGTCCAATAACTTTCTCTTTTCAAAGGCCCTGTTGAGGGACTTCCCAAAAAGATCTTTCCATCTTTTTTCATATTCACCGAGGATCATTAAATCATTTTCTTTAATAGCTTTGGCAGCGACATCCCCGGCGATCTTCCCACAAATGACTGCCTGGGGTATGCCAGCACCGGTGATGGCGTCTGTTTGCCCGGCGGCATCCCCGACGAGGAGGACATTTTCTTTTAAAGTGCCATCGAGGTAACCACCCACCGGGATCAATCCACAGGTATAACCTACAGTGCTGTTCTTTCTGATCCTCCCAGCTTGAGATAATAAATTCACAAAGTGTTTCAATGCGTTCTCAGGCCTATGGGCGATATCTAATCTGATACCGACTCCCACATAGGCTGTTTTTCCTCTGGGAAAAAGCCAGGCATAACCACCTGTATATTGTGAATCAAAATAGACTTCCGTAACTTCTAAGGGGTGATTAAGCAAGACCTCGCACTGGGCTGCCGATATGAAAGCCACATTTCTTTTCCCGATCTCCTCTCCCACGGTAGAGACCGGGCCATCAGCCCCTACAATGACCTTGGCTTTAATTCTGATCTCTTCCTTTGCTTTTTTAAGAATCACACCTCCCTCGAAAAGATGGCGGAATCTGGTTTTGATCATGATATCAGCGCCCTTAGAAATGGCACTTAAGGCCAGGGACTTATCAAATAGCCCTCTCTCAATAAGGTATCCCGGCGCCTTTGTTTCAACGACCTCTCCCCATGGGGTATAGGTTATCATCTTATCTACATGTTGGATGATACAACGTTTGTCAAAATCAAATCCTCGGATCTGCAACCTTGGAACGTATCCGGCGCATCGAACCGGCAACCCGATAGTTGACTTTTTCTCAATCACAAGCGTACGAATCCCTTGTGAGGACGCGGTTTCAGCAGCCATAAGACCGGCAGGTCCTGCTCCCACGACCACCAAATCATAGCTTGAATCCCGGTTCAATTGATCTCCCTTGCTTCAAGCACCCTTTTTATCAGTGCCATATTCAGTTGGGTTTGACCTTCAAAATGACCTGCATAGGCCTTTTTTTCCTCCCCGAGCTCATAACAGGTGGTGCTTTCAACATCAATCAGTATGCCGGAAAGCCTGGCCGATTCAAAATCCTTTCGATGTTTGACATAAAACTGTCTACAACAGCTCCCGATATAAGACCTGATCTGTTGAGATTCCAAATCAGTCAAGGTCTCCATCAAGTTCTCAAAACTGGTAATCGTGACGGGACGTAAGCCCTTTTCATGCGCCAGGCGATAAACATCCCCAACTCCGCATTGTCCGCAGTCTTCACACTCCTTTTTATATCTAAGTCCACAATCAACAAGCTTGGCACAATAAGGAAGCAGCAAAAATGACGGCCTCTTTTTGATTATCTCCCCGAAAGTACCGTTGACCGTAAAGATCTGATTGGCTTCTGGAAAGGATATCCCGAATTTCAGGCATTCAACCTTTTTTACTGCCTCATATATCGCACTTACAAAATCAGAGGGAGATATATCCGGGAATAGCCCATTTTTCTCTTTAAAAAAATCAAAAACCACTTTCTGAATCCTGTCTATTTCAGCCGGTGTAAATTTAAGAGCTGCTTCCAGGTCGAACACGGCCCTTCGCGGATGAGAAAAGAAATCCCCCGTTAGTAAAATACTCTGGATGATGTTTGTTTCAACATTTATGGCCAATGAAACCTGAATTGATCCCCCTTTTGTCCTGTAGATTGAGTTCAGTATCGGAAGTTCATCAGGAGCGCCATTTGTTTTATAAATCCAGCCCTTGGATTTAAACCTGTCTATCTTTTTATTGAACAGCGCTTCCTCGTATTCCGAGATGCCCTCTTCTTTCAGTTTTATTTTCAATGTCTCTTCAAATCCTTCCCTGATTGCATCTTTGACCTCGCTCAATTTTGGAAGGTATCCCAGTTCCCACTGAAGGCATGTGGTTCTCTCCCTGGCGGACTCAATCCCCTTATCCATCAACTTCTCAGTAGGGATCCTCAGGGACTTCAACATGGTATCTACGTCAAAATCCATGAGTAATGTTCCCTGAAACAGGAATGCACCTTTTTCTTCAGTCCCTCCCGTCCCGGAAATTTTTCTGCCTGCCACCTCGATGTCATTTTTTGGACGATATTTTGCCTCAATGCCAAGCCTCTTTAACCCAAAAATTACGGCCTGACAGATTCTCTTAAATAATATCTCCAGATTTGTAATCCCTAACTCCTTTTTGGAAGCATATATCCCCCAGCCGAGTTGGGAATTATCAAAGAATATGGCCCCGCCTCCGGTTATTCGTCTGTTGATATCAATGCGATGTTTGCGACAGAAATCCATCCTCACTTCCTGCTCTACACTTTGATAGTAACCAACCAGGACTGCTGGAGGATTAAATTGTAACAAACGAAGTGTATTGGGAACAAAGTTTTTACTTCTTGCCTCTAATATCACCTCATCTAAGGCCATGTTTTCTGCTGCGCTTAAGACACCTGTGTCCAATAACCGCCAGGTCTTCATTATCAAGCCCTTATTTCAAATGTAAGAGGGATGCGCCGTATGTTTTGGCTGAGCTTATCAAGGTACCCTCTTTTGCCGGACATCAAAAGCAGGATGCCATTATGTACCCGTAACGCGAAAAAAAGGCCGTGAGCGTTTTCGTTGAAAATCTTGTATATTTCCGCAAGCCCGCTTTTCATTGTAAGGACCTTCAGGGCGTTATGATCAGCAGGAATCAGGTCTTCCAAAAATCTTTTCTCCCATACTTTATCTTCTGGTCTTTTATCCTCCGCGTGCCCGAACCGGTAAGTTTTGACGATCCCTTCTCCCTTTAACCCCATAAGTTCTGCACCGAATTCATTAACAAAAAAGATATTGGATGCATTATCATTTGCATGCAATTGATCAAGCCCCATAGTTTGGAAGATAACTTCGACGTTTTCATTTTTATTTACAGGCAATATCACTTTTTCTACCTGTCCAAATTTTTGGGGAATTTTTATTGAGGATAATGGACACCCAATGATCCTGTGCAATGGATATCCTGCATTATAAAGGGTCTTATATTTGCTGCCATAGGTAAACTTTATTCCGGAAGATGTTGATGATGATAATTGAAATATTGAAGAGGCGAAGGTTCTTTTTTCCATTGAATTATACCCTATCCCGCCTTCCTTAATAAACTGGCTGATCGTCCTCTCAGCGCTCAATGGTTCAACAGGAAGACAATATCCTCCCATTTCGGCATTAACCTCATTAAAAGTCGCCTCACCCTTTATCTCAACAATGCCTTCATCTATCCATGTCAGCACGTCTTTCAATTGTTCACCCTACTAACCTTGGCAACAACATTGTTATATCCTGGACTTCCATTTCAATTCCGGCCCTCCTTGCCCCATCCCTCAAATTAACCATGCATGTTGGGCAGGCGACGGCAATGATATCCGCGCCCTGTTCCTCTGCTTCTCTAACCCTGTCTTCGGCTATTTTTGCGGCAAGTTCCGGAGCACTTGCAGCAAAAGGGCCTCCGCAACACATGGCCTCATCCCTGTTGTAATCAAACTCAAGCAGTTCAACTCCGGGAATTGCCTTCAGTAAATTCCTGGGTTCTTCGTAAGTTCCGCAATGCCTTCCTATGTCGCATCCATCAAAGTAAATTATCTTACGTGGAAATTCCTTTTTGAATACAAGCTCCCCCTGTTCAACTAATTGCTGGAGGAGTTGGGTTATGTGCAGTACATTAAATCTCTTAGGATATCTGTTTTTGAGAGTCTTATAACATCCTGCACAGGAAGCAAAAATATTTTCAACACCAAGCTGATCAAATTTTTCGACATTTCGCTCCATAAACTCATCTGCCTTCTGTTCTTCACCCATTCTGAAAAGAGGCTCCCCGCAGCAGTTTTCCAGGTTTCCCATTACAATAAAATCGTATTTAACAGCCTCCAGAACTCTCATAATAGATTTGGGAATCCTGGTGGAAGAATATGAAGATGAACACCCAATGAAATATAGATTTTTACTCTTCCTTGGTTCCCGGTATGTCAAAGGAAGCCATACCCCCCTTTCTTCTTCCTTAGAAAAAGGGTTTCCGTATTTTGTTAGATTGTCTCTCAATAATTTTTGTGATTCCGGAAGCATTCCGGATTCTACGAACAGTTTTCTTAACTCTGAGACAATTTCAATATAATCGACACCTGCTGGGCAAATCTCACTGCAATTTCCACATAATGCGCATGCATAAAATGATTCTATAAGATCACTTTCATATTCCAGTTCGCCATCAAGAATTTTTTTCAGAATATACATCCTTCCCCTTGCGGTCTGGCTTTCAAAACCGACTTTTTTGGATACAGGGCACCCAAAACGACAGAAGCCGCAACTGGCGCAGATATAGGCATTTTTGGAAACTAAACCACCCTCGACTATAAGTCGAGGGGTTTTATGAGGGGTCGATTTCAAATCGACTATCATCAGGAATCGGCTCCCCTTCTTGCTTTTGA
>LT984854.1:903135-906319 GCA_900258555.1 uncultured Desulfobacterium sp. | reverse complement strand
TCGCCTTAAAACTACGCTAACTCATTCCGGTCAGAAAAACAATAATCCGACCACAACATATTGGGGGCACCCACACAAATGTGCGATGCGGCAAAATAATAAGGGTTTAATTGGCCCAGTTTTATGATCGCCTCCAGTCCCGCATCAAGGCTGTCAAAGCCGAACAGCATGTGTTTAATTATATTGTTTTTGAAAATCTTAAGGGTTGCCTCACAAACGATTCCCAAAGTCCCCTCTGACCCAACAAAGAACCATGAATCCCAAGGGTTGGTCTTTACAACCCTTCCATCCGGAAGAACTACCTTAAGAGATATAATTTGATCACCGATCGTCCCGTACTGGCTGACACCTATTCCGGAAGAACCTCCTGTTGAGATATAACCGCCCACTGTTGCAACAGGAGCACTTGTAGGATAAGCGCCCACATGGAAGCCATGCTTTTTGATCTTATCGGACAGGCGCTTCCACTCTAACCCTGTTTCTATTGTTACATACTCATCTTCAGTGTTTAATTCTATAATGTGATTCATGCCGCTTAGATCAATAACAATTCCTCCCTCAATGGGAAGAACTCCTCCAAGCCCCCATGAACCTCCTCCCCTTGGTGTAACGGGAACATTTCTCCGAAGAGCATATTTCATCACATCTACAACATGTGATACCTTATCGGGCCTTATAACTACATCGGGCTTAGACACACCAAGTCCCTTAAGTAATTCATCGGGAAGGGGAGCCAGATCATGACCATAGCAGATACGATCCAGGTTGCTTTCGGTTGCCCTTTCCTTCCCGACAATTGCTGCAATGTCTTCATATAGGGACATCAGATATTTTTACACCCCTTCTGCTTCGGCCCTAACTCTCTCTATCTCATTGTTTAACCAATCCGCCAGCCCCGTCTCATGCGTCATCAGATCCTTAAGTTCCTCTTCAAGGTTACTCGGCCGTATAACAATTATCCAGCCGGATTCATACGGGCTCTCGTTTATCAGGGTTGGTTTGCGGTCCAGGACATCATTTACTGAAACAATCTCACCACTTATCGGCGCATATAGCTCACCGATCCATTTGGCTGATTGCATCTTGCCAAAGGGCTCCCCCTGTTTGATTTCATCTCCCTCAAACGGCAGGTCCACATAAACGATATCACCGGCCGATCTTGCAGCAAAATCAGTTACACCTACCCTGACCTTTTTGTATTCAACCCTGGCCCATGTGTGTTCCTTATGATAATACAAATCATCAGGCATATCGTATCCGCTAATCTCCGTCATATTATTTCCTTTTTCTAATTATATTCGGTGTTTTCGTGATAAGTAATTTTACGCCACAAGTAGCCTTCAACAGGCAACAAAATACAATTACTTGTACTATAACCCCATGGCCTGAGCAACCAACGCAGGAAGATTTATAAACTCCAGATCCATTTTTCTTTTCTTTCCTGAAAGCTCTAACTGTTCCACACACATCGGGCATGCCGAGGTCACAACTTCCGCTCCTGTCGCCGCTGCTTCGTCTACTCTACTGTGCGTAATTTGAAGCGCCATTTTAGGATGAGTTGCTCTTACCGATCCAATCCCGCTTCCACAGCAAAAGGCAGAGCCTCTGTTTCTTTCCATCTCAACAAGTTTTATACCAGGGATCGCCTCTATAACCTTTCTTGGTTGTTCATAAATACCTGCATGTCTACCCAAGTGGCATGGGTCGTGATAGGTTACCGTCTTATTAATTTTATTTTTGAATTTCAGCCTTCCCTGATCTATGAGGTCGGCCAGATATTCTGAAAGATGAAGGACTCTAAAAGGCAGTTTATCTTCAATGATTTCCGGGTAAATGTCTTTTATCGTGTCATAACAACCTGAACAGGCGGTTACAATTTTATCTGCACCGGATTTTTCTATCATTTCAATATTGTGGTATACCATGTCTCTCATGACACTGGTATTGCCATCCCAGTACTGCATAACGCCGCAGCACCATTCTGAATCACCAAGATATGCAAGATTATCCTCAACACCTTTTAGAATCTTAATGGTATCTTCCGCCTCCTTTGGATTTCTGAAAACAGAATAGCAACCCGAGAAAAAGACTACTTTTCCTGCATCCGGAAGATTAAATTTTTGCGCCAACGCTTTTTTCTTTTCTAAGGACCCCCCAAAAGTGTTCTTTGTTTCCGCCACGACCTTTGCAAGCTCTGACATTACGTTGGGAGCCTTTCCAAGTTCTACGATCTCTTCCCGCATAGCTCTAACGATGCGTGCTGTGTCAATAAGAGGCTTATCTGTTTCAGGATCAACCGATCCGCACTGTTCTCTGCAGTTCTCACAGCAAAGACATGCATAGATCACATCAATTAGAGCATCGGAATATCCAAATTTTTCTTCTAATATACCCTTTGCTGTAGCTATTCTACCTCTCCCGCAATAATGATCAAAACCTGCTGTATTTTCCAATACAGGACAGACGTAATGTACATTTTCATTATATTTTGCGCGGCAGACGCCACATCTAGTACACCTGTATACATTGTATCGGTATTTTTCGAGCATTCTACCCTCCTATAGCTTCCATAAACCTGGACATAAGATATTATTTGGATCAATTGAACGTTTTATTACTTGCATAAAGTTATAAAATGTTGGTGACCAGTATGATGCCATGACTTCTGCTGCAAAACCTTGGTGAACATCCATTGAGGCACCCAATTTGGTCACAAACTCAGTATGCTCTTTTACAACTTTAAGAAGCTTTTCCCTCAGTTCAGGACGCCCTTGATCGTAAAAGATATTGTTTCCTACGTAAACACTGGTATGTCCAAAAGGGATAATGAGGTCGAATCTCTTGCAGCCGTATTCAGCAAGCCTTTCTTCTTTAAATACATTATCTGTGTACTCGCGCGTAGTTTTATAATATTCGAAGAATCCTTCTTTTGAGGCAAACTCCTCCATGAAGGCCCACATACCCATTGAAGACCGCTTTCCCATCTCACGATGTGATTTTGGATCTATTTGGCCCAAATCAGTCAAGATCTCCCTATAACCATCCGGCAAGCTCTTGCCTCCGAATTTGTTACAAGTTTTTTTAATTAGGCCGCATCGCACATTTGTGTGGGTGCCCCCAATATGTTGTGGTCGGATTATTGTTTTTCTGACCGGAATGAGTTAGCGTAGTTTTAAGGCGATGA
>LT984854.1:875580-900330 GCA_900258555.1 uncultured Desulfobacterium sp. | reverse complement strand
TTGATCTCTATCCGAGAAGAAAACCAGCGGCATTCCAGGTCATCAATGCATGACCACAACATATTGGGGTCACCCACACAAATGTGCGATGCCCCTTAATTAGTTCGTTCTTATATCCGACCTCTTCCCGGCTGTAGCCAAGCACACCATATAAAAGTGCCCATTCATTTCCACTTCTTCCTGTGCGGGCATTAAAGCCTTCCGGCCCCATTCCATATATTCGACTGTAGGGTAAGGGTTCTATGTTCATCAAAGAAGACATGCCTTTCCATAGACTCTCCATTTCTTCAAAGACAAACCCCCCGACTTCAAAAACATCCGGCCGAGGAACTATCTGCATTGTAACCTCAGTTTTTATGCCGAAGATCCCTCCATCACCAATAAACATACCTGTCATATCCGGAGCGCTGAATACCCTGTCAAAGGTCTTTTCTCTGAATATATTTGTCCCTGACCCGGCACCTGTCTTTACTATATTACCATTTGGAAGCACGACCTCGAGTCCAAGAACATACTGCCAGATGCACCCGGCGGATGCCGCTTCCATTGGAAATCCACCGCCCCCTGCGCCGGCTAATAAACCACCAATGGTATCACTGTACAGTGGCGTATGAACAGTATGGATATGGAATCCTTCTTTCCAGATTCTTGCCGACAGCTCACCTGTGGTAATACCTGCCTGGGCTGTGACAGTCATATTTTCCTTATTAATTTCAATAAGCTTATTTAGCCTTGTCAATTGAATTATAATGTTTCTGCCAGGCACACCTGTGGGAAATCCAAAAAGAGACGCCCCGCCTCCCCTTGGAATCACAGGCGTCTTTGTAATATTTGCCAGGCTCAAGATCTCAGAGACCTCCTGGGCTGAACCAGGTAGAACAATTATTCCAGACGTCTTTCCAGGAAAAGGGCTTGAATCGTGTGAAACAGACCATAAAGCAAATTCTTCATCTGTTACAAACTTATCTCCGACAATTGCCGTCAATTCTTTGTGTAATGGGTGATGTTTTCTTGAGGCTTCCATTTTTCCTCCAGCTTTTAGGATAATCAGTTAAAATGACCCCTATAAAAACAAGTTGGTTTTTGTAACTATTCAGGTGGATAGAATGAAATCCCAAGGCTGAAGGTAAAATATTTGACAAATAACTGGCTACCCGATTCTTGTCCGAAAATGCGACATGGAACTGTTCAGTTTAATCACATTTCCCTTCAGTCTTGCTTCAGCCTGTCACCTGCCAGCCTGAGCAGTTAATCTTTCCTTGAACAACTTCGCAAAAACATTAAAGTTATCGACAAACATGCCCCCTTTCTCTTTTGGAAATTCAGATAAAATGCTCTCAAAAAATACGTTGTTTTTATTATTAATGTGTTGGACTAACTTTTCGCCTTGTTTTGTTAAAGTTAAAATTGCGTACCGTCTGTTTTCAGAATCAACCTCACGGGTTACAAATCCCGCCTTAACCAGATTGTTTATTGCACGGCTGACTTTGCTCTTGGTCATTGAGAGCTCCTCAGCCAGTTTAACCATTGAGCAGGTTCCCAGCTCATTTATTGTAAAAAGCATATGAAACTGATCAAGCGGCATGCCATTATTATTGGTCAACTCCTTTTGATGGAGTTCAAATAGGATTCCTAGGTACCGTGCGTTTTTTCTAAACAGTTCTATCTTTTTTCTATCCATAATCTATCCTTTAGGATAATTTGAATGGTTTCATATTGCAATAGTTGCACAATGCAACTATAGTCATGGATTAATTTTTGTTTGTCAAGAACTTTTTATGCCGAAAATGGTACACCAGGCTATGACACACGTTTTTGGGCAAAACCTAAAAAAGTCATTAAAAAGGCATGAGACTGACGTCTACAGGGGGCCGGAGGGGGAAATGTTGCTGATTTGTACCGTAATCAGCAAACCAATCATGCCGTTAAACCCGCGACCTGACCTAGGGAAAGGACTGCGATGATCAGATAAAAACCAGCAGCGGCTCGGTTAAGTAACACGCCGTGGCGGCTCAGCATCTTTTCAAGTCCGATATGGCCTACGAGCAGTGAAACAGAACTATACCATGTTCCATCAACTAATCCTACAACCGTTGCCAAGCCCAATAGGGTAATGAATCTTACTCCTTCCGGAATAAACTGCGAAAACAGTGCAGTAAAAAAGACAAATACCTTTGGATTGAGCAGGGAGATACTCAGCCCACTGAGCCATGCGGCTGGTAACTGAGCGTTCTGAGCACTGTAATCGCTGTTATGACGTCCCCAGGACTTGATCGCCAGATAAATCAAGAAAAATGCACCGGCCAGGGTCAGGGAGGTCTTAAGTGCGGGTATATTCTTTAATATGGTGCCCAGAGTGGTGCTGGCTGCCAAGGCCCAGGTGAAGATTCCTGCGGCATGCGCCCAGCTTGCAAAGAGAGCATCTCTAAGACTGCGTTGCAATCGATTCTGGAGAATAACCGCGAGGCTTGGGCCTGGTGACATGGCCCCCATGATGCATATGCCGATAAGTGTCATCCAGGATATCAATGTCATCGTACTATACCCTGACCTTAAACTTAATCCGGAGATCTACTCAGGACTCCGATGGTCCAGCTACGGGATCTTTTCACAAAATCACGGACTTCTTCATCAGTCCTGAAATCGTCTTTATCGCATTTGTCATAATGGACCATTTTTTCTGTATTCCGCAGAAACTTGCGGCTTGGCCTAATTGCGGGATAGCCCAGCGCCATCATGTCATGGATTTCCATTGAATTTGGGATGCCCAAAAGATCTTTAACCATGCAATGTACAAATGGCAACTTGATCGCAGATACCCATTGAGAAGCAAGCCCGAGTGTCGTGGCAGCTAAATGCATATATAAAAAAGCACTTGCAAGACTGTCCCTGTAAACCGACTGGCAAAGATTCGGATCAAATCTGATCCCCATGGGCAATCCAGCATTAGTTCTAGGATCACCTAACAGGATAATGTAAACAGGTGCTTTTGTAAAATCCATGCCCTTTTTATTCATTATGTTGAGCTTCCATAGTGCACCCTGCCAAGGTTCTCTTGTTGTCTCCATTTCTTTAAATTGTAAAAAACCCTCGCCGATCAGCTTGACAATCTCTTCTTTCAACTTCGGTTTTTTGACTACCGCAAACTCCCAAGGTTGCATGTTAAATCCCGATGGTGCCCAACGGGCAGCATCAATGATTTTTTCTATGTACTCATCAGGAACGGGGTCAGGTTTAAAGCATCGGATGCTTCGCCTTTTTTTAACCAGTTCAAGAAGACTCTCATAGTTCATAACAACCTCCCATAACATTATAATTATAATATGTTCCGGTCTATTCTGTCGGGTTGCCGTCCCAGCAATATCCTAATATCAGGCCCACGTGCAAGCCACCGGCCTCACGATCCACGTCATATAGCTCGACCTCAGCGCTGGAATATCGAATATCCAGACCAATGTTAAGATGCTTCCACAGTGTCTTGTAGATTCCGGCTGAGCCCCAGTATCCGAATCCGATATCATCTTCCGTATCCGAGTCCCAATCCCAGTAATCACCGTCGTCAATGTATATCTCCCTGGTTACCTCCACACTGCCATAAATTGCAGCCCCGCCGCCGGCAATATAAATATTCCATGAATAGGGCAAGGGAAAAATTTTTTTTATCCCGAGGTTGAACTCAGTGGTAGATGCATCCTCAGCATAGTAGGTGTATGAGTAATCGTGATGATGCCAGGTATCATCGTAATCCGATTCGCTTTCACTTGAGTAAAGGATATTGGCCGCCAGACTGAATGGCCATTCTTCTCCTTTGATGTCGCCCATTATTCCAAACTCAAATTGATTGTCATATTTTCCCCAGTCCTCATCATCAAGCATTTTTGCACCAATAAACGAGTTAATATTAAATGAAATTTGGGCGGTGGCAGTTTGGGCTGAACCCAAAACGGATAAACAAAGGGCTATGAATATTGCTCTTTTCATGTTATTCCTCCATAAAATAAAGGTTTATAACTGAACATAGGGTAAGCCACTGTTTCTACCAGTGAGACTTGAAAAGATTTGTAAGTTGAGTGCTCTCCATCCCCCTGTGACTTGATTGGGGAATATCAAATGCTACATGAGAATGTCTTTTGAGAATTTTACAAGAGTTTATCCCATTCAAGATGGGACTGCAAGTATCATGTGGTTTTTATGCCCAAAATACGAAAAAAAGCGCTCTTTGGAGAGGCTCGGCCCCGTTTGGGAGAATTATTTCAAGTACTTGCCCGCAAGAAAGAATGCCGGATTATTGAGAGCCACTTTTTGGGTAGGTTACCCCAGTTCAAGTGTGAGACGGCCAGGAAATCAGTACGATTCACTCAAAAATTTTGCGACAGCATGGGCAAATTTGGCGGTAGCCGTCAGGTGTCCCTGATGACTGTGCCCGACTAGTTCCACCAATCGCGCCCTGGGCAGTATTTGTTCAAGCACGCGGGAGGCCTCTATGTGGTGTGGTGGATTAACCGTACCAATCAGTAACAGTGTTGGGGATACAATCGTGACGAACCGGGCAACGCCGAATTCGAGCCGCTTTAATACCTCCAGCTCGCGTATCCAAGTGGGCGTAAGAGCTGTCATCTCAGCCCACATAGGCATTCTTCTCAGAGCCGCAACCTCCCTTTCCGACATCTTGAGCAAGCCTCGCAGCCCGATTGCCAGAGCTTCGTCAAGTTGGTTTCTCTCCGCCGCAGACAGACAATCATTGAGTTCAGGACCGAGCACAGGGCTGTGAACAGGTATGGGCGGCTCATAAAGAACAAGCTTTGAAACAGAAAATCTATTAGCTGCTTCAAGAGCACAGATAGCCCCGTACGAATGGCCCAAAAGATACGGACTGGAGCCAGCCAGGTCAAGTATAGCCTTAATGTCATCCAATTCCTTTTCCAGAGAGTATTCCCCAGAATCTCCGCTTAGCCCACGCCCACGCCTGTCCATAAGATAGCAAGTAAATCTGTCGGCAATCGCGGCGGCGACCGGCAACCACTCCCGGCCGGTACTCAGGCTGCCATGAACGATAATCAGGCTGGGTCCACTGCCAAGTTTGACGAATCCGATCGGGGTGCCGTCTGCCGAATATGCCACACCTTCGGTCTGCTGAAAATCCGTTCCTTGTCTTCCTATGTACCTGGGGGTGCTTGTCATGTGTCTTTCCACGCCTTTGGCGCTCGGCTCCTGGCGGGAGTTGATTCCCGCCTTTGCTATGATCGCTGTCATTGTTGCCAGAATCAAAAACAAATAGAAATTAATCATTATGGAGATTAAGGGTTATCAGAATTACATGCAAATCACAAGCGGTCTTTTATGAGTTTGACAATTCAAATAAGTAGTTAGTTGGAGGAGCCATGAAACTTGAAAGGTCCAGTGGATTATTAAATCTCTTAAAAAGGTAAACATCACTGTAACGTTCAGACTTAAACCTTCATCCTAGACTATTTACTGCCGACACGGCAATTTCCTTGGCAGCCTTATACAATTCATCTTGATTTTAAAAACCCTCATCCTCTAATCTACCAAAACCACTAAGCTGTTACGGCGATAAACATCTCTTGGACCAAATCCGTTGGGGAAATTGATTAATATGATCAAATGTCAACTTTCGCGGGGTCAACTGGCTATAAAGGCCTTGGGTCGGTTCCTATCAGGTTTAATCGTCCTGCTGGCCATTCTCCTTCTATAGAAGAAAAGAGGTAAAAATATGATAAGCCGAATCTCCCTCACAGTATTAGCAGCAATTCTTATTTGCAATATTTCAGCAGCAATCGCAGATCCGCCGGTTTCGGCTTCGGTATCGGGAGTGAAGAATGTCGGATGGGCGCCAGGCAATTGTGAGGTTGCCAGTTTCGGCCAACTTGTTATACAGAGAGACCCGACGATAACGCCTGCCGAGGTGGTGGTGCGAGCAGGGGTCTGCACTCAGGCGGCATGGGTTGGTTCAGGAAAAAACCGGGTTCTGGTGGACCACCCCAGGTTTCTCAATATGGGCAAACGCGTGGACGCGGCTCGTCTTTTCGGGCTTGGTTATGCGGTGGCGTGGAAGCCGGTTGGAGGTAAGCCTTATGGTATCGCAAAACAGGCCGACTCACTTACCACTTTCAATACCACAGACGAAGCTGTAAAACGGATCAAAGAGCTACTCGCGGCAGGAACGCCTGTCCAGGTCCACGTTGATACAGCGGAGCTGCCGTTTTATGGGGGTAATCACGGAAGTCATTTCGTGGTTGTTCACGGATACGACGCAACCAGTATTTATTATTGCGAAAACGGCTTCTCGAATGGAGAGAACGAAAATGTCAACCTCAGCTGGGCTGATTTTATTTCTGCCTGGACGGGAATCGCTCATGTAGACCCCAAGTATCCGGGCAATGAGTGTTTTATGCTCTGGCTTACCACTGACCCCGTCCGGCTGGATAATGACTGGATATTGGCGTGGCTTAGCCGCGATATCAAAATGACCAACAAGTCGAAATCACCAACCGGTCCTGATGCAATACGCGCTGCCGCCGAAATGATACGAAACGGCGCCGACGGCGATACGGTATTCAACTCGTGGTTGCGTTCCATACATGCCAACTGGCGTTCATATATGATCGGGTTTCTGGATAGCGCAGGTCATTCGGACATGGCCGAGCGGTTCGAGCAGGCGTGTGAAATATGGGAAAGTATAAACAGCACGCTCAATCCCGACTGGAGCACTGTTTGCGACCAGATGGACGAGGCGGCAGATATAGAAGAGGAGGTTGAGGCAGAGCTGCTTGGGCTTGTTGAGGATTTTGAACCGGTCTGCCTTTGCTCACCTGAGGATGGCGCCAATCTTGATACACTCGAGGATTGCACGTTCAGGTGGGCGCAGATGCCGGAGGTATCGAAAACTGTTTTGCAGATTGCAATGGATGGTGATTTCGCGAACAGGCGCAGCACGGGGACCCTTACACCCGATAAATACAAGTGGTTCGTTCCAATGGCTAAAAAGGACTGGTTTAAGGTCTTAAGCAAGGACGATAATAACCGCCTGCTTTCCTGGAGAGTGATAGGACAGGGAAAAGATGCCGGCATGGTGTCTATTGGCCGAACGCTGAGCTGGGACATTCAGCAAATGGTCTCGGAAGCTCCGGATAGTGGCCGTTCTTTGGCAGAAGGTGAACTGTTAACTTTCACTTTTGGATCACCGTGGATTGCGGAAAAACCGTGTGTGGTGATAAGCACGACCGGCGATTTTAATGACAAAAAAAGCCGTATAATCATTAAGCCAAAATCAGATCAAACCAGTGCTTCCTTCACAAAGAGCACATTATCGACTTTAAAGAAAAAAGACGACGGCGACAAGGTCGTTTATTGGCGAGCCGAGGACGCCTATGCAAAAAAAACAATGGTTGAGCCGTCAGAACCCCGCTCATTACAGCTTCCCTGACAGGCGTCAAGATGCAAGATTTAGAATCTCTTATGCGCGATTTAGAATTAAATCCGCCGTCTCATCTGGGGCTTAAGAAAGGTGTCACCCATTAAGAGGAACTCGGTCAAAAGAAAATAAATCTCCACTGCAAGAAAAACGAAGTTCTCTTACTGAGAACTTCGTTGAATTCCCCATCTACCTGTGGGAATAGGGAAATCTATGGTCGGCCGAGTAAAACTTGAATTATATCTGTGTAACACTTTCATATAGATAGATGTATTTTCTTTATAGGAGGACTCAATGTTTAAAAAAGCAGTATTTCCCGGAAAATATATCCAAGGCGTTGGTGCTATAAGCGAATTGCCCTCACTGATAGGTTTGCTGGGCAAGCAGGGGCTGATATTGGCCTCGCCCTCGGTAAAGGAAAAGGTGCTTCCAGAATGCGGGGTGGACTGGAGGGCTGAGGCCATCCCCATCGAAGTGTTCCGTGGCGAATGCTGTGAGGATGAATTGAGCAGGTTTTCCTCAGTCATCACACAAACGCGTGCGGATGTTATTGTCGGCATGGGCGGTGGAAAGACCATTGACACGGCAAAAATTTCCGCTGACCGGGCGGGCGTACCTGTGATCGTAGCCCCCACGATCGCTTCGACCGATGCTCCATGCAGCGGATGCGCGGTGCTGTACTCAAAAGACGGGATTTTCGATTCGGTGTGCTATCAAAAAACAAACCCGGCGGCGGTGCTTGTTGACGTGGGGATCATCGCGGCGGCTCCGATACGGTTTCTGGTGGCCGGCATGGGAGACGCGCTGTCGACGTGGTTCGAGGCCAGATCCTGCGAACGCACTCAGTCGACTAACGAATGTGGCGGCTATGGCACAGCGGTAGGGCTGGGCATCGCCAAGCTCTGTTATGAAACATTGCTGAGCTATGGTGTCGCCGCTAAACTCGCTGGCGAGAGGCACCTTGTCACTCCAGCCATGGAACGTATTGTAGAGGCAAATATCCTGTTGAGCGGAATCGGGTTTGAAAGCGCGGGGTTGGCGACCGCGCATTCCATTCAAAATGGTCTTACTGCATTAGCGGAAACCCATTCTTTCTATCACGGCGAAAAAGTCGCCTTTGGCGTCCTGGCCGGTCTCCAACTTACAGAGGCGTCGCCGGACGAGGCAGCAACCGTTTTCTCATTCTGTGAGGACATCGGCCTGCCCACCACGCTTGCAGACATCGGCCTTGGAAATGCCGACCGGTTACAATTGATGGAGGTGGCTGAAAGAACTTGCGCCCCGGACCAGCCCATCCATCACGAAGCGGGCATTATCACTCCCCGAAAGGTCCTCGATGCCATGCTCGCTGCGGACGCTTACGGCCAAGAAAGAAGGCGCCGCGGATAGGACCACAGTACGGGAAAGCAGAAACCAAAGTAAAGCAGAGGAGAAAATCTTATGAGAACAGGTGCATTCAGCCTAGTTGACACCGCCCTGCGCGCAGGCGTGGAGGTGTGTTTCGCAAACCCCGGCACCACCGAGATGCCTATTGTCGCGGAGCTCGACCGCATACCTGGGATGCGTGTCGTGCTGGGACTGTTTGAGGGCGTCTGCACCGGCGCCGCGGACGGTTGGGCACGCATGACTGGACGGCCGGCCGCGACGTTGCTCCACCTCGGTCCCGGCCTTGCCAATGGTATCGCGAACCTTCATAACGCGCGGCGTGCACGTACACCGGTCATCAACTGGATCGGTGATCACGCTACCCGACATCTCGCCTTCGATGCGCCGCTCACATCGGATATCGCGGCGCTTAGCGGCAGCGTGGGCTGGACCCGCACCGTCAAGTCTTCACACGAGATGGCGGAGGCGAGCCTTGCCGCAGTGGAGGCCGCACTCGGGCCGCCGGGGCGCGTGGCGTCGTTGATCATTCCTGCTGACTGTCAGTGGGAACCGGGGCCTGAGCCACTCTCCGCGACCCCGCTTCCTGTGCTACGCGAGGCCTCCAGTCCCGCCATCCGAGAGGCGGCGGACCTGCTGCGCAAGGGTGGAGGTGGAATCCTGCTTGGCGGCAATGCACTTACCGCGCGTGGACTGCGGGCCGCAGCGCGGGTAGCGGTCGCCACGGCCTGCGGCGTGTGGATCGAGACCTTTCCATCTGTCCTGGAATGTGGCCGGCACCTGCCCGCTTTTCCCGCTCTGCCCTATTTCCCTGAGCAGGCTTGCGAGGCCCTAGCAAAAGTAACGAGTCTGGTGCTTGCGGGCGCGCGAGAGCCGGTGGCCTTTTTTGCCTATCCGGATCAGCCTTCACGGCTTGAACCCCAAGGTGCAAGGCTTTGCACGCTTGCTGACCCGGATGCGGGCGTCGATGCCGCTCATGCACTTGAGGCGCTTGCATACGAATTGAACGCGCCAACCGCCGCCACCCCATTACCACGTGACATGGCAAGCTTCAAGCCTAGCGGCAGACAGCTCGACGCTGATACCTTATGTCGCGCTATGGCGGCGTTCATGCCTGAAAATGCAATCATGGTGAACGAGGCCGCCACTACCGGATTAACCTGGAATGCAGTGCACGCATTCAACGCATTACCGCACACGATGCTCTTCATCACAGGGGGGGCGATCGGCCAGGGCCTGCCCAATGCGCTCGGCGCCGCACTTGCATGCCCGGACCGGCGGGTCATCGCGTTTCAGGCCGACGGGAGCGGTATGTACACATTACAGGCGCTCTGGTCAATGGCGAGAGAGAGTGCGGACGTGACCGTCGTGGTTTGCGCAAATCGCCGCTACCGCATCTTGCAGGTAGAACTTGCTCGCGCCGGTATCGCAGAGCCGGGGCCCAAGGCACATGCGCTCACTGATCTCACACGACCGGTGATCGACTGGGCTGCGCTGGCGAGGGGGTTCGGCGTTCCGGCGTGCAGTGTGAGCACTGACAGAGAACTCGCCGATGCATTTAAACGAGCGCTTGCTGAGCGCGGTCCCAGCCTGATTGAGGCGGTGCTCGCCTGACGCCTAAGAAAGTAAATAACCCGTTAAAAGGACCTCTGATCTGCCGCTGACTCTTGTTGACAGCTATCAATAGTCAACGGCGGGACTGATCTTACGTCCACGGAAACGATTTCAGTTTCAGCCGACAGGCATTATGTTTTCAGCCAATCGCCGTCTCCCGATTGGCTGAAACAAGCAAACATCTCTGTGGTAAATGCCTCTTAACTTAATGACATTGGATTACAAATAGTGGCTTGACAAATACTATTTGTTGCGAGTAAATTTGCTCATCATCCTGAGTAAATTGTAATAGGAGCTGCGTGAGACAAAAATGTATAAGCGACCTTGCTTTAACATATTATTGGCACGACTGACAGAACAAAGGCGGTTTCTGCAGGTCCTTGCAGGACCCAGACAGTGTGGAAAAACCACCCTTGCCCGCCAGATTATGGAAGAGTATCCCGGAGAAACCCATTATGCCTCTGCAGATGAACCTGCCCTAAAAAGTCGCACATGGATAGAGCAGCAATGGGACAATACACGGCTTATGATCGGGGGAGGCAAGAAAAACCGAAGGGGGCTTTTGATCCTTGATGAAATACAAAAGATACCCGGCTGGTCAGAGGCAGTGAAATACCTCTGGGACCAGGACACGGCAAAAAAACTGGAGCTTCATGTCCTTATTCTCGGTTCCTCTTCGCTACTTGTTCAGCAGGGGCTTACTGAAAGCCTTGCGGGACGGTTCGAGACGACGCCTGCCACCCACTGGCTCCTTCCTGAGATGCGCGACGCCTTTGGATGGGATCTTGAGAAATTCCTTTATTATGGAGGATATCCAGGGGCTGTGACGCTTACCGAGGACCGTAAGCGATGGGCACGATATATACACGATTCTCTCATTGAAACAACAGTCTCCCGCGATGTTCTGCTCATGACAAGGGTTGACAAGCCGGCCCTTCTGCGGCGTCTATTTGATCTTGGCTGTCACTATTCCGGCCAGATTCTTTCATATCAGAAAATGCTGGGGCAATTGCAGGATGCCGGAAATACGGTAACACTGGCTCACTACCTGCAATTACTCCATGGCGCAGGACTTATTGTTGGATTGCCAAAATATGCCGGAGGCGCGGCAAGACAGCGAGGCTCAAGTCCTAAGCTTATTGTGCTTAATAATGCCTTCCTGACCGCCTCTTCACCCCTCAATTTTCATGAGGCCAGGCGGAACCCGGAGTTCTGGGGCAGGATCGTCGAGTCGGCAGTAGGCTCCGCGCTTGTGAACGGGACTGAAGGAACGGATATAAAGGTTTATTACTGGGCAGGCCGCAATCGTGAAGTTGATTTTGTCCTTAGCCGGGGAAAGCAGCTTACAGCCATTGAAGTTAAAAGCGGAGCACAGAAGACAACCTTACCCGGCATGGATTACTTCTCAAAGGAATTTACCGTTTCCAGAAAGCTTCTAATTGGAGCGCAAGGCATGCCCCTTGCGGATTTCTTTAATCTGAACCCACAAGCCCTTATGTGACAGAAAAGTCATTGATTTGGTGCCGAACCGAGGTAAACCGCTTGAGGAGGTAATTCGACGGGTCGTCCGAGAGGAGTTGAACGCCGCTCGATAGAGGAAGATCAGAATATTGGTTTGATGCCTGCTTGCTTGCAGATTTCATTCGCAGTTATTCTATCTATTTGTTTATGTCGTTTTACTGGAATCACTTTTATGTTGTTCGTATAGATGGAGTGGTTGGCTCCTTCCCTCAGTAGACGAAATCCGTTACCTTCAAGATGTCGTACTAAATCACGACGCTTGACTGACACCTTGAACCTCTATGGGGAGTTGTTCAATAAGTGCATTTCCAAGAGGAATTTCCTTGCCAAGCTGCTGATATGCAATAACCATCTCATGCAAGGCATCGCGGAGCATTTCGCGGCAAGTTTCGAGATCTTTACCTTCGGTGACAACTTCAGGCCACTCTACCAATTGCCCCATATACCCCGAACTAATTTTAGTATATTTTGCAGTATAATTGATCATTTCACCATGTTCCCCCAAATTTTTCTGCAGCCAGGTTGCTATTAAGATATCTCTTTGGGGAAGGCTTGTCAATTTTGTAGTGAAATGAATGGAATGGACAAAATATGTCCATCTGTGCGGAGACGCAGCCTGTTGGCGGAATCAGGGCCTTTGAACCGCCAAGACGCGAAGAACGCCAAGGGTTTTGTGTTGGACTACCGAAGCAAAGGAAATCAAAAAGAAACTAATCTTGGCGTTCTTCGCGTCTTTGCGGTTCAAACGATGTTTTCAGAGAAGCATTATTTACAGGCACGGCTTAGGAGTTCAGGAAAATTTTCTTCCACTGTCATCTTCGGACTTCACCCTTCAACCTATCTCCCTGATTAATCTCTCCTACATTTTGCTTGATTGTCCATTAATAATCCCCTATATTGACGCCGATCTTCCTTCATAGGCCAACATATTTAATCTGTTTTTCATTTTTGTGTTTAATTTCATAAAGTTTAGCAATCAATTTGGCGAGGCTAGGAGGAGGATTCCGACTGATGAAAGAATTTTTTCCGGTAGAAAGGATCATTAACAAAATCTACTCCGTCCGTAAAAAGAAGGTAATGATGGACCGGGATCTTGCAGAACTCTATGAGGTGGAAACCGCCCAATTAAAGAGGGCTGTGAGACGGAAATTGGATCGTTTTCCTGAAGATTTTATGTTCGAGCTGACAAAGCAAGAATTGGAAGATTGGAGATGCCAATTTGGCACCTCCAATAGCGATAAATGGGTCTGAGGTATCCTCCTATGTTCTTCACAGAACAAGGGGTGGCCATGTTATAATCAATTGGTAGAAGGTGCATTGATGAAATATACATGTAACTTTAACAATAAATTTTGGATTTTTTTACTATTAATTTTCTTGTCTGGGTGTTTGGATTCTACATTCAGTTTAGGTGATTGGAGACTTAGCAATGAAAAGCATAAATACGTTTTTTTATCTATTGCTGATCAGGAGCAATACGAGAAGGATTTAAATGAACTGAAATTAAAGCTGAAAGGGCGTGAGTTCGACCCACCAGAAATATCACCACTTCGTCTCGCCGACCTCCATGAAGCTGGGCATAAATCAATTGGGAAATCACCGAAATTTATAGTTACAGGCGAAGATGGTGCATCTGTTACCGTTAGCAATTATGGATATGTTTTCTTGCAAGTATCTAAAGAACTAGCTGATAATTATGATGATATTGAATGGGCTTGGAAAATGTCTATTGAAAATAACAGTAAATATGAAATTCACGCCGATCTTGAATATGGCCTATTGGATGAGAATGGTTTTATTTTAACTACATCAAAGGGTTTTTCCAATCTAAAAACTATTAATCCAAACACTAAAGAAACATTTCAAAGCCAAGAGACATGGCGGGTGAAAAGTAATTCTACACCTCATCCGATTGAGAGAGTTGTAAAGGGAGATTACGGAATATCTCTCAAATATATGATAACTGTCATCCGTAAAGGGGATTTATAACCTCCGCTTTCACAGCGACGGCAAAAAGCCGCCGTGTTGATGTTAGGTTTTACGGAGGGGGCAAGGGGTCAGCCCTTGACATAGGACATTTCTAAAATATTTTATCGAATGAAATGTGAGCTTATGGCAAGACCATTAAGAATTGAATACGAAGGTGCGTTCTATCATGTGACTGCAAGAGGAAACGATCGACAAGACATATTCTTCTCAAAAACTGACTATGAAAAATTCAAGGAATATCTACGAAATGCACAAGACAAATACGGATATTTTCTACATTGTTATATGCTCATGACAAACCACTACCACCTTCTTATCGAGACACCAAATGCCAACATGAGCAAAATAATGCATTATCTGAATGGATCTTAGTCGAGTGGCGCAGGGGAACCTCCCCCCTGCGCTCTCACAGATCCGTACGTGAACCTCTCGATTCATACGGCTCCTATTGTCCAGCCTTGGATTCATAAGCCAACTGCCAGTGTGCAAATAGATAAGGAGACTTCTTACGTATCCGAAGAAGCCAGCGGCTTGCACGGCGTTGATGACCTTTAAACCTCTTGTATTTCCTCATGACCCACTTCGCCAAAATCAGGTTAAATGGGTTTAAGGCCCGGTAAAGTTTGGATCTCGAATAACTGCCATAGTAGTTTACCCATCCACGCAAGATAGGGTTGAACAACCTGGACACATCCTCAAGGCTTTTGTCACTACGCAAGTGTAAACGCCAACTGCGTATCACATCCCGCATGGCCTTAGCAGCCTTATTGCTTATTGCTGGTGTGTATCCGAGAAAGATATTTCCATTGCCGGCTTTAACCACTCTGGGTCGAAATGAGAAGCCCAGAAAGTCAAATTTGACTCTTGGATGCTTTCCCTTGCGGCGATAATCCCTGCAATAAACAATCTGGGTCTTTTCCAAATTCAGTTCAAGCTTACATTCAGCCATTCTTTGCATTATTTGCAACAGCAGCCGTTTTGCTTCAGTTTCACTTCTGCAATGGCAAATCACATCATCAGCGTATCTTTCAAATAAAATGTCCGGATGATTCCTCTGCATCCATAGATCAAAAGCGTAGTGCAGAAAAAGATTCGCCAACAGAGGGCTTATAACACCGCCCTGAGGGGTCCCTTTATAAGAGTCCACCAAAGATCCGTCAGGCATTTGGACCGGGGCCTTAAGCCACCTTTCAATGTACAGACGAATCCATCTACAAGTGGTGTGTTTACAAACTGCCCTCATCAACAGTTCATGGTCAATGTTGTCGAAAAAGCCCTTTATGTCCAGGTCAAGAACCCAGCCATATTGCCAACATCGCTTTCGGGCAACGCCCACTGCGTCAACTGCTGACTTGCCGGGCCTATAACTATAGCTGTCTGGATGAAAGACCTTCTCCAAGTCAGGCTCCAATCGACCTTTGGCCACCATCTGTGCAATTCGGTCAACCACAGTCGGGATTCCCAATGGTCTAACTCCACCATTGCCTTTAGGTATTTCCACCCTCAGAACTGGATTAGACAAATAGCTGCCAGACGACATCCGGTTCCAAAGCTTGTAGAGATTATTTGATAAATCCCTTTCAAACTCTACAATCGACTGATTATCTACTCCAGCAGCGCCTCCATTGGATTTTACTCGCTTAAAAGCCTCCCAAACCTCCTTTTTGGAAATACTAAATGGCTTCGCCTTACCCAAATGATTCCTCCCATCGTTGGTTGATCTATCAGATAAAGCTAGACAATGCAGCCCCTTCGCTCCATCTCCATTACAGAAACTTCCACGCTACTACGAGCTGCTCCGCCCCTGTGCGCCGCATCAGTACTCTCACACTCGTGGGGCTTCCACTTGCGTTTCTCCCTTAACATCGGCACGACAGGTTCCCACGTTCCGCACAAGAGCCTAGTTTAAGTTCACGCCGCCTTTATGCCGAGCACCACCCAGGCAGTAAACAGGTTTCCCCTGAGCTTATCCCGGAGTACTGGTAGTCCCCGGTTTTGATGCTGAATTCGAGTTTCGACACCTCATCAGCGGTTCACTTGCGTTCGTCTCCTTAAACCTTACCTCGCCATAGTCTTATGCTATGACTTTCCCTCAACGCTCACCACAAAAGGCTCTTAACCTATGCAGCTTGAGGTGGTTTGGAGCCTGCTCCTGCAAGCCGACTCCGAGGGGCCTACCCTCATCTCTTGTGCAGTTACACACATTTTATATATTTAAAATGCGCTCGTGGCGCACTACCAGTTATGTAAATAGGCGTAGAAGAAAAAACGGCCACCTTTTCCAAGGGAGGTTTAAAGCGATACCGGTGGATCGTGACTCCTACCTGCTTGAACTAAGCCGGTATATTCATCTTAACCCGGTCAGGGCAGAAATGGTGGAAAAGCCCGAGGACTATCCATATGGCAGTTATAGAGATTATATTCTAAAAGGCGGTGATGGAGATCTTGTTTATAAGGATCTTATTCTAAAGATGATCTCTCAAAATAGTAACGGGGCAAGACGGTACAAGGCTTTTGTTGAAAAAGCTATAACTGAAAAACAGGAAAACCCATTTAAAGACATATATGCCGGAGCAATTCTGGGAAATAAGTTTTTTATCAAAGAAGCTTTAGGCAAACTGAAGGATGGAGTGATCCAAAGAAAGGAGATTTCATATAGAAAAGAATTGGATTCCGTTTTCAGTGCTGAAGTCATCATAAAGACAATCGCAGATTATTTCAAAGTGCGAGATGATGAAATACTTAAGGATAAAGGCGATTATAGAAAGATTTCGATATATTTTATCAAGAGAAAAACCAGCTTAAGTAACCTGCAGATCGGGGAGATATTTGGTGGGTTAAGTTATTCGGCCGTTGCAAAAATCAACGAGAGATTCAAAAAAATCGTAGGAAGAAGTAAGTCACTAAAAAGAGACATAGATAGGATTTCCAGTAAAAGGTCCCATGTCAAGGGCTGACCCCCTCTCCAACTCCTTAAATTTTGGATTGCCACCCAAAAGAAAAAGTATTATAGTCGAAATATTCTTTACAAAATTTCGAGAGGTATAGTATTTTGGACGAAAGACTTTTTGCCAGCTTTAATGCCTGGAAAACCGGTAAATTCAAGCTTTCCGATGACATCGTTGAGCGGGACATACACCAAAAGGCGGTTAGATTACTTAAGGAAAAGGAGATCCTGACGTTTTTGGGCCTAAGGCAGACAGGGAAAAGCACCTTTGCATTCCAGCTCATTCACCACCTGCTTAAGGAAGGCATCGCGCCGGAGGATATTTTTTATTTTACCTTTGACGATCTTTCCCTGAGAAATGATCTATCCGCCTCTTTTGGGAATTTTCTTAAAATTATGGAACGCTTCCTGGGCGAGGAGATTGAGGACAGAAAGCGTCTTCTTTATGTCTTCATTGACGAGGTGCAAAAACTCCCGGGTTTTGTTGAATATATAAAGACGCTATATGATTTGAAACTTCCCGTAAAGTGGATTTTGACCGGTTCATCTTCCCTCGAATTGAAGGTTCAGGTAAAAGAAAGCCTTGCCGGAAGGGTTTTGTCCTTATCTGTTCAGCCTTTTTCAGAGGCCGAGATATTCAAGGGTCACGGATTCACACCGCCTGACAAAAAATATATGTGGGATTTTCTCTTTGGCAAGACAGGGCCTGACATAAATGCGCTAAGAAAATACCAGGCTGCAGTAATGCCTCATAAGCAGAATATTCGAAAGTATTTTGAGGAGTGCTTGATCTTTGGCGGCCTTCCCGCGGTGGCGCTCACCACAGACAGGGAAAAGAAGCAGATGCTTCTAAACAACTACAGGGACACCTACCTTGAACAGGATATCAGAAACCTTGTAAAGGAAGATAAGCTTTGGGTCTATCATAAGGTAATGGAGCTTCTGGCCTCAAGGGTCGGGGACCTTCTAAATTATTCGAACATAGCCTCCCAGATAGAAGTGACGGTGGATACGGTAAAACGCTACTCCATGCTCCTTGAAAAGACTTTCATCCTTAAGAATCTGACCACCTATTCGAAAAATGTGAAGAGCGAGATACTCAAGACGCCAAAGATATACTTCGTTGACCTGGGCATTCGCAATAGTCTGCTCGGCCTTACAAGCATCTCTCAGCTTGAAAAGCTCAATCAGTACGGCATGGTCTTCGAAAACGCAATTGTTGACAGATTGTACGCCACCCTGCCTTTGACAAGGCATGAAGCGAGGCTTCACTACTGGAGGACAAAGGCAAAGGAAGAAGTGGATATAGTAATCTACACCCCTGACAGGCTTCTTCCGATAGAAGTAAAAAGCGACAAAAAGATACAGGCAAGGCACCTTAAAGGCCTAAAAAGCTTTCTCAAAAAAGAAAAGGAAAAGATCGGCGTTCTTATCGGCAGATTTGAGGATGCGCAGATCCTGGAAGAGGACAAAACAAAGATATACCTTCTGCCTTATTGGATGATCTGACTTCACGGCCATTATCTTTACTGTCTTCGAAATATTTATGACTTGTTTTTCCGGCAACTCTCTAAAACGTTATAAAGTTGTAAGATCTCCCGTTGACTTTTGATAATTTTCAATTTCACCTTTGAACTTTTTACAATTTGTGGTATACTTATTTGATGGCTCCCTTTGTGGGTTTATAGCTAATTTCAATAAGTTATTACACCACAAAAGTGAGTTTAGGCTATACTGATATTTACAAAACTAAAGTCTATCGGCCCTCGTTTGTGTATTTTTTTCGGGTGCGAAACTTGAGTAAATAGTTAAGGATCGCAATATAACACCTGGAAAATTTTATGATCGGCAGACGGCAGGTGGAACTGAACAGGTGTTTTACTATGAAAAAAATAAAAAAATCGTCAAAATTAGACAATGTGCTTTATGATATCCGCGGTCCTGTGCTCGTCGAGGCGAACCGTCTGGAGGATGAAGGATACCGCGTCATCAAGCTCAATACCGGCAATCCTGCGCCGTTCGGGCTTTTTGCGCCCGACGAAGTCATACGCGATATGATAGTCAATCTCCCGAACACGCAGGGTTATTGCAACTCAAAAGGCCTGTTTCCTGCTCGTAAGGCCATTATGCAGTACTGCCAGCAGAAAAATATCTCCGATGTCGAAACCGAAGACATTTTTGTCACAAACGGCGTCAGTGAAGCCATTTCCATGGCTATGCAGGCGCTTCTTGATAAAGGCGATGAGATTCTCATCCCGTCCCCGGACTACCCTCTCTGGACCGCATCGGTGACCCTTTCAGGCGGTACCCCTGTCCATTATGTCTGTGATGAACAGGCCGAGTGGTATCCTGATATCGAGGACATTAAAAAGAAGATAACGCCAAAGTCGAAGGGGATTGTTGTTATCAACCCCAATAACCCGACCGGGGCCCTTTATCCCCGGGAGCTTCTGGAACAGATTATCGAGCTGGCGCGAAAGCACAAACTCATTGTGTATGCCGATGAAATTTACGATAAAATACTTTATGACGGCCACACACATACGGCTCTCGCCTCACTTGCCGATGATGTCCTTTTTGTCACCTTTAACGGACTTTCAAAGACCTATCGGGTTGCCGGCTTCCGGGTGGGCTGGATGACCCTGAGCGGCAATAAAAAGATCGCTGAGGATTATATAGAAGGCATCAACATGCTTGCCTCCATGCGACTGTGCAGCAATGTACCGGCTCAATCTATTATCCAAACCGCGCTTGGCGGGTACCAGAGTATCAACGATCTGACAAAACCTGGGGGCAGGCTTTATGAACAGCGTGAACTCGGTTATTCGCTCATTACCCAGATCGAAGGGATAACATGTGTCAAACCGAAGGCCGCTTTTTATATGTTCCCGAAAATAGATATCAAAAAGTTCAATATACACGATGATGAAAAGTTCGTTCTCGATTTCCTCCGCAGCGAAAAGGTGCTTATGGTGCATGGCCGTGGTTTTAACTGGCCCCAACCTGACCACTTCCGTGTCGTGCTTTTGCCTAATGTCGAAGATCTGACCATTGTATTTGAAAAGATGAAGAAGTTTTTGGCGGGATATCGGCAGGTGTAGGGAAAAGTTGGAGAAAGGGGTCGCTCAGTTTTTTTGAACCGCCAAGGCGCGAAGGACGCCAAGTTTATTCAATAGTATTGGCCCGTCAGGGCTTGGAGCTTTTCTGATCCTGCGTTTTTCTTTCAGGATCATAAAAAGCCCAACACAAACCCCTTTGCGTTCTTAGCGTCTTTGCGGTTCAAAAGATATTTTCATCCTAACTACCTAATTCCTCTCTTCCATATTCCGCTTGATTGTCCATTAATAATCCTCTATATTGACGCCGACCTTCCTTCATAGGCCAATATATTTCATCTGTTTTTACATTTTTGCGTTTAATTTTACGGACAAAGAGAGGCATGAATGAATTTTACATTTTCGCCTTGGCTCGTCTGGTTTTTGGTCGGTATTGCCGTCATGCTCACTGAGCTTGTTGTCCCCGGTTTTGTGATCATCTTTTTCGGATTGGGGTGTTTGGGCGCCGCAGCCGTGGCTGCCTTCGTCCCAGACTCCTACTCAGCGCAGGTAAGCGTCTTTTTAATAGTATCAATCGCTTCTTTGCTGACGCTCAGGAGGGTGGCAATGCGTATCTTTGTCGGACGTAGCGAAGGCCAGGAGTCCGAGGATTCGGGAAATGTTCCCGTGGGAGTGCGGATAACCCTCGACCACGATCTGGAAGCTGGACGGGTAGGGCGGGTGCGTTTTCGTGGAACCATGTGGGATGCCATTTCAGAAGATCGGATCGAAGCCGGATCTGATGCTGAAATCACGGGAGTGGACAAGGACAATCGCGCATGCCTCAAGATTAAGGGCATCCCGCGTCCCTAGGAGGCTGTCCGAGAATAGCAATTTTTTCCAAAATCGAGGAGGATTACTACCTATGACTACAACGCTCGTTGCCTTGATCGCCATCGCCGTATTGGTTATTGTCGTGCTCGTCAAGGGCGCGCTCATCGTACCTCAAAAAAAATCCGTCATAGTTGAGCGACTGGGAAAGTTCCATCGCACCCTCGAAGCGGGCTTCCATGTTCTTATCCCCTTTGTGGATCGGACCGCATACACATTCAGTCTGAAGGAGCAGGTGGTGGACATTCCCGCCCAGATCTGTATCACCAAAGATAATGTCAGCGTTGAGGTGGACGGCCTCATTTACCTTGAAGTCCAGAATGCGAATAAGGCCGCTTACGGCATAGACAACTACCTCCGGGCGGCCACTCAGTTGGCGCAAACAACCCTGCGCTCGGCCATCGGCAAGATTGACCTGGATAAAACCTTCGAGGAGCGTGATAAAATCAACACGGAAGTGATAGACGCCATTGACCAGGCAGCCCTCTCATGGGGCGTAAAAGTGCTTCGTTACGAGATCAAGGACATTACGCCGCCCGTATCAGTGAAAGAGGCCATGGAGGCCCAGATGACGGCTGAGCGCCAGAAACGGGCAAACATCGCCACGTCGGAGGGCTTGCGGCAGAGTATGATCAATCAGTCAGAAGGTGAAAAGCAGAAGCAGATCAACGAGGCCCAAGGCAAGGCGGCGCAAGTTACGCTTGTGGCCGAAGCCGATGCAAAACGAATAGAACTGATCGCAAAGGCGACTAGCGAGGGAATCAGCAAGGTGGCCGCCGCCATTAAGGATGATGGCGGAATAGAAGCGCTCAACATGCGACTGGCGGAGCAGTACATCGTACAGTTCGGCAATTTGGCCAAGACGACCAACACGGTTATCATGCCCAGCAATGTAGCCGACGTCGCCGGACTCATTGCCACGGCCATGTCTACAGTGAAGGAAGTCAAATAGTGTGATTTCATCAATACTTTTTTCCTTTAAGAAATTGCCTGAAGAATGGATCGAGTTCTATGGGGCGCATGGGCGCGTTGTTAACTTTATTGACTTAAAGATCTACTGGCGGTTGGTCTTGAAAGAAAGAATTACAATTTCACGTTTTAGGTTAATAACTGGAGAGTCCAAGGTTCTCCTAATTAATTGAAATCATCAGTGGCGATCTGTTTTGTTGTCATTCCGGCGAAGGCCGGAATCCAGTAAGATATCAGGGCATCAGGATCTCTGGATGCCCCCGGCTAACTGCATGCCGGGGCAGGCTTATCAAGTCCGGCATGACGGAGAATTTTAGACTCTCCAGTTAATAAATTCCATGAGACAAAATACAGAGACCTATAGAATCACTTTTATGTGTAAATTGGGAATTCTCCATGGAAGTATTTGAACTTATTCAGGGCATAGCAAGAACAGATGAGAATCTGATCCAAAGCGCCGAAGAATTGGATAAAACTGTTGACCATATAGTTCAACTAATTCAGGACTCATGCACCCTATACATGAAAGGCAGCTATCCGAGTTCTGCTTTCTTGAGCATTACAGCATGTGAGGAAGTTGCAAAAGCTCATATCGGCTCTTTTACCGATGGGAAACATCCGGACAAAAAAGGCCGTAACATATTTATGGATCATAAAACTAAACATCAGATGGCGGCTTTGCCAACAGTTCCAATGGGAAAACGTTTAGAAGACGCTCTTGGCAAGGATGAGTTACAGCGAGTTATGAATATGGCTCAAAATGCAGGTTTTGTTCAAACCAGGGAAAATGCACTCTACTTTCAAAGAGAAAATGGCAGTTTGGTTATACCATCTGAAAAAATAGATAAAAAGCTGGCTCGGACCTTAGCGCTATTTGCCATCGAAGTGTTTGATGACGCTCTAGTGGGCTTTACCAATCACTCCTATGAAATACATGACATTACAGATGCACTGTTCGAGCAAGTTAAAAACACATAACCAGCGGTTTCACAATGGACCGCTCGTACCTCGCGGCCTATGAACCGCAGCGTTGGAAGTAAATATATTGAACAGGAGAGACTATGGCAAAAATCGAAAACTATAAATACAGTATCGAAGAGGCATTTCGCGAGTGCTTTTACATAGTCCCCGATTATCAGCGTGAATACGTCTGGACCGACAAGGAAGTCCGCCAACTCCTTGACGACATCAACGACGAAATAAACGGACAATCGACCAAGGAATACTTCATAGGCACCATCCTGGTGTCGCCAGCAACCCTGAAATATCATTACGAAGTGATAGATGGCCAACAACGCCTGACGACCTTCTTTTTGCTACTCTGTGCCTTGAAGAATCTGTTCAAGGGAGGACCCCAAGAATCGACCATCAGCGGGTTGATCTCCACCAGCTATACCGACAGCAACGGTGACACTCAAACCAGCCTGAAGCTTGAACCCCGTTACGAAAATGCCGGGGAGATAATGAACAAGATAGTTGAATTGAACGAAGAGCCGATCAAAACGAGAAATGCAGTGCAGGCTTCCGGAATCATCACTATTGGCTCCCTGGAGAATATCATCAATGCTTTCGGGACCATTTATAGATATCTGCAAGAAAATTACAAAGAGAAGACAACGCTGAAAAAATACTGGGGATACCTGGCAAACAACGTTGTCTTTATCCAGATATCCACCGACATCAGCAGCGCCCTAAAGATATTCGAGACCATCAATGAGCGCGGCGTCGGCCTCAACCCGATGGACCTGCTGAAAAACCTGCTTTTCACCCACGTAAAAACTGATGAGTTCACCAAGCTGAAGGATGAATGGAAGAAAATCACCAAGCCACTGGAAAAGCAGAAAGAGAAGCCGCTCCGCTTCCTCAGATACTTCCTGATGGCTAACTACAAGATCGAGAATGACCGTAGCGACGCAATCGTGCGGGAAGATGAAATCTACGACTGGTTCATCAACAAGAAAAACGCTGCTCTTTGCGATTACAGCTCAAAGCCATTCGAGTTTGTCCGAAAGATCATCAAGAATGTTGAGTGGTTCATTGCCTTTTCATCAGGCAAGGGGAATGACGGTTTTGACAATTTGTACATGGACAACCTGCGGAGGCTTTGTGGCGGGGCCTTCAGTCTGCATTACGTGTTGCTCCTAGCTGCCAGCACATTCCCGAAAGCACTCTTTGACCATTTTGTCCAGCAACTGGAGAGCTTCCTGTTTTGCTACATTTTTACCAAGACGCCGACGAAAGACCTGGAGCGGAATTTCTCCGTATGGGCCGATGAACTGCGGGCAATTGCCGGGGTAACAGATGTCACGGAGCAGAAGCAAGAGCTGAACAAGTTTCTGAAGGAACGGTTCGACAAAAATATCCAGACAAAACATGGTGAGCTTGCAGATGACCTGAAACGCTATACTCTCAATTCGATGCAGCAGTACCGGACTCGCTACCTGCTGGCCAAGCTGACCCAGTATGTTGACATGGCCTACAAGGGACTGAGGACGCCAGGATCGTTGCAGGATTACACGGTCCTTGAGATTGAGCATATCCTTCCGAATAACCCCCAGCAGGGCTTGCGTGACGACTTCACACAGAACAACCCCGGCAAGCCGTATGATCTCTACAAAACAATGCTGGGGAATCTTACCCTGCTGGAAAAACCGATCAATATTGTCGCCAGCAACAACTTCTTTCAGACGAAATGTGCAGAATACAAAAAGTGCAAGTACTACCTCACCAGCAGCATTGCCGAACTTACCACCGTCGGCAACAACTCATCCATCAACCGGATCAATGCCAAGCTTCAGTCGTTCACTGTCTGGGATGCCGCTGCCATAGAAAAGCGGCAGGAACAGCTAAGCAATCTGGTTTCCGAGATTTGGAAAATCGACGAGGTTGAGCCAATTTAAGAGCCGGAAAGCCGCGTTGGCAGCTACCCTTGGCGTCCCCTCTTTGTTCGATCAACCCAAATTTTC
>LT984854.1:818855-873210 GCA_900258555.1 uncultured Desulfobacterium sp. | reverse complement strand
CGCCCAGCTCTTTTCCTTCTTCAACTTCAACAAAACCATGCCTCCCGCCACCCCAGACAACAAGTACATGCCCAGGTCTTAAATTGCCTCAGGTTGAATAACCCTAATGGGGAGTTCTGAGGAGGAGTTCTGGGGTCATGACACATAATTCCAATCGGGTAAGGGGGAGATTTTAACTCCCCCTCCCCACAACACCGAGCATGCGGGTCCGCACTGGGCGTTTCACAGAGCTTATCGGGCCGTAGCCGGATAATGAATGTTTATTTGAAATTGGGTTTTGAAATTGGGGAGGGCATTGGGACGCCCTAAACTTATTAACTTAATTATCTTATGGAGACTATTTTATTGGGAAAATCAGCGTAATACTATGGTAAGTTAACAAGATAGGGGCGTCCCTGTGCCCCGCACAAACATGATCTTAGGACAAGAATAGTCTCAAGCTCATAAAAGAAATAAAGGAAAACGTAAATGAGTGACGGAACCAAAAGAGCCGATATCTTACCCGGCTTGAAAGTTTACATTGTTTTAAAGCAAGACCAGAGAACCGGAAGGCTTACTGAAGGCATCGTCCGGGATATTTTGACAAAATCCCCCACACATCCCCATGGGATCAAGGTTCGCTTGGAAAACGGCTTGGTGGGGAGGGTCAAAACCATTCATGACTGACCTCCGCCGAGAACGGCACGCGCTAACTTGTTAACTTGGGGCTCAGTATCTCTAAAGCCCCAACAAAAACATGCATCGGCCAAGCTGCTGATGTTGATGTTAAACACCCAATAATGGAGAAGCCAGTTGGATAAGAAAATAAAGAACCTGATTTTGGATATCAGATCAAACGAGCGAATAGGCACGTTTGATGAAGCTACTACCAAACAAGCCATCATACTGCGGCTACTCAACGAGTTGGGTTGGCAAATTTTTGATGCGGAGGAGGTCAAGCCTGAGCATTCTCTTGCAAATAGAAGAGTCGACTATTCTCTACGCATCAATAGTTCAAACAAGGTTTTCCTTGAGGTAAAGAAAGTTAAGGAAGACTTAGAAGGCCATCAAAAGCAGCTCTTGGATTATTCTTTTCAAGAGGGCGTAAGATTGGCCGTTTTAACAAATGGAGTGACTTGGTGGTTCTACCTTCCTCTGAGCGAGGGCAGTTGGGAGCAGAGGAAATATTTTGCCATTGACATCACCCAACAAGACCCGGAGGACTCCGCAAAGAGATTCGTTGAATTTCTCTCACGAAAGAGTGTGGAAACAGAGGCGGCCATCAGAGTCGCTGAGACCCTGTTGAAAGGGCGAGTGAAAGAAAACGAGATAAAAAAATCTACCGAAGGCATGGAGTAAAATAATCTCAGAACCTGACGAACTTCTAGTGGAAATTATCAGCGAGACTCTCGAAAAGATTTGTGGCCACAGAGCTGAACGGGAACAAATCGTCAATTTTATCAGTGATTATGTTGAGCACTCCAGTATTTCCGAAAATAGGGTCAAGAATGCATCTCCTCAAGTGCTTCAAGAATCTCCTGGTAATGCAATTATTCATATACCACGAGAAAACACGAGGATATCTAAATCATTTCCTCCTGACGGAACGGTCTGCCAGTTCTCATACAAAGGTTCTCAATATAATGGAATAATTAAAAATGGACGACTTCAGATCGATAGGTTTGGATCGTTTTCTTCTTTTTCCGCAGCTTCCGTAGAAGTAACAAAAACAAGTAGAAATGGTTGGCGTGATTGGGAAATAAAACTTCCTGGCGACAGCCACTGGCAGTTATCCGATACGTGGCGCAAAAGACAAAAACAATCTTGAAGTTTAATCGGGTAAGGGGGAGATTTTAACTCCCCCTCCCCACACCACCACGGCATGCGGGTCCTCACCGGGCGGTTCACGAAGAAGATCGGGCCGTAGCCGGATCAAAGTAGCAACCCTCAGTTCTTTGACAGAAAGCGGTTACTGTAGATTGGCCTCCGTGGCAGGTGATTCCATGTCGCGCCCGAATTATGGCTCCCTCATTCTAATTTGTCTGCCAGAGCACATGAGGCCTGACACTTTCTTCATGTTCGGTCCTTCGGTTAGAGAGGTTGTTCCGACCGAATACCAATTCCTGCAATACGGGAGGCTTTACGACATGATATTTGGCCCTGGAAAGAACTCGGTGTAGTAACCCTAAGGATTGGGACGCCCGGTGAAATAGGGTGGTCAAAACGAGAAAGGGCTTTACCAGCCCCAGTGCCTACCGCACCGGCGGCTCATCATAGTGTTAACTGCCTTGAGTTAAGACGTAATTCCATATTGATTTAATTCTTGACAGAAATCTATAAAGACATTAACCTGACTAGTCAGACTAGGCTGGAGATAGGGAGGTGATAATATGAAAACTAGTTGGAAACTTCAAGATGCAAAAAGCCATTTCAGTAAATTAGTTGAACAAGCTCTTAAAAAAGGGCCGCAATATGTTACCAGGCGAGGCTTAGAAGCCGTAGTTGTTATTTCAATTAAAGACTATGAGACCTTAATCCTTGCAAAACCCTCGTTTAAGGAAGTCCTTTTAAGTTGTCCTAAAGTTGATCAAGACTTTGAATTTAAAAGGCAAAATGATTTACCTAGGAGTATTGAATTTTGAAATATCTACTTGATACTTGCGTTATCTCAGAATTTGTAAAACCCGTGCCACATGAAAAAGTGATTTCATGGCTAAAAGACATTTCATCTGAGATGCTATTTTTAAGTGTAATCACAATTGGTGAAGTTCGTAAAGGTATTACGAAATTACCAGATTCTAAAAAAAAGCAAGAATTAGCACTTTGGCTGAATACGATACTCGAAGAATATCAAGAAAGAATTATTCCCATAGATTTGATGGTTGCGGATACCTGGGGAATTATACAGGCGAATGCTGAGAAAAATGGACTTCCAATGTCATCTATCGATGGATTAATTGCCGCTACTACTTACACTCATAATTTAACGCTTATAACCCGAAATGAAGAGGACTACACAAGTAGTAAAATTCCTATAATAAATCCTTGGAAATTATAATAGGCGGTTAACATTACGCTTGAGACGGACCCAACGGCGGAACGGATCAAGTCTACTATATGACTCACCAAGATTGCTGGCCCTGATTTTCATTCTTTGATGAAAGGCATAAAATATTTTCTTGAAATCATGGTTGGTATGATTTATTATCATACCGGAGGTGATGGAAATGGCTGCTTCAAAAATAGCTATTACCCTAGACAATGACATGGTAAAACAACTTGATCTTCTTGTAAAATCAAAAACTTTTCCAAACCGCAGCAAGGCAATCCAGGAAGCGGTAATGGAAAAATTGAATCGGATGCAAAAAAGCCGTTTAGCCCAAGAGTGCGCAAAACTTGATCCTGATTTTGAACAGTCTTTAGCTGAAGAGGGTTTCAAATCGGAGTTGGAAGAATGGCCAGAATATTGAGAGGCGATATCTGCTGGGCCGATTTAAACCCGGTAATTGGGAACGAACAGGGCGGTTTACGCCCTGTTCTTATTTTAAGTCACAATGTTTTTAATGAAAGGTCCGGGACAGTTATCGCGGTTGCGCTAACCAGCCAGGCGCAGCGAGCGGGTTTTCCTCTGACCCTGGAACTTGAGAAGAAAAGACTCCCAAAAAAATCTTGGGTTAAAATAAGCCAGCTCAGAACGCTTTCTATAAAGCGCATTGGAAAGAAAATCACAACCGTAACCGATGAAGAGCTTTCTCTTGTTATTGAAGGACTAAATGAAATAATCGGCGGTTAGCCAACCACTTGTGGGAGTCGGCTGAATGAAAATAGGCGGGACTGGGGGACCGCAAAAACTAAAATATGTATGAAAAGTGGGATTTTGTTAGTTTAAAGGGCTTCCAGCGAAACTTTAAAATCTAACACCCTCCTACTGCTTACATATTTTTTTTAGAAGAAAGAAATGAATGATTACATAGAAATAGATACGCTGGAAAATGAATTCGAAGCGCAATTGCTTGAATCTATTCTCAATGAACGCAGTATCCCTCATCGTCTACGATCCTATTATGATACAGCTTTTGATGGGCTGTACCAGACTCAGAAGGGATGGGGTCATATCAGCGCCCCGGAAGAGTACTCAACTGAGATAAAAGAAATACTCACGCAACTGCGCAAAGATGCTGCCGATATAGCGAGTTCTGAATAAACTTATTTCATGAGAGAGATGGACACATTGTTGAATTGTTGACTTAAAAAAACATGAACAGGAGGTACGCGTACATGGATGTAGATAAAGTCATTATAACTAACATGGGTGCCTTGCGGGAAAAATATGGAAGCAAAGTGTCCCGCATCGAACAGGCCATTGACCGTCTGCTTGTTGCTGACAAAAAACGAGGACTTGAAACCAGGCTTTTGGCTGTTGATTCTAAACCGGATATGGAGGCAGTTCATGGTACTGTTGTGAAAAACAAGAATGACCAGGCTGCAGTCAAAAAGGCTGTAGACTCTGTTTACAAGGCCTGTCAGCCGGATTACATCATGATCCTGGGAGCGCCGGATATCTTGCCGCACCAGGATCTAAAAAACCCCGCCTATGATCCCAACGGCGATGAGGACAGGGTGGTGCCGAGTGACATCCCCTATGCGTGTGAGGCCCCTTACAGCAAGGAGCCGAGCAAGTTTATCGGACCTACTCGGGTGGTGGGCCGGCTGCCGGATCTTCCGGGCGTTAAAGATCCCGCTTACCTAGTTTCCCTTCTGGGGACATCTGCCAGGCACAAGACACGTGCCCGTGCTGATTTTCAGAAATATTTCAGTGTAACGGCCGAGGTCTGGAAAGAATCCACTTCACTCAGCCTGACCAGGCTGTTCGGTTCCAGCTCCGCCATGGCGAACTCGCCTCCTAAAGGACCCGCATGGAGCACAAGCCAACTGGGCAAAAGGGTGCATTTTATAAACTGTCACGGTGCGCCGAGTGACCCCAATTTCTACGGTCAGAAGGGCCAAAGCTACCCTGTGGCACATTCAGCGAAAAAATTAATAAAGAAGATTATGAACGGGACAGTGGTGGCTGCTGAATGCTGCTACGGGGCGGAGCTCTACGATCCCGCGGACAGTGATCTGCAATCGGGCATCTGCAGCACCTATCTGCGTGACGGCGCATACGGCTACTTTGGCAGCTCAACCATAGCATACGGCCCGAGCGAAGGAAACGGCCAGGCTGATCTGATATGCCAGTACTTTCTGGAAGAGGTGCTGAATGGGGCATCCTTAGGGGAGGCGGCCCTGCGTGCAAGGCACAGTTTTGCAGGCGCCTATACGCACCTTGATCCTGTTGATCTGAAAACCGCGGTGCAGTTTAACCTGCTGGGAGATCCCTCTGTTCATGCGGTCGGAGCTGTTTCCCATGCATTCGCCAAGACAAAGACATTTAAACAGGCATTTGATGCGAATAAGAACATCAGGGGAACAAGGGCGCTTCGCCGCGAAAAACTGGCCCGTACCGGGACAAATCTGGCTGATACGCTGGGGGCTGTAAAAAGTATCGGTGAAGGGATTCCGGCAAAGATGGCAGAGATCCTTAAATCCGCCGCAAAGGAATCCGGCATCCTCAATTACAATACCCGGTCTTTCACCTTGAGTTATCCAGGGAAAGGCATGAAGAGAGACATGGTGAGATTCAACGAGGTACGCAAAGGCAGGCGTGTCCATATGCTGATGGGCAAAAGGGATCTGCCGGCAGGCGCACCCGGCCGCGTGGTCGCAGTGGTGGCGACATGGCAGGATGATAAACTGATACACATAAGGCGGATTCACAGCCGGTAGAATATGGGCAGGTGCGGCATAGGACATATGGTAAGATGATACTCCGTGGTCGTGTGACAAAAAAGCTCCTGTATGCAGGAACAAAGAGCGAACATGAAGGTATTGTTTTAATCACCTCCCAGGGGGGATTCAAACTCCGCAGAAAGTCGGGAAATCCATTCTGGGATGAAGACCTCGCACAACTGGAGGGAAAGGAAATCGAAGGACAAGGCATTATTCGGGGCGGCCAGTTTATTTTGGATCATTGGAAGATCGTAGAATCGCAGCAAAAATAGATTCGGAAACGTCCTTACAGGCAACACCGTTACCAACAGGAGGTTTTTGTCATGGAAGAAATCCGGAGAAGCTATTGCGGTCTGTGCCATCCCAGGTGCGGGACACTGTTGCACCTGAAAGACAACCAGGTGGTCAAGGTTACAGGCGATCCAGATCACCCGGTCACCCGTGGCATCATCTGCCAGCGCGGGCACTTGATGCCTGATCACATCTATCATCCCCAACGACTCAATTATCCACTGAAACGAAAAGGCGAAAGGGGTCTGGGGCTCTGGCAGCGGGTTAGCTGGGAGCAGGCCCTGGATGAGGTGGCAGAGAGGCTGTCAAATTTAAGAGAGGAATTCGGACCTGAAACACTGGCCTTCACCCACGGAACCAAACGCACCTATCACTGGGATGCGCGCCGTTTTTTCAACCTCTTCGGTTCACCCAACACCTGCGGGGCAAACAACATCTGCATGTGTCCCAGCTACGCCACTGAATACGCAACCTATGGCGGCATGGTCTGGAGCGATATCATGGGCGCCGATTGTGTGGTGGTTTGGGGGAGTTCGCCCTATAAATCCGAGCCTACGGGCCGTTATCTACAACTGGTTGAGGCCGGAAAGCGTGGCGCAAGGATTATTGTGATTGATCCCCGCCGCACAAAAGAGGCGGAGACGGCGGATCTCTGGTTACAGATCCGGCCAGGCACGGATGTGGCCCTGATGCTGTGCTGGATACGATTGATCATCTCAGAGGGGCTATTTGACCAAGATTTTGTGGAAAAATGGACCAATGGATTTGAGGCCCTTAAGGAGGCCGCACGGGCATATTCTCCTGAAAAAGCGGCGGAGATCACCATGATCCCTCAGGACCTGATCGAAAAGGCTGCCAGGATCTACGCCGAGACCAGGCCTGCCGTCATTCTATGGGGTTACGGGCTGGATAAGCAGGGGGTAAACGCAACCCAGTGCGCCCGGGCTCGCGCAATCCTCAGGGCCATTACAGGCAATCTGGAAGTTCAGGGCGGTGAGATATTCAGCAAGGCAGGCGAAATCGGCAAGGTCCTGAACGATGAGGATCTGGAGATGAACGAGGCCATGCCGCCCGTTCAGAGGGCAAAACAGCTTGGGATTGACAAATACCCCTTCTTCGGATTTCCGGGCTGGGAGAAAAATATTGCCGCCAACAAAAAACTGCCCTCCGGCTATGTGGGCGCACCGGAGGCCTGGCACTGCAACGTGGCACATGCAAGGGATGTCTTTAATGCGGCCGTTACCGGTCGTCCCTACCCTGTCACGGCCATGATAACGCTCGCAAACAACCCGCTGCTTGCGCTCCCCAACACCATGAGGGTTTTCGAGGCCCTGAAGTCGCTCAGGCTTTATGTAGTCATGGATTACTATCTGACACCTTCCGCGGCACTGGCTGATTACGTGTTTCCCGCCTCTTCAACTGTAGAGCAATCCGAGCTGTGGCTAACCAATGATTTCTGTATGGCCTGCCCCAAAGGGATTGAACCGCTATATGAGCGCCGTAACAGCTATTATTTCTACCGCGAACTGGGCATGAGGCTGGGTCAGGCCGAGCATTGGCCCTGGAAGAGCATTGAGGAAGTCTACGACCATTGCCTTGCGCCTGTTGGCCTGACATTTCAGCAACTGGTAGAGCAGTACGGCATCTTTGGAAAAAGACAGTACCGGCGTTATGAACAGTTCGGGTTCGGGACGCCGTCAGGGAAAGTGGAGCTTTATTCATCCATATTCAAGGACCTGGGCGCGGAGCCCCTCCCTGTATACCGGGAACCCTTGTGGAGCCCTGCGGGGAGCCCGGACATGACAAGGCAATATCCGTTGATTCTTATTACCGGCAGCCGTTTCATGCCCATGTACCATTCTGAACAACGGCAGATTGAAAAGGCCCGCGAAAAAATGCCCGACCCCCTGGTTACGCTCAACCCGCAAACAGCAAGTGACCTTGGCCTGGCTCCCGGAGACTGGGCCGCGATCTCAACACCGCAGGGCCGGATACGCCTGAAGGTGACAACATCTGATGCCATCCACCCTAAAATGGTAGATCTACAGCATGGCTGGTGGTTTCCGGAGCGTGATCAAAAGCTCCCGGAACTTTTCGGCGTCTTTGAATCCAACGCCAATCTGCTATGTCCTGACGACCCTGAATTCTGCAGCCCGGAGATCGGCAGTTGGCCCCACACGGCGCTGTTGTGTAAGGTGGAAAAGGCATAATATATCGAAGCAGGTACCTGGCCTTTGGCCTTGGAACAAAGGGGACATAAAACTGCAACTACCCTTCGTTGGGCTCATGGTCTTCTGCTAAAATCATACCCTCTCCGGGATATAACCTCCGTTCGGCGTAAGAAGTGTGAAAAACAGGCTCCGGCCAATTTCCGGGCTGTGGCGATGACCCTTCAAGCGCAACATGAGAAGGGCTTTTATCCTTAATCTTCGGATTCTTTCTAACATCTACAGTTGGTACAGGGGCGCTGAACTCAATAGGAATGTTGTTCGGATCAAACGCATAGATGGAGTGTATGAAACCATGATTGATCACCTCCGACACCCAGATTTCTGCTGCCTCAAGCCTGCCCTTGATCTCCCACAGATCATCATCTGATTCCACCTCAATAGAGACGTGATCAAATGCTAAGGGGCCTTTGACTGGAACGCCATGATCCTTTTCAGGGATCTTTTCCACATCGGCCCATTCAAAAAAGGCGATCATGTCGTGATCCGTTATCTCGAAAAAGTAGTGCCTGTACCCTGGCCGCCCGAGTCCTGCAACCAGGCGCATGCCTAAAAGATCGCGCCAAAACCGGATGGTCATGTCCATATTCGAGGTAACCATCGCCAGGTGGTTAATACCGGTAAACCTGGTCATCACAAACTCCTTGCCTCAGAATGAAACCACAATCTCTTCAAAGGTCTTTCTCCACTTTGGCGGATGGAGCGTCTTTGTCCGGTCAAAATAACCGACCGCCAACAGGAGCGGCACCCAGTAGTTTTTGGGTATCTTGAACGCATCCCGCACGCCCTCGTGGTCAAAGCCGTCCATCGGATGGGTGTCAAGCCCCAGGCTCTTGGCGGCAAACATCAGGGCCATGGCGAAAAAACCGGTATTTTTGCACGCAAATGCCTGTTGCTTATCCGGACTTTCACCATAAAGGCCCTGACAGGCACCGGTGAACCAGTCGTATTGCACCTCGGACATGGAGCCTGCCTTTACCATCTCCTTGAAATTTTTCTCCACAAAGGGATGCCCCTTTTTCCAGCCATCGCGGTCAGCCAGCACAATCAACACCACTGGCGCCTCGCTTACCTTGGGCTGGTCCCAGGCGAGTTTTCTGAGGCGCATTTTTTCTTCCGGATCCCTCAGGATCATGACGCTCCAGGGTTGTAGATTAAAACTGGACGGTACCTTTGCGGCCATCTCTACCATTTCCCTTAAAAGCTGATCAGAAACAGGCTTGTTACTGTCAAAGAAATTTACCGCACGTCTTTCATTTACTACATCTTTAAAGTCCATAACGCCTCCTTTAACAATTAAAGGTTTTTCGATATCCTTGTAAGCGATGCAGCCGCCTCATCCACAAGCCACACTAGAGATCCATAAACAGGGCGGATCTTCTGTGCCGGTAATGAGGGGTGATTCCCTTCAAGGATTTCCCTTAATATCTCCGCCTTTTTATTTCCCGAAACCAACATCAAAATCTTGCGTGTGTTGTTGATCACCGATAATGTCATGGTCAGGCGGTAAGTATCCGGCTCGCCTCCCTTTACAGGAGCAACTAGCCTTTGCCTTTCTTCCAACACCGGTGAGCCTGGAAACAGTGATGCAGTATGGCCGTCTGCTCCCAAGCCTAAGAACATTAAATCAAATCTTGGGGTATCTCCTTTTGTCAGGTCAAAGTATCTGATCAGTTCTTTCTCGTATTCAATGGCCCCAATATCAGGAAAAAGGTCCACCGGCATGGGGTGGATGTTATGCGCAGGAATTGGGACATGATCAATCAGGTCCGCCTTTGCAGCGCCAAAATTGCTGTAGGGGTGATCATAGGGCACAAAACGCTCGTCAGACCAAAAGATATGGAGGTTATCCCATGGTATTTTAGAGTTAAAAGGCTGCTTTGAAATTAGGCGGTGAAATAACCGCGGTGTAGATCCTCCTGAGAGTGCAACGGCAAATCTTCGATTATCTGATATGCAGCTCGCGGCCGTATCGCTAAATATATAAGCTGCAGCAAGAGCAATATCCTCGGGAGTTTTTTTGATAACAACTTGAGAATTGCAACTCATAATTACTCTTGCGTCAGAATCATCTTTCAGAAATGATCATCTCAAAGCTGGTTTTTCCGGAAGGCCTTTTCCACCTGACTGATAATCCATTTTGACAGTGATGAACCGTCATCTACATCAACACTTTTTGTTATTTCAGACATCATAATCTCGGCTCGTGCTGCACTCTTATGGCCCCCTGCAGATCCGAAATTGAGAAAGGCCTCCTTGGCGACCTTTCCGGCATTTTTTTGAAGCTCATTGTTTCTAAAAATGATAATTAAACTTTTCTCATATAACCCCGATACAATGCTCCATCTGGCAGTATCCACTCTCATAAAAAAATCAGCGATAATAACGCAAACATCAGGATTGACAACACGGCCAAGATGGATGAATATCTTTCCTTTTCGCAGTGATCTGTTTTGCAGTGCCCTCTCAAAATATTTAAGATAGTCAACCCTGATCTCTCCCTGTTCAATCCTCTGTGCCAGATTTATGCTTGCATGTCGGTAAAGATACTGAAAAGCGCGAATATCTTCAATAATTGTCTTCCTTTCAAAATTCCCTGTGTCGGTCTTTATCGCATGGAATAATGCAGTGGCAAGCTTAACTGATGGTTTTATTTTTGCAGCGCGCAGGTATTCTGTCATAATGGTTGCGGTTGCGCCATACTCAGGACGGATATCATTGTAGATGGCGACATCGCAGGTCTGGGGGTGGTGGTCAATAATTACGTCAGGCTTGAATCTGGAAAAGCACTCATGGTGATCCGGTTGGGAGTCAACAATGACAAAACGATTATGGCCCCTGAAACAGACGTCTTCTGTATGGATCATTTCAACGCCCAAGAGATGAACCATCGCCAGATTATCCGGCCGCTGGATGACATTAAAATGCGTAATCGAGACCTCTGCGACCCTGCGCCACAAAAGCCTCTTAACAGCCATGGCGCTTGCAATTGCGTCCGGATCAGCATTAATGACGATCAGGACATGGTCGCTGTGATAAAATCTTGCAAAAAATCTCTTGAGTCTCTCTGAAGCGGATAAAGTCATAGCGCCGTCTTACCTTGTAAATTTTGGCATTTCTTCCTGTTTGTATTATGCATACATTTATTGCCGCCTACAACATATCCAATGACTTAAACGCATCAGGACCCCAGGTCCCTGCAGGATAGGGCAAAAGCGACTGTGCCCGGTTGCTGCATTTCTCGCATCCTTCCAAAACAGGCGTGAGAAAAGACCAGCACAGCTCTACTGCATCCTGCCTGCAAAACAGCATGTGATCACCCAGCATACAGTCCAGAAGGACCTTTTCATAGGCATCCATAACCGGCCCTGAATGGTCTTTGTAATAATTGAAATCCATTGTAACAGATCTCAGGCACATCTTCGGCCCGGGATTTTTGGTTTGAAATGTCATGGATATCTTTTCATCCGGATATATTCCCAAAATCAGCCTGTTTGCAATGATCTCTTCCATCAGGGTATGGCGAAACATGGAGTGAGGTACCTTTTTGAACTGGATATGGATCTCTGTCTGCTTTCTGGCCAGCCTCTTCCCCGATGTCAGATAGAAAGGGACCCCATTCCAGCGCCAGTTATCCAACATAACCTTTATCATTGCAAATGTCGGGGTCAGTGAATCAGGGGCTACCCCCTTTTCCTCCCTGTATCCCTTAACCATCTTTCCATCAACAAGGCCGGGGCCATATTGACCAAGGACAAGATTGTCCCGCATGTTTTTGGTATTAAAAGGCCTCAGTGACCTGTATACCTTGGCCTTTTCATCCATCACCCTGTCAGTCTCAAACCTTGAGGGAGGCTCCATTGCTGTGAGTGCAAGCAGTTGCATCATATGATTCTGGAACATATCCCTCAGAACCCCGGCCTTTTCGTAATAGCCCGCCCTGTGTTCCACGCCAAGGGCCTCAGCCGCTATGATATGCACATGATCAATATAATTCCTGTTCCAGAGGGGTTCAAAAATGGCGTTTGCAAAACGAAATGTGAGAATATTCTGGACAGTTTCTTTTGCAAGATAATGATCAATCCTGAAGATCTGGTCTTCATGAAAATAACCATGAATACTCCGGTCGAGTTTCATTGCAGATGCCAGATCATGGCCGAAGGGCTTTTCCACCACCAGCCTTGACCAACCGCTTCTGTCTTGGCTTTCGGAAGCAAGCCCGGTCATGCCTAGAGTGTGGACAATACCCTCATATAGCCATGGCGGAACAGCAAGATAAAATATCCTGTTTCCATGCATTAAAGGGTCTCTGCCAGGGCCCAGGATCTCATCCTTGAGCCCCTTGAAAGATTCCGGATTATCGTAGTCAATTGAACGGTAAAACAGGGATCGTGAAAATCGCCCCCACTCAGAATCCTTTGTCATGCCTGGTGCAAGGCAGGCCTTTTGCATCTTGTTTCTGAATTCAATATCGCTCATCCCTGTCCGGCCACACCCAATGATATTACAAGGCTCGGGCAAGTCCCCGTTAAGAAAGAGTCGAAAAATAGACGGAACGATTTTTCGGGTGGTTAAATCCCCGGAAGCCCCAAGGACCACGACGGTGCAAGGTTCAGCTCTTTGATTGATTATACATGACCTAGAGGCTGATTCAAGGTAATCGTTGACAATTGTTTCCATAAGTCATCCGTAAACATCTACAAAACATCCGAAGTCTTAACGGCATGACCGCCGAACTTCTGACGAAGGGCGGCAACCACCTTGTCTGAAAACTGGTCTTTTTCTCTGGATCTGTACCTCTGCATCAATGACAATGTAATCACAGGGGCAGATACATTTGTATCCATCGCCTGTTGGACAGTCCACCGGCCTTCACCTGAATCTTCTACATAACCACTGATACCTGAAAGCCTGTCCTCTTTACTAAATGCAGACTCCAGCAGTTCAAGCAACCATGAACGCACAACGCTCCCTTGATTCCATAAATGAGCGATTGAGGCGAAATCAAATGCCTGGGAATATTGAGACGCCTCCAATATCTGGAACCCTTCACCGTATGCCTGCATCATACCATATTCAATGCCGTTGTGGACCATCTTGAGAAAATGCCCAGCACCTGTGGGGCCACAATAGAGATAACCGCCTGCAGGCGCGAGGGACTTAAAAACCGGTTCAAGGTAGTCACCGATATCTTTTCTCCCCCCTATCATCAGGCAATAGCCTTTTTTTAGACCCCATATTCCGCCGCTCACCCCTACGTCTAAAAAATGGATATTCCTCTTTGACAGCAGCTCCGCCCGGCGTATATCATCTTTGTAGTAGGTATTTCCTCCGTCTACGACAATATCTCCTGGGGCCAACAGGTCTGCAAACTGCCGGATATGGTCATCTACAACACGGCCTTCAGGCAGCATCAACCATACGATCCTCGGTAGCGGCAGTTCCAGAACCATCGTTTCTAATGAGAATGCACCAACAGCTCCCTCTTTAACCATCTCCTCTGTCTTATTTTTAGTGCGATTGAAAGCGACCACATCATGGTGACCCATCAGGAGCCGTCTAGCCATGTTCATGCCCATTCGACCCAAACCCACCATAGCTATTTTCATGTGCTATTCTCCAAATAAACGGGGTTTGCGCATTTGCTTACATTTTAACTTTTTGCAGCATAGCGTTCAAAGCCGACCCTGCCTTGAACCATTCAATCTGTTTTTCTGTTAAGCTATGACCCAGGCATATTTCAACAACGGTATTGTCTTTTTTCTTAATCAGTGCGGTCAAGCTCTTTCCCGGCTCAAGTCCTGATAGCCCGACAATACTCACCCTGTCATATTCTCCTATCTTGTCATAATCAGAGTATGACAGGAAGTGAAGCGCCAATATTCCCTGCTTTTTTAAGTTGGCCTCATGTATTCTTGCAAAAGATCTTGCGATTACGGCCTTTGCACCCATAAATCTAGGGCACATGGCCGCGTGTTCACGGCTGGAGCCCTCTCCATAGTTTTCATCTCCTATGATAACAAAGCCGCCGGTGTTTTCCCTGTAATAAACACCAAGTTCGGAGAACTTAATATTCCTTTCACCTGTGACGGCATTCACACCTGCACCGGTCTCACCGGTAAATGCATTGACGGCACCTTCCAGAAGATTCTGTGATATTTTTGCAAGATGCCCCCTGTATCTAAGCCATTTGCCGCCAGGGGAGATGTGATCAGTGGTTGTTTTTCCTTTGGTCTTGACTAGTACCGGCAGATCAACAAAGTCCATTCCGTCCCATGCATCAAAAGGCCTTAAAAGGGCCAGTCGCTCGGAATCGGGGTCCATTATGATTTCAATCCCACATCCATCTTCAGGGGGTGCAACAAAGCCGGTCTTTGTATCAACAAGGCCTTTTTCAGGAAGTGCAGGGGGGCTTGGCGCCTCAAGTTTAAATTTTACACCGTCTGCGCCGGAGAGCAAGTCCCTCTCCGGATCAAAACCGGCATTTGCCGAAATGGAAAGCGCCGCTGCAACAGCAGGGGATGTCAAAAATGCCCTGGTTTCAGGGTTACCGTCATTTCTGCCCTTAAAATTCCTGTTAAAGGTTGTAAATATACAATTACTGACGCCATTATCCACATCTTTTCTGTCCCACTGACCAATGCATGGTCCGCATGATGCGCAGAGGACAATAGCGCCGCTTTCCAACAATTCATCTAATATGCCGTCTCTCCTTATTGTCTCGTAGACCTGCAAGGAACCAGGTGAAAGCATCAGCGGGACCTTTGGTCTAAGTCCATGTCTTGCGCCCTGTTTTAAAACCTGGGCTGCGGAGTATAGATCAGCATAGGACGAATTGGTGCATGAGCCGAGAAGTACAGCAGAGATATCCTCACTGTTTTCGGATTTGGTTATGAATTTAAAATCCCTTACCTCTGTCACCCTGTCGGGGCTGAAAGGCCCTGCATGAGAGGGGATGATCTTTTCAAGATCAATTTCGACTATCTCGTCAAATACCTTCTCAGGGTTTTTGGTGCATTCTTTATCCTGCGTAAGCGATTCCTGGATTGATTTTGTAATATCGGCATCGTGGAGGCGTCCTACGTTTCTAAGATATGCATCCATGGATTGATCATATAGGAAGACAGACGTGGTTGCACCCAGTTCAGCCCCCATATTGGCTATAGTCGCTTTGTCGGTTGCAGAAAGATTAGCAGCCCCGGGCCCGAAGTATTCAAAGATCTTTCCCGTCCCACCCTTGACCGTAAATCTGCGGAGCATTTCAAAGGCTACATCCTTTGATGATGCCCAACCCTTAAGTCGGCCAATAAGCCTTACACCGACCAGATGAGGCATCGTTGTCTCAAATGGAAAACCAGCCATAACTTCCGCTGCGTCCGCCCCGCCCACTCCTATGGCAATCGCACCGAGTCCGCCTGCGTTAGGTGTGTGTGAGTCGGTACCTACCATCAGACAGCCCGGGATCACGTAATTTTCCAGCACCACCTGGTGCATTATCCCTGAACCAGGTCTCCAAAACCCTAGACCGTATTTGGCGGCTGAGGATGAAAGAAATTCGTAGATCTCTCTGTTGGCGATAAGACCATCTTCAAGATCCCTGCCCGCACCTTTTCCGGCCCTAAGTAGATGATCACAATGGATTGTTGCGGGCACCCGGGTCTTTACAAACCCCGTCTGAATGAACTGGAGCATTGTCATCTGTGCGGTGGCATCCTGCATGATCACCCTATCGGGAAATAGCCTTATCTGGTCTTTTCCGCGGACTGGGAGGCTATTTTTTGAACCATTCTCTTCATGAAGAAAGAGAATTTTTTCAGAATAGGAAAGCCCCCTTCCAAGTAATCTTCTTTTCTTGTCAAGTATGTCAGTGGCAGTGCTGGGATCAAAGGCGCGGTTCATTTATTCTTATTACCCTGTGAAATTCTCTTCAGGATTTCCGCCCCGAATTCAGAGCACTTCACTTCAATAGCGCCCTCCATCTGCCGCGCAAGATCATAGGTGACAATCTTGTTTTCCACAGTGTCTGTTAATGCGCAAACAATCAGGTCAGCCGCCTCGTGCCAGCCGATAAATTTAAACATCTCCGCTCCGGAAAGTATCAGCGAACCGGGATTAACCTTATCCTGCCCGGCATATTTTGGGGCAGAGCCATGTGTAGCCTCAAAAACAGCACACCTGTCCCCAATATTTGCCCCGGGTGACATACCCAATCCGCCAACCTGGGCTGCAGCCGCATCAGAGAGGTAATCGCCGTTTAAATTGGGAGCAACAATAACGTCATAGTCTTCAGGCCGCAACAAAAGCTGTTGAAACATTGCATCGGCAATACGGTCCTTTACAACCACTACACCATCAGGCCTTTTTCCCCCAAATTTTTCATAAAGCTCTATTTCTGTTATGGTCTCATCGGGAAAATGCTCCCTTGCCGTCTTATAGCCCCAGTCGCAAAAGGCCCCCTCTGTGAACTTCATAATGTTACCCTTATGGACAAGGGTAATACTCTTTCTCTCATTTTCTATCGCATATCTGATTGCCTTTGAAACCAGGCGGCTGGTGTTAAACTCGCTCATCGGCTTTATTCCCACCGCGCTTTCCAACAGGACCGGCTTTATACCGGACTTTTCAATCCTCCTGTTGATATCCGCAAGTATTTCTCTTGCCGCTGAGGAGCCCGCCGGCCACTCAATGCCGGCATATACATCCTCGGTGTTTTCCCTGAAAATGACCACATCAAGCCTTTCGGGGTATCGTACAGGCGAGGGACAGCCGGGAATATGTCTTACAGGCCTTACACATGCATACAGATCAAGGCGTTGACGGATGGCCACATTAATGGAACGAAAGCCTGTTCCCACAGCAGTACTAAGCGGCCCCTTGATCGCCACACCAAAAAAGGAAATTTCATCAATTGTATTTTCAGGCAAAGGATCGTTCACTCCAAGCGCATTTTGCGCCTTTTCCCCTGCCAGGACCTCACGCCAGGAGACGCTCCTTTTGCCCTGATAGGCAGTCCCTATCGCCTTGTCAAATATCGGCCTTGCCGCAGCCCAGATATCCGGGCCAACGCCGTCACCCAAAATATATGGAATGACGGGATTGTCAGGGAAAATCGGCCTTCCCCTTTCATCCCATTCAATCCTTTGACCTCTATTGTCCACTTAATGACCTTTATGATCTTTCCTGCATGTCCATTAAACATATTACAGTAAAAGATTTCAGCCGCTTATTATACAGTCGTGTTTTCAAGCGTCTGAAGTTTTCTGAACTGCTCCTGATCATCAAAGGCCATCTGGATACATATAGGGCACCTTGTATTACCCATGTCATCTACAAATGCATAGCTCCAGTTCTTCATCTTCTTACGCAGCTCTTCCTCAGTTTTATAAGGCCCCAAATGAAACCCGCATGATCCGCATGTGCACGACCATATGCCATTTTCCCTGTTAACAGAAACTCCCATTTCCTATCCCCTTATAAACATCACATATTCAATTGTCCGCCAAGGCATAGTAACACCTCTTCGGAGATATCACCTTGCCTCCCTTTTTAAGATCACCCATGATTTTGCTGACTGCCTTGCTGTCCTCGCTGATCATCTTTGCAATATCACCGGGTCGGACAGGCTTTCCCGCCTTTTTCATCGCATTTATCACCTTCTTCTCCATCTGTCATCCCTCCTTGGGCCCCAGTCATTTCATTTTGCTATCAAACAAGATTCCGAGGATAACCTCAAGAGTGTAAACTATAACATCTTAAGCAGTTGATTGGCAGCGGTCAGTGTCGGGTCCCACACCGGACTAAATGGAGGAGCATATGCCAGATCGCACTGACTGAAAGACTCCACCGTCATTTTTTGGTGTAGTGCCACGGCAATTGCGTTGATCCTGTGTGCGACTCCTTCACAACCCACCATCTGGGCCCCCAGGAGTCTTCCTGACCTTCTGTCACCTACCATCTGGGCATATATGGTGGTGGAGCCGGGATGGGCATGGGCCCTGGACCTGCTTTCGATAACGGTCTCGACCGGCTCAAACCCTTCCTTTTTTGCCTCTTCAATGCCAAGTCCCGTCCTGGCCACCTGCAAGTCAAAGGTCTTGAATACAGCAGTGCCTGCTACACCATCAAGTTGAACATTTTGACCTGACAAATGGTCCGCAACGGCCCACCCGGCCCTGTTGGCCCTCAATGCCAACGGTATCCAGACCTTTTTTCCAGTAACAACATGGTATGCATCTGCGCAGTCACCAGCAGCATAAATGTCTTTGTCGGATGTTGTCATATCTCTTTCGACAGATATGGAATTAGCCACTCCCAGATTTAATCCTGCTTCGCCGGCCAACCGGCTGTTGGGCCATACACCGACAGCGACCAGCACCATGTGACAATCGATGGAAAGATCTTCACAAATGACCCGGAGTCGGTTGGCTCCTGTCTCTTCAATTCCCATGATCTTATGACCAAGATAAAGTTTTATTCCGTTTTTCACGACTTCATCCTGAACAACCTTTGACAGGTTCGGCGACATCCATGGGATAAAGCCGGGCCTGGGCTTGACAACACTGACGTCAATTCCGACAGCCCGAAATGCCTCACACATCTCCAGGGCAATATAGCCCATGCCAATGATAGCTATCTTATTGACATTCCTTGCCCGGATATATTCCTTGATTCTTCTCCCACTATCAAGACTTTTAAGCGCCATTACGCCGTTTAGATCAAAGCCGGGTAAATCCGGAATAATGGGAGATGCCCCGGTGGCGATCAAAAGCTTGTCATATGAAACAGTGAACTGATTTCCGTCCAGGGTAATGCCGGAAACTATCTTTTTTCCACGATCAATCTTATTTACACAATGACCGGTTTTAAGGTCAATACCCTGCTTTTCCTTAAATACACGGGCCTGCCTGACAACAAGATCATTGATATCCCTTCCCGGGTCGGCAATGTTATAGGGCATGCCGCAGGCACTGTATGACACGTCGAATCCCTGCTCAAATACCGTGACGTCCCAGTCATTCAGGTTTCTCTTGGCGCGGCTTGCCGCGCTCATTCCTGCCGCATCTCCTCCTATAGCTACAAATCTCATATGTGCCCCCAAAAAAAGAGCAGTTTAGCCCTTTTTTTTGAAGGGCTAAACTGCCTAAAAATAGATAATTATGCCATTCCCAACTTCTGCCTGGCCGCCATATCCATCAGTACCCTTTCCCTTGTCTTGTCAATGCCAAGGGCCTTTCTCTTTTTGTCAATATGTTCTATCATCATTTTGGCCATCTGATAGGGATCTGCTGTAAATCCCCATTTGCCGAGCCCGAGCTGTTCAAGCCCTTCAAATAAAAGCTTATGGAACTTGGTGTTTTCAACAATAGGGAATGTCACCCCAAAAACAGTGAAAACGCCTGATGCGACAAAATATTGGCCGATCGAGATGGCCTTCTCGCTCATCCATTCGGGCGCAGCCCCTGCAACCGGCAGATCAGCAATGCTGTGCCCAAGGCCTCCGGTTTTTACCATTTCAGAGCATGCAATAAGTATTCTGCTGTTATCTACACAAGAACCCAGACCCAGGACAGGCGGCATACCGACTGTCTCGCAGACCTCGGCAAGACCATTGCCTGCCAGGATTGCTGCCTCAGGGGTGCACAGCCCTGCCTTTGCAAGGGCTATCTGAGAGCATCCGGTCTGGACCACCAACACATCATTTCTTATCAATTCCTTGACCAGTTCCACATGCACCCAGTCCTGTCTTACCCTTGGGTTGGTACATCCAACCACCCCTGCAACACCCCGTATCCTACCGTTAATGATGTTTTCATTTAATGGTGTATAAGAGCCCCTGAAAACGCCTCCGAGCATATAATTGATATATTCATGAGAAAATCCGTGAATTCCGGCGTTTTTGATCCTGGGGATCTCAATGGGTTTATCACGGTGTTTGTATCTGATAATCCCCATCCTCACAATGGCGTCTGTACAGTTACGCGGATATCTTTCTTCGAATGCAATGTGTTCAGCCCCCTCAATGCGGCACCTGGGATTGGTGGTAAACACCTTTGTTCCATAACACTCGGCAACCTTTACAAGGCCCTGCTTTATACATTGAACATCAACTCCCATGGCGTCAACCGCGCCGGTGACCAGCACCGCTTCTGTAGACATAAAGTTTCCCGCATGAGGGATACCGTGGCGGGATAGCACCTCAGCGCCTGAGCAGCACATGCCCAAAAGATTAATACCTTCAGCCCCGGCATCCTTGGCCTCCTTTATTAACTCCGGGTCATTGACGGAAGCGATCATTGATTCAAAAAGATTGGGTTCATGACCGTGGATGATGATGTTTACCTGTTTTTCATCAAGACACCCCATATTTACATCGGCCTTAATAGGGGTTGGCGTACCGAAGAGGATATCCGATATCTCCGTCGCCACCATCGAGCCGCCCCATCCATCGGCCAAAGCGGTCCTGCTGCATTGATTTGTCAGATTTTCATAGTGCTGATCAACACCCATATGGGTGCGATGCATCAGCTCCATGATCTCGCGCATAGCCCCGCGGGGGACTATTCCATGTTTACGCCACGTCTCAAGTGTCTTTTCAGGCACACGCTTTACAAAAGGTATTTCACCCTCAATCTGAACATACGTTCGCTCAAGTTCATGGTATAGGTCAATTGCGATGTCTTTGACTGAACGGCCCTGGACCTCTATTCCAAGCTCAGCCGCAACCTGCTCAAGCTTCATTGGATCTTTTATCTTGTAGTCCTCAATCTCGTCGTTGACAACCTCTCTAAAAAGATCAAGCATGCTCATCCCGTGATCCGTATGAGCGGCCGCGCCGCTTGCAACCATCCTGCTGAAATTGCGTGCCTGTATTGTATCAATGGTAGCACCGCAAACCCCTACCTTTCCGTAGGGATCCTTTGAGCTGAGCCTGCACGGCCCCATCGCACAATGCTTGCAACACGCCGAATCGGCCCCGATAGGACACGCCTTCATGGAATCCGCCCTATGAAAGGCCGTCTCAACCCCATCTTTTTCTGCCTTTTTCAGCATCTGGGCAGTGGCTTCACAGATTGTTACATCAGCAATGTTTATCCCTTTGACAGATTCCTTATCATGTTTTTCGTTTCCCATAATATAAACCTCCTTGCTTTTAAAACATAAGCACCAATGATACGTTATTGACTACACATCAATATCCGTCCTCCCAGAACCATCCCGCCGGCTTTATTATTGCTCATATTTTAAATGTTAAGGAGTAATTTATATCAGTCAATATTCCATACCTATTTAATGTAGTAAATGTTAAAGACTACGCCCTTTAAACTCTACTTTTTATGACAGGCGGAGCATGCAGTGGGCGCTGACTGATTGCCTTTTTTATTTTCCTCTCTGTGGCACTTCAGACAAAGGGAGTTCATTATTTGTTTTTTCTCCAAATCGCCTTTGGCCTTCAAGCCCTCTATCGCCCGTGGCTCCTGTTTAAAAAGACTGTGGCATATATTACAATCGCTGAGATTTTTCTGATGCATCCAGTGTGGAAATTGTATATTTCCCTTTTGGCCGCCATCAATCACGATATTCTCTGCCCCATTTGCCTTTTCAGACTGGGCCCGGGAATCGCCGTTTGCCGAAACAATTACTGCCAGAAAGGCGGACAGGATCAACAAAGCCATCCTCTTCCCTCTCATACAAACAACACTCATTTCAAAATCTCCTTTTCAACCACATTGCAAACCTGTCTTAGTGCCTGTGGGGCCATTCAGCCACAGTTTTTTCCTCAACGAAATAGCAAAACAGATCCCACTCGAATTCCCGCAATGAGACAGGGCAGCGAAATTTTACCTTCCGATCGCTGACATCAATCACCAGCCAATCGCCTCTTCTCGGGCCTGCTTTAATATTTATCTTCTGGCCTATACGAAATGGATAGGGTTCAAAAAAAATGACATTTTCTGATTCCATCTGTTCCTCTCAATACTGACTGTGACAATAATCAGTCAACCTTATTAAAGGCCTTGGCCTTTGACTTGCATACCGGACATTGATCAGGAGGCTCGTTTTCACAGGTATAGCCGCAAACAGAGCAGACATAATAGTCAACACTTGCCTTGGACTCCATATTGTCCAGTGCCTTTTGATAAAGCCCCGCATGAATCTTTTCGACTTCATTTGCATAAGTAAATGACCGTTCTGCCGCCTTTTCACCCTCGGCCTTGGCTGTCTCTATCATGTCCGGATACATGTGCTTGAATTCATGTGTTTCGCCGGAAACCGCATCCATTAGATTTTCCTTGGTCTTACCAATGCCGCCCATTGCCTGAAGGTGTGCATGTGCATGAACCGTTTCTGCTGCGGCAGCAGCCCTGAATAGTTTGGCGATTTGTAAATATCCTTCTTTTTCGGCCTGTTTTGCATAGGCCAGATACCTTCTGTTTGCCTGCGATTCCCCTGCGAACGCCTCGCGCAGATTCTCCAGTGTCTTACTCATAAGTATTCCTCCTGATTTATAATGTTATATAGACTTAACCGCCTTTAGCACTTCCTCATAATCCGGCTCATCAGCCAGTTCTTTGACTATCTGGACATATCTGACAACAGCCTTTCTATCAATAACAAAAATGGCCCTGGAAAGCAGTCTAAGCTCCTTTATGAGAACGCCATAGGCCCTCCCAAAGGACGCATCATAATGGTCGGAGGCGGTGATCACCTTTTCAACGCCGCTTGCCCCGCACCATCTCTTCTGAGCAAAAGGCAGATCCATACTGATGGTAAGGATGACCACATCGTCCCCCATATTTACTGCCTCACTATTGAACCTCCTTGTCTCCATATCACAGACCGGAGTGTCCAATGAAGGGACAGATGAAATGATTCGAACCTTTCCATCAAAGGCGGATAATTTAATCGGTTTCAGATCATTATCCAACACCTCAAAATCAGGTGCAAGATCTCCGGTCTTGACTTCATTACCGACCAGGGTCAGGGGATTACCCCTCATGGTGATAAGCCCTTTTCTTTCTTCCATAGTCTGCCTCCCTTTTTACAAGATATAGTTTAAATCATAAGCATCTTGGACAATACATACAATATTGTTACGCCCGAGATCAGAAAACATGCATTTATAAGCCCGTTTTCCTCATGAGTTTCAGGAATCAGGTCAGAGGCGCCTATATATAAGAATGAGCCTGCGGCCATAGCGATAAGAATCCCGATTGTTACTTCAGACAGCCCCCTGGCAAAAATCAGAGACCCGATTGCACCTACAGGTGTTGCAAGGGCCACGGCAGCGGATAATAAGAGGGCAGTCCTCCTTTGCATTGAATTGATCATTAATGAAAAACTGGTAGCACCTTCGGGTAATTCATGGGCAATAACACCCAGGGATGTCAAAAGGCCCAATTTTTGACTGGTCCCAAACCCGACCGCGATTATAATCCCATCAATCAGGGAGTGGAAAAAAAGTCCTGAAAACATTATTATTCCCTTCTGATGCAGGGGATTTATCTTTTCCCTATAGTGTATCTCAGCACCTGAGTGAATTACTATAAAGCTCTCAAGCAGATAAAAGATGAGAAATCCAAAAAAAACATAATCCATCGCATCATCAGCAAGGTGAAGGGATTCAGGGATGAGGTGGAAGAATGCAATCCCCAAAATAAGACCCGCAGCAAATGAATTTACATAGTGAGAATACCTGATGACCAATGTTTCATAAAAGAAAACAAGTATGATGCCCACTATGGTAGATAATCCGGCAATGGCGCTGTATAGTATTATGCTGGCTTCAATCCCCATGTTTTGTGTCCATCCCCTTTTAAACCATTACCCCCTTGAGCAATCCATCACCGCATGACTCGCTTTCAAACTCAATTGTAGTATGGGCCATGCTGTAGTTATTGCGGAGAATTCTCTTTATTTCTCTTAATATTAGGGCGCTCTTGCTCGTCAGCAGGTCATCAATCAGCACATGGGCACTTATGGCATGAATGCCGGTTGTAATGGTCCACAGATGGATATGATGTATATCTCTTACCCCCTCTATACCACGCAGTTCATTAACTAATTTTTCAAGATCAATTTCCTTTGGCGTCGCCTCAAGAAATATATCAACGGCCTCCTTTACAAGGACATAGGCACCCCTTAAGATCAGCAGACCGATCAGAAAACCAATTATTGAGTCTATCACGTACCAGCCGGTATAGACTATTATCACACCGCCTAAGATTACCCCGGCAGAGGATATTGTATCGCCCACCAAATGAAAAAAGGCTGATTTCACATTCAGGTTTTTTCTTGCTGCATGACCCAGAATGACAATTCCTGCCCCGTTTGCAACCAGGCCGACTACAGCCACACCCAACATATACAGACCTTTGATAGCCTCGGGATGCAAGAATCTGTCGTATGCCTTTAGGAATATCACAATGGATATACCAGTAAGCAGTATCCCGTTACATAAGGCCGCAAGGATCTCGAGACGATAAAAGCCATATGTCTTTGAAAGAGTAGGAGGCCTTTGGGCGAACTTCATCGCTGTCATGCTCAAAAACAGGGCCAGCACATCTGTAAGCATATGTCCTGCATCACTCAACAGGGCAAGACTGTTGGCAAGAAGGCCTCCGATCACCTCGGCAACCATAATAACAGAGGTGATCAGCAATACGATCAGCATCTTTCTCTGGCTGGAGAAGGATTCACTGTTGTTGTGATACGTATGGCTGCATTCTGTGTTCATTCAGCTCTGGAACATGTTACGTTAAAACATCATTTCTACCGGTCTTCTCTCAGGCACATAAGTGTCCATCCCGCCATCTTCATTCCACTTTTGGGAGACGTAAAGATTACAATAACAACTTCCATATTCCTTTACATCTTCTTCCCTGTAAACACACGGACATATGATATCGCCGTCCTTTTTGCGGTCACCGCTCGCGAGCCTGCAAGGGCATGACATATAGCCGTATCGCTGCTTATTGACAATCAGTCCCTCAAGGAGTTCCATTACCTTTTGTTTATCCTTGTTGAAATAGAAACCTTTCGGTTCCTGGACCTTCTTCAGCATTTCATACAGTTTTTCAGTCTCATTCATAGTCCCAGGGCCTCTCTGATTTCATTTTCCTTGAACCCAACAATTACCTTATTGCCTATTACAATGGTAGGAAATGAACACTTGGGATTCAACTTTTTTACATCTTCAAGTATGGCCTCCCTTTCCTTTCCTTCCAAAAGATCAACATCCTCGAAATCGTATTTTACAGCACAATCGTTCAATAATTGCTTGGTAGCCTTGCAATGGCCGCAGGTGCTTAGACTATACAGCTTAACCGACTTTTCCATAAGAATCCTCACTAATGTGAATATTTTGAACCGCACAATATCGAACAAGGAATGTTGAATGTCGAAATAATTAATCGCCCTCTTTTTTATCCTTACTTCTTCATTCGTAATTCCTTGTTCGATATTGGATATTCCCTTAAGTTAATGACATTGAATCGCAACACGTTATCCGTTACAGCACGTCCTTGTCGCTTGCCTCAACCGCCCTGTCAATCTCGGCCTTTAACTGTAGAGGAAGGCCCGGAATATCCACACTCAAAAAGCCCCTTACAATTGTTGATGTTGCCTCATCCTCGCTTAGTCCCCTGGACATGAGGTAGAGGATCTCTTCCTGGGCAATCTTGCCTACTGCTGCCTCATGCGACATTTCCACTCCATCAGCCTTGCCGGTGAGTTCCGGTATGGCGTGAATCGAGCCGCCATTTAAGATAAGGCCTTTGCATTCCAGGTGGGCCTTTACGCCGTTTACCTCCCCAATAAGATCACCGCGGGCGACAATATTTCCACTGTTGGTGATGGCGCGCGATATGATCTCAGCGCGGGTCTCTTCCGCCTTTAAAAACACGCGTCCACCCACATCCATTTCAGATCCGGGGCTTCCCACAAGAAGACTGTAAAATCGTGCAGTGGCCCCTTTGCCGACCAGGTGTGTTGTCGGATACATCTGCAATGACTTAACAGGCCTCATGCATATGTAGTTATTAAGGAAAAGCCCGCCTTCTTCTACCCTGCCGACAGATCTAGGCCTGACCGCCATCTCCTCAGCCCAATTGTGGATCATGGTAAAGCTGAGTTTGGCGTTTTTCTTTACATAAAACTCCGAAATACCCACGTGTAGACCCCTCTTGGCATGGGGAGATGTTGCACAGCCTGTGATCATGTGTAACTCCGAGCCTTCTTCAGCAATGATGATATTATGCACATGCTGGCTCAAGCCGTCCTTTTCTATATACAGGCAGGCCTGGACAGGATAAATAGTCTTACTCCCTGGAAGTGCCCTGATGACGTAGCCGTTGTGCAGGTCAAGTTCCGCCCTTGCAGTATATTTATCCGCATCAACCGAGGCAAGCTTCCAGTAATATTCGTGAATCCAGTCGCATTCTTCCAGGGCCTTTTTTATGGGAATTATCTCCAGGCCCTCCTGCTTTGACCTTGAGTGAATAACAGTGGTGTCTTTTTGCACAAACGTGCCGCAGCGTTCCCTTTCGTTGGCATCAACGCCTGAGATGATCATCCTCTTTTTATCAGTTTCAGATAAGCTTGTCAGGTCCTCGATGTAATTATGCGGGACCATATCTGAATGATATGAGCCCAGATCAATGTCCGGCCCCAATGCCGCCTTTTTGTCACTGGCCTTCAATGCATCTTCTTTTAAATTGCGCATTTTACACACTCCTCATATCCAACTTCGCTTATACATCTGAAGATTTCTCTGGGGTTGCTTGAACAGGTCATTTCACCCTTAAACAGAAGCTGCCCCTTGTCCGCTGTGATATAATCAAGGATAAAGCCGGTATGGGTTATAATAAGGCCCATCCTTTTCCTCTCCTTTATCTTCTCCTTCTGGGACTTTACGGGATCAATCTGAAAGTCGCGCTGGAGGAGCTGACCGATGGTTGTCCCGATTAAAGACATATTTTCAAGATCTACACCGGATTCAGGTTCATCAAAAAGAAGGAGGGTCGGGTCCTGGGCCATCAACTGCAATAGTTCGGAGCGCTTTATCTCGCCCCCGGAAAATCCGTCGTTGATGTCGCGACCCAAAAAATCAGTAAAGTTGACCTTTCCAGCGAGCGTCTCCACATCAACCTCCCTGCCTTTTCCAGCACAGATCTTGACCATCTGGCTGGTCTTAACCCCATGTATGGTTGGAGGTCTTTGATAAGACATGCCGATGCCGAGCCTTGCACGCTCGTTGACAGGCAGGTTGGTTATATCCTGTCCCTTAAAGACAATCTTTCCATGGGTGACCTTGTATTGTGGATAACCCATGATTGTCATCAACAGTGATGTCTTTCCAGACCCGTTAGGCCCGAACAGTATGTGAGTTTCTCCTTGGGGGATTTCGAGATCTATATGCTTTAAAATCTCTTTTCCGGCAAGTTCAACCTTTAAGTCTTCAATTAATAACATTGCCTTCTCCTTTTTGTTTGATTAATGCCAGGGCTTTTCCTGCAATATCCATTACCCTGCAACGATGAGGTTCAATATTGAGATAGACCTCCATTTCGGAGTCATCATCCCTAAGAGTATCTAACAGGTCAACCGCCTGGCTCACCCCCAGCATCCCCATAAGCCAGGATGCCAGGCCTCTGACAACAGCATCGTCCGATCCCAGATAGTGCATAAAATAGTCCGATGAATCTCTAACAAGATCAGGCCTTGTCTGCACAAGCCTGGATATGCCCCATAGAAGCCCGCGCTGTAATATGGGATGCTCCAGATAGTTTCCATCCTTTCTTGCATATGAAATAAGGATATGGCTGTATTCCTCTGCAAGCCCCTGATGCCGGCTGAGGATTTCGCCCATCGCTTCGGCTGAACCCCAGCCTATTCCGCCTGATTCATCATTGAGATTCCACATGAGCCTACGAATTATGACCCTGGCCGATTCCATATCTTCTTCAGCGATATTGGCCACCACAATACCCACGGCATAAACAGCGGACCATTTCATCTTCTGGTCGGTGCTCAACAAGCATGAAAGAAGCGGGGTGATAATTTTCCGACCCGGAAGATCTGCAAGCATCCTGGCGATTAAATCAGTCTTCCCTGATTTTAATACTTCCCTGATCCTGCTTTTAATCCTAAGACCTCGAACGGCCTCTGTATCTTTGCTCAATCGCCTGAGAGGTCCCCTTTTCTTTTCTTGTTTTCCATTCCAGGTATTCGCCATGGGTTATAAAAGGTCCCAATTCGGATGTACATCTCTTGTATCCGCCATTCATGCACAATTGACAGCGTCTTTTACTGCACAACTGGCATTCAAGACAATCTTGGCATTTCTTGTGGTTTGTAGACAACGCCATTGAATCAGGCCATCTCCCATTACCCGAATAACCCTATCCCAATCAGCGATCCTCTTCAAAGTATAGATCTTGGAATTCCTTTAGAAGAGTTCGTAATGTATTAACTAAATTTAAGTCGGTGGTTTGTTTACACTTCATGGATTCTACAAGCATCTTGTGCAACACTACTAATTTGTCTTTGTACTTATCGGAATCGGGCTTTATTCTTTGCGTCAAAAAGTATTGAGATACTATGCTCTGAATTTCACAGGCGTGTTTATCCTTGTTCGTAATCCATCGGACCAACTGATTATAATCAATGGGTTTACTGTCCTGAAGGGAAATAATTACCTTCATTGCCTTCTCAATCGTGGTAATATGTTCGGCAATCAAACTGATCCTGGCCTTGTCATCATAGATACCGCACGGAATCTCGCAATGTGCAGAGGACCTGGCAGCGGCAAAGAAAATAATGCCGATTACTACTAGGGACTGAAAACCTTTCCTTTTCATATCACCCTCCCTGACTATTTTTCTCGTTCTGATAAAATTATGCGTCTTGCATCTTTATAACGCTTGGACCCAACGCTTTTCTGTCTTAGTTTTTTCTTTGTCGCCTCCTTCTTTTCCTCCTCTTTTCCATTATCACCAAAATCTTTAAGACCTTTGGCTAGCTCCTCGAGCCTTTTGCTGACCAGATAATTAATAGTACCCTTGGGGTATGTCCCGTCCGACTTGAGATCTCCGGCTTGTTTATTTGTTAGAATTTCTATACCTTCATCTATATTAGTGACAGCATATACATGGAATTTCCCATTGGCTATAGCATCCACAACTTCTTTCCTAAGCATGAGATCCTTTATATTGCTCTCAGGGATCAAAACGCCCTGACTCCCATTAAGGCCGAATTTTTTACAGCAATCAAAAAATCCCTCCACCTTTTCATTCACTCCCCCAATGGCCTGAATCTCCCCATTCTGACTTACTGAACCTGTAACAGCTATATATTGCTTAAGAGGGACACCTGAAAGGCTGGATAAAAGCGCATAAATCTCGGTAGATGAAGCACTGTCACCGTCAACTCCGCTATACGACTGCTCAAAAGCAATGCTGGCGCTCATTGTGAGAGGCTTGTCCTGAGCGTATTTCTTCCTTAGATAACCACTAAGGATCAAAACACCCTTATTGTGCGTGCTACCGGAAAGATCCGCCTCCCTTTCGATATTTATGATGCCTGCTCGACCCATTGATGTTGCCGCAGTAATTCTAGAAGGTTTTCCGAACACGTGGTCACCTAAGCTATAAACAGCCAACCCGTTAACCTGACCTACGACTTCACCGTCCACCTCAATTTTCAGGGTTCCTCGATCTATCATTTCCTGTATATGATCCTCAATGAGGTTGGAGCGATAAATCTTGGATTCAATCGCCTTATCAACATGATGTTCGGAAACCTTTGGGCTTTTTTCTTGGATAGCCCAATAATCCGCTTCACGAATCAGATCTGTAATAGGCTGAAAGCTTGTTGAAATCTTCTCCTGTCTTCCTGCCATGCGAACAGCGTGCTCCACCAGACAAGCGACTGCAGTGTTGTCAAATGGTCTCAAGTTCTCTTCATCAATTTTCAATTTTACAAACTCAGAAAACTGCTCAACTGATTGCTCGTTGTTGTCCATCGAACTGTCAAAATCCGCCCTTACCTTGAATATCTTTGCCACATCCTCGTCATATGCAAAGAGCAGATGATAAAGATGAGGTTCTGTAATAAGTACGACCTTGACGTCGGCCTCAATCGGTTCCGGCTTAAGCCCCGAGGTAGTAAACAGGTAGAACGGGTCATAGGTCTGGATCTCCATCCTCTCAGTTTTCAATGCCCTTTTAAGGGATTGCCAGACTCCGGGCTCAACGAGCACATCAAGGAGATTCAAGACCAGAAAGCCGCCTTTGGCCTTAACAAAAGATCCGGCTTTTATCTTGCTGAAATCGGTCTTCCATACACCGCTCCTGTCAACAATCCTTTCAATGCTGCCAAAGAGATTTCTGTAAGTCGGATATGATTCTATAATTATGGGAGGGCCATTTTGATCGCTGTTATCAACCAGCAGATTGACCTGATATGGCAGGAATGCATCCCCTGTTGCCCCTCCAAATATCATGCCCTGAATCTGCTGTTGGGACTGAGTTGAAAATATACTAAGATCATTACACATGTCGTCGGCCATATCATTCAGGTAATTGATGATCTTTGCGGACCTGTATTTTTTTGTTATAGGTTCAATAAACTCACCTGCCATTTTCATAAACATCAGACGGTCAGTATCTTCGAGTCGTTTTTGGACCTCTTTTTGTAATTCTTTTAGATCGAGAAAAATATGATCAACTTCAGTCCTCAGCTGGGCCTGATTCGTCTTCATAGTTTCGAATTCATCTCGAGGATACCTTCCTTTCTCAACCATTTGCTCGACCTGGTCAATATGGACCGGATTTCCATCAACCAAGGGCATGACGTCAGGACGCTTTAGCTGCCCCATTTGAATATCTACAAGGGTAAAACCATGCTCTCTCACCTTCTTGTCCAAGTCTTTGAAAAACAGTTTGCCCTTTTCTTCGTATTCAGACAGAATTTCTTTCTTTCTGTTGAGGTAATCCGGGCTTTCGAAGAGCTGCGGCACCTCCTTTTTCAACGCCTCAACAAAATTATGAACATCCTTCTTGAACTGCTTACCCGTACCGGCGTCTAAGGTTAAAAGAGCTGGTTCCTCAGGATTTTTAAAGTTGTTCACATAACAAAGGTCCTCTGGTGCTGCAACATTTTTCGTTGATAATTCTTCCAGCATCTTTCTTACAGTGCTAAGCCTTCCTGATCCAGGGGCCCCTGTGACAAAAATATTGTATCCCTGTTTTGCCATCCTCATCCCGAACTTGAAGGCTTCAACACCTCTTTGTTGACCAATAATCTCTTTTAAGGGTTTGAGATCTCCGGTATCGTTGAAAGGAAGGGTGTCAGGGTCAAGTCTCCACCGCAACTTTTCAACAGGAACAAGCCTTGCGTTCTTTTTTTTGGGCATTTATAGGTCTCCTCGTATTTTGTCTATCTGAAATAGCGCCCGTGTTTTAATCCCGCAGATGATTCGCAAACATGTTCATATTCCGATCTTTAATACCCGGTATTTTTTAACTTTCTGTTTAGGCATATTGATATTTAAAACTCCTCCCTTATAACTGGCCTTTACATCATCAACTTTTATTCGGCTGGGAAGTCTTATAGTGCGAGAAAATGACTGGTAGCTGTGCTGTGTTTTGACAAGACCCTTGCCGCCTGTCACCCTCTTCACCTTGCTTTCGATATTAATAGTAAGGTCGCTTTCGTTAATATCAATTTTTATGTCCTTTGGATCAATTCCTGGGATTTCCGCCGTAATTTCTATCCTGTCCCTCGTCTCTGTCAGATCAACATCCGGAATCCCTGTGCCAGAAGTGCTCAGGCCTGTAAGGCCCAAATCACCCCATGCCTTGTCGAATATCCTGTCCATTTCTCTACGGAGTTTATCAAACTCCTGATCCTTCCATACAATCAGATCAGGCATTTATAGCCTCCTTTTAAAAATGAATAACGGCAGTTACCATATGACAAACCTTGCCCTTATTCAGGCAAGGCCCTGGCGATCTTTCGTCCCAGTTCAAAACATTGCTCAAGCCCTTTTTCATCCGGCACGAACTGGGTTGTTATCCCTGGATCAATGACATCAAATTTCATGGCTTCCAATTGGCTGTTGATCAGTTTTACGGCTTCACCGCTCCAGCCATAGGACCCGAACGCTGCACCGATCTTGTTTTTTGGTCTGAGTCCCTTCATGTAAGTCATAAAATCGCTCACGGTGGGAAACAGGCCGTTATTCAATGTCGGAGAGCCGACTATGACAGCGCCTGCATCCAAAACCTCAGTTATGATGTCACTACGATGCCATTTGCGAAGGTGCATGGGCACGGCCTCAACCCCATCTTTACCAAGTCCTTCAACAATCGCATGGGCCATTTTTTCAGTGCTTTCCCACATGGTGTCATATACAACAAGCGCCTTTCTCTTTGGCTTCTGCTCACTCCATTCAACATATGCCTTGATAATCTTAGATGGATCTGATCTCCAGATAATCCCATGGTCAGGACAAACCATATCAAGGGCAAGCTTCATGTCGGTGACCTTAGCGACCAGATCAAGTATCAAGGGTGAATATAATAAAAGTATATTTGCAAAGTATTTCCTTGCGTGGGGCATGATCTTTTCCCCGATCTGGTCATCAAATCTTTCAAGTCCGGCATAATGCTGACCAAAGGCATCACTTGAAAATAAAAGGCGCTCCTGCTTTACATAGGAAAACATACTGTCCGGCCAGTGGAGCATCCTGGTCTCAAGAAATGTCAGGCTCCGCTTTCCAAGGATTAATTCCCCGCCGTTTTCAACAGGCTGATAATTCCAGTTTTTATGAAAATGCATCGAAAGGTTCTTGTGTCCGACCTTGGAACAATAGAGAGGCTTATCTTCCCCCACCTTGTGCATCACCCGGGCCAGGCCGCCGGAGTGGTCCATTTCCGTGTGATTGCTGACAACATATTCAATCTTCTTTGGATCAATGACCTGTGAGATATTCGCTATCAACTGGTCGGCAAACGCCTTTTTTACCGTATCAATAAGGGTTACGTGATCATCCAATATCAGGTATGAATTATAGGTTGAACCCTGATAGGTCGAATAGCCGTGAAAATCACGTATATTCCAGTCAATGCAGCCTACCCAAAAAATATCCTTTGCAATCTCAATCGGTTTCATTACTCTTCACCTTATCTTCATCCGGCGGCTTTACTGCCGGCATGGTTATCTTAAAAATGCTTCCCTTTCCCACCTCGCTTGTAACGGAAAAAGCAGAACCCGCATGCGAGTCAATAATGCCTTTTGAAATGCTAAGGCCAAGGCCCGTGCCGTTTTTTTTTGTTGTGAAAAACGGAGAAAATATCCTTTCCCTGTCACACTCTTCAATACCACATCCTTCATCGGCGATTGAAATCTCGATTAACCCGTTATCTTTAGTAGAATGTATTTGTAATTTACCGCCATTTTGCATGGCCTCAATCGCGTTTTTTAACAGATTCAATATTACCTGTTTTAGCTTATCCCTGTCCGCCTCGATAAAAAAAGGTATTTTGTCAATGTTTAATTCGATATTAATACCCTTTGTCCTGCACTCTTCATCTACCAAAGATTTAATGTCAGACAGAAAGCTCCCTATTTCAAATTTCTCCAATACCAACTTTACTGGCTGATAAAACTCCTTGAGATCATTTAAAAGCCTTTCAAGCCTCAACACCTCTCCACAGATGACCTTCAGCTTTGAAGCGGCATTATCATCGGAGGAGTTCCTGAGAAGCTGGTTGGCAAAACCACCGATAATCATCAATGGATTTTTTATCTCATGGGTTATTTCTGCCACAAACTGCCCCAGGGCCGCAAGACGTTCTGACTTTTCGACCTGTTTTTGTAAAATCTTTTTTTCAGTCAAATCACTTATAATTGCAGTGAAATAGAGCCTTCCGCCAACCTCGGCAACTGAAAATGATATGTTTGCCGGAAATGTGCCTCCTCCCCTTTTTGGTGCACTAAGCTCCGTATCGTGCCCGATCCGTTTCGGACGCCTTGTCCTTATATAGTTTTGGACGGCACTGCGATGATCCTGGCTACAGCCGGGGGTCATAATTAGGCTGAGGTCTTTACCGATCACCTCTTCCCGGCTGTATCCAAAGGTCTTTTCAGCAGCCCTGTTAAACAGCACAACCTCGTGGTTTTCATCAATAGTGACAAAGGCCTCATTTGTGTTGTCTACAGCACTCCGAAGGATTGACAACTCCTCATCTTGACTGTGATGCGGCCCGGCCTTTGTTGATTTCATTTGCCTTTTAGTCTGCATTCATTATCCCATTCCGGGCACGCCTTTTCCATGGGAGTCTCATATTTCAACATGCACTCATGGCATTCCATTTCCACATTAGGGACATCGCCGAATCTTTTCTTGATTTCATCAGGAGAAAGATGGCTCACTGCACTGCATCCACATTTTGGGCACATGGTTTCTATGCGGTACTTTTTACCTGTCATTTTATGCCTCCTGTTCAGTAATTAAGCATTCAGCATTAAAAATTAACAATTCCCTTGTTACTCCTTATTAAACTCCGCCTTGGACGCCCCGCAAATCGGGCAGGTCCAATCATCGGGCAGATCTTCAAAGGGTGTGCCTGGTTCAATGCCGCCATCCGGGTCGCCCTCTTTAGGATCATAAACGTATCCGCACATGGTACATACATATCTATCCATTTCTATTGCCTCCATCCAATATGTTGATTTCCTAGGCCTCTTTTTCAAATTGATCCTTCGATGCCCCGCAAACCGGGCAGGTCCAGTCATCTGGTAGTTCCTCAAAAGGTGTCCCTTCAACCGCCGGATCATATACAAAACCACACACGCCGCAAACGTATTTATCCACTTTCAAAACCTCCTGGTAAGAGCCGTAATATTAGCTGTATTTCTATTCTTCAAGACTACATTTGGTGAAATCAATTTCCTTGCCGCATCCTGAGCATACATGGGTCTTATCAAATTCGTCCGAGAAAATCTCTTTTTCCTTTCCGCAGCTTGGACACTTGCAGTTAATTGTACTAAGATTCTTAAACTGCTCAAATCCGGGGCAGTGCTTCGGTGTGCTAGCCATTGTTCAATCCTCCCTTAAAGAATGATGGTTTATGCTAATTGCTCAAGGCTACTTAAGCTTCTTTGCAATCTGTCTCCCGTAATCCTGCGCCATCTGGACTCCACCCTGTAGATGGGCGGATTTCAGTCTTAGAGACCCGGATACCACATCCATCTTGAATATGTGTTTCATCGTGTCGAAAATCCTGTCTGTCGCCTCGCCGCTCCATCCGAATGAGCCGAATGAACCCGCCGGCTTCCCTTCAAGGTTTGCCTTTTCAGCAAGAAAGAGCATGGTCTTCATCTTACCCATCATCTCACCATGATAAGTGGCCGAGCCTAATGCATAACCATCATAACCTTCAAGGTCCTTTTCGGTCTTGATGTCCGTAACATTTACAACAGCGGCCTCATGTCCCTCAAGACGAATTCCCTCTGCTATAATATCTCCGATCCTCTTTGTGCCTCCGCTATTCGTTGCATAAACAACCAACACCTTTCCCATTTTGCCCTCCTAAACAGCAATTATCGCATTTTTGCGACCTGATCCCTTATGAGCCCGAAAGAGATGAATTTGGGCCATAAAAATCTAATCACCCTGTTTGGCCATATAATCATCATACATTGTTTCAAGCTTCTGTTTATGACCTGCCTCTTCCTGACATAACATTTTAAACAGCTTTTTTATGTCCTGCTTTTCCGCCTTCTCCAGTAATTCGTTGTACAGCTTGAGAGAAGCCTCCTCCCTTTTCATCGCAAGCCTGAGCAGATCAGGATAACCCATGCCCTTGTCATAAGGTGCGTCTACTAGATAGTCGCTTCTTTTAATATCAGTAATCCATTTAAATTTATATTCATCCAGTTTAGGTTTATTAATCTCAAACTCCTTTAGCATTTTATAGTGCTTTTCTTCTTCTCTGGCAAACCCCTGCAATAGCTCTTTTGCCCCTGTGTTAGGTGCCTGTTTGGCCAGGCCGTCGTAAAACTCAACCGCCTCCTTCTCCTTGTCTGCTGCAAAGGAAATTATGTTGTCAAAGGATGCAAAATCCATATGATCTTCTCCTCTATTTAAATCAAACATGTTATTCAACTACAATCTCTTGTCCACACCTGTGCTACCGCAGTCGGGGATATAACATGAGATATCTACGAACTCGCACTTCTCCTTACAAGAGGGGCAGGTATCCGGCGGCTTGTCGGCCTTCAGGATATAACCGCATTTGTTACATTTCCACTCTGTCATTTTGTTATCCTCCTTTCCGGCTATATAGCCTTTTATTTCTCTGCCTTCCATAGACCATGGATATTACAGTACTCACGGGCTGTGACCTTTGCATCATCAACTTTAAAATCGGCCTCCGGGGCTTGACCGGGACTCAAAAATTGACGATAGGCCTTGCCCCCGGCAATGACCTCAATCCACTCAATATAATGTTTTTCCTCCATCGGATGGGCGACCTCCCCCACCTTCACCTTGTAACCATCTGCGGTCTTCTGAACGGCGGGAACGTGTTTTTCCCTTGCCGCATCCACCGTATTTTCCTTAAAAACCTTCATCGGAGCGCCGCAGCACGTCAGGTCTGTTGCGCCTGAATGCAGCACCTCAACGATATTTCCGCAGATTTCACATTTGTAGATCTCAAGCCTTTCAGTCATGATCAATCCTCCTTTTAATTAGTTGGTGACCTGTTAATAATTTTCGCCCAGTAACTCGAAATGAGCCTGTTCATGGTCACAGGCAGGGCATTTGTCAGGTGCCTCATTTCCCTTATGGAGATACCCGCAGTTTCTGCATCGCCAAACCACCTCCGACTCCCTTTTAAAAACCCGTCCGGCCTTAATATTGGCGGCAAGGTCGTTATATCTCTTTTCGTGCTGCTTTTCTGCCACTGCGATGGCCATAAAGATATCGGCGATATTGTTGAAACCCTCTTCCCTCGCCGTCTTTGCAAAGCCCGGGTACATCTGGGTGTGCTCGTAGTTTTCTCCGGCAGCCGCCTCGTTCAGATTCTCGAGTGTATTGCCGATGACCCCGGCTGGAAAACCGGCGGTGATCTCCACCTCTCCACCTTCCAGAAGCTTAAAAAGCCTTTTTGCGTGTTCCTTCTCCTGGCTTGCGGTTTCCTCAAATATGGATTGGATCTGAATGTAGCCGTCTTTCTTCGCCTGACTTGCAAAATAGGTGTAACGATTCCGCGCCTGTGATTCCCCGGCAAATGCCGTCAAGATGTTTTTTTCTGTCTTGGTGCCTTTTAAATTAGCCATTTAAATTCCCTCCATAGCCTTTAAGATGTAAATAATTATATAAATTTTTTGATCAAACTCTCTGCCTTCATGATCGGCTTTCAGCTTATACTTTACCCGCCAAGGCATTTGAACATCTTTTTTGATGCCCCGCATACCGGACATTTCCAGTCATCCGGCAGATCTTCAAAAGCCGTCCCCTTGGGGATTTTGCCTTTCTTGTCGCCTTTATCCGGGTTGTAAATATACCCGCAGGTTGTCGTCTGACATTGATACATTTGCTCTGGTGTTGCCATGCGTCGCTCCGTAAATCAGATGTTTTTATATTTACTTCCATTCATCCCTTTTCATGTGATTTTGTCTTTCAGCCTCTGCCATTTTCTTGATCTTATAAGCTGAATCCCTGAGAACCCCATATAAGATACCGCATCCGTCATCCTCCCTCAACGAATCTCCTTTGTCCGATAAGAGCAGCATTGTCTCGGCCAGACTGATTGTTTCAGATATAACCTCATTGCATGGTTTCATATCCTGACCCTTCCGAAGGTTCCTTAGGTATTTTCTGCTATTAATTATCAAGCTCTGTGCCAAATAGACGTTCGTGCTGAACATAATTTAATGGCATGTAATTCCAAAGGCTTATCCGAAATAGTTCCCATACCTTTATGTTCAAATTCGGTAATTTTACAACATGTGATACACCTTTGTATCAGCAAGCCTTTTTTTGAAAAATGTCCTGATATTTCAGGAAAAATTCTGATGCCCCGGTTTGCGGGAAAAATTGAAAGGACCCAACTGTCGGTCAGAGTCGTTTTTTTACTGACTTATCATCTTCTCAATGTCTCATGTCATTTTATGAGACATTGATGTATCGTGAGACAGTCTATTCCTTAATCTATAGTTTATAACTATAGTTTCAACTTGGAACATTTTGTCGGTTGCCAAATCAGATCTAATTATTATATGTATTCATCTTTATATCTTATGATAACGGTTTCTTTAGGGTTTTTTAGACTCACTTTGAAGGAGGCATGAAAAGTGATGAAGGATAAGAGGGAGACTTTCCAGTTTAAAACCGAGGTGCAACAAGTATTAAATCTGATTATTAATTCCCTTTATTCCAATAAAGAGATTTTCCTCAGGGAGTTGATCTCTAATGCGTCCGACGCCATAGATCGTCTTCGCTTTAAGTCCCAGACAGATCCTGAGATACTTGGTCAAGATGCGGAATTCAAAATCAGGATCGTAGCAGACAAGAAAAAACGCACTATAGAGGTGTCTGATAACGGCATCGGGATGACTTATGATGAAGTGATGGAAAATATCGGCACCATAGCAAAGAGCGGTACGGCAGCCTTTCTTGAAGCGCTTGAAAAGTCAAAGAAAAAGGATCTCCTGCCCCCGGAGCTTATCGGCCAGTTTGGTGTGGGTTTTTACAGTTCTTTTATAGTGGCCGAAGAGGTCACAATCCTCACGCGCGCCGTGGGTTCTGAAAAGGCCGTACTATGGGAATCTTCAGGTGATGGTTCTTATACCATAGAAGAAGCGGAAAAGGACTCTCGGGGTACATCCATTACTCTGAAACTGAAAAAACAGGAAAAGGACGAGGAGGACCTTACCGACGAATGGACCATCCGCCGCATCGTCAAACGGCATTCCGACTTTGTCGGTTACCCCATAGTGATGGACGTTGAAAAGGAAGAGCCGATCCCGGACGACGAGCAGATCAGGGACAAAAACGGCAAGACAATCGGAAAGACAACGAGAAAGGTGATACGAGAAGAAACCCTTAACTCCATGAAGGCCATATGGTCAAAAAACAAAGACGAGGTTACCGAGGAAGAGCACAAGGAATTCTATCAACATATCAGTCACGACTGGAACCCTCCTCTTACACATCTGCATATGAAATTTGAGGGGACAACAGAATATCACGTGCTTTTGTATATCCCTTCAAAGGCCCCTTTTGACCTGTTTCGCCCGGAGCGTAGACACGGCATTAATCTGTATTGTAAACGCGTCTTTATCATGGACAACTGCAAGGAACTCATACCTGAATACTTAGGCTTTGTGCATGGTGTCGTGGATGCCCCTTATCTGAACCTCAACGTCAGCAGAGAGATCCTTCAGCAGGACACCCTTGTAAAAAACATCAGGAAAAATATCGTCAAAAAACTCTTTGACCTCTTCAATACCATGGACAAAGAGAAATACGAAAAATTTTACAGCGAATTCGGCCAGGTTTTGAAAGTTGGTATTCATACTGACTTTGAAAATCGTGATAAAATCGCGGATCTGTTGAGATACAAGACCAGCCGATCAGACGGCATATATACCTCTTTAAACGACTATGTCACAGCAATGAAGTCCGACCAAAAGGCTATTTATTATATTACAGGGGACAATATATCTACGTTGATCAACAGCCCCCATCTGGAACAACTGAGGGACAAGGGATATGAAGTCCTGTTGATGACAGACCCTGTTGATGAATGGGTCGTACAGTCTTTGCCTGAATATAAAGGGAAGAAGCTGAAGAGTGCGGAAAAAGGTGATCTTGATCTGGACAAGGCGGACGACAGGAAAAAGGATGAGTTTTCAGAATTATTTGACCACATAAAATCCACCCTGGTTGACAAAATAAAGGAGGTCAAACCCTCTACAAGGATGAAAGACTCGGTTTCCTGTCTGTCCGGAGAAGACTATGACATGAGCGCTTATATGGAAAAGATTCTAAAGGCCTCTGATCAGGAACCCCCTGAGGTAAAAAGGGTGCTGGAGCTTAACATGGAGCACCCGGTTTTTGAAAAGATAAAGACCATATTTGAAAAAGACAAGGACGATCCCAGACTGGAAGATTACTTCCTCCTCCTGTTTGACATCGCCGTAATAGGGGAAGGCGGCAAGCTTGAAAATCCATCCCGGTTCAGCAAGATGATCGGAGATCTGATGTCAAAAGCGATTAATGACTGAATTATAAGAATGTGATTTTCAGACCGAATCCATTGCGTGGCCTACTTAACCTGAACTTGCCCATAGCCCATTACGAGAGATATTCCGTTACAGCGCGGGCGTAGGTCATGGTCTTGAATGCAAGTTTATCTGCTCTGCTTTCCTGATCAGCTATGGAAGGATCTTCAAGTGTGTTTCTTATCCACGGATACAACGGATCATCAATGACGCCATGCCCAAACATGAACATTAAAATTGAAATAAGTGCAGAGCCTTTGTTACTATCTATTCCGTGTTTCTTTGCAACAGCAAATCCCTCCTCGATCAACCGTGACAGAGCCTTCTTCCCGACAATATGGGTCTTCTCCGGGTAAAACTCTTTTAGTCCGGCCAGTAAAGATCCCTTGCTGTCAGCGGTGATCATATTGAGTATATCAGGGCCGATATTATTAAGTCGCTGCAGTGCGATCACCACGTACCGGCTGTCAACTCCCACTGCAGCGTCAAGATAGTCATTGATCACATCAAACAGATGATCAGCCCTGACCAGTTCATCCTGGGTCTCGACATCCTCCAGAATTTCCCTGCACCACGGATACTGGGGATCGCTGTCAAAATCGCAGCCCAGGGTGAACATTGTCTCAATATAAAACTGAACAGGCCCTCGCATTGTAAATCTATATGTCTTAGCCCGTTGGATGCCAAGCCTGATAACCTCCCGAAAAATTTTGTCGCCATGAATCTCATATAGCCTGGGCGCGAATACAGCCATGTGTTCAAGCATTTCATCCTCAAAATGTTTCATGGCGGCCGCTTCCAGGGCCTTCATCTGTTCACTCTTGATTCTTAACATAGATTGACCAAATCTTTTCACCTATTGGGTGACCATTTATTTTATGGCGCCTGCAACACGAGGATATCTGAAACTGAACCCGCCGATATCAACACGGCAAATATCTTCTGTTTAACTCCTGTGGTTTTTATGAGATCTTGAATCTTCAGGCTGAAAGTAACCGGGCTCAGGCCCTTGGGTATTTCATTTGCATTCACAGACAGCCAGCCAAAACTACGGTCCCGATGACCGGTTGCGAGCAGCCACAATACCGGTTGCTCCGGGTGTCTGACCGGGGTAGGAAACCAGGATGCGTTTAACAGTTTATCTCCTGATTTTTCGGTCTGAATCAATGTAACGGCATCTGGTCTGCTCGTTGGTGCTGTCGGGTCGGCAGCAAAGGGCATATTCCTGATGGCGATTCTTTTTACCGGTCTGCCTTTTCCCCTGGCGGAGTTTTCCGGAACTTTGATGGTTTCAATGTTGCTGATGATATCATCCAGCCACAAAAACACCTTGTAGCTCTCGGCCTCCTTGGGCAATCCCAGCAGGACCGGCAAATCCGCATTGAAGAAGGCCGATTCGGAGGAAGACCCTGGCGGCGCAGACGCCATGTCTTCATCAGTCGCTTCGATCATGATCGGCGGATGATCCGGGCCGTTTAAATCTGAGTGATAAACATGGCCGTTTTTCAGATTAACGGCGACGACATGTATAGCCCGGGAAATCTGCCCTCCATAATACTCCAGATATGGGGTGCCCAGATGGTACGCAGCCAAAAGGGCAATGGTTGCCCCTGATTCCGAAACAGCATCTGCTATCCGGAACGCCAGGCCTGGCGGCTCAGGTTTCGGCGGTGATTGAGGCATCTGGCTGTACCACACGGTCTCGGGGACATTGATAGCTGAAACAGTTGACATGGCTACCTCCGGTGAAGATGATAATGCCTGTGCCTGTTGAATAAGACAGGCGAAAAAAAGGAACAGGGCAATAAACGACCACGTCCTATTGGATATAATTTTTAAAAAATGAAACCACATCGGTCATCCATGCATGTCAATAACCTGCTGATCTTCCGTTCACACTCGGGCTGGAAAGGTCCCTGCCGCGCAACGACTCAGAGCATTTGTCGCAAAAGTGCATGGTCAATCTAAATTCGTGATACATAATGCATTCGGGTGTCGCGGGTAACTCGGCTACAGTGGCAGGGTTCTCTACATTTTTGCTGCAGTGGGGTCCCACACCCACCCCTAGTGAGCCTTCATCATAATAGTACGGGTTGTCTGATTGGGACTCATCCGGCAGTTTTTTGGGCGCAACACCAAGAAAGTGCCCTGACTCATGCATCATGGTGTGCAGTGTAGCATCCCCTTCACTGCCGCTGTAATTGCGTTCACGCCAGCGCATGGCGACAATCGTTACAGGACCGCTTGAACACCCTGAGAGAAAATCCCTCTTTTTCAGGTTCAATATTACATGTATCTGATTTAACGGCAACTCATCGGTAGCGATCGAAGAGACATCAACGGTCAGGTTGTAATCCAAGCCGGACAGGGTGAGCGTAACACAGTTGTTCGGCAGTGTATGCATTGTCCTGGATGCGGCAGGTTGCCGTTTATCGTAATACTGGGCGCTGGTCAGCCATCTGTTCTGCGCGGACAGGTCAAAGGCGTACGAGCCCGAGCTATAGGTTATGGAGTGGCTGTTGGATGGTGGATCAATCTCCCTGGTGAAATCTATCGGGGCCCCCTTGGCCAGGGTGTCAATCAAGGCGAAATTCATTGTGCGCGGCGCAGCAGCAGGAAGATTGGCGCTGGCCCAGGTGTTAATTTGATCCTTCTCCACCAGCAACTGGTGTGTCAGGGTTGACTGCTCGCCGACGCGCTCAAGCTCGATAAATGAATTTTGGTACTCACTTACAACTGTGGCCTCAGTTACCCGGTCGGAATAGTTACCTGTATCATGACGGTTCATGCACCCCAAAGTGTAGTAAAGCTTTTTCCATACATTAAACAGGCGGGAGAGCATGCCTCCCATGTAATTGTTGCTCTCCGTGGCCCTGACCTTGAACTTGTCATCACCGTAATTGGACAGGTATATTGGAACCACGCGGGTCCAGCCTTCTCTATTGGCCTCTGTCCTTTCTCTTGCAGTACCCCTTGCCCCCGCACTGTCTATTCCATGCTTGATACTCCTTGCAAGGTCGGTCCGGTTGGTTTGGTATGGCTCCACCTGCCAGTAGACCCGCTTGCCTTCCAAAGACCGGGTCTGATCGCCCGACCTCCACCTGAGTTTAGCCCTCAGATATATTACCCGGCCATAGTCATAATGGGGGCCACCTGAGACACTGGGATCAAGGTTGACGTACTGCCTTCTTTCCGGGGGTTCACGCTGGTGGTCAGTGCCGCCGTAATTGACCTGTTCAATCAATCGTTCCACCACGACCTCATCGTCCGTTGGACAATTCGTAGTAGGCTCGCCGGCCGTTTGACTGCAATTTTCACCGCTGGAGGGTCTGGATGACCGTGAACTTGTCATTGTAACTCCTGCCCTTTTTGAATTACTCAGTTTTAAGTTTTAAATGTTAGGTTTTAAGTAATGAGGTTCACATGTCAAATGCGACCTAACACGTAACACTTAAAACCTAAAACCTGATGAATTCGACTTTTTGCCAATTCATCAAGATCTCAGGTATTATGATATTCTTAACCCTTCTTCTACTTCAGCTCAAGTTTTTTCCTTCGATACCTGAAGGTGTGGTGGTTCATGTTCAGGAGTTTAGCTGCCTGACTTTCGTTGCCGCCCGACATCCGCAAGGCCTCGCTTATGTAATGTCGTTCATAGGAATCAAGTATATTAACAATATCCATGCCTTCAGGGGTGAGCCGGGGCATGCCCCTTTCAGAGCTGAGATTCCCTGTCGCCTTAAATGTGGTCCCTGACCTTATGCCCAGCTCATCCACTGTCAACTCCTGACCCCTGGAGATCAGCACCGCCCTTTCAATAAGGTTCCTCAACTCCCGGACATTGCCGGTCCAATTGTGCTCATAAAGCGCCGTTTCTGCCTGGGGGGTAATTTTCGCCATCTTTTTATTGAATTTTTTTCCGAACTCATACAAAAAGTGCCTGGCAATGGGGATTATGTCTTCCTTGCGTTCATTCAGCGATGGGATATCCACCTTTATGACCCCCAGCCGGAAGTAGAGATCTTTTCTAAAGAGACCCTCAGCGATCATGGCATCCAGGTTCTTGTTTGTCGCAGATACCACCCTGGTCTTTATGTGGATCTTCTTTGTTCCCCCTATCCTGTAAAACTCCCCCTCTTCAAGAAACCTCAGGAGCTTTGCTTGGGCCTCCTGGCTTAGGTCTCCCACCTCGTCAAGAAAGAGCGTTCCGTCCGCCGCCTCCTCTACAAGCCCCCTTTTTCCGGAAAGGTTTGCCCCGCTGAACGCCCCCTTTTCATAGCCGAACATTTCGCTTTCAACAAGGTCCTTTGGGATTGATGCGCAATTGACTGTGACCAATGGCCCTTTAAAATTGGGGCTCCTGTAATGTATTGCGCTTGCGATCAACTCCTTTCCTGTTCCTGTCTCGCCGTGAATGAGAATAGGCGTGTCAGGGCTCTTGGCCACCAGGGAAATGAATTCCATCACATCCTGAATAGCGTTACTCTCGGCGATAAAGCACGGCAGATTTTCCTTCAGATAATGCTCCTGTAGAGAATGGACCTCCTTTCTGAGCCTGATGGTATCCAGGGCATTGCGGATTGTCACATCAAGTCCGTCCATATGGATGGGTTTTATTACGTAATCATAGGCCCCGAGCTTCATTGCAGATATCACGGTCTTGGCGTCTTCAAATGCGGTGATCATGATGACGAGCGCCTCCGGCTGTATATTTTTGATCTCGCGCAGGGCCTGAACGCCGTCCATGCCGGGAAGACCTATATCCAGCAGCACCAGATCCGGGGCCTCTTTTTTAAACGCCTTGATCGCAGCCTCAGCCGTTGAAAAGGCGGAAATGCGGTATGTCCCCTCCAGGGCCATGGTGACGCCTTCCCTGATAGTCTCTTCATCATCAACAACAAATATGGTGTATTTAATCATCTTGCTGATGGTCCTTCCTGACCGGTATCCTGATCATGAACCGTGCTCCGGCCCATTGACTGGTTGTAAGATCCAGCTCGCCGCCGTGATCCGCTACGATCCTGTGGCACAAGCTCAGTCCGATGCCGGTACTGCCGCTCTTTGTAGTGTAAAATGGATCAAATATCTTGTCTCTGATCTCACCCGGAACACCTGGGCCCGAATCAGAGACACATATAATAATATGGTCGTTTTCAAAAGACGAGGTTATCTCTATCCTGTTTTCCCCATCAGCCTCCTTCATGGATTCGGCGGCATTGGTGATCAGATTCAATATCACCTGCTCCATTAACTGGGGGTCAATGTAGCATTCCGGCATATTGTCATCAAGGAGCTTTTCTATCCTGATCCTCCTCTTTCTCAGGGAGACGGATGATAGAGAGATCGCATCCTCGACGGACTTGTTTATGTTTTTCAAGACAAACTGCGGCGCGCTGGGTGTTGAAAAGTCCATGACCCTTTTTATAACGGTCTCTATCTTTCTTGATGCGGACTGGATGTGCTCAAGTATGCCCCTGATCTTTTCCGGATCTCCCCCTCTTTGAAAAAGCTTCTCCAGCGTGTTCAAATAAATATTGATGCCTGAAAGGGGATTCCTTATCTCATGTGCGATGCCCGTTGCCACACGTCCGAGAGAGGTCATCTTGTCCTGTATCCTCAGCATATGCTCAAGCTCTTTAGTCCTTGTGATATCCATGGTGTTGATCAGTATCGCCTCTTTGGCCTGAAATTCTATTAAATTCGCCCTGCAAAGCACCCATCGCATCTTGGCGCCGGTTTCAGTACCACGCTGCGGATAGAATCTGAAATCGGTCTCAATTGTCCTCTCTTCACGTGATACAACCCTGCTGTAGAAGTCCTCCACCTTTTTGACATCATCCGGATGAATACCGTTTATATCTATAAATTTCGGGGTCCTGGGCAAGGGGCCGAAGAGATTTTCCTGCTCCGGATTCTGGTATACTACAATATTGTCTTGTATTATAGAGATGCCTGTAAGGGAATTTTCAACAAGGGTCCTGAAACGCCTTTCGCTCTTGCTAAGCTCTCTTGTCCTTTCCTCGACCACGGATTCCAGGGCCGCCTTTTCCTTGCGCAACTGATCTTCCGCAGCCTTTATCCTCAAAGCGACCTTGACCTGGGCGATCAGCTCTGTTTCATCGATCGGCTTGGTCATAAAGGCGTCAGCCCCGCTTTCAAGTCCCCTTACGCGGTTTGAAGAAGTTTTTTCCACTGCTGTCAGCATGATCACGGGGATGTGCCTTGTGCCTTCATTGGATTTGAGATATCTACACACATCATAGCCGTTCATCTCAGGCATCCTGACATCCAAAAGGATTACATCCGGCTGTTCATCTTCCGCCTTCTTTATCCCCAAGGCACCGGTTTGAGCGGTAATAACAACACACTGGGAAATGAGGTTTTTTAATAGAGCTGAGATTACTATCAGGTTGTCCTTCTTATCGTCAATCGCCAATATCTTCGTCATGGTTCCTCTATTGGTGGCAGCCAGGGAAAAAATGCTAAGCTTTAACCACCCCTGCAATCTTGCGTATTTCCGCGATCAATACGGCGCTGCTGATCGGTTTTATGATGTAGCCTGCCGCACCCAGTGCAAAACCCGTTTCCTTATCCTCCTCCTCTTCAGTAACAGAGACAATGATTACAGGAATGTCTTTTGTATCAGGGCTGTTTTTTAGGGTCTGCAGGACCTCCCATCCGTCCATATCAGGCATCAGGATATCCAGTGTTATGGCAAAAGGGCTGTATCTCTGCGCAAGCTTGATGGCCTCTTTTCCGGAGGTTGCTGCAATGATATTATATCCTTCCTTTAGAAGACTGGTAGAGATCATATTTGCAGCCTCAGGATCATCATCTACCACAAGTATGGTCTTTCTCTCAGTCCTTATCCCGTGTTGCGGCCTTGCAGGCCTTGACTCATATATTGGTTTTTCCCCCTTCCAGGCGATAGGCAATGTCAGGACAAAAGTTGAACCCTCTTCAGGTATGCTCTCCACTGATATATCTCCTCCCAGCATCCTGGCGGATTTGAGCGCTATTGCAAGACCGAGACCTGTCCCTTCAAATTTCCTGGATGATGATCCGTCAACCTGTCTGAATTCTTCAAAGATGTGTCCCAATTGATCCCCGGGTATCCCAATTCCCGTGTCTGCAACTGAAATGAAGAAATTTTCAACATCAAATCCGGCGGATACTGTGACACTTCCCTTATCTGTAAATTTTACGGCATTGCCGATAATATTCTGTAGTATCTGATACAGCCTTTCCTCATCGGTCTCGATCCTGGGAAAATCTTCTTCGATCTTTGAGCTCAATTGAAGCCCTTTTTCAGCGGCTATGGGCGAGAGATTTTCTATTATTGTATCAATAGTCGTTTCCAACGAAAAGGCCCTGGGGTTGATTGTCACCCTGCCCGCCTCAATCTTTGACAGATCAAGGATGTCATTTATCAGGGCAAGCAGGTTTTTTCCGTTTCGTTCGATTATCCTGAGATATGAGGCCTCCTCTTCAGTGATCTTCCCCCCTGTCTGCATGATCAACACCCTTGAAAGGGCCATTATAGAGTTAAGGGGAGTCCTGAGTTCGTGACTCATATTTGACAAAAACTGACTTTTAAGGCGATTTGCCTCCTCTACCTCCCGCCTTTTCAAATCCAACTCTATGTTCTGGTCGTGCAGTTCATCCGACTTACGGATGAGTTCTTTTGTCTGCGCCCTCAACATCCTGGCCTGGGATTCCAGTTCCTCATTTATGTCCTTTAATTCATTGGCAAGCCTCCTTGTCTCTTCGTTGGCCATCAAATTGGAAAAGGCCGCGTTTAAACCCAGCACCCATGGCTGATTAAACACTTCAAGACTCTCCCTGGAGTAGCTCCTGATGCTTGCAAGCGAAATCATCGCAGTGACCATTCCGCCCACAATAACAGGTATGGACACAATCTCCCTGGGAGGGATCGTGCCGGCAAATGTCCTGAACTTAAAGGCGGTGTCCTCGGTGATTTCTTTGATATGGGATATCTTTTGGGTCGCAATTGCGGCCCCGAATTCACCCTCATGATTCATCGGGTCATAGTATTGCATTATCTCAGGCATCATCCCAATGGATGTTATATGTTCAAACCTGGAGTTTTTTTCGTTCAGCATGTAAAAAGCGGACATCTCAGAGTCGGTTATTTTCATAAGGGTCTTCAGGAGCTCTGATGCGAAGGATGTGATATTTTGCCCCCTTACCAGGGTCTCCATTATTTCACTGTCCGCCTGTTTGACCCGCATCTGTAAGGCGAGTGAATCCGCCATCCTGTTGAATGACTCTGACAAAAATCCAAATTCATCGGATGAGAAGATGGTATTCCTGGCATCCATGTCCCCCCCTTGAATCTTCTTTGAGACCTCAATCATTTCAAGAACAGGCCTTGCAACACTCCTGCTTAGAATAACCGCCAGCAGAAAGACCAATATTACAGCGATAAAAAGGGTGAGCAGGAAGTCGGACAACATCTTGTTCACAGGGGCGTTAATCTCTTCCAGATCCTGTTTGGCTACAAAACCCCATCCTGTCACCTGTATATAGCCATAGGCGGCCAGCACTGTCTTTGCCCTGTAATCGGATGTTGTTATAATGCCTGTCTTTCCCTGGACCGCAAGCATGGCCTCCCTGGTTTCAAGCTTCTGGTTTAAGGCCGAATGAGGAAGGCCCCGTAAATGGCTCAGGGCCGTCAGTTCCTTGTTAAAGATTACGGTCTCCCCTGTTTCCCCAAGGCCGGAGACATCTGAAAGCAGTTCATAGATCGTGTGGTCCAGATTGATCCTGAGGACCAGGATACCTATAATATGCCCCCTGTGATGTAAGGCACAATGGATCGGCATTGAGATGGTCATTGTTATTATATTGAGGTTTAATGAATAGAATATATCTTTGATATAGATTTCGCCCGTCTTCAAAGGTTGGGTGAAATAGAGGTTGCCCGCCCTGCTCTCTCCTTCAAGCCGTTCGTTGGTCGCTATTTCAATCTGTCCTGAAGAGCCGATGAAAAATGCCTCTGTATAATCCTTGTGAAGGCTTACATAGTCCTTCAGGTATTGCCTTATGCTTGCGAATCTGCTGCTGTGAGCCTCTGAGGCGGGCTGACCATCAGGGGAATCTTCCAGGGATCTGAGTTCCGGATCATCCGCCAATGCCTTTAAATCATTAAACCTCTCATGCAGCCACGTGGTTATCTGTTTTATCTTCAGGTCCCTGATCGTAGCGATCTTATCAAACTCCCTCTGCTTTACCTCCTCTATCCTGCGCTGGTAGCTGACGATACTGACGGTGATAAAGGGCAGCAATGCAACAAGAAGGAACCAGAAGGTAAGACGGTTTTTTATGCTTTTAAACTGTAATCCAGCTCCCATGTCCGGTTGACCCCCATAACATTAACCCATGATTACGGGTTTAGATCCCGGCCCGTTTCCGGGCCATGGCCGAAATTTCCTGTAAAAGCGTTATACGTTAAATCATCGGATATTTCAATTTGCAAGGACAAGTGGCAGGACTTTTATTGTCTGCTTCGGGGAATGGGAGAAAAACCCTCGCCATCAGGCGAAGAATTCAGTTTGAATCTTTTCTCCCCAAAGGGTTCAAGGGGTCCAGGATTCAAGGGTTCGAGGGATTATTATATGTTTCCAGTTGTTCCCTTGACCCCTTAGCCCCTTGAATCCTTGAACCCTCAAGCCATCGGCTTCAGCCGATGGTGGTTGACTTCTTTTTAAGGAAAGGCAGGGGCTTCAGGCGGGAAAGCAGTGGATAGCCCCCGAGGCTCAGGACCAGGATCAGAGAGTCTCTCATCATTGTAAGCCATGTGATTTTGGCTGCATTGGGATCAGTGGTAAAACAGCCGCAACTGATGTTCAGACCTCTTATAAGGCTTAATGCTATGACAGCCATAAATACCAGCATTAAGATGTTATACAGGGTCAGGGCAATCCATTCATACATGCCCAGGACAAGGAATACACCGATAGTCACCTCGACCCAGGGAAGCAACAGGGCAAAGAAATTCTCAAGTCCCCTCGGCAGGATCCTGTAATTGGCAAGGGCGTGGATAAACTGCTCGGGATTAATTATCTTATCAATGCTTGCATATATAAAAATGCCGCCAAGGACTATACGCAAAACAATCCAGAGCCACCTTATCCATATTTGTCTTGGTTCGATATCCATAAGGTCCTGATGGTTCACTGCCTTTTTTCCGTCTTGAACAAATTCTCCATCCCGATGGAGCCGGGTTCTGCCGTAAGGAGCGTGAGCAGGCCTTCCAGCATCACCTGTTGGTCTTCTATCAACCCTGGATGGGTTCCTGCGACCAGGCCGTTTTTCTCTGAGACATTCAGTCTGATAAATATGGAAAACGGCGTATAGATCCCTGGGCACACAATCTTTTCGGAACGGACTTCGGGGTCCGGAATCACCGGAAATTTCAACCCGTATGTACTAACAAAATCCGTCACCGCTTCCTTTGTGTTTCCCATGGCCACGCCCATGATCTTTACCCTGTTCCTCAAATCCGGTCTTTCTTCTATCAGTTGTCGAAGGTTATTCAGGACAAGAGACTGGGTCTGGCATGGAAAACAAAAGACATTCAATACCTCAATTAACAGCAGATCGGTCTTGAAATCCGATATGGTAATGATCTCCTTATCTGTTGGAAGGCCAAGATAATCTTTGTAACCTGATACGTGAGATGAAGGAAAAGGGACATAGGGAAATCTGTCCCCGGCCTTCAAAAATTTCCTCTTTTCCACCCACTGGACAGGATCGCTACGGAATATATTTGTCCCTACCGCGAGGATCAGGCTTATCACGGTGATCAAAACCAATCCCTTGAATTGATGATAGAGCCATGCCCTGGTTTCCATGTTCATTTCAGGAACAATCTCCTAGCGTCGTTTCCAACCTGGAAAAGGAAAGACATATTTTTCAGAGGCAAATTCAGGGGGCCACACTGTCTTCATTTCTCCATTAATCCATTGGACAAGATAGGTAGGAAGACGGTTTTGCTGCGTCTTTTTCCCGTAGGATATGAACCTTACCGGCCCGATAATCGTTTTCAAGTCAGTGGTGGACAACGCCTTGCGCACTGCCTCAGGGTCAGAAGATCCGGCCCTGGCCAAGGCATCCTCAGCCACCTGCAACCCGGCATAGATCTCCGCACCGTGAAAATCAGGTCTGCTCTTGTACCGGCTGAGATATTTTTCATGGTATGTTTTGCTCCCTGCGTAAGGAACTGATGGATTCCAGACGCTGACGGCGAATACATAGTCTGCTGCATCCATGGCCTTTTCTCCGAACTGCGGCATGGTAAAACCTCCGCCAAAGCCGGCAAAGAGCAGGGGATGGATGTCAAGCTCTTTAATTTGTTTCATAAGGAGCACCGCGTCATTAGGGAAAGAGGCCATGGTTATGACATCGGGATTTTTTTCCCTGATCTGCGTCAGCAGGGGCCTGAAATTGGTCGTGTTATCATCATAGATATTATCGGCGATGATTTCATAACCGGCCTTCCTGCAATACTCCATCATTTCAGAGGCGTTCATCCTGCCCGTGAAACCCTTTGCCCTGATCATTGCTATGGTCTTGGGCCTGATCACCTCAGACAAAAACCATAGCAGGCCATTGCCATATTCACTGAAGGGGGGGTTTAGGCGGAACACATACTCCCAGCCCTGCTCTGTAAGCACATCTTCAGTAGAGGCTGTTATAAGAAAAGGGACCTTTTGTGTCTGCGCCGCTGATGCGGCCTCCCATGCTGCAACGCTGGACAGTCCCCCCAGCAGGATTGATACATGTTCCTTGGTGATCAGCTCCGTTACAACATAACGTGCCTTTTCCGGCACCATTGGTACGTCCTGAAAAACCAGGGTGATTTTTTCACCATCCTTTTTCTGGCCTTTTAACTCATCCTGTGCAATTTCAAGGGAATTTTTCTGCATGATCCCTAATTCTTTCAGTTCACCGGTCATATGAATCAAGACCCCTACCTTGGCCGGCCCGCCAAAGGAGGCGGCAGACAAAGACCCTATCAGGCATAGGGTCAGTATCATTATGAATAAGATCTTGCGATCCGCCTTGACCATGGTAATCCCTCCATCATCCGTCAGTTGCGGATACCCTCCTCAGGCCTATTTATGACCGGTATCATACCCTTTGCCCTTATAATAGCCTGGCCCTTTTCAGATATGGTAAAATCAATAAACTTCTTTGTCGGCCCTGTCGGAGAACCCTTGGTTACGTAATAAAAGGTCTGAAAATAGTGGTAATCCTTATCCGTGGGCAAAAGACCCCCTATTTTCATAAACTTCAGATTTTCCTGATCCTTTACTGCTGCATGGGCTATAAATGAGATTGACCACGGGATGTTTTTTACGGCATTTATCACCATGGTAGATCTGGCTGACATAAGGGAGTGAATAATCTCTCTACCCTCCATGGCTATGCTTCGGAAATTCTTATATGCTGCGGTATCTTCGCCCGGGACAATCACAATGATGGGCTCATCAGGGCCGCCGACCTCTTTCCAGTTTGTTATGCTGCCGCCGAATATGTCTCTTAACTGTTCAATCGCCAGGCTTTCAACCGGGCACCTGGCGCTGATAATCACAGCAAGGGAATCCCTGCAAAAAGGGGTTTCAGAGTATCCGAATTCCCGATATCGAAAATGGAGCGGCTCGGCAGCTCCGGCTATGTCGCTGAAATCATTCATCAGGCGATATACTGCGGCAGAGGAAGAAGAGATATACAGATCCACTTTGATCCCGGTATCTTTTGTAAATTCAGTTATCCTCTCCATCCCAAAGGCCTCAAAGATCTGGGCTGAGCAACTGTATCTTACCGTCTCCTGGGCGTAGGCCCCCGGAAAGGGTAAAAAAATCGGGAGCCCCAAAAAAACAAGCTGAAATATAAGGGTGATGAATCTCTTCATAATCTGTCCTCCAAGACTGTTGTGTTGTCAATAACTTTATAACTACCCGAGTATTTATGAAAAAGCAAGATAACCGCTGACCTCACTTTCAAAATATCTTGACTTCGGCTCCATTGTAGTTTTTAGTAGCCACCTGGAGGTTGTATCTAAGTTTCCCAAAAAAAATGGAGGCATTGAGAATATGAAAAAGACCAGTTTATTTGTCCTGATCCTGACCCTGATTGCAGCAACTGCCAATGTTTACGCTGGCGCTCCTGATGTGACTTCAATAATGAAGAAATCAGAAGACGCAATAAATGCCATGCTTGCAGGCACACGAAAGATGACCATGACCGTAAAGGATGGTCAGGTCGTAACCAGCGAGTGGGTCGCCAGAAGGGCATATAAGGTATTTGATGACGGAAAACGGGAATTGATGATCTTCCTCGAGCCCGATTATCTTAAGGGCAATGCATACATGTACTTTAAGCCCTCTGATAAGCCCATAACCGAAGAATGGGTCTATTCGACACCCACACGCAGGGTCAGAAAACTGGCCGGCGCCAACGCCTATGAATCCTTTTTTTCAACCGATTTTACTTATGCTGACCTGGGAATCAAAGACCCCGGCGGGACCAATAAGCTCTTGGGCGAAGAAACATTTGACGGAAAGAAGGTCTATAAGGTGGAGACCATACCCAAGGATAACTATTATTACTCAAAGTCAGTAATTTCCGGTTAAGTATTTGCATAGGTTGAATTTGTTGAAGGAATTATGTTGCTGTCAAATTCAGAATCAAGAGAGTGATTTTCA
>LT984854.1:813944-817745 GCA_900258555.1 uncultured Desulfobacterium sp. | reverse complement strand
CTAATCGGGGTGTCAAGCAAAAAATGCTCTAACTCACTAATTTTTCAATATTTTTCTAAACCCCCCTATGCAATTTTCTAACCGGAAATTACTGACTCAAAGTTTATAAGCCTTATTTCCTGCGAAAACTTTGTGCCCATAAAAAGGGACTATTTTGACGGTGGAAACAGGCTGTGGAAGACCAAGCTGTTTAAGGACTATACGATCATCAACAATATCCCTGTGCCCCTTAAGATCACAATGACCGATGTGCAACGGAATCACAGCACCGATATCAGCTTCGGCGACATCTGCTTTGATTCAAGTTACCTGACCAAGGAAGACTTCGACCCTGAAAAGCTCTCAAACGCTACACTGTCACCGGTGTGCAGGGTGCCGGTTCCACAAGATTAAGATCAGCATGAAATTGTCGGGTTGCGTTGTCCCCTTCAGAGTTACTTGGGCCTGCGGCCGGTGGGTCCAAGTAACTCAATATCCAGCATGACCAGTGCACCTTGGCCCATAAAGTCTTCTATGGTTCTTCCTTCCCGTTACCAGACCTTTATTATTATTTGCGTACATGGTGTCCTGGCGGTTCAAATATGAATATTAACCGCCCGCTTCGCTCAAGACGGTAGAGTACGCAAAGACAGAAAATCCAAAAAAATCCTTGGCGTACTTCGCGCCTTTGCGGTTCAAAAGTAGATAACTCTGGATGTTATATTGAGTCCAGACGCCCTAACCTTCTGCAGGCATCATCCAGGACTGCATCATCCTTTGCAAAGCAGAAACGGGCCAGGTCTTCTCCGCTGTCATCATGAAAGAAGGCCTCTCCGGGAACGCAGGCCACACCGGTCTTATGAAAAAGATGCATGACCCTCTCTTTGCTGTTTTTCCCGGCCAACCCGCTGATATCAGCCAGCACATAATATGCCCCGTCCGGGATGTTGGGTCGAAGCCTTGCCCGTGAAAGCGCATCACAGATTTTATCGCGCTTTTGCTGATACATACCGGAAAGACCTTTGTAATAATCCTGGTCCAGTTCCAGCAATCCCCTGGCGACGCCTGACTGTAAAGGTGCAGGGGCGCACACGTAGATAAGATCATTGAAAAATCCAATGGCCGTTGCCCAGCGTCTGTCACAGATACAATAGCCGATACGCCACCCGGTAATGCTGAAGGTCTTGGACAGGCCGGAGATCGTTATGGTCCTCTCCTTCATATCAGAAAGTGTAGAGGGAGGGATATGCCGACATTCACCGTAAGTAAAATGCTCGTATATCTCATCGGTAAATATGAACAAATCGTGCCTTTGAGCAAACGCGGCGAGCACATTGAGCTCTTCCTGCGAAAAAACCTTACCTGAAGGGTTGGCCGGCGTATTGATCATAATGCCCCGAGTCCGGGATGTCACAGCCTTTTCGAGGTCCTCTACAGTAAAACGCCAGTCGGGAGGAGCCATACGGACATAAACAGGCGCTGCCTGTGTGGCCCTGAGCGTTTGCACATGATATCCATAGAAGGGTTCAAACAAGATGACCTCATCTCCAGGGTTGAGCAATGCCATACATGCGCAATAAAAGGCCCCGGTAGAGCCGCCGCTTACAATAACCTCCGTTTCCGGATCAACCTCTACACCGTAAAACTGCCTCTGCTTTGCGGCAATAGCCTCACGCAGCTCAAACAGGCCTGCGTAATGGGTGTAGATGTTGATACCGTTATCCATTGCCTCCCGAGCGCCCGCTATAACGGGCATAGGCACTTCCGTGTCGCACACGCCCTGGGCCAGATTTATACCTTTTGCGCGCTCGCATTCGATGGACATGTTGCGGATCTCGGACTGCATTACAAATTCGTGACGTTTGCTGAGTTCCAGGGGCATGGGAAAGACCGTTATAGTTTTAGGTATTAAGTGTTACGTTTTAAGTGTTAGGTGTTAAGTATTAAGTGTTACGTTTTAGGTGTTATGTTTTAACATGTTAAAATCAATGGATAATTTGAACGTAAAACTTAACACTTAAAACCTAACACCTGATGAATTCGACTTTTTCCGAATTCATCATGTTTTGATTGATTTGATTAGGGCATGGAGCATTGAAGAAATTTTCTTCAGTTCTTCTGTAAACTCTTTCTGTACGTCGTCGCATATGATGCCAATTTGGCAAGCTATGTAAGCCTGTGTCCGAAGTTCTGCTGCTGACCCTTTAGCTATGTGTAAAAATCTGACAAACTCTTGTTTTGAATCTCGTTCCGCACCTTCCGCTATGTTGCTGGAAATGCTGACAGCCGCCCTTGTCATCTGGTCCTTCAAGCCAAAATCCTTACATTCCTTTAGCGCTTCATAAACCCGAACAGCCAAACGGCATCCCAACTTCCAAACTTCAAGTTCTTCAAAAGACCTATAGCTCATAAGCGGCGTGAGAAAGTGTTAGGTTTTACGTTTTAGGTCTTATGTGTTCAGTAATAAGTCGCATATTTCACAAGCAACGTAACACATAACACTTAAAACATAAAACTTATCCCGCATAAAACTTCTCCTTTTGCGTACCTCACATCTTGGCGGTTCAACATACCCGATGGGATAGACACCAGGACTTCAGTTAAGTTCAAATCCATTGCTAAGTATTTCATTAGCTAATGGGTTGGACATGTTGAAATCGGATTCTCTAAAAGGATGTGGCTCTATTCTGGTGTCAAATTTTCTTCTTAGCTTCATCAATTCAACTTGTATATCAAAGGTATCTAACAGCGTATCAAAAACTACTGCTATATCAATGTCGCTGTTATCGCTGATAGTTCCTTTTGCATACGATCCGAAAAGATATATCTTTTTAATTCTGGGATCCCTTTTCCTTAGAAAATCAGCATACCTTTTTGCTACTTCAGGAGCTTGTCTCTTATCCATATTCTAAACTCCTTAATCGTATTAAACCACTTTTCTGTAAAGCCTTGTGAACATTTTCGATGGAATTCCATTTTGAAATCATCATATCTGGCTTTAAGGTTGAATGTGGATATCGTATCTAAAACATCCTTCTGCTCTTCATCAATCGAAAGGCCACCTTTTTCAGCCAACCTGACTAGATCATGTATATATGGAGGAGAGTTGGCAATGTTTTGCACATACCAGGCTTTTAAAAGTTTTTCGATGACTAGATGTCCAACAAAAAGTGACCATACGTAATCACCTTTCTCGAATAAGTGGACCATAGCCTGAAAATCTCTGTCTGAACTATCTATCCAATATCTTAAAAGATCTTCTTTCTGCATTGGGAGTTATCCGTTTTTGGCTAATGTGCAAGGCGGCCAGATTCAAATCAATTCTTTAGCACAAAACCTGACAACAAGAAATGGGATCGTCATTTTTCCTCCTGCAAGGAGGGAATTGAATTGCATCTTTTCTGTATCCAGCATCTCTATAAAATTTTATCATAAAGGGATTAGCATTACAATGAAGAAGAAAAGCATGGGCAAGATTCCGTTATTCCTTTATTTTTTCCTTTCAATGTAACTCCTTCTGTTTTTGATTTTTGGCCATTTTTATCGTGAGGAATAAGCTGGAGTGATCTGCAAAAAACGGGCGAGTTCAAGATCGCCTGATCTCCCGCAACCTTCTGCAATATTGGCTGGTATTTAAGCACTTGCTCGTCGTATTTGGCTTGTTAAACCATATATTTCATCCTTTGGAAATACCGATGTAGCTTGGGGGTAACTATAATATCTTGTAACTATTCAGTGAATCTTCCACAAAAGTTAAAAAAAAGACTTGACAGTGTTTTTCTTGCAAAGCCCAAAAAGGTAGTCTTGTGAAGGAGATGTGCA
>LT984854.1:796801-812479 GCA_900258555.1 uncultured Desulfobacterium sp. | reverse complement strand
TCAAGGCAAGCCATGCTTTGGATCTCTTGTTTAACGGCAAATTACCAGATTTCCTTACGTAGTTTTTAGGCACTTTTGAAATAACGCTGAATAGTTACAATATCTTTTAATATGTCAGAATTCCTGCCCTAAGAGCTAACGGCTAATGGCTTTTTTAGGTTAAAATCTTTCATAATTGGCTATCGCCGACCATCGAACAGCCGACTGCTGACTGCCGAACACTCAGGCGTTATTTACAAAATCGTCAGGTCAAGCCGTTTGTCGGCCTATGAATTCCGTCTGGAGGCCGGCATTTCTCGCAGCAGTTAACTGTCTTATGTCTGCTGTGACAAAAATATCTGCGTGCCATTCCAAGGCACAAGCTACATGAAAAGAATCCATTGCTCTTAAGACATTGTTTTCCAGCAGCTTCACTGAATGAGAAATTACGGCCGGCGTTATCTGAATTACCGTTGCATCGCTGACATCTTCCAATAGCCGGTTTTTTACCTTCCGATAATCATTGGGAGATAAAATTTGTTCTCGCAAACGGCGGTTAAGACCTGAAACTATTTCGGGTAACAGAATTATGCAAAGGGCCAACTCTGAAGCGCGTTGGAGAAAACCCTCAATTTCTTCACTGCCATATTCTTGTACATACCTTTTTGCGAATGCCGACGAATCAACTAACAACTTCATACTGTTGCCTCACGGTCTTCCAAAATAGCCGACGAAAGGTCGCTCCCCTTTAACTTTAAGCGAATGCCGGGCCTTTTCCAGGATGGTGTCGTTTGAACTTTATCGGAAAACGGGATTATCTCTGCAACCGGCTTCCCTCGACGCAAAAGGATAAGGGTTTCGCCATGTTCGACTTCGGCAATAAAACCTGATGCTTTCTTACGAAAATTAGTGAATGAAATTGTTTTCATTATTAAACCCCCAGATTATTCAAAATGCACACTTAACAGTACATTTGAAAGAGCATTTTGTCAAGGCGTTTTTGTCCCAACTACCTACTTAACCAGAGGCCCAACCAGACCTGCCGTGGAACAGGGCACCCAAAATATCAATTGCTCTTTTGAAACTGAATGCAGTGATACGTCCCCTATTCCAAACAAACCTCAAGCTCTTCAAAAGATCTATAGCTCATAAGCGGCGTTAGAAAGTGTTAGGTGTTAAGTAATAGTGTTCATATTTCAAGGGCAACGTAACACATAAAACCTATCCCCCATAAAACTTCCTGACAACAGAAATGACATATTCCACTTCATCATCGTCTATCTCCTCATTCATAGGCAAAGAACAGACCTCCCTGCTCAAGGCCTCTGTTTCAGGAAAACCCCGATCCTCCAATTTCAAGGCCTCATGCCGGTAATACGGCTTTCGGAACTGTGTCAGGACCTCAACGCCGTGTTCCTTCAAGTAATCTGAAAAAGCGTTACCCTGCTTAGAACGGATGGTGTAATTTTGATATACATGGTCCCGCCTGGAATCAACATAATGGGGAAGAAGGAGGTCCGAGATATCCGACAATGCTGACCGATACCGCTCAGCTATGGATTTTCGTTTTTTGATCCATTGGGGCAAATAGCGAAGTTTCACATCCAAGAAAGCTGCCTGCAAGTTGTCCAGAAGACACGTAAAGCCGTGTCCATGATATTCCCCGGTTTCCCTGTCCTCACCGTTATAGCGCATCCTCCTTGCAAACAGGGCGACATCAGGATCATCGGTCGTAATGGCGCCCCCATCGCCATATCCCCCTAGAATTTTGAAAGGATAAAAGCTCCAGCAACCTGTCAATCCCCATGCTCCAGCCATCAGCTTTCGGCCATCGGATATAGGATTTTGGCTGATTGCTGACTGCTGACTGCTGACCGCTGACCGCTGCTTTACCATACTCGACCCCAGGCTTTGGCAGGCATCCTCTACAACTATCAGATTATATTTTTCAGCAATCTCCATCACCCGAACCATATCTGCCATGTAACCACTCAAGTGAACAGGGATGATCGCCTTAATAGGCGAGCGCCGACCACCGACCGCCGATTGCCTGTTTCTGATCGCTTCTTCAACCTTATCGCAATCAATATTGAAGTCTTTGCCTACATCCACAAGTACAGGAGTTGCACCCACATTCACTACTGCTGAACAAGTAGCCACAAAAGTATGAGCAGGTACGATCACCTCGTCGCCCGGCCCGATCCCGGCGGCCCTAAGGGATATATGCAGGGCGTCATAACCGCTATTCAAACCTACTGCATACTTTGTCCCCACAAAGGCCGCAAGATTCGTTTCAAATTGCCGCAATTGCCCGCGATCAATCAAATCTCCCTTACTCATTACCTCAAAGTAGGCCGCATCAATATCGTCTTTGATCATTGAATACAGTTTTGCCGGATCAACAAACTTCACTTTTCTTTTCATAAAGACGCGCTTCTCCCAATGTTATTTTTCTAACCGCTTCTACAATATGTTCGGCCGTCGGATAATAGGCTTCTTCCAGTTTTCGGCTTGCAGGCGCAGGACAATCCGGCAGGGCAACCCGCAAAACAGGGGCCTTCAGGACATCAAAGGCATGTTGTGCAACCAAGGCGGCGATTTCAGCAGAAATACCAAAGGATTGCCATCCGACATCTGCAACAACTATTCGTCCCGTTTTCCTGACAGAGTTCAGAATCAACTCTTGATCCATAGGCTTTACAGTTCTTAAGTCGACAACTTCTGCATCAACACCCTCGGCGGCGAGTATTTCAGCCGCCTTCATTGCCTCATGTACCATGAGGGAAACAGCCACTATTGTAACATCACTTCCCTGTCTGCGGATAAGACCTTTTCCGATTTCAACGCTGTATACAGATTCAGGCACTTCATCTTCCAAGCTATAGAGCATTCTCTCATCTACAAAAACCACAGGATTAGGATCCTGAATGGCGGCAATCATCAATCCCTTGGCATCATATGCCATGGCAGGCATAACCACTTTTAGGCCGGGAACATGAGCAAAAATCGCATGGATAGCCTGGGAATGCTGGGCTGCCTGTTCACCCCTCCTGTTAATTATCCCCCAGAAAACAATGGGTACAGCCACCTTGCCTCCATTCATATAATACCAGTTTGCTGCCTGGTTAATGATTGGGTCCAGGGCATAAAGCATGAAATCCATCCTGGGATGAACCACAACCGGTTTCATCCCTGTGATGGCCGCACCTACCGCAGCCCCAGTGATACCATTCTCAGAAACCGGGGTATCTATGATCCTTTCCTCACCAAACCTTTCCAATAGCCCGGATGCGGTATTCCCTACATACCATGGACTCTTCACCCCCTGACCGATGAGAAAAACGGATGAATCCTTTTCCATCATCTGATGAATCGCTTCATTAATTGCCAAGCTGTACTGGAGTCTCCTATGCAAAAACATATTCCATCAACTCCTCTTGTCTTGGGCTGAGACTGTTTTTCGCAAAGCTCTCTGCCACCTGAACCTCTGCCATCACCTCATCCTTTATGCGCTTCAGCCTATCCTTATCTACAAGATGGTGTTCTACAAGATATTTCTCAAAAATTTTGATCGGGTCTTTTTCCATCCACGTGGCGATTTCTTCTTTTGGCCTGATATCCGTATGGCAGCCCTGAATGTTGTCGTCCGGTCCCACGTGCCCCCTGAAGCGATAAGTCATAAACTCCATGAATACAGGGCCATTTCCAATCCGGCATGTTTCCACGGCCTGATTGCTTGCCTCATATACCTGCAATACATTATTTCCGTCAACGGAATAAGTCTCAATACCGAATGGATCAGCAATCCTGCTGATGGGCTGATCCACCCGACATTCCCGGATGGGCATGTGGGTTGCATAAAGATTATTCTCACAGGCGAAGATAATAGGGAGTTTCTTCAACGCAGCAAAATTCAGCGACTCATAAACCACGCCTTCTCCCACGGCCCCATCACCAAAAAAACTTACGGTTACCCGGCCATCCTTGCGAATGGTAGAGGCAAGAGCTGCACCCACAGCCAAAGATATAGTACCTGCAACAATCGGTGCTGATCCCATCATCCCCACATTGGGATCTATCAGGTGCATGGATCCCCCCCTTCCTCTGGAAGATCCCGTCTCACGACAGTGGATCTCTGCGATCATCTCCTTCATGGAACCTCCCTTGGCAAGAAAATGCCCATGGGAGCGATGGCAGCCAAAAATATAATCCTCTTTTTTGAGATTTGCACAAAGACCAACAGCGATTGCCTCCTGGCCACTGTATAGATGGCATGGCGTTCTAACTTCACCGTTTAGAATGGGTGCAACTAAACTTTCCTCGCAAAGACGGATTCGCAACATAATGCGAAACAAATACTCAAATATTTTAATGCCGTAACTCATCTATTTCCCCCTGGGTTGTTGCCCCCTCAGTACCGAACGGCTTGCCCAAAATTTTTTTTAACGTAAAAAAGATAATCCCGATGTCCGTCCAGCAAGATCTTTCCCTCACATACTTCAACTGTAAACGAATTTTTTCCGGCCGAATCTTTTTAAGATAATCATTGTCTGGGTCAATACTACCCTTCAGGAGAGCCCCCTCGTCATCATTCCAGATAGATGCCCAATCGGTAATTCCAGGCCGCACAGATAAAATAGCCATCTCCTCCTTTGTATACATGTCAGTAAACTTTTTTACTTCAGGACGAGGACCAACCAAACTCATATCGCCAATGAGCACGTTGATCAACTGCGGCAGCTCATCCAATTTATATTTTCGTAATAATTTTCCAATTGGAGTGATCCTTGCGTCATCATCCGATGTAGAAGAAGCTCCCAGCTTTTCCGCATCCACGACCATGGTCCGAAATTTGAAAATGCGAAACGGCTTCCCCTGAAAACCGACACGCAACCCGCGATAAATGACCGGTCCATTATCGTGACACTTTATCTTCCATGCAATCAGAAGTAAGAAAGGACCGAGTATCACCAAGCCTGCTGCAGAAAGAACAATATCAGAAATTCGTTTCAACATTTATTAATCTGACTCTTTCTCCTTTTTTCACTTTGCCCAATTTATTATAACCGACCCTTAGCCACTAGAACAAATTTGAAAGCTGACCGGCGCACTTTAACCATTCTGTCAATAGCATCAGAAAACATGGCAGCAAGTCTTTGACCAACAATAAAAGCCAAAATGGGCATTAGATGGCTGATAGAACCAAAAAACTTAACATCTACCTCCTTGAATCCCTCAGAGATTTTCTGAATACGATCTATATTAGGCATTCTAATCAATGTGCTTTTCGTGCGACGCTCCCTCAGACAATGAACCCAACGATTTATCCGATAGATTGGATTATGATTTAATGAATCTACACAAATAAAGATGCCTCCCGGCCGCAGCACACGCTTTATTTCAGCATCTACCAGCGTAGGCTCACCGTAACTCAGGCTGCCTGCACTTGCGATCACGTCAAATGAATCCTTTTTAAAGGGTAAAGCCTCCATATCTGCAACAATGGTTGTCACACTTGTAATATGTTGTGCAAGGACTTCCAATGTGTTAATGGAAATATCGCTGGCAACAACCTGTGCACCTGTCTGTCTCAGGGAGGTAGTGTGCAACCCTGTTCCAGAACCAATCTCAAGTACATCATTTTCTTTTGATACATATTTGCTAATACATTGCTCGTAATAAACATAGGGGGCACTGAAAACTGGTGGAATTTCCATGGAACCATAAAAATGAGTTTTTTTAATAGTAGGGCTTGAGGTGTCCTTGAGCAGACGCGCACGAGCACCATATCGCTCCATTTCAATCTTCTTGTCCTGCTTCATCATCTTAAAGCAATTGCCGAGCACGACAAGATTTCAAGATGTTTAACAAGACTCCCATAGACTTTGTCAAAAGAAAATCGTCCTAAATAAAGGGAATGCGCAGCCAGGGATATCCTTTTTCGCAAGGCAGCATCCTGCATCAAAGCCAAAATGCAATCATATAGGCTCTTGCCAGTATCAGCGCCATAACACATCCCAACGCCATGCTCGGTTATAAGCTTTGCTACTTCACCTTGCAAGGGACTCAAAACAGGTAAACCAAGAGATAGGGCATCAATGATCTTATTCGGGATATTCATAATAAAGTTTTCCTTGCACAAATAAGGCGCTAATGCAGCATAGCTTCGTTCGGCCAAGGCAACCGCCTTGGGTCGGTCGATCCAGCCAGGGAAATGGACATTGCTCAGGCTAGACATCATGGCCCGCACTTTACCAGAAGAACTACCCTCACCGCAGATAACAAATTCGCAACCTGTTCTACTATTACTAGCCATCCTCGCCGCGGCATAGACCGGCTTAAAGTCAAATGCCGGAGATTGGCTACCCACAAAACAGATGCAAGGACGGCCGTCTTTTCCTATCCCCCGCTGATCCCACCATTGCCGAGCAGTCTTTAAATCCTCATCATTAACCTGACAGCTAGGGGATGTTAGGGGGAAAACCCCATCCTTTTCCGTTCGTTCTCGTCCTGCGAATTTTAACGCCCAATCGAGAAAGCCGTTTGCCATGGTCGATAGCCCTGTCGCATTACGCATAGCCCCTCTCGCCAAATAAAAATAGGGGGAAAGGACCAGCCGGACCAAAGGTCGACAAGACGCTGGCACAATATCCAGGAACATGGCCGGCCACTGATCTTTAACATCAAGTAGCGTCGGGACACCTCTCCTGGCAAGCCAACTGACCATAACCGCGGCGGGTTCAACAGGGGGATAGCCAATAAATGCCGCATGAGGCAGTTCCTTTTCCTTCCCAAGCATATTCTTTAGATTGAAAGCTAACTGGGCATGATCCATTAACCTCGCCACACTGACATTGCCATTGTATCCCATGCTGGGGATCAATCTTATTTCGAGGTTATTAGAAATCCTGATTCTCTTTGAAGTGGGGCTGCGATGGCGCTTTTCCTGGTGATAAAAGGCCGAACTCCATAAAACCACCTTATGCCCTGCCTGAACAAGAGCATTAGCTATATTCATAGCCCTCATAGGTCGGACATTTTTTCCATCTAAATGAAGTGGCTCGCCGGTTTGAAAGACCCATATTAAAAGCTTGCGTGAATAATAAACATCCATAGTGTCACTCTGCATCCGAGCAGGTGGGTTATAGCCTATATTTTTTTCTGATTTACTGAGAACGCCTTTTTCTAGGAGATAAGATGAATACAAATCCGTATTTTTCATATCACATGAAGTCTTACAGGTCTGCCATCATGGCTGAGGTATATATTCCTCTATATGTCTTTGCAATTTTACACCATTCAAATCTCCGTGCCTGTATCATGCATTCCTGCGCAATGTCTTGCCGTCTGTTCGCAAGGATCTCGATTTTCCGAGCAATGTCAGATGGGTTTCTTGGGTCTACCACTTCACAAATTGTTCCCGGCACAAAATATCCGTCTACGCCCTGCCCTCGACTGTAGACGATTGGCAAGCCTTGGGATAGAGCTTCGATGTAAACAACGCCAAAAGTCTCCTCGAATGAAGGCATGACAAAAAGATCGTTCTCCCGATATATCGCTCGAAGTCTTTGCCTGCTTTCAACTCTTCCCAAATACGTTGCAAAATCATATTTGCCTGAACTTAGCAATTGCTGGACCTCGCGATGCCCGTTTCCTCCTCCTCCCACGAGTGTAAGTTGTACGGTCTGTTTAGCAGCTAAGATTGAAACTGCCTTTAGGATTACAGGGATATTTTTATTTTTTGAAAAATTTCCCACATAAATTAGGCGCAAAACATCTCCAGAAAGATCATAACGTGGTTGTGTCGAGATCAACCATTCAGAATTAATGCCATTAGGCACCACGATAGATTTTTTGTCCAGCAGCATAAACAAGCGTGTTCGAAGGCGCGCAAGTAAGTTCAAACGGTAGACTGGCGAAAGAAAAATGACCAAGCCCGCCTCCATGAGAACTTCATCCGCAAGCCAGCTAAGATCAGGTCGATACCGCTTGAAGTAATTGATATCTGTATTACGTACAGCAACGATATATGGGATACCGTACTTCTTTTTTAACTGTAATGCCACAGCGCCATCACTATAGAGAAAATGAGCATGGATTAAACCAACGTTGAAAAGATCTACCTGTGAACATAGATCTTGGACGACTTTTCGGATTTTAGTTCTGAAAAATAGGCGATGGTGAGGTCTAAGAATGTATCGTAAGTGAAATTCGATATTAGTCGGTGCCGTCGCCTTCCACGCGGCCTCGGCTTTTGTCCGTACGGCAGCATAAACAATCTGGAAAACGTTAATATCTTCTAAATGTGTTACAAGTTGTGTGTAAATATTATGGTTGGGGAAATCACTACAGATATGCAATACTTTGGGTTCATTTCTTTTTTGTGTTTTTGAAGAACAAGACCTTAATAAAGTCATAGCCAAATGCCTTATTTATATCCCATCCTGCGAGGAGGAGATATCATTTTCGCTCGCTGAAGTACTTTTTGAGTATGCCGTCGAGCCATTGCTGATCCTCGGCCTGGAGATAGACGGGAGCACAAAGGGCAATGCCTAAGACGCTCCCAAAGAAGGGATCAGTTCCCAACAGTTCAATCTGGGCGGAAAGATGATCGCGAAATCTTTGAGACGGATCATCAATCATCTCGGGAAACATGCCTAAACCTACCACCGTTTTTTTTGTAATCCCAGGGGCAAGCGTCTCGGCATTCTTCAAATAGAGTTTGAATTTCCCAAGGCCGCTTTCTTTTGCAGTTTTTTGTGAGATATATAGTTCAGGAAGAAACATATCAGCATAATCCCTAATCGTTTTCAATACAAGAGAGTTTGCCATGTCCCAATTGCCAGAGCACCAAACAGCTACAATCTTTTCCGGATATGCCTTCCTGACTCTTTTCAAGACATTAATGAACATTTCTGCCTGTTCATTTGATAACTTATTAGTAATTATTTCATCAATTGCAATGCCTTTTGATTTCTCCAGGTTTTTGATGAACAGTTCATACATTTCATCTTCAGTCTTAACTCCCTTAAAAGGATATACCCGATAAAGTAATGCCCTTCCTCTTTTTTCCCAATATATCTTGGCCTCCCGCCACTTCGGGATATCCTGCCATGGAATATCTATTACGGTAGGTGTCTCCATATTCCATCTTAATAGATCCTCCTGTGCCTTGCCTATCGGCCAATAATAAGAATAGATAACAGGCTGCTTGATTGATCCGCCAAAGACCGGCGAAAGCCCAAAGGCCATGCATAGATATAGGACATTTGCAATAGACAGGAAATTCCTGGTGTTGCTCATTGTAGCACCTCTCTAAAACTTGGGGTAGCAACAGAGGCCCCACACAATCGTAGGTGACTATCACGGTAAAAGGAGCCTACAACCCACCCAAATATAAGCCAAGGCAACATCCCAACATACAATTCCTGAAAGAAAAAATATCCAAAAGAGAATACGAAATAACCGGCCAAAGAGAGTATTGTTGCTATTGCCAAATCCCGATCATTTTGGGCCGCGGACTTAATTTGTCGCCAGGCATAGATAAAAATAACCAGCAACAGACCGTAGCGCAAAACCACACCCAAGATGCCATAATTGACAAGGAGATATGCAGGCTCCACCTCTGTGCCAAATGAAGTTGCTAATGCACGCTGAGTTGCATTGCCCACACCGAAGAGCCAATCTTTACTGTTTCTCAGCAGGGACAAACCCGCTTTTACCTGTTCGACGCGATTCCCTCCTGATTGGTCAATAAGGGCACCAAACCTGAAGACCAAGAAAAGTAATTTATTCCAAAACGCATAAGTGAACCAACCGGATACCAGAACAAACCCACCAACGTAATAAAGAAGGAACCGTAGTTTTCGGCGCATGTATATAACACCTAACAGGACGGCCAATATGTATACAGCCAATAGGGCTGCTATAGCAGCCCGAGATCCGGAAAATAATATATTGATGAGGGCAAGGACCAAAAGAAGCCACAATTTAAAGCTATAAAAACGCCTTTTTACTTGCGCCTCTCGGCCTGCCAAAAGTCCCCCCAGGGAAACTGCAACCCCAAATACAGCAAACCCACCCCATGCAGTTGAAAAACCTGCTACCCCGTAATTTCTGAGATACGCAAACGGGTTCTCTGCACAAGCAAGTTGTCCTTCGGTACGAGCATACAGACTGGCCAGATGATTACCAATGCTCCCCGGGAAGACCTGTAAAATACCGATAAAAAATGCCACCATCAGCACGTAGTTAAGACAGCGACAAAAATTCCTAGATGAGATGAGCGATCTATACGAAACATAGCAAGTACAGCAGAAAAAGAGCATCCTCTTTACGTACTGCCACATTTCTGACGGAAGCCGAAACTCATCTATGTAAAATAGTCCACCTATAACACTGAAAATGACCCCGGTAAAAATAAGACATACCCATAAGCCTGTGATTAACAAACCATCTCTTCTCAAGAAAAGATTCTTGGGCTTTAGTAAAAAATAGCCTACAAATGCTATGATAAGGACAATTGCACTGGCATCGTCCAAGCCAATACTAATTCCTCCAATCTCCAAGTGTGGGACCAATACTGTGCCGGCAAGTAACCACAGTGTCAAAGAGGACAAGAAAAATTCCATGTTCACAAATGAGGACACATTTATCAAGGAGTTATATGGATAATCCTTCACCTGAGATATACCAGTCATGAGTTGGACACTCCATCCAGAATATCTTGAAAATAATTGATAATCTTCTTTGCTACTGCCGGCCATCTGAACTTACTTTCTATGTGGTTCCGCGCTCTTTCACCAAAAGTCTTAAGGAGAAAAGGCTCTTCATAAAATCGGATGAATACTTGCGCCCATGCTTCCGGATCGGTATCCCTTACAATATAGCCCGTTTCTCCTTCAATTGCCAAGTCATGGGCGGATTCAAAATCACCGAGCACGACCGGTAAGGCACAAGCCTGAGCTTCCAGAACGACCATAGGCATTCCTTCTGAAATTGAAGGTAAAACGAAAATCGATGCCGATCGGTATAGCTTCAGCATGTTATGTTCATCAACCATGCCAGGGAATAGAACTTTTCCCTCAATATGAAGATGATGCACAAGCCCATGAAGATCGGATCTAAGCTCACCATCTCCGGCAATGACTAACTTTGCTTCCCCATGAAGATCAACAAATAAGGCAAAGGCCTTGATCAAAAGGTCAAATCGTTTCCGGGGTATAAAACGACCTGCAGAAAGGATCACGAAATCCTTTTGTGTTTCTCTGGGCGCAGGACAGAAGAGAGAATAATCGACCCCATTGTTAACTTGGAGGATTTTGTCCTTTGGCACGTGAAGCTCGTTTTTGAGAGTATTTATGGTTTTATCGTCTAAAGCGATGCACCCCCTAATATTTCGGAGAGCATATTTCTCTAAAGGAGCTATCGCATATTTCCAGAAACGCCATGGGACAAGATGTTCAACATTATATAAGGTATGGATAAAGGGAATACATCTCTTTTTATCGAGGAAAAGACATTGGAAGGCAGATTGAGGAAACAAGACACTATATTTGTCCAGCGATGAAAATAATAACATATATAAGTTAATCCATAGCCCTTGTAATGGAAAGGGTGGGATCGGGACCCGAAATATTCCCTCTTTTTCATTGTGTACCGTGTTAGTGGCATAAATGTCCACAGTTTGCCCCATCTTCTGCCATTCATTCCTGAGTTCAAAAATAACCCTGCTGATACCTCCCTTAAAATTTGGTGGATTCCAATAGCCTGTAATAATTGCAACTTTCATAATGTGTTTACTATCTGTGAGATATCAGCAAAACTGCATCGTCAATTCTTTCCAAATTGATCCTTTGCTCACTTTTCTTGGCTAGTGACCGAGGGCATAACGCTCATTAGAACCATGGCATTTTCAAACGATCGTTTCCGCAACAATCGAAACGCCGATTCAACGGTCGCCCGAATATCTATCAAATGCTCTCGGACATCAACAAAACTTTTATAAAGCGTATCGGCGCTTAGTTTAGACATCTCATGGCAAAAGCTTTCCACCCCTACCTGCCTTGCCAGCTCCTGGGATTTTTTCTCGTAGGCGATGGCGATAAATGGAACACCTGCCATGATGGAAAAAATAATAAAGTGCATACGCATGCTTAAGACAAGATCGGCGCAACGACCGATAAGAAGAGGATAAGAAGCCGGCATGAACGGGTGGCCACATATATGGACTCGATCCTCAGTAAAAGACGGTAGCTCCTTGAAAAGTGTTGCTGCAAAACGCGAATCGTCATAAGGGTATCCTTCTCTCCCCTGACAGGTAGAGACAAAACAAATCCTGTAGTCACTCTCGGCAATAACGCGCTCGACAAAACGCCGCAATTCAAACCTGTATTTTGTATTTAGCGAAACGGAATCGCCAGTACCGGGAAAACCCCATTCCCTGACACTCATGAATAGCAAGGGCGCGCCGCTGCCGCTGAGTTTGAAAGCCTGAATGCGCTTCAATTCGGCACGATCCTTCGCGGGCAGCGTGTCATCTGTAGCAATTTGCATGGCAAAGGCGGCATCGGCAGTAAAACGGATATTTTTACAGGTAACCCCAATTTTTTTCAGCAGTTTATAACTATCTTCGTCCCTTGTAGTGATTGCATCGAATCGGCTCAACAGACTGGCGGCTACCGCCCGGCTCCGGTCATCAAAAAATGGACCAAAAGAATGGGCGTAGGCCATATGAGTGATTTTCATATTTAAAGTATCCTTTATGATACGAAACAGCACCTCGGTGGAATAAAGGTTGTTGATATAACCACCGCCGCAATAAATTATAGCATCCATGGAACGTAGTCGCTCATAAAACTCCGTTTCACCTGGAGTCATAAGGCACAGTGCACTCCTCAATGGAAAACTTTTTCGGAGGCCATAAGCCAAAACCCTTTGTCTCGTCCATGTATCTTGAAGCATGCCAAAAAGGCCCAAATCTGGATAAAACACAGAGGCTTCTCTAGCCTGACGTGCAAAAATTGAAACATGGGCATTGGGAAAAATTTCTTTGATGGCATCCCGAATGCCGTAGACAATTCCTGCGTCGCCGCCGTTCATGATAACACTGTTCAATATGGCAAATTTCACTTCTTTTTCCAAAGCAGCCCGATAAGTTCAAGTGTCAGCGTTTTTTGACTGAAGAACATCAAAGCATAGTAAACTCCCGTGCCGCACATAATCTGCAACATAAGCATAGGAAACTGTCGAATGTTGTGCAAAGTTATGTTGATAAAAAAAACGCATAATGCCATAACCATGCTCATCCAAAGGGCCGGCCACATACTACCTAAATACTCCTGCAAGCAGGGTCCTAAAAGTCGCCGGATGAGTAAAATGTAGGAGAAGGCTGAAAAGACACATGTTAGGAATAGGAAGGCAATGGCTGCGCCCACCGCACCGCCCAGCTTAACTCCTAAATACAGAGCTGGGAACTGACACACCATGGTGCCCACGCTCCAGAGGAATCCCCATGCGGCTTTACCGTTGCCGAGAAGTAGGGCGCTCACGGGACTGCCACACGACCGTAACACGGCAGAGCCAGCCAAAATTTGAATCAATACAACAGATTGCATCCACTGTTCCCCATAAATCATTGGAATAGCCATTGGTGCAACCGCTGCAATCCCAAGAGTGATAGGGAAATTAACTGATGAAAGCAGTTGAAGCAACTTTATGTATCCCCTCTTCATCCGCAGCTTGTTTTCCTGAATTTTGGAAAAGACAGGAAAGGCCACTCGTGTGAGGATAGGAGTTATCGCCATAACCGGTTTGAATATAATATCGAATGCAAGCGTATAATAGCCCAGAGCCCTTGCGCCCAGCATTGATCCCAGAAGGATTTGGATTAAATATACATTGAAGTAATTCGCCGTCTTATCTCCCATTTGATAGAAACCGAAACCTAGATAACCCTTAAGATCTTTGCGGGCAAAGTGGAAAGAAGGCCTCCACCGGTTGTGGTGAGTAAGAATCAGCGCCATAACGCGCGCTCCTGAATTGGCAAGCTGTCCCCCAATTAATGCATAAACACCGGCACCCCACAACGCCAGTAGAATCGCAACCACCGCATTAGCAAAACCACCGAGGATGGTGATGCCCGCCAACCGATTGAACTGAAGGTCTTTTTGCAGCAAAATCTGATACTGCTGCCCGAAAGGGGTAATTAGAAAAATCAGGGAAGCCAGGTGAATAAGATTATTGAGACGCGGCTCGCTGTAAAAAGAGACGATAAATGGATTAAACACGATAAGGGCACCGCAAGCTACAACACCCGAAATAACATTAAGCCAGTAAAGACTGGACAGCTGCTCTCTCGTCGTATCTTGCCGATAGATGATGGCACTTGATACGCCCATATCTGAAAAGATTTGTCCGAAGCCCACCACAATGAGAACCATGCCCATAAGGCCAAAATCCACAGGACTCAGCAGACGGGCAAGAACCGCCATCTGGACTAAATTCAATAAGGCATTGAAGACCGTGGAAAAAGTCGTCCATTTCACGCCTATTGCTGTTTTATCTCTTAGCGACATAAAGCTGTTCTTTTAACGCTCAAAATTTAAGTCTCTCTCCGCGATAAATTGGCAATGATACTGCGAGACCTTTGAAAAACCCTACTTGTTGTCCTACAATTTTGTTATTAATCTCAAATTTACAAAAAAATAGATGCAACATATTCAAGAGGTTAAAATTTTCGTCTTTCTTGATTTGGCACAAAATTGAGCATTTTTCTACGGTCTCGCTTAATAGCATAAACACCAGCTCATTGATGGTATTGTAAATATCGTGGAGGATCATCCCGTCCCCTAGATTGAGCATCGGGTCGGGTGGCACTTACGAGCCATGAAAAAATGACATTTACTTGCCTTTCCGGTTATTTTACCCTATTTATCAAAGATGAAAATAGAGTTGTTAGTCATGGTCTTGTCTTCGCAGGTCAGTCTCATTCCCTTCTGTTCAAATGCTTTGATGAGTTGCTCTCTCGCCAGGTCGTTGACCCACGCTCTTCGTCTCCTGAGGCTTTTATCAGGAAAGTCCTCAATACAGCAGTAGGAAATAATGCATCTCCGGCATAAATTAACGGCGTTGTCGATAAAATCGTCGTAATCTTCAACATACTCAAGACATCCACTGATGAAGTATACATCGGCACTGAGATTGGGATATTCGTGGCTGTTAAAATCGCAAATTATCGTCTCATCATTTCGCTTCCGGTAATCTACTCCAGTATAACGGTTTTCGGGTGTGAGAAATTCCTTGAGCCATTTTTGTCCGCACCCGAGGTCGACGACTGAATCGCCTTTGCCTATGTACTGGGACATAATCCTTATTCGATTCTTCCATTCCGTGTTGAAATACTCGATCTGCCGCCAAGTGGGCCTGTTCTTCATGAGCATCAGCCCCCTGATTATTTGTACAATTTTCGCAAACTTGCTCATATTAATCAGGGTCATCCCAGTTCAAAAAAAATCTTTCGAACCGCAGGCGCTAAGTGAGACCTTCGAAAAACCTGACTTGTCCTACAATATAGATGCAACATATTCAGCAGATTAAATTTTTAAGCCGCATCGCACATTTGTGTGGGTGCCCCCAATATGTTGTGGTCGGATTATTGTTTTTCTGACCGGAATGAGTTAGCGTAGTTTNAAGGCGATG
>LT984854.1:787664-791056 GCA_900258555.1 uncultured Desulfobacterium sp. | reverse complement strand
GGGCACCCAGTTGATAACGTCGCATAGCGACATGTATTAACTTTTCTTCGCCTAAAGGCGAGGGATTTCAACCATCCCTGAAAGGGACATTAAATTGACACTACCGTAAATTGCGCAACCTAATGAGTTTTGGGGACGGTCATATATAAATAAGTAACTCGGTTTTTTTACTAATGAGGTAGTTCGTGCTGAGAGTGCAAGGAGGTAACTACCCAGGCGGATAGAATAAAGTCCGAAGTACGAAGTTAAAAAACAAATCGTGCTCAATAATCTGTGAAATAAAACTGCCGCAAATATTTTGATAAGGCTTAAAGAGTTTTGAACCGCTAAGGCGCTAAGCACGCTAAGGGGTTTTTTGTTGGGGTTTTCCTGATCCTGCAAGAAAGACTCAGGATCAGAAAAGCTCCAAGCCCTTGCGGGCGAATACCGCTGACCTCAATTATTCTCTGTCTTGGCGTTCTTTGCGTCTTGAGCGAAGCGGGCGGTGAATGTTTAAATTTGAACCGCAAAGGCGCAAAGGACGCTAAGGGGTTTTTTGATTAGGATACAGGCAGGATGCAACAACTAATTTGGAGCATATTTTCACTATTTGGTCACCCGATCCAATTCTTCCAGAAAAGAAGCAAAGGCTAATAACTCTGCATTCACTCGCGTGCATAGCTCAGGCAACACGGAAATTAATCCGGTCATTTTTTCAGGTACCAAGTTGGTCGTGTAGACATTTCGGATCAGATGTCTAAAACGACGAAATTCATCCAATGTCTTGGCATTATCTTCATTAATTACAGCAGGCCTTATTTTCAGGAAGTTGCGAGATATCTGGTAAAGCAAGTCGCGATGCCATGTCTCGCTTTCAGGTGATGAACAGTCAACATATCTTGCAATCAATTGAAACAACCGTTCCAGCCCGGAATAAAAGCTGTGAATATTCAAAGCGACTGAATCCAGATAAATGTCTTGGTCATCAGATGCCCTTGAGGCATGAAGCCAAGCATTCTGCGCCCGATTAGCCACCCGCTCTAACTCCGGCACCTCACCTCGAATCCTTAGGGCCAATTCTTGATAGATAGTAGTCAAATCTCAATGCCGTGGCGATCAATAGCATGTCGCAATGAAACAGAAGATGTTTCCAAGTCAACAAGATCAACTGTCCTATCGCCTACTATGTCCTCGGCAAGGCGCCACGCTGCCCAGTAATCATCCGCTGCCACCCCTTCTACTGCCAGATCCACATCCGTCTGAGGCGAATACCATGCCTCATGCGCTAAAGAACCAAACAGAACAACTCGCTGTGCGCCAAATTTTTCTTTTATGGCCTTGGCGGCTTTTTTAGCTTTGCTAATTAAAAGCAGGCGTTCTTGTTTTTCAACAGGGCTCAAGCCTGCTGATTTTGTTGGCTTACGCGCCGAGTCTAAATATTCCACCCAGCCCTCTGGCCCAAGTTCTAATGCTGTTGACATGGTTCAATACCTCTAAAACTTTCAAGGCTCTTATTGGAACAAACATATTTTCCCACTTTAGAAGTAAATAACGTGCCGTTTCAGCCTATAACCTATCGAAGATACTCTCTTATAAGTTGTTGTCTGTCAAGTGTTATTAGGATAATTTTAAAATTTGAACCGCGAAGGCGCGAAGGACGCTAAAGGGTTTTTGTTGGGCTAATACTCTTTCAAATTATTCACCATCCGTTTTATGCCATCCTTCATCAGTGTCACATTCCAGTTGAGAAGAAATCCGAGCTTCACATTTGACAGCTTGAGGTAAGTCAGCAACTGGGCTTCATGGATTGGCAGTAATTTTTCTACTGCCTTGTTTTCAATGATAACTAAATTGTTTACGACCATGTCTACTCGAAAGCCTGCTTCGATAAATATACCTTCATATTTGACCGGAAGAGGCATTTCGCATTCAACCTTGCAGCCGCTTTTTTCCAATTCGTAGGCCAGACATTTTTGGTAAACCGATTCGAGAAGGCCTGGGCCGAGGGATTTGTGCACCTTGATCGCTGCATTAACTATCTCTCGGGCGGTTGATTCAATATCAGGCATTAATTTTAGGTTTTTGAACCGCGAAGGCGCGAAGGACGCTAAGGGGTTTTTGTTGGGGTTTTCCTGATCCTGTAAGAAAGATTCAGGATCAGAAAAGCTCCAAGCCCCTGTGGGCCACTGCTCGTTGTAACTAAACACTAATGATAGCGATAGTTGCCGCTTTTACTTCTAAAAACCGATTCTTTTAGTTTCTTTTATTTGTGACTCCCGAACCAGCTCAGATAAGGCGTGCATAATGGTTTTCAGCATTTCATCGTGTTCACCTATCTTACCATCCAGGTGGACTAACTTTTCGACAATTTGTCCATAGGTTAGAGCAAAATGCCGCATGGATACAAAAGCCCGCATAATCGCTATAGTGACTTGTGTAGCCATTGGACTCTTCAAAATTGTCGCCAGCATATACACACCCTGTTCGGTAAAGGCCTTTGGCGGATATTTTCTATGTTGGCCTCTGCCTTTCTTTAAAGTCGAAATTTTCGACCTTAAAGAATTTTGCTCAGTTGCATCCAGATCAAAATAAAAGTCAGCAGGAAATTTATCCGGGTTATTTCTGACAGCCTCATTTACACGCTTTGTCTCAACGCCATAAAGTTCAGCTATATCTCTATCCAACATGACTTTCTTATTACGAATGGAATAAATCTTGGTTTGAACCAGTTCGACTATTTGATCTTCCGACATGTTGTTCCCTTATATTTGAACCGCGAAGGCGCTAAGTACGCTAAGGGGTTTTTGTTGGGGTTTTCCTGATCCTGTAAGAAAGATTCAGGATCAGTAAAGCTCCAAGCCCTTGCGGGCGGAAACACTGTAAACTTACGGCCTCTCGGGTAACGTTATTGCATCATGCCCGAAGGGCTGATGCTTTTCAGGATTTTTGTCTTCGGAAAATCCTGAAAAAATTATTGCCTCTCTTTGCGTTCTTTGCGTCTTGAGCGAAGCGGGCGGTGAATATTTAGATTTGAACCGCTAAGGACGCTAAGGGGTTTTTGTTGGGCGGCTACTCTTTCAGATTATTCACCATCCGTTTTATGCCATCCTTCATCAGTGTGACGTTCCAGTTGAGAAGAAATCCGAGCTTCACATTTGACAGCTTGAGATAGGTCAGTAACTGGGCCTCGTGGATCGGCAGTAGCTTCTCTACTGCCTTGTTTTCAACGATAAGGAATTTATTTATGAGCATGTCCACACGAAACCCTACGTCTATTACGATACCTTCATATTTGACCGGAAGAGGCATTTCGCATTCAACCTTGCATCCGCTTTTTTCCAATTCGTAGGTCAGACATTTTTGGTAAACCGATTCGAGAAGGCCGGGGCCGAAAGACTTGTGCACCTTGATCG
>LT984854.1:758479-783364 GCA_900258555.1 uncultured Desulfobacterium sp. | reverse complement strand
CGGGGCCGAAAGACTTGTGCACCTTGATCGCTGCATTAACTATCTCTCGGGCGGTTGATTCAATATCAGGCATTTATTTTAGGTTTTTGAACCGCTAAGGCGCGAAGTACGCTAAGGTTTTTTTGTTGGGCTTTTCCTGATCCTGTAAGAAAAATTCAGGATCTGGAAAGCTCCAAGCCCTTCGGGCGGATATTGCTGACCTCAATTATTCTCTGTCTTTGCGTCCTTTGCGTCTTGGGCGAAGCGGGCGGTGAATATTATTTTTAATCGCTAAGGGGTTTTATTCCTGACTGCTTGACTTTTTTAACCCTTGTTCACAGATTATGTAACGCGCTCCGCAGCCCAGGCAATCCAGATCATCAGTGAGGCGTTCACCGCATTCGCACATCCATCCTATTTTCCTGGCCGGATTGCCTACCACCAGGGCATGATCAGGAACGTTTTTGTTAACGACAGCCCCTGCGCCTATGAAGGCGTAACGCCCGATGGTGTTTCCGCAGACGACTGTGCAATTGGCACCCAGGGTGGCGCCCTTTTTTACCAGCGTGTGACGGACCTGATCCATCTTGGGAATTTCAGCCCTCGGGTTGTAGATATTGGTGAAGACCATTGAAGGCCCGCAGAACACGCCGTCTTCCAAGGTAACTCCTTTGTAGACACTGACATTGTTCTGGATCTTGCATTTGCTGCCAATGGTAACATCCGGGCCGATGACAACGTTCTGGCCGATGTTGCAATTCCGGCCGATCCTTGAATTTGAGAGCACATGGGAAAAGTGCCAGATCTTTGTTCCCTCTCCGACCTCGCATTTATCATCAACAACTGCTGTTTCATGCACAAAATACTTCCCTGCTACCGCCTGAACACGGGCAGGTGCAGATGACTGAATCGGTTTTGAAAAACCCTGCCCGTCCTTGTCAAGAGACCTTTGGGCTTCATTCAGTATCCTTAGGACGCGGAGTCCTTCATTGCCGTCTGTGACGGGTCTCTGACCGCTTGTTACACAGAGGAGAAAATGCTCACATTCGTGTCTCAGGGGTTCAGCTTCCGGGATATTCAGTCTTTCAGGTTCTCCCTTTACGGGTACAGGCGCGTTGTCTTTCCAGTTGATCTGGTGGGGGTACAGCAATAATTTGTCCTCCCACGGCTGGGTATCATCAAATACCGCCATCTTTTTATCACCCACCACCACGAGTTTTTGTTCCTTGAACGGATGAAGCCATGAAACGAAAATATGTGCCCGCAAACCAGAGGGAAAGGCCATATGGGTTGTTGTAACATCGGCAATCCTTCTGTGGAGGTAGTTGCCGCCCGTGGCATACACCTGTTCCGGATCTTCTCCGGCAAGGGCAAGTATCATTGAAATATCGTGAGGGGCAAATGACCAAAGGATGTTTTCTTCACGTCTTATCTTGCCCAGGTTCAGCCTGTTGGAATAGATGTAATTAATCCGGCCCAGCTCACCTGAATGGGCCAGTGTCTTTAACCGGATAAAGACCGGGTGATACTGGAGGAGGTGGCCGACCATGAGGACCAGTTTTTTTTCTTCCGCAATTGCAATAATCTCTTCGCCTTCTCTTTCATCGAGGACAAGTGGTTTTTCAACGTATACATGCTTGCCTGAAAGAAGTGCCTCACGGGCAAGGGTGTAATGGGTTTCCGCCGGGGTGGCGATGACCAGACCCTGGATGTCATCCCGTTTCAACACGTCATTTAAGGCCAGGCAGGTTTCCACATCCGGATACTGCTGTTTGAAATTATCAAGGACAATTTCATTTTTATCGCAGATGACTTTCAACGAATTGAGTTGATGGAAGTTGCGGACGAGGTTTTTGCCCCAATACCCGCTTCCTATCACTGCGATGTGAGGGGTAAGGTGTGTGGAATGAGCTGTTTTCATTTATTTCTCCTGTTTTTTGAACCGCTAAGGCGCGAAGTACGCAAAGGGGTTTTTGTTGGATTTTCAGGATCTTTGTCTTCTCAAAATCCTGAAAAAATCATTCTCTCTCTTTGCGCCTTGAGCGAAGCGGGCGGTGAAATTTGTTTATCCTTTCACTTTTGTTTTTTGACTGGAAGTCTACGGAAAAATGCCTTCAGTTCATCAAGCTTATCGTCAGATATCAGGCCGTTTTTGATCTGCAGATATCTTTCGGGATCTTCGGTTTTCAGCCGTTCAACAAATTCAAGAAAAAAGGCTAGAAAAACCGCCATGAAAAATGCCGTGAAAGAGGACAGGAGCACGATCAGTGCCCTTTTCGGGCTTGACCTCAACTCAGGGGGGACCGCCTTATCCAGGACCTGGATGGTATTTACGTCTTTTGCCTCTTCTATCTTTGCCAGTTCGTACTGGGATGTGATAAGTTCGAACACCTTTTCCTGTACCTTTGCCTCGCGGATTCGATCGGCCAGCTCCATTCCAAGGGAAGGCAGTTCCCTGACAGGGATGAAGAGATTATTCTGGGTATCATCTTTGTCTCCCGTCTCAATCCTCGCGAGCTGTTTCTGCAACTCTTCTATCTTGGACTTGAGCATTACGGCCTCGTTCTGCCGCTCGGTGCCGAACTGCATCAGCACCTCCAACTCGGTCTGGGCTGCGATGATCTCACCCTTGATCTTTGCAGCGCCCTCAATTGTGACCTTGGCCTGATCATCAATGGTAATCAGCTTATTTTTTTCCTGAAATTGCCTGAGTTCTGATTCTGATTTTTTGAGATCCTCCTTCACATCCTTGAGACGTTTTTCAAGAAACTCTCTCTTTCTCTGGCCCTCTGTAATGTTCAGCTTCCGATTCAGCCTGTCCAGTGCCTCCACATATGCATTGGCCATGTCTGCCGCCATCTGAGGGTCTTTGTCCTCATAGGATATGGTAATGATCTTCGTCTTTGCAGAGGTCTCGATCCTGGACTGGTCGGCAAGTGTATCATAAATATTTTCCAGATATTCCCGATCCCATAATTTTTTCAGATCAAACCGCTCATTCAGCATATCCGCCACTGCCCTGCTCTTTAACATGCCCACATAGAGCTCGGCATTGGATGTCTGCCCAAAAAGACCGCCGGCCAACCCGCCGAGCGCCCCTTCTGTCTGAGAAACCAATCCTGAAAGAGAAGAATTTGATTCTGATGGAGGCAGTATGGTGGCGGTGGCAGTATACATCCTGGTGAGGAGCAGACTGATGATGATCGAAAGGACGAAAACGCATCCCACGATGCAGGCTATCATCTTTTTGCGTTTCACAATTACCATAAGGAGGTCTAAGAGGTTGATTTCGTCCTCGTATTCCACTGGGGGATTAATGGGCTCGGTTTGGTTCATTGAAAATCCTCTTTTTTTGAATTTGAACCGCTAATGCGCAAAGTACGCTAAGGGGGTTTTGGAAATTATTGTCTCTCTTGGCGTTCTTTGCGTCTTGGGGGTTCAAAAAACCAGATTAAAAATCGTAGCGTAACTCAAGTACGACGGTGTTGATATTTTCATTATTGCCGGAGATGTTATCCACATCCTTGATTTTCCCGTATCCGTACGAGGCCTTTGCCTTTATGGACTCGGTCAGTCCGAAATCCGCAGACAGGCAGAACTCATTCTTCTTTTCATTTATATCGCCTGAGAGGTTGTGTTCCTTTTCATCATAGGAGAGGGCTACCTTCCCGTCGTGCTCAGGGATATGGTAAGAGGCCTCCATGAACATATCCCGTGAATCAGTTCCCATGTGATGGCCGATGATCCGGTCTTTGTATGTGTAGCCTGACTGATATATAGCGTGATTGTACCAGACATTGGGGGATCCACTTACATGGTTGGTTGCATATTCCGCCCTGAGACCGATCCTGTCATAACTTAATACCCTTGGAAAGTATACACCATAAAGATAGGCCCATTTGGAGGGGAGTCCTCCTGACTCGTCTTCGCCGTCGGATTCAATGTAGAGCTGCACCGGCTGCACATCCAGCGGCAGGTTCAGTTTGACATCATAGCCCGCCCTCTGGTCTCCGGCACCATTGGGCTCGTTTTCCCCTGAACCGGTAAAGCTGTCCCACCATGTTGAAAGGCTTTCCGATCTTCCCTCGCCTCCGAACAGGGCGGTCCTCTGGAGACCGAATTCAATATAGGGGCTGGGTTTCAGGTTCACACGCATGCCCCAGAAGAGAGGCTCGGGTATTACCCTTTCATCTTCAAGTCTTGTGATAAATCCGGTAAACTTAAACAGGCCCAGGTTCTTGAATACCCATGGCAGGAGCACTGGCCTGGAATTTGTCAGTTTGATCATGGTCAGGGGTTCGGGATTGTTAGAAAGCAGTAATGAGCCATGATACCCCGGGCCCCACCACTGTGAGTCAGCACCCACCTCAAGCTCCCAACCCCACACATCCGCGACCCCATAGATCTTGTCCATGATAAGGTCTTCATCACTGTCGGAATACCTGAATTCCGGCTTCATGTAGAATGAGAACCACCCCAGTTCCGCCCTGGAGGAAAAATCTACCCTGAAATTACTTCCGTCTTTATAGTCATCTCCGTCATTGTTGTAGCTCAGCTCAGATGGTCTTTTATCCGCCTTTATATATCTTGCCCTTACTGTTTCCACGGGCTTTATGAATTTGGTTCCGTCCATTTCATACTTGAATTTATCCCTGAGAAGCCTTATCTGCGCAAGCACCACTTCGCTTCTGCCTTGAGAGTTTTCTTCCGCCTCCCGGATCAGTCTTATCACCTCCTTGCGGCTCAAGGGCCTCGTGGTCAGAAGCGCGCTCTTTATAACGCCTTCCGCCTCCAGGCGCTCAAGTATATCATATACATCATCTCCCACTTCTACATAGGTGGATGCCTTTACATATGTGGCTACAAGGAGAAGAAGGCCGATCAATAAATGGAATTTATAGCGTATTAATAATCGAGTAAACATAACACCTCTTAATTATGAACCGCCAAGGCGCAAAGAACGCCAAGGGGTTTTTGTTGGTATTTTTGTGATCCTGGAAGAAAAATTCAGGATCACAAACTCACCAAGCCCTGACGGGCGAAAATACCATAGGCCCACGTTTCCTAGGCGGCTGTCCGAGAATAGCAATTTTTTCCAAAATCGAGGCATGCCCGAAAAAATTACCGGAGGCTTATGGTTGATATGTTGAGGATAATTTTTTCGGGCATAACAAAGAGTTTGGGGGAAAGTGCATTCTCGGACAGCCTCCTAGTGCAGTCTTGCCTCATCACGCCCGAAGGGCTGATGATTTCCAGGATTTTTGTTTTCCGAAAATCCTGGAAAATTTGTCTCTATCTTTGCGTCCTTTGCGTCTTGGCGGTTCAAAGAAAGAATCCTAATATGCCGCAACAATAACCCCTGCACCCACTGCAATCTGATACAGGATCTGTGTAAAGTCCCTTGTCGTCTTCATCCAGGGGGACTTTTCAACCTCTTTGGGGACAATAATGGTATCACCCGGGTCAAGCCTTACAGATTCAAAGCCCAACGCCCACCAGTGCCTGCTGGAATCCCATGTGGCCATCCCGAAGAATGACTCCTGCCTTTTGCTGATCACCGTGCCGTCCGCCTTGACCACATAGGTATTGGCCTTGTCACCTGTTGATGTGATACCTCCCACCTGATTGAGGTAATATTTCACAGGCCTGTTTTCAGCAACCAGGATTGCAGTGGGATTATAGACCTCTCCCATCACATTTACGACATCAGGCCTTTCATTTACCACCAGCCGATCTCCTGCCATCAGTTCCAGGTTCTCCCTTGAAGACGGATCCGCAAGGATTTCAGGCAAGCTGATTACCATGCGGCCGGTGACCTTCGCCTCCTTTAATTTTTTGAGAAGCTGCTTTTTTGTCTCAAGCCCCTTTGCAAAGGCCGCTGCCTCATCCTTGTCCATATCCTGTAATCCCGCCTCCTGGGAGCTCATGGTCAGGATCTCCTCTTCCAGCCTGCTGACATAGTCCTGCAACTGTTTTTCCTGTACCTTTTTTACCGACTCCCTGTAAAACGATGCACCAAAGGGGTAGGCGCGTTTGGTGAGGCCGCCCGCCTTTTCTATGACCCCGGCCAACCTATCCCCTTCTGAGAAAGAATATTCGCCAGGGAACAGGATTTCCCCCTCCAGATAAATCTTGCGCTCCAGGGCCTGCCTGTACTGGGGTATTGTGCGGATCATCACGCTGTCGTCTTTTTCAAGCACCAAGTTGTCCGGGGCATGACCTGACATGGCCTTTTTTGGCGAAAAATCGTATTCCCTGTTGCCGGTCCCTGTTGATTCGGGCGTCACCCTGGATAGTGTGGCCTTTTCAAGATATGCGTCATCTGTCAGATTCCCTGCCTGGAATATCAGGTCCTTGACGGTCATGCCCTTGCATAACATATATGTGCCGGGTGCGCGCACTTCCCCATTAATGGTTACCCTGGGTCTTTCCTTCTTCTGCCACTTGTCATAGATGATTATGCGATCCTGGTCCTGAAGAGGGAGATTCTGATCGCCCTGGCCTGACATAAGGGCCCCGAGATTGAAGGGTACTATTTCCGGATGATTATCAGGCGGAACCAGCCGGATGATCTCGGCCTGCGGGAGATAGGGCTCAGGCAGCAGGGAGTTAAAAGAGGTGATTATGTCCAGTATCCTCATCCCGGGCCTTAATTCATATTCCCGCGGATATTTGACATGACCTTCAAGATACACTACGTGCCTGATCTCACCATGGATGGGGTAAATCTTTATCACGTCAAAATTTTTAAGGGGCAGGTTAAGGTTCATGTTCGTGCCCGAAGACGATGGATCAAGGTTAAAACTTTTTATTTCCCTGCGCTGATTCCCCTCTATCCGTTCAACCACTACATTCTGCAGTTCACCGGTGGGGAGGAGTCCGCCTGCAAGCTCTATTACTTCACCTATGCTCTGCTCTCCTATCATTTCGTATATGGCCGGTCGCCTTACGGAACCTGCCACCCCAACGGCAGATTCAACCACCGGGATGAAAATTGTGTCACCTGTCTGAAGCCTGATGTCATTGTCCTTCATGCCGTTGATAAAAAACTCATACAGGTCAAGGTTTGCGATAAGCCGGCCGTTTCTGAATACCCTGATGTCTCTGAGGCTGCCGTTCTTGCTGGGGCCGCCTGCTGCATAGAGGGCTGTAACTACTGTTGACAGTGAATTTAATGAATAGGTCGCAGGCTTATTGGCCTCGCCCACTATGAAAACCTCGATGGTTCTCAGGTTTCCCATGGTGACGCTCATGTTGAAATCCGGGTAGTATTCCTTGAACTTGTTCTGCAACAAATTCTTCAGCTCTAAAAAGGTGAGGCCGCTGACATTGATGCCTCCAAGCCTGGGCACAACAATCGTCCCGTCCCTTGAAACAGTGACATCATAGGCGTTTTCCGTCTTGCCCCAGAGGTTTATGGTAAACTGGTCGCCGGGGCCGATAATATAATCATCCCCTACCGGTACGTTTGCGGGCTGTGTGAATGCAGCGCCGTTGTTAAAAAAATCATATCCGTATTGCCGAAGGTCCCTCATGATGCCTACAGGAAACTGTCCTGAGAGGATATTCTCAATATTTGAGGGCAGTTCAGCCTCCTTTACTGGACCCTTGGGCGGCTGGGGGACTGCCTGATATGGTTTACCCTCTATACCGCCGGATACAGGAGGGACCTGCTCAGTGCCGGTGGGAGTCTGATGTGGTTTAGCCTCTGTCCCGGCAGGTCTTGATGATACCTGTTGAGCGCCCGACGGTTCTCCCCTTTCAGCCCTGATCTTGTTGATGATCTCTCTTTTCTTGGCCTCATCAAGTGACTGAAACTCTTTATATAATTCATCCTCCTCTCCTGAAAAGGCATACATTTTAGGCACACAAAATGCCAAAGACATTAACAGGGCTGTGATCATCACTAAAAAAATCTCTTTTTTCATAACATCAGGCCTTCCTTCAACACGTGTAGTATTGTTTTTATCTCTGAAGCCATACGATTGATTTATGGCTCCGCCCCTTCGGTTACATCAGACCGACTCTTTCCCTCTGTGCGATTAGCTGTTGGCCCCACTCTACAGGCGGGATTAGCTGAATGATATAAAGAATTATGGAAATTGTGATCTCCACTGATTGGGTGAAGGTAACGTTTTTAATAAGTCCTTATCATCATTGAGCTAAGCCCGCCTATACGGCGGGACTAAAAGCCGATGGCTATCCACAAGCAACTTATGCAGCCTAAAGAAGTACACGGCATCCCGATTCATCCTCTGAAATGTCCTTTTTCCTCTCCTGATGAATCGTCTGCATGGCCAAACGACCACAACTCTTACCTGTGCACAGCACAGGGAACACACGAACATATCGGGTTTAATGAAACGCAGGCAAAAGAAATCCCCGCTACATGACAGGGGAAACAGTGAATCATGACTGATCCGGCGGTGTTTTGTTTTCAGCATTCATTATTGAAATCGAGCCTTCCATAAAAAGATTATTGCCTGTTTTCTGAAGGATTGTGAATCACAAACTGATTAACAGTAAAAGCAACCAACAACCAAAAAAATGTCAATCAAACCCTTTTTCGAAAGCCTTTGCATCATAACTGAGCTGCAACAAACTGTTATAGCCGTGATGGCCGGAAGGTTATATAACAAGGCCAAATTTAATTATCAAACATTTTTTCGTTTTTGACCGGCTAAATCCTCGATCTGTTCGGATAGGCTGTGTTTCTGTTGGAGCGGATCGTTTTTGAACCGCCAAGACGCAAAGTACGCAAAGGGAATTTTTGTTGGATTTTTCTGATCCTGTAAGAAAAACCAGGATCAGAAAAGCTCCAAGCCCTTGCGGGCGGAAATACCATAGTTCTAGGATCTCGTGGAATGTTGCTGCATCATGCCCGGAGGGCTGATGCTTTTCAGGATTTTTGTCTCCTTAAAATCCTGAAAAATATTTTCTCTCTTTGCGCTCTTCGCGTCTTTGCGGTTCAAAAACTTTCGGGTTTTATTGACGAAGCGATTGACATCTTATTAATCTGACTGCAAAGTACCAGGACGCGTAAATGGTAAGATCCGACTATGACCAAACAAAATAAAACCATCTTTGTCTGTCAGGGCTGCGGATACCATACCCCCAAGTGGATGGGACGCTGCCCGGATTGCGGTCAGTGGAACTGTATGGTGGAAGAGGCCCTGGAACCGGCGGCTGACAAGATAAGGTCCTACTCCATGAGTACGCCCGTGACCATACCCGATATCCGCCTTGACAGCGATATGAGGCTGAGAACCGGGATCGCCGAGTTTGACCGCACACTTGGCGGCGGGGTGGTGCCAGGCTCGCTCGTGCTCATAGGCGGTGATCCCGGGATAGGCAAGTCCACACTCATACTCCAGGTGCTTGAACGCCTTGCCCAGAACGGCTGTCGTTCCCTATACCTATCCGGTGAGGAATCCGCTCAGCAGATCAAACTCAGGGCCCGAAGGATGAATGTGATTTCGGAAAACCTTTATGTTGCAACAGGCACATGCATAGAGGATCTGTTTGAAAGAGTGGATTCATTAAAGCCGGGACTCATTGCCGTGGATTCCATACAGACATTTTTTACGGACGCCATTTCATCTGCCCCGGGAAGCGTCAGCCAGGTGAGAGAGGTCGCGGCCCGGCTGATGTCCTTTGCAAAGCAGTCCCAGACCCCGGTATTCCTGATAGGCCATGTCACCAAGGATGGCGCCATTGCCGGACCCAGGGTCCTTGAGCACATGGTGGATACCGTCCTCTATTTTGAAGGGGACAGGGGGCATGTATTCAGGATATTGAGGGCGGTAAAAAACCGTTATGGCGCAACCAATGAAATAGGCGTCTTTGAGATGAAAGACGCAGGCCTTGCCGAGGTGGGAAACCCTTCATGCATATTCCTGGAGGAAAGGCCTGAAGCAGTGCCGGGTTCTGTGGTCATTCCCTGCATTGAGGGTACAAGGCCCCTGCTGGTGGAGATCCAGGCACTGGTGGGCCAGAGTCCGTTCGGCATGCCCAGGCGGACCGCGGTGGGCGTTGATCATAACCGCATCTCGCTCCTTGTGGCGGTGTTGAGCAAGAGGCTTGGGATGGAACTGGGAGACCAGGATATCTTTGTCAACGTTGCAGGGGGCCTGAAGGTGGATGAACCGGCCGCAGACCTTGGCATTGTATCTGCGATGATGTCCAGCTTCCTGGACAGGCCTGTGGACAGAAGGCTTGCCATGTTCGGCGAAGTAGGTCTTGCAGGGGAGATCCGAGGCGTGAGCCAGCCTGACCTGAGAATAAGGGAGGCGACGAAACTGGGCTTTTCCCGCTGTATCCTGTCCCGCACTAACATGGAAGGAGTAAAACCGCCCAATGGTATGGAACTTACAGGAGTAAGATCGGTTCAGGAGTTGTATGAAGTTTTAGGTTTTAAGTTTTAGGTTTTACGTGTTACATCAGGCCCTGTTTTTTTAAATCGAGCACTTAAAACGTAACACCTAAAACCTAAAACCTGATAATCTGATCAACCATCTTCCCTACCCTTTTTGCAATGGCCAGGCTTGAGGTCAGGCCCGGACTGTCTATCCCCAGGAGATTTATAAAATCAGGCGTTGATGAATCTGCCAGGATTACAAAATCGGGTTGCCCTTTGAGCCTCGCCTGGAGCCCCATCTGGTGCCATATAAGGTCATCTTGCTTAAGGCCCGGGAAATATGTCCGCGCCTTGGCTGCAAATATCGCTGCATCAAGCGGGGGTTTGGATAAGTCCTTTCTGTCTTTTACAGGGACCAGTTTCGGGCCGACAGTGACTGTTGAACCGACCACCGGCGGACAGGAAAGATCGTCAAATGTGGGGGTGAGATGCACACCGACAGTAAAATGGCTGCCGTGTTCAGTGTGAACAAGTTCGGGGGTCGGGTAGATATTCCTACCATTAAGCCCCAGTTCAGGCCGCTTGTGTCCGTAAAATTTGTAGCTTTCACCCCTGACCGGGTCAAGCTCATAGGGGGAATCGGGGTCCATCAGACGGGCGAGCAGATCTGCTTCCACTCCGCCTGCATTGATTACCACCCTTGATACGACCCTTTCGGTCCTGCCGTCACGGTAGCAAAACCCGACAGCGACACCATCGCCTGCCTGTTCAAACCCTATCACCTCGGTGCGGGTCATGAACTGGGCACCGTTGTTGCCTGCAAGGGTATGGAGTCTGTAAACAAAAGCTATCGGGTCAACAATGCCTGCAGAGGGCACCAGCAAGGCTGATTCCGCAAAAACATTCGGCTCGATGCGCCTTGCCTCGTGTCCGGAAATCCTTATTACGTCGGGGACATGGTTTTTTCCTGCACGATCAAGATATATATTAAGGATATCATTTTCTTTATTATCAGTGGCGACGATCAGCTTTCCGGTCTTCAGCGCAGGGACCTCGTGCTTTTGGCAAAAGTCATAGAGCAGGCGGTTTCCCTCGACACACAGGGCCGCCTTTTGAGGACGGGTCTCCTGATCATAATAGATTCCTGAATGGATTACGCCGGAATTTCTGCTGGATTGGTTTTCGCCCTGGGTAATGCCGGGGTTTCTTTCAAAGACAAATATCCCTTCATACCGGCCGGAAAGCTCCCACGCGATTGCACAGCCAATTACACCGCCGCCGATTACGGCTATATTTATGTGTTCTGTCAAGATTGATGATTTCGTAAAAGTCAAAAACTGACTTTTTACTCGGTTTTAAGTTTTAGGTGTTAGGTTTTAAGTAATTAATTTTGAAAGACAAACCTAAAACTTAACACTTAAAACCTAAAACCTGATGAATTCGACTTACGAATTCATCAAAGCGATGCCAACAGGACCTTATAGCCTCTTTGCGCAAGGAACATGGCAATATCGTCTGGCAGGACAGATGGTGTGGCAAATACGGGTCCGCCGCCTGAGTCCTTGAATATAACCCCGGGTATGGTCAGGATGACATTTTTTGAATCCTTGCCTGTGCCGGCCTTGAAATCATGGGCTCCGCTCTTGAACTGCCTGTCCAAAAAGCCGCATGTCTTGGCGACCAGTTCCAATGGATCCTTATCCGCGGCCAGAGAGAGTGTCTTGTAGTGTTTCTCGTTTAGAAGTGCAAGGACATCAGGCTCCAGACCGGTCAGATCAATTACCGCGTCTTTGTTTTTTATTTTCAGGGTAAAATCCGCCCTTATGGTCAGGTTGAGATCGGCCTTTTCTGTTTGAAAGACCTGGATATCCGTTTGTCTGGCAAAGGCCTGGCCGACGAGGTTAAGAACTGTCTCCGTCAATGGAGCCGGGCCTCCAGGGGGTCTAAGTATCTCCGATGGAGCAGGCCCTTCAGAGGCTGGATCTTCCTGTGGGGGATAATTGATAATCTTGATACCCGCGTTTTCCATGTAGGTTTTTACTGTCCGGGGAACATAGGGAGAGGGAGTTTTTCCCAGGTTGAGCACAACAGCCTTAATCTTTTCATCCTCCCCCAAGTCGGGAAGCTCAATCACCCAGTCGCCGGTTATCCTTAAGTGGATATCCTTTTGTATGTCAAAAGGCTCTCCCGCCCGGTAAATCCTTGGATAATTACACTTGGAAAACACCTTGTTCAGGGAGGCTGCAAGGTTATCTTTTTTTGAGAGGTGGACCACCTTATAGTTATCCCAGCTGGACTCCAGGAGCTGGGCCATCCTTGGGGGCAAACTGCCGGTCAGGTCAACGATCACCTTTTGTCCAGCCCTCATATTGATGATTGGAAATGATGCCGCCTTCAGATTTATCTGGCCGCCTGTCTTCAAGGGGATAAAGTGTTCCCCGGTCTGGATCCACTCCTCCCCCATCTGAACAAATATCTCTGCCAGATCCTGGGCGATCGGGCCTGGTTTTAACTCCTCATTTTTTGCCTGCCCCTCTTTGCCTGCCTCCCCTGGACCGGGCAACCCCGGTTGAGGCCCTGTGGCGGATGCTATCGAAGACCTGATGATCTGGGGAGAATAGATGGGCAGCCTTATGGTCTGGCCTGGATATATCTTGTCAATGTCGGTAAGGGAAGGGTTCATCTGCCTGACCAGACTCAGGTAGTCGGTGTAAAGGGAGTTATTGGGGATTTCATTATATACGCCCTTGATGATCTTCACCAGTTTATCATCCTGTTTTACCGTGTAATCCCGGACATCTACATCTTTCAGGGCCTCTAAGGGAGCGGATACCTCCTCAACAGGGGCTTGCTTTTGCGCCTCAGCGGCGATGGGCACAATTTTTAGGGGGATGAGTATCTTTTCCCCGGGGTGGACCAGATCCAGATTTTCGAGGGACTTGTTCATCTTTTTCAGGATTGAAAGGAGTTCCGCAAGATTCTTTTTTTCCAACAGACCCCTTTCTCTGAAAAGCTGCCACAGGTGATCCCCTTGCCTGACAGTGTACTCCTGTGTGAGGACCTTCTTGTCGTCAACCTCACTTATAACCTTCCCTTCCTGTTCCTCCGGCGTCTTAACAAGGGAGATGGAATAATTCTCCTCTTCCTCCTGGGCGGTCAAAGCACTAACGCAGCAGATGACAAGAAACAAGGCGCAAAGGCAATAAAAAATGTGTCTTGTAATAAATGATACCATTATAATATTTTCCCGCTGGTTTTAAGTGGATCGGTCGGTTTGGTCGGTCCTGTTTGTTCCATCAGAAGAACTAATTCAGACGATGGAACCAGTTTAAGTAACTTCTCAATAAGTGCGGGTGCGAGCGGGCAGGGTGTGGGGGGCCTGTTTTGATAGGGCGCATAATTTCTTCGGTGCTACTGCAACGCCCACTTTACCCTGAAAACTAGCCGAACAGGCAGAGAAGGCCATCTCTCAAGCGGGCACTGTCCTTTGGGGCTGTTCGGATAAAATTTCGGGCTAATGCTGCCGTTGCATGGAATGACTTAAAGATATGCGCCATTTCAAAACAGGCCCCCACACCCTGCCCGCTCGCACCCGCACTTATTGAGAAGTTACCGGTTGAACCAATAACCATTTGATATTAATGAGTTGTCTCGTGCATTGTCAACGGTATTTCGATCTGTAATCCTTCTTTTCTATATATTGTTATTCATTTAGTAAATAATACATCATGTAGTATTTTTTCTTTACAAGCTCTGAACAAGCTGGTAAAAGACTTGTTACTTGTCGCGTTATCTTTTATCTTCGATTTGATCTGCAAACATGTTCTTTAAGATCCCTTCCTGTTTATGGGAGGGAAGTAAATGGAGGATGCTGTGAAAATCAAAAGGCTCTCTGTTCAAGGCTTTAAATCTTTCATGGACAGGCTTGACCTTTCCTTTGCCGAGGGTATCAGCGGGATAGTCGGGCCGAATGGCTGTGGAAAGAGCAATGTCGTGGATGCGATCAGGTGGTGTCTGGGAGAGCAGAGCCCCAAACAATTGAGGGGCAGGAAGATGGAAGATGTGATCTTCGGCGGTGCCAAGGATTGCAAGCCCCTGGGAATGGCCGAGGTCACCATTACATTTGAAAACGGCGACGGCAGCTTCCCCCCGGCATTTGAAAACCATTCAGAGCTTTCGGTAACCAGAAGGCTCTATCGCTCCGGTGAAAGCGAATACCGGATCAACAACATGCCTTGCAGACTCAAAGACGTCCAGGAAATCTTCATGGACACCGGCCTTGGAAACAGGGCCTATTCCATCATAGGCCAGGGAAAGATCGGCTCCATTGTTGAACAGAGGCCGGAGGAGACCAGGGTGATGCTTGAAGAGGCGGCAGGTATTACAAAATACCGGAAAAAGGTCGAGGAATCCGAAAAAAAGATCGAGGCCACAGAGGCCAACCTGCAGCGCGTTGAAGATATCCTGAGTGAGGTCAGGAGCCAGATGAGGTCTTTGCAGAGGCAGGCGACAAAGGCCAGGCAATATAAGACCATCTGTGAAGAGATCCGAAGGCTGGAGCTTATCCTCTACAGCAATTCATTCAATCTTTTAAAGGACGAATCTCAAGACAAGCTCAAGTCCTCTGAACACCTTGTGGAGCAGGAGGTGGACAGGACAACCGGGTTGGCAGGGCTCCAGGCCCAGATAGAGACCATGCATCTCACGCTGGAAGAGCAGGATAATAATATTTCAGGACTGAGGAACAACTATCTCCACTTAAGGGAAAGGGTTCAGAAAAAAGAGGCGGGCCTTGAATCCCTCGACATGGAGACAAAGATGCAGGAAGAACTGGAGACCAGGCTGAGGGCTGAGGAAGATGAGATAAGGATCAGGCTCGCAGGCCTTAAGCAGGAAAAGGCCGACCTGGAAAACGGGCTGGAGGCCATGAAGCAGAAGGCCCTGGACCTGGACGGAGAGATTGCGCTAAAGGATAAGAGGCTCAAGAACAGAAAAGAGTCCCTTGATTTTGTAAGATCAGATTATGAAAAGGCAAGAGAGAGGTTGACCGAGGGCACAAACAAAGAGGTCGGCCTGAAACACAAGTCAGAATACCTGAACAAGATGCTCGACCAGATTACTGACGGCAGGAGCAGGCTTGAAAAGGATATGAGTGACATCAAGGCCAGGATGGAAAACCTCCTGCTGGTGTCAGAGCGCAAGAATCAGGTCAGGGAGACGGCCAATGAAAAGAAAAAGGAGATCGAGGCCGCGATAGAAGATCTGAACATGGCATATCAGGAACTGGAGATGATAAAGGGCCGTGTGGAAAATGAACTCAGGTCTGCTGAATCCGAGTACAATATGGTCAGATCCCGCCTGTCGAGTCTCCAGAGCCTGTCGGAGAATTTTGAAGGTTACAAGACAGCGGTCAGGACCATAATGAAGTCCAATGACTGCCTACCCATGCAGCAGGGCCACGTACTGGGACTTGTGGCTGATATCCTGAAGGTGGCCCCTGAACACGAACAGGCGGTCGAGGCGGCCCTTGCAGACAGGGTGCAGTATATCATTGTGGAATCCCAGGAAGATGGGAGGCTTGCAATTGAGTACCTCAAGGAACGGGCGAGGGGAAGGGGAAGCTTTGTCCCGTTAAAGGATATAACGGAAAACCACAGACCGGCTATGGATGAAAAGACATGGCCCGTTCTCTCTGACCTTGTCTCAGTGCCTGAGGCCTACAGGCCGTTAATAAACGCCCTGTTGGGCGACACCCTGCTGACCCCCGACCTTTCAGAGGCATTGTCCGCCTGGAGCGGCTGTAAAGAAAACAGCGGGCATAACGGTCGGCGCCTTTGTTTTGTCACCCCTGAGGGAGATATGGTGGATGACAGGGGTGTGATTTCGGGCGGGAGACTGTCCAAGACCTCGGCAGGACTCCTTGCAAGGAAAAGGGAAATGGCAGAGTTGGAAACCATTGTTGTCCAGCGCCAAAGACAGGTGGATGACCTGCGGCTGAAGCTTGAAAACATCATCGGTGACGCCCAGGAAAAAAAGGCGGAGATAGCAGATCTCACCCACGAAAAGACGACGCGTCAGGATGAGATAAACGAACTGGACAAACACCTCTTCCGGCTGGGTCAGGAGATGGACCAACTGGACAGGTTATCCAAAAAGTTGTCTGAAGACCTGGAGAGAAACTCTACGGATGAGGGGAAAAACAGGGAGGAACTGTCAAGGATTGAAAGTGAGCTTCTTGATCACAAGACCGCATGTCAGGAAGAGGAAGAATACTTCAGGAAAAAAGAGATCGAGCTGAAGGAAACCCAAGCCGAATTTGAAGAGCTCAGAGATGAGCTTTTAAGGCTGAAGGGTGACTATCGTCTTATCGAGGAAGAGCAGCGGGGCATTATCCGCCAGATGGAAAGGTTGGACCAATACGCCCACGACGGCATGACGCGCCTTAAGAAGATTGAAGAGGATATCGCCCTTGGACGCGGCAGGTGCGAACTGTGCGAGAAGAACCAGCAAGAAATAAGGCTGCAATTAAGAGAACTCTATGACAGGCTGAAAGGGGCGGAAGAAGATCTCAATCGGGCGGACGCCGAACGCCAGACATTTCAGGCAATGATAAAAGATAAGGAAAAGGCCGCAGAACAGGTGCGCAAGGAACTGGATGACCTTAAGGAAGAGATCAATCGAGCCAGGATGGAGCATTCGGAGATCCAGTATAAGATGAACAACCTGACAGAGGTGGTAAGAGAAAAATTCAATCTGGACCTTAATGAGATATACGAACAATATTTAATGGAAGACTTCTCCCATTCAGACATGGATGAACAGATAGAAAGACAGAAGGAAATGAGGCAGAGGCTTGGAGAGGTAAACCTGCTTGCAATCAAGGAACACGAGGCATTGCAGGAACGTCACGAGTTCATACAAACCCAGAGAGAAGACCTGTTAAAATCCATTGAGGCCTTGAAAACCGCCATAAAGAAGATAAACCAGACCTCGCTTGAAAAATTTCAAAAGGCACTGGCTGATGTGGATGAAAAATTAAAAGAGGTCTTCCCGGTCCTCTTCGGCGGGGGCACAGCCAGCCTCAAACTGACAGATGAAACCAGACCGCTTGAAAGCGGGGTGCTGGTTGAGGTGCAGCCCCCGGGGAAAAAATTAAGCCACATGGGCCTGCTCTCGGGCGGTGAAAAGGCCCTGGTCGCCATGGCCCTTTTATTTGCCATCTATATGATAAAGCCAAGTCCGTTCTGTCTCCTGGACGAGGTTGACGCCCCGCTTGATGAGGCCAACATTGATCGCTTCAACAACCTCCTGGGAGAGATCAAGAGGGCCTCGCAGGTGATCATGGTCACCCACAGCAGGAGGACCATGGAGATCGTGGACCGGCTCTTCGGGATCACAATGGAAAAGGCGGGCATGTCAAAGGTGGTGTCCGTTGACATCAAGGGCGTGAGAGATCAAAATTTTGCCACAGACTCACTCAGACATGGACAGACATTTTCTTCCATAGACATGGTCGAACAAGATAAACAGCTGCTTCGTGAAGTAATACACTGACACCTTAGACGAGCGATCAGCCATTAGATGAAGACGTCCATTACAGCCTACGGCTGATCGCTCAATTTATTTCAAAGCACCACAAAAAATTTCCATTATTCAGTTTTAAGGGCCCGTTGATTTCATTCGAGCATGTCACTCGGCTGAAAGGCAAGCGTTTGCCTGTGCAGATCTGTGGCTAATCATCCATTAATATTGGTGGACCATACCCATGTCATCAGACGATACAATATTTCTTGAAAGGCAGCTGGAGTATCAAAAGAAACTAAACAGCATCACTAATAAGATTCACGCTGCAGACGATACCGACGATATACTGCTAAATCTACAGACGGATATACTCAGCCTGTTCGATGCCGACCGCATTACGGTCTACGTTATGGACAACGCCAAAAATGAGATCGTATCAAGGTTTAAGACCGGCGATGAGGTGAGCGAGATAAGGCTTGTTGTAAACGACGGCAGCATTGCAGGCTTTTGCGCCTTGTCCGGCAGGGTGATCAATGTCGCAGATGTATATGACCGAAATGAGCTCAACACGATAAGCCCTAAGTTGAAATTTGACGGCAGTTGGGATCAGATAACCGGTTACAAGACAACAGAGGTGCTTGCGGCCCCGATCATCTTCAATAATAACACCCTGGGTGTCGTCCAGTTGATCAACAAAAAGACCGGCCCTCGGTTTACAGAAGAAGACCGCGCATCGCTCCTGGACATAGCAGGCGTCCTGGGCCCCGCCATTTTTAAGAACAATAAGGTTGCTGAAAGAGTTAGACGCACAAAATTTGACCTCCTCCTGGATAACAGCATCATCAGTCAGGAAGATATTCAGGAGGCCATGAACCGGGGCAGGAAAAGGAATGTGTCTGTAGAATCGGTTCTGATGGCGGATTTTCATGTAACAAAAGAAGATATGGGAAGATCTCTTTCCAATTTTTATCAGACACGTTTCATCCCCTTTGACGATAAGATGGTAATACCGGGTGAGTTACTAAAGGGCCTTAAGCCCGGGTTTCTCAAGGAGAACAACGTGGCGCCGGTCGGACAGGTCAGGGATACGGTGATTGTCACCATGGAAGACCCTCACTTTCTACCAGCCCGGGATGCCATCAAGAGGCTTATTAAGGCAAAGAAATTTGAATACTGCGTGTCCCTGAAAGAGGACATCGTCAAGATGATTGATATGTTTTTCGATGTCAAACGTTCAAACATACTTCCCAACTCCGGAACCATAGAGGAGATCCTGGGACAATTAACACCTGTTGACGAGGATGAAACCGCCTGCGATTCCATGAGTCAGTATGACAGCGCAATCGTGCAGCTTGTCAACAAGATGATAGTGGATGCATATAACAGGGGCGCATCTGATATACATATAGAGCCGCGTTCCGGAAAAAAACCCGTTGTGGTAAGGATAAGGGTGGATGGGGCATGTCAGGTTTATCAGACCATCCCTCATACCTATAAAAGGGCGCTTGTATCCCGCATCAAGATCATGTCGGACCTGGACATTGCAGAAAAACGCCTGCCCCAGGACGGCAAGATCAAATTCAAACGTTATGCGCCCCTTGACATCGAGATCCGGGTCGCCACCATCCCGACGGCTGGCAGAAACGAGGACGTGGTAATGAGGCTCTTGTCCACAGAAGACCCGGTGCCCCTCCATGAAATCGGCATGAGTGAGAGGGATTACAAAGAATTCACCGGCTTGATCGCCAAACCTTACGGAATGGTCCTGGTGGTCGGACCCACCGGAAGCGGCAAGACAACCACGCTTCATGCGGCCATGCATCATATAAACAGGCCTGAAACAAAGATCTGGACCGCAGAAGACCCTGTAGAGATCACGCAGGAGGGTCTTCGCCAGGTACAGGTCCATCCCAAGATCGGTCTTGATTTTGCTGCGGCCATGAGGGCCTTCCTAAGGGCTGACCCTGACGTGATCATGGTGGGAGAGATGCGGGATCACGAGACTGTATCAACCGGTATAGAGGCCTCTCTGACCGGCCACCTTTTATTGAGCACCCTGCACACGAACAGCGCGCCTGAGACCATTACACGACTCCTGGACATGGGCATGGACCCGTTCAATTTTGCCGACGCCCTCCTTGGGGTCCTGGCCCAGAGGCTGGCAAGGACCCTTTGCAACAACTGTAAAGAAAGATATCATCCCACCAGGGAGGAATTTGACGGGCTGGTCAGATTATATAATGGTGATTTCGCTTCCCTCGGATTTGAGTACAATAGAGATTTTTTTCTATACAGGCCCATTGGCTGCAATGAGTGCGGCAATACCGGCTACAGAGGCAGGACAGGTCTGTTTGAACTTCTACTTGGCACTGATGAGATAAAATTACTTATCCAGGTCAGGGCGAAGATAGAGGATCTAAGAAGACAGGCTGCAAAAAACGAGGGGATGACCACCCTGATGCAGGACGGCATAAGAAAGGTATGTCTGGGGCTTACCGATATCAAACAGGTCCGCAGGGTATGTATCAGGTAATTGTTTTTGGTCCTGGAAAATTTGAAGGTTCTCAGGAAGTCCGGCTGTGATCAGGCAGGGGACCTTTACAGGGGCGGAGACCATATGTTTGTATGTGCGTCATAGGACCAGCATTCCTCCAGGGCCTTTCTGGATACAAAAAGGGGGTTCTCGGCCCATAGGAGCATTTGTTTGTGGGCTGCATTCAATTGCTTGAATTTCTCAGCATCTCCACCCATGTCAGGGTGGTGGACCTTGGCCAGCTTCCTATAGGCGGCATTTATCTTATTTGCATGACCCTCAGAGGACAACTCCTCCTTTTTCATGCGCAGTATCTTGAGACAGGCGCTTTCACGGGCGGAAAGCCTTGGGAGATTTTTCCTGTTCGGCCTGAGGCTGTTGGGGTCAATTTTATTGTTGTGTCCCTTGATCAGGAGAGACTGGGAGGCATGGCTTTTTGACATCCTTTTGTTGACCAGTTCATACCATTCCTTGCCCGATTGAAGGACAAGGCTCTTCAGGTCATCCGCGGGCTTGAGACCGGCTGTCCTCTCGCAGGCGAACCTTGATATAACCTTTGACCACACGGGCAAAACATCCAGGACAACATGACCTTCCGTGAAATAAAAGGCCGCATATCTGGTATTAAACGCCCTTAAAAGGCCCTTTGAAAGTGAAAGGACCCAGTTGATCTTCCGGCAACATTCATCGGAACAATAACGCCTGCGAGGCTTTTTTAGATCAGAACCGCAGGAAATGCACCGCAATGATTTGGGGCCTTTTATAATTTTTACCACTTCATTGGCGGAACGCTGTTTTGTGACGGTCCCCATAAGGTCTTCTCTTATATTGACCCTGTGGTCTGAAGATAATTCATGCAAACATCCACGGGTTAAAAGGTTAAACTGGAAACCTTAACTTTGAACTGTGAACTGTGAACCCTGAACTGTTATTAACTTATATCCCGAAGCAGGCGATTAATCAAGGAGGACATTGCCGCCGTGAGGGAAGCATCTTGAACCGCAGAATATCGAACCCCCTCACAACTCCTCAGGGGTAAAGGCCACAACATCATCAATACTGGCTGTGTCACCGAATATCATCGCCAGCCTGTCTACCCCGAACGCCACCCCGGCCGCCTCAGGCATGTTTTCGAGAGATAGCAGAAACTTCTCCGGCATCGGATAACAAGGCCTTCCAAAATCGAGCCGATGTTGCATATCCATCTCGAACCTAACCTTCTGTTCATTTTTGTCGGTCAATTCTGAAAATCCGTTAGCCACCTCCAGACCGGCAACATAAATCTCGAATCTTTCAGCAAATCGGGGATCATCGGACCTTAATCGGGCAAGTGCGGCAAGGGAAGAGGGATAATCATACAGGAAAACCGGGCCTTCTGAAATCAGCCTGGGCTCAATCTCGTTGACTACAACCTCGTCAAACAGACCTTTTTTAAGGGATTCTTCAAGTGAAATGGAGGCATAACTTAAAAAGGCATCATGGACGGATATCTTTTTCCAGGGGCCTTTAAGATCAATTTCTTTCCCTTGGTAGGTGATCTTTCCATCGAAACCAAGATGGTCTGCAACATAGATGAGGAGTTCCCTGCATTCTTCCATCAGGGCGTTATAGTCAATTGCCGCCCTGTACCATTCAAGTAAACAAAACTCGGGCAGATGGCGCTCACCGCGCTCATCTGCACGAAAGCATTTGCTGATCTGAAATATCCTGGAAAAGCCTGCTGCAAGGAGCCTCTTCATGCAGAGTTCAGGGGAGGTATGGAGATAACCTGCGTCGGTCCTTATGGCATCAATATGAACCTCAGGGGCAGGAGCCGGAATCAGAAGAGGTGTTTCCACCTCAAGATATTCCCTTTCAACAAAAAAATGCCTGATGGCCTGAATCAACCAGGCCCTCAGCCACAGGAATCGCTTCCGGTAATGTAACCTTTCTTGCTCTGATAAGGGGAAACTATTCCTTGACTCGGGTGACATATTCCCCGGTTCTGGTGTCAACGGTTATCTTGACCCCTTCCTCGACAAACGGGGGGACACGCAGGACATAGCCGGTTTCAAGTGTAACAGGCTTTGTATCACCGGCCACGGAATCGCCTTTGGCCCAAGGGTCCGCCTTGATTACGGTAAGGTTTACAAAGTTTGGAAGGGTGATGCCTATTGCCCTTTCTCCAAACAGCAGTATGCTTACCTCCAGGTTGTCTGTAAGATAATTTTTGGCCTCCCCGACCTGCTCGGAATTCAGGAAGGTCTGTTCATAGTTTACCTGATCCATGAAACAATATTCGTCTTCCTGGCTGTAAAGAAACTGCATCTTGCGTTCTTCAAGGCTCGCCGGTTCAAAGGTGTCCACAGACCGGTAGGTCGGATCAAGAATAACACCCGTGATCATGTTCTTCAGCCTGCACCGGTAAAGTGCCTGACCCTTGCCCGGTTTTGAAAACTGAAAGTCCACTACAACGTACGGTTCGTTATCAATTTGAATTTTTAATCCTTTTCTTAAATCACTGGCATTGTACATGGTATCTTCCTTTTGATATTCTATCGGAAATGCCCTGTGCATCCCCTGCACAGGGAACACTAGAAACAAAAAGGGTTCGGGTCAAGGGAAAACAGGGCCTTTCCATGAGGAAAAATACTTGAGATAAATCGCGTGAGCAACTAAATAAGGACTTCGGCAACATTTTGTTAATGTATTATTAAGCCCCGCCTGGTTGCGGGACCATTATCAGGAGGAATCTAAATGAATACCCAAGAGGCTATAATGGCATTTTCTCAGAGCGAAAAAATCAAATCAGGCGTTATCTCGCTTTCCCATGCATTAGAATTATTGGGGGGTCTTCCTAAACAAGAGACCCAGGCCGGTCAGCAGATAATAATGGCCCTGACCAATATGATACTTCAGGAGGTCCAGTTGGCCAAAAAACTGGCTGCGGACGAAAATTGGGAGGCAGCCGAAAAAAATATTGAGCAAGCGCTCGTTATGATCATCTCCGGTGTGGGTGCCGAGTCTATAATACACCTGACTCAGGCCTTGAGCCATGTAACCAGCATCGGTCAGCGCTCAATGTCTTACCTAAAGGATCAAGGCCTTTTATAAGGATTTTTTATGGGTTCAATATCTTTCTTGCTGTCTCTTCGGCCAGGGACAAAACCTCCTTATGGGTTTCGACCTCTCCTGCCTGCACAACACCGCAGGCCCTGATAAGGTATGCGCCGTCAAATCCGTACCACTTGAAAAAGCCCTCATACCTGGGAAAAACATCCGAGAATGCATTTTGATCTGGCCGTGCCTGGGTCTGGATAAAGACCAGTTTCTTTCCGGGGCTGAGCCGGCTGGGATTGGCATTTGTCTGGTAATCAGGGACAAGGAAGGAGAAGGTGCGGTCAACAAAGGCCTTAAGCTGGCTTGATAAGTCACCGTAATAGGTGGGAGAGGCCATGACCACCACATCGCTTTCACGGACGGCCTCAAGGACATCGCTCAGGTCGTCCTTAAGCACACACCTGTCAAGCCTTGTCTTACAGGTCATGCAGGCCTGACATCCCCGGTATTTGAGTTTGTTTAAGGCAAAGGTCCTGACCTCACAGCCAAGGCCTTCTGCTGCCTCACAAAAACGTCTGGCAATAATTGCGCTGTTTCCTTCAGGCCTAGGGCTCCCCAATAGACATACTATCTTCATTATAAACCTCCTTTTATTGTCTCCTTCTGGGAATGGGAGAGAACCCCTCGCCTTTGGGCGAAGACTTCAGTAGGCTTGCGGCATGGAAAACTACCGCAAGACATCGCATAGCGTTCCCGCGTTTATGATTTGAAAGTACAAGCGGTTTGGATCACGAAGTTCCGCAAGCCGGTACTCTTTGGAAACGTGGCAACTAGGCTGCGGTACATCATTAGGGAGGCATGTAAATCCTTGGATGTTGAAATATAGTGTTTTGACTTCCGCTAGTTCCGTTGTAATGATTATTACTATTTTACGATGATTGTTCCTTTTGCCTCCATCTTGCCATCTTCATTTACTACCTTATATTCAAACGTACCGGGATCGGAAAACTGTAGGGTTGAAGTGGCACAATAAGCCAAGAAGCTTGTGACATAGCAATTTTTGGCGTCCATATAAAAGTTTGGTACCTTGAGGTTCGGATTCGCAGTGACGTCTTTACAAGTCTTGCCATCATTGAAAACGATCTGGACCTCCATTCCCGGAACCCCACTCATCCATACGATAATATCATTCTTTTTTATATATACGGTGGGAGGGTCAATATAGATTCCCATAACCTTGTCTTTTCCTTCAGGCTGGACTCTGATAAGCTGTGCATCAGCAGCAAACAACTGGCCTACAGCAATAAGTAATACCGCAAGGATAGCCCCCACAACACAAATGCCCTTTATCTTTCTCATTACAAATCCTCCTTGAAAGTGTTTTAATAAAAAGTTGAGCCAAAAAGGCGGGATACACCCCAAAACCCTAAAAAATTTGCCGCATCGCACATTT
>LT984854.1:726744-757134 GCA_900258555.1 uncultured Desulfobacterium sp. | reverse complement strand
CTATCCGAGAAGAAAACCAGCGGCATTCCAGGTCATCAATGCATGACCACAACATATTGGGGTCACCCACACAAATGTGCGATGCCCCAAAAATTTGAGTCGCCACGCCAAAAGTTGCCCGTGCCTCTTCATACAGAGGCTATTTGGAAATGAAATATACTTTCCAATTATAAAGCGACACGCCCCCTTCCCGACAAGATTAACCGTAGGACTACATTAAGGTATTTAAAAGGACTAATCCTGCTGGATAGACTTCTCTGGCACAAAAATTGGAAAAATAATTAATCTCGGACAGCCTCCTTGAATGAATTTAAAATGGAGACATTATGTTCGCCGGAGGTCAGCAGACGGCGCTGCTCAGATTAATTTCGATTATAGGTCTCACAATATGCCGGTCGTTGTCAAGGCAGGAATTGTAATTGCTCAATAATTTATCTTGCCTGCAATCCTGAACTGCCTGTTTTGAATAAAGACTAATGTATTCATATAAAAAACCGATAAAATAATCAGAAAGATACTTATTATGGAAATTATTATCGGACAAAATATCCCTGTTCAAAATGAGCAAACGGGTGTGGTGGCACCTCTTAAGGCCGTCAGGAGACCATTGCGCAGAGATCAGCGGAAAAACAAGTACGACCGCCGTGAGGCTGTTCGGGATGGTATAATTGTCTCTCTTTCTTCCAGGGAGGATCGCAGAAAATCCAATGGGAGAAGAAAGACGGATTTCCATGCCTGGGCGTAGCAGACTGGCGAACAATAGCTGATATCCGCCATACCCCTTTATTGCCGGACCTTTTACTTTGCCCCATATCCATGCCCAAATCTAGGGACTCACGTCTTATCTCGTCCAGTCCCAACGACTTTTCCGCCGGATAAAAAATGCCCGCCATATGCCCCAAGGCGCTTGTATTGTTTAAAATAGTTAGGTAATAATCAGGATCTAAGGGTAGCGGCCCTGATTGCTTATTTTGTAACATCTTATGTTAAGGATTTTTAAAGAATGATCTCATTGTTGGATTACGGCGCGGGCAATGTCAGGAGCGTCATAAACGCGATAGAAAGCCTGGGGGAAAAGGTTCGGGTCGTTTCTGATCCCCAGGACATCATCTCTGCTGAAAGGCTGGTCTTTCCCGGTGTCGGCAATTTCGGCAGCATGATGCGCATCTTAAATGAAAATGGTTATGTTGATGCCTTAAGACAATACCTGCACAATGATCGTCCGTTTCTGGGTATATGTCTGGGGCTCCAGGCCCTGTTTGAGGGAAGTGAAGAGGCCTTGGGCGTGAAAGGGCTGGGGATATTTCGCGGGCTTGTAAAGAGATTTGATATTGATATTGCTGTGCCCCATATCGGATGGAACGGCATCAGGATAAAAAAACCGTCCCGTATATTCGGCGGCATAAATGGAGATGAAAAATTCTATTTTGTGCATTCCTATTATGTTGCGCCGGAGGATAAATCTATTGTGCTGACCTCCACTGACTACGGCGTGGAGTTTGTAAGCAGTATCGAGCAGGGAAACATCATCGCCACACAGTTTCATCCCGAAAAGAGCGGGGAGGCGGGTATCGTCATATTAAAAAACTTTCTTGGTTCAGGCCCCAAAAAGGCCCCCGTTGCCTCTGACAAGGGAAAAACCAGACTGGCAAAGAGGATTATTGCGTGTCTTGATGTAAGGACAAATGACCAGGGCGATCTCGTCGTAACCAAGGGCGATCAATATGACGTAAGGGAAAACGGGAATGTCAGAAATCTTGGCAGGCCTGTTGAACTGGCAAGGAGCTACTATAAAGAGGGCGCTGATGAGATAACCTTTCTCAATATTACAGGGTTCAGGGACTTTCCCCTGGAAGATATGCCGATGATCGAGGTGCTGATACAGACCTCAGAAAACGTCTTTGTCCCCCTGACCATCGGAGGAGGTATAAGGGATTATACAGACAAGTTCGGTAAGAGATATTCCGCATTGGAGGTTGCTGCTGAATATTTCAGGTCCGGTGCAGACAAGATTTCCATTGGAAGCGATGCAGTGCTGATCGTCGAAGAATACCTTAAGACCGGAAAAATGACCGGATACAGCTCCATCGAACAAATCTCATCTGTTTACGGCAATCAGGCGGTTGTAATTTCAATTGATCCAAGGAGGGTCTATGTGACATCCCCTGATGGAGTCGGACACCAGGTGATTGAAACCGAGGTTGCAGGACCTGGAGGAGAAAGATTTTGTTGGTATCAATGCACAATTAAGGGCGGAAGGGAAGGCAGAGACGTTGACGTCATAACTCTTGCCCAGGTCTGTCAGAAACTTGGCGCCGGGGAGATCCTTTTAAATTGTATAGATAGAGACGGGACCAATTCCGGTTTTGATATCGAACTGATCAACTGGGTCAAAAGCTCCGTTTCCATCCCTGTCATAGCATCGAGCGGCGCAGGATGTGTCGAGCATTTTTATGAGGTATTTACCAAGACACAGGCCGAATCCGCTTTGGCCGCGGGGATCTTTCACAGAAGGGAGGTCCCGATAGAAGCGGTAAAAGATTACCTTAAGGGTAAGGTAGAGATCAGACCGTGACCATACTCATCTTTTGAAGTGGTCAAACCCTGTAACACGAACCTGTTCTCTGGTATTGTCCGCCCTGATTAGCTCTATGCCCTGCCCGCTTGTAATTTCACCTATACAGTAGACAGGGCAAGGGGCATTTTCGTCAAATATTTCCTGAAATTTTGCTTTATTCCTGGCGGGAACGGAGATGAGAAGCCTGTAATCTTCTCCACCTGACATGGCAAGCTCATAGGGATCAAGTCTGTTTGATTCCGCCATGTAGATAAGTTCCCGGGAGACAGGGAGGGCAGCCTGAAAGATGCGTGCGCCTACATGGCTTTGCTCGCAGATATGAGCGAGATCTGAGAGCAGGCCATCGCTCAGGTCAATCATGGAAGAGGCAAGGCCGGAACTGCCGACTATCCGGCCCGCATCCAGAAAATGTACCGGCCTGTTGTGCGCCTCTATCAGGCGGGAGGCTATGGGCTCAGGGGCTGTCGCCTCTGCCTTTATCAGCTTCAACCCTGCTGCTGAATCCCCGATAGTCCCTGTCAGATACAGGCCGTCGCCAGGGTTTGCCCCGCTGCGCAACAGCACCTTGCCCTCGGCCGCCTCACCTATTACAGTAATGCTGATGATCAGGCGGTCCGGAGAGGCGGATGTGTCTCCGCCAAGGATGTTTAGGTTATTTGCCCTGCAGACGGACTTGATGCCGCTGTAAATTGTATGAATGATATCAACATCTATTTGTTTAGGTATGGCAAGAGAGACAAAGACATTCAGCGCCTCTCCTCCCATGGCTGCGATGTCGCTCAGGCTTACGTTAACAGCCTTTTCTCCCAGGTGCTCCGGGGGGATTTTTCCAAGGATAAAGTGGATATCTTCAACGAGCATGTCGGTTGTAATAAGAAGGAGCCTGCCGTCATAGGGGCCCACCACTGCGCAGTCATCACCGATACCCTTTATTATCCTGGCGGGAGAAAGTATGCAATTGTTCTCAATTGAGCGGATAAACCCGAACTCACCGATATCTTCCATTTTCATGCGAATATCTTTCATGGCCTGTGTCTGATGTTACAATATGTTGCAATTTAAGATAGAGCCGGATAATAAAAACGACTATGAGTGGTCACAAAAATAACAGACCTCCCCTGTGTGCGCAAGGAGAATGATCATGGAAGAGGAAGTAATCGGCCTGATTGAAAAAAGGGGGCCTCTGACAGGTGCTGAGATCCTTGAGGCTACCGGGGTCGACAGCCTTATCCTTTGGCGGACATGCATGCTCAGCCAATCCCTGATAGTACGGCATATCGGTACGCGATATTTGCGACTCGATCGCGCGGTGGATGGCTTTGCAAGGATGTCCCCATCCATTCTTAGGGAATTTCTTACCTATTCCATTGTAGGGTTCAATGATGATATTGATCCACTGGAGCAAAAGGCCCGAGAGTTGATATCTCATATAGAGAAGGTCAGCAAGGCCAAGATGGAACTTGCATATAGGATAGTATCAGGCCTGATAGGCGGGCTTGGATCAGAATGGGCACTAAAAGACGAGATATGTTTTATCATTGCAGGCGATATTGTCTTTAATATGGCCCACGATGTGCCCAGACCTGAGAGGAGCACAGGCAGGCTTGTGACCGGATCTGATATGGATATTGTAGTCGTTGTAAGCAATGAGTTCCCTGATGATCTGATGAAGAGGCTGGACGATGAGATTTACAGGGAAAAATACAGCCTGCTTATGGCCCCTCATGTCAAAGAAGAAATTGACTATATCGTAAAAAGGCTTTCCCGCATACGTGAACAGGTCCGGTTCGACTCCTTCAAGCATATGGTTGCATGCAAGATCCTTGACGAGGGGACCCTGCTCTATGGCAGTGAAGACCTTTTTACCTCTATAAAGTCCATGCTGCGTGAAAGTGGAGTGACTGACAAATTGAACATCCTGGAAAAAAAGGCCAGGACTTCAAGGAATGAATCAGAGCAGTACCTCCTTTTTCAGGATCCAGTAAAAATCAAAGACGAAGGACTATCTCTATTTTACCCCACAGAGGAATCAGAGGAATTTGAATAGTTGAGGCTTGCGAAAGTCTCTCTATCAAGCAATTGATTCACCATACCTGATTTTTCTTCCATATACCAACCGGAATTCAAGAACAGTCCATGCGCCGGTACGGTTTTTGCAGCCTCAACTCTTGATTGTCAGGCCGGCACCGGTACATGGGGCACAGAACATAAAACCAGAGGAAACAGCACGTGAACATAACAGAACGGATAATCATCGCCATGATAGTGATGATTTTCTTATTGACACCAGCCGGCGCATCGTCGGGCAAATCCATCAGCAACCCTGCTATGGCCTATTGCATTTCAATGGGATACCGGTATGAGGTGAGGAAGGACGCCAAAGGAGATGAATACGGGACATGTATCTTTCCCGACGGAACCGAGTGCGATGCCTGGGACTTTTTAAAAGGGAAGGCGGGCAGGCCTTTTTCCTATTGCGCAAAAAAGGGATACTCTATTGAAACAAAAAAAATAAACAAGGGGACATATCAGGAAGAATGTGCCGAGTGTGTTTCTTCTACTGGTTTTGATGAGTCCAAAACGCCTGCCTGGAAAACGTTAAAGCCCGGACAATTGAAAAAGAGAATCCGTATGCTTACCCTGATGAAAATGAGGGGGGAGCCTCTAATCCTTGAGAAGACGTCGGTAAAACCACAACAATCCGAAGCAATCCCCACTACCGTCTTTTTCAGTAAGGCCATGAAAAGCGCTCCCGTGTCTTTGGATTGGCGTAATGTAGATGACCACAGTTATATAGCACCTGTTCGAGATCAGGGCAATTGCGGCTCATGCTATGCCTTTGGGGCGACTGCGGCGGCGGAAGGCTCATATAATGTCGCCACCGGGAGTTTTGATGAAAACCGCGCCGACTTTTCAGAATCTTATATAATGTGGTGCCTTGGGGATCTTTCTCAGTATCGGCAACACTTCTCCGGCTGTAACGGTGCCGACTGGGACTATGCTGAACTTGCGGCCCTTACTGAAGAGGGGACATTTTTGGAAAACTATTTTCCTTATACCATCTCCGATCCGGGATCTTGTCCTTTAAGCTGGGACCCTCCGGTGATCTTTTATGAATGGGGCAGGATCTCCTGTGGCGACGTGGAGGCGATGAAGACGGCAATCGCAACATATGGTACAATTGATGTAGCCGTCTATGTCTCCAGTAGCTTCAGCAATTATAACTCCGGGATCTTTACTGATAATTATACCTCCTGCAATTCTAATCCCTGCTATTCCAATAACGGCACCAATCATGCGGTATCGCTGGTGGGGTGGGGACACGACAATACAGCAGGCGATTACTGGATATTGCGTAATAGTTGGGGATCATCCTGGGGTGAGTCCGGATATATGAGAATCGGAGTTAACTCTGCAAGGGTCTCATGTGAGGCCACATACCTTGCTTATGAGCCCGGACCGCCTGCAGCGAATTTTACCTGCAACAGTTCAAATGCCTGTGTTGAATCCACTGTTAAGTTTTATGACGCATCCATTGGAAATCCCACAGCATGGACATGGACATTTACGCCGTGGACCATAACATTTGTAAATGGGACAAACAGCAACTCAAAAAATCCCGAGGTCCAGCTTGAGGAGGGCGTCTATACAGTATCCCTTACTGCTGAAAATATCCACGGCAGTGATACAATAACAAAAACTGATACCATTTCGGTAGTTACCGGCCAGACGGTTCGTCTTGAAATGGCCTTTGACGACTATCCCCAGGAGACATTCTTCACTTTAGCTGATGTCTCGCGGGGGTCCTTCAGTTCCGGTCTCACAAACTATAGCGAAGATTTCTGTCTGTCCGACGGCAACTATACATTTACAATAGGCGACTCTTATGGAGACGGGATATGCTGCAATTACGGGTACGGCCATTACTCTCTGAAAAATCTCTCAACCGGAGAGACTATAAAAGAGTCAAGCGGGGCCTTTGACACAGAAGAGTCCGTGGAATTCTGCATAGGTTGTCCACAATGCAAGACCGCATCAAACAGGGAACATGCCAGGGATGGCCGCGCCTATTATGACGAAAACGGATCTTCCGGAAAAGGCTATTATGCGGTGGGATCAGATCAATATCTGGGAGCAACAGCTAAGGTCATTATTCAGTTGAAAGAAGATCCGCAGGGCTACTTTATCGAGGGCAGGTGCAGCGAGTTTCCAATACAGACAACCGCGAACAACAGGGATCACAAAAGGGCCGGCCGTGCATATAAGGCAAAAGGCAGTGGAGGGTATGGATATTATGCAGTCGGCTCAAATCGCTTTATGGGAAAATCCGGACGAACGCAAACAGGCTTGACAGAGACATCGTTAAATTATTATGTGTTGAACTAATTCGAGTTAGCATTCAGGATGATGAGCTTGAGTATTCAAAATTATGCTGAAAAGTATTAAAGATACCGGGAAACTGTTCCAAATTGAAGGACTGAGGAACGGAAAGGTAAATATTAAGGCCACAACCTACCTTCTCTCATTGCCTGAGAAGCAACAGGCTGAGGTGCTTGCCGCACATCTGGAACATCTGAAAAAAGACCTCGAAAAATATCACAACACCAAGAGGTCGTCATACAATAAAAATAATGAAGTTGAGATGGTGCAGGTAAAATTGCTGATAGAAGTCATTGAGGGTTTGATGGCTCAAGTATAAGGCATATAAAAATCCCCACGTTTACAAGAAAAAAGGGCCTATTTTGCGGGAACATAAGTACATATACCGCACCATAGGCCCTTTGCCGGTTTCAAAGAAAATTAACCCCAATCCTCAACCCTGCAAACGCGGAGATAGCAGCCCCTCTGGTTTACAAAAGCCGTTTTGTGAAAGAAGCTGCTTACCAGCTACAAGACAACAGGGTTACAAAATCAACCCCGTCACATTTATTCGGCCATGCCCTTCAGCTTTTTTAAGGGAGAGACCTTAACAACCCTGCGTGCTGGTTTGGCCTTAAACACTGTCTCCTGTCCCGTGAATGGGTTGACGCCCTTTCGCGCTTTTGTAGCCGGTTTTTGCTTTACCTGGATCTTGATAAGCCCCGGGAGAATGAATTTTCCCGGGCCGCGCTTTTTGATGTGGCGATCAATGATGCCTGATAATTCGTCAAGTACCGAATTAACCTGCTTTTTGTTAAGACCGGTGCTCTGAGATATTTCTGTGATCATTGAGGCTTTGGTCATTGGCGATTTTAACTGTACCTGTTTCTTTTGGGCTGGTTCTTTCTTTGCCTTTGCCTTGTTTGCTGATTCCTTTTTTACAGCTTTCTTGGCGGCCATAAATCTCTCCTTTCCATTATCAAGGTTGTGATTTGCCCACCGAGGTGGGGTCCCAAGGGCCATGAATAAAGGCACGAGAACATCCATAGCCCAATGACTGGCTGTAATATAAAGGATTTTCAGACGTTGTCAACTCAATTGTAATGTTTTTTTATAAATTGCGAAAAAAAATTAAACAGCCCCCGAACATTAAATACAGAGTTGAGAATTTTCGGAGTGTGTGGTTATATACATCACGTCGGAGTCGCATCGCGAAAGTATGATCCTTGCCCTTTCATCTTCGGGATATTGGAGAAACCATGTTTTTTAAGGTTGCAAGCCCTATGACCACATCTGATCTTATGTCACCTTTGGCAGTTGACTCTTTTGCCGTGTTTTGCAGGACCCTGTATCAAAGGCGCCTGGCAGCCGGGATAGGGGGAAATGTATCCGCAAGACTCAGGGATAAATTCCTGGTAATGCCTTCCGGCGTTTCTATGAGAGACGTTATTGCAGAAGAGATAGACGAGGCGGCGCAGGTATACGTGCTTACAGCAGGCAGGGCAAGCACGATTGCCAGGAAGTCGGTATCTAGGATTCATTTCTTACGCCGCCAGACCTGAGCCTTTCTCTTTGATTGCCGGTATCACTAAACTATATTTGCACAAGATTTTTATCCTTGAATTTTTTCTTGTGAGGGTTAAAATAGGAGGAACTCGTACGTTTATTGGTGCAGAGTCCTTTTTCAGCTATTCCATTTCACTGCATGATCTCTTCAACCTCTAAACCGGTGAACGATAAAGATCAACCCTGACAAGGTATCCGGTGACTAGATGGATATTGATGCAACAAGGGCCTTGATTCCCGTTTCATTCGCAAGACCTCAGGTGCCGGCTGTTGGACCAAAGGGTGCAAACCGACAGCAAGACAAATTTGCATCTGCTATCTATAGTCAGATGACCGGGGATAATGAATGCCGCCTTGTGGGGGGAATATGTGGTGGCTTGCTGATGAAAGGGAAAAATGTTGATATCTATGTTTAGACCTTAATTCTTCCGTGTTTGCGAGCCACAGTTCTTGCTCAGGCCCTAAACCAGGAATTAATCGGTGACAATACGACTATGAATTATAAGCGCTTCATCGTTTTCTTATGCCTTTTTTCTATCTATACCTCCGTATCTTCGATTTTACACGGACAGGATAGCGGTGGGCCTGCTTTGCCTGCAGGCACCAATAAGCCCAGGCTGACTTATGCGGCTATGTGCGAGAGTGTAAAAGAACCCGCTTTGCAGAAAAAGGCGGTTGTCTTTTCAATTGAGACAGGAAAAATCTTTTGCCTTACATCTTTCAGCGGCATATGTGACCAGACATACGTTTACCACAAATGGTTCCACAGAGATGAACTGACCACAAAGAAAAGGCTGCTGCTTAAACCACCTCAATGGTCTACTGCGAGCACCATTCAGCTCAGGGAGGCAGACAAAGGTCCGTGGCGCGTTGAACTTACTGATGACAATGACAATATCCTCCATGTCTTGAGGTTCAGCATTGTTGACTGATAGGATATGAGCATGCTTTGGTCTTATTTTTCCAGCATAAGATGGCAGGATGCCTTTGATATCATTTTAAACAGCTATATTCTTTTTCGTCTTTATATACTCTTCAGAGGGACCAATGTCTTCAGGGTGATCACAGGTATAGTAATTTTATGGTTTTTTCAGAGAATGGCATTCGCCTTGGGTTTGATTGTAACCAGTTGGGTGATGGAAGGCTTCACTGCAGTCGCCGCGCTGATAATCATCATCGTTTTCAGAAACGAGATTCGCAGTGTTCTCCAGGCCAAGAATCTAAGGGCAATTCTCTGGGATTTTTCGTATAAGACAGGTGAGACACCGATTGAGATCTTGGTGGAAAGTATATTCGAACTGGCCAAGATCAACTGCGGGGCATTGATAGTTCTGCCGGGCAAGGAGGATTTGATGGAATATGTCCGTGGCGGAATTCCATGGAACGGGCTGATCTCCAAGGAGATGATTGCCAGCATATTCTGGCATGATAATCCTGTACACGATGGCGCCGCAATTATCCAGGGCAATCAGATAACACACGTGGGCACTATCCTGCCTCTGTCTACCAGGGAAAATATCCCTTCATTCTATGGCACACGTCATCGTGCAGCCATTGGGTTGGCGGAGTTCATAGACGCCTTGATCATTGTTGTGTCGGAAGAACGGGGAGAAGTGGCTGTCGCAAAAGACGGCAGGATCAAAACAGTTCATAATGGAACGGAGCTTAAGAGAATCCTTCAGGGACATGTGGGCGTTTCCAGGAAAAAATCAAAATATCCGCAAAGGGAAAAGCTGGAGGTGGGGGGCGCAGCCCTTGCTTCCCTGATATTCATTACAGGCGTATGGTTTAGTTTTTCGCAGGGCCTTGACACCTTGACAACGCTTAAGGTCCCTGTTGAATACATGAACAGAAATCCAGAGATGGAAATCCTGGACGCATCTGTAGATGATATAAGTGTTCAGCTGCGCGGATCAGGCACTCTGATAAAATCCTTACGGCCCGAGCAGGTCCAGGTTAAAATTGATCTGAGCAGGGCGGTGGCGGGGAGCAATACCTTTACCATAACCCAAGATAATATCACCCTGCCGCCGGGGGTCTTTTTAAATATGGTTCAGCCATCGGTTGTTGAGGCCACCCTTGACATACCAGTTAAGAAGGAACTGCCCATACAGGTGGATTGGGTGGGGAAGCTGCCTAATGGCATTTCAATTTCCAGTGTAGAACTAACCCCTGAAAAGATTGTTCTTGTCGGGGGAAAGCACATCTTGGATAAGATTTCAACCATCTATACAAAAAAGGTTCCTGTTAACAATATAGATGAATCAGACACTATTACCGTCAGCTTGGCACTTACCCCTGCTTCACTAAAGATTGATTCCGGTTCAAAGGACAAGATTACCGTCAAGTACTTTGTGACTAAAACGTCGGGCAATTCGTAGCAGGCAGTCCAAAAACAACCCCTTTTCCATCTCTGCACTATAATCAACTACACCGCGGCATTTGTGGCCTATGGGGATCTCACAGATAATCCCGGCTTGCTTGAGATCCGCATAAATTTAACCTCTTGCTTTATTCTGACTGAGCTAGTATAGACTCTCCCAGACTGATTATCTTTAATTATGAACATGTAAACAAAAATTGATGGACTCGTATAAGAAAGACAAACAGGCCGTGGCTGCGTAAGAAGCTGGCGCGATGTGTTATTGAAACATTTGAATCAAATTCAAATGCCTGGGCAGGCTAATCCCCTGCCGGGTTACGAGGTTATCAACTATGTGGAGAAATTATGATTCAAAAAGAGCCTGTTCACAGGCTTGGGAAAAGGGCCAGGGTACTGTTATCCAGTGTTTTTGGGCCTTACGCCCAAGACGACATTTATGGAAGCCGCAAGATCAACCCTATGGAGCTTTATCAGAACCAGGTCACAAGAATACAAGGGGGCTTTTCCCTAAGGATGTTTCACCGCTCCTTTGGATTAATGCTGCTTCAGGTCAATATTGAGGCCCCTTGTACCCTCCTGGACTTTCCATCCCTTGAGCGTTTTACCCGCGAAATCAAGCATAATACATATGACATAGTCGGCATAAGCGCAATAATTCCCAATATTGGCAAAGTAAAAAAGATGTGTAATCTTATACGAAAGCATCAGCCGAATGCCACGATTGTTGTGGGCGGACATGTCGCCAACAAAGATGATATTGATAATATTATAGATGCAGATCATATCGTAAGGGGAGACGGCATCCAATGGTTCAGGAAATTCCTTGGACAGGATGAAACAGCCCCTGTCAGACACCCGGTGACATATTCCGGCTTTGGAACAAGGATAATGGGCATACCTCTCCCAGAAAGACTTAGCGATACAGCAGCGATCCTGATTCCTTCCGTGGGTTGCCCCCTGGGCTGCAATTTTTGCTCTACTTCTGCGATGTTCGGCGGGAAGGGAAAGTCCATCAATTTTTATGAAACAGGGGAAGAACTGTTCAGCGTGATGCGCAGGATAGAAAAAAGGCTCAGGGTCCAATCCTTTTTTATACTTGATGAAAATTTTCTCTTTCATCGAAAACGGGCGCTTCGTTTGCTCGAACTGATGGAAAAATATCAGAAGAGTTGGTCCTTATATATATTCAGTTCAGCCCGTGTATTAAAGTCATATACCATTGAACAACTGGTGGGACTGGGGATCTCCTGGGTCTGGACCGGACTGGAAGGCGAAGACAGTCAGTATCAGAAACTCCACAAGGTGGATACACGCTCGTTTGTCCGTTTCCTGCAATCTCACGGAATTCGAGTCCTGGGCTCATCCATAATAGGGCTTGAAAATCATACACCCGAACAGATTGATAATATAATAGATTATGCGATAAGCCATGATACGGACTTTCACCAGTTTATGCTATACACCCCTCTTCCAGGCACTGCACTTTATGAGAACCACAGGTCAAACGGCACCCTTATTCCTGAAGCAGAATTTTCAGCGGCAGATGCACACGGACAATACCGATTCAATTTCACGCATCAGCACATTAAGGACGGCCGAGAGGAGCACTATCTTATCAACGCATTTCAAAGGGATTTCGATGTTAATGGACCAAGCATCGCCCGACTGATCCGCACCACATTAAACGGCTGGCAGAGGTATAAAGATCATCCCAATGAACGAATCCGAAGGCGTTTCTCACTTAAGGCAAAGGCACTTAAGACCACTTACGCGGGCGCTGTTTGGGCGATGAAAAAATGGTTTCGGGGAAATCAGCCTATGAGGGAAAAGATGGATGAGATCCTGGATAGACTTTTTAGAGAGTTTGGTTGGAAGACCAGGATAATCGCAGCCCTGTCCGGTGAGGCGCTTTATCACACACTTAAGAGGGAAGAGGCAAGGCTTGCAAAGGGATGGTCATATGAGCCAAGGCCTATCTATGAAAAAAATGCCTTGGCCCTGGCTTTGGATAAAAAACGTCCAAAGGTCTTCAGACCCATTACCGCCAACGTGAAGTGGGTTACAGGGGAGTTGTCTCAGGTCTTTGGCAGAATAAGCACCAGTGCAATAGAATAATTCAGAAGGGGCTGATTACAAAAAAATCTTGACACCCTTATATTGGGTCATTAATATACATTAATATAATTGGAATTTCTTCGAGGTCAGACTTAACACAAACGTTATGGACCAGATGTTTGATCAGATAGTAGTCGTTATCAGTGCAACAGGGTTGCTTCTATCCCTGTTGCTTTTGGTTTTGGTCGTAAAGGATAAACGGCCGGGTCTGATAATGGCGAGATGAGTTAAAAAAATCTTATAAAATCCGTTATCAGGCCCGCCTGATAACGGATTTTTTTTTATTATATGGTGGAGACATAAGATGTCCCGGAAAATCATTCTATATGACACAACCCTGCGTGACGGGACACAGGGAGAACATGTCAACCTCTCCGCAGAGGACAAGCTCAGGATCGCCGCCAAGCTTGAGGATTTCGGCATTGATTACATAGAAGGCGGCTGGCCCGGTTCAAACCCGAAAGATGCCCGCTTTTTCGAGCTGGCCGGTAAGGCCTCATTCAAATCTTCACGCATCACCGCCTTTAGCAGCACAAGGAGGCCCGGTATCCGGCCGGAGGATGACCAGAACATCAAGGCCCTTTTAAAGACGGAAGTAGAGACCTTGGCAATCTTCGGCAAGAGTTGGGATCTCCATGCGTTGGAAATCCTGGGTGTGTCATTGGAAGAAAACCTGGAGATGATCGCTGACAGCATTGCATATCTGAAAAAAGAAGGCAGGAAGGTCATATTTGATGCGGAACATTTCTTTGACGGGTACAAGAATAATCCGGCATATGCCCTAAAAACCTTGAACGCTGCAATCAACAGCGGTGTAGATACTGTTGTGCTCTGCGACACCAACGGCGGCTCCATGCCCCATGAGGTCACCTCTATTATTAAGGATGTCATGCCGCATGTGGGTGTCTTGGTGGGCATTCATGCCCACAATGATTGCGGACTTGCACTTGCCAACTCGCTTGCCGCGGTCAAGGCAGGGGCCGGGATGGTCCAGGGCACCATAAATGGCTATGGAGAAAGGTGCGGGAACGCGGACCTGATATCTGTTATGGGAAATCTCCAACTTAAGATGGGCTATCAGTGTGTTTCGAGCGAAGCCCTCAAACACCTGACAGAGCTTTCCCTGTTTGTCAGCGAACTGGCCAATGTACCTCCGTTTAATCAGAGACCCTTTGTAGGTAAAAGCGCATTTGCCCACAAGGCAGGCGTCCACGTAAGTGCGATCACCAAGAATCCCGCGGCCTATGAACATGTTGTTCCGGAATTGGTGGGAAACCGCCGGAGGGTCCTGGTCTCCGAGCTCTCAGGCAAGAGCAATATTGAATACAAGTCCAGGGAGATGGGCATAAGGCTGGGGGCCGACGGAGTTGACAGCCAAAAGATTGTGGAAGAGATCAAGAGGCTTGAAGATCAGGGATATCAATTTGATGCTGCCGAAGGCTCTCTGGAGCTCTTGATCAAGAAGGTGCTCGGTCAATTTGAGGAGCCTTTTACACTGGAGTCCTTTCGTGTGACCATTGAAAAGGACAGAGCCGGTGAGAGCACTTCTCATGCGACCATAAAGATAACCGTAGGCAATGATCAGGAGATCACCGCTGCCGAGGGCGACGGCCCTGTAAATGCCCTGGACAATGCCCTAAGAAAGGCTTTGACTAAATTCTACCCGCATATTAATGAGATGGCTCTGGTGGATTTCAAGGTCCGCGTCATTGACGGCAGCGAGGCGACCGCGGCCAAGGTACGGGTCCAGATAGAATCCAGGGATGAGCGGGAGATCTGGACAACCATCGGTGTATCCAAGGATATCATCGAGGCGAGCTGGCAGGCCCTTGCAGACAGCGTTCAATACAGGCTTATAAAGGGAGATTGATTATGACGGACCAGGTGATAATATTTGATACCACATTGAGAGACGGCGAACAGTCGCCGGGCGCAAGCATGAACACCGCTGAAAAACTGCGACTTGCCCGTCAATTGGAAAGGCTTGGTGTGGATGTGATGGAAGCGGGATTTCCTGCTGCGTCCAATGGTGATTTTGAGGCGGTCAAGCTGATCTCGGAAACCGTCCGTAACGTGCAGGTGGCTGCCTTGGCCAGGACCTCAAAGGGGGATATTGACCGGGCCTGGGAGGCGATTAAGAATGCGGCCCACCACAGGATCCATACCTTTATCGCCACCTCTGACATCCACCTCAAACACAAGCTTCGTATGACGCGGGAGCAGGTGATAGAGACCGCTTCGGAGGCGGTCAGGTATGCCAAGTCATTTACGGAAAATGTGGAATTCTCCGCTGAAGACGGCTCCAGAAGCGACTGGGACTTTTTATGTCAGGTATATGGGGCGGCAATAAAACAAGGGGCGACCACACTTAACCTGCCCGACACCGTTGGTTATGCGCTCCCCGATGAATTCGGCCAACTCATCAGGTATCTGAGGGAGCATACGCCCGGCATTGAAAAGGTGATTATCAGCACACACTGCCATAATGACCTGGGCCTTGCAACGGCAAATACCCTGGCTGGTTTGAAGGCGGGCGCACGTCAGGCAGAGGTCACTATCAATGGAATCGGCGAGCGGGCCGGAAACACCTCTCTTGAAGAGGTGGTGATGAGCCTTTACACCCGCAGGGATCTTATGGGGCTTACCACAAAAATCAGGACAGAGGAGATCTACCCGTCAAGCCGCCTCGTCAGCATGGTCACCGGTATTGTGGTGCAGCCAAACAAGGCCATAGTCGGTGCCAATGCCTTTGCCCATGAGGCGGGCATTCACCAGGACGGGGTACTCAAAAACCGGATGACCTATGAGATCATGGAGCCTAAGACCGTCGGTCTTGACACCAATCGCCTGGTCCTGGGCAAACACTCCGGGAGACACGCATTCAGGGCGAAATTGACGGAGCTGGGCTATGATATGACGCAGGAAGAGATAGACCGTCTGTTTGAGAAATTCAAGGAATTGGCCGACAAGCGCAAGGAACTGGCTGATGAGGACATAGAGGCACTGGTGGCGGAACAGATCCTTCGGGTACATGATGTCTATGAGCTTGGCTACCTGAATGTAGTAAGCGGCACTGTTACAGTACCTACCGCAACGGTCAGGCTGAAGATAAAGGGAAAAGAGGTGCAGAAGGCAGGATTCGGTATCGGCCCGATTGACGCAACTTACAACACCATTGCAAAGATGACCGGGTCAAAGTCAAAGCTGTTGCGTTTTACAGTCAGCGCCATCACCGGCGGTATGGACGCCCAGGGCGAGGTGAGCGTCCGTCTGATTGAAGATGGCCTTGTAGCCCTGGGAAAGGGGACGGACACCGACATCATCACCGCCAGCGCAAAGGCGTTCATAAACGGCCTCAATCGCCTGGAATACCTCAAGACCAATCCGACATTGATATCGGATGACAGGAGGCTTTAGATTGACTAACCCGATGACTATAACGGAAAAGATCTTGGCCCACCACGCAGACAAAGATTCCGTAGGTCCGGGAGACCTGATCGAGGTCTCAGTGGATATGGTATTGGCCAACGACATTACAGCGCCCCTGGCCATCCGGGTCTTTGACGAGCTGGGAACCGGCAGGGGCTTTGACCGGGAAAAGATAGCCCTGGTGCCGGATCATTTCGTGCCCAACAAGGATATCCCCTCTGCCCAACAGGCAAAGATCATGAAGGAGTTTGCAAGACTCCATGACATAAAATATTACTTTGAACCAGGGGATGCCGGTATCGAACACGTAATCCTCCCTGAAAAGGGCCTGGTGGTGCCTGGTGATCTTGTGATCGGCGCTGACAGCCACACTTGCACCTACGGTGCCTTGGGTGCCTTTTCAACCGGTATGGGGAGCACTGATGTCGGTGTTTCTATGGCGACAGGCAAAACCTGGCTCAAGGTGCCTGCGACCATTAAAGTGGTCTATCAAGGCAGGCTCTGCCCCTGGGTAGGAGGAAAGGATCTTATCCTTTATACAATAGGTATATTGGGTGTTGAAGGAGCGGTATATAAGGCCCTGGAGTTTTCAGGCGATGTAGCCGGAAGTCTCCCCATGTTCCAGAGACTCACCATGGCCAATATGGCCGTGGAGGCAGGTGCAAAAAACGGGATATTTGAGTGTGACGAAATTACACGCGCATACATGGAAGGAAGGTCGGAGAGGACGCCTGTATATTTTAACAGTGACAAAGACGCCACATATGAAAGGGTGATTGACGTGGACGTAAGCAGCATTGAGCCCCAGGTTGCCTTCCCCCACTCGCCGGACAATGTCAGACCGGTTTCCCAGGCAGGAGATATCCGCGTTGATCAGGTCTTTATCGGCTCCTGCACCAACGGCAGGATAGAGGATCTGCGCGAGGCGGCAGGTGTGCTCAAGCGCCGCAGCACTGCACGCGACACCAGACTGATCGTGCTGCCAGGCTCTCCGCTTGTATACAGGCAGGCGATCAAAGAGGGTATCATCGAGACCCTGTTAGAAGCAGGCGCAGTAATAGGTCCTCCCTGTTGCGGCCCCTGCCTTGGAGGTCACATGGGGATACTGGCAGATGGTGAAAGGGCGATTTCCACCTCGAACAGGAATTTCATCGGCCGGATGGGCCATGCAAACAGTGAGGTCTACCTTTCTAATCCTGCAATAGCCGCCGCCTCTGCTGTGCTGGGCAGGATAGGCGCGCCGGAAGAGATAGGGTGCGTCGTGTCTGAACAAAAAGGCTGTTCAGACACAATTTTGAATTTTTAATGGTGAATTTTGAATTAATGGTGACACAATGACGCACGGAATATCCTGCTGTCATTCCTGCGAAGGCAGGAATCCAGGAACTTACACTGGCGTTGGAGATACAGAATGAAATTTGAAGGAAAGGTCTGGAAGTTCGGCGACCATATTGATACGGATGTAATTATCCCAGCAAGATTCTTGAACGTATCGGATAAGGATGAGTTGAAAAAGAGCTGCTTTATAGACACCAGACCCGATTTTGCAAAGGGTGTTGTCTCAGGCGACATCATTGTTGCAGGGATCAATTTCGGCTGCGGCTCCTCAAGAGAGCACGCCCCGCTGGCCATAAAGGCCGCTGGTGTCGGCGTGGTCATAGCCAAGGGATTCGCAAGGATTTTTTACAGAAACGCCTTTAATATCGGGCTTCCCATCCTGGAGTCAGAGGAGGCTTTTGCTTCATTTTCAGAAGGAGACCGCATTTCAGTAGATCTGGTCACAGGTGAGATCAGGGGGTTGGAAAGCGGAAAGAGCTTCTTTGCAAAACCGATTCCCACATTTATGCAACAGATCATCGCCGCGGGCGGGCTTGTCAATTATATAAAGGAACGAGGCTAGAGACATGAAAAGCGACAGCGTCAAAAAAGGGATTGAGCGTGCACCCCACAGGGCACTTTTTAAATCAATGGGATATACGGACGAGGAACTTGCAAGGCCTCTTATAGGGATTGCCAGTTCCGCTAATGATATCATCCCGGGCCATATCCACCTGGATAAGATCGTAGAGGCCGTAAGAACCGGTATCCTTATGGCCGGCGGCATGCCTGTTGTATTCGGATGCATTGGGGTGTGTGACGGCATTGCCATGAATCATATAGGCATGAAATACTCACTTGGAAGCCGTGAGTTGATTGCAGACTCTGTTGAGGTGATGGCCATTGCCCACGGATTTGACGGCATTGTGCTGGTGCCCAACTGCGACAAGATTGTGCCTGGAATGCTGATGGCAGCAGCAAGGCTTGATATCCCTGCGGTCATTGTAAGCGGAGGACCGATGCTTTCGGGCACTCACCCTGATGGAGATCCAAATCACAAGATTGATCTGATATCGGTATTTGAGGCAGTAGGCGCTGTGAGTTCCGGAAAGATGTCACAAGAGACCTTAAAGGAAATGGAAGAGACCGCCTGCCCCACGTGCGGGTCCTGCGCAGGCATGTTCACGGCCAATTCCATGAACTGTCTCACAGAGGCGATCGGCATGGCGCTTCCGGGAAACGGCACAATACCTGCAGTTATGGCCGCCAGGATCAGGAACGCCAAGATCTCCGGCATGAAGATCATGTCACTTGTAGAGGATCAGATTACCCCAAGGAAGATCATGACCGAAAAGGCCTTTAAGAACGCCATCGCAGTTGATATGGCCCTTGGGTGCTCCACCAACACCGTGCTACACCTCTGGGCACTCGCCCGTGAGGCCGGGATTACGCTTGATCTTTCCATTATTAACGAAATCAGCGGTAAGACCCCACAACTGTGTTCTTTGAGCCCTGCAGGCAGTCACCACCTGGAGGATTTGAATCGCGCAGGCGGTATCAGCGCTGTGTTAAAGGAATTGGCAGGGGAAGGTCTTATCAATGAAGACTGTCTGACCGTTACAGGAAAGAGGGTCGGTGAAAACCTTTCGGTTGTCAGAAATAGTGATAAAGCGGTGATAAAATCCACCAAGGCCCCTTACCGAAACGAGGGAGGTCTTGCAGCCCTGTTTGGCAACATCGCCCCGGCGGGCTGCGTAGTAAAGCAGGCGGCGGTAAAAGAGTCCATGCTCTGTCATAAGGGACCGGCCAGGACCTTTAACTCAGAAGAAGAGGCCACAGAGGCCATAATGAACAAAAGGATTAATCCCGGCGAGGTCCTGGTAATCCGTTACGAAGGCCCGAAAGGCGGGCCCGGCATGAGGGAGATGCTGACGCCTACATCCGCAATCGCAGGTATGGGACTTGACGGAGAGGTGGCCCTTATAACCGACGGAAGGTTCTCAGGCGGAACCAGGGGCGCATCCATAGGCCATGTTTCTCCCGAGGCAATGGAGGGAGGTCCTATTGCTGCAATCAAAGACGGAGATTTGATAGAGATAGACATTCCCAACAGAAAGTTGAATGTCATGTTGTCCGATGAAGAGATAAAGGCCCGGCTATCATCCTGTAGCCATCCTGCGCCCAAGATAACGCAGGGATATATGGCAAGATACGCGGAAAGGGTCTCATCGGCCAGTGAAGGGGCGGTGTTGCTGTAGGGCAAATCTCGTGTTCGCCCAAAAGGAGGTTTAACAGGTGACAAAGATGACAGGTGTGCAGATTCTGTTTCAGGCCCTGCAGGAAGAAGGTGTAACCACCATCTTCGGTTATCCCGGCGGAGCGGTCCTGGATATTTACAATGAGTTACCAAAAACGGATATCAAACATATCCTTGTCCGCCATGAGCAGGGTGCGGTGCATGCAGCCGACGCCTATGCCAGGGCATCAGGCGGTGTGGGGGTGTGCCTTGTGACATCGGGACCTGGCGCCACCAATACGGTTACAGGCATCGCCTCCGCCTATATGGACTCTGTGCCCGTGGTAGTATTGACCGGCCAGGTGCCAAGGCATCTGATCGGTAATGACGCATTCCAGGAGGTGGATATCGTCGGTATCACCAGACCATGCACCAAACATAACTATCTGGTTACTGATATTAAGGACATTGCGAGGATCATTAAGGAGGCCTTTCATATAGCAAGGTCCGGAAGACCCGGCCCTGTTCTTATAGATCTTCCAAAAGACCTGATGACAATGACTGCGGAATACAAGCCCCTGAAGGCTGTATCTCTGAGGTCATACAGGCCTACATATAACCCCAACCTGAAACAGCTGGATAAGGTGATCAAGCTGATCAAGAGCGCCAGAAAGCCCATGATCCTGGCAGGTGGTGGGGTCCTGCTGTCAAAGGGGTCGGATGCCCTTACTGCATTCGCCAAAAAGACAAATATGCCTGTGGCTGCAACCCTTATGGGCCTGGGCGTGTTTCCCACAAAGAGCAGGTTGTGGCTGGGCATGATCGGTATGCACGGCACCTATCGCGCAAATATGTCCTCAGGCGAATGTGATTTATTGATAGCCATAGGTGTGCGTTTTGACGACCGGGTGACCGGAAAGATAGATGTCTTTGCAAAGAAGGCGACCATAGTCCATGTTGATATTGACCCTACATCAATACAAAAGAATGTGCCTGTCGCCATCCCTGTTGTAGGTGATTGCAGGATAACGCTTGAATTACTGAACGAACTGTTGGACAAGGAAGACCCCGCAACTATACACAGGCAACGCAGGGCATGGCTCGATCAGATTGAGGAATGGAAGAACACGAAACCCCTTGCATATGAGCAGAAAGACGAGATCAAGCCCCAGTATGTTATTGAAAAACTCTACGAGTTGACCAAGGGTGATGCGATAATCACCACTGAGGTGGGACAGAACCAGATGTGGACCGCACAGTACTATAATTTTGACCGGCCCAATTGCTTTATCACATCAGGGGGCCTGGGCGTTATGGGTTTCGGCCTTCCGGCTGCCATAGGTGCACAGTTGGCCAGGCCTGATAAGCTTGTGGTGGATATAGCAGGCGACGGCAGCATCCAGATGAATATCCAGGAGATGGCCACCGCCGTCCAGTATGGTCTTCCTATAAAGGTGGCGATTTTAAACAATCAGTATCTTGGGATGGTCAGACAGTGGCAGGAGATGTTCTATGATAAACGCTATTCCCATACGGATATGCAGTTTGCACCGGATTTTGTAAAGCTTGCTGAGGCATATGGGGCAGTGGGCCTGAGGGCGGTCAAACCCGAGGAGGTTGAGCCGGTCCTAAAGGAAGGCCTTTTCAATAAAAAGACCGTTATAATGGACTTTCAGGTGGAGAGGGAGGAAAAGGTCTACCCGATGGTCCCGGCAGGTGCGCCTATCACCGACATGCTGCTTGTGTGATGAGGGATAAGCCTCCTGATACGATTTTGGGATCATTTTGAACCGCAGAATATCGAACAAGGAATGTAGAATGTCGAAGTATGGAATCGCTTCGCTCTATTTATTCTATATGATAGATAAATTTCCTCCCTTCTACATTCGAAATTCCTTGCTCGATATTGGATATTCTCTTAAGTCAATGTCTTTTAATAGGAAGTTGCTATGAACTCTGATAAGGTTGAAAAACATATACTATCCCTGATGGTTGAAAATCAGCCAGGGGTATTGGCAAGGATCGCCGGGCTTTTCAGCGGCAGGGGTTTTAATATTGAAAGCCTTTGTGTGGCGGAGACCATTGACCCTGATGTGTCAAGGATTACGCTTGTGACCGTGGGCGACCTGGCGGTTACTGAGCAGATTAAAAAGCAGCTCAACAAGCTGGTTAATGTGATAAAGGTCTTTGATTTTACGGACACCCCTCATGTGCACCGAGAGATGGCCCTGCTCAAGATACACGCAAGGCCTGAGACCCGCGCTGAGATCCTGCGTATGGTGGATATCTTCAGGAGCAGGGTGGTAGACGTGGGCGCTGACTATTATACAGTGGAAGTAACAGGCGATGAAGACAAGATCACCGCATTTTTAAATCTCCTAAAGCCCATGGGCATAAAGGAGATCGCCAGGACAGGCGCAATAGCGCTTGCAAGAGAAAAAACCAAAGGAGGACAAAATGGCAAAAATTGATTTTGGTGGTGTATTAGAAGAGGTAATTACACTGGAGGAATTTCCCCTTGAAAAGGCCAGAGAAGTACTCAAAGACGAGACCATCGCCATATTGGGTTACGGCGTTCAGGGACCGGCACAGGCCTTGAACCTGAGAGACAACGGCTTTTCACCGATTATCGGACAGATGGAAGGGGACGCCTATTGGCAAAAGGCTATAGCAGACGGCTTTGTGCCGGGAAAGACCCTTTTTCCCATTGAGGAGGCTGCAAAGAGGGGGACCATCATCAAGGAACTGCTCTCTGATGCAGGCCAGGTGGCCACGTGGCCCGCGGTAAAAAAATGCCTGAGCAAGGGTAATGCCCTTTATTTCTCCCACGGTTTTTCCATTGTCTACAAGGATCAGACAGGGGTGATACCGCCTGCTGATGTAGATGTGATCCTTGTTGCGCCAAAGGGCTCAGGCACAAACGTGCGCAGAAACTTCCTGGACGGAAGCGGCATTAACTCAAGCTTTGCCATCCACCAGGACTATACCGGAAAGGCCAGGGAAAGAACACTGGCCCTGGGTATTGCAATCGGTTCAGGCTATCTTTTCCCAACCACATTCGAGCAGGAGGTCTACAGCGATCTCACAGGTGAGCGTGGTGTTCTGATGGGGTGCCTTGCAGGCACAATGGAGGCCCAGTATAACATCTTAAGAAAGAATGGACATTCACCCAGCGAGGCATTTAATGAGACCGTTGAAGAACTGACACAGAGCCTGATCCGTCTGGTGGGAGAAAACGGCATGGACTGGATGTTCGCCAACTGCAGCACCACGGCCCAGAGGGGTGCTCTTGACTGGTCCCCCAAATTCAGGGATGCGGTCGCCCCTGTATTTGAGGATCTCTACAATCGCGTCAGGACCGGAAAAGAGACAAAGAGGGTCCTTGAGGCCAACAGCGCGCCGGATTATCTGGTAAAGCTGAGAAAAGAGCTGGACGAGATTAAAAATTCCGAGATGTGGAAGGCGGGCGCGGCAGTAAGGGCACTGAGACCTGAGAACAGGAAAAAGAAATAAGGAAAAACCATGTCCGACCAATACAATATTGCCGTTATCCCAGGAGACGGGACAGGCCCTGAGGTAGTGGCCGAGGCGGTCAAGGCGGTAAAGGCTATATCAAAAAAGTGTAATATAGGGTTTAACTTCAAGGAATACGGGCTTGGGGGAGACCTCTATCTAAAAGAGGGTACTCTGCTCCCGGACCATCTCCTGGAAGAGTTACGGACAACGGACGCGATACTCCTGGGGGCCATCGGGCACCCAGGAGTCAAGCCCGGAATCCTTGAAAAAGAGATTCTTCTCAATCTGCGCTTCAAGCTGGATCTCTACATCAACCTCAGGCCAGTGATACTCTTTGAGGGTGTAGACACACCTTTAAAAGACAAGGGACCCAAAGACATTGATTTTGTCGTGGTGAGGGAAAACACCGAAGGAGTGTATGCGGGCGGCGGAGGTTTCCTGAAAAAGGGCACTCCCGACGAGGTGGCTGTTCAGGAGTCCATCAACACCAGAAAGGGTGTGGAGCGCTGTATACGTTATGCATTTGAGGCCTGTAGAAAGAGAAACAGGAAAAAACTCCTCACCCTGTGCGCCAAGACCAATGTCCTTGTATACGAATCAGATCTCTGGGAGAGGGTCTTTAACGAGGTCCACAAGGAGTATCCGGATATCAACACAAACTATATGCACGTGGACGCCACGTGCATGTGGATGATCAAAAACCCCGAGCAGTTTGATGTGATTGTAACGGGCAATATGTTCGGTGACATCATAACCGATGTAGGCGCCATTATTCAGGGGGGCCTGGGAATTGCCGCGGGAGGGAACATCAACCCGGAAGGTGCCGCGATGTTTGAGCCCATAGGCGGCTCAGCACCCAAATATGCCGGCCAGAACATCATCAACCCCATGGCGGCCATATGCTCAGCCCAGATGATGCTGGACCACCTGGGAGAGCAGCAAGCCGCCGCGATCCTCCTGGATGCAATTAAAAAGGTAGTCAAAAACGACATCAAAGGCCTGGATGCCGGAAACATGGGCCACGGCACAAAAGAGGTGGGCGACCTGGTTGCAGGCTATATTTAAAACAGAGAAACAATTCAGGTGGATAGACTGAAGGCCGAAGGCTCCCTTCAGTCTTCCACCAATTACGTGGGTGTTGCTAGACCGAACGGGACAACATTCCACGGTTTCCCAAAAGGTCCAGCTATAGTATACCAGACATTGCACCATACTTAGTTTGGGCTATTTTTCTGCCAGTTCGGTCAAGGCAAATCAACATCTGATAAACCTGTTGACATTACTGCCATTTTTCATATGCTGTAAGCGGGATATATCCTTCCGCGCCAAATGAAAGCCAATGAAACCGGCTGAGGGTGCAATAATTCGTCAACTGAAAGTGCAAGTAAACATCAAAATTGGGACATAAATGAAGGCGGATGGGGTCAATAAGGTAGCTCGCTCGGTCTAAGTTTTTCAGGAGGGTTTTTCCATGAGAGTCATGGGGCTTGAACCTTTTGAATGTGCTGTTTCATGGATTGAATTTGAAGCCATTCAGGCAGGAGGCAACGATGTTAATTAAATTGAAGAACTTGGGGCCGCTAAAACAGGCTGAATTTGAACTTGGAGATATGACGATCATCTGTGGTCCCAACAATACCGGCAAGACTTACGCCACCTATGCCCTTTTCGGGTTCCTCTCTTTCTGGAAAGAGGCCTTTTCAATAAATATCCCTAAACAGTCAGTGCAAAAACTCATGTCTGATGGTTCCACTAAACTTGATTTGAATGACTACATAAATGATGCTGAGACTATTTTGCATAAAGGATGCGAGGAGTATACAAAGCAGTTGCCAAGGGTTTTCGCTTCTTCTGAAAAACATTTCACTGATGCATCGTTTCTAATTGATGTCTCGAAAAACGACATCCAACCGAAGCCGTCCTTTGAGTTGACCATGGGAACGGCCAAGACAAAACTGATTACCATTTTAAAGCAACCTCAAGATACAAATGTTCACATCTCTTTATTGGTCGAGAAAGATGAACGTAAGGTCCCTGATGCACTTATTATTAAAGTTATCGGTGACGCCATCAAAGAGATTCTGTTCGGCCATCTCTTCCCTAATGCGTTCATAGCCAGCGCAGAAAGGACAGGCGCAGCCATATTTAGAAAGGAATTGAATTTTGCTCGCAATCGCCTTCTGGAACAAATGGGCTCATTAGAAAAAGAACTCAACCCGTTTGAATTACTTTCTAAGGTCTATTCCGACTATGCCTTGCCCGTTAGGGCAAATGTAGATTTTACACGCCAATTGGAGTCTGCTGCAAAAAAAGAAAGTTTCATTGCAAAAGAGCGTTCGCAACTGCTGGGAGATTTCAGCGACATAATTGGTGGCGAATACACTGTGACCCGCAGTGACGAACTTTACTTCATTCCAAGGGTGAACAAACGTCTTAAGCTCACAATGGAAGAAAGTTCCAGTGCTGTCAGATCTCTTTTGGACGTGGGATTTTATTTACGCCACGTTGCCCAGCCTAATGATCTTTTTGTGATTGATGAGCCTGAATTAAACCTCCACCCGGAAAATCAAAGACGAATCGCACGATTATTTGCCAGGTTGATAAACGTGGGGATAAAAATATTCATGACTACCCACAGCGATTATATCATTAAGGAATTGAACACCCTTATTATGCTCAATCATGACAAAGCCCATTTGAAGAGGATCATGGAAGATCAAGGTTACAGCCCTGAGGAGATGCTTCCTTCAAATAAAGTAAAGGTATATATTGCCGAAGAGGCTTTGGTTAAGCTTGATGGAGCAAAACGAATGAGCCGTTGTCCGACGTTAACCCCTGCCGATATTGATCCGGAACTTGGCATCGAGGCCCGCAGTTTCGATAAAACCATTGAAGACATGAATCGTATTCAGGAAGAAATTATCTGGGGCGGAGAATAACAATGTCAGACATAGACATCCTCGACCAGATGATCAAAGATTCTGCAAAGCAGCCCTTGTCAAAACATCAAAACAAAATGAATGTTGAACTTGCCGAACCTAAACAGCCGATGTCGTCCACGATCATTTATGGAGTGCCGGAAAATGCTGTTGTTATAAAGGTGGATACTTTTCCATCACCCGATGCTGTGTTTAATGGATCACAAGGCGAGTGCAGGCGTGCAGATTATGTCATTGTATCCAATGCAAACGGAAAAAAAGTCATTGTTTACATTGAGATGAAGGCAACAAAGGGGTCCCTTCCGGAAATCATCCAGCAGTTGAAAGGGGCGCAATGCTTCATAGCCTATTGCCGGGAAGTCGGCAAGTCCTTTTGGCAGGAACAAGACTTTCTGAAAGGATACCGGCAACGTTTTATCAGTATCGGCCATACCAGCATTCCTAAGCGAAAGACAAGGATCATGCGCCAAACCGGCAAGCACGACCGCCCTGAAAAGATGCTCAAGATAGACTGGCCGCACTATGTTCAGTTTAACATGCTTGCAGGAGCCTGAGTTTTAGGAGGATAATTGAGACACTAGCTATTTAACTCCGTTACAATATTAAGCTAATGGCTAACAGCAAATCGCTAAACATAAGCGCCTATAATATCAAGGAATTATGCCAAACAAAAAGCCCGCCTTCGGAATTTTACAAGGCCATCAAAATGTGGATCAAATTCAATTCAATATAATATTCAGAAAGCCGGAATATCCTGTAATAGTAATATCAGCAAACCGCCTTTACTCGGCATTCAATATTAAGCAATTGGCAAAGAGCTGTGTGTCTTCTGTTCCGATCGAAAAGAACAGCTACATTCAGGTTATAGACTCAAGTGGATCAGAATTTTGGTATTCACCAGAGAAGTATATCTTATCACCAGGTTTTGCGTTTAAAAAATGGACCAAAAAGATGATTATCGAAGCCTTCAACAACAGCATAAATGCGAAGGACACCTCTCAGGAATACTCCATGAAATCTCTATCAAGTAAGCGATTGGAGAAGATACTCCGTGACATCTGCGAGATGCTCAGGCCATAAGATATTTACAGGGGGATGCTATAAGGTTTTTAATTTTCGATTTTTGCTTCGCCTTTCAAATAAGCAAGATAGAATGCCGATAGGGATCTAATATGGTTGAAGAACGAGGTTGGTCTGACAAGTTTGCAACCAACCTCTCCAAAATGATCATGATCAAACAATACTCTCGTCAGACATGGCAGTATTGGAAAGAAAAATTAGACATCAAAGGATATTTTAAACTTTGGATTCAAGAGGTCTGTTCAACTCCATGCCACAACTTTTGAACGATGCCAAAGGAGTTACGGCCATTCGTAGATCAAAAATACAAAGCAGCCCCGCTGTTACAAACGATTAAAGGCCGACCTTTTCGGCAAGGGAGAGCGTTGTTTCAGTGATAAGGGGCCACCCATTGAAAGGCCTTCTGTCATGGGTGACCCCAAGGACGCTCTGCCCATTTAAAATGCTCTTTTCTCAATATTAAAGATTTTTCCCCTTTATTTGGCCATTTTCAATTTACGCTAAGCGGCCACTTCCGCGTTGTGAATAACTTCCGTTAAAATTTCTCTCAGGCTGTCCGCTCCCAACATGAATACTTTGACTTTGGCCTGTCCTTCGAGTTGAGGATACAGCTTCGCTTCCAATGAGCTTCTTTCCTCTGAATCCCTCCAGGTCTGCCAGTCATCAATACTTGCCCAATTGGACAGCACCACCAGATTTTTGTTGTCTTCCACTGCAACTAATGTCTCGCCGCTTATGTATCCGGGCTGCCCCATGGCGCGGATTCTCAGATCGTTAAGGATACTGATATCCTCTGCCTTGGGAGTTTCCCTGAATTGTCTATCGATTATTAGTTTAACAGTCATAGTAGCCTCCTTTTTGATGCCTAGAAAAGTATCCTCATAAGTTTATAAGCCATGAAATGAGCTGTTGCTAATCTGGAACAAAAGTGGACTTAGCAGCAGGGCTCCCAACAGGAGTATAAATTCCCGTCAGGAGCGAAGTAGGCACAATTTGAGGTTTTTTTTCATTAAATAACCTCCTAGACAATTGTTCTATAGATCCTCCATATTTTACTGGTAAGCCTTCTGTCCTTTTTGTCAATAATGTTTTTCCTGTCAATTAAGGCACCAGGACATACGCTTTTATATCCGTGCCTTTCATGTAAGGTATCCAGGGCGCTCGCTATGACCAAATGTTAAAAAAAACAAACGGTTGGGAATGAAGTTTAAAAGTTGATGTCCCCCAAGCCTTAACGTCCCGTTTCCCCCATCCATATGTGGCTTGGAAGATGACAGAAACTGCGCCTGTCCACCCGTTCCCGGTTACTGCCGATAGCTTTTTTTCAATTTCGGACATGGAAACGGCCATAATAAGATATAATATGTCTATTAATTTATAAACTAACCCATTATATCAGTTAGTTATGCAAATGTTCCAACCCGGACAAACATGCCTTGACTTGATCCGTCTTCCGGCTTTTATAAGCTGGACATCATGTGGTCTTAAGACTCCAATTTTCATGGGTGATGCTGGGGCCATAAATATTCAAATATCTAAATAACAAAGCAGTTTTATTTTACAATTTATTGTCCCCCAGTCCCACCCATTCCCACAGCCGCAATATACAAAGGCATTAAAAGCACAAATAATTGAGCTATATCGGCAGCAATGTCTTGACCGCGCGCCAAGGCTTCATCTCTTGGGACTTTCCTGGCGATCGCCAAACAAATGCCGGATGTTTTAACCACTGAATCAATGTATTTTGCAAGCATATCCACTTGTTGCCACTCATTTCCGTCTGCAATGCGCCATCCATCCGCAAAAGGCAGCAACTTGCCGAATGCGGGTCTTGCAAGGTCATAAACAACAATTTCATTGTCTATGGCGAGCGCTTGCAGCAGTGAATCGTTTTCTTTCTGCATCAACCATGTGGCAAAAGAGTCCCAGTCATGGGATGAACCGTTTTTATCCTCTTGTTTGGTCACACAAAATCCATAACTCAGGCAGATTTTATCAAGCCTGGCAAAAAAGATGGCCTGAGATCCAGAGTCATCCCGTTTTCGGTGTTCAACGTCAGCCCAATGCATTTCCGGCTCTTGAGCGAAAGCCCACGAATTGAAAGTGAAATTGTCTGTGGGCAATTGTTTTGTTACCATGCCGCCCAGATAATTGCGGCCGCGCCAGGTCGTTTTGGCTGAGGTGTTCTTGAAATCGGTCGGCCGAAGCCCTTCAAACTTTGGGCTTATCTTAAGCCCCCCTCCCTTGCGGGGCTGACCTGTGGCCTCATTATCTTTTTTTTCTCTGGCGATTTTTTCCCGCTGCTTACGTTCCTGGATTCGGCGTTGGAGATCTATTTCAGTCCGGATTTTTTCGCCATTATCCCACAGTATCTCCATCTCATCTTTGTGGATGGAGACGACGGTAAAAATACCTTTCTCATTTTCATATCGCTCATCAACAGTAAATTTAAACTCGGTTATTGCTTCCATGTTCTCTCCAGTTCACGTTAAAAATTTGCAGGCTTATTATTCAAAATATGAAAAGCGCCGTGGGAAGAAAACAGCACTAAAGATTTCTTCTTTTACTTGAAGGTAAGATGCCCATTGCTTCCCGGTATTTTGCAACAGTGCGACGTGCAATATTTATATTAATCTTTTTTAGTAAACCTACTATGTCCTGATCGCTGTGGGGCTTACTCATGCTTTCTGATTTAATGTTCCGCCTGATGTGCTCTTTTACACTTTCCGAGGCAATAGCATCTCCGTCCGTCTTGTTAATGGAACTATTGAAGAAATAGCCGCATCGCACATTTGTGTGGGTGCCCCCAATATGTTGTGGTCGGATTATTGTTTTTCTGACCGGAATGAGTTAGCGTAGTTTTAAGGCGATG
>LT984854.1:545932-725494 GCA_900258555.1 uncultured Desulfobacterium sp. | reverse complement strand
TTGATCTCTATCCGAGAAGAAAACCAGCGGCATTCCAGGTCATCAATGCATGACCACAACATATTGGGGTCACCCACACAAATGTGCGATGCCCCAAGAAATATTTTAACTCAAAAAGCCCTTGCGGTGTATGGACATATTTATTTTTGGTCACTCTGCTTACGGTGGATTCGTGCATTTCAATGTCATCGGCCACGTCACGGAGCACCAGGGGTCTAAGCCGGGTAATTCCATTATCGAGGAAATCCTTCTGGAACCGGACAATGCTTTCTGTCACCCGATATATGGTTCTTTGCCTCTGGTGGATACTCTTTATTAACCAGGCCGCTGATTTTAGTTTTTCCTGGATATATGTCTTGACGTCCTTAGATGCAAGGTTTCCATTGCGCAGGATATCCTTATAGTAGGGACTGATCTTCAATTTGGGCAGGCCGTTTTCGTTTTGTACAATTTCATATTTATCGTTTGTTTTAATGACATAAATATCGGGCGTGATATAAATAGTCCTCTCACTCGAGTAGATCCTGCCCGGTTTTGGCTCCAAACCCTGAATAACGGTCAAAGCGGTTAAGATCTCATCTATCGGCACAGAAAGTTGCCTGGCAATGTGATTGTATTTTCTGTTTTCAAGGTCACCCAGGTGGTCCATGATTATCTTCTCGGCAACAGACCCCCCAAGGTCCTGAAACCTGATCTGGATCAACAGCGATTCCCGCGTGTCCCGTGTCGCCACCCCGACCGGATCGAATTCTTGAATCATGCAAAGTGTTTCAAGTACTTTTTCCAAGGCATGCCCAGTAATATGAGATATTTCTTCCGGGCTGATTTCCAGGAAACCATCTTCGTTCAAGTTGTGGATAATGTGGACACCAATCTCCTTTTGATCCTCATCAAGATCATTCATCCCCAGTTGCCACATCAGGTGGGAATAAAGGTTTGTCTGGGCAGGTAGGATATTTTCAACAGCCGGGGAGTTGTCTCTTTCCTCATAAGGTGCAAAACTCCGCTCGCGCTCAATATTATATTCAGACAGATCGTTCTCCCAGTCAAAACCATCAGGGGCGTTTTCCTTGGCCGTTACCTCCGTCATGTCGCTGAGATACTGCCCGATTTGCTCACTGTCTGCATCGGTAGAGCCTTCCTCGTCCGGCTCACCTTCAAAGCTCTCCTCCAGCGCAGGGTTTTCTTCTATTTCCTCGTTGATTGTTTCGATGAGTTCAAGCCTGGTAAGATGCAAAAGCTTTATTGCCAACTGCATCTGAGGGGTCATGACAAGCTGCTGGGTCAATATCAGTGATTGTCTAAGTTCTAAAGCCATTATTAAACTGTCCCGGGGCTAGTGTAAGCGGTTGATGTACCTGGCTAAGCTCATGTCTTCCTCTGCCTTTCCAGCTTTTTGATATCTCTATCCAATGATCCTCTTTCTTGATTCAGCTTTGTTAACAGTGGCCTGTTTGTACCCTTCTCAGCATTTGTCATATCCATGATAAGCTTTTTTCGACTCTTCATTTTATCAAGTAATCTGTTTTGAATTTGTTTTTTGGATGGCATATGAGTTTTCCTTTCTTGCAAGCATGGCTGTGTCCATGTGTGAAAAAAAGCGCATAAAGCTATGAGGGCTTGTTTAGTTTGGAACTCTAGATCCCAGCCTTACATCTGCTTAAGATTTGGCCTTTGGAAGGATTTAGTTTTGAAGGGACTGGAATTTGTCCCCAATTCCAGTCTGAGAGGAGAGGCTAAATCAAAAGTTGTTATTTTAAATTAAACCTGCCTGCCATGAAAGTCAACACTTATAAAATCTTTCCAATAGCCTTTTTAAGTTGTATAAATTGATACAAATAGGAGGTGACAAAAATGGAAGGAAAGGAAACTGTTGACAGCCTGAAGAAAGTCAGCCTGCTTTTTGAAAGCGGAACATTGCCAGACCGGATGGACCTGACCTCCGGGCCGGATGCATATACATTTGTATTCGGTGCCGGTTCCGGGGGAATCACTCCTTTTGAGTATGAAATTATCGGCAAGGCGGTGGGGGATGAGGTGTTAATCCAGATGCGGCAAGAAGAGATCGAACATAAATTCGAACATATGGCGCAATTTATTGCGGAAAGAATCCCCACGGGGGATATCTTCTACATCAAGGTGAAAATTATTGGCATAACAAAGGCGGAAAACCGGGAAATCGTCCAGTCCATGGCAGAAAGTATCCGACACGGCAGTCACAGTTGTGATTGCGGGTGCGGATGTGATGGATAAAGACTAATCTGGAAAAGGCGTAAGAGGCTGAATGGCATCAAATAGATATCCCATGATATTGTTGATAATAGTTTTGGCCTTTTGGGTTTGGTCGGGCATAGGCCCTCATGACACCCGCCTGACATGGGTCTTGGAAACCTTCCCTGTCATGATTGCCTTACCTCTACTGCTGCTTACATACAATAGATTTCCGCTGACCAATTTAACCTATACTCTTGTAGCAATCCACGCCATGATCCTGATGTTGGGGGGCCATTACTCTTACGCCAAGGTGCCTCTGGGCTTTTGGATGGAAGATTGGTTTGGCTGGACTCGTAACAATTACGACAAAATCGGGCACTTCATGCAGGGTTTTGGCCCTGCAATATATACACGGGAGATCATTGCGCGAACTTCACCTCTCAGGCGTGGCAAGTGGCTTGGCTTTATATCTGTCTCCATACCTTTGGCCTTTTCAGCCATATATGAAATTATTGAATGGCTGGCCTCCCTTTCCAATCCGAGCGATACAGAGGCCTTTCTTGGAACGCAGGGCTACATCTGGGACACGCAAACAGATATGTTTTGGTGTCTGATAGGTTCGATTGTTGCGCTCACCTTGTTGACAAAATTGCACAATAAATATCTACAGGGAACGCATTTGGACGATCGTGGATTGTAAACTCAAATATCATCGGCTAAAGCCGATGGCTTGAGGGGTCAAGCGAAATCTACAGAGAGATCTAACCTCTTGGCCTCTAAAACCCTGGAAACCTCGTTCGGGGCAAAAGGATCAAAATTAAGTCTTCGTCTAAAAGCGGGGGGTTTTTCTTCAATTCCCCGAATGAGCCAATAAAACGTCTCATGCTCTGACACCCTATTTTTGTCCAGCTGCAGGGCGGCGTTTTGCGATCGGCGGCTTTCGGATGATAAACAGGAAACATACAAGCCCCAGAATGATCAGCGCCTGAACAAAAAAGGCATCATTGAAGGCCAAGGCAGATGCCTGGCGTTTCAGCGAACCATAGATCATCTGCATGGCCGCATCATTATGGTCGCTCATTGTCCCAAGCCTGGCGGCCAGGGCGGCTTTTTGTTCCGCCAAATGAAACCTAAATCCTGGGTCATAGATGTTCAGGTGCTCAATTAAGCGGTTTTGGTGAAATTGAGCCCGCCTGGCAAGGGCAGTGGAGACGAACGCGACACCAAAGGAGCCGCCAAGATTTCGGAGCAGGTTGAAAATCGCTGATGCATTGTTCATTTGCTGATTGGAGACATAGGCCATGGTTACAAAGGCGGAAGCGGTAAAGAAAAAAGGCGCCCCGATACCCTGCAACAAACGACCCGTTACAGCCGTGCCGAAGTCTATGTACAGGTTGAATTCGGACATATAATAGACCGAGTATGCCACGACCACCAGCCCGAAGCCCAACAATTTTCTGGAATCGAAATGTTCGGTCAACTTACCAACAAGAGGTAGCATCCCTACGGCAAGTGCGGCCCCTGGTCCAAGCACCAGCCCGGCAAGAAAGGATGTGTAGCCCATCAGGGTCTGGAGATAGAGGGGCAATAAAACGATTGAGCCGAAAAAGGCAAAATAGCCTAAAAATACGATGAGGTTGCCCGAGGCGAAGCTTCTGTCTTTGAATATGCTCAGATCAAGTATGGGTGAGCCGTGCCGAAGCTCCCAGATGACAAGCAGGATAAGGCAGACAACCGCTATGCAGGAAAGGGTCAATATGAATTGAGAATTGAACCAGTCCTCCAACTGGCCCTTATCCAGGACAATCTGCAGAGAGCCGATACCCAGGCACAGAAGCATCAGGCCGACCGTGTCCACCTTCTCACCTTTTTGACGGCGTTTCTGGTAAGGTGGATCGAAGACAAAACTCCGGCACATGAATACGGCCAGGATTCCGATCGGCAGATTGATATAAAATATCCAGCGCCAGGAATAATTGTCTGTGAGATAGCCCCCAAGTAATGGCCCAAGAATTGGTCCCACTACAAAGCCGACCCCGAAGATACCCAGGGCGAGGCCCCTTTCTTTAGGCGGAAAGGTCTCCAGGAGAATAGATTGGGACATGGGTTGCAGCCCTCCTCCGCCTAATCCCTGGATAACCCTGAATACAATAAGTTCCTCCAAGCCGGTTGCAGTTCCGCAAAGGAGAGAACTCATGGTAAACAGCACCACCGAGGCTATTAGATACCTCTTTCGGCCCATGAGGCGGGCCAGCCACCCACTCATGGGGATTACTACCGCATTGGCGACCAGGTATGATGTGAGGACCCAGGTAACTTCCTCCTGACCCGCTGAAAGGCTCCCTTGGATGTGGGTCAGTGAAACATTGGCCACGCTGGTGTCCAGAATTTCAATCAGGGCGGGAATCATTACCGAGATGGTAATAAGCCACTTGTTGACCTGAGGAGATTTATCGTCCAATTGTTTTCACTTATCGGTAAAAATAGTAGGTATTACGCTCATGCCGATCCGCAGGACAGGAAGAGATTCATTGTCCACTTCCTCGAATGTGATCTTCACAGGTATGCGCTGTACCACCTTTACAAAATTGCCGGAGGCATTTTCCGGTGGGAACAGAGAAAAGGCCGCACCGGTCCCCGCCATTATTGAATCCACTTTTCCCTTAAAAGTGAATCCGGGATATGTGTCCACCCTAATATCCACGGCTTGACCTTGGCGGACATCGGAGAGTTGCGTCTCCTTGTAATTGGCGGTCACCCATACCTCCCCCTGGTTTAAAGGAACCACTGCTGCAAGTGGCTGTCCCTTGGAGGCCATCAGTCCCGGCTCAACATTTTTTCGGGTGATGAAGCCCTCTGTCGGAGAAATGATATTTGTGTAGCCAAGATCCAGTTCAGCCTGTTTAACCCTGGCCCTTGCCAGATCTACCTTTGCCTGCTGCGCCTTGACCTGGCGATTTTTGATCTCAGCCAGATCCTTACCGGTTGCTGCCAGCTCTATGTTGGCCTCCTGCCGCGCCAGTTGGGATGCAAGCGATTCACTGCGCTCTTTTGAGGCGTCCCTTTCTGCTCTGACTGAGCCCAGTTTTGCCAGGGTGGTTTGATAAAGGGTCTGGGCCTTATCCAGGGTAGACTGTGGAATAGAGTTGGTTTTTCTGAGATCTTCCATTCGACGAAGATCCAGGACAGCCTGGTCATTTTCGGCCTCGGCCTGCTTTAGATTCTGCTCTGCCGCCTCCTCTTGTTTTCGGGCCATTTCCAGGGAATTACGCAGACTGGCCAGATCTGCCTGGGCGGCACGGACTCGTTGAGATGTCTGCGTCAGTTCCAATGGAACGCCCAGTTCAAGGGAGGTCAGTGTGGCCTCGGCCTCGGCCAAGGCGGCCTTTGTCTCAGCCAAGGCCACTTCGTATGTGGTGGGATCAATGGTCACCAGGACTTGGTCCTTTTTAACCCCTTGATTGTCAGTTACATAGACATCGGTGATATATCCGGAAACCCTGGGAGCAATCACATAAATGTGACCGTCCACGTATGCGTCGTCTGTTGAGATTTTTCCTCTGCTCCAGAGGTAATAGCCTAAAGCTCCTCCTGCAATGAAAAGGATTACTGCAGTAATAAGCCACCTTTTATGATTATTCTTTTTTTTGGGTTCATCAGCCACTGTCTTTTCCTCTTACAAGCGAGACATTATCCGCTGGTGCATAAGCGTCAAGGAGGCGTTCCCAAGGATTCTTTTCGTGTGTCATTTGTTACGATAAAAGCGTCAAGCTGTAAAGTTTTTAAGTTGCTTTCATATATTGTATATCATCAAGACCTTAAAACCAAACATCGTTACTGTTCCCACGATTCTTCATTCCTAATAGCCCCATAGACATTGCAACCAGTACGGTAAGATCATATACCTTCATCCCACGCCCTGCCTTTGACAGTGCCCGCACACATCTTGGACATGCAGTGACAACGGCCTCCGCCCCGGCCTCCTTTGCCTCTGCCATCCTGCCCGCGGCAATATCAGATGCAACTTCAGGCTGCACTGAATTTACCATATCCGCCCCATAGCCACAGCACCAGGCATAATCATGATGCCTCTGCATCTCCAATAGTTCAACCCCGGGGATTGAACTGATAATGGATCTGGGCGGTTCAAATACATTTAGGTATCTGCCCAGACTGCACGGGTCGTGATAAGTGAGTTTTTTCTCTGTTGGTTCCACATCAAAACAGATCCGTTCTTCGGCAAGCATGCCTGCAAAAATCTCACTGGTATGAAGCACTTCAAAGGGAAGATGCCCCACAAGGGCCGGATATTCAAGTTTCAAGGACTTGTAGCATTCTGCACAGCCGGTGACTACGGTCTTTGCGCCGCTTGATATGATCATCTCGATATTGTGCTCTGCCATCTGCTTTGCAAGTAGAATAGATCCGTCATGAAACTGACTTACTCCACAACACCATTCACTGTCACCCAGGAAGGCAGGGTTCTCACCCGCATGTCTTAGGACAGCAATTGTTGCCCTGGCTGTTTCTGTCTGGGAGTAGGAGGAATAGCAACCTGCAAAATACAGCAGTTCGCTTCTTAGGGGCAGATCAAGCCCCTCGGCCCATTTAGACCGGCTGGTTTTTGCGCCGAAGGTGTTATGAGATTTGCGGACGCGATCGTCTATTTTTCTTATGGGCTCAGGTGGACCGAGCCCTGCTTCAACCAAATCCTGCCTTATTGCCCGCCATACCTGCGGCGGATCAATCAGCGGCATGGTATTACAAACCCACGTGCACAGCCTGCAATCCGGCTCGGAATAAAACAGTTCAACCAATTCCTGAGAATAACCGACCCTGCCCTCAAGCAGCCCCTGGGCGATCAGGAGCTTGCCCCTGGCGCAATGGTGTTCAAAACCCCCTGAGTGTTCACGCACAGGGCAGACCCTGAATGCAGGGGTCTTGGTCATGTCCGAAGAATACTTCTCCCTGCAATAACCGCATCGCGTGCAGGCATAGACCATATCCCTCATCTTCATCAGATTGCCTCTGTCAAAGGGGGCTTCTTTTTTTGTCATGGTCCGCAATCTCCCTTATGGCAATCCCATCATGTGGGGATTCATGATATTGTTCGGGTCCATTGCCGTTTTAAGCGTACGCAGCCAATCAGCGTAGGCAGAGGGTATCATCTCTGCACACACATCTCCTACGTCTTTGTTAAGGACCAGCTTAAGGCCGCCCATTTGAAGGCCCATCAAATCCGCCTTGTGGGCGACCCCAAGGGCCTTGGCCCTGGCATCAGGATCTGTCTCCCTGTGATGGAGTGTAAAGGCTAAATAGTATTGGTCGCCATGCAAAAACATGACCGACCCGCTGCCAAATACCCTGCCCTCCCATCCCGAAAGCTCTGCCACAATAAAGGCAGGGATCTCCTTAAAAATCCTTAAGGAGATATCCCTTGGGCACAGGAATTCCACCATGGTCCACATGCCCAGCCGCTTCCATGCAGATGAAAAATCATGGGCAAAGCCGAAGTTTTCTTTGGCCATTTGCACCAGTTCATCCGGTTGCCAGGCATCCGGTTCCGCTGCATCCCTAATTATTCTCCCTGCGGTATTAAGTTTTTCTTCAACCTCTTTTTTGGTATAGCCCACACACTGGTAAATCAACATCCAATCTTTGTTTTTCATGTCAAAGGGTGCAAGCCCGAAAATCCCGCCCATGGAAAAGATCTTCGGCTCATAAAGCCCCATCTGAATGAGGGCCTGATACGCCTGATCAAGCCTTTCATGGCCATAGACCGCAGCCCCTTCACCTGCATGGGGCTGAAGCCTTCTGAGCTCCTGGGTTACCTCTGTGACAATTCCGAATATGCCCATGCTGCCGATGAATATTCCGGTCAGATCAGGACCGAAGGCCCCCCTGTAAAACATGGAGCAATGTCTGTTTGTGCGAGAGCCGGTCTCAATAATCTCCCCATTGGGAAGCACTGCCTTTACACCCACAATGGAATGATGGTTTGTGGCAGCGCTTCCGAACATCCGCCCTCCGCCCCCAAAGACGCCGCACAGGGCGCCTCCGACTGTAACAGAATCCGGAGGGCTGAATGTGGTATGGGTATAAAGCCCCCTTTGTTTGAGTCTTCCCTCCAATTCAGACCCAGTAATGCCCGCCTCAACAGTCACAGTGCTGTTTGTTTCATTTACCTCGATTATCCTGTTCATCCTGGTCATATCAACACAGATGGTCCTTCCAGGCTCACCCGGCGGCCAACCTCCGTACTGGGTGCCTCCTCCCCTGGGGATGATCGGGACCTTTTCCCGATTGGCGAGTCTTACAATCTCAGAGACCTCTTCGGTTGAACCGGGACGTACCACGACCCCCGGAACCCTGGCAGGATATGCGCTGGAGTCCCTCGAACAGGCCCATAACGCAAAGTCGTTGTCCGCAACGTACCGTGTGCCTACGATTTTACACAACTCAGAGTAAAGTAAATGGTGCGACATCGGTTTGCTCCAATTCATGGGAGGGCTAAAGAATAATTGACTATGCTTCCTCGCCGGAAATCCAGTGTATCGAGCAGCCCTTGCAGGTTTGTGTCATGTTGATCGACCATCACCCGAATCTCTCTTATCCCTTTGGAAGAACATATATCAGCTAGTGCCCCTATAAGCCTGCTCGCAATACCCTGTCGTCTGTATCCAGGATGCACACCCAGGATCTGAATCATACATGCCCCTGTAACCTCTTCCGGCACATAGGTAACGGAAGCCAAGATAAAACCGACAACATGGTCTTCGACCTCTGCAACGAAGCTGCAGGCGATTTCCCCTCCGATAAGGGAATCAAAAAGGTTTTCATAGGTGAAAGCCCTCTCCAACCCACTAATTTTTTTATCGATATCCAGAATTGAATCAATATCCGTTTCCTTCATTTGGCGAATTAACACATCCTTTATCTGAGCTGCCATTATCATTATCCTCCGATGTCTATATAAGGTTCAGTAACGGCTTATTCATGCCCTTGTATGTAAAAGGGCACGTTGGTTCCATGACAACTTATAGAGAAAAAGGTCACTTTAAGAGTACTCCGTTATTTCCGGTAGCTCATTTGAGACGGCAAGCCGATTAACAGCGGAAGTTGTTATTCCAAGATAACGCGCAACATTCGCACCGGAATAACCCATCTTTTTTACCGCAATCTGGCAGAAAATTCTGCGGCATCTCACAACCTTTCTGTTCCTTATCCCTGAACAAAGTTCCGATTCATCAACGCCTTCACCTTTACAAACTTTAAGGGCCAAAGAACGCAATTCAGACACCTTCTTCTTTAATCTTAACGTCTCTTTTATCTTTTTTTCTGCATCTACAATGACATTCTTTACAAATTCGCTGTTCCCCAGTATCCGTTCATCAGAAAAAATCTTACTCCCTGCCCGCCTCAATGAAAGCACCTGAGACCATCCACCAAGACTTCTTATCAGCCCGCCGCCCACCAGTTCCGGGCGATTACCGGCCTTTATCCCCCCTTCAACAAAATTCTCATATTTTTCAATAGCACGCTTTCGTCTCCGTCCAAAACAAGAAAGCACGATGTCATTATCCTGCCACTCTCGCTTGACCATCCCCATAATGGATGAATGGCCACACCATCTATATGTTCTTAATTCAGCTAAATCTTGGACGATTCCTGCCCGCAACGGATTTAAGTGGATATAACGGGTTAACTCCAGTAAATATGGATCATCTTCACATATTATTGATTTGAAACGATTCTGAAACAGATGGCCGTGTCTTTTATGTCTCCGGTTATAATTAACAGCATAGCCGGTCAAGAGTCTTCGCATGCTCTTGGACAAAGGCTGTCTTCCGGTTCTTACCAAGAGATGTGCATGATTCGCCATAACAGCCCAGGCATATATTCTGAAGGCATCTGATTTGCAGAGACCGGCCAATCGGTTAAGAAAATCTTCCCGGTCCTTTCTGGTCAAAAATATCTTTTTCCCATCAATTCCCAGTACCATTACGTGATGTAAGGTCCCAGGAGCATCAAGTCTTGGCTGTCTAGGCATGCAGAAAAAATACTCAACATGAAGTCTGTTGTCAAGGTGTTTCGGAACCAGCGTCCCCATTTTTACAAACGGGCCTCGGCCCATATATTCCAGCATCTTGCCGCCGATAGACGAGACCAGCCACCCATTACAGCCAACTTATGATATCCGCACAATTCAGAATTTGCTGGGGCATAGAGACGTAAGGACCACCATGATATACACGCATACCGCAAAAACCGGACATTGAAAGAGGCTAAAAGCTCTCTTGATTTTTGACCTGGAATTTTTTCTTTTTTTTGGTGGAATTTTAGGGTATAGGGCAATTTTGACTGGAGGCAGGAACCGCCAAGACGTTAAGGGGTTTCTGTTGATTTTTTTAAGGATTCAATATAACTCCCTAGGAGGCTGTCCGAGAATAGCAATTTTTTCCAAAATCGAGGCATGCCCGAAAAAATTACCGGGGGCATATGTTTGATATGTTGAGGATAATTTTTTCGGACATAACAAAGGGCTTGGGAAAAAGGGCATTCTCGGACAGCCTCCTAGAGTGTCTTTTTTAACGCTAAACAGAATTAAGAAAGGATAATTAACCATGTACCAGCCACTAGAAGGAATCAAGATCCTGGATTGTACCAGACTGTTGCCCTACCAGTATTGCACCATGATGCTCGGCGACCTGGGCGCCGAGGTGCTCAAGGTGGAAGAGCCTGGAGAAGGCGACTACGGCAGGTGGGGTGACGGGGCACGCACCTATGAGAGCGACGCCTTTGTTATGGCCAACCGTAACAAGAAGAGCATGAAACTCAATCTCAAACTTGAGAAGGGTAGAGAGATCTTAAAAAGGCTTGCTACTAAATATGATGTGCTTATAGAGAGCTTCCGGCCCGGTGTGATGGATCGTCTGGGTGTGGGATACGAAGACATGAAAAAAGTCAACCCCGCTATAATATATTGCTCCACCTCGGGCTTTGGTCAGACAGGCCCATACAGGCTCAAGGTCGGTCACGACATCAACTATCTGGGTTACTCCGGCATCCTGGGCTGTACCGGCGAGCAGACCGGGAGACCCGTTATCCCGGGCATCCCCATCGGCGATATGGCGGGCGGCGGCCTGGTGACTGCAATGGCCATTCTTGCTGCCCTTGTTGGACGGGAGCGCACCGGAAAGGGGCAATACATTGATGTGGGTCAGGCAGATGTCCTGACATCCCTTAATATCCGCAACATCGCAGAGGTACTGGCCCAGAGAAAGGGCAGGACCGCACGGCCCGTTGACCTGCGCGGGTTCAGCCTCTGCTACAACTCATACCGGACCTCGGACGGAAAATTCATTGCTGTGGGCCCAGTGGAGGCAAAATTCTGGCAGAATTTCTGCAAGGCAGTGGGAAAGGAAGAGTGGATCAAGGACCACCTGCAGAAATACCGTGACGGAGAGGAAAGGACAGAAGACTTAAAGAAACTCTTTGCAAGCAAGACCAGGGATGAGTGGGATGCGATATTTGAAAAGATAGATTCCTGCATCACCCCGGTGCTGACACCGGAGGAGACCATGGAAAACGAGCACCTGAAGCAAAGGGGCATGATCACCACCATGGATGACCCGGTCAGGGGCGAGACCATTCAGTTGGGTTTTCCGGCCAAGTTTTCAGATGATCTCAACTTCAAGCGAACGCCTGCCCCGTTTTTCGGGGAACACACCGACGAGGTGCTTTTAGCAGCAGGATATACAAAGGCGGAGATAGAACAACTCAGGAATGAAGGGGTGATTGATCTGCCGAAGAAGTAGGCAATAATAAGCGATTAGCTCTTGGCTCTTGACTGTCAGCAAGATGATGGTTTGACACCAGTATCTTAGTTTGCAGCCGATATTGAATATGAGAGCTTTTATAATTCGTTATAACATTAAGCTAAATGCTAACGGCTTACAGCTAATCGCTCAATTTCCCCTCAAATTTTTTCGTCTTCCCAATCCTTAACAAAGGCGGTGAATGCCTTGCGGCCTGCATCCAGGCACGGTTCATATCCTCCGCCCGGGCCTCCCCATGCCGATGCGAGATACAGGCCCTTAAAGGGTGTAGAGCTCTGTATCCGGTTCATAAATGAGTTGTCCAGGGTCTGCTCATAGCCGTATATGGCGCCTTCGGGGTTTTTTGTGTAACGCAGATTGGTCAGGGGGGTAGCCGCCTCCTTGACCTCGATCATGGACCTGAGCCCCGGAATGACCATTTGCTCGGCCTTGCTGATAAGTATCTCCATGATCCGTTCCTTTTCTTTCAGGTAGGCCTCTTTTCTTTCTGCCAGATAATCCGCCTCAAATCGTCTCCATGGCCCATATCCGCTTATCATAATCAGGGTCACTGTAGATGTCCCCGGTCTTGAGTAGCCTAAAAATGCATTATCGTATATAGTAACACCCAGACCTGAGCGCTCCGGATCACAGGAAAGTGCCGCCTGATATGCCGCCTCAGGGTCATAGTGCGGGGCGCAAAATATTTCATATCCTTTGATCTTACCCCGGATCTCCTGGTTGAGACCCAGCCAGACAATAAAGGTGGAAAGAGACGGCCTGTAGGTCTTCAGCCTCTGAAGGTATGTCTGAGCATGGTCTGAGTAGTTTTCCAGGGCCTGGTCTTTAGCCAGCATGGTCATGGTCGCGGGCACACTTGCATTGGAGACAACCACTCCCGCAGGCAGCATCTGTCCGTCACTCAGGATCACCCCTGAAACCGCCTTTTCCTCCATTTTGATCCCCACGGCCTGGGTCTCGAGCATGACACGGCCTCCTGACTGTTCAATGGCATCCACCAGGGCATTGCTCAGGTCCTGAGACCTGTGCCTGACATAATAACCACCGAAACGCATGAAGGCGGCGGTTGCTATGGCGTACAAAAACCCGCTCAGTTTGGACGGCGGAAGCCCATAGTATGCCCAGAATGCGGACAGGAAACACTTCAGCTTCTGGTCCCGGACATGCATGTCGAGCATGTCGCCTAAAGTAAGCGCACGGACCGCCCACATCTGTCTGTGGGTGATGGGAAATGTCAGTCTGTCCCACCAGGAATCAGGGTCAACAGGCTTCATGGCCTCATCCAGGATTTCCATCATCTGACCAAAAAAGTCCCTGATTCCGTTTGATTCAGCAGGAAAAAGACCGGAAAGCTTTTCTATTACCGCCTCAGGCTTTTTCTGCGGCCATGTCATATCATAATCCGGGGTGATGATCCTGCAAAGCTCCGGTAATTCCACCATCTCAACCTTATTTAAGATGCCTGTCTCCTCAAAGATCTCTTTCATGGGGCCTCCGGCCACACCGCTGGTGGCATGCAAAGAGACATCAAAGGTAAACCTGCCTTCCTCTCTATCAAATGATGTGGCGTAACCTCCGGGGACGTCATGTTGCTCAATAAGGGTTACAGGAAAGCCGTTTCTGGCAAAGATGGCGGCAGAGCTTAGGCCCCCAAGCCCTGCGCCTATAACCACTACAGGAAATTTTTCCTTCGGGCCGATTGCGCCGGCCATGGCACTGACGCTGTTCCAGTCTGTGGTCAGGGCCGCTGTGGTTGCGGCGGTTATCTTAATAAAGTCGCGGCGTGATATACGTTTGTTAAAAAATGTGCCCATAGATCCTCCTTTATCCGTTAATCTTTCTTAAAATAAATGAAGGCCTCGCCAGATAAACAAGCGTGGGCAGGAAAAACAGTGTGCCCAGCAGGTGAAAAAAGGTGACCAGGGAAAGGAAAAACCCCATATCCGATTGGAACTTGATATCAGACATGAACCAGAATACAACGCCTGCAATCACAATCAGGGCAGTAATGGTAATGGCATTGCCCGCAGTTCTTACGGCCTCAATGATACCTGCTTCAAGGTCCTGAAACCTTATTGTCTCCTCTCTTATCCTGCTCAACAGATATATGCCGTAATCAACACCTATTCCCACAGCAATGGTTGAGACGGGCAACGTCTGAAGACTAAGCCCTATATGGGCAAGTCCCATGTATCCGAATACAAACAGATTCGCAACACCCAGGGGCAGTATCAATAGAAAGGCCGCCACGAACGACTGGAAGAACATGGAGCAAAATACAAAAACGACCACAAAGGCGGCTATGGAGATCAGGACTTGATCCTTTGAAACAGCCTCGTTGACAGCGGCCACTATCCCCACAACTCCGGAGGCAAGATCAAAATGGATGTCTTTATCTGTAATCCGGCTTATATAGTCTTTGCAGTATCGGATGATCTCTGTAACGGTCCTTGTGGTGTGGTCCTGACAAAATGCCACCAGGTTTGCTGCACCATAATCCTGTGTGTAATATTGATCGAAATCATCCGGCTCTGCCCCGCCGCCCATCAGCCCCAACAGGTGAGCGCCTATGGAAAGATCGGTATCAGGCAGCACATAACACTGCGGATCATCTTCCATTAGTTTCATATTGGCTGTCTTAATCAGGTCTGCAATGGAAACGGTCCTTTTTACCAAGGGGTTTTGCATCAAATAGAATTGAAATTCGGAGAGCTTTTCCATCAGCCTGGCCGTGCTGATCCCCCTTTCCCCGTCACACCTGGCGACGATGAGAAGGGGGTCCATCAACCCTGGAAAATCCCTATCCATCACATTACACGCCACATTGTATGTCGAAGCGGGCCGGAGGATGGGTGTCCCGGGAAAGATATCTCCCACCTCCAGCTTTGATGTGAAGTATCCGCTCACTAACACCATTGTTGTCACTATACCCAGAATAATGTACCTGCCTCTTCCTTTTCCGCTCAGGGCGATTACACCCATTACCTTTTCCATTATGCCTGAACGCTTCTTTTTGTACCAGCTATCAATATCTTTCATCAGCGGCAGATAGAGATAAAAAATGGTATCCTGTATCAACACTACAAACAGCATGCTCATGGCCCAGCAGAAACAGATTATTCCCAGCTTTTGCATAATAGGGATGCGGATATATGCGACCAGCAGTATCCCCATGGCGTCTGTCACAATGCCTGCCATCCCCGGATAGAAAAGGGCCTTTATTGTATTTTCACAGGCAATTTCCATATCCATGGATTTTGCATATTCCTCGTTAATCCTCCAGTTATGCTGAATTGAGTGACTTATCGCCCTTGCGCTTATCAACAAGGGTACTACCAGGATGATAGGGTCAAGGTTGAACCCCACAAGGCCGACAAAACCAATACCCCATATTGACGCAACTACGGCTGAGGCCAGCGGCAGGAGGGTAAGGCGTATGTGTCTGGTGTAAACAGCGGCCAGCAAGAGCATGATAATGCCGGATATTATAAATATCTTGAAGGTTTGACCGATATAATGACTTATAATGCCATAAAGATAAGGATTTCCGGTTATGTAGATTTCGTTATTTTGGTCGGTATATTTTGTCTTTATCTCCTCCAGCTTCCTGTAGGCGAGCTTATAGTCAACTCCCTTCTCGAAAAATTCCCCGATTATCAGTGCCGCTTTTGAATCCAAAGAGACCAATTGCCCGAAATACATGGAGTTGGAATAGATATTGGACTTTAATTCCTCCATTTCTTCATCGTCTTGCGGCGGGGAGGGAAACATCAGAGAGGGAACGCTTAGGCCCCAGGAAGTAGCTTTTATGTTTTTTATCTTGCGCACTCCAATGGATATGACCTTGTTTCTGTCCATGCCCTCAATAAAGATCATATCATCACTGATGTTGATAATCTTTTGGAGTGTATTTCGGTTGAATATGTCGCCCTCCTTAACGCGGATTTCCAGTAACACGCGATTAATCGCCCCGAACGGATACTTCCTGGCCAGATCAGTATAAGGATGCTGCGGAAGGAGGTCTGGCAGATAAGTGTATATCTTGACATGCGTACAGTGATAGAGCCAGAATATGGTCATACATACCATGAATATTAAGACAAGATGCCGCTTTTTGACCACCTGCCTTGCAACAAAGGCGGCTATCCGGTAATGGAGATCAGTCTGGTCTAAGGTCATATTGGTTTGTTCAACCATTTCCCTTCAGCGATTTAATATCAACTTCTCAGGTTCCTTCCACTTTATGCCATCCTGCGTATATCTTATTGAGCCATTTGCGCCGCACAGAAAGCCTGTCTTTTCATCAATAAAATGCACGCGCCGCAGCCACACATTGACGCCGGTGCCACATGTAGATTTAGTCCAGGTAAGCCCGCTGTCTTTTGATATACAGAGTCTTCCCTTTATACCTGCAGCCCATCCGTTATCACCTATAATCTGAATTCCAAAGAGGTGCTCTGTTAGAGGTGATGCCAGCGTCGTCCAGGAGACGCCGCCGTCTTGGGTATGGAGGATACAACCGTCCATCCCTACGGCCCAACCTTTTTGACGGTCTTTAAAGAATACGCCGAACAGGGTATGCTCCCCCAGGGGGTTAAGTTGCTCAACCCAGCTTTTTCCCCCGTCATTTGTATGCAAAATGACGCCGAATTCACCTACAACCCAACCGTATTTCTCATCAACAAAGAAAAGATGCTTCAATATCCTGTCCATTGTCTCACTTTGCCCTACCCAACTCTCACCCCCGTTATCCGTGTACAGGATGGTATTCTGCTCACCGACCGACCATCCGACCCTCGAATTTACGAAACAAACACCAAAGAGGGCGGCCTTTTTTTCTGTCTCCTGCCTGATCCAGGTGTTGCCTGCGTCGATGGTCTTTAGTACAACGCCATGCCTTCCCACTGTCCAACCTGTATTATTATCAACAAAAGTAATGTCATACAGCTCGGTTTTTACACCTGATTTTTGTTCGTTCCATACCCTGCCCCCATCGCTTGAATGGGCGATGGTTCCAAAGCCCCCGACAACCCATATGTTTTTCGGGTCTGTAGAACTAAGACCGTAAAAACTGTAAAGGCCAAGCTGCGGGCCAAACGATAGAGACCGCCTGAAATCATCGCCGGCCAGGCAGAAATTAACGTTCATCAGAAATGAAAGCATGACAAGCAGCACAGAAAGGTTGGAAAGGTTCATTGCATTGGCTTTTTTTGAAGATGTGGAAGAGTACAGCGCGTAAGTGAATAGCTGACTGCTGATAGCTGAAAGCTTAGTTAAGTTGTCACCTTGAAGGAAAACGCTTTTGCAGGGCGGACATCTGAAAAAACTCCGGATTTATGTCACGCGCCTTTGCGTCCAGAGATACCTCGTAGCCATAGTTGTGACTGGAGTGTATCCTCTGAACATCTGAGACAAAAAAACCGCAGGGGCCGGCGTATCCATCCGTTGAAACGACAAATGCATGGGCGTAGAAAAGATATGGCCTGGCCCTTGTATCATAGAATTCGACATAATAGCAGCAGTATAATTCAGGATCAAGATACATGACCGCCTTTGAGATGGGGGCGGGAATCTTCGGAGCATATTCCAGCAATATACAGTCTACTCGCTGATACCATTGATCGCAAATGGCCCCGCCCGGCTTGCCCTTGATCTCCTGCAACTGGGCCTTTCCATTGTGACTGCAGAGAAGCGTCTTGCGGCCGAGATATTTCCACTCATAATTTGTCGGTTTTCCTGCAAAGCCGAGGGTTCCATCATATGTGATATCCACACCTCCTGGGCACTTATCCCACCTCTGAGCGGTTGACATCCTGCGGACCCTTCTGATTTGGGGCAGGAACAGCCACTGGTCATCTTCTTTGTCGGCGCAATCGTAACGATGCGTTGTGCCTACAAGTCCCTTTAAATCATAGGGTGATTTAAAACCGAAAGAGAAGAAGTTGTCATAATTCTTTGGATTCGGCTCAAGACAAGGCACATTTTCGCCGTGAAGTCTCCCCTTCCAGGCAAGACTTGCAACTTCCCCAACCATATATCTGGTATGCCCGGTCTTGTCTACAACCGCTAAATAGAAACGGTTAAGAAGTTCATCGGCGGAGATACGGGAATATACAAAATTCCATGCGATTTCCAGCCCGTTTGTGGACCCTGGGAATGGTACCCCATTTTTGTAATTTGCGATATGCCCTTTCTCATCCAGCCGAGCGGTCCCCAGGTTGTTCTTAGTCGCCTCTGCCATAAGCCTGCGATGCTCACCGGGCCATTTATCAATGGGGATATAGGCGGTTTCGTTTATCCTTATATCGCCCCAGTCCTCCGGATGAGAGCACATGTTGAAAAAGGTTTCAGGAAGCAGATCTTTGACCTCTTCTATGGGCTTTGCCTTATAACCCCATGAATCTATGATTGTCTGGCGGGGAAATGCCTCCTCACCGTCTACAAGACCTACAATTTCATTTTTGGGCACATCCGGGCAGTGGATGCCATACCACTTCCCTTCATAATCGCCCGGGACTTTTTCCGGCACCTCCCAGGCCAGACTATGGCCTCCGGTAACCCCAAATAAGAAGAACGCCAACAACGTCAGAGCCGGATGAAGCGCATTGATGTACTTACCCATTGAGTTCCTCCCATAGCCTAATAAATTTTAAGGGCCGTAGAATACCCCTTTTCATTAATAGCTTTAATCAGAAGGCCTGGCAACATGTTGGCTTTGAAAAAGAGAAAAACATTGTCTTTAATTGTCATTATCCCTATCATGTTGCAGTGTTTTTTTAAAGATATATTTGCCTGTTGGAAGGAGGTGTGGTCATGAAGGTATTTATCACCGGAGGCACTGGTTTTGTTGGAAGAGCCATTAGCTCAAGGCTTCTTGAGCAGGGTTACAACGTAACACTGCTGACCCGTTCCATCGGGACCGGCAGATCCGCTCCTGCGGGGTTGACTTATCTTGAAGGCGATCCTACAGAAAAAGGCAAATGGCAGGGGCATGTGGCCGATCATGAAATAATAATTAATCTGGCCGGCGCCTCCATATTTTCATTTTGGACCAATAATAAGAAGAAACTCATAACAGATAGCCGAATCCTGACCACCCAAAACCTGGTAGACGCCCTCTCCGGCGTCAGGGGCAAGGAGGCCGTATTGCTCAGCGCTTCAGCAGTAGGGTACTATGGCTTTAGGGATGACACTGAATTGGATGAGGCCAGCGCACCTGGGGATGGTTTTCTTGCATCGGTCACAAGAAAGTGGGAGGAAACAGCGTTACAGGGCCGGGATTCGATAGCACGGGTGGTGCTCTGCAGGTTTGGGATAGTGCTGGGATCTAAAGGTGGAGCGCTTCTTACTATGGTTAAGCCGATCAGATGGTATGTCGGGTGCCCTCTCGGGAGCGGCAGGCAGTGGTTTTCGTGGATACATCAGGAGGACCTGGCGGAGATCCTTTTGTTTCTCATCAAGAATAAGGAGATCTCCGGCCCGGTAAACTGCACTGCTCCCAATCCGGTCACAAACAGGGAACTTACCAAGGAAATGGCAAAGGCGGTAAACAGGCCCGTTTTATTGCCGGCGATACCCTCATTTATATTAAAGGCGGTCATGGGTGAGTTTGCAACATCGCTGATCTACGGCCAAAAGGTCCTGCCTAAAAGGCTTCTAACTTCCGGGTTTAATTTTAAGTTTCCCACAATACAGGGTGCGCTGAAAGACATCTTGGCGTAAACAGGATTATCGCTATTACGGATCTGCGGCGGATGCACATCCCGTCATAATATCTGAGGGATTGGTATCCATTTAAGGGTTAGCTGCCTTACGCTCCAGCATGCTTCCCAGTATCTTTAAGTGTCCCTTTTCTTCCTGCGCAAGCCAGCGGAGTATCTCAGCAGATGAACTATTCGCCGCCTTTTTAGAACAACGCATATACAGATCCAGCGCCTGGGCCTCAAAGATCATTGCAGCCTCCAATGCGCCATTGGGAAAATCAAGATAATTCCTGGTCCTTTCCAAAAATTCCTCTAAAGTTATTCCTCCCTCAAGGACCTTGCCGGCTGCGGCCTTCACCTCCATGGCCTCTCTGGTCTTAAGTGACGGGTCAAGTTGCCGGGCTGCGCCAAAGATCTTAGCCTTGTGACCTTCCTCAAATCTTGCAAGGCTCTTAAAGGTCTCCGCTAATTCAGGAGTTACGGATGAGGCCGTCTTTGTATAGAATGAGGCGATACTGATCTCCATCCCATAGGCAAGATATAATATCTCCAGGGCAGTTTCATTACCGGAAAAATATATCATTCCAAGCGACTGGGGACCAATGGCATATTCGTTTTTCCACGACTTTATCCCGCCGAGCATATTGTATACATCGGTGAATCCCTGGCCTTTTAACAGATTGGCGGCCGCCGCACTCCTGCCGCCTGCTGCACAATATACAATTGTGGGCCTATCTGAACGGATCTCATTTAGCCGGTCTGCAAGTTCGGGAAGTGGGATAAGCGCTGCGCCGGGCAGGTGGTATTCTTCATATTCCCAACCCTGACGCACATCTACAAGATTGTATTGATCAACACTGTTCTCATCAAGATAGCGCTTCACCTCTTGGCTCGTCATGTTTACTAATTCATCCGTCATTTTTTCTTACCTCGATCCACATCTTCCTTAAGGTAACAATTACAATGGTGCTCGCCGCATTCAGGGCAGACATACAAGGGGATGTCATCCTCTGGTTTTTTTCTTTTCCGGTTAACAAGGATGATCACGAGTACAACCGCTGCGATAACACAAAATAATAATACCAGGCCCATCTTATATCTCCGCCTTTAAATCTCTCTTTTCCAAATCATCACCACCCCATCCTTACCAAAAAAAGTCTGGACAAGCTCCCAGCCGTTAGCCCCCTTTTGGTTAAGAATGTCTTCCAGTATCTTTGTCTGATCCGAAGGGACCTGATCAATCCTGCACGCCCCTTCTTCCGTACAGAAATATACCAGATGGGTGAATTCATTGGCCGGGTGTTTTGAAACCTCGTATTCAAATTGCTTCATGGCGCCTCCTTTTCAAAAATAAATTGAAGTGGATAGACTGAATAATTATAAAATAACACGCGATAGGTATTTAATCAATCTGCTGCTTAAATCCCAAGAACAGCGATTGAATAGATATTCATTTCAAAATACGCAATAACATCGTTAATTCAACTAGCTATGCCTCATTGTCCAATGCTTTTTGCTTTCACCTGCAGGCAGAGTTGTCTGACGCTCATTTAAATGTGGCCTTAAGAGTTTAAAAAGACTTTATTTTTTCATGGAAAAAATAAATATGTCTACATTTTATTGTTCAAATAGAAAACTTTAAAAAATCTATTGACAAAAATTCAAGGCCTGCGATATAAGTTCACCGTCAGATCTAAATTTCCTCCAAGTTCTGATTGTTTAATTTATTTCCACTAAAAATCTGTTATTTTTATCCAATAGACACTGACAGGGTAATGGAATGATGTGCCTGTGGGTATGCGGTAAAGTTTCTGTTTGGAAAGGAGACGAACCCACGCTGAGACGCTGGCTCGAATAAGCTTTGTTTGCGCATTTTTTATAAATTATCTGGCGGGTAGAAAACATAGAGACCTTTGAAAAAAGCTCTATTTTGTGCCTAATCAAGGAAGAGGAAAATTTTAGCTACAGGAATACATTGAGTATTTCGAGGATTAAAATTTGAGTCTGATGCCGAGTTGGTGCAAAAGGGAGCGTTTTTCAAAGGTCTCACATAGCTATCGAGGGATTTATGGGCGTGACAATAAAAAGGCATTTATTGCTGGTTTTGATTTTAATATTTTCTCTTATTTGTTCAACTGCATCCGCTTCAGAGATGAGTATATTTGGGCCGACCAAGTTTGTTCGGACTACGGAAGAGCCCGATGTCTATTCCGGCACTTTTACCGCGCCTTTCCCCGATAATGTGAACACCGGCAAGCTGATCGTACTTAATGGGAACCAGATAGGCGATTACAGGGTGGAAGACGCTGTCAGCAGCGCAGAGGTCTACATCAATGGACAGTTGATATTCGGGCCGAGCAGTTTCAATAAAAATGTATATTATATGGAGGCGCCTGTCAGCCTTGGACCAGAAAATTCCTATCATGTTGAACTAAGAAGTGCACCGCAAAGCTATATAACCATCAAGGTGGTGCAGGATTTTGAACTTCCCTCAGTAACCATTTCGGCAGACCCAACTGCAATAAAAGTCAACGAGAACTCAACGCTAACATGGAATTCAGTCCTCGCCTATCATTGTAACATCGAGCCGGGCATAGGCCAGGTGGACGCCAGCGGGTCGATATCGGTTTCACCTGATGAAACCACCCTCTATACCATCACTGCCATAGGTCCTGGCGGTGAAACTCCTGCAACAGTCACCATCACCCATGTGAACAGCGCACCCGTTGCGGAGAACCAAACCGTGACCACGGATGAGGACACCCAACTCCCCATCACGTTGACGGCCTCGGATTTGGATAATGAGCCCATGACCTATCAGGTGGTCACGAATCCGACTCGAGGCATTCTTATCGGTACTGCACCCAACTTGACTTACACTCCCCATGAAAATGAAAACGGCAGCGATTCATTTACGTTCAAGGCTAATGATGGCCCGGAAGATAGCAATATCGCTACGGTATCCATTACCATAAACCCGATAAATGATGCGCCGGTTGCGAACGGCGGGCCTGATCAAACCGTAGTTAGAGGGAATGCTGTTTTTTTGGATGCAAGCGGATCCAGTGACGTTGATGGAGACGACCTCTCATATCAGTGGTCTTTTTTGTCTATTCCCCAGGGAAGTGCAGCTTCTTTTAGTGACCCGTCCTCCGAAACCCCCAGTTTTGTACCGGATCAGGCCGGCGCCTTCGAATTGCAGCTTATTGTTTTTGACGGTACAACATATAGCGGTCCGAATCTTGTCCTGATCACCGCGGAACCTGCCATGACGGAGGTACCTAACCTTATCGGACTAACCCAACAGGCGGCTGAGACGTCATTGAACAACGTGGGACTGACAACAGGCTCCATATCCCAGGCCTATAGCAACACCGTTCATGAAGGTTCTGTTATCAACCAAGATCCTGCTGCCGGCACAGCCTTAGAAATCGGAGCTACGGTGGACATGATTGTCTCGCTCGGCCCTGAATTTCTGGCGGTAACGATCAAAAATCCTGTAGATACACAGACTTTCGTCCAGGGTGCCATTACGGTTACAGGCACAGTGAACCGGACCGGGTCAACGGTCTCAGTCAATGGGATTGTTGCTGCTGTGGTGGAAAACGCCTTTATGGCTGAAGGTGTTACTCTAACCATGGGCGTCAACAACATCACGGCCGAGGCCTTGGAAGGAACAGAAACGGCAGTGGATACGATCACGGTCTTTTTCGCAGGCACGGACCTTGAGCCAGTTCAGCTAAACACCAGTTCATTTCTCGAAGACCCCGTATCATTGAGGGTCTCCGGAGATGTGCTGGTTACCCTAAGAAACAATGGTAGCGGGGATATCACAAACGCTTATAAAATCGCCCTGTTTGAAGATACGGATAACAGCGGCGCGTACGATAAAGATAGGGATAACCTCCTGGGACAGGTCTCTGTGGACACAGGCCCTTCGGCGGGCGAGACCATGGATGTTTCAGTGGCATCCGCGGGGGAACTCCTCTTCCGGGACAATCCCCTTTTTGTCATTCTAGACAGTGAAGGCCAGTTGCAAGAAACCAATGAATCAAACAATATAATATCCAATCGTCCTTCTGGGACGGATTTAAGCATATCCCGCCTAAACCTGGACAGCCAGGAAGATTGCCCCAGCCAGGTCTCCTTATCCGTTCGATTGGGAAACAGTGGCGGATTGCCCGTAACTGCAGGGGTGCCGGTGGCCTTTTATGACGGCAACCCTGATGAAAATGGGGTCCTTATCGGTGTTGTTGCTAGCACCCTCCTGCTGAATCCTGGCGACTATGAAGACATCCCTTTCAACTGGACAGGGCCTTCTACCGGAGAGAGGAACATCTTTTGCAGGGCCGACGATAACGGCGCGGGAACAGGCGCACTGGATGAAACCGATGAGGGAAACAACACAGTTTCCGCCCAGATGAACATCTGCACGGGGCCTCCTCCTCTCGGGGCAGGCAGCATATCCGGCACGGTTATGAATGCAGTAACAGGCGTTTTGCTTCCAAATGCAGATGTCGCCCTTCATATGGATCAGAACGGTGAACCTGGCCAGGTTATTGCCCAGAACACCACCAGCGAATTCGGCTGGTTTATGTTTACTGACCTAGGGCCTGGCTCCTATATTCTGGTGTCGTCGGAAGAAGGATATATCACCGGATATTTAAGGGTGACTATTGCCGCTGACCAAGGCCTTGCTGATCAAAACATGGCGCTTTCTCCCATCCTGGGGCCGGAAGAGATTCGTATTGTACTCACCTGGGGACTAACCCCCGGTGACCTGGAGGCGCATCTTACCGCACCCAATCCCGAGGGATGCCGTTCTCATTGCTTTTACTGGAACCGCAACATTCCCGGAGCAACTCTGGATAGGGATGACAGAGATTCATATGGCCCTGAAACCATTACAATCACCCAAAGGAATGCGGGGTCCTATCGTTTTTATGTCCATGATTTTACTAACAGGATGTCTTTCACCTCTCAGGCCCTTTCCCAATCCCATGGCTTGGTGACGGTCTATTTTGGATCAGGAGCTGACCCTGTCACATTCAACTCTCCGCAACAGGCCGGGACTGTATGGCATGTCTTTGATCTGGATGGAAGTAGCGGGGACATTACACCCATCAATAAAATGACCTTTCAAGATGAATCGGGAGAAATAGATTTTCCAAGGATCACATCCTCTCCAAAGACCTGGGCGAACTGGGGAGAGCCATATTCCTATCAGGTTCAGGCGGAAGACCCAGACCCTGATGTCCTTACCTATTCTCTCCCAATAGCCCCCCAAGGCATGACCATTGACCCTTCCACTGGTTTAATTCAATGGACGCCTTCAGGAAGCCAGGGCGGCACCTATATGGTAAAGGTGCGGGTTCAGGACGGCAGGTGCGGGGATGATTCGCAGGAATTTTACATCCGGGTAGATTACCTGCCGATTGTTTCCTTTTCAGTGACCCCTTGCGGGGGTATCAATCCCGGAGGCGATATTACATTGGACTGGTCTGTGCAGCGGGCCGAGACGGTAACGATCAGTCCAGAAATCGGGGAAGTGGGTATTTCGGGGACATTGACCATCCCTTCACCAGAAACGCCTGTAGGCTATATGCTTACAGCTACAAACGGCGCGGGGAATTCTATAAAACTGGCGCCGGACATTCCTCAAGTGTCTTTAAATGCCAGTCCGTCCCAAATTTCAGCAGGCGGTCAAGCCACCTTGACCTGGACAAGTGAATGCGCCACTTCTTGCAGTATAACTCCGGATATCGGAGCAGTGAATTTGAACGGGTCTATAACCGTAGCGCCCCAAAAAACAACCACTTATACGCTTACTGCCGTAAATGGCACGGGTTCGAATAGTATTTCCCGTGCCGTCAGCGTATATACCCCGCCGCTTATTAATTTTTTTGGCAGCAATGCTGTGCCGTCCTGCTCCTGGATGCCGGGAGACCCGGTGACATTATCATGGCAGTGCGATAGCAGTGTGGATCATTGTGTTATTTCACAAGGCATTGGCAATGTTTCTCCGAATGGTTCTATTGTGGTAACACCTGCCGAGTCAGTCATAAACTATACACTGGAGGCGTTTTCAAACGACGGTAGAACTGCTTCCAAGACGATAACTCTTTGCCTTTCAAAACCTCTGGCGATTTCGAATTTTACTTCAGACGATTATTATATCGATCCAGGGCAAAGTGTGAAACTGGCATGGTCCACACAATGTGCAAGCGCCTGTACGCTGGATCAAGGGATCGGAGCGTTAGAAACTGGGGGTTATGTCACGGTTACACCGGCAGCACTCCCCATCACTTACACCCTCACCGCATCCAACGAAAATGAATCCATAACAAAAACCCTTACCATATCTAAAAATATCATCTATCCTTCGGCAACATTCAGCGTGAACCCAACGCTTATTAAGGTAGGTGAAAGCGCCACACTCACATGGTCCACACAAAATGCAGTGTCATGCTCGATTACGCCGGATATCGGGGAGGTGGCCCTAAACGGCAGTATTGATGTTAATCCCGGCATTGAAACAAATTACACCTTAAAGGCTACAGGCCAAAACGGTATTTATGTGAACAAGCAGGTCAAGGTGTGCTATGTGGCCCCCACTGCCAATATCCTGGCCATGCCGGAATACATAAGGCCTGGGGAAAGCAGCACATTGAGCTGGATTTTCAGCAACTCAGACACATGCACCGTTGATCATGGGATCGGCGCTGTGTCTTTGGGCGAGACTGTGGTAGTTACCCCTTCGGAGACGACCACTTATACCATCACGGCGGTCGGACCGGGCGGTACAGCAATAGATGGAGTAACGGTTACAGTAAATAAGGCGCCTTCTGTCAATATGCTTTCGCCGTCCGGAGACAATGACCCGTCAAACGGAAGCTTTACCATCAAATGGTCGGACTACGACCCTGATGACAATGCTACTATTTCCCTTTACTATGATACGGACAATACTGGACAGGACGGTACCTTGATCGTGTCCGGACTGAAGGAAGACCCGGATGGGACAGGAAACGATGAATATGTGTGGGATGCCTCGCAGATGGCTGATGGGAGCTACTACATCTATGCGGTAATTGACGACGGAAAGGGGACTCCGGTCGTGGACTATAGCGATGGTGTGGTCAATGTCACACGGAGTCCGTCAATAAAGGTTATCCAACCTGACGGTGCGAACGATTATGCCAATTCGTCATTCATTATAAAATGGACTGATGCGGACCTGGATGACAACGGCATGATTTCCCTTTATTATGATACGGATAATTCCGGAGAAGAAGGCATACTGATCGCATCCGATCTGATGGAAGATCCGGATGAAGTAAGTGACACCTACGAATGGAATACGGCAGGCATATCAGCCGGCCAATATTATATTTACGCGGTCCTAGCTGACGGAAAAGGGGTGCAGGTCGTGGATTATTCCGATGGCCCGGTTGTGGTCGAGCATAATATAGGCAATTCGTTCAAGCTGAAGGCCGATGATGCGGCATCCCTGGATAATTTCGGGAGGGCCGTAGCCATAAGCGGTGATTATGCCATCGTCGGCGCGCCCCTTGATGATGTGGCTGGGAAATCGGATTCAGGCTCTGCCTATATTTATAAGCGCGAGGGCGCGGCCTGGATTAAGCAGACGAAACTTGTCTCCAGTGATGCCGCGGCGACGGATTATTTCGGATATTCTGTGTCAATCAGCGGGGACTATGCCATTGTAGGGGCATATCTGGATGATGACGGAGGATCATCTTCCGGATCTGCTTATATATTCAGGCGGAATGATTCAACGTGGGTTGAAGAGGCAAAGCTTACGGCCGGTGATGCAGAAGCGTTTGACTATTTTGGTTATTCCGTCTCCATCAGCGGTGATTACGCCATTGTAGGGGCATATTTGGAAGATAATGACACATATTCTGACGCAGGCGCTGCCTATATTTTCAAACGGGTGGGAGAGACATGGGTTGAACAGGCTAAGCTCAAGGCTGTAGATGCAGGCTACCAAGACTATTTTGGGTATTCTGTATCCATCAGCGGAGACAACTTAATCGTTGGTGCTTCGCAGGCCGGTCTCGAATGGTATGAGAAAGGCGCTGCTTATGTCTTTACAAGACAAAATGAGGCCTGGATTCAACAGGCAAAGCTTAATGCAAGTGACGGGCGCCGGTGGGACTATTTTGGCTTTTCCGTATCAATTAGCGAAGATTTCGCGCTCATTGGGGCATATGCAGATGATGACTCCGCGATGTCGGATTTTGGCTCTGCCTATGTATTCAGGCGAGATGACTCAACGTGGGTGGAAGAGGCAAAGCTTACGGCCGGTGATGCAGCCTATGGGGACTATTTCGGTTATTCCGTGTCCATCACCGGCAATTATGCGGTGGTGGGCGCATACCGCAATGATGATAACGGCGCGGATTCAGGGTCTGCTTATATTTATACTCGGAAAAATGAAGCTTGGATCGAACATGCCAAGCTCAACGCCTCGGACGCGGCAGCCTCGGATTGGTTCGGCTACAGTGTCGCCATGGACAGGGGTTTTGTCATAGCAGGCGCTTACCGTGATGATGATGGCGGCACGGATACGGGTTCTGCCTATATTTTTCCTGTCTTAAATGTAACCTTAACCGCATCTCCTGAAATTATCGAGATTGGCGAGTCGACCACCCTGGAATGGGATGCTACAATTTCTGATTTCTGCACAATTGAGCCTAACTTAGGAAGCGTTGAGGGTAACGGATCTTTAGAGGTATCGCCGACAGAAACAACAACATACAATATTACGGCCACCAGTCTTTATGGAGTCGTTACCGATAGTGTTACTGTTTACGTATCCGACCCCGCAAACCCACCGGCAATAACCATAACCGCAAGCCCGGAAATTGTCGCTATTGGAGGCAGTTCCACATTATCATGGAATATTGCAAATGCTACGTCCTGCGCCATTGAGCCGGGCATTGGAAATGTGGCGTTTGAGAGTTCTCTATCAGTCAGCCCGACCGAAACAACCACATACACTATTACCGCATCCAATTCAGGCCATGCAATCGCGGAAAACATCACTGTAACCGTAATCTATCCGCCGTCCATTAATGTTACACAGCCTGATGGGACATGCGATCTCGCGGACAAGAGCTTCAGGATACAATGGAACGACTCTGATCTTAATGACAACGCTACCATTTCCCTATTCTATGACACGGACAACACCGGTGAAGATGGAACGTTGATTGTCACAGGCCTTCAGGAAGACCCTGATGGCGGGGTAAATGATGAATATCAGTGGAATACGGAGAATCTGCCCGAAGGTTTGTATTACGTATACGCGGTGATTGATGATGGAGAAAATGCCCCCGCCATAAGTTATGGCCCGGGCGCAGTAAAAATTACCCATGTTATCCAGAATGAAATTGAGCAAAAGGCCAGGGATGCAAGTGCAAATGACCATTTCGGGTATTCCGTATCTATTGATGGGGACTATGCCATTGTAGGTGCTGAAGGCGACGATGACGGGGGTTATGACGCGGGTTCCGCATATATTTTTCTTCGGGATGGTGCTGTTTGGGCAGAGCAGACGCAATTATTGGCAAGCGATTCCGCCGGTAGCGACGATTTCGGCATCTCCGTATCAATAAGTGGCGATTACGCAATAGTCGGAGCGAGCGGCGATGATGATGGAGGTTCTTTATCAGGGTCCGCTTATATTTTTAAAAGAGAAGGTCTAATATGGGCGCAGCAGGCTAAACTCACGGGGAGTGATGCTGCTGCGGGTGATTTATTCGGAAATTCCGTAAGCATAAATGGAGATTATGCAATAATCGGGGCTTATAGTAATGACGACGGCGGTGCTGATTCCGGTTCCGCCTATATATTCAAACGAGAAGGTTCAATATGGTTAGAACAGGCGAAGATAACTGCAAGCGACGCCGCAGCATCTGATTATTTCGGCTACTCCGTTTCAATTGATGGTGAAGTTGCTGTTGTAGGCGCTCATCTTAACGATGACAAAGGTGCGAATTCCGGTTCGGCCTATATATTCAGACGTGAAGGAACCATCTGGACGGAACAGGCAAAACTCATTCCAAGCGATGCGGCAGCAGATGATTATTTTGGTTATCCTGTTTCAATAAATGGCGATTGTGCAATAATAGGAGCTTATCGTAATGATGACGGCGGATCTAATTCCGGTTCGGCCTATATATTCAAGCGCGATGGTTCAATATGGGCCGAACAGGCTAAACTCACGGCAAGCGATGCTGCATCATATGATTATTTCGGGCTTTCAGTCTCAATAAATGGAGATTATGCGGTGGTGGGCGCATACGGCGATGATGACAAAGGCTCATCATCAGGGTCTGCATATCTTTTTAAGCGTGAAGTGTCAGCATGGACACAAATAAAGAAGATCACAGCCGGTAATGGCGCTGCCTCTGACTATTTCGGCCGTTCCGTATCATTGGCTAATAATTACGCTATTGTAGGTGCATATGGTAAAGACGACGGCACACTGTATGATGTAGGCTCAGTCTATTTCTATCCCATCTTCAATGTAAATCTAAGCGCCGATCCAGGACTTATTCAAGTAGGAGAGTCATTAACCTTATCATGGCAGTCATTTCTTGCGGACTCCTGCTCCATTGAACCGAACATTGGAGTTGTTGGTACAAGCGGCACAATGACCGTTTCTCCGACACAAACGACCACATATACTATCACGGCCACAGGTCCTACAGGCTCGACCACGGACAAAGAAACGGTTTATGTTGTAGATCCGACCCTGCCGCCGTCAGTAACCATAAGCTCTGATCTGACACAGATCGATCCGGGTAAATTCATTACCCTGACATGGAATGTGACCAATGCCGAAACCTGTGTCATAGAACCGGGAATTGGGGCAGTGGGGCCAAGCGGATCAATAAAAATCTCCCCTGCACAGACAACCACCTATACCATAACTGCATCGAATCCGGCGGGATCGGCAACGGCCTCAACCACTGTAACCGTTATTTATCCTGCGCCAGTTGCAATGATCTCGGCCAGTCCACAGTCCATCGAGCTGGGACAATCAACGCTGCTATATTGGAACACCACAAATGCCATATCCTGCATCATAGAACCGGATATCGGGACGGTAAATCCTAACGGCTCTATTATGGTTTCACCTACCGCAACTACAACCTATTCAATCACCGCCACTAATCCTGACGGAACAGCGACCGCCAACGTTACTGTGACGGTCATAACAGTCCAGCCCACGGTGACACTCACTGCAAGCCCGGCAAGCATCCAGTATGGCCAGTCCTCGACACTGACATGGACCAGCACAAATGCAACCACCTGCGCAATTGAGCCGGATATCGGTGACGTTAATGCCAGCGGATCAATATCGGTTTCACCTACTGAAACGACCACTTATACCATCACAGCAACCGGCCCTGGCGGTACGGCTACCGGCACTGCGACTGTGACCGTCACCTACCCTGCGCCCACGGTAAGCATAAGCGCCTCGCCTCAAAGCATCTATCGAGGCCAGTCAACCACCTTGACATGGAGCAGCTCAAATGCCGCAAGCTGCGTAATTGAGCCGGATGTGGGCGCGGTGGATCTGAGCGGGTCGGTCGAGGTGTCTCCCACCCAGACTACCACATACACGATCACGGTCACCGGTTTGGGAGGGAACAATACTGCCCATACAACGGTAACCGTGACCTCGGTCATTCAGTTAGAAATCACATCCCCTGCGCAGGGCGAGGAAATCAATAAGCCCTATGTCATGGTCAAAGGTACATTTTCAAATGACCTGGGACTTGAAACTGGGATCACTGTAAACGGGCAGGTTGCCATGACCTACGGCAATGAGTTTGTGGCCAATCGCGTATCTTTCCAAGATGGTGAAAACACGATTGCGGCCTATGCGGTTGATTCTCAGGGAAATACTATGGAGACCTCTATCGAGGTTAATCCTGTGACTCCGGATAAATACTTAACGCTCACCGCCGACGAATATGAAGGGGTATCGCCTTTTGAGACCAATATGACTATTGAAGCCTCATTTGACGTGGCCGATGTGAATCTCAGCTACCTTGGACCGGGGGTAGTGACAGTTGAGGCTCAGAGTATTACAGAATATGGCATCAAAATAGATGAACAGGGAATATATTATCTCACTGCCGAGGTGAGCGATGATCAAGGTGGTGTTTATCAGGATACCATTGGGGTGGTTGTTCAAAATCAAGGTTCTATGGATACATTGCTGAAAGCAAAATGGAATGCAATGAAAGCAGCACTGATAAATGGAGATATCGAGGGAGCACTTTCTTACCATTTGGAACGATCCAAAGATAGATATCGAGATGCACTTACTTTACTTGCGTCGAATTTGACTTCTATTTTTAGTGCAATGCAGGACATCGAATTGATATATGTTCACGAAAGAATTGCAAAATACCGTATTAACCGAATACATGACATTGATGGTGAGTCTGTCACCATTACCTATTATATCTATTTCGTTAAAGATCATAATGGGTTGTGGCTGATAGATCAGTATTGAAATTAGGGTAAGGAGAGCGACATGAAATATCTTAAGTTTCTTTTGATTGTAATGTTATGTCAACAAATTGTGGGATGCACAAAGACTCATGAATTCGGTCCTTATCAAGGAAAAGTAGTCGAGCGTGACACGCTGAAGCCGATTGAGGGTGCGGTTGTCTTTATTGAATTCCTCATAAGGGCTCCGGGCCTTGGAGGGGAGAGTGGATATTTTGGAGATGCAGTGGAAACACTGACAGACAAAAATGGTGAATTTTATATCCCAATTCAAAAGACAACTTTTACTAAACGAAGTTTGACTCAACTTGGCCATCATTGGGATGAAGACGGTTATGTTATTATTTTTAAACCCGGCTACGGGACTTTTCCATGGCACAAAAATAGCGCACCAACATTTTCACCAACCTATTCAATTCCGCCTAAACAATACGTAACGATACAATTGCCAAAGCTTCACAGCATTGAAGAAAGAAAAAGGAACATGCATTTTAGTACAGGCCTTGGCGTACCTAATGACAAGAAGATGAATTTGCTTCGATTAGAATGCATTGAGAGAAAAAGGATTGGACTAGAACCTACTGTAAACTGCTGCGAGGATGAAAAATGAGGATATTTAAAATCTATATTGGATTTATGATAATGTTTGTGTGTATACCCATAACTTCAAGTGCTTATGATTTTAACACCGTTCATCCAGCAATTAATGAGTATGCCGTAAATCAATCAGACCTAGAGGATATTTTAATAAACCGACTCGGTTTTTCTAAAGGAATTGAGACAGTATTTCAGAAAGAATTTGACAAAATGACAATAGTGCAATGGGTTCAGCTGGGCGGAAGGATGGAAGATCAACCCGAAAGCCGCGGCGTTGAACATTTTTTTGACCCCTTTGAGACCTGGGACGATGCCGGACTTAGTATTATCCCCTTGAGCTTCTCCTCCTTATGGTGGGCGGCTCTTCCTCGGCAGGATATCGGCACATTTCCAGGTGGGGGTTCGCATTCATGGTTTGACGCTAGAAAAGGTTTCTGGTTGGGACTGACCTCTACAACAAAAGCGGAGAGAGATACCAATTTTGCAGAGTGTTTTAGGTCTATAGGCCACGTGATGCATCTGGTTTCAGATCTATCCGTCCCAGCTCATGTTCGAGATGATTGCCACTACCCGGATTGGCCTTTCAACGATCCTGATCCCTATGAATTATGGACTCAGAAAGAAGCGAAAAATCTCGTTTATACTGGCCCCAATTCCACTTTTGACGCTTTAATTTTCGACAGGGCAGTCAATCTTGAACAAATTCCTCTCCCGATATCTGCTTTATGGGATCAAGATCGGTATGATGGAACCAATCCGGAAGTAACATGGTCCGATCAACAGGTCGGCTTGGCCGAGTTTTCAAATGCTAACTTCTTTAGGGCGGATAAAATAATGACGAGAAGATCAATATGAAATATCTTAAACTTTTGTTAACTGTAATGTTATGTCAACAAATGTTGGGATGCACAAAAACTCATGAATTCGGTCCCTATCAAGGGAAAGTAGTCGAAGTTGACACTCTGAAGCCGATTGAAGGTGCAGTTGTATTTATTAGATTCCTCATAAGGGCTCCTGGCCTTGGAGGGGAAAGTGGCTATTCTGCAGATGCAGTAGAAACGCTAACTGACAAAAATGGTGAGTTTTGTATACCAATTCAAAAGCTAAGTTTTACTAAACGAAGTTTGTCTCAAATTGATCATCACTGGGATGAATACTCCCCTATCATCATCTTTAAGCCAGGCTACGGCGCTTTTCCAAGGCATAAAAAGAGTGGACCCGGGAACCCATTTTATCCAAAAGTGCCACAAAAACCCGTCACGATACAATTGCCAAAACTTTACACTATTGAAGAAAGAAAAGAGAATCTCCCATCTGATCCTGACTTTCGCATTCCTGATGACAAAAAGATGAATTTGCTTCAACTAACATGTATTGAAAGGGTGCTTATCGGACTAAAACCTACAAAATATTGCAGTGGGAGCGACAAATGAGAATACTTAAAGTCTATGGTGCACTTATAATGATGTCCATGTGTATGCCCATAACTTCAGAAGGTTATGATTTTGATACTGTTCATCCAGAAATCAACATGAATGCCGTAAGTCAATCAAAGCTGGATTATATTTTGAAAAATCGGTGTGGTTTTTTCGATGGAATTACAACGGATTTAGACGGGCGGGCAATACGAGAATGGGTTAGAGAAGGTGGGAGGATGGAAGACCAGCCAGAAAAACGTGGCGTTAACCATTTTCATGACCCCTTAGAGGACTGGGACGATGCGGGACTTTCAATAGTGCCTTTTAGCTTATCCTCCTTTTTGTGGGCAGCTCAATTTAATCAAGCTCCAATCTATTACAGCGGCGGGGTTTCGCATTCATGGTTTGACGCGAGAAATTCCTTCTGGTTGGGATTAACCTCTAAAACAGAAACGGAAAGAGAAACCAATTTTGCAGAATGTTTTCAAAATATAGGTCATGTGATGCATCTTGTTTCAGATCTATCCGTCCCAGCTCATGTTCGAGATGATTCTCATTACCCGGATTGGCCTCTCAAAGATCCTGATCCTTATGAATTATGGACAGAAAGTCAAGTAAGCAAAGACCCAAACAACCTTGTATATACAGGCCCCAATTCCAATTATGACACATCGATCTTTGGCCGGGCAGTCAATCTTGAGCAATATCCCATCCCGATATCTGCATTATGGGATCAAGATCAGTATACTGGAACCAATCCGGAAGTAACATGGTCCGATCATCAGGTTGGCTTAGCGGAGTTTACAAATGCGAACTTTTTTAGTTCGGACTCAATAGTGTCAATAATTAATTCTTATGATCATCCCTCCTTATATGACATCAATTTGGGGAGCATTGACCTAAGAATGCCTGAAAGTGTCCTTTCCGAAGATGGCAAAGTTGACCCCAGAATTTATATCAGACGGATAGTCAATGGCGAAGAAGCTTATAAACTTTATTCACAAAGTTTCCTTGGGTATGATTGTATGGTTGCGGGGCACCCTGAACTTGGTCCCCCTGTCTTGGATGACGAGGTACATCGTGATTATGCAGATGAATTAGTACCCCGCGCTGTTGGCTATTCCGCAAACCTGTTAGACTATTTCTTTCGGGGTGACATGAAAATCAGAAAGGCCTCTGCAAAGTTAGGTTCGGGCATGACAATTGCGGGTATGAATTTTGAGGTGAAAAATGACACATTCGAAAACGAGGATAATCAGATAATCGAACCTTTTAAGGCTGGAGTAATGGATATTTCCTGTCAGTATTATCTGGATGGTCAGGAAGATCCCCAGTACAATTTTATTCAAGAGATCTATACCATAGCCGAATCCGATGTATCCGATAAAATAAATTCGGAATTTGTTCCTATCAGTGTAACCTTCCCAGAGGAAGAGATTATCCCTTATGGTGCAATAGACATCTCCTTCACACTGATCTTTAGGGGAATGTTGGGAAAAGAATCTGGTGCCGTGGTTGCAAGACAATATGTTTTTAATGAAAATTCCCGGATAGCTTACGCTTTCCAACCAGGTGGGTCTGGAAACGAAAGCAATATTTTCACGATTGCTCCAGACGGAACCGACTCGAAACAGATTACAAACAGTGTTTATTCAGATAGATCTTTTTATTCCAGTCCGTCATGGAGTCCGGATGGTGCGAAGTTGGCCTTTTCAAAGGAATTGTGTACTGATCCAGATCCCAGCGGCGAGTGCTCGGGTGAATATTGGTCTATGAATATTGATTTGATCGATTTAACATCCACGGAAAATTATCCAGTCAATTATATAAGAAATTTCAGCCTTCCCAGTGATTCAGGTAATTGGGCAATAGGCCCAGCCTTATGGGGGGCATCTTTCTCCCCCGATGGAAACCAGCTGGTTGCAATAGCAACAGGTTACGCCCGGTGGGACGGGGCACTGGTTGTGTTCGAAACTGCTAGCGGGGCTTGGCATTTTATTAATAACTGGGAATATTGGACGAATAAAAGTGTAAAAAATAGCCCTCCCGCATGGTCCCCAACGGGAGACAAGATCGCCTATCATGTTTACGAAGAAAATGTTCCCGACATCGGATACGTTCTCCGCCAAGACATATGTCTCATCAACCCGGACGGAACAGAAGATCAATGGCTCACATATGATAATTATAACAACGCTTACCCGGCCTGGTCTCCTGACGGCAATTGGATTATATTTGTTTCTGATCGTGACGGTGAAGGATATTTAGATATTTGGATTATGGACCCTATGGGCCAAAACATGCAAAAGGTAAGGGATTGCGGACCGGATTGTTACTCTCCAACATTCTCGCCTGATGGATTAAAAATTGCTTTTAAGCAGGGCGAAGACATCTACACGATCAATCTGGATGGAAGCGACTTTACCCGGGTTACCTTTTCCGGATATTATACCGGTCAGCCGGTGTGGTCGCCGGTATTGCCCGAACCGCGGGAACCTTAGTGGCATTTTAACCAAAAAGGTCTCCTATACCATAACTACTTCATAGAGCGGCCAGGTCTGCCTTTGGCTCTTGTCTATTTTAACAAGAGTCAAAAGCAGACCTGGCCCGTTTAGAATAAAGCCTAAACCTGATGCAAGATCCATTTACTGTTATTGGGCAGTCAGAGAATTGGGTTATTCAATGAGAGAACTGGCCAAAAGGTTGGGGATGACACCGCCTGGAGTCGGATATGCTGTTGCCAGAGGTGAAACTATTTCAAAGTTAAATAATTTTCAGCTTAGAGTTTGAGTTGTTTAGTTACTTACCATCGTACCCTTTTTCACGGACAAAATTGTCATTCCGGCGAACACCGAAGTCCGGTGTCTGCGCCGGAATGACGACAAAAGGCCTTTCAGGACCTTCTGGACGGATAGTGGTGTTTTATCTCAAATAGACCAAGAAGGGAAATGGTCCGTTTTGATCTGTTTTAAGCATCAACATGGCCCGCCAGTTTGAGACCTTGAAGCGGACTGCTCGGATTTCCGGCATCCGTTGTTCCATAGCTGTCTAATTTGCTGATAATGCCGGTGAACAAACCTCCATACTCTCCATTAATGACTTCGGGTTCTTTCGTAATGCCCTCTGAATCCAGGAAGTCTGCAAGATTGCTCTCCTCGCCTATTCTACACGCAAAATGACGATATTTCATTCTCTTGTTAAGTGTGCCTGTCTTGGGACACACGTTCTTGCCTGTTACTATCAGCAAGTCTTTGTCAGTTGAGAAAATGTTACACTCAAACCCGCCTTCCAGATCGGCCTTGGCCCTAAAATCCAGATTGAAGCTGCTCAGATCTAGACCGTTTTCCAAAATTTGTTTTTCTGCTGCGTTCATAATGCACCTCTTATTGCCTTATTGCAGTTATTGTTTCAGTCCAGTATGTGTCATACTTTACGTCTAGGTAATACGCATAAGCTATGCCAAAGCCTCTTGCTTTGGTTGAACATACAACAATGGTTTGATATCATAGGCTAAAAGATGCCAAAACCAGGAACGGGCGACGATTTCATCCAGATCAAAAAATCGGTGATTTTCACACAGGACCTATTAAATTTCACGAGGCCTGTGCTTTATGAGGCGTGATTTTGAGGTTATTGCGGCAAAACCTTTTTAAGTTACCAAATTGCTAACCGCCCATCAGGGATTTCAGTTCCGCACCTTCTATCTTCTCTTTTTCTAAGAGCAACAGGGCAGCCTTTTCCATGACATCTTTGTGTTGTTGAAGGATCTTCTGTGCCCTTGCGTATTGTTCGCTGATGATTTCCCTGACCTCACTATCAATCAATTGGGCAGTGGCGTCACTATACTCCACAGCGCCTTCCAGACCGGTGAGCAAAAAGCGCGATTTTTTTTCTTGTGCAAAGTAGACCTGGCCCACCTTGCTGCTCATGCCATATTCCTTGACCATGCTTTGGGCTATTTCAGTGGCCCTTGCCAGGTCATTGTGGGCGCCGGTGGAGATATCCCCGAATATGATTTCCTCAGCAGCACGACCGCCCAGCAGTGTGGCGATCTTGTTGAGAAGTTCAGTCTTTCTCATCAAAAACCGATCTTCTGTGGGTACCTGCATGGTATAGCCAAGGGCTGCAATTCCACGGGGTATAATGGAGATCTTCTGGACCGGATCGGTGCCTGGTAAAGATAGCGCAACAATTGCGTGGCCCAATTCGTGGTAGGCAACGGTCTGTTTTTCCAGGGGATTGATCAGGCGATTCTTTTTTTCAAGCCCTGCCATCACCCTTTCAATCGCCTCCTCAAATTCAGGCATGCCCACCTTTTTCTTGTTTCTACGGACAGCAAGAAGGGCTGCTTCATTGACCAGATTGGCAAGGTCTGCGCCCACCATGCCCGGGGTCATGGCCGCCAGCTTTTCAGTATCAAGATTTTTTACTGTTGTGATCCCCTTTAGATGGACCTTCAGGATGTCCTCCCTCCCGTTTTTATCCGGTCTGTCAACCAGTATGTGTCGGTCAAAACGACCTGGCCTGAGCAGCGCCGGGTCAAGGATCTCGGGCCTGTTGGTGGCGGCCATGAGAATGACACCCAACTGGGGGTCAAACCCGTCCAGCTCCACCAGTAATTGGTTAAGGGTCTGCTCACGCTCATCGTGACCTCCCACAGCCCCGATGCCCCTTGCCTTTCCCAGGGCATCCAGTTCATCAATAAATATTATACAGGGCGCCTTCAGCTTGGCCTGGGCAAACAGGTCACGCACGCGGGCCGCGCCCAGGCCCACAAACATCTCTACAAATTCAGATCCGCTCAGATTAAAGAAAGGCACATGGCTCTCCCCTGCGACGGCCTTGGCAAGAAGCGTTTTTCCGGTGCCGGGCGGCCCCACGAGCAATATCCCTCTGGGCATCTTGCCGCCCAGCTCGGTAAATTTCTTGGGCTCTTTAAGAAAATCTATCACCTCCACCAATTCCTGTTTGGCCTCATCCACCCCTGCAACATCCTGAAAAGAGATGTTAAGGTCGCTTTCCATATAGACCTTGGCCTTGTTTTTTCCCAGAGTCATAAAACCGGTCTGCTGGCCGGCCATCCTTTTCATAAAAAGCATCCAGATCCCAAAAAAGACCAACATGGGAAAAACCCAGGAGATAAGCTCCTTAAGGAATGTTGATTCAATCTCCCCCTTAAAGGTGACTTTATATTGATCAAGCAGATTGGATATCTCCGGATCAACCCTTACGGTATTAAACATCACATCCCTGCTGTTTTCTGTGCCGTCAGCCTTGAGTTTGCCCTGGATCTGGTTTGCGGTAATAGCTACCTCTGCTACTTTATTCTCCTTCAAGAGTTGCAGAAACCGGCTATAGGGAATAGTCTTGATTGCAAAGGAACTATGTATAAAGTTTTGAAGAATCAGGACAATCCATATCCCTATCAGTACATACCATATAGAAAACTTATGTTGCTTTTCCATTATCAGTACTCCTGTGACCAAGTCTCAAGCCCAATTTAATGGACTCTTGCTTCATCGTCCGCCGCCAGCAAAAGGATGGGCAAGAAGGCAGACAAATGTTAAAATATTGAAACCATCTCTATTTATAAGATATAAAAATACATGCTAAGAGTGTCTTTGATTAATGATGTCTTACCATCTTAGACTAAAAAACCAACGGCTGATAGATTGTTTCAGATTATAGAGATTATATAATTATAAGCCAATTACAGGGACAATGTCACTAGAAGAAATCATATCCACATATGGTTATGCAGCAATAGTAGCAGGGACCTTCTTTGAAGGAGAAACCATACTGGTGATAGGAGGTTTTGCAGCACACAGGGGTTAACTTGATTTGTCGTGGGTTATAGTAAGCGCTTTCTTGGGTACCATGCTTGGTGATCAACTCTACTTTTATGCCGGTCGAGCCAAGGGGCAGAGTGCCTTAGAAAAGCGGCAAAATTGGAAATCCAAGGTAGAGGAAATACTTCTGTTACTGGATAAGCACCAGATATTGCTTATGCTTGGATTTCGATTTCTCTATGGTTTGCGCACTATTACTCCGTTTGTACTCGGGATAAGCAGAATCGCACCATTTCGCTTTCTGATATTTAATATTATCGGAGCATTATCTTGGGCTATTGCCATTGGAGCTATGGGCTACCTATTTGGCCACACACTCGAGGTAATAATCGGCGACATCAAACGTTACGAATTTTGGTTTTTTATCGGTTTAGCAGCAATTGGGATTGTCATATGGACTGTCCGCTTTATGCGAAAGAAATAGAGGCCTATCGGCTCCGTTGCGATATCGGGGGTATTAGGTATGAGTAAAAGGACTGAATTGAAGGCCTGCGCGATCTGCGGAAGGATGTTCCCTAACAGGGCTCTTGTCCCGGGTGCGACCGTCCGGGACGTCATTTCAAAAGAGATAATGAAGGATCATCCGGACTGGTCCCAGGAGAATTTTATCTGCCGTGCAGACTTGAACAAATATCGAGCCAACTATGTTCACACCCTTTTGGAGACGGAAAGGGGGGATCTGACAGGCCTTGAGCGCGAAGTCTTACAGAGCATCCGCGATCATGAGCTGCTGGCAAAAAATGTTGATGCGGAGTTCGAGCAAAAGTGGTCCTTTGGTGAAAGATTGGCGGATAGAATTGCAACATTTGGCGGAAGCTGGACCTTTCTCATCTGCTTTGGCGCCTTCCTCGGGCTGTGGATCGGGATGAACTCTTTTGTATTGCTCTGGCGACCCCCGGATCCATATCCTTATATACTCCTGAATCTTATCCTATCCTGTCTGGCTGCTATTCAAGCGCCGATAATCATGATGAGTCAGAACCGCCAGGAGGCAAAGGACCGCTTGCGCTCGCAGCACGACTACCAGGTAAACCTCAAGGCTGAACTTGAGATCCGGCAACTTAACGACAAGATGGACCACCTGCTTTCGCATCAGTGGGACCGTTTGGCTCAGATCCAGGAGATTCAGCTTGACTTGTTATCTGAGATTGGCAGGCGAGATTGATGTAATTGACTTTAAGGATGCGATATCAATATCTCAAGAGAACATATGTATGCGCAAGAGGATATTGATGTAATATTGAAATCGGCTCATTGGATAAAGACTATCACCCATAGAAAAACAATATGAACCAGACCATGTGGTCAGCCAGAATCATCCTTAAATATACCCTGATCCAATTGCCGGGGATTGCCGTCTTGATTCTTGTTCTTTATGTGGCGCGACAATGGATTGAGATGCCCCCCTGGCTTATATGGGGGCTGAGCGGTTTATGGGTGACCATTGATATAGTCTTTTATCCGTTTGTATGGCGGGCATATGACTGGGGTCACGGAGAAAAGAACAATCCCATGATCGGCCTTCACGGCATTGCCAAAGAGCGGTTAGACCCTTGCGGATATATCTTTGTAAGGGGTGAGCTGTGGGAGGCCTGCACAGCAGAGACCGAAGCCCCGATAGAGACCGGGCAGGAGGTGGTGGTCCTGGGAATAAGGGGGCTCACTCTCCTTGTTAAAGCTGCATAGCTGATCAGAAACAGTCGTATTTGTCACTTGTCATATTATATAAACTTATCCATATCCACCAGTGAGATTGAAAACCATATCAGTAACGAATCTCCGGAATGATTCGTTTTGGAAAAATTGTTTAAACAATTCTGTGTCGTCCTTCATCAATGATACGATGACCTGTTCAAGCACCTTGTCATGTTCTATCCTTGCTGTCTGCGGCGTATTTTTCCTGGCATTCTGATATCCCTGGTCGGCAGCCACCTTTGGTGCGATATCATCTTTAATACGCCTGGATACACGATCCGCATCAGTGAAAAGGGTGCCGAACTGCTGGTTAAAAGATGCGAGGATATTGCTCAGATAGTCTATATCAGGATCGGAGATCCTTCCGCCACCCCCGATCGGGATCGGTTCAATCTCCGCGTTTTCATCCTCCAGTACAATCTTCAAGGCCGCTTTCTTTTCCACACGGTAGCTGTCCATATCGATGAGTTCGAGAATCCCCTTGGAGAGGTCTTCCTCTTTTGGCGCAGGAAGCTTTGGTACAAGAAATGTTAAGAATATAGACAGCCTTTCCCATTCTGCATTGCTGTACGGCAATATTGAGGCAAGAAAATCATAGGTTCGTGTAAAGGCTTTTGCCTTTCCTTTGAAGTCCACTTGCTCGTCCTCATCAAGCCGTTCCATATATACTGCTACGCACACGTCGAGGATCGGATCCAGGTTCTCACGTTCAGCGCCGCTCAGGTAAAGGGAGACGAGTTGATCAACCTGCTCGGGCAGATAGATCTGGTGACCATCCAGTGCAGACTTAAGATCATGCAGTTTATTGGGATCGGTCTCCTCCGAGAGAATGGTGGTGCGGTAGTAGTCTGAAAACGCATGGGTGATTGTTTCCGTATTGTTCATAAAATCGAGGACAAACACATCGTGCTTTTGGGGGTGCGCCCTGTTTAGGCGCGAAAGGGTCTGCACGGCCTTAATACCAGCCAGGGGTTTATCCACATACATGGTGTGCAGATAGAAATACAAACGCAAAAAAGGCCGAGATCATCATCAATTGGCCGTGGGCGAGGTTTAAGATGTCTGTGGATTTGTAGATCAGGGAAAATCCAAGGGCTATCAGGGCATAGATACTTCCCAGGGCCAGACCGTTGATGATGTGCTGAAAGAGCATCTTAGCTGTCTCCAACAAGTATCATGAGACTGGTAACTGTCAGCAAGGGAAAAATTTTTAACCGCAGAATATCGAAGTATGGAATCGTTTCACTCTATTTATTCTATATGATTGAAAAATTCTTCCTTCTTCATTCGATATTCCTTGTTCGATATTCGGTTTTACTTATCGGGGGTCAGGATATATCAATATTCTGTCTTGTCAAGCCCAGGATCTGATCAATATCGTTGAAGATCTTTGCCCTGTAGTGACTTACGGATGCATCCCTTGACATAATCATGTCCAGTTGTCTGGTATGGATGGTCAGATAGCCAAGGACCATCAGCCGTTTTTTCATGTACTCCATTTCACGGTCCTCGACGCGCGCCGAAAGGTTATCCTTTCTGATTATCACCCTGAACTCGTATCTCTCCAGTATCTCCTTTATGAAAATGACCCTCTGAAGCCTCCGCTGGAAGTTTGCAGCCCCACCTTTGAACTGAAAACTGATATAGTTCTCCGAGGGCCGCTCGCTTACCAGCGCCTCTATGGTGGAAAAATGAAACCCCAGTCTGGAGCTTAGATTACAGTAGTTTTTGGATATCATGAAGTAATTTCTGTTTGCATAGTTTGATTTTACCCCTGTAGTCAAGGCCCTGTTGGTGGTCGCCTCGAACATCACAGACATCAGTCCCTTGCCGTCAACCGGCGGGGGCCCTTCCCAGGGTATGGCTGCTATCCCATCCCAGAGGGCGAGCATGGGTATGGAGACAATGTCCTCCAGACGGACATACTTCCCCTGCACCTCCTCCCTGAATCCGTCGTCCAGATTCAGGATCCACCACTGCATTGGAACCTCGCAGAACAGTTGCTTGCTGGAGCGCTCGGGAAAGTGGTGGGTCTTGCCGAACTGGAACATCTCCTCCACCACCTTTTCATGGCAGTAACGGGTGATGTCATGAAAGGTTGTGCAGTTTCTGGGCCTGAAATTGGGGCTCGCGGGGTCGAGCAGATTCAGCGGGGTTATATATTGGGCCGCACTCCTTAAGGCCTCCAGAACCGGGCTTCCTTCCATCAGAATCTTCCTGGGTCTTTTTGCATCCAAAAGCCTCTCTATGCGACCCTTGTAAATCTTCTGCGCATCGGCGTCCACTGTGATCATCTGTCCGTTTTCCAGTGTATCCAATGCCCCCTCAACTCCGAACAGGGCCGGTACATCGAATTCTCTTGATACATTGGCCAGATGGCCTGCGGTGCTTCCATGTTCTGAGATCAGCGCAGAGGCCCTGCTTAACACCGTGGCCCAACGGGGCAATGCCTGGGCAGTCACCAGGATGGCCCCTTGAGGGAAACGAAGCACATCCACGTCTTTTCTGGCCAAAAAAGCAGGTCCCGCCGCAATACCCGGGCTTGCAGTTACACCTCCCTTGAAGATGATAGTGTCGTCATCCGCCTCATGAACATATTTGTCCTTTGATTCCTGCACGGAGATCTGCCTTAGGGGCCGGCACTGTAAAACGATTATTTCGCCATCTTCATTAACGGCCCACTCGATATCCTGAGGTAAGCCATAGTAGTCTTCAATCATTATCGCAATTCGGGCTAGCTCAAGGGCCTGCTTATCAGTCAATGAAGGAAGTTTATCCTTTTCCCCTGTCAGATCCAGCCTGCATACACCCTCCTCCGGATAGCACACAAAACTTTGACTCTTGATAGGTATATCTCTTTTTACAATTTTAAGTGGGGTTCCCCTGGAGACAACAAACAGGTCTGAAGCGGCGCTTCCGTCAACGACGGTCTTGGGCAGGCCCCAGACTGAATTGATGTAGACTGAATCATCGCGCACATCAATGGGATTTCTGGAATAGGTCACCCCGCCTGATACGGCCTTAACCATTGTCATGCAGCCGACGCACATGGCGACGTCCTCACTCCTGATGCCCCTGTTAAGGCGGTATATCATGGCCTGAAGGCTGTATTTGCTGGCGACAATCTCCTTGTATACCTGATGAATATTTTCACCGCTGACATTTAAGGCCGAGCGATATTGCCCCGCAAAAGAGGTCTCAGCAAAATCCTCTCCAAGGGCGCTGCTCCTCATCACCACGGTTACATTATTGCCCTCTTCTTTTTCAAGATTGCGATACTGTTCTGAAATAGCCTCCTCAAGATCCGGGGGAAGCGGGCTTTGGATAATCAACTGCTGAATCCCTGCGCTCAGGCCGTAAAGCTGATCAATACGGTCCCTGTCCGTGGTCTGGAATCGGCGGGATATCTCCTGCTGTACATCACTATGTTCCATGAACCGGCGATAGGCCTCTGCCGTAATGGCGAACCCATTGGATATCTTTAGATGAACATTGTTCCTGATCTCTCCAAGGTTGGCCATCTTGCTCCCCACCTGGTCGGCAAAGCCCTTGTCTATCTCCTTTAGGGACAGGGTCAGGCTTCCCTCCATAGGATGGTGTGTCGGCTTTATGAAAGGATTGATATTTTGCTGTATATCTTTAAATCTGTTGTTCAGCTCGCCGTACTTGCCCTGGGCCAGTTGATTCAAGTTGTTGATGATCTGCCACACATTGGTTGAGACCGTGGTGCACAACGCGCGGACATAGGTTATGCCGAAAGGCCTGTCGCCCCTGAGCGCGTCTTCCATCTCGCTCATCACCTCCAGGGCCTTGTTGTTTGCGTTGAGCAGGAGCTTGAAAAAATGGTAGCGGGCCTGGAAGTCGTTTCGAAGTACTTCAACCTCAGACTCGTCCAGGGTCCTTTTCCTGTAAAATAAATCTCTTATGCGTTTAATAACCTGACCCAAGCCTTAAACCTCCAAACAGATATTAACGCGAAGAGGGAAAGATCGCAAAGGTTACTTTTTAGTTTGCGATCCAATATCAGTAAGTTAAGAGAATATCCAATATCGAACAAGGAATTTCGAATGTAGAATTAAGGATATTAAAAAAAGCGATTCATTACTTCGAAATTCGACATTCCTTGTTCGATATTCTGCGGTTCAAAATATTTCCTTCACGACTGCGAATCCGCGTTTTTTCGCCTATTAAGAATCGTTAAGTTAATGACATTGGATTGCGACCCTATAACGGAGGGATTTGCCGGAGAGTGTCGGATTCCTGAATTTGATTGATTGGCGAAGGTCGTGCGCAAGAACGAATCGGCGTTCCTGCACACGACCAAAAGTTTAATGCTCTTCCAACTGGAGCCCCCAACCTTCAAACAGGTACATGATCGCAAAACCGTACCATACGGTGTAGATTACATAAAAGACCAGAGAAAAAACCACTATTCCCAGCTTAGAGCTTATCTTCTCCGGAACGATTTTATAGTAGTTGTATGACGGCTCCAGGGCCTTTTCCCTTACCTCGAGGATCACACGGGCCTCTTCGAACTTTTCCTCTTTGGTAAGGACCTTGTCCATGGCCTTAAAGGCCGTATGCCAGTTGAAAAGGACCTGCCTTTCATCGTAGCCGTATTTGCTGACAAGCGCTGCACCATCATTTATGTACATGAGGTCTGCATCGGCCAGGCAGTTATCAAAGACCTTTCCCAGGTCGCAGTCAATCTTGAGCTCACTTCCTGAGACCTCAACCTTTGCGCCCCCTTTTTCAAAAAGCATGGCCGTCTGTCTTGCGGTCTCCTCCTTTCCCATATTGATCGGCACACTGACCGTCTTGCCGACGAATTTTTCCGTCTCTTCCCTTACCTTGGGGATGTAGTAGGCCGATCCCTTTGAAATGGAATTATAAAGAGAGTCCAGATATTGAAGACCGTTTTTTCCGTTAAATACAGGTGAAAAAACAATGATCAGAACCACTGCAAACAGTGCGATCATTACAAGGCCGATGGTGAATTCCTTTTTTTTCGCTATCATGTCTACACCTCCTCTCCCTTCATGGCGCCGATATTTTTAAAGAAGGTGCCGATTACCCAGATAGAAAAACCGGCAATTACTATAAAAAAGGCCCAGATGCCTATCTTGTCCAGCAGGGCCCCGGTCTCTTTTGATATAGGGATGATCTCCATCCCGCCCAATTTTCCGGGCAAGGCAAAGATACGGTTGACAAAACCTGCAAGGACCGCCATTGCATAAAACCCCCGAATGGTGATGCCGGGGACCACCTTGGTCACCATGGCGCCCACTTGGATGCCCACCAAAGAACCAAGGAGCATGCCCATAGCCAGGGTGTAAAAGATGAAGCCGTATATGGCGTACTGGCTGATTGCAGCGTATCCTGCTGTAAAGACGATCTGAAAGATGTCGGTCCCCACTGTGGTCATGGAGGACACGCCCAGTACGTAAACAAAGATCGGAAAGGTGATGAAGCCGCCGCCGACACCCATGATGCCTGCTGCAAGTCCTACAAGCGCGCCGCTCAGCACCAGAAATATCCATGAGATGCCCCTTCCTCCCGGCGCAAGGTCATGATCGAACTTGACCATTGGAGGGATCCTGACCGCCTGGATTTTTTGGGGAAGGCCGCCAAGATCAGTACCCTCATCCCTGCCATGGGTGCCGTGCATCTCCTCGGTCTTTCCGATCTTTCTTGCCTTGAGGAAGTCGGTCATTGCATAAAGCCCCAGAAACCCCAGCATTACGGAATAGATGGTGGTGATAAATGCATCGCTCAGAACAGGATTAATTTCATAAAGCACACGGTTTATATAACCCCCGGTTGTTGCGCCCAGTATGGAGCCGATCAGGAAGACAACGGCCAGGGGCACGGATACGTTTCCAAGTTTTCTGTGGATAACGCTCCCCATAATCGCCTTTGCAAATATGTGGAACAGATCGGTCCCGACCGCAAGGATACCCTTGACGCCTGCGCTCATGAGCGCCGGAGCGATGATGAAACCACCGCCCGCGCCGATGCACCCGGTAATAAGGCCCGCGCCGACACCTATCAGTATGGATATGACAAATATCAGAGGTGAATAAAATGCAGGGTTGTATGCCTCCTTGCCGCCGATCAGGGACGGCAGGGCACCCTTGATATCTTCGGCGAATGCAAAGCCTCCGATGATAATGGGGATGGTTAAAAGTCCTAGAATCGCAATACGCCTTTTGTCGGACAATATAGTCCTGGACGTATCCAGTTCCCACTTTGCATGGGCCCTTGCGCCCATAACTAAGAGTCTGCCAAATTGTTTAAAGAAACTCATTTCAACACCAACCTCCGTAAAAGAGTTATTCAAATAGAAAAAACCCGGATATGAGGCACGCCAACGGGCTTCTCAAGAAAACATGAACAAAACCGGCCTCTGCGAGATAAGTTGAACACACCTAACCATCCACCCTGTCAGATATTACTCGCAGAATTATCCTTTATAAGATAAGGAACAGCACCTTGCAGCTTCACTAGGACAGGCTCCTTACATTACTGCAAAGTGATTAGTCGCGGGGCAAATATGTTGAGAAACAAATCCACGGAAAGGCATTTAGGTCAGATCTTCTCAATCCGCCCACTGTTGATTCTGCTCAATCCTGGCTAGACAATAGTGCCAACTTAGGACCCATCACAAAATAATCCGAACCACTTTTAAAAATGCCCCACCCAGCCGGGGAAACTCGGATTATTTTGAAACGGGTCCTAATGTGTTGGTAAGCTATTAAATCCACCATGATTACTTAGTTATTGTTTTTATCTTTTTTATCTTTTCCTCCTGTAATGATTTTTTCTTATATGCATCCTGAAGTTTATACAAAAGCTCGTCAATCTCCACTGGCTTCATCAGGTAATCAAACGCCCCCAGCTCCATGCCCTCAACAGCGACTTCCATGTTGGCATGCCCGGTAAGCATCAGGACTTCCACCAGAGGGAATTCCTTTTTTATCTCTCTAAGCGTCTGAATACCGTCCATCCCGGGCATCCTGACGTCCAGCACAACTATATCCACATGGCGGCTCTTAAGCACGTTAAGGGCCTCCTCGCCGCTGTTAGCCCCCATTACCTCCAGATTGCGCTTCTTCAAGCGCTTTAATACAGTAGCTAAAAATTCTTCCTCATCGTCAACAAATAACGTACTGAAAGAATCCATCTTCGTCACCTTCCCCTGGCCAGGGCCTCGTGGATCTTCTCCATCAATTCATCCATTTCACACGGTTTTGTAAGGTAATCATAGGCACCATATTCCATGCCATCTTCGGCCGCCCTCTCAGAGCCATGCCCGGTCAGAACTATAACAGGCATTTCAGGGATCATTTTTTTTAATATCCTCAACAGCTCTATTCCGTCCATCTCCTGCATCTTAAGATCCACGACCGCCAAATCAAAATCCTGCTTGCGGATCGCCTTCAGTGCATCGCTCCCGCTTAAGGCCTTTGTTGCATCAATCCCCCTTTTGGACATCCTGTTGGCAATAACATTGACAAATCCCTCTTCATCGTCCACAAGCAGCAGCTTAATGCGGGTGGAAGGTGTTAAATTCTCCTTCTCTGTCATGTGTATGCCTCTCAAAGTCAGGGCACGCCCGGCCCTTGCACGGTTCTCCCCTATTATCTAAAGCGCGCCAAGTGGTTACCATTTTTTTAATCTTCTGGCAAGGGGATTTTAACGAGGAACGTTGTGCCAACGCCTACTGTGCTCTGGACCTCTATCTCCCCCCTCATTTTTTTTATGATGCCGTAACAAATGGATAGACCGAGACCCGTGCCCTTACCGACCGGTTTAGTGGTAAAGAATGGATCAAATATCCGGTTGAGTACAGCAGACGGAATTCCTGGGCCGGTATCAGCGACAACAACAACCACCCGATTTCCGTCTGTCCTGGTGGATATCCTTATATCTCCACCGTCCTTTTCCATAGCATCAAGGGCATTGTTGATCAGATTGAGAAATACCTGCTGCAGTTCCGACTGTGAAACGCATATGCTTGGCATATCCTCTTTAAAGTCTGTGACAATGGTCACATTACTGAATTTAGCCCTCTGGGCCGACAGATCAACCAGTTCCTCTATAAGTTCATTTACGTTGATATCCTGAGGCCTTGAGCCGGTCTTGCGGGCAAAACTCAATAGCTTATGGGTTATCTCCTTGCAGCGTTTACCCTGGATATGTATCTGTTTGAGCGCCCGCTTAAATTCATTCATATTCTCACTGGCCTGGAATTCTTCTTCCTCGAGCAGGTCTTCAATCCAGCCTGCCTCTCCCACCATGATGGCCACCGGGTTATTTATCTCATGGGCGATGCCTGCGGCCAACTCACCGATAGAGGCCAGTTTTCCGGTCTCAACGATCTGTTCATTCATCATCTCCTTTTCGCGGTCAATCTTGGTGAGGAGCCTGACCAGTTTATTGGTCAGGATAATGGCCGTAGAAAGGATGAGAACGCAGCCTAATATTACAATGACAATTGCTATACTGACTGCCCGCCTGTAGTCAGCAAAGGCCTCGGAGGACTTTTGCTGATAAACGAGCATCCAGTCGCCGTGTTTTAAAAAAGATGCAACATATAAGCTTGTGCTCCCCGAGGCATCAGCATGTTCGACAATATGAATCTCCTTCTTCTCAGCATTATTATACTTAAGAAAATCGCGATACGGACTCTTATCAGGGGCGACATCGTGGACAGCATGAGTCTGAAATTTACCTTCATTATTCAGGATAAAGGCAAAGCCTGTCTCCCCTATCCTGATTTTCTCCACCAGGCTGTTAAAATATACAAAATCAATGGTCGCCCTGACTATCCAGGTCTTATCCCCGGATGTCCTCCTGACCGCAATAATAAAATGTGGAACGCCGCGCAGTCCCAAAAAGACATCACTTTTATAGTATTCGCTATTATTCGCCATCGCTTTTTTAAACCAGTCGGCGTCGGAATAACTGGCATGTTTCAGCTTGTACGGCCCGGCATAGGCTACCTGGAAGCCTTCGAAATTTATCACACCCAGATCAACAAAAACCGGTCCGTAATTCTGCTGCAATATATTGAGCCGCTCCTGCAGGAATCGCTCGTTACTCATATTTTCAAAGGAGAAATTCCCGGCAAGCACCTGGATGTTGCCCAGCCTTTCTTTAAGGAAAGTATCTATATCCTGCCTGTGTTTTGCTACCAATTCTTCCAGGTGGGCGTTTACTCTTTGGTGGTAGGAAATCCTGAACTGGTAGAGTATAATACAACTGACCAGAATCATAGGCGTAATGGCGATGCAGACGCTCCACAGCAGCACATTTTTCTTAAGCGCAGCGCGATGATCTATCTCTTCCACAATACTGTTATCCATATCGGCTTTACCGCTCCAAGAATCCCCATTATTTGGGCCTTTCTGATCTTTCTCCTAGCTATAACGAATTATTGGAATCAGGTTTCAGATTATATTTTTCGATCTTGGAATGAAGAGTCGGCCTTGAAAAGCCCAGGAGCCTCGCTGCCCGCGACCGGTTCCCCCTGGTAAGGTTCAGGGCCTGACTGATCAGTATGCCTGCAAACCGGTCCATACACGTGTCAAACAGATTTTCGGTTTGTCCCGAGGTCAGGGCCTCCATCGCCCATTGTCTTATGGCGTCATCAGATGTTTCAGCAACCGGCACCTTCTTTCCTATGGCCTGAAGGATGTCTTCGCCGGTAACAGGCGCTCCGCGATTGAATATAAGGGCCTTTTGAATGGTGTTTTTTAGCTCACGGACATTTCCGGGCCAGGGGTGATTGTCGAGGATCTCTTTGGCCTCATCTGTAATGCCGGGATTGTCCATGCCCACCTCTGAGGCACACCTGGACAGAAAATAGTCTGTAAGGATTGGTACATCCCCCTGCCTCTCACAAAGGGAGGGAAGCCAAATGGTGACCACCTTCAGGCGATAATAGAGGTCTTCGCGAAAAAGGCCTTTCTTTACAGCCTCTTCAAGATTCCTGTTTGTGGCCGCTACAATTCGCACATCCACTGAAATAGGGTCCATTCCTCCGAGTCTTTCAATACTTTTTTCCTGCACAAGCCTCAGGATCTTTGCCTGTATACTGGGGGGCATATCGCCGATCTCATCAAGGAATATGGTGCCTGCATTGGCCTGCTCTATCTTTCCCACCCGGCGGTGTGATGCACCGGTAAACGCCCCCTTTTCATAACCGAACAGTTCGCTTTCGAGCAGATTTTCGGGGATTGCAACGCAATTGATAACGATAAAGGGCTTTTCAGATCTGAGACTATGATGGTAAATCGCCCGCGCCACCAGTTCCTTGCCGGTCCCGGATTCACCGCGTATCAAAACCGTTGCATTGGTGGGAGAGACCTTGCCGATTGCCTTGTAAACATCCTGCATCAGTCTGCTTCGGCCGATTATTGCCTCGTGCCTGGTTTCATCAGGACCTGCATTCATCTGAACAGGTGAACGCATGAAGCGACCTGCTTCAAGGGCCTGAAGGATAATCTTCAGCATGTCAGGGATATCAAAGGGCTTGAGGATATAATCAAATGCGCCCATTTTTGTTGCTTCTATGGCTGTCTCTGTTGTTCCATAGGCCGTCATAATAATCACAGGCAGTTTTGAATCAATGTTGTTGATCTGCTTGAAGGTCTCAAAGCCATTGATTCCAGGCAGGCGCATATCAAGGACAACAAGATCCAGAGTGTTTTTTTTGACAATATTTATGCCCGCCTCACCGGAAGAGGCGCTCATGACATTGTAGCCCTCTTCGGCCAACAGTTTTTGAAAACTCTGCCTGAGCTGATTATCATCATCAATGATCAGTATTGAACTCAAACCTGTCCCTCCGCGACCGGAATCCTGATGATAAAGGTTGTCCCCTTTCCCTCTTCTGATTCAAAGTCGAGCAATCCCCCGTGCTGCTCAACAATCCGGTTTGCAATACTCAAGCCCAGACCTGTCCCTTCTTCCTTGGTGGTAAAAAAGGGCTGAAAGATTTTTTCCTTAATAGAATCAGACAGGCCGGGGCCATCATCAGAAACCCTGATCTCCACTACTTTTCCGATGGAATCTGATAATGACTCATCCTCGCTGATCACGATGGACCCCCCTCGGGGCATTGCTTCACAGGCATTGACCACGATGTTGACAAGGACTTCTTTAAGCTGTTCAGGGTCAGCCTGAATGGCCGGAATATCGCCTTTCTTCTCAAATTTTATGCTGACATCATAGGAGGCGACGCGGTGATGCAGTAAGTTTAAAGTCATCTCAATGACATCACTGGAATGGATGCACCTTACTTTCAGTTTCGGGGGCCTTGAAAACTCCAAAAAGTTTTCAACGATATTATCAATATGACCGATTTCATCAGTGATAACTTCAAAGTCTTCCTTTTGATCGGCGGTCAGTTCCAGGCTCCTGGAAAGAGAAAAGAGCCTCATCTTCAATGAAGTGAGGGGATTCCTTATGCTATGGGCCGTCCCAGCCGCCAGTTTTCCCACCATAGCCATTTTTTCCGCCTGCAAAAGTATCTCCTGACTTCTTTCGAGCTGAGAATGGCTGTGGTCAATATTTTCCATAAGCCCTCGAACGCCACGACTCAAGGCCTTGACCTCATCTTCAGGTATATTCGGCAGCGCCTCAGGATCGGTCTTCAATGCCAGCCTGCGAACAGGGCCAAGAATCTGTGCGGTCAGAATAAATGTAAGAAAAACCCCAAGCAATAGGACGGCGATGACTGCTGTTGCGGCGATCACCCTCAACTTCTTTGCCTGTTTCTGGCTGCCTTCCTTGATGATGTTGATCTTTTCTTTTTGGGTGTTTCTGAAGGCCTCTGTCAATTCGAGTATATTGAAAAAGTAATGGCGTACCTTTTGATGAAGGACTGTGCCCTCATCCCTGGAACCGGCGCGGTAATATGTGATGACCTGGTCCTTTAGAGATACATAGCTCAGGTATTCCGATTCTATCCTCTCAAGGGCCTCCATTTGTTGACTGTCTTGGATAAGCTGACGTGCCTCATGAAGCCGATCCCGGAACCTTTGGCGGTATTCGCCGAGCCGCTCAAGCCATTCGGTATTACCGTCCAGGAAAAAATATGAGACAAACCCCTTTTGATTGACAAGGGCGATTTCAAGTTCTTCCGCCGCCCTCAGGGCGGCAAGGTTTTTGCCGGTAATATCTTCGAGGAGCCTCTGCATCTGGTAGGTATACCAGACCGTAACTACCCCGCCCGCCAGCGTCATGAGGATAAGGGATGTCAGGATTACATAAATGCGGGTGCGCAGGTTGATTCTATTCCACATTCTAAGGACCTATTGTGGTCGCATGCAAAAGACTCAGCAGATTTTGCTCACAACTCAAGAACAATACCATTACTTTTTCCAAACAGTTTCTGAATATAATCCTTTATCTTACTATTCAACAACTAATTCTTTGACCCTATTTTTCCGTAGGCGGGACCTTGGGGATTTTGACCGTAAAGGTAGTGCCTTTTCCGGTCTCGCTGTGAAAGGATATGGAACCACCCAGTTTCTCTATAATGTTGTATGTGATCCACAGACCCAGACCGGTGCCCTTGCCGGTCTGTTTGGTGGTAAAGAAGGGGTCAAAAATACTCTTCTGCTGTTCCTCCGGTATGCCGGGGCCATTATCCGAGATGGTCACATCAATGGTTGAGTGATTTACCGCGCTTTTAACCTCTACCAGTCCGTCCCTGCCGATGGCGTCAATGGCATTTGATATGATATTTAAGAATACCTGTTGGAGCTGGGATTGATCACTGGCGATAATAGGAATATCAGCCGAAAGCATGGCCCTCAGTTCTATGTTATTCAGGCGCGCATAATTTTCGAGCAATGATATTGTCTGCTTCAGTGTCTGATTGACATCAACATCTTCAAGCCTGGGCTCCATCTTGCGGGCAAAACCCAGCATATTGTGTACAACCTTTCTGGCCCTTTCCACATGCTCTTCAATTTTTTTAAGAGACACCCTGTATTCTTCGATTTCTTTACTTTTCTGAAAGGCCTCGTCTTCAAGGAGGTCTTCCATCCACCCTGTCTTCTGCAGGATGACTGCAAGGGGATTGTTTATCTCATGGGCGACGCCCGCCGCCATCTTGCCCAACGCAGCAAGTTTGTCGGACTGCAGGAGCTGCGCGTTTAATTCATTCATCCTTGCATCCGCGTTTTTTAGCTTAGATACCGTGTACCTGGTAGTAATCACCGTTGTAAGAATGATTAAGATGCTCCCCATAAGAATGATCGCTATTTCCTGGTTTCTGGTCTTAAGCAAGCTCCCCATTTCTTCTGATACATCCTGGCTGACAATCAAAAGCCAGGTCTTGTTCTTGAGCCATCTGCCAGCAGTCAGCCGCTTTTCCCCCTTGCTGTTGATCTCTTCATTTATTGTAGTCAATCCCCCATATGCTGTGGGATCAATATCCGATTTTCCAAGGATGCCGCCTGAAAAGCGGGGGGTCGTCTGAAACAGTCCTTCCTTATTGACAAGAAAGGCATCCCCGGTCTTTCCGATCTGGGCCGAACGTACGATAGCCGCAAAAATATCAGGATCAATGGTCGCCCTCAGAATCCAGCTATTCTTGTCTTCCTGACGTCGAATGGCTATGATGAAATGGGGAAAGGCCCTGAATCCGGTAAATACATCGCTCACATATAAACCCTTGGCCATCACCTCGCCGAACCAGGGTTGGTTATAATAATTCAAGCCCTTAAGATCATAGGGACCCACATATGCCCGGTGTTGACCTGTCTGATCAATTACGCCCAGATCAACAAATGCGCCGGCCCTCAAGTTTATGAGTTCAAATGTCTTCAGGAGGGTCTTTTCATTAATTATCTGATTAAAACTTACAGTATCAGCGATGGCGGCCAGGATGGCGGTGCGTTCCTTCAGGAACAGGTCAATGGTGTCTGCTTGGGAAATAACTCTGTACCTGATCTGCTCCTCTATTTTTGTTCTATAGGTCTTGGAGACCTGATAATACATTATGCCGCCAAGTAGGAACAAAGGCGTAAAAGAAACGAGCAGGATGACAACTACGTAAATCCTTTGGAGCTTTTTATAACGTGAATCTGTCATTTTAATCTTTCCGGGCCGAGGGCCCACGAAACAACTTCGACTGCGCTTTTAACCATTGTCTTTCGAATGAAGACAGATCATCATTTAAATTCCGCATGTCTCGCTCATGGCTCATTGAGCACCCTCAGAGGCGAGCGCATCAACTCTTTTATCCTTGCGGTTCTTATTTTTTGCTCGTGGGAATTCTTCTTTTCAAAGGCCTCGGCCATCTTGGGAATCAATTCTTCAAGCTTTATGGGTTTCATCAGATAATCAAAGGCCCCCAGTTTCATTCCCTCGATGCTGGACTCAACAGAACCATGCCCGGTAAGCAGTATGACCTCGACAAGGGGCTGAATCTTCTTGATCTCTCGTAACGCCTCAATGCCGTCCATGCCGCCGGGCATCTTGATGTCCATGATGATTACATCGTAGAGTTTCTTCTTTACCAGGTCCAGGGCCTCCTCGCCGCTTTTAACCCCTGCTGCATCAATGTCTCTCTTTTTAAGCCTGTTGACCAGTGTGACCAAAAAATCCTCTTCATCATCTACAACCAGTGTCCTGAATTGATCCATGTTGCCCTCCTGTCTGATGCAGTTGAGTTATTATCCCGAATTGAGCTAACAGCTAAAAGCCGATAGCGGACCGTTTATCCCGGGTGTCATTATACATCTGAACCCCTCTCTTATAAAAGAGGTTTTTAGGAGGATATGCGGCCATTATCCTTCTGCTTACGTTGTATAGGGCCACCCAGTAATGAAGAAACCATCTCCTTTAAGCGGCTTATACTGCTTCCGTCCTTTTCCACCAGGCCTGCTGCAGTCTTAATAGCAGGATTGTTATTGTATTCTGACACGAAGGTGTGGATCACTACCGGCAAATAGGGCACGCGATCGTTTATCTTATCCAGCACCTGTGTCTCCTCAAAGTCCGGCAGATCCAGGTCCAGGATGACCAGGTCCAGGGGTTCCTGATCATACACCCATTTCAATACCTCCTGACCGTTTTTCGCCACTCGAATAATATAGCCTTCGGCCATCATCTCACGTTTGAGCAATTCCCTCACATGATGATTCCGATCTGCAATCAGTATGGTAAATTCTTTTTCCACGCGATTTCCAATGGAACGTCAAGCCGGACAGGCCATTATCATGTCGCAGACCACCCTGAAGACATCGCTCAGCCTGAGTATTCCGACTATCTCTTTGCCCCTGAGCGCAAGCAGAGACTGGTGGTGTCCCACTATCATCTGGTGTACGGCCTCATCCATGCTTGCACCTTCCGCAACACACTCTCCTTGGCCGGGCTTATACATTATGTCTTTTACCTTGATCCTCGCGGCCTTCTTGCAAAGATCGCCAAGGGGGTGTTCCCACAGGCCGTATTTTTTCACCTGCGAGCGAATAAAATCGCTGGTAAAGGCAAGCTGGGAAGTGCCCTGGATGTGTCCGATCTCACTGTACTTGGGTTCGAGTCCCCTGATAACGTCCCACTGGCTGAGTTTTCCGATAACAGCGCCTGCCTTATCCAGCACCAGAATGGCCCTGGGATTTTCCTTGTCCTGATCAAAAGTTTGACTTTTCTGTCTTAAGGTAGCGACCGCATCAAAGAGGCTTGCATCTTCATTTACTGTCACATACTCGGAGAGCGGAATCATCAAATCTCTTACTTTTGGCTCACTCATCACATCCCTCCTCTACTCTGTCTCACTCAGGATCTGCTGCGGGGTCTTAAAGGCCTTTCTGGTCTGGGCCACCCGTATCTTGTCCTCAAGCACCTTTCTCTTTGCAAACGCCTCCTCCGCCTTCCCGATCAGTTCGTTGATGTCCGCCGGTTTCAGGAGATAGTCGGTTGCGCCTGACTTTAAGCCGTCAACAGCGGTCTCAACCGTGCCGTGGCCCGTCAGCATGATCACCTCAACCAGCGGAAAACGCCTCTTTATCGCCTTTAAGGTCTCCACCCCATCCATCCCCGGCATCTTGACATCCAGTATCACCACATGGACATTGTGTTTTGTAAGATTATCCAGGGCCTCTTCACCGCTTATTGCGGTCAGGACATCATAACCCTTTTTTGCTAAGAGCTTTTGGGTGGTTGAAAGAAATCTCTCCTCATCATCCACCAGCATCATCTTCATCTTTTCCATTTGACCCACCTTTCTTAAAGAATGGTTAATGTTGTTCCAGCATCGGCATGGAACCGGGGCTACTTTTCATCGAGCACCCTCAGGGGAGAACGCATCAGGTCCTTTATCCTTGCGGACCTTATCTTCTGCTCATGAGAGGATTTCTTCTCAAAGGCCTGGGCCATCTTTGGGATCAAATCCTCAAGCTTCACCGGTTTTAAGAGATAATCAAAGGCCCCGAGTTTCATTCCCTCGATGCTGGTCTCCACTGACCCGTGACCGGTAAGAAGTATCACCTCGGCAATGGGCTGGATCTTCTTTATCTCCCGCAGGGCCTCTATTCCGTCCATGCCCCCGGGCATCTTGATGTCCATGACAACCACGTCAAAGATCTTTTTCTTTATAAGCTCCAGCGCCTCTTCTGCGCTTTTGGCCCCGGTAGTTTCGATGTTTCTCTTGTTCAGACGATTGACCAGGGTTACGAGAAAATCCTCTTCATCATCCACTATTAATGCCCTGAATTGATCCATGTTATCCTCCTGACTTTGTGTCGTTTCTTTTCAGCCTGTTTCCAATATCCTGAAAGCCTTCCTTGCCATTGCCTCCCCCATGCCGGGTAGATCGGCGCAAGGAGGCATTTAACCGAGAGTGGGCCATGACATCCATCGCCAGTACCCGAATATTGTCCAGAACCACAGGACCAGCCAGGCCAAAATGGTTATGGCCCCCCCGTATTTCAGGAAGTCCATGACAGTCAGGAGCCTTTCGCCTGTTTCAGGGTCCCTGCCCATGGCGAATGCTATTGCGTTATTGGGAGTGCCCACGATCATGGCGTTGGCAAATGAAGATGAAAACGCGCAGGCAAGGCCGATCTTCCATACATGGACGCCGGTCAGCTCAGACATGGGCAGGAATATGGGACCAAGGGATGCAACCGTTGCGCCGTCGCTCATGAAATTGGTCATGGTTCCGGTTGCAAGGCTCACCCCCAGAGTAAGGTTATCACCTTTTACCAGGAAGTCGGGCAGGACATCCACAAATACCTGGGCCATCCAGAGGGCGCCCCCGGAAAACTTGAGGGCCACGCCCATTGCGCAGGCTGCCGCATAAAGGCCTACCACGTCAAAGGCCACACCATCCTGGATGTCATCCCAGGTCAGGATCTTTGTAAGAAACATGGCCATTACTGCATAAAGCGTAGGACCTCCGAGACCGAATTCCTCCCCGAGTATGATCCAGCAGGCGACCAGGATGACAAGGATCACGGCCATTATCGCCTCCCTGCCTCCGAACTTGGGCATCTTTGCGACCTCAAGTCTCACCACCTCGCTTGGGTTGATGCCCTGGACCTTGAATTTGGGCTTTACCACCATGTACATGAACAGTCCGATAATAAAGCCCATTACAGGTACAAATGGAAAACCGTATTTCATCCATTCAAGAAATGATATCGGGTAGCCCGCGCCTGTCAGATATCCCACCATGATTGCGTTTCTGCCTCCTGCGGCAGGGGAGCCCGGGCCCCCGTGATTTGCGGCAAGACACAGCCCGAGGAGTAGAAAAACCCCAAGCGCCCGGTCCTTATCAAAGCCGTACATCTTGCAGCTTACCTTGTATACACCCAGGAGCACCGGGATAAGGAGTGCTACAAGGGCATGCTCCGACAGAAAGCTTGCGGACATGGCAATGGCGGGGAAAAATATAAAGGCAAAGGCCTTTGCGCTCTTGATACGGCTTAGGAGCAAAAGCCCTATCCGTTTATCAAGGCCTGTCTTTGAAACCCCCACGGCAACCGCCAGGATGCCGAATATGAAAAAGACCGCATCCTGCATGTATGACTTTGATATCTCCTCAAGCGGCAATATGCCGAACAGATAGAGCATCACCGCCACCAGGATATCGGTTGCGCCCAGGGGAAGTGTCTCTGTGGCCCACAAAAATACGACCAGGCCGAAGATCGCAAGCGTAACCTTGCCCACTTGGGCCACTTCTTTTTCGGTGAGCTTAACCACCTCTTTGTGTTCTCCGCCGTGAGCAGGGGCGTCATCGGGCCTGAGCTTTTTGTTTACACTTTCCACCAAGGTCTTTGTGCCTTTTTGAAGGGCCGCGCCCGGCGGGTTTTCCTTGTTTACCAGGTCAAGCATGCTCTGTGGCGGTGGTATGACCACCAGAAATACAAACACTGACAAGGCAATCAGGAGCAGGATCGGTTTGTAGCCTGGCCTGCTCTTCCAGAAGCTGCCGTTATCATCAATAGCGTGTGCTGCAACACTGTGACTCATAAAGTATTCCCTCCTGTTTACTCAGTTACAATTGCTTTATTCCTGCACGGTAGCAGAGCAAGCCATGTGCCACTGCTAAGTATGTAGCATTAGCCTGCATAACAATTGGACATTATGGGAATTTTTAAGGAGGGTAAAACGAGGAGGGCTTTATGTAACTACGAGCTCACCGTCAGCTTTTTTTACAGAGTGTAAAAGATCGCAAGCTCAGAGCATCCGGCAATCCGGACTGGTTGTAAGTAGTAAGATGGTACGGATAAGATAATGGATTGAGAGATGATTCCACAAGCTAAAGCGCCATGTCGTGATTGTGCACAAAGCACAGATTGGGCGGAAGTGGGTGTTTTGAAATTAGTTTTTACTGATTTTTTGTTTTCTTTACTTGTGACACCAAAATCTTGTCTACCCGTCTGCCGTCCATGTCAACGACTTCCCATCTGAGGCCTTCCCATAAGAATTGTTGCCCTTCCAAAGGCACAGCCCCGATTTTCGTCATTACGAAGCCACCCACAGTGTTCATTCCTGCCCTATCTTCTTCACTAAGACTACCGATTTTCATATAATCCATTAACTCATCCAGGGGCAAACTACCGGATATGAGCCATGAGCCGTCTTCGCGTTGCACTATTTGCCTTTCTCCTTCTTTTCTTTCGGAGATATCTTCTATGTCTTCAAAAACGGAACGTAAGATATCATCACGTGTAACAAGGCCATGAATTGCGCCATACTCATCCACAACAAAAGCGATATATGTTCCATATTTCTTGAACAGCTCAAGCATTTTGACTGCAGGCGTCGTCTCAAAAACAAAAAGGGGCTTAAGGCATATTTCCTTAAGATTAAACGGCTTACCCTCCATAGCAAGTGAAAGCAACTCTTTGCCTCTGACAACTCCGACAATATTGTCAAGGTTATCCCGCACTACGGGATAAAACGAATATTTGTGCTCTGCAATTTTATGTCTTGTTTCCTTTTCGCTTTCAGTAAGGCTTAGGCAAATAATGTCAGATCTGTGTGTCATTAAGACTGCCACCCGACGGTCGGCAAGGCGAAATACACGTTCAATCGTGTCCTGTTCAAATTCTTGAAAGGTTCCGGTCTGTGTGCCTTTGGCGATCAACAGCTTTATTTCTTCTTCGGTCACCGCCGCGGCGGCGGAAGGTTTAATCCGGAGAATGCTGAGCAACATTCTTGATGAGCCGCTCAGAAAAACCACCAACGGGTGCGCCAGTCGCGCAAGTCGTTTTATACTTGGGGCGACAAGGCAGGCAAGCCTTTCCGGATTATTGAGCGCCAGCCGCTTTGGAACCAGTTCACCGATGATCAGTGACAAATAAGTGATTCCGATGACTACAATCACAACTCCGATACTCTCGGCGTATGGGGTCAGCACGGGAAAGCCATCAAGGTATCGGGCGAGCAATTCAGCAATAGTTGCGCCTCCAAAAGCACCGGTTAGAATGCCCACAAAGGTAATGCCGATTTGTATGGTGGATAAAAAGCTGTCCGGCGAATTTGAGAGCTTCAGCGCAAGGCCCGCCCTTGAATCTCCTTGTTTCGCCAACTGTTCCAGCCGCGTCTTCCTGGCTGAAACAATAGCTAGCTCCGACAATGCAAGCAAGCCGTTCAAAAAAATAAGAAGAAAGATAAACGAGATCTCAATCCATATTGACACAATGAAACCCCTTATCATTAACTGTTACATTATGCGCGCCCCGGCTAGAGTATTTCGGTACTATACGTAATCCCTATTCTATCCCCTCGAGCCTCCAGTTGCCAGCGCCTATTTTTCGGGCAAAGGTCCAGTTCTCTTCGAATTTGACCGGGTTTTGGGGGTCACCGCTGACCGTGTTTCCGGAAGACTCATCCACCGTGTAATCAAGGAGGTTGGCGGTAAAACGCACTTTGACAAATATCTCCTGACCTTCCACTCCTGCCGTTAGCAGATCAACATTGCGCACTGCAATATTCTCCAGACGATTGACGTGGCCTTTTTGCCTCATCTCCGCAAAATGCCCGGAATACTCATCCAGCAGTTGATCTCCGACATAATCCTTTAATACCTCTGTATCACGTTTTGTCCAACCTGCCTGGATCTTAAAAAACAGGTCCTGGGCGGTTTCCTTAAAGCCGTCCGGGCTGAAGTCAGGATCCACATCCCATATCTGTCTGACACCTTCAACCAATGAGTCCTCGGCCGGGATATCCACTATATCCTCCCTGCCTGACGGCCCTGCCATCTGATCCACAGACGTCCTGGCATATGCCTGCTCATAACCTCCGGTTGCAGAAAGGGCCGGGCGTCTGAAGAATTTTTTGTAAAGAAAGTAGATGATGACACCGAAAATCAGGATTTCAATAAGTCCTATGCCGCTCCCTCCAAAACCACCCATCCCCATGCCATGGGCCAGCCCGCCGAACAGCATGCTGCCGATAGCGCCCCCGATCAGGCCTCCCACCAGCCCGCGGGTAAAGGACCCTGTAGACCCGGCAGGCGGTCTGGCGGTCTGAGCGGGACTGGTCTGGCGCTGCTGTGGCCTTGAATAGGATCTGCTCGGGCTGAACGATCTGCCGCCGCTGCGCGATCTGGCATCAGCAAGATCAACAAGACCATACATAAGAAACGCAATTAACACAAAAACAGTGAGAACCGAAACTTTTCTAACCATAATTCCATACATTTCGCAAAACCTCCTCATTTCTCAAAAGTACTTTAACTCTATTACGATAACTAGTGAAGAAACATATCAAAGTTTATCCTTTTATTTAATTAAAGATTTCCTCCTTTTTACCAGTTTTTCCAGTTCCACGGCCCAGAAGACCATGCTCGATACAGCCAGAGTAACCAACAATTCATTGAAGGTAAGAGGTGCGGTCTTAAAAATGGGATTCAGCGCAGGCACATAGACGGTGGCCATTTGAAGAGCAAGTGTGAGCAAGACGGCCCCAAGGAGCGGTTTGTTTGATAGCACACCCAGCCTGAAGAAAGACTCCCGTCCGGAACGAATGGCAAGCACATGTCCCATCTGGCTCAGGCAGAGCACGGTAAAGACCATGGTCTGCCAGTGGGTCTGGCTGCTCTTAATGAAATATGCCTGGGTGACGATAGAGACCACGCCCATAAGGAGTCCCACCCAGATTGTATGTGCGCCGAGTCCTTCAGCAAAAATGCTTTCCTTGGGATGCCTGGGGGGCCGGCTCATGATGTCTTTTTCTCCGGGCTCAGCGGCCAGGGCTAGACCGGGAACTCCGTCGGTTACCAGGTTGATCCACAGGATGTGAATGGGCAACAGGGGAATGGGGAGCCCAAAAAAGGGCGCCAGGAAAATTGTCCAGATTTCGCCTGAATTGCTGGTCATGGTGTATTTTATAAACTTGCGGATATTGTCAAAGATGCGCCGACCTTCCCTGACAGCCTTGACGATGGTTGCAAAATTGTCATCCAGGAGGATCATATGTGCTGCCTCTTTGGAGACATCAGTGCCGGTAATGCCCATGGCGATTCCAATATCAGCGCGCTTCAGGGCAGGCGCATCATTTACACCGTCACCGGTCATGGCAATGAATTGCCCTTTGTCCTGTAATGCCTTGATAATTTTGAGCTTCTGCTCCGGTGCGACCCGTGCGTAAACCCTGATCTGTTCAACCTTTTGCTCAAACTCATCCAAAGGAAGCCTTTCCAGTTCCCGCCCGGTTATTATTGCCTTTGATCCGTCTTCGATTATTCCAAGTCTTTTTGCTATGGCCCTGGCCGTAATGGGATGGTCTCCTGTGATCATGACCGGTATGATCCCCGCGGACTTACACAGGCCGATAGCCTCCTTGGCCTCTTCCCTGGGGGGGTCCATAAGACCTGCCAGACCCAGAAAGGTAAGTCCTGTCTCAATCTGTTCCGGCGGCAATCCTTTGGGCAGTTCGGCCCACCTGCGCATGGCAACCCCGATGACCCTCAACCCATCGGATGCCATCTTATTGTTGATCGAATTGATCTCGTCTTTTTTAAGGGGCTTTGACCCTGAATCGGTCAAAACATTATCTGACCTGTCCATAAGGATATCCGCCGCACCCTTGGTAAAAGAAATATACGCATGTCCTTGATCACCGCCGCCGGCAACTCGATGAATAGTGGTCATGCATTTTCTTTCGGAGTCAAAGGGGATTTCAGCCTTTCGGGGAAACTCCCCTTCAAGTTCCTTTTTGTCAAAGCCCTTTTCCCTGGCTATTTCAAACAGGGCAATTTCAGTGGGATCACCGATTGTGTTCCCATCTTTATCCGTCTGGGTATCATTATTTAATCCCAGGGCGGTCAGAAGGGAGGAAATAGGAGATGAGAGGGATCTGCCTGTTACCATGCCCTCAGCATCTTTAAGTTCTGGATTCCTGATATACTTATCAGCCACATATATCTCATCAACCGACATTCGATTGGTGGTCAGTGTCCCGGTCTTGTCCGAGCAGATATAGGTAACAGAGCCAAGTGTTTCTACGGCAGGAAGCTTTCTGATCAAGGCATGCTGCCTTACCAACTTTTTGGCGCCCAAGGCCAGAGAAATGGTCACAACAGCCGGAAGGGCCTCAGGTATGGCGGCCACAGCCAATGAAATGGCCGTTAACAGCATCAACAGCGGGGGCTCCGCCCTGATAAGTCCTACCAAGAAAATAACGGCGCAGATGACCAGGACTGCCAGGGCCAGCTTCTTACCAAAGACCTCCAGCCGCTTCTGAAGCGGGGTTTTGACCTCTGCTTCTTCCTGAAGCATGGCGGCTATCTTGCCAAGCTCTGTTTCCATACCTGTGGCTATGACCACGCCGGAACCGCGGCCATAAGCAACAAAGGTCCCCTTGTACGCCATATTTTTCCTGTCGCCCAAGGGAATCGCCGGATCGCCAAGCGGCCGGGTAGACTTTTCAGCCGGAACCGACTCACCGGTCAGGGCCGCCTCTTCCACCTTTAATTGGGCCGCATCCATCAGCCTGATATCAGCCGGTACCACGTTGCCGGCCTCAAGAAATACAATATCGCCTGGAACAAGCTGAGAGGCAGAAAGTTGAGCAGGCTCCTTATCCCTCAATAGAACAGCAGAGGGTGCGGCCATTTTTTTGAGCGCAGCCATGGCCTTTTCTGCCCGGTACTCCTGGACAAAACCGATAACCGCATTAAGGACCACGATTACCACAATGGCGATGGTATCGGAGGGCTCGCCGATAATTCCGGAAATAACGGCAGCTGCAATCAGAATCATGATCATGAAGTCCTTGAATTGATCAAGGAACATCATGATCATGGTTTTTTTCTCTTTTTCCGTTAACTCATTCGGGCCGTATTCCTCGATGCGCCTCTGGGCCTCAATTGAAGAAAGACCCTGAGGAGATGAGCCCAGGCTTTCGATGATTTCATTTACTTCTCTCTGATGCCAGTGCATTGAACTCCCTGATAATTAAGTAAAATAAAGCGATAAGCTGTTAGCCGCTAGCAGTCAGCTTTAAGAATCAATCAAATAACTCTTCCAAGAAAGATTTTTTTCTATGTGGCTTATGGTGGGAGTAGACTTGCTTTTCCCTGTAATCCCCATAAGGTTTCGGTCTTTCAGGATAATCCCTTTGCGGGACAACAGTTGACCTTTCAATAATCTTATCAAGCTCGCCCCGATCCAGCCAGACCCCCCGGCATTTTGGACAATAGTCAATCTCAATGCCTTGCCTCTCGGACATGGTTAATTCAACAGCACAAACCGGACATTTCATAAAAGCCTCCTTTGAAAATATTTCTTAGTGTTAACCGATTTTACCCAAAAAAAAGACCCTTACCGCGATATATATCCATCGTGATAAAGGTCTTGCCTGTTAGGACTTCCTAACCAGCGGTACCGGCCTTATTAAACAGGCGTGTTGACGATAGCCGCTTGTTTGCTACTCCCCTTTGTTAAGAAGAATAATTGCAGGAAAGCTGATATGAGTCAATAATATTTTTTGCTTGTGAAAAATCAATTAGGTCACCGCATTGAGATGAATGATAAAGGTTGTACCAATACCTCTCTGGCTTGTTACTTCCATTGTTCCGCCCATCGCATCAATAATTCCATAACAAACACTCAATCCTAAACCAGTGCCTTTGCCTACCGGCTTTGTTGTAAAAAAGGGGGAGAAAACCTTTTTCATATTTTCAGGGCTGATGCCAATCCCGTTGTCTGAAACTGAAATCTTAATCCTCCCGTCTTCCTGCGGTTCGGTTTTTATAATAATCTCTCCTCCCTTTGAGCCATGTTGCTCGGCAATGGAATCAATGGCGTTATTAAAAAGGTTGATAAAGACCTGGCTTAACTGACCGGAATCCCCATGTATCAAAGGTGTATTTGGATCTATTTCGTTTTTCATCACTATACCCTGGACCGACGCCTTCTTTTCAACCATACCTATTACTTCCGGGAAAAATGTATTAAGATCAATATCCGTTATTTTTGATTCCCCTTGTCTGCCGAATTTAAGGATGGCCTGGGTAATCTTTGCGCACCGTTGGATCTGAAGCTTTATTTGAGACATTGAATCCTCGATCTCAGCTAAGTCCTCACTTTCTTTAATTTCTCCCTTTTTCTTGAGTTCAGAAAATAAAGTATCTATTAAGGCCTGCTCGGAAATCATTATTTGAAGGGGGTTGTTTATTTCATGGGCAAAACCTGAGGCCATTTCTCCTATTTCAGCAAGTCTGGTGGCCCTCACCAGTTGACCGCTCAACTGCTGTTTGTCTCTGTCCATCAGGTTCAACCGACGCACAATGAGATCCGTTATATAAGACGCTGTTCCAATAATTAAGACCCCACCAATAATCACGATAAATAAAATGGAATAGGAGGCGGCCCTTAGGGCCTTGAATGCATCATTTTCCTGCTGTCTGACGATCAAAAGCCAATTCTTGTTTTTCAGCCACGTGGTTGCATACAGATATGTATCTCCTGTCACATCTTTTTGAATGGAGATCTTTATCCCATTTTGGTCTTGCGGGTGCGGCATCCCTTCCTCGCATTTTTCCAAGAGAGCCCCGCCTGAACGCCTTTCGCTCTGAAATATTCCCTCATTATTTACAAGGTAAGCCTCACCGGTCCTGCCGATCCTCACCTTTTTTACCATTTCATTAAAGGTGATCGTATCAATGGTAGCCCGAATTACCCATCTCCTGCCATTACCCTCACGCATCAAGGCAATGATGAAATGAGGAAGCTGCCGGAACCCCAGGAATACATCACTGATATAGTACCCCTCTTTAAGCACATGTTGAAACCATTCTTCTTTTCCATAGTCTTTGCCGATTAATTTATATGGTCCCTGATACCCAACATGAATTCCTTTTTCATTAAATACTCCAAGATCAAGAAAGGCATTTGATTGTTTCTGTAATTGAGAGAAGATATCGGATAACTTTTTGGGCTCGGATAACTCATCGTAACCATAGGAGTTCAACAAAAACTCAAGGTCAGCCTTTCTCTCCAGGAGAAATGTGTCTATCATCTGCCGGTGATCTTCCACAATTCTGTTCATGCTTGCGGTTGTAGCAGTTTCAATAGAATCGGCAAAGTAATAGTACCCTATACCCAGAGTCAGAAAAAATGGGATAGCAGGGACCAGGATCATGATCACAAAGATCATCCGCTTCAGCTTTGAATAAGGGTCTTCATGCATATGAATATTTTCCTAATAGAAGTGTGGTGTTCACAAGAAATATGAAAAGAAATATTAGCATGAATTGTGCCATCTATTTCGCTTGTAACTAAAAGACTTAAGATTTAACCGGTTAACTGACCCGGCATCGTTGGAATTACCATGAAAGACTATAGGTAGGACAACCTGTCAGCAAGTAATAACTGTCAGCATTTTTTACAAAGTGTAAAGAGAGATAAGATTGAAAGTAAGGCTATGGACCATTAATTGGATCAGAAACGGCTTATTCCTGATGTATTTTTTCAAGCCTTCTCTCGTGGGCCAGGTCAATCTTTAACAACAACTCATCTATGGGGCAGGGCTTGAGGAGATATTCGTACCCACCGAGGCGCATGATTTCCACGGCCATGTCCACGGATGCATGCCCGGTGAGCATGATCACCTCTATATCCCTCCTGATTTTCTTGATCTCGGCCAAGGCCTCTATTCCATTCATCCCCGGCATTTTTACATCCAGCAGGATAACATCGAATTCCTGATCTCTTATTAGTTCAAGCGCCTCCATCGCTCCACCGATATGTGCTGCATCCAGCCCCTCTGCCTTTAAAAGTTTACAGAGTGTTATTCTGAATCGTTCTTCATCGTCTACAATCAGGATGCGAGGTTTAACTGTTTTTGTCATATCAAATTTTCTCCTTCGGCATAATTCATGGGCAGGCGGATAATAAACGTGGCACCCTTTCCAGGTTCACTCTCAACTCGAATGTCGCCTCCCAATTTGTGGATGATACTGTGACACAAAGAAAGGCCTAATCCGGTACCCTTGCCCGGGGGTTTGGTAGTAAAGAAAGGATTGAATACCTTCCTTATATTTTCACTGGTTATGCCGCAGCCGGTGTCCGTGATCAGTATTTCCAGGGCATCTTGCCCTTTCCTCAGTGTCTTGACCGTGATGGTCCCATCTTTATCTATTGCATAGGTTGCATTGTTGAGCAAATTGAGAATAACCTGTCTTAACAGGGGATGATCAGTGTATAGCTCGGGCAGGCCTTCATGATAGTTCCTCACGATGGCGATATTTTTCTGGGCCGTTTCTCGCTCAACAAGTCTCACCATATCCTCGATCAGCCTGTTGACATCGCACCCCTGAATGAGGGGGTCTCTTTTCCTGGCAAAGTCCAAGAGCTTATGGGTTATCTCCGCACACCGCTTCACCTGTTTTCCGATTTCCGTGACGGATTCGTCCAACTCTGCATGGTGTTCGCTGCCGATCGCCGCTTTGTCGACAATATGCCTGATCCACTGCACCTCCTGACCGATGATCGCAAGGGGGTTGTTGATCTCGTGGGCTATACCGGATGAAAGCTCCCCGATGGCCGCCAGCTTTTGCGACTGGATGAGTTGCGCATCCAGACAGGCCTTCTGATCACTGATCTCCCGGACCCTCACCAAAATTCTGTGGCATGTCAAGGTGCATCCCATACCCAGCACCCCCGCAAGGATGCCAAGAATTGGACCGGCGGCAAACCACACGGGTAAAGCGATTACAATAGTCAGTACACCGGGCAGATAAGGCAAAATATAATGTATACGATCTGTAAGCTTGTTCGCGTTTTCAGCCATAGAAATGCCGGAGCCCTTTAATGCCCTTGTTATCCTCCATTATAACATCACCTTCCTGATTTTTTTTCGTGAATCGCCTTTCGCTCAAATGCCTTTCGCACCCGATCCAACAGATCATCAATTTTTACAGGCTTTAAGACATAGTCGAATGCACCCATCTGCATTCCCTGTATCCCCGACTCTACCGATCCGTGACCCGTGAGCATGATAACTTCCATGAACGGCCTTCTCTTTTTGATTTCCCTGAGGGTTTCGAATCCATCAATACCCGGCATGCGCACATCCAAAATCGCGACATCGAAATGCTCCCGCTCTATCATTTCAATGGCCATTTTCCCGCTGCTCACACCTACGGCATCAACATTGCGTCTTTGAAGACGTATGAGGATGGTCTCTAGAAAGTCCAATTCATCGTCAACGATCAAGACCCTGAAATTTTCCATGCCATGTCCCTTGTGTTTATTAGCTAAATATCATTTTGCCTGTTTAGCTCTACCGGCCACCAAAGGCAACTTGAATCATAATATTCTTGACTTGCATCATTTACAACCCTAATAGATCAGCTAAAGGGGCAAACTTATTACCGCACCCGGACTTATTGATAAGTTACTACCGCGGCCTTTAACCCCATGAAAGGAGTATAAATTTCTCATGCGATATACCAAATATTTTATGCCCACCTACAAGGAGGTCCCGGCAGAGGCAGAGGTAATCAGTCATCAGTTGATGCTGAGGGCGGGCATGATCAGGAAGCTGACCTCCGGCATATACACATATCTTCCGGCAGGGTTGAAGTCTCTCAAAAAGGTGGAAAACATTATAAGGGAAGAGATGAACAGGGCGGGCGCTGTGGAGGTCTTGATGCCCGCGGTGCAGCCTGCGGAGCTGTGGCAGGAAAGCGGCAGATGGGAATTTTACGGCAGGGAACTCTTAAGATTTAAAGACCGCCACAACCGTGAGGCCTGTCTGGGGCCGACACACGAGGAGGTGATCACTGATCTTGTCCGTAAGGAGATACGCTCCTATAAGCAGATGCCGATCAATTTCTATCAGATACAGACCAAATTCCGGGATGAAATCAGGCCCAGGTTCGGTCTGATGCGTGGCCGCGAATTCGTGATGAAAGACGCCTACAGCTTTGACATGGACGAAGATCACGCCAATAAGAGCTACGAGGCGATGAACAGGGCCTATTTCCGGATATTCAGGCGCTGCGGGTTGAGGTTCAGAGCGGTTGAGGCGGACACCGGGACCATTGGCGGAAGCTATTCCCACGAGTTCATGGTCCTTGCGGAGACCGGGGAGGATGAGATTATCAACTGCACCATGTGTGATTACGCTGCAAACCTGGAAAGGGCGGAAGTCACGAGCCCTGATATCCCGCCTGATCTCAAAGACACCGTCCTTGAACCTGCCGCAGAGGTCTCAACCCCTGATATCAAGACCGTTGAGGAGGTGGCGGCCTTTCTTTCCATAAGGCCGGAGGGGCTGATAAAGACACTGATATTTGTTGCAGACGGCGAGGTAGTCGCGGCCCTGGTCAGGGGCGACCACGAGGTGAACGAGGCAAAGCTGAGGCGATTTCTTGGCGCCCAGACGCTGGAGCTGGCCGATGCCGGACTGGTGGCGGACAAAACCGGCGCGCCCATTGGTTTTGCAGGACCGATAGGCTTGAAGATGAGGGTAGTGGCTGATAACGCCATAAAGGTAATGAAAAACTTTGTCGTAGGAGGAAACAGAAAGGATTTCCACATCAAAGACGCAAACCTGGACAGGGACTTTAAGGTAAATGAATTCGGTGACATCAGGATCATCACTGCCAGGGACACATGCCCCAGATGCGGCGGCCAGGTCGCCTTTAAAAGGGGTATTGAGGTGGGGCACATCTTTAAGCTCGGCACCAAATACAGCAAGGCCTTAAAGGCGATGTTTCTCGATGAGGAGGGAAAGGAGCGGCCCATCATCATGGGCTGTTACGGTATCGGGGTTGGAAGGACCGTGGCTGCGGCCATAGAACAGAATCATGATAAAAACGGCATAATCTTCCCCATTCCCATTGCCCCCTTTGAGGTGACCATACTGCCTCTCCAGATGCACGAACCCCTGGTGGCCCAGGCCGCAGAGGCCATATACAATGAGCTTTTAGATAACAATATTGACGTCATTCTTGATGACAGGGATGAGCGAGCGGGTGTAAAATTTAATGACGCTGATCTGATAGGGATACCAGTGAGGGTGACCATTGGACTCAGGGGAGTCAAGGAGGGCCTTGCGGAGATGAGGCTTAGATCCGAATCAGAAAGCATAAATATCCCTTTAAAAAACGCCCCTGCCGTAATCATGGAAAAAGTAAAATTACTCTATGATTCGCTTGAATAACATAACCAGGGAGATCCTGTCCTATCATCCAAAGGCCAATATAAGGCTGGTGGAAAAGGCGTATGTGTATTCCGCCAAAGTCCACCACGGTCAGATCCGGCTTTCTGGAGAGCCTTATCTTTCTCACCCGCTGGAGGCCGCATATATCCTCTCCCAGCTCAAGATGGATGAGGTCTGTATTGCGGCCGGACTCCTGCACGATGTACTGGAGGACACCAGCGCAGAACTTGAAGAGATAAGGGAGCTGTTCGGAGCTGAGACCGCCAACATTGTTGACGGTGTTACAAAGATCAGCAAGATGCAGTTTTCAAGCAGCAAGCAGCGTCAGGCAGAAAACGTCCGCAAGATGATCCTGGCCATGTCTTCGGATATCCGGGTGATCATTGTCAAGATCGCCGACCGTCTGCACAACATGAGGACCCTGGGCTTTCAGGCCCCTGAAAAACAGAGGCGCATAGCAAAAGAGACCCTCGAAATCTATGCCCCCCTGGCGGGCAGGATGGGAATCCAGTGGATCAAATCCAACCTGGAGGACCTGTGTCTGTTTTATCTTGAACCGGAAATCTATGAAAAAATCAAGACCGAGGCGGTGCACAGGAGGGATGAGGGTGAAAAGTTCATCATTGAATTTACAAAAATCCTTTCAGAAAAACTGACCTCTGTCGGCATCCAGGCCAATATAAAGGGCAGGCCGAAGCACTTCTACAGCATCTATAAAAAGATGCTCAACCAGAATCTCAACGTCAACCAGGTCCACGATATCCTGGCCTTCAGGGTCATTGTTAATTCTGTTAGCGATTGTTATGCGGCCCTGGGCCACATACATTCCATGTGGAAACCGGTACCAGGAAGAGTAAAGGACTATATCTCCGTACCGAAGGCCAATAAATACCAGTCGCTCCACACCACGGTGGTCACCCCATGGGGCCAGAGGATGGAGGTACAGATCAGGACCCACGAGATGGACAGGGTGGCGGAGGCAGGTATCGCGGCCCACTGGAAATATAAGGACGGGGCGGTCAGTAAGGCCGATGAAAGCCAGTTTGAATGGCTCAATCAGTTGCTTGAGTGGCAAAAGAGCCTTAAAGACCCGGTGGAATTCCTTGAGACGGTCAGGATGGATCTCTTCCCCAATGAGGTCTATGTCTTTACCCCTCGTGGAGAGGTAAAGGAATTTCCGGCCGGATCAACGCCTGTTGATTTTGCCTATGCCATCCATTCCGAGGTCGGCCAAAAATGCATGGGCGCCCTGGTCAACGGAAAGATGGTCACCCTCAAATATCAGTTGAGGACCGGTGATATCGTAGAAATCCTCACATCTCCAAAACAGCACCCGAGAAAAAACTGGCTGGAATTTGTAAAGACACCCAGGGCAAAGACCAGAATAAGGCAGTGGATCAACAGCCAGGTGAGAGAGGAGAGCATCAATCTGGGCAGGGACATCCTGGAAAAGGATCTGCAAAAGGTCCATCTGACCGTGCCTAACCTCATCAGGAGCGAGCAACTGGCGGCTGTTTCAAGGGAACTTTCCTTTCATTCAGTGGAAGATATGGTTGCCCAGATCGGCCTGGGCAAGATCTCAGCAAAGCAGGTCATAGGAAGACTTAAGCCCAGATTGGGTGTTGAGGAGGAAAAGCCGGCCGGGCTTGTCAGCAAGGTGGTGGGCCGGATGAAGCGGCGAAAGGCCGATGGAGGCATCAGGGTCAAGGGAGTTGACGATATGCTGGTCCGTTTCGCCAATTGCTGCCACCCCATTCCGGGTGAGGATGTGATAGGGTTTATCACCAGGGGCCGTGGAATCACCATACACCATAAGGCATGCCAGCATATCCCCAACACTGACAAGGAAAGGCTGGTGGAGGTCTCGTGGGAGGCTACCTCAGATGATATATTTATTGCAAGGATAAGGGTAACAAGTATTGACAGAAAGGGTGTTCTGGCGGATGTGACCACCATAATAACCCAGAATGACGCCAATATTGTTGAGTCTGATGTGAAAACGACCTCTGATCAGAAGGGGATCGCCAATTTTACTGTAGAGGTGGGAAACTACAAGCAACTCCAAGAGATTATCAGGGCCATAAAGAGAGTGAAGGATGTCCTTATTGTTGAAAGACTCTAATAGGGCTGCCAGCCAATCCTTCCTTAAGGCAAGGCGTTATCTGGCAGCGTCCGGGATCTCATCTCATGTCTGTTAAGGCTTGACAACACGGCCTGATTTAATGCAGTTTGTGCAGATTCTAATCCTTCTTGTCTGGCCGTTTTGTACTGCTCTCACCTTTTGAAGATTGGGATAGGCTATTTTTTTGGTCTTATTATGGGCATGGCTAATATTATAGCCGACAATGGGTCTTTTACCGCAGATCTCACACACCTTTGCCATGGTTGGGCCTCCTTTGTACTCCCGGCGCTAAAGTAAAATGCAAGGAGTTTGATATTCTCTCGAATAGCATATTCAAATTAGAAACAAAACTATATAAAGGATTCACGGGCCGATGGCAAGAAGTTTTTTCTTAAAAATGGTTGATTCCAATGAGACCTGCGGTCTTCGGCCTTCAGTATATCTACCTGCGCAATTAAAAACAATGAAACTGCGCTTCAAAAAGGAGGAACACTTTGACAACAACTGATGACAATAACCGGAAAGGGCTTTTACCCGATCTTAATCGTCTTCCCGATTCCCCTGGCCATATCCACCTGATGGGCATATGCGGCACAGCAATGGCCTCTCTGGCCGGGATACTGAAGCAAAAGGGGTACAATGTGACCGGTTCCGACCAGGATGTGTATCCGCCGATGAGCATCTTTTTGGAAAAGCTCTCAATACCGGTCCTTAGCGGGTATCGGACGGAAAATCTGGACCCGAGGCCTGATCTGGTCATTGTCGGCAATGTAATAACCAGGGTAAATCCCGAGGCTGTCGAGCTGGCAAGGCTTAATCTGCCTTATCTTTCATTGCCCCAGGCCCTTAAGCACTTTGCATTCAAAGATAAACAGCCCATTGTCATATGCGGCACACACGGAAAGACAACCACATCCTCCCTTGCCGCCTGGGTGCTTGATGTTGCAGGCAGGGACCCGGGGTTCATGATAGGAGGTATTCCAAGGAATTTTGACGCCAATTTCAAGCTGGGAAACGGCAGGCACTTTGTCATAGAGGGCGATGAATACGATACCGCATTCTTTGATAAGGGCCCGAAGTTTTTACACTACGCCCCGTGGGTCGCAATACTCACCAGCATAGAGTTTGACCATGCGGACATCTACAGGGACCTGGACCATGTAATAGAAAATTTCAGAAAGCTGATTAATATAATGAAGCCTGACGGGTTTTTGATAGCAAACATGGATGATCCGATTATCGCCGCCGAAGCAGTCTCTGCAAAGTGCCCGGTAATCAGCTATGGGCTTTCCAAAAAGGCACTCTTTACCGCAAAAGATATTGAGATTAAAGAAGGCCTTACCCACCTGACCGTAATGAAAAATGACAAAAAACACATGGGACTTTCAACCACCCTCTATGGACGCCACAATATCTCAAATCTTTTGTCAGTAGTGGCCCTGGCGGATTTACTGGGGCTTTCGCCCAAGGCGGTTTCCAAGGCCCTTGTCACCTTTGAAGGGGTAAAACGGAGGCAGGAGGTGGTAGGGGAAAGCCACAGTGTTATTGTCCTTGATGATTTCGCCCATCACCCAACCGCGGTAAAAGAGACGATTAATGCTGTCAGACAAAGATACGAGGGGCGAAGGCTGATAGCGGTCTTTGAGCCCAGGTCCAATTCAAGCAGGCGAAACATATTCCAAGTCCAGTATGCCCAGTCATTCAACGACGCTGACATTGTGATGATCCCGGAGCCGCCGCTGATGGAAAAGATCCCAAAGGAAGAGAGGTTTTCTTCAAGACAACTGGTTGAAGACCTGCAAAAAAACGGCCTTAACGCCCATTATTTTCCAAACACCGATCAATTGCTTGAGGCAATGGTAAGAGAATCCCGGCCTAATGACATATTTCTGATCATGTCAAATGGGGGATTTGATAATATACACAAGAGGCTTCTAAAAAGACTACAGGGTGATTGATCTGTCTTGAGTATTATCTCTTTGATTTTTTGTATCATTGAATACCAGGACATCAGGGATTCAGCCTTTTAAATTTGAAACCTTTTCCATGAGCCACAGATCCAACTTGCGATTCCAACTGAGGGTGTAAATCTTTTTATCATCAGAAATTACCTTGAAAAAATCCTTCTCCGGTTCAGCCCATATGGATATGATAGCCCTGACTTCATACCTCTGATCGTTTACAACAAAAGACAGCGGCCTCTCATTCGCCTTATAACCGGAGTAGGCGGTCACTTTAATAGGATGTCCGGACATGATGGTTCCTTACCTTTTATAAGATTAGAATAACAGGATATCAGGTTGCAAGAAAACCCAAAATTTGTCTGCATACAAAGAACCAAAAAACCACAAGTCATTCATAGCCTGTTTTATACTTGATGCCCAATGCCAATCTCATTATATTTTATTGTGAAAATGCGCTTTTTAATCACACCGAAATTATATCACAGAGACGGTCAGTTTAATGGGTTTAAGGTATCTTTGGGATCGGCTGCTCGGCCACTTTCAGCGGGACAGAGAAATCCGCAGGGACAGGGCCGCCCTGGACGAGGAGATCGAGCGTTTTATCCAGGAGGTTTATCCGGCCATTAGAAATGCCCGGGGTTATCTGAAACAATTGCGGAGTCCTGTTGAAAAGGCCAAAAACTATATTGATCAACTTGTTGCTGCCATACCTGGTCCGCTGCCGCTGTCAGCCTCAGACTGGGGCAAGGGCTCCCCGGTGGAACTGTTGTTCGCCGAAGCCAAGCAGGTGCGGGACCTTTTTAAGAATTGCGGTGTCTTGCAGTCTTTCTTTCAAAAGAATCCAACGGATCAGTCAGTGGCCCTTTTGACCGCTACCCTCAAAGAAAAGACGGTTTTTGCCAATGAACTTGTGGGAGAGATAACACGGCGGGATGTCCCTCACCTGGCGGTTGATTTTACTGATCACAGGATCGTTGGGCCTTCCGTTACGGAGATGCTGAATCGCAGGGCGGTGAGCGAAGGGGCACTGCGTTTATTAGGGCTGAGGGCAATGGAGTATCTGACAAACCTGAAAAGCCAAGAAAAGGACCTGGCGGAGGAGAAGCGGCTGCTGGGGGTAAAGCTTAAAATCCTTCAGGCCCACAGCCATAGTCTGGAAGGCCTGGTTGAATCCGACCGGCAAAGCGAGGTAAAGGCCGCCGAGATCAAAAAATTGCTCACGGAAATCAGCAGGCAATTGGACACGGTCACGGCTGTGCTGGGTACACCTGAAGAGGCCCTTAAGCATCTTTTGCCGGTTCTTGATAATCCGGAGCAGGTGATGAAGTTCAGGCCGCTGACTTTGAGGCTGGACTGGCGGAGTTTCAAGGTAGATAAAGATGCGGTGGACCCAGGAAAGGAGATCTCTTTGGCCGAACTGGAGATCAAGGACCGGCTGACAAGGGTAGCGTTGCTGGTGACCATCCGCCGGTACGAAGTTCTGAATTAAAGGAAAATGGACTACGAAGCCCCTCCCATTTCATATCATACAGTAAACATAACTCTTTGTTACCCTATAAAATTTAAGCCTGAGGTATTTATGTACTAACACCTCTCATCTAATGTCGGGTGAGAAATGGGTATTCAAAGTCACTTCAGATAAGAAAGGCGTGACAAATTTTATGTCGCGCCTTTCTAACTCCTATGACTAACAGATTATTATTCTGTATTTTTTTACCGATGATGTCTGCCATAATGGTAGTGGTATGGCCCATGTATATAATAGCCATTGTGATGTGACCCCCCAAAATAAAATGTCACGCTCGGGACAAAAGGCCATCCCCACCACCCATAACAATCATCATAATAGCTCGGGGGAGGCAGTGGTGGGGCATAGTAATATGGGGTGGCTACAGCAGGATAATCACAGATTTCTTCAACCGTTTCCTTTACCAACTTTCCATCCTCCCAGACCCGCTTTCGCACCTTCTTACAATTGGGGGAATTCGTTCCCTCTGGAATGGCTTCAACTGCACGACCATCCTTGTCATAATAGAGCACCGGCCTCTGGTACAAGGCTGCATCTTTGACTGCCTGATAATCTTGGTCTACCGCATTTCCCACAAGGGCGCCAAGGATGGTTCCGGCAGCCAATCCAATTAGAGTGCTTTCGGTGTCACCCCCAATAGCCTGACCAATCAGGGCACCCGCACCAGCTCCAATGAATGCACCTCTCCGTGTATTGTAACGTTCAGGCGGATAAATAGCGCATGAAATAAGGAATAAAGGCAGGAATATTATTACGGCAGCTATTTGGTATCTTTTCATCTTAATCCCCTTGAAATAGCCGGAGCCTTTTGGCGGCAGCTGGATCGGTCAAGAACTGATTCACGTCGTATTACCTACCAAAGATAAGATAATGATTCCTCCTTGTTGGAGCAAGGACGCCTCTATTGGTTTAAGTTGATATGCTTCGAAATGGTCTTTTCCACGGTCAAGTTGTTCGGTAGGTGCCCAGGACTGACGATTTCGATGCGATTGTCGTAAACGAACAAACTGACCAGTGCACTCACCAAATAATCGCGATGAACCAATGCAGCACTTCTGTGTGCCGTTCAACCAATATGTCCAGGATAGGCACGGCCATCCGATTGGGACCCTGCCCACTGCTTGTAAGCGGTTGATATTAACAAGTAATCGGGTAGGACTTTAAGAAAAATCATTGACCGGTTATTTAAAATGCCATAGCCTCCCAAATCTGTTCTCGTTAAAGATAAAAAAGTTTGATGCAACGTCAAAAAATCTTGACTAAATCCGTTTGCAGGCCGATATTATGAACAAGGCTCAAGCAAAGACTTATTTGCGCCGTTTTGCAAACTTGTACTTTAATACCACAAAACATTGCCGTGAAAGGATGGCTGAACGTGATGTAACGGTTGACGATATCCTGAATGTTGTCCATTGGGGTGAAGTCATTGAGATCGAAGAGGATAAGGAACATGGTAATTGGATTTGCACGGTTAAAGGGGTTGATATTGAAGGCGAGGAATTGGTTTTTGTTGCGGCCATTGACGAAAATAAGGGCTCAGTCTTATGCATAACTGTGAAGGGCGATTGAATTATGAAATGTCCAACTTGCAAAACTGAAATGCCTTGTGCGACGGCGGACCATCATTACAAAGAATGTGGTCTGGATAATGTTTACTTGAGGGGCATTGAAATACATAGGTGCTCCTGCGGCGAAGAAATAGTAAGTATTCCGGCAGTGACTAAATTACATAGTTTGATAGGCCAAATATTACTGAAGAAGAGATCCATTCTTGATGGCAAGGAAATCAAATTCTTACGTAAAAATCTTGGGCTTACAGGCAAAAAGTTCGCTGAATTTATTGGAACTGATAATGCCACGGTTTCACGCTGGGAGAACGAAACCCAAAGTATTTCAAAGGCACATGACCGGCTTATCAGGCTTGTCTATTCAACCATTAAGGGTATTCCTCAAGAAGAAATTAAGTCCGTCATCCAACAAGATTTTGCAGCCATCTCAGATGAGAAAATAGAACCACAACCTTTTTCTATTCCATGCGAGCAATGGTCGGGAGGTGACATTTGCCTTCCCGAAAGCCCCTAGAAGTCGCAAGAGAACCAACACAAATCAAACCGTCTTCGGGCGGTTTTTTTATGTCTAGAGATCTGCCAGGGCCTGACCTGGGCCAGAGTCTGCAATCGGTTAAAAAGGGCCATTTTGTTGTTTTGGGTTGGAAATACGGTTGGAACGCTTTTGTTTCAAAATAAAAAAGGACTCAAAATTTCTTCTAAGTCCTTGAAATTTTTTGGCTCCCCATGTGCAACCCTCTTCATAACCGTTCTCGTTCTCCGGCTGTTAACCGAAAACCGTTGTGATCAATAACCTATCAAAGAGCATATGGCCCCCGGTAGGGCGGAAATTTCGACAACCCCATCTTCCCACTCACCTTACCAAAGGGGGTGTCGCAAGTCGAGCCGTAAGTTTGTCGCAAACAGTGTCGCAAACCTGTCGCAAAGATCAACCCATTTCTGAGGGAGGGGTCGTTACCCAATTCATTACCAATTTCATTCGATATTACCCATTCCAAGGTCAGGCGCGTTCCCTCGATGTAAGTGGTGTGATGGCCTTCAAGGATCAGAGCTCGCCATCCCATCTCCCTCACCCAAACCTCAGATAGCCGTGGCCTCCGGAAATCCCAGCGTCCGCTTTTTTTGTGTGCCTATGGAGTGTTACCGGTAACGGCTCAACTACTCCGAAGATCGATAATATGTTTTCCGATATGCTCTGCAAGTCGAACCGGTACAGCGTTACCGATCTGCATCGCAACGTGTTTCTTGGACCCGAAGAAAACATAACCATCCGGAAATGATTGAATCGCTGCCGCTTCGCGCAAGGAAATAGCCCTATCCTGCTCGGGATGACCATATCTGCCATTTGAAATACTATGGCATCTGCCTGTAAGCGCGGGAGCGGGACGGTCCCAGGCCATTCGGCCATACACATCCGTATGACCTTCATAATTCCCTTTGTGACATTCAAGTCTCAAATGAATTGGCCATGATCTTCGGTCACCACCATCATGCGGCGTATGGCGGAGGCGTTCAAGGTTCAACGCTTCAATGGATGCTGCCACATGGTTGGGAATGTCCTTGTGACATTCTCCTGCACGAATTTCCGGAAAATGAGAAATGGCTTGCCGTACTGTCATGAATGGCCGAAAAGAGTCTCCATATTTGGGTTGAGGCAAAGATGGGCGAAAGTGTCTGCTTGCCAGCAAAACAAGACGGCGTCTGTTCTGTGGTACGCCAAAACGTTTTGCATCGAGAATGTCATAAACGTATGAATAGCCTTTCGTTTCCAACATCTGAAGGAAGCGTCTGAAAGTACTGAATCCGCGCACTTTTGCAATTCCCGGAACATTTTCAACCAAAACATATCCAGGCAAGGCATCCTCCACTATTCGACCGAATTCGCATAGCAATGTCGTATCTTGTCTATCTCCGTTTCCCTTTCTCTGTGAACTGAATGGTTGGCAAGGAGCACATCCGGCAAACAGTACGTCATCATATTTTCGCAGTCTGCTCTTGGCCAAAAGGTCCTTCAAGCCCATTTCTCTGATATCAGCCGCAATGAACCGAACCCCGGGATTGTTATGCTCGTAAGTGTGGCGGCACCGTTCGTCGCGGTCAAAACCGGTAATGACTTTTATACCTGCATCGAGCAAGCCGCGGGTAAGGCCTCCTGCCCCACAAAAAAAATCAACAGCTTTCATGTCTGTTCGTCGCCACATTATTTCCAAGAGTGCTCATAATCTCGTCACGCCACGAATTAAAATCCCGATCCGGTAACCCTGGCCGACAAGCGGTGTGCAGATATGCCCATGCGACCATCTCTCGAAAAGGGCTGTCAATAGAAGCAACTCGCAGGAACGGTCTGTTCTCCACACCTATGTCACCGACAGAGATGAACTCCAAATCACGCAGATCGGCAGCCATAGTCGGAATTCTCCCCTTAAGGCACGGGAAAGGGATTGTAGCCTCGAAATATCCGTGTGAGAGCATGGTACCGGGCAGTCGGTCCTTCAGTTTCGTAAGCCCCATGCCTTTCAGGCTTGTAAGGTCCAGCCCGACCCTCATCGAGCAGCACTTTGCGGCGAGAACCCTGTCCACTTTCGGTACGCGCCCGTTCGAGGCTACAAGGTCACAGGAGGGGGTAAGAGCTACGCGGAATGAAGACGGGTCGTCCCACTTCCCGTCCGCCTTTCTCAGAACATCGCCAAGTTTGATGTCGGAGGAAACCGGAGGGCAAAGATACTGCTCCCAACTGGCGAGCATTGTTGCGTCCCGTGAAAGCCCATCCATTAAAGCCGCAAGGCGGCGTCTTCCCGACCGCTTTATTGTCTCCGTTCTCTGTGCAGCATCCGTAAAAGCTTCAAAAGCATAAGGCGCGACGTCCCTCATGGCACAGGAAAAGGACTGCCTGACATGCTCTTCTGCTTCTGTCAATGCCTCGACCTGCGGACGCAGTTCGCCGAGTGCGTCCATTACTTTCCGGGGGCTATCTTTTCCTTTCTGAATACTCTTCACGAATGGATGCGGCTCATATTTTTCATCGTGAATATCCGGTCTAGCCGAATAAATAACAAGCGGACAGAAATGTTGATTCCAAATGAAATCGCGAGTACCCAGCCCTGCAGATTCAGGCTCTGGGGTGGCACCGCCGACCAGGAGATCGAGTATAACAATGTCGGGACGGAGGGTCACTACCCTGCTCTCCGCATCGGCAAAGAGCGTCACCTCGCACTGAATGTCCGTCTGCTCCCGCTTGAGTAAATTCACAACGGGTTCGACGGCACTCGGCTCGTCTTCGATGAATAATAGTTTCAGCATGTGATTGCCTCCGGCTTTCAGCCCTGTTTACGCAGCGGCAAATCGAATGCAAATGATGCTCCGCCTTTCGTGCCGGGGTGTTTCGTTGACATTCGACCCCCGTATGCAGCCACCAATTCCGAAGCCACGGTAAGGCCCATCCCGATTCCGCCGGGTTTCCTGGTCACACCGGGCCAGAAGACTTTCTCCACGTCCTCTTCATTCAGACCGGGTCCCGTATCGTGAATCCATACGCGCACGCGTTCTCCGTTATTTATCGGGATGAGGCGGAATTCCAATTCTCTATTCTCTTTGGGGACATCCCCCATCCAGTAGACGGCATTCGTAACCAAATTCAGGATGATGGCATCAAGTTCACCGGGATCAACAGCTACCGCGGTTATGGAATCCGGTACGTTGCACCGAACGTATTTCTTCTCGATCTCACCACGATGCAGCGCAAGGCAATCCCTGATTTGATCCTCCAAGATTGATTGCCGCTTACGGCGTCTGAAACCGCGACTCGCAAGAGGAGCAAAAGTGTCGGCGAGACGCTCCAGGGCGTTCACTGCGTTATCCGTACAGCGAAATTCTTCCTCGATATCTTTGTCTTTGAACGGACCGAACCGGTTTTTGATGAAATCCAGGAAGCTGCCGAATGCCGTTGTTCTGTTGCGGATTTCATGAACCAACATCTGGGCAATGGTCCCCACTGTTGCCAAACGGCTATAATAAATAAAGCGCTCCTGAATCGTCTTGCGTGCTGCATCCAGAGAACTGCTGAACGCACGGAGCAACGGGATCGCTTCGGATGCATCTGCACCCTCATCCGAAAGCGCAATAACTTCCGCAACAAGGTCTTCGGCTGACAATGCCGCGAAAAGATCGTCCATCGGTCGTTCGCGATCCGGTTTGATTCGGTCTTCGTCACGTTCGTTTTCAAGAAGCGCCACCACGGCCTTAAGAATTTCCTCGAACTCAGCCACTTCGATACATGATGCCAGACGTTCTCGGTCACTCGTGTCTTCTATCCGAGGGTTGTCTTCGGCAGTTATTGAAACGTAGCCGACAACCTGGCTTGTGCTCAACCTTGTTCCTACTTTACTTACACGCCTCAAATCAAGGCCCAGCCAATCGCGGGCATTATCCGACTTCGGCAACACCAGCACACCGTTTCGGTAAACCGATATGCCTTTATGTGCGCGGATTGCCTTTCTCACCTGGCTCTTCTGAAAATCGAACCGTTCGGCAATTTCCTGCGTGTCGTCGGCAGCTATGTCCCACGCCCGGATTTCGAAGGTAAATGGACCGCAACTCGCTCTGTCATCGGAAAACCGGAATCTTGTTCGATCCTGAATGACATCATATATTTGTTCCCATGCGATTTTCAGTTCCTTCTCCCTGACCCTCCCCCCCGAAATGGGAGCAAATCGATATGTTCCTCTTACATTGCCGTTTCCATCGGCACCACCGCTGACGGAGTATTTCGGCTTGGCCAGAAATTCGGGAGACTCTATCTTCACCTCCTCGATTTCGCTATCTCCGAAACCGGACAGGAAAATATTGAAATCACCAAGGTCTGAAAACGGTGAAATCAAGCGGGCGAGGTTATCTTCAAGATCGGATATCCGATCATTGTCCCACTGTCCTTTCAGACCAAGAATGCGAAGGAGTGTGCCGGACTTTTCGAATGGCGTAACTTCCGGGCATGATCGACACTCCGCATAACTCCCTGACAGGTCATCCCCCGCAGAAATATCGGACCAATTGACATTGACTTCCCAGCACGGAGCACCGGGAGCCTGGGTGAGCATGTCAAGGCGCTCGCCTAAACGTGCAACGGAAAGGCGGCCGAGACCCTTTTCACCGGCAACGCGACGCACCTTCTGGCCGCTTTTTGTTAGCGGGTTATGCTCTTTGAACGGAGTTGCAACGAGACACCAAACCTGCTCGATGATATCTCGGGTCATGCCGTTCCCGTCGTCTTCTATTTCCAAAAAAGCGCCCCTGGACGGATCGTCACGGAATCGTAACCAGACGTTGCGAGCAAAAGCATCGTAGGAATTTTTGACCAACTCGATAACTGCAACCACGTCATTGGTTACAAGGTCCGCACCCAGGGCCGCAAACACCCTTGGATGCATCCGGAATGGTATCCGGTCGAACCCGCTCTTTTCATTACTTGTTCTTGCCATGTGCCTTGCCTTTTTCCGGTGTATCGCCCATCCGGTCAGGAGACGATTGCGGGATCTCCAACAATTTTCGGTCAGATGTTAAAAAAGCACGCGCGTATTCGGCAATTCGATCCAAGGCCTCCGCACGATCCGTTTTCGCTTTCCGAAAACTGCACTCCCATATGATGATGACTCTCCAACCGAGGTTAGTTAATTCGGAGACGACATTCGAATCCCGCTTTCTGTTTCCCTCAAGTTTTTCTTTCCACCAAACTCGGCGGGTTGCCGGTAATCCGGAAAGATGGCACCCGTGATGGTGCCAGAAGCACCCATGCACGAAAAGAACGGCACTGTATTTCGGAAAGACCATATCCGGTTTTCCGGGAAGGCTTTTTTCATGCAAACGATATCGGAAACCCATAGCAAAGAGCCGCCGTCTCACCTCCATTTCGAGTTTCGTATTCCTTGCCCGAACGGAAGACATCATTCGGCTTCTTGTCTCTTTACTCACTGTGTCCATCAATCACGCCTATCAGATGCCTTCCTAATGATATTTACCGAAGCATGTGCGTTACTGTCGTCCGTTCAGCTTCCCACATCATTCCTCGGTGGTCCGTTCGATATCTGCCTCGTCAAGCGGTTCGTCCACGGCATTGCGCAGCCAGGATGAATCGAAGCCTGCAGCCGATGACCCCTCGATGCGGATTCGCACCTTGGCTCCGTCGGACTTGTCGGCCAGGTTCGCGATGGCCGGAAACGCCTTGAAGACCTGTTCCCTAGTGGCTTCAAATGTCATGGCGACCCGTTTCCTTCGACCGGAAACCTCCGTACCCGCCGTAATTGGTCCGGTACCGGTTCCCGATCCGATTCCGGCCGGGGCCTCTTGGACGCTCGGGGGAGGAACTGCGCCTGTATCGACGGGGAAAGCGCCTGCGGGTTGGGCCGCCGGGGCTTCCGGGATCGCTGCCGGCATTATGAGGAAGCCGGAATCGAAATCGACTTCGTCATCGGCAATGGAGCGGCCGAGAATCACCTTGTCGCGATTTACCTGGTATCTTCCATCAAGACCAAGAACAGGGCTGCCTCCACTCGCATAGGCGAAGACGCTTTCCGATACACCGCGAGCGATCCCCTTGCGCAGGACAGATGCGGATTCCAACCGGGGCGGCGCAATATCTCTGAAGAACGATTCAAGCACATCGGACGCCTTGATGCCCATGAGCAGCGGCTCCCCCTCGACTAAGGATTCGCCGAGCCGCACTCGCTCGGCGATTTTCCGCGGCGTAACCGATCCGTGAATGCGCGGCGTTCCCACGCTGGTGAGAAGTTCCATGATCCGTTCGTGGACGCCGGTCGCCTGAAGCGGTCGACCGCCCCTTTCCACTTTCTCTATTTCCAACTCGCCGTCCTGGACCCGAGGCAACCATGCGGCCGTGTAAAGTTCCCGGAAGCATGACTCAGCGGCAGCCTGTTCGGTGCGTTTCCTCTCCCGGAGTTGATCAAGCTGGTCCTTGGTGAGTCGAAGTTGCTGCTTCTTGGCTTCCACGCGGTCGATGGCCAGCAGGTATCGGACAGCGCGCCGCAGGGCCTCAATCTGTTTCTTCTCGGGTATTGCGAGGCCCAGGCCGTTGCGGAAGCGCCGGGGACGATCCCCGTATTTGGTCAGGTACTCCTTGGCCTGGCGTTCCTGTTCCGCCTTGCCCTCGGCGGCGAACTCAAGGGGCAGGTAGGCGACGAGGAAGCGTGGGTCCTCATCGGGAATGTCTTGGCTCTTCGCCGGCCACACGATGGCTGTGTGGTGTCCGGCCAGGCGGGCATCCAGCATCTCCTTGATCATGCTGCGGACCGGGCCGTGTCCCCGCGCCTGGGAATCCTCCCGGGCAACGGTCTGCTCCGCGTCCTCGATCAACTTGGTGACATTCGGGTCCTTCTTGAAGCAGTACCGGACACCGTCGTAATGCAGGTACAGGCATGTATTACGAAGCTCGGACAAGACGGCGGTGGCCGTGATGTTGTCCAGGTCGGGACCGACGCAGGCCGCAAGCAGTTCGTTTTCCGTAACGCCGGGCGGCAGTGTCTCGTCGCTGCCCGAGCCCTCACGCCTCAATCCGCCAAACGAATACAGAAGGATGGCCGTGGCGATGCGTGTGGCGGGCTTCACACTTGCAAGCGCAGGGGTTTCACGCGACATCCGGTCGTCGATACGTTTTGCCCGGGCGTTCGGACCGTCGATGTCCGCCGTGATGACCGGGTCGTAGTCGTTCTGGACACCCAGCTCTTTAAGCATCTTCACCCGGACATCCACGTCCTTCACCGGCACGTCTCCAGGCCCAAGAAGTGCCTTTGCTCCGCCGTTCTTCTTGAGGGAATGCATGCAGGAGGCAAGAAAACGCAGCGCGCCGCGGGTCCGCTGAAAAGCATCCACCGCTGTCCAACGTTCCCTCATGATGTCGATGAGCGCGGGATGGAATGGATACGCCGCCCGCATCCGATCCCGCAGCAGACGGCCTTCCTCCTCGGCTTGCTGGCGCTCGGAGGGGGTTTCGGCATGAGCCCGCTGCATGCCGGTCACTACATCTTGATATGCCGTGGACACCTCGGTGGCTGTGGAAGCGTCGGGGGCGCCCCCCAGAAGACGCCGCTGCAAGATGGGCAGTATCTCGTCTCCTGAGACAGGTTCCCTGAGTTGGTCCACACGAGATGCGAGCTTGTCGATCTCGGCAAGTAGACCAACATTCCCCAGGGCCTCCCTCGCGCTCCAGGTGAGGGAATAGACGAGCGCGGCCTTCTCGCTCCCGGCCACCTCGACGGTCAGGTTCTGGAAGAAATCCTTGGCCTGGCGCTGGAGGGTGGAATCAAGGACACTGACCGCAGCGGAGCGCTCCATGTATTTGAGCACTTCATCGAGGAGGATGAGAACCGGCCTGCCGCCAGCCCCCTTGATGAGCAGCTCGCGGATCACATCCCCGCCCGGGGCAACGCGGTCCTTGTCATGATCAGCCACAATGGGGAAAGCCTTTTCGGAGTCAATCTGCCAGGCGATCCACCCCCACATGGTCTGAATCGTGGGGCCGTCATCCAGCGTCTTCCCGTTACGCGCATCGAACTTCTCACCGTCGAAAACCGCTACGGCCACCTTGCCGGGTCGGGCGAATTCTTTAGCCTCCGGGATGCCGTCCAGGGCCTCTCGCCTTCGCGCTGCATGAAACAGCGACGCCAGGGTGTGTGACTTCCCCCCGCCGAAGGGCACCCTGAGTTTCAAAACCCGGTTGTAACCGGACTTGCCGGAAAGGGATGCCAGCACTTCCTCCAGTAGCTTTCGCAGATCGGCTGTGAGGTATGTCGCCCGAAAAAAGGCTTCCGGGTCCCGGTTGACCACGGGAACGTTTGGGTCACCTGCGGCGATGGCTCCGAGATCGATGGCGAACACCGCCTCGGTCAACGCACCCGCTTCCACGTCGGGATGGAGCTTGACCAGGTCGGTCCAGGGACGAAGTGCATGTGTGTTCACTTTTTGGCCTCCGAATTTCGCATAAGTTCAAACAAGGTCCCTTCTCTGGCGGCCAACCGCTGGTCGATAAGGGCCCGCCAGTTGGCGACGAGTTTGTTGAGCGCGGCGGCTTCTGCAGGTGTTGTCGCCACGGTGTGTTCCGGCCCGTCGTCCTTCCTGCCGACCAGCGCGGTCCCGGCCAGGGCTTGAGCCACCAAGCGCAGGCGCTCCCGGTCCGGCCTTGCCTCGTCGAGGAAGTCATTAAGCTTACGGGGTTCGTTTTCCACAAGCCAGAGGATACGGTGCAGGATATCGATCAGCGGGGCGGGCTTGTCGTCATCCTTGGGCATGCCCAATTTCTCGTCGTCCCCCCGTTCGGAAAAGTCAAACAGTCGGTACTTGCCCTTCTTCTTTTCGGCCAGGGCGCGGCTTCCGGACGAAAGGCCGTTCTGGCCATCCAGCTCCACATTCTGGCCGTAGGTAAAAACGATGGCCTCGCCCGCTTCCAACTCGGCCACCTTGTATGCGTAGCGCCAGAGCACGTAGAACCGGCTCGGTCCGTCCACCGCTGCGACGCCACTTCCGGTCACACCGAAAATCTTTTCCAGGAGCGTCTCCAGCACGACTCCTTCCACCTCGGCCAAAAACTTCTCGGCCGGGACCTCCTCGCCATTGGCGTACTCAACTCGGGAAAAGCGGGTGAAGGCGCGCAACCCAGCGCCAACGGCGGCAATAACCAGGTCCGCGCCGGTGATGCCCATTTTCCAGAGCGAATCCACGCGCTCGCGGACGATCTTCTCCAGGTCTTGACGGACTCGCTCCTCATACGAGCCTGTCTCAGGAGCTTCGCGCCGCCGGGCTACGAGAAAAATACTTGAGGCAAGAGCCGCGTCTCCTTGGTGAGCCACCCGGGCCTTTGTTTCCGTGGTAAGAGGCCAGGCCTCGGCGACTTCATAACCGGCGCGTCGAAGCGCATCCACAAGGGTCGCCCAACCGAGAGTGGTCTTATGGGCATACACGACGATCAGGATGCCGCCAGGTTTCGTGACGCGATGGGCTTCTCGCAACGACTGAAACAGGGTGTCTTCGTAATAGTTCCGCGCCTGCTGCTTTCCCCCCTGGCGATAAGCTGCGGCGACGCATTCCTTTTTCTTCGGCGTCAGTTGGCCAGCGAAATGTTCAGGGTAGAGAAAGCCGATGGTCGGCCGCAGCCAGACGTAACAGACATCGGAAAGCTCTGAGTAGCTTTCGTTGTCGTAGTAAGGGGGATCGGTAATCACCGCATCGAAGATACCGTTGTCATATGGCAGTTCAGCGGCGGAACCGCGCACAACTACTGACGGGTTATTAAACTGGCCTTCGCGGCGCACGGCGGAAGTCATGAAAGCGAGTTGGCTGAGAGCATCGCCTGAGCCACCTCCAAAAATATTGACTTCAGGGAAATCCCATGTCATCGCGAACCGTTTCATTGAAGTAAGACTTTCAATCTTCTCACCGACGTTATTCCATCTGGCCAACCCATTGCATCGATCAGTCAAACGGCTGACCCAGACGCCAAGATACGTCGCGATAGCGTGGGCCCGTTCCGGCTCTATTCCCTGTTTAGTCATCTCTTGGTATGCACGATGCACCTCACGGGCCATGGTCAGGAGGATGTACCGCTGGCGTGGGGTAAAAGCCTGGCGGAACGTCCGGATGCCATATAGATAGCTGTTCCCTGTGGCAAGCCCGGCGTTACCGGTCGGGGGAATCTCCTCATCAAGGCTGCTCGGTCCAAGCTCGCGCTCAATCTCCGCCGCACGGTGTTCGGACATGGCCTGATGCTCGGCCTCTATGGCCGCAAGCGATTCATCGACAAGATACAACTTGCCAGGGCCGTCGGGATTGAGCGCGATCACGCACATGAGCTGCTGGCCGAAGCCTCTCTCATCGCCATACCTGCGGACATAGGGACCATCGAGAGCGGTTTGACAGAAGGGGCATGCCGTGGATGATCCCGCGCTCCCGGAGGACGGATCAAAGCCGAGCGCCGATGCGGACCGAGCATCGACCACCTGAAAACGCATGAAGCGTCTGCCCATGTCCGGTACCGGCTTCAAGGCCACGTAACCGGAGGATTTGTTCCTCAACCAAGTCTGTCGATAGAGCGGTACGGTTCCTTTGCACTGCGGATTCGGACATGGGATGGTCCGCGTCCAGTAGTAGGCGACGACAGAATACTCGTCGGCTGGCGTTTCATTTTCATCCCCAAGGGTTCTTTGGATCGCCCTCTGTTGCTTTCGTGCAACCGGTATGCGTGCAAGAACGTCGGACACGGCATCTTGCGTCCGCTTGAGAATGTTCTTCCCCCACAACTCGATATCATCGGCCAGTTTCGCCCCGAATTGCTGCGGGAAGGTAACGGTGCAAAGCTCGATAAGATACGCGACTGGATTGAGGTCAAGGGCATGTGAATCACAGCCCATCCTTGCCGCTTCAATCGGAATGGCCCCGCCGCCAGCGAACATATCCAGCACCTTAGGACGCGGCGCTTCTCCTACCTCGATATCCTCGACCGTAACACTCTTGCCCGTCTCTTTGGTCAAACGCTCGGCATGGGCTTCCAGAATGTGCCTCTGCGCGTCTTTGATTACAGTGGGATTGCCCGGATACTTGCAGAGCCGCTCAAAGAATTTGGCCGCATTGGCCCTGCCCAGGCTCTGTTTCTTGTTGTCCGGACCGTTTTCCGGAATGAACCGCGACGCCGGCACTAAAGCCCCGTATACCGCGGCCCGGCACGCCACCAGGGGCCTTCTCGCACGCCACACATGCAAGGTAGAGATGTGCCCTTTTGTGCGGGGCTCACTCGAAGCCGCCTCTCCGACCGAATTTACGGGCAGGAAGTCCTCTATCAATCTACGGTCGTTCAATTCAGCGTTCTCCACAAAGAGGTCTTTCAAGCTGACGGAGCCTGCTTTCAATCTGGATTCGTCCGGTCTGCTGGAGGTTCGGCGTGTAATGCGCCGCATAGTAGATCGTGCCTCGGCATTTCTGCCGCCACTGGTCGGCACGGTCGTGATTGAGCAGACGATCCTGCACATTGTGCGACTCGCCTACATCCAGGCACGTCCATGTCTCGCCGTTCTTACACCAGATCACATACACCCCGGCCCTTGCTTCGAGCTGATTTGCTGAAGTGAAGGCCCCTTCGAAGTTGTAGCCATGTCGCTCAAAGCTCATAGGTCCCTCCTTTGGCGGAGTGTTCGTTCAAGACCGCTGTCCCGACCGAAGCCACGGTCAGAAAGAAACTCAATATACAGTGAAGGGGTCATTTCTTGACTCCACCATCCACGACCCCAGCCTCTTGCCAAGGAAACGGTTTGGTATCAGGGTATTCAGTCAGGTATGCCTTCAACTCATCCTGATCGAGCGGATACCATTCGTCGTATGGGTAACGTCTGAAAAATTCTCCGATCCGCTCGCGAAAATGTTCGTCTGCGAGCCGGTTAAGCCGCCCTTTTCGAAGATCTCGCAGTTCCTCGAGTTCGGTCCTTGGCACACGCAGGGTCACCATGAAATCAACAGCCATTTTTTCCAAAAACCCCACCCTATCGTCCGAGGGAAGATAAAACCATTTCTGATTGATGCGCGCATGTTGGGTAATCAAATTCTTCCAACTCTTTGCCGAGGTCGTGTCTTTGCTTTTTCGTTCCACGTCTCTGAAGCTTCTGATCTCACAAAGAGTGATATCCCGGCTTCGGACTGCATCGCAATCCTGCGTGGCTACTATTGCAGCAACAGGCCGGACGGGAACGATGATATTGACCGGGTCGCCCTTAGCGGCTATCTCCGCCCACTTTGCAACACGTTCGCCGGCTTCACTGACAATCAGTACGTTGTTGAGTGACATATCGACTCTGGGGAGACCTACAAATATGTCTCCCTGACGAATACGCATGGATGTGTCGGGAAATTCATAAATCATGGATGATTCTCCCACTGTACACCTCGAGCGGCCTCATATTCAGCGAAAATGAGCCGTTCTCGCTCAGCCTGCTCAAGAATCTTCCTGGCAATCCGCAACGCTTCGGCTCGCGATATAAAACGGCCTAATACTTCTTGGTAGATCGACATTGTTACCACAGCATCACGTCGCCGCCTCTCGACAAGCCATGGGTCGGTTATTGCTGTGACCGGCGAGACTGCTAGCGAAAATGCTAACCCTACCACTTTGGCGATATGCGGCAGATCAAGGAATTTCGCAGGCTGTTCAGCATGGCTCTCATGCCAGAAACCGGTTGAAGGAGCATCAGGAATTTGACTTTTGTACAAATGGTCAACTGTATATGTGCTATTCACCTGAGAACCTCCTTTCAAGTTCGCCTTCGATCATTTTAAAAAACCAGTCATCCGTAATGTCGTGGGCGGCATCGAGCCAGCCATCGAAGGCTTTCGGCATCTCGGGTACGTCCTCACCTGCTGATTCGACCGTAGTTTCCCAAACCACCGCGGGAACATTGCTCTTTTGACCCGTCGCAAATCGAATATTGATCAAACCTTTTGGATTCTGACATTTGAAGGAACACTGCCATGTAAAGCTGTTTGGTTTGTTTTCGACTCCGGTATCCGTGAAGAGGGTGTCCGGCAGCGATACGTTCAACTTTAATTTGTCACTTAAAAATTCGAATATGTTGCTAACCCCGAAGTCGAAATCCACTGCATCGATATATCGCAAAATCAAGTTAGTTATTTTCAGTTCCCCCACCTTCGGATGTGCGTCGAACAGTTTCTCAATGGCTGTCAAGGCACGGGGCCGAAAGTCAGGCCATGTGTAATCGGCGGTTGAATTGACTGTGAAAATACCCGGGCCGATCTGAACCAGAGGCCATAAATTAGCTGCAACACGAAAACGGTGCTGAACGACATGGCCTACCAACTCGTCAGGGACGTTGGCAGTCGGTAATTGCTCGTGTTCGGGATAGTCCTTGAGCATTCGATCAAACAAACGCCCCAACAGCAGCTTGTAATGAGGATCAACCTGTGGTCCGGGAGGCGATCCTTGCAACTTCCACCTGATTTCCAAAATTGCTTCAACCAGCGGTTTATGTTTCAGCTCTTTGGCCATATATCTACCTCATTTCTTGTATCTTTGTTCATTGGCAGCGAGAATCGCCTCCGCCGAAATTTCATAGAACCTCGCCGCCACGATCTCTCTCTTGGCGTGATCGAGTTTGGCAACAGGATTATGGATACTCACAAGCTCAGGGGAATCTCCCAAAGGGTTCCAAACCACGTACAACCAGTATGTCTCGGCCAATTGTTGTGCCTTGTACCATTCATTGGTGGTCAGCCTCACCGGCTGCCCCCGCAGTCGTCCTTTGACCTCGACTCTCTTGACGAAGACCTCGCCGGTGGCTTCATCGGCGATCTTGTGAGCGCGGATGTCGAACCCCAACTTCAGATGGCCGACCCGCTCGATCCGGTCCTGGGGGAAGCCCTCCGCGACCAGCGCTTCAATAACCTTGTCCTCAGCAGCGATTTCGCTCTGCCGGCGGATATTCGGATCGAGTTCGTCGGCCAGATCGGCGAGCTGGGCCTGGGTGTCGGCATCGGGAGCAAGGACAAAGGCCGTCCCCACATGCTTGACCGGTCCAGTTCTGGCAATTTCCAGCCTTTTCAGACCGTCGAGACGTTCCCGGCGTGCGCGCTGAAGCTCATCTACATATTTCCTGGCCTCGTCCGCAGGCAGCTTGTATTCCGGTTTCGAGAAGACCTCCGCGGCAAGCAGCATTGCCCGCTCCTGGGCGCGGTCGATCCGGGCCTTGAACGACTTTTCCAGGTATTCCCGGCAAACATGCGCGAAATGCTGCCGTTCACTCTGACAACGGGCGCGGCACTCGAGCTGGTAGGTCCGCTTCAGAAAATCGGTAGCCGCCTGCGTGGGAGTCGGTTCGATCTTCTGCGGCGGATGCGGATGTGCCGCCAGGTTAAGCAGGATGTCGCTCGGGATGACTTCGTAATGCCCGCGCTCCTCTCGAACGGCCACGAGCTCGCCATAGAGCGGCACGTCGTTTCCTTTCGAGTCCTTGCCACGGATCGATATCTCAAAAAGGTGGATACGGTAGGGTTCTCTGCACAGAGGATCGACGAAGAAACCGACACCGGCGATCATCCCCGCCAGCCGCTCGTTGAGTTTCTCGTCCACCGCCGCATAGAGCGGATGTCCCGGCCCCATCAGTACAGCGTCAACGTGAGCGTCCTGTTCAAGGTGGTGTTTGTGGAAGGTAATCTTTCGGTAGGACGATTCGGCTTTCCCGACCTTCTGGACGGAGCGGAGACGTTCAGAGCGAAGATCCGCAAGGACGTGCTCGACGCGCCACAACCCGTCGGCTCTCGGCTCGATCCGAAGGCCCACTTCCCGAGCAGCGGCGACGAACTGCGCCTCCACATATCGAGGCATGAGCCGACGCTCTTCGACCTCGAGGTTCCGGCGCTGGAATGCTGAAAAATCCACGTGGCTGCGCGCGAGGGCAATGCCCGTGGCTTCCTCGTATTCTTTGAGCTTGGCCGGATTGATGCGGTCAATCTGATCGAGATACTCATCGAGCCGCCTGGGGTCATAGGCCGCGTCACGAAGCATGTCCGGGAGGTTTACGTCGTTCAGCGACAGCACCTCGCCGATTACATCGAACACGCGGCCTTCGAGGGCCTCGTTCATCTGGTCCAGCTTTTCCAGAAGGCGGTGGAGAATCCGGCCTTCAACGATAGGCTGGCCGTCCTCGGAATCCGTTGCAACGAAGTTGAAGGCGTAGCAATCTCGCTCCTGACCGATACGGTGGATGCGGCCCAAGCGCTGCTCCAGCCGGGTCGGGTTCCAGGGCATGTCGTAGTTGATCATCAGGTGGCAGAACTGGAGATTGATGCCTTCGCCGGCGGCCTCCGTTGCGATACATACCTGCGCACCGGTTCTGAAAACCTCCTGAGCTCGTTTGCGTTCATGGGGGTTCATGCCGCCGTGGATTTCGCAGGTGCTGAAACCCCATCGTTTAAGATGATCGCGCACGTAGCCGAGGGTATCCCGGTGCTCCGTGAAAATCAGGAGCTTTCCCCGGCCATCCTTCAGGTCCATAAACTGCGCCTCACCGAGGCATTTCTTCAATGCGGCCAGTTTGGAATCGTTCGCGTTTTCCCGAACCTTTCGCGCCTGCTCGACGAGCTCCTTAAGGGCGGAGATTTCTGCGCGCAACTGTTCAAGTTCCAGCGCGGCAGTGTACTCATCGACCAATTGATCACGTACCGCATCGTCGAGATCATCTTCGTCCTGCTCGGCATCAGGCAGGCGACCCTGCAAAGCCGCCAGCCGTTTGGCGCGCTGGGCCGGAGTGAGCCCCTCAAGCTCTTCCAGGAGATCTTCCTGCTTTTTCAACCGCCGCTTTATCGACTCATGTATGGCGCACGTGGAGCTCACCAATCTCCGTTGCAGGACCGTTCGGGTCAGGGCCGCCGATGAACGTCTTTGCCCGGTCTGCTGCGGGATAAACTCGTTGATGTAAGCGGTAACGCTCTTGTAAAGGGTGTACTCGTCGTTGTTCAGGCAGAAAGTGACGGTGTTGGTATGCCGGTCCGGGAAGAGCCGTTTCCCATTCGCGTCCTTAAGATCTTCTTTCAGCCTCCGGAGAGACCACGGCGAATCCTTACCGAGGCGGAAAACGTCTTTGCGGATTGCGGTGGCCTGTTTCCCGAGGCGGTGTGGTTCCGGGAAAAGGTCCGGATCAATGAGCCGAAGGAAATGAGCGAACTTGTCTTCATCCCCATGGTGGGGTGTGGCTGTCAGGAGGAGGACATGGTCCGCCTGGGATGTGAGACGCGACGCGAGGTCATAACGTTTCGTTGTCGCAACCTTGGATTCTCGATTCTGTCCGCCTGAGGCTGTCCTGGCCGAACACTTGTGGGCCTCGTCGATGATGACGAGGTCCCACCGCTGTTGCCAGACACGCTCGCGCACGTCTTCCTGCTTGGCGTAGTCAATGGAAGCGATAATCTGTGAAGACCTCTGCCATGGATTGGTCAATTGCTGTTGGTCGACGGCGGAAAAGATGATGTCGAAAGGCTCGCCGAACCAGCGGAGCATCTCGTCCTGCCACTGTATGGTGAGCGGTGCGGGGCATAGGATGAGAATGCGATCAATCGCCTCACGCAGCTTCAGCTCCTTTACCAGGAGCCCGGCCATGATCGTCTTGCCGGCTCCAGGATCATCCGCCAGCAGAAACCGCAACCTGGGCTGCGGAAGCATCGCTTGGTACACCGCTTCAATCTGATGCGGCAGGGTGCGGATGCCCGAAAGGCTCACGGCGAACTGTTGGTCATGCGCGTAAGCCAGACGCACTCGAGCCGACTCGATCAGGAGTCGAAGCTTCTCGGCGTCCACAGGAGTCTCTGCTTTGACTTCGTCAGGCCCCTTTCCAAGGACAGCCACGACCTCTTCCGCAGAGATGACGGCCTCTTCCAATGAACCGTCGGGAAGACGAACGCGACACTCATAGCCTGCCGAATCATCAGAACCGAGCGGTCGCGCATCTTCCAGGACCACGGGCACATCGAAGTGCCCGGGGAGAAATATCCGCTGCCCGATCTGAGATGTGAGCAGACTGCTACTCATTCCCGCCCCTCTTCCGTGAACGTGTCTTTGGTGTTGATCGATTCGTCTGGGTTTTCGAGGAGGGTCGGCTTTGGACGGAATTTGGAGTCTTCTCTCGCTCGTTGTCTTGGCGCACCCACTCGTCTATTTCGGATAGCTTGAAACGAAAGAGCCGTCCCACACGGTGAGCAGGGAGCCCCCGTTCATCGATCCATCTATAAACCGAGTCCTTGGCCACCCCAAGGTGGGCTGCCACATCGTCGACGCCAACCCAGCGTTCTTCAGCGGCCATTTCAATCCTCTCGTCAGTTGTCAGAATCACTGCCTATGTATGCCAACCAAACCAGGCATAAGTATACGCGACCGGTCCATTCCAGTCAAGGACAAACTGCTGGAATACATGGAATCTGCTGCGTACATGGCTTCAGATGGTGACCAGCAACCGGGGAAGATCAGCGCCAGATTCCGCCGGTTAGCTCTTTGAAGTTCCCGGTCCAGCGATCCCCCACCACATAGAGCCATGCCGGAAGCACGGTCCCGTGGACCTGCGCCGAAGTCAGAACGCGGCGGTAGAGGCAGGAACCGCCGGGGTGGAACCCCTCCAGCCGGTCGATGGCCGGGAGGCGGGTTTCGGGGTCGCCGAAGGTGAGAAGTTCCCCGTACACGGGGCCCCAGGGCGCGTCCATGCCCTTCTCCAGGAGCCGGTCGGGGGTTGGCTCGGGATTGGACATGCGGGCCGCGACGTGCGCTTGTGTGGCCACGTCGGCGCGCGGGTTGCTGGTCCCGACGGCCTGAATGTCCTCCTCCGGAACCAGCAGGACGGGGATTCCGGAGGATGTCTCGAAGAGGCGGCCGTGGACCACGGCGTCCTCCACCGTCAGGACGCCCCGGCAAAAGCGGTCGTGGTTCCAGAAACCTCGCTTCAGGGTGCCATAGACGAAGAGTCTCAGCATTCCGCTTGTGTTCGCGTTCGAGGGTTCTGTTAGGTTCATTGCTTGCTTCACCGGGTTCATCGGGGCGTCCGTCATGCTTCCGCCCCCTTTCTTTCCTGGGCGACGAACTCGAACGGCTCCACCGAGTACCCGGCCAGGTCCTCGCGCCGGAACACCACGAGGCTCATGGGCGGGACCGGAAGCTCCCTCCAGCCCTTTTCCTCCGCCAGCACGGCGTCAAGGTACGCCGGGTCCGACGCATAGAGAACCGCCTTGCGGCGGGGATGCCACCGCAGTTCCAACGGCCTGTTCCCCTTGAGCACAAAGACGGTGCCCGGGTCGGTCCGGCAGGCGATGACGGCGGTGATCTGCCCGCGGCAGCGGCGGAGCCGCTCCTTGAACCGCTCGATATCCATGGCCCCGTCCCGCGCGGCGTTCGCGGCCAGGCGGAACAGAATCTCGCTGTCCACCTCGGCGAAGCGCCGCATCTTCCAGCGCCGGAACAGGTAGTCGGCGTTGTAGATGGTGCCGTTGTGGGTGCCGATCACCTCGCCCGCGCGGATCGGGTGGTTGTTGCTGTTGACCTGTTCGTCCCCTCGGGTGCGCCAACGGGTGTGCCCGAGCAGAAGCGTTGCGCGTTTGTCCATGGAGGCCAGGAGTTCGGCGAAGGCCTTGTCCGTGACGAACCGCTCGGCCGTCACCGGCCGCTTGAAGAGCCGGTGTCCGCCGTCGACATCGAGCCATGCCGCGCCGGTGGCGTGTGGTCCGCGCTCCTCGCTCAGAACGAGCAGGCGGGTGAAGAGCCAGGCGAGATACTCCCGCTCCTCGGCTCGTCGTCGCTTTTCTCCGAATATGACTCCCGCGAGCCCGCACATCAGGATTTCCCTCCCTGCGGATCGACGATGAACCCGCGGAAGACGCCCTCGGCGTATTCCTTCGGATGCTCCTCGATCCAGCGCGCGGCATCGGGATATCCGAGCTCCCCGGCCAGCCGGGCGACGACCGGCCGGTCGAGCATGTTGGTCAACCCCGAGAGCCGGACCGCGTCGATGCCCTGCCAGACCAAGGCGGGAATCGGTATCCGTGCCGGTTTGTCGCCCTGCACCTCGGCAAGACCGCGTTTGATCAGCGCATCCAGGAAGGATGCGGCCTTTTCCTCCGGCGTATCGCCCCGGACCGTAAGCTCGACGCCGGACAGCATCTTGGCGTTGCGCAGGACCATATCGATGTAATCCTCGAGGCCCCGCTGGTCGGAAAAGAGCGTGGCTCCTTTCATGGCCAGGACCACGTCGGTCACCGTCGCCCCGGTGAAGATTTCGCCGTCGCTTTCCAGCGGCTGCCCATTGAGGGCGGTGTTTCGGATCAGCACTCTCATGACGCGCCTCCTTGCGTCCCGCCGGTCTCGTCTCCCGTAAATGCCGGAGGCCGGGTTTCGGGCCCGGCCTCCGTGAGGGGTTCCGCCTTTGGGGCGGGTTGTTCGTCTGGTTTCATCCTGCCGCGTTTGAAGGCCGAGTCCCCCGGCAGGGCGGCGATCAGATGCTTGCGCGCGGTCTTGAACTCGTCGCCGATGAGCCCCAGGTGGAGCAGGAAGACCCGGAAGTCGTACCGGGCGCTCTGCGGGTCGAAGGACCTCTTGCGGCTCGATGCGGCCCGGCCGTTCAGCGCCTTGGCCGCCACGGCCAGGACCAGTTGTACGTAGGCTTTCACCTTCCCCGCATGGAGCGTCCCTTCGAACCAGCGGAACTCGACCGTGCCCCGGTACCAGACGTTGTGCAGGTTCACCCCGTGGTAGCGGGTGCTGTCGTAGTGCTGAGGCTGCCGGTTGTGGTAGCCGTACCAGATGTGGTTGAGCTGGTCCCTGGTCCTGGGACGGCGGCGCTCGATCTGGGCAATGAGGTCGTCGCTCACCGGCTTGCTGTAGTTGCGGCGGCGTGTCTCGTTCACGCCCAGGGCGGTGAGAATGAGCGCTTCCTGCTTGTAGACGATCTTGGCGAGGTTCGCGAGGGTCCGACCGTCAAAGGCTGTGGCGTCGACGTGGACGTGGATGCCGCAACGGTCGTCCACCTTGGCTCCGCAGGCCCGCAGCGCCCGGACGACCTCCTGGAGGACGGGGATGTCCTCGTAGGACAGGACGGGGCTCACCACCTCGGCCCGCAGGTGGATCGGCACATTGATGAGCGAGCCGTCGGATACCACTTTCCAGACCCGTCCATGGTTGTCGGTGACTTCCCAGGGGTCGAAGCTGCCCGGGCTGCCGATGTGGCGGACTTGGCCGCCCACCACCGACTGGATCGCCTGGGCCACCCGCTCGCGCGTCCGTTTGACCGTCTCGATCTCGATTCCGAAGTTGATCCGGCGTAAGTCCATGGTCTCTCCTTGCGTTCTGTAAGCCCGTTCCCGGCAAGGGATTGGCTCTTGTGTTCACACACATACAGGCTTCTTTCCGAACAGAAAGCAAGGCGAATTCGACACATAAATCCTTTGATTCCAATGAGTTATGTACATGGGGGCGTAACCCGCGGAAACACGCGGGGTTACGGGATTTCGTGGGGATCAGAGAAAAATGAGGTGTTCCGGGGATCAGGTCTGCTTCCAGATCGTCCCGGTGTGTTTCTCCCACTCGCCGCCGCCCGCGAGGTCGGTGTTGAACCACTCGTCGCCCATGGACGGGGCAGGGATGGAGGCGTCGCGCTCGGCCTGAGTGCCGACGCCGCGGCGGACGGCCTCCCGCGAAGTGAACCCCTGGCCGAGCCGGTCCGGTCCGAGCAGGTCGCTCCAGCCGAGGGCCGGAGCCCGCAACCGGGAAACGAAGGTCCGGTAGGCGGTCGCATCTTTGGCCGCCCGGTAAAGGAGCATCGAGCCGTCGGCGTCCCGGACCAGACTCGGCGTGTAGCAGCGTTCGAGGAACGGCCCGCTGCCGTTCTTGAACACGGGATTTATTTCGGCCTTGCGCCAGTGGACGCGGTCCCAGGACCATGCGTAGCCGATGCCGGCGTTTCCTGCGGTGCCCCCGGAGTAGAGCATCCACCATCTCCCGTCCGGAAGCCGCTCCACGTGGGCGGCGGAGACGTAGCCGTTCGCGCCTTCCCAGGCCTGCGGGTCGATCAAGCCGGAGAGGATCGGACCGTTCCCGATCAGTTTCCACTCGACGGCATCGTCGGAACAGGCCAAGCCGAGGCTGTCGTTGCCTCCGGTCGAGGCGATGAAATACATGGCGTAGCGCCAGGTGAAAGGTTTTCCGTCTCCCGAGGTGGGCAGCGGGTTGTACCAGAGGAACGACGGCCCGTAATGGCCGCGGTTCCAGACCTGGACGCTTCCCTCTGTGACCAGGTCGCCGGCGCACGGGGTGTCGCCCGTAAACGCAGCGGGATCGACCGACGGATCGCAGACCGCGGTGCGCAAACCGGCCATGGCGTAGGGTTGGTTGGGAACGTCAGGGTTCCAGTAGAGGATGCGCAGCCGGTTCGCGGTCTCCAGAACGCAGACCACGTGATAGCCGCTGGCCGCGATGCCGGTGACTTTCTTCTCCGTGTCCCAGGCGAAGCCGTCGTCGGAGAAGGCGCAGCTCATGCCCGCTCCGTCGCCGTAATATGCGATGAAATTTCGCGCGCGGGTTCCATCGTGGAAAGCGCCCGGGGACCGAAGGACGCGGACATAATAAGCGCGCCCGGCGGTTAGAGGCAGAACCTGCGGGTAGCGGTGGTCGAACACCACCGGCGGCAGACCCTCGGGCGGTTCCGCTCCGGAGGGGACCAACAGCAGGCCGAGGTCCACAGCGCGCAGCAGGTTCGGGGTCATCGCCGGAACGACCGAGCTCTTACCCGGTCCGAGGGTTCCGGTGAACCCCGGCAGTTCCAGTATGGTATCGGTGTTGCTTTTGATTGTGATGCTCATAGTTGGGTCCTCCCGGTTTGCGCCGCAAGCGCCGCGGCTGAATCTTCATGCTGGTATCCGGCGTCCATCAGTTCCCGGTTGATCCGCCTGGCTTCGACCTCCTCCCGCCGGATGCGGGCCATGAGTCCGGCGAACGCCTCCGCGGCGTCCGGTGCAATGCCGTGCCGCTCCTCGATGCGCCGCATGCGGGCGTCGAGGTTGGCGAGCAGTTCGAGAGTATGGTCCCGGAGGACACCGTCGCGCTTCTCCTGTGGTGATGGAATGAACTCGGTCAAACCGCCTTGTCTTCGAACGATCATGACATTCCTCCGATCAACTCAGCGTCGCGCCGAGGGTGTGAATCCTCGGGTAGACCAGGTTGTTGCCGGTCATCTCCGCCTTGTAGCGGACCTTGTTTCCGTTCGGATCGGAGAAGGTTCTCGTGAGCGTGTACTCGGTCCACTCCTGATCGATCTCCCGCGTCGTCTGGATCGACATCGGTTCCCAGGTTGACCCGCCGTCGTTGGAGGCGAACCAATCGATGGTGGTCCCGCTGGGGATGTTCATCTGCGTGTAGACCTTGGTGGAGGAGACACCTTGGGTGAGTTCGTTCTCACGGTTCAAATACGCGCCCGTCGGGTCGTTGAGATAACCGATGAGGTTGACGTCCTTGTAGTTCAGCACAGGGGAGTCGTTGGGAGCGTTGGAGGAGAGGATCGCTCTCACAAGCACCTGCGCCGCGAGGTTGGGTAGCCGCTCCTCTTCCGCCGGCACGATGGCGTCCCAGAGGACGCCGCCGTCGGTCGAATACTCCCATGCGATGCCGGTGCCTTCAGGAGCGGATGAATATTCGTCCAGGTTCAGATCGCTGAACTGCGCGCCGGTGATGGGCTGGAAGCGGACCTCTCCGCTGGACTGAAAGTCGTAGCCGTAGATTCTCATGGTGAGATCGGAACCGTTGAGCGGGGTCCAGGTCTCCGCGTTGGAGCTTTCCAGGAGCACGCCGGCAACATAGGTCTGTCGGGTGATCACGCCGTTCTGTCCCAGTTGCCCCAGGGTGGCGACGCGCACCCGGTAATTGGTGCTGTTGGTCAGCAGCACGACGGCGTAGCTGGTGTTCGCCTCCGCGTAGAAGGGATCGTCGAAGACGACCTTGGTCTCGGAACCTAAGGCGATCTCGCTCGGAGCGATGACCTTCTCGGCCAGGATGACCTCGTTGGGAAGCCCGGTCGTGACGCCGCGGATCTGGATGGTTACGGGGATGGAAGCGTCTTTCTGCGTGAAGTGAAGCCCCACGGCGGAGATGACCCGGTTCTGCTCGAAGCTGAACGTCTGCGCGAGCGGGTCCCGGCGGCGGGTAACCCAGCGCCAGCGCCAGACGGTCCGGACGACAGGGACGCGGATGATGCGCGGCGGCACCTGCTGAATGATGGTCTGACGCTGCACGATGGTGCGGTTGACCACGACCCTTTCGATTCGCGTGATGACCAGGGGATCGTTGACCTGAAGGTTGGCTTGCGCCGAGTAGGTGCCGTCGGTCATTTCGACCACGCGGTTGCCGTTGCGGACATCGTCGGGAATGACGAAAGAGGCGACGACCCTGCCCACTGCGTCGCCGCTGAGACCCGAAGCCACCACCTTCCCGTCACAGCGCACCGTCACACCGGTCGCGCCGGGGGTGAAGTTGGAACCGACCACAGCCACGCCTGTCTGACCGCGCCGACCGATATTCGGCGTCACCTCCACGGCGGCGTCCGGTTTCTCGAATACGGCGTAGGGGTTGATGTTCTTGTCTTCGGACCAATCGGTCTGCTCGATGAGTACGCGCTCCGTGCCCGGCAGGAGAACGAGGCTGTCCTTGAAAAGGGCGTCGCTCCCGGCGGGGTCCACCTCGAGCACCTGCGGCGTGGCCGCTCGGTTCGGGGCGGCGAATTGCCGTACCTCGTCGATGCGGGCGCTCCACTCGCCGTGGTAGATGTCGGATTGGGCGTCGTTCGAGAAGTCATCGGAATAGACACCCTTCTTGGTCTGGGCGTCCCGGTTCTGCAGCTCGTTGTTCATCTGGAACTGGGCGTCGTTGTACTTGAGGTCCTCGACGTCCTTGATGATCTCGTGGATCTGGTCCATGGTGATGCGGGTCAGCCCGAAATTGAAGACCGTCAGGTCAACCGAGTTCGGCGGACAATCGACGCTGCACAGTCCGAGCGTGCCTTCCGGGACGATGGGCAGCTTCGGCCAGTCCGCCGGAGCGCCGTCCAGCCGTTTGATCTCGCGGGTGGTGGCGTAGATGATGTCCTTGCGGCCGATGTAGTAGTCGTAGTCGATGCTGCAGTTGGAACCGCCCACCGGCTCGTCGCCGATGCTGGTGCGGCCGAAGTTGATGATGGAAAGATTGCCCGGTTCGATCTGCACGGGGGACATGGTCAGGCCGCTCGTGTTGGATGCGGGCGGGTTGCCGCCCACGATCTCATCGACGCCGTCGTCGATGTACGACGTGACCCCGGAGGCGACGTCCTTGAGACGCTGGAAATCGGCGCGGACCGCGTTCTGCGTGCCGCGGTAAATGCGGTATCCGGTCGCTCCGCTGACCGGCAGCCAGGAGAGGCGGTTGATTTCCCCGGTCAGGGTATCGCGCGAAACGACCTTGGCGGAATCGTACTGAGTCTCGCCGGTGGCGCTCTGAACGGTGACCAGGTAGAAATACTCCTCCGCCGCGGGATGGCCCGAACGTCCGAACCAGCCTCCGTCCACGTAGTCCGTCCCCTCAATCATCTGCTTGGTATAGGTCCAGCGGACGGTATACGTGGTCCCGATGGCGGGCTCGTTGCCCGAACCCAGCCAGTCCACATAATTCCCGGACTGCTGCCAGTCCGCGCCTTCCTGAAAGACCGTCGCGCCCTGGCTCACCTCGAGGATGTCCACCACCGGGTTGGGGACGAGCAGGTCCTCGCCGCCCCCGACGGAGCCGCGGGTGATGTTGGAGACGATCTCGACGATGGCCTCCACCTGGGTGGTTTCCTTGAGAGGCGTGTTGTTGAGCGCATAGCGCCGGGTGCCGATTACGTAGGTCTTCTGCTCGCCGCGGACCGACTTGACGGCCGTGGATTTGGGCACCAGGGTCGTGGTGGGCATATCCTTCTGCAGTCGGAAGCCCTGGATGTAAGCGCGGCCCGCGTTGGTGATCACCTCGACGTTCGCGCCGTCGTTGTCGCCGATGAAGCTGTCGAGTCCCTTGACCAGATAACTGCCGGCCTGGTCGAAGGTCCGCTCGGCCAGATTCTGGAGAAGCGAGTTCAGCCCCTCCGCCGCGGCGAAGGCGAGTTGGTCCTCGGTGATCGACGCCACGGTGATGCGGCTTCCGGGCAGCGTCCCGAGCAGGTCCTGCAGATAGAGATTCGACTTCTCGCGGACAGTCGCCGTCACGTCGCCGGTCTCGCGGTCGAACTTGTGGACCGCGACCACCTTGCGCTGGGTCACATTGTTGGGCAACGCCTCGCCGCTCGTGTCATGATCCTTGAGCGACAGGACCCACTTTTCCCGCTCCGCGGTCGGTTCACCCGTCGCAGGGTTGATGAGCACGGCGTCCTGGTTGTATCCGTAGTTGTATTTAAGAAGCTCGACGTAGACGTAATCCGCGCCGCTTGTCTTGGCCGGGTCGTAGGTGAGCACCGCTCCGGGCACGCGCTCCAGACAGCCGTCGATGTAGACCAGCCCTTCGGCCACGGTGAGCACGTTGGCCGCGACCGTCACGCCGAAGCCGCTGACGATGGCCCCTTCTTTGAAGAGGATATCCGCGAGCTTCCTGCGCTCTTGGTTGATGATGTCCTGTTGCTCGTTGAGCTCCGAGTCAAGCAGGTCCCGGTCCTGGTGGTAGCGGACCCGCTTGTAGTTTTTCGCCGGGTCGAACGTATCGCGTGAGATGGACATGGTCTTTCCTCCTAAATCTTGATGACCCCGACCAGCTCGACGCGCGTGTCCGAGGTCTTGTTGAAATCGGGGATGTTCTTCACTTCGTACAGGTAGCCGGGATCGAGCACCTCACCGGTCGGGTTGGTGTCCGGGTGGTAAACGCCGTTCGCTGCGTAATCCGACTGGAGTCCGGCGATGTAGGCCGCGTCGCCCCCGAAGAAGCCGTATTCCCGGATGGTGATGCCGTTGGCCTCGTTCTCCTCGAAGCGGAAGAAGACGCCTATGGTCTGGGTCTCCTCGCCGGTTTCGATGTAATGGATGCCGTTGACGATGAGCGTCCCTTCCGGGTCCTCCTTGAGAAAGGTCCGCTTGTAGTGCTTTTTTCGGGCCCGCTCGTTCTTGAGCGTCGTCTGGTCGATGTCCGGGGCGGGCGGATTGAGCGGGTCGGTGAACGTGGCGTCCCCGTCGCCGATGGCGCAGTGGGTGATGCCCTCGATGGGATCGCCCATGAGCAACCGAGCGGTGAGGATGCGGCCTGTTTTGACGATGAGTCCAAGTGACATTCGTATTCCTCCTTCAGGTCTGAATCGTGTGGCCTTCGCGGATCAGCACGGCGAAGACGGTCAGGCGCGAGTCCGCTTGACCGGTCGCCTCGCGCACCACGAGTTGGGCCGAGTCCGCCGTCCGCTCGATCTCCGCGAAAACCATGAAACGGGTATCACTCCGGCTTTCCAACGGCCGGTGAATCCGGACGGCTGCATCGGACAGGATCATCGGGAAACGGACCACCCATCCGCGCAGATCGAAGCTCCGCAGGACCGGCCGCACAATCACGGCCTGGATGTCGGCGGGGGCGTTCACCTCCGCCGTGATCCGCAGGGCCGCGTCCGCTTCGCGTCGGATGGTCCGCGTCGTCGACGCCGCTCCGACGGCTTCGAAAATGACCGCCGGAAAGGCCGGCATCTGGGCGCGGTTCATCGGAAGCACGGACCCTGCGAAGGGACGGACGGAGAGAGTGTTTCCGTTACGGGTTGCCACGTCTCAGCCTCCCGGTGATTCTGTTCGCCTTACCGACGTTCCTGACCACCCGAAACATCGGGGCCAGGCGTCCGGCGTTTGGCGCAATCTCCTTTTTATTGCCCTGCCTCACCGCCATGGGATCACTCCTTCACCGCGCACCAACCCGGACCGGACAGGTTGAAAATCTTGTAGGAGGCCCCGCTCAACGTGAGAACGTCCTCAGAGTCGGCCGCACCGCTGCCGATGGCATAGACCTCGATCAACTCGCCTCGCAGTTCCTTGTAAGCAGCGGTCGTGTGCGCGACGAGCCAGGGGAACATGGTCACCAGGCCGTAACGTTGGTCGGGATTGGCGGCGGTCTGGAAATTGCCGTGGGCCGCGCCGCACGATCCGGCCTGTCCGGCCGCGCTCGCCCAGCCGTCGAACTTGTTGAGCGCGTAAAAGCTGCCCGGAGACTGGTAGTGGCCGACGACGAGCGGCTGCGGGTCCTCGCCGATCTTCGCTCCCACCGCATAGGCGTTTGCGAGGTTCGCCAGGGTGACCGTATTGGGGATGGAAATCGTATCGACGGCGGATACCTGGACGCGCTCGATCCCGGCGTCGTCTTTGATGATGTAGCTCAAGCCGACCGTGAAAAGGGAGGCGTCGTTGACCTGCAGTGTGATGTCCGTACCGGCTCCGGCCGCCGCCTGGGTGACCGCCGCCGCTCCCGACCAGAAACGTTTGATCAGACCGCTGTATTGCCCGTAGTAGGTGGCGACGATCTTGGTGACTATGAAGACATGATCCTTGTCGGCGTAAATCCAATACAGGAAGGCCGAAGCGTCGACGGTCTTGATGTAGCTGTAGCTGTTGTGAAAGGCCTCCTTCACGCCCGCGTGCGTCACCGCGTCCCAGAACAAGTAGGCGTGGACCGCGATTCGGTCGGTGGCGGTGTCGTCGACGAAACGGATGAAGATATCTTCGGAGCCGCTCTCGCCGGTGGATGCCAGCACATAGCTGGGCTCGGCGTCGCCGGACCGGTCGTCGTGGAGAGACCATCCAACCGTTCCCACCAGAAAGTCCTTCAGGCGGACAAGCAGGTCGGCCGTGTTTGCGGCTGTACCGGACGTGTTGTGATAGGCCATACGTTCCTCCTACAAGATCGGGTTTTCCGTACCGGTGATCCGGAGCTTGATGTCGGTTTTGTTTTGCACCGGTGTTCCGGCCGGCACCGTGCAGCGACGCCAGAACGAGAGTGTCGCGTCGTGCGCCTTGTCGCCCAAGTTGAGCGGCGCGCCTCCGACGGCGGTGTCGAGTCCCGCCTGCGTCAGGGCTAATGCGTACCATCCCGACTCGTCTCCGCCGGCCACATCCACCGGCTCGATCACCAGCCCGGTGTAGTCGTAGCCGGAATAGACCACGGCACCCGCATCGTGGGCGGCCGGGGTTGTGCCTCCGTAGCCGCGTTCCACCGCGAGGACGGTTGTCCCGCCGCCGCTCAGGATGCGCATCTGTTCCGCATCGACGATGATGATTTCGCCGTCGACGGAGAGCGGCGCTGAGAGTTGCAGAGATGTCTCCCCCGACGCCAAGGCGGATGCCAGGGTGGTCTGCTCGTTGGCGACGAACAGTTCCTTGTCCTTCGTTTCCCCGTCCGTACCGTTGTAGGTGTCGTCATCGGGGTTCGCGAGGTCCCCTTCGGACACCCGCTGGGTCAATGTGATGTCTTCGTACAGGTGTATCGCCATCGATCTCTCCTATGCCGCAGGCCATTGCGTGACCGTGTACTGGTTCGCCGCCGCCTCGAAACCGGCCGTCGCCTCGGCGTGATCGTCCCGCTGCCGGTAGCGCCAGCGGAGGCACGGCTTCGACTTGCGGAAGCCCGACCCGTTGAGCGGCATCGAGCCGAGCCGCATGGGCCGGGTCCGGTCCACCGACAGGAGCAAGCCTGTGTGATTCAGCCTGCGGCGGTTGAGCAGGAGCGTCTCCACGCGTCTTCGGCGCGGGATGCCCGTGTCCACGTCCATCTCGAAGGATGCCCGGGCCTCGGTTACATAGGCGTCGGTCAGCTCAGCGAGATTGAGCGCCTTGTTGTTCAGGGAGAAGCCTGGCCTGCGGGCGCGCCAGCGGTCGACGATGTCCCATGCGCCGGAGACCTCCGACCATTGGGAGTTAGCGTAGGCGGTGATGAACAGATGACGGCCCACGGCCGCGCCGGAGACCTTGTCGTCCATCCCGAGCCTCGAATGCCCGACGCGGAACCAATGGGAAAGCCGGGACCGCTTACCGTACCGGTGCGTGCGGCGGTCTCCCGCGAAGTCGGGCGCATCCTGGACGGCTTCCGAGAGCATGTCTTTCTGGCGGAACTTGATCCGGCAAGACTGCGCGGAGCGGTTCAGGCGGGAGCGGTTCAAGTCCTGGCCCGCCAGCTTGATGAACGAAACGCCCGGTTCCACTGCGGGCTTGGTCTCGATCTCGCAGCAGAACGATGCCCGCCGTTCGCTGACCCAAAGGTTCGGCAGGCGTTCGATGTTGAGGTTGCCGGTGTTCAGGCGGAACCGGGGCGAGCGGCCATGCCAGCGCGAGACGCACACCGCGGCGCGCTCGATGTCCTGCATGAGCGTGGTGCCGTCGGTGATCCGCCACCAACCCCAGGTCTTGTTCTTGCGGGTGAGGCGGTAATCCGTGTTCAGGGCGTTGTGGTTGACCACGAAGGTTTCGTGCAGATGCCCGAGGCACACGCGCTCGACGACCTTCTTGATGATCGCCTCGAAATCCGATTCCATGGACAGCAGCGTGTAGAGCCACTGCAGGAAGAACACCCGCGTGCCCGCGGGATGATGGAAGGGCAGCGCGTCCCGGACTCCCTGGACGAGGTTGTCGCTGTCGATACGGTAGACGCCCAGGCTGTAGATCAGCCCCGGCAGCTTCGCCCGTCCTACAACCGAACGGCGGTTCAGGCGCAGCGCCTTGTGGAAAGTCTCCTCGATGCGCCCCTCCCACCCGATGTCAACGAGCGAGCGGCCGATGGCGGGGATGGTGCCCTTGCGCCGGTAAATCTCTATGGCCTCTCGGATAAGCCTGCGCTGGGCGGCGGCATCAACGGTGGGATCGAAACGGTGACCGACGATCTCGCCGAGAAACGGCAGGAACCTCTCCTCGCAACGTCCGACGTCGAATATCTCGGGGAAACGCTCGGCCAGAACCTTGAGTTCGTCCAGGCTCGCGGCCGGGACCTTGAAAAAGGCATCCAGATCGCCGGACTCATCCCGTTCGCGGTAGAGCGGCGGAAGGAGGTCAATGAGTTTCTTTTCGAAGTAGGACGACATCAGGACGCCCTCCGCACGTCGAGGTTGACCTGACCGAGCGCCGCGATCTGACCGGCGCGGATGTCGACGTCCTGGGTCGGCGTGTACATGCGCACATGGCTCACACCCCGCACGCCGTCCAGAAGCGCTACCAGATCCGAGTAGTGGACCGGTGCACCGAAGTTCATGCGGTCGAAGGCGAAGAAATCCGCCAATGCCTGTTCGACACGGCTCCGGACCAGGTCGAGGTCCTCGCCGGCATAGGCGAACACCTCCGCGTCAATCGAGACCGGCCGGTAGACGGGATCGAAGAGGTTGATCTCGACGGTGATGACTTTGCGCGATTCCAGGTATTCGGCGAGGTCCTGTTTGAGAAGCGTTGACGGCGGGCCGCCGCCGTCCGGGGCCACGGCCATGTTGACCTGGTAGTAGCGGATGTTCTTGCAGTCGTTGACGTCGAGGACCTGGGCTTTGGCCACGCCGGGAAACCCCTTCGCCAGAGCCAGGCAATCCTCCTTGGTGACCGCCTTCCAGAGCGAACGGACCTCGGCCGGGGCCTGTCGGCGGGCATGTTCCAGCGTCTCGCGGTCCGCTCCGCCGGTCGCCGGGGCCGGGTTGGTTACCGCGAGGGGAACCAGACCGCCGTCGAGGTAGATGGGCGAGAGAAGCTCCGTGACGAGGTTGGGGCCGAGATTGCCTTCGGCCCCGAGGGTTTCGAGGTACTCGACGCGGATTTCAGCGCCGGTGTCGGGAACCGCTCCGCGCAATCCGTCGCCGAAGACGATCCGTGTTATGTCCAGCGCATCGGTCTCGGCCATGAAGTGGCGCGAGTCGGAGCCGCTTTCCTGGAAGTGGGATACCCCGGTCCATTCTTGATCCCGCAACCACACACGGATCGAACCGTGGGCGATTTCCTTTCCGGCCAGGATGATCGGATCGCTCGTTTCCCTGTCGACCGTAAAAGTCTCGGTCTTGCGTTTCCCCTGGCGCGCGACCGCATCGACGCTCGTCCGGCTCCGAGGGATCGTCGCGTCTTCGGCCGTCTCGAACACGATGTCGTTTTCTTCCAGACGGGCTCTGCACGTCGTTCCTGCCGGGATCACCAGGTCCGCTTCGAGCGGCGCGGCCAGGGAGAAACGCAAGGTGGTGGTTGCGGCCACCGGCCCGTCGAGCCGGTAGCTGATGAGCTTGCAGAGGTTGATGACGTTCTGCCGCTGGCGGGCGGTGGGCAGGAAGGCCTCCGCCGCCTGGGCGTCGAGATAGTAGGCCAGCATGTCGCCGATGCCGCAGAAGAGTTCCAGCAACACCACGCCGAGGTCGGACGCGTTGAAGTCCGTCCAGCGGTCGGTGAGCTGCGGCACCCGCGCCAGCAGTTCCCGGCGCAGGGAGTCGTAGTCCTTGTTCGTGTAAGCGATGCTCGCTCTGCCCATTTCCGTTCATCCGTTGCGGTTCGGTCACAAGTGGTCCCACCGGAGGAGCCGGACGAGGACCCGCTTGTTACTTACCGGCGACGGAGCGGAACTGTCGGGGCGGAGCGGATTGGCGCGGCTCGCGGTAGAAGGGATAGACCAGGTTGCCTTCCACCTGGCTTTGAATGACGCGATAGGCGATGCGGACCGGGAGAAGATTGCTGTCCTTGTTCGAGGGGGAATCGTCGAAGGAGACGCCGGTGATGACGACCCGTTTCTCCCAGCGTTTCACGGCGTCGATCACGTAATGGCGGATCAGGCCCTTCAGCACCTCGTCGTTCGGCTCGAACACCAGGTCTTTGAGCCTCGACCCGAATTCCGGGCGCATGAAGCGTTCGCCCGGCCGGGTGCCGAGAATCTGGATGATGCTCTCGTGGATATGTTCATGTTCAGTGGAGGTGGCCGAGGAGACCTGGGCGCCCCCGGACCGCCGCTGAAAGCGGAAGGGGAACTTCAGCCCGCGTCCGAGAAAATCCAAAGCCATCAGTCACTCTCCTCGCAGATGCAGGGGGGCGGGTCACCCGAACCTGGGTCCCCATTGGAGTCATCGTTGTCCGGGAAATGAATGCCCAAGTCCAACCCGCTCGACATCGCGACATGGATCGTGCCGTCGGCCTCTATGACACCCTTGTGACCGCTTTCCATGGCCGTAAAGCCCTTGGCCCCGCCGGGTACCAGACGAACCTCGATATCCTCTCCCACGCCTTCGATGCGGGAAATCCCGAGCACCACAGAAGTGCCCGCGGGGTTGCCGATCATGGCCGTGCGCTCTGACTGGAATACATCCAGCCGGTATCCGCCCGGTAACTCCACTCGGCAGCGTCCCTGCGCGGTCTGTACCGGATCGATGTCCAGGGGAAGCCCTTCGATCCCGGCCGCTTCGTGGGTCACACGCACCGCCTCGGGCTTGAGCATAAGCTCCCGTCCGTCGGGAAGCGTCACTACGCCGCCGCGCGCGGGTTCGAGAAGGGTCACAGAGCCATCCATACCGATGGCCGTCAGTCTTCCGTCCGGTCCCACCCGAACCATGACGCCGTCGGCCAGGGTGAAAAGTCGCCCCCCATCCGGGAGGTCTCTCACGGCGGTGCCCGCCGGCATGGCGACGAAGGGATCAAAGTCCGGCGGCGTGGGTTGATCCACGACTTGCATGTATTGCTGCGCGCTCTCGGCGTGCGCCTCCAGTACCGTTTGAGCTTCCGCCCGCAGGGCTTCGGAGGCGTCGTGACTCTGCTGCAGAATGCCTTTGATCTCGGCTAGGCTGTTTCGAATCTGTCGGAGATAGGGCTCCTCACCCTCGCCGTCCGTCACGCCGAGCCCGTCGGCGAGCAGGCGCGCCAGCGCCATGATCTCGTAATGGGACGGCGACGAACTGGTCTGCTCGATAATCGGCCCGCCGCCCTCTTCTCCGTATCCGTTTCCGACAACCATGTTCCGTCAACTCCCGATAGGTATGAGTTCGATGTTCTGCACGAACCAGCCGTCGAACTTCTGGTAAAGGCCGTCGCCCGTGTCCCAAAGAAACCGCAGCGTGACAGAGCCGCCCGTGAACTGAGACAGGTCGATGGTCTCGGTCCTTCGCGGAACGGGGTACGGCTGCAGCGGAGCGCCGTTCATGTCGTAAGTCGGATTGAAGCTCCTCATGAACCACCCGTCCACGTACAGCTCGAGCTGGTCGAAGTAGTGTCCGTCCACGCTTTCGATTTCACCCCAGACGTCGAACCGAAGGAGGTAGCCCCGGTCCAGGGTCACCTCCGATGCAAGCTCTCCGGTCACGCGGATATTGCTGCCGGAGGCGTCGTACCAACCGGAGAAATAGTAGAAATGCCAGGTTCCATCCGGCAGAAGTTCCACATAGCCGGACGGCCTCCAGTCGAGCACCGCCGCGGTTTTCGGCTTCTCCACATCGACCTGGATATATCTGCGGGATGACACCACTTCGCCATGGATCGCCTCGGCGACGATGACCGTAGCCCCGGGTGTCGCGCCGAAGCGCAGAACGCCGTTCTCGACTCGGGCGATTTCCGGATGGAGGGACTCGAACCGTACCTCGCTCCCCGGCGATCCGATCACCGCCACCGGGACCGCTTGTTCCGCCTCCCGATAGGGCTCCCTGATCAGGGAGGGAGCAACTTCCCAGAAAGGCACCGGAGAGTTATTCTGGATACTCATAGCCATATCCGTCGTATCCTCCGCCTCCGCCTTGTCCGTAATCGACGACCTCCACCTGGATGTAGCGGACGCTGTCCCGATTCTCCGAGTCGTAAGCCATGACGACCGTCGCGCCCGCCTGCCAGCCGAGGTTAAGTCTTCCGTCTTCATCCACCCAGGCGATATTGGAATCGGCGGATTCGAACTCGATCTGGCCGGTGGGAGCGCCGCGCACGGAAAGCGGTATCGTCACCGACCAGCCGGTGAGCGATACCTTCACCGCCTTGGGGAAGACGTCCCAGTAGTGAAACTGTGGTTCCTCGTAATCCATCCTCGGTCCTCAGTCGTCATTCGTGTTCAGGCTGCCGGTCACGATGATCGCGCCGCAGGCCGTGATGTCGCCGATGCGGGCGTTCGGCAGTCCCTCGGTCGCGGTGTCGAGGCTGCCCGTCACTATGGGGGTCACGCCGTGGCCCGGAATCGGGCAGACGTGCAGGTCGCCCAGGCGTGCAGTGGGCCTTCCGTTGACGACGGTGCGAAGCGCACCGGTGACGATCACGCCGCCGTGACTGGAGATGTCGCCGAGTCTCGCCTGAGGCCTTGCCATGGTTATTTTCCCGTGAGGACGTGGACCAGAAAGCCGACCACGCCGCCCACGGCACCCCCGACGGTGAGCACGAGGCCGACCACCTTCCACATCGTCTCGACGCCCATCTTCTCGTTCATACCCGACTGCAGGTTCTTGATGTCGTCGGTATGGCGGCGCAGATCGTCCTGGATGCTGCGCACCAGAAGGTCCACGTTTTCCTTGTCTGATTTTTTCTCGATCTCGCGTTCGATCTTCTCGAGCCGCGCCTGAATCTCCCGGCGGTGGTCTTCGAGGATGCTCCGGAATTCGGCCCGCCAGGATTCGAAGGTCCTGGCCAGCAATCGCTCGCTCTGGTTCCAGTCGCACGGGGCGCTGTCATGTCGGGTTTCATCCATTCGGCTTTCTCCTTCTCAGCGAAAAGCGTCCGCGTATCTGCAGATCGATTTCGAACCGGTCGGACAGGCCGCGCCGTTCCAGCGCCCGGGTCACGGCGTCGCGGGCGCAGTGGATCTGTTCGATCCGCATGCGCTGGGAGATCGAGTCCGCATGGATGCGGTAGTAATAGAGCGGTTTGCGGATGTGACGGACCTCGGTCAGTTCCGCCATGCGCAGGCAGAGATCGTAGTCCTCGGCGCAACGGAAGCTTTCGTCGATGCCGCCCGCCGCGTCGAAGGCCGAGCGCCGCATCAGGCGGAAATGGAAAGTCATGAAGTCGAGAAGCATCCGGTCCTTGGAGAAGGGAATCCGACAGCGATTGCCGTAGCCGCGTGCCTTGCCGTCCTCCCCAATGGTCACGTAGTCGGTGTAGACCAGACCTACAGAGGATTCCCGGTCGAGAACCGCGGCGGTCTCCTCCAGCGTCGTCGCGGCGAGGATGTCGTCGCTGTCGACCCAGCCGAGGTACGGCGCGGTCGTCTCTGCAATCGCGGCCTTGAGCGCCGGGGTCCGGCCCAGATACTTCGCAGCGACGACGCGAACTCGGTCGTCCAGCTTGGCGTAGTCACCGGCGATCTCCAGTGTCCGGTCAGTCGAACCGTCGTCCCAGACGACCAGTTCGAAGTCCCGCCGGGTTTGGGCCAGAACACTTTCGACCGCCTCGGCGAGATAACGCTCGCCGTCATGCACGGTTATGACCAGGGATGCCGCGGGGCTTGTCATTTCGTTGCTTATCATGGGTTGATCAGCACCTTGTTCGAGGATCGGATGACGATGTTCCCCATGACGGCATCCATGAGGATCACGCTTCCTGACTTGTCCACGGCCTGGATGCGTTCCTGACCGGCGGCCGCGTTCATCACGACCACCTGGCCGGCCTTGTCGGCCAGGCGGATCATCTCGGTCCCGGCGGTGGAATCGATGAGGATTTCCTGGGTGCCGCAGAGGCCCCAGATGTGCACCTTTTCCTTGCCCTTGGTGGTGTCGATAAGAATCTTTTGCCAGCGGGCGCGGGACTTGTCACAGGACTGGATATGGATTTTCTCCTTGTCCTTCCACGCCTCCCAGCGCACGAACTGGCGGCACAGATCGGTGATCTCGATGCGGGCCTTCTGGTCCTTGATGTCCGAGTCGATGTCGAGCTGATCGCCCTGCTCGGCGTCCTTGGTTCCCCGGCGGCGCGCATTGCCGATCTGAACGTCGCGCTTCACGCGGCATTCCATGTGAAGAATCTGTCCGGCCCGGTCGATGACCTTGAGGAACTCCTCCTCGTCCCGGTCGTCGAGAACGATGGTGTGGCCGGTCTCGGTCTTGAGCAGAACCTTGCGGCGCGGGCAGTAGTACGGCGGGTGGCTGTGGTGTTTTTTGTGCTCCAGGTCGTCCCGCCGATCGGGCTTGTGCTCGACCTTGTCTTCACAGTCGATGCAGGTCGGATCGGAGCACAGGCGCTTCGATTCCTCCGGTTGTTCGCCGGGGTTGCTCTTGGCCAGCCAGACGCCGGACCAGATCGGGTATTGGACGATGCCGCCCTCGAACTCGGCCCAGACGGAAGCTCCTTCCTCGGGGACGAGAAACACGCCGATGTCTTCGTTGCCTCCGTAGGCAAAGCAGGGCCACGCCCAATCCGACCAGTTCTCCTTGCCGGTGCCGAGCACGGCAGGAATTTCGAGTCGGCAGCGGCCGAGCCGCTCCGGATCGTTGTTGTCCCTCAAGAACGCTCTATACTTTCCGTACCAGCGGTTTTTGTAGCGTTCCTCGTGCTGGCGGTCCTGTGTCTCGATCACGTCTTCCTCCGGATCACTTCAGCGGCAGGAAGCCCCGAAGCACCTCGCGCACGATGCGGGTGACGGTTCTGTCCGGCGTCTTCTTCGGATCGGCCTTGGCCACGGCATGACGAAGGGCGTCCTGCGCCGCGGTTTCGAGCTTGAGTTCCTGGCCGGCGATGCCGGTTTTGACCTCTTTCGCTCCGAGCCGCTCGATGACGCCGATCACCGCGTCAAGTGCCGAGGCCTTGGCCCGGCCCCAGGCCGTGAGCTTGATGACGGTAACGAGCGTCACAAACAAGGTCGCGATGAGTTCCTTGTGGTCCAGGACGAAAGTCAGAATCTGTTCAAGCTGTTGCATTGCGTTCACCTCCGTTGGTTTTCATGGCTTCTTCGAACGAAACGTATTTGCCGTCGAGGTTCCCCCAGCGGGTCCGCCCCTCGCGTATGTCGACGTGGACAAATCCTTGCTCCGGGTAGACGCCGATTCCGCCCTCGCGGAAGGCGTCCACCTGCTCGGCGAGTTCGTACATTCCGGCGACGGACAAGCCCTTGATCACGATGTCCGCGGCATGTCCGAGCAAATGCCGGCTCTGTTTTGCACCTCCTACCGCCCGGTTGTGCTCGGGACAGCGATAGCCACTGGTGACGCGGACGGGAGCGCCCGCGAGGTCGCGCAATTCCTGGAGCGCATCCACGAGGCGTTCATCGATCTCGGCCCTGCCGCAACACCGGCAGACGAACTCGCTCTTCGAGAAATTCCGACTCAAATCTCCCATGTGCTTTTCCTCCTTACAACCTCCGCCCGCTGTCCGCGTCGATGGTCACCATCGGCGGCGGCTCTTCCTTCGGCGTGGGCGGCGCTTCCTGGTCGTTCTGCTTGCCCTTGGCCTCGTCCGACTTGTCGCCGGCCCCTTTGCCCAGGGCGTTTTTCTTGAGTTTCAGTTCGCAGTGATATCCGCCCTCGCCGAAAGCGTGGCGGACCGAATGGCAGTAGTAGACGCCCGAGAATTTGCGGCCCACGCCTTTGACCTCCACGTTCTGCTTGGCGCGCAGCGCGGGGATGCCGATGGTCACCGCGTCGGCTTCCACCTGGCGGAGCTCGGCCTCGCGGAACTTCCCCTCGGAGAGGTCCTGTGCCGGTTCCTGTCGCGGCTCCTCGTGAAAGCCCTCGGAACGGTCAAAGGTGGGGACCACCTGCCCGGACTCCTGCTCCTTGAACGCCCCCTCGCCGGTGTTCCCGTCCACCAGGTAGGTCCGCTTGCCGAGCGATGTCCGCTCCGGGGTCGTCTCGTTGTTGGCCTTGTGCTCGACCGGCTCCTTCTTGCGGGGGTCCACGCCCACGGCCTTGGTCTCGACTCCCGCACCCTTGGCCCCCTGTGATTGCGTCGAGGGGCGGAAGGAACGCAGAACGCCCTTGCGGTCGGTGAAGTACTCGAGGATCGCGGCGGGCTTCTTGTCCAGATCGCGGGGATGGAAATGCAGCTCGTCGTCCTGGATGTAGAAGACGTATCCGGTGACGCCGTCGCCGTCCTTGTCGCGCGCCTTTCCGGCCAGTTCCTTGAGGAACTGTGCGTCGGAAACGTTGCTCTGGGTTACGCGCAGATGGCGGGCTTTCGTGGGCGTGACCACCGGAGTGAGGCCGTTGGTCCCTGCGATCTCTTCGGCGATCTCGGAATAGAGGATGCCGGGCGCGGGCTTCTGCCAGACCTTCTGGTTCTCCTTCCCGGCCAGCTTGAAACCTTTGTCGTAGGCCTTGATGCGAATGGTCGGGTCGCCGTCTTCCGGGAAGTCGTAGTCGATGTCCTTGATGACGGCTTTTTTCCGCGGCGAGAGGTTGCCGACATATCCGAAACGGGCGACGATCTCGTTGCCTTCCTGGAACAGGGGATCGTCGACGAACTGGAGGTTCCGGTCGGTGACCGCCAACTCCAGGACGTCGAGTTCCTCTTCGTTGTCTTCGAAGACGAACGAGGTGATCTCCTGCGTGATGTCCGCCGAGAGGGTCTGCCCCTCGATCTGGATCAGAAAGGTCGGTTTGAAGGTGTCGATATCCATGCACCGGTCTCCAGTGGGACCGCCTGAAGGGCGGACTCCACCGGATACTTACCGGCGCGGGGCGCGAGGTGTCGGGATAGATGGACGAGTCCGGGGACTCAGTCCAGAAGCCGCATGCTGACGTGTTCCGCCGATGGGATGCGCAGGATGGTCCCCGGCGTCAGGTCCAGGGGGAAGAAAATGTCGTTGTAGTCGCAGATGATCCACCAGAGATCGGCCTGTCCCAGATAGCGATGGGCGAGCAAATCGACCCGGTCCCCCTCGATCACCGTGTGAAACCGGTCGTCGGGGCGCGGCTTGTCCTCGGTCGGAAGACGCGTGCCCAGAAAATCCCCGTCGCCCGATGTGTAGAGAATGGATGCCGCGTATCTGGATCGCCGTCCGATCATCCGCGCACCTCCGAATAGTCCACGGACTGATCGATGTATTCCTCGAGCATCACGTCCACTTCGGCATGCTGAGGCAGCAGGTTGTCCCGGTCGAACATGTGGAAGAACCGGGCCTTCACCTGGCGGACGACGCAAAGCACGCCCGGATAAAGGTCTCCGAACATGAAGATCACCCGGTGCGGGGCGTTCTGGAGCATGGTTCCGGCGTGTTCGGGATAGAGCAGAGAGCGCAGCCAGTCCACCGACTCCTTCACGGACCCTTTGAAGAAGACCAGCTTGAAGCCGATCTTGCGCGGCTCGCCGGCCACGTACTGGTAGCGGGGATGGCTCATGCCCGGAATCTTGATGGCCGCATAGGCCGTGCTCTTCTCGTCGACGATGTCGTTCGGGTTGTACTGGAAATCGAGGTAGTCGCCCGTATCCACGTCCACCAAGTACGCGGTGATCTCTTTCCGGTCCCAAGCCACGGCTACAGCACCTCCAGTTCGACCACGGGCTTGCCCAGACGTCGGGCATGATCGACTTCCCGGCGCATGCCGTCGGAAAGGCCTTCGCCGGTGAACACCCAGACCTCGTCGCAGATCTCCATGAACGTCAGGCCGCAGGCGATGCCTGCCTCGCGCTCGGAGGTCTTCCCGTCATCGAGAAAGCGCGTGTAGAGAAGATGCGGCGCGAAGGGTGCGCAACCGCGCTCCACCGCCTTCCGGCAGAGCCGTTCGGCGGTCGCCGTGTTCCGGGGAACGTCCCCGGCGTACCGGCTGCAAATGAATACCCGTTTCATGCGTTCCTCACAGCGTCTCGTAGTTCTTGATCTTGCGCTCGCGCAGGTCCCGGTACACGGAACGGGCCACCTGCCGTCCGTCGAGCATCGTGGTCACCGACACCTCGATGGGCCGCTCGCCGAGCTGGTCTAATTTCGCCAGCAAGGATTCGAGCACCGGGCGAAGCGTCTCTCCCGGAGGTAATGCGGGCATGCCGGACTCCGGACCGAGCGCTCCTTTGGTCTCACCAAGAAGACGGGCCTGGCCGGTGGGAAGAGAAGCGGCCGGTCGCTCCATCGGAACCGCCGCTCCGGTGCTTTCCAGGGAAGAGGCAAGCGTCGGTGCTTCTGCCGCCATAACCGGTGTGAGCGCCAGGGTTCCCGCCAACATGGCCGGAGCGGCGATCTTGCCGGTCAGCCCGGTCATGAACCCGAATGCGCGGCTCATGGCCTCGGCGGGCGCGGACGCAGCCTTGGTGATGCCTCCGGCCAGGGTCTGAATCAGCGCCGCACCGCTTCGGGTCAAGTCAGCGAGCGGGCCTTCCTTGGCATCGGAAAAGGGCAGCAGATTCCGCACGAACGAAAGGGCCGACTTTGCGGCTTGGTACGGCGCGCTCACGGCGGACTTGATGCCGTCGCCCACCGCGGTCATGAACGCCCTGCCGCTTTCAAAGGCCGAGCCCGCCAACGAGGACACGCTGGACGCCAGAGACCCGAAGGCGCTCGATGAGGCGGTCTTGATTTGTTCCCATGCGGACGATGCGACCGATGCCAGCCCCTCGAAAGGGGCCTTGATCCACTCCCAGGCGCTCTGTGCCATGGTCTTGAGGGTGTCCCATGCCGTCGACGCCGTGCCGGTGATCCGGCTCCAAGCGGAGGAAGCGGTTCCTGCGATCCAGTCGAATGGTGCGGAGAGGAGCGACCAGGACGACTGGAACAGCGAACCGAGTCGGTTCCATCCACCTTGCAGTAGGTTGCCGATTCCATCCCAGGCCGCGCCGGCGGAGGTTTGAACCCGGTCCCAGGCCGCTCCCGCGGAACCGGCGATCCACGAAAACGGCGTGCTGACCACCGACCAAGCCGTGCGCCCGATGTTGCCGATGCCGGTCCAGAGTCTTGACGCCGCTTGCTCGATGCCGTTCCAGGCAGTCCCGGCCGCGGACAACATCCAACTGAAGGGCGCGGCCAACACACCTGCAGCTCCACGACCGAGCGTTGTGAGCCCGTCCCAAGCGTCCGATACCGCAGTGCCGACAGTACGCCAGACGGCGGACACGGCCTCCGCTCCTTTTCTGAACGGCCAGGTAACCGCGGAGAGGATGCCGCCACCCAGGCTTTTCAAGCCGTCAAATACCCAGCGGACCGCGTCCAGCATTCCTTGCAGCGCCAGGCCCAGCACCTTGCCAGGCAGGGAGAAAACGCCGAGCATTCCCTTGGCCAGTGTCTTAAGGATGGCCGCTCCGGAGCCGGTGAGGTCTGCCAGGGGACCGGTCTCCGCATCTGAAAAAGGCAGCAGTCTGCGGAGCCACCCGAGAGCCTTCTTGAGCATATCGAACGGATAGGTGACCGCCGACCAGATACCCTTGCCGACTGCTACGAGGATCGCCTTGCCCGCCTCGAAGAAAGTCGTGTCGCCGGAAAGGAATCCCCGGACCGCGCCGAAGATATCGGCCAGCGTTCGGACCAGAGGCAGGTTCATGAAGGCTGCAGCCAAGGCCGATGCCGCGGAAACGAAGAAACTTCCGACGGCGGAGAAGAGTCCCTTGATGAAATCCCAGACACCGACGATCACGTCCCTGGCCCAGCGGAACGGCGTTGCCAGGAAATCAAAGACCGCTCCACCGATGGCCTTGAGCCCGTCGAGCACGGAAAGGTCACCGGTGAGGACCTGCCAAACCGCGTAAACGACGCGCGCCGCCATGCGGAGTGCCTCGACCAAAAGCCGGACCGGCAGAAAGAACTTGTAGATGAACTTCCCCGCCTCGATGAAGGCGGTGACGATGGTCTTGCCGAGCCAAACGACCGCGCGCACGACCCAGGCGACCACCGTGATGACAACCGCCATGTTGTAGATGACGAACTTTAGGAGATACGCGCCGACCTTGGCGATCACACCGAGCACCGTGCCGAGGGTCTCGCCGAGACTTCGGTAGGAGGAGGCATCGGCGGAAGATGCCGCCAAACCGAAGATTTCAAGGACCGAGAAGATCGCATTGTACAGCGTGCCGTAGGCCTGCATGAGCGCCCGGACCGCGGGTTCGAGAATCGCTCTGATCTTTCCGAACGCATCCGAAAAGGCCTCCCACAAGCCGGTCAGGAACTGGCGCACCCGGTAATAGATGCGGAAGACCGTGACCACCAGTCCCATCAGTCCGGCCTGTTCGAGCTTCCGGGCCAGGTCGGCCGACATGGTCCCGGCTCCACCGGAGAGCGATGTGACGAGCGCCCGGATTCCCTGGAACACGAGTTGAACCTTTTCCCACGCGCCGAGGATGGTGTCCCTGATGCCGGCGAAGTTGGTCTCCCAAGCCCGCTTGAGGAGATAGACGGCGAGCACCACACCGCCGATGATCGCGACCACCGGGAGGAAGTATGCGGCGAACGCGCTTCCCACGCCGGCGATTGCCGCGCCCATGGCGGCAAGCCCGGCCTTGATGGCGGGGAGCATCAGGCCGATGGTCCCGGCCGCGGCGATCACTCCTCCGACGACGACCAGCACGGCACCCAGAGCCATGGACAAGGTCAGAAGGACCCTGGTCAACCCCGGCATCGAACGTGCGAGCTTCTGGAAAAACAGGACGGCCTTCGATATCCCCTGGATGATCGGTGTGACCACCGGCAGGAGCGTGCGGCCGAGGATTTCAGCGAGGTTTCCGACCTGCTGGCGCAGAAGCTGGAATTGGCTGCCGATGTCCATGTTCATGGCCCGCGCCATTTCCTCGGTGACGGCGGTGCCGCTTTTCATCGCCTGTTCGATGGAGCTGATGTTGCCCTCCAGAGACTCCATCCCCTGGGACATCTGAAGCAGGAACTTCACCGCTTCGTCGGAGCCGAACGCTTTCTTGATCTGCACCTGCGCGGCGGCTTGGGTAAGGTCAGGAAATCGCGACTTGATCTCCTGGAGAATGGGGATGACCCCTTTGAGTCTCCCCGTGGAATCCACGAAGGACAGCCCCAACTGCTCACCGGCTTCGGCAGCCTTCATGATGAAAGCCTTGTAGAGTGTTCCGGCTTCCGAACCGGGCATGGTGGTCTGCAGTTGTCCGAGAATGGCGAGCTGTTCCTGCAGCGGGATGTTGGAGGAGGCGGCCACAGCGCCGATGTTTTTGACGGCTTCCGCCATCTGCGCCCCTGTGGTCTTGAACGACGCCACGGTCTGGGCCATGGCCCCGGAGAAGGCCTTGGCCCACTCCATGTCGGTCATGTCCGCCATGATCGGTTTGAAAATGCCGTACCCGGTGGTGAAGGTGCCGACCATCTCCTGGATGCTGGCTTTCGTGGCTTTCGCGGTCAGGGCTGCCATAGCGGAGAAAGTGCCCACGGCTTCGTCGCTCAAGGCGGATAGAGCAGACTTGACGTCGTAGGCCGCGCTGATGAACTCGGCCTTGCTGTAACCGGCCCAGGTATTGGTGAAGCTCTCGGAGGCGTCCTCGAGAGCGCGAAGGTCCTTGATTCCGAGCGATGCCATCTCGCCCAGGGCTTTCTGGGTCGCGGCGGTGGAGGCCACGAGTCCGACGGGCACGGCCATGAGCGCCAGGCCCGCGCCGATCATCATGGTGCCTTTCTGGATTCGGTCGAGATTGCGCGTCATGCGCTCGCTGGAGGCGGCCACCGTCGCGTCCAGCGACTGCATGGACGACTGGACCCGGCCCGCGTTCTGCGAGAACGCGTCCTTCATCGAAACGATGATGCCCAGTCCAAGATCTCCGTTCATGTGCGCCTGCGCTCCAGTTCTTCACGCTCAAAAGCGAGCTGCCGCTCCAGGGCCTCCACGAATTCGCGGCGGACCGAGAGCGGCAGCGCCCGCGTTTCCGAGAAACTCCAGTGGAGCCCGCCGTAGGCGAGGAAAAACGCGTCCCTTACAAGCGAACTCCGGGGAACAAAAAACCCGGTTCCGCCTCCAGCCGCGTGCGGATACGCATCCCGCAGGATTCGCAGTCGGTCTCCACGGTTGTGTCGACACCCGCGTCGACCCGCAGCATTTCCTGCCGGAGGGCGCTTCGGTCACGCATCGACATATCGTTCATAAGCTTCTTGGTCGGCTGCGCGCCGTCCACGTCGATGATCCGGATCAGCATGGCCGAGGAGATGGAAGGCTCCTTGAGAGCGGCCAGGCGTTTTTCCTTGTTGCCGTCCAGATAGCCGAACCGGACCTTGCGCCCGGAGCCGGGGAGCGTGAAGGCGAATTCCCTTTCCTCTCCGTAAGGCGTGACCTCCAGCTCTTCCAGGTTGACCGTGACGGCGTTCGACGCCCGGCAGGCGGTGTTCGAGCAGGTCAGTTCCAGCTCGACCTCGTCGCCGAGGGAGATCTGACGCAGCCGGACAAGAACGAACAACCGGTCTCCGGAGAGGAGGTCGAGCACATCCTTCACCGTCGGTTCGTCATTGTCCCCCAGCCGCACGATGCAGTTCTTGAGCGCCTGATTCACGGCGTCGCCGGTGCGGATGAGACGCTGGTTGGTGAGCAATTCCTCCTCGGCCCCGGTCATCTCCCGAAGCTCGATCTCGAGGCCGCTCGGCAATTCAAAGGTGTGCATGATCTACCTCCTCGGATCAGGTCCAATACTGGAAGCAAATGGCGAGCTTCTCGATAGTGTTGTCGGTGTTCGCGCCCTCGAGTTCGTCGTACTCCAGGACCTTGATCCACGCGCCGTGCAGGGTCCACCGTCGCGTTTCGTTGCCGGTTCGGTCGTAGCGGACGAGGTCGATGTCGCGCATGTAGTCGTTGGGCAGGCCGCCGACCACGGCGTTGACGTCCACCTGCTTCTTGATCCACTCCCTGGCGGCCTCGTCGGAACCGTCCTGGAGAATCCCCTTCTCGAGGGTGATGTCCTCGAACTTGACCCGACCGGCCACCTTCTGGTCGAACATGGAACCGGCGGGCGCGAAGGCTACCTCCTCGAACTCGGTCTTGGGTTCCTGGCCCTTCTTGAAGAGCGCCACGTCGAAGCCGTTCACCTCGACGGCGAATTGCCAGTTCTGATACAGACTCTTGGGCATGTTGCCGCTGCGCATGACTTACCTCCTTACCCGGTTTTGAAGATCTCTTTGAAATCGGACCCCGTGGCGGTGAGCACGAAGTTGAGCTCGATGAATTCCGCCGTCTTGGTCGGCTTGACGAAGACGCGCGCCACGAGTTCGTTGCGGTCGATCACGGCCGGGGTGTTGGTCTCCTCGTCGCATTGGACGGCGAAGTCGTAGAGGCCGCCTTTGTCCTTGATGTCCTGCATGAAGGGGTTGATCAACCGGATCAGCGCCCGCCAAGTCTGCGGGTTGTTGGGTTCGAAGACCACGAAGCGCGAGGACTCGGCGATAGCTTCCTCGATGAACATCATCAGCCGTCGCACGTTCACGCGGTCGAGGGCCGAGGGCTGGCTTTGCAGCGTCTTCTGCCCCCAGATGTTGATGCCGCTGTCGGGGAAGGAGGCGATCACGTTGACGCCTTCGGGATAGAGGACGTCCCGCTCGCCCCGGCTGGTCTTGTAGCCCAGGGACAAGGCGTTGAAGACCCGGCCGCGGTCGATGCCCGCGGGTGCGTACCAGACATGGGTCTTCTTGTCGCTGCGGGCGTAGCATCCGGCCACGGCTCCGCTCGGGGGAACCAGTTTGCGCTTTCCGGTCACCGGATCGTTGATCTCGATCCAGGGATAGTAGAGCGCGGCATAAGACGAGTTGAACGCCCCGTGGGAATACATTCCCTGGCCCTTGCGGAAATCCACCGCTTCCAGGGGTTCGAGGTGGATGGGCGCTTCGGCCAGAAGCATGAGGTCCTGGCGGTTTTCCGCGTAGGTGATGCCGGCGTGGATCACCTCGGCGGTCGTGACGCCCGGAACCATGATCAGATTCAGCGCGTCGATCTCGTCGAAAGCGTAGAACCCGGTGTGCTGGGACGGATCGCCCGAGTAGTCGGCGTCGTCCAGCCCCGTAAGACCGTCGTCTCCTCCCGAAAGATCGAACACACCGATCACCGGTCGGTCCGACGGAAGGCCGGATGCCGTTCCAAGGTCCTCGACGGTAATGAAGTCCGACCGTTCGTTGACAGCCAACTCCACATGATTCGGAGCCGCTTCGTCCATGGAGATGTCCTTGAAAACCTCCACGACTTCACCCTTGTGGCGGACCACCAGGTTGAACGCGCCGCTCGGATCGAGAGAACCGTCTTCTACCTGAACGGAGAGCCGTGCGCCCCAGGTTCCTTCATCGGCCGCGCGTACCTTGAGTGTGTCCATCGCGTCCATGCCTCCGGACAGTTTCGCCGTGGCCGCGGCTTGGACGATGCCCGTGTCTTGCGTTTCCGCCGTGACCAGCGCGGAGGCCTCCGCAGAACCGACGAGCGCAGCGACCACCTGGTCCGCAGTGGATACAGGATCGCCAGCCCCGTCGGTGGCCAGGTTCACGGTGACGGCCTGTCCGAGGACGCCGATAGACAAAGGGGTGTCATTTCCCGTAGCGACGAGTTCGACGGAGACGGCGTTTCCCGCGGCACCAAGCTGAATCGCCCGCCACGCGATGCGATCCGTGCCGACGGTGCCGGTTGCGAGTGACGCAGTCGCGGCGCGCCGGTCCTTGAGGACGGCTTGCGCCTTCACGGCGGTCAGGGTGTTCCGATCCGTGGGATCGGTCAGATGGGCGATGCGGTTCACGAAAAGGACGGAGCCGCCGTTATCGAAAAAAGCCCTTGCGGCGTAGGCGAGGTATCCGGCCTGCAGGTAGGAGCCGAATTTGTTGATGAACTGCTCCCAGCTCGTGACCAGCACGGGCTTATTGATCGGGCCGCGTTCGGCCACGCCCACCATGCCGCAGGAGGAGGTGGATATCTGCTTGACGTAGAAACTGAAGTCGACTTCGCGGGTATAGATGCCCGGTGAAAGATATGTGCCCATGGGTTACCTCCGTTTCCGACGCTTGCCGCCGTTTGCGCCGGTGCTCTCCGTCTCGGTCTCGACCAGCTCTTCCCGCGGCGTCTCGGGTACGGAGGCGGTCGGCGTCACCGGCGTCAGCGACACGAAGCCCCGTTTTGCCGCGGCATCGATCTCAGGGGAAATGTCGCCCTCGCCCAGCGTTCTGCGCTCGCGGGGGTTCAGATGAAGCCCCCGGCCGCCTCCCGCGAGGTGGAACGTGAGCGGTTGGAACAGAAGATTCTTGATCTCGATCACTGTAGTTCCTCCTTGTTTCATGGGGTATGGAGCCGATCCTCCTCGACGCCGTCCCGGAACTCGAACCGCCGGTCTTTGATGAGCGGGCCCGTTTTGACGAGGCCGTCGTAAACCGGACAGTCCTCGATCCGGCAGCGGCCGCTGCCCTGGCGCAGGTTCGACAGGTTCACCCGTCGCAATCCGCCCAAGGGAACGATCTCCGTCAGGTTGAGGAAGCCTCGGTCTTCCACGGCCAGGATCGGGTGGAGCTGATAGAAACGGGCCACTCTTTCCTGGAGGTCCAGCAGTTCACCTTCGTGGCCGGCGGTGACGATGACGTCGAAGTCGAGGTGGTAGAGCCGGGGATACCGGCACTCCTCATAAACGAGGTTCGGGATGTCCTTTTCCTGCATACGGGCCATGGTGCGTCGGTCTCCGTTTTCCGCCAGCGTCGGTCCCTGCAGAATCAAGCTCGGGACGTTGGGCACCTCGAAGACGTTGTCCGCGGCGACGAGCAGGGCGTCCGGGTCGATCTCCGCCTTGACCAGGCGGATCAGGTTTTCAACGACTGTGCGAACGGTTTCCAAATCCGGTTCCTCCGGTTCGAGCGACTGTTTCCGCTGGATACCTACCGGAGGCGGACGGGAAGTGTCGGCAGGGATCAGAGAGCTGAGCGGATCGCCTGGCGGTAGTTCTCGATGATCCGTTCGCGGTACTTTTCCATGGTGGGATGCAGGAAGGGACGGGGCGGGATGACGATCACCGCGCCGTTGGGGTGCTGGATGGTGGCTCCGTATTCCATCACCGCGCCGATGTTCACCAGATCGTCGCCGTCCTTGTTGACCGTGCCGCGCAGGAGTCCCACGAAAGCCCGGTCGGCGAGGATGCGCTGAGTGATTGAATTGACGAGGAAGCCGGTGTCGATCAGGGCCTTGCTGGAGCCCTTGCGTGCGATGGTGCTCTCGGCCAGCTTGACGAACGCCTTGCCGCCCGGTGCCTGGGAGCGGATGCCGCGTTTGATTTCGCGGACGAGGAATAGGGCGTTCTTGATGGTCGCCTGCCGGATCGCCAGAGCGAGCCGGGCTCCCGGATTGGCGGCCAGTTTCGCCTTCGCTTTGTCCCAATCTCCGAAGCGCTTAACTCCCATGCTGACGCACCAGTTTCAGCACCTTGTGGGTCACGACGCCGAAGAGACGCTCTTCCACGACGGTCTGTACCCGGAAGACGTCTGTGCCGCTACGCACCCGGTCTTCCGGTCTCACGTCCAGACCGGGGAGCACGCAGGCCGTGGCATCGATCTTGTTGGCGAGATCTTCCGGAGGCGTTTCGATGAACTCGAGAGGAAAGGTCTCCACTTCAGTGAACGAGGCGTCGTCCGATCCATACAATCGCTCACCGGGGACTGCACGCAGCAACGCGGCTTCCTGTGAGCTTGCCAGGATCAGCTCTCTCACGTCCCCGGAGGCCGCCGCTTTCTCGGGATCGCTCAGCAGGGTCACAGCTCAAGCTCGCTTCCTTGATCGTAGATGACCGGCGCGAGTCCTCCGGGCGTGATGATGTAGTCCTCGGGGGATGCGGCGGCTCCCGGTTTGATTTCACTCAGCCGCTGTTTGTACACGGCCTTGAGGTCTTCCTCGAGCCCGGCCCAGTGCTCCGGCTGCTTGGTTTTATCCACCCGCTTGTCGCCGCTTGAAAAGGCGAAGGCGTTGGCGGTCTGAGCCCGCATGACCTGGCAGGCATGAATCTGGCCCAACAGGAGCAGCAGCTCGCGCGGTTCGCCTTCCGGCTCCGGAACCACCTCTCCGTTCACGATGGAAAGAGAGGTTTCCAGGTCGCGCGCCAGACGATAGACGCCTTTCAGGATGCAGCGGGAAAGGACATCGTCGGTGAACAACTCGCCCTGTGGATCGGACAGATCGGTCCGGAGAACGGCGACGAGATCAGCCAGCGCCACCTTCCACCTCCGTCAGCCGCTTCTTGAGGGCGTCGATCACCGTCCTGCGTTTTTCACCCGCCAGGTGGGCTTTGAGCTTGTCGGGATCGCCTTCCGTGCCGATCCGGGAGATAGCTTCGGCTGCGGTGAGTCCAGAGAGGTCTTCCTCTTGAATACCGGTCGGAGGGCTTTCGTCCCGTTTCCGGGGATCGTCTTTGCCGTCCATCCGGGCGAGCCTTCCCGCGGACAATGCCGACTCCATCTGAGGGGAGATCGAGTCTGTTTCGAAGGCCTGGCCCGAATCGAGGCGCAGCTTCACATCGGCGATGATCAAAACTCCCGGCCGGATGTTCTTCAGTTTCACGGTCACGGTTCACCTCCGTCAGCCGAGAATTTTGATTTTGGCGAGAATGTCCGGGCGGGTGATGCCTTGCCCCAGTTCCGACCAGACGAGCCAGCCCGTCTTGAAGCGGGTCTTCTGCTCGATGGCTTCGGTCTTGAGATTCTCGCGCACCGGCAACTTGCCCACCTCCTCGTCGGGGATGAGCAGCACCTCGTCGATGGCCTGCGCGGCGGTCAACAGAATGCCGCCGGTCCCGTAGTTCTTGATCAGCCCCTTGGCACGCAACTCGGACTTGGTTTCCGGGTCGAGGTTCCAACCCCGCAGGTCATTGAAGCGGCGGCCCCGCATGACGATGTATTTCACCGTCAACTCGAGGTCCTCGATGATGGAGATCGCCTCGTTGAGGGCTTCCTCGGTGAGGGTCGCACCGGTCACCTCCACGGTGTTGGCCGCGGGCACCGCCGCCGAAAGCACCGTGATGGTCCGCTTGTCGATCTCCTTGCGGATTTCGTCCGCGGCCGCGGTCTGGATGTCCATCAGGGTGCCGATGTTGCCGTTCTTGAGCACCGAGACGTCGACCATGGGCGCGGAATGGATGCGGTTGGTGGGAAACTCCACTTCGTCCTTGCCGACTTCCTGCTCCTGAGCCTCGCCCTCGGTGGAAATCCAGTAGGCCTTGACCTTGGGCTTCTTCTGGTAAAGAGGACGCTCACCCTTGGGCAGGGTGTGCTTCGTGAGCAGGAGCGAAGAGATTTCCTTGCGTTTGATCTCCTGTTCGATGGGCTCGGCGATGGCCGCGGCCAGCGCGCGCATCCCCTCCGGGGACTCGAGCGCCTCGGACATCAGGCGCGCCATAGTCTCCATGTATTCCTGGCTGTGCACGTTCATGCGGATCGTCTCCATATCGTTTTCCTCCTTTAATCAAATGAGCAGCCGGAACTTGATCGTTCCGCCGGAGACGGAGACGGCCCGGGCGATGACTTCTTCGCCCGCCTGCACGCCCGCGGTGAGTTTGCCGTTGGCCGAAACCTTCAGGTCGTCGCCGGGATTCACGGTCCCTTCGAAGACGTCGGTCTCGTAGACGCCGCCCATGCAGTAGATGCCGGGCATCTCTCCGTTCTTGTAGTCCTTGATCAGAATGCCGAAGGACTTGGCCGTCGGCGTGGTGTTCACGGCGAAGAGGTCGTTGCCGACGATCCTCACCACCTGGCCGAGTTGGCCGTCGCCCTGCAGGTAGCCGTCGCCGTAGGCGAGGCCCCGGTGATTGGGATTGATGAAAGCCATGGTCATTCCTCCTTTGTCAGTTGGTCGAAACCGGTTCGCCGGTCGCGCTTGCCACCCGCTGCCGATAGGCGGCCATGAAGCCGCTCTTCAGCCGGTCCTCGAGACTCGTCTTTTTGTCTTCCACGTCCTTCGGACGGACGCCGGCGTCGCTGCGCAGGGGCGGATCGTCGCCGCCGGATGAAGCCTTCGCAGTTTCCGCACCGGCTCCTCGGTCCTTGGAGTCCTTGTCGTCGGCGTGGGCGCGGGGCCCGGCCTTAAGCATCCGCTCGAAAGCGGCTTCGCTGGCGGCGAAGGCGTCGTCGGAGAGTCCGGCCAGGCGGGTGAGTTCCTGCTCGCGCTCCTCGTCGGACTCGAAGGACAGACCGTTTTTCTCGATCTTGCGCAGAAGCTTCTGGGCCCGGCTCCGGTTCGCGGCGGCCTTCCTTTCGGCTTCCAGTTCCTCGAGTTGCTTTTGCAGGCCGAGCACCTGCTGTTTGAGTTCCTTGTTCTCCCGCTCCAGTTCCTTGAGGCGGGTCTTGTCATCGGGCGCGGTCCCGCCGCCGCCGCCGTCCTTCTTCTTGGCGGCTTCCACCGCTCGTTCCTCGGTTTCCTTGTGTTTCTCGTCCATAGTCGGACCTCCTTCAGAGTGGGTTGTCGAACCATCGTTTTCCGCCGCGGCGACCTTCAGGATGCGGGCGTTCTCGTCCGCGCCTTTGCGGTCGAGGAGCCCGAGCCCGGTGAAGGTGACTCCGTGGAGGATTTCGTAGACGGGCTGCCCCTGGAGCTCGCCGCCCTTGTTCTTGCGCAGATGGACGCAGTAATCGCTCTTCGAGGCGACCCGTTTGCCGCAGACCGAACACTCACCTTCTTCGTAATCGCATTCCATGGAGACCTGCGAGATGATCCCTTTGCGGATGAGCTTGTAAGCCAACTGCGCGTGCGGGCTGTCGGAGACATAGAGTTCCCCCGCGCACTCAATCCGGCCGCCGCTTTCGTCCTCGACGTAATCCGCCCCCACGATGCCGCCGACGATGTCGGTGAAATCCTGGGAATGCTTCAGGTCGATCTTCTTGTTGACCGCCGACATGTAACGGGCGGCCAGTTCGTCGGGGGTGAAATGGTCGCCGTTCTTGTTCGTGCCGGCCCGGCAGAGAATGAAGGTGAACTGCGGATCGCCCGCGGCCTGGTCCAATGCCGCCGCTTCGGTCTGAAGTCGTGTGAACGCATCGAACGACAGATCTACCGGAAACGAGGTATGACATGCCGCCGGCGTCTGTGTGTCGGCCTTGGAGCGCGCCGCACCTCGGGATTTGGAGGCGACGAAGAGCAGTTCCCGGGCGTGTTTGCCTTCCCGGCCGATGTCTTTGGCAATGTTGTAGTCCACCTCCATGCCGCGGACCCGGACAAGGCCGTAGTGCTCGGCGAAGATTTCTTTGATTTCCTCTTCCCGCGGGTAAGCCCGGTCGCGGTACGAGAGGAGCACCGTGCCGTACTTGCCGCGGGCGTCCGCCGCGAGCGTTTCCATCAGGGAGCGGATCGATTCCTTGGTGTAGCGTGTCCGGGACGGATAACTGCGGCGGGGGTTGTCTTGGAGTTCCTTGTCCGCCCAGCGGGTCATGAGACCCTCGATGAAATGCAGGGAGTCCTCGTAGTCATTGCTGCCGAACTCGGTTACGTAGGGCGGGTCCAGATACAGAACGTCCGCGCCGAACCGGCGGACCGCTTCGGCCGCATCCAGGTTGAAGGCCTTGCACTCCTTGCCGTTGTCGAACACCAGCCGGTTGAGCTGGCCCACCGACCGCCTGAACGACTCGATGAACTTGGACAGCGGCGGATTGGAGAGCTGGGATTGCTCCAGGCTGGCATCCGTGTCGAGGTCTGCCTTGCGGTGCATCTTGGACCGCGAGAACTGACCGAAGGCGCTCTTCGCCTTCACGGTCGTCCCGAGCGCGGCCAGCGCCAGGTCCTTCTTGTAGCCGTGAAGCTTCTGGATGTTCGCCCAGACCTGGTCGAGCCAGCGGAGCACCGGCTTGGTGTAGTAGTACCCGTAGAAGTGATCCACGATAAACGAGCCCGCGTCCGCATTCGGGGCGAGGATTCGGTCCACGTCCTCGTCGCTCAGAGTCTCGCTGGAGTTCTCAACCACGGCCCGCGCCAGATGGTGTGGATACCGCAGGAGATCGTTGGCGATGACCTTCATTCCCTTCCGTTTGAAGTGGTAGGCGACGTTGGCCCCGCCTGAAAAAGCGTCGAGGAAGCTCTCCGCGTCCTTGGGGACATGGCTTTCGATCCAGCCGAGCATCAGGTACTTGCTGCCCATGAAACCGGTGACGCGGACCGACTCCGCTTTCCCGGCCTGGCAGCTCAAGAGGTCCAGCGATTCGCCAAGCGGCGCATCCGCCAGGGCGATCAAGTTCTCCTCCACACGCAGAGCGGCATCGACGGCCCGCCCGGCTTCGTGCTTGTCGATCCACTCCTTGGCCTTCTCCATGGTCCAGCCGTCCGGGTTCTTCTCCGTCTTGCGGACGAACCGGTAGGCCTGCAGCACCATGGATCGCGGGTTGCCGCCTTCGGGTACGAACTCCTTTTTCAAGCGTCCGATGATGATCGCCACGCCGTCGACGCCCTCCAGAGGCTTGCGGCGGAAACTGTCGGGTTCGAACTCGTCCGGGTTCCGGACGCGGTAGCGGACCTCGTTCTCGGTTTCCTCCCAGATGGCTTCGGCTCGCGGGCCGTCCTCCGCAGACGCCTTGGCGGACCGCTCCGCGCCCTCGGCTCTGCGGCAGATGAACAGCCGTTCCTTGGCGTGGGACGCCTCGCCGTGCCGGGAGGTGATGGCGTAATGGTGATCGTGGGAGCGCATGGACGACTCCCGCCCCATGGAGACGATGATCCGCCGCATCTCCGATTCGTTCGGATAGGCGTGGTCGCGGTAGGAAATGAGCCAGTGAGGGAAGTGCCTGGCGTTGCCGAGGAAGGATTCGAAGAACTCCGCGGCGTTGGCGCGGGTCACGGTCTTGTGGTCGGTCTCGTAATGCTTGGTCTTGGAATCCTCGACGAGGGTCAGCCCCTCCCAATAGGTCATCAGCCCTTCCACAAAGTGGTAGGACTTTTCGTAGTTGGTGGTCGAAAACTCCGTGGCGTAGGGCGGATCGAAATAGGCCAGGTCGGCCTTGGCCTCCGGCAGGAAATCGTTGATGTCCTTGCGGGATGCCTTGCACTCCTTGCCGTTGTCGAAAACGAGGGCGTTGATGCGGGCCACGTTCTTGCGCAGCCTCTCCTTGAATTCCTCCGGGGTGTCCTCGCGCTTGCCGTAGCGGGTCGACGACGAAAAATGCCCGAAGCCGCCCTTGCCGGACATGCAGGTTTTGCCCAAGGCGAACAGGGCGATGTCTTTCTTGAAACCCGAGAGTTTGTCGATGTTCGACCGGATCGTGTCGATCAGGCCGTGGACGCCCTTGGCGAAGAAGATACCCTTGAAGTTGTCCCGGACGAAGGTTCCGGCCTTCGCGTTGTCCGCGAGCAGCGCCTCCAGGTCCTCATCGGAAAGACGCACCTTGTCGTTTTCGATGATCGCCCTGGCCGCGTGGTGGCAGTAGCGCAGCCGGTCGTTGGCCAGGACCCGCAGGCCCTTGGTCTTGTACATGTAGGCCACGACCGCCGAGCCGGAAAACGCGTCGACAACGGATTCCACGCCGTCCGGGGTGTGCTTCCAAATCCAATCCACCAGCTTCTGCTTCGAGCCGATGTAGTTGGTGATGTATTTGGGCCGCTGTTCCGGTGACGGCTCCTCGGCAGCCGCCTCGGCCTGGGCCTCGATCGCCTCGAAGTCCAGGTCAAGGGCGGCGTCCGTTTCGAGCAGGAACGCCAGCCGTTCACGGTCAGTTGCGAAAAGCTCCATTCGGTTCTCCGGTCATGTCGCGACAAATCCGGTTGATGCCGGTGGGCGGACGGCCCGCGCTCGGGGCGAACCCCGAAATCAGGCCGATAACCCTGTCGCTTGGATACCTACCGGAGACCGTCGGAAAGTGTCGGAGGGGGAATTTTGATGCCCGCCCTAAAAAAAGCTTGACAAAAGTTTAGGCATGCCATAAATTATTCGGAATGATGAAACTGAATGAGCCTAGAGGTGAAAAATGACACTGGCTGATACGTTAACAGCGAGCCTAGAAGATTATCTTGAGGCAATCTTTCACATCATCGCGGAGAAACAGGCGGTGAGGCCCAAGGATATTGCAAAGCGGCTGAAGGTCAGCAACTCTTCGGTGACAGGTGCGCTTCGCTCACTTGCCGATAAGGAACTGATCAACTACGCCCCTTATGATGTGATTTCCCTGACACCCACCGGGAAGATCGCCGCCAAGGATGTGATTCGTCGCCACGAGGTCCTCAGTGATTTCTTCGTCAAGGTTCTTGCGGTTGAAGAGCGCGATGCCGATAAGGCCGCCTGTCAAATGGAGCACTCCATCCCCAAGATTATCCTGGAGCGATTTATCCAATTCGCCGAATTCATTGAGGTTTGCCCTCGAGGAGGGTCCAAGTGGATCGCGGGTTTCGGTTCCCACTGTGATCATGATGACACCCAAGAGAATTGCGAAAGATGTATCTCAACGACTCTTGAAGATGTGAAGCAACGGAGACAGCAAGGAGGTCAGAAAGCGATGACAGCAGCAAGGTTGAAGGATTTGAAACCGGGGCAAAAAGGCAAAGTGCTGAAAGTCAATGCCCGGGGAGAAACGAACAAAAGGATTGTCGAGATGGGCGTCACACCCGGAGCCGTCGTCAAAGTTGAGCGCGTGGCCCCGCTGGGTGACCCGATTGATATTAAGGTAAAAGGTTACCACCTCTCGCTGCGGAAAGAGGAAGCCGATGGGATCGAGATAGAAACGTTAGCGTAATGGATAATAAAATAGAAAAAATAGAAGCCAAATCCCAGTTGGCTCATGGAGATTACCATGAGCGAAAGCTATCACCATTTGGCCATTTGTTCAGATTTATAGGATGGTGGTTTGGATTTAGCGCTTTTTATGCGACATTCGCTGTTTGTCCCTTCTGTGGTCAGCAAGGATGCCCAGTTGGGTTGGTATCAGCAGGGACAGTTGGAGCATTCCTCTCTCTTTGCATTCAGGACTGGAAACTATTTTTCAGATTTATCAAGCAGAAGTTGACGAATGAGAAGAAACAGAAACATATCTAACGTTTCGATCCATCAGACGACAATTCCACTCTCCATCGACACCGATGAATTTGGTCGTTCTGGGTGGAAATCAAATCCGGTTACGAGGTTTTTGCAATGCCGTTAACAATTGTGCAAGTAGGTAGGCGCGTGCGATTTGTCGCCGTAAATGCGGGGCATGGCCTCCAAGGTAGGTTGGCCTCTATGGGACTGGTTCCGGGTGTGGAAATCGAAGTGCTCCGGAACTCCCTCCATGGACCGTTTCTTATAGCGGTAAAGGGCAGTCGGATAATGTTGGGCCGTGGCATGGCCCAGAAGATCGTTGTGGAGTAATTTTTTTTGCAGTGTAGTTTCGGTATACCTAAAAATATGCGGCAATCCAAAGATGCCTGCGGGAGCCCATCAAAGATAGAACAGGAGGACACATGAAGCCCAAGATATCAGTCGCCCTCGCGGGCAATCCGAATTCCGGGAAAACAACCATATTCAATGAATTAACGGGTGCTCGCCAGCACGTGGGGAATTACCCCGGTGTGACGGTAGAGCGCAAGGAAGGGTTCCGTCGGCACGGCGATACTGAACTTCAGATTGTTGATCTGCCCGGAACATACAGCTTGACTGCCTATTCGGAGGAGGAGTTGATAGCCAGGAATTTCATCATCGACGAAAGACCGGACGTCGTTGTCGATATCCTCGACACCTCGAACCTCGAGAGGAACCTGTATCTCGCGGTTCAACTCATGGAGCTCGACGTACCCCTCGTGCTGGCCTTCAACATGAGCGATATGGCCAAGGCGCGAGGGTACGAATTCGATATAGAGAAACTCGCACAGTTCTTCGGAGCCCGTATCGTGCCGACTGTCGGACACAAGGGTGCGGGGATGAAGGAACTTCTCGATGCCATCATCTCAACGGCAACCGAGGGCGCGCTGAAAGTAGACCAAAACAGGGGAAAGCCATCAGCTATCGATCTTTCCTCCAAAGCGAGCATTCGAGGACCTTACCACAAGGTGTCAGCGATCGACTATGGGCAGGAGATTGAGGAAGAAGTAGCCAAAATAGAGTCCTTAATCAGAGCGGATAGTTCGGTCGCGGGTAATCACGATGCACGATGGCTGGCCGTGAAACTTCTTGAGAACGACAAAGAGTTGCGGGCAACAATCGTATCTCCCGAAGTCAACAATCAGATCGAGAGAAGCGCTTCGCATATCGAGAAGGTGATGGGGGAATCCCCGGAGACAGCCATTGCCGGTGCCAGGTATGGTTTCATTTCCGGTGCTTGCCAGGAGGCGGTACGCTCCATTATAGAAATCCGCCATACACTCTCGGACAGGATAGACTCCGTAGTCACGAACCGCGTTCTTGGCATCTCGGTGTTCCTTGGCCTGATGTACCTCGTCTTTCACCTGACTTTCACCCTGGGAGATCTGCCCATGGGGTGGATTGAAGGGTTCTTCGGATGGTTGGGCGGGGTGGTCGAAGGCTGGTGGCCGGAAGGGTCGGAAAGCCTACTCAAATCTCTCCTGGTAGATGGCATCATTGGCGGTGTCGGCGGTGTCATCGTGTTTTTGCCGAACATCCTGCTGCTGTTCTTGGCCATCGCGATCCTTGAGGATTCCGGCTACATGGCCCGGGCGGCCTTCATCATGGATCGCTTGATGCACAAGATCGGATTACACGGTAAAAGCTTTATCCCGATGCTTATCGGGTTCGGTTGCTCCATTCCGGCGATCATGGCCACCCGCACACTGGAAAACCGGCGAGACAGGCTGACGACGATGCTTGTGACCCCGCTCATGAGTTGCGGCGCTAGGCTGCCGATTTACGCACTCATTATTCCAGCGTTCTTCCCGCAGGCATGGAATGCGCCCATGCTTTGGGTTATCTATGTTATCGGCATTCTCCTTGCCGTCGCGAGCGCCAAACTACTTCGCAGTACAATCCTCAAAGGCGAATCCGTGCCGTTTGTGATGGAACTGCCTCCGTATCGGATGCCGACAGTGAAGGGCGTACTTATCCACATGTGGGAGCGTGGCTGGCTATACTTAAAAAAAGCCGGGACCATCATTCTCGGTATTTCCATTCTTTTATGGGCCATGACGACGTTTCCCGGCCTGCCCGATGAGGACAAAGCTCGTTTTGAAAGGACGCGACAAGAAGTTCAAGCCGGAGATATGGGGGAAGAAGAAAAGGCCGCGAGATTTTCCTCCATTGATAATGAAGAAGCGGGACTGGCACTTCGTAACAGCATCGCCGGTCGCATTGGCCATGTCATGGAGCCTATTCTGAGGCCGATGGGATTCGATTGGAGAATCGGGACCGCGCTCATCGGCGCATTCGCCGCAAAGGAAGTCTTTGTGGCACAGATGGGAATCGTCTACTCCGTGGGTGAGGCGGACGAGGAATCTGAAACACTCAGGGACAAACTCAAAAACACCTATACCCCCTTGATCGGTTTTTGCATCATGCTCTTTTGCCTCATCAGCGCGCCGTGCATGGCGACCATTGCCGTGACAAAGCGAGAGAGCAATTCGTGGCGTTGGGCGCTCTTCCAGCTTGGCGGATTGACAGCGCTGGCTTGGGTCCTGACCGTTGCGGTTTATCAGATAGGCAGCCTGCTTGGCGTTGGGATTGGATAGGAGGTTTGCATGCTGGAAATCATCATTGTTGTTGCAATCGTGGCCATCGTTGCTCTCATGGCGGGAAGATCGTTCTATCGAACCATGACGGGCAAGAACGACGGGTGCGGATGCGGTGTCAACTGCCACAGTTGCACCTGCAAGGATTTCCCTGAAGCGTATCAAAGACAGGATTCCGATAAATGACGGCTTACGAATTGTTAACAAAGAATCTCGAAGACATCCATGTGATGCTTAAGGATCACGGCTGTCTTCTGAATTGCCTGAAGGAAGGAGGTGATACGCCTGTTCTGCGCCAATGTGTTTCGGTGTGTCCCCACAAGCAGAAGCTAAAGGAAACGCTGCTGGAGGCCATCCAAGTCCTGGAGGAGTCAAGAAAGGCATTCAGATCCAAGCAACTTGAGGCGTTGAGGAAAAAATTGATCGAGGTCTTGGCGGAAATAGCCTAGGCCTGAAGGTGAAAACATAGGTCCTACGGCCCGGCGCTGGGAGTCGGGAAGTGAGGGCGTGATGAGATCCGCATGAGATGCCGGACTCGTTACGCCCTTTTTTTTGGTTCACAACTACTGAAAGGAGAATGAAGATATGAACAAAGCCGGAATGTTGGTGATGGGAGGACTGCTGATCCTGCTTGCCGCTGGCGCAGCGTTTGGTCAGGAGCCCGGCGTAATGCGGGAAGAAGTAGATGCATTGAAGACCAAGATCGAACGGCTGGAAAAGGCTATCGAAACCCAAAATGTAGCTGCCTCAGAATCTCAAGGGGAAAAACGCTGGTTTGACAGAATTGATCTGGGGGTCACGGTGGGCGGCGTGATTCAAGGGAGTTCAGGTGCAGATGATGATGGTGCAGACGGAACGGCCAGATACGAGTTGGAGCTGCGATACAATATCGCCCCAAGCGATCTTCTGTATCTTCACTTGGATGGCGGCAACGGCGACGGAATCGATAATCGTGTCTCAACGCTTTCATCTTTCAACGGTGACGCCGTAGGAGATGACGATTCTCTTAGTGTTACAGAAGCCTGGTATTTGCACAGGTTTCAACATCTTGGCGCTGTATTGGAAATAGGTAAAATAGGGATTGGCGGCCCGGGAGATTATTCTCCGGATGACGCTATTTTGTTTGACGGAAATGAGTACGCCAACAACGAACGCAGTCAGTTCTTGTCGCCCGGATTTGTCAACAATCTCGCACTGGAACTTCCTGACAACGGGTTGGGCGCGGTGGCTCGCATTTCTCCCGGTGATTTTTTGGATGTCAGTGCCGGAGTCGCTGATGCTGACGGGAAATGGAGCGATGTGTTCGATGATGTTTTCAGAATCCTGGAAGTGAATTTCAAGCCAAAGATCGCGAAGCATCAGGGTAACTATCGAATCTATGGCTGGTTTAATGGCAGCGATCATGAGGACCTGAATGATTCGACCAAAACCCAGGAAGACAATTATGGGTTTGGCGTATCGTTCGACCAGGAGGTCACCGATGTCTTTGGGCTTTTCGCCAGGTATGGATGGCAACGCGGCAGCGTCTCCCAAATTGAGCACGCCTGGAGTGCAGGGTTTCAATGTTCCGGTAAGTTCTACGGTCGAGAGGATGACATCTTTGGTTTGGCTTACGGGATGGCCATCATTGGAGATGATTGGAAAGATGTTGACCGGACGAACGGAATCAACTCTGTTGACGAGCACCATGTGGAACTCTATTACAATCTGAAAGTCAACGACCACCTGAATATTTCCCCCAACATCCAGTGGGTAAAGAATCCGAATGGAGACAGCGACAACGATGACGTTTGGGCGTTCGGCCTACGAGCACAACTGTCGTTTTGAGAAAACACAATGATTATATTTCGCCATTTGCAAAGTATTCGAGCAGGGCCTTGGCACAGGTCTCGGCGGAAAGATATTTCTCGGTTTCGAGTACGGGACCGCGCATGCCCCAATATTGGGAAAGGGTACCCTGGTGGTAGGCCAGAAAATCGTCGGGCAGGCTGCGGATGCCTTGCTCCACCAGCCGGTTGACCACCCACTGAGCGTCTTCCTCGGCGTCGGCGTTTCCGGGCAGGAACTCGATCACCAGGTCCAACCCCGGTCCCGGGCCCTGGACACAGACGCCGATGGGTTCGTAGCGCGGGTTGCGGATACGGTCGCGGAGCGCGTACTCGATCATGTATCTGAGCTTCATTCCCATTCCTCCGCGATGCGGGTGTGCTCGGTCAGAAGCTCCGCGTCGATCCGTTCGAAGCGGTCCAGGTTTCCGGCCTTGTAGTCTCGCCAGCGCTTCCAGTCCGCCGCCTCGTTGGGTTCCTGGTCAGGGAAAATGAGCTCAATATGGAACCTGCGGTCCCGATCATCGAACAGATCGAGCAGGTAGGTGTCGTCCTGCGACCAGGAGACGACCTTGATGGTGTGGGCGTGCTGGAAGCCCTCGTCATATCCGGAGAGCCGGATGAGAAGCCAGAAATCGACACGCGTCACATTCCCGCCGGCGTCGAATTGCGGGGCCATACGGGTCACGATGAAGCCGTCCACGATACCGACCCGGACAGAGACCCGGCCTTTGTCCACCAGCGTCATCCAGGAGCCTCCGGTGTTGAACGGCTCGAAGATCGCCTGCAGTCGGGCCTTTTCTTTTTCGATGAACTCTTTCATGCTCACCTCACCAGCACGATGTCCTCGACCTTGCGGCCGTCGGGCAGCTTCATGATTTTGCGGTTGTGGAACACCTCCAGCAGCCGTTGTTTTTCCCGCTCGCTTCCGGCGACATCCCGCCCACCGGCACACCGGCGCGCAGCTTCTCGACCGTGCTTACCATGGCTCCGTTGTTTCCCAGCGCCGCGTCGATGAACGACGCCACGTCTTCGCCGTTGGTCAAACGGTGGTGAAGGCCGTATCCCTTCATCTGCTTCTCGATGTCCGCGTCGGAAATATCAAAGCGGTATTGATGCCTGTAACCGGCGCGCTTGGCGGGGTCCTTGAAGGCAGCCTGGTATTCGCCCATTGGGTCGTAGCCCGGCATGCGGGTGATATCTTTCACTCCGAGCCGTTTTTCCCAGAAGCCGCGTATCTCCCGGACCCGTTCCTCCTTGCCCGCAGCCCGGCGGTCCAGCTCCTCGACCAGCCGCTTGTAGTCCGGCTCGCGGTCCACCTTGGCGAGGTAGGCTTGCTTGTGAAGATAGAGAAGTTCGGCGTCCTGCGGCGTGGCCGCACCTGCCTTGATGCCCAGCGATTCCATACGTTCCATGGCCCGCTCGAGGCTCTTGGCGTCAGGTCTGTCCGGAAGGACCAGCTCGAACTCGCCCTGCTGGGCATAGAGGTTCTTGTCCGACCACGGGCGGTAGACTGCGCGCGTGCCGTCGCCGAAGTCGATTTCGTATTGCTCGCCGGCCTTCATGCCGCGGCCGCGAAAGAGCGCGGAATTGTCCGCCGCCTCGTTCACGACAACGAGTTCGCCGTTTTTGATCTCCCGTTTGGCCTGAAGCACCTTCGTCCGGCGCACGGTGAAGGGAGCCTCCTTGGGTTTCTTTTCCATCGCGGCGTGTTTCTTGAGATACGCATCGAACCGTCCGGCGACCGGTTTGTGTTCACGGGCGGCTTCCTGGACCTTCTCGATCCAGTCGATGTAGCTTCGGGCCATGGCCCGTTCGTCCGGGTCGGTCGAGTCAGCCAGACGTCTCAACGCCTTCAGGTGGTCTGTAGCCTTCTTGAGTGTCCCCTGGTTGTACTGTTGGTCCGTGGCATGGTGGTTGACCGTTTTCACCGCGGACAATATGTCCTGCGCGAAAACGTCCTGCGGCAGCGCCTCACCCACCCGGACGGCGGTGGTGTCGACACCGGCCTTGCGCAGCGCGTCCAGGAGCTTTCCCTCCGCTTCGGGTCGAACCTTCATCTTGACCACGGTCCGCTGCTTTCCCTTCAATGTCTCGATAAAGATTAGGGCGTTCTGGTCCTCGATGTCGTCCTCATCGAAGGGCAGGACCTTCCCCTGCCAACCGAGCGAACGGACCTCCTCAAGAAGCGCTTCTTCGGTCGGACCCAGCCGTGTCTTCGGCAGAGCCTCTAACACATCCTCGAAACGGAAGTCCCGACGGCCCAACACATCCGCATAGAAACCTTCGAAATCGCGCCGAAGGTTCCGCTTCCGCGCCAGGGCGGTGTCGTAGAAAGCCTGCTTCCGGGACTCGTCCCGTCCAAATCGTCCCTCGGCATAGGGACGCAGAATAGCCAGATAATCCTCGTCGGCGACCTTCTCCACTTCGCGGATGTTGCGGAGAGTCGCCGCGGGATCGATTTTGACCTTGCCTTCCTTGGCGGCGCGGAAAACCGTATTGTAAAAAGGCTCTTGTTCGCCGTACTTGGCGTTCGGGTGATAGTCGACGGCCAGGCGGTCCTCGCCCAGGTATTTGAAGATCTGCCCTTTGTCGATGCCGTAGACCTTCCCGTCACGACCCCGCAGGAATTGCTTGGCGTGGCCGTCGTGATTGGAGATCAACCAGTCGACGACGTGCTCCCGCTGAATCTGCTCGATGTCGAGGGTGGTGAGATCTGTGAGGTCCAATCCGGCGAAGTCGAAGCGATCCTTCAGATCGGTCCGCCACTTCTGGATGGAGCCGAGGCGTCCATTCAGGCGGATGGTGCGGACCTCGACCGCGTCCATATCGATGAGGCGTCCGATCTTGTAGGCGGCTTCTTCTCCATGTGCGATGAACTCGTCACCGGCCCGCTCAACCGGCTTGAAGAGCCAGCGGTCCCCCGCTTCATCGGTCCAGAACTCCTTGCTGTGCGCGCCGCCGACCTGGGCCTTGCCCGCGGACGTGAAGTTTCCTGATTTGCCCTTGGCGATCCAGGCCGCGTCCGCCTCCTCGAACTGTGCGCCTTTCTTGGTGAAAACCGGCGGGGACGGCTGCGTCGGTTTCGGAGTCGGCGCGGGTTTCTCAGGTTCAGGCAAGGCGACCTTCTTCTTGCCGCCGTGCTTTTCCAGCCAGGCTGCGTGCTTTGTTTCGATGCCGGCCTTGGCGGCCTCGATTTTGGCGGGATCGGTCTCCGTAAACAACGAGACCAGTTCATCCTTGTTCGCCCACTGCCAATGCTTGACCTTGGTGTCCTTGGCCAGGGTCTTGAGGTCGCCGACCTTCATGGACGCGACTTGGTCCTGGAAAAGTTTCTTCTTGAAAGTGAGCTCTTTGGCGTGGCCCTCAAGCGTCTCCTTCGGCAGGCCTGGCGCGGCCGCGAGCGCCGATTCCGCATCTTTCACCGCCGAAAGGAAGTCGGCGTATCCTGCGGGGGACTCCGGCACGACCACTTTCGCCGCGGTCTGTTCAACCGCCTGCTTCGCCTTGTTGATTGCGGTCTTCTCGGCTGCTTCAAGGGCTTCCTTCTTGGCCTTTTCCGCCAGTTCCTCACCGGCCGCCTTTTCCAGCGCCTTAACAAGCTGCTGCTTGTTCTTGAGCGGGCCGATGTGGTGCTTCTTCTTGGCGTCGATCAGGGTCGCGCCTTGGAGCGCCTTGTGATCGACGCCGGGTTCCAGCTCGTCGAGTAGGTCGATCACGTCCTGCTTGGTCATGTTGAGGGAGACGCCCTTGGCTTTGGCCATCTCCTGCAGCTCGACCACGGTGAGGTCATGCAGCCCGCCGCTCGGCGGAATCTTCTTGAGCTGGTCCGCCAGTTGCTGCGCCTGCTTGAGGGACGCCTGTTTCTGCGCCAGGAGTTGGATCAGGTCGTCCTTGGTGCGGAGCAGGCCGATCTTATGTTCCTTGAGCTTGGCATCGAGCGCGGCTCCGGCGAGGCTGGAGTGGTCCACGCCCGGCTCCGCCGCGTCGAGCAGATGGATGAAGTCGGCTTTGGTCCGGGCGATGGAGACGCCGTTCTGCTTGGCCAGGGTCTGGAGTTGCTTCACACTCAGAGTGTTCAGGTCGGCGATCTGCCCGCCTTCGAAGGCTGCCTTGAGCTTCGCGTCTTCCGCCGCCTTGGCCTTCGCCTGCTCTTCGATGGTCTGGGGCGGGATGATGCACGCGGCGGGTTCAGCCGCGGCTTTCGCCCCCAGCTCACCTCCGCAGATCGCCAGGGGCCACGCGACCACACTCGTGCAGCGACAGTTGGGATGGGCCGGTTGCTGGGGAAAGCGGTTCGTGTCGAACACCTTGCCGTCCAGCGGCCCGCAGACCGGGCAGACCCGCTCGTCCTCCATGGTCATCCATTCGAGCTTCCGGACTCCGACCTGGTCGTGGAACTTGAGTCGCCCCTGGTTATGGGCGCGCAGGACCTCCGTGCGGGCGATCACCTCCATGCGGTACTGGGCCTTGGTGAACACCTTGGAACCGGCGTAGCGGAAGGACTCCGGGTCTTTCACCACGCGCCCGAGGTCGCGGACGATGTCCTCGACGCCCTTGCCGGTGGCGACGCCGCTCATCACGACACGCTTGATGCCGTCGGCCAGCTCGCGGTTGACGTCGCCGGCCAGGACCAGGTTGTAGTTGGTCATGAAATCGAGGGCATCCGTGTCCACCAGGGTGAACACTCGGGTGGCGAGTTTGTCGATACCTTCCGGGGTCAAGTCACGGTAAAAGGGAAGCTGCGCTGCGGCGAACTCGTCGATGCCTCGGTAGACGCCTTGGCGGAAGGATGTTTTGGCCGTCTTCCGGAAAAGCAGCGTCTGCTCCCGGTGCAGGCGGCTCGTGGTCTCCTGGATGTCGGCCTGGAGTTTCCTCAGTCCTTCGAGAGCAGCGAGTTTGTTATCGGGAAGGGAGCCGAGGCTCTTGTAGCGGAGGATGGCTCGGCGCACCTCCTCTTCGGCGGCGGCGAGCATCGCGGTCAGCTCGGCGACCGTTTGCTCTGTGTAGAGATTGCGGGCGCGGACGCTCTTCTCCGTGGCCAGGCGGATGGCCTCGGCTTGGGAGAGCGGACGTTCGGCCGCGAGCGCACCGATCATCCCCCGCACTCCCGGCACGCTGCCTGCCGGGACGTCGGTTCCTTCTCCCGGTCGGAGCCGCGTTCCATCGCAGCGGTCTTCGGGTCGAAGAAACGGCAGACCGGGGTATCGAAGGTGGTTTCGTTTCGTTGGACCCGGCAGTGGTTGAGATCGCCGTCGAAATGCGCGCAGTCGTCGCAGACGGCGGCGATGCTTGCGCGGGCGAACGGTCCGGCCCACGATGCCTCGGCGCGGCTCCCAGCCGGGTTCTTCGCCGGGTCGAGGCCGAGCATCTCCTGCGCCGTTTCGATGCCCATGATCCCGGCCGTCACCATATCGACGATGGGCTTGATCTGCTTTTCGTCGAGCATGTCCACCGAGCGCTTCTCGGTCTCCCGGTTGGCGGCCTCGATGTCAGGGTCGAGGTCCATCTTCAGTTGCAGGCTCGAACGGCTGATGAGCTTGCGGTCGTAGAGCTCGATGAGCAGGCGCTTGAAATCGACCGCATCCGAGGGATCGAGGTCGTTGAACAGGAACTGGAGCGTCTTGTCTTCCCAGCCTTTGAGCTCCAACCAGTCGTTGAATATCCAGTTCAGGATGATCCGGGCGGCCTGCTTGATCTCCCGAATCATCACCAGCATCTTCTGGAGGCTCACCGAGGCCGTGGCGAAGTTCGGGCCGTCCCCGGTCACCAGCGACCGCGAGAGGCCAAGCGCCACGACGATGTCCTCCTTCACTTCCTTGACCTTGTCCTCGACGTTGAGGACCTGCCCCTCGGTGCCGTGGGTCTCGACCGTGACGTAGAAAGGGACGACCAAGCCGCTCTTGAGGTCCATCTTGTTGACCATGTCCCGAACCTGTTCGAGCATCTTCTGGTCGGGCATGACCATCTTCTGGCCGAACGCGCCGCCGACTTTGAGAAGCCTGAAAGGCGTGGCCCAGCGCTTGGCGATGGCCTGCTCGGCCCGGCGGTAATCGCGCAGGAGTTCGATGGACTGGAACGCGGGAAGGACGAGCGAGTTGCCCCGTGGCGAGAAGGCCGGCGCGTCCCACTTGAGGTGGAGCACCTGCTCCACCGGTAGGTCCAGCCCCTCGTCCGCGGCGGGATTGTCTTCCGGCGTCTGCCGGGCTTCGACGAGCCGACCTTGAGCGTACTTGACCTTGACCGAAACCGGGTTGACGCAGACCAGCTCCTCCAGGTCCTTGCCGTCCTTGGTGTAGCGTTTGAATCCGACGGCGTCGCCTTTGACCAGGAGTTGGAGAATCATGTCCTTGACGAACTCGGAGACGCTCAGGCGGTCGGCGACATCCACGGCCTCCCACTTCACCTTCTCGTCATCGCCCGCGATCTTGATCTCTTCGCCCACGGCGAAGGTGCGCCAGGAGTTGACGCAGTTCTTCACCAGCGGCTCTTCGAGGTAGTACTCCCAGGCCTTGCGCGCCCGGTCCTCCCAGGAAGCCGGGATCGCTTCGGACGCGTTGACCTTGCTGAACACGGACGGGTCCAACGCCGCGGCGGCTGCCAGAGGAACGAGCACCAGACCGTCCGCTGAAAGCGGCGTCGGCTCAGCGCCCGATCCGGATGCCGGGCTGTCGGGTGTCGGGTTGCTTCGTGTTTCCACCGGGGTCCTCTCGGTTTCTTGCCCTTGTGGGCGCGACATTCGCGCCGTGTGGCGGGGAAAGCCCGCCCCTGGGGTTATCTACCGGAGGCGGGGAAGGAACGTCGGTGGGCGGGTTGTTCAGCGCTTGACAAACGCACGCGAAACCCATAATTTCAGACGGGTTTCGCGTGATGCCGTCAAGAAGCCCAGACTTTGCACTTGACTTTTTTACTCAAAACCCATAATATTACTATGGGTAACGTGAAACCAAGTCAAGGATGCCAAAGATGAAACATGATGAGTTTTTCCGAAAGCACCCGGTTTTCACCGGAGACGATCTGGCCAACCATCTGTCGTCCCATGGTGAAGTCGGCGGGCGGGCGCAGGAGGCGCTCCTGGCGTACCACCAGAAGGCCGGACGCGTCGTTCGGGTACGCCGCGGGTTGTATGCCGTCATCCCGTCGGGAGCCGATACGGATTCGTATCCGGTCGATCCGTTCCTCGTCGCCGCGAAGCTGACGCCGGATTCGGTGTTGTCGCACCATACGGCGCTGGAGTTTCACGGAAAGGCTTACTCGGTTTATACACACATCACCTACTCGGCATCCCGCCCGCTTGGACCTCTGACGTTCCGCTCCCATGTTTTCCGGGGGACGAGGTTTCCACACACTCTCCTCCGCGCTGGAAAAGTCCACGTCGGCGTTTCGACCCCAGAGCGCGCCGGTATGGAGCTGCGGGTCGCGAGCCTGGAGCGGACCTTGGTGGACGTCCTGGATCGTCCGGACCTTTCGGGAAGCTGGGAGGAAATCTGGCGGTCGCTGGAGTCGGTCGAGTTCTTCGACCTCGACAAGGTCGTGGAGTACGCGCTCCTGCTCGGGAACGCGACCACCGGGGCGAAGGTGGGGTTCTTTCTCGAACAGCACCGCGAACCGTTGATGGTGGAGGACCGTCACCTCAAGGCGCTTCACGATCTGCGGCCCCGGCAACCGCATTATCTGGACCGCGCCAAGCGGACATCCGGTCGCCTCGTGTCGGAATGGAACTTGGTGGTTCCAAGGGAAGTGCTCGAACGGGCGTGGGGGGAGGTACTATGAAAATCTCCCCAGAGAAGCTGGCCGCCGAAGCGCAGGCAACGGGCTTCAGACCGGATGTGCTCGAAAAGGTCGCTCACCTGCTTGGGCTGCTCGATGCCATGCGAAGCCATCCTTTTCTCAAAGAGAGGTTGGTCCTCAAAGGCGGCACGGCCTTGAATCTTTTCGTCTTCGATGTTCCCCGGCTCTCCGTCGACATCGATCTGAACTACGTGGGAGCCGAAGATCGTGACGGCATGCTCGCCGAGCGTCCCAAGGTCGAGCAGGCTGTTCAAGCGGTCTTCGATCGGGAGGGCTTCACCGTCAGGCGGATGCCTGAAGAGCACGCCGGAGGCAAGTGGTCGTTGCGGTATGAAAGCGCCCCCGGCCGGAGCGGGAACCTCGAAGTGGACATCAATTTCATGTTCCGTGTCCCGTTATGGCCGGTGGTGACCAGCGACTCTCATTCCGTCGGGACTTGGCGGGCCATAGGGATTCCCGTGCTGGATCGCCATGAACTGGCGGCCGGGAAGCTCGCGGCGTTGTTGGCGCGCAGACAGGCGCGGGACCTGTTCGACAGCCATCGGATTCTCCGAATGGAAAACCTCGATTCCCACCGCCTTCGTATCGGATTCGTGGTCTACGGCGCGATGAACAGAAAGGATTGGAGGACGGTCTCCGCGGACGAAGTGGACTTCGACGCCATGGAATTGGCCAGGCAGTTGGTCCCCACGCTGCGCGTCAATGCGGCCGAGGTCCAAGCGGAATCAGCCGAATACGGGGCGCGCCTTGTAAGGGAATGCCGGGAAGGTCTATCCGTGGTATTGCCTTTCACGGACTCCGAGCAAGCGTTCTTGGACCTGCTACTGGACCGAGGGGTGATCGACCCCACGCTCTTGACCGCCGACGAATCTCTTCAGCGGCGCATACAATCCCAGCCGCTGCTCGAATGGAAGGCGCTCAACGTGCGAAAGCACAAAGGATTGTCTTGATGAAACCCGCGCCCATTAAGCCGCAGTTTCCCGTTTAGATAAACACCGGCTCGGTCGTCAGCGGCACCAAGGAAACCGTCTCCTCGCCCACTTGGTTGAGGACGGACTGCTCCCGGGCCAGCATGGCGCAGCGCACGGCGTCGATGACATGGTCGTTGCCCTTTGAGTAGACGATGCGCCCGTCGTGCAGCGTGTAGGTGTGAGTGGTGAACTGATCCTCGATCTCCAGGTCCTCGATGGGGAACACGAGCTGACGTCGCTGGAGCGCCCCGGCGATAAGGCTGGTCATGAATTCTTTGGTCCGCTTCCTGACCTCGTGGCCGTCGCGCACGGCCAGGGTGGTCATGCCCCCGAAGTCGTAACCGCGCAGCCGCCCCTGGAGAGCCAAGTCCTTGTACTTGTCCAGGGTCAGCAGTTCCTGCACGACAGCCATTCCGTTGCCGCCGTTGTCCACGCCGATGCCCCCGGCTGTGTAATACCGGTCCAGAAGAGCAACGGTCTGGGCGATGTGGGGATAGGCCACGTGCTCCATACGGACCCGCAGGACCAGTTTGACGATCCTGCGCTCGGGCAGTTCGATCTCCTGGAACACGACGATCTCCGTCGGGTCGTTGGTGTAGCCCAGATCTCCTCCGATCCAGAAGACGCCGGTCCGCGGCATGAGATTGAGCAGCATCTCCAGGCGGTCGTGAGATTCCTCTTCGGTGGCGCAGCCGCGCAGTTCCTCGCCGGTGACGACGACCTTCTGGTACTCGACCACGTCCTGTCGGCAGAGATTGAGGTGTTCGATGTTGAACGCGCCGTAGGAAGGCTTGCCGTGTTCGCCGGCCACCTCGTGCTGCCAGCCCGCGCTGTCCCGCCCGCCGTAGAACTCCAGCAGCTCGGCCTCGCGCTCCTGGGTCCACGCCGGGTGCAGCCAGGAAGGCCAGCGGAACACCCGGAACTGGGTCGAGCCGGTCAAGCGGTAATAGGTCGTGTCACGCAGCCCGTTGGGCGTCGAATAGATGCGCAGTCTGCCGCCCGACTTCAGGCACTGGCGAAGGGCTTTCCAGGCCCGCTCGGTGAGCCACGCCCCTTCGTCAACCCAGACCCGGTCCACATGCAGTGAGCGGAAAGCGTCGCCGTAAGCCCCGGCGGGACGGAAGTAGAGGATCGCGCCGTTGGTGAATTCGAGCCGGAAGTAGGGTTTGCGGTGAATCTTGGGCTTGCCGTATTTGGTGAGAGCCACACTGACCATGAGGTCCGGGTTGGCGTCGAGCTGGAATTCGATCTCCTCGATCAGCGTGTCGAGATGCCCTTGGTGGGGCGCGCCGACGAGTCCCTGGCAGCCTCGGTTGGTGAAGGCGAAATGCAGGGCATCGGTGGTGATGCAGACGCTCTTGCCCACATCGCGCCCGTCGAGGTGGATGATATTCTTGTCCGGGCAGAGCAGGTCTTCCGCCTGGTGCGGCCAGTAGACCCGTTGTCCCCCGTCGCGGTTGCGCAGGTATCCCTGTCCCCAGAGGACCGGGTCCGCCAGGGTCTCCGCCAGTTTGCGCTCCTCGGCGGATATCCGGGCCATCAGGGCAGCCTCGACCTCAAGGCCGACCCGAGAACCGTGCCGACGATCTCGGCCAGGATGTGCTGGACGGCGAGCATCCCTTCGCGGTCGCGGGTCACCCCTTCGATATCCGCCGCGGCTTGATCGAGTTCCTCCCACTCGGGGTAAGCCTGCCGTGCGGTATCGAGCCGGGCCAGGGCATCGTCGATCTTCCCGGCAGCCAGCTCCGCACCGATCTCGACCAGTTGCCGTCCAGCCTCGCGGACGGCCTCGCTGTTCCGTTCCAGGATTTCCTTCATTGCTTGTCCCCCTCCGGCGTTTTTTCCTGCCCCGAAGCCCAGCGGTCCAGGGCTTCCATCACCGCAGCCAGCCGGTCGCCCATGCCCCTCAGCCGCTCCTGCTCCGGGTGCTCCGCGTCGGCCAGGGCCTTATTGGCCTCGGCCACGTACTCGGGCATGTAGCGGTTCGCCGTGTGGATGGCGTCCTGAATCCGCTGAGGCGGCCTGGCAGCGGCGCAACCCAACAGGGATGCCGCCAGACTCGCCGCCAAAAGCGCCTTCAGGATCGTTTCGACCTGTCTTCTCATGATTCTCCTCCCGACCCGCACGGGGCCTGATTGTTTCTCTGAAATGTGCATGGAACGCCTTGACTTCCGGCGCACACGAAGCCTGTATGTGAATGTGCGTAGAGCCTTGCAATACAAGGACTTGAGCCGTTTGAAAGGAGGTGCCGAATGAGCTTTTTCGAACCCGAGACCATCCGGATCGGGAAACCTGAACTCAACAAACGAAAGGAGAACAAGTCATGAACGAGACCCTGCATCAGGCCGCCCAGGCCTATCTGGAACACCTGCGGACCCAGGGGAAAAAGGAGCGGACGCTCTACACCTACGGCAAGGACTTCGAGCAGATCGAGGCCTTCTTCGGTGCAGAGCGCAAGCTGTCCAGCGTCCTCATCCCCCACGTGGGAAAATTCTTCAAGTCCGATGCGTTGCTCAAGCTGCCCAACGGGCGGGAGCGCTCCGCGCCCACGGTTGAAAAGACCAAGCGGGTGCTCCGCATGTTTCTGATCTGGGCCAAGGAGACCGGCCGCATCGACAAGCTGCCCTTGCCCAAGGACACACCCATGGGCCGGAGCGCCAAGAAAGGAGGACAGCGCGATGACGAACACGACAGCATCGAGGCTCCGGCTGCTGAGCAGTCCTGAACCCGTCCCGCCGGGACGCGGTTTCGATGAGGCCTTCGAGGCCTTCGGCAGAAGGCTCGCGGCCGAAGGACGTTCGGAGAACACCATCAGCGCATACCTGCGCGACCTCTCGTACCTGTCAGAGGCGCTCCTCCGGAAGCATCCGGGGATCGTCCCGGACGAGGTGACCAACGCCATGGTCGACGAGGCGTTGACCTCACCACAAGTGACGACCTCGGCCGGAGGTGACGTCCGCTCGCCGGCGTCCATGCACCGGTTCAAGGCGGCCGTCCGGTCGTTCTTCACCTGGGCTGAGCGGAACGGAATCGTCCGGGAGAATCCGGCCGGGTCGTTGACCCTTCGCAGGCTTCCCCGGACTCCCCCCAAGTTTCTGACCGAGACCGAGAAGCGCCGTCTGCTCAAGGAACTTCGCGGCAGGGCATCCTTCCTGGCGATCCGGGATCGCGTCATCATCGAGGTCTTCCTCGGGACCGGCATACGGCTGCAGGAACTCGTCGACCTGGACATCGAGGACGTGGACCTCGACGCCAAGCATCTCCGCGTGCTCGCCAAGGGCTCCGTCCCGCAAGTGAAGTTTCTAAAGTCCACTCTGCGCTCCCTCCTGCGGAGTTACCTGGCCGAGCGCCGACGCCGGGGCGACGGCGAATGCCGGGCTTTGTTCCTCTCCAACCGCGGAACACGGATTTCTCCAGGGCAGGTGGCCAACCGCGTCAAATATTGGTTGAACAAGGTGGGTATCGATAAGGAGATCAGCCCTCACGGCCTGCGGCATACGTTTGCAACCCACCTGTATGCGGCCACATCCGACCTGCTCGTGGTCAAGCGGGCGCTTGGGCACCGAGACGTCTCGACCACCGAGATTTACACCCACTTGGTGGATAATGCCCTGGAGGAGGCCATCGAACGGCTCTGAACCGCAAATGGGCACGGGAACCTTGCGGTCCTTCGGGGCCGCATTCCTGTTCGGAGCAACAACGCCTGTTTCAACAATCATCTCACAGACCTTCCACCTGAACACATTTCAGATGATGAGTCGCCCGCCTTGCCTGCGATGGATTGGTGGGGAAAGAATGATTGATGAATATTTCCGCCGCGTGCGCCTCGATAGCCAGAACCAGATCCGCCACCTGCTCTGCAAAGACATCTTGTTCCTTCACGCCACCGTCCAGGCGGAAGACTCTCCAGCCGGACTGTTCAAGGGCGCGGTCCTTTGCGGCATCGCGTTTTTTCAACTTCGGGCTTGCGTGCGTGAAGCTGTTGTCCACCTCCACGGCAAAACGACAAGCCGCACCGGTTGAGCGGTCCACAACCACCACCGGAATGTCCACTTCGTACCTGCCAAGGATGTGCTGGAGGTTGTCGCCGATTATCACATCCCACTTGACCCCAAGAACCAGCAATGCCTCCCGGAGGAGATACCGGATGGCCTTTTCAGCCTTGGAGCCGAGCAGATAGGTCCGTTTGCGCGTTTGCCGGGACTTGGCCATGGAAGCATCCATCTTTCCCTGTTTCCAGGAGAGTCGCTTGCGCTCGGCATGCCCCCGGAGTTGAACACCGCGTTCAGCCATAATTCTGTAAAAATGGCGCTCGGAAACAACAGACCCGAAGCGCTCTTCGAACCACCGGCGGATGTCCGGAACACTCATCTGTTTGACGACATACAGCCGGGTGAACAGATCCTCGATGGGTTCATCGAATGCCGCCTCCAGTCGATCCGTGAAAGTGGTTGGCGTTTGGTCGCTGAATAATTGGAAAGAACGTGAGTTATCCTCCATTCCACAGTCGGCGGTCGCCGTAAGCCCCGGTGTTTCCGGGGCTGCGTTTCCCTGCAGCCTGGTGTTATCCGCAATCATTTCCCTGTTTTCCCTCTTGCGGTCGTTTTCCGGGCCGGTTTCTTCTGCGACTCCGCCAGCTTCTCAAGCAGGGCCGTGGCCCACTCGGCGGGCGTCGTCTCCGGTCCCTGGGATGCCTCACCCTCACGGGCGATCTTGGTGGCCTTGAGGTCCTTGAGGTGGCAACGGATCATCCGGTCCAACCGCTCGGCGGCGTCCCAGTCGCCGGACTCCTGCGCCCGTCCCAGCTTGAGAAAATAGACCGCCACCAGCTCGACCTGCATGAAGTCAGAGCTCTTGTTGAACACGAAGTCCTGGTAGAGCTGGCCGATGATGGCCTCGAAGAGGGGGCGCTCCTCCGGAGAGAGGAAGCGGTCGGCGTAGATGCCGTGGCGCAGGCTGTTCTGGTTGCCCGGAGCTGCGCCGCTGCCGGTCCGAGCCTTGGCGGTCTTGCGGACCTCCTGCTCGGGCACGGCGTTACGGTGCCAGCGTTTGAGCTGACCCGCGTCGTGTTTTCCGATCCTGTTTTGGGCCTTGTCGTCTGCCATGACCACCGCGTTTCTCGTTTCGGCATATCGGGGTTCGGGGCGGAAGGCGAATTTCGCCCTCTTCAGGGGAAACCCCCTTGATACCTACCGGAGCGAATCGCGATGCGTCGGAACGGATTCCTCGCGGCTCTGAGCCACGATCTGGCGCACCCGGCGGGGCGTCACACCGGAAAGCCGGGCGATCTCGCGGGTGGGAACCCCTTGTCCCTTGAGCGCCAGCACGAGCTTGCGGCGTTCCTCGTAAAAGCCCACGTCACTCGGCACCCAGAGGAGACCGGTGAAATGCCTCCGGACGGTGTCGAGCACCTCGGACGGCAGAACGTCCCTGGCATTGGCGTAGGGACGTTTCATGTTTCCGGATTCGTTTTCTTGAGCCATGGCTGATCCACGTCCGGGTTGTGAAAACGAAGACGGTTCTCCCGCGGTGGCGGGCCGATGATCTCGATGTACTGCCGGGTCACCTCGCCGATGCGTTCGTTGGCATCGACAAAACAGACGAGTCCGAAATCCTCGCCGCACGGGAAACGGAACCGTCCCCGGTTCTGATAGAGCCGCCCCTCGGACCAGCCGAGGGAGATCGCCTGATCGCGGATGGCATCGACTTTGTCGAGGGCTGATTGCGGGACCTTCTCCGTGAAACGCCACTCCCCGTCCTTGGGGTAAAGGTGTTGCTCGACAGCCGGTGAAGGGGGACATGAGACCGGGGAGACGGGTGCGGTACAAGCGGGACGGCTCTGGGCGGCCGGGTCAATCGCTGGCGGAGGATAGGTCTTGGGGTCGATGCTCCGAACGGCGGCGAGAAGCTCGTTCTCACCGAAACGCGCGACAGCCCATGCATGGATGTCGTTGAACCGCCTCCGCAACTCTTCGAAAGCGGCGGAATCGAGTCGTCCCGCCTCCAGCGCTTTTTTGGCCAGCGCCATCTTGTGCCGGAGCCATGCGTAGTATTCCGGGTCCAGACGGCGGTAGCAGACGCCGTCCATGCCCACGTCCCGCGCGAAGTGTCGGAGTTTGTCGGTTTCCCAGGAGTCCAGGTTCGTGGCCGCATAGAGGGCGGTGCCATCGGGATCGACGGTTTCCTGCGGATCATTGCGCTCTGGTACTTCCGCTGTCTCCGGCCTGGAGACATCGACCGACGGGTTGCTCGTATCGACCGGGGCTGATCCTCCAGCGGTCTGTTGCATCATGAGTTCGAGAAGGCTCACGTTCCCTGCTCCAATCGGGTGGTTTCCGTTCATGGGATACCTACCGGAGCGGGGTCCGTACCGTCGGGATGCGAAGGTGCGAAGGTCGATGAATCCGGTTCGAACCTTCGCATGGGCCTTCGCAGTGCTGTAGCTGATTGATATTGCTGATAGATATGAAGAAGGAAGGAGAAGGTGCGAAGGGTACCGGGGGAATTACTCACGTATGAGCGGAAAAAAACAGGTGGTCCGATGAGAGACCCGCGGTCACGACATACGATAATTTTTTTCTGAGTAAGGGGGGTGAACCCCTGAAACCCTTCGCACCTTCGCAGTGTCGGCTCAACAGCTTGATATGACGAGGTATACGGGTGCGAAGGTCCTTCGCGGTTTGCGAAGGGTACCCTTCGCACAAGGAGGCGGCGGTAGGGAAAAGGCTCAGACGAGGAAGGTGATGTCGTAAGTGGCTGTGCGCCGGACGGAATGCTCCGACCGGTTGACGGCGATCTCGAACCCGGCCTGGCGGATGGTGTCCAGGTCGTTCGAGAAGCGTTGGGCGAACTGCTGCACCGAGTTCATGCTGAAAGACAGCCCGAAATCCTTGGACAGCCGTTTGACGGCCACGAACAGATCGCGGGCCAGAGCGCCCTCGACGGTGGTCTCGTTCCGGAAATCGAGCTGGTAACGTTCGAGGAAGGCCGCCTTGTTGGTCTTGGCGACGTTCAATGCGGTGCTCTCCCGGTCCGCTTCGAGCGCGTGCCGGTAGGCCTTGAAGAGCGCCGCCAGGCAGGTAGCGATGGGATTGGACTCGCGGGCGGTCTCGAGGCTGACGGAGTTGAGCGTGGCGATCCGGCCCACAAACTGCGGATGAAGTTCTTCCAGCGCCCGGTCGATCACTTCCTCCTGCTCACCGGCGAGCATCATCAGGTACATGAGGCTCAGGTAGTCGTTGCATCGCCGCTTGCTGTGGTTTCCGAGGCTTCGGTGCAAAAGCCGCATCACCTTCTCTTGAGCGCCGGCCCGGAGCATGGCCAGCAGGTGGCTCGTGCGCTTCATCAGGGAAGAAACGATCAGATCGCGGTGCTCCCGGAGCGCGGCCAGGATTTTGGCTTCGAGGAAACAGTCGCTTGCCTGCTCGTCCATATCGAAGCGGATGATAAACGAGCGGGACAGGATTTCCGCGAGTTCCCCTCCCAAGGGTTCGATGCCCGTGGTGTTGAGCAGACACTTTGTCCGCTCGATGACCGTCTCGGTATCCGTGCCGCTTTTGCGCTTTTCCTTGGCGATGCCGGTGATGCTGGTCAGGATGAAGGTCGTCAGGTCCTCGGTCATCTGCTTGACCTCGATGTTGTCGAGGACGATGAGCGGGTTCTGCGAGCCGTCGGTATAGTTGGCCGCGTCGGTGCTCTTCTTCTGCTGGGGCTCGCCGTAGAGCAGCGCCGAAATCAACTTGCTCGCAGTGGTCTTGCCTGAGCCCGCAGGCCCTTCGAATCGGGTCATCGGCCGCGTGCCGGCGAAGTCGATCAGGAGGAAACAGGAAAGCCACGAGAGGATCAGCACTCGATCCCCCGGCGCGCAGGTGAGATTGTCGAGCAGCAGCTCCACCAGGAGCCGGTCGGCTTCTGCGGGGTCGGCGTCGGCAAGGAAGCGGATCGGTGCCATCTTCCGCGAACCGTCCAGGATGATCCCGTCCGCGTTGCCGCCGTTCTTGAGGATTTCGACTCCCTCGGGGGTGATCTTGGCGATCTCGTGGTCGGTGTTGTTCAGATTGAAGTAGACCGTTTCCCTGGCCACGTCCGTGTGAAGCCAGGAAAAATGCTCCCGCACCTGTCCGCGCTCCACCGCCAGGTTTGACAGCACCTCGTAAAACGTGCGGCCGCCGCCGGTGGTCTGCACCATCCCAGTGTGCTTGTACATGAGGGACGCATAGAGCCGCTTGCGGCCGCGGTCCGGCGTGTCCATCCACAGGATCGCGTCTTCGAAAAACATGAACGGCTCGCCCTGGGGCGTGCGGAAGAACCGGGCCCCGTGGGCGGCGAACCATTCGTAGGCGGCTTCGGCGGCGAGCGTGAAGTCGGGCGAGCCGCGTTCTTCTTCGGTCGCAAGCAGAACTTCCTCGATCCGTGCCCGGCACGATCCGGGAGATGCATCCGATGATCGCTTTTCCCGCTTCCTTTCCTGCTGGGCCTGGGACCTCTGCTCTTTCTGCACCGCCCGCACTTGATCGCGTAACGTGGCCAGCGAGAGTCCCGTCTTGCCGAACCGCTCCTGAATGAGTTTCAGATGGCGGTTCTGCTCCAGTGGGGAGAGGTATGCGGCTTCGCGCAGGATCGGTTCGAGCAATCGGTTGCGCTCCTCCTCCGAGACGTCGGTAGGCAGATGAGAGATGCCGAACTCCAAGGGCGTCTCGGCCTTCGCCAGCAGATCTTCGAAGTCTTGGGCCGAGTGACCCGCCAAGAAGTAGTCGTTGACATCAATCTTGGCTTCGGAGAGCAGACGCTCGGCTTCGCGGATTTCATCCGAGGTCCGGCCGTCGAGACGCTTGGCCAGTTCGCGGGCACCCACGGCGGCGTCGAGAGCGAACCGCTCCCGCAATTCCCGGCGGGCGTTCTCGCGTCTTTCGTCCAGGGGGAGAACCGCAAGCCGGGTCTGTATCCGGTGCTCGGAAAGGACCGCTGCCGTCTTGAGCGCGCCGTTCAAACCGGCCTGAGAGATCTCGTTGTCCTGGCAGACATAGACCGTCTTCACGTTGCGAAGACGCGGCAGCAGCCGCTCCCAATCCGCCTCTCGGATACGGACAGTCACCGGCGACACCGCCGGGATGCCATGCTCCATGAGCGAGATGCAGTCGGTCACACCCTCGGTGATGATCAACCGCTCCGGGTCGGCGAGCAGGCAGTCCTCGTTGTAGAGGTGGCTGTTGTCGATGCACGGGGCGATGTGTTTGCGGGTGTTTTCGTCGTGGACCGGGAGCTTCTTGTATTTTCCTTGTTCCCATGGCTTGTCAGGCGTCCACGGGGTCTTGCGGCCGATCATGAATACGACCCGACCGCGGCTCCAGTAGGGAAACACGATGCGCCGGTCAAAGAACGGATCGAGTCCGTCTTGGTTGGTGGGACGGAACGCGCCGGATGCCGCCAAATCCCGCGGGGAAAAACGGCGTTCCTTGCAGGTCAACTTCCGGACGATTCCTTCATCGCCGTCGTTGTCCGCATAGCCGATGAGGAGCCTGTCGACTGTCTCCATGGAAAGGCCGTACTTGGACCGGAGCCATTCGAGGACTTCGGGATTGTCCTTGAGCCGCCCGTGATAGTGTTCCGCCAGGGCCGTCAGCACATCGTGGACCCGCAGTTCGACCAGGCGCTCCGCCTCAGCTTCGGCAAGTTCCTCCGGCGAGAGTCCGTGCTTGGCCAAAGACGGCAGGCCCACCTTGGCCGCGAGGAAATCGCGGGCATGCTGATGGCTCTCCGGCATGGGGCCGGACTGGCCCCGAGTCACCTGGCCCGACTGGATGAACTCCACGAGCTGGAGCACATCGCCGCCCACGCCGCAGCCGAAGCAATACCAACCCTGCTTGTCGAGCATGACATGAAGGGACCGGTGCGATTGGCTGCTGTGGTTCGGACAGTCGCATTGGAGCAGGCGGTCGGATTCATGCAGGACGTGAGCGCCGAGCAACTCCCGCGCGACCGCACCGATGTCGACCTCGGTGATCCGCCGGTAATACTCCCTCACATTGTCCTGACGTTCGAATGCCATGGGCGCTCCACTCCAAGAATGTCCATTCGCTACTGACCGGTCGTCGCGGGAACACGGGATTCCTCAAGGCGACCTGCATCCAGCAGGAGGGAGAGGAACGTTCGGCGGTCGTCCTGTTTCCGCTTTCTGGCGCAGTTCGAGATGCCCCAGCGGTCGCCGACGAGGACCGTCGTCTGTCTGGCCCGGGTGACGCCGGTGTAGAGAAGGTTCCGGTGGTGCATGAAGGAGTGGGCCTTGTGGACCACCACCACGGCGCATGGAAACTCGGAACCCTGGGCCTTGTGGATCGTCAGGGCATAGGCGAGTTGGATGTCTTGCAGGTTGGGCGAACCGGCCTCGATCTCCACCGGGATGCCGTCGAAGTCCAAGCTCAGAGAGCCGTCGCGGCCGACGTGGAGAATCACACCCATCGCGCCGTTCATGACGCCGATCTCGTAGTTGTTCCTGGTCTGGATGACCTTGTCCTGCGCGAGAAACTTGGGCCGACGACCGGGTGTCGTCGGTGGCGCTTCGACATTCCAGAGTCTGCGCTGCACCAGACGCTGCAGCTCGCAGTTGAGATCGCGCGTGCCCAGCGGTCCCTTGTGGGTCGGGGTCAGAAGCTGGACATCGGTCAACAGGTCGAACCCGAGGCGTTCCACCAGTACATTTTCGAAAAGGTCCAGCACGAACCGCTGCGCGTCCCATTGATCGGTGAACTGATCCACGACATACCAGGCACGGCGGCCGGAGGGTTCGGCGTCGCTCGTCTTGCGGACCTCGCCGTTCAAGACGGCGATGCAGTTCTCCTTCAAGATGCCGGCCTGCCGAACCACCTGGTCGAGGAGCACAGTGGGAACCATCCGCGACTGGACCAGGTCCCGCAACAGATTGCCCGGTCCGACGGGAGGCAGTTGGTTGTGGTCTCCAACCAGCACCACGGCAGTCCGCTCGAGGTCGATGCTCTGAAAGAGGTGCCAGGCCAGGGGCACATCCACCATCGAGACCTCGTCGACGATGATCACGTCGGCGTCGATGGGATCATCCGGTCCCCGGGCGTAGTCTTTGCCGTTGAAACCCAGCAGCCGGTGAATCGTACCCGCCGGATGGCCGACGACCTGTTCGAGACGCTTGGCGGCCTTGCCCGTGGGCGCGGCCAGGATGACGCGCAGTCCCTGTTCCTCGTAAACGCCGGTGATGGCGGATACAGTGAAGGTCTTGCCGCTGCCCGCTCCGCCGGAGATGAGCGATATCGAATGGCGAAGTGTGGTGATTGCGGCCTGCCGCTGTCCCGCGTTGAGCTGCGGCGCGGTTTCCGCGACCATGTCGGGCAGGCGGTCTCGGTCGGGGAAGTGTGGGTTGGGCGCTCCGCCGTTCCGGAAGACCTTTGCCAGGTCCTCCTCCATCGCGCGGATTTCAGGTTTGGCGACGAGAAACCTCCCGCCATGGGAGACGCAGACCAAGACTTTCTCGTCGATGAGCCGGTCAAGCGTCTGCTCGATGCGGTCCCGGCTGTCGAGGATATCCATGACCAGCAGCACGTTGGCTTGGTCGACCAACTCCTCGAACTCGATCCAGCAGTCGCCTTGGTCCAGCGATTCGTTCACGCAGTGGAGAACACCGGCCCGGATACGCGCGGGGTCGTCTTTGGCGGTGCCCATCTTCCTGGCGATCTTGTCCACGCGCTTGAAGCCGAAACCGCGGACCTCGCGCACGATGATGTAGGGATCTGCCTTGAGCAGGCCCAACGCGTCGTTGCCGAACTTCTTGACCAGGCTCGTCACCTGATGATGGGTGAGATCGAAAGCGGCCAGCCAGGTGATCGCCTTGTTGGTCTCCCGCGTCTTGAGCCACTCCGCGCGGAGCTTCTGTACGGCATCCGGTGACAGCCTTGCAGCCTCGGCGATTTGTCCGGGATCGTCGGTGATGATCCGGTCGAAATCATGACCGAAGCGTTCGGCGATCAGACGGGCCTTGACCGGGCCGACGCCCTTCATCTCCGGGTGGTTGGCCAGGTAGTTGGCGAGACCGTCGGCGTCCAGATCGAGGTCGTATTCCATTCCCTCGACCTCGAATTGTCGGCCGTACTTCGGGTGTGTCACCCAGCGGCCGTTAAGCACGACCGGTTCGTTCTCACGGGCGAAGAGCCGTCCGGCGAACTGCACCTCGTCGCCGTCGGCCGTCGTGAGACGGCCTGCGGAAAACCGCGGCCCGGCGTAGAAGACCGCCTCGATGCGGCCGCGGACGGTTACGGATTGGTTGTTTGATCTTGTTCGCATCGTCTCGATACCTTCCGGTGATACCTGTGTAGAAATTCCTCCACGAACCGGCAGGCAGCCTGCCGGTCGGAGCAGAAAAACACCGGGATACCGAAATCGACGACGATGGAAAGCAGAGCTCCCAGGACGGCGTTGGGATGCGCTCCGGAGCGGTAGCGGCCGCCGAGAATGTCCCGGAGGTCCGCTTCCACCACGACGCACGCGGCGTCGTACTCGCAGAGACGGCGCAACTCCCTGGTGAACCGCTTGCGGGAACGAATGACGGTGGAGACGAAATCCTCGAGGGTCTTTCGTTCCACCGCCACGGAATCCTCATGCCCCTCGACGGAGTAATCCCCGGCGGGGAGGGCGCGGCGGACGACCTCCGTGCAACCGGATTCGAAGGTGTAGGGTTCCTGCTCCCGCGTGTCGACGACGACGGTGACCCGGTTCACGTTAGAATGGGGCCAGCGCGCTCTGCGCCGCTGCGTCGTATTCGTCTCCGCCGTCTTCGAGCACGATGCGCCGGTTGATGTAGACGTTCTCGTTCTCGCCGCGCGTGCGCTTGGTGATCTCGAGCTTGACGTTGATGAGCTTCTCCAGGTTGGCCGGAAGCTCGGAGAGCTTGTCCAGGTTCAACCCGCAGGTGTGCAGGTCCGTCTTGAGCCACTTGATGTTCTCGCGGGTTGCCATGACGTTGTTGCGCCACAGGAGCCTTCCCCGGAACTTCGGGGCGAGGATTCGCAGCGTCCACTTGAGCATGGGGTTTCCCGAGGTCTGGGCCCGGGTCAACTCCACCCGCTCGACGTTCACCTGGTACTTGCCGTCCGGGATGGTCTCGAACTCGCGCGCTTCGACCTCGGCATGCGCGAAATCGTCGTCGAACTGTGCGAGGTCGATGTCCTCGGGGCCGCGGGGCTCGTCAAAATGTCCGTAGTCTTCGTTCTGCATTGTCTGTTCCTCCATCTATGGGATTTATTTACCGGCGGGTGCAGGCTTCTTGTCCTGCCCGTCCCCCGGTGCCGGCACCGACCGCGGGGCACTCGCCCTCGGCGCGGCCGCCGGCCTGTTGAACGCTTCAATGAAAGCCTGGAAATTGAGGTCGATGGTTTCGGGAAGCCTTCCCGTGCGGTCGCCCGCCTCGTAGTGGGGGCTGGGCTTGGTTCGCATGACGCGGCGGTAGACCGGTTTGCCGCTCTCGTCGCTCGTCACTTCCAGGTCGCAGAAGAGGATCAGGTCGACCATGCCCAGCACGATCTTGCGGGCTTTGTCGGGGAGCGTCGGGATAATGCGGATGTACTTGCCGGTCCGCGTCTCGATTTCCTTTTCCTGGGAGTGGGATACCAGGACGAGTCCGTATGGCAGGAAGGCCAGCTTGGTCAGGACACGGTGGAACTCGTTGTTGATCAGCGCCCAGCCCTTGCCGTAGCCGAGGTCGGACTCGTGTTCGATCTTGAACTTCGTGCAGATGTAGTCGCTGCACATCCGGTAGGCGTTGTCGACCGTATCCAGAATGACGGTCTTGTAAGGATGTTTCCCCTCGGCGATCTCGCCGCATGCGGCGAGTAACTCTTCCCAGCTCCTGATGGGGACTTGAAAGACATCCAGCGAATTCAGCCCCGGTTCGGTGGCGAGAAACAGCGCGCCTTCGGACCGGGAACACCAGGTCGATTTGCCTATCTTGCTCGGGCCGTATACCAGCACCGTGAGATCGGCGTGATCCTGCTTGGGGGGACTTTTCTTCGTAGGCAACATGTCGGTTCTCCTTTTCTATGGGGTCCTCAAAAAGCCGAAGCCTCTTCGAACGAGGTCTCGTCCCGCAGCTCTTCGTGCGGGGGGACTTTGCGGTAAAAGTTCTCAATGACGTTGGTGCTGCCGTCGGCGCGGCAGAGCGGGAAATAGGCGCAGGACCGGCGGTAGTGGAAACAGAAGGCTGTGTTTTGGTAGAAGACGCCGCGACGGCGAGCATCGAGAAAGGCCTGGGTCAGTTCCCAGAGTTCGGACTGCAGGGTCTCGAACCGGTCTCGGGAGAGGTAAAGCATCTCCCGGTGGAACATGCCCGGCTCGGTATATTTGGCGGCCAGCCGTGCCTGGAACTCGTCGTCGCTCTCCGGCAGCCTGCGCTTGGCGCTGCTTTTGCCGGTCTTGGACTTGGCGATCAGATCGGCCCGCCGCGCCTCGAACTCGGCCTCGGTTTCACCGCGTCCCTGTTGCAGACGGGCCTTCACCAGGATGTTGTAGAGAACGCCCGCTATGCGGATGCCGAGCGTCTGTTCCACGTAGCGGGAGTAGAGGACGATCTGGAAGTCGGTCCAGAGCCGCTCCAGGTAGTCCGCATCCACCTGCGAGGCGGTCTTGTGCTCGAGTAGGAAATGCTCGTCGCCGATCCGGACGACGCCGTCCACCTTTCCGGCCAGCACGAAGCTTCGGGATGAAGCGCCGGTGGCCGGGTTGACGATGCTCCCCTCGAAGGTCTTTTCAAGGGCGACGACATCGAACTCCTCGCTCGCATAGCAGGCCGCGTAGCCTTTCATCATCGCTGCGGCCAGATGCCATTCCCGCTTCTGGTCCTCCTCTTGTGCGCGGTTGGGGTAGGTCCGGTCGATGAAATCGAGGACGAGTCCCAGGTCCCTGCCGCCGTGCCAGATTTCCAGGCACTTGTGGATCACCGTGCCGAAGGCCAGATTGTGGTCCCGTTCCAGGGGAACCAGTTCCTGGATGTAGCGCCACTCGCATGCCTTGCGGCAGTTGCGGAACAGGCTCCACATCGAATAGGTGGTGGTCGTTTTCGCTTCCATCAGGCGGCCCCCGTGGCTTTGAGTTCGGGGCCGATCACTGGGCCGTCGCCCACGCGTTCGACTTTGAAAGCCTCTTCCCCGAACTCTCGGGTGAGAAAGCCGGTGAAGATGCGGGCGATGGCGCGGCCGACCTCGGTCGCTGCATCCACGATGCAGGAGCGCTTGTGCGAATCCAGGCAGAAGGACGCGTCCAGCCGAACCAGCGACCGGCCGTGAAGGCTCTCGGCGGCGAGCACCGCCAGGAGCAGAGACTCCTCGATGTCCCGGATCGGGACCTTGGAGTCGAAGTTGTATCGGTAAAGTTCTCGGTTCATGATCTTGCCTCCATTCCGTTCAGTAAGGTCTGTTGGAGGGCGCGCCCGGGCCGGATGCTTTCGGCGACCTCTCGGACGCCTTCCATGCATCCGACCCGGTCAATACCTACCGGAGGCGGACCCGGACCGTCGGACGATCAGAGGTAGTCCCTCAGTCCGGCGTCTTCGAAGATCGCGCGCAGCTTGTTGATGGACTCGTAGATCGTCCCCCGCGGAATCCCGGTGTCGCGGGAGATCTCCGTGACGGTGTCGGTATCGAGACGCCGGCACAGTTCACGCAGCTCGGGCGGAAGCTTCTCGATTGCTTTGCGAACGTCGAGGGAGAGATCGCGCAACTCGGAGGCAGGGCGTGAAAGTCTGCCCGTGCGGCGCAGGTAATCCTCCTGATCAATGGTCTCCATACGCTCGACGGAGCCACCTTCCTCGTCTTCCAAGCGGTCGTTGAGCGAACAATTGCAGAGCCGGTAATCCCGCAGTCCGGCCTTCCGCGCCTCGATGATGGTGGCGATCTTGTGTTCCACCACGCGGGCGATGAAGGTGTTGCGTTGGGCGCGGTCGGGGTTGTACTTGGGCAGGCGTTGGAGCAGGTCCATCAGCATCTCCTGCTCCAGGTCCTCGCGGTCGGACTCGGTGAAGCCCACCCGTCCGACCAGTTGTCTTGCCTTGTACTTGATGATCTGAACGGCATACTCGTCGATTCCTTCGTAGCGTTTGTCGAAACCCATCTGAGCCTCCTCGGGGCCGAGGAGGAGCTCGTGTGGGTGTCGACCTATGCCGGGACGACCGCTCTAAACGAAGCGAGCGGAGGTGTTGCGAGTACGCCGGTATCGGCGACACCCACAACGACCTCCGCTCTGCGGCCAGTCTGTTGTCTGGTGATGGACCGTGCTCTATGGCCGGGTCTGAATCAGACCCGGACCGCGTCCGCCACGGTCATGCGGACGGGCAATCCGTTGTCGATCATGAGTTCCTGGATCGAGAGCGAACGCTCCCGGTCGAAGACCTCGAACAGCTCCGCCACCTTCTTTTTCAGAGCGAAGCCGTCGTTGCCGCGGGATTCGTTCGGCCCGTTGTCCTTGCCGAACAGAAACAGCCGCAGCACGGTGGGCGGGGGATCGAAGACCGGCTCGCCGTTTTGGACGCGCAATCCCTCGATCCGCCCGTAGTTGACCTCCTGCATCAGCTCGACCAGGCGTTTCCTGGCAGGAGTCAGGGCCGCCTTTGTCACAACATCCGTCATACCGGACCTCCTTTCGCGCACTTGGGCGCATCAACGAAAAGCCCCCTGGGAGGCGGGTCCGGCGAATGGACCTCCCAGGGGGCGTTCACCCGGATCATCCGGGCGTTTCTTCCAGGGTAAGGGTCTCGCCGGACCGTCACCCCTCTTTGGCGAAATTTCGATGAGAGGGGCGGGACGGCCCGGCGCGTCGATGGTGAAGGACAGGAAAATGCTGAGATTTCAGGCGGATGCCTGGGCTACGGAGGGGAAACTTTTTTTAACTTTTTTTCCGGAGGCCCAGCGAAAATTCGCTGACTCGGAGAACAGACTATTCGTCGGGGGAGATGAGGAAGAGTGCCTGCCAGCCCTTTCCGTCATCCGTCAGGCGGAAGGGATCGCCTTCGACGCGGAAGAAGTCGCGCAGGTTGGCGGCGAGGAGTTCGCGGCGTTTCTGGTTGCGTCTATGGGCCTTGTTGCTGCTCCAGTCCAATACTCCACGTTCATCAGCGAATACCTTGAGCAGCTCCCATTGAACGGTGGGGTTCCCATTCTTCTTATTGGCCATGCCCATCTGCGTGTAATTGAACACGCCTCCGGCCGATTTGACTTTGACCGAGACGGTATGCCCGTCCTTAAAGCGGATCGACACGTCTCCCCATGACGCATCCGGCGGTGTAGGGAAAAAGGCTGTGGCACCATCCTCCTTCGGAGGCGGAAGATTGACCCCGCGGAATTGCACCAGGATTTCATCGAGTGGACGAAGGAGCCGAAGTTGTCGCTTGTCACCGATGGCAACGCTTTCCGACAGGGACACGAAGCTCGACCGCTTGTCGGTCAGCCGCTTCTCCGCCTTCGCGGAGCAGAGTGCCCGTGTGGGAGACAAGAGAATGAACGGCGTGCCATTCCTCCCCAGGAGACCATCCACTGCCTCGCTGAAATCGTCGGGCTCAATCTGGATGGCCAGGTAGACCGGGAAACGGTATCCGGCGTATGGAGAGTAAACGCCGATGCGCGTCGTTCCGGGAAGGTCGGTTCCCGCGTCGGTTTCTTCGATCAGGTCGAAGACCTTGGCGAGCGCCGTGTCGAGAGCCGGACGATCCAGCTCATATGCCACGATGTCGGATCGTCGCAGGGCAAAGGTCTCGCATCCACGTTCGCACCTGCAGACAGCAACGATATCCTCTGAATCGTGCACGACCACTTCGTGCTCACAACCGCAGCCGCGTTGAGCCATGCAGGGATGTGAAGATGCCAGTTTGCCGTTCGGACGAAGGAAGGCCTTCGCCGTCCCATAATCGTTCCCGAACCGGGCTTTCCACTCGGCATCCACCGCGGCCGCGCCGGGGACGGTTTCAAGTGCCTGCCAGAATCCGGTCGGTCTATTCCTCATCTTCTTCCTGCTCGGCAAGAATGAACCCGCGCTTGGTGAGCCAGTCTTCGACCGCAGAGGCGTCACTGTCCCTGGTGTACTGGGCGATGTTCGATGGGCGGATGGTCACGGTCCGGGCCGTCTTGGAGTCGGTGAATTTCACTTGAAAGCTCGCCCGGATGATCCGAGCCTTCTGGGGCATGGCGCGCCCACGCCCGCTGTAAGCGGCGAACACGTCGTTGGCCTTGCGTATCTCGGTCTCCTTCTCCGCGCCGCCCCAGAAGAACTGAATCTCCTTGAGCCGCACCCATTCCATACCGTCCACGTCCGTGCAAACGACGGAGGCATCTCCGTCGGTCCGGAGCGGCTCGAGCGTGTACTTGCCGGTCTCCGGAAAGAAATCCTCATTGTTGAACACGTGACGGCCAAACTGACGGCGAAAAAGGTCCTTCTCCCCCTTGCCGCAGGCGTGCATCCGAATCTCGCCGATGGTCGGTTCATACACCAGGACGTCGTACTTCTCGGGACGGTAGAAGACGCTCGAAGCCTGACCGCCGTCGAGGCTGCCCTCACGCCGCAACGGATCACCGTGACGCACCAGAAACCACACGGAATCCTTCTTGGGGTAAACGAAGACCTTCGATCCCCGCCCGCGCTTTTTCTTCTCGAACCAATCGTCGAGGTCCTCCTCCAGTGCCACGAGCGCTTTCGCTGTCGGCGGTTTGAACTTGGGGATCGGATGTGTATCGGTCTGAAAATACTCGAAGGACCGGGGCTTCAGAAGGTACTGCTCGGCGTGCTTGCGCTCCAAGAGTTCCTTGTTCTGGAGATAGACTTGGACGGCCACGTCAGCCGCGGTGGGGTCCGGGTTCCCGTCGAGGGAGATGCCATTGTTCTCCGCCTCTTGGAGGAGGACGTCCATGGCTTCCGGCGTGGCCATCTCATGTACGAAGTAGAGTGCGTCGAGCAGTCCCTTCGGCGTGTCCGTATCCGGGTTCATGAGAACATTGACGAGTTGGTCGTAATCGATGCCGTCGGGGGCGGACGGCGGTGGCAACGTCAATCCTCGGCCGTCGAAGTAGGGCTTGTGAGGGTTCAGCAGAGCCAATAAATGCTCACGCGCGATGGCCTTAAGGCCGTCGGCATGGGCAAAACGCCTGAGATTGTACGTCGCCATTCGTTCTTTCCTCCTTAGTTCTTATGCCAGGCCGTCCCCGGCGTTTGAGTGTTCGAGCCGGGCCGCCTGACGGCGACGACCTTGCCGAGGATGCGGAGCCCATCGTCGGGTCCCACCGGGATCGGTCGGTGTTTCGGGTTCTCCGGCCTCAGTTCGATTTTCTCGTCACGGATGAAAAGCCGTTTCACCGTGGCTTCGTCTTCCAATAAGGCAACCACAATGTCGCCGTTCTCCGCCACGGCTTGCTCGCGCACCACCACCAAATCACGTTCCCGGATACCGGCATCCACCATGCTGTCGCCTGTCACCTCCAGGGCGAAACACCGACCCGAGCGGGCGATCCCGCCTTCGACCAGTACCTCGCCGACGATGTTCTCCTCGGCCAAGATGGGTTGGCCGGCCGCCACCCGGCCGACGATGGGGACGGCCACCAGATCGGGGACGTCGTCTTCGGGTTCGCGGATAATCGCAATTCCACGAGCCTTCCGGGGTTCGCGCTTCAGGTAGCCCTTGCGGACAAGCTGGTTCACCTGACCGTGGACGCTGGCATGCGATATCCCAAGGATATCCGCGAGTTCCTTCATGGTCGGGGGGAACCCCCGCCGGTTCGTGAAGAGGCGGATCTCCTTCAATGTACGTCGCTGCGGCTCGGTTATTTCCTGAACGGGGCGTCTGCCTCGCGGTCTTTGACTCATGTGTATCCTCAACCATCCAAATGGCTTATCGTCGAACACCAACAGCCGCAGGGCCCGGTCAGGGCGAACTACGGCCACCTTACAGGCTGATATTATACGACCTGATAGGCGTCAGGTCAATAGAAAAATGTACATGAATCAGGGGGTTTGAGGAACCGCTGGCGGGTGAGGAGAAGAGAGATCGGTGATCGGACGGGTGGATAGAGAGGCGGCCGGTTGCCCTGAGCGGGGGCGTCAGCTCATCCGCTCGGCGGTCAGCTTCGCCCACATCTTTCGTTGACGCGACCAGTGGGGAACTGCGGCAATGGGACGGACCTCTTTCTCTCGAAGCCGGTCACGCCCTTTGACCGTCCGGGGCAGGAAGAGAATCGCCTCCTGGATGTCAGGAGCCAGGTTGAGCAGGTTCATGATCTGGGTGATTCTGGCCCGCGTCACGTAACCGAGTCGCGCCAGATCTGCATAATCACGCACTTCACCGCGGCCCACCAGCCTGTCGTAGCGGATCGCCAAGGCCATCAGCTTCGATACGCGGGGTATATTCCCCGGCTCGATGCAACGATCCTCGTCCCGGAGATCGTTGCTGTTCTTCCGGCCGTGTTTTGGTTTGAAGCTGAAGGATATCTCCAACCGGCTCAGACCGGTTCCGTCGGATGCGGTATTCCTCATGCCGACACCTCCCGACTGCGGATGTCGGCCTCGCTGCACAGCGCCTTGACTCCCGGTGAGCGGAAGGTCACGGTCACTCTGCCGTCCCGCCCGTCATACCCGACGCGCTCGACGAGGAGTCGGACGATCCGTGATTGTTCTCGGGGAGACAGTGACTCCCAAACCGGGTCGAAGACCGCCAGCGCCCGGGCCAGGTCGCCTTCATCAACAGTTTCTCTCTGGATCGTGATGACCTCTTCGCGTATGGCGGTCATCCGCTGTTCTATGGTTCGAATCTGATCCTGCAGGTCGGCAAGCTGGTCCATGGCCGCCCCTCCGTTCGAGACGGCGGTGAAGGACTCGCTCACCAGCTTCTGGACTCTGGTGTGCAGCCGTTTGAGTTCACGCTCATGGCCGCGTTGTTCGGTTTCCAGTTCCGCCATGCGCTTGCCGCTCTCTTCCCGAACCTTTGCAGCCGTGGCTGCGATGATTTCCTCGTTCCTGCCGATGCTTCGGATGTGTTCGACCACCGCGGTTTCGATCTCGTGCGCATTGAGCGACTTGGTCGGACAGGACGCCCATCCTCGTTGCTGGGCGTTCAGGCAGACGTAGTAGCGATAGCGTTTGCCGTTGTCCTTGGCGGTGTAGGTATGCACCATGCCGGTGCCGCAGGGAGCGCAGTAGAGCAGCCCCTTCAAGAGCGCTCCGTACTTGTTGCGCACCTCTTTTCCTCCGGTGCTGCCGTTCCGTCGGAGCACATCCTGCACCTGCTGCCAAAGGTCGATGTCTACGATACCGCTGTGTTCGCCGTTGTAGATGTTCCCCTGGTAGTCGACCTTGCCGGTGTAGATCACGTTGGTCAGGAGCCGGAAAAGACCGTTCTTGGTGAATGGCTTTCCGCCGCGCTCCTGGCCCTTCTTGGTGGTCCACCGCTTGGTCTGCCAACCGCGGCGGTCGATCTCCTGGACGACAGGGATCATGGCCTTGTGCTCCAGGTAGATCTGATACATCGCCCGGACCTGCGCAGCTTCGTTTTCATTAACGATCAACTTGCCGCCTTTCGGGTCCACGTCATATCCAAGGACCGGCATCCCGCCGACCCACTTGCCCTTGCGGCGCGCGGCGGACATCTTGTCCCGCGTGCGCTCCGAGATGATCTCCCTCTCGAACTGGGCAAAGGAAAGCAGGATGTTTAGTGTGAGCCGCCCCATGGAACTGGTCGTGTTGAACTGCTGGGTGACCGAGACGAAGCTGACGGAGTGCTTGTCGAAGATTTCCATCATGCGGGCGAAGTCCAGGAGGGACCGGCTGAGTCTGTCGACTTTGTAGACCACCACGCAGTCGATGTCGCCCGACTCGATGACGGCAAAGAGCCGCTTGAGGGCGGGCCGTTCCATGTTGCCGCCGGTGAATCCGCCGTCGTCAAATCGGTCGGGGATGCACACCCAGCCCTCGTGCCGTTGGCTCGCGATATAGGCTTCCGCGGATTCCCGCTGAGCGTCGAGGCTGTTGAACTCCTGCTCCAGTCCCTCGTCTGTGGACTTGCGGGTGTAGATGGCGCAGCGGATCGTCCCGTTGGTTCTTGATGCCGACTCCCGGGCTTCTCCCCGGCCACGGTTATTGTTTCTGCTCATTCGTTCCTCCTCTCGGGTTTGCGGCTCCCGCCCTTGGCCGCGGCATCGGCGATACCGAAGAAGAGGAACCCGTTCCACTTGCTCCCGGTGACCTCCTGGGCGATGGCGGAGAGGGACTTGTAGCGTCGGCCGTCGAACTCGAAGCCGTTGTCGAGGACCTTGACCACAATGTCGCGGCCTTGGAACTCGCGGGATAGCAGCGTGCCCGGCAGGGGCAACCTCGGGTCGCGCGACGGGGATATGCGGCCGGTCGATGTTCTCGACTTGACCTCGGCGGAACCCGAGGAGACCGGATCACGCGGAGCCCGCGTTCTCAGGTCGGCGTCGTTGGCCAGTTCCTCGGCTCTGCGCCGGGCCCGCTCCGAAAGATCACCCTCCGCCAGGGCCTGAATACGCCAGGCGATTCGCTTGCGCAGAAACTCCTTGTGGTAGGAGCGGGTCTCTTCTCCGAAGACATCGAGGTACTTGTCTCGGAGTTCTCCGACGGTCATCCGGAAGAGCCCCTGGACCTCTTGATACGTTGTTGCTTCCATCCGAAACCTCCTTGGTTCATGGGCTTCGCCCCGGCGGGCGGTTCGTCCGCACCGCAATCTCAGGGCGTTAACTCGTGAATGAATGAAGGCTTCGGTGGCCCGAAACATCAAGGCGTTTCTCCGTAAACGCCTCAGATTCTTCAACTTGCGCCACATGCTCTGCCCCACTGCCGGAATCTGGGGCGATTCGGCGTCCGTTTCGATGGCGCATGTAACCCCGGGCAAGGATCGTAGCGATCTCCGATATCACCTCGTCGAGAGAGATTGGGACGTGTTCGTTGGCCGGCATCCGGTCCTCCTTTTGCGGGAGGCCGCGGAAGGTTTCCGTCATGGATGCCGCGGGACTGGATAGGCCGGTCATCGAGAAGGCCGTTGGAGCCCGCCCGACACCGCCTGAGGGCGATGTCGTCGGCACCCACAACGGTCTCCGTTCTCACGGCCGATTCCGCTGTCTGGTAATCCGCTTGCGCCGGACCCACTGGTCCGGCTTTCGGCAGATACCTACCGGAGGGGAGTTCGAAATGTCGAAGCGGGTGTCCGGATGCAGTCGGGCTGTTAAACAAGGCGACTCGAAAAACGGAGAACGGGAGAATTCGGAAAGGACATTTTCGGTGAGCGCCCGCAACCCCCAGGGTTGCACCCGGTCCCCGGACTGCGGGCTTCGAAATGGAGAATCAGGGTAAATGTGCAGGCGGGCGTAAGTCGGCGTGGGCACGCCGGAAACGACGAGACCCCGAGGGAATCACCCCACGGGGTCTTGCGTTAAACAAGAACCGCTGAAATCAGCGGATTGAATTTTGGCTCCCCGGGACAGACTCGAACTGCCGACCAAGTGGTTAACAGCCACCCGCTCTACCGACTGAGCTACCGGGGAATTTTGTTCCCAGTGTCTAGTGATTAATCCCGCCTTCGGCGGGACACTACCTATTGTGCTACCGGGAAGTATGGCGCTAATGAAAACAAGAAAGAATCATTACCAAAATCATCTTTTGTGGTCAATAGAAATTTTCTAATACACATTTCAGGGCGTATGAAAATATAAAGGTTAAGGGCCGATTAGTATTAAACCTTTTTGATCAATAACACCTTTCAGATCATAATCACAATAAATAATGGAGACAAAATCCCCCTGGAAATAAAAAAGGGCTTTACCGGCATTCGGCTAGGCCCTTGAATTTTCTGGTGGGCGTGGAAGGACTCGAACCTTCGGCCAATTGATTAAGAGTCAATTTTTAGGTGTTTCACATAATTTCATACTATCACATTTTCTGCTTGACATTCCTGTAAGTTATCTCTTATTATCCTTCACATGGCTTCACTTAAAAAACCTTACTTTCACCAAAAAAGTGGGGACAAAATGGGGACACCTCAGACCAATTGACAAGACGGGTTTTTATCAACCTTGAAAGTGGGGACATGAGGAAGACCAATTGATAAGGGAGATTCTGTGATGAAATGGCATTCTCTTAATGGGTTCAAAGGGGTTCGATACCGGGAACATCCTACACGAAAACACGGGGTCCATAAGGATAGATACTTTGTGATTCGATACCAACATGAAGGGGCGCGCAAAGAAGAGGCCTTGGGCTGGGAAAGTGAAGGCTGGACCCCAAAACGGGCGGCAAGCGAATTAAGTAAACTCAGGGAGGCGCACCGATTAGGAGAAGGCGCCAAGAGCCTTTCAGAGAAACGACAGCTTGAAAACGAAAAGCGGGAGGCCGACCAGCTTGAACAGGAACAAAAGACGCGCGAAGAAATAACCTTTGCAGATTTTTTTAAAGACACATATGCGCCGATCCTTAAGACAACCAAAAAGCCGGGAAGTGTAAAGGCTGAGAATATTCTTTTTGAAAAATGGATCCATCCAATTTTTGAAAAAATGCCATTTACGAATATCTATCCAATTCACATCGAACGAATCAGAAAGACTATGCAGGATGCAGGGAAAAGTCCGAGGTCCATTGAATACACCCTTGCAATAATCCGCCAAATCTGGAACATGGCGCGCCGGGATGGATTAATTCACCGGGACTCACCGACCAAACAAATCAAAAAACCGAAGATTAACAACAAACGAATACGGTTTCTCTCTCATGACGAAGCCGACCGCCTTCTTGATAACCTCTCAGGACGGTCAAAACAGCTCCATGACATGGCTTTATTGAGCCTGCATACCGGCATGAGGGCGGGGGAAGTCTTCAGCCTTACATGGGGCAATTTGGACATTGAGCAGAGGATAATTTACATTGTTGACGCAAAAAGCGGGTCACGTACCGGGCATATGACCGAAGCTGTCAAAATGATGTTTAAGTCAATAGGTCAAGGCAAGCCGGATGAACTTGTTTTTAAGGATCGCAGGCATGGGGGTCGTATCAAGCAGATATCAAGCAGTTTTGACCGGGCAGTGGACGCCTTGGGCTTTAACAACAGTGTTACAGATTCACGGCAAAAGGTCTTGTTCCATACACTGCGCCACTCATATGCAAGCTGGCTTGTCCAGCAGGGCACACCGCTTTACACCGTCCAGAGGCTTATGGGCCATGCCAGCATAAGCATGACGGAACGTTACTCTCACCTTGCGCCGGATACATTAAAGATGGCAGTGAAAAACTTCGAAAAACACTTGAACCACCGCGATAAGGTCCTACCCCTACAAAAAAGCGAATAAGTTAGCAGTGAAAAGACAGCAATGTCGGCAAGATAAAGAGTTCAAAAAAAAAGCTGCATAATACTTCATTTTTTTGTTGACATACTGTATCTTGTGGTTTAACTTTTCATCATACACAATATAACCCCGAGCCGACGGGGCGTTAATAATCGGACCCGCGAACGTAAACACAAGGTTTACGGCATTTTTAAATCCCAACCGGCACAATCGCACGGTCCTTCAAGCAGGCCTTTTAAGGTCTGCCATGGGCTACCCTGCCCGAAGGAGCGAATGCGATGCAAAAACAATCCAAAAAACCCATTGATTTGTCTTACCTTGCCGACAACTGGCCTTCACCCATAGTGTCCCGCGACAAGCTGACCGAATTTAGCGGTGGGCTGTTGCACCCACGAACAACCGCGAATCACGACTGTTTTGGCACTGGACCCAAGGGGGCGATCCGCGTCGGGCGCAAAGTTGCCTACCCTGTCAAATCGCTTATCGAGTGGATGGAAAAACGGGCTACGCCTCAAAAAAATGGAGGTGTAAATCATGGGCATTATAATTCTTAAATACAGGCCTTTCCGCAAAAACACCCTCATCGCCTTTGTAGATCTTGGGCTCGAACCCAGCGGCCTGGAGATCCGCGAATGTTCTCTTCATGAAAAAAATGGTAAGCGGTGGTTAGGTTTCCCCGCACGGCCTTATCAAAAAGATGGTAAGACAACGTATGCGAGCATTGTTCAGATCAGCGACAAAGGAAAATGGGCCACCTTCCAGAAGGCAGCTGTAGCGGCTCTTGATGCCTATTTACGTGATCACCCTAGGGTACAGGGAGGGCAACCCGATGGCGACTGTCCTTTCTGATGTTGCACTCAGTTATCTACAAGCTGGGTTGTCCATTCTTCCATGTAGGCCGGATAAGAAACCAGCTTTAAAAACATGGAGCGAATACCAAAAACATTTACCTACACATGAAGAGGTGCGCAGTTGGTTTTCCACAAACGGTAAAAGCCTTGCCGTTATAGGCGGGGCTGTCAGTGGGGACCTGGAAATAATAGATTTTGACCTTGAGGCTGTAGCCTTTGCCCAGTGGTCAGAATTTGTTAAAGCAGAAAATCCCGGACTGTATAGCAAGATTGTAGCCGAGGAGTCCCCACATGGCGTACACGTTTTTTACCGCTGTCAACAGGCAATTCCCGGAAATACAAAACTAGCTATTAAAACAGATAGGAAAGTGATCATCGAGACCCGAGGCACAGGCGGATATTGCCTTGTCTCACCATCAAAAGGGTATCAGTTAAAGCAGGGCAGCATTGAAAAACTGCCTTGCCTGTCAGCGGATGAGCGCGCCCTGTTGATAGATGCAGCCAGGGCATGTAACGAGTTGCTACCTACCACTATAAAAGGATATGCGGAGATGAACGATGGAACTCTTCTACCAGGGGTAGATTTTGACACGAGAGGTGATGTCAGAGCGATATTGCAAAAGCATGGATGGAAATCTAAGGGTAACAGTCAAGATGGCCGGGAGAGATGGCAACGGCCGGGAAAAAACGACAATAATCATAGCGCCACCTTAACCGATGGAAAAATATTTTATCCCTTTTCCTCAAATGCTGCACCCTTTGAGTCCCAAAAATCATATAGACCCTTTGCTGTATACGCAATCCTAGAGCATGGCGGCGGTTTCAGCGCAGCGGCAAAGGCATTGGCAGCAGAGGGGTATGGAACATCACAAACAGAGAGGGCAAACACTTCGGCGGGGGGCAGGAAACCACGTTTTTTAAATGGAAGAGCTATGGAAAAGGAATTTGGAAAAAAAGTTGAAATGCTATGGCGTGATGGAATCCCCAAGGGAAATCCCTGTATCTTTGCCGGGCCTCCTGGAATAGGAAAAACTTCTAATGTCGCTCAAATCTCAAAGGAGATAACATTAGCGAATTTTAAAGCGTGGGTTTTATGGGTAGCCACTGAGGGTTTTGTATCAGATCACAGCGACAAATGGGCAAAGCTTCATATCCCTGACCGCGTTGTCATGCTGTCTGATGATAAGGGGGTATATAAACTTCAACTGGACAACTGGAAAGACCGGGAATTTCTAGACCAGTCTATCAGTGCCCTTGAGTCCGAAACCGGCGGCAAGTGTGTTGCAGTCGTCATTGACAGCATCCGGGGGATGCAGAGCATGGGGGAGAATGATCCGAAACTGGCAGGCGTAATGAGCGCCGTCAATTCCTTAGTCTGTGATAAGCACAGATGCGCTTGTATCTATATCGCTCACCATAAAAAGGGGCGTGAGGAAAACCGCTTAAATAGGGTAGCCGGCGGGACCGGGATCATTTCCAGCGTTCGGGCTGTCTATACCGTTGAAAAGATCAGTGACCTTGTTTGCCGGATTGTTCCGGACAAATCCAACACCCTGGGACACCAAGCATCCATATATAAGTCTGTCCTGATAGAAACCGATGATGGTTTTGAAATATCCATCGTCAAAGATTCAGATGCTTTTGATGATACGCAAAAGAGCAAATCAGAACGGTTCCTGGTTTCCCTATTTCGAGAGGGCACGGAGTTTGAGGCGAAAGAAATTTATCGTCGGGGAGCAACCGAAGGACTTTCAGCTTCGGTACTCAAAAAGGCCAAAAGTAATCTCCCCATCGAGGTCATAAATTCAGGGGTCGGAACCCCGTGGGTGTGGCGATGCTCCTTATATAATCAAAACTCGTCTCCCTCGGAGAAATCAATGAAAATAGAGGAAAAAAAACCCAATAATATCAACGAGAGACACGAGAGACACGAGAATTTAGAGGATACCCCAAAAACCCCCCGAGAGACACGAGAGACACGAGAGACACGAGAGACACGAGAGACACGAGAAGGAAATAACTGTCTCCCTCGTAATGATAGTAAGCATTTTAGTAAGTTAGATCCTATAAATCTTAACCTTTTTGAGAATACTAAGGGGAATTTATCGAAAGAGGAGGTCTTAATCTAATGGATACCGCTAAAAAAATATTAAAAGAGTGCGAGAAGAGGGGCATCTCCATCAAAGCAGATGGGGACCAACTCAGATGTAAACCCAGATCCCTCTTGGACGACAATCTGTCCGATGCTATCCGGCGCAATAAAGGGGCTATCTTGCAAATGTTGGACCCTGATGTTCTCCATAAGCGGATTTATAACCAGATACAAGAGTTCAATCGCTTGGGCATATCCCCTGCGGATTTCCCCCAAGCGACAAGGCACCGGGCTTTCGAGATCGAACAACAGATCTCTAAGGCTGTTAATGCCGGAGATATGGCTAGTTTTGATCAGTGTTTAACCGAATGGCGCCGGTGTTTCCATTAGGGGTTAATGCAGTTCCGAGCATACGGTTTTATTTGCTTTCCAGGGAAAAGAACCATGACACGAGGAAAGATAAAGGCTTAAGTGGTTGGAATGATAAAGGATGTCAAGAAAACGGTGTGTTTTTATTGGAAGATTGGGAAAAGTGTTGGATTTTACGACACTCCATGATACGCAGCCCGCGATATGTGTCGAATTATTCGACAGTTAGGAGGTTTTAGAAAATGGGGCCAGAACGCACACTTTCAAGAATAGCAAAAACGATTGACAAATTAGCCGAACGGATTGAAGGCGAGAAGGGATTCCCGAAATCCGAAGATATAAAACAGTTCAATGCCTTGGTTGCCGAATACACCAAGCTTCTGAGCACGATAAACGAGAAACCGGGTAAAGGCCAGGGCGAGCAAGATCTTGATGATATCTTAATCCGAGGAAAGCGAGGGGCATACGAGGCACTACTCCATGACTGACCAGTCAATGAAAACAAAGGTAAGGCTGATTGAAAAGCTCTATGCCCTGATTCGTGAGGCCGGAAAAGCAGGCGCACATGATCCGATGGGGACCCTTGCTATAATCTTTGAGGCAAAGAAGAAAATGAAATTTTTTAAAATCAAGAATAATCTTAAATAACGATATGTTAATGTTACATTACATAGGCTATTCTGTAGAATTATCCATAAAAAAGCTTGACAACTTTCTGAATAATCATTATTTTTTAATCAGATTAATAAACAATTCGGAAAGCAGGGGGTTGTTATGACACAAAAAGCTTATGGATACCTGAGAGTTAGCGGGAAAGGGCAAGTCAACGGCCATGGTTTTGACAGGCAGGAACAAGCAATCAGAGCCTATGCCAGCAAGAGCGGCCTCGTTATCGAAAAAATATACCGGGAAGAGGGTGTCTCAGGAACCCTGGAAAATAGGCCTGCATTAGCCGAAATGATGCTCAGTCTTGAGAAAAACGGCCATGGCATACAGATGGTCATTATAGAAAAGATTGATCGCTTAGCTCGTGATCTGATGGTGCAAGAGGCCATTATCAACGACTTTCAGAGGAAGGGTTTTAAACTGGTCTCTGCCCTGGAAGGTCCGAACCTGTTGAGCGAAGACCCTACCAGGATACTTGTGAGGCAAGTCTTAGGGGCAATCGCGGAGTATGACAAGAGCATCACGGTCATGAAGTTACGAGCAGCCAGGGACAGGGCCAGGTTATTGAGAGGGAAGTGTGAAGGTCGTAAAGGATATGCAGAGGCTATGCCCGAAGTGGTCAAAGAGATTAAGCGCCTCCGAAGGAAGAGGAAGGGGCAAGATCGTATGCCCTACACCAAGATAGCGGGTGAGCTTAACAGCCAGGGCATGACCACTATGACCGGCAAGACGTGGACCGGCCAGGCTATTCAAGACCTCCTGAGGAACCTTTAATGGGCATGGACAGGCAGAGAGCAACAGGCGACCAGGGGGACCCAGAGGGGAGGCAAGGACCGACAGCCCCCCCTCCGTCTATCCTGGCATGGGGGGGCGGTCATCGGTGAATCGGGTACTGACCTCGATTTTTTACGCCAAAAAGTGAGGACGTAATGCCATTTTTCAATGACCTATTACAAAAGCCTTTTCGATACGGTGCACAAGGGTCTGATTTCCTTGGGTGTTATGGCCTTGCCAAGACAGTTTTACGAAGGTACGGGATTCCGTTGATTGAGGTTAATACGGAAGATTTTGAATTAAATCACGATGTGATCATGCAATTTCAGCATGACGTTTTAAGGGCGCATGTTTACCCCTACAGCATGAATAAAGACAAAATGAAAATGCCGACAATTCGAAAAAGAGACGGCAATATTTTGCAGTTCAAAGACCTGGCGAGCGTGATCGTTATGCACCACGTTTTTAACTCAGAGGACTGGGTAACGATTGACCGCCCGGAAGAGTCAGTTTTAGGNATTTTTAACGCAAAAGTATTGCGGAGCAATATTCCGCATTTATCTGTTTTTATAACAAACTGTGAGTTTATTCATTCTTGCCCACCCAAAGGCGTTCAACTGGAATTTTTGCCCAGGAGTCCATGGCGAGAGCACTTGGTTAGTTTACACCGGTTTATCGGGAAAAGGCTCGACGACCAATGACCGTGATTATCGGAAAAAATGTTATGACCCCTGAAAATGTCCATATCGAGCCGTTTGTTGTAATCGAGGCTGATGTTC
>LT984854.1:510391-544445 GCA_900258555.1 uncultured Desulfobacterium sp. | reverse complement strand
CAGGAACTGCTTGCCGACTATCCCGAAAAAGAGGCGGATTTCCTCAGTAAAGTCAATCTGATAAAGGGAAAGATTACAGCAATATTCGACCAGATAAATGGACTGGAACCCCTTATTCAGGACCTGTTGACTTGTCAGAATCCGGTTTTAGATCTCGATGTCATTATTGGAAGAATGACGCATGAGCAATATTTAAAAATCAATGTTCCGGTGTCATGGGATGAAATCCATGGTTTGCAAAATAATATCCTCAGTTGGAGGAAGCAATCACAGCAATTTGGCACTTTGGTGGAGAGGTTCATCACCTATGCCGGGACGCTCAGGCATATTCACCTGAACGCTCCTGGGGCTCCAATAACGGATACTGGAGTTCAGCCAGCGGCGCGCGGTGTGAGGGTTACGGTCACTAAAGATGACAAACCAGATGATATTTATCGAAACCCGGATCGGTATTCGGTTCACACACAACGACGGTTTGGCCTCCTGCCGAACCAAAGGGAAAAGCAGCCGGTTAAGGCGACCGGCTAACTCGAGCCCCATTTTAGCGGGCAAGCTTGCCTCCTGGGGGATCTCCGACGCCCTCACAATTGCGGGGATCCCCCATATATCTTTTTACCAAGTTGAGCGATGAAATATCCTTCACCGATTGATTGCGAAAAAATTTTATCCGGCCCTGGGAGAGTTATCTGCACACGACTCCGCGCCAATATCGGAAGTGGCGAGTGCATCCGACGAAAAAACCTTGCCATGGCAGAGTTGGAGAATCCGCGCCTGTTTTGGTATAGAGCGAAAATCTTAAGACCCCGCGTCATTCCGAGCGGTATCGGTTTTTGCCTCAAATGCCCGCAAAGCAAAAATCATGAAAAGTCAGGAAAACCGGATAGTTAAAAAAGTAGGCAGGGCGGTTCAAGTACTGAATTCCGGTACTTAAAAAATGAGTCCACACAGGAACAACAGATTAAAAGAAATGTGAATGTGGGGCACATTTTTAATAAATAAACTTATTTTGAAAAATATTATTGACAAAGTTTTTTGAAAATGTTTCCCTGCCTATGGTCTGCCAGACATCTTGTTTCTTATAATCTATAATCAGAAGGAGGGTTTTTTTATGAACGTAAAAATAGACGATGCCATTAATCACATGACCGACGCTAAGAATTACCTGGAATTTTTAAGGGAGACCTCTTCTCAGGTTTTACAGAATCCAACAGCCTTTTGTACTGTCATAGAACAATCAACAGATTTCTATATTGACCTTTTAGACAGCACAATTGAAGACTTACGGGAAACACAAGCACAGGCATAGACCCGGATCCCCTGCCCCCAAATCTTCAACCGCCTTCGGGCGGTTTTTTTATGGCTTCTTTTTAAAAGTGGGGACAAAATGGGGACAAAACGACCAGCCAAAGAAAAAGGGGTTAAGCAATTATTGCCTAACCCCTTGAATTTTCTGGTGGGCGTGGAAGGACTCGAACCTTCGGCCAATTGATTAAGAGTCAACTGCTCTACCAACTGAGCTACACGCCCATTAGTGATACGGTGGCGCGCCCGGCAGGACTCGAACCTGCGACCGACGGGTTCGAAGCCCGGCGCTCTATCCGGCTGAGCTACGGGCGCCAGTCGAAATGGAACTTATGCAAGAAACCCGTTTTTGTCAACACAATTTTTATGAGAATTGGCTTGACATATAATAAAAATTCACCTAAAAGAATTTTTTTATCGCTTTACACGCAGGGTGATACTATGAAAACATTCGTTGCTAAAGAACATGAAGTCGCCAAAAAATGGTACCTGGTTGACGCCAAAGACAAGGTGGTCGGCAGGATTGCCACACAAATAGCCATGCGTTTGAGGGGAAAAAACAAACCCATATTTACCCCACATGCGGACACGGGTGATTTTGTTGTAGTCGTCAATGCCGATAAGGTTATCTTTACCGGCAAAAAATGGGATGACAAATACTATTTCCGTCATTCTGGTTACATGGGCGGCCTAAAACAGATCTCGGCCAGAAAGCTCCTTGAAACAAAGCCGGAGGAGATATTGCGTTTTGCTGTTAAAAGGATGCTTCCCAAAAACAGCCTGGGACGCCGCCAGCTTAAAAAGCTGAAGATATTTTCTGGCCCCAATCATTCACATCAGGCACAACAACCCGAGAAATGGGAGATTTAGATGGCAGAGGAAATATTTTACGCCACTGGAAAGAGGAAAACAGCAGTTGCCCGGGTCTGGTTAAAACCTGGGGGCGGGGACATATCCATAAACAGAAAACCCATGAATCAATATGTCAACCGGGAATCCGACAGGGTGCTGATAATGGAACCCCTTGTGGCCAATGGGCAGACCGGAAAATTTGATATCTCTGTCAATGTCAATGGGGGCGGCATACACGGACAGGCGGCCGCGATCAGACATGGTATCAGCAAGGCGCTCACCAATGCTGATCCTGCATTGAGGGATCCTATTAAGAAGGCCGGCTTCCTGACCAGAGATTCAAGAAAGAAAGAACGAAAAAAATATGGACAGCCAGGCGCTCGCGCCCGATTCCAGTATTCAAAACGTTAGTATTAATTTTCTTTTTTTTTAGAAACAATTACAAGGGAGTTCAAGTGAGCTCCCTTTTTTATTGTCCATAGAAACACTGATCCCTCCTTTTTAGAGCCGGCTTCATGGATGCCCATAACATCAAGCTCACCCTATCATATGACGGCACAGGTTATCACGGGTGGCAGCGACAGGAAAACGGCGTAACCATCCAGGGCGTTATTGAGGAAAAAATCAGGACCATGACAGGTGAACCTGTAAGGCTTATAGCCTCCGGTCGCACAGATGCAGGTGTCCATGCACTAAATCAGGTCTGCAATTTCATTACCCGATCACCTATTGATCCACAGGCGATCAAGGCCGGGCTCAATTCCATGCTCCCCGGCGACATTGTCATAACAGGCGCACAATATGTACCCATGGAATTTCATTCAAGATACAGAGTAAAGAGCAAACTATATGAATACAGGATACTGAACAGACCTGATCCGGATGTATTTTTGAGGAATTATACCTGGTACATACGCCGGCCCCTTAATAGAGACGAGATGACAAAAAGCCTTTCCGTGTTAACAGGCACCCATGACTTTTCTTCTTTCAGGTCTGCGGGGAGCGAAAACATAAACCCTGTAAGAACGGTATCAAGGGCCGAGCTGTATTGTCCGGACAATCAGATTCGGATTATCATTGAAGCGGATGGCTTTTTAAGACATATGGTGCGAAATATTGTGGGCACCATAGTTGATGCTGGCATGGGAAGGCTTGACGCCAACGACATAAAGAGGATTTTGGAGGCAAGAGACAGGCGTGAGGCAGGCAGGAAAGCCCCTGCCCAAGGGTTGTTTCTAGTCAGTGTCACTTACTGACTCCCTGACATGCTGTAATTGCACCATTACTTTTACACAAGCTTTACCGCATCAGGATCATAACCCCCATCTTTCAGCCAGTTACGAACGGCCTGATACAGCATCTGATAATAGCTTTGAGACCCTCCGAGACCTTCCCTACCGAAGTAGTAGTTGATCTCCAGAAAAAAGGGCTCGGGTTCTTTTTCCAACATGGAAAAGACCAGATCTGCCGCCGCAAGATTAATTCCGGACATCAACGCAAGCCTGCTCACGGCAATATGTCCCTTTTCCTTGAGATCAGGCCTCCAGTGATGGTCAACCTTTGCGCCCCTGCTGATGGTTGTTATAAGCCCCACTGAATCTGATGGCCGTTTCCAGTATGAGATGATCCTCTTGCCGACTATGACAACCCTGAGCACATTGCCCTCTGATGGGACAAATGCCTGCGTAATAAACCCTGAGCGGCCTGAACTCTCCCATTGTCTTAAAAACCCAAGCGAGCTTTCAAGCCCGCTTCTGTCCTCCACAAGAAAGACTCCTTCCGCCTCATGTGTCTTGTCGTCCTTTATTAAAAAAGGCAGGCTGTGCGGAAGAGACTCTGATCCGGCCGGAAATGATTGTTCGTATTGCTCGACTGACCGCCAGCATATTGTTTCCGGGTGGGGAAGTCCATGCTCTTTAAAAAGCCGAGCCTGTCCGATCTTTCCCGGATACTTAAACCTGGCCTCATAGTTTGGAAACATGAGCGCGCCGCACCCTGAGCATGCCTTGTATATCTCCTCAGGCCTTGCCTGCGGGAGAATAATCGCGTCAGCGTTTCTGATCAGATCAAGATCATTATTATTAAGGCGTCTTGATCCAAGGATTATGTTGGCGTCTGCTTCAAGGCACGGGTGAAAGGAAAGGATCATAAGTGACAATCCAATGTCATTAACTTAAGAATATCGAATATTGAACAAGGAATTTCGAACAAGCCCATGACATTGTGTGATAATCTTTGAAGTTTTCTCTAGTTACAGGAGGAGTCAGGATAAGTGAATGGAAAAAACGCCTGTGCAGGTAAAAAACGTAGGAGGAACCGGCCTTCCGAATTGCGGCCTGCGGGTTCCTCCTGCTCGATTATTTTGCAAGCCCGAACAACTGCTTTACCGCAGTCCAGCCCATCTTCCTGCGCAGGATGCCCAACTGGTCCTGTAAGGGCAACTGCTTGGGGCAGACATCTTCACAGGCAAGCAGGCCCATGCAGCCGAAGATCCCCTCATCGGTCCCCACGATCTCAAAGTACTCTTTTTCGGTCCTTTCATCTCGGGGATCCATGATAAAGCGCGCAATGCGATTCAGGGCCGTTGCGCCCAGGAAATCAGGCCTCATGTTGGCCGTACCGCACGCAGCCACGCAGCAGCCGCATTCCACACAGCGCTCCAGTTCGTAGATCTCCTCGGCCAAGGCATTGTCCATCCTCTCTTCCTGGACAGTGGGGTCCATTTTTTTGCTCGAGTGGACCCAGGACTCCACCTTTTCGTTCATCGCCCTGAACCACGTGCCTGTATCAACGGAAAGATCCCCTACCAGCTTAAAGACCGGCAGAGGCATCAGCGTTATCTCATCAGGCAGATCCTTTGTAAGTGTCTTGCACGCAAGGCCTGGCCTGCCGTTGATCACCATTGCGCAGGCCCCGCAAATGCCGGCCCGGCAGCAAAAATCAAAGATCAGGGACGAATCCTGCTCCTCTCTGATTTTAGTAAGGGCAATGTAGAGGGTCATCCTCTCCGCCTCTTCAAGGGCATAGGTGTCTGTATGGGGAACTGACGTTGGGTCCTGTGGGTTGTAACGGAATATATTGAATGTCAGTCTTCTAGTCATTTCATGCTCCAGTAAGATCTTAACTGATGATTTTGGTTGAGCCGTAGCCCCTGTCTCCGGGCGGAAGCTCCATTAGCTTAGTAACAGGCTCGTAATTAAGGGTGGGAAGTGTATCCCCCTCCTTCCAGGTGGCAAGGGTCCTCTTGAGCCAGTCCCTGTCGTTTCTTTCAGGAAAGTCTTCCCTGGCATGGCACCCACGGCTCTCCGTGCGAACACATGCCCCATGGGCCACGCACAAGGCCAGTCTCAACATCCCCTGTATCTTTATGGCAAGGCTTAGCTCCGGACTTGCGCCGATGCCGTTTGACTTTAGCCCCACCTTCTTTGACCGCTCGTAGATCACCTGGAGGTTGTCAACTGCTGATTGAAGGTCTTTGCCGTTTCTGAATATCCCGACCTTGTCCATCAATTCGTCCTGCATGGCATTTCGGACTGCATATACATTTTCCTTCCCGTCCTTGCAGCCGATAAGCCTCTCGATCCTCTCCTTGTCTTTTTCCACACTGTCTTTAATCGCTTCAGTGTTGAATTTGACCTCATAACCCTTTAGGAATTCCACCAGCTTTATCCCAACGATCCTGCCGGCGACAATCGTCTCTGCAAGGGAATTGCCTCCCAGGCGGTTAAATCCATGCATATCCCAGCAGGCAGCCTCTCCGGCGGAGAATAGTCCTTTTAATCCGTATGCGGCCCCGTCCTTGTTGGTCCTCACCCCTGCCATTGTGTAGTGCTGGGCAGGCCTTACAGGGATCAATTGTGTGATCGGATCCACCCCCAGAAAATTATTGCAGATTTCCTCTACTTCCCTGAGCTTTGTCTTGATGTGTTGCTCCCCAAGATGGCGGATATCCAGCCATAAGTGATAGCCGTAAGGGCTTGGCACACCCTTTCCCTGTCGGATGTGATGGGTCATCCAGCGGGAGACCACATCTCTGGATGCAAGCTCCGCCTTGGTGGGTTCATATTCGTGCATAAAGCGCTGCTCATTTACATCCAGAAGTGTCCCTCCGTCACCGCGACAGCCTTCAGTGACCAGAATATGTGTGGGCACGATGCCTGTGGGGTGAAATTGGATGGCCTCCGGGTTTCCTATGGGCACTATCCCTGTATCCAAGGCGATTATGGCGCCGGAGCCGTCGTTGATCACGGCGTTTGTTGTCTCTCGGTAGATCCTGCCGTAGCCGCCAGTGGCGATCAGGGTGGCCTTTGCGAGATACACCCGGAGTTTTCCGGTCTTCATGCACCTTGCAACCGCGCCCATACAAGTCTCACCGTCGTGTATCAGGCTTATCGCCTCCACACGGTCGTGGACTTTTACACCTGTTTCTACGGCCTTGTTGTCCATGGTGTAGAGGAGCGTGTGGCCTGTGCCGTCGGATGTGTAACACGTCCGCCATTTTGCCGTGCCGCCGAAATCTCTTGCAGTGATCAGGCCTTCCTTTTCCTTGGCCTCAACCTTTTCAAACTGCTTTCCGCCCTTGTAGTATGTGGATTTTCCCGGCACCACACGGTTCCAGGGTATGCCCCAGAAGGCCATTTCCCTGACCGCAATGGGTGCAGTCTCGGCAAACATGCGCGCCACCTCTTGGTCACATCCCCAGTCAGAGCCCTTTACAGTATCCTGAAAATGTACATCAGGGTTATCCCCTGCTCCCATGGCGCAGTTACCCAAGGATGCCTGCATGCCCCCCTGGGCAGCAGATGAATGGGACCTCCGCGGTGGGACGATGCTAAGGCATATGGTGTCAAAGCCTGCCATGGCCGCCTCGACCGCAACCCTTTCTCCGGCAAGCCCTGCTCCGATGCTCAGTAAATCCGTATAAATGGTTTCCAATTCTAAGCTCCTTATAAAACGGTACACGGTATACGGTTATAGGAAAATTTCCTTACCCAAAAAAAGTTTAATCTTTGAACCGTTCCCTCATACCTTTATCAACATGAACCGGACTATGGTGATCAGCCCGATAGCTATAAAGATCATGGTCAGGATGTTCTCAAATCCATCAAAACCATGTCTGGTTTTTCTCTTGATGAATCCCCATTTGACAGCTATGCGATAAAAACCGATACCCACGTGTAGTTCTACCATGGGCAGCAAGATAAGATAGAACACCAGCCAGAATCCACCCTGGATCCTTGCAGCGCTCTTCTGCGCAGTGATGGGCAGATCCGTCAGTACCGTCCACATATGTATGGCGCCCATAATAAGTATGATCATTGCAGTCACCGCCTGCACCATCCACAGCCATGTGTCCTTGTGATGAAGCATCTTGCTGTGCTTCCATATGGTGGACTGCTGCTCAGTGCGAAACGGGACCTTTCGAGCAGCCAGGGCAAAGTGCAGCAGGAACGTAATCCCTATCATAGGGCCGCCAACCTGTGCCATGTAGTAATCTTCAAAAAATTTGGCAAGGGTGTTCATCGCACCAACGCCAAGGTTAACACTCGCCACCAATATCATGTGGCTCCACATAAACAGGATCAAGCCAGCTCCTGTCAGCATCTGAAGCCAGTCAAGATAGGCAGATATCCCGCTCTGCGGTCGAACGTATATGGTTGTATCAATTGCCATGCTTAACCCCCAGTTTCTAGCCTAAAAATTTAAAAAAACCGTTTTTGAATAATACCATCAATTACCAATGTCAAGGGAATTTCAGATGTTTTCTACACGAGAAGTATAGGTTATGTAAGCTAATGTTGTGTATTTTTTGCTTGACACAAAATAAAAGATTTATCTATAAGGGCGCGGTAAATACCAGAGGTCGGAGTCTGGCTTTAGCAGTTTATTTACAAATCGTTGACTCCGGAGACGTAAAAAACGTGCGTGAAAATGAGCTTAAAAAATCTTCTGTCTGACAACAGGTCCTCCATCATAAAAAAATGGCGCGATATTGTCATCAGTACCTATCCCATTGACACGCAGCGGTTCTTGAAAAAAGAGAAGGATCGCTTTTCAAACCCAGTCGGCCAGACAATCGCAGAGGATCTGGAGATCCTTTACGATCAGTTGACCTCTGATAATGACACGGACAAGATCGCAAGGAGCCTTGACAACATCGTCCGGATCAGGGCCGTACAGGATTTTAAGCCTTCTCAGGCAGTGGGTTTTGTGTTTGCCCTTAAGAGGCTTATAAAAAAGGAACTCGGGTCGGATCTTAAGGCGGATGATCTCAGAGATCAGATAGAATCGCTAGATGAACGAATAGACAATGCAGCCCTTATGGCCCTTGACATATACTCTCAGTGCAGGCAAAGGATTTATGAACTGAGGGTAATTGAAACGACGAACCAGGTCTCCAGGCTGCTGGAAAGGGCGAATCTGAAAATTGAAATCCCGGAATTGTAATTCGGGCAATATTGCTTAATAGTGGCTGAACGAACAGGAGTGAGGTAAGAACCTATGAACTTTATACTTGGTATGGTGATTGCCGCCATTGGCATGGGGCCGGTCGTTATGATCCCCCTGGTGGGTGTCGGGTTGTTGAAGCTCAACTTCTTTTTTGGGGTGATTGTCCCATACGCCGCCCTGGCTATTTTTGTTATAGGAATGATTTATCGTGTTATGAACTGGTCCCGTTCGCCGGTGCCTTACCGTATACCGACGACGGCAGGGCAGGAATTCTCGTATCCATGGATCAAATCAAACCCCATTGATAATCCCAAAAACACATATGGCGTGGTCGCCCGGATGATCTTTGAGGTGCTCACCTTCAGGTCCCTTTTCAGACACACCAAATTGGAATACAGAAACACCGAAACAGGCCCTAAGATAGACTACGAGTGGGAAAAGTGGTTGTGGCTTGCAGCCCTTGCGTTTCATTACTCATTTCTGGTCATCTTTTTGAGGCATTTCAGGTTCTTTATGGATCCGGTGCCTGGATTCGTCCTCATCCTTGAAAAACTGGACGGGTTTATGCAGTTGGGCCTTCTGCCTATAAACGGCCTGGGTGCCCCCGGTGTGTACCTGACGGATATGCTCCTGATGCTGGCATTGACATATCTGCTTCTCAGGAGGATCTACATCCCTCAGGTCAGATATATTTCACTTCCGGCAGATTACTTCCCCCTGTTTTTGATCCTTACCCTGGGTACTACCGGAATACTGATGAGATATCTCATCAGGGTGGACATCACTGCTGTCAAGGAGCTGGCCATAGGGCTCTTCACCTTTCACCCGGTAGCACCTGCCGGTATCGGCGTAATTTTCTATGTCCATCTTTTTTGTTTATGTGTCCTAATCTCATATTTTCCATTTAGCAAACTATGTCATATGGCAGGGATATTTTTAAGCCCCACAAGAAACCTTGCCAACACCAGCCGTATAGTCAGACACGTTAACCCGTGGAACTACCCGGTAAAATTTCATACCTACGAGGCCTACGAAAATGAGTTCAGAGAACACATGATAGAGGCCGGGCTTCCGGTTGAAAAGGGGCTTGACTCGGAACCAGCCAAAGAAGCGGAAGAATAACGTAGAGTTAAGGAGCAGACATGGCAGACACACCCAAACCAGAAGAATTATCAAAAATTGATCATGCACCTCCCCTGATGGAAGGCTGGATGGATGTCCCGGCCGAGATCAGGCCAGGCATATATTGTTATGGCGCAAAGGCCAAAAACCTGGCCGCTGTCGGCATGCCCAACGCCAGGGATTGGAACCCAGCGGATGAAGACTGGAAACTGCCTGACAACTGGGAGCAGATTGTTGAAGAAGGCATGAAGGACAGGCTTGATAAGTATCGCTCCTTCAAGCTCTTTATGGATATCTGTGTCAGGTGCGGGGCCTGCGCAGACAAGTGTCATTTTTTTATCGGTTCAGGTGACCCGAAGAATATGCCGGTGATGAGGGCAGAGCTTCTACGGTCGGTCTACAGAAAAAAGTTTACCGCCGCCGGAAAGATACTGGGAAAGATCGCCGGTGCAAGAAAGCTCACAGAGGAAGTGCTCAAGGAATGGTGGACATATCTCTACCAATGCACTGAGTGCAGGCGCTGCTCTGTGTTCTGCCCCTATGGCATTGATATGGCGGAGATCACCATCATGGGCAGGGAATTGACCAATCTCTTGGGTCTCAATATTGACTGGATAGCTGGACCCGTGGCCAACTGCAACCGGACCGGCAATCATTTGGGTATTCAACCCCATGCCTACAAGGATATGATTGACTTCTTCGTTGATGAAATCGAGGAAGTTACAGGCATAAGGGTAGAGCCGGATCTCAACAGGAAAGGGGCTGAGATCCTGTTTGTCACACCTTCAGGGGATGTTTTTGCCGACCCAGGAACATATACCGCAATGGGCTATCTTATGCTCTTCCACTACCTGAAGTCCCAGGGACTGGACATCACCTGGAGCACATATGCATCTGAAGGCGGAAACTTCGGTTTTTTCACCTCTCATGAGATGGCAAAAAGACTCAATGCCAAGATGTATGCAGAGGCCAAGAGACTGGGTGTAAAATGGATACTCGGTGGGGAATGCGGTCATATGTGGAGGGTCGTCCATCAGTACATGAACACCTGGAACGGCCCGGCTGATTTTCTTGAGGAGCCCGTGTCACCCATTACCGGTACAAAGTTTGAGACCGCCACCGGAACCAAGATGGTGCACATAATAGAATTTACCGCGGATCTTATGAGGAATAACCGACTGAAGCTCGATCCAAGCCGTAATGATAACCTCATAGTCACCTTTCATGACTCGTGCAATACATCCAGGGGCATGGGCTTTCTCGAAGAGCCCAGGTATGTGATAAAAAATGTCTGTAACAATTTTTACGAAATGCCGCCCAACACCATCAGGGAGCAGACGTTCTGCTGCGGTAGCGGTTCAGGCCTGAACGCAGGAGAAGACATGGAACTGAGGATGCGGGGCGGGCTTCCCAGGGCCAATGCGGTAAAGCATGTGCATGAAAAATACGGTGTAAATATGCTCTCATGTATCTGCGCCCTGGATAGGGCAGTGCTGCCCACATCCCTTGGTTACTGGGTGCCTGAGGTTGCGGTCACCGGGGTCCATGAGATGGTCGCAAATGCCCTGGTCTTTGAGGGTGAAAAGGAAAGAACCACAAATCTTCGTGGAGAGCCCCTCCCGGGAATGGAGGAGGAAGAATGATGACTTTCTATGATAGAGGGACGATATTGCCCGGTCTGATCATTGGACTTTGTCTGTTTCTGTCGCCTTTCATCTATAATGGCGGAAAGGCGGGGAAGGCACCCGTACCTGAACTTACCCCAAAGGCCAAAGAGGCAAAACAGTGTGTAGCGCCCAAGCCCTATATGACGGCCTGGCACATGCAGTTGCTGGACAACTGGAGGCAGGAGGTCGTCCGGGAAGGAAGCAGGTATTTTAACGCCAATCAGGACCTGTGGTGGAATAACCAGTTTGATGGACAACTACTGGAGAAATGGAGGCGCTTTATTACTTCAAGCGATGCCTCAACCCCAGGCGCAACTGGGAAGACGTATTATAAGAGCCTTCAGGTAACATGCATGGAGTGCCATTCAAATAAGTCAAAGTTCTGTGATGAGTGTCACAACTATCTTGGCGTCTCCCCTTATTGCTGGGATTGTCATGTCCAGCCGAAGGAGGATAAGCAATGACCGTAGACAGAAGAAAATTCTTAAAAATTGCAGGCCTTTCAGCAGCCTTTGGCCTGGGAGGAAAGACAGCGGTTGACATCTTCGCCCCTGGGGAGCTCTTTGCCTCTGCAGGAAGCGCCGTGCCTGTTGCGACCAATCAAAAGAAATGGGCAATGGTCATTGATATGAAAAAGTGCCTGGAGGAGCAGGAAAAAGGAAAATGCAACCAGTGTATGGCCGCCTGCCACCGGGTGCACAATGTGCCTAACTTTGGAGACAACATAAAGGAAGAGATGAAGTGGATATGGCAGGAGAGTTACGAGCACTTATTTCCCAGCCAGCACAATGAGTTTATTAGTGAAGATGTCAAAGAAAAGCCCTTTATTGCACTCTGTAACCACTGTGAAAACCCGCCCTGCTGCAGGGTCTGCCCTACAAAGTCCACCTGGAGGAGGGAAGACGGGGTGGTGATGATGGATCTACATCGCTGCATAGGGTGCAGGTTCTGTATGGCGGCCTGTCCTTTCGGGTCTCGTAGCTTTAACTGGGGCGACCCGAGAAAGGCGCCAAAGGAATTGAACCCTGATTTCCCCACCAACATGAATTATCCGACCAGGACCAAAGGTGTGGTTGAAAAGTGTAATTTCTGCGATGAGAGGCTGGGCGTCGGCAAAATCCCTGTCTGTGTTGAGACTTGTCAGAATATCAATGTCCATGCCCTTATCTTCGGTGATCTGAATGATCCAGCCTCAGAGATCAGAAAACTGTTGCACAGCCGTTACTCTATTCGCCGAAAGACCGAATTGGGCACTGAACCGAAAGTATATTATTTGATATGAGGTTACTATGCTTGAGCGAGCGTTAAAAGGAAGTCCAGGTTACTGGTGGTTATTAGGCTCTTTGCTTGCCGTGATGACCGTAGGTGTCGTATGCTACATTACGCAGTTCAATGAGGGACTAAAGATCACCGGCATGAGCAGGGATATTTCCTGGGGTCTCTATATTGCACAGTTCACCTACCTTGTCGGTATTGCCGCAGGAGGCGTGATGGTGGTGCTGCCCTATTATATCCACGACTATAAGGCATTCGGCAGGATAACCATCCTGGGAGAGTTTCTGGCCATTGCTGCGGTTATCATGTGCCTGCTCTTCATCTTCGTGGATATAGGAAATCCGGTCCGCATGCTGAACGTGATCCTGTATCCAAGCCCCAGATCAATCCTGTTCTGGGATATGATCGTGTTAAACGGATATCTTTTCCTTAATATTATTGTTGGATGGAATGTCCTGGCTGCAGAGAGGAAGGGAGTGCAATACAAAAAATGGGTAAAGTTTCTGGCCTACGTATCCATCCCTTGGGCCTTCAGCATCCATACGGTTACGGCATTTCTGTATGCTGGCATCCCTGGAAGACACCTGTGGATCACCGCTATCATGGCCGCGCGCTTTCTTTCTTCGGCCTTTGCAGCAGGCCCATCTCTTCTGTTGCTGCTCTGTCTCCTGGTTCGAAAGCTCACCAAGTTCGACCCTGGAAAGGAGCAGTTGAGGACCCTCGGCGGGATTATCACTTATGCCATGATACTCAATTGCTTTTTCCTACTTCTGGAGGTCTTTACCGCATTTTACAGCGGCATACCTGAGCATCAAAGCTCCCTTGTCTACCTCTATGCAGGTCTTGATGGGCATTCAAGGCTTGTCCCCTGGATGTGGACATCGGTCTTCTTCTGTGTTGTGGCGCTCGTCCTCCTGGTCATACCTGCATTGCGCAGAAACGAGACCACCCTGGCGCTGGGATGCGTGGCGGTATTCATCGGCACCTGGATAGATAAGGGTGTCGGACTGGTAATAGGAGGTTTTATCCCTAATCCTTTTCATAAGGTAATTGAGTACATGCCCACTGCACGTGAGATAATAATCTGTCTTGCAATATGGGCTACAGGATTTTTTGTATTGACAATTTTGTACAAGATAGCCATTTCAATAAAGGAAGAGGTCGGGGTAACCAATCACTAGAAAGTGGTAATTTGGGATTTGTGGGTTTGCGGAAAAACACTTGACAGTGATATGTCACTCTGCTAAGTAAGCCGCTTACTTGCTGGCAGAGGGTTTTACAACAGCGCAAATCTTTAGAGATCAAAAAGCAATTATTTTTATTTAGATAGGAGGGTTAGGATATGGGTTACGAAGTAGTGGTTGACAAAGACAAGTGTGAAGGGTGTGAAGAATGTATTGAGGTGTGCCCTGTGGATGTCTATGAACTGGTGGACGGCAAATCTGAACCAGTGAATGCGGAAGAGTGCCTCGGATGTGAAAGCTGCGTTGAAGTATGTGAGCACGAGGCCATCACAGTTACTGAAATCTAAGGGTCTTATCGGACAAGGCATCTAAAGGCGGAGTCCCATCAATGCGCTGATGGGACTCCGCCTTTTTTTGTTTCTGCTGTTAAGGCAATTAGTTCAATAGAAACTGACTTCTGATTAGTAGGGGCAATTATTAACCTCCGTTATTGGTGATGCAAACACAAAAACAGGCTCTTTCCGGCCGCGCACTGACATAACTTTTGAAAAACTGCAAAAAAAAGCCGGTCCTCAAAAAGGATCGGCTTTTTTAGTGTATATAATTTAAGTTAAATTTACTTCTTTGGATGACAACCGGTACAGGCCTTCAATGCCTTGCCCATGTCACTGTTCTTGTCAACCATCTTTTTATGGCAAGACTTGCAGTTCTCGTGAACGGCCTCTTTGTGGTATTTTGCAATAACATCCTTTTTGGCCATTTCCTTTGGCGGTTTGCCGGTCTCAGTATGACAGGCATCACATTTCTGCACCGGATCGCCTTGCTTCCAGGTGTTCTTTCCGTCTTTATATACATGGTGACAGTCAGTGCAGCTCACACCTTTGTGTTCGGCGTGTTTTTTGTGGGAAAATGTTACCACGCCTTTTGTGTGCTTTTTGTAAATCTTTGATTCCATTTTGATGGTGTCAGGGGCAGTAACAACAGCCGGGGCGTCGGCAGCAGTCAGAGGACCCATGGCCAGAAAAAGTAGCGCAGAGCAACCAGCAGCAATAATACCAAGAGATTTTAGTCTCATACCAAAATATTCCCTCCTTTAGACTTTAAATTTTTTCAATTTGATCTTATTATAATGGGCATCTCAATGCCGATTTGTAACGGATAATAGAAAAACTTTCAAAACAAAGTCAAGGGAAAAACACGTTTTTTGTCTGCAATCCTTTGGGCGTGCGTTTTTTCATGGACAGAATTAGATGCAGATATTGATCAGGTATGTGCCAGTAATCCCGATGTGGCCGGTAATTGCCTTTCTGATGCTGTGCGGGTCTGCGTTCGCGGCTGGACAATGGTTTGACATCGGGCTTACAGAGTTGAGACTGAATCACTACGAAAGGGCCATAGACGCCTTTTCCAGGGCCATAGAAGAAGACCCTGAAAATTATCAGGCCTATAACAACCGCGGAATTGCGTGGAGTCTGGAAGGTGAATATGACCGGGCCATTGCAGACTATACTGCGGCCCTGGAAATAGCAGGCGCAAGCGCTGAGGTTTACAGCAACAGGGGAGCGGCCTGGTTTCACAAGCTCGAATATGATAGAGCGATTGAAGATTATAACAGGGCACTGGGGGCGGATCCGGCTTTTTTTAAGGCATACAGCAACAGGGGGGCTGCAAGATTCAGTAAAGGAGAAAAGGCCAAGGCGATGTCGGATTATAAAATGGCTCTTGAAATTGACCCGGACAGTGTGGAGACCCGCAGGCAGCTTGAGTGGATAATGGCGGCGGAAAACAAAAAAACAAATCCAGGTCAAACAAATCCACTCAAAGACAAAGACATCGGGTTCTGTATCCAGGCAGGGGCCTTCCTTTCCATGAAAAATGCACAAGTTTTGACAAAAAAACTTGCTGATAAAGGATATGAAGCCAGGGTCGTTCCTTTTAAGGATAGATCAGACAAAACCTGGTACACCGTTCGTATAGGAAATTATGCATCCCGAAGAGAGGCGGAGAAAGAGGCGGGTGAATTTTCAGCTAATGAGCAGATTTCAGCGATAGTTATGCCTGGCGGCAGGATATAGGCTTTCATAAAAAGATTCCGTGCCTTTTATTACCTTTCCTCACCAAATATATTTCTCCTGATATCAATTGAACCTCGGCGCGGCATTACACAGGAACCTCTCTTGTAATAACCCCCTGCCACCGAAATCGCTGGAAAGACAACAGAGCCGGGCTCCATCAGTGTACCCGGCGATGTAACAGAGTTGCATCCGGTCTCGGTCCTGTCTCCAAGTATGGCCCCGATTTTGCGACGTCCGGTCTTGTGGAAGTTTCCCTCGGAATCCCTTATAAATATACTGCCCGGGATCATCTTCAGGTTAGCGAGCTTTGTTCCTGCGCCCAGGTTGACATCTCTTCCTAAGATGCTGTCGCCGATATAGGCGAAATGTCCTGCCTTGGCGCCGTCCAGCATGACCGAACTTTTGATTTCTGTGGTATGACCCACAACGCACCTGTTTCCCACAAGGCAGTCGCCGCGCATATATGCCCCCTGGCGGACCTCAGTGTCTGAGCCCACCACTGTGGGCCCCTTAATCAAAGCCCCTGGCTCAACCACAGTACCGGGTCCGATTATCACCCTGTCATCATACAAATAAGCACCCTGCATGATTATGGCGGCATTCTGGACAATGTTGTCTCCGTCAAATGCCCGAACAGACCCCTTGCCTGCGGACCTGACATAGAGGTCATGGCGCACGGCGCCGTCAACTATTACGATAGAGTTTTCCACCATCCCCTCAAAGCCTTTAAGGGGCCAGGGGTCTTGAAAAAGAGATTCCATATAACCCTTCAAACGGTCAAGCACTGTCCACACAGGTTGATCGGCAGCAAAAAGCCCCTTATGTTCGTAACCGTCGAGCTCAAAAAAATCAGAAGGAAGCAGCATATGTACTGGTCTCCTTTTAAATTCAGTTTGTTGCCCATCCATTTGAGTAATGACATTCAAAAAATATCAATATCGCGATGGGTCAAGTCAATATTTATTCCCAGATTCCGGAGGCGACTGAATATTTCTTCAGCAATCACCACAGAACGATGCCTTCCGCCGGTGCAACCCACAGCAATAGTCAAATAGGACTTCCCCTCTCTTTCAAATAATGGGATCATATAGGCAAGCAAAGAGACATATCTATCCAAAAACTCCAATGTCTCGGCAGAAATCATGACAAACTGACATACCTTTAAATCCTTTCCATCCAACTCCTTCAAATCCCGTTCAAAATAGGGATTGGGCAAAAAGCGGACGTCCACCAAGAGATCGGCCTCAAGAGGGAGCCCATGTTTAAAGCCAAAGGAAAGAATTTGAATACGCATCCTTTTTGTCTCGTGGTCCTTGTCTGCGTAAAGGAATATGGTGTCTTTGAGTTTATGGACAGATATATCGGTGGTATCAATTACCCTGTCTGCTATTGCTTTCAGATCCTTTAGGAGGGTTTTTTCAGCCCGAATGCTCTCGAGAAGGCTTGAACCGTCAAAAAGCGGGTGCTGACGTCTGGTCTGACTGTATCGCTTGATCAGTGCATTTTCAGAGGCCTCCAGAAAGATGATTTCAGGGTGAAATCCCTTTCTCTTCAATTCTGCCAGGACCGCCTCACATGAGCCGGCAAAGGACTTTTCCCTCATATCCATACAAAAGCCCAATTTCCGTATCCCCGAAGCGCTCTTTGAGTGCAGTTCCAGAAACTTAGGTAATATCTGAACCGGCAGGTTGTCCACACAAAAGTAGCCCAGGTCTTCGAGGGCGTTGAGGGCCGTGCTTTTGCCCGAACCGGACAGGCCGGTAATGATTATTATGTTGGGGTTCATCATCCCCCGAGCTCCCTTGAAGATCGGTTTTACCCCAGATAGGAAAGCGCCTCCGGCAGCTGGTTGGCCTTGCCGTCCTCTGTCTCTCCATAATTATATTCCGCCAGCAACCGCAGATCATCCAAGGTGCGTTTGTCACCCTGAAAAATCACCTTGTCATACCCCTTTGTGACAATATAGCCTCCTGCGCTAAGCAACTCCAGCACACTGCCCGCATTAAATGACTGATCCCCTACCAGCATCTTGACCTCTGTGCCGTAATGCTGCACCACTTTGACCACCTTGGTGGCGGGCCGTGCATGGAAGCCCATTTTCCTGGGTATTGGAAGCTCGCAGGTATCGGGCACAAGCAGGGATTTAGAAAGAGAGTCGGCATATTCAAGGCCTTTTTCAGAGAGCTTTATCGAGTAATAGAGGGTGAAGAAAAATATGGCCTCAAGTACTCCGGTGGATGAGACGCTTTTTTTCAACCTGGCTGTGACGGATGAAGGGATAAAAAGATGCCTCTCATAGTAGTGGCTCAGGATAGTTGCAATCTTTGACAGGTTTAACTGGACGAAAAGGATCTGGCGGAGCGTTTTAAGGGCCGGGAACTCCCTCTCGATCAGATGATTGAAGACATAGGAGTCGTACCACGACTGAAGATTGTGGAGGTCTGTCCCCAGTTGCCTGAACTTACTCTCATTTGCGTTTGTAGGGATATGCTTGACCAACTCCCTGGATTCTAGGTTGGTGATATTCTTGAGAGAAGAAATCTTTGCAGCCACCTCCATATACCTTTGGATGATCCTGGTCACCATACCGGAGATATCAGATTCGTCCATCTCCTCGATCGTATGAGGCAGAATGACCTCATCCCTCATCCTGACCCTGTATCTGGGCAGATCCTCTTTATTGGAAGAATTTATATTCAGCCGCAGTCCCTCTTCCTTCAATTCCTGGAAACAAACCCTCAAGGTATTTATGAAAAACCGTGTTATGTCCTCAGCTTTTTTTGAAAAATCAGATTCATTGGGTAAGAGTTTTTCTGCTCCAACGTTTTGCTTAAGTTCCTCAAGGAGAAATGCCGCCTTTGCAATGTTTTTGATTGTAGCCGTCAATTCGCGAAACCATATCCATTTCCGGTTATTCCTGGCGTGAAACCTGTCCAGCATATGTTCAACGTCCGAGGAAATCTTTATCACGTTTGCCGCAAGGCTCATGGTGTTGACAGTCTGAAGGTCGTTTTCTTCCGCCTTGTCTATGTAAACGGATAATCCCACAAACGGGCCTGCCATTGGTTCCAGCATCTTGGCAAAGTCATCTTCTGAAATAACTTTTTGCTCTTTTACCGCGTTAAGCAGGGTAATGGAATTTGTCATTATTTCCAGCGCCTCTTGGTGGTGATAAAATGACCATAGTGCAGTCTATGGTCTATGATCTGTGCCTTGACGCGTCCCACATCAATCGTTTCCCGGATCAGAAATCGGTAGAGCCCTGCACGGCTTCTTGTATTTCGAACGTCCCTGACGCGTAATATTACCAGACATGTTATTTCCGGCACAGCGGCCCATCTCTACTGCATTGGTCCAGAGCCCGCTCACCACCCTCTTTCCTTTTATAGGGTCGAATGTGGCTGCGACATCACCGGCAGCATGTATATCAGGAAAATTGGTCTGTGTAAAGTTATTGACTACAACTCCATGATCAATATCTACTTTGCAGCCGGAAAGAAAATCTACATTGGAAAAAACTCCCTTGCCGATGAACACCATGCGGCAAGGGAGTTGTCTGCCATCGGTCAAGACAACGGCTGTTACTGCCGGAGTTCAGCAGATCAGAACATCAAGAGGTTTTCGATGATGATAAAGGTTGTGAAAACTCGTTAACGCCTACAATATTTCTTAAGGCTTTTTGCCGTGTGCGAGCCACCTGGGTGCTTGATCAGATCCAAAGGAGTGCCCTTGGCTACAACACGGCCACCATCATAACCCCCTTCGGGACCCAAGTCTATTATGTAGTCCGCCTCTTTTATGATCTCAAGGTTGTGTTCTATGATCACCAGGGTGTTTCCGGCATCCACCAGGGCCTGGAGTACTGTGATTAAATTCATGACATCGGCCAGATGAAGCCCGGTGGTCGGTTCGTCCAGCACATAGAGTGTGCGGCCCTTTGATCGTCTGCTAAGCTCCTGGGCGAGCTTTATCCTTTGGGCCTCCCCGCCCGAAAGTGTGGGGCTTGGCTGACCAAGGCGCATATATCCCAGACCGATATCGCAGACAAACCGGACTGCATCCCTGATCTGCGGCACGGCCTTAAAAAAATCCATTGCCTCTTCAAATGTAAGGTCAAGCACCTGTGAGATGTCTTTTCCCCTGTACGTGACCGCCAGGGTCTCAGCATCAAATCTTTTCCCATTGCACTGCTCGCAGTGGATATATACATCAGGCAGAAAACTCATCTCCACCTTGAGGCTCCCCTGGCCGCTGCAGGCAGAGCACCTTCCTTCATTGACATTGAAGGAAAACCTTCCAGGCCTGTATCCCCTTGCCCTTGCCTCCGGCGTTATGGCGAATAGCCCCCTGATCTGATCCAGAAACCCGATGTACGAGGCGGGGACAGAACGGGGCGTGCGTCCGATCGGGCTGTGATCCACCTCAAGGACCCTGTCCAGGGCCTGCCATCCTGTAATATCCCTGCACCCCCCAGCAGGATCTTTCTTGTGGGTCAAACGGTTTAATACCCCCTTGTACAGGGTCTCTTTTACCAGCGTGGACTTGCCCGATCCTGAGACTCCGGTTACACAGACAAATCTTCCCAAAGGAAAATCTACATCAATACCCTTGAGGTTATTTTCCACTGCACCCAGCACCCTGATGAAATCAATGTCATATGCGGGTCTTAGACGTGATGTGATTTGGTGGGGAATTCCGTCAAAACAGGCCGCCGTGACCGAGGCCCTCACCTTTTTAAGATCGCTTAAGCATCCCGTGCCCACGACCCTGCCGCCTTTTTGGCCGGGCCCGGGCCCCAGGTCAATCAGGATATCCGCCTCCCTGATAGTCTCTTCATCATGCTCCACCACAAGGACTGTGTTTCCCCTGTCTTTCAGTTCCTTTAGGGCGTCGAGCAGCATACGGCTGTCTCTGGGATGAAGGCCTATTGTGGGTTCATCCAGAATATAGCATACACCTGTAAGATTTGACCCCAACTGGGCGGCCAGCCGCACCCTCTGGGCCTCGCCGCCCGATAGGGTGTTTCCGCTTCTTGCCAGGGATAGGTAACCGAGCCCCAGTCGGTTTAGCAGGGTTATCCGTTCGATGATCTCCGCCATAATGGGTTTTGCGATCTGCGACTGCCTGCGATCAAAACTGATCTTCTTTATAATATGCTGGAGTTCCCTTGCAGGGTGCCCCACTATATCCCGAATGGAATATCCACCGATCCTTACGGAGAGGGCCTCGGCCTTTAGCCTGCTGCCGTTGCATAGGCCGCAGGTCTGATAATTTTCATCCTCATCTCCGATCACCCCCAGCCCGTTGCAGGCAGGGCAAGCACCAGCGCGGCTGTTGAATGAAAAGAGTCTGGGGTCCAGTGCCGGAAGCCCGAGCCCGCAGGCGGGACATATGCCTTTCAGGCTGAATGTGTTTTGATTGCCTTCATTATCCACCACCAGCAGGGTCCCTTTACCCTCTTCCAGTGCAAGGTCCACAACCCCGGCCATGTCCCTGGCAGGCAGGGTCCCAACCACAACCTCGATTGTGTGTTCCTGATAGCGGCTTAATGACATTCCCTGCTCAATGGCCTTAATTTCCCCATCAATGCGGCAGAGATTAAATCCCTTGCGCAGGGCATGTGTGAACACATCCTTGTGAAACCCCTTTCTGCCGATTATTTTTGGTGCCAAGATCATCGCCTTTTTGTCCCTGCATGTCTTTCGGATAATGGCAATAACGTCCGTGGCAGTCTGGAAGTTCATTTTTCTGCCGCAGCCGGGGCAGTGCTGGTCTCCCACCTTGCTGAACAGGAGCCTCAAAAAGTGATAGATCTCTGTAAGGGTGGCTACTGTTGAGCGCCTGCCCGCGTGGCTTATCCGCTGCTCGATCGCGACAGTAGGGGGAAGGCCGGTGACCACATCCACCTCAGGCCTCTCCAGTATCTTCATATACTGCCTGACATAGGGAGTGAGGCTTTCAAGATACCGGCGCTGACCCTCGGCAAATATGATATCAAAGGCAAGGGAGGACTTACCTGAGCCAGATACCCCTGTGAGCACCACTAACTGATTGCGGGGAATTGAAAGGCTTATATTTTTTAAATTGTGCTCCCTTGCACCTTTTATGGCGATGACCTCTCCGTATCCGGAAACGGGCTCTGAGACGAACTGGGCCAAGGCTGGCAAAGACCAGGGCACTGTGCGGCCTTTAATGCAGGACTTGAGAAACCTGCCAGTATGGGAGCCCTTGTGGAGCGCCACTTTCTCCGGCGGGCCTTCAACCACAATGCGGCCGCCTTCCTCGCCCCCTTCAGGGCCAAGGTCAATTATCCAGTCTGCGGTCTTGATCACATCCATATTGTGCTCAATAACCAGCACCGTGTTTCCTTCCTCAACCAGGTTAGTTAAAGGCTTAAGAAGTGTTTCAATATCATGGAAATGGAGGCCTGTGGTCGGCTCGTCAAAGATGAAGAGCCTGTGGTTTTTGTTGTCCGGCTTAATGTACCTTGATAGTTTCATCCTTTGGGCCTCTCCGCCGGAAAGGGTGCTGACAGGCTGGCCGAGCCTGATGTAACCCAACCCCACCATGTAAAGGGGCATCAGGGCCTCTATGATTTTTTTCTGGCCGCCAAAAAAGTCCAGGGCCTCGGACACGGTCATGCAAAGGATGTCATGGATGTTTTTCCCTTCGTAGGTGACCTTCAGCACATCATCCTTAAAGCGCTTTCCGCCGCAATCGGGGCATGTGATAAACACATCGGAGAGAAACTGCATCTCCACCCTTTCAAAGCCCTCCCCGCCGCACGTCTCGCATCTGCCGCCAGGGGTGTTGAATGAAAAATGCCCTGCCTCTACACCCTGTTCGCGTGCGTAGGCAGTGTCAGCCAGCATGCGACGGATGGGGTCCAAGGCCTTTGTATATGTAAGGGCATTCGCCCTTGGTGTGCGTCCAATGGGCTGCTGATCCACAAGCAATACATCCGAGATATGCTCAAGCCCCAGGATTCCCCTATGTAAGCCCGGACGACCCTGCGGGTCCCCCTTTTCCCTCTTGATTGCCTTGTAGATGATCTCTTCGGCCAGTGTGGATTTGCCGGAACCTGATACACCAGTAATGCAGACAAAAAGCCCCAGAGGAATCCTGACATCAATGCCCTTTAAGTTGTTTTCTTGTGCCCCAATTACGGTCAGCCAATGCGCTTTTTTTGCGGACCTGCGCGCCTCAGGAACAGGGATCTGACGTTCGGCCGTAACATACTGGCCGGTTAACGTATTTTTCAGGCCATTCGTGGGGCCAAAGTACATCACCTCTCCACCGTGTTCTCCTGCCTCCGGCCCCATGTCCAAGACATAGTCGCTCTTTGTCATGATCTCATAGTCGTGCTCGACCACTACAACCGTGTTTCCTATGTCACGAAGGCCTTTTAAGATATTGATCAGACGAGCGGTGTCCCTGGGATGGAGCCCGATGCTGGGCTCATCCAGCACGTAGAGGGTGTTTACAAGGGAAGATCCCAGGGCCGATGCAAGGGCTACCCGCTCAACCTCGCCGCCGGACAACGTGCGGGACTGTCTGTCGAGTGTGAGGTAGCCCACTCCAACATCAATCAGGTATTTAAGCCTCCCCTTGATTTCGTTTAACACCAGCCTGCCGGCGTGATCTCCCTGGGGCAGGGTGAGACTATTAAAAAAGGCAGAGGCGTCATTGACGTTCATCGCATAGAGCTCACCGATGTTGACCCCGCCAAGGCGATAGAGCAGGGCCTCTTCCCTGAATCGCATACCTTTACAGTCGGGGCAGGTGGTGTAAGAACGGTAGCGGGACAAAAACACCCTGACATGCATCTTATAGGTCTTGGTCTCAAGCCACTTGAAAAATCCCCTGACCCCGTAGTAGTCAGGTGTCCCGTCAATGATCATCCTTTGCTGTAGCGCACTAAGACGGCCAAAGGGCATATCGGTTGGGATCTTGTGTTTCCGGCAGAAGGCGATCAGTTCCTCAAATTCCATCCTGGATTTTTCCCTGTCGCCCCAAGGCTTGATAACTCCCTGATTAATGGACAGGCCCATGTCGGGGATGATCAGATCCACATCAATATCAATATTTCTGCCGAAGCCGCGGCAGGTTTTGCATGCGCCGATGGGGCTGTTAAAGGAAAACAGATTGGGTATGGGCGCCCCATAGGAGATCCTGCAATGGGCGCATTCAAGGGTACCGGAAAACGGAATCCTCCCCCCCTCTCCGGTCCAGACATCAATCCTCCCCCCGCCGAATCGAAGGCCCTGCTCAGCAGAATCAATAATCCGCGATTTCTCCCGGCCGCTAATGCGCAGACGGTCCGCTACAACATCAATATCTACACCGGCAGTGGGCTGCCAATCATCAAGCGGTTGAACCGCACCATTAATAATGTGCCTGAAAAACCCCATGCCCCCCAACTCCAACCTAACCTGATCAACAGGACTGCCGTCGTGCTTGTATGGGAAAGAAATGACCACCTCGGAGCCGACAGGCAGCACTTTTATTCTCTCCCATACATCCTGGGCGGTCTCAGCGACGACGGGTCTATCGCACTTTCCGCAGTAGAGTTGTCCAAGTCTGGCATAGAGGAGCTTCGCATAATCGGTGATCTCGGTCATGGTGCCGACCGTGGACCTTGATGTCCTGACCGGGTCCTTGCGGTCAATGGCAATAGCAGGTGGTATCCCTTCGATTGAATCCACCTGGGGCCTGTCCATCCGGTCCATGAACTGACGGGCGTAAGGGGAAAAGGTCTCGATATACCTCCTCTGTCCCTCCGCATAGAGGGTGTCAAAGGCAAGGGATGACTTTCCCGAACCGCTGACCCCGGTAATTACAGTTATACGGTTTAGAGGGATCTCAAGATCCAGGTTTTTAAGATTGTTCTGGCGTGCACCTTTAAGTCTTATAAAATCCATTTGTCGTTCGATCTTTTAAGTGGATATTGACCGTGCAATACCAATCCTGCCTTGGCTATCGAGAACCTGCTGCTTTCCCAAAGTCTTAGGTTAAGGAATTTTCATTGACATAATAGTGGGATTAAATTAATACTAAAAGCTTGTCAACTTAGAGGCATAATTGATGTTTGAGAGTTTAACCGAAAAACTAAACGCGGTCTTTAAAAAGGTAACAGGCAGGGGAAGACTTAGCGAGAGTAATATTCAGGATGCCCTTAAAGAGGTGCGTTTAGCCCTTCTTGAGGCAGATGTCAACTATAAAGTTGTCAAAAAATTAGTTGAAGACATCCGTGTCCGTGCTGTGGGCCAGGAGGTCCTTGAAAGCCTTACCCCGGGCCAACAGTTAATAAAGATCGTCAATGAGGAATTGACCCGTTTGATGGGTGAGGCCAATAAGGGGCTGCAGTTTGTCGGCCGGACACCCCATGCCCTTATGCTTGTGGGCCTTCAGGGTTCCGGTAAGACAACCACTGCGGCCAAGCTTGCAAGGCACCTGAGAAAACATGGCAGGCAGCCCTATCTTGTACCGGCTGACATTTACAGGCCTGCTGCTGTTGATCAGTTAGAAAAGCTCGGGGCACAGATAAACATCCCGGTCCATCCAACCGATCTCGGAAAAAAGCCTGAGGATATCTGCCTTGAGGCACTTTCCATGGCTGGAAAGGCAAGTGCTGATGTCCTTATCATTGATACCGCAGGCCGCCTGCACATTGACGAGGGACTGATGGCAGAGCTTGTCAGGATAAAGCAGCGGATCAATCCTGCTGAGATCCTACTGGTAGCGGACGCCATGACAGGGCAGGACGCAGTAAACGTTGCAAAGGATTTCAATGCTGCCTTGGATATCACCGGCATTATCCTCACCAAAATGGAAGGTGATGCCAGGGGTGGTGCATCTCTGTCCATTAAGGCGGTTACAGGCAAGCCCATAAAGTTTATCGGAGTTGGCGAAAAGATTGATGCGCTTGAGCCCTTTCATCCGGACAGGATGGCATCTCAGATCCTGGGAATGGGTGATATCCTCACCCTGATTGAAAAGGCCCAGGATAAATTCGATGAAAAAGAGGCGATTAGGTTAGAAAAAAAGCTCAGACGAAACGAATTCGATCTTGAAGACTTTCGCACGCAGATAGGTCAGGTCAAAAGGCTGGGATCCATTGAGCAGATATTGGACATGATTCCAGGCATGGGCAAATTGAAAAAGATGAAGGGCTTCACCCCTGACCAGAAGGAGTTGGTTAAGGTGGAGGCCATAATCAATTCCATGACCGCAGAAGAGCGGCATAGCCACAAGATCATAAATGGAAGCAGAAAAAGAAGGATCGCAATGGGCAGCGGCACTACGGTGCAGGATATCAATCGTCTGTTAAAGAATTTTGCCCAGACAAAAAAGATGATGGAGCAATTTACAAAAAAGGGGCATTTAAGGATGCCGTCATTTTTTGGATAGCAGGTCTGGAACAATAAAATGTTACACGCTTGCCGGTTAGGGCAACTGGAGGATTATCAAACCAGTCATGATTAAACATACTGTATAATTCTTTTTGGGGGTGATAAAGACAAAGATGGCGGTTAGGATTAGATTGACACGGATGGGAGCAAAAAAGAAACCATTTTATCGTATTGTCGCGGCTGATTCTGAAGCGCCCCGTGACGGGAAGTTTATTGACATATTAGGCCATTACGACCCTATGAAAGATCCAGCGATTATCAAGGTTGATAAAGGCAAGATAGACTCCTGGCTGGAACGAGGTGCGCGTATTTCTGATTCTGTCAAGTCCCTTTTAAAAAAGCAGGGGATGTTGAAGCCTCAGTCAACAACAGGCTAATTTAGCGTTGGGCCGGAACGAATCATGGAGGTGAGACGAGATGAAAGATTTGATCGCATACATTGCAAAGGCGTTGGTGGATAAACCTGAAGAAGTCGTCGTCACTGAGATTGAGGGAGCTCAGACTGCTGTTATTGAGCTGAAAGTTGCCAAAGATGATTTGGGGAAGGTCATAGGAAAACAAGGACGCACTGCACGGGCAATGAGAACAATTCTCGGTGCAGCCTCCACAAAGATAAAAAAGCGATCGGTTCTGGAGATCATTGAATAGACCGAGGGATGATTCCTCTTCCGGTCTGCTTTTAGTGGGCAAGGTCCTCAGGCCTCACGGCCTGAGGGGTGTGCTAAGGATTACCCTATTTTCCGGTTCTGAAAAGGGGTTACTAGACGCCAAGACAGTATTTTTGCGGACCGTTTCTAAAGGGGAGCGCAAATTTACGGTAAAAGCTGTAAAGGCGCACAAGAATATCTTCCTCATGGAGATTGAGGACCTAAGTTCTGAGGATGCCGCAGAGGCATTCCGGGATGCAGATGTCCTTATTAAAAAGGACAGCCTCGTTCGGGAAGAAGACACCTTTTATTGGCATGAACTGCTGGACATTGAGGTTTTTCTTGAGTCCGGAGAATTCATCGGCGTTATCAGTCAGATATTGCCCACCGGCGCCAACGATATATACGTGATTAAAATGGCGGATAAAGAGTTCTATATCCCGGCGATATTTGAGGTGATAAAAGAAGTTGACCTCAGAAATAGAAAGATGATCATTTCACCTTTGGAGGGATTATTGGAGATTAATGAGGTTTGATGTTCTTACTATATTTCCCAGCTTGTTTTACGGCCACCTTGAAGAGGGGATACTAGGCCGAGCGGTAAAGCGGGGGTTAGTAGATATCAGACTGATCAATATAAGGGATTTTGCAACAGGGGTGCACAAGGCGACAGATGACAGGCCTTATGGCGGAGGGGACGGCATGGTAATGACCCCGGAGCCCCTAACTAAGGCCCTTGAATCGATTGAAAGATTAGACAGGAGTCTTGTAATCCTTTTAAGCCCGCAGGGAAAGACCTTTGATCAGGAAGCCGCATGGGATTGTACAGAGTGGGATCAACTGATCCTGATATGCGGAAGATATGAAGGCGTTGATGAGAGGATCAGGCTTGGTTGCATAGACAGGGAGATCTCCATAGGCGACTATGTGCTGAGCGGCGGAGAGATCGGGGCACTTGTGGTGATGGATGCAGTCAGTCGCTTGATCCCGGGTGTTCTTGGGGGTGAAAGATCCAACCAGGAAGACTCTTTTCAAGACGGACTGCTGGAATATCCCCAGTATACAAGGCCCAGGGTTTTCAAGGGCAGGGAAGTCCCGCCGGTGCTCTTGTCCGGCGATCATGAAAAGATAAGGCAATGGAGGAGAAGGGAGTCATTGAAAAGGACGCTTGAGAGGCGGCCGGATCTGCTTAAAAAGGCCAGATTGACCAGCGAGGACGAAAAGTTCCTTGCTGAACTGAAGAGTCAATAAGCCACGCTTTATACCGCCTTGCAAGGATAGATATTTTAATGCGTCTTTATGTCGGGCTTGTTCATTACCCTGTATACAATAAGAATTTCGAGACAATCGCCTCCGCAGTGACCACCTTTGATCTGCACGATATTGCAAGGGTGGCAAGGACCTATGATGTCAGGAGGTTTTTTGTTATAACGCCCCTAGAGGACCAGAGGGCATTGGTTAAAAGGGTTATAGGCCATTGGACAGGGGGTTATGGGGCACGGTATAACCAGGACAGGAAGGACGCGATCAGTCTTGTAGAAATTGTCGCCTCCATTGAAGAGGCAATGGATATCATCAGAAATCGAGAGGGAGAAGCGCCCTTATTAATAGCGACTGACGCCTCAAGGCAAAAGATCCGCTCGATTTCATACATGGGCGCAAGAAAAATACTGCAGGATGAAAAGGCAGTATTATTAATCTTTGGAACAGCATGGGGCCTTGACAAGGCTGTACTGGCGGTCGCGGATTATGTCCTGGACCCCATTACAGGCAGAACAGGCTACCAACACCTGTCTGTCAGGTCGGCAGCGGCTATCATCCTGGACCGCTTGGCGGGCAGAGAGGAAAGTGAGTTGGAGGAATAAAATGAATGTGTTAGAAATGCTTGAAAGAGAACAGATGCGGACAGATATCCCTGAATTCAGGCCCGGCGATACCGTCAAGGTCCATGCCAGGATCAAGGAGGGGGAAAAGGAAAGGATACAGGTGTTCAAGGGGATTGTCATCAGGAAGCGAAAAGGCAACACCGGCTCGACGTTCACCGTTAGAAAGATCTCTTACGGAGTCGGTGTGGAAAAGATCTTTCCCCTGCATTCTCCGATCGTTGATAAAATAGAGATAGTAACCAAAGGTAAGGTCAGGAGATCCAGGCTTTATTACCTGCGCGGCCTGAAGGGAAAGGCTGCCCGAATAAAAGAGCAGAAATTTAATTGACGATAACCGGATCAGTTTCCGCCCGCTATCTAGTCCCGCCTGTGATTTTGTCCTAAACGGAAAATTCGGACAATTTCATTAGTGGGATTAGATAGTTGTGCCTTTGACAATTTATTGCCCACTCCACCAAAAAATCTGTCCCTTTTTCCCGAGAGTGAATTCTCTGCAGTAAACGAACCATTTTATTTTGAAGATCTGGCTCGCAAAAATGGCTACAGTTTTATCGCTGGAGTTGACGAGGCGGGTCGAGGCCCGCTGGCAGGTCCGGTAGTCGCCTCTGCGGTAATCCTTAGCCCGGGCGTTATGTTGGAAGGCATCCGGGATTCAAAGCAAATGAGCTCGGAGGCCAGAGATCAGGCCTTTACGTCAATACACCGCGAGGCCTTGACAAGCGGCATCGGGGTGGTTTCACACAGATATATTGACGAATTCAATATCCTTAACGCCTCTCTTGAAGCAATGAGACAGGCGGTTTTGGCCCTTGATCCGCAACCGGATTTTATCTTGGTGGACGGTATCCACAGGGTCCCTGTGCCAGTGCCCCAGTGGTGCATCAAGAAGGGGGACAGCCTGAGCCGCAGCATTTCCGCAGCATCGGTCCTGGCCAAGGTTTACAGGGATAGAATTATGGCCTCTTATCATCAAATGTATCCGGTCTATGGTTTTGACAGGCATAAGGGCTATGGAACAGCACGTCACCTCAAGGCCCTGAATCAGTATGGCCCGTGCCCTGTCCACAGGATGAGCTTCAAAGGGGTTGTCTAACGTGACTAAAGAAAGGCTTGAGCTGGGCAGGGTCGGCGAGGAGCTTGCCTACAAGGAGATAAAGAGACTGGGATACAAAAAGATTATTCGTAACTACCGCTGCCCCCTGGGTGAGGTGGATCTTGTAGCAACCGACGGGGATACCCTGGCCTTTATTGAAATTAAGACCAGAAGGGGTAGACCGATTGACTATGCAAAGGAGGCGGTAAACACGAGAAAGATGCGACAGTTGAGCAAGGTTGCACTATTCTACATGAAGGCTAATGGCTGCTGTGAAGCCAAGGCCAGGTTTGATGTGGTGGCGGTGAGCATATCAGCGGACAGCCCTGAGATCGAGGTAATAAAGAACGCCTTTGAAATGTGTTAGAATGACTAAATCAAGTTTCCCCAAACCTCGAAGAACTAAGTCTGAAGTCAAAACCGCCGGTGTCCAGGGGACCTTATATGTGGTTGCAACCCCCATTGGAAACCTGGAAGATATCACCTTGCGAGCGCTTAAGGTATTAAATAATGTTGACATCATTGCAGCAGAGGGCGTTGATCATACAAGACAACTATTAAGGCATTATGATATAAGGACAAGGCTTGAAAGCTATAATCAGCACAATCACAAGTTAAAGGCCCCTGAGCTTTTGGGGCATCTCAACCGCGGAAAAGATATCGCCGTTGTGACAGATGCGGGGACCCCGGGTATATCTGATCCTGGGGTATATCTGATAGGATTGGCGGTTGATCATGGTATCAGAGTAACCCCGATCCCCGGCCCATCAGCAGTTACTTCCGCGCTTTCCGTATCGGGACTGCCCTCCGAACAGTTTGTTTTTTTGGGTTTTCTGCCCAACAGGGCGGGAAAGAGGATGATGGCCCTAAAAAGGCTTGCCTTTGAGACGCGAACCATGGTCTTTTTTGAGGCGCCTCACCGGATAAGGCCTATGCTGAATGATCTGAGGGGGGCACTTGGGGATCGTCAGATGGTGATGGTGAGAGAGATTTCAAAGGTCTTTGAGGAGACCAGGCATGGGCCGGTAAGTGCTATCTTGGAAGGTCTGACACAGGAAAAAACCAGAGGAGAATTTACGCTGGTTGTATCCGGTGCCAAAGAAGACGCAGTTGACTCTTTAAGCGAGGGCGTTTTAGATAGGATCGAAAGCCTTTTGTCCGATCAGGACATCAGCACAAAGGATATTGCCGAATTGATTTCCAAAGAAGAAGGGGTTTCCTACCGTCAGATCTATAAAGAATGTGTTGCCAGGAGGAAGGGCTGTTTGAGAAAAGGCCTGCGGAGGGAAGATGAGATACAATAACAATTACGCCCCCAAACTATTAAAAGGCATCGGCGTCTCTCCGGGTATTATCATAGGCAAGGCCCATCTGGTGGACAGCTCAAGGGTCAGGGTCCGTTATAAATATGTCCGCACGGAAGCGGAGGTTGCAGAAGAGGTCGAGAAATTCAGGGGTGCACTTTTAAAAACTGAGCAACAGCTTAATATACTGAAAAACCAGATGCCTGACCAGGTAAGGGAACACGAGTTCATGCTTGACAGCCACCTGATGATCCTCAAGGACTCCATGCTTACGGACGCGACGGTCAAAAAGATCCAAAATGAAAAGATCAATGCCGAGTGGGCCCTTACCAAATCCCTTAAGGAAGTAAAACAAATCTTTGAGCAGATTGATGATGAATATATCGGCAGTCGCATCAGGGACGTTCAGAACGTCACGGAGAGGGTATTGAGGAATCTCTCAGGAAAAGAGCCCCCTCATCTGTCAGATATAAACGAGCGGGTGATTATTGTCGCCCACGACCTTTCGCCCGCAGATACAGCGGAACTCAATATCAGCAGGGTGATGGGTTTTGTTACAGATGCAGGAGGCCGGACATCCCATACGGGCATCCTGGCTCACGCCCTGCAAATTCCAGCGGTTGTCGGTCTTGAATCTGTATCTGAAATGGTCGAGGATGGAGACCTACTGATAGTTGACGGGACCACCGGCGAGGTGGTGATTAATCCGGAAGACAGCGACATCATCTATTATCAGGAAAAACAGCTCCAGCACGAGGCATATATATCAGGCGTTTCCAAGACAAGCCACCTTCCTGCGATTACAATTGACGGCCACAGATTAGCGGTACTGGCCAATATCGAATTTTTGGAAGAGGTTACAGCAGTAAGGGATTATGGCGGAGAAGGCATTGGTCTTTATAGGACGGAATTTTTGTACCTCAGGAGCAAGGAGCTTCCCACTGAAGAGGAACTGTTCGAGAATTACAGGGAGGTTGCTGAAATCATTGCACCAAAGCCTGTGACCATAAGGAGCCTTGATCTGGGTGGAGACAAGGTCCCGGCGGATTTTGACATTAAAAAGGAGGCAAATCCTGCGTTGGGTCTGAGGGCTATCCGGTTTTGCCTCAAAGAGCCTCACGTCCTTAAGACCCAGTTACGCGCCATCCTGAGGGCGAGCGTTTACGGAGAGGTTCAATTGATGTTTCCCATGGTCTCTGATGTTGAAGAGGTCCTGGTTGCAAAAGAGATCCTGAACCAGGCAAAATCTGAACTGGACAGGGAAGGGGTTGCCTATGACTGCGATCTGAGGGTGGGTATCATGGTTGAGGTTCCCTCAGCGGTGACCATCGCTGAGGTCCTGGCCAGGCACGTGGAATTTTTCAGCATAGGCACCAATGACCTCATACAGTACGCCCTTGCCATTGACAGGGACAACGAGCATGTTGCCTATCTGTTTCAACCGTTTCACCCTGCAATACTGAGGATGATCCATCAGGTGGTAAAGGCGGCAAAACAGGCAGGGATACCAGTCTCCATCTGTGGAGAAATGGCCGGTGATCCCCTGTGCATACCTTTTTTGGTTGGGCTTGGACTTGATCAGTTGAGCATGAACGCAAGGGCGATCCCCTTGATAAAAAACCTTATTCGGTTAATATCACTGGAAGAGGCCAGGACCGATGTTGAAAATATGATGCGTTTTGAAACCGCTGATGAAGTAAAGGCCTATGCCATGGAGAGGGCAATGATCCTTGTACCAGAATTTGGTGAAAAGGGTCGCCAGCAGGAAATATTGTTAAGGTAAAATATCATGGAAACAAAAACGGTCTGCCAGAATAAAAAGGCCCGTTACGATTATTTTATTGATGAAGTCATTGAGGCCGGGATTGTTCTGTTGGGACCGGAGGTAAAATCATTGAGGGATGGCCGGGCAAGCCTTGTTGACAGTTACGCCAGGGTAAAGAAGGGAGAGGTCTTTATACACAATATGAACATATCTCCTTATCCTTTTGCCCACCATATTCAATTGGAGCCGATGAGGGTAAGAAAGCTTCTGTTGAACAAGAAGGAAATAAAGCGTCTGATCGGAAAGACCGAGGAAAAGGGCTTTACCCTTATCCCAACCAGGGTATATTTCGCAAAAAACGGAAAGGCCAAGGTTGAGCTGGCCCTTGCCAAAGGCAAGAAGCAGTATGACAAAAGGCATGTCTTGAAAGAAAAAGACATCAAGAGGGAGATGGAAGAGGGTAGGAAACGAAACCAGCAATGATGTCGTTTCAATTGACATTGTTCGTCAGGATTGTTATTTTTTTTATAAGTTACTACAAAAGGGGGCGAACAGGCTTCGACGGGGATAATTGAGGCTTTGGTTGCATGCCGAGGTTCTACCTGCTCGTAAAACAGGTGGTCATAAAGTAAACGCAGACGACTATGCGTATGCCCTAGCCGCATAGAGGCTAGCGTCCTTTCGGTCTTTGCCCGCGTGACCGAAACGGGCGTGGAACAGCGGGCTAGCTGATCCGCTTAACCTGTGAGACGGTGAGGCGAAACCCTTTACAGGTTAGTCCCATGGAAATCTCGCCCAATTGATGCCCTTGGGGCGAAACTCAAAAATCGGGCTAAACATGTAGAAGCCAAAACTGAATGTTTCCGGACGGGGGTTCGACTCCCCCCGCCTCCACCAACAAAAATATGTAATTTCAACTAAACCACCCTCGACTATAAGTCGAGGGGTTTTATGAGGGGTCGATTTCAAATCGACTATCATCAGGAATCGGCTCCCCTTCTTGCTTTTGAAAATATTGCT
>LT984854.1:497006-503236 GCA_900258555.1 uncultured Desulfobacterium sp. | reverse complement strand
AGCGCACGAGCATGGATAAATCTTCTGGCGTGGATTTTCCCGCGTTTTGTCAACGCCTCAAGTCCTTCCCTCTCCTGCTCAGTAAGTGTTACTCGGTATCTTGGTGACATGACGGCCTCCTTTATAGGTTTGCCGCCAGTATAGCATATATTTTATTTTTGCGAAATATTAAATGTTACATGGTACTAGTGGAGTCGTTGAGATCTCCCAAGACCAGGTCTGTGCAAATGCATTACCCCCGCTCCACCCGATAATCATCAATAAAATTGCCGTAATAAATGACTTTTTCATCAATTCCCCTCCTTAATTTTCAATAAAATAAGTATCATGAAAAAACACGCTTTTCAGTTAAGAGATGTTAGGCTTTAGATTCTGGCTCAAATCATTTTTTTGATACTTTTATCTAAATGCAAAGACTTAAAGGTAAACGGCGATCATCCAAAAGTATCATTAAGAATGGCTACTGAGTTGCTTTTAACACTTTGTAATTTTTTTAGACCTCATCACCTCCTTCTTTCCCCTGCCCTGGCGTACAAACGGCTTATCCCCTCCAATCGACTGCATGTGAAGTAATCGGGAACTCAGGGTAACACATAATTTGTCTGCTACACAGGAAATGCAATAATGCAAATTTTGTGCTAAAAAACAGAAAATGTCTAATAATTTATTTTCATAAATATCTCAATATGTTAACGCTATAATAGCTGTTTAAGTAGACATAACATGCCTTAAGGTTGTGCGAGATTGTATATTTCTACTTTGCAGAAAAATGCACTTGTTATGAGGCATCGGGGTTTTGTTTCTTAGTGGAAAACCTTCGCTGTCACCTTCAGCCTTCGCCTAACAACCTAAATAGTTGCAGCAAAATCAGCATCGACATTTTTTAGGGGATGGTTGTGAGAGAGGTGTTTGGAGGCGGCAACCGGATTCGAACCGGTGAATAACGGTTTTGCAGAAGAAAAAATGACATCTTGACGCAGTAATTTCAAATAGTTATATCGAGCAGTGTGCGGGTTTTTTGCATGAATCCGCACCCTATCCGCATCCATTTGCAGTAGTTTGCAGGGCTGTCAAATTTATATTCTGTGGCCCTTTTTATTTCTAAAAACAGCCTTGATTTTTTTACAAATTACTTGACAATCAAAGTTAAGTTATGATATTGGTATGTCAACTAAACAATCGAGGGTTCGAAATGGTGCATACAAACCAACAATTGTCGGATGTTTTTCAAATTAATTTGGCAAAGTGGAAAAGATGGTCACGTGAATTTTTGCCACCTGATCCTGTTGCTGGAATGCAATGTGGACTTGCGCGAGAATATAATGAAAGGGAAGCGTTCACAGTATACCTTGGCGGTTACCTTGTAGGAAGCCTTAAATTTTCGATTCCGGATGCACGAATGATTTTAAATGACCTTCAAAAGTGGTTCGATAAAATGGACATCTATCCTTTAGATATACACGATCAGAAGTGGTCCATAAACATAATGCAAGGTCGTAATGGTTTTTTCTACGAAGCAAAGAAGCTCTTAGAGCGCAAGTGCATTGATGAAGAGACCAACATTTATAGAGAGGAATACGCCCTGAAATTATTCGAAACGAGCGATGATACTAGTGATGTAGATTTACTGAATGTGCGGAAACTACATGTATCAAACCTTATTGAGGTTTTTTTGAATAAACTTGGAATGATAGCATAAATTTTTTTCACTATAGTTGTTACATTAATATAACAACTTGGCAAGAAGAGGTGCAAAATGATCAAAAAAATTAACCTTTTTACCGAGATCTGGAACAGAGGTTGGTCTCAACGGGACCTGTCGCGCGAGACTGGCATCCACCCGTCAACTTTATCTCTTATCCTGAATGGCCGATTGACCCCATCGAAAGGGCATGTGGAGCGGATTAGTAGGGCTTTAGGGCAACCAGCCGTGAAGCTGTTCAAGGAATAACATCCGGGTAGACGAATGGAAGGTTGGACCAAAAAAAAAGGCGGCGCGAACTACGCCGGCGTGGGTGAACGAACGTTTCACGATTTCCTCCGCATGGGTTTACGTCATGTCAAGCTACCTAGCGGCACTGTGCTGATTCGATACTTAGATATTGATGAGTTTTTAGAGCACTACATCGTTGATAAAAACGAGGTGAGCGATATTGTCAACCAGGTTCTGGGGGGCATGTCGTGAGAATCACCACACTTTTCTTATGTCTCAAGAGCTGGGCGGCCAAATGGTTTTTGACCTTTATCTCAGAGGGCAGGCCGCGGCGCAATTTTTGGCACAGGCTTGTTGATCGGTTACTTGCTTATACGGAAAACACTGGTTGACGTAAAAAAGGCTCGGACGATGAAAATACAAATTCAAAATTTTTTTAAAGGCAATTATCACACATTTTACACCAAGTATTTGCCGAATGCCAAACAAATTGGCGGCGACGAATACCAGGCACTCTGCCCCTTTCACGAAGACAGCAAGCCGAGTTTCAATTTTAACAATGCTACGGGCGCTTATTATTGTCACGGATGCGGAAAAAAAGGCGACTTCATTCATTTTTATGCAAAGCTACACGGCCTCAACACAAAGTCGGATTTTGGCAAGATTTTGAAGGGAATTGCAAGCGACTTCGGTATTTCAATAGAAGAACAGAAAACCCATATTGTCAAAACTTATGACTACACGAACGAAACCGGGACCCTGCTTTTTCAGGTGTGCCGTATGGACCCAAAGGACTTTAGACAGCGACACCGTAACGGCAATGGTTGGATATGGAATTTAAAGGATGTTAGGCGCGTAATCTACAATCTGCCAGCGGTTTTGAAGGCCTCAGGGGTGTTTATTGTTGAAGGTGAAAAAGATTGTGACAACCTTTCGGCACTTGGTTTAACGGCTACATGTAACCCTATGGGGGCCGGAAAATGGCTTGATGAATATAGCGAGTCATTAAGGGGGAAAGATGTTGTCTTGTTGCCCGATAACGATAACCGGGGCCGTGAACACATGGTAAAGGTTGGTCAAAGTCTACAGGGCCTTGCCAAAAGCATTAAGTGGCTTGACCTGCCAGACTTGCCAAGTAGGGGCGATGTGAGCGACTTCCTTTCTAAATTTGATGACAAGGTGGATGCACAGGAAAGGCTTGCAATCTTAATTGCAGGGGCGGAGATCTATAATCCCCCAAAACAAGTGAGCGTTGATGATATTATAATTGATGCCTCAAGCTTCATTCAACTTGATATCCCCGAACGAAAAGCACTACTTCATCCGTGGTTGAAAGAAAGTGCCATGATCCTTGGCGTAGGTGATAGGGGATGTGGTAAATCTTTTTTCGCCCTGGGTATTTGTGACGCGGTTACAAAAGAATCTTCCTTTGGGGCCTGGGAGTGTAAGAGGTCCGTACCAAGCCTTTTCCTCGACGGTGAGATGACCACACAGGATGTAGCCGACCGCATAAAAGGGCTTAGGTTGGACACAGCGCGTCAAAATCCGTTGTATGTTTATAGTGACGCTTATGCAAATCAACATGGCCTACCAAGGGCGCATTTGGCCAACGAATCCTGGCGTGTCAAGATGAAGTCAATCCTAATCGCAAAACACGTCAAGCTATGGGTGATTGATAATCTTGCTAGCCTTGCTAGTGGTCTCGACGAAAACTCGAAAAAGGAGTGGGATCCCATTAACCAGTGGTTACTCGAACTCAGATTTGCAGGAATCACTACCCTTATGCTTCACCATACCGGCAAAAGTGGAACACAGCGCGGGACCAGTGCCCGGGAAGATAATATTGACATAAGTTTCACCTTGAAACGACCGAGCGACTATACTCCTGAAGATGGAGCCAAATTCATCGTTCACTTTACAAAGGCTCGGGTGTCAACTAAGGACTTACAGTTGATTGCTGATACGCAGTTTAAACTCCTTGAAGATGAAACAGGTGTTTACTCCTGGGATTTCGGAGACGTCAGGAAAGAAAACAGATTGGCTGTCTTGGAGATGATATCCGAAGGCATGGACCAAAAGACTATTTGCGACACCCTTGGGTTATCAAAGGGCTATGTTTCTAAGGTTAAGAAAAAGCTCTTAGATGATGGCCATATTTCAAAAAAAGGGGAAATTACTCAGAGTGGTTTTTCGGTACTTCATGGACTCTAAAACAGCGACTTACAGTAAAACTTTTAGGAAACTTTCGAGGAAACTGAGGCAGGAAACCGGCATAGGAAACCGTGAGGAAACTTTAGGAAACCGACAATGAATAACAGTATGATTTTATTAAGTTATTCGGCTTTCATTAAAGGAAACCTAGTAAAGCGTTTCAGGTGGTTTCCTCACCCCCTTAGGGGGGGTAGGAAACTGGAAACTTTTTAACTCTTGGTGAATTATAAAAATGGTTGCCCGGAACCCGACCCCCGGGCGGGTGGGATAGGGGAAAAACAATCTCTCTCAGAGAAAATAAGAGACAACCATGGGCGATATTACGAAACTCATTCTTTTTAAGGGAGATTGTGGTCATGGAGAAAACAGGGCTTTACTTGGAAATCGGTCAGGATGGAGATTTAAAACAAGTTCGTTTTGTTTGCAACTCCGATACGGAGCAGCAGGTTTTGACGGGGTTTTTGGAACGGCATTTGAAAAAGTCGGCACTTGAAAAGCTCAAGGCCTTATTCGGGCGGTAGGTCTTTAAGTTGTTGTTAAAAAAGCATGTTTACGAAATTGGCTTCATAAACATGGAAGATTTTAAAAAGTGTATGCAAAAGGATACACTCCATGATGCCAACACCCATATGACCGTATCCTTTTGTATACAGTAGGAGGTTTTAGAAATGTCACCAGATAGAACTTTATCAAGAATAGCAAAAATGATTGACAAGTTGGCAGAAAAACTTGAGAGAGACAAGGCCTTTCCTTCAACGGAAAACTTAAAGCAATTCAATAACTTAGTTGCCGAATACTCGAAGTTATTGTCAACGATCAACGCGAAAACGGCCAAGGGTGATCAGGGCGAGCAAGACCTGGAGGACATTTTAATACGAGGCAGAAAAGGTGCATACGAGCGATTACTTGAAGAGTGAGCAAATGGACACAAAAAAAATAACGAAAGAGGAGTTTGAGATCCTGGAAGACCTGATTCGGGAACATGGATCACAAGTTATTCACGATATTATTCGTGAGATATCTCAAAAGATAATGTATGAACACGAGCTTTAACTTGTTAACTAATACATAAAAGTTAGCAAGTTGATATTTTATGTTATTCCTTACATTTCAAATAGTTAAGTCATTTTTTAGGTTTTTATGAAAAAATAGTGCTTGACAGCTTGCTAAGTTATTGTTAAATTACTAGCAAATCTTAACAAGAAATGAAGGGGGATGTCATGAGCAAAAAAGGTGGAAATGTGAATCATCCAAAGGCAGGGGCAAGCGTCAAAGTGGAACCGATCAAGAGTCTTAAGGACATTCAGACTATTAAGAAGCTGCTTGCAGATAAACCGCGTGACTTGGCACTGTTCACCCTTGGGATCAATATCAATCTGCGAGCTTCCGACTTGATCAGGCTGACAGTGGGCCAGGTGCGAGGACTTAAATCCGGCGATGCATTTGAGCTCAAGGAACAAAAGACCGGTAAGGTGCGAAGGATCACCCTTAATGGGGCGGTTATTGAGGTCATGACAGGGCTCTTAGCATCCGAGTGCTATGAGGATAAGGACGCCCTATTCAAGTCGCAACGAGGCGTTCTAACGGTTCCCTCAGTCCATAGGCTCGTGAAGTCATGGTGCCGGGCTGTTAATCTTAAAGGTAACTACGGTTCCCATACCCTTCGGAAGACCTGGGGATATCATCAAAGGGTAACGTTCGGGACAGGACTACCCGAGCTTATGGAGTGCTTTGGACATGCAACACAGAGGCAGACACTTGCATACCTGTGCATCCAACCGGAAGAGATAAAAGGTGTGTACCTCAATGAGCTGTAAGGGCCTATGCCGGGGCAGGCAATGAGACAGACAGGCAGAGAGACAATGAATAAGAAAAACAATATGTTACCCCCCCTCCGTCTATCTTGGGAGGCCAGGGGGGCCACCCGCGGATCGGGTACTGACCTCAATTTTTTTCGTAAAACGGAGTAACACATGCCATTTTTGAACGACTTGATAGCAAAACCTTTTAGATACGGAGGAAGTGGATCCGATGTGTTTGGTTGCTATTCTTTGGCCAGGGAGGTTTTACGAAGGTACGGGATTCC
>LT984854.1:493528-495256 GCA_900258555.1 uncultured Desulfobacterium sp. | reverse complement strand
CAGGAACTGCTTGCCGACTATCCCGAAAAAGAGGCGGATTTCCTCAGTAAAATCAATGCGGTCAAGGACAAAGTAAGTTCGATTTTTGCCCAGGTTGATGAGCTCAAAAATGCGGTTCAGGGTCTACTGGATACCCAAAATCCCATAATCGGATTAAATAATGTCCTTGCCCATGTGACAGCAGAGCAATATGCACAGCTCAGCGTCCCTGTGAATTGGGATGAACTCCAGGGTCTCCAAAATACGATCTTTCCATGGCGAAAGGAATCCGAAAAATTAGCTGCCCTGATTGGGCGGGTTATTGATTATGCTGGTTCTTTGCGAAGTCTGCATCTGAACACGCCTTCAGCCCCACAACAGAGGGGACCCGAGCCAGCGGCGCGCGGTGTGAGAGTTGCAATCACCAAAGACGATGGACCCGCGGACATATATCGGAATCCAGACAAGTATTCAGTCCACACACAACGACGGTTTGGCCTCCTGCCGAACCAAAGGGAAAAGCAGCCGGTTAAGGCGACCGGCTAACTCGAGCCCCATTTCAGCGGGCAAGCTTGCCTCCGGACCCTGGGCCGTCGCCCTTTTAGCCTGGGGTCCACATTTTTATTTTACCTTTTGTGAGCGATGACGATATATCCTGAACCTGTTGATTATGAAAGAATCCTTCAAGGCCCTGGGAGGGTTTTATGCTCAAGACTCAAGGCCAACATCTCAAGTGGTGAATGCCAAATACGAAAAAATTTTGCCTTAGCAGAACTTGAAGATCCTCGAAGATTTTGGTATCGCCACACAATTGTTAAACCGTCAACCTTACCAGCGGGGTGTATGTTTTGTCTTAAATGCCCACAAAGCAAAAATCTTGAAAAGTCAGGAAAACCGGATAGTTAAAAAAATAGGCAGGGCGTTCTAAGTACTGATTTGCGGTACTTAAAAAAGAAAATGGTTGACAAAAGGTCGGTATTCATGGAAGGGTTGATCCGCTTAAAATCGTAAACCGGGAGTGCCCCCGTTAATGGCTATTTTTATTTCTGACAATAAATTGTGCGTCTGGAATCCGTCACCAGTAATGGCCGGGAGCTTGTTTACGAGCTTAAGCGTTCCAGGCGCTTTTTTATCCAACTTACATAAGTATCTTGAAAAATGCTTTAACTCATCAAACCCAATACAGGCAGAAAGAGCTAAGATATTGGATAGCAATATCAAAAATGCTCAACTATTTACAGCTGGATTACATCTGATTGATAAAGGTTTTGTTGTTAAGTATTCTCAACCAAATTACATTGAATTATCTATTAATGGAAAGCATGAAGATGAACTTTTTGAAATACAAAAAAGCCTTTTGCAGTCCTTAGAGGTCATAAGTAAGTTCGAAATAAGAGCTAATGGCGATATCGTATGGATTTTGAGACCTAATCCTAAGCCTTAGGATCGGTTGGCATTAACTTCCAATAGAGGTGTATCAGATGGCAGTAAAAATCCGAGAAAAGCCGAATGGTTCAGGTGTTTGGTGGCTGTTCATTGACCACCAGGGCAAACGAAAAAGCAAAAAGGTCGGGGATAAAAAGACGGCCTTGGAGGCGGCGCGAAAGATCGAGGCAAAGCTTGTCCTGGGGGATTTTAATTTAGAAAAACGGTAGTGTCAATTTAATTGTGTAAAATTTGATAGTTCATTTAATTGTTTGAAAAAAGGCAAATTTTTGCGGACTTTTCCTATAGGGTTTGCCCTCCAAT
>LT984854.1:329135-492508 GCA_900258555.1 uncultured Desulfobacterium sp. | reverse complement strand
TTCTCCTTTTTTTTAATTGGTTTGTCGTAAAACCCTTATAAAGGAAAAGCGCCTTTTTTTCGACAAGTTATAATTTTACACAAAAGATTTTACACTACCAGAAAAACCACAGGCTTCCACGTGTCCTACCTTTAAGGAATATGTATATGGGTGGGAGAATAATCCGGGGTGGTTTGATAAGGTCGCGAAATTGTCATTAAAAAATTCTACCCGCATAGGATATCAAAGGATTATTGATGTGGATCTTCTTCCCTCATTTGCGACGGTACCCTTAAACGAAATTACCTCAAAAGCGATTGGAGATTTTATTTATCTCAAAATAAAAAGCGGCTTACGGAGTGGCACTGTTAAGAACATAAAAAACTGCATGAGTGCTATCCTTAAAAGTGCACATACCCCTGATGGCTATATTGAAGTGAATCCGGCACGAGGCGTTATTGTCCCCCGCCCTGAAGATGAAATTCCGGCCAGAGAACCAGATCCGCTTCCCTGGGATGAAAGGGTTCAACTCGAAAAAGTCTTTATGGATCATTTTCCAAGATACTATCCGCTTGTCCTATGCGGATTTCGAACAGGTCTAAGGATAGGCGAACTGATAGCCCTGAAATGGTCCGATATTGATTTCTTTAATGAATTGATCATGGTGCAGCGTAATATCACCAGGGGAAAAATCACAACTCCAAAAACTAAGTCAAGCAAGAGATTTGTCAGGATGACCACCCAACTTATTGAGGTCTTAAAGAAGCATCGGCAACAAGCCAAAGAGGAAAAACTAAAAAAAGGCTGGGATGAAGTTCCAGAGTGGGTTTTTTACAATGAAGATGGCCAGTTTATTAATTACTACAACTTCATACCCCGGGTTTGGAACAGGGCAATGGAGCGATCAGGCCTTAGAAGGCGGACGCCTCATGACATGCGCCACAGCTACGCCACATTAAGGCTCAGCAAAGGGGATTCTTTAGCAGAGGTTAGTAAAGAGATGGGGCATGGTTCAACCGATATTACCTACCGCACATATTACAAATGGCTGCCCAAAGAAAGCCGATCTGACATCAATGAGCTTGACGGAGAATGGAAAAACAACGCATCCATCCGCACCCTATCCGCATCCAAAAATTAAAAAGGGCTTAACCATTTCGGCTAACCCCTTGAAATCCTTGGAGGCGGCAACCGGATTCGAACCGGTGAATAACGGTTTTGCAGACCGCTGCCTTAGCCACTTGGCTATGCCGCCCTTATAAATTAACACAAGGTTAACCACCTTGTTATTCGGCGATTAACCTTGTGGTGGACTTTCTGGAGCGGGAAACGGGACTTGAACCCGCGACAACCACGTTGGCAACGTGGGGCTCTACCAACTGAGCTATTCCCGCAAAACTTTTTTATTCTATTATTTGAGGAACATTTGTCAACAGAAAAGAAAGGCGGATCTAATTTCTTAAAAACTAGCCCCGTTATATGCGCTATAATAATCCAGCACCCTCTTGATGAAGGTCTGTGTCTCTGGAAATGGCGGGATGGAGTTTCGTGATTCAACCTCTTCAGGCCCTGCATTGTAAGCGGCCAGGGCGAGGGTCTTGTTGTAATTGAAACGTTTTAACAACATGCTGATATATCTGGTGCCGCCGAAAATATTCTGCTTTGGGTCATATGGGTCTTTCACATTCATGTCATAGGCGGTTTCAGGCATCAACTGCATCAGCCCCTGTGCCCCTTTTTTGGACAGGGCCCTGTGATCAAAGTTGGATTCGGCCTTTATTATGGCCTTTATAAGGCCGCTCTCCACCTGGAAGAGCCTTGATACATGATGAATGATATCGTCATATTTGTTTGTCCACATGTTGCCGGTGACCAGATATGCCCTGGATTTTTCCGTTAAAAAGACCTCGTAATGCTTATTGCTTTTGATGTTGCTGAAATGCCAAACGCCGTTTTTGTCCACATAGCGGTATATTTCTGCTGATGAAGATGTGCAAAAAATCAGACAACAGGCGATACTTATGGCAAAAATGCATATCCTATTCATGGCTACCCAAGCTTTTTCCAGTCGGAAAGAAATTTGTTAAGGCCAATTTCGGTCAGTGGGTGTTTAATCAATTGCTGAATAACATTAAACGGAATAGTGGCGATATCCGCACCCATCAGGGCTGCGTCCAGCACGTGGATGGGGTTTCTTATGCTTGCCACAATCACCTCTGTTTCAAATTCATAAGAATCATAAATGGTTATAATCTGTTCGACCAGTTCCATGCCTACTGTGCTGATATCATCAAGCCTTCCGACAAATGGGCTGACATATGTGGCCCCTGCCTTTGCAGCCATTAAGGCCTGCAGGGGAGAAAAACACAGGGTGACATTGGTCTTTATACCCTCTTTCGCAAGTATCCTGGTCGCCTTTAGGCCTTCTTCAATAAGGGGAATCTTGACAACAATGTTATCGGCAATTTGCGCCAGTTCTTTTGACTCCCTGACCATATTTTCTGCATCAAGGCTCACGACCTCGGCGCTTACAGGACCATCTACAATGCTGCAGATTTCCCTGATAAGCCCTTTAAATTCCCTGCCTTCTTTGGCCACCAGGCTGGGATTTGTCGTCACTCCGTCAACCATACCCAATGCAGTGGCCTTTTTGATCTCGTCAATATTGGCAGTGTCAATAAAAAATCTCATTTTCCTTCCCTTGAATGTAGTTGTTTTTCAAACTTTTCATAGCACGAGTCGCTGCAAAAATAATACCACTTTCCATCTATCTCCCTTTTTTTCGCATCCCTTAAGGGAAAATAGGTCTTGCAGTAAGGATCCTGAACCATTTCATCAATCATTTCATTGCTGTCTTTTCTTCCTAAGGTCTTTGGACTATAGCTGAATAGCCACCGTATCACACGATAGAGGAGATAAAGAAGAAATACAAATATCAAAAAACGAATCATTTATTTCTCCTTTTGCCCCTCATTGATCCGGATTACAGACTGATCATCTTCACCCAGGCCTTCCAATAACTGCTTCATGGTCTTATTTAATACAGGATGAATAAGATCCGGAGCGATCTGCGCAATAGGAGCCAAGACGAACCTCCTTAGGTGCATGAGGGGGTGCGGAATTATAAGAGACTCTTCTTCCATTGTTTCTTTTCCGAACAAGAGGATATCCAGGTCAATGGTTCTTGGGTCCCACTTTTTTACTCTCACCCTGCCCATGTCATTTTCAATGGAGAGCAGTACCCTTAGCAACTGATGGGCCGAGATTTCCGCAGAGATTTCAATAACGCCGTTTACATACCAGTCATGGCCGGTCACCCCGACAGGGGCGGTCCTGAAAAAATCAGACCTTGCCGTGACCCTGCACCCCGCAATCCGGTCAATCAGACCAACTGCCTGTAAACAGTTTGAAAGTTTGTCTCCAAGGTTTGAACCTATTGCGATATAGGCGGTCTTGGCCATATGATATAGACTTCGGGCAGGCCTTAAAAGCCGATCTTCTGCAATCGCCCGATCGCCTCTTTAAGTCGCTCTTTTGTCTGGGTCAGTGCAATCCGAAAATAACCCTCTCCAGGGTCTCCGAATCCGTTTCCAGGCGTGACCACTAGCCCGGCCTCCTCCAGCAGGCGCGTTGCAGTCCGGGCGGACGTATGGCCTTTTGGGACCTTGATCCAGAGATAAAAGGTGGCCTTAGGCGTTTCCACTTCCAGGCCTGCATCGTGGAGCCCCTTTACCATCAGGTCTCTGCGTTCTTGATATACCCGTATCATATCTTTAACGCAGGACTGGTCACCTTGCAGTGCGGCCACACCCGCCATCTGCACCGCCTCAAACACACCGGAATCAATGTTGCTCTTGATTGCGCCCAGGCCATCTATGGCCTTGCTGTTTCCGACGGCAAAGCCTATACGCCAACCGGTCATGTTATAGGTCTTTGAAAGCGAGTGAAATTCCATCCCCACCTCCATCGCCCCATCCACTTCGAGAAAGCTTTGGGGGCGGTAGCCGTCAAAGGCCATTTCGGTATAGGCCGCATCATGGCAGACAATTATACTATTTTTTTCAGCAAAATCAACAACTCGCTCAAAAAAAGATTTATCCGCCACCGCGGAGGTGGGATTATTGGGGTAATTGATAAACATCAGCTTGGCGCGTTTTGCAATGTCCGCCGGTATTGCGTCAAGATCGGGCAGGAAGCGGTTTTCGCTCACAAGTGGCATGAAATAGGATTTGCCCCCGGCAAACAGGGTTGAGGTGTTGTAAACCGGATATGCCGGGGTGGGCACCAGGGCAATGTCCCCGGGGTTAATAAATGCCAGGGGAAGATGGGCCAAGCCCTCTTTGCTGCCGATGAGAGAAACCACCTCTGTATCAGGGTTGAGTGTTACCCCGAACCTCTTTTCATACCATTGGGCAGCCGCCTCCTTGAACGTGTTCATCCCGGAATAGGAGGGATAACGGTGGTGGGCCGGATTATCAGCCGCCTTTTTCATGGCCTCTATAATATGCTGCGGCGTCGGGATATCAGGGTCTCCTACACCCAGATCAATAATATCCACACCGCGAGCCTTAACCTCGGCCTTTTTACGATCAATTTCCTTGAACAGATATGGCGGGAGAATTTTCAGCCTTTCCGCCTTTTCAAAATCTACCATAACATTTTCCTCATGTAGTTAGTGTCCATTCAGAAATGAGATATTTTGTTCGAGCTCAAGGCATGCGAAGATTTTAACCGCAGGAATATATCGTAATATTTCGAGGATTAAGATCTGAGCATAACCCAGGTATCGGGCAAAATAGCCATTTCTGGATGGACACTATCTCAGACCCAACACATCCTGCATATCATACAACCCTGTGGGCTGGTTTATCACCCAGATGGCGGCCTTGACAGCGCCGCGGGCAAAATTGTCGCGATTGTGCGCCCTGTGTATTAATTCAAGCCTTTCTCCGATGCCCGCGAACATTACAGTATGCTCGCCTGTTATGTCGCCTCCACGCCATGTCTGTATGCCTATTTCCTCATTAGTCCTCTCCCCGATGATCCCCTTTCGCTCATAGACACCTACCCTGGCCAGGTCTCTCCCGGCAGCATCTGCCAGCACCTGTGCAAGACGCATGGCCGTGCCGCTCGGGGCGTCCTTTTTCAGGCGGTGGTGGACCTCAAGGATCTCCATGTCATAATCGCTTCCAAGGATCTCTGCCATCTCCTGGGCGATCTTAAACATCACGTTCACCCCGACGCTCATATTGGGTGCCATAACACATCTGGTTTTTCTGGCAAGCTCCTTGACATCCCTTAGAACATCGCCTGTAATACCTGTGGTGCCTATGACCACTGCAAGGCCGCGCTGTGAGGCCGGCACCATGTTTTCCAGGGTTGCCTTGGGAGTAGTAAAATCAATCAAGACATCCCCCTGGTCAATTACATCTTCAAATGAGCCGGCAATCTTAACACCCATCTCTCCAATGCCGGCCACAAGTCCTGCGTCTTCATTGATGTTCGGGTGATCAGGCCTTTCAAACGCCCCTGACAAGGTTACATCGGGATTCTTGTGGATCATATCAATGATCCTTTTACCCATACGACCGGCTGCACCGGCGACAATTGCCTTAATCATGTCGGCCTCCGCAATAAAAACTGTTATAAAAGACCATAATCTTTCAGCGCCTTTTTAAGTCTTTCATGATTGGCCTCAGACATGGGCACCAAGGGCAGTCTGAATTCGGGCTGTATCTTTCCTATCAGCGCAAGGGCGGTCTTTACCGGAATCGGGTTTGTCTCATAAAACATCGCCTGACACAGGGGAAGGAGCTTATAATAAATAGCCCTGGCCTTATTGATGTCGCCTCTTTCCCATGCGGTGATCATATCAGACGTATCCTGGGGCACCACATTGGCAACAACGGAAATAACCCCTGTTCCGCCGATAGAAAGTATGGGAAGAGTGAGATTGTCATCCCCTGAAATCAGCGTGATCTTATCCCCTGCAAGCCTTATTATCTCCGCCATCTGTCCAATGTCGCCTGAGGCCTCTTTTATTGCCACCACCTCGGGCAGTTCCGCAAGCCTGGCCACGGTCTGGGGAAGCATATTGACACTGGTCCTCCCCGGGACGTTATAGAGCACCTGAGGGAGGGCCACCGCCTTGGCAATGGCCTTGAAGTGCTGGTAAAGGCCCTCCTGGGTGGGTTTGTTGTAATATGGAGTCACCTGCAAAGACGCATCGGCTCCTGCCTTTTTTGCGTGCATGGTAAGCTCAATGGCCTCACTTGTGCTGTTTCCGCCCGTGCCTGCGATCACCGGGACCCTCTTTTTGACCGCATCAATAGCCACACTAATGACCCTGTTATGCTCTTCAATGCCCAATGTGGCCGATTCGCCTGTGGTGCCGCAAGGCACAATGGCACTTGTGCCGTTTTGGATCTGGAACTCTATCAACTCACGGTAGGCCTCTTCGTCAAATTTGCCTCCCTTAAAGGGGGTCACTATCGCAACAATGGATCCTTTAAACATGTTATTTTCTCCTGTTAATTATAATGCCTCGCCGTTGAGACGGGCCGTGTAGATTACCGCAGTGTTGCCCTCAAGCTCTACCTGCTCAAAAGAGTCGCCCTTTTTCCTGAAATGTATACCTAGTTCTTCCCCGGACCTGGTCTTGACCCTGACAGGGGAGATCTTTATCAGGCCACGAGCAGAGGCAACCAGGGCGCAGGCAATGGAGCCTGTGCCGCATGCCAGGGTCTCGTCTTCCACTCCCCTCTCATAGGTCCTGATCTCCAGGCTGTCAGGCCCTGTCACCTTCATAAAGTTTGCGTTTGTTCCGCCGGGCGAAAAATATTGATCATAGCGGATAGCCCTCCCCTGTTCAAAAACCGGATGTTTTTCAAGGTCTTCAACCTGCACCACCACATGGGGCACCCCGGTATTGATAAAATCCACAGACTTCCAATTGCCGGGATTTTTTAGATCAATGTTCAATGACAGCCCGGAAGGCCTGGGCATGAGGACCCTCACAATGCGGTCGTTAACCTGGGCTGAGACAGGGCCCGCCATGGTCTCAAAGGTCATCCTTGGGCCGGTGATACCCTTTAGATATGCAAAACGCGACACACACCTGCCGCCGTTTCCGCACATCTCCACTTCCCCTCCGTCCGCATTAAAAAACCGCCAGCCAAAATCGTATTTCCGGGATTTAACAACAAAGATAACGCCGTCAGCGCCCACTGATTCCCTGCGCCTGCACGCCCTTTCAACAATCCTGGCCATGTCTTCATCCCTGACCTGACCCTCGCGGTTGTCTATCAGGATGAAGTCGTTGCCGCTCCCGCTCATCTTCCAGAATTCGATTGTTTCCATTAATCCGCCGCCATGAGGCCTTCTCAGGCCTTCTCCATAAAATCCGGGATCACCTCTCCCCGGATAAGGTCTTCATAGGTCTCTCTGGCCCTTATAGTATAAAAGTGGTCATCTTTAACCATCACTTCACACGCCCTGGGCCTTGAGTTGTAAACCGACGACATGCTGAAGCCATAGGCCCCTGCGCTCATGATCGCCATCAATTCACCCGATTCAAAGGATTCAACCTCCCTTGACTTTGCAAAGAAATCCCCTGACTCGCATATGGGGCCTACAATATCCGCCTTCAGCCTTGGGCGTCCCAGCCATTTTACAGGTTTTATCTCGTGGTATGAATCATAGAGGCTTGGCCGCATAAGATCATTCATGGCCGCATCTACAACAAAAAATGTCTTCTCGCCTGTGGTTTTTGTGTAGATTACCCTTGTGACCAGTATACCGGCATTGCCCACTATTACACGGCCAGGCTCCAGGATCAGGGTCAGATCCGACCCTGAAAGCTCTTCTTTAATCGCCTGGGCATATTCCACCGGGTGGGGAGGCTCTTCCTCTTTATATGTGATGCCCAGCCCGCCCCCGATATCAAGGCAGTTGATCTTGATACCGGCATTTCTCAGCCCTGATATCAGGATTTTTACCTTTTTTAATGCATCCACAAACGGACCCACCTGAGTCAACTGTGATCCGATGTGACAATCAACGCCTGCAACATCCAGATTTTCAAGCCCTGCCGCCACCATATACTGTCTTGGGGCATCATTTATATCTATGCCGAACTTGTTTTCCTTGAGCCCGGTGGATATGTATGGATGGGTCTTTGGGTCAACATCGGGGTTGACACGAATGGCGATCCTTGCCTTACGTCCCACCTTTCCCCCCACATGGTTAAGCCTCACGATCTCCTGGGCTGATTCGGCATTAAACATGAAAATGCCGGCCTTCAACGCATACTCTATGTCCTCATCCCTTTTTCCAACGCCGGAATACACTATCTTTTTTGGGTCAATCCCCGCCTGAAGGGCGCGGTACAATTCTCCGGCCGATACAATGTCCACGCCTCCCCCTTCGCTGCCCACCAATCTCAGGACAGCAAGGTTGGAGTTTGACTTCATGGAAAAACAAGTCAGGTGATTGATATCTGAAAATGCGCCGTCAAAGGCCCTGAAATGTTGCTTCAAGGTGGCATGGGAATAAAGATAGAATGGAGTCCCAACCTGATCAGCAATATCCGCCACAGAAACATCTTCGCAGAAAAGCTCATTATTTATGTATGTAAAATGGTGCATCAAACAACCGATTGATGATTTTATCTTTCCTCAAGACCACGCTTATGATTCCATACGATATAAGACACCCCGGTTAAAGTATTTATTAATAACTCTTGTCAAGCCTGCTGTCAATCCATAGAGCTCCGTGTTTCAAGGAGTTATGCTCAAATAGAGTGGGGCTGACATTGCAGGTTTGTATTATCCTGACACAGCGCAAAAAGTTTTGTATTATCCGTTTGTTCATTGTTTTATTTTTTGATCCCATATTTTTTCAATTTATATCGCAGCATTCGCTCGCTGATACATAATATCAGGGCTGCCCGGGTCTGATTACCAGAGGCCTTAGCCATGGCATCCCCTATCATTTTCCTTTCCAAATTTTCAATGGCCGTATTAAGGGATTGGACACTGGATTGCTGATTCATACCCGACAGTTCAGCCGAATCATGAAAGGGAAGGTCCTTGCGGGTGATCAGATTTTCCCGGCAGATCACCACCGCGCGTTCTATAATATTTTCCAGTTCCCGGACATTTCCAGGATAGGAATACTTCATCAGGAGATCTCTTGCCTCGGCCGAAAAACCGATGACCGGTTTGTTATTTCTTTCGGCGAAGCGTTTGAGAAAGTGCGACATCAGCAAGGGCACGTCCTCGATCCTTTCCCGCAAGGGCGGCAACTCAATCGTGACCACGTTCAGGCGGTAATAGAGGTCTTCCCGGAAAGAACCGTCCCTGACCTCTTCCATGAGATTTCGGTTGGTCGCGGCTATAATCCTCACATCGGAGCGCAGCGTGCGATTACCCCCCACCCGCTGAAATTCCCTTTCCTGTAAGAATCGCAAGAGCTTGACCTGAATGGGTGGTGGAATCTCTCCGATCTCATCCAAAAACAGTGTGCCCTGGTCCGCCTCTTCAAAGCGTCCGACCCTCTGCTGAGAGGCACCTGTAAAGGCCCCCTTCTCGTGCCCGAAAAGCTCGCTTTCCAGAAGCGATTCCGAAAGGGCCATACAGTTGACGGTGATCATGGCCCTGTCCGACCTAGGGCTTAGGTTGTGTATGAGCCTGGCCAGAAGTTCTTTGCCGGTGCCGCTTTTTCCTTCAAGCAGGACGGTGGCCATGCTTCCGGCCACCCTTCCGGCAAGGTTGACCACCTCTGCCATGGCAGCACTCTTGTAGATGATCTGATCTGTGGTAACGCCTTTTGCCCCCAGTTGCTCCCGCAGCATCTGGTTTTCCCTGCGGAGGGTCCTCCGCTCGGAGATCATTTCTATCTGTATCAACAGCTCTTCAAGTTCAACAGGCTTTACAATATAATCCGCAGCCCCCGCCTTCATGGCATTAACCGCGGTCTCTATGGTGCCGTAGGCGGTCATCATGATAATATCAATCTCAGGGTTGATGGCCTTTACCGCCTCGATCAACTCTATGCCGTCCATCTCCGGCATCTTATAGTCTACAAGCAATAAATCAAAATAACCATTTTTGACCTGCTCAAGGGCGGCCTTTCCGTTTTCCGCCTCAGAAACCCTATGACCCTCATCCCGCAGGAAGTCGCGCAGCATCTCCCTCTGACTTCGTCCGTCCTCTACAACCAGGATGTCTAAATTTTTCATGGTATGATCCCGATCTGATTATAAAATTTTCTTGCCGCATTAAACCGGCTGGGTAACAGCGGGTAGGCGTGGCGGTCTGTTTTAAAATGGCGCATATCTTTACGTCATTCCATGCAACGGCGGCATAAGCACGCAATTTTTTCCGAACAGCCCCATAGGGCTTTTGCCCGCTTGAGGGATTGCCCTTTCCGCCTGTTCGGCAAAAACTTCAAGGTAACGGGGGCGTTGCAGCAGCTCTGAAAAAATTTATGCGCCATTATAAAACAGACCGCCACGCCTACCCGCTGTTACCCCGACTTTGAGAAGTCACCTTTACTTTCCACAAAGGGGCAGCACTATTTCAAAAACCGATCCCGCACCTGGTTGACTGCTCACCAGGATCTTGCCTCCAAGGCCCTTTATGATTTCATGGGCAAGGGGGAGGCCTAATCCCAGGCCTTTGTCCTTGGTCGTGTAGTCCAGGTCGAAGATATGCCGTATCTCGCCCGGATCAAGCCCTGTCCCGGTATCCGCGATCTTCACGCTCGCCCATTCTTTTCCTTTCATTTCCAGGGAAACCTTTACAGTGCACGGACCCCTGCCTGATTCCATGGCGTTGCTGATGATGTTTATAAAAGCCTGTTTAATCTTGTCACGATCCACCAATGAGATCAGATCATTTTCAGGCCACCGGGTTTGAAGTTTTATCCCTTTTACCTCCGCCTCTTCTCCCGCAAGGATGATTATCTGTTCCAATATCGGCCTGAGAGAAAAGGGCCTGAGTTCGAGGTTGCGTGTCTTGGCAATACCTACAAAATCAGAGATGATTCTGTTGAGTCTGCCGATCTCTTCTCGGATGACCTGGGTCAGTTTATGGGGTGCGTCTTTATGTATCCGCTGAACTCCCATGCTGATGGCGTTTAGCGGATTTCGGATTTCATGTGCAACCCCGGCCGCAAGCCGTCCCAGCGCAGAGAGCCTCTCCGCCTGATTGACCTTTTGCTCCATCACCTGCATCTCTTTGATGTACCTTGCCTGATTCCTGTTTAGCAGCCATATGGACAGCATGGTGATCAGGATCATGACTCCCATTGAGATAAGGATATTCTGCCTGTTTTTTGAAAGAATTCTGAAGATACCTTCAGACTCCAGCCCCAGTCGCACAACACCTGCCTGTTGATTTTCGATAAGAAGCGGCATTGATATCTCAAGCAGGTGTCGGCCCCCGGAAAATATTTTCCGGGCGTTCAGACCGGATTGCTCCAGAACCATCACATCTTTATCCCCTCCTTTGATCTCTTTTCCAATCCTTCCCATGATCCTGCCTCTCCGATCGCTGACCACAAGATAGGCATAAGCCTTGTCCTGAGTGCTGAACATCTCCCTGAGTGCGGTCTCAAGGCAGAATTTCATCCGCCGGAAATCAAAGCCGTCTTCATCCAGCATCAGAATGACCGTTCCCTTACCGGAGTTGCGGGAAAGGGCAATGAAGCGCCATTGGGTTTGCTCAGGATTAGTCGAGAAAATGTTGGTCCTGAATATCTCTGTTCCCAGAATAACCGGTTCTGCAACCAGTTGGATCGGGGCCGGAACCGTCCTGTTTGAAAGGATCAGCCGCCCCTGATCATCCAAAAACGCGACCACTGTCAGTCCCTCGGCAGACAGAAATGATTCAAGGTCTTCCTGACGAAGCCCGTCAGCCTCCATCCTTGATTCCATTTCCCGGATCAGATCAATAAGACTGGAGATGAACTCCTCCTCAAGGGAGGGGCTTTCCTCGAGGGATCCTGCCACCGGGTCATTGGCTCCGGATTGGGCCGTACCCAGGGAATGAAACAGCTCGGCCGTGGTCTGCTGGAGAGCATTCACAATGATCAGACAGTTTTTTTCCATATATCCGACCAGGGCCTTATCCAATGCCTGCATATTCATTCTTCCTGTAATCAGAAAAAAAGCGATGAAGACCAGACAGACCAAGGCCACTGCCCACGGCTGCCTAAAGGCCGTCTTTTCCGGTTTGGAATATGCGGTTGAGGCTGGTTTTTTGTTGTCGTCTTCCATGGCAATACCATCTAAGGAGGAGTTCCGGGCTTACCTGCATATATAACCACTATTCGACCGTTTTGTCGAATGCGGCGCTTCTCTTTCGACAAATATTGCCGCTTTCAAGCCCGGTTTTTTTGGCAAATCCTGAGGTCAGCACAAATAAAGGCTTTAATTTCAAATTGTTAAATCTGAAAAAGTCTTTTGGCATCAGGCTTGCTCTATACGCTGGTAACAGTGATTGTATTGCAAATCAAAAACCAAAAAAAGGAGATTTAATACTATGAAAAAGAAAACCATGATCGTATCCGTATTAATTATGTTTGTATTCAGTGGATTGGCCCTGGCTGGCCAGGCAGAAAAAATGGGCTGCCCCAGAGGGGGAGAGCGGGGCATGAAACAGATGATGGCCTGCGATCTGAACCTGACGCCTGAACAAACGGAAAAGGCTCAGGCCCTGACCGAGTCCTTTCATAAGGATATAGCGCCCCTGCAAAACCGAAAGTTCCAATGCAGGACGGAGCTGAAGCTGTTGTGGATGCAGGAAAAGCCTGACGTTGAAAAGCTCAAGGCCAAACAGAAGGAACTTCATGATCTCAAGGGACAGATTATGGAGAAGGTAATGGATTACAGGCTTTCGTTCCGCAGCCTATTGACCCATGAACAACTGGCAAAATTCCTTGTCCGGGATTCCGGAGGATGTTTTGGACACCATGGAAGAAAAGGGCACCATGGGGATCAGGATTGAAAAAAGTTATCATGTTAATTTAATGGCCGGACGTAAGCAAAATAGTTCTCCCTATCTTTCCAGGGCAAGAAGCTGATGAATTCATGTAAGCTAGCGTCTGCGTTACTGACGGCTTTGATATGCGCAAGCTGTGCCGTGGGCCCTGACTATAGGAGGCCGGATACAAAGGTCCCTGAAACCTGGAGCGAGGCGCCGGACAAGGGGGTGTCAATTGGATCATTTGAACTTGTCAGGTGGTGGGAGACACTTAACGATCCGGTGCTTAACACCCTTGTCGAGAGGGCAATTAAGTCGAATCCTGATTTGCGTCTGGCCGAGGCGAGGCTCAGGGAGGCCCGGGCGGCCCGTGAGATGGCCACAGCAGATCTGTGGCCATCTCTTAACGCATCAGGCTCTTACTCCCGCGCCCATGCCGGTATTGCTCCTTCCTCAAAGGAAAAATCTACAACCTCCCTTTTTCAGATAGGATTTGATGCGGCCTGGGAATTGGATATATTTGGGGGTCTTAGGCGTTCTGTTGAAGCTGCACAGGCCTCGGTAGGAGCGGCCAAGGAAAGCCATCGCGATGTCATTGTGTCTCTGCTGGCTGAAATCGCTCGAAACTATGTTGAGCTTTGCGGTCTCCAGCAGCAGATCGCCATTACAAAAGACAATATAAAGACGCAGTCAGACACCGTTGAACTGACGCAGGCCCGCTTTGCAGTGGGTCTTGCCAGCGAGATTGATGTCTTAAAGGCAAGCTCACAACTTACAAACACACAATCCCAGATCCCTATACTGGAAAGTCTGGCCAAGCATTCAATTCACCGGCTTGGCATCCTTTTGGGGAGCGAACCGGGGGCATTGATTGGCGAGCTTTCTTGCGCCGGAAATATTCCACCTGTTCCTCCCGATGTGCCTGTTGATCTGCCCTCTGATCTGCTCCGCCGCAGACCGGATATTCGTGCTGCTGAGAGGGAGCTCGCGGCGGCAACCGCCCGGATCGGTGTGGCTGTTGCAGACCTCTTCCCCCGCTTTTCTCTGACAGGCTCTCTGGGCAGACAGGGGCTGAATTTCAGCGATCTTGGTGATGGCACAAATAAGTTCTGGAAGGTCGGGCCGACAATTGAGTGGCCCATATTTGAGGCAGGCAGGATCAGGGCAAATATCAATATCCAGAATGCACGGCAGGAGCAGGCCCTGGCCTTTTACGAAAAGACGGTTTTGGCCGCCCTGGAGGAGGTGGAAAATGCGCTTGTTGATTATGCAAAAGAACAGGCGAGCCGCAATTCCCTAATCGAAACAGTAGATGCAAATCTACAGTCGGTATCGCTTTCAACTGAGCTTTATGCCAAAGGACTAACAGATTTTCTAACTGTTCTCGATGCGGAGAGATCTCTTTACACGTCTCAAGACCAGCTTGTTCAGAGCGAAAAGACGGTAGTTTTAAACTTAATCGCGCTTTATAAGGCGATGGGCGGCGGTTGGGAGGCCTACTCTAAACCGGATTGATTTTGGTGTATTTGTAATAAGTTAGGATCATCTTATGCAACCTTTAATCAAAAAAGTTTTGGTGCTGTGTATACTCGTGCTGTTTGGGGGTGCTGCCGCATCATACCTGCGCAATTCTAATGAACAGCACCCCCTGTTCCGGACTGCAGCAGTGAGCAGAGGAGATCTCCTTGCGACCATCAGCGCCACCGGAACAGTTGAACCGGAAGAGTTGGTGGATGTAGGCGCTCAGGTGGCAGGGCAGATAAATTCCTTTGGCAAAGACAAGCAGGGAAAGACCATAGATTACGGCTCCGCTGTTGAGGAGGCTACGGTCCTCGCTCAGATTGACGATTCTTTGTACGCAGCCGATGTAGCGCTTACGGCTGCCCAGGTGCAGCAGGCAAAGGCAGGACTAAAGCGGGCAGAGGCTGATTTAATCCAGCTTAAGGCCAAGCTCTATCAGGCACAGCGCGACTGGGACCGGGCACAGAAGCTGGGACCTTCTTCCAAGGCCCTTGCAGAAACCAGCTATGACGCATACAGGTCGGATTACGAGACCGCCAAGGCCAATGTTGCTGTGGGTGAGGCCTCGATAATTCAGGCTAGGGCTGCGGTTGAGCAGGCTCAGGCAGCCCTTATGCGTTCACAGCAAAACCTCGGTTATTGCACCATTAAGTCGCCGGTCAAGGGTGTAATTATTGACCGCAGAGTAAACATCGGTCAGACAGTTGTCTCAAGTCTCAATGCGCCGAGCCTGTTCCTTATCGCCAAGGATCTCACCCGGATGCAGGTCTGGGTATCTGTGAACGAGGCGGATATCGGCAATATCCGGCCCGGGCAGCCGGTGACATTTACAGTGGATGCCTATCCTGGAGAAACATTTCGCGGGGAAGTGGGCAAGGTTCGTTTGAATGCCACAATGACACAAAATGTGGTCACATATACAGTAGAGGTAACCACTGATAACCGAGACGGCAGACTGCTTCCCTACCTGACTGCCAATGTTGAATTCGAGACCGGTCGCCGCAGCAATGTATTTCTTGTACCCAATGCGGCCCTGCGCTGGTCTCCCCGGCCCGAACAGATTTCCCCTGAGTTCAGGGCGGCCAGGGATGGGTCAAAGGAGCAAACAGACAAGGTAGAAGCCGAACGGCAATTGAAGGGAGGAGATACCAAGACCGGCGACAGGGGTCACAAGGGTCTGCTGTGGGTTAAGAAGGAGGGCTACCTTAGGCCGGTCAGGGTCAGTGTTGGACTGAGCGACGGCAGCATGACAGAGGTGGATGGTAGCGATCTCAAGGAAGGGCTTGAGGTGGTCCTAGGGGAGCAACCAAAAGAGGCGGGCAATAATGCAGCAAACCCCTTTACCCCTCAATTAATGAAGGGCAACCGGCCTTAGGAGGTATTCTAAGATGCCCTTGATAGAACTGAGAGACATCTGCAAGACATACCACATAGGTGAGTTGGACGTGCCGGTATTAAAAGGGGTATCCCTGTCGGTTAACGAAGGAGAGCTTGTTGCTTTAATGGGGGCATCCGGTTCAGGCAAAAGCACACTTATGAACATCCTTGGTTGCCTTGACCATCCGACATCCGGGGAATACCGGCTGGGTGGCCAGGAGGTTTCGCGGCTTTCGGCAGACGGCAGGGCGCTTTTACGCAATCAAAAGATCGGTTTTATATTTCAAAATTTTAACCTCCTGCCCCGCACCAGTGCACTGGAAAATGTGATGCTACCGCTTTCCTATACGTTAGAGGGCCTTTCAGACAGGGAGGCCCAAGACCGGGCCATGACATTGCTTGATCGGGTCGGCCTGAGCGAGAGATCTCATCACGAGCCATCCCAGTTATCCGGCGGGCAACAACAGAGGGTGGCCATCGCCCGGTCCCTGATCAACCGGCCGTCTTTGCTCCTCGCTGATGAGCCCACAGGAAACCTGGACTCTCGCACCAGCGCAGAAGTTCTGCACATGTTCCAGGAGCTTAATCAACAGGAGGCAATAACCATTATCATTGTAACCCATGATTTACAGGTGGCAATGCATGCAAAAAAGATCGTCCGAATAAGCGACGGCCAGATAGTGGATGGAGACCCTTCAGGGGGCGGGTTGCAGGTTGGCGGGATTGTTGAAGGCTATGAATCCTCGGATGTAACAACATAATGAAGGCCTATAGGACAATAAATACCGCCCTGCAGGCGCTTGGCCGAAACCCGATGAGGGCGACATTGACCGCGCTGGGGATCATTATCGGTGTTGCGGCGGTTATTGCGATGATGGAGATCGGAAAGGGGTCCTCTGCTGCCATTGAACGGGCCATCTCCAGCATGGGTGCAAACAATTTGCTTATACATCCTGGAACCGCAGCCAGTGGGGGAGTAAGTTTCGGCGGAGGCACGGCCACTACGCTCACACCCCAGGATTGTGAGGCCATCCTTCAAGAGTGCCCGGCCGTCAGGAGCGCCGCCCCGGATGTGCAGGCCCGTACCCAGGTGATCTATGGAAACCGCAACTGGGTCCCCCTGTCCATCAATGGGAGTACACCTGCATACCTGGATGTTCGCAGTTGGACTGATATGGCTGAGGGTGAGATGTTTACGGATCGTGATGTAAGAAATACCAGTAAGGTATGTGTGGTGGGCCAGACAATCGTCCGTGAGCTATTCAGCGGGGCGTCTCCCATTGACAAGAAACTGCGTATTCAAAACGTGTTGTTCCGTGTGGTGGGGGTGCTGAGCAGCAAGGGAGCAAATATGATGGGCGCGGACCAGGACGATATTATCCTGGCGCCGTGGACCACTATTAAATACCGGGTGATGGGCACCTCCCTGACCAATGTAAATCAGAGCAGCTCCTCGTCAGGCTCCAGCACGTCCACTGAGGTAAATTCACTTAACAGACTTTATCCCACTTCCAGCCTCAATCTCTACCCGGTGCCTTCGCCGACGCAGATGGCTGATACGCCTCAACCGGTGAGATTCACCAATGTGGATCATATACTGGCTTGTGCACAGTCCTCTGATGAGATACCTCTGGCAATCCGGCAGATCACTGAACTGTTACGTGAGCGCCACCGGATTCGGCCCAATGAGGCAGAAGACTTTAGCATCCGTAACATGACGGAAATGACCAAGACCCTTTCTTCCACTTCTCTACTGATGACCAATCTTCTTCTAAGTGTAGCGCTGATCTCCCTAATTGTCGGAGGAGTCGGAATCATGAACATCATGCTGGTATCAGTAACAGAAAGGACGCGAGAAATCGGCCTCCGCATGGCGGTGGGTGCGAGATCAAAGGACATATTGATGCAGTTTTTGGTGGAGGCCATAGTGATGTGTCTGGCTGGAGGAATCATAGGGATACTTGCGGGCTGTGGCGGGTCATACCTGGTAACACTTCTGTTGCGTTGGCCAACAGAGACATCTCTGACCGCCATTGTTGTCTCAGTTATGGTTTCCGCCACCGTTGGGATCAGCTTTGGTTTCTATCCGGCATGGAAGGCATCGAAGCTTGACCCGATTGAGGCCCTGCGCTATGAATGATCCCATTCACTTGGAAGGATGCGAAGGATTATTTCCTGATGAATAATATACAAATATATTAGGATTATCATAAAGATAGGGAAAAGGAGTGATGTTATGAGTATGTCAAAATCATATGTCTTTTTGTTGATTTTGTTGCTTGCCGCTACCGGGGGTTTTAATGCCGCCTTGGCTGATCATGATGAACATGGGGAGGGAAGGCATCATCGTGAAAGACACCGGGGGGATCACTCAGGCGAAGGCGGCAAGAGTTGCCTTACGCCGGTAAGCAATCCGGTATATGCTGAAAGCTGCGGGGAGTGCCATTTTGCCTATCAGCCGGAATTGTTACCCTCGGGTTCATGGGAAAAGATCCTTGCCGGACTCGAAGATCACTTCGGAGAGACAGTGGAGCTTGATTCAGCTGCAAAAAAGGATATTTCCGGATATCTTGCTGCCAATGGCGCAGAGCGTTCATCAGCAAAAAGGGCGGTTAAGATCATGAAGAGCCTTGGAGGCAATACTCCTCTTAGAATTACGGAGATCCCTTGTATTAAGGACGCTCATCATGATATCAGCCCAGACGTGTTAAAGCGGGAGTCAATAGGTTCATTATCCAATTGTTCCGCATGCCACACCACTGCTCAAAGCGGAATCTACAATGATGACAATGTAACGATACCAAAATAATATAGAACAGGACGATAAAGTCCGAGGAAACCATAAATTATTATAAGGAGTAAAAGGTATGAATTGCCCAATCTGCAGTGTACAACTGGTGATGAGCGAAAGACAGGGAATTGAAATAGACTATTGCCCCAAATGCCGAGGGGTTTGGCTCGACCGAGGGGAACTGGATAAGATCATTGAGCGGTCGGTTTCAGAGCCGCCTCAGGCCCAATACAGAGAAAGCGGTTACGCAAGTCATAAAGACCATCATGGCAAGGGCCATCATGGAGACCATTATGGTCATTACAAGAAAAGGAGTTTCCTTCTGGACTTGTTCGATTGAGCAAAGGAGAAAAAAGCCCACAGGTCCCCTAAAGCTGCAAGGAGCTGGTATAGGGAACTGGTGAGGGAAGAAAAATGGAAGCTGCCACTTACAAACTGGGCGAATACAAACTGACCGAATATGATGCCGGGCATTTGAGGTGGGAGGCCCATTTTGGGTTAGGTGCGCTCAAAGAGGGAAGGTGTTTTACAAAAGGGGAGATCCTGTTCATAGGTCCGGCAGATAATGATCGCCCCGGATTTTTAAAAGCAGAATTTCTTGATCATCTTAAAAAGCTCCCGGAGTGGCATAAAACCAAGTATTATTTTGCAGGGCTCGATGTCTATAACTGCATGACCGGCAACAGAGTTACGAAAGAAGAAATGCTTTTTTGGATGCTCAAAAATGGCATTGATGAGGACAGCAGGATTCTACCGGAAAAATCAGTGCAGCGTTTGAATAACCTCTCCACAAGGAGGGATGCAGGAGAACTTAATTTCAGACTGCAAAAATATCAAATTATCTTAAATGCAGATGGTCATGTTCTTTGGAAGACATATGCCGGCCCCAGCACCGGCATTGGTGGTACGGGTATAATCTTGGAAGACATCTTATTCATTGGATCACCGCAAAACGAGCAGTCAAATTTCACCAAACGGCAATTTCTCGCCGATTTACAGAAATTACCGAAATGGGATCAAACAAGATATTTCTGTCCAAAACTCTCGCTCCATGAATGTAAGGCCGAAGACCCGGGTCAGATACCTGGAAAATGGAGCCCGATCGAGAAGAGTGTAACCGAAACAATCTCTGCTGAGAACATATATAAAAGTGAAGCTGAATTTCAATCAAACGTATTAGCAACATTGAAACATTTGGCCAAAAAATGCATAACCTATATTGGCATCTTGATATTATGGCTCATCTCGGCATTTTTTGATTACCTGATTCATACTTTTAAAAGGCTTAAGAGGAAATATTCCTGAAACCATTTTGTTATCCGGTAGATGGTATGACTGTGATCATAAGCAGGGGCACAGGCACATGGGGGCCGCGCATGAGGCTATGGAACCCCAGCGAGTTTCTCGCGTGTAACTCTTCGCAGAGATAATAAGAAAGGAAATATGAAATAAGGATAGATTACTAGAACTTAACCTGCTGTCCCGTAACTTCTCAATAAGTCAGGGCGGGCCTGGGGCTTTTTACTTGTTTGCACCACTGATAACAGCAGTCAAGAATAGCACCTAAACATGATTTTCATAGCCGTACAGGCGGATAGGACTCCAAATGCACGGCAGGCAACCTCATTGAGCCTACTGTTTAAGAAGTGCGTATAGTGCCGCCGTCTGTTCGAAGTGAGGTAAAAATATGCAAACAAGTAAAAAGCCCCCGGCCCGCCCTGACTTATTGAGAAGTTACGTTATCCCGGTAAAAAAATATGCTCTTTAAGATAGGAATAATATCCGATACCCATGGGCTCCTTCGGCCTGAGGCAATCTCGGCGCTTTCTGATTGTGATACCATTATTCATGCAGGCGATGTGGGGGATTTGGGCATACTTGAAAGGCTTCGCAGGATAGCGCCCGTACACGCAGTGCAGGGCAATACCGATAAAGGGAAATGGACTGAAACACTCCCTTTGACAAAGGGGGTCGAGCTCCATGATCATTTTATCTATGTCTTGCACGATATTGAACAACTTGATATTGATCCTGCGGCGGCGAAAATCGAGATGGTGGTTTTTGGGCACTCACACAAGCCTGCAGTGGAGAAGAAAGATACGGTATTATATCTAAACCCTGGAAGTGCTGGGCCACGCAGATATTCCTTGCCTGTGACACTTGCTAAGGTCACTCTGAATGCAGCGGGTTTTGTCCCTGAGATAATTTGGCTTGATTAGCGGATTCCATTTTCCAGCTCTGTGAAAGGTCATCATTCAAAAGCCGCCTCCAATCAATGCTTGCTATTTTTTTCATATGCATCTAAAAAGAAAGGTTCTTATATGGGTAACCATATATATGCCTTAGGATATCATTTCCGGCCATTGGCGCGAATGATATGCTTTCATTAAATATGTGCAGTATAAGGGCGGAATATTCCAATGAATCAGCTTATGAAAGGCATCGGCTCCCTGGAACGGTGGACCATCGAAAATTCCGCGGACCTGTATGGGATACGCAACTGGGGAAGCGGCTATTTTAATATCTCCGACAAGGGGGAAGTGGTTATCAACCCCACAGGCAAAGACTCCTCCAGTGTGATCAGCCTGATGGATGTTATCTCAGGAATCAAGGAAAGGGGTCTTGGCATGCCCATACTGCTGAGGGTTGGCGATATTTTGCAATCCCGAATCTCGCTTCTGCACAACAGCTTTCAGACCGCCATTGACACATTCGGTTACAAAGGTCAGTACCGGGGCGTGTTTCCCATTAAGGTAAATCAGCAGCAACAGGTGGTGGAAGAGGTTACCCATTTCGGGTCAAAATACCACCACGGTCTGGAGGCGGGCAGCAAGGCCGAATTGATTGCCGCCATATCCCTGTTAAAAGACCCTGAAGCCTGCCTGATCTGCAACGGCTATAAGGATGAAGAATTCATTGATCTGGGACTCTACACCCAGAAGATGGGGTTCAAATGTTTTTTTGTAATTGAAATGCCTAGCGAGCTCCCACTGATTATTGAACGGGCGGCCCGGCTGAACATCAAGCCTCTGTTAGGCATCCGCATCAAACTCGCCACCCGGGCCGGGGGCCACTGGACGGAATCCGGCGGAGACCGTAGCATCTTCGGCCTGAGTACTACCCAGTTGATACAGATGGTGGATTACCTCAAGGAAAAGGGCATGATAGACTGTCTCCAGCTTTTGCACTACCATCTTGGCTCACAGATACCAAACATCAGGGATATCAGGTCGGCCGTGGTGGAGGCGTGCCGGGTGTATGCAGGGCTGGTGGACGAAGGGGCGCCCATGGGATATCTGGATATCGGCGGTGGCCTGGCCGTGGATTACGACGGATCCCACACCAATTTCACCAGCAGCGGTAATTACAGCCTGGCCGAGTACTGCGCGGATGTGATCGAGGTGATCATGGGCACCCTGGACGAACATGACATCGCCCATCCAACGATTATCTCGGAATCAGGCCGGGCCACTGTCGCCTATTATTCTGTATTACTGTTCAACATCATTGATGTGAGCTGTTTTCAAACCCTGCCCCTGCCGGAAAAACCTCCGGAAGACACCCATGAGATGATCCTGAACCTCCTGGATGTGCTCCATACCCTGACCCTTAAGAACATGCAGGAGTGCTATAATGATGCCATTTACTACCGGGATGAAATCCGCCAGCTTTTCAAACACGGCAACATCACGCTCCGCGAACGGGTGACCGGCGAAAATATCTTCTGGCACGTGATGAAGAAGATCGCCACTGACCTGTCGAAACTGAAGAATATACCCAGCGAGTTAAAGGGCATTGAACACGCCCTGGCCGATATCTACTACGGCAACTTCAGCGTGTTTCAATCCCTCCCGGATGCCTGGGCAATTGATCACCTGTTTCCGATCATGCCGGTGCACCGGCTGAACGAGGCCCCGACCAGAAACGCGATCCTGGCGGACATCACCTGCGACTGCGACGGCAAGATAGATAAATTCATAGACACCCACAATGTGCGGCAATCCCTGCCTTTGCACGATTTTAAGCCTGATGAGGATTATTACCTGGGTGTCTTTCTGGTGGGGGCCTATCAGGAAAATCTGGGCGACCTCCACAACCTGCTGGGCGATACCAATATCGTCAGCATCCAGATCCAAAAAAACGGGGATTTCAAATTCGTTCAGGAACTTGAAGGGGATTCGGTCGCGGATGTGCTTTCCTATGTGGAGTACGACACCAAGGCCATAGTAGTCAGGTTTCGGGAGACCGCTGAAAAGGCGGTCAGAAAAGGCCTGATCACCCCTAACGAGCGCCAGCAGATCATGCGCGCCTACCAGAAAGGTCTGCGGGGATATACATATTTTGAAAGGTAAAAAACCCCATGTCCAAAGTGATGATTATCGGCGCGGGCGGCGTAAGCCAGGTTGTCACACATAAATGCGCACAGGTCCCCCAAGTGTTTACCGGCATCCTTTTGGCCAGCCGCACCATTGAAAAATGCGACCGCATTGCTGCACAGCTCTCCAGGCCCATCCAGACAGCCCGGGTTGACGCGGACAATGCGCCGGAGCTGGTCTCCCTGATCCAAAGTTTCAAACCGGAACTGATCATCAATGTGGCCTTACCCTACCAGGACCTCCATATAATGGATGCGTGTCTTGAAACCGGTGTAGATTATCTGGATACCGCCAATTACGAACCACCTGATGAGGCCAGGTTTTGCTACAAGTGGCAGTGGGATTATCACGAGCGGTTCAAAGGGGCAGGAATCATGGCCCTGCTGGGAAGCGGCTTTGATCCGGGGGTGACCAATGTATTTTGCGCCTGGGCAAAAAAACACCATTTTGACGAGATCGAAGAGATAGACATTATTGACTGTAATGCAGGGGACCACGGCCAGCCTTTTGCAACCAACTTCAACCCGGAGATCAACATCCGGGAGGTAACGGCCAGGGGAAGGTATTATGAAGCGGGCAGGTGGGTGGAAACCGAACCGCTCTCGGTTTCAAAGGAATTTGACTTTCCCGAGGGCATAGGCCCTCGCAAGATCTATCTGATGTATCACGAAGAGCTGGAATCCATTATAAAACATATCCCCGGGATCAAAAAGGCCCGCTTCTGGATGACCTTTTCGGACAACTACCTGAAACACCTTGAGGTGCTGGAAAACGTAGGCATGACACGTATTGACCCTGTGATGTTCAATGGTCAGCCGATCATACCGCTTAAATTTTTAAAGGCCCTGCTGCCCGATCCCATGACCCTGGGGCCCCTTACCCATGGCAGGACCTGCATAGGCTGCCTGATCAAGGGTAAGAAGGACGGAAAGGAAAGGACATATTATATCTACAACATCTGCGATCATCAGCAGTGTTTTGCAGAAGTCCGGTCCCAGGCCATCTCATACACCACCGGGGTCCCCGCCATGATCGGGGCCATGATGATGCTGACCGGAACGTGGCGGGGGCAGGGCGTTTTTAACATGGAACAATTCGATCCAGACCCCTTTATGGAAAAACTAAAGCTCCACGGACTGCCATGGACCGAGGTCTTTATCCCATAGCAGCACCCGGACTTGATCTTAGCAGGGTGCCTACCCCATGTTTTGTGCTGGATCTGGCCGCACTCAAACGCAACCTGGATGTTCTAAAAACCGTCCAGGACCGCACCGGGTGCCTTATCCTACTGGCCCTCAAAGGCTTTGCCATGTTTTCGGTGTTTCCTCTGGTCCGCAGGACCCTGAAAGGCGTATGCGCAAGCTCGCCCCATGAGGCAATACTGGGGAAAGAAGAGTTCTCCGGGGAAGCCCATGCCTTTGCCGCTGCGTACAGTGCCTCTGACATTAAGCGGCTTGTGACAACAGCGGATGTGATTGTCTTTAATTCATTCACCCAGTGGCAGCGGTTCAAGCAGACCATTGCCGAAGCGGAAAGAAAAATCCGGTGCGGCATCCGTATAAACCCCGCCCATTCGGAAGTCAGTTATCCTCTTTATAATCCATGCGCCCCCAGATCAAGGCTGGGGGTGCGGAGTGAAACTTTCAAGAAGCAGGCAGAAAGCGGATTATTAGATGGCATCACAGGGCTGCATTTTCATACCCTGTGCGAAAAAAACGCGGATGCCCTGGAACGGACATTGAAGGTGATCGAGGAAAAATTCGGAGAATATATATCGCGGATGACCTGGGTCAATTTCGGAGGGGGACATCTTATCACGCGAAGGGATTATGACATAGATCTGTTGTGCAGGTTGATTGACGGGTTTAAGAAGAGGTATGATGTGGAAGTATACTTGGAGCCGGGCGAGGCCGTTGCCCTGAATGCCGGAATATTGGTAGCCTCGGTGCTTGATATTGTAGACAATGACGGCCCGATCGCCATCCTGGACACATCAGCAACCACCCACATGCCCGACGTGCTCGAGATGCCCTACCGGCCTGAGATTGCCGGGGCAGGGCTTCCCAATGAAAAACCTTACACTTATCGGCTGGCGGGCCTGTCCTGCCTGGCAGGCGACATCATAGGGGATTATTCCTTTGACAAACCGCTCGCGGTCGGAGACAGGCTGGCCTTTCAGGATATGGCCCATTATTCCATGGTCAAGACCAATACCTTTAACGGGATACAACTCCCGTCCATCGCCACATATGACCCTGAAAGCGATGAATTTACGATAATCCGTGAATTCGGATATGCTGATTATAAGAACCGATTGTCATAGGAGCCAGTTCCAAACGTCCCATTTTGTCCAATCTCAGCGTTGGGCTAATGGTACAATTTTGAGTTGTTGATTTTTAATCGTGAATAAGAGGAATAATCCCATAGTAATTCAAAATTCAACATTTAAACTTAATAATTCGTCTTTCTCCGGCTTTCTCTCATCGGAAATCGCACCAGCCCCGCCTGAATCATGCCTGTTTCATGTGATTCCTGTCCCCTATGAAAAGACCGTTTCCTATGGCACGGGGACAGCAGCTGGACCCTCGGCCATTCTCAACAGCTCCCAGCAACTGGAACTTTTTGACGGCGAAAGCATCCCGGCCCGATACGGCATATACACACATGCGCCGGTCAATTGTAAGGGCAAAGCGGAAACCGCACTAAAAAGGATCACAGATGCGGTTTCGAATGTGTTGGATCTAAAAAAAATTCCTGTATTACTGGGAGGAGAGCACACGATCAGCGTGGGTGCATTCAGGGCGGTCAGTGCCCATTTCAAGGATTTTGGCATTGTCCAGTTTGATGCACACGCAGACCTGCGAGACACTTACCACAAAACGGCCCTGAGCCACGCCTGCGTTATGCACAGGGCTCTCGATATGGACATCCCCATTTATCAGATCGGCATCCGCAGCCTCTCCTGGGAGGAACACCTCCTGCGCGAGGAGCGGCATATCGGCCACCTGGATGCATCAGCCATCGGCATGGCCCAGGTTCCGGATATGATCCTGCCTGATGAGTTTTCAAAAAACATCTACATCACCTTTGATGTGGACGGGCTCGACCCTTCCATAATGCCTGCTACCGGCACACCGGAGCCAGGAGGGCTTAACTGGCATCAGGCAATTGCAGCCCTTGCTTCAGTCCTCAGGGGGCGGCATGTGATAGGCCTTGATGTAGTAGAACTGGCGCCGATTCCAGGCATGCACGCACCGGATTATACTGTGGCCCGCCTGATCTACAACCTCTTCGGCATGATAGGAAGACAAGACAGGGGATAGGCCCAATGTCATTAACTTAACGACGCTACCCCTCTTCGGCCAAAGCGGCGCCAGATGAAATAGACAGGAATCCCGCTCAGCACAATGACCAGCCCCGGCCATGTCGTCTGAGTTCGGTAGACAATGAGAACCATCATAATCAGAGAAACGGCGATGATATACAGAGCTGGGACGATCGGATATCCAAGGGCGCGATAGGGCCGCTCGGCCTCCGGTTGCTTGTGACGAAGCACAAAAAGGGCCGCAATCGTCAACGCGTAGAAGATCAAGACAGAAAAAACCACATAGTCGAGAAGGTTGCTGTAGAGATTCCCGTAGAGCTCGCGACCGGTCACCGGGTCAGTCAGAAAGGCCCCGGTCGCATCTCGGAGCCGTGTGCGTGGAAGCACAAGCAGCGACGCCCAGACCCCCTGAAGGACAAGACCTGTAGCCGGGACGTGTTTCTTATTGAGTGCGCCTGTGGCGCGGAAAAATAGCCCGTCGTGCGACATGGCGTAATAGACCCTGGCTCCTGCAAGAATGAGCCCATTGTTGCAGCCGAATGTTGACACCATGATTGCTACAGCCATGATCGCCGCCCCCGCATCGCCAAAGATAACCCCGAGCGCCGCCGTGGCGACCCGGTCATCCGGCGCGTTCTGGATGCCTTCGATCGGCAGCGTCAGCAGGTACGTCAGGTTGGCAAGGAGATAAAGACTGATCACGAGACCGGTTCCCGCGGCCAGGGAAACAGGAACAGTCCGCCGCGGATTCTTAACCTCCCCTGCGGTGAATGTGATGTTGTTCCACGCTTCAGCCGAAAACAGGGAGCCCACCTGCGCGACACAAACTGCGATGAATATCCCCAGTCCGCCGCTCAGGGCGCTGACCTCCGGCACCCATGACCAGTCCGGTCTTATTGCGCTCACCCCGCGCGGTACCCAAAGGTCTCCGAAATTGGAGGCGATCGCAGCCGCATTCCTGCCTACAAAGACCCCAAGGAGGATGAGCATAACGAGAGACAGGGTCTTAGCAGATGTGAATACGTTCTGGATGATCTTCCCCAGCCGGAGCCCGCGGGTATTGAGGTATGTCAGCACACCTATGATGATGATACTGACAACCTGCTGCGTCGAAAGGCTCACCGCATAACTGGATGAGAGGTTCACCGGTTCAATGATCCAGTTGGTGTTCGATATGGAAGGCGCCAAGACTCCGAGGAAACGGGCAAAGGCAACGGCAACCGCCGCAATCGTTCCTGTCTGGACCACAAGGAAAAGCGTCCAGCCGTAAAGAAACCCCCACAGAGGCGAGTAAGCCTCCCGCAGATATACATACTGCCCGCCCGCACGAGGCATCATGGCGGCCAGCTCGCCATAGGAGAGCGCGGCCATGAGCGTGAGAAACCCGGTGACGACCCAGACAAGGAGCAACAATCCGGCAGAACCCACCAGACGCGAAATGTCGGCAGACACGATAAAGACGCCGGAGCCGATCATAGATCCCGCGACGATCATAGTCGAATCAAAGACGCCCAAGCCGCGCACGAAACCGGCAGAGCCTTGTTCAGCTAAATCTGGATGACCGGACATCTGATTCCCCCCATTCTGTTTAAAAACTGAGCTCACATCAACCCCTTGGGGTCCACTGATATCCGTAAACTATCTTCTTAAATCAAAGTATTTTCAATCCTTAAAAGGGCAGTTTCAGCCATAAGCTAAATGCACCATTTTCAGCGCCAAAACTGCTGCTTTAAGGCATAAAATACCCTGGGGTTTGGTTGATTAAACAGCATAAGCAAGTAATTATTTTGGGCCGACCCTAAAACCGGCTACACCCAATAAGATATTTTGATATGTTTTTTCATGGGCTACCTATAAATTAATGGTGATAATGTTTGAAATTGAAACAGAATAGTGTTATATCGGATAAAAAACAAAGTGTAATTCAGCTCTGAAGGAGGATTTACGTGCACAAAGGTTATAGCATTCCTTTTATTTGCCTTTTCTTACTGATTACCTCAGGTTGTGGAACACTGAACAATGGTCGTGGCTGGGGCCAGGACGTCCTTCGCCCTATAACTCTTGAGGGAGTGGGCAGCGCGGCTCGCAATGCATTTTTCGACTTGCAGACATTGATCCCTGCTGCCGGCGCACTTGTCTTTGGTATTGATGACTGGGATGAGAAGACCTCTAATTGGGCTTCCGAGCACAATCCCGTCTTCGGTTCCATTGATGATGCCGAAGATTCCTCCAATTCACTTGAAAACGTACTTTTAGCGGAGACTGTTATCACCACATTTGCCACCCCCAGCGGTGATGACTTTGGTCAATGGACGATTTCAAAGTTAAAGGGACTCGGGGTGGAACTGGCTGCAGTAGGTGCTGCCACCGGGACGACGGAACTGATAAAAAAGAGAGTCAATCGCTGGCGTCCTGATGGCAGCGATAATGAAAGTTTCCCCTCAGGCCACGCTACCAGTGCGTTTTCCTTATCTACACTCTCCAATAGAAATCTGGATTCAATCGAAATGCCAAAGAAGTTGAGGCGCACGTTTCAGGTGGGGAACCTTTTGATTGCTACAGGTGTTGGATGGGCGCGTATCGAAGGGAAAAAGCATTATCCTTCGGATGTGCTCGCAGGTGCCGCCCTGGCTCATTTTTTTACCGCTTTTGTCCATGATGCATTTCTGGGCCTCCCCGAAGATGACAGGTTCCATTTTATCATCTTTCCTCAGAGCGGCGGAGCTGCAGCCCAGGTGTCAATGGTGTTTTGAAAAGCCCAAACACCCTGAATACCTCAGATACAATTTGATACCTCCTCATAAGTCCTGCTAGCCGGTGAGCATCTGTCCGCTTTTTATCCCTTGCTCCATCCAGTATCTCATCCCCTGTCAGTTCGCTCTGTTCTGCTGCTTGATGGATGAGACTCTCAAAGTCCAAACCCTTTGGCCTTTAATGGTATTTGTTTTCCAGCTCTTCTTCCGCGCTGGGCGGAGTTGCATACGGTAGTGGTGTGGGGGCGGGGGGAGAAAAATCCGCGGCTACCCAATTATCTATTTTTATATTTTATATGCAGTTTATCCGCAGCCTGTGCCAGTTTTTTATCAAGTGTCCAGATTGGAACTTCTGTTAATACGGCGGAAGCCATCAAATGGACATCAACGTAACCCATGCCTTTGCCCATTAATTGATTATTTTCAATAAATGATAAAACTTCCTCATGCTCGGCTTCTACGCTCATTGGCAGCAGTTGCAGAAATGAAAGAATGACAGATCTGTCCTTGAGATTCCCGCAAGCAAGTTCACCGACAATTAACGGGTGACATAATACTCTTCCATCATTGAGTAAGTTTGCCAGCTCAGTGTTTCCGTCCCTAAAATGTGTAACCCATACCGATGTGTCCACAAGAAGCATGGGATATTATACCCCTTTTCTTCTTGGTATGGCCTGAAGCTGCTTTTGAGTCCCACCAAGTTTTGCAAGCCGCCGTGCACTTTCTCTGGCGATAAGAGCTTCCAAGCCCAGCTTAACGAGGGCTGTTTTTTCTTTAATACCAGTGAGTTTCGTCGCTTTGTCGAGTAGATTATCTTCGATATTTAGAGTTGTTCTCATTTTTTCACCTCATACAAATGTGATGTCTAAGTATGCATTATTTATACATACGAGTCAAGTTATTGCTAGATAACATCGCCCCCGCGCAGGGGGCGACGACGCAGGGGCCGCGATCTGGACCGCCATGTCAACGTTTCAATCCACGCCCCCGCGCAGGGGGCGACGATTCACCCATAAGGCCTATACCGCGGGCAAAGGGTTTCAATCCACGCCCCCGCGCAGGGGGCGACACTCTCCATTCTGCACCCAGTGCCGAGCATCACAGTTTCAATCCACGCCCCCGCGCAGGGGGCGACCGCAACATTCTTTTTGTCCTGATCCAACTTATTTGTTTCAATCCACGCCCCCGCGCAGGGGGCGACCTTGTAGCAGACGAGATTTCTTCCTGATAACGCGTTTCAATCCACGCCCCCGCGCAGGGGGCGACTGTCTCTCATGAACCCTTTGACTTCGTTTATAAATTTTGGCTCATTCCGCGAACGTATCTGCGAAACTACCACCAACTGCTTATCATCTTTAACAGGTTCATGAAAAATGCAAAATATACAAGATATTATCCCCAATGCGAACACCCCCGTAAAACCTTGTAAGCTTGGGGTTCGCACACTCCTTACACTATAAGCGGCCCCTCCTGATCAATCCCTTTTTTGGCCCCGATATGTTCTACCCTGTGTTTCCAGTTGGAACCCAAAAAATAAAATCTCAGGCTGTCATTTTCAGGGTCTATAATATCTACAAGCTTCTGACGAAAAACAGCCCACTTTGCCGGATCTACAACACACTCAAATACAGAGAACTGCACCCTTTGCCCGTAGTTCTTGCAGGTCTTGGCCACCCTTCTAAGCCTGGCTGCCCCCGCATCATCTCTAGTGGAAACATCGTAACTGACTAATACAAACATGCTCTCTCCTGTTTGCCTTTGTGCGTTACTTCCATATGAAGGCCGGATAACCGTCCAGGTCCCCCCGCAGATGCCTGGCCAGAAGAAGCGCCTGTATAAAGAAAAGGATGCCTATTGTCGCCTTTTCTTCCAAAAACGGATGCATGATCTCTTCCTGCTTTCTTTCCTGGTATGCCACCAGCACGGTCTTTCTGGTCTCATCGTTCATCATTACTGCGCCCGACTCCATTTTCTTAAAACCCTTATCCTTCACCTGCTGGCGATTGATAAGTGACAGGACCAGCCGGTCCGCCAGAAAGGGTCTGAATTCTTCCATGAGGTCAAGTGCAAGCCCTGGTCTGCCAGGTCTGTCCCTGTGCAGGAAACCCACGGCAGGATCAAGCCCCACCGTCTCTAAGGCGGAACGAACATCGTGCATAAGCAGTGTGTAGATAAACGATAAAAGGCAATTTACCGTATCCAGGGGCGGCCGACGATTCCGCTCTTGAAATGAAAAACCCTCCTTTTGCACTACAATAAGGTGATCAAAGACGCTGAAGTAGGTATGTGCCGCGTCTCCTTCAACTCCCCGAAGGCGGTCCAGGGGTGTTTCCGCATTCAGGGCTTGAAGTGATCGAAAAAGGCCGGCAGAGGCCGCTTCAACCTCTGTCGCATCCAGCTTTTCCGTATGATCACGCAAGGCCCTTTGAAGCACACTCCTGCAATTGGCGATCTTGCCTGTGAGTATCGCCTTTGCCATGACTGCCGAAAAGGCCATATCATCGGCCAGGCGGTATTGTTGCCGACGCAAGAGCACATTACCGGAAACAGGGCCCTGCACCCTGGCCAGAAAGCGACCATACTCTGTCAAAAAGCTTATCCCCACGCCGTTTTCAGCGCAAAAGCCCATCAAAAACGGACTGACCATGACGTTACCAAAACAGACAATGCCTCCGATGGTGTGGACCGGGACCTGTAGCCTTGTCTCCTTCTCGACCCTGACCAAAATGGTCTCGCCTTCTTTTGAAAGATATGCGCCCTGGGTTGTAACAAACAGGGTGTTGAGGTGCTTTTTCATTCCGGACGCCTCGCTTCAATGAGATAACTCTGCACAGAGCGCCTCTTTTTAGCGGCCCTTGGAAGACAAAAATTTACCAAAGAGCATCTTTCACACCTTTTGTCATAAAGCGCTTCAGGAGTCGTGCCCGACCGGATCAAGTCGTGAGCGCGCCTAGCTGCGTCATCAGTTTTTTTGCGCAGTTGTTCATTAAACTCAACATCCAGCCTATGATGGGTTTTGCCGTAATAAATGGCACCGGCAGGAACAGCCACTTGAAGCATCTCCTCAAGACACATGGCCTGACCGCAAAGCTGCACCTTGTCACAGTCATCGGGCTTGGGCTTTCCCCGCTTGTATTCCACCGGAAATGGTCGCCATTTGCCTTCCTCTACAAAATGAAACTCCACCACATCGGCCTTGGCGATCAGCCCCAGCCGCAAAGACCTGAGAGGCAAACCCCGCTCGACCCTGACCTTGCCCCTTGATTCCCCGCCGGTCTCGTGCGCCCGCTCGTGCATGATCCTTCCCTCGGCAGTTAGCCTGTTTTCGTCCCACGCCTGCTCGATGTGGATCAAGGCGCACTGCCTTTCGCAGAACACCAAGTGCTGCAAAGCGGAAAGTGGAATCAGGTCATCTTCTGTGTAGCCCATGGTTTTTTACCCTGGTTGCGCATTTGAGTTCTTGTGCGGTAAAGCCTTTCCGTAAAGCCGCCCTCTTCAAGAAAACTTTTTTCCAAAACCCGCAACTGCTGGTCCAGAAGGTAGTTTGCCTGATGAATCAGGCAAATCACGGTGTTTGCCGCAATTTCAGGAGAACCTTCCGCAATATAGGTCTTATAAGTCGTATAAGACCTATTCTTCCTGTAGCAAAGCCCCCGAACCTCCCGCGCCCTTGGGTGATCCTTGCCCCAAAACGGCAGGTTGTGCTGCCGCAGATAGTCCTGAAAATCCAAAAGAAGTTCCTCAAGGCTTGCCCGCGCAACACCCACAAGCTTGAGCTCGGTTTTTTTGGAGGTGCCAGAGGCCATACTGCCCTCGGCAATATTCTGCTTGCCGCTGCGTGCCGCCTGCACCATCTGGTCATGGGTGCGGGAGCGGATGTTGATAAAGCGGTCGCAAAATGCCACCGTGGCGTCATATACAATCTCCGACATCTGATAAGATTGCAGGTCCTGGTAGCCGCCGTGAGGCGGGATGAGTTGGGGCGGGTCTTGGTGGTTTGTCATCGTCTCTTGCCTCGTCTCGTTTTTTCTTCGAGATACACCATTTGTAATTCATAATTCATGCAATGCAATCCTCTGGTGATAATAACAGTATCTTCAATACACCCCGCATATAGCCGAGGAAAGAATCATAAAACTCCGGCGGACAGAAGAACAACTCATCGTACCCTTTAACTCTCGGAAATCCCACTTTCACTTTCGGTAAACCCAGGTTAGCAATATGCATCTTTCTCATTTTGACTGTTAGGTTCTGCATTTCCTGTCTCGTGGGTTTTCCACCGGACTCAAGCCTTTCCTTAAAGTCTGAATCGATGATAACCGTAAATGTTTCGCCTTCGTCTATAACCTTAAACAAGTTGGCGACATCTGGGTATTTCCCCTGTTTCTCTGCTCTTACAATGAGATCGTCTTTAGCCATAACGCTGTTTTTCTCCCTGACTTCCCTCATCATGGCTTCAGTGCAGAAATCAGGCCCTACTTTATTTTCGTCAAAAATCTGTTGCAGTACCTTAGCAGATGTACTGAACTGTGGATGTTTTCTCAGCAATTCATCTTCCCTTATCTGAAAACTCCAAACCTGGCAATCAGTTCCCTTTTCACATTCCCGGTTTACCCGCCCGCCAATCTGGATCAAACTTGCAAGGCTGCTCAACTCTCGGGCGGCGGAGCGAAAAGAAAAGTTTAGACCCGCTTCGGCGCAGGTAGTGGCAACCAGCGTCCAGCTCCCGTCATCTTTGCTGTCGTTTAACCGAACAGTTACTCTATCGAGCGTGTCCCTACGGTGAACCGGCGCGATAGCAGTGGAAAGATGTTCTACAGCATTCCGCCCCTGCGCTTCATTGATATTATTGGCAAGGGCCGCCGCTGATTGAACTGTGTTCATAACAACTATTCTCGGACCCGGAAGGGATATGATCCATTTGCATAAATCATCAATTCCCATCGGTTCCTTAATTATTGGGGGGTATACAATTCTGCGATCTTCAAGCCCTGATGCTTTTTGGTAAAGGCTTCCTCCAGAAATTTCCGGAACCATGACTTCGGTTTCAGAAAATTCCTGTAGCTTCCAAAAATGGGCAAGGGTGCCAGAACCCAAAACAATATGGCAACCCCAATTTTGCACTAAATCTTCCAGCCACTTCCATGCCTGGGGCCATAAGTGGGCAGGTAAAGCTGCATGTGCCTCGTCGATGAAAATGGCCGAACCAGCAAGGTTATGTAATTTTCTAAGCGCAACCGGTCTGTTTGCTGCAAGGGTTTCAAAAAACTGTACCGCCGTCGTTACCGTGATAGGTGCGTCCCACAAAAATGATGCAGCCATCAACAGCGGGTTTTCATATTCCGCGCGGTGATGATGGGCTGCTACGACGGACTCAGGGCTTTCACCTGGCACAACAAGAGACTGCCGGTACGTCCTTACGGACTGATCGATAATATTTGTAAAAGGCAACACGATAAAAATCTTCCGAAGATTGAAATGAAGTGCTGACATCAAAAGATGGGCCATGACTGACGTAGTCTTACCTGTTCCTACCGGCATACTGCAACTGTTAAGCCCTCGAGACGTTGGCCCCTCACGGCAAGCTTTGTAAAATTCCCGTCTTATTGACAACCTTTCCGGTGTCACATCCTTTGGTCGTAACGAATTGACATAGATGTCGAGAAGATGCAGCCTCTCTTTCGCATTAAGGGACATTTTATCCACATCTATTCCTCTGCCGTAATGCCGTGCCGTATCCGCGTGGTCTGCATCAACCAGACAGGATAGGGCAAACCTTAAGAATGTCTTTCCCGGAGCGCCCCTTTCTAACAAATCAGGGATAAACTCCATTTCAGCCGAGTGCTTGCTGATGTACCTTGCCAGCTTTATCTCGGTAATTTCCCGCACTGTCTTTTCATCGTTTTTAACATGAACATTAATCCTAAACGGATGCACTTTGGACTTCTCTTCGGGTATCGAAGGCAGACCGGCGTGATGAGAGAGGACGCATAATGCGGCGGGTATTGATTTTTTCCCCAAAAGATAAGCTGTACCACCATCAGAATGATCTAACGGAAGAGGTTTTGATGTCTTCCCACGTAATACTTCCTGATTGGCCTCATCAAGTTTACCCAGATCATGGTATTCTGCTGCAGCGCGAACCACTGATGAAAACAGTTCCCCAAACGGCGTATAAGGTGCAACTTTGGAAGCAGACTCACAAGCTTTTCTGATAACCTCGGATATGTGTTCCTTGTAAGTCTGTTCCGGGTAGCCGAATCTTGCGCTATGCGCCAAGAGAACGTTACGTTCCATACTCTACTGCCTCATCAAGTCCATCAGATCGCGGATTTGGTTGCTAATTTTGCCCTCAAATTTTTTTAGAATATCTGGTTTCTCGTTTGGGTTCGGGATATCATATTCACTTCGTTCAAAAGATGGTTTATTCTTTTCATGTTCATTATTCTTTCTGGGCATAAGCGCATCAATCAGATCAAAGTCGTTGAACGAACCTTTCTGATTTTTATGCTCTGCATACCAGGCGTGCAAGACTTCAACCTGCGTCCGGACTAATGACCGATTGTGAGAGTAAACATAGGGTATAAGCTCCAGAGCAACATCAATATCTTGTTTTGTGCAGCCCGTTTTGCTTGCCTGAGTAGGATTCACGAAAAAAGGGATGGCATAAATTCCATGCTCGACAAATTTAAAGGCACCGGGGGCCATTCCCGCTGTCTTCCCTTCCTCAACACCACCTTTATTTGTCAGGGTAAAATCGGTACGAACCGTGACAGGGGCCACCGAAAGCCCAAGACCAAAATGGATCACGCCCGTCTTCACGTTATTCTTTAATGCAAGGGCTTCTTCAGCTTTTCTGGACTTACCTTTTTTCGCCTTTCCGTCAGTCCCTTCGAGTAAATCATCAGGATTACCCGTCGCCTCTTCCAAGAATGTGTTCCCAAAGACACGACCATCCCAAAACATTTTAACGAATCTTTTTTCTTCAACAGGACTGGCGGCATCCTTAATGATAATCTCCTTTAAAGGCTTTGCGTGTTTGTCTCGTTCCTCCAAGATATCAAAGCGCGTTTCATCCAAGCCGAACTTTCCTTGCAGGTAAAGCCAGATTGGCCCCTTTTTGTTTCCCACAAGATCCCGCATCTTCCGCTTGACCGATACTGGTGAAATTTCTCCGATGTCGCCTCTGCGTCTACGGGGTGCCCCGTCTCGTTCAGGATCACCGTTCGGGTTGGAATTGCGGACCTCGACGATGATCAAGCCTGTCGCTCGTGGAATATCTGTGCATTGTGTGTTACTCATGATCTTTTCCCTCCTTATTATTGTATTCTGAGTCAATGTTACTATTATCCTGTTCAGCTTCTTCATCTTTTGCCCCATAGGAAAGATAACCGAGAATCAACTTCGCTTTGCCAGCGTTATCAATCTCGTTTGGAATCTCGGTCCCTGTTAGTCTATTTGTTAAGGCAGCGATGTCTTTCAGGCAATTCTTAGCTGCTCGCCTTGGAATAGTGTCCGGGCTCACTCTCTTGGCCCATGAAATATATGGGTGTTCAAGACGATGCCCTAGGGATATAAATGCTTCCAGTGGATTCTGTAACGCTAGCGACACATGATCGTTACCGATCAGCCGAACAGGGACTTCTCCATTTCTTACATCAAGCGAGTACTGAATATGAAGTTTATCCACTACGGCAAAAAATCTCCCAAGATAAAAAACTTCTTCTTTCATATAAGCCTCCTTTCTGATTCCTTTCTTGTACAGCAGCAGCCCATAAAGCGTGGGGAGCATATGCAGATAAACACTGTTGTTGAATTTCAACTTCTCCCCTTTCCTGCTTTGATTTATGACTGTTGTCAGTTTAGCCATGATGAGAGTCTGGACGCTCTTCTCCACGATATTCTCAAGCCCAGCGTCAACTCGATCGCGGATTGTCCCGTCACTTTCAAAGAGGAAATCAAGCGCATCAGACGAAATAAAACGTTTTGAGATGGGAACTTTCTTGCGGGTAATCATCTCCCCGTTTTGCCTCCATGCGCTATTCAAGAGCCAGATGACTCGTGTCGGATAGACGGAGAGTGCCCCCCTAATCAAATTGTCTTTTTTTTGAAGCCAGGGCAAAACAACATCAGGGATATTTACGCAACCCTTCTGCCAACGCACAGCGCCGGATATATATCTGGTAAGGGGATAACGTCTGGAAGCAAGGACCTTTACATTGCCCTTGTCCAACGCTGCGATAATCCCTATTACAATCTCTGCTGCAGGTTCAATCCCGACAATTCCTTCGAGCGTTTTCAATGCAGTTTTCGTAGCCTCTTCGCTTATATAGATGTTATCCTGTCCAGATATGTCATCATCATCAAAGATCTGTATGACCTTGGCATTTGTTAGTCTTGTGCAATACGCAAAAGCCACCGCATTGCGGTTTTCATATTTTCTAAGGCTCCTCCATGTGGTCCCCTCCCTCTGCTGATCAAGAATGTATTCTAAGCTTTTTCTTCCCGTTTCTCTTGCGTTACGTCCTGCTGGAAAAAGATCCACTCCTTCTAGACCGTAACGCTTTAGGCAAGGGATGTCTTCATTTGCAGCGAAAAGTTTAATTTGCCCCAGTCCGGCAGCATTAACATCGTCATAGTGGTCTTCTGCTCCTGCCATATCGAGCCCAAAGGCATCTTTCTTCCCAATGGGCTTACATGACTCATTACCGTGTTGCTCAAAAATCCGCGCCATCCAACTCTGGAAAATACTATGGTATGGCGGGAAGCGCTCTTTCCCATACTCGGGTTTATCCCAATCCTTTATTGTCAGCAGATAAAGAAAATCCCTTCCATGTTCCTTTCCACGGCCTTTCTTACCCTTTTTTTTTAGTGCGAATAGCCCCTCTGCGAATTCCTTTTTTCCTGTGTCTAGGAGTTTATTTATAAAGATTTTTCGAGCCTCTTCACAAAATTTTTCCGGATGGCAAAGCCCTGCTCTTTTGACCAGATCCTTAAACGCCATAAAGCTCTCGGGTTTTTCTTCAGCCTCCTCTAAAACACGTAACAGTTCAAAGGGTAGTTCATTTAGGCTCCGGCCTATAAGCGTTAAGTCTTCTTTCCAGAGATCACTGCAACCTGCAATGAAGGCTTGGAGCTTATGTTCATCAATGTTCCTTTTTTCTATATGTTCCGCCTGAGAGCTGGCTTCTACCTTTTTTTTGCTTTTCTTGGTGTCCTTTTCTTTAAGGGCGACAGAGACACAAGTAGGAATAAGGGAAGGATCGCAGGTCACTTCAAAAAAGGCCCTGGCATTGAAAACGGGGAAAGCAGGGTCTTTCTTGCCTTTTTGCCATCTATAAACAGATTCCAAACCGAAGGCTGGAATATCAACATCTTCAATATGTCCCGTTTGATCCAGGAAGATTATAAAACCTTTCTTTTTAGGACACCGCTTGAAGCTGGGATGAGACTCACCTAAATCACAACCAAGCGCTTTTAACATAGGGTTGATTTCGATAAACTCATTCAGCATATTCCAACCTCCCATTCACAATTTTCCGGCCAGAGGAGTTTTTTACATATCTTGGTTTGGGAACACCAGTTTCTGGATCAAATACACAATATAAAAAAGACGCTATTTCCTCATTATGAGATGTCTCGATTTTAGTGCTGTCCCGGCATGCGCCAATATAGTCCGGGACAAATTCCCGCCATCCCAGGCAAGGGGTGTCGTGGAACTGCCCTCTTCTAAGCCGCCTATTAAAACGATCTTGGCAATAGTGTCGTGAATTGACACCGTTGAGTGCTGCAGCCTCGGAAAGAGTCTTAGGAACATATTTCAAATCCTCAATTTTCGCATAAAGCTTGTAGCAAACATTGATTAGTACGGTAGCTTTGTGCTGGAAGGAGTCGTTCTTTGTGATCTGCTCCCCTTTTCTGAGAGGGCCTCCGTAATTGGTAGTGTAATCGTGGTATGTTATCGGAGAACAGATTTCAACAGCAGTCGGGATGATAATTGTATTTTTCAGACGTACAATCGCCTCAAAAAGCCCTTTGGCGGCTGACCATGGCGGCACAGGATAGCTTACTGGAGTTGCTCCGGTATCGGGCCTTGTCCACATTGCGGTTTTTCCTGATACTTCCATTGAAATTAAGTATTCACTGTTCATCTCTTGTTTAACCCCCCTTAGTGAAATGCAACAAATAACCAATTATAAGCCATAAATTTTACGAGCTTGGGTGTATTATAGATAGGTTCCTCAAGTGTCTGCCTTTCCTCCGGCGGCCTGCCTTCAAGGGAACGGGCATAACTATTTAATTGTCATAATTCATCCATGTTCCGGCCCTATTCGGCTGACAGGTGAACCAGTTTATTCTTGTAACTAATCAGAAAAACTTATGAATCGGTGGAGATATGATTCAAAAATGGATAATGGATATCGGTGATAGAAAATAGCGGGTGAATCGAAAAAAAGCAAGAGGGTTTTCTTGTAACTGCTAAGACAGTAAGGGCGCCAAAGGAATTTTAAAGGTTTTTTCGGTATTACCTTCCACGCTGCTGATCCCGCGCCTCCAAGCGGGCTCGCGTCATCCTTTCTCTAAGGCCGCCATCCTTTAGGAACGCTTCTTCAAGCCCCTTTAGTTGCCGGTCAAGCAGGAAGTTGGCCTGGTGAATCAGACAAATGGCGATATTCGCCACCACTTCAGCGGGCCTGGTTTCCACAAACTCCCGAAAGATATCGAACGTCAACGGTGTCGTCTTACTCAACTTGCGGACATAAAGTGCTTCGCGGCCGTCCTTGTCCCAGATTTGTAGATCGCGCACGCGCAGAAAATCGCGGTAATCCTCCAGCAACTCCTCCAGGCTTGCGCGGGCGACATTCGTCAGTTTTATCTCGGTCTCCTTAGAGGTCACTGCGGCCTTGCTGCCCTCTATGACGTTCTGCTTTCCCGATCGGGCCGCCTGCACCATTTGATCAATGGTGCGGTCGCCCCTGGCGAGGAAGCGTTTACAAAAGCGGTAGGTTATTTCGTAGATCACTTCCGCCTTTTGGTAAGAAAGCAAGGTGCGATAATCGCCTCGCGGCGGAAGAATCACCGGAGGCTCCTGGGTGTGGGAATTATGGGAGTTATGGGACTCATGGGAATTATGAAAGGCTCTTTTCCCATGCTTCCCAGTACTCTCATGATTCCCATAATTCCCATTTTTCTTCACAACAACCTCCGGTAAACCCCATTATTTCCTCTTTTTCTTTTCCATCTGTTTTTTAAGGATATCTCCCAGCGTGCCTAAGGAGCCGGAGGAATTTTTGTTTACTTCATGGAGTTGCGCTTTGTAGTTGTTGCCGTCTTCTGAATCGTCCGCTTCCGAGACCATTTTGAGAGACAGGCGTCTTTGTGCTTTGTCTATTTTGCCTATCTTTACTTCGACGGTCTGGCCGATGCTTAGGACCTCGCGGGGATTGTTGATCCTCTTTCCCTTTCCCAGCTCTGAGATGTGTAGCAGACCATCTACACCAGGCTCCAGTGTTACAAACGCGCCAAAGGCCATCAGTGCCGCAACCTTTCCGGTGTGGGCAGAGCCTTCGGGAAATTTCAGCTCAATGCCTTCCCACGGGTCTGGTAGGACCTCTTTTAAGCTGAAGGAGAATTTGTCGTTCGCCCAGTCTAGCTTCTTGATCATAACATCTACACCCTGCCCGACCGAAAGTGAAGAGCCTACATCCGCCACCCTGCCCCATGAGATCTCGGATATCGGGAGCAGTCCCTCAAGGCCCCCGATATCTACAAAGGCCCCGAATTTTCTGATGGAGGTGATCTCACCCCTCACGGTCATCCCCTCTTTAAGGGATAAACGCAGGTCTTCTTTTTGTCTTTGGATCTCCTCTTCCAGAACGATCCTGTGGGAGACTACCAGTTTGCGGCCTTTTTCACTGTATTCTATTATCTTGAAAATGAGTTGTTGCCCGATATACTCTGCCGCGTTTTCAACCCTTTTAAGACCCATCTGTGAATAAGGACAGAATGCCTTTACATTTCCCGCTATCTTTACCTCGAATCCGCCCTTGATCTCATTTTCTACAAGGCCTTCGAGCGGGATTCTGTTATGATATGCATCTTCCAGGTGTTCATTACCGGTTGAGTCACGGCCCAGCCGGGTGGTGAACAGCATTTCATTGTGTTTGGAGGATAAAAAAAAGGCGCTTATTGTATCGCCTTCTTTTATTGCAACATTTCCCTGATCATCCCTGAATTCATCTATCGGGATGTAGCCCTCTGATTTTCCGCCAAGGTCTATAAAGACCCACTCCTTTGTTATATTGCTGATAACGGCCTTGACCTTTTCACCGGCGCTCAGACGGACCGGCGCCTTAAGGCTCTGGTTTAATAGTTCCTCAAAATTTTCTTCCGGGTCATAATCTGAAACCTGACCCTCGTTTTCTTCATCCATAATTTTTATATCCTTTAAAAAAACAGTCCTTCATATTCAAGCATCAATTCCATTTCTTCGACAGCGTCGTTGTAAAACCTGACCACCTCCTCGTTGTTACTCCTCCACTTGTGGCCCTGCTCTGTGGCCAGTTGCTCGATCCTGTCCAGGAGCTTGTCCATCAGTTCATCTATCGCCATGCCCTCTTTGTAGACATCAAGTTTTATCGAAATTGATTTGATCCTCTCTACGGTAATCCTTTCAGACATGACATACCTCCTAACAAAGCCCGGCCTACGAACATTGCAACAACTTACTCCGGCAACAGATCATAATAATACCTCATCGTATCTGTCCTGGTGATAATCCCTATAAGCTTGTCATCCTTTACCACCGGAAGCCTTCCGATATCGTGTTTGATCATCAGACGGGCGGCCTGTGCTACGCTGCTGCCCGGGTCAATCTTTATTATTGCAGTGCACATAAACGTCTTTACAGGGGCATTAAGCTGCTCTGAATTCACCTTTTTAAAATCCCTTCTGGAAATCACGCCGACAATCCTGTCTCCCTCTGCAACCGGAAAGCCTGAGCAGCCTCTTTGTCTAAGTAAGTGGGCCACATCTTTCATTGAGGTATCCGGTGAAATCGTAAAGACCGGAAAGGACATCAGATCACTGATCTGCACGGATGTCTGTTGATTTCCCTTTATCAGCTCCACGATCCATTTTTCCACTGCATCGGGATTTACCGCCTTTAACATTGCTGATCCCGCGTTCGGGTGCCCTCCGCCCCCCATGCTCCTCATTATGGAGCCGATGTTCAAATCGCTTGTGCCGCTCCGCCCGATGACCATTGTCCTGTCTTTCTTGGCCACCTTAAAGATGCCGAATGCTGCATCTACATTGACTATGTCCTGATACATGTCTACAACCAGGGCGAGTCCGGGGGTGTGGCCGTCCACCTTTTGTTTTATTACACTTATGCTGTATCCTTTGACCTTGGTGCGCTTGGTGTTTTTCAGCATCTCAAAGAGCAGGTCTTTCTGTTTTGGACCATAAACAGGCCTCAAAAAGTTATTGATCATGCTAAGATCCGCCTTTTGTTCAAGGAGAAAGGCGGCCGCCTTTGCATCCTGGGCGGTTGTAGATGGAAAGGTCAGATTGCCGGTGTCCTCATAGATGCCGGCCAGAAAAAGGGATGCCTGTATGGGCGAGATAGCGGTTTTCTCCTCCTCAATCCGCCTGACCAGCAGGGTGGTGGTTGCGCCCATCGGATCGCAACAGGACCAGTCGGCCTTTATATCGCCTCGCTCCTGGTGATGGTCCCACAGGTGGACGCCAAGCTCTGTATTTTCCTTAAGGGATTCCATCCCGTCCAGACGGGCCCATTTGTTGGTATCCACCACGATCAGCCTTGATATGTCGCCTACATCAATGTCCTTTGGGGTATTAAAGGGAAAGAGGTCTTTATGAATGGCCAGAAAAGCGCGGACATTGGGATTGATGTTCTGGGGGAGCACAGGCATGGCCCTCGGATATAGTAACTTGGCGGAGAATACCGAGGCCAGCGCATCAAAATCGGTATTTCTGTGTGTGGTAATAACTTCCATGATATTGGACGAAATCGGAGGCTTTCAAACTCCTTGGCGCTAATAGCTCAAAGTCAAGCCCGCCATGGCGGGACTGAGCGCTTATTTTTTTAGGCTCAACTGACCTCATTGATCCATTTGGACAGGGCCGGGCCTTCCTTTTCCCCCCACTCCCGGGATACGCGAAGCCTGATGAACAGGAAAAAAACGGTGTCAATCGCGGCAATGGCCTCCTCGGTCAAAAAGGCCTTTTCATAGAATATGCCGTCCGGATCATCATTCTTATCCTGTATGACCTTCGGGGTCTTAAAGGATCTGAGGTTCATCCAGGTGGAATCAAGGACAAAGGACCAGTTGTTTTCACCTATCACCATCCTGATCATCGCCTGGGTGATCTCTTTGTGTTCGGAAAGGGCGAAGCGGGCCTGCTTCATGTTGGGCTTGTCCCCGCTGCAGGTGATGGTCTCAATGCCTTGCTCTGTTTCCGCCTGAAGGGTCATCCTGCCGTCAAACCAAATTTCCGCCTTTCCTGCCTCTCCCAGGTCAAAAAGCTCGTCCTCCGTCTCGGTCTTAAACCACAGCCAGGCCAAAAACTCCCTGCCCAGGAACGCCGTATCCCTAACCTTTTCTAAAACCTGCACGTCTTTCTACCCCCTTGAAGCGTGAAACGGTATGAGACCGTCCAGGACATCCGATGAAACGCCATCTTTTTCAAGGGCCTTTGCTGCAATGGCATAGGGGAAAAGAGGGGATAGTTGCAGATCAAAGGTCTTTAGGAAGAGCTCGCAAAACTCGTCTCCCACCTTATTGTTGACACCGCCGAAGATCACAACGCCGCTAGTGGTATTCCACAGCATGTCGTATGTCCTGGTGACGGGAATGGAGCGCTTTAAAAGTTGGATGCGACCGTGCTCCTTTATCTCCTGCCGGGTGCTCTTGGGCAGGAACTCCAGCTTCTCAAGCTCCTTAACCTTTTCCTCGGCCTCAAGGCAATACTGCCTGAGCGCTGTCTGCGGAACCTTTCGCTCATCAACCCTTAAGGTCATCGCGATAAAGGGCTCTTTGAGATATTCCATGGCCGCAAACCTGCTGTCAAAGATGTCCATGATGTTGACCCAGCCGATTGAGCGTTCTTCCAGGGAATTTTCATCGAAATTCTTAAATGCATAGCGGCTGATCCTCAAGGGATATTCTTCCATGAAATTAGCGGGCAAAGCGCCTTCCACCTGATATCGCGTGATACTTCCAGAGCCGGAGATGAGACCCATGTAAACCCCAATTGAATAAGACGGCATTGTGATTATAATATTGCTTATTTTAAATCTTTATCAGAGTTTACGGCCGTGTGTCAATGGCTACGAAATAAGACGCAAACTACCCGGGCAGGAGCGGTATCTCACCCAAAACCGGCTTGATATTTTGAGCCGTCTGGTTCATTGTGAGCGACAAGGATTCAACACCCGCTTTGCGAGGAGGTACTGAGGGCAAGGATCATTTCCAAAAAACAAGTTGGGAATTATAAGGGAGGGAATGATGGAACTTGAGGGCAGAAAGGTAATCATATTGGTCGAGGAGATGTTCAATGATCAGGAGTTCTGGTATCCCTATTACAGACTCAAAGAGGCGGGGGCCAAGGTGGTTGTTGTAGGTTCAGGCTCAAGCCGCGAATATACCGGTAAGGCCGGAACCAGGGCCGCAGCGGATGTTGATGCTGATGCGGTCTCAAGCTCTGAATTTGACGGCATCATCATCCCTGGGGGCTATGCGCCCGATCACATGAGGCGCCATAGCAAGATGGTCAGCCTGGTCAAGGAGATCCACCAGGCGGGCAAGGTGGTAGCGGCCATATGCCACGCTGGCTGGATGCTCTCATCTGCGGATATCTTAAGGGGCCGTACAGTGACCTCCTTTTTCGCCATAAAGGACGATCTGGTCCATGCGGGCGCTGAATGGGTGGATCAGGAGGTTGTTGTAGATGGCAATTTGATAACCAGCAGAAAACCGGATGATCTGCCGGCATTTATGAAGGCGGTTATAGCTGGACTAAGGGCCAATAGCTGAGGCCCTTTTTGAGCTTTTAACTTTTTCAACTACTTTAACTCTTTTAAACTGTTCTATGCCCCCAACAATCGCCATAGTGGGAAGACCGAATGTGGGTAAATCCACATTATTCAACCGCCTGTCCAGATCCAGGGGTGCCCTGGTGGACAATTATCCGGGTGTCACCAGGGACCGGCTTGAGATCTCAGTTGACTTTGAGGGAAAGACCTTCAGACTAGTGGACACAGGCGGTTTTGATGACCTGGCCACCGATCCCCTGCTTGAAAAGGTCAAAGACCAGGTGAAGACCGCTATTGAAGAGGCGGATCGGATCATCTTCATGGTGGACGGCCGCCAGGGCATAATGCCGGGAGACGAAGAGATCGCCCGGGTCCTGCGCATGAGCAGGAAAAAGACCTTTCTGGTGGTCAACAAGGCCGACGGCCCGGAACAGGGGCACGTGATCTCGGATTTTTGCACCCTGGGGATCGACCCCATTTATCCCATGTCCGCGGCCCACGGCTTTGGCGTACGGTCATTTATGGAGGATTTGGTAAATGACCTTCCTGAAGGGGAACCAGCAGAGACGAACCATGAACAGATCCGGGTGGCGGTCCTGGGTAAGCCAAATGTCGGAAAGTCATCCCTCATCAATAGGATACTGGGGACGGAAAGGCTGGTGGTCAGTGACCTGCCAGGCACCACCCGCGATGCAGTGGACACCCCGTTTAATTATCGGGGAAAGGAATATCTGCTGATTGATACCGCAGGGATACGAAGAAAGGCCAGGGTCAAGGAAAAGATAGAGCGGTTTTCCATGATAAAGTCCATGGAGTGCCTCAAGCGCTGCCACATCGCCCTGTTACTGATAGACGCCAGTGAAGGGGTCTCTGAACAGGATGCCAGGATTTGCGGTTATGCATTTGAACAGGCCAGGGGCGTGATCCTGGTCGTAAACAAGTGGGACCTGATCAAGAACGACCCCCAAAAGAAAAAGACCCTGGACAATGAAATAGACAGACAGTTGAACTTCATCTCCTATTGCCCCAGGATCAATCTGTCGGCCATGACAGGGGAGCGTGTTATCAGACTCTTTGACAGAATTGATCTCCTCTTTGAGCAGTTTTCAAGCAGGATCAACACTGGGGTTGTAAACAGAGCCATCCAGGAGATAATCGAAAAACACCCGCCTCCCAGGATCGGGCAGGGGAGACTAAAATTTTTTTACGCCACACAGACCCGCACCAGGCCCCCGACATTTGTAATATTTGTCAGCAGGCCTGATGTTATACATTTCTCTTACGAGCGCTTCCTGATCAATCACCTGCGCTCGCATTTCAATCTGGGTCATTCACCAATCAAACTGCTGTTCAGGAAGAGATAGAGGCTCATCTGCCCTGCCTGATACACCACATCCGGCCTTGATTAAAAAGCAGGACATCCAAACCCATTAAAAATAAAATGACATCCCGAACGAGTAATTGCATGTTGGAGATGTGTACGGAGCCTCCGAACGAAAAACAGCCGCAGTCGAATTCGTGGCCCCTGATAAGGTTAATGGTTATGGAGATGATAAAGGCCAGGAGCATGGTGTTAACAGCAACGGCCCCTGCCCGGGGATAAATGCCCAAGACAAGGGCGAGCCCTGCGTAAAGCTCTACAAACGGCATTATGATCGCGATCAGGTTTATCGCAGAGGCGGGAAAAAGGCCATAGCCGTATATAACCTTTGCAAAGCGGGCCGGATCTGTAATCTTGTGATAACAGGCAAATAGGAATACGACGCCAAGGGTTAGGCGCACGATAAGCTCTAGGAGGCTGTCCGAGAATGCCCTTTTCCCCAAACTCTTTGTTATGCCCAAAAAAATTATCCTCAACATATCAACCACATGCCTCCGGTAATTTTTTCGGGCATGCCTCGATTTTGGAAAAAATTGCTATTCTCGGACAGCCTCCTGGCCTGCTATTGTGGAACAGCGTTTGATTTCTCAACAGGATAACCCTCCTTTTCCCAGCACGGATACCCGTCAACAAAGACCCTTACGTCTGTGTAACCCACATCCAGGAGCAACTGGGCAAGGATATGACTGTCTTCACACTCCCTCCCCGAGCAATAGGTTATGATCATCTGATATGCGGGGTAGTCCATCTTAAAGTTATCCATCAGGGCCTCAGCCTGACTTACAGGCAGGGAGACAGCACCTGCAATATGACCCCTGCTGTAATCTTCGTCGGATCGGGCGTCAACAAACACGGCGGCGCCGCTGTCATAGATCTCTTTGACTGCCTCAAAATCCCCCATTTCCAGCTCACGGGCCACCACATCGTCCTTCGGCCTTGCTGTTATTACTCCCCTGGCAGTATCCCATTCACCAAAAAGTGCAATGCCTTTGGGGGAAAGTGCATTTACCGCAAAGGCAGTGACAACGGCAAGTCCCAGTAAGATCGCAAGCTCTTTGATGATGTCTTTTATGAACATAAAAAAAGCCTTTAGCTGTTAGCAATTAGCCTTTAGCTTAAGGATTTCAAAATATTGTACCAATTTATGCCTTCCCCCGTTGGGTGTACTTATTGAAGTTGTCAACGTATCGAAATTTCTTACCTAACAGCCAATAGCTAATGGCTAACGGCCTTTTCTGTTCTTTTCCTTCTCATACTGATCCGTATACCAGTTCATCTGCCTGCATATCCCCCTGATCAGCCGGACCTCTCCCGCCCTTAAGGGTAGCCTTGAGAGAAACCGCCTGATGCTGAGCATCCAGTGCTCAGGGTTCTGGGGATTAATGAACCCGATCTTTTTAAGCACATCGGCCATGTGCTCATACATCCCTTCCAGCTCAAAGCGGTTCGCAAGCCTGGGAACGGACCTGGGCTCTGTATCAATGCTTGCCATGAAGAGCTCATAGCAGAAGATCATTACTGCCTGGGCAAGATTAAGTGATGGAAACCTGGCGGTTGGGATTGTTGCAATGCTGTGGCAGTAACGGAGGTGTTCATTTGTAAGGCCGCTGTCTTCAGGGCCAAAGACAATGGCGACCTGGTTTTCCTGCGATATGGGGATGATGTCATAGGCCAGCCTCCTTGGCTGTGTCATGGAAGGCCGGTGCGCCCCAATACGCGCCGTTGTCCCAACCACATATTGAAAAGGCCCCAAGGCCTCTTTGAAATCAGCGAAGACCTCCATTTGCTCGACAACATCAACAGAGCTGCCTGTAGCGGGTCTCAGAATCCGGGTAAGATCGCAGTTCTTTGGCTCAACGAGCACTAAGCGCCTCACCCCCATATTATCCATTGCCCTGGCCACAGAGCCTATGTTTTCAGGGATCTGGGTCTCTACAAGGACGATTGAGATGTTTTCCAGTCTAGCCCCTGTTGCCATTTTTCAAGATCGTCAAAATCTCTGCGGTCAACTCATCGCTGTCAAAGGAAAAGGTTACTGTGCCGTGGTTGATTTCAAAGGTGACAAGAAAGCAGTCATATTCCTCTGCCACCTCCAGCAAAACCCGCTTAAAACTCTTCACATCCGGGTGATCCAGGCTGTTTACGTCCTCGGAAAACATCTCTACTTCAATAAAACCCGCGGATTCCATTGTACCTCATCTTGTTTCTGCAAAGCGCCTGAACACGATGGTGCCGACACCAATAATCACCGCCCCGAGGGAAAAGACATCCTCAAACGAAGTCAGGTCAATCAGGGCCCCCGCAAGAAGCGGCCCGACAAGCATCCCCAGGCTGTGGGCCAGGGCAAGAAGGCCCATCATGGCCCCCATCGCGTTTATGCGTCTTCCCTCAATTACACCAAGGGCCATGATGGACGGGACGGCAAAACCCCCGGCAAGCCCGAGGAGGGCGTTTGCAAAAAAGACCCCTGCAAAGGAAGAGGCCACATTGAGATATAATATCGAAATAATACCAAGGACCCCTCCTGCTGTCACCAGGAATTTCTTGCTGTATTTATCTGCCAAAATCCCCATAGGGGCCTGGAGCAGCCCGGAGATCAAGACGTTGATCATCACCACAACCCCTATGGCCGAGCTTGAAAGCCCAAGCCTGGTACTTGCCAGCACCGGAATAAAGGCCCATGTAATGCCAATGCACAGTGTAAAGCATAATCGGAAGAGGAAAAGGGACATATTAGCAGGGCTTTTTATCAGGGTGAAATAAGAGATTATCTGCATGTTTCCGGCCCCCGCATCTTTTTTGGCTGAAGCAGCCTCAGAAGGAAGGAACAACAGACAAAGCAGAAAACCTGCCAATGTCATTGCAGCCATGCAGAGAAACGATACCTGGATATTAAACATATCCTTTACCACACCGCCCAGCAGGGGCCCAATGCTGAGTCCGATATAAAGGGAGAGATTAAAGAGCCCCATAATCCTACCCTCTTTGTGTTCCGGGCTGATAATGCCCACATAGGCCTGGGCCACCGGCAGGATCATGGCGGATGAAAACCCCTGCGCCAGCCTTAATAGTATCAGGGTCCAGATGTCTTTCGAGGCTGCATATGAAAGCGAGATGATAAAATACAGAAAGAGCCCGGCGGACAGCAGGCCTTTCTTACCCTTTCTGTCTGAAAGCCTGCCGAAATAAGGGACAAAGAGGCTCCTGGTCAGGGAAAATGCCCCGAAGATCAGGCCTATCTGAAAAGACCCCGCGCCCAGCTCATGGGCGTATACGGGAAGCAGAGGCGCAACGAGCCCCACACCTGTGGTGGTGACCAATACGGCGAGAAACAGGGTGAAAAAGATCTTCCGGTTTGACATGCGCGGGTTTCGCAGACGCTCAAGCCTGCCTTATCACCCTTTCCTGATATGTCTCCTGGATAGCCTGGACAAGACAGGTGAGTGTTTCATTGACCGGTGTCGGTATAGCAAAGGCCTTTCCCTCGCGGACAATGGCCCCATTTATAAACGCAACCTCAGTGACCGCCTGTTTGAGCACATCCTGGAGCATGGATGCGATATTGGCGGCTGTGGCCCTGCACACCTCCACCACCCGGCCAAGCGGGTCTTTATAAGGCAGTTCTATGCCCTTTGCCCTTGAGACGGCAACCGCTTCGATTACAGCCTTTTCCATCACCGCCATGGTGCCCGCCACATCCGGGAGACGGCCGTTTTTTAGGCCTGTAATCGCGGTAAGGGCATTTATCCCCACATTGACGATCAGTTTCCCCCAGATGAGACCGCTGACGTTTTCAGCGGATTGGGTCTTGAACCCTGCATCGTTAAAGGCTGCAACCATATCGGCCAAGGCATCCCCCATCGGGGTCTCGGAGCCGAACTTTGTGTCCCCGTGGCCCGCATGCCTGACATGGCCGTCACCCAAAAGTGTCGCGCCCTCTGCGGTCACCCCGCCAAGCGCCCTCTGACTCCCGAATACCTCCTGGAGCACCTCCAGGTTTCCCAGGCCGTTTTGCAGGGTGAGCACATATGCCCTGGGGCCTATAATCGGCCGGATATCCTGCGCCGCCGTCCTGGTCTCATTTGCCTTGACACAAATAACGGCCACGTCCGGCTCAGCGGGAATCGCTCCGATCATCGTGGGGACTTGCACGGTATATTCCCCAAGTATGCCCTCTACCCTGATGCCTTGTTTATTGATCAGTTCCGCCCTCTGTTCAATGTGGTCTAAGAGCGTGACCACATGGCCCGCCAATTTGAGTCGCGCTGCAAACAGACAGCCCATGGCGCCCGGACCCACAATCAGAAAATTCATCTGTCCGCTCCGATTATATCTTTTTGGCCTCTTCAGGCTTCATGGCAAAACTGTGCTCAGGCCCTGGAAATGCCCCTGACTCCACTTCATTTTTAAACTTAACCAGGGCATCCCTGATCTGGGGTGAGAGGTTGACATATTGTTTTACAAACTTCGGGGTAAACCGCTCAAAGAGCCCGACCAGGTCATGATATACAAGGACCTGACCGTCGCAGTCCTTGCCCGCGCCTATCCCGATAGTAGGGACGCTAAGCTCTTTGGTGATCCTTGCGGCCAGCATGTCCGGTATGCACTCCATGACGATCATGAAGGCGCCCGCATTCTCCAGGTCTCTTGCGGATTGCAGTAGTGCCTTTGCGCTCTCTGCGTCTTTACCCTGCACATTGTAACCGCTAAGTTTAGTTGCGGTCTGGGGGGTAAGGCCGATGTGACCGCAGACAGGGATACCTATCCTGACAATGGCCTCAACCACATGGGCCATCTCGCTTCCGCCCTCCAGCTTGATACAGTCACAACCGGCCTCCTTGATGAATCTGCCTGCATTGAGTATCGCGTCTTCAACGCTGATGTGATAAGACATAAACGGCATGTCTCCGATAACAAAACCTCGTTTTGCCGCCCTGACCACTGCCTTACAGTGGTGAAGCATCTCATCCATGGTCACGGGCACGGTGGACTGATAACCCAGCATCACCATTCCCAGGGAATCACCGACGAGAATCGTATCAATGCCCGCCTGATCCACCAGCGAGGCAGTGGGAAAATCATAGGCCGTCATCATGGTGATCTTTTGGCCGGATGACTTTTTTTTCTGTAAAGACGCTATAGTAACCTTTTGGGATTCCATATGAGCCTCCTTGAATCAGCACCTGCGGTTGTGGCTGCGCCATTAAGGTCTGACGTTATGGGTGAGGGTTTTTTGGATTAATTAAGACACTTATAATCTACCTGGCTCAATATCCCTTGTCAATAAAAGACGTTGTTATGGGTTACGAGTAGCGGGTTGCGGGTTAGGCTTTATTGGGCCGTAAAAACTCTTATCTCAGTTCAAGTTTCCCGGCCATTTGCCGATCTAATTAATGATTCATTTCATCATTACCATTCAGCCATAGATATTTTGTGGAGGGGTATATGGCACAGATAGACGCCTTTTTTAAATTGATGAACGAACAAGGGGCCTCTGACCTGCACCTGGTATCAGGCCAGCAACCTGTGTTGCGTATTCAGGGTGATCTGGAAAGGGTAAAATACAAGACCCTCGATAACGACAGCCTGAAGGCCATGCTTTATGAGATAGCCCCTGAGCACCATGTTAAGGTCTTTGAAGAAACAGGGGATGTGGACTTTGCATATGAGATCCCGGGGCTTGCCCGATACAGGGCCAACTTTTTCCAACACAGAAACGGCGTAGGTGCGGTCTTCAGAGAGATCCCGGCAACAATTCTGACCGTTGAAGAGCTGGGCCTGCCCACTGTTATCAAGAGACTCGCAAGCCTTCCCAGGGGCCTTGTCCTGGTCACCGGACCTACCGGCAGCGGAAAATCCACCACCCTTGCGGCTATCATCCACGAGGCCAACATCACCCGCAAGGAACATATCCTTACGATTGAGGATCCGATCGAATTTGTCCACAAGAGTGAAAAGGCCGTGATAAACCACAGAGAGGTCTACGTCCATACAAAGACCTTTTCAGCCGCCCTGAAAGGCGCACTTAGGGAAGACCCTGACATAATACTGGTAGGCGAAATGCGTGATCTTGAGACCATATCACTTGCAATTGAGGCTGCCACCACCGGACACCTGGTCTTTGCGACACTTCATACCCAGAGCGCCTCAAAGACCGTGGACAGGATCATAGAGGTATTCCCTGATGCCCAGCAACAACAGGTCAGAAACACCCTGGCGGACGGCATCCGCGCGGTAATATCCCAGACCCTTTTTAAGCGCACCGATATAAAGGGGAGGGTGGCTGCCCTTGAAATCATGATCGCAACACCTGCGGTCAGGAACCTGATTCGAGAGGCAAAGACCTTTCAGATCCCATCCATGATTCAGACAGGCGCTAAGTATGGCATGCAGACACTGGACGATGCCATATTGAAGCTCCTGAACAAGAAGATAATCTCGGCCGACCAGGCATACGCCAAGGCCGAGGATAAGGCCAAGTTCTTGCCATTTATGAAAAATTCCCCTGCTGATTTTACCGAGATATAACGGAGATAGGGCCATGAGACGACAACAGATTGATTATATCCTTGCAACCATGCTGGAATCTTATGACAAGGTATCTGATTTTAACATCACCGTTGATAAACCCCTTCAGGTGGAGACCTCAGGGCAACTGCGGCCGGTATCGATCAATCCCCCGATTGATCGCTTAACCCCCTTTCAGGCGGAGATCTTTGCCCTGAATCTGATCCAGTCAGACCGGCGTCTGACAAGAAACCTCCTGACCGAAGGCTCATGCGACTCATCATACCAGTTGCCGGGACGGGCCCGTTTCAGGGTAAATATCTTTTCTCAAAAGGGCTGTTATTCCACAGTGATGCGGCAGTTGTACTCGAGGATCCCGACCATTGCTGAATTGGCGCTTCCTGAGGCCTTCAGCAGGATGACGGATGAAAGAAACGGTATTATCCTGATATCTGGCGCAACAGGCACAGGAAAGACCACCTCCCTTGCGGCAGTATTAAATGAGATAAACGAAAAGCGCGCTGTTCATGTGGTTACCTTGGAGGACCCTGTTGAATATGTCCACTCCCAGAAAAAGGCCACGTTCAATCAGAGGGAATTGGGTATGGATTTTGACGCCTTTGCCTCCGGCCTGCGGGCCGCATTAAGACAGGCCCCAAAGGTGATCCTCGTAGGTGAGATGCGCGACAGGGAGACCGTGGAGATCGGTCTTTCCGCGGCAGAGACCGGTCATCTGGTCTTTACCACCGTCCATACTATTGACGCAGGTCAGGCGATCAACAGAATAATAGGCATGTTCAACACCGACGAGGAAAGGCAGATCAGGACCAGGCTTGCAGACACCCTGCGCTGGGTCGCCTGTCAACGCCTGCTTCCAAAGGTCGGCGGAGACCGTGTGGCGGCCTTTGAGGTCATGGGAAGCAACTTAAGGGTAAAAGAGGTCATAGAACACGGCGAATCAGAAGGCAAAACCTATTATGAAATCATCGAGTCATGCCAGCCCTTTGGTATGATGACCTTTGACCAGAACATAGCTGAACTCTTCAGGAATGGACTGATTACCGAGCAGACCGCGATGAGTTATTCCAGCAGAAAATCCGTAATGGGCAGGACTATTGATTCCATCAAGTCGGCAAGGGGTGAGAAGACCACTGCCATTGATGGACTGTCCATTGACAATGACTATGGGAGAACCGCCGAAAGAAGAAGATAAACCCGCGTTTTTGAGGACCAAGACATGGAAATAACATGCGATAAGTGTAATGCAAGACTCAATATCCCTGACGAAAAAATCCCGTCAGGTCAGCGAATAGCCATTACCTGTCCAAAGTGTAAGGAGAAACTGACGATTGAAGCGCCTGCTGCTTTAAACAGCCCTGAACCTCCCCAGGCCCCGCCTCCTGCACCTGAGCCCAGCCCAATGGAGTCTTACGAGGAAGGGACAAAGTTGGCCCTGGTGGCTGAAAATAGCACTGAAAATAAGGAAAAGACAGGGCGATCCCTTGATGATATCGGATATAAATGCATCATGGCGGAAAGCACCAGTCAGGCCATCAGCAAGATGAGGTTCAATAAGCTTGACCTGGTTCTATTGTCTGACCACTTTGACGGCATCGAACTGGACCAAAACCCAGTCCGTCAGTACATCAATCATATCTCCATGTCAGTGCGAAGGCAGATGTTTGTCGTCCTCGTGGCAGATCATTTTACCACCATGGATCAGATGATGGCCTTTGCCATGAGCGCCAACCTGGTCATCAACCGCAGAGACATGGACAAACTGGGCGGCATTCTAAAAAACGCCATATCGGACAATGAGAATTTTTACAGGGTGTTCATGGAAGCCCTTGGCCAGGCGGGGAAAATTTAATCCTCTCTTACCTGATGCCGACAGGGTCCACCTGACAATCCAGGAGCCTTGCGCCCTTTACAGTTGACAGGCTATAGGCCCATCTTTCCCTCAACCTCTGGATATCTTTTTTGTCGCCGATTGCCCACAGGGAGCCTCCTGCACCCGCCCCTGCGAACCTGGCGCCACAGCCCTGTCTTTCCGCTTCCCTTATCAGCCTTAATGTGACCGGGACCAAGGCCTCGGGGGTAATCTTTTTCCTGATGGCCATCTCCTCCTGCACAAGCCCTGCGGCCCGTGTCCAATTCTGATCTTTTACTGCTGCGGCCAGCTCGTGAATTATCTTATTTACCCTGATCCAGCCCTGTCTCGTCTTTCCGGATAGAAATTGAGTTATCCAATTTCGATTGATCCGCGATGACACGTGACTTGTCCCGCTATAGGCTACCAGTATGCAGTCGGAGAGGGCCTTTTGTCCCTTTCGGTCGAGCAAAGGAACCCTTTTAAATGCACCGGCTCTGTCACCATATTGCCACAGCCACTGATTAACACCCCCGTATACGGCCGCGGCCTGGTCCTGAAGACCGCAGTTGCCGCCTGCTATCCCATCTTCAAGGTGATAGCCCAGGTGCAGAAGATCCTTTTTGGATAGCCTCCTTCCACCAACAAGTGCCGATGCCTTGTTGAGGGCCTGGAGAAGAGCTACAAGTGCCGTACTCGATCCGCCCAGTGCAGATTTAACCGGAGACTCTGAACGGATATTGACCTTAAGACCGTGAAACCCAAAATGGGAAATAGCCGCAAAAAATAACCCAAATATCGAGTCGAAAAAAAGACGATCCCTGTAACACTCCTCTGTCTTTCTGAAGCCATCTGAAGAGATCTTCACCCAGCCCTCTTTGTAAGGGGACAGAGCCACATGTGTCCTGAGGTTAAGGGCGACATTGACGGTGGTGGGCCTTTCCGCCTCTAAAGGAAGCGACATGGCCTTGATGTCCCATGTGCCTCCCGAGTCAACGCGGCAAGGCGCAGAGGCCTCTATTGGTTGTTTTGCAAGGATAGATGACAGCGGCATTTGAATATTAGATTTCATGGTTCACCTGCTATGGATTTTTGCCCTTCGGATTACTTATCGCGGACAGTTTATCAGCAATTTCAGGATAAAGACTTTTTATACATTCAGGACATATGGAATGTGTAAAATGCGCGAGAGAATTTTCCGTTATATATTCTTCCAATGTTTTCCAATCAATATCTTGTCTTATTTTTTTACAATTGGCACATATTGGAATAAATCCTTCGAGTATCTTAATTTGTGCCTTCAGCTTTTTTTGAAAGAAATAATAGGAAAACCAAATTACACTAATATAAATAACTAATTCAAATATCACTTCACCCTTGCGTTGGGAAAATGAAGTAGGTTCATCAAAAAACAGATAGTGGGGCAGGTCCCAAAGTTCATTTACAATTGTTAACAACATGAAACAAGTTAACATAAACATGAATGCCTTCCATATCTGGCGATGTGCGGATAGTTCTTTTTTGTTATTAGAATTCTGCATTATTTCTTCTCCCATTTTTATCAACTTGGTGCTGACAAAGCTTTAGGCGAATAGGCCATTATCCTGCACCGGCTAAGATCTCAAATTAGTAGAGCCAATTATCAGGTTTTTTTCCTCACAGTCAAAAGTTCTTTTTAACCACTTTCCCGCCGCAAATTGTCCTTGATAAAAAGCCGTCATCTGACTAGTATTTGCAATAGACAGGCAATTTCAAAACATTACATTCATTCAGCTAACAGTTAATGGCCAAAAGCTGATAGCTCAACATAACTTATCGCAATGACGGAGAAACCTCTTAAAAGGAGCGAATTATGAAAAGGATCATCTTCTTGTTGGTTACTATACTGGTGTTGTCTTGTTTTGCCGTTTCCCGTGCCCAGTTCGGCAATGCCGGGCCTGATTTCTACGGTGATTTCAAGCCGGTTATGGGCAGCTGGTCCGAATATCAGATTACTGGGGCAAACCCCTCAAAAATGAAGATCGCCATTGTGGGAAAAGAGGATGTCTCATATTGGTATGAAATGGTTACAGAGACCAAGGGCGAAGGCCGAACAATAACCAAGATGCTGATATCAGGAGACCCAAAGGCGCAAAATAATGTCAAAAAGATGATCGTAAAAACCGGTGATGAACCAGCCATGGAGATGCCTGCTGCGATGGGGCAGCAGCTTCCCAAAAGAGAGGCGGCAGGACAACAGCCTGCGGCTGTTGACAAGGGGACAGAAACCATTACAGTCCCGGCAGGGACATTTACGGCCCAGCACCTGCAATATAAAAACGGGCAGGATCTAGTTGATGTATGGATAAACAAAGATGTCCCCCCTTACGGCCTGATCAAGTCAAAATCAAAAACACAGGAAATGGTGTTGATCGGTCATGGGACAGGGGCAAAGACCGAGATTTCCGAGACGCCCCAAAAATTTGAAATGCCCCAGATGCCGAAAGGATTTCCTGAAGGGATGATGCCTAAGGGAAAATAGACCATCATGAATCTTGGCCGGTACAGGATCGTTAAAGAGGTGGGCAAGGGTTCTATGGGGGTGGTCTATCAGGCCCATGACCCCCAGATTGACCGTCTAGTCGCCCTAAAGGTCCTGCGCCGCGACAGGGTGGAAGGAGAATCATTCGTAAAGAGATTCCTAAAAGAGGCCAGAGTGATCGGCAGGTTTTCCCACCCCAATATCGTAACGGTTTATGATATCGGGCAGGATCGGGAAGATGTATATATTGCGATGGAATTTGTCGAGGGAGAGCCCCTTAATCAGGTTATCCGGCAAAAGAGATTTCCTCTCGAACAGGCAATACAATTGGGCATACAGGCCGCCCAGGTGCTTGATTACGCCCATCAAAAGGGAGTGGTCCACAGGGACATAAAACCCAGCAATATCATCCTTCAACCCAATGGACAGATAAAGATCACCGACTTTGGCATCGCCCACATGGAAGATTCGTCTTCAACCCTGTTGACACTTGAGGGCGAGATCATGGGCACCCCCGCGTATATGTCGCCCGAGCAGGTGCTGGGTAAACCAGTGGACGGCAGAACCGACATCTTCTCCCTGGGTGTTGTGCTTTATGAATTGGCCTCTGGTAAGAGGCCATTCGGCGGAGAGGGTAAAAATATAGCCACTGTCTTTAATGAAATCATTCATCATTCACCCGGTGAACCTGCATTTGAAACAGATCTGATCCCGAAGGGGCTTTCACAAGTCGTGATGAAATGCCTGAACAAGTCACCGGAGGAGCGCTTTCAGACCGGGATGGAATTGTCTGCTGCCCTTACCAATTGCCTAAAGGTCGAAGGTGAATCCGTCGTAAAGCCATCTTCGGGGAAAAAGCCTCAAAAATATGCGGCGCTTCTCCTCGCGGCCCTTGTCATTGTGATCGGAGGAGGCGCGTATTACTATTTTTTTGAGTATCAAGGCAGGATGCCCAAAGAACAATCGCCTCCAGTGGCCATAACACCACAGGCTGAGGCCCCGGGACCAATCACATCTATTCCCCCGGCTGAAGTCCCTAAGGAGATGGAAAAGACACCTGAAGAAACACCAAAACAGGAGACGGTTGAAGAGGTGGCAACCCCTCAGCCTGAGCCCCCTGTTGCAATCACGACGACACCCCCTGTTGAAGCCCCTGAGGATACGGTAAAGGCGGACGAAGAAAAACAGGTTGAAATGGGCGGTAAGTCAGAAGAGCAACCAACAGGGGAAGACAGGGCTAATCAACAGGCAGCTTTACCTGAAAAACAGGCGCCTGTGCCGGTAAAACCCGCAAGGGAATCTGTTGCCTTAAAACCGGCGGTTAAAAGGGCATGTCTGAAAGTCCTCAGCACCCCCCTAGGTGCTGATATTATCGTTGATGACAAGACTAAAGGAAAGACGCCCGCAACTATCAAGCTTTCACCTGGAACATACAAGATTACATTGAAGCTTTCTGATTATCAGACATGGAATACCCAGGTTACGCTGGATAAAGAAGATGTATATCCGATTCATGCCGAATTGAAGCCAATTCCCAAGAACGGCGAATGGATCATCAAACCCTTGACAGACCGTAAAAAGGAGGAACCGTGAAAAAAATCATCGCTACCTTGTTGACTGTTTCATTTATTTGTTTCACCTCCGGCTGCGCAAATATGGGTGCCACGGAAAAGGGTGCCATCGTCGGAGCAGGCGTGGGCGCCGTGGTCGGGGGGCTTGTCAGTAAAGACCACCCGGCGGAAGGGGCCTTGATAGGGGCTGCTGTGGGGGCGATTGCAGGCGCAGTAATAGGCCATTACATTGACAAAAAGCAAAAAAGCGCAGAGGAGACTGCAACCGTATATGACTACCAACCGGAAGAAGGCACAGTGGTAAACATAGAAGAAGTTGCCATGGAACCGGCGGAGATCAGGCCTGGCGAGGCATCCAGGCTGGTTATTAATTACGCAATATTGTCGCCTGACGCCGAGAAGGCAATACCTGTTACCGAAATACGAGAAATAAAGAGTTCCGGCAAATCGCTTAAAGAAATCGGACCTGCAGTAAAGAAACGTAACTCCGGCACCTATATAACAGAACAGGAGGTCACTTTTCCTGCAAACCTGCCCGAGGGAGTTTATACACTCAAAGGAACTGTGGAAGCCGAAGGTAAAACAAGCACAAAGGAGACCGATTTCAGGGTTGCAAAGATAAAGAAGGGTTCTGAATACCTCTATGCGATTAACATGGTCGAGTAAGACGCATACAAATTATTATACAGTATCTATGGGCCGCCTTCAGCTCCTGCCGCAGCAACTACCCGGCCCCGAGCATGTGGAGGGTGGCCCTTGAGCACCGCAGCACCTGTCGGCGGCGCTTTCCGGGAATCCCCTGTTAGAGCTGACCGCTGCATGGGCCGACAACAGCTTTTTAAGGTTCCTTCCTCCGCAGGAGCCACAGACCACAAGCCCGATTTCACTGCTGGCAATCAATATCTCCGTGGTTTTTCCGCAGTCAAGACATTCAAACTCATAGATAGGCATCTGGCCCTCCGCAACCTTTTTATATTGAAGCCTACTGCCAAAAAAAGGCCTCCCCACAGCTTTTGTCCTTTGTGGGAAGGCCTTTTGTGTCTGTTTTAAGCCATGCTCTTCGGATCAACCCGCCAATCTACAGATCGAGCCATGAATCAGAATAAAGCGAATGGCCGAGGATCACCCTTGCAGTCTTTGCATAACCTTGCAATTCCTTGGACAGTCCTCCCATGTCAATATCTTGTCCGTCCATGATGTTGTGGATAAGGCTGACAATGTCAGGCCTCTTACCCCTGGCCACTGCAGCCAGCTCATCATCATAGGCGTCTGCAATGCAGGAATACATGCCCTTTCTCTCCAGCATAACCATGTATGTGGTATTGAGTATGGACCTTAAGTGCTCAGGCGGCCCATTGGATATGTTGGAGAGCCCGCAGGTGGATTTTACACCCGGGAACATGTCCTGAAGCATCTCCTGAAAGGCCAGGAGGCTCATCAATTGCTGCTGCTGGATATTTACCGGCGTTACGATCCCGTCTACAAAGATATTCTCATTGGGGACACCTGCCTCGTTTGCCGCATACAAAAGCTCTGCGGCCAGGGCGCCTCTCTCGTTCTCGTCCCTGGGCAGGCCCTCCGGACCCCACATTAGGGCAATCATGTTTGCGTTATACTTGACCGCCAGGGGTATCATCTTCTCATATCGCTCGGGTCGCGCCATGATCGAGTTGATAATGGCCGTTCCCTTGTGGGCTGCCAGCCCTGCCTCCATGGCCTCGATGTTGGAGGTGTCAAGGCAAAGGGGAGGAGAATCTCCTATGGCCTCCTGGACCGTCTTTACAACGAATTCCATCAGCTCAGGGCCGCCCTTTTTGGCCGGTCCCAGGTTTATGTCTATCCAGTCCACAGCCTTTTCCTTCTGCCTCTTTGCCTCTTCGGCAATGGGCCCAGGGTCCTTTTCCTTAAAGGCCTTTCCGATGACCCTGTTTATTACATTTAAATTTTCACCTATCAATAGCATGGTTACGCTCCATATTGTATGGGTTGATCAGTTTGTAAAAAAACTAAACCACCCTCGACTATAAGTCGAGGGGTTTTATGAGGGGTCGATTTCAAATCGACTATCATCAGGAATCGGCTCCCCTTCTTGCTTTTGAAAATATTGCTGGATCATTTCGTCCGTGCAAAACATCACGAGTCCGTATCGCCACCGCACCAGCCATTCCGCGCTTCAGATATTTGTGAAGCCAGATTTGGTGGACTTTGAGGTCTGTTTTGGTATGGGCACCCAGTTGATAACGTCGCATAGCGACATGTATTAACTTTTCTTCGCCTAAAGGCGAGGGATTTCAACCATCCCTGAAAGGGACATTAAACCATGTCCTTGAGAAACTTGGGAATAAGGGAGGCATCCCTTGGACCGATAATGATCTCCCATCCGGGAAGTTCCTCTTCCATTTCACCGCTGATAGAGGCTGCATAGCCGGGGATAATGATCTTCTTGTGAGCGACCTTGTCTGCGATCCCGCTCTTCTTAACAAACGCGCCTACCGCATCACCGGCAAACTTTCCCGCTGCCCAGGCAGTCATAACGGAAAGCCCCTCTGTGTCCATAATCAGGAGCCAACTCGGCACCCTGCTTCCTTCTATCTCACCGCTTACAATAAAGTAGGTCAGTGAGAAGTTGGTGGTTATCAGAACCGGAGAATTCTCATTGGGCGAGCCGATCTCGTAAATACCCTGTGTAACTGTCATCGGCCGCTGCGGGTCTGTGTAGATATTCAACCTTTCGAGCATCAATGGGAATACGCTCTCACCCTTGAAATCCGAAAGGACCACGATCCCTGCATATTTTGCAACAAGCATGGCGGCAATGGCGGTCTCCATGTCCAGATTGGAGGCCATCTCACAGGGAAATGTGATTGTGGGAAATCCCAGGGAACGATTGCCTGCCTTTAAGGCCGCACGCCTTATAGCCACCTGGTCTGCAAAGAGCTGTTTCATCTCCCTTGCGCCTGAATCGAGCACCAGGTCCTTAAGGCCCATGCCGGTGAGCTTATCACTGAGGGCAATGAGTCCGTCAATGTTGGTCGCCTTTATGGCCAAAGGAAGCCCGTTGTCCTTTGCAAGGGCGCCCATTGCATCGGCATTATCGCTGGTTGCCGCATAAATCAGCGGTTTTTTGAATGCACTGGCCTCAACTCCTGCCTTCATTACATCCACCTTGTCGCTCATCAGTATCACGGCGAATTCACTTTCCTTGGCAATCTTCTTGGCTGTGGCTGCAAAGGCTGCGGCATCACCGTTGGCGTCTTTTACTGCAACCAGTTGAGGGCACAGGTTCAAACCCACCCTTTCATACTGAAGGGCATTCCATTCCTTCAGTTTCTTGTCCAGGGCGTCAGCGGCAATGTCTGAAGAGACCATCGCCGCCAGTGCAGTGGGATTATAAAAGGTCTTTTCGTGCCTGAACATCACGGTTTCACCGCCGACCTTAAATGCCCTGACACCTGCGCCGATGGCGATAGGCCTGATCGGCGGAGCAGAGGCCTCAGCAAGCTGTTCCTTTGCCTCATCAGAAACGTAGGGGCACGAATCCAACTCCGCCTTGCCTGCCGCCAGGTTCATGGCAAAGGCCAGACATGTCGGGACCCCACACTCCGTACAGTTTGTCTTGGGCAACAACTTAAAAATCTGAATTCCAGTTAGTCCCATAATTTACTCCTCATCGTAATAGAACAGGGTCTTAGCGCTCCAAGTAAGAGCGCTGAAGACCTGTGCAAGATTTAATATTATCCAACAATAGGATCCATGCTTAATGCAGGGTGCCCTACCTTCTGGAGGAACGGGAGTATCTCTTCCTCTGTGGTACCCACTGTTTCATCCGCGATCTTGTCATAAAGGTCCGGAACCCCAAGCGCCGCTGCGCGCTTCATGATCCTGTCCTTAATTTCTTCTTTCAGTATCTTCGGCATCCATACCATACGAAGGAGTCCGCCGTCGCCCTTGATAAACTTACCCTGGGTGATATTGAACTTGGAGTGCCCGACAAAACCCGGGGATGAAGCCCCGCCGCCCATAACACCCGCAAGTGTGGTGAACTTCATGCCGCAGGGCGTATCACCATTGTAGTCCCTGCCCACGGTCATGACGCCGTTGCAGCCTGGAAGCATTGCCGCAATACATTCGCAGCAACCGCATGTGGTCATCGGGTCGTAAACCATTGAGTAGAAATTGTAATGCGTAGTTGTTCCCCTGGAGGCCTTTGTAACAAACTCATTGACCCCTTTCCACTGACCAAGAACCGGGTCAAGGCATTCACCGATCTTTACAGGCTGATTGGGGCCTGTGGGGTTGATTTCAAAGGAGGCCTTACAATCCATCCAGTTGTATGCGCCGCAAAGGCCTGTTCTTTCAGGACTGACTGTACACACATGGCTGGGTGCAAAGGACTGACAAAGGGTGCATGAGTAAAAGGTATCCACGTCTTCATCCCGCATATTTTCGACACGATCATCTCTTAACTTATATTCGGCCCTTGCCCTTTTTGTGAGTTTTTCAACATCTTCTTTATTTGTATACAGGGTTACCTGTACCTTATCCACAATCTTTTTAAAATCCTGATGGAATTTGGCGTGAATGACAACGCCGATGTCTTTCAGGGTAAAGCCCTTCTCAACAGCGGCCTTACTTACACGCACCCATGAAATATCACGCTGTCCGATGTGCATGATATACTGGATATAGTTTGTCAGGTGATGTATCTGACGTTCCAGGATCGGCTCAAAATCTGTTTGAAACTCTCGACCTGCCACCTGCACATAAATGCCCAGGTAGAATCGGTCTCCAGGTTTCATATCCGGGATATCAGGGCCGATGACCTGGACCTTTCCATCCTCGATCTCATTCATCTCTGCCATCTTGCAAAGTTCGGTACACTGTGTCTTGCCGCCACCCGTCTGACAGTAAAGGTCTTCTCCCCTGACACGCTCACCCTCAAATGCCGGACCAAAGGCACATGGGATGTCTATCTCCGTAACCGAAACCTTAAGGCCCCTGATCTCAATAGACTTTTCACACATCTCATCAGGGCTGACATTAGCAACCACATGTTCATATGTACAGATACCGGTAGGCAGGATCTCCGGAATATCGGTGTCGGCAAGCGTGGGGAAGCCCCAGCTTACGCAACCAGCGGCCGCAACCGCCCATTCAGTTCCCACATCGCCCAAGGCGTTTACAAATGCAAAGATCCTGTCCTTATTATAAAGAAGGATCTTTTTGTAGTCCCCTGGTTTTACACCGCCAAAGGCCATGGCGGCCCTGTTTGCAAAGCCAAGGGCAAAGATGGCGGAAGAGATATCAGGCCCGAACGGTACGATCCTGGTGTTCCACCCTATCTGCATGCCGGCCTCAAGGCACTGCTCCGCCACACTTGTCCCATTGTGGTGGGCAGCACAGAAGATATAGAGGCTCCTCTTCTGGTATTCTTCAACCAGTTTCTTGGCGATCTGTGCATTGGGCGCAGCGCCGACCATGGCGGCAAAACCTGGGGCTGAGCCATCAACAAATTCCACACCCCTCTTTCGCAGGATGATATCATCAGCAGGACCGACCCAGATCTTTCCCGCATCAATGTCCGGTTCTTCTGTAAATGTATAAAAGTCCGGCTCCCTCAGAATACGTATGGCCTCGCTGATCTCATAGGCAAAGAGGGCAGCCATGCCGGCATCCAGCAGTGGCCCGAGATAGGGTAAATGGTGCTTGTTTTTTACATGTGGGGGCAAAAGACCCCTGGCGAATTCCATGGGTTTTTTAAGGTCTTCCAGTGTCTCACACTTCATTCCTGTAAGAGAATAGATGACCGGGAGATAATAGGCAGTGTTGCCAAAGCCGATCTTTGTATCTGCACTATAGGACTCTAGGGCATTACGCAGCTCTCCTTCAACCGTTGATACAACCTTATAGCCGCCCTGAATGACAGCAAATGCAACTAACTTAGACATATTTTCTTCCTCCTTCGTTGAGGATTTTTATTATAATCCCAATGCCTGACGATCCGCCATGCTCATCATGACCCTTTCCCTGGCCTTGTCAATGCCCAACTCCTTGCGCTTTTTGTCAATATGGGCAATCATCAAGTGTGCATGTTTTATTGGATCAGGCTCAATATCCCACATACCGCCGTACAACTTTTCGAGCTCTTTTGTTATGTAGTTTTCGAATACGGGGGCGCCTGATGTGGGAAGGGTTACGCCGAACACCGTGTATATGCCTGAGGCAACAACATATTGACCAATACTAATGGCCTTTTCACTCATCCATTCCGGAGCGCTTCCCGCGACCGGCAGATCACATATGTCTTTGCCAAGGCCTCCCGCCTTCACCACCTCTGTAGCAGCCAGGAGGATACGGCTGTTATCAACGCATGAACCAAGATGGAGGACTGGTGGGATACCGACAGTCTCACAAACCTCTGCCAGACCTGGGCCGCAATAAACCGCGGCGCTTTCAGGAGTCAGCAGTCCTTCCATTGCGCAGGCAATGCCGTTACAGCCTGTGGTAAGTACCAGGACATCATTCTTTATCAACTCTTTTACAACAGTGATGTGGGCCTCATTATGCCTTGTTCTGGCATTGTTGCATCCGACCACACCTGCAACGCCTCTTATCCGGCCGTTGATAATATTATCGTTCAGGGTGTAATAAGAACCGCGGAACATGCCGCCAAGGTGATACTCTATTGACTCAACACCAAAGCCTGCAATCTGTGTTGCCTTGTACTTCGGAATCATGACCTCGGTGCCGCGGTTACTAAAGTTATCTATTGCCATCCTTACGATCTTTTCAGCATCCTGCAGCGCATAGTGCTCATCAAATTCGATGTGTATAACATTATCCTGCTCCATCTTCGCGATGGGGTGAGTTGTAATCAGCTTGGTGTGGAAACACTTTGCCACATTGGCGAGATTCTGAAACACACACTGGATGTCTACAACCATTGCATCACAGGCACCGGTGATAATCACCAGTTCCTGCTGCAGAAATGTACCTGCAGGAGGTACGCCATGGCGCTGAAGGATCTCATTGGCTGTGCAGCAGATACCACCCAGTTGAATGCCTTTTGCGCCTTTTGATTTTGCGTATTCAATGATCTCGGGTTTTTGTGAAACCGCAACAATCATTTCAGAAAGCACAGGCTCATGACCATGAACGATAATATTGACATGGTCTTCCTTCATGATGCCGAGATTTGCCTCGGATTGGAGAGGAGAAGGTGTCCCAAAGAGTATATCCTGAAGGTCGGTGGCAAGCATCGAGCCGCCCCATCCGTCTGCAAGGGCTGCCCTGGTGCCTTGCTTGATCAGGTTTCTGTAATCCTGGTCCACGCCCATATGGGTTCTGTGCATTATCTCTACGATTTCCCTGTCAATGTTCCTTGGGAGCACGCCCTGTTTTTTCCATTTTTCATACAAAGCCTCGGGCGCCCTCTTAAGATATAGGAGTTCTCCCTCGGCCTTGCCCCATTCGTTCAAGGCCTTTTCAGCAACCTCCAAAGCGATCTCGTCAATATCCCTGTCCTTTTCTTCACCGTCAACTTCCACTTTGGTGGCAACACCAAGGTGGGGTGCGACCGCAAGGAGTTTTACAGTATCTTTTATCTTATAGGCATCAGATTCTTTTCTAGCTGCCGCCATAAAGACCTCTGCCACACTTCTACCGTGATCAGAGTGTGCAGCTGCACCGCCTGCGATCATTCTGATAAAGTTTCGGGCTGCAATGGTGTTCGGGCTAGCGCCACACAGACCTTTTCTCGTATCTTCCCCTTGAATTCCACCCTTTGGTAATGGAAGACGACATGGCCCCATCGCACAGTTTTTACAGCAGATGCCCTGAACTCCGATGTTACAGGGTTTCATGCTCACTGCTCTGTCAAATACCGTATCTATGCCCAGTTTGTGTGACCTTTCGATCATCTCCTGGGTTGCAATATCCATGGAAGCCTCAACCGGATCAGCCAGCTTTGCCGCCTTTTCCGTATCAGCCGCCTTCGTTATCTTTTCTTCTGCCATTAGAGGTTCCTCCTCATTATTATGTTTACTTGGCATGTACAATCAAAAGTCAAAAATAGCCTTACTTTTAGCATAAGCTATTCCAGACTAATTCCATTTGTACAAGGGAATTCGTCTGTGTATCCTGTTCAACCTTTCAATGATTCTTTCCTGTTCATTTTTCTGTTCAGATGAAGGTGTCATGGATACTTCTTTTTCTTTGCCTTCTCTTGCGGCCGAAAGCTTCTCGCGTTCTTCAGCCCTTTTCAGTCTCAGCTCGGCTTCCTCTGCGTCTCTCTTTGCCCTTGCGTCTGCCTCTGCCTTCTTCTTTGCATCGGCTTCCTGTTGTGCCTTTGCCTTGGCATCCGCCTCTGCCTTTGCCTTGGCGTCCGCTTCTGCCTTTTTCTTTGCCTCTGCGTCTGCCTTTACCTTGGCTTCAGCATCCGCTTTGGCCTTTGCCTCTGCTTCTGCCTTTGCCTTGGCATCTTCCACGGGTTTCGGGGCTGCCTCTACCTTGGGTTTTTCCTCTACCTTCTTTTCCACCTTTGGTGCCGGGGCTGGGGCCGCTTTGGCTGCCTTGGGAGCCGGGGCCTCTTTCTTGGCCGCCTTGGGTTTTTCCTTTGGTGCCTCTTCTGCCTTGCCAAAATCCAAGTTTGGTTTGGGTGAAAGAGCTATAAGATCCACAGCAGCCGGTTCCAGATTCTTGGCTATTCCTTGGATATCGCCGGCGCTTCCTCCGTTTGTCATAAGTCCGATAAAGGACCTGATAAGCCGTACGGTCTCCGGGTGTCTTAAGATCAGCACGTTTGAGCCGGCCATCAGATAAGCTACTGCGGCAACGGTTTCCATTAATACTGCACGCTTTTCGGGGTCGCCCAGGGTGGGCGCATCTTCAATGGTCTGTTTTGCCTCTTTGCTCTTCCAGACCTCGTTTCCCACGTTGTTTATCATGGGGAGCATCAGTTTATCGTCGTCCTGGGTCAGGGCCGCCATCATGATACGTTCCATGACGGAATAACTGTATTCCAGACCGTAGCCAAGGCCGCCGGTTGTCGGATCAATTATGATCTTGTCGCTCTTAACGCCAAGATTGGCAAGGAGAATATTTAATTGTTTTGCAAGGTTAACATCAATGGGTGTGGATGCGACTATGGTATGACCGTAGCCCAAGGCACTGGCGCCGATACCCTTGTGGTTTTTTTCTTCCACAGGCCCCAAGGCGACGTTTTTTCCTTCACAGAGCTCTGATATCTTTTTTAAGACATCTTCGTCTTTCTGGGCGTTTGCCGTGCCCAGGACAACCAATGGCACCTTTACAGCGTCTGAGACCTTTTTTGCTACTTCCGCTGCCTCATTTGCATCTCTGTTCATCCCATTAGGGTCAGTGCTCTTGAGTTGAAGAACAATTATGTCTGCGCCGTATTTTTCCACACACTTTTTTGCCCATTTTTCTGGTGAAGATATAACGTCTTTAAAGGGCGCAACCGCTGCGGCAGGCCATTCTTCCGAGGGATCATAGTCCCATACTTCCATGGCAATCTTTGGTTGGTTAGGCATCTTGCCCTCAAAAAGATGAAATGGATATGAGTCTTCTCCCCCAAGAGTAACAGCACCACCCCCTGTTCCTATCTTTGTTTCCCCTATTTTTCCGGAATAGGGCTGTTTGGGAATCTCAAAGGCCAATGTTCTACCTCCTTTTCTGGATAATATCTCAGTTTGGTGAAAATAAATTCGCGGCACGAAACAATGGCCGCGATCCATTGACTTAATTAAAGATACTTATCTTCCTGAGTTAATTGTGAAAATTATAACAATCAATTACAAAAATTACGGTTTCTTCAATATAAAATTTGGGTTCGAAAATAAATAAACATGCGCTCGTTGTCAAGTAATTTTTCTAATGATTTAAAACAGTTTCAAGTAAATTCTTTTTTCTATATATTGTATAAATTGATTAAATAAAGTACAATATATGGACACTATTTTTTAAAAAGCCCATCAAATATCTTATATGCCGCTGAAACAGCTAGGCTTTCCGGGCCCAGTTGCACAGTGGGAATTCCTTTGAGATCTAACTCCTGCAACTTATCGTCTTCAGGGACAGTGCCTATCAGCTCAAGTTTATGTTCTTTAACAGCCTGTAATATTGACTCTTCCTGCCCTTGCCTGGTTTGGTTGACGATCAGGCATTTTCTCTTAATATTCAGACCCAGTTCATCGGTAAGTTCCATAATCCGCGATGCCGCCTGTATTCCCCTTCGGGTAGGGTCGGAAACCGCAATCAACAGGTCTATATTATTTGTGGTCAGACGGCTGATATGTTCCATCCCCGCCTCATTATCAATAACAACATATTTGTAGTTATCAGTTAGTTTTTCAAGAAATGCTGTCAGCAGGGTATTTGCCGCGCAATAGCATCCGGCTCCTTCAGGTCTTCCCATCACCACCAGGTCAAAACCTTTTGACTCGACAATTGCCTGCTGGACTTTCATCTCCATAAAAATATCTTTTGTCATGCCGCTTGATACACCGCGTTTCATTTCCTCTCTTGCATCGCCCAAGGTCTCTGTCACCTCAAGACCCAATACCTCATTCAGATTTGAATTTGAATCAGCATCAACCGCCAACACAGGCGTTTTTTTGTTTTCCACAAGGTACTTGACAAGAAGCCCTGCTACAGTCGTCTTTCCTGTGCCGCCTTTTCCTGCAAAACCAATTGAATAAGTCATTATCCCCCCATTGTTAAGTCATATTTTTGTTGATATATAACCAGGATTTTAATACAATATCTGGTGCTATAAACTTTTTACTATACCTATATAAGCGACTGTGATGAATACAAAAACTATTTGGGACCAGATTACCTCAACCCTAAGCGGTGTGGTTTCAAAATCAGAGATCGGCTCCTGGTTTGCCAACACTTCCCTGATCAGCCTGGACAAAGACATTGCCGTGATAGAGGTCCCAAACAAGTACATTGCAAGCTGGCTTACAGAAAACTATCTTGCCAATATAAAAGACTGTTTTAAAAACCATCTAAGTTGTCTTCCGGAGATTCGATTTATTTATGCACAAATAACGCCGGGAAAGACAAGCTCTTTTCAGTATAAAAATCAACCTATAGTAGTTGGTGCTAATAACTTAAATAAGTCCTTTACGTTCAGCAATTTTGTTATAGCAAAAGGCAACCGATTTGCCTATTCTTCCGCCTCTGATATAGTTGGTAAAAACTCAACAATTTACAACCCGTTATATATTTTCAGCAGCTCTGTTTGTGGTAAGACTCATCTTTTAAATGCCATCGGAAATCAAGTAGTTATTAATAATCCCGAATCAAATATCATATATGTATCAATAGATCAACTATCATCAGATTTCTCAATTTCAGCAAAAAATAGAAATTTAATTAAATTTAGAGCTAGCTATAATAATTCTGATTTATTACTTATTGACGATATTCATTTGATATCCGGCAGAGAAAAACTACAAAAGGAGCTGATATCTATAATCAATAATTACTTGGAATCCAAAAAATATATTGCATTGGCTGGAAAACTGCCGCCAGGGCTTATAAAAAACCTGATGCCTGAGCTGAGGTCGAGATTGGAATGGGGGGTTCTTGCAGAGATCAAGAACCCTGACTCGAAGACAAGGATGAAAATTATAAAGAAAAAAGGTAAGGATGAAAAAATATCCATCCCGGATGATGTGGCCTTTTTTCTGGCAAGTTCCTCATATGACCTGAAAAACCTGTTTCAGCATATAGTAACAATAGGTGCTTATGTTTCGCTTAATAAAAAAGAGATTAATATATCTCTAGTAAAATCACTATTATCAAACAAACATGTCAGCAACATCGCTGTGGATGATATTCAAAAGATCACCGCGGAGTATTTTAAAATCTCCTTGGCGGAGCTTTTATCAAATAAAAAGACTCATCGGTACTCATATCCCAGACATATCTCTATGTATCTAAGCAGGAAACTGACAGGATTATCATACAAAGAAATCGCAAAGGCATTTGGCAATAAAGATCATTCCACTATTATCAATGCAGTCAAATGCATTAACAGAGATAAAGAATCAAACAACACACTTACAGATGACTTAAATAAGTTACAGAATCTTCTTTCACAGGGCTTATAAATTATGAACAATGATATTTTAAAACTCTGTCAGAATCTTTTTAAAAGGTCCTGTCAGGTTCTAACGGGTTGTTCAATTTAAGGATATGACAGATATTCTTTGAAAATATACTAAAAAAATCCATTTGCATTTCAAAAGGATATTCTATTGTCAGACAATTTCACAGCCTCTTTATTATTATTTTTAGATGTAATATGTTAACCAATAATAAAAAAAGACCTTTTTGCGGAGGCATTCATGGAAGTAAAAATTGATCGAGAAGAACTCTATAAATGTGTATCAAAAGTTCAAAGCATTACTGAAAGAAAAAGCACAATGCCCATCCTTTCAACAATTTTACTTTCAGTAGGTCCTTCTGCAGTCCATGTTTCGGCTACCGATCTGGAACTGGGTTTTCAGCAGATATTGCCTGCCGAGGTTATTGAGGAGGGAAGCGTTACAATATCTGCTAGAAAATTATTTGAGATTCTAAAGGAAAGTAAAGCACCAAATATTCATATAAAAGAAAAGGAAAATAATTGGATTTTTATATCAGACAGTGTGGCTCGATTCAATCTGGCATGCCTGCCTGCGGATGAGTACCCTGTATTTGCCGAACCTGAAGGGGTTTCCATGGTGCAGATAGAAGGCGAGATACTTAGAGAGATGATAAATAAGACGGTTTATTCCGTAACAAGAGAGGATTCCGGTTTTAAGCTTTCCGGGGTATTTGTACAGAAAGTGGATATTGACGGCAATCAGGTTTTAAGATTTGTCGCAACCGACGGACATCGTTTGTCAATGGTTGACAAGGCGGTTGAGGGTCTTGAAACTCTGGAACTTGGTGATGGAATAATGATTCCTAAAAAGGGCATGCTGGAATTAAATAAAATGGGCATTGAAGGGGGACATATCCAGATAGGTTTTAAGGCAAATCATTGCGTTGCAAAGAGAGAAAACAGCCTTCTTGTCGTGCGTTTGCTGGAGACAAAATTTCCAGACTATCAAGCAGTTATCCCTGAACATGAAGAATTTGTCATAGATGTAGACAGGATATCTCTTTTAGAGGCAATGAGAAGGATGTTGATCTTGACTAATGACAGATACAGGGCTGTAAAAATTATCCTTGAAGATGATTCCATGGAACTGGTTTCAACCAACCCTGACCTGGGAGATGCTCAGGAAAAAATGGATGTGTCATACAATGGCGAAAGGAGAGAGGTGGGGTTTAATCCGCAGTATTTTATTGAGATGATACAGTCAATGGAAAGCGATACAGTTCATTTGTCGTTTGCCGAAAGAAAAAGACCCACCATAATTAAGGGGGATGCGGACAACGGTTTTCTCGGTCTGCTAATGCCCATGACAATATAAGTTTTATTAAATAGTATATTTGGTTTTGAATATGGATGAAGAGAATGGAAGTTATCTTGCATCGGATATAAAGGTGCTGGAGGGTCTTAGTGCTGTTCGTAAAAGACCTGCCATGTATATCGGAAACACGTCATTTGAAGGCCTGCACCATCTTGTATATGAGGTGGTGGACAACAGTATAGATGAGGCCTTGGCAGGTTTTTGCGATCAGATAGATGTTCAACTATTGAGCGATCAGAGTATTGTTGTATTGGACAATGGTCGCGGCATACCTGTTGACATGCACAAGACAGAGAATATGTCTGCTCTTGAAGTGGTAATGACCAAACTCCATGCAGGAGGCAAATTCGATAATAAGATATACAGTGTATCCGGCGGACTCCATGGGGTAGGGGTATCTGTGGTAAACGCCCTTTCGGAATATCTGGAAGTAGAAGTCTTTAGGGATGGAAATATCTATTATCAGCGTTACGAGAAGGGGGTGACCGCCTCAGCCTTGGAGCTCAGGGGAACGACTAAGAGGAGGGGGACAAGGGTGCATTTCCTTCCTGACACTACTATCTTTGAAACTACGGAGTTTGATTTCGATACCCTTGCAAAGAGGATGAGAGAGTTATCTTTTCTTACCAAAGGAGTTGAGATAACGATCTTTGATGAGAATACCGGGAGAAAAAAAGATTTTACTTACAAAGGCGGAATAAAATCCTTTGTGGAATATCTCAACACCAATAAAGAGGTACTCCATAAAAACCCTATTTATATATCAGGTGAAAAGAATGGAGTTCTGACTGAAATTGCATTTCAGTACAACAATTCTTATAAAGAAAATCTCTTTACTTACGCAAACAACATCAATACGACCGAAGGAGGCACACATCTTATAGGTTTTAAATCCGCACTGACCAGGAGTATTAATCAATACTTACAGAATTCCCCCCTGGGAAAGAATTTGAAGGAAAAACTTTCAGGAGATGATGTCAGGGAAGGTTTGACCGCTGTTGTCAGCGTCAAGTTGCCTAACCCCCAGTTTGAAGGTCAGACAAAGACAAAGCTGGGAAACAGTGAAATAAAGGGGTTAGTGGAAAATCAGGTAAACGACGGGCTTGGTACATATTTTGAAGAAAACCCTGCTGTAATAAAGGCTATTCTTTCAAAGGTAATTGACGCAGCAAGGGCAAGAGAGGCGGCAAGAAAGGCAAAGGAGCTTGCAAGAAGAAAAGGGGTGCTAGCCAATCATTCATTGCCCGGAAAACTTGCTGATTGTCAGGAGACAGATCCCAGTAAGAGTGAGCTTTTTATCGTAGAGGGAGATTCTGCAGGGGGCTCTGCAAAACAGGGACGGGACAGGAGGTTCCAGGCGATTTTGCCCTTAAAGGGAAAGATCTTAAATGTTGAAAAGGCGCGCTTTGATAAGATGCTCTCAAGTGAAGAGATCAGGACCATGATCGCTGCATTCGGGACAGGAATCGGCGATACGGATTATAATGTTGATTCTCTCAGGTATCACAAACTCATTATAATGACCGATGCTGATGTGGACGGCGCCCACATAAGGACCCTGTTGTTGACATTCTTTTTCAGAAAGATGCCTGAGTTGATTGATAAGGGATATGTCTATATAGCCCAGCCCCCTCTGTACAGAATACAGGACAAAAAAAAGGAGATGTATATCAAAGATGAAGAGGGCCTTAATGGCTTTCTCTTAGAAAAAATAGGTGAAACAGAGAAGATCTTTCTCAATGACGGAACCGAGTATTCTGGAAAACGGATATCTAAACTCATCGGAAATCTGGTCAGGTTTTATGATAATATTGGAAGGATGGTCAGGAGAGGATACAGCTCAAAATTTCTGGAATTCTTGGCCTCCCAGGGTATTGACGACAGGAGGATATTTAAAAACAGGCAATATATGGAAGGCCTTTTTGAAAGGGCGGCAGGCTCAGGCTTTAATATAAGCAACCTTGAATTTGACGAACAGGATGGATATTACAAGTTTTTTATTTCAGAGACGAGAAATGGCGGCCAAGGCTTCCATGTGAGCTGGGACTTCTACTCCTCCCCGGAATTAAGAAACCTAATTGAAATATCAGATGATTTTAGGGTATTACATAATGGATGTTATACAATGACCGGCAGTGGTGAAAAGAAACACATTGATAAACCACAAGATCTTTTAAACATCCTGATGGAAAATGCAAAGAAGGGTGTAACAATACAGAGGTACAAAGGACTTGGTGAAATGAATCCCGATCAGCTCTGGTCTACGACAATGGATCCGGAAAAAAGGATTCTTTTGAAGGTCAGGATAGAAGACGGTGTTGAGGCAGAAGAAATATTCACCATCCTTATGGGAGACAAGGTGGAGCCGAGGAGGGACTTTATCCAGAATAATGCCCTTGAAGTTACAGAGCTGGATATCTGATGTTTACGTATGATTTAATGGATAATATAACCGGAGAGCAAGAATGATTCTGGACCTGAATAATGCTTCTGTAAGCATAGAAGAAGAGATGAAGAAGTCTTATCTCGAATACTCCATGAGCGTGATCGTGGGCAGGGCTCTCCCTGATGTCAGAGACGGGCTCAAGCCTGTGCACAGGCGTGTGCTTTTCGCCATGCATGAGCTTAAAAATTATTTTAACAAGTCCTTTAAAAAATCAGCCAGGGTTGTCGGCGATGTTATAGGTAAATACCATCCCCATGGAGATACGGCTGTATATGATACGATAGTCAGAATGGCCCAGGATTTCTCCATGAGATATCAATTGGTGGACGGGCAGGGAAATTTCGGCTCTGTTGACGGTGATCCTCCGGCTGCGATGAGGTATACAGAGGTCAGGATGACCAGGCTTGCACAGGATTTCCTGTCTGATCTGGAAAAGGAGACTGTTGATTTCATACCTACCTACGACGGATCACTCCTTGAGCCTGTATTGCTGCCTACTACTATCCCTAATCTCCTATTAAACGGCTCATCCGGTATAGCGGTCGGCATGGCGACAAATATACCGCCCCACAATCTGACAGAGGTGTGTAACGCAATCAGGAATTTTATTGATAATCCTGATAGTAGTATAACAGAGCTGATGAGGGATATAGCCGGACCTGATTTTCCAACCGCAGGTTTTATTATTGGAAGGAGGGGAATTCAAGAGGCCTATACAACAGGAAGGGGTATTATACGAATAAGAGGAAGGGCCTTTATTGAGAAGCTCGCAAATAATAAAGAAAAAATTATTATATCTGAGATTCCCTATCAGGTAAACAAGACCAGACTCCTTGAGAGATTCGGCGAACTGGTTCAGGAAAAAAAGATAGATGGTATTTCCGAGATCAGGGACGAATCCGACAGAGAAGGAATGAGGATTGTAATAGAGGTCAAACGAGACGCAGTTGCAATGGTGATCCTCAATAACCTTTACAAGTTCACCCAAATGGAGACTTCATTCGGGATAATATTGCTCGCCATTGTAAACGGTCGTCCTCAGGTCCTCACTTTAAAGGATATCCTCCAACAGTTTATATATCACCGCCGCGAGATTGTAATACGAAGGACAATCTACGACCTTAAAAAGGCGGAAGAACGGGCACATATCCTTGAAGGACTCAAAAAGGCCCTTGATTTTCTTGACGATGTAATCGAGTTGATCAGAACCTCGCCCGATCCCAAGGAGGCAAAAAGCAGGCTGATAAATGAATTTACCTTATCTGATATACAGGCCCAGGCAATATTGGAAATGAGGCTGCAGAGGTTGACCGGCCTTGAGCGAGAAAAGATCAACAGCGAACACCGGGATCTGATAAAGGACATTGCCAGATTCAAGGAGATTATAGAAAACCCGGCTTTGGTCCTTCAGATAATAAAGGATGAGATAAAACTGGTGCAGGAACAATACGGAGATGAACGCAGGACAGAGATCATCGAAGACGTGGAAGACATTGATGTTGAAGATCTGATCGCCGAAGAAGATATGGTGGTAACCTTCAGCCATGAGGGCTACATAAAGAGAAATCCTGTCAGCCTCTATAGGGCACAGCGCCGGGGCGGAAAGGGTTTGACAGGGGCCAGACCCAAAGAAGAGGATTTTATCGAGCTTTTGTTTGTCGCCTCCTCTCATGACTACCTGCTTTTCTTTACCAGTTTGGGCCGCGTCTATTGGAAAAAGGTGCATGAAATCCCGGAGGGGAGCCGCATATCCAGGGGCAAGGCCATTGTAAATCTGCTGGATCTAAAAAATGGGGAACGCGTGGCCGCCACATTATCTGTGAGGGATTTTGAACAGGAAAGATATGTGGTAATGGCGACCAAGAACGGGCTGATTAAAAAGACAGACCTTGCGTCTTTCAGCCATCCGAGATCCGCTGGCATTATTGCACTCAATATCAGAGAGGATGATGAGTTGATTGCAGTGCGTATTTCAAACGGTGAACAGGATATATTTCTTTCCACAAAAGACGGTAAATCCATCAGGTTCCATGAATCTGAATTAAGAAACATGGGCAGGGTTGCGACAGGTAATATCGGAATAAGGCTTGAGCCCGGAAATTCAGTTGTAGGCCTTGAGGTCCTTGACAGCGGAGAAGGCGCAACAATTTTGACTGTTACTCAAAATGGATACGGTAAAAGGACTAATACAGATGAATACCGGCGGCAGACCAGGGGCGGCAAAGGGATATTGACTATAAAGACTACAGAGAGAAACGGCCTTATAGTCTATTCCTGCCAGGTATCTCAGGTTGATCAATTGATGATCATTACAGATCAGGGAAAGATAATAAGGTTGCGGGTTGCAGATATCTCCATAATAGGTCGCAATACCCAGGGCGTTAAACTTATAAATCTCGGGCAGGGCGAAAAGGTCATTGGAGTAGCAAAGGTGATGGAGGAAGATTAGGTGTATATTCGGTTCAATGAGGAATCCTGTGACAACAGATGAAATATCAACAGTGGCGGTAATAGGTGCGGGAAGCTGGGGGACAGCTCTTGCCAATCTCCTGGCCCAAAAGGGGGTGGATGTAAACCTTTGGGTCAGGGAAGAAGAGGTGTTTAATCAGATCCAAGAAGCTCATATTAACAAGGTCTTTCTGCCTGATGTGTTGTTGGATGAGCGTTTAAAACCGGTAAGAACCTTTCAAGATGCATTGGACGGCCGCGAGCTTGTGCTGATGGTGGTTCCCTCTCATGTCTTCAGGCAGGTCCTGATGGATCTCAAGCCTCATATGCAGGAGAATATGTCCATCATATCCGCCACAAAGGGAATAGAAAACCAGTCTTTGATGGTGATGTCGCAGGTAACCGCAAGTATACTACCGGAAATGTATATGAAAGATTTTGCCTGCATTGATGGCCCCAGCTTTGCCAAGGAGGTCAGCAGGAAACTGCCTACGGCTGTTACTGTCGCCTGCCCTGATATACAACATGCAGAGAGGTTGCAGAGGCTGTTCAATACGGATTTTTTCCGTGTGTATGTCAGTCGGGATGTAATCGGTGTTGAACTGGGCGGAGCGCTTAAGAATGTTATCGCCATTGCGGCGGGCGCTGCGGACGGACTGAAATTCGGACTCAATGCAAGGGCCGCATTGATAACAAGGGGCCTGGCAGAGATAACCCGGCTGGGTGTCGCCATGGGGGCGAATCCGCATACATTTGCAGGTCTTGCAGGGATGGGAGATCTGGTGCTTACGTGCACCGGGGATTTGAGCAGAAACAGGACCGTAGGTCTTGAGATTGGTAGAGGCAGAAGTATTGATGAAATCACCCATGGGATGACAATGGTGGCGGAGGGGATCAAGACAGCCAGGTCTACCTATGAACTGGCAAAAAAAATGGGTGTGGATATGCCCATAACAACCCAGGTCTATCAGATACTATACGAGGGGAAGAATCCGAAAGAGGCTGTCAAGGAATTGATGAGCAGGGGGCTTAAGGCGGAACTCGAACACTGATGAGGAAGCCAAAAGAGTTGGAAAGACAACCCCTTCAAACGGACTATATTAGCAGCAAGTTGGGGGCCTCCCCTTTTGCTGGAAACCTCTTATGGTATGACACCATCGGATCTACAAATGCAATAACCAAGTCCCTTGCTGCCAACGGCGCGCCTGACAATACGGTTGTAGTTGCAGAACAGCAGAGTCAGGGCCGGGGAAGGATGGGGAGGAGTTGGCTTTCAGAAGGTAATGTCAATCTCCTGCTGTCGGTCCTGATCCGGCCGCAGGTGCCCGCGGAGGACGCCTTTTCGCTCACAATGGCCTTTGCCCTTGCCGTCTCCTATGCGGCAGAAGCGGTGTGCGATTTAAGGGTAATGATAAAATGGCCAAATGACCTCTACCTTGAAGGAAAAAAACTGGGGGGAATCCTGACAGAATTTTCGGTCAGCGGCCCTTTTGTGGATTATATGATCCTGGGGCTAGGACTTAATGTCAACTGGAGGCCTGCGGATGATGTACCTGTCCTCTATGAGACAACAAGTCTTTTGGAGGCCTCCGGCAGGTATGTTGACAGGGAATGGTTGTTGATCGAATTATTAAAAAGATTTGATTCATTTTATCAGGACGGTAAACTCTCTGACCTTAATGAAGTATATGAGGCATGGAACAGGCGATCAATGCTTTTCAACAATAAGGTTGAAATTGAGATGGCCGGCGAAAGGGTAAAGGGAAAGGCCATAAGGATAGATCGGAAAGGGGCACTGATTGTCCTGGATGACCGAGGGGTGGAACACAGGGTTTTAAACGGCGATGTTTCCGTGATAAACCATGCCTGAAAGGGAAAGGCCTTTTAAATAGGAGTTCATATATGGCTACAATCATACCGGAAGGAGAAAAGATCCGACAGGCGGTGAAATGGATCTCCGAAATAAAGCAAGAGGATGAAAATGCATCAGTATTTTCGCTGATCGAAAAGGCAGCCCTCAAGTTCAACCTGTCTCCAAAGGACGAAAACTATCTGAGGTCTTTTTACAGTGAAAAATGAGGTCGGTTTTTTGCTCAGGAAATACACGCCTTGCAGATCCTTTCCTGATCCTTCGTTGTTAGATACGGATGCATGGGCAGGCTGAAGATCCGTGAAGCGCAGTCCTCTGTAACAGGAAATGCCCCCTGCTTGTAGCCAAGATGTGCAAAAGCCTCCTGAAGGTGCAAGGGCTTTGGGTAATAGATCGCGGTTGGGACGCCTTCCTTTTTTAGTTTCTCCTGATACATCGTCCTGGATTGACTGTCCTTTGAAAGCAAGGAGTACTGCGCCCATGCAGACTGACAGTCGGAAGGCACATAAGGGGCTGTGAGCACACCGGTCGCTTCAAAGTATCTGTTGTAAAGACCTGCAACCTCCTGGCGCAGGGCGATCTCTTCATCAAATATATCGAACTTGGCGAGCAGTATTGCCGCCTGAAGGGTGTCCAGCCTGCCGTTTATTCCTATGCGGACATTGTCATACTTGTCTCTTCCCTGACCGTGGACCCTTAGGGAACGCATGATCTCGTCCAGTCCGGAATCATTGGTAAAGCACATCCCGCCGTCACCATAACCGCCCAGGGGTTTTGCGGGGAAAAAAGAGGTGCAGGAGATATTGCCCAATGAGCATGACCTCTTGCCCCTATAAACGGCCCCGAATGACTGGGCCGCATCTTCAATGACAAAAAGGCCGTGTTCGGCCGCAATGGCATTAATTCTGTCGTAATCAGCAGGTAGACCAAAGAGATCAACCGCAATGATGCCTTTTGGTTTAGGGGCATTCATTATCAGCGGCTGGGGTATGGGAATATCAGGGCTTCCTTCTGAAATCAGGGCCATGATGGTTTTTTCAAGTCTTATAGGATCAATATTATAGGTCTTTGGATCAATATCGGCAAAGACAGGTGTCGCCCCCAGCAGGCTTATCACCTCTGCAGTGGCTATAAAAGTAAATGGCGTGGTTATGATTGCGTCGCCCGGTCCCACATCATATGCCATAAGGGCGAGCAACAGGGCGTCCGTTCCCGAGGCGCAGCCGATAGCATGTCCTGCGCCCACATAGTCAGCAAGCCTTGTTTCCAGTGCTCCTATTTCCGGCCCCATGATATACTGGCCGTGATCCAGGACCGCCCTGATGTTGTCTTCAATTTTGCTGCGTATCTTCTTTTGCTGTGTAGGAAGGTCAATAAATTGCATGTTACGCCTTTCACTTGTGGGTTAATTGTAGATAATTACAAGCCAGAAATCAGAATCCGGAATGAAACCGAAGGGATCCTGTCGTTAGCGGACTGATTCCCGACTTTATGCCAAGTCGTTCAGCATGTCAAGAGACCATAGGCATGTCTTTGTTTGACAACATCTATGTCCCTGGATAACAATGATTCCGGCCATGTTTAAGGCTGAATGGAGGCCGAAGCATCAACTCTCATTGTATGGTAAGAAAATGGACATAACAGAACAGTTTACCGGCGAGCAACGGATGATCATGAGCATGGTCAGGCAGTTTTCCAGGGATGTCGTTGCCGCTGATGCCGCGGTAAGGGACCGAAATCGAGAATTTCCCGCGGCGATACTAAGGCAAATGGGCGCCCTTGGTCTGATGGGGATGATGATTCCGTTTGAGTATAACGGCTCTGGGGCGGACACCGTCGCCTATGTTCTGGCGCTTTCCGAGATCGCCTATTCCTGCGCCTCTACCGCGGTTGTGATGTCAGTGCAGAATTCCATTATCTGCGAAAGCCTGTATAGATTCGGTACGGAAGGACAAAAGGAGCGGTTCTTAAAGCCTCTTGCAGCAGGGGATATCATCGGCGCCTTCGGCCTGACAGAACCTCAGGCAGGCTCTGATCCGCTCGGTCAGTCTGCAACGGCAGTCAGGGAAGGCGACCATTTTGTCATAAACGGGACCAAACGCTTCATCACCTCCGGTAAGAATTCCGGGGTGGTAATCGTCACTGCAAAGACAGATCCATCTAAGCGTCACCAGGGCATCAGTGCATTTATTGTGCCTAAGAAAACACCTGGACTTGCTGTGGGAAGAGAGGAGGAGAAGCTTGGGCTGCGTGCCTCTGATACAACGGATCTCATATTTGAAGATTGTCGCGTTCCTGCTGACCAAATGCTTGGAAGAGAAGGCGAGGGCTTTGGCATTGCCATGAAGGCCTTGGATGGCGGCCGGATCGGAATTGCCGCGCAGTCAATAGGCGTGGCCCAGGCCGCGTTGGATGCAGCAGTCAGGTATTCGTCGTCAAGGTTCCAGTTCGGCCAGCCGCTTTCAAAGTTTCAGGGTCTTCGGTGGATGATAGCCGAGATGGCCACGGAAATCGAGGCTGCAAGGCAGTTGACCCTTTCTGCTGCGGGCATGAAAGACAGGGGAGAAAATTTTACCACTACGGCATCAATGGCAAAGCTCTATGCCTCTGAGATGGCCAACAGGATTACGGCAAAGGCCTTACAGATCCACGGCGGCTATGGTTACACCAGAGAATATCCCGTAGAACGGTTTTACAGGGATGCCAGGGTATTCACTATATATGAGGGCTCATCTGAGATACAAAAGATCGTCATTTCCAACAACATTTACAATGACAGGCGTGTGACGCGATATATATAGCATCTCAAGGGTTACATTGCCTGCATGGGCTGTAGCCTTCCCAGTAAGCGTCTCGACGCGACTTGAACCAGACTATTTTCTTAATCTCTTTTGAAAACCTGCAAGTTTTTTTGTGAAACCTGTGTGAGGCCCTATTTCCCAGATATGAATTCTGATCTGTTTTCAATAATTCCCGCCAGATTCCGATCCTGTTTTCTATGGCTGTCCTCTGACTGGCCAGGAGAAGAGCCCTGTATTTGATGTCTTCATCATTAATCATCACATGGGCAAGCCCCTTTTGGATGAGTATGTTGTTAACCGTCTCTCCGTTCTCGAGAAATACATAGGCCAGCAGACGACCGTAACGGTCTTTTCTTCTTTTGTCGTACTCCAGGCTGACTTTCGCATTTAATACAAGTTCACGGTTTAAGTTGCGCGCGGCGTCGGCCATGTGCTCCGCTTTTCGGTCCCCGTGGCGGACCTCCGGCGCGTTAATCCCCAGGTATCTCAGGCGCTGACCGTTTTCAAGCTGCACCGTGTCTCCATCATATACATACTTTACCCTGTGGCGGACAGCATTGCCTAGAGCCAGGCAGACCGCCAGGATAAGGAGCAACAATGGTCGTGAAGGCTTGATCATGGTCCGGGTTTTATTATGTGTAGAGCAGGAAGGGTTCCCTCCATCGGACATAGGCATCCAGCCCTGCCTGCCATTTTTCCCTTAAGGCAGATGGTTCCTCGCCTGATTCAAGTCCTTGACGCAGGGCTGAATCACCCAGAATCAAATCAATGGGCATCTTTTGATATTCATATTCGTAAGGCGGCTCTTTCCATTTAAATTGCGCTGGATGTATTTCCATGATTGTCTTTAAGATACACAAGGAAGTGAAGTATGGATGATATGAATCCGGATCGAGCACATGTATCATAAAACCCTTACACAGCGCACCCTGATGTTTATTGAATGTGGGCCTGAATGAATATTGCTGTAGATAACAACCCCGGGTTGCCTCAGGTGCAAGCCTCTTAAGTATTAAGGCCGTGTCCAGATAGGGTGCGCCGAAGATCTCAAACGGCCGGCACGTCCCTCTCCCCTCTGAGATCATGGTGCCTTCCCATATCACTTGTCCAGGGTAGACAGCGGCGGTAAGAAAAGAGGGCATATTTGTGGAAGGCATGAGCCATCTCAGACCTGTCTCATTCCATAGCATGTGACGACGCCAGCCGCCCATTGGTATGACCTCCAGGTCGCAGTCCAGGGAAAACACCTTGTTAAACATCTGCGCCATTTCGCCCATTGTAAGGCCGTGTCGCATGGGAATTTTATAAGGGCCGACAAACGAATGCAAGCCGGGATCAAGCAGGTTTCCCTCCACAATCCTGCCACCCAGGGGATTTGGCCTGTCAAGGACTACCACTTTCTTTTTATATTTTGTCATGGACCTCATGCAATTGAGCATGGTGGAGGCAAAGGTGTAGACCCTGGTGCCGACATCCTGGAGGTCAATTATGAGCGCGTCTATATCTTCCACCATATGGGTGAGGGGTTCTCTCGTCTCAGAATATAGGCTATATACCGGGATATTGGATGAGGGGTCTTTGGAGTGGCGCGTCTCGATCATGTTGTCCTGGTCCTCACCACCATAGCCATGCTGCGGGCCGAAGAGGGCCTTTAGTTGACCTGGGAATAGTCTTATAATTACATCTTTTGCTGTTTCCAGACCTTGGCTCAAGGAGGCCTGGTTGGCAAGCAGACCCAATCTTGCGCCCTTTATATCTTTATGGCTATCGGCCATGCGGTCAAGGCCAGTGTGAACCGTTTTCATATCTTGTATGTTCCGAATTAATGAAATCGAAAAGGGCCCTGAAGAGGGCGAACTATCCCTATACTGCAAAGAAGAGCGCCTTGCAATTGCAAAATCAGGAGGCGATAAAACAGTGAGGATGGGTGTAAGCAGGCTTGGCGGATGTCCGATTAATGAGATATTTTTTCAACCCTGAAAAAAACACGATCTGTATCTGACAAATAGTATTGGAAAAATAGCTTCGGGCACCCGCCTCGAACGGCTCAGGAAATAGGGTCACTGTAGGCAGGAACAAATTTTACTTTGTCCGCCATACCCTTACGCCGTTCTCCTCGCGCATAAGGAGGGTTTTAAAGGCCCTCCCGGTCTTTTCCCCGAAATAGCGCGCGGCCGGGCCGACTTTCCTTTTCAGGTTGAATAAGGATTCTCCTTCCTCGGCCTCTATTAAAACCGATTCTCCAACCTTCATGTCATGCCAAGGGTACCTGATCTTGGAATGCACAACAGGAACTGGGACCTTTTTTTCTATCTTTCCTACTTTCATAATGAAAACACCCAAAAAATAAGTGAAACAAAAAATGGAGCTAACAAGCGCATTAAATATGAAAACAATATAAATTGCAATTACTTTTTTATCATTATTTGCATTTGCAAGCGACATTTTATCATTATTAAGAATAACCATATGTAATGATTAAATATTGTCGTTTATAAAAATAATGCAGCAAACAGAAATTTTATGTAATATTGGATAGAAGGACTAATTTCCTGTTTTATTGAGACCAACACAATTTGTTGAACCAGCAGTTTGGCTTGAGCTGTGTCTGGAGGAGAAATGAAAAGAGGTCTTTTTTCCATTTTTGTCCCTGCAGTAATTATTTTTTCCGTATGCATTACACGTGGAGGACAAGTTCAAATGCTGGAAAAAGAGGATATCACTGTCCTGTTTGATGCAAACCTGATTCGGGCCGCAGAGGAGGTGTTAGAGATATACCCTGAAATAAGCTCCGGGCTAGAAACGTCATTCGGTTGGGACATGGGGTTTAGCCCGACCGTAATGTTGACGCTTGACCGAGGCCGTTACGGCATTATGGCAAATCCCCTGATTGTAGCCTTTGCAGAGCCAGCAAATGATTTGATTGTGATTGATTACCTAAAGATGACGCAGCATCCCTTCAACATCAGAAGCACTCTTAAACATGAGCTGTGTCACCTCCTGCTTCACCACCATATAAAAGGTTCTGCCTTGCCGCGTTGGCTGGATGAGGGTGTCAGCCAGTGGGCCAGCGACTGGATCGGCAATATCATAATGGATCAAAAGCAATCATACCTGAATCGGTTCGCCGTGAGGGGAAAATTCTTGCCTCTCCGCTCTCTTAAAAACAGTTTTCCTGAGGAAAAGGTGGAAATGCTTTTGGCATATGAGCAGAGCAAGAGCTTTATTTCATACCTAATAGGCCGGTTCGGAAAAGATGGCATCCTTGCGGTACTTAATCATATGAAGAATGGTGAAAACGTCAACAAGGCCTTTTTGAGCGCCCTTTCCATACCGCTTGATGATCTTGAAATGGAGTGGCGGGATTGGGTGAGAAAAAGGATAACGTGGTTTACACAGCTCAGCAATAATCTCTATGAGATATTATTTGCCCTGATGGCCATTGTCTGTATATATGGATTTATCAGGTTAATGATAAAAAAAAGGTCAATGGCGGAGGAAGAGCGCCCATAGCGCTTGACGGGTATACCCCTGTAGACTATTGTTCCCCTCTGATTAAAAAGGAGATACCAAGTGGAATTTCAGAATCTGTTTTCACCGATCAATATTAACGGCATGGCCCTTAGAAACCGCATTGTGATGACTGCCATGCATCTCGGGTATACGCCGCAGGGAGAAGTAACAGATCGGCTGACGGAATTTTACAGACTCCGTGCAAAGGGCGGTGTGGGCCTTATTATCGTAGGGGGTTGCCGGTTTGACGACTATGGCGGGATGCCGAGCATGATAGGGATTAATGAAGACAGGTGCATTCCGGGCCTTAAGAGACTAACCGATACAGTAAAGGCCCACGGGGCCAAGATCGCAGCCCAGCTCTACCATGCAGGCAGATATACACACTCCTCCACCATTGGGGGAAAGGCACCCTTTTCCGCCTCTGCAATTCGTTCCAAACTGACAGGTGAAACACCCAGGGCGCTTGATACCAGAGAGATCCCCCGTTTGTTGACGCTTTTTGCCCAGGCGGCCGTCAGGGCCAAAGAATCGGGTTTTGACGCAGTGGAGATCCTTGGGAGCGCAGGCTACCTGATAAGCCAGTTTTTTTCGCCTCTGACAAACCAGCGCCCAGATCTATACGGAGGATCCTGCGAAAATCGGATGCGCTTTGGCATCGAGGTTGTGGAAAAAGTCAGAGATGCGGTCGGGCCCGACTACCCGCTGGTGATGCGTATAGCGGGAAATGATTTTATGGAGGGGGGCAACACCAATAAGGAGGCGAAGACTTTTGCCGCAGCCCTGGAAGAGGCGGGTGTTGACCTTTTTAATGTGACCGGCGGCTGGCACGAGACCCGCATCCCGCAGTTGACCATGTCCGTTCCTCATAGGGCCTTTGTCTATCTCGCCAAGGGCATAAAGGACGCGGTCAAAGTCCCTGTCCTTGCAAGCAACCGGATCAATGATCCGGCCCTGGCCGAAGAGGTCCTTAAAAACCGTGAGGCAGACCTGGTAACCATGGCCAGGGCGCTTATCGCCGATCCGGAACTCCCGGAAAAGGCCCGCGGGAAAAAGACACGTCTGATCTATCATTGTGTGGCGTGCAATCAGGGCTGCTTTGACAGTATCTTTAAATCAGAGCCCGCCACATGCCTTGTTAATCCATGGGCGGGAAGAGAGTGGGAACTGGAGTCCCGCTCAGCCCCACGGCCCAAAAAGGTGCTGGTAATCGGCGGAGGGCCTGCGGGCATGAAGGCCACCTGCGTTGCAGCAGGTCGGGGGCACAAGGTGACGCTTATTGAAAAAAAAGAATATCTTGGCGGACAATTACTCTTAAATCGCAATATACCCGGAAGACAGGAGCTTGTCGCGGCCGTATCGGATCTTCTCAATAATCTTAAGGAATTAAACGTGGAGCTAATCCTGGGCAAGGAGGCAGATATCCATCTGGTAAAAGATATCAGCCCTGATGCTGTTGTTATAGCAACCGGGGCCACGCCCATATTGCCCTCTGTTCCGGGCATTCACGGACCAAATGTGCTTCATGCATGGGATGTCCTGGCGGGTAAGGGGAGTGCAGGCGATAAGGTGGTAATAGTCGGCGGAAATGCAGTGGGGCTGGAGACAGCGCTCTACCTCGGCCGGCAGGGAACGCTTTCGCCCGAGGTCCTGCATTTTTTGATGATTAACAGGGCCGAGACCATAGATACGCTTTTCGCCCTTTTGGACAGGGGTGATAAAAAAGTGTCGGTCGTTGAGATGACCATGAAGCTCGGTCAGGACATAGGGGCATCAACCCGGTGGACCGTGCTGGCGGAGCTGGAACGACTGGGGGTAACTATGCTAAAGGGCTATAGGGCCGTGGAGGTAACGCCGGAAGGACTGATGACAGAAAAGGACGGAAATGTTCAGCTTCTGAAGGCGGATACTGTGGTTATCGCTGTCGGCTCAAGGCCCGAAAATGCACTAGTTAATCAGGTGGAATCGCTGGTTACGGAGGCTTACACCATTGGGGATGCAAAGGCCCCAAGGCATGCACTTGATGCGATCCGGGAAGGCTTTGAGGTGGGGCTTATGATATAAAAAGCTATCGGCCCCTAATTTAAGAATTTAAGTCGTTCAATTTGCGACTTTTTTAATTATTTCAACTTTTAACTTCTTTTTCTGTTAAACGTTTTTGAAAATGTTTTTCATCGGCAATGTCAGATTAGAAAACCGCCTGATTATGGCTCCCATGGCCGGGATCACTAATCTGCCATTCAGAATGATGGTAAAAAAGCTTGGTGCGGGTTTGGTCACATCTGAAATGATAAGCGCCATGGGTCTTGTGCTTGGCGATAAAAAAACCAGGGATTATCTAAAAAGTCATCCTTTTGAAAGGCCCCTTGCCGTTCAAATATTCGGTGCAAGGCCGGAAGCTATGGCCCTGGCCGCGGAGATTGCTGTTGAGAACGGGGCGGACATTATAGATATCAACATGGGTTGTCCTGCCAAGAAGGTTATCAAGACGGGCGCCGGCGGGGCGCTTCTTAATGATCTGACTAAGGTGAGACAGATTCTCACCGCTGTCAGAAGGGTCTGTTATGTCCCTCTTACAGTTAAGATACGCTCCGGATGGGCTGCCGGGGGTACTGCGGCAGAGGAGATCGGGCTCATGGTGGAAGACTGCGGGGCAGATGCCCTGACCGTTCACCCCCGTTTTGTAACACAGGGTTTTTCCGGTTGTGCTGATTGGGATGTGATCTTAAGGGTAAAGAGGCGGTTAAAGATCCCTGTCATAGGAAACGGGGATATTGTAAGCCCTGAACATGCACAGCATATCAGGTCTCAGACGGGATGCGACGGTGTGATGATCGGCAGGGCTGCTGTGGGTAACCCTTGGATATTTAAGCAAATACTTGCACTTGAAAACGGCGGCAAAACTGCAGCCCCCTTGCTTTCTGAACGTAAGGACCTTATTGTTGAGCACTATGCACTGCTAAGCCAGATCAAAGGCGAGCTGAGGGCGGCAAGAGATATGCGTGGAATCCTGATATCTTACACTAAGGGGCTTCCCAAGAGCAGGTGTTTTCGTGGCGCGTTCACAAAAATCAGCGGCCTTGATACGTTGGTTTCCGCTATTGATTCCTATTTTTCTTTTTTGGAAGGTCGGTCTAACGCGGGGGATCTGATATCTTGAAGGTGAAACTGGCAAAGACCGCTGGGTTCTGCATGGGCGTGCGCAGGGCAATGGAGCTTGTCCTCACAGAGGTCAACAAGAAAAAAGGCCCCCTTTTTACCTTCGGCCCTTTAATACACAACAACCAGGTGCTGGATCTTCTTGAATCTAAGGGGGTTAAGCCGATTGATGATCTAACTGGCATTGATAAGGGCGCTATCGCAATAAGGGCGCACGGCATCTCCCCGAAGAAGCGACAGGAGATCAAAGAAACCGGCCTGAAGGTAATTGACGCAACGTGCCCGAAGGTGGCAAAGGTCCAGGCGCTGCTTCGCTATCATACAAAAAAGGGTTCAACCGCTGTTATTGTGGGAAACCGGGGGCACGCTGAGGTCGTCGGCCTGTTGGGTTACTGTAAAACGCCGGCCTATGTAATCGAGACCGTGGAAGACGTTAATAGCTTACCTGATCTTGAGCGTGTGGTGGTAGTCGCCCAAACTACACAGAATGTAAAAAATTTCAGCAAGGTCGCTAAGGCCATTAAAGTCAGGTTTCCCTATGCCCAGGTGCTTAATACCATCTGTAATGCTACCTCCAACCGCCAAAAAGAGGTCAGATCCTTTGCAGGGCAGGTGGATGCAACGGTTGTTGTCGGTGGTTTTCACAGCGGAAACACGTGCAGGCTTGTCCAGGTTTCGAGGGAATCAAACACCCCGACCTTTCATGTTGAGACGGAAAAAGACCTTGACAGAAAAATGCTCTCCGGCATGAAGGTGATAGGCGTCACTGCCGGTGCATCCACCCCCAATTGGATGATAAAGAAGGTTGTAAGCGAAATCGAGGGCATAAGGGGAAAAACCGAGGGGGCTTTTTACCATTGGTTAAAGCGTCTGTTCAAATCTCTGCTTGCAAACAAGATCGGGGTGTCATTCGGGGCATTCTGTCTTTCCTACGCGACTGCGATTTTGATTGAAAGGCCGACAGATATGATATTTCCGTCCCTGGCATTTCTCTATATATATGCCATGCATGTCCTAAACCGTTTTTTGGACAGGGGGGCAAGCGCGTACAATGACCCGGAGAGGGCATTCTTTTTAAAGAAACACAGGCCGTTTTTGATTGTTTCAGGAATTGTCGCCGTTGCCAGCTCGGTGGTGATTTCTTTTATAATCGGACTGAAAACCTTCTTAGCCCTTTGCGGCCTGAGCCTGATCGGTCTTGCCTACAGCCTTCCCCTTGTGCCGGAAAGGATCAGGCACCGTTACTCCTATTACAAGATCAAGGATATCCCGGGCTCAAGGAGCCTTTCGGAATCCCTTGCATGGGTGGCAATAGTAGCGGTTATTCCGATTCTGGAATCCGACCATATTGCCTGGCCTGCGGTGTTTGTCTCGGCAATGACCGTCTTTACCATGAGCTACGTCAGATCCACCCTGTTTGACATATTTGATGTCCAGGGAGACCTGATTGTGGGGATTGAGACCCTGCCCATCAGCATCGGAACAAGAAAAACCCTGATCATCCTAAAGACAGTCCTTGTGGTCGACAGTCTGTTTCTCCTGGCAAGTCCGCTGCTTGGTCTTGTAGGCCGGTTCTCATTTATACTCCTTATTCCTGTGGTAACCCTGTCATTTTGCCTTGTTGCCTATGAAAGGCGATGGATCTATCCTGGCTCTGCCCTTGAGGCCATGGTTGAAGGCAATTTTGTGCTCGCCGGGCTTCTCGCCCTGATCTGGCAGGGCCTGTGATGGTTGATGTAAGTGTGATTATCCCAACCTTTAACAGGCAAAGGATGCTCGGCCGCGCCATATCCTCTGTCCTGGATCAGACCTTTACTCAATACGAGGTTATCGTAGTTGATGACGGCTCAAGGGACGGGACCAAAAAGCTCGTAACCGAATTCGGGGGCAGGGTAAGATACATGGCCCATCCGGCAAATTACGGGGTCTCTGCTGCAAGGAACACCGGGATCAAGAATTCAAACGCCCCTTTTATAGCCTTTCTGGACTCTGATGATTATTGGCTCCCGAAAAAACTCGAGACCCAGATGGAGTTTTTTGAAAAAAATCCCCATGCAGTAGCCTGCCAGACAGGGGAGACATGGATAAAAAACGGCAGGCGGGTTAACCCTAAGAAAAGACACCAAAAGCCGTCTGGAGATATCTTTATCCCCTCTCTCAGACTGTGCCTTGTAAGCCCTTCTGCCGTGATGTTAAAAAGGACACTTTTGGAGGAAGTGGGTCTCTTTGACGAGACCCTCCCCGCCTGCGAAGACTATGACCTTTGGCTGAGGATCGGATGCCGTCACCCTGTTTACCTGATCGGGCAGGAGCTTATGGTAAAGCAAGGGGGACATGCTGACCAGCTTTCCACGGCCCATTCGGGCATGGACCGCTTCAGGATCATATCCATGGTAAAGCTTTTAGGGTCTCGTCTCTTAAATGAGCAACAACGAAATGCGGTCTTGGATGAGTTGAAAAAAAAGTGCGGAGTTTACTCGGCCGGCTGCATCAAGAGGGGGAGGATCGAGGAGGGCAGATACTACCTTGATCTTCCGATGAAATTAAGCACGTGACGAGCGCTAAGATATCGGTTCAAGGATTATCTTGTGATCCACCAGGGAAAGGGATTTGACCCTGGCCTCAATGACCCTCTCCTCTCCAAAGAGACTTACCAATCTGATAAGGCTGCCTTTTATTTCCATAAGTGCAACCCCCTCAATGATGTTTTGTTCTTTTCCGCTGGTTATAATGTATGCGTTTGACTCACACATCTTCCGTTATCTCCTTGATCATTGCTATGATCTTTCTTACCAGGTGCGGCAAGGGCTCATCGCCTATCCCGACGATTGTCACCTTTTCCTGGGTAAGCGGTATGAGAATCTTTCTTGCATCCGCCGAGCTTACGGCGGTGGCCATTTGAGGGGTAACCTCACCCATCATGGCATTGGCCATGATTATGGCAAGGGGCCCTATGATAAAATCCACTTTCCTGCTGGTCTCTACAATGGCATTTTCACCTGTGGCGCCCCTGTTGGCTCCCGCCTTCATCATCATGGAGGTTGCGATGGAATTGGTCCCCAGTGCGAGGACTTCTATGTCATTGCCGACGGATTCGCGAAGCCCCTTAATTATTGCAGCGCCCATTCCGCCTCCCTGGCCGTCCATAACCATGAGTTTCATTGTGTCATCCTGAAATTAATGTTGAGGTCGCGGGTCATGCAAGCCGTTCCAGAAGCCTTTCCAGTTCATTGTCTGAGAAAAAATAGATTATGATTCGGCCCTCCTTGCCTTTCTTACGTATGTCCACCTTTGTGCCAAGTGCCCGCTTGAGGGTTTGTGCCAGGGATTCCATGTAATCGTCATCAGCCTTTTTCTTCTTCCTGGTCGGAGCAGGGGAATTTATCTTTCTGGCCATGGCCTCAAGGGTTCGTACGGAAAGCCCCCTGCTGATAATGGCATCCCTAAGCCTTTTGAGCTCGTTGGCATTCTTTATGCCTGCCAGGACCCGCGCATGGGCCATTGCAATATTGCCGTCAATAATATCCTTTTGAATAAATGAAGGGAGTTTCAGCAGCCGCAGTATGTTGGTGACCGTGGAACGGTCTTTTCCCAGTCTTTTGGCTATCAGTTCCTGTGTAAGTCCCGTATCCTCCATAAGCCTGTTGTAGGCAAGGGCCTCCTCAATAGGGTTTAGGTCCTTTCTGTGGATGTTTTCTATTAGGGCGAGTTCCAGTGACTCCGTAGGAGTCACCTCCCTTACCACCACCGGGACCCTCTCAAGGCCGGCCTTCTGGGCCGCGCGCCATCTGCGCTCTCCCGCTATAAGCTGGTAGCCCTTCTCCGTCTTGGTTACGAGAAGGGGAGTGATAACCCCCTTTTCCTTTACGGATAGGACCATCTCTTCCAGTTCCGGGGCTGAGAACTCCTGCCTGGGCTGATAGGGGTTGGGCTCTATCAGCTCGATCGGGCAAAGGAAAAACTGGGTATCTGATTCAGCAGCAGAAGGGATCAAGGCGGATAGTCCTTTTCCCAGGGCGCTTCTCTTTGACATTGCCGGACTAATCCTTTCCGATAAGCTCCTTTGCCAGGGCCAGGTAGCTCTGGGCCCCGGAGGAGCGTATATCGTATAAAAGAATGGGTTTTCCGTGACTCGGGGCCTCACTTAGGCGGACATTTCGCGGGATGACCGTGGAAAAAACCCTCCCCTTGAAATGCAGGCGCACGTCTTCGGCAACCTCTTGTGAAAGGTTGTTTCTTTTATCATACATGGTCAATAAGATATTCTCTATCTTAAGTGAGGGGTTAAGGCTTTTTTTAATTGCATTGACCGTCTCGATCAACTGGGAAAGTCCCTCCAGGGCATAATATTCACATTGCAGCGGGATAAGGACAGAGTCGGCGGCGGTGAGTGCGTTTATGGTAAGAAAGCCAAGGGACGGGGGACAATCAAGGAGGATGTAGTCATAATTGTTTCTCAATTTTTCGATGGCCCTTTTCAGCCTGAATTCCTTATCCTCCATGTCGAACAATTCCACTTCAACCCCGATAAGATTACTGGTCGCACCGATCAGGTCCAGACGGGAAAGCCCTGTCTTTATGATCAGGTCGTTCTGCCTCCCGTCTGAAACCAGCAGATCATAGAGTCCCTTTTCTAGAGTAGCCTTGTTTATGCCCAGACCTGTAGTGGCGTTTCCCTGCGGGTCGCAGTCTATCAACAGGCACGTGCGTTCCGCTGCCGCTATTGAAGCGGAAAGATTAACGGCGGTGGTGGTCTTTCCCACCCCCCCCTTTTGGTTGGCGATAGTTATGACTTGTCCCATAGATCAAGGCAACTTCTTGTGTGTTTTGCTCGGCAATTCCCGGCCCTTAAACCGAAAGGGGCTAAGGAGCCCATTGTCAACCTAAGGATTCGCAAGGGTTTTCAGGTGATATCACAATCGTGGGTTTATTTAAAGCAAAAAACCATGTTTCACGTGAAACATGCCTCAATAACAGCCGTTATCCCTGTATCCACTTTCCCTGTCGCCCTTCACCTTGCGCGGTTTGCATCGGATATCTTTTTTGATATCACCTCTTGGAGTGTCTTCATCTGAGCGCTTTGGGTCATGGCCCACAGGGTTTTTATTTTTTGTGGGATATCGAGCAAAAACATGCCGGGCCGGATTAAGAGGGAATTGACAATACCATCTTCGTCAATGCCTTCATCAATTGATCCGAATCTGGGGGTGCTGTCCACAATAAAAGGGGATCTGTAAAGCTCGCCGCTGCCCAAAAAAATTCTTAAGATGACATGACGAAGCGGTTGATCAAGGCAGTTGCCGACGGCATGGGGCCTTGCACAATACCATACTGAAGGGGGTTTTTCGGCCAGAAACTGCCAGAATCCTGTGGAGCCGAAATACTGACCCTGCCTGAAATAATTGTGTGTCTCCAATTGGACTGCATTGGTGATTAAGGGCAGATCGGTCTTAATTATCTTAATGCCCGCCCTGTCAAGGCGCATCAAAAATGCCAACAGTTTTTCCCGGTGTAACAGGTGACTGATGGCAAATTCTTTGCCTTCAGGAATCCGGTCTTTTAACTTACAAACTATATTGAATAGGTTCTGAGATATCTCCGGAATAGGCCAGATCTTAAAGAGATGAAGCAGGCCGCTTTCCTCAAGGTTTTTTACAGTCTCCGGAAGCAGGGGATGAGGGGTCCTCGTTTCCAGCATAGGCGTCATGTCCGCATGGCGCTTGACCGCGGAAATAATGGGCTGTTCGGAGAGCCTGGTTTCTTTGGATCTGTCGGATAATTTACTCTTCAGTGACCTTGCAGACTGCCGCTCCATCTGGCAGATATCCCGGTAGTCATTCATCACGGTATATAACTGCTTATATAAGGCAAAGATCAGTTCTTCATCATGATCAAAGCCCCCCCTGTCATGGATTGCCACATACAAAAGCCTCAGTAAGTCCTCAAAATCCATGGAGAGAACCAGATACCGGGCATACATTGTGGAGGCGACGTGATCGCCGGCAATAATACTGTCAATATAATCGTTTGTTATCTTAGGGGCCTGATAATAACGGACCGATTCAAAGTCCTTTACTCCGAACCAGGTTTTCGCAACCGTCTCCTTTTCCTGACCGGGATCATAGTCAAGCAACAACATCTTCCAGTATACCTTTTGATATGCCCTGATCGCGGTGCAGATCAAATATTTCTGTCTGTTGTCCAGCTCTTTGTTTGTCAGTATATATATCAGTGTGTTTTCGATCCTGTAGTTATTGACAACTATCCGGCAAGCTATGCCTCTTTCTTCTATATCAAAGTATGTCTCTTCGAGTATTATCTTTATTAACGAATCTACGATGAGGATATAGATCGGTCTTCCTTCGGAAAAGTAGTTGAGTATATTGATCAATACCTGCGGATTGGAGTAGTCCTTATTATCTATCCTGTGCGATACGATCTGTCTGAGTTTTTTGGCCAGGACAATATCAATCAATCTCAGAACAGCGGCCTTTGTCTTTTCCGGCGACCGACTCTCTTTTACATATTGATTCCAGTAAGAGTAATCGTTTTCAAGGATGATTTCCGTCAGATAAGTCTCTATCTCATCGGCGGACATCTTCACATTGCCTTTTACGTTACTGATAATCTGATAAAATATCCTTTTTATATCCGGATTTCGGGCAAAGGACTTTAGAGAGTCTTCCAGGTAGCGCTGCAAAGACTCCACTGTGGGGTAGCCTTTTGCAGCACCCAGGGACAGGATAAACTTTGAATTCTTGTAATCTAAAGACAGGATGAATTTCTTGAAGGATTCCAGGACCAGAACATCGCGTGCCTCTGAATCAAACTTCGGTTTCCTCGCGTCCTGGTTCATCTATTGGCAAAGTCTCGTCATACGCCACCCCTTTAGACGGGGCGGCGCGTTTAAGGTTAAATGCCTTTTTCAAGCTGGTCCGGAGTTACAATAGGGCCGTATTTCGCCTTGAGGGCAAGTAGTCCCTTTTTTTGCTCCTCATATATCTCAAACAATCTTTCAGGGATATTTTCGTCCTTTCTGTATGCCTCGGTCTGAAGATCAAGACGTCTTACAATATTATCAATATATAATGAAAACTGCCTGTCATACAGTGCCCTGTCGTAGTCTTTATTGATTAAGGTCTTGAACAGTGCCTTCAGGTCTTCATATCTCGGCAGAAAACCGATGGGGGTTTCGATGGCTCCAACCTCATTGTGCACAAGCCTTTCAAGCCACCCCATCCAGACATGGACATCCCGCTTTTCGCCCAAGAGCTTTTCTCCCTGTCCGCCCCGTGCGCCTTCGGTTAGAAAATAGTTAAGCCCCGCCAGTATCGGGCGATGCTCGGGCTTGATTTTGTCGCTGTTAAAGAATTCGAACTGGCCGTGCATATAATCGCCGAGGCGGCCGGGGATAAAGGCCTGATTCGCCCAGGGGGAACGTTTGACGCCGGTTGCGCCCACCTCCGTAGCAGTTGCCTGGGAGACCAAGGATGCCCCGATTGCCACACCGTGATCGGCGTTTTTCGCCACCCACACAGGCGGCATAGTGTCGCTGTCTCGGCCGCTGTATGTAAAGACCTTTGTAATGACACCGACGGGGTCGTCTATTTTTTTGCTATAATTATCAAGGACTTCACACTTTAAGGTAAAACGTGCATTTGGATGTGATATCGGTACGGGCTTTCCCTTTTGGTCTTTCTTTCCTTCTTGCCACTCACCCTGGAAATTGAAGCCCTTCTTTGGTGCCTCTTCCCCATAGCCTTCCCAGTGGGGCTTTTTATTTTCATCAATAAGGACATTGGAGAAGATGATCTCGGCATTTTCATTGCGGAAGAGCTTGAGCATCATGGGGTCGTCCACCCAGTTGACGTCTTTGATGATACCGAAGATCCCGCATTCCGGGTTAACGCTCCTTAGGGTCCCGTCTTCGGCGATCCAGATCTGTGCAAGGTCGTCGCTGATAAATTCATGTCCTGTCATGGCGGTAGTAGTCTTTCCGCACCCGCTTGGGGCGGCACCTGCGAAGAAGGTCATGCGGCCGCCAAGGCCTTGGATGCCCGTGATAAACATGTGCTCGGAGATCTCTTTTCCGCGTCTGTAGTAAGTTGCCCTGTCAACCGCAAGCCTGTGGTTTCCCTTTTTGAGCAGCAAGGTGTTTCCCGCATAGGTACAGAACGTGCTGTAAGTGGTCTGGTGTGCCCTGTCCATAAAAACGCGGGCATTCGGCAGATCTTCAGAGCGATTCGGCCCCTGGCTGTGTATATTTGTGAAGAAATGCCCAACCCTCTCAACCTCGGAATCAAATGCATTGAAACAATTCCTGTAGAGCAATTCAGCACTGTGACAGACGTAGCAGGAGGTGGTTGCCTCAATGGCTGGTATGGTGGGAAAGGCCCCGATGGGCCCACGGGAATAAAACCCGACAATCAAGGTCATGCCCTTCATCATCCCTGTCATGTATCCCTGCACATACTTTAGGGCATCAATTCTGCTTATCCTGAGCGCAAGGGTGCTTACCTTTTCATCGTCATTGGTGATATAAAATGTGCGGTCAATAATGCGGGCCTGTTCCTCGGCCAGATCGTAATGGATGGTATGGCCGTTGATGGCCAGGGGTGATTCCTCACCGGTTTTGACCGAAAGATTAATGATAAACTTTCTGTCTTCCGGAGATCCAGTGTTGACAAACACACTGTCCGGTTGCCCCATTACAATGGCATTTGCAATCTTTAACCGGGCCTCTTTATTTGTGATCTTCTGGATCTTGGCAAAATTGATGTCATCCATTTTCTCCCGGAAGATCTTCTCGGCCTCCTTATCATTTTTTAACCCACCGATATAGCTGACTATATCTATCCCTTTCTTTAATTCAAACATATGGCTCTCCTTAGAAATTTATGTATAACAATAAGAGCCAGTTTCAATGTGTCCCCCTTTGTTAAAACGCTGCACCTGACCCCCTCGGGCTTGCTGGGCTTAAGGTGCTATAAAAAGGAACATTTTTAAACTGTCTCTGGATTGGATAGCGTCCAACCAGAAATGAGATATTTTGTCCAAGGTCAAGTCATGCGAAGATTTTAACCGCAGAAATACGGCGTAGTATTTTGAGGATTAAACTCTGAGCATAACGCAGAGGTTAGGCAAAATGGCCACTTGTGGGTGGACACTGGTAATTGCTATTTTCAAACCTCCTTAATGTCAAGCTTTGATATCAGACGAGATAAGTATGTCCTCTGTATGTCCAATTTTTTGGCTGCCTTTGTCCTGTTGCCCCCGGTGCTCCTAAGGTTTGCGATGATAAACTCCCTCTTGAATCTGTCAATGGCCTCATCCAAGGTCAAACCCACCTCGATCCCCTTATATGCAGTCCTTGGACCGAATATGGGCAGGTCTTCCGGTTGGATTTCTTCATGGTTGCCCATAACCACGGCCCGCTCGAGGGCGTTTCGTAATTCTCTGATGTTTCCGGGCCAGTCATAGTGTGTCATATTTTGGAGTGCCTTTGGCGATATCCTTAATTCCGGCAATCCTCTCTCCGTCTTAAAAAGCTCCAGAAAGTAATCGGCCAGAAGGGGTATATCCTCCCTTCTCTCGCGCAGAGGCGGCATTTGGATTTGGACAACATTCATCCGGTAATATAGGTCTTCCCTGAATCTGCCTTCGGTGACCTCTTTTAAGATATCCCTGTTGGTAGCGCAGATCACCCTGACATCAACCGAGACGGGAAGGTTTCCGCCGACCCTGTAAAACACCCCTTCCTGCAAGACCCTTAACATCTTTGCCTGCATGCCCGGGCTCATCTCGCCGATTTCATCCAAAAATAATGTGCCGTTGTTGGCCAGCTCAAACTTGCCGATCTTGCGGTTCAAGGCTCCGGTGTAAGCACCTTTTTCGTGTCCGAAGAGCTCATCCTCCATCAGGGTCTCGGGGAGAGCGGCGCAGTTGAGTCCTATCATGGGGTTATCCCTTCTTGGACCTGCCTGGTGTATCAGTCTTGCAAGTAGTTCCTTTCCTGTACCGCTCTCACCCAGTATAAGGGTGCTGGCCTTTGACTTGGCCACCTTAAAGGCCTCTGATACAACCCTATTTAATGCATCTCCCTTGCCTATGATCTGGTACTTGCTGCATAGTTCCTCCCTGAATGACTCTCCTTCGGCATCGGCTTTTACTTCCTGCTCGGCCTTGTTAATGGCAAGGGCTGCGGCCTCGGCATAGACAGCCAGGAGCTTTAGGTCTGCATCCTGAAAATAACCGCCATCGGTCCTGTTGATCAGCTCAATTACCCCTATTGTCTCGTTTGCGATTTTCATTGGAGCACAGGCCACGGTATGGGCAAAGGAAGCACTGGATTCTGCCGCCTCTTTGGCCCAGCGAATGTCATTAGAAACATCGGGCACAACAACGGCCTCACCTTTTTCTGCAACATAACCGGCAATACCTTCGCCCAGTTGCACTTCACGCTTTTTGTATTCATCAAGCACATCACCGGCAGCGGTTTTGACATAGAGCCTTTTGGCCTTCCTGTCTACAAGCATTAGAAACACCATTTTGGCTCGCAACACCTGGGTGACTGTCCCGATAATGGGCTCCAGGTGCTGATCCAAATCATGGACCGATGACACCCAGGACGATATCTCTCTAAAACGATCTGTTTCGGATGGAGGATGTGAAGGCTTCATGGTAAAAATGGTGTAAGTATAAACACCTGCCGGATTATATTTTTATCAGACCCAAATAAGGCAATAGGCCGACCTGTAAATTTCATATAAGGGGCCGCCACCTATTGCCGGCACTATATTCTTTATGGGCGTTTTTGTCAATTCCTTAAGAAAAATACTATCATACAAAAAAAGGTGCAATGCGCCCAATATTTAAACTTTACTGGGTTTACTAAAAATTGAAAGCAAAAAAAATCAGGCATATTGAGAGAAGTTTTAATGATAACATTGAATAAGTCCTAATTAAAAAGTATCTTGATCTTTGTTTTATCTAATAGTATGTTATTTTGACCCCAACCATTATCAGCCTCAAATTAGAGGTGGCCCTCCATGAAAAAAAGACGACTCAAGCTATGCATGCCCTGCTCCTGACAGGCACTTATTGCCTGTTGGGAGCCGTTGACCTGCCTTTTTGGTTTCCGCCTATTTAATCTGTTTTTATGTGTTATACGCATTGATTGAAAGGAGAAAAGCATGAAAAAGTACGGCGCTGAGTTTTTCGGGACATTTTGGCTGGTCCTTGGCGGGTGCGGAAGTGCGGTGTTGGCAGCGGCCTTTCCCAATGTTGGTATCGGTCTGCTCGGCGTTTCACTCGCCTTCGGCCTGACCGTGCTGACGATGGCCTTTGCAATCGGGCACATATCCGGCTGTCACCTCAACCCGGCGGTTTCTGTTGGACTCTGGGCTGGTGGTCGTTTCCAGGCAAATCAATTGTTGCCTTACATCATCGCTCAGGTCCTGGGCGCTGTCGTTGCCGGTGGGGTCCTTTACGTCATAGCCACCGGCAAAGCCGGCTTTGATGTTTCAGCGGGCTTTGCGTGCAATGGTTACGGCGCCCATTCACCGGGAGGCTATTCTTTAATTGCGGCCCTGGTCTCAGAGGTGGTTATGACAATGATGTTTATTCTTGTCATTCTCGGTTCGACTGATAAGCGAGCACCGCAAGGTTTGGCGCCTGTTGCTATCGGTTTTTGCCTTACCTTGATTCACCTGATTAGTATTCCGGTAACCAATACATCTGTCAATCCTGCACGCAGTACGGGTGTTGCTGTTTTCGTTGGTGATTGGGCCGTTGCACAACTGTGGCTGTTTTGGGTGGCGCCTATTATCGGCGCCCTGCTTGGGGCGGCAATCTATCGTTATATTGGCGGCACGGAAGATTAAACCTAAAAAAAGCAGTCAGCACTTAGCCTTTAGCTATTAGGCAAGAAATTTCGACATCTTGACAACTTTAAAGGTTGCACCCGGTGGGTGAACATAGAAATTGTTTCAATATATTGAATTCTTTAAGCTAACGGCTAATCACTAACAGCTAACAGCCTTTTTTAAGTTAAAAAGAATCGTGCCTAATCGGGTAAGGGGGATGCTTCAACTTCCGCTATTTAACCACTTAAGACAAGGAGGTAACACATGAAAAAAACAATAGTTGGCAAGTCAGTTCGAATCGGGGCAGTGGTTGCCATTTTCGCATCCGGGTGGTTCTGCGGGGCAGTTAGCCAGCGCAGCGCCGAGGCGCAACTGGGCGACGTTGGAAAGGCGGTCATGGAAAAGGCCGGAGAGCAAGGCGGATCACTTGGCGCAGCGGCTAAACTGGGGACGTCCATCAGCGATATTCAAACACACCTGGATGCGCTGCAGAAAGACGTTGATACACTCAATTCTATCAAGGCGATGCTCGGCGGCTAAGAATGCTCGACCTAAAGGCAGGGTCATTTCTAACCCTGCCTTTAATGTCCCTTTCAGGGATGGTTGAAATCCCTCGCCTTTAGGCGAAGAAAAGTTAATACATGTCGCTATGCGACGTTATCAACTGGGTGCCCATACCAAAACAGACCTCAAAGTCCACCAAATCTGGCTTCACAAATATCTGAAGCGCGGAATGGCTGGNGCGGTGGCGATACGGACTCGTGATGTTTTGCACGGACGAAATGATCCAGCAATATTTTCAAAAGCAAGAAGGGGAGCCGATTCCTGATGATAGTCGATTTGAAATCGACCCCTCATAAAACCCCTCGACTTATAGTCGAGGGTGGTTTAGTTAATAATCTTTTTATGCCCTCGTGTCAATAGGTAAAAAGGCTCATTTTAATAGGCCAAAGTCCCAACAGGCCTGGCCCCGCAAACAATATGATTCAGTCGCCCTAAACGGTCCAAATTTCAAATGTACTTTTTAATGGTGACCGTGACCATTACCCATTTGTTTCTCGCCCCTTTCGGATTTTCCGTGTTCAGGTTGAGAATGTTGCGGCTCAGAGGCCTTTTGGGATTTTTGTCGTGCCTTACTATCTTGGTGTTGGTAATGTGTTTTATGCTTCAAGCCCTTGACACCCCAGGTATTTTGTTTCTCCCAATATCTGTTTTTTTCCCAGTCGCGCCAGTTCTTGTGGATTTTATGCTGGGGTATTCGTTGGTAGTGCCATGGATGTCCTCTCCAACGATGTTCTCTATAGTAATTTCTCCAACCTGATGGTATTCCCCTATAAAATAATGGGACTTGTTGATAGTGTATCCAACCTGAACTATAGTGCCGGGAGCGATACCAATACCCTTTCCAAGGACGCCACCACCAGCCATTGTAAAAAAAGACATCTACGTCTATGTCAGGGACAACATAGACATAAGTCTCAGGTATCACGACCACCTCTGGAGGTGCGGCAAATGGGAGAGGCGGGGGTGGGGGCAGAGGAATGCTAATGTTAATGTCTACCCCTGCTGTTGTGAGAAAAGGGTATACAGATATCAATATCAAAAGCACTGTTCCAAAAAGCAACTTTTTCATTTTGCAGCCTACGTTACCCATATGACCCATATGCCATTCAAGCTTTTGTGAGCGGTTTTGTGATTGTGCCAACCTTACATGTGTACGCAAAAACTATACCAGGTTCGTTTATTTATTCAAGCCACTAAATTTAAGGGCATATTTTGATGGTAACTAATTTTTGGAACAAGTTTTTGAAGGGATTTTCCTTCAATTGGATAGAGGGAAAACCTGATTGATATATTTAACTGGTTGTAAATATTAATTTTGAATGTAGGTTATTTCATACGGTTCATAAAGAGTTTTTAAAATCTGAGTGGTTGAGGTCATTTTCCGGATGCCGCCACGGATCGTCCAATGCGCAAAGATAATCAAAGCAGTTGTTAAGGTGGTTATTCTTGCGCGGTTTGCAGATCCCGGATCAATCCTCCCATTCTTCCAGGCCGTCTTTGGCGATATCATCCTTTTGTTGCGGCCTCACCTTTCTGTAGACATCCAAGGGGTTTTTCTTCACAGCGTTTACCATCAAGAGATCATTTTCAATCGAGATCCCGAAAAGCCTCTGATTTTCTTCAAGCATGGGCAGGATAAGCTCCCAGTCCCTTTGATCGAGAGGTGCGATCTCTCCGCCGTTTAGTTGCTGGTCGTCAATCAGATTGTAGGGGTCTCTGACATATATGGCCCCGCCGGAGGCCAGTGAAAAGAGGTTCGCCCCCGGATACGGGGTGTCTAAGGGATGCACTGTTCCCTCATTATCAAATTCTACACCGTTTAAGATAACGAATCCGCCGCCGTTCAATGGATCTCCCGCCATGAAGGACTCGGCCAAATAATCAAGGCACGTGCCGTTTATAATAACCCTGGGGCTTCCCACCGCGTTTATGAGGGGCCTACCCGCCGCGTTACCCATCACGTATACCTCGCCTCCTTTTGCGCCGTACATGAAAGTCTGGCCTACGTCACCGTAAATAATCAGCTTGCCTGATTTCATGATCTGGCCGAGTTGATCCTGGGCATTGCCATGGACATATACTGTCATGCCGTCAATGCCGGATGCGAGATAGTCACCGGAGCTCCCGTATATATCAATTCTTACTCCTCCGCAATCCGGGCCGAAACCGCAGCCGTGAAACCTCTGGCCCTTGAGACCGAATACTATAAACCTGCGCCATCCCCTTAAATAGGCCTCGGCCATCAGTCTGCTGTCACAGTGATCACCCTCGGGCGGAAACAGAGATCCGTCAATGATCAACACCTTTTCATTGTGGACAGGGCCCCTGAAAAACTCCCTGGTCTCCCAGTCTATCTTTCTGTATGCCCCCTTTTCATTCTGTGTCATAAGGGACGGCAGACCGCGCAATATGGTCTCAATGGTCTGGGCTATCATCTGCAGGACAGACCTGCGCTTTTTGTCATATGTAGGATAGCGTCTGTCCAGAAGCAATGTCAGGGCATCAAGCGCCACGTCAAAATGGGCGTCTGCCTTTAGTGCCCACCCCCTTATCTCTTTTAGGCAATCCATAAGATCAGCGTAATCCCATAGCCTTATCCCATCTTTTAAATAAGTAAACAGCAGATCGGGTCTTTGGAGGTCAAAGAACCTGGCGATGTCGAATCGTTCCCTGGATTCGTCCTCCATCAGATAATATACACGGCCAGGTAGATAGGGAAACTGCCCCTCCTGCACCGTGACAGACGATCCGAACTTGTCTGCACATGTAAGCCTGCGTTCAAGCGAGCCGCCGTTTTTTTCAAGGCCGAAGACAAATGCCCCTCCGTCGGTATAACTCCCCCCGCGTGCGTTCCAGTAAAGGTCTGCCACGGTGCCGACCCTGGGGTCTTCCTCGGATAGGCTCTTTAGAGTTGCATCAATTGCCTGTTTTTCAGAACACACAAGCCCCACCTGGACCTGGCCGTCATGAAGGGCGAACACCTGGGGCCTCAGCATGGCGGTATCGGTTATGCCAATGAGTTCAAGCCTGTCGTTTTCCGTATTGTTTCGTGCGATGATAAAAAACCAGGGGCCGTCCGGGGAGCCATGGATATGGGTGGCCTGAATCGCCCTGTAGATCTTCTGTTTTTCTGCCGGCAGCTTATTAAAATCCCTTTCCATGGTAGGAGCAAGGGCCTCTATGACATATTCCAGAGGGTAGCCGTATGTGCGGCTGTAGAGATCAAACAGGAGGGCCGAGACCTCGGTGTCTGTCAAAAACTGTGGGTATAGATTTTTTTGTCTCAGATACTCTGTTACAGAATGGTAATTGGCAAAGTCCCCGTTATGGACCAGTGCCTCGTTCAGCCCTACAAACGGATGGGCGCCTGCTGGATGCCAGACCCTGCCCTTGGTGGGATAGCGCTGATGGGCGATCCATATGTGGGCCTTAAAATCGTCCAGTTTATAGTACTGGACCACCTGTTCTGCATAACCGACGATCTTGAGAATAAAAAAGTTGCGGCCATGTGATAAAACAAAGGCCCTCTGACGGCCTGCGGCCTCATAGAACATCTTGTTTATCTTAAAACTGTTTTGAAAGACAAATTCGTCTTCTGCCTGCCTTGGCCTCAATCCGTTTAAACCGTTACTGTCAACAAAGGCCTTTAATACATCCGGCTTTACGCGGACGAAAAAACGCCAGACATCCGGGGGCCTGACATCAAGACCCCGGATATCCCTGTAATCGTCCACATGGGGAAGGGCCTCTGAAAAATCAACATTGAAAAAGGGCTCGATAAACAGCCTTTCAAGCTCATCCAGCACCCCGTCTTCCAGCAAGGCGATCTGTAATATATAGCCATTTTCCAGGATATCTTCTGAGACCCCCAGCATCCTGTGATCAAAGCCCATGGCCGCGATGCCTCCCCCGCGGCCGTTACCCCTGTTGTGCATCTGTCTGGATGGTTCAAATATGTGCTTTCCCCTGACTGGAATGCTACAGGCAAAACCGGTGACTCCACAGCCGCCTTCCGCCACAGTCTCAAAGCAGGACCTTTGCGGCAGATCTTTTACAAGAGATTTTCTGGATGTGATAATGTTTGATATGTTTTGATGCTCAGACATAATCATGCTTTATTCCTTGATTTCCTAAACTTTCGGTATCTTAGTGCCCTTTGGGTATTTATTTCATATAATCCAGATGGACCAGACAGTCTTCTCTTCCAACGAGTTCTCTGATGCTTGTCATGCCCAGGCGTTTTAGTATTCGGACCAATTCTTTTTTCCATGCGAGGAACATGTTGACAAGTCGCCTGGTCCCCCATTCATGCTGCATCAACTCCATCAGCTCCGGATCGGTTGTGGCTATCCCCCTTGCGCAGCCCCTGCCGCTTTCGCAATTATGGCATCTGATACATTCAAGGGCCACCAAATCAGCCGTGCCGGTGCAGACGCCGTCTGCCCCTAGTGCGATAATCTTGGCCACGTCATGTGGTGTCCTGACACCTCCCCCTGCTATGACAGTAACCTTGTCCCTTACACCCTCTGCGGTCAAAAACCGGTGGACCTTTGGAACGGCGTATTCTATGGGCATGGCAATATTCTTTTTTGCGATCTCGGGGGCTGCGCCGGTGCCGCCATAGCTACCGTCCAGGTGTATGATATGTGCGCCTGCATAATAACTTCCCACGGCCACCATGTCTACATCGGTAGGCGTTGACACCTTGACGGAGACCAGTGCCTGTGGGTTTATGGCCTTTATCCAGTCCACATGCTTTTTGTGGTCTTCCACCGAGTAGACACTGTGAAATGGAAAAGGAGAAAACAAGGGATGGCCGACTACGGCCCCTCGCATGCGTGCAACACCAGGGGTTACCTTATCCCCAAGCAGGTGCCCCCCAAGGCCGGGCTTGGCACCCTGGGCATACTTGAACTCTACAATCTTTACCCTCTTTATGGTTTCTTCCCTTACCCCGAACAGCCCGGTGGCCACCTGTGTTATCACATGATCGTCATAGGGCTTTAATTCATCAGGGTATCCGCCCTCGCCGGTGCAGCAGAATGTCCCAAGGGCCTTTGCCGCCTTTATCCTGCTTAAAATTGTATTGATGCTGACAGAGCCATAGGACATGCCCCCGCCATAAAAAGGGACATGGATTTTTATCCTGTGGCCATGATCGTCCCTGCGGTTTAACTGAAGGCTTACATCAATGTCTTGGTCCGGGATGTCTGCTTGGCCTGTTTGGCCAGACTTCATAACAATACGCAGTTTATCGAATCCGCCGCCTGAGGAGCCTCTTTTGTATTCAAGGCCTGCCAAAGGGACACTGCCTGTTTCCGCCATGCGCCAGGTGCTTACAAGCAGATCAGGGGTCCATCTGAAATCGCCAAGCTGATCAAAGACAGGGTTTTTCCCGCATGAAAGCGCACCTACAGGGCAGACCTCGTAACAGGGACTTGGGCAGTCCGGGCCCACACACAGATATGAGTTTTCAATATACACCCTTCCCCTTCTTATTACATGGACCCCGTATTTGCACAAATCAACACACTTGCCGCACGTCTCGCAGGCTTCGGTCCTGTGAAGTCTGTATTTTCCAATCGGATTTCTAAACCTGGAAGGGGTTTTTACCACCTCGGGAAATCTAAATTTTGCGCTGTTATTCAAGTTCAAAACCCTCCCCTGCCGAACCCAGGGAGCCAAAGGCCACCTTATCAAGATCTTCAAAAAACATGGCACGGCCCACCTCGCCTCTCAGGCGCCTGGCGTCTCTGATCCCCATCGCGCCCATCAGCTCGATCAACTGGTTGTGCCACGCGCCAAAGAGATTTACAACCCTTGCTGCAACCCATTTGGCCGATGCATCCTGTATATCCACCGGACATGAAAGCCCTGTTGCGCAACGACGGCACATACGGCACTGGAGACCGATCAGCAGTTGAAATTCGGCCATTACCGCGTCCGCCCCGCAGATCATGCCCTTGGCCACATGTTCTGCCATGGCGAATCCCCCGCTTGCAACGAGAGTGACCTCATCCCTGATATTTGTTTCAACCAGTTTCATGTGTACGGAGCGGATGGCATCCTTTACACGCCTGGGATCATATGTCTCAGGTTCTTTTTCGCTATACCGGCCTAACTCCAGATGTATGATGTCCAGTCCTGCATCAGCAACCGATACGGCCTTTTCCTCCATGCCGTCCATCATGGCGATATTTACACAGACCAGCATGGATGGAAACGTATCCTTTATTATCTTTGCGCTCTTCTCAAACCTGCTGCTCCAAGGGATCTCTACAATACGAACGCCCACCGGGATGATTGCAGGATCAGTTAGATCTTCTTCGAGCACAGGCACAAGCCAGGGACGAAACTGATCAGGCAGTTTTTCTACGTCGTCTATTTTTAACGCCAGCAGTGTCCCAAGTCTCTTTGCAGCCATGGCCCAGCCAAGAAGCGTCTTATCTGATATCGCCCCGAACGGCGGGACCTTGAGCAGGATGGGAAGGGGTATATCAACAAGCAATGGAGTCTCAGCCAGAAGCGCACCGGAATCATCGAATCTAAGGCTTTTGATCGTTCTTCCCAGGTCAATGGCAGTGCTTATATACTCCCTGCCGTGGATCCCGTCCCTTGTAGGCCGCACAATTTCGGACATATCCGTCCACATGGAGTCAAAACCCGGACCGGAAAAAGGTCCCGGATAGCCTGCGCCCGAGACCGGAATCTTGCCTGTCTCCGCCTGTGACCACAATTTGGAGATGATTTCAGGAGTAAAAAAATCATCTCCCATCTCCTTATACTCGGGGTTGAGCGACTTGGTGATCAACTCCTTGGGGCAGCCCTGCACGCAGCGCAGGCAATTCATACAGAGGTTGTCAATGGAATCTATCATCTGACGGGGATCAAGCTTCCGCTTATAATATACATCGTAGACACAACGCTCCTTTACGCATACGGCGCACCTGAGGCAGCCCTCTTCCCATGCGATGATCCCGGACCTGGAAACGGCCTTAAAACGGTTTGGCGCCGTTGTGGTATGGATGACATATTTTTCAGGCATCCCTTCCCCCTATTGATCATCAGGGACAGGTCTCGGCAGAAGGCCGGCCCTTTGGGCGATCTCACCGACCGCCTCTTCCCATTCAATGGCCATAATATGAACTCCCCTGATACCCGGCGTCTGTTTCAGTCTCTCTATTGTCTCAACACAGATCCTTATCCCCTCTTCCCGCTGTCTGTCCTTTGAAACGCATTCCATGCGCCTGATCAATTCATCGGGCACATCAATTCCCGAGACCTTTGTCTTCATATACCTTGCCATTCCGGCGGACTTAAGCGGTGTCACACCGCCAAGGATACAGGCCTTTTCCGTAAGGCCCCTGTCCCTTGCAGCCGAAAGCCACTTGTCGAATCGCTCAAAATTGAATATACACTGTGTCTGTATGAAATCAGCGCCCGCATTTATCTTTTTGGCCAACCGCACCACCCTGAAATCGAGGGGGTCTGCAAACGGATTGGCCGCGGCCCCGATAAACATATCAGGTGGCTGGCCCAGGGTGTCGCCGCCTATAACCACCCGCTCGTCGCGCATGTTCTTTACCACCTGTACAAATTGGATGGAATCTAAGTCAAAGACGCCCACGGCATCAGGCTGGTTTCCAAAACTCTGGTGGTCGCCTGAAAGGCACAGGACGTTTCTGATGCCAATGGCGGAGGCCCCCAGGATATCGGATTGAAGGGCAATGCGGTTCCTGTCCCTCACTACCATCTGGAGGACCGGATCAAGCCCCGCCTGCCTGATAAGAACACCCGCGGCCATGCTTGATAACCGCACGACACCGGTCTGGTTATCGGTAACATTGACAGAGTCCACCTTGCCGCGCAGCAGTTCCGCCTTTTTCAAAATCGCCTGCGGGTCGGCCCCCTTGGGCGGACCGCACTCAGATGTCACTGCAAACCCGCCTTTTTCGAGCACACTTTTTAATCTGCTGACATATTTCACCTTTGCTGATCCTCCCTGATGATCTTTCTCGGGCCGCCCCCCTGCTTTCTGGACCAGTTCTTGGGCGGATAAATCATTTCAAGCCTGTCCATGGCCCCGAACCTCGTAAGACGGTCAATAATCTGCTGCCATGCGCAGTCAACATCCTGGTTGATCTCGCACCTGCCCCCCACAGAGCCGCCGCACGGCCCGTTAAAGAGCTGCTTTGAACACCGTGCAAGAGGGCAGACCCCGCCAAAATAGTAAAGCATGCAGTCGCCGCACCCCAGACAGTTTTCCATCCACAGCCCCTGGGCCCTTGTCTCGCCGATAAACTCGGTGTTAAGGGCGGGAATTATGGGTATCTCTGAAAACATCTCGGCCACGGCCTGCACCCCTGCCCCGCAGCCCAGGGAGAGCACGGCGTCATAGGAGGAGATAATTTCATCCAGCCTGACCACAAAGTCTCTGACACATTGTCTGTCCAGGGTGTGTTCGTGGATAGTGACATCTTCGTTATTCATCTTTGCCATCATCCGCAAGGTGGATGCCAGCATGGCAGTCTCTTTTTGCCCCCCTGCCGCACATTCGGCAACGCAGGAGGCGCAGCCCAGGACCAGTATCCGCTTATAGGGGCCCAGCATCCCCCGGATCTCGTTAATGGGCTTCTGTTGCGCAGTGATCATAATTTGCTTCTCCTTTATCAAGCACCGGCGATCGTCCCATCTGCAGGGTCTTGTCGAAGATCTCTTCGGCATGCTCTGCAAGGGTCTTCGGGTCTTCCTTTAAACCGGTGACAATCCCCACACGTTCCCTTTCAAGGCCTATGCCTGCGATAATATCCTGTGTCCTCCGGACCCTTTTGATTGCCCTCAAATTTCCCTCAAAATAACGGCACATGCCTTGAGGGCATGTAATCACATAGGCTGCATCGGCGAAATTCTCGAGGGCGCTCAGCAGGTGAACCGGCTCCAGCCTTCCGCTACAGGCAATGGGAAAAAACCTGATGCTCAGGCCATATTTTTTTTCAAGGCCGATTCTTTCACGTTCACCGGCCCCTGGTACATTTTGGCAATAAAAAAGGGCCAGTGTGCGACTGTTGTTGTAACGCATAACACATCCTCAATTTAAATAAACAGATTGTCAGGGCTCTAAATGCGCACCACATAGCATGCGCAAGATCCTCATTGAAATATTGAAATAATGGCAGGCTGACACGAGGGGCTAGTCAAAGAGATCATTCAAAAAGCAGGAGTTTCGCCTTACAACCCACTTAATAATACCCAAAAATCATATATAAACTGCCACAAAAACCGGGTTTTCCGACTTCCATATTTCAGCTGATCTGTATAACATGCCATATCAAGTTTTGCAATATAATTTGTCGTTTGAGCGGTTACAGTCAAATTAATAAAACAATACATTTTTTTAGTTATACTAAAACATGTAGATCTGATGGCTGTCGGGGTTCTTTCCAAAAAAGGTGATATCATCTATCTTGTCCAGGACAGGGCCTCGACATAGCGCGTAAAGGGTCCTCTCAACGCCTATGCCCCCCCCGAAGGTCTCGGGAAATGTCTGGTTTCCGTCTTTATCCTTCCTGGCCGCCATTAGCAGAAAAGGGCCGTAACCGCCGAATTCATCAATATTTTTGATATTACCTTCAAAGATTACAGGCCTCACCGGTATGATCCCGTTATCCACCAGGCGCTCTACAATGGCCTCGTATATCCATTCCCTGACGGCGCCCGAGAGGATCTCAAGGCCGGTGGTCTGTTTGCCGGTGTCGCGGATAATGCTCTTTGCGCATATGTCGTAGTTGTATATCATCTCCGAATTTATCTCAGAGCGCATGACTTTTCCTTCAGGTTTGAGGTATGGGTACACCAGGTCGTAGTTTTCCCTCAATAGCCCTGTTATCCAGAAAAACGGGGCCTCTGTCTCCTCTCCCAGTTTGACCTCAAAGCCCGGGCCGTATTTTTTCCTTGATATATCACACTTAAAACGCGGAAACGGCTGCTTGGGCACCTCAATGGCAACCCCGAGCGTTTTCAGATCACCCTCGTTTTTTTCCACGATCCTTGACATGGAATGGATAATCAGGCGCTCGAACATATCAAGCCCCTTTTCCATATCCTCTGTGAGGATCTCCCGTACCTTCTTGGGCTCTTTCAGATAGGTCTCAATGTCAATGCCGCGGTTTCGCCTGACCTCTATATCCATCTGGCTGAAATCTATAAGGTACTTTCCCCTCTGCCTCCTGTCCGGGCTTTCGATCTCCAGCCTGAGGTTGGGAGAGTCCACAAAGATACCCTTTATCCTGGGGTTGTGGCAGGCCAAAAATTTTGAGTAGATCATGCTGTGGGTCATTACATAGACCTGGCCCTTATAATGGATGTTCGGGACATGTTCCACATCATGGGCGAGTGGGTCTGTTACAGGGCTCAGCTGGATTCGCTCCAGGTTGAACAGCCCCTCTTCTGCCAGGAATTGATGCATGGCATTGACAAAGGTGGTCCTAAGCGACATGGCTGCATAAAGGGTGTCACCCATCCATTTGCTGAAATAGTATTTGTCCAGATATTCCGCAAAGCTTGAGCCTTCCTGCATCAAGGCGGCCTGAAAATTAAAAAGGCTCTGTCCTATTATGGACATGGTGTCATCTTTCATTATTATTCTTACACCTCATCTCTATACACGGGCTTGACTGCTGAAAATTAAAGGTCCTTCCCCCTCGCTGTAAGATATTTACAACCTCGGCAGATATCTTTCAATCTCAAACTGGCTTACATGTATCCTGAATGCATCCCATTCTATTTTCTTGTTGGCGATAAACTTGGTGAATACGTGATCGCCCAAGGTCTTTCTCACAAGCTCACTCTTCTCCGCCTCCAGGATCGCCGCATAGAGATTTCCAGGCAGGTCGGTTATACCATGGGCATGTCTTTCCGCAGGATTCATCTCAAAGATGTCCTCTTCAATCGGGTCAGGCAGCTCATATTTTTTCTCAATCCCCTCAAGCCCTGCAGCCAACATGACGGCAAAGGCAAGATATGGGTTACAAGTCGGATCCGGTGAGCGAAATTCTATCCTGGTCGCGGATTCCTTTCCGGGTTTGTACATGGGTACCCGTATCATGGCAGATCGGTTTCTCCTTGCCCAGGATACATAAACGGGCGCCTCATAGCCTGGGACCAGACGCTTATATGAATTGACCCACTGGTTTGTTACGGCGGTTATCTCAGGTGCGTGACGCAAGAGCCCGGCAATATAATGCTTGGCGATATCCGATAGGTTATACTTGTCGTTGGGATCATAAAAGGCGTTCTTATTTCCCTTGAAAAGAGACTGGTGTACATGCATCCCGCTTCCGTTCTGACCGAAAATAGGCTTGGGCATAAAGGTGGCGTAAACGCCGTGCTGGTTTGCGATCTCCTTTACCACCAGCCGGTAGGTCATGGTCTTATCCGCCATCCTCAGGCCCTCGTCGTAACGCAGGTCAATCTCGTGTTGACTGGGCGCCACCTCGTGATGGCTGTATTCCACCTGGATGCCCATGGCCTGAAGGGCGAATATGGTATCCCTCCTCAAGGTGCCAGCCATGTCCAGGGGCCTGGAGTCAAAGTAGCCGCCTGTATCAATGACCTCTGTGCCCTTGTTGTCCTTGAAATAAAAATACTCCAGCTCCGGACCTATGTAATAGGTGTAACCCCGCTGTGCGACCTTGGCAAGGAGCCTCTTGAATATATACCTGGGGTCCCCCTCATAGGGAGTACCATCGGGATTAAGGATGTCGCAGAACATCCTGGCCACAGGCCGATCCACGCTCCTCCAGGGGACAAATTGAAAGGTGGCGGGATCCGGCTTTGCAATCATGTCGCTTTCCTCAATCCTGGCGAATCCCTCAATAGATGAACCGTCAAAGCCCATCCCCTCTGACATGCCTTCTTCCAGTTCAGACGGGGTTACGGCAAAGCTCTTTAAGGCCCCAAGGACATCTGTGAACCAGAATTGAATAAAGCTTACGTCCTTGTCCCTGACAATCTTTTTTACATCTTCTGCGGTCCGGCAATCCATTTTGCTCCCTCCTGCAATGATGCTGTTATAAATTTTTTAAAAGTTTTATCATGACTTTTGCGGATATGATTTGTCAATAGCTTGTGGCAGCCCCGGGTTTTCGCCTGGAGTGATCTGATCAACTGTTAAGAGTTAAGAGGCGATTAACTCCACACGCCTGGTATTTCAGATCCACACCCTGGACAATGGCCGTCTTTAATCTTGTTTTGTGCAACAAAAAAACCAAGACGATCTATCAGGATTTCCTTGCAGTTATGGCAAAAGGTCTTCTCTCCCTCATCTCCCGGCAGATTGCCTGTGTAAACATATTGTAAACCTGCCTCGTACCCGATATCCCTTGCCCTGCGGATGTCCCCCGCAGGAGTGGAATGTCTGTCTGTAAGACGATATGTGGGATGAAACCTGCTGATATGCCAGGGTATATTTTGATCAAGATTCGCAATAAATGTGGCAAGTTCTTTTAGCTCCTCAACAGAGTCATTCAAGCCGGGAATCAACAGGGTGGTTATCTCAAGCCACACCCCTGTCTTTTTCATCTCCTCCAATGTGCCCAAGACCGGTTCAAGTCTTGCCCCGCATTGCTCTTTGTAGAACTTATTGCTGAATGCCTTCAGGTCCACATTGGCTGCGTGGAGATCAGGATGTATCTCCTGAATGCACTGTCTAGTCATGTATCCGTTGGATACAAAAACATTCTTAAGTCCCTTTTTTACCGCAAGCCTCGCAGTATCCAGCGCCAGTTCAAAATAGACAGTGGGCTCAGTGTAAGTATATGCAATGCTGCTCGAATGGGTTCCCAGGGCCTCTGTTACAATATCATCAGGGGTCATATCGCTGCCCATAATCCGATGATGATCAGTGGGCATCTGGGAGATATCTGCATTTTGGCAGAACAGGCATCTGAAATTACAGCCCACTGTGGCTATGGAATGGGAGCGTGTGCCTGGAAGAAAATGGAACAGGGGCTTTTTTTCGATTGGATCGCTGTGTGCTGCTATCACCTTGCCGTAGACTAGACTTATAAGACTACCGGAACGATTTTCCCTGACCCCGCAGATGCCTCTTTTTCCGTCAGAGATAACACATTGGTGATTGCACAAAAGGCAGCGGACCTTCTGGCCCTCCATTTTTGTATACAGATACGCCTCTTTCATCACAGTTCACTCCTTTTTGCCGGCCTTAAGGGTTCCCATGGTCCTGGCGCCTATCAAGGACAGGCCGGACTTCTTAGACTTTACCTTTATTGGAAGGTTGTCGGTCCGAAGCCTGTAAAGCATTGTGACCGCAAAACCCAGGAAAAATCCGAATGGGGAATGCCATTGGCACCCTGAATCCTTTTGTCCGGGCAATAGTTCTGCGACAAATGAAGGGACCACCTTTATGCAGCCCCATGAGATGGGGGCAGGGCCATAGGCCTGCTTGATAAGGGACTTCATCTGCCAGAAGTTATAAAATCTGGAGCGGCCAAATAGAGGGTCGCCGAAAATGCCCCTGGCCCTTCTTAATAGCCCGTTCCAGGAAAGGCTGTTTATAACACCGACAAATACCTTCTTATTGGCTACTCTCCCGGCCTCTCTGAGCGCCTGAAGGGGATCGTCAAAGAATTCAAGGGAGTTGATCAACACAGCGATATCAAATTCATTGTCATCGAAAGGCAGCGATTCCGCCCCACCGGTTTTGAGTGTGCAGCAATGCCCGAAGCGTTCTTCCGTCTTACATACCATGTGGGCTGATGCATCAATCCCGCTGATATTCAGGCCCAGTTTGCTGAAGATCAGGAGGTGGTTGCCTGGTCCGCATCCGATATCGAGTACTCTTTCCCCAGGGCTGGGATCAAGAAGCGACACGATCATGTGCTCGATAGACTTGTCAATTGCCCGGCCCTGAGATGAACGGCACCAGTCCTGGTAAATATTTGCTGTATCCTTGTCAAATACAGTTCCCATACCTGAGACCTTATCGAAAATACAGTCTACTGCCTGCCGGGGGTCTAAGCCCTTCCAGCGCTTACCAGCTTGGCAAAATGCTCAAAGGAGCGGTCGTAGGTTGCCTCAGCATCTTTTGGAAAACAACAGCCCGGAAGCTGTCGCATGTCCAGGTGATAGCTGAGGCATTTGCAGCATATCCCCTTATTGGAGCAGGGATTATATGAGCAGTTGCATTTTTCGAGGTTCTTTTGCTGATTGCATTCCATATGGGCTTCCTTTCCAAAATGTCTTCAAAATTCATCCACACACCGGATAGATATTCCTTCATTTTCCGCATTATGTCTATACAGAAATGCCAAGTTAATGACACCCGCCATGATCCTATTGAAATCAAGAATGGCGCATCAGGACGGTGCGTGACAAATTCTTGATTTTTCGTTGTATTTATTTTCAAATATGTTTTACTGTCAATAGCAGATGGCATAGGAATTGCTTTTATTCAACATTACCCGTTAGCTCATGGTACGGCTTTTTTTATGAACGAAAATCTGTTGAAATGGTATGCGGTTCACACTCGAAGTCACTTTGAGAATAAGGTCTATGAGGGGCTGTGCGGCAAGTCACTAGAGGCATTTTTGCCACGCATCCAGGTGATGAGCAAGAGAAAAGACCGGAGGAAAAAGATACTCACTCCATTATTGCCTGGTTATGTATTTGTTCATACGGATCTTAATCCTCAAGAGCACCTACACATACTTAAGACAGCAGGCATAGTCAGAATGATCAGCTTCAAGGGGCATCCAGTTCCGGCAAACGATAACGAGATAGCCTCTTTGATGATCCTGGACGGCACGGACCGTACCGTTCAGAATCGCGAGTTCATGAAAACCGGTGATCGGGTAATGATTATGGAAGGCCCTCTAAAAGGGCTGGTCGGGTTTTATCTCCGCCACGCAGGCAAAAGCGACAAGGTCGTTGTCTCAGTTGAACTCCTCATGCGATCCCTGGAGGTCGAGATTGAGGGCTGGGCCTTGGAAAAGGTGTAAGGAGTAACTCATGAAGGGCCAGGCAAAAAAGCCATTTAATGAATCTGGATTCTCTTTAATGGAATTACTTGTGGTAATCATCATCCTGGGACTGATTTCCGCTCTGGTGGCGCCAAAGTTTTTCGGGAAGGTGGAAAAGGCCCAGACAAAAACGGCCAAGGCGCAGATAGAGTTATTGGGCTCCGCACTTGATGATTTTCGCTTGGATAACGGTAGGTATCCGACGAGCGAGGAAGGATTAAAGGCGCTCAGGGAAAAACCCTCAGGACTGGAAAACTGGGACGGCCCGTATCTGCCCAAGGCCGTTCCCCTGGACCCCTGGGATAAACCTTACATTTACAAGTCCCCTGGTGAGCATGGAGATTACGACCTCTATTCCTTTGGAAAGGACGGGGTAGCAGGCGGCGAAAAGAACGACCAGGACGTAGTCAGTTGGGAATAACAAAAGGCAAATTTGAATTTTTGATTGTGAATTTTGAATTAAATGAGACGGCCTTATCTTAGATGTTATGGAAAAACTGAAGACCCTTTTATTCCGCAGGTCAAAAGTAAGTGAGGAGGCCTATGTCTCCCCGGTCCCGGCCTTTGTCTCAGATTGGCCTGAAATCAGCGTAGAAGATTTTCCACAATTACCCCCATCCCTCAAGATCCTACCGCTTGCCTTTATGAAACGGTTCTGCTTTGTGCCCTTAAACGATTCAGGGGATGCGGTGTTGGTTGCAATGGCCGATCCTTTGGACTTTAACACCCGTGAGGCGATATCAGGCGCATATGGCAGGCCACTGAAGGTGGTCAAGGCCCCTGAAGAGGCCATAAGCCAGTTTATTTACCGCTGGTATGAGGCAGAAGCGGATATGTCACAGGAAAAGGGGGAGGGTGCGGAAGAGGGGGCGCTCAGCGCCGAAGATCAGCTCTGGGATGACCCGGAACATCTCAAAGACATGGCATCAGAGGCGCCTGTTATCCGGCTTGTCAATCATCTGATAGCAAATGCCCTTGAGTCGGGCGCATCTGACATCCACATCGAACCCAGAAGACAACATGTTCAGGTCCGATACAGGATAGACGGGATACTGCATGACCGAGAGACACTTGCCAAAAATCTAAAGGCCGCGATTACATCCAGGATAAAGCTTATGGCGAAGATGGATATCGCGGAGATGCGCCTTCCCCAGGACGGAAAGATCAGGTTCAGGACAGGAAGGCAAGAGGTGGACATCCGTGTGTCGTGTCTGCCCACCCATTTGGGTGAAGCCCTGGTGCTGAGGCTCCTCCACAAGGAGGATGTTCAACTGGACCTGGAATCCCTTGGGTTTCCTCCTCTAATCCTTGATCGCTTCAGGGAGGCAATTTCCCTCCCCTACGGGATGCTTTTGGTCACCGGCCCCACAGGTTCCGGGAAGACCACCACCCTTTATGCCGCTCTCAACACCATAAACACCCCGGAAAAAAAGATCGTAACTGTGGAAGACCCTGTGGAGTATCAGATCGAGGGGATAAACCAGATACAGGTCCAGCCCAATATCGGGCTTACCTTTGCCAAGTGCCTGAGATCCTTTCTCCGACATGACCCGGACGTGATGCTGGTGGGGGAGATCAGGGATATGGAGACAGCAGATATTGCCGTACAGGCGGCGCTTACAGGACATATGGTGTTTTCCACCCTCCACACCAATGATGCGGCAGGCGCTATTGTCCGTCTTGAAGAGATGGGGGTTGAAAGGTTTATGGTGGTCTCATCCCTCGTTGGTGTGCTAGCACAGAGGCTGGTCAGGAGGGTGTGCCGAAATTGCCGGCAGGAGGTCCAAATCTCTGAGGAGGAAAGGTCCCTTGTGGCCCGTGAAATGGGAGTGTCTGAAGATGTTATGCCGCAACGAGTCTTTAAGGGCATGGGATGCGCAGATTGCGGCGATACTGGATACAGGGGTCGCTCCGGTATATTTGAATTCCTTCCGATCAGTGAAGGCATACAGCAGGCGATCGTGGAGGGCGCAGGCAGGCCCGAAATTGTCAACAGGGTGGTGGCCGATGGAATGATCACCTTGCGAATGGACGGAATCAATAAAATCGAACAAGGCATCACCACATTTGAAGAGGTCTTGAGGGTAACGCGCTGATGGAGCGATTTTCTTACGAGGCGGTTGATCCAAAGGGCCGCAGGATTGTAGCATCATCCGAGGCGCAGGACAGGGCCGCATTGCTTCTTAGTCTTCAGGCCAGGGGCATGGTGCTTGTAAGATGGCTTGATGACAGGGGTCAGGGCATAAGGTTTTTTAAGCGCTCAGGGAGGACTCTTAATGCCGCACAACTCCTGCAGGTGACAAAAGATTTTGCGCATCTTTTAAAGTCCGGGGTCACAATGGAGAAGACTCTTACCATTATGGAAGAGGCATCAAAGCAGGAGGCCGTCCGGTCAATTGCCAGGTTTTTAAGGGAGTCAATCCAGGGGGGCAGCACCCTTTCGGACGCCATGGCCGCAAGGCCTGCTGATTTCAACAACCTCTATGTCAACATGGTCAGGGTGGGCGAGGTAGGGGGGATGCTCCCGCAGGTGATGGAAAAACTGGCCCAGTTCATGGAACGATCCCAGGAGATAAAAGGTGTAATAGTTTCCTCGTCCATTTATCCCGCAATACTGTTTTTTGTGGGCGCTGTCTCTGTTCTTGTTATAATGGGTTTTGTAGTCCCCCGTTTTGCAGCCATCTTCAGTGACCTTGGGCAGGAGTTACCGTTTTCTACAAGGGTGCTGATTGAGATGAGCGATTTTATGCGGGTATGGGGCTGGGCCCTCCTGTTGTCCATTACAGGCTTCATTGTAATGTTTTGGCGCATCATTCACACGGCCAAGGGAAAAGAGATCCTGGACAGGACCCTCATCCGCACCCCGTTTTTTGGTGCGTTGATTGCAGATATCCAGATCAGTCGTTTTGCCAGGACATTCGGGACGATGATATTGAGCGGTGTGCCCCTGCTAAGGGCCCTGACGATTGTAAAGGATGTGGTGGAAAATAACGAGGTCAAGGAGGCTGTAGATCATATACACCGTCAGGTCAAGGAGGGAAAGCGTATCAGCGTTTTAATGAAGGAACAGGAGGTCTTCCCGGCCATGGCCGTGCAGATGGTCTCTCTGGGAGAAGAGACAGGAACACTTGGTGAGATGCTGGTCCTTGTAGCAGATAGGCTGGATAATAAGATACAGGCCGGGATAAAGGCCTCCCTTGCGCTGTTTGAACCTGCGACCATCCTCTTTATGGGCCTTGTCATCGGGGGGATTGTCGTCTCGATGTTGTCGGCGATATTCGGATTAAATGAGATTCAATTCTAATACCGGCTTTACCCTGATTGAAATGCTGATCGTCATGATCATTATAGCAATGGCAGGGACACTTGTCTTTGTTCGGGTGGGAAAATCCACGTCCGACAGGCAGGCAAAGGTATTCGCCCAGGAGCTGATCTCCCTTTGCAAGGAGGCAAGGAGGCTGTCAGTGGAAAGGGCTGAGCCCACGACTGTAAATATATCTTCAAGTGATAGGCGCTGCTCAATCAAGGGCTACAAAAAGATGATTGATATCCCTGCCGAGATGGCCATTGAGGGCAAAGGCGTGGGCATGGCAGATGATGATGTCTACGCCGTTTATTTTTACCCGGACGGGAGTTCAGGCGGAGAAGAGCTGACGCTTTCCATACCGGGACAGGAGTCATATTCATTCAGGATTGACTTGTTGACGGGCCTTTTGGCCCGTGTAGAGGAAGAGGGGTAATGTTTCTGAAAAACAGAACGGGGTTTACGCTCCTTGAGGTGCTGGTCGCGCTGTTGATTATCGGCATTTCCCTCGGGGCGGTTTTTCAGGCATTTTCACAGTCAAAGAGGATATCGTGGAAATCGGACGAGCAGGTGGAATCCTGCCGTATAGCACACAATATCCTTGCAGATTCGCAGTTGATTGATTCCGTGTTGCGTCAGGGAAAAGGGGCGGGCATTGTACAGGGGGAAGAGGGGTGGCAATACACTATGTCCGTCACTCCCCTTGAACTTAATACGGGAGACGGGGATAGACTTTACAAGGTCCCCTCCATGCTGAATTTAGACCTTTGTCTCATCCACAACCAAGGACAAAGGGAAAGGGCATATTATCTGAGCCGTTGGTATCGTCGCTGAAAATAAAGGGAGGCTTTACTCTACTTGAGATCCTGGTGGCCATGATCCTGGTCTCTATGGTTACTGTCGTCGTTGCCACGGCCCTAAGGCTTTCCATCGAATCGTGGGAACGCGGCGCAAAGGAAGGAGAAGATTTTCAGGTCTTGTCGGCAATTCCATCTCTGATGGAAAGGCAGTTGCTCTCGCTGGTCAGATACGACCCCTTTGATCAAGCGCCTGCAAAGAAGTTGCTGCCTTTTTACGGCGACAGCAACAGTGTATCGTTTTTCACCTCTTATGCCCCGCAGGGCTCTCCGTGGCAGGGGCTGATGAGGGTGACGTATATTTTCATGGAGGAAGAAAAGGCCCTGTATCTGTTTGAACAGGTAATCACCACTAAAGATGACCTTGATAAGGAGCCCTTTTCAGGCAAAGGGGCTGGCTTGCCTGAGCCTATCAGCATGGTCCCAGGGATTACAGAGTTCGGCCTGGCCTATTTTGACAATAAAAAGGAAGGCCAAAAAGGGCCTTCTGTAATTAAAGACCAGTGGAAACCCGATACCCCTGCCCTGCCCGCAGCCCTGGGTGTCAGGCTTGGTGTGGGGGCAGATTCCGGCAAGCGGTCCAAGGACTGGTTTTTTTGTCTGAGGTCGAAGATAAAGTGATAAAAAGGTCAGTCCACTTGATGACTAGTTCAGCAGGAAGCCTACTGATCATGGTCTTGTGGGTCCTGGTCCTGATAGGGTTTTTGGCAGGGGAATACCTGGACCACAATCGTCAAAAGGCAAGTCTGGCAACAGGTGCCTGGGACAAGCTCAGGCAGACACAGGCAGTGGAATCAGTGCTTGCGCTGTTTTCCGTTGATACATGGCCCTTGCCCGGCCAAAAGGAAAATAAGGGGGTATGGAACAGGGTTTCTCCGGACGGGGTTGAAATGTGGGTAAGGGTGGACGACGAATCCAACAGGATAAACATCAACAACGCCCAGGAGGGCCAGATAAGGGATAAGATCCGCACACTTTTGGGTGATGAGCTGGAAGATGAAGCGGATCAGATGGCCGACGCTATCCTTGACTGGCGGGACCATGACTCGGACACAAGGAAAAGAGGCGCTGAGGCGGGTTTTTACCAGTCAAACGGGCTTTCCTATAGGCCGGCAAACGGACCTTTTAAGGTCCTTACGGAATTGCTGCTCGTAAGGGGTGTAACTCAGGATATTTTTTGGGGAAACCCCATTATAGGTCCGCTTGCAGGAGAGGGTAAGCAGGCGGCACGTTCATTGATCGAGGATTTCACCATTTATCCAAAAGAGGAAAAGAGGGTAAGCATAGTGGCGCCTGGGAGGCAAAATAGCTATAATTGTGTTGTGGCGCTTCTGGAAAAGAAGTCCGACCGATGGGATGTTGTTAATCTTTATCAGGCTATGTTGATAAATTCTGACCTTGACATGCAATCATCCGATTCTGATGAGGGCCTGCATTGATTTGTGAAAGCTATTTCCTGTTTATAAAAGACTATCTTACCGGCAGGCCCGGAATGACACCGGCCAGGCAGGATATCATCGGTCTGTATCTTGAGAAAGATCAGTTGCATTACATATATCTTGCCCGGACACGCCAGGGACTCCGCCCGACCAGGCCGGGTCCCTCCCTTGAGCCCTACGGCAGGGTCCAGGAGCCTGTCCCGTGGTCGCTCAAACAGTTCCTGGAGTGGATGAACATCTTTCCTCTGGTTGAAGGCAATACAACCGCCAAGGCGCGGGCGATCTATCTGGGCCTTCCCAGGGACAGGTTTTTTACCAGGGACACAGTCCTTCCTCCCATGCCGATGGAGGATGCCCTTGAGTCTGTAAAAAACAGCCTTCCTGTCTGCTGCCATCTACCCCTTGATGAGATATATTACGATATCCATCTATACAAACGGGACAATGGAAACATTAATGCCCTTATCCTCTACGGACCAAGAAAGGACATTGACGAATACCTGGATATATTCCGTGAGACAGGACACCTTGGCTCCTTAAGGGGGATTTTCCCGATATCATACGGCATCGGGGCGTGGCTTACCATTCAGAAATATCCCATGCCCCTTGGCCTGATCCTCAGGCAGGACAGCGCCTATGAGCTGGCCGTATATGAAGAAAAGGGACACCTTTTTTCCGGGTCATGGCCTGCCTCAGAGGGGATTGCAGGCGGAGAGCCGCTCGTGGTCTCTATCGGATCAAGATACCGGGACCTCAAAATATTTCATCTCGATGACGGCAGTGGCCCGGTCCTGCCCCAGCCGACCGCCGATATCCTTAAGGGGGTGCCGTCAATTACGGAAAACCCTGCCGTCGCCGCGGCCTCGCTTGCCATGTCGGCCAGACAGGAGATATCCATTGACGGAAACCCTCCACATCTGACAACCATAAAGCCCTTCAGGTTTTTCGGCCCTGTTACTATTGCCCTTATCCTGATTTGCTCTTTACTGACATGGAAGGCAGACTGGGATATCGGAAGGAGGGAACAAGCGCTTAGCACCCTAAAGACCGAGCTGGACGGCCTGAAACAAAGACTCGAACCCATTGAACGGGACAGACGAATCGTCATGGATGCGGGCAGATTCCTCAATGACGCAGGTGAATTCATAAAGACAAGGCCCAAACTTTTCAGTATCATAAATGAAATTGCAGGGTGTTTGCCTGAAGGGACCTGGTTTTCACATCTTAATTTTCAAAAGGGAGAGATAACAGCAAAAGGAGAAGGCCCTGATGCGTTAAGGGTGGTTGAGGCCTTGCGTGCATCAGAAATTTTTGACCAAACAGCCCTAACCGGTTCAGTAGGAAAGGAAAAGGCCGGGGAGGAGCAATTCAGCCTGTCGCTAAAAATAAAGGGCTATGAAGCCGATAAATAAAAGAGTGCGCGAATGGTTTTTGGGTTGCGCCCTGATTGTGGCGGCAGTCCTTGTGTGGTGGATCCATGTCTACTCCCCCCTGCTGGATAGAGGCGATGAGCTCAAGGCGGAGATAGACAAAGATTCCCAACAGCGAGACCGCATGACCCAGAGGCTCGAAAAACTCTCCGCTACAAAGGACAGCCCCGCAAAGATCGAAGAGAAGGTGGGGCGGTTGATGACCCGGTTGATCAAGGGCGAGACCCTGGATGAGGTATCCATACACACCCAGCTTTGGCTCCAGGAATTTATGCAGACCCATGCCCTGGCCCTTGCGGCATATAAGGGCCTTTCTCCGTCCAAATGGCGAAATTATCCCTTGAGCCTTGTGGAATTCCAGTTGAGCGCCACCACTCAGGGGCTCTCGGATCTCCTTGAAGGCCTCGAAAACATGGGACAGGCCGTAAGGATAGAAAGGCTTGAGGTCAATTATTCCCGCAACAGGGAATACGACTTGAGCATCACCTTACAACTTGGCGTCCTATTTGTGGAAGGAATAAAAAGATGAAACGTCGAATTACGGGGAGGCATTCTGTTTACGGCGTGGTTATGGTCAATGCCATACTGTGCGCGGCCATGGTGTTAGCCATTGTCTTTGTTTCATTGCCATTTTCCGGTTGTGCAACCGGCAAAGGCGTAGATGAGATCAGAAGCGAATCTCATGCTGCTTCAGAATCACCTGTAGCAGAAGAGGGGGCGGAGAATAGGCCGAATGTAGATATGATAACCTCACAGGAGGACCAGGTGCCTCCCGACAGTCCGGAACAAAAACCGCGTACATCCCCTGCGTTCAAGACCAAGGATATCAAACCCCCGCCGCAGTTAAAACCGCTCCTTGCCGTGATGAACGGCAAGGCCAGACCAAGAAAACATGATAAGGCTCCTGAGCCTTCGGTGCATGTAGAGCTTGCCTTTGATAATGCAGACATCTATGAGGTGCTGGATGTAACACTTTTTGAGCTCTTCAAGATCAACTACATGGTGGATCCAAGTATTAAGGCGAATGTGACATTTCGCGTATCCGGTGATTTTACGAGGACAAAATTCATCAATGTGCTCAATAATGTTTTACAGCTTAATAATCTGTCAATCGTAGAGGGGCCGGGGGAAATATTCAAGGTGGTAAGACGGGAGGCAAGCGCCGGTTCGGTCACTGCCGTCCTTCCCGCCGAGCTCGTTGATCAGCCCGGGGACGTCACCCAAATGGTCAGGCTCAGGTATCTTGCTGCGGCCACGGCCGCAAATAACATAAAGCCGTTTCTTTCCAAAAATGCCTCGGTGGTCCAGGACACGGTTACAAACTCACTTGTCATCACTGATACGGCGGACAATGTTGACAAGGCCATGAACATCCTTGCAATGATGGACGTAGAGTATTTTACAGACATCTCATGGTGTGTCTTTCCCGTGAAGGAGGCTGATGCCGTGGACATGGCCAAGGATCTGAAGGGGGTTCTTAAGACGGGCGGACTATACACCAGGCAGGGAATGGACAGCGAGGGCTTTGAGATCACCCCGATAAAGACTATTAATGCGCTTCTGGTCGTAACCAGATGGCCTTCGATACTCAAGCTGGTCGAGGACTGGATAGCAGCGATGGACCATGCGGATAATTCAGGGATAAATGTATTTGTATATTTTGTGGAAAATGGAACGGCGGTGGAACTCGCCGATATTTTAAGGCAGCTTTACGGAGGAAGCGCCTCCGCCTCAAAAGAAAAGACATCCATAATAAAACCTACGGCAAGGCCCAGCGGGACAGGCCTTGCAAGAGATCTTTCCGGTGAGGTGGAGATAATCCCGGACGAGACAAACAACGCCATAGTTTTCAGGGCAACGGGTAGGGATTACAAGCTGATTTCAGGGATCCTTAAAAAACTCGATACTGTGCCAAGACAGGTGCTGATCAACGTGGTGATCGCAGAGATTACCCTGTCAGGGTCTCTTGAGTACGGGATCGAATGGTTTTTAAAGGACCGGGCTCAATCAGGCTACAAGATACAGGGTGCCCTTGATAACGGTACAGAGAAGGTCATCAACCAGGCCCTTGGTACAGGACCTACCGGTTTGAGCATCGGCTTGTTTGACTCGGTGGATTTTTTAAGGGGGCTGATAACAGCCCTTGGCGAAGAAGGGGAAATAAACATACTGTCTTCCCCCAATGTGCTGGCGGTGGACAACAAGGAATCCGTCATAGAGGTGGGTGAACAGGTCCCCATTCCCACAGGCGAGACCACGACCGCGGTGGGCACTGTCAGCAGCATTGAATACAGGGACACCGGGGTTTTGCTTACTGTAACCCCTCATATCAATTCAGGAGGTCTGGTCAAGATAGATCTGTCCCAGGAGGTCAGTGAGCTGGGGACAAAAGACCCCGATCTGAAGGCATATTCATTTTTGAACAGAAAGGCGAAGACCGCCATTGTTATTGAAAACGGGCAGACCATATTTCTTGGCGGCCTCATGAGATCAAAGCTTGACACCAGCGGCTCCGGTATTCCATATCTAAGGGACATACCTTTCCTTGGCTATCTTTTCGGCGGGAGGCAGCAAAAAGTTGACAAGACTGAACTGATCTTTCTTATTACACCCAGGACCATATCCACCCGAGCAGAGGCGGACGCCATTACAAAGGAATTCTCCCAAAGGGTGGAATATGTTAAAGAGATTATTAAGAAAAAGGATTAGGCACAGTAAAGGAGCCTGCATGAAAAAAATATTGCTTTTTTTTGTCTTCTGTTATCTTTGCCTGCCGTGTATAGCCAAAGGATCATCTGAAATGGTGGATAGACACATCTTTACCCCGGCGCCGGAAGTCAAGGGCCTTTACAAATCACCCCTGTCTTTAAAACTGGAAAAAGACCTCATGTTCACCGGCGTGATATTGTCGTCAAGGGGAAACTGGGCGATAATCCGTGAAAGCGATAAGGTAGGCGACACCGGGACAAGTGGACTGCGGAAAGAGGGGGATGACATCGCCGGGATGGTTATTAAAGAGATAGGAAAAAACTATCTGATACTGACAGAGGGGGGAAAAGATGTCAGGCTTAATCTATATCACGAAGGAAAGTCCCGGCCCCCAGAGGCGCTGAGCCCTGAAACACCTGTCTCAGAAGCCTCCGGGGCTGCAAGCGTCACAACAGGCCAGCCAGGTAAGGAAAAGACGCAGGCATCAGCACCGAAAGAGCCACCCAATCCATTTCGTGATGCAATGGAGAAGATGGACCAGCGGCAGGAAAAGATAGAAGAAGAACAACCAACCCAAGAAAATCCCTTCCTCGATGCAGTTCAAAAATCAGAGTAGGAAGATGCTATTTTTAACTGATCCCGGCCCCTGTTTTTAAAGCGTTTGCAAAAATCTTAAAAAATCCTGGAAAAATAACGATTCAGCGAGATTGCAAGTGTGGAAAAAATTATTCACAAAAACCTATCTATGTTTAAGTGCTTAAATTTTATTGTTGAAAATGATCTCCCGAATTTTCCTTCATATCAACACGTTAACTTTTTATTGCATATTCTTACAGTGAGCACAACAAGTTAGCATCTGTCAGTAACCTATGCATGCCCAGCTTCATCCTCCCTGCCATTGACTTTGACAAACACTTTCCCGCTATTTTATCAATTCATTTCATATCGCCGGGCAGGCAAAGATCCTATGAGACACTATCCCCCTCCCATAATTGACACCTTAAAATCCTGGAGAAATGACCAATGAAGCCTTTTATCTCAGGCATCCATACGGACAGTCCAAGTATATTTCCTTCCGTGAAGAGCAAGACACTTGATCAAGATTCTGCCAGAAAAATTGCCCATGATTTTAACAACTTTCTCAATGTCATAATTGGAAATATTGAGATAACTTTAAAGCGTGTTCCCAAAAAGAGCCAGATCCGAGGCAATCTTGAAGAGGCGCTTATGGCAAGCGCACGTGCGCAGGCCCTGGTCCAGAAGATGCTCAACGCCAACCGACCGGATCATAATGGACCAAGACCATTGCAAGTGTCGTCAGTAGTCAAAGATACCATAAGGTTGCTTCGAACCTCACTGCCTGTACCCATTGAATTCAGCGAGGATCTGTCCAACGGAAACTGCTGGGTTATGGCTGATCCTCTTCAGATACAGCGAATAATTATGAATCTGTGTATAAACGGCTACCATGCGATGGACCAGGGCGGAGGCGAACTGAAGATAACCATAAAAGAGACGGATATTGAACCGGCTGATTCAATCAATCTTAATATGGCTCCCGGAGTCTATATATGCCTGTCGGTCGGCGATGACGGCCACGGGATAGCCCATGAAGCAATAGACAGGATCTTCGAACCGTACTATTCCACAAAGGACAAAGGCAAAGGCAGCGGACTGGGCCTTTCCATCGTATTTGAAATTGTAAAAAGTTGTGGAGGACATATCCGGGTATGCAGTGAACCGGGCAGGGGCACGGTATTCGATGTGTATCTGCCCAGGATTGATTATGAAGATCGTCCTTTTGAAGCTGTTTCAGATGAGCAGATCTGCATACAACACCCATATCATGAATCCGAGGCCTATCAGTCGGTTTAAGGTTTCTCTTGTAACTTCTTATCTTATCGGGACCCTTCGGTCTTAATCATAACCGGTTTTCCAATCAACTCAGGCAGAGGCAGGACGGTATAGCCCTTTGTTTTCAGTCCTGAAAATATGGTTTCTATCTCATTAAGCCAGAAGGTGAGCCCCTCTTTTTTAGGCGGCTTGTCATGAAGGACTATTATGTCACCGGGCCTGACGCGTTTTAAAATTCTTGAAGACAATCCTGTGATCCGCCTGTTTCCACAATCCATGGCGCGACAACTGAAATTGACGTTGTACATATCAAGTTTTATGAGGACCTTCTTAAGCCTCGGGTTCGTAATCCCCACAGGCGGTCTGAATGCCAACGGCAATATACCTAAGCCCTTTAAGGTGTCTTGGGTAGATGAAACTTCCCGAAATAATGTTTTGCTGCTTTTCAACATTACAAAATTGTCATGACTGAATGAATGGTTTCCGATACAATGGCCCTCGGCAATGATCTGTTTTATCAACTCAGGCCTTTGGGCCGCTTTTTTCCCCACCACAAAGAAGGTCGCTTTAATATTATGTTTTGAAAGGAGACTCAATAGCTCCGGGGTCGTCAGGGCATACGGACCATCATCAAATGTAACTGCTACGGCCATTTTATCAGTTCTTCCGTGACTTACGATGGGAAGGAAAAAGCCGAAACCCGGGAAAAAAGGGGAAATGATACATAGGGCCAGGAAAAGGGCCAGGGGTACTGCCGCTAATCGTATATCAAATAAAAAAAGAAGACCCGCACTGACGAATGCAATAAGACCTACCCAATAGGCCGGGTAAAATTTCACCCTGTCTTTTAAAACCTTTTGGACCATGAGAGAATAATTGTAATAAAAAGATGATAAAAGTCAAAGAATTGGATCAAGGTCAAGCTGTTCGCCTTACAATTACCTGTTGTAGGGTCAATTGTTTTGTTGTAAAATGCCTTGTGGATGCGAACAGATATGCTCCATCGCACCTGCGCCTAAACTAAACCATCTGACTTTTCTCAAGCAGTATTTAACCGGGCAATATCGGGCTTTTCTTTATGTTGACAGATAATAAACTGAAATCACACACTTGCCTGTAGGCTTTTCCACTTTGTAGAGAAAGGAGTGAAAAATGCGTTTAGACATCCGGAGAATCTTGACCAGCAGGTATTTTTTGATCCCGGTTGCAGCCCTTCTTCTTTACTCCATCACAGGGTTTCTCGTCGCGCCTTTTATTATACGATGGTATGTGCCCAAATATATTCATGAAAACATGCAATGTCAGGCGGGTATTGACCGTGTGCGCATCAATCCTTTTTATCTGACCTTTGAGATCAACAGATTCCGTCTCACCCAGGCAGACGGCTCTCCTTTGGCAGAGTTTGAACGGTTTTTTATTAATTATCAGATCAGCAGCCTGTTTCGTTGGGCGACTGTATTCCGGGAAATTTCTCTGGACAAACCTGTTCTTCATCTGGTCTTTGATCCTGATGGGACGCTCAACCTGCAAAAACTCATCCCAAAGTCTCCTGAAACCACTAAACATGAAGCACCCCCGGAAACAGAGGCCAAACCTTTCCGAATGCTTTTGGAGGCCATTGCCATTAATGGGGGAAAGGTCTCGGTTGTAGATAGGCGTCAAAGCAGTCCGGCTGAATTGACAATTGACCCTCTCGACCTTGACTTCAAAAACCTCTCTACACTCAAAGGGCATGACGGAACAGCCTATGTTTCCGTAACCACTTCCGAGGGAGGGACCATCGAATGGGAGGGAGATGTCACCCTTGCGCCGCTTAGATCAAAGGGCAAGTTGACTTTAAGCGCTATTCGGGGCGCCAACCTGTGGAAATTCGTGCGGGACGAGTTCAATCTTGAGCGTCCCAAAGGGCAGCTCAATGGAACGGTTTCCTATCAACTGGACGCAAGCAACTCGCCCATCCAGATAAAGCTAAGTGGAGTTCAGTTCAGTCTTTCTGACCTCATGCTAAAGCTCCTTGGAGCCGACAAGCCCTTTTTCGAGTTAAAAAAACTGGAATTGATTGCTCCTGAAATGGATTTGACGACAAAGGTCTTGCGGGTGGAAAGACTCCTTATAGAGGGAGGTACGGTGGACGTCCGAATTGACGAGTCAGGCCGCCCCAATCTCCAACAGATAGTCCGGGAAGTCAAGAAAGATGAAGAAAAACAAGGCGATGCGCCGGCCATAGAGACAGCTCCTGCATCAGTCCCAAACGACCCCCCTCCATCCCCGGAATCAGTTCCAGCTCCAAGTCCTGAAACACCCCCTGCGACGAATTCCGGGCCTCCCCTGAGAGTCGAGGTAGACGCGGTTGAGGTGAGAGACATCGGCGTTAACCTTGAAGATTTAAGCCGCTCAAGCCCGCTCAAGGCCCAAATCTCCAATTTCGGCCTGAGGTTCAAGACCACCATCGAGGCAGGCCCTGCGGAGAACAAGATATCGGTAAATGAAATCGCAAGCGAGCTGACAGATGTGCAACTGGGCAGTGTTCAATCACCCAGGCCGCAGTTCCAGACCGACAAGCTGACAATTGAAGGCGGTCAACTTGATCTCGGCGGCCGTTCGATCTTAATGTCGCGTATTGCCCTGGGAAACGGCCACGTGGATGTGAGCCTTGATCAACAGGGGAGACTCAACTGGGCCCAGCTTTTTGGGCCAAAATCCGGGGATAAACAGGCTGTTGAATCAGAACCAGCGGCTCCTTCCACCCCATCCTGGAATTTCCTTGTCAAGTCATTTGAGATCACAGGGTTCGGGTCAAGGATTTCAGACCTTGGTAAACAGCCCGGCAAACCACTCTTAAATATCAAAAACTTCAATACTGTTTTAACGGACGTGGACGGTAAATCACCCATGGGATTTAAGGTGGGTTTTGATTTTGAAGAGGGTGGAGGAATGAGTGTCAGCGGCAAGGTGATCCCCTCTGTCCCTTCGGTGGAGGCGGATGTAAATGTCTCTGGTCTGGCGCTCACCCCTTTGCAGCCCTATCTGGAAGAATTCATCACGCTGCAATTGCGGTCGGCCAAGGTGTCCACCAAAGGTAACCTCACCTATGGGAAACCAGGAACCGGGGTACTTATGGCTTACACTGGAGGACTGAGCCTTAATCAGTTTAGCCTGAGCAAACCTAAAGCCAATAAGACCTTTCTTGGTTTTGATTCGGTGCAACTCCCTAAATTCACGCTCAAGATAGAGCCAAGCAGGTTTGAGACCCAGGAGATCATAGTCTCCAGGCCGGTGGGAGAGCTGATCATTGCAGAAGACCGGACCGTAAACCTGGCCAACATAGTAAAAGAACAGGAAAGCGGAAAAAAGGCTCCAACCCCCCCCAAGCCCAAGGCAAAAAAGGGTGACGATGATTTTTCCTTTCGAATAGGCAGGATTCGCATTCAAAATGGCAACGTCCTGTTTGGTGATTTTAGCCTCAAACCCCAATTTCAGACCCGTATCCACGATCTTAAGGGCATGATCGGAGGGCTTGCCTCTGACAAAAACGCCCTGGCCAATATGCAACTGGATGGAAAGGTAGATAAATACGGCCTTGCCAAGATAGACGGGGCCCTGCGTTTGTATGATTTCAAACGTTCAACCGACATCAATATTGTCTTCCGCAATGTGGAGCTGAAAAATCTCTCCCCCTATTCCGGAAAATTCGCGGGCAGACGCATAGAATCCGGCAAGCTCTCAATGGATCTCAAGTACCGGATTCAGGACAAAAAACTGGTTGGAGACAATAAGATCATTGTAGATAATCTGGTCCTTGGTGAAAAGGTTGACAGCCCTGACGCCACCAGCCTGCCCCTTGGCCTGGCAGTCGCTATTATGAAGGACCCAAACGGCATGATTGACATTGGGCTCCCGGTTTCAGGCGATCTGGACAACCCGCAGTTCAGTATAGGCTCTTTAATATGGAAGGCATTTGTCAACCTTTTGAACAAGGCCGTTACATCGCCATTTCGTGCCTTGGGGTCCCTGTTAGGGGAAGGAGAGGCTGAAAAGTTTAATTCAGTAGAATTTGAGCCGGGCAAAGACGAGATACCGCCGCCGGAAACGGAAAAGCTTAAAAAACTGGCCGATGTCTTGCAAAAGCGTCCTGAACTCAAACTCGACGTCCAGGGAAGATACAGCACTGAAACCGATGGTAAGGAACTTAAAGACTTGAGGGTCCGCCGCGCGGTTGCAACACGCATGGGGATAGAACTTGAGCCGAAAGCAGACCCGGGACCGATTGATTTTACTGATTCCAGTACCCGATCCACCCTGGAAGATATGTATGAGAAACGGTTCGGAAAGGACTCCCTGGATGAGTTGGAGGAGGGGATAGAGAAAGGGACCGTCACGCCCCAATTGCCCGCACAACAGAAAGGCAAAAAGGCGAAGGGTGGTTTCACGCGGATGATCAACAGCCTGAAGCTCTATAAAGTTATACCGGGGATGAAAAGCCCTGATCAGGCCGCCGCCTGGGCAGGAGAGCTCTATGTCAGGCTGGTGGAGAGCGAGCCACTTTCACAAGACGCCCTGATTGAGCTTGCAAAAACCCGCGCCCAGGCGGTTGTTCAGGAGCTTAAAGTCAGCGCCGGACTCCCTGCCGACCGTATTGGAACCAATGACCCGGAAGAGATGTCAGGCGATATAGAGCCGTCTGTTAAGCTGTCTCTATCCGCCCTTAATTGACTCGGGGCCGCGAAAGAGTTGAATGTGGCACAGCTGGTTGACAATAGCCATGTTTTGATCTTGCACTTTGACCAAAATTAATATATAGTTTCAACCTGTTTAACCAAAACAAAAAAACTTTTTTAAAGCAAAGGAGATGTGAAATGAAAAGGTGTATGATTTTATTGATAGTTTTCTGTTTTTTTATTGTTTTTTCAGTTGCATGTCAGAAGAAGGAAGAACCGGCAAAAAGCCAGACGGACACCCAATCAGGAATGGTAACAAAAGAAGCAGCCAAACCCGAAACCGCTCCTGAAAAGGGCGTGGTGGAAGAGAAGACGGAGGCCGGCAAAGACGCTGCGGAAACGGCTGGGGCGGAGAAAAAAGGGGCTGTTGAAGGCGTTGTAGAGGAAACAAAAGAGGCAGTTGAAGCAGTAAAGGAAGAAGCCAAGGACCTGATGGGGGCACCAAAAGAAGCTGCTGAAGGCATGGCAAAACCGGAAGCTGAAACGGCTCATTAAAATAATTAAGCAGCAGCTAATCTGTCTATTCAATAATAAGCCAAATTCGTCATCAATGGGTTTTGGGGAGATGGAGCGGTTATCATCTCCTCATGCCCAAATTTGTATGCAGATAATTGGTGCATAGCAGTTTATTTTCTCGGTCGTTGGGTGTCAGGCCCACTTCCATCATATAAGCATCATCCTCTTGCCCGAACCTAACCTGTTCATGGTAAAAAAGATTCAGGCATTCCATTTTACAATCCAAACCCACAGGAGTCTGTTGTAAACTAAGACAGGCCTATTTGCGTCTAAGCATTGAACCCACAAAAAATCATTATCTTAATACGATTGAAAATGGGCCACATAAATCAGCCTCTTTAAAGTGAGTTAACGGATGTGATGCTTTTTTAGAACTAATTAAATATCAAGGAGAAAAACATGATCATGCCGCATTGCCTCAGAAACCTTTTCATGACTACTGTCCTGGCGACAATAGCAATGGGATTGACTGCGAGTTCTGTCATCGGGGATGAAGAACCGGAAGTGCTCACTGCCGGACCTGTACATGAGGCATTTGCTGAAACAGCCTCATTTGATCCTGAGCCGGGCATAGTTGTTCCAAAGGCGCCACCCTCCCCAATCGAGGAAGTGCCGCCCGAGGAGAAACCCGAAGGTGATGTTCAATGGGTCAGCGGTTACTGGGCCTGGGATGATGACAGGGACGGCTTTATCTGGGTCAGCGGGATTTGGCGTGTACCTCCCCCTGGCCGGCAATGGATACCAGGATATTGGAACGAAACCGACACAGGTTATCAGTGGATTTCCGGCTATTGGCTGGACGTCAATGCAAGCGAGGCCGATTATCTGCCTGAGCCTCCTGAATCGGTGGAAGCAGGACCTAATAGCAATGCACCTTCACCGGACCACACCTGGATTCCCGGCTGTTGGTTGTGGAGATCTGGGCGTTATGTGTGGCGTCCGGGTTACTGGGCGGCCATGTATCCGGACTGGGACTGGGTCCCCAGCCATTATGTGTGGACACCTATGGGATTTGTATTTGTGGGCGGGTACTGGGATTATACTGTCATTCGCAGGGGTGTTTTGTTTGCCCCGGTTGTTTTTCCTTTTGGCTGGATTCTCCCTCCGCCTCCATTCTTTTTTACACCATCCTTTGTGATTGATATGCATGTATTTTATGATCATCTATTCTTGAGGCCCCGCTATCACCATTATTATTTCGGAGACTACTATGCCCGCAAATACTATAGCAGGGGGGTATATCCATGGTTTTCGCTACATGCGAGGAAGCGCTGTTATGATCCGATATATGCTCATGAGCGCTGGAGAAATCGGCACGATCATGACTGGGAAAACCGTTTGGAAAAGAGATATCAGGAACGTCGACAAAGCAGAGATATTAGACCGCCGCGCACGCTGGTGGAGTATCAGGAAAGACAAAGGAAGGCGGGATCGAAACGGCCTTTGGAGCCCGCTATTGCAGAGCCGCTGACAAAAATGGCCAAGGGCAAAGACACCCCGTTTCGATTTCAACGTCTGAACGAAAAGGAGCGACAGGTTATCAGAGAAGGCCAGAAAGATGTCCGCGCCTTTCGGAACAACCGTAAAGAGCAGGAAACCCGGGCACAAAAGGGGACGCAGGAAAGACCTGTTGGAAAAATTGAGCCAAAAAGGGTGAAAATTGAGCGGTCTCCGATAAATTCCCAGAAGGTCCGCCAAACAGATAAGAGTGGCCAGGTTGAAAGGGATAAGAACCCTCCAAGTCGTTATAAGGTGCCGAAATCAGAGCCCAATGTTGAGCCATTAAGGAGGAGATCCAATGTCCGCGAGCAGCAGACCCAAGGCCGGAAGGAAGACGGTGGACAGGTGTCACGAAACAAAGGGCAACAATTACAGGACAGGGGGCAGAGGCTGGAGAGGCAAGAACAGCCTGTCGAAGGCAGAGGCACAAAGAGGGATAGTCAAGGTCAAAATCAAGCCAGAGAACACCAGGGCTCTGGCAAATCATCAGACAGGGATTATCGGCAGAAGGGCAGGTGATGGTTATAAAGATAAAAGTTCAAATATATATTACCTGCCCTGGTATACCAGCTCAATGCCCTTGACGTAGGTCTTTATTCCCTTACAAATGCCTGATGCAACGCAGGTGTAATATTCGTTCGACAGGAGCCTTTTTCTTTCCGTGGGGTTGGTCAAAAAGCCGGATTCGACCAGGATTGCGGGCATCTCGGCACCTATAAGGACATAAAAAGGCGCCTGTTTTACCCCGAGGCTTTTCGACATCTTATATCTATTGTCAATCAGGGTTAGCATACCATTTTGGACCTCATGGGCCAGCCGGCTGGATTCATTTATCTTGGTGTTCATCATCAACTCGTTAAGGATGGTCTGAAGATCGCTGATGTTCTTCTGAGAAGTAGAATTTTCCCTTGCAGCGACCATCATAGAGGTTTCATCAGTCGCCATGTTGAGAAAATAGGTTTCAAGGCCCCAGATGCCGCTGTCCTCGTGTGCATTGATATGAAGAGATATGAAAAGATCGGCCTTTTTCATATTCGCAATGGCCGTTCGCTGCTCCAAGGTCAGGAAGACATCTTTTGAACGGGTCAAAAACACCTCACAACCCAACTCATTCCTTATCTTGGATGCAAGAATCTTTGCCAATTTTAATACAATATCCTTTTCTTTAATCCCATTTCCGATTTGACAGCCTGGATCTTTTCCACCATGACCCGGATCAAGGACGATCCTGCTGACACTCAGGCCGAGTTGTCTTGCAAGAGACACACTTTCATCAGGCTTTTCAGACTTTCTTATGCCTTTTCTCACCCGCTCCTTGCTGACGGATGCCAGGTCTTTGTTTCCATCGTCTTTCTTTTTGTCCTTGCGCACATCCACTACTATCCTGAATGGATCAAGCAGGCTGAAGACATTAAAACTGTCCACGCTCTCTATATCAAGGACCACTCTGACTGTATCGCCGGAAAACTGCGCGGCTCTGGCCATCTGTAGGAGGCCGTCCTTTATCTCTATACGGCTGTTCATCTCTTTAGGGACACGGGCGTTTTTCAGATCCAGATAGAGCCTCCTGGGCTTTTTGACGTCAGGATCGGCCTTGATGAGATGGTGTTCATAGGGGACTGAATTTTCAAGATACACCACGACACGGGTATAATTCGGCGTAGACCAGTGGCGGATATCTGTGACTGAAATTAGGCTTGAATATGGTACAGAGGCACTCTCTTTTGCTTTATCTTTATTTTCCTCATTACTTGTATCCTTTTCCTTGGCCTTGTCATCAAGTATCACAGATAGTTCTTCGATTCTCTTTTTGGCTTCGGGAACCATATCACCTGAAGGGAAATTCACCTCCACCTTCAAAAATTCCACATAGGCCTGGCTGGGATCATTCTTATCCGCCTTGAAGATCATCCCTAACATGTACTGTGCATCATCGGCCAGACGGTGATCTTTATGTTCCTCTGCCAGGCGCCGATACAGTTCAAAGGCAGCGTCCAGATCTTCCGGCCTCTTTGAGATGTCGTAGAGGCCTGAATAAAGCCTTGCAGAATAGTACATGGCCCAGGCGGCCTCGTCGCTCTTCGGATATTTTACATAAACGTTTTTGTAAAGCCCTATACACTCAAACCAGTAGTTGCGGGTCTTGGTCTCTTCAGATTTAAAAAGATCCTTACGGCACTGATCAGCCTCGGCAAGGAGGCCATGAGCAGTCTCCTTTTCCTTACACAAGATGTCTGTTGGAGTCATAAAGAGGAAGATCAAAGACAAGTATAACACCAGCAGACAGATCCATTTATTAATCGCGGTATTTTGCTCTATTATCTGTTTATATCCGGTCATAAAAATAAATTTCAAATCGGACGGATTAAATCACATGCCTTTACGAATAAATATCTGCATATTATTAAGCTCTGTCAATGCCTCAATAGGGGTCATCGTCTCAAGGGCAAGCCCCGAGATCCAGTCTGAAATCCTTTTTTCCTCAGGTTCGAAGAGATTGAGCTGCACCATACCACCTTCATGCTTTTGCTGCAAGGGATGTTGTGAACACCGACTTCCTCTGCCATCAAGCCCTATGCCTTCAAGGTTATCCAGGATCTCTTTGGCCCTTTTCAATACTGTTTCCGGCAGCCCCGCAATGCGGGCAACCTGTATGCCGTAACTCCTGCTTGTGCCGCCGGGCAAAAGTTTCCTTAGAAAAATGACCTGATTATTCCATTCACGCACTGCAATATTGAAGTTCTTCACCCTGGGTTTGGTTGATACAAGCTCAGTGAGTTCATGATAGTGGGTGGCAAAGAGTGTCCGCACACCCTTACCATCTCGGTCATGCAAGGCCTCTGCCACGGCCCATGCAATGCTCAGTCCGTCATACGTACTGGTACCCCGGCCTATCTCATCCAGTATGACCAGGCTCTTGGGGGTCGCATGACGCAGGATATTGGCTGTCTCATTCATCTCCACCATAAAGGTGCTGTGTCCTCTGGCAAGATCATCTGAGGCGCCCACCCTGGTGAATATTCGATCAACAATTCCGATAGTCGCCCTTGATGCAGGCACAAAGCTTCCTGTCTGGGTCATCAGGACTGTCAGGGCGGTCTGTCTAAGGATGGTGGACTTACCGGCCATATTTGGTCCTGTAATAATCTGGACCTGTTGGTGACTTGAATCAAGCCGTATATCATTGGGGACAAAGTCCTCTTCCTTTACGGTAAGCTCAATTACCGGGTGCCGTCCATCCACGATCTCGATATCAGTACCCTCATTGACCTCAGGGCACGTGTAATTATTGATCTCTGCGGATTCGGCAAGGGAGGCGAACACATCAACCTCCGCCACAATCCGGGCAGTATCCTTTATACGTTGATTTTCATGGGCGATCCTGCCCCGGATACTGTTAAAGATCTCCAGTTCAAGCCCGATCCTCTTCTCTTCAGCACCCAGCACCTGCTCTTCCCGGATCTTTAGTGCCTCTGTAATGAAACGTTCGCCGTTTGCAAGGGTCTGTTTTCTGATATAGTCGGACGGCACATTGTGGAGGTTGGCATTGCTTATCTCAATATAGTAGCCGAAGACCCTGTTGTATCCCACCTTCAGGCTTGAAATCCCGGTCCTTTTTTGCTCGGCGAGCCCAAAGTCCGTTATCCAGCTTTTACCGTCCCTGCTAAGGGCGATAAGATCATCCAGGTCCTGATTATACCCCTCCTTTATAATGCCGCCTTCTTTTATGGAAACCGGGGGGTCGTCATGTATGGCCTCCTCTATAAGGCCTGCGATGTCATCCAGTGTATCCATTTTAGCCGCCTTTTCAGAAAGTAGGCTGCTGGTCGAATCAATAAGGAGCCGTTTGACAAGGGGAAGCCTGTTAATGGAACTCTTAAGAGCGATAAGATCCCGGGCATTGGCCCTTGCAAGTGCAATGCGGCCCCTCAGACGCTCAAGGTCATAGATCTCCTTAAGGCCCTCCCTAAGCTCATCCCTGAGCATGGGATCATCCCTCAGGCATGACACAGCCCCCAGTCTTGCACGTATTTTTTCGACATTAATAAGGGGGTAGACGATCCAATTCTTTAAAAGACGGCTGCCCATGGGCGTGACAGTTCTGTCGAGGATGTGGAACAGGGAACCCTTTTCAGACTGTCGTCTCATGGTCTTCAGGAGTTCCAGGTGGGCGCAGGTGGGGCCGTCAAGGAACATAAAATCCCCTGTATGATAGCTGACGATCTCTTTGATGTGCTCAGGGCTCCCCTTTTGTGTTTCTTTCAGATAGTAAACCAGTGCGCCTGCAGCTATGACGCCCTGGTCCATGTCCTGGCAGCCGAATCCCACAAGGGACCTGACACCCAGTTGATCTTTCAACAGTGCCTCTGCTCTCATGGGGTCGAAGGAGTCCCGTTTTAATATCTCCAGTCGGTATTCAGCCAGTCCTTTTAATCTTGATAGGTGTTCGTCTTCTGGGATAAGGATCTCGGCGGGGGCAATTCTGCTTAATTCGTCAAGGAACTCTCCTTGGGTGGCAAGTTCTGTCACCCGGAATTCTCCGGTCGAGAGGTCTACATGGGCCAGCCCATATTTTTCGTTGTTTGCCGATATGGCCGCCATGAACAGGTTGTTTTTATCATCCAGGGCATCTTCATCAATAATTGAACCGGGTGTAACCACCCTGACCACATCTCTTTTTACAATGCCTTTGCTTGCCCTCGGATCTTCAAGCTGATCACAAATGGCGACCTTCCAGCCGCTTTCCACCAGCCTTGCAACATACGATTTCGATGCATGATGGGGTATGCCGCACATGGGCACCTTTTCCCCGTTCAAGGTCCCACGGGCCGTCAGGGTTATTCCCAACACCTGTGATGCGGTTCGGGCGTCATCAAAAAACATCTCGTAGAAATCGCCCATACGAAAGAATAATATTGCATCAGGGTATTCACCTTTAATGCCCATGTATTGCCTGAGCATAGGTGTTAGCTGGTTCATTCCTTCCTTGTTCATGCCCTGTAAATTATAGGAGGTGTTTCAAAGGCCTGAGTGAATGAGCAAAGATGACATAATATGGCACTTCATTCAGCGACCTTTTCCTGTTGGACAGTCTCATAGGGCGCCGAAAGATTCCTGATTGATTCAAACTCCTTGTCCCTTGACCTGAGCTCTTCCCTGAGGGACCTGATCAGTTTTTTCATCCGGAACCGCTCAGCGGCGCCATATAATCCCATGAATATCAACCCGGTCAGAAAAGCTACAACCGTAATACTTGCAAGAGACATCTTGGGGGATTCATACCTATAAAATATGAGGTCAATACTAAAAATCAGGGGGGTTTTTAAATTCTCATAATTCTGAACTGCCACCACAAAGGCCAAGACCAAGACTATACTGATCAATAATACTTTAATATATTTCATGATGTCTCCTCCAAGGTAGGCGTCAGCCTATTTTTTAATCAAATAGAACTACAGCATCCCACGGTGTAAGAAATATATCAATATAATAGAAAAACTCAAGGCACAATATAAAAAGGCCCAAAAACATTTGACTGATCTGTTCCACTTTTGTATTTCAATGCTGGTATCATTTTCCAAACACCTATAAAATGTTACCAATGATGCTGTAGTATTAAGTATTGAGGTGAAAATCATGCCTATCTATGAATTCTATTGCGAACAGTGTCATATGATTTTTAATTTCTTTTCCAGGTCAATAAATACGGAAAAAAGGCCCAACTGCCCCAAATGCAACAAACCTGAGCTCAACCGTCGGATGTCCGTATTTGCGTCACCAAAAAACAGAGGGGATGACGACGAGACCCCCATGCCCGATCTGGATGAAAGCAAGATGGAAAAGGCCTTAAGCCTGTTGGAAAAAGAGATGGGGAATGTAGATGAAAACGACCCGAGGCAGGCTGCCAACCTGATGCGCAAATTGACGGACATGACAGGCTTGGACCTTGGCTCCGGCATGGAAGAGGCACTTCAAAGGATGGAGGCCGGGGAAGATCCGGAAAAAATTGAGGCGGAGATGGGAGACCTCCTTGAGGGAGATGAGCCCTTTTCTCTTAAAAAGAGGATCCTTTCAGTTTCAAAAAATCGGCCCCCGCGGGTGGATCATGCATTGTATGATTTGTAGCGGGTTACGCGTTACGGGTTGGCCTTACAGATCAATCAATTCAATCTCACCCCATGCAGCCACACTGTCCCCGACAATGACTACACCACCGATTATCCCTTCTATCTGGGCGACCCATTGGTCAATGGATTTCATGTCGCCTTTATTTTTCACTTTGTTTCCGATGGCGGTCGCAGCGCCATCTGCCAGCGCAGCCGAATGAGAAAGGATACAACAGGCATCTGCCCCGCCAGTGCTCAGGGAATGGCCCACTGTTGCCGAGGAGGTGCACACCCCCATCGGCATCTGTTCTAAAGGGATCTTGAGTCCAAATCTCTCGCTTAAGGCGGAAGTGCCGGCAAAAATTGAGACTGTTGCAGCCCGATTGGTCTTAAGGAATATATCCCCTCCGTTTTCCACAATCACCTGGTCACTAAACGCCAGGAGTCCCTCTGCAACATGCTGGGCTATTAATCCGGCAACAGAGGCCATTGGGCCTATTCCTAAGCGATTGGTTGCATCTATCATCTTCTTTACTATCGGAGGGGCAAGAGGATCAAATGGGTATGGGGTCAGAGAGGAAACAAATCGGGGATGCATTTTGATATAGGTCTCAAGCTGTTGCCGGCAGTCAAGTATCAGATCTCTGGTCTCCTTTTCCAGATTGATTGCGGCGCTGACCCATAAATCGGTTTCCTTGACTGCCACATGGAAAGAGATTAGATCAATGCTTTTTACCCTTTGTCTGTAAGTCCGCTCCCGGTATGATGACATATGAAAGGTTGTCAGGGCTTCTTCGCCTCGGCCTCTTTGATAAGCCCATCGCCAAAGGTGTCCAAAAAGGCATTCACGTCTTCTCTCCAATCAACCATAAGGTTGATCCCCTGTTTTTTCAGCAGCCTGTTTTCCAGCAGGCTGTTGGCTGGCCTCCTTGCAGGCCGTGCCAAGTCCTTAAATTTGCATGGTTCAAGACGGGCCTTTAGACCCAATTTTTCTGTGATAAAACCGGCGTATTCAAAAGGGCTGCAATATCCCTCGGCAGTGGCATGGTAAGTCCCGACACCCTCAGTGTTCAGGATCTGCCTTATCTGCAGGGCAAGACGATAGGCCCATGTCGGGGAGCCGATCTGGTCATCTGCGAGCCTCAAGACATCAGTCTTTTTGTGGACTGCATGGGAAATAACCGCCTTAATAAAGTTTTTGCCGTTTTGGCCATATAAGCAGGCGGTGCGGACAATAACATAATTCGGGGAGTTTTCCCGGACTGCAATCTCACTTTCCAGCTTGCTCCTGCCATATGCGGAAAGGGGGTTCAGGGGATCGTCCTCAAAATAGGGCTGTGGGAAATTTTTTTGCCCGTCAAAGACATAATTACTCGAAATATGAACAAATTTACAGTTATATCTTGCAGAGCACTGGGCAAGGTTTCTCGGGCCTTCAATGTTGATCTTCCGGACAAGAAAATCTTCCTTTTCACTGCCGTCCACATCGGTAAAGGCAGCGCAGTTGAGGACCACATCCGGCGAGATCTTCTGAAGATTATTGATGACCCCGTCCCAATTGGTAATGTCCATTTCATTCTTGCCTGGAGCTATAACCTGGTGTTCTTCACTTAAGACCTTTTTACACTCGCTTCCCAACATGCCTGTACTTCCTGTAATAAGTATCTTCATTTTGCCGCCCCCAGAAACATCTTAATAGTTTGCGTATTAAAATAGAAAATGCACAAGAAGTAACCCCTGACCTGTTCCTGTAACGATATCAAATTGAAATTAATCATCCAAGGGGGCTATATCTACCATAAGTACTTAGTAAATATCCAGAAAATATTTTCAAACTTTCATATAACTATTTGTTATTAAAATATTTTTGCGCTATTTTTTGATTATTTGTTGTATGATTGAGGCAGGAATCCGGCACGGTCGCCGAACTTTGAGAAGTTACGATGTCCTAAGGTAAAAGCTTGGCGAATGACATGTAAAAGGTTGCCCCTTTTTCCGCCTCTTCAGACAACCATGCCCGGCCCCTGTGCCTTTCGACGATTTCCTTTACTATGGCAAGTCCCAGGCCTGACCCGGCTGTGCCCTGTGAGGTTTTCGCCCTGTGAAAAAGCTCAAAGACCTTGTCTCTGTCAGCGCCTTTTATACCGATGCCATCATCACTAAAGGAGAATATGTGGTAGCCCACGCTTTCCTGGTAGCCGATTTTGATCTTCAGGAGATCTCCACCGCCGTATTTCAATGAATTGTCTACAAGGTTCCTGAAGACCCTCAAGAGCGACACCCTGTCGGCAAAGATCTCGGGCAGCATCTCGGGCTCAGACCAGCTTATCTTTCTATCATTGAGTTTTGCGGAGAATTCCCCCCTGATCTCCTCTATAATCTCTTTGATGCTTACCCTTTCTATATTCAGGGGTGATTCCTTGGCTGCTATATAGGCGTTGAGCTTTTCCACCAGGCTCAGCATCTGCTCGGTGGCCTTGTATATTTGACCGCAGTATGCCTTTGCGTTGTCATCCAGACAACTCATTTGATTCAGCCGTTTTGCCAGCCCGCATATACCGATTGCAGGGCTCTTGAGATCGTGAGAAATAGAATAGGCAAAAAATTCTATGGTATCCTTCTTCTGATTCAGGGTGTTGATCTTGCTTATAAGATCCTGGTATATCGTGGCATTGTTAATGGCACTGGCGATCTGATTTCCGACAGAGATACACATATCAATTGTGTCCTGATCCAGGCTGATTATACTGCTGCTGGCCAGGTTCAACACGCCAATTACCTTATCCATTACAATTAAAGGCACACAGATTACCGTCTTGAGCCCCTTCTTTGAAAGCAACTCCGCCCGCTCTTTGTCCTCAAGGTCACTTACATACTGAGCAAGAAAGGATCTTGTCCTGGCGGCCTTTCCTGAAAATCCTTCGTCATATGTCAGCCGTTCAAGACCCATTGTCTCCATGCCTTGATGCGCGGCAAGATAAAAGGACGTGCCATCTTCATCCAGGAGGTATATCCTTCCGGCATCGAGATCAAAATATTTGAGCACCTTGGACAAGGCGCCCCTTGCAAGGGTTTTTAGATCCGGGGCAACAGAGAAAAAATTTCCTATCTCAAGCAGAAACGATAAATCCCTGTTCCTTTGTCTAAGGCTGCTTTCGTTTATCCTTATGGATATGTACTTCTTATCTGATATCATAGCCTACTTTTATTACACTTATTCCGGCTCCTGAGGTGTGTTGCAATTTTGCCCTGTTCGGTTAATTATCAATCTGGCAAGGACGGCCTCTACCGTGTCCGAGGTAAATGGTTTGGCAATCAGGGAATGAACACCCGCCTTTCTTGCCTCCTCAAACACACCGGCACTTCCATATGCGGTGATCAAGATCTTGATGGCGTCTTTGTAAGACATCTTGATCCGCCTGAAAAAGTCCAGACCGTTCATTCCCGGCAGCCAGTAGTCTGTTATTATGATATCGAATTTTTGCTCTCTCAGGGCGTCGAGCCCCTCTTCAGCCGTCTCCAGCGCAGTTAACTTACATTGCTCGGATTCAAAGAAAAGCATCAGGGAGTCTCTGATCCACTCGTCATCATCAATCAGCAGTATCCTCATCTTTCTTAGTTGAACAAACAGATCCATTAACAGGCCTCTTGCCCTTTGCAGGTCATCGCCAAAACCTCTGGCTCGCCTGCTGCTGTAAGAAAGGGTTTTCTTGATCACGCCTTGTTAATTCCAACAACTAGCATCAAACATGCCAGTCTTTGAATGACAATGAATAATGTATAAAGTCAATATGTTATCGTGTGATCCAGCATTTGATGAGGCAATCCTTTATTGAAGAATTTCAAAAATTCGTTCGCAGAATTTAGAAATGATAAGGGTGCGGCTCTCTTAGGGATTTTGGACATGTTGAAATCGTATTTTCGAAAACCGACATGATTGACTTAAAATGGGAGTTCCGGTTACCATAGAAGGCTAATGTTTGCTTTGACATATCATGCCAACCTTCTTATGCTTTTTTTAAGTTAAGCGACTTATTATCACCTTACTGGATAGCATATGAACGATCAAGCTCGGACCAATCAGGAACTGCTCAGAGAGATATCCCTCTTAAAACAGAAAATCAAGGAAATGGAGAAATCAGAATCAGAGCGAAAAAAAACGGAGGAGGCCCTCCGGGAAAGTGAACAGAAAATTCGCGCTCTTTTTGATCAAACATTTCAGTTTATCGGCATGCTGACGCCGGACGGCACGCTCATCGAGGCAAACAGAACGGCAATGAAGTTTGCAGGAATTCACGAGTCGGAATGTATAGGCCTGCCCTTCTGGAACACTCCTTGGTGGACACATTCGGCGGAAATGCAGAACAGGCTGCGGGAGGCCTTTAAATCAGCACTGAAAGGAGAAGTTGCCCGTTTAGAGGTAACGCATCCTGCTGCTGATGGCACCATTCATTATGTTGATTTTTCTCTTAAACCCGTGATGGACGAATTCGGTAAAATTAAATTTCTTATTCCCGAAGGCCGTGACATCAATGAGCGTAAGGAGATGGAGGAGGCACTGCGGGAAAGTGAAGAACGGTTTCGGTGCCTTTCAGCAGCAGCATTTGATGCCGTAATTATTCACGAGAATGGCGTCCTTCTTAGCGCGAACGAGCAATATTATGAGATGTTCGGGTATGAACCGGAAGAATTACTGGGAAAGCAGGCTTTGCCGTTGACCGTGGCACCCGAAGCCCTTGAGGCCATGAGAAAAGAGATTACCTCAGGTGGTCTTGGACCATACGAGTCCATCGGGCAGAAGAAAGACGAGACCAAGTTCCCGATTGAAATCCGGGTTCGGCAGTTGCAGTACAAAGGACGTGATGTCAGGGTGGCGGTCATCATGAACATCACTGAACGTAAGCGCGCAGAAGAGGCGTGTCGTCAGGCTGAGGAGGAGAAACAAAGGCTGGAGGAACGGTTGCATAGGGCGGAGAAGATGGAGGCCCTGGGAACCCTGGCAGGCGGGGTTGCCCATGATCTCAATAATGTGCTGGGTGTTGTTGTCGGCTATACAGAACTGCTCCTGATGAATGCCGACAAATCAACCCCTATCGCATCCCAGCTCATGAAGATAATGAAAGGGGGGCAGAAGGCTGCCGTGATTGTGGATGACCTGCTGACCTTGGCCAGGAGGGGAGTTTCACGTAGACAGATTATCAACCTGAACAAGATCATCACTGATACTCAACTGTCGCCGGAGTTTGAGAAACTCCAGTTCTACCATCCATACATACAGATTAAGATTGATCTTGAGCCTGAGCTGCTTAACATTTACGGGTCTTCCGTACATCTCAGCAAGACCTTGTTCAATCTGGCATCAAACGCGGCTGAGGCCATGCCGGAACAGGGTATCCTGAGCATAAAGACGGCCAACTGCTACCTGGATAGACCGATTCAAGGCTACGACGAAGTCAGAGAGGGAGACTATGTGGTCCTTTCCGTATCCGATACGGGTGAGGGAATAGCGGCAGAAGATCTTAAGAGAATCTTTGAGCCGTTTTATACAAAAAAGGTTATGGGAAGGAGCGGAACAGGCTTAGGATTGGCCGTGGTTTGGGGTACAGTCAAGGATCATCAGGGATACATCAACATCCAGAGTGAACAAGGAAAAGGCAGTACTTTCAGTCTCTATTTTCCTGTAACGAGGCAAGAAGTCTCCCCTGAAACTCTTCCCATAGCAATTTCGGAATATGCGGGTAAAGGCGAATCCATTCTGGTTGTAGATGATATACAGGAGCAGCGTGATCTGGCGGCCAGTATGCTCAGGGCGCTGAATTACAATGTGTCCAGTGTTTCCAGTGGCGAGGAAGCAATCGCATACCTGAGGGAGCATCATGTTGACTTGATGGTTCTGGACATGGTCATGGACCCAGGAATGGACGGGCTGGATACCTATAGGAGCGTCCTTGAGATTTGTTCTAAACAGAAGGCTATTATCGTGAGCGGTTTTTCAGAGTCGGATCGGGTGCATAATGCTCAGGCTCTCGGCGCGGGTGCCTATGTGAAAAAGCCCTATGTTATCGAAAAACTGGGATTGGCTGTGAGGGAGGAGCTGGACAGAAAATAGGCTGTGTCCGTTGATCAAAAAAGGAAAGTGATGTAGTGGGGGTCACCCATTAAAAAGGCCCCTGTCAAATCTCTCTCCTTGAAAAGTCCAGCAACATAATTGCGGCCAGGGCTGTTGTATACAGACCCATGTTGAGCCACAGATTGGTCTCCCCCATGGCTTCAAACTGTTTATTGCTGATAAGTGTGGATGCGTAATTCTGGACCATATACACCTTGGGATAATATATGCGCCAGGTTGCAACAGTGCCTTCCCCTGAAACAAACATCCGGACCAATGTGCTGTGCATTGCCTGGTAGGCCCCATCAGAGATGAAGCTGATTGCTATTATAATAATGGTAAAAATCGCAGACATGAAATTCGGTAAAATAAGCGATAAAAAACAGGTGAGGACTATTGCGAACAGCAGGTTGATGGAGCACAAGAGCGAGGCGGTCAGATAGCCCGTTATCATTCCCCCTGTGTTGACAAAGACAATAATAAAGATGGTAAGATGCAGGACAAACATGAAGGCGGTTGAAAGCAGCCAGATTCCAAGTATTCTGCCCAGCACATACTGCCATCTGCCGACAGGCCGGGAGAGAAACATCACCAGGCTTCCGTCGTCACTGTCGCGGGAAAAAACACCCATTGAGAGCATGGATGTCATCAGGAACATACCGCCTGCTATAACATGAAATACCAGCAGTGATGCATGCCAGGCTACAGAGACATTGTCCAGCTTCTGACCGTTTACGGAATAGTCTCCGTGGTAACAGCTCCTGATGAGCAGGATAAAAAGCACGGCTACGGCCAGCAACAGATAAAAGCTCTTCTGTCGCATCTGATCCTTTATTGTATAAAAGGCTATTCTAATCAGATTGATCATCTTCTTGCACTCTTAACCTCTACAAGCCTGATAAATACATCCTCAAGCGTTTCATTGGCCCGGACTATTTTTGAGATGGAATTTTTCATAAGAATCCTGCCCTTGTTCATGATCGCGGCGGTATCACATATCCTTTCAACCTCTGACAGCAGATGGGAGTTCAAGACGATAGTGGTCCCGTTGTTTCTGAATTCCTCCAGAATGACGCGGACATCGCGCATTCCCAGGGGATCAAGGCCTGATACCGGTTCATCGAGCACAAGCAGCTCCGGCCCTCCCAGGAGCGCGGCCCCGAGCCCTATTCGCTGGACCATACCTTTTGAATAGGCAGATGCCTTTCTGTTTTCATTGCCCGCCATGCCTACCAATTCAATAATATCGCCCACCGCCCTCTTTGCGCTTGCGCCCCCAAGCCCGCAAAAAGAGGCATGGCGCATAAGGTATTGCCGGCCGGATAGATATGGAGGTATCCGATGGGATTCGGCAAGGTATCCGATCTTTTTACGTGACGCGGGCTTGCCTGCCGCGATCCCGCCAATGGATATACGGCCCCTGGTCGGATGTGAGAAGCCCAGAATCATGCGCACGATAGTGGTCTTTCCCGCCCCATTGGGTCCAAGGAGGGCAAAGCATTCGCCTCTGTCTACGTTGTAGGAAACATCATCCACCGCTGTCGTCATTCCATATTTTTTTGTTACATTCTCAAGTGAGATCATTTTTAATGCTCATACACATTCAGCCCTGAATATTTGAAGCCGCTATGCATTCGATTTCTATCAATGCATTTAGGGGAAGACGGGCAACCTCCACGGTGGATCGGGCAGGCCTGTGGCCGCCCATTTCTCTGCCGTAGATATCATTTACAATGGGAAAATCATCCATGCTTTTCAAAAATACTGTTGTCTTGACCGTGTCTTTTAAATCCAGGCCTGCGGCATTCAAGACCGCCCTGATATTTTTAAAGACCTGCACGGTCTGGGCCCTGATGTCTTTTCCCGCCAGCATCTTTGTATGGGGATCAAGTCCGATCTGACCCGAACAGAACAGAAAATCACCGGCCCTTATGGCCTGTGAATAAGGGCCTACGGCAGCGGGCGCATTTTCGGAAGTGATAGTATCCACTTGTGTTACCTCTTAATTGTAGTTGTTTTTTAAAAGCATCTGTTATGCGAACAGCCCGTCGGAATTGGTCCGGACAGGTTGTTATCAATCAAAAGATGCGGCCCAAGGCCTCCTTATACACCTTGGTCGCCTCCTGACCAAAGCAGACAAAGACCACTGTCTCCATGGTTTTATTTTTCTCAAGAAATTTCTTTGTCTCCTTCAGCGCGATCTCTGTCGCCCTTTCCAGGGGAAAGCGGTAGACCCCTGTGCTGATCGAGGGAAAGGCTATGGTCTTAACGCCCAGCCGTTCGGCCTCCTTAAGGCTGTTCCTGTAACAGTTGGCAAGGAGCCCCTCTTCATTCCTGTTGCCTCCGCCCCAGACAGGGCCTACCGTATGAATCACCCACTTTGCAGGCAGCCTGTAGCCCTTGCTCACCCTTGCCTCGCCGGTGGGGCAGCCCCCGATCTTGCGCGTCTCTTCAAGTAGCTCCGGCCCTGCGGCCCTGTGGATTGCGCCATCCACCCCGCCTCCCCCGAGAAGAGAGGTGTTGGCCGCGTTTACTATTGCATCAACATCCTGTTTTGTAATGTCGCCCTCAACAATCTTAATTCGGTCTTTCATGTCATACCTCCTCAATCATTCAATCCCCTGGCTATATCCAGGTAGACCCCCTGAATCCATTCTTCAAACTGCGTCCTGTCAAATCCAGGCCTTGCCTGGCCGTTGCTCCACCATCCGATCTCGTTCAGGTGATCGGCCTCGATGTTCCTGATAAAATATTTCTCTTTCCACATGGCGGATCTTAACGATACAAGGCCGTCGTTTTCACCTTCCTCCTTTAGGACTATGCTCGCTGAACGCTGCAATGGTAAAAAGATCCGATCAATGGTCTGTACGCCTGCGATGGTCTGATAGATAACCCCGTTTGTCTCCTCAAAATCCAGGGTATTTCTGTTAAACTCTTCACATGCCTTTCTTGTAAGGTCCCTGAAGCCCCTTATATTTATCCCCAGCCATCCCAGGCCGTCAATAAGCCACTTTGCAGTCTTGACGCCGTGGTCTCCATATGATGAGCCCAGGTGAGGCGTGCCGATAGTGGTAAGGGATGCGATGCGGTCTTGCATGCGATAATTGTAAATCATCCAACGGCTGTCAAGTCCCCCCATGCTGTGTGCTATAATATGAACCTTTGGCCATTTGGTGAACCCGGCTGTTATGGTTGTGATCTGATCTTTAAGGTCTTCCGCGCGCCTTTTAACCTCTCCTGCCCAGTTCACCCTGGCATGGAAGACCTCAAAACCGTGTCTTTTTAATGAACTTCTGATCTTTTTGAAGTAATGGAACCGGTCATCGTCACTGTTATCCCTTTTGAAAAACGGGAAAATGATCTTGTCAAAGGGGGTAATCCCGTGTGCAAGTATGATTGGAAAAGACATATCAGTATCCGTATAACTCTTTTTGCGGAAGATGTTGAACAGGAGGGCCCAGACGGTGTTTCTATTGAACCGGCCCCACCGGGAACAGTCATTTCGGATGTCTTATGCCTGAGAAATATTACCCAATCGCAAGCCAAGTTGTCATCAGAATAATTTAACCTTTTAAATTTGATGAAACCCCGGCAGAATCGAGAAAACAATTGAATAATAGCCTGTGTTGCTATAGAGATAGGCTCCAGAGTGGTTAGAAATTTTCTATGGCCCGGCCAGTAGACTGTCCGAGTCACAATTGGAGGGATATCAATGCAACTGGATGATGTAATTATTTCAAGGTCTATTATTCAATCTTATATGGAAAAAATCCTCGCCGCACTGCAACTGGATGTGGCGCTGGTGGGCGCAGGCCCCGCCAATATGGTGGCAGGCTATTACCTGGGCAAGGCGGGCTTCAGGGCGGCCATATATGAGTCAAAGCTTGCCCCCGGAGGAGGCATGTGGGGCGGTGGAATGATGTTTAACGAGGTCGTTATCCAGGAGGATGCAATTGATATTGTCAGTGAGATGGGAGTCAACTATCGGCCCAGGGGTGACGGGTATTACACCATGGACAGCGTTGAGGCCACCTCCACCATTATCTCAAACTGCGTCAAGGCCGGGACAACCATATTCAACCTGGTCCAAGTGACAGATGTCCTGTTCCGGGAAGAAGGCGGCGGGCCCAGGATATCCGGGCTTGTCATCAACTGGTCGCCTGTGGAAAAACTGGAACTCCATGTGGACCCCATCGGGATAAAGGCCTCATTTGTCGTGGACGGGACAGGCCATCCTGCAACCATATGTCACCTGATTACCAGAAAAATGGACGCAAGGCTCCTTACAAAGACAGGCAATGTGATAGGAGAGATGCCCCTGTGGGCGGAAAAGGGAGAGCAGTTTACAGTGGCAAACACCCAGGAGGTCTTTCCCGGGCTTTATGTCGCAGGCATGGCGGCCAACAATGCATTCGGCGGCCCCAGGATGGGCCCGATCTTTGGCGGCATGCTCCAGTCAGGGCGCAGGGTGGCAGATATGCTCATAAAGGAGTTAACGGCATAGATTGAAACCTTTCTATGATATACGCCTTTACTGCTTTTCTCCGGGTGAGTTCCTAAAGGGACGTGATCCGTTAGAGATAGTTATGGCCCAGATCAGGGGCGGTGCAGATGTTATACAACTGAGGGAAAAGCAGATGGGCAAGAAGGCCCGCCTTGAGTTGGGGGGAAAGATCAGGGCCGTGACCAGGCGGGAGGCAATACCCTTTATTGTAAATGATGATGTTGACATTGCCCTGATTCTTGATGCTGACGGTGTCCACCTGGGCCAGGATGATATCCCCATCAAGGCCGCAAGGCCCCTGATGAGGGACAAGATCATCGGTGTCTCCACCCATTCCGTTGAACAGGCGATGGAGGCCATCGCCGCCGGTGCGGATTACATAGGTGTGGGTCCGGTATTTGAGACAGCGACCAAAAAGGACAGAGCACCCCTGGTGGGGCTCGAACTGCTCAGACGGATAAAAGATATATGCCCCATACCTTACGTTGCCATCGGAGGTATCGGCAAGGATAATATTGCATCTGTTATTGAAGCGGGCTGTCACAGGGCCGCCGTTATCTCCGATATCCTGCTGGCCCCGGACATTGAGGACAGGTGCAGGCTATTGAAAGGGATGCTGGAATAAGGAATTTTGAAATGGCCTTAAAAACCAGGACAATTGACGGAAAGCTTGTCGAAGACGTCCGCGATTACATAGAGCAGGGTAATGAGAATGCCCTTAAAAGGCTCTTGGACGAGAGCAGGGCCGCGGACCTGGCCGACTTAATCGAGCATCTCAAGCCCAATGAACGCATTTTCATATTCAAACTCCTGGAACCAGAGGGGGCCGGAGATGTCCTGGTGGAGATAGAACCCCCGGTCCAGGAGGGTATAATAAAGGAACTGGACAACCGGACAATTACCGAGATCGTCCAGGAGCTTGATTCAGATGATGCGGCAGACGTGGTCGGTGATCTCCCGGCCAAGAGGGCGAAAGAGGTCATCGAGGCGGTGGACGACGAAGTAACCGAAGAGCTGGAAAAGCTCCTCCCTTACCCTGAAGACACCGCGGGCGGCATCATGGGCCTGGAGTTTGTTGCAGTAAAGGCGGATGTAACTCTAAGGGATGCGATTGAAACCATAAGGGCAAAAAAGGAGGAGGTCGAAAATCTTTATCACATCTGGGTTGTTGATGATTTCGGAAAACTGGTAGGTCTGGTTTCCATGAAGGATTTTCTGCTTGAGCCTCCTCACCTCAAAGTACATGAGATAATGAACCCAGAGGTAATCTCAATAAACGCCCTGGCCGACCAGGAAGAGGTGGTTCACCTCGCCAGAAAGTACGACCTGGTAAATATCCCGGTTGTGGATGAACACCACAGGCTGATCGGCCGGATCACACACGATGATGTCATTGACGTCATCGAGGAAGAGGTGGATGAGGATATCTCTCTGATGGCAGGTGTAATATCCGAGGAGGTCGCGGAGGAGTCCACAATCAAGATATCCAAGGCAAGGCTCCCGTGGCTGCTCATGGCCATTTTCGGGGAGCTTGTTGCAGCCTTTGTAATAACCAACTTTGAGGCATCCCTGAAGCAGATCATTGCCCTCACATTTTTTTTCCCTGTGATTATGGCGATGGGCGGAAACTCAGGCACCCAGGCCGCAACCATTGTGGTAAGGGGACTGGCCACCGGGGATGTCAGCCTGGTCCACGCGGGCAGACGCCTTTGGAGGGAGATGCGCGTGGCCCTTTTAAACGGTCTTATTTGTGGTCTTGTCCTAGGTGTTATTGTAGGGTTCTGGCTTTCCGACCCGGGGCTGGGCCTTATCGTGGGGATGGCGCTGATACTGATTATCATGAACTCAGGCCTGATAGGCGCCTCTGTGCCGCTGGTCCTCAAACGGTTCAATATTGACCCGGCGCTCGGCACAGGACCATTTGTCTCCACATCAAACGATATCTTCAGCCTGTTTATTTATCTGGGGCTGATAACCGTTTTTCTTCATTCCAGGTTTTGATTAGTTTTTTGAGGCCGAACTTAATGTCATTAGCTTAAGGGAATATCCAATATCGAACAAGGAATTACGAGTGAAGAAGTAAGGACTTAAGAAAAAAGCGATTCATTACTTCGACGTTCTACATTCCTTGTTCGATATTCTGCGGTTCAAAATATTTCTTTCACGACAGGAAATTCGGTTTTTTTCACTTAGTAAGAATCGTTAAGTTAATTACCTATTGCTTTTCAGCCCCCTGTTGCATGCCCTTTAGAAATTCCCCCGCTTTCTTTCCCGCCTCTTCAGGACTCATCTGCTCGATGTTTCCGAGGTCTTTATTAAGGTCCTGCATGTTACTGCTGAGTTTCCTGGCGGCATGTTGCGAACTGATGCTCATTACGGCCATAATCGCCGCGATAATACCAAAAACGATCCAAGCGGTCTTGGCCTGGAGACCATGGACCTCCACACTGGCCGTCACCAAAAGATATGTCATCCAGGCAAGGCCTATGATGGCGCCAATATAGGGGATTGCATTTAAGAGGCCTGTGATGGGGCTGATGGCGCTTGCATAGGCAGCGCACCGGAATGCGGTTTCGTAATTCTCATTGGAGCCCATAACCTTCCAAATGAGCATCAGGATTGCTGCGGCAATGAAACCGAAGATCGCGACCATAATTGGCATAATGATGATGTAGGCCAGGGCCATACCGAATGATCCGGCCATGCCGACGTGGAAAAATGAGAGGAAAATTTGAATAATAGCCCCCGCAATCCCCATGGCCGCCATAAAGATAAGGGGATTTACGAGGCCGCCGGTCTTGGGCATCTGCTTATAAAACGCCACAGGATTGGTGATGACAGAGATCATGTCTTTTACCACAGATGATATCTGCGCCTGAAGATCAAGCTGACGTTCTGTTCTATTATCCATTGCTTCTCCTTTCGTACGAGCCAGTTTCAAAACGCCCATTTCTGCTCAATCTCCGCGTCAGACTCAATCACGCCAAGGCGCGATTGCTCCTCGAAATACTTCAATGTATTCCTGCGGTTAAAGTGTTCGCCTTCCCTGACCTTGGGCAAAATTGAACGTTTTGAAACTGGCTCTTTATAATGGGTATTGATGATAACGACTTGCTTTTCCAGGTAAAAAATCTATAGTAATCAAACTGGCATGTCAAGGACTAAGGTATGCGAAATATATGAAAAACAGGGGATAGATCTACAATAAAGGAAAGCATAAATGTCAAATTTTGAAGAATCACGATGGGCGGACAAGGATTTCTCGCAAGGCTACCGGGATGACGCAGACATCATTCTGCCATTTCGGGTTCAATTTATAGAGATTTCAATATCCCTCTATGAGCATTTTATTTCCCAAAATCCTCAAGCCAAGGTAATGGATCTTGGCTGCGGTGACGGGCTGTTTATCCAAGAATTGACCAAGTCATCTAAACCCTTAAAAATAACACTTGTGGACGGTTCCGCTGAAATGCTCGCCGCAGCGAAAAGGCGGCTGTCAGGGCAGGATGGAACCTGCTTTATTAAGGCAAGTTTTCAGCAACTGTTGGCCAATGACCTGTTAGACGAGAATTTTGATTTCATCTATTCTTCTTTGGCTATGCACCATCTCACATTTGATGAGAAAAAAAAGGTGTACGCCTATATCTACGAGCACCTAATCCCCGATGGATGGTTCATTCATTATGATGTAGCATTGCCGCCCTCGGATAATTTGGAAAAATGGTATCTGTCATTGTGGAGAAAATGGATCAAAAGGCATTCATCCAAGGAAAGGCAAGAACAATTGCTGACAGTCCCGGATCAATATAAAGACAATCCGGACAATGTACCTGACACCCTGGGTTCACAACTGAAGATCCTTAAGGATGTCGGTTTTATCAATGTAGATTGCTTTTATAAATATGGTCTTTTTTCTCTCTTCGGTGGGAGTAAGCAAGGAAGAGAAAGATGAGCTAATCACAAATCGTGTGACCGGTTCCAAAAATTTAAGCATTCTAACTTATTGCCCCGGGCTTTCACTGAACAAGGTGTAGCGATTCTCTCCATTGTGCTAAATGGTGAGAGGGCCATTCAAGCTAATATCGAAATCATACGGGCCTTTTTCCGCATAAGTAAGATGTTGTTGGCGCATAAAGACCTTGAAAGAAGGCTGGATGTCTTAGAACAAAGATACGATGAACAATTTAAAATCGTTTTTGATGCGATCCGGGCGTTGATGGTGCCTCCTGAAAAGCCTAAAAATAGTGTTTGAGGTGAAGGAGGGTAAGGCTGTCTATGGTAAAAAGGAAAAGGCACTGAAGAAGGCTTAGGATTCAATCGGTTGGGGAACAGCCGAACGTGTCCACGTTAAGTGCGTGCCATTCAGATGTGGGGTCTGATGATTGAGGATGATGGCAAAGAAAATCGAAAATAGAAACGGGCCAACCAAAGGTGAGATTGTCCTTTATCAATCTCAGGATGGAAAGGCGGCGTTGGATGTACGCCTGGACCGGGAAACAGTTTGGCTGACTCAGGACCAGATGGCTGATTTGTTCGGCCGTGAACGCTCGGTCATCACCAAGCATTTACGCAATGTATTCAAGGAAGGTGAATTGGAGGAGGCCTCAGTATGTGCAAAATTTGCACATACTGCCGCCGACGGAAAGACCTATCAGGTTCAAAGTTACAACCTGGATGTCATTATTTCAGTGGGTTACCGAGTCAAATCCAAGCGTGGCACCCAGTTTCGCATCTGGGCCACCAATGTACTGCGGGACCACCTGGTGAGGGGGTTCACCCTCAACGAAAAGCGGCTGCTGGAGCAGGAACAGAAACTTGCTGATTTACGCAGCACGGTCGGTCTGTTGGAACAGACCCTGGCTCACCAGGCCATAGGCCTGGATGAGGCCAAGGGGCTTTTGAAAGTCCTTACCGATTATGCCTATGCGTTAACGACCCTGGACCGTTTTGATCACGGGACTTTGGCGATCGAGGAAGTCACTAGGCCGGCCCCATATATCATGACATATGAGTCGGCCATGGAAATCATCAATGCCATGCAACCAGGATTCGGCGGTTTGTTCGGGCTGGAAAAGGATCAGGGATTCAAAAGTGCCCTTGGGGCTGTCTATCAGACCTTTGGCGGTGAAGAGCTCTATCCCAGCATCGAGGAAAAAGCTGCCAACCTGCTTTACTTCGTTGTCAAGAACCACGCCTTCAGCGACGGCAATAAACGTATCGCCGCCGCCCTTTTCATCGCGTTTCTGGCCGGGAATAAGGCGCTTTATCACAATGACGGCTCAAAGCGGATTGCCGACAATGCCCTGGTGGCCATTACGCTGATGATCGCCGAGAGCAACCCCGCGGATAAGGAAACCATGGTCAAGCTGATAGTCAATCTGATCAACAGCCGGAACTAGCAAATAGGAAATGGGGTCTGTCGTTAAATATTATCGTTCTAAACCTTCATGGCAAGAGGCAAAGGCAGACCCGATCCCAAGGTGTGGCGAAAAAGGAAATTCCAGACCTAATGGACATTATTTACCAGAATGGTTTTATTTTCGGTTTTGATCCTGGGGCATGTTCCAGTTGTCCAGGGAACTGTTGCCGGGGCGAGTCGGGAAAGATCCGTGTAAATCACAATGAAATCCTGGACATCTCCAGTTTCCTGCAGATCAATGTGATTGACTTTATACGCGAAAATCTTGTCCCGATTGACGGCGGATATTCCATCCGTGAACGTTTTACGGGCAGCGAATTTGAATGCCTGTTCTTTGACAGCCGGAATAATCACTGTTCCATTTATGCGCACAGGCCCCTTCAGTGCCGGAGTTTTCCCTTTTGGGATGTTTTCCGTACTGATATAGACGCGCTTATCAAAGAATGCCCTGGTATTCTGGTTGGAGAAAAGCTGATAAAGGAGCAAGTTACCTGCGTTAATACAACTAATGGACAGAGAAAAGACGACGAATCAGAATAACCACGAAGGCCTTCTTGAATGGCCGAGACTCATCGGCGGCACCCTCATTAAGCGATACAAACGTTTTCTGGCCGATGTCAGGCTTAAAAACGGTCATGTGGTCACTGCACACTGTGCGAATTCTGGAAGCATGCTGGAATGTTCCGCACCAGGACGTCCGGTTTATCTCACCAGACACGACAGTCCCAACAGGAGGCTCAGGTATACCTGGGAGATGATCGAGATGCCCTCATCTCTTGTGGGAGTCAACACCATGGTCCCGAACAGGTTGGTAAGGGTCTCCATCGAATCCGGAAAGATAAGGGAGCTGACCGGCTTTGACAGCATTCGCTCGGAAGTCAGGTACGGAGAAAATTCCAGGGTTGATCTACTGCTTGAGCAAGGCAACCATCGCTGCTTTGTGGAGATCAAAAACTGCACCCTGGTGAGCGACGGGGTGGCCTATTTTCCAGATGCAATTACTTCAAGGGGGCTCAAGCATCTTGTGGAACTTCAAAACCAGATCCGTTCGGGAAATCGCTGCGTGATGTTTTATTTGATTCAGCGCATGGACGCAAAACTGTTCAGGCCGGCAGACCACATTGATCCCGCTTATGGCATGGAACTCAGACGCGCCGTCAATAATGGCGTTGAAATCTTAGCCTATGATGTACAAATGGATCTTAATGGAATAAAGTTAAACAAGACCATCCCAATTAAAATTACATAATAGTCCGCCTATAAGGCTGTCGAGAATAGCAATCTTTCCCAAAATCGAGGCATGCCCGAAAAAATTATCGGAGGCATATGGTTGTGCAGAATACAGCACTATGAAACTGGTGTATGAAACGAAAAATCCGGATAGGAATTAAGACCTGCTTTGTGCCTGAAGCAAACGCCAACACCTCAAAATTTCATATCTTCTTGACCAGCCACTTTATTTTGGTTAGATTGCCGTAACCTTTCAAAACATCTTGTTCTATTAATCAGTAAAAAATTTTGACTTGCGAAAAGAACAGGGGTCTACAAATATGATAAACATATTCCAATGCTGAAAAAGGGATTCATAGCCGGAATAGTCATAGGAGCAGCTAAGGCCGGGTAATTACAATTTGAATATTCTCTTATGGAGTTTGACCAAAAGGAAGATACTGAATGAATGAAGCCGACACATGTCGAGTATTAATTACCCCGGCATTGCAGAAGGCAGGCTGAGACGATCCCGTATGGCGGATGACAGAACAATATTATTTCACTGATGGCCAAGGCACCTATTCTCAGGAACAAAGGGAAAATTTTTTCAGGGGGTTGGGTAGCAAGTGTGCTTGGAAAAAATGCACATCCCAATTTTACTGGAATTAACCTGGTGTAATGTTGTGGCAAATCATCGAGTTAGATATTTCCTTCCCTCGCAAGTACGAGGCGTATATCGCTTCGACGAGACATTCAGTCAAGTTGATGCCTCGTCGTACAACCAATTTGCTGAGAATAAGCTTCGTTTCCTTCCATGCTCATTGATTGATCCAATACGGTGTTGTATGGATCTTGAGGAAGACTTCGACTCGGTACGCGAGCAAGTATTTTTGGATATGATCCCCAGGGATACCAATTCACGCCGCGCGCGTTATTTTTTCAATGGTCACAAATACTTCCACAATGTCCTTCATGGTACTGTAGATGGGGCCGATAATTACCTCGAAGTCCAGTTCGTTAAGAAAATTCTTGCTCCACTTCTAAACGAGACAGGGCTCGGCGCCTTTCAGCCACAAAAGCAAATTGGGCCTTATTTCGTTGACTTTGCCCTTGATGGACCGACCAAGCTGGCTCTGGAAATCGATGGTTTCGGAAAATTCAGTCAGCGGCAGGACCTCGATAACTTCATTGAACGTCAAAACTATATCACTTGCCAGGGTTGGAAGATCATTCGATTTACCTATGGCCAGATCATGCATTCTACTAAGGCCACCTTGCGGGTTTTGCGTGATATATTTTCTGCCGACCCTTATTATCAAAAATTTCTCGTTCCTGGCCTTGCCGCTTCAGGCCAGCCTCGCCAAGCAAACCTCTTTGATATATTCCGTACACCGGTTCCGAAGCGGCTCAATGTTTTTGACTTGGTCAATGCTTTCTATCATGTTCAGGACTGGTTTGCTCAACTTGCCATTGAAAATCCGACATACGAGATATTCTTGCGTGATGAGCTGGATTTTCCGTTTCCCCTCGTCGCCCTTGCTCTCAGCTCGCTGTACTCGTTTCTCGATGCTGTTTCCAAAATTGTCGATGTGAAATTTGATCTGCCGACGGTCAAGGTAGTCGCACCGAGAATGGCCAATGCGTGGCGAGACTATCTCCATCCAGCCATCTCCGTAACTCGCCGTAAGCTGTTATCGGATGTGATAGCCGTTTGCCGCAATAGCATTATGAATTTCTCAGCTTTCATTCCCTCGCCACCACGCAGTGAAGAGCGTCTTTCGTTCAGGAACGGGTTGTCCTTTGAAGAAATCCATCAACATCTTGACTATATTACCCGCGAGGTATTTGGTTACAATGATGGTACAAATCGCTTTCAGGACAAGGTACTAAAGCGTATTTTTGATGGCAAGGAGACCCTTGGCATATCCACAACCGGCAGTGGCAAGTCATTCTGCTTTTGGCTGCCTGCCTTGCTCAAGCCTGGATTGACCATCGTCATAGCCCCGTTACGATCCCTGATGCGCGATCAACGCCTTACTCTGCTGAATTATGGCATATCTTCGATGGAGTTTATCAATTCCGATATCAAAAATCATGTTGACCAACGTCGGTTCCTAGAAGAGGCAAAGCTTGGCTATCTCCGCCTGCTGTATATCTCCCCCGAAAGGCTGCGTATCAAAAAGTTCGTCGATGAGCTTGAAAACCTTCAGAAATTTGTTCCCATCAATATCCTTGCCATTGACGAGGCTCATTGCATTTCGGAGTGGGGTCATGATTTTCGGCCCTCTTATTTGAAAATACCTTCCATGCGAATGAGCATGGCGGAAAAAAATCCAGGCCTTCGGCTTCTTGCCCTGACAGCGACAGCGGGGCAACAGGTCGAGAAGGATATGCGAAGCATTCTGAAACTTAGTGAAACAGATGTCGAGCGCGAGCCAATGGCCGACCGGGAGCGCTTCAGCTATCAGATTATCCCAGTCACTGAAAATAATAGCAAAACTGCCGTCTTCCACAAGGTCCTGGAAAAAGATTTATCTACGGCTTTGAAACAAGAATCATTGTCAGCTTTGCTTGATCATCGCAACAGCCGTCAGGAGAAAGCAGTTGGCGTAGTCTTTTGCATTTATGCCGACCCACACGGCAAAAATACGGTTCAGGATGGCATAAGCCATTATCTGTTCGAAACCATGGATGTTCTGGAACCAGACAGAGTTTTCAACTCGCGACGTGGACGGCCAATCTACCCAAAATACAATCTCGATGGCTTTTCGGATGGCAGAACGCGCGCATTTTCGAGCAAACATCCTACCCTATGCCCACATTGTCATTCATATGCATACACCTCTTGCGGTAATAGAGCAGTAGAGGAAGATGATCTCGATATTCTGGATAACAATGAACCTGTCGCTCCGGCTGCCGGTATGAAGATCTGTCAGCGATGTGGGCATGAATTTCAGGGGGACAAAGCATTGTCGCTAAAACCAAGGCAATGGGAAACCCTGACCAAGCGCAATCAGAATGATTTTAAGGATAGCCGATTAGACATACTTGTCGCTACCAAAGGCTTTGGCATGGGGATTGACAAGAGCAGCGTTCGCTTCGTTATCCATACCTCGCTTTCGTCCGGCATTGAATCGTGGTATCAGGAAGTGGGTAGGGCCGGGAGGGACAATGAAAGAGCACATATAGTACTGCTGGCTGATCCTCCCAATGACGCTTGCCAAAGTGAATTAGCGAACAGCATTCTCAAGCGGCCCCAATGTAATTGGACAGGGGGTTGCAACCATGGCCGCCAATCCATCTGTGATTATGGTAAGCAACATCTTTTTATCACCCGGAGTTACCCAGGGGCTGAAGCAGACGCCATATATGCTCTCCGTATGCTGGATTGGCTTTTGAGCACCTATGGGCAAACAGGTAACAATCTGATACAACTACGTTTCCATTTTAATGATGAAATCAGTCGTAGAGAACTTGCCCTGCACCGGCTGCTTACCTTGGGGTTGATTGAGGACTATACTATTTCCTATGGGAGACCTCCCCACTTTGAGGTGATTTTGGGTTTTGACAGCTTGCCTGACAGTACCGAAGAATTAGAAGGCCTGGAAAACTTGATGGAAGCAAGTCTGTATGACAATATAAGGCACTGGGATGAAGCAGGGAAAACACAACAGACCTTGACCGGGGTTAGAGAGGAATATAGGCCGCTGAGTGATTTTGCAGCCAAGATCCAGACTTTTCTCATAATGTCAAAACGTGACCCCTTATCGGTTCAGTACAGATTCTTTAACATAGTATACGACCATCTGCTCTTGCTTCTTGATCACACCTATAAGGAAGTGGTCACCATGCGGTATGATATGCTATGGAACCTCTGCGGTGTGGTCAACAGCGCACAGGATAACAAGTGTCAACGAGTCAGGGTGTTGCCCCATTTCGAAGGCACGGAAAGCGTCGATGAGGCTTACCGCTGTGGTTGCTGCAATGTCTGTTCCCCAGAGTTAAATTTTCCTGATCGCGTCACTCCTAGACCTCAAAACGTCAGCGTGGAGAGAAGCATGATTGAATTGAACGAGTTGCTGCAGAATAATTTCTTAGATATTGTGAAACTCCGGAAACTTTGTGAAGTGTTTCAAGACTACCGGACCGCAACTTATTCCAAAGGCAGGGCGGTGCTGGAGGGAAATCCTCACAACCTCCCAGCGCTGTATATAACACGGGAGTTTTCACCGCCTGCCGAACTGGCCGCCAACACCAAACGATTCCTTCGGACCGCCAACGAGCGCAGGGTTTCCTTTGGCCAGTTGAAGGAACTCTACAAGTCATCCGCCAGTAAGTTGAAATCTGACCTCTTGCTTCTTTTGAATGAGCAGAATACAGTCTGCGACCGCCCGGAAGGATGGAAATTTTTATTTGAGGAAGCAGATATGCTCGACTCTGGGAACGAACAGTTAGTGGCGCTTCGAGACTGTCTTAACTTCTTGCTGCTTGTCGAGGAACTTCCGTCAGAAACTGAATCACCGCGAAAGAAAGTTCTATTGATGGAGGAAATGATCAATGCCTGAAATTACCAGCCGCAACCTCATCCTTGCAAAACTCCAGGAGTTTGATGAACGTTTGGATGGTGCTTTTGTTGCCGCAGAAAAAATGGTGGGCCTCAAGGATGACGCCGCAAAACTAGTGGAAGACATTCATGAAACCTATAACGACAGCTCAAAGTTACTTGAGCGGCTTAAAAAAATTCGGGATGAGTGGCAAGAACTAAGGGCGCACATCTTAGCGAAGCAGGAACAGGCAGAACAACTACAGCAAGAATTCCAGGAACGATTCAATCAGACAATAGATACCATTGAAGATCGTTTTATCACTGCAAAACAAGAACTCACACAAAGTAACGAGGCATCTCGATCTGAGCATAAGAAATTTGCTGAGGCATCTTCCGCTCATGCTGAAAAAGCGGCAGAAAATAGCAAAACCGCTTTAAAGTCCGTTGCTCAGGCGGAACAGTTGCTTGCCGCTGTCACGCAAGATCTTTATACAACGATTAATAGCGAATTAGACTCCAAAACAAGGGATCTCCACACTGACATCGATACAAGGCTCACAAGAATCGAAACGCTGACCAATAACCGGCTGGAACATATCGAGATTGAATGGAAAAAACAGGTTGCCGAGCTAAAGAAAAGCATGGAGGATAACTTGAAATCCTTCAAGGATGAAGTCAAGGATGATCTCCTCTCCCACAAGAAAGGGGTGGAAAATCAGATAACAGAGTTTCTCGTCAAGCAGAATTTGCTAATCCAAAACTTGACACAACAAATTGATGGTTTTCAAAGAGCGACCCAAGCTTTGGCCACTGAACAGCAAATAATGTATAGAAAAATTGGGGTAGTGTAAAATCTTTTGTGTAAAATTATAACTTGTCGAAAAAAAGGCGCTTTTCCTTTATAAGGGTTTTACGACAAACCAATTAAAAAAAGG
>LT984854.1:311849-328075 GCA_900258555.1 uncultured Desulfobacterium sp. | reverse complement strand
ATTGGAGGGCAAACCCTATAGGAAAAGTCCGCAAAAATTTGCCTTTTTTCAAACAATTAAATGAACTATCAAATTTTACACAATTAAATTGACACTACCAAAATTGGTGATCAAGCGGCGGCAATAGAGGGAATGCAAAAAGACATTCAGGCTAGTCGCACCAGATTAGAACAGGTCATTAATCGGCTACAAGGGAATTTCATAATAAAAAGTTCATTTAAGGGGCTGTGAGAGTCACGGATCACATACCCACATTGTTGGCCCAAACTTTTCACGAAGAATTATAAAACTCATGCGGTTAAAACGCTACAAGATAGAAGTATCTCGTTTGACCAAGTCAAGGCTGGTATATGATCCAAGACAAGCGGTTATCGCACAGGGGATCATAATAATTATGCACCCAAGGAACTGATTTTATGAAACTGACCGATATCAAAATAGAAAACTTTAGAGGCATCCGCTCGCTGCACCTGCCCTTGGACGGGCTGACGGTGCTCATCGGCGAGAACAACTCAGGCAAGTCAACCGTGCTTGAGGCCATCAGGCTGGTTCTGACGCGCGGTTTCGGCTCACGGCGCGGCGGGCAATTCTCGGAATATGATTTCCACCTGAAGGATGCCGACGCCACGCCGCAGACATCCGATCCGATTAAGATCACACTGCATTTCGCCGAGGAACAGGAAAACGCATGGCCTGACGCCATTATCCAGCAGATGAATGAAGTGCTTCAATTGGATGCGGACGGGCTGAATCATATCTGGTTGCAGGCCCAAGGAGCCTATCGGGCGGATTCGGCGGCCTTTGAAACCAAGTGGGCATTTCTCAATGCCGGCGGGGCGGAACTAGTGCTTAAGAACGCGACCCCGCTCAATCTGATTTCCCGTTTTGTTCCTCTCTTTTTCCTCTCAGCACTCCGCGACGCCTCCCAGGAATTCGGGCAGCGGGGCCAGTTCTGGAGCGGTTTTCTGAAATCCATCCAACTCGCTGACGACCAACGGGAACAGATCGAGCAAATGCTTCGGGACGTCAACACGTCGGTAATCGGCGCGAATGACGGATTGACGGAAGTCACGAAAAAAATCGCCGACGCCGGGCGGCTTATTCCGCTGGATTCGGCCGATCCCGTCGTACTGGAGGCGATCCCGACCCGAGTTTTCGACATGGTCGGGAAAATTCAAGTGCATCTGAAGTCAAGTTACGGCGCGAAACTGCCCTTGCACCGGCACGGGGAGGGAACCCAGAGCCTTGCCGTTTTGATGCTTTTTCAGGCTTTCGCGGCCACCAACCTAGCCGAAGCCTATACCCCCGAATCCACCCCGATTCTTGCACTGGAGGAACCCGAGGCTCACCTTCATCCTTCCGCGATCCGTTCGCTTGGTTCATTTATGGAAAACATGGCCGGACAGATTCTTGTTTCGAGCCATTCCGGCGATCTTGTCTCACGGGTCCCGGTCAAGGCAATTCGTAGACTATACAAACTTAATGGAGAAACGAAAGTCGGGCGCGTAAAGAATGATCTATTCACTGATCGAGAGTTTCAGGCAATTGACTACAGTATACGTCTAACCAAGGGGCATTATCTGTTCTCCCGCTGTTGGCTGCTGGTTGAAGGCGAATCGGATTTTCACCTTATGCCCCTGCTTTTCGATGTGATGGGGTATTCACAAGACCAAATCAATTTCTCTATTCTTGAATTCAGTCAAGTTGTTGAAAAAGGCGAATCGCTTATAAAATTTGCGAAGGCCTTGGGAATCCAATGGTTCATGATGGCTGACGGTGATAATGAGGGGAACGGCTATATCAAGCGTGCCAAAAAGTATCTTGAAAACGGTGAAAGACTTGTGGATCGTGCCCGAACATTGACCTATGCCGATATCGAGCATGAGTTCTGGCACAATGGATACAGTGATTTTATGGTGAACTTGGTCCTTCCTCAGAGCAAAAGTCAGATTGATACAGAAGCCGCTGGTGATGATGCCAAGAAAACGAAAATGCTGATCAAGGCCGCCATCAAGCAAGCAGGTGAAAAACCAGCGTTTGCCATGTCACTTGCGGCTGAAGCCCGGCAACGCGGTGCAGGTTCTATCCCCCAGACAATCCAGGACATCATCGCTTGCGTTGTCCATTTGGCCGGAGGTTGACATGATTGATTTATCCACGCTTAACGAAAATCAGCGTGAGGCCGTATTGTGGGACAAGGGGCCTCTCCTTGTACTGGCCGGTCCAGGCTCCGGTAAGACACGTGTTTTGACCTATCGCATCGCTCGAATTCTTGAGCAATCCGAGGGCCAGTATTTCCGTATCCTGGCGCTGACCTTCACCAACAAAGCCGCCGCAGAAATGCGCGGCAGGGTCGAGGAACTGGTTCCAAGGGAACTTGGCAGAGTGCGGCTTACCACCTTTCATTCCTATGCGGCCGAGCTGCTCCAGCAGCATGGTAACCATCTCAGTTTCCGCCCTGACTTCCAGATACTTTCAAATGACGACGATCGAAAAGCCTTGCTGGATGATGTGTTGGGGAAATTACGAAAGGATCTCACCTATTCGCTGCCAGGACATTTCAAGGCGCCCCAACTCCTTCCGGCGGTCACTAAGCTTCTTGAAAGGTGTATTCCTCCTGATCAGGCGGAAGGTCTGCTCCAGCAAACCAATGTCGAAAACGCCATTCCTCTTGCCCATGTCTACACAGAATACAGGGATGCGCTTCGCGAAACAAATTCCCTTGATTTTCCAAGCCTGATCGCTGAGTCTCTCGAACTTTTGATTAAACATCCTTTCCTCGTCAAGCACATCCGAAAGGTTTACAAACATATACTCGTAGATGAGTTCCAGGACACCAATCACTCCCAATACCGGATTCTGTCGCTCATTGCGCAGCCCGATCCTTCCACGTTGTTTGTCGTGGCGGACGACGATCAAATTATCTACCAATGGAACGGCGCGAGCCCCAAAAGAATTCAGTCATTGCGCGATGATTTCGGGGTGTCCGAGTTGCAGCTTCCGGAAAACTACCGTTGCCCGCCGCTTGTCATTGAGTTGGCCAACTCATTGATTGAAAAAAACCTTAACAGATCTGCGGGGAAAAAACCGCTGACAGCGGTCAAGCAGGGTGAAGGAGGAGATGTTGTTCGCGTTTACCGTTTCAAAGCCGTTGATGAGGAAGCCGAATGGATCGCACGGGATATAGCTAAAAAGAGCCCGCAAGACCGCGCGGACTGCGCCGTTCTCGCGCGAACGAAAAAACTTCTGGACCTTGCAGGGCATAAACTCGAGGAAGCGGGCGTTCCGGTTTATTTCGCGGCCCGCAAAGATGAATTCAAAAGCGCCCCGCTAAGGATGCTGCATGCAATCCTTCGCCTGGTGAATTCAAAAGAAGACAAGCAGTCTCTTGCACGGCTATCTAAAGCCTTTTATGAACTTGAAGGCATTAGTATTGAGCTGTCCCCGGTTCTTTCCCGCGCATCCGCCGATGGACAAGATTTACTGCGTTCATGGCTTGGCGAGGTCAAGCGCCGGGAGGCATTGGAGGAAAAATCGCAAGACCTTTTTGAAACGGGCATCAGGCCATTACTTACTTCGCTGAATTATCGCGACTTCGCAGATAAGCTGCTGAAGTGGGCAGAGGAATTGCAACATCTAGCACAACAAGATGAAAATGCCTTCAATGAGTTTGAGGAAGAACGCGAAGTCTGGAAGCAGATTCTGTCAGAAATCACCAAGAAGTTTGAAGGTGAAGATATAAGTCTTCATCAATTACTTCATGAACTGGATCTCACATCCAAAACGCCGCCAAAGCCTCCAGAAGCTATTCCCTGTTTTACAATTCATGCTTCAAAGGGAATGGAATTTGGACATGTATACCTGATGGGGTTGGTAGAGGATCAACTCCCAAGTTGGGCCGCCGTTAAGAAGGGCGACAATTCCCTTGAGATGCAGGAAGAACGTAGAAACTGCTTCGTGGCGATAACACGCGCCCAAGAGAGCCTAACGCTCACTTTTTCGGCGGAAGTGTTTGGATGGCAAAAGCAGCCTTCAAGGTTCCTTGCTGAGATGGGGATCGAATTGTAGCGTTATTTTAAGAGATTTAAGTACATGCACACGACGCATTCTGAAGAATTGCCGATGCATTGGCGCAAGTTAGGGCGCATCTCAACTGAAGATAACCAAAAATCCGAGATCATGCTATACTTATTTTCGCGTGCGCATAACCATAAATATTATGAAATTTAGAATGTATATAGACGAAGTCGGAAATCCGGACCTAAATAGTTCTGATAATCCGCTTCATAGGTTTTTGAGCTTAACAGGTGTAATCGTAGAGTTGGAGTATGTTAGAGAAATTATATTTCCTCAAATGGAAAACCTAAAATCCAAATATTTTAAATATCACCCCGACGAACCAATCATATTTCACAGGAAGGAACTTGTTAATGCAAAACATCCTTTTGAATCATTGAAAGATGCTGAGATAAAACGAAAATTTGATACCGACCTGCTCAACTTATTAAAAAAATGGGAATATGTCGTAATCACAGTTTGCCTAGACAAAAAATCACATAAAGAAACATATCAAGTTTGGAGGTACGATCCATACCATTACTGTCTTGCAGTTTTGCTTGAACGGTTTACCTTCTTTTTAGCTCAAAAACAGGCAAAAGGTGATATTATTGCAGAATCAAGAGGTGGGAAGGAAGACAACAGGCTGAAGGGTTCCTTCCTCAAACTCTGGAAAGAGGGTACACAATTTATTCCCCCTGAGAAATTCCAAGAACTTTTTACCAGCAAACAACTAAAAGTTAAACCAAAGGCGAATAATATATCTGGACTCCAGCTAGCGGATATATTAGCTCACCCAAGCAGAAATGAAATATTAATGGAAAACAATCTGTTAGAGAAGCCATTGGCACCATTTGCAAGGAAAGTTATCAGAATTTTGCAGGAAAAATACTACCAAAGCCAAGGTAAGATATTCGGCAAGAAATTTCTATAGGCATAAAAAAAGGGCCTTTTGGCCCCGATGGCTTTTAACCATCCACCTCCACAATTATGGATTGATATTAAACTAATTGCTTTATTTGAATTTGTCAAACTTTTTTTTACAATTAAAATTTACTTGAAGATCGAAGGCATAGCTTGGAAATGGATTAGCGGGATGCACAGAATCCAAGCATAGAAAGTTAACGATGCCTTTACCCGATGAATGGATGAAGGCGATTTGATATGATAACAGAACCCTTCCATACACTTGACCACTTACGCAAATCATTCAATGGTGCGACAAGCAGGGCCGATCGCTCAAAGATCGGTCATTTTCTGACACCTGTTGCGATAGCCTGGTTTATGTCGTCTATGTTTGAAACCGGACCACAAGAAGTGAGGGCCTTGGACCCAGGCACCGGGGCGGGCGCACTTTTTGTTGATACTCTGATTTCACGAGGACGGGAAATGGGGACGGACCCTTTTAGAAGAAATAAAGATCTCCAGATAACCGTTGAGAATCCCCTTCAAAAGATCTATGAGACCGTTTTAACATTGAGCTAACGAGTTGAGCCTGAAAAATTACTTGACCAAGCCAAGACACGTGTAAAGCAACTCATCTAGGAGGCGGTGCAATCATGAGCAAAGACCTGGTGCCCGGTAATGGCCCCGATTCCAGCAAGGGCCAGTTTCTTGTCTATGAAGCGGAAATATGGCTAAGGATATTCTCGCGACAGCGTCGCCATAAGAATTAGGAGGATTAAGTTCCAATGAAGATAGAATCACTGCGCCTGAAAAACTTCAAGATGTTCCATGATGTTGAGATGCTGGATATCCCAAACTTCTGCGTCATTATCGGGGCGAACGGGACCGGCAAATCAACACTGTTCGATGTTTTTGGTTTTCTCAAGGATTGTCTGACCTACAACGTTACAACCGCGCTGCAAAGCCGTGGAGGGTTCAAGGAATTGGTCAGCCGTGGGACATCAGAGGACAGTATTGTTATTGAATTGCAATATCGCATGCCGATCACCGGCGTGGAACGGCTTGTGACCTATCATCTGGAAGTGGCATTGGAGCGCGGCCGCCCTATCATCAGCCGGGAAATTCTTCGCTACAAGAGGGGAAGGCATGGTTCACCCTATCATTTCCTGGATTTTACTAAGGGCAGCGGTTACGCGATCCTCAATGAGGAAGATTTCAGCAAATCGGAGGAAGAACTCCAGAGGGAGAGCCAGAACCTCGACAAACCAGATATTCTCGCGATCAAGGGGCTGGGACAATTCCAGCGTTTCAAGGCGGCTAACGCCTTCAGGCAACTGATCGAAAATTGGCACGTCTCTGACTTCCATATCAACCTGGCGAGGGGCAGCAAGGACATTGCCGGATATGCCGATCATCTATCGGTAAGCGGCGACAACCTGCAATTGGTCGCCAACCGGTTATTTGAGACCGAAGAGAAGTTGTTCAAAACCATCATTAAAAAAATGAAAATGAGGGTTCCGGGCATAAGCGCCATTGAACCGGAGCCGACCAAAGACGGACGGCTGTTACTGAAATTTCAGGATGGCTCGTTTAAAGATCCCTTTATTGACAAGTACGTCTCCGACGGCACCATCAAGATGTTTGCCTATCTGATTTTGCTGCACGATCCCCAGCCCCATCCACTTTTGTGCGTAGAAGAGCCGGAAAACCAGTTGTATCCAAAGCTGCTTTGGGAATTGGCCGAAGAGTTCCGCGATTACGCCAACCGCGGAGGCCAGGTTTTCGTGTCAACGCATTCACCGGATTTTCTCAATGCAATTCGGCTGGAAGAGGTGTTTTGGCTTGTCAAAAAGGATGGCTATGCGGAAATCCGACGGGCAAGGGATGATAAGCAAATTTCAGACTATATGGCAGAGGGAGACCAAATGGGGTATCTGTGGGAGCAAGGCTTTTTCGAAGGAGCTGACCCTCGATGAAAACGATAGTGTTTTTCCTTGAGGAGCCCTCGGCAAAAGAAATGCTCTCGGGTTTGCTCCCCCGTCTTCTTTCGGCGGATATTCAACCGAGGTATATAGTATTTAGAGGAAAACAGGATCTGGAGAAGAACCTCACAAGAAAACTGAGGGGTTGGCGATTACCGGATTCTGCCTTTGTAGTGATTCGCGATCAGGATTCAGGCGACTGCCATGAGGTTAAATCCACCTTAGCGGATTTGTGTTACAAGGCCGGTCGTGACAATGTGCTTATACGCATTGCCTGCCGTGAGCTTGAGAGCTTTTATCTTGGCGATCTTGCAGCGGTGGAAAAAGGGCTTGGACTTTCGTCGTTATCGGCAAAACAAAATAGCCGTAAATTCAGATCCCCAGATAATCTTGGGAACCCTTCTCAAGAGCTCTTAAAATTGACGAAGAATGTATACCAAAAAGTGGCGGGGTCTCGATCTATCTCCCCCTATTTGAATCTGGATAATAATAGTTCTCACAGTTTTAATGTTTTAATTTCAGGGATCAGGCAATTGGCGAAAGGCTAAAAGGGTTTGAGATTAGAAACACCTTACTATGCTTGACAACAAAAAACTCGCAGTCGTTCATATCGTCAAAAAGGAGTTGAACCTGTCCGAGCAGCAATACCGCGACACCCTTGAAAAGATCACAGGCAGGCGCACTGCAAGGGAGCTTGATGACGCGGGTTTTAACAAGCTGATGAGATATTTTGCCAGCAGCAAGTATTACAGGCTCAATCAGGACGGCCTTACATTCCGGCAGAAGATGTATATTAAACACCTAAGGGATGAACTGGGCTGGGATGAAGCGCATTTTGTAAACTTTCTCAGAAAATATTATAAAAAGACGGCCATTGAGTCCTTTACCAGAAAAGAGGCGAGCAAGCTCATAGAATCCCTCAAGGGCATTTTAGGACATGGACGAAAGTAACTTATTCCATTTTGCATTCAAGATGATACCAAGGCGACAAGGAGGAGGCGACGCAGGCGTACATGAGTAGTACGTCGAGGAGCCGACGACGCAGTCAACACAGGTAGCGCTTGAATGCGAAATGGAATTACCAGTCGTATAGTATCTCCCAGTGATCCTCAAAAGAGGGGTCCATCTGACTATACCGATAACCCTGGGTCTTGCCGGTCCCAGGTCCATTAGTTGAATCCTCCTTCCAATACCGTAGATAAATGGCTGGTATCTTATCTGTAGCTGACCCTCCTGGTGCTTCCAGCCATGTCTCTTTCTGCTCGATCACCTTCCAGATCGTCCCAAACCGCTTGGAGCGCACCCTTTCGCCCGGTATGGGCAGGCGCATTTTTTCGCGGAGATCTCTAAAACGATAGAGCCCGCGTTCTCCATGATCCAGGACCTTTTCGCCGAAGATCGTAATCCCGATCGCCCCAAGGGGCGCTGTTAAAAGGATGGACAAGACCGCGACCGCCAGGATCACTTCCCCTGCCGGTACCCCTGCTGCCAAAGGCAATGCGCCGATGGCGGCCTGGACCGTTGCCTTGGGCACATAGGCAACCACGCAGAAGAGTTTTTCTTTGACCGTCAAAGGTGTTTTGATCAGGGATATGTAGGTGCCAACGCTACGGAAGACGAGACCTATCCAAATCACCAGCATCCCGGCAAGGCCCGCATCCCAGGCGACTCGGACATTTACCTGGGCGCCCACCAGAACAAAGAGGAGGAGTTCGGCAAATACCCATAATTTTTTGAGCTTCTGGGATATGATGTGGGCGATGGCCTCGGACTTGTCAAGGATCATAAACCCTATGGTCATCACGCCAAGGAGACTTGCAACAGGCACCCATTTTTCCGTTTCCCTTTCAATCCAGGTCAGTAATATGGCAACCCCCATTACCACTATAGTCCTTTTGGGAGAGCGCCAGTCATAGCGGGTAAAGAGCTTGTACAGGATATATCCCGGAATCAGACCCACTATGATGCCAAGAGAAATTGAAACCGGAATCTCACCCAGCTTGGCCCACAGGTTTACTGGACCCTCGCCGCTCATGCCAAGAAAGATGGAAAAGAGCACGATGACGAACACATCATCAATGGACGAGGCTGCAAGCACCAGCGTGGGGATCCCCTTTTTTGTCCCGCGGCCCCGGTCCATGAAATCTATCATCAGCGGCACCACCACGGCAGGAGAGACAGCCCCCAATATTGCCCCCAGAAGCGCCGCCTCCAGCGTGCTTATGCCCAAAAGATGAGGGGCCACAAGCATAATGCCCGCGATTTCAAAGAGGGCCGGCACACAACTCATGAATATTGCGGCCCTGCCCACGCGCCTCAATGTGTCGCGGTGCAGTTCGAACCCTGCCCGCAAGAGGATTACAATCAGGGCTATGCGCCTAAAGTCAGCGGAAACCGCCATCATCTCAGGCGCCATCAGGTTTAAGACATACGGGCCGCAGACAACACCTGCTATAAGCATCCCCACAAGGCCCGGCAGGCGGAATCTGCGGAAGGCGTAATCCGCCAGCAGACCCAAGACGATAATAAGAGCAATACTTGTCGCCAATGTTATCTCCCTTTGAATATCATTATCTACAGCCCATAGCGCGGGCAAAAAAAACCTGCTTAAAAGCAGGTCCTTGTTCATTTGGTAGACACTCCACCGCAAAAAAAGCCTGCGCGGTAGGAGTCATCAGCCCGGCCAGGGCGGTTGTCAGGGGGACTCCATCCCCAAGACGGCAACTTGCTACCAAATAAAGGAAGAAAAATCAAGACTAAACGGCCGAGGATTAAAATCTGAGCATAACACAGAGATTTTGTAAAAGTGCTTATTTGGCTTCGCCCGAAGATATATGGGAAGGTATGTTGGTCATTGAGGAAGACGGCGAGACTGAAGAATAGTTTATTGAAGAGATGCTCGCCATAAATCAGGAGTTGAACATTCTCAACAAGGAAGCCCGGGAGCTGGAAGCGATTATTGATCACAATATTCTGAAACTCACAGGGGAGGAGTAAGAATTCTTTTCAAACGCTTTACCCCCGGCTCCGGCAGAGTGCTCAGGATATTTCGAGACCGGAAACCTTAGAATGGCCACGCATGGCGTGACCAAATTTGCTACAAGCTGATCTGTACAATGGGAGGAATCATGGACAAAGGCATGGAGATAATAGATCTGGAGAGTATCGAACAGCTAATTTTAATGATCCGAGGCCAAAAAGTTATGCTGGACAGGGAGTTGTCTGTTCTCTACGGTGTGCGAACCAAGCTCTTGAATCAAGCGGTCAAACGCAATGAAAAAAGATTTCCTTCTGATTTTATGTTCCAAATAACCAAAGAAGAGAAAGATGAACTGGTCACGAATTGTGACCTGTTCCAAAAACTTAAGCATTCCAACGTATTGCCTCGGGTTTTCACTGAGCAAGGCGTAGCGATGCTCTCCACTGTGCTGAATCGTGAGAGTGCAATTCATAAAGCAGACCGTGCATTTCAGTTCTGGCAGGAAGGAGTGCATCCGGAATGGATTCAGAATGAAGAAATGATGCGGCAGAAGGTGCATTATATCCACCAGAATCCAGTAGAGCGAGGATACGTGGACATGCCGGAGCACCGGCGGTATTCAACTGCACGGAATTACCTGGGAATAGAGGGGCTGCTGGAGGTTTGTACTGAGTGGTAGGGGGGTGTGCGTGGCGGTCGGAATAGAGCATCTCTTCTCGTTCCCACGCTCCTGCGTGGGAACGCATATGGGACGAGATTATACAAAGATGTCGGTACTGTTTCCACGGAACCGATATAGGCCACCTCGTAGCTTGCTTGGTTGCGTGCTGTGTTCCCGTTTTAAGCCTTGCGGGATTGCTGGTTCTCTCGAGATAGAAGTGGGGGGTAGTGGTGGATAAGTCAAACGGAGACCCATCAATACTCACGCCCTAATTTCTATGAAAACAGCTTAACAATCTGAAACAAGTAAAATATACTTGACTTATTTTTAACTTTTTGGAAAATCAAGGCATGAACATTTCCCATCAAGAAATCATGTCGGTTCTCCGACAATATAATCCGTGGTGGTCGAATGCCAGGGTACCGGATCTTCCGCACTGGCATAGGGCCGCTTTCCATGAAATTGAGTATTGGCTTCTAACTCCTCCAACGCATCGTGCGCTCTTAGTAAGCGGTGCGCGGCAGGTGGGTAAAACCACGCTTTTGCTCCAAGCCTGTGAATTGCTGACAACTTCCAATGTGCCACCTCAAAATGTATTTTACGCGACATTTGATCACCCACTGCTCAAATTGGCTGGCCTTGATGAGGTGCTGAAACTATGGCGCGAATTTGAACCTGCTGCTGAAGGTCCGGAGTATCTGTTTTTAGACGAAATCCAGTTTATACGAGACTGGCAGACTTGGTTAAAGCACCAGGTGGATTTTGAGAAAAGGCGTCGAATTGTGGTCACCGGATCAGCAACACCATTAGTAGTAGAAGGTCAGGAATCCGGTGTGGGCCGGTGGCACACCATCAGTTTGGCTACTTTATCATTTTTTGAATATCTCCAAATCAAACAAATTCCTATACCATCAATACCAGAAATGAGTTCTCTTGCAAGGCTGTTTGCATGGACGCCAGGCCAATTTAATCGAGTGGGTGAAGAGGCAAGGCCACTTGTGGGTCATTTTCATGACTATCTCTTAAGGGGCGGTTTTCCACAATGTGCGCTAGTGCCAACGGTTGACATGGCTCAGAAGCTTCTGCGTGAAGACATTGTAGACAAGGTTTTGAAAAGGGATATGACAGCATTATTTGGCGTGCGGCGGGTGCTGGAACTGGAACAAACGTTTCTGTATATTTGTCTGCATGACGGTGGGCTGCTGGAGATGGTGGATCTATGCAAAAATCTGGAGGTCAAAAAACCAACCGCAAATAATTTTATCAGCTTGTTGGAGGCTACACATCTGATTCATCGTCTCCCACCGTATGGATACGGCAAGGAGATTCTGCGTGCTCGTTACAAGGTCTATCTTTCAGATGCCGCCATTGCACCAAGTGTTTTACTAAAAGGTAAGGCCATGCTTCAAGATGATGCAGCGCTTGGAAGGGCTGTGGAAACGGCATTTTTCAAGCACGTTTTTACACGATATTACAGTGTCAGTATTGGGTTCGCGTATTGGCGGGGCAAGAAAAACGAAGAAGTGGATATTGTTGCGGAGGTGCAGGGACAGACTATACCCTTTGAAGTGAAGTATCGCCGCCGGCACACTGGCCTCGGAGAACTCAAGGGGATATCAAATTTCTGCACTCAAAAGAAAATTCCACGTGGATATGTGATAACACGCGAAATGGATGATTTTGGTATATTGCCTTTGGATAATTCCCTTCAAGACACATTGCTGCTGAAGATTCCAGCTCCACTTGCCTGCTATTGGCTGGGTCAGTCAGAGCTGGGGGCATGGAAATCGAAAGAGCCGGAGTGATAGATTCTTTATGTGAGCGTGGACATAATTCGAAAGATACTTAAAAATCTAAGGAAGAAAGGCCGGGTAGAATGCATCGGGCGAGGTCAAAATGCCCAATGGCGCAAGATAAAACAATGGCAATTGGGTAATACCCAGTAAATCAGGTAATGAATTTTATTGATAAATTCGGTTAGTTAAGGAACATTCTATTTGCTATTCCTTGTGCACCAATGAAAGACAAAACAGAGACTGAATATCAGGACCTAGTCAAACGTGTCGGCGAACTGGCGAGATACGGGCAGAAACTTGCACATCAGGCTGTTGGGCAATATTCTGTTGAGCTCGATGCCATTCTAAAGACTCGCAGTCGTGATCCGCGTCGTATTGAGCGGTGTCTTGACGGCATGCTCGACTTCTGTTTTGACGATAGGATGTTGGTATTGTACAAGAAACTTTGCCGCTATTATTTTGATATTGATCCGGAGGCAACTGTTTTTTACGTCAACTCTTATCGTGAAATGTGGGATGAACAGGAGGGCGACGAGGAAAACTGAAGCAAAAAATACTTAATAAATAAGATCTGACCTTGTTGTATCTTTTGTGAAAGGGGTAGCCTCTCCAAAGCCTCTCTGAAAGTCCCTTGAACAATATCCTTCTTTCCGCTATATTCACCCAGTTTCTCCATTCAATACAATTTCAGCCGGAAATATTTTCGTACATAAGGCTCAAATAGAATCTTCCTGTTGGATAGGGCTTAATCTGTGATAAAGATGGGCCATCATTGTGGGAGACCATGAGAAGCAGTGAAACCACGGAATACAAGGTAATGTGACGTGCTTGAAAATTCCCAGTCGACAGGAATCAAAAGCTGGCCCAGAGATGATCGGCCTAGAGAGAAGCTTCTTAGAAAAGGTCCTGGTGCGCTGACCAATTCAGAGCTCGTGGCTATCCTTTTGCGAACCGGGGTTACGGGTGCAAGCGCCATTGATCTGGCTCGCCAGATTGTAGAGAAGTTCGGAAGCTTTCGAAATATGAGTCATACTGACATGCGTGAGTGGAAGGAAATAAAGGGGTTGGGTCCGGCAAAGCTCGCGCAGATTATGGCCGCCCTTGAGATCGGCCGGCGGTTCCGGGAGGATGAAGCAATGATCCTGAAGCAGAAGATCGCCTCTGCCCAGGACATCATCGAGATCCTGATGCCGCAGTTGAGAGATCTCAAAACCGAAGTTTCCAGGGTGGTATATTTAAATAGTGATAACAGAATCATAGAAATAAGCGATGCCGCCCAGGGTACAGTAAATCACGCCATGCCCATTATCCGTGAGATCTTCCATGCAGCCCTGCAAAAATATGCGGCGGCAATTATCTGCATTCATAATCATCCAAGCGGCAATACAACCCCGAGCGGGGAAGACAAAACATTTACCACCGAATTGACCGCCGCAGGAAAACTCATGGGGATCAAGGTCCTAGATCATATCATTATCGGGAGCGATACTTTTTACAGTTTTGCTAATGATGGTAGGCTGGGGTAGATATGGTCAATCAAAACCCGGAACAGGTCGCGCGAGACAATATTGACAGGCAATTGTCTGAATGCGGCTGGATCATTCAGGACAAACGGCGCATAAATCTGACTGCCGGGCCTGGTGTGGCCGTGACGGAATACCAGACCGATATCGGCCCGGCCGACTATGTGCTGTTTGTAGACGGCAAGCCGGTGGGCATAATTGAGGCAAAGGCCGAAGAAAAAGGCTATCAGCTCATCCAGGCGGAAACCCAGTCAAAAGACTATGCGTACAGCAAACTGAAACACCTCAATAATGAGCCTTTGCCCTTTGTTTTTGAAAGCACTGGAGCCTTGACACGCTTTACCGATTATCGAGACCCTAAGCCTCGCTCCAGGACCGTTTTCACCTTCCATCGGCCTGAAACCTTTCAGGAACGGCTGAAGCGGGGTGCATCTCTAAGGCGGAGGATTTTTGATATTCCGTCCCTGGACCCCAAAGGGCTTAGGGATTGCCAGATCACCGCCATCAACAACCTTGAAAATTCCTTCCGCAGAAACCAGCCCAAGGCCCTTGTCCAGATGGCCACCGGTTCAGGAAAGACCTTTACGGCCATTACAGCCATTTATCGCCTCCTCACCTATGCCAAGGCCAGACGGGTGTTGTTCCTGGTGGACACTAAAAACCTCGGCGAACAGGCCGAACAGGAATTCATGGCCTATGTCCCCAATGACGACAACCGCAAATTTTCTGAGCTTTACGGGGTCCACCGTCTGAAATCAAACTCTGTGCCCACCGACAATCAGGTCTACATCAGCACCATTCAGAGGTTATATGCCATACTCAAGGGTGAAGATCTGGATGAAAAGGCTGAAGAAACAAACCCAGGCGAAAACAGGTGGGAGAGGCGACAGCCAGTGCCAGTGGGATATAATCCAAAATTGCCTGTAGAGTTTTTCGACTTCATCGTCATAGACGAATGCCACAGAAGCATCTACAACCTATGGAAACAGGTGTTGGATTACTTTGACGCCTCCCTGATCGGCCTCACCGCCACGCCGGACAACCGGACCTTCGGGTTCTTTAATCAAAATGTGGTCAGTGAGTACAACCACGAGCAGGCCGTTATTGACGGCGTCAATGTGGGAAGCGATGTTTACCTCATAGAAACAAAGATAAGCAAAAAAGGAGGCAAGATCTGGAAAGGCCAGTATGTGGACCGCAGGGAAAGGCTCACCCGCAAGAAACGCTGGGAACAGTTGGACGAAGATGTTGTCTACAACAATAACCAACTGGACGATGAGGTGGTCAATCCCAGTCAGATACGCACAGTCATTCGCACCTTCAAAGACCACCTGCCGGAGATGTTCCCTGACCGCAAAAATGATAAGGACGAGTTTGAGGCGCCAAAGACACTGATATTCGCCAAGACCGACAGCCACGCCGACGATATAATCCAGATCGTCCGGGAAGAGTTCGGCGAGGGAAACCGCTTCTGCAAAAAGGTCACATACAGCGCTGAAGACCCCAAAGGGACTCTGGCCCTGTTCCGAAACGACTACTATCCGCGTATCGCCGTTACCGTGGATATGATCGCCACCGGCACGGATGTCAGGCCCCTGGAGTGTCTCCTTTTCATGCGGGACGTCAAGAGTCGCAATTACTTTGAGCAGATGAAAGGCCGGGGCACAAGGACCATCACCCTTGATGACCTCAAGAAGGTGACCCCTTCAGCCAGGCATACCAAAGACCATTATGTGATTGTAGATGCAGTAGGCGTAACCAAAAGCCTAAAGACCGATTCCTGCCCACTGGAGAAGAAGCCGGGCGTGCCGCTCAAGGATCTGCTCGCGGCCATTACCGTTGGGGCGCGAGACGAAGACCTCTTCACCTCCCTGGCCAATCGGTTGATTCGTCTGGAAAGGCAGCTTACTGACAAGGAAAAAGAGGCCTTTGCCGAAAAGGCCCAGGGAAAGACCATCTCCCAGGTCGCAAAGGAATTACTCAATGCATATGATCCTGACACACTGGAAGACCTTCGTTTGATAGTGGAGCAGGAAAATCCCCACGCCGCGCCCCACGAGAAGGCGGAAAAGTTAAATACCCTGACCTCCGCACTGCAAAACCAGGCCGCTAGCACCTTTAACGGCGGGCTCAACACATACATCGAAAATGTGCGCAAAATCCATGAACAGATCATTGATACAGTGAATCTCGATCAAGTAGTAAATGCGGGCTGGGAAAGAGATAGTGTCCATCCAATAATAAGTGATTTTTGGTTTGGTCATTGGCAACAGATATAGAAGCACAAGATATCTTCTATAACAAATTTCCGTAGAGCAGCCT
>LT984854.1:308520-310464 GCA_900258555.1 uncultured Desulfobacterium sp. | reverse complement strand
TGTTTTTGACATTTTTCGCGAATTTTGTGGAAGCCTCCTTTTTTGCTTTGGTAGATATAACAATTAGTTGGACACTTTTGCTATACTACACTTCGCAGAGAAATGCTACCATAAAATGCGCTTTTTTTATTCGTAACAAGCAGTTATAGCCTTGGATGGACACGAGATAACAAAGACAAGGCCCGGGACCTGGTGAAATCATTCACCGACTGGATTACCAGCCACAAGGATGAGATAACGGCCCTGCAGATCTTTTATGACCAGCCTTACCGGAGGCGGGATCTGACCTTTAAGATGATTAGGGAACTGGCGGATACAATTGTAGCTGACAAGCCGACACTTGCCCCTCTAAGCGTATGGCGGGCCTATGAGTTGCTGGAAAAAGTCAACGGCCAGCCAAAGAACGAACTCATGGCCCTCGTATCCCTTATCCGCAAGGCGGCCGGCATTGATGCAGTGCTTACCTCCTATGACAAAACCGTGGACAGAAATTTCCAGAACTGGGTATTTAAGAAGCAGGCTGGAACATTGAAATTTACAGAACCGCAGATGCAGTGGCTAAGGATGATCAAAGACCATGTTGCGGCATCGGTCTCCGTAGCTGTTGATGATCTGGACTACACGCCCTTTGCAGAAAACGGCGGCAGGGGTAAGATGTGGCAGCTTTTTGGGAATGAATCGGAGAGTATTATTGGCGAACTGAACGAGGCATTGGCGGCGTAACCATTTGGCATGCTTATAATCGTTAGGGGATGTTGTGTCATTCCATAACAGTTGAGTAGCGACTTGTCATTCCCGCGCAGGCGGGAATCCAGAATAATGAACCAATACTACGTGTATATATTGGCAAGCAAAAGAAACGGGACCTTGTATATCGGCGTGACCGGCGATTTGGTGAAGCGCTGTTATGAACACAAGCAGGGTATGGTGGAAGGATTTACAAAAAGATATCGAGTTCATACTCTTGTTTATTATGAAGTACATAATGATGTGAATGAGGCAATCAAGCGGGAAAAGCAAATAAAGAAATGGAATAGAAGCTGGAAGGTAAGGATCATAGAAGAAAAAAATCCCCTATGGCGGGATTTGTATCATGATATTGTGTAAGGATTATTGGGAATTGCACGTACTGGATTTCGGACGACTGAAACGATTTCGAGTTTGTCATCCCCGCGAAGGCGGGAATCCAGGATTGCAGAATGCTATAACTATAGGTTATTAAACAAGAGAGGGGCATCGCACATTTGTGTGGGTGACCCCAATATGTTGTGGTCATGCATTGATGACCTGGAATGCCGCTGGTTTTCTTCTCGGATAGAGATCAAGGCCTCCGCAGTGAAAGTAGATAGCGGTCTTGTAGTGGTCCCGATTCCTATAGCCGCAGGCAAGCCTTTTCACCTTCTCAATCTTGCTGTTGAGGCTTTCCCCCAAGGCATTGGTTATCCGGTGTCTGGCATAGGTTACGATATTGTCAATATGAGATTTAAGGCTCTTTGCAGCCTTGACTATCGGGCCCAGCCGAGAGTGCGTGGCCCAGAAATACCAGCGAGAGAAGTATCTCCTCATCCAACCTTCTTTATGATAGTTCCAGAGGTTACGGAGGTTGTCTTTGATAGCGCGAGCACGACAGACCTTGAGATCCAGTGAACGGAGGTGTTCAAATTCAGTCCAGCGATATGGCGGGATGTTTTCTTCGTTCCATAACCACAGATACTTGGTCCCCTTCAGAATGTTATTGCCCTCTTCCATCAAGGCCCGATGCTCTTGCTTGCGAACCTTATCCACCGCGTCTACCACGAGGCGCATGACATGATATCGATCGAAGGTAATCTTTTTCTCCGCTTCAGGTATGTAGGCCTTGGTAGCCGCAATGTAGGGGTCCCACATATCCATCGCAACGGATTTTACCTTCTCTCGTTGCTCAAGGCTAAACTGCTTATAGTA
>LT984854.1:303419-306445 GCA_900258555.1 uncultured Desulfobacterium sp. | reverse complement strand
GACGAAATGATCCAGCAATATTTTCAAAAGCAAGAAGGGGAGCCGATTCCTGATGATAGTCGATTTGAAATCGACCCCTCATAAAACCCCTCGACTTATAGTCGAGGGTGGTTTAGTTGTCAGTAAGTCGGACGGCATTGTAAAGGACCTGAATGAGGCACTGGCGGCTTAACAAATTGCTATGCCATCGGTTTTTAGGCACAAATTTTAATCTATATGATAGGCAATGAATGCATATGATGGCCATGTTGTCATTCCCGCGTAGGCGGGAATCTAGAATTGCAAAATGCTATAACTATAGGCTATCAAACAAGAAAAACAGAAATTGTATGATGATATTTGGTGAAGATTGTAATGATTATAAGGACTGGATTCCCGCCTGCGCGGGAATGACAGATGTATAAATTGAGCTGACATTAAAATATAGGTGCGGGATGTTGGCTTTAATTGTCAGTAAGTCGGACATCATTATCAAGGAACTGAATGAGGTGTTAGCGGCTTAACAAGTTGCTATGACATCGGTTTTTTAGGCACAAATTTTAATCTATATGATAGGCAATGAATGCATATGATGGCCATGTTGTCATTCCCGCGCAGGCGGGAATCCAGAATAGTAGCAAGCTACAACTAAAGGCCAGCAAACAAGAGGCACTGGAATTAAGGGATGATATTTGGTGAAGATTGTAATGATTGTAATAACTGGATTCCCGCCTGCGCGGGAATGACAGATAAATACATTGGGATGACATTAAAAAATATGGGCGTGCTGTCGTCTTTATTTGTCAGCAAGGCGGACGGTATTATCAAGGAACTGAATGAGGTGTTAACGGTTTAGGATGGGTGAGAATAGGGAAATACCGAAGGGGTGGGCGACTACTTCCATTCAAGATATTGCTGAAGTAATCATGGGGCAGTCACCATCATCAGCTACTTATAACAACAACGGTATCGGGCTCCCATTTTTTCAAGGAAAGGCAGAATTTACCGATCTTCATCCAGTTGCTGAAAAGTGGTGCACCGAACCCAAAAAAATTGCCGTAAATGATGACATTCTGCTCTCGGTGCGTGCTCCTGTCGGTGCAACGAATATTGCAGACCGAAAGTGCTGTATCGGCAGGGGATTAGCAGCAATTAGGTATCATTATAATCACAAGCTTATCTATTATTATCTCCGTTTGATTGAAAGGGAACTTGATGAACAGGGAACAGGTACAACATTTAAAGCAATCTCAGGGGAAGTAATAAGGAACACGAGAATTCCCCTCCCACCAATCCCCGAGCAACATCGCATTGTCGCGAAAATAGAAGAGTTGTTCAGCAGACTGGATAAAGGCATCGAAAGCCTCAAGACCGCGCAGCAACAACTCAAGGTATATCGCCAAGCCGTCTTGAAATGGGCCTTTGAGGGGAATTGGGATGTCAGCAGATTTGGTAATGTAGCAGAAATAAAGAGAGGAAAATCAAAACACAGACCAAGAGATGCCAAAGAGTTGTTCGGTGGTCCTTATCCATTTATTCAAACCGGAGAAGTCCGAGCAGCCAATGGGGGCACTGTCAATACATACTCTCAAACATATTCTGAAATTGGCCTAGCGCAAAGCAAGCTTTGGCCGAAGGGAACACTGTGCCTTACTATAGCAGCAAATATTGCAGAAACAGCTTTTTTGGGATTTGACGCCTGTTTCCCTGACAGCGTTGTCGGTATCAAGACAGATGAAAATATTCTGTCGATCAAATTCGTAAATTTCTATATCCAGAAGTTAAAACAAGAAATCGACAGCAAGGCATCCGCAACTGCACAGAAAAATATCAATGTGGAATTTTTGGAAAACATTCCCATCCCTATCCCGAAAATCGAAGATCAACACGCCATAGTCGCCGAAATCGAATCCCGTCTTTTCGTCTGTGACAAAATCGAAGAGAGCATAGAGCAGAGCCTCAAACAGGCGGAGTCTTTGCGCCAAAGCATTTTAAAAAAGGCCTTTGAGGGCAAGCTCGTCCCACAGGACTCCAACGACGAACCGGCAAGCGTGCTTTTGGCCCGCATCAAGGCAGAGCGTGAGAGCAATAAGGCTGAGGTAGTACGACATCGCCAACCAAGAAAGAAGAAGGCGCGCTCATGAAGAACAAGCCTTCAATGGTCGCTCCATATTCCCTCTCCCTTGAGGGGAGAGGGCAGGGTGAGGGTGAAAAAAGGGAAGGCGCAACACCTAAAGGCAGAAAAGAAAATCACACCCACCTCGCAAAGGACCTCAGGAAAAGAGCGACCGATGTTGAGCTGCGCCTATGGAGCCATCTACGGGCACGCCAATGTCAAGGCTTCAAATTTAGACGTCAACACCCCATTGGACCGTTCATCGTAGATTTTGTATGTCTCGAAAAAAGGCTAATCATCGAATTGGATGGCGGTCATCATGCCTTGCCTGCGGAGGCTCTAAAAGACAGACAAAGAGATGCCTGGCTTGAAAAGGAGGGTTACACGGTACTTCATTTTTGGGATAATGAGGTCTTGATGAATTTAAACGGTGTGCTTGAGGTAATAAGGGAGAGACTGATCAGAACACCCTCCCCTTGATCCCCTCCCCTCAAGGGAGGGGAAAGAGTAGATCAAGGCCTCGTACAAATGATGCAACCCGTTGTGTTTGTTAGTTTCTGGAAACTAAGATGGGGATAATTGAAAGCCTATGACAAAAGATGAATTAGTTCACAGACTCAACGAACTTCGAGGCTTGCCCGCTGAGACAGAGGTTTTTGAATTTAAAGAAGCTAAAAAAGGTTATGATTTCCGCAAGCTGGGTAAATATTTTAGATAAACTTTAGTTAAACCTTAGTTAAAGATGAAGACGGGCAGAGTGGATAACATACTGTAAAATAAGAAAATTACATCGTTCAATTCATAGCCAAAGCTTATGCGTCATGTATCTGCAGGTAGTGTAAAATCTTTTGTGTAAAATTATAACTTGTCGAAAAAAAGGCGCTTTTCCTTTATAAGGGTTTTACGACAAACCAATTAAAAAAAAGGAGAA
>LT984854.1:298397-302014 GCA_900258555.1 uncultured Desulfobacterium sp. | reverse complement strand
GGGCAAACCCTATAGGAAAAGTCCGCAAAAATTTGCCTTTTTTCAAACAATTAAATGAACTATCAAATTTTACACAATTAAATTGACACTACCCGCGTTTGCGACTACATCGCGCACAATCTGTGGCCGACCATTGCCGGGATACCGTCGTAGAAGAAAAGTTTCAATAATCTCTTCGCACATGTGCGGCTTTGACAATGCTAACGCCGCCTTCACAAGCGAAGCCTTCGTGAAAGGCGTTGTTGGAAAAAATGTCGCAAAACATATTTTGTCAAATGTGTAGGCCTGACCGTTACGAAGGAATATCTAATTGCATCCGTTAAGACTCAATCTCGCTCTGTTGGGTCGCATCTTAGGCAATACTCTCTCTCCACCATTAATGTACAAATCTTCTCTAAATTTGCCGGTTTTGGCTGAGAAGAATGCAGCGGAATCGTTGTTTGTGTTGAAGGAAACTAGGTACCAGCGTTCGCCGTCCTTGTCTTGAACACCTATGACATTAAGCCTTTGCCCAACATAAAGGTTAGCTACCATCATTCCCCACGGTGAATTAACGACTTGGTCTGCAACGCAAACCTCGGCAAACGCTCCGATCGGCGGTCGCTGAACATTAGCCGCACAACCAGTTATTGCCGCTGCCACAAAGACGTGCAGAAGAACCTTCATCTTTTCAGCTCCTTAATTTTTTAAGTATGGCCGTTGAGCCATATTCACCCATGCTACGCAGCCGCATTTCGGACACTTGTTCATCGTACAGCAGCTACGACTGTAACTTGTTCAACTTATTTACGTGCAATCCCTTAATGGGTGACCCCATTCTTTGTTGTCCTACCCCCATCCGACGAAAATCAAGTTATTCGTTAAAAGCCGCTATGTGATTTTGTAATACCCTTTCTAGTCTGACAATTCTGTTAACAAGGTCTTCTTGGATTTTTGGCCATTTTGCTTCATTCTTTATGCCTTTTATTGGAGTATAAGAGGAGATACATTGATACGTACGCCCATCTTTATAGTCCCATTTTAAGGGTTCCCCCAAAAGTTTTCTCTATTTCTTCTCTCCTAGCTTGTAAAGCTTGAAATCTTTGTTTATTGACCAAAATCTTTTTTTTATCAGTTTTCTTAGAAGCATAAAAGTGGAGTGCAACACGATCGTGATAGCAATTCCACGCCAAGTGAAGCTTACCAGCACTTGCACCCCAATATCTTGTTTTTTCGGTAGATTTTCTTTTAGTGCTTTTAAATATATTTGTTTTATGATTTAAAAGGTCAAGAATCTGATTAAAAAATTTTTTAAAATCAACTTGGTCTGATCTCATAATATTCCCCCCATCCCGCCTTCGATGGCGATTAACGTTCAGCTTGAGGGGCCTGGGCTGTTGTTCGGAGTTCTTTCTATACAAGTAGCACCGAAAATCCTCATGAGTCACCCATGTTTCGATGGTTTTTGTACCTGCCAATGGTGGTGCTTTGGACGGAGCCCGGGGGTCACTAAAAATGAGGAAAAAAGGCAAGCTACCGTCCGGGAACTCCTTCTGAACATCGCTCTTTACGTATGAGATGGCACCGCCAGCTGGTGTCTTAATTTCAACGATGACATTTTTCCCATCTGCCGTGAATGAGATGTCGTACTTTTTTCTGTTGGTTTCTTGCTTTCCGATCCCAACGGATGAGACTTCCCCATTCTCTTGAAGTTCAAGCAAGAAGCAGCCGAAGGCAGTCTGAACTGGCCATTCAAATCCGTAACGGTTCCCTCGGCTAGATGATACTCGTTCCGTCATTTTGAATGCGTTTGCCAGCCAAGTTGCGTTCTCACCTAGAAAGCGCGAGATCAGATTCTTAAGTATGTTGTCCATTCTCTTTTGATCCTATCCGAACGAACAAGTTACTGAGTTGACCAGCATATCTTCCCGAATGAGAAATGCTTTTATAAGCGTTCCTTGAGATTTTAAGGCATTTCCTAACAGTATATCATGCTCTCTCCATGAATATGCTGTTAACCAGATACCCGCAAAACAGCACATGACCACAAAAAAACGCCCGCCGCAAGGATGGGATATTTCTTTAAAAAACGCTGCTATTATATAGAAATTGAAACAAAACCACAACACTCCAAGCTAACTTTAACTTGGCATTTTCTATACTTTGACATGTGCCTGATTTTATTACAGCCCATAACTGGTAGTGATAACCCTACTTGGTCCTCCAAACCCTGACGCCGTCTGATTCATGGTCAGCCAGTGTCTTGAATACCCTGCTTGTCTTATCGCCATAGTACCGGGCGGCAGGGCCTACCTTGCGTTTGAGATCAAATAGGCTTTGTTCTTTACCCGGCTTTATCAGGACCGAATCGCCGACCTGCATCTCATGCCAGGGGTACTTAACTTTTGAATGCACTGCGGGGATTTCCACCTTCTTTTCAATTTTACCGATCTTCATAACACTATTTCCTTTAACCTGCCGGGCTGCTTAAGACGTGTTCAATTAAGGGCAATGTCCGCGGTGGACTCAGGCCCCAAAGACCAGGACGGGCGCATTTATAACCTAAAATAAACGAACAATCAAGACGGATAATGCACTGAAAGAAAATAGAAATGAAAAGCGCCACTTAAAAAGCAAGGCTTGCGTACGCTAATTAGAAAACAACTATTTTACCCCTCACAGCTATTTGAATATTTACGGTCCCTCTTTAAATTGCAGCACTTTTACCTTTAAAATTCATGATGACCTTTGGGAGTCTGCAAGTCCCTAATGTTCGCTATAAATACGCAACCTCACCATCTCCATTTATTTGGATTGTTCCACGGGCTTGATCTTGGTTGCGGCGCAGGCTGCGACATATATCTGGCTTTACGTATGGTTGGCCCTAATGGCCATGTCATCGGAGACCGGTCCTTAGTCGGCAGAAGGACCTCTTACTATTGACACTTTGCACTATGATTGAGTAATATTTCTCAATCATTGAGAAAATTGCTTAAAACAAGCTAATTCCATGTAATTTAAAGATGTTAAAACTGCTGCAGCCAAGGTTGCCGCAAAGTGGAAAGTCCGGGCTTTTAATGCATCCGCTGACATGCCACTTCCCCCTGGAGCGAAACGCCTTTTTTCAAACATTTAAACTGTTAGACTTTCCTAATTAGATCATCAGGTTTCTTAGATAACCGAAGCGTGGAAGCCTTTGTGCATGGAGAAAAATTTTATGGGTATTTCTAAGAAATTGCTCGAAGTGGGTGAGCATGTTAAGGAAAATTATATGCCTGTGGTTGACTATGGCGCTTGGCGGGATTTGTGGAATTAAAGATATCAACGATACCAATGCGATACTCAGGATATTCAGGCTTCCTGCTCGTGACTATTTAAGATGTCTGATACGGCTTCAAAACTTGATAACTTCATGTTTCGCGATCTGCATCCCGATCTATTTATTGGGACTGCAAGCGACAGATACGCAGGCTGGATCGGTCAGATCTATTCTGCGGATCGTTACAATAATCGCATAACCAGCAGGACCAAAAAGATCGGAGATAAGTCTTTTACCGAAGAGGTCCCGCCGTTTCTGAATTCATGTCTCAAAAGTTTAATTGAATTACACTACATGGTATTATTAAGGGCGATGGTCT
>LT984854.1:213069-295222 GCA_900258555.1 uncultured Desulfobacterium sp. | reverse complement strand
ATCTCTATCCGAGAAGAAAACCAGCGGCATTCCAGGTCATCAATGCATGACCACAACATATTGGGGTCACCCACACAAATGTGCGATGCCCCAAGTTTATAAAAAGCATGATGGATGAAAATTCGTGGGTAATTCCTTTAGAACGTGGACCTCAATTAGGCCTACTTCAGTTGCTCACCGGAAGTATGTTCGGTTTCGAATCAAAAGCCAAGGTTACGTCAAAAGACAGTTACGCACTCATCAACGCCATTCACTGTTACCGTAACCGCACTGAGCATTCAGATGGTCAAGGCATCCATCTTGGGATTGCCGTCGCGGCAATTATCACCTGTGTGGAGCTACTTGCATGCCTGGATCGGGAAATGAAGAGCTGAAAACATGTCTATTTCCTACATACCCGAGTCGGTTAAGTTACGCCTATGGGGAAAATCAGGCGGCCGGTGTCAATACGAAGGCTGCTCAAAGCCTCTTTGGATGGATGACCTAACAAAAGCAGAATTTAACACAGCGTACATCGCGCACATTATTGCTGATAAGCCAATGGGACCTCGGGGGCATTCGGATCTTTCGAAAAAGCTCAAATCAGATATTAGCAACTTGATGCTAATGTGTGATGAGCACCACCGCCTTATCGATAAAATCGATGTTGAAGGGCATCCGGCAAAACGCCTTCAGGCAATGAAGGCACGCCATGAGGCACGTATCGAACTTTTAACCTCTTTGCAGGAGAACAAGAGAAGCCATGTTTTGATTTATGGTGCGAACATTGGAGAACAGAACCCTTCCCTTAGTTGGCAGAAAGCTGCTCAGGCCATGATTCCGCTTCGATACCCAGCAGAACCGCGAGCCATCGAACTTGGTCTGCGCAATAGCTCTTTCGAGGATCATTCCGCTGAATACTGGGCCATTGAACGTCAAAACCTGCGATGTAATCTCAACTCTTCGTTGCGACCAAGAATCGTTTCCGGTGAGGTAGAACATCTTTCAATTTTCGCCCTTGCGCCTCAACCTCTTCTCATTGAGCTTGGGTGGCTCCTTTCTGATATTCCAGCCGCAGAGGTGTATCAACTTCATCGAGAACCTCCTGACTGGAAATGGCAGGAATCACCTGGCAGCTTTGAATTTCTCATTAAAGAACCGTCCGAAATCTATCCCACTGTGGCTTTAAACCTCTCCCTCAGCGCCAATATTGATAACGAGAGGATATTGGCCGTGTTCTCAGGTAAAAATGTGTCAATCTGGCGTATGTCCATTGAGGCGCCAAATAACGACTTCTTGAAAAGCCGGGAACAATTGAAATTAGTTCGTCAGCAATTTCGAAGACTTTTTGATCGAATCAAGACCTGTCACGGTCAAGATGCCCTCTTGCACGTTTTTCCAGCAGTCCCTGTTTCGGTCGCCGTAGAATTGGGGAGGGTATGGATGCCTAAGGCAGATCTACCGCTTTGTATATACGACCAAAACAGGAAAGTTGGAGGTTTTGAAAAGACGTTTTCATTTGAGGATGACTATAATAGGAAAGAGGGCTGATGCGAAGTGCGCAAGAACTGCAATTGAATGAGATCCTAAGCTGCATTGCTGAATCACTGGATATTTCTCCAACAGATTATGATCGTGCCGTTCAGAGTTACAAAGCTGTTGGCACCTGGCTAGAAGACGGTTTTGAAAATGAAGCGTATCCGGGCAGCTTCGCAAAACCGGAAATTTATCCACAAGGTTCCATCCGAATTGGCACGGTTGTTAAACCATTGCGCGACTCTGAGGACGCGGCATATGATGTTGATCTGGTCTGCGAGCTACAGTATGAGAACATCGCTTGGTCATCGAACAATTCTGAAATTGTAAAGCAGATGGTGGGTGGACGCCTTAAAACCAATGGTACCTATTGCAACAAGTTAGATGGTGAAGGTAAGCGCTGTTGGACCTTAGAGTATGCCAAAGATAATGGAGTTGGATTCCATATCGACGTTCTTCCCTGTGTTCCAGATCCTATTAAAGGTGCCGAAATTACACAGAGGAACCCTGGCAGTCCAGAAACCCAGGCTGAGTTTACAAAAACAACTATAGCATTGACAGATAAGGATGATGACCGTAGCCCTTGCTATGAATGGCGATCCAGCAATCCAAATGGATATGCAGAATGGTTTCGAAAAAAGAACACGAGCTTTGCACAATTTGCCATACATCAAAAACAAAGGATTTTTAACAACACCCGCTTTCTAGGAACCCAACGGCCTTTTTATGCGAATGTTCAGGAAGTCCCAGATCAATTGGTGCATACGCCTTTACAACGTTCCATCCAGATACTGAAACGGCACAGAGATATTCGATTCGGCTATCAAGGTCAAAAAGGTTCCCCATTTGATCCTAAGTTTAAACCCATTTCCATGATCATCACTACATTAGCGGCCACGCTTTATGAGGGGGAGAGCGATCTTCTGTCAGCATTGAATAACATAGTCACCAAGTTATCTTACCACTCTGTATTGGTTGATAATCGTTATTCTCAAGTGCATGAGAGTGTAGCGCATCATAAACTCATTCGCCGTAAGGGTGATGGGACTTGGGAAATCCAAAATCCCGTTAATCCTTCTGAAAATTTTGCCGAACGTTGGCACGAAGACGAACATGCAAGGGCTAAGTCTTTTTTCATGTGGGTGGCACAGATAAGGCAAGATATCCAAGAGGCCTTAATGGCTTCCCAAGGTGATTTAAAAGAAATCCTTGGCGATAGATTTGGAGAACGAACCCTCAATGAGGCGTGGAAAAGTTACGAAAAATTCTTGAGTAGCCAAGCTATAGGGATGGTGGCTAGTGCCCCTCGTGCGCTTGCCCGATTTAACGTTCCGCATCGACAGGCTCCTCTTTGGCCCATCCAGCCGAGATATGCAGTCAATGTTAACGGGTTCGTCTCTCGAAATGGATTTCGCCCTTATCAATTCAATAGCGATTCCCAGCCGCTTTCAAAGCACAGTTCACTTCGTTTTGAGGCAAAAACAAACACACCTTGGCCGTACAAAGTCTTTTGGCAAGTAGTGAATACCGATGAAGAAGCCCGAGCAGCCAACAGCCTTCGAGGTGGCTATTATGATGGCCTGATCGAAAAGGGAGGAAGAGTAAGAAATGAAAGGACTCTTTATTCGGGAATGCACTGGGTTGAGTGCTTTATTGTGAAAAACGGCGTCTGTGTGGCTCGAAGCGGGGAGTTCGTTGTGAATATACAGTGAGTTGAGGGAGAGATATATCCATGAAGCGTTCGGAATGTAAGCATAATTTCGCGATATTTCCTCTATTGCTGTTAGAGGTGAGTGGATGGCCAGAATGTTCGCGCGAGGTGTACAAAGGAAATATCAATAACAATGATCGAACCAAACCTGGAATCGCTATCAGAGATCATAACTTCCCCCTAACCTGTGATAAGAAACGTGATATCTACAATTTTTTCGAGGTCATGATACTATTTTTTTAGTTAGGGTTAAGCTCAAATAGTTAAGAGGTAATACTGTGACAGAATCCAGAAAAACGTCTGGCGATAAGAACCTCCTTCCGGAGGGCACAAAAGGAGAATTCCTGGTCTATCGTTCCGATAATGGTAATGTGAAATTAGAAGTACGGCTGGAACAGGAGACCGTCTGGCTGACCTAGCAAATGATGGCGGAACTATTTCAGACTACAAAACAGAATATCAGCCTTCATATCCAGAATATCTTTGATGAATGAAAATTAAGACCGGAATGAACTGCCAAATATTTCTTGTCAGTTCGACAGAAAGGGCACTAGCAGATTCGGCCAATTTGTTGCTTGTTCCCAACTTGGCAGATTCGCTGGCAGGGCGTATAGAGGTCATGCGTTTGTACCAGTTGTCACAATATGAAATCTCCGGAAAAGCATTGCGCCACCGCGTATAGGGCGCCCTATGAATGAGGATTATGGCAAAGAAAATCGGAAATAGAAACGACCCAACCAAAGGCGCAATCATCTTGTATCAGTCGCCGGACGGCAAGGCGGCATTGGATGTACGCCTGGACCGGGAAACGGTCTGGCTCAACCTTAACCAAATGGCCGGATTGTTTGAACGGGACAAGTCTGTTATCTCCCGGCATTTGGGAAATGTATTTAAAAACGGTGAGTTGGAACGCAAATCAGTTTTTGCATTTTTTGCAACAACTGCCAGCGATGGCAAAACATATAAAGTCGAATACTTCAATCTCGATGCCATCATATCTGTGGGATACCGGGTCAACTCCAAGCGAGGCACTCAGTTTCGCATCTGGGCCACCAATGTGCTGCGGGAGCACCTGGTGCGGGGGTTCACCCTCAACGAAAAGAGGCTGCTGGAGCAGGAGACGGTCTGGCTCACCCAGCAAATGATGGCGGAACTATTTCAGACTACAAAACAGAATATTGGTCAACACTTAAAAAACATCTTTTCCGATGGAGAGCTGCCTGAAAATTCAGTTGTAAAGAAATTCTTTACAACTGCCGCGGATGGAAAAAGATATGAAACCAATTTCTACAACCTGGATGCAATAATCTCAGTGGGATATCGGGTAAGGAATGGGTCACCCTTGAATCGGGGACAATTTTATCTTATTTCAAGTGTGACCCCTACATTGCACACGTTCTGAAAATACGCCACTGTCCTTTATGACATAAATTACAATTTTGACCAATAAGTTCCATTTTTGGGAACTTTGTGCTTGACATGGATATGGGAACCGGTTAACTTATGCATATCATCAAACGAAAAACCCTTGTGGAATACTACAACTTACCGAACAGACAGGATGCAAAGGGTCCTCTGGAGGCATGGTATTACGAGGTGAAAAATGCTGACTGGGGCACTTCCGCTGAAATCAAAAGGCAGTACCGTTCCGCCAGTATATTGAAAAACAACCGGGTCGTTTTTAATATTGCAGGCAATAAATACCGCCTGGTCGTCCACATAAACTATCATTCAAAAACCGTGTTTATTCGGTTTATTGGAACACACAGGGAATATGACAAAATCAATGCGGAGGAGATCTGACATGGTTAATCGACTGATCAAGACAGAAGAAGATTATAATGCCGCTCTTGACCGTATTGAACAACTTATGGATGCAAAGCCCGGCACTGAAGAAATGGACGAGCTGGAACTGCTCACAGCCTTGGTTGAGATGTATGAAGATAAGCATTATCCCATCCATAGGCCTGATCCGGTGGAGGCAATCAAATTTCGAATGGAGCAATTAGGGCTGAGCCAAAAGGATATGGTTCCCTCAATCGGAAGCAAGAGTCGAGTTTCCGAGGTGTTGAACCGTAAAAGGCCTCTTACCCTGGCCATGATGCGGGCATTACGCAAAAAGCTGGGAATCTCAGCAGAGGTGCTGTTGCAGGAACCGGGCGAGAATTTTCCTGACACATTGCCGCAGGTGGATTGGTCCCGTTTTCCATTAAAAGAAATGGCAAAACGCTCTTGGATCCCTAATGTCGTAGACCTTAAGGAACGGGCTGAGGAAGTGATACGTGATTTCATTGAAAAGGCAGGCGGTATGGATGCGGTCCCGCTTCCAGCCTTTCGCAGGGGAATAAACGGCAGGTTTAATGAAAAGACCGATTTCTATGCCCTAAACGCCTGGTGTCTGCGTGTCATTGCACTTGCAAAACAAAATCCCCTTAAGACCCGTTATAATAAGGGAACTGTTGATCTGAACTTCCTGCGTGAAATCGGAAAGCTCAGTTACCTGGAAACAGGCCCGTTGCTTGCGAAGGAATATCTTGAAAAAAACGGGATTCATCTAATCTTCCAGTCCCATCTTCCAAAGACCTACCTGGATGGGGCGGCTATGTTGCTGCCGGACGGAAACCCTGCAATCGGCATGACACTCAGGTATGATCGGGTTGATAATTTCTGGTTTTGCTTGCTCCATGAACTTGCGCATGTTTCGAGGCACCTTTCCCCATCTCAAAGCTTTATTATTGATGACCTGGATCTTGACAAGCAACGAGAACAAGAAGACTTGATTGAAAAAGAGGCAAATGAAATGGCCACAGAGGCCTTGCTGCCAGAAAAGGTATGGAAAAATCATCCAGCCCGGAAAAATCCAACCGCGTCAAAGGTCGTTGAACTGGCTGAAAAACTCAGAATACATCCTGTTATTGTTGCCGGACGTATCCGGTTTGAAAAAAACAATTACAAGCTCTTGGCAAAATATACAGGACGTGGTCAGGTTCGAAGATTATTTGTCGAGGTTCAAGAGAGCCCGACTAAAAGAATGGTCTGAGACCATAATTAATGCTTTTTAGGCCATGAAAATCAGTTGTTAATATTTTTAATGAGTAAGGAATGGCCCGTTCCTTGAATTAGGACAATTTTGTCTTATTTCAAGCTGTGACCCCGCGTCACTAAAAAGGCAGCCATGTTGAAATAGGTAATAGGATGACAGGATCCAGTAAGATGACAGGAGATAAGAACCTCCTTCCAGAGGGTACAAAAGGAGAATTCCTGGTCTATCGTTCCGATGATGGTAATGTGAAACTGGAGGTGCGGCTGGAACAGGAGACGGTCTGGCTCACCCAGCAGATGATGGCGGATTTATTTCAGACTACAAAACAGAATATTGGTCAACACTTAAAAAACATCTTTTCCGAGGGAGAGCTGCCTGAAAATTCAGTTGTAAAGAAATTCTTTACAACTGCCGCAGATGGAAAAAGATATGAAACCAATTTCTACAACCTGGATGCAATAATCTCAGTGGGATATCGGGTAAAAAGTCTCATCGCCACCCGTTTTCGAGTCTGGGCCACACAGCGCTTGAAGGAATATATTGTCAAGGGCTTCGTCATGGATGATGAGCGATTGAAAAACCCGCCGGTTAAAGACTCTGAAGTACCTGATTATTTCGATGAAATGTTGGAGCGGATTCGCGACATTCGCGCCAGCGAACGAAGGATGTACCTGCGTGTGAAAGAAATTTTTGCCATGGCCGGAGACTACGATCCTTCGTGGAGTGAAAAAACTAAATTTTTCAGCATCATCCAAAATAAGCTTCATTTTGCTGCGACCGGGATGACTGCTGCAGAACTAATCTATGCAAGGGCAAATTCAAATAAACCGAATATGGGGTTAACCTCATGGCAAAAAGACGAAATTAGAAAGACCGATGTAATAATCGCAAAAAATTATCTCTCGGAAACTGAAATTGATCATCTGAACCGCATCGTGGTCATGTGGCTCGATTTTGCAGAAGACCAGGCTAACAGGCGTAAGCAGGTCTTTATGAAAGACTGGGAGCAGAAACTGAATGAGTTTCTGAGGTTCAATGAAAGGAAAGTGCTTCCGGATGCAGGACGTATTTCTAAAAGAGCAGCGGATGATTTTGCCCGGCAGGAATATGCACAGTTTGAAAAGCGGCGGAGGGAATATAAGGAAGCAGTTGGAGAGGCAGAATCCATCAAACAGCTTGAGGAGACGGCAAGGCTTGGGAAAAGTGAAAATAGAGACAAGCTTGAGGGTGCAGAGAGCTGAAAAAACTGGGCTCGGTCTTTGAATAGTGCTTATTTTGCTTCGCCCGAGGAGATATGAGAGGGTATATTGGTGGTGGGGAGAAAGACGGAAAATGTGGTCCCTTCACCGGATTTGCTCTCTGCCTGGATATAGCCGCCAAGCTTGTGGATTATGCCGCTTGAGACGGAAAGACCCAGGCCTGTGCCCTTGCCCTTGGCCTTTGTGGTGAAAAAAGGCTCAAATATCCGGGAAAGTATATGTTCCGGTATGCCCGGCCCATTGTCCTTGACCCTGACAACCACATATGCGTCATCCCTGCTCCTGCCGGTCGAGACTTTGATAATCCCCTTTTCCGGCAGCACATCCACGGCGTTTAAGATCAGATTGATAAACACCTGCTGGAGCATTTGGGCATCCCCATGAATGGGCGGGAGGCCGGCCTCCAAATCTGAGACGAGGTTGATCTTGGCAAGCCTTACCTGATTGGCCACCAGCCGGATGGCGCTGTTTAAAATCTCATCCAGGTTGAGGGGCGTCACCTGTGCCTCACCTTCCCTGGCAAAGTCCAGCAGATTTCGCACGATCTTCTGGGACCTCTCCGTCTCCTTGATAACATCCTGGATCATATCCAATTTTTCTTCATCAGAAAGATCGGGGTAGTCCTCCTGGAGCATGGTGGCGGTCAGCATGGTGTTATTCAAGGGGTTGTTGAGCTCATGTGCCACCCCTGCAACAAGGGTGCCCACGGCCCTTAGCTTGTGCGATTCCACAAGGATCTTATAACGCTGGTCAAGTTCGTGGATCATCCTGTTGAAGGCCTGGGCCAGTTCGGAGAATTCGTCCCTGTACTTTTTTTGTGGGATTATGGGTGTAAAATTTCCTTCGCCGATCCGCTTGGTGTATGCCATGAACCGGGCGAATGATCCCAGCAACTGACGGACCAGAAAAGAAACAATCAGGACGATACATCCCAGCAAAAGGCCGAGAAACAAAAAAGGTATCCTGCGGGCCAGTACCAGCATCTTTTCCATTGACTCTTTTTCTTTTATCTCAAAATCCAGTGCAAGATCAACCATCTGGCCACCATGCTCCCGCAATTTGGTCTCTATGATACTTTTTTCCTCATTACTTGTCGATCCGGTCAGTCTGGAAATTTGACGATGATATTCGGCAATATGAGAGGTCATTATACGTAAGGCGTCGGCCCCTATGATCCTTTGAATAGTCCGTGTGTTCTCATTCAATATCTGTTCAGCGTTTCGAAGATGAGTAATGGCGTTTGGCAGATCAGTGCCATAGAGCAGGTAGTTTTTCTCATAGCGCCTGGCCTCCTGAATCTCCGCCCTGTAATTGCCCGAGGTCTCAAGAAAATGGATCTTTGCCTGAACTGTAGACACAAAATAAATGGACCACAGCGTAACGCCGGCGCACAGGGCAAAGATCAGGGAAAAGGCAAGAATAAGTCTTGTGCGGATACTGATGGACGGCCTTTCGCCTTGGGGAATGTTTAGATAAGCACGGCCCTTTTCTTCTTCAGTGACAAATGGGGAAGCACTGGAAGATGGAGGTGAATCTGATTTTTCTTTGCGCAAAGAGGTAGTTCCTTTTGTTGCATCCATGAGCCAGGACACGTTTAGTCTTCCAAACTGAAGACCCCGAACCATTGAACCCCTCAACGCCAGGGGTTTGTGATCCTAAACCAGACACTTAATGGTCAGCTATTTATGATCAGGCCGGGAGCTGATAGACAACCGCCTTTATTAGGGTGATATTGCTATTCCAATACAACGGAAATATCTTCAATCTCAACCAAAACCTTTTTGACATTCGGCTGCTTTTGGGCGATCTCTATCACATCATTTTTAATCCTCTGCTTTCCGCTGTGGAAGATACCAGCGGTTTCAAAACTCCCCTTAATATTTACTGCACCGTCCCTGGCCGTCACATCCAGGACCAATCCCTTTGTTTTTTCACTTGTGGCCAATTCCACCTTTATCTTGCTGGCCAGGAAAAAGTCTTCAAGGATGTTTTGGCTATCAGGAGATTCTTTAAACTCCGGCTGATTTAATGCGAATACAATGATCTCACTGGCGGTTTCTATACCCAGGTAATCAAGATTAAAGACCATGTCATACAAAGCAGGGTCCCGCCAATCCACATTATATAGAAAGCGTGTCCATTTAATACGGCTTTCATCCATTTTTTCTATGGACTTTTTTGCCTCTTCAAGAGAGATTTTCTGGGTCTCCATCATTATCTGCGCGCGACGGATCAGGGGAGTTATTACCCTGACCTTCAAGACCTGCGGCACACCCTTCAATAAAAGGTGCCCGGCGTGTCCGTAATATACAAAAGGCCCTTTGGAGGCCCTTTCAGCCAGGGCTAATTGAATGGCAGCCAGATAAAGATAGCGCTCTGAGGAAGGGCCATAGATAAGGCCCTTGGTCTTTTCCAGTTGTTCGCCGACAATGACTTCAGATACCCCAAAATGTGTGGCTGCTTCCTGCAATACCTCCCGGCTGATGGCCGGGACCCCCAATTTTTCCGCCACCCTTTTGGCCAAGGCTTCTCCGCCGCTCTTGGTTCCTCTTGATATTGTGACTATTGCCATGACTTTTCTCTTTTCTAAAGGTTAAGGTTAAGCGCCTTGATCACTAAATCCCGAAGCTGAGATAACTTGAACGGTTTGGCAATAAAATCAAAGGCACCCATTTCCAGTGCCTGCTTGGCCTTCTCTACTGTAGCAAACCCGGTAATGATGATCACCTTTGTTTCAGGAGATACCTTCTGGGTTATGCTCAGGATCTCAATCCCGTCCAGCTCTTTCATCTTTAGATCAGTGATCAGCACATTAAAACTGGTTTCGGCCAGCCTCTTTACAGCCTTTGCCGGGTCGGTAAAGGTCTCCACTTCCAGGCCGGTCTTTTCCAGCATGGAACACAGACGATCACACACAATGGGTTCGTCATCCAAAACCAGTACGCGGTTTTTATTTTCCATAAGACCTCCGAGAAGTGTTGAATTCTTTTACAGCCAATTCCTCCACCCTGGAGGGAAGAGGAATTCTTTTGCAATGTGTAGCTAAAACTTTTTGGCGGCTTCACCAACTAATTTTACCACCTGCTCCATCTTGAAAGGCTTGGTAACAAAAACTGCATTCAGGTATTCTGCCTCCCTGAATCGTTCCATGGTCGGGTAGCCGGTAATCAGTATTGCTTGGGTATCCAACTGATGTTCCTTCAAATAGCGAAGTACATCAAGTCCACTGGGACCGCTCATCTTCAGGTCTGTTACCAGCACATGAAATTTTTTTTCCTCTAATCGCTCCAAGGCCTTTTGGCTTTCTGTAAAGGTCTCCACCTGAAAACCTTCTTTTTCCAAAACCGGCCTCAACCGTTCCCCCACAATGGGCTCATCATCCAGGACCATAACGGAAATTGCCTCTTTCACCACATCCTCCTTTCCCCCCTTTTCTATGCGGAAGGGGAAGTTGTTATAAAATCTTCGTTTTTAAAAAATTGTTCCTCAAAAAATCCCACATCACCATCAGTGCGCAATAAAACATCCAATTGGCGGGTAAATCCGATAAGCCTTCCAATTAGATATAGTTTTTCTTCCATAGTCTGCCTTGTAACTTTCTTGATCCGCGCTATAACCAGGTCTCCCTTGCTTTCCACTGCAAAATCGTTTTTGGTCATGATCTGGGCCAGAAACTTTGCCCTGCGGCTCCTCCTGGTGATCTCGGTTACTCCGCCGAAAAACCGAAAGTAGATATAGTTGCGTTCAGTATCATCGCTCAATGTAACATCTATCATATTAAAATGATAACCCAGGCGTAGACTCAAATTGAGATATTCTTTGGAAACAATGGCCAGGTTTCCTTTAAAGGAATCAGAGGAAAACGGCGTTCCGCCTGGATTTCCTATAAAGCTGGACATGAGTCCCTTGATATCCAGGGATATGGGTTGGGACTGCCAGACCCCCGGGGCAACCAACACATCTACAATATGGCGTAGAGGATCGCATTGCAGTTGATCAGGATGAATGACCTGTCCCAGGGTTCCATCCTTCAGCCCCCCGCCAATATCTACAATTATCAGGTCCAAGGGGACAGGAAGCTTCAGCCTCCTTGATCCTGATCCCTTGTCCAGTTGTCTGGGTGAAATTCCTTCGGCTACACGTCTGACCGCCATCTCATGAGCAAAACGGATCATGTCATGGTATGTGCGGCAATGACCGGCTGAAAATTCGCTGGATTGGGGATCAATCATGTGCAATGTTGAAATCTTTTTTAACAATCTGCTCAACAGTCTGAATTCATGGCTTTCCTCATAAGGGGTCTTTTCAATTAAGTGGGCCGTTATCAATTCCTTGATGATCCCTTGATAAATTACGTTTTCCTCCGCGTCTACAGTTACCTCCTGGCCGACCGGCAATATCTTTGTAGCCTGCTGGGTATCCACAATTGTTGGTACGCGAAATTCACGGGATATGGTGGCCATGTGACCGGCGACTGATCCGATATCTGTCACAACTGCACTTGCAAAAGGGATCAGCCTGGACATATTAGGGCTGGTATGCCGTAAAACGAGTACGGAGCCATGTGGAAAACGCTCCGCATCCTCCTCGGTTTCAACTATAAATACCTTTCCGGTGCCGATACCGCGGCTGGCTACAACCCCCATATCTTTCATTAAGACCGGATAGTTCTTGACTGCCTGTCCTGTTTGACTCTTGTCATAGCTCAAGTTGCAACGGACCTGTAAGGGCCGGGCCTGCAGGATGATCAGTTGTCCTTCCCGGTCAATGGACCATTCGATATCCTGAAATGACTTCATATAGGATTCGATGCGCGAAGCGGTTTGGACCAGTAAGGACAAGGCCGCAGGGTCCAGACAGGGTTTGTCCTGGAGCTCATGGGATACTGTCTTTAAAACCACCCCATCCTTGTTGTCCAGGCCGTAAGAGAGATCCTTTTTCCCAATATGCCGGGAGATAACATCATATGGAGGCTTTTTAGAGACAATGTAGCTGTCAGACTTGCCTTCTCCCTCGACCACCAGTTTCCCCATTCCCCAACAGGCAGAAATGACCATCTGTTCCTGACTTATTTGGTTGGGATTGGTGGAGTAAATAACCCCGCTTGTTACGGGATCAAGCATATGCGTACATCCTACTGCCATGGCGGGCTCTTTTCGTTGAACGCGTCTGTTTCTTCTGTAGTCTATGGCCTGCTGGGAAAAAAGACTGGCCACCACCTTTTTATAGGCTTCGGTGATATCCGATGAGGCCACATTCAATACCGTCAGATATTGACCGGCATAACTGAGTTGAGAGTCCTCCCCAAGGGCGCTGCTTCGTACCGCCCATCCTGTCTCAGACAAACCCTTCCTGTTGAATTTATCCAGTGCCTTTCGGACGGCCTTTTCCAGGTCAGGGGGGATTTCCGCCTGGAATATGCGCCGGTTCAGGTCCTGGACCTTTTGGGCGACAGTTTCCATGTCTAACGTTGATTCCATGTCTAATATGGGATCAATCCACTCCTGGAGTCGGTTATGCTCTACAAACCTCTTGTATGAGTAAGTAGAAATCACAAACCCTTTCGGCACACTCAGGCCCAGTTTGGTCTGTAGCTCTCCCAGGGTTGCCATTTTTTCTCCGACATAATCGGATAATTCCTTGTGCAGTGAATCCAGGGGATAAATATAGTCACCCTTGGGGACTGTAAATCTGGAGTTCAATTCTTCATGAATTTCCTTTTTGGCCTCTTCAAAGGCATCAAAAAGCTTAAGGTGTTTTTTATTGGTAATGACATTGAGGTCATATACTATTCTATAAATTACATCTTCCAACTCCATGACAACGGATTCAATATAATGCTTGTCGAACAAGTAATCCCCGCTCATCTTCTCGCCCATATCAGCAATCAATTCAAGCGCTCGACCATTATTATTCAGGAGTTCCTGGAATTTTCTGAATAATTCCTGTATGGAGAACGGTCTCTTTTTCTTGTGCCATCCTGAAATGATCTGGTTTAGATCCAGTAAGGCCATAAGCCTCCAAGAATTTAATGTGCGCCTTTGGAGGTAAAAATAACCCCTATGATTAGACCTGCTACAGTGGCGAAGAGAACCGCCAGGATGCCATAGAGTAAACCCCTTTGGGTAGCCCACAGATGCATCTGCTCTGGAAAACCGGACAAGCTGACCTCCAGTAGTTCCTGTTTTTGCAAGGTTACTTCCCCTTTATGAAAGGTAATTAACTCCACAATATACGATCCTGGATAAATGTTCGAGGGTAATTGCAAATGGGCGTCAATCCGGCGGCTTCCTCCCTCTCCGTAAGGCGTAGTTTCAAGGGAGCCTTCCCACAATTGGTAGAGTTTTTCCTTCTCTTTCAACTTTATCAGTTCTTTTATCAGAAAGGAATTTTCTTCCGCATCCTGGGTCTCCAGACTGTCAGAGACTATAGAGGCATAATCCATCTTTAGTCTTTTAAGGATAACAGGATCCGCCAGGTCTGAAAGCCTCTTTGTGGTCCAAGCCAGATAGACCCTTGGAATATTGTGAAAGGTCACGGAGTTTGTATTCATCCACATCCCCCAGACCCTGCCTTTTTTCATCAGGTTCGCGTCTTCTTGAGCCCCCAGTATCCTTAATGCCACATCCTGATCAGGCGGAACTATTGCATGGGCAATGATCTCTCCGCCATGGAAGAAGCTGGAAATCAGCAGCCTTTGGGGTTGTATGGTAAGGAGCCCATTGTCGAGGGAGGCCGCTGGAATAGATGAAGGGAAAAAGATAAACGATAGGAGAATCATTCCTATCAGCAGGCAGATCCCGGAATATTTACGCTGAACCATTATTAGTGGCCTCCTTTGTATGACAGAAATAGATCAGGGGTCAAGACCAGTTCGAATAACATCTTGGCCATCACCACCATGATAATAATAGCCAAAAGTATCTTTAATTGATCCGCATTTAACTTTTTACTGATTTTTGCCCCGATTTGGGCCCCGATTGATGAACCGATCAGAAGGACCAGGGCCAAAATAAAATCAACCGTATGGTTGACATAGGATTGCATAACAGTCACGTTTAGGCATGTAAAATAGATCTGGAAAAGACTTGTTCCCACCACTACGTGCATGGGCATTCTTAACATATAAACCATGATGGGGACCATTATAAACCCCCCCCCCCCCCCCATTATAGCAGCCAGAATACCTACCACCCCNCCTAAGACTAAAGGCACCAGAATGGAAATCTGAATCCCGGATTTGTTGAAATTCATTTTAAATGGCAGGCTCATAATGATTTGTGCAAAAAGGGAAGGCCCTTTTTCTTTTTGTACAGCCGAGGAATCTTCCGGGGCAGCAGTTTTTCGCAGGCTCCTTAGGCTCTCCTGGAACATGTAACAGCCGATAATGGCGAGCATGACAACATATGTTATCTTTATAACAAAGTCCGCGTTACCAAGACTGCGCAGGATCTTCACCAACTGTACGCCAAAGCACCCCCCTAACACACCTCCGCCAAACAGGACCAGACCCATTTTAAAGTCTACATTTCCCAAACGATAATGGGCGTAAGTTCCGGAAGCTGAAGCAGCCACGATCTGATTGGAATCCGAGGCAGCGGCCACTGTGGGCGGAATGCCGAACATAATCAATAAGGGGGTCAACAAAAAGCCTCCGCCAACCCCGAATAATCCGGATAGAAAACCCACTAATCCGCCCAATCCCAATAAAAGGAAGATAGAAATACTGTTTCCTGCCATCGGTAAGTAAATGAACATGTTCATCCGTCTCTCCTGATAATTACATCCGGCTGATGCTGCCAAGTTTATAAATGCAAAGGACTTCTTTTAAAGAATCCTTCCCTTAAGTATGCTCCTTGGATTTGGGCAGATAAACAGAGAAGGTGGTCCCCTGATTTATCTGACTCTTAACCAAAATCTTTCCTCCGTGCTTCCTGATGATGCTGTAAGAGACCGACAGCCCAAGGCCGGTCCCTTTTTCCTTGGTGGTAAAAAAAGGATCGAATATCTGCGAGATAACTGCTTGGGGGATTCCAATACCGGTATCGCCGACATCTATCCTGATCAGTTCCGGATCTCCATGGTCAATCGAAACACCTAAAACCCCTCCGCGGGGCATGGCCTGAATGCTGTTGATCATCAGGTTAAGGAAAACCTGTTGCAACTGACTAAAGTCCCCTTTTATCTTGTTAAGCTCATTAGAAGGCGTGTAGTTCGGCTCTACGTTATTAAGCTCCATTTCATGCTTGACCAGTTTCAAGGTGGAACTGATCAGCTCGTCTACTGAGACAGTAACAAAGGAGGGTTGATCAATGCGGGTGAAATCCAGGAGGTCGCGAACCGTCCCGCTTGCCCTTTCCGCCTGGGCATAGACATCATTGAGTCTTTTCCTCTTTTCGTCCTGGGAAAGTTCTTCCAGTTCGTCTAACAGGGATTCGGTTGTTATACAGATGTTATTCAAAGGATTGTTTAATTCATGGGCTATGCCCGAAGTCAAGGTGCCTATTGCCGCCATCTTTCTTGACTGGATGTATTGCTCCTGATTTTTTTGGAGTTGATCCAGCATCCAATTGATGGCAATGGCCAGTCGGGAAAATTCGTCTTTATATCGCTTGGTCGGGGTAATCAGAGAATAATCCCCCTGTGCAATCCTGCGCGTATATTCAACAAAGCGGTTTAATGGGCGAACAATCTGCCGAGCCAAAAAATTGGTCAAATAGATCATCAGAATTAACAATAAGGCCAAAAAAACCAAAGGTATCTGGCCGCAAAGTTTGGATAGATCCTCCACTTCCTTACGTTCCTGTTCCACCAGGTTTGCCGCAAGGGCGATCATCTTCGCCCCATGTCGCCGTAATTCTGCCTCTGTCTCGTCATAGTTCAACTTATTTGATGTCTCATCGTTTTTTTGTGTCCTGAGATTCTCCAGCAGTTTTTCATAACGATTAATGTGATCCATCATTATCTGCCATTTTTCAGTACCAATGACTCGTGAGATATTGGCTTTTTGGATCTTTAAAAGTTCAATGGCGTTTTGGGCGTTTTCCAAAGCATCCAGCAGGTTGGTCTTATAGAGAAAATAGTTTTTCTCAAATCTGCGGGCCTGCTGGATCTCGAAGGAAAAATTGTTGCCGGTTTCCATAAACTTTACTTTTTGGTCTATGCGGCTGCCCAGAACCAGGAATGTGATGCTTGCACCGGCAGAAAGGATAAAAAGGACAACGAAGCCCATGATGATCTTGGCGCGGACGCTCATGGTAGGGCGTTCGGCCAGACCTCTCTGGACCTCGTTTATAGAGGCATCATCAACCATCAGGGGGATTTTTGAGGTCTCCCCCGGTTCTTCAAAGGATTCATTCTTCTCTTCAGACAATTTCAAGCCTATTAATTGACAACTTTTACAGATCCTTAGACCACCGATAATGGAATTATGGAGACAGGTCTATGAAAAGGCCTGAAATTTGTTATTCAGGAAATCCTGGGCAAACACCTTTACGCTGCTTTCACTTCTCATCAGCATATCCAGTTGCCTTGCGCAGACCATCAGCCTCCCCAGCATCTCCAAGGCCTCTTCGGAATCCTTTTGCGGATAACGCCTGAGCCACGCGGTAATAAGATCCCCTCGACGATCCACGCCAAAATGCTTTTCCCGTAAGACCCATTCAACAAAGCGCGCCCTGCGTTGTCTTTTTTCCTTGCTTCCCCCGCCCCCGTGAAACCTGAAATGCACATAATTGTTTTCATCTCCCGGCCCCACAAAGGCATCCACCATGGTGTAGTGATACGCGAACCTGGCATTAAAATTGAGGTAGTCTCTGGCTAGGAGCAGATAATTGGCATCCTTACTCCTTCTTGGTCCCTCAAATCCGCCAAGCACCTGCTCCCTGAAATCCGTCGGCAGACCCGCAAATTCAGACTTCCAGCGTTCCGGCCAGTGCAGTGCAGGGTCGGAAAAGCCCTTCCAGAACGCGTTGAACGGGATGCTGTCCAGGTCTGCAGGGGCCAGGTCCCTTTTGCCGGAGTTCAAGGTGCCTTCAAGGTCAAGCAGCTTGAATTTCATGGGAAGTTTTGTCTTAAGCCTGCGTGTCTTCTGCTTCCACAGGTGATTGTGTTCATCGCCGAATTGAAACATCTGCCTGACAGACATCTCGTGGGTGAACCTGATTACATCATGTATTGAGCGGCATCCCCGCGGTTTGAAAGAGGATGAAAAGGGATCGGTCAGATGCAGGGCCAGGACGATATCGTTTAACGGGTCATCTTTTTGGGATTTCTCTGCTGATGCCAAACGGGAAAGCACCCTTTCCTTCATACCGGGCCAGCGGGAGCCCGCATATATCCTTCTTTTGGTGGCATTTACGCTGACCACCTTTCCCTCCTGCAACCTCTTGACCGCATTTCCCAACTGAAAGATGGAAGGGATAGAAAATTCCCGTATCAGGGTTGCCAGGTGTCCGACAGGGCTTCCGCCGGAGGCCAGCAGGGCTGCTGCGTTTGGAAGCAGGCTGGATAGCTCCGGGGTGGGCTGATCCACCACCAGGACCGAGCCCTTTGGGATCGGATAGAGCTCCTCCCCCCTGCGGCATACCACCTGTCCCTCGGCGCGGCCCGGAAAAATGGTCACGCCCCCCTCGATCAGGGGCAGCTCCTGTCTTGAGCGCGCCTCTTTTATTCCCTCCTGGGTAGCCGGATAAAGGCGTCTGCCTTGGAGCAACCACACCTTACCCTGCCTGTCTACAGCCCACTCGATGTCCATATCAAAACCAAAGGCGGTTGTGGCCTGGTATGCAAGGGTGCCGATCTCTGATAAGGTGTCACTTGATATGTAATCAGGGTCTTTCTCGACAGTAGCAGGCCTTGCCGGGACAGGGCTCTGGTGTCGCTCCATATAAAAGGTGTCTCCCTGTTTGATCCCCTTTACCATGTCATCACCAAGTCCTGCGCAGGCGTTTATCACCATCCTTTCGGCCTCCGGATCCTTGGGGTCGGTCGTGTAGATTACACCTGCAGCAGCCGCATCAATCATGGGCATAAAAAGGACCGCCATGGGGGTGTCAACTTCCCGGAAGCCGCAGTTAATGCGATATATCACCGCCCGGTCGCTGAACCTGCTTGCAACAATCTGCCTATAGGCTGCAATGAGCCCGTCTGTCGGGATGCCGAGGCTTGTGTCAAACTGGCCTGCAAAGGAAAACCTGCTGTCCTCGCTTGTTGCGCTGGAACGAACCGCCCACCCGGATGGAGCAGCCGCCGCCAGCCTTTCCGCGTGCCCGAGTAGTTCCTCTTCAAGGGCCTTTGGTGTATGGCCTGTGCGGATCATGTTCCGGATGGACTCTGTAATGGAGCTGAAACGATCCCGGTCCTTTGTGGTATCCAGGTCTTTGAGCATCAGTCTTATACGTTCGACGAGTCCGTTTTCCTGAAGAAACATGTTGTAGGCCGCTGTGGTGACGGTAAATCCTGCCGGGACCACCTCCGGAAACAAACGGCGAAGAGAGGCAACGCCTGAGGCCTTCCCGCCTACCAGGGCAGGGTCAAGGGATTGTTCTTCGTCCAACGCTGCGACGAGTGGTTTTTGAGCAAGGGCAGGGGGTTCCCGCAGTATGAGGCTTGTCTTTCTTCTAATCTGATCAAGCACATCATAGAGCTCCGTATATTGATTGCGGGCCAGAAGGTTGAGTTCCTGAATCATAAGCAGGGTCTCTCCCAGCAGTCGTTCCACCGGCCTCTTGATTCGGTAGTCCAAAAGGGGGAAATGATTGAGGTCCGCCTCCAGATCGGAAAGGAGTTGCAGGGCATGGACATTTCTGTTCATTAGCGCCCTGAGAGTTTCGTAACGCAGACGAAACGCATAATCAAAATCCAAAGGTTTCTTGCGATCCTGTTCCATGACGATCCTCCACTGCCTCGATGGCCCCACCGGCCCCAGCAGACAATGCTCTTTTCAGTGTTTTCTAATTCTTCAATTGCTTTGCCGCCCTTTCTATAACCACCCTAAGGTCATTGGGCTTAAAGGGCTTTGCAATAAAATCAAAGGCCCCTTTTGCAAGGGCCTCCCTGGCGACCTCCACGGTTGCATAACCGGTGATAATGATGACCTTTGTCTTGTCAGAGTGGGCCAGGACGTGTTCCAACACCTCAATCCCATCCACCTCATCCATCCGGATGTCCGTGACTACGATGTCGAAGGGCTTTTCATTGAAACGCTCCAGGGCCTTTTTTGCATCCTCAAACGTCTCCACAATGTCGCCGCTCTTTTCCAGTGCCGGTTTGAGCCTTTTGCCCACAATATTTTCATCGTCAATCACCATGATATTCAATTTTCTCTCTTCCATAGGAATCAACCTCGTGTTTTAATTTTTTATTACTTCCAGGTTACATTCCGCCCAGCAGACGGGCGCCCAGTTGGGACAGGCTATATTCCATGTCCTGCCCCGGCAGGTCGTAGTTCCATGCCATTGCGCCAAGTACGGTCTTTTCCACGTGAAAGGCCTCGGGGAGAAAGGACTTGGGGTCCAACGGGTCTTCGGCGAAAAAGAAGGCAAAGTCTGCGTCCGTGTGTCCGCTCAAGGTGGCCTCGAGATAAAGCCTGTTGTCGTCATCTGTCCCGCGCAGGCTCAACTGATCTTTATCTGTGAAGGCGATCCAGTTCTTTGTGGTCTTGGCTTCCCCCTCCTGCCTCCGGGGCCCTTCCCAGCCTGCCCCGGCTATCATTGTTCCCAGAGGCCTGCATCCCAGGTCATAGCCTGATACAGGACCTTCTTTGACATCTCCCCCTTCCAGATCCACCACGTCAATTACATGCCTTGTATCCCCTCTGTTCCATTCAAGCCTTTTCTTGGCCATGGCGCTGCCGCCTCTCAGGCAGGCGATGGTGTGATCGAATACAAGCCTCACAAGATCCATCATTGAAGGTTCCCCATCGGGAAGAGGGCCTGTAACCCAGTCAAGGGCGCAAGACAACAATCGTAGTTCCGGCTCTTCCGGCAGGGTCTTTGTGTCTGAGGGAGTGAAGCATCCTGACTGTTCCTTTGCCTCCTCTTTAATAAAACGCTCGACCGCAAAGGCCTTTAATCTGTCATAAAGGAGATAAAGGGCCTCGCCCCCTTCAGGGGCAAGCACCACCGCGTCAAAAACAAGCATGCCCGCCCTCTCCAACACCCCGTCCAACAGTGATGTCACGTAATGCCGGTCAAAGATATATTCTTCCCTTAACTTCTCCCGGCCGTCTTCAACCAGGTTCATGATGGCCCTGGTGTTTTCCAGTAGTTTTCGAAAACGGGCAAATTGCAGCCTTGCCTCGGTCAATTCCCGGCCCCTGAACCCTTTTTTCAGCCTTCCGATAATAGGTCCCATTTTCCAGCCCCTTTGTTGGATTTCACCATAAACTCCACAGGCCTTCTCACGCACTTGCAGTGCTGAACTGTCTGACTGCGCCTTCAGGTATCTTTGCGGTAAGGCTTGCCTGGATCTTTTTTCTCTGGAAATATGCCTTAAAGACAAAGAACAGGATAAGCGCCCCGCCGGAAATACCCGCGACATAAAGCATGGCCTTGCTTGCACTGTTAAAGTAAGAGTTATAGGCCGGATCGAAGTGCAAAACACCAAGTTGCTGGAGATACATTGGTATGGCAATGGCCCTGCTGATAACGCACAGCACGATGATGACCGCGGTCACCAGACGTATAATGACCTCTTTTACCACCTTGGTGCCGTAAGCGCCGATATAAACCCCGACCAGTGACCCTGCAAACAGGAGCATGGTCATCCGGATGTCCACCAGGCCTTCAAACGCGTAACTGAGCGCCCCGAATGCGCCCATGTACATGGCGAGGTAAAGTTCACTGCCGGCTGCAACTGCTGCTGGAACACCAAACACGTAAATCATGGCCGGAACACCAATAAAACCACCCACGCCGATAGTCCCCGCCAGATACCCGGTGGCCAGGCCGCAGATAAGCACTACCCACAAAGAGACCCTGACATCCGCAACAGGAAAATAGATCAAAGGATGGAGCCGCAACTTATCCAGAAAGTTGACAATCCTTGTGGAGGGACCTGTCTCGTCGCCTTTACGGGACCTCAGGATATCGCGCAGCATGGACAAAGACACAAGAAGCAATATTATTACAAAAACAAGGCTGATATACAGATTGGCGCCTGCCCCTGTCTCCGCTCCGTGGCCGCCGCCACCGCCGGTTAGTATCTTCATGCACCAGACGGCAAGCCGGATACCCACGGCAGCGGTGATGAGCATGAAAAATGCAAGTTTTTTGTCTACGTTTCCCAGTTCGCTGTGTTTCTTTGAGCCCACCATGGCCTTTCCGAACTTATGTGTGATGTTGCTCGCCACCGCCACCGGCCCCATAACACCGATGTTCATCATCCCGGGCGTCATAAAAAAGGCGCCGCCTGAGCCGATAAATCCGCTGAGTATCCCGCCTATAAAACCCAAAAACATCATCTGGATTGCAACGGACCATGTAACGTCTATAAAAAGATTTGCCATTTCAGCAGTCATATTTCCCTCATTTTATTATTTGGTTTCCATTATTCAGTATTAAGCCCCTATCGTTAGAATGCCTTTCATTCCAGTTTCGCAGCCTTCAGGATGTTGTGCGCCAGGCCCCCGATTATAAAGGCCGCAACAGGCGCAAAAAGCCCGATCGCTATGGCGGCGATTATCCTGTGCTGCGTCCCGGGAGTGGAAAGGAACTGAAGGATCGGACCCTGATAGGTTAAAACACCCATATAGAGAAGGGCGGATGCAATTGCATAGCCGATAGTCTCCAGCCACTGTTTTGGTCCGAAAAGATACTGTTCTTTAAGATCCTCAGTGCCTATGACCGGGACATGTATGTGATCTATCAGCAGACTGATCAGATCCCGTTTCATCCTTTTTTGCACCGCAGCACCCCTGGACATAAAGACATCCCCCACCACGATAAGGCTGTACTTTTCGGTCTTGCTGAGACGCCCCTCAAGCGCCTGAGCCCCTCCATAAACCGTGTGGACCGCTCCTGCCCGTCCCACCTGGATCAACTTATTCATCGCCTCCGGCAGGCCATGGCCCAATTCTTCTTTGCTATCCGGGACGTCATCGAGGATCCCGCCATTATCTTTAGCGGAGCGCTCCGTTAACGGGGCGTTATGATCTTCCGGCTCCACGGCTGATCCTGCGCCTTGTTGAGCGGCCAGGCGGATCAGCTCCACAGCGGCATTCCATTTTTCCGCCACCTCGATCAGGTGCTGAAAAGAAGGAGCACCAGGATCAAATTCTTCCTGAATGCATAAGATATTGGTGGTTGCGACAGTGCAGGTAAGAGACCTTATCCCCTGGATGTTTTCCAGGATCTGGGGGATATACTGGGCCTGTCTGCTGTGTCGCGGCAGATAAGTGATGGATACATTGCCCTTTTGGGCCCGGACAGTGGCCTTTACCTCCCTGGTTCGTTCATCGTTACCGATGGCCGTGCGGCATCTTGAGGCCAGCAGCAGGTCCTCAATGGTCTGCTTTAAGGCGGGAGTGACCTGGAATTCGGGGAGCTGGGCCATATGCATCAGGGCGCTTGCCGCGTTTTCAATGGACAGGTGAGCGGAATTGATGGTTACATCATAAAGAGAGGGATCCTCCCAGTTGACATTATAGAAGAATCTAACCCACCTGCGGATATCCTCATCCACCTGTTCGTTATAGCTTTTTGCCTTTTCCCGTGTGAGGTGCAATCGCTGCATGGCCATCTCAATGCGGTCCTCCATGTCAGCGATGGCCCTTACACGCATAATATGCGTAAGCCCGGGAAGGATCAGGTGTACGGTTCTGCCGTGGTAGACAATCCCGCCGTTAGGACCGCTATTAAGCGCCTTTTCACATAACGAGGCGGTGAGAAAGGCCTTGAACCGGTCCATTTCAATCGCAAGTTCTTCAGAGAGGGCGTGGCGTTTCATAATCGCCATTTCCAGTTTTCCGACAGGTATGCCGCTGGCAGTAGCCTGATCAGTCAACTCCTCTCTACCAATACATTCATATCCCAGTTTTGCCGCCAGTTTTTCGGCCAGTTCCTTGCCATAGCCGTAACTGTATCGCGATATACATATGATTTGCATAACAGGTTCTATTTCCTCCTATTTTTTCTTGATGGTTGGCGAAACAACAGGGCACCCAACATTCTCCGCAACCCTTGTAAACCAGTGTCCCGGCTTTCTGCCCCGTTCTGTTATCACCCCGGCATTACTGCCCCAGACTATTGCGGACGGATAGGGACCGACAGCAAGAAATTTCAAAAACTCAGATGTCTTGTCTCCGTATCTGATCCCGCATTCAGCCCCTATACCCTCATCGTCTATTGTCTTTATTGCCCCATTGAGAACTGACTCCCAGATGCTGCTGTTGCCTTTTTCCGTTCCTTCCATCAGCATCAGGACACAAAGAGAGCAATCCATCCTGCGGCCAAGCTCGATCCCGTACGCAATGCTCTCCTTTCTGATTTTTCCGTCCTCGAACAGGATCAATATCTTCTTTAATTCCACCATAATCTCTTTATCATGGAAGCCTGCATATTTGATTATCGCTACTTGTATTGACTACGCAGTGCAATAAGATTGCCAATGACATCAGATTAAAAAATATCATCATTACAGCATGTTATAAAAAAGAGGTGACAACAGTAACGTTGCAGAATGCAACAGAAGGCAAGCAGCATTTGTTACCTTAAGGTTTTTAGAGACGATGGATGTTGTTTTTACAGGGGAAAATGGTGGGGGCGATGCATAATGCAACTGCAAATGTTGCATTATGCATCATGAGGCTATTCCTCAAACACTGTCCTCTTTAGTTTGCGGTACAGTGAGACACGATCTATGCCCAATACCTTGGAGGCCTCGGACTTGTTGTGGCCGACCTGGCCCAGCACCCACTGGATATATTCTCTTTCGATCTCCTCCAGGGTTTTCATATTGCCTGTCCTGCGGCGAAAGGTGAATGCATGGAAGTCCTTGAGATCATGGGGGAGATCTTCCGCCTTGATCAGCTCTGTCTTTGCGAGCGCAACAGCTCGCTCTATAATATTTTCCAACTCACGGATATTACCCGGATATCCGTAGGTTGTCAGTAGGCTTAGGGCCTGATCCGAAAACCCGCGGATATCCTTTTCAGCCCGTTTGGCCGATTGTTTCAGGAAAAATGCGGCAAGCAAGGGGATGTCTTCAATCCTTTCGGAAAGGCTGGGAAGGTGCATGGAAATCACATTCAGGCGGAAGTACAGGTCCTGACGGAATATGCCTGCAGCGCACAGGGCCTTTAAATCCTTATTTGTTGCCGATATGATCCGTATATCAACAGCAATGGCCGTGGTGGCGCCAACACGCATAAGCTCCTTCTCCTGAACCACCCTGAGGATCTTTGCCTGCATGGCGGCGGACATGTCACCCACCTCGTCCAGAAAGACCGTCCCCTCATGGGCGCTTTCAAGGAGCCCTGCCTTTGCCTGAGTGGCTCCGGTGTAAGCATCCTTTTCATGGCCGAAAAGCTCGTTTGCCAGGAGTTCCTCAGTAAGTGAGGCGCAGTTGACGGCCAGGAATCTCTTTTCATGTCTGCGGCTGGTCTGGTGTATGGCCCTGGCGGCCAGTTCCTTTCCTGTACCTGATTCTCCGGTGATGAGGACGTTTGCGTCGGAGTCACTTATCTGTCGTATCAGATTCTTTATGGAGACTATCTTTGGGCAATTTCCAATGATATCCGGAAAATCAGCTCCTATCTTCTGCTCAAGGTCCCGGACCCTGCGCGCAAGCCTGCGCTTTTCCACGGCCTGGCGGACAATGCTGCGGACCTCATCCGGCCTGATCGGTTTCTGCAGATAGTGAAAAGCACCCTTTTTTGTGGCCTCGATGGCCCCATCCACAGAGCCATGGCCGGTGATGATGATCACCTCTGTCTCTGCATCCTTTTTTTTCGCCTCTGCCATCAGCTCCAGGCCGTCAATGGAACCAAGCAAGAGATCGGTCAGCACCACATCAAATCGCCGGACCTTCAGGAGTTCAAAGGCCCTTTCCCCGCTTGACTCCGTGACAACCTGATAGCCTTCCTTGTGCATAATGCGTTCAAGGTTTTTGAGCGCAATTTCTTCATCATCTACAATCAGCAGGTCTATTGATGCGGTAGGCACTGGAATGATCCCCTCTCGATCCCCATAAGCGCTGAGTTGTTTTTCAAGTTTGTTAATGAAGATTGAATATCGAATATCCAACAAGGAATTTTGAATTATGAAATTTTTTTATTCTTACCCTTTGCAGTCTTAAGGTGTGTAACAAATTATTCTCACGGCAAAATCTATCAAACGATTCTCAATATCATATCTTTTCCCTTCCTTCGACATCCATTATTCCTTGTTCGAAATTCGATATTCAGCTTATTATCAGCAGGTTGACATATGTTAGCTAACTTAGCGCTTATGGGAGTCGTACCTCCTTTATCAAAAATCGAAGATCTCTACAGGACAATTCATGGATTTCATCCTTCTTCATCTTAAAAACCGCCGAGGTTTCCATTCAAAAATATACATTTAAATGCCATAATGATTTTTATTCATAAAAAATTATATCATATTTATGAATAAGTCAAACCAATATATTGAGCAAGGGCACACCTTATGGAGCTGATCGCTTAAAGTAAACGGAAAACCGCTCATATTGTGTAATATATTGACTTTTGATTCAAATCCTATTTTAAGAGATTGGATGGCCTTTTCCTAGGGGTGCCCTGAGAGGTTTTGCCATCGCGTGAAAAATTTACCGGAAAGGAATTTGATGATGAGCCAAAAAGAAAAGACATGGGATGAACTCCTTAAAGACTATGAAAGCAGAAAGGCAAAGGTCTTTGCAATGGGCGGTGAAGAACAGGTGGCCAGGCAGCACCAGAGGGAAAAGCTGACCGCCCGGGAGAGAATTGATAAGTTTTTTGATCCCGGCACATTTCAGGAGGTATTTACATTTATAAAACACAAAGAGGTGGACTTCGGCATGGGACAAAAGGAGATCCCCTCAGAAGGTGTTGTTACCGGTTTTGGAAAGGTCAACGGCCGATATGTCTGTGTGTTTTCCCAGGATTTCACCTCAGCCGGAGGCACAATGTCGGACTTCCACGGGATGAAGGCCTCCAGCATCATTATGGACCATGCCATGAAGATGAGGGTGCCGGTGGTGGGGATGATGGATTCCGGAGGCGCTAGGCTCCAGGAAGGTATGCAGGCAGGCACACTGGGTTATGGCCGCATGCTCTATGCCCACACATGCGCATCCGGCTCCATCCCCCAGATAGCAATGATGATGGGCCCTTGCGGTGGCGGTCAGGGCTATTTGCCTGCAATGAACGATATCGTCCTGATGGTTGAGGGCAGGAGCAACATGTACATCGGCGGCCCCGCCTTTGTAAGGCAGTCCATAGGAGAGATTGCAACCATTGAGGAACTGGGGGGAAGCAAGCTGCACTCCAGGGTGACAGGGATCTGCGACCTTGAGGTCAAGGATGACGATCAATGCATGGAGGCTACAAAGACTATCCTGTCATATCTTCCCTCCAGCTTTGAATCGCCCCTTCCGATTATAAGCCCGGATGACAAACCCGACAGAAGGCTGCCGCAGCTCCTTGATATTGTGCCCACCAATATGAGAAGGCCTTATGATATGAAGAAGGTGATAAGGGAAGTGGTAGATGAGGGGAGCTATTTTGAGATCAAGAGGGAATATGCAAAAAACCTGCTGATCGGTTTTGCACGCTTTAACGGGATTCCGGTCGGCCTGATTGCAAATCAGCCCATGATAAACGCGGGTGCTTTGGAGGTAGAGGCCGCAACAAAGATTGCGCGATTTATCCGATTTTGTGACGCCTTTAATCTCCCCCTGATATTTCTGATTGATAACCCTGCATATCTTGTGGGCACAGATCAGGAAAAAAGGGGTGTAATCAAGCACGGCTGCAAGAACCTGCATGCCTATGCAGAGGCGACGGTCCCGAAGATTAGCGTCATATTGCGAAAGGCATATGCAGGCGGTTACGCAGGCATGGCGTGCAAGTCCATGAAGAGCGATGCCACCCTTGCCTGGCCCAGCGCCATTATTACAATAGTGGTCCCGGAGGCGGCGATTGACGTGATTTATCCCAGGGGCAAATACAGCGATGAATTCCGTCAGAAGGCCATAGAAGATTATTATGAAAAATATGTTGGGCCCTGGTTCTGCGCAGGACGCGGGCTGATTGACAATGTTATCCGTCCCGAAGACACAAGGATTGAGATAATAAAACACCTTGAGGCCTGTTTGAGGAAGAAGAGATCCGAGGTATTCCCCAAAAAACACTCCAATATATATCTGTAGAAACATGAAGGGGTTGGGATGCCCCGATAGGTGGGGTGTCCCAATCCCTTCAGTAATATTGTATAAAAAGGACTGACCTAATATGAAAAAGGCGATACTCTCTCCTCTGTGCTCCGGGCTGGTGATCCCGGGTCTTGGCCAGATCATCAATCAGGAGATAAAAAAGGGAATCCTGTTGCTTGCCGGTGTCTTTATCCTCTTTGTTGCCTTTGTTGTCCGACTTTTTAAGATCGTCTCTGCCGCAGTGGACTCAGGTCTTGCAGAAAGCCCGGAACCGGCACTGTTCATCAAAAGGTTTATTAGCGAAGATTCTCTGATATTGTGGCTGCTCCTGGCGGCGGCATCCCTGTTGTGGCTTTTTTCTGTTGTTGACGCATTCCTGGGGGGCCTGAAGGCGGACAGGACGGGAGACATGGAATGAGAAGCTATCTGATTGATGAGGTCAGTTCCTCGGACATGGAAAAGGTCTCGGCCTTTCTTAGTGAAAACGCCATAAAATCCAATCTCAATCAGCTTTACTGGGTCAAGATCCCCGATGATCTCTTGAGTGAAAAACAATACCAGCACCTGGACTGCCGGCCCCATGCATTTGCCGTGGAACTGGGAAGCGATTGGATAAAATTGGAATTTCTCGTAAGGAGCCTCAAACATATGAGGTGTGACTGCCCTGGTTACAGCACCAAACAGCAACAGGACTTTATTATCAATTTTGCCCGCAACATGATAGAGCAGCTTAATATCAAGACCTGAGATAGGGTCGCTGTTTTGGAAGGCTATGAGCTATGATCTTTGGTCTGCAAAAAATTATTGAACAGAAGATAAAGGAGGCCCAGGCCAGGGGGGATTTTGATAACCTTCCCGGCAGTGGCCGGCCTGTTGAGATTGAAGACGACAGCGGCGTACCCGAAGATCTCCGTCTGGCATATAAGATCCTTAAAAACGCCAATTGTGTCCCGCCTGAGATCCAGCTAAAAAAAGAGATCAGGCAGATGGAGGACATGCTTGAAAACATGTCTGATGAAAAGGAAAGTTACCTTCAGGTCAAGAGGATAAATTTCAAGATCATGCAACTGAACATGATGAGAAAGACGTCCCCTCTTTTGGAGGATACGGAAATTTATTACAAAAAAGTGGCTGAAAAATTGAAGAAGAAAAAGGGCTAGGAGGCTGTCCGAGAATCATTACATGTACATCCCTTCTATAATATCCTTGTATTTTTCCTCCACAAATCTCCTCTTTACCTTCAGGGTCGGGGTCAGCTCCCCGGTCATCTGGCTCCACGGTATTTCCATGAGCCTGAATTTTTTAACCCTCTCCACCCTGGCAAAGGGCCGCATGCGTTCGTCAATCTCGTCTTGAAACAGGGCCAGCACCTGCTCTTTCCGGATCAGTTCCCCATTGTCGCAAAACCCGATGCCTCTTTCCTTTGCCCACATCCTTAGCTCATCGAGGGCAGGGACAACCAGGGCCGATACAAATTTTCTGCAATCTCCGATGACACAGGCATGTTCTATGAACCTTGACCCCAAAAGGCTGCTTTCCAGGGATTGGGGTGCAATGCATTTTCCTCCGGAGGTGATGATGATATCCTTTATCCTCCCGGTTATTGATAAAAACCCGTCCGCATCTGCTGAGCCCAGATCTCCCGACCGCAAAAATCCGTCCGATGTAAAGGCATCCCTGGTGGCCTGCTCATCTCTGTAATATCCAGACATAATCTGTGGGCCTTTTATCAGGATTTCACCCTTGTCAGAGAATTTGACAATGGTGTCCTTTAGCGGCGGGCCGACTGTGCCGGGCTTTATCATCCACGGCCTGTTCACGTTTGTTACAGGGCCGGTCTCCGTCAAGCCAAAGCCTTCCAGCACGGCAATACCGATCCCCAAAAAAAACTCGGCATCAGATACGGAAAGGGGTCCGCCGCCTGAAACAGCAAGCCGCAACCTGTCCATGCCGATGGCACGCCTTAATTCAGAAAAGACAAGCCGTTCCGCAAGTTGGTATTTTAACCTGAAGAGGCCGCTCCTCCTGGTGCAATTACACACGTGGACCAGGTTCTCCGGGCAGAGCTTGAGTGCCCGTTTTACAACAGTCTTTTCGATTGCGGACGCCCTTGTCAATGCGAGAATAATCCCGGCATGGATCTTTTCATACAGTCTGGGGACACTGATGATTACGGTCGGCCTTATCTCCTTCAGGTTATCCAGGATTGTCGAGAAATTCTCTGCAAACGCCACCTTGGCCCCGATGGTGACAGGCAGGTAATAGCCCACTGTCCTTTCGAGGGCATGGGACAGGGGAAGAAAAGACAGGAAGAGGTCTTTGTCGGATAACACCTGGTGAAAGTCCGCCAGTATCTGTCTTATGTTTGACATGAAATTGTGGTGAGAAAGCATAACGCCCTTCGGGCGACCTGTAGTACCGGATGTGTAGATTATGGTGGCAAGGTCTTGGGGTGTGACCGCCATCAGCCGCTCGCTGATATCGGCCTGGGCATTGTAACCGTGTCCCATTTTAAGCGCGTCGAGGAAATTAAACACATTTTCCGCCTCTTCCTCAACAGGGTCATAGGAGATTATGAATTTGAGCTCAGGCAGTTGTGATAAGATCTGCAATACCTTATCAAACTGTTCCCGTCCCCCCACAAAGCAGGCCCTGGCGCCGGAGTGCTTCAGCACATAAAGGCCCTCCTCAGCGCTGTTTGTTGCATAGATGGGGATATTGACGGCCCCAATTGTCAATATAGCCAGATCCGTCACCCACCATTCATACCTGTTTGGTGAAAATATCGCGATATTGTCGGCCCTGCCGATCCCAATGGAGATCAAAAAAGACGCCAGATCACGCACCATCTCACCCATGCGCTTCCATGATATATCTGTGTACTTTCCCGCCTCCTTGCAGGCTACACAGGCACTGTCGCCATATTTTTCAACCTGGCCGAAAAAGAGACCGGCAATGCTTGTAACATCTTTTGTGACGATTAAATGAGAACTTTGGCTATTCATCACGGTCGAGCATGGTTCGGGTTGCAGGAAGCAGGCTGACTTTGTTCAGGCTGTCAACGGCCTGGTTTTTTCCATCTTCATTTTTCCTTTGCAATAGACATACTACAGTGCTGAGTCTTGCTCAAGTACAAAGACAAACATCTCCTTTGGCATACTTCAGTATGTCGCCATAATATTAATCTGTTGACATCTTGTGCTTACGAACTTACTCTTAGTCTAGCCTATTGGACTTAGTCTATAAAAGGAGATCTCAAAATGATCGTGAATATTCATGAGGCCAAAACAAATTTTTCCAAACTTATAGCCCGGTTCCTGGAAGGAGAAAAAATAATCATCGCTAAGAATGGAGAGCCAATTCTCCAGTTCTCTCCGGTGGAAAAGACCGAACGTAAGTTAAGGTCAACCGGTTTTTTCAATTGCGAAATTGACATGTCCGCTTTTGACGGCCCCATTGAAGAGATGAGGGAATATGAATGAACTATATTCTTGATACCAATGTTCTGATTTTTCTTGGTTGCGGCTATGAGGACAGGATTGGAGAAAAGGCCCTTGAAATCTACCGGGACACAAAATCTGATTTATTTGTCAGCCAGATTTCCTTTTGGGAAATGGCAATTAAAATCAATATAGGAAAGTTATATGTTCCAATCGGCCTCAAAAGACTGATGAATGATACAAGGCAGGCAGGAATTGATATGGTCCCTGTAAAAAATTCCCATATCCTTTTCTATCAATCTTTGGAGGTTCATGAAAAGCACAAGGATCCGTTTGATCGGTTCATTATTTCCACGGCCCTGTGTGAAGAGATGAAAATTATTTCCGGCGACTCAAGATTTGATTTATACACCAATGCAACTCGAGTCTGGGATTAACAGTTCAACTTCCACTGACTTTAGAAAGCAATTGGGATTGGGTGGAAATATGATTGTGATGCTTCGAATCTGATCCAAAGTCCGAGCTATTAAAGCCATGAGCAAATGGATTTCACTGTTCAGTCACCAGGTCACCAACACAGTATGAAGGGCTGACCGTGGCATTACTCGATTTTTAGTGGCATCCTGTTAAAGAATGCGTTAAAAAAGGAATTGGTCCTTTGATTTTAAAAACGGACAGAGAGTACAGGAGCAAACCTATGGCAACAGAGACAATAGAAGCGGTTTATGAGCATGGTGGCTTCCGCCCCATTACCCCCGCCGCTATTAATCTTCTGGAAGGGCAGAAGGTGCGGCTCGTGGTGGAACGGATTGAGAACCCAGACGATATACTTGCATTAGCAGCTCAAGTCTATGATGGACTCAGTGACGATCAGATCAATGCGATTGAGCGACACATCCGGCGGCGCGAAGATTTCTTTGGCGAAAGGACGTCCCTATGACGACATTGTCACAGGCCTTGCTGGATACTGACGTCTTATCGGCTGTCATGCGCAAAAACCCCTTAGCCACCGAACATGCACGATCCTACCTGAAGGTCCATCGGCAATTAACCTTTTCAGTTATTACGCGATATGAAGTGTTACGTGGCCTTCTCGCCAAAGGGGCGGCAAAACAACTTGCAGCATTTGAGCTATTGTGTTCCACAAGCCGAGTACTGCCCCTCACAGATTCCATAATTGTGCAAGCAGCCACGATATATGCTGACCTTCACAAGCAAGGCGAATTGATCAGCGATGCCGATATCCTGATTGCTGCCACGGCCATTACACATGGATTAGCTGTAGTGACCAACAATGAAGCCCATTTTCGCCGTATCCGGAATCTGCATATTGAGAATTGGCTTGCGGCACGCCCTTAACTCCTGTTTCTTCTTGCGGAATACCTCCTCATTTGGGAGACGTTTGTTGCCTGCAATACGAGTAAGATAGATAAGATAATAAGGAGTTGCTTTTACGCCCCTTTTCCTTTATTCAATCATTAAGCCAGTCTGAATAACACCTGAACGAAAACTATTCTTCTTACTACCCATATGCTTGTTCAACTGAACATATCGGATTTCGCAATCATTAAAGACCTTGAGATCACCCTGAGGCCCGGCCTCAATATCCTATCCGGTGAGACCGGTGCTGGTAAATCCATTATTATCAATGCAGTCAATCTCATCCTGGGGGGCCGGGCCTCGGCGGATCTTATCCGCAGCGGATGCAAAGAGGCAAGGTTGGAGGCCCTTTTTTCCTTTCCGGAAAATCCCCTTGTTGCAGGTGCATTGTCGGAGATGGAAATCCCCTTTGAGGGAGAGCTGTTGATCAAGAGAACGGTTTCCGGCGAGGGCAGAAACAAGATATCGGCCAATGGCTCCATTGTTACCCTCCAGATGCTCTCCCGGCTTAGCGGGCTGTTGATCAGCATATCGGGCCAGCACGAGAACCAGGTCCTCTTAAGGCCGGATAATCACCTGTTTTTGCTTGATGATTTCGGTGGGCTGAATGATATGCGGGCAGGCCTGACCGAACAGTTCAACCTCTATCAGGCACTGAAAGAAGAGATAAGGCACCTAAAGAAGCAGATCCATGAGATATCGGAAAGGCAGGAACTCACCCGGTTTCAGATCGAGGAAATTGATGAGGCATGTATCACCGCCGGTGAGGACGAGGTGCTGACTGAAGAGAAAAGGCGGCTTCAGCATGCAGAGGAGATGCGGGAGATTGTCTTTGAGGGATATCAGGGCCTTTATGAGCGAAATGATTCAGTGCTCGCCGTGCTTGCCCAACTGACCAGGAGGATGGAAAAGGGCGTTGAGATTGACAGTTCCCTTAGCCCCATCAGGGATGGTCTTAGAGAGACGGAGATCACACTGGAGGACATTGCATATGCGCTAAGGGACTTTCAAAATAAGATTCGTTTGGACCCGGAGAGACTTGAGAAGGTGGAAGAGAGACTGGAGGTCTTAAACAGGCTCAAACGCAAGTACGGCCCGGGGCTGGCAGACGTCCTTAACACCAGGGAAAGGCTTGGCTCCATGATGTATGATATGACTGAAAAAGGGGCGCGCCTTAAACAATTGGAGCAGGAGCAGGACAGGCTCGCCGGTGAGATTGTCGAACAAGCTCAGGCCCTTTCGGGCCTAAGGAAAAAGGCGGCCGGGAGACTTGAAAAGGCGATAGAAAAGGAACTGAAGTCGCTGCACATGCAAAGCACCCGTTTTGAGGTGATGTTTGAAGGGGAACGGCAGGGGGAATCAGAAGCCGAATTGATAAAACACATGAGGCCGGAAGGCCTTGATCATATCGAGTTTATGATCTCGCCCAATGTGGGAGAGGAATTGAGGCCGCTATCAAAGATCGCCTCCGGCGGAGAGCTGTCGCGTATAATGCTTGCGATAAAGACCATACTGGCGCAGACTGCATCAGTGGAGACGATCATATTTGATGAGGTTGACTCAGGGATAAGCGGCGCAACAGCAGAGGTGGTGGGAGACAAGGTCCTGGCCCTTTCCCAGTACCATCAGATCATCTGTATCACACACCTTCCGCAGATAGCGAGCAAAGGCCGTGTGCACTTCCTGGTAAAAAAGGAGGTAACCGCCGGCAGGACCCAGGCAGTGATTTCAGAGTTGGACGATGATGCAAGGGTGCAGGAAATAGGGCGCCTCCTGGGGGGCAAGACCATCACCGGAAGCGCCATTGCCCATGCAAGAGAAATGCTTAAGGGTTGAACACAATTGTTTGTCCGGCATAAAACGGCCCGCCTTCCACCGTTTCCGCAATCGTATCTTCCGCGTTTACCGTCACAGCCTTTATAGTGCCCAATTTTTCGCCCAGCAGGGTAAAGGTCCTTCCCGATTTGGACTCGATTGATTCCCCCGGGGAATAAACGGAAAAGATCTGATCGGGAAATATCCCTGCATCACTCCCCGCATTGATCTTTATAATGCCATTGTCAACCTCCGCAATCTTCCCTGTCCAGGGTTCTTTGACCAGTCTGTCAATGATTGCTTTGGCCTGGCGTTTTATAAGCCCTGGCATGGCCTCTTCCATTACCTTCTCATGGATATCATGCTCACTCAGGTCCTTTATCTCATCCGAAGGAAATTTTACCTCGCAGGAGCCCAGCTCTGTCAGATAAAGGCAGCCGTTTACAGGGTCTATCACATTTGTCACCAAAGACATCTTGTAGATCTTGCTGTCATAACGAAAGGGCCATATGCCTGACCTCCCGCCCGATTCCTCGATCGGAGGAATATACGGTAAGATAAGGCCGTTTATATTCATAGCCTTTGCCTTTTCCGTTATCTCCGGACGATTGTATACAACCCCATATTGGTTCATATCACCCTCTGAAGGCGAGGGGAAATCTCCGGTAGAATTACATAGCAACAATTGAGGCTCCTCCTTTAGGGTCTCGGCCAGGTCTATGGATATTTTGGCCGCCTTTTCCTGCGTAAGGCCGCAGTGGTTTATGGGAGGAAAGACTATGATCTTTTTCTTTATAACAGGCTCTTCAGATGTTATGGCGCCGACCATTGACTTTGTTATACCGCATCCCAAGCCGGTCGCTAAAATGATAAACAGGAAAAACCGAAAAAAACCTACAAAACGTATCTTCTTGTTTGTATACATTGCCTGCCTTCCGTTAAATTAGTATAAGTTTTTGAGATCTTCTCACATAAATTGAGCTAAAAGCCAAAAGCTTACTGCTTATCTCTGGCCTCACCAGAAAACTATATCAAATGAATCAAATTCTCCTGTCCATTTTTCCCGGATTTCCTTGACATCGGCCACCATGGCTGAGGGCGGGCCGTGATGGCACCATAACACCAGCTTTTTCACCTGGTCTTCAGGCCCTTCGGCCAGCACCTCTACCGCCCTGTCCGGCCTGTTCATCACCCAGCCGGTTACACCAAGGCCCACGGCCTCTCTGCGCGTTGATTCCCTGAACCACACCCCCTGGACTCTGCCGCTGACTATAAGACGAATCCTTATGTTATCCATTTCCTTCCCCCACCAGTGATAAGAATTCGTTCTCATCAATTATCTTTACGCCCAACAGCCTGGCCTTTTCAAGTTTGGAGCCGGGGGAGTCGCCTGCAACAAGAAAATCGGTCTTGCTGCTCAAGGATGTTACAAACCTGCCGCCTTTTTTTACGATCAATTCCTTGGCCGCGGATCGTTCCATGGAACTGAGTGTACCTGTAATAATAAATGACTTTCCTGAAATAGACGATGATGCCTCGGGCCTTTCGACCTCCTCAAATTCTATCCCGGCGGCAAGAAGGCGGTCAATCAACATCCTGTTGGATTCATCTTCAAAATAGGCAACAATGCTCCCGGCTATTTCCCTGCCGATGCCTTTTATCTTGGATATGTCATCTTCTGTTGCGCTTTCAATTGCCTTAATATCTCCAAGCCCGGTTGATATAAGCTCTGCAACATGCTCACCCACATGCCTGATCCCCAGGGCGTAGATGAATCTGGCAAGGGTGGTCTTCTTACTCTTTTCAATGGCGGAAATGAGATTTTCCGCGGATTTTTTCTCGATCTTGTCGAGTCTTATAAGATCATCAAAGCCAAGGCCGTATATGTCCGCCTCATCAGCGATCAGGCCCTTTTGTATTAATTGCGAGATGATCTTGTCGCCGAGACCCTCTATATTCATGGCCCCTTTTGAGACAAAATGCTTGAGGGACTCCTTTGCCTGGGCCGGACAGTTTGGATTAAGGCACCGGAGCACCACTTCCCCGGTCTTTTTTCCCGCTTCACCGCCGCAGACAGGGCACTGCGTGGGCATGACAAAGACCTTTTCCTCCCCGGTCCTCTTTGACTTGATGGGCGTCACCACCTCTGGGATAACGTCTCCGGCCCTCTGTACGATGACAGTGTCGCCCACCCGGATGTCTTTCTTGTTGATCTCCTCCTGATTATGGAGGGTGGCCCTTTTTACAAAGACCCCCCCTACCTCGACAGGTTCAAGATGGGCAACAGGCGTAAGCGCGCCTGTGCGGCCCACCTGTACCTCAATGGCCGTGATCCTGGTGGTTTCCTGGGTGGGGCTGAACTTGCACGCAAAGGCCCACCTGGGGCTCCTGGACTTTTGGCCGAGGCTCATCTGAAGGGCCAGCTGGTTTACCTTGACCACTGCGCCGTCAATTTCAAACGGAAATCCCTGTCTTTTTTCTTCCAGCTCATGGCAATAGGCTACAACCTCGTCAATGGTGCTGCAGAGCCTTATGTGGGGCCTGTTTACCCTGAGCCCCCACGCCTGGAGCGCAACCATGAGGTCAAGCTGGGTTTCGAATGCAGCACCACTGATCCGGCCCACGCCGTAACAGAACATATTAAGGGGCCTTCTTGCGGTCACCCTGTGGTCAAGCTGTCTTAAAGAGCCGGCGGCGGCATTTCTGGGGTTGGCGAACAGGGGAAGATTTTTTAGAAGCCTTTCCTGATTGAGATCATTAAAGGCCGACTTTTCCATGTAGACCTCGCCCCTCACCTCCAGAAGACCAGGGATGGGCGAATTATCCCGTGGCCTTGTCAAGCGGATGGGAACCGTAAGGATGGTCTTGATATTATTGGTTACGTTTTCCCCCACATAGCCATCCCCGCGGGTAGAGGCGACCGAAAGCATGCCGTTTTCGTAAACCAGCTCCACGGCCAGCCCGTCAATCTTGGGCTCCACTGTATAATCGAGCGGTCTGTCATCCTTCAGAAACCTCTTTACCCGTGCGTCAAAGTCCCGTATATCATGGTCGCCGAAGCAGTTTTCAAGACTGAGCATGGGTAGGCTGTGCTTTACAGGAGAAAATGTCTCCTGTGGTTTCGCCCCTACCTGCTTGCTGGGTGAATCAGGTGTGATAAGATGCGGATAAAGGGCCTCCAGATCCAACAGCCTCTTAAAGAGCCTGTCATATTCCGCATCTGATATCTCAGGATCATCCAGCACATAATAGCGGTTGTTGTGGTATCTGATAGCCTCCCGCAATTCTTCCAACTGCCCGGCGATCTCTTTTTCCTTATCGTGGTCGTTCACTGGTTCAAGATTCTCTCTGGTTTTAAAAGGCAATGTCCGCTGATATTAGAATTTACCATCCTCCTTGGCAACATCAAAATCGTAACTTCTCAAAAACTCCGGGTGCGAGCGGGCAGGGGCGGGGGTCTGTTTTGATAGGGTGCATAATTTTTCCTGTGCTACTGCAACGCCCCCGTTACCCTGAAATATGGCCGAACAGGCAGAGAAGGCCATCTCTCAAGCGGGCACGGTCCTTTGGGGCTGTTCGGATAAAATTTCGGGCTAATGCTGCCGTTGCATGGAATGACTTAAAGATATGCGCCTTTTCAAAACAGACCCCCGCCCCTGCCCGCTCGCACCGGGAGTTTTTGAGAAGTTAATCAAAGTCTGTATAATACTCTTCTGGTCTTGGCCCAATTGACATCATCCGGGACTAAACTTAGTTTTAAACAACTCACTGTATGTAATTGAGCGGATAATTCCAGGAGGAGGTGTGACTATGAGATTTGACAAGCTGACATTAAAGGCGCAGGAGGTCATACAGGCCTCTCAGCAACTGGCGGAAAAATTCGGCAATCAACAGATAGAACCGGAGCACATGGTCCGCGCCATAATGGACCAGAAAGAGGGTGTCATCCCGCCCCTCTTGGGAAAGATCGGCGCGGACCAGAACCAGCTCATCCAGGCGTTTAACGCCTCCATAGAAAAGATCCCCAAGGTATCAGGGGGGGGATTCGGCCAGGCGTCCATATCAATGCGCACAAAGGCGGTTTTGGACAAGGCCTTTGTCGAGGCCGAACAGATGAAGGATGAATTTGTCAGCCTCGAGCATATACTCCTTGCCGTAACAGAGGACAAAAAGGGGGAGGCCTCCCAGATCCTCGCCCATGCCGGTATTACCAGGGAATCCATACTAAAGGCCCTTGTAGATATCAGGGGCGGCCAGAGGATAACCGATCCCAACCCGGAAGACAAATACCAGGCGCTTGAACGTTTCAGCCGGGACCTGACCGCAATTGCAGCCAAGGGAAACCTGGACCCGGTGATAGGTCGTGATGATGAGATCCGCAGGGTGGTGCAGGTCTTGTCCAGGAGGACAAAGAATAATCCGGTACTGATCGGAGAGCCGGGTGTCGGTAAGACCGCAATTGTGGAGGGGCTTGCCCAGAGGATTGTGCAGGGCGATGTGCCGGAGACCTTGAAGGACAAGCGTGTGGTCGCCCTTGATATGGGCGCCCTGATTGCAGGCGCAAAGTACCGGGGCGAGTTTGAAGACAGGCTCAAGGCGGTCCTAAAAGAGGTGACCGACGCACAGGGGCAGATAATACTCTTTATTGATGAGATGCACACCCTTGTGGGCGCCGGGGCCGCTGAGGGCGCGGTGGATGCCTCCAACATGCTGAAGCCCGCCCTTGCCCGTGGGGAGCTTAAGTGCGTGGGCGCCACCACCATCAAGGAATACAGAAAATATATCGAAAAGGATGCGGCCTTTGAGAGGCGTTTTCAGCCCGTGATGGTGGAAGAGCCTGATGTGGAAGACACCATATCCATCCTGCGAGGGCTCAAGGAAAAGTATGAGGTCCACCACGGTGTAAGGATAAAGGACTCGGCCCTCGTGGCCGCTGCCACCCTGTCCCACAGGTATATCACAGACCGCTTCCTGCCGGATAAGGCCATTGACCTGATTGACGAGGCCACCAGCAGGCTGAGGATCGAGATAGACAGCATGCCTGCCGAGATAGACGATATCCAGAGGAAGATCACCCAGCTTGAGATAGAAAGGGAGGCCCTGAAAAAAGAGCAGGATCAGGCATCAAAGGAGCGCTCCCAGAAGATCGAAAAGGAACTGGCGGAACTCAAGGCAGAGACAGGAGAGATGACCGCCCACTGGAAAATGGAGAAAGAGGCCATATCGAGAATTAGGCAGATAAAGGAGAGGCTTGAAACAACACGCTCCGAGGCCCAGATTGCTGAGCGGGCGGGAGATCTGGCAAGGGCCGCTGAACTCAAGTACGGCAGAATGAATGAACTGGAAAGGGAACTTAATGAGCAAAACAGGGCGCTTGCGGAGTTACAGTCCACACAGAGGATGCTGAAGGAAGAGGTGGACAGCGAAGACATCGCAGAGGTGGTGGCCAAATGGACCGGAATACCGGTTGCCAGGATGATGGAGGGTGAAAAGGAAAAACTCCTCAAAATGGAGGAGAGGCTTTCCCATCGCGTCATAGGCCAGCAAAAGGGCATAATCGCCGTGTCCAATGCAGTCAGGAGGGCCAGATCCGGGCTCCAGGACCCCAACAGGCCCATAGGCTCATTCATATTCCTGGGTCCCACGGGCGTGGGCAAGACTGAGCTTGCCAGGGCCCTGGCGGAGTTTCTGTTCGACGATGAAAAATACATGGTAAGGATTGACATGTCCGAATATATGGAAAAACACTCGGTTGCAAGGCTTATCGGTGCGCCCCCCGGCTATGTGGGTTATGAGGAAGGTGGTTATCTTACAGAGGCGATCAGGCGGCACCCCTATTCCGTGGTTCTGTTTGATGAGATTGAAAAGGCCCACCCGGATGTGTTTAATGCCCTGCTGCAGATCCTGGACGACGGCAGGATGACCGATGGAAAGGGCCGCACCGTGGATTTCAAGAACACGGTCCTTATAATGACATCCAATATCGGCACCCAGTGGATACAGGAGTTGGGAGGCAGAGACCCGGCGGAGACGGAAAGACGTGTAATGGATGCCATGCGGGCGACCTTTAAACCGGAGTTTTTAAACCGGATAGATGAAACAGTGATATTCAATTCCCTGGGTATCGAGGAGATCAAGGCGATTGTGGGGATACAGGTGGGTCTTTTGGGCAAGAGGCTTGCAGCCAGTAAGATCACGCTTGAAATGACGGACAGGGCAAAGGAATTCCTGGCAAGCGCCGGCTTTGACCCGGTGTATGGCGCAAGGCCCTTAAAAAGGGCTATCCAGCGTCTGATCCAGGATCCCCTCTCTATGAAGATACTGGACGGATCAATCCAGGAAGGAGACTATGTCACTGTGGATGAAAGTGGGGGGGAGATAGTTTTTAAATAGATAAACCGCCATCCCGACTTGTCGGGGTGGCGATTGTTGAAAGCATAATTAAGTGAGCTTGTTTTTTATATCTTTTCCTTCAGACCAATTTACTTCTTGGAAAATTATCAAAAAATTGATATCTCTTAATCATATGAAAAAAGTCTAAGAGGTGTCTTATGTCCAACATCTTAGAAAAACTGGAGAACGAGGTTCTCAGTCTGCCCCCTCAAGAAAGAGCATTTCTTGCTGATCGTCTGCTAAGCTCTCTTGATGGCGACATACTCACCGACGTAGATGCTGCCTGGATAGCCGAAGCCGAACGGCGCTATCAGGAATATAAAGAAGGAAAAAGGTCTGGCATTGACGCACGGGAAGTATTTGCCGAAGCAGACCGGATGCTAAAATGACAGGAGCTATTTTTGATCCGGATGCCCAAGAAGAGTTTTTAGCATCTGTTCAATATTATGAAGATTGCCAGCATGGTCTGGGACATCGTTTTCGCCTTGCAGTTGAGTCCGCCATTAATAAAATCCTTGAAGCGCCACTCCAATACCGTGTGTTGCATGCACCCTTCAGACGCTATCTTATGTTAAAATTCCCCTATTCAATCATATACTATTGAACCTGATAAATAGGATAAATGGGGACAGGCTCCTCTTGCAGTTAGGTTTTATGAAGGAACGTAGTTAGGTTTTAGGGCTTAGAATCGATGGAGTATAAGCGGCTTAAAAGAACTTTAAAAACTTACAGCGTCCCCGTTTTTACACGGGGCTGTGGCAGGGGCGTCTTTTGATGATCTGGGGGAACTCGAAGGGCTCAACTTCGGGATCACCGTATCAACCGAGAAACTCAAAAGTACCAGGAATGCGGCGAGGGCGACCATCCTGGAGGTAGAAAGCGAACGGGATGCCAATATTTCGTTCGGCCTGCGGGAGATGAGCGAAAATAACCTTAAAATGGCCTTGCTTGGAAACGCGATCAACACACTCAACCAAAGTGCAAGTTATGTATATCAAGACGAAGTTGGGGCATCCGCCGACGTGGCCCTGGCGGATGATCTTTTTATTGACCTTGGGCATCTGAATGTAAAAAGCACCAAGTTGACCGGCACCATTACCGGGACACTTACCGTGGGCAGCACCGTAACGGGAGACACCTCGGCGGCCACGGGAAAAATCGCCTTTGTGGGATCGGGCTTTATAGAAGTGGTGAATGTGGTAGGAACCTTTCAGGTGGGCGAGCAGGTCGAGCAGACAGCCGACACTATCTACATTACGCCCACGGGCATTGAGACGCTGGAAGATATCGTGGTAACCAACGCCGCCGGAACCGCCAGGCGCGCGCAGGGAACGGCCTATAACCTGGACCTGGATTACGGGTATATCCGCAAGATCAGCGGCGGCGGCATCATTGACACGGACGTGATCTCTTATGACTACGAGGCTGTTAACAAAAAATATATCTGGGGCATGTCGGCGGGCTCGGTTGAAAAGAAGCTGATATTCGTGTCCGACAAGGATGACCTGGGCACGCGGCAGAGGTGGACATTCCACCGCGTCAAAATTGCTTTGAATGGTGACTTCCCGCTTATCGGCGATGGGGCAGCGGTATTGCAGGTGACGGGGACCGTGCTTAAAGACACCACTCAGGCCTCGGGCCAGGAATATTACAAGGTGGAGATGATGCCGCAGGCGTAAAACAATTTTGAATGTTGAATTTTGAATGCTTAATTGAAATTCGGAATTTTCCATTCATTAAACATTAAAAATTAAGAATTAAAAATTGGGGTTTCAAATGCGAAAATCAAAGACCATCAAGGTTGATGACAAAGAGATTGTGGTTAAGGAATTGCGGGTCAAAGATATCCGGAAAATCGCCGAGGAAGCGGAAAAAGACGATGTTGAGAAGCGTATTCCGGAACTTTTGCCGCTGGCCACGGACTTAGCCTTGCACGAAATGGAGGATATGGCCCCAAGTGAGCTTAAAGTCGTTTGGGAGGCTTTCAAGGAGGTTAATGCCGATTTTTTGTCCGTGATGGAGGGCCTGGGGATCGGGAAGGCCCTCAAAAACTCGCTACAGAGGCACTTGACCGGGGCGCTTGCAGACTTATCGAGTGTGGGCATGCCAACGTCTGGGAATATGGATTTAGCTTCTTCCTGACGGCGCTCAGGGAATCGGAGAGGATTGAAACGGAGAGGGTTAAAAATATGGCTTTGGCTGTCAGGCTGGGTTTTGCGGATGAGAAGGATTGGAACCGGTTTTGGAAAGAGAGCCCAGATGGGCCATAAAATTCATAAAAACATCCAGAAAACGTACAAGGCCGACAGCCATAAGATACAACCCAATCAGCCCAAAAGCAACAGAGGGTAATGAAGTGTCTGTTTTAAAGGCGGACAGCAGGAATGCAAAGCCGAAAAATATTTTCAGGGAACCTATGATCATATAAGTATCTCCTTATTCATTATCGGCGGAACCAATAACATACTTTAGCAAAAAAACAAGATGGCATCAAATACTTTAAATATCCTGATCACGGCGACATCCAAAGGGCTTCAGGATGCCGCGAAAAAGGCCGGTAGTGAGCTGAAGGCCGCATTCTCTAAAGGGCAATTAACTGTAAAAGCCTTTAACGAAACGGTCGGGAATGGTCATAAGGCGGTATCCGCTCTTTCGGGAAGCTTGAAGGGTTTGCTTGCGGGTGTCGGCATTTCACGGATCGTATCGGGTCTTTTTGATGCTGGAACGGAATCACAGAGACTCGGCAGGGCCTTTGACGCCATTAAAGGCTCTGGCAAAGAGGCCGCGGACGAACTGGAATTCGTAAGATCAACCTCCGAGCGGCTGGGACAGGAGTTCTATGGTACGGCGGACGCTTACAAAGGCATTCTGGCCGCGTCAAAAGATACGGCCCTTGAAGGAGAGCAGACCAGAAAAATATTTAACGCGATAGTGGAGGCCTCATCGGCCCTGGGGCTTTCATCGGATCAGACATCCGGGTCTCTCATGGCCCTCTCGCAGATGATTTCCAAGGGCAATGTCCAGGCCGAAGAACTCCGGGGCCAATTGGGGGAGAGGTTGCCGGGCGCGTTCCAGCTTGCGGCGCAGGCAATGGGGGTTTCCACCGAGCAGCTCAACAAGATGCTGGACAATGGAGAGGTGCTGGCCACGGACCTGCTCCCAAAGCTTGCGGATCTTCTCCATGAAAAATATGGCAAGGCGGCGCTTGAAGCCTCTCAGGATGCGACCCAGGGCCTCAATAGGTTCCAAACGGCATGGAAAGACCTCAAGGCCGAGGTGGCAAAGTCAGGATTTCTGGAGGCGGCGACATCAACGCTTAATCGCTTGACACAATTATTTAAAGACCAGGAATTTGTTGGCGATATAAAGCGCTTTGCCGGGATGCTGTCTACTGCCGTAGAGTGGATCGTTAAACTTGTGGTGGAATGGCGGGGAGCCTTAGCCACTCTTGCATTGACGGCGGGGGCTATATCGGTTGTAACGGCGCTGGGATCGGCAATCTCAAAGTTGATTTTAATAGTTAAGGGGTTGAAGGCCGCATTCGTGGTTATGACAGGGTCAGGGGTACTGACGTGGTTTGCAGAGCTTAAGACGGCGATTGTTGCAGTGGCTACAGCCGCGGGCCTTGCGGGTACGGCAATGAAGGCGGGTCTTGCCGCGGGGGCGGCTTATGGCGCTGTCCAGATCGGTCTGGCCGTAAAAGCCCTGTATGATTGGGCCAAGGCGGCAAACACGGCCAGGAAGGCCACAGAGGACATGCTGGCAAGCGCAGATGAGACCATGAAAAAGCTGGAAGATTTTAAGGACGTAAAGCTGCCTGACGACATCACAGGCATGGCCCAGGCGGATCTGCAAGACTTTGCGCAGCAATTGCGAAATGCGCAAGGGTATTGGACGTCATTGAAATTTAAATTGGAAGAAAAAGCCAAAGAGACTACATGGCTGGGGACATCTACAGAAGAAGCCAAGGCGGCGCAGGCTGAGCTGAAAAATGTTGACGCCCGCATCCGGGAAATCCGCGATGACATGAAGAGGGCAGGAGAGGCGGCATCGACATCGTCAGAAGGTTTTGAAAAGCCCGCGCAGGCGGTCATAGCTACCGAGAAACAACTGGACAAGTTCGAGAAAGAGGCCAAGAAGGCTTATGAGAGCGCCAGGAAAGAAGCCGAAAAATATGCGCAAGAGGTAATTGCCTGGGAAGAAAAGATCAAGTATGCCCGGTTGTCTACAGAGGATAAGATCCGGGAGCTGGGTAGGAAGGGGCTCTCTGAGGAGCTGGCCTGGAATGACACCCGGCTCCAGGCTGATCAAAAACTTTACGCGGCAAAAGAGGCGCTCAAAAACGGCGACTTCGAGCTTGCGGAAAAGCTTGCCAAGGATGCCGAAGGGCTCTACGCGGACCTGGCCGAAGAAGTGAAGGGAGCGGAAAAGGGCGACGCCGTGGTCAAGGGCATTGACGAGACCAAACAGGTGGCCATTACCGGTGTTACCGAGGTGGGTAAGTTTATTGAGACCCTCTACACTCAACAGAAAGACAACGCCGCGGCATCGCGGGACAAATGGACTGAGACGGCAAATGCCATAAATGACCAATTAAACGCAATCGCAACACAACGTGAAGCCAACGTGCAGATCACTTTATCGGGGCTGGAAGCTGCCAAGAGCGCTATCACGGATCTCGTAAGACCGGCGACCAAGCATATCACGATAGTGCAACATACCGTGCAGGCAAGCCAGGCGGGCGGAGCGATCGGCCTTACTCGCGGTGCAAAGTTGCCAGGCTATGGCGGCGGCGATCGCATACGGGCTCTGCTTGAGGCAGGGGAATTCGTGATCCGCAAAGAGGCCGTTAAAAAATACGGATCGGCGCTGTTTGCGGCGCTCAACTCCATGCGGCTGGACCTCCCCGGCATCGTTAAAGCCCGAGTGGGCGGGATGATATCAAAGATCTCTTTTCCAGAGCTTTCAACTCCAACACTTGCATTTGCGGCAGGCGGCGGTGTGCCTGCGCCCAGGGCGAGCGATTCCATGACCATCCGGTTTCAGGCCGGAGATGTCGAAATGCCGATTACGGCCCAAGGATCTCCGGGTGTAACGAGGCAGATGGTAAAGCAGTTTGAGCGGGAATTGATCAAAATGGGAATGGCGAGGAAATAGGACAATTTTTAATGTTGAATTTTTAATTTTTAATTAAGGATGTCACTCATTTAATTAAGCATTAAACATTTAGAATTAACAATTGGTTTGCTTGTGCCTGATTTTGCTTTCTACAGCACAGAAATAGATCCGACCGTTGACCCGGCAAACGCATCCCCTGCACCTGCCACCCTTGTGGTTCTGGATCAGCCGCCTCTCTTCGGCGAGTACGATTTTGAGGCAGGCTCCGTGGGCCGTGGCTCTGTTCATGCCACCCTGGGCGGGCAGGTTGTACAGGATTTCGGCGTCTTTGATGTGGATGGGCGGATTACGTTTTCAGACACGGACGCCCTGTCGTCCGATACCGTAGATGATCTACAGGCGCTGTGGGCAACCGTTGACGGGGAATATTATTTCACGGACGGATACAATATATGGAAGGTCAGATTCCCGCGGCCTGACGGGTTCAAGGCCCGGAGAAATCTGTTGTTTTCGCATCATGGCCAGGATGTTTTCAGCTATGAAATTGCGTTGATTGTGGTCGAAAAAATTGTGACATATACACAGGATTGCGGGCTATCCCTGGAAGTGGCCGCGGCATAACTTCAACCATTCAAAATTAAGAATTCAAAATTCAAGATTAGCTTATGCCCTACGGATGGAAAATAGAATATAACGGCAATGATATCTCGGACAAGGTCACAGGATTTTCCATCACAGCAAACCTTGAGAGCTATTGCCGGGAGATGACGCTGGACATCGCCGACAGGGATTTCTATAACAGCCTGGATTTTTCTCAAATCTCCGAAGATCCTGAAATAGAGATATTCACCAAGGTTGAAAATACTTTTATCAGCCAGGGCCTGTTTTTCATCGAGCGGCCCGCCATTGCATCTACGGTTCAATCCGACATCTTACAGGGCGTGTGGGGCCGTTCGATTACGGCAAAATTGTCCGATCCCTTTGCCCCAAAGGTCAACAAGGTTTGGGATTCAAAGACCACGTTTTATAGTGTTTGCGCTGAAATGTGCACGATGGCTGGGCTTACCTGGGATGAGGCATACAGCGGCATTGACGACTATGTAATCCTTGCCAATACATACGAGGCGGACGGCCTCTATCCTGTTGATGTCATCACGGAACTGGCCGGGTTTGCCGGGGCTTTGGTCACCACGGACAGATCCGGTCATGTCTGTATAAAAAGGATTGATTATGCGCCCGCGGTCGCGGACGCGACTATTGCTGATGTTGATCTTCAAGGGATATCCGAGACCCCCGAGTGGCCGGAATTCGGAAACCGCGTGAAGATCACTCCCACCGGATCAGTCTCAGGCTACAGCCTGGAGCTGACTATCCCGGATGTCTGCCTGCCCGCCGACGGGGAGACCAGGATCAAACTATATGCACTGGTGAAAGATGAGGACGGAAACCCTGTAAACGGCATAATAACGTCCTGGTCCGCCGACACCATGACGTCCCTATTGGCGTATGCCACGGCTAACACCCGGGATATTCGGATCAATCGGGAGCAGAAAAGGGCCTCGAATTATTACTCAGTTAAAGTGGATTTTCCCCCGAGTTCGGTTGACGGTGTCTGGGCGTATAGCGACACCGCCAGGAAAAACAATCTGGCCGCCGACGGGTACATCATGGACGGCAATACTATTACCCTTGCCAAGCAACTGGCCTATTGCGATCAGTTATTGGTGATAGACTATTGGTCATCGGGCGTTGCGGTAAACCATATATATGCAGGGTCAACGACTGAGGATGTTACTGTTACCGTGAGCCTTGAAGGTGAGACGGATAAGGGGATTGTATACATCGACAACCCCTGCCAATGCCCGGCCAACATATCACTAAGGGCTTCTCCCACGGAAATACACATCGGCGAAGAGGCGTTATTGCTGGTTTACATGGAGGATTCCGGGCCGGTTGAAAACGGCAGAGTCGTATATATGACCGAACTCGGCAGTGTCGAGCATGGATTGCTGGCCTGGGAGGGGGCGCACCTGGGACCGGTCATAATCCAAAATGAGGAGACGGCGGCGATAAATGAGGTTGCGGGCGTAACCCAGTGTGAATTGTCCATGTATCCTGAAAGTGTCACATCCATATATGAGACGACAGAGGATGAGAATGGAAACAAGATTCCGACGGGGAGTAATTTATATGCATCAAATGAAGGAAAAACCGTCAGCCTTAATACGATCCTGATAAGTGGAACTCCTCTGTTGGCGGAGTATGTTGCGGTGGGCGCTGTGGTGAACCGGTTTACAGGTACCGCATTGGGCACCGCCAGTCTCAAGGCGTGGGCCGATTCCAGCCGCGAGGCGGGCCTTGAGGCGACATGTCAGGTAAAAGTTGTGGATGAGACCAGCGAGGGCACGGAGACCAGGGTAATTTATTACGGAGAGGGCGATGAATTTGATGAGAAAAAGGAACCTGAGCCTGCGCCCACATGCGCCCCTGAAAATGTCTCGGACGTCCCGACGGACAACGCTTTATCCGGGCGGTTTGCAGGCCCCAGAGGGCAGGGGTGCAGTTGCGAGGAGATGTGCGATCAGGAGATTGGGGTGTATGGCACAACTCAGAATTATGAGGGGGCCAGTTACAGGAAAATATCCGATATCGTCACAGAAGATTACAATTATGCAGAGGGGACGCCCGAGTATTGGGGAAAATATAACGAATTAAAAACCGCGGCCCTTAATGCATGCATGGATCAGTGTTCAGAATGCGGCACACCCCTGGCGTGGGGGAGTAACCCTGAGACCATTGCACCCGGAACGTCTGTGTTGATATCCGTGACAGGCGGCAAGGGGCCGTTTTTCTGGTCTGTTTCAGGGCCGGGGTTTTCTCTGGCGACTAATGGGGTATCGGAGTCCAACAGCAACTTATTGATCGCAGATGAAAATGCCTGTGGCTCAGCGACAATTACAGTGACGGATGACTGCGGTTTTGATGTTACAGGATATGTCAGGAGCACTGTTGGGGTATGGTGCCTGACGGAGGAATGCGTGCATGGGTCTACACCCCCGCAAGGTGTCACCGCCACGGTTGAAGAGATCAGGGGAAAATATAAATATGTCGCCATATTTTGCTATACTTACACGGGCGGGGCTTGTGGGTATTGTGCCGGATGTATGTCCCTCGGCTCTTGTGACACCCCTTTGACTCCGCCTCCGACAGGGACGGTGCCATCCAACAATACCTATTGTTGTTGTCAGGCGAGTGAAGCGTGGGAATGGAAATGCACATGCTGATAGAAAACACCCTGGCCGCGTTCAGCCTCGGCCAGATGCAGGATTTTATAACCATGCACAGGATTATGGTAGAGAACAATATATCCATCGAGAGACTGGAGGATCTCATATCCAAAAAAAAAGCTGCCCTGAAAGATGAGGCTAGAAATCAGGCGGAAATGCCTCGCTGCCCGGAATGTGGAGACAAGCTTGCGATCCAGCCGATTCGTCTGCCCAGGGGTCCGCGCAATATTCATGGATGGAAAAGCTTATGGCACTGTACAGGGGAAAATTGCCTTTATGAGGCATACAGTCATTTGACCGTTAATCAAGAGATACAAAGGAGGATGAAACATGACTCAGCCTAATACTTACTGGCTGTATAATAACACGGCAAACGATGGAGCCAACACCGGGAACGCCTCAGGAGGGGCAGGGGGTGCCAGCTCTAACTGGGTGGTGATTGACCTGACAAACGACGTCATAATGTTCCTGGACGATCAGCAGACAGATGGGGACAGCAGGACCGGCACTAAGTATCCATTAATCATTCCTGATTCCGGCAGCCTGGAGGCACCGAAGACGTTTGTAGACGATTACTCCGCTTTGATCTTTGATCAAGTGCCCCTCGCTGGTACCACAGCAGGAGGGCAGAGTGGCGGAAATACCCGTTACGTTTTTTCCATCTATTTTGACGGGGCAACGGCCGGAATCCCCACCCTTGAGGCATGGGATAGCAATACGCATTCGACCTCGGGCGATGATTTTCTTGGTGCAGGCACGGCAGCTAATTCGACACTTAAGGCTGTTGCCACCACTAATGCGGCTCCGGGGTCGGCTACATGGGCCGGGACGCCTTTGGCCGGGACAAGCAGCCGGATCGAATTGGACACAGCGGCGCTAACCGGGGCCAAAAACTTATATTTCAATATCAAGCAAGTCATCCCGTATACGTTTACGCCCCAGCAGGACAGCAATATCGTCCTGACGTTGAGGTTTTTATACTCATGATTATTACCTCACGACATGATCTCGCCTGGCGCATCCGGGCGGTCTTTGACGGAAAACTCCCACCGAGGGAATATCTCACGCCGGATATCCGGCGCAAAAACCCTGGATGGGGGGACGAGATCTTCAACCGTACTATTGAAAAGATGGAGTTCTTTTTACCTACGGGCCATAGGATTGTTTTGGCAGGCATGGAGCAATACAACTTCTTTGTTGAGGCCGCGCAATCCACGCAAAGCCGGAGCGGCACTCAAATCTTGGCGTTTTGGCTTTGCGGAAAGCTCCCGGGGGAAGATATCGTCGAGATGTGGAGGGTAGGTAACGGCAAAAAGGTGATCCGCGACCAGAAGCCTTGGCGCTCGGAATGGGGCGGAGGCCCCACCAGGGGATGGAAGAAAGGTCTGCCCGGAAGACCTGTCTCCACCATTGTGAGATAACCTTATGTATGAATGGGATGTAAATAAGACACACAGTTATTACACGCTCAGTAATTCCAACCGGACCGTGACGGCCAATACGGCGGGGACGTCTCAAAGCGCCATCAGCGATTGGAGCAAGGCCGCGGGTAAATGGTATTGGGAAATAGTTATTAACAATCGCTCATCATACGCCCAGTCCATAGGATTCTGCGATCAGAGCGGAGACACTGACTTTAACAAGAATGTTAGGAGCGGCTGGAACGAGTCATGGGCGCTCCTGTCTCAACCAAGCAGCCTGAGGGTTTACCATGACGCTGGATACTCCACTTTGAGCAGCCTCACATGGGACAATGGCGACATCATTATGATCGCTCTTGACATTGATGCGGGGAAGGCTTGGTTCGGAGAAAACGGAACCTGGTATGGATCAGGCGATCCGGCAAACGGGTCGAACCCGACGTATAACGATAATACCATAATCGGGAACGTCATCTCTGCGTGCGTAAGTCTAAGATACGTTAACGATCAAATGATGGCCTGCTTTCGAGCAGATCAGCTTACGTATTCCCTCCCTAGCGGATTTTCAGCACCTGACACAGCCTGGTCAACTGAACTGGTCGACACATCTCTTGACCTGGCGGCGTATTACCAGCATTTTGATGACCTCAAATCGTTTCTCCGCGCCCATGACGGGGTAGAACTGTACGATTTTCAGAGCAAGCTTGAGGCTGCGGGCTGGAACATCGAGGATTTTGCAAGTTTTCTCAGCGCCTATTACGAGAATATGGATGATGACATCGGTCTGAACATCATCACATGGGGAACACATTATGATGACCAAAAAATTCCGCTGGCGGCATGGCTGCAACGTTTTGAAAACATAAGCGCCGAGCTGGAAGCAAGATATGAGGGCTTTTCAAACGGGCGGGCTTTTCTGGAGGCGGCGGCATTCATGTTTAAAAACTTTAAGACATGGATGACCGCCTATGGTCAATCTCTGGCCTCTCTGCCATCCCCACTTTGGGCCGGGAAGGCGGTATTTAAAAATCTGGATCTGTATTTATCTGCGACTGATGGGCTTATTCTTTGTAACTTGGCGTTATTCTTATCAACGACTAACGGGATCGTCCAAAAGGATTTAGGCGTTGCCCTTCAGGTCATAGGCAGCGTACCTGTGTTCCGTTCCATTACAGCGCAACGCATTTCCTCTGTTGTTTCGGAGGTAGCGCAATGACCCTTTCCGTCATAAACTGGAATGTCGCCGAAAACAGGGTGTGGTATGTCCGGCTTGCGGATACGGGCACGGAGATTTCGGTCGGCCTTTATCTCACCTCTGCCGATGCCCAGGCGCAGACAAATGTACAGGCAAACGGGGAATCTAACGGTTACGGGTCCGTCCTTGAGGTGACGCTCTCAAACCAGTCCGGGGCGTCTGTGCCGGTTTCTCTTTTTCAGGACAGTTATGCCTGGCATTTGGTCGTAAGCGGCGCGAATGGGGATGGATCAAAAATTTTTAAGGTCAAGGAATTTGTGGAGTTGGATGAGATTTCGCATTCCATATACCGATCAACCGACATTATTGAGGCCCGTGCCCTGGCCGAGATTAATGCCCACACCCATGCCCGGATCATAAGATCCCTGGCCCTGGGGGTGCATATGCCGGCCCTGGAGCCGGGGGACATTGTCAGGCTCCAGAGTTCCAGGCGTAGCCTCGATGTATATGGGCAGGTCTTTGAGCACAGAATCACGGGGCAGCCGAATAGTTTAATCAGCGAGCTGGAGGCGGTTTCCTTCTTGGCGTTAAAGAGATGATTGAAGGCTTACTGAAAAAAAATCCGGGCACATTTACCTATGGCACGGTAGAGGCGGTGTACGAGGCCCTCCAGCAGGTGCAGGTCCGGTTAAGGACCGACATCCTGATCAGGGTGCAGACTTCCCTCACAGGCAGCCTGCAGGCGGGAGACACAGTGATTGTGGCCGAGAATGATCAGGATCAGTCAAAGTTTATTGTCCAGTATTCCCGCAAGGCCCTGCCATCGCAGGGGACTCTTTTGCTGATTTAAGGAGCAGGCATCAGTATAAATGATACCCCAGAGATAAGGCAGACACCTGAGACACTTTTCAGAGGGCTTGAATTATCTCAAAAGTGCTTTTCGAGTTGCTAAAATCAAAACAAGTTTGATACTGTCAAACTAAAAAAAAGGCCGACTTATCACGCTTCTTGGGGTGGAAATTTAACGCCGCTGTACAAAAACACTCAGAAGCAGGATGGACAAATTGGGTATCAATTATAAAAAGAAAAAGGCTTGACTCAAAATTGGAAAGGAGGTGTAGAACTTTTTTAGGCGGTTGGTCGCGAAAACGACTTCTGAGGCGATATCCTTTGGCTGACCCAATCTGTGGATAGGGGGACATCCTTAAAAATTAAAAAATCAATATTTAAGATTGTGAAATTTGAAATTTGAAAGTTGTCCCCCTACCCACGCATTAATCCCCCTCCCCGCACAACCATTTCATTAAAAGTCTTAATCTGAAAGCGAGGGTTTGAAGCTTTGAAGAAAAATAAAAAACCATAACCCACCGCATGCACTTGATTCGCAGGGCTGGCGCCCTCCTCTCAAGTGATGCGGAATGTTCGACGTAAAGAAATACTGGGGCATGGGGTCAGCCCTTGACATAGGACATTTCTAAAATATTTCTGACATAACGTAATTCAAAATATCAATCGAGAAACACAAAAGCCCAACCAAAACATTCAGCGGCCAAGCCGCTGAATGTTGATGTTAGGAGTTAAAGCATGGAATGGGTATCAGTTCTAACAGCATTGCCAAAAGTAGAATTGAGAATAACTGGGTTTAAACCGTGTTTGGTTGTGAATGACAATAACGTACAGTGGGCATTATTTAACGGGAAAACTAATCGGTTCCAGGATAAATGGGGACAGGCTCCTGTTGCACTCCTTAATCGCATCGACGCTCAATCAGAGGCATAAAACGCCATTAGTCCCAATCCCAGTGCGCTCTGGCTTATAGGTTCAGGGTATGCCTTTCTAACCTTCCTGAATCCCGCAAGAGTTGCTACGCATGAACTTAGAAGCCAAATGGTGGATGGGATGGGGACAGAAGAAGCCTGGAGAGTTACATGGGACCCAGTGCGGCATTTCGTTCATATAGGGTCAACCCTAACGTTGCATAAATCTTGAACGTTTTGACCTCAAATTTTCTGCAACGTTAGGGTTTACTTGCGGCAGTCCTGGAAAGCGGACACAATTCACATACGAAGGCGGTTTCGACAATGGGATTATAATACATTTCGCTTCGGGTGACACCAAAATCAGCAATAAGCTTCTAAAATCAGCTATTGCAAAAGCGGTGAGTCAGTGTAAAAAAATAATCACTTGACATGATATCATAAAACAGTATCATATATTCCATGAATAAAAAACAGCGGCAAACCCTCAATTGGATACTTGAAAAACCTGAACGTTCAGATATCGCCTGGTCTGATATCGAATCTCTATTTATTGCTCTTGGCGCTGAAGTTTCGGAAGGAAGAGGTTCACGAGTTAGAGTTGCTTTGAAAGACGTTAAAGCCGTTTTTCATAGGCCTCACCCTCTTCGAGTTACAGAAAAAGGTGCTGTAAAATCGGTAAGAAGATTTTTGAAGGAAGCGGGGGTATTACCATGATGGAATATAAAGGATATTTTGGAAAAGTTGAATTTGATGACGAGGCAAATATATTTCATGGCGAAGTCATGAACTTGCGTGATGTAGTAACTTTTCAAGGTGAAACAGTCAAAGATTTACGAAAGGCTTTTCGTGAATCTGTTGACGATTATCTGGAATTTTGTGCCGCTCGTGGCGAGGAACCTGAAAAGCCATATTCCGGCAAATTTGTAGTTCGCGTCGACCCTGAACTCCACAAAATCATCTCTGTCCAAGCCAAAAAAGATGGGAAAAGCCTCAATGCCTGGGTATATGAAACTTTATCAAAAATTGTGAAAGAGACCACCCAACAATCCAATTAACCAGACCGGGGTATGAACCGCCCGGGTGGTTATCGGTATGTTATATTATTGGAGCATAAATATGGATACAAAAAAAGATAACCCATTTTATAGACAATATCTTTTTTCAAAAGACGATTTTCAGAGGTGTCAATTAACGTGGGCTGATAGGTTGTCTGTTTTATTTCGACCCATGTATGTCCAATTCGCAGAGGGGTACGCCATTCACTTTAAGGACCAATGAATAGGGACAGGATCTTCTTGATGATATCCTCTTCTTCTATTACGCGTATGACCCTCATGGTCCCTGAAAATTTTGGACAAGACAGAGAATCCACTGTTGGCCTGGTCTGCTTTCCGCCCAGTTCCTTGACTATGATGTCCTGAAGGACCCTTAACATGATCATTGCGGCAACGGACTCTTCTGATTCCTGATTCCACAGATCCCAGAACTCCTCCTTGTTTTCGTCTTGATGCACAAGACTAAGCAAACCATACTTCGGCCCTGAAAAAGGAAGTTTTTATCACTTCACTCACCGAGAATCAGGGCTTGCTGTTCGCTCTTTGCCTTTAGATAGAGCTCTTCCGCCTTAAACGAACTCCTCACCAGCGGCCCGGACGCAACTCCTCTGAAGCCCATCTCCAGAGCGACATTTTCGTATTGAGAAAACTCCTCCGGCGTAACAAATGCCAGGACCTCGTGGTGGTTCGGTGAGGGCCGTAAATACTGCCCAATGGTCAGGAGATCACAATTCGCCCTCTTAAGACCGCGCATCACCTCGATCACCTCGTTTTTCCTTTCGCCCAGCCCTACCATCAAACCGGACTTGGTTAAGATTGACGGATCAATGCGCTTCACGTTCGAAAGCAAGACCAAAGAACGTTCGTAGGAAGCTTTTGGTCTCACTCCGGCGTACAGTCGCGGAACAGTCTCAATATTGTGGTTTACCACTTGGGGGACGGCTGCCACTACGGCTTTCAATGCTCCGAAAGAGCCTAAAAAATCCGGCACTAAGACCTCCACAACCGTATCACTTCTCTGCTTATGGAGCAGGTCGATGATTTTTGCAAACTGGGAAGCACCCCCATCGGCAAGATCATCCCTGGTCACAGATGTAATCACGACATAGTGAAGAGCAAGCCGGCGGACCGCTTCCACGATCGATAACGGTTCTTTTTCATTTACAGGCTGCGGCACGCCCTTTTTGACTGCACAAAAGGTGCACATTCTTGAACACACATCACCTAAGATTAAGAATGTTGCGGTCTTTTGTGAAAAACACTGACCCGTATTGGGACATCGCGCACTTTCACAAATTGTATGGAGTTCCAAGTCCTCCATAATGCCCTTTATTCTTTGAAGAATCGTCGGGTCAGGGGCTTTCCATTTGATCCAGGGTGGGAAGGTATTCTTCATAAAAACTCCTAGGTTATGCAGGGCTACCACTCTCCATGACGGTTTCGAAAATTTCCGAAAAATGAGGGATGAATCTTGAGATCACTGTTTCCATACTCATTTCTCGGCCGAGAATTTTGCTCATTGAGGTGACTTTTCTCTCAGTAAAACCGCAGGGATTTATAAGTGAAAAATGGGACAGGTTCGAGTTCACATTAAGGGCCAGGCCGTGCATTGTGGTCCATTTTTCTATCCTCAGCCCTATGGCAGCGATTTCTTTCCTGTCTATCCAGACGCCGGGATGATTTTTGTCCCTGTCGGCGTCAATAGCAAAGTCTTTTAGGGTTCGTATGACAACTTCTTCAAGATTATGAACATAGAGGTGCACGTCCTTTCCTCGATTTTTCAGGGACAGAATCGGATACGCCACCATTTGGCCGGGACCATGATATGTCACGTCGCCCCCCCTGTCTGAAAAAAAGAGGCTGATTCCCTCCTTCCTCAACTGCTCAGCCGATGTCAGAATATTTTCTATTCGTCCTGTCTTACCTACAGTCAGGGTGGGCGGATGTTCAAGCAGTAGCAATACGTCCGGTATGGAATCCGCCATTCTCATCCGCATTAACTGTCGCTGCATCCTGCAGGATTCGCCATATTCAATTAGTCCGAGCACATACACAAGGCACTTCATAAAGGCCAACCCCCTTACAGAGAACCTTTCGGCTGAATTACTCAGCAGTTATCCAGGATTGATCTTTTCCCTGTTTTTTGTGTCATGCAAAAAAAGGGACACTCTTTAAAGATTTTTTGGTAGGGACTGCTAACTCAAGATCAATAATAGCGAATTTTAGGCCTTATGCCCTGTGAAAATGGTGCGATTCATTATCTTGATTTCTAATTTTTGTTAAATCAATTTTGAAATTTTCCTACATTAAGTGACACGGTAGAACTCAAGCCCGACGAGAAACAACGTAACTAATTGATATTAAAAGTGATGTTTTTAACGAATCCTGTGGCATGCTTTATGAAAAATAATATACCGTATCGCAAGCTCAGTCGGAAATTGAATTTTTTATATGACTTCCACCTAACGTTTCAAAGAAAAGATATATTCATCCGTAAGTTGCAATGTTTGGATTCAGTACCATGCTTTAAGTGACACCATCACCTCCATGAAAAAAAAGACAATGGCTTGGGAGACAATAAAGAAAATAAGTGATCATTTCCGAGTGCAGCCGAACCTTTCGGACTATGATCTGACCTGTGCCGAATTTTCCTGGGAAAACATTCGCAAGGAACTGGATGGATTGCCGGATGGTAAAGGACTTAATATTGCCCATGAGGCAGTCGATCGTCACGCAAACGGACCCCTCAGGGGCCACTTGGCCCTCCGATGGCTGGGAGAAAACGACACTGTCCTGGATTTTACATATGGGGACCTGCAGGAGCAAAGCAATCGTTTCGCCAATGTCTTACAGAACCTGGGGGTAAAGAAAGGCGAACGGGTGTCCGTGCTCACCGGCAGACTTCCACAGCTGTATATTGCCGCTCTTGGTACCTGGAAAACCTTAGGGGTTTTCTGTCCTCTTTTCGCCGCGTTCGGGCCTGAGCCGATCTACCAGCGCTTGCAAAGGGGGGACGTCAAGGTCCTGGTCACTACGGAGCGTTTGTACAGGAAAAAAGTGATTGACCTAAAGAACCGTCTGCCAAAACTGGAGCATATCCTCTTTGTTGATGAAGTGGAAAATGCAGGGGAAGGTCTGTGGTCAATGACGAAGATGATGGCTGAAGCCTCCGGCGAATTTACAATCCCGCCGACAGACCCGGAGGACATGGCGGCCTTGCATTTTACGAGCGGCACAACCGGCATGCCGAAGGGTGCGATTCATGTGCACAATGCGGTCCTTATCCACTACATGACGGGAAAGTATATAATGGATTTTCACCGTGATGATATCTTCTGGTGTACGGCGGATCCCGGGTGGGTAACAGGTACGTCATACGGCATCATCTCACCCCTGCTTCATGGAATCACCAACATTGTAGACGAGGCCGATTTTAATGCAGAGCGCTGGTACAAGATCCTGGATAAGCAGAAGGTGAGCGTCTGGTATACGGCACCCACAGCAATCCGAAGGCTGATGCGCATGAGCACGGAACCCCGTCAACTTCATGATCTGACCAACCTTCGTTTGATCCATAGTGTGGGCGAGCCCCTTAATCCCGAAGCCGTCATATGGGGCCGGGACTTGCTGGGCCTCCCCATCCACGACAACTGGTGGCAGACCGAAACCGGAGGAATCATGATCTCAAACTTTCCTTCCATGGACATCCGCCCCGGCTCTATGGGGCGGCCCCTGCCCGGCATCGAGGCGGCGATTGTCTCCAGGGTCGCCGAAGACAAGGTCCAGGTGGTGCAGGAACGGAATGTAGAAGGAGAACTGGCCCTCAGGCCGGGCTGGCCTTCCATGTTCAGGGGATATCTGCACGATGAAGAGCGTTATCGCTCCTGTTTTACAGATGGGTGGTATCTCACCGGTGATTTGGCAAGGCGCGATAATGATGGGTATTTCTGGTTCGTTGGTCGTGCCGATGACATCATCAAGACTTCAGGGCATATGGTCGGCCCTTTCGAGGTGGAAAGCGGCCTGATGGAACACCATGCTGTTGCCGAGGCAGGGGTCATCGGCAAACCCCACCCCATGATCGGCCAGGTCGTCATGGCCTTTGTCTCCCTGAAACCCGGCTTCGAGCCGAGCGATGAGCTTCGCAGGGAACTAATCGGCTTTGCACGAGAAAAATTGGGTTCGGCAGTAGCGCCCAAAGAAATTAAGTTCCAGGGCAACCTGCCCAAGAATAAGGCCGGCAAGATTATGCGGCGACTGCTGAAGGCGCGGGAGTTGGGGCTCCCTGAAGGCGATATATCAACACTGGAGGAGGAAAGATGAACGCAGGACAAACTCCTGAACCCATACACATGGCTCGTGAGCGGGATCACAACCACCATATGCTTTATCAAATGTTGCTGATCAGGCGATTCGAAGGAAAATGCGCCGAACTTTACAGCAGTATGAAAATACGGGGCTTTATGCACCTTTATGACGGCGAGGAGGCCGTTGCTGTCGGTGTAATGCAGTCTCTCACAGCGGATGATGCCGTTGTGGCCACCTACCGGGAGCACGGACATGCCCTGGCTCGTGGCATTTCCGCCTGTTCAATCATGGCGGAGATGTACGGGAAAAGAGAGGGGTGCAGTCGGGGACGGGGTGGATCAATGCATTTGTTCGACGATAAGACGCGCTTTTTTGGTGGTAACGCTATTGTAGGCGGCGGCCTTCCCATTGCAGTGGGTTTGGCCCTTGCCGACAAAGTGCAAAAAAGGCCTCGCTTGACCTGTTGCTTTTTCGGCGAAGGCGCTGTGGCAGAAGGGGAATTTCATGAATCTATGAATCTTGCTGCTCTCTGGCAGTTACCTGTTTTATTCGTCTGCGAAAACAACCTCTATGCCATGGGAACCGCCCTGGCACTCTCCGAGTCTGTTACGGATATCACGGCCAAGGCTGCAGGTTACAATATCGAAGCCGAGGCTGTGGACGGGATGGATTTATCTGCCGTGGAGAAGGCGGCGAACAAAGCGGCCTCCAGGGTGCGCAGTGGTAAAGGGCCTGTAATGTTGGAATGCAGAACATACCGCTTTCGGGCACACTCCATGTTTGACCCGGAACTGTATCGAGCCAAATCTGAAGTAGAGGCGTGGAAAGGACGGTGCCCTATCGCCTCGTTCATCCGACTACTGAAGGAAAAAGGGATGTTGACGGATACGGAACTGCATGAAATGGAGGAGCGCATCGCCATTGAGATCGACGATGCCGTAGCCTTTGCTGAGGCCGGGATGTGGGAACCTGTGGAGGAATTGACGCGCTTCGTTTACTCTGATCGGAGGACCGAATGAACAGCATAAAAAACACAGTGAAAATGACCTACCGTGAGGCGGTACGGGAAGCCATTCGGGAAGCCATGCGCAAGGATGAACGCGTTTTTCTGATGGGTGAAGATGTGGGCCGTTACGGCGGCTGCTTTGCAGTGAGCAAGGGGCTGCTGGAGGAGTTCGGTCCTGAACGTATCAGGGACACGCCCCTGTCGGAATCCGCCTTCGTCGGCGCCGGGATCGGGGCTGCTCTTGGAGGTATGCGGCCGATTGTGGAGATCATGACAGTAAATTTCAGTCTCCTTGCGGCAGACCAAATTCTGAATAACGCGGCTACCTATCTTCATATGTCAGGAGGGCTTTTTAATGTTCCGATCGTCATCCGCATGTCGACCGGCGGCGGTAAACAACTGGCGGCTCAGCACTCCCATAGTCTCGAAGGGTGGTACGCCCATATACCAGGGATCAAGGTGTTGACGCCGGCGACTCTGGAAGATGCCCGCGGTATGCTCTGGACCGCGCTGGAGGATCCTGATCCGGTACTCATCTTCGAGAACAACACCCTCTACAATATGGAAGGGGAACTACCTGTCGATGCCGGGGCCTTGGATATTGACCATGCCCTTATCAGGCGGACGGGAACTCATGTGACCCTTATTACCTATGGCGCGAGTCTCTTCAAATCCCTGGAGGCGGCGGAGCAGCTTTCCAAGGAAGAAATACAGGCCGAGGTGATTGATTTGCGCACCTTGCGCCCCCTGGACCATGACACCTTTCTTAAGTCCATCAGCAAGACCCATCGTGCCGTCATTGTAGACGAGGGCTGGCGGAGTGGGGGTATCTCCGCTGAAATCAGCGCGCGAATTATGGAAGGTGCCTTTTACGATCTGGATGCCCCGGTAGAGCGGATCTGCGGTGCCGAAGTGCCTATGCCCTATCCCAGACACTTGGAAGAAAAGGCGCTGCCACAAGTTGAAACCATTATTTCAACGGTAAGAAGGATGGTGAAATCCAATGGTTGAATTTCGCATGCCCAGTCTGGGCACAGATATGAAAAAGGGAACGCTGGTTGAGTGGAAGGTAAAGCCCGGCGATCATGTGAAACGGGGAGACATCATCGCAGAGGTGGAAACGGAAAAGGGCGTCATTGAAATTGAGGTCTTCGTCGACGGCATAATCGAAAAACTCCTGATCCAACCAGGCGATGAGGTCCTTGTGGGGACGCCAATAGCCCTGATCCGCACTGAGGGACAGCAGGAAACTGAAATCAAGGCAGCCGCGGCTGAGCAGGATGAAGGGGCTCAAGTAAAAGAGGGCACTGAGTCCCCACTCCAATACAAGGCCTGTAGTATCGCTGCGCACCGCGCAAAAGAACAGCCGGAACAGACCAGAGAAAAATTACGTGCGGAGGCCGGCGGGGAAAAACGGATCAAGGTCTCACCGGCCGCTCGGAAGAGGGCCGAGGAGCTCGGCCTGGACCTTACCACCGTTAGGGGCACGGGCCCGGACGGCGCTATCAGCCTTGCGGATGTGGAAAAGGCTGCAATCGCGGGCAAACCGGCGGAAAGAAAAGCGGCGTGGCAGATTCCTACAGGCCCTGAAGGGGCCGATTTCCAACTGGGCATGCGACGTGCCATAGCAGCTGCGATGGGTCGTTCCAACCGTGAAATTCCACATTACTACCTTGAAACACGCATTGATTTGAGCCGTGCCGTGCGTTGGTTGACAGAAGAAAACAAAAAGCGCTCAGTTAAGGATCGGATCCTCCCTGTTGTGCTTCTTCTAAAGGCAACCGCCCTTGCGCTCACCGAGGTGCCGGCCCTTAACGGTTATTGGATTGAAGATCGACACCAGCCCGTGGAAGCGATCCATGTCGGGTTTGCCATAGCACTGCGGCAAGGAGGATTGATTGCTCCTGCTATTCACCATGCAGACCTGAAAAGCCTGGATGAACTCATGGTCGACATGAAGGATCTCATTACCAGAACCAGGTCCGGCGGGTTACGAAGTTCAGAGATGACAGATGCAACCGTTACACTGACCAACCTGGGTGATCTGGGAGTGGAGAGCGCTTTCGGACTCATATATCCGCCGCAGGTAGCCTTGGTGAGCTTTGGAAGGATCACGGACCAGCCCTGGGTAGAAAATGGTATGATTGGAATTCGGCCGGTTGTGAGTGCAACCCTGGCAGGGGATCACCGGGCCACTGACGGCCGTACAGGATCTCAGTTTTTAAATGCGCTCCATCGCTATCTTCAGGAGGCCGAAAGATTATGAGAGAAGAAGAGATAAGAGATATTATTTTTGATATCCTGCTAGAGATAGCCCCGGAGGCCGATCTTAAGACCCTTCCGCACCACGGGGATTTGCGAAAGACTCTCGACATAGATTCATTCGATTTTCTGAATCTTATGATCGGGCTCAATGAGAGGCTAGGGGTAGACATTCCCGAATCTGATTACGAAAAACTCAATACACTCTCGAACATGCTGACATATCTCTCCGCCCGTTTAGGCTAGAAGGACTATCGGCTTCCCCAACCGGCGAATGCAACACGTGGTGATCAATGCTTCCTTGTTCACGCGGATTCCTCAAACCCTGCCTTTTCCCTGACAATCCCCATTTTATAGGACTCCAGTCCATAGACAAAGTTGTCTTACTTATCTGTGATATGCTGGCGCGAAACAACAAATGGTAGTGGGGGGTCTGATCCAGGCCCCTCTGTCGATGAAAATTCTCGATGGATCAGTCCAGGAGGGAGACTATGTAAGCGTGGATGAAAGTGGGGGGGATAGTTTTTAAATAAAATAGACCGCCATTCTGGTAAGTCGGGATGGCGGTATTTTCATAAGCGGAAATTACTGGGCTTGACTAATTTTTCGAATACATATAGTTTCTGACCAAAACTTCCACAACATTGCAGACACCAAAGGACATGCCAACCAAATACATTATTGTTACGGGCGGTGTTTTGTCAGGTCTTGGGAAGGGCATTGCCGCCGCTTCAATAGGCCATCTCCTGTCTTCAAAACTCAAGATCATCCCCATAAAGTGTGACGGTTATCTTAATGTGGACCCAGGCACCATGAACCCCTTTGAACACGGCGAGGTATTTGTGCTGGATGACGGGGGAGAGGTGGATATGGACTTTGGCCACTATGAGCGCTTTTTGGGGGTGACCTGTAAGTCCAAATGGAATCTGACCATGGGTAAGGTATTCGACATGGTCAGAAAAAAGGAGAGACGGGGCGATTACCTGGGCAAGACGGTCCAGTATATTCCTCACGTAACGGATGTGATCAAGAACCACATTTTTGACGTCTCACGTGAAGAGCAGGCCGATCTGGTGATAGTGGAGATCGGCGGGACAGTAGGCGACATAGAAAACGAACTTTTCCTGGAATCCGTTCGGCAGCTGAGAAATGACGTAGGAAGCCAGGATATACTCTATGTCCATCTTACATATGTGCCTATCCCATACGGCGTGAACGAACAGAAATCAAAGCCCACCCAGCAGAGTGTGAACCTCCTTATGCAGCGTGGAATCTTTCCCGATGTAATCATCGGCCGCTGTTCTCAGTTTTTGACAAAGGAGATCAAGGCGAAGATCTCAAGCTTCTGCAATGTCCAGCCAAGCGCGGTGATCACAGGGCTTGATGTGGAGGACATATACGAGATCCCGATAATTTTCGAGGAGGAGGGTCTTCCTGAGATCATTCATAAAAAACTCAACATCTACAGCCCGCCGGATTTGAGGAAGTGGAAAAGGCTGGTGGACAATATCCGTAACCCCAAACGTGAAATCACTATCGCCATGTGCGGCAAATACACCAAGCTGGAGGATTCCTACGCCTCTATCATTGAGTCCCTAAACCACTGCTCAGCCCACCTTTCCTGCAAGATCGTGCTTAAATGGATTGAAACTACAGACCTGAAGGATACATCCTTTTTAGATGAAGTGGACGGTGTAATCATCCCAGGCGGCTTCGGGTCCAGGGGCACAGAGGGCAAGATCGAGGTAATCCGTGAGGCCAGGAAACGCAATGTACCGTTTTTGGGCCTCTGTCTGGGTCTCCAGTTGGCGGTTATTGAATTTGCGAGAAATGTTTGTAACCTCGAAGGGGCTAATTCAACTGAAATGGCCCCTGACACGCCCCATCCCGTCATTGATATTCTGCCCGAACAAAAGGAAATCAGCGATAAAGGGGGAACCATGAGGCTTGGGGGATATACGGCTGTCCTGAAAGAAGGCTCCTTGGTTCATTCTCTTTATGGTGAAAGAGAGGTCTCTGAAAGGCATCGGCACAGGTACGAGGTAAATCCTGCCTATCATTCCATTATGGAGGCAGGCGGAATGGTCTTTTCCGGCGCTTCCAGGGATGGAAGGCTTGTTGAGTTTATTGAGCTGCCACACCTGAAGTTCTTTGTCGCCACCCAGGCCCATCCGGAGCTTAAGTCAAGGATGGAAAACCCTGCGCCGCTGTTCTATGGTTTTATCAAGGCCTGTTTAAACTAAATTGAAATTAAATGGCAAAGAAATATCGCGTTATTTTTTATGGTCTGTCAGGCGACAAAGAGCAGTTCAAAAAACGGATGGCCCTGCTCAATGCGCGACCCGAGCTGGTAGATAAAATAATCAATTGCGCCCCTGTTGTCCTAAAAGAAGGCCTCAACCGCGAGATATCAATGCAATATGCCGGTGCGGTCCGCCAGGCAGGTGGAAGGGTTGAGATTCAGGAATACATTAAAAAACCCGTGGGCCAAAGGGTTTCGATAGCCTCCTTTAACGACTTTACAATGTGCCCTGAGTGTGGAAAAAAGCAGTTGAAGAGTCAGGTCTGCATAAGATGCGGTTGCACTCTTTAGAGAAAAAAATGGCCGGGAGTCAACAGATGTCGAAGGTGATTGACCTCAACGAAAGCCGCATGGTTGTGGCGGCAAACAGAGGTTTCAGAAATTGGAAAAGTCATTTTAATGAAGACTTTGACCTGAAGACCAGGATAAGCCACCTGTCCAGGCACACCCTGTGCTACCTCGCACAGGGAAGAGACAAGGGGACATTTCTCCTCTACGACCTGATCATGAATCTAAAGGGGCTAGGCTCGGGCTTTGAATTTGAGGAATTGAACCCGCAGCAGAAGATATTGGTCATTGACCAGTATCTTTTTCTGCTCGACCGGATTCGGTTTGAATGCATGAAACGGCTGGGATGGCTTGAGGCATATCCGGGTGAGGAATATCCCTTAGTGGAGTTGATCGTCGGGTTTGAAGGTTTGGGGCCCAGCCTCCACGCAAAGATACCGGTCCTGAGCCCGGGATTTCCCGTCACCGAGGAATACTCTCAAATGAACACATTTGACAAGGATGTCTATATCAGAAAGTTGATCCCCAAGGCCCTTGAGGCGATTGAAAGTCAATCCACCACCCTATAGTGATTTCCGCCATTCCAATACATCCACCAGATATTTATTGAAGCATCGTCTGAGTTGAGTATAATAAGCCATATGCATAAGGCCTGGTTTTAAACAGTCCCGACCTGTTGTTCGCTCTCAGCTGTTGGTTGATGGAAAGATATGGATGATTACAAAAGACATTTGGCCAGAACACTGGCGGAAACAGGCGCCCTTTTTTTTGCGGATGATCTTATCTTGAAAGACGGACGTCCAACACCCTATTTTGTAAACATGGCCATGTTCAGGACCGGCAGGCTGTGTATGGAACTGGGGAATGTTTTTGCTGAAATGATGGTGTCGAAAGATCTTGTCAAGGATACCGATATCATTCTGGGTCCTTCTTATAAGGGAAGCGCTATTGCCCTTGCGACCTCTATTGCCCTGTGGAAAGGGTATGGATATGATCTGCCTTTTGAATATGACAGAAAAGAGGCAAAGACGCACGGTGAGGCAACCGGGGCAAAGATGATGTTCGTCAACAATACGTTTTACGACGGGTGCCGGGTTTTTGTAGTAGATGATGTCGCCACGTCCATGGGCACCAAGTATGAGCTTTTGGAAAAGATAGAGGCCGCCCGAAAATCAATGGGCATTAGGATCAGGGTGACGGGCATCGGTATTGCGGTAGACAGAGAGCAGACCACAGCGGTGTATGATGAACAGGGCAATGTGATTCAGGGAATGAAAGGCAAAAACGCAGTCCTTGATTTTGTAGACAAGAGCGGTGTTCCGGTCCATACTGTTGCCGGTATAAGGGAGGTAGTAGGGTATCTTTATGATGAAAGGGTGCCCGTACTGATCAACGGAAAAAAGACACCCATTGACGATGTGATAAGGGCCCGATTCGATGGCTATATCAAAACATATGGAATTGGGTAGCTTATGCTACTCTTTTCCCCAACAACATGACGGCATGTATCAGATGATTTATGATCAAGAAAACTTGCCTGAGGTGATAAGACGCTCCCTCCAAAATAGAGAGCCAAGACAAATCCATGATGCCCCTTCCCATTACAAGCACGCAGGGGTGCTCATCGGCCTGATGAAGGAGGAAGGTATCCATAAGGTACTGTTTACCAAGAGGACCGACAGGGTCGAGCACCATAAGGGCCAGATCTCCTTCCCGGGGGGGGCGGCGGATGAGGAAGATGACTCCATCGAGGAGACGGTTCTAAGAGAATCCTGTGAAGAGATCGGTGCCTGTGAAGAGGTGGTTGATCTTCTGGGCAGGATTGATGATGCCCTTACGCTGGAATCCGGTTTTATTGTCCATCCGTTTGTCGGGCTGTTTCCCAGTCGTTATGAGTTCAGCATCAGCCGATCCGAGGTAAAGAGACTGATCAAGGTGCCATGGAATGTGCTTGTCGAATGCCACAAGGAAAAAAAGACCTATCTCATGGAGGATGGCGGGGGCACAAAATATAAGACGCCCGCATTTGAATTCAACGGTGATGTGATCTGGGGTGCCACGGCAAGGATGATGGAAAATTTTATTGATATCCTAGCCCGCAAATGATCCTTGCTAGAATATAAAAATTAGGCTATAGGGATGTGCAGTCGGGACGTGGCTCAGTCTGGTAGAGCACCGCGTTCGGGACGCGGGAGTCGCTGGTTCAAATCCAGTCGTCCCGACCACTTACAATTGATTTTTTCTAGATACAAATAAGGGCATCAGCGGTTTCGCCAATGCCCTTATCTGCTTTATGGATGCAAGATGCCAGAATGAGTCTGTCAATAGGTCTGACAGTATTTAGGAGGGGCGGCTCGGTTCGGCCAACGCACCATACCTCGCTTGTCAGGGTTATTTTATTGCGTCCGGCACCTTTGTTTCAGGAATCATTTTAGCTGAAAGAGAAACATTGCCTGCATGAACCTCATCATCTTCACTCTCAACAATAATTCCACCACAGCTTTTTATCGTAGCGCTCCTCAAGACCCCGTCCTTTAGTTTCCCCTTAACGAGGGCAGCGATAACCACCTCATCTGCATCGTTCGATACAAATAAAAAAGTAAGATCATTCCCCGCCATAAACTGGAATGTCAGAGAGTCCATTTGCCACTGGCCATCGTCCAAGAAATAGGTGTCAATCTGAAAGTATTCGCCAGGCTGATTCCATTCCGTAATTTTTAAATAACCTGATTCCTTCTCACCGCCTTTTTGAACACTTGAACCGTCTAATGCAACCGCAATCCCTTTCATGGTCACTTTATAGCTGAACCACTTGCCTACCCATTGGCTCATATCCGGTGCTGCATCAGCAACTCCTGTGATAAAGAGTCCAACAAGCAATAAAATCGCCATAATTAAACCGGTTTTTTGTCTGAACATTTCAAACCTCCTTATACGTATCTTGTTAAAATAAAAAATTTTTTTATCCTTTGTTGAATCGCTGCGGCTCACCCGCAACATCTATAACATCTATTCGCCGTAAAGCTTTTCGCGCAGAACAGCAATTCGGTTTATTCTTGCAAACGGAATGCACTACGTCAAGCTTTTTTTCTCCAAATGCTTTTTACAATGGCAGCGGCTTGGTTCGGACTGAAACAAAGCTTTACAAAGGAATGCACTGGGTTGAATGCTTTATTGTCAAAAGCGGGATATGTATTGCAAGAATTGGAGAATTTATTGTTAATATCGAATGACTTTCGGAAGTACCCCGATAGAGAAGGGTCTTTTGTTGGGATTTGCTTCGGGTGCTTGACAAAAACAGAGGCAAAATTTACCATCATACTGTTTTCGGTGAATACATTCCATGACATGTTATCAAATACTTTTACGGAGTTCATATGAGTTACAACGAGTCTGACTTTGAGATAGCCAAGTTGGGAGAGTGCCGCATCCCTTCAATGATGAGCGGAGTGCAGTTCGTTGACGACGGTGATCGTGTCAGTTATCACTCAGACCCAAGAAAGATCATGCCGTTACTCAAAAATGGCGATGCCCTGCCCGGCTTTGAAACCGCCGGTCCCAGGGACAAGATCTTTTTTGACCCTTCAAAACTCAAATGCGGAATTGTAACCTGCGGGGGCATTTGCCCCGGACTTAATGATGTGATCAGGGCGATCGTTCTAAGCCTTTTCCACCATTACGGGGTAAGAAACGTATTCGGTTTCCGCTATGGCTACGAGGGTATTTCGAGCAAATACCGGCATGAGCCCCTCGAACTGACGCCCAAAAGGGTCGCAGAAATCCAGCATTCAGGCGGCACTATCCTTGGCTCGTCCCGGGGACCACAGGATATTTTAGATATGGTGGATACCCTTGATCGTATGAACGTGGGAATCCTTTTTGCCATCGGAGGGGACGGCACCCTGCGGGGCGCGCAAAAGATCGCAGAGGAGATCGCCAAGCGCAACCTCAAGATCAGTGTCATAGGTGTTCCAAAGACAATTGATAATGATATCTCTTACGTGCACAAGTCCTTCGGGTTTGAGACCGCAGTCGGAGAGTCCAGGACCGCGATCTATTCCGCACACTCTGAGGCCGCAGGCGCAAGAAACGGCATAGGGTTGGTGAAGCTGATGGGGAGGGAGAGCGGATTTATTGCCGCCAATGCAAGCCTGGCCAACAGCGAGGTCAATTTCTGCCTGGTCCCTGAAGTATCTTTCCATCTGGAACCATTTCTTGAGGTGCTCAAAAAACGACTTGAGGCAAGAAGCCACGCAGTTATCGTGGTTGCCGAGGGCGCAGGGCAGGAGCTGATGTCCGCAGCGACCGAACGGGATGCCTCGGGGAACATCAAATTCCAGGACATCGGTCTTTTCCTCAAGGACAAGATAAATCAGTATTTCAAAAAAATGGATTTTGAGATAAATCTTAAATACATAGACCCGAGTTACACCATAAGGAGCATGCCTGCGAATCCCCATGACGCGGTCTTCTGTCTGCTCCTGGGCCACAATGCCGTCCATGCAGGAATGTCCGGGAGGACAAATATGCTGGTGGGATACTGGAACGGGGAGTACACACACGTACCCATCCCCCTTGCAGTATCCAAGCGCAAGAGGATTGATCCTCATGGGAGGTTGTGGGGGAGTGTGCTGGAATCCACCGGCCAGCCGCCTGAGATGGTTAACGGATCAGGGGTTTCAGGGTACGACCCGGTAATATGAACCGTTATTCGTTATTTCAAGGTACTCAGCTTTGCCTCGGCGGTCTTTGCCTCATCTGAATTAGGATATTTCTTTATAAGCTTTTGCAGAAGCAACTTGGCGCTGATCGTGTCTTTTATCTCAATAAAGGACATGGCCTGCTTGAGCATTGCACCGGGCACCTTGTTTCCGTTGGGATATTTTGTGATGACCTCCTGATAGGCCAATATAGCCTGTTCGTATTTTTTCAGGGCCATATATGATTCTCCTGTCCAGAACTGGGCATTGCCGGCAAGATTGGACTTGGGATAGGTTTTCATAAAATCTTTAAAGGCCTCGATCGCCTCCGCATGCCTTCCTTCCCTATTTAAAGCAAGAGCATCAGCATAACTTTTCTCTTCAGGGGAGACCGATTGTCCTTCACCCTCCCCGGAGGGTGCTGTTGGTCCACCTTCTGCTGCCGGTGGCCTGGTCACTAGTGCAGGGGGCCCTTCACCAGTAGTTTCCGTTCCCGGTGTTATCTGGGCTGCAGCAGGCGTTTCTTCCATATTGAGGCGCTTGCAAATCTGGGAGACCTTTTCTTCTAATGCAGACAGCCGCACTTTTATGTCTTCCAGTTGTTTGGGGTCTTGTGCGGAAACTCGTTTTACCAGGTGACTGTTTTCCTCCAGCTCCCCTGAAATCCTGCGCAACTCCTCTTTTATTCCGTCAAGCTCGGCCCCTGCCTCGGCCACACTCTCACGGCCTTTTTCCACCTTGCTCAGCCGTGTATTCAGCGCCTTCATATTATTGTACAGGGCGTAGACATCTCCCCTTGTGGCGCATGAAGCCAAGAAGAGAAGAGACAAAACAAAAGAGACAAAGGCGTAAATTACATGTTTGCTCAAGATTGCGTCTCCTATTTATTCAAGAGGCAGTGAGAATGGTCCGCCCCCATGGCGCGCTCAGGTCAGTATTAGAGGAGACACCCTTCCGCATGGGGAGATATCTCCTCTGAAATCTGATTATTCCACATTACCTTATATACACGAACTCATCGCGACGGTTCTTTGCCCAGGCCTCCTCAGAACTTTGGGGATCAATGGGTTTTTCCTCGCCGTAACTGATGCATGAAATGCGATCGCCGGATATTCCCAGGGCGACAAGAAATTTCTTTGCTGCCCGCGCCCTTTTCTCACCAAGGGCAAGGTTATACTCTATTGTACCCCTTTCATCGCAGTGACCGGAAATATCTACAGAAGCGGAACTATTTGATTGGAGATAAGATGCCACCTTTTTAAGTGTGCGCTGGGCGTCAGAGCTCAACTCTGAGCTGTCATAATCAAAGTAGATGGTTGCATCTCCGTGGGTTGCCCCCTCCTCACCTTCTATCTCGCTTAATCGCTTGTCACGCACCGCATCTCCGGCACGGGCGCCATCGCCAAGGTCTTGAATGGCGCCATTGCCCATGGTAGAGGATTCTCCCTCTGTGGGTGAAGTATCAATCTTCTTTTTTGAACAGCCTACCGTCAGCATCAGGGCCAGGCACAGAAACACAAAAAGAATATTCCAAAAACCTTTTCTCATCATCTGATATCCTCCTTAGATAGGAATTGATAAGAATTAATATACGCTCGGACAGCCTTCGGGCAATTAAGCCTTTTTTGAAACACCTAAAATGTTACGTAAACGTATTTACTACCAAACCAAAAAAAAATTCAAGAAAAAATGCGGACCTGAAAGGGCAAATGTCAAATCCTTTCCCCGCCTGGGTATGCATCGCTTTACTGCGCCCAGCTAGGGGATGTCTGGTTTCCTGAAAGCGCCTTGATCCTTTTTTGGTTTTGACCATTGGCGTTCATAATATACAGGTTATAACGGCCGCTTCTGTTTGAACTGAACACAATGTATCTGCCGTCAGGAGACCAGCAGGGGTCTTCGTTTTTTCCCTGGCCATTGGTGCACCTGACCGCCTGCCCCCCGTTTGCATCTATTGTAAAAATATCCAGCCTTCCCCCATCAATACCTGCAAAGGCGATCCTGTTCAGGGAAGACCAGGATGGAGAGGTGCAGTATTTCATGTTGTATGTCAACCTTGAAGTCTTGCCGCTTCCCATACCGAGGATGTAAATCTGTGGGGCACCGGAGCGGTCGGATACAAATGCGATTCTGTTGCCGTCAGGCGAATAAGTCGGTGAGATGTCAATCCCGTCATATGTGGTAAGCCGGTCGGTTATACCGCCGTCAAGGCCTATGATATATATGTCAGGATTGCCCTTTTTGCTGATGGTCACGGCAAGGTTATCGCCGTCAGGCGCCCATGATCCGCCGGTGTTCATACCCGGGCCCCCGCCTGAGAGCCGCTTTACGCTGCCTGATTCCAGATTTCGGAGATAAAGGATCGGCTCTCCTTCCTTATAAGAGGTATAGGTAATCCTTTTTCTGTCAGGGGATAATCTCGGCAACAGGATTATGCTGCGATCCCTGGTGATCTGCTTTACATTGTATCCGTCGTAATCACTGATATAGACCTCTTTGTTTCCCGATGTATCTGAAATAAAGGAAAGCTTCGTAAGAAATATGCCGGGGTATCCGGTCAGCTTTTGGACAATCTCGTTTGACAGCCGGTGGATCAGATAACGATAGTGGTCCCTGTTGCCTGACACCCTCTTGCCAAGGACCTGCTGGCCTGAAAATACGTCGAATAATCTGGCCTCAATCTCCAGGGTTCCGCCGGAGCAGGCATAGGTTCCCAGCAACAGAAGCTCAGCGCCTATGGCAGACCAGTCCTTATAGTTAATGTTCTCCGCGCTCAGACCCGCGGCCTGCCCCACCAGATAGGCCTTTTTGTCTATGATGCTGAAAAGGCCGCTGAAATCAAGGTCGCTTGAAACCACTGACAAGAGATTTGCTCCAAAATCTCCGCACTGATTCTGGCCGGTGAGACTCCCGAATTCCGGTATGGCTATCTGGAATTTCTGGAATGAAGGGGCATTAATATCAATATAAATCCTTGCCCGACTAATGCATGGAAAAGATAATAAAACAATAAATAAACAAATAAATAGAAAGAAAAAATAACCTTGGCCCCTGCTTGCAAGGGTGTGCTTCAATTTACAATGCATCGCTGATAATGCCTCCGAATGTCTATTGGTTTTCCATTTCGCTCAAGTTGAATGTAATCTCGATTTCCTCGGCCTGTGAAGCATAGCCCTCGGGAAGACGTGGCAGGGGCTCTGAGCGTTTGATCGCCTTTATGACCGACTGATCAAAAATAGGGTTGTTAGAGGAACGTTTGAGTTCAATCTTTGATATGGTGCCGTCACTGTTGGCTGTCACAATGATCACAGCCTCGCAATTGCTCTTCTGGCCGTTCAGTGCAGCCGGATATGACCAGTTATTTGTGACCTTCACCTTCACCTCAGCCGTGTATAAACCAAGGGCTACCCTGTTGCCTCCGCCCTGTCCGCCGGGCCTTCCGTCACCTGTGCCTCCCCCACCTGTCCCGGTACCCCTGCCGGTCCCGGGCGATTGATTTGTAGCCTGGGTAGCCTTTTCATCAGACGAGCTTTTTACCGTGGCCGCAACCTTTGATAAGGCCCTGTTAATCAATTCCTGGTCGTCTTGTTGTGTCTCCTGTTTGTTGTCTTCCTTTACGGTTTTCGGTGTCGGCTCAGGTTTATCCAGCCGCTTAGTTACAGCAGGCTCGGGCAAGGGCTTCAGGGGCTGGGGTTTTGTCTGGATCTCTTTTTTGGCGATTACAACCGGTTTTGCCTCAGGTTTCGGCGTGCTCAGCCGCCTTGCAGGGGCGGCCTTCGGCGGGGCGGACAGGGCCTTTGCCGGCGCTGCATTCTTCGGGCCTCCTCCTGCAGGACCGGACATTTGGCCCCCGGGCATATCCACAAGGTCCACCTCATAGATGACCGACGGGGACCTTTTGTAAAACGACGGCTCAGGGACAATCAGCACCAGGGAACAAAGCGCCACGTGGAGGACAAAGGAGATGGTGAACATCTTCTTCCACCTCTGCTCGGCAAACATGTCGCTTGCAGGATGAAACGGTAATACATCCATTGCTGATTATTCCACTGGTTCAGTGACCATACCCAGTTTATCAACCCCGGCCTTTTTCACCTTTGCCACCACCTGCATGATAAACCCATAGGGGACATCTCTGTCAGCCTTCAACAGCAACTCCTTATCCCTTCTGTTTTCAAAGATACTCCGGGTTTTTATTTCAAGGTCTTCGGGCATTATTCTGTGTGTCTCAATAAAGATCTCCTGTGCCTTATTGACTGTCAGAATCAACGGGTCTTCCTGCGTCTTGACACGGGTGGTGGTGGTCTGAGGGAGATTCACCTCCACGCCCTGTGTCATCATCGGGGCTGTGACCATGAAGATAATCAGTAACACCAGCATCACGTCAACAAACGGCGTGACATTGATGTCCGACATCATACTTTTGCTATCGCCTGTGTGTGCCATAATTAAACCGCGTCATTCCGCCCAAGGCGGAAAAGTATTTCCTTTTAATTTAAAATTTACAATTAAAAATTCAAAATTGCGCCTGAACGGCCTTTTTATTCAGGTGCTGCTTATTATTTTTTGGGCAATATGTCTTCCTTAAAAAGCTGCCTCTGGATCATGCTCAAAAAATCCGCCTTGAATATATCCATCTCCGCCCTCAGGGCAGAGATCTTTTGGGTGAAGTGATTGAATGCCACTACTGCCGGAATGGCCGCAGCCAGACCTGTTGCCGTGGCTATGAGGGCCTCTGATATCCCGGGGGCTACGACTGCAAGATTGGCAGCACCCTTTAGACCAATGCCCCTGAAGGAATCCATTATCCCCCAGACAGTGCCGAAGAGGCCGATAAAGGGGGCGGTGTTCCCGGTGGTGGCAAGAAACCCCAAGGCCCGTTCCATCCTGTTGACCTGATCAATCTCCGCCCTTCTCAAAGAACGCTCCAGGTGGTCCATAAGGTTCTTCTGAGACAGCGACGACTTGTCTGTGCCCGATGGGTTGGACCCGGCCTCTGCATTCAGTGATGTCTGGATCTGCTGCATACGGGCGAGCTCCGAATACCCGGCCCTGAAGAGCCTGGCGATGGGACTGAACGCAAGATCCCTGCTGGCCGCATGCACCTTTTTAAGCCCTTTGCTCTCCCAGAAGACCTCCATAATGGTCTCGGTCTCCTTATTGGCCAGACGGAACAGCCGGTATTTGACAAAAATAATAGACCACGAGGCTATGGAAAAGCCCAAAAGGATAACCAGGACCAACTTGACCACCGGTCCTGCATGAAAGATCATCTGGACGATTTCATTACCGAATGCACCGACGGGCGTCTCTATAATTAGTGGAATGCCTATCATAGTAACCTCATTAAGGAGAAGATATTAACTAAATATTGATATTGATGATAGAAAAAAAACAGGGAATCATCCCCTGACATTTGTATAACGAGAATCCCCAGCTTTCAAGAAGAAGTTGCCCCCGGACATTTATTCGGAAAGACAGGAGAGATGATTGTCTGCCTAGGATGGGGCAAGCTCAAAACGGGATATGATGAAATCGGCCAACCCACTGATATCATTCAGCGTGAATCGCGGCACTCCAAGATCAAACGGCATATCGCTTATGAGGGCGATCAGGTCTTTGTCGTCTCTGCAAATCGGTTCTTCCCCGCTGCCATCCGGCCTGAAGACCTCCAGTTTGTTCTTCCCCTTTTGCTTATATCCCTCAGTTAAAATAATATCCGAGCCGGATAAAAAGCGGCCCAGTTCTTCCGGACTGTGATCATGATCCGCATCCATGACCATCCCGATCATAAAGGGAGAGGATATCATACTGGTTGCAGCACCCGCCCGTTTGTGCCGCCAACTGTCTTTGCCCGGTTTGTCCATTTCAAAACCGTGGACATCATGCTTGATGGTCGCCACCCTTAGCCCTCGGCCTTTCAACTCTGGAATCAGTTTTTCAAGCAGGGTCGTCTTTCCGGAGCCGGACATTCCTACTATTGAAATAATGGGGGGCTCACCTTGCTTGCTCACGTCTAGACTATCTCCTTCCAGAGGTTGCCGCTGTTGCCTGGATCATAACCCCCAAGGGCTGTCACCCTGTTACGGAAATTCTTTGATCGTATTGTATCCAGCACCGACTGTATTTTTGACTGGTTAATAATCTCACTTGGGATTATAAGGTCATATTGTTCTCTTTCCACAGGAATAAAATCCAGATCAAGGGCCCTGGCCGCTGCAAATATCCCCAGCCCGCAGTCTGCCGCACCGCTCAATACATCCACCGCAACTGCCATGTGTGTGTATTCCTCGTGATCATATCCCCTGACATGGGCAGGGTCAATACCCAGTTGCCTCAGCCTGAAATCCAGAAGTATCCTGGTCCCGGAGCCGGCCTGCCGGTTGACAAAAGTAATATCCTGCCTTTCAAGGTCTTCAATGCCCCTGATTCCCTTTGGGTTTCCTTTTGGTATGATCAGACCCTGGTCCCTTAAGACCAGATTAAATACGCTGATCCCGACCCCTTTCAGGTACTTGTTGATATAGGAAATATTGTATTCGCCCGTTTCCGTGTCCAAAAGATGGGAGCCCGCCATGTGGCAGGTCTCTTTCTTTAGCGCGATCAGTCCCCCAAGGCTCCCCACATTTCCGGAGGAGACGCGGATGTCATATCCCCTCTGCCTGATCTCATCGGCCAGGATGTCAATTGTGATGTCATGGCTTCCGATGATGACGACCGTGTCTTCGAGTTCATGTTCATCTACAAGCAGTTCCGCCTCGACCTGCGATCTTTGGGTGACTCCCTCCATGAGTGCGGGGATGCGGATAATCCCCTCCGCCCTTATAAGGGTGGTGATGGAACCGGCCGCCCTTTCAAGCGGGGTGGCCACATACCTTTCCCCCACCCTGCCGATGGACACCCTCAAAAACTCCTCTGTCCCCAGTTTTGAAGGGATGTCCCTGGTGGGCCAGACCTTGATGGTCTTGCGGCCAGGGGGATGATTTCCCTGAAGCATATGCAGCAGGGGTTTTATAAACTGCTCAAAAGAGAGGATCGAAGAGACCGCATAGCCGGGGTTTCCGACCACAGGCTTTCCATTTACCATGCCGAGGATCGTGGGCTTTCCAGGCATCATGGCCACCCCGTGGACCAGTACCTCTCCGATGTCTCTGATCACATGGACCGTATAGTCTTTGCTTCCGGAGGATGACCCGGCGTTTATGATTACAGTAACGGCCTCTGATTCAACCGCCTTTTTTAGAGTCAAGGCTATCTGCTCTTCAGAGTCAGGCACGATGTCATACACTAAAGGTATGCCGCCCGCCTCCCGGACCAGGGCTGCGAGCACGTGCGAATTGTACTCGATCAGCCGGTTCCCTGAAAGACCCTCAGTTCCGGAAAGGGCGTTATAGCTTACAAGTTCAGAACCAGTGGGGATTATGGCCACCAGAGGCCTTTTCCAGACCTTGACGGAAAAGACTCCTGCGCTTACCAGACCTCCGATATCATAAGGCCTGATGCAGTGGTTTTTGGGGAAAAGCAATTGGGTGGCCACAATGTCTTCCCCCACCTTGCGGACATTTTGCCACGGATGCGCTGGAGAGCGCAGTTCCACGTGCTCTTCATCCACCTCGTGGAGCTTTTCAACCATGATCACTGCATCAAACTGCTCGGGTAAGGGCTGGCCGGTATTGATCCAGGCAAAATCCTCTTCCAGTGACAATACCCGTGGATTTCTTTCAGTTGTGCCATAGGTCCTCTCCGCCCTGAGCGCGATACCATCCATGGCAGCGGAATGAAATGACGGCGCAGATAGTTTTGCAAATACGGCCTCGGATGTTGTGCGGCCCAGAGAGTCCTCCGCACTCACGCACTCCACCGCGCGTATTTGTTCAAGGTTGATGCGGGAAAAGAACAGATCCCTTGCCTGTTCAAGGGACTTCATTTCCAGATAGACCTGCCTCTTCATCTTAATGCTCCGGTAAGCAGGACCTTTACCCTGTGGCCTTTATAGAGTCCTTCTGTGTTCATTGCCACGCGAACAAGCCCGTCTGCCTCCACAAGGGTTGATATAAGGCCTGATTTGCCGAAAATAGGCTCGGCGATAAGCTCATCCGCCTCCCTGATCAGCCTTACCCTGATATAGTCTTCCCTGCCGCTAGCAGATTCAATGTTTCTGGCAAGTATTGCATCCACCGAGGGTTGTTGAACGCCACTAATAAGATCACGGCCTGACAGCCGTGATAAAAGCGGCGTCAAGAAGACCTCGGCAACAACCAGTGCCGAGGCCACGTGGCCTGGAAGCCCTATAACGGGTTGTGAACCGGATCTGCCGATGATGGTAGGTTTACCAGGGCTGATGGATATGCCGTGGACCAATAGTTCAAAATCGCTTAGTGCCTCGAAGACCCTGAGTGTAATGTCTCTTGTCCCGACAGAACTTCCCCCTGATATCCAGACCGTATCCGCCCGGCTTAGGCCCTCTTCGGCCGATGTCTTTAACGTCTCAAAACTGTCCGGGCATAGGCCGATGTGAAGGGGCACCGCACCGTTTCTCCGGCAGAATGCGCCAAGTGTATAGCGGTTGATATCCCGAACCTGTCCGGGAAGGGGTTGTTTGTCAACGGAAACGATTTCATCGCCCGTAGAGATGATCGCCACCCTGGGTCTTTTATAGACAGGGATCTGACTTTCGCCAAGTCCGGCAAGCACACCCAGGTCCTGCGGCTGCAGGCAGTGGCCCTTTTTAAGGACTGTTGAGCCCTTACTGAAGTCATCGCCCGGTTGGATGACGTTTTCAAGGGGTGATATCGGCCTGCTGACCGCAATGGTGTTTCCCTCCATGGACATGGAATGTTCAAGCATCACCGCCCCGTCCGCGCCCTCGGGCAGCATGCCCCCTGTAGAGATCCTGACCGCCTGGCCTTCTGAAACCATTGCCGCAGGGTACTGTCCCATCTGGACCTCGCCGACAACATCCAGGAATGCAGGCAGGCTTTCGCTGGCCCCGAATGTGTCCCTGGCCCTGACCGCATAGCCGTCCACAACAGACCTGGCAAAGTGCGGCAGGTCTTCAGGGGAGATTATGTCATGCGAAAGGATGCGGCCCAGAGCCGCACCCAATGAAACCGGCTCTTCCCCTGAGGGACCGAACTGTTCAATGATTTTGTAGACCTCTTCAGGGGTCTTGAGGTTAAAAAAGGAATCCATGCCCTTAAACCGCTTGAAAAATGTAACTTGCGCGCAATCTATGTCATATTTGATACAGCGTAGCAACTAAAAAGACTGCTGCAAGCGATATCATATAAATATCATTATATTTTACGATACGCCAAATTTTTGTCTGAATGTAGAATATTATGATATTTATGGGGAAATATCGCGACCGGTTGTATCACGGTTCATCCCCACGCATATGGAGAACATATCTCAAATTTCAAATTTGAAATTCTCCCACGTGGTTCATCCCCACGTACGTGGGGAACATCCTATGCCTACATGCGATATAATGCTGCATTCCGGTTCATCCCCACGTACGTGGGGAACATTGTTACGATAGTTGCCGCAGTCTGCCCCGTTTCCGGTTCATCCCCACGTACGTGGGGAACATTTACAACCAGAACATAGAGCCTCAATTGATGTCGGTTCATCCCCACGTACGTGGGGAACATACCACCTGTTATAGGGTTGTCGGGGTTGTTTTCGGTTCATCCCCACGTACGTGGGGAACATCGCAGGGATATTATACGGCGCTTAAATTCTCCCGGTTCATCCCCACGTACGTGGGGAACATGTGATGAAATTTTTAACCGCGCGATCGAGCGCCGGTTCATCCCCACGTACGTGGGGAACATCGGTATTCCCGGCTCGTCAGATACCCTTTGGCCGGTTCATCCCCACGTACGTGGGGAACATTCGGATCGCTTTGATGGCAGCCTGACGCTGCTCGGTTCATCCCCACGTACGTGGGGAACATATCAAATTACGCGGAGGGTGCTTTATTTCAGGCGGTTCATCCCCACGTACGTGGGGAACATCCTAGAGCATAAACGCCGCCATCTTTAAAAGACGGTTCATCCCCACGTACGTGGGGAACATTTCCTACTGCCCCGAAACAGTAATTATTATCACGGTTCATCCCCACGTACGTGGGGAACATCTTAAAGGCTTTTTTTGGCATAAAAAAGAATTCGGTTCATCCCCACGTACGTGGGGAACATAACGGTCCAGTCAAGGCGCGCTATTTTGTAAACGGTTCATCCCCACGTACGTGGGGAACATCTGCGCTGGAAGCGCTTGCACGCAACTTGCAGCGGTTCATCCCCACGTACGTGGGGAACATTACAGGATAAGCCGTGCAAGGTGTATAATATGCGGTTCATCCCCACGTACGTGGGGAACATTGGAGTATAGGTTATAGATGGCGATATCAACACGGTTCATCCCCACGTACGTGGGGAACATGCCTCCATCAGCCGTGCGGCCAACTCCAGGAACGGTTCATCCCCACGTACGTGGGGAACATCCTTAAGCCAACAGCGGGAAAAACTAACAATCCGGTTCATCCCCACGTACGTGGGGAACATGTTTATGGTGCAGTAGGCCATCAGTTACCCTGCGGTTCATCCCCACGTACGTGGGGAACATCTCATGGGTGCCTACCAATTGATGATGTCTATCGGTTCATCCCCACGTACGTGGGGAACATATAAGACTGCCCTTGAGCCTGCCGGTGTTTTCCGGTTCATCCCCACGTACGTGGGGAACATTGATACGTAGTAAGATTCTATCTGTCAAGAGACGGTTCATCCCCACGTACGTGGGGAACATCAAAAACAGGAGGTAAAAAAAATGAAAGGATGCGGTTCATCCCCACGTACGTGGGGAACATTCGTTTTGGGCGCTGTATGCCACGGGCTACTCCGGTTCATCCCCACGTACGTGGGGAACATTTGTCAATTATCGGATTGACCAACAAGACCGGCGGTTCATCCCCACGTACGTGGGGAACATATCCCCAATTCTTCCAGTCTCATGGCATCCTCCGGTTCATCCCCACGTACGTGGGGAACATTGGACACATCCGAGACCACATGCAGCGTTAACCGGTTCATCCCCACGTACGTGGGGAACATTAAAGGCCGGAAAAAAGGAGGGCGTTATGAAACGGTTCATCCCCACGTACGTGGGGAACATCTAACAAAAGACAATAAGACCTTTGAAACTTACGGTTCATCCCCACGTACGTGGGGAACATGTATTGTTACATACGGTCCGTACATCCGTAAGCGGTTCATCCCCACGTACGTGGGGAACATATCATCTGCTTTGCGGGCGCTGCCCTGTTCGGCGGTTCATCCCCACGTACGTGGGGAACATAGGTTATATATCTGACCTTGAACGAGGGAAGGCGGTTCATCCCCACGTACGTGGGGAACATTTATCTGACGGGCGGCCTGGATACGGGGACGGCGGTTCATCCCCACGTACGTGGGGAACATCCCAAAAAGAGGCCCCCATGATGGCACGATGGCGGTTCATCCCCACGTACGTGGGGAACATTCCATCACGCTTCAAGACGCATTGGATGCAGGCGGTTCATCCCCACGTACGTGGGGAACATTGAAGGGTGAAGGGTGAAATCAAACAAACAGGCGGTTCATCCCCACGTACGTGGGGAACATAAAGATAGGCAGGAAACTAGATCCTCCTGTCACGGTTCATCCCCACGTACGTGGGGAACATAGATTATGCCGAAACTTTTTTAGGTCTTCCGCCGGTTCATCCCCACGTACGTGGGGAACATATCCCCGCAGACGATAAAATGGTACTCAAGGCCGGTTCATCCCCACGTACGTGGGGAACATTGGGGCATATTTAGAAGTGATAACGACTACTGCGGTTCATCCCCACGTACGTGGGGAACATATCCCCGCAGACGATAAAATGGTACTCAAGGCCGGTTCATCCCCACGTACGTGGGGAACATTGGGGCATATTTAGAAGTGATAACGACTACTGCGGTTCATCCCCACGTACGTGGGGAACATATCCCGTTAATGGTACGGGTAAGCTCTGCAACCGGTTCATCCCCACGTACGTGGGGAACATTCAGAGGCCCCCTTGTAGACCTCCATAAGTGCCGGTTCATCCCCACGTACGTGGGGAACATAAGTCATTACAACTGGATGGCCCGCAATGAGGCGGTTCATCCCCACGTACGTGGGGAACATGAAATCCCAAAAGGTCCCGCCCGCCTCGATCGCGGTTCATCCCCACGTACGTGGGGAACATGTTTACTCATGTTGCGCAGAGTGATAACGGCCCGGTTCATCCCCACGTACGTGGGGAACATATCTGCCTGTAAACATCGCCCTGGTCGGCCTCCGGTTCATCCCCACGTACGTGGGGAACATATCACCGCCGCTGTCCGCAACATGCTGTCAATCGGTTCATCCCCACGTACGTGGGGAACATATCCCCTCCGGATCGTCCGAATACTCAGCGTCCGGTTCATCCCCACGTACGTGGGGAACATAT
>LT984854.1:189265-212845 GCA_900258555.1 uncultured Desulfobacterium sp. | reverse complement strand
CGGTTCATCCCCACGTACGTGGGGAACATATCCCCTCCGGATCGTCCGAATACTCAGCGTCCGGTTCATCCCCACGTACGTGGGGAACATATCCCCTCCGGATCGTCCGAATACTCAGCGTCCGGTTCATCCCCACGTACGTGGGGAACATATNCGGTTCATCCCCACGTACGTGGGGAACATATCCCCTCCGGATCGTCCGAATACTCAGCGTCCGGTTCATCCCCACGTACGTGGGGAACATATATCGTCGCGCAATCTCAGCCTGAGAAACGCCGGTTCATCCCCACGTACGTGGGGAACATTCCAAATGTGCTTGCATTATAGGCTGCTTGAGCGGTTCATCCCCACGTACGTGGGGAACATATAAAGTTCCTGTCCCATTTCTGGCGTCATTTCGGTTCATCCCCACGTACGTGGGGAACATATCATCAATGGAATAACACCCACCCCTAGAATCGGTTCATCCCCACGTACGTGGGGAACATTATATATAGGTAAGGCGAGACGCCCAAAGGCCCGGTTCATCCCCACGTACGTGGGGAACATATAAAAATCTGCGCGGGATTGACGCGGCCAGGCGGTTCATCCCCACGTACGTGGGGAACATTCCCAAGGACTGTATGGCGGCAATCAATGCGTCGGTTCATCCCCACGTACGTGGGGAACATGGTAAGGCCCAGGGTAGCAACCATACTTGTATCGGTTCATCCCCACGTACGTGGGGAACATAGGAAATACAAGACTCTGATATGGGGAATAAGCGGTTCATCCCCACGTACGTGGGGAACATATTGCCGTGGGGCTTTGTGCTGTTTGCTGTTTCGGTTCATCCCCACGTACGTGGGGAACATCTACGGTTACGGAAGACACGTCTATCAAGCCACGGTTCATCCCCACGTACGTGGGGAACATAGGTTGGTTCCAACATAGACCTTTTACAATACCGGTTCATCCCCACGTACGTGGGGAACATGAATTAACAGTTGATACGGTTAAAATGGTTGCCGGTTCATCCCCACGTACGTGGGGAACATACTTCCTCTAATGCACAAAATTTATTGGACAATTTTGGGCTTTAAAAATCTACCGAAAAGACGACTAAAAATAAATCACCCTTTATCATCCAAAAAATCTTGATTAACAGATCCATTTTCAGGCAGAAATGAAACCAATTTAATCCCATCCATCTCCTTTGGTATTCTGCGGTTTTTTCCCAATGTCAGAAAGTCAAAACCCGATTCGGTATTTGTGGTCCAGGCCATTACCGCGTTTCCTTCTTCCGCCCCTTTGGAGACCGTATTCCAGATCATCTCGCGCACTCTCCTCGATACATTACCCACGTACACACCTGCTCTTACCTCCAACAACCACACTGCCAATCTCCCGCGCAGCCTGGGCGGCACATTCTCAACCACGATGACCAGCATCACCTATGTTCTCCTTGTTAGGGATAGCAGGGGCCACTGATTCCACCGGTGGCGTTGGTATTGATAACTCCCCAGCGGCCAGTATCTCCTCGATGGTTGGTATAATCCGCGCCAGGAGCCTTGTTTGACGAAACGCATCACGGCATGCAAGCCTGACTTCCCTCTCACCATCATGTGGCTTTCTGGCGGCAATGCGGAATGCTACAGGCACTACGGTTTCGAACTTAAAAATATCCGCAATGTCGTAGACAAATGATTGAGGTTTTCCTGTGTGGATAAACCCGACAGCCGGGGCGTATCCAGCGGCAAGGATAGCAGCCTCGCATATGCCGTAAAGACAGGCAGTTGCCGAACTCAGGCATCGGTTCGCCACATCACCGCTTCCCCAATCGCTATAATCATAGTCCCGGCTCTTCCAGGAAACACCATATTGTCTGGCAAGAAGTTCGTACATCTTACGAACCCGCACTCCCTCGATTCCACGGAGTTGCTCAACGCTGCGCCTCTCAGGCGGCTTTTCTTTGAACCTCATTTCATACATCTTGCGGACGACCTTCAGCCGGGCATCATCGTCCAGGGCCAATTTGGCCTGATAGAGAAGCCTGTCAGCACGCGCCCCTCCAGGTTGCCCCGAGGCATACAACCGCACCCCGCCGTCACCGACCCAGACAAGCAGACACCCAACCCGAGAGGCAAGGGCTACAGCCGCATGGGATACCCGGCTACCCGGCTCCAACATAAGACACGCAATACCGCCGACCGGTATATGTGTTCGCACACCATTTTTATCTACAACCACAAAGGCCCCATCCAATACATCAAGATTTCCCTTTTCCACAAACAGGACAGAGACTCGATCCTTCATGGGAATGGGTTTTAAAGGGGGGAGAATCGGTTCGCTCATGTTTTAGCCTCCTTAAAACAGCCGCTTTTACAGCAATGCAATCCCTTACTTTCCTTTACGCATAGGATGGTCCGGAGGTAAAATAGACAGAAGCTGGTTCTGGAATTCATCTGCCTCTTTTCTTGATCGGTAACTCGACCGTGTCTTTTCGGTTAGATGTCTCTGACCTTTGATTTCCGAATTCTGTAAATGGTCGGCCCAGGCGCGCAACTGGCGCGAACAACTCTCTGCGATGGATTTCAAATTTGAAATTTGAGATTTGAAATTGGCAAAGCCCCCTCTTCTTTCAAGGAAACAAAGCATGGAGCGGACTTCTCCTGCTGAGCCACGTGCAATGTAGAGAAAGGCCAAAAGCTCATTTGTAGTGCCCCGTTCAAAGCCTTCCGCAATGTTGTTCGACACGGAGAGCGCGGCCCTTTCCAACTGGTCCCGCAAACTGCGGCTGCCTGTCCAGTTCTTAGATTCCGTCATGTTGTAGACGTTTTCCGCCAGCCGGATTGCCTCCAACCAGACAGGAAGTTCTTCAAATCGGGAGTAAGTCATATAACGCTCCTCCTTTGAAACAGATAATTTTCGTCAGATCCTTCGCACCAGCATAAGGCCGCAGCACCTATTAGCGAGACATCCTCATTCTATCGGAACCACAGATAGAAGCCCGAGACCCATGGCCTTTCCATGTCCGATGCCGGTTTGCAGAGCATTTCTGAAACGGTCCGTATCGGTCACAGTAAGAATTCCGTCATATAGCACTGAAAAAATGTGGATAGCATTACCGGAACGCTGGTTACATCGAAGCATCTGCTCCTGAGAAACTCGCACATCAGCCCGACCACGGGACAATTCGGCAGAGTTTAAGGGTGCAAGGACCGGCAGCGAAAAACCGTGCTGCAGGCCTTTTCGATCAAGCCATGTTTCCTGTTCCTCCAGCCGTAGCAACCCTAGACGTTTGCCATTGCGGGTTACACATGGATTAGCGCGTAGTCTGAAACGAAAGCGCTGCCCAACCCTGATGGCGTCAAGCTTAAGCCGGTCTTTCAGGTTGATGGCCGGGTCGGCTTTAGCTAACCACCCCTTTACGCCAATTGCTGCCCAGTCTGGGATCGTCCGGCTTTGTATAAGAATACGCGGGTATCCAGCCGGATCCGTCTCCGGTTCATGCCTCCACAAAAATTCACCTTTAGTACACTTTTTCTCCGGTTCGCTAAAGGCCCGACACAGTGTAGAATGAAGCTGGTAGGGGTCAGAAAGGTCGCGTCGAACTTCCCGGCAACGTAGATCAAGATGTATCCTATTCAGAAACATGGGCCACCTCCTATGGAAAGGGAATCCATTCTGAGCGCACAAATCGCGCCCCGAAGCGCCGCTCGGCAAATGACGACAGTGGTTGGTCCATCTTCATAACACCTGATCCGTCTTTGGACTCAAAGGAGACCAAAAGTTTTTCCGGGGGGGCCTCCCATTTCCGCAGTGACGCTATCCACGGCCACCTTGCAAAGACGGCCTGTAAAGAAGCATCCTGGATTCCGTCCTCGATCCAAATTGGCTCGGAAGGCACGTAGGATTTCCGCCCCAAGGCCAAGGGCCAGACAGGGTTACACAACGCGGAATGAGCTCGTTCAAGCAAGGATCGCTCGTCACATTCCAAGCCAACGAGAAAAGCCGCATCAGCGAGGTATAAGCGCTGAGAAACGACACCATCCTTGGAAGAGGTTCCATCAGCCTTAATGATATTGTCCGTTACAGCGCATCCCGCTGTCTGGTAGTCCCGCTTTGGTACACCGGGACGGTCGTGACGGACAGCCATGACGAGGCGTGTAAGAGGTTCAAGGTCCATCCAATTCTCGCGATCAATCCCCTGGGCGGCTGCCAGGATTCCGATGACACCAGACTTGCTTGGCTCTTTCCCGGTATCCCGTTGGTCAAAGCGACTGGTTGTTCCCCACGACTGCATGGGCCCAACCAGGCGAAGCAGCAAGGTAGGCATGGGTCACTCCTTTTCGGCAGCAAGTGCCTTCATCGTTTCAGAAAGCAGGTTCTCCAGAGAATCAACTTTGGTGCCAAATCCATTGAGATCAATACCAGGAAGATTCAAGGCGAATGTCCGCTCCTCTCCACCAAAGGCTGCTTTTAGAGCCTTGGCCTTTACTGCAAGCTCCTCCGCCGACTTTTTAGTCAACGACTCATTGATTCTCACGCGCACGGCTGTCTCAAAAGCATTGGCCAAATTGCGGGGCGCGCCGTTGCGTCGCACCGTAATAGCCACGAACTCCGGTGGATTGTGGGCTGCAAAGGTGTTCTGCATACCGGTTGGCTCAGCTACAACGAAACCCTCCAGAAAAGCTCGCAGTCCTTTGGCAGCCAATTCCGTGTCTTTCTGAAGATTTTCAACTAGCTTCTCCCAGTCAACAACGGCATAGCGATAGAAACAGGCTGAGTTGAACTCTACCGCGCCCATCATGTCGGCACCGGCTGTTTCTTCGGGTTTCAAGTCATCTACGGCTGTGTAGAAGTCGAATTCTCTCTCCACCGCATGGGTTGAAATAGCGTGGGCAACCTGACATGCGGCATGCTGGTTTTTCTCGGGCATATCGGCCAGCATACGCCCAAAGAGCGCCACATCCAATGCCTTGCCACCGTTAAAGACCTTCTCAAGGGCTTTCTTCAATTCCGGATCAGCATTCTGTGCGGCCTGTTTCTTGGCCTTTCCAGCCTTTTTCCCCTCGGCAGGGGGCGTCTGGGACGAAATGATTGAATCCCACTTTTTATCGATAATATCGGCTATGTTGTTGATCTCACGCTGCCCAAGAAACAGAAGGTATTCACTCTTCCCATCATCCTTCACCGTAAGTTCCACGGCTGCCAATGCCAAACGCGATTTTTCTTCCACTTCAGCCTCGGCCCGGCCCTTTTCCTTCAAGGATTTCACGAGGGCGTCCAAAACGCGTTTGGTGCGACAGGCTATATCATCAGATGCCAGAGTATGTTGATTCACCAGATCCGAAAAATGTTGCCGAATAGAACGCTTCAGACACTGGCTGGACACACGGGCGCGTCGGGAACCACCGAAAAGGGCATCTTTTGGAGCACCGGTGTCATCCCTATTCAGGTTTGATGGGGCAAAATTTTGCAGAGCATGGATTTCAATTAATTTCTTCATTTGCTTTCCTCCTGATTAGTTGTTTCGGTTTCGGGATTCATATAGCGGTAGAAGTCCCTGGCCCAGGCGTTCTGGGTGCGTTTCAGGCCATCGTTCCAGTGCAGAAGTCCCTTCAATAGTTCATCGAAGTCTATGGTTTGTTCTTTTAGAAGGGCCAACAACTGGCGAAGACGGTGTGGCAATTGATTGCGATCAGAGTCTATCAAAGTTACAAAACGTCTCTCCGTACTGGACATATTACGCCGATCATCCTGGCTCGTCTTCTGTCTCTTCTCAGCGTCGAACACTGCACACGCTTTCCCTATGGGCAACAGAGTCCCGCTTCGGTCCTCCCTCCAATGGGCGGCCCAGAGGCCAGCGACAAGGTAATACATCTCTCTCCGCCAAGAGCTTTCTTCATCCTTTACGAAAGGCTCAACATAGGGGTAGGCGGGCACAAACATCCCTGGATCGAAGGTAAGGCTGCGCCGCAAGACAGTCCTAACCTTACTGTCCTTCTCGTTCAGGCCTTCCAGCCATTTAACGAAGCTGCTCATAATGATTCCTCCTTCTGTAGTTCGAGTTTCCTGATCTCGTCGTTCAGTTCATTTAGTTTACGCCTCACGGACCTTTCGGCTTTCACGAGGGCACGAATAGCCCAGGCATCGCCTACGGAGAATGAAGCGCGATGCTGTTCCCAGGCATACAACAGAGATTCCCGCACTGACTTCAGCCACTGGCAGCGGATAACTTCAAAATCCCGGTCGAGGGTGTATTCACGTAGGATTTCGTGAAAGCTTGATTCGAGAGCAGACCAATATTGATCTGGCGCAGACAGTTGTTCAACAAAGTTGCGTATATCCTTTTTTTCGACCTTCCTTTCACCGTGCCGCAGGATGTCCCTCGCAAAGGCCTCGCATGCGTTTTTCAATTCATGTCCGGCTTTTTCCGCTGCGGTCAAAAAGTCGCGAATATCGTGGCGAATGTTGCGATCTCCTGAAATTGCCTCAGGAAGGACAAAGTACTCCTTTCTCCAAAAAGCGATGTTTGGTCGAGGAGGGAAATACCTCTGTCCAATGATCATTATACCCTTAGGTAACCTCTTGCGATCTATCTTGCTTAACATTACAGCATTTTCTATGACCTTCGGTGCAAGGTGCGCATCATCAGGAAGAAGTGAATCAAAATCTCTCCAGAATTCCTTTTCCTCAAAATGAAGCGGCACTCTCTTCTTAATCTTTTCCTCTGTTTCACTCTCTGAAATTTCCACAATGTTGTAGCTGAGCATTGGATCAAGTACCACTGACTCAATGTACCCAATCCCAGAAGCAAGACCCACCTCCGAAACGTCATCGGAAAGCGATTCCTTGAACACAATTGATCGGGTCCGCCATGTGAAAAGATCAACAATTCCAGTAGAGCTCCTCTCAATAGCTCGATCCTTCTCTTTCCCTGATTTCTTATCTAAAACTCGAATTGTGCTTTTCAGATACTGCAGAGACTCCGGTTCCTTTTCCCACGATGGAACATCTGCTTGCATGATCTCCCTATTCTGAGGAATGAGGCAGAAGATAAGAGTATCCTTCAGATTCAAGCCAATTGGAATGGCCATCACAGAGCCAGCCGATGGAGCTGTGCCTGTATGAGATATCTCACTTTTACCCGCAGAGACGGCAAATGTCTGCGTAGCAAGTAGCCACCGGAGGGCAGCAGCAGGGCTGATACTACCAGATACAGTTACATTGACATGGTCGAACAGAACCTTGGCATTATCGGCATTGTGTTCGGCAGCAAGGGCCGTCCACGCCCTCCAAGTCTTTGGCTCGAAAGTCGGAATTTGACCGAAGGGATACTTTTCGTCAAACAGCCAAAACCGGTTCAGGTCTCGCCATTTCTGTAAATAGGATGTGATCTTTCCGTCCGGTAGGTCGTTCCTGAAAAGGGCTTTGGCCTGGTCTGGGTCGGTCGGTCCTTCTAATGCCCTATATAGAACCGCAAGTAAAAAGCGATATAGAGCGGCTACCACAAACGGCGAAGGATCTTCGATGTCTACGATCTCCTTGGATCGTAACAGCGTATCGAGTATGCCGAGTTCGTCGCGAGTTCCATCGGGAAATCGTACAGGAATCCATTTCTCGTCAATCAGATTGAATCGGCTCATTTTGCCTCCTTTGATTCGTACACCAATCCTAGATCGTCATCCATACGCACTGTCGAATCCTCTATCCAGTATCCCATTGTGTTTATCATCAGAGGGAAGCAGTTGCGCAACAGCGGTGATTTTTTCCAGCCTTCCGGCACTCCCAAGGACTTAAGTTTCTTCACAACGCCCTTGCGAGACAGACTCATGGCCCGCAGGAACCACTGCTTGGCCTGTGCGAAGTTCGGTGTTGTTTCTGTATGAAGACCATCTTCCTGAAATAGTGGGACAGCTATAACAGAGTCCTCGCCAAGCCTGGTTTGGGCCATGAGCATCCTATGGACGCCGGGTTCATCCTCGTCGAAAAGAACGAAGACCGCTGGATCATTCCACGACGCGTCATCGGGTAAACCAATGATCGCCTGGTTGGCTTGTATGCGTTTACTCAGAGCCTCTCCCTCGCCCTCAAGTAAGGCTTTATCCATTCTCTCCTGTAGAAACTCCGGGACCTTCACATCCTCTTCATATACGGCCCGCACTAACCCGTCGATCTCTTCAGGCAGGTTCAGGTTTTGTTTCTGTTCTGCTTTGAACAGGATCCATGTCCGCAACAGAAGATCCTTGCGGTAGACATTCCCCCACCACAGGGGTTCATCAAATGAAGGCGGTTCTGCACCTGCAAGGCCCGCAACGATGAGGGTCGGCTCGCAAATATTTGCGCGGTCCATAATGTCACGTTCATGTCGCCACAAACGCCCTGCGCGTTGAAGAACAAGATCAATTGGCGCAAGGTCAGTGACCATCAGGTCGAAGTCAAGGTCAAGGCTTTGCTCAACCACCTGGGTAGCAACGAGGATTTTTCTGCCTTCCCTCTTCCCGCCTTGCCCGAAGATCTCCAGCGCCATATCCTCTCTTTGCTGCCGCTGTTCAGCCGGAAAACGTGCGTGAAAAAGGAACACTTCAGTCCCATCGGTAAGCTTCTTACCGACACGCCATCCTTCCCTTTCCAAGGTATCACCCTCCGGGAACAGTCTGTACAAGTCTTGTGCTCTCTGCACCGTATTAACAAGCGCCAACCCCATTCCACCTTTTACGAGGTGCTCTTCCATTGCAGAACGTATGCTGAACAGGTCCGATGGAATACTTAGGAGACGTACAGTCTTGCGGCGCGCTGAGTCTGTCTCGAAATGCTTTTGAACCGGTTTCTCACCAGAAGAAAAGATGGAAAGCCGTGGGTACGCAGTTTCTTGTTCTTGAAGGTATGCATTCACAGCTTCTGCTAATTTGCGTCGAATAGATGGCGGCAAGGTCGCTGAAAGAAGAACTACGGAAGATCCCAATGCCAATAGCCAACGTAACAGTTGGACCAAGAGTGTCCCGGTGTAGGCATCGTATGCGTGTATCTCATCAAAAATCACTACACGGTTCGCAAGGCCCCACAGACGCACAAAGTTATGTCTCACGGGTAATATCGGAAGGATAGCTTGGTCCACTGTTCCCACACCATATTCCGACAGGAGTGCCCGTTTTTTGTGCGTGAACCATTCTCCGGCGCGGATTCCTCCGCCTTTTGTAGAATCGTGGATGCCATAAACGCGCAATTTCTGATAGGTCTCGTTAAGAAATGCCCCACCGTGTAATAGTTGTAAATCGAGCTTTCGATCCGTCCCCTGGTCCTTCAAAAACTTGAGGGTGCGCTTGAACATGGCATTCCCGGTGGCCTTGGTCGGCAAGGCCACATACAAGCCACGATGCCCGAAACGACGCTGGAGGTCCAAATGCGCGAAGAAGGCCGCCTCGGTTTTACCCTCACCCATAGGAGCTTCCACCAGGAGGATGAACGGCTGTCTCATATCGGCAAGGACGTCGGAGACTGCCTGCTGCAAGGGGCGCGGAACAAAGCCGAATACCTGTTCGAAGGACTTTTGCTCCAGTGAAAGCGGGGTTCGAGTTTTCCACCCGATTGCGTCCATGGCCTGGTCGGCACTGGCTCTACGCTTTTGAAACCAACCCTGTAAATCCAAGCAGTCGTCGAGGGTTCCGAAGGGAAACCAATCTTCATTGGAGCCAATCCAGTCGGCAAAGCTCGTAAGTCCCGACAACAGCATGAATTCGGGACCTGAAAGAGTCAGCTTGGTTGGCTCCTTCTGCGGCCTGAAAACATCCAGCAAAGATTCCAACAGGCTTCGGCGAGCCTGGTCCCAGCCTTCATTGCCAATTGCACGTCTATCACCTTCCAGATTTTGTAATTTAACCGGAGAAATACGTTCCCCGTGGTGACACCCAACCGCATCAGCGACCATTTCCGCCAGCTCATATGGCCAGCCTTTTTCCTGGAGCAATTCCGTCAAGGCGATTTGGCTCACGAAGCCATGGTTTATCTTTGTATTCGGGCTTCGAGGCAGTTGCAATCCTGTCTCTATGAGGAGATTTGGCCACTTGCATTGAAAACCCGGACAGGCCTTGCCCAGATCATGGCAGGCCACTACGAGTAGAATCCAGGCACTGGCATCTTTCCACCTCATCCCAAGAATTTCACCCATCCTTTTCCTGGTACTTTCCGGTTCACGTTCTAAAATGGCGTCTGTACTGGCAGCTACATCCAGCATGTGGAGAACAAGAGGATGCCACCTTTTGTCATTTTCCCTATCCGTCTTTGCCCAAATGTTTATTAGATTGTTATCCATCTCCCGCCTACATTAGGTGCCTTGAATGCCCACCTCCGCCACATCCAGACAATGATAAACCAGCAAATGCCATTTAGGTTCGCCGGGGTAGTTAGGATCGGCCTTGCCCCAGTAGCGAAAGTAGGCTGGTAATGATGTGGTTATCATTTTATTTCTTTATCTTTTTCAGCCTGAAAGTCGTGGCGTAAATATAAATTGGTATTTTGACCATTCCTGCTTAAGCCCTATTCGGCTGACAGGTGAAACAGGCTATTCTTGTAACTAATCAGAAAAACTTATGAATCGGTGGAGATATGATTCAAAAATGAGCCTGCTTCAAAACGCCCGGATTTGGCCTGACTGAAACAGTCTAAAACGGGCTCATATGGATAAAGATTTCGGTGGTAGAAAATAGCGAGTGAATCGAAAAAAAGCAAGGTGGATTCTTTTCTTAACCGCTTAAAAAATTTTAGGGTTTTTTTGGCTGTCGGAGCCTATCCAAGATCTTTGACTTCCAAAAGAGGTGATCTGATTTTTGCGATTTCACCTCGGATTTCAGTCGGACATCAAATCTTATCTTGACTCTGCTTGAGGTTTTCTTTAGTTGTCTATGGCTGTTCCTGGATCTGGTTTCAGGGTTATTCTTATAAGGTTACGGTTGTCCGTGCAAACCGAAAGGAGTGTGAAAGATGTTTGATAAAAAGGCGGATCTGGCTGGACCTGGTATCAGCACTTATGACGAGGTGGACAGGGCCCTTCCCGACGACTATAAGGCCTTGCTCGGGCCGAAGGACCGAATGAAGGCGGTCTTCAAGCTCAAGAATTTTATTGAGGAAAACCTCTGCAAGGAACTCAACCTCTTTATGGTTCAGGTTCCGCTGATCGTAACCAAAGAAAGCGGCGTAAACGATTACCTCGACAGGGATGGCTCACGCACGCCCATAGAATTTCCCTGCGGCCTGGGGCTTGACAAACCCATTGAGGCACAGGTGGTGCAGGCCGCCACCAAATGGAAGCGTATGGCGCTTAAGCAGTTCTCCTGCGAGGTGGGTGAGGGAATCTGCACGGACATGAGGGCTGTTCGCAAGGACTACTTCCTGGACCATGACCACAGCGCTTATGTGGATCAGTGGGACTGGGAACGCGCTATCACAAAGGATATGCGCAATCTGGATTTTCTGAAAAATATCGTCGAGAAGATATGGACGGTCATCTACGAGGCGGGCCGTATGGTCAGAAAGGATTTTCCGGCACTCAACACCGATAAGTACCCGGACATACCCAAAAAGCTTGAGTTTTTTCATGCTGAGGAGATCCTGGAACTCTATCCGGACCTCCCGCGCAAGCAGCGTGAAACAAAGATAATTCAGGAGGTGTCGCAGGCGATCTTCATTATAGGTATCGGCTACGTTCTGGAAGACGGTTATCCCCACGAGATGCGGGCCGCTGATTACGACGACTGGATCACCCCCACAATAAAGAAAAACGGCAGGCAATTCCACGGTCTCAACGGTGACATCCTGGTCTGGAACCCCGTGACCAGGCGCAGGCATGAACTGACATCCATGGGTATCAGGGTGACCAAGGAGACCATGGTTCAGCAATTAAAGGAGGCCGGACAAGAGCATTTTCTTCAGTTACCCTACCATCAGGCGATCCTTAAAGACGAAATTCCTTTGAGCATCGGCGGTGGTATCGGTCAATCAAGGACATTTATGTATCTGCTCAGGGCCGCCCATCTGGGCGAGATAAGCGCCTCGGTCTGGCCTGAGCCGCTAAAGACCATCAGCAGACGAAAAAACATCCACGTGTTGGAATAACCTTAAGGTGTCTAGGGGGGGTTCCGAGAATGCCTCGATTTTGGAAAAAATTGCTATTCTCGGACAGCCTCCTACGAGCGTGCTCCTCCGCGACGCTTCAATTTTGCGACCGACTCGATATGATAGGTGTGGGGGAACATGTCAACCGGTTGAATTTCAATTACCTCATAATCCCTTACCATCTGAGCAAGATCCCTCGCCATTGTGGCAGGATTGCATGAGACATAAATGATCCTGTCCGGAGCAAGGGCCATCACCTGGGCCAGTACCTCCTTGTGCATGCCTGCGCGCGGGGGGTCAATAATCAGGACATCCGGCCTTAAGTCTATTGAGGAAAGAGTATCCCTTATATCGCCGCATATAAAGCGGCAGTTGGTGACCCCGTTTTCTTCGCAGTTTTTCCTTGCATCCAGCACAGCGCTCTCGGCTATTTCGATGCCTGTTACAGTCAGGGCCTTATCCGCCACGAAAATCGGAATTGTGCCTGTGCCGCTGTAAAGGTCGAGCACTGTCTCGTTTCCTTTAAATTCAGCCAGGTCCTTTACGCACTGGTACAATTTTTGGGCGCCTTGAGAATTGGTCTGAAAAAATGAGTTTGCCGACACATGGAATATAAATGGGCCTATCATATCCCTGATGGTCTCCCCGCCAAAGAGGACAATCTCCTTTTGACCCACTGCAATGGCGGCCTTTTTGCGGCTTATGTTGTTTACTATTGATATAATGTCGGGGACCTCGCCCACCAGTTTTTCAACAAGGGGCCTTAGCACGGAAGGCCTTTCCTCTGAGGTGACAATGTTGACCATCCACTGGTCAAAGGCGGTTGAATGGCGGATGGTTACAAATCGCCAGAAGCCCTCGTGGCTCTTGATGCCGTAGACCGGCATGCCGCTTTTCCTTGCATATTCCTTTACCAGTCTGAGGATCCTGTTTCCCTCTTCCATTTGGAGAAGGCAGGCATCCATGTCTATCACCTTGCTGTAGGTCCCTGGCGCATGGAGGCCCAAGGCAAAACCCGCCTCATTATCACTCCCGTCAAATTCATCGGGAAGGAGCCACCTGCGGTCGGAAAATGAAAACTCCATCTTGTTTCGGTAAGAAAATATCCTGTCCGAAGGGAGCACATCTCTAACCAAAACCCCCTCAAGCGCCCCAATATGACTCATGGATTCTTCAACGTGCTGCTTCTTATAGCCCAGTTGGCTTTCATAGCGCACATGCTGCCACTGACACCCTCCGCAATGGCCGCTGTATGGGCATGGGGCCTCAACCCTGTCAGGGGAAGGCCCTATAAGTTCGACAAGTCTTGCCTCCGCATAGTCCTTTTTCTTTTTGTAGATCCGGGCGGTCAACCTGTCACCCGGGACCCCGCCTTTTACGAATACCACAAAACCGTCCAGCCTGGCCACTGCCTGTCCGCCAAAGGCCATTTTATCAATACCCAGTTCGATGATCTCGCCCTTTTTTATCATACTGGTTCCAATCTTAGGTTAATGTCCACATAAGCTGCCTGAGCCCCTTTTCTGATTGCAGATAATACCATTTTTTTTTACCCGCGTCACGAGAAAGGACGAATGGTATCAGTGCAAAACCTCTATACGGAAAAAATAGCATAGAATGAGGCACTTTTATCAAAATAGAAAAATAGGCTATTTACAATATTATAATGTTATGTTAATAGGGCAGACAACTTTATAGGCACAAACGGCAATTTTAAAAAACTGAATGTTAAATTTATAATATGGCATTGAAATGTCGGACAAATTCTCCGGGCCACTTATAAAGTTGCAGACAAGGGAATACGGAATGACCCTGATAGAGATAATGGCCGTCATTGCAATCATATCCATATTGTCTGCAGTAGCGGTACCGGTGATTATCAGCATCCTGCCGGATTACAGACTGAGGGCGGCCATAAGCGATCTTTATTCAAACCTCCAGCGGGCTAAGCAGGAGGCGGTCCGTTCCAATGGAGAATGCGGGGTGTATCTGGATGTGGCAAACAACAGATATCAGGTGATAGCCGGGGGGCCTGACGGCGTTTGCGACGGGCCGGCCGCGGGCTTCCCCCCTCTGCCCTTAAACGATGATATCCTGATCAATTACATGGATCTTTCAGATTACGGCAGCGGCGTACGATATGGGAGCGGAACAGCAAAAAAGACCGTTCCGGGCGGGAACATACCCCCGATAGTTACAGTGAGCTATGTAAATGATCGGATACGCTTTGATGCAAAGGGGATGGCCCGCGAACTGGGCTATATCTATCTTACAAATGTCAATAGTTCGGCCTATGCGGTGGGAACGCCTTCAATCTCCGGCTCCATCGTGCAGAAAAGGTGGCTGGAAACTCTCTGGGAGTAAAAGTGATCAGCGAAAAAGGGTTCACTATCATAGAGATGATGGTTGCAGTCGGCATCTGTGGATTTATACTGCTGGCCATCCACTCGGTTTATAAAATCCATGAGAAGTCTTACGCCGCCCAGGGCGAGGGTTGCTCCATGCAACAGAATCTGAGGGGGGCGGTTTTTTGTATGGAAAGGGATATCAGGGTTGCCGGATATGACCCTCTGGCAAGCGGCAATTTCGGGATAAGCGATATAGGCCTTGATGCCAACGGGAATGCCACCATTACATTTTCCCACGACGACAATTTTAATGGTGAAGTCAACAATACCGATGCCAACGGGACAGTGGATAACCTGGAGACCATAAGATACTCATTATATGATTATCCCACCGCATCGCCTGACGGCCTACTTGACCTTGGCAGGAGATACGGGGCAAATCGTCACCTGGTTGCGGAAAACATTGAGGCCCTGGGGCTTGCCTATGCCTTTGACTCTGCCGGCGACCACGATAATTCCCTCGATAGGGACATAAACGGCCATGTGATATGGGCCATAGACCTCGACCATGACAATGAACTTGATGTAAACCTGGATACGGATAATGACGGTGATATTGACGGCGACGATGATCTCGCAGGCGAACCCCTTTCGAATGCAGACAATGGGGGGCTCAGCAATATTACACTGTCCGATATCCGGGCGGTACGCATCTGGGTCCTGGCAAGGGGTGACAGGGGTGAAGATGGATTTGTCAATACCGCGACATATGTGGTTTCAAATCAGAGGATAACACCAAATGACGGGCTGAGACGCAGGCTTTTGACCGCTACTGTGAGGTGTCGGAACATGGGCCTTCAGCCCAATAACTGATTAATGGTAATAGTTCAGATGTCAGGAGACAGAATCCAGGGGCCAGAATGAGAATAGATTTAAGGGAAATGATAGTCGCTAAAGAGATCGCGCATCCGCATGAAAAGGGCTTTACCCTTGTCGAGGCGATGATTGCTGTTGTTGTCCTGAGTGTCGGCCTTTTTGCAGCAGCATCCATGCAGATAAAGGCGGTGGATGTAAATTCATCAGCCGACCGATATACAGATGCAGTAAACATTGCTCAGGCAGTACTCGAAAGACTTTTGACACTGGAATATGATCGGTTTGTCATTGATCCTGAACTGTTAGATGACGCGCAAATGGCAGTCAGCCATGAGCCCTTTACAGATACAAACGGTAACAGTGCATGGGACATGGATGAACCATACACTGATTCAAACGGTAACGGCGTCTGGGATGCGGCCCATACGGATACTAATCCTCCACCAGGATATGCTGTGTCCTGGAGGGTCGAGGATAACCTGCCCGTTAACAATGCAAAGTATATCATGGTGTATGTTACTCCATATGAGACAATGAAACCTGTCACACTTTCGTGTGTAAAATCCAGAGAATAAGGAGAATCAGATGAAAACCACACACTCCCTTAAAAATGATTCAGGGGCTGTCCTGGTCATTGTAATGCTGATAATAGCTGTCTTGGCCCTTATGGGAAAGACCGCTACCACAAGGTCTATTGTTGAAATGGGGATTGCCGGCAATTACGGTTTGAGCAAAAAGGCATTTTACACGGCGGAGTCGGGTCTTGAGCACATAAAAGCCATGCTCAATAAGGGATTTGCAGACAATAACCGGCCAAAGATCGCATCGGGCCAGATCCCTGACTGGGATTTTGCACTCAATGGTTCTGTGGAGGGAGTCAATGCCGCCACCGGCACCGACTTTGACGGCGCGGCTGAGTGGATAAGGGAGCAGCCTCAGGATGAAGGGCAATGTCTTACTGGATCTTATACGGTGAAGGTATGGAACAACCCCTCTGACATGGGCGGAAATTGTGATGACACCGACAGGCTGTTGTGCCTCAGGTCTGTGGCAACCGGCCCCAGGGGTACAAGGAGCACTGTAGAGGTTATATTGGTAGGCCAGGCCTATGGTGAGTCAATAACCGGCTATTTTGCCCAGGCCGGCGGCGGCGCCGGAAAGAATAATAACAGCAGGGATGGCGCTGCGATCACGGATTTTACTGAGCGATAATGACCAAGTTACAGCTTATCTGTATCCTTTATCTTTTTTGGGCAATCATTTTTAGTCCTGATATGACGCCTGCAGAGGACAATGCTGCTGTGCAGGACCAGGTTCTGATGTCACAATCGTCTCCTGTTGTTCAAGCCAATATCCTGTATAGCGGTAGTCATTCTTCAGGTAAACAGACAACATCCCCAGGACATGTCACAGCGACCACCATCTATGACCCTGTTGATCCGGGCGATACAGTAAAGATACAGATCTGGGACGCAGGTGAAGTTCTAACCGACATGGACCCGGCAGACAGGAAAATATACCTGCCTGATATCAGGGTGATAAAGGTGAACGATTTTATTATAGCCAGGGCTGACGGCAGCACACGGACCTTTTCGGGCACGCTCCTTCACCCCGTCATGTACTCAACCGTCAGGATTACTGACGGCAGGGAGACATTTAGTGATTTACACATAAAAGAACTCACGGGAGATCTGGGTGGAAAAGGGAGCATCAACAGATCTACAGGCGCATTCCAGATTTCCTTTAATGAGACCCCTCAGAACGGTGTTATTGTAACATGTAATTACAGCTATTATGTCTCCTTTGCTTCACTACTGGAGTTTGACAAAGACAATATCGCCAGTGACTTCCTGGGGATGGACGATACACTGATCGGCCCCGGCCAATATCTGTTTGACCTGGATGGAAATGGAATCTTTGATGAAGCGGATGCCGATTTTCTTGTCGGGTGGGTGAGAGGATATCAGGATGGGGTGGAAGCAAAAAAAAAGTGGCTCCTTGGGGGCATTGACCACTCGGTTCCCGCCTTTGCCGGGCCTCCCGGCAGGCCCCACTGGTATTATGGGACCGATATAAACAAAGATGAAAGAGATGAATTCGATGCCTTTTTGGACGCGCAAAAGGAAAAGAGGAGCGTCCTTTATGTAGGCGCCGCAGACGGCATGCTGCATGCGTTTGATGCAGGCATATTCTGCTGGGGAGACAATCCTGAAACGCTCGTTATAGAAAATCGTGGGTTTTTCAAATGGTCGGATCTGACATCAGATCCTTTTTTAAATGACCAGTGGAAAACACTAATTGCATCTAATCCAAACCAGCCCAATGGATCTCTCTGGCAGACGACCGGCAGAGGTGACAAGGCCCCTGATTACGGGAGCGGAAGGGAGTTATGGGCCTTTATCCCCTCCAACATCCTCCCGAGGCTGAAAAACAATCTCCTGGACGCAGAAGACAATGCAGTAATAGACGCTTCCCCGGCCATAGCAGATGTATGCATAAACGGGACATGGGCAACAGTGCTGATATCAGCAGAAGGGAGCGGGGGAGAGTCAATATTTTGCCTTGACATCACAGATCCGGAACGGCCGCGATTCCTGTGGGAATATTCAGATCCTGATATCTTCAGGGGCTCAGCATGGCCCTCTACCGCCCATATCGGAAAAATCGCCGTGGCCGGGATCAAGAGATGGGCGGCCTTTTTTGCGTCCGGAGACGCCTTTTGCGCTGACCTTGATCCATCAATTTATATCTTAGATATCGCAGACGGCTCGGTCATAGGCCGGGTGTTTCTGCATGCCGGTCTTGACAGAAACGGCGACAGTATTGACGACGGAAAGGGAAGTATTGCATGTGCGCAGCCGGCGGTTATTGACTCTGATGGCAATGGTTACATTGACAGGGTTTATGTGGGAACAGAAAAGGGCTTTATGTTTAAGATCAACATACCCGATGATCTCAAAAAACCCCAATGCGCCATTGATTGGTGCCTGATCAATACGGATTTTTCTTACAAGGACAGTCTTGATGTTGAACACAGCGTGGCCCCTGATCAGCAGTTTCAGCCCATTATTGCCTCTCCCTCAGTTGTCGTGGACAATGATTACGGCAAGGACGGTGTGTCCATGTACAACATAAGGCTTTTTTTCGGCACAAGCCCCGGTGATCAGCCCGCTCGCTTTTTTTCATATGCCGACCACAACCCCAAAGGTATATGCAATGCGGACGCAGTCACACTTGAATGGTTTTTTCAGCTCCCCAAGGGAAATGTAATCGTAAACTCCCCGGTTTCAGCAGCAGGATCAGTTTATCTAGGCACGTCCACAGATGGAGCGGCAGATGCGGGCGAAGGCCGAATCTATTCCTATGACATGGCCAGCGGGAAGGTACTATTTGAAAAGGAGGTCGGAGATGTTACCGCATCTGTCCTGGTGGAGGATGAACATCTGTTCATCAAGACCGCTTCATCCGCAGGTATACCCATTATCATGGGAGGGAAAAAGTATAATAACGATACTGTCAAAATCCTGAATGCCCGGGCAGGGGTGCGCGCCTGGAAAGAGATATGGTAGGTTAAAAAGCTGTCAGCTTTCGGCAATCAGCCCTTCGCAAAATAATCTCAACATATTGCAGTCACTCATTTCCCGGCCTTCCACTACCGATGTCCACTGAACTGCACTTGGTTTTAGGTATTTAACCGTTGGAACCTTTTCCAGCTTTTTCCGTGCCCCCATCCTGCATGATATTTTTTCGCCTTTTCATAGGAAATGATCCCCCACTCGCGTCTTGACACGCCAGGTCAATCTCCCTATACTTCTAATTCAATCCTTAGTAAATTATGGGACTTATACATCTGGGCCATCATTATGGCTGAAGGAGACGCTGGGGTTATGGTCAATCCGCGGGGTTTAGTCGGACAGAAAATAGAACAGTTCAGGATAGACGAATACATCGCCAAAGGCGCTATGGGCATGGTCTTTAAGGCCTTTGATACTGTATTGACCCGAACTGTGGCCATAAAGTTGATCTTGAGAGAACCAGAGGACCATAACATGGGTCCCCAAGAGGTGGCGATGAGGGAGGAGGCTCGAAAGCGGCTGATCCAGGAAGCCAAGGCAGCGGGGCAACTCAGCCATCCCAACATCGTTACTGTATATTCATACGGCGAAACAGATGAATTTGAATACATCTGTATGGAATACGTCCCCGGAAAGACCCTTGCACAGGCATTGACGGAGAGAAAGGCATTCGATCCCCTGGAGGCTATAACCATCTTTCAACAGGTCCTTCAGGCCCTGGACGCGGCCAACAGTCAGCAGATCGTCCATCGGGATATTAAGCCTTCCAATATCATGATCACCCCGGATGAGCGGGTCAAGGTCATGGATTTCGGCGTTGCAAAGCTGCCTGCATTGTCCATGACTGTGACCGGGACAGTCCTTGGCACCCCTTACTACATGTCTCCTGAGCAGATTGTAGGACAAAAGGTAGACATCCGGTCTGATATTTTTTCCGTGGGGACCGTGTTCTATGAGACCTTAACAGGGGAAAGGCCCTTTGAGGCCCAGGACACGGCAGCACTTACTTACCAGATCATCAACGTGGAACCTGTTCCGCCTGTTGCCCGCGACACCAAGATTCCGCCCCCTGTATCAGAAATTGTGACAAGGGCGATGGCCAAGGATAGGGCCCAGAGATATCAAACACCTGTTGAAATGCTCCAGGATCTTATAATAGCCAAAGAGATTGTGCGGGGCGCCCGACGCGCAAAAGAGGATCAAAATGTCCTGGCCCGCATTATTGATTCCGGCCAACTGAGACCTGCCCAGGCCCGTTATGTCGAAGATATGACTGTGGAACCCGAGGAACCAGAAAAGGATATTATCAAGCCGGAGAAAAAGAAGCCCCCCAAGACAATAAATGCTCCTTCTCAAAGAGGGCCAAAGGGATTGAAGATTGCTGCCGCTGCCATGATATTTGTCCTGGTGGTGGGTATTGCAGTAGCAGTCTTATACCGTCAGTGGAACCGCGCCCGGCCGGAAGCCACATCCCCTGCAACTGATATCGGTTTTCCCCAGGGTGCGGTGCCGCCTGCTGCAACACCAGAGACACAATCAGGCACTCTGCCTTCGACCGGCATTACAGAATCCATAAAACCACCGGGTGCAGCCCAGTATCCCACCGGTTCTCCACCCCTTGCCCCTGAACCCCCTGCGCCTGAAACAATTGCACCTGCTAAGAAGGCCCAGACCGCGAAGCCGAGCCCAAAGACGGCCAAGCCAAAGGAGGTCAAAGCGGTTGAAAAGAAGCCCTCTAAGAAAAAAGTTGAACCTCCTCCCGAGGAGCCGCCTCCTTCGCAGCCGACCGAAACTGAACAGGACACCTCAAGTCCTGCCGAGCAAGCGACCGTGACACCCCCGGCAAGTTCCACGGAATCTGTAACACCGCCTGTTGTAACACAACCGCCGGCCAGCACCCCCATGCCACCCCCTCCTCCTGAACCTCCTGCCGAGCCGGAGCCGGAAAGGCCCAAGAAGCCCACAAGCTTCAGTGGGGCAAAAACGGCTTATGCAAACAGAGAAATCACCGCTCAGGAATACAGGGAGATTGTCATCGAATTAAAGACTGCATACGTAAAGGAAGTTGAGCAGTTGAAGCTGGATTACCGGGCAGGCACCATAGACAAGGCCGAGTATTACAGAAGGGCTGTAGAGATAAAAACAAGGTATAGATAGATCAACATTTCAGGACTAATGTCACTCTGAATTTTGATATCTTACTAAACATGGAGGTATTTATGAGAAAAACTAGGATCCTTTTACTGTTGATTGTTATGGTCCTGATCTCAGGATGCGGCTATAATAAAATGCAGCAGATGGAGGAAGGCGTTTTTAAGGCCTGGGCAGATGTTGAAGCAACATTACAAAGGCGCGCTGATCTGATTCCTAACTTGGTCGAGGTGGTCAAAGGCTATGCAAGCCATGAAAAAGAGACCTTGCAGGCGGTTATTGAGGCCAGGGCCAAGGCCACGTCTGTAAAAATTTCTCCCTCTGATCTGGGAAACCAGGAAGTTTTTTCCCAGTTCCAGCAGGCCCAGGGCGCATTATCTTCCGCCTTGTCGCGGCTGATGGTAGTTGTAGAAAGATATCCGGATCTGAAAGCAAATCAAAATTTTCTGGATCTTCAGAATCAACTTGAAGGGACTGAAAATCGTATTAATGTGGCCCGCCAGCGATATAATGCTGCTGTTGAGGAATTTAATGCGACCATTCGCCAATTTCCATATAACCTGACCAACAGCCTGTTATTGAAGCTGGAGAAAAAGGCCTATTTTAAGGCGGACGAAGGGGCTCAGGCAGCGCCGAAAGTCAAATTTTAATGCCGTATTGTTACATTGGGACATTGATGGTGAAATCTCGTCAGGCGATATTTGTTGTTGCCCTAGTCATAGCTTCGGCCCTATGGACGGTTCCTTGTTTCGGATTAGACGTTCCACCCCTTGAAGGCCGGGTAAATGATTACGCCAATATGCTTTCTCCGGAAACGCGCAACCATCTGGATTCAATCCTCCAGCAGCTTGAAGACAATGAATCCACCCAGATTGTGGTGCTTACCATTGCTTCTCTACAAGGAGATTCTCTGGAGGATTTTTCCATAAGAGTAGCCGAGCAGTGGAAGATGGGGCAAAAAGGGCTTGATAACGGCGCTATCCTACTGATTGCCAAGCAGGACCGCAAGGTGAGGATTGAAGTAGGATACGGACTGGAGGGCCGCCTTACCGATCTTATCAGTGGCCGGATTATTCGTAACGTGATCTTACCGGAATTTAAGAGCGGCAGAATGGATCAGGGCGTGATCAAAGGTGTCAATGCCATGATCGCTGCGGTTAAGGGGGAATTTGAAAGTACACCACCGCCCAGATCCGCTAATAAGAGAGGCTCTGGTGATGCCATTTTTTTACTGATAGTTGTTTTTGTCATTTTTATCAGCAGGATCGGGTCACGCAAACCCTTTCTTGGCGCCATATCCGGAGGTGTTGCAGCTCCTGTTCTAGGCGCCATTGCAGGGTCTGGTTTGTTGATCGCCTTATTTCTCATCCCTATAGGCCTCTTAGTTGGCCTATTCCTCTCTTCTTTAGGCCTTACCTCAACCGGCAGAGGCGGCTGGCACAGTGGCTTCGGCGGCTATTGGGGCGGCGGACTTGGCGGGGGTGGATTCAGTGGCGGAGGGTTTAGCGGAGGTGGGGGCGGATTCGGAGGAGGCGGCGCATCGGGCAGTTGGTAGTTGGTGTCTGAACGAAAAGGCGGTTCAGACACAATTTTGAATTTTAATGTTTAATGTTGAATTTAAAAATGAAAAATTTGGCGAAAACATTTTTGACCCAAACAGAACAGGAAAAAATTAAAGCGGCTGTCACGCAGGCAGAAAGTCGGACTTCCGGAGAAATAGTGCCTCTGGTTGCATCGGCCAGTTATCACTATCCGGTCGCAGACATCCTGGGCGGAGCGACTCTTGCTTTCCCGGTCTCTATAATCTTAACCCCTCTGGTAAGTGGATTTTTTTGGACAGACCCACGCAATATGTGGGTCTTTATCTGTCTCTTTATTGTTTTGTTTGGTCTGTCTTATATCATCACTAAGCATATTCCATGGCTTAAGCGATTATTTATTTCCAGTCACGAATACGACGCCGAAGTCAGAGAAGCATCCCTGACCAGTTTCTATAAGAACAGATTATATGAAACCCGTGACAGAACCGGGGTCCTGCTTTTTATTTCCGTATTTGAAAGAAAGGTGTGGATTCTGGCGGATAGCGGTATTGATGGGAAATTGACTGAGAAGCCATGGCAGGGCATCGTAGATAACGTAATCCAGGGCATCAAAAGAGGCGAGCAATGCGCTGCCATCTGTGAAGCGGTCTTGCAAATCGGCAAGACTCTTCAAACCCATTTCCCCAGAAAACCAGATGATACAGATGAGCTTAAAAATCTGATGATCAGTGAATAAGGTAATAGCTTATCAGCGACCATCGGCTGAAGCCGATGCAGAAGACTATTAGAGAGCTTGCTTCTTCAAAGATATATCCCACCAGCCTGCCATTTTCACATCCTTACACCCTCCATTTTATGACTGTCTGCAATTACTTGACTTTCAAATAGGAATATGGTAGTGTAAAATCTTTTGTGTAAAATTATAACTTGTCGAAAAAAAGGCGCTTTTCCTTTATAAGGGTTTTACGACAAACCAATTAAAAAAAAGGAGAA
>LT984854.1:179306-188180 GCA_900258555.1 uncultured Desulfobacterium sp. | reverse complement strand
ATTGGAGGGCAAACCCTATAGGAAAAGTCCGCAAAAATTTGCCTTTTTTCAAACAATTAAATGAACTATCAAATTTTACACAATTAAATTGACACTACCTAGGAATATCTGATAGCAATAACCTTATTGCTTACCGGTCAGGTACTTTGCGAAAGGGCCTGTACATGCAATAAGAAAAAGGAAGATGCCCTGTGACAAGCCCACGCCGACAAGATATCCTCTTAACAGCTAATAACGGGTCTCATATTTCCGGACGCCCTTTTAAAGGCTCCCGGCCATATGGTCCCCTTATCTCCCGGCTTTTTATAGGCCAAGGCGGCAGTTCAAGGTGGTCTTGGTGGGCATTAGTTGTCGTTGTCTTTATTTCCGGCTGCACGGTCGGCCCGGATTATAAGAGACCGGAAACTGCCGTGCCGCCGGACTGGGGTGATATGACCGGGGCCGGGCTCACATCAACTTCAGAAGAGATTGTTCAATGGTGGACCCTGTTTCAGGATGAGACGCTGAACTCCCTTATTGAACGGGCAGTCGGCTCCAACAAAGACCTTAAGATCGCCGGCGCCCGCATCCGTGAGGCCCGTGCCCAATGGCGGATGGCCGGGGCGGAACTCTTTCCGAATCTTGAGGCCGCGGGATCATATTCTCATCAGCGCCAGAGCGAAAATGCATCCTCCGGCGGCTCAGGCGCAAACTTTCCTGGTGATCAGGACCTTTACCAGATAGGCTTTGACGCAAGTTGGGAGGTGGATGTCTTTGGGGGAGTAAGACGTGGCGTGGAGGCGGCAGGCGCGGAACTGGATGCGGCAAATGAGCTCAGGCGCGACGTCCTGGTCTCGCTTTTATCAGAGGTGGCCGCCAATTACCTGGAGCTGAGGGCGAGCCAGCGCCGGATTACTGTATTACGTGAAAATATCAAGACACAGGAAAATACCCTTGAATTGTTACAGGGCAGATTCAATGCGGGCCTGTCAGGGATCCTTGAGGTGACCCAGGCAGAGGCCCAGCTCAGGAACACAGAATCAAGGCTCCCGGCCATTGAAGCCTCGGTATTGATGTCCATCTACAGGCTCGGTGTCCTGATCGGAAAGGAGCCGGAGGCGCTTTTGGGTGAATTATCCGTTGAAAGGCCCATCCCTCCTGTCCCGCCGCAGGTACCTGTCGGGCTTCCCTCTGATCTTCTGAGAAGGAGACCGGATGTCCGCCGGGCCGAACGTCTGCTTGCCGCCCAGACCGCACGCATAGGGGTTGCGACCGCGGATCTGTTTCCAAGGTTTTACCTCACAGGCATCGCAGGCATAAAGAGCCTTGAGTCTTCCGACCTGATATCACGGGACAGCCGCTTCTATTCCATCGGGCCTTCGGTCAACTGGCCGGTTTTTGAGGGAGGAAGGATCAGGGCGAACATAGAGGTCCAGAATGCGCGCCAGGAGCAGGCGCTTCTCACCTATGAAAATGCGGTCCTTACCTCGCTTGAGGATGTAAAAAACGCCATTGTTGCATACTCAAAGGAACAGGCGACATGCCGGGCCCTCGGCCAGGCGGTCGAATCCACCCGCAAGGCGACTGAAATATCAAGCGCGCTCTATGCCCAGGGGCTTGATGACTTCTTAAATGTGCTTGTCAGCCAGGGGGCCTTGCATCAGGTGGAGGATCAATATATACAGAGTGAACAGATGGTCTCAACAGCCCTGGTGGCCCTGTTTAAGGCCCTTGGTGGCGGATGGGAGACCACGGAGAAAACGGGCTCAGGTGACGGAAGATCATGAAAAGACACTCAGTGTTTAATGGGTTTTTTAGGCTATACGCGACCGTATGGGTGATTTCGGTCCTGGTGGCGATCGGCCTTGGTTGCTCACGGCACGGGGAAGAAAAGGGGGCAAATAAGAGGGCCATGCCCGTGACCGTGGCCGATGCGGTCAAAAAGACCGTGCCTGTTCAACTGAGCGCTGTCGGTGTGGTGGAGGCCTACAAGACGGTATCGGTCAAGGCACAGGTCGGGGGAGAACTGGTAAAGGTCCACTTTGAAGAGGGCCAACTGGTAAAGGCGGGCGAGCCCCTGTTCACCATTGACCCCAGGCCGTTTGAGGCGCAGTTAAGGCATGCCAGGGCCAATCTTGCCAAGGACACGGCCCTGCTCGACAAGGCACGAAAGCTTCTTGCACGCAACTCATCAGTGGTTGACAAGGGCTATGTGTCAAAGGAGCAGTTTGATCAGTCCGCGGCCGATGTTTCTGCCCTGGAGGCCACGGTTAAGGCGGATGAGGCTGCTTGTGAGGATGCGGAGCTGCAGTTGAAATACTGTTTTATATCATCTCCCATCAATGCCTGCGCAGGCGAGGTCAAGGTCCACATGGGAAACCTGGTCAAGGCCAGTGATAATGATAATCCCCTGGTGACCCTGAAGCAGATATCTCCCATATATGTCGGCTTCCACATACCGGAGAAAGACCTGTTTACGGTCAAGGAACATATGGCGTCTAAAAAACTCAAAGCGGAGGTGTCGTTTCCCGGACAAAACAACATTGCTTCGCGGGGGGAGTTGTCATTTTTGGACAACACCGTAAACCCGTCCACGGGGACTATCCTTCTAAAGGCCACCTTTCCCAACAAGGACAGGGCGCTCTGGCCCGGCCAGTTTGTAAATGTGCTGTTGACCCTGACTTCACAGCCGGATGCGGTTGTCGTTCCTTCACAGGCGGTCCAGACGGGGCAGGACGGCAAATATGTCTTTGTGGTAAAGGCGGACCTCACCGTTGACTACAGACCGGTTGTAGAGGAAAGGGCCGTCGGCAATGAAACAGTGATCAGGCAGGGGATACAGCCCGGCGAGCAGGTGGTGACTGACGGCCAGTTAAGGCTCTTTCCCGGCGCGACAGTGAAAATCATAAAGTCTCTGAACGGAAAGGCCGTTCAGACACAATCTTGAATTTTTAATTGTTAATTTTTAATTACCAGTGAACATATCCGAGATATTCATAAAGCGGCCCGTCATGACCACTCTGATCATGGCGGGCATACTCCTGTTCGGCGTAATGGCCTATAAGAGTCTACCGGTGAGCGAGCTTCCCAATGTGGATTTCCCCACCATCCAGGTCTCAGCCAGTCTCCCAGGGGCCAATCCGGAAACAATGGCATCGTCGGTGGCAACCCCGCTTGAGAGGGAATTCACCACCATCGAAGGCCTTGAGTCCATGACTTCCACCAGTGCCCTTGGGGCTACCCAGATCACATTGCAGTTTTCACTTGAGCGGGATCTTGACGGCGCGGCCCAGGATGTAATGGCGGCCATATCGCGGGCCGAGCGACTTCTCCCTCCGGATATGCCCAACCCGCCATCATTTAGAAAGGTAAACCCTGCCGACCAGCCGATTCTTTATGTGGCGCTAAGCTCCAAGATACTTCCCCTCTCAGCCGTGGACGAATATGCGGAGACCCTGATGGCGCAGAGGATCTCGATGATAAGCGGGGTCGCCCAGGTGCAGGTCTATGGCTCGCAGAAGTATGCTGTCCGTGTCCAGTTGAATCCCAATGCCCTGGCCTCCCTGGGCGTGGGCATTGACGAGGTGGGAAAGGCGATCTCAAGCGCCAATGTCAATATCCCTACAGGGACACTCTACGGAGAGCACAAGGCGTTTACCATAAAGGCCACAGGTCAGTTGACAGAGGCGGCTGCATACAGGCCCCTGATAGTCACATATCGAAACGGTTATCCGGTCTATTTGCATGAACTCGGCAGGATCATTGACAGTGTTGAAAACGACAAGGTTGCAAACTGGTTCAACGATACCAGGTCAATTGTACTTGCCATCCAACGCCAGCCAGGGACCAATACCGTGGCGGTGGTTGACTCCATCAAGGCCCTTTTGCCCACGTTCCGGGCCCAGATCCCGGGCTCTGTCGCCCTTGATATACTCTATGACCGTTCAATATCCATCAGAAATTCCATTGAAGATCTCAAGGTGACACTGTGGATCAGCACGGCCCTGGTCATTCTGGTCATATTTTTATTCCTGAGAAACCTCCATGCAACGATCATCCCAAGCCTGGCCCTTCCCCTTTCCGTCATAGGGACATTCGCCGTCATGAGGCTATACGGCTTCAACCTGGATAACATGTCGCTGATGGCCCTGACGCTCTCTGTGGGTTTTGTTGTAGATGACGCCATTGTTATGCTGGAAAACATTGTAAGACACACGGAGATGGGAAAAGGTAAACTACAGGCCGCCCTTGACGGATCAAGAGAGATAGGTTTTACGATTCTATCCATGACTCTTTCCCTTGCAGCGGTCTTTATCCCCCTCCTTTTCATGGGCGGGATCATGGGAAGGTTGCTGAACGAATTCGCCGTTACAATTATAGCCGCCATACTGGTCTCAGGGGTTGTATCATTGAGCCTTTCACCGATGCTCTGCAGCAGATTTTTGGCCCGGTCGGAAGACAGGGAGAGGGGCCGCCTATATGCCGCCTCAGAGCGTTTCTTTGATGGTATGCTCAATGCCTACAAGTCAAGCCTTACCTGGGTATTAAGGCATAGACCCTTAATGATGATACTGTCCCTGATCCTTGTCATTGCGACGGTGTATCTGTTCATCATTATTCCAAAGGACTTTATCCCAAGCCAGGACACAAACCAGATATTCGGCTTTACAGAGGCCTCAGAGGATATCTCCTTTGACTCCATGAAGGAGCACCAGCAGGCGGTGGCCAGGGTGATAGGAGAAGACCCATGTGTAGACTCCTTCATGTCGGCAGTGGGGGCCGGAGGCAGATCAGCCGCCGGTGGTAATACCGGCAGGGTATTTATAAGGCTAAAGCTTAGAGAAGAGCGCACGGACACTGTAGATGATATCATCCAGAGGCTGAGGCTTAAGCTGAGCCAGATCCCTGGGATCAATGTCTTTTTACAGAACCCCCCTGTCATCCGTATAGGGGGACAGCTCACCAAGGGTCTGTATCAGTATACAATCCAGGGCCCGGACATCGCCGAGCTTTATCATTGGGCCGCCGCCATTGAAAACCGCTTGAAGGATATTGAGGAATTGCAGGATGTAACAAGCGATCTACAGATCAAGAATCTCGAAGTCCTGGTGGAGATTGACCGCGACAAGGCGACCATGTTGGGTGTCAGCGCCGAGCAGATTGAAAATGCCCTTTACAGCGCCTATGGTTCGAGAGAGGTTTCGACCATATATGCGCCCAATAATGACTACAAGGTGATAGTGGAGGTGGAGCCACAGTATCAGCGGGATCCCTCAGCCCTTGGTATGCTCTACATAAGTTCGACAAACGGCACCGTGGTCCCCATTGATACGGTGGCAAGGCATACCCAGAGGCCGGGCCCGCTGACTGTAAATCACACCGGGCAGATGCCTTCAGTCACCATTTCTTTTAACCTGAAGCCGGGTGTAGCCCTGGGGGATGCCATAGCCGGTATTGACAAGGCCGTATCAGGCCTTCAAATGCCGGCATCCCTCACGACCAGCTTTCAGGGGACCGCCCAGGAGTTCAAAAAATCCATGGTAGGTATGTGGCTCCTGCTGACCATGGCCATATTGGTCATCTACATCGTCCTGGGAATACTATATGAAAGCTTCATCCACCCCCTGACCATACTCTCGGGACTTCCATCCGCGGGGGTAGGGGCGCTTCTGACCCTGCTACTCTTCAACACAGTGCTTAGTGTCTATGCCTTTGTCGGCATCATTATGCTGATAGGTATTGTCAAGAAAAACGCTATCATGATGATAGATTTTGCTTTAAGCGCCCAGAGAAACGAGGGAAAGGGACCAGCGGAGGCGATCTATCAGGGCTGTATATTAAGATTCCGTCCGATCATGATGACCACCATGGCCGCCCTGGCAGGGACGCTGCCCATAGCCCTGGGTTTCGGAGCAGGGGCGGAAGCGAGACAGCCCCTGGGTCTGGCGGTTGTTGGAGGGCTAGTATTTTCGCAGTTTTTGACCCTGTATATCACTCCCGTAATCTACATCTATCTGGATGCCATACAAAGAAAAATTAGGCCGAGCCGGTGAGACTCGATGCTCAGGTGCCACAAATCTCCTGACATCGCCCTCAGTCAGCGAAAAGTAATTCGAAATCTCGTGGACTGATTATTTTTGTGTTTTTGTATTGTTTCAGCACCAGCAGATCGTTGTCACCAGTCACGAGGTAGTCGCTTTTTGTTTCATCAACACAAAGAAGAATAAAATCATCATCAGGATCACGACAGATGCCGGAAAGAGCACCGACAGGATGATACTCCTCATCCGCCGCTTCTGAAAGAACGGAAACAAAAAAGGCAATTTCCCGGGCAGTAAGTGAGAACTTATTTTTCAGCAGTCTTTTGGTTTCGGTTAGAACCGGTTCGCATAGAATGAACGAAAAATGTTTATGGCGTGCCCTTTTCAATATGCGGGCACAAATACCGTTTGTGAGAAAAGCAGACAGCAAAATGTTCGTATCAAGAATCACTTTCACGACACTTCTCTTAACATGTCTTCCTCAGTAAGGATGCCTTTCGCCTTGGCTTTTGTATAGAAAATCTTCTGTGCTTTACGGAGCTTTACTTCCCAAAGATAGAGGCTCAAAGATTCCTTCAGAATGTCGCTTTTATTGCGGCCCATTTCCTTAGCAAAGGCATTTAATTCTTTCGCCATCTTTTCCGGCAGGCTTACGGAAAGAACGGTTCTCATGGCAATCACCTCCTTTTGCACTACAATACACTACACATAAAAAAAGTCAAGTGAGTATTGATTGGCTCCGAAAAAGCGTTTATGGTAAAAAAATCGAATGATATTTCATTTCTGTTCCGCGTTTTGCTTGATTACCTATGATTAAAGGTCTATATTGACTCCGACCTACCAACATAGGCCATCTTATTTCATCTGTTTTTATGTTTTTGTGTTTAATTTAATAGGTTCTATTGAATACCTTTGGCAATGCCAGGTGGGAGGATTCCGACTTGGCTGAGCTCTATGGGGTTGAAACAAGACGTCCAAATGAACAGGTCCATAGGAATATCGCCAAATTTCCAGAAGATTTTATGTTTCGACTGACCGAAGAAGAGGTTGCCAACTTGAATACGCAAATTGCGATATCAAGTTCCTCATGGGGTGGTCGCCGTAAGAGGCCATTGGTTTTTAGCGCCAGATAAACAAGTATAAAATAAAGGGGTCATACAGTTGACTTTTGCCCCTTTTCAATCAGATAACATATTAATTTTAGCTCCCTTCAGCAGGGGCAATTAACATAATGGCAAATCTATAATTTATAAATAAAAAAGGGCTAAATGCATATCCTTTTATAATTTTATGCTCAAAAAAGTAAGCTTTTTGGGACAAGGTGAGCAAAAGGATTCAGGCCAAGGTGAATCAAGGTATCAAAAAAAGGCTGTGAGCCAATAACATATTGATATAAAGAGTTTAATCATAGTCTTCTGGCGGCCACTCCACTTTTAATCTTTCCGGCTATCATTCAATGTGTTTGTGGTCACCAGAACAGCTCAATCACTTGTTCTCTGTAGGAAGGAAAAGAATGGATAAGCCGTTCCAACGAAAGGGTTCCGAAAGCAATGCTCATGTCGGACGTGATTTCGAGGCAAAGATACAGACATACTTCGAGAAGCAGGGCCTCTCTTTGAGCTATGGCGTTACCGTCCCAATCGGCGTTACCGGGAAGAAGCCCCATTCGTTTGATCTGGGTAGTAAAGACGGTAAGATTTTGGTCGAGTGCAAAGCCCATCGATGGACTGAGGGAGGTAACGTCCCGAGTGCAAAACTCACTGTATGGAATGAAGCTATGTTTTTCTTTCATACAGCGCCGTCCGGTTACCGGAAACTTCTGGTTGTGCTGCACGATTTCAGTTCACGAAGGAACGAGACGCTTGGTGAATATTATGTCAGAACATATTCACACCTTATTCCTGAAGACGTTGAGGTCTGGGAGTATGACGAGAACGGTAAGCATGGGAAACGGATCAAGTGACCAGAGAACAAGTCACTGCACCCGACGCGGTGAAATAGCGAGCTGTTTTTCTGCCTATAGGTCGCGCCCCGCGCGGGTGAGTTTGTCATTATGCACTGAATCAAAGGTGAAAAAAGATGGATGATAGAGAACACCTCAATCAAAGGTTTCTTGAACTTGATTCATTGCCAGTTAGATTGTCTCGAGAAGATGCCCAGAATCGAGGCCATGAATTTGAAGAATTGGTACAAGACTTATTTTCCATTGAAAAAATGTTGCGCAAGGGAAGTTACCACACATCTGACGGCAGGTCTGAACAGATAGACGGTGCTCTTAATATTGATGGAATTAGAGCATTATTGGAAATAAAATGGGTAAGTTCAGGACTCGCCGCATCTGCTTTATATTCATTCATAGGAAAAGTGGAAGGTAAATTTGTTGGAACTGTTGGTATATTTTTATCAAAGGCTGAACTTTCAGACAATTTTCTGAATTCATTACGTTCAGGCAGGAGACAGTGTGTTATCGTGATACACGGAGAGGATGTAGATTATTTATTTAAGCCCACATTTCCTGTTAAAGATTATATTACTGCGATACTAGACCACCTGTCTTATGACAACCAATTTCATCTCTCAGCAAAGGAATTTTGGAGAAAAAACATAAGATCACTAAAAAAGAAAACCAATATTCATCCACTAATTAATAAGGCATTAGAAACAAAAGACTATACGAATATCATATATGAATGGGTAGAAGATATTGGAAGTAAAGATGCGACAGATCTGTCGGAAAAATGTATTGAAACCTATTTGTAACTATTCAGCGTTATTTCAAAAGTGCCTAAAAACTACGTAAGGAAATCTGGTAATTTGCCGTTAAACAAGAGATCCAAAGCATGGCTTGCCTTGA
>LT984854.1:174200-175881 GCA_900258555.1 uncultured Desulfobacterium sp. | reverse complement strand
TGTTTTTGACATTTTTCGCGAATTTTGTGGAAGCCTCCTTTTTTGCTTTGGTAGATATAACAATTAGTTGGACACTTTTGCTATACTACACTTCGCAGAGAAATGCTACCATAAAATGCGCTTTTTTTATTCGTAACAAGCAGTTATAGCCTTGGATGGACACTATTTATAACTTTCATTGACAGTGGCAGAAGACAGAATTTCCCCCAGATGCAACTTGCCAACAAAATACTCTCCAATAGTTCCACGAGGATTACACATCCAATAGTTCGAGAGATTCTTAAAGAGAATATCAGTTATTGGTTTGATGATGATCGAAAACAGAAAAGATGGAAGGAGAAAGTTCCTGAATGGTATTGCAGACAGTACAGTAAATGGGAGCGATACCTACGTGAGCCGATAGAAACCGTAATAAATGAAGTGATTGAAGAATTAACAAATGGTAAAGCATAACAGCGCGGGTTGAGTTCGCCGGGCAACCCTGTCGGGTTTCCGCGTCTCACCCGCCCCGTTGTGAAAGCAGTAGGCTGCTAATAGCATGGTTTTTGTAAAGAGGATTTATCAATCATGACGCTTTGGAAGATCAACTGCATGGATACACAATTCCCTGGGCTCTGGCAGCAGTGGTATAGGCATCAGTGTGTAGCTGTCGGCTTTGCTCCCTTTAAGAGTCACTCTTCCCGAATCTATCGAGGCTGTTATCTTAACGGCATGACTAATCAACCCCAGGGTTGGAAAACAGCCCGTGCGAGGTTACTTAGGATTTCCGTGGGGGACTTCATTGTCGTTGCCCTTAAAGACAATCGGGTTGGTCGACTCGGTCAGGTAACAGAAATTCATATTAACGATGATGAATGGGATCCCCTTGTACCTGTGAGTAAGAACCTGCCGCACGGACAAATGGGCAGGCGAATTTATGTACGCTGGGACTTGACGTGTGGTCCTGATGAACGCGACCTTGTTGTTGCGCTCCCCCAAGGAGAACGTTTCACCGCCGGAGAGTTGCGCCCAACACTGTCAGAAATAAAATCAAAAACTCTTAATCGGCTTCAGACTACCATGCGTGATCCAACAAATTGGGTCGGTCTGCTAGCTCACTTCAAGTACGAACAGGCATTGTCGGATTACATTGCCGCATACCCGTATCATCTTGAAGATGGATTGGTCCCTTACCCCAATTCAAAAATACGAGAGAAAGTATTTACGGATCGAAGACGCCTTGACGTATTGTTATTGGATCGAAAACAGCGCCCTGTGATCGTTGAGTGCAAGCAACATGCTCCAACTCCAAACAACTTCACACAACTTCGCCGTTACATGAAATCCCTTCAAAAAGAAACCGGCAGAAGGGATGTCAGAGGGATACTTGTACATGGCGGTGCACTGAATCTTCGTTCTGAGGTTGTTGCCGCAGCCTCACGAAATCCGCCGGTGGAGGTGGTTCAATATCGTTTGCAGGTTGACTTTGCTGCCAGCTCCATTGGCTAGCTATTGAAACAAGGGGGAGATAGGGACTTTGCTGACTTGTTGACTTATATATGAAATAGACTCGCACAACTACCGCTTGCAGTCGATAAACGACGGTAGTGTCAATTTAATTGTGTAAAATTTGATAGTTCATTTAATTGTTTGAAAAAAGGCAAATTTTTGCGGACTTTTCCTATAGGGTTTGCCCTCCAAT
>LT984854.1:164979-173450 GCA_900258555.1 uncultured Desulfobacterium sp. | reverse complement strand
TTCTCCTTTTTTTAATTGGTTTGTCGTAAAACCCTTATAAAGGAAAAGCGCCTTTTTTTCGACAAGTTATAATTTTACACAAAAGATTTTACACTACCTAAACGACTGAAGCGGAATGTTAAATGATAAATACGCGATTGCATTGCAACGTATTGCCGTAAAGACATGCCGAATGGTTCGAGCCTGATAGAAGTATGGGAGATTTAGGTTGATAGATAAGGATATACCAACTTTTGAGCTGGACACGTTTGTAAGATCTATAGGCGTAAACCGAGGCTCCCCCCACGCTCTCTTTTTAGGTGCTGGCGCTTCAGTGTCCTCAGGTGTGCCATCTGCAAAAGCATGCATTTGGCAATGGAAAGGGTCTATCTTTTGTACGAACAACCCCGGCTTCGAAGAGCAGGTATCGGAAATATCACTTAAGGCAGTGCAAGACCGCATCGACCGGTGGCTTCAAGTAAATGGGTATTATCCTGATAAAAGTGAAGATGAGTATTCCTACTTCATCGAGAAATGCCTTCCAATTGCTGATGATCGACGACGTTTTTTTGAACCTTGGATTCGAAAAGCACGTCCTCACGTAGGGTATCGACTGTTATGCCTTTTGGCCGAAGTGGGACTATTCCGAAGTATTTGGACTACTAACTTTGACGGTTTAGTAGCTCGAGCCGCTTCAGAGTTTGATCTAACCCCGGTTGAGGTAGGAATCGATTCCAAAGAGAGAATATTCCGCCAGCCAGAACGGAACGAATTGATGTGCGTCTCCTTGCATGGCGACTATCGCTACGATCCTTTGAAAAACACTAGCAAAGAGCTCCAAGCACAGGAAATTGAACTCAAAAATGCCCTAATTTCGACGCTCAGAACACATTCCCTTGTAATAATCGGCTATAGCGGAAGAGACCCTTCAGTTATGGATGCAATACGAACAGCCGTTTTCCAGGAAAATGCGATGGGGAAAATATTCTGGTGCGGCTTTTCAGATGAACCTTCCAGTGATGTGGCAAGTTTGCTGATAGATGCCAAGGAGAAGAAACGGCAAGTCTATTATGTCCCAGGCGCAGCTTTCGATGATGTTCTGACACGGATAGCCCATCATTGCCTGGAAAGGAGCCACCTTAGTAGCGCGAAACAGATTCTTGGTGAGTATGCTGAAAAAGAAAAATTGCAGTTAAATGCGTTTTCTTTCCCACAAGGTGATCCAACCACACTTATTAAAAGCAATGCTTGGCCGATTGAGTGTCCAACAGAAATGTTTGAGTTTCAACTTCGTGAATGGCCAAATAACCAAGTTTGGAAATGGATGTCTCAAAAGACAGCAGGACTTCAGGTCGTTGCAGTTCCGTTCAAGAAAGTCCTGGCACTTGGAACACTTGATGGTATCCGTAAAATATTTAGCGATCTAATTGATGGTGAAATCCAACGAGTGCCAATTTCCGATCAAGATATTCGTTACGAGGACGGGGCTGTTGTTAGCCTTTTGCGTCAGGCTTTGGTTCGAGCCATTGCCAGCAAGCGGGACCTCTGTTCTGATGGAAATCGAGTACTGTGGAAAAATGAAAAATACACGACAGAACGTGAGGGAAGCAACTTGTATGATGTCCACCATGCCGCACGTCTTGCATTGCGTCGTATCGGCGGGCAGATGTACGTTACGATTGACCCGACCGTTCACTTTCCCGCTGAGAATTCGGATAACGAGGATTCAATTCGAAACATCCGAATGAGGATTCTAGGGTACCAGCACAACGATAAGTTCAATAAGGCTCTGAACAATTGGAGGGGGCTGATTCTGTCGCCAAATGAGCCAACTGAATTCGATTTTCCAGCGAAAAGTGCCTCATTTCGATTCGTTATAAAGAGTGCTCCCGCTTTTGCATCCATTAGGCAACCGCGAAGAGGCTCAATAAAACTTCCAGACGATTTTGGGCGACTTATTCATCACCACGGCTTTGAAATTCCGGAACAGAGCCTTCGGTTTAAAAGTAGGGCAAGACATACCGTTACAGATACGCTTCCTTTGCGCGGACTTGCAGCTCACGGACCCTTTGACCAAAGCTTTGTCTCACAGGCAGACGATGACCAAATCAGAGTAGCCGTTATATGCCCACGAGCAGAAGCCCCGTTTCTTGAACAGTTCCTATCAGTAGGCTCACAGATACATAATCCACAACGCGGTGCTAAAGAAGAATACTTGGTTCCATACACAGGGTTTGAAAGAATCTTTCGCGTACCGGTAAAATTCCCAAGTCGTGGAGATCCTCTTTGGTACACAATTCCAGAGATTGATTCGCAGTTTGATCAACGCTCTGGCGCTTTGGAGTTGTCCCGCAGAATTCGACAAGGTGTTTCATCGCTATCAGCAGCGGGTAGGTCAGTCGTTCTCATATTTACGCCGGATCGATGGCGTCTTTGGCGTGGATTTAATAATGGAGAGGAAAAATTTGATGTTCACGACTTCGTGAAAGCTTATTGCGTACAGAGGGGTATCTCAACCCAGTTTCTCGACCAAGATACCCTTGGTTACCAGGATAAGTGTAGGGTGTGGTGGTGGTTATCTGTTGCCCTTTATTCCAAGGCTATGAGAACCCCCTGGGTGCTCGACTCACTCGATCCTAATACCGCATTCGTTGGATTGGGTTACTCAATCGACCAACGAGCCGACAAAGGTAGTCACATCGTTCTTGGATGCAGTCATGTTTATAATGCGCAGGGCCAAGGATTACAGTTTCGCCTAAGTCGTATTGAAAATCCTGTCATATTCGGCGGTAACCCATTCATGTCATTTCAAGATGCTCGAAGGTTGGGCGAGAGTATTCGTACACTCTTTTGGGAGTCTCATTTAAAGTTACCTTCGCGCGTTGTAATTCACAAACAAACGCCGTTTCGCGGTGACGAACAGCGGGGGCTGCATGCGGGCCTTGAAGGTGTAAAGGATTTGGAATTGATAGAAATTAACTTCGAGTCATCCCTTCGCTACATAAATTCGCAACCACAGAATGGTAAATTCATAGAGGCCCGTTACCCTGTACGCCGCGGAACTGCGGTGAAGCTAACGGATCATGAAGCATTGCTTTGGGTGCATGGTTCGACTGAAGCAGCACAAACAAATTGGACCTATTATCAGGGCAAACGCCGCATCCCTGGTCCTGTTGTTCTCAGGCGATATGCAGGCACATCGGACCTTGCTACTTTGGTCAGCGAAATTCTCGGACTTTCAAAAATGGATTGGAACTCTGGCGATCTCTATGCGAAGCTTCCTGCAACTATTCAATCCTCGAAGCGTATAGCACGTATTGGATCGCTCTTAGATCGATTCAATAATTCATCCTATGACTATCGGCTGTTTATGTAAGACAAGGTGTAACCGAGAAGAATCATTTAACCACCGCGTGCAAGGGACGGCGAGGACTATGCCGCCCATGACGCAGGCGTTCGCCATAGGTAAAAATGAGACCAGTCCATCCAAATACCGTTCAGAAATTCGCCAGTGCTTTTGCATATGGAAGAAATGGTCTATCTCTTCAGGAGTTGCTCGATTATTTCGCGCAATATCAAGCCAATGTGCCATCTCTTCATTCACTTCAACAAGGAACTACAAAAGGTTCAGCATTTCTTGAGTGCGTTGCCTCTCTAACTCCTGAGAACCAGCGGCAAGCTCTGTATGACCTTTGTGACAATCCTCCTCCAGCTCAATACCCGATGCCCAATGAAGAGGTTAGACGTGATCTGCTCGTTCATCTTATGCAAGGGGACGGCCACTCTCCACTTGGCGTATCGCTCTCAGAGCTGACACTCCGTGGTTTGAGAAACCAGTGGTTTACCGCTGCCTCACGGCTCTCTGAATCGCCAGCTTCGGCAATTACAGCTGCACGGGCTTTGTTAGAAACGACCTGCAAGACAATCTTGCAGGAGCTTGGTGAGTTACCAGACCGGTCTGGAGACCTCGGCAAGCTTTATAAACAGACACGAATTCGTCTGGGCATTGACCCCAAAATGAATCTATCACAAGCGGTACATCAGATTATCAACGGCCTAACCCAGGTCGTTGAAGGTACAGCCGCTATTAGCAATGCCGCTGGTGATAGGCACGGTTTGGCGGAAGGTGAACGAATTACTGAGCTATCGATAGCCAGCCTGTGCGTCCACGCCTCTGGGTCGGTCTCGCTTTTCCTAGCCCGGGCGTATAAGGATATGCTAAGGGGTCCAAGTGAAACCTGATAAAGGCGGCGAACAATTTTCTGCACCTGACCGGTGTTCCGCTGCGCTTTACGCCGTCAGGTGAGAAATACATTGGTTTTAATAACAAAAAAAGGGGTCAGATCTGCCGTAGACTTTTGTTAAATTTTGACTATTGAGAACAAGAGTCAATAATACCGAGGAGAGAAGAGAAATGATTGAAGAAAAGGTAAAAAGAGACTTTTTGGAAGTAGTCGATATGCATAAATCTGATGATACTGCCGCTTACTGGCGCGGTCAGAGTTATGAAGCAAGAATTGAAACCATTGAATTCATGAGAAAGGTGATGTTTGGCCATGATAGAGTTTCCAAAAGACTTCAAAGAATTCTTACAGTTGCTGAACTCAAAGAAAATTGAGTATCTTGTCATCGGTGGATATGCGGTAGGGTACCATGGGTATCCGCGAGCAACCGGTGCTTTAGATATATGGGTCGCCATTAATGAGCAGACTGCAATGAAGATGGTTGAAGTTTTAATAGAGTTTGGGTTTGCGCCCTCAGAAGTGAAGAAAGAACTTTGGGGCATCGCACATTTGTGTGGGTGACCCCAATATGTTGTGGTCATGCATTGATGACCTGGAATGCCGCTGGTTTTCTTCTCGGATAGAGATCAAGGCCTCCGCAGTGAAAGTAGATAGCGGTCTTGTAGTGGTCCCGATTCCTATAGCCGCAGGCAAGCCTTTTCACCTTCTCAATCTTGCTGTTGAGGCTTTCCCCCAAGGCATTGGTTATCCGGTGTCTGGCATAGGTTACGATATTGTCAATATGAGATTTAAGGCTCTTTGCAGCCTTGACTATCGGGCCCAGCCGAGAGTGCGTGGCCCAGAAATACCAGCGAGAGAAGTATCTCCTCATCCAACCTTCTTTATGATAGTTCCAGAGGTTACGGAGGTTGTCTTTGATAGCGCGAGCACGACAGACCTTGAGATCCAGTGAACGGAGGTGTTCAAATTCAGTCCAGCGATATGGCGGGATGTTTTTTTCGTTCCATAACCACAGATACTTGGTCCCCTTCAGAATGTCATTGCCCTCTTCCATCAAGGCCCGATGCTCTTGCTTGCGAACCTTATCCACCGCGTCTACCACGAGGCGCATGACATGATATCGATCGAAGGTAATCTTTTTCTCCGCTTCAGGGATGTAGGCCTTGGTAGCCGCAATGTAGGGGTCCCACATATCCATCGCAACGGATTTTACCTTCTCTCGTTGCTCAAGGCTAAACTGCTTATAGTATTCCTCAAGACTGTTCTGATCTCGCTTGTCCCCTACATAGTCAACCGTAGCAGAGTCTATATCATAGACCAGCGTTTCGTAACGATGTCCTTTCGAGAAGGATTTCTCGTCAACCCCGATCCGTTCCGGAATCCTATGCGCCTTTCTCTCTATGCCGCGCTCAACCGCCCTCTTCATTACCCCCCAGCAAGGATGCCAGTTCATATCCAGCAAACGACAAACACTCTCAATACTGCACTCTTGCTCCAGATCCAGGACAAGGCTCTCGAATTCATAAGTCATGCCCGAATTATCTTCTCCAAGGCCGGAGATGATCTGCAAAACCCCATGTTCCGGACACTCGATCCGGGGAAGATTCACATGGATAAATGTAGCCATCTGAAACACATTCAAATGCCGGAACTCCCTTTCACATGTGTGGTCATACACGGAACACAGCCTTTGACATTTGGGGCAAGGAAAGGCAAAGCCACTCGTATGCTCAATAAAAATGTCTACGCGCTTGTCCTCTTTGTTGAATGCCACACTCGATATATACCAAGGAGGAGTGATCCCAAGAAGCTGTGCAAAAAAAGATGTATCTTTCATAGTAGCTCTCGACTAATCAGTAGTTTNAAGGCGATGACGCCGGNGGCCGACTCCGAGATGGCCGNGGGTCTCTCCGTCNGCCCCNGGCGTCATCGCCTTNAAACTACGCTAACTCATTCCGGTCAGAAAAACAATAATCCGACCACAACATATTGGGGGCACCCACACAAATGTGCGATGCGGCAGAACTTTTTTTAGAGGAGCAAAAGGTAATCAAAATGGGTGTCCCTCCAATGCGTTTGGAGATCCTTACATCCATAGACGGAGTAGATTTCAAAGCCTGTTTCAAAAATCGGCTTGTTGTTGATTTCGGAGATTTTGAAGTGAATATTATTTCAAAAAGCGACCTTTTAACCAATAAGCATGCAAGTGGGAGACCTCAGGATCTTGTTGACTTAGAAAAATTACTGAATGTGTGAAGTGCAGAACATCGGGCTGGACACGAATGCGCGGAAAAACCGCCCGCGCACCTGTCAGCGCCGCGATTCGGCGCGGGAGCGGTAGGATCAACGTTCGCCTACGCCCTCGCACAAAAAAGGGGTCATATAGGGGAAGAGCAACTGTATTTCACCAAAAGAGGCTACTTTAATGAACCTCGAAATATTGCTGTATATCTGGTGAGACGTGTGAGAAATGAGCCCCTCAAGCAGGTAGGTAAGCAATTTGGTATTGAAAAATACAGCACTGTAAGCAGTATTGTCGAAAGAGTAAAGCATGAAATGAATGTTGATAGTGGATTTAAAAAAAGGGTGCAGACCTTAATCAAACAGATTGACAAGAGTCAACGGCAGACTTGACCCCTTTACACTTTACAAAATCTTGGACACCGTTGCTTTTGGAATGAGGACAATGATACAGAACTATTCAAAATATGAGAAACTGCTTGAACCAGGTTATATCGGCGGAGTGAAGTTTAGAAACCGCATAATCAAAACAGCAGCGCAGACTTGTTTATACCAGGAAGAAGAAGGATATGTCATTGACAAATGCCTGCACTTTTATGAAACAACCGCAAAAGGCGGGGTCGGAGCAATTTATGTGGAGGGGCCGTCAATTGATCCGCCGTTAAGCAATTTCGGAATAAAGGGGTTGCGAATAGACGATGACAAATACATAAAAAGTTTCAACGAGCTGACAAATGCCATTCATAAACACGGCTGCCCTGCCTTCCTTCAGTTGTTCCACGCTGGTCCTTGGCATCAGACGTTTGTGACAGGACTTCAACCGGTTTCTTCGTCGGTCCCTCCTGATTTTGAATACGCAGATCGGGGGTTAAAACCTCCCAGAGCCTTAACAGTTGAAGAAATTGAGAGGATTATTGATAAATTTGCCGATGCTTCTTTGCGTGCCAGGAAAGCCGGATTTGACGGCGTTGATATTAATGCTGCCGCCTCACACCTTCTGTTTTCTTTTTTGTCAGGATTCCTGAATTGCCGTGATGATAATTACGGTGGCTCGCTTGAGAACAGGGGCAGGATTGTCGTTACGATAATAAAAGAGATAAAAAAACGTGCCGGTAGAGATTTCCCTGTGGGAGTCGTTATCAATGGGATAGATGTCAGGTATAAAGGCAGTAAAGACGAGGCAATCAAGGAAGGACAGCGTCTCGTTCAACTACTTGAAACCGCTGGTGCCAATTCTTTTCAGGTACGTCATTACCAGTATGGATATATCGGATCTTTATGGCCGGAACAGGCGTTTTATCCGGAGCCTTTTGAGCCCCTTCCGGAAGCCCTTGACTGGAAAAGAAAAGGGGCCGGTGCCTATGTACCTCTTGCTGCAGCAATTAAAAGCGTCGTATCCGTGCCAGTAATTACAGTGGGCAGGATGGATCCGGACCTTGGGGAAAAGGTGTTGCGCGACGGTGATGCCGATTTTATAGGTATGTGCCGCCGCCTTCTGGCTGATCCTGAATTGCCGAACAAAATAGCACAGGGAAGGCCGGAAGATATTGCCCCCTGCACTGCATGCCTCCACTGTCTTGAGCAGGTCCGGTTTCATAAACCCATAAGATGCAGGATAAATGCCTCTCTCGGAATGGGGCCGGAATTTGACATAAAAAAAGCGGAAAAGATGAAGAAGGTACTTGTGGTGGGCGGGGGGCCTTCAGGAATGGAAGCCGCACGGGTTGCCGCCTTAAGAGGCCATGCTGTAACACTTTATACGAAAGAAGATAAGCTTGGCGGTCTGTTACCCACCGCCGCACTTGTAAAGGGAACGGAAATTGAAGACCTGTTTGCTATTATCAACTATTTTAAAGTTCAGCTTGATAAACTGGGGGTGGAAGTCAAGACAAGGGCACCGGTTGATGATGCTGTTGTTAAAAAAATAGGGGCATCGCACATTTGTGTGGGTGACCCCAATATGTTGTGGTCATGCATTGATGACCTGGAATGCCGCTGGTTTTCTTC
>LT984854.1:161663-162888 GCA_900258555.1 uncultured Desulfobacterium sp. | reverse complement strand
AAACTACGCTAACTCATTCCGGTCAGAAAAACAATAATCCGACCACAACATATTGGGGGCACCCACACAAATGTGCGATGCGGCAAAAAATAAAACCAGATGTTATTGTACTGGCAACCGGCGGTATCCTAGCCACACCTGATATTTCGGGAATTGATCTTCACCATGTTCTTAAAAGTTCAGATTTACATAAAAAGATTAAATCCTGGCAACGATTTTTAGGCCCGAATGCACTCAGGCGTCTCACCCATTTATGGATGCCTATCGGAAAAAGAGTAATAATCATTGGCGGCGCAATGCAGGGGTGTGAACTCGCAGAGTTTCTGACGCTTCGTGGAAGAAAGGTTATAATTGTAGAACAAGCTGAACATATAGGAGAAGGCCTTGGCAGTGAAAAGATGTTCCGCCTGTTTAAATGGATGAAAATAAGGGGGGTAAAAATGGTTCCCGCAGTCAAGGAATATAAGGCCATAACCGAAGAGGGGCTCAAGATTATTGACTGGCAAGGAAAAGAAAATGTTATTTATGCAGATACAATTATTACAGTGACACCGTTTATTTCGGATACAGATTTACTCAAACGAATTGAAGGAAAAGTATCCGAAGTCTATTGTATCGGAGACTGCAGGGAACCGGGACTGATTGCATATGCAATTGCCGATGGGGCGAAAGTCGCCCGCAAAATCTAACAAAGGACATTAGTAAAAAGGTAGGGCATTGGAGTTGGGGATGTACATTAAAATATGAGATATGGGACTTATTAATTGCGCTTTATTTAGTCTTGTATGGGTTGCCTTCAATTGTCTCTTTTTCCATTATCATTGCATTCAGTTTCAGAAGAGCAATTGATATTTTGAGGTACGTACCCTATTCCTTTACGGAATTTTGCTTTTGAAAATGACGTTTTAAGCCTTAAAAAGCCTATTTTTTGAATGATATTTATTAAAATCAATAAGACGCCGAGATCCGACCCAAGACCAGATTTTTTGTTGATACTGAACCTGAAAACAAAATACTTTCAATAACTCCATGTCATGCAAGTACCTAACCGAAAATTACTGAAAAAGTGTAGCGCTTAATATTTATTCTTTCTTTAAAAGGAGGTTAGATGACCGGCAACAAAATTGATGAATTTATTAATGTCCCTTTCAGGGATGGTTGAAATCCCTCGCCTTTAGGCGAAGAAAAGTTAATACATGTCGCTATGCGACGTTATCAACTGGGT
>LT984854.1:117787-161568 GCA_900258555.1 uncultured Desulfobacterium sp. | reverse complement strand
CAGCAATATTTTCAAAAGCAAGAAGGGGAGCCGATTCCTGATGATAGTCGATTTGAAATCGACCCCTCATAAAACCCCTCGACTTATAGTCGAGGGTGGTTTAGTTACGTCCGTGAATTTCTCAAAGATGATCAGATCATTACAGACAAAGAGGGTATGTCCCACTTTTGTTACGATGCCACTGAAATACGGTTTATGCCGCATGTCGTTCTACTTCCCTATTCTACTGAAGAGGTATCCAAGATTATGAAAATAGCCTATTCCTTAGATATTCCTGTCACTCCCCAGGGTGGTAGAACAGGGCTATCAGGGGGAGCCTTGCCTGTTCAGGGAGGGCTGGTACTTTCTCTTCTCAAGATGAATAGAATAATTGAAATTGATGTAAAGAACATGCAGGTCGTGGTAGAGCCTGGAGTCATCGCGGCAGACCTTCAGGAGTCATTAAAAAAGCACAATCTCTTCTTCCCTCCTGATCCATCAAGCACCGTGGAAAGCACTCTTGGGGGCAATGTTGCAGAAAATGCCGGTTATACAAGGGCGGTTAAATATGGCGTTACCCGGGATTATGTTCTTGGCTTAGAAGCTGTTTTACCTGACGGACAGATAATTAATGTGGGCGGCAGAACAGTAAAGAATGTAACAGGATATGATCTCGTCGCCCTCCTTATCGGTTCCGAGGGGACCCTCGCTGTTGTCACCAAAATCATCTGCAAGCTGCTACCCAAACCAGCAATCAGAAAAACATGCATCATATATCTGAACGATCTCGGAGCTGCGGCAGACCTGGTGGTAGATTTCTTTGGGGCCGGGAACCTGCCCAGTGCCGTTGAGTTTATGGATAACATGAGCATCAACAGTGTAGCCGACTATCTGCCGAGACTAGGGTCCCTCATGAGGCGGGAGGCTGCAGCTCTAATACTTGTCGAAATTGATGGCAACCATGAGGCAGCAATAGATTCGGAAGCCCGCCGGATAATGTCTTTGTGTGAAGGCCACTCAGGAATCGTTGACGCGAAGCTCGCAGAAAACGATGAGCAAGCTGAGCAACTATGGCGAATCAGGAGGGAAACCCTCCCTGCCCTCAAGGCAAAGGGCAAAGATCACCTGGAAGCAGATGTGGTTGTTCCACGTTATCAACTCCCCTTTCTAGTCCGATCAATACAGGAAAGTATAGAGGGAAAAACCGTCAAGGTCGCGACATTCGGTCATGCAGGTGATGGCAATCTCCATGTAACTATCCAGTATTTAAGGGGAAACTTTTCAGAGCTTGAGGAGGCGCATGAACTCCTTGGAGAAATATATAGAAAAACCATCGAAATGGGTGGAAAACTGACAGGGGAACACGGTGTGGGTATAACAGCAAAGGATTACATGACAATCCAGATGACCCCTGTCGAGATTGACCTTATGAAGCGTGTTAAATATGCTTTCGATCCCAAGGGGCTCCTCAATCCAGAAAAAATATTTCCCGATGACAATGACTAACTTCTAGAAGTTATTGCAACACCAGCTCTGGGGGCTGTCAGTTAGATTTAGGTTTTATGCCGACAGGTATCTATGGGGGATCAAGCTATAGAGACAAATTTTACGGAAACCCGAATCACAACATAATTGCAGCTGGGAAATATTGAAACATTAAAAGAGGATACGGAAATGCGCATAATGATGCACTATGGTAAAATGGGTTTGCCCCTTGACCTTCCTGATGAATGGGATATCACGGTGATTCGAAAGAAGCCCATGCCTATTTTGTTTGATCCGGTGATGACCTTGAAAGAGGCCTTCGCCCACCCTTGTGGGTGTCATCCCCTCAGCGAATTGGCAAAAAATCATGGGAACGCTTGTATTCTGATTTGCGACATAACCAGGCCTGTCCCAAACGGGGTAATCCTTCCAGCATTGATCCAACTCCTCACCTCTTCTGGTATTCAACCGGCAAACATCACTGTATTAGTGGCAACTGGTCTTCATCGGCCCAATGAAGGCCAGGAACTGCTTGAAGTGGTTGGAAGTGAATGGGTTATGCAGAATGTGAAAATTGAAAATCACTTCGCGAATCGTGGCAAAGACCATATAGATTTGGGCAAAACCCAAAAAGGCACGCTCATAAAGCTTGACAGGCGTTTTGTGGAGGCTGATCTTAGAATTGTTGTCGGGCTCGTAGAACCCCATTTTATGGCAGGCTATTCTGGTGGAAGAAAGCTTATCATCCCGGGCATTGCCCATCGTGAAACCATTACTTCCATACATGCAGCCAGCATTCTGGAGCAAAAGGGAGTCCAAAATTGTGTAATTGAAGAAAATCCGCTTCATCAGGAGATGATAGAGATAGTGAAGGCATTGGGAAAATGTTATGCAGTGAATGTTGTTATTGATGAGGCTCGAAAAATCTCTTTTGTCAATTTTGGAGACATTGAAAAGAGCCATATGGAAGCGGTAAAGTTCGTCCGTCCTTTTGTAGAGGTTCCGATAACACAGAAATTCAAAACAGTAATCACGAGCGGAGGAGGATACCCCCTGGACAAGAATTACTACCAAACCGTCAAGGGCATGGTGGCGGCAATTGATGTGCTTGAGCCCGGGGGGAACATATTTATCATCTCTGAGTGCTCAGACGGCATCGGCTCCGACGAATATGCGGAATGTCAGCGGCGTCTTATCGAGATCGGACCAGAGGAGTTTATGCAACAAATTTTATATAAAACAAGGGCCGACATAGATGAGTGGGAGACAGAGATGCAGCTTAAGGTCGCAAAGATGGGTAAAATCCATCTCTATAGCAGTTGTCTACGCAAATCGGACAGGCAGTTGACATGCGTTAGCCCTGTCCAATCGATGGCGGATGCAATCCAGCATAGTGTGGAATACTTTGGCGATAAGCGCGTAGTTGTCATTCCAGAGGGACCATATGTGATACCCAAATACATTGCGAAATCCAGAAAACAAATTAAGGTCCACTAAGGGAATAGGGCACCTCATGTGATTTAAAAAACCCCGCAATTGATTCGAACCGGGAAGTTGATTTGGAACCAAGGTGCCCTAAACCACAGAACCGCTTTATCCTATAAGATTTCAACACGGGGTGCAAAAAATCCTAACAGCTTCGGGGGGAAAGAAGTTATTTGTATGATCCTCAAGTTGTGGTGTTTTACCGCCAGTAGAATGGATGTTATTGAGGGAAGATCCTCAGTGAGCTGAAATATATTTGGAGTTTAACAGAAACCACAAAATCATTCGTTCGACATCTGCGGAAAAAAATAAGGAGGGGATAAGTGTCTTATGATATCGAAATAATTGTTTCTAAGTTTACACGTGCATTTAGCTGATATCCCGGAGGCTCTGGCTAGGGATCAAACAAGACAGAGGAAATACGTTCCATGATGATGATTGCCCACATAGTGGCAAGGCGGCGCTTGATCGGCCGTTCATCCGCAGACTGGAGATAATTCACAATTTCAATCGCCAATGCCTGGACATCACCGGATGTTCCTGTGGGCGAAACTTCCGTGAGAGGCATGAGACGTTCAACAATCAGATCAATCTTGCCTTTGATGACTTCCTTGAACGGCGATGGTTCAACACCTGCTATGGCAATGGACCCCAAAAAGAACCCTGCGCAGAGAACAAATAGATGACTTGATTCATATTTCCATGTCCCTTACGCCTCCTAACTCGCCCCTGCGACAATCGCTCCTGTTCCTTATGAGTTTCAGGGGGGTGCAGACCAAATGATGAAAATAAGGGTCGTCGAACCAGATAACACAGTGAAAAGCCGGTGGGATAGGACGGACAACCCTTAATGCTTACGATTTTTAGGTTGTCCCTCAGAACGCTCAGAAAATGTTAAAGAAGAATTTATGCCTCGATTGACCTAAGAGGTTGTCAACTTGAAATCGCAAATTGCGACATCAAGTTCCTCGTGGGATGTTTGCTGCTTGACTTTTAACAGTAAGGGGCGAGGACGCGTACATCAAAACATAGAAAATCAATATAAACTATAATAACAGCATGAAAGGCGGTTGATGATATTATCGTCCCGCCATCAAATGTCTAATATCAGTTCCGCTCGTGGATGGTCACTTTGCCTTCGTTATATTTATGAATCAGCATTGAGATGAGAGATTGATAGGGTATCCCTTCTTCGATTGCTCTTGCCTGGATTTTTTTTAAGTCTCGTTCAGTCATTCGGATATTGATTCTCTTCTGCTTAGTCAAGCTGGTGCGGGCGTATTCCTCATATCGCTGCTTATCCCTCCTGGGCAGATCAGAAACCCATTCCTCAGTTTCCAAGGATCTGGCTAGTTCCATTTCGTCTTTATCCATATATTTTACTTTTAACATTTTCAGCCTCCCAAATACTTCTTGGTTGCTCGCCTGTTAGGTATTATTGTTTTCAGGAAAACCTTCTCATCATCCTCCACATATGGCACCGAATAGATATAATCTTCAATTTTCACAAGAAAAACCCACTGGTTTGGATGTTTCAACCGGTCAACTAAGTCCCCTGAAGCAATAGCCAATACGACTTGCTCAAACGACACGTCGCGCAATCTCTTGAGTAACTCATTTTTATCGTCATTCCAATCATAATACTTCATATTCGTATGCCTATTGTATTCTGTCCGCAGGATAACTGCATCCTTTTACTATGTCAATTTTCTTAGAAACAGTAAAGTGCGAATTAGGGAAATTAAAACATGAAAATAAAAATCTACGACAGATGTCTCGATTCAAATAATCCTAAAAAAAGCGCTTAGCTGTTCGATTAGCCGTTAGCTTAAAGAATTCAAGATGGTTCAACAATTTCTATCCTCACCCACTGGGTGCAAACATTAAAGTTGTCAACATGTCAGAACCCTTGCCTAATAGCTAAAGGCTAAGCGGTAACTGCTTTTTTTAGGATAATATGCTTGAACCGGCTGAGAAAAACAGATACTTTTGACCGGGAAGACAAGCGGTGACCTTAGACATGGAGAGACTTGCCGATGGATAAGATAGGTAAAAACAACCTGCTGGGATATGTTGGATCGGTTACTAATCATATAATTCTTATTCTGTTGTTGTTCTTTCTTACTCCAGCCTGCAAAGGCAAGGTGGAGGCCCCGGCAGCTTCGCCGCCTGTTGTCGTGGTGATAAAAATCGTTCCAAAGGATGTGCCGGTTGGCTTTGAATATGTTGCGCAGACCCAGAGTTCCCACTTGGTCAACATCCAGGCGCGGGTAAGCGGATTCCTGGACAGGCGATTATATACCGAAGGATCGGTGGTCAAAGAAGGGCAGGTCCTCTTTCAGATAGACCCCAAACCATTTCAGGTCCAACTGGACCAGGCAAAGGCCGCGCTGGCCAAGCAGGAGGCCGCCCTTGAAACAGCCCGCGTAAACCTTGAGCGGACAAAACCCCTCACTGAACAAAATGCCCTCTCCCAGAAAGACCTGGATGACGCCACAGGTCAATATCAGTCCGCTGCAGCCGCAGTGGAGCAGGCCAAGGCCCAGTTGGAAGCGGCAAAGCTGGATCTTTCCTACACCACGATCACTACCCCTGTTACCGGGGTCAGCAGTTCGGCACGGCAGACAGAAGGCACCTTTATAAACCCGGAGAACAGCCTTTTGACCACTGTCTCGGTGCTCTCGCCCATGTGGGTGAATTTCAGCATCTCAGAAAATGAATTGCAGAAGTACCGGGACCAGATGGCCAAGGGACTCCTGCGGCCGCCCCTTAGAAACAAGACCTATGAGGTGGAGATCATACTCGTAGACGGCTCGGTCTATCCCCACAAAGGGCGGATGACCTTTGCAGAGCCGTCCTATAACCCCCAGACCGGGACCTTTCTCATCAGGGCAAGCGTACAGAATCCGGACGGTATATTGCGGCCAAATCAGTATGTCAGGGCGCGCCTGAAGGGTGCAGTTCGGCCCGGTGCGATCCTGGTGCCGCAACGGGCCGTACAGCAGGGTTCTAAGGGTCACTTTGTCTGGGTGGTGGGAGATGATCATAAGGTCGAACAGCGACCGGTCACGGTCGGGGGGTGGCACGAACACGACTGGTTCATATTTGAAGGCCTGAGAAACGGCGACCGGGTGGTTGTAGACGGCGGCCTGACACTTCGCCCGGGTACGACCGTCTCCATAAAACCCGCCGAGGGAGTAGACAGCCCAGTATCATCCAGGCCTGCCTCGCCTGAGACAGGTCTTGTGAAGTTAGAAAAATAGCTGACAGATAAAGGAGCCCTTAGCTGTGTTCTCCAAATTTTTTATTGACCGGCCCATCTTCGCCACAGTCATCTCAATAATTATCTGCCTTGCCGGCCTCGTTGCCATGAAGGCCCTTCCCGTCGAGCAGTACCCGACCATTACACCTGTGCAGGTGACCGTATCGGCCATTTACCCCGGCGCGGATTCTCAGACCCTTGCCGACTCCGTGGCAGCGCCCATCGAGGCCCAGATCAACGGTGTAGACAACATGCTCTACATGACTTCCACCAGCTCCTCTACAGGCCAGTTGACCCTGACCGTATATTTTAACTTGGATACCGACCCTGACATCGCCCAGGTCCAGGTCCAGAACCGTGTCAATCTGGCCCTGGCCCAGTTGCCTGAAGCAGTTGTACAGCAGGGTGTTTCAGTGCAGAAAAAGGCCTCGACCATTATGATGCTGATCGGCATCTTTGCAGAGGGGGAGCGTTACAGCAGTGACTATATTGCAAACTACACCAATGTCTACGTCCTTGATGCAATCAAGCGCGTACCGGGCGCAGGGCAGGCGCAGATTATGGGTGTTGCCGATCAGGCCATGCGCATCTGGATGGACCCGGACCGGATGGCATCCCTTGGGATCACCACCTCTGACATCCAGCATGCGGTTTCAAGCCAGAATGCCATGTATGGGGCCGGGCAGATCGGGCAGCAGCCCACATCAGGCCCTGTACAATTGACGATTCCGGTGGTGACCCAAAGGCCCTTTACCGAGCCCTCGCAGTATGAGAATATTATTTTACGCTCGGATCAGGACGGCAGCGGGATCGTGCACTTAAAAGATGTCGCCCGCGTCGAGACCGGTCTCAAACAATATGTGATCAACAGCAAGTTGAACGGCATTCCCGCGACCATGATTTCCGTTTACCAGCAGCCCGGGGCAAACGGCCTTGAGGTCTCCAAGGCAATCCGCAAGACACTGGAGGACATGAAACCCCGGTTTCCCAGCGGCCTCAACTACAAGATCTCCCTTGACACAACCGACTTTGTTCGTCTTTCCATAAAAGAGGTGGTTGATACGCTCTTTGAGGCGATCTTGCTCGTCGTATTGGTGGTATATCTGTTTCTTCAGAGCTTCCGCACCACGGTCATCTGCTCTGTCGCCATCCTTGTGGCCCTGATCAGCACATTTACCGGCATGCTTTTACTGGGTTTTTCCATCAACCTGCTCACCCTTTTTGGTCTGGTACTCGCAATCGGTATGGTGGTGGACGACGCCATTGTTGTGGTCGAAAACGTCGAACGTAACATGGTACGCTTTCACCTGACCGCAAAAGAGGCGACCACCAGGGCCATGGGAGAAATATCCAGCTCACTTGTGGCAGTCGTGCTAGTCATGGCATCGGTCTTTATCCCCGCAGCATTTCTGCCCGGCACCACCGGCCAGCTCTACAAGCAGTTTGCCATCACCATCGTCATCTCAGTGGCGGTTTCCGGGTTTGTGGCCCTTACCCTGACGCCTGCCATGTGCGGGATTATGCTCAAGCACACCGCGCCTCCCACAAAGGGATTCTTTGCCTGGTTCAACCGTCAGGTGGATGCCATTACGAGGGGCTTTGGTCATGCGGTAACCTTTGTTATAAAAAGGATGCTCTTTGCCTTTGTCATCTTGGCCGTACTTCTCTATTCCATCTTCCACCTTTTCAAGGTGATCCCCACCAGCTTTGTGCCCAACGAGGATCAGGGCTATGTCATGGCCGCGATCATCATGCCCGATGGCGCAAGCATAAACCGCACCCAGGCCGTTGCAGAAAAGGTGGAGTCCATTTTTAAGGATATCCCAGGGGTGGATACCCGCACCCAGCTCACGGGCTACAGCCTTCTTGACAGCGGGTTCAAGTCAAATGCAGGGACCTTCTTCGTGACCCTTAAACCATTTGAAGAGCGCTACGACTCAGTAAAAAAGGCGATTGCTGAAAACGCCCGTGCCGTGCTCATGGGCCTGTACGGTAAGGCAAAGGACATTCACGAGGGGCTGGTGATCCCTGTGGCCCCTCCTGCAATACCAGGGATCGGGACAACAGGCGGTTTTGAATTCTGGATCCAGGATACGGCTGCAGGTGAACCTGCGAGACTGGATGAGCTGACCCGGCAATTTATCAGTAAGGCCCATGAGCGTCCGGAACTTGCCGGATTAAACAGCACGTTCCGCGCCACCACCCAGCAACTCAGTGCGGATGTGGACCGCGAAAAGGCCAATCTCTTGGGGGTCTCGGTAAGCGATGTCTACAGCGCCATCCAGGCACAGTTCGGCTCACTTACGGTCAGCCAGTACAATGAATTCAGCAGGGTCTGGTGGGTCATTCTCCAGTCCGAGCCGAAATACCGTCAGGACCCGGGAGACCTAAGACGCCTGTATACAAGATCAAGTCAGGGTGAGATGGTCCCCCTCTCCGCACTTGTCACCACCAGATGGGTGACGGGGCCGGACCTGCTTCCCCATTTTAACGGATTTCCTGCGGCAAAGATAAACGGTAATGCCGCACCAGGATACAGCTCCGGCCAGGCCATTGCAGCCATGGAAGAGGTTGCCCGTGAGGTGCTGCCCCAGGGATACACCTTTGCGTGGTCCGGTCTTGCCTTTGAGGAAAATCTCTCCGGCGGGACCTCCATGATGGCCTTTGTATTCGGGCTGATCATCGTTTTTCTGGTCCTTGCCGCCCAATACGAATCCTGGACCCTGCCTGGTTCCGTGATGATGGCGGTACCCTTTGGTGTCTTGGGGGCACTCACAGCCAACTGGCTGAGGGGGCTTGAAAACGATGTCTACTTCCAGATCGGTCTTCTAGTGCTGATCGGTCTTGGGGCGAAAAATGCGATCCTCAGGGTATCATTTGCCGTGGAACTTCGCAAAGAGGGTAAATCCATCATGGAGGCCACCATTGAAGCGGGCGAGCAGAGGCTCAGGCCCATTATCATGACCTCCCTTGCCTTTGCCTTTGGCGTGCTTCCCCTTGCAATAGCCATGGGTGCAGGCGCAAATGCCCGTCATTCCATCGGCACCGGCATAATCGGCGGCATGATCGGCGAGACCACATTGGCCATGCTCTATGTGCCGCTTTTATTTTATCTCTTTGACCGAATGATCGAGCGATCCAAGGAGAAGAAAGGGGCAAAATCCCCGGGAAAAAAACCTGTATCCGTAGACGTTGAACAAAATGTGCCGTCCGGCCCGGTGGAGGACAACTGACATGCGCACTCTCAGGGTTGTAATGCTTATCTTACTTCTCTCCGGCTGCATGATGGGCAGGGACTACGTGCGACCGAAGGTGGATGTGCCGGGGACCTTCAGGTACCAAGAAGGGGACGCGCAACAGGTCGCCAACACACAGTGGTGGAAAAAATTTCAGGATCCGGTGCTGGATGGTCTGATCACCGAGGCCCTTTCCAACAACAGGGACCTCAAGATCGCCGTGGCAAACATTGAACAGGCGGCAGGGGTCCTGATGCAGGCCCGATCGCCCCTTTTCCCCCAGGCCGGATACAGCGGCACAGGGGCAAGGGAGCGCACAAGTGAGGCCAGTGACTCAAGGATCTTTTCCTTCATTCCAAACCCCCAAAATTCCTTTCAGGCCCTTGCAAGCGCAAGCTGGGAGATAGACCTGTGGGGTCGAATCAGGCGCCTGTCTGAATCTGCCCAGGCAGAGCTTTTTGCCACTGAGGAGGCCCGACAGGGAGTGATCCTATCCCTGGTTTCAACTGTGGCGAGCAATTACATCCAACTGCTGGGTCTTGACGAGCAGCTCCTCATAGCAAAAAGGACCCTGGCAACCTATGCAGAGTCGGTCAAGGTCTTTGAGCTGCGCTTTAGATATGGGCAGATCTCCCAGATGAACCTGGAGCAGGCCCGTTCACAGTACGAGACCGCAGCATCCGCCATTCCCCAGATAGAGGCACAGATTGCGCAGACGGAGATCGCCCTTTCAATCCTGCTTGGCCGCAACCCGGGGCCTGTAGCGCGGGGGAAGACCATTTATCAATTGCAGCTTTTGCCTGTGCCCGCGGGGCTTCCCTCGGATCTGATTGAAAATCGGCCCGACATACGCCAGGCAGAACAGCAACTCATTGCGGCAAATGCCCAGATCGGTGCCGCCAAGGCGCTCTTTTTCCCGAGCATCTCCCTTACAGGCGCCTTTGGGTATGCAAGCCCGGAACTCTCTGATCTTTTTCATGGTCCTGCCCGCCTCTGGAGTTACGGCGGTTCCGTGACAGGTCCGATTTTCACAGGAGGCGCTATTTTTGGTCAGCTCAGGCAGGCGGAAGCGATGGGAAAGGCGGCACTGCTCAACTATGAACAGACGATCCAGAATTCCTTTGCCGATGTTGAAAACACCCTGATCGGCCGTAAAAAGCTCGTTGAGCAGCTTGAGGCACAGGGCCGTCTTGTCAATGCAAATAAAGAATATGTGCGTCTTGCGCAGCTCCAGTATGATGGGGGGTATTCCCCCTATATGACAGTGCTGCAGGCCCAGCAGCAGCTCTTTCCCTCAGAACTCAACTACGCCCAGTCCCGGGCCGGGCTTTTTATCTCCCTTATTAATATTTATAAGGCCATGGGCGGAGGGTGGATAGAAGAGGCTGAAGTATCCGATTGAGGCGTAATTTCTAAAAAGTCCGCAATGATTTTAAATAAAAACCTCTTACAAGCCTGCAGTTCATTATGTTTTTGGGCAGTCCGTGAATTGGGGGTAAGTACGGCTGTAATTATTGAGGAGACGATATGACCATACGGATCATTAGGTTAGGAAGCCCCAGAGTAGATAATGAGGGCTTGCGAATCGGTACAGTGAGACGACCTCCACGTGGAGTAAAAAAAGAGGATTACGCATCCAAAGATATCTTTGATGTGTGGTTTCCGAACCTTTCGCCGAGTGAATCTTTGCTGAAGGAAGTTTCATCCCTGACTGACGAAAATTCCTGGAAAATGTTCAAACATAAGTTTGTGGCAGAAATGAAATTGCCCGGGGCGAGGAGGGATTTGGACTTACTTGCCGCGCTGTCCCATCATGCTAATTTCTCAATCGGGTGCTATTGCAAGGATGAATCACACTGTCACAGATCCATATTGAAAGAACTCCTCGAACAGCGAGGCGCAAACATTAAGTGAAATCTTATTCTAATCCACAGTATTTTCACCACGTTGGTGCAACCTGCAAGAAGACAAGACGCCCCCACCCTCTGCAATCTCAACAAATCCTCTTTACTGCCGACATACAAACTTCCAGTGCCTCTTATTATGCCAATTCCAGTGGATAAGTTGTCTTTTCAGCCTCAATCAATTATGATGAACTCGTAAAAAGTCGAACTCATCAGGTCTTAGGTTTTGAGTGTTAAGTTTTATGTTCAAATTGTCTTTTGATTTTAATCTGTTAAAACAGGGTTAATTTATATGAGGAGAAATTAAGAAATGGCAGACCGTATGGAAAAAGGTATTTGCGGGATATGCCCTTTTGGCTGTGGGGTTGAAATTACTTTGGAAAACGATCGGATCACAAAAATTTCCCCATGGAAGGGACACATCCGGGGGGTACCATGTGTAAGGGGAATGCATGCCCCGGAAATTGTCTACTCTCCGGACCGATTAACAGGGCCTCTAAAGAGGAAGGGCACTAAAGGCAGCCTTGATTTTGAGCCCATTTCATGGGATCAGGCCTTGGATGAAATCGCTTCAAAGATATTTAAGCTCAAGGAGCAGTATGGGGCAGAGTGCATTGCCTCGTTTTTTGGGAGGGGTAACTTTGAAGAATCCATTTGGCGCATGTTTACGGCGAAAACAAAGGGGTTTTCTGTGGGAAACTCAATCTTCATGCCCCTTGGCTCCCCGAATGCATTTTCAGTGGGAAGCCTTTGCTATATCTCCTACGGCCTGCTTGCCCCCGTTTCTACCTTCGGCATCCCGATGAGGATGTTGGTTCCTGACATGGAAAATGCAGATGTCATCTTTGTCTGGGGAACCAGGCTTTCTGAAAGTCCTCCGATAGATATGGTGAAACTGAGGGAGGCAAAAAAGAGGGGGGCCAGGATTATTGTCATTGATCCCATAAAAACCAGTATTGCAAAAGAAGCCCACCTATGGGTGCCGATCCAGCCTGGTACAGACATGGCGCTCATCTATGGAATCTTGTCACAGTGCCTCAGGTCAGGCTCTGTAGACAAAGAATTCGCTGACGATTTTTGCCTGGGCTTCGATAAACTGGAGGCATATATCAAGGATTTTAACCCTGAACGGGTTGAAGCCCTTACACGCGTGCCAAAGGCCACCATTATAAAACTGGCGGAACTGATTTCATCCACTGATAAGGTGACACTTTTAAATTATACGGGCCTGGAATATTCTAATATCGGTGTCCATACCACACGTTCGCTTTTGACCCTCTGGGCCCTGACAGGCCATTTTGACGTAGTAGGCGGACTGCGTGTTCAAATGCTCTTTCCCGTCCCCTTCAGAAAGCCTGATGTTCAGGTGCCGACAGATGCAATCCCCATCGGCAGGGATGAATATCCCTTGTGTTTTCAGATGACAAATGGCGCCCATTTCATGGAGTTTCCCAGATCAGTGCTGGATGGAGATCCCTATAAGATCAGGTTCTTGCTCATAGGAGGGGCTTCTATCCTGACCAGTTTTCCAAATACAACGCTTTTCAGGAAGGCCCTTGCCGCCCTCGATTATCTTGTGTGTGTAGATATATTTCTGAATGCGGATGCCTGTTATGCGGATATTGTCCTGCCCGCAACCACCTTCTATGAAATGTCATCATTGTACTGCTACCAGAACGTTGGCCCATCGCCATTTTCAATTCAATACAGAAAGAAAATAATCGAACCTGTCGGTGAATCCATGAGCAGCTATCTTATCTACGCCCGACTGGCGGAAAGGCTGGGATACGGCCACTATTATCCCCAGACCGAAGATGGGATGGTTGAGTATCTGATCAAAGACCTGCCCATTGATTTTTCCACATTTAAGAGCCGTTCTGAACAAGGGCCGATTCCCATTTATCAAGATGAGCATCCTCCTTATGAAGAAAGAAAATGGCTCAGCGGAAAACTTCGTCCGGATGGAAAGGTCGGCTTTGCCACGCCTTCAGGCAAATGGGAAATCATATCTTCCTTAATTGAAAAATCGGAATGTGATCCATTCCCTGCCTACGAGGCAGCGACCGAGGGTCCGGAAAACAGGGAGATGGTGAAGGACTTTCCCCTGACCCTTACCACCGGGGCACGTCTCCGATCAACCTTCAGGAGTCAGCATTTGAATATCCCCGGGCTTATAAAACTGCAACCCAATGCCGAAGTGCTGATCCATCCTACTGATGCACAACCAAGAAATATTTCCACCGGCGATACTGTCCGGGTGATAACAGCGCGAGGAGAGGCTTTATTTACGGCCCATGTAACAGAAGATATCATATCCGGTGTGGTTGAAGTCAATCAGGGGGGAGGGACGCCGATTCAGACCAAGGGCTGGAGAGAAAGTAATGTAAACCTCTTAACCGATGACCAAAACCGTGATCCGGTTTCAGGATTCCCGGTGTTCAAGGCGCTGTTATGCCAGGTGGAAGGGGCGTAAGGTTCAGTCCCGGATTGACATCTACAGAAGGTTTTAACGTTTGGGAGAAACCTTGCAGACAGGGTCTGCTTTCTCGGGGATTCTGAAACGGCGTCAATATACAGGTCACGAACTGAACTGCGGCTGTTCGATCAGGTCTTGTCGTAGTGGCTGAACTGCATGCTAAAGGTTCCTCTGCCCTGAGATACGGACCTTAAGGAGGTGGAATATCCGAACATCTTTGAAAGGGGCAATCTTGCCGTGATGAGCTGAATGGCCCCTTTTTTGGAAAGCTGTTCGATTTTACCCTGCCTCTGGTTCAGGTCGCTTATTACCTCACCAACGAATTCCTCCGGCACCAGTATATCTGTCTTCATGATCGGCTCAAGGAGCATGGGATCGGCCTTCTGGCAGGCGCTTTTAAAGGCCATGGTGGCTGCGATCTTAAAGGCCATGGCATCCGATGTCTCCCTGATATCTACATCCAGAAGTGATGTCTGAATGTCAATCATCGGATATCCCATCAAGGCGCCGCCCGCTTCTGCCTCGGAGACGCCCTGAGCGATCGCATTTAAGAATTCTTCCGTGAGGGCGGGGTTTTCACATCGGTCAACGAAGCTGTTTAAAGAACCCCTGGCTAAAGGTGACAACCTGATCTTGACCCCTGCAAAATGTTGCTGACCTGCAATCTCCCTGTCAAACACCTCTTTTTGCTCAACTGCCTTGGTTATGGTTTCACGGTATACCACCTGGGGTTTACCGCGGTTGGTATCAACAAAAAATTCCCTCTTGATACGGCTGACCAGGATGTCCAGGTGTAATTCGCCCATGCCGGAGATAACCGTCTGACCTGTTTCTTCATCAATCTTGAATTTGAATGTCGGGTCTTCATCAGAGAGTTTTCCCAGCACGTCTAGAAGCTTGTCATTGTCCTGAATGCTTTTGGGCTCGATCGCCACGCTGATCACAGGATCTTTAAACTGCATGGGCTCCAGGAGTATGGGGCTGTCCTCCGTGCACAGGGTGTCTCCTGTAGATGTTATTTTTAGACCCATTGCTGCTATGATATCGCCAGCAGATGCCGTTTCTATACGTTCCCTCTTATTGGAATGTAATTTGAGGAGCCGTGATAGTTTTTCTTTTATGTTTCTGCCCGGATTGTAGACAACGTCTCCTACTTTTACAGCGCCGGAATATACACGCAGATAGGTCATCTTTCTCCCCTGGTCCATCATCACCTTAAAGGCCAGGGCTGAAAAAGGACCCTTGGCGTCCGCATGGCGGGCCTCTTCTTTATCTGATGATGGGTGCCTCCCCACAATCGCAGGGATATCCAACGGAGAGGGCAGATAATCTACAATGCCGTCAAGGAGCAACTGTACGCCCTTGTTTCTCAATGCTGCACCGCAGAACACGGGCACCAGTTTAAGGCCTGTTGTAACCGCCCGAATCGCCTGCCTCAGGTCGCCAGGCTGAATATCCTCTTCTGCAAGGTATTTCTCCATGACCAGGTCGTTTTTGTCCGCCACGGTTTCAATCATGAGATCCCTGTAATGGATGGCCTCCTCCATTAATTCATCCGGGATATCTTCCTCCCGGTATTCAGCACCGAACGCCTCGTCATCCCACCGAACCGCCTTCATAGTGACAAGATCAATAACCCCTTTGAAGCTGTCTTCCGCCCCCCAGGGCAGTTGCAGGACCAGGGGCGAGGCCCCGAGTCTTGTCTTGATCATCTCAACCACCCGGTAGAAGTCCGCACCCACACGATCCATCTTGTTTATGAAGGCGATCTTCGGGACCTTATACCGGTCGGCCTGGTGCCATACGGTTTCGGATTGAGGCTCCACGCCGCCCACAGCACAGAATACCCCTATTGCGCCATCCAGCACGCGCAGGGATCTTTCAACTTCAATGGTGAAATCCACGTGCCCCGGGGTGTCAATGATATTAATTGTGTGTCCCCGCCAGGAGCAGGAGGTGACGGCGGATGTGATCGTGATCCCCCTTTCCTTTTCCTCAAGCATCCAGTCCATGGTGGCCTCGCCGTCATGGACCTCTCCCATCTTGTGTACGCGGCCGGTGTAGAACAGGACCCTTTCCGTCACGGTGGTCTTTCCGGCGTCAATATGGGCTATGATGCCGATATTGCGGGTTTTATCAAGTTTTGGTGCCGGCGGCATAGGGATCTCGTTTCCTGAAGTCGCTTATATGTTCAGTAATTACAAGTCAATGTCATTAACTTAACGATTCACAATAAGAGAAACAAACCGGATTCGTAATCGTGAAGCAAATATTTTGAAGCGCAGAATATCGAACAAGGAATTTCGAATGTCGAAGTAATAAGTCGCCTTTTTTCTTGTATCCCTACTTCTTCATTCGTAATTCCTTGTTCGATATTGGATATTCTCTTAAATTAATGACATTGAGTTACAAGTTCTTTGTTCAGAATACACTGAACCGGTGTTTGACATGACGGGTAAGACTAGAGTATCCTGCCATGCCTGTCAAGGCATTATGAATCTAAATATTAAGGTTAAAATGACGGCCAAAAAGATTACTCCAAAGACCCGGACCGGCCAGAGGCTGATGGAGATGTTCGAGCTGATGTTCGCCCATTTCGGCCCCAGACACTGGTGGCCGGGAGAGACGGCCTTGGAGGTGATTGTCGGTGCAGTCCTTACACAAAACACCAATTGGAAAAATGTGGAAAAGGCTATCACGAATCTTAAAGAAAGTGGGCTTCTTTCTTTAAAGGCCCTTTGCTCGGTCTCTGCCGATGAGCTTGCCCTGGAGATAAGGCCTGCGGGGTATTACAACATTAAGGCCGGACGGTTGAAGAACCTGATCAGCTTTGTTGAAAATCATTATGGGGGAAATCTTGGGCGGATGCTGGAAGACGGGACAGCCGCCTTAAGACAGGGGCTTCTTTCTGTCAATGGAATAGGGCCTGAGACAGCGGACAGCATAATCCTATATGGCGCAAATTGCCCCATATTTGTCATTGACGCATATACCCATCGCATACTGAAAAGACACGGCATGGCGGAAGATGAGGCGACATATCATGATCTTCAGGAGATGTTCATGGACAATCTCCCGGAGGATGTTTCACTTTTTAATGAGTTTCACGCATTGATTGTTGAGACAGGTAAAGACTATTGCAGAAAAAATCCCCTTTGTGATAAGTGTCCCCTAAGCAAGTGGGGTCAGGGGATTTATCTTTCATAACCGTTCAGTGATTCAGGAGCATTAAGATGATCAAGAGATATACACGTCCGGAGATGGGCCGCATATGGGAGCTTGAAAACCAATACTCCAAGTGGCTTGAGGTGGAGATAGCAGCCTGTGAGAGCATGGCGGAAAAGGGCCTGGTCCCGAAAGAGGCCCTTGAAACCATCAGGAAAAAGGCCCAATTCTCCGTAGCCCGCATCCTTGAAATAGAAGAAGAGACCAAGCACGATGTCATTGCGTTTTTGACCAACGTGGAGGAACACGTAGGACCAGACTCGCGCTATATCCACCTGGGACTGACTTCATCCGACATCCTGGACACCAGCTTCGCCCTGCTGCTGAAAGAGGCCATGGATTTAATCCTAAAGGCCGTAACTGGTTTCATGGAGGTGATAAAACGCAGGGCTCATGAACACAAAAACACGGTGATGATAGGCCGTTCCCACGGCATCCATGCAGAGCCCATAACCTTCGGATTTAAAATGGCTGTGTGGTATGCAGAGATGGATCGAAACTTAAAACGCCTTATGGAGGCAAAAGAGGTCATATCACATGGAAAGCTCTCAGGTGCAGTAGGGACATTCGCCAACATAAGCCCGGAGATCGAGGCCCGGACCATGGAGAGACTGGGTCTGAAGCCTGCAAAGATATCCACCCAGATCATCCAGCGCGACCGTCATGCACAATACTTTACAAGCCTTGCAATCCTGGCAGGCACACTTGAAAAGATCGCCGTTGAATTAAGACATCTACAGCGAACAGAGGTCCTTGAGGCGGAAGAGGCGTTCTCAAAGGGCCAGAAGGGCTCATCGGCCATGCCGCATAAGAAAAACCCTGTGGGAAGTGAAAACATATCAGGCCTAGCGCGTATTGTCCGCGCCAATTGCCTGGCCTCCATGGAGGACATGGCCCTGTGGCACGAAAGGGATATCAGTCATTCCTCGGTCGAAAGGGTGATAGGACCTGACAGCACCATACTTATCCATTACATGCTCCTTCGCCTGACCGGTATTGTTGACAGACTGGTGGTGCATGCAGACCGAATGGCTGAAAACCTCAACAAGATGAAGGGGCTGATCTTTTCGCAGCAGATCCTGATGAAGCTTGCAACAAAGGGCCTTGAAAGGCAGCAGGCCTATGTAATGGTGCAAAGAAATGCCATGAAGGTCTGGGAAGGGGGCAGGGAGTTTAAGGGCCTTATCCTTGAGGATACAGAGATAGGCGGATATCTGAGCAGGGATGAAATCGAAGAGATATTCGATCTCAATTATCACTTGAAGTATGTAGATGATATATTCAACAGGGTATTTTCCTAACCCACATATTCCATCTTAAGCTCGTCTTCCCAGGGGTCGGCCTTTCTGACCTCTACAACAATCTCCTCTCCGGGTTTGACCATTAAGCCGTTAGGTTTATTTATCTCCGCCACCAGGAAAAAGTCTTTTAGGACAACACGAAATTTCCTCTTGAACTCATCCAACACAATGGCGGGGTACCTTTCGCCCCGGCGCTGGTCCAGATATTTGAGGGTCCAGTAACGTGTGCTGTTTCTTTTAATGTTCTGCAAGTCCTTTATAGTCGGTTCGACAAGAACCCTTATTTCCTCAAGACGCTTTTGATCATATACAGGCGCCTGACCTAAAAGGAGATTTCTTATCTGGCGCTGGATCACCAGGTCTAGGTACCTCCTTATCGGGGATGTGGCGTGTAGATAGGATTTGAGGCCGAGCCCGCTGTGGGGCAGACCGGTTGTTTCTATACGGACCGGGCTCAGCTTTCTGCGTTGTTTGAAGACATAATAGATATAGTCTGCCTCGTCATCCGCGAGCCTTTCAGTGGGTTCAGCCTGGGTCCTGTAAAGGGCGGGGATTTGGTTGTCCCTGCAGAATTCTGCTGCAAGACAGTTGTAGAGGATCATCAGCTCCGCTATCATCATCCTCGACGGGGTATCCTGATCTTCCTTTACAAGACTGAATGTGGAATTATCATTAAACACCACCTGCAATTCCGGCAGAGACAATTTCATGGCGTCGTTGTTCATCCTTTCCTGCTGAAGGCGTTTGCATATCCCAAATACCTCTTGAAGCAAAATCGGGATGTTTTGAGTGTGCTGTGCGGCCGAAGTGACTTCTTGCAGACTCAGCATGTTATCCGCCTCTTCGTAGGTCAGCCGTTTTTTAACCCTTATCGTGCTTGCAGCAAACCTGTAGTCCAGAAGACCCCCACTCCTTTCAAAACTGGCGAGCAGTGAAATTGCGGGCCGGTCGCAATCCTGCATCAGACTCAATGCCCCCTGCGACAGCTCATGAGGGATCATGGGGATCTGCCTTTCAGGCAGATAGAGGGATGAGCCCCTTTTTGCAGCCTCCTGGTCAATCAGGCTTTCCGGGGCGATTATTGATGCCACATCGGCAATATGTATACCTAAACGTATTTGATCGTCTGTAACTTCCACGCTGATAGAGTCATCAAAATCGCGCGTGAGCGGGCCGTCTACGGTCATGACAAAGAGATCCCTCAGGTCCTCCCTGCCGCAAAAATCCACCTCTGTCCCTGCCACCAGGGCCGATTCACTTGTGATATTTTCGGAAAATCCGCCTCCAATACCGGACCTCAGAAGATCGAGGTTTTCATCCTCCTGCCACACACCAAGATCAATCAGCAGATCGCGTGATTTTTTGATATCAGAGATTCCCGCCCTTGTAAGGAGTTCTTTGCCGTACTTTGTGTCGTCTCCGTATGTCCCATAAAGGGCCATTTGAATCAGCAGGCCTATAATTTCATCTTTATTCGCCGGATCCTCGCAATGCCGCCCTTCTATTTTGTCCTTTAGCCAGGAGCTTCCTGTATCAATTTTCTGTTGTCTTAGTGCATCCTCCTCTCTTTGCACCAGGATCTGCTCGACCTTTTCCGGGGTGTTCGGCAGGAACAGGCCGTCCTTCATCTTGAAATAGACGCGATCGTCAAACAAAGACCTTACAAGAGCGGCCATATGGTCGTCTGTGATATCCTTGCCGAATGCCAACTGGGCGAAATCCCTGGCGCCGAAGGATTCCTTTTCATCGTGGACCAACTCCCAGAGCTCCTTTGTGTTAACCTGCCCCACAAGGCTGAGCCTTGCCTCTTCCATGTGTCTGAGTCTATGGAGCAGGTCCTCCCTGGGTTTTGATACATTAACGGCTGACTCTGAGACGATTACAGCCCTCTTGGGCGAGAGATTGACCTCCCTGTTTGAAGAAGTAAGCAGGTGCAAGCTGCTTCCCTTGTCCTGGAGGCATATGGTGCAGATAAATCTGCCCTGATCAATGTATTCTATAACCTTGCCCTGATGCATCTGCGATTCCATCTACTTGCTTAGAATGTCAGCATCTCTGACCAGTCTCAATCCCATAAGCTTGCAATTCAGCTCCGGGGAGTATTTATCCCTGAACGCTGATCGGCAGGTGCGGCCGGCCAGTCCCCATCCCCCTCCTCTAAACACTCGGGCTGCACCGTTTTCAGGCCCTTTGGGATCCTCAACATGACCTATCCTATAGTCATCATACCAGTCCTCGCACCACTCCCAGGCATTGCCGTGCATGTCATACAGCCCCCAGGCATTGGGGATTTTCCTGGCAACAGGCTGTGTCTTATCATGGGTGTTTCCACAGTACCATCCGATCTTATCAAGATTGGGATCAGGCTCACAACCGGTACTTGTGATATCGCCGTTGGAAAATGGTTTATCGCTCCCGGCCCTGCATGCATATTCCCACTCCGCCTCGGTGGGGAGGCGATATTTACGGCTCTTTTCCCTCTGGTTCAGTTGCTGGATAAATTTCTGGCACTCATACCAGGAGACCTTTTCAACCGGGCAGTCGTCGCCACAGTCTTTAAAGGCGGAAGGGTTGTCCCCCATTATCTCCTTCCACTGAGCCTGTGTCACCTCTGTGGCGCCTATATAAAAACCCTTGGTCAATGTAACTGTGTGCAGGACTTCATCATCATATCTTCCCTTTTCAGTTGACGGGCTTCCCATGGAAAATGTCCCCGGGGGAATGTATATCATTTTATAGTTAATGGATGAGATTGTGTATTCAGTCTTTACGCCGGAGGCCGTGTTTTTCATACCCTCTCCAGGATCTGAAACACCCTGCGCATGGCAACCAATAACCCCTGCATAACAGGTCAGCGCGGAAGACAGAAATGCTGACCAAAAAATCAAAGTACCCCTTTTTTTCATGTGGAAATACCCCTTCTTGGTTTGATGGCTGAATCAGTCAGGCGATAATGGAAAACCCCTTATGGCCCCAATTTTGACAAGCGCCTGTATCAGTTCATACAAAGGAAGCCCCACGATATTTGTATATGACCCGGATATGCCGCTGACCATAAAAGACCCGATTCCCTGAATAGCATACCCGCCCGCCTTGCCCAAGGGCTCCCTTGTTGCGACATAGGACTCTATTTCCCTATCTGTGAGATCCTTGAGCCGGACCATGCTGGTGACTGCCTCCAAATGGGCAGTCCCGCCTGTCGGCTCCAGTATGCAAAACCCCGTTACTACCATGTGCGATTTGCCGCTTAGCAACCTGAGCATACGTGCCGCTTCCGCCTCGTCTGTTGGCTTTCCAAGCAGAATGTGCAAAGGTCCTTCATCCTCAACCTCCTTTGCAGGGACACCGTTGGGGGCAGCCACAATAGTGTCCGCCCCAAGTATCCATGAGCCCCCTGCGTTTATAAATACCTCTTTTGCCTTTTTCACCGCAAGGCGGCAGGCGCTGTTTTGGGGGTTTGCGCAAAGATCTTCTTCAGTAACATCACTGACCTCAGACCGAAAAGGAATCCTTATCTGATTGAGCAGGTCCTTCCTGCGGGGGGAGGCGGAGGCAAGGATCAAGGGGCGCAGATTGTCAATAAATGGGAAAGGCATCACTGCTTAAGTCCAAAAAGGCTGATAGCATTTTGCGCGGTCCTAGTGGCCACCTCTTCAAATTCAATGCCTCTCAGGCGGGCGATCTCTCTTGCTGTATAAACGACAAAAAGCGGCTCATTGCCTTTGCCCCTCTTTGGCACCGGTGCAAGAAACGGGGCATCGGTTTCTATGAGCATACGCTCCATGGGGATCTTTGCAGCCACTTCTTTGGTCTTTGTCGCATTTTGATAGGTTACGGTCCCGGGGATAGAGATATAATAACCCAGCTCCATAAATTCATGTGCCAGATCCAGGTCCCCGGAAAAGCAGTGTATTACACCTTTTCCTTCGCCCTTTCCCCGCCTTTTTAATATGTTAAGGACATCGTCATGGGCGTCCCGATCGTGTATTATTACCGGGAGCTCCATGTCGTCTGCGATCTTGAGTTGCTGCTCAAATATCCTTATTTGGTTTTCACGGATTGAATAGCCGCGATAAAAATCAAGTCCTATCTCACCCCACGCCACAATCAGCTTATCAGAGGCCAGATTGCCTAGCTTTTCCAATGACTTCGGTTCACATTTATCTGCATTATGGGGGTGATAACCGGCAGCGGCATAAATGAAATCATGCTGCCTGGCCAATTCCAAGGCCTTGGCGGAGCTTCCAAGGTCTATTCCTATTGTGATAATGCCGGTAAGGCCCCCTGCTATGGCCCTGTCAATGACATCCTGCCGGTTTTTATCAAAATCCACCATGTCCAGGTGGGCGTGACTATCTATTAACATTCAATATCTCGATATGTTGTAACTTTTCAATCTCAATTCTGCCTGCAAAATATATAGTAAATTCAAATTGGTCAACATCAAAACCAGGGCTGAGAAATCTTAGGGCTTGTAATCACAGGATCATGTTGTAATATATGTTTTGATTATTACTTAGGAGCAAGGATCCGGAATCCGGGAAGGTGTGAAGATGAAACAAGACCCTATGAACCAAACCGAAGGGATTGACGAAGACTCCCTAAAGCAAAATGAAGAATTTCTCAAACACCACAAGGAGCTGAACCTCACGGAGCACATATATTGTGCTGAGGCCATTGAGCGCATAGAGGCCCACTGTGGGTGTAAGGTCATATGCAATCCGAATTTTAGCGGGATCTCTTTTTTTGTGGAAAACCACTACTACCAGGCTGCGCAGGATATCCTCTGCAAGCTCTATGAGGAAGAGAAAAAGGAGATAGAAAGGAAAAACAGGCGCGAGATCAAAAAGGCCCAAGCAGTTGAGAAGTTGAGGAAAAAACTTGAAGATGCATTGGCCAGGTGCGACCACCCAACTGATGAGGAAATAAGATTTGCGGAAGACTGCCTCAAGACGCTGAAGCTAAAGGACTATGTGCCTCAGGATGATGCTGAAAGATATCGTCATATATGTGAAAGATATTCCGAGTATTTCAGGCTGCTTTCCTGGCCTGAGGACGTCCGGGGTCATGCGGCAAAGACATATTTGAATTCCACCTTATTAAAAAATGTCTGAGCCTATAAGGTTGTCAGAGAATAGCAGTTTTTTCCAAAATCAAGGCATGTCCGAAAAAATTACCGCAGGCATGTGCTTGATATGTTGAGGATAATTTTTTAGTGCATAACAAAGAGTCTGGGGGGAAGGGTATTTTCGGACAGCCTCCTAGAGCCTGAATGGATTGATGACCAGCACAGGGGCCTTTGATTCCTTGATGACCTTATCGGTAACGTTACCCACCATCCTCAGCTCCAGCCCGTTTAATCCGTGCGTTCCCATTACCACCAGGTCAATATTCTCGGTTCGAATTGTTTTCAGGATTTCCGCTGCCGGATCACCGGAGACAACTTTTTTTATAAATTTGGAACGACCCAATAGCGTTTCCGTACAGATCTTGTCCATCATTTTTTCTGCGGCCTGTTCTGCCTCTTTTTGATACAGATCCAGCGGGATGTGCGGTATATAGAGGCCACCCCATTTTGAAACGTCAACAATGACATGAAGCAGATGGATGGTGCTGTCGTATTTTTTTGCCATGGATATGACATAGGGCAAAATAATCGAGTTGGTTTCCCTCAAATCACAGGGAAAGAGTATATTTTTTATTTCTATCACCGTAATATTCTCCGTCCTGGTCTTGAGGAAAGACTAGCACGAACCATGCCACCGCTGCTATTTCAATATATGCCGTTATATTAAGGTGATAGGCTGGATATAATTTATTATGCTGAGGCCTGACCATGGAAATATTGAAATATTCCAATACATTTTATGGAAAAATTTCGACTCGGAGGAATAAGAAAATTATCGGTGGCTCAATGGTGGTTATTGTTTCGGGATGGAGAATTGATCCATATCCGCCATATATTCCTGAGAACGGTCGAGATAAAATGACAGGGCCTTTGAAAAGTTCTTGCCCACCAATCCATCAACAAAAAGAAGGCTGATCTTTCTCTGTTGAACTAGTACGGACTGGGTTCCAATAAGGATTTCCCTCTCTTCATCAGACAGGGATTGAACCAGAGAGCGAAGGGCGCTTCTGGCTCGCGGCTGATACATCCAGAAGTAGAGGAGATCCAGGGCGTGGATGATCAGGATTTTTTCAAGGTCTCTCACCTCCTCATTAGTGGCCTGGGTGATCTTTGTCGGGTTTTTGAGCAATTCCATTGTGTTCACTTCCGGGAAAAACATCTCCAGTTTTGAGTATGTGTCGAAGAGCTGTTCAAGCTTTTCAGAATAGTCCCTGAGCCTGATGCGAATGTTCTGGTACCTGTCGGCTGTCCCTTCTATGATGCCTGCTACAAAATCCGATGATGCCTTTGAGATTACCGCGGCCCATTTCTGTAAGACATCGCTTACGTGCGTCACACCGCTGGAGCCCAAAATTCCGCCGATTGCCGCATTGAGCAGCACTGCAACCGGTATGGAAAGGATACTTCTGAAGAGATTGCCGATGATCGCCCCCTTGGGCAGTCCCCTGAAGGCGTTGTGGCTTGAGATATACAACCCGTTGACAAGGGCCATAAAGGCATAAAGGGCAATGGGATTGGTAGCGGTTGTGATATTAAAACACCTGTCCAGCACCACGGTCTTTGTCACATAGTCCAGTAAAGGGACAGAAAAACCTGTAAATAAGAGCGAGTCCGTCAAGCGTTCCCAGCTTACATAATCGTTCCACCTTAACATCGGGGCTCGCTTGATACCGCCACCGCCCATAACAGATTGCAGTATATTCCTCAATCCGGTAATCCCGAACCAGATAAATGCCCCAAAATAGGCCAACAGCCACCAGTCTTTTGTCAAAGCGAATGTAAAAAAGGCGGGGATGAAGCCGATGAGGACCTTAAGTCCGTTTTTTGTACCGGTATTAAGATAGCTTAATGATAATCCGGCCTTCCTTTTTTCAGCCCGGGGCGGATCAATGGAAAGTCCATTATCCATATGTTTCTGAATCCCTCCCAGGGTGACGACATTGCCGCATCCTTTTACATATTCAGACTGACCTATCAGCCAGTCGGCGCTCTGTTTTTGGCTAACCAGTTGTAATGCAGGTATCTTTTCGGCCAGGCGATATAATCGTGCCACAGATTTATTAGGACTGGTTCGGCGAAAAGATGTTTTTCTTCTGAACGCCGCTACCTTGATTGGGATATGTTCACGGACAGCGGCCCCGGGATTATGGACCTCTTTAACAGCGCGGCGTGGGAGGGTATCCATTATGGCCAGCCCCATACCATGAAAACGGATTGAACGGCCCGTGGAATCGCTTCCTATGCGGGACTTTAACTGTGCACCCAAATACATGTCCCTCAAGGTTGAGATGTCATTGAGTATATAGGCTAACTTTTTGATCCTGTCGCCGCTGTCTTCAAGGCCTGATGATTCGAGTTTTGAAATAACCTCCCTGATAATCTTCTTCAGGTGAATAACGTTCTTCCTGTTAAGTGCCTCCTGGAGTCTGCTGATATCAGGGATATGATCCGTCTTTTTGTTGGCATGGTCCTTCAGATTGAATATTTCCAGACGGGTGATTATACCTTCGCAGTCATAGAGGAGTTCAATAACATCCTCCACCTTAAGATTGCTGAGATTCAGGGTAAAGCGCTGACCTGAATGGAGTTGAACCAGACGATCAATCAGCCCCTTGGGAGACAGCTTGAGCAAGGCCGGGACGTTGCTGTCATCTCCGGGGAAATTGGGGTCTGGTATGCCAGGATTTTTCTCAGGCTGGAGGTATTGCTCAAGGATGGTTTCAGCATCAAGTCGGTTTAACTCAGCCACCTTATCTGCTATGCGCTGTCGCTCCTCATTGGCCGCATTTGCATATAAATTTCTCAATTCCTCGACATAAGAATTCATCAGGGGAAGCATGTTCTTGTGCAGAAATTCAGCAAGGTGGAGCAAGGAGGCCTGACCTGTGCCCACAAAGGAGATGAAATCCGATATGTTGAGCGGGGGTATCTCAAGGCCATGGGTCTCTCTTACTGTAAGGCGATGCCTGCTGTTGAACTCATCGAATATCTTATAGACATAGGCCGTCTGATATTCCGAAACCCTTCTGCCTTCGGCCATAAACTCCACAACAGGGTCTTCGGCAAGGAAACACAGAAAATCCTGGGAATCTACAAAACCCCTGGGAACCCAGATCAGGTGAACGTATTTTCCGCGAAATCTTGAAGAAAACTCTATACCAGTGCGGATATCAATCCCCATAATCCGGGCCGCTTCCAGCAGTTCTACTGCGAATCTGGGCTCAAGATAGTTGTAGTAGATGACCCTCAAACGCCTGATGCCCTTAATCCAGGCATCCATTATCAGATGAGATGAGGACTTGCGGCCTTTGGTGTTTGCATCGTGAACGTGATCGTCAAAGGTGACCTGATTCCATTCTTCGGGCATTTCGAGGAGATGATAATTTCGCAGTTGCGCCCTTATAATCCTGGGGTTTCCGGTTACAGATCTTCTAAAGTCATGGGCGAGTTGGAGTTGTCTTTCAGTGTCTCCATGAGCCCTGATCAACTCCTTCATGATCTGTAACAGGACTCTGGCAGTATTTATGGGCAGAGAGCCCCCGCCGATATGCAGGACCTCGGAATGTAAGGAACGCAATGCACTCAATCGCGCATCCACGCCTCCTGCCTCAAGGGACTGAAAAAGGTGAATGACTGCAAAGGCAAGGCGCAGGCCCTTTGACTCCGCCAGTTCCTTTACTCCATGGGGATGTAAGTAAGAATAGACAAGCCTCCGGGTGTATTCACGGGACTTATCCCTGCTGAGAACGTCATTGACGATATTTAAGAGGAGGTAATCGCGCTTGTCGAAAAGGATTCTTTGCATAAAACCAAAATAACAGTGTTCGGTTTATCTTCGACGTATACTGACTACCGGAACCGGAGAACGGCGGAACACCTTTTCCGCTGTAGAGCCGAAAAGTACATCCGCCACATTGGTGCGACCCTTTGAGCCCATTACCACCAAGTCAATACCTTCCTCTTTAATGGCATCTAACAATTCAACAAAAGGGACGCCAATCCTGATAACGGTATTGACCGTGAGATGAGAACCCTTGTTTGAGAGTAACAAATTTTGGACTTCCTGGATACGCCTTTCTCTTTCCTTCTGCACATATTCATCCACATTAATATCCACCCGGCTCTGAATGATCGTTCTCATTGCGGTGATGTCACGCTGATTAATAACATTGACAACAATCAATCGGGACTTTAGAGATTCAGCCAGGCAGACGGCATATCCCATCACCTCGTTTGAGTATTCGGAGAAGTCTATTGCTGCAAGGATATTTTTTATTTGCACCATAACCAGCCTCCCTTTTTATACCATAACACACGATTTTTCAAGTACATATACTACCGACATCAAATATCAGCATTAAACATGCCAGGCGGGTTTTTTATTTTAATATCAATGAATTTAATATATTATACAAAATAATGGATTTTGATGTCCACATTTTGGAAAAACAACTTAGAAATATTTCTAAATTGTTTTCGCAGAATTGCTACGGGTTATGAGGTGTTGAGATGAAGGCAATGGTGCTGAATGAGATAAGTTCCATAGATAAAAATAAAACGCCCCTTAAAATGGCCGATATCCCTACGCCTGTTTATGGGGAAAAAGAAATTCTGGTCAAGGTTTCGGCCTGCGGCGTCTGTCACACAGAGCTGGACGAAATAGAGGGGAGGACGCCGCCGCCGCGTTTTCCTATTGTCCTTGGTCACCAGATTGTCGGAAGGGTCGAGGCAACAGGAAGCAAGGCAAAGAAGTTTGTTGTCGGGGACAGGGTCGGGATCGGATGGATTTACTCTTCCTGCGGAAGATGCAGTTTCTGTTTAAACGGCTATGAAAACCTCTGCCCTGATTTCATGGCAACCGGCAGGGATGCAAACGGCGGATACGCTGAGTATACTACTGTCCCGGAGGATTTTGCCTATAAGATCCCGGAGATATTTTCCGATTCTGAGGCCGCCCCCTTACTCTGCGCAGGAGCCATAGGCTATAGATCACTGAGATTGACCGGCATAAAGGACGGCCAATCCCTGGGTCTCACCGGTTTCGGCGCCTCGGCGCATCTTGTGCTCAAGATGGCGATGAAAAGATACCCTGCATCCAGGGTTTTTGTTTTTGCCCGGAGTGAAAAGGAAAGGGAATTCGCAAGGTCTCTCGGTGCTTATTGGGCCGGAGACACAGACGATATGTCGCCTGAAAGGCTTGACTGCATTATTGACACCACTCCGGTGTGGAGGCCGGTCGTAGAGGCCCTTAAAAACCTGGCTCCCGGCGGCAGGCTGGTCATAAACGCCATTCGCAAAGAGGACTCTGACAAGGGCTGTCTTTCAGGGCTTGATTACCCCGTTCACCTGTGGCTTGAAAAAGAAATAAAGAGCGTCGCAAATGTCGCAAGAAATGACGTAAGCGAATTTCTGGAGCTTGCGGCCCAGATTCCTCTAATGCCTGAAGTCGAGGAATTCGGCCTTGACGAGGCAAACAGGGCGCTTGCAGAACTCAAACAGAGAAAGATCAGGGGCGGTAAGGTCCTAAAGATCGGATAAACCGGGGATGCTTCCTCGAACCTTGAAAACAGGCTTTTGGTGATTATTAAAATTGTATAGAGTTTAAGTCTGTCAAAGAAATTTGTAACTATTTGAAATCCGGTAGTCAGGAGTCAGAATTTAGAAGAGGAATTGCAGAAGGCACCTGAGTAGTTACAGAGATTTTATGGTCGGAGGCAAGCTGTCATGATAGAGGAAAAGACCATCAATATATCCAAAAAAATACCGCTTACGGAAAGGATTTCGCTTGTAAGCAAAGAGGTGTCGCAGTGGGTTGACGGCCTAAACAAGCCATTTATTGTCGGAAAGGACATTGTTTGTCTTGCTAACTACAAAAGAAACGGCTCGCACTTATACCACTATGTTATAGAAAGAGGAGAATAGCCCTCATTTTCAAGAAGAAAAAGAGTCGGATTTATACATATAATGGAACGGAATGCTGTTCATGGTGCCCGGGCGTATATCTCGACTCATCTTCCAGAAGTTTATCAAATGCGGTTTTTATCGTGGATTTCAATTCAGTCAGATCTATACTCTTTGATACGTAATAATCGGCCCCCATCGCCTTGTTGTCGTGCAGGAATGAATCGTATGCCGAGCACAATATTACAGGCATGTTACGTTGTCTTGATTTAATTTCCTTCAGGACATCCACGCCGCCGGTTTCTCCACATCTGACGTCTAGGAGGAGGATATCAGGTTTGAACTGTTTAATGTGACCTGAAAGACCTCTTACGTCATTCGTGGTCATTACGCTATAGCCCTCATCTTCCAATTCGGATTGATAAAGGAATCTGATAGCGTAATCATCATCTACAAATAATATCTTATACATTGCACTACCTCATGAAAGAAGGTTTTTGCGGGCGAAAACCCTCCTGACCTCGGTTTCTTTACTTTTAACCTTGAGTCTATTAACCTAACTAAGTACAAATTAAAGAAGTTCAACCCTTGCATTGTGATTTGAGGAAACGCAATCTTTTCTCCACAGGCATCTATCCTCATAACAATAGTCTACCCTTTCTGTGCCAAAGCAGGGGATATTGTTTTCCGCTTGCTGAATAGCCTGGATCATTTCTTGTTTTTTCATCCTGTAGGTATTGATGTCCAACTCCTTTGCTTTTCTTTTTACTTCGTTGATGTGCATTTGGCGCCTCCCCATGACGTCTGAACGACAGGGCGGTTCAGACATAATTTTAAATGCTTAATCTTGAGGTCTTAACTGCATTTTTAAATCTATTTAAATCTAAATTAAAAGGGGCGTGCTTCACAGACCCCCACCCCCTGCCCGCTCGCACCCGGAGTTTTTGAGACATTACATTGCTTCGGATTGTTACCTATGAAATCTTCCTCTTCGGAAACCACACTGATTTCACAGTCGGGAAATAAAGCCTGCATCACCGAAGGGAGAGCTTCTTGTATCTCATTGTTTTTTAAGAAAATTATTATTTTTTTCATCAAGATTCCTCCTTCTGAAACACAAGATCTCTTTAAATTTTCCGAGGTATTGCGCAAATGTTAATTGTCAGCGCTTACGCAAAGATTCAGCTCGGGTATGGTTGATCCGAAATCTCAAGACCACAAAATGATCGTCAGCATCTATGGTGTTTTGGAGTTAGGAGAATATTTGCTAAATATTAGGAATTTGTAAATAGAGAGAAAGGTTCATTTTGCTGGGCAAAACTCCCGGGGCAAACAGGATTTTTTCCCGACCGTATAGGGTAATTTCCTCGGAGGCCTGGAAATTGCCCCTATGAGTCTGTCCGAAAATAGCAATTTTTTCCAAAATCGAGGCATGCCCGAAAGAATTACCGCAGGCATGTGGTTGATATGTTGAGGATAATTTTTTCGCGCATAACGAAGAGTTTGGGTAAAAGGGCATTCTCGGACAGCCTCCTAGGTCTTCCACAAGTCTACATCAATCAGTCCAAGCTTTGCCGCGTATCGGACCAGTTCATAGTGGCTGTGTACTGAAAGCTTTGCCATTATGCTTGCGCGGTGGTTTTTCACGGTCTTGGGGCTTATGAAGAGCCTTTCGGAAATAGCCTCTATATTAAGACCTTGGGCAAGCATGGTCATCACCTCCTGCTCCCTTTCGGTCAGGTTTCTGTATTCCTGGTCGGTGATCACCTTTTCTTTTTTGGGGACAGATCTTAATTGCTTCACTACCTGACCGGATATGGCGGTGTCCAGGTAATATTCCCCCTTTGAAACCCAATCCAGTGCCTGCAAGAGTTTTTCATAGGCAGAGTCCTTGACAAGATATCCTGAGGCCCCTGCCTGGATTGCCTCGGCTATATATTCAATCTTTGAATGCATACTCAGGATTAATATCCTTGTCTTTGGAATAAGCCGGACGATTTCCTTGGTAAGCTCAATGCCGCTTTGGTCCGGCAGAGATATGTCCATCAGGCAGATATCAGGCTTAAGTTCTTTGGCCAATTTCAGGGCCTCGTGGCCTGTTGAGGCCTCTCCAACCACCTCATACATTGCTTCAGAGCCAATGATGCGACCAATGATGGCCTTAAGCCCCTCCCTGATAAAGGGGTGGTCGTCAACTATCAGGACGGTCTTTTTCTTGATCATTGTTCTCCTCCCAAGACATACCTCGTAACCTGCTCCACAACATCGAGGGCGGCATTTTTGACCTCAGGGGAAAGCCCCACTCCGTAATTAAAACTTTTTCCCTCGACCCCGTAAATCACAGTGTATGACGGCAGAAGGCTCAATTGCCTCGAAAGCTCAACCGCCTCTGCCAAACCCAGCTTATGGCTCGACTGGGTGAATAACCGGCCAGGTACGGACTGACTGCTGGCCTCAAAACAGTAAATTTTTCCCGGCGGTGCGCCCGATTTTGCCGCATCAAAGATAATTGCGCTATCCTTACCCCTCCATGCCTCAATTAGAGATGAGAGGTCTCCGTTTAAAAATTCAACCTGGGTGCCTGGTAAGTCTTTTGCTTTTAACTTGCGGGCAATATAATGGCCCACCCCATCGTCGCCAGCGAATTCATTGCCTACGCCGATTAAAACTATGGCCCCTCTTGGTCCGCAAGGTCTGAATCCGCATGTTTTAAATGCATGATCCATACGGGCTAGATATCCCCGTCGAGGTCCCTTTCAAACTTCAACTTAAGATAATGACAAGAGCATGATATGCAAGGGTCGTAATTCCTGACCACCTGTTCGCACAACCACGCCAGTCTGTCCTCGGGAAGTGCCATATTCTTCCTGACAAAGTGAAGGAGGTCATCTTCAATAGCCCGCTGATTCTGGGAAGTGGGGGGGACAATCCTTGCATCCAGAATCGTCCCGTCTTCATCCACCCTGTAACGGTGCCAACAGATCCCGCGCGGGGCCTCTGTGCAGCCGTAACAGGTGGCCGTCCTGGGTGTTAAATCAATTGATGGCATCTCAGGCATCTGATATCCTTCAATAATACGCAGGGACTCATCACAGGCATGCACAACCTCAATCGCCCTAGCAATAATGCTCTTAAACGGGTTAAGACAACCCGGTCCGAATTTTACCTCGCTTGCGGCCTCCCTGGCAAGGGCGGAGAGTTTTTCAAAGTTTATGTTGATCCGAGCCATCGGCCCCACGCAATAGGCCCCTCTGCCCCTAACAGAGGCCTGGAGAGATGTGGAGTGCTTCACATGGTCTTCCCGGATATATTCCTCAAATGCACTTATGGGAAAGGAAAGGCCCTTGTTGGAGGCGAGGTCTCCTTCAATAACAGCGTATTCTTCCGGATGACGTAATGCCACAAACTCGTAATCCTGCTCAAAGTCGGGAAACTCCATCGTAGCGACCCATCGGACAGTCTCAAGTGCTGCCTCCCTTGCCCACTTTATACGGTCGCTTAGGGAGTTAAGCTCATTTTTTGTGGGAACCCTGTAAAAGCCACCCACCCTTATGTTGATCGGGTGGATCTCCCGACCTCCGATCAGCGTCATGATATCGTTTCCCAGTTTTTTTAGTTTCAGACCCCGCTCGACAATCTCGGGAAAATCCCCTGCAAGCTTGATTACATCCTGGTAGCCCAGAAAATCCGGGGCATGCAGCATGTAGATGTGGAGTGCGTGGCTTTCGATCCACTCCCCAAAGTATATCAGCCTGCGCAATTCGCGGAGCATCCCATCCACATGATAACCAAAACCTGTCTCCATTGCCTGTATAGAGCTCATCATATAGGCAATCGGGCAGATGCCGCAGATGCGGGCGGTGATATCGGGGGCCTCTGAGAAGCGTCTTCCGCGGAGAAAGGCCTCAAAAAACCTCGGGGGCTCAAAGATGTTTAACCTTGCATCTACCACCTCGTCCCCTTTAAGCCTCACTGTCAGGCCTCCTTCGCCTTCCACGCGGGCAAGGTAATCAAGCTTTATCGTCTTATTCATGGGCCTCGCTCTCCTTGCGAAAGGGCTCTGCATATGCGTTGATCCCGCGAAAAGACCGCATGATGTCCTTGTCTTTCATGCCTGATCGCTCACCAAGCCATCGGCTTAAAGAGCCGGTGTTGGGAGACTCCTTAGGCCCGAAGCAGGCGTAACAGCCCCTGTTATAGGTGGGGCAGAGGGCGTCGCATCCTGCGTGTGTGACAGGGCCAAGGCATGGGATGCCCTTTGCCACCATCACACAGATATTGCCCTTTCGCTTGCATTCCATGCATACGCTGTGGGACGGGACATTGGGCTTTCTGGAATTTAAGAAGGCGCTTACTGTCTCAATCAACTGGACCTTACTGATCGGGCAGCCCCTGAGTTCGTAGTCAACATTGATATGGTCCGACAGGGGTGTGGATTTACTCAAGGTCGAGATGTATTCAGGCCTTGGGTAAACGTATCTGGCAAACTCCTTTACGTCCTTAAAGTTCCTCAGGGCCTGGATGCCGCCTGAGGTAGCGCAGGCGCCTATGGCGATTACTGTCTTTGACATGCGCCTCACCTTATGGATCCGCTCTGCATCGTGGGCAGTGGTGATGGAGCCCTCTACAAGAGATATGTCATAGGGGCCTTTGATCACCTCCCGGAATCCCTCGGGAAAGTAGGCTACTTCAATCTCCCGGGCCACGGCCAAAAGCTCGTCCTCACAGTCCAGGAGACTGAGTTGACATCCGTCACAGGAGGCAAATTTCCATACCGCGAGTTTCGGCCTTTTTTTTGTCGCCATATCACAACTCCCTCTTCCTGAACAGATGCCTCACCTTACTTAATAGAAACACCGGCCCGTCCTTGCAGACAAAGGTGGGTCCCAACTGACAGTGGCCGCAAAGGCCTATGCCGCATCTCATGTTTCGCTCCATGGATATGTATATCTGATCATCTCTTAGGCCCTTCTTGGTCAGCTCCTGTATGGTGTAGTGCATCATGATCTCAGGCCCGCACAGCATGGCGGCGGTGTTGGAGGGGTCGAGCACGATCCGCGGCATAAGGGTCGTCACCACCCCGACATTCCCGCGCCACCCCTCCCGGGCGCTATCCACTGTAACTTCAAGCTCAAGATCGAACCTGCCGCGCCAGCTCTCGATCTGGTTCCTGAATATCAGGTCCCCCGGGGTCCGCTCGCCATAGAGCAGCAGCACCTTTCCATACCTTGTCCTGTTACTGAGGATGTGGAACAATACGGGCCGTAGGGGCGCAATACCAATCCCTCCTGCCACCAGCAGAATATCGCGGCCGACAAGATCCTCTATGGGCCAGTGGGTCCCAAAGGGACCGCGCACACCAATCATTTCCTGTTTTTTAAGTGTCATCATCCTGCTGGTCACCGCACCATAGGCGCGTATGGTATGAATAATCCTGCCGGTGTCCGCCGGGTCTCCACTTATGGAGATGGGCACCTCACCGATACCATACATGTAAAGCATGTTGAACTGGCCGGGTGAGAAGCTGAATCCTTCCTCCGGTGGTGACAGCTCAAGGGTAAAGGTGTCTTGTGTTTCTTTTCTGAATTTCTGTATAACACAGACCGCGGGCGCCATGATGTCTTTTATAAGGGCTTTCATGCTGATCTTCCTGCTCAGATATGTTTTCCGTAAATGTCAATAATCTGCAATCTGGTCGCCTGTAGGCGTTCTACAACAAGCCTTGAAAACCTCTTTAACAGCTCATACCCCAGGCGATGGTCTTCATCGGCCTTTTGCCTCAACACGCCTCCATCCAGGGCAATGGCCCTGGTAAGCTCAATCGCCCTTGCATCAAAACGCCTCTTAAACGGCGGAAAAAGCCAGGACCAGCCCAGGATATCCCCAGGACCAAGGGTTTGTATGACCAGAGATCCGCGCTGGGCGGCAAATATCTCCACACACACCTTTCCCTCGATTATCAAAAGAGCCTGGTCAGCCTCATCACCTTCCCTGTAAATGAACTGGCCTGGCTGATATTCCCGATGGCACGCACAGCAGGCCATGACATCGAGCAAATCAGGGTCCATTCCCTCAAAGAAGGGGTGTAACTCTAGGGTCTTTTTTGAATTGTCCATGGGGTTACTCCTTTTGGTCAGGTTTTAGGTTTTAAGTGTTACGTTTCAGGGCATGCTTGCTCTATATTAAACAGTTAAAACATAACACCTAAAACTCAAAACCGGCTATGGGCTCTGCACTGAACTCATATTGAGGGAGAAACTCCATCAGGTGCCTGCATTATGACACTTGCCTCTTCAGTAATATCAATACCAACCGGGCACCAGGTGATACATCGTCCGCACCCGACACAGCCGAGGGTGCCGAACTGCTCCACCCATGTCACCAGCTTATGGGTAAGCCACTGTCTGTAACGGGACTTTTCCGAGGCCCTTATGCTTCCGCCGTGGATATAGGAAAAGTCCTTTGTGAAGCAGGAGTCCCATTTCCGCCAGCGCTCTGCATAAAGGCCGTCCAGGGCGGTCTTATCCTCTATGGTATGACAGAAACAGGTCGGGCAGACCATGGTGCAGTTGCCGCACGTCAGGCAACGGCCCGAGACCTTTTCCCATTGGGGATGATCAAAGTGATCAGAAAATATGGCGGCAAGATTAGAGGTGTTGAGTCTTCGGACCATCTGTCGCAATGCCGCCTGATGAACACCCAGCGCAAGCGCCTTGTCATCCTTAGTTACCGGTCTGAACGTGACCCTGCTAAGCACTGAGGCCCCACGATCACTCCCAGCCTCTGCAATAAAGAAGTGCCTTTTGTTAGTCAACAGTTCGGTCAGTGCGATGTCAAAGCCTGCAAAGGCCTTGGGGCCGGTATCCATTGAAGCGCAAAAGCATGTGCCTGCAGGTTTTGTGCAGTTTACTGCTACGATAAATGACTTTCTGCGAATCTCGTTGTAGTTATAGTCGGAATATTTGTCATTATTAAACACCCTGTCCTGTATACTAATGGCGCTGATTTCACATGAACGTGCGCCGAAGAAGGCATATGCGGGAAATTGATCTTTTTCCTCTATAACACTGAATCCGTTGCCTTCGCGTTCTGAACGCCAAAGCCTTGAGACTGAAGGATAGAGATACTTCTTCCATGACTGCGCCCCTACTACATAACCAAACAGAGTGGGGGTGTCTGACTTTTTCAGACGGTATGACCCAGGCCCCTGCTCATCAGTCCACCCGACAGGAAGATCGAAGACGGTCTTAAGTTCTCCATAAACCATGACCCCCTCGCGGATTACAGGGCCGATGGTCTGATATCCATCGGATTCCAAGACATCCAGAATCTGTTGAAGATCATCTCTATCTATTACTACTTCATCAGCCAACTTGACGGGGTTTTGTGTCATAATAACCTATCCTTGGATAAGCTGTAAGATGTTCAACGATATTCTGCGGTTCATTACATCCTAAATGCTTCCCTCCTTTTCCACAACAGATAAATGGCGGGATATACCAAAAGCTCCATAATGAACGATGTAAAAAGCCCCCCCACCATAGGGGCTGCAATGCGTTTCATCACGTCAGCACCAGTGCCCATGGACCACATGATCGGCATAAGCCCCATTGCAGCGGCCATGACCGTCATCATCTCTGGCCTTATCCTTGTGACTGCGCCGTGGACTATGGCATCTTTTAGATCATCGAGGCCCTTAGGTCACTGTTGTCCCGCTTCATGCTCATCCGCTTGGCGGTGATCTCTTTATTTGATGTTGGGCATCAGTGACCATTTTATAAACCAATCACCGGTTTCCGGGTCCCTGTCCAGACAGACAATGCCGCCGTTCTGAAATTTAAATATCCTCTTTTCGACGTATCCGATGATCAAATATGAGGTCAACCGCTCCATAAAAGGTAGATGCCCGACGATCATCAGATCTCTTTCTCCGGTGATCTGGCCGGCAACAGCCTTAACATCATCCAACGGCTGAAGACCCGCCATGACCTGCATGGGCTCCTCAGGGATAAGCGCACCCTGAAAAATGGCTGAGGTCTGGCGCGCCCGCTCCTTTGTGCTGTGCAGGATCTGCCTGACATGAATGTGATATCCCTTAGCGACTTGGGCAATTCTTTCAACCTCTGCAATGCCTTCTTTCGACAGTCCCTGGTCAGGATCAACATCTTTGGGCAGGCTCTTTCCATGCTGAACCAGATAAAGTGCCATATTGTGCCTCCTTATTTGCTATGTGTGATTGATGGCAGTAATTGATCAGTGGATTTGACTTTTCGATCGATATTAAATAAAGGTTGTGTCTACTATAGACATGGTCGCACCTACATATTAAAGACAGGCACCACTCGTATGCGAAGGGATTTTCCCTTCCCATCCTGACGAAATCGCAATATCCGACTACCTCCTGGCGGCAGATTTCCGCCGTTCGCGATGAAATGTAGGGGGCCATGAAAATCCTATTGCACCGGCGTTAAGGGATACCCAGCGAAGAAGGCTGTTAATGGCCTCCCACGTTGTTTTGGGCTGGCCATTTCTTTTAACTTCCACTGCCAATACCTTTTTCATATAAATCACCACCTTCAACATTTTTTGAAAATATCATATTTAATGAAAATTTTCAAAGGCTGCCCGAAAGGAATATCAACCTAAAAAGAGCGGTCTCTTTTCACAGGATCAACTGTACCTGTGATCTATATATCTCAACACTTGAAGACAGGAAAGATGCGTGAGAATCACTTTCCAAAATGAGGATTAAGAAATGGAAGCTTTATCTATTTGATATTCAATGTGTTATATGGTAGTAATAACCGAAAGTTGTCTGGACTGGTAGAAGGGCTTTGCCAAGTAACTTTTAATTTTCCTAGGTGCGAACTCTATGGCTAATAAAGGCCAACTTTCAATATTATTGCACGGAGTTGATAAATGGAATTGGTGGAGAGAAACGTTTCCTAATATAGTCCCTGATCTCAGTGACCTTGCTTACGATTATTACCCTCTTTATAAGAGAAATCTGATGGGGGTGAATTTCGGAGGGGTGGATCTGCAAGGAACAAGTCTAGGTAGTGTGAATCTCAGAAATAGTGATTGCAGAGAAGCGAATCTAAGCGAAGCGATTCTACATTCTGCCCTGCTTATATCAGCAGATTTGAGAAAAGTAAACCTCACAAATGCTACCCTTACTTCTGCAATATTAAATATGGCAGATCTTAGAGGTGCAATTTTGAGAGGAACAAATCTAATCTTAGCGAGATTTATAAACACAAATCTTACAGGAGCGGATCTTACAGGAGCATGTTTATATGGTTCTGCTCGCGAAGATTGGATAATAGATGACATAAAATGTGATTATATTTATTTCGATATAAATCATGAAATTAGGACTCCGAAATCAAGAAACTTCAGGCCAGGTGAATTTGAACTACTATATAAGAATATCCCAACATTAGAATACATATTTGAAAATGGCATTACACCTCTTGACACTATTTTAATGGATCGAATTGTACAGTCCATTAATGAGCGAAATCCTGAATTTGATTTAAAATTAGATAGTTTTCATTCACGGGGATCACCAAGGGCTGTGTTTACAGTGCTTCATAAGGAGATCGCTGATGAGGCATTATCTCTTATTAAATCCGAATATGAAAACAGGGTTGCATTAATAACTGCCCAATACGACACGTTAAAAGATTGCTATCAAGATATTATAGGGAGATTACCAATGGGAGATACTTATAATATTTACGGTCAAACAGCTTCAGTAGGTCCTGGCGCACACGCTCACGATATAGAGTTTAACCAACTCTGGAAGGAAGTCGGCCATAATATTGACCTTAATCAATTGGCCAAAGAGCTATCTCAATTAAGAACTAAAGCTCAGAAAGAGGCTCAAACTCCAGACAACTTTATTGCGGTCGCCGAAATAACATCTGCCGAAATAGCAGCGAAAGAAGGCAAAGGCACAAAAGTGTTAGAGCATTTAAAAAAGGCTGGCATATGGGCGTTAGATGTTTCAAAAAATATTGGAATAGCACTCGCAACAGAGGTGATTAAGCGTTCGATGGGGCTGTAGATATTTGTGCCAAGTTTGGATTAATTATAGATAACTGGTAGTTATCTACCGCAAAAGTGTATGAGTGAGGGACCATTGTTAAACAACATATTTGCATCATTTGGATGTTTGAGTACTTAGGGCCCCCCAGTTTTCACAGTCTCTGGCGCGTGCTGCTGGCCGCTTGTCCCCGGTGTTGGGTCAATGATTTTGGAGGTGGAATATAATGGACATAAAACCAATACTTGAAGACTGCAAGAAGATACTAAAAGATCACTATGGTTCTCAATTTCATGGACTGCTTCTATATGGTTCTATGGCGCGAGGTCAGGAGGTAGAATCAAGTGATATGGACCTGCTTGTTATTTTATCAAAACCATTCAATTATTTTGTGGAATTGCGAAAAATTATTGAGCTTCTTTATCCGGTTCAACTTGTATCAGAACACCTTATTTCAGCAAAACCAGTTGCGGAAGACGAGTTCGAATCCGGAGAAATCCACCTCTATCGAACAGCCAAGCGTGAAGGGATAGCCGCATGAGCCATGAAAACTACACTTCGGAGATTCAAGCCAATCTTGAAAGGGCGGACAAAGCTATTAAAGCAGCAGAAAAATTGTTGTCTGATGGCTACTTCGACTTTGCTGCTTCGCAATTGATGCGGCTCGTCGTTTCCTTCATGTAATTCAATTAATGATCCAAAAAGCCGAAAACGAATAAGGTCTCGACACTCTTTTCTCAAATCAGTTTGACAAACACTACGACGTTAACCATAATACGGGTTAAACTTAATACGGTTCACCCATACGCAAGGAGGATATGGTGGCAAATATAACTTTAAGCGTGGAGGAAGAGGTCATTCGAAAAGTACGGAAGATCGCCATTGACAAAAATACGACATTGACCCAGATGGTGAGAGAATATCTCATATCGGTTGCGGAAAGGGATGCAGACCAAAAGGCGCGTGCCCTTAAAGGGCTTGAGGCCACTTTTCAGAAATTGAGTCGCGATATGGGAGAAAGAGACTGGGTCCGGGAGGATCTCTATGAGCGGTAGTGTGTTTCTTGATTCCAATATTCTTTATTATCTTTATCTCGCAAATAAAAGGATAAAGGGTCAGGTATCTTTCCGGTTTTATCAAATTCTTTCAATACCTTCAGTAAGATAGACAAGTCAATCACTCCTTTGAAACTATAATTCCAATCCACCTTGATTTTCCTTCCATTAGCATCTTTTTCATAGTGAATGTCATCAGGATGACAGGGATTAATTTCGACATGTCCGTTTTTGATGAAAAATGATAAGAGTTTCCTTTTCTCCGTGATATCGAGCTTGGCCACCTTACTGCTTAATTTATTGCCCAGTTTGTTGAGATCCAAAGTAACCTCTTCCAAAGTCTTTTGATTCCGTTCAATTGTGGCGATACGACTTAATTCTTTTTGCAAGGTGTCTCTTTCATCATTGAGGATTTTCAGGGTCTTGTCCAGTTCCGCTTTCTTGGCCTTAACCATATTGAGATCAAACAATCCCCCAATTGACTCATCCATAAGATTGGTTAGCTTTTGTTTGACCTTGTTGATTTCATCCTCTTTGGATTCTAGCTTGATTTCTAAATTTTTTGCCACCCCATCCTTGACATCTTCCTGAGTCCAGGCCTTTAAAGTCGTTTCAGGGAACATGAATAGTTTTTTCAGAAAATCCCCCTCAACATAGGAATCCAGAAGTTCCGCTTTTACATATGGGCCATTGCATTTTTTCTCGGTTATTTTGATAAATTTCTCTTCCAGCAGACGCCCTGAGCAAACATAATATTTGTTTCTAAATTTAGTACCTTTGGGGGCCACCTGTTTACAAGTTAAAGGCCTTCCACATATACCGCATTTTAGCATCTGTCGCAGTAAAAACGTCTCGGGAACATTTTGCAGTCTGCTCTCATTTCTGTTTTGTGACAACCTGGCCTTTAAAGCAAAATATTCTTCTTTTGTGAAAATAGCCGGAACTTTAGTCCTGATCCACTCTGCCTCTTCATTTTCTCCAAGGAATTTGAACTTTCTGTCACCCACCTGCTTGAAATTATATCTGTTGCTGATAAGTGCGCCTGTCCAACTTGATTCATTGATCCTAAGCATGGAACTAAGCGTGGCTGAATTCCACATTTGCCCCGCTTTACCCCTGGGGGGCTTAATGCCCAGTTGATTAAGATAATCAGCCACAAACCCCAGCGATTTTCCGTCATTGATAATAAGATCATAAATCATGCGGATTGTTTTGGCCTGGCCTTCGTCAATAACGATCTTGTGTGTTATGGGTTTTACATCCCTGTCGGTGATCCTTTTCAATCCAAAAGGAACTTTTGCTTGTGCATAATTACCATCCCTGGTTTTTTGCTTTCTGCCACGTTTCAATCGTGAAGCAATCTTGGCTTTTTCATCAGCACTCATCAACATCTTGAGGATTGTCATAATGCTCCCGCTAAACTGACTTATGTCCAACAAGCCATCTGCGGGGCTGGCCAGCTTGACCCCTGATTCCTGTATAGCCCCCAAGATCTCCCCCCGCTCTGTCCAAGAGTCAGTTCGGGTAAGCCTGTCAAGGTCCATGCCAAGTAAGATGTCAAATTTCTTTGCTTTCATGTCTTGTAAGCACCTTTGGAATTCAGTCCTTCCTTTGATAAAGCTGCCTGATATGCCTTCATCGGTATATGTATCAACAATGTCCCAGCCCTGTTTTGCAGCATAAAGGGGTAGCTCATACTGCTGGCTTTGTATGGTTTTCTGCTCCTTCTGATTTTCACTGCTAACCCTGTAATATATTCCGCATGTTGTCATAATCCCTCCTTTATGCTCCTTATTCTGTGAATAAGGAGCATATACCATAAAAATTACACATTTTCTATCGGCTTGATATTAACCTTTGGTACCACATAGCCTTCGCCAAGTTCCCGCAATATGGTCAAAATCCAACCGGCATTGTTTTCCTGTTCTTTAATGTTGTCCTTGCCCCCATCAGCCATGTAAAGGCTATTGGCCTTTGTAGCCAGTTGCTTTAAAGTAACCCCCCCCCCTCATTCATCAGCTTGAAAGCTGCTATGGATGCTTGCAACCGGGTTATTCTTTTAGCCTTCGGTTTCTTAACGAGGTTGCTCATGAAATTTTTATAAGCCTCCGCCTCTGCCTCAGTCTTGAAGGTTGCCGATTGTTTGTCATTACCATTGATAATTGTTACCGCAAAGCCCTTGCCCTCTTTCTCAATTGTGATCTCCATTTTTTTACTCTCCTTTGTGTTTGTTTNNGTTNTTATTTTCCCAGCTNATTTANNNTAATTATTATTTTAGCAAAAATAAAGAAAAAAATTACCATATCATAAAAAAATTTTTATGGTATGGAAAAATGATATTTCTATCTTGTAAGAGAAATGTCTTTTGTAGAGTTTTGAAGGTGTATATTTATGATAATTGATTTTCAAAAAAAAATCAGTATTTGTGAAAATATGGTTTTTTGTAAATGATAGGGAAGGGATTCCCCCACCCATCCAATTTGATCCCCACCCCATTTATTCATTTACTCCCCCCCCCTATCCTTATTTGTACAAACTGATATATTTAAAAATATAATATCACAAATAAGATTATATATGGTTTATGAATGTAAGAATTCTATTGTATTTAAGGTGTTTAAAGAGGCTAAGGGAACTTAGTAAGGGGTCAGGATAGAACGTCTAGCCTCGTTGGGATTAGCCCAGTAGGATTTGATGTTTGGGGATATATAGGAAGTGTTTAATATATGGTATATGATATGTAAATAATGCATATCACATCCACAAAGGTTTACACCAATTCTTACTCCCTATTTTTTAAGGTTTCAAACAATGCAAACAATCATCAAACATTACCATATCATAAAGATTTCTATGTCTTTCATGGGCAAATCATTACACCTCTTTTTTCCATTGCCTTTTCACAGATGCTTATACCAGGGTTATTTCCGTCTTTTCAATAAGGGCCTACGAGGCTCTTCTGTATTGGACAATGGAGGCTCTTCTATTACCTTTTCTTCTGGTTTGGGTTTTATCCAGGTTTGTTCCTCTGCACTCCAAACCATATCACTAAAAATGCTTTTCTCCCCATCCCTTCTTGTTATCCTTGGTGATGTATACTCAGGATGTCTTTCTTTCCACTGCTTGTAATCACTGCTGAAAGGGCTTGGTTTGGGGTCATTATCATTATTTTGTATTATTGGTTTGTCCTCTTTTGGCTCTTCTTGTTTCAATGGTTTCTGAAGCTCTTGTAATTCTGCCTTAAGGTTTTGGGCAGTTTGCAAACATTGCCGGGCCTCTGATGGGTTTTTATCAAT
>LT984854.1:114278-115877 GCA_900258555.1 uncultured Desulfobacterium sp. | reverse complement strand
TATTATTATCTATCATAATGCTACTCCGCTCTGTCCGGTCCAGGGCCGCAAGTCCCGGAATAAACCAATTGCGGTGATATCCCCGGTGATGCCTTTTACAATAAAGGCTTGTCCTGTTAGACCATCTTTGATAAGATATTGTTTGCCTTGTTTTTTAAATAATCCTTGCATTTTGATAATCTCCTTTAGATAAGAATGTTTTATTTTCGTCTATAGAATATTCCAAATATTCTATTTTGATAAGATCAAGAATTAAGTAGCCAAAACCCCCACACGTTTTACTTAATTAACTGTTAACTTATTGATATTAATATATATTTCAAAATCAGAATTAAGTAAATAATTAAGTAAACTTCCCTATTCGGCTACTTAATTAATAAAGCACTTAAAAATAACTTAATTAATAATTAATTAATAATTAATTAATTAATAATTAATTAAGTAGAATATTTTATAAGAATTCAATAAGTTATCCCTTATTAAGTAACTTAACCGTTGGCGGTTAATTAAGTAAAAAGAGTATGGGTTTTCCACTTAACTTAATTCTTACTATCCCCATTTAAAAAACAATCAATTTCAAAGCCAGCCTCTTCTTTCATCCAGGTGATAAAATCCTTTCCCTTATCGGTTGCAACCCTGTTGCGGTTCATTAATCCGCTGTCCTTTGCTTTCTTGGTCATCTGACTAATAAATGCCCGGCTTACACTCACTCTTTCAGCGATTACCGAAGGTGGGAGATCGCTATCCATTAATAACATGTAAATTATCTGCTCGTTGGAAAACCCGCTAGTCCCTGCCTCTGTTGTCCAGGTGAGACCGTCTCCTGACTGAGTCTCAACAACACGTAAAGAGAAAGGTTCCAGGTTCGCTCCAGGTGCAACGTTGCGGTGTTTCTCAAACTTAACATTAAAAAATGCCCCCATTATTGGTTTGTAATCCAACGGGAGGGAAAGATTTATTGTGCAATCCAACATATCCTCACGCGCTGAGGTTCCCCGCTGTTGTTTTTGCTTGCCTGCATGGGCTTCGTCCCTCGGTTGAATACGCTCTTCCACTTTGGCTGGCTCGTTAAGGTTTCTATGCTTGCGTGATGGTTTTTTGATCTCTCCTTTGGTTATACAATAAACATCCTTGTTATCTGGTAAGGGTTTTGGCTTGGCCTCTTTTGATGATAAAGGTTTACTCGCTGGTAAAGGTTGTTGTTGTCGTCTTTTAATAAATGTTTCCATAAGCTCTCCTTTCTCAATAAAGGGTTGATGTTGCTTTCAACTGATAAGGGTTTTGATTGTTGAACTCCCTTATCAATGAAAATCAATGAAAATTAAAAGGAACGTTGCCAATTGGCCGTAGGCCAATTAACTTCAACTTATTTCTTTTTAACTTCATCTTATAAATCCTTCAACTTATTATATCCTATAATTCGCTAATATTTGCGGTCCAGGGGCAAATATTAAGAAATAATATTTACGATCAAAGCGCAAATATTAAGAAATAATATTTATCAACTACTGTTTTCTGCCTTATGTTTTCCTTGTTTCTGAAAATTGTTCATCCAAGGGAAATAATATCTCGTGCCTGTCCGTCTGACTTTCTTTTCAC
>LT984854.1:104369-105538 GCA_900258555.1 uncultured Desulfobacterium sp. | reverse complement strand
ATGAAATGCAGCGTGAACAGTATCAAGGCCGGTTTCCCCTAACGGTGTCGAAGTATTCAAATTTGTATTTGTGGCTGAATAAAAATCTGTCTCGACACCATTAGGGTGCCAGCACTTGTAACCGGTTATGTCCTGAATGCCATTCAGAATAAGCCGCTCTTTGTGGATTCGGCCCTTCTCACCAAATGTGTTTGCCCTTCTGAGAATTTCACCTGTCTGATCAAAATATATGGATTCCTCAGAGATTGCGAGCAACTTTCCATATTTGACATTGTCACTGGTTACATAATCATCCTCTTCAAAAGATNANTNATTNTACTCNGTACCTTCGAGAACNTTNTCNGGNCCNTCCAATGCAGCAATNGNNGCAATNTTATCTTGCTTNANNTTNCTNGGCATTTCNGTGACAAGCTTATCACCNATNGCNTCNACAGCNTTGTAACCTTGAATNACNTGTGCGTTGATGATTTCNCCNGTTAACCTCGGAAATAAATCACTTGTCACAGACTCATGTATATGCTTGGTCTCATACTCCTGGCACGTTTCACGGAGTGCTTTCAAAGAGAAATCGCTTGGCCTGATTTCCTTTTTTTCCAACATTTCCTTGATTGTTTTTACTGTCGCCTCTGGCTTGAGACTCTCTAGCATGTTTTTGAACTCATAATTAAAACCCATAATTTGTTACCACCTTTTATCAATAAAATATATTCCCTGCTCTCCATTGAAACTTTTATTTTGTGGCTTGAATAAGCCTTTGTTTGCATTCATCAACTGTTGATAATCTTGTTGACTTTGTATTTGTTTCCTGAACATCCTTGTAATTATCTACAAGCTTGGATTTATGACCATAACTCTCACATAATGTAATCCATGTTTTACGTGCATTTTTCATTGTTAACTACCTCCCTATGTCTTAGTATATCCCTGCCCCCGTTCGTTGAGCCTCGTCCATTTCTCGTGGGTCTANCCCCATTTGAGAGCATGGTTTCTTTTTGGGTCTGCCTCGTTTTTTCAATTGAGATTGATATTTTAAAATTTCTTCATCTGTGATGCTCATCTCGCCCTGAAATAATGTCCAAATAATACTTTTGGACATCAACTTCTGAAACAGTGTTGACGGCTTGATACTTAGCAATTCAGAAGCCTTATACAATCCATAATGTTTATTT
>LT984854.1:47714-103679 GCA_900258555.1 uncultured Desulfobacterium sp. | reverse complement strand
TGCCCGCAAGTCTGGTTGCAGCGGTTTGTTATCAAAATTAGGAGTCCTTCTTGTTTGTGCATTGCTTGTCCTTTTGATAAAATTCCAATGTTAATTAATTATAAAATATTTTATTTTGTTTTCAAAAATATCAGCCAAAAATAAATTTTTAACGGACAAGAGGGTCTTTATATAGGGAGGGGGTAGAAAGTTGAGCCTGAGTGGGATTTAATGGGTAGAATTTGATTTTAAAGGGGTAGGAAGGCCCCCCGGAATTGGGGGGCTTATGCTATCCACAATCAAAGAGATCGGAGAAACCTTACTGATGCTGACATTATCAGATGTGTTAATGCTGTTGATTTGGTGAAGGAGAGAGGAGGAGATCATGGGAATCAATATTCAAGTGGCAATTTTTTAACTTTAAAAAATTGCCAAAATGAACCATCACACAAAACCACTGTTGATTGTGTGAAGGAGTATGGAGATAGAAAAAGTCAAGATTACAAAAATCAAATTTTAACCTTAAAATTTGATCCAGAACCCTCACACAAAACAACTGCCGATGTGTGAAGGAGAGAGGAGGAGATAGGCGTAGTGAAGATTTTCAAAATTTTAACGTTAAAATTTTGAACACAGATAAATCACACAAAACAACTGCCGATGTGGTAGGGATATCGCCTTCGCAAAAGGGCCATTGACGAGGGCAGACCCATGCGGGATATCCGGAGGATCTTATTAAGCAATATTTGGACAAAAAAAATCCCTTGATCTTTAACAGAAAATCAAGGGATTTTATGCAGTTAGTCTTAGAAAGAGACTGCTATTAATAGGTTATTGTCATTACTGCTATACTTTTGTTTATGCATACGACAAACATGACCCGAAAAAACAGGCAAAGGCACAGGCAATTCTCAGGGGCTCAATCAAAGATGAATCCGCTGTCTTGTCCACTCAGGTCTTGGGGGAGTTTTTTGTTGTGGTGACTCGAAAGATAAAGGAACCTCTATCCTTGGATGACGCGGAGAAGATAATCAATATCATATCGGTATTGCCGGTTGAAGAGATTGATCTGCCCCTTGTCAAACGGGCCATCGATACACAAAAGCGCTATGGGATTTCTTTCTGGGATTCGCTTATCCTGGCAGCAGCAGAGCGTTCAGGATGTGGCAGGGTGCTGTCAGAAGATCTCAGCGATGGCCAGCAGTATAACGGCGTATTCATTGAAAACCCCTTCAAATCAAGTGGGGCATAGATGACATGCATGAAAATATGAATCGGATTCAATATGACTGCTTTGATTTATCTTCATTCACTTCGCCCTCGTCCTAACAATCGGGTAAAGATTATAACATATGCCACTTTGTTCAGACATTATTTATCAAACACCCTCTCCCAGATAGGAAGAAATAATGGCCTTTCGACTGTAATTCCGGCGCTCCTAAGCCGTTGACAATCTCTTTCCAAACGCCTGTTGGCAACATCCACCACGCTTTCGTCGTCGGCCTTTGCATCATCGTATCCACCAATGCCGTAAAGCTTTTCAATCGTCGTCTTTTCTTTACCGGTCGTGAATGTGAAGGTTCCAATGCAGCCGAAGCCCTTTTTCTTAGCGCCTTCCTGCTCAAGTTCTATAGATGGCCTGCTTAAAGATAAATCAACCGAAACGCCTACTCCTGCACGAGAAAGTTGGACAAAGTCCTGCAACCTGAGTACAGGGCTTTTGGCAGATATATCCTCCGGAATACCCAACATGCAGTTTTTAAAATTAAAAAATTCAAAATCTGCCGTAATACCGACATCCTTGAGCCTTTCTACGTCCATCTGCAATCTGTTGTTTGCTACCATGAGGCAGTCAAGGGAATATTGCGGGAGGTCGTCAACGAAAGAATAGTTCTTTTTAAACCTGAAGGGCTTGTCATCAGCAAAACCGCTGTATTCCATGGAGAGTATAACGGTTTTGATTTCCCTGCCCTCCCGCTCCAACAGGACAGCTTCCCTGACGGGTTTTGCGTGAAGGCTGATATTCTTACCCTTACCTGCATACACTATCAATTCTTCCAACATATTTATTCTGTCAGATTTTGATGTCATAACCTAGCCCCCCTCTCACAGTTAACTGATGGTGGTTTTTGGGATTTGTCCTACAGCGATCTCTGATCCCCACAAGGGAAAAGGCAATAATACCTCATTCCTTACTCTGACCGGTGCAAGAGCCTTGCCAGAGAATTCCGAATCTAATATAATATGAATTTCAAGCAGTTATTGTTATTTTAGGCAAGAGGCTGAAATATGGTTACAAATTTTTTAATGGCAAAATTCAAATTATTAGAAAAAGTTAGAAGGGCTATTTTTCGATTTCACCGGCATCCAACACATCACGGACCTTTTCGGTCAATTCTCTGGCTGAAAAGGGCTTTTCCAGAATCTTAACGCCTGCCTCAAGTGTGTGCTGATAGACATTTTTATCAATCGTGTAGCCGGACATGAAAAGGGTCTTAATTCCAGGGCGCAGTTCTTTGACCTTTTTTTGCAGATCTACGCCGTTCATCCCGGGCATTATCATGTCGGTGAGCAGCAGTTCTATTGGGACATCCAATCGTGCGGCAATCACCAGAGCCTCGGCCGGGGTCTGGGCCACCAGGACAGTGTAGCCCTGTCTTAAAAGGACGGTCTTCGCCAGATCCAGAAACCTCTTTTCGTCCTCCACAAGTAAGATAGTCTCTTTGCCGCCAGGAGGGGACTTGGCTTCCCGTCCGGGATCCGGCTTATCAAGCTCCTGGGTCCTCGGCAGGTATATCTCAAATGTTGAGCCTTTACCTTGCTCAGTTTTTACAAGAATGTGGCCCTTGTTTTGTTTTACAATTCCATAGACCGTGGACAGACCGAGCCCTGTCCCCTTTCCTACCTCCTTGGTGGTGAAAAAGGGATCGAAGATCCGGTTAAGGGTGTTCTCGTCCATGCCTGAGCCAGTATCGCTGACTGAAACGAGGACGTATTCTCCCGGCATTACCTCGGCATTATTAATGCAATAGGCCTCGTCCAACACGGCATTTGCGGTTTTTATGGTCAGCACACCTCCCCCGCCCATTGCGTCACGGGCGTTTACCACAAGATTGGCCATGATCTGGTCCACCTGGGCGGGGTCCATCCTGATCTGCCAAAGGCCCTGCCCGGGCATCCATTCAAGCTTGATATCCTCGCCGATGAGCCTTGAAAGCATATTCAATATGCCGGAGATGATTTCATTTAGATCTAAAACCCTGGGGCTGATCATCTGTTTGCGGGCGAATGCCAGCAGTTGGCGGACTAAGTTTGCAGAGCGCATGGAGGAGTTGAGGATCTCCGTAAGATAATTATAGATGGTATCCTTCCTGTCACAATCCGCCATGGCCAGTTCGGCATTGCCGATGATAACGCCGAGCATGTTGTTGAAGTCATGGGCCACCCCTCCCGCCAACTGGCCCACTGCCTCCATCTTCTGGACCTGGCGTAGCTGTTCTTCCATGGCCTTACGGGCCGTGATGGCATCTCCGGAGCTGAGGGTACCTACTATATTGCCCGCCTCGTCCCTTATGACCGTGTTGTGCCAGGCGATGATTCTCTCCTCACCGTTTTTGCATAACACTGCATTTTCCCCATAGTCGTGCAGGGGCGCTTCCCCTGCGATGATATGGGAAAATACACCCTTTATTTCCTCACGCAAGGTTTCAGGCAGAAAGTGGTCAAACCAGTTTTTGCCCAAGATATCCTCCTCGTTAAATCCAAGGATTTCACATCCCTTTTTGTTTATCAGAATTACGTTGGCGGATGCATCGAGCACAACCATCATAACGCCTGCTATATCCAGATACTTCCTGGCCGTATCCTTTTCTCTAAGAATTACCTTTTGCATGGCCCGCTCCTCGGTCTGATCGCGGAATACCAGCACTACGCCGGTGATATCCCCATGTTCGTTTATTATGGGCGAGCCGCTGTCGGCAATCGGTCTCTCCGTTCCATCCCTTGCAACAAGCAACGAATGGTTGGCAAGTCCCACCACCTGCCTTTCCCGCAATACTCTTGCAACAGGGTCTTCTACCTTTGAGCGGGTCTCTTCGTTAACAATGCAAAAGACCTCTGATACCGGTCTACCGATGGCCTCGGCCTCATCCCAGCCTGTCAGCCTTTCAGCAACATGGTTCATCCTTTGCACAAGGCCGCCGACATCAGTGGCTATGACAGCGTCACCGATGCTGTAAAGGGTCGCACTAATCTCATCCAAGGCGGCACGTTTGTCTTTTTCTGCCCGGAACAGGTCTTCATAGAATATTTTCTGTCGGGATTTATAAAAATAACCGGCAATGGTCCCTGTCATCAGGATGGCGAGGAAGACTAAGACTATAATCGCGCCACCGTGATGCCGTGCCTCTGAAAGTATTTCAGAAGAGTCCACCTTGGCTACCATAAACCAGGGGGTGTCCGGCACGCGTCTGATGTCGGCAAGAACATGTACGCCGCGGTAATCAATGCCTTCGCATTCTCCTTCCCTCCCCATGACCGCCTGGACAGCCGGCACCTCTTTACGCGACATGGGTATTTGAAAGTTAAGGGGTTGGTCGTGGCTGTGCCGGAGCTTATTGAGGAAGATGACATTGTCGCCTTCCCTGCGCACAATCAGGGTTTCGGCACTCTTGGTGGGGACCGGCCATGACTGGATTAACGGGAATAGGCGCTTCTCAGCATCGCTTCTGAGCATGAGCACTGCCAGGGGGAGCCCTTCATTGTTAAGAATTGGGGCCGCCACGTCCAGGTGGACAGACTTGCAGAAAGGGCAGCGGAAAAGATCACCGAAGACCGGCCTGCGGGATGCCGCCGCCTGTGCGACCAACTGCCTGGTCATGCTTTCCGGTTCAACCAGGCTGGGATTCAGGGATATGAGGATCTTCCCCTCAGGGTCTGTAACTATTATGTTTTGGTATCTCCCGGTGCGGCTCAAAAACTCAAGGTGTTTCAGGACAGCTTTCTTAAGCGCTGTATCATTACCTGATCTGATCCATCGCCTGATCCCTGCCCTGAGTACACCGGAAGAATATATACGGCTGTCGGCCAGGCGCTCCTTTCGCCATTCGATGATTTGGCCGATCTTTAATTCGGCGATCGTCTTTAGATCATTGTATTTTTCGTTGCGGATGGCCCGGGCCTGGCTACAATAAAACCAGTAGCCGCCTGCCGCAAGCAATATGGCGACCACTACAAAAATCAAAGCCAGTCCCCTTTGATAGGCGCCGATGTATTTTATTTCCTTCATGGTTGCCCCCATACAACTTATGGTTGGTATAGGCGCTGGCGTGCCGCCGATGGTGCAAAAAACAATGAACCGGATTTTATAAATATTGAAAGGAATATATATTGATAGGGCTTAGTTTAGACAAATGGCACATAGGTGTCAAGGGCAGACGAATGGAACCTGGGGAAGGATGAAGGGGGAGAAATCTTACAATGTCTAAGGAGTTATCATAACTTTGTTTGTGGTTTCCGGCCTTCAATATCTATCGAATTTATGCCAGCTGGAGATCGGTCTTTTATTTGATCCACATCTCTGCTGTATTGTAAAAGCATCGCCTCCGCCTCCGCACGTATTTCTTCCCTAAGTTTTTCAGGTTCCAGCACCTCTGCCTTTGAGCCCCAGGTCATGATCCAGAACCTGATTTCATCGGTCCCCGCCACTTCAGCCTCAAAAATAACGGAGCCGTCTTTTTGGTTGTAGATCTTCTGGCTTTCGTGCCAGACCTTTTCCCTGATGTATCCGGCAATATCAGCGGAAAACCGGATCTTGACCTTTACCGTCTCGCCCTGAAACACCCCGAAACTGGGCCTCATGAAATCCTTCAGTTCAAAATCCTCTGGGATTTTAAAACTCATATCGCTCCGGGACATCATTTTGATCCGGTCCATGGCGAATATGCGAATCTCTTTTCGTACATGGCAGAATCCGATCAAATAGAAGGTCCCGTTAAAGAACCATATCCTGTAAGGGTCTACCCTGCGCCTGGACTCTTTTTTTCGGCTCTGTGTGAAGTAGACAATATCAACGGATTTTTTGTTGACAGCGGCATCGGTCACCCGGTTGATGATCTCCTTAAAGTTGCTGTACTGTTTATATGGTTTCAATCCAACGTGCAGAGTCTGTTCAACATTTTTCAGATACGTGAGAGAGTCCGGCGGGATGGTTGTTTTGACCTTTTTGAAGAGTGATTCCAGGGAATCGTAAAAAACTGTCTCCTTAAAGACCTTCAGCATGTCACTGCTGAAACAGAGGGCCATCAACTCCGTCAGTGTAAAGGGGACAGGGATCTGATGTTTCACAGTGTCCAGCAGCGACCAGAGGTTCTTCCTCTCAATCCGTTCATTGTAAATAGGGAACCCGGCAGCCTGGAGTGCCTCAAGATCCCGGTAAACTGTCCTCGGATGGCAGTCAAGATCAACCGCCAGATCAGCAGCCGATTTGCCTGTTCTGGAAGATATCAAAGTTTGAATAATCAGCCACTGCCTTGCTAATTGATCGCCTCTGGCCATAGTGATCCTGCTATAACTAGTCTCTCGCCCGCTCCCTGAGGCCTCTAAGGTTATTGCGGATCAAGAAGGTGGTTTAGTAGAGCAGTGAGTGGTGGGAGGTCATTATGGATCGTATCCCAGACAATCCGATCGCTGACACCGAAGTATTCATGGATCACAAAATTTCTAAGACCTCGCATTTCAAACCATGGGAGCTCTCGGTGTTTCTCGGTGATCTCTTCCGGCAACTGTACTGATGCCTCACCAATGACAATAAGGTTTCGAATGACGGCATCCACTGTCTTTCGATCCGATTCGAAATCCTCAAAAGTCATCCCATGAGTATAAGACAGAATCTTTTCGATGGCGGACAATATGTCATGGATGCGGATTCGCCATTCCCTATGCGACACGGACGGCCTCCATTAGGATCTTGTCTTTCAGCATCGGATGCAACGCTTCGGGAGTAACCAGATCGGTTTTGCAGTCCAAAAGTAGATTCAGCGCCCTTTGCAATCTCACCATATGAAACAGCCCCACATGCGAACCCGGTTTAAATTCTACCAGAATATCCACATCGCTTTCGAGCCCTGCTTCATCCCTGACCACGGATCCAAAAAGATATAACGCACTTACATGAAAATCTCTCAGCAGAGCAGTATTATTGCCTAGTGTTTCAAGTGCCTTACTCTTTTTCATAAACAAAACCTTGGTGCAATCAATGCCTGACCTGTCGGAATACAAAACAAGTAATATTAAACTATAAAAAATTTTGTTTATTGTCAATGGGTTCCGCCCCTTGCCGATATTCACTGCCTCGTTGCTGCTTTTGCCCAAGAAATATTAAAAAATTTTTTGACTTTGACCGGATCTGTCAAACAAGGATGTTATAAGCTTCAAAAAAAGAAGATGACATTCCGGATGAAGAAACGATCAAGAGAAAAAACTGACAAAATCTGAAAGTCATCTTTGATTTTAAAAAGCTTTTGTGTGATTATGGGGCGGCTGGTGCAGAAATGATCTTTATACCTTTTGTTGAAAAACCTCCGACCTACTGATACTCGTGTCGTCTATGCTTTATGGTAAGGATATAGAGAACGTGGCCTGGGGAATCGATTTCATCAGCCACCAAGCCCGATTAAAGTTTTGTATTTTGGGGTGCGTTACATTCACATTCCATCAGCTTATCGCAGTCGCATGTTCAGTGGACCATGCCCGCCAGGTTCGTTCCTTTTACGCCGAGCGTGGTCTGCAGGCGCTTGAAATCCACAGCAACATGCCAAGAAGGAGAACCAGATGGGCTTTTCAGTAACACAGGGGGCTTACAACCTGCTTGAAGAGAAGTGGATACCTGTTCTTTACGGTGATGGGAAGACAGATCGTGTCGGGATCTGCCAGGCACTTACAGATGCACGCACAATTCGGCAGATAGCCGCTAGCAATCCCATGGACAGGGTGGCGCTCCTGCGCTTTCTTTTGGCCGTGCTCATGTGGTGCAAAGAGGACGCGAGGTCTTCTCTCGCGGCGTTGGACGAGAAGAGCGCCGACATACCGGAGAATTGGCTGGCTAAACTGAAGGAAAACAGGGCCGCGTTCAATCTGCTGGGCGACGTTAAGAGGTTCTATCAGGACGAATTGTTGAAGGGCAAGGAATCTCGGCCCATCGGCGATCTGCTCGTTGAATTCCCTGGAGCGGATTCGGTGAATCACATGCGCCACGTTGTGCATGACGGTTCCTACGGGCTTTGCCCCGGGTGTTGCGCGATGGGAATCTTGCGGCTCTCGGTCTGGGCTCCGGCCAACAGGTTTTATCCCGCATCAGTCAATCCGGGCTCCGCAGCCTACGCATTTATTGAAGGGAAGAACCTGTTCCAGACTCTTTGCGCGAATCTTCCAGAAGCAAATCCGCAAGCTGATCAGGCTCCATGGTTGGACAACGAGCAGCCGAATCCACCTGACGCAGTAGCTAGGCTTGCCTGGCGGCCCCGAAAGTTATGGCTGAATGTCGGGAGCGAGAATGACACTTGTGCAAACTGCGGATGTTTCGGTGAGCTGATCACCAGCCTGTGCAACGAGGGCGGTTGGCCGACACCAACAACAAGCAGCCAGGAATTTGCTAAGGCGGTTGAAACAGAGTTCAAGAATCTCGGCTACAGGACGAAAGACAAAGACCAAGCGAATAAGAGCCCCAAAAAGGTCGCGAAGATGGCATCACTCATTCGCAAATGCAGGATGGATGATTTGCGCAAGGCTTGCAGCCAGAGCAATCCACAGCCTCAAGCGGCGGCTTCACCGACGCAGACAGATGAGCAAGAAATCGCTCGGTTGTTTCATCTGTTGATTTTGAAGAACGACAAAAGCGCTCATGAGGCGGTCAAGGCTCTCACAAAGAAACCGAATGAGGAGGAACAGAAGGCGTTAAAGGATGGAGACATGCGGGCGAAGAAGTTCTGGGACGCTGACCCCCATCTGCTGAGGGATGGCGAGGCCATATCCCTGCCCGGATTGGGGGCGGATGTGGCCATGCACTCCTCACAGTTCTGGCGCGACGCACTCCGTTTGCAGCGAGGGCAGGTTGGAAGGGTCACGGCCATCGGTCCGGTCGTCAACAAGTTCACGTTCCAGGACAGCGTTTCCATAGCTCTGCCGGATGCGTCCGACGACGTCAAAAGTCGAGCCAATCTGTCCGCTGACTGCGGAGGCGAGTTGCGAGACCTGTTCAAGCAGGTGACGCAAAACCCCCTTCGGCAGCACCCCGAAATTGGCGCATCCGTAAAGCTTCTGACGCCAAATGCCGAGGCTCAGATTCGTGACCGGCTGAGCCGAATCAATGCCTCGACGGGCGATAACGCAACCGAAGTCAAGACATTCCTGCATGAAGTATATGCGCCGGTGGTGGAGCAGGTTATTGCTTCCGTAACACCTGGCTCACCGCTTCGTCGGCATGCAATGCGGAATCACGCGCAAGCCCTGCTGAACAAGAAGATCAAAGAGCTGGTTGAGAAGCCGGATCATCTTTCGAACGCAGGTACGCCTGTAACAGTGCCAAGCAAACCGAAACGTGGCCGCAAGAAAGGAGGTGCAAAATGAGCCAGACCACTGAATACATCAAGAGGCTTTCAGACTTGCAGGAAGGCGAGCGCTCGCGGCTGCGCCGTCTGGCTGGACGGCCGCTCGACTCAACGCTCCAGGGTTTCGACCTCTTCACGGGTCTCTGGTGGCCGTTGCGGGCGAAAAGTCCGGCGACCCCGCGCCGGGAGCCGTCATGGCTCGTTGCCAAGCTTTTCGGCGCGTCCCGCGTCCCGCACATCCAGCCCGATTCGGGCGCGGGGTCACATTTGTCTGAAGTCCTGGGCCGCTGCGAACCGTACGACGAGGATGGCCGCAAGCACTTCCGAACTCGATTCGACGCTCTGCTTTGCTCGTCCCTGTCGTCTCTGGAGCCGCATTTGCGTTGGGCGCTGGGAGAGGTCGCCCGGGTTGTCGCCGGGCACGTGCCCCATGCGCGGGATGTGAAGGGCATCGACTGGGTGCAGCTCCTTGACGACCTCTCCATCTGGGACCGGGGCGAGGAGCACCGCCGCGGACGCGATGTTCGCGACATCTGGGCCGAAACGTATCTCAATGCTACTAACTCAAAAGAGAGGAGGGTATAGAAATGTTGATCGAAATCCACATGATCCAAAATCACAGCCCGGCGAATCTAAACCGGGACGATCTTGGCGCGCCCAAGACCTGCATCTTTGGCGGCGCCACCCGGGCGCGCATCTCCAGCCAGTGTCTCAAGCGCAGCATCCGGCGCAGTACGGAGTTTTCTGCCGCTTTGGAGAAGGATGGCGGCGTCCGCACGCGCAGGTTGGCGAATCTGCTGGCGCGGGTTGCCCATGCTGGAGACTTTGAGTTGACGCCCGAGAAGTTGGCTAAACTTCTCGAAGGAAACCCCATCGAGAACGAAGAGACCAAGAAGCTCGATGCCATTGCTGCAAGAGCACTGGAACTGGGCGGTGTGAAGCCGAAAAGCAAGCAGAAGGGAAAGAGCGCCGAGGGGGGAAAAGCCGACGATGATGAAGAGAACGCCGAGGCACTCTCCAAGATGCTGCTCTTTCTCTCCACGACGACCATCGCGAAGATGGCGCAGGACCTGAAGGAAGAATCAGATACAGAGAGACTTGCTGAGAAGTTCAAGAAATACATTGCCGAAAATCCCAGGGTGCCCGACATCGCTCTGAACGGGCGCATGACCGAGGTTGCCAAGAATAGCGTTTTCAGCGACTTGAACTTCACAGTCGAAGCCGCGTTGTCCGCCGCCCATGCCATCTCGACTCACGCAGTCGTGAACGAGGTAGACTACTTCACCGCTGCCGACGACGTGCCCGGCCAGGACGCCGGCGCGGCCCACATCAACGAGGGCATGTTCAACTCGGCCTGCTTCTACAAACACTTCGTCATTGACTTCGAGCAGTTGAAGAAGAACCTGGCGAACGAATCCGACCTCGCCTGCAAGACCGTAAGGTGCTTCCTTGAAGCGGCTGCCAAGGCTAATCCGTCCGGCAAACAACACGCCTACGCGGCATTCAATCCGCCTGACGGAGTTCTGGTTGAGGTCAAAACTAAGTCGGCCACGCCCGTCAGCTACGCCAACGCCTTCGCCGATCCGGTGCCGGAAAAGTCCGAACGCGGTTTGATCGGCGAAAGCATCGCTAGACTTGGCCAGTACACCCACGATCTCGTTGTAGGTTACGGCATCGAGGCCAAACGTTTCTGGTTCTCGCCGAATCTGCGCCATCGCCTGACCTGGATCGACAAGAGCACGAAGGAACAAGAACAATCCGTAGTCGGTTCCAACGAGTTCGGTGAGTTCGATCAGTTTGTTCATAAGGTCATGGGGGCAACCGGGACGCCTGCGGAGGCGGCGAAATGACCGAAGCCAATACACTCTTCCTCCGCCTTGAAGGCCCCCTCCAGGCCTGGGGCGACACGTCAAAGTTCGTCATCCGGCGGTCCATGGATGCGCCGACCAAGTCCGGTGTGCTGGGTCTGTTTTGCTGTGCCATGGGCCTGTCGCGCCAGGCGGCGCGGGAACGCCTGCCGGAGCTGAACGGCCTTGCGATGGGTGTGCGCATCGACCGGCACGGCACGCGATGGTGGGATTACCACACGGTAGGAGCGGGAATCGGCATGACGACCGCTGGGGGCGGTCTGAAGACCGGCGCCCATGGCACACTCATCACTCGCCGGGAGTACCTGGCCGACGCGAGCTTTCTCGTCGCGCTCCAGGGTGATGCGAAGTTGATCCATGATATCGCCGCGGCAATTGCGTCGCCGAAGTGGCCGGTTTTCCTTGGGCGCAAGTCCTGCCCGCCGTCCGTCCCGGTGCTTGCAAGACCCCGCGAGGGTGAGTCGTGGACGAATACCGCCAGCCATGACGGCCTGAAGGCCGCACTGGGCGCCATACCGTGGCGCCCGCGGTTCGAGGACGACGCGACGCCGCACAACGGAACAGTTGAAGCGCTTGTGGAATGGCGGCCCTCCTCGGGATGTGACGTCGCCCCCTACGACGCGGAAGTGTGGTATGACGTGCCGGTATGCTTTGATCCACCGGCTCATGAGCCGCGATTTGTCATACGCGATCAGATGTCGGTGACTGTTGGCAGTCCGGTCCTGCAATCAACGCCAGCACCGCCGCGCCCGCGTGCGGACTACAAGAAAGCGGAGTATCGGAAGCGCCGCGAAGAGCGAATTAACGCCGATGCCGGGTTGTGCGTCTTCTGCAAATCGCCTGGTCCGCGCATGACCGTCCAGCATGTCAACTACCGGAGGGCCGGGGGCGACGAAACCTTGGAGGACCTGCGTTCGCTTTGCGGCCTGTGCCATGATGCCGTCACAATGCTCGAATATGGCCTTGGCATGGGGCTGGACCGTATTGATCCGGAGGAGCCCCGCTGGCGCGCCCCGATCATTCAAAAGCGAGCCGAGATTCTCAAATTCCGCTCGCTGGAGACCAGACGCCGGCGTCTTGCCGCCGAGGAGGTCGAATAGCTATGTACCTTTCGCAACTCTTGATCGACACAGGCACCAACCCCGACCGGCCTCGGCCTGGACGGTTGTGGCTGAGAAACCGCTACCGGATTCATCAGCGTCTTTGCATGGCCTTTCCGTCCGATCCGCGAAAAAAGAGCGATCCTGAATTCCTTGCCCCTTACAAGCCGGAGGATTTTCCCGAGCAACGACACCTGGCCGACCAAAAGAAGCACGAAGTCGGCCACGATGCCTTGAAACAAGTCCACTCGCCGCGCAACGACAAAGCTGGCTTTCTTTTGCGCATCGACCCTCTCCCCAACGGCCGGGCGGTGATCATCGTGCAGTCTTCCATAGAACCCGACTGGGGCTATGCTTTTCGCAATGCGAATTATCTTCTGGCAGCGCCCCCTGAGGTGAAACCATTCGAGCCACGCTTTTCTAAAGGCCAGTGTCTTCGATTCCGCCTAGCGGCAAATCCGACCAGACGCCTGAGCAAGCATTCACCGGATGCGAAAGAGGAATCTATCGGAAAGCGCGTTCCCGTTCCGACCGACCAGCTTATTGACTGGCTTGCCCGCCGGGCCGAATCGGCAGGATTCTTTGTCGAGCGAGACGCCACGACCATCCAGACAGGGTATATCTATATGAACAAAAACGGCAAGGGGCAGCGTCTGCGTTCGGTTCTTTTCGACGGCCTCCTGCGGGTCACGGACACAAACGCCTTTCTGGAGACCCTTGTTCGCGGTATTGGCGCAGGCAAGGCATTCGGTTTCGGCCTTCTCTCAGTTGCGCCGGTCCCTAACTCAGGCTCGGAGAATGCAACATGAGAGTTCAGGACCTGCACGTTCTGCCCAAATTCAGCGACGGGTGGAGTTATCTCTATGTGGAGCATTGCCGCATTGACCAGGATGCCCGGGCCATTGCCGTCCATGATAAATCAGGCAAGGTGCCTGTCCCTTGCGCCAATCTGGCTCTTCTGATGCTGGGGCCGGGCGTCTCGATCACACACACGGCCATTTTCACTCTGGCGGATCATGGCTGCTTAGTGGCCTGGTGCGGGGAAGAGGGAGTTCGTTTCTATGCGGTGGGCATGGGTGAAACGCGGAGTGCGGCCAATTTTCTGCATCAGGCGCGAATATGGGCGGATGGGGATCTTCGCATGGGCGTGGTGCGCCGACTTTACCAGTTGCGGTTCTCCGAGGAGTTTGATCCGGGGCTGACCCTCCGTCAAATCCGGGGCATGGAAGGGGTCCGCGTGCGGGACGCCTACGCCAGAGCCGCCCGGGAGACGGGAGTTCCCTGGTCGGGTCGCAGCTACCAGCGTGACAAATGGAGCAGCGCCGACCCTGTGAACCGGGCCTTGTCCGCAGCAAACTCCTGTCTGTATGGCATCTGCCATGCGGCCATTGTATCGGCAGGCTTTTCTCCCGCGCTTGGTTTCATCCATACCGGAAAAATATTGTCGTTTGTTTATGATGTCGCAGACCTCTATAAGGCGGATGTTACCATCCCGCTGGCGTTTCGCGCGGCCGCGGACGAGGAACATGGACTGGAACGGCAGGTGCGGATCTCATGCCGTGATGAATTTGTATCAACAAGGCTTCTGCAAAGGATTATTCCGGATATTCAAATGGCCTTGATGCTGCCAAAACGAGGGGCTGCCGACGGCGCGCCTTTTGACCAGGACGCTGCCGCCCCGGGTTCATTGTGGGACCCAGTGGAGGGAGAGGTCGAAGGCGGGTGCGTCCATCCTGTGGAAGCTGAGAAAGCGGAGGCTGAAGATGGTAGTTCTGATCCTTGAGCGTGTGCCGCTTGGATTGCGGGGAGAGTTGACGCGATGGTATCTGGAACCAAAGGCAGGGGTATTCGTGGGCAGGGTTTCAGCCATGGTGCGTGACAGACTCTGGGATAAGGCCTGCGGGCAGGCCAGAGATGGCGGGTGTGTGATGATTCATACAAGCGACAACGAACAGGGATTTCGGATTAGAAGTTGGGGTAAAACGGCTAGGTCAATAGAAGACTTCGAAGGGCTTTTTTTGGTTCGGGTGCCGTAATTATTGGGTTTTTTCAGTATTGTCCCCACGCACGTGGGGGTGAACCGGTAGTTCATAAATCTGACTTGTTTCTGTCCTGATTGTCCCCACGCACGTGGGGGTGAACCGTTTCAGAATAATCTTTCATTTTTCCCCACAGCATTGTCCCCACGCACGTGGGGGTGAACCGTGGCATATCTGCCCCTTCGGTGGGGTAAGCCAATTGTCCCCACGCACGTGGGGGTGAACCGTTTTCAGCGCTCCATAGATGCTATGGGCATGGAATTGTCCCCACGCACGTGGGGGTGAACCGTACAGAGGATTTACTTAATGAAGCTAGCCGAAATTGTCCCCACGCACGTGGGGGTGAACCGTACAGAGGATTTACTTAATGAAGCTAGCCGAAATTGTCCCCACGCACGTGGGGGTGAACCGTTGGGGTGGTTAAGGGCCGGAACGGGGGATGGATTGTCCCCACGCACGTGGGGGTGAACCGTAACGACTAGATCAACAGTTTCAGAACCAAAAATTGTCCCCACGCACGTGGGGGTGAACCGACTTTATTGACGAACATAAGGCGATTGACTGAATTGTCCCCACGCACGTGGGGGTGAACCGGCACGGGGTGCGTCTGGCGCCGGCCATCATTAATTGTCCCCACGCACGTGGGGGTGAACCGGAGGGATTAAATGGCACACACAGACGCATGTAATTGTCCCCACGCACGTGGGGGTGAACCGGTGAAGGGGCAGTGTTGAGATAGTGCCAGCATATTGTCCCCACGCACGTGGGGGTGAACCGCTGCTGCCCTAGGTGTTATATGGAAAAGAAGAATTGTCCCCACGCACGTGGGGGTGAACCGACGAGGACCAGTATGGGCGGCCCACCTTTGTCATTGTCCCCACGCACGTGGGGGTGAACCGTCCTCCAGGTCCTCAGGAGTGTTAAAATCAGCATTGTCCCCACGCACGTGGGGGTGAACCGGCAGCAAGGGCCAGACGGGAATACAGCAGTACATTGTCCCCACGCACGTGGGGGTGAACCGGAAGGGGGGAGGGACGCACAAACACTTTGTGAATTGTCCCCACGCACGTGGGGGTGAACCGTTCGTGAATGTGGTCTTGCTCCCCTTCCGGTAATTGTCCCCACGCACGTGGGGGTGAACCGCCGAAAAGTGGATCCCAATTTAGCCGCAAGCTATTGTCCCCACGCACGTGGGGGTGAACCGCATTCGACTTTGGATATAACTATAAAAACATAATTGTCCCCACGCACGTGGGGGTGAACCGACAAGCGGGGGTTAATGTTGAGTGGCATTGCCATTGTCCCCACGCACGTGGGGGTGAACCGTCAAAAGGGGAGATATCTTTTTATCGAGTGCAATTGTCCCCACGCACGTGGGGGTGAACCGAACTCTTGAAAAAAATTACTTTGAAGATGAAAATTGTCCCCACGCACGTGGGGGTGAACCGAGGTCTTTGGATTGGAATTTTTCAAGCCATTAATTGTCCCCACGCACGTGGGGGTGAACCGGATGCAACAAGGCTACGCCATCAGACCCAGTAATTGTCCCCACGCACGTGGGGGTGAACCGCGATGGAGACGCCGGGATCATAGGGACATCTCATTGTCCCCACGCACGTGGGGGTGAACCGCAATCAAAGGAAAGCTGAAATGCTTAACAGGAATTGTCCCCACGCACGTGGGGGTGAACCGGGATATTGGGCGGATATAGAGTATGAGATACTATTGTCCCCACGCACGTGGGGGTGAACCGAGAGTTATGATCGCAAGGATGAATATGGACCTATTGTCCCCACGCACGTGGGGGTGAACCGAATATGTTGTTTCATGCAATGAGGATTATGTTATTGTCCCCACGCACGTGGGGGTGAACCGACACTTGTCTGCGACCGCATGCCCACCCGTGGATTGTCCCCACGCACGTGGGGGTGAACCGACACTTGTCTGCGACCGCATGCCCACCCGTGGATTGTCCCCACGCACGTGGGGGTGAACCGACACTTGTCTGCGACCGCATGCCCACCCGTGGATTGTCCCCACGCACGTGGGGGTGAACCGACACTTGTCTGCGACCGCATGCCCACCCGTGGATTGTCCCCACGCACGTGGGGGTGAACCGACACTTGTCTGCGACCGCATGCCCACCCGTGGATTGTCCCCACGCACGTGGGGGTGAACCGANATTGTCCCCACGCACGTGGGGGTGAACCGACACTTGTCTGCGACCGCATGCCCACCCGTGGATTGTCCCCACGCACGTGGGGGTGAACCGAAGGGGGCCAGGGTCGTAAGCCCCCTCCTGTTATTGTCCCCACGCACGTGGGGGTGAACCGGATCACCATGAGCAAAAAGGATCTTGAGCAGAATTGTCCCCACGCACGTGGGGGTGAACCGCCGGTGGTAAAATTCAGCATATCAAACCCGCAATTGTCCCCACGCACGTGGGGGTGAACCGAGAAGGTCTTTATATGGCTTTAAATGGATTTTATTGTCCCCACGCACGTGGGGGTGAACCGATTTTACTGATGCTCCTGTTGACAGACAAGTCATTGTCCCCACGCACGTGGGGGTGAACCAGGCAGTCTTCACACCTGCACCCATATTGTCTATATTGTCCCCACGCACGTGGGGGTGAACCGATAGATATGTACGGCAGTCTAGTTGGTGAGGTATTGTCCCCACGCACGTGGGGGTGAACCGGCAGAGTCGCCCAACTCCAATATGAGCTTAATATTGTCCCCACGCACGTGGGGGTGAACCGGATACATATTTGTCCATAATGGATAGGATTTTATTGTCCCCACGCACGTGGGGGTGAACCGGATACATATTTGTCCATAATGGATAGGATTTTATTGTCCCCACGCACGTGGGGGTGAACCGGCCGTCAAAGATCAGGCCCTTCCTGGTCATGTATTGTCCCCACGCACGTGGGGGTGAACCGCACAGGCGGCTGATCATGGTGGATGAGGCGGAATTGTCCCCACGCACGTGGGGGTGAACCGACGCCCGGGGGGACATTAGTTGTCGGCCCAAAATTGTCCCCACGCACGTGGGGGTGAACCGCTCAATTAAACACCAATTGCTTGACAAGGTTTATTGTCCCCACGCACGTGGGGGTGAACCGCCTCTTGTCCACCTCTCCCCAAAAGTCGGATTATTGTCCCCACGCACGTGGGGGTGAACCGTAAGAAAAAATGCCATCATCCGGTTCCCGCATCCGCTCAATTGATGCGGAATAACAGAACTCCTCAATATCCGAATAAAAAACTTTGCATTTAATAATATTGTTTGAGGATTTCAAGGACGTCACCATTGTAGAAAAACTCTTGATTCAGCCGCGAATCCATTCCAGCTTTTTCATGAATATCTTTCTTATCTGATCGAGCCGGGTTTGATCCGTCGCCTCGAAACGCAGGACCAGCACGGGCTGGGTGTTGGACGCCCTTACCAGGCCCCAGCCTCCATCAAGAATCACCCTTGCCCCGTCTACATCAATTACCCTGTAGTCCTTTTTGAATTCATTGACCAGACGGGATACAATCTCAAATTTTCTCTCCTCAGGGCAGTCCATCCGGATTTCAGGGGTGTTTACCATTTCCGGCATGTCTGACAAGAGTTCTCCAGGCGTCTTTCCTGTGTTTGAGACTATCTCAAGGAGCCTTGCGCCGGCGTAAATCGCATCATCAAAGCCGAAGTATCTCTCTCCAAAAAACAAATGCCCGCTCATCTCTCCTGCAAGCAGGGCATGTTCCTCTTTCATCTTGCTCTTGATAAGGGAATGGCCCGCCTTCCACATTATGGCCCTGCCTCCATGGGCCTCGATATCATCATAGAGGACCTGGGAGCACTTGACCTCGCCTATGATTGCAGCACCCGGATGCCGTGATAAAAGGTCCCTTGAAAATATTATCATCAACTGATCGCCCCATATGATTTTGCCCTGTTTATCAACCACCCCGATCCTGTCCGCATCGCCGTCAAATGCGATACCCAGCTCTGCGCCTTCATCCCTCACACTGGATATCAGGGTTTTCAGGTTTTCCGGGATGGTGGGGTCAGGGTGGTGATTGGGAAAGCTCCCGTCAGGCTCACAGAACAGAGGCACGACCTCGAAGCCCATGTTTTTGTATATATCACATGCCACAAGCCCTCCCACGCCGTTTCCTGCATCTAAAACAACACGGCTTTTCATTGGGCCTGCTGAAATGTTACGACCCAGATATTCAATATAGAGAGGTTTGATATCAGCAGTTTCAACCTGACCATCACCTGAGCTGAAGACAGAGGATTCATTAATCTTTCTTATCTTCTGAATTTCTTCTCCGTATACAGAGCCTTTACCCAGGCAGATCTTCAGTCCGTTAAATTCGGGAGGGTTATGGCTGCCTGTAACCTGAATGCCGCCGTCTACATCCAGGTTGTGGATGGAAAAGTAGAGCAGGGGAGTCGGCGCCATGCCGATGTCAATAACACTTACACCTGCTTCTGTCAGACCGCTAATGAGGCCTTTTGAAAGTTCCGGGGAACTTAGTCTACAGTCGCGGCCGACAGCTACCCTTTTCGCCCCCTTGTCCCTGTAATAGGTTCCTATGGCAAGACCCAGGCTGTGTACGGTGTCGCTGTTAAGTTCATCAGGGAATATCCCCCGGATGTCATATTCTCTGAATATGTGTGATTTCATAGCAGCTCATCTCTCTTATTCTGTTTTAAAAGATCTACGATCCTGCGAATGTCCTGTGATCTGTCAAGGTGTGTGACCAGTAACGCATCATGGGTGTCAACAATAAGACAATCCTTAAGGCCCAGACAGGCGACAAGCCTGCTGCCGTTGCCGGATACCAGGCTCCCCTCACAATCAATCATAATCGCCTGTCCCTCCGTCAGATTTTTGTTTGCGTCAAATTCTGCTGATCTCAATTCATAGACAGAGGCCCATGAGCCCACATCACTCCACCCGCACTCGCAGGGGATAACAGACATCATCTGTTTTGTCTTCTCCATTATACCGTAGTCAAATGAAATGCCTTTAAGCCCCTGGTAAACGGCCTTAAACTCTGTATCAAACCGGTCTGTGCCCATGGCCTTTTCCAGTCTGAGAAGACCTTGGTACAGATCGGGAAGGAGTTTATTAATTTCCTCAATGATGGTGTCTGCGGTTGCAACAAATATGCCGGCATTCCAGTAAAATTCTCCGGTCCCCAGGTAGCCCAGGGCGGTATTAAGATCCGGCTTCTCATAAAAACCAGAGACATCATATGCGGTAACGCCCCCTGCATCCGAGCAAGTGTCTGTCCTGCGTATATAACCATAGCCTGTCTCAGGCCTGCTGGGCACAATACCTAATGTTACAATCCCCCCCTGCTCTGCAAGCCTCCCTGCTGCGCTTAAGGCCTTTAAGAATGCCTCGGGGTTTCCGATGTAATGATCAGCTGGCAGAAACGCAACAGATCCTTTACAACCCATGTGTCTCGCATATAATGCGCCCAGACCGATGCACGGGGCGGTATTTCTCCCGATCGGTTCAGCCAGCATATGGACCTTGCGGCCGGAAAACAGGCCTTTTGCCTCCTCAAGGTGTTGCTCGCCAAGGACGAGGATCATCTCCTCGTCCCTTGAAACGGGCTTAAGCCTGTTACAGGTCTCAACCACCATGGGACCAGTGCCTGTAATGTTAAGAAACTGCTTGGGCCTGCGCTGACGGCTGACAGGCCAGAAACGGGTGCCTGATCCCCCTGTCATTATGACTGTGAACATCGCTTGCTCCTGAGGTACGGCGTGATTTATGTGCGATAATCCGCATTGATGGAGACATAATCATGGGTAAGATCGCATGTTACAACCTTATCCTCATATCGGCCCTGTTTGAGATCAACCGTGACTGTGAATTTATCCAGTGTCATCATCTCAGCGGCCCTCCTTTCAACTTCTACACCCAGCCCCAGGCCGTTTGAGACGATCTGTATATCATTGACCCAGATGTCCACACTGGCCTCATCCATTACAATTCCTGATCTACCCAGGGCGGCCATGATCCTGCCCCAGTTGGGGTCCTGGCCGTAAAATGCGGTCTTGACCAGACTTGAATTGGCCACTGTCCTTGCAGCGTTTATTGCGTCTTCGGCACTCATTGCGCCTTTAATTTGAAGATCCACCAGTTTTGATGCGCCCTCCCCGTCTTTGGCAATCATGCGGGCAAGCTCTCCCATCACCTGCGTAAGACCTGACTGAAATTTGCCAAAATCCTGTTGAGACAAGCGACCGTTTCCGGCCGTCCCGTTTGCCAGGACCAGGACCATATCGTTGGTGCTGGTGTCACCATCTACAGTTATCCTGTTGAATGTCCTTTCAACAGAATTATGAAGGGCCTTTTTGAGATCATCCGCCTCAACAGCGATATCACTGATAATGAAGCATAGCATGGTGGCCATGTCGGGCATGATCATGCCGGCACCTTTGGCTATTCCCTGAATGCAAAAGGGGCTTCCTCCTGCATGTCCATCATATTGACTGAATTTAAGAAATGAATCGGTTGTCATGATAGCAGTGGCTGCGGATGTCAGCCCATCTGCTGAAAGAGACCCTATCAATTTGGGGATTGCCGCTGATACAAGGTCCATGTCAAGGGGCTTTCCTATCACACCGGTTGAAGCGACAAGGATATCTTCCGGTCGTAAACCAAGACCGTCTGCTACAAGCCTTACGGTGGTCCTTGCGTTTTCAAGGCCTGCCTGGCCCGTGCAGGCATTGGCGTTACCAGCGTTTGCAATAATGGCCCTGGCGCGTCCGGATGAGATATTCTCCCTGGTCAAAAGCACAGGGGCGGCCTTTACCTTGTTTGTTGTAAACACACCCGCTGCTGTCGCATCGCATTCAGAGTAAATCAGAGAAATGTCCAGGCCCTTGTTTTTCTTAAGACCCGCAGCAGCAGCTGAGGCCTTGAAGCCCTTCGCCATAACAATATTTTGAGAATCCATCGTCTACAGCCTCACAACTCGTAACCCGCGACTCGTAACTCGCAATCCGCAACCCGCCTTCACGCCGCAGCCCCGCAACACTTTTTGTACTTTTTCCCGCTCCCGCACGGGCATGGCTCGTTCCTCCCCACCTTTTTTTCACTGCGGCGCACGGTAACAGGACCTCCTCCGTGACTTAACTGAAGGTTTTGTCTCTTTCTGGCCGGGACCTCTTCCTGCGGCCGCTTAGCCAGTTGTATCCGGAAGAGCATTCTTAAACTCTCGGTGCTGATACGTTCCATCATCCCTTCAAAGAGTGCAAAGCCCTCTTTTTGGTATTCCTTCAAAGGATCGAGCTGACCATAGCCCCGAAGGCCTATGCCTCCCTTCATGTGATCCATGTCCTGTAGATGTGCGGTCCACTGATCATCAATGATCTGGAGGATGATAAAACGCTCTATCTGGTCCAGCTCCTTCTTGCCGAACATTTTCTCCTTTTCAGCATATGCGGTTTGCGCCTGTTGCTCAAGCATATCGCCAAGGTCTTCCACCTTCAGGCGATCAAAGTCTTCCACATCCTGAGGGCCGATCCTGGGTCTTACACCGAACTGTCTGAGATATCCGTCTGTCAGGCCCTGGATATCCCAGTCCTCTGGATGGGCCTTTGGATCTGTATATTGTCCGACAAGGGCCTCCACCCTTTCAGAGATCATATTGCCCACGATCTTGTCTATCCCCTCACCGGACAATACCTCTTTTCTCAGGGAATATATCACCTCCCTGTGTTTGTTCATCACATCGTCATATTCAATCAGGTGTTTGCGGATATCAAAGTTGTGGGCCTCCACCTTTTTCTGTGCGTTTTCTATGGCGCGGCTGACGAGCCTGTGTTCTATGGGCTCCCCTTCCTCCATGCCAAGGCGGCCCATGATGGATGAGATCCTTTCAGATCCGAATATCCTCAAAAGGTCATCCTCCAAAGAGAGATAAAAACGGGATGAGCCCGGATCGCCCTGTCTTCCGGATCGTCCCCGCAACTGGTTGTCTATGCGCCTGCTCTCATGCCTTTCCGTGCCAAGGATATGAAGTCCCCCCAGTTCCCGCACGCCTTCTCCCAGTACAATGTCGGTTCCTCGACCCGCCATGTTGGTGGATATGGTGACAGTCTTTTCCTGGCCCGCCATGGCCACGATCTCCGCCTCTTTCTGGTGGTGTTTGGCGTTTAAGACAGAATGAGGGATCCCCGCACGCTTCAGCATCTTGCTCAACATCTCGGACTTTTCAATGGTGATCGTCCCCACCAGCACCGGCTGACCCCTGTCATAGAGATTTTTTATCTCCTCGACCACGGCCTTGAATTTTTCCCTCTCCGTCTGATAGATCACATCAGGATTGTCTACACGGATCATCTCCTTGTTGGTCGGGATTACAACCACATCGAGTTTGTAGATGTTGTTAAACTCCGCGGCCTCTGTATCCGCGGTTCCGGTCATGCCTGCAAGCTTTTCATACATGCGGAAAAAGTTCTGAAATGTGACTGTGGCAAGGGTCTGATTCTCACCCGCCACTTTTACACCTTCCTTGGCCTCCACCGCCTGGTGAAGCCCGTCGCTCCAACGCCTTCCGGGCATCATACGGCCGGTGAATTCATCTACAATCATCACCTCCCCATCTTTTACCACATACTGGACATCCTTCTCAAAGAGCCAATAGGCCTTTATGAGCTGCTGGGTGGCGTGCAGGAGATCTGAGATCCTCTGGTATCTGGCCTCAACCTCGCTGAGTTCTTGGTCTTTTTCCGTATCGGACAATTGGGGATCTTCCCTGATCACATGGCTTTCTTCATCAACGTCAGGAAGGACAAAATCCCCGAGGCCAACGCTTGCAGGCACCTGAAGCCCCTGTTCCGTAAGCTCCACGGAATTGCTGCGCTCATCAATAACGCAGTAAAGTATCTGATCCAGTTCATGGAGCTGCTTCTGGGCGCTCAGCATGCTCTCAAGCCTTTCTATATCTTTTTTGAGCCTCTGATTCTTCGACAATATATCCAGGTAGATGTGGTTCTTCGGGTCTCCCCTCTTGATCTGGAGCAGCAGTTCAATTGCCTTTTCGCTGTCCCCGTCTTCCCCAAGATTCTTTTCGGCCTCGCTCAAGAGTGATCGTATCACCGTGCTCTGCTTTTTTCTCAGGCTGATGACCGCGGGCTTTACCTCCTCGTAGATTTTGTCTTTGCTGTGCTCCACCGGGCCACTGATGATCAGCGGGGTCCTTGCCTCGTCAATCAGGATACTGTCAACCTCGTCAACAATGGCATAGTGAAAATCCCTCTGGACAAAATCAGCGCTGTTGAATTTCATGTTGTCACGGAGGTAGTCGAAGCCGAATTCGTTGTTTGTGCCATAGGTGATATCACAGCCGTATGCGGCCTTGCGCTCGGAATCGCTCAACCCATGAACGATCACACCCACGGACAGACCGAGGGCATTATAGATCCCCCCCATCCATTTGGCGTCGCGCTGGGCCAGATAATCGTTGACCGTAACAAGATGAGCGCCCCGACCTGTCAGGGCATTCAAGTATAATGGAAGGGTCGCTGCCAGGGTCTTTCCTTCGCCGGTCTTCATTTCTGCAATCTTTCCCTTATGGAGCACTATCCCGCCGATGATCTGGACATCAAAGTGCCGCATGCCGAGCACCCTGACAGATGCCTCCCTCACGGCGGCAAAAGCCTCAGGGAGAAGATCATCCAGTGCCTCTTCTTTTGATAACCTCTCCTTAAATTCAAGGGTCTTGGCCCGTAACTGTTCATCTGAAAGGGCCTTGAAAGCCGGCTCCAGGGAGTTGATCTTATCCACCAACGGGGCCATCTGCCTAAGCTCCCGTTCATTCTTGCTCTTGAAAATACCCTTTATTATCTTTCCAAGCATGATTTATTTCCCGTCTCTCATGGTCTGGCCTGAATTCTGGCTCCTGACCGCTGGCTTCTTAGTTGTTGCTGAAAATATTCCATTGGAATCCGATGGCATTAAAGAACTTCGCGCCTGAAAAATCAAGAATTTAAGGGCTGAAGAAGCAACTTCTCAAAAAACCGGGATAACCGGGGGCTGAGTGGGGGCATTTTGCATGTTTGCATCACCGATACCAGCAGTCAATAACTGCACGCACCCGTAATTTCAATAACCGTACAGGCGGAAAAGACTTTTTACGCGCGGTCGACAAGCCTGTTGAGTCTTCCGAGGAAGAGTTGCGTATAAAGCCGCCGTGTGTTCGGAGTGACACACAAATATGCAAACATGCAAAATGCCCCCACTCAGCCCCCGGTTATCCCGGCTTTTTGAAATATGAAAGGACCGCCTCTGCAAGTGATTGCGATATGCCCGGCACTTCCTTCAGCTTATCAATTCCTGCCTTTTCAACTTCGGCAATACTTCCAAAGCGCTTGAGAAGCGCATTCCTTTTTTTTGGCCCTATCCCCGGGATCTGATCCAGCTCTGATGCTGCCCGCCCCTTAGACCTCAGTTTCCTGTGGTATGACACAGCCCTCCTGTGTGCCTCATCCCTTATTCTCATCAAAAGAAGGAGCACCGGGTGATCTGAAGACAGGGCCAGGGGATTTTTTCTGTCCGGCAGATATATCTTGTCATACTTCTCGCCCCTGCCTTCATCTGGCTTGGCAATTGAGACCACATCAGGGCCGGCCTCATCCCCAAGACGGTCCAGCACGGCCTTTACACATGAAAGGTGCCCTCTGCCTCCATCCACCAGAAAAAGATCGGGCGGCTCCCCCTTACCCATTCTCCTTTGGACCAGTTCCGTCATCATCCCGTAGTCGTCAATGCCCTCGATCGCCCTGATCCTGTAGTTTCTGTATCCCTGCCTATATGGCAGGCCGTCCACAAAGCTGACGACAGCGCCCACCGCCTCATCCCCGTGGATGTTTGAGATATCTAATCCCTCAATGCTCCTTGGCGGCCTTGAAAGTTTCAGCCACTGCTGAACCTGGCTGAGAAGGGTCTCGTCACCTGACTCCATACGGCCGGCCAAGAGCCTTTCGGCATTGGCGATTGCCATCTGCAGAAGCCTCAAGCCTTCGCCCCTGTGCGGCCTGTGGATGACGACCTTTTTCCCTGCAAGGCCGCAGAGCCAATTTGATATGGCATCCAGGTCTTCAATCGGTTCTGATATTAATATTTGCCCCGGTATAAGCGGCCCATTGGAATAATACTGCTTTAAAAAGGACTCCATCACCTCAGAGGGGCTTCCGCCCTGATTCCGGAGATAGTAATTGCGGCTCCCCACCACATATCCCTTTCTTACAAACAGGCCCGCCACCTGATACTGATCCGACCTCTGCGAGAGCCCTATTACATCCTTGTCCTCCAGTTTGGAGGAGACCACATGCTGCCGTTCCACGGTCTTTTCTATGTCCCTGATCTGATCCCTTATCCCGGCAGCCCTTTCAAAGTCCAGGCTCTCTGATGCCTCTTTCATCTCGCTATTAAGCTGGGAGATCAATTCCGTGTTGCGGCCATCGAGAAAAAGCCTGACCTGTCTTACAATCTCCTGATATTTTTCTACAGGGACATCATTGGTGCAAGGTCCCAGACACCGGCCCATCTGAAAATTCAGGCACGGCCTCGTGCGTCTGGGGAGCCCTTGATCAAGGCACTTTCTGAGTTTAAATACCCTGTCTATTATATTATGAGTGCTCCTGAGCGCACCAGCCGACGGAAAAGGCCCGAAATAAACGGCACCGTCCTTTTTGATCCTTCTTACAATCCGTAACCTGGGATAGGGCTCATTGATATCCAGTTTGAGACAAGGGTATTGCTTGTCATCCCTAAGGATTACATTGTACCGGGGCAGGTGCCTTTTAATCAGGCTGCTCTCCAGGATGAACGCCTCCTGTTCAGTGGAGGTGATAATAAAATCAAGAGAATTTGCCCTCTTCATCATCAGGATGGTCTTGTCCGCAAGGTATTCATCGGGCCTGAAATAGGACAGCACCCTTTTTTTCAGATCCTTGGCCTTACCCACATAGATGACCTTGTCTGCACTGTCCCTGAAACAATACACCCCGGGGCTATCCGGCAATACCTGCCTGAGCCTTTCAGGTTCCAGTTCATACTTTAGATGAGGCGATTGATCCATGAAGTCTAATTTGGTTGCGCAATAAAACAGTAAATGATATTGATTGCCCCAGTCAAGGAGATACACCTATGTCAATGAAATCAAGCCTGGGTCTCTGCCTTGTCCTTGCGCTGCTGGCAGTTACCGGAGGCTGTTCCATTATGAGGCATAATATGCCGCCATTGGCTAAAATTGATGGGATGTCCCGTCATTTTTCCATCGGCCGGATCATCAAGATGGAAACAGGCGAGACCCTGTCATTTGAGCAGATGATCGCACGGATCGAATCCTCTGATCTGATCTTCATCGGAGAGGTGCACGACAACCCGGAACATCACCTTATTCAGGTCCAGATCTTACAGGCATTGATCGCCCGGCGCGGCCCTCTTACGGTTGCAATGGAGTGTTTCCAGAAGATGCAGCAGCCAGCCATTGACCGATACCTGGCAGGGGAGATTACAGAAGGGGAATTTCTTGATGCCGTAGATTGGGATAACCAATGGTCCTTTGACTACAGCCTTTACCGGCCCCTGGTCCTTGAAGTGAAAGACAAAGGGGGCAAGATCCTTGCCATCAACGCACAAAACGGCATAGTCAGAAAGGTGGCCAGATCCGGGCTTGACAGCCTCAGCGCCGATGAGAGGTCCAAGCTGGCAGGAGAAATAGACCTCAGCCATGAAAGACACCGCAACTATCTGGCTGAAGTATTTGATCAAGAGGCGCATAAGCATTTGAAGAATTTCGATAATTTTTATCAGGCCCAGTGCGTCTGGGAAGATACAATGGCAGAAAACATTGCGCAATCTATAAAAAATGCCCAAATGCCCGTGGTTGTCTTTGTCGGAAACGGTCATATAGTAAACAAATTCGGGATACCTGACAGGACAATAAAGAGGCAGCCCGCCAAAATGGCAACCATTATGCTGACGCCGATTGAGGGGCAAACAACACTGGCAAGGGAAAGCGCTGACTATGTCTGGCTGACAAGCGCCTGCTCAAGGAGAATGACCATTCACCCCAGATTTCATCAGCAACAAAACCAAGACGCACTGATGACAAGGCCTATGCCCTGAGCCATTACTGCTGGTTACGGCAAGTGGATACATAGAAGAAAAGGAGGACATAATGCTACTCAAACCAGAAAAGATAGACAGCCTTGGACCGGAACAATACAAGGCTATCATGGAAAGGTCCATGGAAGATATCTCTTCCATTTATGAAGATGTCCGAAAGATTGTGGCTGATGTAAAGAGCAGGGGAGATGACGTTACCCTGGAACACTACAAAAAGCACAAAACAGACATTACACCTGCTGATCTGGAGGCGACACCTGAAGAGATCAAGGCTGCTTATAATCAGATTGACCCCAGTGTAACCGAATGCCTCAAGGCAGCGGCCCGGAACATCATCAAATTCCACCGCGCCCAGATCGAACGCGAGATGTGGTCCATTGAGGTGCGTAAGGGCATCCTTGCAGGCCGCGTTACAAGACCCATGGATATCGTAGGCTGTTACATCCCCGGGGGCACTGCAGTTTATCCCAGCTCCATTCTGATGACCGTGCTTCCGGCAAAGGTTGCGGGCGTGGGCCAGGTGGTGGCCATCACACCGCCGGGCAAGGGGATGACGGCAAACCCGGCGACCCTGGTGGCGGCGGATATTGCCGGATGTGACCGCATATTCAAGGTGGGCGGCCCATGGGGCGTTGCAGGGCTTGCCTATGGAACAAAGACCATGCCGAGGGTCCACAAGATCGTAGGCCCGGGAAACAAATATGTGACCGCGGCAAAGATGCTGGTTTACGGTCAGGTGGATATTGATTCACCGGCAGGTCCCAGCGAGGCGCTTATTCTTGCTGACGAAAGCGGAAATCCCAATCTGATTGCAATAGATTTTCTATCCCAGGTGGAACATGACCCGGATTCCGCGGCCGTGCTGGTCACAACCTCTGAACAACTTGCCCGGCAGGTTTGCGATATCATCGAGAGGGAATTCGCCACGCTCGCCAGAAAGGAGATCCTTGAATCCTCCCTTTCCAAGCACTCCTATGTTCTGGTGGCGAAAGACATGGATCAGGCCATCGCATTTACAAATGAATATGCGGCGGAACACCTCCAGGTCCTGACAAAAGACCCGTTTATTACCCTAAACAGCATAAAACACGCGGGCTCCATATTTCTTGGTCCCTATGCGCCCGTCCCTGTGGGAGACTATGCCTCGGGCACCAATCACGTATTGCCCACAGGCCAGTGTGCACGGATGTTTTCAGGACTATCAGTGGATGACTTCATCAAAAAGCCGACATTTCAGTATCTGAGTAAAGAGGGTCTTGCGGGCCTGAAGGATACTGTTATCACGCTGGCCGAGGCAGAGGGCCTGCCCCTTCACGCAAGGACCATAAGGGAAAGATTTAAATAGTGGCCGACATCAACAGGCTGATTGACAGCGCCAGAGGGCTTTATTCCCTCTATGGTGAGCGCATCCTGGATGATGAGATAATCGTCAATCAGATAGAAGTATACAAAGAAGACATCGGCCGCACAATCCGGATGATGCAACATGCCGACATCGCAGCAACCTGCTCCGACTGCGCCGGGCAAGGGCACGGAAGCTGCTGCATGCAGGATGTGGAAGGATGGTATGACACTATGCTCATTTTAATCAATCTCCTCATGGGAGTGGAACTCCCTGAATCACGGGAGATCGCCGGCCACTGTCTGTTTCTTGGAAATACCGGCTGTAAACTCATTGCAAGATATTTCTTTTGTGTAAACTATCTCTGCCCCAGGCTGATGAATTTACTGGGGCAGACAAAGGCACATCAGTTTATGACAGTGGCGGGCAGGGAGCTTTTCTCCGGCTGGATTGTTGAGCAGTCCCTTCGTAAGTGGCTTAACTTACATACTGATTGTGCAAATGGCTATTAATTTCTGTGTTTAAAAAGCCTAGAAATGTTTTGACAACAATACCCGATGGTGGTAGAAAAGTCGCTATTGATAGTGGGCCGTTAGCTCAGTTCGGTAGAGCAGCGGACTTTTAATCCGTTGGTCGTGAGTTCGACTCTCGCACGGCCCACCAATTGAAACCAAGCAGTTACACCCACCAACCAGCCTTAGACCCCATCGCAATATTGATTATAATGTTAGTCCTCTCAATATCATGTTGTCGATAGTTAAGTATCCCGGTTTGTTCTTTCATTTTTTTTATTAGTCGTGAGATATATGATTTCCTTGTTTCAACTTCATTCTGTACACAATATGGCGAATGCCATTTTGCCTTGACACACGAGGCGTGTCTTCCTATACTTTTTTCCTAAGAATGCGAGTTCTTATTACCTGTGTGTCAAGCTGCCTTTTCTACAGAGCGACTCTCAAATATGCGGGGTTCTAAAAAGAGACACAGCGGACTGACCCGCTTTCAAGGCGCTGAACTCTAACAACACATTTACACCTGTACCCATCCAAAAGATCAACCGCCATGATCATAGAATCATCGATTACCTTGGATGGCCCGGTAAAAGAAGTATGGGAAAAACTTCTTGACCCGGCATGCCTCAAAAATTGTATCCCCGGGTGTGAATCTGTTTCTGTCCAAAGCAACGGGGAATTCAAAGGAACCGTAAAGGTAAAGATCGGGCCTATAAAGGCGAGGTTCGACGTTGTGTTGACGATCGTCGAAATGCAGCCTCCCGTGCGCCTGGTTTCAAAGATGCAAGGACGGGACCGGTTCCATACAGGGCGGTTTACGCAGGAAAATCAACTGGCCCTGGAGGAAATCAATCCCGACAGGACCCGGTTGACCTATACTTCCAATCTTTCCATCAGCGGAAAAATTGCCACCTTCGGGGAGAGGATATTCAGGGCCAAGGCCAAAGAAATGGAGAAGAATTTTTTGGCCTCATTAAGCGACATCCTAAAACATGAGGAAAGGAAACAATGAAAGACATGCGGTATATTCGAGCGGCATCAGTTACCGAGGTAACCGATTGTTTGAAGAAATACGGAGACAAGGCAAAGATCCTCGCCGGAGGCCAATCCTTGGTACCACTGCTCAGGCAACGTCTGGCCCGGCCCGGCCTTCTTATTGATATCAGCCGAGTCGCTGATCTGAAATTTATAAGAAAAACAAAAAATACGCTAAAGATCGGCGCCCTCACCACTCATCGCCAACTAGAAACAGATCCACTCATCCGTGAACATCTGCCGATTCTGGCGGACATGGAAAAGCAACTGGCCTCTGTTCAGATCAGAAACCTGGGAACACTTGGAGGAAATCTCTGCCATGCCGATCCTGCAGGTGATGTGGCCCCTGCGCTCATGGCGCTGGGGGCCAAGCTGAAGCTCATAAGCGCGACAGGGGCACGGACAATGTCTGTGGAAAATTTCTTTAAGGATTTTTTTGAGACAGCGATACGGCCGGATGAGGTCCTTGCGGAAATAGACATACCACTTTTGCCTGATCTCGGCCATGCCATATACATCAAACATAGCAGCCGAGGCGTTGATACCGCCATCATAGGCGTTGGAACCTTTATTTTAAAAGACCATGACACCGACACCTGCAAGGAAATCCGCTTGTGCGTGGGGGCTGTTGGCCCCGTTCCCATACGGGCCAAAAATGCAGAGGCGGTGATCAGGGGAAAAGTCGTTACAGGCAAGACAATTGCAGAGGCCGGCAAAAAGGCAAGAGAAGAAATCAGTCCTGTTTCCGATCTTCAAGGATCTGCTGAATATAAAAAAGAGTTGATAGAGGTCTTTATCCAAAGAGCCCTAAAGGCGGCCTCAAGTGGCAGGAGGAAATAGGCATGAAAAAGTATAAACTCTGTCTGACGGTCAATGGCATAGACTATATGCTGGAAGTAAATGCCGGAGAGACGTTGCAGGATGTTATTCGTGATCATCTCAACCTTACCGGAACCAAAACAGGTTGCGACAGCGGTGCCTGCGGCGCCTGCACGGTGTTGATGGATGGCATGGCAATAAAGTCCTGCCTGGTGTTGGCCTTGCAGGCGGAAGGTAGAAAGATCCTAACCATTGAAGGACTGGCCCAAGACGGCGCCCTCCATCCATTGCAGGAGGCATTTGTTGAAAACTGGGCCATCCAATGCGGCTATTGCACGCCCGGAATGATATTAACCTCAAAGGCCCTTTTGGATGAAAATCCGAATCCGTCCGGGGATGATATCCGGATGTACCTTTCGGGAAATTTTTGCAGGTGCACTGGATATCAGAAAATTATCGATGCGGTTTCCTCGGTCAGGCCGCTACAAGGAGGACGTCATGGCAAAAAATGAGATAATCGGCCGGCCCTTTGCCAGAGTGGACGGGCGGCGCAAGGCATGCGGTGATGCGGTATATGGCCCGGATATAAAAATGCCTGGTATGCTCCATGCGAAATTCCTGGCAAGCCCCTATCCTCACGCCAGGATAGTCCATGTGGATACGGAAAAAGCGGAAAAACTCAGCGGTGTGAAGACTATTCTTACCGCTAAAGATGTCCCCCAGGTATGCTGGGGCTTGATGGTGAAAGACACCCCCGTACTGGCAGGCGACAAGGCCCGTTTTATGGGCGAACCACTTGCCGTGGTGGCCGCTACCAAACGGGAGATTGCCGAGGAAGCCGCTGAATTGATTCAGGTGGAATATGAAGAGCTGAAACCCGTGTTTGATCCTGAAGAGGCGCTTGGCCCCGGGGCACCTTTGATCCATGAAGGCGCTGAGGCTTATGCCTGCGCCATGCCTGGTCTCATACGATACGGAAATGTATGCGGGCAGACAAAGATCTCCGGAGGAGATCCGGAGCAGGGATGGCGGGAGTCTGATCTGATTTTCGAAGATCGGTTTTCCACTCCTGTCCAACACCATGGCTTCATCGAACCGCATGCCGTCACGGCCCGGTTTGATTCGAACGGACGTCTGGAGATTTGGACATCCACCCAGGCAATATTTGCGATCCGGATGGCCCTGGGGGAGATCATGGGGTTGCCCCTCAACCGGATTCGGGTCATCGGCACGGAAGTGGGGGGGGGATTCGGCGGAAAAACGGATATCACTGTGGAGCACTTCTGTGCGCTTCTGGCAAGGATGACGGGGAAACCTGTGAAAATGCAATTGACTCGATCTGAAATGATGACCTACACCTCAGCCCGGCACGGTTGCGTGATCCACCTGAAGACAGGTGTAAAAAAGGACGGGAAGATTGTCACCCGTGAAGCCCGTCTCCTGTTTGATACCGGAGGATATGCCGGTCATGGGCCCGGTGTGGCGGCTTTGGGGGCCAACACCATCCTGGGTCCCTACCGGACGCCCCATTTCAAGATAGACAGTCTCAGTGTCTACACTAATAAGATGAATTTTTCCTTCATGAGAGGCCCTGGGGGCGTCCAGGCCGGTTTTGCCTGTGAATCCCACATGGACCGTATTGCAAGGGAGTTGAACCTGGATCCCCTTGATTTTCGAATTAAGAATCTGATCTCCGATGGGGATACAAGCGCAACCGGACAACGTATGGAGGCGGTGGGCATACAAGAGGCCTTAAACAGTGTCGCCAAAATCAGTAACTGGAAGCAGAGGAAAAAGAGTAAAAACCGTGGGTGGGGACTTTGCTGCTGCCAGTACGAACTCGTCGGCATGACATCGTCAGCCTTGGTCAAGCTGAGTGAAGACGGCAGCCTTCATCTGGTAATAGGTGCCATTGACCACGGGCAGGGATCAAGCACTGTGCTGGCGCAAATACTGGCGCAGGAGATGGACATACCTGCCGATCAGATTGCCGTTACCGTCGGTGACACGGATACGGCTCCCTATGATACAGGCACATTCGGGGACCGGGTCACCTTTAATATGGGAAATGCGGTGATTGAGGCGGCAAGGGATTTAAAGGTGCAGCTTTTCAGTGGTGCGGCAGCCATGCTGGAAAGCCCTGCTGAAAACCTGGAACTGGTCGGGCAGATGATCCGAGACCGGGATAACCCCGAAAAGGCCATCAGTTTGCTGGAGTTGGCCATGGGTTCCTATTTCTTCCAAGGCGGCGCCCCTATGGGAAAAAGCACTGTTCTTGCGCCTTTTCAGGCGTATGCCTATGAAAAGGTGGAAGGAAACCCGTATCCTGCCACACCGGCCCACACATATGCCTGTCAGGTGGTGGAGGTAAGCGTGGATAGGGACACAGGCATGGTCCGTGTCGAGAATATATACTCTTGTCATGATGCGGGACGAATGATAAACCCATTGGGAACGGAAGGACAGATCCAGGGCGGGATCATGATGGGTCTCGGCTATGCCCTGTGGGAAGAAGTTGTTTTCGACGGTGGAAGGGTCACCAATCCGAACCTGATAGACTATAAAATGCCGTTTGCCATAAATCAGCCGAAAATCCGGATCGCTGTTACAGAAACAAAAACACCTAACGGCCCTTATGGGGCCAGAGGGGTCGGGAATCCGCCGGTATTGTTGCCCGCTGCCGCCATCGCCAATGCGATCCACGATGCCGTCGGCGTTCGAATCAGGGAACTGCCGCTGACCCCGGAAAGGGTTCTGTTCAGCTTGAAAAGAGAAGCGGCAAACAAGAAATAGGGTGATACCGGCCCATACCTCAGGATATCAATCGGTTCAAAAACCTGATATATGCCTGTATCGTGATTTTCAAAGACATAGAATATTAAGGGTAAAGGTTACCATATATGGGACTAGGGGATGCTGCGGTCAGGATCATATAACGGTTGCCTTTAGAGTCAGACTCTAAAGATTTTTTACATACTATACTAATTCAAGTTAAGCTCATTAAAGTTGATTTAAAATGCAGAAGGTTTTAGAGTAATATCTGATTAGAAGTCAGATTTTCAAAAACATCATAAAAAAAGAGGAGGTTATGAACATGAAAAAGTTTTTTGTCACATCAATGGGAATTTTGGTTTTGTTTGGTGCTGTCCTGTTTCTGGGCCGAGCCCTGGCCTTTGCAGAGACATGTCAGGTCGTGAGTATCACATCGGAAAAAGCTGGGACCGCCGACCGCATTATAATTACCCCCGATAAAATAACTGTTCCTCCAGGCAGTTGTGTGGTGTTCATGAACTGGGTCCGGAACGATAAAGTGAGGGTCAGCTTCCGGGAGAACGTGAAAGAATGTAAACTTACGTTGGACGCTAACGCGGGTTTTGGTTTGGCAGTGGGTGAAGAATGCTATTTGACCGATTATTTAACTCGCGGAAAAACTGCAAGCATGTATTTTACCAGTCCGGGGGTGTTCAAATATACTCTGGATATGGAAGGCAAACCCTCAGTAAAGACAGAAGGCGTGATTGAGGTTAAATAGTTCGAAAGGATATGACGGGGTCATGGCTCCTTTTGAGTGAGCTTTGGCCCTAATCCCCCACATCCTACGCCCCTGAAAAGGGTTTATGGCTGGAAATATTCATAAATGCGGTAATCCCGCCATCCACAACACTTGCCGCGCCGGTTATTGCTGAAGTCTCTTAGCCGTATTCCCTAATAAGAGGTTGGCGGGCTGATTTCATAGGGTTGTCGTTCCTTCAGTATTGCCATCCCCTCTATATCTTTGGCATAGTAAACTTGGACGTCAATGCCATTAACCACAAAGCCGGGGTTAACTCAAAGCCTGTTTCAAAACGGATGGATTCGCTCAAAATTTGGATTAGGCTCAAATTTATAGATCCCGTGAAGAGCCAGTCAACAGGGATTTAAGGGAAAGGGATGACCTCATGGTTACTTCAAATACTTCTGGAGAATCGGTGGTTACCACCATGTGCGCGAGCCACTGCGGTGGATCGTGTCTGTTGAACGTGCATGTTAAGGACGGGGTAATCACCCGAATCGAGACAGACTGCGGCGAAGAACCTCAGCTTCGAGCATGCCTCAGGGGCCGTGCAACTGGGATTCTATTTTGATCAGACGCGTTGTGTGGGATGTTATACCTGCTGTGTGGCTTGCAAGGACTGGCACGACATACAGGCCGGATCAGCCCACTGGATCAGGGTGAACGAACTGGAGGAAGGAAGATTTCCGAATGTGTCGGTCTCCTATCTCATGTCGGCGTGTTACCATTGCGAAGACCCTCCGTGCATGAAGGATTGCCCGGTGGAGGCCATAAACAAGAGGGAAACAGACGGGGTCGTGGTGGTGGACCGTGACGTCTGTCTGGGGGAATCGGCCTGCGGGGCCTGTAAGGACGCATGCCCCTACGGGGCACCCCAATTCGGCGGGGGTAAAGACGACAGGATGCAGAAATGCGACCTATGCCTTGAACGCTGGGAGGAAGGCAGGAAGCCCATTTGTGTCGGGGCCTGCCCCACAAGGGCACTGGATGTGGGGCCCATGGATAAACTTAAAGAGAAATACGGCCTCACCATACAGGCCAAGGGCTTCACATTTGCCAGGCAGGCAAGACCTTCAATAATTTTTAAAAAAAAGAATCCCTGAAACCGAAGAGCCCATAATGCTAAACATGATTATTCATCACTATAAGGTTAAACTACCAGCTTATCGTCACGATGTTATTGCTGATAGTGTTGGGAACTGGGCTCAGCAGCGGACATTTGCTCTGTAAGGACAACAATGTCAACCCGGCGGTTCTTGGCCCTGTTGTCGTCAGCGTCATTGTCGGCGATCGGACGGAACTCTCCGAATCCCAGCGCGGACATCTTTCTTGGATCAAAGTTATGGGTCTCAGTAAGATATCTCAGCACCTGTGTGGACCGGTCGGAAGACAACTCCCAGTTGGAAGGATACTTGGCCGTGTGTATAGGGTGATTATCGGTGTGACCCTCGATGCGTATGTGATTGGACATATCTTTTAGTTTCCGGGCCATAAGGTCAAGGACGACACGCGCCTCCGGCCCCAATTCTGCCGAGCCGGATTTGAAAAGGGCCTGCTCCATAATGTGTATAATAAGCCCTCGTTCGGCGATTTCTGTATTGATAAGTGTATCTTTTTCCACCTCTTTTGCCCCCTCCTTAATCGCCTCGCCCACGGATTGCAGTTTGACAAAATTCAGGGCATCTCCGCTGTCGGGTAATGGAATCGCCTTTTTCCCCTCACTGATTGCAGCGGGGCCTCCGTTTAAGATGCCGGACAAGGCCTCCTGTATCTTTCCGAATTTCTTTGCATCCACCCTGGACAGGGAATACATCACGACAAAGAAGGCCAGAAGCAAAGTGATCAGGTCTGCATAGGTGAGCAGCCACCTGTCGAGGTTTTTCTTGTCATCCCTTCTAATGCGCCGAGCCATGGCCATCAGATCATACCCCCTCTTAGCTTTGGGGCTACGAATGAAAGCAGTTTACTGCGGACCATCAGTGAATTGTCGCCGGACCTGATTGACATTATTCCTTCCATGATCAGATCGAGCGTTGCCAATTCCTCCTCATGGCGCAGCCTCAGTTTATCGCTCAAAGGCAGATAGCACAGGTTGGCAAGAGCAACGCCCCATAGTGTAGCTATGAATGCGCCTGCAATCGCCTCGGCCATGTGCTCGGCGCTGGCGCTTGTAAGTGTATGGATAAGTCCAAGGACCGTTCCTATGATCCCAAGGGTCGGGGAAAATCCACCCATTTTTTCCAACAGGATTATCCCCTTTCTGTGGCGATCCTCAATACAGGCGATTTCGGTCTCAAGTATGGTCTTGAGGACATCTGGTTCAACACCATCAACAACAAGTTGGACCGCCTTTTTGAAAAAGGGATCTTTGATGCCATAGAGATCATCTTCAAGACGCAATATCCCGTCATGGCGGGCCTTTTCAGACATCTTGACAAGTTTGTCAATGGTGACAAGGGGGTCTTCCGGCTCTTTGGAGAAGGCGGCGCGGAGCATACTTGGAACAGACCGGAGGGTCTTTGCAGATGTTGTGATGATTGAAGCACCGATAGTCCCGCCGATTACGAGCAACATCGGCATCGGCCGGACAATGGCCCCCAACTGTCCCCCGTCTATGAGAAAGGAGACAGCGACTGCGCCCATGCCAATAACTAAACCGCCGATTGTAGCTATATCCATATACTGATCCAGGGTTGTCCGCTTTAAGAGTGCAGACGGGTGGTGTAATATTTAACAAATCTATCGGCATTTTTCCGGTATTCTTTATAGAAAAAATTTTTCCGGCTTCCATTTAAAAGCAATTGATTTTATTAAATATAATTGAGAATTCAATGGCCTTGGGGTAAATCAGATTCCATATTTATGATCAAATGAAAATGAAAGGGCCGCAATACATTGAGTATATATGCCGGATGTGATAAAACCCCTCCTCAGCAATATCAATTACAAACGCGCCTGTATAAGATTTGGGCAGGCAAAAGAGCCCGCAGGTGAATCTCTCCGATTATATTGGATTTCTAAAAAACCACCCCGACTTTGGCGATGCCTTTGTCCATCACAGATACATCCCCCCAAAAGAGCCTTTTTATGGGGAACTGCCGGATTTTCATCCTGATATCTTAAAGACCATGGGGCGACTCGGACTTACCCGGCTTTACAGCCATCAGTCAGAGGCAATCGCCTGGATAAGACAGGGCTCAAATGTGATTGTGGCCACTCCCACGGCAAGCGGCAAAAGCCTTATTTACAACCTTGCTGTGATTGAAGAGATTATAAGGAACAGGGATTCCAGGGCGTTGTATATTTTCCCCTTAAAGGCCCTGGAGCAGGACCAGTTAAAGGGACTTTCCATGTGGCTGAAGCTTATGGAGGGACCGAGGATCCGGGCTGAAATATATGATGGCGATACTACCCCTTACAAACGAAAGCAGATCAAGAGCCGCATGCCTCAGATCCTTTTTACCAACCCTGATATGCTCCACCGGGGGATACTGTCCTTTCATCAGGGCTGGGAGATGCTGCTCAAGAACCTTAGATTTGTTATTTTGGACGAGGTCCATACCTATCGGGGAATCCTGGGCTCGCACCTTAATCAGATCATTCGAAGGCTTAAGAGACTGTGCGTTCAATACGGATCAAGCCCGAGGTTTATCTTGTTATCGGCTACAGTTAAGAACCCGGAAGAATTCGGTGAGGTCCTGATTGGGGAGAGGCTTCAGGTTGTCCAATCAATGGGTGCTCCCAGGGCAGGCCAGCATTTTCTGTTCCTAAACCCTGAGGCAAGCACTAATTTTTCCGCGGCCAGGCTCTTTGTTGACTGTATTCGCAAGGGTTATCGCACCATTGTATTCACCCAGTCCAGAAAGGTGACGGAGTTGATCCATGTCTGGGTGTCCCGGCTGTCGCCGGAGCTGAAGAAAAAGATAAGTTCATACCGCGCCGGCTTCATGCCCGAGGAGAGAAGACAGATAGAGCAAAGGCTCGCAAGCGGTGATCTATTGGGGGTGGTTACGACAAGCGCACTCGAGATGGGAATTGATATCGGTTACCTGGATATCTGTCTGCTGGTGGGCTACCCCGGCACGGTCATAAACACCTGGCAGAGGGGCGGCAGGGTGGGAAGGGCCGGAAGGGAATCCATGATCGTTCTGATGGCAAAGCCGGACGCCCTGGACCAATACTTTGTCAAAAATCCGGATGACTTTTTTGGCAGGTCCTTTGAGGCCGCCGTCCTGGACCCTGATAATCCCTATGTGGTAAAGGCACATCTTCCGTGTGCGGCTGCCGAGGTCCCTATCACCCTTGAAGATCGAAAGTACTGGCCCAAGGATTTGACAGCGCATCTGGAGCAACTTGAAGGTCAGGGCGCTTTGGTGAGGACCGCGGATGAACCTCTTGCCTGGATGTCGCCTGGCCGAAATCCGCATCTTCATGTAAACATTCGCTCCGCCGGTCAGACCTATACCATATTTGAAAAAGAAACAGGTCAGGCCATCGGGACCATTGACGAAAACAGGGCGTTTAAGGAATGTCACCCAGGGGCCATCTACCTCCATCGAGCAAGACAATATGCGGTTGAGGCACTTATTTTGGAGAAGAAGGACATCGTGGTCCACGTCTCTGAGCCTGATTATTTTACCAGGGTGAGGACAGAAAAAGAGACGGAAATAATAAAGGTACATCGAAGCAGGCCGAGAGCGCAGTTTCTGGTCCGGGAGGGGGAGTTAAAGGTTACAGAGACAGTGACAGGCTATGAAAAGCGGGGCCTGACCGGACAGGAACTCCTGGGGGTCTTTCCGCTGGAACTGCCGCAGCAGACCTTTGAGACAAGGGGACTGTGGGTGGAGATAGAGCCTGTTTTAAAATCTTTTGTTGAAAAAAAAGGTCTTCACTTCATGGGCGGCATACACGCCATTGAGCATGCGGCCATAGGCGTTTTCCCGCTATTTGCCCTCTGCGACAGAAACGATATCGGGGGCATCTGCTATCCCTTTCACCCCCAGGTGGGTAAGGGCGCAATTTTTATATATGATGGCTATCCAGGGGGTGTGGGTCTTGCCCAGCACGGCTTTGAGATCATCCTGGAACTGCTCGAAAAGACATTGAATCATGTAAGATCCTGTGAATGTGAAGACGGCTGCCCCTCGTGCATCCATTCACCCAAGTGCGGTTCCGGAAACAAGCCTCTGGATAAGAAGTCCGCCCTGTTGATACTAGAGGGACTTTTGGGGTATATCCCCTTAAGCGAGATCTCTGCCGGGACAGAACAAGAGGAACAGTTTACAGTCGAGGAAGATACTGAACAGGAACAAAAGGATGGTCCACGGTGGCTAGTCCTTGATATTGAGACACAGAAACTAGCCCAAGAGGTGGGCGGATGGAGTAACACGCACCTTATGAAGGTAGCTGTGGCAGTGGTCTATGACAGCCTTGAGGGTCGTTTTTTTATATATCGGGAAGACGATATTGACTCTCTGATCGCCCACCTGGAACGCGCCCAACTGATAGTGGGTTTTAATATCAAAAGGTTTGACTACAGTGTGCTTGGTGCATACACCAGCAAGAATCTTAACGCCCTTCCCACATTTGACATCCTGGAAGAGGTCTTTAAGCTGGTGGGCTTCCGTTTGTCCCTCGACCATTTGGCCAAAGAGACCCTTAATATGGAAAAGTCTGCTGATGGTCTTATGGCGGTTCAATGGTTTCGGGAGGGAGAGATGGAAAAACTGGCCGAGTACTGCCAAAAAGATGTGGCGCTGACACGGGACCTATTTGAATACGGGCTTGCAAACGGCTGTCTGATCTACAGGGAAAAGAAGGGCGGCAGGAGACTCAGGCTGCTGGTTGACTGGAAACTGGATAGTATTATGAGATCCTTGGAGCATGAAATGCAATGAAGGCCTTTGAGTGTCAAACCTGCGGAGAGTGTTGCTATGGAGAAGGCGGTATCTCTGTAAGCGATGAAGAGGTAAAGAGGATCTCTGCCTTTCTCGGCCTTACATCCGAAGAGTTTTTAACGGCCTCCTGTGAGAAAAGAAATGGCCGCCTTTATATCAGGACCGGAGACGATGGATTCTGTCGCTATTATTCCAAGGAAAAAAGCTGTCTAATACACCCTGTAAAACCTGACAGGTGCTGCCTTTGGCCCTTTTTTCCGGCAATTGTAAATGACAGGGACAACTGGGAACTGGCAAAGGAGGCATGCCCGGGGATAAACACCAATTGCCCGTTTGAGGAGTTTGTAAGACAGGCAAGGAGGCTCTCATCGGTAATGAGAACAGGTAAATAACCCTGCTTCAACTAGCCCTGGATTTTCGAAAAATTTCGTAAAATGACCATACTGGATAAACTTATTGATATTATTTACCCTCCCAGATGCCATGTCTGTCACGGCTTTATTGACCGTGCTGAAACAGGCCCTTTTTGCAAGGACTGTTATGCTGGTTTTGCCAAGCTCTCCTCACCCATATGCACTGTATGCAGTACTCCCTTTGCGTCGGAGGCGCAAGGGGATCACCTGTGTGAGGACTGCCTGAGAGATCGGCCGGCTTATCGGTCTGCCTTTGCCGCATTTCATTACAGGGGCACCGTTGTAAAAGCCATACACCAGTTTAAGTACAGGGCAAAGACCTATCTGTCCGAGTCCCTGGGCAGACTGATGGCTGAGTATGCTGAGGGTATTTCAATAGGGTCTGGTAATCTCCTGATTATGCCCGTGCCGTTACACCCAAAAAGGTTGCGGGAAAGGGGCTATAACCAGGGGCTTCTCCTTGCCAGGCGCGTGGCCTCACATCTTAAGGCGGAGCTTGATTTTTTGACCTTGAGGAGGGCGAGATATACAGCGCCTCAGGCCGGCCTGAAAAAAGACGAAAGGAAAAGAAATGTTCGAGGTGCTTTTAAGGTTAAAGACCCTTCAGTAGTGGAGGATAAAACCATATTGCTTGTAGATGATGTGTCAACCACCGGCAATACGCTGAATGAATGCGCCCGGGTGCTGATGAGGTCAGGGAGCAGGGAGGTTTTTTGTCTAATTCTGGCAAAGGCCGGCGACAGAAGCGTCTTTATTTGACTGGTAAACGAAAACATTATAAGGTCCTAGCCCTCCACTGCGGGAACTGTTTTAACTTCTTCAACTCTTTCAACTACCTTAACTTCTTAATCTTTTTCACGGAGCGGTCATGAAATCATATATCTCCAAGATAAAGGGTCTGCAAGAGGCGAAAAATACCCGTGAAGAGGTCAGGACCTCCGGTGGGAAGGTTGTATTTACAAATGGATGTTTCGACCTGCTCCATCCGGGGCATACCCGTTATCTACAACTGTCACGTCAACTGGGGGATCATCTGATTGTAGCGGTAAACAGCGACCGATCCGTCAGGGCGATAAAAGGTCCAAAAAGGCCTGTATATGAGGAGCAAGTGCGTGCAGAGCTGGTTGCCTCTCTTCAATTTGTTGATACTGTAGTGATCTTTGACGAGGATAATCCCTTTAGGGTTATAGAATATCTTCTTCCAGATATTCTGGTAAAGGGTGGTGATTGGTTGGAAAAGGATATTATAGGCTCTGATGTTGTCAGGGCGGCTGGTGGAGAGGTAAAGACCATAGCCTTTGTCAAGGGGTTTTCTACATCAGGGACAATAGCAAAGATCCTGGCGCTTTGTAGTCAGGAGGCTGTCCGAGAATAGCAATTTTTTCCAAAATTGAGGCATGCCCGAAAAATTACCGGAGGCATATGGTTGATATGTTGAGGATAATTTTTTAGGGCATAACAAAGAGTTTGGGGAAAAGGGCATTCTCGGACAGGATCCTAGGCCGTCAGATGTTGGCTAACGGCTTGTCTTCGCCTAAAATGTGGCCTTTGCCGCCTCTATGGATGTCTCCACCGTAAGGTCGCTTGTCTCTGAAAATTCCTTCAGCCCATCGCTCAGAGTCACTGTCCCCACAGAGCGGACAGTGACATTGGATTTCTGGCAGGTTTGCACCACATGAAGGATAAGTTTGATAAGGGAGATATTTATTTCCGCCACCTTGCGCAGATCCATAATGAATTTTCTCTGCCCTGCGTCAAGCATTTCTTTTAGTTGGTTTCCCAGGTGACCTTCGATATCGGAACTAACAGGCCTTGATATCTTTGCCGGAAGGGTAAGGACCATACAGTCGCCATCAGAAGAAAAATAAAGCTTGGAGGTGTCAACCTCTTCTTTCCCTTCCGATTTTTCCTCCAACTTGAATATTTTTTGGATCCTTTCTATTAATTGCTCACCCTTAAAAGGTTTCACCATATAGTCTTTCACACCCATTTTGACTATCTGCATCACATTGTCTCTTCCGGACTCTGCAGTAAGCATGATTACCGGAATACCCTTGAGAAGCGGGTCAGCCTTCAATTTTTCCAGCATTTCGGTCCCGGTCATAACGGGCATGGTGATGTCGAGCACAATCAGGTCAGGCTTTTCACGTGAAGCCAAGCTCAGTCCCTCAATGCCGTTTTCCGCCTCAAAAAGTTCGCAGTCATAAGGACTAAAGGCCTTTTTCACAATCATCCTAATTGTCTTGCTATCATCAACTGTCAGAACTTTTAGTGCCATTACTGTCCTCCAGAATCACTTTGAATTATTTAATTTCACATACACCTCTACGATGGCGACATACTGATCACTGTGGATAGCCAGACTTTCATGCCTGACCCAGCCTTGCGTTTCGATAGTAAAGTCGCTTCCACTTGTTGTGGTGGGAATTGATAAACTGCATGTCATGCCCGCATCGCAAAGTCTTGATTTGACATCTCCACCGATCATATTGCTCAATTCGCCGACCACATCAAGGATGCCCTCTTCCTCTATGGCTTCTGGCTCTTCTCCAAGCATGGCGCCGGCGATGACCTTGGCAAATGTATAGCCTACGTGGATATTCATGCACCCCATCACTTCTCCCGCAAAACCCACTGAGCCGACAATCCTGGTTTTTTCAATAATTGTCTCTGTTGATACATCGCTTATATTTATCTTCAAAGAAAGCATTGTATCGAAAATATCATTGGTAGCCCTGGCAACGAATCTCTTAAAATCCAGAGAATAGATATCGACCATAACTTATTTCCCCAGGCTTGTTTTTTCTATTAAGTTTTGTCGAAAGAATATGAGGAAGGCCATTAGCAGACAAAAATTTTACCTCCCAGCCTCTGCGGTTTTGGTATATTGGGATGAGCTGATATCGCCTGCTGAACAAGTAGATTCCTGAATTCAATAACACCGTCGGAAACTTATCCGACATTTTTAACTATGTCAAACCCAAATAATTGTTTTGAAGCACGATTGTCATTGAAAGCACAAGAAAATTAAAAACTGACATTTCCGGGTGTCCTCGGAAAGGGTATTACATCCCGGATATTGGTTAGCCCAGTGACAAACTGAATCAGCCGTTCGAATCCCAGGCCGAATCCTGCATGGGGGGTTGAACCGAATTTCCTCAGCTCCAGATACCACCAGTAGTCATCGGGGTTCAGGTTCGCCCCTTTTATCCTTTGAACAAGCAGGTCGTAATCGTCCTCACGCTGGCTTCCGCCTATTATCTCGCCTATCCTTGGTACAAGCACATCCATTGCCCGGACGGTCTTTTGATCGTCATTTAGCTTCATGTAAAAGGCCTTGATCTCTTTAGGGTAATCAACCAGTATGATCGGCTTGTTAAAGACCTTTTCACAGAGGTATCTTTCATGCTCGGATTGTAAATCAACACCCCAGGATACTGGAAACTCAAACTTCTCCTTGGATTCTGACAGGAGTCTTATGCCTTCTGAATATGTGAGATATTCAAAGTCCTGCAAGATCAGTTTTTCCATCGTCTCTATTACAGAGGAATCAATGAACTGGTTAAAAAAGGCCATGTCATCCGGGCAATGCTCAAGAACATAGGCGAATACATATTTGAGAAAATCCCGGGCGAGCGCGGCATCTCCCTCCAGATCACAGAAGGCCATCTCCGGCTCAATCATCCAGAATTCAGCCAGGTGGCGGGATGTATTGGAATTTTCCGCCCTGAAGGTAGGTCCGAATGTGTAGACATCTCCCATTGCAAGGGCGTAGATCTCCGCCTCAAGCTGACCGCTTACAGTAAGGTTGGCTGCCGTGCCGAAAAAATCCCGGGAAAAATCGGTCTTGCCTTCCTTTTCAGGGATGTTACCCAGGTCAAGGGTGGTCACCCTGAACATCTCCCCTGCGCCCTCGCAATCGCTACCGGTGATTATGGGGGTGTGGATGTATAAAAAACCCCTTTCCTGAAAAAATGTGTGTATGGCGCAGCTCAGGGCATTTCTGAGCCTGGCCACTGCGCCGAAGGTGTTTGTCCTCGGACGCAGGTGGGCGATAGTCCGCAGAAATTCAAAGGAATGCCTCTTTTTCTGGAGGGGGTAGACATCTGGGTCTGCCCAACCAAAGACCGTGATATCCTCTGCGTGGAGTTCCACGCTCTGACCCTTGGCTGGAGAGGGTTTAAGTATACCCTCCACCTTTACGGAACAGCCGGTCTGGATCTTGAGGACCTGATCTTTGTAATTGGAAAGCCCCTGGGCCGCGATAACCTGGAGGTTTTTGATGCATGAGCCGTCGTTTATCTCTATAAAGGAAAACCCGCCCTTGGAGTCCCTCTTTGTCCTGACCCAGCCCATGACAACAAAGCGACCGTTAAGATTTTCAGAAGAAAGGATTTCAACAATCCTGGTGCGTTTTAACACTACTTACCCCTTTTATCCGGCCTTCCTCTCAAATTCTGCCATAAACTCTGTCAAGGTCTTTACCGCATCCAGGCCGGTGGCGTTATAAATGGAGGCGCGACACCCCCCGACCGAACGGTGCCCTTTCAGCCCCCCAAGCCTGTTATCCGTCGCCTCTGCTATAAATTTCTTTTCAAGGTCCTCTGTGGGGAGCCTGAATGTCACATTCATCAGGGAGCGGCTATCCTTTTCCGCAGTACCCTTGTAGAAATCGGATTTATCAATGAAGCCGTATATCACATCGCCCTTTTGACGATTGATCTGGGCCATCTTTTCAAGCCCGCCTATTGTTTCTTCAAGCCATTTCAGAACCAATGCTATTACATAAATGCTGAAGCACGATGGCGTATTGTACATGGAGTTGTTATCGGCAAATGTGGTGTATTTCAACATGGCGGGCAGATCTCCAGGGGTCCGCTTAAGCATGTCTTTTCGAACGATCACCATGCAGGTGCCGGCAGGCCCGATATTTTTCTGTGCCCCTGCGTAGATCAAACCAAAAGGCCTGACGTCAAAAGGCCTGCTCATGAAATCGGAAGACATATCGCTTACCAGCGGGACATCTTTTACCTGTGGGAGTTCGCGCCACTGGGTGCCTTTAATTGTGTTATTGGAGGTAAAATGCAGATAAGCACTATCCGCGCTTATCTTATAGTCCTTTGGTATGTAAGAAAAATTCTTGTCCTCGGACGAAGCAATAACTCGGACGTCCTTTTTGAGGACCTTGGCCTCTTTAATGGCCTTTGTCGCCCATGTACCTGTATTTATGTAATCTGCGGGTTTTCCCTCTATGCAAAGGTTCATAGGGACCATGCAAAACTGCATGCTGGCGCCGCCCTGGATAAAAAGGACATGGAAGTCGTCTCCGAGATTAAGTATCCTCTTGGTCCTTTCCACTGCATCATTTATTACATCGTCAAACCACTTGGAACGGTGGCTGACCTCGAGTATGGACATGCCGGAGCCCTTAAAATCCAATAACTCTTCCCTGATCTTTTCCAACACAGGCAATGGCAGGGCCGCAGGCCCGGCGTTAAAATTGTGAATTCTTTTTCCCATAATTATTTCTCCAGGTTAAATGGTTTTCATGTAATTTCTCAATAAGCCCAGGTGCGAGCGGGCAGTGCGTGGGGGCCTGTCTTGATAGGGCGCATAATTTTTTCGGTGCTACTGCAACGTCCCCGTTATCCTGAATAATGGCCGAACAGGCAGAGAAGGCCATCTCTCAAGCGGGCACTGTCCTTTGGGGCTGTTCGGATAAAATTTCGGGCTAATGCTGCCGTTGCATGGAATGACTAAAAGATATGCGCCATTTCAAAACAGACCCCCAACACCCTGCCCGCTCGCACACGCATTTATTGAATTGAGAAGTTACGTTTTCATACCCCAAAATGTTCGAGCATCCCCTTTACCAGCTCAAGGGTCTCAGTGTCCTTTTCAAAAGGTGCCATACCATCCAGGTCCGCTTCAATGATACTTGTCCTGTAAGGGAGAAAGCCCAGGAATACAAAATCCGGCATCTGCTCTATAAGAAACTCCCTGTCTTTTTCCGTCCTGATCTTGTTGCCGACAAAACTCAGTTTCTTGACCCCGATATCTTTTGCAAGTTTTCTGATCTGGTACGCGGTCTCCACACTGCGTCTTCCGGGCTCAACCACTACCACGAGCTCATCAACAGACATTGCCGTTGCGCGGCCCAGGTGTTCAAGACCAGCCTCCATATCCAACACCACCGCCTCATCCCGTGCAAGCACTATGTGGCTTACGAGGGTCTTCAAAAGGGTGCTCTCCGGGCAGATGCAACCTGATCCACCCTTTTTTACACCCCCCATCACCATAACCTTGACACCGTCCACCACCACAGACAACTTTTCGGGCAGGTCATCCACCTTTGGGTTGAGTTTGAAAAAGGCGCCCATAGAACCTATTTTGGCCTCGGTCCTTTCCTCGATCAACTCCTTCATCTGTGAAATGGGGACAATATTTTCGGCGCCCTTTACGCCAAGGGCCTGGGCCAGATTGGCGTCAGGGTCCGCGTCAATGGCCAAGACCTTCTTGCCCGAAAGGGCAAGTGCCCTGATTAAAAAGGAGGCAAAGGTGGTCTTCCCAACACCGCCCTTTCCACTTACGGCAATCTTCATCAACAGACTCCTTAATAATAAAGTCTCAGCCAATTTTGTAAAGTTTCAGCGGCCAGAAAGTTAACTTAATCGTGGTACTTATTTCAAGGATAAAATAATTCAAAGGGTTAATCCTTGTATCTCCTCAACTGGAAGAGCTTTTTGTCCTGGGTGGCAATGATATGGTAGTACTTGTCCTGAGGTATATAAATATAGGGCACATCCTCGGTACGCCTGTAAAGAAAATGTGAGAGGATCATCCTGTTTACCGCCTGATGTCCGACAATCATGATGTTTTGGGAGTTGCTGGCCAGATAAATGGCCTTTTTGATGCCCATATCTATCCTCTTTTTCATGGACACATAGCCTTCTCCATCAGGATAAATATAATTGTATTTATCCTGTTTTCTCCTGGAATATACTTCGGGCATTTCCCTGCGGATCTCTTCATAGCTCATGCATTCACAGACACCGCTGTCAATTTCGTCGAACTCTTTAAGGGCGATGATAGCGCAGTCTTTCTGCAGCCGTTTTATAGGATTAGCGGTCTGGATGGTCCTTTTCATCTTGCTGGTAAAGATATAGGGTATTTTCCTGGTCTTAAAATGTTGGGCAAGGGCCTTGGCCTGGGCGTTTCCCTTTTCCGTAAGACCGGAGTCGCCCCCTATTCTGTCCTCCAGGTTGAAGAAGGTCTCGCCATGTCTGATCAAAAACAGATTCTTGACCGTATCAGTGACAATAAAGTCTCTGATCCTGCTGTAAAATGGGATATTGTCCCTTATCTCTTCCTCCAGAATCTGGTTATGCAGGGAGTGGAGTTTTACAAAATTTCTTTCATTTTTAAGATGGCTATATATTTGCTGATAATAGCGGATCCGCTGCTTGAAGACACTGATCGCCGTATGTTTATCCAATCTATTGAATTCAGAAAGAGAAACTTTTCTAAGAATACTCGCCTCCAGAATATCCTCATCATCGTTGATACATTCAATGAACAGTTGCGGGTGGTCATCCAGGAGGGCGATTATTTTTTCTCTTCTGGCCTGACTGACATTTGTCGCATCGAGGATGGCGACCTGGCCATTGCCTCCCAGATACTTTTTTGCGCCGTTTATATTGATCATGGCGATCTTTTCTCTCAGGGCAACTCCCTCTTTGTTTTTCGGGTCATAAAACTCAGGTCTCCAAGTCTCTTCTCCGGAAAGCCTCCTCCTCAGATCACCGTTATTAAAGATCCTCGTCCTGACATTGTCTTTTTCCAGATTTTCCTTCAACTTTCTGGCGATAGTGGACTTTCCCCTGGCAGGGAGCCCCACCATAACGATGTAAAGTTTCTTGTTTTTCATGATATGACGTTACAGCCTCTTAAATCGTACTCCTTATCTATGTCTTGGTAGTAAGAAGGGCACCACGACCGGTCAGGCAAAGAAGGCATCATTATACTTGAACTTTTGTTGGTAGCAATTATAATAGTAAAAAATCAGATTATCTGCGACAACTAAATCTATCAGTTTTATCTAAGGAGGTAAGAAATGAATAACTATTCGATATCAAGACCGCGTGCAGAGGTTATGGTCAATAGCTTCGTTAGGAGCGTTTATAACTGGATGGCAATCGGGCTTGCGCTGACCGGGTTTGTGGCATTTTATGTGGCAAATAATGAGGCCATGCTCAGACTGGTCGTTTCGCCGCTGGCCCAGATCGTCCTTATCATCGGCACCATCGGACTTGTGGTCTCCATAAGCGGGATGGTCAACAGGATCAGTGCAGGGACCGCAACCGGCCTTTTTGTCCTGTATTCATCTCTTATGGGGGCAATGCTTTCGCCCATATTTCTTGTCTATACGCAGTCTTCGATCTCAAGCACATTCTTTATCTGCGCAGGTACCTTCGCCGGATGCAGTGTCTATGGCTGGACAACAAAAAGGGATCTGACCTCTATTGCGGGATTCTGCATGATGGGCCTGATCGGCATCATAATCGCCTCGGTTGTCAATATCTTTATCGGAAGCAGCACCATGCACTACGTCATCGGCTACCTGGGCGTGATCATATTTGTCGGGCTCACGGCCTACGACACACAGAAGCTTAAAAACATGGCCCTTACCCAGCCGGCCGACCTTGAGGCAGGCGTAGTAAGAAAAGGGGCGATCCTTGGCGCCCTTTCCCTCTATCTTGACTTTATCAACCTTTTCCTGATGCTCCTGAGGATATTCGGGCAGAGCAGGGAATAGACAAAAGGTCTTATTTTTTCTTTTCGCCCATCTTTGACATCCCATCCCCCTGCCAGACATTACAGCCTGTCAGGGGGATTTTTTTTGAGGTCCAGGCATGACAGAGCCTTCCTATCTGAGACTCTACCGCAAAGGTGAGCTGGCTGCCAGGGTTAAATCCCTTCTTGAACTGATATCTCCGTGCCGTCTCTGCCCCAGACAGTGCGGTGCAGACCGCCTGGCCGGAGAGACCGGCTTTTGCAGCACAGGAAGACGGGCCAGGGTGGCAAGCTTTAATGCCCACTTCGGCGAAGAAGACCCCCTGGTGGGTACACATGGCTCCGGGACCATCTTTATTTCATCATGTAATCTATTATGCAGCTTTTGCCAAAACTATGAGATCAGTCACCTTGCCGAAGGCGAGGAGATCACTGCCGATGAGATGGCCTCGATGATGATCCATCTGCAACAGAGGGGATGCCACAACATAAATTTTGTCACCCCTACCCATGTTGCGCCCCAGATTGTTGAGGCCTTGATTCCGGCCGTAGAGCAGGGGCTCGACATCCCCCTTGTATACAATTGCGGAGGATACGACAGCAAAGAGACACTGGCCCTCCTGGACGGGGTCTTTGACATCTACATGCCAGACTTCAAGTTCTGGGATGACACTTCGGCAAAAAGGTTTTGTAATACAGATGACTACAGGATGAGGGCGATTGAGGCGATCAGGGAGATGCACCGGCAGGTGGGAGATCTCGTGCTGGACAGAGATGGCATCGCCATAAAAGGGCTGCTTGTCAGGCACCTTGTGATGCCCAACAATGTGGCCGGGACGGAAAAAATCATGGATTTTCTTGCAACAGAGATCTCCAAAAACACCTATGTCAATGTGATGGATCAATACAGGCCGTGCGGCGCGGCCCATGAGGACGAAATGATCAACCGTCGTCTGACAGCAGGAGAATACATAGATGCTGTTGAGGCGGCGAAAAAAGCAGGCCTGACACGTCTTGATCCCAGGATCAGACCACGCCTGATTTTCATGCGCTGAGGGCCTGCACAAAAATAGGGCTCAAGCCATGGCGACGAAGGGGCAAAGGCAGTTATCGCAAAGGAAATAGATATGATTGAAACAAGCTGTTCGATTGTAGCCATCGGAGTAATACGCTCCGAACTGGCAAGTCGCAGGGAAGCACCTCACCAAGGAAACGAAGGCGCACCCGATGCATGGCTTGAAGTGAATCCGGCGGTTGCAGAGGGCCTTGAAGGGATTGCGGAGGGTAATGAACTTATAGTTGTCACATGGTTTCACAAAGCTCATCGCGACAAATTGAAGGTGCACCCTCGCGGGGACAAGAACATGCCTCTGACAGGTGTCTTTAATACAAGGTCTCCCGATAGACCGAATCCACTGGGCTTGCACCGGGTCAAGGTTCTGGAAATCGCCGGGAATAGACTAAAAGTGGGGCCGATCGAAGCAATTGACGGAACGCCCGTAGTTGATATCAAGCCGGTGCTCCCACGATCAGTAGATCCGTAATTATGCTTTCTAATATTTCATTTCAGGGCTACGAAGCATCTATTTACTGACGTTTTTTGTTATTGAGGGAGAGAGACCAATATGTTTCCTATTCTAAAAAAGATTGAAAGGACAATGATTCAAGCCCTCATGGTTATGATGGCTATCGTTTTGGGACTTGCCACGCTCGATCTTGGCTGGCTCATCCTCAAAGATATTGTAACCCCTCCATATGTCATTTTCAGTGTCGGCCAACTGCTTAATATTTTCGGGTTCTTCATGTTGGTTTTGATTGGTATTGAACTTCTTGAGACAATAATGAAGACTTACATAACCCAGGACCAACCCCATTACGAGATCGTTATATCAGTGGCAATCATAGCTATTGCCCGTAAGGTGATCATCTTAGACCTGAGGGAGGTGGACAGCCTGAGTCTGATCGGGATCGCCTCCATTATTATTGCGCTGACCGCGGGCTATTTCTTGGTCAAAAGAAGCCGTTCTTACGATAAAACAGAATGAACCACACCCTTAATATTACTACAGGCCCTTTTGAATCGTTTAAAGCTGAGAGAAAACGGCATAATCCGTTGTTATTTTCGATAAAATGTCAAAAATCCTTGCCTTAGGTCGCATTTAGCAGTACGGTTAAAAGTACGATAGGAGGTGTCTTATGGGAAAGTTAATGAATATTATTCCTGTTAGCGATTTAAGGCAGGATGCTGCTAACATTCTAAAAAAACTAAAAGAATCAAAAGAACCCCTAATTATTACCCAGCGTGGCCGGGCCGCTGCAGTTATGCAAAGCGTTGAAACATTCGAACAATCTGAACACGACAAAGAACTACTGCGTCTTTTAGCCAAAGGAGAGAGGGAAATAGAAATTGGCGAAGGCTACGATCTTGAAACTGTCCTTGCGGAAGCCGATCTAATTTTGAACGAGAAACGATAGTGAAAGTTCGCTTTACCCCATCTGCCAGAGCTCAGTTCTTATCAGGATTGTCCTTCATCAAACGCGATAAACCTTCTGCTGCGAAACGTTTTCGTGAACGAGCTGAAAAAGCTTTACGCAGGCTTGAGGAATTTCCTGAATCTGGAAGGGTCATACCGGAGTTTCCAGAACTTCCCTTTCGTGAGGTAATCATATCTCCATATCGCTTCTTTTACAGAGTGAAAGATAACGAGGTCTGGATTGTTGCAGTTTGGCATAGTGCACAGCTTCCCAAGGAACCATAGTTGCTTTTGCCCAACGAGCCGCTTGTAGTCGATGAACGACTGAAGCGGAATGGCAGCGGTGGCAGCGCTCTTTTAAAATTCAATTGCAGAGACAAGATGCAGTTTCAGCCGGTAAGGACGACTGAAACTGCGTGTTAACATTCCTAACCTTCACTTTCTCGAAACTTATGTTTTCTGGTATGTGTTCGTAACAACTTAAAAATGAGTAGTAATACTATGGAAGAGAAATGTCCGAGTTGGTCTGCTTCAGCAGCGGCGATGACCCGTGCTGCTCACCTTCTTGTTGATGATGACCCGAAAATCCTCCAAGACAATTTCGCCTTGGGCTTAAGCGGATTTGATGATGAGGCAACACTGAGGTCTGCGTTGGAAGCACAAATGGCAGAAGCGATAAGTCGCACAACTCCCCTGATAGCCAAAAACATGATAATGTCCTATCGGGCTTTTGCCGTAATGCGACACCGATATACTGAGGACGAACTTGAAAAAGCGCTCGAAGCTGGGATCAGCCAATATGTAATACTTGGAACCGGCCTTGACTCGTTTGCATTACGCAGGCCAGACCTTCATCAGGTATTAGATATCTATGAAATTGACCACCCAGCTACCCAGCAGTGGAAACGGCAGCGAATGCAGGCTCTTAATATTGCACCTCCGCCCAATCTTAAATTTTTACCGATAGATTTTGAAACAAAGAGTCTCACCGAATGCTTAAAAGCAGGAGATTATGCAATAAATAAGCCCGCATTTTTCTCCTGGTTGGGCGTTACACAATACCTTACAGAAGATGCCGTATTCAAAAATCTGCAAGAAATTTCAGCCTTAGCTGAAGGTAGCGAAGTTGTTTTCGAATATACGGTTCTGGACTCACTGTTGAATGAAGAGGACCGGCAACTGCTTGCAATCTTTAAGGCTAGTGCTGCAGCCAGGGGGGAGCCATGGCTGAATCAGTTCGATCCGGATATTTTGGCTGAAAAACTAATGGATATAGGCTTTGCGTCTGTCTCGGATTTTGGGCCAGAGGAGGCAAATGCTCGCTACTTTTCCGGGCGAACCGATGGCCTGCGAACCCTTAGGATGCCTCATATCATAAAAGCCCGAGTCGGTGGGACTTTCTAACAAGACTGACTGGCGCACCTAACGTGGAGGCGGCGCTTCCGGCCTTGTGAAAGGCCTGCAGTGATGGAAAGGCTTTTTTTATAACTGATTCTGCTTATTCTTAATTTTTAAACCCAACAAAAGAATTTATGACAGCCAGAACAATCTTTGCTTTTGATCGGTCAGAAAAACACAAAGATAAGGAGGAAGATCATGAACATCCAGACGCTCATAAGGTTCTTCATGTGGTGCACAATCCTAAATGGCTGCGTCTTGATTCTGTGGACATTTTTCACCATGGTTGCCCCGGATTTAATGTATCGCATCCAGAGTAAATGGTTTCCCGTTCCCCGAGAAACCTTTAACGTGGTCATTTACTCGTTCCTTGGGTTGTTCAAAATTGTTTTTCTTGTTTTCAACGTTGTTCCCTATGTGGCTTTGCAGATCATCGGATAAAGAGGAGTAGTTACAACCCGCGCCATGCACGATCGGGGCACATTGGGTACTTATTACTTCTTCTCCACAGCATGGCAGGTGTTGCATTTTTGTTCCAATCAGTTGATAGTGTGGCGGGGAAAAGGGGGTGAAATGACAATACCAGTGAGCGTTGCCGGCGTTGAACACTATTTTGGCCTGATAGTCTTAGGATTCGTAGTCGGAACCTATGGGACACTTATAGGGGCAGGCGGTGGATTTGTATTAATGCCGGTCTTACTCTTGCTTTATCCAGACCAGAGCGCAAACCTGCTGACCAGTATATCGCTGGCAGTTGTTTTTTTTAATGCACTTTCCGGTTCGGAGGCATACGGGCTGATGAAGCGCATAGACTATCGATCGGGAGTTTTGTTTGCGTTAGGGACCATACCAGGGGCCGTCTTGGGTGCCATTAACACATCTTTTGTTCCGCGTCGGCTATTTGATTTCATTTTCGGCTTTTTGTTGATCGTTGCCGCTGTTTTTCTCAGCGTTAAACCCCGTCATGGTGTGAGCACATGTGAATCTTCTCATTTAAGTCGGTACTGCGTGTCGCGCCGCCTAGTGGATGCACACGGAACAGAGTACAAATATTCCTTCAATTATATGCTTGGAGTCGCGATAAGCGTGGCTGTCGGCTACATTTCCAGCTTTTTGGGTATTGGGGGCGGTATTATTCATGTGCCAGCACTTTGTTATCTCCTGGGCTTTCCTGTCCACATTGCTACGGCCACTTCACATTTTGTTCTGGCGATCATGGCGTTGACTGGTACGGTGGTTCACATTGCAACCGGAACCTTTTCTCAAGGTGTACATCAGACGGTTGCTCTCGCAATTGGCGTATTGCTGGGTGCTCAAGTTGGCGCCCGGTTGTCAGATGCAGTTAAGGGGCGCTGGATTATTCGAAGTTTGGCGATAGCGCTGGGCATTGTTGGGATAAAAATATTTTTATCGTCTTTGTAGTGTTGTGGGCTGGGGGACGGATGCCCCAGGCGTCTTAAATCACGTAATCGATCGTGGTATTAACCGGCAGGAAATCTTTTCCGATAGAGAGGACTGTTTTATAATTTCTTGGAGCGTCTTGGCGATTTATTGACCGAGAATAAGACATCCTGCTACGCGTGGGCATAGATACCGAATCATTTTCACCCCTTACCAAGGACAGGAAATTGATGAAAAAACTTTTTTATATCCGAAAATTTCGAAGGGTCCGATTTTTTTAACTGGTTGATTTAAGTTGCAAGTGCAGAATTTTGAGTATTCCAGAAGATTTCATGCAGATTGGAAGTTCGGATATTTTCTCGTTATATTTGTTTCCCTTGAATACAACTGAGTCTGTTTATTCTTGAAACTGGGTGCATGGGACCTGATATTAAAAGGGATTGCGACGCGTCCACGAAAGAAGAGAAAATGATAAACAAAATCTTGGGGCATCGCACATTTGTGTGGGTGACCCCAATATGTTGTGGTCATGCATTGATGACCTGGAATGCCGCTGGTTTTCTTCTCGGATAGAGATC
>LT984854.1:45246-46384 GCA_900258555.1 uncultured Desulfobacterium sp. | reverse complement strand
TCATCGCCTTGAAACTACGCTAACTCATTCCGGTCAGAAAAACAATAATCCGACCACAACATATTGGGGGCACCCACACAAATGTGCGATGCGGCAAAATCTTTTTAAGGGCTTAATTTAGTCAGGAGGAACCAATGGTGGAAAAGTCTACATGGCACGACGAGTGGGGGAACGTTGATCAAGTTAAAAAACCCGAATTTTTTGTCAAATTCATAGATCTGACCAGGATAAAGTGGAATGCAATGGCACGCGCTGATCCTGAAGGATTCTATGCTTTTCTGGACATAAAAAATGGGAATAAAATTCTCGATATTGGTTGCGGTACCGGCGTTTTTCTACGTCCTTTGGCTGAAAGCATTGACCCAAGTTGCCGGATCGTCGGTGTAGATAACAGTGAAATCATGATCAATGAAGCTATCAAGCGAGCGGAGGGTTTAAATTTGCCTGTGGAGTATCGGGTGGGTGACGCACACGCCTTGGACTTCGCAGCCGAGAGCTTCGACAGATGTTATGCCAATTTTGTCCTTATGCACTTAGAAAGTCCTAAGCAAGCCCTTTCAGAGATGAAACGTGTTTTGCGCCCGGGGGGATTGATCGTTGTTGACGAACCTGACTGGGACTCTCAGGTAATCAATTCCAAAAATTTACAACTGACCAGAAGGATTGTACACTTTATCAGTGACAGCCTGCAAAATGGGATTATCGGCCGCCAGTTAACAGAATTCTATCATGAACTGGGATTGGTAGATATTGAGGTCTCAGGGCAGATTACAACTTGGCCGAATTATCCGGTCTTCAAAGAATGGTGGATTGAAGGGGGTATAGACAAGGCAAGTTCAGCGGGCATTGCTTCTAGAGAAGAGTTGGCCGATTGGTTGCAGGATCTTGACGAACGAGACAAGACAGGACGATTCTTTTCAGCTTTTACGGCCTACAGAGTTTCCGGTCGAAAGCCTTAACTGTAGAAATCGGCTTTTGTGAATTGACATAGACTTAAAGAGTTAAAAGAGTTGAAGAGTTATTAATTGTCTCATAATGGTCTTTTCATTCGTCATGCCGGACTTGGAGACTGTGTCGTAATTAAGTATACAATTTGTTCTTTGACAATAAAATAGAAGAAAAAGGTGAAGAGTCGATA
>LT984854.1:21702-43681 GCA_900258555.1 uncultured Desulfobacterium sp. | reverse complement strand
GCGCTGGATTCCGGCCTTCGCCGGAATGACTGTGCGTCTATACAATTATGAGACAGACAGTTAATAAGATAGTTGAAGAAGTTAAAGGAGGAACCGGTCTAATTTGCTATGAGGGTCAACTTTTTTAACTGGTTGAACTTGTCACCTTTTAACTGCTGTGATCTACATTTGCCGGGGCTTGTGATACAAGCTTAATCTACAATGAGGCCAAGGGATTTGCCGTCCTTTAGATTCACCAGGCCCTCTTCGCAGATCCTTAGATATGGGATTGCTGCGGTTGTCAGGACGGCCAGGGTGGTTAAAGGATCTTTAAAAGGGATGCCAAGACCGGAGGTGGCTGTCTTAATTTTGTCTAATTCTTGCATCAGAATCATTAAAGGCATATCGGACATAATACCCAGAATAGGCAGGGGGAGTTCAGCCATAATCTTTCCGGCAGCACAGACAACTGCCCCTCCCTGCAAACCATAAATTCTGTTTACCGCAAGGGCCATATCATCATCGTTTGCGCCGATCACGACGATGTCCGATGTGTCCCATGCCCCGCTGGTTGCAAAGGCGCCGTCTTTCAGGCAAAAGCCCTTCACGAGACCTACAAACAGCTTGCCCGGAAGATGGGTTCTGTCAATAGCCGCAACTTTCAGTATATCCTGATCAACATCCGATTTGATTTCACCGTCATCTACAGGTAAAGATCTTTTGACCTCTTTGGTGATAAGATCTGTTACCTGTTCAATTATCCTGACCTCAACCTCTTTATAATCCCCCTTGACCGCTATCTTAAAATCAGATGGATGAAATCTTTTCGGCAGATTGATGCTGCTCATGCTTTTTCGGGAAAAGCTATGTTGTCTTGGAGGGATTAATACTCTGCCGTCCTGAGCAATTATGCTTCCGTTGCTGATAACATATTGCGCCTGGATTGTATTCGGGTCCGGGATTATCACCATGTCGGCATACCTGCCCGGGGCTATCCCCCCTATCAGGTTGTCCAGTGAAAAGTGTTCCGCCACATTAAGCGTGGCCATTTGTATAGCTGTGATCGGATCAAAGCCGCAGTCTATCGCCTTTTGGACGATAAATTCCATGCCTCCCTTTTCAATCAGATCTTTTGGTTCCAGTCCGTCTGAAACCAGAATAAGCCGCCTGAAATCCACTCCGTAATCCTTTATCCTGGAGATTGCCGCCAGATCCCTTCTGACGCTCCCTTCCCGTATCATCACATGAAGTCCCAGCCTTAGCCTTTCTAATGCCTCTTCGGCATTTATGGGTTCATGACAGGATGAAATACCTGAGGCGATATATGCCATAAGTTTAGTTCCCTTGGCCCCGGCAGAATGGCCTTCCAGTACTTTTCCGGCAAAGAGTGTTTCATTGAACAGAGGAAGTATCCGGTCCGGTTCCTGAAGAACAGATTGCCAGTATGTTTCGCCCATCCCCAGGATATCGCTTCGGGCCATAAGACTCCTGATGGTCTCCAATGAAACACCACGCACTTTTTCGCTAATAGAGGCCATAACTGTAACAGTAGAAAAAATCTTGATCGGCTGATCAGTCAGAGAGGAAATGAAATCCATCAGCCCCTCATAGCCCCCTACCGGAAATGCCTCAAGGGTTTCTGAAATAATGGTTGTCGTACCGCCTTTCATAGCGTGTTTGAGAAACTCACAGGCGCTTACAAAAAAGGCGAGGTGGGTATGACCGTCAATCAGGCCGGGAATAAGTGTCCTGCCATCGGCATCCAGGATTTCCGTCTTTTCTCCGATAATGTCCTTTGGATTATTACCCACATAGGCTATCCATTTTCCCTTTATACCGACGGAATAGTTATCCAGTAGTTCACCGGAGTATACATTAAGGAGCCTGGCATTTATTACGGCCATATCGGCCTTTTCCTCTCCGGTTGCCACCTTCATTAATGCTTTTGAATCCTTGATTGATCTGACAGGAAAAGATACGGATGTTTTCATGATTTTGTTCAGTTGATTTCTGAGGGTGAGACTATTTCCCTGGGGTCAAGCATATTTCTTTCTATCAGGGCCTTGCGGATATTGTCCAGAGGTACACTGTCAAAAGGACCGCGATCCAGCAGATACTCCACATGCACATTTCCCTGTTTGTCGTGGGATGGAAGCATAGCATTATTGCGACCATCAAATTCGACCGGAACAAAGCCGTTTGTTTCACAGGTCTGGATGTCAAAAGCCGGGGTCGCCTTAACCCATTTTCCGTCCAAATAGAGATCCGCGTAACCATGCCAGGGAAATATATTGGTTTTCAGGATATCAAGCAATTTCCGGGGCACCAAATTGTTTCTGATCTTGGCAAGGCCCAGACGTGCCGGAATCCCTGCTGAACGGGCCAATGTGACGAGAAGTACGGCCTTTTGAACACAGTAGCCCTTTCCTCTTTCAAGGGTGTTGCTTGCACGGAAATGTTCGGGCATATGCTTCTCGACATGGAGGTTGTATAATATCCTGTCCCGCACAAAATAGAAGAGAGCTTTGGCATTTTCTATAGGATTGTCAAGCCCTTGAGTCAGCTCAAGCGTCTTCTTTTTTATGGCTTCGTGGTCGGAGTCAAATATGGCTGTCGGCAGATAGTATTTTTCCGGGATGCCTGATGGATCTTTCATGGTGGTTTCTTCGTTCATTTTTTTCTCCAAGAAAGTTGAAAATTGGTTCGAACTAAGGATTAGGGGTTTAGAATTCTTTGTCAAGAAATTTTGTGGCCGGCTTTTTGCAGTCCTCCCATTTTCAAGAGAATCTCTATGCCGGCTTCCTGTCTGATTTTGTGTTGGCTTAGGAGACATGGTTAAAATAGAGATCGGGATGCAATTTAAAGGACATATTGAGAGGTTACGAAGTAACCTTTATTGTGGAATTAAATGTCCATACGCAAAACCGCCTATCATGAGGGGAGTGTATATGGGCTTTTTTTTGGATTTTGCAGGGGATCAAATGGCTGAAAAACCGACATATAAACAACTGGAGCAAAAGTTAAGAGAGTTGGAAAAAGAGGCTGAATTGCGCAGGCATGCAGAGGCCTCTTTGAGGAAAAACGAAGAGAGATACAGGGCTTTGTTTGAAAATAACCCTGTTGAGACCGTCACGGTTGATCGTGGAGGAAGGGTGACAGAGTATAATCAGGCACGCAGGACCGCGGGCCGCAGGCCGCCCAAGATTGGGGATGTGATGTATAAGGATTATGCATCCAGACATCAAATAGACATGCATAATGAACTGATGGAATGTATCAGGCTGGGACAATCCAGGAAATATCCTGAGATGAGATACAAAGATGAATACTTAAGTATAAATATATCGTCATTTCATGGAGGGGCGATAATCACATCTTCCGATATTACTCATCGCAAGCACGCGGAAGAAGAAAGAGAAAGACTGATTAACGAGCTTCAGCAGGCCCTGGCAAAGGTCAAAAGATTGAGCGGCCTGCTTCCCATATGCAGTTCCTGCAAGAAAATACGCGATGACTCGGGGTATTGGAAGCAGATTGAGGCATATATTAGAGATCATTCAGAGGCGGAATTCAGTCATGGTGTGTGCCCTGAGTGCGCAAGGAGACTTTATCCGGAAATTTTTGAAAACCCTTAGGGGGCTGTCCCGGAATGGTTTTTCTCCCGAACACTATGTTGGCATAAAAGATAATCATATGAATTTATAGATATATTTCTTAAGTTAGTGAAAGAAGCCTTTCCTCTCTTTAAAATAGACTTATCTTAAACTTTACCTGATCCGTAATTTTGTTCTTGTATTTTATTCTTACATTTGGTTGAATTATGCTCAAAGGCAACTAAAACAGAAGTAAACCTCGATAGGAGGGTAGTTTTGGGATCTGATAGGAAACAAGATATTATCAGGGCCGCTCAGGAAGTATTCGCTGAGTATGGGCTGACGGATGCCAAGATGTCGGATATAGCCAAGAAGGCCGGCGTTGTTGATTCAATTATCTATCACTATTTTAAAAATAAAGAGGACCTGCTGTTTCATTCACTGTCTGAAAAGGCAGCTCAAGCCGGTAAAGAGGTAAAATTTCATCTTGAGGGTATACTTGATCCGGTATCAAGACTTGGGAAAATGATATGGTTTCATCTGTACTTAAACGATGTCAGCCCGATGGAATTAAGGGTGATTAAGAACTTACTGTTTGAATGTCGGGCCAACAAGGCATTTTATTCCCACAGCGGATACAAGCCATTGCAGAATTATATGAAGATAGTGAATAAGATACTGGAACAAGGAGTGGAATCTAAGGTTTTTCGTAATGATTTTAATGTCAACCTGGTCAGGACCATGATCTTCGGATTGCTGGACGAGGAATCCCTGAACTTTGTTTCTCATGAGGTGGATGAGACCATGCCGGATTTCGAGGGAATTATGGACCTGATTTTGGCGATTGTTTTAAGAGACGAGGGTAACGGTGCCGAAAATACCGCTGGTGAAGATGACAAAATGCAGAGGGTCCTTGTAGCGGCAGAGCGCATATTTGCGAAAAAGGGTTACCGGGCGGCAACAATGGCAGAAATAGCAAATGAGGCAAGGGTAGCTGAAGGCACGATCTATACCTATTTTGAAAACAAGCAGGATCTGTTGTTCTCCCTGCCGCAAAAGCGGATCGAGTGGCTGAGGACAAATATGGATGAGGCCTTTAAGGTCAATGATCCTTTGAGCAAACTTTACTGGTTTATCAGGCTGTTTTTCAGGACATTTTTATCTCAGCCGGATTTTTTAAAGGTGTTTTTGTTGGACATCAAATTGAACAGAAAATTCTACGAATCCAAGGCATATAAGCCCTATCTTTATTATATATCTGCTGTCGGCCCCATTCTTGATGCCGGGAAAGAAAAGGGTTTTATCCGGGAAAAGGTGAATAACAGGATTTTCAGAAATCTGCTGGTGGGTTCTTTTACGCAATTAACCACAAGATGGTTTATACTTGAGAATGCAACAGCAAAAGAGATGATGCTCCAGTGGGATCAAGTTGTTAATATGCTGTGCCGGTCAGTGATTAAAAGAGATGTCATGCTTAATTTCAGCTGAAATACGGCTGTCTTCAAACAATTGCCAGAACGCCATTTTTTGCATCCTTTAACATTTAACTCTTACTATTTTAACCACAGACAAGCCCTAGGAGGCTGTCCGAGAATGCACTTTTCCCTGAACTCTTTGTTATGCCCGAAAAAATTATCCTCAACATATCAACCATATGCCTGCGGTAATTTTTTCGGGCATGCCTCGATTTTGGAAAAGAATTGCTATTCTCGGACAGACTCCTAGGTTGTCAGGAGGAAATCCCGTGGATTGGCTAAGATACGATAATATGTCAACCCTCGAGGTCATGCGCGAAGAGGCCTTGCAGGGAGGCGGTGAAGATGCTGTTGAAATCCAACACGGCAAGGGAAAACTCACAGCACGGGAGAGGATAGACCTTTTGCTTGATGAGGGTTCATTTGAAGAATTTGATATCCTAAAGACGGGCAGGGGGGGTGCCTTTGGTAAGGAGCGTCGCTATGCCAGCGACGGCGTTGTCACCGGTCACGGGACCATAGACGGACGTGAGGTGTTTATTTTCAGTCAGGACTTTACCATCATAGGAGGCTCCCTGGGAGAGGCCCATTCCCAGAAGATCTGCAAGGTGATGGATCATGCCGTCAGGGTGGGCTCACCGATTATAGGCCTTAATGATTCCGGGGGAGCGCGTATCCAGGAAGGTGTGGATGCATTGGCCGCCTATGGAGAGATTTTCAACCGCAATGTAATGGCCAGCGGTGTGGTACCGCAGATATCCTGTATAATGGGTCCTTGCGCAGGGGGGGCGGTTTACAGCCCCGCCATAACGGATTTTACGTTCATGGTAGAAAATTCAGCATATATGTTTGTGACCGGCCCCAACGTAGTCAAGACAGTGACGCATCAGGACATAAGTTCCGAGGACCTGGGCGGGGCCCAGGTTCACAGCGAAAAAAGCGGTGTGGTCCACTTCGTATTTCATAATGATATCATATGCATGCGTGAAATAAGACGGTTGATCAGCTACCTGCCCTCCAACAATAAGCAAAAGGCGCCCCTGCTGGACCTCAAGGACCCGGATGATCGTACTGATCCTGCCCTCGACTATTTAATCCCCCCTAACCCGAAAGACAGCTATGACATGAGGGTGCTTATTAACAGCATTCTTGACGGGGCTGAATTTATGGAGATCCAGGCAAGCTTCGCCAGAAACATCATATGCGGCCTGGGCCGCCTGGGGGGCCAGACCATAGGGTTGGTGGCGAATCAGCCTGCCGTGCTGGCAGGTGTCCTGGACTGCAATGCCTCCACCAAGGCGGCAAGGTTTGTAAGGTTCTGCAATTCCTTTAACATACCCTTAATATGCCTGGTGGATGTGCCTGGCTTCATGCCGGGACCTGAACAGGAACACGGCGGTATAATCCGTCATGGGGCCAAGCTATTATATGCCTTTATCGAGGCAACAGTCCCCCGTATTACGGTCATTCTGCGAAAGGCCTATGGTGGCGCCTATCTCGTGATGAATGCAAAGCATATAGGTTGTGATATCAATTATGCCTGGCCTACTGCTGAAATAGCAGTGCTGGGACCAAAAGGCGCTGCCGAGGTTATTTATGGTAAGGAAATCAGGTCCGCGCCGGATCCTGAAACTCTTTTGTCACAAAAGACCGAGGAATATCGCAAGACCTATGCAAACCCGTTTTTGGCAGCCCAGAGGGGCTATATTGATGATGTGATCTTTCCCCGTTACACCCGGCGCAGGCTGATACGCGGATTGCAGTTTCTTGAGGGTAAAAAGGCGGACAGGCCTGATCGCAAACACGGCAATATTCCACTATAAGGCACTATAATGTTTAATAAAATTCTTATCGCAAACCGAGGTGAAATAGCTATCCGCATCATACGGACATGTAAGAGACTGGGTGTGGGTACTGTGGCTGTATTCTCCGAGGCTGATGCGCGTTCAATCTATATTCGGGAGGCGGATGAGGCCGTATTCCTCGGTCCGGCCAGGGCCAAGGATTCATACCTGGTCAAGGAAAAACTCATTGAATCGGCACTGGCGCATCAGTGTGAGGCCATACACCCAGGATACGGCTTTCTTTCTGAAAACGCTGAGTTTGCCGGTATGGTAGCGCAGGCGGGTCTTGTTTTTATAGGTCCTACAGCCTCGGCCATTGCCATCCTGGGAGACAAAACAGCATCAAAGGATCTGGCCATCCAGGCGGGTGTCCCCGTGGTGCCGGGATTCACCAACACGATATCTCTTCTGGAGGAGGCACAGCGTGCGGCTGATCAGATAGGCTACCCAGTGCTGCTCAAACCAGCGGCGGGCGGGGGAGGCAAGGGTATGAGGATTGTCTTCAGCGAAAAGGAACTGGAAGACAACCTGAAGGCGTGTCGTCAGGAGACCATGAAGGCCTTTGGAGACGATGCAATTTTCATGGAGCGTTATATCGTCAGGCCCCGTCACGTGGAGATGCAGATACTGGCCGACCATTACGGAAATGTAGTTTATCTGGGAGAAAGGGAATGTTCCATCCAACGCCGTTATCAGAAGATCATAGAGGAAACTCCTTCCATGGCAGTGGATGGCGCACTTCGCGAGCGCATGGGTAAGACCGCCTGTGATCTGGCGTTAAAGGCCGGATATGCAAATGCCGGCACTGTTGAATTTATCATGGATCAGGAAGGCAATTTCTATTTTATTGAAATGAATACCAGGCTGCAAGTGGAACATCCGGTCACGGAAATGGTCACGGGGCTGGATCTCGTGGAACTACAGCTTCGTATGGCGGTGGGGGAAGCCCTGCCCTTCGGGCAGCAAGACATAACTGTTAAAGGATGGGCCATAGAGGCCAGGATATGCGCTGAGGACCCCAGACGGGATTTTTATCCTTCCACAGGCATTATTACCCGTTACACCGCACCCCGGGGCAGGAACCTCCGTGTAGATACAGGCATTGAGGCCGGAAGTGTGGTGAGCGTATATTATGACTCATTGCTTGCCAAGGTAGTCGCCTGGGGTGAGACAAGAGAGGAGGCCAGAAAGGTCCTGGTTTATGCCCTGAACGGTTACCATATTGAAGGCCTTGCCACGAATGTGGATTTCGTCAATGCGATTTTAAATCATCCGGCTTTTGTCAATGGAGAACTATCCACTGACTTTATTGAGGCGCACTTTGAAAACGGCCATGTAAAACTGGCCCCACCGTTCGAGCGAATACACCTGATGTCTATTGCAGCGACCCTTGTTTACCACAACCGGCAGGCCCAGATCAGAGAATCCCTGAAGCCCATGGCGGCCCATGTAGGAGGGGTTTATACACCAAAGGAATACACCCCTTATGTGGTAAAGGGGGAGAACGATATCCTGGATCTCAGATTACAGGTTGATTCCAATCCCAATGCCTGGTCCATATGGGTAAATGATACCGTTTACAATGTGGTTACCCCGGACTTTGAATTTTACAGGCGCAGACTAAAGCTCCAGATCAATGGAGAACCCCATGTGTTTCGCCTACAGTATCACGGCAACTTTATTTGGGCCGCCTTCTGCGGCGCTGCACGCATCTTCGAAATATACAGCCCCAGGGAGTGGGCCCTTGCCCGATACATGCCAACCGTGGAGAAGCGCCTAAAATCAAATCAGCTTGAATGCCCCATGCCGGGTCTGATAGTGGACATCAGGGTGCAGAAGGGTGATCGGGTGTACAAGGGCCAGGAGCTGGTGATTATTGAGGCCATGAAGATGGAAAGCGCAGTGGCATCACCCCGCGACGGTGAGATCGAAGATGTGGTGGTTAAACAAGGTCAGGCTGTCGAAATGGGCAATATACTGGTTGTGTTCAAGGGCTAAGAGGCCATCGGGCATTGGTATACTCCAATCTCTTTGTCATGCCCGAGTAATTATCATTCTAGTAACTGATAAGTGGTTGACTTTTTGAGAAATTATATTTTATGATTTCTCACAAAATCAGGAAAATTTTTCTTCAGTGACCCTTCTGGTGTGGAATATAGCGGAAAGATGCTATTGCTATCCACAACCTTTTGTATTTTAAAGCTTTTTTTATACGTGTATCCCTGAAACAAAAATCTGGGAGCCTATCCGAGATCTGAGCAGGCAGAAACAAACTAGAATTCCGCTCAATCTGAGGCTAGTCTTTAACATATTGTTATTATTGTTAAAAAAATTTTTTAAAAAAAATACTTGACAAGCATATAAGAGGGTGATTGAATGGCACTCAACAATAACTTTAAATGAGCTATCATTTGTTATAACTCTTTATCTCAGTGCGCCCGAATGATGTTTAAAGCTAGTCATGCCGTTGATTTTCCTATCCCACTGTATTCAGAAAATGATCTGACAATGATGGCATGTCCGAGGTGACTGAATTTAGCAAGCATAAGGTTAACCAAGAGAAGTCATGGGTTCCTCCAAAGGCAGATTATCAATTGGCTTCGGGCCCTTTAGGCTCTCCACCCATATCTTTTCCTCGGGCGTACGACTGATATGGGTCAGGGGATTGCTCGACACATTGATAAGACGCTTTACCCCTTCCCTCCTTTCGCGGACCTTATACGATAAGCCTCCATTAGTTCGGTCACCTCGTACATGCCATCATCCACCGCGGATAATATCCATGGCAGGAACAAGCTGCTCTCATTTCAATAATTAAAGGAGAATATTATGGCCGACAAAAAGCAAAAAGAAACAAAGGAAGATATCACATTTTTTCATCCTGATATCTTTGAGACACCTGAAAATGCCCCTCCCTTTTTAAAGGGTTACAAGTGCAAAAAATGCGGAAAAATCTGGTTTCCAAAGTTCGTGCCGTGCCCCAATCCCGACTGCTGGTCAGAGGAGATGGAGGTCGTCGCATTGAGCCGCAGGGGAAAGATCTATAGCTATACCGATGTCTACATAGGTCAGCCTACCATGAGGTCATATATGCCCATGACCATGGCATATGTTGATCTGCCTGAGGGCGTGAGGGTCTTTTCCCAGTTGGAAGGAGAGGTCGGAAGCTTTAGATGTGATGAAGAGGTGGAGCTTGTAGCAGGACCAGTCAGGAACAACTTGGACGGCAAGCCGATAACAGGCTACAAATTTAAAAAGATTTCTTCTTAGATCGCGGAGGAAGCAAAGATGAGAGATGTATATGTAATAGGTATTGGTGAGATTACCTTTGGTATGCTTCCCGATGATTATCATATTTTGGGACAGAAGGTTGTTAGGGCGGCAATAAAAGATGCAGGTATATCGTGGAAAGATATCGGAAGCGCCTTTGTTGGGAACGGAACAAATGGCCTGTGTACCGGGCAGAGGGTGTTTCGTGACACAGGAATGTGCGGAAAGCTTCCCATAATTAATGTTGAAAGCGCCTGTTCCGCAGGGGCCATGGCAGTGCACAGTGCGTATATAAGGGTTGCTACGGGCCTTGATGAAGTTTCAATCGGTGTGGGGACCGAGAATGCCTCTCTTCACCGTGAGGCAGGTTCTGCACCATCTCCTGATCAAACTGATGTGGAAGGATTTTTAGGGGCTGTAATGGTTGCAAAATATGCATTGAGGGCCCAGCGCTATATGTATGAAACCGGCGCGACATTAGAGGATCTGGCTCAGGTCACGATAAAAAACAGAAGGCATGCCACCAACAACCCTTATGCGTGGCCAAAGGCAAAAGGCAAAATCACTGTTGAGGAGGTCGTTAACTCCAGGATGATAGCTACCCCTCTTACCCTTAACCAATGCTGTGCAATGACCGACGGAGCGGGCGCAGTTATTGTCGCTTCAGGCGATGCTGTCAAAAAATTCGGAATTTCAAAGCCCGTAAAAATCAAGGCCTCCACAGTGGTTTCAGGTCCATTCAGCACCGGTCCGAAGGACGAGTGTGGAGACGACATAGTTAAATTAGGAAGTTTTAAGGCCTATGAGGATTCAGGCATAGGTCCTGAAGACATAGATATGGTCGAGTGCCACGACGCATTCACCATTTCGGAATTGATCTATTATGAAGCAATGGGTTTCTGCAAAAAGGGCGATGGTCTGAAGATGCTTCTTGACGGCGATGTAACACACGGGGGCAAAGTGGTTTTCAGCCCCAGGGGCGGTATGCTAGCCTATGGTCATCCTATGGGTGCATCAGGGGCTGCGCAGGTCGCACAGTGTGTGAGACAACTCCGTGGAGAATGTAACGGCTATCAGGTTGAAGGCGCAAAGACGGCAATGACTCAGGTAACTGGGGGCGGGCTGTCCGGCACACAACACGCCGCCTGTACAACACATATATTATCCATATAATTATCAAAAAGTTGCCTTTTTGGTTTGAGGCGATAGATGTACAGTTCTTCTGAAAGTATTGCTAATGAAAATTTTTTGGTAACCAATATCCAGAGATTTTCTGTAAATGACGGCCCCGGCATAAGGACGACCGTGTTTCTGAAGGGATGCCCTTTAAGATGCGCATGGTGTCATAATCCGGAATGTATTAATCCTTTCAACGAGATCTATCATGATACACAAAAATGTGTAAGGTGCGGCGCGTGTGCTGAATCCTGTCCGGAAGGGGCGATTACACCTCCAAAGAAGGTCACGAAAAATGGAAATAACGCCGTCTCGAATAATTCCTGCTGCTCAGTGCCGGCCCCACAAGCTGCTGCTGTAGATGATGTGACCTTTAATCCGCCTGTTATAGACAGGGATAAATGTACAATGTGTATGAAATGTGTTGATGCATGTAAATACGGAGCAATAACAAAAGCCGCTGCAGTGATGACATTGGATGAAGTGCTTGATGACGTGGTAAGCGATGAGATGTTTTATAAAACATCAGGCGGCGGGGCCACGATTTCCGGCGGTGAGCCCTTGTTCCAGCCCAATACGACGCTGGCACTGTTAAGGGCCTTTAAGGACAAGGGAATATCAACCGCACTTGATACCTCAGGCTATGCGAGCTGGAAGATAATAGAGAGTCTTTTGGAATATGTGGATCTAATGCTTTTTGATATCAAGACCCTCGATGATGAAAAGCATATAAAGTGGACCGGTGTATCAAATACTCTGATTATCGAGAATGCAAAAAGGCTTGCTAAAAAAGGCAAACCAATGAGGCTTCGACTTCCCATTATCCATGATGTCAATTATTGGGACCTTGGCCACCCCAGATCAGTTGTTGATTTTGCAAGACAACTGGGAGGCAGTGTTCTCGGCATTGATATCCTTCCCTACCATTCACTGTCTGAATCAAAAAACGAGAGACTGGGAAGGCAATACTTTTTCAAGGGGTTCCCGAATCTTTATAAGGAAGATCTACAGGATTATGAAGAGATCATCAGAAACGGCGGACCATGGGAAGTGACCATCGGGGGTTTAATCGGGGTAAAAAGGGCCACTGCCTAGGATGGGGATTTATCTGGATTAATTAGGTTTATACAGTAACTTAATTAGGTTTATACAGTAACTTAACTGTCGGAGGAGATGATGAAAAAGAGGATAGAGCTCAAGGTCAATGACGAACTTTGGGCAGTTGATATTGAGCCCCATAAGACCCTTTTGGAGGTTTTAAATGAAGACCTTGGTCTCATGGGTGCAAAAGAAGGTTGCGGCCTGGGCGCATGCGGGGCGTGCACTGTGATTATAGACGGAGAGCCCGTACTTTCTTGCCTGACCCTGGCCATGGATGTGCAGAACCGATCCATCCGGACTATTGAGGGTCTTGGCAAAGAAGGCAAGCCTGACGAGCTTCAAAATGCGTTTATAGAGCATGGTGCGCTCCAATGCGGTTTTTGCACTCCCGGCATGATGATGTCTTCAAAGGCACTGCTGGACAAAAATCCTGCGCCGAGCCGAGAAGAGATCATAGACGCCATATCAGGCAATTTGTGCCGTTGCACCGGCTATAAAAAGATAATCGAGGCTGTCGAGTCTGTGGCAAAGGTGTAGTTACAACCTTGCCTATTTAATTATGATAAAAAAATTCCAGGAGGATATTCCTGATGAGTGAAGAAACCTACTCAATTATCGGAAAACGTCTACCCTTTATAGATGCAGTTGACAAGGCGACGGGACAGGCAAAGTACGCGGCAAATTATATTCTGCCGGGGATGCTTATGGGCAGGCTGTTAAGAAGTCCTTATCCACATGCCAAGGTCTTAAACATTGATTACAGCAAGGCCCTCTCCTTAAGCGGTGTCAAGGCGGTGGTAACAGGCGCGGACATTGAGGCGATTAAGGGAGAGAAATACGGATTTTTTCGAAGCAGACGCGATGAGACAGGCCTTACCACAAAGGCGCGTTATATCGGCGACCCGGTTGCAGCGGTTGCGGCTGTGGATGAGGATACAGCTATCGAGGCGCTTGACCTGATAAAGGTCGAATATGAGCAGTTGCCCGCAGTTTTTGATCCCGAAGAGGCAATGAAGGACGGTGCTCCTGTTATCCATGACGAATATCAAAAAAATATCGTTGCAGATCGCTATTTTGATTTTGGGGATACAGATGCGGGCTTTAAGAACAGCGATTACATAAGAGAGGACAGCTTCTACAGCCAGGGTATCAGTCATGGAAATTCAGAGCCCAGGGCGTGCCTGGCACACTATGAGAGGTCCGGTAAACTTACGGTGTGGACCTCAACCCAGTCTCCAGCATATGTCCAGAGGGATCTGTCCCTGCTGCTTAAAATTCCTGAAAGTAAAATTAGAGTAATAAAACCCATTGTAGGTTGCGGCTTTGGCGGGAAGGTTGAACTTGATGCACATCAGGTCGCATCCGCCATCCTCTCCATAAAAACAGGAAGGCCTGTAAAGGTTGTTCTGACGCGGGAAGAGGAGATTGCTGCGACCAGGATCCGTGTACCCATGAAGGTCCATGTCAGGACCGGGGTCAAGAAAGACGGCACCCTTGTCGCCCAGGATGTCAAATGCCTGGCCGATGGAGGTGCTTACGCCAGCACCAGTGTGCTTTTGATGTTTAATTCGGGCCTAACCACTTTGATTCCCTACCGCATCCCGAACCTGAAATATGAAGGTCTGATGATCTACACCAATAAACCGGTTGGCGGAGCCATGCGGGGGCATGGTGCTAACCAGCCAAGGTTTGCCATAGAGTCTCAGCTCGATATGATAGCAGAAGATCTGGGAATGGATGCTGCGGAGATAAGGCTCAGAAATGCTACAAGGGCCGGCGATAAATCCATTAGCGGGCTGGTGTTTGATAGCTGTGAGCTTTCAACCGCAATTAAGGAAAGCACAAAAAGCGCACAATGGGAGGCCAAGCGCGGCAAAAAAGGTGTCAATCGCGGTATAGGACTTGCCTGCGGCGGTTTTGTGTGTGGTGCGCGTATAGGAGGTCTGACCGCAACAGGCTCTTTTATTCAGGTACATGATGACGGGGGAGTTACAGTGTTGACCGGCTCGTCGGATCTCGGACAGGGATCAAGGACCATCATCGCCCAGGTCGCAGCGGAGGAGCTGGGATTATCGCTGTCCGACATAACGGTACTCTCATCGGATACGGAGATAACGCCGATTGATCCGGGAACGTTTTCAAGCCGTGTGACCTTTTATGCGGGAAATGCCACCTTGATAGCGGCAAGAGACGTGAAAAAACAACTTGCGAACCTAGCGGGAGATCTGCTTGAGGCAAATCCCGACGATATCGTATTTAAGGAAAGAAAGGTCTTTGTAAAAGGAAGTCCCGATAAATCAATTCCTTTTGATCAGCTTGCAAACACTTTGAGGACAAGGGGCCCTGGCGGACTGATAATGGGAAAGGGTCACTGGGCGCCTACAAACACGCAGTTTCCGGACAAAAAGACCAGATATGGAAATGTATCCGGTGCCTACAGCTTTGCCTGCCAGGTTGCGGAGGTTGAAGTGGATACCGAGACCGGACAGGTCAAGGTGGATAAGATTACCATCGGTGATGACTGCGGGCAGGTGATTAATGTTTTGGGGGCTGAGGGCCAGGCGGAAGGCTCTGCGGTTATGGGTATGGGGCAGGCACTGACGGAAGATATAATTTTTGGTAAAAACGGCCAGATTATGAATCCCTCATACCTAGACTACAGGATTCCCACCGCCAAGGACGCAAGTGACGTGGTAACGCTTGAGGTGGGTAAACCTGATCCTGTGGGGCCCTATGGGGCAAAAGAGATAGGTGAAGGTCTTCTGATCTCTACAGTGCCTGCAATCGCGAATGCGATCTATGACGCCGTTGGTGTAAGAATCACCGAACTTCCCATAACGCCGGAAAAAATCCTGAAAGAACTCGATAAGAAAAGAGGAGAAACACGCCATGATGCGACTGCCTAAGACGGACTTTTATGCCGCTCAAAGTGTGGAAGACGCTTGCTCTGTTTTAGCCAACTATAATAGCGGGGCCAAGATCCTGGCCGGAGGGACAGATCTTGTGCCCGCATGCAAGTTTCGTAATCTGAGGCCGGCTTTGCTGGTAAGCCTCAGAAATGTTTCAAAGCTCCAGGGAATTCGCCTTCATGTGGGGGAGGGTCTCAAAATAGGTGCAATGACCAGTCTATACCAGGTAAGAAATGATCCTCTTGTCACGAAGCTCTTTCCGGCTCTGGCCGAAGCTGCTGCATCTGTGGGTGCCACACAGCTCCAGCACATGGGGACCCTGGGAGGCAATCTGTGTCTAAATACGCGCTGCATTTACTATAACCAGTCTGAAAGCTGGAGAAAAAGCCGGGATGTCTGTCTGAAGATGGGTGGCAATGTATGTCACGTGGTTCCCAGTGGAAAGAGATGCTATGCGGTATTTTCGGGTGATACGGCTCCTGCACTTATAGCCCTTGATGCGCAGGTAAGATTGATCAGTAACCAGCAGGAGCGTGTAGTGCCTTTAAGTTCATTATATACATGCGATGGAAAAAATCCTAATTCGATCAGCAAGACGGAGATCCTTACAGAGATTATAATACCGGAACCTGTCTCAAAACAGAAGAGCACCTATCTGAAATATCGGATGAGAGAAGCTATTGATTTTCCATTGGCAGCCGCTGCCGTGCGGATAGATTACAATGATGACAGATGCACCAAGTGCAAGGTCGTTCTTAATGCGGTTGATTCAGCCCCAGTAGAGGTTGAGGAACCGGTTGACTTGTTAAACGGCAATGCCCCGCTCGATCAGTTGATAGCCCAATTTGGCGAAAAAGCGGAAAAAAGCGCTCACCCTGTTGCAAATACAGCAGGCTCCCAGCCGGGGCATCGCAGAAAGATGGCCGGTATTCTTACCCGTAGGGCATTGCAGCAGGTATTTGAGACATCCGGTCTTAAATAGGGGGTCTAAGTTTTATAAATGTCGGGAATATCATTCTCGATATTATATTGGAGGCGTCAATTAAACAATTTAACAGGTCCTTTTTGGAATTTTAGAAAAGGAGGGTAATTATGCCTATTACAGAAAGAACCAAGAGGCTGAAGGACAGGTGTAGATGGAAACACTTCATGGGAGGTGATTTCATAGACCCTAACACCAAGGTGGGAGTGGAAAGGATGAGGTATTTTACCGAATCCTACCGTGAGACCATGGGTGAGCCGGAGGTGATAAGGCGGGCTAAGGCCTTAGACAAGCTTTTAAGAAACATGACCATAGTAATCCAGGAAGATGAGCTGGTTGTGGGAGATCATGCAGAGCATCCCGACTGGGTGCCGCTGTGGCCTGAGCTTGGGCATTTTCAATTTCTGGACTTTATTGACAGTGAATATTTTCCTGAAGGTCATGAAGAGGAAGTGGAAGAATGCTACAAGTTCTGGGAAAACATCGGCCAGCAGAAAAAAGGAGAGGCATTCTGCACCCCACAGGAGCTCAACGGCCCCTATCAGTTTAACCCCGTTGAGCCGCCGACCTTTACCGGAGCCTCTACCAGCATGACGCCCCCCTATGAATCGGTACTGGAAGATGGACTTGAAAAGAGGATCGAGGAGGCGCAGAAAAAGGTTGATGATGCGATGAGGGAGCTTTCGACACCCCCCTGGAACTCAAAAGAAAAGCTCAAATACCTGCCGTTGATAGACGAATGGAAGGCGATGGTAATAGCAGGAAAGGCCGTTATTGCCTGGGCGCGCAGATACAGCCGCCTTGCAAAGGTAATAGCGGAAAGGTTTGAGAAAGATGAGAAGAGAAAGGCCGAGCTGATGGAAATCAGCGATATATGCTGGCGGGTTCCGGCGCAACCGGCTAAGGGCCTTCGGGACGCCATGCAGGCAAAGTGGTTTACCTACCTTGTATGTGCGTCCCTGGAAACTTATGCCTCCGGATACGGCCAGAAGGAAGACAGACTCCTGTGGCCATACTATAAGACCAGCGTTATTGACAAAACCTTTCAGCCTATGACCCGCGATGATGCCCAGGAGCTTGTGGAATGCGAAAGGCTCAAGGTATCGGAGCACGGTGTGGCAAAAGGTAGAACTTACAGGACCAACCAGCCGGGAGCGAATGATCTTTTTATCCTTACCGTAGGCGGCCTTGATGAACATGATGAAGACGACTGTACGGAGGCAACGGACGTAATTCTGGATGCCGCCCACAGCATCCGTACGACAGAGCCGTCCATTGTTTTCAGATGGCATCCGAAGATCAATGAAGAGACAAAGAGGCATGTCCACAAGTGTGTGTCCTCAGGCCTTGGTTACCCCTCCATAAAGCATGAGGATATCAATACAGCACAACTTGAAAAATATTTTGGGGCGACCCACGCTGAGGCCAGGAGCTGGGGTGTTGTGCTTTGCATGTCACCGGGCATTACAGGCAGGAGAAAGACCCAGAAGACAAGGACCGAGGGCGGCGGCGGCACCATGAATATCGCCAAGATCCTGGAGCTGACACTTTCAAATGGTTTTGATTACAGCTTTCAAAATGAGCAGGTTGCGCCACAGACGGGAGCCCCCTTGTCATTCAAGGGCTTTGAAGATTTTTGGGAGGCCTTCAGACAGCAGATCTACTACTGGTCCTTTGTAGTGGGAAAATTCAAGGACATCTCAAGATACATGGAATCCACAACCATGCAGAGGCCTTTTACATCCCTGATTGATGACGGCTGTCTGGAAAAAGGAATTGATGCAATGGCCCTGCAGGAGGTGCCGAATCCGTGGAATAACGTAACAGCGGTCATAACAGCGGCTGATGCGGTAGCCGGGCTTAAGAAGCTGGTCTATGACGAGAAGAAATACACCATGGAGCAGTTGATAAAGGCGATGAGGGTTGACTGGGAAGGATATGAGCAGATGAGGCAGGACTTTCTGGCTGTGCCCAAATTCGGAAACGACAATGCATATGTGGACCAAGTGGCAAGGGATCTGTTTCACATGATTTCCGAGGAGATGCAAAAGCATAAACTGTGGGCGGGCTGCGGCGCGCTGCCTCTGGCCCAGTCCGTGTCACTATTTACGGTGCTTGCGCCTCGGGTGGGAGCGCTTCCGAACGGACGGAGGCATGGTGAGGTGCTGGATGATGGTGGAATATCCCCCTGCCTGGGCAGAGACATTAAGGGGCCGACAGCGGTGATGAAGTCAGTGGCGACTGTGGATGCCACGGAACACAAAGGGCTTCTGCTCAATCAGCGGATTTCCCCCGACATAATGAACGGAACGGCAGGCTTTGAGATCTGGAAGGCATACATGGAGGCGTGGTATGGTCTGAACATTGACCATGTACAGTTCAATGTGGTCAGCACTGAGGAAATGAGGGACGCCCAGGTTCAACCGGAGGATCACCGTGATCTTCTGGTGAGGGTGGCAGGTTACAGTGCACGGTTTGTAGACCTGACGACGTTCACACAGGAATCCGTTATAGCCAGGACAGAACATTGTCTATAACCTTAAAGAGGCGGTGACACTATGTCTGCATGTAAAGATTGTTATTGGGCTAAACGTTCTGATATAGGCAATCCACTTAAGAGACACTGTATAGCCAAGAGAAAAGATCTCGAGGAAACCGAGGCAATGAAATCACTTATGGCCGGTAAGCTGGTCAATACGAGCGACCCTGCCTGTGAGATGTTTAAACCGAAGGGAAAAGGCGTTGATAAAAGAGATATGGACGCTTGATTTTAAGATCAGTTAGTGTTGCAGCGCCCATCATGCCTGAGATAATGCATTTGAAGGGGATGGGCGCATGCAACCAACAGCAGGTCTTGTCAATGTGATCGTTTGTATCTTAGGGGGAAACTGAGTAAAAAGAGGTGAAAATATGAAGCTACTTAAGAGTCCGATGTTTTATATTTTGGGACTGGTAGTTGTTATGATAGTCGTGGGATATCACCTGAAGCATAAGACCGTGGAGGAACAAGAGGGGAATATAATTAGAGAGGTAAAAAAGCAGTTTCCCAACCACCCTTATGACCTTTACGGGGCTTGCAGTGTAGGCCAGGGCAGATATTTCGTGGTAGGCTCAAATGGTGTGATCCTACGCAGCAAGGATATGGGAAAGACATGGAATGAATGCAGTCTTGATCAGCCAGGGAAAAATCTCATTTCGGTGTGTTTTACCAGTGAAGACACAGGGTGGGTGGTTGGTACGAGCGGCCTGGCCTACGAGACGGTGGATGCCGGTCAGAACTGGAGCCGTGTCAAACTTAGGATAGGTGATACATGCCTTAAAAGGGTTTATTTCTTTAATGATAAGCAAGGGTGGATCGTTGGAGAAGGCCCGGTAATTTTTTGCACTTCCGACTCGGGAAAGACCTGGCAGGAGCGCAATATTGAAAATGAAATGTTAATTCTAAATGATATAGGCTTCTTTAATGCAAATGTAGGCATTACGATAGGAGAGACAGGGGCGGTATTTTACACGGAAGATGGAGGCAATACCTGGACGCGTCAGGAATCTGCCACGGATCAGGCTCTGATGCGTATCTGTATCGTAAACGAAAACGAGGCCTGGATATGCGGACTTAACGGCGTACTGTTCAGGACGGAAGATAGGGGAAAAACATGGAAGAGTGTGACTGTTACAAACGGGGAGACGCTTATCCAGGACCACATCTTTAATTGCAAATGGATTCCGGCCGTGGGGACAGGCAACGATCTTATTTTTCTTATCGGGGACGGGTTGATTGCAAGATCTTTTGATCTTGGGATGTCTTGGAGGCATACTCAACAAGTTACTAACAATGAAAGCGATGTAAGTTATTTATGGTTTTATGATATGGTGTTTGATGAAAATTCAGGCGGGATCATTGTCGGGAAAAATGGTTTTATCGCATTCTCGGAGGATGCTGAGCGCTGGGAAAGGATTCATTGAGAGACCTGATTTCAAAAAAAGAATAAGGTTCAGGCCATGATATTAAAATCATGATGACAACAATTTAAAAAACGAGGGATGGAAGAATGACTACCATCAAGTCGAAGATTTCCAGAGGGGTGGGTGATTTTGTAATAAAGAACAGGATCGCAATATTGATATTTTCCCTCATCTTAACCATTGTGTGCTGTTACGGCATAACGAAAATTCAGTTCAGGGTTAAGCTTGAGGATATGCTTCCGCCGACAAGTCCGTTTGTTAAGCTGGATCAGAAGTTCGGGAAGATGTTTGGAAGTTATGATTTTTTCTCTGTTCAGCTTTCTGTTAAGACAGGTGAGTTATTTGAATATGATAACCTCACGCTTTTAAAGAGCCTGACAGATGACATATATTTTCTCCCGGATGTGAGGCGCAGCCTTGTATGGTCTCTGGCGCTCAACAAGGTTAAAGAGATAAGGGGCTCGGGTGGAAATTTTTATGTCAAAGCCTTTATGTGGCCGCATGTACCAAAAACAAAGGAGGGCCTGGAAAAGTTAAAGAGGGCTGTGCTTAAAAGCGATATCTATGCCGGAAAGCTGATCTCAAAGGACAACAAGGCTGCACTCATAACAGGGTATGTCAAGGACGACTACGACTCAAAAAGATTTTTTAAAAGCCTGAATGATATCAGGGCAAACTATCAGAAAAACAATCCTAATGTAGAAATAAAAATGATAGGTCAGCCTGTATTGATGGGCTGGATCTACAATCACTTCCCCGACATGTTTGTAATATTCGGCGTTACAATTGTGATGATCATGGCGATATTGTCCATCTCATTCAGAAGCTTTCAGGGGTTAGCGGTTCCCTTGATTGTCGGGGTTCTCAGTACGGTATGGGGCTTGGGAATTATCGGTCTGTTGGGTATAAATCTTAATCCTTTAATGATAGTTCTCCCCTTCCTGATCGGTTCAAGATCCTTAAGCCATTCCGTACAGATAACGTCCAGATATCTGGAGGAATACGCCAGCTCAGGGGATACGAAAGAGGCCACTTTAATTACTGTAGAGAATATGTTTCTGGCCAATGCCTCGGCAATTGCTACGGAAATAGCAGGTTTTATGACCCTTACACTGGCAAGCATTGTATTAATACAGGACGTTGGAATATCCATGACCTTATGGATGATCGGTGTATTTTTTACAACGGCAATTTTGACTCCCCTTATCTGTATGTACATGCCGCCTTTATCGGAAAAGCGTCTGGAAAAAATTCGTAATGTCGGATCCAGTAAGGGTGATATCATTGACAGGATGCTCATAAGCATAACCGGCTTCGCCATAAATAAGCAGTCACGGTTGATAATAGTCATAGCAATGTTCGTAATCATTGCTGGTGGCATCAAGGTCGCAATGCATTTGAAGTTCGGTGACCTGTCCCCCGGGTCTCCAATACTGTGGCCTGACTCCGAATACAATATCGCCTCGGATGAAATCAACAATCGCTTTGAAAAGGCGGGCACAGACAAGTTTCAGTTGTTTATCCAAGGAAAAGAGCCGAAAACCATTTTGTCTACAGAGGCACTAGCCCTTCAGATCCAGCTTAATAATTTTGCCGCATCGCACATTTGTGTGGGTGCCCCCAATATGTTGTGGTCGGATTATTGTTTTTCTGACCGGAATGAGTTAGCGTAGTTTCAAGGCGATGA
>LT984854.1:8293-16487 GCA_900258555.1 uncultured Desulfobacterium sp. | reverse complement strand
GGCCGACTCCGAGATGGCCGAGGGTCTCTCCGTCAGCCCCAGGCGTCATCGCCTTGAAACTACGCTAACTCATTCCGGTCAGAAAAACAATAATCCGACCACAACATATTGGGGGCACCCACACAAATGTGCGATGCGGCTCTTTTAAAACCCTCAACAAGTCAAATCAACGCCTGGTCCAGACTTCCATAACCCCATTCGGTAATTTTGGGCCTTATAAGGACTATCCCGGCTCAGATTTAACCTGCTCTGCCCTGGGAGGATTTTTGTATCTTGCAGGTGTAGATAATGAAAAATCTGTAAGGGCTCCTGATAATCAGTCATACAGGATGGCGGAGGCATACGCAGCAACAGGGACTGCAATAGCCCTGTACAATGCAATGGTGACAGGCAAAGGCCAGCATGTAGATGTGTCAGCGTTGGAGTCAGTATGTACGGCATTGGAAAATGCGGTGCAGTATTATGATCTGCAAGGGGTAATAAGACGGGGCAAGGGTACGGAGGCCGGCATTGGTATCTATCCGTGTCAGGATGGCCATGTGTGTATAGTAGCCATTATGGGCCAAAACCGCTACCTTTGGGATAGATTTGTTGAATGGCTCAAAAAGGAAGGGGTGGAAGAAATAGAACTGCTTGAAGATGAAAAATGGACAAATCCAGCATACAGGGCGACCAAAGAAGCCAATGAGATATTTTCAAGGGTATTTAATCGTTTTGCGCTTACTCATACAAAGCTCTATCTTTATGAACAGGGACAGAAGAACAACTGTCCTATAAGTCCGGTCAGCAACGGAAAGGATCTCCTTGAAAATCCACAGCTAAATTCACGCGCGTTTTGGAAAAAGCAATATGTTGAGCAGTTAAAGGGTGATTTGACGTTTCCGGGAGAGCCTTATGAGCTTGAAAAATTAAAATGGCGCCTTGGTAGCGGAGGTCCTGCTTTCGGCCAGCATACGGGTGAAATTCTGCGGGAGCTAGGTTATCAACCTAGTGAAATAGACAAGCTTGAAAAGGAGGGCGTCATCCATGTTGGATAAAGTAAGGCAGGCCCTTGAAGGCATTGTAGTGTGTGATTTTTCATGGGTAGGAGCCGGTCCCATTACCACCAATATCCTTGGTCAATGCGGGGCTGAGATAATTAAGATAGAAAGCAGGAAGCGTCCTGACCTGCTGCGGAATGACCCTCCCTTTAAGGACGGTATTTCTGAAGGATTGGAGAGAAGCGGGTATTTTGCAAACAGGAATCCCAATAAAAAGTGCATTTCCCTGGATATGAACAAACCTCCCGCCCGTGATGTTGCCGTACGACTGATTGAAAAGAGCGACATAATAATAAATAACTTCAGGACCGGCCAAATGGAAAAATGGAAGCTCGGTTATGAAGATGTAAAAAGTATAAAGAAAGATATTATCTACGTGACAATGAGTTTGCAGGGAAATTCCGGTCCTCACAAGGAATATATGGGGTTTGGTCTTAATTTGAATGCACTTGTAGGCCTTACTCATTTGGCGACAAGTCCCGGCAAGCTGCCGTTCGGGACCGGAACGAATTATACAGATCATGTAATGGTGCCCACTCATACCCTCTTTGGGATAATGATGGCTCTTATTCATAGAAAAAGGACAGGGGAAGGCCAGTTGGTTGAAATTCCCCAGTCACAGGCCGCTATCTGCATGAAGCCGGTTGATGCGATGACCTACGCTGCAAACGGCGAAATTCTGGGACCTATGGGTTACAGAGACAGAGATGCCGCTCCTCACGGCATCTATAAGACCTTGGGTTACAGAAAATAGATCGCTATTTCCGTGTCTTCAGACGGGGAATGGCAGGCATTTAAATCTGTCATGGGCAATCCTGCCTGGGCATATGAGGATAAATTTAACACATTGGCTGACCGAAAGAAGCATGAAGACGAACTGGATGCACTTATTGATGAGTGGACCCAGCGGCAATATGCCGATGTACTGATGAATAAACTCCTCGGCAATGGTGTGCCGTCAGGTGTAGTCAATGACGCAAGAGGCGTTATTGATGATACCCACCTGAAGGAAACGGGATTTTGGGCGTATTTGGATCATCCCGTAGTAGGAATTACATTATATAACAGGGCTCCGATCAGATTTTCAGAGACCCCGATACAGATGAAAACTGCAGCACCCCTGCTTGGCGAACATACGAATGAGGTGCTGACAAATATGCTTGGATATACAAGCGATGAAATAAAGAAACTCGAAGAAACCGGCGCGCTGACATGATGCATTACCGTGTGTGATAAGTTTAAGGATTAATAGCAAAGGAGGATATAGAGTATATGGATTTTTCAATACCGGAAGAATATATGATGCTTAAGGACGCGATGAGGGAATTTACCGAACGCGAACTAATGCCGCTTGAAAAAAAACTGATTGAACGTGACATGAGCCTCTGGTCAGAGCCTGGTCCGATTATTCCCAAAGAAGATAAAGACCGATTGCTGCAGAAATCTAAGGAACTGGGTTTCTGGGGCCTTGAAGTCGAGGAAAAGTTCGGCGGTCAGGGCCTTGGGATGCTGGCAAAATCCCTGGTTGTTGAGGAGATGTCCAAGTCGCTCGTAGGATTTTCACATCACGCTTTCTGCCTTCCCCCCGATGCCCCGAATCTGTATTATCTGAATGACTGCTGCAATGCAAAACAGAGAGAAAAATATTTCGCACCCTATTGTAATGCGGAAATAGACTCTGCAATGGCCTCCACTGAGCCTGGAGCCGGCTCAGATGTCAGCGGATTAAAGACAAGGGCCGTGCGAAAAGGGGATAAGTGGATCATTAACGGTACAAAGACATTTATCAGTAAATGTGATCATGAAAAGGTGTTCTTTATACTCATAGCCGTAACCGATAAGGATGCCCCTACAAAAAATAGGTTTACGGCGTTTCTCATAGACAAGAATCATCCCGGCGTACGTGTTGGAAGGGAGATCCCTGTTATAGGCGGGATGCCCACATGGGATCTTATACTTGAAGATGTGGAAGTGGACGATGATGCTATTCTGGGTGAAGTGGGGCAGGCATTTGTTCCTTTGCAGAATCGTTTCGGCGTCAGGAGGATTGAGCTGGCCTCCCATTGCACGGGCATGGCCGACCGGTTGCTCCAGATGATGATTGACCAGGCCCACAATCGCTCAACATTCGGGAAGCCCCTGGCAGAGCGTCAGACCATTCAAAACTGGATTGCGGATTCTACCATGGAATTACAGATGGTCAGGCTGATGCTCTATTTTACTGCCTGGAAATCCGACCAAGGTCACAAGGATCTCAGAATAGAGGGGGCATCATGTAAGGTTGCTGCGACGGAAATGCTTTCCAAACTGGTTGACAGGGCCATACAGATCCATGGAGGCCTTGGCCTTTCAAAAGAGCTTGGGATAGAATTCGTTTACAGGCACGTCAGGATATGGAGGATTCTGGAGGGGCCGTCTGAAATCCAGAGATGGCTTATAGCACGACAGATCCTTAATGAAAAGAAGCCTTATAACATGTATATCGTCGGCGAATAATTTGTAATGATATAACCTTTTATCTATGGAGGTTAGAAATGGGAGTAGAATTTAAAGTAGAAAATCATATAGCGTATATTACACTTAACAGGCCGGAGGCGATGAATTCGCTTGATCCTGAGGCCCTTGATAAATTGAAGGAAATTTGGACCGAGGTAAGGACAAACAGGGATATCTGGGTCTCTATTCTTACAGGTGCAGGTGAAAAGGCATTCTGCACCGGCACAGATATGAAGAAGGCCCCGCCTCCCAGTGAGTGTATGGCATCGGCCTATCTTAACGATGGTATACCGATAATACCTTACATGAAGATGTGGAAGCCTATTATAGCAGCAATTAACGGCTATGCGGTGGGTGGTGGCCTGGAGATGGCATTGGCCTGCGATTTAAGGATCGCATCTGAAACTGCACAGTTCGGACTGACTGAGGTAAAGGTTGCAAGCCTTGCGGGCCTAAACGGCACGCAGTGCCTTCCCAGGGCGATCCCTCAAGCAGTTGCAATGAAGATGCTGCTGACAGGGGAGCGAATTGATGCCAAAGAGGCCCTTCGTGTCGGACTGGTCAGTGATGTCGTAAGCCCTGACAAACTAATAGAACTTGCCGATCAGCTTGCAAAAAAGATCGCATCAAATGCACCTCTTTCCGTAAAGGCTGCCAAACAGGCTGCTGTGCTCGGGATGGATATGCCCCTTGAGCATGGTATTCAAATGGCCCACCTTTTGTGGGGGGTACTGAGGGACACCGACGACAGGAAAGAAGGGTTTACGGCGTTTGCCGAAAAGCGTGCGCCAAAATGGCAGGGCAAATAACTTTAGTGGTGTTGGTCAATAGTTACAGAGGAGAGAGCTATGCATATCGCAGTCCTTGCTAAGGCTGTCCCTGATTATGAGGTCCCGGCAGGGGATTTTGAACTGGTCAATAACAGGGCTCATGCACGATATACCCGTATGATCGGACTCTACGATGAAAATGCCTTAGAGGTCGGAATTCAACTAAAGGAAAAGTATTCATACAATGTCACTGTTATTTCATATAGTAATGAGGATGACATCAAGGTTTTGAGGAAGGCTGTTGCCATGGGATGCGACAGGTTTGTTCTGGTAAGCGGCAGTTCTGATGACCCTTATGTGATTGCCGCCAATCTGAAAATGGCAATCGAGAAGTTGGGCGATGTTGATCTTGTGCTTGCAGGAAGGCAATCTGCCGATATGGACAGGGGTGTTGTCCACGGGATACTTGCCGGCATGATGGGATATCCTTTTATACCCCAGGTCAGCCAGATTATGCGTCAGGATGATCGCTGGGATGTCAATCAGATTACAGAGACAGGCGTAACCAAAATGCAATTCAGCGGAAAGGCGGTTATTTCCATCACAGATGACACGACCAATGTGCCCAGGATACCACCGGTCCGCGGAATACTGGCCTCCAAAAAGATGCCGGTCGAAAAGCTGCCAGCAATTGACTCCGATAAAATGGGGGCTGAAGAGGTGGCTGTTGAAACGCCTAAAATGGATTCTAAGTGTGAGTTCCTCCCAATTGAAGACATGGAGCAGGCAGCACTGACGCTGGTGAAGAGATTGAAAGAGGAGCGGTACCTATGAAAACGCTGATTGTAGAAAAAATTGATCAGAACAGACTCGGAGAACTGGTTACGGTAAGCAGGCTCTTCTGCGAAAAGCCGGATCTCGTCGCCCTTGGGGAAGGCGCCGTCCCGGCCGGCTTCGGCAAGGCCTTTCAGGCAGATAACCGCATCGGGGCAAATCTGGTCTCGCCCCTTGCAGAGTTAATAAGGCAAGAGGCGTATGAAATGATTCTTTTAAGCGCCTCTACAGAGGGAAACGGTGTTGCATCCTGCCTTGCGGCCATACTTTCGGCGCCCATTGTATCGGAAGTAACCGGCATAAGTAATGATCAGGTAATTGAAAAACCCATATACGGTGGAAAGGCCCTGGCCCGTTACAAGATTAATAAAACGCCGTCCGTCTTGACCATACGGCGCAAGTATTTTGAAAAGGCCGTACTTGACGGCACTATGGCCTCAACCCCCCTCAACATCTCTACCAGACCGGTCACACTTATTGATGAGATAGAGCAAAAGACAGAAGGCGTTCCTCTGGAAGATGCGGAATTTATCGCCACTGGCGGAAGAGGCATGGGAAGCGCTGATAACTTCGCTATGCTGAAAGAGATGATAGATCTTTTGAAGGGTGCGGTCGGCGCGTCACGTGGAGCTGTGGATGAAGGCTGGATGCCCCCTCAACTGCAGATCGGTCAGACCGGTAAGATTGTTGCACCTACTGTATATTTTGCAGTCGGTGTATCAGGGGCAAGCCAGCATCTTGCGGGGATATCCAATGCAAAGTGTGTTGTGGCAATCAACAAGGATGAAGAGGCCAATATATTTAACAGGGCCAGATTCGGCATTGTAGAGGACTACAAAAAGGTGATCCCAGCAATCATTAAGGTTTTAAAGGCTGAAGGCTAGATCATATGATCATCGGATATGGGACTATAAAGACAATAGCGGTAGTTATTGCGCTTATTTTATCTGTGGGATACTTTTCCTGGCGGGTAAACCATCTTTTAAGGCTCCTAATGATCGGAAAGGAGGAAAACCGGTTTGATCGGGTCAGTGCCAGGTTATGGATGGCTTTGAAACAAAGCATATTTCAGTCCTCCCAATTTCGTGTACCAAAGCCTGACTACACCTATGCAGGGATAATGCATATCCTGATCATATTCGGGTTTTTAATCTTACTTCCAGGAGAGCTTGAATTCATAATCAGCGGAATCATTGACGGCTTCAGCTTCTCTTTTCTGGGTGAGCGGCTTTTCAATATTTTTCTTCTTTCACAGGATCTCTTTATAGCAGCGGTATTGGCCGCCATGGTTATGGCCTTTTTTCGGAGGTTCGTTTTAAGACCTGCTCAGATAAACTATCATCTTACAGCATATGTGATTTTATCGTGTATATGCGTCTTAATGCTGACACTTCTTGGAATGAATTCTTTAAGGTTCACCAATCCAGAGGAAGTTCATTTCGCCGGCGTGGCAGCAAGATGGATGCCCATAACTACCTCTTTCGTTAGCGTTACCGGACTGACTAATTTCTATCCTGTAACATTCGAGGTTATGTGGTGGCTGCACCTGGCGGTGTTATTGTTTTTCCTTGACTACATCCCGAACAGCAAACACCTGCACGTATTTGCAGGTATCCCTGCCAATTTTTTCAGGCATTTTAGCCCGCCGCTTATCAAGCTTCAGCCAATCAACTTTGAAGCGGAGGAGCTCAGCTCTTTAGGGGTTTCAAAGGTTGAGGATTTTACTTGGAAACAGCTTTTTGACGGCTATACCTGTACGGAATGCGGGAGATGTACAGACCAGTGTCCGGCAAACAATACAGGTAAGGCATTATCTCCCCGCGATATTATCCTATCAATAAAGGAAAATCTGTTCGCAAACGGCCGGATGCTCCTTTCAACCCCCCCTGATCAGCGAAATGGGGCCGAGAGGGTGGAATTGATAGGGGGATCAATTGAAAAAGATCAGCTCTGGCAGTGTACCACTTGCGGAGCCTGTGCCAATGTCTGCCCGGTTGGAAATGAGCATCTGAGGGCTGTCCTTGAAATGAGACGCTATCTGATGATGGAAGAAGGAGATGCTCCGGAGCTGATGTCAAGGGCAGTAAAGAGCTTAGAGGCCAGAAGTCATCCCTTTTTCGGGACAGGGGCAGGCCCAAAGGATTGGAGAAAGGGATTGGATGTACCGATTTTTGAGAAGGGGAAGTCAGAATACCTTTTATGGGTCGGTTGTGCCAATATCTATGAAGACCGTGGACAGGATATCGCAAGGGCAATGATCCGGGTGCTGAAAAAGGCGCAGGTTTCATTCGGTATACTGGAGGAAAGTCGGTGCACAGGTGATATTGCAAAGCAAATGGGAAATGAGTTGTTGTTTAATGAACTTGCACAGCAAAACATTGAAGATTTTGCGTCAGTTGGCGTAAGTAAAATTATCACCCTTTGCCCCCACTGCTATAACAGCTTTACCTACTATTATCCTGAAGTCGGCGGTGTCTACGAAGTTATTCCCCATGTTATTTTTATAAATCGTCTGATAAGTTCCGGTGTGTTGAGTCTTAAGAAAAATCAAAGGACCATAGCCTATCACGATCCCTGCTATCTGGCCAGGCATAATGGAATGGTAACTGAGCCGCGTGAGGTTGTTTCTGTTCTCGGAAACCTGGTCGAGGCGCCGAGAAATATGAAGTCCGGCTTTTGTTGCGGGGGTGGAGGTGGAAACTATTGGGCCGAGGAGGAAGGGGTCAAGATCAATCATGCCAGGGCAAAAGAGTTATTTGAAACAGGGGCCGAATTTATCGCCACTGCATGCCCGTTTTGCCTCTTAATGATGACAGATGGCCTAAAGAAAGTTACCGAGGAAAAGAAGGCCTATGATATCGTTGAACTGGTTGATCTATAATAACCTGTATATATTAATGTCCCTTTCAGGGATGGTTGAAATCCCTCGCCTTTAGGCGAAGAAAAGTTAATACATGTCGCTATGCGACGTTATCAACTGGGTGCCCATACCAAAACAGACCTCAAAGTCCACCAAATCTGGCTTCACAAATATCTGAAGCGCGGAATGGCTGG
>LT984854.1:0-4428 GCA_900258555.1 uncultured Desulfobacterium sp. | reverse complement strand
TCTCTATCCGAGAAGAAAACCAGCGGCATTCCAGGTCATCAATGCATGACCACAACATATTGGGGTCACCCACACAAATGTGCGATGCCCCATAATTATATTTAAAATTTGGAGGTCTTACTATGCCAAAGTGTGAAGAATGCACCTACTTTAATCCTATTTCTAAAGAAAGTGCAGACGCCGGATCAAAAAATGGTGACTGTGTTATCGAAAAGAAGGATGAAAAAGGAAAGTTCTGGCTGGCGAAGGAAGTGGACGCTGATACTGAGTCCTGCTCTAATTTTCAGAAGCGGTAAGCCTGCCTATTGTTAAGTTCGCTGAGATATCTTTGTTCGACGTCTTCTTCTGTTTCCATGCCCAGCCCGATATGCCGGAAGGGCATGGGAACAGCGTAATAACAGGTCATGAAAAATATGGAGTCAATTGACTCCTATACACATCTTCTTGTAAAGAAGATGTGTAACCCCACCCTGTTTTATTGATGACTTGATGACAAATGGCAGTGCATAAGATTAACAACCGGCCGATTTATGTGTTGTTATTAAGGCATCATTATCTAATGACGCCTCTTGGTCTCAATTATGGGCCGAAAATATCATGAGAAAGACAATAAAGTTAAAGGATGCCGTGGGGACTGCGCTGGCGCACGACATTACAGAGATTCGTCCCGGCGAGTTTAAAGGTCCTGCCTTTAGAAAAGGGCATGTGGTCTGTAATGAAGATATCTGCCACCTCCAGCGTCTAGGTAAAAACCATCTTTATCTGATTGACCTTGAGGAGGACGAGATACACGAAAACGAGGCTGCTGCGACACTGGCCCGGGCTCTTTCAGGGGAAGGCATCGCATGGGATGACGATCCCAGTGAGGGAAAGATAAAACTTTTTGCGGACAGAGACGGTCTTCTGACTGTTGATGCCGGTACACTGGCCGAATTCAATATGGTTGAGGAGGTGATGTGTGCTTCCTTGCAAAACAACACCCCTGTAAAGAAGGGAGAGCAGATAGCTGCAACACGCGCGATTCCTCTTATCATGAAGAGGGCGCCGATCGAGGCTGCTGCAGCCATAGCGTCAAGAAGCGGCGGCATATTGAATGTCAGGCCGTTGCGCCATGCCAAGGCAGGGCTTATTGTCACGGGGAATGAAGTCTATCATGGTCTGATAGAAGACGGTTTCGCCCCTATACTTTCTCAAAAGATTACAAATTTCGGCTCAGAGGTGATAAGCCTTGACTTTGCCCCTGATAGTGACGAAGCAATTGCCGAAGTGATTTTATCGGACATCAAAAGGGGATGTGATATTTTACTTGTAAGCGGCGGCATGAGTGTTGACCCGGATGACGTGACACGCCAGGGTATCAGAATGGCTGGGGCAACCGAGTTATATTATGGCGCTGCTGTACTACCCGGAGCCATGTTTCTTGTGGCCTATTTTGATGATATCCCCCTTTTGGGCGTGCCCGCCTGCGGGCTGCATCACCGGACAACCGCATTGGATCTTGTGCTGCCGCGGGTTTTGAGTGGTGAGCATATTGGAAAATGGGAACTGGCCGCTCTCGGCCACGGCGGGCTCTGTCGTGACTGCCCGGAATGTAACTATCCAAGGTGTTCCTTTGGAAAATAATCGGGTCAAAGGGAGAGGGATTAGTGAAACTATTTGAGCCGATAAAGATTGGAAAGGTGTCTGTTAAGAACAGAATCGTAATGGCACCTATGACCAATCATTTTGCTGATAAAGGCTTTGTAACCGAAAGAATGGTGAGCTTTTATGAGGCGCGGGCTCGAGGTGGATCAGGCCTTATTACAATTGAAGACGCAATTGTTGACTATCCGATAGGAAATAATACGGCTAACCCTCTGGCCATTGATCATGAAAAATACATTCCAATGCTTAAAAAACTATCCTCTACCATTAAGAGCCATGGCTGCGTTCCTATGGTTCAGCTTTCTCATGCGGGAAGAAGGGCCGGCCGTGTCAATCCTGATACAGGGTGTATTGAAACCACCCAGCACAGACTTCCTGTCGCACCGTCTGCCCTGGCGCATCCGTTTCCGGGTCATGTTGTCCCAAGGGTCTTAAGGGTGGAAGAAATAGAGGCTATAACTGAAAAGTTTGTCCAGGGCGCAAGAAGGGCAGTAGAGGCTGGATTTGATATTGTGGGTCTACACTGTGCGCATATGTATCTTATCGGCCAGTTTCTCTCCCCATGGGCAAACAAGCGAATGGATGACTATGGCGGCACCCTGGAGAACAGGATGCGCTTTATAATCAACATAATAAGAAGAATCAAGAGGGAAATTGGAGAAGACTTTCCGCTTGTTTGCAGGATGAACGGAGCGGAACCAGAGGGAGGAAATACCCTAAGGGAGATTCAAGACATAGCTGTTAAACTTCAGTCTGCCGGTATTAATGCTCTGCATGTATCCGTAGGCTTTGGGCCCGTGTTGTGGGAGAAAGGTTTTATGCCTGCGGAGGCGCCTATTGGGATGCCGGAGGGTTGCATTGTTAATCTGGCTGAAAATATAAAACGCGTTGTCACAATACCGGTGATTACTGTCAATAAGATAAGACATGTAGATTTTGCAGAGAATATTCTACAGAGAAAACGTGCGGACATGATTGCACTGGGGAGGGCCTTGCTTGCAGATCCTATGTGGCCGTATAAGGCTATGAACAACAAGGCTGCGGAAATCAGGCCGTGTGTCTCGTGCTGCCAGGGCTGTGTAAAAAATATTGAAACCGGTAATCCCATTAGTTGTCTGGCTAATCCTCTGGTGGGAAGGGAATATGAGATAATGCTGGATAGAGTTCCTCCCGACAGCGTTAAGAAAATCCTTGTAATAGGGGGGGGGCCGGCAGGCCTTATGACAGCCATAATTGCGGCAAAAAGAGGCCACAAGGTGAGCATATGGGAAAAGGAAAACAGGCTTGGTGGTGAAATGCATTTGGCCATGATGCCTCCTAGAAAGCAAGAGTTTCGCGAGCTAATGGAATACCTGATCTTTCGTGTCAATAGCCTTGGAATTGAAGTGAAACTGAATACTTTAGCCGGTGCCCGGACGGTAGGGCATTTTGATGCGGATGCTGTTGTTGTAGCTATAGGAAGTGAGACTATGATGCCGACAATAGCCGGGATAGAGAATTCCAATGTTATCAGCGCAATTAAGGCCTTTGAGGATGAGGCGAATGTTGGTGCCAAAGTTGTTATAATAGGCGGTGGGCTGATTGGCCTTGAGGCAGCTGAATCTTTCAGTCAAAAAGGAAAAGCAATAACCATTGTTGAGATTAAGGAAGATGTCGGATCTAATATGCCTATGCTTGTAAAAATTCCTTTGCTTATAACACTACAGGAAAGAGGTGTGAATATATTAACCGGCTCATCGGTGCGTAAGATTGATCTTACGGGTGTTGAAGTCGAGCATGGTGGTACTGTTAAATTTCTTGATTGTGAAACTGTGATAATAGCCTCGGGAGGAAAATCAAACCATAGCTTAGAGGAGCAAATAAGATCCGCGGGAAAAAATGTTTATTCAGTCGGATCATCAAATCTGCTTGGAGACATGCTGGCGGCATTACACAATGGATTTCATCTCGGGGCGCAATTATAAAAGTATTTTACAAATAATGATGGAAGCGAGTTAGTCTAATGGAATTGAAAAAGATTGACATTGTTAAAGGCCAACTGGAACTGTTCTTGAGGAAACGATATGGAGTCAGCTTATATGACTTTATTAAGCAGAAGATTGAAAGGGAGGCCTTTTATAATTATGAAGTAGCAAAAATATTAAATACAAAGCCAAAATATATCGGGCGACTGATAAAGGATTTTGGAATTGAGGATAGAAGGAGTATATTTGTAAGACGTTTTGAAAATACTTATGGCCCCAATGCGATCAGCAGATTTAAAGAAATAATAGATAATCCGGAATATTGTCTTTCGGACGTTTCCAGATATTTTGGATTTTCAAGAGAGTATGCTCGTCAAACATATGAAAAAATATACGGATACCCATACACATTAGCTCTTAAGAAAAAGCGTTTGGAAAAGCAACATGAAAGCATTCTGTTTAAGATCAGACAATTTAGAGATTCTAAAATAACAAAGCATCTGGAAGAGTTAAGAGATAAGTTACTGCTGCACGGAATTGTGCCTGGGATAAATAGAGAAAGAGGAGTTATCCGAATATTAATAAACGAAAATAAAATCGGTTTCCGATATTCTGAAAGGCCGTCAAAAACCGGAAAAAAAATGTATTTTCGTATCTCCTATAAAGAAGGATTCAGCTCGGATTGTGATTTTGTTATATGTCTCTGCAAATACATTAATAAAAGCGGGGCATCGCACATTTGTGTGGGTGACCCCAATATGTTGTGGTCATGCATTGATGACCTGGAATGCCGCTGGTTTTCTTCTCGGATAGAGATCAA